>OZ245873.1:4477500-4996853 GCA_965229325.1 Kaistia sp. | reverse complement strand
AGATCGACCAGCTCGCGCTCCGACGGCAGCTTGCCGTTGCGCGGCAACCGCCCGGCCTCGATCGCCTCCAGGATGGCGCTGTGCACCTGCCGGTGCAGCGGCCGCGGATCGGACCGGCTGATGCCGCCGGTCGGGCCGATGCGGTCCTCGGCTCGTCGATAGAGATCGATGTCCTCCGCGCCGACGCCGCCATCCGGCGCGTCGTCGTCCAACCCCTGGCCGGTCCCTGCTGCCATTGGCCCCCTCCCTGTCGCCGCCGCCCTCTGCGTGGCGAGCCGGCTTCAGGAGCTTATTGACATGCCTGGATATATCCAGTGGTAATATGAGGGTGAGTCAGGCGCCAGAAGAGCGCCGACCGCCGCGGCGCGGCCGCTCCACAGGGAACAGAGGGAATTCAGTGATGTCGCTCAAAAAGCTCGCGCTCGGCGCCAGCATGCTCCTCGCGCTCGCCTCCGGCGCGGCGCGGGCCGATACCGTATCCGTCTTCTGCGGCGCGACCGATTACGAGCTCTGCGTCAAGGCCGCCGACGCCTGGAAGGCGAAGACCGGCAACGAAGCCAAGATCAACAAGATGCCGGCGCAGCTCGACGACGCCATTCCGCTCTACCAGCAGCTGCTGGCGGCGAAATCGAGCGATGTCGACGTGCTGTTCCTCGACGTCATCTGGCTCGGCATGTTCAAGAACAACCTGCTCGACATCAAGGCGATGGTGCCCGAGGCCGAGCAGGCGGAGCATTTCAAGTCGACCATCGGCGCCGGCGACATCAACGGCCAGCTGATCGCCCTGCCCGCCTATATGGATGTCGGGCTGATGTTCTATCGCAAGGACCTGCTCGAGAAATACGGCATGCAGCCGCCGAAGACCTGGGACGAGCTCGCCGCACAGGCGAAGGAGATCCAGGACAAGGAGCGCGCCGCCGGCAACAAGGACATGTGGGGCTATACCTGGCAGGCCAAGAGCTATGAGGGCCTGACCTGCGACGCGATCGAGCTCATCGCCTCCAATGGCGGCGGCACGATCATCGCCGACGACGGCAAGGTCACGATCGACAATCCCGGCGCCGCCGAGGCGATCGAGAAGGCCAAGGGCTGGATCGGCACGATCTCGCCGGAAGGCGTGCTCGGCTATGACGAGGAAGCCTCGCGCGCCGTGTTCGAAGCCGGCAATTCGGTGTTCCACCGCAACTGGCCCTATGTCTGGGGCACCTCGCAGACCGCCGGCGGCCAGCTCGTCGGCAAGGTCGGCATGATGCCGCTGCCGGTCGGCAAGGAAGGCCAGAAGTCGAGCGGCTGCCTCGGCCCGATGTATTTCGGCGTCAACAAGTACAGCGCCAAGCCCGAGCTCGCGGTGGAGTTCACCCGCTTCATCACCGGCCCGGAGATGCAGAAGATGCGGGCGATCGAAGGCGCCTATAACCCCTCGATCGGCGCGCTCTACACCGATCCGGACGTCCTGAAGAAGCTGCCCTTCCTCAAGGACACCCAGCCCGCCTTCGCCGACAGCGCGACGCGCCCGTCCGGCTATACCGGCACCAGCTACAACCGCGTCTCGCAGGCCTTCTATCGCGCCGTGCACGACATGCTGTCCGGCGACGAGGACGTGAAGGAAGGCCTCGCCAAGCTCTCCGCCCGTCTCGAGAAGCTGAAGGAAAGCCGGTAATCCGGCGCCTGCTGCCCGTCGGCACGTCTTCACCTCTCCTACGGGCGAGGTCGACGCGCCGGCGGCGCGGCGGGTGAGGGTTGACGGCCTCTCCTGAGCGGCCGGACCCCTCGCCCCAAGCTGCGGTCCGACCTCCCCTCGAGGGGAGGTCAAGGGGCGGCGCCGGCCTTTTCGGTCGCGCAGAAGCCCCCCTTGCCTACCATCACTGCCGGAGATCCCATGGCGTCGGTCGAGCTCAAATCCGTTTCGAAGACCTACGGCACCAATGCCGTCATCCGCGGCGTCGACCTCTCGATCCGCGACGGTGAATTCATCGTCTTCGTCGGACCCTCCGGCTGCGGAAAATCGACGCTGCTGCGGCTCATCGCCGGCCTCGTTCCGGTGACGGATGGCGAGATCGCGATTGGCGGCGAGGCGGTGACCGATGTCCCCGCCTCGAAGCGCGGCATCGCCTTCGTCTTCCAGTCCTACGCGCTCTATCCGCACATGACGGTGGCGCGCAATATCGGCTTCGCGCTCGAGACGCTCGGCATGGGCCGCGACGCCGTCCGCAACAAGGTGGCCGAGGTCGCGAAGCTCCTGAAGGTCGACCACCTGCTCGCCCGCCGGCCACGCGAACTCTCGGGCGGCCAGCGCCAGCGCGTCGCCATCGGCCGCGCCCTCGTCCGCAAGCCCGACGTGTTCCTGTTCGACGAGCCGCTCTCCAATCTCGATTCGGACCTCCGCATGGAAATGCGCATCGAGATCGCGCGGCTGCACGACGATATCGGCACGACCATGATCTATGTGACGCATGACCAGGCCGAGGCGATGACCCTCGCCGACCGCATCGTCGTGCTCAATCATGGCGTCATCGAGCAGGTCGGCACGCCGCAGGAGCTCTACCACACGCCGAAGAGCCGCTTCGTCGCCGGCTTCGTCGGCAGCCCGCGCATGAACTTCTCCGCCGTCTCCGCGACAGCCGCCGGCAGCGGCTGGGCGCTCGCCGGCCCCGGCGGCCTCAGCCTCCGCACCGAGGTTACCGGCAACCGCTCGACGCCCTCCTCGATCGGCGTCCGCCCCGAAGCGCTCACCATCGTCGCGCCGGGCAGCGGCCGCGTCGAAGGCGTGCTCGAACGGGTCGAGGATCTCGGCCACGAGCATTTCGCCTATGTGCGCCTCGATGCCGACCATGGCTGGGTGGTGCGCCTTGCCGCCCGTCCGTCCGAGGCGCGCGATGCCCGCGTCGGCCTCACCTTCCGCGACGAGGATCTCTTCCTGTTCGAGGAGAACGGCGCCCGCCTCGATCACGCGGCGAGCCGCGAGCGCATTGCTGCCGCCGGCGGAGGGCTCGCCGCATGAGCCTCAAGCTTGCCCGCGCCGATCGCCGCGCCGCCTGGCTGTTCATGGCGCCGATGATCGTCGCCATGCTGGTGGTCGCGGTCTGGCCGCTCGCCCGCACCTTCTATTTCTCGTTCACCGACGCTTATCTCGACGACGCCACCAACTATTCGCTGGTCGGCTTCGAGAACTATCTCGAAGTGCTCGGCGACCGGACCTGGTGGATCGCCGTCCGCAACACGCTCGTCTTCACCGTCATTTCGGTGGCGATCGAGACGCTGCTCGGCCTCGGCATCGCGCTTCTGATCAACCAGGCGATCCCCGGCCGCGGCCTCGTGCGCGCGGCGATCCTCGTCCCTTGGGCGATTCCCGTCGTCGTCGCGACCAAGATCTGGGAATGGATGCTGAACGACCAGTTCGGCGTGCTCAACCAGATGCTGATCTCGGCCGGCTTCATCGACCATGGCATCGCCTGGACGGCGAATGGCTCGCTGATCATGGGCGTCGTGATCTTCATCGACGTCTGGATGACGACGCCCTTCATGGTGCTCCTGATCCTCGCCGGACTGCAGATGATCCCCGGCGAGATCATGGAGGCGGCCGAGGTCGACGGCATTCCCGCCTGGAAGCGGTTCTGGTCGATCGTGCTGCCGCTGCTGAAGCCGGCGATCGGCGTCGCGGTGCTGTTCCGCGTTCTCGACGCGCTCAGGATGTTCGATCTCGCCTATGTCCTCGCCGCCTCGAGCGAGCAGGTGATGACCGCCTCGATCTATGCCCGCAACCGCCTGATCTCGTTCCAGGAACTCGGCATCGGCTCGGCCGCCTCGACCTGGGTGTTCCTGCTCGTCGCGCTGGTCGCGATCATCATCATCGGCGTGCTCCGGCTCGACCGCGCGGCAGGAGAGGCAGCATGAGCGCGACCACCGCATCGGCCCCCGTCCGGCGCCGCCGCAGTTCGGCCAGCTACCGGCTGGAGCGGCGGATCAAGAAGGGCTTCCTCGTCGCCGCCGTCGGCCTCGTCCTCCTCTACACGCTGTTCCCCTATTACTGGGCGATCGTCTCCTCGACCAAGCAGGGCGCGGCGCTCTACCGCAACACCTTCCTGCCGGCCTTCGACTTCACCTATTACCGCGCGCTCTACGAGAACAAGGTGTTCCTCGGCTCGCTGGTCAACTCGGCCTTCGTCGCGTCGTCGACCACGGCGCTGTCGCTGATCCTCGGCATCTCCGCCGCCTATGCGCTCGGCCGCATCGACTTTCCGCAGCGGCGCGGCGTGCTGATGGCGATCCTGATGATCTCGATCTTCCCGCAGGTCGTCGTGCTCTCCGGCATGTTCGAGCTCATCAACTGGCTCGGCCTCTACAACCGCCCGAGCGCGCTGATCCTGACCTATCTGCTTGCGACGGTGCCCTTCACCACCTGGATCCTGACGACCTTCATCCGCGAGTTCCCGCGCGAACTGGAGGAAGCGGCGATCATCGACGGCTGCTCGCATTTCCGCATCCTGACCAAGATCCTGTTGCCGCTGATGGGCCCCTCGCTCGCCTCGACCGGCATCCTCGCCTTCATCCTCGCCTGGAACGAGTTCCTGTTCGCGCTGACCTTCATCCTGACCGACGAGAACCGGACCGTGCCGGTAGCGATCGGCCTGATGGGCGGCTCGTCGCGCTATGAATATCCGTTCGGTCAGATCATGGCCGCCTCGGTCACGGTGACGCTGCCGCTGATCATCCTCGTGCTCATCTTCCAGCGCCGGATCGTCGCGGGCCTGACGGCCGGCGCGGTCAAGGGCTGAGCGACCGACCCAGGACACCGCGCAAGGAACCCGCCATGCCCGACATGCTCGTCAAGCTCTACGACCTCAAGCGCGACGCCGCACTCGACGCGCGCATGGCGGCCGAAGGCGTCACCATCCGCCGCGTGCTGGCGCCGGAGCTCCGCGCGCTCACCGACTGGATCGGCCCGCGCTTCGGCCAGGGCTGGGTCAGCGAGGCGACGGTCGCCACCTGCCGCCAGCCGCCGACCTGCCTGATCGCGGTCCGCAACGAGCAGATCGCGGGCTTTGCCTGCTATGACGCCACCGCGCGCGGCTATTTCGGACCGACCGGCGTCGACAGCGCCCTGCGCGGCCGCGGCATCGGCCACGCCCTCCTGCTGGCGACGCTGCTCGATATGTATGGCGCAGGCTATCCCTATGGCATCATCGGCGGCGCCGGCCCGACCGGCTTCTACGCCCGCTCGGTCGGCGCCATGGTGATCGAAGGCTCCGAGCCCGGCTTCTATCGCGGCATGCTGCCCGTCGCCCATCCGGACGAAGTGTCCGCCTCGGAAGAGCCGCCGACCGACTGAACACCGCCCCCTTGCCGCCACCTCCGGTTCGGCTATACCGGGTCGCGGGGGCCTATAGCTCAATGGTTAGAGCCGACCGCTCATAACGGTCTGGTTCCAGGTTCGAGTCCTGGTGGGCCCACCAATTTATTCAACAACTTGCGGCGAAGCTACGGCCTGCTCTCGTGTCGCGTCGAACCTGCACGTCTCGGCGATGAGCGCGATCGGCCCATTTAACCGCCTTCCGGTGGCGACTTGATTGCAACGCAACCAGTGACAAGAAGCGGCACTTCGCTAGACTTTACCTCTAGAAAACCATCGGCGACGGCTGCATCGCAGAACACCTGAACCTAAAGGCTTGCTAGAGATGGACGCAGACAGTGTTGAGGCCCCTCGGATGCGAAAGTGCGTGTCATGCGCCGAGTTGATCGACGTTGATGCGAAGGTTTGCAAATACTGTAAATCGCCCCAAAGTATTCTACGCCATCTGAGCTTTGGAACGACGACCTTGGCTCTCATGACAGCGTTTGTATCAGTATCGACAGCCGCCGTTCCGATCATAAAGTCTACGTTTACGCCTGATGACTCGAATATACGTCTAGTGTTTCAAGGCACTGACCCCGACGATCACTCGATTTTGCTGCTAGCGTATAACAGCGGCACAAAGCCAGGAGGGCTCGGCAGATCAGTCCTGAAATACAGATCGAACAATCCAAAATACATAATCCGCCTACAACATGAATTGACGACCGTATCAAAGGATCCTGATAGCTCTCTGATTCAAGAGGGTGACGGACGACAGTTGAGACTTAAGCTAGCAAACACGCTAAATCACTCGAAGTTTGTTGGCGTTAGCTCGGCCGATCTATCTTGCCTATTTGAGTTTCAGACTGCGGAATTTGTTGGTCCGCCCAAGATTCTTACTGTTGAGCAGGATTGCGAGGAGATATACGGAGATCCCGACGGAGCGGAACCTGGCGCGCCCGTCGGATCTCTCGTCTCGCCCGAAACGTGGTCCATCAGCCCCGATGAGACCAAAGAAGACGATATGGATGTTCCATCTGGCGGTGGATTTTCGCCCAGTACTCTAGAATGAGTCTAACCAAAGATAGCAGCTGGCGCGAACCGCGTCCTCATTCCAGATGAACGAGAAGACGTTATAGCAAATGGAGCGCCTCTGCAATTCAAGGTCGCTGGGGCGACGCTCACACCCGCCGACAACTCTCCCTGACGATCAGCGACGAGGTGAAGATCCGGACGGCGGCGCTCGGGGCGGTCTTGCTGGCGATCTCGTCGAGGAGCTGGCCGATGGCGCTGCGGGCCATGTCCTCGATGGGCGCGGCGACGACCGTCGGGGGCGGGTTCATGATGTTGGCGAAGGAGAAGTCGTCGATGCCGATCACCGAGACATCGGCCGGCACCTGCAGCTTCAATTCGCGCAGCGCGTTCATTACGCCGAGCATCATCATGTTGGAGAGCGCGAAGATCGCCGTCGGCCTCTCCCCTGCCCGCATCAGGGCAAGCGTGCTGTCATGCGCCACCGCCTGGTCGAAGCGGCCTTCGATCAGAAGGCGCCGGTCGACCGGCAGCCCATGCGCCTCATGCGCCTCCAGATAGCCCTTGAGGCGGTCCTCGCCGGTGGCGATGTTCCGCCTGCCGGTCGTGACGGCGATGCGGCGGTGGCCGAGGCTGATGAGATGATCGATGGCGAGCCGGGCCGCGCCGACATTGTCGAGCTTGACGACATCATAGGGCAGCCCCTCGATGAACGAATCGAGCAGGATGGTCGGGACATGGATCTCGTCGGCGAGGCGGGCGCCATGCTCGGCATCGGAGCGCGTCGGGATGATGATGAGGCCGGCGACGCGCTGGGCGCGCATCATTTTGAGGATCTGCCGCTCGCGGTCGAAATCCTCGTTGGTCGAGTAGACGGCGGCCATGTAGCCGGCTTCGAGGCACACCGACTGCACGACGCGGGCGACATTGGCGAAATGCGGATTGGTGATGTCCGGCAGGATGACGCCGATCAGCCGTGACCGGCCGATGCGGAGGCTCTGCGCCGCGCCATGCGGCACATAGCCGATCTCGCGCACCGCCTTCTGGACCTTCTCGATCACCTCCTCGCTCACCGGCGCCGAGCGGTTGAGCGCGGCCGATGCGGTCGAGATGGCAACGCCGGCTCTGCGCGCGACATCCTTGATGGTTGCCAAACAGTCCCCCCTTCCCTGCCGTGGCCACTTGTCAAACGGCCGCCGAAATGCACTATACGAAACGTTTCGTGCAGGCAAATTCAATACGCGGCTTGGGGAGGAACCCGACCGGAGCATCTTTCGGGGCAATGACACGAAACGTTTCGACCGGGAATCCGGCGCGACAATGACGCTGGCAACGGCGCAAAGGGAGGATATCCATGCACACGCTTACACGGCGCAGCCTGCTGCTGTCGTCGGCGGCTCTGGCCGCGACTGCCGGCCTTGGTCTCGGGCAGGCGATCGCCCAATCGGACGCGACCGCGACGCTCAAGGTCCAGGGCTTCGGCGGCGATGCGGAACTCGGCGCCATCACCAACGCGATCGCGCGCTTCAACAAGAAATATCCGAATGTCACCGTCGAGCTCGAGATGGACGCCATCTCCTCGGGCTGGGGCGACTATGTGACCAAGGTGCTCGGCCAGTTCAACGCCGGCGCCGCCGCCGATGTCTATGGCACGGCCATCGAGACCTTCCAGGCGTTCTCCTCGCGCGGGCTGTGGCTCGGCCTCGACGATTTCGTCGCCGCCAATACCGGCTTCTCGGACTTCGCGCCGAGCCTGTTCAAGCAGGGTTCCTACAACGGGGTGATCAACTACATCCCGATCGGCTGGAACAACATCATGATCAACTACAACCGCGACCTGTTCGACAAGGCAGGCGTCGCCTATCCGGCCAATGGCCGCTGGACCTGGGACGAATTCCGCAAGGTCGCCAAGGCGCTGACGGTCAAGGATGCCTCCGGCACCATCACGCAATATGGCTATGAAGTGCCGAACCAGAACTTCTTCGTCCAGCCCTGGTTCTTCTCCAACGGCACCGGCATCCTCAACGAGGACTGGACCGCCTCGAACATGCTCGACCCCAAGGTCGCGGAATCGCTGCAGTTCCTCTACGACCTGATCCATGTCGACGGCGTCTCGCCGATCCCCGGCAGCGGCGCGCCGATGGACAGCCAGTTCTTCGCGGGCCAGGTCGCCATGATCAGCCGCGGCCACTGGATCGTGCAGGGCGCCAAGACCAACAAGGTCAACATGGACATCGCCATTCCGCCGAGCAAGGAAAGCGACACCACGGTGATCGGCTTCGGCGGCTATGCCATCAACAAGAACACCGCCAATGCCGACCTCGCCAAGGCGCTGGTGCTCGAGCTGACGAGCGAGGAGACGCAGAAGGAAGAAGGCGAGAAGGGCGGCGGCGTGCCGGGCCGCAAGTCGGCGGCCTCGACAGAGGCCTTCCTCAGCTTCCCGCCCTCGGCCGCGCTCTATTATGAGACGCTGCCGCACACCAAGGCGGTGCCTTCGCCGGCCAACTTCCAGGAAGTCGAGAAGATCTTCATCCGCTACTACACCGCGATGATGGCGGGCGAGATCTCGATCGCCGACGGCGTCAAGGCGGCGGATGCCGAACTGAACGAGTCCTTCGCGCGGCTGAAGCAGCAGTAGCGCCCGGTCTTCACCGCTGATCGCCTCCGGACCCGCCGCACGCGCGGCCCGGCCCGGAGGCATCGCCCGCGCAGCCGCTTCCGCCCTTGCGGCGGACGGCCGCCGCATCGCATTCCCCGGAGCCGTCCGCCATGGCTGCAAGCCTCGCCGCGCACCGTCCGCTGTCCGATCTCCGCCGCGCCCAGGCGCGCACCGGCTATCTGTTCGTACTGCCGACGACCGTGCTCTATCTCACCTTCGTGCTGGCGCCGGTGATCCTCACCTGCATCCTCGCCTTCTCCCGGTTCGATCCGATGATGGGCTCGCGCTGGGTCGGCTTCGACAATTTCGCGCGCTTCTTCTCGGACCGCCGCTCGCTGCAGATCCTCTGGAACACGCTGCGCTTCACCTTCTTCGCGGTGACATTCAACGTCTCGATCGGGCTGATGCTGGCGCTGGCGCTGAACCGGGCCATGCCGGGCTGGCTGCTCTATTTCTTCCGCCTGTCGTTCTTCCTGCCGGTCATCATCGCGGCTGCCTTCGTCTCCATCGTCTGGAGCTATCTCTATGGCGATGATCTCGGCGTCATAAACTACTATCTCCGCCTCGTCGGACTGCCCGGCGTCCGCTGGCTGACCGACGCCAACCAGGCGATGACCTCGATCATCATCATGGATGTCTGGAAGAACACCGGCTTCTTCATGATCATCTTCATCGCGGCGCTGCAGGGCGTGCCGAAGACGATCCTCGAGGCCGCGGTGATGGACGGGACGCCGGCCTGGCGCCAGTTCTTCCGCATCACGCTGCCCTATATCTCGCCGGTCGTGTTCTTCTGCATCGTCTATGCCTCGATCGGCGCGCTGCAGGTGTTCGAGTCGATCGTGATCCTCACCCATGGCGGACCGGGCGATGCGACGCGCTCGCTGTCGATCCTGATCGTCGAGGAGGGCTTCGGCAGCTTCCAGATCGGCTATGCCGCGGCGATCTCGGTGGTGATGACGCTGCTGATCCTCATGATCACCGCCGCACAGCAATGGCTGTCGCGCCGCTGGGTGCAGCAATGAGCGGCCTGATGCACACGCGCGCCGCGCGGCGCTCCATCGACTGGGCGATCATCGGCTGCATGCTGCTGCTCGCGCTCTTCATGCTGCTGCCGTTCCTGTGGCTGTTCTCGATGTCGTTCCGCTCGGTCGCGGACGCCTACAAGATGCCGCCGAGCTTCCTGCCGCCGAGCCTCGATTTCACCAATTACTGGGCGGTGATGACCTCGAAGGTGCCGTTCCTGCGCATCTACGCCAATTCGGTGATGATCGCGCTGGTGGTGACGGTCGGCCAACTCGTGACCTGCACGCTCGCCGCCTTCGCCTTCGCAAGGCTCAACTTCCGCGGCCGCGACGCGCTCTTCTTCGCGCTCCTGGTCGGGCTGATGTTCCCGGCCCAGGTGACCATCCTGCCGATCTATCTCGGCTATGCCCATGTCGGGCTGATCAACCGGCCGATCGGGCTGGCGCTCATGTATCTCACCTCGAGCTTCGGGGTGTTCCTGATGCGGCAGTTCATGCTGAGCCAGCCGAAGGCGCTGGAGGAAGCAGCGCTGATGGACGGCGCCGGCTATTTCAAGATCTTCTGGCGCATCTCGCTGCCGCAATTGCGGCCGGCACTGTCGGCGCTCGGCATCATCACCTTCACCCAGACCTGGAACTACTATTTCCAGGCCAAGGTCCTGCTCGGCAAGCAGGACCAGATGACGCTGCCGCTCGCGATGGACGTGCTGCGCGGCTATATGGGCGCCGGCAATCTGTCGGTGGTCATGGCCGCGATGAGCATGTCGATCCTGCCCGTCGTGCTCCTCTTCCTCATCGCCCAGAAATTCGTGATCGAAGGCATCACGATGAGCGGCATCAAGAACTAGACCTCCAGGGAAACTGACCAGATGTGGGACGATCTCGCCGCCATCGACGCGCGCTTTCACTATTCGGGCGACCGCGCCCGCTATCTCGCCTTCCCGCTCGGCGGCATCGGCTCCGGCGGCTTCGCGCTCTCCGGCAGCGGACGGCTCGTCGACTGGTCGATCCGCAACCGGCCGGGCCTGCAGAGCTACAACGGCTATTCGCATTTCGCGATCAAGGCCGAGAAGAACGGCGAACTCGTCGACGCCCGCGTGCTCAACGGCCCGTATGACCTCAATCCATCCGGCGCGCCCGGCATGCGCAAGATGTTCGACGGCTTCGGCCATGGCGCCAACCGGCAGACGCTGGTCGGCGTGCCGCATTTCGCCAAGGTCGACTTCTACGGCCGCTTTCCGACCGCCGATCTCGTGTTCGAGGACGCACGCTTCCCGGGCGGCGTGCGGCTGACGGCGCTGTCGCCCTTCATCCCGCACAATGACCGCGATTCCTCGATGCCGGCGGCACTGTTCGCCTTCGAGATCGTCAACGATACCGCGGACGAACTCACCTACACGCTCGCGGGAACCCTCGGCAATCACGGCTCCAACAGCGGCCGCCACAGCTTCCGCCAGGAAAACGGCATCAGCCTCCTGCATCTGACCTCGACCGACACGGATCTCCCCGAGACGGCGCGCGGCGACCTCACCATCGCCACCGACGCCGAGGATGTCGACCACACCGACCATCACTATCGCGGCCAGTGGTTCGACGATCTCGCCGTCTACTGGAAGGAGTTCGCCCGGCCGGGACGGCTGCCGCAGCGGCACTATGCCGAGCCGCGCACCAGCCGCCACATGAGCCTGCAGCCCGAGCACGCGACGCTCGGCGCGCGGGTCACGATTCCCGCCGGCGGACGCAAGACCGTGCGCTTCGTCATCGCCTGGAGCTTCCCCAAGGGCGACGTCTACTGGGCCTTCCGCGCCAAGCCCGACGGCGCCATTCCCGACACGGCGACGCCGAGCTGGACCAACTATTACGCGACGCAATGGGCCGACTCTGCGGCGACCGCGATCGACGCCCTGAAGCGCTGGGACAGCCTCGAAACCGCCACGACCGCCTTCCGCGACGCCCTCTTCGGCACGACGCTCCCCTCAGAGGTCAAGGACGCCGCCAGCGCGACGCTGGCGCTGCTCCGCACCGCGACCGTCATCCGCCTCGAGGGCGGCGAGCTCTGGGCCTGGGAGGGCCAGCATACGAATGACGGCTCCTGCGAGGGCACCTGCACCCATGTCTGGAACTACCAGCAGGCGCTGCCGCATCTCTTCCCGGCCATCGAGCGGACGCTGCGCGAGACCGAATTCGCCTACAACATGCTGCCAACAGGCGGGCTGACCTTCCGCCAGAAGCTGCCGCTCGGCTCCGGCTTCGACATCATCGGCCCCTGCGCCGACGGCCATTTCGGCGCCGTCATCAAGACCTATCGCGAATGGAAGCTCGCCGGCGACAGCGACTGGCTGCGGCGGCAGTGGCCGGCCGCGAAGCGCGCCGTGGAGTATGCCTGGAGCGCGGAAAATCCTGATCGCTGGGATCCCGGCGAGACCGGCATCCTGTCGGGCCGCCAGCACCAGACGCTCGACATGGAGCTGTTCGGGCCGAATTCCTGGCTCGGCTCGATCTATGTCGCGGCCCTTCTCGCCGCCTCCGAGATGGCGGCCGCCATGGGCGAGGCCGATTTCGCCGAGAAGACGGCGCGCCTCGGCAAGGCGGGCGCCGCCTATATCAATGACGAGCTCTTCAACGGGCGCTGGTTCATCCAGAAGATCGACCTCTCGGACAAGTCGGTGCTGACGCCGTTCGATGTCGGCCGCAATGCCGGCGTGCTCGCCGACGGCTTCATGGAAACCTACTGGTCGGACGAGTTCTCCGAGCTCAAATACCAGATGGGCGAGGGCTGCATTTCCGACCAGATCCTCGGCCAGTGGCATGCCGAAGTCGCCGGCATTGGCTCCTTCCTCGACACGGACAAGGTCGAGACGGCGCTGCGCGCGGTACACGCCAACAATTTCCGCCCCTCGCTCGCCGACCACTTCAACCCCTGCCGCAACTATGCCTATGAGGACGAGGCCGGCCTGCTGATCGCGACCTATCCGGAGGGCATCCGCCAGCCGATGGTCGCCGCGCCCTATGCAGAGGAGGTCTGGACCGGCATCGAATACATGGCGGCCTCGCATCTCATCATGCACGGCCTCGTCGCCGAGGGGCTCGACATCGTCCGGGGCGCGCGCGACCGCCATGACGGCAGCCGCCGCAATCCCTGGAACGACATCGAATGCGGCTCCTATTACGCGCGCTCGATGTCGGCCTGGCAGCTGGTCAACGCCTTCTCGGGCCTTGCCGCGGATTTCGTCGCGGGACGGCTGGCCTTCGCGCCGAAGCTTGCCGGCGACTATCGCCTGTTCTGGTCGGCCGGACGCGGTTTCGGCACCTTGACCCGGACGGGCGAGACGCTCACGCTCACAGTGGATGGCGGGACGCTCGATGCCCGCGAGGTCGTCGTCGATGGCCGCCTCCACCAGGGCGCGGTGTCGCTCAAGGCCGGCGAGAGCCTGGCGCTCAAGGTGTCCTGATGGCTTCGATCGCGCTCAAGTCGGTCACCAAGAGCTTCCAGGGCCTCGAGGTGATTCATGGCATCGACCTCGCCATCAAGGACGGCTCCTTCACGGTCTTCGTCGGGCCCTCGGGCTGCGGCAAGTCCACCCTGCTGCGGATGATGGCGGGGCTCGAGGAGGTCACGGACGGCGAGATCCACATCGACGGCACGCGCTGCGATCACCTTCTGCCCTCGGCGCGCGGCATGGCGATGGTGTTCCAGTCCTATGCGCTCTATCCGCATATGAGCGTCGAGGAGAACCTCCGCTTCGGGCTGGAGAACCAGCGGCTGCCCAAGGCCGAGATCGCTACGCGCGTCGGCAAGGCGGCGGACATCCTGCAGATCGGCCATCTCCTGGCGCGACGGCCGAACCAGCTTTCGGGCGGCCAGAGCCAGCGCGTCGCCATCGGCCGCGCCATCGTCAAGGAGCCGAAGGCCTTCCTGTTCGACGAGCCGCTCAGCAATCTCGACGCCGAGCTCCGCGTCAAGATGCGCGGCGAACTGATCAGCCTGCACCAGCGGCTGCAATCGACCATGGTCTATGTGACGCATGACCAGGTCGAGGCCATGACCATGGCCGACGAGATCGTCGTGCTGCATGACGGCCGCATCGAGCAGGTCGGCGCGCCGGTCGAGCTCTATGCACGGCCGCGCAACCTCTTCGTGGCGCGCTTCCTCGGCGCGCCGCCGATGAACCTCGTCAAGGGAACCGTGCAGCGCGCCGGCAACGCGCTCGCCGTGCGGCTCGAGGACGGCACGGAGATCCCCCTCCCCGGCCGCAGCGTCGATTTGGCCGACGGCGCCAAGGTGACGCTCGGCATCCGGCCGGAGCATGTCCTGCCCGGCGCGGATCTGATCGACCTTCGCGTCGAGAGCGCCGAGATCCTCGGCTCGCAGACGATCCTGCATGCGAGCCTGCCCTCCGGCGAGCCGTTCACGGCGGCACTTCCCGGCATCCGCGCGGCGCGATCGGGCGACATGATCCGAACCGGCTTCCACGAGGATTTCGTGCATCTCTTCGACGAGGCGGGCCTTGCCATCGGCGCCCCCGAGAACTGGCGCGCCGCCTACATGATCTAGCCGCTCCCCCGCTTAAGCGACGGGCGCCGCGTCCGCGGCGGCCTGCGTGATGGCCGCATAGCGGTCGATCGGCTCGGGGCGGCCGACCAGGTAGCCCTGGATCTGCTGGCAGCCCTCCTGCTCCAGGATGCGGCGCTCCTCCTCCGTCTCGACGCCTTCGGCGATGACGGGAATGGCGAGCGACTGGCCGAGGCCGAGCACCGAGCGCACGATCGCGCGCGACTGCGTGTCGGTCGAAAGGCCCGAGACGAAGCTGCGGTCGATCTTGATCTTGTCGAACGGGAACGACTGCAGCGAGGACAGCGACGAATAGCCGGTGCCGAAGTCGTCCATGGCGATGCGCACGCCGAGCGCGTGCAGCCGGTGCAGGATCGCGAGGCTGCGCGGCGGATCCTTGATCAGCACGCCTTCGGTGATCTCGAGCTCCAGCCGACCCGGCGCAAGACCGGTCTCGGCGAGGATCTCCCGGACGCGATCCGGCAGGTCCTCGCTCAGGAACTGGATCGGCGAGAGGTTGACGCCGATCTGGAGATCGGCCCGCCATTTGGTCGCCTCGCTGGCGGCCTCGTACAGGACGAACTCGCCGATCTCGCTGATGAGCCCCATGCGCTCGGCGAGGAAGATGAACTCGCCCGGCGGCACCAGACCGCGCTTTGGATGAAGCCAGCGGACGAGGGCCTCAAAACCGAACACCCTGCCGTCGATCGTCGCCTGCGGCTGGTAGTAGACGACGAGTTCGCCGAGCGCCGTCGCCGTGCGCAGGTCGCGCTGCAGCGCGTGGGTCTCGCGCACGGGCCTGTCCATGCTGGCGTCATAGAAGCGGACGATCCGCCGGCCCTCCGCCTTCGCCCGATAGAGCGCCGCATCGGCATTGCCGATGAGGGTGGTGCTGTCGGTGCCGTCGCGCGGATAGACCGCGGCGCCGATGCTCATGCCGATCGAGAGGTGCTCGCCCTGCACCGTGAACGGATGCGAGACGGCGGAGAGCAGCCGGTTGGCGAGCCCCATCGCCGTTTCCGGCTGCTGTCCGACATCCGAGATGGCGTTGAACTCGTCGCCGCCGACCCGGGCGAGGAAGGTGCCCGGCAGCACGCTCTGGAACCGCTCCGTCACGGCCTGCAGCAGCTGGTCGCCCATGGCATGGCCGTAGACGTCGTTGGCCTCCTTGAACTCGTCGAGGTCGAGGCAGAGGACGACGAAGCTCGACCCGCTCGCCGAGGCCCGTTCGAACGTCTCTGCGAGGCGCTTGGTGAAGGCGACGCGGTTGGGCAGGCCCGTGAGCGGATCGTGATGGGCGAGATGGACGATGCCGGCATTCGCCTCCGCGACCTCGACGCCGACGGTACGCAGCCGCTCCCGCGCCTCGTCGAGGCTGGTGACGGCCCTCCGCATCTCATCCTGCAGGGTGTTGAAGCTCCGGCCCATCTCGCCGAGCTCGTCGCGCGTCTTGATGCGGACCGGCTCGATATCGACGGAGACGCGGGCCGCATCGAGATCGCCACGCCCAAGCGCTGCCATCGCATCGGAGAATTCGCGCAGCGTGCCGGTCGCGAGCCGCCGCGCGGCCCGGCTGACCTCGGTGGCCGAATGGGTGATCATGCCGGGCAGGACGAGGCCGACGCTGATGCTGAGGAGGGCCACCGCGACGAAGATGTCCTCGAGCGCGGCCACCAGCGACAGCTCATCGCTCGGAACATTGCCGACCGCCATCAGATAGGCGGCGCCATCGAGCAGCAGGACGATCAGCATCGCGCCGGTGAGCTTCAGGTGCAGCGTGCGCGCCACCAGCGGCAGGCCGTCCCGGTGGCGGTCCTCCATCATCCGCCAGCCATAGAGGGCGGCGCCGGAATAGGCGAGCGCGAGACCGAACAGGACCGTCGGCAGGCCGAACTGCTGGAAGCCGAGGATGGCGGTGACGAGCCAGACGACGCAAGCGGCCATGCCGAGCCCGACCAGCCCGCGACCCGCCCGATAGGGCCTGTCGGCATCCGGCATGTCGCGCCGGAGCAGCCAGACGGCGACGACCGGCATGCAGACGCTGATCAAATAGGTGAAGTTGGCGGCGGCGATCATCCAGATCGGATCGCCCATCAGGAGGAAGATGATCGCGAACAGCGCCGTCACCAGCGTCGCCGCGATCGGCGCGTCGGTGGAGGTTCGGATCGCCAGGAAGCGCGGCAAAAGGCCGTCCTCGCTCAGCTGCGACAGCGTCCGCGCCGCCCCGGCGAGCGGCTGCAGCGTTCCGTGGAACATGTTGAAGACGATGAACCAGATCGCCGCCGACTTGCCGAGGCTGCCGAGCAGCGGCGCGAAGGTCGGGCCGAGCACCGACGCGAGATCGAGCCCGAGCTCGACCGGGCCGAGTACGCCGAGCCAGATGACCGGCAGCGCGATGAAATAGACGCCCGCCATGGCGGCGCTGGCGAAGACCGCGCGCGGGACGTTGCGGTTGGGGTCGACCGTCTCGCCGACATGGCAGGTCGCCGCCTCGAAGGCCGGCGCGGCGAAGCCGATGAGATAGAGGCCCGCCATCACCGAGGTGACCTCGCCGAAGAAGCCGGGGAACGGCGACACAAGAGTGAAGGTCAGCGCCTGGCGCCAGTCGACGGTGCCGGCGAGGATGGGCACCAGCGAGGAGAGAAAGGCGAGCAGCGCCGACGCCCCGGCAATGGGAATCGCGAGACGCGCGACCCATTTCACGCCGGCAAGGTTGACCAGCGTAAAGACGACGATGATGCCGATCGCCACCGCATCGACCCTGAGGCCCGGCAGATACCATTGCTGGATCGCCGCGGCGGACAGGAGCGCCGTCAGGCCACAGGTCGGCACCCATCCCCACCAGTAGCAGGTGCCGGTCAGCGCCGTCAGCACCGGGCTATAGGGCCGGAAGGCTTCCGTGCACGCCGAGGCGATGCCGCCGACGCGGTTCGGCGACATCAGCACGAGTTCCGTCCAGGCCGGCGCCGCCGCCCAGCTGAGCAGCACGCCGACGATCAGAAGCGGCACGGCGGCGCTGCCCTGGCCCGGGATCGAGCCCTGGCCGACGAACAGCGCCGTGATCAGGAAGATCATCTGGTTGCTGCCGCCCATCGCCAGGGCGCTCGTGCCGATCCATCCGAGCGTGCGGGGATGCGGCCGAACTGCCAGTGGCTTGGTTTGCGGCATCAGATGCGGTCCTTCCCGGAGTCCATGACCCGGTCGCGGACGACCGGGCCCCCTAACTTACCCGTCTCCGGCCGACTGCCGGCTGGGGACGGTGCGCACTGGAGCCGTTCCCGGCCGGTCAGTCGGCGGCAAGGTGTCTCGACCGCGACCGCCCTGTCGATGCGCCTTGCCGCCACCATCTGCGATGACGCGGATCAAAACGGCGGTCGGTTCGAACGGACCGAAGTCGAGTCCCGCGGCCATTCCGCCGTGATCAGGCCGGGTAGCGTCGTTCGGCCGGGCGAATGCGGCCCGCATTACCCAGTTCGACAATATAGCCGAAGTCCTTTTCAGTATCGAGATAGTAGTGCTCGTCGTCGTCGATGCGGCCGCTCTGGATCACGGGATAGCCGAGCCGGGTGAACTCGGCCACCGCCTTCTGGCAGTCGGCATAATACAGCTTGATGTGATGCAGGCCCTCGCCATGCTTTTCGAGATGCTCGTCATAGATGCTGTAACCGGTGAGCGGTTGCATCAGCTCGAGCTGCGTGTCGCCGCTCCAGGCGACGGCGATGAGGCAGGTATGCGTCGCCGGCTTGCCGCGATAGAAGTAGTTGGTGAGCTTCGCCGGCTGGAACTCGTAGATGTCCCACGGGCCGATCTTGAAGATCTCCCAATGGCGCTTCATCGCGGCCTCGAGATCGCGCACCACATAGGCGACCTGCATGGTCCCGCCTTCGGTGAAGGTCCTCATCCTCGCTCCTCCCATTTTCTCGTTGCGGGTCGCCCTCCGCCGCGCCGATGGCGGCTCTTTTCTGCGGCGAGGCGGGCGACCCTTGCTGGCTTCGGCATCATGCGAGCCGCGCGAGCGCCCGTATAGCGATTTCGTGCGCCGTCGATGCCGACTACCCAGCCCCGATGCGGCTCAGCCGCGCGGCCGGCCGGCGAAGGCGAGCGCCTGGTCCATCTGCTCCTCATAGAGCGTCAGATTGGCGCGCACCTTCTTGCCGGCGTGGCTGGCGCGACGCTGCGCGGCCCGCATCAGCACGAGGCGGAGACCGATCGGCCAATGCGCGATCTGCCGGGCCCAGCGCGGCAGATGGTTGGCGATGATGTCGTCCTCGAGCGAGAGGATTTCCTCGCAGCTGCCGGGATCGCCCTGTCGCGCCGCGCGGCCGAACAGCTGCCGGTCGATGCGGCGCGAGGCATGGCGCTCGGTGGCGATGACATGCAGCCCGCCGGCCTCGCGCACCGAAGGGTCGAGCCGGATATCGGTGCCGCGCCCGGCCATGTTGGTCGCCACCGTGACGGCGCCATGCGCCCCGGCATCGGCGATGATCTTCGCCTCGGTCTCGTCATGGCGGGCGTTGAGCGTCCGGTGCGCCACGCCGGCAGCGGCGAGCGCCGCCGAGAGCCGCTCGCTGTCGGCGACCGTGCGCGTGCCGATCAGGACCGCCCGCCCCGCCTTGGCGAGCGCCGCGGCGCGGCGGACGACGATCCGGTCCTTGTCCGCATTGCTCTTCGAGATCGAGATGCCGAGGGCGCGGCGGCGCGAGGCGAGATGCGGCGGAATGCGGATCGTCCTGACGCCATAGACCTTGCGGATCTCGCCGGCCACCTCGCTCAAGGTGCCGGACATGCCGCAGAGATTGAGATAGCGCTGGAAGAAGGACTGGTGGCTGATCCGCGCCAGCGACTCGTTCGGCGCCGTGATCGCGATCCCCTCCTTGGCCTGGATCATCTGGTGCAGCCCGCGCTCCCAGGAGCGATCCGGCATGGTGCGGCCGGTATTGATGTCGACGATCTCGATGGCGCCGTCGCGGAGGATATAGTCGCGGTCGCGCTGGAAGAGATTGAGCGCGACGAGCGCCTGCTCGCAATATTGCTCGCGCCAGAGCTTCGCGGCGAAGACGCCCTCGATCGGCCGCGCCAGATGCTCGAGCCGCTCGCGCCCGGCATCGGTGAGCCAGAGATCCCGCCCGGCCGCCGCCAGCATGAAGTCCTCGCCCTGGCGGAGGCGCCGCGCGAGCGCGATGGCGTCCTCGGCGATCTTGGCCTGGTCCGGCGAGAGCTCCTGCCGCGAGATGATCAGCGGCACCACCGCCTCGTCGATCAGCACGCTGTCGGCCTCGTCGAGGATCGCGGCCTGCAGCCCGTTGAGATAGAAGCCGGACGCGCCCTGCTGCGCGCGCGCCTCGCGCAGCACCGCGAGCTCGGTGCGCAGCGGGCTGCTGGCGGCGCCGCCGAGGCGGATCCGGTCGCGCAGATAGTCGAACATCAGCTGCTTCGGCGTCACATAGACGATGGCGGCGCGATAGGCCTCGATGCGCTCGGCCTCGCTCATGCCCTGCTTGACGCAGGCGACATCGAGCCCGAGCGCCCGGTAGATCGGCCCCATCTCATGCGCGTCGCGCTCGGCGAGATAGTCGTTGACGGTGACGACATGCACCTGGCGCCCGGCAAGCCCATGCGCCGCCGCCGTGAACACCGCCGTCACGGTCTTGCCCTCGCCGGTATCCATCTCGATCAGGCGGCCGCACAGCATGTGCCAGGCGCCGGCGAGCTGGACGTCATGCGGACGGAAGCCGAGCTGGCGCTCGACGATGTCGCTGGTGAGCGCGAGGCAGCCGGCGACGGCCTCGAAGGAGGATCGCGGCCGTCGGAGGCTGCCGGCAAGCCCGCGCGCGCGGGCGAGGATCTCATCCTCGCCGGCCGCAGCCGTTTCACGGGCACGGACCGCGCTGAGCATGAGCGCCGTCTGCCCGGCCATCGCGCCGCGCCATTCGGCGAGCGCGCTCACAAGTCCCTGCCCGAGGCGCGGTTCGTGGCGGCCATGCGCATCCGGCCGCCGCTCCGGATAGGCGCCGACCGGCTGCAGGATGGCGGCGAGGCTGCTCATGTCAGACGCCGAAGCGATCGAGCAGCAGCCGGCGGCCAGCCGCGACCAGTTGCCAGCCGATCGGCTGCGGCGTGTGATCAAAGCGGACGAGATAGTGCCGTCCGATCAGCACCTCGCCGGCATCGGCCGGATCGACCGGCTCGAGATCGATCTGGAAGACGTTCGCGAGCGTCCGCAATTCGCCGGGCCGGCGCGGATCGACGGCGAAATCGCCGCCGCCCTCGACCGCGAGCGCCGGGCTCGGCAGCGCGGTGACGCCGCCCGGATGCACGAGGCGCAGCTTCGCATCGACAGGCCGCGTCGCCGTGCCCGCCGACCAGAGCGCGACATCCCTGACATTGTTCTGGATGTCGCCGAACGCGACCTGGTCGACGACGACGCTGACCACCAGCTTGCCCGGATCCTGAACGAAGCCGATCGTCTCGCCGCGCTGGACGAAGCGGCCTTCGCTGTCGCGGGCATTGAGCAGGCGGAACAGACCGTCCGTCGGCGCGAGGATCGTCTGCTCGGATTTCCTGAGCGTCTCGACCTCGAGATCCTTTTCCGCCGAGCGGATCTCCTCGCGCACCACCGCCGCCTCGAACGCATTGGTGAAATCGATGGCGGTAAGCTTTGCCTTCAGCGAGGCCAGCTGCGCCTCGATCGCCCGGACCTCGGCATCGACGGTCGGATCGCTGAGCCGGACCAGCGGCTGGCCGGCGACGACGGCGCTGTCGGGCGCGGCGAGGATGTCGGTGATGAAGCCTTCGGCGCCGGCGCGCACCGAACCGTTCTCCTCGACCACGGCGACGCCCTTGGCCATGGTCACATAGGGCGCCGGCACGAGGAACAGCGCGGCGAGGCCGACGAGCAGCAGCGTTCCGACGACGCCGACCGTGCGGGCGCGGCTGGTGCCGGGATCGGGCTCGAGGAACAGCCGCTTCACGCTGCGCGCCAGCGGCGCGACGATCATCAGGAGCACCGCCCAGGCGGCCATGAGCACGCCGACCAGCATGTATTGGCTTGCCAGAAAGAAGGCGATCGAGAAGGCGAGGAAGATCCGGTAGAGCCCGGCGAGCGGCGCATAGAGGAGGAACCAGAACCGCTCGCCCGGAGCCGAGACCGGCGACTGCCGATGCTTGATGCCGAGCAGGTAGCGATCGAACAGATAGGCGAGATAGGTCTGCGCCCGCTGCGCGAGATTGGGGATCTCGAGATAGTCGGCGAAGATGTAGTAGCCGTCGAATTTCAGCAGCGGATTGCCGTTGAACAAGAGCGTCGACACCGTGCCGATGAAGGCGACATTATAGAGGAAGCTGCTCCAGGCGCCCGGCTCCGCGCCGACCCAGAGCATGATCGCAACCGAGGCCAGCAGCAGCTCGACCATGATGCCGGCCGCATCCACGACGATGCGCCGCCATTTCGAGGGGAACGACGAGGACGCAGACGCATCGACATAGGGCACCGGCATGAACACGATGAACATCAGCCCGATATCGTGCACGCGGCCGCCCCAGACCTTGACCGCCAGCGCATGGCCGAGCTCGTGGAAGAGCTTCAGGAACGGATAGGCGAGCGCGATGGCGACGAGGTTCCAGGGCGCCAGCAGCCGGTCGGCGAGATCGGTGGTGAGTTCCGCCCAGTGCAGCGCCGCCGTGACGCAGCCGATGAGCGCGATAGCGAGCCAGAGCAGGAAACCCCAGACGGTGAACACGGGCCGGAGGAACGGCGCGATGGCGTCGAGGAAACGGTCCGGATCGAGCAGCGGCGCGCGCATGGCGAAGGGCGCGCCGAGCCGCTTCAGCCAGGTCTGCCGGTCGATGGCGCGATAGCGGCGCATGAGATCGTCCGCCTCGGCGGTCATGTCCGTCTTGATGAGGTCGGAGGCATGCAACTGCGCCAGGAGGCGGATGACGTCGTCCTGGCTCGGGGCATTGTCGCCGAGCTTCTCGATCGAGGCGCGCCAGATGGCGTCGATGGTCCGTTCGCCGTCCATCAGCCCGATCAGGTAATAGGTCGCCGGCGCGAAGCGGTGAAAGCGCTCGGCGGCGCGATCCTCAATCACATGCCAGATCTGGCCGCGATAATCATGGCGATGGAACAGCGCATGCCGGTGGATCTGCGGCTTCAGCGAAGCGACGCGATACCAGGAGGCGCTGAACAGCGAGCGGGCCATGGTTAGGGTCTAAACCGCCAGATCGTCATGCGCAGCCATTGCAGCAGCCGCGCGCTGGCGATCTCGGTGACGTTGCGCTCGCCGATGGTGACCTTGCCGTAGCCTTGCATGCCCGGGCGGATGGCCGGGTTCGGCTGGTCGAGCGCGGCCTCGACGCGGAAGAGATTGTGCCCCTCCTCCGTGATCGAGACCGGCGTGATCTTGGTGACATGCATCGGCAGGCTGAGCGAGGGCAGCGAGGAGAGGATCAATTCGCCCGCCTGCCCCTCGCGGATCTCGTCGGAATCGCGCTCATCGACCTTGAGGATGATCCGGTAGTCGTTGAGCGGCGCGATCTCGAACAGCACCTCGCCGCGCTGCACCGGCGCACCGATCATCTGCGAGAGATCGCCGCGCACGACGATGCCGTCGATCGGCGCCCTCAGTTCGACGCGGGCAAGCTGCTGGTCGATCAAGTCGATATGCGCCTGCGACTGCTCGATCTCGGCCTTGACCACCTGGACGCGCGAGCGGTCGCCATCGGCGAAAGCCTGCTGATATTCGCGCAGCCGCTGTTCGCGCTCCGAGACCCAGCGCGAGCGCTCGACCTGGAACTCGCGATCGTCGAGCCGCGCCAGCATCTCGCCGCGTGTGACGCGGTCGCCGGCGCGCGGTCCCTGCTCGGCGATGTAGCCGGCGATCGGAACCGCGATGGCGCGCTGGACCGAGCCTTCCACCGTCGCCGCCGCGGTGACGCGATACATCGCCGTGCCGACCGAGAGATAGGCAGCCGCCGCCACGGCGGCGACGGCGCCGAGTTTCAGCAGCAGGTGGCGAGGGCCGACCAGCCGGTGCAGCAGATCGAGCAGGGAGGCGCCGACCTTGGCGCCGATCCAGCGATCGTCGCGCTGTTTCAGCTCCAGCGCCGGCCCGATCAGGGTCGCGAGCAGGCGGCAGAAGTCGCGATGGCGCGGCGAGATCGTCTCGCCCGCCCGCGCCACCACCGTCAGCACGCCGATGATCGTGTCATGCCGCGCGATCGGAATGCTGAGCAGCCCGCCGGCCGCCACGGCCTCGCCGAGCAGCCGGTGCGCACGCGTCACCACAGGGAAAGCGCCCTCGTCCTCGGGCAGCACCACGAGGCTGCGCTGGTCGACCGCCTCTTGCATCGCCGCGGTCGCGGCGCCGAAGATCGCCGGCTTGCGCGAGGTCGAGATCGTCTGCGACATCGCCTCGACATGCACGTTGCCGCCGCGCCGGACGAGGCCGCAGGCGGCCCATTCGGCTTTCAGGACGCGCGCCACCTCCACGGCGAGCCCCTGCAGGGCGACCGAGAGGCTCGGCGCCTCGAGCACCGAGGCGACGATATCCATCACCTCGACCAGTTGCGCGCTCGGCAAGAGGCTCTGCCGCCGGACGAGGATTTCGACCCAGGCCGCGCCCCATTGCAGCCGCCGCGCGGCCTCGGCCAAAGCCTCGGCGCTGCGCGGCACGAGATCGAAGGCGGCGACGCCGTGCAGTTCGTCGTCGATGAGGATCGGCAGCGCGATGCACTGGCTGGCTTCGCTGCGATCCCCCGCCGGCCGATCGCAGACCGTGCCCTTGCGCTCCTCGATCGCGGTCTCGGCGGCGATGGAGAGATCGGGCGTGACGCTCGCCTTTGCCGGAAACAGGCCGACCGGCATGAAGGGTCCGGCCTCGGCCGGGCCGAGGATCAGCACGCCGACGCGCACATCCTTGATCAGCCGCGCCTGCAGCTGCAGCCAGATCGCGGCGAACTCCTCCCGGCCGGTCGCCTTCGAGAGGCGCGACCACAGCAACCGGTCGGAGATCCCGCTGTCCCGATCAAATCCAATGTCGAGCGGACTTCTATCGGCTTCCGTCACGTCGACCCAATCCGTAACCAGATCCGCCTGCCCAAGGCTCGTCCAGCCAAGGCCTTGCGGTACACACCAACCGGCAGGGCGACGTCATGGAATTGCCCTGCCCTTCCTCATCACGACCAGCGGATCACCGGCTTGGCGCGGTTCTCCGACGTCATCGCCGGCGGCGCCACGGTCCAGATATCGTCCGCAAGGCCGCCGTCATGGACGCCGGCGACGCTCTTCGTCTCGGTCGGCTGCGCCACATCCTCGCCCGGTTCGGCATCGAAATGGCTGAGGCTCGCCAGCGGCAGCGGCGCCATCTCCTGCTCGTTGGCGAAATCCGGCACGCCGACCTTGAGCGACACCGTCTTGCCGAAGCTTGCGATATCCTCCTTCACCGCGGCGATCTTGACCGCATGGCGGCTGCTGATCCGCTTCTCAGCTGCCTGGATCGCCGCGCCGAGCGAGGCCGGCAGCACGATGCTGTCCGCCGACAGCGACTTGGCGATCGTCGTGGTGAGCGACGACACCTGGGTCTCCTCGGCCGGAGCCGTATCGAGGGTAGCCGCCGGCGCCACGGCGGTATCGGAGGCAGGGGCGGCGTCGGCCGTCACGCTGAAGGCCGAGACGGCGGCAGGCGCTTCAGCGACCTGGGCAACCCGGGCCGTCGAAACCGGGCTCGACGCCAGAGACTGCGACGAAAGCGCGACACGGGCTCCTACGCCGCCCGGCCCGGTGACCGACACGCCGGAACCGGCCGTGAAAGAGAAGTTCGCCGACGAGTTGACATAGGTGACGTTGTAGCTGGCGCCGACCGTAAAGCCGAAGGACTCGGCGAAGGCGCCATGCGCCTGCGGCGAGGGAACGCCGCCGGTGAAGTCGGGCTGATAGTATTCCCGGTAGTAGTTGTTGTTGGCATAGGTGCTTCCGACCGCCGGCGCGTTGAACTGCGTGGTTCCGGCGACGATGCCATAGGGCGCTGCTGCGGACAGATACCAATCATACAGCGAGCGATTGAAGACGACCTGCATCGTGCTCGTCCGGCTGTAGAAATCGACATTCACGACCGGAACGGTGCCGGCCGTCGTCCGCGCCCGCGCGGTGATGTCGAGCACGATCTGGCCGCCGGCCGAGAAGGTGCCCTGCGCCTGATGCCCGTCGCTGTCGACCAGCTCGACGCGGACCGGATAGTAATATTTGAACTCGCCGCCACCGCCAGCCGAGCCGATCGAGCCGCCATAATAGCCGGTCGACAACGAGACGTAGTTGCCGCGCACGACGGCATTGGCGTTGTCGACATAGATCGAGGCGTTGCCGGCCGAGATATAGACCCGGCCGAGCGGGTTATCGATCAGGCCCGCCAAGATGATATTGGCGGTCGTCGAGAAGTTGTAATTCGTGATCTGGATGCTCGGCTCGCCGGAGAAGGCCAGCGGGCTGACATCATAGATGGTCGAGATGTCGAACCGGAAGGCCGACGAGGTTCCAGCCTCGATCGAGACGTAGCGATAATAGGGGCTGTTACTGCCGAGCGAGATCGTCTTCCCGAGCGCGTCGATATTGTTGATCTTGATGGCAGCGTCCGAATAGTTGCGGATCGAGAGGACACTGATGCCCTTTTCGAGCGTCCACTTGCCCTGCGTCCCGCTCACCGTGCCCTGATTGCCGAGCAGATTGCCGATGCCGTCATAGTTGCTGTAGGCGCGGAACACGGCACGGCCGTAGCTCTCGCGGGCCGTGATGTTGTCGACCGAGATCGTGCCGCTGCCCGCGACATAGGTGCCGACCGAGCTGTAGCCGCCATTGACGGTGATGCCGTTCGATTCGGAAATCCGGCCGCTGCTGTCGATCTGGAGATCGAGATAGGCATTGTCGTCCTTGAGCATGAGCACGTCGGCATTCCAGACGATTTCGCGAGTCGACTGGTCGGAGCCTGGCGTCTCTTCATCATCGGGGCCGAACACGGCGCCATCGGCATCGACGTAGACGTCGCGCGCGATCTGCGCATAGACCTCGACGCGCAGCGCCTCGTGGCCGACATAGGAGTAGCCGCGGACCCGCGTCTCGACCGTGGCGCCATCCTGCGCATCGACGAAGGCGCGGACGGTCACATTGTTGTTCGAGGTCGCGACGGTCGAGCCGCCGAGCGCATCGAGCTCGGCCTTGGCATCGGTCGTGACCTTGTAGTTCGAGACATTCGCGAAGATGACGAGGCCATCATAGGCCTGCAGCAGCGAGCCCGACTGCAGCACGACTCCGGCCTGGTCGGAGGCTGAAGCCTGGCCGGTCGCCCGCGAACCGCCAAAGGCCGCGCCGGAATAGCTGTAGGCCTTGGCGCGAAGGCTGGAGTCCATGATCCGCGACTGCAGCGTCAGCGTGCCCTGGGCGCGGATCTGCGTTCCGGCTCCGATCAGCACCGTGTTGGCGCCGGAGGCGAAGGCACCGGAGTCGCCACGGCCCGCGCGCGAACCGGCGCCGAGGCCGCCGGAGGTGTTGCGCATATTGGCATCCTCATTGTGGCTGGTCGTCGCCGCAATGGAGATGTCTTCCATGGAATAGGCCTCGACGCCCTGGCCGAAGCCCGCGCGGGTCAGGTAGGTCGTCGCGGCCTTGGCATTGGTGTCGCTGATCGAGACGAGGCCGCCGCTGGTGCCGCCGGCGCTCGACTGCGCGCCGTAGCGGGCATTCGCGTTGATGTTGATCGCGTTCTGGACGCTGACATAGGTGCTGTCGGTGCCCGGATTGACATCGGCCTGGCCAATCAGGGCCTCGGTCGTGCCGTTGATCAGCGTCTGCGCCATGCCGCTCGGGAAGGCGAACAGACCGCCGCCATCGCCGCTGACAGTGGTGCTGCCGAAGGCCCTGCCGTCCGCCGTCACGTTCACATCGTCGGCCACCAGCTTGGTCGGCTTGGCCGTCGTGCCGCCGGAGACGATCGAACGGACGACCGAGGTGACGTTCGCCACCGAGCGGTTGTCGCCGCTGGCGATGGCGCCGATGACGAGACCGTCGGCCGTGACGCGCGACACGCCATCGCCGGTATCGGCGATGATGGCATCGAGGGCGACGCCGCCGATGCCGAGCAGCGTCGTCGATCCGCCCGACTGCAGGTCGAGCGTGACCCGCTGGGTGGCGGTGACGGCGGCGAGGTCGACGCCATCACGGGCGAGCACATGCGTTCCAACGCCCGCGGCCGCGATATTGACCACGACGCCGGCCTGGGTCTTCAGCTTGATGGTGTTGGCGTCGATCTTCTGGACGCGATAGACGGCGCCATCGACGAGGCCGGCGACGACGCCGCTGCCGACCCGCTTCAGCGTGTGCACGGCCTGGAGATTACCGAGATCGGAATTGATGCCGATCACCGACCCGCCGGCCTGCGGCTTCAGCTGGACGAAATTGCCGTCGACTTTGACGACCTGGTAGACGGTGTTGTTGACGAGGTTCGGAAGCGCGCTGCCGCCGGTGACGCTGTAGGTCACCAGATCGCCCGTCGTGAAGGTGTGGCCGGGAATATAGATCTGGTTGACGGCCGCGTCGGCGACGAAGTTCGGCTTGCCGTTCGGCTTCAGCCCGTTGATGTAGACATCGACATCGCCCGACCCGAACGAGAACTGCGTCCGCGCGGCGCGGTAGGTGACGAGGTCGCCGTCATTGAAGCCATGCGCGTTGATCGTGATCGTGTCGGCCGCGCCAGCGATGTTGGCGTTGGTGAAGCCCTTGCCGGCGAGGCGCAGCTTCCCGCTGCCGGTGGTCGGGTCGAAATCGAGCAGCCTGATGGTCGTGTCGTTGAGGACATAGACCCAGTAGCTCGTCGACGCGCCACCGGCCGGGCCGTACTTCACCTTGTCGCCGGTCTGGAGGAAGTGCGGTGCGTCGAACGTGATCGTGTCGCGATTGGCGTTGACATTGGCGCCGGCCACGTCGCGACCGAACATGATCGTGTTGTCGTCGATCCTGAGGATCGGCAGGATCCGGCCGGTGGCAACGCCGCCGAAGCTCGAGCCCGCCGTGCCGAGCTGGATGATGTCGCCGGTCTTGAGGCCATGGCCGGTGATGACGATCTGTTCGCTCGAGGCGACGACGCCGTCCGCCGTCACCGTGTAGTTGCGCGGCGGCGCAGGATCCATGCCGCCCTTGGCCGTGATCGTGATCGGACCGCTATCGCGGGTGACGTGCAGATCCGCACCGCCGCCGATCAGCGTCTCGGCCGTCTGCAGGACATTGTGCGTGATCGACGTCGTGCCGAGCGCAGCGAAGCCGACACTGGCGCCCGAGAGCGAGGCATCGCCCTCGGCGCGGTCGTTGGAGCTGATGGTGATGGAGTTCTTCGCGAAGACGCCCGTCGAGGCACCGACGATCGCCCGCGCCGAGGATTTGACATCGAGCGTGGCATTGACCGTCGGATCGCCGACGAGGCCCGCGGCCGCGCCTTCTGCCCGCACCTTGCCGAGCCCGATTCCGACCGCGGTGATCTCGATCGTCCCGACGGGGTAATAGGTCGTCCCATCGCCGACGAAGGAGGCGCCGATCTTGGCGCCGGCGCCGAGTTCCGCCAGCGTCGCATGCGACAGGATCGCCTGCGCATCCATGCTGCCGATGCCGGCGACGAGGCCGATCGACTTGCCGCTGCTGAAAGCATCGACGCTCGCAAGCGACGTCGCCTTGATCCGCACCAGCGCGAAATTGCTGGAGAGGATATCGGCGTCGGCGATGCGCGCGGTGGTGGAGCCGGTCGACTTGGCGACGGCGCGGTTGACCTGTACCGAGCCGAGGATGGCGCCGCCCGAGGCGTCGGCGCGGGCGAAGGCGAGCGAATTGGTCGTCGTCGCGTCGACGGTGACGTCGTTCGTCGCATTGACCAGCGCACGCGCCCCGCCGCCGATCGAGGCACGCGTGATCGTGCCCATCTCGGACGTCGCCTGCGAGAAGCCGACGGCGCCGCCGCCGGCGATGGTGACGCCCTTCGACTTGCTGGTGACGAGGCCCTGGTCCTCGATCGCGCGCACGGCCAGGCTGCTGGTGAAGATCAGCGCACCGGCGGCGACTTCAGCCACGAGGGTCGGGTTGACCCTCGCATAGGCGCTGTTGACGCTCGAGCCGACGAAGATGCCGCCGGCGACGCCGAAGCTCTGGGCATCGGCGACATTGGTCGAGCGCGTCTCGACGACGATCGAGCTGACACGCGTGGTCGATGCGCCGACCACACCGCCGATCTTGACGTTGGCGCCGATCCGCGCCGTCTGGGTGCCTCCGACGATCGCAGAGCTCACCGAAGCGCCGAGGCCGGCGCCGAGACCGAAGGCGAGACCCTTGGCCTCGGCCAGGGCCTCGAGGCTCGTCGCAGTGCGCACGACGACGTCGGGCGCGCCGATGAAGCTCGGCGAACCGGTGACGGTGGCGTTGTCGTTGATGCGCGCGGTCACCGTCGGCGTGGTCGTGGCGAGCGCCACGGCGCCGGCGACACCGGCAACCGCGCCGACGCCGACCGTGAAGGCATTGGCGCTCGCGCCGAGGCCGCCGATCTTGTTGCCGGTCACCGAGTCCGTATTGAAGGACGCGATCACCGACAGGCGGGTCTGCGTCGTCGTCAGCCCGCCGGCACTTGCCAGCACCGACGGCGTCACCGAGGCGACAGCGACCGAGATGCCGAGGCCTGCGCCGATGGCGACGCTGATGGCATAGCTCTCGGCGGTGGCATCCATGTTGGCGGTCGCCGCGATGGTGATCGCGCCGCCGGAGATCGTCGTCGACGACGCGCCCGTGCGCGCCTCGACGGGCTTGCTGACGGTCGCGATCGAGACGGCGCCGTTGAGATTGGCCGCGACGGCGACACCGACGCCGAACGATTTGCTGTCGGCGACCGTGACGACGCTGGCGTTGATCGTGGTCGAACCTGTGGCGTCGATCTTGCCGTCGCTGAAGGCGCGCGTCGCGCCGCTGATGTCGGCGATGGCGACCGAGGCGCCGGCGCCGACCGCGCTGAAGGTCGCGCCGAAGGCCCGAACCTTGACCGTCTGCTGCGCCGCCGCGACGATCTGGACATTGGCCTTGGAGGTGACGATGGTTCCGCCGCGCACTTCCGCCGTCTGCTCGCCGCTGTCGCGGACATACACCACCTGCGCCCCGAAGGCGCCGAGGCCGCCCTGGCCGGCAAAGGCGAAGCCCTTCACGGACGACACTTCGACGGCGTCGACCTTGACGCTGCCATCCGCCGTCACCTTGACATTCGAGGAGATGATCGCCCGCACGGGCATCGACAGATTGACGATCGTGACCGGAGCGCCGAGCGAGACGACGCCGCCGCTGAAGCTGCCGACCGTCGACGTGACCGTCGTCGCATCCTGGGCGCGCACCACCACGTCGCCCGTCGCCTTGATCACCGCCCCGCCGTCGATATGGGCGATCGTGCCCTGGAGATCGGCGCCGGCCGCGAGCTGGGCGGAGATCGACGTCTTCGGCTTGGCCGCGCTCACCAGCGGCTTTGCGGCTGCTGCGGCGCTGGCGACACGGCTGTTCGAACCGCCGCTGCCCGCATGGTTGTCCATGATGCTGCCATTGCTGCCGCCGGGGTTGGAACTCCCGTTGGCATAGCCGTCATACTTATTGTTCCAGCCGGTCGCGCCGTCGCCGAGCGCATTGTCGCCCTTGGTGCCGCCAGCCGTGCCGTCCGAATTCTTCTCGCCGTAATTGTAGTTGCTGTCGACATCGCCGCCGATGGTGATGAGCCCGATCGAGCCCGTCGCCGAGACGACGCCGGCGGCCGCGCCGATCGACAGCGCGTCGATCTTCTTGCGGGAGAGGGCGATGACCTCCGTGGCGGCGCCCGAGGTGACGTTGGCCGCTGCGCCGATCGACGCGTTGGACGCGTTGCGGATGGTGCCGACATTCACCGCGCCGCCGATGCCGACGAAGCCGACCGCGAGCGATCCGGTGAAGGCGAAGCTGTCGACCGTGTTGGCGGCCGCTACGACCACCGACTGGCCGCTGGTCACGGTCGCCGCATCGCCGATGCGCGCGATGGTGTCGGAATTGACGACCAGCACATTCACCGCGCCGGCGATGCCGACAAGCCCGACGCCGCCGGCGCCGGCGAAGGTCGTCACATCCTCGCTCGAGACGGCCTGCACCACCACGCCGCGGACGAGCGGGGCGCGCACCTGCACGTCATAGTCCAGGCCGGCATCGCCGAGACCGAGGAGCACGCCGGCGACATCGCCCTGCCCGGCCGTCGCCGTCGCGACGATGACGGACGAATTGCCGATGGACGCGACCGTATCCTTGGTCACGAGCGCGATGTTGACGCCGGCGCCGATACCGGCGACGCCGCCGCCGAGGGCTCCGACGACGCCGATGAGCCGCGTGCGATCGGAGGCGAGGACGGCGACGCTACCGCCGGCCGTTACATTGGCCGGTCCGGTATTGCCGAGATAGGCGTGCGTCTTGCTGTCGAGCACGAGCACGTTGGGGGCGAGCGCCACGCCGGCATAGCCGGCGACGGCCAGAGCCGCCGAGACCGCGGTGATCTTCTCCGAGCCCGTCGCCGAGACGACCACGGAGCGGGTGGCGTTGATCACGGCGTTCTTTTCGACGATCGCCTCGCTGGAGACATTGACGACCTGAACCGAGGCCGACGGCGCGACGCTGACCGCGCCGGCCACGGCGGCGCTGGCACCCACGTTGAGGCTGCGGAAATCATTGCCGGAGGCGATCAGCACGTCCTGGCTGGTGCCGGAGCCGCTGGCCGTATTGATTTTCGCGGCGAGGCCGACACGGGCGAGCGTCTCGACATTGATGACCTGGATCGCGCCGGCGAGCTGCACCGACGCGGCGCCGGCGGCACCCGCCGCCATGCCGAACGAGGAGACGTCGTCGCTGTTCGACGCCGACACGGCGACGCCGCGGAAGCCCTTGGTGACCGCAGCCTGGGCCTTGCGCGTTCCGGCCGCGCTGTCGCCGGAGCCGGTCTGGTTGGCGTCATAGCCGTCGCGAACCGCCGCATCGTCGCCGCTGGCGTTGTCGGAATAGCTCGGTCCGCCGAGATTGAGATTCTTGTCACCGGCCTGATCGGTCTTGACGTCGGTCGACTTGCCCGACACCGCTTCCGTGAAGCCGCCATTGCGCACGGAGGTGTCGTTGCGCAGCCCGCGGCCGGTGATGCTGACGCCGTCGCCGACCTCGGCCTTCACCTTCTTGGTGATGACGGGAACCGCCGCGGCACCGCCGACGGCGGCGGCGCCGGCGGCCGAGAACGAGCCGCCCCACAGATCGAATTCGCTGCGCGCGGCAGCTTCGACGACCACATTGCCGCCGGCGAGGATCACGGTCGACGGCGAGGCGACGAGCAGCGCCTCGGTGTCGATCGAAGCGACGACGATGCTGGCGGACGCGTTGACGGCGACGCTGCCGGCGAGGCCGCCTGCGATGGCGACCGAGACGATGTCCTCATTGGTCGAGGACCGCCCCTCGAACGAACCGGCGGTCGTGACCTTGGTGCCGGCTCCGACCGAGGTGATGGTCACCTTGGTCAGCGTCACCACATCGACGCCGACGCCGATCGCGGCCGCGCCGCCGAAGCCGAGCGCTCCGGCGACATCGGTCAGGGTCGTGTTGTCGTTGGCCGTCAGCAGGACGTCGGGATTGACCCCGGCGACCGACGCCGAGGCGGTGACGTCGACGCCGGCACCGAGCGTCGCCTTGGTGGTCTCGTTCAGGATGCTGACCGTCACGGAACCGAGGATCGCGGCGGATCCCGCGCCGGCGGCGCCGGCGGCGACCTGGCTGACCGTCTCGCTCGACAGCGCCGACACGGCGAGGCCGGAACCGCCGACCGCGACATCGGCGTTGTCGCCGACATCGGCCAGAACGGTGTTCTTGTGCACGAGCGTCGCGAAGGCGCCACCGATGCCGGTGCCGCCGGCCGCGACGACGCCGGCAACCTGCGTGAACTTCAGATCGTCCTTGGCGCTGACGCGCATGCCGTTGTTGGCGACGATGCCGGCACCGGCCTTGACCAGCGCGACCGTGCCCTCCGTCGCGACGCCGGACGAGGCCACCGATGCGAGCGAAGCCGAGAGCGAGGCCGAGGGCGCGCCGCCGCTGAGCCCGCTCCTCGCCTGGCTGAGGCCGGCCTCGGCGCGCGCATTGGCGCCGAGAGCAAATGTCGCCGAGCCGACGGCGGAACCGAGATTGATGGCCGTGCCGGCTTCCGCCGCCTTGGCCGTGAGCGCGAGCTTGTAGCGGTTCAGCGTCCCGGTCTTGATGACGTAATAGGTCTCGCCGGCGACGAGGCCGGTGATCGACGAACCGGCAGCCGGATTGTAGACGATGGCGTCGCCGGTTCTCAGCGTATCGGTCTTGAGATCGATCGTGTCGCTCGCGGCGCCGACATTGGCCGCCACGATCGAGATCGGCTTGTAGCCGCCGAGGACGCCCTGATAGCCGCCGAAGGCAGCGCCGGTCAGCGTGTCCTGATAGGTGCCCGCCCAGGCGCTTTCGCTGGCTGCGCCGCCGCCGGAATTGTAGTCGCCGCCGATGATCCAGGTGCCGAACGAGATCGCGCCGGCGAAGCCGCCGAGCGCCGCGCTCGCCGAAACCGCGACGATATCCTGCTTGCTGACGGCATCGACCGTCACCGTGCCGCCGCTCTTCACCAGCGCGGCGAGGCCGATCGAGGCCTCGGTGCCGTTGCGGATGATGCCGACGCCGATCGCGCCCGCAACGCCGGCGAGGCCGCCGCCAAGGCCGCCCGCGACCGAGATCACCGACACCTCGTTGCGCGCCGCGACGCGCACGTCCTGCCCGGTCGCGGCCGGGATCGCCTGGTTGACCTTGACGCTGTTGCCGATCGTCGCCGCCGTATCGGAATCGACGATCGTGACGCCGACACCGCCCGCGACACCGGCATAGCCGCCGACGCCGCCGGCGATGGCATAGCTCTGCAGATCCTCGCTCGAGCCGGCCTGGACGATCAGCCCGGCGATCGTCGGGCCGAAGCGGCTGTTGATGCCGCCGATGGCATCGACGCCCGCGACGCCCGTCGCGGCGCCGGCGTCGATGACCGAGCCCCCCGCGATCCGCGCGGTCGTATCCTTGGTGATCACCATGATGCCGACGCCGGCGCCGATGCCGGCCGTGCCGGCGAAGCCGCCGGAGCCGGCGATGGCCAGCGCCTTGGTGTCGTCGATCGCCTGCACCACGATGCTGCCACCGGCCTTGACCGTGGCCGGCGTGTCCGAGGCGGCGATGGTGCCGATGCGGGCCGTCGTCGTGCTGGTGAGAACGAGGATCGCAGGCGAACCGGCGATGCTGGCCGTGCCGGACGCCGCAAGGCTCGCGACCACGGATTTGACGTCCTGCGCCGACCGCGCCTTGACGGCGACCGTATCCCTCGCGAACACCTGCGCCCCGCCGCCGACAAGGGCCTCGCTGGTCAGGCTGATCGCATCGACCGCGACGGACGGGGCCACGGCCACCGAGCCCGACACGGCAAGGCCGATCGAGACGGTGAGCTTGGAATAGTCACTGCTGCCGACGACCAGAACGCTCTGGCTGGTGCTTCCGACATTGGCGACATTGATCGTCGCGCCATTGTCGATGCGGGCCGAGGTCTTGATGTTCGAGACGTTGACGACGCCGGTCACGTTGACCGCGACCGAGCCGGCGGCTCCGCCGGAGATGCCGACGAGGCCGATATCGTCATAGGCCGTCGCCGAGACGGCGACGCCCTTCATCTTGAGCGAGCCGGCCACGACCTTGCGCACCTTTTCGCCGGTCGCGTCGCCGACGCCGGACGTACCGCCCGGCAGTCCCTTGTTCGGATCGTTGTTGCCCTTCGCGGTCAGCGTGAAGCCGTCGCCCTTGGTCAGCGTGGTGGTGACCTCGGGCGTTCCGGTCTTCGGGGCGTCGACATAGGTCACGGCGAAGCCGCCGCTGCGCACGTCGCTGGTGCCGAGCAGGCCCTTGCCCTCGACGATGGCATTGGTGCCGATGAAGGCCTCGGTGGTCTTGTTCAGGACCGGGATCGGCGCCGAGGCGCCGATGGCATTGCTGCCGGCCGCGGCGAGACCGCCTGCAAAGATGTCGAACTCGTTCTCGGCCGAAGCCTCGACGATCACATTGCCAGCGGCCTTGACGGTCGTCTTCGCGCCCGACGCCGTACCCTCGATGAAGGCGCGCGTCTTGATCGTGTGCACGACGACATCGACCGAGCCGGCGATCGCGAGTTCGCCGCCCGCCCCGCCCGAGACGGCGAGCGCCGTCAGGTCTTCCTTCGAGAAGGCCCGCACTTCGACCGAGCCGCCGGTGGTGACCACGGAACGGGCCGCGATCGACGCGGTGGTGGTCTTGTTGACGACGCCGACATCGAGGCCGGCACCGATACCGTTATTGCCGCCGAAGCCGATGGCGCCGGCAACGCGGGTCATGGTGGTGCGATCCTCGGCGAGGACCCTGACGTCCGACACGCCGCTGCCGGTCACCTTGGCATCGAGGCCGATCGTGGCCGTCGCGGTTTCGGTGAGGGTCAACACCGTCAGCGAACCCGCGCCGCCCGTCTTGACGCCGCCGGCACCTGCCGCCGCGATCATGTCGATCGACCGCGCCGAGCGCGCGATCACGTCGAGGCCCTTGGCCACGGTGATCGTGTTGCGATTGCCGATCCTGGCTTCGAACAGGTCCTCGCGGATGGCGGTGACGCTGGCGATGCCGACCGCGGTCTGGCCGCTGAGCCCGGCCGATCCGGCGATGAGCTTCAGCGTGTCCGTCTCCGCCGCGCTCGGATTGGCGGCGATGACCGACACCTTGCCGCCCGAGACGATCACGGTGTCCGACCCGGTCCGGGCGCGCGTGCCCTTCAGCGGATCGGCGCCCATGTTGAACAGATTGACGATGATCGATCCGGCACCGGCATTCTGCTTCGAGCCGCCGAACGAGCCGGCGATCGCCGTCTGCTGATTGCGCGACGTGGCCGTGACCGAGACGTCGCCGCCAGCCTGCAGGGCGACCGAGTCGCCGATTTGAGCCAGCGTCTTCTGGTTGACGATCGTGATGTCGATGCCGATGCCGATGCCCGTATCGCCGAGCGAGGCGCCGACGCCGCCGGCGCCGCTGAAGAGCCGCACGAGGCTGCTCGCCTCGATCTTGACCGGACCGGTCGAGGCGAAGCGCTGGTTGATCGTGACGAAGTCGCCGACGAGGGCCTGCGTCTCGATATTGATGACATTGACCGCCACCGAGCCACCGATCGCGGTCGACTCGTCCGAGGCGCCGCCGCCGAAGGCGCCGGAGCTGAGGCTGACGGTGAGCAGGCCCTTGAAGTTCTCGGCGCGCGGCACGTAACTCGTCGCCGCCGCGACGCCGAGGCCGCCGGTCGCGTCGAGCTTGGTGTTGTCGCCGATCGTGGCATTGGTCGTGATGACCGAGCTCTGCACGACCACTGCCGCGCCGATGCCGATATCGGAGCCGAACGCCGCGGAGCCCGCGAGATTCTGGACCGTGAACTGCGCCGTGGCGGCGAGCGAAGCCGCTCCGGCCGAGACGATGACATCGTTCTTCGAGCCGAGCGAGGCCTTGGTATCGTAGGTCACGATGTCGATCGCGACGGAGCCGGCGATGCCGTTCTTCTTGGCGCCGGAAGCGGCGCCCGCCTGCACGACGAATTCATTGGTGACGTCGTTCACCCCACGCTGCGCCATGGTGGCGGAGATGGTGAGGCCGGTCGCGGCGCGGAGCGCGGTGGTGTCGCCGACCGTCGCCAGATTGCTCGCGGAGACGACGTTGAGCGCCACGCCGGCGCCGATGGCCGTATCCTTCTGCAGATCCCTGATGGCGGTGCCGAAGGCCTTCGCGCTGCCGTCGACCTGAAGGGCGGAGGAGATCTCCATCGCCCCGCCCGACTTGACGACGCGGTTGGCGGCGATCTCGGCCGTGGCCCCTGTCGTCACCACATTGACGCCGATCGCCGCGGCGACGCCGACGCCGCCCGAACCCTTGCCGCCGCTCTCCGACTGCGCCGTCGTCGATGCGTTGTCGGTCGCCTGCCCGGCCTTCGGCACATCGACCTTGCCGCCCGGCATCGCCTGCACGTCGGCATTGTTCTTGATGTTCGAATTGTTGTTGACCGCCGCATTGCTCTCGCTGTCGGCCGTTTCGGTGCCGCTGTCGGAATTGCCGCCGGCGCCGCCAATGGCGGAAACGCTGCTCGACATCGGATTGCGGGCGCGGATGCGCACATCGCCGCCCGCCGTCACGTCGCGCTGCAAGGACGCGGAGCCGCGCTCCATGACGATGCCGATGGCGATCGCTGCGCCGACCGAGACATCGGCGCCACCCGCCTGCGCGTCGGCCTTGGTGTCGTAGTCGCCGCCATGCACGGCCTCGATCAGCACATTGCCGGAGGCAACGACGCCGGCGCCCTTGCCGAGCGTCGCCCGCGTATTGCTGGTCGCGACCGTGAGCGCGACCGCCGGGCTCACCGAGACATTGCCGGCAGAGCCGGCCGTCGCCGCCGTGCGCGCCGCATGCACGCCGCTCGCCTTGACGGTGAAATTGGCCGCACCCGTCACCGGGATCGTATCGGGAATGAGCGCGGTCGAATCGAGATCGAGCACGCTGAGCGCAAAGGCGGCGCCGACGCCGACGCCGGACTGGTCGTTGCCGCCATTGCCCGTCGCCGCCGAGGTGGCGGTTGTCGTGGTGTCGGACTTGACGCCGGCAACGACCGCGACGCTGCCGCCACCGGCGCTCGTCGCGGCAATGATGCTGGCATTGGTCGCGACGGTGATCAGGTCGATCGCCACCGCGCCGGCGACGCCGACGGACTTGGCGCCCGCACCGGCATTGGCGCGCGCGATGAACGTGTCGGTGCCGTCGCCTTGGGCGGACATCGTCGCGCTGACCGTGACGTCGCCCTTGGCCGTCGTCGGTGCGGCGAGCAGCGCCGTATTGTCGACGTTGATGACATTGAGCGCCACGCCGACACCGATGCCGACCGAGCCCTTGGCGACCGTCGAGCCGTCCGCTTCGGCGCGGGCATCGACATCGAGGCCGCTGGTGACAGCGACGCCGCCGCCCGTGCTCTTCACGGTGATGGTGGCCGGCAGGATGGCGCGGGCATGGCCGGGCACCACGTTCAGCGACAGGGCCGCGCCGACGCCGACGCTCTGCTCGGAGCCGCGGCCGCCATTCGACTTGGCGACTTGCGGCGCCGTCGCGCCGGCGCCGGACTGCGTATTGGCAAAGCTGGTCATGCCGGCGACCTGGCCGTCGGCCGTCGTCGGTTCGCCGGAGCCCTTGGGGCTCGCGCCCTTCGAGGAGGCGAGCGAAATCGCGCTGACGCCGATCGCCTGGTCGGCCGAGACCGAGATGGCCTTGCCGGCGACGATGTTGCGATAGGCGCCGGCATCGGCTGCGTCATAGGCGAGGTTGATCGCCACCGCCGCGCCGACGCCCGCCGTCGACGCGCCCTTGACGCTGGCGTCCGACCGCGTCTCGGCGGTCAGCTTGTTGGTCGCGCTGATCGTCACCGCGCCGGACAGATTGGTCGCCGCGCCCGTGCCGAGCCGCGCCGTCGCCTGGTCCTCGGCGACGAGCAGCGCCAGCGACGGCGAGATGCCGACCGAGCCGCCCGAGCTGCCGGCAACCGCCACCGTCTTGGTGATGTTGGCGCCGAGCGCCACGATCGTCAGGTCGCGCCCGCCGGTGAGGACGATGCCGTCCTTGATCTCGGCCGTCGCGTCGTTGTCGACGATGTTGAGCGCGACCGACAGGCCGACGCCGACACCGCTGGAGCCGCCATTCTCGCCGATCGCCGCCGCATTCGACGTCGCCGCCACCTCGGGCCGCGTGCGCATCTCGGCGCGCAGCTCGACATCGCCCGTGGCGGTCTCGATCGCCTTGCCGGTCAGGATCGCGTCGCTGTTCATGTCGAGGAAGTTGGCGGCGAAGGCGCCGGCAACGCCGACATTCTGCGCGCCGGCGCCGGAGATCGCCGTCGCGCTGATCACGCTGACGATCTCGGCCTGATCGGCCGGATTGACGGCGCGGATCGCGAGGCCGCCGCTGGTGACATCGCCCTGGACGGTGGCGCTGTTGGCGAAATTGATGACGTTCATCGCCACCGCGACGCCGACGCCAACGGAGGGATTGCTGCCGTCGACGGTCTGGCCGTCGGCGCGGACGCGCGAATCGACATCGCCGACGGTCTCGACCGTGACAGCGCCGGCCGTCTTGATGAACTTGCCGGCCGGCAGGGTCGCGATCGCCGAGGCATTGACGATCGACAGCGAGATCGCCGCGGCGATGCCAACGCCCTTGCCGCTGCCATTAGCGTCCGGCGCCTGCGCGCTGTTCGCCGTGGCCGCCGTACCGCCCTTCTTCAGGTTGGCGAAGTCGAGTTCCTTCTTGACCTGGTCGTCGCTCTTGGTCTGCGCGCCCTCGGCCTTGCCGCCGGCCGACGAGGCCGTCGTCGCGAGCGTCACGTCGACGGCGTTCACCGCCCGCACCGTCACCGCGCCGTCGGTCGCAAGCGACCGTCCGACCACCGCCTGCGCCGTGTCGGCGACGAGGCCGAGCGTCAGGCTGAGCCCGAGACCCGCGCTCGCCCCCGCACCCGAGGCCGCCGACGTCCCGTCGATGGCGATGGCGTGCTTCGCCTCCAGCACCACCGCGCCCTTCAGCACCAGGTCGGTACCGTCAGGCAGGTTCGCCGCCGTGTCGTTCTTCGAGACGACGATATAGGTCGACGGCGCCACCGACACCGAGCCCGACACCGCGCCGGCCTCCGCCTTGCCATGCGCCGCATGCGTGCCCTGCGCGAGGAGCTGCAGCCCGCCATTGCCCGCCACCGAGGCGAGGCCGTCGATCTCCGCCACCGCATCGCTGTCGAGGATCGCCAGCGCCACGCCGACGCCGATGCCGACGCCAGACCCGCCCGAGCCCGCCGCCGCATTCGACGTCGCGATCGTCGTCACATCGTCCGTCGCCACCGCATTCAGCACGATCGGCTTGGCGCCGCCGGAAAGGCTCGACGCCGCCGCGGCCCGCGCGGTACTGTCGAGATCGATCACGTTCAGCGCCAGCGCACCGGCGAGGCCAAACGTCGTCGCCCCCGCGCCGGCGATCGCCGTCGCCGAGATCACGTCCTTGTTCGCGCTCGATGCATCGGTCGAGAGCCCCGAGGCCCTCACCGTGATCCCGTTCGTGGCCGCGACCGTCCCCAGCACCGCCGCCGTCGTCTTCAGCGACAGCGCATTCACCGCCACCGCCGCGCCAACCCCCGCCGCAGCTCCGCCCTTGACCACGCTGCCGTCGGCCTTGACCGAGGAATCCACATCCGCCAGCGCCTCGATCAGCACCGCATCGCCCGACGTCACGCTCTTGCCGGCCGCGACCTGCGCCAGCGCCTGGCCGTTGACGATCGACAGCGACAGCGCCGCCGCCAGACCGAATCCGCCCGACGAGGTCTCCGCCTTCGGCGCCGTTGCCGCCGTGCCGCCCTTCTTGAGGTTGGCGAAGTCGAGTTCCTTCTTGACCTGGTCGTCGCTCTTGGTCTGCGCGCCCTCGGCCTTGCCGCCGGCCGACGAGGCCGTCGTCGCGAGCGTCACGTCGACGGCGTTCACCGCCCGCACCGTCACCGCGCCGTCGGTCGCAAGCGACCGTCCGACCACCGCCTGCGCCGTGTCGGCGACGAGGCCGAGCGTCAGGCTGAGCCCGAGACCCGCGCTCGCCCCCGCACCCGAGGCCGCCGACGTCCCGTCGATGGCGATGGCGTGCTTCGCCTCCAGCACCACCGCGCCCTTCAGCACCAGGTCGGTACCGTCAGGCAGGTTCGCCGCCGTGTCGTTCTTCGAGACGACGATATAGGTCGACGGCGCCACCGACACCGAGCCCGACACCGCGCCGGCCTCCGCCTTGCCATGCGCCGCATGCGTGCCCTGCGCGAGGAGCTGCAGCCCGCCATTGCCCGCCACCGAGGCGAGGCCGTCGATCTCCGCCACCGCATCGCTGTCGAGGATCGCCAGCGCCACGCCGACGCCGATGCCGACGCCAGACCCGCCCGAGCCCGCCGCCGCATTCGACGTCGCGATCGTCGTCACATCGTCCGTCGCCACCGCATTCAGCACGATCGGCTTGGCGCCGCCGGAAAGGCTCGACGCCGCCGCGGCCCGCGCGGTACTGTCGAGATCGATCACGTTCAGCGCCAGCGCACCGGCGAGGCCAAACGTCGTCGCCCCCGCGCCGGCGATCGCCGTCGCCGAGATCACGTCCTTGTTCGCGCTCGATGCATCGGTCGAGAGCCCCGAGGCCCTCACCGTGATCCCGTTCGTGGCCGCGACCGTCCCCAGCACCGCCGCCGTCGTCTTCAGCGACAGCGCATTCACCGCCACCGCCGCGCCAACCCCCGCCGCAGCTCCGCCCTTGACCACGCTGCCGTCGGCCTTGACCGAGGAATCCACATCCGCCAGCGCCTCGATCAGCACCGCATCGCCCGACGTCACGCTCTTGCCGGCCGCGACCTGCGCCAGCGCCTGGCCGTTGACGATCGACAGCGACAGCGCCGCCGCCAGACCGAATCCGCCCGACGAGGTCTCCGCCTTCGGCGCCGTTGCCGCCGTGCCGCCCTTCTTGAGGTTGGCGAAGTCGAGTTCCTTCTTGACCTGGTCGTCGCTCTTGGTCTGCGCGCCCTCGGCCTTGCCGCCGGCCGACGAGGCCGTCGTCGCGAGCGTCACGTCGACGGCGTTCACCGCCCGCACCGTCACCGCGCCGTCGGTCGCAAGCGACCGTCCGACCACCGCCTGCGCCGTGTCGGCGACGAGGCCGAGCGTCAGGCTGAGCCCGAGACCCGCGCTCGCCCCCGCACCCGAGGCCGCCGACGTCCCGTCGATGGCGATGGCGTGCTTCGCCTCCAGCACCACCGCGCCCTTCAGCACCAGGTCGGTACCGTCAGGCAGGTTCGCCGCCGTGTCGTTCTTCGAGACGACGATATAGGTCGACGGCGCCACCGACACCGAGCCCGACACCGCGCCGGCCTCCGCCTTGCCATGCGCCGCATGCGTGCCCTGCGCGAGGAGCTGCAGCCCGCCATTGCCCGCCACCGAGGCGAGGCCGTCGATCTCCGCCACCGCATCGCTGTCGAGGATCGCCAGCGCCACGCCGACGCCGATGCCGACGCCAGACCCGCCCGAGCCCGCCGCCGCATTCGACGTCGCGATCGTCGTCACATCGTCCGTCGCCACCGCATTCAGCACGATCGGCTTGGCGCCGCCGGAAAGGCTCGACGCCGCCGCGGCCCGCGCGGTACTGTCGAGATCGATCACGTTCAGCGCCAGCGCACCGGCGAGGCCAAACGTCGTCGCCCCCGCGCCGGCGATCGCCGTCGCCGAGATCACGTCCTTGTTCGCGCTCGATGCATCGGTCGAGAGCCCCGAGGCCCTCACCGTGATCCCGTTCGTGGCCGCGACCGTCCCCAGCACCGCCGCCGTCGTCTTCAGCGACAGCGCATTCACCGCCACCGCCGCGCCAACCCCCGCCGCAGCTCCGCCCTTGACCACGCTGCCGTCGGCCTTGACCGAGGAATCCACATCCGCCAGCGCCTCGATCAGCACCGCATCGCCCGACGTCACGCTCTTGCCGGCCGCGACCTGCGCCAGCGCCTGGCCGTTGACGATCGACAGCGACAGCGCCGCCGCCAGACCGAATCCGCCCGACGAGGTCTCCGCCTTCGGCGCCGTTGCCGCCGTGCCGCCCTTCTTGAGGTTGGCGAAGTCGAGTTCCTTCTTGACCTGGTCGTCGCTCTTGGTCTGCGCGCCCTCGGCCTTGCCGCCGGCCGACGAGGCCGTCGTCGCGAGCGTCACGTCGACGGCGTTCACCGCCCGCACCGTCACCGCGCCGTCGGTCGCAAGCGACCGTCCGACCACCGCCTGCGCCGTGTCGGCGACGAGGCCGAGCGTCAGGCTGAGCCCGAGACCCGCGCTCGCCCCCGCACCCGAGGCCGCCGACGTCCCGTCGATGGCGATGGCGTGCTTCGCCTCCAGCACCACCGCGCCCTTCAGCACCAGGTCGGTACCGTCAGGCAGGTTCGCCGCCGTGTCGTTCTTCGAGACGACGATATAGGTCGACGGCGCCACCGACACCGAGCCCGACACCGCGCCGGCCTCCGCCTTGCCATGCGCCGCATGCGTGCCCTGCGCGAGGAGCTGCAGCCCGCCATTGCCCGCCACCGAGGCGAGGCCGTCGATCTCCGCCACCGCATCGCTGTCGAGGATCGCCAGCGCCACGCCGACGCCGATGCCGACGCCAGACCCGCCCGAGCCCGCCGCCGCATTCGACGTCGCGATCGTCGTCACATCGTCCGTCGCCACCGCATTCAGCACGATCGGCTTGGCGCCGCCGGAAAGGCTCGACGCCGCCGCGGCCCGCGCGGTACTGTCGAGATCGATCACGTTCAGCGCCAGCGCACCGGCGAGGCCAAACGTCGTCGCCCCCGCGCCGGCGATCGCCGTCGCCGAGATCACGTCCTTGTTGGCGCTCGACGCATCGGTCGAGAGACCCGACGCCCGCACCGTGATCCCGTTCGTGGCCGCGACCGTCCCCAGCACCGCCGCCGTCGTCTTCAGCGACAGCGCATTCACCGCCACCGCCGCGCCAACCCCCGCCGCAGCTCCGCCCTTGACCACGCTGCCGTCGGCCTTGACCGAGGAATCCACATCCGCCAGCGCCTCGATCAGCACCGCATCGCCCGACGTCACGCTCTTGCCGGCCGCGACCTGCGCCAGCGCCTGGCCGTTGACGATCGACAGCGACAGCGCCGCCGCCAGACCGAATCCGCCCGACGAGGTCTCCGCCTTCGGCGCCGTTGCCGCCGTGCCGCCCTTCTTGAGGTTGGCGAAGTCGAGTTCCTTCTTGACCTGGTCGTCGCTCTTGGTCTGCGCGCCCTCGGCCTTGCCGCCGGCCGACGAGGCCGTCGTCGCGAGCGTCACGTCGACGGCGTTCACCGCCCGCACCGTCACCGCGCCGTCGGTCGCAAGCGACCGTCCGACCACCGCCTGCGCCGTGTCGGCGACGAGGCCGAGCGTCAGGCTGAGCCCGAGACCCGCGCTCGCCCCCGCACCCGAGGCCGCCGACGTCCCGTCGATGGCGATGGCGTGCTTCGCCTCCAGCACCACCGCGCCCTTCAGCACCAGGTCGGTACCGTCAGGCAGGTTCGCCGCCGTGTCGTTCTTCGAGACGACGATATAGGTCGACGGCGCCACCGACACCGAGCCCGACACCGCGCCGGCCTCCGCCTTGCCATGCGCCGCATGCGTGCCCTGCGCGAGGAGCTGCAGCCCGCCATTGCCCGCCACCGAGGCGAGGCCGTCGATCTCCGCCACCGCATCGCTGTCGAGGATCGCCAGCGCCACGCCGACGCCGATGCCGACGCCAGACCCGCCCGAGCCCGCCGCCGCATTCGACGTCGCGATCGTCGTCACATCGTCCGTCGCCACCGCATTCAGCACGATCGGCTTGGCGCCGCCGGAAAGGCTCGACGCCGCCGCGGCCCGCGCGGTACTGTCGAGATCGATCACGTTCAGCGCCAGCGCACCGGCGAGGCCAAACGTCGTCGCCCCCGCGCCGGCGATCGCCGTCGCCGAGATCACGTCCTTGTTGGCGCTCGACGCATCGGTCGAGAGACCCGACGCCCGCACCGTGATCCCGTTCGTGGCCGCGACCGTCCCCAGCACCGCCGCCGTCGTCTTCAGCGACAGCGCATTCACCGCCACCGCCGCGCCAACCCCCGCCGCAGCTCCGCCCTTGACCACGCTGCCGTCGGCCTTGACCGAGGAATCCACATCCGCCAGCGCCTCGATCAGCACCGCATCGCCCGACGTCACGCTCTTGCCGGCCGCGACCTGCGCCAGCGCCTGGCCGTTGACGATCGACAGCGACAGCGCCGCCGCCAGACCGAATCCGCCCGACGAGGTCTCCGCCTTCGGCGCCGTTGCCGCCGTGCCGCCCTTCTTGAGGTTGGCGAAGTCGAGTTCCTTCTTGACCTGGTCGTCGCTCTTGGTCTGCGCGCCCTCGGCCTTGCCGCCGGCCGACGAGGCCGTCGTCGCGAGCGTCACGTCGACGGCGTTCACCGCCCGCACCGTCACCGCGCCGTCGGTCGCAAGCGACCGTCCGACCACCGCCTGCGCCGTGTCGGCGACGAGGCCGAGCGTCAGGCTGAGCCCGAGACCCGCGCTCGCCCCCGCACCCGAGGCCGCCGACGTCCCGTCGATGGCGATGGCGTGCTTCGCCTCCAGCACCACCGCGCCCTTCAGCACCAGGTCGGTACCGTCAGGCAGGTTCGCCGCCGTGTCGTTCTTCGAGACGACGATATAGGTCGACGGCGCCACCGACACCGAGCCCGACACCGCGCCGGCCTCCGCCTTGCCATGCGCCGCATGCGTGCCCTGCGCGAGGAGCTGCAGCCCGCCATTGCCCGCCACCGAGGCGAGGCCGTCGATCTCCGCCACCGCATCGCTGTCGAGGATCGCCAGCGCCACGCCGACGCCGATGCCGACGCCAGACCCGCCCGAGCCCGCCGCCGCATTCGACGTCGCGATCGTCGTCACATCGTCCGTCGCCACCGCATTCAGCACGATCGGCTTGGCGCCGCCGGAAAGGCTCGACGCCGCCGCGGCCCGCGCGGTACTGTCGAGATCGATCACGTTCAGCGCCAGCGCACCGGCGAGGCCAAACGTCGTCGCCCCCGCGCCGGCGATCGCCGTCGCCGAGATCACGTCCTTGTTGGCGCTCGACGCATCGGTCGAGAGACCCGACGCCCGCACCGTGATCCCGTTCGTGGCCGCGACCGTCCCCAGCACCGCCGCCGTCGTCTTCAGCGACAGCGCATTCACCGCCACCGCCGCGCCAACCCCCGCCGCAGCTCCGCCCTTGACCACGCTGCCGTCGGCCTTGACCGAGGAATCCACATCCGCCAGCGCCTCGATCAGCACCGCATCGCCCGACGTCACGCTCTTGCCGGCCGCGACCTGCGCCAGCGCCTGGCCGTTGACGATCGACAGCGACAGCGCCGCCGCCAGACCGAATCCGCCCGACGAGGTCTCCGCCTTCGGCGCCGTTGCCGCCGTGCCGCCCTTCTTGAGGTTGGCGAAGTCGAGTTCCTTCTTGACCTGGTCGTCGCTCTTGGTCTGCGCGCCCTCGGCCTTGCCGCCGGCCGACGAGGCCGTCGTCGCGAGCGTCACGTCGACGGCGTTCACCGCCCGCACCGTCACCGCGCCGTCGGTCGCAAGCGACCGTCCGACCACCGCCTGCGCCGTGTCGGCGACGAGGCCGAGCGTCAGGCTGAGCCCGAGACCCGCGCTCGCCCCCGCACCCGAGGCCGCCGACGTCCCGTCGATGGCGATGGCGTGCTTCGCCTCCAGCACCACCGCGCCCTTCAGCACCAGGTCGGTACCGTCAGGCAGGTTCGCCGCCGTGTCGTTCTTCGAGACGACGATATAGGTCGACGGCGCCACCGACACCGAGCCCGACACCGCGCCGGCCTCCGCCTTGCCATGCGCCGCATGCGTGCCCTGCGCGAGGAGCTGCAGCCCGCCATTGCCCGCCACCGAGGCGAGGCCGTCGATCTCCGCCACCGCATCGCTGTCGAGGATCGCCAGCGCCACGCCGACGCCGATGCCGACGCCAGACCCGCCCGAGCCCGCCGCCGCATTCGACGTCGCGATCGTCGTCACATCGTCCGTCGCCACCGCATTCAGCACGATCGGCTTGGCGCCGCCGGAAAGGCTCGACGCCGCCGCGGCCCGCGCGGTACTGTCGAGATCGATCACGTTCAGCGCCAGCGCACCGGCGAGGCCAAACGTCGTCGCCCCCGCGCCGGCGATCGCCGTCGCCGAGATCACGTCCTTGTTGGCGCTCGACGCATCGGTCGAGAGACCCGACGCCCGCACCGTGATCCCGTTCGACGCCGCGACCGTCCCCAGCACCGAGGCCGTCGTCTTCAGCGACAGCGCATTCACCGCCACCGCCGCGCCGACCCCCGCCGCCGCTCCGCCTTTCACCACGCTGCCGTCGCCGACGGTGGTCACATCGACATCGTGCAAGGCCTCGAGCGTGACCGCGCCAGTGGCCGTCAGAGAGCCGCCGGCGCCGACCAACGTATCGACCGCGCCGCCTTCGCTATCGAAGGCGATCGCCGCCGCTGCGCCGAAATCGCCCGACGAGGTCTCGGCCGACGGCGCCGCGGTAGTGCGGCCGCTGCGGGCGTCGTCGAAGGCGAGGCCCTTGCCGCGCTGCGCATTGGCATTGCCGCCCTTGCCGGCGTCGCCGCCGACGGAGGCCGTCGCCCTGGTGTCGCTGTCGCCGCGGAAACGCCCGGAGAACGTGACCGCCCCGGCGATCGTCGCCGTGCGGTCGAGCCGCGTCACGATGGCCGGCGCGCCGAGCGACAGCGCGATGGCAGCGCCGACCGCCGCCTTGGTGGCGGAGAGGCTGCATTGGCGGTGGTCTTGTTGGTCTGGCTGGCGGCATTGTCGAGCGTCAGCGCGGTCGCGACGAGCGCGGGGCCGGCGTCGACCGAAACGAGGCTGTCATTGCCCGAGGAGGACAGCGCGAACACGGGCGTGACCGCGACGCCGCCGGCGGCGCCATTGGTCGCCGTCGTGGTCAACGCGTTGGAAGCACTGTTCTTGAGCGACACCGCACCGGCGTCGGCAAGGCTGCCGACAAGCGTCGTCGTGAGGTCGTTGTCGCTGAAATTCAGCGCCACGGAGGCGCCAATGCCGGCGGCCTTGCCGCCCGCGTCGACATCGGCCGTGGCCGAGGCGGTTGCGCTGGCGACGCTGCTGGAGCCGAGCGTCAGCTTGGCGCCATTGAGATCGAGCGAGGCGCCTGATGTGAGCGACGTCGTCGCGTCGACATCGACATCGTTGATGGCGAGCGCGCCGGCGATCGCGGAGCCGCCGGAGGAACCGACGCCCGAAATCGCCGAGGCGGTCACGACGGAGAGTTCGCTGGCGTTGAGCACCACCGACGGGCCGGTGAAGGTTGCCGCGCCGCGCAGCTCGGTCGTGCTCTTCTCGCTGACGCTGTTGATGGCGGCCGCGGCGGCAAAGCCGGTCGCGGTGGTCGAGGCGCCGGAATCGGCCAGCGCCGCGATCGTGTGGTCGCCCTTGCTGTCGACGGTGAGGCCGCCGGGAGCGACCACCGTCAGCGTGCCCTCGAGGGCAGCGGTGTTGGTGTTATCGATCGCGTTGACGGCGACCGATGCGGCGACGCCGACCGTGCCCTCGGGCGTCCGCGCATCGGCGCGGGTGAGCAAGGCCCCGGCCCGCGGCGTCGCGCCGCTGACCCCGCCGGCCGAGCCATAGGCCTTGGTCGAGACATTGAGATCCGAAGTGGCGGCAAGCGACGCGGTGGTCAGCGCGCTGATCTTGCTGGTGCCGCTGACCGTCAGGTCGGTGGTCGCATCGACGATGGTGTTGGCGCTCGCCGCGCCCTTGGCCGCCGCATTGCCGCGCGCATCGGCGGTGGTGGCAATGATGGCCTCGGTCGCAGCCGTGAGCTTGACCGCGCCCTTCGAGACGATGTTCGAGTCGGCGATCTTGAGCGCCGTCGTGGCATTCAGCAGCGTGACGGCCACGGCGGCGTCGGTCGATCCGCTGCCGGCGCCGGCGCCGACCACGGCCTTGGCCGTCAGCGTGACGTCGGTCGTCGCCGAGACCTGGACAGCGCCGGTCGCGTTGAGCGTCGACGTGCCGATATCGACCGTCGAGGACGCGTTGACGCCGAGCGCGGCGAGGGTCGTCGCCGACACGATCTTGGAGTAGGAGGCCAGAGACGAGATGGTGATGCTGACCGCCGAGATGGTCGAGCCCTTGATCGTCACCAGCGAATTGGTCGTCGCCAGCGTGCCCGACACGCTGTCGACCGAGCCCGACGGCGCGGAAACCTGGCCGATGCTGGTGAAGGTCAGGTTGCCGTTGCCGGCGCCGCCCTGCAGGTTGACGGTGCGATTGACGACCGAGATCGTCTCGCCGGCCAGCGTCAGCGCCACGCCGGCCATGGTGAGATTGCTGTCGATCGAGACGATGTCCGTGCCGCCGCCGCCGCTCACGACCAGCGAGGTCGTCGGCGCCGCGAAGCTGATCTTCTCGAAGGTCGGGCCGGAGACGAGATACTTGTTGGCGGCGGTCTGCGTGAGCGAGACGCTGTCATTGCCGGCCGTGCCGGTGATCACGCGGTTGGCGGCGACGAGCAGGTCCTCGATCGGCTCGAGGCCTTTGAAATTGAGGCCGAGATTGTCGATGGTGACGCGGCCGCTGTCGGCGGCGCTCGCGTCATATTTGACGGTGCCGACCGCCGCGCCGCCCGTCAGGCGCAGCGTATCGAAGCCGCCCGCGCCGCCATCGACGGCGCCGCCGAGCGAGCCGCCGGCCTTGAGCACGAAGACATCGTCGAGATTGGCCTCGCCACGCAGAGTGTCGATGCCGTCGAAGGAAAGGCCCGCGACAGTGCCGCCATCGGCGCGATCGATCGTGAAGGTCTGGCCGGTGCCGCGCTTGCTGGCGAGGACATCGCTGTCGCCGGTGCCGCCATTGATGCCGCCGGAGATCGAGCCGAGCGCGCCGAGCTCGAACGTGTCGTTGAAGCCATCGGCGCCGCGAAGCGTCTCGATGCCCTTGTAGCTGAAGCCGCCGGCCGTGCCGCCATTGGCGCTGTCGATGGTGAAGGTCAGGGCCCGGCCGCTGCCCTCGAGCCGGTCTGTGCCGCCGACGCCGCCGTCGATGCCACCGCCGAGCGAGCCGCCCGCCTTGAGGATGAAGACGTCGCTGACCCCGTCCGCGCCGCGAAGGTTGTCGATGCCATCGAAGCTGAGGGTCGCGACGCTGCCGCCATTGGCGCGATCGATCGTGACCGTCTGGCCGAGACCGGTCTTGTTGACGAGCGTGTCGCTGTCGCCGGTGCCGCCATTGATGCCGCCGGAGATCGAGCCGAGCACGCCGAATTCGAACGTGTCGTCGAAGCCGTCGGCGCCGCGCAGCGATTCCATGCCCACGAAATCGACGCCGCCGGCCTTGCCGCCATTGGCCGCATTCACGGTGAAGGTCAGCGCCTGGCCGCTGCCGCGGAGGCTGTCGGTGGCGCCAGTGCCGCCGTCGATGCCGTTCGCGATCGATCCGCCGGTCTTCAGCGAGAACACGTCGCTGATCGCGTCCTGGCCCTTCAGCTTCTCGATGGCGTCGAAGGTGATGCCGGCGACGGATCCGCCCGCCGCCCGCTCGACCGAATAGGTCAGGCCGGAGCCGGTCTGGCCGACGATGGTGTCGACGCCGGTGCCGCCGGCGATGGTGACCGGGATGACGCCGGTGAAGTCCGACTTGATGGTGATCTTGTCAGCGAGATTCGAGAGCGTGATGTCGAGGCGGCTGGTCTTCGAGACGGCCTGTTCCAGCACGATCTTGGAGGTGGCGGTCTCCATCATCTGGATGGTCGGCACGCCGAGCTTGTCGACGATCGCGATCGAGAGGTCCTGCGCGATGGTGGGGTCGGCGACGAAGGCGAGCGGGTCCGCCGCCATCAGGATGCGCGGCTCCAGCGTCTCGAGGATCAGCCGCGACCGCTGCCTGAGCGCCTTCTCCTCGGCGAGTTGCTGCCGGCGAGCCCAGCTCTTCTGCGCCTTTGCCAAAAGGTCGAGCCCCGGCATACGTCGTGCTGCGCGCTGATAGGCCATGGGTCCGCCCCTCGATCGAGATGTCGCCTACCAATACGCCGCCTGTCGCAATCAATCAATGGTCGTAGAAGATATCGCCAGACGCGATCCTGACGGGCAAAAGATTGCGCGCCACCTCGAATCGAAATCGCGCGCACAAAGACGGCGCAGTTTGTCTCACTGTGAGTCGAAGAGGACACCAACACTGCCGGCTTACTGAATTCAAAGTATTGAATTCTATGAAACGGCACAGAGTCGGCACGGACAACCTTCTATGAGGCTGCCTTTAATGGGCTATTGCCCGGTTCCGCTTGCGGTCTGGCCGAGTTCGGCCTGACAGCGCGACCCGGCGACGATCGACCGATCGGCATTCGGGAGTGTCGCCCGAACGCGGAAGGTCCCCGACGATGCGTCGACGAACGGGTCGATTACGCTCGCTGTCGCCTTCACGGTCAACCCTTGAGGGTGGTCAAGTGTGACCGAGATCACTTGTCCGGGCTTCACCCGATCGAACGCCGCGGCGGGCACGATCATGTCGACGAAGAGCGGATCGATCTCGGCGATCGTCACGACGCGCTTGGTGTCGACATACTCGCCGGGCGAGACATGGCGCTCGACGACGACGCCGTCGAAGGGGCTGACGATGGTCCGAAGCGCCATGATGGCGCGGGCGCGGGCGACGTCCAGCGTTCTCAGCCGGCGCGCCTCGCTGAGCTCGGCGAGCTTCAGCCGCGCCACCTCCTCGTCGCCCTCGATCTCCTCGAACTGGCCGGCGGACAGCGTGCCGCGATCGAACAGCAACTTGTTGCGCTGCAAGCGCTTTTCCGCAACGCCAAGCTGCGCCTTGGCCGAGTCGATCTCGGCGGTCGCCGCGAGCTGCGCCTCGGCGATGGCGATGTTGGATTGCTCGATCGAGGTGTCGAGGCTGGCGAGGAGCTGCCCCTTGCGGACGCTGTCGCCGCGCTCGACGTCGATCGCCTCGACACGGCCCGCAAAGCCGAAGGCGAGCTCGGCGACGCGATGCGGCGAGACGAGGCAATCGACCATCTCGGACCGAGACGACGACGTCGCCGCCAGCAGTACCAGCCCCGCAAACACAAGACGAACGAGCATTGGTTCCACCCTGAAGTCGCCCCGAGGCGATGAGCGCGCGATATTGACAGCGGGGTTGGCGCTGGGCAAGCTTTCCCTCCGGGCGTTTCAGACCGCCTGTCCAGTCATAAATCGTTAGCCGGCGGGAGATTTCGATGAGTTCGAAGCAATTGTTGTTCTATGAACTTGTGACGCCGATCTCCAAGGCACGGCATGCTGAATTCACAGTTCGCGAAGGCAAGGGCTATGCTTTCGCCGCCGAGGTCAATTCGGTTCCGCTGATGACGGTCGAGTTCGCGGCGGCCGCGCACGACTATCCGATCGTCTTCTCGCTCGATGGCGATGTTGTGCTGCCGATCGTCGTCGTCGGCATCGACAGCGGCCACAGCCTGTTCGTCAATGCCGATGGCACCTGGAATGCCGACTATGTGCCGGCGTTCATCCGCCGCTATCCCTTCGTGTTCTCGGCCTCGGAAGACGGCGAAACGCTGACGCTCTGCATCGACGAGGCCTTCGAGGGCCTCGACCGCAAGGGACGCGAGGGCCAGCGCCTGTTCGACGAGGCCGGCGAACGCACGCCCTATCTCGAGCGGGTGCTGGAATTCGTCAACGCCTATCAGGGCGAGCACCAGCGCACCAAGGCGTTCGGCGCGCTGCTGCAGGAACTCGACCTGCTCGAACCCTCGCAGGCCAATGTCACCCTGCCCGACGGGTCGCAGCGGCTCCTGTCCGGCTTCCACTGCATCTCGCGCGAGCGGCTGAAGGCCTTGCCGGCCGAGAAGCTCGCCGAACTGGTCGGCAACGACGCGCTGGAACTGATCTATATCCACCAGTTCTCGCTCCGGAACTTCGAGACGCTGCTGCGCAAGTTCACGCAGAACGGCGCGCCGGAGCCGCTGCCGCAGCAGGCGGCCTGAGGCCCTCCCCTCGACGACCGCCGGGCGCTGGCATCAGGCTCCCCACGCGGACGATCGGCACGGCTTCGGCCGTGTCGTTCCCACCATGCCGGGCCGGCGCGATGGCGAAGAGCCTCGCCGCCGGCCTTTCTTTACGCGGGCATAGCCTCTTTTTGTGCGGGCGCAGGCTGCCTGCCGCAGTGACGGAGCGGACCGCTGCGGCCCCGCGACCGTCCCCTCTCCACCTCACATTGACAGCGGGCAGAACCGGATCCCGAGGCCGGCCTCTCGCCCCGCGCCGCCCATATTGCGACGCAATATCAATGGTGCACCGCACCTAAGACTTCGCGTCGGCGTTACCGGCGCCGCGATGGCGGCTGGCGTCGTCTCCAAGTTTCCGACGCCGCCGCGGCTGTGAATGAGCAGCGCAAAGTCGCTTCTTTATTGTGCGACGGCCCCGCCAGCAGGCCAGCGAACGTCTCAATGCTTCGGCTCCGCCAATTTAACCAATTATTAGCGTTAAGGATCGATGATCACGTGTATGTTGACTGGTCGCTGCGACCAGCGGGATCTCCGGGGGATTGATGATGCGCATGCATGCAATGACGTTGATTGTACTGTCTCTCACCGCCGGAAGCGCGATGGCGGCACCGTCCGCGACCGTGACGCTGGAGGAAGGATCCGTCCTCGTCGACAGCGGCAAGGGCTTCGTCAAGATCGGCGCCAGCGCGATCGTTCCGGACGGAAGCCGCGTCCTGGTGGCGCCGCGCTCCAAGGCGACGCTCGCCTATGCGGAGGGCTGCACCGTCAAGCTGTCGCCGATGTCGATCACCACGGTCTCGCAGAAGCTCGGCTGCAAGGCGGACTCGCAGGTTGCGGGCGCCGACCTGACGCCGGATGAGATCATCCCGCAGGAGCCGGCTCCGGTCTATGAGAACGGGCGCCTCAGCTGGGCGCTGGTCGGTCTCGGCGGCGCCGCGGCCGGCGGCCTCGTCGGCTATCTGCTCGCCGACCCGAACGACAAGGTCACCTATGTCTATGTGCCGATCAGCCACTGAGGCTGATGCCGGGCGCAGCTGACGCGCCCGGCGGAACGCCGGCTCTGCTCAGGTCGACTCCGCCGGCTTCTCGACCCTGAAGACCGTCACGGCGCCATCCGACAGGCTTGTCAGGACAGCGCCGAGACGGCGGACCATCGCGCCGATGACGCGCATGCCGACGCCCTTGCTCGAGGCGGGATCGAAGCCGGCCGGCAATCCGACGCCGTCGTCGCGCACCTCGACCCGCCAGCCGCGATCATCCGAGACATAGCGGATCTCGATCGTCCCGCCGCGGCCGTCGGCAAAGCCGTGCTTCAGGCTGTTGGCGACGAGTTCGGCGACGATCATGCCGAGCGCGCTCGCCTGGTCCGGCGTCAGCGGCCCGCCCTCCGCCTCCACCAGCCTCACCGAAATCCCAGACCGCGCCGTCTCGCCGATGCTTTCGCAGAGCTGGCAGAGGAACGGACCGGCCTCGATCGCGGCGAGGCTGCCGGCGCGGTGGATATGGCGGTGGACATGGGCGATGGCATCGACGCGGTTGCGGGCGCTGTCGAGTTCCGCCCTGACGGCCGGCGCGGCGCTGCGGGCCTGCAGGGCGAGGACCGAGGAGACCTGCTGCAGCGAATTCATGACGCGGTGGTCGCTCTCCCGCGCCAGCGTCTCGTTCTCGGCCGCGAGCAGTTCGGCCCGCTGCCGGGCCATCCGCTCGGCGTTGACCAGCTGGCGCGAGGCGATCAGCTTCATGACCTGGCTCGCCATCAGCCGGAGCAGTGCCTGCTGGTTGGCGTCGAGGCCGCGCGGCTCGGTGTCGAGCACGCAGATCGTGCCGATCGGCAGCCCGTCCGGCGTCTTCAGGAGCGCCCCGGCATAGAAGCGGAGGCCCGGCGCGCCGATCACCAGCGGATTGTCGACGAAGCGGGCATCGGCCAGCGTGTCCGGCACCATCATGAAATCCTCCTCGAGGATCGCATGGGCGCAGATCGACGCCGGCAGCGGCAGTTCCCGCACGCCGAGACCGACCTCGGCCTTGAACCATTGCCGGCCTTCATCGATCAGATTGATGACGGAGATCGGAGCCTTGCAGATCGCGCTGACGACGCGGACCACGTCTTCAAACTCGCCCTCACGCGGCGTGTCGAGGATGTCGTAGCCGCGCAGCGCCGCGATCCGCCGTTCTTCCGCGCTGTGTCGCGCTGCTTCCACCAAGAGCTCCTGAAAATACCCGGCGCTTCTCTTACAGAATGATCGTCCACCAGCGCAAATCCAACCAACCGGTGCCGACAGCGAACAACCATCGTCGGTCCGTCGCGTTGCATGGGTCGAGCGCGGCAAGGCCGCATTCGTGTCGCAATAGCCACCTATCGGTGACGTCGAACGCGGCAGCGACGCCGCCAAAGTGGGGAGACGAGGTCCATGCGCATGACGAATACTCCGGTGCTTCTTCTGAAGCGAAGCCTGCTGGCCTCGGCCATGGTCGCCGCGCTGGCATTGCCGGCGCTCGCCGACGCGGCCAGCCCGCCGGTGCTGACCGTGACCGGCGAGGGCAGCGCAAGCGCCGCGCCCGATATCGCCGTGGTCTCGCTCGGCGTCGTCTCGGAAGCCGCGACCGCCAAGGACGCGCTCGCCGCCAACGCCAAGGACATGAACGCCGTCGTCGACACGATCACCGGCGCCGGTATCGAGAAGAAGGATGTCGCGACATCAGGCCTCTTCGTCGAGCCCGTCTATTCCGATCCGTCGAAGGATCCGCAGGGCCAGTCGACGATCACCGGCTACCGCGTCTCCAACCAGGTCACCGTGCGCATCCGCGACATCGGCAAGTCGGGTCCCCTCCTCGACAAGGTGATCAGCGCCGGCGCCAACCGCGTCAACGGCGTGTCGTTCGAGATCGGCAAGTCGGAGGCGCTGCGCGATGCGGCCGTCAAGGCGGCGATCGTCGAGGCCAGGCGGCGGGCGGAACTGATGGCCGAGGCGGCGGGCGTCAAGCTCGGCGCGATCCAGTCGATCAGCGCCAATGAAGGCGGCGGCCCGCCGGTCTTCCGCGCCATGGCGATGAAGGACGCGGCGCCGGCCTCGCCCGTGATGGGCGGCACCCAGGAAATCGCCGCCAGCGCGACCATCGTCTACGCCATCTCGCCACGCTGATCGGCAGCCGGCGGCATCAGGACATTCAGCGCGCCGGCGCGGCACTCGAACCTCAGCGGCGTGTCGAGCCGCGACAGTTCCCCGTCGACCGAGACCCACAGTCTCGGCCGGCGGCTCTTGACCGTCACCGTCTTCGCCGTGAACGACTGGATCGCCGGGTTCTCGCGCCAGCGGCCGGCGAGAAGATCGATCGCCGCCTGCATGCGATTGCCGAAATCGGCGCCCTCGGCGTAGTGCACCTCGAGCAGGCCCTCGTCGAGACGCGGCCGGTCGAAGCCGCCATCCGAGAGGCGGTTGTTGCCGACGAACAGCGCATAGGCCTCGATGTCGCGCCGGCCGTCATCGGCCTCGATGGTGAGTTCCAGGATGCCCGGACGGACGAAGGCGCGCAGCGAGGCGCGCGCCGCCGCGATATAGCGCCCGAACGGCAGGTTGGTGTCCTCGCGCACCTGCGCCCTCGCCCGCGCGACCTCGGCGAAATAGCCGAGGCCTGCGAGCGTATGGAAGATGCGCCCGTTGACGGAGCCGAGATCGATCCGCTTCGGCTCGCCCCGCGCCAGAATATCGAGCGCGAGATGGAGGTCGGTCGGAATGCCGAGGCTGCGGGCGAAGAGGTTCATGGTGCCGAGCGGCAACACGCCGAGCGCGCGCGGGCTGCCGGCGAGCTTCCGCGCCGCATAGCCCGCGGAGCCGTCGCCGCCGCCGACGATGATGGTGGAGGCCTCCGACGCCGCCGCCTTGTCGATCGCGGCGATGAAGCGCTCGCCTTCGACGAGTTCGACCGCGACGCTCTCGGTGTGGCCGGAAAAGGCCTCGCGCACCTGAGACTCGACCTGACTCGGCTGCAGGTCGCGGATCGTACCGGCGCGCGCGTTCAGGATAATGACGGTATCAGCCAACTGTGCCCCCAACGCATGACGCCTGGACCCTGCATCTAAGCGTCAAACGCTGCAGCGCAAGAAGCGATCCCGCGCCGGGCACCGATAGCGTCAGCCCTGCTCGGGCAGGGCCTCCTCGCCCTTGCGGGCGCGGATCATGTTGACGAAGCGCGTGAACAGGTAATGGCTGTCCTGCGGCCCCGGCGAGGCCTCGGGATGGTACTGCACCGAGAAGATCGGCTTGTCCTTGACCTTGAGGCCGCAGTTCGAGCCATCGAACAGCGAGACATGCGTCTCCTCGATATGAGCAGGCAGCGAGGCGGAATTGACCGCGAAGCCGTGGTTCATCGAGGTGATCTCGACCTTGCCTGTCGTCAGATCCTTCACGGGGTGATTGGCGCCGTGATGGCCCTGATGCATCTTCTTGGTCTCGCCGCCGAGCGCGATGCCGAGCAGCTGATGGCCGAGGCAGATGCCGAACAGCGGCACATCCGCCTCGATCACGGCGCGGATCGCCGGCACGGCATAGGCGCCGGTCGCGGCCGGATCGCCCGGACCATTCGAGAGGAACACGCCGTCCGGCTGATGGGCGAGGATCTCCTCGCCGCTCGCGGTGGCGGGCAGCACGGTGACGGCGCAGCCGGCCTCGGCCAGCAGCCGCAGGATGTTGCGCTTGATGCCGTAGTCGACGGCGACGACCTTGTAGCGCGGCGCTTCCTGCCGGCCGAACCCTTCGTTCCAGACCCAGGTGGTCTCGTCCCAGCGGAAGGACTGGCCGGTGGTGACGTCAGGCGCGAGGTCCATGCCTTCGAGGCCCGGCCAGGCGGCAGCCTCGGCCGTAAGCTGAGCGCGGTCGAAGGCGCCGTCGGGCGCATGGGCGATGACGGCGTTCGGCATGCCCTTGTCGCGGATCAGCGCGGTCAGCGCCCGCGTGTCGACGCCGGCGATGCCGATGATGCCGCGCGCGCGCAGCCAGGCATCGAAATGCCTGAGCGCGCGATAGTTCGACGGATTGGTGATGTCGGTCTTGATGACGCAGCCGCGCACACCCGAGGCGCCGGCCATGTTGACCGTCTCGATATCCTCGTCATTGGTGCCGACATTGCCGATATGCGGGAAAGTGAAGGTGATGATCTGCCCGGCATAGGAGGGGTCGGTCAGGATTTCCTGATAGCCCGTCATCGCCGTGTTGAAGCAGACCTCGCCGACAGCGTGGCCCGTGGCGCCGATGCCTCGGCCCTCGATCACGGTTCCATCGGCAAGAATAAGAAGTGCCGTCGGGGCAGGCTCCGCCCACACCGCATCCTCGGCCATCGCAATCGTTCCGTCGGTCATGATCGAAGCACCGTCAAGCTGGCGACGCCGTGTGCATGCCCGCATGCCAAGGCGCGCCGGATCTTGCGACCCGCCGCCCTGTCGACGTCGGCGCGGAACCTAGGCGATCGAGCCGCGCGCGTCAACCATGGCCTCCAAATTAATCTCAAGTACTTTCAATAGCTTAGCTGAAAGTGGCTTGAATGGCGAAACCGATGGCCCTATGGTGCCGGCAAAATGGAAGGAAGCTTAAGCCATGCGCGACCGCATCAATCAGGACCTGAAGACCGCGATGCTCGCCAAGGACAAGCAGCGCACCGGCACGCTCCGCCTGATCTCGGCGGCGATCAAGGATCGCGACATCGCCGCCCGCGGCGCCGGAACGACCGCCGCCACCGAGACGGAGCTGATCGACCTGCTCGCCAAGATGGTGAAGCAGCGCCAGGAATCGGCCCGCATCTATGAAGAGAACGCCCGGCCCGAGCTCGCCGCTCAGGAGCATGCCGAGATCGCGGTGATCGAGGAATACCTGCCGCGCCAGCTCGACGAGGCCGGCGTTTCCGCCGCGATCGCAGCCGCCATTGCCACGACGGGTGCCGCCGGCATCAAGGACATGGGCAAGGTGATGGGCGAGCTCAAGGCGCGCCATGCCGGCGCCATGGACTTCGCCAAGGCCGGCGCGGCCGTCAAGGCAGCGCTGACCGCCTGACCCCCGCAGGTTCCTCGCCATGGACCTCTGACGCGATGGACCTGCCGCCCGCCCTTCGCTCGGCCATCGACGCGGCGCTCGCCGGCGTCTCGACCGATGAGCTCGCGGCGAGCGCCGCCGCGCTCTCGGCCCGCTATCGCGCCGAGCTTCGCGACGGCAGCTTCCATGTCGGCGCCGATGCTGCGGCGCGCGCCTATCTCGCGGCCCGCTTCCCCGCCACCTATGGCGCAACGCGGCGCGCGATGGCGGCCGCCGCCGAACAGCTCCCCGCCTTCGCGCCGGTGACCCAGCTCGATCTCGGCGCCGGCCCCGGCACCGCCGTTTTCGCCGCCGCCGATTGCTGGCCCTCGCTGGCGAGCGCCACCCTCATCGAGGGCAGCGCCGCGATGCGGCGGCAGGGCGAGCGCCTTGCCGAGGCCGACCGGATCGCGCGCGACTGGCGCGCTGACGATTTCAAGCGCGCCCCGCCGCCGCTCGCCGCCCACGATCTCGTCACGGTGGCCTATGTGCTCGACGAGTTGGAGCCCGCGGCGCGCTCGGCGCTCGTTGCCGCCGCCTGGCAGGCGACGCGCAGTCTTCTCCTCATCATCGAGCCCGGCACGCCCGCCGGCTGGCAGCGCATCCTGGAGGCGCGCGCCGCGCTCATCGCCGAAGGCGCCACGATCGCCGCGCCCTGCCCGCATGAGGCGCCCTGCCCGATCGTGCCGCCCGACTGGTGCCATTTCGTAGCGCGCGTGGCGCGCAGCCGCGTGCACCTCCGCACCAAGCACGCCGAAGTGCCCTTCGAGGACGAGAAGTTCATCTATCTCGCCGCGAGCCGCGTGGCGGTCTCGGAACGGCCCGCGCGGGTCCTCGCCTCGCCCCGCGCTGCGAGCGGCCGCGTCACACTGAAGCTCTGCCGTCCTGATGGCAGCCGCGCCGACCGCCTCGTCACCCGCCGCGAAGGCGAGGTGTTCAAGGCCGCCCGGCGCGCCGATTGGGGCGATGCGTTCGCCGAACAGGCCGGCGCCCCTGAATCACAGGGATAAGTCCGCGCTTTCCTTTGCCTCGGCCCTAGCGAACACCTACATGATGTCGGGTTCGGCGACGGAGCGTCCATGCGCTTTTCCCCTTCCTTTCTCGATGACATTCGCGCCCGCCTGCCGCTCTCCAGCGTCATCGGCCCGCGTGTGTCCTGGGACAGGCGCAAGTCGCAGCCGGCCAAGGGCGACTACTGGGCCTGCTGCCCGTTCCATGGCGAAAAGTCGCCCTCCTTCCATGCCGACGACCGCAAGGGCCGCTACCACTGCTTCGGCTGTGGCGTCTCGGGCGACCACTTCACCTTCCTGACCGAGCATGAGGGCCTCTCCTTCCCCGAAGCCGTCGAGCGGTTGGCGGCCGACGCCGGCATCGCCCTGCCCGCCCGCGACGAGCGCGCCGAGGCGGTGGAGAAGCAGCGCGCCTCGTTGCATGAGGTGATGGAGCTCGCCTGCCGCTTCTTCGAGGACGGGCTGCAGGCGCGCGAGGGCGCCAATGCGCGCGGCTATCTCGGCGGCCGCGGCCTCGGCCCCGACATCCAGCGCCGCTTCCGCCTCGGCTATGCGCGCTCGAGCCGCAATGCGCTCAAGGAGCATCTCGCCGGCAAGGGCGTCAGCCATGACGACATGGTGGCGACCGGCCTCCTCGTCAGCGGCGAGGACGTCCCCGTGTCGTTCGACCGCTTCCGTGACCGCGTGATGTTCCCGATCACCGACCTCCGCGGCCGCATCGTCGCCTTCGGCGGCCGCGCGCTCTCGCCGGACGCGCAGGCGAAATATCTGAACTCGCCGGAGACGGTGCTCTTCAAGAAAGGCGACCTGCTCTACAACGCCTTCGAGGCTCGGAAGGCCGCGCAATCCGCTGGAACGCTCATCGTCGTCGAGGGCTATGTCGACGTCATCTCGATGGTCGTCGGCGGCTTCGGCCACACCGTCGCGCCGCTCGGCACCGCCCTCACCGACCGCCAGCTCGAATTGCTCTGGCGCCACACGCCCGAGCCGATCCTCTGCTTCGACGGTGACAAGGCGGGCCTCCGTGCCGCCTGGCGTGCTGTCGATCTCGCGCTGCCGCTGCTGAAGCCCGGCTATTCGATCCGCTTCGCGCTGCTTCCCGAGGGTCAGGACCCGGACGATCTCATCCGCCAGTCCGGCCGCGCCGCGATGGCCGAGATCCTCGCCGCCGCCAAGCCGCTCGTCGAGATGATCTGGACGCGCGAGACGGAACAGGGCGGCTTCGAGACGCCGGAACGTCGCGCCGCCTTCGATGCGAAGCTGCGCGACATCGCCCGCTCGGTCGGCGACGAGACGGTGCGCCGCCACTACGAACAAGCGCTCTCGGAACGGGCCCGCGCCCTTTTCGGCGGCGGACCGGCCGGGCAGCAGCAGGGCAACCGGCGCGCGCCCGCCCCGCGCACGGCATCATTTCGCCGCGGCAAACCCGACGGTCCCGCCGATGCGCGCTATGTCCCGAGCTTCCGCATGCAGACCCCGCCGGTCTCGGCGGCGCTGCAGCAACTGAAGAGCCGGCCTGTGGCGGGCCTTCGCGAAACGGTGCTGGTGATGACCATGGCGCATCACCCGGACCTCATCGCCGACCATTTCGACGCCTTCGCACATCTCGAGTTGACGAATCGCGACCTTGACTCTCTTCGCTCGCAAATCCTAGAGATTGCGGCCGAAGATCCGCATGTCGGCTCCGAGGCACTGATGCAGCGTCTGATCGGCGCGGGGCTGGGCGAACTGGTGGAACGGTTGGATCGTCATTTGAAGCTGGGCGGCATCTGGCAGGCCGAGGCATCGGCCCCGCCGCAGGACGCGCTGGACGGATGGCTCCAGGCGCTCACCTTGCATCGCAAGGCGCGCACGTTACATAAGGAATTGAAGGATGCCGAGGCTGCCCTCGCCTCCGACCCGAGCGACGCCAATCTGGCCCACCTCGTCGACATCCAGAAGCAGATGGCGAACAGCGAAGGCACCGAGGCCCTGATCGACGGCTTCGGGGCGTCGTCCGGTCGCCGTCTCGGCACCGTCTAGGACGCCGCGAGGGAACGACTATGGTTAGGCGTCACTTAAGACACGAAGCCTATTGGTGACGGACGTGATTCGCGGTCCGGGACATGTCCCGCGGCCGCTATCGATTTAATCGGCGGTTTGCGGGCGCGACGGGTATCAGCTGGCGCCCCGCCCCCGCCAGGACGGAGAAGAGCATGGCGACGAAGGTTCAGGAGAACGAAGAGGCCGCGGAGGCGACGTCCGAGCCCCAGGACGGACCGCTTCTGGACCTCTCCGATGCCGCCGTCAAGCGGATGATCAAGGTCGCCAAGAAGCGCGGTTTCGTCACCTATGACGAGCTGAATTCCGTGCTTCCCTCCGAGCAGGTCGGCTCCGAGCAGATCGAGGACATCCTCTCGATGCTCTCGGAAATGGGCATCAACGTGATCGAGGCCGACGAGGTCGAGGAGGCCGAGGAAACGGCCGCCGACGCCGAGGAAGAGGCTGGCGAACTCGCCGAATCGACCGGGACGGCCGTCGCCAAGACGACGACCGCCCGCGAGCCGACCGACCGCACCGACGATCCCGTCCGCATGTATCTCCGCGAGATGGGCTCGGTCGAGCTACTGTCGCGCGAGGGCGAGATCGCCATTGCGAAGCGCATCGAGGCCGGCCGCGAGACCATGATCGCCGGGCTCTGCGAGAGCCCGCTGACCTTCCAGGCCATCATCATCTGGAAGGACGAACTCGCCGAGGGCAAGATCCTCCTCCGCGACATCATCGATCTCGAAGCGACCTATGCCGGCCCCGACGCCAAGAATGCGCCGATCGCCGGCCCCGGCGGCGAATTCGGCGAGACGAGCGAAGAGGCCGAGCCGCCGATCCCGACCGAAGGGGAAGGCGACGACGAGGACGACATGGAAAACAACATGTCGCTCGCCGCCATGGAGGCCGAGCTGAAGCCGAAGGTCGTCGAGACCTTCGAGAACGTCGCCGAGAACTACAAGAAGCTGCGCCGCCTGCAGGACCAGCTCGTCGAGGGCCGCCTCAAGAACGAGACGCTGTCGCCCTCGCAGGAGCGGCGCTACAAGAAGCTGAAGGACGACCTCATCGTCGAGGTCAAGTCGCTGTCGCTGAACCAGCACCGCATCGATTCGCTGGTCGAGCAGCTCTACGACATCAACAAGAAGCTCATCACCTCCGAGGGCAAGCTGCTGCGCCTCGCCGAGAGCTATCGCGTCTCGCGCGAGGAGTTCCTGCGCGAATACCAGGGCTCGGAGCTCGATCCGAACTGGCTGCGCCGCGTCGCCAATCTCGGCGGCCGTGGCTGGAAGGACTTCGTCGCCAACGGCAAGGACCGGATCCGCGAGCTGCGCGGCGAGATCCAGCAGATGGCGACCGAGACCGGCCTTGAGCCGTTCGAATATCGCCGCATCGTGCACATGGTGCAGAAGGGCGAGAAGGAAGCGCGCCAGGCCAAGAAGGAGATGGTCGAGGCCAATCTCCGCCTCGTGATCTCGATCGCCAAGAAATACACCAATCGCGGCCTGCAGTTCCTCGACCTGATCCAGGAAGGCAATATCGGCCTGATGAAGGCGGTCGATAAGTTCGAATATCGCCGCGGCTACAAGTTCTCGACCTACGCGACCTGGTGGATTCGCCAGGCGATCACCCGCTCGATCGCCGACCAGGCCCGCACGATCCGCATCCCCGTGCACATGATCGAGACGATCAACAAGATCGTCCGCACCTCGCGCCAGATGCTGCACGAGATCGGCCGCGAGCCTACGCCGGAAGAGCTGGCCGAGAAGCTGGCGATGCCGCTCGAGAAGGTCCGCAAGGTCCTCAAGATCGCCAAGGAGCCGATCAGCCTCGAGACGCCGATCGGCGACGAGGAGGATTCGCATCTCGGTGATTTCATCGAGGACAAGATGGCGATCCTGCCGATCGACGCCGCCATCCAGTCGAACCTCCGCGAGACCACCACCCGCGTGCTCGCCTCGCTGACGCCGCGCGAGGAGCGCGTGCTCCGCATGCGCTTCGGCATCGGCATGAACACCGATCACACGCTGGAAGAAGTCGGCCAGCAGTTCAGCGTCACCCGCGAGCGCATCCGCCAGATCGAGGCAAAGGCGCTCCGCAAGCTGAAGCACCCGAGCCGCAGCCGCAAGCTCAGGAGCTTCCTGGACAATTGAGTGCGGCAAAGTGCATTTCTGTAGCGAGTAGGTACCTACTCGCTACAGTGGTTATTCTACGCAACACGCAATATTGACGCGTAAATTCTCACATGTTTCTCTCCCTTTGCCGATAGATCCTATCGTCGGGGAGACAATCAAATGGGCATTCATTCTACTGCTATTGGACCCAGAACATGGCAGGCACTAGTCGAGGCGAATCGTCGTTCCGCTTGGGCTGAGCGAGGCGTTTTTGCGACCGGCATAGGTCCGGACTACGTTTCAGGCAGCGAGTCGGGCCTGCTGTATGTTGGCAAGAGCGCCGGTCCTTTAGGCGTTGCTGTTGGCTCCGGAGATGATCAGATCCAGAGTGCGGTGGCATCGACGCATTGGATGGTTTCTCGTGCCAATAGATCGGCGTTCTGGCAACTCGCGGACAAGTTCGACCGTACTCGGCGATCCATCGCTTGGACCAATGTCTGCAAGATGGACCGCATCGGAGGACAAGCACCGCCGAACGGCCGGGAATGGGCCAGCATCGCGGGAATAAGCATGACCGCGCTCGCAGAAGAGATTGAATTCCTTCGACCGCGAATGACGTTATTCGCGATATCGGATTTCTGCATTTCTGACGTCAAAGACCTCATACGCAGGTCAGGCTTTCTGCCTGCGAAGTTGCCCTTCGATGATGGCATCACGCGCTTCTTCTCGCATGCCGACGGCCGAGGGGTCGTCACTACCCGTCATCCCCAAGGTTGGTCAAATGAGAACAGGGACCGTGTTTTCTCATTCGTCGACCAGTGCCTCACCAAAAGTCCGAATTAGCAGCCGCTTGTCTGCTGCCGATAGTTGGGCCGCTCGCGAGAGCGGCCCTTTTCGTTTATCCTGCCGACATGAACATGGGCGCGCTCACCGGTGCGGATGATCTTCCGCACCGTCCCCTCACCGTGAAGGACGTGGAGCGGATGAGCGATGCTGGCATCCTGCGAGCCGAAGACCGCGTGGAGCTGATCGGCGGCCAATTGATCGCCATGCATCCGAAAGGCACCCCACACGAGGCGCTGAAGCTCGTCCTGCTGCGACACTGGCATGGCGCCATGCAGCCGGATGGCGATCTCATCCCTCACACCACCTTCCGCCTGTCGGAAGACACCTTCATCGAACCGGATTTCCTGGTGTTCCCGCGCACGGTGGGCGTCAGCGGTCTTTCGCCCGCAACGGTCCTCCTCGCCGTCGAACTCTCGGACAGTTCCCTCGGCTATGACCTCGGCCCCAAGGCGCTCGTCTATGCGCATTTCGGCGTGCGCGAACTCTGGGTGATCGATGCGGTCGGCATGCGGATCCATGTCCATCGCGATCCCGAAGCGGGCCGCTACCGCTCGATCACGCCCTGGTCGGCGGACGACCTCGTCGTGCCGGCCTTTGCGCCGAGCGACTTCGCCCTGCGGCTCGGCGATCTCGACCTCACCGACTAGAAAAGACCCGCCGGCCATGGCGCCGCGGCGTCCGAGTGACTAACTTCCCAGCGGATCGCCAACCCGCCCGGAGAAAGGTGCCGCCATGGTCTCGTTCCTGAAGAAGCTCTTTGGAGGCGGCGACGCCAGCGGCAAGGACGCCGGCGCCAGCGCCGACAGCGTCGAATATCGCGGCCACCTGATCCGCCCGACCCCGATGAAGGCCGGCGCGCAGTACCAGACCGCCGGCGTCATCGAAAAGGAGATCGGCGGAACGCTGAAGAGCTATCGCTTCGTGCGCGTCGACAAGCATTCGAGCCGCGACGACGCCGTCGCGCTGATCATCATCAAGGGTCAGCAGATCATCGACGAGCAGGGCGACAAGATCTATGCCGACGTGACCTGAGGCCGGCGCGCCGCGCCGGCCCCTGATCATCGTCGTTACGGCGCGGCGCAGACGCCGTCCGGCTGAGCCATCATGCCCTCCGGACAAGGCTTCTCGCCCTTCGGCTCGTGATGCTCGGCCGCTGCCGGCTTCTGCTCGTGCTCCGGCTTCGGCTCATGCTCAGGCTTCGGCTCGGCAGCCGGCGCAGGCTCCTCCACCTTCGGCTCGGCCGGCTTCTCGGCCTTCGGCGGCTTCGGTTCACGCGGCGGCTCGGCGGCGGGCCGCTCTGGCTCGGGCGCAGGCTTCGGCTCGGCGACAGGCGCAGGCTCCTCCACCTTCGGCTCGGCCGGCTTTTCAGCCTTCGGCGGCTTCGGCTCGCGCGGAGGTTCAGCGGCCGGCGGCTGCGGTTCGGGCGCAGGTTTCGGCTCGGCGACGGGCGCAGGCTCCTCCACCTTCGGCTCGGCCGGCTTCTCGGCCTTCGGCGGCTTCGGCTCGCGCGGAGGCTCGGCCGCTTGCGGTTCCGGCTCGGGCGCGGGCTTCGGCTCGGCGACAGGCGCAGGCTCCTCCACCTTCGGCTCTACCGGCTTTTCAGCCTTGGGCGGCTTCGGCTCAGGCGGAGGCTCTGCGGCCGGCGGCTGCGGCTCGGGCGCCGGCTTTGGCTCGGCGGCCGGTGCGGGCTGCTCGGCCTTTGGCTCAGCCGGCTTTTCAGCCTTCGGCGGCTTCAGCTTGACGGGAGGCTCAGCGGCCGGAAGCGGAGCGGCCGGTGCCGCGGGCGGCTCGGCAGCAGCCGGCGGCGGCGGCACAGGCGCTGCGTCGGCCGGTTTTGCGGGCTTCGGCGGCCGTGGCTTCGCCGGAGGCTCGGCGGCCGGCGGTGTTGCCGGTGCAGGCGCGGGCTCGACAGCGGGCGGCGGCGGGGTCGGCTGCGCGGCAGGCGGTGCAGGCGGGGGCGCGGGCGGTGCCGGCGGCTGCGGTGCAGGCTGGGCAGCGACCTTCTCGAGGACCGCCGCGGCCTTGGCTTCGCGCTCCTTCTTGAGCTGGTCCTGGGCGGCCTGGCGCTCGGCCTCGGCCTTCTTCACGGCGGCATCGATCTCGGCCTGGCGGCTCACCGCCGCCTGGCGCTGCTGTTCGATCAGGGCGGCCTTGTCGGCGTTGAGCCTATCGATCTCCGCCTGGAAGGCGCCGTTGTCCTGGAGGCGCGTCTGGTCGAGCGTGCGCCGTTCGGCAGGCGCCAACACGGAGAGCAGCGCCGCCGAGAGCGCGCCGGCGTCGATGCCGGTGCCCGTCTGCGGCACGAACTGGTTGATCAGGCTGCGATCCTCGCGCGGCACGTCGTTGACGTAGCGGTCAGGGCGGCGATCGAAGCTGCCGTCGTCGATACGCGGCCGGAACACGCCGATGCGGCCGCCGCGATCGTCCTCGAAGATATCATCCTCACGGTCGACATAGATGAGCTCGCGCGAGGGCTGCTGCGGGCGGGCGACCGGATCATTGTAGAAGCGGCCATCCTGCCAGCGCGGCTGGCGAACATCCTGGGCGCGGTCGAGATAGCCGCCGATCTCATCGATCGGCGCGGCGCGGCGGCCGATATTGGCGCCGGCGAACTGGCGCTGGTCGACAAAGACCCAGCTTTCGGCGACCGGCGGCTGGTAGCGGCGCGGTCGGCCATAGGCATAGCCCGGACGATCCGGCGCGATCGGCGCCCAGCCGACGGTGCCGCCGCCGGTGCGGAACGTCACCCAGGCCGGCGACCAGACATCGCCGGGCACCCAGAACCAGCCGTAATCCGGGCTGTAGTCCCAGCGGCCATAGTGATACGTCGCCCAGCCGAACGGCTCGGCCGATTGCCAGTACCAGCCATAATCGTCGGTCCAGACCCACTGGCCTTCCTGATAGGGCCGCCAGCCGGCGCCGCGCCGGTCCGGCACGAAGACATAGCCATAGCTGCGATCGGCGACCCACTGGCCATAGGGCGCGAGCGCATCGAAGAAATAGTCGATGTCGCCGGTCGGCTGGTTCACCTGCGGCTGCGGATCATAGACGGGGACCGGCTGGACAGCGGGCGGCTGCTGCGGCCGCGCGGCAACCGGCTTCGGCCGCGGACGCGGCGGCAGCGCCACTGGCGCGGCTGCGACGGGCTGCGGTGCCGGCGCGGCGGCCGGGGGCGCCGCCGCCTGCGGCTGCGGCTCCGGCGCGGGCTCTTCGGCCTCGGCGACGGGCGCGGGGGCCGGCGGGCTCACCGGCGGGCTCTTGGGAGCGATCTGGATCGAATAGGGAACGTCGATCACGCCGGAAAGGACCCCGGCGCTGGCGACGACGACGCCGCCGACGAGCGCGGCTCCTGCAAGGCCCCAGAATTTCATGGATCACCATCCCTTCGCTGTCCGACGCTGATAGAAGCCGGGCCGGACCGATTCGCTCCGCAAGGAAGCATCAACAAAGCGGCATTGGCGCGACCGCCCTCGGGCGAAGTCCAGCCAAACACCGGGCATCCTTGCGGCGTTTGCGATGAACCGCGGCTGAACGCGGCACCGGCGTCCGGCACTCTCTTGGCGCGCGGCGCGCGCGATGCGATCTTGAGCGCGAAGCGACCCAACGGCGGATCCCGACCATGCTGCGCCTCCCCCTCTTCCGCGCGATCACGACCGTCCTGGTCGCGGCCGCCTTCGCCGTCTCGGTGGCCGAGGCCGCGCCGCTGCGCCTGCCGCCGCAGAAGGATCAGCTCTTCGCCTTTCCGGGCGTGCTCAAGACGGAGAACGACGGCGATTTCATCGTCGTCGACTACAACAAGCAGCGCGACATCCATGCCCGCGACGAGGTGCCGGAGAAGAAGGTCCAGTGGAAATATGTCGACACGGGCGTGAACTGGCAGCAGCGCCATGTCGACTACAAGGGCGGCGGCGGTCGGACGCTGCGCACCGTGGTGGTCGGCGCCGCCGATCGCCCCGCCAGGATGATCGTCGTCTTCCTGCACGGCCAGAACGGCACCCGCTTCCTCGGCGCCGACGACTGGAGCTTCGGCGGCAATTTCAACCGCATCAAGAACATGGTCGTGAAGGCCGGCGGGATCTATCTGTCGCCCGATTTCACCGATTTCAGCGCCAAGGGCGCAGCCGACATCAAGGCGCTGCTCGCCCAATATGCGTCGCGCTCGCCGGGCGCGCCGGTGTTCCTCGCCTGCGGCTCGTTCGGCGGCAAGCTCTGCTGGCAGCTCGCCGACGATCCGCAGACGGCGGGCCTCCTCTCCGGCATGCTGCTGATGGGCACGATGCCCGACGAGGGCTTCCTCTCCAGCCCGTCCATGCAGGCCGGCGCCCGCCGCATTCCGCTCTATTTCGGCCATGGCAGCGACGACAATGTCTTCGCCTGGCAGGATCAGGCCGGCTTCTTCGAGCAGATCCGCAACGCCTCGCCCGGCTATCCCTCGAAATTCGTGCTGTTCCAGACCGGCAGCCACGGCACGCCGATCCGCATGACCGACTGGCGCGCCGTCATCAACTGGATGCTGTCGGTGGGCGGCTCCTAGCGAAGCACCGCCACCTCGTCGCGAGGCGCGCCGGCATCGGCGGCGGCGACGGCGGCGCTGGCCGGCGCCGCCGTATCGACCGTGACGACCACCGACATGCCCGGCCGCACCGCGTCGGTGCCCGCCTGGCCGGGATCGATCTCGATGCGCGCCGAGATGCGCTGCGGCACCTTGGTGAAGTTGCCGGTGGCGTTGTCGGCCTTGAGCACGCTGAATTCCGAGCCCGCCGCCGGAGCGAAATGCACGATCCGGCCAGTGAAGCTCTGGCTGCCGAGCGCATCGACGGTGAAGCGCGCCGGCTGGCCGACGGCCATGTGACCGAGCTGCGTCTCCTTGAAATTGGCGATGATCCAGGCCGAGGACGGGGTGACGGAGGTGAGCGACGTCCCGGCGGCGACATATTGGCCGACGCGGACGCCGACCTCGCCGAGGCGGCCATCGACCGGCGCGACGACATGCGTGTTGCCGAGCGCGATCTTTGCCAACGCGACGGCGGCCTCGGCGCTGGAGACGGCGGCCTCCAGCGTCGGACGGCCGGCATCGACCAGCGCGACGGCCTGTTCGGCGATGGCGATATTGGCCTTGGCCTCGGCGACGGAGGCCGTCGCCTGCTGCTCGGCGATGCGGGTCTGGTCGCCGGTCGCGGACGAGGAGATGCCCTTGGCGACGAGCGAGGCGGTGCGCGAACTGTCGAGATTGGCCTTCTCGAGCGCGGCTTCGGCGCTGTCGCGCTGCGCCTTCGCAAGGTCGAGGCTCGCGACCTTGGCGGCGCGGTTGGCAGTGAAGCTCGCGAGCGAAGCCTCGGCGCTCTGCAGCTGCGCCTCGGCGGTGGCGAGCTGCTGGCGGGCGGCGCGGTCGTCGATCTCGACCAGCACCTCGCCAGATGTGACCGGCTGATAGTCCTGGACGCGGACGGCGGTGACGATGCCGGCCGACTGGGCCGAGAGCAGCGTCACCTGGCCCTTCACATAGGCATTGTCGGTCGAGACGAGGCTCGTCTGGAACGGCGGCAGCTGCCACGCATAGAGGACGAGCAGCGCGCCGGCGATGCCGGCAAACGCGATGGCATAGGGGATCCTGGACTTCAAGAAGCGGAACATGGCGGGTCTTCGTGGTTTCAGGCTGCGGCGGGGGTCGCGCGGGAGGCGCGGCAGAGGACGACGGCCTGGTGGAGGATGAGGATCGCGAGCGCGCCGACGGCGAGCGCCGCGATCAGCAGGAAGAGATCGTCATAGGCGAGCACGGTCGCCTGCAGCGTCGCGGCCTTGCCGAGCTGCACGGCGCCTTCGGCCGTGCGCAGCGCCGGATCGGCGAGCGCCTTGGCATAGGCATTCGCATAGAGCTGCACGCGCTCGCCGACGAGCGTGTTCACCGCAGTCAGTTGCTCGACGAGGGCGCTCGAATGCAGCTTCTCGCGCAGCGTGACGAAGGTGCCGAGGCCGGCCGCGCCGATCATGCCGCCGAGCGTCTGCGTGCCCGTGAAGACGACGAGGAAGCTGACGATGGCATTGCCGCCCCGCTTCAGCGCCTGGCCGAAGCCGACCTGCAGCGCCGGCGGCAGGAACATCGCGCCGGCAAAGGCCATCATCGCTTGCGTGGCGTAGAACTGCTCCGGCCGCGACAGGCTGGTCGCATGGGAATCGAGGAACGCCGCGACGGCGATCAGCACCAGCGCGGTCATGTGGATCATCGGCGTCCGCCCCGGCCCCATCAGCAGGCTGGTGACGACGAGCCCGGCCACCGTCGCGGCAAGGATGATCAGATAGAGCGTCGCCAGCTGGTCGTTCTGCAGGCCGAGCATGGTCATGAAGCCGATCATGCCGCTGGTCTGCTCGCCGAGCAGGATGCGGAAGACGAGCAGCGATCCGGCGAAGATCAGCATCTCCGAGCTCGACAGCCAGCGGAGGTCGATCATCGGATGCGCCCGCTGCAATTCGAGGATCAGCAAGGCGGTGAGCGCGAGGATGCCGACGGCGGCGAGGCTGCCGAGCCAGGGCGTATCGAACCACCAGTAGAGCCGGCCGACGGTCATCAGCACGGCGATCGCGCCGGTGCCGATCGCGAGCAGCGGAATGGCGAGAAGATCGACGCGGTCGATCACCTTCTGGCGCGGCGGATGCGTGATCGGCAGCAGGAAGACGATCGCAAGGCTGACGAGCGCAAGGCCGGTCTCGAGCAGATAGAGGCCGTGCCAATGGCCGAGCTCCAGCAGGTCGGGCGAGATCAGGCGGGCAAGCGGCACCGCGATCTGGCCACCCATCAATCCGAAGCAGAGGCCGACCGTCAGCTTCCGCGCCGGCGGCATCACTTCGAGCATGTAGAAGAAGGCGAGCGTCGAGAGCGGCGCCGTGGCGATGCCCATCACGGCGCGCAAAATGACCGCCGAGCGGAGATCGTCGGCGAGGAGATGCGCGGCCGTCACGACGACATAGAACAGGAGGCCGAGCTCGGCGAAGCGGCGGAGGCCGAACTGCGTCCGCATCTTGTAGAGCACGACGGTGCCGGCAAGGTTCGTCGCCATATAGGCGGCGACCAGCCAGTTGCTCTCGATCTGCGTAACGCCGAGCGAGCCCTGGATGCCCGGGAGATTGGCCGAGACGAGGTTGATGCCGAGCCCCTGCGTCACGCCGAGAAAGATCGACGCGGCGCCATAGAGCGCGACACGCCAGGCGGGAACGGCAGCGGGCACCGGGCTCGGCGCGGCGGGCGCGGCCGCCGGCATCGCGGCGACCGGCGCAGCGGCAGGGGTCGGGCGAGGCTCCGCCGCGAGGTCGCGCGGGGCATAGGCGAGCGCGGCACTCATTCTGCCGCCTCCCCTGGACGCGCACCGGCCTCGCGCGACAGGCGGGCGAGGTTGGCGAGGATCTCCGTCAGGACACGATCGGCGACCGCAAGTTCAGCCGGATCGATGCCGTCGATGACGGCAAGCGCGATGCCGTCGATCGCGGTCGTGACCCGCGCCGCGACCGGCACACCGGCCTCCGTCAGCGCGATGTCCTTCGAGCGGCGGTCACCCGGAACCGAACGGCGCTCGACGAGGCCCGACTGTTCCAGCCCGTCGAGCAGGCGCACGGTGGTCGGATGCTCGACATCGAGCAGCGCCGTCAGCGCCGATTGCGACAGGGGCGAGCCGGCCCGTCCGAGATGCAGCATGACGCGGCCGCGAGCGAGCGTCAGGTCGAGCGCGCGAAACCTCTGGTCGCAATAGGTGCGCAGCAGCCGTCCGATCTGGGACAGCGTGCCGAGGAAGGCGGTGGGATCTGACATGGCGGTTCGACGTCCGGGCTGTATCCTGTAGTCAGCTACAGATAGCCCGTCCATTTCATAAGTCAAGCATATGATATGGGGGAATTATGGTTTCTGATTGCGGGCCGCGGCCGGGCATTCCGGGCCGCTCGGGGCCATGGCGAAGGCGGCCGCCCGCGACCGGCCAGCGACGGTTGGGCCTGTTCGAGCCGCCTCAACGCACACGGAGGAACCGGCCGTGCCGCTTCTCAGCGGTGGCTCGGCCAGTTCCCCGGTGATGCGAAGGGTCGGACGCTCAGATCGCGCCCGAGAAGGTGTCGCAGGCCGACATCTGGCCGGACTGGTAGCCGCGCTTGAACCAGGCGCTGCGCTGCGCCGAGGTGCCGTGCGTGAAGCTGTCCGGCACGACATAGCCCTGGCTGCGCTTCTGGATGGTGTCGTCGCCGATCTGCGTCGCGGCGTTGAGCGCCTCGTCGATGTCGCCGGCCTCCAGCATGCCCTTCTGGTCGGTCTTGTTGGCCCAGATGCCGGCGAAGCAGTCCGCCTGCAATTCGACCCGCACCGACATCTCGTTGGCCTCGCTCTTCGAGGCGGTCTGGCGCTGGCGGTTGAACTCCGGCAGCACGCCGATCAGGTCCTGGACGTGATGGCCAACCTCATGCGCGATCACATAGGCTTGGGCGAAATCGCCCGGCGCGCCGAAGCGGTTCTTGAGCTCGTCATAGAAGGCGAGGTCGATATAGACCTTGCCGTCATTCGGGCAATAGAACGGACCCGACGCCGCGCTCGCCGCGCCGCAGGCCGAGCCGATGCGGCCGCTGAACAGCACCAGCGGCGTCGGCTTGTAGCTGCGATTGCTGGCGGCGAAGATGTCGGTCCAGACATCCTCGGTGCTGCCGAGCACCTTGGCGACGAACTGCTTGCCGGCATCCGAGGCGCCGCCCGCGGCACTCGTCTGCGACGACGACGAGGGCGAGGACGGCGCATAGCTCTGGTCCTGCGTCACCGAGCCACCGCCCGTGACCATCGCCAGCATCTGCAAGGGATTGATCCCGAACACGAAATAGCCGATGGCGACGAGGACGGCGATGGTGACGAGCGAGCCACCGCGGAGCGGAATGCCCCGGCCCATGCCGGCCTGGCGATAGCCCCCGCCAAGGCCGCCGCTGTCGCCGCGACGATCCTCGACATTGTTCGATTCGCGCTGATCGCCGAGCCGCATGACGTTCCCCCCGCTGCGTGGCACGCGGCCACGCTCATCTCGCGCCGTGGCCTTTCAGGCAAACTACCGCCCTCGGCCACAGGCCATCAAGTCCGGCCTCTGTACAAGGTTCCACAGGGGCCCCTTCGCCGGCTTTGCGGGGGTTCCCCCTCCCGTGCTTTTCCCCTATAAGCCCGCTCTAGCCTGAAAGCCCCTTGCCAGAACCCGCGCGGATTGCCGTGCCGGGGTTCTTGCCACGCGCGAGACGACATGCCGAAACGCACAGATATCCAGTCGATCCTCATCATCGGCGCCGGCCCGATCATCATCGGCCAGGCCTGCGAGTTCGACTATTCCGGGACCCAGGCCTGCAAGGCGCTGAAGGAAGAAGGCTACCGCATCGTCCTCGTCAATTCGAATCCGGCGACGATCATGACGGACCCGGACCTCGCGCACGCGACCTATATCGAGCCGATCACGCCCGAGATCGTGGCGAAGATCATCGAGAAGGAACGCACCGAGCGTCCCGACGAGAAGATGGTCCTGCTGCCGACCATGGGCGGCCAGACCGCGCTCAACACCGCGCTGTCGCTGAAGAAGATGGGCGTGCTCGAGAAATTCGGCATCGAGATGATCGGCGCCACCGCCGAGGCGATCGACAAGGCCGAGGATCGCGAGCTCTTCCGCGACGCCATGACCAAGATCGGGCTGGAGACGCCGCGCTCGCGCCTCGCCCATTCGCTGACCGAGGCGCTGCCGGCGCTCGACGATATCGGCCTGCCCGCGATCATCCGCCCGTCCTTCACGCTCGGCGGCACCGGCGGCGGCATCGCCTATACGCGCGAGGAATTCATCGAGATCGTCGAGCGCGGTGTCGACGCCTCGCCGACCAACGAGGTCCTGATCGAGGAAAGCGTCCTCGGCTGGAAGGAGTATGAGATGGAGGTCGTCCGCGACAAGGCGGACAACTGCATCATCATCTGCTCGATCGAGAACATCGATCCGATGGGCGTGCACACGGGCGATTCGATCACGGTCGCGCCGGCGCTGACGCTCACCGACAAGGAATACCAGATTATGCGCGACGCGAGCCTCGCGGTCCTGCGCGAGATCGGCGTCGAGACCGGCGGCTCCAACGTCCAGTTCGCGGTCAATCCCGACGATGGAAGGCTGATCGTCATCGAGATGAACCCGCGCGTGTCGCGCTCCTCGGCGCTCGCCTCCAAGGCGACCGGCTTCCCGATCGCCAAGGTCGCCGCGAAGCTTGCCGTTGGCTACCTGCTCGACGAGCTCGAGAACGACATCACCGGCGGCGCGACGCCGGCCTCGTTCGAGCCGACGATCGACTATGTCGTCACCAAGATCCCGCGCTTCGCCTTCGAAAAGTTCCCCGGCGCCTCGCCGGTGCTCACCACCGCCATGAAGTCGGTCGGCGAAGTCATGGCGATCGGCCGCACCTTCCAGGAATCGCTGCAGAAGGCGCTGCGCGGCCTCGAAACCGGCCTGTCCGGCCTCGACGAGGCCGAGATCCCCGGCCTTGGCCAGGGCGACGACAAGAACGCCATCCGCGCCGCGCTCGGCACGCCGACGCCCGACCGGCTGCTGAAGGCCGCGCAGGCGATGCGGCTCGGCCTCTCCGTCGAGGAGGTGCATGAGAGCTGCAAGATCGATCGCTGGTTCCTGCGCGAGATCCACGGCATCATCGAGACCGAGCAGAAGATCAAGGCGCATGGCCTGCCGAAGACGGCGCCGGCTCTGCGCCGGCTGAAGGCGATGGGCTTCTCCGACCAGCGCCTCGCCTCGCTGACCGGCAAGCAGGAGGCCGACATCGCGGCGCTGCGCCAGCGGCTCGATGTCCATCCGGTCTACAAGCGGATCGACACCTGCGCCGCCGAGTTCGCCTCGCCGACGCCCTATATGTATTCGACCTACGAGACACCTTTCGCCGGCACCCTCGCCAGCGAGGCCGAGCCCTCGGCGGCGAAGAAGGTCATCATCCTCGGCGGCGGTCCGAACCGCATCGGCCAGGGCATCGAGTTCGACTATTGCTGCTGCCATGCCGCCTTTGCGCTCCGCGACGCGGGCTATGAGGCGATCATGGTCAACTGCAACCCCGAGACCGTCTCGACCGACTACGACACCTCGGACCGCCTCTATTTCGAGCCGCTGACCGCCGAGGACGTGCTGGAGATCATCCGCACCGAGACCTCGAACGGCACGCTGCATGGCGTCATCGTCCAGTTCGGCGGCCAGACGCCGCTGAAGCTCGCCGCCGCGCTCGAAGCCGCCGGCGTGCCGATCCTCGGCACTTCGCCCGACGCGATCGACCTTGCCGAGGACCGCGACCGCTTCCAGAAGCTGCTGGTCAAGCTTGCCATCCGCCAGCCGAAGAACGGCATCGCCTATTCGGTCGAGCAGGCGCGCCTCGTCGTCTCCGATCTCGGCTATCCGCTCGTCGTCCGCCCGTCCTATGTGCTCGGCGGCCGCGCGATGCAGGTCATCCGCGAGGACGAGGCGCTCAGCGACTACCTGCTCGGCACGCTGCCCGAGCTGGTGCCGGCCGACGTCAAGGCGCGCTATCCGAACGACAAGACCGGCCAGATCAACACGCTGCTCGGCAAGAACCCGCTGCTGTTCGATCGCTACCTCTCGGACGCGATCGAGATCGACGTCGATGCGCTCGCCGACGGCAAGGACGTCTTCGTCGCCGGCATCATGGAGCATATCGAGGAGGCCGGCATCCACTCGGGCGACTCGGCCTGCTCGCTGCCGCCGCATTCGCTCGACGAGGCGACTTTGGCCGAGCTCGAGGCGCAGACCAAGAAGCTGGCGCTGGCGCTCAAGGTCGGCGGCCTGATGAACGTGCAATACGCGATCAAGGACGGCGAGATCTACGTGCTCGAAGTGAACCCGCGCGCCTCGCGCACGGTGCCCTTCGTCGCCAAGACCATCGGTATTCCCGTCGCCAAGATCGCGGCGCGGATCATGGCCGGCGAGAGCCTCGCGAGCTTCGGCCTCAAGGCCAGCAAGCACGACCATATCGCCGTCAAGGAAGCGGTGTTCCCGTTTGCCCGCTTCCCGGGCGTCGATACGCTGCTCGGGCCGGAAATGCGCTCGACCGGCGAGGTGATGGGTCTCGACCGCGTCTATGAGGTCGCCTTCGCCAAGAGCCAGCTCGGCGCCGGCAACGCCCTCCCCGTCTCGGGCACGGTGTTCGTCTCGATGCGCGACAGCGACAAGGTCGGCATCGTCGCCTCGATGCGGCGCCTGGAGGCGCTCGGCTTCCGCATCATCGCGACCTCGGGCACGCAGCGCTTCCTCGCCGAGGCCGGCATCGCCTGCTCCAAGATCAACAAGGTGCTGGAAGGCCGTCCGCACATCGTCGACGCGATCAAGAACGGCGATGTGCAACTCGTGTTCAACACCACCGAGGGCGTTCGCGCGCTCGGCGACAGCCGCGCGATGCGCCGCGCGGCGCTGCAGCACAAGGTGCCCTATTACACGACGCTGGCCGGCGCCATCGCCGCCTCGCAGGGCGTCGCGGCCTATGCCACCGGCGAACTCGAGGTGCGCCCGCTGCAATCCTATTTCCCGGCGGCCTGAGGCCGCTGGCGCCGCGGGACTTCGCCTCTTGCGCTCGCCGCGAACGTAGAGGACACTCTGCGTTCCGGGTGCTGCCGACGCAGCGCCCTGCCGGAGGCGTCCGCCGCTTGCAGCGGCTCGGTGCGCTTCCTAAGTCGCAGTCGATGTCAGTGCCAGGGACCGGCCTAATCGGCCGGTGCCGGGAATTATTGTGCGCTCGCGGGAAAGCCGCGGGGGCCAAGACGAAGAAAAGGCTTGGAACACCATGGAAAAGGTTCCGATGACGGCGCCGGGCCATGCCGCGCTCGAGCGCGAGCTGAAGCGTCTCTCGTCCGAAGAACGCCCGCGCATCATCGCGGCGATCTCGGAGGCGCGGGCGCATGGCGACCTCAGCGAAAACGCCGAATATCACGCCGCGAAGGAAGCGCAGAGCCTCAACGAGGGCCGCATCGCCGAGCTCGAGGACAAGCTGTCGCGCGCCGAGATCATCGATGTCGCCAAGCTCACCGGCAAGACGGTCAAGTTCGGCGCAACGGTGAAGCTCGTCGACGAGGACACCGAGGAAGAAAAGACCTACCAGATCGTCGGCGACCTCGAGGCGGATGTCCGCCTCGGCCGCATCTCGATCTCCTCGCCGATCGCCCGCGCCCTGATCGGCAAGTCGGCCGGCGACACCGTCGCCGTGCAGGCGCCGGGCGGCGAGCGTTCCTACGAGATCCTCGACGTCAGCTTCCGCTAGAGACCCGCATCCGCTCCGGACACGTCCGGAGCGGATCGCCCCTCCCCCGTGACGCCACCGTCGCGCCACCACTGCCCATAGCGCCACCACTGCCCATAGCGCCATGCCGACGCCCGCCTTCCTGACCCGATCGGATCTCGCGGCGGATTGCAGCCGCCTCGGCCTTTGCGCCGGCGACGCGGTGATGGTCCATGCCGCGATGCGCAGCGTCGGCCGGCTGCTCAACGGACCTGACGCGCTGATCGGCGCCCTCCTCGACACTGTCGGACCGGGCGGCACGCTCCTCGCCTATGCCGACTGGGATGGCGACTATGACGCCCTTCTCGATGCGGACGGGCGGGTGCCGGCGGCGTGGCGGGCGCATCTGCCGCCGTTCGATCCGCTGCGCTCGCGCGCGATCCGCCACAACGGCGTCTTCCCGGAATTCCTGCGCACGACGCCGGGGGCACTGCGCAGTGGCAATCCCGGCGCCTCGGTGGTCGCGCTCGGCGCCCGCGCCGCGGACTTCACCGCCGACCATCCGCTCGACTACGGCTATGGCGAGGGCTCGCCCTTCGCGCGGCTGGTCGCGGCGGGCGGCAAGGTGCTGAATGTCGGCGCGCCGCTCGACACCATGACGCTGCTGCACCATGCCGAGCATCTCGCCCGCCTGAAGGACAAGCGCATCCGCCGCGTCGAGGTGCCGTTTGCTGCGCCCGGCGGGACCAAGTGGCGCATGATCGAGGAATTCGACACCGGCGATCCGGTCGTGCCGACCTTCGCCGACGACTACTTCGCCGAAATCGTCACCGATTTCCTCAGCACCGGCGAAGGGACGCGCGGCATGATCGGCGAGGCGCCCGCCGTCCTCGTCGACGCGGCCGCGATCACCGCCTTCGCGGTCGCCTGGATGGAACAGCGCGCCGGCTGACGGCTCACCCGATCGGGACGATCGGGGCGTCCTTGATGCGGCGGATGGTCAGCGAGGTCTTGACGCTGGCGACATTCGCGGCGCCCGTCAGTTCCTCGATGAAGCCCTGGAAGGCGCGCAGCGTCGGCGCGACGCATTTCAGGATGAAGTCGGCCTCACCCGACAGCATGTAGCATTCGCGGACGATCGCCCAATCCTTGACGCGGACGGCGAAGGCGTTGAGATCGGCCTCGGCCTGGCTCGAGAGCCCGACCATGGCGAACATGGTCACGTCGAAGCCGAGCGCCTTCTCGTCGACCAGCGCGCGATAGCCGGTGACGATGCCCGCCTCCTCGAGCGCCCGCATGCGGCGCAGGCAAGGCGGCGCCGAAATGCCGACCCGCCGGGCGAGTTCGACATTGGTCATGCGGCCGTCGTCCTGGAGCTCCTTGAGGATCTTCCAGTCGATGGCGTCGAGATTGGCCTTCACGCGCATGCCTCCGGCCGGAGCGAACCGCCAGGGAACGGGCAGCCGAGCGGCGGCGCCGGCCCGCGACTTTTGCAGATTCTGGCCGATGCGCCATGATTCGGAAACATTTGTTCGTGAGAACACACAGGATTGCATGGCTCGGCGCCTTGCATGCGCTGAGTTCAACCCTCTACTGTTCCCGTTGAACAGGTCTTGCTTGCGGCCTTCCCGAAACGGTCGCCCGTCACCATCTCAGGCGCATCATGCAACACGCCAAGCTCATCATCATCGGTTCCGGCCCCGCCGGCTACACGGCTGCCATCTATGCCGCCCGCGCCATGCTCGAACCGATCCTCATCGCCGGCGTCCAGCCCGGCGGCCAGCTGACCATCACCACCGATGTCGAGAACTATCCCGGCTTCGCCGACGTCATCCAGGGCCCCTGGCTCATGGAGCAGATGCGGCTGCAGGCCGAGCATGTCGGCACGCGCATGGTCACCGACCACATCATCGAGGCGGACCTCTCGCGGCGCCCCTTCCTGCTCAAGGGCGATTCCGGCGAGCTCTACACCGCCGACAGCCTGATCATCGCGACCGGCGCTCAGGCGCGCTGGCTCGGCCTTGAAAGCGAGCAGCGCTTCAAGGGCTTCGGCGTCTCGGCCTGCGCCACCTGCGACGGCTTCTTCTATCGCGGCAAGGACGTCTTCGTTGTCGGCGGCGGCAATACGGCCGTCGAGGAGGCGCTCTATCTGTCGCATATCGCCAACAAGGTCACGATCATCCACCGGCGCGACCATTTCCGCGCCGAGCGCATCCTGCAGAACCGCCTGATGGCGAAGGCCAATGTCGAAGTGCTCTGGAACACCGAGATCGCGGAAGTGACCGGCAAGGCCGGCTTCCCGCCCTCGGTGACCGGGCTCAAGCTGCGCAATGTCACGACCGGCGCGATCACCGAGCATGACACGCATGGCGTCTTCATCGCCATCGGCCATGCGCCGGCGGTCGAGATCGTGAAGGACCAGCTGCAGCTGAAGCCGTCCGGCTATATCTGGACGGCGCCGGATTCGACCGCGACCAGCGTTCCCGGCGTCTTCGCGGCGGGCGACGTCACCGACGAGAGCTTCCGCCAGGCCGTGACGGCGGCGGGACAGGGCTGCATGGCGGCGCTCGAGGCCGAGCGCTGGGTGGCCGCCAATCCGGTCGCCGACATGACCGCCGTCGCGGCGGAATGATCTGACAGAAGGCCTCGGGGGCGGCCGCATCATGGACTGGGACAAACTCAGGATCTTCCACGCGGCCGCGCAGGCGGGCTCGTTCACCCATGCCGGCGAGACGCTCGGCATGAGCCAGTCGGCGGTCAGCCGGCAGGTCAGCGCGCTCGAACAGGACCTCGGCGTCCCGCTGTTCCATCGCCACGCCCGCGGCCTGATCCTTTCGGAGCAGGGCGAGCTTCTGTTCAGGACGTCGCAGGACGTGATGATGAAGCTCGAGGGCGTGCGCATCCGCCTGACCGATTCGCGCGAGAAGCCGACCGGCACGCTGCGCATCACGACGACGGTGGCGCTCGGCTCGACCTGGCTGACGGAGCGGCTGAACGAATTCGTCGACCTGCATCCGCAGGTGAACCTGCACCTGATCCTCGACGACCAGGAACTCGACCTGACGATGCGCCAGGCCGACGTCGCCATCCGCCTGCGCCAGCCAGTGCAGCCGGACCTCATCCAGCGCCGCCTGTTCACGACGCATTATCACGTCTATGCGGCGCCGGCCTATGTCGAGCGCTTCGGCAAGCCGGAGACGCTGGAAGACCTCGACCACCACCGCATCGTCACCTTCGGCGTCCCGGTTCCGCCGAACATTCGTGACGTGAACTGGCTGGAGATCGCCGGCCGCTCGACCGACAATCCGCGCGAGCCGATCGTGCGCATCAACAACATCTACGCCATCAAGGCGGCGGTCGAGCGCGGCACCGGCATCGCCATCCTCCCCGACTACATGATCGAGGACGAATCGACGCTGGTGAAGCTGATGCCGGAAGCGCAGGTGCCGAGCTTCCCGACCTATTTCTGCTACCCGGCCGAGCTCAAGAATTCGGCCCGCGTCACCGCCTTCCGCGACTTCATGCTCGCCAAGGCGCAGAACTGGCAATTCTGAAGGCAGCCACCTGATTCGCCCATTCTTGCGGCAGCGTTGCATGCACCTGAGTGCACTGCGATAAACGCTATGGCCGCAGTAGCTTTTTTTCGGCCTTCTGTCGCAAATTCGTTTCTATGGACCCGGTTTCCAGGAACAGCAATCCGGTTGCGGCCGGATGTTGGAATTCCATCCTGTTCTGCCGGAAATGCATAGCTGCGATGCATCCATGCTGGTTGTTTGAGCAGCCTGACCGCTCCATATTCACATCAGTTGATGCGTTGCCGGCGGCGATCTCCTCCCTGCCTCCGGTGGACCTCAACTGTTCCCTCTGGAAGGTGTTTGCTGCGCATTTCCCTGCCGCAGCAACAAAGACTTAGCCGGGCCTCGCAAGAGCGCCCGGCCTTTTCTTTTCGCGGTGCACCCAGAGCGCTGCACCGCACGGGACGTGCCATGCTGCGTCCAGTCGCTGCCGCAAGGCAGCGCAGCATTGAGCCCCCGAAGAGCCCTTCCCTTCACCTCTCCCTGAGGGAGAGGTCAACGCGCGAAGCGCGGCGGGTGAGGGTTTACGGACTATCCGGAGAGGCCGTAAACCCTCTCCCGGACCTTCGGTCCGACCTCCCCCTCAGGGGGAGGTGAAGACGATCCGGCCATCGCGCTTGCTGCGCCTACCAGCCGATCGCAACCGCGCCGTCACATATACAGCGGCTGGCCTTCCATGCCCTTGTAGAGGTCGGCGACGAAGGCGGCGTAGCCGTTGAACAGCTGCGTCGGGATGCGCTCATTGGTGCCGATCACCGTCTCGGTCGCCTGGCTCCATCGCGGATGCGGTACTTCGGGGTTCACATTGGCCCAGAAGCCATATTCCGAGCTCTGCAGCTGCTGCCAGAAGTTCAGCGGCTGCTCCTCGACGAAGGAGATCTTGACGATCGACTTGATGCTCTTGAAGCCATATTTCCACGGCGTATGCAGGCGGATCGGCGCGCCCATCTGCTTGGGCAGCGGCTTGCCATAGGCGCCGGTCACCATGAAGGCGAGCTCGTTGGTCGCCTCGGCCATGGTCAGCCCCTCGACATAGGGCCAGGGATAGAACGGCTGGTTCTGGCCGGGCGCCATGTCGGCGTCCATGAAGGTCTCCATGCGCACATATTTCGCGCCCGAGAGCGGCTTCGCATAGGCGACGAGGGCCGCGAGCGGAAAACCGGTCCACGGCACGGTCATCGACCAGGCCTCGACGCAGCGATGGCGATAGAGCCGCTCTTCGAGCGTCATCGCCTTCAGGAGATCGTCGATATCGACCGTCTTCGGCGCCTCGACCAGCCCCTCGAACTGCACCGTCCAGGGCCGTGTCTTCAGCTGCTGCGCCGCCTCGGCGAGGTCCTTGTCGGTGCTGAACTCGTAGAAATTGTTGTAGTGGAGATTGATCTCCTCCGGCGTCACCGGCCGGTCGATCGTGAAGCGCGGGTTCTGCTTCGCGGGATAGAGCGCGGCGCTCGGATCGGCATCCTCTGCCCGCGCGGCCCGCGGCAGCGCCGCCGCCATCAGCCCGAAGCCGCCCGCGGCGATGAGGTCGCGCCGGTTGAGGAACACCGCCTCGGGCGTTGCCTCGCGCTCGGCGATTTCCCAGCCCCGTCGACGCTTGATCAGCATGGCACGCTCCCGGCAAGTCTCTGCATGAAACGTAGAGCTAGTGCGGCAGGGTCCGGCGTCAAATCACGATGCCGTGGCGCCATCGCCCGGATTGAGCCGGCTTCGCTGCCGATCGGCGAGCTTCGGCTTGCCAAGGTTCGGCATGGCGACTAGGTTCCGCGCCGCCCATCCTTCGCCCCCTCGCCCGCCGGAGCCCGCTCAAATGGCCTTCCTCGCCGACAGTCTCGCCCGCATCAAGCCGTCCGCGACCATCGCGGTCACGAACAAGGCGCGCGAACTCAAGGCCGCCGGCCGCGACGTGATCGGCCTCGGCGCCGGCGAGCCGGATTTCGATACGCCCGAGAACATCAAGGAAGCGGCGATCCGCGCCATCCGCGAGGGCAAGACCAAGTATACCGCCGTCGACGGCATTCCCGAGCTCAAGGCGGCCATCGCCGCGAAGTTCAAGCGCGAGAACAACCTGACCTATGCGCCGAACCAGATCACGGTCGGCACCGGCGGCAAGCAGGTGCTCTACAACGCGCTGATGGCGACGCTGAACCCCGGCGACGAGGTCATCATTCCCGCGCCCTACTGGGTCTCCTATCCGGAGATCGTGGCGCTCGGCGGCGGCACACCGGTCGAGATCGTCGGGCCGCAGGAGCAGGGCTTCAAGATCGGCGCTGCCGCGCTCGAGGCCGCGATCACGCCGAAGACCAAGTGGCTGATCCTCAACTCGCCGTCGAACCCGACCGGCGCCGGCTATACGCGCGCCGAATTGCGGGCGCTCGCCGACGTGCTGCTCCGGCATCCGCAGGTCTGGATCATGACCGACGACATGTATGAGCATCTCGTCTTCGACGGCTTCGAGTTCGCGACCATCGCCGAGGTCGAGCCGAAGCTCTACGATCGCACGCTGACCGTGAACGGCGTCTCGAAGGCCTATGCCATGACCGGCTGGCGCATCGGCTATGCCGGCGGCCCGGCCGAACTGATCAAGGCGATCGGCACGATCCAGTCGCAGTCGACCTCCAACCCCTCCTCGATCTCGCAATGGGCGGCCGTCGAGGCGCTGAACGGGCCGCAGGACTACATCCCGAAGAATGCCGAGATCTTCCGGAAGCGGCGCGATCTCGTCGTCTCGATGCTGAACCAGGCGACGGGCATCGTCTGCCCCAACCCGGAAGGCGCGTTCTATGTCTTCCCGTCCTGCGCGGGCACGCTCGCCAAGACGACGGCCGGCGGCAAGCTCTTGAAGACCGACGAGGATTTCGTCACGGCGCTCTTGGAAGAAGAAGGCGTCGCGGTGGTGCAGGGCTCGGCCTTCGGTCTCGCCCCCTATTTCCGCATCTCCTACGCGACCTCGACCGAGGCGCTCGAAGACGCCTGCACGCGCATCCAGCGCTTCTGCGGCAATCTCCGCTGAACGACCGGCGCCTCCGGGCGCCGGCCCCGGACACGGCATGCTCGCGGCACCTCTCGCGCCAGAGATTTCCGGGGGACATCGGCCGCCCTTGATCGTATCCTCCCCCGGCAGGACGACCTGTTCGGGGGAGGATTCGCATGCATGGGCTCGACGTCCATCACGTGTCGCTGATTGTCTCCGATCTCGACCGGGCGCTGGCATTCTATCAGCGGGCCTTCGGGCTCGATCGGGTCGAGCGGCCGCCGATCACCGTCCCCGGCATCTGGCTCGCCTGTGGGCTGATCCAGCTGCACCTCATCGAGAATCGCGACGGCAGCTTCCGCCAGAAGCCGGAGATCGATACGGCCGACTGGCACTTCGCCTTCCGGACAGATGATTTCGACGCCACGCTGGCGCGGCTCGAAGCCGCCGGCTTCAGCGAGGACCCTGATGAGGACGGCGTTCGGCGCCTGTTCGTCAATCGACACGGCCGCGCGGGCTTCCCGCAGCTCTATTTGCTTGATCCCGACAACAACATCATCGAAGTGAATGGCGCGCCGACGGCGCAGCCACCGCTCTGGCAGCCCCCTTCCACCTGATCGGACGTCATGACGACCGGCTACACCGCGCTGTTCCTCACGGGCCTGCACATCGCCATGGCCCTCGCCGTGACGTTTCATGCGCTGCTGACCCGTCTCGCGCCGCAATCGACCATCGCCTGGATCGGCCTCGCCTGGCTCTCGCCCTATGTCGGGCCGATCCTCTACATGCTGTTCGGCGTCAACCGCGTCCGCCGCAAGGCGATCAAGCTGTCCGGCCCGGAAGGCGCCATCGACGCGCCGAACTCGCGCTATGCGCTGGCGCCGGAGGACATCGAGCAGGGCGGCGACGAGCATCTGGAGCCGTTGGCCGAGTTCGGGCTGCGCCTCACCGGGCGGCCGCTGCTCTCCGGCAATGCCATCTCGCCGCTCGTCGATGGCGATGCCGCCTATCCCGCGATGATCGCGGCGATCAACGCCGCCGAGAAGAGCGTCGCGATCTCGAGCTTCATCTTCCACGACGATGCAGGCGGCGGACCGATCGTCGACGCGATGATCGCGGCGCACACGCGCGGCGTCGCCGTTCGCGGCCTCGTCGATGGCATCGGCGCCGGCTATCTGCGCAGCCCGGTCTATGAGCGGCTGCGCGCGTCAGGCGTTCCCGCCGCCCGCTTCATGCATGAGGTGGCGCCGTGGAAGATGTCCTTCATCAACCTCCGCACCCACAAGAAGGTGCTGGTCGTCGATGGCAGGCACGGCTTCACCGGCGGCATGAACATCGCCGATGAAAACCTCTTCCGCATCCTGCCGATGGACACGGCCCATGCGGTGCAGGACATGCATTTCAGCGTCGAGGGGCCCGTCGTCGCGCATCTCATGGAGACCTTCGCCGAGGACTGGGCCTTCACGACCGGTGAGCGGCTCGACGGCCCGGCCTGGTTCCCGGAGCTCGGCGCCGCCGGCGACATCCCGGCGCGCGGCATCGCCAGCGGTCCCGACGAGGATAATGAAAAGCTGATGTGGACGATGGCCTCGGCCATCAGTCGGGCCGAGAAGCGGGTGCGCGTGGTGACGCCCTATTTCGTGCCGGACGAACGCCTCGGCTCCCAGCTGTCGCTGGCGGCGCTGCGCGGCGTCGCGGTCGAGCTCGTCATCCCCGGACGCTCCAACCACATCTATATCGACTGGGCGATGAACGGCCTGCTGGCGCCGCTGCTGCGCGCCGGCTGCATCGTCCGCCGCACGGCCGCGCCCTTCGACCACTCCAAGCTGATGACGGTGGACGGCGCCTGGTCGCTGTTCGGCAGCGCCAACTGGGACGCCCGCAGCCTCCGCCTCAATTTCGAGTTCAATGTCGAGGCCTACTCAGCCGAGTTCGCGGCGACCATCGACGCGATCATCGACCGCAAGCTCAAGGGCTCGCGGCGCGTCACGCTGGCGGAACTCAAGAACCGCACGATCGTGACGCGGCTGCGCGATTCCGCCGCCCGCCTCGCCTCGCCCTATCTCTGAGCGCGGCGCCTACAGCCAGCCGCGCCACTTGAAATAGAGGTAGGGCAGCACCGCCGAGAGGGCCATCGCGGTGATCGCGGTCGGATAGGCCCAGGGCAGCTGCAGCTCCGGCATGTCGGCGAAGTTCATGCCGTAGATCGTGCCGATCAGCATCGGCGGCAGCAGGATGGTCGAGACGACGGTGAGAACGCTCACGACCTGGTTCTGCTCGTTCGAGATGAGGCCGAGCGTCGCGTCGAGCAGGAAGGTGATCTTGTTGAGGACGAAATTGACATGGTCCTCGAGCGAACGGATATCGCGCAGCATCAGCTTCAGCCGCGCCGACAGCCCGCCCTTGAGGCTCGCATCCGGCAGCATCGCGGCGGCGTATTGCACCAGCCGCTCGAGCGAGGCGAGGCTTTCGCGCGTCTTGGAGGCAAGGTCGCCCTGGATGCCGAGGCCGCCGATCGCCGCGGCGAGCACGCGGCCGCGATGGCGCCCCTTGGCGCGCGGCTGGAAGATCTCGATATTGAGCTGGTCGACCGATTGCGCGATCTTTTCCAGCACGTCCGCCGAGCGGTCGATGAAGGCTTCGAGCAGGCCGCCGAGCACGCCCGGCGCCGAGGTGCAGCCGCTGTCCGCCTTCGGCGCGCGCGTCATGAACTGCTTGAACGCCGTCATGTCGGCATAGCGCAGCGTGACGATCTTGTTCTTGCCGACGGCGAAGGAGAACGGCGTCAGGCCCGGCGTGCCGCCGTCAATGCCGACCAGGATGCTCGCCGTCATCACGACCACGCCGTCCTCGACATAGAAGCGGCTCGAGAACTCGATCTCGCGCGTTTCCTCACGCGTCGGGATCAGGCCGCCGAGAAACACCTCCGCCTGACGCTCCTCCGCGGAGCTCGGATCATAGAGATCGACCCAGGCGACCTGACTTGCGGCGCCGCGCCCGATCTCCTCGGCATCCGGCAGGGGAACGACCATGGGCCCGCGTTCGGCCACGGCATAGGCTGTCAGCATCATTCTCTCCGACTGGGCGAGATCGCGGCGGCGGCCGTCGATTTCGCCTCGGGTTTACCACAACTCGGCGCTACGTCTTGCGGGCTCCGGCCTCGCCTGCAATGACGCAAGTGACGCAGGGGCGGATCGAAGCGGCCCGTTGTCCGTTGTTTCGGGCAGCCAGAGGGTTCTGTCGGCGCCGTCTCAGCAGATGGGCTGCCCCCCTGCACCAGAGCGTCGCTTGATGAAGATAGGAAGACCACCATGAACACCCTCCACATGAAGATTGCCGCCGCCGCATTGGTGCTCGCCGGCGCCGCCACGAGCGCGGGCGCAGCCGACATGTCGTCGCCGATGCCGGCCCAGGACGACGCGCGCAACGGCGTGAAGATCGGCATGCTGGAATGCGATGTCGGCGGCGGTCTCGGCTATGTCATCGGCTCGGCCAAGGAACTCGCCTGCACCTTCCGCGCGAACAGCGGCCGGGTCGAGACCTATACCGGCAACATCAAGAAGCTCGGCGTCGATGTCGGCTGGACGCGCCAGGGCAAGCTCGCCTGGGCCGTGTTCGCGCCGGTCGCCGGCTATCATCACGGCGCGCTCTCGGGCCTCTATCTCGGCGCGACCGCCGAGGCGACCGTGGTCGCCGGCGTCGGCGCCAATGTCCTCGTCGGCGGCACGGGCGGCTCGATCTCGCTGCAGCCGCTCAGCGTCTCCGGCCAGGTCGGCCTCAACGCCGCCGCTGGTGGCGCCGCGCTGACGCTCGTCCCGACCACCTGAGCCACGCCTCATCGCTCAACGATCACGGCCCGCGTCGCAGGACGCGGGCCGTTTTCGTTTGAAAACGCGGGCGTCAGCCGCCTGATGGCGCGGCCGCTTCGTCGCGGGTGAACAGCCAGCCGGCAAGGCCCGAGAGGATCGCGAGCACGCCGCAGAGCAGGGTCGCGACGCCAAAGCCGGCGATGGTCGCGCGTGCCCGGAGCGCGGAGACGACATCGTCCGTGGCGCCACCCGCCGGCGCGCCGCCGAAGCCGGCCGCACGGACCGCGTCCGCGGCGGCGCTGCTTTCGCCCGAGAGCGCCAGCGTGAAGCCGATGCCGACGGCAAGGCCGAGGCTCGCCACCGCGAGCAGCCCGGCGACGCGCGCCACGGCATTGTTGATGCCGGAGGCGGCGCCGCTGCGCGAACTCGGTGCCGCATTCATCACGGCCGTCGAGAGCGGGGCCACGGTGATGCCCATGCCGAGCCCCATCAGCAGCATCGCCGGCACCACCGCCATGGCGTAGCTGCCATTCGCCACCGCCGGCGCCAGCGCCAGGAAGGCGAGGCCGGTGATGACAGGGCCGATCGTGAGACAGGGCCGCGTGCCGATGCGGTCGGCGAGGCCGCCGCCGAAGCGGGAGATGACGCCCATGACGAGGACGAACGGGATGAACACCGAGCCGGCGAGCGCGGCCGGATAGCCATGCGCCTCGATGAGGGCGGTCGGCAGGAAGAACAGCGCGCCGGACAGCGCGAAATAAAGCAGCAGCGTCAGGATGTTGACGCCGGTGAAGGTGCGATCGCGAAAGAGGCTGAGCGGCATCATCGGATTGGGCGCGCGCCCTTCCCAGACGATGAAGCCGGCGAGAACGAGTGCCCCGGCGATGGCAAGCCCCGCATTGACGGCGGCGGCGCCCGCGGCGGGATCGGCGAGCCCCGTCAGCCCATAGGCGGCGAGGCCGAGACCGACCACCGCGAGCGCGCCGCCGGTCCAATCCATCCGCACCGCGCCGCGCGGCGCATCGGCCGGAACGCGCAGGAGACAGAGCACCAGCGCAATGGCCGCGATCGGCAGGTTGATGAGGAAGATCGCCCGCCACGAGCCGTGGTCGACCAGCAGCCCGCCGACGACGGGGCCGATCGCCGGCGCGATCGAGGAGGCCGCGGCCCAGGTTCCGATCGCCTTGCCGCGGATGCCCGGCGGATAATGCGCCGCGATCAGCGCCAGCGAGCCCGGCACCATCAGCGCGCCGCCGACACCCTGGATGGCGCGGGCGATGATGAGGCTCTCGGGCGACCAGGCGAAGCCGCACACCGCCGAGGCGAGAGCGAACAGGGCGATGCCGAGCATGAAGACACGGCGGAGGCCGAACGCGTCGCCGGCCGCGCCGCCGAGCAGCGTGAACGCGGCGAGCGTCAGCGTGTAGGCATTGGCGGTCCACTGCCCTTCCGCGAAGCCGGCGCCGAGCCCTTCGCGGATCGCCGGCAGCGCCACCGTCACCACCGAGCCGTCCATGAAGGCCATGCCGGAGGCGAGGATCGTCGCCACCAGCACCATGCTTGCCGTGCCGGACGCCGATGCCTTCGTCGCAGCCATGCCGCCTCCCATCACGCGTTCGCGATCCAGCGCGAGGGCATCGTGCCTTGAGGATCGAGCCGCCGACCCTACAGTCATTTGGCGGACCTTGCATCCGCGACGAGGTTCGCCTCATGGCAGGGTCCGCCGATCCGCCATGCGCAGGAGGGAGGGCGATGTCTCTCATCCACCGCCTCTGGATGCGTTCGGTCTTCGCCGCTCTCATCGGCGCGGGCGGCCTCGTGGCGCCGGCCCGCGCCGCCGACCTGCCCGTCGATGTCGAACTGGTCCTCGCCGTCGACGTCTCGCGGTCGATGGACGCCAGCGAGCAGGCGCTGCAGCGGCAGGGCTACATCAACGCGCTGCGCCACCCCGAGGTGATCGCGGCGATCCGCTCGGGCCTCCATGGCCGCATCGCCCTCACCTATTTCGAATGGTCGGCCCCGAACGCGGAGCGCATCATCGTTCCCTGGAGCCTCATCGACGACACCGGGGCCGCCGATGCCGTCGCCGCCCGCATCGGCCCGGCGGGGATAAGCGGACGGTTCGGGACGTCGATCTCGTCGAGCCTCCTGTTCGCGGCGAGCCTGTTCGAGAACAACGGCTTCGCCGGCGAGCGCCTGGTGATCGACGTCTCGGGCGACGGGCCCAACAATGTCGGCCTGCCGGTGGTCCCGGCCCGCGATGCGGTGCTCGGCCGTGGCATCGTCATCAACGGCCTGCCGATTGTGCTGCGGCCCGGCCGCAGCGGCTTCAGCGCGTTCGATATCGCCGATCTCGACCTCTACTATCGCGACTGCGTCGTCGGCGGCCCCGGCGCCTTCACGGTGCCGGTCACGGCGACCGATCAGTTCGAAACCGCGATCCGCCGCAAGCTGGTGCTCGAGATCGCCTCCATTCCCCCGCCTCGCGCCGAGACGCCCCTTCTCCATCGCGCCGCGGATCGACGGCAGGCGGATTGCCTGATCGGAGAGAGCCAGCGCCGCAACTGGATGACCCGCTGAGGCAGCGGTTGCGCGACGGGCACCGATTCGACACTGTCTGCCTCGAATCGGATCTCCGGATGGGGTCAACACCGTGCGCCGCCTTCTCACGCTCTGCGTCCTGCTCGTCCTCAGCCCCGTCCTGCCGGCCCTCGCGCAATCGCGCGCCGAGACCGAGGCGGCCTTCAAGCAGTGGCTCGCGACCACCGTCACGGCGGATGCGCAGAAGCGAGGCGTCACGGCGCAGACGCTGCAGCGCGCCTTTGCCGGGCTGACGCTCGACTGGACCCTGCCCGACCTTGCCCCGCCCGGCGCGCGCGAGGCCGAGGAGGCGCCGCAGCGTCAGGCGGAGTTCCAGGGGCCGGCCCGCTATTTCGAGGAGGGCAAGGTCAAGGCGCTCGCCCAGGGCGGGCGCACGCGCTTCAAGACATGGTCGCGCCAGCTCGCCGAGATCGAGACCCGCTATGGCGTGCCGCCCTCGATCATCATCGCGATCTGGGGCCGCGAATCCGGCTTCGGCGCCGCCAAGCTGCCCTATTCCGCCGTCAGGGCGCTGGCGACGGAATCCTTCATGGGCGCGCGCAAGGAGACCTTCTATCCCGAGCTGCTGGCAGCGCTGGAGATCCTCGAGGGCGATCACATCCCGCTCAACGAGATGAAGAGCTCCTGGGCCGGCGCGCTCGGCCAGCCGCAGTTCCTGCCGTCCAAATATCTGACCACCGCCGTCGATTTCGACCACAACGGCCGCCGCGACATCTGGAAGTCGGTGCCGGACACACTGGCCTCGATCGCCAACTACCTGAAGCAGAACGGCTGGCAGGCGGGCCTTGGCTGGGGCTTCGAGGTCGCGCTGCCGGAAGAGGTCGCCTGCAGCCTCGAAGGGCCGGACCAGGGTCGTCCGCTCGCGGACTGGCTGGCGATGGGCGTCCGCAATCCCGACGGCACGCCGATCAGCGCCCGCGCGCCGAAGCAGACCATGCATCTCCTGATGCCGGCGGGACGCTTCGGGCCGGCCTTCCTAGTCACCAAGAACTTCTACGTCCTGAAGACCTACAACGAGAGCGATCTCTACGCGCTGTTCATCGGCCATCTCTCCGATCGCATCCGCAGCAATGCCGGCGCCTTCGCCGGCCGCTGGAGCGATGTCGGCGGCTTCAAGCGCAGCGATGTCCGCGCCATGCAGCAGCGGCTCGAGAAGCGCGGCATGGATGTCGGCTCGGCCGACGGGCTGGTCGGCTATAAGACCCGTATCGCGGTCGGTACCTGGCAGGCCGCGAACGGCAAGGCGCCGACCTGCTTCCCCGACGGCGCCCTGTTGAAAGCCATTCGCTGAGACGTCGAAATTAGCGCTTATCAAGCGCCCATTTTCTGGCTACGCTCAGTTTGTCATCAACAATCGAAAGGAGGTGATCCTGTGTCTCATTGTCGTTCGCCGCGTCTGGTCGCAATGGTCCGGATCTCTGATTTCGTAGGGGTTCGCACCGCTTGACCGGCCTTGCTTGGCCTTCGGGCCGGGTCGCGGTCTGACAATGGAAGGGTCGCCCGGCGGGCGACCCTTCTCATTTGAGAAGCCCATTTCCGATGTCCCGACCGATCCTCGTCTATGTCGACGCCGATGCCTGTCCGGTGAAGGCCGAGATCTACAAGGTGGCCGAACGGCACGGCCTCAAGACCTATGTCGTCGCCAATTCCTTCATGGCCGTGCCGCGCGATCCGATGATCGAGCGCGTCGTCGTCCCCGGCGGCATGAATGTCGCCGATGACTGGATCGCCGAGCGCGCCGTAGAAGGCGACATCGTCATCACCGCCGATATCCCGCTCGCCGCCCGCGCCATCAAGGCCGGCGCCGACGTGATCGGCCCGAACGGCCGCGCCTTCACCGAGGATTCGATCGGCATGGCGCTGGCGACGCGCAATCTGATGGAAGATCTCCGCTCCGCCGGCGCGGTGACCGGCGGTCCAAGGCCGTTCTCCCCGCGCGACCGCTCGGCCTTTCTCTCGGCGCTCGACCTCGCCATCGTCCGCTTGAAGCGGCGCGGCTTCGGCGGAGGCGCCGCCTGAACCGGCAGGAATGCCACGGCGGCATGCTTTCAACCGGAAAGTAACCTTGATGGACTATGTCTCGACTTGAACGCGCCGCGCAGCCATGGACATTGGCGCGAACGCCAACAACGAGACGAAGGCAGCTCATGACCCGTTCCAAGCTTCGCATGCTCGCCGCCGCTCTGGTCCTCATGGCCGGAAGCGCCGGCGCCGAGGCCGCGACCTGCGGCAAGGATCCGGCGCAGTTCCCCGCCTGGCTCGAGAGCTTCAAGGCAGAGGCGATCGCCAGCGGCATCTCGCCGAAGGTCGTGCAGGCCGCGCTGTCGGGCGTCACCTATGACCCGCGCGTCATCAAGCTCGACCGCAACCAGAAGCACTTCAAGCAGCCCTTCGCGGTCTATTCGGCCCGCGTCGTCTCGCCCGGCCGCGTCGCCCGCGGCAAGAAGCTGATGCAGCAATATGCCAATGTGCTCGCGCGCATCGAGAAGCAGTTCGGCGTTCCCGGCCCAATCCTGATCGCCATCTGGGGCATGGAGACCGATTACGGCGCCGGCAGCGGCAACATGCCGACCTTCCGCTCGCTGGCGACGCTCGCCTTCGACTGCCGCCGCACGGATTTCTTCCAGGAACAGCTGATGGACGCGCTGAAGATCGTCCAGCGCGGCGACCTCGCCCCCTCCGACATGAAGGGCGCCTGGGCCGGTGAAATCGGCCAGACCCAGTTCATGGCCTCGTCCTATGTGCGCTTCGCCATCGATTTCGACGGCAACGGCCATGCCGATCTCCGCCACAGCCCGGCCGACGTGCTCGCTTCGACCGCCAACTACCTCAAGGGCTATGGCTGGCAGCGCGGCGGCAGCTGGGAAGAGGGTTCGGCCAATTTCAACGTGCTGCGGCAGTGGAACAAGGCCGAGGTCTATGCCAAGAGCGCGGCGCTGTTCGCAGACAAGCTCGTCGGCAACAAATAGCCGGCCCGGCTCGAGGGGGAACGGGCGCCGGACAGAGGCGCCCTCCCCGCTCCGAATGCCCGTGTCGCGCGGCTTGATGGCGGGCCCGCCTCCGGTCGTTGTCGCGGCGCGGGCTTGTGCGCGGCGCCGTTTCGGATGACAAGCGGCGCATGCAGGACACCGCTCAAAACGCCCGCCCCGCCGTCACCGTCGTCGGTGCCGGTCCGGCCGGACTGATCGCCGCGCTCCGCCTCGCCGAGGCCGGCGCGCGCGTGACCATCCATGACAAGATGCCCTCACCGGCCCGCAAGCTGCTGATGGCCGGCCGCGGCGGCCTCAACCTGACCCACAGTGAACCGCTCGAACGGTTCGCCGCGCGCTATGGCGACGCCGGCGACCGGCTGCAGCCGCTGCTCGACGCCTTTCCGCCATCGGCGCTGCGCGCCTTTGCCGACGGTCTCGGCGAGACGACCTTCATCGGCTCGAGCGGCCGCGTCTTCCCGAAATCGATGAAGGCCTCGCCCTTGCTGCGCGCCCTGCTGCGCCGGCTCGACGCGCTCGGCGTCCGCCTGGTGACGCGGCATGAGTGGATCGGCTTCGGCGGCCCCGGCGAGGACCGCTTCCGCACGGCGGACGGCACGACCGAAACGGTGACCTCGGATGCGACGCTTCTGGCGCTCGGCGGCGCGAGCTGGCCGCGCCTCGGCTCGGACGGCAGCTTCGCGCCGATCCTCCGCGACGCCGGTGTCGACGTGACGCCGCTGGCCCCGGCCAATGTCGGCTTCGCCGTCGCCTGGACCGAGGTCTTCCGCGACCGCTTCGCCGGCACGCCGCTCAACAACATCACCGTCAGCCATGGCGGACGATCGGTGCGCGGCGAGGCGATGATCGCCCGCTATGGCATCGAGGGCGGCGCGATCTATGCGCTGTCGGGCGATCTCCGCACCGCCGCCCCGGATGGCGGCGCCTATATCCTCATCGATCTCTCGCCGCAGCTGGACGAGGCCGAGATCGCGGCGCGGATCGAGCGGCAGCGTCCGTCCGAATCGCTCGCCAACCGCCTTCGCAAGGCGATCCGGATGGCACCGGTCGCGATCAACCTGATGCGCGAGGCGCGCGGCGAGCTGCCGCGCGATCCCGGTGCGCTTGCCGCGCTGATCAAGGCGCTGCCGCTCCGCCTCGGACCGCCGGCAGGTCTCGAGCGCGCGATCTCGACGGCAGGCGGCGTCGCCTTCGACGCGGTCGACGACCAGCTGATGCTGCTCGCCCGCCCCGGCACCTTCGTCGCCGGCGAGATGCTCGACTGGGAAGCGCCGACCGGCGGCTATCTGCTGCAGGCAAGCTTCGCGACCGGCGTCCGCGCGGCCGAGGGCATCAAGGCCCGGCTCGGGCTCACGGCGGCGGCCGCCTGACCGCGCCGTCCCGCCCGGAGCCTCAGCGCAGCAGCGATCGCAGTTCGTCCAAGCCGGCGGCGATCGCCGCATTGGCCTCGCGCTCCATGGCGCGATAGCGGCCGAGCACAATGGTGCCGAGCGGTGTCAGCCGCGCGCCGCCACCGCCGCCGCTGCCGCCCTTTTCCGTCTCGACGAGCGGATCGCGGAAGGCGGTATTCATCTCGCGGATCAGCGTCCAGACGCGCTTGGCGCTCATGCCGAGCCGATCGCCGGCGGCGGCGAGCGATCCGGTTGCGGCAATGGCATCGAGCAGGTCGGCCTTGCCGGGCCCGAGCGCGAAGCCGGCCTTCAGCACGAGGCGAAAGCGCAGGCCTTCGGTCTGGTTGTGTTCATGCACGTGGGGATCATCCGTTCGGCCGCGACGGCGCAACTCTGCCCGCAAGCCGATGCGCCGTCCACGGCCCGGATGATGTCACGACTGCTGGCGGAGATTCTTGATCCGGTCGAACAGCACGGCGACGATGATGAACGAGCCGATGAAGGCACCCTGCCAGAAGGCGTTGATGCCGAGCAGGCCGAGGCTGTTGCGGATGATCTCGATCAGCGCCGCGCCGACGATGGCGCCGAAGGCCGTGCCGACGCCGCCGGCGAGATTGGCGCCGCCGATGACCGTCGCGGCGATGACCTGCAGCTCCATGCCGGTGCCGAGATTGGTCGTCACCGCGCCGAGCCAGCCGGTCTCGATCACGCCGGCGATGCCGGCCGAGAGCGAGGAGATCATGTAGACCGCGACCTTGATCGGCTTGACCGGCACGCCGGTCAGCACCGCCGCATTCTCGTTGCCGCCGATCGCATAGACATGGCGCCCGAACCGCGTCCAGCGCAGCACGAAGCCGGTGATCAGCGCCAGCACCACCATGTAGAGGACGGGGTTGGCGATGCCGAAGAAGAACGCGCCGCCGCCGAGCGCCAGCAGCTTGTCGTGATCGGGGCCGAACTGGAACACGACGGTGTTGTTGGAGGCGACCATGGCGAGGCTGCGGGCGATCGACAGCATGCCGAGCGTCACCACGAAGGGCGGCATGCCGACATAGGCGATGAGGACGCCGTTGACCGCGCCGATGACGAGCGCCGTGCCGAGCGAGGCGGCGATGCCGACCTCGATCGAATAGCCGGCATGCATCGTCACCGCCAGCACCATGCTGCAGAGGCAGAGCACCGAGCCGACCGAGAGATCGATGCCGCCGGTGATGATGACGATGGTCATGCCGAGCGCGATCACCGCGACGAAGGTGAAGTTGCGCGTGACATTGAAGAGATTGTTCGAGGTCGCGAAGCTGTCGGTGGCAAACGACAGGAAGGTGCAGGCGAGCACCACCGCGATCAGCACCCAGAAGGTCTGGCGCGAGGTGATCCAGCTCAGCCAGTTGTGCTGGCGCTGGCCGATATGGTCGTCGATCGTGGCTGCCATGGTCCCGCCCTTCGCCCTGGACTATCCCGAGAAACTCACGCCACCTGTTCGATGGCGCCGGTGATGAGCCCGGTGACTTCCTCGGGCGAACTCTTGCCGATCTGCCGATCCGCGACCTTGCGGCCGCGCCGGAGCACGACGACGCGGTCGCAGACCGTGAACACGTCGGGCATGCGGTGGCTGATCAGGACGACGGCGATGCCCTGGTCGCGCAAATGGCGGATGAGGTTCAGCACCTCGGCGACCTGGCGCACCGAGATGGCGGCGGTCGGCTCGTCCATCAGCACGATCTTGGCGTCGGAAAGCCGCGTGCGGGCGATCGCGACCGCCTGGCGCTGGCCGCCCGACATCTGCTTGACGAGGTCGCGCGGCCGCGTCTCGGACTTCAGCTCCTTGAACAATTCGCCGGCCCGCTTGTACATCGCGCCATAGTCGAGCACGCGGAACGGGCCGAAGCCCTTGCGCAGCTCGCGGCCAAGATAGACGTTGGCCGCCGCAGTGAGATTGTCGCAGAGCGCCAGATGCTGATGCACGATCTCGATGCCATGCTCGCGCGCCTCGATCGGCCGGTGCATGACGAGCTCGCGCCCCTCCATTTTCAGCGACCCATGCGTCGGGCGAAAATTGCCGGCGATGATCTTCACCAGCGTCGACTTGCCGGCGCCATTGTCGCCCATAAGGCCGACGACCTCGCCCGGCTCCAGCGAAAACGACACGTCGTTCAGCGCATGAATGGCGCCGAAATGCTTCGAGATGTTCGAAAGCTCAAGTACCGGCACGCCGCCTCCTCCCCGAAGCTCGCTGCCTCGCCCGCCGGAGCGGCGCGAATGGCCGTCACGGCCGTTCATCCCAATAATCGGCGCTCATCCTGCCGTCAATCCGAACATCCGATGAATATCGAAACGGAGGCGCCGGCGATTTCGACCGATCAGCCGGAGTCCGGGGCGACTGTGCCCCAAATAAACATCTTGTGCGCCTCAACATGCTGCGGCGCAATACTTACTGCAACGCACCCGCGTCCTACCGCAACGCAGTATATTTGCGTATCATACGATCATTCGCATTGACTTGACGGGATCGACAACGCTAGTTTCGCGGCATCCGGGCCCGCCGCAGGTTGAAAAGGGACGACCTGCGTGTGGTGTCCGGCAAGCGTCCGGGCGGCGACCAACAAGATCGATCACGACGCATGCACCGCATCGCCGGCACCCGGATTTCCAGAGTCCGACTTTTCAAACGTCTCGGGAGGAGACCATGAAAAAGAGCCTCATGCTGATCGCCGCCGCCGTGCTCGCCTTGTCGGCGGGCGAGGCGTTCGCCGCGAAGAAACAGCTCGTCATCGTCGTGAAGGGCCTCGACAACCCCTTCTTCGAAGCCATCCACCAGGGCTGCGAGAAGTGGAACAAGGAAAACGCCGACAGCGAGTACGAGTGCTTCTACACGGGCCCGGCCTCGACCTCGGATGAAGCCGGCGAAGCGCAGATCGTGCAGGACATGCTCGGCAAGCCGACCACGGTCGCGATGGCCATCTCGCCGTCGAATGCGCCGCTGATCGCCAACACGCTGCGGTCTGCCAATCCGCAGATCCCGATCATGACGCTCGACGCCGACCTGAAGCAGGAAGACGCCGCGCTGCGCAAGACCTATCTCGGCACCGACAACTACCTGATGGGCTTCCGCCTCGGCGAATATCTGAAGAAGGCGAAGCCGAATGGCGGCACCGTCTGCCTGATCGAGGGCAATGCCGCCGCCGACAACATCCTGCGCCGGGCCTCCGGCACGCGCGACGCGCTGTCCGGCCAGAAGGGCCTCGACACGCTGAAGGGCGAAGGCGGCTGGACCGAGATCGCCGGCTGCCCGGTGTTCACCAATGACGACGGCCCTGCCGGCGTGCAGGCGATGTCCGACATCCTCGCCGCCAATCCGAAGCTCGACGCCTTCGTCATCGAAGGCGGCTGGCCGCTGTTCGGCGCGCCGCAGCCCTATCGCCAGCTGACCGACCAGTACAAGGATCGGATCGCCAGCAAGGACCTCGTGATCGTCGCCGCCGATACGATCGGCGACGAGGTCGCGATCGCCAAGGAGGGCCGCGTCGAGGCTCTCGTCGGCCAGCGTCCGTTCGAGATGGGCTACAAGGCGCCGAGCGTCATGATCAGCCTGATCAAGGGCGAGAAGGTCGAGGATCCGGTCTTCACCGGCCTCGACGAGTGCACCAAGGAGACCGCCGACACCTGCATCCAGAAGTAGGGATCGGCGGCGCCTCTCACGAGGGTCGCGCGCGGCGGGCCTGCCCGCTGCGGCGATCTCACAGGGGGACAAATGAAGAAGGAGCGCTCCCAGGCGCTCCTTTTTTTGTTGCCGATGCAGCCGGCGCCTTTTTTCTGCGTTGTCCGTCGCTCTATAGAGGTGCCCGCCGACTGCTTGGACGGTGGGCGCCCCCCATTGCGGAAGATCCCGGATGCCCAATCTGCTCTCGCCGGCCATTGCGCCGATCCTGCTGCTCATCGCCTCGAATGTGTTCATGACGACGGCGTGGTACTGGCACCTGAAATTCCCGACGACCCCTCTGATAAAGGTCATCCTGATCAGCTGGGGGCTGGCGCTGTTTGAATATTGCCTCGCCGTTCCGGCCAATCGCATCGGCCACGAGGTCTATTCGCCGGCCCAGCTGAAGACGATGCAGGAGGTGATCACCCTCGTCGTCTTCGCGTTGTTCTCCTTCCTCTATCTGAAGGAGCCGCTCGGCTGGAATCATCTGGTCGGCTTCGCGCTGATCGCCGGCGGCGCCGCGTTCATCTTCCACAAGTTCTGAGAAACGGCAGGCGGCGGCCGAGAGGCTGCCGCCGCGCTGCATCGGCGCCGTCCGAGCGCGCGACCTCCCGGCGATGGTCTGTGCTGCGCTCAGCCGTCGACGTTGAGCGCAACCGGCAGCAACCGGTCGGCGATCGAACTCTGCGGCTCGCCGGTCACGCGGGCCTGCTGCGTCGCGGGGCTGTCCGGCGCGGCGGCGATGCCGGTCGGCGCGCCACCGGCGCCATGCAGCGTGGCGACCGCGACCAGCGCGACGACATAGGCCGCCATCCAGAGGATGAAGGCGCGGCGCGTCGTCTTCTCACGGCGCGGATTCGCGCGATGATGGAAATTGCTGGCGGTCATGGCTTGATCCCGTCTCGGCTGTCCTGTCCCACAGCCGCCATTCAGACCCCCGACTGAGGCGACGGTTCGGAGCGAATGTGGCTCCGACCGTGTCATGTCGTGTCGAAAATGGGGCAAAGGTAAACGGCCGGAAACGCAAGCCGCGGCGGGTCATTAGCCGCTAAAGCTGATCCAGTCTGTGACCGCGATCACGCCGCCGGCTTCCAGTCGATGCCGACATGGCGCGGACGCGACGCGACGCGGGCGAGCCAGGCGCGGATGCCGGGATAGGCGGAAAGGTCGTAGTCCGCCTCATGCGCGACATGGGTGTAGGCATAGAGCGCGATGTCGGCGACCGAGAAGGCCGATCCCGCGAAGAAATCGGCCTTGGCGAGCCGCGCCTCCATGACGCCGAGCGCCTTGTGGCCCTTGACCTGCCACTCCTCGATCCGGTGCGCCATGGTCTGGCGGCCGCCCGGCGTCAGGAACAGCCAGTTGCGCGCCACCGCGATCACCGGCTCGTGGCTGTACTGCTCGAAGAACAGCCATTGATAGCAGAGCGCCCGGTCATAGGCGTCGGCCGGAATGAGCGCGGTGCCCTCGGCGAGATGCAGCAGCATGGCGTTCGATTCGGCGAGCGGCCGGCTATCGGGCAGGACGAGCAGCGGCACCTGGGCATTCGGATTGAGCGCCAGGAAATCAGGCGCGGTGGTCCGCCCGCTGCCCTTCGGCACTTCGACGATGTCGAAGGCAATGCCGAGTTCGTGCATCGCCAGCCGCGGCTTGTAGCAATTGCCCGAGCCCTGCATCGAATAGAGCGTGTAGCGCGCCGTCATGATCGTTCCCCATCTACGCCGCGACTATCGCAACGGAGGGCGGCGGCGTCCAATTCGAATGCGTGGCCGATCGATCAGCGATAGCGATGAATCAGCGGTTGCCCGCTCGATATTTCCGTGCAGAAATGTCGCTCCCCTTCTGGAGCCGTCGCCATGATCCGCCCGACCCGCCGCCTCGCCGCCGCCCTCGCCGGCCTTGCTCTGCTCGCATTCCCTCTCGCGGCCCTGCCCGCGCGCGCGGCCGACGTCACGGTATTCGCCGCAGCGAGCCTCAAGGAGGCGCTCGGCGCAGCCGCGGCGGCCTACAAGGCGAAGACCGGCAAGGGCGTGACGGTGAGCTATGCCGCCTCCTCGGCGCTCGCCAAGCAGATCGAGGCCGGCGCGCCGGCCGACCTGTTCTTTTCCGCCGATCTCGACTGGATGGACGAACTGGCGAAGAAGGACCTGATCGACCCGGCCTCGCGCGTGACGCTGCTCGGCAACACGCTGGTGCTGGTCGCGCCGAAGGGCTCGACGGCTTCGCTTGCCATCGGCAAGGGCTTTCCGCTCGTCGAGGCGCTTGGGCCTGACGGCAAGCTGGCGATGGGCGCCGTCGCCTCGGTCCCGGCCGGCAAATATGGCAAGGCGGCGCTGACGGCGCTCGGCGTCTGGGACGCGGTCGCGCCGCATGTCGCCGAGGCCGACAATGTCCGCGGCGCGCTCGCCTTCGTCGCCCGCGGCGAGGCGCCGTTCGGCATCGTCTATGGCACCGACGCCAGGGCCGAGCCCGGCGTCAAGGTCGTCGGCATCTTCCCGGAGGACAGCCACGCGCCGATCGTCTATCCGGTCGCGCTGGTGAAGGCCTCGGCCAATCCGGACGCCAAGGCGTTTCTCGACTGGCTCGTCTCGCCCGAGGCGCGCCCCGCCTTCGAGGCGGCCGGCTTCACGGTTCTCGGCGGCCAGGGCTGAGGGAGGCCCGCTGCTGCCCCGATGGGATCGCCGGCCGCGTTCTGGTAGTCCTCAGCTGACACGAGCCGCAGCAGCGAGCAGCGATGGACAGTCTCTTCACCCCGGAGGAATGGCAGGCGATCGCGCTCAGCCTGCGCGTCGCCTTGGTCGCAGTCGCGGCGAGCCTTCCCTTCGGCATCGGCTGCGCCATGCTGCTGGCCCGCGGCCGCTTTCCAGGGCGCACGCTGCTGTCGGCCGTCATCCATCTGCCGCTGGTGATGCCGCCTGTCGTCACCGGCTTCCTGCTGCTCCTCGCCTTCGGCCGCAAGGGCCCGATCGGAGCCTTTCTCGACCAGCAATTCGGCATCGTCCTCGCCTTCCGCTGGACCGGCGCCGCGCTCGCCTGCGCCGTCATGGGCTTCCCGCTGATGGTGCGCGCCATCGCGCTGTCGATCGAGGCCATCGACGCGCGGCTCGAACAGGCGGCGGCGACGCTCGGCGCCGGCCGCATTGCCATCTTCCTGACGGTGACGCTGCCGCTCGCCCTGCCCGGCATTCTTGCCGGCGTCGTGCTCGCCTTCGCCCGGGCGCTCGGCGAGTTCGGCGCGACCATCACCTTCGTCTCCAACATTCCCGGCGAGACGCAGACGATCCCTTCGGCGATCTACAGCCTCATCCAGACGCCGGGCGGCGATGGCGCCGCGCTGCGCCTCACCGCGATCTCGGTGCTGATCTCCTTCGCCGCCCTGTTCGTCTCGGAGGCGATCGCCCGCCGGGCGACGCAGGAGGGCCGAGGATGACGCTCGACGTCTCGCTGGAAAAGCGGCTCGGCGCCTTCGCGCTCTCCGTCCGCTTCGCGTCATCAGGCGGCGTCACGGCGCTGTTCGGGCCGTCCGGCTCCGGCAAGACCAGCATCGTCAATCTCGTCGCCGGGCTGGCGCGGCCAGACCGCGGGCGGATCGTTCTCGATGGCCGCATTCTCGTCGATACCGATGCCGGCCTCTTCCTGCCGCCGCATCGCCGGCGCATCGGCTATGTCTTCCAGGACGCGCGGCTGTTCCCGCATCTCTCGGTGCGCTCGAACCTTGCCTATGGCCGCTGGTTCGGCCCGCGCAGCGGACGCTGGGGCGATATCGACGCCATCGTCGACCTGCTCGGCATCGGCGCCCTCTTGGAGAGGCGCCCGCGCGATCTCTCGGGCGGCGAGACGCAGCGCGTCGCCATCGGCCGGGCGCTGCTGGCGAGCCCCGCCCTCCTCCTGATGGATGAGCCGCTGGCGGCGCTCGACCGGCCGAGGCGGCAGGAGATCCTGCCCTATCTCGAACGGCTCCGCGACGAGATGCGGCTGCCGATCCTTTATGTCAGCCATGCCGTCGACGAAGTCGCACGCCTTGCCGACCATGTCGTGATCCTCGATGCGGGACGCGTCGCGGCGGCGGGGCCTGTCGGCGCGGTGTTCGCGGAGGTTGCGGGCGACAGCGAAACCGGCGCCGTGCTGACTGCGACCATCCGCATGGACGATCCGGTCGACGGCGTCACGCTGCTCGATCACCCGGCCGGCACGCTGTCGCTGCCGCTGCTCGGCCGCCCCATAGGAACGCGGCTGCGGATCCATGTCCGCGCGCGCGAGATCGCCCTCGCCGTCGGGCCTCCCGGCCTCCTGTCGATCCGCAATCGCCTCGCCGCGACCGTGGTGGCGCTCAGCGATGCGGGCGGAGAGGTGGCGGTGACGCTCGATGTCGGCGGCGAACCGATGCTCGCCCGCGTGACACGCGGCGCGGCTCGCGAACTCGCGCTGCAGCCGGGCCTGGCCGTGACCGCGCTGATCAAGGCCGTCGCACTCGACGAACGCTGAGCTAGCCGCAGGCGCCCTTCATGGGACGGCCGTCGACAACGAGGCGGACCTTGGCGGTTCCGCTCGAGACCATGCCGAGCTGCTGCGCGGCGGCCTTGGAGACGTCGATCACCCGGCCGCCGATGAACGGGCCGCGGTCATTGATGCGGACAACGACATATTTGCCGTTGCGGAGGTTCTCGACGCGGACGCGGGTACCGAAGGGGAGCGAGCGATGCGCGGCCGTGAGGGCGGCGGGATTGTTGCGCTCGCCGCTCGCCGTCCGGCCGGAGAGCTTGTACCAGGAGGCGCCGCCGCACTGGGTGCCGGCCTCGGCCGGCCGGACTGCGAAGGCGGAGGATGCCGCGATGGCCATGACGCCGACCGCGAGGGCTGGCAAGGAGGCCTTGGAACGCATCGAAGACGTCTTGAAACGCACCATACTGGTCTTGGAACTCACCCGGTTACTCTCCGTTTTCGCGCTCGCTGGCGCGGAACCACACCCAAAAGAAGGAAGCCCTTGTTCGTCACCGTTCATCAACGGGCGAAAAAAGGCGAGAATGGGGCGTGGATTGTCCACCAAAACGCGCATGAAGCCGTGAGCCGGCTCAGCGTCTGCGGCGAAGCCGGCTCTGCTCCGGAGGATATCGGCTCGGCTAGGTGGCGCGCAGCCGCTCGATCAGGGCCATCGCGGCGGCGGGGGCCTTCGGCTTGAAGCCGTTGATCATGTAGAGGAATACGTCGCGGCCGGATGTCGCCTCGGCGGGCTCCGCGAGGAGCGGCAAGTCCTCGGGCAACTTGCCCGCCGCGAAGCGCTCGGCGCGGGCCTGCCAGAGATCGAGGGCTGCGTCGGAATAGCCCAGTTCCTCCGCCTCGGAGGCCGACTGCAGGCGTGCATAGACGAAGTCGGCGGTCGGATCGGCGATCAGCGGGAAGCTCTCGGAATCGGCGAGCACGATCGCGACGCCATAGCGGCGGGCCAGCGCGACGAACTCCGCCGTCTTGAAGCTGTCATGGCGGACCTCGACGGCATGGCGGAGACGCCGGCTGCCCTCGGTCTTCGGCAGCAGCGCCAGGAACGCCTCGAAATCCTCCGGAGCGAAGGCCTTCGTCTCCATGAACTGCCAGTTGATCGGGCCGAGCTTGTCACCGAGCTCGGTGATGCCGCTGTCGATCAGCCGGCGGATCGACTCCCCCGCCTCCGCCAGCACACGGCGATTGGTGGTGTAGCGCGAGCCCTTCAGCGCGAAGACGAAGTCGTCGGGCGTCTCGGCCGCCCATTTGCGGAAGCTCTCCGGCTTCTGCGTGCCATAATAGGTGCCGTTGATCTCGATCGATGTGACGGCGCGGCTCGCATGCTCAAGTTCGCGCTTCTGCGGCAGGCCGTCCGGATAGAAGACCCCGCGCCATGGCTCGAACACCCAGCCGCCGACGCCGACCTTGATCATGATGCCCTCCCCGGCGCGCGCCGATCCGGCCTTCTGTCGAATGGGTCGCGGGAACGCAAGCGCCGATGCCGCGTTGAACGCACGATTTCTCTAGAGGAGATGAACGATGATTTTCCGCTCGCGATCCGCCGAACCGGTGATGGTTCCGGAAATGTCCACGGGTGCCCGCACGCTGTCCGTCCTGGCCGGCCTTGCCTTGGCGGCCGCCTCGGTGCGTCCGCGTCCGAACCGCTTCCTGTCGGTGCTGGCGCTCGTCACCGGCTCCTATCTCGCCTATCGCGGCGCGACCGGTCATTGCCCGATCACGGAAGCGCTCGAAGATCATTTCGAGCCGCACGATCTTCCGCGCCGCCGCTGAAAAAAGTCCCGCTTCCCAAGGCAATGCCTGAGGGAAGCGGGACGCTCTTCGTTCAGGCGCGGCGCCGGACGATGGCACCCCAGATGAACAGCACGATCAGCGCGCCGACGACGGCGCCGATCAATCCCGCCTGATCGTTCGGCCCATACCAGCCGATGGCCTGCCCGAGCCAGGTCGCGAGGAAGGCACCGGCGATGCCGAGCAGGATCGTCAGGATGAAGCCCTTGGGCTCGTTGTCGCCCGGCATGATGAATTTCGCGATCACGCCGGCGATGAAGCCGATGATGATGGTCCAGATGATACCCATGAGTGCGTCCCTCGCCTCGTTGTAAACCCGAGCTTCAATGCACGGCTCCCGCGGATGTTGCACGCCGCCGACGATTTTGACCAGATCGTGGCGCGGTGTCGCGCGGATGACGGCAACCGCGGCTGGCGCTGGGACGGATTGAATTTGGGCTTAGGACAATCGTGAGCAACCGCCCCACCTGTCATTGCCGGGCCTGACCCGGCAATCCAGCCTCTCTCCTTGCGCGCCCGCAATCGTATCGAGGCAGTCGACGAAAGTCTGGGTTGCCGGGTCAGGCCCGGCAACGACAGAGGAGGGTTTTGTCGGCAGCACCAAAGCCTGAATGCCGATCGGTCTTAGTCGAGCTTGACCCCGCCGCGCATGGCCTTGACGCCCGAGCGCTTCGACTTCCCCTCGAGACGACGCTCCTTCGAGGCCTTGGTCGGCTTGGTCGCGCGCCGCGGCACCGGCGGCGGCACGGCGGCGCGGATCAGCTCGGCGAGCCGCTCGATCGCGTCGGCCCGGTTGCGGGCCTGGTCGCGATGACGCTGCGCGGTGATGACGATGACGCCGTCCTGCGTCAGCTTGGAGCCGGCGAGCCGCATCAGGCGCACAGCCACCGCATCCGGCAGCGAGCGCGAGCGGCGGGCGTCGAAGCGCAGTTGCACCGCGCTCGACACCTTGTTGACGTTCTGCCCGCCGGGCCCCGACGAGCGGATGAAGCTCTCCTCGATCTCGCTCTCGTCGAGTTCGATCTCGTCGGTGATGCGGATCATGGCAGGGCCGGGTGCGAGGCGAGGCGCCGCTACTGCGCGGCCTTGGCCTCGGTGATCGCGCCGTCATAGGCGGCGCAGATCTTGTCGAGATCGGTCGTCACCTCGGCGACCTGGTCGACGGTGACCTGCTTGGCGCGCCAGACCGGCTGCTGGGTCGGATCCTTGGCGACGATCGCCTTGACCAGATCCGCGAGCTGGATCGACTTCGCCTGCAATTCGTCCTCGGTGCAGGCAAGGGCCGCCGGCGCAGTGGCGGCGAGGAGTGCAAGTGCGAGAAGCGTGCGGCGCATCGGCATGAAATCCCTGTGGCGAAACCAGTCCCCATTCCGGATATAGACGTTTATCATGCCGCATGCATCTCCTCCGCTCGTGCCGCGTTGGCTGACGCCACAGCCGCAGCAGCCCTCAGACCATCCTTGCTGAACAGGATCCCGACATGACCCACCCTGCCATCGCCGCCGGCCACACCGCCGTGATCACGGGCGGCGCCTCCGGCATCGGCCTCGCCGCCGCCAAGGCCTATCTGCAGCGCGGGCTGAAGGTCGCGATCGCCGACTGGAACGACGACGCGCTATCGGCGGCCCGCTCGGCGCTCGGCCCCGAGGCGCTTGCCGTCAAGGCCGACGTCTCCCGGCGCGAGGATGTCGAGGCGCTGCGCGACGCCGTGCTCGACCGGTTTGGCGCGGTCCACGTCCTCATGAACAATGCCGGCATCGGCAATGGCGGCCCGGCGCTCGGCGTCCTCGCCGACTGGCAGCGCGTGCTCGGCACCAATCTCTACGGCGTCGTCAACGGCGTGCAGGTGTTCGGCCCGCTGATGATCGCCTCGGGCGCTCCCGGCCTCATCATCAACACCGGCTCCAAGCAGGGCATCACCACCCCGCCCGGCGACACCGCCTATAACGTCTCGAAGGCGGGCGTGAAGGTGCTGACCGAGGCGCTGCAGCATGAATTGCGCTCGATCGAGGGCGGCAAGGTCGAGGCGAAGCTCCTGATCCCCGGCTTCGTCTGGACGGGGCTGACCACCGGCGGCCGTGCCGAAAAGCCGGCCGGCGCCTGGACGCCCGAGCAGACGATCGATTTCATGCTCGCCTCGATCGAGCGCGGCGACTTCTACATCCTCTGCCCCGACAACGAGGTCGCGCGCGCGACCGACGAGAAGCGCATCCTCTGGGCCGCCGGCGACATCGCCGAGAACCGGCCGCCGCTGTCGCGCTGGCACAAGGATTATGGCGACGCCTTCAAGGCCTTCCTCAATTCATGATCGCCGTCACGATCCGCCCGATCACCCTCGACGATGTCGCGGGGTTCAATCACGCGCTTGACCGCGTCGCGCGCGAGAAGCGATTCCTGGCGCGCACCGAGGGAGGGACGCTCGAGCAGTCGCGCGCGTTCGTCGCCGACAATCTCGAACGGGGCAATCCGCATTTCGTCGCCCTCGATGGCGCGACGGTTGTCGGCTGGTGCGATGTCATCCGCAACGATCACCTGCCGATCTACGCCCATTCCGGTACGCTCGGCATGGGCCTCGTGCCCGAGGCGCGCGGCCAGGGCGCGGGTCGCAGGCTGATCGAGACGACGATCGCCGCGGCGTTTGCGGCCGGCATGACGCGGATCGCCCTCACCGTCCGCGCCGACAACGAGGCGGCGATCCATCTCTATGAGCGGATCGGCTTCGCGCTCGAAGGCTATCACCGCCGCACCGACTGCATCGACGGCGTCTATCACGACACGCGATCAATGGCGCTTTTGGCCTGAGGCGCGGGCAGCCGCTCCATGACGAACCGAAGGCGCGTGTCGACATCGACACGTGGGAGCTCAATGAGGCTGTAGCCGAGCGCCTGATAGGCCTCGACCAGCCCGTGATACTCCGCCTCGGCCTCGGTGAAACCGTGCCGGCGCTCGGCGTCCTCGTGGAAGATTGCCCGCCAGGGCGGCGCCATGAACACGGTATCGGCATAGCGCAGCCGGCGCACGGCCTCCGCAAGCGGCGGAGGGACGGCGCGGCCGGAGGTCCGGAACCACGCAAAGGCGTCGACGAGCCCGCGATCGAACACCGTGAACCCCTCATGGACCGCCGCCTCTGCCAGCTGGTTCATGGCGCGCGAGACGACCAGTCGCACGAAGCTCTCGACATCCGCCCAGGGCAGCGCATCGCCGCCGATGAACAGTTGCTCGCGCACGATCTGGCGCCCCGGCTCCGGCTGGACGGCAACACCGCGGCTCCTCAAGGCCGCCAGCAGGGTCGACTTGCCGCCGCCCGAGCAGCCCGAGATCATCACGAAGCGGGCACTCTGTGCGCCGAGGCGGGCGAAATCATCGTCGCGTTCGAACATGGCGGAGTCCTTGAAGACCAAGAGATTGGATTGCATCTGGTCGAAACGAAGCGGGGGGAGAGGCTGCACGCGGGAGCATGGCTCGACCGCGGCGGCAGGGTTCGATAGCATCATCGTCGCGTTTCCTCGTCAAGCGGCCGGCCCGACGGAGGACGCGAACGCCCAGCGGGGAGAGACGCGATGCTGAGACACGGATTTGCCGTCCTCTGGCTCCTATGCGGTCTCGCCGCGGCGCCCGCCTTCGCCGAGACACTGCCGCTGCCGGCCAACATGGTCAGCGCTACCAGCGATGCCGGCGAGGCGCTGCTGGTCGAGGCCGAGGCGCGCGAGGCCTATTTCCCGCTCGCGGCGAACTTCCTCACGCAGAAGACCCAGTCCTTCTGCGGCGTCGCTTCCATGGTGATGGTCTTGAACGCGCTGGCGCTGCCGGCGCCCGAGGTCCCCGAATACAAGCCGTTCCGGACCTTCACGCAGGACAATATCTTCAGCGCCGCCACCGAGGCGGTGGTGCCGCGCGAGACGATCCTGAAGCAGGGCATGACGCTCGACCAGCTCGGCGCCACATTGGCCGTGCAGCCCATCGATGTCAGCGTGCGCCATGCCGGCGACACCAGCCTCGATGGCTTCCGCAGCGAGGCGCGGCAGTATCTCGGCAGCAAGGACCATTTCGTCGTCGCCAACTATCTGCGCAAGGCGATGGGCCAGGAGACGGGCGGCCACATCTCGCCGCTCGCCGCCTATGACGCCGAGGCAGACCGCTTCCTGATCCTCGACGTCGCCCGCTACAAATATCCGCCCGTCTGGGTCACGGCCGCCGACCTCTTCGCCGCGATGAACACGCCCGACGCGGACAATGGCGGCAAGACGCGCGGCTATGTTCTGGTGAAGAAGAAACCCTGACGGAACACTGCCCACCATGACGAACGGCCTCACCCGCCGCGGCGCTCTCGCCGGTGCGCTCGGCGCCGCGCTCGCGCCCGCCCTCACCGCCGCGCTGGCCTCCCCCGCGCGCGCCGCGACGCCGGGTGCGGGTGCGCCGGCTGCCGAGGAGGCCGTGGCCGGCCGCACGGTTCCGGCGCGGTTCCTGCCGGTGCCGGATACGGTCAGCGCGGCGCTGCGGCCGGTGATCGCGGCGCCGCCGACGCCGGGCTGGGACCAGGTCCCCACCGACGCCGTCGGCTGGCGCGACCTGCAGCGCCGCACAGGCGCCGGCCCGCACCCTGTGCTCCGCGCGATCGAGGAGCGGCTCGGCGTCACGGTCAAGCAGTCTGAGATCGCCGGCGTTCCCGTCTTCGTCTCGACGCCGAAGACCCTGCCGGAGAGAAACCGCAACCGCGTGCTGATGCATCTGCATGGCGGCGGCTATGTGCTTTTTCCCGGCGCGATCGGCGCCGGCGAGGGCATGATGATGGCCGGCCATGGCGGCTTCACCGTCGTCTCGGTCGATTACCGCATGGCGCCCGACTTTCCATTTCCAGCCGCCCTCGATGATGCCATGGCCGTCTGGACGGCGCTCGCCGCCGCGCATGACCGGCACCGGATGGCGGTGTTCGGCACCTCGGCCGGTGGCGGCCTGACGCTGGCGCTGATGCTGCGCGCCAAGGCGGCTGGCCTGCCCTTGCCGGCGGCGACCGGGCTCGGCAGCCCCTGGGCCGATCTCGCGCCGCGTGGCGATACGCTCGCCGCCAATGCCTTCGTCGACAATGTGCTGGTCTCGATCGACGGCTGGGTCGGCGCGGCGGCGAAACTCTATGCCGGCACGGCCGCGCTGGACGATCCCCTCGTCTCGCCCATCCATGGCGACTTCACCGGCCTGCCGCCCGCCATCCTGACCTCCGGCACGCGCGACCTCCTGCTCAGCGACACCGTCCGCACCCATCGCAAGCTGCGCCAGGCCGGCGTCGAGGCGAGCCTGCAGGTCTTCGAGGCGCTGAGCCACGCCCAGTTCCTGACGCCGTTCATGCCGGAGACCGAAGAGGCCTTCGCCGAGATCGCCGGGTTCTTCGACCGGCATCTGGCGATGTGACGCGCAGAGGGTGAGGCCTCGGGGTGTTTACGTCTACACCGCGTCCAGCCTCTCGCTGGTCCTCTGGATCGAGGTCAGGACGCGGCTGCGGATCAGCCCGGAGACCGGGCGGATGAGATACCAATAGGGCGCGAATTTTCTGCGCGAGACAGGATCGGGACAGAAGATCCGGGTCTCCGTGGTCAGGATCGTCCGTCCGCTGGCGTCAGGCTCGGTCGAAAAACCGAGAACCAGCTTCGCGACGCCAGGCGTGTCGTAGGCGCGAAAGGCGTCTCCGTCGGCAATCGGCACCAGCCCGAAATCGGGACGCCAGAACTGCCCGACGAGGCCAAAGATCAGATCGCTGAGATCACGCCGTTCGAGAAGCGTGAAATTGTCGAGACCGAAGCTCGGCGGCAACTCCGCTTGCTTGCCGCTCAGCCAACCCGCGAGCCGCATGGGGGCTTCCCTGATGCCGATCATCACGCGGAAGAAAGGGTCCGAGTCCGCCCGATAGAGAGAAGCAGCCTCGATGATCGTGTCCGATCGGGCCGCTATGGTCCGGGAGTGGCGCTCAGAGAAATCATAGTCCGGCAAGTAATCGTCGAGGAGCGACATGTCGACCTCCCGCCCGATCGGGCAGGCATCGATTCAACGGCCCCAGCTATCGACCTTTCCTCGACATGCGCCAGCCGCCGTCATGTCGCAGCCGCCAGAGCCCATCGGTCAGCACAGACATCCTGCCTGATATCGTAGCCCCTATCGCTTCGGACCCTTCTTGCCGGCATTGCTGCCGGCGCGCCCGCCGATCGAGCGGCCGCCGGGGCGGTGGTTCTTGGTCATGGGGTCGGGCCGCTGCGGGCGGTCGCCGTGGTCGGCGGCGACCTGCGTCATGTTCGAGCTCGCGCCCATCTCGTCGAGCGTCGGCTTGCGGGCACGGGTGCCGACCGGCACCTCGGTGCGCTTCACCGTCATCTCGTCGAGGTCGTTCTTGCGGGCGCGCGTCTTCGGCTCCGGCGGCAGGTTACCGGCGGCGCCGTATTTCTTCTCGCCGCGATAGCCGCCGGTGCGATCGTCGATGGCCGACTGGCGCGCCAGCGGATCGTCGGCGATGGCGAGCTCCGTCTCGCGCAGCCGCTTGATCTCGTCGCGCAGCCGCGCCGCCGTCTCGAATTCGAGATTGACCGCCGCCTCGCGCATACGCTTCTCGAGATCCTCGAGATGCGCCTTGAGATTGTTGCCGATCAGCCCGCCATCGGCGAGGCCGGCATCGACGGTGACATGGTCCTGCTCGTAGACCGAGGCCATGATGTCGCCGATCTGGCGCTTGATCGATTCCGGCGTGATGCCGTGTTCGAGATTATAGGCGACCTGCTTCTCGCGCCGGCGCTCGGTCTCGGCCATCGCCCGCTCCATCGAGCCGGTGATGTGGTCGGCATAGAGAATGACCTTGCCGTCGACGTTTCGCGCCGCGCGGCCGATGGTCTGGATCAGCGAGGTCTCCGAGCGCAGGAAGCCCTCCTTGTCGGCGTCGAGGATCGCGACGCGCGCGCATTCCGGGATGTCGAGGCCCTCGCGGAGCAGGTTGATGCCGATCAGCACATCGAAAGCGCCGAGGCGGAGATCGCGGATGATCTCGATGCGCTCCAGCGTCTCGACGTCGGAATGCATGTAGCGGACGCGGACGCCGTTCTCGTGCAGATATTCGGTGAGGTCCTCGGCCATGCGCTTGGTCAGCGTCGTCACCAGCGTGCGATAGCCGGCCTTCGCCGTCTCGCGCACCTCGCCGAGGAGATCATCGACCTGCGTCTTGGCCGGGCGGATCTCGATCACCGGATCGATGAGGCCCGTGGGGCGGATGACCTGCTCGGTGAACACGCCGCCGGTCGCCTCCATCTCCCAGCTGCCCGGCGTCGCCGAGACATGCACGGTCTGCGGCCGCATCGCGTCCCATTCCTCGAAGCGCAGCGGCCTGTTGTCCATGCAGGACGGCAGGCGGAAGCCATATTCGGCCAGCGTCGCCTTGCGACGAAAGTCGCCGCGATACATGGCGCCGATCTGCGGGATGGTGACATGGCTCTCGTCGGTGAAGACGAGCGCATTGTCGGGCAGATATTCGAACAAAGTCGGCGGCGGCTCGCCCGGCAGGCGGCCGGTCAGGTAGCGCGAATAGTTCTCGATGCCGGCGCAGGAGCCCGTTGCCTCGATCATCTCGATGTCGAAGCGGCAGCGCTGCTCGAGCCGCTGCGCCTCGAGCAGCCGCCCGGCGGCCTCGAGTTCGGCAAGGCGGGCGCGCAGCTCGGTCTTGATCGAGGCGATCGCCTGGTTGAGCGTCGGCTTCGGCGTCACATAATGCGAATTCGCATAGACCTTGACGAATTTGAGATCGGCGGTCTTCTGCCCGGTCAGCGGATCGAACTCCGTGATGCTCTCGACCTCGTCGCCGAACAGCGACAGCCGCCAGGCGCGATCCTCGAGGTGGGCCGGGAAGATCTCGACCGTATCGCCGCGCACGCGGAACGAGCCGCGCACGAAATTGAGATCCTGCCGCTTGTATTGCAGCGCGACGAGATCGGCGAGCAATTGCCGCTGGTTGAGCTTCTCGCCGAGCTCGATGCCGAAGGTCATCGCGGTATAGGTCTCGACCGAGCCGATACCATAGATGCACGAGACGGACGCGACGATGATGACGTCGTCGCGTTCCAGCAACGAGCGGGTCGCCGAATGGCGCATCCGGTCGATCTGTTCGTTGACCGAGGATTCCTTCTCGATATAAGTGTCCGTCCGCGGCACATAGGCCTCGGGCTGATAGTAATCGTAGTAGGACACGAAATATTCGACGGCGTTGTCCGGGAAGAACGACTTGAACTCGCCGTAGAGCTGCGCCGCCAGCGTCTTGTTCGGCGCGAGGATCAGCGCCGGCCGCTGCGTCCGCTCGATCACCTGCGCCATGGTGAAGGTCTTGCCCGAGCCGGTGACGCCGAGCAGCACCTGGTCCTTCTCCTGCCGGCTGACGCCCTCGACCAGCTCGGCGATCGCGGTCGGCTGGTCGCCCTTCGGCTCGAAGGGCGAGACGATGCGGAACGGCTGCCCGCCTTCCGACTTCTGCGGCCGCTGCGGCCGGTGCGGTACCCAGGTCTTGTCGCGCACCTCCTGGCGGCCATGCTCGATCAGCGCCGTCAGCGCCGCGACCGTCGCCGTTACCGAGGACGAGGCGAGGCTGAACGTGGCCTCGGCTTCCTCGAGACCCATGTCGAGTCCGGCCACGGGGTTGAGCCCGCTCGCCGCCCGCTCGCGCGCCGAAGCGGCGACGCCGATCGAGGTGCCGCGGCCGGACTTGTAGTTGGCGCCGTCCTTGACGGCCGGGTCCTTGGCGCCCGCCGCCTTGTCCTTGTCGCGGCCGGCCTTGGTCTTCTTGCGGCCCTCGTCGACCGGCAGATCGACCAGCTGCATCCGCTCAGGCCGCGCGCGCGGCGCGCGCTTCGGCTTCGGCGCGATCGGCTGCGCATCGGCGGCGCGCGCGATCTCGTCGATCCAGTCGGCGATGTTGCCGGAGAGCCCGGGGGCGCTGTCGGCTTCGAAGCCAGCCTGCGGCGCTTCGCCGAAGCCGGACGGTTTGGTGCGTTTGGCCATGGGTACGAAAGTAGAACGAGTCAGCGCGGATTTGAAGGGGTGCCGGCTTGAAAAGGGCGCTGGGAGGCCGGCCGGCGACCACGTCAACGGACACCTGCGGTCCTCCCGATCGCGACCATCCGAACGTATGCCCCGCTCGCCCTTCTCGCTGCATTGCCCTCACTGCCATCTCCTGCAACAGTTGACCGCGTCGGCGCCCCCGCGCCGGCCAGCAGCCGGAGATCCCCCGTCGTGGCAGGCAAGGTCCTCGTGATCGCACAGCAGAAGGGCGGCTCCGGCAAGACGACGCTCGCCGCTCATCTCGCCGTCGCAGGGCTCGCCCCCGGCCAGCGCGTCGCCATTCTCGATGTCGATCCGCAGGGCAGCCTCGGGCAGTGGTTCGAGCGGCGCGAGCGGCGGCTCGGCGAGGGCGCGACCGGGCTCGTGCTGCGCACCGCCTCGGGCTGGGGCGCCAAGCGCGAGGCGCGGCTGCTGGCGCGCGAATTCGACCTCGTGGTGATCGACATGCCGCCGCGCTCCGATCTCGAGGCGCGCAACGCGATCGAGGCGGCCGATCTCGTCGCCGTGCCGGTGCAGCCGACGCCGGTCGATCTCTGGGCGACGGAGGCGACGCTGGAACTCGTCGCCAAGGGCGGCCCGCCGGCCATCCTCGTCGTCAATCGGGCGCCGTCGCGCGCCATCGCCGAGGCGACTTTGGCGCAGCTCGGCGCGCTCGCGGCGCCGGTCGCGCAGAGCCAGCTCGGCAACCGGGTCGCCTTCGGCGCCACCATGGGCTCGGGCGGCACGGTGCTCGAAGCCTTTCCGACATCGAAAGCGGCCGATGAGGTGCGCGCGCTCGCGGCCGAGATCGGCCGGATGCTCGCGAGCGGCCAGAACAAGGGCACATCACGATGAGCGAGGATCCGTCGGTCCCCGACCGCGTCGACGCGCTGGAAATCCGCGCCGCGCATCATGAACGCAGCCTCGACGAGCTCAACGAGGTCGTGCTGGCGCAGTGGCGCGAGATCGACCGGCTGACACGGCTGGTGCTGCGCCTCGAGGACCGCCTGGCCGAGGCCGAGGCCCGCGCGCCGCGCTCGAACGCCGCCGAACCACCACCGCCGCACTACTGACGTCGAACGCTGCCCCTATCCGCAGATCGAGGAGAAACGGCCATGGTCTCCATCGTCGACAGCCGCCGCGCCCAGATGTTTCCGGTGCTGGATGCGGCCGATCTCGCGCGTCTCGCCCGCTTCGGCACGCCGTCATCCTATGCCGATGGCGCCCGGCTGGCGCAGCGCGGCGTCGCCATACCCGGCCTGATCGTCATTCTCTCAGGCCATGTCGTCATCACGCGGCAGGATGCGGCCGGGCTCGACCATGTCATCGTCGAGCATGGCCCCGGCGAATTCGTCGGCGAGGTGACGCAGCTGTCGGACCGCCCCGCCCTCGTCGATGCCGTGGCGCGCGGCCCCGTCGCGGCTCTGGTGATCCCCTCCGAGCGGCTGCGCGCGGTGATGGTGGCCGAGGCGGATCTCGGCGAGCGCCTGATGCGCGCGTTGATCCTGCGCCGCATGGGCCTGATCGAGGCCGGCGCCGGGCCGGTGATCGTCGGGCGCGCCGGCGATGGCGATGTGCTCCGCCTGCAGGGGTTCCTGTCGCGCAACGGCGTCCCGAACGACACGCTCGATCCGGCCGACGACGCGACGGCGCAGGCGATCGTCTCGCGCTTCCATATCGCAGCCGAGGCGCTGCCGGTCGTGCTCTGCCCGAATGGCGAGGTGCTGCGCAATCCGTCCGAATCGGCGCTGGCCCGCTGCATCGGCCTCGTCGGCCCGATCGATCCCGCCCGCCTGTTCGATGTCGCCATCGTCGGCGCCGGTCCGGCGGGCCTCGCCACCGCCGTCTATGCCGCCTCGGAAGGGCTGTCCGTGCTGGTGCTCGACACGCGCGCCTTCGGCGGCCAGGCCGGCGCCTCGGCCCGCATCGAGAACTATCTCGGCTTCCCGACGGGCATCACCGGCATGGCGCTGATGGCGCGCGCCTACAACCAGGCGCAGAAATTCGGCGTCGAACTGGCGATCCCCGACGAGGCGACCGCGATCGAGCCCGTGCAGGCGGCAGGCGAGCGGCGCTTCCGCATCGCCTTCGGCCCCGGCGAGAGCGCGACCGCGCGGGCGGTCGTCATCGCCAGCGGCGCCCGCTATCGCCGTCCGGCCATTCCGGCGCTCGAGGATTTCGAAGGGCCGAGCATCCATTACTGGGCCTCGCCGCTCGAACGGAAGCTCGCGGCCGGACAGGAGGTCGTGCTGGTCGGCGGCGGCAATTCGGCGGGCCAGGCCGCGGTCTTCCTCGCCGGGCAGGCGGCCAAGGTGTGGATGCTGATCCGCGCCGACGGCCTCGCCGCCAGCATGTCGCGCTATCTCATCGACCGCATCGCGTCGACGCCGAACATCGAACTTGTGACGCAGAGCGAAATCACGCGTCTCGAAGGCGCGCACGGCGCGCTGTCCGCCGTGACCTGGCGCCACCGTGTCAGCGGCGCCGAGACGACGCGGCCGATCCACCATGTCTTCCTGTTCATCGGCGCCGATCCCAACACCGGCTGGCTCGCGGGCAGCGGCGTCGCGCTCGACGGCCACGGCTTCGTCGAGACCGGCCGCGTGCCCGGCCATCATGCGCTCGAAACCAATCTGCGCGGCGTCTTCGCCGTCGGCGATGTCCGCGCCGGCTCGGTCAAGCGGGTCGGCGCCGCCATCGGCGAAGGCGCGCAGGTCGTCGCCGCGATCCACGCCTTTCTCGCGGCCGAGGCGGGCCGCACCCCTCCCCCCGAAGCCGGAGCGAGACCCGCATGAGCGACATCGAAAACCCCGATTGCAGCCACACCGCCACGATCAGAAAGGTGACGCCGAGCGCCAAGGGCTGCGAGGAGTGCCTCAAGACCGGCAGCTGGTGGGTGCATCTCCGCCTCTGCCGCAGCTGCGGCCATGTCGGCTGCTGCGACGACTCGCCGAACAAGCATGCGACGAAGCATTTCCGCGCGACCGGCCACCCGATCATCGAAGGCTATGATCCGCCCGAAGGCTGGGGCTGGTGCTATGTCGACGAGGTCTTCATCGACCTGCCCGACCAGACCCCGCAGGACGGCCCGATTCCGCGGTTCGTGTGAGGGTCAGAGGCCGTTCTGCGCCCCGCCGGACGAATACCAGCGGCACCGATCACGACCTGCGCGCGACGGACAGCCGAGCGGCGGGCCTGCCGCCACTTTTGCCGGCTCAATGCCATCTTGCAATTCATAGTTGAAGGAATAGGATCGACACGTCAATTGACTGTGGTCATCAATCCAGCGGGGGCATGGGATGATGGACAGCGGCAAGAATTGCTTCGTGTCGACGGATTGCGAGGGTTGGGGCTGGTGGTTGTTCCACTTGGTCATCAACAGGGACGTCATCTACAATCTTTGGTTGCCGCTGGCCATCGCCGTCGCGACTGTCATCGTCACCATCGTTGTCAACCACATGGTGCGGCTCGGCCGGCTGAAGCGCGTCCACGCCTTCTCGCTCAGCTTCGCGCCGGACACGAGCGAGGGTTGCGGCGAGGACGATGGTGTCGCGAACACTCCCAGGCGACGGCGCAGTGACTTCGGCCCCGAAGAGCGCCGCGACATCCGGAAGACGCCCTCACATGAATTCGCCGTCGCGAAATACATCATCGATCTCGACGAAGGCATGGGGAAGACCGAGTTCGCCAAACTGAAGCAACTCATCTGGAGCGACACGGATGCGAATGATCGCACCGCCGATGTCGAATATGCCGTCAACGGCATCCGCTGCTTCAGCCTCCGCGTCAATCGACGCATGGTGGTGACCGCCCTGCCCTTCATGGCTGCGGTCATGATCGGCTTCATCGGCGTCATCGCCACGGGCCGCGTCGTGGATCCATTTGCCTTGGACGCAGACACGCCAAGCCGGTTCAAGGTCTGCCAACTCTATCCACCGATGCTCAGCGTCGCTTTTCTCGGCGCTTACCTCTCAGCGTTGAACGTGCTGGCGCGGGGTGTCGCACTGTTCGATCTCTCCGGCGTCACCTTCATGCGCGCCACGCTGCAGATCGTTGGTTCCGTCTCTGCGGCTGTCGTCTTGTGGAATGTCCTGTTCGCCCTCACGCCCGGTGACATGTGCACGTCGTCGCTGGTGGGACTGGCCTATCCCTTCATCTTCGCCATCGGCTTCGTCCCAGATGCCGGGCTGCAATATGTCTTGAGTTCGATTGGGGTTCGGAACGCCGACGGGCCAGCCGCGCCAAAGCCGGGCGATGATCCCGCCGAGGCCGGCGGTCGGATAAGGACTGGACTGCTCAATTTCCTCAAGTTGACCGACAGCCGGTTCACACTCGCCACCCGCTCGACGCCGCTCGACGTCATTGACGGCATCGACTTCTTCACGCGCTTCCGCCTCGTCGAGGCCGGCATCTATGAGGTGCAGAACCTCGCGGTCGCCAATCCGATCCTGCTGCACATCGAGACACCCTACGGCATCTATCAGACCATCGACTGGGTCGGGCAGGCGCAACTCTGCACCGTCGTCGGGCCGGAGCGGTTCCTGATGCTGCGACAGCACAATATCCGAACGGTGTTCGATCTCGAGCGCGCGGTGCTCAGCCTGAAATCAACGCAAACGATGCGCCGCATGATCGGCGCGATCCTGATGATGACAACCGAGACCAGCCGCCAGCTGGAGCAGCTCGGCGCCTCGCGCCTTCCGAATGTCCGGACACCGGGTGGACCGCCGATCGACGTAGCCGCCTTCGACAGCTGGCTGTGGGAGGAGGCGCTGAAGGACGCGACATTCCGCGTCAAGGTGAAGGAGGATCCGGGTCCCGACAACCGGCCGGCCTGCGGCTATCATGTCTGGCTGAAACCCAGGCCGGAGGACAAGGACACCATCGCCGGGTTCACGGAGGTGGCGAAGTTCGATCTCAAGATCGACAAGGAGACAACTCCCTATCGCATTCTCCAGGGCAAGGAAGCGGATGCCACAGTCAAGCATATGGTGCGCGTGATCATGGACGACCTCCACGTCATTCGCCTGCGCCAGCTGTGGGAGATCATCAGCCGTCGGCTCGGCGGCGATGCCGCCACGCTGGATGATTCCGAGGACACCGTCTTCGGCGCATAGACCAGCCGGCGGCGCCTGCCGGCCTCCATGCCCGCTTTCGCGCCGTCGTAGCCCGAATAACTCTCCGTCATGCACAAAAACGCCCGCGGGCCACATCGGCTCGCAGGCGCTGAACTAGGGCCGTCCGTGTCAAGCCGCGCGGCGGCGGATCGGGTTCGGGAGTTCGATCTCGACTTCGAGCGTCGAGATCGCCTCGTCGCGCTGCATCTTGACCTGGACCTTCTCGGCGGGGATCTCGACATGGCGCGAGATCACTTCGAGGATCTCCTCGCGGAGGATCGCGATCAGGTCGCTGGCACCGGCGGAGACCCGCTCGTGCTGCAAGAGGATCTGGAGCCGGTCGCGCGCCACCGGCGCGGAACGGGATGGCCGGAAGAAATCGAAGATCGTCATGCCGCCCTCCGCCCGAACAGCTTGCCCATGAAGCCGATGCGCTTGTCGGCCGGGATCATCATCGGGATGATGTCGCCTTCGAGCCGGCGCGCCGCGTCGATATAGGCCCGCGCCGGGGCGCTGTCGGCGGCGGTCAGCGTCACCGGGCAGCCGACATTCGAGGCGTTCAGCACGGCCTCGCTCTCCGGGATGATGCCGAGCAGCGGGATCGAGAGGATCTCGAGCACGTCCTCGACCTTCAGCATCTGCCCGCGCTCGGCGCGCGCCGCGTCGTAGCGGGTGAGGAGCAGGTGCTTCTCCATATATTCGCCGCGCTCGGCCTTCTCGGTCTTGGCGTCGAGCATGCCGATGATGCGGTCGCTGTCACGCACCGAGGAGACTTCCGGATTGGTGACGACGACGGCCACGTCGGCATGGCGCATGGCGAGCAGCGCGCCGCGCTCGATGCCGGCCGGGCTGTCGCAGACGATCCAGTCAAAGCTTTCGCGGAGATCGTCCATGACGCGGGCGACGCCCTCGCTGGTCAGCGCGTCCTTGTCGCGGGTCTGCGAGGCCGGCAGCAGATAGAGCGTGTCGAGCCGCTTGTCGCGGATCAGCGCCTGCTGCAGCTTCGCCTCGCCCTGCACGACATTGATGAGATCGTAGACGACCCGGCGCTCGGCCCCCATCACGAGGTCGAGATTGCGCAGCCCGACATCAAAGTCGACCACGGCGACGCGGCTGCCGTTCATGGCCAGCGCTGCACCGATCGCTGCCGTCGACGTCGTCTTGCCGACGCCGCCCTTGCCGGATGTGACCACCAGAACCTGCGACATACCCCTTGCTCCTCAATTCTCTGGTCAGGCCAGAGCCGCCATGTTCATTTTGTCGTCGGCGAGCCAGGCCTGCACGGAACGGCCGCGGAACGCCGCGTCGATCTCGTCCGCCGTCTGGTAGAGCCCGTCGATCGCGATCAGTTCGGCTTCGAACTTCTGGACGAAGATGCGCGCCGCGGCATTGCCGGTGGTGCCGGCGATCGCCCGCCCGCGCAGCGCGCCATAGATGTGGATCGAGTTGCCCGCGATGATCTCGGCACCGGAGGCGACCGATCCGATCACGGTGACATCGCCCTGCGGGAAGATGATCGACTGGCCGGAGCGAACCGGCGTCTCGATCAGGAGCGAGGGGATCGGCCGATCGCCGAAACTCTGCTGCTTGGGTGGCTCGGCGCTCGGCTTGTGCACGATCTCGGTGTGCTTGCCGCCGCTCACGGAGGGCGGCATGCCAAAGCCGAGCCAGGACGGATCGGCGCCTTCGACCCCCATCACCTTGATCTCGCGCTCATGCAGCTCGACGAGCAGCTCGGCGAAATCGGTCTTGGTGATGACGAGGCCGCCGACGTCGAGAATGACGGGACGGTTTGCGAAATAGCCCTGCGAACGGCCGGCGAGCTTGTCGAGCTCAGCCAGCCAGCCGCTGATCGGCAGCGTCGGCGCCAGCACCGTGGCGAGGAACGAACGGCCGCGGAAACGGATCGCCTGCTTGGCGGCGTTCTTGGCGGCCTTCGCCGCCTTGTCGGCTTCTTCCCGCGCTGCGGCTGTGCTCTGGGCTGCTGAGGTCTGGGCTGCTGTGCTCACGGCGTGCTCTTTGCGTTCTGTTAAGCATTTTGTCGGCCCTTTCCGGTTAACGAGCGGTTAATGGGATTGCGGCCGCGCCGAGCCGGAACGGCGGAAATCCGGGCTTTCGGCCGCCGAAACACGGTTAAAAATTTGTGACCACCCGGCGGCGAGGAGGGACCACGCGGCGGGGAATGGCGGGATTGCGGGCTGATTCGTTACCGGCCGGCGGGAAGGCGCGGCCGACGCGTCGCGAGCGCGACGAGGCGAGCGGGCGCGTGCAGCGCTCGCCGAAAGATGGGGACGGCCGGTGCAGCGTCAGGAGCGGCAGGCGCGTCCGGTCATTCCGGGAAGAAGCGGTTCGTGGGACGCTCGAGGCCGAGATGGTCGCGCAGCGTCGTGCCCGCATAGTCGGTGCGGAAGAGGCCGCGGCGCTGCAATTCCGGCACGACCTTGTCGACGAAGGCATCGAGCCCGCCGGGAAGGAACGGGAACATCACGTTGAACCCGTCCGAGGCGCGGGTCACGAGCCATTCCTCCATCGTGTCGGCGATCGTCTTCGCCGTCCCGACCATTTCGAGGCCCGAAAAGCCGCCGAGCCGCTGCGCCAGCTGGCGCACGGTGAGGCTCTCGCGCTTCGCGAGCTCGATGACGCGGGCGCGGCCGGTCTTGCTGGCATTCGTTTCCGGGATATCCGGCAGCGGCCCGTCGGGATCGAAGGCGGAGGCATCATGGCCGAGCGCGATCGAGAGCGAGGCGATGCCGCTGTCGTAATGGACGCCGGCATCGAGCCGGGCGCGGATCTCGCGGGCCTCATCAAGGCTGTCGCCGACGACGACGAAGGCGCCAGGCAGGATCTTCAGGCTGTCCGCGTCGCGGCCGATCTTCGCCATCCGCGCCTTGATGTCGGCATAGAAGCTGCGGCCGTCCTCGATCGTCGGCGAGGCGCCGAAGATCACCTCGGCCGTCTCGGCGGCGAGCTGGCGGCCGGGCTCCGAGGCGCCGGCCTGCACGATGACCGGCCAGCCCTGCGGCGGCCGGGCGATGTTGAGCGGGCCGCGCACCGAGAGGAACTCGCCCTTGTGCGCCAGCACATGCATGCGCTCCGGATCGACGAACACCCCGCTCTCGACATCGCGGATGAAGGCGTCGTCGGCGAAGCTGTCCCAGAGCCCGGTGACGACGTCGTAGAATTCGCGAGCGCGGCGATAGCGCTCACCATGCTCGACATGATCCTCGAGGCCGAAATTGAGCGCCGCGTCCGGATTGGCCGTGGTGACGATATTCCAGCCGGCGCGGCCGCCGCTGATATGGTCGAGCGAGGCGAAGCGGCGGGCGATGTGGTACGGCGCCTCGAAGGTCGTCGACGCCGTCGCGACGAGCCCGATCCGCTCGGTGGCGCCGGCGAGCGCCGAAAGCAGCGTCAGCGGCTCGAACGAGGTCACCGTATGGCTGCGCTTCAGCGCCGCGACCGGCATGTTCAGCACGGCGAGGTGATCGGCCATGAAGAACGCATCGAACTTGCCGCGCTCCAGCGTGCGGATCATCGCCTTCAGATGCTGGAAATTGAAGTTCGCATCCGGCCAGGCGCCGGGATAGCGCCAGGCGCCGGTGTGCAGGCTGACCGGACGCATGAAGGCGCCGAGCTTGAGCTGGCGGGGGGCAGCGGCGGGGGCGGATGACAATGCGGCGTCCTCGATGGGGAGAGGCTGAACTTAGCGCTCAGCCCGCGGCGGCGACAGGCCCGGCATGGCGGGCAGAGCCGATCCGGCAGAGAGGATGAACCGGCCGCGGGTTCCGAAGCGGAAAATCATTCCAACGAGCCGCCGGCGTCAGTTGCGCGATCAGGGTCCGCCGCCGACGCGCCATCGGCATCGAAATCGCGAACAAGCCAGTCCTCGCCATCGAAGGCCCGCGCATGGGAAGTCGGCCGATACGGGAGCGTCGCCTTCTTCCAGAACGCGGCGGCGGCTGCGTTCTTCTCGATGACGCCGACCTGCCACCGGCCGGGATGTCGCCCGACAATCGCGTGGAACACCGCCGAACCAACGCCCTGCCCGCGATAGGCCTTGAGGACGAAGAACTCGGCAACGAAGAACCTCCCGGCCTCACCGGTGACGGGACTCTCGTCGATGATCAGCGCAAAGCCGGCGAGGTCGGCGCCGCAAAAGATCAGGTAGGGATGCTGCCAGAACCGATCGAGATAGTCGTAGCCAAACCGTCCATCGCGGCCGATGGGAAACGGCAGGTCGGCCGTCATCTCGTACAGATAGAGCTGCAGCAGGTTGGCGATCGTTTCCCTGTCCCGTGGGGCAGCCGTCACGATGGAAACGGGAAGCGTCATGAGGATTGCCTGTCCGTCAGTCCACCGGCTCGACCGTCGCTTCCTTCTCGGCGAGCGCCTTGCGCACCGCCGGTGCGACCTTGGTGCCGAAGAGCTCGATCGACTTCATCAGCTTGTCATGCGGAAGCGTGCCGACGCTGAACTGGATCAGGAAGCGGTCGTGCTGGAAGAACTCGTGCTGGTAGAGGATCTTCTCGGTGACCTCGGCGGGGCTGCCGACGAACAGCGCCCCGCGCAGCTTGCGCTGCGCCTCGAACTGGCCGCGCGTCGTCGGCGGCCAGCCGCGCTCGCGGCCGATCCGGCTCATCGTATCGGCGAACGGCGGAAAGGCGATGTCGGCGGCCTGTTGCGAGGTCTCGGCGATGAAGCCATGCGAATTGATGCCGACCGGCAGCGTCGCCGGATCATGGCCGCCGCGCGTCGCGGCCTCGCGGTAGAGCTGCACCAGCGGCGCGAACCGCTCCGGCTCGCCGCCGATGATGGCGATCGCCAACGGCAGGCCGAGCATGCCGGCGCGGGCCACCGATTGCGGCGTGCCGCCGACGGCGATCCATAGCGGCAGCGGGTCCTGCACCGGACGCGGATAGACGCCGCGGTCGGCAAGCGCGGCGCGATGCTCGCCCTTCCAGGTGACGCGCTCGTGATCGCGCAGCGCCAGCAAGAGGTCGAGCTTCTCGGCAAAGAGGTCGTCGTAGTCGTTGAGGTCGTAGCCGAACAGCGGGAAGGATTCGATGAACGAGCCGCGCCCGGCCATGATCTCGGCCCGGCCGTTCGAGATGAGGTCGAGCGTCGCGAAGCGCTGGAACACGCGCACCGGATCGTCGGACGAGAGCACGGTCACCGCGCTGGTGAGGCGGATGGATTTCGTGCGCGCCGCCGCGGCGGCGAGGATGACCTCGGGCGCGGAGATGAGATAATCGGGACGATGATGCTCGCCGAGCCCGAACACGTCGAGCCCGAGCTGGTCGGCGAGCTCGATCTCCTCGAGGAGGTTGGCCACCCGCTGCTGCGGACTGATCCGCTCGCCGGTGAGCGGATCCGGCATCAGGTCGCCGAAGGTGTAGATCCCGAGTTCCATCGCCGTCCCCAGCCAATCGTGATCGCAAGATATGGGGGCTTCGCGGCGACGGCGTAATCCCGTCGCCGCGAAGACAGTGCGTTCAGCGGCCGAGCCCTATTGCGGGCAGAACATGGTCCCCGGCTTGCACTCGGGGTTCGGTGCCCCCGGCACGTAGAAGCGCGGCTTGTTCGGCTGCTGCGGCTGCTGCGGTTGCTGCGGCTGTGGCGGTTGCTGCACCTGGGGCGGCTGCTGCGGCTGCTGCGGCTGCTGGGGCGGCTGAGGCTGCTGCTGCTGCGGCGGCGGCCGTTGACCGCCCTGCTGCTGGGGAGGCCTCTGGCCGCCCTGCTGCGGCGGCTGATAGGGCTGCGGCCCGGCATTACCCGGCGGGCGGCCATTGTTGTTCCATCCGCCCGGCGGCGGCCGGCCGTTATTGTCCCACCCTCCCTGCGGCGGCGGACGGTATCCGGGCGGCGGACGGCCGTTATTGTCCCAGCCGCCCGGCGGCGGCGGGCGGTAGCCCGGCGGGCGATCGCCATAGTAAGGCGGCGGCGGGCGATAGCCGGGCGGACCGTAATAGGGCGGCGGCGGCCGGTATCCGGGGCCGTCATAATAGGGCGGATCGACATAGATCGGGCGCGGCGGCTGCACATAGACCGGCGGCGGCGGCGCGACATAGACGGGCGGCGGCGGCGGGCCGCGATAGACGGGCGGCGGGCCGACGAAGCCGGCGAGATAGTTGTCGGAGACCCAGCCGGGGGCGCCGCCGGCCGAGACCTGGCACCAGCCGATCGTGCAGCCGAGCACATCGACGCCGGTGCCACGTGGCAAGGTGCCGATCTTGGCATAGCCGGTGCCGGGGCCGGTGCGCATGTTGACCGAGCCGGTGGTGAAGGCGTCGTCGGCCAGCGCCGAGCCGGCAGCCAGCATCGACAGCCCGGCCAGCGCGCCTGCGATCAGGCGCCGCCGTCCGGCCCGTGCTGCCCTAGGGAGTGGCTTACTCAATCGCTGCCTCCTCGAAGGCGCCACCGCGGCGGCGCGACTCACATTTTCGCCTCAGACGCGGATGATATAGCGTGCCGCGTCACCCAACTCATGTCCGCCGTGACGAAGCCAGGAGCCGGGTTGTTGCCCGCTCCATCGGCTTCGCCTACATCAGCCGGACCAGCAATCGCCCGGAACCGGCCCCATGTCTGAAATCGAGAAGACCGTCGCGGCCAAATCCGCCGAAAAGAAGCCCCCGGCCAAGGAGGGCATCGGCAGCACGATCCGGGTCTTCGTCGAAGCGCTGATCATCGCCCTCGTCGTCCGGACGCTGCTGTTTCAACCCTTCGAGATCCCCTCGGGTTCCCTGATCCCGACGCTGGAGATCGGCGACTACCTGTTCGTCTCGAAATTCTCCTACGGCTATTCCCGCTATTCCTTCCCCTTCGGCATCGCGCCCTTCTCGGGCCGCATCCTCGGCTCGCTGCCGACCCAGGGCGACATCGTCGTCTTCAAGGGACCGAAGGACAATTCGACCGATTTCATCAAGCGCGTCATCGGCCTGCCGGGCGACACGGTCCAGGTCGTCGAGGGACGGCTCTACATCAACGACAAGCTGGTCGAGCGGCAGCCGATCGAGCCCTATCGCACGCGCGATTTCTTCGGCAATCCGATCGACGCCCCGCAATATCTTGAGACGCTGCCGAACGGCGTGCAGCACCGCGTCATCGAGATCGAAGGCGATCGCGGCGGCTACGACAACACGCCGAAATATGAAGTGCCGCCCGGCCATGTCTTCATGATGGGCGACAATCGCGACAACTCCGCCGACAGCCGCGACATGAACTCGATGGGCTATGTCCCGGTCGACAATCTCGAAGGCAAGGCGCAGGTCATCTTCTTCTCGATCGACGACTCGTCGTCGTTCTGGAAGGTCTGGGAATGGCCGTGGGCGATCCGCTGGAATCGCCTGTTTACCGGCATTCACTAGACACTGCGGCATTTTCGCTGCATCGCAGCGAGCCGGCATGCGTCATAAGGGAGGCGTAGTTCCCTCCCCGGATCCGGCCGTCATGCCCCTGGCGCTTTTCGCCCTTGCCGTCGCCTCCTTCGGCGTCGGCACCACCGAATTCGTGATCATGGGCCTGTTGCCCGAACTCGCGGCCGATCTCGGCGTCAGCATCCCGCGGGCGGGCCTGCTCATCACCGGCTATGCGCTCGGCGTCGTCGTCGGCGGGCCGATCATCGCCATCGCGACGGCCAAGCTGCCGCGCAAGACGACGCTCGTTGGGCTGACGGCCCTCTTCGTCGTCGGTAACCTGCTCTGCGCGATCGCGCCGACCTATGGCCTCCTGATGGCGGCGCGCGTCGTCACCGCCTTCGGGCATGGCGCCTTCTTCGGCATCGGCTCGATCGTCGCGGCGAGCCTCGTGCCGCGCGAGCGCCGCGCGCAGGCGATGGCGATGCTGTTCGCCGGACTGACGCTCGCCAACATCCTGGGCGTCCCCGCCGGCACCGCGCTCGGCCAGGCCTTCGGCTGGCGCTCGACATTCTGGGTCGTCGTCGCGATCGGCCTTGTCGCCGTCGCCGCCATCGCCCTGTTCGTGCCGAAGACCGGCGAGGGCGAGACGCCGCCGAGCCTTGCGAGCGAGTTCCGCGTCTTCAAGGATAGCCAGGTCTGGCTGGCGATGGCGATCAGCGTCATCACCGCGGCGAGCCTCTTTTCGGTCTTCACCTATATCGCGCCGATCCTGCAGACGATCACCGGCATTTCACCCGGCGCGACGACCATCGTGCTGCTCCTGTTCGGCGTCGGCATCACCATCGGCAATCTCGTCGGCGGACGCCTCGCCGACTGGCGCCTGATGGAGACCATCATCGGAGCGCTCGGCCTGCTCGCGCTCGTGCTGCTGCAATTCGCGGTCACGAGCCACTTCGAGATCGCGGCGGGCGTCACGGTGTTCGTCTGGGGGGTGGTGTTCTTCACGCTGATCCCGCCGCTGCAGATGCGCGTGATCGAATGCGCCTCGGACGCGCCGAACCTTGCCTCGACGCTGAACCAGGGCGCCTTCAATCTCGGCAATGCGCTGGGGGCCTGGATCGGCGGCGCCGCGCTGACGCTCGGCTTCGGCTATGATCGCCTTCCGGTCGTCGGCGCCGTGCTGGCCGCACTCGCGCTCGGCGTGGCGCTCGCGTCGCGGCGCGTCGGCAAAAGGCGCCAGGCGCTCGCGCCCGCCTGACCGTCAGAGCGGGCGGACGAGATGATCCGCAGGGACGGCCGGCGCCGCATCTCCGGCCGAGAAGCCGAACGCTGCGCTCGGCAGCATGATGCTCAACCAGATCGCTGCCGCGGCGAGCCAGGCCTCGGCACCCAGACGTGTCATGACGCAACTCCCGATAGATCGGTTGTGTGATTCTACAATGCTCAAGGGGAAACCCCGTTCCCGGCTCGGCCGGAAACGGGAGAGACGCCAGCGAACATATGCAGCGATCGTGCCAATATCATGACAAACGGCTGGGGACTCTGACGATTCAGCCGAGTTCCGCCTTGAGGAAATCGAGCGTGCGGCCCCAGGCGAGCGTCGCGGCCTTTTCGTCGTAGCGGGCGGCCGACGTGTCGTTGTTGAAGGCGTGATTGACGCCGTCATACACGTAGAGCTTGTAAGCGACGCCGGCTGACTTCAGCGCCGCCTCATAGGCCGGAATGCCGGCATTGATGCGCTCGTCGAGGCCCGCATATTGAAGCAGCAGCTTCGCCTTGATTTTCGGCACGTCCTCCGCCTTCGCCTGCATGCCGTAATAGGCGACGCCGGCGACGAGGTCCGGATCGTTGACGGCGAGCTGGTTGACCATGCCGCCGCCCCAGCAGAAGCCGACCGCGCCGACCTTGCCGTTCGAGGCCGGATTGGTCTTCAGATAGGCGATGGCGGCCTTGGCCTCCGCGAGGCTATCGGCCGGGGTGAGCTTGCCGATCATCTCGCGCGCCTTGTCTTCGTCGGCAGGCGTGCCGCCCGCGCTCGACAGGAGGTCGACGCCGAGCGAGAGGAACCCGGCGACGGCGAGGCGGCGGGTGACATCCTCGATATGCGGATTGAGGCCGCGGTTCTCATGGATGACGAGAACGGCCGGAAGCTTGCCGCTTGCCTCCTTCGGCTTGGCGAGCAGGCCCGAGACGTCGCCCTTCGGCCCCTTGAACGTCACCCGCTCGGTGGTGATGCGCGCATCGTCGGGCATGACGACCGCCGCCTGCGCCTTGTCGGCGGCGAGCAGCGGCACGACGGCAGCGGCCGCGGCGGATCCGCCGGCGAGCTTCGCCAGCTTGTCCATGAAGCCGCGCCGATCGAGCGTCAGATGCGTGTAGTCGTCGTAGAGGCGGATCATTTCCTGGGTGATGGCGGGACGGGACGTCTGGTCGGGGGACGTGGGGTCGGGCTTGGTCACGGGTTCAATCCTCCTGTTGCGGCCTCTCATATGAACGCGGCGCACGGCGCCTTCCGTCGCCGGGAGGAGCAGCCGCGCCCGATTGAACGGCGGCGCAGCCTTCTCCCGGCGCAAAACCGCCAGCGATCGCATTCAGACCATTGGGATTGTGGGGTCCGCGGACGACGGTTCAAGCGCCGCGGCGCCGTTGGGGCGCCAGGGCCGATCACGATCCGTTCAGCGCAAGCGAAGACTGCGGCGCGCATCAATGCGCCAAGCAAAGCCGGCGCAGTCCCGGCGGCGAAACCTTGGCGCCGCCCGCGAATGCGCCGGCCAACTTTCGCCGCGCTGTGCAACCCGCGGTGCTTCAGCCGAAATCATTGATTTCCGCCACTTTCTACTGCATGATTTCGAGGCGAGGTCAGACGAGGGGCGGACGGAGACTGGACCACCGACGGGGGCAAGGCATGTCTGGAGGAGGACATTTGCCCAGACGTCGGTCGGTCGCTGGAACGATACCGACATTTTCCACCGACATCTGAAGGACCAGACACTAACGGCGGCTGTTCCAGGACCGCTGCGACAGGGAAAGTGAGAGGATCGGCCATGCGCCAGACGGGGACCGTCAAGTTCTTCAATGCATCCAAGGGTTTCGGCTTCATCACGCCCGACGGGGGCGGCAGCGATGTCTTCGTCCACGTGACGGCGGTGGAACGGTCGGGGCTGACGGGCCTCAATGACGGCATGCGGGTGACGTTCGAGACCGAGCCGGACAAGCGCGGCAAGGGTCCGAAAGCGGTGGATTTGCGCCCGGCCTGAGCGGACCAGCCTTATCGTCGCGATCGAGAGCCTCGGGCCATGCCCGGGGCTTTTCTCGTTGGCGCGGCAGCCGCCCTGCCCTCGCCTCGCGGCGGCGCGAGCGGATGTTCAACAGTCTTTCGCAGGCGCGAGCAAAAGTGATCTCGCCAAGCGTCATGGCCGCACTATAGTGATGGATAAGAGATTCGCGCATTTGGCTTCAGGCCAACGATGAGTTCGGGACGAAGCGAGGCCTGCCTTTGACTGGCTGGCTGTATGTCGACCCGGATCGGAGCGAGGACTTCGGGTCCTCTTCCGGAAGTGAGTGTTGAATGGTGCTGTCCCTTCCGATCAAGCGCGAGGATCGGCTATGAGCCTCATCGAATTCGAGACCGAAGACCGTCAATCGAACCCGGTCGATACGATCGAGCACATCGCGGCGATCAATGACTGGAGTTTCGAGCGTTCGGGCGACGACGAGATCACGATCTCGATCGGCGGCGGCTGGTGCGACTACCATGTCTCGTTCTCCTGGATGGAGGACATGGAGGCGGTGCACCTGGCCTGTGCGTTCGACTTGAAGGTGACCGATCCGCGCAAGACCGAGGTGATGCGGCTGCTCTCGCTGGTCAACGAGCAGATGTGGATCGGCCATTTCGACCTCTGGGGCAAGGAAGGCGTCGTCATGTACCGCCAGACCATGCTTCTCGCCGGCGGCGCCGAGCCGAACAGCGCCCAGGTCGAAGGCATGCTGCAGAACGCCATCGAAAGCTGCGAGCGCTATTATCAGGCGTTCCAGTTCGTCGTCTGGGCCGGCAAGTCCGCCCAGGAAGCGCTCGACACCGTGATGTTCGAGACGATCGGCGAGGCTTGAGCCACCACGCGGTCGCGATCGGCGCGGCCGCCTTTCCGCCGCGCCGCTCATGCACCAGCCTCTCCATCCCGCGATCGAGCCCTTCGCGTCCGACCTGCTGCCGGTCGACTGTGGGGCCGCAATCTACTTCGAGGCCTCGGGCAACGCAGCTGGCCTCCCGGCGCTCTATCTCCATGGCGGCCCCGGCAGCAGCCTTGGCAGCGGCCGCTATCGCCGCCTGTTCGATCCCGCCCGCTACCGGATCATCGGCCTCGACCAGCGCGGCTGCGGCCGCAGCCACCCGCCCGTAAGCGGCACAACACTCGCCGACAACACCACCGCGACGCTGATCGCCGATATCGAGGCCCTCCGCGCCCATCTCGGCATCGAGGCCTGGATCGTCTCCGGCGTGTCCTGGGGCGTGACGCTGGCGCTTGCCTATGCCGTGGCGCATCCGGGGCGCGTCGCCGGCATGGTGCTCGGCGCGATCACGACGACCAGCCGCGAGGAGGTCGACTGGATCACGGGCGGCATCGGGCGCATCTTCCCGGAGGCGTTCGAGCGCTTCGAGCAGCAGTCCGGCCGGCGGCCCGGCGAGCGCATCGTCGAGGCCTATGCGCGGCGGCTCAGAGGCGCGGACGCCGACGATCGCCTGGCGGCGGCGCGCTCCTGGAACGCGTGGGAGGAGACGCATATCTCGCTCGATCCGCATCATCAGCCCATCGCCACGCGGTTCGACGCGGCGGCGGCGCTCGGCTTCGCGACGCTCGTCACGCATTACTGGGCGAATGACGGCTTCCTCCGCGGCGAGGATGCGATCCTCAATCGGATGGACCGCATCGCCACCATCCCCGCCGTCCTCATCCATGGCCGGCGCGACATCGGCAGCCCCGCCGTCACCGCCCATCTTCTGCATCGGCTGTGGCCGGCCAGCCGGCTCGAGATCCTGCCCGAAGAGGGGCATGGCGGGCCGGTGATGATGGCGGCGATGCGCCAGGCGCTCGACCAGTTCGCCGCCGGTTGACCGAGCGAGACGGTCGCGCGCATCTGCCATTTCCCTCCCGCGCCCGGCTGGTCTAAGACGGCGCGACAGCAACCGTGCCGGTGACCCCATGGATTTTTCAGCGCTCACACCCGCCTCCCCCCTCGTCCTGATCGGCGCCGGCAAGATGGGCGGCGCGCTGCTCGCCGGCTGGCTCGCCGGCGGCCTCGATCCGAAGGCCGTCGTCGTCGTCGATCCCGGCCCGCCGCCGGAGGTGCTCGAGCTGATGGCGCGCTTCGGCGTCGCTCATCGGACGACGGCGCCCGAGGCGACGACGGCGCGCGTGCTGCTGATCGCGGTCAAGCCGCAGATGATGGGCAACGCGCTGCCGGCGGTGCGGGCGCTCGTCGGCCCGTCGACGGTCAGCGTTTCCATCGCCGCCGGCACGACCGTCGCGACGCTCGAGGCGGCGCTCGGCGGCGCCATCGTCCGCGCCATGCCGAACACGCCGGCGCAGGTCGGCCGCGGTGCCACCGGGCTCTATGCCAATGGGGCGACCACGGACGCCGATCGCGCCCTGGTCGAGGCGCTGCTTGGCGCGGTCGGGCTGACCGGCTGGGTCGAGAGCGAGGCGCTGATCGACGCGGTCACGGCGATGTCCGGCTCTGGCCCGGCCTATGTCTTCCTGCTCGCCGAGGCGCTCGCCGCAGCCGGCGTCGAAGCCGGCCTCTCGCCGGAGCTCGCCGCACGCTTCGCCCGGCAGACGGTCTCGGGCGCCGGCGAATTGCTGCAGCAATCGCCGCTGCCGCCGGAGACGCTGCGCAAGAACGTGACTTCGCCGAACGGCACCACGGCGGCGGCGCTCGCGGTGCTCATGGCCGAGGACGGGCTTCAGCCGCTGCTCGACCGTGCCGTTGCCGCGGCGAAGCGGCGCGCCGAGGAACTCGCGGGCTGAAACGCGCCGCATTCGCCCCATATTGTCAGAGGGACTCGAAACCCGCTGCCAGAGCACGCGCCATGCATCAGACTGTGCCGGAGACCGTTGTCGACGCCTTCATGGCGCTGCTGTCGGAAAAGCCGTTCGAGGCGATCACGCTGGTCGAGATCGCCGAGCGCTCAGGACTGTCGCTCGGCGCCTTGCGCGAGGCGGCCGATGGCAAGCTCGCGATCCTCGCCGCCTTCATCCGCCGCATCGACCGCGCCGTGCTCGACGAAGCGGAGCCGGCCAGCGAGGACAGCGGCCGCGACCGGTTGTTCGACATCCTCATGCGCCGCTATGACCGGCTGGCGCCGCACAAGGCCGCACTGACGCATCTTGCCGCCAGCGCCCGCCGCGACGCGAGTCTCGGCCTCGCCTTGAATGCGCTGGCGCTGCCCTCGGCGCGCTACATGCTCGCCGCCGCCGGCATCGACACCGACGGGCTGCGCGGCCTCGCCCGCATCCAGGGCCTCGTCGTGCTGCAGGCTCGCGTGACGCAGGTGTGGCTCGAGGACAGCGATCCCGACCAGTCGCGCACGATGGCGGCGCTCGACAAGGCGCTGGAACGCGCCGAACGCTGGGACCGCCGCGCCGACAGGATCGAGCGCAGCCTCTGCCGGATCGGCCGCCGCTTCGACCGCCGTCCGCGCCCCGCACCATCAGCGCCCCCCGCACCCGAGGCCGAAGTCGCCGCTTGACGCAGCGGCGGAGGGTGCTACCCGTCGCCTTCCGGCACAAGGGAGCGACGGCAGATGGAAACGGGTGCGAGCGCGACGATCGGTTTCGATGATTTCCTGAAGGTCGACATCCGCGTCGGCACGATCGTCGAGGCGGCGCCCTTTCCCGAGGCGCGCAAGCCCGCCTACAAGCTGGTGATCGATTTCGGCGAGGCGATCGGCCGCAAGAAATCCTCGGCGCAGATCACGAAGTACTATGCGCTGGAGGATCTCGTCGGCCGGCAGGTGCTGGCCGTGGTCAATTTCCCGCCGCGCCAGATCGGCCCGTTCATGTCGGAAGTGCTGACGCTCGGCATGCCGGACGAGGAAGGCGCTGTCGTGCTCACCGCCGTCGAGCGGGCAGTGCCGAATGGCGGCCGCCTGTTCTGAGCACGCAGTGTTCACTCCGCGACCTCTATCGCGGCGGTCCCGATGTCTCCAGTTGTGGTAGTGAAACCTCCGGGGACCCAAGACCATGACCGACACTTCCGCCGCCGCTGCTGACCTGCCCTTCGCCATGACGCGGCCTGTTCATGTCGCCTCGGTCGGCCTCAAGGTGAAGAGCATTCCGACCGTCGCGGATTATTATCGCGCGCTGCTCGGCCTCGAGACGATCTCCGAACAGGCCGGCCGTACCGTGCTCGGCGCCGGCGGCGTGCCGCTGCTGGAGCTGGAGGCGCTGGCGCCCGGCGCCGCGCTCGACGATCCGCGCAGCGCCGGCCTCTTCCACACCGCCTTCCTGATGCCGAGCCGCGCCGATCTCGGCCGCTGGGTGCTGCATGCCTCGGAGAAGCGGCTTCCGGTCGACGGCATGTCGGACCATCTCGTCAGCGAGGCGTTCTACCTGACCGACCCCGAGGGCAACGGCATCGAGATCTACAGCGATCGCCCGCACGAGAACTGGCCGCGCGACGGCAAGGGCCTGAAGATGGCGACGGAACCGCTCGACGTGAACGCGGTCGTCCGCGCCGTGCCGACGAATGCGGCGCCCTATGTGGCGGCGCCCGAAGCGCTGCGCATCGGCCATGTGCACCTCCGCGTCGGCGATGATCGGAGCGCCGAGAGCTGGTGGACCTCGGAGGTCGGGCTCGACGTCATGGCGCATTATCCGGGCGCCACCTTCATGGCCTCGGGCGGCTATCACCATCACATCGCCGGCAATATCTGGCGGAGCCGCGGCGCGCAGAAGCGCGATGCCGCGCGCGGCGGCCTCGCTTACGTCACGCTCGCCGGCAGCGGCATCGCGGCCGAGCGCGAACTGGTCGACCCCTGGGGCACGATCGTGCGGCTCACGCCCGGCGCCTGACGCCGAGGCTCAGAGGCTCAGAGGCTCAGAGGAAGGCCCTCACCCCCGCCCTCTCCCTGGGGGAGAGGGAGTTCGGTCTCTGCTCTTCCAGCGGTTGCCGCCCTATCCCCCGCCGCGCCGCCACCCCCTCTCCCTCAGGGAGAGGGTGGGGTGAGGGCCTTCGGCCCCGCAACTCAAGCCGGAATCCGCACCGTCGCCCGGAGGCCGCCCTGTGGCGCCGTCGACAGGAGGACGTCGCCGCCATGCGCCCGCGCGATGTCGCGGGCGATCGGCAGGCCGAGGCCGGTGCCGCTTTCGTCGAGATTGCGCGCCTCGTCGAGCCGGTAGAACGGGCGGAACACCATCTCGCGCTGGTCCTCGGGAATGCCGGGTCCGTCGTCGTCGACATCGACCACCAGCCAGCCATCGGCATGCGTCGCGGTGACGATGATCGCCTCGCCATGCCGGCAGGCATTGGCGACGAGATTGGCGAGGCAGCGCTTGAACTCGTTCGGACGGAGCCAGACGATGGGGTCGCCGACATAGCTGCCGCTGATCGCATGGCCGACCCGGCGCGAGCTCTCGACGAGATCGGCGATGAGGGCTGCGACGTCGGTCTCCACCGTCGGCTCGTCGACATCGCCGCGGGCGAAGGCGAGATAGCCTTCCAGCATGCGCTGCATGTCATCGACATCGCGGCGCATGGCGCGGACGTCGTCGTTTTCGCGGAGCAGAGCGAGCTGCAGGCGGAAGCGGGTCAGCACCGTTCTGAGGTCATGGCTGACCCCGGCCAGCATCGTCGTGCGCTGCTCGATCTGGCGGTTGATGCGATCGGCCATCTCGATGAAGGTCGCGCTGGCGCGGCGAACCTCGCGGGCGCCGCGCGGCTTGAAGTCCTCGATCGCGCGGCCCTTGCCGAAGCTCTCGGCGGCATCGGCCAGTTGCTGGATCGGGCGGATCTGGTTGCGCAGGAAGGCGATGGCGATGACGAGCAGCACGAGGCTGGTGCCGACCATCCAGAAGATGAAGATCTCGGAATTCGAGGCATAGGTCTGGCTGCGCCGCGCCAGCACGCGCAGCACCTTGTCGCCGAGCTGGATGCGGACCTCGACGAGGTTCGACTTGCCGACGGTGTCGATCCAGAACGGCTTGCCGATCTGCTCGCTGATCTCGTCGGAGAGCGCGCTGTCGAGCAGCGAGAAGAACGGCTTCGGCGCCGTCGGCGGCAGCGGCTCGCCCGGCACCACCGCGATGATGAGGCCGAGCCTATCCTGCGCGATGCGGATGACCTGGCCATAGGTCGGATCATCGGGATAGGTCTCGATAAGATCGACGATCGCCGCGATGTCGCGCACCGTCGCGGCGGAGAGGCGCCGCGTCACCGTCTGCCAGTGCCGCTCCATAAAGACGAAGGCGACGACCGATTGCAGGATGACGATCGGCGCGATGATGATGATCAGCGCGCGGGCATAGAGGCCCTTCGGCATCGCGGCGCCGAGGCGGCGGCCGAGGAAGCGGTAGGGCGCGAGCGCCAGCGTCAGCGCCGGCTCCGCCTTGCGCAACTGCCGCCGCGCCGCATTGATGGCGGGCGCGCGGCCAAGCCGGCGGAGGGCGGCGACGAGCGGCCAATCCTGCCAGCTGCCGATGCGGCCGGCGCGATCGAACGGATGCGGCGGACGCTCGCTCACGCGGCCTCCGCTGCCGCCCGGGCCCGTCTCATCGGCCCCATCGCGCTCACGCCTCCGTCACCAGCCGGTAGCCGATCCCCCGCACCGTCTGCAGATAGAGCGGGTTGGCCGGGTCGACCTCGATCTTGCGGCGGAGCCGGTTGATCTGCACGTCGATCGTCCGCTCGCCGGCCGGCTCGTCCTCGGAGAGCAGAGACAGGCGCGGCACGGTCTCGTTCGGCGTCGCGGCGAAGACCGCCATGATCTGCCGCTCGCGATCGGTAAGGCGGATCACCTCCTGCCCGCGGCGCAGCTCGCGCCGGCCGATATGGAAGCTGAACGGCCCGAAGCGCAGTTGCTCGATCAGAGGCGATGCAGGCGGCGCGCCGCGCTTCAGGATCGCATTGATGCGCAGCACCAGTTCGCGCGGCTCGAACGGCTTGCCGAGATAATCGTCGGCGCCGCCCTCGAAGCCGCGGATGCGATGCTCGATCTCGGTGCGCGCGGTCAGCATCAGGATCGGCACCTGCATCGTCTCGCGCAGGCTCTTCAGGAGATCGAGCCCGGTCTCGCCCGGCATCATCACGTCGAGGATCAGGAGATCGAAGGCGAGCGCGCCGAGCCGCGTCCGCGCTTCGGCCGCATTGGCGGCGACATCGACGCGGAAGCCGTTGTCGGTCAGGTAGCGCGACAGCAGCGATCGGATGCGCTGGTCGTCGTCGATGAGGAGGATGTGGGGCGCATCGTCCGGCAGGACGGTCGCATCCGCTCCGGCGAGTTCGCTCATGGCAGGCACTCCAGCGCCGCGGCAGGGCCTAGCGGCTGATCAGACGGGATACCTTATCCCGTTCGTCGGCGTCGATCATCAACCGCAGGAATCGCTCGGCGGCGATCCGTCCGGGCTGATCGAGCGCCGAGAGTGCGGCGTTGATGCGGCGCGCCTGCGGCTCGGTCAGCCGGGCCGAGAGCGCCCTGCCCTTTTCGGTCGGATAGAGCAGCCGCTGCCGGCGGTCGATGGGGCCGGGCACCTGCTCGATGAAGCCGGTATCGACGAGTTCCTTCAGCACGCGGCCGAGGCTCTGCTTGGTGATCTTGAGGATGTCGAGCAGATCGGCCACGCGCATGCCGGGGTGACGATCGACGAAATGCAGCACGCGATGATGGGCGCGGCCGAAATCATAGCGCAGCAGCACGGCGTCCGGATCGGAAACGAAGTCGCGATAGGCATAGAAGAGCAGCTCGATCAGCGCGATCTCCGGCTTGTCGACGACCGAGACCGGCGTCGTCACCGGCCCGCCCGGGCCGCTCGCCGGCTCGGCCGTCGGCGCACTCTTCTGTGCCTCGATATTTACGTCAGTCATATTGACATATTTCGGTTCGATTGTTACGAGAATACCCGCCGCGACGAAATCTTCGAACGCGCCCGCCGTCCCGCCCCACGGATTCTGTCGTGGCCGCGCTTCGACCGGCACTTTACCGATCATTCCGCGCTGCGCACAATGCGCCGCTGCAGTGCGGCCCCAGCTGCCGCAGGGTGATGCGGCTTCTGCCAATGCCGCACCGGCGCCTTAAGGGGTCGGGCGGCGACAAAGGGCCGCCGGGCGGCCCAACCGGGAGCAACGACGATGAGCGCGCCTGCCTTCGACCAGAAAGACGGATGGATCTGGTTCAACGGCTCCTTCGTGCCGTGGAAGGACGCAAAGGTCCATGTCCTGACGCACGGACTGCACTATGCCAGTTCGGTGTTCGAGGGCGAGCGCGCCTATGGCGGCGTGATCTTCAAGCTGCGCGAGCATACCGAGCGGCTGTTCCGCTCGGCGGAAATCCTCGATTTCGCCATCCCCTACTCGATGGAAGAGATCGACGAGGCCTGCAACGCGACGCTGGCGAAGAACGGCCTCACCGACGGCTATCTGCGCCCGATCGCCTGGCGCGGCAGCGAGATGATGGGCGTCTCGGCCCAGCACAACAAGATCAACGTCGCCATCGCCGCCTGGGAATGGCCGTCCTATTTCAGCCCCGCCGAGCGGCTGAAGGGCATCCGCCTCGCCTTCGCCAAGTATCGCCGGCCCGATCCTGCCACCGCGCCCGCGCTCGCCAAGGCGGCCGGCCTCTACATGATCTGCACGATCTCCAAGCATGACGCCGAGCGGCGCGGCTATGCCGATGCGCTGATGCTCGACTGGGAAGGCAACATCGCCGAGGCGACCGGCGCCAACATCTTCTTCGTCAAGGACGGCGTGATCCACACGCCGCTCGCCGATCGCTTCCTGAACGGCATCACCCGGCAGACCGTGATCGACCTCGCCAAGGCGCGCGGCATCGAAGTGATCGAGCGCCGCATCTCGCCCGAGGAACTGCCGACTTTCAGCGAATGCTGGCTGTGCGGCACCGCTGCCGAAGTGACCCCGGTCTCCGAGATCGGCGACTATCGCTTCACGCCGGGCGCCATGAGCGCCACGCTGATGGCCGACTACACCGCCGCGGTGACGCCGGCGGCCGAGAAGCTCGCCGTCAACGCCTGAGGCGAACGCTGACGAAATGGGTCATGGCCGCATCGCCGGCCGTGACCCCTCCGCCGCTCAGGCCGCCGCGATCTCGTGCGGCGCCCGGTCGCCGATGAAGCCGCCGGACTGCCGCGCCCAGAGCTGGGCATAGAGCCCCTCGCGCGCCAGCAATTCCTGATGCGTGCCGGTCTCGACGATCCGCCCCTCGTCCATGACGACCAGCCGGTCCATCGCCGCGATCGTCGACAGGCGGTGCGCGATGGCGATCACCGTCTTGCCGGCCATCAATCCTTCCAGCTGTTCCTGAATCACCGCCTCGATCTCGCTGTCGAGCGCCGAGGTCGCCTCGTCGAGCACGAGGATCGGCGCGTCCTTCAGGAGCACGCGCGCGATGGCGATGCGCTGGCGCTGCCCGCCCGAGAGCTTGACGCCGCGCTCGCCGACATGGGCGTCATAGCCCTTGCGCCCGCGCGGATCGGCAAGGCCGGCGATGAAGGCATCGGCGCTGGCGCGCTCGGCCGCGATGCGCACATCCGTCTCGTCGGCATCCGGGCGCCCGTAGCGGATATTGTCGCGGATGGAGCGGTTGAGCAGGGCCGTATCCTGCGTCACCACGCCGATGGCCTGACGCAGCGACCCCTGCGTCACCGTCGCAATATCCTGCCCGTCGATGCGGATCGCGCCGCCCTCGAGATCGTAGAGACGAAGCAGGAGGCCGACCAGGGTCGTCTTGCCGGCGCCGGACCGGCCGACGAGGCCGATGCGCTCGCCCGGACGCACGGTCAGGTCGACGCCCTTCAGGACCGGCGTGGTGCCGCCATAGGCGAAGACGACATGATCGAACACGATCTCGCCGCGCCGCACGACGAGGTCGGGCGCATCCGGCACGTCGATGAGGCCATGCGGCCGCGCGATGGTGCGCATGCCGTCCTCGACCGTGCCGACATTGTCGAAGAGGCCGGTGAGCGTCATCATCACCCGCCCGGAAATGACGCTGAGCCGCATCACGAGGCCGAGCGCGACCGCCGTCTCGCCGGGGCTGATCGCGCCCCGCGTCCACAGCCACACCGAGGCGGCGCCGGTCGCGCCGACCAGCATGGCATTGGCGATCTGCAGCAGCACCGACAGCCGCGTCAGCAACCGGTTCTGGTCGAGCATGCGGCCGGTCTGCTCGGCGATGGCCGTGCGCGCGGTCTCCTCCTCGCGGCCGTCACGCGCGAACAGCTTCACCGTCTGGATATTGCCGTAGATGTCGGCAAGCTTCCCGGTCAGCAGCGAGCGCGCCTCGGAGGCCGCCGCCGCCCGCCGCCGCACGCGCGGCACGAAGGTCGCGGCGAGCACGGCGAGCGCAATCACCCAGAGCGCCAGCGGCACCGCCATGACCGGATCGGCGCTCGCGAAGATCACCAGCGTCGAGGTGACGAACACGGCGACGACCCAGAGCGCGTCGATCACCTGCGTGACGCTCTGCGTCATCGCCGAGCCGGTCTGCACGATCTTGGTGACGATGCGGCCGGAGAAATCGTTCTGGAAGAAGGTGTAGGACTGGCCGACGACATGCAGATGGTTCAGCCAGCGGATGCGCGCCGTCAGCGCCGGCGGCAGCGTCTGGTTGGAGATGATGGTCTGGATGGCGTTGACCAAGGGCCTGAGCACCAGCACGACCACCGCCATCATCGCCAGCGTCGCGCCATGCTCGGTGAGGAAGGTCGCGGGCGTGCCGTGGCTCATCATGTCGACGAGGCGGCCGACATAGGAATAGATCGCGACCTCGGCGAGCGAGGCGCCGAGCCCGGCGAGCAGCAGCGCCAGCACATAGGGCCAGACCGGCTGCAGGAAATAGCGATAGAACGCGAAGAGGCCCGTCGGCGGGTTGCTGCCCTTGGCCGAAAACGGATCGATCAGCCGTTCGAAATAGCGAAGCATGATTGACCTTTGCGCGCCGCTTCCGGCATCCCTTGCATCAGAGCCCGGATATCAACGGGCCCAAGCCTGAAACGGCGCCGGAGCCTCGATCCGTCCCATGCCCCGCCTCGTTCTCTACCAGCCCGACATTCCGCACAACACCGGCGCCATTCTCCGCTTCGCCGCCTGTCTCGGCCTTCCTGTCGACCTGATCGAGCCCGCCGGCTTCGATCTCTCCGATCGCGGCATGAAGCGCGCCGGCATGGACTATCTGGAGCGCGCGGTGCTGCACCGCCACCTTTCCTTTGCGGCCTTCGACGATTTTCGAAAGGCAGGGCAAAGGCGCATGGTGCTTTTGACCACCAAGGCGGCGCAGTCCTATCTCGATTTCGACTATCACGCCGATGATTGCCTCCTCTTTGGCCGCGAGAGCGCCGGCGTGCCCGAGGCCGTGCATGATGCGGCGGATCATCGGCTGACGGTCCCTATGCGGGAGGGCTTCCGCTCGCTTAATCTCGCCATGACCGTCGCCATGATCGCCGGTGAAGCACTGCGGCAGACCGGCTGGCCGGCCGAAGAAGCAAAAGAAGAAGCAAAAGAACAAGAGGGTGGACGCCAATGACGTTGTCTGAGAGGGCGAGGGTCCTGCCGGAGGATCTGGAGGACAAGAAGCAGCGCGCCGCCGCCTGGTTTGCGACGCTGCAGGGCCGGATCATCGCGGCCTTCGAAGCGCTCGAGGACGAGGCCCCAGCGGACCTGCATCCGGGACAGCCGGGCCGCTTTGTCCGCTCGCCCTGGCAGCGCACCGACCACACCGGCGCCCATGGCGGCGGCGGCACCATGGCGATGATGAAGGGGCGGCTGTTCGAGAAGGTCGGCGTGCATGTCTCGACGGTGCATGGCAGCTTCGCGCCGGAATTCGCGAAGGAAATGCCGGGCGCCAGCGAGGATCCGCGCTTCTGGGCCGCCGGCATCTCGCTGATCGCGCATATGGCCAATCCGCATGTGCCGACCGTGCACATGAACACGCGCATGGTGGTGACAACAGAGCAATGGTTCGGCGGCGGCGCCGACCTGACGCCGTTCCTCGGCGCACGGCGGACGCAGGAGGACCCGGATTCGCTCGCCTTCCATGCGGCGATGCAGGGCGCCTGCGACCGTCACCCGGTCGCCGACTATGCCCGTTTCAAGGAGTGGTGCGACCGCTATTTCTTCCTGAAGCATCGCGGCGAGCCGCGCGGCATCGGCGGCATCTTCTATGACCGCCACAATTCCGGTGACTTCGAGGCCGACTTCGCCTTCACGCAGGATGTCGGCACCAGCTTCCTCGCCGTCTATCCGCCGATCGTCCGCGCCAACTTCACGAAGCCCTGGTCGGAGACGGAGCGCGACGAGCAGCTCGTGCGGCGCGGCCGCTATGTCGAGTTCAACCTGCTCTATGATCGCGGCACGATCTTCGGCCTGAAGACCGGCGGCAACATCGATTCGATCCTCTCCTCGATGCCGCCGGTGGTGAAATGGCCGTGAGCCCCAAGACATCAAGCGGAGTGCGGACATGACCAAGGCAGTGCTCGGCATCATCGGCGGTTCGGGTCTCTATGACCTGCCCGGGCTCGAGGACGCCGAATGGCGGACCGTGACGAGCCCCTGGGGCGCGCCCTCGGACCAACTCCGCTTCGGCCGCATCGGCGAGACCGCGATCGTCTTCCTGCCGCGGCATGGGCGCGGCCATCGCCTGTCGCCGTCCGGGATCGACTACCGCGCCAATATCGACGCGTTGAAGCGGGCCGGCGTCACCGACCTCGTCTCGGTCTCGGCGGTCGGCTCGCTGAAGCAGGAGCTCTATCCGGGCGATTTCGTGCTGGTCGACCAGTTCATCGACCGCACGCAGGGCCGCACGAGCAGCTTCTTCGAGAATGGCTGCGTCGCGCATGTCTCGATGGCGCATCCAGTCGCGCCGCTGCTGGTCGAGGCGCTGCGCCGCGCGGCGATCGCGGAAGACATCGGCCATCATGTCGGCGGCACCTATGTCGCGATGGAGGGGCCGCAATTCTCCTCGGTCGCCGAATCGCATCTCTATCGCAGCTGGGGCGCCGACGTGATCGGCATGACCAACATGCCCGAGGCGAAGCTCGCCCGCGAGGCCGAGCTCTCCTATGCGACGGTCGCCATGGTGACGGACTATGACTGCTGGCATCCGGGCCACGCGGCGGTGACCGTCGACCAGGTGATCCGGGTGCTCGGCGAGAACCGCGACAAGGCACAGCGGCTCGTCGCCCGCCTCGCGCGCGACTTCCCGGCCGAGCATCCGCCCTGCCCGATCGGCTCAGACCGCGCCCTCGACCACGCGCTCCTGACCGCGCCCGCCTCGCGCGATCCCGCCCTCCTCGCCAAGCTCGACGCCGTCGCCGGCCGGGTTCTCGGCGGATGAGAGAGGATTGCGCGTCCACCGACTGGACGCCGAGCCCAAGCTGGGGCAAGCCTACGCGACGTCGCCCGAAAGTCCGAAAGACGCCATGACCTCCGAACCGTTCGACTACGCCGCCGCCATCAGGACCATCCCGGACTATCCGGCCAAGGGCGTGATGTTCCGCGACATCACCACCCTGCTCGGCAATCCGCGCGCCTTCCGCCGCACCATCGACGAGCTGGTCCAGCCCTGGGCCGGCGCGAAGATCGACAAGGTCGCCGGCATCGAGGCGCGCGGCTTCATCATCGGCGGCGCGGTGGCGCACCAGCTTTCGGCCGGCTTCGTGCCGATCCGCAAGAAGGGCAAGCTGCCCTTCGAGACGATCGGCATGGACTATGCGCTCGAATATGGCCACGACCGGATCGAGATCCATGTCGACGCGGTCGAGAAGAACGAGCGCGTCATCCTCGTCGACGACCTGATCGCGACCGGCGGCACCGCTGAAGCTGCGATCAAGCTGCTGCGCGAGACCGGCGTGAAGGTCGAGGCGGCCTGCTTCATCGTCGATCTGCCGGCGCTCGGCGGCGCCGACAAGCTGCGCGCGCTCGGCGTCAACGTGCGCACGCTCGTCGCCTTCGACGGCCACTAGCAGGCGAGAGGCCATGGCGGATTTCACGCTGCATATCGGTACGCGGATCTGGTCGAGCTGGTCGCTGCGCCCGTTCATGGCGCTGGCGGCGACCGGCGCCGATCTCGAGACGGTGGTGACGCCGCTGCGCACCGCCGCGAGCAAGGCCGAGATTGCCGCCTTCAGCCCGTCGGGCCTCGTGCCGCTCCTCGTCGATCATCGCGGTGCCAAACCCGTGAGCGTCTGGGATTCGCTCGCCATCTGCGAATATCTCGCCGAGAGCTATCCGTCGCTCTGGCCGCGCGATCCGGCGGCGCGGGCCGTGGCGCGGTCCGTTTCGGCCGAGATGCATTCCGGCTTCCGGCCGATGCGCATGGCCATGCCGATGGATCTCTTCGCCGAGCGGCCGGGCGAAGGGCTGGACGCGGACGGCGTTGCGGACGATATACGGCGCATCGATTCGATCTTTGCGGACTGCAGGGGCCGATTCGGCTCGGGCGGCCCCTATCTCTTCGGCGCGTTCAGCATCGCCGATGCGATGTTCGCGCCAGTCGCCAGCCGCTTCCGCACCTATCGCCCGACACTGTCGGCGCCAGCCGCGGCCTATGTCGCGACCCTTCTTGCCGATGCCGGCTTCAAGGCGTGGGAAACGGCGGCGCTGAAGGAAACGTGACGGCGGCGCATCTCCTTGCCGCCTTGACCATGCCGTCCCTTCGCTTCAGGTTCGCCGAGGGGTAGCATGCTGATCCGGCCGGGATGACGGTATGAATTCCTTCTTCGATGTCTTCAAATGGGATCGCTTCGTTGCCCCGTCGGCGATGGAGCTCCTGTTCTGGCTGCTTGCGGCCATCGCTGTCCTGTTCGGGATCTGGGGCCTCGCGAGCGGTCTTGCCCTCATCGACGGCAACGAGGTGCAGGGCCTCCTGCTGATCGCGGTCTCGATCGTCGGCACGCTCGCCGCCATCATCGCGGCGCGGGTCGGCTGCGAGGCGATCGTCATCCTGTTCCGCGTCAACGAAAACCTGATGGACATCGCCGAGCGCGGCATCGCCGTCGCCCAGCCGGTCGTCGAGAGCGAGGCCGTGCGGCTCGACCGCCGCATCGCCGAGGCGCGCGAGCGCGCCGCCAACCGGGCGGAACCCGCCGCCGCGCAGGAGCGTGCGACCATCGATCATCGCCTGATCGAGGCGAAGCCCGCGGACGCCGAGCGCCCGGAGCGCGACCCGTTCGCGCCCGATCGCGGCCGCGTCGAGCCGAAGGCCTGGGACGTCAAGCCGGCCGAAAGCCGCCATCCCGAGGTGCGGACCCCAGAACCGAGGACGGTCGAGCCGAGGGCAGTCGAGCCGCCTCCTGTCGTCGCCGAGGCGGTCCGCGTGGTTGAGCCGCCGCGCGTTCAGGAGCCGAAGCCGGTCGAGACCAGGGCCGCGGAGCAGCGCGGCGCGCAGGCGCGCGTCACTGACCCGAGAGCCGCAGAGGTGAAGGCGGAGCAGAAGCCGGCCGAGCCGAAACCGGTGATCGCCATCGAGCCGGCCGCGCCAAGCCGCAAAGCGGAGGCGCCGGTCCGTCCGGCCGACACGAGAGCCGAGGAAAGGATCGCGACCGAGCCGCAGGCGGCGCCGGAGCGCGCCGAGCAGAAGGCGGCACGCGCGCAAAAGCGTGCGCCACAGCGCGCGGAGCCGGCGATCGACCAGGCCTTGAAGCGGCTGTCGGAGCCGGCGGGGACGGATGCGATCCGGGCCCGCTTCACGGCAGCCGAGGATGCCCGCCAGGCCGAGGCAGAGCGCGAGGCGAGCGAGCGCGCCGACCGCGCCCGGCCCGTGCCGCCAAAGCCGCTGCCGCCGTCCGAGGACGACGACATCACGCCGCTGCCCGCCTTCCTCGCCGCGCATGACGCCGAGCCTCAGCCGGGGCTGGCGCCGCGGGCGATCGAACTGCCGCCCTTTGTCGGCCGTGACAAGGCGCCGACCCGAGCGCCCGCCGGATCGGTCGAGGCCGCCACGCGGCAGCGCCCTGCCATGGACGCCGCCGCTGCCGAAGCAAGGCCGGAGCCGATGGCGCCGCAGACGAGCCCCTTGCGGGGTCCGGCGCGCCGTGAAGACGTTGTGGAGCCGAGGCCGACGGACGGACGATCCCCGGCCGAACCGCAGCGCCCGAGGCAAGCCGATGGCCAACCGGGCGGCAGGGGCCCGTCGTCCGGCAAGGGCGGGTCCGGACCGAAGGGGGCACCGGCCGGCAAGGCCGGACCTTCCGGCAAGGGACCGCACAAGGGCGGCCAGGCGCCGCTGAAGCGCCGCCGGCCGCGGCCGGAGCAGGACGGCGGCCGATAGAGCCTGCCGCCGTATCGGTGCATCGCGCGGCCGCTGACGCCGCCGCGCTGAGCCGCGTTCAGGTGTTGAAGCGGAACAGCAGCACGTCGCCGTCGGCGACGACATATTCCTTGCCTTCGTCGCGTGCGCGGCCGGCTTCCTTGGCGCCCGCCTCGCCGCCGAGGCGGATATAGTCCTCATAGCCGATGGTCTGGGCGCGGATGAAGCCGCGCTCGAAATCGGTATGGATGACGCCAGCCGCTTGCGGCGCCCGCGTGCCGGCCGTGATCGTCCAGGCGCGCGCTTCCTTCGGGCCCACCGTGAAATAGGTGATGAGGCCGAGCAGGGCATAGCCGGAGCGGATCAGGCGGTCGAGGCCGGGCTCGGTGAGGCCGAGCGTCTCGAGGAAATCCTTCTGCTCGGCCGGATCGAGCTGGGCGATCTCCGATTCGATCGCGGCGGAGATCACGACACAGCCGGCGCCTTCTGCCTTCGCCATCGCCTCGACCTTGGCCGAATAGGCATTGCCCGTCGCCGCCGAGGCTTCCTCGACATTGCAGACATAGAGGACCGGCTTCGAGGTCAGGAGGTTCAGCGCATTGAAGGCGGCGCGGTCGTCGTCGGAGACCTTCAGCTCGCGGGCGGGCTTGCCCTCGCGGAGCAGCACCAGCGCGCCCTCCATCAGCTCGACCTGCTGCTTGATGTCCTTGTCGGCGCCGGCCCGCTTCTTCAGCGGCACGATGCGGCGCTCGAGGCTGTCGAGATCGGCCAGCATCAGCTCGGTCTCGACCGTCTCGGCGTCGGCGACCGGGTCGATCCGGTTCTCGACATGGGTGATGTCGCCATCCTCGAAGCAGCGCAGCACATGGGCGATCGCGTCGACCTCGCGGATATTGGCGAGGAACTGGTTGCCGAGGCCCTCGCCCTTCGAGGCGCCGCGCACGAGGCCGGCGATATCGACGAAGGTCAGCCGCGTCGGCACGATCTGCTGTGACTTGCCGATGCGGCAGAGCTCGTCGAGCCGCGGATCGGGCACCGCGACCTCGCCGGTGTTCGGCTCGATGGTGCAGAACGGATAGTTGGCCGCCTGCGCCGCCGCCGTCTTGGTCAGCGCGTTGAACAGTGTCGACTTGCCGACATTCGGCAATCCGACGATCCCGCATTTGAAGCCCATGATGTTCTTTCAGTTCACGATTGAATCGAGATCGGTGTCGTCGCGGAACAGATCGACAAGCCGCATCTCATGCACGACGCGACCGTGTTCCATGTCCTCTGTGAAGAAATGGCTGCAGCCTGCCCGGCTCGCCGAAGCCAGCATCAGGCAGTCCCACCAGGCAAACCCTGTCGCATCCTGGATTTCCCAGGCGCGCGCGAGATTGGATGCATCGCCTGGCGCGCTGCAGCGGGAGACCAAAGGCCGAATGAACCGCCTCGCATCCGTGCGTGGCATGATGCGACGCCGGTCCGTCAGGACGCGGTAGCATTCGTTCAGCGTCTGCGGCCCGAGCACAAGCCGGTCCGCCCGGATCGCCCGGCGCAGCAGCTCGGCCGCCTTAGCCCGCTTTGCGGGTTCGGTCGGGTCGAGGCTGTAGATCAGCATGTTGCTGTCGAGGAAGATCCCGTTCCGCATAGAGCGCCTCTCGTGCGGGCAGATCAGCCGCGATGCCCGGATAGCCCGGTCCAGACAGGAATTCCTCGATATCCGCGAGGGGATCCCCGCCTTGCCGCATGTCGTCCTCGAGCCGATCGCCGATCCAGCGCGAGAGGCTCTTGCCGGCCTTGGCCGCCTCGATCCGAGCCCAGCGGGCGAGATCCTCGTCAAGCGTGATGGTGACGTTCTTCATCGCACGGCCTCCGTGTGACACGGATTTCGTGTTTTCGTGGCTGGAAGTCAAGTCGTCACTCGCCCTTGCCGAACAGCTTCTTGAGCCCGGCAGCGAACGGGTTCTCGGGCGCAGACTTCTCCGCGGGCTCGGCGCCGGCCGGCTTCACAGTCGCGGGCTTGTCGGAGGGGGCAGCGGCGGTGGCCGGCTTCTCGGGCTTCTCGGCCTTCTCCGGCTCCGTGACGCGGTGCAGGCGGTTGGCGAAGGTGTTGTCCTTGCCGTCCGCGAGGAGGCCGACATTGTCCGCGATCGCATCGAGGAGCGGATTGACCCAGGCGCCGTCGGAGCGCGCGAAATCGTGCAGCACATAGCCATGCACGAGTTCCTTGGCGCCGGGATGGCCGATGCCGAGACGGAGGCGCCGATAGTCGTCGCCGAGATGCGCGGTGATCGAGCGGAGGCCGTTGTGGCCGCCATGGCCGCCACCCTGCTTCATCCGGATCTTGCCCGGCGGCAGGTCGAGCTCGTCATGCAGCACGATGACGTCGGCATTGGGGATCTTGTGGAAGCGCGTCGCCTCGGCAACGGCGCGGCCGCTCTCGTTCATGAAGGTCTGCGGCTTCATGAGGAGGACCTTGCGCCCCTGCAGCGTCCCTTCCGAGACCTGCGCCTGGAAGCGGGAACGCCAGGGGGAGAAGCCATGGCGGCGGTGGATCGCATCCGCCGCCATGAAACCGATATTGTGCCGGTTCAGGGCATATTGGCCGCCGGGATTGCCGAGGCCGACGATGAGGAGCATGACGCCCTCCCCGCTCCGAACCGGTGCTGCGCGTTACGCCTTGGCGGCGGCCGCGGCGGCGTCCTCGGCCTGCTCGGCGGCGGTCAGCGCAGCCGGCGGTGCAATGGTCGCCAGCGTCAGGTCGTCCGACGAAACCGGCTTCACGCCTTCCGGCAGGGTGATCGCCGACAGGTGGACCGAGTCGCCGATATTGAGGCCGGCGAGGTCGACGACGATGTGATCGGGGATCGCATCGGCCGGGCAGTTCACGTCGAGCTCATGCGCGACGATGTTGAGCACGCCGCCCGCCTTGAGGCCGGGAGCCTGATCCTCGTTGATCACCTGGACCGGGATCGCAACGTGGATGGTCGAGCCGGCGCTGACGCGCAGGAAATCGACATGGATCGGCTGGTCGGTGACCGGATGGAGCGCGTAGTCGCGCGGAATGGCGCGGATCTTGGTGCCATCGACATCGATCGTGGCAACGGTGGTCAGGAAGCCGCCACCATGCAGCTTCAGGAACACGTCCTTGTGCGACAGTTCGATCGCGAGGGGGGGCTGCTTGTCACCGTAGATGACGGCCGGGATCTTGCCTTCGCGACGCGACGCCCGGGCGGCCCCCTTGCCCACGCGGTTGCGCACGGAGGCCGTGAGCTCGTAGGAAGTGCTCATCGGAATTCTCCTTTGAAAACGAAAAACGGCCGCGGTGCCTCCAGGGGTGTCGGCGCAGCCGCGGTGCTTATAGACGAGGCGGGGCGTGAGAACAAGGCGAAGGCGGCAAAGCCTCAGCGAAGCGACTTCAGTTCGCCGACGATGCGCGAGGCGCCATCCTTGAGCGCGGCGATCGTGCCGGCCGAGATCTCGTCATGCGTCAGCCAGCGCCGGCCGCTGCCATCCGCCATGCTGCCGAGCCGCACCGTCGCGATGCCGGCGGCTGATGGCAGCCGCGGCCGGCCGTCCATGCTGCCGAGCACGAGCACGATGCGGGCAGCACCGAGCATACCGACCAGCGCGGGCAAATGGTCGTCGAGGCGATGCAGCCACAAAAGCGCATGGGTGACCGGCGGCATGGCCGCCATCGCGCGCTCGATCGCAGGAAGGAAATCCGGTGACGACCAGTCTGCGTCGAGCGCCGCGATGGCCGGGTTGCCGGCGGCGAAGCGCCCGGCATGGCGGGAAACGACGAGCGTTGTCGAGCACTGGCTCGCCAGCTGAAGCGTCGCCGCGGCCAGCATTCCGGTCCCGCCGATCGAAAGGCCGATGCTGGTCTTCGCCGGTGCCACGGCGCGTCCGTCAGATGAAGAGGCTCGAGACCGACTTCTCGCTGGCGGTGCGGTTGATCGCCTCGCCGATCAGCGTCGCGATCGAGGTGACGCGGATGTTCGAGGCGTTCTGGACGGCTTCGGTCGGCTGGATCGAGTCGCTGATCACCAGCTCCTTCAGCATCGAGCCGGAGATGCGCGCCACGGCGCCGCCCGAGAGCACGCCATGGGTGATGTAGGCGACGACCGACTTCGCGCCCTTGGCCACCAGCGCCTCGGCGGCGTTGCAGAGCGTGCCGCCGGAATCGACGATGTCGTCGAACAGGATGCAGTCGCGCCCTTCGACATTGCCGATGATGTTCATGACTTCCGATTCGCCCGGACGCTCGCGGCGCTTGTCGACGATGGCGAGCGGCGCATCGATGCGCTTGGCGAGTGCACGCGCGCGGACCACGCCGCCGACGTCGGGCGAGACGACCATGACATTGCGGAGCTCATAGTGCTCCTTGATGTCGCGGGTGATGACCGGAACCGAGAACAGGTTGTCGGTCGGGATGTCGAAGAAGCCCTGGATCTGGCCGGCATGCAGGTCGAGCGTCAGGACGCGGTCGGCGCCGGCATGGGTGATGAGGTTCGCGACCAGCTTGGCCGAGATCGGCGTGCGCGGACCGGCCTTCCGGTCCTGCCGCGCATAGCCGAAATAGGGCAGCACGGCGGTGATGCGGCGGGCCGAGGAGCGGCGCAGCGCATCGATGATGATGAGCAGCTCCATCAGATGGTCGTTGGCCGGATAGCTCGTCGACTGGATGACGAACACGTCTTCGCCGCGCACGTTCTCCTGGATCTCGACGAAGATTTCCTGGTCGGCAAAGCGCCGCACGAGGCACTTGGCGAGGGGGATCTCGAGATAGGCGGCGATCGCCTCGGCGAGCACCCTGTTGGAGTTTCCGGCAACCAGCTTCAAGGTTTCGGGTCCCCGTGCGTCCTGGTGCGAATGGGAGGCCGACCCGGAACGGGCGCGGTCTGTGGCGGCGGCGTTGTAGCAACAAGGTCACCGCACTGCAAACGCAATGCGGCGGCGGTCCGGGCGGCCGTCAGGTTGAGCCGGCCGGCAGTGTCTGCGCGGTCGGCAAAGGCGGCAGCGTCGTCGAGGGAATGGCGTTGATCGAAGGGGCCGCGGTGGTGGCTGCCGGCACGGCGACGGCCGCCGGCGCGACGCCGCCCGAGGGCCCGCTCCGCCCCCAGGCGACCAGCGCACTGATGGTCTGGCGGGCGACATCCGTGGTGGTCGCGTTGTCGACGCCGGCCCAGGGGTCGCGCGCGGCGCCAGGCGCCGTTTCCTGCCCCGAAATCCGGTGCACGCGGCGGCCGCTGCGGTCGAACACGTCCCAGACATAGACGAGGATGGTGCCCGAGGCGTCGCCGATCGCGGAGAGATAGCCCTTGATGATGTAGCTCGCGGCCGGATCGTCGGTCGGCACGAGCGTGATCTGCTGGGCGAAGGCTTCCCTGCCGAGCTGGGCGGAAATGTTGGTGAGGACGGTCGCCGGAGCGCCGGTGACCGGCGCAAAGGCGAATTTCGCCTGCGACAGAGGCACCGCCGGCGGCGCCACGGGCGTCGGCGTCATCGCCGTCGCCATGGATTGCGCCGCGCCAGAGAGCGATTCGCCGCCGCCACAGGCCGAAAGCGCCGTCGCCGCCATGATGGCGACAAGGGCCGACATCGGCCAGCTTGCCTTCTCATTCATCCGCATCGTCCCGCCGGCACCCGGCCGGTGTCCCTGCGGCCTGTCTATCTGCAAAAGCCGGGCCGGTCCAGAACGGCGGGGCCGGATCGGTCATTCCCGCTCACGATGCATCATCACGTTTCATCAGGGGCAAGTGCGATCGCGTGAAGCAACCGTCCGTAGTCCGCCTCGCGCTGATGCGTCATGCGGCGATAGGAGTAGAAGCGGGCCGGGTCGGCATAGGTGCAGAGCGCAAGATCCTCGAAACGGCCGACACCGGCGGCGCGGGCGCGGGCGCCGATATAGGCCGGCAGGTCGAAGCGGTGATGGCCATCCTTGTCCGAAGGGGTGAAGAAGCGCGCCGTGGCGGCGTCCGCCTCCAGGAAGCGGGCGATGAATTCCGGGCCGACCTCATAGGCGGCGGCCGAGATCGTCGGGCCGAGCACGACGGTGATTCGCTCGCGCGCCGCGCCGCGCGATTCCATCGCCGAAAGGGTCGCCTCGATCACGCCGGTGAAGGCGCCACGCCAGCCGGCATGGGCGGCGCCGATGACGCGCGCGTCCGGATCGGCGAAGAGCAGCGGCCCGCAATCGGCCGTGCCGACGCCGATGGCGATGCCCGGCCGATCGGTGACGACGGCGTCGGCCTTCGGACCCTGTCCGACATCCCACACCGCATCGACAAAGGCGACATCGGGGCTGTGGATCTGGAAGGGCGTCGCCAGCTGGTCGGCGGCGACGCCGAGATCGCGCGCGACGAGAGCGCGATTCTCAAGGATGCGCCCGCGCTCATCCTCCGAGCCGACGCCACAGTTGAGGCTGGCATAGATACCCTCGGAGACGCCGCCCCGGCGGGTGTAGAAGCCGTGCCGGATTCCCGGCAGATCGAGTGCTTCGGCGGTGATCTTCATCGAGCGTTCCCTTCATGACCGAATGGCGGCGGGGCGAGGCCGGGCGCGGCGACCACCAGAGCCTTGAACAACGTCCCCATTGCGGCAGGGCCGGCAAGCCGCTCGGCAGCGGCGCGAATCGCCTCCTGCGTCGCCGCATCCTTGCCGGCGCCGAGGCGGCCGGCGCGTTCGACAAGGCCGAGCCGGACGAGGAGATCGCCCTGCGTCAAAAGCGGAAAGGCCATTGCTCCCGTAGCGCGGGCGACGGCGGCGAGCGCCGAAAAATCGACATGCGCCGTCAGGTCGGCCTCGCCGGGGCTTTCCAGCGGCGAAACGAAGCCGTGCCGGCGCATCGCCTGCAAGGTGTCGCCGATCCCGCCGTCATGGCCATAATCGATGGCGAGCAGCGCGCCGCCACCCTCTGTGATCCGCCCGGCGAGGCTCGCCATGATGGAGGCAGCCGGTCCCGCGATCTCGACGATCGCCCCTTCCGGCACGACGCCGAAGCGGCCCGGCAGGTCGGCGCCGGGGCGGAGCCCGAAAGAGAGGCGCCCGTCGACGACGCCGACCATGCGCTCGGCATAGGCTGCGCCGACGCGCTGGAACTGCCGGATCGGCAACGCGTCGAAGAACTCGTTGGCGATGACGATCGCAGGGCCTTCGAGGAGCGCCTCGACGCGATCAGCGAAGGTGACCTCATGGCCGGAAAGCCGCTCGCGCTGCACCGTGCGGAGATGCGGACTGGTCTCGACCAGCGTGATCCGGGCCGCGCTCAGGAAATCGGGCGCGAGCCGCGCGGCGCGCAAGGCATCGGCCATCAGCGTGCCGCGGCCGGGGCCGAGTTCGGCGAGCACGAAGGCGGATGGCATCCCCATCCGCCGCCAGGTCTCGACCGCCCAGAGGCCGATCAGTTCGCCGAACATCTGGCTGATCTCGGGCGCGGTGATGAAGTCGCCGGCCGCGCCGAAGGGATCGCGGCGCATGTAATAGCCATGCTCGGGATCGCCGAGGCAGCTCGCCATATAGTCGGCGATGGTGATCGGCCCGGTCGCGAGGATGCGGGCGACGAGCCGCTGCTCGAGCGCCGACATCGGCGCCTCAGGCCGGGCGGGCGTCGCGGCGGCGGACATAGACGAGCAATCCTATCCCGGCGAGGATCATCGGCAGCGACAGGAGCATGCCCATGGTGAGCCCGCCGGAAAAATAGCCGAGCTGGATGTCCGGCTCGCGGAAGAACTCCGAGATGATGCGGGCAAGGCCATAGCCGATGGCAAAGACGGCGGCGACGAAGCCCGGCTGCTTCAGCCTCAGCTGCCGGTGGGTCAGGAGCCGCAGCACGAGGAACAGCACGATCCCCTCCAGCGCCGCCTCATAGAGCTGGCTCGGATGGCGCGGCTGGCCGTCGGCATTCGGGAACACCATCGCCCAGGGCACATCGGCCGGGCGGCCCCACAGCTCGCCATTGATGAAATTGGCGATGCGGCCGAGGCAGAGCCCGACCGTGACGCTCGGCGCGATCACATCGATCAGCGACAGGAACGGAATCTTGCGGCGCCAAGAGAACAGCACCATCGCGATGACCGTACCGAGAAAGCCGCCATGGAACGACATGCCGCCATGCCAGACCTCGAAGATGGTCAAGGGCGCGGCGAGGAAGGCGCCGAAATTATAGAAGAGGACATAGCCGAGCCGCCCGCCGACGATGATGCCGATCGTCGCCCACATGACGAAGTCGTCGAGGTCGACAGGCCGGATCGGCGCCCCGTCGGCGCCCCAGAGCCGCGGCGTCGAGACGAGGCGCTTCGCATACCACCAGCCGAACAGGATGCCGACGATATAGGCGAGCGCATACCAGCGGATCGCGAAGGGTCCGATCTCGATCAGAACCGGATCGATGGCCGGAAACGGGATGGCGGTGAGCATGTCGATCCTCGGCGGTCGCTGGGGCGGGCCCTCGGGCGTGCTGGCCCTGGGCGTGCTGGCCTTGGGCGCGACACGGTCACTGCCATTCGCGGCCGCGGCATTGGTGCGCTGAACCGCGCGCGCCGGTCAAGAGCAGTGGATCCCAGGACGGACCCCGCCCGCGACGCTTGCGGCCCTTGTGGGGGCCCCCTGCCCTGCCCATAGTATCCTCAGATCGACGCATCGCCGGAGGAATGCCATGAATGAGGGTCCGAACCGTCTGTTCGACGAATTCGCCAAGCTGATGACCGACGCAGCCGGCGTTGCCCAGGGCGTCAAGCGCGAGGCGGAAACGGTGGTGCGGCATCAGGCCGAGCGCTTCATGTCGGAGATGGACTTCGTCAAGCGCGAGGAGTTCGACGTCGTGCGCGAGATGGCGCAGAAGGCGCGGACCGAGAACGATGCGCTCGCAGCGCGCCTCGCCGATCTCGAGGCGAAGCTGGCGCTGCTCACCGCCGGTCATGTCACCGCCGAGCCGCCGACGCCCGAAGCGACCTGATCCGCCTCAGTCCTCGTCCTCTGCCAGCCTGAGGATATCGATCTCCGGCACGCTGCCGGTTTCCAGCAGCGACTTGAGCGCGGAGGCGAGGATCGGCCACACGCGCATCGCCGCCGCGATGCGCCCGGCGGCGCCCGGCCCCTCATGCTGCTCGGTAATCGCAAGGCGGCACATGCCGCCGAATTCCGCGATCTCATAGGTCATCACGAACGGGACAGCGCCGGCGCGTTCGGGCGTGAGGCTCGCCCGCAGCAGCCGCGGCGGATCGATCTCGACCACGCTGCCGCTCGCCTCGACCGAACCGTCCGGCAGGGTGTGCCGCACCGGCGATCCCGCGGCGAAATCCGACTGGACCACACGGCCGAACGCCCAGAGCCGCGTCATCGCGCCATCGGTCAGCGCCGTCCAGATCCGCTCCGGCGCCGCGGCGATATAGAGAACGTAGCGCGCTTCGCCCTCAAGCATTGTCCCCACCCGCGCGCTCCTTGCGCCTGACGCGCCATCACTGTCGCAGGGTTGCAACAGCGCCAGCAAATGATCGCGACCATCTTGCGCGGCGTGGAGGCCGGGCGGAAAGTCACTCTCGTATGCGCGACATCGTCGCACGCCACGCGAACCAGGAGGGCTGGATGGAGACTATCCTTTCGAACATCCGGTCCGTGATCCGCGCAGCCCGCGCCGCTCAGCCGAGCATGCGCCGAGGTAGCTGACGCCTCCGACGATCGCACGACGCAGCAGCCACCCGTAAAGGGCCGCGCTGCCTTCCGTCGCACTCCCGTCACTCATGGACCGACCACGACCCGCGCCGACGCGCGCGCTGTCGTGCCGCCTCCCCTTCGGCCGCCCGCGGCCCCGCCTTCATTTCCGGATTCCGCCATGTTCCGCCGTTTCGAAACCCTGATCGATCCCTTCCAGCCGCATGACGACAGCATGCCGCCGCCGACATTGATGGCGTTCTACTGGCGCTATTGCCGTCAGGTCTGGCCCTATCTGCTGGCGCTGATGGCGATCGGCCTCATCGTCTCGCTGATCGAGATCGCGATGCTGCGCTACATCGGCTCGATCGTCGACCTGCTCAAGGCGACCTCGCCACAGCAGCTGATGGCCGATTACGGCACGACCTTCCTGTGGATGGGAGCCGTCATCCTGATCGCGCGCCCGCTCGCGCAGATCAGCCACGACCTCCTGAACCAGCAGGCGATCGCTCCCTCCTTCACCAATCTGATCCGCTGGCAGACGCATCATTACGTGATGCGGCAGTCGGTGACCTTCTTCGCCAACGACTTCGCCGGCCGCATCGCCTCGAAGATCGTGCAGACCGGCCCGGCGCTGCGCGAATCGGTGACGCAGGTGATCGACGCGCTCTGGTTCGTGACGATCTTCGCGGGTTCGGCGCTGGTCATCTTCTGGCAGGCCGACTGGCGGCTCGCGATGCCGCTCGCGGCCTGGATCATCGCCTATGTCGCGACGCTGTCCTGGTTCGTGCCGCGCATCCGCGACCGCGCGACGGTGATGTCCGAAATGCGCTCGATCGTCACCGGGCGGATCGTCGACAGCTACACCAATGTCCAGACGGTGAAGCTGTTCGCCCATCCCGACCGCGAGGACGACTATGCCCGCGAGGCGCTGGTCGAGCACACCGAGACGTTCCGCAGCGAGACGCGGCTGATCACCGCGATGAACGCGACCGTCTCCACGCTCAACGGCTTCCTCGTCGTCGGCACGGGCGCGCTGGCGATCTGGCTGTGGTCGTGGGACGGCATCACGCTCGGCGCCATCGCCGTCGCCTCGGGGCTCGCGATCCGCATCACCAACATGTCCGGCTGGATCATGTGGGTGTCGATCGCGATCTTCGAGCAGATGGGAACCGTGCAGGAAGGGCTCGAGACAATCGCGCGGCCCTATGCGCTGCTCGACAAGCCGGGCGCGAAGGACCTCGCCGTCGAGAAGGGCGAGATCCGCTTCGACAATGTCCGCTTCCACTATGGCAAGTCGGGCGGGATCATCGACGATCTCTCGATGGTGATCGCCCCCGGCGAGAAGGTCGGCCTCGTCGGACGCTCCGGCGCCGGCAAGTCGACGCTCGTCAACCTGCTGCTGCGCTTCTACGACGTCGAGGGTGGCGCGATCCGCATCGACGGCGCCGATATCGCCGGCATCACGCAGGATAGCCTCCGCCGGCAGATCGGGCTGGTGACGCAGGATACCTCGCTCCTGCATCGCTCGGTGCGCGACAACGTCCGCTATGGCCAGCCGGATGCGAGCGAGGCGGCGATCGTCGAGGCGGCGCGGCGGGCGCATGCGCTCGAGTTCATCGGCGGCCTCTCCGATCCGCATGGCCGCATCGGGCTCGACGCCCATGTCGGCGAGCGCGGCGTCAAGCTCTCGGGCGGCCAGCGCCAGCGCATCGCCATCGCGCGGGTGCTCCTGAAGGACGCGCCGATCCTCATCCTCGACGAGGCGACGTCCGCGCTCGATTCGGAGGTCGAGGCGGCGATCCAGGAGAGCTTCGCGAGCCTGATGGCCGGCAAGACGGTGATCGCGATCGCCCACCGCCTCTCGACCATCGCGGCGATGGACCGGCTGATCGTGCTCGACAAGGGCGCGATCGTCGAAACCGGCCGCCACGACGAACTGCTGCGCAAGGGCGGCCTCTATGCCAGCCTCTGGCACCGCCAGTCCGGCGGCTTCCTGGATGCAGCGTGATGAAGAGGGCCGTCGCCGTCCAGGCGGCGGCCCGTTTGGTCAGAACTCGACCCGCCGGTAGTTCGCGATATCGGCAGTGACCCCCGACTTTGCGAAGAAGGCCTGGCGGTCGAACCCGGTCTGCGCGTGCAGGGCGCGGACGGCGGCCGAGACGCGATCGACCGCATCGGCGCTTTCCCATTCGACCAGCGTCACGAAATTGAACACGCCGGGACCGGATTCCTGCTCGAGGACGAAGTCCTGCACGAACCCCTCCTGGCGGCGCAGAAGGGCGTGCGTCGAGGCCACCCTCTCCAGGAATTCCGCTCGCGCCTCGATGGGCACGGCAAACTTGTCGACACGATAGAGCGGTACACCGGCCGCAGCTGGCTCCTTGGCGATCATGGCACTCTCCTATCCGCGTTCCGCCGGAGTGGCGAACTTTATATGCGGTACTCATTTATATGCATGACTCATGCATCTGATCAAGTCATGCGAGCGGGTCGCGTTCGTGCTAGATGGGCAGCATGAGCCCGCCCGCTGACTCCCGCCCCGATTCCGACGCATCGACGCCAGCCCGCACGGATGCCGTGGCGGAGATCGACGCGGCGCTTGGAAGGCTCCGTCGCTCGATGGCTCGCCGGTCGCTCGGCCGCCGCGTGCTCGACGAGCTGGGGCTCGCGATCGAGCCGGCGCTGGTCGAGGTCGTCGGCATCATCGCCGAGGCCAACCGCACGGAGCCCGGCGGCGTCGCGATCGGCACGGTCGCCGCGCGGCTCGACGTCGACCCGTCGCAGGCGAGTCGCCTCGTCGCGGAATGCGTGCGCGTTGGTTTCGTCGAGCGGCTCGCCGCCCAGGGCGACGGCCGGCGCAGCGTCCTCGAGCTCACCCCGGAGGGTCTCGGCCTCATCGCCGCGACACGGGGCAAGAAGCGGGAACTGCTGCTCGGCCATGTCGCCACATGGAGCGACGACGAACTTGCAGCTTTCGCCGCGATGCTGACGCGCTTCGCGACGCTGGCGCGCGGCTGAGCGCGCCGGCCCGACAGACGCCGCGCCGCTGCCCCATTCCCGCCGCGACAATGTGCGCATCGCCGCTGCCGTCTCTGGACATTGAAGGCCGGCGATGGCTAAACAGCTTCTAATGTGGCGGGCGTATCTCGCGCGTTGATCGCGGCCGCAAGGATCCGCGATCCGGCGCGACGCTCATGCCTCGAGCGAGCGGCTGAGCCCGACGCGCCCGCGGAATGGAGAGGGGACTTTATCTTGGCACACAGCGCTGCGGCAGAGCCGACCCGACGCGACTTCCTCTATATCGCGACCGGCGCGGTCGGGGCGGTTGGCCTGGCCGCCACCGTATGGCCGTTCATCAACCAGATGAACCCCGATGCGTCCGCGCTCGCGCTCGCCTCGTCCGAGGTCGACATCTCCTCGTTGAAGGAAGGCGAGTCGGTCACCGTGAAGTGGCGCGGCAAGCCGGTCGTGGTGCGCAACCGCACCGCGAAGGAGATCGAGGACGCCAAGGCGGCGCCGCTTGCCGACCTGAAGGACCCGATCGCCCGCAACGCCAACCTGCCCGACGACGCGCCGGCGACCGACGCCAACCGCGCCGCCGCCGGCAAGGAAAACTGGTTCGTGATGGTCAATGTCTGCACCCATCTCGGCTGCATTCCGCTCGGCCAGGAGGGCGAATACAACGGCTGGTTCTGCCCCTGCCACGGCTCGGTCTACGATACCGCCGGTCGCATCCGCAAAGGACCCGCGCCGGAGAACATGGCCGTACCGGTCTATTCATTCATGACCGACACCAAGATCAAGATCGGCTGACGGGAGCACAACGCAACCATGTCCGGACCCTCGACCTACCAGCCGCAGCACCCCGCCTTGAAGTGGCTCGAAGCGCGCCTGCCCATCATCGGGCTCGTGCACTCGTCCTTCGTGGTGTTCCCCAACCCGCGCAACCTCAACTATTTCTGGACCTTCGGCGGCATCCTCGCCTTCATGCTGGTCGCCCAGATCGCCACCGGCGTCGTGCTCGCCATGCACTACACCGCCCATGTCACGCTCGCCTTCAACTCGGTCGAAGGCATCATGCGCGACGTGAACGGCGGCTGGATGCTGCGCTACCTGCACGCCAACGGCGCGTCGATGTTCTTCATCGCCGTCTACATCCACATCTTCCGCGGCCTCTATTACGGCTCCTACAAGTCGCCGCGCGAAGTGCTGTGGATCCTCGGCATGATCATCTTCCTGCTCATGATGGCCACCGGCTTCATGGGCTATGTGCTGCCCTGGGGCCAGATGTCCTTCTGGGGCGCCACCGTCATCACCAACCTCTTCGGCGCCATTCCGCTGGTCGGCCAGTCGATCGTGACCTGGCTCTGGGGGGGCTTCTCGGTCGACAACCCGACGCTGAACCGCTTCTTCGCGCTGCACTACCTGCTGCCGTTCATGATCGCGGGCGTCGTCATCCTGCATATCTGGGCGCTGCACATCCCCGGCTCGAACAACCCGGTCGGCGTCTCGGTCAAGGACAAGCAGGACACCCTGCCCTTCCATCCGTATTTCACGGTGAAGGATGCGTTCGCGGTGGTCGTCTTCCTGATGTTCTACTGCTACTTCGTGTTCTACGTGCCGAACTATCTCGGCCACGCCGACAACTACATCGAAGCCAATCCGCTCGTCACCCCGGCGCATATCGTTCCGGAATGGTACTTCCTGCCGTTCTACGCGATCCTGCGTTCGATCCCGGACAAGCTTGCCGGCGTCATCGCGATGTTCGGCGCCATCGCCGTGCTGTTCGTCGTGCCCTGGCTCGACACCTCCAAGGTCCGCTCGGCCAATTTCCGTCCGCTCTATCGCCAGTTCTTCTGGATCTGGGCGGTGGCGGCGGTCGGCCTCGGCTATATCGGCGCCATGCCTCCGGAAGGCGGCTACCTGATCGCCGGCCGCATCCTGACGGTCTACTACTTCGCGCACTTCCTGGTGATCCTGCCGCTGCTCGGCCTCTTCGAGAAGCCGAAGCCGCTGCCGGCCTCGATCACCGAGGCGGTGCTCGGCCGCGGCGGTGCGCCCGTCACGGCTGGCGCCCCCGCCGGTCCGCAGACCAAGTGAGCGTGGGACAGGAAACGGATCGATGACCATGAAAACCTTGTCCATGCCGCTCGCCCGCCTCGGCCTCGGCGTCATGCTCGCCGTGGCGACGCTGGGCGCGGGAAGCGCCTTCGCCGCCGAGGACGCGCACGGCGAGAGCGCCCAGCCGACGCATTTCCCGATCATCAAGCCGACGCTGGAGCCGTGGTCCTTCGCCGGCATCTTCGGGCGCTACGACACGGCGCAGCTGCAGCGCGGCTATCAGGTCTACAAGGAAGTCTGCTCGAGCTGCCACTCGATGCATCTCCTGTCCTTCCGCAACCTCGCGCAGCCGGGTGGCCCGAGCTTCACCGAGGCGCAGGCCCGCGCCGTGGCGGAGAGCTATCAGGTCCAGGACGGCCCGAACGACGCTGGCGACATGTTCGATCGGCCGGGACGCCTGTCGGATCGCTTCCCATCGCCCTTCCCCAATCCGCAGGCCGCCGCCGCCGCCAACAATGGCAAGGCGCCGCCGGATCTCTCGCTGATGGCCAAGGCCCGCGCCGTCGAGCGCGGCTTCCCCTGGTTCGTCCTCGACCTGTTCACGCAGTATGAGGAAGGCGGCCCAGACTATATTCACGGCCTCCTGACCGGCTACAAGGATGCGCCCGAAGGGCTCGAGATCCCGCCGGGCCTCTATTACAACCCGCATTTCGTCAGCGGTCCGGCCATCGCCATGCCGCCGCCGCTGGCCGAGGGCCAGGTCACCTACACCGATGGCACGCCGCAGACGGTCGACCAGTATTCGCGCGACGTCTCGGCCTTCCTGATGTGGGCGGCCGAGCCCCATCTCGACGCCCGCAAGCGCACCGGCTTCCAGGTCATCATCTTCCTGGCGATCTTTGCCGGCCTGCTCTACTACACGAAGAAGAAGATCTGGACGAACGTCGCTCACTGAGCGGCCCCAGACCGGATCGAAGCGCCTCAAAAACGCCGCGGCCTCGTCCTCAAGGGACGGCGCCGCGGCGTCTTCGTTGCGGGGCGGACGGATGCCGGTCGCGCGGCCGAGGATGAGGATCAGGCGTCCGGCGTCAGCCCGTCGGCGGGCTGCTGCTGGGCGCGGCGCCGCTCCAGGAAGCGCTTGAGGACACGGACGGTGCCGAGCTCATCCATGCTGCGGCCGTGCGTCATGTTGCCGTCGTGGCGGCGGACCAGCAGCGTGACGGCGACAATCTCGGCGATGCCGAGCCCGGCCTGTCGCGCCCTGATGAACCATTCGGCGTCCTCGCCGAATTCGAGCGTCACGTCGAAGAGCCCCGCCCGCTCGAACGCCGATCGCCGGTAGAGCGCCGCGCCGATGTAATCGGGGAAGGAATCGGACGGACTGCCGAGATAGGTCTTGCCGCCGGTGGCCGGATCATCGCGAAAGAGCTGTGCCCGCCCGCGCGCTACCGAGACCGCGGCATCGCCGGCGAGCGCATCGACCAGCTGGCGCAGCACGCCGCGCGGCCAGAGATCGTCGACGTCGAGAAAGCCGATCAGGTCGCCCGAGACATCCTTGATGCCGATATTGCGCGCGGCCGACGGACCGCCCTTGGTGCGACGCCGCAGCAGGCGGACGTCGACGGGCAAGGCGCTGACGGCCGCATCGAGCGCATCTGTCGAGCCGTCGTCGACGACGATGATCTCGAGCGCCGGATAGTCCTGCGCGAGAATGCTCTCGACCGCGGCGGCGAGGAAGCGGGCGCCGTTGTGGACCGGAATGATGACGCTGACGAGCGGCAGATGCGCGGGCCCCGGCGCCGCCGGCCCGGCGTCCGCGTGCTCCTCCGGCGCCGCGAGCCAGTGGCGGATGGCGCGCGGAACGCCGGCGAGATCGCTGCCGAGGCGGATCTCGATCGCCGGCAGAGCGGCGACCAGCGCCTCGATGAAGTCATGCGTCGCATGTCCGGCGTGCGGCAGATGCGACATGGTCGTGAACGAGGCGGCGCGCTGCACGACGTCGCGCGGCGCCGGCGCGAAGGTGGTCTCGATGGCCGGCACGACGCGCGGCACCATCACCGCGCGCAGCGGCAGGCTGCGCGTGATGCGGTCGCGGCAGCCGGGAAAGAGGTTCAGCACCGTCTTCTCGTCGCGCTCCTCGCGCGGCATCGCCAGCGCTTCGAAGCCCGGGAAGTTGAGCGCGTTCTGCGGGCTGAGCTTGGCCGTGCAATAGAGGCTGATCGCGCGCGGCTCGGGTGTCAGGCTGGTCACGAGATAGTCGTCGCCGATGAACTGCATGCCGGCATCGAGGCAGGCGAGCGAGGTCGTCGACTTGCCGACGCCGCCCTTGCCGGTGATCAGCACGGCGCCGTTCTCGTCGCCGACGGCGGCCGCATGCAGCAGCTGGCGGCCATGCATCGCCATCAGCCAGTGGAAGAGCGTGCGTAGCGGCGAGCCCTTCGACCAGTAGGGAATGGCGGCGGGATCATCGACCCAGTAGATGAAGGTCGATCGCTCGATATCGCCGAGATTGACCGAAAAATCCGAGAAATGGACCGCGAGGCGGTAATGCGGGCTGGTCATGCCCCAGACATCGCCGCGATCGGTGAAGCAGCCCGGCGCACAGGGCGCCTTCAGCATCTGGACGCCGGTGCTGCGGCTATCCCAGACGTGAAAGGTCGCGTCGATGCGCGTAGGCGCCGCGATCTCGAGATGGGCGATGGCGGCGGAGAAGAGCGCCTCCAGCGCCGGTCCGGCATAGGCGATGCGGATGACGATGCCGTCGAGGTCATAGAACCGCTCGTTGACCCCGACCGCGGCCTCGGCCAGCAGGGCGCGCTCCAGCACGGCCTCGAAGAAGGCCTGCTGTTCCGCCTCCGACCGCTGCGGCAGGTCGAACGGATTGGCGATCGGCGCGCGGTGCTCGCTCATGGAAGCGCGATCCTCCTCAAGGCATCGACAGGCGGCGAACGAGGCGTGAGAACCGACGCCTCGAGTTCGAAGATCTCGTCGGCGAAGGCGGCGACGGCGGGATCGTGACTGATGGCGAAGAGCGCGGGACGGCCGGGCGCCGCCGACAGGCCCCGCATCAGCCGCTCGATCGTCTCGACGTCGAGATGGTTGGTCGGCTCGTCGAGCACCAGGAGGCGCGGCCGCATCAACAGCGCCCGCGCGATCGCCAGCAGCTGGCGTTCGCCGCCTGAGAGCAGCCGTCCGCCCTCGCCGACCTCGCTGTCATAGCCCTGCGGCAGGCGATGAATGAAATGCGCCTCGGCGAGGCGCACGACGACATCGAGCTCCGCGTCCGGGATCGGCGCGAGACCGTAGAGGAGATTGTCGCGCACCGTGCCGGCGAAGAAGTCGGGATGCTGCGGCACCAGCCCGATCGTCGCGCGGAGGCTTGCAAGATCGAGCCTGTCATAGGGCACGCCGTCGACGGTGACGCGCCCGTGCTGCGGCCGTTCGAAGCCGAGCAGCACCTGCAGCAGCGTCGTCTTGCCGGCGCCGTTGCGGCCGATGACGAGGATGTTCGACTGCCGATCGATCGCGAGCAAGACGCCGGCCAGCACCTTCGCCTCGCCATAGCTGAAATCGACGTCCTCGACCGCGATCCGCTTCCAGTCGCCGACAGGCTCGGAGCCCGTATACGGGTCGGTCGGCCCGGCGATCGCCAGCCGATGCAGCTTCTGCAGCGCGACGCCGCCCTCCATGATGTCGGGCAGCGTGTCGGCGATGCGCCCGCCATGCGAACCGAGCATGCCGGCGGCGAGGTAGAGCGCCATCAGCGCGCCGAAGCTCATCAAGCCGTTGATGATGGCAAGGCCGCCGCCGATGATGACGACGCCGCCGACCACGCCGACCGTCAGCCCGCGCAGCTGGTTCTGGACGGCGTAGCCCATGCCCATGCGCAGCCCGCTCGACTCGACCACGTCGATCGCCTGGCGCTGGCGGGCCAGTTCGAAGTCCTCGGCCGCGCGCGAGCGGGTCATGAGGCGGTGGTGCAGCAGGAAACGGACGCCGCGCCCAAAGTGCTCGAAGCTCTGGTGGTAGTGCTCGACGCGCTTCAGGGCTCGCCGCGTCGTCAGGCGGTTGAGCAGCCAGACGAGAGCGGCGACGAGCGCTGCGAAGCCGAGCAGCAGCACGTTCCAATGGGCGAGGTAGACCAGCAGGAAGGTCACCGCCAATACGGCCGGCAAGGTGACCGACAGCAGCGTGCCGCACATCCTGTCGAGCCGCTCGGTGTCGGTGACGATCCGCGAATAGGTTGCGTTGCCGTCGGCGATCGCAGCGGCGTCCGAGCGCAGCAGATAGATCCGCGCCAGCAGATCCATCCTGATCCGCGCCACGACATGCTTGACGATCTTCAGCGTATCCCAGCGCAGGACCAGCCCGGCGATGGCGGCGACCACGCGCAGCCCGACGAGGCCGGCGCCGGTCAAAAGCAGAAGGCGCGTGTCCTTCTCGGGGATGGCATGGTCGATCGCGAACTTGGTCAGCCACAGCGTCGGCAGCAGCAGCAGCGATTGCGCCGCCGAGCCGCTGACGAGCAGGGCGACGCGCAGCCAGTCGGCCCGGACATAGCCGAGCAGATAGGCGACCGAGGCACCGTCCGGCAGCACATCGGCAAGGGGCTTCAAGAGCCGCTTCATCGCGAAGAGCCTCCCCGGCCGCCGACGCGGACATGGCGCCTCAAGCGGGCCGAAGCGGCGGCGATGGTCTCGCCCGGCGTCGACGTGCCCCAGCGCGCCGCGAGGAAGGCGAGAAAGCCGCGCGGCCCCGGCCGGCGGCCGGCGCGCCGGCTCTCGCCGAGAAAGGTGAGGCCGAGGCGGCCGGCGAGGCCGAGGGCGCCGGCGCGCGGCCGCGTCCGGAGCCGCATGGCCATGCGGTCGCCCCAGCGCTCGCTGGTCGCGGCCAGCATATCGCGCGCCGCGCGCAGCTCCGGGCTGGCGACGCCTTCCTCGGCGAGGAGGCCGAGCGCGGCCGCAACGGGCTCGGCCGCGCCATGCCGGCGCGCGAGGTCGGCGACGAGCGTCCAGTCGATCGGCGCGCTGCCGCCGGCAAGCCCCAGCGCATCGGCGAGCCACATCCCGCCGGGATCCTGCCGCGGATCCATGCCGCGCCAGATCGCCTCGAACAGATCGTCCTCGGCCGAGATCACGCGAAGCTGGCGGTCCTCGAAGCTGACGCGAAGCGCCCGCGTCTCGAGGTCGCCGGCCACATAAGGCTCGAGGCCGAACAGGAGCCGATAGCGGAAGCCATAGTCATCCTCGATCACCTCGGCGCCGGCGACGCTGCGCACCACCGCGAGCCGCTCGCCGCCGGCCACCGCCGCCGCAAGCTGCGTTCGGTCCACGCCGGGCGGGAGGAGGAGATCGAACGATCCGAACGGCCGCGCGAGACCGGTCTCGTCGCCGCGCAGATAGCGGGCGGCGCCGCCGACGACGACGGCATCGACGCCCGTCTTCTCGGCGATGCGCCCGGCGAGCGCGGCGCCCCGATGCAGCAGCAGCCGGTTCACATAGACCGTGCGACGATGGACCCCGGCGATGCGCGGGCGCAGCGGATGATGGAACTTGTCGCGGCCGAGCCTCAGATCGAGTTCGGACAACAGGCGGATGCCGTTCGGGCCGATCTCGTCGAACTCGATGCCGAGCGCCCAGCGGTCGAAACTGTCGGCGTCGAAGCTGGAACCGAAGACGAGGCGAATGAGGTCACGATCGGCCGGCGACGGCAGGCGGTCGCGATAGATCTCGAAACGATCCACCGTCATCGGCGTCCCATCCGCGACCCGCGTGCGACAGCACGAGAGGCCGGTTCCGCGCCGACGCACAGCCCCGCCCCTCGCATTGCCCGATCAACGCCTGCTTCGTTCACCCTGCGCCCCCGATTTCTCATCGCAGGACAGGCGAAGGGCGCTGCGGCTGTCAAGCCGCGCGGCAGCGTTCAGCGTCGTTTGTACTTGCCGAGCGGCAGGTTAGGCTGAGGTGTGACACTGCTGCTATCGTTTCGGCGCCTCTCTTCCTCGCGCCGATCGGAGAACAGGCCGGATGAAGCTGCTGCACATTCTTCCGGAAATCGGTGCCGGCGGACCGGCCCGCTCGCTGCTCGCGCTGGTGAGGAGCACGGCTGCAACACATCCAGAGGTCGTGCACCGCGTCGTCGCTCTCAAGCGCGGCGGCTATCCGCCACTGCTGTTCGCGCTCAGCCGGGCCGGGGCGGAACTCTCGCGCGGCGTCGGCCGCGACGAGCTGCACCGGCTGGTCGCGGCGAGCGATGTCGTGCTGATCCACTTCTGGAACACCCCCGAGATCTGGCGAATGCTGGCCGAGCTGCCGCCGGCGCGCATCGCGATCTGGTGCATGGTCGCCGGTTCGCATGAGCCGCAAAAGCTCAACGGGGCGCTGATGGCGTCCGCGAACATCGCCATCCTGACGGCGCCGGCGGCCGAAGGCATGGCTGCGGCGCTCCGCGGCGCGCCGGTCGTTCCGGGCTTTGTCGAGCGCTCGGACCTCGGCCGCCTGCAGGCGGTGCCGCATGAGGGCTTCAATGTCGACTATGTCGGCACCACCCATCGCGGCAAGATCCATCCCCGCTTCATCGCGATGCTGTCGCGGCCGGAGATCGCGGCGATGCGCGTGCGCATCGTCGGCGGTCGCCTCGATCCCGCGCTCGAGGCGGAGCGACGCGCGGCGCCCGATCCGGAGCGCTTCAGCAGCCTCGGCTTCGTCGAGGACATCGCGCCGATCCTCGCGACCTCCGACGTCTTCGCCTATCCGCTCGCGGAAAACACCTATGCGAGCAGCGACAAGAGCCTGCAGGAGGCGATGCTCGCCGGCGTGCCGCCCGTGATCCTGCCGCATGGCGGCCCGAGCCGCTTCGTCACGCACGAGGTCGACGGGCTCATCGCCGCGGACGAAGCGGCGTTCGCGGCCGCGATCGAGGATCTCTATCACCACCCCGGCAAGCGCGCGGCGCTCGGCCGGGCGGCCCGCCGCACCGCCCTCGCCGCGTTCGACACCGACCGGCTCGCCGCGACCTTGATGGATCATGTCACCGCGACCATCGCGAGCGCGCCGGTGCGCCTTGCGGACGCGCTCGGCATCGGCGCTTCGACATCCGCCGCGGAGCTTTTCCTGCTGGCGCAGGACTGGCCGGCCGAGGCCGCCCGCAGCGCCCTCGCCGCCTGGGAGGCCTGCAGCGGCGATGCGCTCGCCGACTATGCGCGCGGGCTCGGAGACGACGCCTTCGTCGTCGAGGGTGGCGTCCTGCACTGGCGCAACCAGTTCCCCGACGACCGCCTGCTGCGCTTCTTCACCGCGATCTTCCTTGAACGGCAGGGCCGGCTCGCCGAAGCTCAAGCCGAATTCACGGCAGCAGGGCGATCAGGCCCATGAGCGAGGTCCCGTCCCCGTTATCCCCGCGCGGCGTCGTCTACGCCGCCATCGGTCAGGCGTTCGTTGCAGAGGCAGCGGTCTCGGCGGCGAGCCTGCGCAAGCATTGCCCGTCGCTGCCGATCACCCTGTTCACCGATTGTCCCGAGGCCGCATCGCCGGTGTTCGATCAGGTCGTGCGGCTTGCCGAGAAGCAGCCGCGGCCGCATCTCGACAAGCTGGTGGCGATGCGCGATTCGCCCTTCGCCGAGACGCTGTTCCTCGACACCGACACCTTCATTTGCGGCGCGATCGACCCGATCTTCGCCGTGCTTGCGCGCTTCGACATGGCGATGACGCTGGAGCGCCGCTATGTCGATGTCCTGCCGGAAGGGACTGGGGTCGCTGATATCTTCGGCGAGTACAATCAAGGCGTCGTCGCCTATCGCAGGTCCGATGAACTCGACGCGACGCTGCGTTCGGCCCTCGACATCGGCCGATCGATGGCAGCGGCTGGAAAGCAGACCAGCGACCAGATCGCGATGCGCATCGCGCTCTATCGCAGCAATCTGCGCATCGCCACGCTGCCGCTCGAATACAACTGTCGCTTCCATGGCTGCGGCGCGCTGAACGGCCCGGTCGTCATCCTGCATTCCCGCTTCCCGGACCGTCCCAATGATCCGCAGCACCTTGAGGCACTGGCGCGCCGCATCAACAGCGTCCCGATCATGCGCATCTTCATCGCCGGGCGGATGATTCCGCTGATCGAGCGAAAGCTGAGGCAGCGCGACCATTTCGTCGCCGGACGCAGCGTCAGACTGTTCAGTCCGCGCGCCGCAATGGCCCGGGCCGCCGTCGCAGGGGCGACGACGGGCGCGCGGCGGCGGCTTGCCCGATGGTTCGGGCGCCGCTGACCCAGGGCGCGGCTCAGCCTGACGGCGGCGGCGTCCGGTGCTTGCGGATCATCTGGAACATCGCGGCGCGATTCTGGGCGGGATCGCGGCTGAGATTGCCGCCATGGCGCCGCTTCTCGAGCAGCACGCCCGCCGCGACGCCGCAGGGCACGCCGAGGAGCCGCAGCCGGCGGAACCAGTCCGTGTCGCAGCCAAGGCCCGCGGCCGGATCGAAGCCGCCGACCCGTTCGAACACCGCGCGATGGGCGACGAGAGCGCTCGGCGTCCAGCCGAGCCGCGACATCGGTTCGGGCGCGTCGGTCGGCGCTCCCCCCGCGTCATCGTCGTGGGTCGTCCGAAAATGCACGATCGAGGCCGCAGGCCCTTCAAAGAGCCTCAGCACCGCGATCTGGCGCTCGAGCTTCACCGGTGACCAGAGATCGTCGTGATCGAGGAAGGCGATGATGTCGCCGCGTGCCTCGGCGAGCCCCTGGTTGCGGGCGGCGGCGAGCCCCTCCCCGACCTGCCTGACCACGCGGATATCCGCCTCGCCGGCGAGATAGTCCTCGGTTCCGTCATCGGATGGCGCCACGACGGCGAGGATCTCGCCGGGCGGCAGGCTCTGCGCGCGGAGGCTCGCCAGCGCAGCCGGCAGATGGCGGCGACCGTTGCGAACCACCATGATGACGGACAGGCGCGGCGGAGGCTGAGGCGCCTCACCGGCGGCACCGTCAGGCCGACGATGCCGCGCCCGGTGCAGCAGCCGCAGCAGGTTCGTCATGGTCTCGCCGACCATCAGCCGCGGCGGCGAGGCCGCCGTCAGCGAGGCCGGATGGCGGCGATAATCGAGGACATGGTCCGGGATCATCAGCCGCGGATGGCGGGCCTCCTGCAGGCGCATGAAGAAATCGACGTCCTCGTCGCGCCGGAGTGTCTCGTCGAACGGGACGTCCGGCAGCGCCGCGCGCCGGACCAGCGTCGCGCCGAGATTGAAGCCGAGATAGGACGTGCCGAGCACCTGCTCGCGCCCGTCCTCCCCGGTGGCGAACTCGCGGATATGGCCCTGCACCAATGCCACCCCGGGCGCATCGCGAAACCCCTTCAGCAGCGCTGGCAGGGCGTCCGGCGTCCAGCGGTCGTCGGCATCGAGAAAGGCGACGAAGGCGCCGGAACTCGCCGCGATCGCGCGGTTGCGGGCGGCGGCGGGGCCGGCCTGGTCCTGCCGGATCAGCCGCGCGCCGGGCAAGCCCGCGGCGACCAGCGCCTCCGGCACGCCGCCGCCATCGTCGACGACGACGGTCTCAATCGCCGCGACCGTCTGGGCGGCGATGCTGGCGAGCGCCTCGGCGAAATAGTCGAGCGGCCGATGCGCCGGGACGACGACGCTGATTTCAGCCGGATCGCGGCCGGACGTCACGCGGCTTCCTCACTCGCGCGGGCGCGCGTGCGGCCAGCCCATCGCCGGGTCGACATCGTGGATCGGGTCGAAGGTCAGCAGCTCTTCCATGTCGGAATGCCGTTCGAAGGCGAGCGGCCGATAGGGCGCGCCTGAAAGAGCGAGCGGTACCGCCTCGCCTGAAGGCGTCGCCGCGACGAGAATGCCGGCGGCGGACAGCTCGGCGACGACGGCCGCGAGTTCGGCCGCGATCTCCTCGGCCGGGCGGCCATGATGGCGCGCCACCTCGGCAACGAGGACGCCGATCGGCTGCCCGGCGCGCAGGGCATTCCAGACCTCGACGATCCAGCCATTCAGCGTGAAATACGTCCCCTGTCCCACATCGAGCACGACGACCTCGTCGTCGAAGGCCTCGGAAGCGAAGGTGCGATCGTTGAAGAGATAGGCTTCGAGCATGGACTGGTCCCCTCAGAAGGTCGCATGACGTCGCTGCAGGCCAACTATTTCACCAACAGCGCGGCGGCGTCCACCCTGCCGGCAAAGGCTTATTGCTGCGCGGCCACCATGGCTTGCAGGCGGCGCCGCAAGGCTGTCGCATCCGGCCGGAAATCCTCGGCGAGCCACCAGCGCTCGAGAGTGCGCAGGATGACGCCGACCGCCGGCCCGCGCCCGACGCCGGCCTCGACGACATCGCGCCCCGACAGCGGGAAGACCGGCGGCACGAAATCGGCGGCGGCCCTGCGGCGCAGCTCGATTTCGGCGCCGGGCAGCACATGGCGTGCGACCAGCAGGGCGAGCCCGCCCAGCACGGCCTCGTGGCCGCGACGATAGAGCGAGACGCGGTCGGTCAGGAGGTTGCCGGCGGCAAGCTCCGGCAGCGCGGCGAGCGCCTCGCTCATGCGGTCGCGCTCGCGATTGGCGAGGCGGAAGCGGCGCACCGTCCGATCGATATCCTCCTGCACGCGCGCCAGCAGCGCCGTGAAGCGGAGGCTCGGATCGACCGGGGCCGACGGGTCGGCGACGAGCCGTTCGAAACCGCCGAGATCGCCGACGCCGGCGGCGACGAGCGGCAGGATGCCGCTTTCCTGCATGACGCGCACCGTGCGGGCGGCGCCTTCCGCCATCACCAGCTTGCGCATTTCCTGGCCGATGCGCTCGGCCGACAGGAACGAGAGGTCGTGGCGGGCACGGATCGCCGCCGAGAGTCCCTCGGCATCGGGATCGCCGCTGCCATAGGCGGCATGGAAGCGGAAGAAGCGCAGCACGCGCAGCCGGTCCTCGGCGATGCGCTGGTCGGCCGAGCCGATGAAGCGCACGCGCCGCGCGCCGATATCGGCCAGCCCGCCGACGCTGTCATGAAGGTTGCCCGCCGCATCGACCGAGAGCGCATTGATGGTGAAGTCGCGCCGCGCGGCGTCGGCCTCCCAGCTGGTGCCGAAGCGGACGACGGCGTGGCGCCCGTCGGTCGCGATGTCCTCGCGCAGCGTCGTCACCTCGACGACGCGGTGGCGGCCGATGACGGTCACCGTGCCATGCTCGATGCCGGTCGGCGCCGAGGTGAACCCGGCCGCGGCGGCCCGCGCGATGACAGCGTCGGGCAGGAGCGTCGTCGCGACGTCGACATCGCCGGTGACGGGATAGCCCATCAGCTCGTTGCGCACGGCCCCGCCGATGACGCGCGCCTCGCCGCCATCGGCGGAAAGAAACTCCAGAACGGCGACGACGAAGGGGTCGGCAAGGAAGGAGGCGTTGGCAAGGGTCGTCACGGACATCGGCGATCGATCACTGGAAGGAACCGGGAATGAGCTGCCCGTTTTCCATCCGGGCCGGATGATAGACACGGCCTGCCTCGCCGCCCGAGAACGAGATCACCACGCCGATCGCGATCAGCGTCGCCAGCGTCCCGGCGCCGGCAAGCCGCAGCCAGACGATCCGCGGCCAGGTCTCGCTGCCGGGAGAAGCGCCATGACGGATGAGCCGCCATAATCCGTAGCCGATGAACGGAAGCAGGAAGGTCAGAGCGGCGAAACCGAGAAATCGGAGCATGATCAGGCGAACACTCGCTCATAAAGCCCGCGGATGATCCCTGCGGTGATGCCCCAGATATAGTGCTCGTCATACGGCATCTCGTAGAAGAAATGTCGGACACCATCCCATTCGCGGCTGCCGCGACGATGATTGGCCGGCGTCATCAGGAATTCGAGCGGCACTTCGAACGCCGCCTCGACCTCGTCCGGGTTGAGCCGCAGCTCCAGCGCCGGGTCGACACGGGCGACCACCGGCGTGATGTGATAGCCGGTCGGGGCGATATAGGGATCGAGCCGGCCGAGTGGTTCGACGAGGCGCGGATCGAGGCCGACCTCCTCTTCCGCCTCGCGGATCGCCGCCTCCGCCGCGCCGGCATCGCCGGGGTCGATCTGCCCGCCGGGGAACGAGATCTGGCCGGCATGCTTGCGCAAGAGCACTGTCCGCCGCGTCATCAGCACGGTCGGCGTCTCGCGCGCGACGATCGGGATCAGCACGGCCGCCGCCTTCGGCCGGAAACCCTTCGGCGGATGGAATTCGGGGTTGAGCACGCGCCCGGCCGGACCATCCTCGCCGATCGGAATCAGCCGCCGCCGCACCTCCTGGAAGACGAGGTCGGGCCCGAAGCGATGATCATTGATGACGAGGCTCATGCGTCGCCGGCCGATGACGCGCTGCCGATGACGAAGAAGTGACCGGCCGAGAGGACCCCGAACTCGCCCGCGCGCTCGATCGCGCGCCCGGCGAGTTCGGCGGCGACGGAGCGGGTCAGTCGCGCCTCGAGCCCCGGCCGCACGGTGATGTAGGGGACGAACGCGTCAGCCTCGCCGCCATCGGCGATCCGGAGCGGATGGTCGCGATCAAGCCGCACCGCCTCGCCGAGATTGGTCGCGAACACGAGCGGCGGCGGCGTTTCGCGCTCGTCCAGGACGAGATCGACGGCGAGAAACGGCGCATCTTCCACCGTGATCGCCAGCTTTTCGTGCGGCGTCACCAGCACATAGCCGCCATCCGCCTCGCGCCGCAGCACGCTCGCGAAGAGGCGCACCAGCGCCGCGCGCTCGATGCGCGTGCCCTCGTGATGCCAGGCGCCGTCACGGTCGATGCGGATGTCGATCGTGCCGCACTCGGCCGGAGCCCAGCGTTCGACGGGGGCCGGGCGGAAGCCGCTCAGGAGGGCTTCCAGACGCGCAGCGCCGCCACCACCGTGCATTGCATCGGTCACGGCCTTGGTTTCGCCTTGCTTTGCCCCTGCCATGATCCGGTATTCCTGCGACCCGCTGGCTGGCGCCGGCGGACCGATCTGCGAAGATGGGCGCGCGGTGCTTCGCGATGAACGCTCGCCGCTGCGACATCAGAAACTATATGGGCCGACATGAGCGCGTTCAATCAAACACACCTCGCCGACCCCGATCCCGCCGAGATCGTCGCCAAGGCCGATGCGGCCGTCGCCACGATCAAGGCGGCGCGCGCCGCGATCGGCGAACTCATCTATGGCCAGGAACAGGTCGTCGAGCGCGTGCTGGTGACGCTGCTCTCCGGCGGCCACGGCCTCCTGGTCGGCGTGCCGGGCCTTGCCAAGACCAAGCTCGTCGAGACGCTCGGCATCGTGCTCGGCCTCGATGAACGCCGCGTCCAGTTCACGCCCGACCTGATGCCCTCCGACATCCTCGGCTCCGAGGTGATGGACCAGGACGCCGAGGGCCGCCGCGCCTTCCGCTTCCTCAAAGGGCCGATCTTCGCCCAGCTGCTGATGGCCGACGAGATCAACCGCGCCAGCCCGCGCACCCAGTCGGCGCTGCTGCAGGCGATGCAGGAATATCACGTCACCATCGCCGGCCAGCGCTACGACCTGCCGGCGCCCTTCCATGTGCTGGCGACGCAGAACCCGCTCGAGCAGGAGGGCACTTATCCCTTGCCCGAGGCGCAGCTCGACCGCTTCCTTCTGCAGATCGACGTGCTCTATCCCGACCGCGCCGCCGAGCGGCGCATGCTGTTCGAGACCACCGGCACCGGCGATGCGGCGGCCCGCCGCGTCATGGACGCCGAGGGCCTCCGCGCGATCCAGCAGCTCGTCCGCCGCCTGCCGGTTGGCGAGAGCGTGGTCGAGGCGATCCTCGAACTGGTCCGCTCGGCGCGACCCGGCGAGAATGCCGACAAGAAGCTCGCCGCCGCGATCGCCTGGGGCCCCGGCCCGCGCGCCAGCCAGGCGCTGATGCTCGCCGTCCGCGCCCGCGCGCTGATCGACGGCCGCTATGCCCCCTCGATCGACGACGTGCTCGCCCTTGCCGAACCCGTCCTGCAGCATCGCATGAGCCTCACCTTCGCCGCGCGCGCCGACGGGGAAACCGTGCGCGAGGTGATCGGCCGCCTGACCTCGCGGATCGGATGACCGGGTGAGCGACGCCGCCGCCTCTGCCACCGTCAGTGCTGCCACCGGCCGCTCGCTCGCTGACGCGAAGAGCCTGGCCGACGCCCTGCCCGGCCTCCTGGTCGAGGCGCGGCGGATCGCGACCACGGTGCTGGCCGGCTGGCATGGCCGCCGCCGCGCCGGGCCGGGTGAGACGTTCTGGCAGTTCCGGCCCTTTCTCGCCGGCGAGGCGCCCGGACGGATCGACTGGCGCCGCTCGGCCCGCGACGAACACCTCTATGTGCGCGAGCGCGAATGGGAGGCGGCGCATACGATCTGGCTCGCCGCCGACCTCTCCCGCTCGATGGATTTCCGCTCGAAGCTCGCCAACGCCTCGAAGCGCGACCGCGCCGTGGTGCTGCTCCTGGCGCTGGCCGAGATGCTGGCCGGGGCCGGCGAGCGCGTCGGATTGCTCGGGCTCGGTGATCCCATCCTCGCCCGCAACGCCGCCGAACGGCTCGCCGAGACGCTCGCCCATAATAGCCGCGCCGCCGCCGGCTGGCCGGATGCCCGGCGGCTGACGCGCTTTTCCGATCTCGTGGTGATCGGCGATATGCTCGATCCAATCCCCGAGATCGAGGCGAAACTCGCCGAATTCTCGAGAGCCGGCGCGACGGTGCATCTCGTCGAGCTGCGCGATCCGGTCGAGGAAACCTTCCCCTATGCCGGCCGGGCGGAATTCCGCGATCCCGAATCGGGTGCGGTCTATCTCGCCGGCCGCGCCGAGCAGATCGCCGACGACTATCGCCGCCATCTCGCCGCGCGCCGCGACCATCTCGCCGCCACCTGCCGCCGCATGGGCTGGACCTATCTGCTCCACCGCACCGATCGGCCGGCGACCGAGCCGCTGCTGGCGCTGCATGCCCGCCTCTCCGACCGCTCGCTCGCCGGGGGGGCACAGTGATGGGCAGCCTGCCGCTCGCCTTCGGAACGCCGCTGGTGCTCGGCGCGCTGGTGCTGCTGCCGGTGATCTGGTGGCTGCTCAAGCTGACGCCGCCGCGCCCGCGTATCGAGAGCTTCCCGCCGACGCGCATCCTTGCCGAGATCGTGCAGAAGGACGAGCAGCCGGCGAAGAGCCCGTGGTGGCTGACACTGCTGCGCCTGCTGCTCGCCGGGCTCGTCATCTTCGCGCTGGCCGGGCCCGTCTGGCGACCCGCCGGCGAGAGCGCGCCCGGCGCCGGGCCCTTGCTGCTGGTGCTCGACAATGACTGGGCGGCCGCGCGCGACTGGCCGGCGCGGATCGACACGGCGAAACGCATCGCGGCGCTCGCCGAGCGCAGCGGCCGTGCCGTCACCCTCATTGCGACCGCCGAGCCGCCCAACCAGGAATTCGCGCCGACCGATGCCGGCACGGTCGCGGCGCGGCTCGATGCGCTGCAGCCGCGCCCCTATGGCGCCGACCGCGCGGCGCTCGCCGCTGCGATGGCGCCCGGCCTCGCCGCGCGCCCGTTCGGCGGCGTCGCCTGGCTGACCGGCGGCCTCGGCGGACCGGATGCCGAGGGCTTCGCCCGCTTCCTCACCGACACGGTCAAGGCGCCCGTCTCGGTCTATGCTGGCGACGGCACCTCGCTGATCGGCCTCGCGCCGCCGACGCCCGGCGCCGATGCGCTGACGCTGCCGGTCATCCGCAGCGACGGCCGGCTCGCCGGCAGCGGCCTCCTCGAGGCGCGCGACCTCAAGGGCCGCTCGGTCGGCACCGCCCCCTTCGCCTTCAAGCCCGGCGAAACCAAGAGCGAAGCGGTGTTCGATCTGCCGGCGGAACTGCGCAACGAGATCGTCCGCGTCGAGATATCGGGCAGCGCCACGGCCGGCGCCGTGCAGCTTCTCGATGATCGGTTCAAGCGGCGGCGGATCGGCATCGTCGCCGGCGGCTCGAACGACAGCAACGCGCAGCCGCTGCTCTCGCCGCGCTATTTCATCGCCCGCGCCGTGCAGCCCTTCGCCGACATCATCGAGCCGCGCGACGCCAATGCCGCCACCGCGATCCCGCAGCTGATCGATGCCGGCGCGGCGATCATCGTCCTCGCTGATATCGGCACGCTGACGCCCGAGGTCGAAGCGCGGCTCAGCGCCTTCGTCGAGGGCGGCGGCACGCTGCTGCGCTTCGCCGGCCCGCGCCTCGCCGCGGCGACATCCGACGAGAACACGCTGGTGCCGGTGCGGCTGCGCGCCGGCGGCCGCGTCCTCGGCGGCAGCCTCTCCTGGTCGAGCCCGCAGCCGCTCGCCTCCTTCTCGCAGAGCGGTCCCTTCGCCGGCATGGCCGTACCATCGGACGTCACCGTCACCAGGCAGGTGCTCGCCGAGCCCGATGCCAACCTGCCGGCGCGGACCTGGGCGGCGCTCGCCGACGGCACGCCGCTCGTCACCGCGGCGCGGCTCGGCAAGGGCTGGCTGGTGCTGTTCCATGTCACGGCCGATACGAGCTGGTCGAACCTGCCGCTCTCGGGCAGTTTCGTCGACATGCTCCGCCGCATCGCCGCCTTCTCCTCCGTGCCGCTCGCCGCCGCCGACGCCAAGCCCGTCGCCGGTCAGGCCGGCGGCGTGATGCTGCCGCCCTGGCGGCTCATCGACGGCTTCGGCCGCAGCGCCGGCGCCGATCCGTTCGCGCGGCCGCTTCCGGCGGCGGCGGAGACCGTCGCCGCCGGCCGCGACCATCCGCCCGGTCTCTACGGCACCGACGACGCCTTCCGCGCCGTCAACCTGCTCGGCACGGATGCGACGCTCGTGCCCTTCGACGCCTCCAAGGTCGCGGATGCCGAGGTGCGGCCCTATCCGACGACCGCGCCGACCGACCTCTCGCCCTTCCTGCTGGTCGCCGCCCTCGCCTGCCTGATCGCCGACGCGCTGGCCGTGCTCTGGCTGAATGGCGGGCTGCGCTTCCGCCGCGCGGCGCCCGCTGCCGTGATCCTCCTGGCGCTCGCCCTCGGTGCGCTGCCGCGCCCTGCCTCGGCCGATGCCGCTTCCGACCAGTTCGCGATGGACGCCGTCAATGCGACGCGGCTCGCCTATGTCGTCACCGGCAATGCCGCGATCGACGAGGTCAGCAAGGCCGGGCTCGCCGGCCTCTCGCACGAGCTCGCCAACCGGACGGCGCTGGAGCCGAGCGATCCGATCGGCGTCGACATCGCCAAGGACGAACTCGCCTTCTTCCCGCTGCTCTATTGGCCGATCGACCCGTCCTCGCCCATGCCGACCTCCGAGACGCTGGCCCGGATCGACGCCTATATGAAGCAGGGCGGCTCGATCCTTTTCGACACGCGCGATGAACTGGAGCGCCCGCCCGGCAGCGACGGCTTTGCCGGCACGCCGCAGGCCGAGCGTCTCCGGGCGATGCTGGCCGGGCTCGACATCCCGCCGCTGGAGCCGGTGCCGGGCAACCATGTCCTCACCAAGGCCTTCTATTTGCTCGCCGATTTCCCCGGCCGCTATTCCGGCGGTCCGCTCTGGGTCGAGGCCGCGACCGATGATGCCGAGACGGCGGCCGACCGCCCGGCCCGCCCCGGCGACGGCGTCTCCTCGATCCTCATCACCGAAAACGACCTCGCCGGCGCCTGGGCGACCGATCCCGACGGCCGCTATCTCTATCCGACGGTTCCCCCTGATCCGCGCCAGCGCGAGATGGCCATGCGCACCGGCATCAACATCGTCATGTACACGCTGACCGGCAACTACAAGGCCGACCAGGTGCATGTGCCGGCGCTGCTCGAAAGGCTTGGCCAGTGAATTGGCAGCTGACCTTCGCGCCGCTGATCCCGCTGCCGGTCCTCGCCGTTCTCGCGGTCCTCGGCCTCGTCGCCATCCTGCCGCTGCTGGTGCGGCGGACGCGCGGCGCGCTGCTGCGCCTCCTGGCGCTCGCAGCTCTCGTCGCGGCACTGGCCGGTCCGGTGCTGCTCGAGGAACAGCGCCAGTCGCTGCCGACCATCGTCGCGATGGTGGTCGACAAGAGCGCGAGCCAGTCGCTGTCGGATCGCACCGCCGCCACCGAGGCGATGCGCGCGGAACTCGCGAGGCGCTTCGGCGAATTGCGCAACATCGAGCTGCGCACCGTCGAGGTCGGCGCCCCGGGGGGCGCGGCCGTCGACGGAACCGAGCTCTTCAAGGCGGTGCAGGCCGAGCTTTCCGATGTCGCGCCCGAGCGGATCGGCGCCGTCGTGATGCTCACCGACGGCCAGGTGCACGACGTTCCGGCCAATCCGGCCGAGACGCTCGGCAGCGCGCCGCTGCACGCCCTCATTTCCGGCCGCGACAGCGAGATCGACCGCCAGCTCGTCATCCGGTCGGCGCCGCGCTTCGGCATCGTCGGCGAGAAGCAGGTGATCGACTACAGCGTCATCGACAGCGGCCTCGCCTCCTCGGCGCCGGTCCGCGTCACCATCTCGCGCGACGGCGAGCCGATCGCCGCCCAGACGGTCATCCCCGGCGCCAGCAACCGCTTCGAGATCGAGATCGCCCATGCCGGGCAGAACATCTACGAGTTCGAGGCGGAGCCGCTCGACGGCGAACTCACCGCGGTCAACAACCGCGCCGCGGCGGTCGTCGACGGCATCCGCGAGAATCTCCGCGTGCTGCTCGTCTCCGGCGAGCCGCATGCCGGCGAACGGATCTGGCGCAACCTGCTCAAGTCCGACGCCTCCGTCGATCTTGTCCATTTCACCATCCTGCGCCCGCCGGAGAAGCAGGACGGCACGCCGATCGACGAGCTTTCGCTGATCGCCTTTCCGACGCGCGAGCTGTTCTCGGTCAAGATCGACCAGTTCGACCTGATCATCTTCGATCGCTACGCCCAGCAGGGCGTGCTGCCGATCCTCTACTTCGACAATATCGCCCGCTATGTCCGCGACGGCGGCGCGCTGCTGGTCGCCTCCGGTCCCGACTATGCCTCCGAGGGCAGCCTCTACACGACGCCGCTCGCCGATGTGCTGCCCGCCGCGCCGACCGGCCGTGTCATCGAGAAGCCGTTCACGCCCGAGGTCACCGATCTCGGCAAGCGCCATCCGGTGACGCGCGGCCTCGAAGGTGGCGACACCACCCCGCCGCAGTGGAGCCGCTGGTTCCGCCAGGTCGAAACCGACAAGCCGACCGGCGAAGTGGTGATGAAGGGGGCCGACGGCCAGCCGCTGCTGGTGCTCGAGCGCGAGGACAAGGGCCGCGTCGCGCTGCTGCTCTCCGATCAGGTCTGGCTGTGGGCGCGCGGCTTCGAGGGCGGCGGGCCGCATGTCGACCTGCTGCGCCGCCTCGCCCACTGGCTGATGAAGGAGCCGGATCTCGAGGAGGAGGCGCTGCGCGCCAGCGCCAAGGGTTCGACGCTCACCATCGAACGCCAGACCATGGCCGACCGCATCGATCCGGTGACGGCGATCTCCCCGTCCGGCCAGAGCCGCAGCGTGACGCTTGCGCCCGACGGCGCCGGCCGCTTCCGCGCCGAACTGACCGCAGACGAAATGGGTCTCTGGCGGATTGAGGACGGCGAGCGCCGCGCCTTCGCGCTGGTCGGCCCCGCCAATCCGCGCGAGTTCCAGGATGTACGCTCGACCTTCGACAAGCTGCAGCCGGTCACCGACGCCAGCGGCGGACATATCGCGCGCATGACGGACGCGAGCGGATCACTGGAGGCGCCGCGCGTCGTGCCGGTGCGTTCGGGCCGCACGGTCTCGGGGCGCGACTGGATCGGCGTGCGCATGACCGAGGCGTCGGTGCTTACCGGCGTCGACCGCCTGCCGCTCTTCTCCGGCTTCCTCGGCCTCGCCATCCTGCTCGGCCTCGCCGCCGCGACGTGGTATCGCGAGGGACGCTGACCCCTCCCTTGCCGGACGGACGCGACAAGGGACTGGCGTGACCCGGCCGCCTGCGATATTGTCATTTCAATGATTCTTGAGAGATTGGAATGACGATGGACGAGCTCCAGGCTCTCGACGCCTTTTCGGCCCTGTCGCAGGAGACGCGGCTGAAGATGGTGCGCGCGCTCGTCATGGCCGGTCCCGACGGCCTCGCCGCCGGCGCCGTCGGCGATGCGGTCGGCGCGGCCTCGTCGAGCGCCTCCTTCCATCTCGCCCATCTCGAACGCGCCGGCCTCGTCCGCTCGCGGCGGGAATCGCGCTCGATCATCTACACGGCCGACTACACCGCCCTCTCCGGCCTCGTCGCCTTCCTGATGCGCGACTGCTGCCAGGGCCACCCGGACGTCTGCGCTCCGGCGGTCGCGAGCCTCTCTGAACCGTCCTGCTGCTCACCAACAACGGAAATCGGTCATGGCTGATCGCATCTTCAACGTCCTCTTTCTCTGCACCGGCAATTCCGCCCGCTCGATCCTCGCCGAGAGCATCCTCGCCAAGGATGGCGCCGGCCGCTTCCAGTCCTTCTCGGCCGGCAGCCACCCGAAAGGCGTGGTTCATCCGCTGGCGCTGAAGACGCTGCAGCATTTCGGCTATCCGCATGAGGGCTTCCGGTCGAAGCCCTGGGACGAGTTCGCCGTCGCGGGCGCACCGGTCATGGATTTCGTCTTCACCGTTTGCGACAATGCCGCCGGCGAGACCTGCCCGGTCTGGCCCGGACAGCCGATGACGGCCCATTGGGGCATCGAAGACCCCGCGGCGGTCGAGGGCTCCGATTTCGAGCGCGAGGCGGCTTTCGTGGCGGCCTTCCGCTACATGAAGAACCGGATCTCGATCTTCGCGGCGCTGCCGCTCGGCAAGCTCGACACTATCGCCCTCGGCAGCAAGCTGAAGGAGATCGGCCAGCTACCGGGCGCGAGTTCGCCCCGGCCGAGCGTTGCCTGAGCGACCAGGTCCTCATCTTCCAGGCCGCTCCTCAACGGCTGACGCTTGCGGTGCTGGGCGCCTGAGCGAAACATGAAACGCGCAGGATAACCCCGTTGCCCGCTCTCGACGATCTGCCGAACCTTGCCGCGGCCTCGGTCCGCATTCCCGGTGCCGCATCGCTGCGCGCCGAGCCCTCGCGCCATCCCCCGCGCATCCTGATGCTCTATGGCTCGGTGCGCGAGCGCTCCTACAGCCGCTTCGCGACGCAGGAAGCGGCGCGCCTGCTCGAGGCCTTCGGCGCCGAGGTGCGCATCTTCGATCCGAGCGGCCTGCCGCTGCCGGACGACGCGCCGTCGAGCCATCCGAAGGTCAAGGAGCTGCGCGACCTCTCGGCCTGGTCGGAGGGGCAGGTCTGGTGCAGCCCGGAGCGGCATGGCGCGATGACGGCGATCATGAAGGCGCAGATCGACTGGATTCCGCTGTCGATCGGCGCGGTCAGGCCGACACAGGGCAAGACGCTCGCGGTCATGCAGGTCAGCGGCGGCTCGCAGAGCTTCAATGCGGTCAACCAGCTGCGCGTGCTCGGACGCTGGATGCGGATGATCACCATCCCCAACCAGTCCTCCGTCGCCAAGGCCTTCGAGCAGTTCGACGAGGCCGGCCGCATGAAGCCCTCGTCCTATTACGACCGCATCGTCGATGTGATGGAAGAGCTGGTGAAGTTCACGCTGCTGACGCGCGATGTCTCCGCCATTCTTACCGACCGCTACAGCGAGCGGAAGGAAGCGGCGGAGAAGCTGGCGGCGCGGGTCAAGCTCGAGGCGATCTGAGATGGGCGCGTTCGAACGGCGGCAGTGGCTCGACGTCGCTGCGCTCGCCCTGTCGCAGATCGTCGGCTATGGCACGCTCTATTACAGCTTCGGCATCCTCGCCCCGGCGATGGGGCGCGACTTCGGCTGGCCGACCGAATGGATCTTCGCCGGGCTGTCGGTTGCCTTGCTGGCCGGCGGGCTGGCGGCGCCGCTGGCCGGACGGGCGATCGATCGCTTCGGCGCCGGCCGCGTCATGGCGGTCGGCTCAGGCGCGGCCGCCCTCGGGCTCGGCGCCTGCGCCCTCGCCCCGTCGGGGCCCGCCTTCGTCGCCGCGCTGCTCGCGATCGAGATCGCCTCGACCCTCGTGCAGTATGGCGCCGCCTTCCCGCTGCTGGTGCAGCGTCATCCGCTGACGGCGCAGCGCAGCATCGTCCGCCTGACGCTCATCGCCGGCTTCGCATCGACCCTCTTCTGGCCGCTCACCACCTGGCTGCTGCATGTGCTGAGCTGGCGGGAGATCTATCTCGTCTTCGCGGCGCTCAACCTCGTCATCTGCGTGCCTGTTCATCTGTGGCTGTCGCGCCGGATCGTCGCGCGGTCCCGGCCCCTTGGCCTTGAAGCTCCGGCCGTGGCGCCGCCGCGGGACCGGATGCTGCCGATGGCAGTGCGCGGCCGCGGCTTCGTCCTGATGGCGACGGCCTTCGCCGCGCAGAGCTTCATGAGCGCCGCTGTCCTCGTGCATATGCTGCCGATGCTCGGCGCGCTTGGCCTCGGCCTCGCCGGCGTCGCGGTTGGAGCTCTGTTCGGTCCCGCCCAGGTGGCCAGCCGCTTCCTCAACATGATGCTCGGCAAGAATCTGTCGCAGTTGGCGCTCGCCATCTTCGCCGCCGCAGCGCTGCCGCTCGCCCTCGCGCTGCTCAGCGTCACGGCGCCGTCCTATGCCGGCGCGATCGGGTTCGCGCTTTTGTTCGGCATCGGCAATGGCCTCTACAGCATCGTCGGCGGAACGCTGCCGCTCGCCCTCTTCGGTCCCGATAATTACGGCGCGCGTCAGGGGCGGATCATGTCGGTGCGCCTCATCGTCGGCGCGGCCGCGCCCTTCGTCTTCGCCCTGATGATGGAGCGGATCGGTGCCCAGGGCGCCGTGATGGTGACGGCCTTGGCCGGCAGCGGCGGCGTCCTCGCCCTTCTCGCCATCATCCGCCTGGCCGCGCCGGAGATCGGCAAGGCCGACGAGCCCGCACCGGCACCAAGCCCCTGACAGGGCTGCGCCGCCCGGCCGCACACGCTGCGGCCCGGGTCAGAGCGCCCGCCGCGCCTGCCCGCCGAGCCCCTCCAGCGCGCCCTCATTGAGCGCGCAGACGAGGACGCGCCTCGGATCGGCGGGCGCCGGCAGCGTGATGCTGTAGGGCGGCGGCAGCATGGTGAAGCCGAACTGGCTGTAATAGGGCTCGTCGCCGACCAGCAGCACCACCGAATGACCCGCCTCGCGCGCGGCGGCGAGCGCCGTCCGCATCAGCGACTTGCCGGCGCCCCTGCCCTTCCAGCCGTCGACGACGGCGAGCGGCCCGAGCAGCATGGCCGGCCGCGTGCCGATCACGATCGGCGTCAGGCGGACCGAGCCGATGAAATCCGGCCCGCTGGTCGCGACGAAGGAGAGCGCCGGATCATGCGGCACGCCTTCGCGCAGCAGCGAGGCGGCACGGGTGTACCGTCCGGGACCGAAGGAGGCGGCATGCAGGGCTTCGATGGCGTCGTCGTCCTCGGGCCGTTCGGCCTGGACGGTAAAACTGTCGATCTTCATCAGGGGCTCTCGTCGGAGGCGCGGTGTCCGACGGGCGGCCGCCTCAGGCGACACGGTTCCGGCGAACGGACGGACGGGCGGCATCGCGCGAGACAATCTCGCGGCCGTCGGTTCGTCGTCGCAGGGAAAGCCTCGCCAGCATCGTTCGGTCCAGTCTTGAGCCAGCAACGCGCATAACACGGTCCGCCGAGGGCGGTAAAGCGTCAATCACCAGAGCGGGTCGAGCGCCGCGCCGGCGAGAATCTCGTCGAGCCGACGCCGCGTCGCCGGCGTCGCCTCCTCGGGCAGGGCCGAGGGCAGGAAGAAGCCAGCCTCGGCGATCTCGCGGTTGGGATAGAGCGGCGGGTTCGGCCGCGAAAAACTGCGGCTGACATAGACGAGGACGTGATCGCGCACCCGGCGGCGATTGTAATAGACGCCGAAGAGGGTCGGCGCGTCCTCGAGCACGATGCCGGCCTCCTCGCGCAGTTCGCGGCCAAGGGCGACGATCGCGGTCTCGCGCCGCTCGACGCCTCCGCCCGGCAGATACCAGCCGGGCATGTAGCTGTGGCGGACGAGGAAGACGCGCCCGTCCTGGTCGATGCAGCAGCCGCGCACGCCGAGCGTCATGCCGCGCGTCAGCGGCGACAGCGATCCGGCAAGGCTGGCGAGGGCCGAGAGAACGGGCAAGCGGTGATCCTTCCGCGTGGTGCTGGGACGAATTCCAGCATGGCCGAGTTTGGCGGGCGTCGCCACCCTTTGAGGCGGTTGCCCCCGATCGGCGAACAACGGGAGCGCTTTTGCCGGCGCGGCGTTGGGACAAGTCGGCACGGCTGCCCGACCCCGCTTTCGCCGCTGCCGGAAAGGCTCTAATCGATAGGTCGATGTTCGTCCTTGCTCACCTTTCCGATCCGCATCTCGGCCCGCTGCCGCGCATCCGCGCCCGCCAGCTCGCCTCGAAGCGCATGCTCGGCTACATGAACTGGCGCCGCGGCCGGATGCATGCGCTCGCCGGTCCCGTGCTCGCCGGCATCATCGAGGATCTCATCGCGCATCGGCCGGACCACATCGCCGTCACCGGCGACCTCGTCAATATCGGCCTGCCCGGCGAGATCGTCGCCGCGCGCGAGTGGCTGGAAGCCTTCGGGTCGCCGCATGACATCTCGGTCGTTCCCGGCAATCACGATGCCTATGTCGCCGGCGTGCTGCGCAAGGCGCTCGCCGCCTGGGCGCCCTATCTCATCGGCGACACGCACGCCCATCCGGGCACGGTGCGCTTCCCCTATCTCCGCCGCCGCGGCCCGGTCGCGCTGATCGGCATGTCGAGCGCGCGCGCCTCGGCGCCCTTCATGGCGACAGGCCATGTCGACAGCGCCACGCTGCCGCTGCTCCGCGATGAACTGGTGCGGGCCGGCCAGGAGGGCCTCTTCCGCGTCGTGATGATCCATCATCCGCCAACACCGAACGCCGCCCCCTGGCACAAGCGCCTCGTCGGCTCGGGCCGCGTCCGCGCGGTGATCCGCGAGGCGGGCGCCGAGCTGGTGCTGCACGGGCATACCCATCGCGACAGCCTGGTCGAGATCGAGGGGCGCGACGGGCCGGTGCCTGTCATCGGCGTGCCCTCGGCATCGAACGCGCCCGGCGGCGAAAAGCCGGCGGGACGCTACAATCTGTTCGCGATCGAAGGGGAGCCCGGCGCCTGGCGCTGCACGATGACCGAGCGCGGCTATACCGGGCCCGGCTCGAATGTCGGCACGATCCGCGAGCGCAAGCTGCGCTGACGCAGGGCGCGCCGCCCTGGGACGGACCTAAATTCGGTTCCCATCCTTGGGAGCGACAGGACAAACCTGTCATTGCCGGGCTTGACCCGGCAATCCACTCTTCTTCCCTAAGGGCCGCCAATATCTGCGCAACCCGCGAAAGTCTGGGTTGCCGGGTCAAGCCCGGCAACGACAGCTCGGAGAGTGCTCGGCAGGGAAGAACCCTGAATCGCGAGCGCGCCTCAGCCGATATGGACCCAGGCATAGGCGAGCAGCGCGCCGACGCCGACCAGGAGGCCGCCGAGAAAGGCCGAGACGATCCAGCCGGGATGCACGCGCGAGCGCGGCTCGGCCGCCTTGGCCGGCTCCTCGGCCCGCCGCAGCAGGCGCGTCCGCTTCTCGGACTTCACTGAGGGCTGCTCGGGACGCGTGATGCGCTCGGCGAGCCAGTCGGCCTCCAGCGCCCGCTCGCGCTCGATGATCCGCTCGGCGACATATTGGGTGATGCAGTCGGCCATGTCGTCGAGATCGGTCGTCTCGAGAATGACGGTGCGCCCGAGGCGCGTGTCCTTGACGAAGCGATAGGTGCGGCGATCGCGGCCCATCAGCACCAGCGAGGTCATGTCGATCCAGAAGCGCGGCTGGCTGCCGCCCGAGATCTGGAACACGAATTGCTCATCGCCCTCAGGCACTTCGGCGAAGACGGTGCGCAGTTCGTCGGCGAGCATGTCGAGCCGCGCGCGCTCCGCCTCGCGAAGCTCGACGACGACGTCGGTCCGCTCCGACTCCGCGACCCGAACCTTGCGGATCGCGTCGGTCAGATTGCGCACGTTCGACGTCGTGCCGCTCCGCCCGGTCGTGTCGTTCATCGGCTTGCTCCGAATTGACGCGAAATTGTTTAGACTCCCTTTAGCAAATCCGGGCACACGGCGCATCATCGATCCGCCCGTGAGCGGGCAGGAGGACTGATTCCGACGATGACCGAGATCAACGGACCTGCATCCCGCGTGAAGGGCGCCGCCGAATCCTTCGGCTTATCCGTGACGCCGCGGATTATGCCCGAGAAGACCCGCACAGCGGAAGAGGCTGCAGCCGCTTGCGGCTGCGAGGTGGGTGAAATCGTCAAGTCACTGGTGTTTCGCGGCACCACATCCGGCAACGGCGTGCTGCTGCTCGTCTCCGGCGTCAACCGCGTCGATGAGGAAAAGGTTGCAGGCCCGGTCGGCGAGCCGATCATGCGCCCGGACGCCGCCTTCGTGCGTGCGCTCACCGGCTTTGCCATCGGCGGCATTCCCCCGCTCGGCCATGCGACCCCGCTTCCGACCTTCATCGACCGCGACCTCCTCGCCTACGAGACCGTCTGGGCGGCGGCCGGGACGCCGAACGCCGTGTTCTCCGTCGATCCCAAGGCGCTCGCCGCCGCGATCGGGGCTGTGATCATCGACGTTTGCTAGTCGCCTCCGCGACGATACCGTCCGGGGCGTCGCCGCACCGCCTCAGACATGTCGTCATCCATCCATTGTCCGCTGCGGCCCCCGCCTTGGAGTGACTTCGAAACATGCAACAGGGTTGTGGATGGCGCCGTCGACGCCGGACAATCGCCACGGCTGGTATCATCGCCGTCGCGCTCGCCTTTGGCGGTGAGGCGGAGGCCGCCGGCGTGCTGAAGCGCGGCCTCATTGGGCCGATCGCGACGCTCGATCCGCAGAAGGCCGCGACATCCAGCGAAACGGCGCTCCTGATCGATCTCTTCGACGGGCTCGTCATCCGCGATGCCGCCGGCAAGCTCATTCCCGGCGCCGCGGACAGCTGGACCATCAGCCCTGATGGCCTCACCTACACCTTCACGCTGCGCGCGGGCGCCCGCTGGTCGAATGGCGACGCGGTCAAGGCCTCCGATTTCGTCGCCTCGTTCCGCCGCCTGTTCGATCCCGCCACCGAGGCGACCGAGGACGGGCCGCTGCAGGTCATCGTCAATGCCGGCGCGATCAAGTCGGGCTTCGCCAAGCCCGATACGCTCGGCGTGTCGGCGACCGACGACAGGACCCTGGTCATCCGTCTCGACAAGGTGACCCCGACCTTCCTCGAACGGCTCGCCGCGCCCGCCGCCCTGCCCGTCAATGTCGCTGCCGCGAAGAAGCTGGCGACGCAGTGGAATTCGGGCGCGAAGCTCGTCTCGAACGGCGCCTATGGGCTCGGGACGTCAGGCGCGCGCTCCGGCTATGTGCTGGCCGCCAATCCTCGCCGCACGGGACCCGGTGCACCGGCGATCGATAGCGTCATCTACCGCCCGTTCGAGGACGCAGCCGCCTGCCTCGCCGCCTATCGCGCTGGCGAAGTCGATGTCTGCCCCGACGTCCCGACCGCGGACCTTGCCGGCCTCAAGGCGGAGTTCGGCCCGGCGCTGCATGTCGCGCCCTATGCCGGCACCTATTTCTATGCGGTCAACACGACGCGGAAGCCGTTCGACGATGCCCGCGTCCGCCGGGCGCTCTCGCTCGCCGTCGACCGCGAGGCGCTCGCCGCCGCGGCCTGGTCGGGCGGCATGCTGCCGGCGAGCGATCTGGTGCCGCCGGCGCTGTCGCCCTTGCCGCAGCCGCAATTGGGGCCGATCGCAGCCCGGCGGAGCGAGGCGCGCGCTTTGCTCGCCGCTGCCGGCTATGGACCCGGCAAGCCGCTGAAGCTCTCGATCCGGGTCGGCAGCGGCGTCGCGCATGAGACGACCGCGAAGCTCGTCCTCGCCGACTGGGCGGCGATCGGCGTCGAGGGCCGCGTCGTGACGGAGCCGGAAGGCTCGCATTTCGGGGCGCTGCGCGATGGCGCCGAGTTCGACCTCGCCTTCGCCGGCTGGATCGCCGACGAGCCGGATGCGCTCGACATGCTGGATCTCCTGAAGAGCGGCGGCCGCTTCAACTATGGCCGCTATGCCAATTCCGGCTATGACGCGCTGCTCGCCTCCGCCGATGTCGAGACCGATCCGGCGCGGCGCACCGACACGATCGGCAAGGCCGAGCAGATCGTCCGCCAGGATGCGCCGGTGATCCCGCTCCTCCGCTATGCAGCGCTCGGCCTCGTCTCGCCGAAGGTCACCGGCTGGACCGACAATCTCCTCGACCAGCACCCGTCGCGGACGCTCGGCCTCAGCGACTGAGGCGCTGCTCCGCGCAACGAAAAAGGCCCGGCTTCGCAGCCGGGCCTTTCATCATCGATCGCGCCGATGGATCAGCGGCAGGCCGTGGCGTGGCGGCGGCCATAGCTGTCGACCCAGTAGCAGCGCTTGCTGGCCGCATCGCCGATGACGGCGCCGCCGAGGGCACCGACGCCGGCGCCGATGGCCGCGCTCTGGACATTGCCGCCGGCGATACCGCCGACCGCCGCACCGGCGAGACCGCCGACGACGGCGCCGTCACCCGCACCCGAGCCGGTGGTGCAGCCGCCGAGGGCAGCGCCGGCGAGCGTTACGGCAACGATCAGAAAGGACGCCTTCATGTCGAATTCTCCTCTGGCACGGCCCGATAGTGGCCAGCTTCGCGTCGAAAACGCGTGAGGATGCGAATTCGTTCCTCGGGTCGCGGCGCGAAGAAGCCCATCGGGCGCGCGAAAAACCCGCCCACGTAAGACATAGAGGACAATTGTGAAACGAAAACGGCCGGGCGATGCCCGGCCGTCTCGATAGGATGCCGTTGGTCTCAGCGGCAGGCGGTGTAGTGCTTCTGGCCGTTCTTATCGACCCAGTAGCACTTGCCGGTGGCGTCGGCGATGATCGCGCCGCCGATGGCGCCGACGCCGGCGCCGATGGCCGCACCGCCCCAGGTTCCCGTCGCAAGGCCGCCGACCGCCGCACCGGCGAGACCGCCGATGACGGCGCCGTCACCGGCACGCGAACCGGTGGTCGGCGTGTTGCAGCCGGCGAGCAGCGCACCGAACAGCGCGATCGAAACGAGTGTCGTGGCCTTCTTCATTCTCGGGTCCTCCTTTGGACGATGCACCGGGCATGCCCGGCTCTCGGCTTCAAGCCGCATTCGGCGCCCTCGACCAGCGGTCCCCCCAGACCCGCGCGTGGCGGCCTTGGAATCGGATCGCTGCCGCCCTGCGACGGCAGACGGGCTCAAGCTTGACCCTAGCCGTTCCGCTTCGCCGTGAGAAGGTGGCTGCCGCGGCGGCCGGTGGACCGCCGTGACGCCGATCACAGCACCGGATCAGACGATGCCGCTGGAGCTGCAGCCGCTCGAGGGGCGCTCGGCGGTGACGCGGGCGCGATAGCCAGACGCGCGATAGGTCGCGATCGGGTCGATGGCGCCGCCCTTGGCGAGACGCGCCTTGGCGATGATCGGGCCGACATCGGTGGTGAAGGCGCGCTTCAGCGTCTGGTTGGCCATCAGCGCGTCATTGGCGGACTGGTAGCCGGCGAGCGCCGGCCGATCGACGATGAGCGCCTGCGCATAGGCGCGCAGGATCTCGATCGCGCTCGCCATCAGGCTCTCGATCGGGTCGGTCACATTGTGCGACTGGTCGATCATATAGGCCGGATCGAAGCCCTCGGCCTTGCGGGCGGCGGCATCGACCAGCTCGTTGAAGACGAGGAACAGCTGGAACGGGTTGATCGAGCCGGCGTCGAGATCGTCGTCGCCATATTTCGAATCGTTGAAGTGGAAGCCGGCGAGCTTGCCGAACTGGATCAGCCGCGCGACGATCATCTCGATATTGACGTTCGGCGCGTGATGGCCGAGGTCGACGAGGCAGAACGCCTTCGGCCCGAGTTCCTTAGCGATCAGATAGTTGGTGCCCCAGTCCTGCACCACGGTCGAATAGAAGGCCGGCTCATAGAGCTTGTGCTCGGTGAAGACGCGCCAGTCGTCCGGCAGCGCCGCATAGACCGACTTCATCGCCGAGAGATAGTTCTCGAAGGCCCGCGTGAAATTCGACTGGCCGGGGAAGTTGGAGCCGTCACCGACCCACACCGTCAGCGCCTTCGAGCCCAGCACCTTGCCGATCTCGATCGTCTCGATGTTGTGCTCGATCGCCTGCTGGCGGACGGCGGGGTCCATATGCGACAGCGAGCCGAACTTGTAGGACAGCGCCTGGTCCTTGGCATCGGAAAAGGTGTTCGAGTTCATGGCGTCGAAGCCAAGCCCGAGCGCCGCGCCCTTCGCCTTCAGCTCGGCCGGATCGGCCTTGTCCCAGGGAATATGCAGCGAGACGGTCGGCGTCGCGCGGGTCAATTGGTTGATGACGGCGCAGTCGTCGAGCTTCTCGAAGATGCCGCGCGGCTCGCCGGGGCCGGGAAAGCGGGCAAAGCGGGTGCCGCCGGTGCCGACGCCCCAGGACGGGATCGCCACCGCATAGTCGGCGACCTTGCGGGTGATCACGTCGATGTCGATGCCGCGGCGATCGAGCTGTTCGCCGAGCGAGGCATAGTCATTGGCCAGCGCCGCCTCGCCGGCCTTGTTGGCCTCGGCGAGGAACTCGGGCGAGATCGGATAGTCGGTCATGGGCGGGTCCTCCCCGAGGGGCTCTTCATTGACTTCGTGACGATGCCCGACTGAGGGCGATCGACCATTCGCTAGGCGGAGTCGGATGGCGCGGCTTTCGAGAACCGGAGCGGAGCGGACTTACGTCCGTGAGCACCGGAAGCGCAGAAAGGCACGTCAGACGACCCGCCTAGTAGAATGGGCGACGACCTCAGCGCGTGAAGCTGATGACGTTGCCCGCATCCACATTGATGATGTTGCCGGTCGACTTCGCCGAGAGGTCGGCCGCCAGGAAGAAGGCCGCCTCGGCGATGTCTTCCGGGAACACGCTGCGCTTCAGGAGCGAGCGATTGCGGTAGAACTCCTCGAGATCGTCCTCGCCGATCTTGTTGGACGAGGCGCGCTGCTGGCGCCACTCGCCCTGCCAGATCTTCGAGCCGCGCAGCACCGCATCCGGATTGATCGTGTTGACGCGGATGCCGAACGGCGCGCCCTCGAGCGCGAGGCAGCGGGCGAGATGGATCTCGGCCGCCTTGGCCGTGCAATAGGCCGACGCACCGGCCGAGGCCGCGAGGCCGTTCTTCGAGGCGATGAAGACGATCGAGCCGCCGAGCTTCTGCGTCTTCATGATCCGGTAGGCGGAGCGCGAGACGAGGAAATAGCCGGTGGCGAGGATCGCAATGTTGCGGTCCCAGGTCTCCAGCGTCGTCTCCTCGAACGGCGCGGCCGAGGAGATGCCGGCATTGGAGACGAGGATGTCGATGCCGCCAAATTCGATCAGCGTCTCGTGGAAGGCCGCCTCGACGGCCGCCTCGCTGGTGACGTTGGCGTGGACGCCGCGGATATTGTCCTTGCCGAACTTGGCGCCGAGGCCGCCGACCGTCTCGTCGAGCGCCTTCTGGTCGATATCGGCGATCATCACGACCGCGCCTTCCTGCAGGTAGCGGATGGCGGTCGCCGAGCCGATGCCGCCGGCGCCGCCGGTGATGAAGGCGATGCGGCCGGCCAGCGCCTTCGGCTTCGGCATGCGCTGCAGCTTCGCCTCTTCCAGCAGCCAGTATTCGATGTCGAAGGCTTCCTGCTCGGCGAGGCCGACATAGGTCGAGACGGTCGAGGCGCCGCGCATCACGTTGATGGCGTTGACATAGAACTCGCCGGAGATGCGGGCCGTCGCCTTGTCGCGGGCAAAGGTGATCATGCCGACGCCGGGGATCAGATAGACGACGGCGTTCGGATCGCGCATCGCCGGGCTGTCCGGATGCTTGCAGCGCTCGTAATAGGCGGCGTAGTCGGCCCGGTAGGCCTCGATGGCGCCGTCGAGGCCGGCGATCACGGCGTCGATATTGTCGGCGGCCGGATCATAGTCCAGCACCAGCGGGCGGATCTTGGTGCGCAGGAAATGGTCGGGGCACGAGGTGCCGAGCGCCGCCAGCGGCTTCAGTTCGGCCGAATTGACGAATTCGAGCACGGCCGGCTGGTCGTCGAAATGGCCGACCTTCGATTCCGTCTTGCCGATGCGGCCACGGATCTCCGGCATCAGCCGGGCGGCAATGGCGCGGCGCTTGGCGGCATCGGCCGAGGTCGTGACGGCACCGCCGAAGATCGCCTTGCCCTCGGTCTCCTTGGCGAACCAGGCGATCGCCTTGTTGATGATCGCGAGCGTCAGCTCGTAGCAATCCTTGGCGTTGTCGGCCCAGGTGAAGAGGCCATGGCTCTCGAGCACGACGCCCTTCGCCGACGGGTTCTCATTCGCGAATTTCGACAGCCACAGGCCGAGTTCGAAGCCCGGCCGCTTCCAGGGCAGCCAGCCGATCTCGTCGCCATAGATGGCCTTGGTCAGTTCCTTCGAGTTCTTCGAAGCGGCGATGGCGATGATCGCGTCGGGATGCATGTGGTCGACATGCGCATAGGGCACATAGGCATGCAGCGGCGTGTCGATCGAGGCGGCGCGCGGGTTGAGGTTCCAGGTGCAGTGGGGGAGCAGCCCGACCATCTCGTCCTCGAAGGCGAGGCCGCGATAGATGCCCTTCAGGGCCTCGAGCTTCGACTGGTAGAGCGTCGCGAAGCCGTCGAGCTTGATCGAGCCGACATCGCCGCCCGAGCCCTTGACCCAGAGCACGGTGACGTCCTCGCCGGTGAGCGGATCCTTCTCCGTCACCTTGGCCGAGGTGTTGCCACCGCCGAAATTGGTGATCCGCTTATCGGACCCGAGCAGGTTCGAGCGATAGAGCAACAGCCCGGATTCACTGAGCCCGGCCGCCTTGGCGTCGTCCCAGCGATTGTCGAGAAGGAGTGAGGCGCCTGTCATGATCGGAAATGCCCGCTTTCGAAGCTCGTCCGGCAGGCGGCTGCGCCAACCGGCACGTTGCGACGCGCCGCGACGGATGCCGCGGGGTCTTTCTGGGCAAGCTTTCTCAGTGGATCGCCGCTTTGTCAATCATGCGCAATCAAGAATGATCATATTGCGTCGCAATACGCGCATTTGAACGCTATTGCAGCGCCACATGACGTGTGTTGCGACGCAGTATAAGTGGTTTTGATCGAAATTGATTGACAAGGACGCGGACGACTGCAAGATCGCGCTGTCTGGGAGGACAGATTGCACGAAATCGAGCGCCAGCGGATCATTCTGGGAGAGATCGCCGACCGTCCGGTCGTGACGGTCGCCCAATTGGTCGAACTGACCGGCGCGTCCGAGGCGACGATCCGCCGCGACATCAACGCCCTGCATATCGACGGCAAGCTGCACAAGGTGCGCGGCGGCGCCGAGGCGCTGCATCCCCCGCAGCTCGTCGGCATCGGCGGCCGCCACTTCTCCGTCAGCGAGCAGATGAACGTGCCGCAGAAGCGCGCCATCGCGCGGGCGGCGGTGGATCTTTGCGAGGACGGCGATTCCATCATCATCAATGGCGGCACGACGACCTACCAGATGGTCGATCATCTCGCCCGCCGGCGGATGCAGATCCTCACCAACTCCTTCGCCATCGCCGAGACACTGGTCCGCACCTCGAAGAACACGATCGTGCTGCCGGGCGGCGCCGTCTATCGCGAGCAGAGCCTCATCCTGTCGCCGTTCGAAAACGACGTGACGCGCAATTTCTATGCGCGGCGGATGTTCATGAGCGCGCAGGGCGTCAGCCCGATCGGCATCATGGAAGGCGATCCGCTGCTGATCCAGGCCGAGCAGAAGCTGATCAACCAGGCCGACGAGCTGATCCTGCTCGTCGACAGCTCCAAATTCGAGCGCCGCTCCTCGCTCATTCTCTGCGCGCTCGACCGTGTCGCGATGATCATCACCGACAACGGCATCAAGAGCCGCGACGCCAAGCTGATCGGCGAGGCCGGCGTGCGCCTGCTCGTCGTCGAACCCGACCAGAACGAAGCCTCAGACGCCATGGAAACGACATGACCGCGCCCGTCGCGACTAGGGACGCGGCGGCGCCGCCGCTCGTCCAGCTCCGCAACATCTCCAAGACCTTCGGCGGCATCAAGGTGCTGAAGAATGTCGATTTCGACGTGCGTCCCGGCGAGGTGCATGCGCTTCTCGGCGAGAACGGCGCCGGCAAGTCGACGCTGATCAAGATCCTGTCCGGCTTCCATCATCCCGACGAGGGCGGCGAGATCACGGTGAACGGCCGGCCCGTCGCCTTCTCGGCGCCGCGTGATGCACGGCGCTCGGGCATTGCCACGGTCTACCAGGAACTGCTGCTGTTCCCCGACATGACCGTCGCCGAGAATATCTTCATCGGCAACGCGCCGAAGGTCGGCCCCGGCGCGCTCGACTGGAACGAGATGCGCAAGCGCGCCCGCGCCCTGCTCGACCAGCTCGACAGCCCGGAGCTCGATGTCGACGCGCGCGTCGGCGGCCTCTCGGTCGCCAATCGCCAGCGCGTCGAGATCGCCAAGGCGCTGTCGCAGGATGCGCGGCTGCTGATCATGGACGAGCCGACCGCCTCGCTCGCCGATGCCGATGTCCGCCGCCTGCTCGACGTGGTGCGCCGGCTGCGCGAGCGCGGCGTCGCCATCATCTATATCAGCCACCGCATGCCCGAGATCTTCGCCCTCGCCGACCGCGTCACGGTCCTGCGCGACGGCGCGCTGATCGGCACGAAGCCGATCGACGAGGTCAATGACGCGACGCTCGTCTCGATGATGGTCGGCCGCTCGATCGACCAGTTGTTCCCGAAGGTGACCGTGCCGATCGGCGAGCCGGTGCTCGAATTGCGCAACGTCTCGTTCAAGGACGAGGTCCAGGACGTCTCGCTGGTGCTGCGCGCCGGCGAGATCCTCGGCATCGCCGGCCTCGTCGGCTCGGGCCGCACCGAACTCGCGCTCACCATCTTCGGCATCACGCCGGCGACCTCGGGCGAGATCCTTCTCAACGGCAAGCCGGTGACGATCAGGAGCCCCGAACAGGCGCGCGACATCGGCATCGCCTATGTGCCGGAGGATCGCGGCCTGCAGGGCCTCGTCAAGGCGCAGACCATCCGCGAGAACGTGTCGATGGCGCTCTTGTCGCGCATCTCGAAGGCCTCGATCGTCGACCGCGTCAAGGAACTGGCGCTCGCCAAGGATGCGATCACCCGCTTCGGCATCCGCGCCCGCGGCCCCGAGCAGCGCGCCGGCCAGCTTTCGGGCGGCAACCAGCAGAAGGTCGTGCTCGCCAAATGGGTCGCGACCAACCCCAAGGTTCTCATCATGGATGAGCCGACGCGCGGCATCGATGTCGGCGCCAAGTCGGAAATCCATGCCCTGATGTGCAAGCTCGCCGGCGAGGGCCTCGCCGTGATCATGATCTCGAGCGAACTGCCCGAAGTGCTCGGAATGAGCGACCGAATCCTCGTCATGAATGGTGGCCGCATGGTCAAGACCTTCGACCGCAGCGAGGCGACGCCCGACGTCGTCGGCGCCGCGATGACCCATGCCGGCGCCGCCCATGCGCGCGCCGAAAAGGAAGGGAGCGCGGCATGAGCCTCGACACCGCCACCCTGCGCCGGCCGGCCACCACGGGCGTCTTCGCGCGGACCGTCGGCACCTATGGCCAGGAATTCATCATCCTCGCCGCCATCATCGTGCTGTTCGTCGCCGTCGGGCTGATCGCGCCGCGCTTCGTCAGCCAGACCAATCTGACGAGCATCTTCGTCGGCAACGCCTATATCGCCGTCGCCGCGATCGGCATGTCGATGGTCATCATCTCCGGCCATATCGACGTTTCCGTCGGCTCGCTGATCGGCGTGCTCGCGACCATCGCCGGCACGCTCGCCGTCAACGGCTATCCGGTCTGGATCGCCTGGACCGCGCCGATCCTCGTCGGCATGGTCATCACCTCGCTGATCGGCGCTCTCGTCGCCTATGTGAAGATCCCCTCGATCGTCGTCACGCTCGGCATGCTGTCGATCCTGAAGGGCGGCCTCATCAGCCTCACCGGCGGCGCCTGGATCACCAACCTGCCGCCGGACTTCCTGATCGCGCAGTTCCGCGTCTTCGGCGTGCCTTCGCCGGTCTGGTTCATGCTGGGGCTGACGATCCTCGCCGCGATCTTCATGCGCTACACGCCCTTCGGCCGCTCCATCTACGCGATCGGCGGCAATCCGGAAGCGGCGCGTGTCGCCGGCATCCGCGTCGAGCGCTCGACCGTCGCCGTCTTCGCCATCCACGGCTTCTTCGCCGGCATCGCCGCGATCCTGTTCGCGACGCAGCTGCAGGTGATCCAGTCGACCGTGCCGCCCAATCTCGAGCTCACCGTCATCACCGCCTCGGTGGTCGGCGGCGTGTCGATCCTCGGCGGCACCGGAACGGTCGTGGGCTCGACGCTCGCCGCCATCCTCTTCGCCGCGATCGGCTCCTCGCTGATCTTCCTCAATGTCTCGGCCTACTGGCTGCGCTCGGTGCAGGGTCTCCTGATCCTCGCCACCGTGCTCGCCGACATGGCCCGCCGCCGCGGGATCAAGTGAACGCCATGACCCTGACGCTCCGTTCCTTCCTGCGCCACGAGGCCGTGCTCGGCTTCCTGCTCATCATCGTGCTGTTCCTCCTGGCGCAGCAGTCCGACAAGTTCTTCACGACGGCCAACATCCTCAATCAGGGCCGCCTGATGACCGAGGTCGGCCTGATCGCCCTGCCGATGACCTTCGTGATCATCACCGGCGGCATCGACCTCTCCGTCGGCTCGATCCTCGGCCTCTGCGCCATCCTGCTCGGGGTGTTCTGGCACAATCTCGGCATTCCCCTGCCGGCCGCCATGGTGCTGGCCGTCGTCGTCGGCGGCATTGCCGGCCTCATCAACGGCCTCATCATCACCCGCTTCAAGGTGCCGCCGCTGATCGCGACGCTGGCGACGCTCGCCCTCTATCGCGGCCTTGCCGAAGGCATCAGCCAGGCGCGCTCCGTGCGCGGCTATCCCGACTGGTTCTTCGTGCTCGGCCAGGGCGAGGTGCTCGGCGTGCCGACGCAGCTGTGGATCCTGATCGCGGTCGCGATCATCGCCGCCGCGATCCTCGGCCTCACCACTTTCGGCCGCGCCACCTATGCGATCGGCGCCAACGAGACGGCCGCGCGCTTCTCGGGCATCAACGTCGCCCGGACCAAGCTGCTCATCTACACCGGCGCCGGACTGATCTCGGGCCTCGCCGCCGTCATCTTCGTATCGCGCGTTTCGACGACGCGCTCGGACATGGGAACCGGCGTCGAGCTCGACGTCATCACCGCGGTGGTGCTCGGCGGCACGTCGATCTTCGGCGGACGCGGCACCATCATCGGCACCTGCATCGGCTTGATCCTGGTGCAGGCGCTCAAGAACGGCCTCGCGCTTTCGGGCGTCAAGGGCGACGGCACCATCGTCGTCATCGGCCTCGTGCTCATTCTCGCCATCCTGGCGACCAACCTCTTCAGCCGCAACGGCGACGGCTGAACCACGACCGAAGATCGAAGGGGGAGCCTCGCCGACAACGGTTCCCACCCAAACGTGTTCGAGGAGGAGAAGAACATGAAGAAGTCCATTCTGCTGGCCGCCGCCCTGGTGCTGGCCAGTTCCGCCGCCTACGCCGCCACCTGGACCGGTGGCGACGACCTGCCGACCAACCCGCTTGCCTGCGACGCGACGCCGGGCGAAGTGGTCGCCAAGCCCTATGACGGCGGCGTTCCCACCAATGCGCCCGACCGCAAGGACAAGAAGATCACCGTCGTCGACGTGCCGAAGCTGATCGGCGTCGGCTACTTCAGCGCCACGACCAAGGGCCAGGCCGAGGCCGCCAAGGAACTCGGCAATGTCGACGTCAAGACCGACGGCCCGACCAAGGCCAATATCGACGAGCAGATCACGTTCATCGACAACTACGTGACCTCGGGCGTCGACGGCATCCTGTTCGCCGCCAATGACCCGGTCGCCATCGCCCCGGTGCTGAAGAAGGCGCTCGCCGCCGGCATCAATGTCGTCGGCTATGACGCCAACGCCACGCCGGATGCGCGCCAGTGGTTCGTGAACCAGGCCGAGTTCAACGGCGTCGCCAAGTCGCTCGTCGACAACCTCGCCAAGGAAATCGGCGAGGACTCGTCCTTCGCGATCGTCACCTCGACCTTCACCACGCCGAACCAGGCGCGCTGGATCGCCGAGATGGCCGCCTATGCCGCCAAGTGCCATCCGAAGCTCGAATGGCTCGAGACGGTCGAAGCGCAGGAAGACAACGTCCTGTCCTTCAACCAGGCCACCACGCTGATCAACAAGCATGGCGACAAGCTGAAGGGCATCGTCGGCATGACCTCGGTCGCGACCCCGGCCGCTGCCGAAGCCGTGACCCAGTCGGGTCTCTGCGGCAAGGTCGCCGTCGTCGGCCTCGCCACGCCGAACGCGATGAAGCCCTATGTCGAGAAGGACTGCGTCAAGTCCGTCGTCCTGTGGAACCCCGTGGATCTCGGCTATGCCGCGATGTACGTGCTCCGCGCGACCGCCGACGGCACGCTGAAGGCGGGCGACACCTCGGTCAAGGCCGGCAAGCTCGGTGAGCTCAAGGTCGTGAACGGCTCCGAGATTCTGCTCGGCGCTCCCTTCGTCTTCGACAAGAGCAATATCGGCCAGTTCGACTTCTAGTCGGATCGACCAGATGCGCGAGGCATGGCGACCCCATGCCTCGCGTTTTCGTTTCAGCGCCCGAGGGGAGGACCGCATGGCCGCATCAGCGCAGTTGAAGGCGCTCGCGACGCTCTCCGCCCGCCTCGGACGCGATCCGCTGACGACCCAGGCCGCCGGCGGCAACACCTCGCTGAAGCAGGACGGCGCCCTCTGGATCAAGGCGTCGGGCACCTGGCTCGCCGAAGCCGATGCGCGCGACATCTTCCTGCCCGTCGCCCTCGCCCCGCTGCGCGCGGCGATCGCGGCCAATGACGAGCGCGCCGCCAAGGCGACCGACTTCGTCATCGCGGCCGACAATCCGCTCGGCCTCCGGCCCTCGGTCGAGACCTCCGTGCACGCCGTCTTCCCCTTCGCGGCCGTGCTGCATGTCCATTGCATCGAGACGGTCACGCATGCCGTGCGCATCGACGCCGAGGCCAGCATCGCCGCCCGCCTTGCCGCGCAGAGTGGCATCGTCCATGTCCACATTCCCTATCTGAAGCCCGGCCTGCCGCTGGCGCGCGCCATCGCGGCCGTCGCACCGCCAGACACCAATGTCGTGACGCTCGGCAATCACGGCCTGATCGTCGCCGCCGACACGGTCGAGGAGGCGGGCCTTCTGCTGGAGCGCGTCGCCAAGGCGCTCGCCAGTCCTGCCCGCCCGGCCCCGCCGGCGGATCTTGCCGCCCTCGCGGCGCTCGCCGAGGGCTCGGACTGGCGGTTGCCGTCCGATCCGGCCGCGCATGCCATCGCCACCGATCCCGAGCGCCTTGCCATCGCGCGGGGCGGCTCGCTCTATCCCGATCATGTCGTCTTTCTCGGCAGCGCGGTCGCCGTGCTGCCCGAGGGCATGCCGCCATCGGCCTTCGAGAGCCGCGCGACGATCCCGCAGATGCTGCTCGCCATCCCCGGCAAGGGCGTGCTGATCCACCGGGCGGTGCTGCGCGGCGGCGATGATCTCGCCCGCGCGCTCGCCGAGGTCACCGGCCGCCTCGGTGAGGATCAGCCGCTGCGTGTCCTCACGGAGGCGGAGGAACTCGAACTCTTCAACTGGGACGCGGAGATCTATCGCCGCGCCCTCGCCAAGGTGCCCGAGGCATGACCACGAAGCCGGCCGCCATCGCCGTGCTCGATATCGGCAAGTCCAACGCGAAGCTGGCGCTGATCGATCGCGCGAGCCGGGCGACGCTCTCGATCCGCACGCTGAAGAACACCGTCCTGCCGGGGCCGCCCTACCCCCATTTCGACGTCGACGCGGTCTGGACCTGGCTCATCGAGGGCCTCGCCGAGGCGGCTGGGGAGGCTGCGGTCGAGGTGATCGCCGTCACCACCCATGGCGGCGGCATCGCCATCCTGGACGAGGACGACCTCGTCCTGCCGGTGCTGGATTACGAGCATTCCGGACCCGACAGCGTGGCGGCCGACTATCGCGCCGTGCGCGGGTCCTTCTCCGAGATCCTGTCGCCCGATCTCCCCGGCGGGCTCAATGCAGGGCGCCAGCTCTACTGGCTGGCGCGCAGCTTCCCCGAGGCCTTCGCGCGCGGCCAAACCATCCTTCATTATCCGCAATACTGGGTCTGGCGGCTGACCGGCCGCCGGGTGTCCGAGCCGACCGCCTATGGCGCCCATACCGATCTCGTCAACGCCCGCACCGGCGCGTTCTCCACCGTCGCGGTCAGCGAGGGCTGGGCGGCGCGCTTCCCCGAGCGCATGGCGCCCTGGGACAGCGTCGGGCCGGTGCTGCCTGCCGTCGCCGCCGCGGCGAGGCTGCCCGACACATGCCGCGTCGTCGCCGGCATCCATGACAGCAATGCGAGCCTCTTGCCGCATATCCTGGCGCGGCCGCTGCCATTTGCCGTCATCTCGACCGGCACCTGGATGATCACCTTCGCCGCCGGCGGCAGCCTCGACCATCTCGATCCGACCCGGGGCGGTCTCGCCTATGTCGATGCCTTCGCGCGGCCAGTGCCCTCGACCATGTCGATGACGGGCCGCGAATTCGAGATGCTGACCGCGGGCCGCGCCGTCCAGCCGAACGCGGCCGAGATCGAGCGCGTCCTCAGTGAGCGGATCATGGCGCTGCCCGGCTTCGTGCCCGGCGCCGGGCCCTTCGGCCAGCGCAAGGGCTCGTGGACGCATGACGCCGAAACACTGACGGCTGGCGAACGGACGGCGGCCGCCAGCCTCTATGCTGCGCTGGTTGCCGAGGCTTCGCTGCGGCTCGCCGGCGCCGAAGGGCCGGTCCTGATCGAGGGGCCGCTCGCCCGCAGCAAGTTGTTCCTGTCCGCCCTCGCCGCACTGGTCGCCGAGCCGGTGATCGGTCGGCCCGACGCGACCGGCACCACCGAGGGCGCCGCGCTCCTCGCCGACGGACCGGAGCGCGCCCGCCCGCTCGCCGCCGATCCGCCCCCGGCCGTGCCGCTCGGCGGCGGCTTCGCGGACTATGCCGAGGCCTGGCGAAAGGCGAGCGCGGCCTGACGCGGCGCCGGGCGACGGCCGCGCCGAATTCCGCTATCCTCCGCGCGTCTCGAAATCCGAATGGATCCCATGCCGCTCCCCGCCGCCACCATCGTCCTCGACATCGGCAAGACCAACGCCAAGCTGGCGCTCGTCGATGCCGCGACGCGCACGATCATCGATCTGCGCACCACGTCGAACGAGGTGCTGCGCGACGGGCTCTATCCGCATTTCGACACCGACCGGATCTGGTCGTGGGTGGTTGCCGGGCTCAAGGAGTTCGCCACGCGCGCTCACGTCGGCTGCATCTCGACGACGACGCATGGCGCCGCCATCGCCGTCCTCGGGCCGGACGGGCTGGTGCTGCCGATCCTCGATTATGAATATGCCGGCCCGGATTCGGTCGCCGAGGCCTATCGGCCGCTGCGCGGCGCCTTCTGGGAGACGCTGTCGCCCGATCTTCCCGGCGGCCTCAATGCCGGCCGCCAGATCTATTGGCTGCAGGAGACGTTCCCGTCCGCCTTCGGCCGCGCCAAGGCGATCGTGTTCTATCCGCAATATTGGGTCTGGCGCATGACAGGGGCGCTGGTCAGCGAACCGACCTCGCTCGGCTGCCACTCCGATCTCTGGAACCCCGAGGCCGGCACCTTCTCGCGCCTCGCCGAGGATCGCGGCTGGGCGAAGCTGATCCCGCCGGTCGTGCATCCCTGGGACACCGCCGGGACGATCCGCCCGGCGCTTGCGGAAAAGACCGGGCTTCCGGCCGATTGCCGCGTCGTCGCCGGAATCCATGACAGCAATGCGAGCCTGCTGCCGCATATCCTCCGGCGCCGCGCGCCCTTCACCGTGCTCTCGTCCGGCACCTGGCTGATCTTCTTCGCCATCGGCGGCTCGATGGCCCATCTCGACCCGGCCCGCGACTGCCTCGCCAATGTCGATGCGCTCGGGCGCCCCGTACCCTCGGCGCGGTTCATGGCCGGCCGGGAATTCGAGCGGCTGACCGAGGGGGCCAAAGCCGAGCCGACGGACGCCGACATCGCCGCGCTCGTCGAGAAGGCCGCGATGGCGCTGCCCTCCTTCGTGCCCGGCACCGGCCCCTATGCCTTCCTCGAAGGGCGCTGGACGGTCGATCCGGCGACCCTCTCGCCGGGCGAGCGCGTCGCCGCCGCCAGCCTCTATTGCGCCCTCGTCGCGTCGACCTGCCTGGCCCTGACCAGCGCCGCCGGCCCCGTGATCATCGAGGGGCCGCTCGCGCGCAACCCGACCTTCCTCTCGGCGCTCGCCTCGATCGTCGGCCGCCCGGTCATCGCGCGCACCGATGCGACCGGAACGACCGAGGGCGCGGCTCTCCTCGCCGACGGACCTGAAGGCGCCGGCCCCGGCATCCCGGATGCACCGGCCGCACCGCCGCTCGCCGTCGACATCGCCGCCTATGTCGCGGCCTGGCGCACCGCGCTCGACTGAGGGGCTGGCACGGCGCCGCATCCGGCGGCATCATGCCCGGACTGGACCGCACTTCTTCGATCGGGGGATCTGATGAAACGACATGCCGGCCTCGCCGCCGTCTTCACCGCTGCGACGCTGACCGCGGCCGTTCTGCCTGTTTCGTCGTCCGCGGCCGCCGAACCCGTCAAGCGGGCCGCGGTCGAGGCGGCCCTGCCGGCCTTCGAGGCCCTCGTGCAGAAGTCGGTCGATGCCGGCGAGGTGCCGGGCCTCTCGGTCGCGATCGTCGCCGGCGGCGAGGTCGTCTATCTCAAGGGCTTCGGCCTCCGCGAAGTCGGCAAGCCGGCGACCGTCGATGCCGACACCGTCTTCCAGCTCGCCTCGTTCTCGAAGCCGATCTCGGCCACGGTCGTCGCCGCCGTGGTCGGCGATGGCAAGATCGGCTGGGAGGCGAAGATCGCCGATCTCGATCCGAGCTTCCGCCTCAATGAGGCCTGGCCGACCGCGAACCTGACCGTCACCGACCTCTTCGCCCATCGCAGCGGCCTGCCGGGCAGCGCCGGCAACGAGCTCGAGGATCTCGGCTATGACCGCGCCGCGATCATGCAGCGGCTGCGGCTGGTGCCGCTGTCGGGCTTCCGCTCGACCTATTCCTATTCGAATTTCGGCATCACCGAAGGCGCCGACGCGGTCGCGAAGGCCGAGGGCAAGGACTGGGCCGATCTCGCGGAGGAGCGCCTCTACAAGCCGCTCGGCATGACCTCGACCTCCTCGCGCTATGCCGATTTCCTGACGCACGACAACCGCGCCAGCCTGCATGTCGGCACGATCGGCGCCTGGCATCCGGGGCCGCTGCGCATGCCCGACGCGCAGTCGCCCGCCGGCGGCGTCTCCTCCTCGGCACGCGATTTGTCGAAATGGCTGCAGCTCGAGCTCGGCAATGGCAGCGTCGCCGGCAAGCCGCTGATCGATCCCGCCGCACTCGCCGCGACCCATGTGCCGTTGATGCAGCGCGGCCACAATGGCGTGACCGGCGGCGCCTCCTTCTATAGCCGCGGCTGGAATGTCGAATTCGGGCGCTACGGCGTGCAATGGGGCCATGCCGGCGCCTTCTCGAATGGCGCGCGCACCCTCGTCAGCATCCTGCCCGAGCACGACATCGGCATCGTCGTCCTCTCCAACGCCTTCCCGAGCGGATTGCCGGAAGGACTGGCCGATTCCTTCTTCGACCTCGTGTTCGACGGCAAGGTCGGGGACAACTGGATCGAGAAATGGAATGCGGCCTATGGCGGCTTGTTCGGCCCGGCGATCGAGGCGGCCAAGGCCCGCTTCGCCCATCCGCCGGCCGCGCCCGCGCCGGCCCTCGCCGACAGCGCCTATCTCGGCCGCTACAGCAACGATTATCTCGGCACGGCGACGGTGAGCGCCGAGAACGGCACGCTCGTGCTCGCGATGGGTCCCGACGGCAAGCGGCGCTTCCCGCTCACCCATTACGACCGCGATGCGTTCCTGATGTACGCCGCCCCCGAGATGCCCGATCTCGCCACTGCCGCGACCTTCGCCATCGGCCCGGACGGCAAGGCGATGTCGATTGCGCTCGAGGCCTATGACGATCTCGGCTTCGGCACGCTGAAGCGGCTGGACTGATCATGCATTTTCGTATGACGAGGCGACAGGTTTAGCGAATTCCGTAGCAGCGCCTCGTCTGCGAGAGTGACCGCGTCCTGATCAACAAGACGCGGAGCCCCATGATGTCGACCCTCGCCACCCCTGCAGCCAGCCCGGCCGTCGCCGGCTGGCCGCGCCTGATCCTTCATGCCGAAGGCGCCGCGTTGCTCGCGGCCGCCAGCTTTGCCTATGGCCATGTCGGCGGCAGCTGGCTGGTCTTCGCGGTGCTGTTCCTCAGCCCCGACCTCTCGATGCTCGGCTATTTCGCCGGCAACCGGATCGGAGCGGCGCTCTACAACGCCGCCCACACCACGGTCGCCGCCGTCGCACTCGGCGCGATCGGCATTGCGCTCGGCGCCCCCTGGGCCATCGACGGCGCGCTGATCCTCGCCGCCCATATCGGCTTCGACCGCATGCTCGGCTACGGCCTCAAATATGGCACCGCCTTCGGCGACACCCATCTCGGCACCAAGGGCAAGCGCGGCTAGAGCTATCTGTTCTAACGCATTCTCTTCACGCGAACCGGTATCCACGTCGCTCGAAAATGCTTTAGTCCCCGTCCTTGCGGATCGCTTCCAGCGCCTCGAGGCGGGCGCGGCCCTCGGTGCCGCGCGCTGTGGCGACGGCGGCGAGGAGCGCTTCGACGATGAGCATCAGCCCCGCGCCGGAATCCCACACCGAAGGCGCCGCGACATGGGCCGGCAGCACATGCCGCGCCACCTTGGAGATCGGCGACAGCCACTGGTCGGTGACGAGAACGACGGCGGCGCCGCGCGCATCCGCCCGTTCGGCGAACAGGGCGAGTTCGGCGCTGTAGCGTCGGATATCGAACAGCACGACGACGGCCCGTTTCTGGATATCGAGCAACTGGTCGAGCCAGGCCGCCGGCTGGCCGCCGATCCGCCGCACCTCCGGCCGCAGGACGCGCAGATGCGCCGCCATATAGTCGGCGATCGGGTCGGTGAAGCGACCGCCGAGCAGATGCACCGACCGGCGCGGATCGGACAGGAGCGCCGCGACGGCGGCGAATTCATCGCGCGGGACATTGGCGGCGGTGGCGCGGAGATTGTCGACCGAGGCCGCGGCGAAGGCGGCGAGCGGATCGTCGGCATAGCTGCGAAGGCCCTTGGTCAGCGGCGTCGCCCGCCGCGCCGCCAGCTCGGCCTTGAGCTCGTCCTGGAAGGCGCCATAGCTTTGATAGCCGAGCTTGGCGACCATGCGCAGCACGGTCGGCGCGCTGACGCCGGAGGCCTCGCCGAAGCGGGCGGCCGAATCGAGGCCTGCCATGGGAAAATCCGCGAGGAGACGCTGCGCCGCGCGCTTTTCGTTCGGCGTCATGCGGCCGAGATCGCGCCTCAGCCGCTCGGCGATCGACGCGCCGCTTTCCGTCATGGACCCTCCGCCGCTCGTCGTCTCGTCCGCTTGCCGATGCTGGGGCGCCATCCATGGACGGCGCTGCCGCTTCGGCAGGCAAATGACGCCTTCATTTCAGAATTGACGCAACAGGACACTGCTGTAACGTATCGTTCAGCCGGCGCAAAAGTCAAAGTGCCCGTTTCGGGTCCGGCAGAACCGCAGCATGGAGCCGTGCACGGCATGGTGGCCCTTTCGGCGAGCGATTTGACGGCAAAGCACCGCGCGCCGAGCGACGCGCCGCTGATCGCTGCCGACGAGCCGCCGCCCGTGGAGATCCTCGCCGCCGCTGCCGATCCCTTCGTCTTTGTCTGCGAGCATGCCAGCAACCGCATGCCGCGCGCCCTCGGCGATCTCGGCCTTCCCGCCGAAGCCTTCGACAGGCACATCGCCTTCGACCCCGGCGCGGCCGCGCTGACGCAGGGCCTTGCCCGCCGTTTCGGCGGCGCGGCGGTGCTGCAGGCCTATTCGCGCCTCGTCATCGACTGCAATCGCGAGCCCTCGCTCGGCGATGCGATCACCACCCTCTCCGAGGAGACCGCGATCCCCGGCAATGAAGGCCTCGGCGCGGCGCAGCGGGCGGCGCGGATCGAGGCCGTGTGGACGCCCTTCCATGGTGCGATCGAACGGCTGATGGACGCGCGCATCGCGGCCGGCCGGCCGACCGTGCTGGTGACGCTGCATTCCTTCACGCCCGTCTATCGCGGCATCGCGCGGCCCTGGCATGTCGGCATCATCCAGGCGGACGACCGCCGCCTTGCCGATCCGATGCTGGCAGCGCTCGCGGCCGACCCGGCGCTGGTGGTGGGCGACGACGAGCCCTACTCGGCGAAGGACAATGTCGACTACACGATCCGCCGCCACGGCCGCAACCGAGGGCTGCCGCATGTGATGATCGAGGTCCGCAACGATCTCCTCCGCACGCGTGAGGCGATCGACGGCTGGATCGACCGTATCGGCAATGCGCTGACGGCCAGCGCCGCCACGCTCGGCATCGCTGTCCAGAAGGATGGCGGCGACTAGGATTTGGCAAGGGCGAGAGCCCGCGCCGGACGACCGTCCCGAATGGCAAAAGACCAGGGGACGCACAGGAAGACGGCGCCGACAGCGGCGTCGGGGAACAGTTGGGCAGGTGCAGCGCCCGATCGGGCGATCCGGGCAGGGCCGGATCGCTTTCGGGTCAGCGACGGGAGAATGGCATGAGTTCGCGCGACGGCTACACGGACAGTGACAAGAAGGCGGACATCCACGTCCTCCACTCGATGGGATATGCGCAGGAACTGGAGCGGCGGATGAGCCGCTTCTCCAACTTCGCGATCTCGTTCTCGATCATCTGCATTCTCTCGGGCGGCATCAATTCGCTCGCCCAGGCGACGTCGGGCGCCGGCGGCGCCGCGATCGGCATCGGCTGGCCGGTCGGCTGCCTGATCTCCGGCGTTTTCGCGCTGGCGATGGCGCAGATCTCCTCCGCCTATCCGACGGCCGGCGGCCTCTATCACTGGGGCTCGATCCTCGGCAACCGCTTCACCGGCTGGCTGACCGCCTGGTTCAACCTGCTCGGCCTCGTCACCGTGCTCGGCGCCATCAATGTCGGCACCTATTACTTCTTCGTCGGCGCCTTCGGACCGGGCCTCGGCTGGGAAGACACGATCACCAACCGCGTCGGCTTCCTGGTGGTGCTGACGGGCATCCAGGCGATCATCAACCACATGGGCATCGGCCTCACGGCCAAGCTCACCGATTTCTCCGGCTACCTCATCTTCGTGACGGCGCTGGTGCTGGCGATCGTCTGCCTCGCCTCGGCGCCGTCCTATGACTTCGCCCGCCTCTTCACCTTCTCGAACTATTCGGGCGAAGCGGGCGGCAATGTCTGGCCCGAGGTTTCGGGCTGGTGGGTGTTCCTGCTCGGCCTGTTGCTGCCGATCTATACGATCACCGGCTACGACGCTTCGGCGCACACCTCGGAAGAGACGGTGAAGGCCGCCCATTCCGTGCCGCGCGGCATGATCATGTCGGTCGTCTATTCGGCGGTGTTCGGCTACATCATGCTGTGCTCGTTCGTCCTCATGATCCCCAACATGGACGACGCCGCCAAGCAGGGCTGGAACGTGTTCTTCTGGGCGATGGACAGCCAGGTGAACCCGACCATCAAGGTCGTGCTCTATCTCGCGATCTTCGTGTCGCAGTTCCTCTGCGGCCTCGCCACCGTCACCTCGGTGTCGCGCATGATCTTCGCCTTCTCGCGTGACGGCGGCCTGCCGGCATCGAAGGCGCTCGCCAAGGTGAGCCCGAAATTCCGCACGCCGGTGGCGGCGATATGGGCCGGCGCGATCCTCTCGGTGCTGTTCGTCTGGGGCACCTCGCTGATCACCATTGCCGGCGCCTCGGCCTATTCGATCGTCGTCTCTTGCACCGTCATCTTCCTGTTCTTCTCCTTCGCCATTCCGATCGCCCTCGGCCTCCTCGCCTATGGCTCGTCGAAGTGGCCGAAGATGGGTCCGTGGAATGTCGGCCGCGGCCTCTATTCGCTCTTCGCCTTGCTCTCGATCGTCTCGATGGTGCTGATCTTCGTCATCGGCATCCAGCCGCCGAACGATTGGGCGCTCTACATCACCATCGGCTTCCTGGTGCTGGCGGCCGTGGTCTGGTTCGCCTTCGAGAACCGCCGCTTCCAGGGCCCGCCGATCGGCGACGTGATCGCGAAGCGCAAGGCGGTCATCGCCGCAGCCGAGAAGGCGGTCGGCGAGACCTGATCCGGCCTTCCAGCCGTCCTCGGGAGGGGGGCCATCTCCCCTCCCCATTCCATTGCCGAGCCATCATCCTGTCACCCGTCCGGTGATCGGGTGTGGCTTGGAGCGCCTGGCGGCCGGGACGGACCCGGCCTTCGCTTCAGGCGACCATCCGACACGAAAGGAACTGCCCATGGCCGGAAACATGACGCTGAAGGACCTCGAGGCGGCCATCGCCGCCGGCACGATCGACACGGTGATCGTGGCCTTCCCCGACATGCAGGGCCGGCTGATCGGCAAGCGCTTCACCGGCGCCTTCTTTCTCGACAGCGCGCTGCACGAGACGCATGCCTGCAACTACCTGCTCACCGTCGACATCGACATGGAGCCGGTGCCCGGCTACCAGGCGGCGAGCTGGGCCAAGGGCTATGGCGACTTCGTGCTGAAGCCCGATGTCTTGACGCTGCGCCACATTCCCTGGCTCGACGGCACGGCGCTGATGCTGGCCGATGTCTGCGACCATCACGGCGAGCCGCTCGCCCATAGCCCGCGCGCCATGCTGAAGGCGCAGCTGAAGCGCCTCGCCGAGCGCAACATGTCGGCCTTCTTCGCCTCGGAGCTCGAATTCTACGTCTTCGACGAGACCTATGAGGGCGCGGGCGAGAAGCGCTGGCGCGACCTGAAGACCATGGGCACCTATATCGAGGACTACAACATCCTCCAGACGACCAAGAACGAGCCGCTGCTGCGCGCCATCCGCAACGGGCTGATGGGCGCCGGCATCCCGGTCGAGAATTCCAAGGGCGAGTGGGGCCCCGGCCAGGAAGAGGTCAATGTCCGCTATGCCGAGGCGCTGGAAATGGCGGACCAGCACGTCATCATGAAGAACGGCATCAAGGAGATCGCCCATCTCCAGAACCGCGCCGTCACCTTCATGGCCAAGTGGCGCTACGACCTCGCCGGGTCGTCGTCGCATATCCATTCCTCGCTCTGGGACGGCAAGGCGAAGAAGCCGCTGTTCATGGACGCCAAGGATCCGCTCGGCATGTCCGCGCTGATGAAGTCCTGGCTCGCCGGCCATCTGACGCTGGCGCCCGAGCTTACCTATTTCCTCGCGCCCTATATCAACTCCTACAAGCGCTTCCAGGTCGGCACCTTCGCGCCGACCAAGGCGGTCTGGTCGGTCGACAACCGCACCGCCGGCTTCCGCGTCGTCGGCGAGGGCAAATCTGTCCGCACCGAATGCCGCATCGGCGGCGCGGACCTCAACCCCTATCTCGCGTTTGCGGGACTCATCGCCGCCGGCCTGCACGGCATCGACGAGAAGCTGCCGCTCGAGGCCGAATTCGCCGGCGACGCCTATGCCGCGAGCGGTGTCCGCGAAGTCCCGAAGACGCTGCGCGACGCGCTCGCCGCCCTCGACGGCTCGGCCGTGCTGCGCTCAGCCCTCGGCGACGCGGTCGTCGACCACTATCTGCACACCGGTCGCTGGGAACAGTTCGAATACGACCGCCGCGTCACGGACTGGGAGTTGCAGAGAGGGTTCGAGAGGTATTGAACGTTCAAAGTTGATAATTGGAAAGTCAACTTTTGACATATCACTCTTTAATTGACCTCAATCCGGTCGGATGGCAATCTGTGAATCTGATGTCGCCAATGAACGGAACAATCACGTGACCCGATCAGCCGCTAAGAAGGTCTTCGAACCCCGGAATGATCGGGTCATTCGCGACGCTGATTTCGCGTCCCGATTGGCACGATCGTGCGATCTTCACGTTGAATGCCCGCCGCTGCATCGGGGCAGACTCGTCTGGATCCAGCAAAAGCTCGAGACTGACTTCAACCAACGAGTGAGTATCGAAACGGTTCGAAAGTGGCTGAGTGGCGAAGCAAAGCCTCGGCCTGACAAGATAAAGCTCCTGGCCGCCTTGCTGGGAGTTGATCTGGCGTGGCTACAGATCGATGTGGGCGCGGCCCCTGTGTCGGGCGAAGAGGTCAGTAAGTATCAGGCGTTGTCGACCCATCCGCTGTTTGGCGCCCTGAAGGGAACCTTCACGATCGCCGACGGCGTCGATCTGACCGAGCCGGCCGACCCGGAATGGGCCGATCTTGCCGAGAAGAAGGCGCGAGAGTGGCAATCCTGATGGCGATTCTGCTCGACACCTGCGCGGCGCTCTGGATCGTCGGAGCGTCGCCGCTGTCCGATCAGGCCATGACGGCGCTTGAGGAAGAGCGCGCCGCCGGGCGCGCCGTCGTTGTGTCGCCGATTTCCGCCTGGGAGGTCGGACTTCTGGCCTCCCGCGGCCGCTTCGCATCGCCTCTTTCGCCTCAGCGCTGGTTCGAGCGCCTCGTCGGCCTCAACGGCATCAGGCTCGGTCCGCTGTCACCGGCCATGCTGATGGAGTCGTCTCTGCTTCCCGGTCAGCCACCCAGAGACCCCGGCGACCGCATCATGATCGCCTCGGCGCGCGAATTGGACTTGACGCTGATGACCCGCGACCGGTTGATCCTCGCCTATGCCGAGGCCGGCCATGTCCGCGCCCTCGCCTGTTGAAAGGCACTGCCATGAACGCTCCCGTATTCAAGATCGTCACCCCCGTCGACGGCTCCGTCTATGCCGAGCGGCCGCTCGCCAGCGAAGCCGAGGTGCTCGGCGCGCTCGAACGGGCGAAGGCCGCCCAGCGCGCCTGGCGCACCGCGTCGATGGCGGAGCGGCAACAGATCGCCACCGCCTTCGTCGATGCGATGGTCGCCGAGAAGGACAAGGTCGCCGAACTGCTCGCCTGGCAGATGGGCCGGCCGATCCGCTACGGCCATGGCGAGATGCGCGGCTTCGAGGAGCGCGCCCGCTACATGATCGACATCGCCCCGGCGACGCTCGCCGATATCGATGTCGGCCCCAAGGAAGGCTTCAAGCGCTATATCCGCCGCGAGCCGCTCGGCGTCTGCCTCAACCTGCCGGCCTGGAACTTCCCCTATATGACGGCGCTCAACGCCGTTCTCCCGGCGATCCTCGCCGGCAACACCGTCGTCATGAAGCATTCGAGCCAGACCGCGCTCGTCGCCGAGCATTTCGCCTCGGCCTTCGCCAAGTCGGGTCTGTGGCAGGACGTGTTCCAGTTCGTGAACATGTCGCATGAGGTGACCGACAAGGTGATCCGCTCCGGCCTCGTCGATCAGGTCGGCTTCACCGGCTCGACGGCGGGCGGGCGCCACATCATGGCCTCGGTCGCCGGCGCGACCAACTTCCCGGCGACGACGCTGGAGCTCGGCGGCAAGGATCCGGCCTATGTCCGGCCTGACGCCAACCTGCCCTTCGCCATCGAGAACATCGTCGATGGCGGCTTCTTCAATTCCGGCCAGTCCTGCTGCGCGATGGAGCGCGTCTATGTCCATGCGAGCGTCTATGACGCCTTCGTCGAAGGGGTCGTGGCGACCGTCAATGCCTACAAGCTCGGCAGCCCCACCGATCCGGCGACGACGCTCGGACCCGTCGTCCGCGCTGCCGCCGCGCGCTTCATCAAGGACCAGATCGACGAGGCGGTGCATGCCGGCGCGACGCCGCTGATCGACCCGGCCCGCTTCCCGGAAGCGGCGGAGGGCACCGCCTATCTGGCGCCGCAGGTGCTGGTCGGTGTCGACCATTCGATGCGCTTCATGACCGAGGAAACCTTCGGGCCGGCCTTCGGCATCATGAAGGTCTCCTCCGACGAGGAAGCGATCGGCCTCATGAACGATTCGCCCTTCGGCCTCACCGCCGCGATCTGGACAGAGGACGTCGGTGCCGCGGAGAGCATCGGCGACCGCATCGAGACCGGCACGGTCTACATGAACCGCTGCGATTTCCTCGATCCGGCCCTGCCCTGGGTCGGCGTCAAGCAGACCGGCCGCGGCGCCACGCTCTCGCGCGTCGGCTACGAACACCTGACGCGGCCGAAGGCGTTCCATCTGAGGACGAAGACGAGCTGAACAGCCGATCGGAGCGTTCCTTTCCTCACCTCCCCTGAGGGGGAGGTCGACGGCCGAAGGCCGGCGGGAGAGGGTTTAGGGAACCCTCCGGATCGTCCGTAAACCCTCTCCCGGCGCGCCGCGCCGACCTCTCCCTCAGGGAGAGGTGAAGAACAGGCGAAGCGTTATCGATTGCCCTCGCAGCCGGTCGTCGGCGCGCAGCACCACCATCCGAGGACCCACCATGCTCGACACCTATGCCTCGCTGACCGCCAACTGGTCCTATCCGACGGCCATCCGCTTCGGCGCCGGGCGCATCAGCGAACTCGCCGACGCGGTCAAGGCGGCCGGCATCACCAGCCCGCTCTTCGTGACGGATCCGGGGCTCGTGACCCTGCCGGTGGTCGCCACGGCGCTCGCCGTGCTCGATGCGGCCGGCGTCCGCTACAGCGTCTTCTCCAAGGTCGACGGCAATCCGACGCTGGCCAATCTCGACGACGGGCTCATCGCCTATCGCGCCGGCGGCCATGACGGCGTCATCGCCTTCGGCGGCGGCTCGGCGATGGATATCGGCAAGACGATCGCCTTCATGGCCGGGCAGACGCGGCCGGTCTGGGATTTCGAGGATCGCGAGGATTGGTGGACCAGGGCCGATCCTGCTGGCATCGCCCCGATCGTCGCGGTGCCGACCACGGCCGGCACCGGCTCGGAAGTCGGCCGCGCCGCCGTGATCACCGATCCGGCCGATCACACCAAGAAGATCATCTTCCATCCGAAGATGCAGCCGAAGATCGTCATCGAGGATCCAGAACTGACGCTCGGCCTGCCGGCGAAGATCACCGCCTGGACCGGCATGGACGCGCTCAGCCATTCGCTCGAAGCCTGGTCGAGCCCGTTCTTCCATCCGCAATCGGCCGGTATCGCGCTCGAAGGCATGCGCCTCGTCAAGGACTGGCTGCCCATCGCCGTCAAGGATGGCAGCCGGCTCGACGCCCGCTCCTACATGCTGATCGCCTCGTCGATGGGCGCTGTGGCCTTCCAGAAGGGCCTCGGCGCGATGCATGCGATGAGCCATCCCTGCTCGAGCCTGCGCGGCACCCATCACGGCCTGACCAATGCCGTCGTCATGCCCTATGTCCTCGCGCACAACGCCCCGGCGATCAGCGACAAATTGGCGGCGCTTGCCCGCTATCTCGACCTGCCGGGCCAGTCGGCGTCGAGCGTCATCGACTGGGTGCTGGCGCTCCGAGCCGAACTCGGCATTCCGCACACGCTGAAGGAGATCGGCGTCGACGAGAGCGTGCTGCCTGACGCGGCGCGCATGGCCGAACACGACCCGTCGAATGGCGGCAACCCGGTCGCGCTCGACGCGAGCGGCTACGAGACGCTGTTCCGCCGCGCCATTGCGGGCACGGTCTGACCGATCCCGCCCCGGCGCCGTTCAGGTCGCCGGGGTGGCCGACCTGATGAAATCGATGAAGGCGCGGAGCGGCGCCGGCACCAGCCGGCGGCCGGGATAGTAGAGGAACGGGCCGGAGAACGCCGTCCACCAGTCCTCGAGCACCGGTTCGAGCGCGCCGCTGTCGAGATGCGGGCGCAGCCAGTCCTCGAAGGCCGCGACCACCCCGATGCCGGCCAGCGCCGCGTCGATCGCGAGGGCGATCTCGCCGGCCGGCTGAATCTCGAGCGGCCCCGGCGGATCGACCTTGACCGTCTCGCCATGCCGCTCGAATTCCCAGGGGTGCCGGGCGCCGCTGGAAAAGCGGAAGCGCAGGCAGCTGTGGTCGAGCAGGTCCTTCGGATGCTGCGGCCGGCCCTTGCGATCGAGATAGGCCGGCGCTGCCGCGGTCGCGAAACGCTGGACGCGCGGCCCGATCGGCACGGCGATCATGTCCTGCTCCAGCCGCTCGTCATAGCGGATGCCGGCATCGCAGCCGACGGCGAGCAGATCGACGAAACTGTCCTCGGCGATGATCTCCAGGCGGATGTCGGGATAGGCGGCGAGAAAGCCAGGCACGATCGCCGGCAGCACCAGCCGCACCGCCGCGACCGGAACATTGAGCCGCAAGGTGCCGGCCGGCTGGTCGCGGTGGAGATTGACCACGTCGAGGCTGGCCTGGACCTCGGCCAAAGCCGGGCCGAGCCGCTCGATGAGGGCCTGGCCGGCATCGGTGGTGCGGACGCTGCGGGTCGTGCGGTTGAGGAGGCGCACGCCGAGCCGCTCCTCGAGCCGGCGCACCGCTTCGCTGAGGCTGGAGGCGCTCACGCCGCTCACGCGCGATGCTTCGCGGAAACCGCCGGCGCGCGCCACCGCCACGAAGGCGTCGAGATCACCGAGATCGATCTTCATTGTGCGGCGTTCCGTACAGCCCGTGCGAATTACCAGCGATTATCGCACGAACGCCCGGTGTCTATCTACGGCGTGTCCTCAGAGGAGACGCATCATGACTAAGCTCGACCCATCCAGCACCTACCCCCTCGGCAGCTTCATGGTGAAGCGCATCGGCTATGGCGCCATGCAGCTGGCCGGCCCCGGCGTCTTCGGCCCGCCCAAGGATCATGCGACTGCGATCGCCGTCCTGCGCGAGGCGGTCGAAAGCGGCGTCGACCATATCGACACCGCCGAGATCTACGGCCCGCATGTCACCAACGCGCTGATCCGCGAGGCGCTGGCGCCCTATCCGGATGATCTCGTCATCGTCACCAAGATCGGCGCGCGGCGCGGCGCCGATGCGTCTTGGATCCCCGCCTTCTCGCCGGAAGAGCTGGTGGCGCAGGTGCATGAGAACCTCGCCTCGCTCGGGGTCGACATGCTCGACGTCGTCAATCTCCGCCTCCTGTTCGATCCCCATGGGCCGGCCGAGGGCCCGATCGAGGCGCAGGTCGAGACGCTCGCCAATCTGCAGCGGCAGGGGCTCGTCCGCCATATCGGCATCAGCAACGCGACGCCGGGTCAGGTGGCGACGGCACGCGGCATCGCCGAGATCGTCTGCGTCCAGAACATGTACAATCTCGCGCACCGCACCGATGACGCCCTCATCGACGCCCTCGCGGCGGACGGCATCGCCTATGTGCCCTTCTTCCCTCTGGGCGGCTTCTCGCCGCTGCAGTCGGCGGCGCTCGACACGGTCGCGGCCTCGCTCGGGGCAACGCCGATGCAGGTCGCGCTTGCCTGGCTGCTCGCCCGCGCGCCGAACATCCTGCTCATTCCCGGCACCTCGTCGCCGGCGCATTTGAGGGAGAATCTCGCCGCCGGCGCGATCACGCTCACCGACGAGGCGATGGCGACACTCGATCGCATCGGGACCGCTGCCGCCGCCTGATCGGGCCACGCCTCCTCCCTTGCACGTCGGCAAATCTGCCTTCAACAATGCGGCGACGCGCAAGGGAGAGAGATGTGAGTCCAGATATCGTCTGTATCGGCGAGCCGATGTTCGAGCTGAACCAGCCGAAGGGCGAAACCGTCTTCCATCCCGGACATGGCGGCGATGCCTCGAACGCCGCCATCGCCGCCGCGCGGCAGGAGGCCTCGGTCGGCATGCTGACCGCCGTCGGCACCGACAGCTTCGGCCAGTCGTTCCTCGATCTCTGGATGCATGAGGGCGTCGATACGACGGCCGTGAAGCGCGATCCGCATGCGCCGACCGGGCTCTATTTCGTGACGCATGGGCCGGATGGCCACCAGTTCGCCTATCGCCGGGCGGGATCGGCGGCAAGCCTCCTCGGCCCCTCCGAACTGCCGCTCGATTATGTGCGCGGCGCCCGCATCCTGCATGCCTCGGGCATCAGCCAGGCGATCTCGGCCAGCGCCGCCGATGCCGTGTTCCTCGCCATGCACACGATCCGCGCCGCCGGCGGCCTCGTCTCCTACGACACCAATTTGCGCATGCGGCTCTGGCCGATCGATCGCGCCCGCGCGGTCATTCATGCGGCGGCGAGCCTCGCGCATATCCTGAAGACCAGCATCGAGGACGCGACGGCGCTGACCGGCCTCACCGACGCTGGCAAGATCGCCGACTATTATCTCGGTCATGGCGCGCGGATCGCCATCGTCACGCAGGGCGGCGCCGGCGCGCTGGTCGCAACGCCCGACAAAAGGCAGCAGATCGCGGCGATAAAGGTCGCTCCGCTCGACGCGACAGGCGCCGGCGATACGTTCGACGGCGCCTTCCTCGCGGAATATCTGCAGCATGGCGACCCGTTCGCCGCCGCCCGCTATGCCAATGCCGCCGCGGGTCTTGCGACGGAAGGCTACGGCGCCGTGGCGCCGATGCCCCGCCGCGCCGCTGTCGAGGCGGCGCTCGCGGCGCGCTGATCGGGCGCGCCGCGGCGTCGGCGTCAGCTGCCGCTGATGGCGGCGAGAAGCTGCTTCTCGTTGTTCTCGAACATCGTCACATAGGTCGCGGCCGGGCCATCCGGCGGCGACAGCGCATCGGAGAACAATTCGCCGCCGACCGTCACGCCGCTCTCGCGGGCGATCTGCTGGATCAGGCGCGGATCGGTGATGTTCTCGATGAAGATCGCGCGGATGTTCTCGTCCTTGACCTGCTTGACGATCTTGGCGATCTCGGCGGCCGAGACATCGGACTCCGTGGAGAGGCCTTCCGGCGCGATGAACGAGATGCCATAGGCGGCGCCGAGATAGCCGAAGGCATCATGGCTGGTGACGATCCGCCGGCTCGCCTCGGGCAGCGCGCCGAATTCGGCGGCGAAGCGCTTGTCGATCGCGGTCAGTTCGGCGATCAGCTTGTCGCCGTTCTGCTTGTAGTCCGCCGCATGCGCCGGATCGGCGGCCGAGAAGCCGGCGACGATATTGCCGACATAGAGGATGCCGTTGCGCGGGTCCTGCCAGGCATGCGGATCGATCGCCTTGCCGTCGGCAGTCTTCTCGAGTTCCTCGGCTTCGTCGGCATCGCCCTGCCAGAGGCGCGGGGTAACGCCCTTCGACGCGATCACCGTCTCGCCCTTGAAGTTCGAGGCCGTGACGAGCCGCTTCAGGAAATGCTCGAGGCCGAGGCCGTTCTCGACCAGAACGGCCGCCTCGCCGAGACGCTTGGCGTCCTGCGGGCTCGGCTCGAAGGTGTGCGCATCGCCGTTCGGGCCGACGAGCGTGACGACCTCGACATGATCGGCGCCGACCTCGGCCGCGAGATCGCCGAGGACCGAAAAGCTCGCGACGACCTTGAGCTTGTCGGCCGCGAACACAGGACTGGAGAGCCCTGCCGCGAGGGTCGCGGCGAGGAGAAGTCTGGAAATCCGCATGGATTGGCTCCGTTGCCAGGGAGTGGAATCAGCCCCTCAGATGCTGCGCACGCATCATCTGTCTCAGGAAACTGCCGTGCCGGCCGGCCAGGATGGACAGCGCATGGATCGCGCCGGCCGTCAGGATGATGGCGGGCGAGGTCGGTACGGCGAAATAGTAGGAGATGAGCAGCCCGATATAGGAGGAGAGGACGGCGATCACGGCGGCCGCCGCGATCTGTCCGCCGATCGCCTCGCTCCAGAAGCGGCTGGACGCTGCCGGCAGGATGATGAGCCCGACCACCATCAGCGTGCCGAGCGCATTGAAGCCTCCGACGAGATTGAGCACGACGAGGACCAGGAAGAGGAAATGCACGGCCCCGCCGGCGCCGCCGACGCTGCGCAGGAAGCCGGGATCGAAGCATTCGGCGACGAGCAGCCGATAGAGGAAGGCGAACGAGACGAAGGTCACCGTCGCGATAGCGGCGATCAGGTAGAGCGTCGGGTCGTCGAGCGCGAGCACATTGCCGAAGAGCACATGCAGCAGATCGACATTCGAACCCTTCAGCGAGACGATGAGCACGCCGAGGCCGAGCGACACCAGGTAGAACGAGGCGAAGCTCGCATCCTCCTTCAGCGGCGTGGTGCGCGAGATGAAGCCGGCGGCGAGAGCGACCGTCAGCCCGGCGACGACGCCGCCGAGCGTCATCGCGAACAGCGAGAAGCCCGACAGCAGGAAGCCGACCGCCGCGCCCGGCAGGATCGCATGCGACATCACATCGCCCATCAGGCTCATGCGGCGCAGCACGAGGAACACGCCGATCGGCGCGCCGGACAATGACAGCGCCAGGCAACCGATCAGGGCACGCCGCATGAAGCCGAACTCGAGGAACGGCGCCACGGCCGGATAGAGCGTGGTCATGCCGCCGGCCGCTCGCAGAGTTCGGCATCGGCTTCGAAGGCCTCGTTGAGGCGGCGCGAGCGGGCGATATTGGCTTCGGTCATCACCTCCGCGGTCGGCCCCCAGGCGATCGGCTCGCGCGCCAGCAGCAGCGCCTCGGGAAAATGCTCCCGGACGGCGTGGAAATCATGCAGGACGGCGATGATGGTGCGGCCCTCGCGATGCCAGCGGCCGACGAGCGCGAGCAGCGCATCGCTGGTGCGCATGTCGATCGCCGCGAAGGGCTCGTCGAGCAGGATCAGCCGCGCATCCTGCAGCAAAAGCCGCGCGAACAGCGCACGCTGGAACTGGCCGCCGGAGAGACTGCCGACGGTCCGCTCCTCGAAGCCGGCGAGCCCGACCGCTTCCAGCGCCGCCTCGACCTCGCCGAGCAGCGCACCGCTGATGCGGCGGAACGGCCCGGTGCGGCGCCAGAGGCCCATCGCGGCGAGATCGAGCACGCGCATCGGGAAGCTGTGGTCGAGGGCGGCCTGCTGCGGCAGATAGGCGATGTCGCTGCGGCGGGCGCCCGTGACCTCGATGCTGCCGCTGTCGGGCCGGATGAGGCCGACGATGCCCTTGAGCAAGGTCGACTTGCCGGCGCCGTTCGGGCCGACCACCGCGGTGAACGAGCCCGGCGCGAAGCTGCCGGTCAGATGATGCACGGCCGGATGGCGCCGATAGGACAGCGTCAGGTCGCGGCAATGGATGGCGGGCGCGGGGGAGGCCATGGCGTCAGCGCACCGCCCAGACGACGCCGATCCAGACGAGACCGGAGAGGATGACCGCAAGGCCGAGCCGATCGAGCGCCGAAGAGAGAAAGGGCGAGAATCGCAGCCTGGGCAGCGCGGCGTCATGCGCCTGTCCGGCATGGTCAGCATGATGATCGCCGTGATCATGCGCATGCGGCCCGGACGGGTGGGCGATGGCGCCGGCGTCACTCTTGAGGGTCAAGGCCGTCGGCCTCCGTGCTCGTCGTTGTGGGAGTGTTATGTTATATCATATCAGTTTGCGCAAGCCCCAATTCGCCGCGGCCGCTCCAAGACTGGAATTGGAATAATTTCAATCGGTTGGTTATTCTTGACTTCGCTGTTCAACAAGGCGAAACGTGCCGCAGAGCCGGGTGCCGGCCGATCCATGGAGACGGAATTGATGATCGGAAAGCTCTTCCTCGCCGCCTGCGCGGCTGCGGCCATCGGGGTCGCCGCGCCCGCTTTCGCCGCCGACGGGCCCACGGCCGAGGCTGTGCTGAAGAGCTATGCCGACATCGCCGAGGCGAAGTATTCGGATGCGCTGACGGCGGCCAAGGCGCTCGACAGCGCCGTCGACGCGCTGATCGCCGCGCCATCCGACACGACACTCGCCGCGGCGCGCGCCGCCTGGAAGGCCTCCCGCCCCGCCTATATGGAGACGGAAGGCTACCGCTTCGGCAACGCGATCGTCGACGACTGGGAGGGCCGGGTGAATTCCTGGCCGCTCGACGAGGGCCTGATCGACTATGTCGACACGAAGACCTATGGCGACAGCTCCGATGCCAACCCGCTCTACACCGCCAATGTGATCGCCAACACGGTGATCCAGATCGGCCCGGACAAGATCGACGCGACCGTCATCAATGCCGACCTGCTGCGCAAGCTGCAGGAGGGCGGCGATGTCGAGGCGAATGTCGCCACCGGCTATCACGCCATCGAGTTCCTGCTCTGGGGCCAGGATCTGAACGGCACCGGACCCGGCGCCGGCAACCGCCCCGTCACCGACTATGACGTCAAGGCCTGCACCAACGGCCATTGCGAGCGCCGCGCCGCCTATCTCAAGGCCGCGACCGACCTGCTCGTCGCCGACCTCGCCGAGATGACCGACAACTGGAAGGTGGATGGCGCCGCGCGCAAGGAGCTCGCCGCCAAGGGGCCTGACGGCGGCCTCGTCAGCATCCTGACCGGCCTCGGCTCGCTCTCCTATGGCGAGCTCGCCGGCGAGCGCATGAAGCTCGGCCTCTTGCTGCACGATCCGGAAGAGGAGCAGGACTGCTTCTCGGACAACACCGCGAACAGCCACTATTACGACCAGTCCGGCATGGTCTCGATCTGGCAGGCCCGCTACACCCGTCTCGACGGCAGCGTCGTCGAAGGCGCCAGCCTCCGCGACTATGCCGCCGCCCGCAACGCCGAGGCCGCCAAGCGGGTCGACGATGCGCTCGCCCTGACCAGCGCCAAGATGCAGGTGCTGAAGGACACGTCGGATGGCGGCGAGGCCTATGACCAGATGATCGCCGCCGGCAACGACAAGGGCAACGCCATCGTGCAGGCCGCGATCGACGGTCTCATCGCCCAGACCCGCGCCATCGAGGGCGTCGTCGCCGCGCTCGGCCTCAAGATCGAGGTCGAGGGCTCGGACAGCCTCGACAATCCCGCCGCCGTCGGCGCCGAATAGAGCGGCGCCGCGCGGCACCGCGCGACAGGTCGCATCGACCGCCCAACGGGCGGCCACTAGATAAAGGTCCGGCCGCTCTCCCGCGGCCGGAACCGCAAGACGGTCACACCATGCTCAGCCGCCGATCGCTTCTCGCAGGCAGCGCCGCCCTTGCCGGCGCCGGCCTGTTCGGCCGCCCGGATGCGGCGCCGGCCTCGGGTCGCGCTTTGCCCCCGCCGCTGCCGCCCGGCCCGGAGACGATCGTCCGCCTCGATCTCAAGGCCGCCGAACGGTCGCTGACGCTGCCCTGCTTCGATGGCCACCTCTTGCCGATGTGGACCTTCATCGACAGCGCCGAGCCGCCGGTCGTGCGCCTGAAGCTCGGCCAGCGCCTCGACACCCATCTCGTCAACGGCCTCGCCAAGCCCGGCGAGCATGTCTCGATCCACTGGCACGGCATCCGCCTACCGAACGACCAGGACGGCGTGCCCTATCTGGTCCAGCCGCCGGTCGAGCCGGGCGAGAGCTACGACTATTCCTTCGTGCCGCCCGATCCCGGCACCTTCTTCTTCCACACCCATTGCAACACCGTCGAGCAGCTCGGCCGCGGCCTGATGGGCCTCCTGATCGTCGAGGGCGACGAGACCGAGCCCTATGACGCCGAGCGAATCCTTGCTGTGCGCGACTGGCGCATCGATCCGGCCGGCACGGGCTTCCTGCCCTTCCTGACGCTCGAAGGCGCCGGCAAGTCCGGCACCTTCGGCACGGTGCGCAGCGTCAACGGCGTGGCCAACCCGGAGATCGAGGTGCCGGCTTCGGCCGATGTGCGGCTGCGCGTCCTCAATGTCGATCCGACGCGCATCTCCGAGATCGGATTCGAGGGCGGCGAGGCGGCGGTGGTCGGCATCGACGGGCTGGCCTGCCCGCCCTTCCCGCTGCGCTCCTGGAAGATGGGCCCGGCGATGCGGATCGACGTGATCCTGCGCACGCCCGCCGATGGCAGCAGCGTCACCATGTTCGACTATTTCTCGGCCGCGCCCGTGCCGCTCGCCCGCCTCATCGCGCGCGGCCCTGCTATCCGGCAGGCGCCGTTCGATCCGGCCCCGCTCGCCGCGGCGCGCATCGCCGCGCCCGACCTTGGCAACGCCGAGACCTTGCCCTTCGTCTTCTCGGCCACCGCGACGGGCGCTGCCATCGCCGAGGCGAGCGCGGACGATGCCGGCCCGCTCGGTTCGCTCTGCCTCTCCGCCGCCAGCCTCTGGGCGATCAACAAGCAGTCATGGCCGGGCTCCGGCATGGACCGCCTGCCGCCGCCGATCGCCCGCATGATGCGCGGCCGCACCTATCGCTGCGCGCTGAAGAACGTCACGCCGCGCATGCATCCGATCCATGTGCACGGCCACAGCTTCACGGTGCTGCGCTCCAGCAAGCGGACGCTGCCGCCGCATTTCGCCGATACCGTGCTGCTGCTGCCGAACGAGACCATCGAGGTCGCCTTCGTCGCCGACAATCCCGGCCGCTGGATGATGCATTGCCACATCATCGAGCATCAGGAGACCGGCATGATGGCCTGGTTCGAGGTCGCCTGAGCATGCGCCCGCTCCATGCTGCGCTCGCCGCGCTGCTCGTACTGCCCGGCCTCGCGCTGGCCGACGGGCTCGACCGCGCCGCCGGCAAGGCGCTGTTCGACCGGATCTGGGTCGCGGCGCCCTCCTCGACGCTGGCCAATGACGGGCTCGGTCCGCTCTTCAACGAGAAGAGCTGCGCCAGCTGCCATTCCGGCAAGGCCTTCGCGGCCAAGATCGAGGCAGCGCCCGATGGCACGATTGCGGCCCGAGGCCTCGCGACGCGGCTCGGCGATGCTCTCGGCCATCCCGATCCGCTTTACGGCCGGCAGATCCAGCCGCGCGCCGTGCAGGGGCTCGAAAGCGAAGGCACCGTCACCTATCGGACCGCCGGCGAGGGTCCCGTGTCCGTCGCCTTCGCCCCCGCCCTCGGCCCGCTCGACCCGGCCACCCGGCTCGGACCACGCCTCGCCCCGCCGCTGGCCGGCATCGGCCGCATCGGGCTGGTCGATCCGGCCGCCATTCTCGCCGGCGAGGATCCGGACGACCGCGACGGCGACGGCGTCAAGGGACACGCCCGCCGCCTGCCGGACGGCGCGATCGGCCGCTATGGCTGGAAGGCTTCCGCCGCGACGCTCGACCAGCAGGTCGCCGATGCGTTCATGCTGGATATCGGCATGTCGAGCCCGCTCAGCCCGCATCCGCATGGCGATTGCACCAAAGGTGAGACCGCCTGCCTGGCGGCGCCGGACGGACGCGACGCAACATTCGACGGCGAGGAGATCTCGCGCCAGATGATCGGCCTCGTCTCGGCCTATCTCGACGGTCTCGCCGCGCCGAAATCACCTGCAGTGGATGACCCGGCGGCAAGCCTCTTCGCCGCGACGGGCTGCGCCGCCTGCCACAGGCCGGCGCTGGCGAAGACGGGCGGTGGCAGCGTCGCGCTCTACAGCGACCTCCTGCTGCACGACATGGGACCTGGCCTCGACGATGGCGTCGGCGAGCCCGGCGTCGCCTCCGCCGAGTGGCGCACCGCGCCTTTGATCGCGCTCGCCCTTCGCCGGGGCACCAAGACGCGCTATCTCCATGACGGCCGCGCCGAAACGCTCGACGCGGCGATCCGGGCGCATGGCGGCGAAGCGTCACGCGCCCGCACCAATTACGCGGCATTGTCCGAGGAAGACCGGATGCGGCTGCTCACATTTCTGGACAGGCTATGATCGCGATCACCAAGAGGTTGCTGCTGTTTTCGCCGCTGGCGCTGCTGGCCCGCAAGGCCTATGCCGCCGTGACCGGCGAGGCGGCCGATCATGGCGCCGAGCCGGACGCCGTCGCGGTCACGGCGCCGCCGCTGACCCCGGCCGTGCTTGCCGCCGTGACCAGCCGCGCCGTCGACGACTATGCGGTGCCGGCCTATACGCGCCTTGCCGCCGCGACCGCGACGCTGCGCGAGGCCGTCGCCGCGGCTGCGCCGACCGCTCCGGCGGCCCCGGACGAGGCGACGCGGACAGCCTTCGCCGCCGCGATCGTCGCGTTTGCGCATGTCGATTTCCTGCGCTTCGGACCGATGGCCGAACAGGGCCGGCTGGAGCGCTTTTCCTATTTCCCCGATCGGCACGGCACCGGCGCCCGCCAGCTTCGCCGCATGCTGGCGACGCCCGATCCGGCACAGCTGCAGCCGGGTGCGGTCGCAAAGCTCTCCGCCGCCGTGCAGGGCCTGCCGGCGCTCGAAAGCCTCATCTTCGCCGCGAAGAGCGACGCCGAGACCTCCGCCTATCGCTGGAGCCTTGCCGCGGCCATTGCCGGCAATCTCGACGACATCGCCAAGGCGACGCTGGCCGGCTGGGTCGGCGCCGACGGCTGGCGAGCGAAGATGCTGCAGCCGGGCGGCAGCAATGTCGTCTATCGCGATGCCGAGGAGCCGGTCATCGAGGTGCTGAAGGCCATCACCACCGGCCTCCTGCAGATCCGCGACCAGCGCCTGCTGCCGGCGATCGGCGACAATTTCGCGGCGGCAAAGCCGGCGCGCGCCGCCTTCGTCCCCTCCGGCAATGCCCTCGCCTATCTCGCTGCCTCGGGCGATGCGATCGAGAGCCTCGCGCGGACAGCGGATCTCTTCGGCATCGTCCCGACCGAGGCGCCGCGGCTCGGCGCCGAGAGCGCGGCCGGCTTCAGCGCCTATCGGACCGGCATCACCGCCAACCCGACCTGGCAGGAGGCCTTCGCCAGCGAGGCCAATTATCGCAACCTGCGCACCGCCTTCGATGCGCTGAAGACGCTGGAGGACCTCTACGGCTTCCGCTTCCCGTCCGAGGCCGGCATCTCGCCCGGCTTCAACGCCCTCGACGGCGATTGAGATGACGGGCCTCCTCAGCCGCGCGCGTGACGGCCTCCGGGCGCTCATCGGCATCGAGTCGCGCTCCGGCGCCGAGGAGCGGCTGGTGTTCCTGAGCTCGGTGCGGACAGGGCCGCGCCAGCATGCGCTGCTCGTCGTCGACGAGAGCGGCACGGAGATCGGCCGCATGGCGCTCGCCGGCCGCGGCCACGACATCGCCGTCGACGCGGCGCGCCGGCGCATCGCGGTGTTCGCACGGCGGCCCGGCTATTTCGCCGTCATCGTCGATGCGGCGAGCCTTGCCCCGCTCGCCACGATCCGGCCGCCTGCTGGCCATCACTTCTTCGGCCATGGCGCCTTCTCCGCCGATGGGCGCCTGCTCTTTGCCACCGAGAACGCCTTCACGGACGATCAGTCTCGCGGCGTCATCGGCGTCTACGATGCGGCCGGCGGCTTCAGCCGGATCGGCGCCTTCGAGACGCATGGCATGGACTCGCACGAGATCCTGCTGTCGCCCGATGGCCGCACGCTCGTCGTCGCCAATGGCGGCATCGAGACCCATCCGGAATTCGGCCGCCAGAAGCTGAATGTCGCGACGATGCGCCCCTCGATCGTGCGCATCGACAGCGCGACCGGCGAGCTTCTCGGCGAGACGCGGCTCGGCGATGATCTGAACCAGCTCTCGACCCGCCACATGGCCTTCGACGGCAGCGGCGCGCTCTGGTTCGGCTGCCAGTGGGAGGGCGAGAAGGGTCGCCGCCCGCCGCTGGTCGGCCGCATCGACAGCGAGGGCCGGGCGATGCTGCTGCCCTTCGCCGACACCGTCGCGCCGCTCGCGCGCAACTATATCGGTTCGGTGGTGGCGAGCCGCGACGGCAGCGCCATCGCCGCGACCTCGCCGATCGGCGGCACGGTGTTCGTCTTCGACGCGGAGCGGCAGAGGCTGGCCGCGACCCATGCGCTGCGCGACGGCTGCGGCATCGCCGGCAGCGAAGGCGATGATTTCATCGCCAGCACAGGCGACGGCCGCCTGATGCGGGTCGAGGGCGAGCGCATGGAGGACATCGCGCGCCTCGGCGGCGTCGAGTTCGACAACCACATGCGCCGCATCAGCCTCGGCGCGGAATAGCGATTCCCGCTGAGGCACTTGGCGCAATCGGCGGACTCAATCTCTCAGCGACTTCACGCAGCACCTGAAGCGGCGAGACGGCGTTCCTCGTCGACGATGTAGTCGCGGATAACCGGCACCGCGTCGCGTTCATTCGACAGCAGCATCTGGAAGACGAAGTTGGAGCCGTTGAGGAAGCCGAGCTCGACCGAGGCGAGGTAGAAGTCCCACATCCGGCAGAAGCGTTCGCCCATCATGGCGACGGCCTCCGCGCGGCGGGCCTCATAGGCAAGGCGCCAGTCGCGGATCGTCCAGTAATAATGCAGCCGCAGGTTCTCGCAGTCGGCGCACCAGGTGCCGGTGCGCTCCAGCGAGGCGAACACCTCCGACAGCGCCGGGACATAGCCGCCGGGGAAGATGTATTTGCGGATGAAGGGCGCGGTCGTGCCGGGCGGCGACATGCGACCGATGCAATGGACGAGCGCGAAGCCGCCGGGCTTGGTCAGCCGCTTGATCGTCGTGAAATAGGTGTCGAAGAAAGCGATGCCGATCGCCTCCATCATGGCGATCGAGACGACGCGGTCATAGGTGCCCTCGAGCTCGCGATAGTCCTTCTCGAGGAAGGTCACGCGGTCGGCGACGCCCTCGCGCTCGGCCCGCTCGCGCGCGACGGCGATCTGCTCCGGCGAAAGCGTGACCGAGGTCACGGTGACATCGTAGTTGCGGGCGAGGAAGGTCGCGAGCGCGCCCCAGCCCGAGCCGATCTCGGCGACGCGCATGCCGGGCTCGAGCTTGAGCTTGGCGGCGATGTGCCGCAGCTTGTCGATCTGAGCCTGATGCAGCCCGACATCCGGCGACGTGTAGTAGGCGCAGGAATAGGTCATCGTCTCGTCCAGCCACAGCTGGTAGAATTTCGGCGGAATGTCGTAGTGGTGGCGGACATTCTTGGCGGCGAGGCCGAGCGCATTGTTCTGGTGCGAGCGTCGCAGCATCCGCCAGGTCTTGCGCAGCGCCTTCTGAACGGGATGCGCGGCCAGGCCGCCCCGATTGACCGAGAACAGCGACAAGAGGTCGAACGCCGTCCCGCCGTCCTCGACGATCAGCCGGCCATCCATATAGGCCTCGGCCGCCTTCAGTTCCGGATTGAAGAAGATCTCGCGCTCGACGGCCGCATCCGTCAGCCGAATGGTGACGGACGGACCATTGGCGCCGCTGCCGAACGATTGCCTCCCTCCATCGCTGAACACGACAGTAAGGCGCCCGTTCCTGACGAAACGGGTCAACAGATGTGGCAGCAAACGCATGTCTAGTCCCCCAGCCCGGCCGCCATCATGGCGACCTGAACCGAATGCGGCAACCCTTGAGGGTCAGCCGAGCTCGAAGCTGGTGTTGCCGAAGATGCGCTGAAGCGGCAGAGCGGGCGCCGGTCCGCGATACATGCGGGCGGTCTCGAACACCGGCGCGAGGCCGTAGCGGCGCGCGAGGGCGAGGGCTTCGTAATTCGGCTCCGGCGTATCGAGGAAGACCTGGCGGCCCTCGGCTTTGGCTGCCAGCGCGCGGAAGAGGATGTCGGCCTCCATCGCGCCCTCGGCGAAGAGCGGGCCGATCTTGAAGCCGGTCACGGCCGGACGGATGACGCCATAGCCGCGTACGACGCCGTCACGAACAAACGCGATCGCCTGCCGACCGCCACCGCCGCCGAGCCAGGCATCGAGGAAGGCCGGCCGCGCAGCCGGCACAAGCCCCGCGTCATAGGCCTGGATCGCCGGCAGCAGCGCCGCCGTCACAGGAACGAGGCGCGGATCGCGCGGCGGCCCCGCCGTCACCGTCCCACTGACGCGGATGGTACGATGGGCGAGCGCGAAGCCGGACCGACGGTAATTGTCCTGCTGCGCGACGACGCCGTCGAGCCCGATCACCCGCGCTCCCAAATGCTCCAGGCCGGCCTGCCAGGTCTGCCAGCCATAGCCGCGGCCGCGCTGCTCCGGCCGGCAGAGATAGAAGCCGAGAAAGCCATAGGCCGCGCCATAGGCGACGACCGAGATCGCCGTCACCGGCTCGTCGCCGAGAAACCCCATCAGGAAGCCAGAGGGATCGGCGGCATGGAAGGCGGCGGCGTCACCAAGGCCCGGATTCCAGCCTTCGGCAGCGGCCCAGCCGGCCGCGATCTCCAGATCCTCGCGCGTCATGACGCGTATCGACATCATCCGCCCGCTCCAAGCTTGAGGCCCCACCGCGCCTTTATGCATCATGCAACCGGCGGGCAGAAGATCGCGCCGGCGCGCCTGGCCGCGCTTGCCTCGGCGGCGGGCGGGCGGCTACCTTCCCCGCCAAAGGCGCGTGGGTGGCCGGGCACGGCCCGCGACGCCTCTGATCACAGGGCGGCGGCGCATGTCGCGTGGCCGCAGGAGGACGGAATGACCATCGACACCCGCACCGCCGGGCGCACATCGCTCGCGCTCTCGACGCTCGGTCTCGGCACGGCGACGCTCGGCGGCAATGTGCGGCCGCCGATCTCGGACAAGGACGCGCGCGCCATCGTCGAGACGGCGCTCGCGAGCGGCATCCGCTATGTCGATACCGCGCCGTATTATGGCTATGGCCGCTCGGAGCATCTCGTCGGCGACGTCGTCCGCGGACAGAAGGACGTCGTCATTTCGAGCAAGGTCGGCCGCCTGCTGGCGCCGCGTACCACGCCGCAGGAGCCGGGCGACCAGTGGGTCAATCCGCTGCCGTTCGATTCGCGCTACGACTATTCCTATGACGGCGTCATGCGTTCGTTCGAGGACAGTCTCCAGCGCCTCGGCGTCGACCATATCGACCTGCTGCTCATCCACGACATCGGCGCCGACCAGCATGGCGAGGCCGTGAACGCCGAACTCTTCCCGATCGCCATGGAGGGCGGCTACAGGGCGCTCGAGAGCTTGCGCGCCTCCGGCGCCGTGAAGGCGATCGGCATCGGCGTCAACGAATGGCAGGTGCTGGTCGAGGCGATGAAGTACGGCCAGTGGGACGCGTTCCTGCTCGCCGGCCGCTACACGCTGCTCGAACAGGCGCCGCTGCACACGCTGTTCCCGCTCTGCGAGCAGGCCGGCACCTCGATCATTATCGGCGGACCGTTCAATTCCGGCATCCTCGTCGGCCGCGACACCTGGAACTATGCGCGCGCGCCCGAGGCGATCATGACGCGCGCCCGCAAGATCGCGGCGGTCTGCGATGCCCATGGTGTCGCCCTGCCCGCGGCGGCGCTGCGCTTCCCGCTCGGCAGCCCGGTCGTCGCCAGCGTCATTCCCGGCCCGCGCTCGGCCGCCGAGGTCAGCGAGATCGCGGCCTGGTTCGCGGCCGACATTCCGTCCTCGCTGTGGACCGACCTCCGCAACGAGGGCCTCATCGATCCGGCCGCGCCGCTTCCAGCCTGACGCATCAGGCGTGGACGACGGCGCTTCCGTCTGGACATGAACGCCGTATGACCCCAGATAGAGGTCACTTCCCGCCTGAGACGGTTCGCCCCGACCAAGACCGCCCGACCCGACAAGGACAAGACCGTTGATGGATTTCGTGACCGCCGAACTCGTTGCGCTCGCGACCGTCGTCCTCATCGACCTCGTGCTCGCCGGCGACAACGCCATCGTCGTCGGCATGGCGGCGGCCGGATTGCCAAAGGATCTGCGCCGCAAGGCGATCATCATCGGCATCGGCGCGGCGGCGGCGCTGCGCATCATGTTCGCGCTGTTCGCGACCAAGCTGCTCGGCGTGATCGGCCTGACGCTTGCCGGCGGCATCCTGCTGCTCTGGGTCTGCTGGAAGCTCTGGCGCGAGATCCGCAGCGGCCATGGCGCCGAGGAAGCCGAGGGGCAAGCGGCGCTCGACGATGGCGCGAGCTACCTCACCGGCGAAGCGGGCGCCGAGACGGCGAGCGGCACCGGCGGCAAGACGCTTCGCCAGGCGCTCGGGCAGATCATCATCGCAGACGTGTCGATGTCGCTCGACAATGTGCTTGCCGTCGCCGGAACGGCGCGGGATCACACCTGGGTGCTCATCGTCGGCCTCGTCCTCTCGGTCGCGCTGATGGGCGTCGCCGCCAATTTCGTCGCCCGGATCCTGAAGCGCGCGCCGTGGATCGCCTATGTCGGTCTTCTCGTGATCGCCTGGGTCGCCTTCCGCATGATCTGGGACGGCGGGCTCGAGATGTTCCACTTCGCCGACAAGGCCGGCGTCATCTGAGCCTCAGACGACGAATCCCGGCGCGACGCCCGAGCGGCGGATCAGCTCGAAGCAGGCGCGCGCCTGGTGATAGGGCTCCTTCCAGGGTTCGACCTTGCGGCGGGAACGATCGGGCCTGCCGTCCGGATCGACCCGCCAGAACCATTCGCCGCCCTGCCGGTCGAGGATCGCGCGCTCGATATAGCTCCAGAGCATGCCGGCCTGATCGAGCGCTTGCCGATCGCCGGCGCGCTGATATTCGTTGACGAGACCGACCACCGCCTCGGCCTGTGACCACCACACCCGCCAGGGATCGACGAGGCCGTCCTGGCTGCGTTCGGTGAGGAACCCCCGCTCGCCGCAATAGCCGAACGCGGCCGCCGATTGGGCGAGCCGGCGAGCCGCGGCGCGCGTCTCCGCCGAAAGCGCGGCATCGGCGAGCGCATCGGCCGAGGCGTCCAGCAGCCAGGCGGTCTCGATGTCGTGCCCCATCGAGATCGGGCCGCCGAGCGGCACGAGGCGCTCGTCGAGCACCGAATGGGCGAAGCAGCCCTCGGTCTCGATGAAGCGATCGAGGACGAGGCGGTGCAGCGCCTCGAGCGCGGCGCGCGGCCGGCCATCCTCCGCGATGGCGACAAGCGGCGTCAGCGCCTCGACGAGATGGATATGCGTGTTCATCGTGCGCGCGCCGACGACACCGCCCGATTGCAGGCGCTGGTTGTCGATCGGCCGCCACGCCCGGTCGAAGGCCTCGGCATAGCCGAGATCGCGGCGGGCCCGCGCCTCCAGAGTCGCGAAGGTCTCCAGAGCTTCGGATCGCGCCTCGCCATCGCCCGTCGCCGCCGCGAAGGCGGAGAGGCCATAGATGGCGAAGGCATGGGCATAGACATGCTTGCCGGTATCGAGCGGCGTGCCATCATGGCGCACCGTCCAGAAGAAGCCGCCCTCGGCCCGATCACGCAGGGAACCGAGCAGGAAGCGCTTGGCGTGCTCGGCCTGCGCCAGCGAGGTCTCCGAACGGAGCACGCGCCACGCCTCCGACATCGTCCAGAGGATGCGGGCGACGAACACCGTCGATTTCGGGCCGGCCGGGTCGACGACGCCGGCATTCGTCATCGACGCGAAATGGCCGCCATGCTGCGGATCGACGAGGCGGTGCCAGAACGGCAGCAGGTCGCCGGTCAGTTCACCGAGCGCCGCGACGCCGAGGCTGTGCAACTGGTCACCATCAGCATCGGCCATCGCGCCCTCCCCGCACGTTCGGCCCCCTCGAGCGCCGCCGGCCTGGCAGGCGGCGCGCTGTCGTCAGACCTTGAGCATACCGTCGATCGCATGCGTGTCGATCTCGGCGATTTCCTCGGGCGTGAAGCCGAGATGGGCGAGCGTGCCCACCGCATCCTCGATCTGCGCCACGCGGCTCGCGCCGATCAGCGCCGAGGTCATGCGCGGATCGCGCAGCACCCAGGCGAGCGCCATCTGCGCCAGCGTCTGGCCGCGCCGCTTGGCGATGGCGTCGAGCGCCGCGATGCGGGCGAGATTCTGCTCCGAAAGCGACTTTTCCTGCAGGAAATGCGAGTGGCGGACGCGGCTGTCGGCCGGGATGCCCTTCAGGTAGCGGTCCGAGAGCACGCCCTGCTCCAGCGGCGAGAACACGATGCAGCCCATGCCCTCGTCCTCAAGCGTATCGAGCAGCCCGTCGCGCTCGGTCCAGCGGTCGAGCATCGAATAGCGCGGCTGGTGGATGATGACCGGCGTTCCGAGCGAGCGGGCGATCGCCGCCGCCTCGCGCGTCTGCGCCGAGGAATAGCTGGAAATGCCGACATAGAGCGCCTTGCCCTGCCGTACCATGGCGTCGAGCGCGCCCATGGTCTCTTCCAGCGGCGTCTCCGGATCGAAGCGGTGCGAATAGAAGATGTCGACATAGTCGAGCTTCATCCGCTTCAGGCTCTGCTCGAGGCTGGCGAACAGATACTTCCGGCTGCCCCATTCGCCATACGGCCCCGGCCACATCAGATAGCCGGCCTTGGACGAGATGATCAGCTCGTCGCGATAGGGCTTGAAGTCGCCTTCGACCATCGTGCCGAAGAATTCCTCGGCCGTGCCGGGCGGCGGGCCGTAATTGTTGGCGAGGTCGAAATGGGTGATGCCGAGATCGAAGGCGCGGTGGCACATCGCCCGCATCGTCTCGACCTTGCCGTCATAGCCGAAATTGTGCCAGAGCCCGAGCGAGATCGCCGGCAGTTTGAGGCCGCTCCGGCCGACCCGGTTGTAGCGCATCGTGTCGTAGCGGGCGGCAGCGGCTTCATAGACCATGGCGGGCTCCTCGATGGGCGGCTGAATCGATTTAAGCGGCAGCATTTGAGCGTTGGCAGAGCCGCCGTCAAGCGGCTATGAACGAGCCATCCGCGGGGAGGACAGCATGGCATCGCGACTTTTCGATCTTTCCGGGCGCGTGGCGCTCGTCACCGGCTCCAGCCGCGGCATCGGCCTCGCCATCGCGCGCGGCCTCATCGAGGCCGGCGCGACCGTCGTCCTCAACAGCCGCAGCCAGGCGGCGCTCGAGGAGGCGATGGCCGCGCTCCGTGGCCCCTGGCCGGACCAGGTCGCCAGTGCCGCCTTCGACGTCACCGACCAGGACGCCGTCACCGCCGCCATCGCCCGCATCGAGGCCGAGATCGGGCCGATCGAGATCCTCGTCAACAATGCCGGCCTGCAGAAGCGCCTGCCGCTGGAAGACTTCCCGCTCGAGGATTTCCGCCGCGTGCTGGAGACCAATGTCGACGCGCCCTTCATCGTCGGACAGGCGGTCGCGCGCCACATGATCCCGCGCCGGCGCGGCAAGATCATCAATATCTGCTCGGTGACGAGCGAGCTCGGCCGCGCGACGATCACGCCCTATGTCACCTCCAAGGGCGCCATCAAGATGATGACCAAGGGCATGTGCGCCGAATGGGCCAAATATGGCCTCAACATCAACGGCATCGGCCCGGGCTGGTTCAAGACCGAGCTCAACCGGGCGCTGGTCGAGGATCCCGATTTCCATGCCTGGCTGGCGCAGCGCGCGCCGATGGGCCGCTGGGGCGAACTGGAGGAACTGGCCGGCGCCGCCGTCTTCCTCGCCTCGGACGCCGCGAGCTACGTCAACGGCCACATCCTCTATGTCGACGGCGGCGTAACGGCGGTCGTCTAGCCCTGTCGGGAAACGACGCGGCCCAGCGTCCTTGTTCACGATGGTCAAGGAGGACGAGATGCTGGATGGGAAAGTTGCGGTCATCTATGGCGCTGGCGGGGCGGTTGGCAGCGCGGTCGCCGAGGCCTTCGCGCGGCATGGCGCCGTCGTCGTGCTGGCGGGCCGAACGGCGGCGCGGCTCGAATCGGTCGCCGAGCGCATCCGGGCGAGCGGCGGTCGCGCCGAGGCGATGCCGGTCGATGCGCTCGACGCCGACGCCGTCGAGCAGCACATGGCGGCGATCGTCGCGCGCTGCGGACGTGTCGACATCTCGTTCAATCTGATCGATGTCGGCGATATCCAGGGCACGCCGCTCGTCGACATGGCGGCGGATGACTTCACGCAACCGGTGAACCGCGCGGTGCGGACGCATTTCCTGACGGCGACGGCGGCGGCGCGGCAGATGAAGGGCACGGGCGGCGGCGTGATCCTCGCGCTGACGGCGCAATGCGGCCGCAACCCGGCGCCGCTGACCGGCGGCTTCGGCGTCGCCTGCGCCGCCATCGAGGGCCTTTGCCGGCAACTCGCGGCGGAGCTCGGCCGCGACGGCATTCGCGTCGCCTGCATCCGCTCCTCCGGCTCGGTGGACGCGCCGGGGCTCAGCGATCTCTTCGACGAGCATGCCGCCAAGGAGGGCATCACGCGGGAGGAGCTGGACGCCCGCTATGCCGCCACGACGATGCTCGGCCGCCTGCCGCGCCTTGCCGAAGTCGGCAACGCGGCCGTGCTGCTCGCCTCCGACTATGCCCGCTCCGTCACCGCGGAGATCTTCAACCTGACCGCCGGACAACTCGTCGACTGAAGGCGGCGTGACGGCCGTCGTCTCGGCGCTATTCGGCCGCCTCGTCGAAGAGCCCCGTCGGAAAGCCGTCGAGGCTCTTCTGGTTCTTCTCGCGCTGATAGGCGTCGATACCGTCGGGGCCCTTGGCTTCGGCCCATTTGTCCATGGTCGGACGCTCGCCGACATAGTCGTGGAACGGCACGCCATAGCCGCAGGATGTCTGGACGAGATCGAAATCGAGCCGGATCATCTGTCGGGCGCCGAGCGGCTCCTCATTGCCGAACCATTCGGCCAGCAGCGCCTGATAGTCGCCGCTGCCGCGCTGGATAACCTCGCCGCGGCCATAGAGACGCAGGATCAGCGGCGGCCCCTCGAAGGCGCACATCATGATGGTGAGCCGACCATCGGCGAGCAGATGCGCGGCGGTCTCGTTGCCGCTGCCCGTGCGATCGAGATAGACGACCTGGTTCGGCCCGAGCACGCGAAAGAGATCCGTCGAGCGCGGCGACAGGTTGACGTGGCCAGTCGCCGCCGCCGACGCCGTGAAGAACACGCGCTGGCGGGCGATGAAGTCGCGGTGCTTGGTCTCGAGAGCCGGAAATTGCTGGGCCATGCGATCCTCCTGGAGACCGCATTCTGCCGGTTCCCGTCCGCCCGGCGCAAGCGCACCGGCGACCCGATCAGCCGATCAGCTTCTCGATCCGCCGGTCGGGAACGAACCAGATCACCGCGACGCTGGCATAGAACAGGATGGCGAGCCGTACGTCGAAGAAGGCTGCGGCGATGCCGAGGGCATAGAGCGCCAGCGAGATCATGCCCTTGGTGTCGCTGCCGATCGCGCGGGCCAGCGTCGAGTTCGGCCCCTCGTGCCGCAGCAGCAGCCTGACGAGGATCGTATAGGCGACGGCGCACAGGATGAGGTCGGCGCCATAGAGCGCCACCGGGATGGCATCGAGATGGTTCTGGCCCATCCAGGCGGTCACGAAAGGGATCAGCGAGAGCGCGAACAGGAGGAAGAGGTTCGCCCAGAGCACCGCGCCGCTCACGCTCTTCACCGCATGGAACAGATGATGATGATTGTTCCAGTAGATGGCGACGAAGATGAAACTGAGCACATAGCTGAGAAAGACCGGCAGTTCCGGGAGCAGCGCGGCGAGCGTCGTCTCGTGCGGCGCGTGCAATTCCAGCACCATGATGGTGATGATGATGGCCATGACGCCATCGCTGAAGGCTTCGACCCGCCCCTTGCCCATGATAGGTCCCCCGACCCGTTGCATCTCTGCCGCCGATGCTAGCGCAGTTTGTCGCGCGCGCCGATGGCCGGCGCGCGCGAAAAGCGTCAGCGCCAGTTGAACTGCGGCTTGTAGCCGAGCACGGACTTCGCCTTGTCGATCGACAGCAGGGTGTCGTGCGGGCCGAAGGAGCGCTTGCGCGTCACGCCCGGGAAGGCGGCGTCGAGCAGTTCGTCATTCGGCTTGCCCATGACGCCGTCGTCATTGGCGATGATGAAGACCTCGGCGCCGGTGAGCTTCGATTCGAGCGCCAGGCGGACGGCCTGCGCCGCGTCGCGCGCGTCGATATAGGCCCAGAGGTTCCACTTGCGCAGGTTGATGTCCTTGTCGAAATCCGGGAACTCCGAATAGCGATAGGCCGCCATGATGTTGGAGAAGCGGAGGCCAAAGATCTTGAAGGTCGGATCCCAGCGGCAGAACTCCTTCGCCATCTCCTCGCTGAGGAATTTCGACAGCGAATAGGCCGTCTCCGGCCGGCCGCGATACTCCTCGTCGACCGGCACGTAAGGCGGCGGCGTCTCGAAGGGGAGGCCCAGCACCGTCTCGCTCGACGCCCAGACGACATTGCGGATGCCGAGCACCCGCGCCGCCTCGAAGACGTTGTAGGTCGAGATCATGTTGGTCTCGAAGATGACATGGTTCGGCGCGAGGCCCGGCGCCGGGATCGCCGCGAGATGGACGATGCCCTCGACATTGAAGACGCGCTCGTCAATCGCCGACAGCGCCGCGAGGGTCTGGCCGTAATCGGTCAAGTCGGTGCGCGAATAGCGCGCGGCCTGGCCTGCCGGCTGCGGCGCACTGTCGATCGACGTCACCTCATATCCGTGCGAGACAAGGTCGTCGATCACGGCCCGGCCAGCGAGGCCGCTTCCTCCCGTCACGATGATCATCATGGTCCTCCTGAATCGATTTAGACTGCCGCCGAACTTAGGGCGCGCCGACGTTTCGCGCCAGCATCAAGCCATGCATTGAGGTGTTGACCATGGATCGTGCCCTTCTTGTCGCAGCCGGCCTTGCCGGGGCGCTCGGCGTCGGCCTGACCGCGGCCGGCGCACATATGACGGACGCCGAGCGGCTCGCGACCGCCGGCCAGATGGCGATGGCGCAGGCCCCTGCCCTGCTCGCGCTCGGCCTCTATGGCAAGGCGCGCGGCCGGGTGATGACCATCGCCGCCGCGCTGATCGCGCTCGGCCTCCTGGTCTTTGCCGGCGCCCTCGCCTTCCACGATCTCTCGGGCAGCGCGGCGCTGGCCTTCGCCGCGCCGTGGGGCGGCACGGCGATGATCCTCGGCTGGCTCGGCGTCGCCATCGCCGCCGTCGTCGCGCGGCGCTGATCCCGGCGGGCAGGCCGCCGCCAGGGTGACGGAATCGCTCGGGGCTGGCCTTTCGGCGCTCCGTCGTCTAACCATGCGCGCCACACGAGACATCGCCAGAAGCACGCAGATCCTATGGACGCCACGACCGGACCCGTCGACCGCCGACGCACCTTCGCCATCATCTCGCACCCGGATGCGGGCAAGACGACGCTGACCGAGAAGCTGCTGCTGATGGGCGGCGCGATCCAGCTCGCCGGCGAAGTGAAGGGCAAGCGCGACCGTCGCCAGACCCGTTCCGACTGGATGAACATCGAGCGCGAGCGCGGCATCTCGGTCGTCACCTCGGTGATGACCTTCGAATATGGCGGCAGGATCTTCAACCTGCTCGACACGCCGGGCCACGAGGACTTCTCGGAAGACACCTACCGCACGCTGACCGCCGTCGATTCCGCCGTCATGGTGATCGACGCCGCCAAGGGCATCGAGGATCGCACGCGCAAGCTGTTCGAGGTCTGCCGCCTGCGCGACATCCCGATCGTCACCTTCGTCAACAAGCTCGACCGCGAGACACGCGACCCGTTCGATCTGCTCGACGAAATCGAGAAGGTCCTGGCGCTCGACACCGTGCCGATGACCTGGCCGATCGGCCGTGGCCGCGATTTCGCCGGCACTTACGACATCATCGCCCGCACGGTCCGCCGCATCGACACCGACGATGCCGTCATCCCGGTCTCGGGCCCGAACGATCCGCAGATCGACGGCCTGACCACGCCGGAAGCCGTGGCCACCTTCCGCGAAGAGATGGAACTCATCGAGGGCGCCGGCAACGGTTTCGACGGCGAGAGCTTCCGCCAGGGCCATCTGACGCCGGTCTATTTCGGTTCGGCGCTCCGGAATTTCGGCGTCCACGACCTCATCGACGCGCTCGCCGCCTTCGCCCCCTCGCCGCGGCCCCAGCAGGCCGAAGGCCGTATGGTGGAACCGACCGAGGCGAAGATGTCGGGCTTCGTGTTCAAGATCCAGGCGAACATGGACCCGAACCATCGCGACCGCATCGCGTTCCTGCGCGTCTGCTCCGGCCGCCTGCAGCGCGGCATGAAGGCGAAGCTGGTCCGCACCGGCAAGCCGATCCCGCTGTCGAGCCCGCAATTCTTCTTCGCGCAGGACCGCCTCCTCGCCGACGAGGCCTTTGCCGGCGACGTGGTCGGCATTCCCAATCACGGCACGCTCCGCATCGGCGACACGCTGACCGAGGGCGAGAATCTCGTCTTCCGCGGCGTGCCGAGCTTCGCGCCGGAAATCCTCCGCCGCATCCGCCTGCAGGACCCGATGAAGGCCAAGAAGCTGCGCGAGGCGCTGCAGCAGATGGCCGAGGAAGGCGTCGTGCAGGTCTTCATGCCGCATGACGGTTCGCCGGCGATCATCGGCGTCGTCGGCGCGCTGCAGCTCGACGTGCTCAAGGAGCGCATGCAGGTCGAATATGGCCTGCCGATCGATTTCGAGCCGTCACGCTTCACCGTCTGCCGCTGGATCACCGGCTCGGAGAAGGACGCGCTCAACACCTTCGTCGAGCGCCATCGCGGCTCGATGGCCTCCGATCTCGACGGCGCCCCCGTCTTCATGGCGCCGTCCGCCTTCGAGCTCCGCTATGAACTCGAGCGCGCCCCGACGATCACCGCCAGCGAGATCAAGGACTACCAGCGCCAGCAGGCGGCGTGAGGCAAAGCTCCGATCACTCTCTGATTGTGCGTGACCGCCGAATCCGCTAATCGGCCACCAGTGCGGCATGGGGTTGATCTATGAGCGAACTGGCGGTCTTCAGCGGTCACGCGAACCCCGATCTCGCCAAGGAGATCTGCGCTCATCTCAAGGTGCCGTTGCTGCCGACACGGCTGAAGCGCTTTTCCAACGACTGTCTCGAAGTTCAGCTTCAGGCCAACTGCCGCGATCAGGACGTGTTCCTGATCCAGCCGCTCACCGCGCCCGTGCAGGAAAACCTGTTCGAGCTGATGCTGATGCTCAACGCCGCCCGCGGGGCCTCGGCAGCGCGCATCACCGCCGTCATTCCGTATTTCTCCTATGCGCGATCGGACAAGAAGGACGCGCCGCGGATTTCGCTGGGCGGGCGACTGGTCGCCGATCTCCTGACGACGGCCGGGGCCGACCGCGTCCTGACCATGGCACTGCACTCGCCGCAGGTGCACGGCTTCTTCAGCGTTCCCGTCGACCAGCTCCATGCGCTCGACGAGCTGTCGTCTCACTTCCAGTCCTATGATCTCAGCCAAGCCGTCGTCGTCTCGCCGGATCTTGGCAATGCCAAGACTGCGGCGGCATTTGCGCGGCGGCTCAACCTGCCCGTCGCCGCCGGCGCCAAGGAGCGGATCAGCGACACGCAGGTGCGCATCGCGACATTGATCGGAGATGTCAGCGACCGCGACGTCATCGTTCTCGACGACGAAATCGCAAGCGGCGGCTCGGTGCTGGAACTGTTGCAGCATCTTCGCGCCGGCGGCGCCCGCTCGGTTCGCATCGCAACGACGCACGGGATTTTCGCCGGCGAGAGCCTCAGGCGCCTCGCCGCCGAGCCTGATATCCTCGAGATCGTCTGCACCAATACCGTTCCGCTGCCATTGGCGAAGCGCGTGCCGAAACTGACCGTTCTCTCTGTCGCCCCGGCGCTGGCCGAGGCGATGCGGCGCATCAACTGCGGCGAATCCGTCAGCGCTCTGTTCTACGACGCGGTCAAACTCGCCGCCGAGTGAGATCAAGGACCACCAGCGCCAGCAGGCGGCGTGAGGGGGTCAAAGCGGTAGTCGAGGCACACCACGCCGGCGGCGAATGTCACCGCCGCCGCGAGCCGGACATGCCGCGCAAACCCGTTCGGCGGAAAGGTCTGATGACCGCCGCCGACGATCTCCGGCACGATGAAGAGTTCGAGCCGGTCCAGCGCCCCGGCCGCGATGAAGGCCTGTTGCAGGCGCCCGCCGCCGACGAGCCAGACATCGCCGTCCGTGCGGCCGCGGAGCTGTGCGATCAAGGCGTCGAGGCCGGCTCCCCAGGTTTCCAGCGCACCGGCGGGGTCGGCCAGCGGCGTGGAGGTGACGACGATCACGCGCTTGCCGCCATAAGGCCAACCCTCGTCCATGGCGACAATGGCCTCATAGGTCGCGCGGCCCATGACGAGCGTTTCGACGTCGCGGATGAAGCGATCATAGGCATGCGCGCCGAAATCCACCCGGTCATAGGCGCGAAGCCAGTCGATGCCGCCTCCCGGCGCCGCGATGTAGCCATCGACACTCATTGCCATGTAGCCTCGGATCGTCGCCATCGCCTTGCCCTTCCTGATGCATCTCATTAATAAACGAATATTCGTTCATAAAATGGAATTCAAGTGGCTCGTCCCCGCTCCCTGACCGACGCATTTGTGCTGGACGCCGCGCTGGCGATCATGGCGGCGAACGGTCCTGACGGCTTGACCTTCGCCGCCCTCGCAGCCTCGACCGGCCTCGCGCCGGCAACCCTCGTCCAGCGCTTCGGCTCGAAGCCGGCTCTCGTGAAGGCAGCGCTTCTGCAGGCCTGGGACGCCCTCGACGCGCGCACCGAGGCCCTTGCCGCGGCGACGGAGCCGACGCCCGAAGGGGCCATCGCGCTGCTTGTCGCCTTGTCCGGCGACCACCCGGCGGAGATCGAGGCCCATGCCGACGGGCTGATGATCCTCCGCGAGGATTTTCGCGACGCCGACCTCCGCGCGCGCGGACGACAATGGGGCGCGCGGCTGCAGTCCCTCATCGCGCCGCGCCTTGCGGGGCTTGCCGGCACCGGCGGACACGGTCACGATGCCGCCCGCGAGATGATGCTGCTCTGGCAGGGCGCAGTGATCTGGTGGGGCTTCGAACGGGTTGGCAGCGCGGCCTCCTACAGCGAGGCCCTCTTGCGAGCCTGGCTGCTGCGCCGACGCTGAACCCGATAGGGGACAACGATGCCCGTCGATGCCGATGATCTTCGCCGCCTGTTCCTCGCCCTCCCCGGCGTCGCGGAGAGCACGCATCACGGCACCATGTCCTTCGTGGTCGGCAAGCGCTTCCTCGGCCGCATTCGCGACGAGGACACGGTCTTCGCGATGCGCTGCGATCCGGGCGAGCGCGATTTTCTGATCGAGGTCGCGCCGGAGACCTTCTTCATCACCGACCATTATCGCGGCTATCCCTATGTGCTCGTCCGCCTCGCCGCCTGCGACGCGGATCAACTGGCGCCGCTGGTCGAGCGCTGCTGGCGCGAGGCGGCGCCGAAACGGCTCGTCGCCGCCTACGACGCGGCGCGGCCGCAGGGCGATTGACGGATCGGACTGAACCCGATGAGCGGCTCGGGCGTTGCATTCGGAGCGCGGCGATGTCACCTGTCGTCGAGGACATCTCACCTCTTGGAGGGTTTCGAATGCTGAAGGCCGGGCTGCGGCTCATCACCGTGCTTCTCGTGACGACCGCGGCGGGAGCGGCGTCTGCCGCCACCTGCAGCAACACGGGCGCCGGTTTCGCCCCCTGGCTGAAGCAGTTCGAGAGCGAGGCGCTGGCCGCCGGCATCACGCCCGCGACCGTTTCCTCGGCGCTGGACGGCCTCACTTATGCGCCCGATGTCATCGGCAAGGATCGCGCCCAGAGTGTCTTCGCGCAGAACTTCCTGCAGTTCTCCGATCGCATGGTGGCGAAATACCGCCTGCAGAAGGGCGCGCAGCTGATCAAGCAGAACGCCAAGCTGTTCGCGCGCATCGATCAGGATTATGGCGTGCCGGCGCCCGTGCTCGTCGCCTTCTGGGGCCTCGAGACGGATTTCGGCGCCAATCTCGGCGACATGCCGACGCTGCGCTCGCTGGCGACGCTCGCCTATGATTGCCGGCGCTCCGAGCTCTTCCGCGACCAGCTGATGGCGGCGCTCACCGTCATCGACCGCGGCGATCTCAGCGCGGCCGAGATGAAGGGCCCCTGGGCCGGCGAACTCGGCCAGGTGCAGTTCCTCGCCACCCATTACCGCGATTTCGCCGTCGACTATGACGGCGACGGCAAGCGCGACCTGCTGCATTCGGCGCCCGACGTGCTCGCCTCGGCCGCCGCTCTCCTGGTGCATGAAGGCTGGCAGCGCGGGCAGCCCTGGCTGACGGAAGTGCGCGTTCCCGCCGAGATGGACTGGTCGCAGTCGGACCTTTCGATCCGCAAGAGCGTCGCCGAGTGGCAGAGCCTCGGCATCACCGCGGCGCCGGGCTCGAAGCTCGGACCGGCCGGCTTGCCGGCGACGCTGCTGCTGCCGATGGGCCGCAATGGCCCCGCCTTCCTCGGCTATGCCAATTTCGACGTCTATCTGCAGTGGAACCAGTCCTTCGTCTATGCGCTGACCGCCGCCTATTTCGCGACCCGCCTCGACGGCGCGCCGCCGGTCGGACGCGGCGGCACTATCGACGGCCTCTCGTTCAAGGAAGTGCAGGAACTGCAGAAGCTGCTCGCGCTGCGCGGTCATCCGGTCGGCAAGGCCGACGGCATGATCGGCGCCGGCACGCGAGGCTCCGTGCGTGCGGCGCAGATCGATTTCGGCCTGCCGCCGGATGGTTATCCCGACCAGGCCCTCTTGCAGAAGCTGCGCGGCGGCTGAGCCGCCGCATCGGCGAGAGCACCGCTTCGGCCCTCCTGCGCGGCCGCCGGACATGATCCGGCGCCGCCGCTCCCTAGCTACGCGGGAACCCCAACGGCATCGATTTTGTTGGGCGGCACGTGGCGATCGCGACAACCGCGTTCGTCAGCACGTCATGCTCGGCCAAAGCACAACTATAAAATCGACTTCCTTTATCGAGTTAGCCGTCATTGGTTAGTCTCAAGCCACGGTCGAACGATCGATCGTCGCGGCGATTTCGGGATCCACAGTGATCCCCAAGGCTTGCCCCGCGCCAACAACGGCTAAGCTTTCAAGGGGGACTCGTCCATGACCGATCGGCTCTGTTGACGCGCCTTTGACCGTCCAGCCGCCTCGCGGCTCTTCGTTCCCGAGATTTCATCCCGCTTGCGCCGCCGCCGGCCCGTGACGCCGCGCGCGCATGACCAAGGACGCACCATGACCGCTTTCACCCGCAGGACCGTGCTCGCCGGCGTCGCCGCCATCGGCCTCACCTTCGCCGCCGGCGTCAACGCCAAGGCCGAGGAGACGAAGGTCACCATCGCCTATCAGACGGTGGTCGAGCCCTCGAAGCTGCCGCAGGCCGACGGCACCTATGAAAAGGCCGCCAGGGCCAGCATCGACTGGAAGAAGTTCGATTCCGGCGCCGACGTGATCGCCGCCATCGCCTCGGGCGCCGTCGATATCGGCTATGTCGGATCGAGCCCGCTCGCCGCCGCCGCGAGCCGCGAACTGCCGATCGAGACCATCTTCGTCGTCGGGATCATCGGCGAGAGCGAGGCGCTCGTCGTCCGCGACGGCGCCAAGATCACCGAGCCGAAGGATCTCGTCGGCAAGAAGATCGCCGTGCCCTTCGTCTCGACGACGCATTACAGCCTGCTCGCCGCGCTGAAGCATTGGGGCATCGATCCGAAGTCGGTCGAGATCCTCAACCTGCGCCCGCCGGAGATCGCCGCCGCCTGGTCGCGCGGCGATATCGACGCCGCCTATGTCTGGGATCCGGCGCTCGGCAAGATCAAGGAAAACGGCAAGGTCCTGACCGACTCGGCCGAGGTCGGCACATGGGGCGCGCCGACCTTCGACGCCTGGATCGTCCGCAAGGACTTCGCCGAGAAGCACCCGGAGATCGTCGCCTCCTTCGTCAAGGTGACGGGCGCCGCCTATGCCGATTTCAAGGCGAAGGGCGCGAGTTGGGATGCCAAGTCACCCGAGGCCGCGACCATCGCCCGGCTGACCGGCGCCAAGGCCGAGGAGGTTCCCGCGCTCCTCAAGGGCTACCACTTCCCGCAGCTCGACGAGCAGGCCTCGGCAGCGCTCCTCGGCGGCGGCACGGTCAAGGCGATCGCCGACGCCTCGGCCTTCCTCAAGGAACAGGGCAAGATCCCGGCGGTACTGCCCGACTACACGCCCTATGTGACCACGAAATTCGTGACCGACGCGCTCGCGTCCAACTGATGCCGCTCTCGGGGTAGGCGGCTCCCCGAAGCGCATCCCGGCCCGTTCCGTGTCCCCCTGGCGCGGAACGGGCCGATTGCGTTCGAAACAGCCCGCGAACGAGGAACCGCGCCATGGCCCATCTCGCGCTCCAAGCCGTCTCGCTCCGCTACGAGGGCGGACCGCTTGTGCTCAGCGACGTTTCGCTCGATCTTCGCGAGCGTGAATTCGTCGTGGTCGTCGGCCGGTCCGGCTGCGGCAAGACCTCGCTGCTCAATCTCGCCGCCGGCTTCGTCGCGCCGACATCGGGACGGGTCGCCGTCGACGGCGTCGCGGTCACCGGACCGGGAGCCGATCGCGCCGTCGTCTTCCAGGACGATGCGCTCTTCCCATGGCTCACGACGGCCGAGAATGTCGCCTTCGCGCCGCGCCTTGCCGGCATCGGCAAGGCCGAGCGCCGTCGCATCGCCGACGCGACGCTCAAGGTCGTCGGCCTCGACGGGCTCGGCGATCGTCCGATCTGGCGGCTCTCGGGCGGCCAGCGCCAGCGGGTCGGCCTCGCCCGGGCGCTTGCCGCCGAGCCGACCTTCCTCTTGATGGACGAGCCGCTCGGCGCGCTCGACGCCATGACGCGCGAGGCGATGCAGGAATTGCTGCTCGATGTCTGGGCGCGCAGCGGCACCGGCGCCCTGCTCATCACCCACGGCGTCGAGGAGGCACTGTTCCTCGCCACCCGCATCGTCGTGATGGCGCCCAATCCCGGCCGCGTCGTGCAGACGCTCGCGGTCGATTTCGGCCGTCGCCGCCTCGCCGGCGAGACGGCGCGCTCGATCAAGGCGAGCCGTGACTTCATCGCCGCGCGCGAGATCCTGCTCGACGCCATTTTCGAAAGGGAGGCAGCATGAGCTTCGACCTCGCCGAGGCCGCCCTCGGTGATCGCGCCGATCCGGCGACGCCGGCAGCGCGCGAGACGGCACCGCGCCGGCGCCGCGCCGTGCCGGTGCGCCTCGTCAGCCTCGCCACCCTCGCCGTCCTGCTCGCCGCCTGGCAGATCTCCGCCAGCCTCGACCTGGTGCCGCGCCTCTTTCTTCCCGCGCCGGCCGAGGTGTTCGGCCAGTTCGTCACGGTCACCCGCGACGGCTTCGTCGACGCGACGCTGGCGCAGCATCTCGCCGCCAGCCTTGGCCGTGTCTTCGCCGCGCTGCTCGCCGCCATCGCGGTCGGCGTGCCGATCGGCTATGCCATCGGCGCGAGCCCGCTCGGCCGCGGCATCTTCGATCCGCTGATCGAGATCCTGCGTCCGATCCCGCCGCTCGCCTATCTGCCGCTCGTCATCATCTGGTTCGGCATCGGCGAGCCGTCCAAGGTGCTGATCATCGGCATCGCAATGCTGGCGCCGATCGTGATCGCGACCGCGTCGGGCGTGCGCGGCGTCGCGTCCGACCGGATCAATGCCGCGCGGGCACTCGGCGCGACGCGCGGACAACTGGTGCGCCATGTCGTGCTGCCGAGCGCGCTGCCGAGCGTCTTGACCGGCGTCCGCATCGCGCTCGGCACGGGATGGTCGACCCTTGTCGCCGCCGAACTCGTCGCCGCCTCGCGCGGCCTCGGCTTCATGATCCAGTCGGCGGCACAGTTCCTCGTCACCGACGTCGTGATCATGGGCATCCTCGTCATCGCCGCGGTCGCCTTCGCGCTCGAGGCGGCCATCCGCCTCCTCGAACGCTGGCTCGTGCCCTGGGCGGCGAAAGCCTAGATCCCGAGCCCGCTTTCGCTGCGCTCCAGAATCAGCGGGATGACGAGATCCTCCTCGTCGTCGAGATGGCGCGCGAGAGCGTTGCCGAGCGCATCCTGCGCCGCCGCATAGGCATCGGTGGCGCGGCGAAGGTCGTCGCCGCCGGATGGCACGACCTTGAGCAGCCCGTTCGCGGTCGTGATCACCGCCTCGATCCGCTCATGGATCACCTCGTGGTCGCCCTCCATCAGGTCGAAGCCTCCGGCAAGGCCGGGCTCCGCCTCGGTGAAGAGCGGGAAATAGTGGCCGTCCTCGACGCGGTGGTGGCCGTCGAGATCGCCGAGGAAATGGCGGAGCCGCGGCAGCAGGTAGCGCGCGAACGGCTCGGCCTCGGTCCGCCCCTCGCGGAAGGCGGCGATGCCGGCTCGGATCTCGGCCTCGTCGGCGCGCAGGGCCGCGTGGCGCTCGAGCCAGAACCGCGCCGTGGCGCCGAGATTGATATGCCCCTCCCAGAGCCCGCGCGGATGGCGCTGGACGAGGAGGCGCATCGCCTCGGGCAGGCCGGCGCGGAGCCCGGGATCGCGCTCGATCGTCATCATCGCCCTCGCTGTTGCCGACACGTGTGAGCGCGGTCATAGAGCAATGCCGGCCGCCCCGATAGGCCGAGGGTCGGGGCGCGCAATTCGGCGGCGGACGCGCTAGAATGAGGTGCGCCGATCAAGAGCGCCTTGCAAGGTTCGGGGAAACATCAATGCTCACATGGATCGTCGTCGCGGTCATCGCAGCTGCCGCGGCCTATGGCGTCGCGCTCTACAACCGCCTCGTCCGCCAGCGCAATCTCGCCCGCGAGGGCTGGAGCGGCATCGATGTGCAGCTGAAGCGCCGCGCCGATCTCATCCCCAATCTCGTCGAGACCGTGAAGGGCTATGCGGCGCATGAGAAGGGCGTGTTCGAGGATGTCGCCGCCAAGCGCGCCGCCAGCATGAACGCCGGCAGCGTCACCAGCCAGGCGGCCGCCGACGCCGCGCTTTCCGGCGCGCTCGGCCGGCTGATCGCGATTTCCGAGGCCTATCCGGAGCTGAAGGCCGACGCCAATTTCCGCCAGCTGCAGACCGAACTCGCCTCGGTCGAGGACCAGATGCAGATGGCGCGGCGCTACTACAACGCCACCGTCCGCGATCTCAACACCTCGATCCAGTCCTTCCCGGCCGTGCTCATCGCCAATACGCTCGGCTTCAAGGAAGAGCCCTATTACGAGATCGAGGACCGCGCCGCGGCCTCGGTGGCGCCCAAGGTTTCGTTCTGAGCCCGCCCGCGATGCGCCGCGCCGCGCTCGCCGGACTCGCTCTCCTCGCTGCGCTGCTCCCGGCCGCGGCCGAGGAGCGCATCCTCTCGTTCTTCAGCGACGTGACCGTCGAGCGGAGCGGCGACCTCGCCGTGACCGAGACGATCCGCATCCAGGCCGAGGGCGACCAGATCCGGCATGGGCTGCTGCGCGATGTCCCGACGCGCTACACGGATCGGCGCGGCGCCTCGGTCGTGGTCGGGCTCGATGTCGAGAGTGTCAGCCTCGACGGCAGGCCGGAACCCTTCTCGACCGAGCCGCTCGCCAACGGTACACGCATCCGCATCGGCTCGGCCGATGCGCTCGTGCCATTCGGCCCGCACGACTATGTCATCCGCTATCGCATCACGCGGCAGATCGGCTATTTCGCTGATTTCGACGAGCTGACCTGGAACGCCACCGGCACCGACTGGCCCTTTCCGATCGAAAGTGCCGAGGCGCGGATCACGCTGCCGGAGCCGGTCGCCTTCCAGAACTTCATCGCCTATACCGGCCCGCCCGGCTCGCGCGAGCATGCCGCCTCCGTGCTGTGGGACACCGCCCATCCGGGCACGATCCTGTTCCGCACGACGGCGCCGCTCGCGATCGGCAGCGGCCTGACCGTCTCGGCCTCCTGGCAGAAGGGCATCGTCGATCCGCCGACATTCGAGCGGCGGGCGCTCTGGTGGCTCGAGGACAATATGGGCTCGCTCGCCGCCCTTCTCGGCAGCGCGGTCACGGCGGCCTATTTCTTCCTGGCCTGGCTCCGGGTCGGCCGCGACCCGCCGCGCGGACCGCTGGTGCCGCTGTTCTCGCCGCCGGACGGTCTCTCGGCGGCGGCGGCGCGCTATGTCTCGGCGATGGCCTTCGACGACCGCGCCTTCACGGCTGCGCTGCTCGATCTCGGCGTCCACGGCCGTCTGAAGCTCGCCGACAGCGGCCCGACGCTGGTGGTCTCGCGGCAGGCGAGCACGACGCCGCTCGATGCGCCGGAGGCCGCGATGGAAAGCGCCCTCTTCCGCGGCAGCGTCGCCGTACCGCTCGTCCAGAAGAACCATGCCGTGCTGCAGGCGGCGAAGAGCGCCCTGTCGCAGGGGCTCGCCGGTCGCTATGCCGGCACGATCTTCCACTGGAACGGCGGCTGGCTGGCGCTCGGCATCCTCCTGACCGTCGTCACCTATGCGCTGACCGGCCTCGGGCTGATCCTGGCGATGGGACCCGAGCGCGGCGCGCAGGCCGTGATCGGCCTCGTCTTCGCCTCGGTCGCGGGCATCGTCGTCGGCATCGCGCTGAATGCGGGCCAGACCGGCCAGTCGCTGTTCTCGCGGCTGGTGACCTGGGTGTTCCTCGGCGCTTTCGCGATCGCCTTCGGCGGCGCCGGGCTGATCGCCTTCGTCGGCACGATCACAGCGCCGCTCGATGCCGCGCCGCTGTTGCTGCCGTCCGTCATCCTGCCGGTGCTCGTCTCCTCCTTCGGCTGGATGCGCAGCCCGACGGACGAGGGCCAGAAGCTGCGCGATGCCGTCGCCGGCTTTCGCCACTATCTCGGCACGGCGGAGGAAAACCGCCTCGAGGTGCTGCACCCGCCGGAGAGGACGCCGGAGCTCTTCGAGCGCTTTCTGCCCTATGCGGTGGCGCTCGATGTCGAGAATGCCTGGGCGGCGAAGTTCGCGGGAGTGCTCGCGGCGGCCGGAGCCTCGGCGGCGGTGGCGAACTGGTACATGACGAGCTCGCATCGCGATCCGGGCAGCCTCGTCGAGCGGCTCGGCTCCAGCCTGTCGCATACGGTCGCCGCGGCCGCGACGGCGCCCGGATCGAGCTCCGGCTCGTCGGGCGGCGGCTCGTCGGGCTCAGGCGGCGGCGGTGGCGGCGGCTCGGGCTGGTGAGCCCTCAGGGCAGCGCAAGATCGGCGGTGACCGGAAGGTGGTCGGAGCCGATATCCCCGCCGACCGCGATGCGCGCGAGGCCGATCCGCCTGGACACGGCGATCCGGTCGATCGGGGTGCCGAGCGCCGGCGGCAACCCGAACTCGCGGAAGAAGCGCGTTGGCGGCGGCCATGCGCCGGGCTCTGTCGTCGCGAGGCCGGAGATGGCGAGCACCTCGCCGAGGGTCGGCGACCAGAAGGCGGTGTTCCAGTCGCCGGCGACGATGACGTCGGCGCTGTCAGGCTCGCGCTGCACGAGGCGGGCGATCTGCCGGAGATAGGCGTTGCGGGCGAACCAGCCACCGGCGAGGCGGGTCGTCGGCGCGTGGATCGCGTAGAGAATGAGCGGGCGTGTCGCGCCCGGACGGTCGATCTCGAGCCGGATCGCCCGCGCGCCGCCGGTCCGCCCGTCCGGCATGGCGCGGAGCGCCGGCTTCACCGGCGCATAGCGGATCGGATAGCGGCTCGCGACGACGATCGAGCTCAGCGGGTCGGGGTCCGTGACATAGGTCAGCCCCGGCAGGCTCGTCGCGGTCGGCCGCCAGGTCGCGATCGCCTCCTGCATGACGACGATATCGGGATCGGCCTCGGCAACGGCCTGCTGGAACCGCGCGAAATCGCTGTTGGTCCTCAGCACATTGGCGGACATGAGCCGCAGATTGCCCGCTGCGGCCGGCGCAGCCTTGGGGACCGCCGTCCAGACGAGGGGAAAGAGCGCCGCCCCGAACAAAAGCGCAGAGACCGCGAGGCGCGGGCGGCTGTCCGTCAGCAGCGCGATGAGGACGAAGACGAGCACGACGGCGGCGATATGCGGCCGGAAATAGTTCGTCATCTCGAAGAGCCAGTCCCGCTGGCCGAGCCGGCCGACCAGGACGAGCCCGATCATGGGCAGCAGAGAGGCGTCGAAGACGAAGCGGAGAACGGGCAGCATCACGGCGCGCCAACCCGCGGCCGTCTCGACGCGGACATCTGCCGGCAGAGGCGAAGAGGCGATCGCCGATGGCAGGGGATCGGCAGCCGCGACTGCCGGCCCCGCTTCGACGTCTGCGTCCACGCCCATTCCATCCTATCGATTGGCGACGGGTTCGGCAGCGCCGGCCAGCCGTCGGTTGAGCCCGTCCAGAATGCGACGCGCCAGCCCGTCATAGTCGCCGTCGAAATGATGGCCGCCGGTGGTCTTGATCAGCTCGACGCCGCTGCCCTCGAGCTTCGGACAGAGACTATCCTCCTCTTCCTCGCCATAGAAGCACTGGATCAGCGAGGGCTTGATCGTCTTGATGTCCGGCAGCGTCTCGCCATCGCCCGAATTGGTGCCGAGGAAGGCGCCGACCGAGATGACATAGTCAACCTGGTCGGAGAGCCCGAGCAACGAGATTTCGCTGACCTGGCTCTGCTCGTCGGGCGGCAGCAACCGATAGGCCGAGGGCAGCACGTCGGCGCCGAAGGAGTAGCCGACCAGCACGACGTGATCGATGCCCCACTTCTCGGTGTAGAAGTCGATGATGCGGGCGAGATCGGCCGAGGTCTGCTGGGGCGTCTTGCGCGACCAGAAATAGCGCAGCGAGTCGACGCCGATCGTCGGCACGCCCTGCTTCTGGAAGGCATCGCCGATCGACTTGTCGAGATCGCGCCAGCCGCCGTCGCCGGAATAGATGATCGCCATCGAGCCATGCTGCACCGGCGCATCGAGCTCGACCAGCGGCAGGTCGGCGAGCGGATCGTCGGCATTCGACTTCGGCGCCAGGAGCCGCGCGAGCCGCGACTTCAGCGCCGGGAAGGCCCCCTCGGTGACATCCTTGGACTTGATGCCGAAGCCCTTGCCCTGCAATTCGGTCACATGATCACGGCCGTCCTTCGGGGCGGCGGTGGTGTAGAGCACGTCGACCGGATTGGTGAGATCGCCCTCGGCAAGGCCATAGACCGAGCCGCCATCGACCAGCTGGCGCGGCGCATCGGTGCAAAGCGGCTTCTTCAGCGGCAGCACCATCGTCGGATCGACGGCGACGCTGTGCCCGATCGTGGCGTCGGGCGTCTGCGCAGCGATGGCGAGCACGAGCGCGCCGGCAGTGCCGACGCCGGCGAGGATGGGCGAGTGATAATTGGGGGTCGCCAGCGCGCGCTGGATCTGATGCGACAGGTCCTCGATGTCGGCAACGAGATAGACGCACTCGTCTTCGCTGTCGGCCTCGAGCCCGGCCATCATCGCCGTGGTGTCGACGCCGACGACGATCGAACCGCTCGCCTTCAGCGTGTCGGCAAGCGCCGCCTCATCCGCCGTCCAACCGTCCTTGTCGGCGAACAGGAACACGGTTCCGCTGACCGGGCCGTCGGGCACGAGGATCTGCGGCTTGCCGAGCAGGCCGGCGGTGAAGGCCGGCAGCGGCTTCGGTGCATCCGCGGCGAAAGCCGGGACGGCAAACGCGGCCGCCAGAAGGGCCGATGCGAGAATACGGATCATTTGCCGACAACTCCCTTGAGGCCGCCGCTGATCAGGACGGTCACGTCAGCCAGTGCGATGACTGGATTGGCGCCGCCTGTGACGGCGAGATAGCGCGGTTGCCATTCAGGCTGGAACTTGGCCTTGAATGCACGAAGACCATTGAAATTGTAGAAGCGCTCGCCGTGTTCGAACACGGCGCTGCCGAGCCGGTGCCAGAACGGCGCCGCCGGGCCGCCTGTCAGCCCCGACAGCGGCGCCATGCCGAGGTCGAAGACGCGGTAGCCTTCGGCCTTCAGCGCCAGCATCAGGTTGACGAACAGGAACTCCATCGTCGTCGCCGGCGCGTCGGGCGAGAAGCGCATCAGGTCGACCGTCGCCTCCTGCTTCAGCGCGGTCGTCATGACGGTCGCGAACGCGATGATGCGCCCCTCGCGCCGCACCACCGCCGCCGACTGCGCGGCGACATAGGCACGGTCGAAGGCCCCGATCGAGAACCGTTTCTCGCGCGCCTTGTGATCGGCGAGCCAGAGAGTGGACACAGCCTGCAGCGCGTCGATCTCGGCCGCGACGGCCTCGGGCGCCAGCAGTTCGAAGGTGAGCCCCTCGCGGATCGAGCGGTTGTTGCCGTGGCGGAGGCTCGCCCGCTTGCCGCCCTTCAATTCGAAGCTCTGCAGGTCGACCTGCGCCGCCTCGCCGAGCTTGAAGGCGCGCAGGCCCGCATCGGCATAGAGCGCGAGATTCTGCGGCTGCACCTGGTAGAAGATCGCCCGTCCGCCGGCCGCCTGCGCCATCTCGACGAACTGCCAGACAAGCCCAGGCCAGGCGTCGCGCGGCCCGATCGGATCGAACAGCGCCACCCAGGAATGCGACTGCCGGCCGAACATGATGAAGGCGCGCCTATCCTCCGAGAACAGCAGCGTCTTGTCGCGCATGCGCACGAGATTGGCATCCGGATAAGGCTGGTCGGCGAGGATCGCGACGGCGTCGGCGATCTCCTCGTCGGTCGGCGTGCCGGTCTTGCCCTTGGAGGGCCGCAGCAGCGACCAGGCGGCGAGCGAGCCGGCGGCGATGACGACGCCGAGCAGGGCGCGCAGCGAACGCGGCGCCTCTTCCGAGAACTCGAACTGCCACCAGAGCTGATGCGAATAGTCGATGTCGCTGTAGACGAACAAGAGCACGACGACAGCGCTGACAATGACCGTGGCAATGGCGAAGAACCAGCCGGGCGTCAGGCGCTGATGCAGCAGCGAGGCCGGCCGCGTGAACTCGCCGCGCGTCGCGATCAGCGCGAGGAACAGGAGCGCCAGCGCGACGGATTCGGTGACGGCGATCGCCTTCAGAAGCGACAGCACGACAGCGGCGCCAACCGAGACGACGGCCGCCCACCAGGCGCCGTCGAGCCGATGCGCGAGGCCGCGCGCGATGGCGATCAGCCCGAGGCCGAGCACGCTCTCGATGAAATGCGCGCCCTCGACGATCGGCAGCGGCAGGATGGTAGAGAGGAGGTCGAGATGGGAATCGGCCGCCGGCGTCACGCCGGAGAAGATCAGCGCCGCGCCCATGGCGAGCGTCAGCGCGGAGAGGACGCGCGGCGAGAGATGCGCGCCGGCCTTGATGACGCGCGAGGCCTGGCTGCCCGCGGCGGCGCGGCGTACTTCGAGCGCCGTAACGAGGCCCGAGGCGACCAGCAGCGGCACGCCGTAATAGATGATGCGATAGAGGAACAGCGCCGACAGCACCTGGTCGACCGGCGCGGTGCGGCCGATGACGGCGACGATCACCGCCTCGAACACGCCGAGGCCGGCCGGGACATGGCTGGCGACGCCGAGGCCGATCGCCACCGCATAGATGGCGATGAAGGCCGGCAGCCCGACATCGGTCTGCGGCAGCAGCACCCACAGCACGGCGGCCGAGGTGGCGACGTCGATCATCGTGCCGCCGAACTGCATCAGCATGATGCGCGGCGTCGGCAGCGCGACGGAGAGGCCGCGCCAGCCGATGCGGCCCGAGCCGAAGGCCGACCAGCAAAGAAGCGCTGCGAGGGCCAGGAGGATCGCGCCGCCGATCGCGGCGAGGATCGCCGGCGGCAGGCCGACGGGCGCCGCGACGTCGACCGGATCGAAGACGAGGCCGAGCGCCGTGACGCCGGCAAGGCCGAGCCCGAAGGCGACGGTGATGAAGGCGACGATGCGCGCGACATCGGCCGGCTCGAAGCCGAGGCGGCCATAGAAGCGGAAGCGGATCGCGCCGCCGGTGAGCGGCCCGAAGCCGGCGGTGTTGCCGACCGCATAGGCGCAGAAGGAGGTCAGCGCCACCAGATGATAGGGGACGCGGCGGCCGAGATGGGCGAGCGCCGACCAGTCATAGATGCTGAGCGACAGGAACGAGAGCGCCGTCAGCCCGAGCGCCGCGGCGATGGCGGTGATCGGCGTCGCATGCAGCGCGTCGATGACGTCGTCGTAGTTGACCTCGCCGATCAGCTTGTTGATCGCGAGCCAGACGAGGACGAGAACGGCAAGGCCCGCGGCGGCGCCGATGGCCGGCTTCCAGGCCGAGATGAAGCCGAGCACCCGGTCGATCCGGCTGCGGGGAGCCCCGTCCTCAGCCTCGGGCTGAAGCGGCTGACCATTGTCGGAGGGTGAAGACGCGGCAAGGTCCCGTTCGGAACCGTGCGATGCCATCGCAGCGTGTGTCATGTGATCCCCGAGAAAGCGCCTGCGCGATCAAGGTCTCGCGAAGCATTCTTCCAAGATATTGCGTTGCCCGTCTGATGAGGCCGCAAATCTGGCCGGATTGAGGCCGGGAAATCAGGCGCGGCGCGGCGCCGCAACAGGAGGGCGACCTTTCCGTCGCCCTCACAGAAAAGTGCTCGCGGCGCGATCCGCGCGGCGCCTCAGACCCACTCGCCCTTGCGCATGATCGGCTCGGCGGCGCCCGAGGCGGAGACGCCGTCGATGTCGACTTCGCCGGATCCGATCATCCAGTCGATATGGATCAGCGAGCGATTGGCGCCCTTCTCGGCGAGTTCCTCGCCCGTCATCGTGTCGCCGCCGCGGATGCATTTGGCATAGGCCTGGCCGAGCGCGATATGGCAGGCGGCGTTCTCGTCATAGAGCGTGTTGAAGAAGAGGAGCCCGCTGGCCGAGATCGGCGAGGAATGCGGCACCAGCGCGACTTCGCCGAGCCGGGCCGCGCCCTCGTCGGTCTCCAGCACCTTGTGCAGCACGTTCTCGCCCGACTTCGCATGCGCCTCGACGATGCGTCCGTCCTCGAAGCGGACGGAGATCTCGTCGATCAGCGTGCCCTGGTAGGAGAGCGGCTTGGTGCTGGTGACGGTGCCGGAGACGCGATCCTTGTGCGGCGTCGTGAACACCTCCTCGGAGGGGATGTTCGGATTGCAGACGATGCCGTTCTTCGCGGTCGAGGCGCCGCCTTCCCACTCGTGATCATCGGCGAGGCCGACCGTGAGATCGGTGCCGGGGCCGGTGAAATGCAGCGCATGATAGCGCTTGTCGTTGAGCAGCCTGGTGCGGGCGTGCAGCGCCTTGTTGTGCTCGTCCCAGGCGGCGACCGGATCGACGCGATCGACGCGCGAGGCGGCGAAGATCGCCTCCCAGAGCTTGGCGACCGCGACCGTCTCGGGCTCGTCGGGGAACACTGCCTTGGCCCAGGACGGCGCGGCATAGGAGACGATCGTCCAGTTGATGTCGAAGCCGGCGATCAGCTCCAGCGCCGGCTGATAGGCCTTCGAGCGGGCGCGGTTGGCACGCGAGACCTTGTCCGGATCCTGCGCGGAGAGCAGCGACGGGTTCTCGCCGGCGATGGCAAGGCGCGCGGCGCCGCCGCGGAAGGCCGAGGCCATGCCCTCATAGAGCCAGGCCGAGGCCGTGTCGAAGCTGCCGTCGGGCGCGAAGCGGAAGCGCGCCAGCGTCGAGTCCTCGTCGGAGAAGAGCGTCGTCACCAGCGAGGCGCCGGCCTTGTAGGCATGCTCGGTGATGCGGCGGACCAGCGGCAGCGCGTCGATCGGCGCCGTCATCACCAGTTCCTGGCCCTTCTCGAGGCCGAGGCCGACGCGCACCGCCACTTCGCCGAGACGGTCGAGCTTGACGTCATGGGTGAGGAAGGGATCGCGGTTGATGGCGTTCATGGCAAGGCTCCTTGGCTGCGGTCCCGGGATGTGCGGGCATGAACCCCGTTTCGCGCCCGGCCGTGGCGTTTCTGGGGCGCGAGATATTGCCTGCGGCCTTGCCGCGTCAAGGGCGCGGCGCCGCGGCGCTTTCGCGGTGGCGGTGGCGGCTCACCAGCGCCCCGGCATCGCGGGGCAACGAGAGGCTGTCATAGAGGCCGAGAAGACCGAGCGCGCCGATGATGAGGAAGGCATAGCGGAAGTCGACGAGGCCGAGCGAGGCCGCCTCCGGCGTCGCGATGCTGTCGGCAAAGCGCAGCGCCACGGCGCCGACGGCGATGCCGAGGCCGAAGGTGATCTGCTGCACCAGGCTGAACAGCATGTTGGCGCCGGCCATCTGCGGCTGCGGCACGTCGACGAAGGCGAGCGTGTTGATCGCCGTGAACTGCATCGAGCGCGCCGCGCCGCTGACGACGAACAGCGCCGCGATCACCCAGCCTGGCGTCGCCGGCGTCAGGAAGGCGCAGGCGACCATGGTCGCGACGAAGAGGAGGCCGTTGCCGATCAGCGTGGTGCGGAAGCCGAAGCGGCGCAGCACGGCGCTGGTGAGCGGCTTCATGCCGAGATTGCCGGCAAAAAGCGCCAGCACATAGAGGCCGGCCTCGAACGGATCGAGGCCGAAGCCGAGCTGGAGCAGGAGCGGCAGCAGGAACGGCACCGCGCTCACGGCCGTGCGAAACAGCGAGCCGCCCTTCATCGTCACGGCGAAGGTCTGGATCCTGACGGCGGCGAGATCAGGCACGGGATGGGGATGGCGGCCGGCATGGCGCCAGGCGGCAAAGCCGAAGACGATGCTGGCGGCGAGGATCGCCGCGCCGACGATGCCCTCCTCGGCCGACTGGCCGATGAGCTCGAGCCCGTACATGAGCCCGGCACAGGCAAGGCTGGTAAAGAGGAAGCCGAGCCAGTCGAAACTCGGCCGATCGCCGGTGCGGTCGTTCGGGATCAGCCAGAACGACAGCGCCAGCGCGACGATGCCGATCGGCACGTTCAGGATGAAGATCCAGTGCCAGGAGGCATAGGTGGTGATGAAGCCGCCGAGCGGGGGCCCGAGGATCGGCGCCGACAGCGCCGGCCAGGTCAGCGTCGCGATCGCCCGCATCAGATCGGGCTTGGCGGTATTCCGAAGCACGACGAGCCGGCCGACCGGCACCATCATGGCGCCGCCCATGCCCTGCAGGATGCGGGCGAGCGTGAAGGAGAGCACCCCCTCGCTGATAGCGCAGAGCACCGAGGCGATCGTGAACACCGCGACGGCCGAGGCGAAGATCGTCCGCGCGCCGAAGCGATCGGCCATCCAGCCGCTGGCGGGAATGAAGATCGCCAGCGTCAGCATATAGGCGGACATGCCGATATTGAGATCGACCGGCTGCACGCCGAACGAGTGCGCCATCGCCGGCAACGAGGTCGCGATCACGGTGCCGTCGAGGTTCTCCATGAAGAACGCACCGGCGACGAGAAAGGCGATCAGCGACGATTTGGGAGCGGTCGAGGTCATCGGCGGGAGACTGCGAGGGACGCACCCTCATCGCGCGTTCGCAGTCATCATACAAGCGGGAATGCGAGGCCTCGACGCTCGCCCTTGATCTCTCTTGACCACCGGGTTCAGCCCCACCCTATCCGTCATCCCGGCGAAGGCCGGGATCCAGGAACACCGGCCCACATCACTCCGCGCCTGCGGTGTTCATGGGCCCCGGCCTTCGCCGGGGTGACGCTTCGGCTGGTTTGGAAGACAGTCGATCGCCCGCAAGGGCGGAAGGAGTCCGGCTTCCCGCTCGATCGGTATCACACAGTCTTCGAAGAGCACGCACAGACGCGCCGCAGCGCCCCCTCCCCCCTTGCGGGGGAGGGCTGGGGTGGGGGACTTGCTTCCTACCCCGCCCGCGCCGACGACAGAACGACCGGCGCAAAGTCGAAATCCCGATCGAAGGGGAACACCGGCCGCTTCCGGCGCTCGTTGCCGATGCGCGGGATGTCCTGGTCGACCACCCCTTCAGTGAGCGCCATCAGGTTCGGATTGGCGAGCGGCGCAAGGTCGGGCGAGAGATAGCCGGACTTGACCACGACGAGATCGAAATCGCGCGGATGGAAGCCGAACCGGGCGAAGTCCTCGAGATCGTGGAACGGCCGGCGGCGCGCAGTGAGGATCACGGACGCGTTGCCGATCGCCACCACCGCCTCGCGCAGCAGCGGCTCGGCGGTGTCGAGCAGCGCGACCACGGTGGCCTCGACATCGACGGGCCGGCTGGAGGGATCGAGCGTCGCGCCGATCGACAGCCAGAGGCGGGCGCCGATGCCGGCGCGATAGGCCGCCTCCGTCGCCGGGCGGTCGGCGATGCCGGCGAAGAGCGCCCTGCCCCGGCCAGCTTCGAGGAACGCGGCGAGCACATCAGCGCGGTCGCCGACCCCGCCGCCGGTCGGGTTGTCGCCACTGTCGGCGAGGATCACCGGATGGGTCACGGACGCATTGGCGAGCGCCAGGCACTCGTCGAGCGGCACCGTCACCGGACCGAAGGCGAACTGCTCGCGCGCCTCCCAATAGGCAGCCGCCAGCTTCTCGGCTTCGCGCACCATCGCGGCGCGATCGGTGCCGGTCACGATGATCGAGGCCGTGGCGCGCGGCTCGTCGGCCCAGACATAGCCGACCATGATCGAGGCATCGAGAATGCCCGGCACAGCGTCGACGGCCGGAAGCCGGGCGTAGAGCGAGCGCGCCGGTTCATCGACCGTGCTGGTCCGCTCGCCGGGCAGAAGCACCGGCACCTTGGCCCAGACGACGAAGGGATCGATCTCGCCCTTGAGCCGCCGATGGAGCATCGCGAGCGCCCGCCGCTTGGTCTCGGTAACGTCGATATGCGGCGCCGTGCGATAGGCCGAGAACATGTCGATGGCGTCGATGACGCGCTGGCTGACATTGCCGTGCAGGTCGTAGCTCGCCGCGATCGGGCAGTCCGGCCCGACGACGGCGCGGGCAGCCGCGCACCAGTCTCCCTCGCAATCATCCATGCCGTCGACCTTCATCGCGCCATGCAGAGCGAGATAGAGCCCGTCGATCGGCAGGCTGGCCTCGAGCCGCTCCAGAAACTCCGTCTTGAACGCCTCATAGGTGGCGCGCTCGACAGGGCCGCCGGGAATGGCGCGAGCATGCAGCGTCGGCGCGATCTCCCAGTCCCAGTCCTGAAGGCAAGCGAAGTCGGCGGCCTCCGTCAGCTCCGCCCCGCGCAGCACGGTGAAGTCGATCGTCGTCGCCAGCAGCGGGTTGTAGGTCGAGCATTCCGTGTGAATGCCGCCGACGGCAATCCTCATGCTGCCTCTCCCGCCGTCTCCTGCCAGCCATAGAGGTTCGGCATCAGCCCGGCGATGGCGCGGAAGCGCTCCCACGACTTGTCCGAGGCCTTGGTCCAGCCGCTTTCGGCGATGGCCGAGAGGCGCGGGAAGACGAGACGATCGAAGATCGCGCGGTCGGCCATCGGCTCCGACCAGATGCAGGCCTGGATGCCGAGGAAATGTGCCCTCTGCGCCTCACTCCAGCCGGCCGTCGGATCGAAGCGATAGGTCTTCTCAGGGCTCGAGTAGCCGGCCCAGCCGGCGCCGGGCTCGCTCCAGTCGACCGCCTGGGACATGTCGAGATAATAGGCCTGTCCCGGCGAGACGACGATGTCGTAGCCCTCGCCCGCCAGCGCCGCCGAGATCTCATGCGTGCGCCAGCCGACGAGATAGACCTTGGCCTTGTCAATGACATGGCCATGCGCCGCCTCTTCCCAGCCGCCGGTGATGCAGCCGCGCGAGGCGAGGAAGGCCTGGATGCGGCCGAGGAATTCCGCCTGCAGGATGGCGGCGCCCGATCCCTCGATCTCGTCGGCGCCGTGATGATTGGTGACGACATTGGACCTCAGCGCATGCGCCGCGGCCACCGCCGGGCCTGCGACCTCCTCGAGCCGCGCCAGCGCCAGCGGCGATCCGGACCAGGCGCCGAGCGGCACCTCGTCGGCCCCGATATGGATGATGCGGGAGGGGAACAGCGCGATGATCTCGTCGAAGATCGTCTCGATGACGCTGTAGGTCGCCGGCAGAGCCGGATTGAGGCAGTTGTTCGGGAAGCCCTGTACCGAGACATACTCGCCCGTCTCGCCGGGGTCGACGAGTTCGGGGATCGCCTTCAGCATCGCATAGCAATGGCCGGGAATGTCGATCTCGGGCACCACGGCGATGCCGAGGCTCGCCGCATAGGCGACGATCTCGCGGATCGCCGCCTTGGTGTAGTAGCCGCCCATCGGCTCGGCGCCCGAGCCGAGCAGCGACGGCACCGCGAGGCCATGGCCGCGCCAGGCGCCGATCTCGGTGAGCGCCGGATAAGCCTCGATCTCGATCCGCCAGGCCTCGTCATCGGAAAGATGCCAGTGGAAGCGGTTCAGCTTGTTCCAGGCGAGGATGCGCAGGAAGGCCTTGATCTCGCCGGTCGCATAGAACTGGCGCGACACGTCGAGATGCGACCCGCGCCAGGAGAGCGCCGGCGCATCGCTGATCGCACCCGCGGCCGGGAACAAGAACGTCGCCGGATGGCGGAGGGCACCGCGGAGGATCTGACCGAGCGTGATCAGCCCATAGAGGAAGCCGGCATGGCCGCGGCCGGTGACGACGACCCCGGTCGGGGCGAAATCGAGCCGGTAGGCTTCGGCCGCCAGCGCGTCATCGACCTCGAACGTGACGGGCAGGCCGCCCTCGGCAACGGGGCGCACCAGCGCATCGCCCGGAAAGAGCGCATCGGCGAGCGTCGCGAATGCCAGAGCCGCCTCGCTCGCCGCGCCGCCCTCCGCCATGAGCGCGAGCCCGGCCGGCGTCGCGGCCGCGCCGCGGATGGCGACCTCGGCCGGCCAGGGGATGACGGAGATCGAAACCGGCGCGGCGGCGGGAACCGGGAACGGCGCCACGCCGCGTTTCAGCGGCGCGTTGTCGCCGCGCGCGCTGGTCGGGCCGACACCGACAGCGGCCGTACTGCCATCGGCGAGCGCCAGATAGGCCGCGCCGGCGCCATCGGTCCAGTGGCGCAGCGGATAGGAAAGCCCGTGCACGGTGACGGTCCAGCTTGCGCCGGCCGCGAGCACGAAGCCCTGAGGCGGCGCGAATTCGCTGTGGTTGGAGAGGCGGGCGACCAGCGTGCCGCCGTCGATCACCGCGGCCGGATCAATCCGCGCCGGGCCGCTGACGCAGAGACGGAAGCCTTCGACGGCCGCGCCCGAACGATTGGTCAGCGTCAGCCGATAAGCGAGCGCCACACCATCCGCCGGCGGCGTCCATTCGGTGACGAGGTGAAAGGCGGCGCGCGGGGATGAGGTCATGGTCTGTAGCCTGTGGTCGGGACGCTGTTGGATCGGGCTTATGGTCCACCTCCCCCTGAGGGGGAGGTCGGACCGAAGGTCCGGGAGAGGGTTTACGGAGCATCCGGAAGAGGCCGTAAACCCTCTCCCGCCGGCTTCGCCGTCGACCTCTCCCTCAGGGAGAGGTGTAGAAAGCTATCCATCTCGCTCGCTCATGCGGATCAATCGCCGAGCGGCTGGGTGTCGTCGCCGTCGCGGTTGATCATGAGCTGGTTCTTGATGCGCCGCATGCTCTCGACGGCGCGGCCCTGCATGCGGGTCGCCACCGTCTGCGCCACGGCGTCGATCATGGCGAGGAAAGCATAGCGCGCCGATGACGGCCGGAGGATGTCGTCCTGCTCGGGCACATCGATGGCGAGCAGCACATCGGCATGTTCGGCGACGGGCGAGCCCGGCCGCGTCAGCACGATGCGCTCCAGATGATATTCGCCGGCGATGGCGAGCGTGTTGGCGAGCGGCAGGTTGCGACCGCTGGTCGAGGAGGCGATGATCACGGTGCCCTTCGGCGCGCCGGCCGTGCGCATCATCTGCGCCTGATGGTCGATCGAGGCGGTGACGCGGAGGCCGAGCCGGAACAGCCGCGTCTCGAACTCGTTCGCCACCATCGAGGAGGCGCCGCCGGAGCCGAAGGCGAGGACATAGCTGGAAGCGACGATCTTCTCGGCCGCCGCCTCGATGGCGAGCGGATCGATCGTCTCGAAGAAGGAATAGAGCGTCGTCTGGGCGCAGTTGACGATGTGGCGCGTGATCTCGCTCGCCGTCTCCGGCCCGCGCGGCGGCACCAGATAGCGCCGCGCGGCGATGAAGCGGCTCTGCGCCAGGCGGACCTTGAAGTCAGCGAAGCTCTGGCAGCCGAGGCGGCGGCAGAACCGCGTCACGGTCGGCGGCGAGGTGTCGGCGCGCGCGGCGAGCTCGACGATCGAGTCGTTCACCGCCGACTGGACGTCGGACAGGATGAGATCGGCGAGCCGCCGCTCGGAGCGGCTGAAGCTCTCCATCTCCGTCTGCATGAGCCCGACCAGATCGAGCATGGCGCCGTTCACTCCTCCCCGCCCGGCCCTGCCGGACGCCCTTGAAAACGAATGCGGCGGCGGACGCCCGTCAGGCCGCCAGCCCGACCGCGGCGCCGGCCTCGTCGAACAGATGGCAGGCCGCCGGATCGACGCTGACGACGATCTCGGTGTCGTCGGCGACATCGGGATCGCCCTCGAACAGGGCGACGAAGGTGTCGCCATTCGGCAGCGGCGCATAGGCGACGGTGTGGATGCCGAGCCGCTCGATGATGCCGGGCTTGATCGTCAGGCGGAAACCGCCGGGTTCATCGAGATGCAGATGCTCCGGCCGGATACCGACCGCGAGCGTCTTCCCGACCAGCGCCGCGGCGCCCGGCCGCGGCAGCGTCACGGTTCCGAGCGCCCCGAGATCGACGGTGATGCCGGATGCGCCCGCCGCCGTGCAGCGGCCTTCGAGGAAGTTCATCTTGGGATTGCCGATGAAGCCGGCGACGAAGCGGTTCTGCGGGCGATGATAGAGATCGAGCGGCGAGCCGACCTGCTCGATGCGGCCCGCATTCAGGACGACGATCTTGTCGGCCATGGTGAGCGCCTCGACCTGGTCATGCGTCACATAGATCATGGTCGCGCCGAGCTTCTTGTGCAGCCGCGTCAGCTCGATGCGCATGTCGGAGCGCAGCGCCGCGTCGAGATTGCTGAGCGGCTCGTCGAACAGGAAGATCTTCGGCTCGCGCACGATCGCGCGGCCGATGGCGACGCGCTGGCGCTGACCGCCCGAGAGCGTGCCCGGCTTCTGCTGCAGCCGGCTTTCGAGCTGCAGCACGCGCGCGGCCTCGCCGACGCGGCTCTTGACCTCGGCTTCGGGCAGCTTCTCGACGCGCAGCGGAAAGGCGATGTTCTCGAAAACGCTCATATGCGGATAGAGCGCATAGGACTGGAACACCATCGCGATGCCGCGCTGCACCGGCGGCAGGTCGTTGACGGTCTTGCCGGCGATGACGATCTCGCCCGACGTGACCTCCTCGAGGCCGGCGATCATCCGGAGCAGCGTGGACTTGCCGCATCCCGACGGGCCGACGAACACGACGAATTCGCCGGCGCTGACCTCGAGATCGACGCCCTTGATGACGTCGGTGCCGGAGAAGGACTTCTTCAGGCGGGAAAGGGTCAGTTCGCTCAAGGGGGCGGTCTCCGGTCGTGGATCGTCATGCGGACACGGCCGCATGTCCTTGGCTGTCATCCCCGGGCTTGACCCGGGGATCCAGACTTCTGGCGCCGAAGCGAAGGCTGGATTGCCGGGTCAAGCCCGGCAATGACAGTGGGGAACGGCTGCCGCCGAACGGCGGCGACAGCCGTCGGTCTTACTTGTACTGGTCGATCGCGACGGCGGCCTTGGTCAGCGCGGCGGCCGGCTCGGCCGAGCCGGTGACGACCGACTGGACCATGTCGATCAGAGCGTTCTGGAAGCCCTTGTAGTCGAGGAAGAGCGGCTCCGGGCCACCGAAGGCGATGCCGTCGAGGAACGGCTTCCAGCTCGGATCTTCCGAGACCAGCGTGTCGACGCCGGCAACGGGACGCAGCGGCGTCAGGCCATGCGTCTTCTCGTAGAGGAACTGGTTCTCGGGGCTCGTCAGCAGCTTGGCGAGATCGACGGCCTGGTCCTCGACGCCGGTGCCCTTGAACACGGCGAGGCTGTCGGTGATGAGCAGCGTGCCGGCACCCTTGCCCTGCGGGCCGACCGGCAGCGGCGCGACGCCCCACTGGATGTCCTTCGAGACCTGGTTGCGCACCCAGGGGCCGCCCTCGATCATCGCGACCTTGCCGTCCGAGAACAGCTTGATCATGTCGTCCTGGTCATAGGCCGAGGGACCATCCTCGGAAACGCTGACCAGCTTCTTGATGAATTCGAGCGCCTCGAGATTCTGCGGGCTGTCGAGCGTGATCTTGCCGTCGGCGTCGATGACCGAGCCGTTGTTGGTGTACACGTAATGCAGGAACTGGTGCATCGTGTTGTCCATGGTCTTGGCCGGCAGGCCGTAACCGGCGATGCCCGTCTTGTCCTTGACGGCCTTCGCGTCGTTGTAGAGCTCGTCCCAGGTGGTCGGCGGCTTGGCCGGATCGAGGCCGGCCTTCTCGAACAGCGCCTTGTTCCAGAACAGCGCCTTGGTCGAGAACGCGACCGGGATGCCCCAGGCCTGGTCCTTGAACGTCACCGTCTCGACGATGTGCGGATAATAGGCGGCCTTCTCGGCGTCGGTCATCGGGATCGGCACGATGAGGTCGCTGTCGGCGAATTGCTTCAGCGTGCGCGAGCCGACATAGGCGAGCGCCACCGGCGTTCCGGCGGCGGCCAGCGTCGTGATCTTGTCCTGGCACTGCGCCCAGCCGACGATCTCGACATTGACCTTGAAGCCGGGGTTCTTGGCTTCCCAGGCCTTGATCAGGTCCGGATAGGTCTCGGCGATCGCATCGCCGCACTGGATCATGGTGACCGACTTGTCCTCGGCAAAGGCCGGGGCGGCCATCGTCGAGAGGACAACGGCGGCACCCGCCAGGAGCGTCCCGTAATGTTTCATGCGCTTTCCCTCATTGTTTGGCCGGCCCTTCTTGTCGGGCCGGTGCTGAACCTGCCCGCTATTGCTTGACCGCGCCGGCCGTCAGACCGGCGACGAGGTAGCGCTGCAGGAAGATGAAGCCGATCATCACCGGGGCGATGCCGACGAAGCTTGCCGCCATCAATTCGTTCCAGACCACACGCTCCTTGCCGAAGAAGGAGAAGAGGCCGACCGCGAGCGGCATGTATTCGGACTTGGAATTGAACGTCAGGGCGAAGATGAACTGCTGCGCATAGGCGCCGATGAAGGTGGCGAGCGCGACGACGAGAATGCCGGGCGCGGCGATCGGCAGCACGATCCGGCGCAGGATATAGAACCGGCTGGCGCCATCGACCCAGGCGGCTTCGTCGAGCTCCTTGGGGATGCGCAGCATATAGGTCCGAAGCAGCCAGATCGCCGAGGGGATCAGGAAGGCGACGCCCGGCACGATCATCGCGAAATAGGTGTTGAGGAGGCCGAGCGAGCGCATCAGCCGGTAGAGCGGGATCAGCAGCACCGCGCCGGAGAACATGTTGACGGCGAGGAACGCGCCGAGCAGCGCGCCGGCGCCCGGAAACTCGAACCGCGCGAAGGCATAGGCGGCGGGCACCACCAGCACCAGCACGGCGAGCGTCGCCACCGTCGAGATCAGCAGCGAATTGATGATGTAGCGGCCGAGTAGCGGCACGCTCTGCCACATCGTCACATAGGCGTCGAACGAGCCGTCGTCCGGCCAGAACCGGTAGGGCGACGAGAAGAGATGCGACAGCGGCTTCAGCGAGACGAGGAAGCCTTCGACGAAGGGCGCCAGCACGAAGGCGAGGAACAGTGCCATGCCGGCATAGATCGCGACATATTCATACCAGCGATAGCGATCGATCATCGGACGTCCGCTGCTCATTTCGCTTCCCCCGAGATCTTGCTGGTGATGCGGAAATAGAGAACGCAGAACACCGACAGGAACAGGCAGATCATCACGGCCCGCGCGGCGCCTTCGCCATATTTGTAGGAGCCGATCGCCGTCTTGTAGGTGTCGATGATCATCGTCGTCGTCTGGCCGTTCGGTCCGCCCTGGGTCAGGATCCAGATGATGTCGAACGAATTGAAGGTGGCGATCAGCGACAGCATCGACATGGTGACGAGCGCCGGCACGATCAGCGGCAGCGTGATCCGTCGGAAGCGATAGAAGCGCCCTGCCCCGTCCGTCCACGCGGCCTCGTAGAGATCCTTCGGGATCGACTGGATGGCGGCGAGCAGATAGAGCGTCACCAGCGGCACGCCGATCCACACATCGGTGAGGATGGTCGCCCAGAACGCCGTGCCGCCATAGGCGAGCCAGGCGAGCGGCCGGTCGAGCAGGCCGACATTCTGCAGGACGCCCGAGATCATCCCGAACTGGCCGTTATACATCCAGCCCCACATGAAGATGCCGATGGCCATCGGCACGATCCAGGGCGGCAGGGTCAGCACGCGGAAGAGCGCCCGTCCCGGCACCAGAACATTCAAGAGCACGGCGCCGCAGGTGCCGATGATCATCTTGATCGCGACCGAAAAGAACGTCCAGACGAAGGTGCGGACGATGATCGTCGCGAAATCGGCGCCGAAGATCTTCTGGTAATTGGCCCAGCCGACCCATTTCACCGTCTTGCGCAGCGAGGCATCGGTGAAGGAGAGCGTGAACGTATCGACCAGCGGATAGGCGACGATGACGAGGATGTAGAGGATGGCCGGCAGCAGCAGGGCGAAGGCGAAGAGCGTGGCACTCCGGGACCGCGTCATCCGCCTGCTCCCTCAGCCGCCGGTGCCGGACAGCGCCGCATCGAAGCGCTGCCAGGTCTCGGTCATGTCGACGACGGTTCGGCTGCGCCGGGCCGCATCCATCGAGAGGGCGAGGAGCCCGGCCTCGAGCGCATTGACGACGGAGACCGGCAGCGGCGCGCCGTTCAGCATATGGGCGCCGATATCGCGCGCCATCTGCTCGTCAGCGCCGTAATGCACGGAGAGTTCCGAGCCGGTATAGGTCGTGTCGATCAGCTTCGCCGAGGTGCGCGCGTCATGCACCTTGAAGAAATTGCGGACGAAATCGCCTTCTGCCATGCCCTTGGCGCCGACCACGCAGAAGCGGCGGAATTCATCGGGGACGTTCAGATTGGTGTGGAAGGTCATCGCGACGCCGTTGGCGTATTCGACGAGGGCGGTCTGGTAGTCGATGATGTCGCCGTCGCCGTCGAACACCTTGTCGCTGCCCATCCAGCCGCTCGGCTTGCGATGATAGACCTCGGTGTCGTTGATGCCGAGACCTTCAGGCGCGTTCTGCGGGATGAAGCTCTTCTTGCCGCCGAAGCTCGCCACCCGCGCCGGGCGCGCGCCGACGACGCCGTTGTAGAGATCGAGGTCGTGGCAGCACTTCTCCAGCATGAACGAGCCGGAATACTTCTCGTAGCGGCGCCAGTCGCGCATGAAGAAGGCGCCGTGATAGGGCGCGATATGCTCTGATGCCTCGATCGAGACGATGTCGCCGAGCAGGCCGTCGGCCTGCGCCTTGCGGAGGTCGACATAGAGCGGCGCATAGCGCAGCACGAGACCGACCATGACGCTGTCGGGGCCGAACTCGGCGATCAGCCTCGCGAGGTCCATCGTCTCCTCGACGGTGGTCACGACAGGCTTCTCGGAGAAGACCTTGAGGCCGTTGTCGAGGCCGATGCGGATATGGCCGAGGTGAAGGTGATTGGGCGAGCCGACCATCAGCAGGTCGAGTGTCTCGCCGGCGATCATGCCCTCCAGCGTCTCGTAGGACGTGCCGACGGGAACGCCGAACTGCTTGCAATAGCTGAGGCCGGCCGGCTCGGGATCGACATAGCCGACCACTTCGAAGTCCGGGAGCGAGGCCGAAAAGATACGCGCCAGATAGCCCAGCCGATAGCCGAGCCCGACAATGCCGACTTTCATGAATTCCCCTGCAGCGTCAGAAAACGGTTTGATCGCCCCTCAGAGCTGACCACCCATTCTGTAAATTCTTTCCACAATCATGCCGCATCATGACGGGCTGTCAAGCCGGCTTTGTGGATAAATGAGATCTCGTCGGCCGACTTGCATGCAATCTGAAACGAGTTTTCAGATTGGGCAGCGCGGCGGATCATTCGAAACGCGCCGAAGCGTCACACCGGCGAAGGGCGGAGTGACGGATGGGGTGGGGTTGGACCCAGCGCCTATGACCGATCGACATTCAGGCTTTGTCGCAGCTTAACATGCTCGCAGTTGTCGTTGCCGGGCTTGACCCGGCAACCCAGACTTTCTCTGGCTGACAGAACACAATCCCGGACCGACACGCAAAGACTGGATTGCCGGGTCAAGCCCGGCAATGACAAGTGGGAGCGGTCGCTCATCGTGACCGAAGCCGAATGTCGATCTGTCCTACCCGGCCTCGCCCTGCCGCTCCGCCAGCCCGTGCGGATCCTCGACGCGGGGCCAGATCGGACGGTCGAGCTTGCGATAGGCGGTGACGCGCGGGTTGGACGGATAGGGCGCCCCGGCGTCGATATAGACGATCTCCGCCGCGATCGGCGCGAAGCCGGCATGGAAGTGGTTGGTGGATTTCACGAGCAGGATCGCCTTCGCCATCGGGTCGATGCCGAGATTGGTGAAGATGTCCGGCTCGAAGGTCTGGGTGCGGTTGGTGTTGAGGATGACGTCGATCGTCGTGCCGACGAGACGCACCAGCGCCGCCGGGCCAAGCGTCACGCGGCTGCGGCCGAAGCTCTGCCAGCCCTCCTCCACTGCCCTGATGACATCGACTTCGGCATCGATCGGCGCGCCGCCATCGGGACCGGCCTTGCCGCCGAAGCGGAGCTGGATGCGGGCGCCCTCGCCGGCCGCGAGGCAGAAGGTGACGGCGATCGGATCCCAGATGGTCGCGACCGCGACATCGGCAATGCCGCGATCGATGATCCGGCGCAGGATCAGCGTGCCGTCGCCGGCGACGCCGCCGCCCGGATTGTCCCAGGTGTCGGCGACGACGACCGGCTTGCCGGGCCGCGTGGCAGCGAGCGCCACCGCGCGATCGAGGCCCTCGTCGATGCCGAATTGCGGCATCATCGTCTGGCCGCGCAGCGCGAAGATCTCGAGGCCGAGCGTCTTGGCCAGAGCATCGCCGCCGGCCTTGTCGCCATCGGTGACGACAAGCATGCGCGTGCCGAGTTCCGGCACATCGCCGGCCATGAAACCGTGGATCAGCGAGACCGAGAGGACGCGGCCCTGCCCCTCGAGCGCCTTGATGCGGTCGACGAAGGAGCGCATCGGCTCGCGGCTGGTCGGGAAGACCTCGATCATGCGGCAATCGAAGGTCGAGATCACCGGCTTGATGTCACCGCGGATGGCGCGGATGGCGAGATCGACGACATGCTCGCCGCGCTCGTAGAAATCGGTATGGGGAAATTCGAGGAAGGCGGCGAGGATATCGCTGTTGGCGACCCGCTTCGCCGTCAGATGGCTGTGCGGATCGAGCTCGGCGGCGACGATCACATGCGGACCGACGATGGCGCGGACATGGGCGAGCAGGTCGCCCTCGCAGTCGTCATAGCCCTGCGCCACCATCGCGCCATGCAGGCCGAGCACGACACCATCGACCGGCAGCGCGGCGCGAAGCTGGTCGAGGACCTCGTCGCGCAACCCCTCATAGGCGGCGCGCTGCAGCAGCCCGCCGGGCTCGGCCCAGGTCGCCGTTCCCTCGACGAGATCGATGCCGTCGGCGACGGCGCGTTTCCTGAGCGCGACAATCGGCGAGGAGCACAGCGTCGGCGTCTCCGGGTGCTCGCCGGGGCCGGCATAGAAGGCCATCTCGAAGCTCGCCCGGTCGGTCGGGACCGGAGAGAAGGTGTTCGTCTCGGTGGCGAGCGATGCCGTGAAGATCCGCATGATCGCTCAGCCGAGCGGCGCGTAGGCGATGACCTCGATCTCGATCTTGATGTCGATCATCAAAGCGGCCTCGATCGTCGTGCGGGCCGGCGGCTCGGCCGGGAAATAGGTTGCGTAGACCTTGTTGAAGGCGCCGAAGTCGCGAGCGTCGGCGAGGATGACGAAGGTCTTGACGACCTGGTCCATGGTGCAGCCGGCCAGCGCCAGCGCCGCCTTGACATTGTCGAGCACCTGCCGCGTCTGCGGCTCGATATGGCCCTGGACCACGCTGCCCGTGGCATCGACCGGCACCTGGCCGGAGATGTAGACGAAATCGCCGGCGCGCACCGCCGGCGACAGCGGCACATGCGAGGATCCGAACACCTGCTTCAGCTTCGCCATTGCGCTCTCCTGTCGTCCATCCGATGCGTGATGCGGACCACAATGTAAATTCCCGACATAGCGGCCCGTCAAGCGGCAAATCATGTTGCTTTTTTTCATTTTGGCGCGAAGCTTGGCGGGGATCAGAGGGAGCGACGATGTTTGGATTGAAGGATAAGCATGTCGTGATCAGCGGCGCCGGCGGCGGCATCGGCCGCTCGCTGGTCGCACTCTTCGTCGAGGCGGGCGCGCGGGTCACCGCCTGCGACCGCGACGCGGAACTCCTGGCGAGCCTTGCCGGCGTCGAGACGGAGACGTTCGAACTGACCGACCGCGCGGCGACCTCCGCCGCGATGGCTGCGATCATCGCCCGCTCCGGCGTGCCCGACGCCGTCGTCGGCAATGCCGGCTACACCCGCGCCGAACGCATGCGCGACACCAGCCCCGAAGCCTGGGACAGCGAGCTCGCGATCAACCTGACCGGCACCTACAATCTCGTCGACCCGGCGCTGCGCGCAATGGTCGGCAATGGCGGCGGCTCGATCGTGCTGGTCTCCTCGGTCAATGCGCTCGGCCATTACGGCAATCCGGCCTATTCCGCCGCCAAGGCCGGGCTCAACGCCTATGCGCGCGCCATCGCCGTCGAACAGGGCCGCCACGGCATCCGCGCCAACTGCATCTGCCCCGGCTCGGTGCGCACCCCGGCCTGGAACCATCGCCTCGACAAGCAGCCGCAGCTGCTCGACGAAGTCGTCCGCCATTATCCGCTCGGCCGCATGGTGACGCCGGCCGAAGTGGCGCAGACCGCCCTCTTCCTCGCTTCACCCCTCTCCTCGGGCATCACCGGCCAGGCGATCGCCGTCGATGGCGGGCTGACCGCCGGCAACCGCCGCTTCGTCAGCGACATCATCGGAGACTGAGGGTGCGGCCGCTCGGCGACGTGATCGACGGCATCAGGCGGGCGGAGACCGCCGGCAGCCGCTCCGAACGTCGCCTCGCCACCACCGTGCTCGCCGATCTCGATTTCGCCTCCAAGGCGTCGATCGTCGAACTCGCAGGCCGGGCGGGCGTCAGCGAGCCGACCGTGACGCGCTTCTGCCGCGCCGTCGGCACCACCGGCATCCGCGATTTCAAGTTCCGCCTCGCCCAGGCACTGGCGATCGGTGGCGCCTATCTCGCGGCGCGGCCGGGCGCGGATGCCGTCGGGCGCCGCTTCGTCGATACGGTCGTCGACGGCGCCATTGGCGCGCTGGAGGTGCTGCGGGCACAGGTCGATGCCGGGCGCATCCGCCTCGCGGCCGAGGAGATCGCGCGGGCACGCGCCGTCCTCGCCTTCGGCTCCGGCGGCTCCTCGTCGATCGCCGCGAGCGAATTGCATCACCGCCTCTTCCGTCTCGGCCTGCCCGTCACCGCGCATGACGATGGCGAGATGCAGCGCATGACCGCCTCGGTCGCTCGCGCCGGCACGGTGGTCGTCGCCTTCTCGATCTCGGGCTATGTGCAGCCGCTGGTCGAGGCCGTCGGCATCGCCCGCCATTACGGCGCCCACACCATCGTCGTCACCGCGCCCGGCTCGGCGCTGGCCGAAATCGGCGAGACCGTCATCTCCTTCGCCGTTCCCGACGACGACCAGATGCTGCTGCGCCCCTCACCGACGCGCTACGCGCTGATCGGCCTCGTCGACATGCTGGCGAGCGCCACCGCCGAGGCGATGGGGCCCGAGGTTCTCGAAGGGCTGCGCCGCATCAAGCACAGCCTCAACATCTTGAAGGTCAACGATCCGCGCCTGCCGATCGGCGACTGACCCGGAAAGGACACGCTTATGCCCGAGCGCATCGACCAGCTCGACACCCCCACGGTCCTCATCGACCTCGACCGCGCCGAGGCGAACCTGAAGCGCGCGCAGGACTATGCCGACGCGCATGGGCTGACGCTGCGCCCGCATATCAAGACGCACAAGCTGCCGCGCTTCGCGCGCCGGCAGGTCGAGCTCGGCGCGATCGGCATCACCTGCCAGAAGCTCGGCGAGGCCGAGGTGATGGCCGATGCCGGCATCGAGAACATCCTGCTACCCTACAATCTCATCGGCGCCGAGAAGCTGCACCGGCTGAAGGTGCTGAACGAGCGCGTCACGCTGGCCGTCACCGCCGACAGCGCCTTCACGATCGAGGGCTATGCCAGGACCTTCACTGAGGCCGAAAAGCCGCTGCGCGTGCTGGTCGAATGCGACACCGGCATGGGCCGCTGCGGCGTGCAGACGGCAGAGGAAGCCGTCGCGCTCGCGCAGCTGATCGCCGCCTCGCCCGGCCTCGTCTTCGGCGGGCTGATGACCTATCCGCCGGCCGGCAACCCGGCAGGCGCGCGCGCCGTACTGGCGGCGATGGCGAGCGCCCTGACCGCGGCCGGCCTGCCGCCGGAGATGATCTCCACTGGCGGCACGCCGGACATCTGGGCCGCGCATGAGACGGCGATCGCCACCGAATACCGGCCGGGCACCTATATCTATCTCGACCGTTTCCAGGTGGCGAAGGGCGTCGGATCGCTCGACGACTGCGCGCTCACCGTGCTCGCGACCGTCGTCAGCCGGCCGACCGAGGACCGGGCGATCATCGATGCCGGCTCGAAGGCGCTGACCAGCGATCTCCTCGGCCTCTCGGGCTATGGCCTCGTCGTCGGTTATCCGGATGCGGTCATCACAGGTCTCAGCGAGGAGCACGGCACGATCGACCTGTCGGCCTCGGCTCTGAAGCCGGCCATCGGCGAGCGGATCCGCATCGTGCCGAACCACGCCTGCCCGGTCTCGAACCTCTTCGACCGGGTCCATCTCGTCGCCGGCGACCATGTCGTCGCCACCGAGCGGGTCGAGGCGCGCGGCCGCGTCGACTGAGCGCGGGACTCAGTCCTCGCGCTGCTGCGTCCTGAGGCTGTCGATCCCCTGCGCCAATTGCTCGTCGAGCTGGCGCAGGAAATCGGCATGCGCGCCGAGCTCGTCGCGCCGCTTCTCGCCACGCACCAGGAAGCGCTCGGCTTCCTGGATCAGGGCCGACTGCTTGCTGTCGGGCTCCTCGGCGCCTTCGATGACGTCGCCATAGAGAAAGGCTGCGCGCGAGCGGGCATCGTCGAGACGCGCCGCGAGGCCCTGCGCCTCGTTCTCCGCATCGGACAGCGCCCGCACGACCACCTGCTGGATCGTCGACAGACGCTCGATGTCGCTACGAAGATCACGCTCCTTGGAGCGAAAACGCGGGAAGAGCACGGCCTGTTCCTATCGAACCCGACGCATCGCAACACGGGCAACGCGATGCGGCAGTATACTGCCGACAGCACGCCTTCGCCAAGATGACGCGGCTAAGGATGACCAGCTTTTTGCCACCAGGGCGCGAGATAGGCCAGCCGCCGCGCGCTATGTCTTGCGCGCTATGTCTTGGAGGCGCTCGATTTCGGCGCCGGCTTGCTGGGTCCAAGCTCCTCGATCATGTGCTCGACGGCCATGATCGCGTTCTCGATGTCCGAAATCTTGCGAATGGCGCTGTCGGTCGGCAAAACGCCCGAGCCAGCCGCCTGCATGATCAATTTCTGCTGTTCTTCGACAAGTCGACCCCTGAGGACGACCAATTTCTTCTGCATCGGAAATCAACTCCTGAACGGCTGGCATTATAGGCGCCAATCGTGGGCCGGCAATGAATTTCACCACCACTGAACACGCAGGGCTCCGGCGCTGGCGCCGGCGATTTTGCTTGGTGCGAAATCGCCTTGTCCCTATCATCAATCCCTGTCGATGCAACATCCCGGCAAGAGCTGTTTCCGCGCGGCACGAGCTGCGGCGGAATCCGATGGATTGGGCACGTCGCTGACGAAGCCGGATCCCGATGCAGCCGACAGACCCACGTTTTCTCGATAAACTCTACGAGTTGCCGATCGTTCCCGAAGGATGGCCGGACGTTCTTCATGAACTCGCCCGCTCGGCCAATGCCGTCGGCGCCTGCATCGCGGCGGACCAGGGGACGGAGACCGCGATCGCACGGCCGGTCTCGCCGGATCTGACCGACGCGATCGACGACTTCATCACCAATGGCTGGTATCGGCGCGATATCCGCGGCCATCGCGCCTGGCCCGCCTTCAAGCGCGGCCGACAGGTCCTCGTCGAGCACGAGGTATCGACGGAGGATGAGCGCAAGTTCAGCGCCTATCACAATGAATGGCTGCGCCCGTGGGACCTGCCATGGTGGGGAGCCGTCGGCATCCCCGTCGGCGACACCTATTGCGGCCTCGTGCTGCTCAGAAGCGAGCGGGCCGGACCGCTGACGCAGCAGGAGATGCGGCCCTATCTCGCGCTCAGGCCGCATCTTGGCCGCGTGCTCGAACTGACGAAGCTGCTCGCCAACCAGCGCGCCGAGGCGATCGTCGATGCGCTGCAGCTGGTCGGGCATCCCGCCTTCCTGCTTGGCGGCAATGGACGCGTGATGCGGATCAATGCCCATGCCGAGCAGCTCGTGCCAAACCTCTTCTCGCTCGCCGGCGGCAGGCTTGCCATTGCCGGCGGGCGCGGCGAAGCCGGCCTGCAACGCCTCGTCGCCGCCATCCAGTCGCCCCTCTTTCCGCGCAACACGTCAGAACTGGCGCCTGCCATCATCCGCCGCCAGGGCCTGCAGCCGGTCGTGCTGCGGGTCCTGCCTCTGCGGGGTGCACTTTCGGAGGTGCTGCAAGGCGCGCGGGCCATCCTCATCGCTGCCGATCTCGCAAGGACCGCGAGGCCCGATCCCGGGCTGCTCAGGGCCCTCTATGCCCTGACGCCCGCCGAGACCAACCTTGCCCTGGCCCTCGCCGAAACGCTCGATCTTGCTTTGGCCGCGGCCCGGCTCGGCATCACCCATGGCACCGCGCGCAACCACCTGAAGGCGATCTTCGCCAAGACGGAAACCCGCAGACAGAGCGAGCTGATCGCCATCCTGCACAATCTCGGGTCGGCGCAAGCACCCGCGTGACCGGCGGCGGGCGCCGACATCAGCGCATCGCCATTCGCGGCCCGCCTATCCCGAATGGGACATGACGGCCCGCAAGCCCGCTCGCTAGGGTTGCCCCAGCAGGGCTGCTGGGGATGGACCGATGCATCGTCGAATTCTAGGTGTCGTGGTCGCGTCGATGATCGTCGCAGCGCCGGTCGGGACAGCGTTTGCCGACTCGGTCGGCGGCCTGCTCGGAGCCTTCGAGGCCTTGGCCCGCCAGTCGGGCGGAGGTCGCGAGGTGCCGCCGCCGCCCGGCTATGAAGGCCGGGCCAAATCCCCGTCGCGCTCCGAAAAGCGGGCAGCGAAGCAGGCGGAGGCGATGCCGCAGGAGATGCGCGCCGCCATCCAGCAGCAACTCGCGGCGCTCGGCTTCTATAGCGGCCCCTATGACGGCGTGCTCGGCAAGGGCAGCCGCGAGGCGATTGCCCGCTACCAGCAGAGCATCGGCGCGAAGCCGACCGGACAACTGACCAAGTCCCAGGTCCAGACGCTGCTCGCGACCGCGGAGGGCCGCCCGACCCCGGCAACCGGCGACACCGCGCCTGAAGGCGCGACCGCCGCGGCCGAGCCGCCTGCGGGAGTGGGACCTGCAGGCGGCTCGGCGCCCGACATTCCCGGCCTCGTCGTCCGGAATGGTGCGATCATGCTGGCACCGGCCAGCACCATGAACCCCTGGGCGAACCTCGTGTCGCCCGATCCGGAATTGCTCGAACTGGCACTGATCCTCAAGGCCAATCCGACTTTGCTCGACGACCCCGATGCGACCATCGCCTTCGTCCGGCTTGTCGGAGAAGACGAGCGCGCGCGCTTCGCGCTGCAAACCTACGGCAACGACTATGCCTTTATCGGCAAGAACCAGTTCGAGGTCGAGGACGCGAGGCTCGGCTTCATCGATGCCTATCGCAGGAAGATGGAGCTGATGGCGCCGTCGCTGCCGCTGCTGATCAACGATATCCGTGGCATCCAGTTCGGCGACTACGACGCCGCGACAGGCGCGCTCGAGATCGAGATCAGTAATCCTAACGGCGGCCCGTGGTCGCTGCCGCGGCGGCTCGCCTTCGAGGCGCCGATGCCGTTCTCCCCGCCGAGGCAGTGGATGCTGCCGCGCGCCGAGGCCCGCCGGATCATCGAGGCGGCTGCGGCGGCTGATGGCGACAGCCACCAGTTGATGTCCGGACATGTCAGCCATCCAGCCGCCACCGCCGTCCTGCGCTATGCCATCCGCGACGTCAGGCCGATCAAGCTCGGCGCGGCGCTCGATCTCGTCGCCATCGGTATCGACGTCTATGCCGGGCTGACCCTCGACACCAAGATCGGCTCGATCCCCCTGCCGCCGGATGCCGTCACGGAGGCGTCGGATGCGGCAAGCACCGGCCTGCCGGTTCTCGATCCGTTGCTGCCGCGCGTCCTCGTCGCCAAGCAATCGCCGCAACTCCTGGACAACGCCGCCTTCGTCGCCGAGACCTTCCGCCTTCGGCGCGAGATGGAGCGCCGCGCGAAAGCTGGAATGGTCGAGAACGCTCTGGCCGAGACCTATCGCTGGCCCCTCGGCGTCTCGACTCTGAGCCTCAAGACCGACCTCCCGGCGACCCCGGAGGAACTCGCGGCGACGCGGGCCTTCCTGGCCGAGGCGATCAAGGCCGATTTCGGGACCATCGAACAGGCGCGCATCTGCCAGTATCTCGGTAACGACAGTTCGTCCAAGACCTGCCGGATCACGCAGACGGCCAAGGTTCTCGACGACGGCGCGCTGGTCCTCTCCGATCTCGCGGTCCCCACCGTCGACTGGGGTTTCGCGCGGGCCTATGGCGAATGGCGGGAGGCGGCGCTGGCCGAAGTGGCCGCGCAATTGCCGGACAATGCCAGGCTCATCGACTTTCCCTCAGGCGGCGACCTGCCGACGATCCTGGCGCTGTCGCCGAACCCGGCCTGGTTCGGTGTCGACCTGCCTTTCCGCCAGCAGGATCTTGTCAGCGCCGGGCTGGAGCTCGCCGTGGACAAGGTTTCCGTGCAGCACCCCGGGGAGAGCAACAGCTACCTGCTGATCGAGATCTCGCCGCGCGCCATCCGCTACAGGCCCCCCGGCGGCAGCGCCCAGCGCTTCGCCTTCACCGCGGCACCACCGGCGGCGGCAACGCCCGCGACTGCCACGGTCGCCCTCGGAACGTTCGACATTCTCGGCGCCAAGCTCGGCATGCCGATCGATGATGCCGTCGCCGCGGTGACGGCATCGATGGACGGCGCCGAGCTGCCCCGCACGGAGGAAACCCGGCCGGGCAATGTCATGTTCGAGCATGCGGTCCGACTGACGCTGCGCAAGGACGGCGATGGCGACGATGTCGACTTCATCAAGCTCTTCTACGACGCCGCCTTGCCGTCGAAGCCGGTCGTCGCGATCGGACGCGAGATCCTGCTCGAGGATCTGAACTTCTCCGGTGACGACGCCGCCTTTGCAGCGATCTCCGCGCCCTTGATGCAGAAATACGGCAAGGGCGGCCGTGACTATGCGCGTGAAGCGCATCTCTACTGGGCGACAAGCCCGACGACCAAGGCGCGGCTCAAGCAGACCATCCGCTACGACGATCCCTGCGCCGACACCAACTACCGCAACTTCATGGGTGGCGAGAGCGACAACAGCCCCTTCGGCGTCGATCCGAAGCTGCGCCAGCGCTGCGGCGAGGTGCTGAGTGCGAGGATCAGCCGGCACGTCGTCGACACGTTCCTGATCAATACCGACGTCTTCCCGGCGATGATGGCGCGCGTGCTCGCCGCCCAGCCGCCGGCACCGGCCAAGAAGGCCCTGAAGTTCTAGCTTTAGGTCGCGCCCCCCGCGCCGCTGGCGGAATTCCCCGGCCTGCGGCGCCGCCTTGCCGCAATGCACAATCGAAAAAGGTCCGCACAACGGCACAACCTGCCAACGCCGGCGCTTGCGACTCTTGATTTCGTCGCGGAATAAACCGAATCTTCATGAAGAGAATCATGACGGCGGGATCCGATCGATGTTGCGCCGAATATTCCTGACCTCCGCGCTGGAACGTCTCGTCGACGAAGGCAAGATCAAGCGTCGGTCGAAGGCATTCCGTATCCTGCAGATGGTGATCCGTGACGGTGCCGCCTGCCTCGACGACACGCAGCGGCGTGTCTATGACCATGTGATCGTGCCGCAGATCGAGCAGCTCGAGCGTCACGTTCACTGACGGGACCGCCATAATTCTATAGCCGGCAAAAAACATCCTCGCGAGACCCTCCGGCGCTGCACCAATCTGCTGTGGCGCTGCCATTTCGACTTGGGCGGAGAAAATCATTTCCCTCCCCGCCGGCGGCGCGCGATGTGTTGCCCTTGAGCAGGCGCTGCCTTCCGACTAGATGAAGGCGAGTTCCCCTGCCCGGAGGCACGACCATGACGAGCCCTCAGAGCGACGGCGCCCCGCCTTTGCCCAAGCCGGTCCGCTCCAGCCTCGATCTGATCGGCCGGACGCCGATGGTCGAGCTCTCGACCTTCGACACCGGCCTCTGCCGCCTGTTCGTGAAGCTCGAGAGCCAGAATCCGGGCGGCTCCATCAAGGACCGCATCGCCCTGTCGATGATCGCTGCCGCCGAGCGCGACGGCCGCCTGAAGCCGGGCGGCACCATCGTCGAGGCGACGGCCGGCAATACCGGCCTCGGCCTCGCGCAGGTCGGCCTGCCCAAGGGCTACCGACTGATCCTCGTCGTTCCCGACAAGATGTCGCGCGAGAAGGTGCAGCATCTGCGCGCCCTCGGCGCCGATGTGCGCACGACGCGCTCCGATGTCGGCAAGGGCCATCCGGACTATTATCAGGACATGGCCGAGCGCATCGCCGAGGAGACCGGCGGCTTCTACGTCAACCAGTTCGGCAATCCCGCCAACCCGCTGGCGCATGAGACGACGACGGGGCCGGAAATCCTCGAGCAGTTGGACGGCGATGTCGACGCCGTCGTCGTCGGCGTCGGCTCGGGCGGAACGCTGTCGGGCCTCGGCCGCTTCTTCCGCGCCGCCTCGCCTAAGACGAAGATGGTGCTGGCCGATCCGAAGGGCTCCGTGCTGACGCCGCTGATCGAGACCGGCGTGATGATCGAAGCCGGATCCTGGGCGGTCGAGGGCATCGGCGAGGATTTCGTGCCGCCGAATGCCGACCTCTCCTTCGTCGCGCGCGCCTTCACGATCACCGATCGCGAGAGCATCGCCACGGCGCGCGCGCTTCTAGCGCAGGAGGGCATCCTCGCCGGCTCCTCCTCCGGCACGCTTCTGGCGGCCGCGCTGCGCTATTGCCGCGAGCAGACCGAGCCGAAGACCGTCGTCACCTTCGTCTGCGACAGCGGCAACAAATATCTCTCCAAGGTCTTCAACGATGTCTGGGTCGCCGAGCAGGGTCTCGCCGAGCGGCTGAAGCACGGCAATCTGCGCGATCTCGTCGCCCGCACCCATGCCGAGGGCGGCACCGTCACCGTCTCGCCGGCCGATACGCTCTCAACAGCCTATGCCCGCATGCGCGGCGCCGACGTCTCGCAACTGCCGGTCATCGAGGCGGGCCGTCTCGTCGGCATTCTCGACGAGAGCGACGTGCTCGCCGGGCTCGGCCGCCTCAGCAAGGGCGAGAGCGGCAAGTTCAGCGCGAGCGTCGGCGACTCGATGGTCACCAGCCTCAACACCGTGGCCTCGACGGCCTCCGTCGATGCGCTGCTGCCGATCTTCGAGCGCAACGAAGTCGCCATCGTCATGGACGACGACGAGTTCGTCGGCCTCATCACCCGTGTCGATCTCATCAACCATCTGAGGCTCTCGCCGTGACCGCTCCGGACCGCCCGAATCGTCTCGCCTTCGCCACGCGCACCATCCATGGCGGCCAGAGCCACGATCCGCTCACCGGCGCGGTCATGGTGCCGATCTATGCGACCTCGACCTATGCGCAGGAGAGTCCGGGCGTCCACAAGGGCTTCGAATATGCCCGCTCGCAGAACCCGACCCGCTTCGCCTTCGAGCGCGCCATCGCCGATCTCGAAAGCGGCAGCGCCGGCTTCGCCTTCGCCTCGGGCCTCGCCGCCATTTCCACGACGCTCGAACTGCTCGACAGCGGCGACCACATCGTCGCCACCGACGACATCTATGGCGGCACGTTCCGCCTGCTGGAGCGCGTCCGCAAGCGCTCGGCCGGGCTCGACGTGACCTTCGTCGACTTCACGGATCTGGCTGCCGTCGAGGCGGCGATCCGGCCCGAGACCAAGATGCTCTGGGTCGAGACGCCGACCAACCCGCTGCTGCGCATCGTCGATCTCGAGGCGGTGGCCGCGCTCGGCAAGCGGCACGGCGTCATCACCGTCGCCGACAACACATTCGCCAGCCCCTTCATCCAGCGCCCGCTCGAGCTTGGCATCGACCTCGTCGTGCATTCGACGACGAAGTATCTGAACGGCCATTCCGACATGGTCGGCGGCTGCGTCGTCGTCGGCGCGCGCACCGATCTCGCCGAGCAGATGAAGTTCCTGCAGAACGCCGTCGGCGCGATCTCGGGTCCCTTCGACTCGTTCCTGGCGCTGCGCGGGTTGAAGACGCTGGCGCTGCGCATGCAGCGGCATTCCGAGAACGGCATGGCGATCGCCCGCTTCCTCGAAGCGCGGCCGGATGTGCTCCGCGTCCGCTATCCGGGCCTCGAAAGCCATCCGCAGCACGATCTCGCCAGCCGCCAGATGCATGCCTTCGGCGGCATGATCACCGTCGAGTTCGATCGCGATCTCGCGGCGACCAAGCGCTTCCTGGAGCGCGTGCAGCTCTTCGCCCTCGCCGAAAGCCTCGGCGGCGTCGAGAGCCTGATCGAGCACCCCGCCACCATGACGCATGCCTCGATCCCGGCAGCGCAGCGCCATGCCATCGGCATCTCGGATTCGCTCGTCCGCATCTCCGTCGGCATCGAGGAGGCCGACGACCTCATCGCCGACATCGTCCAGGCGCTCGGCTGAGGCGTACGGCCCGTGCGGATACCTTCGGCTACGGCTTCAGCATCGCTTCGACGATGAACGCCAATGCGAAGAGGCCGACGGATACGAGGAAGATCATCGTAGAGATGAACATAGGCTTCATGTTCAGCACGATATCGGTCGGTGTCGGCTTACCGTCCTTGGCGTGCTTCGTGTAGTAGATGATCCCGGCGGCGACCGAGAATATGGCGATCAACATCGTATAGAAGCCCGCCATCGCCAGGATGTGCGGAATATCCATGTCTGCCTTCCCCCTCCCTGCTCTCGTCACACCGGCAGCGCGTCGAAGCTCTCCGCCTGCGCCCGCGCCCAGGTGGCGTGGTAGAAGCCGGGCGCCTCGGTCGGGTGCAGCAGGTCGCCCGGCTTCAGGAACACGTGCAGCTGCGACAACAGGCGGATCTCCGTCGGCGTGACGCGGCGCGCGAGGTGATGCGGTCCGAGCTGGCTCGGATGGCTGAGGCCGGCCGCCGCAAGCATTTCCGACAGCGCCGCCAGCGTATGGGCATGAAAGGCCGCGACGCGCTCGGCCTTGTCGGGCACGACCAGCGAGCGCTGCCGCAACTTGTCCTGCGTCGCGACGCCGGTCGGGCAGGTATTGGTGTGGCACGACAGCGACTGGATGCAGCCGAGGGCGAACATGAAGCCGCGCGCCGCATTGACCCAGTCGGCGCCGAGCGCGAAGCACGAGGCCATGTCGAAGGCCGAGATCACCTTGCCGCTGACGCCGATGCGGACGCGATCGCGGAGGCCCGCGCCGACGAGCGTGTTGCGGACGAGGAGCAGCCCCTCGCGCATCGGCACGCCCATGTGATCGGTGAACTCGACTGGCGCCGCGCCGGTGCCGCCCTCGGCGCCGTCGACGACGATGAAGTCCGGCACGATGCCGGTCGACAGCATCGCCTTGACGAGGCTCATGAATTCCCAGGGGTGACCGATGGCGAGCTTGAAGCCGACGGGCTTGCCGCCGGAGAGGCGGCGGAGTTCGCCGAGGAAGCGCATCATTCCGGCCGGCGTGTCGAAGGTCGAGTGCCGCGCCGGCGAGATGCAGTCGACCCCTTCCGGCACGCCGCGCACCCGCGCGATCTCCGCCGAGACCTTGTGGCCGGGCAGGATGCCGCCATGGCCGGGCTTCGCGCCCTGGCTCAGCTTCAATTCGATCATCTTGATCTGCGGGCTGGCGGCGCGGGCCGCGAACCTCTCCGGATCGAAGCGGCCCTCGGCGTCGCGGCAACCGAAATAGCCGCTGGCGATCTGCCAGACGAGATCGCCGCCGAACTCCTCGTGATAGGGGCTGACACTGCCCTCGCCGGTATCATGCGCGAAGCCGCCGAGCTTCGCGCCCTTGTTCAGCGCCCGGATCGCGGCGGCCGACAGCGAGCCGAAGCTCATCGCCGAGATGTTGAGCACCGAGGCGTCATAGGGCTGGCCGCACTGGTCGTTGCCGACGCGGACGCGGAAGCTCTTCGGATCGGCATCGTCGAGCGGCCGCATCGAATGACCGATGAACTCGTAGCCCTCGGCATAGACATCGAGCAGCGTGCCGAACGGCCGCTGGTCGGCCTCGCTCTTGGCGCGCTGGTAGACGAGCGAGCGCTGCGTGCGCGAGAACGGCAGCGCATCGTGGTCGTCCTCGAAGAGATACTGGCGAAGCTCGGGCCGGATTTCCTCGACCATGTAGCGGACATGGCCGATGACCGGATAGTTGCGCAGCAGCGCGTGCCGCGTCTGCACGAGATCATGCACGCCGACGGCGACGAGCCCGGCAAACAGCGCGGCGAGCAGCCAGCCATAGCCGGTCGCAGCGATCAGGACGAGGCTGAGCACGAGCCCCGCGATGCAGCCGGCGAAGACGAAGTAGCGGCTGTAGCTCGCAAGCATGGCGATCCTGGAAGTCCTGACGCGCACGGCCGCTCCTTTTCCCGGGCTGCGGCGGGGCCCCGCCACGGCGGCCGCTACGCGTCGATCGCCGAACGCACGCTCGTCGCCAGCTGTTCGATCGTGAACGGCTTGCCGAGCAGGCGAACGCCCGGATCGAGCAGGCCGTTGTGAACCACGGCGTTGCGCGTATAGCCGGTGGTGTAGAGCACCTTGATGTCGGGCTTGATGACACGCGCCCGTTCGGCGAGTTCACGGCCGTTGATGTCGGGCATGATGATGTCGGTGAACAAGAGATCGATGCGCTGGCTGGTCGCGATCAGCTCGAGCGCGCGCGTGGCGTGATCGGCGTAGATGACGGTGTAGCCGAGCTCGCGCAACGCCTCGACGCTGAGACGGCGCACGCTGGCCTCGTCCTCGACGACGAGAATCACCTCATCCGATGAGCCGGCCGGATGCGGAGGACCAGCCTTCGCATCCCGCTCGCTCTCGAGATCGACGCCATAGAAGCGCGGCAGGTAGATCTTGACCGTCGTGCCCTGCCCCATCTCCGAATAGATCTTCACATGGCCGCCCGACTGGCGGACGAAACCATAGACCTGGGACAGGCCGAGACCGCTGCCCTTGCCGATGCCCTTGGTCGTGAAGAAGGGCTCGAACACGCGGTTGATCACCTCCGGCGGCATGCCGCTTCCGGTGTCGGTGACCGCCAGCATCACATATTGCCCCGCGGGCACGTCGGGATTGGCGGCGGAATAGGCGGAATCGATGCTCGCATTCGAGGTCTCGATCGTCAGCCGGCCGCCCGATGGCATCGCATCGCGCGCATTGACGGCGAGATTGAGCACGACATTCTCGAGCTGGACGGGGTCGGCATGCACCTTCCAGAGGCCCGCCGCCAGCACGGTCTCGATCCGGATCGCTTCGGTCAGCGTGCGCTGGAGCAGCTCCGACATGCTGGCGACGAAGCGGTTCGGGTCGATGGTCTGCGGCGCCAATGGCTGCTTGCGGGCGAAGGCGAGGAGCCGCTGCGTCAGCGCGGCGGCGCGCGCAGCGCCGTCCTGCGCCGCCCGCAGATATTTGCCGATGTCGCGATCGCCGCGCTCTATGCGCTTTTCCATCAGGCTGAGGCTGCCGACGATGATCGCCAGCATGTTGTTGAAATCATGCGCGATGCCGCCGGTCAGCTGTCCGATCGCCTCGATCTTCTGCAGCTGGCGCACCTGCCCTTCGGCCTGTTCGCGCTGGTCCATCTCGCGGCGGAGCTCGGCATTGGCCAAGGTCAGCGAGCGCTGGGCCTGCTGCGCAAGGCGGGAATCGCGGATCGCCAGCCAGCTCAGCACGCCGAACAGCGCGATCGCGGTCACCGGCACCGGCAGGATGTTGGCGAGCCAGGCCTTCCAGCCGGCCGCGACGGCGGCCTCGGCGATGTCGACGGTCAAGTAGATCGGCCGCCCGCCGACCTGGCGGAAGGCGCCGATCCGCCGCTCGGGCGTCACGGAGGCGAAGGTCCCGCTGCCGGGCAGTTCGCGCACGCTGTCGGCGAGCCCCGCAGGCGTCGCGGGCGTGTCGCCGCTCGTCGGATGCTCGGCGAGCACTTCCAGCGACGGCACGCGCGTGATGGTGACGCGCGCCTCATAGGGGAGTTCGACGCCGCGCCAGTAATCGCTGAAATAGGCGAGATCGGCCGTCACCGAGACCATGCCCTGGAAGGCACCGTCCGGACCCTCCATCCGGTTCGACAGCAGGAAGGTCGGCCGGTTGGTGACCCTGCCGCGGATCAGCGGCCCGACGAAGAGCTCGTCGACATCCTGCTGCGCCGCCTTGAAATTCTCGCGGTCGCTGGCGTTTGATTTCGGGCTCGGAAAGGCGAAGGAGGTCGCGCGCAGTTCGCCCGTCGCGTCGTTGAACCAGATGTCCTCAAGATAGGGGATCGAATTCGCGAGGTCGCGCAGCTGCCGCGACAGGGCCGGATCGGCGGCGATGGCGTCCCAGTCGCGCTCCCCGGCAAGGGAGTTCGCGCCGGCAAGCGCGACCCGCGCCACCTCGAACAGGCGATTGGCATGATCCGAGAGGAAGAAGGCCTCGGTGGCGAGCCCGGCCCGCGCCTCGTCGAAGCGGCGGTCGTAGTCGCGCCGCGCCAGCAAGGCGGTGACGGCGATCGTCAACACGATGCCGAGAAGGCCCATCAGTGCCACGAGACGGGTGACGTCGAGGCGCAGGCCCGGGCGTCCGGCATTGGGGGCGGTCAATTCGGCGCTCGCTGTTCTCGGAGGTCGACAGGTCCAGCCTATACAGGGTTCGGCCGCATCGGCAATGGCGGCCGGGTGCTCGCCGCGCAATGCAGCAGGCCCGCCGCCGGAACTCCGGGAACGGCTTTCGCGTTCTCATCCCGAACGCGCACGATCATTCCGGTCGCAGCGGCCAAAACGCATGCCGGTGGCCCGATTGGACGATGACCGAATGGAACGAATGCAGTACACTTCAAGGCAACGCTTGCCTGCGACCCCTTGAACGGGCGGAAGACCGCCCGACTTCCCTCACCACCGAACGCCGCAGGAAACGCGGCCCTTGACGGAGACGAACCCATGATCGCCATCCTCAATCGCCGCGCCCTGCTGGGATCGGCCATCGCCCTCGCGATGAGCGCCTCGCTCGCAGCGGCCGCGGACCCCGTGCGCGTCGGCTCGAAGATCGACACCGAAGGCGCCCTGCTCGGCAACATCATCATCGACGTGCTCGAGGCCAATGGCATCAAGACCGTCAACAAGGTCTCGCTCGGCAACACCAAGATCGTGCGCGGCGCCATCACGGCCGGCGAGATCGACCTCTATCCTGAGTATACCGGCAACGGCGCCTTCTTCTTCTCGGTCGACAGCGACCCGGCCTGGAAGAACGCGGCCGCCGGCTATGAGAAGGTCAAGGCGCTCGACTACGACGCCAACAAGATCGTCTGGCTGGCGCCGGCGCCGGCCGACAACACCTGGGTGATCGCGGTCCGCAAGGATGTCGCCGATGCCAACAAGCTGGTTTCGCTCGAGGACTTCGCCAAGTGGCTGAACGGCGGCGGCACGTTCAAGATCGCCGCCTCGGCCGAGTTCGTCGAGAGCCCGGCGGCGCTGCCGGCGTTCCAGACCGCCTATGGCTTCAAGCTCGGGCCCGACCAGATCGTGACGCTGGCCGGCGGCGACACCACCACCTTCATCCGCGCCGCGGCCGAGCAGACCTCCGGCGTCAACGGTTCGCTCGCCTATGGCACGGACGGCGCGCTGGCGGCGCTCGGCCTCGTCGCGCTCACCGACGACAAGGGCGTGCAGCCGGTCTATGCGCCGGCGCCGATCATCCGCGAGGCGGTGCTGAAGGACTATCCGCAGATCGCGGAGCTGCTCGCGCCCGTCTTCGCGACGCTCGACGCGCCGACGCTGCAGTCGCTGAACGCCAAGATCGCGGTCGACGGCCAGGACGCCGCGCAGGTCGCCGCGGACTATCTGAAGTCGAAGGGCCTCGTGAAGTAGCGGCCTCCGACCGGTGCTGAAGAACCGCGTCCTGCTGCTGCTGGTCGTCGTCGGCCTCGCCGCGGCGGCCGGTCTGCCGCTCCTGACCCATGCGCCGAACCGGTTGCTCTCGGGGCAACCGGTGCCATGGGCCGCGATCTTCGGCGCCGGACGAGTGTTCGCGCTTCTTCCCGCGCTGCCGCTGCTGGCCGGGCCGTTCCTGCCCGACCGTCGCGGCGTCTCGATCCTCATCGCCCTGTCGGCCGCGGCCTTCGCGGCGGCGCTTCTCTGGCTCGCCGGCGACACCGCGCTGCGCCTCGCCGACCCGGCAACGCCCTCGGCGCGGACCTCGTTCGGCGGCGCCTTCTGGCTGATCGAGGCCGTGGCGGTTCTCGCCGCGGCCGATGCGCTGCAGCGCGCCACCACCCATCCGGCCGTCCGCATCGGCGCCGGCCTCCTGCTCGCGCTTCCCGTGCTGGTGCTGATCGGCTCCGGCGCGATCGACCAACTCTCGATCATGAAGGAATATGCGAACCGGCGGGACATCTTCGCCGCGGCGGTCGCGACCCATCTCGCCATTGTCGGCGCGACGCTGGTGCCGACGCTCGGCATCGGGCTGCCGCTCGGCGTTCTCGTCGTCCGGCGCGCCAGGTTGCGCCGGCCCGTCTTCGCCGCCCTCAACATCATCCAGACGATCCCCTCGATCGCGCTGTTCGGCCTTCTGATCGCCCCGCTCGCCGGTCTCGTGATGCTGGCACCCGTGCTCGGGCGCCTTGGCGTTTCCGGCATCGGCTGGACGCCGGCGATCATCGCGCTGACGCTCTATTCGCTGCTGCCGATCGTGCGCAGCACCGCGGCGGGGCTGGAGCAGGTCCCTACCTCCGTCGTCGATGCCGCGACCGGCATGGGCATGACCAAGGGCGAGATCTTCCGCCGCGTCGAGGTTCCGCTGGCGCTGCCGGTCGTCATCGCCGGCCTCCGCGTCACCATCGTCCAGTCGGTCGGCCTCACCGCGGTCGCCGCGCTCATCGGCGCCGGCGGTCTCGGCGCCATCATCTTCCAGGGGCTGAACGGCAGCGCCATCGATCTGGTGCTGCTCGGCGTCGTCCCGCTCGTCGCCATCGCCATCGCCGCGGATATCGCGCTGAAGCTCGCCGTCACCATGCTGACACTGAGGTCCGGATGATCACTTTCGAACAGGTCGGCAAGGACTATGGCGACTGGACGGCCATCGACGATCTCTCGCTCACCATCGCCAAGGGCGAGTTCTGCGTGCTGATCGGCCCGTCGGGCTCCGGCAAGACGACGACGCTGAAGATGATCAACCGGCTGATCGAGCATGATCGCGGCCGCATCCTGTTCGACGGCGCCGAGATCCGCTCCTTCGCGCCCGAGCAGCTGCGCCGCCGCATGGGCTATGCCATCCAGTCGATCGGCCTCTTCCCGCACTGGACGGTGGAGGAGAATATCGGCGCGGTGCCGCGGCTGCTCGGCTGGCCGCGCGCCCGGATCCGCGACCGCGTGACGGAGCTGCTCGAGCTGCTCGCGCTTGATCCCGCCCGTTTCCGCGATCGCTATCCGCGCCATCTCTCCGGCGGCCAGCAGCAGCGCATCGGCGTTGCGCGGGCGCTCGCGGCCGATCCCGCCGTGCTGCTGATGGACGAGCCGTTCGGTGCGCTCGATCCGGTGACGCGCGACACGCTGCAGGCCGAGATGCTGCGCATCCACAAGGCGTCCGGCACCACCATCGTCCTCGTGACGCACGATATCGACGAGGCAATCCGGCTCGGCAGCCGCATCGTCATCCTCGATCGCGGCCGCATCGTCCAGTCCGGCAGTCCGCGTTCGATCCTCGCCCGCCCCGCCAACGACTTCGTCGCCGATTTCGTCGGCCGCGAGGATATCGGCATCAAGCTGCTGTCGATCGAGCGCGTCGCCGATCGCCTGCGACCGAACGAGGCGGGCGGCGATGGCGAGCCAATCGCCGCCGAGGCCAGCCTTCGCCACGCGCTGTCGGTCTTCGTCGCCCGCGGTGTCGACCGCCTTCCGGTCGTCGAGGACGGCCGCCCGGCCGGCGCGATCCACCTCGCCGATCTGATCGGCAGCCGGCCGTGAAGCGCCGGCTCGGCGATCCGCTGCTGTGGACCAGTCTCGCGCTGGTCGCGCTGGTGCTGTTCATGCCGGCGCTGAAGCCGCTGTTCGCGGCGCTGTTTCCGGGCCAGGACCGGCCGCTCTTCGAGCAGGACAGCTTCCTCAACCTGACGCTCGCCCATATCGGCCTCGTCGCCGCCTCGAGCGCGATCTCGGTCGCGGTCGGCGTCGCGCTCGGCCTCGCGGTGACGCGCGCCGCAGGCCGCGAGTTCCGCCCGCTGGTCGAGACCGTGGTCGCGATGGGCCAGACCGTCCCGCCGGTCGCCGTGCTCGCCATCGCCGTCCCGCTGATCGGTTTCGGCGCCCTGCCGGCGCTGATCGCGCTCGCCCTCTACGGGCTGCTGCCGGTGACGGAGGCGACGGTCGCCGCCATCGAGCAGGTGCCGCCGGGCGCGCGCGAGGCGGCGCGCGGCATCGGCATGAGCGCGACGACGCGGCTCGCGAAGGTCGAGCTGCCGCTGGCCGCGCCCGTCATTCTTGCGGGCATCCGCACCTCGGTGATCATCAATATCGGCACGGCAGCGATCGCCTCGACCGTCGGCGCCAAGACGCTGGGACTGCCGATCATCATCGGCCTCAGCGGCTTCAACACCGCCTATGTCGTTCAGGGCGCGCTCGTCGTCGGGCTCCTCGCGGTGGTCACCGACCTCGTTTTCGACCGGCTCGGCACCCATTTGAGCCGATGGAGCCGCGACACGGCGACAGCCCTGTCGTGATCTGTCAAATTCGGCGTCGAAACTCGCCCGAAGGAGTGGCACACTCCCGGCGTGCACGACGCCGAGGAACCGCGGCGCACTGCCACGCGTTCCGGTGTGATGACCGAGCCGATCGAACAGGAGACAGGGCATGCCAGGCAAGAGCGACGAAGCAATCCGCATCCGCGCCTATGAGATCTGGGTCGCGGAAGGCCAGCCGCATGGCCGCGATTGGGACCATTGGCTGATGGCCGTCGCCGAGATCGAGGGGGCCGAAAGCGCCAAGCCGGCCAAGGTCAGCAAGAAAGCCACCGGCAAGGCTGCTGGTGCCGACGAGGCGCCGAAGACCGCCGCCGTGAAGGCCGCCGCCAAGACGAAGGCCGAGGATACCGCGAAGTCGGCCGGCAAGGCCAAGGTCGAGACCAAGGCCAAGGCTGCGCCGAAGGCCAAGGCCGCCCCCGCGGCGAAGCCCGCCAAGGCCGCGACCGAGGCCCCCGCCGAAGTGCTCGACGCTGGCACCAGCCCGGCCGAGGCGACCCTCGCCGCCGAAAGCGCGCCCGAGGCCGTCAAGGTTGCCGAAGCGCCGAAGAAGGCACGCGCCAGCAAGCCGAAGGCGACCGCCTGACTCCAGGCGGCGCTCGGCTCCATCGGTTTCGCCCGAGGGGATGATCAGCGTGCCGAGAAATCGGCGCGCGTGATGCCGTGCCGCTTGAGCTTGTCGTAGAAGGTCTTGCGCGGCAGGTTCAGCCGCTCGATCGTCGCGCGAACATCGCCGCCGGTCTCGCGCAGCGCCGCCCTGAGCAGATCCGCCTCGAAGCGATCGACGCGCGCGGTCAGTCCGCCGGTGTCGCCGAGGGTCGCGGCCGCGTCGGCGGGGGCCGCCTCCTCCGCGGCGAGGCCGAGCACGTAGCGCTCGGCGAAATGCAGCAGTTCGCGCACATTGCCCGGCCATTCATGCGTCTCGAGATGCGTGCGCGCGGCAGCCGAGAGATCCGGCTGCGGGCGGCCGAAGCGCTGCGCGGCGCGGCGCAGGAAGGCGCCGAAGAGGAGCGGAATGTCGGCGCGGCGTTCGCGCAGCGGCGGCACGCGCAGCGTCACGACATTCAGCCGGTAATAGAGATCGCTGCGGAAGTCGCCGCGCGCGGCCGGATCGGAGAGATCGACCTTTGCCGCCGCGACGACACGGAGGTCGACAACCCGGCTTTCATTGGTGCCGAGCGGCTCGACCCGCCGCGTCTCGAGCACGCGCAGCAGCTTGACCTGCAGCGCCGGTGGCATGGACTCGATCTCGTCGAGAAAGAGCGTGCCGCCGTCGGAATGCTCGATGCGGCCGATCCGCCGCTTCTGCGCGCCGGTGAAGGCGCCGGCCTCGAAGCCGAAGAGTTCGCTCTCGATGACGCTTTCCGGCAGGCCGCCACAGTTGAGCGCCACGAAGGGACGGCTGGCGCGCCGGCTCCAGCGATGCAGATGTTCGGCCACCACTTCCTTGCCGGAGCCGGTCTCGCCTTCGACCAGCACATCGACATCGGCGTCGGCGATCTGGCGGATGGTGGCGCGCAGCCGTCGCATCGACGGCGCCTCGCCGAGAAAGGCGAGATCATCATCGCTCCGCGCCGCCGCGGCCCGCAGCCGGCGGTTTTCGAGCACCAGCGCCCGCTTCTCGAGGCCGCGCTTCACCGCCTCCAGCAGACGGTCGCTGGCATAGGGCTTGGTGATGAAGTCATAGACGCCGTCCTTCAGCGCGGCGACCGCGAGGTCGACATCGCCATGGCCGGTGACGAGGATCACCGGCAGATCCGGATCAAGCGCGCGGATACGCTCGAAGAGCTGCAACCCCGAAAGGCCGGGCATGCGGATATCGCTGACGACGACCCCGGCAAAGCCCTCGTCGAGTGAGGCCAGCGCCGCCTCGGCCGAGGCGAATACCAGCGGCCGGTAGCCAGCGAGTTCGAGCGTCTGCGCGGTCGCTGCGCGGAGGTCGGCGTCGTCGTCGACGAAGACGACCGGATCAGGCGTTGTGCTCATCGGGCATGCCTCAGGTCGAGAACGAACGTCGCGCCGCTGGCAGCGCCAGCCTCATGGCGAAGGGCGCCGCCGAATTCGCGCGCGATCTCGCCGGAGATGACGAGACCGAGCCCGAGCCCCGCCTCCTTGGTGGTGACGAAGGGCATGAACAGCGTCTCGGCGACATCGGGAGGAATGCCGGGACCGTTGTCGGCCACAGTGACGCGGACGCCATCGTCGTCGCTCTCGACGGTGATGGTGATGCGCCCGTCCGGCCGCCCCTTCAGCGCATCGAGCGCGTTCTGCAGGAGATTGACGAGGATCTGCTCGAGGCGGATGCGGCTCGCCACCACGACCGGCGGCGGCGCGGCGCGCGAACGGACGATGGCGACGCCGCTGTCGCGGATGCGACCGGCGAGCAGCGACAGGGCGCCGTCGATCGCCTCGTCGAGAACGACGGGCGCGAGCGGGCTGGTGGCGCGGCGGGCAAAGCCACGCAGCGTGCCGGTGATCTCGCCGATCCGGTCGGCCATGCGGCTGATGGCGCCCATGTTGTCGCGCGCCGGCTCGGTCCGCCCGCCATCGAGGAAGCGGCCGGCGTTGTCGGCATAGGCGCGGATCGCCGCCACCGGCTGGTTGATCTCATGCGCGACGCCAGCGGCGATCTGGCCGAGGATCGACAGGCGATTGGCCTGGGCGAGATCCTCACGGAGGCGCCGCACGCGCTGCTCGGCGCTTTCGCGGCTGGCGATCTCGCCGGCGAGCGCCGTGTTGGCGCGGCTGAGCTCGCCGGTCCGCTCGGTGACCCGCCGCTCGAGCTCGGCATTCATTTCGGAGAGTGCCGCCTGGCGGCGGCGGATGGCGAGGCGGCGGCGCTGGATGGCGATACCGAGCGCCGCCAGCGCCAGCAGCGCCGCGAGCGTCGTCAGCACGGCCGTGCGCGCGGCCGCGTTGCTTGCGGCATCGGCCGGCACCAGAACCGTCAGCCGCCAGCCGGGCGCCGCATCGCCGATCGCGCCGGCCGCCTCGACATAATGCGCGCTGCGTCCGCCGCCATCGACCAGCATCAGCCCGCTGCCCTCGCGCCGGATCGGCAGCGCGGTGAGCGGCGCATCGCCAAGCTGCAGCGCCTGCCGCGCCGCCGCCTCATTGGCAAGCGGGGCCAGGAGGCCGAAGCGCCAGTCGGGGCGGCTCGTCACCAGCACGATGCCCTGCCGGTCGGAGGCGAAGATCGTGTAGCCGCTCAAGAGCCAGTCCGCCTCGACCCGGTCGAGCTCGACCTTGACGACGGCGACGCCGAGCGGGCCGGCGGGACCATCGACCCGGTGCGAGAGATAGAGCCCCGGCCGCCGGCTGACGGTGCCGAGCGCATATTGTAGGCCGCGCCCCTCGCCCATCGCGGCGGTGAAATAGGTCCGGAAGCCGTAGTCGCTGCCGACGAAGCTGTCCGGCGCATCGAAATTGGAGGCGGCGACCGTGATGCCGTCCGCTCCGATCAGGTAGACGACGCTGGCTCTCGCCTCGCCTGCCAGCTGCTTCAGCTTCAGGCTGATGCGCCGCGCGCGCTCGGCATCGGGCGCCGCCAGCAACCCGGTGACGTCGCTGTCGACGGCCAGCACGGCCGGCAGCAATTGCTGCTTGGAGATCTCGCCCGTCAGCGCCGCGGTGGCGAGCGGCAGTGTCGCCTCTGCGCGGGCGCTAAGATCCGCGACCGCGAGCCGCCGTCCATAGCGATCGGCCGCGATGACCGTCGCGGCCGCGACGAGAGCGGCCAGGAGCAGCCCGGCCGCGCTCCAGAGGCCGGCCGGGCGCCAGCCTGCAGGATGGCCTCTGCTGATCGACGTCATTCGGGCAGCCTAGTGCGAAACACCGCACATGGAAATCCCGGCTGTGCGGAAATCCGCCCAACGCCGCGAGGACACTGCGCGAGAGTGGCGGACTTCCGCCATTTCAAGCGGCTGGCACAGCGCTTGCGCCTTCGTCAGCGAGACGAAGCATCTGTGCGGATCATGTGCCGCCGCTGCGGGAGGAACCAGTCCGGGGCCGTCGTCTCCCCCGGGCGAGGAGGAGGGACAGTCCATGGCAATCTCCATCGCATCCGGCCGCGAGGCCTCCGGCCCGAAGCCGTTCTATGCCCAGCTTTACGTGCAGGTGCTGACCGCGATCGCGCTCGGCATCGCCGTCGGCCATTTCTATCCGGATCTCGGCACCAGCCTGAAGCCGCTCGGCGACGCCTTCATCAAGCTGGTCAAGATGATCATCGCGCCGGTGATCTTCCTGACCGTGACCACCGGCATCGCGGCGATGCACGACCTCCGGAAGGTCGGCCGCGTCGTCGGCAAGGCGATGGCCTATTTCATCACCTTCTCGACGCTGGCGCTCGCCATCGGCCTCATCGTCGCCAATGTCGTCCAGCCCGGCGCCGGCTTCAATGTCGATCCGGCCAGCCTCGATCCGGCAGCCGTCCAGAGCTTCGCCGAGAAGGCGCATGACCAGACCATCACCGGCTTCCTGATGAACATCATCCCGACGACGATGGCCGATGCGCTCGCCTCGGGCGATATCCTGCAGGTGCTGTTCGTCGCCGTGCTGTTCGGCATCGCGCTCGCCATGGTGGGCGACGCCGGCGAGCCGGTCACCCGCTTCCTGACCGCGCTGACCGTTCCGATCTTCCGCCTCGTCGCCATCCTCATGAAGGCCGCCCCGATCGGCGCCTTCGGCGCCATGGCCTTCACAATCGGCAAATACGGCATCGGCTCGGTGGTGAACCTCGCCTTCCTCGTCGGCACCTTCTACATCACCTCGCTGCTGTTCGTGCTGATCGTGCTCGGCGCGGTCGCCCGCTACAACGGCTTCTCGATCCTGAAGCTGATCCGCTACCTGAAGGAAGAGCTGCTGCTGGTGCTCGGCACCTCCTCGTCCGAGGCCGCCCTGCCCTCGCTGATGGAGAAGATGGAAAAGGCCGGCGCCAAGCGCTCGGTCGTCGGGCTGGTCGTGCCGACGGGCTATTCGTTCAATCTCGACGGCACCAACATCTACATGACGCTGGCCGCCCTCTTCATCGCGCAGGCGACCAACACCCATCTCTCGCTCGAGCAGCAGGTGTTGCTGCTCCTCGTCGCCATGCTCTCGTCCAAGGGCGCGGCCGGCATCACCGGCGCCGGCTTCATTACGCTCGCCGCGACGCTCTCGGTCGTGCCGACCGTGCCCGTCGCCGGCATGGCGCTGATCCTCGGCGTCGATCGCTTCATGTCCGAATGCCGGGCGCTGACCAACTTCATCGGCAATGCCGTCGCGACGCTGGTTGTCGCCCGCTGGGAAGGCGAACTCGACACCGCCGCGATGCATGCGGCGCTGGACGGAACACCGGCAGCCGCCGAGCAGCCGCTCGAAGGCAGCCTGGTGGCCGCCGAATAAGGCGAGCGATTCGAAAGCCTTGAAGGGGCGCGCCGGTCGCGCCCCTTTCCATTTTGGCCGGAACCAAACGACCTCTGCCTCCGTTAGTCGTCCATCTGGAAACCAAACGGAGGCTGACAAAATGGGTCGCTCGATACTTCTGTGGATGCTGGGCATTCCGATTCCGATCATCATTCTTCTCGCCCTCTTCTGGCATTAGGCCCCGCGATGACCATCGTCGCAGCCTCGGCGCCGGTATCGGCGCCTGAATCCTCGCAATCCGCCCTTTCCTGGGGCGCCATCCTCGCCGGCGCCGCCGTCGCCTCGGCCGCCTCGCTCTGCCTGTTCGTGCTCGGCTCCGGCCTCGGCTTCGCGGCCGTGTCGCCTTGGGCGAATGCCGGCGTCGCCGCCGGCACCTTCGCCGTCTCGGCGGCCATCTGGCTGGTCATCGTCCAGTGGGTCGCCTCGGCGCTCGGTGGCTACATCACCGGCCGGCTGCGCACCCGCTGGGTCGGCGTCCACACCGACGAGGTCTTCTTCCGCGACACCGCGCATGGCTTCCTGTCGTGGTGCGTGGCGACGCTGATCGCTGCCGTCCTGCTCGGCTCTGCCGTGGTCGGCACCGTCTCCAGCGGCGTCCAGGCGACGACCTCGGTGCTCTCTGGCGCGGCGCAGGGCGCCTCGGCCGGCGCAGCGTCGGCGGTCGGCAACGTCACCGATCCGACCGGCTATCTCGTCGATACGCTGTTCCGTCCGGTGTCCGACCAGCTCCCGCCGGCGGCAGTGCCGCCGCAGGGCCAGCCGGATGTCCGCGGCGAGACCATGCGCATCGTCGGCACGAGCATCGCCAACGGCGCCATGACCGACCCGGACAAGGCCTATCTGGCGCAGCTGATCGCCGCCCGGACCGGCATTCCCGCCGCCGACGCCGAGAAGCGTGTCAATGACATGCTGGCCGAGGTCGAGGCGACCAAGGTCAAGGCTCAGGAAGCCGCCGACGCCGCTCGCAAGGCTGCGACGACGACCATGATCCTCGGCTTCCTGGCTCTCGTCATCGGCGCCTTCATCGCGTCGGTCTCCGCCGCGCTGGCCGGCAAGCTGCGCGACGAGGACGTGCCCTCGACGACCTGACCGGTTTGATCGGAACAGAGACAAGGGGCGGCTTCGGCCGCCCCTTTTTTCATGTCCGCGCGCCTCCCCACCAGAGGGTGTTGACTCCTGCGGCGGCTGGTGCATTAATTCGTCAACTGGACGAACTAATGAGCCGCTCGTGACCGCCGATCGATCCCTCCTCGTCAGACAATTCTCGCGCCGCGCCGTTGCCGAGGCGCTGCTGCATCAGGGGCCGATCTCGCGCGCCGCGCTCGCCACCGCCACCGGCCTCTCCAAGCAGACCATGTCGGAGGTGATGGCGGCGCTGGAAGCCGAGGGCTGGGCGCGCCCCGCCGGCCGCACCAGCGGCAAGGTCGGACGCACGGCGATGCGCTATGAGGTGGCCCGCGACGCGGCCTATTCGCTCGGCGTCGATCTCGGCGGCACCAAGGTCATCGCGGCGCTCGCCGATCTCTCCGGTGAGCTCGTCGCCGAGGCGACAGAGCCGACCGACCGCCGCGGCGGTCGCGCGGTGCTCGGCCAGATCCATGCGCTCGGCGCGAAGCTGGCTGCTGAGGCCGGCATCGATCTGAAGCGCATCCGCAGCGTCGTCATCGGCTCACCGGGCGTGATCGATCCGGCGACCGGCGCCATCGGCCTCGTTCCGAACATCAAGGGCCTCTCCGAACTCGACGTGCCCGGCCAGCTCGGCGCGATGTTCGGCATCCCCGTCTCTATCGAGAACGACGTCAATCTCGCCATGCTCGGCGAGGCCTGGCAGGGAGCGGCGCAGGGCAGCGAGAATGCCGCCTTTCTCGCGCTCGGTACCGGCGCCGGCCTTGGCCTCATCATCAACGGCAAGCTGGCGCGCGGCGCGACCGGCGCCGCAGGCGAGGTCGCCTATCTGCCCGTCGGCCGCGAGACCGACACGGCTGCCGCCCGCGAGGTCGGCACCTTCGAGCTCGAGGTCGGCGCCGCAGGCATCCTCCGCCGCTATCACGCCACCGGCGGCGCCCATGAGGTCGAGACCGTGCGCGAGATCTTCGCGCGCTTCGAGGCTGGCGATGCAACCGCCGCCGCCGTGCTCGACGACACCGCGACCACCCTCGCCCTCGCGATCACCGCGCTCTACGCCATCGTCGATCCGGAGATCGTCGTGCTCGGCGGCTCGATCGGCATCCGCGAGGAACTGATCGAGCGGGTCCGTCGCATCATGCCGCGCGTGTTCGAACGGCCGGTCAACCTCGTCGCCAGCCATCTCGGCAGCCGCGCCGGCCTCGTCGGCGCGGTCTCCTCGGCGGTGAGCCGGCTGCACAACGAGATCTTCGGCATTCCGAACCTCCCGGGTGACCTCGCTCTGCCCGCCAGCCCTCTCAGCAAGGCCGCCGAATGACCGCGCCCGATCTCGTCGCCCGCCTCCGCGCCGCGCTCGACCGCGACGCCGCCATCGCCCTGCTCGCCCGCGCCGTTTCGACCCCATCGGTCACCGGCACCGAAAAGGCCTTCGCCGAACTGCTCGGCCGCGAGCTCGCCGCGATCGGCGCCCGCGACGTGCGCCTTGCGGACTTCGCGCCCGACCGGCCGAATGTCAGCGCGCTCCTGCCCGGCGCCGGCGACGGACCGCTGCTGCTCCTCGCCGGCCATACCGATACCGTGCATGTGCGTGGCTGGGCCGAGCGCTGGGCCGGCACCAGCCGCTCCGATCCCTTCGGCGCGGTGATCGAGGACGGCGCCATGTGGGGCCGCGGCACCGGCGACTTGAAGGCCGGCATCTGCACGGCCATCGCCAGCGCGGCGCTGCTGAAGGCCGCCGGCCTTCCGCAACCCGCCGACATCCTGTTCGCCTTTATCGGCGATGAAGAGAGCGGCGAGCCCGGCAGCGGCGTCTCGGCCGGCATCAAGGCGCTCACCGCCGACATCGAGGCAGGGCTGCTGCCACGGCCGGATTTCGCCGTCTATGTCGAGCCGACCGAGCTCAATGTCTATGCGGCGCAGATGGGCTTCGTCATCGCCGACATCACGGTGACAGGCCGCTCGTCCTATTTCGGTGTCCCCGAGGCCGGCATCGATGCGCTGAAGGCGGCGCATGCCATCCTCGCCGCGCTGTTCGCCCATTCGGCCGAACTCGAGGCGCGGGCGCCGCATCCGCTCGTCGGCAGCCCGTTCATCCTCGTGACGACGCTGACCGGCGGCGGCTATATCGCCGTGCCCGGCGAATGCCGCATCAGCCTGATCATGAAGCTCTTGCCGGGCGATGATCTCGGCGCCGCCGTCGCCGCCATGGAGGCGGCCGTGCGCGCCGCGCCGGTCGATCCGCGCATCGCCATCGCCTTCGACTATCCCGCCGGCCGCGACCACGCCTTCGGCGGCACGCCGACCGAAACCGCGCCGGATCTGACGCCCGTCCGCCATCTCGTCGACGCGGTCAAGGCCGTCCGGCCGGAGCGCGGCCAGATCCTCGGCGCGCCCTATTGGTCCGAGGCGCCGTTCCTCGCGACACGGCTCGGCATCCCCACCGTCTATTGCGCGCCGGGCGACATCCGGAACTGCCACACCACCGAAGAACATGTCGAGATCGAGGAATACCTCGACGGGATCATCGCCTTTGCAGCCTTCCTCGCCGGCTTCGGCGCGGATCGGAGGGGCTGACACCGAACCGGCCGGAACGGCCACAGATGAGGGAACCTGCCATGCTGTTGAAGAAAACCCTGACCGCGATTGCCGCCGCCACGCTGATGGCCTCGGCGAGCCATGCGATTGCCGGCGAGACCGTCGGACCGAAGGGCGAGAAGGCGACGCCGTCCTCGGCGCTCTCGCTCTCGGATGCCGAGATCGCCAAGCTGAAGGAAGGCAAATACACCGCCGCCCTCCTCTGGCACACCTCGTCGGATTTCGTCACCGCCGTCAGCGCGGGCGCGACCGACACGTTCAAGAAGTATGGCATCGACGTCGTCGCGACGACCGACGCCGGCTTCGACAGCGCCAAGCAGCTCTCCGATGTCGAGACCGTGCTCGCCAAGAAGCCGAGCGTCATCCTCGCGCTGCCGCTCGATCCGGTCGGCTCGGCCGCGGCCTTCAAGCCGGCGGTCGAGGGCGGCGTCAAGCTCGTCTTCCTCTCCAATGTCCCGGCCGGCTACACGCAGGGCAAGGACTATGTCGCGATCGTCACCGACGATCTCTTCCAGATGGGCAAGCAGGCCGGCGACGCGCTCGCCTCCGCGCTCGGCGACAAGGGCAAGGTCGCCTACATCTTCCACGACGCGCAGTATTACGTGACCAACCAGCGCGACCAGGCCTTCAAGGCGACGATCGAGAACGATCACAAGGGCATCACCATCGTCGACAGCCAGGGCATCGCCGATCCGGCCCGCGCCGAGGAAATCGCCAATGCGCTGCTGACCAAGACGCCCGATCTCGACGGCGTCTATGTCACCTGGGCGGAACCCGCCGAAGGCGTGCTGGCGGCGCTGCGCCAGGCCGGCAACACCCACACCAAGATCGTGACGCTCGATCTCTCCGAGCCGGTCGGCCTCGACATGGTCAAGGGCGGCAATGTCACCGCGCTCGTCGCCGACAAGGCCTATGAGCTCGGCGCCTCGATGGCGACCGCCGCCGCCTATGGCCTGCTCGGCAAGGAGGCGCCTGCCTTCATCGTCGCGCCGGCGATCACCGTGAAGAAGGACAATGTCGCGGACGGCTGGCAGGCCTCGCTGAACCGCGCCCCGCCGCAGTCGATCCTCGACGCCATCAAGTAGGGCCCTCGGCCAGCGGGCGCCGGCGTTCGCCGGTGCCCGCTCCCTCCCTAAAACAGGAACCGATCATGACGCTGAAACGCTTGCTTTCGGCCGGCACGGTGCTGGCCGGCCTCGCGCTGGGCCTGCCGGCCCATGCCGATGACGTGACCAAGGGACCGCATGGCGAAACCGCGACGCCGGGCGCCAGCATTCAGCTGACGCCGGCCCAGATCGACAAGGTCAAGGCCGGCAAGTTCACCGCCGGCCTCGCCTGGCACACGACCTCCGACTGGTCGAATGCCGTCGACCAGGGCGCCAAGGACGCATTCGCCACGCTCGGCATCGAGGTCGTCGCCACCACCGACGCCGGCTTCGACGCCGCCAAGCAGAAGAACGACATCGAGACGATCCTCGCCAAGAAGCCGAGCGTGATCATCTCACTGCCGGTCGATCCCGAGACGGCGCCGGAGGTCTACAAGCCGGCGCTCGCCGCCGGCACCAAGCTCGTCTTCATCGACAACACGCCGAAGGGCTTCGAATACGGCAAGGACTACATCACCATCTCGACCGCCGATCTCGTCCAGATGGGCGCCAAGGCCGGCGTCGCGCTTGGGGAGAGCCTCGGCGGCAAGGGCACGGTCGGCTACATCTTCCACGACGCCGACTTCTACGTCACCAACCAGCGCGACCAGTCGTTCAAGAAGACGATCGAGACGCAGTATCCGGACATGAAGATCGTCGCGGAACAGGGCCTCGCCGATCCGACGCGCGCGGAGGAGATCGCGCAGGCCTTCGTCACCAAGAACCCGAACCTCGACGCGATCTATGTCACCTGGGCCGAGCCGGCGGAATTTGTGCTGGCCGCGCTCCGCAACGCCGGCAACGCGCATACCAAGATCGTGACGCTCGACCTCTCCGAGCCGCTCGCGCTCGACATGGTCAAGGGCGGCAATGTCGTCGCCATCTCGGCCGACGAGGCCTATTCGATCGGCACCACCGCCGCCAAGGCGGCGGCGCTCGGCCTCATCGGCGAGAGCGTGCCGCCCTTCCTCGCCGCCGACGCCATCGCGATCACCAAGACGAATGTCAAGGAAGGCTGGAACGCCTCGCTTCACCGCGACCCGCCGGCCTCGCTCGGGGTCAACTGACATGACGAAGCCGTCGTTCCTCAAGGGTCTCGATGCGGCCCAGTATGTCGTCTATGTCGGGTTCCTGCTGATCTTCGCTGCCTTTGCGATCGTTCTGAAGGACGACGGCTTCCTCACCACCAACAATCTCGTCAACATCGTCCAGCAGACCGCGCCGATCACGATCATGGCGATCGGCATGGTCTTCGTGTTGACCGCCGGCGAGATCGACCTCTCGATCGGCTCGGTCGTCGCCATCGCGGCGCTCGTCGCCGCCGTGGTCATGCGCACCATGCCCTGGCCGGTCGGTGTCGCCGCTGGCCTTTGCGCCGGCGCGGTCATCGGCCTCGTCAATGGCGCCCTTGTCGCCTATGTCCGCCTCCCCTCCTTCCTGGTGACTCTCGCCACCATGGGGCTGCTCGCCGGCGTCGGCCGCTGGCTGACCAATCTGCAATCGGTGCCGATCACCAACGACGCCTACACCGCCATCTTCGGCGCCGGCAGCCTGTTCGGCGTGCCCTCGCTCATCGTCTGGACGGTGGTCGCGGTCGCGGTCGGTCACTTCGTCTATCGCGAGACGCCCTTCGGCGCGCATGTGCTGGCGACGGGCGACAGCCCGCGCGCCGCCCGGGCCGCCGGCATCAATGTCGACCGCCTCCGCCTCGGCGTCCTCGTCCTCTCGTCGACCATGGCGGCGCTCGCCGGCCTGCTCTATGCCGGCCGCCTGCACGGCGCCCGCTACACGCTCGGCGAGACCGACCTGCTCACCGTCATCGCCGCGGTCATCGTCGGCGGCACGCGGCTCAACGGCGGCGCCGGCACGATCGTCGGCGCGCTGATCGGCTCGCTGATGATGGGCATGCTCAACAATGGCCTCATCCTGATGGGGCTTTCCGTGGCCGAGCAGATGATGGTGCGCGGCCTGATCATCCTCGCCGCCGTCGCGCTGACGCTGCGCGAATCCGCCCGCTGAACGGCCCCAGGGAGACGACGCCATGTTCCTCGACGTAATCCGCCGCCGCAATCCGCGCCTCGTTGAGGCAGCAATCCGGCTGCATCAGGAGGGCCGCCTGCCCGCCAACACCACCGTGATCGATCTCGATGCCGTCACCGCCAATGCCGGCATCCTCGCCGCTGCCGGCGACAAGGCCGGGCTCGACGTCTTCGGCATGACCAAGCAGATGGGCCGCAACGGCGACTTCCTCAAAGCGATCAAGGCGGGCGGCATCACCCGCGTCGTCGCGGTCGACATGGAATGCGCCCGTGCCGGCACCCGCGCCGGCCTCGGCCTCGGCCATATCGGCCATCTCGTGCAGGTGCCGCGTGCCGAGGCCGACGCTGCCGCCGCGATGGCGCCCGACTACTGGACCGTGTTCAGCCTCGAGAAGGCGCGCGAGGCCGGCAGCGCGATGGCGAGGCACGGCCGCATCGCCCCGCTCCTCATCCGCATCCATGCCGAGGGCGACCGCTTCTATAACGGCCATGAAGGCGGCTTCCCGGCGGAGGAGATCGTCGCCATCGCCGACGCGGTCGACGCCATTCCCGGCGCGCGCTTCGCCGGCATCACCACCTTCCCGGCGCTCTTGTTCGACAACGACACCGGCAAGGTGCAGCCGACGCATAATCTCGGCACGCTCGCGAAAGCCCGCGATGCGCTGGCCCGCGCTGGCCGCACGGACATCGCGATCAATGCGCCGGGCACCACCTCCTCCGTGATGATGCCGGCGCTCGCCGAGGCCGGCGCGACGCAGGCCGAGCCCGGCCACGGGCTGACAGGCACGACGCCGCTGCATGCGATCCGCGACCTGCCCGAACTGCCGGCGGCGGTCTATCTCTCCGAGGTCTCGCATCTTCATGCCGGCCGCGCCTATTGCTTCGGCGGCGGGCTCTATATCGATCCGGTCTTCCCCGACTATCCGCTCCGCGCGGTGGTGGCGCGCGAGCCGACCATCGACGCCATCGCTCCCGTCGAGATCCCGCCGCCGGCGGCGATCGACTATTACGGCATGATTGACACATCCGGCCCGGTGAAGCCGGCCATCGGCGACAGCGTCGTGTTCGGCTTCCGCCAGCAGACCTTCGTCACGCGGGCCTATACCGCCGGCATCCGCGGCCTTGCCAGCGGCAAGCCCGAGGTCGCGACCATCCATGACGCCTTCGGCCGCCCGGCCGATTGGCCGAGCTAGGAGAGACAAGCATGGCAACGCCCGTCCTCTCGCTCGACCGCGTCCACAAGTCGTTCGGCGGCATCACCGCCATCGAGGAATTCTCGCTCGACCTCGCCGCCGGCGAAGTCGTCGCCCTCGTCGGTGACAATGGCGCCGGCAAGTCGACGCTCATCAAGATGATCGCCGGCGCGCATCGGCCGACCTCCGGCCGCATCCTCATCGACGGCTCAGAAGTCGCCTTCGCCGATGCCAGCCAGTCGCAGTCGAAGGGCATCCAGGTCGTCTATCAGGACCTCGCGCTCGCCGATAGCCAGAGCGTCTACATGAACCTCTTCCTCGGCCGCGAACTGACGCGCGGCCCGCTGAAGCGGCTCGACCGGCCGCGCATGATCCGCGAGACCGAGCAGCTGGTCGACGCGCTCGACGTGCGCATCCCCTCGGCGAAATCGATGATCCGCGACCTCTCCGGCGGCCAGCGCCAGGGCATCGCCATCGCGCGCGCCACGCATTGGGCGACCAAGCTCGTGCTGATGGATGAGCCGACGGCGGCGCTCGGCGTCGCGGAGACGGCGAAGGTCGAGAAGAACATCGAGAGCCTCCGCGCCCGCAATCTCGCGATCCTCATCATCAGCCACAGCCTCGATCAGGTCTTCCGCCTGTCCGACCGCATCTGCGTCCTCCGCCGCGGCAAGCAGATCGGCATCCGCACGACAAATGCGACCGACAAGAACGAGATCGTCTCGATGATCACCGGCCTCGCCAGCGGATAGGCGAGACGGCGCCCTTCCCTCGCCTCTCCCTCAGGGAGCGGTCGACGCGCGAAGCGCGGCGGGTGAGGGCCTGCGGCCCCTCCGGTGAGGCGACATCCGTCAGGCGCGCTCGGTCTGCCGCGCCGGCTCGAGCAGCGCGCGCAGGCGATCCTCGGCGGCACGGGCGTCGCCGGTAGCGATGGCGCCGGCGAGCGCGGTCGCGGCGCCGGGCTCGATCACCGCCGCCATCCGCTCGAGAAAGGGCGGATCCTCGGCGAGGAGATTGCCGAGGCAGCTCGAGACGAGGGACAGCAGGAAGGGATTGCGCGCCGCGCGGGCGATCTCGGACAGGAAGGCGGCAAGCGCCTCGCCGCGCCCGACCCGCACGCCGCGATCATCGAGCACCACGGCGGCGGCGCGGATCGCGGCGGCGCTCCGGCGCGTCGCGGCGAGCGCGGCAAGCGCCGGCGATGTCGCCGTGACCGCCTGCCAGAGCCGCTCCGACACCGGCTCGGCGGGCCCGATCTTGCGCGTCCACGACACGAGATCGGCGTCGAGCATGTTCCAGCGGCTGCGGTCGAGCACCTGCGTGCCGCGCCGGCGGCGGGTCTCGAGCAGCCCCTTCGAGGCGAGGCCCTTGACCGCCTCGCGCAGCGCCGTCCGGCTGACGCCGAGTTCCTCGCTGAGGCGATGCTCGTTGGGCAGGATGCTGCCTTCGGGAAAATCGCCGGCGACGATGGCGGCGAAGATCTGGCGGGCGACGAGATGGTGGAGATCGTCCGGCTCGGCGCGGACGGCGTGCAGCGCCCGGGCGGGATGGGCCGCGAGCGGCTCCTGCCTTGCGTCGGGACGCGCCGCACGGCGCATCGGGATCGGGTCCGGCCTGCGATAAACGGTCACGATCGAGCCTCCGGAAGCCTCAGCGACGGGTCGCGGCCATCTTGCGGCCCAACGCGGCACCCCGCCACGAGCATATTGCCACAGATAATATGTCGGACATATACAACAGTCTCGACCAGCATGACAACCGCAGACCGCGCGTCGCGGGCGGTCGTCCGGCAGCGGGGGGATCCATGACGACCGTGCTCTGTTTCGGCGATTCCAACACCTGGGGTTGCCCGCCTTATGCCGACTTGACCGAGGTGCCCGAGCGGATCGCCTTCGCGAAGCGCTGGACGAACGTGATGGGGGCGGCGATCGGCGGCGGCGTCCATATCGTCGAGGAAGGGCTCAGCGGCCGCACCACCGTCTTCGACGATCCGATCGAGGGCATCCACAAGAACGGCGCCCGCACGCTCATCGCCATCATCGAGAGCCATGCGCCGATGGATGTCATCGTGCTGATGCTCGGCACCAATGATTTCAAGGACCAGTATGCCATCTCGTCGTTCAACTCGGCGCGCGGGATGCTGACCCTGGTCCAGATGATCAAGGGTCACTACGCGCTCGCCGATGGCAGCCCGGAGATCCTGATCGTGACGCCGCCAGCCATCACCGAGGACGCCGAGCCAGCGATGTGGGGCGACGGCCACCGCACCTGCGCCGGCCATGCCTATTACCTCGCCCAGGTCGCCGAGCGCACCGGCTGCTTCCACTATGACGCGAACCGGGTCGTCAGGGCCGGCAGCGACGGCGTCCATCTCGACGAGGCGAGCCATGCGGCGCTCGGCGCGGCGCTGGCGCGCGAGGTCAAGGCGATCCTCGCCATGCGCCAGGGATAGGCACCCGGAATAGCTGTTTACATAATACATATGATCTAATAGCCTCGAAATCGGGTCGCGGGTGAAGCCGCCGGCGGTCCGGGAGGAACGAGGAAAGAGGAACGTGCTCCGCGGCTCCGGCCGACGGTCGCGAAGGGGAGGACATCATGAACTTCAAGAAGCTTGCGGCCGTCGCACTGGCCGCGGCGTCGCTTTCAGCCGCCCTGCCGGCGGCATCGAAGGCCGACGACACCATCATCTTCCTGGCCGGGCCGAGCTCGGACCCGTTCTGGAGCGCCGTCCAGCAGGGCTTCGACACGGCGACCAAGGAACTCGGCGTCAAGACGCAGTGGACGGCGCCGCAGGACTTCAACGACATCGTCCCGATCTACACGAAGCTGTTCGAGGCCGCGATCGCCCGCCATCCCGGCGCGATCGTCGTCGGCAACTTCTTCCCCGAGCCGACCGAGCCGCTGATCAAGCAGGCGGTCGCCGAGGGCATTCCGGTGCTCGTCTACAATTCCGGCCGCACGACCTGGCGCGATCTCGGCGCGATCGGCTTCATCGGCGAGGATCCCTTCCTGATGGGCGAGGCCGGCGGCAAGATCGCCGCGGCCAACGGCGTCAAGAACGGCATCTGCATCAACCAGATCGCCGCCAATCCCGTGCTCGAGATGCGCTGCAAGGGCTATATCGACACGATCACCGCGGCCGGCGGCAAGGCGAAGGCGGTCATCCTGCCCTCCGAGGACATCGGCAACAGCCAGAAGGTCCAGGCGAGCGTCAGCGCGCTGCTGATGGCCGACCCGACCGTCGACGGCGTCATGACGCTCGGCGCCGCCGTCGCGGTCGATGCGCTCGAATCGGTCAAGGTCGCGCGTGACGGCGGCCGCAAGATCGATCTCGGCACCATCGATCTCGGCAAGAGCGTGCTCGAGGCGGTGCGCGATGGCGAAATGAGCTTCGCCATCGACCAGCAGCCCTTCCTGCAGGGCTATCTCGGCGTGCTGATCGCGCATCAGTTCATGGAATACCAGCTGGCCCCGGCGACCGAGATCAACACCGGCCCCTTCGTCATCGACAAGAAGAATGCCGCCGCCGTGCTCGCGGTCGGCGACAAGCATCCAGGATCCCGCGGCGCCAACTGAGCGCGGCTCTCACCGTCGCCCCGGCGCCTGCCGGGGTGACGGCTCGCCAGGAGACGCCCCGGCTGTCGCCAGGGGCGCCTCCCGGCCCGCCTCATTGACACGCATCGCGGACCGGCATCGAAATGACCCTCATGGACCAGACGCTCGAGCGCGGCGACCGGCAGCCGAAAGGCCTGACTGAACGGATGATCCGCATCATCTGGATCGGCCCGGCCGTGGCGGCCCTCGTCATCTACGGCTTCTTCGCCTTCACCGGCGGCGCCAACGGCTTCCTGACGCTGGCCGGCACGGCCGGCTGGCTGAACACGGCCGCCGAACTCGGCATCATCGCCATCCCCGTCGGCCTGCTGATGATCTCGGGCGAATTCGACCTCTCGACCGGATCGGTCGTCGGCGCGGCCTCGATCATCGTGGCGCTCGGGACGGGCTTCTACGGCCTGTCGCCATTCCTGACGGTCGGCATGGCGCTCAGCCTCGGTGTCCTGGTCGGCGTCTTCAACGCCTTCCTCGTCAACACGACGCGCCTCCCCTCCTTCATCGTCACGCTGGCATCGAACTTCATCCTCGCCGGCAGCGCGCTCGGCCTCTCGCGCCTCATCTCGGGATCGAGCAGCGTCTCGATCAAGGATGCGGGCGTGTTCGAGTTCCTGCTGGCGGCGAAGTGGAAGTTCTTCAACATCTCGATCCTCTGGTGGCTGCTCGCCGCGCTGCTTGCGGCCTGGGTGCTGAAGCAGACGCCGTTCGGCAACTGGATCTATGCCACCGGCGGCAATCCGGACGGCGCCCGCCGCTCGGGCGTTCCGGTCAGCCGCGTCAAGCTGGTGCTGTTCATCTGGACGGCGGTGTCGAGCGCCTTTGTCGGCGTGCTCTCGGCGGTCAGCTACAATCAGGGCAACGCCTCGTCCGGCCAGGGCTATGTCTTCCAGTCGGCCATCGCGGCGGTCATCGGCGGCGTGCTGCTCTCCGGCGGCTTCGGCTCGGTGGTCGGCATCGTGCTCGGCACGATGATCTACGGCATCGTCAGCCTCGGCCTCTTCTACACAGGCTGGCCGACCGACTGGCTCGCGACCTTCATCGGCGGCCTCCTGGTGCTCGCCGTGCTCACCAACAATCTCATCCGCGAACTGGCGCTGAACCGCGGAAGGAAGCCGTCGTGACCACGCCCCTCATGAGCCTCGAAGGCGTCTCGCGCGTCTTCGGCAACAATCGCGCCCTCTCCGATGTCAGCCTCGACGTCTATCCGGGCGAAGTGCATTGCCTGCTCGGCGACAACGGCGCCGGCAAGTCGACGCTGATCAAGATCATGTCGGGCGTCGTGGCGCCCTCCTCCGGCACGATCCGCTTCGACGGCCAGCCGGTGAGCTTCCGCTCGCCGCGCGACGCGCAAGGCTTCGGCATCGGCACGGTGCACCAGGATGTCGGCTCGATCCCGCTCATCAGCGTCGCGCGCAACTTCTTCCTCGGCAACGAACCGACCAAGGGCTGGGGACCGTTCAAGCGGCTCGATCACGGCACCGCCAACCGCGTCGCGCTCGCCCAGATCCGCGAGATGGGCATCCGCCGCATCACCGATGCCGACCAGCTCGTCGGCACCATGTCGGGCGGCGAGCGACAGGCGCTTGCCATCGCCAAGGCGCTCTATTTCGGCGCGAGGCTCTTGATCCTCGACGAGCCGACGGCGGCGCTCGGCGTCAAGGAAGCCTCGATCGTCATCGACCAGATCCGCCGCGCCCGCGCCAAGGGCATCGCCCTCGTCTTCATCACCCACAACGCGACGCATGCGCTCTCGGTCGGCGACCGCTATACGGTGTTGATCCAGGGCCGGGCGGCGGCGCAATTCCTGAAGGGCGAGAAGTCGCGCGACGATGTCCTGAACCTCATGGCCGGCGGCGAGCAATACAGCCTCGTCGACGCCGGCGACTGACCGGCACGCCGGGGTCGGCCCCGACCCGGCTTTGCCCAGCGGAGACTGCCCCGATGACGACGATTTCCAATGTCTACCCCGTCAGCGGCTTCGTCGCGCCGGGCTTCGAGAAGGTGAAGGCGGTCTTCGAGCGCAACTTCACCGAGCTCGGCGATGTCGGCGCCGGCTTCGCCGTGGCGCGGGGCGGCGAACTGCTCGTCGATCTCCATGGCGGCCGCGCCAATGCCACCGATCCCTGGACGGCCGAGACGCTGATGCCGATCTTCTCGGGCACCAAGGGCCTCGTCGGCACGATGATGCTGATGCTGGCCGATCGCGGGCTCATCGACTTCGCCCGTCCGGTCGCCGACTACTGGCCGGAGTTTGCCGCCGGCGGCAAGGCGGGCGTCACCGTGCGCGACATCGTCTCGCATCATGCGGGACTGCCGGGCATCACGCTGGAAACGCTGACGCCGGCGGATCTCACCGACGACGCCGCGATGGAGGCAAGGCTCGCCGCCGAGCCGCTCTCCCCCGATCCGCGCGCCTTCGGCTGCTACCATGCGCTCACCATCGGCTGGCTCTGCGGCGGGCTGCTCCGCCGCGTCGACGGTCGCTCGATCGGCCGCTTCTTTGCCGAGGAGATCGCGACGCCACTCGGGCTCGATGTCCATATCGGCCTCCCCGAGGCGCTGGAGCCGCGCGCCGGCGTGCTCGAGCTCGAGCCCGGCTGGGGCGCCTGGGACGACGGGCTCAGCGCCGCCGTGGCAGCCGACACGACGCGCCGCTCGATCTGGGGCAACCCGCCGCTGTTCACGGCCGACGATCTCTTCTGGAACAGCCGCGCCTTCCACGCCGCCGAAATCCCCGGCGGCGGCGCGCTCGCGACCGCCGCCTCGATGGCGCGCTTCTATGCCGCTCTCGCCCTCGGCGGCGAACCGCTCCTGAAGCCCGAAACGCTGGTCGCCGGACGGGCGGAACTGAACCGCTTCCTCGATCCGTTCCTCGATGAGGAGATGTCGATCGGCACCGTCTACCAGCTGCAGACCGCGCAGCGGCGCTACGGTCCGCCCGAGGATGCCTTCGGCCATTCGGGCGCCGGCGGCTCGCTGCACTTCGCCTGGCCGAGCGAGGGCGTCGGCGTCTCCTATGTCATGAACCAGATGCGCGCCGACCCCGAGGACCGCCGCACGCGGGCTCTGTTCACCTCGCTCTCGGCCTGCCTGGCCGCGTGAGGCCCGGTAGCGAGGCGCCGGCGAGCAGGGCAACCAGATCGACCTGACGTTCCATGCCGGTCTTCGCCAGCACCGCTTTGATCTGCGTGCGGACCGTGTGAACCGAGACCACGCTTTTTTCGGCAATCTCGCTCGCGGTGTCGCCCTTGAGCAGGCCACGCGCCACCCGCGCCTCGGCAGCCGTGAGATCGAAAAGTCCCTGGATCACCTCGACTTGCAGTGCCTCGCCGACAACAACCGGTGTCACGACCACGATGAGGCGCCCACGGCTGAACAGGTCGTTCGCCGCCCGCCGCACGGGGAGGAGATGGACCACGAGCGGCGGACCGCCGCCCTCGACGGCGGGGATCGGCAGCGAGCGGATTCCCGCATCGATATTCTCAAGGGCAAGTTGGAGTTCACGTCGCAGCAGGCGATCCGCTGCTGGGTCGGCGAAATGGAGCCGGTCGCGCACCGCAGTCCCCACTCGCGGCGAGAGCGCCTCGAACAGGCTGTTGGTCGCCAGCACCTGATGGCTGCTGCCGAGAATGGCGGCGGGAAGGCCAACGGCCCCGAGAGCGTCGGCCGCCGATCGGACGGCGGACAGCCCGAGGCGAGCGGCGAGCAGCGCCGCACGAGCGAGATGCGGCCTCAGCAGATCGAGGCGGGCGATGTGATCGCGCTCAAAAGGACCGCGCTGGACCCGACGCGCCAGCTCGAAGACGATGAGATCGCCCGTCGGCACGGGAATGAGCGTGCCCACGGTCCAGCCGAAGCCGTTCGGCTGCAGGAATTCCTGATAGATCGGATCGCGATCGAGTTCCTCCTGGGTACAGAGATCGAGATCGGCAAGGAAGCCGTGATGTTTCAGCGCCATGGCCCGCTGCGGGCGAATGTTGCGCTCCAGCTTGCCGGCGCGGATATAGTCCTCGAAACCGAGTTCATAGCTTCGGGTCGTGACGAAGCGCGGGGCGTCGCGGCTCGCCATCATGATGGCGCCGCCATGGGCATTTGCTGTCGCGGCGATCGCGTCGAGGGCGGCAGACCAGTATTCCGGAATGACCGCCGCTTCATAGACCAGGTCAAGCAATTCCGAAATGTGCATCGACAAGGTCGCCCCCCCAGGCGGATCAACTAGGAGATGCCTTCCGAGGCTATTCGAGCACATCTCGCCGTATTCACATACCCCATTTTGGTGATGCCGGCTCAAAGGTAGCGGCCAATCCTTCGAGGCGATCGGCGAATTGTCGCTGCCTGCGCCAACGGAGGATGAAATGACCACGCTGGAAGAATTCGGTATCGACGCGACCCGGATGTCGGGCGACGCGCTACTTGCGCGCTTCGATGCGAGGATCAAGACGATCCTGGCCGATGTTCAGCGCTCGCCGGTCTGGGCGGCCGTCATGTCCAACGATGAGCCCCTCGATGTCGTCATCGATGTTCTGCGCGAGATCTATCTCGAGATCGTCATGTACCAGCCCGACGCGATCGAGGGCGCCATTGCAGCCATCGCCCAATTCCCGCGAACCATGCCGGTGATCTGGTTCGAGGAGATGCTGCACCACCAGGTGGAGGAGTTCGACCATGGCGAGATGGCGCTCCGCGACTATATCGCCCTCGGCGGCGACGAACAGGAAGCGCGGGCACGTCGCCAGTCACCGAGCGCTTTCGCGGTTGCCGCCATGTGGCACAACATCGTCCACGATCGCGATCCGTTCCTCTATCTCGGCGCCGTCTACCTATTCGAGGGGCTGACGCCGATCATCACCGGCCAGGTGAAGGACCACCTGAACAACCGCATCGGCAGCTTCCAGGGGTTGGAATTCATCGGTCATCATGCCACGGCAGATCTCGAACATACCCGGCAGATCCAGCAGCTCATCCGCGAGATCGTGGCCCACTATCCCGACAACGTTGAATCGCTCATCTACGGCTTCGAATACTTCGCCCACGTCTATCCGCTGCCCGTCTGGACCGCGGCTCTGCAGCGCGCGCGGCGGCGACCGACGATCGCGCGGCTCGCGGCGGAGTAGCCTCGATGCTGGACGAAATCACCTTCACCGCCCCCCGCTTCCTCGGCGACCATGGCTTTTGCGTCGTTCGGGCCGATGACGAGGAACTGGCCGAACTGGTCTATCGGTTCCGCTATCATGTCTATGTCACGCTGATGAAGCGGCGCCAGATCCATGCCGATCACTTGCGCCAGCAGGTCATGGAGCCGCTCGACGGCGCCGGCACCAACTTCCTTGCGGTGAAGGACGGCCGGATCGTCGGCACCATCCGCCGCAACATGCTCGACGATCCCACAACAGCCTATTATGCCAAGGTCTACCGGGCGGATCTCTTCGACCGGGAACGGTTTCCGAAGATCGCGATCACCACCAAGCTGATGATGCTGCCGCAATACCAGCGCAGCACGCTGCCTATCCGGCTCATCGCCGCCTATGCCGCAGACGGCTATGTGCGGGGCGTCGAGATCGACCTGATCGACTGCAATTCACATCTCGTCGATTTCTTCGAGAAGATGGGTTACTTCTCCTATACTGGCTGGACCTTCCACAAGGAGTACGGAACGGTCCGGCCGATGTTCCTGTCGGTCGACGCTATCGGCTATCTGAAGTCGATCAACAGCTTCCTGTGGCAGGAGGCGGCTGCGGCCATCGCCGACAATGCCTATGGCGGCTACCGGCTCATCCGTGATCTGGCCGAGGAGCCGCGCAATGCCCGCATCCGCGCCGCCGCCCGGCCGCTGAGGGCCGGCAGCCATGCTTCGGCCTGACGCGCATCGCTGCCTGATCCTCTTTGCGACGACATCGGGATCGACTCGGATGGTCGCCGAGATCGTTGCCGAGGGTCTCGGACGCGAACGCACCACCATCCTCGACATCGCGCGGCTCGAACAGCCGCCGGTGCTATCCGGCCACGCACTTGTCGTGCTGGCGACGCCGACCTATGGCATCGGCGACTGCCACTCCGTCTGGAGCAGCCACGGCCCATGGTTGATGCGAGGGCTGCCACTGGGCGCGGCCGTGTCGCTGATATGCCTCGCCGATTCACGCGGCCATGGCGCATCCTTCGCCGGCGGCCTCGCCCGTCTCGAGCAGATCGTGGCACCGCGCCATCCACGGCTGGTCGGACATGTCGATGCGGGCGCCTACACCTTCGCGGCAAGTCCGTCGGTCCGTGACGGCCGCTTCCCCGGCTTCGTGGCCGAATTCCGCCGCAGCCGCGCCGCAACCACTGCCCGCCTCCTTCAATGGACCGGCGGGATCGCAGCGGATGTCGGCCTGGCTTCGTCGGCGCTCGTTGGCGATTAACGCATATTGCACGCGATATTCGTTCATGTTACGCCTTTCATCCTGCAGGAACGGCTGAGGAGAGCCGCCCTGCAATGAGGGAGGAACAACAATGACCATCCGCTCCAAGGGCGTGCGTGCGCGCGTCCTGCCGATGCTTGCCGCCACGCTGCTCGGCCTCGCCGCCGGCGCCGCCAACGCGTCCGACAACAAGATCGCCCTCATTCCGGGCGGTCCGCATCCCTATTTCGCGCCCTGGGAACAGGCCGCCGCCGACGCCAAGAAGGACTTCGGCATCGCCTCGGTCGACTTCAAGGTTCCGGCCGAGTGGAAGCTCAACCTGCAGACCGAGCTGATCGAGAGCCTGGTCAGCCAGGGCTACACCGCCTTCGGCATCTTCCCGGGCGATGCCGTCGGCATCAACACGACGCTCGAGGAGCTCGCCGCCAACAACATCCCGTCGGCAGCGCTTGCCGGCTGCAGCGTCGACCCGACCAAGGCCTCGTTCTGCCTCGGCACCGACGTCTACAATTCGGCCTATCTCGGCACCAAGGCGCTGATCGAATCGATGGGCGGCAAGGGCAAGATCGTCCATCTCGCCGGCCTCCTGGTCGATCCGAACACCAAGCTCCGCATGGATGCGGTCGAGAAGGCGATCGGCGAGACCAATGGCGCCGTCAGCCTCGTCCAGCACATCACCGATACCGATGCGCAGGAAGCCGCCGACCAGAAGATCAATGCCCTGCTCGGCGCGCAGAAGGACCAGATCGACGGCCTGATCGCCACCGCTTACATCCCCTCGGTGGTCGCCGCCAAGTCGCTGCGCAATCTCGGCGACAAGCGCATCAAGCTCGTCGGCATCGACGACGACAAGATCGTGCTCGACGGCATCAAGGACGGCTTCGTCGCCGGCACGATGGCGCAGAACCCCTATGGCCAGGGCTATGTCGGCGCCTATGTGCTCGACCTTCTCGCCAGCGGCGCCTGCACGATCAAGGCCGACGCGCCCTGGATCAAGACCCCGCAGACGGCCCACTTCATCGACAGCGGCACGCTCTTGATCTCGAACGCCAATCTCGAGAGCTACAAGGGCGATCTGAAGAAGCTGACCGGCGACATCCAGTCGACGTTCAAGGACAAGTACCTCACCTGCAAGTAAGGCACTGGCGGCCGCGGATGACCGTCCGCGGCCGCTTTCTTGACGCGAGACGATCCGCGGACGGCGACGGGGTCTTTCCTCACCTCTCCCTCAGGGAGAGGTCGGACCGCAGGTCCGGGTGAGGGTCTGCGGCCCCTCCGGATGGGCCCCCGAGGCCCTCACCCGCCGGCTTCGCCGTCGACCTCTCCCTGAGGGAGAGGTGAAGCTCACAGTGCGATGCCAGCTACAACGGTGCAGCCATGACCCTTTCCGCCACCGCGCCGGAGCGCCGCAATCCCGTCGGGGCGTTCCTCGCCGAGCAGTCGAACCTCATCGGGCTCGCCGTGATCATCGCGGTGTTCTGGGTGGTCTTCACCAGCTACGCGCCGGGCTTCGTCTCGTCGTTCAACCTGTTCGCGCTGTCGCGCTCGCTCGCGGTCGACATCGTCATCGGCTTCTCGACCATGGTCGTGCTGGCGACCGGCGGCATGAACCTCGCCATCGGCTCGATCGGCGTCTGCTCGGTCATGCTGGCGGGCTGGCTGATGCAGTCGCTCGGCCTGCCGCTGCCGCTGGCGCTTGCCGCCGGCCTCGCGCTCGGCGCGCTGCTCGGCTTCGCCAACGGCTTCGCCATCGTCCGCTCGGGCGTCAATTCCTTCATCATCACGCTGGCGAGCGCCAGCCTCTTCCTCGGCGGCATGCTGATCCTCTCCAAGGCCGTCACCTTCAACACGCTGCCGCCCGAGGTCGCCGCCTTCGGCCGTATGCGCATCGGCTTCGTCTCGCCCTTGATGCTGGTCGCGCTCGCCATCGGCGTCGCGCTGATCGTGCTCTTCCGCTTCACGGCGCTCGGCCGCGAGATCCTCGCCGCCGGCGCCAATGCGCGGGCCGCCGAGCTCTCCGGCGTGCCGGTCGGCCGCGCGATCATCATCGCGCATATGCTTTCCGGGCTGCTCGCCGCCGCCGCCGGCCTGATGCTGCTCTTCCGCCTCGGCGCCGCGATGCCCTCGATCGGCCAGGACTGGCTGCTGCCCTCCTTCCTCGCCCCGGTGCTCGGCGGCACGCTGCTCTCCGGCGGCTTCGTCTCGGTGGTCGGCACCATCCTCGGCGCCTTCCTCGTCACGACGATCCGGAGCGGCCTGCTCGTCATGCAGATCGGCAATTTCTGGCTGCAGCTCTTCCTAGGCCTCATCCTCCTGCTCGCGGTGATGCTCGACCGCTATCGCGGCGTCCATGCCGAACGCCGCAGCTTGGGAAAACGCGCATGACCGGCCTGTTCGATCGCTTCCTCGCCAAGGAATGGTCGGCGCTCGCCGCCGCCATTCTCGCCGGCTCGATCGGCCTCGCGCTGACCTCGCCGGCCTTCCTGACCGAGTTCAACATCTATGTGATGCTGCGCTCCTTCTGCGTCGTGCTCGTCGTCGCCTTCGCGCAGATGCTGACGCTCGCCGTCGGCCAGCTCAATCTCTCGATCGGCGCGCTCGGCGGCCTCGTCGCCATCACCGTCGGCGGGTTGATGGAGCGCTATGGCGTGCCGATCCCGCTCGCGATCCTCGCCGGCCTCGCGCTCGGCACAGTGGGCGGGCTCATCAACGGCCTTCTGACGGTGCGCACCGGCATCAACGGCTTCATCATCACGCTGGCCACCGCCTCGGCCTTCACCGGCATCAATCTCGGCATCACCGAGTCGGTGCCGTTCTATGACCTGCCCGCCGCCTTCGTCGCCTTCGGCACCCAGCGCTTCTTCGCCCTGCCCTATCTGCTGATCCCGCCGGTGATCGTCGCGCTGGCGCTCGGCCTCTTCCTCGCCCGCACAATTCCCGGCCGGCAACTGCTCGCCGTCGGCGGCAACGCGCATGCGGCCGAGCTTTCCGGCATCCCGCGCGACCGCATCATCGTCCTGGCGCACACGCTCTCGGGCCTCCTCGCCGGCGTCGGTGCGATCCTCGCCGTGGCGCAGCTCGGCTCGGCCCAGCCGACGATCGGCGCCGACTGGCTGCTGATGTCCTTCGCCGCGCCGATCATCGCCGGCGCGGCGCTGACCGGCGGCCATGTCTCGGTCGCCTCGACGGCGCTCGCCGTCGTGCTGATCGTCCTCATCCAGAACGGCATGGTGCTCGCCAAGGTCGACCCTTACTGGGTTCAGTTCATGCTGGGCGCCCTGATCCTCGCCGCCGTCGCGCTCAACCGCGCCCGTGCGCTCCGGGCGGAGCGAAGCTGATGCGCCTCACCATCGACGGCATCGGCAAGAGCTTCCCCGGCGTCACGGCGCTCGACAACGTCTCGTTCGAGATCCACCCCGGCGAGATCCACGCCCTGATGGGCGAGAACGGCGCCGGAAAATCGACGCTGATCAAGATCATCACCGGCCTCTACCGGCCCGATCAGGGCCGCCTCCTGGTCGACGGCCAGCCGGCATCGTTCCACTCGCCGCGCGACGCCATCGCCGCCGGCATCAGCGCCGTGCATCAGGAGCGCAACCTGATCCCGCGCTTCTCGGTCGGCGAGAACATCGTCATCGAGCGGCTGCCGACCAAAGGCGGGCTCATCGACTATGCGAGCGTCCATCGCGAGGCGCGCCGCTTCCTCGACATGATCGACCCGTCGATCGACACGCATACGGAAGTGCGCCGCCTCTCGGTGGCGCAGATGCAGATCGTCGAGATCGCCAAGGCGCTGTCGCTGGAAACTGGCGTGCTGCTGCTCGACGAGCCGACCGCCTCGATCACCGGCCATGAGACCGAGGCGCTGTTCGCCGTGCTCCGGCGGCTGCGCGACGAGGGCAAGGCGATCGTCTTCGTCAGCCACAAGCTGGAAGAGGTCGTCGCGATCTCGGACCGCGTCACGGTGCTGCGCGACGGACGCATCGCCGCCGCCGGCGAGCCGATCGCCAGCATGAGCCGCGGCCGCATCGTCTCGGCGATGATCGGCCGCGAGGAGCGCGTCGCCGAGATCGGCATCAGGACGCCGAGCACGGCCGCGCCCGTCCTCGAGGCGAGGCATATCGCGACCAGCCTCGGCCATCGCGACATTTCCTTCGCCCTGCGCAAGGGCGAGATCCTCGGCCTCTACGGCCTTGTCGGCGCCGGGCGGACCGAGCTTGCCCGTGCGCTGATCGGCGATGCCCGCGTCCTCAAGGGCGAGGTTGCTGTCAACGGCAAGCGGGTCGCCATCCGCAGCGTGCCTGAAGCGATCCGCGTCCACCGGATCGGCTATATCTCGGAGGATCGGAAGGCCGAGGGGCTGATCCTCGCCCATCCGATCCGCTCCAACATCGCCATCACCATCTGGCGCCGCCTCGCCGGCCGCATCGGCCTCCTGGGGCGGCGCGCCGAGACGCGCATCGCCCGCCCGCTCGCCGAGCGGCTGGAGGTCAAGGCGCCCTCGATCGAACAGGCGGTCGGCAAGCTCTCGGGCGGCAACCAGCAGAAAGTCTCGATCGCCAAATGGCTCGCGGCCGGCGTCGAGATCCTGATCATCGACGAGCCGACCGTCGGCATCGACATCAAGACCAAGACCGCCATCCATGAGCTGATCGCCGAGATCACGCGCGGCGGCGTCTCGGTGCTGCTCATTTCCAGCGACATGCCGGAGATGATCACGCTCGCCGACCGCATCCTCGTCATGAAGGATTTCGCCATCGCCGGCGAAATCGAGAATGTCAGGCGCTATGAGCCGATGAGCCGCGCGATCATGGCGCTGATCCATGCCGGCGGCGCCGCGGAGCCCGCGGCCTTGACCGGAGCCGACGAAGTGGCGAATGCGTAGACGCTGAGGGGCAAACGGAGGGACGGAGGCGTTGGGCGAGGCTGGGGTCGCGGATATCGCAGGCGAGGCCGAGGGCGAACTGCCGCTCTATGAGGTCATCTATCGCGTGCTGCGCCAGAACATCGCCGACGCCCTGCTCCCGCCCGGCCTCGTCATCGGCGAGGCGGCGGTGGCGCGCGCCTTCGGCTCCAGCCGTGTGCCCGCCGCCGCGGCGCTCCGCCGCCTGCAGGCCGAGGGATTGCTCGCCGCCTTCGAGGGACGCGGTCTCGTCGTCGCCGGCGACGCCCCGCCGCTCCGCCTCGATCTCGTCGAGGCCGGCCTGGTGTTGCCCGAAACGCTCAATCGCGACAGCACGCTGCGCACCCGCCGCGCCCGCATCTATCCCGAGGTCGAGCACATCGTCGCCTCGACCATCGCGCATGGCCGCTTCCTGCTCAACGAAAGCCTGCTCGCCGAGCACTATGGCGTCAGCCGCACCGTGGCGCATGAGATCCTCGCCCGGCTCGACCGCGCCGGCCTCGTGACGCAGGACCGGAACCAGCGCTGGTATGCCGGCCCGCTCACCCCCGAGCTGATGCAGGAGCATTTCGAGGTCCGCTGGCTGATGGAGCCCTTCGCCCTGGCGCAGGCGATGCCCCTGCTCGACCCGGCCGACCTTGCGACCAAGCGCGAGCGGGTGCGCCACGCCCATGCCGTCCGCCGTACGCCGGCGCGCATGGAGCGGCTCGAGCACGATCTCCATGTCGACACGGTACTCCGCTGCCACAACGGCCAGCTGCGCGATGCCATCCATCGCAGCCAGCTGCCGCTGATCGCCATCCACGACACGTTCCAGCTGTTCCTCGACGATGCCGAGATCGTCCACATGCTCGGCGAGCACATCGCCGTCTATGACCGCCTGATCGCCCGCGACACCGACGGGCGATGAAGGCGCTGGAGCACCATCTGAAGCGCTCGCTGGCGCCCAATGTCGGCCGCCTCGAGCGGCTGGGCCCCCTGCCGGACGAGCGCCGCGTGCCCTTCCTCATCGAGGTGCAGCGCTGATCGGGATCGGGACGGTGTCGCGGCGACTTTCGCTTTGCCGCCAACCGTCCTACCAAGGAGCAACGACCGGACCGACGCAGATCGGGCCGGCATCTGGAGGGAGGACTACATGAGTTCGCTTTACGCCACCGCGCTGTCCGAGTTGAACGGCGTCTTCGAGAAGATCGACGATGCCGCCGTCGACCAGGCGCTGGCGATGATCGCCGAGGCGCGGACGGTCGTCGTGTTCGGCGGCGGCCGCGAGCGGCTGCAGATCATGGGCTTCGCGATGCGGCTCTATCACATGGGCCTCGACGTCGCCGTCGAAGGCGACATGACGACGCCGCCGGTCGGCCCCGGCGATCTCTTCATCGTCACCTGTGGCCCCGGCGAGATCTCGACGGCGCTGGCGCTGCTCGATGTCGCCAAGAAGGCAGGTGCCAAGATCCTCTTCATCACCGCGCAGCCGAAGGGCCGCGGCGCCGCCTATGCCGATTTCGTGCTGACGATCCCGGCCCAGACCATGGCCGACGACCAGGGCGAGAAGAAGAGCTCGGTCCTGCCGATGGGCTCCCTCTTCGAAGGCGCGCTGTTCGTCCTCTTCGAAGTGATGGTCCTGAAGCTCCGCGACCTCATGGCGATCGACCCCGCCGTGATGCGCGCCAACCACACCAATTTGGAATAGGGGGCGGCGGGGCGGCAGCGACGGCGGCGCTGCGCGAAGCTCGCACTGCGGCTTCACAGTGGCGCGGATAGATCGCAGTTAAGGCATCTTCCGTCCTCAGACACCGAAAACTGTCGTTGCCGGGCTTGACCCGGCAACCCAGACTTACTCTGCCGGTGGGTGGAAGTCCGGATAGCGCAGGCAGCAAGGCTGGATTGCCGGGTCAAGCCCGGCAATGACAGCTGCAACGGCGCCGGGAGGCGAACGCATGTCCTTGAGATCGGCAGCGTTGTCGAGCATCGTGAGTTTGCCAAGCGCCGGACGAACCAAATCCGCGTGAAAGTCTTTGCCCCCCTTCCGGAGACGACCGCCTCGATCAAGCTAAAAGCTTGTTACAATTGTGTACCAATGTCCTTGTTCGCCACGGTTGTGCCGGTTATGCGTTGACAGCATGTCGATGGGGTCTGCCATGAATCTGTACCAGCTTGAAAGCTTCGGTGGCGTAGCCGCCGAGGACGATGCCGTTCTTGAATATTTCTTGAATACAGATGCCACAAGCTCAATTGCAAGCGGCAAGACTCTGATGGTACTTGGACGGAAAGGGACCGGAAAGACTGCTTTAGTGAGGTACCTTACTGAGAATCGAGAGACAAGCCGAGCACTTAACCTGCGCAGCTACCCATGGAACGTCCACGCCAAACGAATCGATCGAGGCGCATCAAATATTGAGGCTTATGTATCTTCTTGGAGATATTTCCTTGCCGTGCAACTCGCGTCGCTCGCATTGTCTCAAAAAAACGCCTGGGACTCCTTTGAGGCTAAACCACTCAGTGCGTTCCTTAACCAAAATTATGGAGCCGAGAATCCCGCCATCTCCGATGTACTCCGCCCACCAAAACTAAACCTGAAAAAGATCTCTTTTGCACCGTCTTATTTGGGAGTGACACTGTTATCGGTCGATTTAGATCGAGCGGGAGGCGATCTTCACTTCGGTGCAGAACTTCAAACACTGTCTAATGCCATAACAAAATCTGCCCTGAAATGCCTTGCTGACGCTAAATCTGAACCGGTAAGCCTGCACTTTGATGAGCTCGACCACGGAATAAGCACTTTTGACGAAGAGCGCCGGGTGATGCTCATTGGTCTAATCCTAGCTGCGCGAGAACTCAGAATAGCCAGCCAGAATGCCAAATCTCCAGTATATCCTGTGATATATCTCAGATCTGACCTTTGGGATGAACTTCAATTTTCTGACAAGAACAAGATAGATCAGAGTATATCATACCGACTGGAATGGACGTCCGATAGCTTAATGGAGCTTATACAACTAAGGCTTCGTGCTAAACTTGGCGCCGATAGCTCGTGGAATTCTATTTCTACTTCAGATCTAATGAGAGGATCCCAGACCAAGTGGAGTCACATTCTTGCCAGAACATTCCTCAGACCGAGGGACGTTATTAGCTTTCTCAATCAAGCTCTTTTCGTAGCTCGTCGCCGAGATGCTTTCGTAACTCAATTTATAAACGATGATATTGCAAAATCTCGCAGTGCGTATTCAGCGTACCTAAAGCAGGAACTCGACGACGAAATAGTCCCACACTGGCCGCGCTGGTTTGATGCGCTTCAAGCGTGCTCAGCGATTGGCACCCTCTCATTCCAGCGGAGGGAGTTTGATCTGGAATACAATCAAAGGAACACGAAGCCATCTGCCGACGAAGCACTCGCGCAGTTGTATCGCTTTTCGGTCATCGGTTATCGAGGGGGGATTGGAAGCGGCGGTTCGTCATGGATATTTCAGTATACAGATCCATCATCGGGATGGGACAGCGTCGCGTCCCAGCTGAAGGTGCACGTTGGACTGAAAGAGTTTGCCAAACTCCGCGAGAAGCGAAGCAGTGCCGATCCGTACGAGCATATCGATTGGGATGATCTGATCGACGAGACAGAGAACGAGTCTTGAAGACGCGGCAGGTGTGACCAGATAGCCAAGAACGGCCGCCCCAAGGGCGGCCGCAAATGACTGTCAAATATTGAATTAGTGGTAGCGGGAGAGGGACTTGAACCCCCGACACGCGGATTATGATTCCGCTGCTCTAACCAGCTGAGCTACCCCGCCACAGGCCGCAGAGCGACCGTTGATGGCGCCGCTTATAGGGAGGGTGGCGAAGGGCTGTCAAGCGCGAAGGCTTGATGTCCACGCCTTCAGGGCGTGCCGATCAGCGCCGGATCGAGCGTGACGCCGTCGATGTCGCGGTCGGCGTGGAGGATGCCGTCCTCGACCCGAAGCCGGGCGACGTGGATCACCGTGCGCCGCTCGGCGAAGGTGACCGGAACCGGCGTTTCCGTCTCGGCCCAGTGCGGATGCGTGAAGTAGAACAGCGCCGCCCAGTCGCCCTGCGTGACGACGTCGCCGTGGCGGGCGAAGCGGCGGTCGTCGGGGTCGCGGCCCGGCTCGGCGAGGACGAGGCCCTGCCGCTGCCAGCGAAGCGCGTCGTCGGAGCGATAGACGGCCTGGCCGCGCCATTCGTCGACGATCAGCCACCAGAAGCCCGAGAGGAAGAAGACGTTCGGCCCCTCATGCGGCGGCGCGTCCGGCGCGCCGGGCAGGATCATGCCCTCGTCACGCCACGCGGCAAGGTCCGGGCTCGACAGCGCATGCGTGCTGGAGCCGTCCGCCTCGTCCTTGTACCAGAGCCGATAGAGGCCATCCGGGCAAAGCGCGACGGCCGCGTCGATGACGTTCTTCGTCTTGCGCGGGATCGTGCCCCGCCGCGTCCAGGTGACGAGGTCCGGGCTTTCGAACTGCTCGATGCGGCGGTCGGCATGCTCCGGGCTGTCGGAGGCGCCCGGCATATAGGTGAGGAACATGTGATAGGCGCCACGCGCGCGGATCACTTCGGGCGCCCAATGCGTGTTGAGGCCGACATCTTCAGGCGCGTCGAGGCCGGCGACGGTGCCGCGATAGGTCCAGTTGCGGCCACCATCGGTGGAGACGGCGACGCCGATGGCGCTGCCATGGATCCAGCCGAAGCCCTCGCCGCCGAGATCGGCGCGGCGGTTGGTGTAGAACATCCACCATTCCTCGGTGCCGGCGCGGTGGATCACGGTCGGATCGGCGGCGCCGTCATGCACCGGGTCGGCATAGATGGGGCGCGACACGGCCGCTCCTTCAGAGACGTTCGAACACGAGCAGCGTGAAGAAGCCGAGCGGTCCGACGCGGCGCTGCTCGACGAGAAGGAGTTCGCTGCGGCCGAGGATGCGGGCAATCGGGAAATCGGAATGCCAGCCGAGCGCCGAGGCAAAGGGCGCGGCGGCGTCCTCGATCCATTTGCGCCAGCCCTCGTCGGCGGCGAAGTGGCTTACGATGACGAGCCGTCCGCCCGGCCGCGTGACGCGCGCGAGCTCCGCCATCACGGCCTTCGGATCGGGGACGACGGTCATGACGAACATCGCCACCGAAGTGTCGAAGGCGGCGTCGCCAAAGACGAGATCGCCGGCATCGGCCTCTTCCAGCGCCTCGACATGGGCAAGGTTTTCGTCGCGGACCCTGACGCGCGCGAGTTCGAGCATGTCGGGGCTGAGATCGATGCCGGTGATGCGGTGGTCGCGGCGGTAGTCCGGCAGCGAGATGCCGGTGCCGACGCCGCATTCGAGGATGCGGCCGGCCGGAAGCTCGTTGACGAAGGCGACGGCGGCGCGGCGGCCGCTGTTGAACACCGCGCCGAAGACCCAGTCATAGACAGGCGCCCAGCGTGCATAGGCGGCCTTGACCGCGCCATCGTCGATCCGCGACCCGCCCTGGCTCTTGCCGGCCATGGTCTTCCAGCGCCGCGCGACATCCTCGAACAAATCCGGCATCGTCCCCCCTCACACCACTGCCAGCGGCTCTGCGCGTGCGAGGCCAGCCAGCGCCGCCTCGGCCGCCTCTGTGCGCCGGCTCCGCGCGATCCAGCCGCCGCCGAGCACGCGCGCCCCCGCCTCTTCCCCCTCATAGAAGACGCAGGCCTGGCCGGAGGCGACGCCGGTCTCCTCGCCGAGCAGCTCGACCTCCACCGCGCCGCCGACAGAGGTCAGCTTGGCCGGCTGCGGCGCTCTGGTCGAGCGGACGCGGGCGAGCAGTTCGACCCCGTCCGCGCCATAGCTCTCGATCGGATGATCGCCGAGCCAGTTGACCTCGCGCAGCTCCAGGCGGCGGACGGCGAGCGCCGAGCGCGGTCCGACGATGACGCGCCGGCGCGGCGCATCGAGCGCCACGACATAGAGCGGCTCGCCGGAGGCGACGCCGAGGCCGCGGCGCTGGCCGACGGTGTAATGGATGATGCCGTCATGGCGCCCGAGCACGGCGCCGCCAAGATGCACGATCTCGCCGGGTTCCGCCGCCTCGGGCCGGAGCCGCGCGATGACATCGGCATAGCGCCCGCCGGGCACGAAGCAGATGTCCTGGCTGTCATGTTTGTCGGCGATCTCGAGGCCGAGTTCGCGCGCGATTGCCCGCGTCTCGGGCTTGGTCAGCCCGCCGAGCGGGAAGCGCACGAAATCGAGCTGGGCCTGCGTCGTGGCGAACAGGAAATAGCTCTGGTCGCGGGCAAGATCGGCCGGCCGGAACAGTCCGCGATGGCCGCTCGCAAGCGGGCTGGTCGAAACATAGTGCCCGGTCGCCAGCGCCGCCGCGCCGAGGCCCTGCGCCGTCGCCAGGAGGTCGGCGAACTTGACCGTCTGGTTGCAGGAGATGCACGGCACCGGCGTCTCGCCGGCGATGTAGCTGTCGGCGAAGCGCTCGATCACCGCCTCGCGGAAGCGCGACTCGTAGTCGAGGACATAATGCGGGATATCGAGACGCTCGGCGACGCGGCGGGCATCGTGGATGTCCTGGCCGGCGCAGCAGGCGCCCTTGCGATGCGTCGCCTCGCCATGGTCGTAGAGCTGCAGCGTGATGCCGACGACGTCGTAGCCCTCGCGCTTCAGGAGGCCGGCGACCACGGAGGAATCGACCCCGCCCGACATCGCGACGACGACACGGTTGTCGCTGGGAAGGCCCGGCAGATCGAGGCTGTTCGGCATGGCCGCTGTCTTTCGGCCGGCCGGCGATGCGGGCTGCGGCGGGACTGTCGGGCGCGGCTCGCGCCACGGAGAATGGCCGGAATATAGCCGTGCGCCCCCGATGTTCAAGAGACGAGCGGCTGCGACCGCCCCGCCGGCGCTTTCGCAGCGACGGAGCGGATGCCGGGTCCAGCCGACGCATTCCGTCGCAAAACGCTGCGAATGCTCGCAAATTGCAAGAAAACCCGACAAATTTCAGTGTTCGGCTTAGCCAAAATTTAAGGGCCGAGCTCTAGTCTCACCTGACGACAAGGTCAGGTTCAGTGTGAGAGTAGAATGACCGATCAGATGCGTCCGCGGGTGAAATACGTCATCGGGCCGGACGGCAGTCCGTTGACGATCGCGGACCTGCCGCCACGCGATACCAAGCGCTGGGTGATCCGCCGCAAGGCCGAGGTTGTTGCTGCCGTGCGCGGCGGCCTGCTGAGCCTTGAGGAGGCCTGCCAGCGCTATACGCTGACCGTCGAGGAGTTCATCTCCTGGCAGCAGTCGATCGACCAGCACGGCCTCGCCGGCCTCCGGACGACGCGCATCCAGCAATATCGGCAGTAGTCCTGCCGCGTTCCGCACAGTAAAGGCCGGCCCTCAGCCGGCCTTTACTGTTTCTGCGCGTCAGAGCGTGATCGTCTCGCCGACAGCGGGCACCACCACACGGGTCTCGGACCCCTGCATGGCCTCGACGAAGGCGTCCGCCGTCGGGTCGACCATCGGGAAGGTCGCGTAGTGGCCGGGGATGACCGTCTCGAAATGGAAGAAGCGCCGCGCGGCCAGCGCCGCCACCGCACCGCCCATGGTGAAGCGGTCGCCGATCGGCAGGATGCCGATCTTCGGCTGGTAGATTTCGTCGATCAGCGCCATGTCGGAGAAGATATCGGTGTCGCCGGCGTGATAGAGCGTCTTCTCGCCGGGCGCGCGGATGACGACGCCATGCGGATGGCCGAGCGAATGCGAGACGCCGTTCGCATCGATCATCGCCGAGGAATGATGGGCGATGGTCAGCGAGACGCGGAACGGACCCTCGTCGACCGTGCCGCCCGAATTCATCGGGTCGACATTGGCGACGCCCTGGCGGGCGAGGAACGAGACGAGATCGGCATCGCCGATGACCTTGGCGCCGGTGGATGCGGCGAGCGCGACGGTGTCGCCGACATGGTCGCCATGGCCATGGGTGAGGACGATATGGGTCACGCCCGCGGCCGCCGCCGCGTGGTCGCCAGGAAATTTGGGGTTGCCCGTGAAAAACGGGTCGATGAGAATGACGGCGTTCGCGATCTCGATGCGGAAGGCGGCGTGTCCGAACCAGGTCAGCTTCATGAAATCGACACCCTGTCGTTGTTGGTGTCGGGATTATGGGGCGGCGGGTTGCCTGCCACCAGTGGCCGGACGGTGAACAGTCGCGTCCCGGACGCGATCAACCACGACAGAGACGATGGCAAGGAGGCCCGGTGACGGAGCTGGACACGACGGCGGAGCGCGGCAATCGCAGCTTCCTCAAGCGGATCTTCGACCGCATCATGGTGCTTTCGGCCGGGCCGCACGCGCTCTGGCTGCTCGCGGCGGTATCCTTCGCCGAAGCGTCGTTCTTCCCGATCCCGCCGGATCCGGTCTTGGCGGCGATCGTGCTCGCCCGCCGCGACCGCTGGCTGAGCGCCGCCCTCGTCTGCACCCTCGCCTCGGTGCTCGGCGGCCTCGCCGGCTATGCCATCGGCGCCGGCCTCTATGAGGCGATCGGCCAGCCGGTCATCGCCTTCTACCATCTCGAGGAAGCCTTCCATAACTTCCAGGTCCGCTTCGACGAGTGGGGCGGCTGGATCATCGTCGCCAAGGGCCTGACGCCGATCCCGTTCAAGCTGGTCACCATCGCCTCGGGCGTGGTGCATCTCAACCTCGTGACGTTCGTCGTCGCGTCGGTGCTGACACGGGGCCTGCGCTTCTTCATCGTCGCCTGGCTGTTCTATCGCTTCGGGCCGCAGGCGCGCACGATGATCGACCAGCACTTCGGCAAGGTGATGATCATCGGCACGATCCTCGTCATCCTCGGCTTCGTCGCCATCGTCTATATCTGAGCGGATCGTTGGCAGGCTCCCTCCTCGACGTCGCCGACCTCGCGCCTCTGCTCGGCGGGCCGGCGGCGCTGTTCGGCCTCGATCTCGGCACCAAGACCATCGGCGTCGCGATCTCCGATCTCGGCCGCCGCATGGCCTCGCCCCTGGTGCTGATCGTGCGGCGGAAATTCACGCTCGATGTCGAGGAGCTCGGCAAGCTGATCGCCCGCCACCAGCCGGCGGCGATCGTCATCGGCCTGCCGCGCAACATGGATGGCTCCGAGGGCCCGCGCGCCCAGGCGACCCGCTCCTTCGTGCGCAACCTGCTGCCGCTCATCTCCATCCCGGTCGTGTTCTGGGACGAGCGGCTCTCGACCGTCGCGGTGACGCGGACGCTGCTCGAGGCCGACACCAGCCGCAAGCGGCGCGGCGAGCTGGTGGACAAGATGGCGGCGGCGTTCATCCTGCAGGGCGTGCTCGACCGTCTGGCGCGAATCGCATCGGATAAGGCGGAGAACGAAAGCGGGTGAGCGGCCAGCGGCCGCCATGAGGGGGCCGGCCATGCTTGCGCGTTTGATGTCGAACTGGGTCTATGGCGGCTTTCTCGCCAGCTTCCTGATCCTCGCGCTGATCGCGCTCGCGGCGCGCGACATGACGGCGGCGCTGGTGGTGGTCGCGCTGCAATTGCCCGTCTACATGCTCCATCAATATGAGGAGCATGACGACGACCGCTTCCGCCGGTTCTTCAACGATCTCATCGGCAAGGGCCGCGAATTGCTGACGACGCCGGCGGTGTTCGTCATCAATATCGGCTGCGTCTGGGCCGTCTATCTCGCCGCGACCGTCCTCGCCGCCACGGTCGATCTCGGCTTCGGCCTCATCGCCATCTACGGCACGCTGGTCAATGCGGTGGTGCATCTCGGCGCCGCCGCGGCGAAGCGCAGCTACAATCCGGGGCTCGGCACGGCGATCGTCCTGTTCCTGCCGGCCGGCATCGCCGGCCTCTGGCTGGTCTCATCGACCGGCACCGGCGCCGGCTGGCACGCGCTCGGCCTCGCCGTCGCGATCGGCCTCCATGCCGCGATCATCGTCCATGTGCTGCGGCGGCGGAAAATGTTCGCCTGAAGCGGCCCTCGCCGGGACGCCCGGCCATTACGGGCGCGGCACGACATAGTCGACGAAGGCGCGCGCGTCGAAGCGGGCGTCGAGCATGCCATAGGTCGAGCGCCAGGGCTTGCCGAGGCGGGTTTCGAGGAAGGCGTCGGCAATCACCGAGGGGAAGCGCCGGCGGAGCGCCGCGGCGGCGACCGTCATGGCGAGCTGCTCGGTGAGGATGCGGGCCGAGCCCTCGTCGGCGAGCGCCACGGCGGTCGCGGCGCGCAGCACGTTGAGCGTCGAGCGCGCGGCGGCGCCGAGCCCGTCCTCGATTACCTTCAGCACCGCCTCGAGCGGCTCCGGCGAGCGGCGCAGCACGCGCAGCACATCGAGCGCCAGCACATTGCCGGGCCCGTCGGCGAGCGGCAGAGCGAGGCAATCGCGGGCGAGGCGGGCGAGCAGGCTCTCCTCGACATAGGCATTGCCGCCGGCGCACTCCATCGCCTCGGCGACGATGGCCGGCGCGAGCTTCGCGACCCAGTATTTCACCACTGGCGTCATCAGCCGCGCGAAGGCCGCCTCGGCCGGCTGGTCCTGCGAGCGGTCGACCGCCTCGACGAGGCGGAACACCAGTGCCGTCGCCGCCGTCACGTCGAGCGCCATGTCGGCGAGGACCCGCGTCATCAGCGGCTGGTCGATCAGCGGCGCGCCGAAGGCCCGGCGGTGGCGCACGGCATGGACGGCTTCCGATAGCGCCGCACGGGCGACGCCGGCCGCCGCCAGCGCGTCGTCGACGCGGAGCAGCGTCACCGTCTCGGCCATGGTCGAGACGCCGCGGCCGGCCTCGCCGACCAGTTGGCCGATCGAACCAGGCAGCTCGATCTCGGCGACGGCGTTCGAGCGCGTGCCGAGCTTGTCCTTCAGCCGCATCAGGCGCAGCGGGTTGCGCTTGCCGTCGGGCAGGAAGCGCGGCACCAGGAACAGCGACAGCCCTTCCAGCGTCTGCGCGAGAACCAGCAGCGCGTCGCTCATCGGCGCCGAGACATACCATTTGTGGCCGACGAGGCGGAACGTGCCGTCGCCCATCGGATCGGCCCGTGTCGTCGCCGCGCGGAGGTCGGAGCCGCCCTGCTTCTCGGTCGTCGCAAAGCCGATCAATGCGCCGGTCTTCTGCGCCGGCGGCACGGCGCGGGAATCATAGCGCCGCGAGCGCAAGAGCGGCAGCCAGGCCTCGGCGAGGCTCTGCGCATGGCCGAGCGAGGCGACCGAGGCGCTGGTCAGCGACAGCGGCCCGAGATGACCGAGCTCGACCTGCGCCGACATGTAGAGCCGGGCGCCGCGCGCGACGGCGCGGACATTCGACTCGTCCCCGACCGCATCCCACAACGAGGCATGCAGTCCCGAGGCGACCGAGCGGCGCATCAGCGCGTGATAGGCGGGATGAAACTCGATGACATCGACGCGGCGCCCCGAGGCGTCATGCGTCTTCAGATGCGGCGGCACGCTGCTGGCGAGGCGCGCGAGATCGGCCATCTCCGCCGTTCCCCATTGCGCGCCATGCTGCAGCAGCCCGTCGACCACCGGTTGCGGCAGATCCTCGACGAGCGCGGCGAGCACGGGATCGGCGGCATAGAGATTGACGCCGGTGCGGGGCGGAACCTGGTTGCCGACCTCGTGCGTCTCGAACTCCGGCGCCACCATGCCCTCTTTGCCCCCATTGCCCGGAGCCATGATAGGCCCGCTTCCGTTAATAGGCGGAAAACCATCGACTGTCTCGCTTCCGGCCGCCGGCCACCCCCGCGGCTGTCCTCGCCGCGATGGCGGAAGCGACGCGCCGGCCCGATCGATGACGCCGGCTTCCTTCGCCAGAACCAGGCGACGAGGGTCTTCGGACGGATGAATACTTCCCGGATTCGATTAAAATCCTCTCGACTCCGTACCGGGCGATGATAACTTGCTGAAGGACAACCATAGACTGCCGAAAATCGATCGTTGATTTGACTGCACATCAAGGGGGCATCATGTAATCTCTGCCGTTCAAGCCAATGAACAGCCGAGTCGTGGACGAGACGATCGATCGAACAGATCTCCGGCCCGACGTGATCGACCCCCTCCCTGATAGATATCATCGCACATCATGAAGTTGCTGTTGATCGCTGGCCTCGTCGTGGCCGGTTGCTTTTCTGCGGTCCCCGCCCTTGCTCAACCTGCGAAATGCCTGCTGGTCGCCGATGGCAAGAAAGTCATCGATGGCCCCTGCGACTTTCGACTTGATGACGCCGATGGGTCGTTCTCGGTCAGCACCGCCAAGGTGAAGGCCAATGTGCTGGCCGATCCGGGCAGTGCCACGGGACGCGCCTTCTACGAGGATCCGACCGGCGCCTGGGTGATCGGCGACGTCAATCGCAAGGGTGCCTGCTGGAGCAACAGGCATGGCAAGCTCTGCGCCTGGGCGGCGGGTCGCTGACTGAAAGCTTCAATCTGAACGGGGCCGAGGCGGCGCATGCCGCCCTCTTCAGATGCGCCTTCGGGCGCTGACGCGGCCGACACTGCTCGATCGGCGCCGGCGCGGCCGGCGCCCTCCGATTTCTACCTGAACGAGACTGGGGGACTATTCCATGACGATCATCACGCGCGCGCTTGTCGCGGCAGCAGCCCTGCTCGGCGCCGCATCATCGGCCTCCGCCGATGGCCTGCAATGGCAGGCGGCCAATGGCCGGCCCTGCGAGCAGGTCTGCCGCTCCGCCGGGCTTCAGCCGGTCCAGTCCGGCTTTCACACGCCGGGCGGACGGAAGACCAACGACGCCTTCTATATCTGCGCCACCAACATGAACGGCTTTCGGCCGGGCTATAACCTGCAGCCGAGCTGGAGCAAGGCGTGCTGGGTCGGCTATGGCGGCAAGGAAATCGCCGCGAAGAACTATGTCTGCGCCTGCAGCGGCGCTTCGGCGGCCCGTGCAGGCACGCCAGCAGCGGCACCGGCGCCCGCGGCCAAGCTCGGCCAGCAGAGGCCCTACGGCAAGCCCGTTGGCCCGTGGGAGATCACCGTCACGGAAGAGAAGCCGGGCGTCGTCAACTGCCGCGCGGTGCGCAAGCAGGGCGCGCGTCTCGACATCATGGCGATGCACAATGACGGCTCGGACCCCTATCTCAGCGTCGAAGCCGAAGGCCGCAAGGGAAAATGGCCGGGCACGCTCATCAACGTCCCCGGCCAACCGCCCGGCGTGCAGGAGTGGACGGTGACGGGCGAGGCGAACGGAAAGCGGATGTGGTTCCCGCTCGGCGCCGTGACGATCAGCGAGATCGTTGACGCCGGCGCCTTCCAGTTCAGCCTGCCCGACTCGGAGGACACGGGCGTCGCGCTGCTCGGCAAGGATGCGCCGGCGGCCTGGAGCCGCGTCAACGACTGCGTCTCCGCCAACGGACGCTGATCGCGACGAGAAGCGGCCCGGCCGGGCGGCTCAGCGCCGCTTCGCGCCGGGCCCGGTCTTGCCGGCAGGCTTGCCGCCCGTCTTGCCCGCCGGGCGGAAGCCCGGGCGCGGCTTCGACGGGGTGCGCGCGACCGCATTGCGGAAGCCGCGCTCGATGACCTTGCGCTCGCCCTTCGGCACGCGGCGACCATCGGAGAGAAGCTCGAAGCGCAGCGCGCCGGCGATCGGCGCGACCTCGACGAGCTTCACCTCGACGCGGTCGCCGAGCTGGTGCATCTCGCCGGTCCGCGTGCCGATGACCGCATGGCGGGCCTCGTCATAGGCATAGAAATCGGCGCCGATCGAGCCGATCGGCACGAAGCCGTCGGCGCCGGTCTCGTCGAGCTTCACGAAGAGGCCCGAGCGGGTGACGCCGGCGATGCGGCCCGAGAAGCTCGCGCCGATGCGGTCGGCCAGCCAATGCGCGACGAGGCGGTCGACCGTCTCGCGCTCGGCCGCCATCGCCCGCCGCTCGGCGCCGGAAATCTCCTGCGCGATCGCCTCGAGCTCGTTCTCCATGCCATCGGGCAGGCCGCCTTCGCCAAGCTCGAGCGAGCGCACCAGCGCGCGATGCACGATGAGATCGGCATAGCGGCGGATCGGCGAGGTGAAATGCGCATAGCGGCGGAGATTGAGGCCGAAATGGCCGATATTCTCCGGGCTGTAGACGGCCTGGCTCTGCGAGCGCAGCACGACCTCGTTGACGAGGGCGGCGTTCTCGCTGTCCTTCACCTTGTCGAGGATCAGGTTGAAATGGCCGGGGCGGAGATTGCCGCTCCGCGGCAGGTTCATCTCGATCGAGGCGAGGAATTCGCGCAGCGCCTCGAGCTTCGCCAGCGAGGGTGCGTCGTGGACGCGGTAGACCAGCGGCGACTTCTTGCGCTCCAGCGTCTCCGCCGCGGCGACATTCGCCTGGATCATGTATTCCTCGATCAGGCGGTGCGCATCGAGCCGCTCCGGCACGATGATGCGCTCGATGGCGCCGTCGGCCCCGACGATCACCTTGCGCTCAGGCAGATCGAGATCGAGCGGCTCGCGCTGGTCGCGGCCGCGCTTCATGACGGCGTAGGCCGCCCAGAGCGGCTTCAGCACCGGCTCGAGCAGCGGGCCGGTCTTGTCGTCGGGATTGCCGTCGATCGCGGCCTGGGCCTGCTGGTAGGAGAGCTTCGCCGCCGACCGCATCATGATGCGGTGGAACCAGTGGAACTTCTTCTTGCCGTCGGCGGTGAACTGCATGCGCACGGCGATCGCCGGGCGGTCCTCGCCCTCGCGCAGCGAGCAGAGATCGTTCGAGATCCGCTCCGGCAGCATCGGCACGACGCGGTCCGGGAAATACACCGAATTGCCGCGCTTCAGCGCCTCGCGATCGAGCGGGGCGTTCGGGCGGACATACCAGGCGACATCGGCGATCGCCACGGTGACCATGAAGCCGCCGGGGTTCTCCGGATCGGTGTCGGGCTCGGCATGCACGGCGTCGTCGTGATCCTTGGCGTCGGCCGGATCGATGGTGACGAGCGGCAGCGTCCGCCAATCCTCGCGCGTGCCGCCGAGCGGCGCCGGCTTCGCGCGTTCGGCCGCGTCGAGCACCGGCGGCGGGAACACATGCGGGATGTTGTGGGCGTGGATGGCGATCAGGCTGACCGCCTTCTCGCTGTGCACCGCGCCGACAACCTCGATGATCCGCGCTGGCGACAGGCCGTAGCGCGTGACGCGCTTCACCTCGATCGAGACGAGGTCGCCGTCATGCGCGCCGTTGAGGTCCTCCTCGGCGACGGCATATTCGCTCTGCTTGCGGTCGACCGGCTCGATGCGGCGCGTGCCGTCGAGAGCGGTGCGCAGCACGCCGAGCACCTGCGGCGCCCGCTTCTCCAGCACCTTGATGACGCGGGCGGTATAGGGAAAGCCCGATTCGGCCGCGGCATCGGGCTCGACCCGCGCCAGGACGCGGTCGCCGATGCCGGGCGCCGGCACGAGCTGGCGGCCGCGCGCCGTGACGATCTGGACACGCGGCGCGCCGGTGCGCTCGTCGTTCCATGTCGCCGGCTGGCCGATGAATTCGCCATGCTCGTCGCGGTCGACGAGGACGAGCACGCTCATCGTCGGCAGGACGCCGGCGGGCGCGAGGCGCTTCCTCTCCTTGCTGACGAGGCCGTCCTCGCCGAGCTCCTTCAGCATGCGCTTCAGCGCGATGCGAGCGCCGCCCGAGACGCCGAACGCGCGCGAGATCTCGCGCTTGCCGGCCTGTCCGGGATGTTCGGCGATGAAGGTGAGGATCTGGTCGCGGGTCGGCAGGCCGTTCTGGTCCGGCACGACAGGGGCGCCGCGCGTGGTCGAACGGACAGATTTCGATGTGGGGTGGTCTGGCTTCTTGGCCAAGTTGTCTCTTTTCTTATGGAATGGCTGCGCGGCGCCGCTGACGGCGCCTGCGTCTTGAATGGTTGCGGATGACAATGGCGATCAGAGGCCGCCCTTGCAACAGGGCCGGCGCGCTGATGGCACATCGTCGCCGTGTTGAGGCACCCCCTCCCCGTCCCTCCCCCGCTGCGCGGGAGAGGGGGCGGCTGGCGCCATGCGCGAGCATCGATGAAGGCTGAGGCCGGCCCTCTCTCCCGCGCAGCGGGGGAGAGATGGAGAGGGGGCCTTCCCTCTCCTTTGCGACGTCGCCAGCAAGCGCCCTCCCCACACGCGACCGATTCGGCCGAAGGGGAAGCGGCAAACGCCCGCGAATGTCAGGCGCCGGTGGCGACCTTCTTCGCGGCCGGCTTCTTCGCCGCCGGAGCCTTGGTCGCCGTCGTCTTGGCCGCCGCCTTCTTCGGCGCGGCCTTCTTGGCGGCAGGCTTGGCGTCGGGGGAACCAGCCACGGCCGACTTGGCCGCCTTCGGCTTCGCGGCGCGGACGGGCTTTGTCGGGGTCTTGCCGGCGCGTTCGGCGATCAGTGCCACCGCGACATCCATGCCGACCGTTTCCGGCGGCACGTCCTTCGGCAGCGTGGCATTGACCGCGCCATGCTTCACATAGGGGCCGTATTTGCCCGAATGCACGGTGACCGGCCCACCCAAGGTCGGGTGGTCGCCGAGCGTTTTCAAGGGTTCGGCGCCGCGCGCGGCGCGCGGGCCCTTGGCCTGCTTCTCGGCGAGCACCGTCACGGCCCGGTTGAGACCGACGGCGAAGACCTCCTCGATGCTGTCGAGATTGGCATATTTGCCATCATGCAGCACGAAAGGCCCATAGCGGCCGAGACCCGCCTGGATCGGCTTGCCGTCCTCGGGATGGACGCCGACGGCGCGCGGCAGCGAAAGCAGCGCCAGCGCGCGGTCGAGATCGAGGCTGGCCGCCTCCCAGCCCTTCGGCAGGCTGGAGCGCTTCGGCTTTTCCTTGCCCTCGGCCTCGCCGAGCTGGACATAGACGCCGAACCGGCCCGAGCGCAGCGTGACGTCGAGCCCGCTCTCCGGATCCTTGCCGAGCACCTTGACGCCATCGACGCCGAGCTGCGCGCCGCCCTCGCCCGTCTCGCCGGCGCCGGCCTCGTCGCCGCCCTGCACCACCAGCTGGCGCGTGTAGCGGCATTCCGGATAGTTCGAGCAGCCGACAAAGGCGCCGAACTTGCCGAGCTTCAGCGACAGCTTGCCATTGCCGCAGGCGGGACAAGCGCGCGGATCGCTCCCATCGGCCTTTTCCGGGAAGATATGCGGCCCGAGCAGCTCGTTGAGCGCATCCAGCACCTGTGCGACGCGCAGTTCCTTGGTCTCGCCGACATCGAGCGAGAAGCGCTGCCAGAAATCGCGCAGCACATCCTTCCACGCGATCTCGCCGGCCGAGATCTGGTCGAGCTTGCCCTCGAGATCGGCGGTGAAATCATATTCGACATAGCGCGCGAAGAAGCTCTGCAGGAAGGCGGTGACGAGACGGCCCTTGTCCTCGGGAACGAGGCGCTTCTTGTCGATGCGCACATATTCGCGGTCGCGCAGCACGGCGAGCGTCGCGGCATAGGTCGACGGGCGGCCGATGCCGAGTTCTTCCATGCGCTTGACCAGCGTCGCCTCGCTGTAGCGCGGCGGCGGCTCGGTGAAATGCTGCGTCGCGGTGATGGCGCGCTTTGCGAGCGCCTCGCCCTTCTCGATGCGCGGCAGGCGGCCGTCTTCCTCGTCGCCGTCGTCGTCGCGATCCTCGTTGTAGAGCGCGAGGAAGCCGTCGAAGGTGATGATCTGGCCGGAGGCGCGGAGGTCGAGCTTGCGGCCGCCGGCCTCAGCCAGGATGTCGACGCTGGTGCGCTGCATCTCGGCCGATTCCATCTGGCTGGCGATGGTGCGCTTCCAGATCAGCTCATAGAGCTTGGCCTGATCGGCATCGACATAGCGGGCGACGTCGCGCGGGCGCCGGTCGGGCGCGGTCGGGCGGATCGCTTCATGCGCTTCCTGCGCGTTCTTCGCCTTGGTCTGGTAGCGGCGCGGCGCATCGGGGAGATGGCGCGGCGAGAATTCGGCGCCGATCACCTGGCGCACGGCGGCGACCGCCTCGGGCGCCATGTCGACGCCGTCGGTTCGCATATAGGTGATGAGGCCGACCGTCTCGCCGCCGAGCTCGACGCCTTCATAGAGACGCTGGGCGAGCTGCATGGTGCGGTTCGGCGCGAAGCCGAGCTTGCGGCTGGCCTCCTGCTGCAGCGTCGAGGTGGTGAAGGGCGCGAAGGGATGGCGCTTGGCCGGCTTCGATTCGACTTCGGACACGGTGAAGCGGCCGGCATCGAGCGCCGTGCGGAAGGCGGCGGCCTCGGCCTCGGTGCCGACATCGAGGCGGCTGATCTTCTTGCCATCGGCGCCGACGAGGCGGGCGTCGAATTCCTCGCCGCGCGGGGTCGCGAGGCGGGCAACCAGCGACCAGTATTCGCGCTTGCGGAAGGCCTCGATCTCGCTTTCGCGGTCGCAGACGAGGCGGAGCGCCACCGACTGAACGCGGCCGGCGGAGCGGGCGCCGGGGAGCTTGCGCCACAGCACCGGCGAGAGCGTGAAGCCGACGAGATAATCGAGCGCACGGCGGGCGAGATAGGCATCGACCAGCGCCGCATCGATCGGGCGTGGATTCTTCATCGCCTCGAGCACGGCCTGCTTGGTGATGGCGTTGAACACCACCCGCTCGACAGGCTTATCCTTCAGGACGCGCTTCTGCTTCAAGACCTCGAGCACATGCCACGAGATCGCCTCGCCTTCGCGATCCGGGTCGGTTGCGAGGATGATGCGGTCGGCCGTCTTCGCCGCGCTCGCCATATCGGTGAGGCGCTTGGCCGACTTCGGGTCGGCCTCCCAGAGCATCTGGAAATCCTCGTCCGGCAGCACCGAGCCGTCCTTCGACGGCAGGTCGCGGACATGGCCGTAGGAGGCCACGACCTGATAGTCGGAGCCGAGATATTTGTTGATCGTTTTCGCCTTTGCGGGCGATTCGACGATGACGAGCTTCATCGGTGCCGTTTGCGCAAGGCCGGCCGGGCCATGCGGCCCCGCGCGGCGGGAAATGGGAAGGAACGCGCCGGATCGGCGCCATCGCCCGGAATTGCCGGTCTCTCGGCGGCCCCCAGGCTCAGTTGGGCTGGACAATCCCGGAAAGCGGCTGGCCTGTCAATCAAGCGGCCGTGATCGCCGCCAGCCGGGCCGGACGGAGGCGCATCGGCGGATGGACATCACGTGCCTCCCCTATTGATTGCGCGGATTATTTTATGCAACTTATGACTGCGATCCCAAGCCGGGACCGCGAGGGACGAGATATGGGAATGGCGACGAAGGATTCCAGCCGCGGCAAGGCGGCCGACGCTTCCGCGACCGCGGACCGTATTGCGACGGCAGACTATATCGGCCGCATTTCGGCGGAGCTGCGAACGCTGGCACAGAACGCCGACCTGCCCTTCCTCGCCTATCTGATTGCGATGGTCGAAGACGAGGCGCGCAGCCGGGCCGGCGGCTGACGCCACGCCCGGCGTCGGCCGCGACCGGGCGCGCATCAGGGAATCAGCGAGACGCGCTGGCCGGGATGACGGCCGATGCGGCCCGAGAGGTCGAGTTCGAGCAAGAGCACCTGCACCGTCGCCGCCGAAAGCCCGGTGAAGCGGATGATGTCGTCGATCGTCGTCGGCACGGGACCGAGCGCCTCGACGAGTATGGCCTTCTCGCCCTCATCGGGAAGTTGCAGCGTCATCGGCTCGCCATCGTCGTTCTCGCTCCAGGCCGGTGGCGGCGCGATCACCCGCCCGAGCATCGGCGACACGATCTCGACGACATCGCGCGCCGTCGTCACGAGATGCGCGCCCTCCTTGATCAGCCGGTTGGAGCCGGTCGAGCGCGGATCGAGCGGCGAGCCGGGAACCGCGAACACCGTCCGCCCCTGCAGTCCGGCGAGGCGCGCGGTGATCAGCGATCCCGAGCGCTCGGCCGCCTCGACCACGACGACGCCGGCCGCCATGCCCGAGACGAGGCGGTTGCGGCGCGGAAAGTCGCGGGCGCGCGGCGCCCAGCCATAGGGCATTTCCGAGACATGCGCGCCGCCGCCGGTGATGATGCGCGCCGCGAGGCCGTCATGCTCGGGCGGATAGAGCTGGTCGAGGCCGCCGGCGAAGGCGGCGACCGTGCCGCCGCCGATCGCGGCCTCATGCGCCGCCGCGTCTATGCCGCGCGCGAGGCCCGACGCGACGACGAAGCCCTCATCGCCGAGATCGCGGGCGAGCATCGCCGCAATCTTGCGGCCGGCGACGGAGGCGTTGCGGGCGCCGACAATGGCGATCATCGGGCGCGCCATCAGCGCCTCGCTGCCGCCCTTGATGGCGAGCAGCGGCGGCGCCGCGTCGATCGCGCGCAGCCATTCGGGATAGTCGGCCTCGCCGATCGCCACGAGCCGCGCGCCCATCGCGGCGAGAGCCGCCACCTCGCGCTCGGCTTCGCTTACGGCGGCGATGCGGATCGGCTTGCCCGAGCGGCGCACGAGATCAGGCAGGCCGTCGAGCGCCGCCGCCGCCGAGCCGAAATGGCGGAGCAGGTCGCGGAACGTCGCCGGGCCGACATTCTCGCTGCGGATGAGGCGGAGCCAGTTGAGCCGCTGCGCCTCGGTGAGGCCCGGCGCCCGTCCGATGCCGCTCACCTGCGCCAACCGCGCATCGATCCGATCATTCCCGCCTCCCCGTCTCAGCCGTCCCCCGGCCGGCCGAGTTTGGCCGGGACGAAGCGGCAGGGAAAGGGGCATGCACGCAAGGGACACGAAAAGGTTGTGGGCCGCTGCCTGCAACGGCCGTCAGCCGGCCTTGTTCAGCCCTTCTGGCCGATGCGGCTTTCGGTGCCGGCCCTGAGGCGCGCGATATTGGCGGCATGCTTCCACCAGACGATGGCGGCGAGCACCACGAACAGGATCGCCTCCGGCCGGTTGCCGAGCACCGCGAAGGCGACCGGCGTCGCCGCCGTCGCCACGAGCGCGGCGAGCGAGGAATAGCGGAAGGCGGCGGCGACCGCGATCCAGACGGCGGCGAAGCCGATCGCGACCGGCCAGGCGAGCCCGATGAGAATGCCGAGGAAGGTCGCGACGCCCTTGCCGCCCTTGAAGCCGAGCCAGACCGGGAAGATGTGGCCAATCAACGCGCCGAAGGCGGCGACCAGCGCATTGCCCTCGCCGACATGGCTCGCGATCACCACCGCCAGCGTGCCCTTCAGCGCATCGCCGATCAGCGTCGCCGCGGCGAGGCCCTTGCGGCCGGTGCGCAGCACATTGGTGGCGCCGATATTGCCGGAGCCGATGGCGCGGATATCGCCGGCCCCGAACATCCGCGTCAGGATCAGCCCGAACGGCACCGAGCCGAGCAGGTAGCCGAGCAGGAGCGAAATCACCAACTGAACCGATTGTCCGCCCATGCGGGCCTCCCAGTCTCTTCGAGATGCCCGGCCGGCGCTCAGGCGCCGGTCTGACGATACACGGTTTGCCCGGCGACCACGCTTCGCAGGACACGGCCCTCGAAGCGGGCGCCCTCGAAGGGCGTATTCTTCGAGCGCGAATGCAACGCCTCGGCGGCGCAGATCCAGGGCATCGCCAGATCGACGAGGATGAGATCGGCCGGCGCGCCCTCTGCAAGACGTCCGGAGGCGAGCCCCAGCAGCGCCGCCGGCCGCGTCGACAGCGCATTGACGACGGAAAGCAGGCTGGCATCGCCATTGTGGACGAGGCGCAGCGAAGCGGCGAGCAGCGTTTCGAGCCCGACCGCGCCGTCGGCGGCTTCAGCGAAGGGATGGCGCTTGGTATCGACGTCCTGCGGGTCGTGGCTGGAGACGATCACGTCGATCGACCCGTCGGCGACGCCCTCGATCATGGCGCGGCGATCCTCCTCGGCGCGCAGCGGCGGCGACAGGCGATAGAAGGTGCGATAGGGCCCGACATCGCGCTCGTTGAGGGCAAGATGCGTCGCCGAAACGCCGCAGGAGACCTTGAGCCCGGCCGCCTTGGCACGGCGGATCACGGCGAGCGACTCGGCGCAGGAGATCTGCGCCGCGTGATAGCGGCCCCCGGTGAGCGCGGCGAGACGGATGTCGCGCTCCAGCATGATGATCTCGGCCTCGCGCGGAATGCCCGGCAGGCCGAGCCGCGTCGCGGTCTCGCCCTCGTTCATGACGCCGGAGCCGACGAGATCGGGATCGGCCGGATGATGCATGATCAGCGCGCCGAAATCGCGCGCATAGGTCAGCGCCCGCCGCAGCACCAGCGCATTGGTGATCGAGTGGCGGCCATCGGTGAAACCGACCGCGCCGGCCGCCTGCAGCAGGCCGAACTCGGTCATCTCGCGGCCCTTGAGGCCCTTGGTCAGCGCCGCCATCGGCAGCACGTTGACCGCGGCCGTATCGCGGGCGCGCCGGGCGATGAAATCGACCAGCGCCACGTCGTCGATGACGGGATCGGTGTCCGGCATGGTGACGATCGTCGTCACGCCGCCGGCCGCCGCCGCAAGCCCCGCCGAGGCGAAGGTCTCGCGGTGCTCGCCGCCGGGCTCGCCGACGAAGACGCGCATGTCGACGAGGCCGGGCAACACGGCGCGGCCGCGGCAATCGACGATCTCGGCGCCATCAGGCAGCGCGGGCGCAGCGCCGGGCGCCGCATGCACGATGACGCCGTCGACGACGACGACGCTGCCATTGGCGTCGAGCGCGCGGCCGGGATCGACGATGCGCGCATTCTGGAAGACGAGCGGACGCGGCCCGCTGCGAACCGGGGCGAGGCTCATGCGAAGCTCCCCTGGTTGGGGAGATGGCTGGCGAGAGCCTCGAGCACCGCCATGCGCACGGCGACGCCCATCTCGACCTGCTCGCGGATGAGGCTCTGCGCCCCGTCGGCGACGGCCGAATCGATCTCGACGCCGCGGTTCATCGGCCCCGGATGCATGACGAGCGCGTCCGCCTTGGCATAGCCGAGCTTTTCCTGGTCGAGACCGAAGAAGTGGAAATATTCGCGCACCGAAGGAACGAAGGAGCCGTCCATCCGCTCGCGCTGCAGGCGCAGCATCATGACGATGTCGGCATCGGCGAGGCCGCGCTTCATGTCGGTGAAGATCTCGACGCCGAGCCGGTCGAGCGCCTTCGGCAGCAGCGTCGACGGGCCGATGCAGCGGACCCGCGCGCCGAGCGCGTTCAAGAGCAGGATGTTGGAGCGGGCGACGCGCGAATGCAGGATGTCGCCGCAGATTGCCACGATCAGCTCGTTGAAATTGCCCTTGTGGCGGCGGATCGTCAGCGCGTCGAGCAGCGCCTGCGTCGGATGCTCATGGGCGCCGTCGCCGGCATTGATCACCGAACAGCCGACCTTCTGCGCGAGCAGATGCACCGCGCCGGCCGCATGATGCCGCACGACGAGGATGTCGGGGTTCATGGCGTTCAGCGTCATCGCCGTGTCGATCAGCGTCTCGCCCTTCTTCACGGAGGACGCGCCGACCGACATGTTCATGACGTCGGCGCCGAGCCGCTTGCCGGCGAGTTCGAACGAGGACTGCGTCCGCGTCGAGGCCTCGAAGAAGAGATTGATCTGGGTGCGGCCGCGCAGCACCGACTTCTTCTTCTCGACCTGGCGGCTGACATCGACAGCCTCCTCGGCGAGATCGAGCAGCGCGACGATTTCCGGAGGGGTGAGACCCTCGATGCCCAGCAGATGGCGGTGCGCGAACACCGCCGCGGGCTGGTCCGCGGATACTGGGTTTCTGCCTGTCATTTGAAGCGACCCCTATAGGGGCAAAGTGCCTTGCCGACAAGGCGGCCGAGGGCCTCGCCCCCTGCAATTGCACGCTGCGGCGCAGCGATGCCGCAAGCGGTTCGCCGCGGCCGAACGCCTCGATCGAGGCATGTCTTCTTGATCGCGAGCGCTCTCGAATGTGTTGGGACAGCGCAAAATTGTATATCTCTCGTTCCGAAACGTATTGGCAGCGCAGATCGACCCGCGGGAATCGGCCATTCAACAGCAAGCGCCTGGCGCGGGAAGCGCGCTGCCCAGTTTTTAACCAGCGCATCGCCGCGCCGGGGGCCGCTCGCCTTGCCGATGCCGCGTCTTGACATTGACGGCCGCCTTATCCTCAGATTGGGGGAAGTCGCGCGGCCGGCGGCGGGGAGGCCACGGCCCTAACAAGCGCGACATGAGGGAGGAGACCATCATGACCCGTTTCGTGGGAACCGTATCGCTGCTCGCTTTGGTGGCGGCGCTCGGTGCCGGTTCGGCGCTGGCCGATACCAAGGACAAGAAGATCGCGCTGTCGAACAACTATGCCGGCAATTCGTGGCGCCAGGCGATGCTGCGCAGCTGGGACACCGTGACCAAGCCGGCCGTGACGGCGGGCGTCGTCGCGGCCGCCGACCCGTTCACCACCGCCGAGAACCAGGTCACCGAGCAGGCCGCGCAGATCCAGAACCTGGTGCTGCAGGGCTATAACGCCATCGTCATCAACGCCGCCTCGCCCGACGCCCTCAACGGCGCCGTCAAGGAAGCCTGCGACGCTGGCGTCACCGTCGTCTCGTTCGACGGCATCGTCACCGAGCCCTGCGCTTGGCGCATCGCCGTGAATTTCAAGCAGATGGGCAAGGACGAGATCACCTTCCTCAAGGAGAAGATGCCGGCCGGCGGCAACATCCTCGAGATCCGCGGCCTCGCCGGCGTCTTCGTCGACGACGAGATCTCGAAGGGCATCCATGAGGGCGTCGCCGAGAACCCGCAGTTCAAGATCGTCGGTTCGGTGCATGGCGACTGGGACCAGGCCAAGGCCCAGGCGGCCGTCGCCGGCATCCTGCCCTCGCTGCCCGACGACATCGTCGCGGTCGTGACCCAGGGCGGCGATGGCTATGGCGCCGCGCAGGCCTTCAAGGCGGCCGGCCGCAAGATCCCGACCATCATCATGGGCAACCGCCAGGACGAGCTCGCCTGGTGGAAGGAGCAGAAGGACGCCAACGGCTACGAGACCTATTCGGCCTCGATCGCCCCCGGCGTCTCGACCCTCGCCTTCTGGGTGGCGCAGCAGATCCTCGACGGCAAGGACGTGCCGAAGGATCTCGTGGTGCCGTTCCTCCGCGTCGACCAGGCCGGCCTCGAAAAGGCGCTGGAGACGACCGAGAAGGGTGGCGTCGCCAATGTCGAATACACGGCCGAGGACGCCCAGAAGGTCGTCGACGCCGCCAAGAAGTAAGGCGCCCGCCGAGACGGCGACCTGCCGCTGATACACGCCGCCGCTGGCCACCCGGCCGGCGGCGGCGCTCGCTTTGACCCTGCTTCCGCTGAGGAGTTGCCGCCCGCCATGTCCCTGGCCACGCCGATCATCCGCCTCGAGGATGTCCGCAAGAGCTTCGGCGCCGTGCGGGCGCTGCAGGGCGTCGACCTTTCCTGCATGGCTGGCGAATGCATCGGCCTCGTCGGCCACAACGGCGCCGGCAAGTCGACGCTGATGAACCTGCTCGCCGGCGTCTTCGGCGCCGAAGGGCGGATGTCGATCGACGGGATCGAGGCGACCGGCCCGCATACGGTCGCCAGCGCCAAGGCGCATGGCATCCGCTGCGTCTTCCAGGAACTCTCGCTCTGCCCGAACCTCACCGTGGCCGAGAACGCCCGCGTCATGCATCGCGCCCTCTCGGGCTTCGGCTGGCGCGGCCGGGCGGCACGGCTCATCACCGAAAAGCTCGACGACGTCTTTCCCGGCCACGGCATCAGCGCCGGCGACATTGTCGGCGACCTGCCGATCGCCCGCCGCCAGATGGTCGAGATCGCCCGCGCCTTCACGGTCACCGACGCGCCGGCCCGCCTCGTCATCCTCGACGAGCCGACCTCCTCGCTCGATGCGCATATCGCCGGGCAGCTGCTCGCCTATGTCCGCCGCTTTGTCGCCGAGGGCGGCTCGGTCGTCCTCATCTCGCATCTGCTCGGCGAGATCCTCGCCGCCGCCGATCGCGTCATCGTCATGAAGGACGGCCGCGTCGTCGCCGAGCGGCCGGCCGCCGAATTCACGCGGACGAGCCTCGTCGCGGCGATGGGCACGGTGGCGCGCGAGGAGGAAGCCGGTCGCGACGCCGTCGCCGGCCGCCGCAGCGACGGCGCGCCGCGCATCCGCGCCCGCGCGCTCGCCGGCGGCAAGGATCTGACCGCGCATCGCGGCGAAATCGTCGGCCTCGCCGGCCTCGGCGGACAGGGTCAATCGGAAATGCTGATCCGCATCTTCGACGCGGCGAAGCGGTCGGCGCCCGGCCTTGCCGTCGAGGGCGGCACGGCGCTCGTCGCCGGCGACCGGCAGAACGACGGCGTCTTCCCGCTCTGGTCGATCGCCGAGAACATCACCATCACCTCGCTGAAGCGTCTGCGCCGCGGCGTGCTCATCGACGCCGCCAAGACATCGGCCATGGCAGAGGACTGGAAGTCGCGCATCGGCATCCGCACGCCCGATGTCGACAACCCCATCCTCTCGCTCTCCGGCGGCAACCAGCAGAAGGCGCTGTTCGCCCGCGCGCTCGGCTCGACCGCCGAGACCGTGCTGATGGACGATCCGATGCGCGGCGTCGATATCGGCACCAAGCAGGAGGTCTACGGCATGATCCGCGCCGAGGCCGAGGCCGGCCGCACCTTCCTCTGGTACACGACGGAAATGGACGAGCTCAAACACTGCGACCACGTCTATGTCTTCCGCGACCACCGCATCGTCGCCGATCTCTCGCGCGATGAACTGACCGAGGAACGCGTGCTGCACGCCTCCTTCGAGGACGTCGCATGAGCGCGGCCACCGAAGGCGGCGCCTCGCTCGCCCGCAACCTCCGCACGCTGCTGCCGGCGATCTCGCTGGTGGTGCTGCTCGTCGCAATCTATTGGCTGCAGCCGCGCGCCATCAGCTATGTCGGCTTCAACCTGATGCTGAACCTCGCGATCCCCATCGCGCTGGCGACGATCGCGCAGATGTGCGTCATCACGGTCAACGATCTCGATCTCTCGATCGGCACCTATGTCGGCTTCGTCGCCTGCGTCGGCGCCACGCTGCTCTCGGGCGGCGTCGGGGCGCTGCCTCTCGTCAAGGAGCTGCAGGCCTCGGGCGCGCTGCCGGCCGCCCTGCCCTGGATCCTCGAGACGCCGCTCGCCGGCGTCATCGTGCTGGCGCTCGGCATCGTCGTCTATGCCGGCCTCGGCGCGCTGATCCATTGGCGCAATTTGCCCTCGATCGTCGTGACGCTCGGCATGTCCTTCGTCTGGCTCGGCCTCTCGGTGCTGATCCTGCCGGTGCCCGGCGGCCAGGCGCCGGTCTGGATCCGCAGCCTGATGACGCTGAAGCCCGCCTTCATCCCCTTCCCGATCATCGCCGCGATCGTCATCGCCGTCGTCGCGCATGTCCTCCTGATGCGCACCTCCTATGGCGCGGTGCTGCGCGGCGCCGGCGGCAATCCGAAGGCGATCGAGCGCGCCGGCTGGTCGCTGATCCGCGTCAAGATGACGATGTTCGCGCTGGCCGGGTTCTTCGGCATGCTGGCCGGCCTCTCGCTGATCGGGCTGACGACCTCGGGCGATGCCAATATCGCGCTGCGCTACACGCTGCTCTCCATCGCCGGCGTCATTCTCGGCGGCGGCGAATTCGTCGGCGGCCGCATCTCGCCGGTCGGCGCGGTGATCGGCGCGGCGACGCTGACGCTCGCCGGCTCGTTCCTCTCCTTCATGCGCATTTCGCCCGATTGGCAGATCGGCGCCCAGGGCGCGATCCTCATCATCGTGCTGGCCGCGCGAACGCTGATCGACCGAGCGGAGCGCCGCCGATGACCCCCGCCCTCTTTCTCCGCCGTCTCGCCGGCCGGCCCTGGCTCTGGGCCTATGTCGCGGCCATCGCGGTCTGGATCGTGACCATCCTCTTCACCGGCGGCCGCGGCGCCGGCGAGGTGCTCACCGCCGCCTTCACCTTCGCCACCTTCTCGGTGATCGTCGGCATCGGCCAGATGTATGTGGTGACGCTCGGGCCGGGCAATGTCGATCTCTCGATCCCCGCCACCATCACGCTGGCCGGCGCCGTCGCCACCAAGGTGATGGACACGCAGGACGGCATGATCCTCGCCGGCCTCCTCGTCGCGCTCGCCTGCGGCGCCGGCGTCGGCATCGTGAATTATGCTTTGATCTGGCTGCTGCGCATTCCGCCGATCATCGCCACGCTGTCGTCGAGCTTCCTGGTGCAGTCGGCCGCCATCGCCTATGGCCGCGGCATCCGCATCAAGCCGCCGCCGATGCTCGCCGATTTCACCACCAGCCAGGTGTTCGGCATGCCGGTGCTGGCGATCTGCGTCATCCTCCTTGCCGCCTTCATGGAACTCGTGCTCCGCCGCACGCTCTATGGCCGCTGGGTGACCGCGATCGGCCAGAACATCCGCGCCGCGCGCCTCGCCGGCGTCGATGTCGGGCGGACGCGCTTCTCGGCCTATGTGATGAGCGCCGTCTTCGCCGGGCTTTGCGGCTATCTCCTCTCCGGCTTCTCCGGCGGCTCGTCGCTGTCGATGGGCGAGGAATATCTCCTGACCTCGATCGCGCTCGTCGTCATCGGCGGCTCGTCGGTCGCGGGCGGCAATTCCAACGTGCCCGGCCTCTGGGGCGCGGCGCTCTTCCTGTTCCTCGTCGTCACCATGCTCAACACCTACGGCTTCGGCGCCGGCGTGCGGTATCTCGCGACCGGCCTCATCATCATCGCCGTCATCGTCGCCGCCAGCGGCCGCCGCGCGGCGCGCTGACGGCAGCGGGCGGACGCATTGCCGCGTCCGCTTGTTTGCCGGCCTGCCGACGCGATATGAAGGTGCGAAGGAGACCGTCATGAGCGAGTGGACTGGACAGGCCGGCGATGCCGGGCCGGCGCGCGCGGTTCGCTCGCCCTGGAACGCCATGGCGCGCGGCTTTCTCTGCCGCTGCCCCGCTTGCGGCCAGGGGAAGCTCTTCAACGGCTACCTGACGGTCGTCGACCGCTGCGCCGCCTGCGACGAGGACCTCTCGCACCAGCGCGCCGACGATGCGCCGCCCTATTTCACGATCATGGCGGTCGGCCACATCATCGTGCCGCTGATCCTCATCGTCGAGACGACCTTCCACCTCTCGAACTTCGCCCATCTCGCCATCTGGTTGCCGCTGACGCTGATCTTGACACTCGTCCTGCTCAGGCCGATCAAGGGCGCCGTCGTCGGACTGCAATGGGCGCTCTATATGCACGGCTTCGATCCGGACCATGTCGCGGAAGACGAAGCCAGGGCGCCGTGGCAGCCGGACCTCAGTTGAACCGCCACCGCCCTGGTGGTGCCGTCGGCTGACCCCGCGGCCTGGTCCTCGATGAACAGCGAGGGCCATCGAGTTCGAAGGTTTCGCAATGTCCATCGAAGAGCGCCAGGACACGGCGCCTCACCACGCCGCCTCTGACGGCAGCGCCGGCGGCGGCATCGCCGGCCTCGTCGCCGCGATCGGCTCGATCGCCGCCGTCGGCCTCGGCTTCTCGATCACGCTGCCGCTGCTGGCGCTGACGCTCGAGGACCGCGGCATCTCCTCGACCTGGATCGGCCTCAACACCGCCTTCTGGGGCCTCGCCTCGCTCGGCGTGACGCCCTTCGTCTCGCGCCTCGCGATGCGCTTCGGCACCGGGCGGATGCTGGTGCTGTCGATCCTGCTGCTCGCGCTCTGCCTGCCGCTGTTCTTCTTCTCGCCGTTCTGGCTGTGGTTTCCGCTCCGTCTCGTCGCCGGCGCCGCGCTCACCATCACCTTCGTCCTGTCGGAATTCTGGATCTCGAGCGCCGCCCCGCCCGAGCGGCGCGGCATCATCATGGGCATCTATGTGACGGTGCTGTCGGCCGGCTTCGCCCTCGGCCCGCTGATTCTCTCCTTCACCGGCACGCGCGGGCTCCTCCCCTTCGTCACCGGCTCACTGGTGCTGATGCTCGGCATCATCCCGGTGCTGATCGGCCTCAAGAGCGCGCCGAAGCTTGGCCATCGCGAACAGGGCTCCTTCGTCCGCTTCCTGTTCCTCGCCCCGGCCGCGACCGGGGCGGCGCTCCTGTTCGGCGTCGTCGAGAGCGGCGCCTTCGCGCTGCTGCCGCTCTATGGCCAGCGCGTCGGCCACGACCGCGAGACGGTGATCCTCTTCGGCGTCGCCGTCACCATCGGCAACATCCTGCTGCAGATGCCGATGGGGCTCCTTTCCGACCGCGTCGACCGGCGCAAGCTGCTCTTCGGCATCGCCCTGTTCGGCCTCCTCGGCACCATGCTACTGCCGCTGGTCTCGCGCGATTTCTGGCCGTTCATGCTGGCGCTCGGCCTCTGGGGCGGCACCATCGGCTCGCTCTATACGGTGGGCCTTGCCCATCTCGGCTCGCGCTTCACCGGCGAGGACCTCGCCGCCGCCAATGCCGCCTATGTCTTCTGCTATTCGCTCGGCGGTCTCGTCGGCCCGGCGACTCTCGGCGCCTCGATGGACATCATCGATCCGCACGGCTTCGAACTCGCGTTGGCGCTGTTCTTCTGCGCCTATCTGGCGCTCGTCATCACCAGGATCCGCAAGGCGGGAGCGGCCTGAAACCACTTTCCGCCGCCAAGCTTCCTTGACTTTCGGACTGAACTCCGTAGGGTGCGCGCAAATTCCCGCTGGCGGAGCTTTCTCCGGCCGGCACCATGCAGAGGTTCGTCATGGCCAAGGCCACCACCATCAAGATCCGGCTCGTCTCGTCGGCCGACACCGGTTTCTTCTACGTCACGAAGAAGAACTCCCGCACGATGACCGAGAAGTTCTCGGTCAAGAAGTACGACCCCGTCGCGCGCAAGCACGTCGAGTTCCGCGAAGCCAAGATCAAGTAAGGATCGCCCGGGCGCGCGCCCGGCTTCCGGATCAGGTTCAAGAAGGCACCGTTCGCGGTGCCTTTTTCGTTTGTGGGGTCAGCTTCGACGGTCGCGGCGACGTGGCGGCTTGCGCCTGCCATCCTTCCGAACGGCACTCTTCGGCCACAAACGCACCGCTGTCGCCCCGGCGCAGGCCGGGGCCCATGAACACCGCTGGTGCAGGGACTCGGCAAGGCCTGTGTGCCTGGATCCCGGCCTCCGCCGGGATGACGGCGACATTGATTCCGAGGATTCCGTCGCCGACGCCGCCCTGTGGAATGCCGCCCGAGGAGACCGCCCGGCGGAACCGTTGCCTCGAACCGTCCTCACGCCACCGCGGCGGCGACGCGGTTGCGGCCTTCGCGCTTTGCCTGGTAGAGCGCGTCGTCGGCCCGGCGCAGCAGCGTCTCCGGCGCATCGGCGGGCTCGCTGCGTGAGGCGAGCCCGATCGAGACGGTGATCGGCAGCTCCTGCTCGCCGCCCTCGATCAGGAAGGGCTGGCCGGCGATCCGCTCGCGGATGCGCTCGCCGACAAGGGCCGCGGCGCGGATGTCGGTGTCGGGCATCACCACCACGAATTCCTCGCCGCCGAACCGGCAGACGAGATCGACGCTGCGCACCGTGCGGCGGATGCGGCGGGAAAACTCCCTGAGCACGTCGTCGCCGGCATCATGGCCGAAGGTGTCGTTGACCTGCTTGAAGAAGTCGATGTCGAGCAGCAAGAGGCTGAGCGGCCGCTGCCGCTGCCGCGCCTGATCGACGAGGCCGGCGAGATGGCGTTCGAGATAGCGGCGATTGTGCAGGCCGGTCAGCCCGTCGGTGATCGCCATCTCCATGGTCAGATGCACGCTCTCGCGGATCCGCTGCATGAAGCGGTTGCGGCGCACCTGCGTGCGGACGCGGGCGAGCATCTCGTTGCGGTCGATCGGCGCCACCAGATAGTCGTTCACGCCGAGATCGAGGCCGCGAACGATCCGCGGTGTGTCCTCGGCCTGCGCGACGACGAGGATCGGCAAGAGCCGCGTGCGCTCCGACGAGCGCAGCTGCGAGCAGAGCCGGAGCCCGTCGAAATCGGAAAGGTCGAGGCTGATCATCGCGAGGTCGTAGCCGCCCTCGCCGGCGCGGAACAGCGCCTCCTTCGGATCGGTCTCGACATCGACCCGGTGGCCGGCATCGCCGAGCCCGTCGACGATGCGGCTCCGCCTTGAGGCCTTGTCCTCGACGAGGAGGATGCGGCCATGGTCGCCGGAGGCGATGGCACCGTCGAACGGGTCGTCGATGCCGAGATCGCTGGAGGCGGCGGCGCGCAGCATCAGCTGGTCGGTCAGCGTCTTCAGGCGGACGAGGCTCTTGACGCGGGTGATCAGCGCCAGCTCGTTGATCGGCTTGGTCAGGAAATCGTCGGCGCCGGCCTCGAGCCCCATCAGCCGATCCGACGGCTGGTCGAGCGCGGTGACGATGATGACGGGAAGCTGCGCCGTCTGCGGGTTCTGCTTCAGCCGCCGGCAGACCTCGAAGCCGTCCATTTCCGGCATCATCACGTCGAGCAGGACGATGTCGCAGAGATCCTGGGCGCAGAGTTCGAGTGCGTCAGCGCCGTTGGAGGCGGTGATCACCTCGAAATATTCGGCCGAGAGCAGCGCCTCGAGCAGGCGGACATTGGCCGGGATGTCGTCGACGACGAGGACGCGCGCGGTCATCAGCCGTCTCCGAGATAGGCCTTGACGGTCTCGATGAACTTGGTCACCGAAATCGGCTTCGACAGATAGGCCTCGCAGCCGCCCTGGCGAATGCGTTCCTCGTCGCCCTTCATCGCGAAGGCGGTGACGGCGATGATCGGGATGGCGCGGAGGTCGTCGTCCTCCTTGATCCACTTCGTCACCTCGAGGCCGGAAACCTCGGGCAGCTGGATATCCATGAGAATGAGATCGGGCCGGTGGCGGCGGGCGAGATCGAGCGCTTCCAGGCCGTTGCGGGTCTGGATGATGGTGTAGCCATGCGCTTCGAGCAGATCGTGGAAGAGCTTCATGTTGAGCTCGTTGTCTTCCACGACCAGTACGGTCTTCGCCATCCGGAACCAGCCTTTGCCGCGCAGCCCTCACCAGCCTCGCGGATACGCATGACGACTGCGCCTCTGGTGCCGGCGCCTACTCCATCCACTTCGCGCTAAGTTGTAGCGACGAATCGTTTCGGAAAGGGAAATACATGATCCGCGACCGCGAGCCGCCGATGTCGCTCGAAGGCGCCGAGCAGCTGGCGATCAAGGCGTTGGCCTTCCTCGCTGCCGAGCCGGAGGAGCTCGGCCGCTTCCTGGCGCTGGCCGGGATCGGGCCGGAAACGCTGCGCAGCGCCGCCGCCGACCCCGCCTTCCTCGCCGCCGTGCTCGAATATTTCCTCGAAAACGAGCCGGTGCTGCTGGTCTTCGCCGCGCGTGAAAATGTCCGGCCGACTCTCATCGCCGCCGCCCGCTTCCTGCTCGACCGCGAGATCCCGTGATGGCCACGATCCCGCTCGATCTCGACGGCTACACCGACCTGCCGCCGGGCCTTATCGCCAATGTCGTCACCTATCTGGAGCTCGAAAGCCGCGCGACGGGCCTCAGCGCGCCGCTGCCGGCGGGCTTCACGGTCACGCCGCAAGCGGGCGTCGACCTTGCCGCCTACAGGGCGCTCTATCGCCGCATCGGCGAGCAGTGGCTGTGGTTCTCGCGCGCCGTGATGGGGGATGCGGAGCTTGCCGCGCGCCTCTCCCGGCCGGGCGCCAGCGTGCTCTTCCTCGAGCGGGACGGAGAGCCGGTCGGCCTTGCCGAACTGCAGCGCTCGGAGGACGGCAGCGAGCTCGAAGTCGCGATGTTCGGCGTCGTGGCCGAGGCGGCGGGAACGGGCGCCGCGCGCGGCTTGATGTCGGATGTGCTCGACCGCGCCTTTGCCGGCGGCGCTCGGCGCGTCTGGCTGCACACCTGCCATTTCGACAGCCCGGCCGCCCTGCCCTTCTATGGCAAAATGGGCTTCAAACCGTGGAAGCTCGCGATCGAAGTCTCGCGCGATCCGCGCCTCGACGGCTTCCTGCCGCGCGAGGCCGGCCCGCATGTGCCGCTGATCGATCCGGCTTAAAGTTGAACACGCTTAGGCTGGCAGAACTAGAGCGTCCGGGGCGGCAAGAGCCTATGAAGCGGACGGTCTGGCTCCAAGCGTGGTGCCAGACCAGTCGAAAGCCAAACAGCGAGATTGCTCTTCTCTCATTGCATCCAACGACACGCCGAGGTCGGCATAGAGCACGGCGTCTACAGAAGGCAGCCTGGTCGCAGCATTGACAACAATCACAGGAAGCAGCGGAAGCCCTGCATCATGGCAGCGGATCGCAATGCCGCCCAGCACATTGCCCCAGCCGCGCGGCGAACGACCGAACTTCTCAGACAACTGCCCATAGGTGACCGTGTTCCCGCTTGCTGCGACTTCAGCGAGAAATCTGGCCACAGCGGGATCAAAGCTATCCTTCATGCGACGATAATCGCGTTCAGAAATGTTGGGCATCGGTTGCTAAACGCTGCGGCGCTCCCCGGCGAGCGGGTTGCGGCCGCGGCGGGTCGGCTTTTCGGCCGGCGCTGCGGGATCGGCTGCGCCGTCGGCGGCGCGCTCGCGCACCTGGTCGCGCTCGGCGAGCAGTTCATGCTTGCGCAGTTCGTCTGTGGCGGCGAGGAGTTCGTCCTGCGCGCTCTCCAACTGCGTCTGCAGGTCCTGCGCCGAGGCGCGCAGATTGTCGCGCCGCTGCGAGGCGGCCTTGGCGAAGGTCGGATAGGCGAAGTGGCTCTGGTCGCGGATGCCGCTTCGTTCCTGCTCGATCTTGATCTGGTCCTCGAGGTCGCGCGCCATCCGTTCGAATTCAGCGATCATGAGCTCGATCTGCTGGACTCGGCGACGCTTCTCCTCGGCCTGGAAACGCTTCAGCCGAATGAGGCTCTCACGCGACTTCATTACACCCACAACTCCCTCAAGGCCCCGCATGGGCACAAAGCCCGCGCCGAGGCGCTTACCCGTCCCGCCCCCCGAGGCGGTGCTGCCGGGCGGTACGCAGCCCAGCAACTTGTCAAAACCTTAAACCTTCGGCTCCGCGCTAACGTTTCGTTTACGTCTCGCGTTAATCATGGCGAAGGAGGGCTTAAGGCCAGGTAAACCCCATCGGATGCTGACCCATCCTAAAGGCGGAGTCCGACGAATTGGTTACTGCGATCCGCGCAATTGCGTCGATCGGCACCTCAGGGTGCTGAACGGCGCGAAATCAGGCGGCGGGCGGAATTTTCGTCCCGTTCGTCCAAGCCGCTTGTGGCCGCGAATCGGAATTTGTTAACCATTGTTCGTTAGGCTTCGAATCGGGGTTGAGCCGTTTCCCAAGGCGGCCGGTTCGCGGACCGGGACGCCAAGCCCAGGATAGGCAATGAGGGGATTGGTATGAGAGTTTTGCTGATCGAGGACGACAGCGCCACGGCGCAGAGCATCGAACTGATGCTCAAGTCCGAGAATTTCAACGTCTACACGACGGATCTCGGCGAAGAGGGTGTCGATCTCGGCAAGCTCTATGACTACGACATCATCCTTCTCGACCTGAACCTGCCGGACATGTCGGGCTACGAGGTGCTGCGTGCGCTGCGCCTCTCCAAGGTGAAGACGCCGATCCTGATCCTCTCGGGTCTGGCCGGCATCGAGGACAAGGTGCGCGGTCTCGGCTTCGGCGCCGACGACTACATGACGAAGCCGTTCCACAAGGACGAGCTGGTCGCCCGCATCCATGCCATCGTCCGCCGCTCGAAGGGCCATGCCCAGTCGGTCATCAACACCGGCGACCTCACGGTCAATCTCGACACCAAGACCGTCGAGGTGAATGGCAGCCGCGTCCATCTGACCGGCAAGGAATACCAGATGCTGGAGCTGCTCTCGCTCCGCAAGGGCACGACGCTGACCAAGGAGATGTTCCTCAACCATCTCTATGGCGGCATGGACGAGCCCGAGCTGAAGATCATCGACGTCTTCATCTGCAAGCTGCGCAAGAAGCTGGCGACCGCCACCAACGGCCACAACTACATCGAGACGGTCTGGGGCCGCGGCTATGTGCTGCGCGAGCCCGACGAAGTCCCGATGCGCGTCTCGGCCTGACGCGAAGCGCCCCTCTGCCCCTCACGACGACAAGACCCCGCTCCGGCGGGGTTTTTCATTTGGGCCGGTGAGAAGCGATGGGCGCGTGAATGGCGGCGAGGCCACGAGCGGCGCATGCCGCGCCGTCGGTTTGCGTCGGACCACGGCGATCCGCCGTCAGCCGCCACTCCGCGAGCCGGCGGGTTCTTCGTTGGGGACGTGACGAGCGGGCGGACAGAGCCGGCCGCGTCAGGCGGCGACGCGGCTCTTGGCGGTGATGATGACGTCGGCGCCATCGAGCACGGCCGCCACATCCATATTGCAGGAGCGGGCGAGCAGGCCGGCATAATAGGGCTGCACGGCATGGGCATCGACATGGACGTCGATCAATTGTCCGGGCACGAGCTTCTCGAAGGCGCCGGGAATGCGCGCGTTCGGGCCCGAGCAATGGAAAGTGAAATTCGGCGCCGAGGGCGGACCATCGACGAGGACGCTGATATGGCCGCCGCGCGGCACGGCGCCGATGGCGAGCAGCACGAGGTTGAGCAGCAGCTTGACGCGGTTCTTGGCCATCAGCGCCGGCGGCGCCACCCAGGAGAATTCGGCCTTCTCGCCGTCCATCCAGCCGCGCGCCACCTTCTCGGCATCGCCGAGGTCGATCTCGGCCCCGGCCGAACCGGCAGCGCCAAAGGCGAGACGAGCGAATTGCAGCTTGGCGGAGGCCTGGCGGGCGCTCTTGCGGATGAGATCGAAGGCGAAGGCCTTCATCTCCTCGTTGTTCTCCTCGTCGAGAACCTCGAGCCCGTTATTGATGGCGCCGACCGGCGAGATGATGTCGTGGCAGACGCGGCTGCAGAGCAGCGCCGCAAGGTCGAGCGCTTCGAGTTCGACCGGCTCAGACATTGCCGTCCCCCAGATGGTTCCGAATCGCGCCTTTCGGCATCGTGATCGGGGATACACCGCCCCGCCGCCGCTGCCAACCGCGCCGCAGCATCACGGCGGGACGGGCGCCGCGAAGGGGCCGCTTTTCGCATCCATGCTCGGAACGATGCGGCAAGGCTTGCCGCCGGGCCAACGCTCCGGCAGGCTTTGCTAGCGGCTTCGCCCGGCGGCGAACCAGTTCCAAGTTCGAAAGGGATCGTTCCATGTCGTTCGCCCAAAGGCTCGGTGCCCTCTTCGGGATGCTCGCGCTCGCTTCTCTGCTGCAGGCGGCGCCTGCCGCGGCGCAGTCGTCCGAGCAATATTCGGTCGACGAGATCGTCAAGGCCGGCGGCAATTTCTTCGGCGAGGTCTCGGGCGGCCTCGCCTCGGCGGTCGAGCACTCGATGTCGCAATATGGCCAGCCGAACGGCTATGTGCTCGGCGAGCAGGGCAGCGGCGCGCTCATCGCCGGCGTCCGCTACGGCAAGGGCACGCTCTACACCAAGAATGCCGGCAAGCATCCGGTGTTCTTCCAGGGTCCGTCCGTCGGCTGGGATTTCGGCGGCGACGGCTCCAAGGTCATGATGCTCATCTACAACCTGCCCTCGGTGAACGCGGTCTATGACCGCTTCGTCGGCGTCAACGGCTCGGCCTATCTCGTCGGCGGCGTCGGCATGACCGTGCTCTCGCGCAACAACATCTTCGTGGTGCCGATCGTGTCCGGCGTCGGCGCCCGGCTCGGCATCAATATCGGCTACATGAAGTTCACCGATCATCAGACCTGGAACCCCTTCTGATCGCCTCCCTTCACGCTCCGGAGAGATTCCGCGGCTAGACTGTGATGGACTGGACTCGCGGCCGCCCGAGGTGTCATCTCGAAAGGGGGGCCGCGGGCGGACGGGGACCGACGGAGCACGGCGTGATCGAAGCGGCGATGTATGGGGCGCTCGGCGTTCTGGCGACGAGCCTTCTGGCCCTCATTCTCATTCCGCCCTTCTGGCGCCGCGCCGTACGGCTCAATCGCCGCGACATCGAGGCGAGCCTGCCGATCACCCGCGCCGAGATCGACGCCTATCGCGACCAGCTCCGCGCCGGCTTCGCGGTCTCGGCCCGCCAGCTCGAGCAGACGATCGAGACGCTCGACGAACGGCTGGCCAGCCGGACGGTCGAGCTCGCCCAGAAGCAGCAGATCATCGCGCATTTGACCAATGAGAGCTCCGTCACCGCGCAAGGCCTCGGCCTGCTCGAAAAGGAGCGCGATCTGCTGCGGACGACGCTCGCGACCCGCGATCTCCAGCTCGCCGAAGCCGACGAGGCCCGCAAGGCGGCGGAAAAGCGCATTCTCGACATCGAAGCCCGCCTGGAGGCGGCGCGCCAGCAATTGGAGATCGTCGTCGCCGAGCGCGAGGCGCAGAAGCATGCCGAGGCGCTGCGCGACGCTGAACTCGCAACGCTGCGCGCCGAACTCGCGACGAGCGCCAAGGCGGCCGGCGACGGCGGCGCGCTGGTGATGCAACTGGCCGAACTCAAGACGGCGCTCGCCAGCGAGCAGATGCGCCGCGAGGTCGCGATCGACGAGGCGCGCGCCGCCGAGGCCGCCCGCCGTGCCTTCGATGTCGAGCTGCATGCCGGCAGCGTCGCGCTCGCCGGCCTCCGCGAGCAGCTTGCCGAAGCACGGGCGCGCATTGAGGCCCTTTCCGCTCGGCTGGTCGAAGCCGAGGCCGCCGGCGCCGCCGCAGCGGCGCTCCGCGACGACAACACCGCGCAGAGCGCCCGCATCGCCGCATTGGAGGCGGCCGCGACCCGCCGCGACGCCTCCGACGTCGCTGCCATGCCCGTTGCCGGCAGCGCGGCGCTGCGCCAGCAACTCATCGAGATCGGCGAGGCCGTCGCCCGCCTCGCGGCGCCAACCGCCGCCACGATCGCCGCCCCTGCCTTGCCAGCACCGATACCGGCGGAGGCCGATGCGGTTGTACCCATGGACGGAGAGCCGGCCGCCATCGTCGCCGTGCTGCCGCCGCCGCAAGGCGCGCCGCCGCCGGCCGAGCGGCCAGCCCCGCCGCGCGGCCTTGCCGAACGCATCCGCGCGCTGCAGCAGACCTCGAAGGCCGGCTGAACCGCCGATCTCCTCAGCGCGTCAGGACCGCGCCTTCAGGCGTTTCGGCCACGGCCTTCGGCAGGCAGCCGAGCCCTTCGAGCGTCGCGCGGATCGCGACCGGCGTCGGCGTATGCGGCTCGGCGCCGAGGAAGGCGACGAGCTTGCCATTGCCGAGTTCCAGCCGCTCGCGCCAGAGATAGCGCATCTCGAGCAGCTCGCGGAACATCTCGACGAAGGGCGACGCCGCCACGATCAGCCACCAGGGGAAGCGGCCGATCCTCATCTCCGGCTTGCCGATGACCTCGCGCACCGTCTCGGCGATGCCGATGCCGCGCGGGAAATAGTGGCCGCGGAAATGGAAGGGCGCGAAATCGGGCAGTTCGTCGGCGCGCTCGATCAGGCGCACGAAGGTCTCGGCAAGATCCGGCAGATAGGCGAAGGCGTGACCGATATCCGGCGTGCCGGGATAGGTGATCGCCGTCACCGGCTTGCCCGGCTTGACGATGCCCTGCCCGAACCAGCTATTGCCGACGCTCGGGCCGAAGAAGTCGCCGGCCCTGACGATGAGCACCTTGACGCTGTCCAGCGAGGCGGCGCGGAGCGCCTCCTCCATCTGGACGCGGATGCGGCCCTTGCGGGTCAGCGGGTTCTGCGGCGCCGTCTCGGTCACCAGCGGCAGCGCGTCGGGGCCATAGTTGTAGACCGTGCCGGGGAAGACGATCCGCGCGCCGCTCGCCCGCGCCGCGGCGATGGTGCTCGCCAGCATCGGCATCGCGAGCCCGGCCCAGTTCCTGTAGCCGGGCGGATTGGCGCCGTGCACGATGACAGCGGCTCCGGCGGCCGCGGCGATCACGTCGTCCGCGTTCATCGCATCGCCCTTGACCCACGCGATCGCCGGCCCGCGCCAGCGCCCGCGCGCCGCCTCGATATCGCGCGCGAGGCCTCGCACCGTCCAGCCGCGCGCGGCGAGCGTGCGCGCCACTTCGCCGCCGATGCCGCCGGTGGCGCCGATCACCAAGGCCGTCCTGTTGCTCGTCATGTCCACTCTCCATCTGCTGCTGATGGAGACAAGCTAGTCCTCGCGCGCACACAACGAAATTGTTGAAGATCGTCTAGTCGTCATTCATAATTGGATGATGCAGCTCTCCTGGGATCATTGCCGCTCCTTCCTCGCCGTGCTCGGCGAAGGCAGCCTGTCGGCCGCGGCGCGGCGCCTGCAACTGACGCAGCCGACGCTCGGCCGCCATGTCGCCGAGCTCGAGCAGACGCTCGGCGTGGTGCTGTTCACGCGCAGCCAGGCCGGCCTCGACCCGACCGAGGCGGCGCTCGAGCTGAAGCCGCATGCCGAGGCGATGGCGGCGGCGGCCGAGGCGCTGGTGCGCGCGGCCTCGGGCGAGGCGGCGGAGGAGCGCGGCACGGTCCGCATCACGGCGAGCGAGATCATCGGCACCGAGGTGCTGCCGCCGATCCTCGCCCCGTTCACGGCCCGCCACCCGCAGATCGCGATCGAGCTGGTCGTCTCCAATCGCAACGACAATCTGCTGCGCCGCGAGTCCGATATCGCCGTCCGCATGGCGACGCCGGCGCAGGAGGCGCTGCTGCAGCGGCGCATCGGCTCGGTCATGCTCGGACTGCATGCGCGGCGCGACTATCTTGCGGCCAATCCGGCGCCGCGAAGCCTCGCCGACCTCGCCGCTCACACGCTGATCGGCTTCGATACGGAAACGACCGCGGTTCAGGCCGTGCAGCGGCTCGGTCTCGTGCCGGAGCGCGCGGCCTTTCGCCTGCGCACCGACAGCGACGTCGCGCAATTGCAGATGATCCGCGCCGGGATCGGCATCGGCGTCTGCCAGGTGGGGATTGCCCGGCGCGATCCGGCGCTGGAGCGGGTGCTGCCGGCGCAGTTCGACATTCCGCTCGATTGCTGGCTGGCGATGCATGAGGACCTGAAGACGGTGCGCCGCATGCGGCTCGTCTTCGATCATCTCGCCGAGGGGCTCGGCGCCTATGTGCGGGGACAGGCCGGCTGAGAAAGCGGGCGTCGCGGCGACATCAGGACAAAAAAAGACGCCCGTCGGGGAGGAGGTCGACGGGCGTCTCTATGCAGGGCGCTGGGCCGGGGAGGAGGTCGGCCGCGCGCCGATCGCAGGGAACGAGGGAGGAGGTTCGGTCCCTACGAATGCGTGAAACTCAGTAAGCGGCGACCGAACGCTTGGCGACGCGGGCGATTTCGCCGCGGGCGATACCAAGGTCGTCGAGCTCGCGGGTCGACAGCCGATTGAGCTCATTGCAAGTCTGACGATACTTCAGCCAGGTCTTGTAGGAAGCAATGATGCCGTTTGCCATTGTCGTGATCCTTCTGTCCGGAAGCGCCGCCGTTGCCGTATTGCTGTGGCCGTCTCGCTTTCGATGATGCGAAGATAGGCCGATCGCCCGGACATGAGCACTCCCTCAAAACTCATGGCAGGCCTGCGTCTTGTGCAGAGCAATAGCGACCGCATCATTCATATTGCGTCGCACAATCGCCATGATCGGACGGTCCCGCCGCAATCGTGGCGGCACGGCGCGCGGGGGCCATGCTTCGGCCGCGATGAGGCCGGGTCCGGGACATGCGGGAGCGCTGAGCCGCCGCCGTGCCTTGCGGCGCAAAGGGTCAACAGCTGCTCACGCCATGAATTTGAGACCGCTCGTCACCTTGTCGATGATCTTGCGCTCGCCATGCAGCCCGATCCCGACGAGGTCGAGCGCCTCGGTCGGCGTCTCGCCGACGACGGCGCGGTTGGCGGCGTCATGGGTGGTCGCGAACATCGGGCGGATATAGAGCGCGACGTCGAGCCCGCGCGAGAGCGCCCGTCCATGCGTGCGCTTCATGCCGGCGGCGTCGGCGCCGAACACGAAGACCGGCTCGCGGATGAGCGGCGTATAGGCCTGGCCGCTGCCATCGGCATAGGGCTCGCCCGCCATCTCGGGATAGCGGCCGACAAGGCCGCCGGCGAGGAAGGCGGCGATATTGACCTTCTGCCAGGCGAGAAGATCGTCGAGGATCACGAGGGCGGTCTTGGTGGCGTACAGCATGGCACTCAGCCTAGGATCGTGCGAGGCAAGCGTCTTGAACGATCGTGCAGCCGGAGGCACCGCTTTCTCGCATGAGCGCCGATTTCATCGTCACCGAAGCGGCCACGGACGGCATGCAGCGGCTCGTCGCCCGCTTCGGCGGCCATGCCTATGATCCGCATCGCCACGAGACCTATGCCATCGGCGCGACGCTTTCCGGCGCGCAGGCCTTTCGCTATCGCGGCGCCGGCCGCGTCAGCCATGCCGGCGCCTGCATGGTGCTGCATCCGGACGAGCTGCATGACGGCCATTCGGAGGTGCCGGACGGCTTTCTCTACCAGATGGTCTATGTCGAGCCCGCCCGCATCCTGGAGGCGCTCGGCGGCAAGGGTCCCCTCCCCTTCATCACCGACGCCGTCGCCGAAGATGCGGCGCTCGCGACGCTGATTGCCGAGATGTTCGCGAGCTTCCCGGGCCCCGCCGAGCCGCTTGCGCGCGATGGCCACATCGCCGAACTCGCAGTGATGCTCGCGCGCCGCGCCGGCGCATCAGAGGGGGCGACGTCCCGCCGCGATGCCGAGATGGCGCGGGTCAGGGCGCTGCTCGACGAGGAATTCGACCAGCCGATCGGCTCGGCCGATCTCGAGCGCGTCTCGGGCCTCGATCGCTTCGAGACGGCGCGCGCCTTCCGCCGCGCCACCGGCACCTCGCCGCATCGCTATCTCGTCGGCCGCCGCCTCAACGCCGCCCATGCCCTGATCGCGCGCGGGCGGCCGCTGTCGGATGTCGCCGCCGGCGTCGGCTTTGCCGACCAGAGCCATCTGACGCGGGCCTTCAAGGCGCGCTACGGCATGACGCCCGGCCGCTTCCGCGCGCTGGTCGCGGCCGGCGCGGAGAGAAGCTGATGGATCCGCTCCGTCTCGGCCTCGTCTCGCCACGGCTGCATTATTTCCAGCTCGTTGCGCGGCTCGGCTCGATCCGCCAGGCGGCGCGGCTCCTCAACATCGCGCCGTCCTCGATCAGCCGGGCGCTGGCACAATTCGAGGAGGAGCTGGACACGCCCCTGTTCGACCGCTCGGCGCGGCGACTGAAGCTGACCAGCGCCGGCGAGCTGATGCTCTACCGGGCGCGAGCGAGCGGCGCGGAACTCGCCCGCGCCATCGGCGAGCTCGGCGAGCTGAAGGGGCTGCGCCGCGGCGCCTTTTCGATCGCCGTGGTCGAGAGCGTCGCGCGCGGGCTCGCGGCCGATGCGCTCGCCATCTTCTGGCAGCGCTATCCCGAGATCACCGTCGACCTCCGCGTCGTCGACTCGGCCGAGGCCTTCGCGGCGGTCACCGAGGGCGACTGCGAGATCGGCATCGCCTTCGACATCGCCGCGCCGAAGACGACGAAGCGCCTCACCATCGTCGAGCTCGGCGTCGGCGCACTGGTCGAGCCCGGCCATCCGCTGGCCGGCCGCGCGGCGCTGCGTCTGCATGAACTCGCCGGCGAGCGGGTCATCCTCTCCGACAACAGCCTGTCGCTCGGCCGCGCCATGGACGAGGCGCTGGAAGCCGCCGCCGTCGGCGTCGCCAGGCGCATGCGCACCAACTCGATCGAGATGATGGTCGACCTTGCCTGCCGCGGCCTCGGCGTCGCCCTGCAGACGCGCATCGGCGTCGAACGCGAGATCGCAGCCGGCCGCCTCACCTTCGTGCCGATCCGCGATCCGCGCCTGAAGCCGCGCCGCCTGACGCTCGTCACGCGCGGCAAGGGCGAGACCTCGGAAGCGGCGACGGCTCTCGCGGCGCAGCTCAGCCTCGCAATGGAACGCGTCGCACGCATCGAGGGTTGAGTGTTGCTCTGAGCGCAACAAGGCTGTCGCCATTTTAGGACTATGCGATGCGCCGCCGCCTTGCGATGGTCAGGGACCACGAGGGGTCCCACCATGCATCAAAGCGCGGTCGACGCGGTTCTGCGCGGCCTGAAGAAGGCCGGCGTTTCGGTCGCCTGCTACCTGCCGGATTCGCTGTTCAAGCCGCTCTATCCCGCGCTCGACGCCGATCCCGACATTCGCACCATCCGCGTCACCAACGAGGGCGAAGGCGCGGCGATCTGCGGCGGCGTGTTCCTCTCCGGCAAGCGCGCCGTTCTCGTCATGGAGAATTCGGGCCTCCGCGCCTCGGTCGAGCCGCTCGCCCGCATGGGCCTCGGCGCCGGCATTCCGGTCGTCATGCTGATGAGCTATCGCGGCGAGCTCGGCGAGAACAACTGGTGGGCGATCCCGCACGGCATCACCATGGAGCCGGTGCTGAACGCGCTCCGCATCCCCTATCGCGTCGTGCGCGAGGAGGACGAGATCGAGCGCGCCATCACCGACGCCTATGACTGGTCCTACGCCTCCTATTATCATTCCGCGGTCGCGCTCGGCGGGAGTGTCGTCCGATGAACCGCCAGACCTCGATCAATAGGCTCGCGGCGCGTGCCGCGGTCGCGCTCGGCGGGAGTGTCGTCCGATGAAGCGGTTTGACTGCATGTCGGCGCTCTCGGCGCGGTTGAAGGACGAGCTCGTCATCCTCTCGCTCGGCGCCAGCGTCGACGAATGGTACAACGCCGCCCCGCATATGCGCGCGGCGAGCCTCTTCCAGCAGCAGCTCGGCTGCGTGACGCCGGAAGCCTTCGGCCTTGCCGTCGGGCTGCCGCATCGCCGCATCGTCTCGCTCGATACCGATGGCGGCATGATGTTCAATCTCGGCATCCTCGCCACCGTCGGCAACGAGCAGCCGAAGAACCTCTTCATCGTCGTCTGGGACAACGAGATGTACCAGTCGATCGGCGGCCCGCCGACGCACACCGCCTCGGGCCGCGTCGACATCGCCGCCATCGCCCGCGGCGCCGGCATCGACGAGGCCCACACCGCGCGCACCATCGAGGAATTCGACGCGCATTGCGCGGCCGGGCTCAAGTCCGATGCGCCCTATCTCGTCGTCGCCAAGGTGTCGGGCACCGTGCAGCCCGATATCCGCCGCAAGCATTCGGACGGGCGCGAGGACAAGTATATCTTCGTCCGCCATGTCGAGGCGACCGAGGGCATCACCATCATGGGTCCGAGCGAGCACAACTGATGGCCCGAGCCCGCCCGACGCCGACGCTTCTGCCGCGCTACGATTACATCGTGGTCGGCGGCGGCTCCGGCGGCGCGGTGGTGGCGCGGCGGCTGGCCGAGGCGAGCGATGCCAGCGTGCTCGTCATCGAGGCCGGCCCGAGCGACGAGGGCGTCGCCGCCATCGACGACCCGACGAAATGGGTCTCGCTCGGCCGCGGCGGCTATGACTGGGGCTATGACTACGCGCCGACGACGCTGGTGAGCGGCCGCACCATCGGCATTCCGCGCGGCCGCGTCCTCGGCGGCTCGTCCTCGATCAATGCCATGCTCTGGTATCGCGGCCATCCGAGCGACTACGACGCCTGGGAGGCGAATGGCGCCACAGGCTGGTCGTTCGCCGATTGCCTGCCCTTCTTCAAGCGGACGGAAGACTGGGAGGATGGCGAGAGCCCGCTGCGCGGCGCTGGCGGGCCGATGCGCATCGAGCGCAGCCCCGATCCGCATCCCCTCGCCTTCGCGATGATCGAGGGCGCGGCCGAACTCGGCGTGCCGATCATCGACGACCCCAACGGCCCCAGCAACGAGGGCGCCGCGCTCTCCAATCTGAACCAGTCCGGCGGCCGCCGCTGGAGCGCCGCGCGCGGCTATCTCCGCCCTCTCGCCGATCGGCCGAACCTCACGATCCTGACCGGCTCGCAGGCGCTGCGGCTCGGCCTCAGCCAGGGCCGCTGCGTCTCGGTGCATCATCTCGTCGAGGGCCGCGTCGTCGAGACGGGCGCCGACTGCGAGGTGATCCTCGCGCTCGGCGCCATCGACACGCCGCGCCTCCTGATGCTCTCCGGCATCGGCAATCCCGTAACGCTCGGCGGGCTCGGCATCGAGACGCTTGCGGACCTCCCCGGCGTCGGCGCCAACCTGCAGGATCATCCGCTGATCCGCGCCGTCAATTTCCGCGCCCGCGCGCCGCTCGGACCCGTCCGCGACAATGGCGGCGGCGCCATGATCAACTGGAAGAGCCGGCCGAGCCTTTCGAAGCCCGACCTGCACGCCATCTGCATCCAGGGCCGCAGCGCGGTGCCGGAACTCGCCGCCGAGCATGATCTGACCGGCGACGTCTTCGCCATCGCACCCGGCCTGATGGGCTCGAAGAGCATCGGCCAGTTGCGCCTCCTCGAGGCGAGCCCGATGGGGCGGATGGAGATCCAGCCGAACTTCCTCTCCCATCCCGACGATCTCGCAGCCCTCGTGACGGCGGTCGATTTCGTCATGGACCTCGTCACGACCTCGGCCTTCGCGCAATTGTTTGCCGGCTATGCAGCGCCATCGCGGCGACTGAACCGGGGCGAGATGATCGACTTCATTCGCCAGACCTGCTCGACCTTCTTCCACACTTGCGGCACCGCACGCATGGGCACGGACGAAGGCGCCGTCGTCGATCCGCAGCTCAAGGTGCGCGGCGTCGCGGGCCTCTCCATCGCCGATGCCTCGGTGATCCCGATCATTCCCTCCTGCAACACGCTCGCCCCGGTGCTGATGATCGCCGAGCGCGCTGCGGACTTCATCCTCTCGAAGGCGTGAGACCAACCCGATGACCAGCACGATCTATGCCGCCCCCTTCGTCCTCACCATGGACGCCGACAACCGCGTCATTCCCGGCGGCGCACTGCTGGTCGAGGATGGCCGCATCACCGCCGTCGATACGGCCGAAGCGCTCTCCGCCGCCCATCCCGGCGTCCGCCGCGTCGACCTGCCCGACCGACTGCTGATGCCCGGCCTCGTCAATGCGCATATGCATTCCGGCCTCCTGCGCGGCACCGCCGAGCATCTGCCGGTCTGGGGCTGGCTGACGCTGCACATCAATCCGATGCACCGCGTCCTGAACGCCGAGGAGGCCGATGTCGCCTCGCAGCTCTGCTATGCCGAGAGCGTGCTCGGCGGCACGACGACCCTCGTCGACATGTGGCGCTTCATGGCGGGCAGCGCCCGCGCGGCCTCGACCATCGGCAACCGCCTCGTCGCGGTGCCCTATGTCGGCGCCCATCCGGACTACAATTATTTCGAAAGCCTCGACGACAACGAGCGCATGATCACCGACTGGCACGGCAAGGCCAACGGCCGCGTCTCCGTCTGGGTCGGGCTCGAGCATCTCTTCTATGCCGACGAGGCCGGCCAGCAGCGCGCCATCGACATGGCCAAGCGCTACGCCACCGGCTTCCACACCCATTGCTCGGAGAGCAACATCGAGGCGGCCGAATTCGACAAGCGCTACGGCAAGCGGGCGATGTTCGTGCTCGACGAGCTCGGCTTCTTCGAGACGCCGCGCGCCATGATCGCCCATGCCGTCTGGCTCGACGAAAGCGAGATCGATCTGATCGGCCAGCGCCGCGTCTCGGTCGCGCACAATCCCGTCTCCAACATGAAGCTCGCCAGCGGCATCGCCTCGGTCGAGGACATGCTGGCGGCCGGCGTTCCCGTCGGCATCGGCACCGATGGCGAGAAGGAGAACAACAATCTCGACATGTTCGAGGAGATGAAAGTCGCCTCGCTGCTCGGCAAGCTGAAGGGCCTCGACGCGGCGGCGCTCGACAGCTGGCCGGTGCTGCGCATGGGCACCATCACCGGCGCGAAGGCGATCGGCCTCGATCACGAGATCGGCTCGCTGGAAGCGGGCAAGAAGGCTGATTTCATCGCGGTGCGCACCGATACGCCGCGCATGACGCCGCTCTTCGGCGAGGGCGAATACTTCAACCTGCAGCACAATCTGGTCCATGCCGTGCGCGGCGGCGATGTCGACATGACCGTCATCGACGGCGAGGTGATCGTCGAGAATGGCCAGTTGAAGACGGCCGATCTGAAGGAGCTCATCGCCCGCGCCCACGCCATTGCCCCCGGCCTCTTCGCCCGCCGCAAGGCCTGGCTCAGCGAGAACGGCGGCGGCTCCAAGCAGTGGACGGAGGGATAAGGATGGATCGTTGTTGGCCTTCTCCGAGCAAGGTGCCCGCAGGCGCTGTCGTCGCGGCATTGAGAAAGCCGTCATCCCGGCGAAGGCCGGGATCCATGCACACGGTCGTGCGATCCCTTGCGGGGCCGGTGTTCTTGGGCCCCGGCCTTCGCCGGGGTGACGGAGCTTTGCTGACGGGGCCTCGACATCTCCCCGGCAGGAGCAGAGCGATCGGCGGAGCTGATCTCCCCCACACCCTGCCCTCTCCGTGCCGCAAAGAGCAGAGGCCATCGTGACCCGCACCACCGACCGCGTCGCGCTGGATGATTGGTACGCCGTCGAAACATCGGCAGATCTCGGCACGGCGCCGCTGCGCGGGCGGCTGCTCGGGCAGGATATCGTGAGCCGCCGCCTGCCGGACGGCGCGCCCGAAATCCGCGAGCAGCGCGACGATGGCAGCCTCGGCCCGCCGCTGCCGGTCAAGGAGCGCTATGGCTGCGTCTGGACCTCGCTCGGGACGCCGGTGCGAGGGATCGTCGACATCCCCGAGGCCGACGAGGCGGACCGCCGCTTCGTGCCCTGCGGCTGGGTCAAGATGCGTGCCTCGGGGCTGAGGATCGTCGAGAACTTCCTCGACATGGCGCATTTCCCCTTCGTCCACACCGACATCCTCGGCGCCGAGCCGCATACCGAGGTGCCGCAATACCAATCCGAGATCCGCCGCGACGTCGACGAGGTCTGGGCGACCAACTGCACCTTCTTCCAGCCGCGCATCGCCGCGACCGAGGACCGGGGCGATTTCGTCCATCTGACCTATCGCGTCCCCTCGCCCTTTATCGTCATGCTCTACCGGATCTGCCCGACGGCGCCGGAGCGGCTCGATGCCATCGCGCTGTTCATCCAGCCGATCGAGGAGGACCTCTGCCGGGCGCAGCCGGTGATGTATCTCGTCGACAGCCAGTCGACCCATACCGCGCTGCTGCGCTTCGAGCAGGTGATCTTCCTGCAGGATCGCATCATCGTCGAGAACCAGCGCCCGCTGCTGCTGCCGCTGGAGCCGCGCGCCGAGATCCCGACGCGGGCCGACAGTTCCTCCGTCGCCTATCGTCGTTGGCTGAAGGAGAAGGGCATCCGCTACGGCACCACCACGCGGGCGGCCTGACGATGCGCCTCCTCCGCCCGGCCACGATCAGCGAGGCCTCAGCGATGCTCACCGAGCCGGCAAGCCGCGCCATCGCCGGCGGCACGCTGATCCAGCTCGGCTGGGCGCGCGGCGAAACGCAGCCCGTCACCCTCGTCGATCTCTCGCGCCTCGGCCTCGACGGCGTCACGCTCAGCGACGGTCCTCTCCGTATCGGCGCGATGACGCGGCTCGCGACGATCGAGCGCGACCCGCTCGTCGCCCTGCACCTTCCCTTGCTGGTCGACGCGGTCAGGAGCGTCGCGGCGCCTGCCGTGCGCAGCCTTGCCACCATCGGCGGCAACGTCGCCGGCGGAACCGGCTGCCTGTGGCCGGCGCTGCTCGCGCTCGGCGCCGAGATCGAGGTGTGGACCGGCGGCGCGGCCGAGCGGCGGCCTGTTCTGGGCTGGTTCGCGCTGCCGCCCGGCGCCGTGCTGACGGCGGTTCTCGTCGCGCCGCAACCGGCCGAGGCGCGCGCCGCCACTCGCAAGATCGGGCTCCGCGCCGCCTTCACGCCGAGCGTCATCAATGTCGCGGCGCTCGTCACGTCCACCGAGGGCGGCGCGATCTCGGCCGCCCGCATCGCGGTCGGCGGCGGCATCACGGCGCCGGCCATTCTCTCCGCGACAGAGAAATGGCTGATCGGCCAATCGCTCGCAGCGCTCTGCTGGGACGACTTCCGCACCATCGCGGCCGAGGAGATCAGGGCCAGTGGCGACGCTTTCCGCAGCGAGCGCTACCGCGCGCTGGTCGCGGCCAATGCCCTCGCGGCCGGGCTCGGCGGCCCCTCGGTGCTGCCCGCCGGACGGCCGGGCCGCATGAAGCGGCCGGCACTGCCGGGCGGCGCCCATGCGAGCATCCCCGTCTCGCACGAAGCGCTCAGGGATCGCTGGGCCGTGCGACCCGATATCGCCGCGAAGGTCACCGGGCGGCTCACCTATCTCACCGACCGCCGCAGCGAGGACATGCTGGTCGGGCGCATTCTTCGCGCCGGGGTGCCGCATGCGCTGATCCGCTCGATCGATACCAGCGCCGCGGAAGCCCTGCCCGGCGTCGTCGCCGTGGTCACGAGCGCCGACATCAGGGGCGTCAACGCCTTCGGCATTGTCGAGCCGGACCAGCCGGCGCTCTGCTTCGACCGCGTCCGCCATGCCGGCGATCCCGTCGCGGCCGTGGCGGCTGTCGATGCCGAGACCGCGGCGCGGGCGCTGGCGCTGATCCGTGTCACCTATGAGCCGCTGCCGCTGGTGGACAGCTTCGAGGCCGCGATGGCGGCGGATGCCCCGGCGATCCATGCCGGCGGCAATCTCCGCCTCGAGCTCAACCATCGCCGTGGCGACATCGACGCCGCCTTCGCCCGCGCCGCCCACATCGTCGAGGACGTCTATGTGACGCCGCGCCAGATGCACGGCTTCATGGAGACCGAGGGCGGCGCCGTCATCCCGGAGGAAGACGGCACGCTTACGGTCGCGGTCGGCGGCCAGCATGGCTCGCGCGACCGGCTGCAGCTTGCGCGCATTCTCGGCCTGCCCGAGGAGAGCATCCGCGTCATCACCTCGCCGACCGGCGGCGCCTTCGGCGGCAAGGACGAATTGACCGTGCAGCCGGCGATGGCGCTGCTGGCGATGAAATCCGGCCGGCCCGTCCGCCTGCAGCTCGACCGTTTCGAATCCGTCGTTGCCGGCATTCGCCGCAATCCGATGACCATCCGCATGAAGACCGCCTGCGATGCCGACGGCCGGCTCATCGCGCAGGAGGTCGACGTCACCTCCGAATGCGGCGCCTATGCCTCGCTGAGCCCGGCCGTTCTGGAGACGGCGCTCGAGCATGTCGCCGGGCCCTACCGTATCGACAACATCACCAGCCGCGGCCGCCTCGCCTACACCAACAACGGCATCTGCGGCGCCTTTCGCGGCTTCGGCGCCAACCAGATGGTGTTCGCCATCGAGAGCCAGGTGAACCGCCTCGCCGCCCTGGCCGGGCTCGACCCGGTCGAGATCCGCCGCCGCAATCTGCGCGCGCCCGGCGATCCCGGCTTCTTCGGTCATCCGGTCGCGCCGACCGAGCGGCTCGCCGAAATGCTCGACCAGGCGGCGCTGAACCCGCTGTGGCAGGCGCCGCGCGGTCGCGACGAGAAGGGCCGCCTTATCGGCATCGGCATGGCGCTGCATCATCAGGGCACCGGCCTCGGCTCGTTGCCGCCCGATCCCGGCGGCGGCCGCCTCGCGCTGCTGCCAGACGGGCGCATCGAAGCCGCCTTCGGCCTCGACGAGATGGGCCAGGGCGTGATGCCCGCCATCCAGGCGGCCGTCTCAGCCGCGCTCGGCTGCGCGCGGTCGGATGTCGTGCCGGTCGTCGGCGACACCGCACTTGCGCCGGAATCCGGCTCGACCACGGCGGCGCGCGGCACCTATGTCATCTGGCGAACGGCGCATGAGGCCGGCAAGCCGTTCGGCGCGGCGCTGCGTGCGCTCGCCGCGGCGCGGCTCGGCCGCCCGGCCGACGAGCTGGCGCTGACCGAAGGCGGTTTTCGTGACGCCCGCTCCAACAGCGGCGCGCTGCTGCTCTCGCTCGCCGATCTCGCCGCCGGCCTCTCGGGCGAGGAACGCCCGAGCGAGACCGTCGCCTTCGCCTTCCCGACCGCCGACTATAAGGACGGCAACGCGCGCTACATCTTCTGCTTCGGCGCCGCCGTCGTCCGCGTCGCGGTCGATCCGGTCTCCGGCATGGTCAGCGTGCTCGATCTCGACCAGCACATCGCCGCCGGGCCGATCGTCGATGCCGCCGCCTATCTCGGCCAGATCGAAGGCGGCGGCGGCCAGGGCCTCGGCTTCACGCTGACCGAGGACGCGCTGATGCAGGACGGCGCCTATGTGACGCGGAACCTCGACAGCTATATGCTGCCCTCGATCCGCGATGCGCCGGGCGCCATGCGCGTCACCGCCCTCGAAGACCTTGACGAGGGCGACCCGCACGGGCCGCGCGGCGTCGGCGAAATCGGCATCGGCGCGGTGACGCCGGCGATCGCGGCGGCCATCGCCGATGCGATCGGCTTTCATCCCGCCGTGACACCGATCCGGCCGGAGGACATTCTGGATGCGCTCGCAAGGACAGACGATGCCGGCTGACCCGATCCGCTGCACCGTCGATGGCGTGGCGGTCACCCTTGACGGACCGCCCGAGCGCCGGCTCACCGACATCCTCCGCGAGGACTGCGGCGCGATGGACGTCAAGCGCGGCTGCGACATCGGCCGTTGCGGCGCCTGCATGGTGCTCGTCGACGGCGTCGCGGCGAATGCCTGTCTCGTCATGGCCTATCAGGCCGAGGGCGCGTCGATCACCACCCCCTCCGGCCTCGATGCGCTGCCCATCGCCGCGATCATCCGCAACGCCTTGGTCGAGGAAGTCTCGTTCCAGTGCGGCTATTGCGCGCCCGGCTTCACGATCGCGCTGACGGGGCTGTTCCTCGCCAATCCCTTTCCGGACCGCGAGGCGATCCTGACGGCGCTCGAGGGCAATCTCTGCCGCTGCACCGGCTATCATTCCATCCTGCGCGGCGCGGAAGCGGCCGCGGCGACGCTGGCCGCCAAAGCCGCCGGCGCGGAACAAGGACCGACCCCATGACCATCCATGTCGCGCCGCTCGGGCCCGCCAGCGCCGGCGCCAAGGCCTTTCTCGGCAGCCGCAAGCAACTCCTCATCGACGGCGCCTTCGTCGATCCCGCCGGCGGCCGCTGGTTCGCCAGCATCGATCCGGCGACCGGGGCGACGCTCGCCGAGATCGCCGAGGGCGGCGCGGAGGATGTCGAGGCCGCCGTCGCCAGCGCCCGCCGCGCCTTCGAGGGCGACGCCTGGCGCGCGATGACGCCGACCGATCGCGGCCGCCTGCTCTTCCGCATCGCCGACCTCATCGAGGCGCATGCCGACGAACTCGCCGAGATCGAGACGCTCGACCAGGGCAAGTCCTATCGCACCGCCCGCTTCGGCGAGATCCCCGGCGCCATCGCGCAGTTCCGCTATTATGGCGGCTTCGCCAACAAGATCCTCGGCGAGACCATTCCGACCTCGATCGGCTACCAGCCGCCCGGCAAGAAGCTCTTCGCCTATACGCTGCGCGAGCCCGTCGGCGTCGTCGCGGCGATCACGCCGTGGAACTCGCCGCTCCTGATGGCATCGATGAAGCTCGCCCCGGCGCTCGCCGCCGGCTGCACGGTCGTGCTGAAGCCGGCCGAGGACACCTCGCTGACCGCGCTGCGGCTCGGCGAATTGATGATCGCGGCCGGCCTCCCCAAGGGCGTCGTCAACATCGTCACCGGCTATGGCCGCACGGTCGGCGCGGCGCTGGCAAACCATGCCGATGTCGACAAGATCGCCTTCACCGGCTCGACCCTCACCGGCAAGGCGCTGCTCGATGCCGCCAAGACGAACCTGAAGCGGCTGACGCTGGAGCTCGGCGGCAAGTCGCCGGCGATCGTCATGGCCGATGCAGATCTTTCCCTCGCCGTGCCGGGAACGGCGCGCGGCATTTTCGCCAATGGCGGCCAGGTCTGCGTCGCCGGCTCGCGCATCTATGCCGCGCGGCCGATCTACGATGAGTTCATCGAGCGCCTCGCGCTGGAGGCCGGCAAGCTGCGCCTCGGCCACGGGCTCGATCCCGAGGTCGATCTCGGCCCGCTGGTCAGCCGCCGCCAGGCCGACCGCGTCGCCGCCTATGTCGCGGGCGGGCGCAGCGATGGCGCCGAAATCCTTGCCGGCGGCGAGCAGGACGGCACCTTCTATCGGCCGACCGTCGTCGTGAACACGCGGCCCGACATGACGCTGATGCGCGAGGAGATTTTCGGTCCGGTCGTGGCGGTGACGCCGTTCGACGATGTCGGCGAAGTGCTCGCGCTCGCCAATGACAGCCGCTACGGCCTTGCCGCCAGCGTCTGGACCGAGAGCCTCTCGGCCGCTCATCGCATGGCCGCCGCGCTTCGCGCCGGCACGGTGTGGATCAACTGCCATTCCTATTTTTCGCCGGAACTGCCGAAAGGCGGCCACAAGGAATCCGGTTGGGGCTATGAGAATGGTCCGCAGGGCCTCGAGAACTATCTCGAGACCAAGACCGTCTGCGCCGTCATCTGAAGGAACCGCCGATGCGCCTCCGCCTCATCGTCCATGGCAAGGCCGCCCGCGAACAGCGCGTCCGCGACGCGGTCGAGGCCGTGCGCGCCGATGGCCATGAGGCCAGCGTCCGCGTCACCTTCGAGGGCGGCGATGCCGGCCGCATGGCCGCCGAGGCCGTCGGGGAGGCGAAGGCCGGCCTCCTCGACGCGATCGTCGCCGGCGGCGGCGACGGCACGGTCAACGAGGTGTTCGCGGCGGCGCTCGCCGCGGAGCCGCCGGCAAGCTGCTCCTTCGGCGTGCTGCCGCTCGGCACTGCCAATGATTTTGCCCGCTCGGCCGACCTCCCCTCGGCAGACGCCACCGCATCGCTCCGCCTCGTCGCGACGACCCCGGCGCGGCCGATCGATATCGGCGCGGTCGATGGTCGCCCCTTCATCAATCTCTTGACCGGCGGCTTCGGCTCGCGCGTGACGGTCGAGACCGATCCCGATCTGAAGCGCAGCCTTGGCGGCCTCGCTTATGTGCTGACCGGCGTCTCGCGCTTTCGCGAGCTCGCCGCCAACAAGGGCCGCATCACCGGCGAGGATTTCGCCTGGGAGGGCGCGTTCCTGGCGCTCGCCATCGGCAATGGCCGCCAGGCCGGCGGCGGCATCATGCTCTGTCCTGATGCGCTGCTCGACGACGGCGCGCTCGATCTGATGATCCTGCCGGAGGTTCCGGCGGAACGGCGGCTGGAGATCGTGTCCAGCCTGCTGACCCAGGGCGCCGCCGCCCTGCCCGGCCTGGTGCTGCGCGCGCGCAGCCCCTGGTTCACCTTCGAGGCCGACGAGGCTCTCTCGGTCAATCTCGACGGCGAGCCGATCCATGCCCGCCACTTCCGCGTCACCTGCCGGCCGGCGGCCCTCCGGCTGCATTGCGGGCCGGCCGCCGCCCTGACACCCGCCGCCTGAGCGCGGAACCGCGCCTCGCCCTCGGACTTGACCGGGCAGATGGCCCATCGGATGAAGGCGATCCAACGCCGGTGCCGGGAGCGAGCATGACCGACAAGACCCCCATCCTTCGCCGCAATCTCATCGTCATGGGCGTCTCCGGCTCGGGCAAGACCACCGCCGGCGAGACGCTCGCCGCGCATTTCGGCACCGCGTTCATCGAGGGCGACAAGCTCCATCCGGCGGAGAATGTCGCCAAGATGTCGGCCGGTATCCCGCTCGACGATGCCGACCGCCTGCCCTGGCTGCAGGCGATCGGCGCCCGCCTCGCCGAGGCCGACGACGCCCCGTCAGGCGTCGTCGCGGCTTGTTCCTCGCTGAAGAAGAGCTATCGCGACATCCTCCGCGGCGCGACCCGCCGGCGCACCAGCTTCGTCTTCCTCGACGGCTCGCTGGAGCTGCTGCGCGGGCGCATGGCGACGCGCAAGGGCCATTTCATGCCGGCCTCGCTGCTCGACAGCCAGCTGGCGACGCTGGAGCGGCCAGGCGCCGACGAAGACGTTCTCCGCATCGACCTCGACGGCGACATCGACGCCGAACTCGCCGTCGCGATCGCGCGGATAGAGCGCGAGGACGCGGCGGCCGAGCTGCGGCGAGTCTGACGGGAGAACGCCCGCTCAGTAGGCGCGGCTCCAGAACTTGGCCGCGCTTGGAAAGCAGACGAGCGGAACGCCGTCGCGACCCATCACGGTCGTCGGGACGGTCTGCAGCGGCTCGGGCGGGCAATCCGCCGGATTGCCGGTCCGCGCGAGGACGCGGCCGCGGGAAACGAAGGTCAGGAGTGCCCGCGCCGACCAATCGCTACCGAACAGGCCGAGACCCACCGAGTAGGGCATTCTCTGGAAGAGAGCGTTGCTGCTCCAGTAGGCGACGATATTCGCCGGAATGCTGTCGGATGTCGGGGGGGCCAGCCTCTCGATATCGGTGACGATCTGCCGTGCCAAGGCGAAGTCGAGATCCTGCTGCATCGTGCGCCGCGACAGCAACTGGCTGTTGTTCACCACCTGCATGAGGATCAGCAGGCCAAGCAGGACGCCAAGCGCCCGCCGCGGATCGAGGTAACGGAAGCCGCGATCGACGGCGAGCTGAACAAGCAGGGCTGCCATCCCTGCGAAGAAGACGACGATGCCCTGGGCGCTGCGCGGCGTCGGCCAAAAATCCTGCAGAAGAAGATTGGCGGGGTTGGGTGCGCAGATCAGCAGCCCGGCCAGAACGACCCAGATGGCGATCCTTCGCCAGCCCCTCGTCGCGACGGAGAAGCCGATCGCTGCGCCGATCCAGAGCATGGCGAGCGCCGCGCTGAGGATGTGGTTGGTGATCGGATCGAACGCGTTGCCGACCGGCAGCGTCAATTCGGTCGCAGTCCTCAGATACGCACCGAGATTGGCGAGGACGAATTGCGGGCCGAAGAGGCGCGCGGTCGACCTTGTGAAGCCCTCGACAGTGGCGACGAGGATCTTCGAGATCGCGAAATAGGCCATGGTCGCGATGAGCGTCGCCGCAATGAGGACGACGATGTCGCGCATGGATCGGCTCGCCCGCGGATCGAGCAGGCGCGCGATGAGCCCGAGCCCCGCCACCATCACCAGGATCTGCGGCGCGGTCTGGTAGGTCCCGAAGGCGAGCAGCGCGAACACCGTTGCGAGAGCGACTCGCGCGGCCAGCCCGACAGGGAGCGCGGCGCAGCGGATGGCCAGCGCCGAGAAGAGGAAGGACAGCCCGAAGCAGAGATAGGTTTCCCGGAACTGATAGAGGTCGATGCTGAAGCATGAGGTGAAGAAGATGACGCCGGCGAACAGCCGCGCCTCGTCGCTGCGGATGTTCAGAAAGCGGGCGATCTCGAAGAAGAGAAAGAGCAGCGAGGCGATGAAGACGGCTCCGCCGAGCGCCTGGAACGTCGGATAGTCGACATAGGCAGCACTGAGGAGGTTCGCGACGACGAAGAAGACGAAGCGGCCGTTCGAGGCCTGCAGCATGGCCATCGAATGCATCGCTTCGGGATTGAGCGATGTCGCGAGATCGTCGGTCGAGAAGAGATGGTAGTTCGGCAGGATCGAAAACAGCGCCGCAGCCAGGATGACCAGGAAGGCGACGATCGCCATGGTCCTCGGCGGCGCAAAGACGATCGCATGGCGGCCGGTTGCGGTGCCGGGACCATCGGAAATCGGAAGCGTCATGGCCTCATCCAGAATGATTGCACTCTCGGGCGAATCGAGCGCATCGTCTGCGCTGACGATGCATGAGACGGCGCGGGTGAAAGTGCAACCGTGACGAGAGGCCACGCAGGATCGGTTGCGGCTTCATCGCTCGCTCCCTGTTGACCAGCGTCTTAGGACAGTGAAATCGCGCTGCTAGAGTGCTGCAAGGCTTCGAGACCGGGCGAGCTTTTCTGTGGTCGCCCGGTCTCGCCCGCAACGCGAACCACCACCCGCACAGCCTCGGCAGCGAGGGCGCTGCGGCGGAGAACGACGGCATGAAGACCCATTCGAGCTACCGTATCGCTTTTGCGACCGATCTTTCGCCCGACAGCCAGCCGGCCTTCCTGCATGCGTTGCGGCTGGCGCTCGCCCTTGAGAGCGAATTGCACATGCTTCATGTCGAGGGCCGCGGCCGACATGGAAGCTTCCCCTCCGTGCGCGAGACGCTGGAGCGCTGGGGCGCGCTCCCTCCCGGGACGCCGCGCGAGAACGTCGAGGCGCTGACGGGCCTGCATATCGGCAAGGTGGAGATCCGCGACCATGACGCGGTGGGCGGCATCGCGCATTTCCTCAGCCAGCATGGCTGCGATCTCCTTGTACTCGCGACGCATGCCCGCGAGGGCGTCGAGCGGGCACTGAAGGGCTCCATCGCCGAGAAGATCGCCAATGCGGTGCCGGTGCCGACGCTGTTCGTCCCCGTCGACCGTCCAGGCTTCGTCGAGCCGAAGTCCGGGGCACTGCTGCTGCGCCGTATCCTGATGCCGGTCTCCGGCGACGTTCCGGCCGACCACGCGCTGCAGGAGCTGCTGTTCCTGACCCGCGGCCTCGGCCTTTCGCCGGACGCGATCGACCTCATCCAGATCGGCGAGGGCGAGCAGCACCTTGGCGGCAGCGACGGCAGGGACAGGATGAATGTCCGCCGCCTGCCGGAAGGGCCGATCATCGAGACGATCCTCGACGCCTCGGCAGAGGCCGATCTCATCGTTATGCCAACGCGTGGCCACGACAGCCTGATGGACCATCTGCGCGGCTCGACCACGGAGCGCGTGATGCGCCGGGCTCGCTGCCCCGTGATGGCGATTCCCGCTTAGGACGGATCGACAGTCGGCGTCGGCCCTGGTGAGCGACGCCTCGGAGGTGTCATTGCCGGGACTGACCTGGCGATCCAGGCTCTCGCCTTGCAGCCCCATGACTGCATGCGGACCGTCGAAGTAAGCAGGGGTTGCCGGGCGAGTTCCGGCAACGACACGTCCGAGCACTCTCATCAAACCCAAGGCCTGAAGGCCGATCAGTCCCGGCGCGCATCACGGCGCCTGCTGCGCTGCACCATTTTGATTGCCGCTCATGCTGCCTTGCACGCGGCGCAGTCCAGCCATGCGGATTTTCCGTCTGCTCGGCGGCGATGGGCCCGCCTATCTTTCAATCAACGAGAACGGACGAGCGGCATGGGCCGGCGCCCATCGAAGATCGAAGGAAAGGTGCCGAAATGAACATCGTCAAGAGCTTCAACAACTGGCGCAAGTATCGCGAGACCTACAACGAACTCGCCCGCATGACGCAGCGCGAACTGTACGACGTCGGCATCGCCCGGTCCGACATCCAGCAGATCGCCCGCCGCTCCGTCGGCTACTGAGATTTCAAGGCTCTGCGGACGCACTCCTCCCTCGTCCGCGCGATAAGGCGGCCAGCGAACCTCCTCCCTCGCACGCCGCCCCTCATGAGAACGCCCGCCGAACTCCTCCCCGGCGGGCGTTTTCTTTTGTGCGCCGTCGGCGGAAAGGCCCTGCCACCGCGACGCGCCGGCAGACAGCGCGCACGCGCAGGCAGGCCCCAACAAGGCTCAGGACTTACAGTCGGTCGACGTCAGCAGGGAAGTTGATTTGGCGCGCCCTAGGGGAATCGAACCCCTGCTTTCGCCGTGAGAGGGCGTGAAATGACCCTTTGTGATACTTGCTGATACGCCGTTTAACGCCATGATCTAAAAGACTTTTGTTTACTGCCGTTCCATTGCTTCTGTCCGTGTATCATGGCACTGTTTGCAACGATTTCGGCAACGAATGATTGAGCCATGGCCAGACGTCGAAGCGCCCTATCGAGCAGAACAGGTCGATCCGAGCTTCCCGCAGCGGATGCCCCTGAATGGGAAGTGATCAGTCCGGGCGTCCGCCTCGGCTATCGTCGCGGCCGCGGCACGCACGGACGTGGCGGCACCTGGCTGGCTGCGTCGCGAGACGAAAGCGGGAACCGGGTTCAGACGCGGCTCGGCCGAGCGGATGATGTTGCACCGGCCGATGGCGCGGCGGTGCTGACGCACGAGCAGGCGAAGGATATGGCCCGCGCTTGGGCGAAGTCATTGCGCACCGGCGGCGCCGCCGCGCCTGCCCTTACCGTCGACATGGTGCTGGACCGGTATTTCGAGGCTCGAGCCGCGGAGGGAATGAAGTCGCTCTACGACGCCAAGTCGCGAGCGAACACGCACATTCGTCCTTCTCTCGGCTCCCTCCGGGTCGCGGATCTCAGGGTCGAGACTGTCCGCAAATGGCGAGACAGCATGACGGTAGCGCCAAAGCTTCTGCGGACCGGTAAGTTCGCCAAGGTGCGCAATACGCGCGTGGTCGACATGACCGATCCGGAGGCCGCGCGTCGGCGCCGGGATACCGCCAACCGAACCCTGACGACCCTGAAAGCGGCGCTCAATTGGGCGCGCGACAATCGGCTGGTCGACGACGATACGGCTTGGCGGCTGGTGAAGCCCTATCGAGGCACCACCGCCGCGCGGGTTCGGTTCCTTTCACCGACGGAACAGCAACGCCTGATCGACGCAGCACAGGGCGAGTTGCGCGATCTGATCGCCGCGGCGCTCATGACCGGCGCGCGCTTCAGCGAGCTCGCGCGCCTGACGGTCCGGGATTTCGACGCGGTCAACGGGACCGTGTTCATCGCCGAGAGCAAGAGCGGCAAGGCGCGCCATATCCCGTTGCCGTCGGAGGCGCGAGTTCTGTTCGAGCGGCTGGCGCAAGGGAAGGCTGCAGCGGCCCCGCTGCTCGAGCGGGACGGCCAAGCATGGAAACCGGTAGGCTATCAGCGAGGGTTCCGCGCCGCCCTGAAGACTGCGGACCTCGCCCACATCACGCTGCATGAGCTGAGACACTCCTACGCCAGCACGATGGTTCGAGCGGGCGCGCCGTTGATGGTGGTGGCGCAGGCGCTCGGGCACACCGATACGCGCATGGTCGAGAAGCACTATGCGCATCTGTCGCCATCCTATGTCGCGGACACGATCCGCAGCACGGCGCCCAACCTGTCGATGCCTCCGATGGCGACGGCAGGCATTTCAGTCGGTCGAGGAGAAGCAGCTTGAAGCGGTATGTGGCAATGATCGCGCTGACGCTCTTGGCCGGCTGCCAGACCGCCACCCAGGTCCAGGAAGCCGAAGAAGCCGGGATGCGGTCCGTCGTTGGGTTGACCGTGGCGGAGTTCTCCGCCCGGACTGGCTTGGTGCCGAGCGACTTCTATCCGACGGGATCAGGCCGGGTATTTGTCGTGCTCGGCCGTAGCGTTACCCTCGTCACGCCGGGCTCCTACGGCGCGCCTACGGTGGCCAATACCCAAACGTGCCGCATCCTCTTGAGCACGATGCCGGCTGGTGACGGGGGAACGGCCGAAAACTGGCGCATCGTTGGCGTCAACTATTCCGGACCGTGCGCGAACGCTTATTGATCCGCCTCGAGGCAGGCTCTGAAAGCTCGCCGCGGCGCTTAGGGCCCCGGCCCGGCGACACCCCAGCGTGCCGCCAGCAATGGCGCGCTATGTATGCCTGCATGATGATCGCCCAGCACAATTGAAGTCCAACAATAAATTGTTCAGCATCCACCACGACTGAGCAGGATGGATGGAATGGCGGGACGAATGAAAGAGTTTGAGGTTGGGGACGTGGTGCGCTTGCGGGTGGGCGGCTTGCAGATGGTTGTGACGATGGTCACGAAGATGCCCGACAGCACCTTCATGATCGGCTGCGCGCCTATGCGGGAGGCAGATCACAGACTCGCAATGAGATCCACGGCCGCAAGAGAATTGGTTCTCGCGAACTGAACAATGCTGAGAAGGCCCAGCTTGGACGGCGCGGGCGTCACGGGCAGCCTCTGGATAAGTCGAACACCGGCGGGGAGATCAGTCGGTGCCCGGTATCGAATAGCAGAGAACGTCAGCAAGGCGGCATTGAGGTTGCGAAAGGACCGATGACGCCACTTGCACCCGAACATCGCGATGAGTTGCTCGCACCGGCTAACGACGGAACCGAATCACGATGTGACAGTTCTGCTCGGGCGGGTGCTCAGAGGCAGCTGATCCGACATGCTAGACAATCCATACCTTGGGGTCGCGTGCCCCAACTGCGATCGCTATCGTCGAGAGACGGTCGATTGGTTCCGTGCGCGAGGTTCGTTCGCGTGCACGGCATGCGGCACTCAGGTTGATCTCAGCCACGCTGATATTGAGGAGCGCATCGCTCGGGTTGAAGACGCCATCGCCACTCTGCAAACCGCTTTCGCGCGTCGCCTGAACTGAATTCTGATTACGGCCGGGGTTGACTTATTTCGTCGCAAGAGCATGCGGCGGCGGCCACCGTCGCCAGCCTGAACTGCGGCGGCATCTCACAAAGTCATGGCTTCGCTCGGATTTCTCGGCGCAGAAGCCAGCATCGGTTTGCCGCTTCGCCGCAGCGTTAACATCAGCTACTCAGGTGACATGGCCAAAAAGAAGAAGCGTTCGAGCAAACTGGCAGGGCCGCCCGTCAGCAAAGAGGCGCGGCTGTTCGCCGGAAGGCACGGCCTCTCGCTCAAGGTGGCTGAGGCGGTGATCGCTGCTCACGGCTTCAGTCGCACGACGCTCGATGAAGAGGTCGAGGCGCTCAAGATAGAGCTTCAGTTCGACTTGTGATCGATCAGTCAGTGACAAGAATCTGCCGTGACGGGGCGGATCGCTTGCGCGCGCCTGGGTTGCCCGGCATGCTTCCCCTTAGAATATGGGAGCTGACGATGTTCGAAGTGGGTAGGCGATATGAGTTTCGAACAATCGAAGCTGGGGTCGAGACGATAAGTTGGGGAATCGTCGAACGATACGAATTCCCACTCCTGAAACTTCAAGACGTCGAAGCTTTCACTACGCTTTCAGGCGTTGATCTCGATACGTTGGAATCGATGCGCAGGTCAATCGGATCCGATTCGGGTCGAATCATCAACGTTACGTCCCCCCTATTCGTTAGCGCTGTTCTGCAGGACCGGTAAGCACCCGGCGACATAAGCGCGCAATTCTCCGGGAATTCGCTGCAGGAAAGAGATGCAAGGTCGGCGTGATATTCACTGGCCGAGATACATAATCGACTTGGCGTTCGAACTCGGGCTCGGGGTTGCATTGCATAAGCTTTGCGGCGCATACCCGGAGATGACGAGGCGGCGATGCCACTCGCCGGGGCGGCTATCCCCCAGCCCCATGCCCACCGGATGGTCGCGCTTGCGGGGCGGTTCGGTCCTCGTTACTCCCGCCAAGACGAGAAAACGGACTGTGAAGCGGTTTTGTGGACAACGCCAATGCGCTCGACTGACCAATAACCGCGTCATCGGGTGACCGCCTTGACAGTCCACAAACTGTCTGGCCGTATCGCCGACAGCTCTAAGTGGTGCTCCCCCGGAATGACGATCCACAGGCCCTCAGCTTCTCCTCGACGCGCACGGCACGAGGCTCGCCAGGCTAAGAGGCTTGGTTACCGCCTGCCGCCAGGGCACCCCTATCGGGTGGCGCCAGCTTGGATGCCGTTTCTCATCGCCAAGCTGCTTGCTCGAGCTTTCACCTGACCAGCTAGCCTGCCACCGCGATCCATTCTGGCTCAGACCGGGCACCATGACCTGAAGCACGTCATCGGAGAGGCCGCGGCAATTCCATCGCTGTTCCTAGGCCTTGCCGGCCTCACGCTGCCGCCAAAGCTCCGTCAAACTCTCTCCCTTCCGACCCCAATTATCCGTGTCAACCTCGTCGATCACGACAAAGATGTATTCCGGATCACGCCCAAGCTCCCGAACGAGGACGTCCGTCATGCCGCGGATCACAGCCCGCTTCTGATCTCTGCTGGCAATTCCCTTGGCGATCTCAACCTTCACGTACGGCAATGCGACCTCCTCGTGTCTTTTCGGCAGATATTGGAGGCATGATCCGACGAGACGATCAAGGCTGATGGATCGCTCGCTTGCGCGCCCTCATCTAGCGCCTCGGTCCAGGGAGCTCGGACGCTCTTCTGCCATGCCGTGACAGTCGGCGGCCGGTCGCTCTCGACCTGTCGCTCGGGTTCGGGAATGTTGGCGACGCGGACCGCCTGCTTCGCCTGATGCGGCGACATGCCTGCGTCTGTCGCTGCTTCTCCCCTCGAATAACTCGGGTGGGCGTTCACCCTAGTTTCCGAAGGACGCCCGCCCTTACTCGGCTCGATCAGCTTGAGCAGTTCACCGGCCCGGCAGATCGAGCGGTCGCGAGTGCGGGTCCCACTCACTGGCTTTTGGCGGCCTTCCCGCTATTTCCCCGCCTGCCGCACATGGCAGGAGACCGAGCATGGGAGCGAGCCAGATAGTCCACTGGGTTGTAGCGTTCCGACAGATCGGACGCGATGCCTTTGCCGAACTTCCTGAGCGCATGCCGAGCGCTGCGGCAGCCGTGGCCAGAGCGAAGGCGCTGACATTGACGCATGTCGGCGTAATCGCGTGGTCGCGGAGTGTGGTACCGGAGACCGGAGACTATGGCGACCCGGTCGTATTGGTCAGGCTCGGCACGATACCGGATTGGTTTGATGCGACGGGGGATGCTGGGGTATGAAAGAGACGATACTCAGTCGCCCGGATAGAATGGAAGCTTTCCGGGAGCGCTAGTCCGAGGCTTGACCCGGTCGAGAATGCATCGGAACTCAGGCCAACGGATGCCTTCATCAGCAGCACAAAATGACTGAGATGTTCCCAGAGGCGGGGATGACCAAAATCATCAGCTAGATGCTGAAGGTTCAGATGCGCTGCGCTGAAGCGGCTGAGCCGCTCCGCGTCGGCCGTTGGCCTCGCGGGTTCAGCCTGCCCTGCGCGCGGCGGCGCGTTCGCAAGGCTGCTTGGTGCGTTTCGATTTCAGCCTGCCGAATTGATCCTCACAGCAGTCTTGCATGTGTTCGCAGTCAGGGGGCCGAGGTCTTTCATGATGTTCGATGCCGCCGCATCACAGGCAGCATCGTTTGCGGCGCCGCGCATCGCCGTCTCGCAAACTGAGAGGATGGCCTTTCGAATCGACTGCGGCACGTTCCCTTTCAGCGTCTCCGAGGCAGCCGCGGCGCATATCTCGGATGCGCTCCGGCCAGACTTGGGCGCAGCGAGAACGGCTAAGTCGTTCGTTGAGAATAGGACGATGCCGGCCCCAGCAGCGATAGGCAGCACGAAAATTATCGCCTTTCCAAGCTTGGCCTTCGCGGCCGATTGGCCGATCGGTTGTGCCCACGCAACGCCCGATGTTGCTGATTTTCGACATTTTGCCATGACAGGTCCCGTCAAAGCCTGCTCACCACGATAGCAGCACTGATGGCATGCTCAATCAGTTGGCGTGATGCTCATGCGCTGTCGTTGGTCTCGGACTGGTCGCGCTGGGAGAGATCCCCGGCGTGCGGCTTCGGCGTCAGGGGATATCTACGGTTCAAGGCGCCGATGTTGGTCAAGACGAACAGGACCGGGAAAAATACAAGTCCAAAGGCGACGACGCCGACGCTGTTCATATCGATCTGGACTTCTGAAAAGACAGACCAGATGAAAATTGCCAATAGAATCGATAGGCCGCAATTGATCGCGACGAGATTTTTCGTATTACGATTCACTCCAAGTTTCCCCCGGTTTTGGCCGCGCACCGTCTGGATAGCAGACAAATCAGACATCGGACTTAAGGCGCTAGCGGTCATTTTCCAGTGCTGAGCCGAATTGTCGCGGAGCAGCGACATTTCTTCCCAGACCAGCCTTAAGCGTAACGTCTCGGCATTGTCATGCGGCTTCGGCTGAAAACCTCGGCCGGCCAACCGCGCCCTTCGAGGCGCCCATAATCACCGCGCTCGGCCGTCCGGTGGCGTTATCGGCAAGCCGGGGGCGATGACGGATCGGCGGTCGGTGGCAGAAATTGTCGATCTTCGGCATTTCTCTGGCATATGCGCCAGGTTGCGTGCAATGCAGCATGGGGTGCGGCGCGATGGTTGCGCCGAGCGGGGGATGATGTCACCCCACGTCCGCTCTCGCTGTCCAAAGCATGCCCACGTGCTGAGGACCGCCCCGCTAAATCTGGTCGCAGCGAATCCGTCTCATACGCGTTGCACGCCGCCAGTTGCCGGACGGGCGGGAGGTAGGGTACTCGTTCGAGCGGTCCAGGTCGCAACTTGGGCAAAGCTGCAGCGGATAGCCATACACAGATGAACGACAACGCCAAATCAGGCTTCTCCGCGATCCGGCAGCGCCTGATCCGCGAGCAGCATGCGGCAATCGTCATTGAGGCGAATCTAGATCGTCCACCGGCGGATCACGCAATCCGACGGATAGCAGATCTTGAAAGAGCGATTGTCGCCCTCGAGGCAATAATCGATGAAGAACCCTCGCATTGACTGCGCAAAGTCCACCGCGCCAAAGCGGGCGATGGGCTACTGCCGCTTGATGCGCTCGCCTGTCCGCGCGCCGACGCCCGTTTGCCGCGCCGCCTCGGACGCGGGCTTGCCGGCGCGCAGGATTGCCTCGACTGTGGCGCGCTGCTCCGCCGAAATTTGCCGGCCTCGCGGGTTGAGCATGGACCCTCATGGACGCTTGCTGCTATGAGAACAAAAATGGAACGGATGATGGAGCCGCAGCATGACCTCGGCCCTCGGCAAGTTGATTGCCGGCCGTTACAGCCTCACCGCCTATTGCAATCGGTGCCGGCATTCGCGCGACCTCAACCTTGAGGCGATAGCGGCGCAGCTCGGTGCCGAAGCCCGCGTGCAGGGATCGGCCGACACCGGACCGGCCAAGATCGGCGGCAGGCCGCTCCGATGTGGTGTGACCGCGTGCCGATCCTACAACACGTCGATCAGGATGACGCCGGCGACGCCGGGCGGACCGATGGCAAGATGATCGGCTGGTCTAGATGCCATCGCGCCAGGGCTTGGTGCGAAGGACGATGCCCTCGCAATGCCGACAACCTAGGGTTCATCGAGGCACACTTGCCGGGAGATGTCGTCTGGGCGATGGTCAACGCTTACGTGAAGCGTGTCGATGCCGAGTAGCGGCTGTAGCGCATGACAGGGCCGCTAGATGTCGGCGGCCCCGTTTCTGGTAGCGGGGCAACGCGCATGTTCAAATGTGGATGGGGATTGACACTGTGCACGCTAAGCGTCGCGCTGACTGGCTGCGAAACCGCCACGATGGCCGGTAGTTCGGGCTCGGTGAGCCTGTCTTCTTTCGAAGGCTCGACGGTTCAGGATTTGAGCGACGCGCTTGTCGGGTTTCATCTTGTGGACGCGCGCGACACTAACGGAAAGCGGCTGTTTCTCTTCGCCAGTGACCCAGTCATGGTGACTACGACGCTCCCTTCTTACACGCCCACTACCTCACGGTTTAACAGCCCGCAAGTGGCCGCCGCTTCGGCCAATTTGAACTCGATTTATGCGACGCCCCAAATATCGCGAACGACTGTGACGCAGTGCAATGTGTACGTCCTTGCCGACCCACGCGGCGCGGTCATGACGTTAAACGACTGGATCGTCAGCCGAAGCGAACGAGAAGGCCAGTGCTGATCAGCCGAACGGATTGATGCCGAACAGCGCCGCGCGCCGTTCCTGCTCGGCGGCCTGCGCGTCGGCCTCCTGCTGCTTCGCGCCTTGCTGGTTCTGCAGGAACAGCGCGGCCAGCTGGCCGAAGGAAGGCGGCGCACCGGCGGCGGGGACGGGCGTGGCGGCAGTATTTCGGAAGTAGGAGGCGGATCAGTTGGGCCGCGGGAGCTTGGGATCACTCGCCCAGCGACGTGCTCCCCGCAACAGTCCCTTGATGATCGTCAATCCCAGCGCGCCGCACATGAAGCCGGCTAGGCTCTCGATGCTGGCCTGAGGGATCGTTTGGGCCGGCGGAATGTGCCACCTGGCGCTGACGGCGAGGATGCCATTGTGTAGCACCGGCCCGGCGGTCGGACCGACATAGAGCGCCATCAAGGCGCCGCCGATATACTCGACGGCCCGTTCTCGCCAAGGCTTGTGCGGCGGAACGATGTTCGCGACGAACGCCCCGGCGAGGCCGGCGAGAAGCGCGGCGCCCTTTGCAATGACGATCGCAAAGAGCTCGTTATGATCGGCGCCACCGCTTTGCCAGTCTGCCATTCTGCAGGATCCAATGCGTTGCGAGTTCGGCGACGTGCGATGTCGCAGGGCTACGGGCGGCCTGCGCTCCGCATGACCGCCCGCTTGATCTCGTCGTCGCGCGGCCGCGTCTGATCGTTCGCCGCCACGCCGATAGCGCCGCGCGCCAGGGCGTCCCGAGATCCGAGGATCGCATTCTGCGTCGGCGTGAGCGGCGCGCGCTGGCCGCCGCGCATGATGATGTCGATCAGATCATTGACGCTGCCGCGCGTCATCCGGTCGGCGACCATTTTCGACACCCCGCCGAGGCCAGCTACCGCCGCGCCGCCTAGCAGCGCGCCGGCGGGGCCCCCAACGGCGCCGCCTACTGCGCCGCCTGCGCCCATGCCGACGCCGCCATTGAGGATGTTCTGCGGCGAGAAGCCGCCGGCCCAACGCAAGACGTTCTGCACCGGCGTTCCGAAGACGATCTTCTCTAGCGCCGCGACTTCGTCCGGCGTGTAGCCACGCGCGCCACGGTCAAGAATATGCCGAATATTCTGCCGGGTGGCATTGTCGATGTTGGCGCCTTTGCCAGTGGAGGCGGCGCGACGGCCTGCATAAATGACCGCATCGTCAACCTCTGACGATTTTATCGCTCGCCGCGCCAGATCGCGTGCCTCGCGGATCGTTCCGGCGGCGGCCGGCGCGCTGCCCGTGAGCACATCCCCTGCGGCCGGGTTGTTGATCAGATCGTCGATCGCGCCAACAACCATATTCACCGCGGCATTGTTCGACTTCTCGCCCGGCTTGTAGCCGTGATTGGCGACTTTCCGGACAGTGTCCAGTCCTTTAAGCGTGACGTTTTGCCCGATCAGATCCTCGATCCGGCGCAGCGCCGGCGCAGCGCCGGGCTGAAGCGCGGGGTCGTAGCCGTAGTCCGCGAGCTTCTGCACAACGTCGGTTCGAAGCCGGTCCGCCGCCTGCGGGGAGTAGACGACACCCGAGTTATCAGCGGCCTGATATGCGGCGTCGCGGCGGGCCGTCACATCGGCCATGCTTGGCGCGGGGCCGCGCCCGGTGCCGGCGATAGCGCTTGCCGCGTTCGTCACGCCTTCAGCGGCGAGATTGCCACCGGCGCCGAAGACCGCGCCGAGCAGCGCGCCGTCGCTGATGTCGGTGTCGTGGCCGGACGCACCGAGCGCGCCATAGCCGGCGCCCTCGGTGGCGGCGAGCCCCGTCCGCGCGAACAGCCCGGTCGCGCCCTTCAGCGCGCCGGAACCGAGGGCGCCGACCAGCGACAGCCCCATGCGGCCGGCGGCGATCGGCGTCGCCGCGGCACCGCCGATCTCGGCCACCTTGCCAGCCAGCCCCGCACGGTTGCCAGCCTCAGCCGAGCGTGCCCGCTCCGCATCCGTGCCGGTGCCGTTCATGGAACCGGCCAGCTTGTCGGCGTAGCCGAAGGAGGCGCCATTCGCGATCAGACGCACGATGTCGTCGGCCGCCTGCACCGGCCCGGTGTCGGCATTGAACGTCATCGTGGGCGCCAGCTTGCCGGTCGGCCCGCGCGTCATCCCCGCCGGCGCCGAGGGGCCGCCGAACGTCTTCTGCATGGCCTGTGCCATCTCGGCGTCCGGCGTGCCGTCGGGGAACTCGACGACGCTGCCGTCAGGCGCCTGGATCTCGATCGTCATTCGATGAGCCCCGTGGCCGGATTGTAGACGCGGCGGCGCGCCGGCGGCGCGGCCGTGCCGGGCGATCCCGCCGGGCCGGGCGGTCCGGGCGGACCCGGAGGCGCCGGCGGCGACGGGATCGCGGGCGTGGCGTTCGTAAGCGCGCCACTTTGCGGATCGATGCGGACGCCGTTCGACAGGGCTGCCGACGGCACGTTGACTGCCGGCCCGCGCTGCACGTCGGCCACCGGCGCCGCTTCAGTGCCGGGATCGTTGGTGGTGCCATCGCCGAGATCGTAGCGATCGGGGCCATTGCCTTTGCCGTGCACGATGTCGAGATAGACGTTCTTGAGGCGCTTCATGTTGTAGACGAACTGCGCCGGGCTCTGCGACGTGCTCAGACTACCGAGCACCCCCTGAAGCAGTTTGTTCTCGGTATCGGACACCTGGCCGAGCGCGCCGCCGGTCGGCGAGGCGTTGCGCATGGCCTGCAGCTGGTCGAAGCCGATATTGGCCTTTACGGTGTCGACCAGCGAGCTCAGATCGTGGGCCGGCGTGCCTGCGACACCGCTGAGAGCGTTGCCGAGAAAACTCGTGGTCCAATCAGGATTATCAAGCGCGACCTTGATCGCGCGGTCGATGTCCTGCGAAGTGATGTCGTTCCGCGCGTCCTTGATCATGGTGTCGCCGGCGCCGATATCGCGCATTGATCCCTGCGGCTTCGGCATGTCGGTAATCTGAACGTCCGCGGGCAGCGGTGCGCCAGTCTGCGCAGCCACCCAACGGCCATCCGGCGACTGGATCGCGGGCACGCGAGTGCCGTTCGGCAGGATGGCGAGGCCGTTGGTCTGCTTGACCGAGGACGGCGCGATATAGGGCGACGCGCCCTCGCGCACCGCGGCGCCGGGCGACTTGAACACGGGCTGGCCGTCCGCCCCGCGCGCCTGCACGGGCGTCTGCTTGCCGTTGATGATGTCGATCAGCATCTGATCGGGCAGCATGCCGTTGGCGCGCAGCCGCTCGTTCTGCGCCGCGGTCCACTCGCTTTCATTCAGCGGCTTCGGCGCGCCCATGAGCGTCTGCCCGCCGGGCGTGACGACGGTCTCGCCCTGCGACAGGCCGATATTGCCCGACAGACGCGGACCAAGGCCCGTAGCAGCGGCCGTCTGTCCGGGCAGGAACGCCGTCTGGTCCTTGTTCAGCAGCACCGGCTCGGCGAACTGCCGCGCTAGCGCGCCGGCCTCCTGCATCTGGCGGTCCTGCAGCGCCCGCGCGTTGTCGTCGGTGTTGTTGAGCCGGGACGCATCGAACGTGCGATCCTGCCCGCGCCGCGTCGTCGCGTTGCCTTCGTCAACGGCGTAGTAGGACTGCGTCGGCGCGTAATTGCCGGCGGCGATGTTGCGACGATCGAAGATCGGCTGCTCAACCGACGGGTCGCCCGCCAGCGTCCACAGCTCGGCCAGTCGCTTCGCTTCGGCGTTCTTCGCATTAGCGGCGGCCCAGCCGGCCGCGTCCGCGCCGCTCGGCGGGGCGAACAGCGAGGCGAGGTTTGAGGCGGCCTGTGCAAAGCCCGGATCGTTGAAAACTCGGTTCGTGCGGATAGCCATCAGTTCTTCCTCGGATAGAGGCTGTAGGCGGAGTAGCCCGGCATGCTGGCGCGGTCGATCGCACGGCCGGCGGCGAGAGACGTCGGCGTCACGACCTTTGCGCCGACCGATTTGCCCACGCCCGATAGGCCTGCGTCGACCGCGAGGCTACCGCCAAGGTTCAGGAGATCGCCGAATGCCTTGGCGCCGTTGCCGGCGCTGCTGGCGGCGTCGAGCTCGTAGGGCAGCACGTTCGAGGATCCGCGCTTGAAGCCGCCGATCTGGCCGATCAGCGAGGCGTCGCGCGCCTGGCCGCGGCCGGTTTCGCCGAGCAGATCGCCGAACGCCCGCAGCTGGCCGAGCGCGGCGCCCTGCGCGTCGGTGAACGCCTTGGCCTTGCCACTCTGCTTCGCGTCTTCGGCCACGGTGATGCCGGACGCCGCGGGCATCGTGCCCTGCGCCTGCTCCGTCGCGGCGGCCTGATTGCCTTCGGCCTGCGAGACCTTCTGCCCCTGGAAATAGTCGCCGAGCTGCTGGCCGCGCTGATCCTGCTTGTCGTCGAAGCCCTGATAGCGGTCCTGACTGGTGACGTTGAGCGCCTGTGCTTCCTGGTCGAGACCATTCTGCCGGATGCGTTCGGCCGCGAGCGCGTCGTTGCGCGCGCTCTCAATCTTGCTTTGCGCGACGGAATTCGCCACGGCGGAGCCGGCGGAGAGCGCGATGCCTGCGATGGTTAAGGGATCACACGTTTTCAGGGCACTCCTCGGCTGACAGTCAGTTGAGCAGGCCAACATTGACCGCGTTGGCGAAGGCGACACGACCGGTCGTGAGCCGAAACAGGGTGTCGCCCCGCTTCTGGATCTCGCGCCGGTGGTGCAACTCTTCCAGGGCGCCGCGCGCCCACAGCGTCGCATGCCCGAGATCGAGAACGGTTTCCTCGCCCTCTGCCTCGAGCAGCGCACGCGGGCCGGCGTATAGCCGCACCAGCCGCGAGGCGGCGCCGAGCGCGACGACAATGCGATCGTGCGTCAGATCATCCGCGACGCAGTCGACGACGTGAGGCACGACGGCGCCAAGCGCGCCCACAAGGTCATCGACCTTGCTTGCGCTCATCATCGGCCCTTCGGCGTTCAGGGCCGAGACGAGCGCGTAAAGCCCGTTTGCCGTCGCGCGCAGCGGCTCGTCCTCTGTCGCAGCCCGGCGAAACTCGCCGATCGCGGCATCGAAAAGCTGAGCTCGCGTCTCGGCATCGGAGGTCTGGGACGCGCCCGCGCTCATGACTGGGCTCCTACCGAAAAATCGAGCGTCGGGACAGAGCGCCGCTTTTCGCCGGCCTGGTTCTCGGCCTGAAGCCGCCTGATCTCGGCGACATTCTTCGCGATGCGCACGAGGTTCCAGAGCTCGCCTAGCCGGTCGCCGGGCATCCGCGCCTGCGCGCGCGGCGAGCGCGCGTAGTGGACCGCCAGCGATTGCAGCGCCCGGATGCCGTCGACATAGGCGTCGCGTTCCAAGCCGAGACAGTGGACCTCGGCGCCCGCCCGCGCCTCGACAAGGCCCGCCAATAGCTCGTCGCGCTGGCTGCCGGAAAGCCCGCCGAACCGGCGCAAACCGGGTCGCAGAGCCTCGAAAGAACCGAGCGCATGTTCCAACGTCCAACCGACGTCAGGCGCGTCATGGCTATTGGCGATGCTCGATAGCAGACCCTCGGTATGCGCCACCTGGCCGTCGAACGCGATCTCATCGGCCGAAGGCGGAGACGGTGAAAAACAGCTGGCGTCGTCGGCCTCCGGATTGGCAACGGCCGATGCTTTCAAACTGGACTGATTGAGCGCTTTCAAAGCAACACCTCGCGCGTGGACCTCCGCGATCACAATAACCGAATTCGATGATTTGAGCAATATCACTACTTTGCATTGACCGATATTGCTTTGCCTGTAGTATGTCATGACATACAATTGATCCCACACGTTGCGAACATCCGGCCTGTATTACTGTATTACAGCTTGAACGGCCGACATTTTGTCGGAAAGTTCCGACAGCGAGCAATTTTCTACGAGGTCATGGCTCCGAAACGAGCGCGACGATCGGACCGGTGCCAGGGGGGCGGTCCGGGGGTCGGCACCGGTACGGGCCGAACGGGAGCGGAGGATGACGAGCATGCAAGCCGATCACGAGACGAGCGGCCGCTGCGCCCTAGCGGCGATCGAAGCGCTGAGCCGAGAGATCGAACGGCTGCCGCTTAGCGGCGAGCAGGGGCGGCGCCTCGCCGCGCTGGCGCGGATGACACGCGAGCATGTCGGCGAGCTCATGACGAGCGACGGCGGCATTGACGGCGCGACGGAACGCGCATCGCCGATCGATGCCGCGTGGCGCGGCGCAGAGCCGATGCGATCGGCGAGCCTGACAAGCGCGGCGAGCGAAGCATGGGCGGCCGCATCGGCTCTGCGCCGCGCGGAACCGGGCGACGATCGGCCGATGCTGGTCGACAGACTTCGAAGTCTCGCTATGACCACATCGAACGGACGCCTTCGTCGCCTATGCCTGGATCCACTGCCTCAACCGGCAGCGGCCGGCTAAGGTCACGGCTCCGTCTCATTTGGGTATACCGCAGCGAAGCGTGTCCGCGAGACAGTTTCATCGTCTCATTAGGGTTGACTTGCCTATTCCGAGACGGTATCGATCGTGGATCTAGACCCAAACGAGACATCGGGGACGCCATGACGATCTACGGATATGCCCGCGTGAGCACCACGGACCAAGATCTCGCCATCCAAGTCGAGGCTCTGCGCCTTGCCGGCTGTGAGTTGATCCGGGAGGAAAAGCGGAGCGGCACGTCGATGGAGGGGCGGCAGGAGCTCGAGACACTTCTAGCCTTCATCCGCCCTGGGGACGTCCTGATGGTCACCCGAGTGGACCGCCTCGCCCGCAGCATAGGGGACCTTCAGGATATCGTGCGGGCCTTGCGGGCCAAAGGCGCCGCCTTGAAGGCAACGGAGCAACCCATCGATACCAGCACGGCGGCGGGGAAAGCCTTTCTCGACATGCTCGGCGTGTTTGCCGAGTTCGAGACCAATCTTCGCCGCGAGCGCCAGCTTGAAGGCATCGCCAAGGCGAAGGAGAAGGGCGTCTACAAGGGGCGCACCCCATCCATTGACGCCGAGCGGGTCCGGGCGATGAAGGCCGAGGGCAAGGGCGCCTCAGAGATTGCCAAGGCCCTCGGTATTGGCCGAGCGAGCGTCTACCGAGTGCTTGAGGCCGGCGGGCTCGAGCGCACTGCCTAGAGGTGACGCAGGTGCCACCCGCCTCGAGAATGCAAATGGGCGCCACAAGGGCGCCCATCAGATGAAGAGATCTCACCGTCCGCTTAGCTAAGCGCCGCCCAAATCGCCGGAATGACTGCGTCGATACTCCGCCTTGGCAGCAGAGCTTCAACCAGAACCCAATCAGAGCCGCCGTCATCATGAACGACCTCTACAGCCGGACGAAAGCCCGCACTGGCGATGGGCTCCCGCTTCAACCTCGTCGTCGACGGTCCGCGGCTTGGGAAGGCGATTACGTTGCAGTTCTGCATATCTGTGCTCCTCGCCGCTTTTCGAGCGGCAGTTGATCCGGGGCCGAAAAGCCGCACAGCTGGCTCCGCATGTCTTTGGGCAAAGCCTTGGACATTCACATGCGGACCCCGGAAAACGCACATCGCTGACTGCAATGTCATCGCGTTTCTATGCTGATTGGCTTTTCGAACCGTTAACAACGTAGCCCTTCATCCAATATATTCAACAAATATTTTGTCGCCCTACGTCGAACGACAATACAGACAAAACATACAATTCAGATCTCTCGAATCTAATCTGCAATGCTGTATGCTGTGATCATTCGCACGGAGGCATTTGCAAATGAACTTTCTCACAGAACCCGAGGTTGCCGAACGCCTGCGCTGCTCGACCACGAAGGTCAAGCGCCTGCGCCTCTCCGGCCGGCTGCCCTTCATCAAAGGGAGGCCGGTCCTCATCGATGAAGCCGATCTGTTGAGCTTCATCGCGTCAGCGAAGCTAGGCGCAACGGTCCGGCCGGCGTCGTCCGGTTCGTTCCAAGTGGATGTTCCCGCGCGGAGCAGTCCCTCAACGTCAGAAGCGCCCGCCGCAAGAGCGCAAAGGCTGTGGCAGCTGCGCCAGCTTCGCGCTCAGCACCGCAAATCGTAGAGGCGCCGGCAATGGAAAATGATGTCGGCGGTCCCCGCCTGCTGTCTCTCGAGGAAGTCGCCGAGCGACTTCGCCGCTCTGCGCGCTTCGTCCTCGGCCTCTGCGAACAGCGCCGGCTCGGCTATGTCCTGGGAACGCCGATCACTATTCGAGAGGATCAACTCTGGCTCTACCTGATTGGGACCAGAAATGTGCGGCCCGAGGCGTTCGGACCGGCGCCGCGCTCAGAAGGTGCCGAGAATGCTCTTAGCGCAGCTCGAGCGCAGGTGATTGCCGACCGCCTGGCGGATATCGAGCTAGAAGACGTCCGGCGCGCCCGCATGTCTGCTGCAGCCCGCGAGCGGGAGACGGTCCCTCGCACGAAGGCGCGAAGGCGTTAGTCATCTGCCCTTACATGGGCCGAGCTGCCCTAGTCGAACACGCTGTCGGACTTGGCGCGCCTGCTTGCAGCGGCGGCGTCCTTGCGAGGCGCATTGCCTGCGACGCGACGTCGCTCGAGCCGGTCGATAGCGGCGCTCAATTCCTCGGCGGTCATCTCGCTTGGACCCTTGGCGGCCGCCTCTATCGCCGCCCGATCGCGCGGGCTCAGCATGCCGGCGATTTCGAGCAGTGTCCGCGACGCCGCGACGCGCACAGCTGCCGGCGCCTGCTTGTCACCCGCAATTGCCAGCGCCGTTGCGTAGGCGACGCGAAGCCCTTCCGTCCGGGCGAGCTGTGCGATCTCGGCGCGGGCGTCGTCGATCTCGAAATCGTCCGGATCGACCTCCGTGTCGTCATAATCGAATTCTTCGGTCATCCGAACACTCCGCTGTCTTCGTCCTTGCGCGCCTTCAACAGTGCCTCCAGCTCCGCCAGCCGTTCGGCAATCGCAATCTGCTCCGGACTGACCGGCGCGGCCGCTGCGGGCGCTCCAAGCATCGCCCGTGCTTCCGCAGCGTCGCGCCGTTCGCGGCGAGCCATGGCGCGGGCCGCTGCCGAGCCCGCCGCGTGGGTCTTCTTCCACGCCTCATAGGCTGCCCGCTCCTCCTCCGTCATCGCCTGGACACGCCTCGCGCGCTTCTTTGCGGCCCGGTCGAGATCGCGCAGCTTTCGATTGAGCTTGGCCGTCGCGTCCGGTGACGATGCGTCCGGCCAGACTGGCTTGTGCCAGCCCTTGCCCGATGGCGTGCGGCCGCCATGCACGGAGCATTTCCCGTTCGCCATGCTGAGGCGCTTGCACTGCAGCCCGGTATGCTTTGCCGTCGCGGTGCATCGTGGCGCGTTGGCCCGCTCCGCGTTGATCTTGCGGACGGATGCGCGCCCGATCTCCTTGAAACGGGCGGACGTCGACCACGCCCGTTGAAGCGGCGTCTGAGGGCGTGCGGGAGGGCGCTTCTTACCGGCCATCGTCGAATGCTCCCTTGAGGTAAAGCGGGCGCTGCGTGTGCCCGACAAAATGTCGTGTTGCTCGAACTGACTTCGGGCCCCACGCACCCAGGGGAGTGAGCCGGAGCCTCCGGCCGGCGCAGCCGGGCTCACCCCGTAGGGGCGCACTTTGCAGCAGTTTACTTTGCAGCAGACTAAGCCATTGAAATGGTTGGGCATTGCTGCACTTTGCTGCACTTTGAGCGGCCTTTTTGCGCAATTTACTTTCCGCAAGCAAAATCAATGACTTAGCTTTCACTTTGCTGCACTTTGCAGCAGATTTTCCGCCACTTTGAGCAGCCGATCCGTCGCCGCATCACGACAACGCGCCGCCCGCTTCGCCCTCTTGCGGCGACAATTTGTCGTGGTCGATGACATAGCCGTAGACGTTGCGGCGGGAGGCGTCCTTCCCGACCACGTCGCTGCGTATCGCGCCGCGGGCCTCCAGCTGCAAAAAGGCCTTCCGAACGTCGTCCTCGGTGAACACGCCGAGATGGTCCGGGCAGCGCGACCGGAGGACGAGCCACGCCCTATGCGGACTGTTTGGCGCGTTGGAGAGCTTGACGCTTTCGCATTCCGTGATGGCGAGCAGGACGGCCCGCTCTGTCGCGTCGTCGAGGTTGGGCACGCCTTGGCCTGTAGAGACAGCCGAAGCGGTGGCGGGAGCGTTGCTGAACAGCGCGTCGAACGCGCCGCGACGCCACCGGATCTTTAGCAGCAGCCCCTTGGGCCCGTAGTTGGCTTTCATGCCCTCGAGCTCGCGCACGTCGCCCTTGGTGGCGCCCTTCGGATACCGCAGATAGAGACGCGAGCGCACGGAGTTATTCCAGCCGGACGAGCCAGACGTTCCCTGACCGGATGCCATGCCGCTCAGCGAAGGGTGCGCGAGGAGGATTACGGATCGCCCGGCGTCGCCGCTCAGCCCGCCAAGGCACGTCTTCACGAAGGCGTTGACCTGCATCCGGTTCTGCTCTTCGCCCGCGAACACGTCGGCCAGCGTGTCGATGATGATGACGTCGGCCTTGAAGTCCTCGGCGTCCTTGTACAGCTGGTGCCAGATCGCTTGCTTCTGCATCTTGCCCCCGTTGCGATCCCAGACGGCGAGAACGTTGTCCTCTCTCCGACGACTGACGACCCGGAGATTGCCCGCGGTATCCCCGTATCTGAGGCCGAGGGCCTGCAGGATGCTGTTGTGCCGCCGGTGAACTTCATCCGTGCTGTCCTCGCAGAAGAAGCCTAGGACGCGGGCCCGACGGGTCTTCTGGCCGAGCCAATCGATCCCGGCCGCTGCGCAGATAGCGTACTGGTGCATGACGAGCGACTTTCCAATGGCGCCGTCACCGTACAGCGCCGTCACCTCGCCGCGCGGTATCAGGTCGTCGACCTCCCACTGACGGGTGGGGACAGGAACGTCCCGCCACGTTTCGGGGTTGATCCACCGGATCGCCTCGGCCGGTTTGCTCTTGCCCTCGGCGGGCCGTCGGTCCTCGTCCGGAAAGAGCGTCTCGTTGTCGGCCGGGTCGTCGAACCACACCTCTCTCTTCTTTCGCGCCTCGGTGCCGCTCCGTCCAATGCGCGCCCATGCGCGGGCCACCTGGCGGGCGCCTCCGTTCGGGGCGTCGTCTTCCGGATCGTACCTGTCCGGATCGACGGCGGGGTGCGCCCATTCGACCAGCTTGCGCGCGAAGTCCACAGCGGTGAAGTCGGCGGCCTCGGCCATCTGGCGGGCGAGCGCGCCCACCCATCCGGAACCGCTCGGGTCATCCGGCGCGACAGCCGGATCGCGGCGCCACAAGCGCCCCAGCCTCCGGTTGCTCCTGCAAGCGGCCGCGAAACGCTCGTCCAGATCCTCGAATTCAGCCAGATCCTCCGGGCTGCAGCCGTCCCGGCGCAACGTCGTGGAGCGATAGAGCTGCCTTGCCTCGTTTTCAGCGGCTCTTGCGGCATCGTCGTCGCGCACGGCGTGCTGATCGTCCGCGGCCGCCGGATAGGCGCTCGCGAGTTCGTCGACACTGACGCGGCGGTCTGTGGGCTGGAGCACCCGGACCGGGGCGTCCGTCCGCCCGTGTTCACGCTTCTTCTTTGCCGGATGGTTGATCGATCCCGGAAGGCCGAAAATGCGGCTTATGTCATGGGTGCTGTCGCCGCCGACACTTTGTGCCAGTGCGCGGCCCGTCGCCTCGGCCACACCCTGCGCCGTCCGCGCGTCGAGCTTTTCGTTCAGCTTCCAGAGCGCGTGCCGCCCGCCTCCGGAATGAACGAGCAGCGACGGCGGCAGCACGCCCGACAAGAGCCGCACGGCCCGCGCCTCCACGTCTGCTTCGGCCTCGGGAAGCGGCTTGCTCTTGTCCGGATCGATGTCCGTGGCGATGACACGCACCTTTGCGATGTCATCCTTGCTGAGCTTTGTTCCGTGCGTCCCGGCTGCCGGCTCGTTCAGCGAGTAGAAGACATTGTGCCCGGCCGGAATGCTCCGGAGATAGTCGCGCACCTCGCCCCACGCGTTCGGCGCGAACGTCCGGCCTAGGAAGTAAGGCCCATCGGAGACGCGATCCGGCGGCGCGTGGTCGAGGTGATGCCAGCCGTCCGGGTCAAGCCACTTCAGGAAGCCGACGGCGGTGTCGATGTCGATCCCGTTGTCGACCTTGGCCGGCGGTCGCACCAGCCCCGCCGGCGGGTTGTTGTCCTGCGGCCCGGCGACCAGATCGCCGAATATAGGAGCTTGATGCACACGGGCCTTGGCGGGTATATTGGGTGCGTTCATCTGTTAACCCCTCTTCGGCCGGTGCGCTCTTCGCGGGAGCGGCCGGCCGTTTCATTTCAGGTATTGTCGACGACCAAGCGGAGATGCGCTTTCTTCTTCCGCGGCGCCTGTCGGCGGCCGGCGGCGCTCCGCGCTTCGATCAGCTTCTCGAGGCTGGACCGCGTGACGCCCTGGCGCTCTCCGTCGGCGGGAACCAAGGATCCGCGGCGACGATATTCGCGGATCCTCGAAATGGAGACGCCGGCTAGTTGAGCCGCCTCGGCGATCGACAGTCTTGCCGTCCCGTTCTTCGCACCGTTCATCGTGCTTGCTCCTTCTCGCTGCTGACCCGCCAAGGATCAGCGCGCGCGAACTGCGAAACAACCGCCCTTCAGGCGCGTGATTTCGCAGCGGCCGCCTCCTGGGCGCGCCGTGACCGGAGCAGCGCTTCAAGCGCGACGATGGCGGCAGCGCGAACCGCGTCGATCGCCGCCACGCTGTCGCGCACCGCGTTGAGATCGTCGCTGAAGGCAGCTTGATAGAGAGTGAGGAATTCGCCCGAGCGGACGAGATCGGCCGTCTCGCACTTGACAGAGCGGATCGACCGCCGGTCGTTGACGCCTGCCCACAGCCGTTCATACACGCGCTGCTCATGCAGGGTCGGGATGATGAAAGCGCGCCCATGGGCCATCGACGGGCCGGCGCGGAGATCGTGTCCTGACATCTGCAGCGCGTACTGCGTAAGCAGGTGTCGAACCTTGTCGTAGCTGATCTCGTCGCAGCCGGTCGGAATGCCACGGCTGAGCAGCTTGGCGACGGCGGTCCGATCCGGGCTGCCATGCGAAAGCCACGTCGCGCTGACGACTTCGCGCACCGTCGCTTTCCCCGGTGCGTAATCGGCCGGGAAAAGCGGCTTCCCGACGTCGGGCGCGCCGAGCTCGAGGACGCGGAAATACTCGACCAAGCGGCCGAGATCGTCGAGGAACTGCCGCATCACGGGCAACTCGGCGACCGCGTCCGGCACGGCGCTGGACGCCAGAAGGCTCCTCGCCATGTCCCGCCGCAGCTCGGCCAAGCATTCGAAGTGCCATGCGCGGTGCTGCGCCTCGGCATTCGCGCGCGCCGGCGGCAGAAATTCCAAGTCAGCCGCCGAGGGCGTCCGCTCCACCTGGTTGATGTAGTCCAGCGTCCAGCAGCCGAACCAAAGGAACGACCGATCGTCGATTGTCCGCGAGTTCATCGGGGCGCCTCCGTTAGGCGCCGCCGGCGCGGCCGGCCGAAAGCCGCGCCGCACCCTGGCTGTCGACGCACTCCTGCAGGAAGGCGTCGATGTCGATCCGTCGGACGAGCGTGCGGCCGCCGACCTTGGCGATCTTGAGGCTGCCGCTGTTGAAGAGCCGGTAAAGGCTCGCCTTCGATATCCGAAGGTAGTCGGCCGCCTCGTCAACAGAAAGAACGCTTGATGCGCTCACGTTGGCAGGTTGAGCCCTGTGATCTATGATTTTTCTCACCGCGTCTCGCCTCCGTCCATATTGACGATCGGCAATTTACTCAAAACGGACAGTATTACCAAGCAAGCCACGGCCAACTCCCCTGACAGGGGAGAGGTCGACTATCCGCAACTCTTTGAAATGACCAGCGGAATATTTTTTGACAAGAATGCCCGCTACCCGATCGGGTAGTCAATTGCTCGGTGCCTTCGATCCGACGGCGCAACTCACGTGCGACCGCTAGGGCGGTCCTGGAGCACGTCGGCCGGACGCAACTCGCAGTCCGGGTCGAGGCGCCAACGCACGCGCTCTGCAACGATTTCGACAACGAAAACCGGAGCGGTCGACGGAAAGGCAGTTAAGTCATTAATTTAATTGGCGCGCCCTAGGGGAATCGAACCCCTGCTTTCGCCGTGAGAGGGCGACGTCCTGACCGCTAGACGAAGGGCGCGCGGGTCGCTCGAGGAGCGAACGTCCGCGATATAGCGAACCGCCCGCCGCTTGGCAAGCGATGTTCGGCACATCCGCGCCGAGACGTCAGGGCGTTGTGGGTAACGGCGCGTCGGCGAGCACGGCGCGGCGGATGACCTTGCCGGTGGAGAGGTCGACGACGGCGATGCGCACAGTGCCGCCCTCCGAGAAGGTCAGGGCGAGCAGGCGGCCGTCGAGCGCGGTCGAGAGAAGCGTCGCGCCCGCCGGCAGCGCGCCGGCGATCCGCGCCTCGCCGGCAACGGTTGCGAGCCCGGCCTTGTCTTGTCCCGGTCCGATCTTGTAGATGACGGCGGCGAGCACGGCGATGAGCCCCACCAGCAGCGTCGCGCTCGAAATGACGATCAGCCGCTTCAGGCGCTGGCGGATGCGCTCGACCGCCGGATCGAGCGGCGGCTCCTCGCGCTCCTCGTCATCGAGCGAGCGTGGCAGCGAAAGTGGGGCGGAAGAAGCGCGAACCATGGATGACTTTCCGGACGACGGCGAGGATATCGTCGACCTCGTGGTCGAAGCCGAGGCGACCGGCCGGCGTCTCGATGCCTGGCTCGCCGCCCGCATCGAGCGGTTGAGCCGAAGCCGCCTCAAGGCCCTCATCGAAGCGGGCCATGTCAGCGTCGGCGGCGCGACCATAGTCGAGGGCAAAAAGCTGGTCAATTCGGGCGAGGTCGTCCGCGTCACCATCCCGGAAGCCGAGCCGGCCGAGCCGGAGGGCGAGCCGATCCCGCTCGACATCGTCTATGAGGACGAGGCGCTCGTCGTCATCGACAAGCAGGCCGGCCTCGTCGTGCACCCCGCTGCCGGCAACTGGACCGGCACGCTCGTCAACGCGCTCATCGCTCATTGCGGCCCGAGCCTCTCGGGCATCGGCGGCGTGCGCCGCCCGGGCATCGTCCACCGGCTCGACAAGGGCACCACCGGGCTGATGGTCATCGCCAAGACCGACAAGGCGCATAAGGGGCTCGCGGCGCAGTTCGCCGATCATGGCCGCAGCGGTCCGCTCGAGCGCGGCTACCAGGCGATCGTCTGGGGCGTCCCCTCGCTGCCCTACGGCCTCGTCGATGCCCCGCTCGGCCGCTCGCCGACCAGCCGGCAGAAGATGGCCATCGTCAAGCAGGGCGGCAAACAGGCGATCACGCATTACACCGTCGCCGAGACCTATGGACCCGCCTCGGCGCCGATCGCGAGCCTCATCGATCTCCGCCTCGAGACCGGCCGCACGCACCAGATCCGCGTGCATATGGCGGCGCTCGGCCATCCGCTGATCGGCGACCAGGACTATGGCAAGGGCTTCCTGACCAAGGCCGGGCTACTGCCGCAGCCGCTGCGCGCCGAGGTCAGCGGATTCCCGCGCCAGGCGCTGCATGCCTGGCTGCTCGGCTTCGAGCATCCCGTCACCGGCGAAACCATGCATTTCGAGGCCGAGCCGCCGGCGGATCTCGCGGCGCTGATCGAGGGTTTCCAGGCGCTCTAGCCGATTGCAAGGCAACCGGGCGCTCGCGCTGCGGTCTCGCGCTTGTGATGCAGCGCAGCAGGCCAGCCCTGTTTTCGCTGGAATTCATCCCCATATTTGCCGATGCGGGCCTATGTGGCCGCATTCGGCGTTGGCTCGATGCGACGCCGTCAGAGGAAGGGGGTCTCCATGGCTGCCAGAGCTAGTCTACCGGTCATCGCCTCGGGCGAGGCCGGTCTGTCGCGCTATCTCGACGAGATCAGGCGCTTCCCGATGTTGGCCCCCGACGAGGAATATATGCTCGCCAAGGCCTACAAGGAACATGACGATCGCAACGCCGCCCATCGCCTCGTGACGAGCCATCTGCGCCTCGTCGCGAAGATCGCCATGGGCTATCGCGGCTACGGCCTGCCGATCGGCGAAGTCATTTCCGAAGGCAATGTCGGCCTCATGCAGGCGGTGAAGCGGTTCGAGCCCGAAAAGGGCTTCCGCCTCGCGACCTATGCGATGTGGTGGATCAAGGCCTCGATCCAGGAATACATCCTGCGCTCGTGGAGCCTCGTGAAGATGGGCACCACCGCCAACCAGAAGCGGCTGTTCTTCAACCTGCGCAAGATGAAGAGCCAGATCCAGGCGCTCGACGAGGGCGATCTGAAGCCGGACCAGGTCCAGCAGATCGCCACCAAGCTCGGCGTCACCAACGAGGACGTCATCTCGATGAACCGCCGCCTCGGCGGCGACACCTCGCTGAACGCCCCGCTCCGGGCCGACGCCGAGGGCGGCGAGTGGCAGGACTGGCTGGTCGACGACAGCGAGAGCCAGGAAACGGTTCTCGCCAACCAGGAAGAGGCCGATAACCGCCGCAAGCTGCTCAAGGACGCGATGGGCGTGCTGAACGAGCGCGAGCGGCGCATCTTCGAGGCGCGGCGCCTCGCCGAGGACCCGATCACGCTCGAGGAGCTCTCGACCGAATTCGGCGTCAGCCGCGAGCGCGTGCGCCAGATCGAGGTGCGCGCCTTCGAGAAGGTACAGAAGGCGGTCAAGCGTGGCGCGCGCGATCTCGAGCGCGGCCATGCCGACGACGACGAACTGGAGCAGGCCGGCGCCTAGCCGGCCGGCTTCCGGCGGGCCGAAACGCCCGGCCCGCCTTGCCCTTGCCGTTGAACTGAGTCACAGTCCGCTCCCGCGAAAATCGGAATCGGATCATGGCACGCCCGCGTCGTCGGCTCTCGGTGATCGCCGCGCTCGACATGGTCGGCTATTCCGAACTGGTCCAGCGCGACGAGCTCGGAACGCTGCGCGAAATGCGCAGCATCTACAAAACGCTCGTCCGGCCGACGCTGACGGCGTTCGGCGCCCATATCATCAAGATGATGGGCGATGGCGGCCTCGTCGAGTTTCCAAGCGTGCTCGACGCCGTCGAATGGTGCATGGCCTTCCAGCTCGCGATGGCCGAGCACAACAAGGCCTCCGACCGGCCGAAGATCGAGGTCCGCGCGGCGATCGTGCTTGCCGACGTCATCCTCTCCGACAATGACCGCTTCGGCGCCGCGCTCGGCTTCGCCATGCGGCTGCAGGCGGCGGCGCCGCCGGGCGGCATCGCCATCACCCATTCGGTGCGCTGGCAGCTGCTCGGCGAGCCGGCGACAGCCTTCAAGCCAGTCGGTTTCCTGATCCTGCGCAGCGTGCCCTATCCGGTCGAGACCTGGTTCTGGGTGCCGCCGGGTCGCAGCCTGCCCGAGGTGCAGCCGACGCAGAACCAGATGCTGACGCCGGGCGTGCTCGCGCTGCCGGGCCTCTCGGCCGAGCCGCAGGAGGACCAGCGCCCGCTCGTCGTCGTGCTGCCCTTCGACGACCTCTCCGCCGACAAGAGCTGCGAGAGCGTCGCCGACGGGCTTGCCGAGGAAGCGACGGCGACGCTCGCCCATGTCCGCTCGATCCGCGTCATCGCCCGCAATTCGGCCATGCAGTACAAGGGGCGCGCGCCCGACGTCCGCTCGCTCGCCCGCGAGCTCGGCGTGCGCTATGTCGTCGAGGGCAGCGTTCGCCGCTCGGGCGAGCGGCTCCGCGTCACGGCGCAGCTGGTCGAGGCCGAGACCGGCACGCATCTCTGGTCGGGCCGTACCGAGGGCACGGCCGACGATCCCTTCGCGCTGCAGGATGCGGTGGCGACGCAGGTCGCCGGCGCGCTGCACCCGGCGATCCGTTCGGCCGAGATCGATCGTTCCCGCCGCAAGAACACCGATACGCTGCGCGCGCATGACCTCGTCCTGAAGGCGATGCCGCATTTCTGGGCGCACCGGCGCGAGGACAACGCGACGGCGATCCGCCTGCTCGACGAGGCGATCGCCAGCGATCCGCGTTCGGGCCAGGCGCTCGGCCTCAAGGCCTGGTGCCTCAGCCAGGAGGTGACCTATCTCTGGTCCGACGATGTCGCGCGCGACAAGCGCCTGGCGCTCGCGCTCGCCGAGAAGGCGGCCGAAGTGTCGGAGCCGGATGCGCTCGTCTATACCATGATCGGCGCCGCCTTCTCGATCCTCAACATCGACCAGTCGCGCGCCCGCGTGTTCATCGAGCGTGCACTGGCGCTCGATCCGACGCTCGCCTGGGCCTGGACGCGGCTCGGCTTCATCCAGGCCTATTCCGGCGAGCCGCGCGAGGGCATGGCGAGCCTGCGCCGTGCGATTCTGCTCAGCCCCGACGATCCCGTGCGCTTCAACGCCTATGCCGGCATGGCCACCTGCCTCTTCATGATCGGCGACTATGCGGAAGCCGCCAAGCAGGCGCGCCAGGCGCTCGACGCCCGCCCCGGCATGATCTGGGCCAACCGCCTGCTCGCAACCTCGGCCGCGCTCGGCGGCGACCTGACGCTCGCTCGCAGCGCGGTCGCCCGGCTCTTGCAGGACCGGCCCGGCATGACGCTCGCCGAAGTCCGCGAGGCCGTCCACAATCTCGGCGGCCCCGAACTCGAACGCTACCTGGAAGGCCTCCGCCTCGCCGGCCTGCCGGAAGGCTGAGCCGGCAAAGGCCCAAATCCCCCGAACCTGCACTAATTAACCGTTTCTACACGGTTTGATTGACGCTGTCCGCGTATACACTTAAAAAGTGTATTAGGGATTGATGCAATCATCATGAGCGGCCGGGGGGCGGTTCGTGGAGCGCATGTCTGGCGTGTCCGCGTCCCCTCCAAGTCCGGCTCGTCGAGCCCGAGGGGACGGACAATGATCGACGACAGTCAGATTCAACGCTTCAAGCCGCTGCTCGACTTCATCGCGGAGCATGAGGGCACGGCAGACGAGCAGGGCGGCGGCTACGACACCTCGCTCGGCTACGGGCGCTACATCGAGGGCGGCGAGCGCAAATTGACCGATCTGACGCTCGACCAGATCGACGTTCTCCAGACGGCGATGCTCCGCAACCCCGACAATCCCTTCAATTCCTCGGCGCTCGGTCGCTATCAGATCGTCAGGATGACGCTCCGGGGCCTCAGGAAGGAGCTCCGCCTGTCGCCGACCGACCGCTACTCGGCTCAGCTCCAGGATTGGCTCGCTGTCCGGCTGATCAAGCGGCGCGGGCGCAACGCTGCGGCGCTGCGCCTCGAATGGGCGAGCCTCAAGCGCGCAACGGACCGCGACATCCTCGCGGCCTATGACCTGGGCGGACGCGGCGACGACCGCCGGCGGGAGACCGAGGAGGAGCAAGTCGTGATCGCCAGCAGGACATCGACCCCGGCCGCACCGGGCACCTTCCCCATCAAGCGCGGCAGCGACCAGAAGGCGCTGATCATCGTCCTGCAGGAGGCGCTGGCCCAGCGCAATTATTTCGTCGGCAAGATCGACGGGTTGTTTGGATCGCTGACGACCGGCGCCGTCGCCGCCTTCCAGATCGATTTCGATCTGCAACCGGACGTTTTCGGAGAGGTCGACGAAGCCACCTGGGCCCGTCTCAGCACCGCAGGGTCGCGTCCCCTGTCGGAAGGGCGCCTTGACTCGACGGCTGCCGATCTCCGGCGCGACGGCTCGATCATCATCTCCAATGCCGACAGGGCCAGGCTGGCCGGCATCATCATGGCAGCTCTGGGCGCCCTCGGCATCGGCTCCGCTGTCACGAGCGGCCCGCCCGCCAATTCGGTATCCGCAACGGAGCTAGCGAACACCCTGTCGCGCGCGGCTCCGAGCGATCTGCAGACCTTTCTGCCCGCCGGGGTCAAGATCGACCCGAAGACGATCATCGACGCCGCTGCCGCGAAGAAAGTCGTTCCGGTGCCGGCCCCGGCCCCGCAGCCCGCGGACCTCGTGGCTGGCGCCATCGTCGATGTCGCCAACCTCTTCCTGCCCAATGTGGGCGGCGGTATTGCCACGCTCGCATTGGGGCTGCTGACCAGCCTGTTCAGCACCCGCATCATCGACCGTCGCGTCGCCGATCAGCGCTCCGGGCGCAATATCGGTCCGATGAAGACGGGCAACAGGCAGAGTTGACCGCGGCGCCACCCCGTCAGCGCGGGGCGATGGCGTAGCTTTCGACCGGCGGGATGGTGTCGAGGAGACCGTTGGCCTTGAGGAAGGCGGCGAAGCGGTCGTAGCGGCCGGGATCGAGCGCTGCTGGGCGCTTGGCGAAGCGCGGCATCGTGTCGGCGAAGGCGGTGCGGTTCAGCTGGTCGTCGAGATCGGGATGCGCCTTCAGGAACAGCGCCAGCGCCTCGGCCGGATGATTGGTCATGAAGATCGTCGCCTCCTCGACCGCCGCGATGAAGCGCGCCATGCGCGGATCCTTGGCAAGCTCCGTGCGAGTCACATAGATGAGTTCGTCATAGGGCGGCACGCCGTGCTCTTCCGGGAAGAAGGCGATGCCGGGCTTACCCGCGAGCCCGAGCTGGGTCAGCTCGAAATTGCGATAGCCGTCGATGACGGCGTCGACCTGGCCGGACATCAGCGCCGTCGTCAGGTTGAAATTGACATTGACCATCTCGACATCCTTGGCCGTCAGGCCGGCCGAGCCGAGGATGGCGGTGATATAGGCGTCCTGCAGGCTCGCGACCGAATAGCCGACCTTGCGGCCCTTGAGATCGGCGAGCGTCTTCACCGGCCCGTCCTTCAGCACGATCAGGCAGTTGAGCGGCGTCTCGATCAGCGTCCCGATCCGCACCAGCGGCAGCCCCTCCTTCACGTTGAGCATCAAATCGGGCTGATAGGTGACGGCGATATCGGCCTGTCCGGCGGCGACGAGGCGCGGCGGCGCGCTGGCATCAGCCGGCGCGATCAGCTCGACGTCGAGATCGTGGCGAGCGAAATAGCCGCCCTCCTTGGCGATCACCAGCGGCGCGTGATCGGGGTTCACGAACCAGTCGAGCAGCACCGTGAGCTTGTCGGCAGCCATTGCCGGCATCGCGGCGGCCAGCATCAGCGCGAGGGCGACCAGACGGAGAATCGATTTCATCGGACGTTCCTTGGATCGGATCAGAGACGGGTTTCGGGCGCCCAGGGGGCGATGCGACGGGTGAGCGCGACGACGGCGGCGCGGACGAGAAGCGCCATCGCGGCGAGGAGAGCGAGGGCCGCGAAGACGACGTCGGTCTGCGCGCGGCCATTGGCCATCAGCATGGCGTAGCCGAGCCCGGACGAGGCGCCGACCCATTCGCCGATCAGCGCGCCGACGGGCGCATAGACGGCTGCGACGCGGAGCCCCGAGGCGAGCGCCGGCAGCGCGCTCGGCAGGCGCAGCAGGACGAGTTCCTGGTAAGGCCGCGCGCGGTGCAGCCGGCCGAGATCGAGCAGGCTCTCGTCGGTGCGCGTCAGCCCGTCATGAAAGGCGGAGGCGACGGGAAAGAAGATGGCGATGGTCGCCATGACGATCTTGGAGCCGATGCCGAAGCCGAACCAGAGCACCAGCAGCGGCGCGATCGCGAACACGGGAAAGGCCTGCGTCACCACGAGGATCGGCATCAGCATGCGCCCGAGCGGCGGCACCAGCATCATGAGCAGCGCCAGCAGCGCGCCGGCGACCGAGCCGGTGATGAGGCCGATGATCGTCTCGATCAGCGTCGTCGGCGCATCGCGCGTCCAGAGCTCGGGCTTCGAGATCAGCGCCTGCCAGACCTTGGCCGGCGGCGGCAGCATGAAGGGCGGCGGCGCGAAAATGAGGATGATCGCCTGCCACACGATGACGAGCGCCACGGCAATGCCGAGGCCGCGCAGCAGCGAGGCGCCGGTCGCGGCCATCTTCGAGCGTTCGAACACGCGGCTTCTGCCCCTTCCAAGGCGAAAAAAGCCATGCGTCGGCGATGAACGAGCCACGTGGAGCAAGCTTCCCGTCCCTTCGCCGGCATGACCCGGATCAGGTTCGAAGGGTTCGGCCCCAGGCCATCTCAGCTCGCGTCAGCGAACACCCCTCGGAATGCGGACAAGATGGACGAAGCGATGGGAGATCGCAAGGGGCGGCTCAGTGGCGAGTCCGCGGCCTGGTGGGGACAGGGATCGCGAGGCAGCCCCTCCCCGTCCCTCCCCCGCTGCGCGGGAGAGGGGGCGGCTGGCGTGCTCCGCCGTCCGGCATGCCCCGGGTCGAACGCCCTTCAGCCCTCTTCCATCCTGAGGATCCTCTCAGGTGTCGTTGCCGGGCCTGACCCGGCAACCCAGACTTATCCGGGCTGCCGGCAAACAGTTGCCGATCGGCAAGAAGAAAGGCTGGATTGCCGGGTCAAGCCCGGCAATGACAGGTGCGTAAGGTCGCTCAGGGCGACCGAAGCCGAACGTCGAGTCGCCCTCAGTTGCCCCAGGCGGCGAGTGCCTTGTCGAACACGCGCTGGCCCGGCGTGCCCTTTTCGAGCGTCAGGATGGCACGCTGATCGTTGTTGTAGACGATCGGGATGTCGATCCAGTTGCGCTCGCGCATCAGCGCGATGTTCTGCTTCATCGGCGCATCGTCGCTGGCGAACGCGATCCAGAAGAAGCCGTCGGCGACCTTCGCGGCGGCGCCGTCGAGCGGGACGCCGCGCGCCTCTTCGGTCGGCTTCATCACGAAGGCCGGCACCGCCTTGACGCCGCCGCCCGGGAAATCGGCGGGCGTGTCGATGATCACCTCGACGAGATGGCTCGCCGGCAGGGCGCTGTCGCTGTTCTTGCGGATGTTGACGGTCACCTTCATCTGCCGGTCCGGCACATCGACGGTGGCGACGATCTCGGGGCCGTTGGTCGAGTTCGGCTCGAACTTCCAGATGACGTTGGCCTGCAGCGCGGTGACGTTCGAGGCGCCGCCAAGCGGCTGTTCGTAGAGGATCGCCTTCTGCGCGACGAGATCATCGCCGGGAACCGCCGGCGACTCGGGGCTCGGCATGGCGGCGGTGACTTCAGGCGCCGGCGTTTCGGCGGGCGCGGTCTCAGGCTGTGCCGCATCCGGCGTCGGCGCGGAAGCCGGCGCTGCGTCGGGCGTGCTCTCGGCCGCGGTACCGTTGCCGGGCTGGACGACGCCGGCAAGCGGATCGGGCTCGGTGCCTTCCGGCGAGGGTTCGGCCGTGACCGTGCGCACGGTCTTCGGCGCTTCCTCGGCCGGCGCATCGCCGAGCCGGTCGGCATTCTTGCCGGCGGCAGCGCTCGGCGCCGTATCGGAGGCCGCCGGTGCCGCGCCCTGTTCGGTGGAGATCAGGCCGCCGATGACGTCGTTGACCTTGCTGCGCTGCGACCAGACGAGGGCCGCGATGCCGCCGAGGATGAGCACGGCGAGAATGAGGATGATGAGGATGGCCGGGCGGCGCGACGGACGGGCGCGCTCGACCGGAATGGCCGGCTGCTCACGCTTCGGCCGACGCTCGCGGCGCTCGCGGCGCGGCGGCTCGTCCTCGACCAGGAGCGTTTCCGAATCGCTGTCGGCAGGCCATTCCGCCTGCTCCTCGGCGTCGACGGGGGCGACGAACACCTCCTCCGGGGCCGCTTCGGGCGCGTCATCGAAGCTCGGCTCGCGCCGGGGCGCCGCCTCGCGGCCGCGCCGCGGCGGCTCGGACGGCGCTTCTGCGTCGGGCAGCCACTCGCTCTCGGCCGGCGGAACGCGCGGCGGCGGCGGGGCGACCCGCGCGGCGGCTCGCACCGAGGCCGGCTCGGCGGCGGGCTGGGTCGGACGCGGCTCGGCGCGCGGCGACATCCGCGGCTCGCTGCTGCGCGGCTCGGCGCGGAAATCGGGCGGCACCGGCGTCGCGCGCGAGACGGGGCGCGGCGGCTGGGCAGCTTGAGCCACATCGCCGGCGCTGGCTTCCTCCTCGGCGATGCGCATCGCCTCGGCGGCCATCGCATCGGCGGCGGCGGCGGCGGCGCGCACCCGCGCCGGCGACGGGCCGGCGGCGGTCATCGCCGCCTCCCGCTCGACGCGGCGGATGGCGTCCTCGAGCTCAAGCCGCTGCTTGGAGATCTCGCTGGTGGTGAGCGGCGGCGTGATCGCCTTCAACTGGCCGAGCAGGGCCGCGCGCGCCTTGTCATAGATCGACCGGCGCACGTCCGGGGCCTCATGCTCGAGCCCGCCGACAGCCCTTTTCAGTACCACGTAATAGTCGGTCATCGTTCCATTCTGCTAAGCGGTGCGTCCGGATCGGCGCCGACTTCCGTCTGGCTCAGTCCTGAAACGGATCCTGTACGAGAATCGTGTCGTCGCGCTCGGGGCTCGTCGACAGTAGTGCAACCGGCGCGCCAATCAATTCCTCGACATGACGCACATATTTGACGGCCTGGGCCGGCAGGTCGTTCCAGCGGCGGGCACCGGCGGTCGAATCCTTCCAGCCCTCGAGCGTCTCGTAGATCGGCTCGACGCGTGCCTGCGCCGCCTGCGCGGCCGGCAGATAGTCGATCTCGCGACCATCCAGCCTATAACCGACGCAAATCTTGATTTCTTCAAGGCCGTCGAGAACATCGAGCTTGGTCAGCGCGATGCCATGGATGCCCGAGGTGCGCACGGTCTGGCGGACCAGCACGGCATCGAACCAGCCGCAGCGGCGCTTGCGCCCCGTCACCGTGCCGAATTCATGGCCGCGCGTGCCGAGAAAATCGCCGACCTCGCCGGTCTGCTCGGTCGGGAACGGCCCCTCGCCGACGCGGGTCGTATAGGCCTTGGTGATGCCGAGCACATAGCCGACCGAGCCCGGGCCGACGCCCGAACCGGTCGCGGCCTGACCGGCGACGGTGTTGGACGACGTTACGAACGGATAGGTGCCGTGGTCGATGTCGAGCAGCGCGCCCTGCGCGCCTTCGAACAGGATGCGCTTGCCGGCCTTGCGATGCTCGTCGAGCAGGCGCCAGACCGAATCCATGAAGGGCAGCACCTTGTCGGCGACCGAGGCGAGTTCCTCATAGAGGACGTTGCCGTCGATCTCGGCCTGGCCGAGGCCGCGGCGGAGCGCATTGTGATGCGACAGCAGCCGGTCGATCTTGTCGCGCAGCACCGTCAGATCGGCGAGATCCATGACGCGGATGGCGCGGCGGCCGACCTTGTCTTCATAGGCCGGGCCGATGCCGCGCTTGGTCGTGCCGATGCGGGTGCCGCTATTGCTGGTCTCGCGGAACGTATCGAGCTCGCGATGCAGCGACAGGATAAGCGCGGCGTTCTCGGCGATGCGGAGATTGTCCGGCGACACGGCGACGCCCTGCGCCGCCAGCCGCTCGATCTCGGCGATGAGCGCATGCGGATCGACGACGACGCCATTGCCGATGACGCCGAGCTTGCCCGGACGCACGACACCGGACGGCAAGAGGCTCAGCTTGTAGCTGACGCCATCGATGACCAGCGTATGGCCGGCATTATGCCCGCCCTGGAAGCGCACGACGACATCCGCCCGCTCCGACAGCCAGTCGACGATCTTGCCCTTCCCTTCGTCGCCCCATTGCGAGCCGACGACGACCACATTCCCCATGAAACGCCCTCTCCGCCCGCTTGGGGCGCCCTTCGGGATAGCTAAAGGCCGCGCGCCGGCAACCGGCCGGTGCGAAGCGCGCGCACGTTATATCGATTCCGGTCCGGCGGCGCGAGCCCTCGAAACCGCTCTTGCGTCGGTCATTCCGCCACCCCTGTCGTGGCTTCCCTTTGCCAGGCCCGCAGACGGCGCCGGGCATTGTCATAAGGCGACGAGGTATTGAACTGGATCATCCGCCCGAGCGGCCACTTGCCATACCAGGGCGTCTGGTAAAGCGCCGCATCGTCCACGGCGAGGATGAGCGCCACGATTCGCGACTTGGCATCGTCGAGGCGCTGCAGCAGCGCCGGAAACGGCAGGCCGGCATAATCGGCGTAGAATTTCTGCGCGAGGCGGCCGAGCTCGTTCCAGCCATAGCCCGTCTCGGGGAAGTCGACATCGACCCCGGCCGCGCGCCCGCGGCACCATTTGAGCACCAGTTCGTTCCAGCCGACGAGATAGGCGACGAGATCATGCACGCTCATCATCGTTCCGGCGGCGTGGCCATCGAGACTGCGCTCGAGCACCCTGTCCGGCGGCACGCGATCGAGCTCGGCACGCAGCTTCCGATAGCTCGCCTCGATCGCGCCGAGCAGTTCGTCCTTGCTGTGCGGAACGGCCATGCATCCCCATCGGATCGTCCGTCCGCCGGTGCGCGCCGGCGGACCTATCAGAGCGGGGCCGCCGGCACGACGCCGCGACCCCGCTTCCGTCTCAGAACGACAGGCGCTTGGCCTGGACGACGCCTTCGAGGGCGCCGACGCGGGCGATCACGTCATCGGAAATCGCCTCGTCGACCTCGACCAGCGCGATGGCATCCTCGCCGGCGGCCTGGCGGCCGAGATTGAAGGTGGCGATGTTGATGCCCTCGGCGCCGAGCAGGCTGGCGAAGCGGCCGATGAAGCCGGGCTTGTCCTTGTTGGTGACATAGAGCATGTGGCGGCCGAGCTCGGCCTCCATATTGATGCCCTTGATCTGGATGATGCGCGGCTTGGTGTCGGCGAAGACGGTGCCGGCGACAGAGCGTTCCTGCTTCTCGGTCGTCACCGTCAGGCGGATATAGTTCTCATAGGCGCCCTGCTGCTCGCGGCGCACCTCCTCGACGGCGATGCCGCGCTCGCGCGCGATCGCCGGCGCCGAGACCATGTTGACGGTCTGAAGCTGCGGCCGGAGCACGGCGGCGAGCGCCGCATTGGTGAGCGCCTTGACGTTGAGCGCCGCGACATCGCCTTCATATTCGAGCTTGATCGCGGTGATCCCCGTCTCGGTGAGCTGGCCGGCGAAGGAGCCGAGCTGGTCGGCGAGCTTGACGAAGGGCGTCAGGCGCGGCGCTTCCTCGGCCGTGATCGAGGGCATGTTGAGCGCGTTGGAGACGGCGCCCTTGACGAGGTAATCGGCCATCTGCTCGGCGACCTGCAGCGCGACGTTTTCCTGCGCCTCGGTGGTGGAGGCGCCGAGATGCGGCGTCGCGATGAAGTTCGGCAGGCCGAACAGCGCGTTCTCGGTTGCCGGCTCCTCGACGAAGACGTCGAAGCCGGCGCCGCCGACCTTGCCGGACTTCAGCGCCTCGGCGAGATCCGCCTCGACGACGAGGCCGCCACGCGCGCAATTGATGATGCGCACGCCGTCCTTCATCTGCGCGATCGCCGCCGCATTGATGATGCCGCGGGTCTTGTCGATCAGCGGCGTGTGCAGCGTGATGAAGTCGGAGCGGCGGAAGAGCTCGTCGAGCTCCACCTTCTCGACGCCGAGATCGACGGCGCGCTCGTCGGACAGGAACGGATCGAAGGCGATGACGCGCATCTTGAGGCCGACGGCGCGGTCGGCGACGATCGAGCCGATATTGCCGCAGCCGATGATGCCGAGCGTCTTGCCCGTCACCTCGACGCCCATGAAGCGGTTCTTCTCCCACTTGCCGGCCTGCGTCGAGGCATTCGCCTCAGGCAGCTGGCGGGCGAGCGCGAAGATCATCGCGATCGCATGCTCGGCGGTGGTGATCGAATTGCCGAAGGGCGTGTTCATCACGATGATGCCCTTCGCCGTCGCGGCAGGAATGTCGACATTGTCGACGCCGATGCCGGCCCGGCCAATGACGCGGAGATTGCCCGCCGCCGCGATGACCTTCTCGGTCACCTTGGTATTGGAGCGGATGGCGAGACCATCATAATTGCCGATGATCTCGAGCAGCTTCTCCTTGTCCTTGCCGAGGTCCGGCTGATAGTCGACCTCGACGCCACGATCCTTGAAGATCTGGACGGCGGTCTTGGAGAGCTTGTCGGAAATGAGAACGCGCGGTGCCATGGACTGAGTTCCCTGAGCCTGTCGTGACGCCATCCTCACTGTCATCCTCGGGCTTGACCCGGGGATCCAGGCTTTCTCGCCATGTTGGAGAGAAAGGCCGGATTGCCGGGTCAGGCCCGGCAATGACAGGGAATGGGCGATGAGATGCGAAGTCCGGCGAAGGCCGGCAGCGTTTCAGGCGGCCTTCTTGAGGCCGGCCTTCTGATTGGCGAACGCCCAGTCGAGCCATTCGGTCAGAATGGCGAGATCCGAGGCCTCGATCGTCGAGCCGGCCCAGATCCGGAGGCCCGCCGGCGCATCGCGATAGGAGCCGATGTCATAGGCGACGCCGGCCTTCTCGAGCGCCGAGGCGATGCCCTTGGCGAAGGCGGCCTGGCCATCGGCATCGAGCGCGGTCACGGCCGGATCGCGGATGACGAGGCACACCGAGGTGTTCGACCGCGTCTTCGGAACCACCGCGAGGAAATCGGCCCAGTCGCTCTTCTCGACCCAGTCGGCCAGCACCTTCAGATTGGCGTCGCAGCGCGCGGCGAGGCCCTTGAAGCCGCCGATCGACTGCGCCCAGGTCAGCGCGTCGAGATAGTCCTCGACCGCCAGCATCGACGGAGTGTTGATCGTCTCGCCGACGAAGATGCCCTCGATCAGCTTGCCGCCCTTGGTCATGCGGAAGATCTTCGGCAGCGGCCAGGCGGGCTTGTAGCTCTCGAGCCGTTCGACCGCGCGCGGGCTGAGGATCAGCATGCCATGCGCCGCCTCGCCGCCGAGCACCTTCTGCCAGGAGAAGGTGACGACATCGAGCTTGTCCCAGGCGAGGTCCTGCGCGAAGGCGGCGGAGGTCGCGTCGCAGATGGTGAGACCGGTGCGGTCGGCATCGATCCAGTTGCCGTCGGGAACGCGGACGCCCGAGGTGGTGCCGTTCCAGGTGAAGACGACGTCGCGGTCGAAATCGACCTGGTTGAGGTCGGGCAGCTTGCCGTAGTCGGCGGTGAAGGTGCGCACATCCGGCAGCTTCAGCTGCTTGACCACGTCGGTGACCCAGCCCTCGCCGAAGCTTTCCCAGGCGAGCAGATCGACGCCGCGCGCGCCGAGCAGCGACCACATCGCCATTTCGACGGCGCCGGTATCGGAGGCCGGCACGATGCCGATGCGGTAATCCGCCGGCACGCCGAGCACGTCGCGGGTCAGGTCGATGGATTTCTGGAGCTTGGCCTTGCCGATCTTGGCGCGGTGCGAGCGCCCGAGCGCCGCATCCTTGAGCGCCTCCAGCGACCAGCCGGGTCGCTTGGCACAGGGACCGGAAGAATAGTTAGGATTGACCGGCTTCTGGCCGGGCGTCGCGAGATCTGCCATGTAGTCTACCCTCACAGATAGCAGCGCCTCGTTGGGGAGGCGTGTCCCGCCGATGCGTCTACGCCCCGCTCCGAGGGAAGTCAACGCCGCCCTCGCCGCACCTCTGCCGCAGGGCAAAACGACGAAGGGCGCGCCACCCGCGGGTGGCACGCCCTCCAAGACTTGACCGGGACGGGCTCTGTAGAACCCGGGACTGGCTCAGTAGAAGTTGTAGCGCAGGCCGAGGCGGATCTCGTTGGCCGAGATGTTGTCGTAGTTGATCACGCCGCCGCCGCCGGCCGGGATATAGCCCGAAACGGCATCGCCGAGATTGAGATAGCGGTAGTTGAGGTCGACCGCCATGTTCGGCGAGAAGGCATAGGAGACGCCGGCCATGAGGGCCCAGGCGAAGTTCCACTGGCTGCCGCTCTCCCACGAGCCGTTGACGCCGTCCGGATTGACGAAGGCGACATTCGAGGTTTGCAGGTAGGACGTGCCGATACCGGCGCCGAGATAGGGCGTGAAGCCCGACCAGGTGCCGACATCGACATAGCCGTTGACGAGGAACGTCCAGGCGTCGATGTCCGCCGTTTCGGTGGTGTGGTCGACGCCGTATTTCGCGCCGCAGCCGCCGCAATAGCCCTCGCCATAGACGCCGGACTGGAATTCGTAGTCGACCGTGCCGTCGACGCGGAAGTGATCGTTGAAGCGATAGCCGGCGCCGGCGCCGATAAGGCCGGTGCTGTCGAGCGAGCTGTTGTTCCACTCGTCGACATAGGTGTTGGTGGCGAAGCTGATGCTCGGATTGTTGTACCACTTGTAGCCGATGTCGCCGCGCAGATACCAGCCGCCGGTGGCGATGACCGGGACGACGGGCTCGACATAGGGCTCCGGCATGTCCGCGGCGAAGGCGGTTCCCGAGGCGGCGATGCCGGCCCCCAGCATGGCGGCGAGCATGGTTGTCTTCACAGTGCGCATCGAAATCTCCCCGACATGTCTGGATCGAGACCGCGCCCGATCGAACCAAAGCTTCGGAGACGAGAGTGGGCAAGAAGTTTTAAGAACAGATTAACTACGTCGCTTAACCACGATTGTTGAGGTTACTGAAGTGTAAACGCCGCACGGCGGCCGCGAATGCCGCCGTATCAGGCCAGTCCGGCACGCGCGCAGGCAACTGCTCCCGGCCGGGAAACGCCCCGGCGGCGGCAAGAATGATGAAGATGGAGAGATGATTCTGCCGAGCGGCCCAGCCCGGATGACCGGCTAGTTGACGCCGACGAACTGGTCGTCGAAGGCGTAGCCGGAGCCGCGCACGGTGCGGATCGGATCCTTGACGCGGCCGCGATTGACGGCCTTCCGGAGGCGGCCGATATGCACGTCGACCGTGCGCTCGTCGACATAGACGTCGCGGCCCCAGACGCCGTCGAGCAGTTGCTCGCGCGAGAAGACGCGGCCGGGGCTCTTCATCAGGAATTCGAGCAGGCGGAACTCGGTCGGCCCGAGCCGGAGCTCGCGGCCCGACCGGCGGACGCGGTGGGTCTCGCGATCGAGTTCGATATCGCCGGCGCGCAGCAGCGAGGCGATCACTTCGGGCCGCGACCGGCGCAGGATGGCGCGCACGCGCGCCATCAGCTCAGGGACGGAGAACGGCTTGACGACATAGTCGTCGGCGCCGGTGGCAAGGCCGCGGATGCGCTCCTGCTCCTCGCCACGCGCCGTCAGCATGATGATCGGCAGCGTCCGCGTCGTGTCGCGGGCCCGAAGCCGCCGGCAGAGCTCGATGCCGGAGATGCCGGGCAGCATCCAGTCGAGCAGGAGGAGATCGGGCGTCGTCTCCTTCAGCCGCGTCTCGGCGTCGTCGCCGCGCGGCACCACCTCGACCTGATAGCCCTCGGCCTCGAGGTTGTAGCGGAGGAGGAGGCCCAGGGCCTCCTCGTCCTCGACGATCATCACGCGGGGCGTCATCTCGGTTCTTGTTTCCTTCGTCGACGCGCGGCGATCAGAGGCTCTCGTAGGAGACCGACGTCACGCTCGACTCGTCCTGCTTGGGACGGTCCTGGGTCAGCGACTCGCCGGTCACGACATAGTGGACCGTCTCGGCGATGTTGGTGGTGTGGTCGCCGATGCGCTCGATGTTCTTGGCGCAGAACAGCAGATGCGTGCAGAGCGAGATGTTGCGCGGATCTTCCATCATGTAGGTGAGGAGTTCGCGGAAGAGCGACGTGTACATCGAATCGATGTCCGCATCGCGGCGCCAGACCTCGAAGGCCTGGTTGACGTCGCGCGCCGCATAGGCGTCGAGGACGTCCTTGAGCTGGGCGAGCGACAGCTCGGCCATATGCTCGACGCCGGTCATGAAGCGCTTCGACTGGAACTGCCCCTCGAGCGCAAGAACGCGCTTGGCGATGTTCTTGGCGAGATCGCCGATGCGCTCCAGATCGTTGGAGATGCGCATCGAGCCGATGACCTCGCGCAGGTCCAGCGCCATCGGCTGGCGCCGCGCGATGATCATGATCGCCAGCTCTTCGCACTCGCGCTGCACCTGGTCGAGGCGGCGGTCATCGGCGATGACCGAATTGGCCATCGTCGTGTCGAGGCGGGTCAGCGCACGGACCGACATGTCGACAAGACGTTCGGCCATGCCGCCCATCTCGGCGATCCGGCGCTGCACGTCCTTCAATTCGTCGTCGTAGCGGGTAACGATATGTTCCGACATGTCGTCCTCCTGGCGCGGTCCGGCCTCAGCCGAAGCGTCCGGTGATGTAGTCCTGGGTGCGCTTGTCGCTCGGGGCGGTGAAGATCTTCGACGTCTCGTCGAATTCGATCAGCTCGCCGAGATACATGAACGCGGTGTAGTCGGAGACGCGCGCCGCCTGCTGCATGTTGTGCGTCACGATGGCGATCGTGTAGTCGGCGGTCAGCTCGTCGATCAGTTCCTCGATCTTCGAGGTCGAGATCGGGTCGAGCGCCGAGCAAGGCTCGTCGAACAGCACCACCTCGGGCCGGACCGCGATCGAGCGGGCGATGCAGAGGCGCTGCTGCTGGCCGCCCGAGAGGCTGAGGCCGCTCGAGCTGAGCTTGTCCTTGACTTCGTTCCAGAGGGCGCCGCGGGTCAGCGCCGCCTCGACGCGTTCATCCATCTCGGAGCGCGAGATATTCTCGTAGAGGCGGATGCCGAAGGCGATGTTGTCGTAGATCGACATCGGGAACGGCGTCGGCTTCTGGAACACCATGCCGACGCGGGCGCGCAGCAGGTTGAGGTCCTGGCCGGGAGCGAGGATGTTGCCGCCGTCGAAGAGAACCTCGCCCTCGGCGTGCTGCTTCGGATAGAGGTCGTACATCCGGTTCAGCACGCGCAGCAGCGTGGACTTGCCGCAGCCCGACGGGCCGATGAAGGCGGTGACCTTCTTCTCGTAGAGCGGCAGGTTGATCGACTTCAGCGCGAGGCTTTCGCCATAGAAGAACTTGAGGTTCTTGATCGAGATCTTCTCGGGGAGCGTGTTCGTCAGAGTGGACACAGTCATTTCGAAGTCCTCGGGCTAAGGAAGGTGCGGGCGACGATGTTGAGCGCGAGCACCGCGATGGTGATGAGCAGCGCGCCGGTCCAGGCAAGCTTCTGCCATTCGGGATAGGGGCTGAGGGCGAACTGGAAGATCGTGACGGGCAGGCTCGACATCGGCGCGTTCGGATCGGTGCTCCAGAACTGGTTGTTCAGCGCCGTGAAGAGCAGCGGGGCCGTCTCGCCGGAGACGCGGGCGATGGCGAGCAGCACGCCGGTGACGATGCCCGACATCGCCGCGCGATAGGCGACCTGGCGGATCATGACGGCGCGCGGCAGGCCGAGCGCGGCCGAGGCCTCGCGCAGCGTGTTGGGAACGAGGTTCAGCATGTCCTCGGTGGTGCGCACGACGACCGGGATCACCAGGATGGCGAGGGCGATGGCGCCGGCAAAGGCCGAGAAGTGACCCATCGGCGCCACCACGACCTCATAGACGAACAGGCCGATGACGATCGACGGCGCCGCCAGGAGAATGTCGTTGATGAAGCGCACGACATTGGTCAGCTGGTTGTGGCGGCCGTATTCGGCCATGTAGGTGCCGGCGAGGATGCCGATCGGCGTGCCGATGATCACGCCGGCGATGGTCATGATCAGGCTGCCGACGATGGCGTTGAGCAGGCCGCCGGCATCGCCCGGCGGCGGCGTCATCTCGGTGAAGACCGAGAGCGACAGGCCGGAGAAGCCCTGCCAGAGCAGCGCGGCGAGGATCAGGAACAGCCAGGCGAGACCGAAGATCGTCGCCGCGAAGGAGAGCGACAAGAGGACCCCGTTGCCGCGGCGGCGCTTCTTGTAGAGCGCCTGGGCAGTCGGCGAGGAGACGGCGGAATTTCCCAAGGATGCCATGGTGTTCGCCTCAGTTGCCGGCTTTGGTGTTCATGCGGGCCAGCATGATGCGGGCGGCCGCGAGAACGATGAAGGTGATGATGAACAGGATCAGGCCGAGGGCGATCAGCGAGGAGGTGTAGAGATCGCCGACCGCTTCGGTGAATTCGTTGGCGATCGAGGCCGAGATCGTGGTGCCCGGCGAAAGGATCGAGGCCGAGATCTTGTGCGCGTTGCCGATGACGAAGGTCACCGCCATGGTCTCGCCGAGCGCGCGGCCAAGGCCGAGCATGATGCCGCCGATGACGCCGACGCGGGAATAGGGCAGCACCACCTTGGTGACGACTTCCGCCGTCGTGCAGCCGAGGCCGTAGGTCGCCTCCTTCAGCACCGGCGGGACGGTGTCGAACACGTCGCGGGTGATCGAGGTGATGAAGGGCAGCACCATGATCGCGAGGATGATGCCGGCGGTCATGACGCCGATGCCGTAGGGCGGGCCGGCGAAGACGCTGGAGAGGCCGGGCACATTGCCGAACAGGCCGATCAGGAAGGGCTGCACCGTCGTCTGGAAGAAGGGTGCGAAGACGAACAGGCCCCAGATGCCGTAGATGATCGAGGGAATGCCGGCGAGCAGTTCGATGGCGACGCCGATCGGACGCTTCAGCCAGGGCGGGCAGAGTTCGGTGAGGAAGATCGCGATGCCGATGCCGACAGGCACGGCGATGATGAGGGCGATGATCGAGGTGACGACCGTGCCGTAGATCGGAGCGAGCGCGCCGAACTTCTCGGTGACCGGGTTCCAGCTCTGCGTCGTCAGGAAGCCGAAGCCGAAGGTCTGGAAGGCCGGGATCGACCCGTAGACCAGCGAGATGATGACGCCGCCAAGCAGCAGCAGCACCGTCAGCGCGGCAGCGAACGTGATCCAGTTGAACAGAAGATCGGCTGAGCGCAACCGGCTCATGCGCTTGAGTTTCGAGCTGGTGACGCCTGTGCTCTGCAAACCGGTCATAACAGCATCCGCCATGTCGTTCCCCCGGCCCTTAACGGAGCCTCTGACTGAAGCGATCAGGAGAGGGTGCCGAAGCGCCCTCTCCCAGGATCAACGGCCGAACTTACTTGGCCATCTCGACGAAGAGCGGCTTGCCGTCCGCGCCGACGATGTCCTTGGCCCAGGTCGCCTTGATGTTGGCGACGACCGAGTCGGGCATCGGGATGTAGTGCAGGTCCGCAGCCGACTGGTCGCCGTTCGCATAGGCCCAGTTGAAGAACTTGAGCGCAGCAGCGGAAGCGACGTCATCCTTCGGCTTCTTGTGCATCAGGATGAAGGTGGCGGCGGTGATCGGCCAGGCCTTGGCGCCGGGCTCGTTGGTGAGGATGACGTAGTAGCCCGGCAGCTGGGCCCAATCGACGCCTTCGGCGGCGGCGGCGAAGTTCGGCACTTCCGGAGCGACCGTCTGGCCGTCCTTGTTGACGAGCTTCGTGTAGGTCATGTTGTTCTGCGCGGCGAAGGCGTACTCGACATAGCCGATCGAGCCGACCGTCTGCGACACGCCGGCGGCGACGCCTTCGTTGCCCTTGGCGCCGAGGCCGACCGGCCATTCGACGGCCGAAGCAGCACCGACGTCATCGGCCCAGGTCTTCGAGACCTGCGACAGATAGGTGGTGAACACGAAGCTGGTGCCCGAGCCGTCCGAACGATGCACGACGGCGATCGCGGTCGAGGGCAGATTGACGCCGGTATTCAGCGCCTTGATCGCCTCGTCGTCCCACTTGGTGATCTTGCCCTGGAAGATGTCGGCCAGGACCTGACCCGAAAGCGTGACTTCGCCCGGCTTGATGCCCGGAACGTTGATGATCGGAACGACGCCGCCGATGACGGTCGGGAACTGGACGAGCCCTTCCTTCTCGAGCTCTTCCGGCTTCAGCGGCGCGTCGGTGGCGCCGAAGGTGACCGTCTTGGCCTTGATCTGCTTGATGCCGCCGCCCGAGCCGATCGACTGGTAGTTGAGGTTGTCGCCCGTTTCCTTCTTATAGGAATCGGCCCACTTCGCGTAGATCGGATAGGGGAAGGTCGCGCCAGCCCCCGAGATATCGACGGCTTGGGCGGAACCGAAACCGATGGCAGCGACGGCGATGCCGGCCGCAAATACGATGTTCGTGAGTTTCACGGACCATCTCCCTGATGGAGTCAATTTTGTCGGTCCAAGCCATTGCCGCAGTGCAGCAACAGACCAGGACGTGTCGGACCCTAGTGACCGCAGGTAATGGTTCTATGACGAAGCCAACACGGTTTTATGACAGCCGAAGTCATTGGCGATCATAGGTCTTTTTTGATCAGGCGGCTTTGGGAGGTGCTGAGGCGGCTGCGAATTCGACACTGAACGCCGCCCCGGCCCCAGGCTTGCTCTCGATGCTGAGGCGGGCTCTGTGACGGTTCAGGATGTGCTTGACGATGGCAAGCCCGAGACCCGTGCCGCGTGCACCGGCGCCGGCTTCCTCGGCCCGGTAGAAGCGTTCCGTGAGCCGCGGCAGATGCTCCGCGGCGATGCCGGGACCGAAATCGCGGACGGTCGCGCGCGCGCCTTCCGTGCCATGCGCGGCCGTGAGGCCGACCACGACACGCCCGCCCGTGCGGCCATATTTGCAGGCGTTCTCGACGAGGTTCTGGAACACCTGCACCAGTTCGTCGCGGTCGCCGGCGATGATGACGGGCTCGTCCGGCAGCTCGCCCTCGATCACGACCTGCTGCTCGCGGGCGAGCGGCTCCATGGCGTCGACGACGCCGCGCAGCAGCGGCACCAGGTCGACGGGCGCGTCGGGGCGCATATGCGCCTTCATCTCGATGCGCGACAGCGACAGCAGGTCGTCGATGAGCCGGCTCATCCGTGTCGCCTGCTCGTGCATGATGGCGAGGAAGCGTTCGCGGGCGACCGGATCCTCGCGCGCCGGCCCCTGCAGCGTCTCGATGAAGCCGGACAGAGAGGCGAGCGGCGTGCGCAGCTCATGGCTCGCATTGGCGACGAAATCGACGCGGATGCGTTCGCTGCGGCGCTGCTCGGTCTTGTCGGCGAACAAGAGGGCCACGAAGCCCGGCCGTCCCGGCTCGTCGCGGCCCTCGATCGGCGCGAAATAGGCGTCGTACCAGCGCTCGGTCGGCACGCGTTCGGTGAATTCGAGCCGTTCGGCGGGGCCGCCGGCCGCGACCCGTTCATAGGCGCGCAGAAGATCGGGGGCGCGCAGGCGGAAGGTGAGCGGATCGCCGGGCCGGATCGGGAACGCCGCCTCGGCGAGGCGGTTCTGGTAGCGCACGAAGCCGCGCCGATCGAGAAGGATGCAGGGATCCGGCAGCGCGTCGGCCATCTGCTTGAGCCCGGTGTCGGGCCAGACCGAGGGCGGCGCCCGCAGCGCCAGCCGATCGGGCGCGAGACGCTCGCCGCGCGGCAGCGCCGCCATCATCAGCGCGACCGCGACGAACAGCAGCACCGCGGTGTGGGTGGCGAGAGCGCCCGAGGCGACCAGGAGCGCCAGTAGCCCGACAAAGCCGAGCAGCACATAGCGCGCGGCGCCGAGACGACCGGCGACGCCGCCATCGCCCGCCGGCGCTCCACCGCCCTGATCCCGCTCCAACGGCTCGGCTGCCATTTCCTTCGACGCCTCAGAGGTTCCCGGCACGCGGCACGATCATGCCGAACAGCGAGGATTGCATGACATGCGGGACAAACGGATGACGTCTGTGACAGAATCTGCCGCGATAGAACAGTGCGGAGGAGACGATCGGCATGGGCAAGGGCGGCAAAGAGCGCAAGGAAAAGGCGAAGGACAAGCGGCTCGCCCCTGAGGCGCGCGAAACCGGCGCGCCGGCGACGGGCCCCTCCCCGGCTTCGGATACGCTGCCGCCCGAGCTCGTGCCGACGGTCGACGCGCCCGCGGTCGCGACGAAGCATGGCCGCTTCGACATCGACGACCCCGTCCTGCCTGACTGGGTCGACAAGGCCGCCTTCAAGTCGGGCGGCTATCCCTATGACAAGTCGCTGAAGAGCGAGGCCTACGAGACAGAGCTCACCGCCCTGCAGATCGAGCTGGTCAAGCTGCAGGCGCATGTGCTGGCGACGGGCCTCCGGGTCGCGCTCGTGTTCGAGGGGCGCGATGCCGCCGGCAAGGGCGGCGCGATCTTCGCCTTCCGCCAATATCTCAATCCGCGCCATGCCCGCGACGTCGCCCTGCCGAAGCCGAGCGAAACCGAGGCCGGCCAGTGGTATTTCCAGCGCTATGTCGCGGAATTGCCGACCGCCGGCGAGATCGTCACCTTCGACCGCTCCTGGTACAACCGCGCCGGCGTCGAGCCGGTGATGGGCTTCTGCACGCCCGAGCAGCACCGCGCCTTTCTCGCCGACGTTCCCCGCTTCGAGGGCCTCCTCGTCGAGTCCGGCCTTATTCTCTTCAAGTTCTGGCTCGATATCGGCCGGGAAACGCAGATGAAGCGGTTCCATGAGCGGCGCCACAACCCGCTCAAGATCTGGAAGCTGTCGTCGATCGATTATGCCGCGCTCGACAAGTGGGACGACTACACCAGGGCGCGCGACCAGATGCTCGCCGCCTGCCACGCCGAAGGGGCGCCATGGACGATCGTTCTCGCCAATGACAAGCGCCGCGCCCGCCTCGCCGTCATCCGCAAGGTCCTTTCGAGCATCGACTATGGCGGCCGCGACCTGCAGGTCATCGGCGAGGAGGATCCGCGCATCGTCGGCAGCGGCCCGAAATTCCTGTCGCGGAAGGGCTGATGGGGAAATGATCGGCAGCCTGACGGCCAGCGCGTGCCCTGCACGGCGACGTCTCGCCATCGCCGCGAACTTCGCCTAAAGCTTCCGCGCGACGAATCATGAGCCATCTCGACACAACCTTGCGGCGTGCCATCGCTGACCTCGATCCCGCCGATCGGGACGGCCGGCGGATCGCGCTCGGCAATGTGCGCGCCGCGATGGTGCGCCTCCTGGCCGTCTATGACCCGCCGCTCTCGGCCGATGCGATCGAGGCGAAGATCGACGAGGTCGACGGCCTCATCCGTGCCATCGAGGCCGAGTTCGCCCCGCCGGCGCCGCGCCGCGCCGCGGTGGCCGCCCTGCCCGAAGACGCTCGGCAGCTGGGCGCGCTGCCTGAGGACGCATCGCCGCCTGCGCTGCCGCCGGAGCCGCTCGCCCCGCCGGCCGAGTCCGATTTCGACGACGAATACGAGGCCGGCGACGAGGCCTATCCCGACGAGGCCTATGACGAGGGCCACTACGACGCCGAGCCCTACGCCGACGAGTTCGCCGACGATCCCGCCGAGGACGAGGCTCTCGACGAGGACGTCGTCCCGGACGTCGCCGACGATCAGGACGCGCGCCCACGGACGACCTCGGCCAAGCCGCTCGTGCTGCTCGGCGGCGCGCTCGTCGTCCTGCTCGCCGTGCTGCTCGGCGCCCTCTATGTGACGGGGCCGCGCTTCGGCTCCTCGGCGCAGCAGGCGGTGGCGGATGCCGGAACGCCGGCCGTGCCCGACCCGTCCTCCCCGGCCGCGGCCGCCGGCACGGATGCGCTCGAGGCGACCGATGTCGCGCCCGATCCAGCGCCCGCGACGCCGGCACCGGAAGCCCCCGCGACCGGGCCTCTCCCGGCCGCCGAACCCGGCACCGCCGCCCCGGTGACCGCCCCGACGGCCCCCGCGCCCATACCCCCGGCCGCAGCGCCGACCGCGCCGGCGGGACAAAGCATCGCGCCGCCGCCCGGCCCGGCCGCCGCCGAGACATTTGTGCTCTTCGACGGCCACGACCCCTCCGCCTTCAAGTCGGCGCCGGACAATCCCGTGCAGTTCCAGGGCGGGACGGATGGCGGCTCGGTGCGGATCTCGTCGTCGGCGGGGTCGAACGGCGCGAGGCTGATCGTCGGGCCCGGCGTCTACCAGCCGATCGCCGGCCGCCAGATCCGCGTCGTCGTCGTGGCGCGCGGCGCCGCCGGCAGCCCGGCCTCCTCGCTGCGCCTCGCCTATCAGAACGGCCGCCAACTCAGCGGCTGGTCCGATCTGAAGCTCACCGACGCCTACCAGTCGCTGGCGATGACCTGGACGATGCCGAAGCAGCGCCAGGGCACTGAGGGCGACGCCGTTCTGATCGAACCCGGCATCCCCGGCGACCAGACCGCCGCCGATATCCGCTCGGTGTCGATCGACGTCCTGCCTTAGAGCCAGGCGCCGTCCGGCTGCTCGGAAAACGCCTCCTCGAACGGCACGGCGACGGCGCGGCCGCGGCCCTTGCCGCGATAGAGCGCGATGTCGGCGGCGCGCATCAGCGCGTCGGCGTCCGCGGCGTGGTCCGGCAGGAGGGCATAGCCGATGGTGACGGTCGGTCGCGCTTCGGGATGCAGCAAGGGCTGCGCGCCGCCGTTCAGCGCCGCCCCGATCGCCTCGATCGCCGCGCGCGCGGCCTCGCGATCGCCGGCGTCGTTGAGCAGAACCGCGAACTCGTCGCCGCCGAGCCGGCCGACCAGCCCGGCCTCGCCGATCGCCTCGCCGATCCGCCGCGCGGCATCGGTGAGCGCGCGATCGCCCGCCATATGGCCGTGGCGATCGTTGATCAGCTTGAAGAAATCGAGATCGATCAGCGCGAGCGCGAGCGCTCCGCCATCGCGCCGGCACGCCGCCGCCGCTTCGTCGAGACGCTCGATGAAATAGCTGCGATTGGCGACGCCCGTCAGCCCGTCGAAATGGGCGAGGTGCCACAACGCGGTCTCCGCCGCCTTGCGGGCGGTCACGTCGATGATGACCTCGATGTCATAGGCACGGCCGTCGGCGACGAAGCGCTGGGCCGAGATAAGGGTCGAGAGCAGCGCCCCGCTCGCATGGTTGATCTCGACCTCTTCCAGCTCGTAGTGGCCGATGGTCGCCAGGAGGTCCTGCCGTCGCCGGCGGCGCTCGTCGGAGATGGCGACGCCGGCCGTGGTCAGGCGCGCATCGTGCAGCTCCGCCCATGACCGCCCGACCAGCTTCAGATAGGCGTCGTTGACCTTGAGATAGGTCGAGGCGTCCAAGCCGGTGGTGGAAATGCAGATCGGGACGGGGCTGAAATCGAACAGGCCGCGCAGCAGCCGGTCGAACAGCGCCTCGTCCATAGCCCCCGCAAACACACCATGCATGCCCGGCCCCCCAGCCAAGGGTCCAAATGCCAGCCCGAAGGGCGCTCAGGTCAGCAGTCGGACATCGATCGGCTGCTTAGCATGCGGCAAACCCCGGATGAAGGCCGGGCGAAGCCGCAATTTTGAGCGTGCCGATGACAAGCCGATCAGCGCGGAATGAACCCGTTCTCCAAGAGATAGTCGATCACGCGCCCAGCGAGCATGTCGGCATCGGCGCTCGCGGCATCGAGACGAAGCTCGGGCTGCAGCGGCGGCTCATAGGGGCTGTCGATGCCGGTGAAATTCTTGATCTTGCCTTCGCGCGCCTTCTTGTAGAGCCCTTTCGGGTCGCGTTCCTCGGCAAGGGCGAGCGGCGTATCGACGAAGATCTCGACGAATTCGCCCGCCTCGACGAGATCGCGCGCCAGCTGCCGCTCCGAGCGGAACGGCGAGATGAACGAGGCCAGCACGATGAGGCCCGCATCGACGAAGAGCTTCGCCGTCTCGGCGACGCGGCGAATGTTCTCGACGCGGTCGACATCGGTGAAGCCGAGGTCGCGGTTGAGCCCGTGGCGGACATTGTCGCCATCGAGGAGATAGGTGTGGCGGCCGGCGAGATGCAGCCGCTGCTCGACCAGATTGGCGATCGTCGACTTGCCGGCGCCGGAAAGGCCCGTGAACCAGAGGATCGCCGGCTTCTGCTGCTTGGCGCCCGAACGCGCCGCCTTGTCGATGGTCAGGGCCTGGCGGTGGATGTTGGTCGCGCGGCGGAGGCCGAAGCGGATCATGCCGGCCGCGACCGTCTGGTTGGTGAAGCGGTCGATCAGGATGAAGGCGCCGGTGGTGCGCACCTCGTCGTAAGGGTCGAAGGCGATCGGTTCGGCGAGCGAGAGATTGGCGAAGCCGATATCGTTCAGCGCCAGCGTCTTGGCCGCGAGCGGCTTCAGCGTGTCCATCTCGACGCGGTGCTTGAGCTCGGTGACCGCCGCGCCGATCGTGCGCGTGCCGATCTTCATGAGGTAAGGCCGGCCGGGCAGCATCGGCGCCTCGGCCATCCAGATGAGATGCGCCGCGACCTGGTCGGAGACTTCGGGGCGGGCATCGGGCGCCACCAGGATATCGCCGCGCGAGACGTCGATCTCGCGGTCGAGCGTCAGCGTCACCGCATCCTCGGCAAGCGCCTCGGCGAGGTCGCCATCGCCGGTGACGATCCGCTCGATGCGGGCGGCCTGGCCGGAACGCGCCACGACAACTTCGTCGCCCGGGCGGACCCGGCCCGAGGCCAGCGTGCCGGCATAGCCGCGGAAGGTGAGATCCGGCCGGTTGACCCATTGCACCGGAAAGCGCAGCGGCTTCGCCGCCGCCGTGCCGGACGAGGGCTCGACCGTCTCCAGATGCTCGATCAACGTCGGGCCGCGATACCAGGGCATATGCGGGCTGAGCGCGCCGACATTGTCGCCATAGCGGGCCGACATCGGGATCGCGACGCGGCTGGCGAAGCCGTAATGGCCGGCATCGGCGTCGAATTCCGCGACGATCGCGTCGAACACGCCGGCGTCATAGCCGACGAGGTCGATCTTGTTGATCGCAAGCACGACATGGCGGATGCCGAGCAGCGCGGCGATGGTGGCGTGGCGCCGGGTCTGGCTGAGGATGCCCTTGCGCGCATCGATCAGCAGCACGGCGAGATCGGCCGTCGAGGCGCCCGTCGCCATGTTGCGGGTATATTGCTCGTGGCCGGGCGTATCGGCGACGATGAACTTCCGCTTCTCGGTGGCGAAGAAGCGATAGGCGACATCGATGGTGATTCCCTGCTCGCGCTCGGCCTCGAGCCCGTCGACGAGAAGGGCGAGGTCCATGTCGTCGCCGACGGTGCCGAACTTCTTCGAATCCTTGGCGAGCGTCGCGATCTGGTCCTCGAACAGCCGCTTCGAATCGAGCAGCAGGCGCCCGATCAGCGTCGACTTGCCGTCGTCGACGCTGCCGCAGGTGAGGAAGCGCAGGAGGCTCTTGTCGGCGTCGCCGAGCGCGAGGCTGCGGGAGACGCTGGCGTCGGCGGCGTCGAGGGTCAGCGTGTCGGCCATCAGAAATATCCCTCGCGCTTCTTCTTTTCCATCGAGCCGGATTCGTCGTGGTCGATCAGCCGACCCTGCCGCTCGGAGGTGGTGGCGAGCAGCATCTCACCGACGATGTCCTCGATGCTGGCAGCATCGGACTCGACCGCGGCGGTGAGCGGATAGCAGCCGAGCGTGCGGAAGCGGACCCGGCGCAAGTGCGGCCGCTCGCCGGGCAGGAGGCGCATGCGCTCGTCGTCGGCCATGATCAGCTGGCCGTTCCGCTCGACCACCGGCCGCTCGGCCGAGAGATAGAGCGGCACGATCGGGATATCCTCGGCGAGGATGTATTCCCAGATGTCGAGCTCGGTCCAGTTCGAGAGCGGAAAGACGCGGATCGTCTCGCCGGCGCCGATGCGGGTGTTGTAGAGCGACCAGAGCTCGGGCCGCTGGTTCTTCGGATCCCAGCTGTGATTGGCGGTGCGGAACGAGAACACGCGCTCCTTGGCGCGGCTCTTCTCCTCGTCGCGCCGTGCGCCGCCAAAGGCCGCGTCATAGCCGCCGGCATCGAGCGCCTGCTTCAGCGCCTCGGTCTTCATCACCTGGGTGTAATTGGACGAGCCGTGGTCGAACGGATTGATGCCGGCCGCCTTGCCGTCTTGATTGGTGTGCACGAGGAGGTCGAGCCCGAGCCGCGCCGCGGTGGCGTCGCGGAAGGCGATCATCTCGCGGAACTTCCAGGTCGTGTCGATATGCAGCAGCGAGAACGGCGGCCGCGCCGGATGGAACGCCTTCATGGCGAGATGCAGCATGACCGACGAATCCTTGCCGATCGAATAGAGCATTACCGGATTGGCGAAATTGGCCACCACCTCGCGCATGATGAAGATGGCCTCGGCTTCGAGGCGGCGCAGATGCGGCTTGAGGTCGGCGGTCATTGACGAGGCTCCAGGATCCTCTGGAACCTAGGCTTCGCGCCCCCTTCGTCTCAAGCACGGGCGTCGCGTTTATCGGCGCCGATGCCGCGCCGCTTCGCGCCGCGCCGGCAAAAGGCGGAATGACATTTCCGCTAAATCGATCGCCTTAGTCGTGATTGCCCATCAGGCGTCGCGATCGCCAGGCCGGGCGCCATGCGCCACGAACCAGGGATTGGCGAAGCCCATCGCGCCAGCGCGGCCATTCGGCCCATAGGTGAGCGGCACGCCGTCGGTATCCGTGACGCCGCCGCCGGCGGCGCGCAGCACCGCGTCGCCCGCCGCCGTGTCCCACTGCATCGTCGGCCCCATGCGCGGATAGAGATCGGCTTCGCCGGCGGCCATCAGGCAGAACTTCAGCGACGAGCCCGCCGAGACGATCGAGGCGCCGGGATGGCGGGCGATGAAGGCATCGGTCTCGGCGGTGCGATGCGAGCGGCTCGCGATGATGCGCGGCGCCGCCTCGGGCGCGGCCACGGCCGCGATCCCGACGCGCGCGACCACGGCGCCGTCCGCGATCGTCAGCGCCTCGGCCCCGCCCGGCCGGCCGAGATAGAGCATGCCGTGCACGGGCGCATAGACGAGGCCGAAGATCGGGCGGCCCTCCCGGATCAGCGCGACGTTGACCGTGAAATCGCCGTTGCGGCTGACGAATTCGCGCGTGCCGTCGACGGGATCAACCAGGAAGAAGGCCTGATCGACGCCGGGCACGATGCCCGCCGCGCAGGCCTCCTCGGCAACGACCGGAATCTCCGGCGCGAGACGGGCGAGATCGGCGAGGATGATCGCCTCGGCCCGCTGGTCGGCCTCGGTCACCGGCGAGGCGTCGCCCTTGATCTCGACGGCGAAGTCCCCGGCATAGACAGCCATCACCGCCGCGCCGGCCGTTATCACGGTCGCGATAAGCGCTTCGGCAAGCGCTGCATCCGCGCTCGAGAAATCGGAACTGGACATCGGGCCTCGGCACTGGAGGGCAGTCATGCGGCTCACGAGCGCCGCGGAACGGGCGGCCGCGCCATCAGGGCCAGCCGCCGGAGATGAGGCTTCAGTAGACCCGGCGGCGCCTCCCGGACAAGAGGCAATCGAGCAACGCGGCGAGCGGGACGGCTTGCGCGGCCGATGATCGCCCTGCCAAATGCGCCCCATGCCGCTTCGCAGTGACCGCGTTCCAGCGCGCTTGCCCCGCCCCCCAATTGCCAGCACCCGCTGGATCGATCGCCACGCTCGAGACCGACGCCATTGACCACGCCCCCCGTCACCGCGCCTGAAGCCGCCCGGCCGGCCCGCATGTTGCCGGACCGCGGCGAAGCGCTCGTCATGCTCGCGGCGGCGGCACTGGTGCTCGTCGTCCTGCTGCCGACGCTCGGCCGTCTCTCGCTCTGGTATGACGAGATCATCACCTCTGATGCGGCCCAGCTGTCGCTGCCGGCCCTGATCGTGGAGCGCCTCAAGCGCGGCCACTTCCCGACCTATTTCGCCTTCGTGAAGCTGCTTGGGCTCGCCGGCACCTCGGAATTCTGGCTGCGACTGCCATCGGCGCTGTTCAGCGCCGGCGCCGCCAGCCTTCTCGCGCTCGTTGCCATCCGCTTCCTGGGGCCGATCGCCACGGTCGCAACCGCGATCCTCTACGCGGCCCTGCCGATCATGATCGAATATGGCCAGGAAGCACGGCCCTATACGGCCATGCTATTCTTCCTGTCGCTGGCGCTGCTCGCCCATCTGTCGATGCTGGCGGGCCGGCCGGGCTTTGCGCGCTATGGAACGCTGGCCACCATCGGAGCGATCGGTGCCGCGCTCGCCATCCCTGCCGGCATCGTTGCCGTCGCGCTGCAGCATGCGGCCCTCGTCGCCTGCGGGATCCGCAGCGCACCGGAGGCCGAGCGCAGGGTCTGGCTGCGGCATCTCAGGATCACCTGGATCATCATCGCCATCGCAGCGATCGGGCTGCTGCCGAATGTCATCGGGCAACTCCGCAGCGAACAGGGCCTCAAGAAATGGCAGGTGTTCGTTCCATTCGGGCAGAGGCTCCGCGAGACCTTCCGTGCCCTTTATGGCTTTGCCTTCGAGACAGACGTCAATCGCTACCTGCCGGCCGGCTGTGAGGCGGGCCTTGCCATCGCGTTCCTCGCGCTGCTCGTCATCGGCATCGCCTTCGGCTTCCGCCAGCGGATCGAGCGCTATCTGATCGTGATCGCGGTCGGCACGCCGCTCGTCTTCGTGGTGATCGGCAGCGTGTCCGCCCTCGTCCCCCGCTATCTCATCAGCATGATGCCGGCGACGATCCTGCTCGCCGGATCGGCCGTCGGCCTCCTGCTCGCCCGCCCGGCCTGGCGCCTCCCGGTCGGCGCCATTCTCGCCGCCGCCATGGTCCCGCTCTGGCTGCAGGCCTTCGATACGCTGGCGTCGGAACGCAAGATCGACTGGCGGGCCGTCTCGGCCTTCCTGCACGACAATGGCGTTCGCGACATCGAACTGCTTTCGACGAGCACGCAGATCCCGCGCATCTTCCGCCACTACCAGCCGCGCTCGGATGGCTTCACCTATCTCGCGAAGGGCCCGCCCGCCAACCCGCCCGACATCATCTGGCAGGCCGCGCGGGCGCGCGACGTCGCCTGGCTGGCGCTGTTCTATACCGATGCGCTGCCGGCCGATGTCGCGGCAGGCCGCGTCGTCTGCCGCTGGCGGTTCGGCCATTTCAGCCTCTTCGTCGCGGCACGCGACGCGGCCGCGCTGCCGGCGCCGCTGAGGGACTGCGCCGCCAAGCCGTGAGCCCTGCCCGATCCGAACCGTCGAGGCTGCCCTTCGCCGCATCGACGGCCTCAAGGCCGCATGGCATGGTCGGGGCGACTCGTATCGGGGAATTGAGCCTTGCCGCGTCACCATGACGTCATCATCGTCGGCGGCGCCGTGCATGGTGCCTCCGCCGCCTATCATCTCGCCGCGCATGCCGGCTTTACGGGACGCGTCCTGCTCCTCGAGAAGGACCCCTCCTTCCAGACCGCGGCGAGCGCGCTCTCCGCCGCTTCGATCCGCCAGCAATTCTCCTCGCCGGTGAACATCGACCTGTCGCTGTTCGGGATAGAATTCCTGCGCGCGATCGGCGACACGCTGGAAGTCGATGGCGACCGCCCCTTCATCAGCCTCCACGAGGGCGGCTATCTCTTCCTGGCGACGGAGGCCGGCCGCACGATCCTCGCCGAAAACCACGTCGTCCAGGCCGAACGCGGCGCCGACATCGTCTATTTCGAGCCGGACGAACTCGCCGAGCGCTTTCCCTGGCTCGCCCTCGACGACATCGCCGCGGGTGCCTTCGGCGCCACCGGCGAGGGCTGGTTCGACGGCTACGGCCTGATGCAGGCCTTCCGCCGCAAGGCGCGCGCGCTCGGCGTCGAGACGGCAGCCGGCACGGTGACGGAAATCCTCGCCAGCGGCGGCCGCGCAACGGGCGTCCGTCTCGCCGATGGCAGCCTGCATGAAGCCGGCACGATCATCATCGCCGCCGGCACCGGCGCGCGGGCGCTGCTGGAGCCGCTCGGCGTGCCGCTGCCGGTCGAGGCGAGGAAGCGCTGCATCTTCACCTTCGCCTGCCGCGACCGCCTGCCTGGCTTCCCGATGCTGATCGATCCCTCCGGCGTCTATTGCCGGCCGGAGGGCGAACTCTTCCTCTGCGGCTCGGCGCCCGAGCCGCACAACGACCCGCTCGCCACCGACTTCGAGGTCGACCACGCGCTGTTCGAGGACCTGATCTGGCCGGTGCTGGCGACCCGCGTTCCCGCCTTCGAGGCGATCCGGCCGGCGCGCTCCTGGGCCGGCCACTACGACATGAACCTCTTCGACCACAACGCCATCGTCGGCCGCGTGCCGCCCTATGACAACCTGCTGATCGCCAACGGCTTCTCCGGCCACGGCCTGCAGCAGGCACCGGGCGTCGGCCGCGGCCTCGCCGAACTGGTCGCGGACGGAGGCTATACGAGCCTCGACCTCTCCCCGCTCGGCTTCGAGCGCATCCTCGAGGGCCGGCCGCTGGTCGAGAAGAACATCGTGTGAGATTGCGGAACGGGAAGAGGCGCAGTATATCGACCCCGGGTCTGCAGTTCACCCAGGCGTCACCGTCCCGCGAGGGAAGCTAAATCTGCCTCTTGCCTGAACCGACACCAGCCCTCGTGCCGTGTCGCAAGCCGGTGACCGCGACAATCCGATGGATCGGCACATCGAGGATTGGTCATGACCCGAACCCCTATCGCCTTTTCCGTCGACGATATCTCCGCGCTGGCAAAGTCCCTCCGAAAGCAGTGCGAGGGGCGCGACACCCTGCCCGGCCATGTCGAGCTGCTCAACATGCTGGCGCGCTCGGCCGGCCACCAGAATTTCCAGCAGTTTCGTAGCCTCGCCGCGCCATCGCAGCCGGCGGCGGAAGCACCCCGCCCGGCGCCGATCGGCCCAGATCTGGCTCTCGTCGAGCGCGTGCTGCGCCATTTCGACGGCGACGGCCGCCTCATTCGCTGGCCGGCGCGGCGCAGCCAGCAGCTGCTTTGCCTCTGGGCGCTCTGGGCCGCCTTTCCGGCCCGCGAGAGCCTCGACGACAGCGACGTCAAGGCGCTCCTCGCCAGGCGGCACAGCTTCGCAGATCACGCCTTGCTGCGGCGGGAACTGGTGGACATGGGGTTGCTGGCCCGGACCGCCGACGGCCGCGACTATCGCCGGATCGAGCGGGAACCGCCCGCCGACGCGCGGGCGCTGATCAGGGCGCTGTCGGCGCGGTCGATTGCCTGACGCCGCTCGAAGCGAACTCAGCGTTCCCTTCACCTCCCCCTGAGGGGGAGGTCGGACCGCAGGTCCGGGAGAGGGTTTACGGCCTCTCCGGATGGTCCGTAAACCCTCTCCCGCCGGCTGCGCCGTCGACCTCTCCCTCAGGGAGAGGTGAAGGAGGAGAGCGGCTCGACCGACCCCTTCCTCCGATACGACGCCCCAAAACGAAACCGGGCGCCCTGAGGCGCCCGGTCTGATGTCGAAGAACCGCTGAGGCTTACTTCAGCCCGGCCTTGTCGGTGACGGCGGTGGTCGTCGCGGCCGCGTCGGGTTCCTTGGTGATGACGCCGCCGGCCGAGAGCATGGTCTGGACCGTCTGCTTGTAGTCGGCGGGATCGAGCGCGCCGGAGGTGCCGGCGGTGAGCTTGTTCACCTCGCCCATCATGTATTTCTGGTGATCGAGCGTCTGCGAGCCGGAATCATCGGCATCGACGGTGATCTGCGCCGCCTCGTCCGGATTCTCGCGCGCATAGGCCCAGCCCTTCTCGGACGCCTTCACGAAGCGGGCGAGCTTGTCGACGAAGGCCGGGTCGGCGAGCTTGTCCTCGAGCGCGTAGAGGCCGTCCTCGAGCATGCCGACCTGCTGGTCGCGATAGTTGAACACGACGAGGTCTTCGGGCTTCAAGCCGGCGTCGAGGATCTGGCCATACTCGTTATAGGTCATCGCCGAGACGCAGTCGGCCTGCTTCTGGACGAGCGGATCGACGTTGAAGGCCTGCTTCAGCACCGTGACGCCCTCGGGGCCGCCATCGGTCTTGTAGCCGAGCTTGTTCATCCAGGCCATGAACGGATATTCATTGCCATAGAACCAGACGCCGAGCGTCTTGCCCTTGAAATCGGCCGGCGAGGTGATGCCGGTGTCCTTGCGGCAGACCAGCAGCAGGCCGGAATTCTTGAACGGCTGCGCGACATTGACGAGCTTGACGCCCTTTTCACGCGCCGCGAGAGCGTCGGCCATCCAGTTGACGATCACATCGGCGCCGCCGGCGGCGATCACCTGCACCGGTGAACTGTCGGGACCGCCCGGCTTGATGGTGACGTCGAGGCCCTCGGCCTCGTAATAGCCCTTCGCCTTGGCGACGAGATAGCCGGCGAACTGGGCCTGCGTGACCCATTTCAGCTGCAGGGTCAGCGGGTCGGCAGCAAAGGCCGGTCCGCTCATCGCAAGGCCGGTTGCCGCTGCGATTGCGCCCATCATCCACTTCTTCATTGACCCCTCCGTCGGGTTTTCATGCACTCTTCTTGAAGGTCTCTTGTCTCTTGCAAGTTTCTTGCGGTTCTCGTTGCCGTCCCTAGGTGCGGAAGGACGGATGCCAGAACGTCGCGGCGCGCTCGATCAGCGCCACCACGCCGTAGAACGCGGAGCCGGCCAGCGCCGCCACCGCGATTTCCGCCCACACCATGTCGATGTTCATGCGCCCGACTTCGGTTGAGATGCGGAAACCCATGCCCACGATCGGCGTGCCGAAGAATTCAGCAACTATGGCCGCGATCAGGGCGAGAGTCGAATTGATCTTGAGCGCATTGAAGACGAACGGCATCGCCTCCGGCAGGCGCAGCTTGATGAGCGTCTGCCAATAGCTCGAGGCATAGGTGCGCATCAGATCGCGGCTGATCGGCTGCGAGGCCGAGAGGCCCGTCACCGTGTTGACCAGCATCGGGAAGAAGGTCGAGATCACGACCACCGCCGCCTTGGACGGCCAGTCGAAGCCGAACCACATCACCATGATCGGCGCGATGCCGACCATCGGCAGCGCCGAGACGAGATTGCCGATCGGCAGCAGCCCGCGCTTCAGGAACGAGACGCGGTCGACGAGGATCGCGACCAGGAAGCCGGCGCCGCAGCCGATGGCATAGCCGGCGACGACGGATTTGAGGAAGGTCTGGCGGAAATCCGCGGCAAGGATCGGCATCGACGTCGCGATGCGCGCGCCGATGGCCGAAGGCGGCGGGATCAGCACGAACGGCACCGCCAGCGCCACCACGACGATCTGCCAGAGGATCAGCAGCCAGACGCCGAACAGGAGCGGAATGGCGAGCGACAGCGCGAGGCCGGCAAGGCCCGGCCGGCGCGGCCAGTCTGAGAGCTCGGAGACGAGCGCCCAGGCGAGCAGCCAGGAGGTCGCGACCAGGGCCCAGAAGCCGCTGCCGGCATGGCCGCCGACGCCGGGCAAGAGGCCGATCGCGAAGGCCGCGCCGCCATGCGCGGCGAGGCCGAGGAGCAGCACCGCACCGAGGCTCCGCGCAGAACGGAACGCCGCGAGGATCGCGAGCGCCAGCATGGCAAGCAGCGCCCAACCCGCTGCGCCATGGCGAACGAGGAGACTGGAGGGATCGGCGGCATCCAGCGGCAGCAGCGCCGCCGCGATCAGCCCGATCAGCGCCAGGGACGGCAGGAGACGGCCGCGCGTCCGGTTCATGGCGCGCGCTCCGGGGCGGGTGCCAAGGCCCTCACCCCGACCCTCTCCCTGAGGGAGAGGGGGGACTGCGGCGTTGTGCACGATGCCGATGAAGACTGCGGTCGCATCCCCTCTCCCCCAGGGAGAGGGCCAGGGTGAGGGCCTATCGCAACACCAGCCCTCATCGCGCCAGCCCCATGCGCTTGACGACGGCGGTGCCGCCGAGATTGACCATCCAGACGAGCAGCGCCGCGAGCACCGAGGCGGCGACAAGAGCCGACCAGATCTGCACCGTCTGCCCGTAATAGGAGCCGGCGAGGAGCCGCGCGCCGATGCCGGCCGAGGCGCCGGTCGGCAGTTCGCCGACGATGGCGCCGACGAGGCTGATGGCGATGGCGACCTGCATCGAGGCGAACAGGAAGGGCAGCGCGGCGGGCATGCGCAGCTTCCAGAAGGTCTGCCAGCGATTGGCCGAATAGGTCCGCATCAGGTCGACGAGGATGATGTCGGGCGAGCGCAGCCCCTTCACGAGGCCGACCGTGATCGGGAAGAAGGAGAGATAGGTCGAGATCAGCGCCTTGGCGATGAAGCGCGAGGCATCGGTCGAGAAGCCCATCTGCCCGTTCATGAGGTTGAAGCCGACCACCACGATCATCGGCGCGATGGCGACGATGGGGATGGTCTGCGAGGCGATCACCCAGGGCATCAGGCTCTTCTCGAGGCTCTTCACATGCACGATCGCCGCGGCGAGGACGAGGCCGAGCAGCGTGCCGGACAGGAACCCGACCAGCGTCGCCGACAGCGTCACCCAGGCATGATAGACGAGGCTCTTCTTCGAGCTGATCGGCGTTTGGACCGTCGATTTCCAGAGCTCGGTGACGATCTGATGCGGCGCCGGCAGCAGCGGCCGCTCCATGGCATAGGTCGCGAGCAGCAGTTCCTGCGCCGTCGGCTGCTTGCCGGCGCGGGCAAGGGCGTCGCGCGCCAGCGTCGCATTCATGAAATAGGCGGCGACATACCAGAGCACGAGCAGGGCGAGCGTTACCGTCAGCACCGGCAGCGTCCGGCCCGGCGGGCGCTGAGCGATCGGCAGCGGCGCTGCGCGGACGGTCATTGCAGCGCCTCCCGCCGGCATTGACGCTCTGCGCCGCTTTGGCGACGATCCGGAGAGCGGCGTCCGAGACGCGGCGCCGCCGGGAGGCGATCATCATGTCCGAAGCAGAGACCACCGCGACCTGCCGACTGGTCCGGCCGGGGGCGACGAGCTATCACGGCAAGCAGGGGTTCGACTATATCGGGGGCATCACCGCCGAGGCGGTCGGCGCCAAGGGCATCTGCATGCTGCTCCTCACCATTCCGCCCGGCGGCCGCGCCAAGGCGCATCTGCACGAGAGCCACGAGACGGCGATCTACGCCCTCTCCGGCGAGGTCCATACCTGGTTCGGCGAACGTCTCGAGCAGCATGTCGTCGTCAAGGCCGGCGACATGTTCTACATCCCCGCCGGCGTGCCGCACCTCCCCGCCAATCTCTCCGACGCCCCCTGCACCGCGGTCATCGCACGCACCGACCCCAACGAGCAGGAAAGCGTCGTGCTGCTGCCCGAACTGGATGCGCTGGTGCCGGCCTGAGGCTGAGGCTGAGAAGGAAGTCCCCCACCCGGCCTCCCCCGCAAGGGGGGAGGTGAAGGAAGGCGGCGCCTCTCCCATTGGCCACGCACGCGCAAACGCATGGACCTGCCCTCTCTCCCCTTGCGGGGGAGAGATGGAGAGGGGGCCTTTCGCTGGCGCGATGGCGCGGCCAAAGGCCCTCACCCCAACCCTCTCCCTGGGGGAGAGGGGGAAGGAAGCACCCGTCCCGATCGGCAGTGCGGTGGTAAACGGCACGACCTGCCCTCTCCCCCCTTGCGGGGGAGAGCTGGAGAGGGGGGCCTTTGCCGATGCAGCAATACAGCCGAAGGCCCTCACCCCGGCCCTCTCCCTGGGGGAGAGGGGGAAGGAAGGACTAAGGGAGAGAGGGAAGGAAGCGGCCGTCCCGCGGAGGACAAGCCCCCCGAAACCGCCTGAGCCCCCCCTGCCCCCTCTCCCCATGGGAGAGGGCCGGGGTGAGGGCCTTGCCAGCCGCGCGCCCTCAATCCTCATAGGAGTGCCCTGCCCGGAGCCCGGCGCGGACGCGCGCGGCGATGGCGAGGAATTCCGGCGTCTCGCGGATGTCGAGCGTGCGATCGCGCGGGAAGCCGCAGTCGATGATGTCGGTGACGCGGCCGGGCCGCGGCGACATCACCACGATCTTGGTCGAGAGGAAGACCGCCTCCGGAATCGAATGGGTGACGAAGACGACGGTCTTCTTCGTCCGGTCCCAGAGCCGCAGCAGCTTTTCGTTCAGATGATCGCGGACGATCTCGTCGAGCGCGCCGAACGGCTCGTCCATCAGGAGAAGATCGGGCTCGACGGCGAGCGCGCGGGCGATCGAGGCGCGCTGCTGCATGCCGCCAGAGAGCTGCCAGGGATATTTCCGCTCGAAGCCGGAAAGATCGACCAGCGCCAGATTGTCGGCGACGCGGCGGTCGCGCTCAGAGCCGGGCAGCCCCATGATCTCCAGCGGCAGGCCGACATTCCGGGCGATGGTCCGCCAGGGATAGAGCGCGGCGGCCTGGAAGACATAGCCATAGGCCCGCGCCAGCCGCGCCTCCTCCGGCGAGACGCCGTTGACGGTGATCGAGCCGCCGGTCGGCTGTTCGAGATCGGCGATGACGCGCAGCAGCGTGGTCTTGCCGCAGCCGGACGGCCCGATGAACGAGACGAATTCGCCCCGCTCGACCGTCAGGTCGATATTGGACAGCGCCTGGACCGGCCCGTCATTGGTGGTGAAGACCAGCGAGAGGCCGGCGATTTCGATCGCCGGCGCCTCGGTCTTGCGGGCCGATGTCCCCTCCCCGGTCATCGAACCCTCAAACGCCGATCGGCATATGTTCGGCCGAGCGGGTCACCGAGCGCGGCGCGGTGATCTCCTTCCACGTCGACAGCGCCTTGTTGACGGCCGGGAACGGCTTGCGGGCGATGAACTTGCCGCGGCCGGGCTTGGCGCCGGAGTTCTGGCCCTCCGACCAGACGATCTCGCCGCGCGACAGCGTGTAGCGCGGCAGGCCGGTGACGGCGATGCCCTCGAACACATTGTAGTCGATGATCGACTTCTGGCTGGCGGCGGTGATGGTCTTCGAGAGCTTCGGATCCCAGACGACGAGGTCGGCGTCGGAGCCGGGCAGGATCGCGCCCTTCTGCGGATAGATGTTGAGAATCTGCGCGATGTTGGTCGAGGTCACCGCGACGAACTCGTTCGGCGTCAGCCGCCCGGTCTCGACGCCGCGCGTCCACAGCACGGGCATCCGGTCCTCGAGGCCGCCGGTGCCGTTCGGGATCTTGGTGAAGTTGTCGAGGCCGAAGCGCTTCTGCGCCGTGGTGAAGGCGGCATGGTCGGTGGCGACCACCTGCAGCGAACCGGCGGCGAGACCCGCCCAGAGACTGTCCTGGTGGCTCTTGTCGCGGAAGGGCGGGCTCATCACGCGCTGCGCCGAGTAGTCCCAGTCCTTCGAGAAATATTCGCGCTCGTCGAGCACGAGATGCTGCACCAGCGGCTCGCCATAGACGCGCATGCCCTTCTGCCTGGCGCGGCGGATCGCTTCATGCGCCTGCTCGCAGGAGGTGTGCACGATATAGACGGGGACGCCCGCGGCATCGGCGATCATGATGGCGCGGTTGGTCGCCTCGCCCTCGACCTCGGGCGGCCGCGAGAAGGCGTGGCTCTCGGGACCCGGACGGCCCTCGGCCATATATTTTTGCTGCAGCGCCGCGACGATGTCGCCATTCTCGGCATGGACGAGCGGCAGCGCGCCGAGCGCCGCGCAGCGCTGGAACGAGGCGAACATCTCGTCGTCGTTCACCATCAGCGCGCCCTTGTAGGCCATGAAATGCTTGAAGGTGTTGACGCCGCGCGCCACCACCTTCTCCATCTCGTCGAAATGCTTCTCCGACCAGCCGGTCACGGCCATGTGGAAGGAATAGTCGCCGGTCGCTTGGCGCGCCGCGCGCTCGGCCCAGGCGTCCATGGCGGCGATCATGCCGTCCTCGCCCGGAATGACGAAGTCGACCACCGTCGTCGTGCCGCCCGAGATGGCGGCGAAGCTGCCGCTCTCCCAGGTCTCGGCCGCCGTGGTGCCCATGAAGGGCATCTCGAGATGGGTGTGCGGATCGATGCCGCCGGGCATGACATAGGCGCCGGACGCATCGACCACCGTGTCGCCCGAAAGGTCCGGGCCGATCGCCTTGATCGTCTCGCCCTCGATGAGGATATCCGCCTCGTAGCTGCGGTCCGCGGCCACGATCGTGCCGCCCTTGATCACCGTCGACATGTTCAAATCCCTCTTTGGTTCTGGCGGGCCTGTCAGCCGACGATCTCGGCCGTCTCGAGCACGGCGTGCAGCAGCACGTCCGCCCCGGCTGATGCCCATTCGGGCGTGATGGTCTCGTCTTCGTTGTGCGACAGCCCGTCCACGCAGGGGCACATGATCATCGTGGTCGGCGCGACCTTGGCGGCCCAGCAGGCATCGTGCCCGGCGCCGGAAATGATGTCCATGTGGCTGTAGCCGAGCCGCTCGGCGGCGCTGCGCACGCGCCCGACCAGGGTCGGATCAAAGGTGACGGGATCGAAATGGCCGACCGGCTCGATCGAGCAGCCGACGCCGAGCTCGGCGGCGATCAGCGGCGCCTCTTCCTCGATGCGCGCGCGCATGCCGTCGAGCTTCGTCCGGTCGGGCGAGCGGATGTCGATCGTGAACACGACCTTGCCGGGCAGCACGTTGCGCGAATTCGGCGTGAAGAAAACCTGGCCGACGCCGCCGACGGCGCCCGGCTGGTTCTCCATCGCGAGGGCCTGCACCATCTCGATGATGCGGGCCATGGCAAGGCCTGCATTGACGCGCATCGCCATCGGCGTCGAGCCGGTATGCGCCTCCTTGCCGGTCAGCGTCACCTCGAGCCACCAGAGGCCCTGGCAATGCGTCACGACGCCGATCGTCTTCTCCTCGACCTCGAGGATCGGCCCCTGCTCGATGTGATATTCGAGATAGGCGTGCATCTTGCGCGCGCCGACCTCCTCGGTGCCCAGCCAGCCGATCCGCTTCAGCTCCTCGCCATAGGTCTTGCCCTCGGGATCCTTGCGGCCATAGGCGTAGTCGAGCGTCATCTGGCCGGCGAAGACGCCGGAGGCGAGCATGGCCGGCGCGAAGCGCGCGCCCTCCTCATTGGCCCAGTTGGTGACCACGATCGGGTGCTTGGTCTTGATGCCGAGATCGTTGAGGCTGCGCACCACCTCGAGCGCCGCGAGCACGCCGAGCACGCCGTCATATTTGCCGCCGGTCGGCTGCGTATCGAGATGCGAGCCGACATAGACGGGCAGCGCCGCCGGATCGGTGCCGGCGCGGGTCGCGAACATCGTCCCCATCTTGTCGACACCCATGGTGAGGCCGGCCGCCTCGCACCAGGCCTGGAACAGATGCCGCCCCTCGCCATCGGCGTCGGTCAGCGTCTGCCGGTTGTTGCCGCCCCGAAGACCGGGCCCGATCTTCGCCATCTCCATCAGGCTCTCCCACAGGCGGTCGCCATTGATGCGGAGATTATCGGTCGGGGGGATCATGTTCATTCTCGTCGGTTGGACTGAAGGCCAGTTGTTTGGTGTCTATCGACCCGTGCGCAGCCTAGGCCGCGTCACGCATCGCCTTCTTGGCGGCGGTGACCAGAAAGCCGGACCGGGTGAAGCCCTCTCGTTCGGCATAGGCATCGATCTCGCGGAGCGCATCCTCCGGCACGGTGATGTTGACCCGCACCGACTTCACCACGATGCGGAGCGGCACCAGGATCGCCACGCCTTCGCGCGCCACCGGATCCGCCATGACGGCCTCGAGCGACGAAGGCTCGGGGATCGGCTCGCCGTCCTCCATCATGCCCTCGACATGAAAGGCCAGCGCTTCCTCGGCCATCGCTCGCGCATCGTCGAGATCGAGCCCGGCCGTGATGCAGCCGGGAAAGTCCGGAAACGACACGCCGTAGTCGCTGTCCGGATCCTTGTGGATGATCCCGATATAGTTTGCCATCAAACCCTCCTCAGCCTGACGCCGGACTGCTGCTCCATGCTCATCAAGGTCCTGATCGGAAAGTCGCGCTTGGGATACGGGACGGTGGTCCGGCCGGGCTTGGTCGGATGCCGGAACTGGACGTGACTTCCGGTCTGGCCGACCCTGAACCAGCCATCGGCTTCGATCATGCGGATGACGGTGCGACTGTCCATGTGTATAAATATCCATCGACAGCCGAGACGTCAATCCGCTTGACCGCGTATCGCCCTCACATCGTCGGGAAGTTGAACACGGCGCCCGACTTGATGCCGTCAGGCCAGCGCGAGGTGACGGTCTTGATGCGGGTGTAGAAGCGGACGCCTTCGGGGCCATAGATGGCATGGTCGCCGAAGATCGACCGTTTCCAGCCGCCGAAGGAATGATAGGCGACCGGCACCGGGATCGGCACGTTGATGCCGACCATGCCGGCCTCGATCTTGTCGGCGAAGGAGCGGGCAGCGTCGCCGTCGCGCGTGAAGATCGCGGTGCCGTTGCCGAATTCATGGGCATTGATCAGCCTGACTGCCTCGTCATAGGTCGCGGCGCGCAGCACCGAGAGGACCGGACCGAAGATCTCCTCGCGGTAGATCGTCATTTCCTTGTCCACATGATCAAAAAGCGTGCCACCGATGAAGTAGCCGCCCTCATAGCCCTGCAGCGCGAAGCCGCGGCCGTCGACGACGAGCTTCGCGCCCTCCGCGACGCCCTTGTCGATATAGGACGAGACCTTGTCGAGGTGCTGCTTGGTGACCAGCGGGCCCATCTCGGCCTCGCGGTCGGTCGCCGGCCCGATCTTGAGCGCGCGGACACGCGGCGCCAGCGCCTCGATCAGCGCATCTGCCGTCCGCTCGCCGATCGGCACGGCGACCGAGACCGCCATGCAGCGCTCGCCGGCCGAGCCATAGCCCGCGCCCATCAGCGCATCCGCCGCCTTGTCCATGTCGGCGTCGGGCATGATGACCATGTGGTTCTTGGCGCCGCCGAGCGCCTGAACGCGCTTCCCCGCCGCCGTGCCCGTCGCATAGACATAGGAGGCGATCGGCGTCGAACCGACGAAGGAGACCGCCTTGATGTCGGGGTGATGCAGGATCGCGTCGACGATCTCCTTGTCGCCATGCACGACGCTGAGCACGCCGGCCGGCAGCCCCGCCTCCAGCAGCAGTTCGGCGACGACCATCGCCGCGCTCGGATCCTTCTCGGATGGCTTCAGGATGAAGCAATTGCCGGCCGCGATCGCGACCGGATACATCCAGAGCGGCACCATGCAGGGGAAGTTGAACGGCGTGATGCCGGCGACGACGCCGAGCGGCTGGCGATCGGAATAGCTGTCGATCGAGGGGCCGACATTCTTCGAATATTCGCCCTTGAGGAGATGCGGGATGCCGCAGGCGAACTCGACCACTTCGAGCCCGCGCTGCACCTCGCCGAGCGCGTCGTCATGCGTCTTGCCATGCTCGGCCGAGATCGCCCGCGCGATGCGGTCGGCGTTCTGCTCGAGGAGGTCCTTGAAGCGGAACATCACCCGCGCCCGCTTCAAGGGCGGCGTCTCGGCCCAGGCGGGCCACGCCGCCTTGGCGATCGCGACAGCGGCGTCGAGTTCGGCGGCGGTCGAGAGCGGCAGCACGGCCGTCTGCTCGCCCGTCGCCGGATTGAAGATCGGCGCCGTGCGCGTCGAGGCCGAGGCGGCCTTCTTGCCGCCGACGAGGTTCTGGATCGTCTCCATGGTTCTCTCCTCCCCCTCGCCTCAATCGGCCTGCTTGAGCAGGCGGCCGAGCGTCTCGAAGATCTGGTCGATATGCGACTTCTCGATGATCAGCGGCGGCGACAGCGCGATGATGTCGCCCGTCGTGCGGATCATCAGATTGGCCTCGAACGCCTTCAGGAAGATCGAGAAGGCGCGCTTGGTCGGGGCGCCGGCGATCGGGTCGAGTTCGATGGCGCCGATCAGACCGAGATTGCGGATGTCGATGACATGCGGCAGGCCCTTGAGGCTGTGCAGCGCATCGGCCCAATAGTCCGAAAGCTCGGCGGCGCGGGTGAGCAGCCCCTCTTCGGCATAGATGTCGAGGGTGGCGAGCGCCGCGGCGCAGGCGACCGGATGCGCCGAATAGGTGTAGCCGTGGAAGAGCTCGATCGTGTTCTCCGGCGCATCCATGAAGGCGTCGTAGATGTGCTTGCCGGCGAACACCGCGCCCATCGGCACGACGCCCGAGGTGATGCCCTTGGCGGTGCAGACCATGTCCGGAACGACGCCGAAATAGTCGACGGCAAACGGCGTGCCGAGGCGGCCGAAGCCGGTGATGACCTCGTCGAAGATCAAGAGGATGTCGTGCTTGTCGCAGATCTCGCGCAGGCGCTGGAGATAGCCCTTCGGCGGCAGCAGCACGCCGGTCGAGCCGGCGACCGGCTCGACGATCAGCGCGGCGATGTTGGAGGCGTCATGCAGCGCGATGACCTTCTCGAGGTCGTCGGCGAATTCGGCGCCATATTCCGGCTCGCCGCGCGTGAAAGCGTTGCGGGAGAGGTCATGCGTGTGGCGGATGTGGTCGACGCCGGTCAAGAGCGTGCCGAAGGTCTTGCGGTTGCCGGAGATGCCGCCGACCGAGATGCCGCCGAAGCCGACGCCGTGATAGCCGCGCTCGCGGCCGAGCAGGCGGAACTTCGTGCCCTTGCCACGGGCGCGATGATAGGCGAGCGCGATCTTCAGCGCCGTATCCACAGCCTCGGAGCCGGAATTGGTGAAGAACACATGGTCGAGCGGCGAGGGCATCATGCCGGCGAGGCGCGCGGCGAGCTCGAACGCCTTCGGATGGCCCATCTGGAAGGCCGGGGCATAATCGAGCTCGGCGACCTGCGCCGAGACGGCCTCGACGATCTTGGCGCGGCCATGGCCGGCATTGACGCACCAGAGGCCTGCGGTGCCGTCGAGGATCTGCCGTCCGTCGGCGGAGGTGTAGTGCATGCCGTTGGCGGCGACGAGCATGCGCGGTGCCTGCTTGAACTGCCGGTTGGCGGTGAACGGCATCCAGAAGGCTTCGAGATTGTTCGGGCGAAGCGGTGCGGTCATGCTGCGAAAAGTCCTTGTGCGAGTTCCGCATTCTGGCGGAGCGATCATTTTCATGAACGTATTCCCGCCAAAACCACCGGTCAATTCGTTGCCACCGTTAAGACTGTTCTATATCTTGAACACATGAACGCGAGCAGCTTCGATATCGACGTCGGCGCAAGGCTGCGGGACCTCCGCCTCCGCGAAGGCTTGTCGCAGCGGGCGCTGGCGAAGCGGGCCGGCGTCTCGAATGCCACGGTCTCGATGGTCGAGGCCAACCGCGTCAGCCCGTCGGTGTCGGGCCTCCGCCAGATCCTCTCCGGCATCCCGATCAGCCTCGGCGAATTCTTCGCCGGCCCGCCGGGGGATCGCGAGCAGGTTGTCTTCCGCGCCGCAGACCTCAAGGAGATCGCCGGCGGCCCGATCTCGTTCCGCCAGGTCGGCGCCAATCTCGAGGGCCGCGCGCTGCAGATGATCCACGAGCGCTACAAGCCCGGCGCCGAAAGCGGCAAGGCGATGCTCTCGCACCAGGGCGAGGAAGCCGGCCTCGTCATCCGCGGCCGCATGCAGCTAGAAGTCGCGGGCGTCCGCTACGAGCTGGAGCCGGGCGACGCCTATTTCTTCGACAGCCGCCAGCCGCACGCCTTCCGCAACATCGGCGACGGCGAACTCGAACTCGTCTCGGCCTGCACGCCGCCGACGTTTTGAGGCTGTCGAGGCCCTTGCGCCCTCTGCCCATGAAGGCCTGAGCAAAGCCCTCTCCCCCTTCGTGGGGGAGAGATGGAGAGGGGGGCCCTCCTGCCTTCTTCAGCACGTTCCGACGCCACGGCCGGCAACCCCCTCCCCGACCCTCCCCCGCTCCGCGGGAGAGGGAGGCGGCCGGCGCCCAGGCGATCGGTTATCGGTGCGGCCGACTTGCTTCACCTCTCCCTGAGGGAGAGGTCGACGCGCTGAAGGCGCGGCGGGTGAGGGTTTACGGGCTCACCGGAGAGGCCAAGTCCCTCACCCGGACTTTCCTCTCCTCATGCGAGAGGTGCAGGCTACGCCCCCTCGCCTGCCGCCGTGAAGCAGCTACGCCGCGACCTGCTTCAGCGCGACGCAGATGTCGTCGACCACGGAGGTGACGACGCTCTCGTCGTCGCCTTCGGCCATGACGCGGATCAGCGGCTCGGTGCCGGAGGGGCGGATGACGAGGCGGCCGGAGCCGGAGAGGCGGGCTTCGCCCTCGGCGATCGCCGCCTTGACGCTGGCGGTGTCGAGCGGCTTGCCGCCGGCGAAGCGGACATTCTTGAGGATCTGCGGCACCGGCTCGAAGCGGCGGCAGACCTCGCTCACCGGCTTGCCGGTCTGGCGCACCACGGCGAGGATCTGCAGCGCCGAGACGAGGCCGTCGCCGGTCGTGGAGAAGTCGGAGAGGATCAGGTGGCCCGATTGCTCGCCGCCGACATTGTAGCCATGCTGGCGCATATGCTCGACGACATAGCGATCGCCGACCTTGGTGCGCGCCAGCGACAGGCCGAGTGAGCCGAGATAGCGCTCGAGGCCGAGATTGGACATGATGGTGGCGACGATGCCGGGCTTCGACAGCTTGCCGTCCTCGGCCCAGGAGGCCGCGACCACCGCCATCAGCTGGTCGCCATCGACGATCTCGCCGCGCTCGTCGACGATGATGACGCGGTCGGCGTCGCCATCGAGCGCGATGCCGATATCGGCGCGCACCTCGTGCACCTTCTTCCGCAGCGCGTCGGTCGCCGTCGAGCCGACATCGCGGTTGATGTTGAGGCCGTCGGGCTTGTCGCCGACCGAGATGACCTCGGCGCCGAGCTCCCACAGCGCCTCCGGCGCCACCTTGTAGGCGGCGCCATTGGCGGAATCGATGACGATGCGCAGCCCGGAGAGATCGAGCGATTTCGGCAGCGTGCGCTTGGCGAACTCGACATAGCGCTCGCGTGCGCCGTCGATGCGCTTGGCGCGGCCAAGATCGGCCGAGGCCGCGAGACGGCCGGAGAGGTCCTCCTCGATCAGCGCCTCGATCCTCGCCTCGGCCTCGTCGGAAAGCTTGTAGCCGTCCGGGCCGAACAGCTTGATGCCATTGTCCTCGAAGGGGTTGTGCGAGGCGGAAATCATGACGCCGAGATCGGCGCGCAGCGAGCGCGTCAGCATGGCGACGGCCGGCGTCGGCATCGGCCCGAGCAGGAACACGTCCATGCCGGCGGCGGTGAAGCCGGCGGTCAGCGCCGGCTCGATCATGTAGCCGGAGAGGCGGGTGTCCTTGCCGATGACGACGCGGTGACGATGGGCGCCGTTGCGGAACGCGATGCCCGCGGCGATGCCGACCTGCAACGCCATCTGCGGGGTGATCGGGAAGGCGTTCGCCTTGCCGCGAATGCCGTCGGTGCCGAACAGTTTGCGTGCCATCAGCTGGTTCCGTCTTTGCGCCTGCGGACCTTCATAGTGCGAACACTAGGCGAAGACCGTTCAAAATTCATGAGCGGGCGTCACATTCGCCCCGGCGCATCCTTCGGATACGAAAAGGGCGGCCCGAAGGCCGCCCGATCTGCTTTGCGCTGCTTGGACCCGTGTCAGGCCTGCGGCTGCGGCTCGAGGCCGGTGTCGCCCTTCGGCCCGGGCCGGCGGGTCGAGGGAACCACCGAGGGACGCGAGGGCGGCGTGTCGTCGCCCGAATCACGGATCGGCGCCTTGCCGGCCAGGAGGCCGCGGATCTCGTCGCCCGTCAGCGTCTCGTATTCGAGCAGCGCCTCGGCGATGGCGATGAACTGCTCGCGGTTCTCGGTGATGAGACGCCGCGCCTCGCTCTCGCCATGCTCGATGAGCTTGCGCACTTCCTCGTCGATGATCTTGGCCGTCTCGTCGGACATGTTGCTCGACTGCGTGACCGAGTGGCCGAGGAAGACCTCCTGCTCGTTGGAGCGATAGCGAACGCGGCCGAGCCGTTCCGACATGCCCCATTCCATGACCATCGAGCGGGCGAGGCTCGTCGCCATCTGGATGTCGCCGGCAGCGCCCGTCGTCACCTTCTCCGGACCGAAGGTCAGGATCTCGGCTTCGCGGCCGCCGAACAGCATGACCAGACGCGAGATCGCCTTCTCGTAGGTCCAGTTGTAACGGTCCGATTCCGGCAGCGTCATCACCATGCCGAGCGCACGGCCGCGCGGAATGATCGTCGCCTTGTGGATCGGGTCAATGGTCGACGAGAGCAGCAGCGCGATCGTCGCATGGCCGGCCTCGTGATAGGCGGTGTTCCGCTTCTCCTCGGCCGTCATGGCGAGCGACTTGCGCTCGGCGCCCATCATCACCTTGTCCTTGGCGTCCTCGAACTCGGCCATGGTGACCATGCGCTTGTTGCGCCTTGCCGCCAGCAGCGCCGCCTCGTTGACGAGGTTCATGAGATCGGCGCCCGAGAAGCCGGGCGTGCCGCGGGCGAGCGTCTTCAGATCGACGTCCGGCGACATCGGCACCTTGCGGGCATGCACCTTCAGGATGCGCTCGCGGCCATTGACGTCCGGGTTCGGGATCATGACCTGCCGGTCGAAACGGCCGGGGCGCAGCAGCGCCGGGTCGAGCACGTCCGGACGGTTGGTCGCGGCGATGATGATGATGCCTTCGTTCTGCTCGAAGCCGTCCATCTCGACGAGCAGCTGGTTCAGCGTCTGCTCGCGCTCGTCATTGCCGCCGCCGAGACCGGCGCCACGATGGCGACCGACCGCGTCGATTTCGTCGATGAAGATGATGCAGGGCGCGTTCTTCTTCGCCTGCTCGAACATGTCGCGCACGCGGCTCGCGCCGACGCCGACGAACATCTCGACGAAGTCGGAGCCCGAAATGGTGAAGAACGGCACATTGGCTTCGCCGGCGACGGCGCGCGCCGTCAGCGTCTTGCCGGTGCCGGGCGGGCCGACGAGCAGCACGCCGCGCGGAATGCGGCCGCCGAGCCGCTGATACTTCTGCGGATCGCGCAGGAACTCGACGATCTCCTGCAGGTCTTCCTTGGCCTCGTCGACACCGGCGACGTCATCGAAGGTGACGCGGCCATGCGCCTCGGTCAGGAGTTTGGCCTTCGACTTGCCGAAGCCCATCGCCTTGCCGCCGGCGCCGCCCTGCATCTGGCGCATGAAGAAGATCCAGACCGCGAGGATCAGGAACATCGGGAACCACGAGATCAGCACGCCGATCAGCGAGGTGCCGGCCTCGGACGGCGGCTTCGCGGAAATCGCGACGCTCTTCGCCTCGAGCCGCTTGACGAGATCGCTGTCCTGCTGCGGCGCGAAGGTCTGGAAGCCGCTGTTGTCGGTATAGGAGCCGCTGATCTGCTGGCCCGCGATCACGACGCTCTTCACCCGCCCGGAATCGACGTCGTTCAGGAACTGCGAATAGGCAATATCCTGGCCGGCGGCGCGCGGGCCCGGGTTCTGGAACAGGTTGAACAGCGCGATCAGAAGCAGGCCGATAATGACCCATACGGCGAAGTTGCGAAAATTCGCGTTCATAAGAGTCCCTTCAGGGGCGGGAAGCCGCGCAAGGGGCGCCGCTTGTCGACGAGTAAGATAGGTGTAGGACGCTGTGAAGCCAAGTGAAGGCCCGTCCGCGCAGATGCATAAAATGCGGGAATGGTTGAGAGCGTCGTCATGACGCTTCGGCCGGGATGCGTTCGGCAAGCCGATCGGCGACGATGACCTCAATCGACAAGGTCACGCCATGCTCCGGCCCAGCCGCAAGACCGAGCGGCGGCGCGGCGATGAGGGTCTCGCCGCGAAAGAGCGCCGGCGTCGCGGCAATCGCGCGCGGCAGCCCGTCCGGCAGGCAGGCCGCAAGCGCCCGCCGCCCCGCCTCGCCGAGCGCACCGAGCCGCAGCGGCGCCTCGGCCGGGCTGATCTCGACGCGGAAGCGGCCGTCCCAGAGGCCGGCATAGCCGCCGGAAACGCCGATCTCCGGCAGTCCCGTCCGCCCCGCCTCGCGCTGGAAACGCAGCTGTCCCTTGCGCCGGTCGATGGCGACGCCGGCCAGCGTGCGCGCCGGCACCGGCCCCTCGCCCTCGGTCAGCAGCGCCGCGAGCGGCATGAGGCTGTCGAGGCGCGGGGTATAGTCGGCGCCGCCGACGGCGCGGAGAATGCGGGCGAGCACGCGCAGCCGCGTCTCCTCCGGCTCCCGCGCATAGAGTCCGGCATCGAGGCGCAGCGCGCCGGTCGCGTCGACGGTCGCCGCGCGAAGCACCCGGTCGGCATAGTCGTCGATGGCGGCTGCCGCGCGGCGCAGCCTTGCGGCGGTGGCGGCGAGCGTCGGCGTGTCGAGCCCCTCGGTGGCGAGCGCCGGCATCAGGGAGCGGAGGCGGGCGCGGGCGAAGCGGCGATCGGCATTGTGCGGATCGGCCGCAGGCGAAAGCCCCGCATCCGCGACGATGCGGACGAGATCCGCCCGCCGCATCAAGAGCAGCGGCCGCGCGAGGCGGAGGCCGTCCCGCTCGCTCTCCGCCGCCATCGCCGCGAGGCCATAGACGCCAGAGCCGCGCGCAAGGCGCAGCAGCAGCGTCTCGGCCTGGTCGTCGGCGTGATGCGCGGTCATGATGACGCCAGCGCCCTCCGCCCGCGCCGCCTCGAACAGGAGGCGATAGCGCATGGTGCGCGCCGCCGCCTCGATATCGGCGCTCGGCGCAAAGCCCGTCGCCTTGAGCGGACGAAAGGCGAGGCCGAGCCGGGCCGCCGCCGCGCCGACCATCGCCACCTCGCCGGCCGCCTCCGGCCTGAGGCCGTGATCGACCGAGAACACGACGAGCCGCGGCCCATCGGCGAGCTCCGCCCGCCAGCGCGCCGCGAGCAGCATCAAAGCGAGCGAATCCGCCCCGCCCGAGACGGCGAGCGCGAGGGTGCCCTCGCCCTTCCAGCGATCAAACAGCGCCGCGGGGTCCGGGCCCTCGCCCGGCTCAGCAGCTGGCACTGGCCTGTTCGGCCTTCACGCGCTGCAGCAGCGCGTTGGAGGCCTTCGGATACTTCTTCGGGATCTCGGCATAGGTGCCGCAGGCCGCCTCGCGCTGGCCGAGCCCGACCAGCGACAGGCCGAGCTTCAGGAGCATGTCCGGCGCCTTGGCGCTCTTCGGATATTGCTGGTAGCCGGTCAGGAAGGCATCGGCCGCGCCGCGAAAATCCGAGCGCTGATAGAGGCTCTCGCCGATCCAGAACTGCGCATCCGCCGCCAGCGGATCGCCCGGATAATTGGCGAGGAACAATTGGAACGCGTTCTCGGCGACGTCGTAGTCGCCCTTGAGCACGAGGTCGTAAGCGGCGTCATAGTCGTTGCGGGAATCGCCCGAGGGAGCGGGCTGCGCCGGTGCGGCCGCGGGCGGCGTCGCCAGCGTCGCGAGGTCGAGCGGCTGGCCGGCGGCCGAGGACGGCAACTGACCGAGGCTGCGCGGCGGCGTGCCGGCGCCGGTGGCGGCCGCAGCCGCGGCCGGGTCGGGGACGGCGGGAGCTGCCGATCCGATCGCCCGCCCGATCGGGTCGCCACCCGTCGCCGCGGCCGGATTGGTCGAGGGACGCAGCTGCGGCGCCGTGGTCGTCGCCGCGGCCGCGCCCTTGCGCGGGGGCGACGAGCCGGGCTGCATCGCGCGGATCTGCGCCTGCAACTGGCCGAGCTGGAAGGTCAGCTCCTCGATCTGGCCGGTCATCTGGCGCATCTGCTGCTCCATCCGGTCCATGCGGAGCGCCGCCTGGGCCTGGCTCGCGGGCGACGGCGCATCGGCGGTATAGCCGGTGGCGGGCGACGCATCGCCGGGTCCGACGCTGGCCGGCGGCACCGGGGCCGGCTGGACCGGCTCCGAAACCTGCTGCTCGCGCTTGAAGATATCGAACAGCCCCGCGTGAGCCGGCGCGGTCGAGGTCAGCACCAGGGCGCCGATCGCCACGGCGAAGATCGTGTCGCGTGTCGTCATGGATCCATCCGCGGGACGGCGGTCGCGAGCCGGACGGATCGCCGCACCGGACAAGAGCGTCCCTTTCCGCCCACAAAGACCCTTGAGTTCGGCCAAAGTTTGACGCAGCCGAAACGGCCGACGATGTCCGGGACTTTCGGCCCAGGGGCAAAGTCGGCCGTCACGAACGGCCAGCAGCTATTTGCCGAGACCGCCGGTCATGGTTCTAGCGGCGGCTGCCCCAGGGGATCGACCGGAACTCGTAGTTGAGGATCGCAGCCGTATCGCCGGACGTCGCGCCCTTGACCCGCAGCCCGAACGACCGGATCGAGGCAGGCACGGGGTCGACCGACGTTTTCTGGCCGGCCGAGGGGACGATGGTCGGCGGCGTCGTCGAGCCGATATTGAGATCGGCCTGCCACGTCATCGCCTTGCCGGACGACGAGTTGTAGTGCCCGATGATGGAGGCGAGGCCCACCAATCCCGGCGTCGGCACCGACGAGAAGGGAACCGAGAACCACTCGGTCTCCGTCGTGCCGTCGCTGGCGACAACTGCGACCGATCCGGTACCGCTTCCCGTCAGGCGAAGAATGCAGTCGATCTCCAGCCGGAAGGCAACGCCGAGGATCAGATCCGAGATATCGACATCGACGAGGCTGATGATGCCTGACGATGCGGCGATGGCCGTTTCGGAGCCGCCGCGCCTCAGGATTTCATCCATGCGGTTGGCGGCCGTTCGGTTCCGCAGGACGGTGGAGAGGGTCACGTTGTTGCGCAGATAGATGTAGTCCTGGCTGCGCATGGCCCCGGGCGTGCCGACCTGGTTGTCGTAGGCGTTTCCGTTGTTGTCGATGATCACGGTCTGCGTGGCGCCGCCATAGATCCTGTTCCCCGCCAATGTCGAGTTGGACAGAAGTGACACGGCATAGTCTGCAGTCGTATTGCCCCGCAGAACGGAATCCGTGATCGATGAATTGCTCTGCAGGTAGCCCACAACGCCCTTGGGCACCGAGATGTTCGAGTTTCGCATCTGGCTGCCGGTCGACAGGCCGAGAACCGTCGGGGTGAAGCTCATGTCGTCGCGATCGGAGAGCGAGAACCGATCGAACGTGATGCGTTTGCCGCCCTCGCCGGTGTTGACCCACACAACCGGCACGGTGAGGCTGCCGTTGGTATCGGCGCTGCGGTAGCCGATATAGTCCGTGAGCACGGAATCGTGGCTCGCATAGGCGAACTCCCACGCCGCCCGCGGGAACTGATGCGTGATCCTGCTGAAGCGGCAATAGGCGATGGGATCGCCGACAAGGCTGCCGCCCGTGCACGTCACGTCTTCCATGACCAGTCCATAGGCGGCCACATAGAGGTTCGGCCATCCGATATTCGTCGGCTGGTCGAACCACATATTGCGGATGATGACGTTCTCTGCGGTGAACAGCGGCCACTTCACGACAGGGTCGGTCGTGATGTCATCGAGGCCGGATGCCGTACCGACATTGAACGCCCTGATGCCGGCGCTGACCGTGACCGGGGGCGTCCCGCTCGTCACCGCGACATAGTTGTCGTCAAGGTTGTGGGCGAGATAGAGGGTCGACCCGCTGATCTTCGTGATCTTGGTCATGAAGTTCGGGTTGTAGGGCGCGTAGCCATTGCCGCCATAGGTGCTGGCCGCACCCTCGATCAACACGATACCGCCGACTTCGAACGGGCTGGGGTCTGGTAGGGTGGAGAGCGTCACAAAGGGCTGCCCGATCGCGGCGTCCTGGATGTCGTAGCGCGTCTCGCTGCCCGGCCCGCTCGAATTGGCCGGCCCATAGGTGCCGACCACAATCGTCCGCGAATTGGTCACGTTCTTGCGGCGAAAGCGGGCTGAGCCCTGGTTCGATCCGAGGATCGTCACATTGCTCGGAATGACGAGGTAGTCGGTGTAGGCGAAGAGGCCATCGACGAAGAGTGTCCCGCCGCCCGCTGCCATAAGCGCGTTGAGCGCGCGCTGGATCGGCAATCGATTGTTGGTGGCCGACGGATTTCCACTCAACGTGTCGTCGGCTACCGCGCCGTAATCCTGCGGCGTCACAAATGCTCCGGCCATATGAACCTCCCTCAATGAGCCGGGGGCAGGCTATTTGGCGTGTGTGACGGAACGATTGCCACCAAAGGTAAAATCCTCGGCAAGGAGGCGTTCCCGCCGAGCACCCTGCGGCGGCCATGGACATACACGCTCAGGCTGCGCCGACGCGTCCCGCGCAGCCGAAACGATTGCGGCGGCTCCCTGTCGGAAGCCGCCGCGCATCGCCATCCGATGGTGGACGAATGGACTAGTTGTCGAGCACCGTCACGGCGCGACGGTTCTGCGACCAGCAGGAGATGTCGTCGCAGACCGCGACCGGACGTTCCTTGCCGTAGGAGATCGTGCGCATCCGCGCCGGGCTGATGCCGCGCGAGACGAGGTAGTTCTTGACGTTGGTGGCGCGGCGGGCGCCGAGCGCGATGTTGTATTCGCGCGTGCCGCGCTCGTCGGCATGGCCCTCGATCGTCACCTGGTAGCGCGGATAGCGCTGCAGCCAGGCGGCCTGCTTGTCGAGGGTGACGCGGCCCTGCGCCGAGACGTCGGTCTGGTCGGTATCGAAGAACACGCGGTCGCCGACATTGACGACGAAGTCCTGCGCGCTGCCCGGCGTCGCCGAGCCGATGCCGCCGCCGGCACCCTCGGGACCACCCGGCTTGTTGGCGCATGCGGCCAGCATCAGTGCCAGCCCGAGGAACCCGACGAGCTTCATCCCGTGCGAGACCGATCGAATATCCATCATCAAAGAAACTCCTTGTCCACCATGATCGGACCAGCCGGTACTTACAGCCGCTTGGTTAAATGCGGGTTCACGGACAGGGTTGATCAAAGGTTAAGCGATAGCGCGATACGCGACGCCGCGCGGCGAAAGGCTTGGCCTGCCTCGATTCCGGCAACGCGCGAGGCGCGGCTGCCGATCCCTCGCGGGCCAGGGAAGCGGGACGGCGCACGGACGGCGCGCCGCCTCAGTTGATCAGCGGCGACCAGGCCGGGTCGGAGGCGAAGTTCGCCGTCGGCACCTTGAACTCGTTGTAGCCGGTCAAGTCGATCGAATAGAGCTGCGGTCCGCCGGTCGCGCCGGGCGTGTCGCGGAAGAACATCAGCACGCGGCCGTTCGGCGCCCAGGTCGGGCCCTCGTTGTGGTAGCCCTCGGTCAGGATGCGCTCGCCCGAGCCGTCCGGCTTCATGACGCCGATGGCGAAGCCGTTCGACGACTGGCGCGTGAAGGCGATGAGATCGCCGCGCGGCGACCACACCGGGGTCGAATAGGAGCCCTGGCCGAACGAGATCCGCGTTGGATTGGAGCCGTCGGCGCCCATCACATAGATCTGCTGGCTGCCGCCGCGATCGGAGGTGAAGGTGATCTGCGATCCATCCGGCGAGAAGGACGGGCTCGTGTCGATGGCGGCGGTATTGGTCAGCCGCGTCGTCTTCTTCGAGCGGAGGTCCATCCGGTAGAGATTGGCATTGCCCTCGTCCTGCAGGCTCATGACGATGCTCTGGCCATCGGGGGCGAAGCGCGGCGCGAAGGTCATGCCGGGGAAATTGCCGACGAGTTCGCGCTGTCCGGTCTCGATATTGAGCAGATAGACCCGCGGCTGGTCCTGCCCGTAGGACATGTAGACGATTTCCTGGGACGAGGGATTGAAGCGCGGCGTCAGCACGAGATCGTTGCCGCGCGTCAGCGCGCGCGCATTGGCGCCGTCCTGGTCCATGATGGCGAGGCGCTTGACGCGCTTGTCCTTCGGGCCGCTCTCGTCGACATAGACGATGCGCGTATCGAAATAGCCGCCGTCGCCGGTGAGGCGCTCATAGATCGCATCGGCGATGATATGGGCGACGCGGCGCCAGTTGTCGGGGCTCGTATAGAACTGCTGCCCGGCCATCTGCTGGCCGGCATAGATGTCCCAGAGCCGGAACTCCGCCTTGAGGCGGCCGTCGGCCTCGCGCGTCACGGCGCCGGTGACGAGCGCCTGCGCGTTGATGACGGTCCAGTCCGCAAAGCGCGGCGTCTGGTCGGCGCGGGTGATCTTCTCGATGAACGAGGCGGGATCGAGCGGCGCGAACAGGCCGGAGCGCTTGAGGTCCGCCGCGACGACACCCGAGATGTCGGCGGCAAGCTGCGCATCGGCCTCGGTGCCGCCGAGGAAGTTCGGAATGGCGATCGGCAGCGGCTGGACATTGCCCTCGGTGACATCGAGGCTGATCAGCGCCTCGGCGCGATCGGCGGTCGCGAGCCCGCCGCCGATCACCGCCACGGCGAGGCCGAGGCTCGTCAGCGCGAGGCGAAGCAGGCGGAGCGGCGCGGCACCCGGTCGCCCGGCGGCGATACTCTTCGCGGCATGAACCGTCATGATGGTGTTCCTTGGCTCCGAACGTCTCGATTTCAGTCGGTCATGCATGAAGATAACGGCGGTGCAGTGACGAAAGGGGATCATCCCTGGGGGCTGAAGCGCATCTGCACTTCGCTCCAGAGGTCATACTTGTCGGCGGGAAGCTGATACGGCCCGCATTGCATCACGGCCCGGACCGCACCTTCGGCGGCGACCGTGCCATAGTTGCTGGCGGGATATTGTTCGACGCTCGGCGTGCCGTTGACGGTGCCGTCCTGGTTGAGCTTGAAGCGCAGCGTCACCGTGACCTCGCGCGGATCGGTCCAGCCGACCGGCAGGTTCCAGCAGCGCTGCACCTGCGAGCGCAGCGCATCGAGCTCGCTCTGCGTCATCATGGCGGACGGGTTGCGCGCCTCCTCGGCGCCGAAGCTCTCCGGCTGCTGGCTCGCCGCGGTGCTGCCGGTCGGCTTCTGCCGGTCGAGCAGGGCGGAAATCTTGTCGGGATCGAACTTCGAGTCGGTCGTGCTCTGCGTCGGCGTCGCCGGCTTCTGCACGGCGGCCGTCTGGTCGGGCTTCGGCGGCGCGGGCTTGACGCGCGGCTTCGGCGCCGGAGGCGGCGGCGGCGCTTCCGCGACCTTCTCGGGCTCGGCCGGCTTCGGGGTCGGATCGGGCGTCGGCGCCGGCGGCGGCGTCTCGGCCGGCTTCTCGGGCGCCGGTGGCGGCGGCTCAGGGGTCGGCGCGGGCGGGGTCGCCTCGGCCTTCGGGGCCGGCGGCGTCGGCTCGGCCTTCGGCGGCGGCGGCGTCGAGGGCGGCGTCGGCTTCGGCGGCGGCGGGGTCGGCACCGGCTTCGGGCTGTCCTTCTCGGACGGCTTGTTCGGCGACGGCGTCGCCTTCACCTCGGCCGTCTTCTTGCCCTTCTGCAGGCTGGTCAGCTCGGAGATCGGCACGAGTTCGACCGGCAGCGCCTCGACCGTCGAGGTGTCGAACGGCTTGGTGTCGGGCAGCGCAAACAGGCCCCAGAACAGAATGAGGCAATGGGCGATGATCGAGGTGATGATCCCGGTCCGCATCGGGATCATCCGCCCTGGGTAGAGATCGTGACCAACCCGATGTTGCGGTAGCCGGCCCCGGAGATCAGGCCCATGACCTGCATGATCGCGCCGTAATTGCTCGTCTTGTCGCCGCGCACGAAGATGCGCTCGTCATAGCCTGTGCTGGCGATCGCCTTCAGCTTCGGCACGATCTCGTCGAGCGGGATCTCGGTGTCCTGCAGGAAGATCTTGCCCGAGGGATCGATGGTGATCGAGATCGGGTCCTTGTCGGCCGAGAGCGGCTTCGCCTGGCTCTCGGGCAGATCGATCGGCACGCCGGAGGTCAGCATCGGCGCCGAGACCATGAAGATGATCAGGAGCACCAGGATCACGTCGACGAAGGGCGTGACGTTGATCTCGCTCATGACCGAGGTGGTGCGGCGACGGCGACGTCCGCCGCGGCGGCCGCCTCCCCCACCCGCTCCACCGACCGACATGCCCATCGTTCAGGTCCTCTCGTCGATCTGCCGCGACAGGATCGCGGAGAATTCGTCGGCGAAGCCTTCGAGACGGCCGGTGATCTTGCCGGCCGAGCTCGCGAGCTTGTTGTAGGCGATGACGGCGGGAATGGCGGCGATGAGGCCGAGCGCGGTCGCCATCAGCGCCTCGGCGATGCCGGGGGCGACGACGGCGAGCGAGGTGTTCTTGGAGGCGGCAATCGCCTGGAACGAGGTCATGATGCCCCAGACCGTGCCGAACAGGCCGATGAACGGGCCGGCCGAGCCGACGGTCGCAAGGAAGAGCAGCCGGCTCTCCAGCCGCTCGCTCTCGCGGGCGATGGTGACGTCGAGCACGCGGTCGATGCGCATCTGCAGGCCGATCGGCGAGCGGGCGCCGGCCTCGAACGAGCGCTTCCACTCGCGCATGGCCGCGACGAAGAGGGCCGCCATCGCCGAAGCCGGACGGCTCGACAGCGAGCGGTAGAGGTCCTCGAGCGACTGGCCGGACCAGAACACCTTCTCGAAGCGGTCGATCTGACGGCGCACGCGGCCGAACAGCAGCACCTTGTCGACGATGATCGCCCAGCTCCAGATCGACGCGAGGCCGAGACCGAGCATCACGCATTTCACGACGATATGCGCGTGGAGGAACAACGTGATGAGGGACAGGCTAGTCGCAGGCGCGTCGAGTGCGGCCTGGCCCACGTCGACCGGATTCATTCGCTTCAGACCTCTCGGGGTTGACCCTCGCGCGCCCGGGCTCTCGCCTTGGCGGTCACGAGGTCGGGACCGGCCCTGATGCTGATCCCCGCCTGGAAACTTTGTCCTTGCAAGCGGCGGGCCGGACGCGACTTCCCGCGGGCTGTCTCGCCTTCAAATTTGTCGAAAAGAGGGCGTTTCCAATGTCTTCCCGGCCGCTGCAGCACTCGTTCTTATAGCGGCCGCATGGTTAATCAACCCTTATTGCGGCGCTGCAGCAAATCGTTCGGCGAGACTGTCGGGAATCCTGCAGGGCCGGCCGGCGCGATTGACCAGAACGACGGTGACGGTGGCATCGACCAGGAGTTCGGCCCCGCGGCGCACCTGCTGCGACAGTATGATGCGGGCGCCGCGGATCTCCTTCGGCCGCGTCACCACCTCGACGACATCGTCGATCCGGGCGGGACGGCGGAACTCGATCTCGAGCCGATGCACCGCGAAGGCGATCGATTCGCCGGTCTCCCCGGCATCGAGCGCCGCATGATGCACGCCGAGCAGGCGGACATATTCGGTCCGCCCCCGCTCGAGGAAGCGGACATAGGAGGCGTGGTAGACGACGCCGGAGAAATCCGTGTCCTCGAAATAGATCCGGATCGGCAGCAGATGGCCGTCCGCGGTGTGGCGGCCGGACGAGGGCAGCCCGGCCGGGTCGTCGGTCGCCGATGTGTTGCTCGCCGAAGTGTTGCTCGCCGATGTCATGGCTCGTCCTCGAACAGGGGCAGCACGGGCGCCGGCCCGCTCGGCGCGGCGAGGCCGAGATGGGCGAAGGCATGCGGCGTCAGCACGCGGCCGCGCGGCGTCCGCTGCACCATGCCCTGCTGGATCAGATAGGGCTCGACGATCTCCTCGATCGCATCGCGCGGCTCGGCCAGCGCCGCGGCGATCGTCTCGATGCCGACCGGGCCGCCGCCGAACGATAGCGCGATGGTCGAGAGATAGCGCCGGTCGAGCTGGTCGAGCCCCATGGCGTCGACCTCGAGGCGGAGCAGCGCCCGGTCGGCGACTTCGCGCGTCACCGTGCCGTCGCCTTCGACATGGGCGAAGTCGCGCACCCGCCTGAGCAGGCGGCTTGCGATGCGCGGGGTGCCGCGCGAGCGCCGCGCGATCTCGCTGGCGCCATCCTCGGTCATCGGCACGCCCATCAGCCGCGCCCCGCGCGCGACGATGTGCTCGAGCTCAGGGACCGTATAGAACTGTAGGCGCACGGGAATGCCGAAGCGGTCGCGCAGCGGCGTCGTCAGGAGGCCGAGCCGCGTCGTCGCCCCGACAAGCGTGAATTTCGCCAGCTCGATGCGGACGGAGCGCGCCGCCGGGCCCTCGCCGATGATGAGATCGAGCTGGTAGTCCTCCATCGCCGGATAGAGGATTTCCTCGACCGCAGGCGACAACCGGTGAATCTCGTCGATGAAGAGGACGTCGCGCTCCTCGAGATTGGTGAGCAGCGCCGCGAGATCGCCGGCCTTGGCGATGACCGGACCCGAGGTCGCGCGGAAATTGACGCCGAGCTCGCGCGCGACGATCTGCGCCAGCGTCGTCTTGCCGAGGCCGGGCGGACCGACGAAGAGGACGTGGTCGAGCGCGTCCTTCCGCGCCCGCGCCGCCTCGATGAAGATCGAAAGATTGGCGCGCGCCGAGGCCTGGCCGACGAAATCGGCCAAGACCTTCGGCCGCAGCGTGCGGTCATCGTCGTCCTGCTGCTCGGCGCCACCGAGCAATCGGCTCTCGCTCATCGTTCCTCCGGCGGCCTGCGCCGCACTCTCGTCGGTTCGTCCGTATCAGACCGGCGGCGGTCCGGCCATTCTCATCGCGCGAGAGCCGCTCTCGGTGTCATCGCGGCGAGGCGCCAGCAGGCGAGCGTCGCGACGAGGCTGCCGATGACCACCCAGCCGGCGAGGACGGCGATCCGCACCGTGCCGAGCAGCGCGTGGCCATAGCCGATGACGCCGAGATCGGCGATGAGCCCGACCGCGAGCCCGGTCGCCGCCGCGAAGCGCCAGCTTGCCGGACCGAAGACGACCTGCCGGATCGCGAGCGCGGCGCCGGCAAGGCTAGAGGGCACCAGCAACGCGCCATAGACCAGCAGCCAGCCGAAGCGCAGCACGACGAGCATCAACCCGGTCGCGACCACCATGGACGTTTCCGGATCGATGCGGCGGCCGAGATGCAGCGCGTCGACGGCATCGGCGATGACCGTCGAGAGGAGGATGCCGAGAAAGAGGACCAGCCCGATCACGATCGGCCCGACCAGCACGAACAGGGCGACGCCGACCGCGACCTGCAGCGCCTCGCGCCTGGCGGAGGTGGCGTCGCCGGCCGCCGGCCCGGGCCCGGTCACAGCGCCGCCTCCTTGAGCACGGCCCCGCGCCGTCCGATCGCGATCCACCAGCAGGCAAGGCTCGCCGCCGCCGCGGAGAGGATCAACCAGAGAGGCAGCGCCGGATTCTTGATGATGAGGCGACCACCGCCGCGCGCGCCCATGGCGGCCAGCATGATCAGTGCCGTGAAGCCGGCGCCGGTCAGGGCAGCCATCAGCGCACCCGCTCCGCCGAACCCGACATGTCGGACCGCAACGACCACGCCCGTCGCCGCCGCGGGCAGCAGGCCCACGATGTAAGCGATCAACACCGCACCGACCGAGAGCGTCGCGACATCGCCGAGACTTTTTGGATCGACGACGAGGACGAAGGCCCCGAACATCAGCATGCCCACCACCGTGAAGACGAGCGGGCCGAGCAGGACGAAGATCGCGACGATGCGGAGAAACGCCGCGAGCGGGTGGCCGCCCTTGCCGGCCCGGCCGGCGGATCCGGCGCCCTGCCCCGTCGCGCTCATGGGGCAGCGTCCGCCGCGACGGTACCCGCGGGCGACACCGTCACCGCGCCAGTTCCTTGAGGCCGAGGCGGATCAGCTGTTCCGTCGTCGCGCCCTCGCCGGCCGCGCGGGCGGCGCTCGCCACCGCCGTGCCGGCTTGCACCTGCGGATAGCCGAGATTGACCAGCGCCGAGACAGCGTCGGCGACCGGCTGCGGCGCTTTCTTCGCGACGAGCTCGTCCTGCAGCGCGATCGCCGCCGGATCGGCCGTCGAATAGGCCGGCGCCTTGTCCTTGAGCTCGGCGACGACGCGCGCCGCCACCTTCGGCCCGACGCCCGGCGCGCGGGCGATCTGCGCCTTGTCCTGCAGCGCGATGGCGGTGGCGAGATCGGCCGGCTTCAGCACACCGAGCACCGAGAGCGCGACCTTGGCGCCGATGCCCTGCACGGTCATCAACAGGCGGAACCACTCGCGCTCGACATCGGCGCCGAAGCCATAAAGGCGGATCATGTCCTCGCGGACATAGGTCTCGATGGCGAGCTGCGCCGCCTCGCCCGGCGGGGGAAGCGCCTGCAGCGTCCGCGACGAGCAATGCACCTGATAGCCGACGCCGCCGACATCGAGGATGACCCAGTCCTCGCCGAATGAGTCGACGATGCCCTTGAGCTTGCCGATCATGGCCGCTCCGGCGAGATGATGTCGAGGGTCGGGAAATAGGCGGCATAGATGCCGCGGTCGCGCGTCAGGAGCCGGTAGCCGCGCGTCGCGGCATGGGCGCCGATGAAGAAATCCGGCAGCGGCGCCGTCCGCGTCCCGCCGCGGCGGCGATAGGCCACATAGGTCTGGCCGGCAAGGAACGCCGCATCCCAGGGCAGGTTCTCGCGGCGGAAAGGCCAATCCCGCAGCGCCGCTTCGAGATCATCGAGCGCAGAAAATCCTGCGCCGAGCTCGCCATAGATGACCTGGTTGATCACCAGAGTTCCGGAATCGATCGCCGCCGCAAGGGCGCGCTGGGACCAGTCTGCCCAGCGATGATCATCACCCGACAGATCGAGAAAGATGTTCGTGTCGACGAGCGTGTCAGTCATCGCCGCGCAGCAGCTTCATGATCTCGTCGGTCGAGAGATCCCGGTTCAGCGTCCCCTTGCCTCGAAGCGCCGCCGCCAGTTGCTCGCCCTTCGTCAATTCGCGCGGGGGCGTCTTCTCGAGCTTGCGCAGCGTGATGACACTGCCGTCCTGGCCGAGCTCGACCTCTTCGCCCGGCCGGATGCCGACCCGGTCCATAAGCTCTTTCGGCAGGGTCACCTGCCCATTCGCATTGACGCGCATGGCGCTGCCGTCCGTCCTGATTTTCCTGGGCCCAAACTAGAACAATTGCGGAACAACCGCAAGGCGAGCCCCGCCCCGCCTCAGCCCGCCAGCGCCTTCATCCGCGCCAGCGAGACGCGGTGATGCGCATGGCAGATGGCGACCGCAAGCGCATCCGCGGCATCGTCGGAATCGAAATCGGCCTTCGGCAGGAGAACGCCGACCATCATGCGGATCTGCGCCTTGTCGGCATGGCCGGCGCCGACCACCGTCTTCTTGACCGAGTTCGGCGAATATTCGGCGACGGAAATGCCGGCGAGCGCCGGCACCAGCAGCGCAATGCCGCGCGCCTGGCCGAGCTTCAACGTGCCGGCCGGGTCCTTGTTGACGAAGGTCTGCTCGACCGCCGCCTCGTCCGGCTGCATGGCCGCGACGATCTTGGTCAGCCCCTCATGCAGCGCGACGAGCCGATGCGCCATCTCGCCGTCGAGCGTCGCGCGCACCGTTCCGGCGGCGACATAGGAAAGCGTATTGCCGCGGCACTCGATGAGGCCCCAGCCGGTGCGCCTGAGGCCAGGGTCGATGCCCAAGATTCGAATCACAGAAGCCATCCTCCAGATTTAGCGGAGGATGGCCGGCAAAAACAGAACGTTCGGTGAACAGCGCCGCGATCAGGCGTTGGTCAGCTTCTGCAGCACGTCGTCGGAGACTTCGAAATTGGTATAGACGGCCTGGACGTCGTCGTCGTCGTCGAGCTGGTCGATGAGCTTCAGGAGCGAGGCCGCCTTCTCCTCGTCGACGGGCACGAGGTTCTGCGGCTTCCAGACGGCCTTGACCGATTCGGCCTCGCCGATCGTCTCCTCGAGCGCCTTGGCGACTTCGCCCATGCCCTCGAACGAGGCGATGACGACATGGCCGTCCTCGCTGCTCTCGACGTCGTCCGCCCCGGCCATGATCGCCGCTTCCATCACCGCGTCCGGCGTTCCGGCGTCCACCTTGTAGGTGATCTGGCCGACATGATCGAACATGAAGGAGACGGCGCCCGTTTCGCCGAGCGCGCCGCCGGCGCGGGTGAAATAGGAGCGGACGGCGCTCGCCGTGCGATTGCGGTTGTCGGTCAGCGCCTCGACCACGACGGCGACGCCGCCGGGGCCGTAGCCCTCGTAGCGGATCTCGTCATAGTTCTCGCCGTCATTGCCGAGCGCCTTCTTGATGGCGCGATCGACATTGTCCTTCGGCATGTTCTCGGCGCGCGCGTTCTGGATCGCGAGGCGCAGGCGCGCATTCATCTTCGGGTCGGGCAGCCCGAGCTTGGCGGCGACGGTGATCTCGCGCGCGAGCTTGGCGAACAGCTTGGAGCGCTTGGCGTCGGCCGCGCCCTTGCGGTGCATGATGTTCTTGAATTGAGAATGGCCGGCCATGGTCCATCGTCCTGTCAGCTGCGGCGCGGCAGGCCCGCGCTCGTCGTTCGATGGCCGCTTATAGGGGCTCGATCGGCCGAAATAAAGCCGGCGGAGCAGCGTCCGCGCATCAGCCGGGCGGCGTTCCGGCGGCCGGCGCCGGCGGCGCCGCGGCGGCGGGGGCCGGCGGAGCGGCGGGCGCCTTCAATCCGGGCGGCGGCATTTCCTCGGCCGGCGCGGGTCCAGTCGCGACCGGCTCGGACGACCCGCCGCCGCGCTGAAGGCGCTGGGCGGGCTGCGCCTTCGGATTGTCGCCGGCCGGCCAGGCGGCGGCGAGCGCCTCGGCCTTCTTGCGGTCGGCGTCCGACATCCGCGCGATGAAATCGTCGAGCCACGCATCCTTGGCGCCGACCCGCGCGGCGATGAGATGCCATTTCGCCGCCTCGATGCGGTCCTGCGGCACGCCGGCGCCGATCGCCAGCATGCGGGCATAGCGGTTCTGGCCGATGGCATTGCCGGTCTCGGCGGCGCGCAGGAACCAGCCGGCCGCCGCCTTCTCGTCCTTGGCGATGCCGGTGCCGTTGAAGAGGCGGATGCCATATTCGACCTCGGCATCGGCATGGCCGGCCTTCGCCGCCTTGCCGAGCCACATCGTGGCGATGGCATCGTCCAGCACGACGCCGTCGCCGGCGGCATAGAGCTGGCCGAGGCCGTATTGCGCATCGGCGCTGCCTTGCGCCGCGGCCTTGCCGAAGAGATCGGCAGCCTTCAGCGGATCGCGCGGCCGGACGTCGCCCTGCAAATAGAGCAGGCCGAGATTGTAGAGCGCGGCGCGGTCGTTCCACGTCGCCGCCTGCTCGAAGGCATCGGCCGCCTTGGCGCGATCCTTGGAGACGCCGCGGCCGTCGAGATACATGAGGCCGATGGCGAGCTGCGCCGCCGGATCGCCGCCGAGCGCCGCCTGCTGATACCAGGCGGCGGCGGCGCGGTCGCTCTGCTTGACGCCGAGCCCGTCCTGATAGATGCGCCCGACCAGCGTCTGCGAGGCGGGATCGCCGAGCTTCGCCCGCTCCAGCGCCAGCCGGAACGCCGTCAGATAATAGCCGCGCTGGAACGCCCCGAAGGCGGGATCGCCGACATCGGCATCGAGCCCGCGGCCCGAGCGGAGATATTGCTCGGCCGAGGGCAGCACGCCGGCGTCCGGCGGCGGCACGCCGAGCATCGGATCCGGCGGCGGCTCGAACAGCTCGGCCTTGCCGTCGGCGGGCGCGGCGGGAGCCCCCGCGCCGGCGGGGGACGCGGACGACGCGGCATCGGCCGGTTTCGGCGCCGGCTTCGGCGGCGCGGCGCTGGCCGTGCCCGGCAGGACGCCGATGGTAGCGACGCCGAGCGAGAGCGCACCGAGCAGCGCGGCGGCGGCAAAAGCGGTGCGCCTCACGGCTGCGCCTCGGGCTGGCTGGCGAGGATGAGACTATTGGCGGCCTCGACCGCTGCCGCCGGTCCCTCGGCATGCTCCCAGACCGCGCTGCGCAGCGCGATGAATTCGATCCGCGCCGCCACGGCTTCCGGGATGCAGTCGAGGCTGGTGCCGCCCATCACGATGGCCGGGATCTCGAACAGCGCCGACCACCACGCCGCGAGATCGAGCGTCTTGTCATGGATCATCGGGCCGTCATCGCCATCGAAGCGGCCGAAGAACAGATAGTCGCATTCGGTCTCGGCAAGCAGCATGGCGTCATGCCGGGTGTGGATGGCGCCGGCGCCGACGATGCGCTCGGGCCGGAGCTGCGCGACCGACCGGCGAAGATCGGCGATGCCGCCCGAAACATGCAGGCCATCGGCGCCCGAGCGGGTGATGAGGCTACTGTCGGTGACGAGCGCCGCCGTGCCGTTTGCCTGCGCGATCGCCACCAGCCGCTCGGCGGCGGCGAGCCGCGTATCGGGCGCGAGGCCGTCGGTGAGGATGATGAGCGACGTCACGGCGCCGGAGGCGAGAGCGGCGTCGAGCACCGGGGCGAACACGGCGGGATCGAACACCGGCGGCGTCACGAGGCAAAGCCGGCCGAAGGGCGGCTCGACGGGCGCCGCACCCTTCTTCTTCGACGTCTTGCTGGTCGTCTTGCTGCCGCCCGGATCGGTCTTGGCCATGCTTCGGCTTCTTTCGAATGTCGCGGCAGTCGGTCACAGCCAGTCGGTCACAGCCTTGTGGCGAAAACGGGACGCCGGGCGCGGAGGCGCGCCGACCCGATCAGGCGCGCGCCAGCACCGCCAGCAGCTTCCTGTGGATCTGCTCGTTGCCGGCACAGATGTCGCCGCTCTCGAGCATGGTGTCGCCGCCCTGGAGATCGCTGACGAAGCCGCCGGCCTCGCGCACCATCAGCATGCCGGCCGCGAGATCCCACGGCTTGAGGCCGTCTTCCCAGAAGCCATCGAAGCGGCCCGAGGCGACCCAGGCGAGATCGAGCGCCGCGGCGCCGTTGCGGCGGACGCCCGAGCTTTCGAGCATGACCGCGCCGAGCTTCTTCAGATAAGCGGGATGGCCGGGCTTGCCGAGATGCGGGATGCCGGTGGCGATGACGCAGTCGGGCAGCGCATTGCGCTTGGCGACGCGCATGCGCCGGTCGTTGACGAAGGCGCCGCCGCCGCGCTCGGCGACATAGAGCTCGTCCATCACCGGATTGAAGATGACGCCGGCGACGATCTGGCCCTCGCGCTCGAGCGCGATCGAGATGGCGAAGATCGGGATGCCGTGCAGGAAATTGGTGGTGCCGTCGAGCGGATCGATGATCCAGCGATGGGCGCGGTCGGTGCCCTCGATCTCGGCCGATTCCTCATTGAGGAAGCCGTAGCCCGGCCGGGCCTTCGAGAGTTCCTCGACCAGCGTCTTCTCGGCCTTCTTGTCGGCGGCGGAGACGAAGTCGCCCGGTCCCTTCAGCGAGACCTGCAGGTTTTCCACCTCGCCGAAATCGCGGGCGAGCGTTCGGCCGGCCTTCATCGCCGCGGCGACCATGACGTTCAAGAGAGCCGAGCGGGCCATGGCGGAAACTCCTTTCGGGCGCCCGGCCGAGGGAGCGGACGCTCCCGTCGAGGCCGGACGGATCATCAGTGCACAGATGGGCGTCTCTCCGATCACGGAAAGGCGCGCGCCGTCAACCCCAGAACGCCCGCGAGCCCTCAGGCCCAGAACGGCGGCAGCCTCTGCTCGAGCACGCCGCCGATGGCGAGCGGCGCGACGGCGGTGGCGAGGCCGGTCGCCTCATTGATCTCGATGGCGAGGCCGCACAGCGTCCCCTCCCCGCTCGCCGGCGAGAACCGGCCCGACGGGATCTTGGTCAGGAAGCGCCGCACCGGCTCCTCCTTCTCCATGCCGAGCACGCTGTCATAGTCGCCGCACATGCCGGCATCGGACTGATAGGCGGTGCCGCCTGGCAGGATGCGGTGATCGGCGGTCGGGACATGGGTATGCGTGCCGACGACGAGGCTGACGCGGCCATCGAGGTGATGCGCCGCCGCCTGCTTCTCGCTGGTCGCCTCGGCGTGGAAATCGACGACGATGGCGTCGGCCTGCTCGCCGAGTGGACAGGCCGCGATCTCGCGGTCGACCGCCGCGAAGGGATCGTCGAGCGCATCCATGAACACGCGGCCCATGACATTGATCACGAGCACGCGGGCGCCGTTGCGGGCGATGAAGAGATTGGCGCCGCGGCCGGGCGTGCCGGGCGGAAAATTGACCGGGCGCAGGAAGCGCGGCTGCCGCTCGGCGAAGACCAGCGCCTCGCGCTGGTCGAAGGCGTGGTTGCCGGTGGTGATGACGTCGGCGCCGGCGTCGAGCACGTCCTGCACGATCTCCTCGGTGATGCCGAAGCCGCCGGCGGCGTTCTCGCCGTTGATGACGACGAAATCGAGCCGATGCCGCTCGACGAGGCCGGGCAGCTGGCTGGAAACCACGGCCCGTCCGGGCCGGCCGACGATGTCACCAAGAAAGAGCAGACGCACGATCCATCCCCAAAGCCAATGCCGATCAGCCGCGATCCGCCGCGATCAGCTCTTCCTCCGTCACGATATAATCGAGGGGAATGTCATGCGGCTCGAACGGGACCTTTTCGACCTCCTGCACGGCGAAGGCAAGGCCGATCAGGAGCGGATCGCGTCCCGCCGCATGCGCCGCCGCGATGGCGCGGTCGTAATGGCCCTGGCCATACCCGATCCGGTGGCCACGCCGGTCGAAGGCGGCGAGCGGCATGATGATGAGATCGGGCTGAACGCGGGGCACTGAGGGCGGCGGTCCCATCGTGCCGAAGCCGGCCGGAACGAGCGGTGCGTCCTCGCTCCAGAGCCGGAAATCGAGGCCATCGGGCGTCGTCACCGGCAGGGCGAGCCGCGCCCCGAGCGCGGCGGCGCGCCGAAGCAGCGGCCGCGGATCGGCCTCGCTGCGGATCGGCCAGTAGCCCGAGACGACATGATCGCGGAAACGCTCCAGCAGCACACCGGCATGGTCCGCGGCGGCGCGGGCATGGGCCTCGCGGCCGGCGGCGTCGACGGCGGCGCGGCGGGCGAGCGCGGCGGCGCGAAGCGCGGGCTTGTCGATCAAGGCTGCAACGCTCGGCGCGGGTGAAGAGGGTGAGGTGGCGACCCACGATAGGCCGATGGATTGATCGATCCCGGGAACCTACAGCGTAGGTGGGCGCCGTGTACCCTAGCCCAGGGGCCAGGACAGGGACAGCTCCCTTTTGGATCGATAAGGCCCCGGGGAATTAGACATCCTGTCGGGCCGCGCAGCATCGCCATCCCCAATATAGGGCAGCGCCGCCCCCCCTCCTAGGGAAATTCGCCCGCTGTCCCGGATCATCCATCATTCGGCAGGCTCAGTCGTCTGCGCCGGCCTCTGCCGCGGTGACGGACGCGGTGCGCGCCGAGGCAAGCCGCGCCCTCTCCGCCGTCATCCCGGCGAAGGCCGGGATCCATGAACACCGGCTGATCTCGCAGAACGCCGACCTATGGTGTTCCTGGGCCCCGGCCTTCGCCGGGGTGACGGCCTTCGCTTTGCGGGCCAAATCGGGCTCGGCAGACGGCGTCGCGCGAACCCGGCCGATCAGCCCGGACGGCTGTGCGCGAGCAGGCGGTCGGCGAAGCTCTCGAGCCGTGCGGCGGCCTGGTCGACCGCGCGGGCAAAGCCGGCTTCGGCGTCCTCGTAGCGGGCGATGACGGCCGACTTGGTCTCGTTGATGCCGGCGAGTTCCGCCTCGAGGCGGCGGATGCGCCGATGCGCCTCGGTCAGTTCGTCGCCCATGGTCAGCGCCGCCATCACGGTCAGCCGCTGGTCGCCGATCTCGCCGAAGCTCTGGCGCAGGCGGTCGATGACGACGTTGAGCCGGTCGGCGAGGCCTTCGAGATGCGCTTCCTGGCCGTCGTCGCAGGCCATGCGGTAGATCTTGCCGTTGATGGTGACATTGACCTGCGGCATGGCATCACGCTCCGTTGCGATCGAGGACCGACCTGATCGTCTCCATCGCCAGGACGAGGCGGCGCGACACGTCCTGATTCGCGTCGGCGACCCGGTCCGAGCGCGCCTCGGCGAAGTCGAGCGTCTGCGCGAGGCGGGAGCGATCGAGGCTGAGGCGCTGCAATTCGCTCTCGAGTTCCTCGACCCTCTGGCTGGAATCGAGCCGTCCGTCGACGGCGCCTTCGAGCGCGTCGAGCGCGGCATTGAGCCGCCTGAGCGCATTCTCGATTGGAGACGCACCTTGCATGTCCGCGTCGCCCCCCTCGCCTCGCCGTCGAAGCCTCGCGACTTGATTCTAGGCGGGGGCGGAAGCCAGCGTCAATGGCATGCCGCCGGCAAAGCAAATCGCGGCGAAGTCAGGCGTTTCGGCAGGGAAGTCATGGGTTTCGAAGGCCTCGCCCTGCCGAGGGCCGCGATTGACTCGACTCCCTGACCTGTTATTTGTCGCATCGACCTTTCCGGGCGGTGCAACGACCGGGTATCGATCCCAACGACAACGAGGCCGGGCGCAGCTTTGCCACGGGCACGGCGGTTCCGCCCCTTTTCGAAGCGAAGAGCGAAACATGATTGATCCCCACATCGAAACGCGGATGGCGAACGCGATCCGCGCGCTCGCCATGGACTCCGTCGAAAAGGCCAAGTCCGGCCATCCCGGCATGCCGATGGGCATGGCCGATGTCGCGACGGTGCTGTTCAATCGCTTCCTGAAATATGACGTCGCCGAGCCGCATTGGCCGGATCGCGACCGCTTCATCCTGTCGGCCGGCCACGGCTCGATGCTGCTCTATTCGATCCTCGAGCTGCTCGGCTCCAGCGTCGTCACCATGGACGAGCTGAAGCAGTTCCGTCAGCTGCATTCGAAGACGCCGGGCCATCCCGAGAACTTCCACACCACCGGCATCGAGACGACCACCGGCCCGCTCGGCCAGGGCCTCGCCATGTCGGTCGGCTTCGCGCTGGCCGAGCGCATGCTCGCCGCCGAATTCGGCGAGGACATCGTCGACCACCACACCTATGTCATCGCCGGCGACGGCTGCCTGATGGAAGGCGTCAGCCACGAGGCGATCGATCTCGCCGGCCATCTGAAGCTGAACAAGCTGATCGTGCTGTGGGACGACAACCGCATCACCATCGACGGCCACACCGATCTCTCGACCTCGATCGACCAGGTCGCCCGCTTCAAGGCGTCCGGCTGGAATGCCGAGCATGTCGACGGCTTCGACCGCGAGGCGGTCGCCGCCGCGATCGAGCGCGCCAAGGCCTCCGACAAGCCCTCGATGATCGCCTGCAAGACGATCATCGGCTATGGCGCGCCGACCAAGGCCGACAGCCATGCCTCGCACGGCTCTGCGCTCGGCGCCGCCGAGATCGCCGGCGCGCGCGAAGCGCTCAACTGGCCCTATCCGGCCTTCGAGATCCCGGACGACGTCTCCACCGCCTGGCACGAGGCTGCCAAGCGCTGGGTCGACGATCGCAAGGCCTGGGAGGCGCGTTTCGCCGCCCGCGACCATGACGTCAAGAGCGAGTTCAAGCGTCGCTTCAGCGGCGTGCTGCCCGGCAATTTCGAGGCGGCGGTCGAGGCCTACAAGCGCAGCCTCTCCGACAGCAAGCCGAAGGTCGCGACCCGCAAGTCGTCCGAGATGGCGCTCGACATGCTGACGGCGATCGTGCCGGAGCTGGTCGGCGGCTCGGCCGATCTCACCGGCTCGAACCTGACGCGCGGCAAGCCGCAGAAGCCGCTGACGCCCGACGATTACTCGGGCCGCTACATCCATTACGGCATCCGCGAGTTCGGCATGTCGGCGGCCATGAACGGCATCGCCCAGCATGGCGGCTTCCTGCCCTATGGCGGCACGTTCCTCGTCTTCTCCGACTATGCCCGTCCGGCCATCCGCCTCTCGGCGCTGACCGGCGCGCAGGTCATCTATGTCATGACCCACGACTCGATCGGCCTCGGCGAGGACGGCCCGACCCATCAGCCGGTCGAGCATCTCGCGGCGCTCCGCGCCATTCCCCATCTCAACGTGTTCCGCCCGGCGGACGCGGTCGAGGTGGCGGAAGCCTGGCAGCTCGCCCTCGAGAGCCATCACAATCCCTCGCTGCTCGCCCTCTCGCGCCAGAACCTGCCGGTGCTGCGCGTGCATCACTCGGTCGAGAACAAGTCGGCGCGCGGCGCCTATCTGATCGACGGCCCCGAAGTTGCCGACGTGACGCTGTTCGCCTCTGGCTCGGAAGTCGAGATCGCGGTCAATGCCAAGGCGAAGATCGAAGCGGCCGGCCGCACGGCGCGCGTCGTCTCGGTCCCCTGTTTCGAGCTGTTCTTCAAGCAGGACGAGGACTACCGCGCGGCGACGATCGGCACCTCGAAGGTCAAGGTCGCGGTCGAGGCGGCCATCCGCCAGGGCTGGGACGCGTTCATCGGCAATGACGGCATCTTCATCGGCATGACCGGCTTCGGCGCCTCCGCGCCGATCGAGGCCCTCTACCCCTATTTCGGGATCACTGCCGACGCGGCCGCCGAGGCGGCGCTGAAGCGTCTCGATACCAATACCTGAATGAGCTTCCGGCCGGGCCTCCACCCGGCCGGCCACGACACGCGGGCGCGCTGCGCCCATTGAGGAGAAGCGAATATGGCGGTGCGGGTTGCAATCAACGGTTTTGGCCGGATCGGCCGCAACATCCTGCGCGCGATCGTCGAGTCGGGCCGCACGGACATCGAGGTCGTGTCGGTCAACGATCTCGGCCCGGTCGAGACCAATGCGCATCTGCTCCGCTTCGACAGCGTCCATGGCCGCTTCCCGAAAGAGGTGAAGGTCGAGGGCGACAAGATCATCGTCGACGGCAAGCCGATCCTCGTCACCGCGATCAAGGATCCGGCGACGCTGCCGCATGGCGAGCTCGGCATCGACATCGCGCTCGAATGCACCGGCATCTTCACGAGCCGCGACAAGGCGGCGGCGCATCTGACCGCCGGCGCCAAGCGCGTCATCGTCTCGGCCCCGGCCGACCATGCCGATTACACCGCCGTCTACGGCGTCAACCATGACGGCCTCACCAAGGACCATCTGGTCATCTCGAACGGCTCCTGCACGACCAACTGCCTGGCGCCGGTCGCCAAGGTGCTGCAGGACCTCGTCGGCATCAACCACGGCTACATGACGACGGTGCACTCCTACACCGGCGACCAGCCGACGCTCGATACGATGCACAAGGACCTCTATCGCGGCCGCGCGGCTGCCCTCTCCTCGATCCCGACCTCGACCGGCGCCGCCAAGGCGATCGGCCTCGTGATCCCCTCGCTGAAGGGCAAGCTCGACGGCAGCGCCATCCGCGTCCCGACGCCGAACGTCTCGCTGATCGACCTGACCTTCGTCGCCGATCGCGCGACCACGAAGGAAGAGATCAACGCGGCCATGATCGCCGCCGCCAACGGTCCGCTGAAGGGCGTGCTCGCGGTCACCGACCAGCCGAACGTCTCGCACGACTTCAACCACGACCCGCATTCGGCGACCTTCCATCTCGACCAGACCAAGGTGATCGACGGCACCTTCGTGCGCATCCTCGCCTGGTACGACAACGAGTGGGGCTTCTCGAACCGCATGGCCGACATGTCGGTCGCCTTCGCCAAGACGATCTGATCATGGCGCTCGTGATCCGCGTGCGCGAGGGCGAGCAGGCGGTCGCGCTGGCGAAGCGGATTCATGAGCGCGCGCCCTCACTAGCATGCAGCGCTTGCGGCCATCGCGATTTCGCGTTGCTGGACCAGCCGGACTTTGGGCTGCGGACTGTTCTCAGCCGTGAACTGGTCGATGGCCGCGACGAGGATTGGCTCGGCGTGAGGAAGCAACTGCTGGCGACGCTGCTCTGCACCAATTGCGGCCATCTCGAACAGTTCGGCCAGCCTATCCTCGATGGTGGGATAAAGGCGGAGGACTACGGCGACGACGTCCTCCATGAGAAACCGGATCGTTCATGACCAACGTCTACGATTTTCCCGGTGAACGAGGGAGCGGTCCGCATGGACCGGACGGCCCAATGATCGAAGCGCGCGTGGCCTCGCTTGAAGATCGTGCAGGCCAGATCGAGAAGCGTCTGGGCTCGATGGAGCTCTTGTTGGCCGAGATAAAGGGACAACTGTCCCAGATGCCGAAAACATCGGACTATGGTGCCCTGCGCGCCGACTTGGCCGAGATAAAGGGGCGCCTTGCCTCGCTTCCGACATGGTGGATGCTGCTGGCTGCCATGATCGCGACATGGGGCGCCGGCGCCGCCATCGTTTTTGCTCTAACACGGATTGCTCGATGACCTCCTTCCGCACCCTCGATTCCGTCGACGTGAAGGGCAAGCGCGTCCTGATCCGCGTCGACCTCAACGTGCCGATGAAGGATCGCGTCGTCACCGACGACACGCGCATCCGCGCCATCCTGCCGACGGTGCTCGAAGTGTCCAGGAACGGCGGCAAGGCGATCCTGCTCGCCCATTTCGGCCGCCCGAAGGGCGAGCGCGTCTCCGACATGTCGCTGGAGCCGGTGGTTCCGGTGCTGCAGACACTGCTCGGCAAGCCGGTCGCCTTCGCCAATGACTGCATCGGCAACGACGCCGCCTCGGCGATCGCCAAGATGGCGAATGGCGACGTGCTGCTGCTCGAGAACACCCGCTTCCACAAGGGCGAAGAGAAGAACGATCCGATCTTCGTCTCGGCGCTGGCCGAACTCGGCGACATCTATGTCGACGACGCCTTCTCCGCCGCCCATCGCGCCCATGCCTCGACCGAGGGCATCGCCCATCAGCTGCCGGCCTATGCCGGCCGCTCGATGCAGGCCGAGCTCGAGGCGCTCGAAAAGGCGCTGACCGCGCCGCGCCGGCCGGTGATCGCCGTCGTCGGCGGCGCCAAGGTCTCGTCCAAGATCGAGCTGCTCGACAATCTCGTCACCAAGGTCGACGCGCTGGTCATCGGCGGCGGCATGGCGAACACCTTCCTGAACGCACAGGGTCTTTCGGTCGGCAAGTCGCTCTGCGAGCACGAGCTCGCCGACACCGCCCGCCGCATCCTCGCCACCGCCGCCGACAGCGGCTGCGCCATCATCCTGCCGGTCGACGCCGTCGTCGCCTGGCGCTTCGAGGCGCGCGCGCCGAGCCAGGCCTATGCGGTCGATTCCATTCCCTCCGACGCGATGATCCTCGATGTCGGCCCGCAGTCGATCGAGCGCATCAAGTCGGCCATCGACGACGCGGCGACGCTGGTCTGGAACGGTCCGCTCGGCGCCTTCGAGATGGAGCCGTTCGATCGCGGCACCCTCGCTGCGGCGCAGCATGCGGCGGCGCGGACGCGCGACGGACACCTGCTCTCGGTCGCCGGTGGCGGCGACACCGTCGCGGCGCTCAACGCGGCCGGCGTCGCCGGTGATTTCACCTATATCTCGACGGCAGGCGGCGCCTTCCTCGAATGGCTCGAAGGCAAGGAATTGCCGGGGGTCGAGGTGCTCCGGCGCAGCTGATCGGGCGCAGCAAGCCGCTGCCGCCTGATCTTGCCGGGACGATGACGTCGTCCCGGTGACGCCTTCTTCATGCTTGCGAGACCTTCTCTGCCGCCCGTTTTATTTTGCGATGCAAAATCAAAAGGGCCGCGCTAATGAGGATCAGCGGGCCCGGATCGGCCGGGCCGCGCGCTTCCAAAGAGATCGACACGCATGAGCGAAAGCCTGCAGGACATCGCCCGCCGCCTCGTTGTGCCGCAGAAGGGACTCCTTGCTGCCGACGAAAGCTCCGGCACGATCAAGAAGCGGTTCGACACGATCGGTCTCGCCTCGACGGTCGACAGCCGGCGCGACTATCGCGAGATGCTGTTCAGCGCCAAGAAGGCGATGTCCGAGCATATCTCCGGCGTCATCCTCTTCGACGAGACGATCCGCCAGAACGCCAAGGACGGCACGCCGCTCGTCAAGCTGATCGAGGATGCCGGCTCCATCCCCGGCATCAAGGTCGATGCCGGCGCCATCCCGATGGTCGGCTTCCCGGGCGAGACGATCACCGAGGGCCTCGACGGCCTCGGCAAGCGCCTTGCCGAATATCGCGTCCTCGGCGCCCGCTTCGCCAAGTGGCGCGCGGCGATCTCGATCTCCAGCGTTCTGCCCTCGTCCGGCGCCACCTATGCCAATGCCCATGCCCTCGCCCGCTATGCCGCGCTCTGCCAGTCCGAAGGCATCGTGCCGATCGTCGAGCCCGAGGTGCTGATGGACGGCAACCCGGCGACGCATGACATCGAACGCTGCCACGGCGTCACCGAGGAGGTGCTGCGCGTCGTGTTCGAGGAGCTGGCGCGCCTCCGCGTCGATCTGACCGGCATCATCCTGAAGCCGAACATGGTCGTGCCCGGCAAGGACAGCGGCCAGGTGGTGAGCTCCAAGGAAATCGCCGAGCGCACCGTCGCCGTCTTCCATGCGAGCGTGCCGACGACAGTGCCCGGCATCGCCTTCCTCTCGGGCGGCCAGTCCGACGAGGAGGCGACCGCCAATCTCTCGGCGATCAACCAGATCAAGGGCTTGCCCTGGTCGATCACCTTCTCCTATGGCCGCGCGCTGCAGTCGGCGGCGCTGAAGGCCTGGGGCGGCAAGGCGGAGAACGTCGCCGCCGGCCAGCGCGCCTTCCTGCATCGCTGCGCCATGAACGGCCTCGCCACCGTCGGCGAATGGACCGACGCCAAGGAAAAGCAGGCCGCCTGAGCCCCTCGCGTCCCGAGGATCGGAGGGCGTGGGCGTCGTCATCGCCCCGCCCTCCAAAATTCTTCCTAATTCCGGCCAAATCACGCTACAGGAGTGGTGAAACCCAACCCTGCGAGACGGCCGACGCGACCGATGGCACGAGACTTCGATCCCTACAGGCTTGCGAGTCCCCAGGTCTATCTCTGGCGGATGATCGTGTTCCTGATCATCGCCGGCTTCGTCGCCCTCATCCTCTATCGCCAGGCCTATGCCTCGTTCCTCGCCAATCCGGCGCTGAACGGCGTCATCCTCGCCGTGCTCGCGATCGGCATTCTCCTCGCCTTCCGCCAGGTGATCCGCATCTTCCCGGAGATCCGCTGGGTCAATTCCTTCCGCACCTCCGACCGCTCGTCGGAGATGGAGCGCATGCCGGTGCTGCTGGCGCCGATGGCGGCGATCCTCGGCGACCGCATCGGCCGCATGTCGATCTCGACCCAGACGATGCGCTCGGTGCTCGATTCGATCCTGATGCGCCTCGACGAGGATCGCGACACCTCGCGCTACCTGACCGGCCTCCTCATCTTCCTCGGCCTGCTCGGCACGTTCTGGGGCCTGTTGCAGACGGTCGGCGCCGTCGCCGACGCGATCGGCTCGCTGAATGTCGGCACCGGCGACAGCGCCGTCATCTTCGAGGACCTGAAGGCCGGCCTGCAGGCGCCGCTCGCCGGCATGGGCACTGCCTTCTCGTCCTCGCTGTTCGGCCTCTCCGGCTCGCTGATCCTCGGCTTCCTCGATCTCCAGGCCGGCCAGGCGCAGAACAAGTTCTACACCGAGCTCGAGGACTGGCTCGCGACCGTCACAGATCTCGACCCGACCAGTGTCGACGTCAACGACCGCGCCGCCGTCGGCGATGATCTCCGCCTTGCCGTCGAGCGGCTGACGCTGGCGCTGCAGGAGGGTGGCGGCGCCGGTGCGCCCGCCTCCTCGCAGCGGGCGACCGCCGCCATGGCCAATCTCGCCGAGGGCATCCAGGGCCTCGTCCAGCACATGCGCAGCGAGCAGCAGGTGGTGCGCGGCTGGGTCGAGCAGCAGGCCGACCAGCAGCGCGACATCCAGCAATTGCTGGAAGTGATCGCCAAGGCGCTCAAGCAGCCGGCAGGACAGTAACCGGTGGCCGCGCGCGCCCGCCGCCGGGAGGCGAGAAGCGACGTCTGGCCGGCTTTCGTCGACGTCCTCTCCAATCTGCTGCTCGTCTTCATCTTCCTCTTGTCGATCTTCGCGCTGCTGCAATTCCTGCAGACGCGCGAGATCACCGGCAAGGACACGGTGCTGAACCGCCTCAATTCGCAGATCGCCGAATTGACCGAGCTCCTGGCCATGGAGCGCTCCAACAAGCAGGAACTGACCGACGAGCTCTCCAACATGCGCGCCTCGCTCGGCGCCGTGGTGGCCGAGCGCGACCGCTTGAAGGGCGCCGCCGACAGCTCCTCGCAGGCCGCGAATTCCGCCGACGGCCAGATCGCCATCATCACCAAGGCGCTCGACGACGAGAAGGTCGTGAGCCAGAAGGCGCTGTCGCAGGTCGAGATCCTCAACCAGCAGATCGCCGCGCTGCGCCGCCAGATCGCCGCCCTCGAGGATGCGCTCGGCGCCTCGGAGAAGCGCGACCAGGAGAGCCAGGCGCAGATCTCCGATCTCGGCAAGCGCCTCAACGTGGCCCTCGCCCAGCGCGTGCAGGAACTCTCGCGCTATCGCTCCGACTTCTTCGGGCGCCTGCGCGAAATCCTCGGCGACCGGCCGGATATCCGCGTCGTCGGCGACCGCTTCGTGTTCCAGTCGGAGGTGCTGTTCCCCTCCGGCTCCGACGAATTCAACGTCGCCGGCAAGGCCGAGCTCGACAAGCTCGCCGATGCGATCAAGCAGCTCGAGGCCGAGATTCCGCCGGAGATCGCCTGGGTGCTGCGCGTCGACGGCCACACCGATGCGCGCCCGCTCTCGGGCACCGGCCGCTTCCGCAACAATTGGGAGCTGTCCTCGGCGCGCGCCATCGCGGTCGTCCGCTACCTGATCGACAAGGGCGTGTCGCCGCAGCATCTCGTCGCCGCCGGCTTCGGCGAATACCAGCCGATCGAGCCCGGCGACAGCGACGAGGCCAACGCCAAGAACCGCCGCATCGAGCTGAAGCTCACCGAGCGGTAGCCGACCGATGGACATCGTGGAGTGGCGTGACGCGGACCTGCCGGCCGCCATCGACGACCTGCTCACTGAGGCCCTCGCCACGGATCACGACTGGGTGGCCGATTTTCGGCCCGCCTGGCAGGCCAGACCCTTTGTTGGCGACGGCGAGGCGCTGTTCCTGGTGATCGAGGGCGGCCAATTGCTGGCGATGGCGGTGATCAGCGCCGATCCCTTCGTGGAGGACGGCACGACCGGCCGGCTGCGCTTCATCTATGTCGCCGTCGCGGCCCGCCGGCGCGGCATCGCCGATGCCCTGGTCACGCGCTGCATCCGCCATGCCGGCGGCCACTGGCGACGGCTCCGCCTGCACACCGACAACCCCGTCGCGGCCCGGCTCTATGAACGCCACGGCTTTCGCCCTGTGACGGGCGCAGTGAGGGCGACGCATGTGGCCGACCTCGCGCCGCCGGCTTGAGCCCAGCAGCAAGGCCCCCACCCCGCCCTCCCCCGCAAGGGGGGAGGGAGAAGAGCGCGATCGCCTCGCTGCGAGCGAACCGTCCCCATCGGGGAGTGCCAGGCGCCGATGAAGGCCGTGCAGCCGCCCTCTCCCCCCTTGCGGGGGAGAGATGGAGTGGGGGACTTTCTTGCCAGCAGTTGTCTCGTTCCGCCTCTCAAAGGACGCCGCCCTAAGCCGCCTCCGACCGGAACTGCAGCCGCGCCAGGCGGGCGTAGAGGCCGCCGGCGGCGACGAGCTGGTCGTGGCGGCCTTCCTCGACGATGCGGCCGCCATCCATCACGAGGATGCGATCGGCCTTCAAAATGGTGGCGAGACGGTGCGCGATGACGATGGTGGTGCGGCCGGCCATCAGCCGGTCGAGCGCTTCCTGCACCGCCGCCTCGCTTTCGGCGTCGAGCGCGCTGGTCGCCTCGTCGAGCAGGAGCAGCGGCGCGTCGCGCAGCACGGCGCGGGCGATGGCGATGCGCTGGCGCTGGCCGCCCGAAAGCGTGACGCCGCGCTCGCCGAGCTCGGTCGCGTAAGCGGCCGGCAGTGCCTCGATGAAGCCGTCGGCATGGGCGGCGCGGGCAGCCGAGCGGATCGCCGCCTCGCTCGCCCCCTCATGGCCGAAGGCGATGTTCTCGGCCGCCGTCGCCGCGAAGATGATCGGATCCTGCGGCACGATGGCGATCTGCCGGCGCAGCGCCAGCGGATCGAGCGTCCTGAGATCGACGCCGTCGAAGGAGACGCGGCCGGTTTCGGGATCGTAGAAGCGGAGGATCAGGTTGAACAGCGTCGACTTGCCGGCACCGGAGGGGCCGACGACGGCGACGCGCTCGCCCGGCCGGATCGCCAGCTCGATGTCGCTGATCGCCGCCTCGCGCCCGCCCTCGGGATAGCGGAACGACACGCCTTCGAGGGCGACGCCGCCGCGCACCGGCAGCGCCAGCGGCGCGGCGACGGCGGGCGCCGCGATGCTCGGCCGCTCCTCGAGGATCTCCGACAGCCGCTCGGCGGCGCCGGCGGCATTGGCGATGTCGGACCAGACCTGGCTGAGCTCGCCGAGCGCCCCGGCGCCGATGACGGCATAGAACAGGAACTGGCCGAGCGTGCCGGGGCTCATGCGGCCGGCGAGCACGTCCTGCGCGCCCCACCAGAGCACGGCGACCATGCTGGAGAAGACCATGAAGATGCCGAAGGCCGTCAGCGCGGCGCGCGCCGCCGTCGACTGGCGGGCGGCGTGGAAGGCGGCCTCGACGGCGGCGGTGAAGCGCGTGGTGACCGCACCTTCCGCCGTGAAGGCCTGCACGGTGCGCACGGCCCCGATCGCCTCGCTGGCGAAGGAGGAGGCATCGGCCAGCATGTCCTGCGCCTTGCGCGAACGGAGGCGCACGCGGCGGCCGAAGCCGACCAGCGGCAGCACGACGATCGGCAAGGCGACCAGCACCAGCGCCGAGAGGCCCGGGCTCGTCACCACCATCAGCGCGATGGCGCCGGCGAACATCACGAGATTGCGCAGCGCGATCGAGACATTGGCGCCGGCGACCGCCTTGATCTGCGTCGTGTCGGCCGTGAGCCGTGCCGTGATTTCGCCGGAGCGGTTGCGGTCGAAGAACTCGATGCCGAGCGAGGCGAGATGGCGGAAGACATCGGCGCGAAGATCCGCGACGACGCGCTCGCCGAGCCAGGTCACATAGTAGAAGCGGAGGCTGGAGGCGCCGGCGAGCACGGCGACGACGGCGATGAGGGCGAGGAAATAGGTGTTGATGGCGGCGGCATCGGCCGCGTTGAAGCCGTGATCGATCATCCGCCGCACGGCGATCGGCACGGTCAGCGTCGCGCCCGCCGCGGCGACCAGCGCCAGCAGCGCGCCGGCGAGCTGCGGCTTGTAGCGCAGGATATAGGGCACCAGCATGCGAAGCGGCTTCAGCGCGCCGCGCCGACGCTCCGTTGCCTGCTGCCGGTCGTCGCGATCAGCCATTCTTTTTGTTCCCGCCTGCGGCCGGCGCCGCGCCTGCGGCTTAGTTGCACAAGGGTTTCCGCCGTTTCAAGCGCGGCTCCGCTCTTGTGCGCGCGGAAGGGGTGGGCTATATCGTCGCCCCGAGCGAGCGGTCGCCAGTGCGCGGCCCAGATTCCCATTCATGATGGCTGTGCGGGCGATGCGCCCAGGCGGCCGGCGGTCCTGATGAGACCGGTTTTCGAAGGACCGAGCGATGAAGAAGAACATTCATCCTGACTATCACGCCATCACGGTCGTGATGACCAATGGCACCGAATACGCCTCGCGCTCGACCTATGGCGAGGCCGGCGCGAAGCTGCAGCTCGACATCGATCCGTCGACGCACCCGGCCTGGACCGGCGGCAACCAGACGCTGCTCGACCGCGGCGGCCGCGTTTCGCGCTTCAACAACAAGTTCAAGGGCTTCATGGGCAGCTGAGTTCAGCAGCCGGAAGCAGCGACGATCAGACCCCGGCCCTCGCGCCGGGGTTTTTGTTTGCCTGATGGGCCGTGAAAGACGGGACTACTCGCCGCCGAAGGCGCGCGCGAGGCGGCCGATCTCGAGCCCGACCGGGTTCTCGGCCGGCAGGTCCGACACCGCGCCGGAAAGGGCGTCGTCGAGCCGGACAACGCGATCCTGCAGGCGCACCGAGCGCTCGACCAGCGAGCGCAGCCGCGCCGGCAATTCGTCCCAGGCAGGTCCGGTGACCGAGGAATTGTAGCCGCGCAGGCGCACCTTGGCCTGTTCCTGGCCGGCCTGCTCGGCACTCATCTCGCCCTCGTTGACCGCGCGCTGCAGCAGCAGCCACGAGGCGATCTGCATCAGCCGCGTGGTGAGCCGCATCGATTCGGTCGCATAGCCGAGCGAGGCGCCGCGCGAGAGCACGCGCGATTCGGTGCGTCCGTCGCCGTCCAGATAGGCGGCGGTCTCCTCGACCAGCGCCATGCCCTCGCGGAACAAGGTCTTGAACGTGTCGGAATGGGCGAAATGGCGGCCGAACACGATCGGCGCGACGACATCGTCTCTCAAGCTATCCTTGGCCATCCCGCCAGCATCCTCCTCGGCCGCCATCCGGCAGCCGGACCGCCCGTACAGGGTGGCAGAGAACCGCTAAGGGAATCCTGCCGCCCGCGCCGATCAGCGGCCAAACCAAAAAAAGAGCCGCATGAAGCACGGCTCTTATAGGTCATCAGGGAGGGAGAGAGACAGAGCGGACAGGCCCCGCTCCGATCCGGATGTCCGGATGCAGACGATAATCCCCGGTAAAGGTTAACGACGCGTTAAAGGGCTGCGCCGGCGGTGCGGCCCGGACGCCGCGGCTCTCAGCCGCCTAAGGCCGATCGACATCCGGCTTCGGTCATTGTGACCGACCCCTCCCCGTTGTCATTGCCGGGCTTGTGTGGACGTTCTGTGGTTTGATGGGTGCATCAGGGGCGTGAGCGAAACGCCCCTGATGCAGACAGGTGGCCGCTTTCGGGCGGGTCGATGTCGACCGAGGTCAAGCAAGGCCCTGTCTGCTCCCTTTGACCCCGAACAGTTGGACGGGCTCGAAGCCCGCACCACAAGCCTCGGAGCGGAGAGATGATACACGAGCGGATGTTTGTTGGCATCGACGTCTCGAAGGCTCGGTTCGACGTGCGTCTGCACCTGTCCGGCGAGCGGTTGACGGCTCTGAACGAGCCGGCGGCGGTGAAGAGCCTGGTGCGGCGGCTGAAGCAGCTGAAGCCTCTAGCGATCGGGCTGGAGGCGTCCGGCGGCTATGAACGGGCGCTGGCGAAGCGGCTCTCTGCGGCCGGCCTGAAGGTCTATGTCGTGGCGCCGGCGGCGGTCCGGCATTTTGCGCGCGCGATGAAGCGGGCGGCCAAGACCGACCCGATCGACGCCGCGATGATCGCCCGCTACCTGGAACTGACATGGGAGGGCCTGCCCACCTATGCCCCCGATCCGAGGGTCGAGAAGCTCGATGCGCTGGTCACCCATCGCCGGCGCATGGCGGCGGAACTGAGCATGCTCAAGGGACAGCTGGACACGATCGACGAGCCGACCGTGTGCCGGATGATCCGCCAGCGCATGGCATCGCTGCGCATGGGCATGCTGACGCTGGAGAAGCTCATCCGCCAGAGAGTGGCGGAGAGCGCCGATCTCAATGCCCGGTTCGAGACGCTGACGGCGGTGAAGGGCGTCGGCCCGATCCTCGCCGCCACCTTGATCGCCGAACTACCGGAACTCGGCCGTATCAGCGCCAAGGCGGTCGCCTCGCTGGTCGGCGTTGCCCCGCATGCCAGGCAATCCGGCGCCACCGATCGGCATGGCCAATGCAGCGGCGGCCGATCGCAGATCCGGGCCGTGCTCTATATGGCCGTGCTCAGCGCCATCAAGGCCAAGGCGCCCCAGATCGCGCCGTTCTACCAACGCCTCCGCGAGGCCGGAAAGCCCGCCAAGCTCGCCATGACCGCCGCCATGCGCAAGCTCATCACCATCCTCAACGCCATCGTCAGAGACGCCGAGGCTCTCAAACCAAACCCTCAATGATCCACAGTTGCTTGACCCGGCAACCCAGACTTTCGTGGGCTGCCGGCCCACAATCGCGGATTCGCCCAAAGCGAGGCTGGGTTGCCGGGTCAAGCCCGGCAACGACACCTCTGAGCATTGTCAGCAGGGCCAAAGCCTGAATGTCGATCCGTCCTAAGGCGTCGGCGGGGTCGCGGCGCGCTTGTCGGTCCATCCGGGCGGGGCGGCGAGCTGGTTGGCGATGAGGCCGGCGACGCCCGGCGACCGGCCATAGGCGTCGCAGGCGGCATATTTCGGCGCGCCGCCGAACCAGGACTTGGTCCGCTGCGCCGATGGCAGCGACAGGTCCAGCCCCTTCGGCGGCTGGCCGCGCACGAGGACGCGCGCAAATTCGTTGGCAAACTTGGACGCCAGCGCATAGGCATCGCCGACATCGGAGATGCGCGGGCTGTTCTCGATCGAATTGGCGCCGCGCGACCAGACCATGGCCGCGCGCTGGGTGCCCGACCGGTCGACCGCCTCGGCCTCGACCGCGAGGCCGCCGAGCCCGATCGGCAGGCGCGGGACGCCCACCGGCAGGATGGCGCCGCTGCCGAGGCTGACGACCTTGGAGACGCCGGCCGCGCCCTTGTCGGTCGGCACGAGATCGGACACCACCGCGCGGACGACGAGGTCGGCCGGCTGGCCGCTGCCGACCATCTGGTAGCGATCGCTGAGGGCGATGCAGAGCGAGCGGTCGAGCGCATTGGCGACGAGGGCCCGGTCGGCCGCGGTCGGCACCCGCGCCGCCGCCGCCGGCGAGAAGGTCGTCGGCACGATCCTGACCGTCGTCGATTGCGCGAGGCCCTGCCCGTCGACATAGGTGCGCGACTTGGAGAGGCTTCCGGTCGCAGCGCCGAGCCTGTCATAGGAGGAGAGCGTTCCCGCCTCCTTGATCGGCACATTGGCGCAGCCGGCCGCCCCTCCGAGGAGGATCATCGTCATCAGGGCGAATGCGCGCGCTTGCGGCCGCGATCGGGGCGAAGTGCCGGAGAGGGGGTGCATCGACTGCCTTTTTTCCAGCGCGACGACACCATGCGGGGGACATGGCGCGCGGCAATGTCCCGCATATAGATGATGTCGCCGCCCGGTACAGGGCCGGCTGGCCGCTTTTGTGAGCGGAACGCGCTCAGCTCTTGAAGAAGGCCGAGGCGGCGTGGCGCGAGGCCGTCTTGCCCGCGACGGCGCTGCGCAGGCGACCGATCTCGGCCTCGAGCAGTTCGATGCGCTCCTCGAGCTCCTTGATCGAGAGCGTCGAGAGATCCTCGCCGAGCCGGTGGGGCGCCGGCTTCTCCTTCGGTGCGTCGTCGAAAAGCGACATGGTTCCTTGCCTCCGCGCTTGCCTCAGTTTCCCCCGTTGCCGAGAGTATCAACAATCCGCACGCGGCAAAGGGTGGCTCGATCCGATCCCGCCGCGCAGGTCGCAGATAAAGGAGCCGATCCGATGCCCACTCTCCCCGCCCATATGGCCGCGATCGCCATCGACCATCCCGGCGGCCCCGAGGTGCTGCGGCTGGTCGAACGGCCGGTGCCGCAGCCAGGCGCCGACGAGATCCTGATCCGCGTCGCCGCGGCCGGCGTCAACCGCCCCGACGTCTTCCAGCGCAAGGGCGCCTATCCGCCACCGAAGGGCGCCTCCGACCTGCCGGGGCTCGAAGTTTCCGGCCATGTCGCGGCGCTCGGCAGCGCCGTCACCGGCCATGCGATCGGCGATGCCGTGACGGCGCTGCTTTCGGGCGGCGGCTATGCCGAATACGCACTCGCGCCCGCCGGCTCCGCCCTCCCCGTCCCCGCCGGGCTCAGCCTCGTCGAAGCGGCGGCGCTGCCCGAGACGGTGTTCACCGTCTGGCACAACGTGTTCGAGCGCGGCCAGCTCAAACCGGGCGAGACTCTCCTGGTGCATGGCGGCAGCTCGGGCATCGGCACCACGGCGATCCAGCTCGCAACGGCGCGTGGCGCGCGGGTGATCGCCACCTGCGGATCGCCGGAGAAGGCGGAAGCCTGCCGCAGCCTCGGCGCCGTCAGGGCGATCAACTACCGCGACGAGGATTTCGTGGCGGCGACGCTGGAGGCGACTGGCGGCCGCGGCGCCGACGTCATCCTCGACATGGTCGGCGGCGACTATGTCGCCCGCAACATCGCCGCCGCTGCCGAGGACGGCCGCATCGTGCAGATCGCCTTTCTCGAGGGCTCGAAGATCACGATCGATGCGCAGCGCCTGCTGATGCGCCGCTTGACCTGGACCGGCTCGACGCTGCGCGCCCGCTCGGCCGCCTTCAAGGCAGAGCTTGCCGGCGCCGTCCGCCGCGAGGTCTGGCCGCTGATCGAGGCCGGTGGCCTCAGGCCGCTGATCGATTCGACCTATCCCCTCGCCGAGGCGGCAGAAGCCCATCGCCGCATGGAATCCTCCGGCCATATCGGAAAGATCGTGCTGACGACCGAGCTTGCATGAAACCTTCCGCCCTCCGGCGCGTTAGGAGCCATTGCGAGGAGGAACGTCCATGTCCGATAGAAAGCCCCTGTCTGCCGTATCGCCCGAGCGCGCGCCGGACGCCGATGTCCGGTCGACGTCGGAAGCCATCCTCGGCCGCATGCAGGTGCTCGATTCGCGCGGCAACCGCGTCGGCACCGTCGACCGCGTGTTGCCCAGCGACGAGATCAAGCTGGCGCGCCGCGATTCGCCGGACGGACTGCATCACTACATTCCGCTCGACTGGGTCGCCGAGGTCGACGGCCGCGTCCGTCTCAATAAATGCTGCGCGGAAATCTTTCGTGATCGCGCATGATGCGCCGCACCATAAGTCGACGATCCGTTGACGGGGTGCACACATAAGCACTCGCTCTGATTCCGCCGTCGAAACGCGCCCGCATCCGATCACCGGGTCGCCGGATGCTCTTCGACAGGCTGCGTGAATCAGATAGAGATACAGTGTTTGAGTTCCTGAAGAACAAGGAGGAACGGAATGCAACGCCAGAATACATGGGTTTGGGTGGTCGCCGTCGTCGTCGTGGTCGTGATCGCCTGGTACTGGTGGCAGTCGCGCGCGGTCGTCGCGCCGCCGCCGGCGCCGCCCGCCGCCACCGAGACGGCACCGGCTCCCGCAGCGCCTGCTCCGGCCGCACCGGCGCCCGCGACGCCTGCTCCGGCGCCTGCAACTCCGGCTCCGGCCAACTAGGCACGGCGCTCCCGTCCTCGATGACGTGAACGGCATGGGCGCGGCTTCGGTCGCGCCCAAGCTTTTTGTGAAGTGCTCGGCCGGCATCCGCTGGTATCGGCGCCGCCGATCCAGCAGTTCGCAGCGATGCGGCGCTGCCTTCGTGGCCGAAATGTTTGATTCGGCGAGGCGCCCGGTCTATATAGCCGGCATACCCCGTCATTCAGACGAATTCCTGCTCCTCCGGCGGACAACCGGGCGAGCGATCAGGAGAGATTTATGTCGACCATCCCGCTGATGCCGAAGGCGACTGCCGTCTGGCTCGTCGAAAACACCTCGCTCGGGTTCGACCAGATCGCGGATTTCTGCAAGCTGCACCCGCTCGAGGTGAAGGCGATCGCCGATGGCGAAGCGGCGCAGACCATCAAGGGTCTCGACCCCGTGCTGACCGGCCAGCTCACCCGCGAGGAAATCGAGCGCGTCCAGCGCGATCCGAAGCTCCGCCTCAAGATGGCCGAGACCAAGGTCCGCGTGCCCGTCCAGAAGCGCAAGGGTCCGCGCTATACGCCGGTGTCGCGCCGCCAGGATCGGCCCAACGCCATTCTCTGGCTGCTGCGCAACCATCCCGAGCTCAAGGACGCCGCGATCATGCGTCTCGTCGGCACGACCAAGCCGACGATCGATTCGATCCGCGGCCGCAGTCACTGGAACTCGACCAACCTGACGCCGAGCGATCCGGTGACGCTCGGCCTCTGCTCGCAGATCGACCTCGATTTCGAAGTCGAGAAGGCCGCCAAGAGCGCGCCGCCGCGCGAAGTCGGCGCCGATGGCGAGACGCTGCTGCGGCCCGAGGAGACGACGGCGGCCGACGCCCTCGCCTCGGCGGCGCTGCGCTCCTACCGTCCGGAAGAGCCGAAGGATGACGAGCTCGACGCCGACGCCGTCTTCGCCAAGCTGAAGTCGCTGAAGGGTCCCGTCGAGGACGACGAAGACCTCTAGGGTCGATAAAGGCCCGGCCTCGGCCGGGCCTTGCGGTCAGCTCTTGACCGGCACCGTATAGTTGAGCGCGAGACGGCCGCCATCGGCGTAGATCGTCTCGCCGGTGATGTAGCTGGCATCGTCCGAGGCGAGGAACACCGCGATCGCCGCGATCTCGGACGGTTCGCCGATCCGCCCGAGCGGCGTGCGCGACAGCAGGCGGTTCTTGGCCGCCGGATCCGAATTGACGCTCGCCAGGATGTCCGTCGCGATCGAGCCGGGGCCGATGGCGTTGACGCGGATGCCGCGCGGCGCCAGCGACACCGCCATCGCGCGGGTCAATTGCATCAGCCCGCCCTTCGAGGCGGTGTATGGCACCTGGTTCGGCAGGCCGAAGATGGCGTTGACCGAGGTCATGTTGACGATCGCCCCGGCCGTGCCGCCGGCATCGACCCGCGCCGCCATATGCCGGGCCACGGCCTGCCCGGTCAGGAACGCGCCCTTGAGGTTGACGCGCAGCACGCGGTCGAAATCCTCTTCGCTCACCTCGAGAAAATCGCCGCCGGCGATGATGCCGGCATTGTTGACGAGGATGTCGATTTCGCCGCCGAAGGCGATCGCCGCCGCGACCAGATTGGCGACGTCGTCGCGATCGCCGACATCGGTGCGCACGAAACGGCAGGCGCCGGCCGCGCCGAGACGCTCGATGGCGGCGGAACCGGCATCGACATCGATGTCGGCGATGACGACACGGGCGCCTTCGGCCAGAAAGCGCTCGGCGATGGCGAAGCCGATCCCTTTGGCGCCGCCGGTGACGATGGCCAGTCTGTTCTCGAGCTTCATGACGCCGTTCCTTGTCCGATTGCGCTGAGGCTAAGACACATAGCGGCTGAGACGGCTCAAAAACACCGAAAATCCGCCCTTTCCAAGCCCCAGATGCTTTGACGCCCCGAAGGGCTTCTGCTATGAGAGCGACCGAAATCGGGAAGAAGGCAGCGGTTCTCTTAGGTCCGCATGCTGGATTTCCACGGAATCATCACCGATCGGATCTAGATAGGACGCAACCGCGTGCAGATACTCGTTCGCGACAACAACGTCGACCAGGCGCTCAAGGTTCTCAAGAAGAAGATGCAGCGCGAAGGCATCTTCCGCGAGATGAAGCTGCACGACTTCTACGAGAAGCCGTCGGTGAAGCGCGCCCGCGAGAAGGCCGAGGCCGTCCGTCGCGCCCGCAAGCTGGCGCGCAAGCGCGCCCAGCGCGAGCTCGGCATCGTTGCGGCCCCCAAGGCAGCCGCCAAGGGTCGGCACTGAGATCGGCAGCCGGCTTCAGGCTGGCGCCATCCTTTCGCCCTTCCGATCCTATCATTGAGGGCAACGAACCCGCAGGCGCGGCGTTCGTTGCCCTTGCTTGTCTTTTTCCTGGCGCCTGACCAACCCATGAGGAGCCGCCGATGAACGTCTCGATGCCGATGCCGCGCCGTTCGGCACGCTCCAATGCCACGCGCCACCTCGCCGCTGCCTCGCTGATCGCGCTTGCACTGGCCGGCTGCCAGTCCTCCGGCCTGCCCGGCCCCGAGGCCGGCATCGATCCGGCGATCGGCTCGTCCGCCAACATCGCCTCGCTCAGCGCCGTCGTCAGCCAGAACCCGAATGATGCGGCCGGCTACAATGTGCGCGGCACCGCCTATGGCCGCGCCGGCCGCTACGAGGATGCGCTCGCCGACTTCAACCAGGCGATCCAGCTCAATCCGAACATGTACCAGGCCTATGCCAACCGCGCTCTGGTCGAGCGGCGGCTGAAGCAGAACCAGAAGGCGCTCGCCGATTACAACACGGCGATCCAGATCAATCCCTCCTATGGCGAAGCCTATGTCGGCCGCGCCAATCTCTATCGCTCGCAGGGCCAGATCGACCTCGCGCTCGCCGACCTGACGCAGGCGATCCAGCTCGATCCGAACGATCCCAAGGGCTATTACAACCGCGCCCTGATCTACCAGAGCCAGAATCGCCACGACGACGCGATCCAGGACCTGACGGCCGCGACCACCTACGCGCCGAATTCGCTCGATCCCTATCTGAGCCGTGGCCTCTCCTACATGGCGATCGGCGACTACAAGGCGGCGCTCGACGATTTCAACATCGCCGTCCGCAAGGACAAGCAGTCCTATCTCGGCTGGACCTATCAGGGCCTGGCGCTGGAGAAGCTCGGCGAGCCCGGCAAGGCGCATGACGCCTTCGCCCGCGCGCAGATCATCAATCCGAATTACGTCCCGGCGCGCGACGGCATGCGCCGCACGGCCCCGAACGGCGCCTGATCCGGCGCACCACGCCTGACGCTAACTGACCTGGGAGCGTTCAGCCCCCGTCAAGATCCAGCGCGATCAGGATGTCGTCGTGATAGACGCCGTCGATCCGCAGCGAGCGGGTGACGACGCCATATTCGGCGAAACCGAGACTCACATAGAGCGCACGCGCCTCGGCATTCGAGGCGACGACGACAGCGTCGAGCACGGCGACATGCGCTCTCGCGTGCTCGATGACGGCCGCGACGAGGCGCCTCGCAATGCCCTGGCCGCGCTGCTGGGGGTCGACATAGACGCCCCAGAGCGCGCCGCGATGCGATTGCTTGTCGCGGCGATTGGGGTCGAAGCCGGCGACGCCGACCAGGGCTTCACCTGAAAAGGCCCCGAACACGACCGCTGGCGGCGCGCCGACGAGCCGCTGCAAGGCAGCCTCGTCCGGCAGCGATCGCTCTTCGGCGACGGAGGCAAGAAAGGCCGTCGGCGCGGTCTGGAGCGCCTCGAGGCGCAGCGCGCGGAACGCCGCGAGATCCGAGGCAACGAGCGGCCGAAGAGCGATCGGCCGCTTGTTTGCCGCGCCTTCGAGGCTCAATCGAGCGCCTTGACGATGCTCTCCACCATCTTCTTCGCGTCGGCGAAGAGCATCATGGTGTTGTCCTTGAAGAACAGCTCGTTCTCGACGCCGGCATAGCCCGAGCCCATGCCGCGCTTGATGAACAGGACCGTGCCGGCCTTCTCGACGTCGAGGATCGGCATGCCGTAGATCGGCGAGGTCTTGTCGGTCTTGGCGGCCGGATTGGTGACGTCGTTGGCGCCGATGACGAAGGCGACATCCGCCTGCGCGAACTCGGAATTGATGTCCTCGAGCTCGAACACCTCGTCATAGGGAACGTTCGCCTCGGCGAGCAGCACGTTCATGTGGCCGGGCATGCGGCCCGCGACCGGATGGATCGCGTATTTCACCTCGACGCCGGCATGCTTCAGCTTGTCGGCCATCTCGCGCAGCGCATGCTGCGCCTGCGCCACCGCCATGCCGTAGCCGGGCACGATGATGACCTTGGAGGCGTTCTTCATGATGAAGGCCGCGTCCTCGGCCGAGCCCTGCTTGACCGGACGCTGCTCGACCGCGCCGCCGGCGCCGGCTGCCGCCGTCTCGCCGCCGAAGCCGCCGAGGATCACGGAGATGAACGAGCGGTTCATCGCCTTGCACATGATGTAGGAGAGGATCGCGCCCGACGAGCCGACCAGCGCGCCGGTGACGATCAGCGCGGTGTTGCCGAGCGTGAAGCCGATGCCGGCCGCGGCCCAGCCGGAATAGGAGTTCAGCATCGACACGACGACCGGCATGTCGGCGCCGCCGATCGGGATGATGATGAGGCCGCCGAGCACGAGGCTCGCGATCACGATCAGCCAGAACAGCGCCGGATTGCCGGTCGCGACCAGCGCGATGATCAGGATGACCAGCGCTGCTGCCAGCGCCGCGTTGATCAGGTGGCGCATCGGCAGGATGATCGGCTTGCCCGACATGTTGCCGTTGAGCTTCAGGAAGGCGATGACCGAGCCGGTGAAGGTGATAGCGCCGATGGCGACGCCGAGGCTCATCTCGAACAGCGCCTGGCGATGGATGTCGCCGACCTCGCCGATGCCGAAGGCGGCCGGCGCATAGAGCGCCGCCGCGGCCACCATCACGGCCGAGAGGCCGACCAGCGAATGGAAGGCGGCGACGAGCTGCGGCATCGCCGTCATGGCGATGCGCCGCGCGACGACGGCGCCGGCGCCGCCGCCGATGGCAAGGCCGAGGACGATCAGCGCCCAGGCGGTCGGGCTCTTCGGCGCGGCGAGGACCAGCGTGGTGAGGATCGCGATCCCCATGCCGACCATGCCGTAGAGATTGCCCTGCCGCGACGTCGCCGGGCTGGAGAGCCCGCGCAGCGCCATGATGAACAGGACGCCGGAGACGAGGTAGAGAACGGCCGTGATATTGGCTGTGGTCATCGGGCCGTCCTCACTTCGTCTTTTTCTTGTACATCGCCAGCATGCGGCTGGTGACGAGGAACCCGCCGAAGATGTTGACGCTGGCGAGGATCAGTCCGACGAAGCCGAAGCCCTGCGCGAGGCCATGGCCGCTCGCATTGCCGACCGCATCGACGCCGACCGCGAGCAGCGCGCCGACGACGATCACCGAGGAAATCGCGTTGGTGACCGACATCAGCGGCGTATGCAGCGCCGGCGTCACCTGCCAGACGACGTAGTAGCCGACGAAGATCGCCAGCACGAAGATCGAGAGACGGAAGACGAAGGGGTCGATGACCCCGCCCGTCGCCGCATGCACGGCAAGGCCTGCCGCATCGACGAAGCTGCCCTCGGGCACGCCCGCCTGGGCGGCATACTGGTGCGCGGCGCGCGCCGCCTGCTGCGCGGCCTCGGCCGCGGCGGTCGCGGCATCGGCGGCCTGCTGGGCGACCGCGGCCGCCTGGTCCGGCGTGAGATTGGCCATCAGAGGCTCCCTTCGGCGGCAGCGACAGGTTTCGGCTTGAAGGCGGGATGGACGACCGCGCCATCGCGGGTCAGCACCGTCGCCTTGACCAGTTCGTCATCCCAGTTGACGGCGAGCGCCTTGGTGCCCTTGTCGACCAGCGTCTCGAGGAACGAGGCGAGGTTCTTGGCATAGAGCTGCGAGGCGGTCGCCGGAATGCGGCCGGAGACGTTCAAATAGCCGACGATGCGTCGGCCATCGAGATCGACGACCTCGCCCGGCTTGCTGCCCTCGACATTGCCGCCGCGCTCGACGGCGAGATCGACCAGCACGGAGCCGGGCTTCATCGAGGCGACCATCGCGGCCGTGACGAGGCGCGGCGCCGCACGGCCGGGGATCAGCGCCGTGGTGATGACGATGTCCTGCTTCTTGATGTGCTCGGCGACGAGCGCCGCCTGCTTGGCCTGATACTCCGCCGACATCGGCTTGGCATAGCCGGCGGCGGTCTCGGCCTGCTTGAATTCCTCGTCCTCGACCGCCACGAACTTGGCGCCGATGCTCTCCACCTGCTCCTTGGCGGCGGGGCGGACGTCGGTTGCCGTCACCACGGCGCCGAGACGGCGGGCGGTGGCGATGGCCTGCAGGCCGGCGACGCCGGCGCCCATGACGAAGATGCGCGCGGCCGGCACGGTGCCGGCGGCCGTCATCATCATCGGCAATGCCCGGTCATAGGCGGAGGCCGCATCGATCACCGCCTGGTAGCCGGCGAGATTCGCCTGGCTGGAGAGGACGTCCATGACCTGCGCCCGCGTGATGCGCGGCATGAATTCCATGGCGATGGCCGTGATGCCGGCACTGCCCATGGCGTTGACGGCGTCCTCATGACCGTAGGGGTCCATCGTCGCGATGACGAGCGCGCCGCGCGTGTAGGCGGCAAGCTCGCTCTCGAGCGGACGGCGCACCTTGAGCACGACATCGGCCCCCGCGACGGCGCTGGCGGCGTCTGGCGCGATGGTCGCGCCGGCCGCCTCATAGTCCGCGTCGGTGATGCGCGAGGCGAGCCCTGCGCCGCGCTCGACGGAGACGCTGGCACCAAGGGCGAGAAACTTCTTGACCGTTTCGGGCGTCGCCGCGACGCGCGTCTCGCCGCCGTCGATCTCCGCCGGTACGCCGATCTTCATGGGCTAACCTCGATGCTGGACATGGACGGCAGGCGTCCCTCCCGGACGCCGCGCGGCCAACACCGCAGCGGCGCGGCAGAACTTACTCAGAGCAGGAAGATCGCCATGAGGATCAGCAGGACGACGACGGCGATGGTGCCGTATTTCGTCAGGCCCATGAAGAAGTGATAGGTGCGTTCGTGTTCCGCATAGTCCATCGGGCTCTCGGCCATCGATCGGGCTCCCTCGCTTCAATGCTGATCGTTATCGGGGCTATATCGCAGAAGATACCGCCTCGCAATCCGCCACGCTGCCGCGCTCAGCCGGCGCGGGGGGCGAAAAGGATCACCGCGGCGCCGGCGAGTGCGAGGGCCGCGCCCGCGAGATCCCAGCGATCGGGGCGAACCCCTTCGACAGCGACGAGCCAGCCGAGCGAGGCGGCGATATAGACGCCTCCATAGATGGCGTAGCTCCGCCCCGCCGTCTCAGTCGGCGAGAGGGTCAGGAGCACGGCAAAAGCGATGAGCGCGAGAAGGCCCGGGACGAGCCACAGCATCGGCGCCCCCGACCGGAGCACGGCGAAGAACGCGAAGCAGCCGGCGATTTCGGCGAGCGCCGCCGCGACATAGAGGAGCGGCGCGGCGAGGAGGCTCACGCGAGGCCGACCCCGCCGAGCGCTGCCAGCTGGCGGTGGCCGAGCAGGCGCTGGTCGAAGCCTTCGAGCGTTTCCATGAACAGGCGGTGGAAATTCATCTCGGCCCGGAGATGCAGGAAGACGGCGCCGAGGCCGATGGCGGCGCGGTCCATGAACACGAACTCGCGCGGCACTGTGACCGGGCCCTTTTCCTTCAGCACCTGATGCACGCGGAACGCCTCGCGCCGCCCATATTCGGCCGGCGCGACACCATCGGCGATGGTGCGGACGCGATCGTCGAGCAGCGGCGCGTAGATGAAGCGGGCCCAGATGTTGAGCGCATCGATCAGGTCGTTGGAGAGGCCGACGAAGCCCCAGCTTTCATAGGCGGCGACGACGCGGTCGCGATCGTCCTCGAGCAGGCCGTGGAAGAGATTGACGACGCCGCCGACAAAGGCCGGCGGGAAGATGCGGATGCAGCCATAGTCGAGCAGGTTGATGCCGCGGGCGACGCCGTCCTCCTCGAAGACGGTGTAATTGCCGAGATGCGGATCGCCATGGATGACGCCGTAATGGGCGAAGGGCGACCACCAGGCCGCGAACATCGCAGAGGCGATGCGGTTGCGCTCCTCGAGCGAGCGATCGCGGAAATCGAGCAGTTTGCCGCCCTCGAGCCAGGTCAGCGACAGCAGCCGCTGCGTCGAGAGGGCCGGCTCGACCTCCGGCACGCGCACGAGGCTCTGGCCGTCGAGCATGATCTTGTAGAGCAGCGCATGACGCGCCTCGCGGCCATAGTCGAGCTCCTCGCGGATGCGCGCGCCGATCTCCTCGAAGATCTGGCTGGTGTCGATCGAGGCATCGATGCGGCGATAGACCGAGAACAGCATCCGGAGCTGGGTCAGGTCGGCTTCGACGGCCGACTGCATGTCGGGATATTGCAGCTTGACCGCCAGCGCCCGGCCATCCTTGCCGACGGCCCGGTGCACCTGGCCGAGCGAGGCGGCGGCGGCCGGCTGGCGCTCGAAGGAGGCGAAGCGCTTCTCCCAGTCGGGACCGAGTTCGGCCTGCATGCGCCGGCGCACGAAAGGCCAGCCCATCGGCGGCGCGTTCGACTGCAGCTGCGACAGCTCGGCCGCATATTCGGGCGGCACCAGGTCGGGGACGGTCGAGAGGATCTGCCCGACCTTCATCAATGGGCCCTTGAGCCCGCCGAGCGCGGCCGCGAGTTCCGAGGCGTTCTTGCCCTTGTCGAGCGAGGAGCCGAACAGCCGCGCGCCCGCGACCTTGGCCGCGACCCCGCCGACATTGACCCCGACACGGGCATAGCGCGACAGGCGGCCGGACAGGCGATTGCGTTCGGAATCGGTCATGAGCAAATGGACCCGTTCGAGGACGAGCCCCTAACATGCGGCGGCGGCGCCTGCCTGCAAGGTCCGAAAGCGGAGAATGCGCCGCGTCAGTCGGCCGCTGGCATCCGGTCACGGATCCAGCGGGCAAGACTTTCCTCGGAAATCTCGCCGGCGGCGAGGCCGAGGATGGCGAGCGTCGACTCCGCCGGCGCAGGCGCGAACAGGATTGAATTGCGGCGCAGGAACAGCACCATCGTTACGAAGGCCGCACGCTTGTTGCCGTCTATGAACGGGTGATTGCGCGCGATACCATAGGCATATGCAGACGATAGGACCGCGATGTCCGTCTCGCCATAGGCCCATTTGTTGCGGGGACGGTCCAGCGCAGATTCGAGTGCGCCTGGATCACGCAAACCGGCCGGACCGCCAAACCGCAGCAACTGACGCTCGTGCGCAACGAGAACCGCTCGCAGCGAAAGCCACTTCGGCTCGGTCATTTGGCGAGTGCACGAAGCGTGTCGCGATATTCCACCATGATGTCGTCGACGATCGCCATCGAGTCCTCGAAGTCGACGTCATACGGCGAAATGGTGACGGATCCGTCCGCATTCTCAGTCACGCTGACCCATTCGCCCTGGCTGAGATTGAGCCGTGTGAGCAAATCCTTCGGCAGGATCAGGCCGGTCGAATTGCCGATCTTCTTGACTTCGAGCTTCATGGCACAGGCTCCGTTGTACGGAATGTATAACGGAGCCCTGACCGATTTTCAAGGCCTCACCCCTCCATCTGCTCCAGTTCGGCGATGAAGCCTTCGAGCACCGAGAGGCCCTTCTGCCAGAATTGCGGATCGCGCGCGTCGAGGCCGAAGGGGGCGAGGAGTTCGCTGTGATGCTTGGTGCCGCCGGCCTTCAGGAGATCGAAATAGCGATCCTGGAAGCCGCTCTCCGCCTCGCGATAGACGGCATAGAGCGAGTTCACCAGGCAGTCGCCGAAGGCATAGGCATAGACGTAGAACGGCGAATGGATGAAGTGCGGGATATAGGTCCAGAACACTTCGTAGCCCGGGCCGAGGCGGATCGCATCGCCGAGGCTCTCGCGCTGCACGTCCATCCAGATGCCGTTGATGCGGTCGGCCGTCAGTTCGCCCTCGCGCCGCTCGGTATGGACGCGGCGCTCAAAGGAATAGAAGGCGATCTGGCGCACGACCGTGTTGATCATGTCCTCGACCTTCGAGGCCAGCATCGCCTTGCGCTGCACCGGATCGGTCGTCGCCTCGAGCAGGGCGCGGAATGTCAGCATCTCGCCGAACACGCTCGCGGTCTCGGCGAGGGTCAGCGGCGTCGGCGCCATCAGCGCGCCCTGCGGAGCGGCGAGCACCTGGTGGACGCCGTGGCCGAGCTCATGCGCGAGGGTCATGACGTCGCGCGTCTTGCCCTGGTAGTTGAGCAGCACATAGGGGTGCGCCGAGGGCACGGTCGGATGGGCGAAGGCGCCCGGCGACTTGCCGGGACGGACGGGGGCATCGATCCAGCCCTGGTCGAAGAAGCGCCCGGCGATCGCGGCCATCTCAGGCGAGAAGCCGCGATAGGCCGAGAGCACGGTGTCGCGGGCCTCGGTCCAGGGAATGGTCCGGCTCGCGACCTTCGGCAGCGGCGCGTTGCGATCCCAATGATCGAGCCGATCCTTGCCGAACCACTTCGCCTTCAGCGCGTAATAGCGGTGCGACAGGCGCGGATAGGCGGCGCGCACGGCGGCGACCAGCGCGTCGACCACCTCGGGCTCGACGCGATTGGCGAGATGGCGCGACTCGGCGACATCCTGGAAGCCCCGCCAGCGATCGGAAATCTCCTTGTCCTTGGCGAGCGTGTTGGTGACGAGCGTGAACAGGCGGATATTCTCGCCGAACGTCGTCGCCAGCGCCTCGGCGGCGGCCTTCCGCTTCGCCTCGTCCGGATCCTGCATCAGGTTCAGCGTCGGCTCGAGCGTCAGCATCTCGCCGTTCACGTCGAAGCGGAGGGAGGCCATCGTCTCGTCGAAGACGCGGTTCCAGGCGCCGCGGCCGGTGACGGACTTCTCGTGGAAGAGCTGCTCGACGCGATCCTCGAGCTGGTAGGGCTTCTCCTTGCGGACGTCCTCGATCCACGGCCGGTAATGCGCGAGCGCCGGATCGGCAGCCATCGCCGCCTCGATCACGGCGTCGTCGATCCGGTTCAGCTCCAGCGTGAAGAACAGCACATGCGTGCTCGCGTCGGTCACCTTCTGCTGAACGTCGCCATAGAACTTGGCGCCGGCCGGATCGGTGGTGTCGCCGGAATAGACCAGCCCGGCATAGGAGACGAGGCGGCCGAGCAGTTCATCGAGCGCCTCATAGTCGCGGATCGGCTTGATGAGCCCGCCCTCGCGCGCCAGCACCTCGAGCGTGCCCTTCCAGTTCGTCTCGAAGGCGAGCGCATCGACGGCGGCGCGGGCAAGGTCCGCTTCGATCGCGGGCGACTGCGTGCCCGGATAGAGATCGGTCAAATCCCATTCCGGCAGATGCCCGATCTCGCTGTTCACGGCGGCGGCGCCGGCGGGGCTGTAGGCAGGATGAACGGTCGGGCGCATGAGGTGCTGGTCCGGAAATCGAGGATGGTGACCGTAGATAGGGTCAGCGACCGCTTTCGATCAACATGTCGCCGCACAAAGTTGGGCCGCATGGAGAGATGGTAAGGCGGGCGTAAGGCGGGCGTTAAGGAAGCGCCGCGATCATGCGCGCCATGGCAGGGTTCGGGGTGGCGCGCGTCGCCCGCCGCCTGCCGGGAGCGCCGCCGGTCCATGTCCGCCAGAATCCTGATCGTCGACGACGATCCCGTGCAACGACGGCTGCTCGAAGCAGCCGCGAGCCGGCTCGGCCATGAGGTCGTCAGCGTCGACAATGGCCGCGCCGCGCTCGAGCGCCTGGCCGCGGCCGACGGCGCACAGTTCCAGCTGATGATCCTCGACCTCGTGATGCCCGAGCTCGACGGCATGGGCGTGCTGGAGCGGTTGCCGGCGCTCGGCCGCAGCCTGCCGGTGATCGTGCAGACGGCGCATGGCGGCATCGACACGGTGGTCGGCGCGATGCGCGCCGGCGCAACCGACTTTGTCGTCAAGCCGATGTCGCCGGAGCGGATCGAGGTCTCGATCGCCAATGCGCTCCGCCTCGGCGCGCTCGAAGGCGAATTGCAGCGCGTCCGCCGCCAGGCCGCGGGTACGCTCGGGTTCCGCGACATCGTCACGGTCAGCCCGGCCATGGAGCGCGTCGTCGCGCTTGCAAGGCGCGCCGCCGGATCGGCGATCCCGATCCTGCTCGAGGGCGAGAGCGGCGCCGGCAAGGAATTGATCGCGCGCGCCATCCAGGGCTCGGGCGAGCGGCGCGCCAAGCCCTTCGTGACGGTCAATTGCGGCGCCCTCCCCGGCAATCTCGTCGAATCGATCCTGTTCGGCCATGAGCGCGGCGCCTTCACCGGCGCGACCGAGAAACATGCCGGCAAGTTCCAGGAGGCGCATGGCGGCACGCTGTTCCTCGACGAGGTCGGCGAATTGCCGCTTGAGGCGCAGGTCAAGCTGCTGCGCGCCCTGCAGGAAGGCGAGGTCGACCCGGTCGGCGGCAAGCGCCCGGTGCGCGTCGATTTCCGCCTGATCTCGGCGACGAACCGCGACCTGATCGCGCTGGTCAAGGAAGGCCGTTTCCGCGAGGACCTCTATTACCGCCTCAATGTCTTTCCGATCCGCGTTCCCCCGCTCCGGGAGCGGCGCGAGGATATCCCGGAGCTTGCCCGCATCTTCCTGATGCGGTTCGCCGCCGAGGAGAAGAAGCCGCGCCTTGCCGGCATCGACGGGCAAGCGCTCGATCTGCTCATCGGCCATCCCTGGCCCGGCAATATCCGCCAGCTCGAAAACGCGCTGTTCCGCGCGGTGGTGCTGGCCGATGGCCCCTTGCTGACGCTCGCCGAATTCCCGCAGTTCGATGCGCAGCGGAGCGCCGGCCTCGCGGCGGCGCCCCCGCTCGCGGCCTCCGACATCGCCGCGCCGACGCCGGAGCCGGCCGCCAGCGCGCCGTTCCTGATTTATAACGAGGCGGGCGACATCCGCCCGCTCGAGGCGATCGAGGCCGACACGATCCGCCTCGCCGTCGCCCACTACCGTGGCCGCATGGCAACGGTGGCCCGGAAACTCGGGATGGGACGGTCGACCCTCTATCGCAAGCTCAAGGAACTCGGCATTGCCGAGGAGGAAGAGGAGCTGGCGGTGGAGTGACCGAGATCGCAGCGTCTTCGTGCCATCTGGTGTTGAAGAGTGAGCCGGCTTCGAACGAGGCCGGATGGGAACAAAACCACCGCCGACGCGTCGTTTCAGGAGCGTCAGGCAGGGAAGCGGCCATGTTCGAGAAGCGGTTGACGGCGGTTTTGGCGGGGGCGGCGTTTCTCGCCCTCTCGGCGGGCGTGGCCAACGCCTATCTGCCCGAAGGCAGGACGTTTCGCGAGCGGGCCGGCAGCGTCGCCAGCCTGACCATCGCCGACGTCGCCAGCGACCCGGCCGCGATCGCGCTCAAGGACGCCCTTGCCCTCGCGCCGCCGAAGGAGACCTTCCTCCAGAAGCGCGACCGCGCCGCGATGGCCGAATTCTATTCCGAGCGCGACTACCAGCCCGTCTGGATCAAGGATGGCCGCCTGACGCCCGCGGCAACGGCCGTGATGGCGCGGATTGCGCGCGCGTCCGAGGACGGCCTCGATCCGGCCGCCTATGTCCTGCCGGTCAAGACCCTCGGCAGCAGCGCGCCGCTCGGCCCGGAGCTTGCCGCCGCCACCGAGATGACGCTCGATCGCGCGCTCTTGACCTATGCCCGCCAGGCCTATGCCGGCCGGCTCGATCCCGCCTCGATCGGCAAGCTGATCACCGTCAAGCCGCTCTTGCCCGATCCGGTCGAGGTGCTGGCGACCGTCTCGACCGCAAGCGATCCGGGCGCCGCCGTCGAGAGCTACAATCCGCCGCATGAGGGCTATCGCCGTCTGAAGGCGGCGCTCGCCGAGGCGCGTCAGGGCCCGGCCGCCGCGGCGCCTGCGCCGATCGCCGAGGGCAAGCTCCTGAAGCTCGGCGTCAGCGATCCGCGCGTGCCGGCGCTCCGCGCCCGGCTCGGCCTCGCGCCGGTCGCCGACAAGCCGGAGCTCTATGACAACGCGCTCGCCGAGGCGGTCGCCCGCTTCCAGGCGGCCAGCGGCCTCAAGGCCGACGGCGCCGCCGGCGGCACGACGATCGCCTTCTTGAATGGCGTCGGCAAGGACAAGACGGCCGAGATCATCGCCAATATGGAGCGCTGGCGCTGGCTGCCGCGCGATCTCGGCACCTTCCATGTCGAGGTCAACGTCCCCGAATTCGAGGTGCGCGTCTTCGACGGCGGCAAGCTCATCCACCAGACGCGCGTCGTCACCGGCAAGGTGACCAACCAGACGCCGATCTTCTCCGACGAGATGGAATCGATCGTCGTCAATCCGAGCTGGAACGTCCCGGCCTCGATCACCACCAAGGAAATGCTGCCGAAGCTGCGCAGCGACCCGTCCTATCTCTCGCGCAACGGCTACCAGGTGCTGGCCAATGTCGGCGGCAAGATGCAGCCCGTCAGCCCCGGCTCGGTCGACTGGAGCACCGTCAGCGCCCGCAACATCCAGATCCGCCAGCGGCCCGGCGACGACAACGCCCTCGGCGCGATCAAGTTTCTCTTCCCCAACGAGCACTCGGTCTATCTGCACGACACGCCGTCGAAGAGCCTGTTCCAGCGTGATTCGCGCGCCTTCAGCCATGGCTGCGTCCGCGTCCAGAACCCGCTCGACTTCGCCGATGTGCTGCTCGCCTATGAAGGCGGCTGGACCAGCCAGCGGCTGCGCAAGATGGTCGGCGGGCGCGAGAGCTGGGTCAACCTGCCGAAGAAAATCCCCATTCACATCATCTATTTCACGGCGTTCGTCGATGACGCGGGCAAGCTCGAAACGCGGCCCGACATCTATGGCTACAACGCCCGCGTGGAGCGCGCGCTCGGCCTCTGACGGCCGATAGACGGTCGACAATCCCTCAAGAACATGCGAAACGCGTATGGAGCTTCCATGCGCGGCCTTTGTGTTGCCCCGTTGTTGCCACACTTGGCCCGGATGGTGGCTGTGTATCGTTCGCTCATGTGGTGTGCGGATACTGAGGGCCAGAGAATGTCGATCTCGGTAAATGCTGGTTAACTCTATTCAAGCATTCTGCCCTCAGCGGGGGCGCCCGAACGGGCCGTGGACGCAGAAGCAGGTTGACTAGTCTCATGAATCAGTCTCAGCGCAACGGCGGATGGGGGAAGCGGCTCGCTTCTACTGTCCGTGTGGCGACGGCGACGGCACTCGTTGCCGGAACGATGCTTGTGACCACCCGGATCGGCGAAGCGAATGCCGGCGCGGGCGACAGGGCTCTCACCCTCGTCAACGTCCATACCAATGAAGGCGGCACGATCGTCTTCAAGCGCAATGGCCGCTACGATCCGGAAGGGCTGAAGAAGCTCAACTGGGTGCTGCGTGACTGGCGCAAGAACCAGCCGACCAACATGGATCCGCATCTGTTCGACCTCATCTGGCAGGTCTACCAGCAGAGCGGATCGCGCGTGCCGATCAAGGTCGTCTGCGGCTATCGCTCGCCCGAGACCAACGGCATGCTCCGCAACCGTTCGCGCGGCGTCGCCAAGCACAGCCAGCACATGCTCGGCAAGGCGATGGATTTCTACATTCCGGACGTGGCGCTGCCGAAGCTGCGTGCCATCGGCCTCAAGATGCAGGTCGGCGGCGTCGGCTTCTATCCGACCTCGGGCTCGCCCTTCGTCCACATGGACACCGGCAGCGTTCGCCATTGGCCGAAGATGACCCGCGACCAGCTCGTGCGGATCTTCCCCGACGGCAAGACGCTGCATGTCCCCTCCGACGGCAGGCCGCTTCCCGGCTATGCCGAGGCGCTCGCCGCCTATCAGAAGCGCAAGTCCTCCGGCGGCGATGCCGTCATGATGGCGAGCGCCTCGGGCAGCGCCGGCGGCAAGTCGTTCCTGCAGCGCATCTTCGGCGGCGGGGCCGACGAGGAAGAAGACAATGCCGATACCGGGCGCGCCGTGAAGGCCGCTGGTACCGTCGCGCCTGCTGGTGACGACGACAGCGATGCGCCTGCCGTGAAGACGGCCAAGGATGCGCCGAAGACCGCTCCGGCCGCGCAGCCCGACGAAAGCGATACGGCGCCGGTCCTCGTCGCCGCCGCCGCTCCGGTGCCGCGTCCCTCGCCGATCCAGCAGACGCCGGCGGCCGAGCCGGTCGTCGTCGCCGCTTCCGAGGAAGCCCCGGCCGAAACCGAAACCGCCATGGCTCCCGTTCCGCGTCCCTCGCCGATCGCAGTCGCGGCGGTCGAGGAGCCGGTTGCGGTGGCCGATGCGACCGACACCCTGCCCGTGCCGCGCAGTTCGCCGGTGGCCCGTCCGACCGTGGCGCTCGCCAGCGCCGCCTCGACGGGCGGTGTCTCCGGACACGCCGTCGCCGCGCAGCTCGCGGCCCTCAACGCCGCTGGCAAGCCGGCCGCCGCGCCGATCGCTCTCGCCGCAGCCGAGCCGTCCCATCAGCCGTCGACAGCGGCCGAAGCCATCGCCGAGGCCATGGGCAAGGGCGACACGATGGGCGCCGCCCCCGTGCTCGCCTATGCACCGGCCGATGATGGCGCCCCGCGCATCGACGCATCGACCGGCGCTCTCGTCGCCGGCCGTGCCGCCGCCCGTCCCGACGTGACCGCTGCCGCCGTCGCCAGCAATGACGACTGGCAGGATCCGCTCGCCCAGTTCACCTCGGTCGGCTACAGCGCCGACACGATCGAGCTGGTGACGCGTCCGGGCTCGACCCGCCAGATGGCCTATGCCGAGATGGAAATGCCGCACCCGTTCGGCGAGCCGGCCCTGTTCACGGCGCCGGAGCGCTCGATCCAGCTCGGCTTCGGACGCATCGCCTATGAAGGCCTGCGCACCGACCGCTTCTCGGGCCCGCTGGTCCGCCCGCTCGGTACGATGGTCTTCGCCTCGAACACCACCGGCACGCAGACGGTCGCGCTGAAGCGCTGACAGAGTTTCGCTGAATGTGAAAACGGACGCCGTGGCGACACGGCGTCCGTTTTCGTTTGGGGATGTGATGGTCGACGTGGCGGTTGTCTCGAGCGATCAGCTGCGAGAGATGAGGCTTCGCTCCTTGCCGACTGTAGTGCGGCTGTCGCCGCGGCGCCCAGCCCTCCCCTTGCGGGAGGGCCGAAAGCGCACAGCGCTTTCGGGGAGGGGTCACTCGAACACGGGCGGTTGCGGGTTGTTCGTGGCAGTCGCCGTCGGCGCGCCCTGCCCTGGCGCTGGCCGCCTCCGCCCGACACCCGGACCCCTCCCCGAAAACGCCGGGGCGTTTTCGGCCCTCCCGCAAGGGGAGGGCTCAAGGGGAAGCTCGTCTACCGAGGCCGGAGAAGCGGAGAGGCTGCCTGCCTGTATCGGCGAGACCGCCTTGCCTGCTCTCAGCCCCCTGCCCCATGCCGAACACCGCTCTCCCAACACGCACCGCGCCCAGCCCTCCCCTTGCGGGAGGGCCGAAAGCGCGCAGCGCTTTCGGGGAGGGGTCGCGGGAGCACAGGCGGGAGCGGACGGTTCGTGGTGGTCGTCGTCGGTGCGGCCTGACCAGACGCCGGCTGCTCGCGAGCCGCACCGGGACCCCTCCCCGAAAACGCCAGGGCGTTTTCGGCCCTCCCTCAAGGGGAGGGCTCAAGGGGAGCTCGCCTGACGGCCAGAGAAGCGGAGAGGCTGCCCGCCGGCATCGGCGAGACCGCCTTGCCTGCTCTCAGCCCCCTGCCCCATGCCGATCATCGCCCTCAACCCGCACGGCGCCCAGCCCTCCCCTTGCGGGAGGGCCGAAAGCGCGCAGCGTTTTCGGGGAGGGGTCGCGGGAACACGGGCGGCTTTGGGTCGTTCGTGGCGGTCGTCGGCGGCGTGGCCCGCCCTGACGCTGGCCGGCTCGCGAGTAGCATCGAGACCCCTCCCCGAAAACGCCGGGGCGTTTTCGGCCCTCCCTCAAGGGGAGGGCTCAAGGGGGAAACTACCGGCAAGGGCAGTAGAAGCTGGGCGGCCGTCCCTGACCGGCATCGGCGAGACCGCCTTGCCTGATCTCAGCCCTTGCCCGTCACCGATCATCGCCCTCAACCCGCACAGCGCCCAGCCCTCCCCTTGCGGGAGGGCCGAAAGCGCGCAGCGTTTTCGGGGAGGGGTCGCGGGAACACGGGCGGCTTTGGGTCGTTCGTGGCGGTCGTCGGCGGCGTGGCCCGCCCTGACACCGGCCGGCTTGCGAGCGGCATCGAGACCCCTCCCCGAAAACGCCGGGGCGTTTTCGGCCCTCCCGCAAGGAGAGGGCTCAAGGGGAGTTCTCGGCAAAGGGCGGAGAAGCGGCGAGGCGAAGGCCCCGGCCCTTCCGGCCTCAGACCATGCCGAGCGCCTGCTTGTAGAGGTCGAGGATCGCGTCCTGCTCCTCGCGCTCGCTGGCGTCCTGCTTGCGCAGGCGGATGATGGTGCGCAGCACCTTGGTGTCGTAGCCGTTGCCCTTGGCCTCGCCATAGACATCCTTGATGTCGTCGGCGATCGCCTTCTTCTCTTCCTCGAGCCGCTCGATCCGCTCGACGATGGAGCGGAGCTGGGCGGCGGCGACGCCCTGGACGTCTTCGTTCGACATGGCGGAACTCCTCGGGTCTTTCACGCTTGGGCTGGGTCAGTGCATCCTTCCGCCGTCCGGGTCAAGCGCCGGCTGCGGCGGGAGGCGGCAGTCCTCCACCGCTTTCGCTCAGTCCTTGGGCGCGTTGGCGGCGAAGGCGGCGAGCGCCTCGGGGCTGGCCGCGCCCTGATGGGCGGCGCGCCACTCCCCATAGGGCATGCCATAGACCATTTCGCGCGACTGGTCCTTGGTCACAGCGAGCCCGCGCGCCTCGGCCGCCTCGCGATACCAGTTGGCGAGGCAATTGCGGCAGAAGCCGGCAAGGTTCATCAGATCGATGTTCTGCACGTCGGGCCGGCTGCCAAGATGCGCCAGCAGGCGGCGGAATGCGGCCGCCTCCAGTTCCGTCTGCGTGACGGCGTCGATGTCGTTCATGGCGTGATCCAGGGTCAGAGAAGCGGGTCGACCGGCCCGGTGAGCGATCCGTGCAAGACGGCGGGATGCGGCGAGGCGCCGAGATCCATCGCCTCCAGCACGTCGCCGACCCGGCGCGTCCATTCGGCGATGCCGGCCTCGTCGGCGACGAGATCCTGCCGGAGCTCAATGAGGGCATGGGCAAGGCCCCGCCGCGTCGCGTGGCGATAGAGCGTGTCGCCCTTGAGGGCGCCGAGATAGGGCTCGTTGTCGCCGATGATCATCGCCGGGTCGGCGGCGAGCCCCGCGATCAGCGGCAAGGCGAAGCGCGGATCGGCATCCCAGAGCACGCCGGCATGCCAGGGACGCGGCACGCCGCGCCAGATCGGCGTGAAACTGTGCACCGAGAGAATAACCGGTATGCGGCCGCTCGCCATCGCCGCGTCGACAGCCTCCCCCATCGCCGCGTCATAGGGAAGGTAGAAGCGCGCGATCCGCCGCGCCCGCTCGGCCGCGTCGACCTTGGCATTGCCGGGAATGACGGCGCCATCGGAGAGCCGCATGATCAGCGTCGGATCGTCGAGGCCGCGATTGGGATCGATGACGAGCCGCGAGAAGCGCGACAGCACGGCCGGAACGCCGAAGCGCGCCGCCAGACGCCGCGTCACCGCCGCAGCGCCGATGTCATAGGCGATGTGGCGCTCGAACTCGGACGCCGGCAGGCCGAGCGAGCCATAGTCCTCCGGAACCGCATTCGAGGCGTGGTCGCAGAAGAGCAGCAGCCCCGCCGCCGCATCGCCGGCGATGACCTCGAAGGCCGGCTCGGAGCGGGCGGCGAAGAGGTGCGGCGCCAGCGGATGATGCGCGGCCGAGAGGCGCGGCGCCGACACGGCTTCGGCCGCGCCGGCCGCAAGCGACGTAGCGTCCCGATCGATGAGGGGGTTGTCGTTCATGCTGGCGATGATACTGACGGGCAGAAGAGCCTGCCAGACCTAATCCGCCGTCCTGCCACCGGATCATCCCGTGACCGACCACCCCCGCTCCACCGCGGCGAAACTCGCCCTGCCCGCGCTCCTGATGGGCGCGCTCGCCATGGCGATTTCGCCGGTCTTCGTGCGCCATGCCGAAGTCGGCCCCTATGCCAGCGCCTTCTGGCGCGTCGGCGGCGCGCTGCCGCTGCTGTTCGTCTGGTCCTATGTCGAGGGGCGGCGATCCGGCGGCACGCTGAAGGACCTCTTCCGCTTCGACGGCGCGATCCTGCTCGCCGGGATCCTGTTCGCCGGCGACCTCATCTTCTGGCATCTCGCGATCCTCAACACGACGGTCGCCAATGCCACCTTCCTCGCCACCATGGCGCCGGTCTGGGTGGCGCTCGGCTCCGGCTTCTTCATCGGCGAGCGCGTTCCGAGGACGATCATCGGCGGTCTCGCGCTCTGCCTCGCCGGCGCGGCCTTCCTGATCGGCATGACGATGCGCCTGTCGCCGGAGCATCTCTGGGGCGATCTCGCGGGCCTTGCCACCTCGGTGTTCTTCGGCCTCTATTTCCTGCCGGTCCGCGTCGCCCGCCGAACCTCCTCGGCGGCCCGCATCACCTTCCTGTCGACGGTCACCACCAGCGTCATCCTCCTCGCCGTGGCGCTCGCGGTCGAGCCACACATCCTGCCGAAGACACTCGGCGGCGTCCAAGCGATCATCGGCCTCTCCTTCCTCAGCCATGCCGGCGGGCAAGGCCTGCTCGCCTTCGCGCTCGGCCACCTCCCCGCCGCTTTTTCGGCCCTCGTGATCTTCCTGGAGGCGATTGCGGCGGCGGTGTTCGGCTGGATGTTCCTCGGCGAGGCCGTATCGATGCCGCAGGCGATCGGCGGCGTGCTGATCCTCGCCGGCATCTATGTCGCACGGCCGCGCCGCGGCAGCTGAGGCAGCGACCGGCCGAGGCGACGCATGCGGGAAGGCAAGGCCATGATGCCGCCGCCTTTGGCGCCATCATCACACGGCCGCGACCGGGGACGCCGCCGGCAGGACCCTGCAAACACCGACGAGACGCATGACCTTTCCCGCCCGTTCCATGCCTCATGCCGGCGGCCGTTCCCCTGCCCGGGAGCTTCTGCCGTTGACAGCCGAAAAAAATCCCGACCATAAAGCTCGCAACTGGCTCAAAGGTTCGACGTCCGCCTCGATGCGCTTCCCGAAACTTCGGTCCGGCCTGCTGGCTGGCCTGCCGCTCGCCGCCATCATGCTGGTGGCGCCCGGCATTGGCACAGCACCTGCATCGGCCGACTTGAGGCTCTGCAACAAGACCAACAACCGCGTGGGCGTGGCCATCGGCTACAAGGACAAGAAGATCTGGACCACGGAAGGCTGGTGGAACATTCCCGTCAACAGCTGCGAAACCCTCGTCAGCGGCACGCTCGTGTCACGCTTCTATTACGTCTATGCGGTCGATTATGACCACGGCGGCGAGTGGAGCGGCAAATACGTGATGTGCACCAAGGACAAGATGTTCACCATCGAAGGCACCGAGGATTGCGTCGCGCGCGGCTTCAATCGTTCGGGCTTCTTCGAGGTCGACACCGGCGAACAGACGAACTGGACCATTCAATTGAACGAACCCGCCCAAGCAGGAGCGAAAACCCAATGAGACGGTCGCGCAAGGTCAAGATTCTCGCGACGCTCGGGCCGGCGTCGTCCGACAAGGCGACCATCCTGGCGCTGTTCAGGGCCGGTGCGGACGTCTTCCGCATCAACATGAGCCACACCGCGCATGACAAGCTGCGCGAGCTCGTGTCGATCATCCGCTCGATCGACGCCGAGGAAGGCCGCCCGATCGGCATCCTTGCCGACCTGCAGGGTCCGAAGCTCCGCCTCGGCACCTTCGCCGACAAGTCGGTCGAAATCACCGTCGGGCAAGCCTTCACGCTCGACTCCGACCCGACCCCCGGCACGACCGGCCGCGCCTATCTCCCGCATCCGGAGATTCTGGAAGCGCTCGAGCCCGGCCATCGCCTCCTGATCGACGACGGCAAGGTGCGCCTCCGCGTCGTCTCGACCGACGGCAAGTCGGCCCTGACCACCGTCGAGGTCGGCACCAAGCTCTCCGACCGCAAGGGCGTCTCGGTCCCCGATTCGACCATCCGCACCGGCGCGCTGACCGAGAAGGACCGCGCCGATCTCGACGCGGCGCTCGAGGCCAAGGTCGACTGGATCGCGCTCTCCTTCGTGCAGCGTCCCGAGGACGTCGCCGAGGTCCGCAAGATCGCGGCCGGCCGCGCCGGCATCATGTCGAAGATCGAGAAGCCGCAGGCCGTGCAGCGCCTCGCCGAGATCATCGAGATCTCGGACGCGCTGATGGTCGCGCGCGGCGATCTCGGCGTCGAGATGCCGCTGGAAGAGGTTCCCGGCATCCAGAAGCAGATCACGCGCGCCTGCCGCCGCGCCGGCAAGCCGGTGGTCGTCGCGACGCAGATGCTGGAATCGATGATCACCGCCCCTGTGCCGACGCGCGCCGAGGTCTCCGACGTCGCCACCGCCGTCTATGAAGGCGCCGACGCCGTGATGCTGTCGGCCGAATCGGCCGCCGGCGCCTTCCCGATCGATGCCGTCGAGACGATGGACAGGATCGCGACGGCGGTCGAGCGCGACGTCAACCACAAGAACATCATGCACGCCCAGCGGACCGAACCGGAGGCGACCGGCGCCGACGCGATTTCGGCCGCGGCGCGCCAGATCGCCGAGACGCTCAACCTCGCGGCCATCTGCTGCTACACGGCCTCCGGCTCCACGGGCCTCCGCGCTGCCCGCGAGCGGCCGCGCACGCCGATCATCGCGCTGTCGCCGATCGAGACGACCGCGCGCCGTCTCTCCATCGTCTGGGGGCTGCACTGTGTCGTCTCGGAAGACGCCTACAATCTCGACGACATGGTGAGCCGCGCCTGCGATATCGCGGCGCATGAGGGCTTCGCCCAGGCGAACGACCGGATCATCATCACCGCCGGCGTGCCGCTCCGCACGCCCGGCGCCACCAACATGATCCGCATCGCCTTCGTCGGCGCCGGCAGCGGCACCAGCGGCCACTGAGCCGCAAGCCGCGCGCAGCGGCGCATCGAAAGCCAATCATGCCCGGGGCCGCCAGCCCCGGGCATTTTCATGTCAGCCCGATCAGCGGCCCTTCAGTTCCATGAAGCGGATCCGGTTGTTGAACGGATCGGTGACTATGACTTCGAGCCGGGTCCCCTCGTCCTCGAGACCTGGCTTCATGTAGCGGTAGTCCCTCGCCGTGAGCTCGGCATGAAATGCGCGGATGCCACGCATATAGACCACCATATTGCCGCCGGGAGTGGCGTCGCCGGCATGCTCGCTGAGATGAAGGCGCAGCCCGCCGCGCGACACCTGCATATAGAGCGGGAAGTTCTCGCCGAAGCGATGCTCCCAGTCGACCGTGAAGCCGAGAAAGCCGAGATAATACTCCTGCGCCTTCGGCACGTCGAAAATGCGAACGATCGGCACGGCCTGTTCGAAGGCGATCGCCCCGTCCCGTTCGTGCTCCCGCTGGATTTGCGCCGATAGGATGTTCCAGTTGGCGACGCCGAATTGACCGGCAACGATCTCCAGTGCCTCGCTGTGCTGGATGCTGACGTCACGGGCGGCCAGCGCCTCCCGCAGGGCTTTCGCCATGATCTTTGAATCGCGATAATCGCGCATGTCCGTTCCTTGTCGCGGCGAAGCTCTCGTCAGTGCCCGCATTGCCGACGTCTTCGCCCGACTGGGTGAACGGTCAGGAAGGATCGATGGGGGGCGTTCGCCATGCCCTTTGCGAGGGCCGCGAGCTGCTGGCCGCCTCCAGCCGGAGGAAAAGCTAGCGGAGGCCGGCCGTCCCGTCACCCATGAAAGAACGCCCGGCGGCTAGATTTCCTTGCCGTGCACGTCGGGCGTCAGCGTCCGGATCGATTCCTTGATCTGCGGATCGAGATAGGGATCGAGCGCCAGCGCCTTCTCGAAGGCGGCGAGCGCGTCGGCCTTGCGGTCGATGTCGCGGAAGATCATGCCGATGCCGGCGAGCGCCCCGAAATGGCGCGGCTGCAGCGCCAGCACCTTTTCGAGATCGCTGAGCGCCTTGCCGTAGTCGTCCTGGAGATAATAGATCGTCGCGCGGCGGTTCCAGCCCTCGGCGAAATCGGGCTTCAGCATCACCACCTGGTCGAGGAAATCGAGCGCGCGGCCATAATCCTTGGCGGCGAGCGACTGCTGGGTCCAGCCCATCAGGAGGTCGATCGTCGCGCTGCCGGACTGCATCCAGCGCCGCTGGATCTCCGCCTCGGCCGCCTTGCCGCGCGCCTCGTCGCCGGGATCGGCCAGCGTCGCGAACAACTGGTCCATCGTCTGCTCGCCGAGCCGCGGCGGGCCCTTCTGCGCGGCGCCGGCGGGCTGCGTCCCGGCCGGGTCGGTGGCGACCGCTGCCTGCGCCACAGGGGGCCACAGAGCCTCTGCGGCACCCGCCTGGGGCACCGCGAGCGGCACGACGAGTGCCAGCAGCAAAAATGAAAATGCCTGCATGCGGACCAAGCTAGGGCCGCAGGCAGGCATCGTCAAATAAAGGCTGACTCACACGCCCGTGACCGGGCGCGGCGTTCACCAAGAAGCTCAGCCCTGACGCGCCTTGTAGCGCGGGTTGACCTTGTTGATGATGAAGACGCGACCCTTGCGGCGAACAAGCCGGTTGGCGCGATGACGCCCGAGCAGCGCCTTGAGCGAGTTCTTGATTTTCATGGCGCAATGATCCGCAATCGATGACCCAGGAACGAAACGAGCGCCCTAGGCGCCCGCTCGAAAATTCGGCCGGACCATAGGCAGCCGCTCCTCGCTTGTCAACCGGATGACACCGCCGCCAAAGGATCCGCCACGGTTTTGCGCGCCGCTGTCCCCAGCCCAGGCGGAGAGCGCGCCGGATCGATTCGGCCCGGCGGACGTGCTATGGCGGACGGCCTGCCCGGGCGGCCGCGGAGAGGACAGATGCCGAGCGCCGCCCCGGGGAACCAGCCGAGGAGGAACACCCCCATGACGCCGCGCGCGCCGAAGTCGCCGAGTTCGATCTGCCACCCCGCCGAAGGGGATCGTTGCTGATGCCCGCGATTCCCTTTGTCGACACGCATGTCCATCTCTGGGACCCGATGCGGCTGCGCTATGCCTGGCTGGACGGCAGCGAGGTCCTCGACCGGCGCTATGAGCTGCCGGAGTTCCGCGCCGCCACAGAGGGCCTGCCGCTCGAAGCGATGGTGTTCCTGCAATGCGAGGCGGAGCCCTCGCAATATCTCGACGAGGCGCGCTGGGTGGCGGGGCTCGCCAAGCAGGAGCCGCGCCTCAAGGGCATGGTCGCCTTCGCGCCGGTCGAGCGCGGCGTCGCCGTCCGTGATGAACTCGAGAAACTCGCCGAATTCGATCTGCTGCGCGGTGTCCGCCGCCTGCTGCAGTCGGAGCCAGATCCCGAGTTCTGCCTGAGGCCCGGCTTCATCGAGGGCGTGCGAACGCTCGAATCGTTCGGCCTCTCCTTCGACATCTGCATCCTGCATCATCAATTGAAGAACGTGATCGCGTTCGCCCGCGAGGTGCCGAACGTGCCGCTCATTCTCGACCATATCGGCAAGCCGGGCATCAAGGCCGGGCTGATGTCGCCCTGGGCCGAGGAGATGCGGGAGCTCGCCGAGCTGCCGAATGTCGTCTGCAAGATATCGGGCGTGGTCACCGAGGCCGATCACAAGGCCTGGACCGAGGACGAGCTGAAGCGCTACGTCTCCGTCGCCATCGAGGCATTCGGCTTCGACCGCGTGATGTTCGGCGGCGACTGGCCGGTCTCGCTGCTGGCGCTCAGCTATCGCCGCTGGGTGGAGATCGTCGACGACGTGCTCGTCGGCACCAGTGCGGACGAGCAACGGAAATTCTGGCGCGACAACGCCGTCGCCTTCTATCGTCTCTGAAGAGCTTGTCCGCGGCCGGCGAGGCCTGCCGCGGACTGCTGCCGATTACTTCGGCAGATACTTGCCGACATTGATCAGCTGGACGCGACGGTTCAGCGGATCCTCGGGGTTCTTGGTATCCTGCAGGTTTTCCTCGCCGAGGCCGACCGCCTCGAGACGGCCCGGATCGACGGCGAACGTCGTCACGAGCGCGTTCATGACGGCGTCGGCGCGCTTCTGGCTCAGCACCAGGTTCTTCTGGCGGTCGCCGGTCGTGTCGGTGTTGCCGGTCACGACGAACTTGTAGCCGGCGAGGATCGGATGATGCAGCGCATCGGCGATCGAACCGATCGTCGCGTAGGACTCCGGACGGATGATGTCGGAGTTCAGCGCGAACTGGATCTGCACATTGATCTGCGCCAGGCCGTCGAGCAGCTGGAGCGGCGTCCAGGTGATCGGCATGCCCGGATTGTTGGCGATATGCTGCTGCACGGCATTGCGGATGAGCGCAGCCGAAAGATCCGGCGGAGCGACGCGAGCGGCGCTCTGCAGGCTCTGCAGGATCTGGTTCGAATCAAGCGCGGTCTGCGCCGAGGCGGAGCCGGCAGCGCCGGTGAGCGCGATGGCGAGCACGAGCGCGCCGATACTGGTCTTCTTCATGGTCAAATCCCTCCGATCGCAGCTCAGCGCCAGCCGGCGTCGACGATTGCCTGGTTGCAGGCGGCGGTCACGACACGCTGCGCCGCGTTGAGGCAGGTGAGGAAATGGGCGTCGCCCGGCACCATGCCCTGGCAATGCCGGACAACATCGTTCCGGCACAGCTTCGGAACCGCCAGCTGCGCCGCGTTGCGCTTGGCGATCGAGGCGGCGACGCCCTGGTAATCGGTCAAGCACTGCGGGCTGATCTTCGACTGCTGCGAAAGCATGCAGTCCTTCATCGCGCCATCGCCGATATTGACCTTGGCGCAATACTTGAGGATATCCTTGCCGCAGCTCTGCGCGAGCAGCGCGCCGGCATCGGAATAGCTAATGGTCTGTGCCGAAGCACCGGCCACGCCGATCGCCATGGCGGCGACAGCCAGACCGATCTTGATGAGTCGCATCGATAAATCCTTCCCCGTACGATTTGCCGGCCGAGCCGGCGATCCCCACCGTCGCCGGGGCGACGGATAGAGGGCCAATCGGCGCGCGCGAACGCTGATTCGGCACCGATAGCGCCCCTAATGGCAGATGTTCCTTAGGCATAGTCAATCGCATGTCGCGACACCAAGGGAATATTCTGCTGCTCTGCGGCCGGGCGGGACAGGAAGGGCATCGGGATGGTCAAAACGGCGGAAACGCGACACCTCGCATTTGGTCGAGGCGGCACGCGGCCAGCGGGCGTTCGGTCGCCCGGCGCCGCTCTGCGGCAGCAACGTCGGCGTCGGCCCGCAAGCGGCTGGGTTGCAGAGTTGAGTGGCTTGCGAGGACAGCGCGCATGATTTTCGGCAGAGTGCTGGACGAGAAGCTTAGCGGTCGATTCGGCGGCTGCCGCCGAAACCCGCGCCTTCGGCGCCCGGTTGACATGTGAGAGATGGCCTCGACCGAACCCTTCGCCTTGCTGGTTCCGGCGATCCTGCTGGTTTTCGGCACAGCCCTCATAGCTGCCAGCCGCTGGGGGTCGCGCGCGGCGCCCTATTGGGGTGTCGGCATGCTGCTGTCGGCTCTCGGCTTCGTCGCGCCGTTGCTGCCGGTGCCCAACAAGGCCCAGGCCATGATCGGCGAGGCGATCTTCCTCGGTGCGTTTCTCTGCTACGGCCATGGCCTCCTGGTCCGTCTCGGCCGGCCGCCGATGACGCTGCAGCGGCTCGCCTTCGCGCTGGTCGCCTATGTGGCGATCGCCCACGCCATCCTCATTGCCGATGACCTCCGTTCCGAACTTCTCATCAGCGACACGACCTGCGCGGTGCTGCTGCTCTGGCCGATGCTTCTCGTCTATCGCCATCTGACGCACGCCATCGACCGGATTATCTTCGGCGTGATCGGTCTCGCGGCGCTTGATTGCGTGGTGCGGGTCGCCTTGCTCGGCACCATGATCGGCGCCGGCAGCGGCATCGAGGCCTATGGCGCGTCGCTCTATGCCGCCTGGGCCCAGGCCTCGGCCGGCGTCATCTCCGTCCTCTTCGCGCTGGCCGCGCTTGGCACAGCGGTGATCGACCTTCTCGGCACCTATCGCGACGCCGCCGACAGGGACGCGCTGACCGGACTCTTGAACCGCCATGGCTTCACGAGGATCCTCGCCGGCTGCACCAAAACGGAACGGACCGCGGCCGTGATCCTCTGCGACATCGACCATTTCAAGCGCGTCAACGACGCATACGGCCATGCCGCCGGCGACAGGATACTCGTCGCGGTCGCTGCGATGCTCTCGGCAAGGCTGCCGGCCAGGGGCCACGCGGCGCGCTTCGGCGGCGAGGAGTTCGTCCTCTTCCTGCCGGGCCAGTCGCCGGCCGAAGCCGCCGCCCTCGCCGAGACGATCCGCCGCGATCTCGCCGCCTACGATTGGCGATCGGCGGGGATCGAGGGCGGGATCACCGCGAGTTTCGGCATCGCCGGTGTCGATGCGGCCTCAGGCAGCGTCGAAGACGCCGTCGCGCGTGCCGACAAGGCGCTCTACGCCGCCAAGGCGGACGGCCGCAATCAGGTCGCTCTCGGCGAGCCCCCTGCCCTTTCCGGCGACACGCGTTCTCGCGACGATCGGCTCGGGGGACCGCATGGCGCCGCGGCGCGCTGAGGGACACCGCATGGCGGGGAGACGGGCCGGCAGCCGAAGGGCGCGGTCATGCTGACCCTCGTGCTCTGGAATGTCCGCTGGCGACCGCCTTCACCAGCACTGTGAAACCGTTTGGCATGCCTCGTGAAGACGCATTTCGCCGCGATGTCCGCCGCGTCAGAGGCGGCGCGATACGTGCCGTATGCTGTTGGATTTCGTCGCCGCCCGGATGGGGCGAAGCGAGAGGGCTGAGGAGAGCGGGGCCGATCGGATGGATCCGTCATGCATGCGCACCGGCGAGAGTCGGCAGACCCACGTAAGCAGTTGCATGACTGCCATGGTGATTGGCCATCCCAGGCCTGGTCAGCAGCCCTTTCGGATGGGCATAGCTCAGGATTCGTCGGCTGGGCTTTTCGTGCCAGGAAAGGTTGAAGGCGAACAGCTTCGGATAGAACTCCATAGCAGAGTAAGGCAGTTGGTCGTGGATCCACCATGCCAGCTTCTGCCAATCGCCGGTCTCGCCATAGCGCTCGGTGAACCAAGGAATGGTGATGCAGGCCGTTGCACCAACGAGCCCGTCCGCGTCTGGAGCGTCCCAGATGTGACCGGCGAAGTTGGCCTCGTTGCTCGCGCAGGCATAGCCGTGCTCGTTCCCATATTGGTTGACCGTCGGCGACCGATAGGCCGATCGGATGGCGATGCGGCCAAAGGTTTCCTGCAGGGGCTCGAGCAGTTCGGTGCAGAGTCGACGGCCGACACGGATGGCGAGGTCAGGATCGTCGGGAATGTTGGGAATGCCATGAAAATTCGCGATCTCCGAATAGAGAAAATCGCCCATGTAGAAGTTCGGCGACAGTTGCACGCGCCCAAGTTCTTCGAGAGCCGATACAGACTGGGGCCTTCGCATCGCCTTCCTCCGCGGCTGAGCGCCATCGACGTCCCCGGGTCGCGCCAGGGACGTTGGCGACATCAAGGCTCCATCTGAACGGCGAGGCAAGGGAGCGGTGCAGGGGACAGCTGGTCAGTTTGTGGAAATCGACCGGACGGCTGGGCGACACTAGCCTCGGTAGGTGGGAGGCTCGGAATGTTGACCATGCGACGTCGAACGACCTGGCAGTGACAGAACACGTCTCACCTCCCCCCGCCCCTTTTCCCCCTATGCCCGGACGACAAAAAGCCCCCGGAGACATTTCTGTCTACGGGGGCTTTTGGGTGTTTGTGAAGAGAGCTGTTTATCTTCCTTGCGGACTTTGCAGGCCTGGCGGCGACCTACTCTCCCGTGTCTTAAGACAAAGTACCATTGGCGCGGAGGAGTTTAACGGCCGAGTTCGGAATGGGATCGGGTTCAGGCTCCTCGCCATGACCACCAGGCCGGCGAAGTTCGCAAGGAAGTGAAGAAGCTGGAATTTTGTGTCTGATGACCATCTTTGGGATGGGCATGATTAATGAGAACGATCAAGCCTATCGAGTGATTAGTACCGGTAAGCTACATGCGTTGCCGCACTTCCACACCCGGCCTATCGACGTGGTGGTCTACCACGACTCTCAAGGGAAAACTCGTTTTGAGGTGGGTTTCCCGCTTAGATGCTTTCAGCGGTTATCCCGTCCGTACGTAGCTACCCTGCAATGCGGCTGGCGCCACAACAGGTCCACCAGAGGTACGTCCATCCCGGTCCTCTCGTACTAAGGACAGATCCTCTCAATTTTCCTACACCCACGGCAGATAGGGACCGAACTGTCTCACGACGTTCTGAACCCAACTCACGTACCACTTTAATCGGCGAACAGCCGAACCCTTGGGACCTTCTCCAGCCCCAGGATGTGATGAGTCGACATCGAGGTGCCAAACGATGCCGTCGATATGGACTCTTGGGCATCATCAGCCTGTTATCCCCAGAGTACCTTTTATCCGTTGAGCGATGGCCCGTCCACGTGGGACCACCGGATCACTATGGCCGTCTTTCGACTCTGCTCGACTTGTCAGTCTCGCAGTCAGGCGGGCTTATGCCATTGCACTCGACGAGCGATTTCCGACCGCTCTGAGCCCACCATCGCGCGCCTCCGTTACACTTTGGGAGGCGACCGCCCCAGTCAAACTACCCACCATGCACTGTCCCGGACCCGGATGACGGGCCGCGGTTAGATATCCATATTCACAAGGGTGGTATTTCAAGGATGGCTCCATCCGAGCTGGCGCCCGAACTTCAAAGCCTACCACCTATCCTACACATGCAAACACGAATACCAGTGCAAAGTTGTAGTAAAGGTTCATGGGGTCTTTCCGTCTGACCGCGGGAACCCCGCATCTTCACGGGGAATTCAATTTCACTGAGCGGGTGCTGGAGACAGC
>OZ245873.1:3775000-4472500 GCA_965229325.1 Kaistia sp. | reverse complement strand
GAGCCCGAAGACGACGCGGCCGATGCCGACCCAATAGGTGGCGCCCGCGCACATCGCGCAGGGTTCGGCGGAGGAATACATCGTGGCGCCAGCGAGGAAGCGCGGCTCATAGGCGATGCCCGCGCGCGTCGCGAGCACGCGCTCGGCATGGCCGGTCATGTCGCGGTCGGGCAGATATCCGTTCATCTGCTCCATCAGCACGGTGCCGTCCGGTCCGACAAGGATGGCGCCGAATGGATGCTGGCCCGAGGCGCGCGACTGTTCCGCGACCTTGAAGGCGAGACGGAGATAATGGGTGTGGTCGAGATCGGGCAGTGGCAATGGCCCCTCCCCCTCCGGGCCTTCAGTATGGCTGGCGTCGTCGCTGGCTGCGGACATCGGCGAATCTCCTTGAAAGCGCGTCTCGCTTATTGAGACGTCCCTCCCCGCATGGCGCAAGACGCCGCGGAAACCGTGCGCAATCCCGTTCATGACGCGGAGCATAGTGGGCGTCCGCGCACTCGATATGACAGGCGATCTGCGCTAGAGCCTTTCAGGGCTTGTTGGAATCCGTTCTGTTTTCCGCCGGCGCGCGCGACCCGCAAGGAGGGCGGCGACGCCCGATGCCTTCGCATCGGGCGAGCCGGCCGACACAGCGGGCGCCCGCCGGCGGGAAACCCTTCGGGCCGGGCGGATTTGGGCCAAATCCGTCGGCCTCCGGCTCGGCCGTACCTCGGTACGGCCGTCGCCGAAGTCCTCGACCTTGGCCCAAATCCGCTCCGGCAGAACGCTTCCAACAAGCCCTGAAAGGCTCTAGACCTTGAACGACGCCGGCCATGGCCGGATGCTGCCGACGACCGCGCCGATCTTAGCCGCCGAACGCTGCGGCGGATCGGCAGATGGCGCGGCGGTCACACACTCGGCCTCGCCAATCAACAAGGCTCACTCAGGGAAACGCTCGGATGGATTATCGGCTTCTTGGACGCTCGGGGCTCAAGGTCTCCACCCTCTCCTTCGGTACTGCGACGTTCGGCGGCGTCGGCGCGCTGGCGAAATGGGGCGCGACCGACACGGCCGAGGCGCGCCGCCTGCTCGATATCGCGATCGAGGCCGGCATCAACCTGATCGACACGTCGAACGCCTATTCGAACGGCCGCTCCGAGGAGATCCTCGGCGAGGTGCTGGACGGGCGGACGCAGGATCTCGTCATCGCCACCAAGGTCCGCTTCCCCATGGGGTCCGGGCCGAACGACGAAGGCCTGTCGCGCCGTCATATCATCCGCGAATGCGAGGCAAGCCTTCGCCGCCTCCGCGTCGATGCGATCGATCTCTACCAGCTGCATGAGTGGGACGGGCAGACCCCACTCGAGGAGACCATGGAGGCGCTCGATACGCTCGTGCGCTCCGGCAAGGTGCGCTATGTCGGCGCGTCCAATTTCTCGGGCTGGCAGTTGATGAAGGCGATGGAAGTGGCGCGCGCCAACCGCTTCATCCCGCTCGTCAGCCAGCAGATCTACTATTCGCTCGAATCCCGCGATGCCGAATATGAGCTGATCCCGGTCACGCTCGACCAGGGCCTCGGCGTCCTCGTCTGGAGCCCGCTCGCCGGCGGCCTGCTCTCCGGCAAGTATCGCCGCGGCCAGACCCCGGCGGAAGGTGGTCGTCATTTGAACGACTGGCACGAGCCGCCGATTGCCGACGAGACGCGGCTCTACGACACGATCGAAGTGCTGGTCGCCATCGCCGAGGCGCGCGGCTCGTCGCCCGCCGAAGTGGCGCTCGCCTGGCTGCTCGGCCGCCCGGGCATCACCTCGGTCATCATCGGCGCGCGCCATGAGCATCAGCTGACGCGCAATCTCGGCGCCGCGGAGCTGAAGCTGACCGACGATGAACGCGCGCAGCTCGACACAGTCAGCCTGCAGCGGCTGATCTATCCCTACTGGCATCAGCGCGACAGCGCCGCCGCCCGCCTCGGCGCGCCGGAGCTGAGCCTCATCGGCTCCTATCTGAAGCGCTGAGGGGGCTAAGCCATGGCCGCGGCGGACGAGACGATCGAGACGGTCCGCCGCGCCAAATATGCACGGCTGATCGCGGCGGCACAGGCACTGCCCACCCTGCGAGTGGCGGTGGTGCATCCCTGCGACGCGGTGTCGCTTGGCGCCGCCATCGACGCGGCGGCGCTCGGCCTGATCGAGCCGATCCTGGTCGCGCCGCCGGCGAAGCTCACGGCAACGGCGGCCAAGCTTGGCGTCGATCTCGCGGCCTTCCGCCGGGTCGACGCCGCGCATAGCCATGACGCGGCGGAAAAGGCTGTCGCGCTGGTCCGCGCCGGCGAAGCCGACGCGCTGATGAAGGGGAGCCTCCATACCGACGAGCTGATGGCGGCGGTGATCGCGCGCGACACGGGCCTCCGCACCGGCCGGCGCATCAGCCACTGCTTCGTCATGGACGTGCCGCGGCATGACGATCCGCTCATCATCACCGATGCCGCGATCAACATCGCCCCGACGCTGGAGGAGAAGCGGCACATCGTCCAGAACGCCATCGACCTTGCGGCGGCGCTCTCCTTCGACAGCGCCCGCGTCGCCATCCTCTCGGCGATGGAGATGGTCAATCCCGACGTGCCCTCGACCATCGACGCCGCGGCGCTGTGCAAGATGGCCGATCGCGGCCAGATCACCGGCGGCATCGTCGATGGACCGCTGGCGCTCGACAACGCGATCGATCTTGGCTCGGCGGAGATCAAGCAGATCCGCTCGCCCGTGGCTGGCCGCGCCAATATCCTCGTCGTCCCCGATCTCGAGGCCGGCAACATGCTGGCGAAAAGCCTGACCTTCCTCGCCGATGCCGACGCGGCCGGCATCGTGATCGGCGCCCGCGTGCCAATCATCCTGACCAGCCGGGCCGATTCGAAGGCGAGCCGCCTCGCGTCCTGCGCGGTCGCCGCCCTTCTCGCCGCCCATCAGCGCGCCAGCGCGGCCGCGGCGCTCGCGGTCTGAGGCGCCGCTTCAGCCGCCGGTCACCGTGATCGCGACGCCATAGGAGCGGCGGCCGCGCGGCGGCAGGCTGTCGCCGACGAGCTTTCCGTCCTCGACGCGCGGCAGGGTCGTCCCCGGCTCGATGCCGAGCGCGAACACGCCCGACTGATAGGAGCGCCAGACGAGAAGATCGGGCAGTTCGGCCTGGCGATAGGCGAGTTCGACGCCGATGCCGTGAAGCGCCTCGTTGCGGAGGCCGACACGGAGGTCGCCCTTCGCATCGGGCGGCAGCTTGAGGTGATCGACGATCTCGCGCCGGTCGGCCTCGGGCTTCGGCGGCAGCGCCTTGAAGCGCGCGGCGAAATCGCCGAAGGCCCCCGTCAGTTCGGTGGCCTCGTCCAGCAGCGGATAGCCGAAATTGAAGTGGTAGAGCAGCGCATGCGGCGCCGGATTGAAGCCGCAATTGGTGACGCGGTCGGTGAGGGTCAGCGTGCGGCCGCCGAGCGGCAGCTCGATCCGCCGATGCCGCTCCAGCACATCGCCGAAGACGCCGGACTGGCGCACGACGCCTTCGCACCAGAGCACCCCGGCCTCGACATCGACGCCATAGCCGGCAAGGCGGGCCTGCAGCGTCGAGACCTCGCCATGCTGCGGGAAATCGCGCTCCGGCCGGTGCGGGCTCACCGTCGTATCGCCGGCCGCGCGGCGCGGCGCGCCGTAATAGTCGAGGCCGCAGGTGACGAGGAAGCCGTCGAAATTGCGCAGGAAGCCGTAGCCGCTCTCGCTCGAGGCGAGTTGCGCGGGAAAGCGCATCTGGTTCTGCGAATGCCAGCCGAGCTGGATCTGGCCAAGGCTCAGCGCCGAAACATCGAAGCCGCGATCCACCGCGACCTCGAAGCCGATCCCGGCGGCATTGCGGGCGATCAGCAGGCGCTGCCCGCGGCCGGGTCCATCCTCGACCCGGACGAGGCGGATATCGGCGAGCGCTCGGAGGTCCGGCGACTTCGCCGCGAGCTCGGGATCCCTGAAGTCGGCGGGCGGGAAGCTAGACATAAAGTCGGACCTTGGTGGGCCTTGCGGCAGCAGAGGGGGCGCTCTGTTGGTAGCGCGTTCGCAGCCGGGCCGCCACCACCCGACCGGAGTGGGCGATCTCACCGGCACGACGTCGCGGCCGGCGCGATCATTGTTAAGGGCTTGGCATATCACCGGCGGGCACACAGATGGCGGCAACACCAACCTTGAACTCTAGCGGCCTTTTCTTTTCGACGGCATCGGTCGAGTTGGCGCCAAGCATTACTGAGCTTTGCGCAGAAGCGAGGCATGCCGCCTGATCGGCATATGAACCGGGAACTACAACCGCGGCCTGGTGGATGAAGATGATGAGGATCCAGTTGGTCATGACGGCTCAAGCTTTAGCGTCGATCATCATAGCTAGAAGCTCGCGCTGAGTGCTCTCCAAGTCGCTAAGCAGCGCGATCACAGGTACGACAACAGCCTGATGCTCGGGCTTGATAACATCTGAAAAGCGATCTGCCGCTGCCTTCTTCGTTTCCGCGGTAATTGTGATGAACTCGGCGCTGATGATCGGTGTGGTCTTAAGAACTATTGCCGCGGCGACCTTCAAAAGGGCCTCGATCCGGCTACCCGGTTCCACGTCACCGATCGGCGTTGGCAACTCCTCCGAATAGAAGGCGTCAGACAGAATGCGCGCCGCCTCTTCGATCGCCCTCAGCATTGACTCATTCATGATAGAGACTCGCCGGGTGGTTTAACTCAAAGCATTTTAAACGCTCCACGACGACCAACATAGCCGTCCTTCATCTTTCAGTTGTACTACGGGTGCTAAAGCCCTCCATATCCACCCTGCAATCACGCGCAGGGGGCCGAGGATCGGCGAGCAGATTAAGTGCGCCAACGAATAGAGCATTAGCAACACGCCGACGAGCAGCCCGCGCTGCGTCGGCGTGGCATCGGCTGACAGATTAGACAAGGCCAGCGCTAGCATCATCGCATGAACAGCGTCGCCATCATCGCATAGCCGAGATAGAAGACGGCGACGATTGCATAAACCGGCGCGATGCGGACGAGCGGCTCGGGCGCCGCCGGGCCGACCGAGACGACTGTACTCATCCCGCCCTCTCCTCGCTGGAGCCGAGGCTCCTGTCGCGGCATGCCACAGGCTTCGGCTGCGTCCGGCTCAGGCGGTGTAGAGCAGCAGCCAGCCGGCGCCGGGACAATCGAACAGCGGCTCGGCCTTGCCGGCGACGCCATCGGGGCCGAGGGCGATCGACGTCACCTTCGAGCTGTCCCAGCCGGCGATCAGGAGATGGCCGCGATGGACGAGGAGATGCTGCGGCCAGGCGACGGTCGCATCGATCTCGGCGACGAGGCGCGGCGTCTCGGGGCGAACATCGAAGGCGGCGATGGTGTCGTAGCCGCGATTGGCGAGATAGACGAAGGCGCCGTCCTCGGAGCGCTGGATGTCGCCCGGATAGTTCCGCTTGGAGCGCGTCTTGGCCGGCCCGCTGATATGCGTGCTGACGACGCTGGTCCATCCAGGCGGGGCGCTCGCCGCGCCGACGACGAGGCTGGAGGCGAGCTCGCCGCTGACCGCGATCCGCCCGTCCGGCAGGAAAACGCCATGGCGCGGGCCGGTCCCCGGTGGCACCTTGACGGTGCCGGCCTCGGTGAGTGCGGCAAGGCCCGGCTGCGACGGATCGACGGTATAGCTGAGGATGCAATCGCCGCCGAGATCGATGACATAGAGCATGCCGTCGTGGAAGATCGCCTGATGCGGATGCGCCGCCTCCTGGCGCGACGCATCGGGCCCGCTGCCCTCGAGCTTCAGCTTGGCGAAGGAGCCGGCAAGGCTGCCATCCTCGGCGAGCGGCAGCAGCGTCACATCGCTGGTGCCGTAATTGATCGCGACGAGCAGACGTCCGGTCGGGTCGACGGCGAGAAAGCAGGGATCATCGCCGCTCAAGCTTTCGCCGAGCGGCACGGCGTTCGTGCCCTCGACGCGCCAGGCGAGCACGACGCCGCGCACGCTGCCGCTGCCATAGACGACCGGCAGGCTCGGATGGCGGCAGAGCGAGGAGAGCTGGCCGACGGTCGCGAGCTGGCTGCCCGTCCAGCCGCCGGCCTCTTGCACGAAGCGCCACAGGCCGTGCTCGGCATCCGTGCCGCGCGCCGCGACGAGCAGGCTTTCGCCCGGCCCCAACATCACCTCGGCCATGATGCAGTCTCTCCTGTGGCGGGCTGCCGCCTCGCGATTCGATGACGCATCGTCCGCCAAGCCGCCGCGCCGGGCAACGCCCTTCCGCGACCGCCGTGACGGTTTCGATACTGAGCCCTTGTGCTTAGTATCCCGACCTGATACTTAGCCTTATGGAACACTATTCACCCGCCCTCGATCCGATCTTCCAGGCCCTCGCCGATCCGACCCGGCGCGCGGTGATCGGCGCGCTCGGGCGCGGGCCGACCAGCATCGGCGAGCTGGCGAGACCCTTCGACATGGCGCTGCCCTCCTTCATGAAGCATATCCGCCTGCTCGAGGAGAGCGGCTGGATCACGACGCGAAAGGTGGGCCGCGTCCGCACCTGCACCATCGAGAAGCGGCCGCTTGCCGTCGTCGAAGGCTGGCTCGCCGAGCAGCGCGCCGTCTGGGAGGGCCGCACCGACCGTCTTGAACAGTTTCTCGCCGCCACGGCGGCCACCGAGGAGACGCCTTGATGACCCGCCCCTTCGATCCCGACCGCGATCTCGTCGTCACCCGCCTGATCAAGGCGCCGCGCCGCAAGGTCTGGGAGGCCTGGACCGTGCCGGCGAAGCTCGAACGCTGGTTCCTGCCCGCGACCTCGCTCTGCCGCGTGATCAGCCTCGATCTCCAGCCGGGCGGCGCCCTCCTCACCGAGATGAGCGAGAACGGCGGCCCCTTCCTCCCGCATATCGACGGCTGCATCCTCGCGGTCGACGAAGGCGAGCGCTTCGTGTTCACCGATGCGCTGACTGGCGGCTTTCGGCCGGGGAAGCAGCCGTTCATGACGGCCGTGATCACGATGAAGGATCACACTGAGGGCACCGACTACGCCGCCCATGCGATGCACAAGGACCCGGAGACGCGGGCCTTGCACGAGACGCTCGGCTTCCATGACGGCTGGGGCACGGTGACCGAGCAACTGGCCCGCCTTGTCGAGAGCGAATGAGCAGCCTCAGGCGACAGAGCGCCGCTGCCGCCTGTGATCCCGGGCACTTGGCGGCGATCGCCGGCAGGCCCTAGACTTTCCTCGACGGTCGCGCGCGACCGCTGGGGCCGCATCCGATTTCACAGTCCGTCACGCCGATCCGCACACGCATGGGCACGCCAGCCGACGGGCCGGCCGTGGCGCGCGCGCTCGCCTGGTCCGATCCCGCCTTCGCCAGCCTCGGCGAGGGGCTCGGAACGCTGTTTTCCGAACTCATCGCCGCCGAATGCCTCAATGCCGGCTGCATCGAGGATCGCTTTCCGAGCGGCAACTGGTCGCTCGCCGCCGTCGGCGCCTCGCTGTTCATCACCGACGAGGCCGCAAAGCGGTTCCAGGAGGCGCGCGCCCCACGCTTCGCGGTCGCCCTGCTCTCCGAGATGATGGCCGGCCGGCGTGATCTTCATCTTGGCCGCGCCGGAATCGCCCGGGCCAATGCCGAGGGGCGGCTCAACCTCTTCGTGATCGGCTTCGGCGTCCGACCCGAGCAACCCTCGCCGGAGGGCTTCCGCATCCTGCTCGCGCGCGCCATCGAGCATTATGTGCGCGCCCATGAGGGCTATCATCTCGCCGCGCTGCTGCGCGAGGATGCCGAGCCCGTCGCCTCGACGCTGCTCGGCTCGGGCATGCGCAGCCTCGCGCGCTTCACGATTGAGGACGGTCCGGAGCGGGTGGCGATGATGCGGCATCGGACCGACGCGATGCCACTCTTCCCCGATTCGCTGACGGCCCGCTTCTTCGCCTTTTCCCCGCCCATCATCGGCTTCAGCGACGGCGAGCGGCGGCTGTTGCTGGCGGCGCTGGAAGGCCATGCCGATCCCGAGATCGCCGCCGCGCTCGGCCTGTCGCAGAATACGGTCAAGCGGGTCTGGCGCACCATCTACGAGCGCTGCGACGCGATGGCGCCGCATGTGCTCGAAGGCACGGCTGCGAGTACCGCGGCCGGGGTGCGCGGCGCCGAGAAGCGGCGCCATCTCGTCGCCTATCTGCGTGACCACCCCTCGGAATTGCGCCCCTATGCCATGGCTGCGCGGCTGCGAACGGAGGCGCCCTTTTAGGGTGATTGGCGCCCCGTACAGCCATCCCTAATCTGCCCGCGACGGAGGAAGCCCCCCATGCAGCGAATGACGTCCACCCTGATGACCGCCCTCGCCCTTTGCCTCGGCGCCGCCGGCGCGGCGCGGGCCGACGATTGCGACACCGTCGCCAAGGCCTATGACGCTTTGTCGAAGGCGAAGTCCTATCGCGAGATGGTCACCATGCCGAACATGGTGACGCTCGAAATGGTGGCGATCGGCGACACGCTCTACATGAAGCAGGACCTCAAATGGCAGAAGGTCGACCTCGAGCCCGGCATGCGCGCCGAGATGATGAAGCGCGTCATACCGGATGCGTCGGCGCTGAAGGATTGCAGCCGCATCGGCACTGAGGCTGTGAACGGCATCGCCGCGACGATCTACGGCTATACGCCGCCGCCGATGGAAGGCGCCCCGGCGATGGGACCGCAGAAGGTCTGGATCGGCGACGACAACGGCCTGCCTTTGAAGATGACGACGGCCGGCGCCGAGATCGCGCTCTCCTATGACGATGTGAAGCCGCCGATCCCATGATCGCCAGCCGCGCGCTTTTGAGGGTCGCGGCGCTCCTCCTGCTTCTCGCGCCCGCGCTTGCCCATGGCGAAGAGGCGCGGACGGCGCCGCCGGTCGACCAGACGCCGACCGTTCTCATCATCGACGCCTCCGGCAGCATGGCGGCGGCGATGGATGGCCGCACGCGGCTCGACGCGGCGCGGAAGGCAATCCTCGATGACCTCGCCGGCTGGTCGGCCGCCCGGCCGCTGGCGCTGGTTGCCTATGGCCACCGCCGTGCCGGCGACTGCCGCGACATCGAAACGCTCCGGCCGATGGGGACGATCGACCTGCCGGCGATCGCAAAGGATCTGCAGCGGTTGCGCGCCCGCGGCAAGACCCCGCTCTCGGCCTCGCTCCGCCATGCCGCCAAGCTGCTACCGCCCGGCGGCGGCACCATCCTCCTCGTCAGCGACGGGCTCGAGACCTGCTCGGAGGATCCCTGCACTGTCGCGCGCGACCTCCGCGCCGCCAATGCCGCCGTCACCATCCATGTCATCGGCTTCGGCGTCAGCGAGACCGAGCGCGCCGCGCTCGCCTGCATCGCCGACAATGGCGGCGGCACCATCGCCGCGGCCGGAGACGGCGCCGCCCTGTCGCGCGCCATCGACGCCGTCGCCAGCGCGCCGCCCCCTCCTCCGCCGCCGGCCACACCGGCGCCCGCCCCGGCACCTCCGGCAGCCCCTGCCCCGCCACCGCCGCCGAGCCCGCGGCCGGTCCAGTTCGTCGCGACCATCGGCGGGGAGGAGTCGCCCCTTGCCGTCGGCTGGACCATCCGGCCCGCCTCCGGCGGCGATCCGCTCTACGAAGGCACGGCCCGCAGCGTCGATGTCAGCCTGCTGCCCGGCGCCTATGCGGTGACGCTCGCCGCCGCCAATACCCAGACGACAACGCGCGTCACGGTTCCCGATCGGCCGGCTCCGCGCCTCGAGGTTCCGATCGAGGCCGGCCTGCTCACGCTGTCGCTGGTGGCGGCGAAGGGCCTTGCGATCGAAGACGCCGACCTCAAGGGAAGCATCGCCTGGACGCTCGCCCCGCTCGGCAAGGAAAAGCCCGCGACGCTCGATCCGGTTCTCGCGCCCGCCGCCCTGCTCGCCCCCGGCCGCTATCGCGTCACCGGCGCGATCGGCGGCTTCACGGCCGCGGCCGAGGTGACGGTCAAGGCGGGACGGACGACGGAGACAGCGCTGTCGCTGAAGCTCGGCCGGCTCGCACCCGCCGCGCGGCTCACGGCCGAAGGGCCGGCCATCGAGAGCGGCACAGCGCTCTCCTGGTCGCTCGTCGCCGAAGACGGCGCAACTGTCGCGGAAGCGAAGGCGGTCGCGCGGCCGGTGCTGCTCGCCCCGGCCGGTGCGCTGACGCTGCGCCTGTCCTTGCCCGGCGCCACGATCGAGCGTCCCGTCACGGTGCGCGAGGGCGAGACGACCGATGAAGTCGTCACCCTGCCGACCGGGACGATCACGCTGCAGGCGGCGCTCGCAGCCGGTGCGGCGCCTTTCTCCGATTGGCGCGATGCCGCCTGGACGGTGAAGCCGGACCCGGCGCTCGCCGCGCTCGGCGCCGTCGATGCGCTCACCGACAAGGCCGAGGCCATGCCGGTCGTCGCGCTGCTGCCGGGGCGCTGGCAGGTCGCGGTGACCTCGGGCGAGGCGCGCCGCACCACCACGATCGACGTCGCGCCGGACGAAGCGCGGACGGTGGTGGTTCCGCTCGACGCCGCGCGGCTCACCGTCACCGCGGCGCCCAAGCCCGGCGCGCCGCCGCCGCTCAATGTCGTCGTCTCGGTGTTCCCCGAGTCAGCGGCCGAGGGCGCCGCCCCGCTCTTCTCGGGCGGCACATCGCGCGAGATCGCCCGCGTGCTGCCAGCTGGACGCTACCGCGTCGAGGCCCTCGACGAGCAGGGGCGGAGGGCGGCCGCGACGCTTGCGCTTGCGCCCGGCGAGGAGACCGTTCTCGCCCTCACGATCAACGAGCCCTGAGGAGACGCTCCATGAAGGCCTTCCTGCGCATCGCAGCGCTCGCGGCGCTGCTGCCGCTCGCCGCCGCGCCGCTCGCGGCGCAAACGGCGAATGACGTGCTCGGCACCGCCAAGGACGCGGTCGACACCGGCAAGGCGATCGCGGACGGCGTCAAGAACACGCCGAAGACCGTGACCGGCGCCGCCGCCAACGCAGCGAAGGACCTGCTGCCGGCCGAGGCCGCGCCGATCGTCGAGGGCGCCGAGGCGATCGCCAACGGCCTTTCCGACATCGCCGGCGGCGCGCTGATCGGCAATGTCGTCGGCAAGGTGTTCGATTCCGTCGGCAAGGCGGTCGCGGATCTCTCCCGCGACACCGACGCTCTGAAGCTGCGTGTCGAGACGCTCGAAAGCGACAATGCCAAGCAGTTCATCGAGATCGAGCATCAGAAGGCGCGGATCACCGAACTCGAGACCAAGCTGGCTCAACAGAACGCCGCCGTCACCGAGGCGATGGCGGCGCTCGATCGGCGGCTGCAGACGCTGGAGGGGAAGGCCGGCACCGTCACCGCGCCGTTCAAGGTGGTCGATGGCGGCGGCCGCGTTCTGCTGCAGGTCGCGCAGGACGGCGTCGTCACGGTCGGCAGCGGCGCCGCGACGGTCACCATCGCCAGCCCTCCTTCCGGCATGGCGGAGATGACGCTCAAGGCCGGCGGCGCCGCCCTGGTGCTGGCCGCGGCGCCCGACGCCTCGGCCGTCGTCCAGTTGAACAGCGGCGGCCGCGCGGCCGCGCTGCTCGAGGCGCGCGGAGACGAGGAAGCGGCGACGCTCAATCTGGCCGGCGGCGACGCACGGGCCGATTTGTCGGCCGCGAGCGCCTCGGCCGGCGCGCTCGCCCTTGCCAATGGAACGGACGGCAAGGTCGCCCTCTCCACCAAGACCGACGCGCTCGGCCTGCAGGTCTCAGTGGGCGGCAAGCCGAAGGCGACGCTCGGCGCGCTGGACGGCAAGGGCGTGGCGCTCCGCGTCTTCGGCGATGGCGGCAACGCGCTGGTCGCGGGCGGCGAGAATCCGGCCGTTCCGGGCACCGGCATCCTCTATGTCGGCAACGGCTCGAAGAACCTCGCGGCGCTTTCCGGCGACGACAAGGGCGGCGGCCTCGCCAGCGCCTTCGCCCCCGACGGCACGGTCGGGGCCGGCCTCGTCGGGGCCGAGCGCGCCGTCGCGGCCTATAATGCCAGCGGCGCGGCGGTGGCGACGATCAGCAAGAGCGACAAGTCGGAAGGCGGCAATGTCACCGCCCGCAATCCCGCCGGCGAAGGCGTGTTCACGGCAGGCTTCGCGTCCGGCTATGGCGGCGGCGAGGCCTGTGTCTGGCGCGCCAAGCGCTCCAACACCTTCTGCCTCGGCCTCGGCCTGCCCGGCATGGGCGTCGGCAAATAGGCCGGCGCCGCCGCGGAAAGGCCGGGCGCCGGCCGCAGCGTCAGTCGCGCAGCAGTTCGTTGACCGAGGTCTTCGAGCGCGTGCGCTCGTCGACGCGCTTGACGATGACGGCGCAATAGAGCGACGGGCCGACCTCGTTGCTGCCGTTCCGGTAGGGCTTGCCGGGCAGCGAGCCCGACACCACCACCGAATAGGGCGGCACGCGGCCCATATGCACTTCGCCGGTCTCGCGGTCGACGATCTTGGTCGAGGCGCCGATGAACACGCCCATCGAGATCACCGAGCCCTCGCCGACGACGACGCCCTCGACGACTTCCGAGCGGGCGCCGATGAAGCAATTGTCCTCGATGATCGTCGGGCCGGCCTGAAGCGGCTCCAGCACGCCGCCGATGCCGACGCCGCCGGAGAGATGCACATTCTTGCCGATCTGCGCGCAGGAGCCGACCGTCGCCCAGGTATCGACCATCGTCCCCTCGGCGACATGGGCGCCGAGATTGACGAAGGAGGGCATCAGCACGACGCCCGGCGCGATATAGGCGGAGCGGCGGACGATCGCGCCCGGCACGGCGCGGAAGCCAGCCTTGACGAAGTCGGCATCGCCCCAGCCGTCGAACTTCGAGGGCACCTTGTCCCACCAGGTCGCGCCATTCGGCCCGCCGGGGATCGCCGCCATCGGGTTGAGGCGGAAGGAGAGCAGCACGGCCTTCTTCAGCCACTGGTGCACCGTCCAGTCGCCGTCGATCTTCTCGGCGACGCGCACCGCGCCGGCATCGAGCAGATCGAGCGCCGTCGCCACGGCCTCGCGCACGGCGCCCTTGGTCTCGAGGCCGATCGTGGCCCGGTCCTCGAAGGCGGCCTCGATGGTCGATTGCAGGCTGGCGAGATCGGTCGTTGTCATGGCGGGGTCCCGGCTTCGATAGGTCGGCCGGGACGATATCGGCGATTGCCGCGATGTCAACGCCGGGTGACGCCGCCGGCGGTCTCAGTCCCTGGTCGGGGCCCCGTCGAGGGCGTCGACGATGCGGGTCAGGAAGGTGCCGAGGTCGTCGGTCAGATAGTCGATATGCGCGCCCTCGCTGCCCTCGGTTTCCCACGTCTCGGCAAGCACTTCCTCGGTGCCGCGCGGCACGATCAGAACCGTCGCCATGCCGAGCGCCTTCGGCACTTCGAGATTGCGGGCGAGATCCTCGAACATCGCCGCCCCTTCCGGCGCGACGCCGCTCTCGGCGAGGAAGCGGGCATAGGTGTCGGGATGCGGCTTCGGCAGCAGATCGGCGCGGACGATGTCGAAGATGTCCTCGAAATCGGGGCCGAGACCGAGGCGGGCCATCACCTTCTCGGCATGCAGGCGCGAGCCGTTGGTGAAGATGAAGCGCCGGCCCGGCAGGCGCGTGATGGCGCTCGCAAGGCGCGGATCGGCCGCCACCGGCGAATGGTCGATATCGTGCACATAGTCGAGGAAATCGTCCGGCGTGATGCCATGCTCGACCATGAGGCCGCGCAAGGTGGTGCCATAGCGGCGGTAATAGTCGCGCTGCAGCACCTGCGCATCCTCGGGCGGCAGGTCCAGCAGGCGCTGGACATAGTCGCGGATGCGCACGTCGACCTGCGCGAACAGGTTCGTGTGGCGGGGATAGAGCGTGTTGTCGAGATCGAAGATCCAGCTGCGCACAGTGGCGAAGCGGGAGAGATCCGGCTCGTCGGCAAGCAACTCGGGGGCGTTGTGGCTCATGTCCGCGCCATCACCGCTTGATCAGCGTGCCGGCACCATGCTCGGTGAAGAGTTCTAGCAGCACCGCATGCGGCGTCTTGCCGTCGAGAATGACGACGCCCTCGACGCCGCGATCGAGCGCCTCGATGCAGGTCTCGACCTTCGGGATCATGCCGCCGGAGATGGTGCCGTCGGCGATCATCGCCTTGGCCTCGGCGACCGTCAGCTCCTTGATAAGCTGCTTGTTCTTGTCGAGCACGCCGGGCACATCGGTGAGGAACAGGAGGCGCGAGGCATGCAGCGCGCCAGCGATCGCGCCGGCGAAGGTATCGGCGTTGACATTGTAGGTCTCGCCGTCCTCGCCCGCGCAGACGGGCGCCAGCACCGGGATGATCTCGGACTTGGCCAGCACCTCGAGCACCTCGGTGCGCACCGTCTTCGGCTCGCCGACGAAGCCGAGATCGATGATCCGCTCGATGTTCGAATCGGGATCGACGACCGTGCGGGTCAGCCGCGTGACGGTGACCATGTTGCCGTCCTTGCCGGTCAGGCCGATGGCCCGTCCGCCGGCCTCGGTGATCGTCTGCACGATCTCCTTGTTGATCGAGCCGGCCAGCACCATCTCGACCACCTCGACGGTGGCCTTGTCGGTGATGCGCATGCCCGCCGCCCATTCCGACTTGATGCCGAGGCGGCCGAGCATGGCATTGATCTGCGGACCGCCGCCATGCACCACGACCGGATTGATGCCGGCGAGCTTCAGAAGCGTGATGTCCTCGGCGAAGGCCTTGCCGAGATCCTCGTCGCCCATCGCATTGCCGCCGAACTTCACCACGACGGTCTTCTCGTCGTAGCGCAGCATATAGGGCAGCGCGGTGGCGATGAGCTGGGCGGTCAGCACCGGGTCGATGCCGGACGCGATCCGGTTGTCGGTCATGGGGAAAATCTCCGCTCGGGGCAGCGCTCTATAGCGAGTTTGACATGGCGGAACAATGACGGCGGCGGGCGCCGGCTTTGCTCCACACACTCCGGCCCGGCCGGCCGCGCGCCCCGCCGCCTAGACGGCGAGGGCAGCGATCTCGGCGCGCAGGCGGTCCATGCCGAGGCCGGTTTCCGACGAGGTCGCGAGGATGACCGGATGGGCCGCCGGACGCCGCTTAGTGGCGAGCGCGGTCTCCTCGATGACGCGCTCGATGCCGCCCGGCTTCAGCTTGTCGGCCTTGGTCAGCACGATCTGGTAGGAGACGGCCGAGCCGTCGAGCAGGTCGAGCGTCTCGAGGTCGTTGGCCTTGAGGCCGTGCCGCGCGTCGATCAGCACATAGACGCGGCGGAGCGTCACGCGGCCGCGCAGATAGTCGCGAATGAGCCGGTTCCACGCTTCGACGATCTGCTTCGGCGCTTCGGCATAGCCGTAGCCCGGCATGTCGACGACGACGACGCCGGCGCCGGAGGAGAAGAAATTGAGCTCCTGCGTGCGGCCAGGCGTATTCGACGTGCGGGCAAGACCGCTGCGGCCGGTCAGCGCATTGATCAGCGAGGACTTGCCGACATTCGAGCGACCGGCGAAGGCGATCTCGGTCTCGCCGATCGGCGGCAGCGTCTCGATCGAGGGCACCGACCTCAGGAAGTTCCACGGCCGGGCGAAGAACAGGCGGCCGGTCTCGAGCCGCTCGGCCTCCTCGCGAATGCGGGCGAGTTCGTCGTCGCTGATCTCGGGCATCAGCGCGCGCCCTTCGGCGAGGATCGACGCAGCAGCCGTATCAGCGCCATCAGCTCTTCGCCTTGGTGGGCTTGCCGGGTCCCGGCTTCGGGCCGGGCTTGTTGCCGTTGGCGGGCTTGGCGACGGCGGCGGCCGTCTTGCCGGCGGCCGGCGCCGGTACGGCATCCGCTTTCGGCTTTTTCTTGAACGCCTCCATGATGTTGCCGAGCAGGTTCACGTCGACGCCCTGGCGCCGCATGATGACATATTGCTGGGCGATCGAGAGCGTGTTGTTCCAGCTCCAGTAGATCACGAGGCCGGCCGGGAACGAGCCGAGCATGAAGGTGAAGATCACCGGCATCCAGGTGAAGATCACCTGCTGCGCCGGATCGGCCGGGGCCGGGTTGAGGCGCATCTGCACGAACATCGTGATGCCCATGATGATCGGCCAGATGCCGAGCATGAGGAGATGCGGCGGGCTCCACGGAATCATGCCGAACAGCGTGAAGATATTGGTCGGATCGGGCGCCGAGAGGTCATGGATCCAGCCGAAGAACGGCGCATGCCGCATCTCGATGGTGATGAAGATGACCTTGTAGAGCGAGAAGAAGACCGGGATCTGGATCAGCACCGGCCAGCAGCCGGCGAGCGGATTGATCTTTTCCTTCTTGTACAGCTCCATCAGTGCCTGCTGCTGCTTCACCTTGTCGTCGGCGAAGCGCTCGCGGATCTCGGCCATCTCGGGCTGGACCTTCTTCATCGCGCTCATCGACTTGTACGACTTGTTGGCGAGCGGGAAGAAGATGGCCTTGACGAGCACCGTGACCAGGAGGATCGCGATGCCGAAATTGCCGCTGAGCTTGTAGAAATAGTCGATCAGGTAGAACAGCGGCTTGGTGAAGAACCAGAACATGCCCCAGTCGATCAGGAGGTCGAACCGCTCGATCTTCAGATCGTCGCGGTAGCCGTCGATGATCGACACCTGCTTGGCACCGGCGAAGGCGAGGTTTTCCGTCGCGGCGCTGGCGCCGGCGGCGACGACGACCGGCGCGCCCTGGAAATCGGTCTGGTAGAGGCCGGGGCCCGTGTCGACATGCGAGAAATGCGCGGTGAACGGCTTGCCGTCGCGCGGCACGATCGCGGTCGCCCAGTACTTGTCGGTGATGCCGAGCCAGCCGCTGGCGACGTCGGTGAAGGTCTTCGGCCCGTCCTTCTTGACATGCGCATAGGTGACTTCCTGCAGGTGCTGGTCGCCCATCCAGCCGATCAGGCCTTCATGCAGGATGTAGTAGCCGGCCACCGTCGGCTCGCCGATGCGCGTCACGCGGCCATAGGGCGAGAGCGTGACCGGCTGGCCGGTCGCGTTCGCGACTTCGTCGCGCACCGTGAACATGAAGCTCGGATCGATCGAGACGATGCGCTTGAAGGTCAGGCCGGCGCCATTGTCATAGGTCAGCGTCACCGGGGTCTCGGGCGTCAGCTTGGCGCCCTCCGGCGCGGTCCAGACCGTCTCGGGTCCGGGAACCGTCACGCCCGGCGCGGTGCCGATCCAGCCGAACTCGGCGAAATAGCCATCCGGCGCACCGGACGGCGACAAGAGGATGATCGTCGGGCTCTTCGGATCGACCGTCTCGCGATAGCCCTTGAGGCGGAGATCGTCGAGCCGGCCGCCCTTCAAGTTGATCGAGCCGGAGACGGAAGGCGTCTCGACGGCAACGCGCGGCGTCGAGGCGAGCGCCGCGTCGCGGGTCATGGTGCCGGTGCCGACAACCTGCGTCGGGGCGCCGGTGGCCGGTGTCGTCGCGCCCGCGACGGGCGGGGCGCCATCGGCGGCGGGCGCCGTCGGCGTCGTCTGCGCCGTCACGGCCGCCTGCTCGCGCTTCGTCTGCTCGATCCGCGGGCCGGCCACGAAATACTGCCAGCCGAACACGACCGCGATCGACAGGGCGACGGCCAGGATCAGGTTGCGATTGTCGGTCATCTGTCGGATCTTTCGGCGGAAAGCGCGTGCTGGCCCGGGAGGGCGGGTGCGGTCGGGGCGGCCTGCGAGCAGGCATCGCCATCGGCAGAGAGGGAGGCGCCGCGCGCGTCATCGATTGCCGGGCGCGACGGCGTCCGCGCCGCGGGGCGCTGCAATGCGTTGAGGCCGGATATGAGGTCGCGGACCATGTCGTCAAAGGGCTGCGACAGCGCAGCGCGGCGGCCGATCAGCACATAATCGGCGAAAGCGGTCGCATGCGGCGCCGCGGCGAGCCGCACCGCTTCGCGCAGACGGCGGCGGATACGGTTGCGCTCGGGCGAATTGCCCATCTTCTTGGTGACAGTGAAGCCGAAGCGCGGCCCCGAGGGAGCCTCGCGATCGCGCTTCTGCAGCAAAAAGCCGCGCCGGGAAGCACGTGCTCCTCCGGCGGCGGCTAGGAATTCGGCGCGTTTCTTGAGACGCTCCATGGTCTTCGGTCGATCCATGGCGAGCCTTTCCGGGCGCCGGCCGGCGACGATGCTGGCCGCTGGCGTCAGGCGGTCAGCTTCTTGCGGCCCTGCGCACGGCGCTGGGCGATGACCTTGCGGCCACCGACGGTCGCCATACGGGCGCGGAAGCCATGCCGGCGGGCGCGGACGAGCTTGCTCGGCTGATAAGTACGCTTCATGGGTCGTCACCGCCTGGGGCGGCCCTCATTCGATCTGTTTCACATTCGGAGGAGCGGCCGGTCCGATCCGAAGCACAGCATGCGCAGGGGCATGCGACCCCGGCACGCTTGCAGCCTGCTCTCGTCGAGCCCGGCTTATACGGAGAAGGTCCGGCCAAGTCAACGCGCCGCAATGCGGCATCCACCGCTGCGAGAGGCCGTTCGCGGAGGCCTGCCGCATCCCGCCGCTACGGGTTGAGCAAGCCATGCGACGACCCCGTTCACGCGCGCTGTTTGACGCAAGAGGGCCCGGCGACGCATGATGGCACCAAATCGGCCGCCGCGCACCCGTCATCTCCAGCGCGCGCCAGAGCCGATCCGGGAGGCGGCGGACGGCATGTCGGAACCTCGCCTGGACAAGGCAGAGACCGGGGCGGAGACCGCATCCGCCGCGGAGCGTCCGGCTGCGCGCCGCCGCGTGCTCAGCCTCTCCGTCAAGCTGATGATTCTCACCGTCATCTTCGTGATGGTGACCGGCGTCGCCGGCTTCATCCCGACCATGTCGACCTTCCGCCTGCGCTTTCTGGAGGACCGGCTGGCGACGGCGCAGGCAGCGAGCATCCTGCTCGATTCGGCCGCCTGGAACGACGTGCCGCGCCGCGTCCAGGACGAACTGCTCGCAACCGTCGGCGCCACGGCCATCGTCGTGCGCACGGGCGATGCGACGCGGCTCCTCGCCGCGGTCGAGATGCCGCCCAGCGTCGACGAGACGATCGATCTCCGCGAGGGGATGTCGGCGCGCTCGATCGGCGCCGCCTTCTCGACCCTCCTCGCCTTCGAGCCGCGCACCTTGCGCGTCATCGGCGATGCGCGCGACGGCACCAGCCTCGAGCTCGTCATCAGCGACCGCCCGCTCCGAGGCGCGATGCTCGCCTTCGGCGGCACCATCCTCGTGCTGACGGCGATGATTTCCGTGATCGCGGCGATCCCGATCTATATCAGCCTGCAGCGGCTGTTCGTCCGGCCGATGCGCCGGCTGGCGCAGGCGATGGTGCGCTTCTCGGAGGACCCGGAGGACCGCGCGCGCATCATCGTGCCGAGCGGGCGCAGCGACGAGATCGGCGTCGCCGAGGAGGAGCTCGCCGCCATGCAGCGCCAGCTCTCCGAGACACTGCTGCAGAAGACGCATCTCGCCGATCTCGGCCTCGCCGTCTCGAAGATCAACCATGACCTCCGCAACCTGCTCGCCTCGGCGCAGCTGTTCTCGGACCGCATCGCCGCCCTGCCCGATCCGTCCGTGCAGCGCTTCGCGCCGAAGCTGATCGCGACGCTCGGCCGCGCCATCGATTATTGCCAGACGACGCTCGCCTATGGCCGCGCTCGCGAACGCGAGCCGAGCCGCCGCCTCGTCGCGCTGACGCGCGTCGCGCGCGACGTCGTCGAGGTGCTCGGCCTCGAGCATCACGCGACGATCCGCTGCGAGATCAAGGTCGAGAGCGGCTTCGAGATCGATGCCGATCCCGACCAGATGTTCCGCGTGCTGCTCAATCTCTGCCGCAACGCGGTGCAGGCCATGGAAGGCGAATCGGATCCGGCGGTGATCCGCCGCCTGACGCTCGAGGCCGAACGCCAGGGCGCTGTCGCGATCGTCCGCGTGCGCGACACCGGCCCCGGCGTCCCGGAGCGCGCCCGCGCCAACCTCTTCCAGGCCTTCCAGGGCGGCGTGCGCCCAGGCGGCACCGGGCTTGGCCTTGCCATCGCCGCCGAGATCGTGCGCGCCCATGGCGGCACGATCCTGCTGGTCGGCGGCGAGGGTCCGGGCGCCGTGTTCGAGATCAGCCTCCCCGACCGCCCCGTCGCCTTCGACCGCGCCCGCCGCGCGCAAGGGCGCTGAACCCGGCGCCCTCCCCGGCGCGCCGCGACTTTGCCGGCGTCCGACGCCCAGCCTGTGGAGAGACGGGAAAAGGGCGCTTGCAATCCGAAAGGCGAGCGGCTAGTTAGACGCCGCCGACGCCCTCCGGGGCGCAGCATCTGTCGGGGCCTCGGCCCGCACGACAGCTCGGCAGGCGCCCGTAGCTCAGCTGGATAGAGCACCAGACTACGAATCTGGGGGTCAGGAGTTCGAATCTCTTCGGGCGCGCCAATCATTTCAATGACTTAGCTATCATTTCGCCGCTGGCATGTCGCATTCATGTTGCGACTGGATTTCGGCGGTTTCCAACGGTTTCCGTTGAGGCGCGGCTACTCCACGCGACATGAAACGCGACATGGGCCGATCCGCTTGCGCGCGTGTCGGTTGCGGAGCATCGTGCTGCATCACTAGGGGGAAGCGATGCAAGAGAGTGGACGCTTTGTCTGCGCAGGCGCTGATGGACGCCGATATGTCGTCGTCGAGTATCACCACATGATCACCGCCGATCCGCTGAGCCCGCGACATGTGAAATCAGGGGTCAAGGAATGGCTGCTCGACGACGGGCGGCATCTCGACCCGATCGACGACGACACATTCGAGATCGTCCTGATCGGAGAAATCATCCGCCGGGTGTGACCCTTTCCCGCAATTCTGCGGGAAACCCCGCCCGCGCGACGATGCACTTGGCGCGTGCAACGTGGGCGGCAGGCGCTTGCGCGCGCGTGGGTTGCGGCTATGCTGGGCTTCACTGAGCGGGGGAGAAAATGAAGCTGTACAAATTCCGCACCGAGACATGGACGAAATCCGCGCTGTCGAGCGAGGAAAACCCGACGAACCTGCCCAGTGGAAATTGGGTGAAGAACGGCACTATCGATTTCGATCCGGCTGGCGAAGAACGTTTCGGCCTATCGAACAAGGAAATCGCGGAAGGCATCGCTGAGCACGGTTTCGTCGTCTGGCCGGCTAAGGATAATTCTTCAGGATCCTAAGCCGCCCCCGCGAACACATAGTCGAACACCGGCGGCGAAATCTTCTTCGGCACCCAGCGTCCGCTGGTGATGAGCGCGCCCTTGCTGCGGCATGTCTGGCAGCAGTAAAGGGCGTCCTCCTTGACCGCGGGGAACGGCTCCTGGCACCAGCGGCAGACGGCCGTGTGACGAGGCGTCGTCGCTTCCGCGATCCGGCATTGGGGCGAACAGAACACCGCGTTCGGATCGGGCGAGCGGAACGCCTTACCGCAATGCTGGCAGTCGCGCTTGGGCAGCGAAAGAGCGCGTGCGGCGGTGAGGGTTCGCCAGTAGACGTCACCTTCTTTCCGGTAGTCGCTCAGGCTCCATTCCGCGCGTGCGAACCGGGCGTGCTCGGCAGAGCAGAAGCCGAACCGCTGATCCTCGTCAGGAAGGTCGTTGCGACACCAGCGGCATTTCTCGCGGCCGTCGACATGGTGACGCTGCCCCTCCTGCCATGACGGCCGCTTGGCGCCGAGCACGCGCAGCCCCTTGCCGACGATCTCGGCGGCCTCCTGATCCGATCGCGACCAGCCGTGCCCTGCGAGGCAGAGCGCCGCTCGCAAGCCACCTCGCACGGCCCCCTCGTGCTCGAACGGTGTCACCGTCCATCCCTTCAAAAACCTGATCGCCTGGTCGACCGCGGCATCGCGCTTCTCGCCGGTGAAGATCGGCGCCAGCGTGACCGGCTTCCGCTTGGTCGCACCGTAGCGATAGGCGAGATAGCCTGAGAAGTAGCCGTGTTTCCTCATCCGAACACCGCGTCAAAGGCTCGAGGATTGATGTTCTGGCCGGGTCCGGCCGTGACCGTCGGCGTCGCCGGAGCGCCGCGCGCATGATCGAGCCAGGCGCGATCGAGAGCGCGGATCAGGTCGACATGGTGCGGGAGGAGCGGCCAGCGCTGCAGCTGGGCATAGGCCTCGATCTCGGCGAACGTGATCGCCTGCGGCCCGGCCTCGTTCATCAGCCGGGTGCCATGCAGGCCGAGGAAGATCGGCCAAACAATCCGCGCCGCCTCCGGCAGCCGCAGTGGCGAGCCGGCCAGGTGCGCCCGCAACGCCGCCGATGCGGCCTTGGCCAGCCTCTGTTGCGCGCGCGATCCCGCCATGATCAGCCGCCTCGCCGCGTCACGGCCGGCCGCATACCGCGGGCGCGAAGCGCCTTGAAGGTCTGCCCTCCATTCTGGCCGATGCTGTCGGCGACGGCCTCGTTGACGGTGACCCTGATATCGCGCTGGCCGTGCTCGTTGACGTTCTCGCTGCGCCCGATCTCGACGCCGCGGGCGTTGTTGACGACAGAGAAATTGACCACGGCCGGCGCGGCCGGCGCGGCCGCCTTCGGCGCTGCCCTTGCCTGTTGCCGAAGGATATCGTTCGGCACGATCTGCGACCCGCCCGGCAGGTTCACCAGCTCCGGCCCGGCCTCGCCGACCATGGTCAGGCCGCCGCGCCAATTGTTCGTGCCGCGCGCGTTGGCGCCGACAAGAGCGCCTGTGCCTGCTGCCGCAACCGATGGCAGCGAGCCCTTGCCGCCGCCGAGAAGGCCCCCCAGGAAGCCCGACAGTCCGCCGCCGCCCTTGCCGCTGAACACGCTGTCGAGCGCCATGTCGATCAGCTTGTCGCTGATGCGGTCGATGACGCCTTCCAAGGCCTCGCCGGCCGACTTCCCGGCCTTCAGGTCGCTGATGAAGCCCTTCAGCGCATCCTTGCCGACGTCCTGCATTTCGCTGGCCGCCTCGCGGTTCTGCCCATAGGCCTCCTGCTGATCGGCGAGGGTGCGGGTCAATTCCTCGATCCGCGTCTTTTCTTGCGCGGTCGCCTCGGCACCGGCATGGCGCAGATTGTTGGAAACCTCCCGCTCAACGTCGCTCTTGCCGACGAGATCGATCTCTTCCTCGAGGCTGCTGATCAGCTCCTTGACGGCATCGCGCTCGTCTCTCGCCGCGCCGGCGCCGCCGGACCGCGAGCCCCTGCCACTGCTGCGCCCGCCGCCACCACCACCGCCGCCGCCGCTCGGCGGCAGCACGGTCGGCTTGGCAACGCCGAGCCATTCATCGCGGCCCGGCCAGCTCGGCGCGCTGTCCGCGAGGCCCTTCTTCAGCGCCTCCGTCGCGCCGGCCATCGGACCTGCCAGAGGATCCTTGCCGTCGCCGGCAAGCGCCCCGATCATCGCGCCAGGCGACAGCGCCTCGCCTGCCTGCTCCTTGCGGAACTGGTCGAGCTGAGCGCCGAATTGCTGGACGCGGGCCGCAAGCTGGTCGAGCCAGGTCACCGCCTCGAGGACGGCCGACTTCGTCCGGGTTTCCAGCGTCGTGGCGAACGCGTCCCACTGGTCGTCGAGGTCCGCGATCTTCTGCAGGTCGGCGTCGTCGATGACGATGTTGAGGCGGTTCGCGGCAGCCGCGGCGTCGTCGATGCCGGACGCGCCGTCGCGGAAGACGTTGGCGAGGTCATCGCCGGACCGGCCGAACGCGATGGCCGTGAGCCTTGCCCGCTCCTGTTCGGAGCCGGCCCGCTTGATCAGGTCGGCATAGTCCCGGAGCAAGTCGGCCGAGGATCGGATATTGCCGTCGCTGTCGCGGATGGCGATGCCGTTCGCCTCGAACACCTTGGCCAGTTCGCCGCCGCCCTGCGAGGCCTCGCCAACGCCCTTCGCGAACACGCCGAGCGCCTTGTCGAAATCCTCGATCGTGGCCCCGCCCTGCGTCGCAGCGAACCGCAGCTCCTGCAAGCTGCGCGTCGTCATGCCGACCTTGTTGGCCGTGTCGACGAGGCCGGCACCCTCGGCGACGATCTCGCGGACGACCTTCGGAATCTCGGCCAGCACCGTGACGCCGATCGCCCCGGCCGCGCCAAGCGCCAGCCCCTTGCCGAAGTTGCCCATGATGCCGGCGACGCGCGAGGACGCGCCCGACAGGTCGGTTTCAATCTGCCGCGCGGCACGCGATGAGCCCGCCGTGATCTCAAAGAACGAGCGCTGGGCCGTGCCGCTGGCCTTCTGCATGTTCCGTTCGAAGTCGCGGATTCGCGCCTCGAGCAAGACCACGAGCCGTTCCGCGTCGCCTTCACCAGCCATGCTGTTCTCCTATGCGAATGCCCAGGCGTCGACGTCGTCGCTCGCGCTGTCATAGCTCGATCGATTGGAGTTGCCGGCCGCGGCGCGGCCGACAGCCATCGCAGCCGCATCCGCGCCGTCGATCCGGTCCTTCGACTTGCCCTTGTGAAACGAGCGGTTGCCGGCCTTGTCGGTATCGACCGCGATGTTCGCGAAGTGCCAGCGGAGGATCGGCTGCCCGCCGTGGCGGAACCTGCGGCTGATGATGGCGCGCTCCAGCTCCTTCACGGCCGGCGCCATCGTCACCCAACCCTGCCGCATCTCGACTGCCGGGAAACCATCCTCGGCGAGGTTCGACATCATGACGCGGGCAAGGTGCGGGTCGAACGCGATCTCCTGGACGTTGAAGCGGGCGCACAGCTCGCGGATCGCATCCTCGACGATGCGGAAGTCAACGACGTTGCCGGCCGTCGGCGTGATGAAACCCTGTTCCGCCCACAGGGGATAGGGGACGCCGTCGCGATCGGCGCGAAGCCGCAGGCTATCCTCCGGGCAGAAGAACCACGGGTGCACCTGATAGCCCGTCTCAGGGTCGCCCCAGGCCGCCACGATGGCTGTCAGGTCGCTGTTCGACGAGAGATCGACCGCGAGCCAGCACGGCTCATCCTCGAGGTCTACAAGGTCCACCTCGCCGGCGCCTTGGTCATAGGTCGCCATCTCGACGAAGGGCGCCGCGGAATAGTCCAGCCACTGGTTGAGGTGAAGCTGGCGGAAGGCGTCGCGGTCGGCCGGCTTGTGCTCGGCCTCGCGCGCCAGCATGCGCAGCCCGCGGAGATCGGGATAGCCGTGTGCGAGGCCGGGGTTGGCCGCGTGCCACACGGCCTCATCCCTCCAATCGGCCTCGGCGGGGGTTTCGAACAGGATCGGCAGCGTCGCCGGATCGTCGATTTCGCCACGGGCAACGCGCCGGGCATAGTCGATCACCTCAAAGGCGATGTTCTCGTTGCCCCGGCCGGCCGTCGTGATGACGACAGAGAGCGAACCGGGCACCTTCACAAGGCCGGTGCGGATGACATCCCAGAGGTCGCGCTTCCGCCACGCATGGATCTCGTCGATGAGGGCAAAGACAGGCGTCCTGCCGTGCTGCGTGCCCGCATCGTTCGACAGGGCTTCCATGAACGAGCCGTTCGGGAACTGGATGCGGTTGCGGTACTCCTGGAGCTTGACGTGCTCGCCGGCATCGAAGCGGCGGCTGGCCTGTCCCTTGCGCCACATGTACCCGCCGGCCGAGATAATGCCCTCAACCTCGCGGAAGCCAAGCTTGGCCTGCTTCTGATCCGCCGCGGCAAAGATGACTTCCCCGTTCGGGGTCGCCTCCGGCCCGTTGGTATGGAGCAGCGATAGTGCAGCGCCGAGGCTCGTCTTCCGGTTCCCGCGCGGCAGCAGGATCACGACATTGCGCACGATCCGGTTGCCCTGCTCGTCACAGGGTCCATAGATCCGCCGGACGATATTCTCCTGCCAGGGGTCGAGCTGGAAGGCCTTGTCGACGAGTCGGGACTTCGGATGCTTCAGCCCGCGAAGGAAGTCGACGGCCCGCTGGCCGTAGCCGAACGGGTCAGGAATGCCATGCGGCGCCGGCTTCTTCCGGGCTCGCTTCATGTCCGCACCACCTCGCAGCGCAGTTCCAACCCGACGCGGCGGCCGATCTCCTTCGTCTCCTTGATGTTGTAGAAGGCGCCGGCATAGGTGACGCGGTGCGCCGTGGTCACGCCGTCGAGCCAGCGCGTGCGGAAGATGACGGTCGTCTCGGCGCCCTCGCCGTAGCCCCGAAGGTATTCCTCGGTCGACGACTGCAGGAGGTCGGCGCGCACCGTCGCCCATTCAGACCAGCCGGGCGTCGAGACGCCGAGTTCGTCCGGTGTTCCCGTGGCATAGGCCTCGATCGTGATGACCTTGTCGAGCTTGCCGGCGCGCATCACAGGGCCTCGCTGACAAGGGTCTCGACAGTGACGACGCCGTGCGCCGTCTCGCCGTCCGGGTCGCGGAGGACGCGCGTCCCCGACACGTAGCAATCTCCGAACTGGCAGCCGTCCGTGGTCGGCAGTGAGGCCGAGCGCAGCGCGATGCGCACCGCGTCGGCGATGGCCTTGACGCCTGTAGTGCCGAGCTCCTTTTTCCAGATGTGCAGGGTCGAAAAGACACGCACCACGTTCCGGGCAAGGCGGCCCTCGTCAACGAGCTGGTCTTCTCCGATGATGATCGAGGGATCAGGCGCCGGCAGCGCGTTGCGATCGAGGATCGAGCCGGAGGGGACAAGCAACGTCACTGCCGGCGTCGCCACCAGCCGCCCGCGAATCGCCTTCTGCACCGCGAGAGATGCGCTCATGCCTTGCCCCAATTCTTGCGGACGGCGCGACCGATCGCGGCCTTGATCGCCTTCTTCGCGCGGGTCTGATTGAGGCGGACGGCCGGCCAAAAATAGGCCTTCGCCGGCGCGCCGCGGGTGCCGTATTCGACGAGATGAGCGTAGCGGACGTCCGCGTTCCCGACCGTGATCGCGGCGGCATTCTCCGGCACCACCATCGACCCGCCCGGCTGGCTATAGGCAGGCGTCGACTGCTTTGCGGGAGTGACAGCGATCGAGCCCTTGAGGTCGCCCGTGTCGACGGGGACAAGGCCCCGCATCGTGTCCGCCATGCGCTCGGCCTGCCGCAGCACAGCCGGCAGCGCCGCTTCCTTCACGCTCGCCGGGATAGCCGCGAGGCGCTGCTGCAGTCGCGCAATGCCGCCATCGTCAGCCATCGACGGCTCCGAAGGTGTAGTGACGATGCTCGGCGATGATGTCGGCCAGGCCGAAGGGCATCGACTGCGCCGAGACGCCGACGATCGAGGCTTCCCGGTTCTCGTACCAGTGCGCCGCGAGCATGTAGACGGCGTGTTCCAGATCCTCCGGCGCGCCGTCCGGCAACTCGTCGGTGTCGTCGAGCGCGAAGCCGAGAAGCCGCTCGACATGCTTGGTAGCGGCGGCCAGGAGCCGGGTCAGAAGCGGATCGTCATCGCCGATCGTGACGTTGCAGTGCGCCTTCAGGTCGTCGACGGTGAGCGCCATAGGCTGAAATCCTTGTGCAAATCACGCGCGTGTGACCCCGCGCCGGTCCCCCGGAAATGGCCAAAGTCTCTGACCACCGGGGGGGGCGCGCGTTGCGGCCTAGATCGTCACGTTCGGGTCGACGATGCGGAGCATCAGGACGCTGGTCGACTTGGCGATGCCGACGATGATCGGGTCATCCCCTGAGAGGACATCAGCGAGCGGGCCGATGCCGCCGGGCGTCGGTGCGAGGTAATAGGTCGTCCCCGCCGTGAGCGTGGCGCCGATGGTGATATCGCCACCGGCCTGTACCCTGAGCGGCTGGCCATCAGCAGCGCCGTTCAGCGCCACGCCGTCGCATCCGGTGAGGCCGGCGCCGTCCGCATCCGCGAGGACGAAGCGGCCCGTCGTCGCGCTGCGGATGACGGCCTGCCCTGCCGTGATGGTGGCGCCCGCCGTGCCATCAAGGATGGTGGCATTGTTGCCGGCCTGAACATTGGCGGCCGTGATCGAAAGTGCGGTCATGGGTGTTGCTCCTGTCAGGCTGCGTTGACGCGGGCGATGTTGCTGTCGAGCTCGAGCGTGGCGTTGAGCTTCATGGTGTTGTTGGCCTCGTCGAGCTGTTCGGCCGCCGACATGACCATGGCCACGAAGTAGCGGGCGGACGGTGTGCCGCCTTCGGGCGCATCGTTGAACTGGAGCTTGAAGGCGTAGGTGGTGCTCTTCTTCTCGGCAGCGATGACGGCAATCTGGCCGGCGTCGGCATAGTCGAGATCGGCGATCACCTGCATGGCCCCACTGTTGCGGGTGCCCTTGGCCTTGCGGGTGCGGTTCTCGCTGATGTGGTTCGACGTGATCAGTTCGGCCGTGTCGCCGACCGTGCCGAGATTGGTCGTCCCGCCGATCTCAACCCAGCTCGTGCCGTTGAAATCGGCCTCGGTGAAGTCGGTGCCGTTGAAGGCCTTGACGCCGCCGATGAAGAGCTTTGCTCCGGCGGTTGCGAAGAGATGGCTCATTGCCAGGTGCTCCTATGGGCGGACCGGCGCTCTTCCGATTGCTTCGCGCCAGAGTGGTGAGGGATGCAGAGCGACTGCAGGTTCGTCGGATCGAGCCGGCGAGAGGGTGCAAGCCGAACCGCGATGATGTGGTCGACGATCGCCGCGGGTTGACCGCAGCGAACGCAGTGGGGGTGCTCGTCGAGATGGCGGGCGCGAAGCTCGCGCCACTCGGCGTCATATCCTCGAGCCCGCGCACTCGGCCTGGTGGCGTCATGGCGGGCCTTGCGATCGCGATCGGCCGCTTCCATGTGGCTGCAGCGCGCCCCGGAGGACACGACACAGCCGCATGAGCGGATCGAGGGCGCCCGCGACGGCATCAGGCCACCGGCGCTTTCAGCGGATCGCCGAGAATGGCGATGGCCACGATCGGCGAGTTGCCGCTGTCGGCCGCAGCCGGCGTGATGGTGAGGCGGGTGTACCTCTTGAAGCCGCGATAGCCGAGCTTCCGCGTCACGCCGTCATTGGCAAAGGTGAAGCCCGCCGCTGCCTCGGTGCCGTGAAGGTCGGCATCGTCGACCGCCGTGAAGCCGGAGCCGGAGGCGTCGCTCTCCTCCAGCAGCACGGTATAGGTCGCGTCGACATCCGAGAGCGTGCCGGTGATGATCGCGTAGGCGAGGCTGTTGAAGCCCTGCTGATCGATCACGGTGCCAACCAGCGCCGTGGTGCCGAGATTGGAGTTGGCCGCCGGCACGATCACCGGGCGGACGTCGATGTTGCGAACGAGGTCACGCATGGGGGTTCTCCTTACGAGGTCGCGCAGCGCAGCTTCTTGATCGCCGCCGGCTGCACCACGGCCGCGCCGACCCGGCGGGTGGCGTGGATCCTGGTGATGCCGTTGGTGGCGAGCAGGTACGGGTTGACGAGGATCGAGAGGCCGACGCGATCGACGATGCGATAGGCGGTCTCGATATCGCCGAAGAGGACCGGCTCGGCCGCGCTGCCGACGCTCGCCATGTCCGGCACTTCGATGACCGGGCGGCCGAGGATCGTCTCGGGCTGGCCGGCCACGAGGGACGGCTGCCAGAGATAGACGTTCGTGGTGCTGTCCTTCAGCTTCCGGATCGCTGCCAGCGTCGAGCCGTTCATCAGCCAGGTGCCGCGCGAACGGTAGAAGGCCTTGAGGCTGTAGAAGAGATCGATCAGCTTGTCGGCCGGCGCCGTGCCGAGGGTCGATGCGTTGCCGGTGAAGGTGTAGCCGACATCGGCGTTGGTCATGATGCCCTCGGGCTGGAGCACGCCAGCGCCGGAGACGAAGGCGAGGCCTTCCTTGGCGCCGAAGTCTTCGGCGAGGGCGAGCCGCACTTCGGCCTCGGCATTGCCGCCGCTGTCGGCCAGGAGCTGGTTGCTGATGTCGACATAGGTGTTGATCTCCCGGATCGGGATCTCGACCTGTCCGAAGGCCGGCTCGCTGGCGCCCTGCGCCTGCGCCTCGCCCTTCCACAGGGCGTTGGTGATGCCGGTGCGCTTCGGATAGCTCACGGCCGGCGCACCCGTGGTGCGGACGCTGGCGAGGCTGCGGATGGGCGAAAACTCGGTGATGTCGCGGATCATCTCCGTCGACATCTCGTTCGGCGCCAGGTAGCCGCCCTGCGTGTCGCTGGACACCGTCAGGGTCTTCAGCTCATCCGCCGGCGCCGAGTTGCCGAGGCGCAGATAGGTGCCGAAGGCCTTGCGCTCGATCGAGGGCTCGGCCTTGGTGTCGCCGGCGGCGGGCCGGTTCATCTTGGCCTCGATCGCGTCGAGACGGGCGCCGATCGGCTTCACGTCGGGAACGACGATGGCCGCGATCTTGGCGGTCACCTCGTTGAGCTTGGTTTCGAAAGCCGCAATCTCAGGCGCGGCGCCCTGTTCGTTCTCAGGCATGTTGCCTTCCTTTCCGGCCGCTGCGGCCTTGGCAGAGGTGATGCGGGCGCCGGCATTGGCAGGCACCGCGACGATGCTGATTTCCATGAGGTCGAGGCTCTTGATCGTTCGGCCGCCACCGGGGCGGGCCTGAGCCTTCGTGCTGGCGAAGCCGATCGAGAGGCCGCCGATCGCCTTCTCGCGGATCAGCGCGCGGATCTCGGCCGCCCGCGGCACGTCGTTGATGAGCAGCCGGCCCTTGACAACGAGGCCCTTGGCCGTCTCGGTGATGCTGTCCCAAACGCCGACCGTCGCCGCCTGGTCATGGAAGGCGAGCATGGGAAGCGGCGCCCTGGCCTTGGCGAAGGCGCCCGGCATGATCTCGTCGCCGACGCGATCGATGGTGCCGAACGGCCAGGCCAGGCCCTCGATGGCGCCGGCTTCGTCGACCGTGATCGCGGCCTTGATCTCGATGCGGTCCATCGTCATGACCTCGGCCCGAAGTTCCGGCGATCCGAGGCCCATGCATCGACCTGCATGCCGATCCAGCCGACGCGAAGCACGCGCTCAACGTTGGCCGCGGCGAAGGGGACGAGCTTGCCGTCTTCCTCGGCGTTCCAGCGGATCACATGCCTGGCAAGGCAGCGGACCCGCGCCCTGTCGCGGTTCTCGGCCGAGACGCGGCCGTCGCTGTCTGCCATCTCGGCCAGTTCGTCGGCGAGCGCCAGGCGCGCGCGGTGCGCCGTCTCGCTGTCGGGACCGACGACGGTCATCTTGAGGCCGGTCGGCGTGCCGTCGAACGGGCTCACGATCTCCATTTCGCGGCCCTGGTCCTGGTCGCGCGCATTGGCGAAGACGGCGTCAAGCTGCATTGGGGTTCGGCTCCGGCTGGGGCTGGGGTGCGCCGCCTGGTTGGCTGCTGCCCGTGTTCGGATTGGCGTATTCGTCGCCGCCGGCGCGCGGCGGCATGTCGAGCCAGTCGCGGCCCTCGTTCGGGGAGAGGGTCCGGGAGGCGATGAGCGAGGCGATGGCCGTCGCGCGGGCCGTGAGGTCGACGGCGCTGAAATCGTCGCGGTCGAACCGGATGCGCCAGTCGGCGCGTTCATCCGGGCTGAACAGCGCGTGCCGCATCGCGGATTCGAGCGGCAGGATCCACAGCTCGAGCGAGGCGAGCCATTCCTTCGCCGCCTGCTCGCCATTCGCCCAGGTCGCGCGGCCCATCTCGTAAAGCATGCTCGGCGGCGTGCCGAAGCCGCGGGCGATCTCGACGACCTGCTCTTTCCGAAGCTCGAGGAACTGGGCGTCGACGCTGTTGAGCGTCATCTGCACCCATTCCGCGCCGTCCCAGAGGATCGCCGTCTTGCCGCCGTTGTCGGCGCCTTCGTGCGCCGCGCGCCAACCGGCGAGCATCTTCTTCACGCCATCGTCGCCGACGGCCTTCATTGTCTTGATGATGCCGGAGGGCTTGGCGCCGTTCGCGAACAGCCGGCCGGCGTGGCGTTCCATCATCTTCGCGACGCCGATCGCATCGGCCGCGAGCGAGAGCGGCGCCTTCGAGAAGGGCGAGCGCAGATGGATCACGTCGCTGGACGGGATCGCGACGTTGTTGATGGCGAAGGCCGGCTCTTGCCGCCCGTCGGTCGAATAGGTCACCGCATAGTTGGCGGCGTCATATCGGACGATCTCCCGCACCTCGCCGCCGATGCGGTTGACGAAGGCGAGCCCGCCCTTGTCGTGCGTGAGCGCCGTCGCCACGAGGTCGCGGATCGTCTCAAAGGTCGAGCTCCACTCGTTCGGCCGGGTGGCCAGGAGCTTCGCGACCGGGTGCGTGTCGTCGGCCTGCCAATCGGCGCCGACCTTGCGCTCGACGATCGGGGGGAAGCTGGCGATCGAGCCGGAGATCAGTGCAATTGCCCGCTGGCAGGCCGGCACGCTGAGCGCCGTCGACAGGCTGGCGGCATAGCCGCTCGCCGGAGCGGCGCCGAACAGCGCGAGCAAGTCCGCGTCGGGGGCCGACAGGGACTTGGCTTCAGTGACGACGGGAGCGGATCGGGACCACGGGAAGCGCATTCCAATGGTATGCCGGGTCCATGCCTGTTTCACCTAGTAGGGAAGCACTGGTAAAGGCGGGGAAAGCACGGCAAATGGTCGGCGTATGAACGTTGGAGCGATTCGATGAACACCATTGATCCTGGCGAAGCGGTGACCCTCGCTCGCCATATCGCGGTTTCATTTTCTACAAGCGTGAGTCAAATCCCGTCAGGTCTGGTCAAGTATTTCTTCGACAGTATCGAACCAGCGCTATCCCAACCATCAGTAGTTCCACTCGCTTATCTCACCAGTATACGAAGCGAAATCAATCTTCTCCTAACGACCCAAAGCGCCCCGGAGCCTCTTCTGCCGAACAAGCTTGGAAGTCCGATCAATAAATCTCTAATGGTGTTCTACTCCGCTCTGGTAGCCGAGCTCGATTCCCGTATTGAGACCCTTAGTCGGCCACAGGCTTAGTACGCAACCAGCGCTCCAGATCTGTTCGCAAAGCGAAGTATCGTCCTGCCGGTTGGTATATCGGGACACCCGGATTTCGGGCGAGCTGGTAGACGGTGTCGACGCTGACGCCAAGCGCTTGGGCAATCGCCGGGGCACCCCATAGCCGTTCAGGCTTCGCGGGGCGCCGCTCACTGGCAGCATTTCCAGCGACGGCGGCATCAAAGACGGCGGGGCTGAGGGCGGGTTTCGTCAAGAGCGCCTGATCTCCATCCCGTCATCGCGATAGGGCTTGAGCGCCGCCTCGAGCTCGTCGTAGTAGACATCGGCGCGCACCTTCACCCGATGCTGCCCGGTCATGAGGACAACATCGTATCGGCGATCCTTGGGGTGAACCCACCCCAGGCCTTCCTTGATCTCGACCACCTCAACCCAGCCTTTCGGCTCCGGCGCCTTCGCCGGCGCGTTGACCAGCCGGCGGCGCTTCCTCACCTCAACGCTCTTATCAGCGTCCGGCTTCCCGCCGAGCAGGAACCGCGTCACCTTGCGCTCCAGCTCGCGCATCTCGTCATCGTCGTCGCTCATGCCTGTCGCCTCCAGGGCAGAATGCAGGGGGGATTGTTTGGCTGTTCCATGTGCCGCTCTCGCCACATGCGCTTGGCGAGACCGGGGATGATCGACAGCACCTTAGCCGTCGGTCGGTTGGCGGCCCAGGTGAAGAGATCGAGCTGGCGAGGATCGGGTTTCTGCATCCGCTTCATGCTGCCACCTCGCGCTGTTGCGCGACGATCGCGGGCGTCAACCGGCCCGCCATGAGAAGCTTGCGCATGCCGGTCAGCAGATGGGCGGAGAGCCGGCAGCCGTCGAACAGGTCGGCGAGCGCGCCTTCGAGCTCATCCTCGCTCACCGGAACCGGATAGGGCACATGCGCATCGGCGACGCTGGCCTCGGCGATCTCTCGCGTATCCTCTGTCCTGAGAGAACCTTCCTGTTCAGAGAGAGAACCTTCCAGGTATTCTTCTAGGTAATTGGGTGCAGAATCTTCACTCACGTACGTGAACTTTCTGCACTGGTCAGGGCCCTGCGTACGTGAACTTTCTTCACTCACAGGATCGGGCGTTGTGAGTGAACTTTCTTCACTCACATGATGGCGGCGCCTGAGACGCTGGCTCTCCTGCCGCTCGGCCTCGATCTCGCGCAGCTTCTCCCGAGCCTCCATCTGGTGATCCAGCACCAGGTTCTCGCGAGGCAGCCGGAACCGATACTTCGCAACGCCACTACGGCTCTTGTCGGCTTCTTCGAGATACCCCAACCGGACCAGCAGGCGCCGCGTGTCGATCAGATGCCGCCGGCTGAGACCAGTTGCGACCTGGAGATCGATGAGCGACCGATAGACGGCGTCCTTCTCGAAATCCTTGATGAAGCCCAGATACGCCCGCACCACCTTGAGTGCCGCGGGCGGGCAAAGGGGGTCGGCATTGACGATGTCCTCGAACTCGAATTTGCGGGTGGCGAGGGATGCGAGCTTGTCCTCTTCCATCAAGGCATTCCCGATTGATCGGACCCGGGCGCGGCGGCGGCATCCTTGTTGGGGGGATCGCGCGGCTCACACCGCGACTTGAGCGCCGCCGCGGCTGCCTTGCGGTCCTGGTAGGGTCCGGCTACATCGCCGGCCGTGTCGACAGTGACGAAGCCGCGGCTATTCTCGTAGACGTCGCCGAGCAGGCGGCGGCCGTCGTAAACGCTGAAGATCGGGATGCCGCGCGGCCGCGGGAAAGGCGCGGCCGCGATGGCTTTGGAATTGGTGGCGGCGCTCAATACACAAGCCCTCGCCTGATCAGTTCTTCGCGAAGCTCGCGCTTGTCGTCATCGCTCCGAGGCCGCAGCGCATCGGTTCGATCCATGGCCGCGTCCGCCTCTTCCCGCGTCGAGAAGGCTTGGTAATCGAGCCCGTGGGGATAGAAGTCGGTGCAGAGGATATCCCGATCCGCGGGGCTGGCTGCGAGGTGCAGCATCAGCTTGTGCCCTTCGGCCTCGACCGCCGCGATGTAGTCGGAAGCGCGGCTCATGCCGACACCTCGCACAGCCAACGCGGATCGCGGACCTTCACGTCGGCGACGACGATCGCCAGCACATGCTCGTCGAACCATGCCTTGGTGACGAAATCCTCGCCGAAGATCTTGTTGTCGCGCCAAAGCCGAATGCGCTTGGTGCGGTCGAGCGTCGACTCGGCGCGGTAGAAGTCGTGCCCGACGGCGTTGCCGATGACGTAGATGCCCTCGCCCTGGTAGCTGTCGACGGGGCGGATCATCGCCCAATCAAGGCCGCCCCGAAGTGTCGGGTTCATAGCGGTCCCGATGACGGGGATCACTCGGAACTTCTGCGAATAGAAGTCCGCCGGCTTGGCCTCGAGCGGAAAGAGGTCTCCCGTTGCCGGCCCGGCCGGCGCCGTGGTATCGCTGCTCATGTTCGATGATCCTTCTCGGGATTGAGAACCACGGCTCGGCGAGGCTGCAACCTCGGCCGGGCCTTTCTGTTTCGGGGCGGCAGCGGTCATTGCGCAGGGCCTCTAAGGAACGCCACGAGGCTGCCCAGGCCCTTCACGACCGCCTCATTCAGCATGAAGCCCTCGGCGAGGGTTCGCGTGAACTCGGCGAGCGCCAGAGCTTCGGCGGTCGATGCCGGCACGATGGCGACGAGTTGCTGTTCGATCGCCGCGCTCGCGTCGCACCACGCGTCGTGGGCAGGCTGGTCCTTGTCAGGATCGATCCATGCGGCGTTGATCGCTTGCCAGTCGGCGATGAGCGTCGGGATTGTGGGGGTGCTGGTCACGCCGCGTCCTCCATGAAGAACGCGATCAGCTTCGACCGGCTGGCGACGTAGCGCTCGCCGACCTGCTTCACCATCGGGAGCTGGCCGCTGCGGACCATGTGATAGGTCTGCTGGTAGGAGCGGCCGATCAGCTTGCCGATCGGGCCGATGCCCCAAATGAGATCGATGGGGTCGGGTTCTTTGCTCATGTCTTTCTAGTCTCCACCATAATGCCCGAACACGCTTGTTCGTGTGTCATCCGTGGGGCATAGACTGTGTGGCATGCGTGTGGCATAGCTGTCAACGGTGTTGTGTGGCATTGGTGGGGCATGGCCAGAGAAGATTTGCATTTCCGGTTGCGGATACCGGAGGATCTCAAGGCGCGCATCGAAAGCGCTGCCGAGGTCAACAAGCGCAGTATGACGGCCGAGATAGTCTCAAGGCTGAATGACTATGATCAATTGTTCGCAAGGCTGATGGCGGCGGAGGCCGAGACTGCCAAGCTCGAAGGAAAGGTTCAGCGCCACGATAAGCTCCAGCTTGAGAATAATGCGCTCCGATCTGAAAATATGAACCTTCGTGAGAAGGTCGCATTTCGGGATGGAGTCATAGAAAGCCTGCGTACAAACCTCGAAATCGTCTTGAAACATTTGGGCAAGGCTGATCACGAGCAGTTCGATCAGGCTTTCGCTGAGGTTCTTGCCGGGATGCAATCAAAGGCGACGTCCGTCGCCAACCCGCTCAGCCGGCTGGCAGATGCTTTACAGGCAGGCGATGTCGACGCAGCCCTCCAGGCCATGCCCGAAGCGTCACGATCGCGAGCATCGGAGTTGCTCACAGACTTGCAGGCAAGGCTGGAGCGCAAAACGGAGGATGCCGAGAAGTGAGCGTCCGCAAGCGCGTCTGGACCACGGCTAAGGGCGTCGAGAAGACGGCCTGGATCGTCGACTATGCCGACGCCACGGGCGCGCGCCGGTTGAAGACTTTCCGCCTGAAGAAAGAGGCCGACGCTTTCGCCGCCACGGCCAGCGTTGAGGTGCGCCAGGGCGTTCATGTTGCCGACAGCGCGAGCGTCACCGTCGATGCGGCCGGCAAGCTCTGGCTGGCTTCAGCGGGCGCGGCAGGGCTCGAGCGCGCGACGATCGAGGACTATGAGCGCCACGTCCGGCTTCACATCTCCCCTCACCTTGGCGAGACGAAGCTGTCGTCTCTCACGATCGCGAGGGTTCGCACCTTTGAGGATGATCTTCGCGCCGCGGGCCGCTCGGCAGCGATGGTGAAGAAGGTTCTCGTCTCGCTGAGCACGCTGGTAGCCGACGCTCAGGAGCGCGGCCTCGTGGCGCGCAACGTCGTGCGGGATATGAAGGCCCGGCGAGGATCGGGCGAGCGACGCCAGGAACAGCGGCAGAAGGGCCGTCTGAAGGTCGGCATAGACATCCCGACCCGCGACGACGTGAAGGCGCTGCTCGGCGCCCTGTCCGGCCGATGGCGTCCTCTGATCCTCGTGGCCGCGTTCTGCGGCCTGCGGGCTTCCGAGCTGCGTGGCCTCCGCTGGGGAGACGTCGACCTGGACAAGCGGCAGGTCCGGGTTCACCAGCGCGCCGACCGCTACAACGACATTGGCCGCCCCAAGTCGATCTCAGGCGAGCGCATCGTCCCGGCGCCGCCGATGGTCATCAACGCCTTGCGGGAATGGAAGCTTGCCGCCCCGTCGTCGCCGCAGGATCTCGTGTTCGCCAACGGCGCGGGCAAGGTCGAGACACTCGGCAACATCCTGCGCCGCGGGCTGCATCCGGCATGGATCGCCGCTGGCGTCACCGTCGCCACTGGCAAGTTCGACGACGAGGGCAGCGAGATCCTCGCGCCGAAATACACGGGCCTGCATTGCCTGCGGCACTGGTTCGCGAGCTGGTGCATCAACCGGAAAGAGGATGGCGGTCTCGCCCTCCCACCGAAGGTCGTTCAGGAGCGCATGGGGCATTCGACCATCGCCTTGACGATGGACCGCTACTCGCACCTGTTCCCGAAAGGCGACGACGCCGACGAGATGGCGGCTGCAGAGAAGGCGTTCCTCGCATAGTCGACGCGACACGGATGCGACATGGACGCCGAAAACCCATGATTTCCGCGGCTTCGGATAGGACTACGAATCTGGGGGTCAGGAGTTCGAATCTCTTCGGGCGCGCCAAATCTATCTCCACAACCAGGCCAAAATCGCGAAACTCAGACCCGCACCCATATGCGGCAAACATCCGAGGGCTTTGGTCGCGGACGAGGAGCATGCTAACGTGCACTTATGCACAAGCTTCGCGAAATCGTTGCATATCTTGTCGCGATTCTGGCTATGGCGACTGGCCTGATCGCCGTCGTGACAGCTAAGGGCGCTACTAGCGAAGTTACTGCATCCTGGGTTCAAGCGTTCGGCAGCATTGCCGCCATAGTCGTTGTGACGTTGCCGGTGTTGCTGCAAAAATCGATCGAGAAGCGCGAAGCGCGCCAAGCGACGCTCAGTACAGTTCGTCGAGCATTCGGGACAATGGATGCTGTCGCCAAGCGCTATCTAGATCCCGAGTATGGCATCTCGGAGTGGTGGGTGCCGCAGTGGGACATCCTCGAAGCCGCGTTGGCGCAGTGCCCGGTCTATCAATGCGGATCGCCCGAGGCAGTGGCTGACTTCCTGGATTTCCGCGAACTGTTTAGACGCGCAGATGCGATCAACACTGCTGACGATGCAGGAACTGAAAACCCGAGCCTCCGCAGCTTCATTGTTACCATCATGTCGAATGCGTCGATGAGCGTCGATCGAATCAACAAGGCGCTCTCTTAGGATCAGACTGCTAGTCGCCACTCATCGTTCTCAGCGGACATGATGCTAAAGAGGCTTTACAAGTATCGAGCTTTTGGCGTGCGCGCCCTGCGTAGTTTGACGGAGGCTGAGGTCCACTACGCCCAGCCAAGGACGTTCAACGATCCGTTGGATTGCGATCCGACCTTGGATGTCGACGTTGGCCGGCCGACATTGGAGAAGCTTCTCTATCGTATGTTCATGCGGCGAATGGACAAATCGCAAGCCGCAGATGAGATAGGCAACCTTCGATATATGTCGACCGAGGTCGGCGACTATAAGACGGACAAAGAGGCCGACGCCTACCTCGCCAGAATGCTGGCCCGGGAAATCAAGAATGAACTCGACGACGAGTTCGCACAACGAGGCGTGCTGTCGCTTTCGGCCACTTGGTCCTCGGCGCTGATGTGGAGCCACTATGCGGACGAGCATCGCGGCATCTGCGTAGAGTACGACACTACCGACCAAGAGCATCCGAATCTTGGGCCTGTGAGCTACCGCGCGCCGCGCGCGGTGAAGGCCAGTGATCTGGTTCGCTGGAAAGGGCGCAACGATGACGCTGCCAAGCAGAGCGTCATCCAGACGTATTTCTACGCCAAGTCAAGTGAGTGGAAGTACGAGAAGGAGTGGCGCGATGTCCGAAATGACAATGGCGTCAAACCGGTTCCCTTCCGCGTCACAGCGATCCATTTCGGGCTGCGATGTGACATCGCTGTGATTACCAGCTTAGTGCGCTTGCTGCACGACCAGCCTCAGATCAAGCTGTATAGCATCAGTCCAAAGGAGCAGACGTTCAAACTGAGGCGCACTCCAATCGATCGCGACGAGATCGACGCGGATGCAATTCGCGAGCCTAGCTGGCTGAAGTTTAAGGACGTGGTCTGGGACGAAGACTTCGAAGACCTGCCAGAGGCGGGGACAGAGGCGCTGTCTGATGTACCAGACACTCAGTCGTGATGTAGGCATTCGTCAGGCTGGTTTGCGTCACAGCTTTCGGTACCGAACCCCTTTCTCCCTTTGAAGATGTGCGTTGTCCACGTCGCCTTCCTGTCTCGCCTAGCGCCCTCATCCGGCGTGGGCCGTGGGCGCGATGATGGCAATCACCCCTTCCCAGCCAAAAAGCCCTCGGCCATCAGCCGGAAGGCACCGACCGCCCTTGGGAGGACGGATTGGGGGTCGTCGCTGGCGGCGACCCAGAGGGCGGCGTTGAGGGCGGCTCCGGAGAGGAGGCGCGCGGCGGCTTCGATGTCGACTTGCTTCATCACCCCGCTCTCCATCAACCGCGCCACCGTCTGCTTCGTCTCCTCCAGACAGGCGTTTTGGCTCGGCCAGCGGGAGGGGTCGCCGAGAAAGGCGGGCCCGTCGAGCAGCACGATCCGGCGCACGTCCGGGTCGAGCGCCATGGCGATATAGGCTGCCCCTTCGGCGAGCAGCCGGTCCCAGTCGCTGCCTGCGCCTGCGCCGGCCTCCCTCGCCCGCGCCGCCATTTCGGCGTCGACCTCGGCGACGACGGCCGCGAGCAGCCCCGTCTTGTCGCCGAAACTGTGATAGAGCGCGCCGCGCGTCAGCCCGGCGGAGGCGGTCAGCGCGTCCATCGACGCCGCCGCGAAGCCTTCGGATGCGAAGGCCTTCCGCCCGGCGGCGATCAGCTTGCCGCGATTTTCCTCCATCGTTTCCGCGCGACGCCGTCCAGCCACGACCAGCCCCCCTTTTCACATACGCGACGTATGCCACTTGACATACGACACGTATGCCAACACCTTTTCACATACGTCGTGTATTTGAATGCGACTGTCAATCGATCGGCATCTTCCGCCGGCGAGCCTCGAAAAGGAGACCATTCCATGGCCAAGCGCGACGCCGTCTTCCCGGCCGGCCGGCAGGATCTCTACAAGACGAATGCCTATTCCGCGGCGATCCGCTCCGGCGATCTCCTGTTCGTGTCCGGCCAGGTCGGCAGTCGCAGCGACGGCTCGCCCGAGCCGGACTTCGAGGCGCAGGTCCGCCTCGCCTTCGCCAATCTGGAGGCGACGCTGCGGGCCGGAGGATGCGGGCTCGACGACATCGTCGACGTGACGAGCTTTCACACCGACCCCGAAAACCAGTTCGCCACGATCATGGCCGCGAAAGCCGAAGCCTTTCCCGACGCGCCCTATCCGAATTGGACGGCGGTCGGCGTCAACTGGCTCGCGGGCTTCGACTTCGAGATCAAGGTGATCGCCCGCATTCCCGCCTGAGGCGCGCGAACGAGACGGCGCCCTCGGCGTCGCACGCCGCTCCCTGGGACGGGGCTCATGCGGAAAAGGCTGCCAGTTCGTCGGGCGTTCCCTTCGGGAAGGCGTCCTTCAGATGGTCGAGGAAGGCGGACACGCGCGCGCTCAGCAGCCGGCGCGAGGGGTAGAGCGCCCAGAGCGTGATGTCCGGTCCCTCGACGTCGCCCCAATGCGCGAGATTTCCGGCGGCGAGATCGTGACTGACCAGCGAGATCGGCAGCCGCGCGGCGCCGACGCCCGCACGCACGGCATCGCGGACCATGATGAGGGATGAGAGGCGCAGCACCGGATCGACAGCGATCCGCCGCTGCCCTTTAGGCGTCACCATTTCCCAGCCCGCCGCGTGGTCGCCCGCCCCGCGCACCACGACCGGGGCCGCCTGCCCATCGGCCGGCCGGGTGAGGCCCGGACTCGCCACCACGACCAGCCGGTCGCGCAGGAAAATCCGTCCGACAAGGCTTTCATCCGGCTGCGGGTTGACCCGGATCGCGAGGTCATAGCCCTCCTCGACCATGTCGACGATCCGGTCCTCGGTCGTGACCTCGAGCCGGACCTCCGGATATTTCAGGGCGAACGCGGCTGCGAGCCGCCCCATCGCGGTCAGCGAGATGACCAGCGGGGCGCTGATCCGCAGCCGGCCGCGCGGCGTCTCGCCGCCCGAGGCGATCGCGGCCGCGGTCTCGTCGAGTTCGGTGAGCAGCAAGGACGTCCGCTCATGGAGCGCCCGCCCCTCCTCGGTGAGCGTCAGCAGGCGACCGCCGCGCTCGAACAGCCTCACGTCGAGACTGGCCTCCAGTTCCGCGACCCGGCGCGACAGCGTCGCCTTCGGCCGCGCCGCGGCCCGCGCCGCGCGCCCGAAGCCGCCATGCCGGGCGACGAGATTGAAATCGGCGAGAGCGAGAAGGTCCATCTGTTCCACCAGCGAGACGCGATGTCCAAATCTAGCGTCTATCTGAGTGAAATTGGATCGATAATTTACAGGGTGTCTCTCAGCCAACCCGGAGTGAACCCCATGACCATTCTCGTGACCGGCGCGACCGGCACTGTCGGCCGCCAGGTCGTCGACCATCTCGTCAAGCGCGGCGCCGATGTGCGCGCCCTCGTCCGCGACCCCGCCAAGGCCGGCTTGCCCGCCGGCGTTGCCGTCGTTCAGGGCGACCTGCTCGACGTCGACGCCCTCCGCAGCGCCTTTTCGGGCGTCTCCACGCTGTTCCTGCTCAATGCCGTGGTGCCCGATGAATTCACTCAGGCGCTGATCGCGCTGAACCTTGCCCGCGCGGCCGGCATCGAGCGGATCGTCTACCTGTCGGTGATCCATGGCGATCGCTACGTGAACGTGCCGCATTTCGCCGGCAAGCGCGCGGTCGAGCGGATGATCGAGCAGATGGGCCTTGGCGCCGCCATCCTGCGTCCGGCCTATTTCATGAACAACGACGTCACGATCAAGGATGTGATCCTTGGCTACGGCGTCTACCCGATGCCGATCGGCAGCAAGGGCATCGCGATGGTCGACGCGGGCGATATCGCCGAGGTCGCGGCGATCGAGCTGCTTCGCCGCGAGCAGTCCGAGATCGCGCTGCCGCTCGAGCGGATCAACATCGTCGGGCCGGAGACGCTGACCGGCGCGGATGTCGCCGCCATCTGGAGCGACATCCTCGGCCGCCCGATCGCCTATCCGGGCGAGGATCTCGACGGCTTCGAACAGAGCCTGCGCCAGGTCATGCCGCCCTGGATGGCGCTGGACATGCGGCTGATGGGCGAGCGCTTCGTCAGCGAGGGCATGATCCCGGAGGCCGGCGACGTCGAGCGCCTGACCCGCCTGCTCGGCCGTCCGCTGCGCCGCTATCGCGACTTCGCGGCCGCCATCGCCGCCTCGGCCTGACGCCGGGGACAGCCCGGCACCCAGACACACATCAAGGCACCCCCGCGAGCGCGTCGCGGAGGGCCGGATCTGATCGGCACCGGAGAGGCGAGCAACGGGGCTGCCTCCCGAACAGCGCCCCGCCTTCCAACAGGAACAGAGCCATGACCACGTCTCGATCTGGGCCGAGCATACCGGCCCGACCAAACCTGCTTGTCCTCGGAGCGACCGGCGGCACCGGCCGCCTGATCGCCAGCAAGGCGCTGGCACGGGGATATGCGGTGACCATCCTTGTCCGCTCTCCCGAGAAGGCCCGCGATCTGAAAGGGGCGAGGATCGTCGTCGGCGATGCGCGCGACCCGGCCATCGTGCAGCAAGCCGTCAGAGGCCAGGATGCGGTCGTCAGCGCGCTCGGAACACCGGCCAGCCCGTTCCGGGAGGTGACATTCCTCTCGGCCGCGACTGGGGTCCTCGTCAACGCCATGCAGGCCGAACACGTATCGCGGCTGGTCTGCATCACCGGGATGGGCGCCGGCGACAGCGCCGGCCATGGCGGCTTTCTGTTCGAACGGCTGCTCATGCCGCTGGCCTTGCGAAAGGTCTATGTCGACAAGAACCGGCAGGAGGCCATCGTCAGGGCAAGCGGCCTCGACTGGGTTCTCGTTCGCCCGACCGTCCTCACTGACAAGCCGGGCCGTGACACGGCCCGCGCCATCACGGACCTCTCCGGCTTTCGGGGTGGAACCATTGCGCGGGAAGACGTGGCGCGCTTTGTCCTGGACCAGATCAGCGACGACACGTTCGTCCATCGCGCCCCGCTGATCACGTGGTGATACGGCCTGCTCGCCTGTCGGCCGAGGCGGGCTCGGCGCCCCGCCGCTCGCGCTTCAGATCCGGCCGAATTCGGCGAGGAGGTCCTCGACCGTCTTGCCCTGCTTGACCCAGGCGCGGGTCGCCTCCTCGCGGTCGGCCTGCTCCCTGGCGAGGCGGACGACCTCGGCGGCGCGCGCGAGCGGAATGACGACGACGCCCATCAGGTCGGCGACGATGAAGTCGCCGGGGTTCACGACGACGCCGCCGCAGGCGATCGGCACGTTGATCGAGAGCTCCTCCTTGCGGCCGGAGAACATCGTGTGGGTGCCGCGCGGGGTGATCGCGCGCGTCCAGATCGGCCAGCCGATATCCTGCAATTCGTCGGTATCGCGCCCGGCGCCATCGACGATCATCGCGCGGATGCCGCGATTTTGCGCCAGCCCGCCCATCAGGCCGCCGCAGACCGAGGTATTCACGTCGCCGCCGGCATCGACGACGATGACGTCGCCCGCCTGCCCCATCTCGAGGGCGCGCAGCGGGTCGACGAGGTCGCCCTTGGAGAGCTGCACGGTGAGCGCCTGCCCCGTCACCTTGGCGCGGAAGGCCGGCTTGATGCCGCAGTCCATGACGCCGGTGCGATATTGCACGTCGGCGAAGATCGCCGCGGCCGAATAGCTGCCGATGACCGCGTCGAAGGCGGCGAGGAGATCGGGGCGGCGCTCGAAATCGTTGAACTGCTTAAGCATGGGTCTGTCCTTCCAGCGCCCGGAGCGCTGCGGCGTTGACGGGATTCTTGGGCGGCTCGCCGGTCAGCACGCGCGCCACTTCGCTCGCGGCGATCTCGCGGGCCGAGCGGATGGATTCCTCCGAATAATAGGCGACATGCGGCGTGACGATCACGTTCGGCAGCGTGAAGATCGGATTGCCGGCGGGCGACCAATTGGCGAGCTTCGCCGGCTCCTCCTCCGGGTCGTCGAGCCCGGCGCCGGCGATCCTGCCCTCGACCAGCGCCTGGTAGAGCGCCTTGTTGTCGATGGTCGGACCGCGGCCCGTATTGATGACGAGCGCGCCCGGCCGCATGGCCGCGAACTCCGCCTCGCCGAGGAAATGCCGCGTCTCCGCGGTCATCGGCACCTGCATCATCAACACGTCCGCCTCGGCCAGCAGCGTCGCCTTGTCGACCTGGCGCACGCCGAGCGACGTGGCGACATCGGCAGCGAGATAGGGGTCGTAGACGATGAGCTCGACGCCGAAGGGCCGGGCGCGGCTGGCGATCGCCTGGCCGATCTTGCCGAAGGAGACGATGCCGACCGTCCGCCCGCGCAGGCGGTGGATCGGGCTGCCCGATTGCCAGCGCCAGATGCCCTGATGCGTCGCCCGGTCATAGTCGAACAGGCGGCGCGCGAGGGCGAGCCACAGGCTGACGGCGTGGTCGGCGACCTCGTCGGTGCAGTAGTCGCGCACATTGGTGACGAGGATGCCCTTGGCCGAGGCCGCGGCGACATCGACGATGTCGACGCCGACGCCATAGCGCGCGATGACCTTGCACCGCTCCATGACGGCGATCGTCCGGGCGCCGACGCGGGCATACTGGTTCATGATGGCGTCGCAGTCGCGCGCGGCCTCGAGGAGGTCGTCCTCGCGCTTTGCCTGCAGCGCCACCACCTCGGCGCCGGCCGCCTCCAGGATGCGCGTCTCGATGTCGACATCGCCGTAATCATAGTCGGTGATCACGACCTTCGGCTTCTTGCTCATCGCCATTGTCCTTCCGGATCGGGGATCAGACATAGGCTCCGGCCGAATAGGTCAGTTCATAGGAGTGGCTGTAGAGCTCGAAGACATTGCCGAAGGGGTCCTCGACATAGACCATGCGGTACGGCTTCTGGCCGGGGTAATAGTGACGGACCTGCTGCATGCGCTGGCGGCCGCCCATGGATTCGATCAGCTTGACGCGCTCCTCGAGCTTCTCGTCCTGCAGGCAGAAGTGGAACAGCCCGCGCCGCCAATATTCGAACGGACGCTCCTCGGCGACCGTCTGCGGGAATTCGAACAGCTCGATGCCGATGCCGTCGCCGGTGGCGAGATGGGCGATGCGGAAGCTGCCCCAGCCCGCGCCGAAGACGTCGTCGCACATCTGGCCGATGGCGCTGTCGTCCTGGTGGATCGTGGTCGGCTCCATGATGACGTAGAAGTCGAAGCACTTGGCATAGAACTCGACGGCCCGGTCGAGATCGGGGACGGTGATGCCGATATGGGAGAAGGTGACAGCGGCCATGGCGCGCTCCTTTCAGGTCAGAGAATGCTGCGGATGATGCCGCCTTCGATGCGATAGGCGGCACCGTTGGAAGCGGGCGAGGCGGCGACAAAGGCGATCATGCGCGCCACCTCCTCGGGCTTGACGAAGCGCTGGATCAGCGATGTCGGCTCGTCGTCGCGGAAATAGCGCTCGATGATGTCGTCCATCGGCAGGGATTTCGCCGCCGCGAGGCCGCGGAAATAGGCCTCGACCCCGTCGGTCCAGGTCGGTCCCGGGAGCACGGCATTGACCGTCACGGCCGTGCCCTTGGTCAGCTCGGCAAGGCCCCGCGTCAGGCCGATCATCGCCGTCTTGGTGACCGAATAATGCACCATCTGCGGCAGCGGCTTCACGCCGGCCTCCGAGGCGAGATTGACCACGGCGCCCGTGCCGCGCGCCAGCATCGCCGGCAGCAGGGCGCGGGTCATGCGGACCGCTGTCAGCACATTGACGTTGAAGAAATGCAGCCAGTCAGCGTCGGTGATGTCCGCGAAGGCCTTGACCGAGAAGATGCCGACATTGTTGACGAGGATGTCGACGGGGCCATTCGCGGCGGCAAAGGCGAGCAGCGCGTCGGCGCCCTCCTTTGTCGCCATGTCGGCCGCGAGGCCGCTGACCGCGCCATGCGGCGCGAGCACCGCGAGCGCGGCCGTGACCTCTTCATCGGTGAGGCCGTTGATGACCACCTCGGCGCCTTCGCTGAGGAAGGCCTCCGCCGTCGCCCGCCCGATCCCCGTGGCCGAACCGGTCACGAGGACGCGCTTTCCCTGAAGCTTCAGATCCATCTGCTTACTTTCCTGCCGCAGCCTTGCCGGGGCGGGCGGCGCCCGGCGCCGGGCGGCGCGCGCCCGACATCCGGCCGATCGCCCGGGCGATCTCCGAGCGCCACATGTCGACGCCGACCGCGATCAGGATGATCAGCCCGAGCACGACGTTCTGCACGGCCGACGGCACGGCGTGCAGGTTGAGGCCGTTCTGTACGATGACGATGGTGAGCGCGCCGACGAGGGTGGAGAGAATGTTGCCGCGCCCGCCGATGAGGCTGGCGCCACCGACCACCGCCGCCGCGATCGCCTGCAGCTCGAAGGTCTGGCCATAGTTCGGCGAGCCCGAATTGAGGCGCGAGGCCATGAGGATCGCGCCGACGGCGGTCATCAGCCCGGCGATGGTGAAGGCATAGGTCTGCACGCGCCGCACATTGATGCCCGAGAGCTTGGCGGCCGCCGGATTGCCGCCGACCGCATAGATCTCGCGGCCGAGGCGGGTGTTGTTCATCATCACGGTCGCGGCGCCATAGAGCGCGACGAGATAGAAGAAGGGCAGCGGGATCCCGAACAGCTTGCCGTAGAAGACCGGCTCGAAATTCGGATCGAGCGAGAAGATCGGCGAGCCTTTGTTGAACATCAGCGCGAGGCCGCGATAGGCGATCAGCCCGGCCAGCGTCACGATGAAGGAGGGAATGCGCAGGAAAGCCGTGAGGACGCCGTTGAACGCGCCGAGCGCCGCGCCGATCACGAGCACGCCGACCAGCGCCGGCCACAGCGGCACGCCCTGGAACTTGACCGCCGTGGCGAGGATCATGGTCAAGAGCGCCACCATCGAGCCGGACGAGAGATCGATCCCGCCTGCGAAGATGACGACCGTCGCGCCGATCGCGATCAGGGACACGATCGAGACCTGCAGCGCCAGATTGGCGAGATTGCCGGGATCGAGGAAGCGATCCGTGGTCATCGCCACCACGAGGGCCACCAGCAGCATCGCCGCAAGCGGCCCGACAAGCTGCGCATCGAAGATGCGTCTCATGCAACGTTCCTTCCCTGAATGGTGTCTTCGCCCGTAGCGGCCCGCACGAGGTCGGCGTGGCTCAAATCGCCGGGCGCTCTTATGTCGGTGACGGAGCCATGCCGGATCAGCGCGATCCGGTCGCTCATCGCCAGGAGCTCGTCATGGTCGGAGCTGATGAGGAGGATGGCGCAGCCCTCCGCCGTCAGCTGGTTGATCAGCCGGTAGACGGCGAGCTTGGCGCCGATATCGATGCCCTGCGTCGGCTCGTCGAGAATGAGGACCGAGGTCTCGGACAGCAGCCAGCGCGCCAGCACCACCTTTTGCTGGTTGCCGCCGGAGAGATGGCGGACGGACTTGTCCTCGGCGCCACGCGACAGCTCGAGCAGCTTGGCGAGCCGCGCCGACTCGCGCTCCTCCCGCTTCAGATCGAGAAAGCCGAACGGCGAGAAGCGCGCCAGGCTGGCGCTCGAAATGTTAGAGCGGCCGTCGAAATTGAAGAAGAGCCCGTCGGTCTTGCGGTTCTCGGTGACGAGGGCGAGACCGGCGGCGATGGCATCCGCCGGGCTGCGCGCCTTTAGGCGGCGGCCGCGGACGCTGACCGTTCCGGCGATGATGGGATCGAGCCCGAACAGGGCGCGCGCGATCTCGGTGCGGCCGGAGCCGAGCACGCCGCCGAGGCCGAGCACCTCGCCCTTGTGCAGGGTGAACGAGACATCGCGGGCGCCCCTGGCGCTCGAGAGGCCGCTCACCTCGAGCACGACCTCGGAGGTTGCATTGCGGACCTTCGGATAGTGCTCGCGCACGTCGCCGCCGATCATGGCGCTGACGATGGCGTCAACCTCGACGGCCGTGTTGCCGGCGGCGCTGACGACACGGCCGCCGCGCATGATCGTCACCTCGTCGACGAGAGCCGTCACCTCGTCGAGCCGATGCGACACATAGAGAATGGCGTGGCCGTGATCGCGCATGCGGCGAAGCAGCGTGTGCAGCTGGGCGATCTCGTCGAGCCCGAGCGCGGTGGTCGGCTCGTCGAGGATAATGAGCTGTGCGTTTGCGGCAACCGCCTTGGCGATCTCGATCAATTGCTGCTCGGCGACCGAAAGCGTCGAGGTGACGGCCTCCGGGTCGAGCTCGATGTCGAGTTCGGCGAGAACGGCGCGCGAGCGTCTGTTCATCGTCTCCCAATCGATCATGCCGAAGGCGCGGCGCGGCCAGCGGCCGAGAAACACGTTTTCCGCCACCGTGAGGCTCGGCACGATCGAGAATTCCTGGAACACCGTCGCGACGCCGAGCGCGCGCGCCTCGGTCGGGCTCGCCATGCTGACGGGGCGGCCCTTCAGGCGGATCTCGCCGGCATCCGGCCGATCGACGCCGGAGAGGAGGCGGATCAGCGTCGACTTGCCCGAGCCGTTCTCGCCGAGCAGGCCATGGATGCGGCCCGGCATGAGCCGGATCGACACCCGGTCATTGGCCTGGACGCCCGGATAGGCCTTCGAAACGGCGTCGATGTCCCAGAGGGGCTGAGCGAGATCCGGCATCGGTTCGATCCTGTTGGAGGTGCTGGCCGCCCACGAGGGAGCGGGCGGCCACTTGGCGGTGCGAAGCCTTCTTCGAGGCCTCGGAGGGACGCCTCAGAAGGACTTGGACGGCTTCGGGTAGAGCTTCTCGGGCTTCTGCAGCACGGCGATCACATTGGTGCCGTCGACGATCTCGGTCGGGATTTCGACCCAGCCGCCGGGGAACTTGTGATCGAGCGCGTCGAGCGTCGCATGCATCGCCGCCTGGCCCATCAGGAACGGCACGGTGTTGACCGTGGCGGTGACACTGCCAGCCGCGATTTCCTCGAGGCCCGAGGTGTCGCCGTCATTGCCGAGGATGATGAGATCCTTGCGGCCGAGCGCCTTGGCGGCATAGGACGCGCCGATCGCCATGTAGTCGTTGGCGGCGAAGATGACGTTGATCTCGGGATGCGCCTGGAGCAGGTCCATCGCCGCGGTGTTGCCGCCCTCGACGTTCCACTTGCCATCGATCGAGGCCACGACCTCGAAGTTCGGCGCGCCCTTGATGCCGTCGAGCAAGCCGCCGACCCGCTCGGTCGAGTGATAGCCCGGCTGGCCCTCGATCACGCCGACCTTGACGGGCGCGCCGGCGTACTTGGCGATGGCCCAGTCGGCGATCTTGTGGGTGCCCTTGCGCTGCGCATAGCCGACCACCCCATGAATCGGGGTCGGGAAGTTCGGGATGTCGGAATTGATCATCACGACCGCGACGCCCTTCTCCACCGCCTGCTTCAACAGCGGCGCGGCCGCGCCCTCGTCATGCGTGCCGAAGATGATGGCGTCGACCTTCTGGGTGAGCACGTCCTGGATCATGCCCATCTGGCCGTTGATGTCGGCGCCGCTCTGCGGCGCCAGCATGAACACCTCGACGTCCTTGCCGGCGGCCACCGATTTGATGCCCTCGCCGATGGCGATGTAGTAGTTGAACTCGGTCGCCGGCGGCATGTAGGCGATGCGCAGCTTGCCATCGCCCTTCTTGATCGCGTCGATCGGCGCCTGCGCGCCCGCGGCGAGCGGAACCGGTGCCGGATAGTCCTCGGCGACGGCGATCGATGCCGAGGCCGTCGTCAGCGCGAGGGCGAAGGCCATGCGCGCAAGTCGGTTCAGTGCGGTCTGCTTCATTGTAGTCCTCCCTTAGTCAGTGCAGTCCTTGGTCAGTGCCGTCTTTGGTCAGTGCAGTCGATCAGCCGGCGAACGGGGTATCCTCGACCCCTTGGACGCCCGGACGGATGGCGAAGAGCGCGCCGGACAGCGGCGCCCGCGCGAGCGCCTCGGCGCCCGACATCAGGCGCGAGGTGGTGATGAAGAGCGTGGCGAGATCCTCGCCGCCGAATGCGCAGCACGTCGCCTTCGGCACCGGCAGCGCGACGCGGTGGGTGATGCGCCCGCCCGCATCGAAACGGACGACCTGCCCGCCTTCCCATTCGGCGTTCCAGACGCCGCCGTCGCGATCGACGCAGGACCCGTCCGGCAATCCCGGCTCGTCCGCCATGTCGGCGAAGAGCCGGGCGGGGCCGAGACCCGACGCGCCATAGGGATAGGCGCGGATCCGCCGCTCCGGCGTGTCGGCGAAATACATGACGCCGCCATCCGGTGAGAAGCAGGTGGAGTTGGCGCAGGCGACGCCGGTGATCAGCGTCTCGACGGTGAGGTCGGCATTCACCCGGATGACCGAACTGTCGTCCTCGCCCGAGGCCTCGTTCATGCCGCCGACGACAAAGCGGCCCTCGCGGTCCGTGCGGCCATCATTCAGCCGCGTGCCGGGTTGGTTGGGCTCGAAGGCGTGGATCACCTGCTCACGGGTAAGATCCTCGGACCAGAGCTCGACCCTCTCGGCAAAGCCCATGATCCAGCCGCCGGCAGCGCGCGGCGCGAAGGCCGAGAGCCGGCCGGGAAGCGCGATGCTGCCGCTCTGGCCTAATGCCGGATCGTGCCACCACAGCGCCTCGCCATGGATGTCCGACCACCACAGGCGGCGATCGCGCGGGTTCCACAGCACCCCCTCGCCATGCCGGTTGCGGCAATCGACAGCAAGTCTCGCCTCCACCTCGTGCCCCTCCCCGGTCACGTCCTCGGGATGGAAGCTATCTGCCATCTGGTATACCAGTCAAGAGGCTGAATGCGACGGCGGCGCCCTCTGTGCACAACGAGGCATCAAGCCGGCGAAAATCCGCCTTCCGAGGTGGACGGCGCCCCGGCGGCGCGGCTGGACTTTGACATCTGGTGCACCAAATCCCATAGTGAAAAGAAATCTGCAGGAGTCGATATAATGGAACTGGAGCGCCCCCGGTCGCTGACAGCGCTCGTGACGGACCGCATCCGCTCCATGATCGTGGACGGCGACCTTCCGCTCGGCTCGGCGATCTCGGAACGGGGCATTTCCGCCGATCTCAAGGTCTCCAAGACGCCCGTCCGCGAGGCGCTGGCGCAGCTGAAGCACGAGGGCCTCGTCACCGTCGTGCCGCAGTCGGGCGCGCGGGTGTTCACGCTGAGCGCCCGCGAGGTGCGCGAGATCTGCGCCTTCCGCCGTGCGCTCGAAAAGGCGGCCCTGCAGATCGCCATGACCGAGCAGCCGGTGCTGCTCCTCAAGGATCTCGAGGCGATCGAGGCGAAGATGAAAAAGGCGCTCGGCAAGGGCGACGTCCGCAAATATCTCGAGCTCGACACGGACTTCCACCTGGCCTTCTTCGCCAATTGCGGAAACTCCTATCTGAAGAACGCCTACGGCATCTATTCCGGCAAGATCTCGGCGCTCCGCACGCATCTGGCGCAGAAGCCGCAGCACACCAGCCTGTCGCTCAACGAGCATGGCGAGATCGTCGCCGCCGTCCGCAAGCGCGACGTCGAGGCGCTGCTCGACGTGCTCGATCGCCATATCGGCCGCACGCAGGAAACCTACGAGATCGGCATCGAGGACATCTCGGTCGCCTGATCCTCGCCGCGGCCTGGCGGGCGCCGCAAGCGGACAGCACAAAGGCAAGCCCGATGGCGCTTCTCTGCCGGGTCTGGCGGCCCTATATTGTCCGTGTCTCATCAACATCGGCCCTGTCTGGCCAAGGACCCGCACCGCGTCATGACCATCAACCAGCTATTGGTGCCTGACGAGGCGGCGGCGTTTACGCGCGATCTTCTTGCCAAGATCGGCGAGAACACGCCGGACCTGATCTACGCCAAGGACTTGAAGAGCCGGATGGTCTTCGCCAATCGCGCCGTCCTCGCGGTGCTCGGCAAATCTTGGGATGAGATTCGCGGCCGCTCCGACGAGGAATGGCACGACGACCCCGAGGAAGGGCGGCGCTTCGTCGAGAACGACGCGCGCATCATGCAAAGCGGCCAGACCGAGCGGCTCGAGGAGCGGCTGACCGGGGCCACGGGAACGCAGATCTATCTCTCGACCAAGACCCCGCTGCGCTCCGAGGATGGCACCGTCATCGGCCTGTTCGGCATCAGCATGAACATTACCGAGCGCAAGAACGCGGAGCTGCTTCGCCAGATCCTGCTCAACGAACTCGACCATCGCCTGAAGAACACGCTGACCCTGGTTCAATCCATGGCCCGCCAGACCTTCAAGCATGCGGGGATCGACCGGGACATCTGGAACGCGTTCGAGGGCCGGCTCGCATCCATGTCGAAGGCGCATGGCCTGCTGACGCGGCAGAACTGGGTCGGCGCCGACATCGCCGAGATCGTCGCCGAAGGCCTCGTCGCGCATGGCGGCGGGCAGGCCGAGTGTTTCGTCATCTCCGGTCCGCCGGCCTGGATCGACGCACAGACCGCCCTCGCCCTGGCGATGGCGTTCCACGAGCTCGGCACGAATGCGATCAAATATGGCGCGCTGTCGCGCCCCGAGGGCCGCGTTGCGATCGCCTGGCGGATCGAACTCGACGACGCCGGACCGATGCTCGATCTCAGCTGGACAGAGAGCGGCGGCCCGCCTGTGGCCCCCCCGACGCATCAGGGCTTCGGGTCCCGGCTGATCCAGCAGGCCTTCGGCCACACCGGCGCCAATGTCGCCCGGATCCATTATCGCCCCGAGGGCGCGGCGTTCCACGTCCGCTTCGCGCTCACCCCGCAGCCGGCGACCGACCCCGCCCTCGCGCGCGAAAATCCGCCCGCAATTTGAGCCGGCGCAAAGTCTCTCTCCGTCGCCCGCGCTACCAGCGATGGAAAGGGCGTGCCGGATGGCCCAGGTGCGCTCAACCGGGGCCGACGCGCCCGAGACGGGCCGCCGGAGCTGAGGGCCATGACCGCACATTTCCCGCCGCCGCAAAGCCCGCCCGCGCCCGGCCTTGCTTCGCCGGATGGCGCGTCGCCGGACACGGCGTCGCCCTTGCTCGCCGAGGTCGCCCGGCGGATGGTGCCGCGCTACACCTCCTATCCGACCGCGCCGCATTTCTCGCCCGCCGTGACGCCATCGACCTATGGCGACTGGCTGGACGAGGTCGGCGCGCGCGGCGAGGCCGTCTCGCTCTATCTCCACATCCCCTTCTGCCGCTCGATCTGCGCCTATTGCGGCTGCACGACCAAGGCGGCGCGGCGTGATGCGCCGATCCGCGCCTATGCCGCCATGCTGCACCGGGAGATCGCACTGATCGCCGCGCGCATTGGCTCCGTCGAGGTCGCGCATCTCCATTGGGGCGGCGGCACGCCGAACATCCTGCCCGCCGATTGCATGCAGGCGCTGGTCGAAGACCTCGGCACCCGCTTCCACTTCCGCGCCGACATGGAGCATGCCGTCGAGCTCGACCCGCGCCATGTCTCGGCCGAGGGCGCCCGCCAGATGGCAGCGCTCGGCGTCAACAGGGCGAGCCTTGGCGTGCAGACGCTCGATCCGGCCGTGCAGAGCGCCATCGGCCGCGTCCAGCCCTTCGAGGTGGTGGCCAGCGCCTTCGCGGCGCTGCGCGCCGCCGGCATCGCGGCCGTTAATGCCGATCTCATGTACGGCCTGCCGCTGCAGACGCTGGACATGGTGCGCGACACCGCCGAACGGATGCTGGCGCTCTCGCCGGGTCGCATCGCCATTTTCGGCTATGCGCATGTGCCCTGGATGAAGCCGCATCAGCGCCTGATCGACGATGCGAGCCTGCCGGATTCCGAGTTGCGGATGCAGCAGGCGGCGCTCGCGCGGTCGATCTTCGAGGCCGCCGGCTATGTCGAGATCGGTATCGACCACTTCGCCGCCCCAAGCGATCCGCTTGCGAAGGCGAGCGACGACGGCGCGCTCCGCCGCAATTTCCAGGGCTATACCGACGACGACGCCACGACGCTGATCGGCATCGGCGCCTCCTCGATCAGCCGCACCCCGCAGGGCTTCGCGCAGAACGCGCCGGACAATCTCGGCTGGCAGCGCGCCATTGAGGCAGGCGCGTTGCCGACCGTGCGCGGCAAGGCCTTCGAGGGCGAGGACCTGATGCGCGCCGAGGTGATCGAGGCGCTGCTCTGCGGCTTTGCTGTCGATCTTGCCGCCGTCGCCGCCCGCCACGCCGCGCCGGCCGACTGCTTCGTCGCTGAGATCGAACGGCTGCGGCCGCTCGAGGAAGCCGGCCTCGTCGCGCGCGAGAATGGCCGCCTTGCCATCCTTCGCCACCGCCACGAGATCGCCCGCGTCGTCGCCTCGGAATTCGACACCTATTTGAGCCGCGGCGGCCGCCACTCCGTCGCGGTGTGAGCGGCGGCGCTGCGGCACCGGCGAGGCTTGATCGCCGCCCCTCGCCATGGCAACCAAGGGCATGTCCTCGACCGTGCTCCCTGCCTCGTCCGATCCTGTCGCCCTGCTCAGCGCGCTTGTCCGCTGCCCCTCGGTGACGCCTGCCGAGGGCGGCGCGCTCGCGCTGCTCGAAAGCGTGCTGACGCCCGCCGGCTTCACCGTGGCGCGGCCCATATTCAGCGAAGCCGGCACGCCCGATGTCGAGAACCTCTTCGCGACCATCGGTTCCGGCGCGCCGCATCTCGTCTTCGCCGGCCACACCGATGTCGTCCCGCCGGGCGATGCCGCCCGCTGGCGGCACGATCCCTTTGCCGGCACGGTCGCGGACGGCTTCGTCTTCGGCCGCGGCGCCGTCGACATGAAGGGCGGCATCGCCGCCTTCGTCGCCGCCGCGCTCGACTATCTCGAGGCGAGCGGCGGCCGCCCGGCCGGCACGATCTCGCTGCTGATCACCGGCGACGAGGAAGGCCCGTCGCTGAACGGCACCGTCAAGCTGCTCGACTGGGCGGCCAAGGCGGGCCATCGCTTCGACGGCGCCATCGTCGGCGAGCCGACCAATCCGAAGGCGCTCGGCGATGCGATCAAGGTCGGCCGGCGCGGCAGCCTCTCCGGCCGCATCACGGTGTTCGGCCGCCAAGGGCATGTCGCCTATCCGCATCTCGCCATCAACCCGATCCCGCAGCTGACCCGGCTCATCCGGCGGCTGACCGCGGAGGCGCTCGACGAGGGCTCGGAGCGCTTCGACCCGTCCAATCTCGAATTCGTCGGCCTCGAGGTCGACAACAGCGCCTGGAACGTCATTCCCGCCGAGGCGAGCGCCCGCTTCAACATCCGCTTCAACGACCAGTGGACGGTCGATCTGCTCGAGGCCTGGCTCGCCGCGCGGCTCGCGGAGGCCGCCGGCAACGACATCGCCTATGAACTCGACCTGCAGCCGGGCTGGAGCGAATCCTTCCTCACCCATTCGCCGGCATTGATCGAACGGCTGAGCGATGCGGTCGAGGCGGTCACGGGCCGGCGCCCGGAGCTTTCGACCTCGGGCGGCACGTCGGACGCCCGCTTCATCAAGGATTACTGCCCGGTGGTCGAATTCGGCCTCGTCGGCGAGACCATGCACCAGATCGACGAGCGCGCCGCCGTGGACGACCTCGTCGGCCTCACCGCGATCTATCGCCGCTTCCTCGACAGCTGGTTCGGCTGAGGCGACCCGGTCCGATGCTCGACACCGCCTCGATCGGCGCCATCCGCAGCGCCTTCGCCCTGTTTCTCGGCCGGCGCGACGCGCTGAAGACCTTCGATTTCAGCGTCGACGGCTTCTGGCACTCGTTCCGCGCCATCTTCTATGTGCTGCCGTTCTTCGCCATCAACGCGGCGGTCGAGCACCGGATGATGCTGTCGGATTCGGTGATCGAGAATCCGTCCGATGCCGCTTTCATCGCGGCGCGCCTCGTCGAATACGGGCTCGACTGGATCGCCATGCCGGCGCTACTGGCCCTTTTCGCGAGCCGGCTCGGCATCTCGCGCAGCTTCGCGCCCTATGTCGTGGTGCGCAACTGGGCGATGGTGGTGATGTCGGCGCCGGTGGGGCTCGTCTCGCTGCTGCTCGGCTTTGGCCTTCTCTCCTTCGAGGCGTCGGCGGCCATCTCGCTGGTCGTCCTCGGCGTGATGATCCGCTTCCACTACCAGATCATCCGCTGGACGCTCGGCAAGCCGGTCCTCTTCTCGATCAGCCTCGTCGCCGCCGATATCGCGCTAAGCCTCGTCCTCAGCGAGGTCATCGACCGCCTGTTCGGGATCTGACACCGAGGCGGCGCGGTAGTCGACGCGCACGAGATAGAGCCCGCCGGGCGGGGCGACCGGCCCGCAGGCCTTGCGATCGCGCGCCTCGAGCGCCTCGCCCACGGCCTCCGCCGGCCACTTGCCCTCGCCGACCTTCTTCAGCGTGCCGACCATCGAGCGGACCTGGTTGTGCAGGAACGAGCGCGCCGAGACCTCGAACAGCACCTCGTCGCCCTGCCGCGAGATGGCGATGGCGTCGAGCGTCTTCAGGGGGCTCTTCGCCTGGCAATCGGCCGAGCGGAAGGTCGTGAAATCGTGATGGCCAATGAGCAGCGCCGCCGCATCGCGCATCGCCTCGATATCGAGCCGCCGGCGCACGTCCCAGACGCGGTCGATGTCGAGCGCGGCCGGCGCGCGCCGATCGACGATCCGGTAGAGATAATGCCGCCGCGTCGCTGACCTACGGGCGTCGAACGTGTCCGGCACGCCCTCGGCGGCGATGATCGCGATCGGTGCCGGCCGCAATTGCGCATTGAGCGCATCGCGGATGCGTCCGCCCTGCCAGTCGCCGGAGAGATCGACATGGCCGACCTGGCCGAGCGCGTGGACGCCGGTATCGGTGCGCCCAGCCCCCTGCAGCGGCGCCCGCTCGCCGGAGAAGCGGAAGATCGCCTCCTCGATCGTCTGCTGCACCGACGGGGCGTTCGCCTGCTTCTGCCAGCCGGCATAGGGCCGGCCATCATATTCGATCAGGAGCTTGTAGCGCGGCATCAGCCGAGCCGGACGCCGGCGCCGACCGCGGCGCCGCGCAGGAATGCCTCGGCCGTCACCGCCTTGCCGCCGGCGCGCTGAAGCTCGACGAGGCGGATCGCGCCCGCGCCGCAGGCTATCGTCAGGCGATCATCGAGCACGGTGCCGGGCGCGGCAGTGCCCTCAGCCAGCGTCGAGCGCAGGATCTTGACGCGCTCGGTCTTGCCGGAGAGCGTCATCTCGCACCAGGCGCCCGGAAAGGGCGAGAGGCCGCGAATATGGTTGTGCACCTCGGCGGCCGGCCGCGCCCAGTCGATGCGCGTCTCGCTCTTGTCGATCTTGGCCGCGTAAGTGACGCCGTCCTCGGCCTGCGCCACCGTACCGAGCGCGCCGCGCTCCACCGCCCCCAGCGCCCGCACCATCAGGTCGGCGCCGAGCCTTGCGAGGCGATCATGCAGATCGCCGGTGGTGGCATCCGGCGGGATGGCGAGCCGCTCGGCCATCGCGACCGGGCCGGTGTCGAGCCCCTCCTCCATCCGCATGACCATGACGCCGGTCTCGCGGTCGCCGGCCATGATCGCGCGATGGATCGGCGCGGCGCCGCGCCAGCGCGGCAGCAGCGAGGCATGCAGGTTGAAGCAGCCCTCGCGCGGCGCGTCGAGGATCGCGGCCGGCAGGATCAGGCCATAGGCGACGACGACGGCGACATCGAGATCGAGCGCGGCGAACGCGGCCTGCTCGGCCTCGCCCTTCAGCGAGCGTGGCGTGAAGACGGGTATGCCGAAGCGATCGGCGATGGCATGGACGGGCGACGTCCGCTCCGCCATGCCGCGGCCGGCCGGACGCGGCGCGCGCGAATAGACGGCGACGACCTCGTGCCCCTGGCCGATGATCTCGGTCAGCGTCGGCACCGCGAAATCCGGCGTGCCCATGAAGGCGATGCGGAGGCTCATCGCCTCACATCTCTTCGCTGGCGTGCGACTTGAATTCCGGCTTGGTGCCCGACTTGGCGGCCTTGACGAACTTGCGCACCACCATCTCGCGCTTCAGCCGCGAGAGATAGTCGATGAAGAGGCGGCCATCGAGATGGTCGAGCTCGTGCTGGATGCAGGTGGCGAGGAGGCCGTCGGCCTCGATCTCGTTCTGCTTGCCGTCGCGATCGAGATAGCGCACCCGCACCGAGGCCGGGCGCTCGACCTCGGCATAATAATCCGGGATCGAGAGGCAGCCTTCCTCATAGATCGAGCGCTCCTTGCCGGAGGTGAGGATCTCGGGATTGATCAGGAACAGCGGCGTCTTCGCCTGGCCTTCCTCACGGCCGGAGACGTCGATCGTCACCACGCGGCGCGGCACGCCGACCTGGATCGCGGCGAGGCCGATGCCGGGCGCCTCGTACATCGTCTCCAGCATGTCGTCCATGAAGCGGCGCAGGTCGTCGTCGACGCGTTCGACCGGCGCGCTCGCAAGACGAAGCTTCGGGTCCGGCAGGGTGATGATATCGAGCTTGGCCATGAAGTTCCTCGGCGGTGCCGCCTGAGATAGGCAATCGGGCGAAGGCGGTCAATCGCGGAAAGCGGCCAGACGCTTGGGGGAAGTGGTCGAGCGTTCTTGTTTTGATCTGGTTTTATGACCGAATTCTGCTACCCCTAGGGTCATGCAGCAGATCCTCTTCGTCCTCGCCGACCGGCCCGTCACGCTCGCGGAAGCGCTCGCCGCCGCGGCGGGTTTCGCCTGCCTCGTGCTTCTCCTCGCCCTCTGGCGCGGCCAGCGCCGGCAGGCGGGCCTGGAGGCCGACCGCTATGCCGAGGAGCGCGCGGTCGAGGACCGCATCGCCGAGCTCGTCCGCCTGCAGGGCGAGATGGCCGGCCGCATGAATGCGATGGCCGAAATGCTCGGCCGCCGCCAGGTCGATCTCTTGAACGGCCTTTCCGACCGCATGGACAGGCTCGGCCATCGCGTCGGCGAGACGCTCGCCGACAGCGCTCGCTCAGCCCATGCCGACTTCTCCAAGCTGAACGAGCGCCTTGCCGTCATCGACACGGCGCAGAAGAACCTGACCGAGTTGTCGAGCCAGGTTGTCGGGCTGCAGGCGATCCTCTCCAACAAGCAGACGCGCGGCGCCTTCGGCCAGGGGCGGATGGAGGCGATCATTCAGGACGGCCTGCCGCGCGGCCGCTATGCCTTCCAGGCGACACTCTCCAACGGCAACCGTCCCGACTGCCTGATCGAGTTCCCGAACGGCACGCCCGGCCTCGTCGTCGACGCCAAGTTCCCGCTCGAGGCCTGGAACGCGATCAAGGCGGCGAGCGGCCCCGAGGCGCTGCGCGCCGCGGAAAGTCAGCTGCGCCGGGATGTCGGCCGCCATGTCCGCGACATCGCCGAGCGCTATCTCATCCCCGGCGAGACGCAGGACACCGCCTTCATGTTCGTGCCGTCGGAATCGGTCTTCTCCGATATCCACGAGCGTTTCGAAGACGTCGTGCAGCAGGCGCATCGCCTCCGTGTCGTCATCGTCTCGCCGTCGCTGCTGCTGCTCTCGATCCAGATCATCCAGTCGGTGCTGCGCGATGCCGAAATGCGCGAACAGGCGCATGTCATCCAGACCGAGGTGCGCAAGCTGATGGACGATCTCGGCCGGCTCGACGAGCGCGTGCTCAAGCTGCAATCGCATTTCGGCCAGGCGACCAAGGATGTCGACGACATCATCATCTCGACGCGCAAGCTGAAGCAGCGCGGCGCCCGCATCGACGGCCTCGAATTCGGCGACGAGGACGCGGCGCCACCCCTGCAGCGCGATCTTCTGGTCGGGGAATAGCGGCATGGGCGCGCGCGGCCGTATCGCGGCCGCCGCCGCTCTCTATGTCGCCATCGTCTTCCTCGCCGGGTTTGGCTTTGGCATCGTCCGCACGCTCTTCGTCGCCCCGCGCATCGGCGCGCTCGCGGCCGTCGCGCTCGAACTGCCGCTGCTTCTTGCGGTCTCCTATGGCGTCGCTGGCTGGATCATGCGGCGCTTCGCCATTCGAAGCAGCGGCGCCGCGCTCGCGATGGGCGCCCTCGCCTTCATCCTGCTGATGGCGACGGAATTCACGTTCGCCTGGCTACTGGCGGGCACGCCCCCTGCCGCCTATCTCGCCTCGCTCGCCACAGCGCCGGGCGCGCTCGGGCTCGCCGGCCAGATCCTGTTCGCGCTCGTGCCGCTGGCGCGAAGCCGCTGGTGGCCGCCTCAGTAGCCCCTGCCATGTTCGGCGAGGAAGGCCGCTTCTTCGGGCGTACTCACGCGGCCGAGCACGGCGTTCCTGTGCGGGAAGCGGCCGAAGCGGCGAATGAGGTCGCGATGCTTGACCGCGAAATCGAGATAGTTTTGGTAAGTCTTGGCCTGCGTCGCCGGAGCCTCCGCGAGCAGCGCCTCATAAAGCGCGACTGAGAGGTCCTGGTCGGCGATCTCCTCGCCGTGCTCGAAGGGCAGATAGAGGAAGCAGCGCTCGATCAGCGCGAAGCGCTCGACCCCGCCCTCGACCAGCGTCCGGGCATGGGCGCGCGCGACCGGATCATAACGAAAGGCGCGCGCATCCTCGCGGAAGAGATTGCGCGGAAACTGGTCGAGCATGATGACGAGCCCGATCGCCTCGCTGCGATCGAGATCGGCGAGCACCCAAGGATGCGCCGCGACCTCGTCGAGGAACGGGCCGAACAGCGCGAAGATCTCGGCGTCGGTCGCGTCGCTGCGCTCGAACCAGATCCCGGCCTTGTCCTCCGGAAAATGCTCCTTGGTCGGCAGATGGCCGCACCAGTAGTGATGCGCCTCGATCAGGATATCGTCGGGAATCATCGAAGCCTTCCTCTCGCCGCTCAGAACGGCGTCCGGGCGCGGATCGCGGCGGAGAGCGTGCCCTCGTCGAGATAATCGAGTTCGCCGCCGACCGGCACGCCATGGGCAAGGCGTGACACCTTGACCGGCAGAGCGGCGAGGCGATCGGTGATGACATGGGCCGTCGCCTGGCCGTCGACGGTGGCGTTGACGGCGATGATCACCTCGGCGACCGATTCGCCCGTTCCGGCGTCGCGCTCGCAGCGGGCGACCAGCTCGTCGATGGTGAGATCCTCCGGCCCGACCCCGTCGAGCGGCGACAGTGTGCCGCCGAGGACGTGATAGCGCGCATTGATCGCCGCCGCGCGCTCCAGCGCCCAGAGATCGGACACATCCTCGACGACGACGATCGTGCGGCCGTCGCGGGTCGGATCGGTGCAGATCGTGCAGGGATCGGACGTATCGACATTGCCGCAGACCGAGCAGGTGACGATGCGCTCGGCCGCCACCGTCATGGCGGCGGCGAGCGGGCCGAGCAGCAGGTCCTTCTTCTTGACCAGCGCCAGCGCGGCGCGGCGGGCCGAGCGCGGCCCGAGGCCGGGCAGCCGCGCGAGCAGCTGGATCAGCCGCTCGATTTCAGGTCCGGCAACGGCGCGCGCCATGAATGCTCTCCCAATCAATAATGACCGCCAGCGTCGCCCGATGCGGCCGACTCCCCTTCACCTCTCCCTGAGGGAGAGGTCGACGCGCCGCAGGCGCGGCGGGTGAGGGTTTACGGCCCCTCCGGAGAGGGCACGCCCCTCACCCGGACCTTTGGTCCGACCTCTCCCCATGGGAGAGGTGAAGGAACATTGCGTGCTCGCCAGCCGGCGTAGACGCACCGCAGACGGAGCGGTCCTCAGAACGGCAGCTTGAGGCCGGGCGGCAAGCCGAGGCCGCCGGTCAGCGCCTGCATCTTCTCGGCGAGCAGCTTCTCGGCCTTGTTGCGCGCGTCGGTGTGGGCGGCGATGACGAGGTCCTCGAGGATCTCGCCCTCGTCGGCCTTGAGCAGCGACGGATCGATGGCGATCTTCTTCAGATCGCCCTTGGCCGTCATCGTCACCGTGACAAGCCCGGCCCCGGCGCTGCCCTCGACCTCGAGCACGGCGACCTGCTCCTGCATCTCCTGCATCTTGGATTGCAGTTCCTTGGCCTTGCTCATCATGCCCATGATGTCGCGCATCGGGAGTGCTCCTGTCTGTGGCTGGAAAGGGTCAGTCTTCGGACTGTTCCGACGGATCGTCGGTCAGATCGCCAGTGCCATCGACGGCGACCGGCGGCGGCAGCGCGGCATCGGCCGGCTCCTCGCCGCGGATCTGCACGTCGACGATCTCGGCGCCGGGGAAGCGGGCGAGCACCGCCGCGACCAGCGGATCGGACTTCGCATCGCTCTTCTGCTTCAGCCGCGCGGCGTCCTGCTGCTCGGCGAGGGTCTGGCTGGTGGCGCCGCGGCCGAGCGAGACCATGAAGCGCTCGCCGGTCCATTCGGAGAGCTTGCGGCCGATATCGGCGGCGAGCGTGCGCGGCGCATCCGGCGTCGGCTCGAATTCGAGCAGGCCGGGCTCGAAGCGGATGACGCGCACCTCGCGCTCGAGCGCCAGCTTCAGCGGCAGGTCGCGCTTCAGCCCGACATAAGCGACGAGGTCCTCGAAGCGCTGGAAGCGGATCGCCGGCACGGCCTTGGCGCTCGCGGCGACAGGCGCCGGCGGCGCCTCGGCCGGACGGAAGGACGGCTCGGCCATGCTCATGCCGGCGCTGCCGCCTTGCGAGAGGCCGGCTGAAACCGGCAGCGGCCGCGGTCCCGGCGAGGGCTGCGCGGCCATCGCCATCGGGGCGGACGGCGGCGGCAATGCGGACGGCGCCGGCGCCGCCGAAAGTCCGGGCAGGGCGCCGTTCTTCAGCATGCGCAGCGCCTCGTCCGGCGTCGGCAGGTCGGCGGCATGGGCGATGCGGATCAGCACCATGTCGGCGGCGGCGAGCGGCCGGCTGGAGCCTTGAACCTCCTCGATGCCCTTCAGCAGCATCTGCCAGGCGCGCGACAGCACGCGCAGCGACAGCGTCGCGGCGAAATCGCCGGCGCGGCGGCGCTCGCTCTCGGCCATGCCGGCATCGTCGCCGGCGCCGGGGACGACCTTGAGGCGCGTCACCTGATGGGTGAAGGCGGCGAGATCCTGCAGCACGACGCCGGGTTCGGCGCCGATATCATACTGCTCCTTGAGGAGCGCCAGCGCCTCGGCGATGCGGCCGGCGAGCAGCGCCTCGAACAGATCGACCACGCGGCTGCGATCGGCGAGGCCGAGCATGGCGCGGACATCCTCGGCCACGATGGTGCCGGCGCCATGGGCGATGGCCTGGTCGAGCAGCGACAGCGAATCGCGCGCCGAGCCCTCGGCTGCCCGCGCGATCATCGCCAGCGCCTCGTCGTCGATGGCGACGCCTTCGCGGCCGGTGATCGACCTGAGGAGCCCGATCAGCCGGTCCTGCTCGATGCGGCGGAGATCGAATCGCTGGCAGCGCGACAGCACGGTCACCGGAACCTTGCGGATCTCGGTAGTGGCGAAGATGAACTTCACATGCTCGGGCGGCTCCTCGAGCGTCTTCAGCAGGCCGTTGAAGGCCGCGCCCGAGAGCATGTGCACTTCGTCGAGGATATAGACCTTGTAGCGGGCGCTGACCGGCTTGTAGCGGACCGCCTCGATGATCTCGCGGATATTGTCGATGCCGTTGTTGGACGCGGCGTCCATCTCGATCACATCGACATGGCGGCCTTCCATGATCTCGGCGCAATGGACGCCGAGCACCGGCATATCGATCGTCGGCTTGTCGATCGTGCCGGGCACGAGATAGTTGAGGCCACGCGCCAGGATGCGGGCGGTGGTGGTCTTGCCGACGCCGCGCACGCCGGTCAGCATATAGGCCTGCGCGATGCGGCCGGTCTCGAAGGCGTTGCGCAGCGTGCGGACCATCGGCTCCTGGCCGACGAGGTCATCGAAGCTCTTCGGCCGGTACTTGCGCGCAAGAACGCGATAGGCGCCTGCGCCTGCGTCCCTTGCCCCGCCCGAGAATTCGCCGCCGTCCATGCCTCGTCCTGTCGTCCCGAACCGGTCGAGCGGAGCCTAGCACAGGCTGTCGCCCGCGCTCATCAGCCGATCACGAAATCAAGGGGGTAAGTAGGAGGCTGGCACGCGACCCGTGCCTGGCTCGTTGGGGCTGCTTCCTTCCGGACCTGACCCGATTGGCGAGTGGTACGTCCACCACCAACCTCCCGAGGCGACATATCGTCGTTTCGGCGCCGCTTGGCAAGAGGTGTTTGAAGCCCATCACCCGACGGCCCCGCATGGCCGCCGTCTATCGCCGCGCCCGGTTCTGTGGCGTAATGCCGGCGATCGCAGCGCGCCGCGCTACGGGCGCCACCACTCCCGCCGAAGCTTTTCCACCATGTCCCGATCCCTGTTCGCGAGGCTCCCCTCGCCGGAACCCAGCACCCTCACCGGATTTTCCGGCAACCGGCTCGACCGCCGCAGCGAGCAGCGCAACGAGGCGATGCTGGCCGCGGCGCTTGCCGACAGCGCATCGCGCGTGCTGCTGCTGCGCGGCGACGAGGCGATGCTGCGCAGTGGCGAGGCGGCCAACGCGCTGTTCACGCTGCGCGAGGCCGAAGCGATCGGCGCCGCGCTCGACGAGGTGATCCTGCTCGGCTGGGAGGGCAGCGCCCCGCGCCTCGCCGCCACGATCAACAACGACACCACCTTCGACGCCGATTCCTTCCACGCCGTCTCGATGCGCACGCTGGCCATCCATGGCGCCGCCGGCGGCCTTTTGGCCGATACCGTCGACCCGGAGACGCTGGGTGCGCTGGCGCAGGCGCGCGCGCTACTGCATTGGCACCGATCGAGCCGCTTCTGCGGCCGCTGCGGCACCCGCACCACCATGGCGCAGGGCGGCTATCGCCGCGACTGCCCCAACTGCGACGCGCAGTTTTTCCCGCGCACCGATCCGGTCGCGATCATGCTGGCGATCCATGGCGACCGATGCCTGATGGGCCGGCAGGCACGCTTCGCCACCGGCACCTATTCCTGCCTCGCCGGCTTCATCGAACCCGGCGAGACGATCGAGGATGCCGTCCGCCGCGAGATCAAGGAAGAGGCCGGCGTCCGCATCGGCCAGGTCGCCTATCACGCCAGCCAGCCCTGGCCGTTCCCGATGTCGCTGATGATCGGCTGCTTCGCCGAGGCGGTCTCGACCGAGATCGTGCCGGATACCAACGAGCTCGAGGACTGCCGCTGGTTCTCGCGCGAGGAAACGCTGGCGATGCTCGACGGCAGCCACCCGAACGGCCTAACGACACCGCCGCGCATGGCGATCGCCCACACGCTGATCAGGGCCTGGGCCGAGGGAAATTGAGGCTCCGCCATCATTTGGAAATGATGGGAAACACTCGAACGCAACTCGCTACAATTCTCCGCATCACCAGGATTTCTGCCCCGTTAAGCTCAACCTGAGCGCCAGAGGTCCGGTCCGGACATCGGCGCCCGGCACGACGCGACCTCTGCGGGGAGATGGCAAGCGTGAAGACACTGGTGATCAGTCTGGCGCGACGGGTTGACCGCCGCGCCGCCTTCGAGCGGTGGAACCGCGGCCAGCCGTTGCCCTTCAGCTATCTTCCGGCCGCGGAAGGCGACCGGATGGACCGCCTCCGGCTGATCGAGAACGGCGTGCTCGCCGAGGGCGAGAGCAATTTCGGCCCGGGCGCGCTCGGCAATGCCCTGTCGCATGCCGCGATCTGGCGCGAATGCGCCGACGGCCGCGAGCCCTTCCTGATCTTCGAGGACGACGCGTGCCTGCGCGGCGATTTCTGGAAGCACGCCAAGCCGATGATGGAACGCCATCTCGCCAGCTGCGACGTGATGACCTTCGGCTACAACACCGATTCCGTTGTCGTCCTCGGCAGTTCGGACGGCGTCGTCTCGGCGATGCGCTTCGACGAGACCGCCAAGCGGCAGCCCGGCTATTTCGAGACCTATTCGCGGCTGCACGACGTCCGGCCGAACCTCTTCCGCTGCATACAGTTCTGGGGCCTGCTCGCCTATGCCATCAGTCCGGCCGGGGCGCGGGCGCTGCTCGCCGCCTGCCTGCCGCTCTCCTCACGCGAGACCGTGACGCTCATCGGGACAGAGCGCACCGTGCGGCCCTATGGCATCGACAGCATGATCAACCTCGCCTTGCAGCAGGGCAGGATCCGCGCCACCGCCTGCTATCCGGCTCTGGCGCTCGGGCCGAACAGCCAGGCGACCTCCGATATCCAGACCGCCTGCTGAGCGTTCAGCCGCGGTCGACGGCGCGGAACGGCGCCGCCGGATAGACGCCGAGAATGCGCAGCTCCTCGGAGAAGAAGGCGAGTTCCTGCAGGGCGAGCGCCAGATTGGCGTCGTCGGGATGGCCCTCGACATCGGCATAGAACTGCGTCGCGGTGAAGCGGCCGCCGAGCTGGTAGCTCTCCAGCTTGGTCATGTTGATGCCGTTGGTGGCAAAGCCGCCGAGCGCCTTGTAGAGCGCGGCGGGAATGTTGCGAACGCGGAAGACGAAGGTGGTCAGCACCGGCCCGTTGCCGGCGGGCGCGGTGACCGGCTCGCGCGAGAGGATGACGAAGCGCGTCGTGTTGTGCTCGGCGTCCTCGACATTCTCGGCGAGGATATCGAGGCCATAGAGCTCGGCGGCAAAGCGCGGCGCCAGCGCGGCGCGCGTGATGTCGCCGGCCTCCGCGATGATGCGGGCGGCGCCCGCCGTATCGCCCGCGACGACGGCGCGATAGCCATGCGCGCGCAGGATGCGGCGGCACTGGCCGAGCGCATGCACATGGCTCTCGACGGTCTTGATGCTGTCGAGCGTTGCGCCATGCGGCGCCATCAACTGGAAGCGGATCGGCAGGAAGTACTCGCCGATGATGTGGAGGCCGGAATCCGGCAGCAGATGGTGGATATCGGCGACGCGGCCGGCGAGCGAATTCTCGATCGGGATCATCGCGAGATCGACATCGCCGCGCGTCATCGCCTGGAAGCAATCCTCGAAGGTCGGCGCCGGCACCGCCTCGTAGTCGGGATAGACGTCGCGCGAGGCGATGTGCGAATTGGCGCCGGGCTCGCCCTGGAACACGATCTTCTTCATGGGATGCGTCGCTTCTTGGAAGGGGTCGCCTCGGAGCGGTCGCCGCGGCGAGGGACCTGGAAGGGGTGGGTTGGTGCGTCCGCGCCGGCTAGTCAGGCCTTTGCGGCGAGGAGGATGCGGGCCCGGTCGAGGTCGGCGGGAGTATCGACACCGAGCGGCACAGCGTCAACGACCTCGACATCGATGCGCATGCCGGCCTCGAGCGCGCGCAGTTGCTCGAGCCGCTCGCGCTGCTCCAGCGGCGAGGGCGGCAGCGCGACATAGCGCTCGAGCGCGGCGCGGCGATAGGCATAGAGTCCGATGTGATGATAGAGCGGCCCCGCGCCCCAGGGCGCCGTCGCGCGCGTGAAATAGAGCGCGCGGAGCTGCCGCTCGGAGAGGCGGCCGTCGACGAGTTTCGGCGAGCCGACGATCTTGACCACGCTGTCGCTGGTCCGGTCGTGCTCGTCCGTGATGATCGCGGCGATGGTGCCGATATCCACCTGAGGGTCGGCGAGCGGCGCGAAGGCGGCGGCGACCGAGGACGGCTCGACGGTCGGCAGGTCGCCCTGGACATTGACGACGAGGTCGAAGCGCCCGCCCGGATCGACCAGTCCGACCGCCTCATGGATGCGCGAGGAGCCGTTCTCGTGATCGGCGCGGGTGATGACCGCCTCGCCGCCGGCGCGGCGCACGGCGAGCGCGATCTCGGTATCGTCGGTGGCGACGAAGACGGGGCCGATGCCGGCCTCGCTGGCGCGGCGCCAGACATGCACGATCATCGGTTCGCCATGAATATCGGCGAGCGGCTTGCCCGGCAGCCGCGTCGAGGCCATGCGCGCGGGGACCATGACCAGCGCCTGTTTCTTCTCGCTCATTCGTCCAATTCCGCCTTCGCGCGTGCTGCGGTGTCAAAACGTCTCAATGGCGCGACCTTCATACGTATTGCGCGGCCTGTGCGAAAGCTTGTAGTTTCCGCGCCATACGCATTGGCCGTCGCCTTCGGGCGGACGCGCCAAGTCCTTATTTTTGCTGCGACTGGGGCCGGCACCGATGGATTCCTTCGAGCTCAACAAGATTCTGGGCGCCGTCCTGTTCACGCTGCTCGTCGTGATGTCGCTCAGCATCGTCTCGGAGGCGATCTATGCGCCGGCCGAGCCCGAGAAGCCGGGCTTCGTGATCGAAGTCGCCGAAGCTGCCCCTGCCGCCTCGACCGATGCGCCCGCCGGCGACCCGCCGATCGCCGTCCTGCTCGCCAGCGCCCAGGCGTCTGCTGGCGAGACGGTCGCCAAGAAGTGCGCCGCCTGCCACAACTTCGTCGAGGGCGCCGGTGCCAAGGTCGGCCCGGATCTCTATGGCGTCGTCGGCCGCCCGATCGGCGAGGCCCAGGGCTTCAAATATTCGGAGGCCCTCGCCAAGGCGCATGAAGCCGGCGAGAAGTGGACCTATGAGCACCTCTACGAATTCCTGAAGAAGCCGAGCGCCGCCATGCCCGGCACGGCGATGGGCTTTGCCGGCCTCGCCAAGCCGGAAGACCGCGCCAACCTCATCGCCTATCTGCGCACGCTGTCGGCGAGCCCCGAGCCGCTGCCCGCGGCCGACGCCGCCCCGGCGGAAGCTGCTCCGGCCGATGCTGCCCCGGCCGCGCCTGCCCCGGCCGGCGAAGCGCCCGCGGCGCCCGCCCCGGCCGAGCCCGCCAAATAAGGCCGGCTTCGCCACATTAAATCTTGGAAAGCTGAGGCCGGAGCCAGTGCTCCGGCCTTTTTCATGCCCGAATTGGCCACCCTTCCTAGGCGCATGGTTGCCCTTGCGGCGTCAGTCCCTAAGAATGCATCAGCCTTTCGGAGAATCGTCCTTGCTCAAAGCAACCGTCGTCGCCGTCCTCGCCGCACTCGCGCTGCTGCCGCCGCTGGCGGAGAGCCGCGCCGATGATGCCCCGTGGCGCCACGCGACCTCGCTGATCGGCGAGCCGAAATATCCGGACGGCTTCACGCACTACGACTATGTCAATCCGGACGCGCCGAAGGGCGGCACCGAGAATGCCGCTGTCGTGGGCACTTTCGACAGCTTCAATCCCTATATCGTCCAGGGCAATCCGGCTGCGGGCTTCTCGGCGGCGGGCGGCGGCCTCCTCTACGACACGCTGATGGACCAGGCGACCGACCAGGCCGGCACCAATTACGGCCTGATCGCCGAGGCGGTGAGCTATCCGGCCGATTTCGCCTATGCGAAGTTCCGCCTCAACCCTGCGGCGCGCTGGCATGACGGCCAGCCGATCACCGTCGACGACGTCATCTGGTCGTTCACGACGCTGAAGGCGCAGAGCCCGTTCTACAACAAGTACTACGCCAACGTCGTGAAGGCCGAGAAGACGGGCGAGCGCGAGGTGACCTTCACCTTCGACAAGCCCGGCAACCGCGAACTGCCGAACATCCTCGGCGATCTCGTCGTTTTGCCGAAGCACTGGTGGGAGGGCACCGACGCCGCCGGCAAGAAGCGCGACATCAGCCGCTCGACGCTCGAACCGCCGCTCGGCTCCGGTCCCTACAAGATCCTCTCCTTCTCGCCGGGGCAGGAGATCATCTGGGCCCGCGTCCCCGACTACTGGGCGGCGACCCTGCCGACCAAGGTGGGCCGCGGCAACACCGACCGGCGCAAATTCGACTATTACCGCGACCCCTCGGCCGCCTGGGAGGCGTTCAAGAAGGGCGGGCTCGACGACATCCGCGTCGAGAACCGCATCGGGCGCTGGGAAACCGAATATGACTTTCCGGCCGTGAAGCGCGGCGACGTCATCAAGCGCTCCTTCCCGGTCCATTCGAGCGGCCGCATGCAGGGCTATGTGCTCAACCAGCGCCGCGAGAAGTTCCAGGACATTCGCGTCCGCCAGGCGCTCAACTACGCCTTCGACTTCGAGACGATGAACCGGACGCTGTTCTTCAACAAATACAAGCGGATCGAGAGCTATTTCGCCGGCATCGACCTCGCCTCGTCCGACGTCCCGACGGGGCGCGAGCTCGAAATCCTCGGTGCCGTCAAGGATCAGGTCCCGCCGGAACTGTTCACGACGCCGTTCAAGCTGCCGGTGAACGACACGCCGCAGGCCTTCCGCGACAATCTCCGCAAGGCGGTCGACCTCCTGCAGCAGGCCGGCTGGGTCCTGAAGGGCAATCGCCTCGTCAATGCCAAGACCGGACAGCCCTTCACCATCGAATTCCTCGAGTCCGATCCGAGCTTCGAGCGGGTCGTCGGCCCCTATATCCAGAACCTGAAGCGCATCGGCATCGACGCTTCGCTCCGCATCGTCGACCCCGCCCAGTACCAGAGCCGCGTCAACGACTTCGACTATGACGTGATCTCCACCGTGATCGGCCAGTCGCATTCGCCCGGCAACGAACAGCGCGAAATGTGGTCGTCCGCCGCCGCCGACCTGAAGGGCAGCCGCAACTATATCGGCATCAAGAACCCGGCGATCGACACGCTGGTCGACCGCGTCGTGTTCGCGGCCAATCGCGACGATCTCGTCGCGGCGACGCATGCGCTCGATCGGGCGCTGCTCTGGAACTATTACGTCGTGCCGCAGTGGTACAGCGACCAGATCAACGTCGCCTACTGGAACAAGTTCGGCATTCCGGACAAGCAGCCCGACTATATCGGCATCGACACCGATTCCTGGTGGATCGACAGCGCCAAGCCGCTCGCCAAATCCGGGCCGGCGGGGACCGCGCCTTGAGCCACGGGCGGCCGTCCCGGCGCGCCGTCCTTCTGGGCGGCGCCGCGACCCTTCTCGCCCCGGCCGTGACGCTGCGCGCAGCCGAACGATCGCCGATCGCCGGCCGAAGTGGCCTGCATGGGCTCTCGGTGTTCGGCGAGCTGAAATATGCGCCTGATTTCAGTGCCTTCGACTATGTGAACCCCGACGCCCCGAAGGGCGGCAGCTTCGTGTTCTCCGCACCGAGCTGGTACTACAATCAGGGCCCGAACACCTTCAACACGCTGAACGGCTACACCTTCAAGGGCGATGCGCCGCCGCGCGTCGAGCTCTTGTTCGATACGCTGATGAAACCGGCACTCGACGAGCCCGACGCCGTCTATGGCCTCGTCGCGAAGAGCGTTTCGGTCTCCGCCGATGGCAACAGCTATACCTTCGAGCTCCGCCCGGAGGCGCGCTTCAACGACGGCACACCGCTCACCGCCGACGACGTCGTGTTCTCCTTCGAGACGCTGAAGGCCGAGGGCCATCCGGACATCGTCCTGTCCCTCCGCGAGATGACCACTGTCGTGGCCGAGGGTCCGCATCGCGTGACGGTGACCTTCAGCGGCCAGCAGAACGCCAAGACGGCGATCATCGTGGCGTCGATCCTGCCGATCTTTTCCAAGGCCTTCTATGCCGGCCGCAGCTTCGAGGCCGCGACGATGACGCCGCCGCTCGGCTCCGGGCCCTACCGGGTCGGCGCCGTCAATCCCGGCCGCTCGATCACCTATGAGCGCGTCGCCGATTATTGGGCCAAGGACTTGGCCGTCGCGCGCGGGCTCAACAATTTCGGCACTGTTCGCGTCGAGTTCTACCAGGACGAGGACGTCGAGTTCGAGGCCTTCGCCAAGGGCGAGATCACCTGGCGCGAGGAGTTCTCGTCCAAGAACTGGGCGACGCGCTACGATTTCCCGGCGGTGCGCGACGGGCGGGTCCAGCGGCCGAGCTTCCCGGCCGAAAAGCGCGCCGACATGTATGGCTGGTTCTTCAACCTGCGCCGGCCGCAATTCGCCGATCCGCGCACCCGCCAGGCCATCGGCATGGTGTTCGATTTCCCCTGGACCAACAAGAACCTGTTCTTCGGCCTCTACAGCCGCTCGGCGTCGTTCTTCGAGACCTCCGACTTCGCCGCGAGCGGCCTGCCCGATGCGGCCGAGCAGGCACTGCTGGCGCCGTTCGGCGCCGCCCTGCCCGCCGGCATCCTCACCGACGCGGCCTTCTCCCCGCCCGTCGCCGACGGCAGCGGCCGCGACCGCGCCGCGATGCGCGGCGCGCTCGACCTTCTCGCCGCCGCCGGCTGGCGCCGCGAGGGCGGCCGCCTCGTCGATGCCGCGGGCAAGCCGCTCGCCGCCGAATTCCTCGTCGAAAACCAGGCCTTCGAGCGCGTGCTCGCGCCCTATATCGCCAATCTCAGGGCGATCGGCATCGATGCCTCGTTGCGCCTCGTCGATGCCACGCAATATCAGCGCCGCAAGGGCGATTTCGACTTCGACATCATCGCTTCGCGGATCTCGTTCGATGCGACGCCGATCGACGGTATCGACCAGATCTTCGGCTCGGCATCGGCCGATACGCCGAACGGCTCCAACCTCGCCGGCCTCAAGAACCCGGTCGTCGACGGGCTCATCGCCGCCGCCGGCCGCGCACGGAGCCGGGCGGAGCTGGTGACGGTCATGCGCGCGCTCGACCGGGTGCTCCGGGCCTTGCAGATCTGGATTCCGGCGTGGCATTCGGATGCCCACCGCGTCGCCAACTGGGACATGTTCGCATGGCCCGCGACGAAGCCCGACTATGGCTTCTCGCCGGAGACGACATGGTGGTTCGATGCCGGCCGCGCGAGCGCGATCGGCAAGGCGGCCGCGAAGCCCGCCGACACACCCGGCTGATCGGAGAGCCCAAGACAGAATGGCCGCCTATATCCTCCGACGCCTGCTGCTGATGATCCCGACCATCCTCGGCATCATGACGCTCTCGTTCATCATCGTGCAGTTCGCCCCCGGCGGCCCGGTCGAGCGCGTCATCGCCCAGCTGCAGGGCAACGACGTCTCGGCCACCGCCCGCATCTCGGGCGGCGGCGGCGATGCCGGCATGGGCGCGCAGGACCAGACCGGACGCGGCGGCGGCCCGACCAGCTCGAAATATCGCGGCGCGCAGGGGCTCGATCCCGAATTCATCGCCAAGCTCGAAAAGCAGTTCGGCTTCGACAAGCCGCCGATCGAGCGCTTCGGCCTGATGCTGTGGAACTATGCCCGCTTCGATTTTGGCCAGAGCTATTTCCGCGATATCGGCGTGCTCGCGCTGATCAAGGAGAAGCTGCCGGTCTCGATCTCGCTCGGCCTCTGGATGACGCTGATCTCCTACGGTATCTCGATCCCGCTCGGCATCGCCAAGGCCGTGCGCGACGGCTCGCGCTTCGATGTGTGGACCTCGGCGGTGGTGATCGTCGGCTATGCCATCCCGGGCTTCCTGTTCGCGGTGATGCTGATCGTCCTCTTCGCCGGCGGCAGCTTCCTCGACTGGTTCCCGCTGCGCGGCCTCTGGTCCGACCAGTACGCGTCGATGCCGTTCTGGCAGTGGATCACCACGCCGGCCGCGCTCGCCGACTATCTCTGGCACATCACGCTGCCGGTGGTGGCGATGGCGCTCTCCGCCTTCGCGACGACGACGCTGCTCACCAAGAATTCCTTCCTCGACGAGATCCGCAAGCAATATGTCGTGACGGCGCGGGCGAAGGGGCTGACCGAGAACCGCGTGCTCTATGGCCATGTCTTCCGCAACGCGATGCTGATCGTCATCGCCGGCTTTCCGGGCGCCTTCATCGGCGCCTTCTTCGGCGGCTCGCTGCTGATCGAGACGATCTTCTCGCTCGACGGGCTCGGCCTGCTCGGCTTCGAATCGGTCATCAACCGGGACTATCCGGTCGTGTTCGCGACGCTCTACATCTTCTCGCTGCTCGGCCTCATCATCGGCCTCATCTCCGACCTGACCTATACTTGGGTCGATCCGCGCATCGACTTCGAGAAGCGGGAGGTCTGAGCCGTGACTGATCTCGCCCTTGCCGCAGAGGCGCCCGAGCCGCGCCGCTTCGCCCTCTCGCCGCTCAATCGCCGCCGCTGGCAGAACTTCTGCCGCAACAAGCGCGGATACTGGTCGCTGTGGCTGTTCCTGGCGCTTTTCGGCGTGACGATGCTCTCCAACGTCATCGCCAACGACCGGCCGCTGGTCGCCTCCTACAAGGGCGAGATCCTGTTCCCGGTCCTGACCGACTATCCGGAAGAGAAGTTCGGCGGCTTCCTCGCCACCACCAATTTCCGCGATCCGTTCATCCAGGACGAGATCAACGCCAATGGTTGGATGCTCTGGCCGGCGGTCCGCTACTCCTACGACACGGTCAACAACGAGATCGCGACTCCCGCCCCGGCCGCGCCCTGGTGGCGCATGCCGCCGGAGCTGCGCTGCAAGGCCTATCCGCTCGGCGATGCCGATCCCAATTGCACGCTCGGCAATTTCAACTGGCTCGGCACCGACGACCAGGGCCGCGACGTGCTCGCCCGCGCGATGTACGGCCTCCGCATCTCCATCCTGTTCGGCTTCATGCTGACGGTGATCTCTTCGGCGATCGGCATCGCCGCCGGCGCCATCCAGGGCTATTTCGGCGGCTGGACCGATCTCATCTTCCAGCGCGTCATCGAGATCTGGACCTCGTTGCCCGAGCTCTACATCCTCCTCATCATCGCCTCGGTGCTGGTGCCGGGCTTCTGGGTGCTGCTCGGCATCCTGCTCTTGTTCTCATGGGTACGGCTGGTCGGGCTGGTGCGTGCGGAATTCCTACGCGCCCGCAATTTCGAATATGTCCGCGCCGCCCGCGCGCTCGGCGTCAAGAACGGCACGATCATCGTCCGCCATGTGCTACCGAACGCCATGGTGGCGACGCTGACCTTCCTGCCCTTCATCCTCAACGGCTCGATCGTGACGCTGACCTCGCTCGATTTCCTCGGCTTCGGCCTGCCGCCGGGCTCGCCCTCGCTCGGCGAGCTGATGAGCCAGGGCAAGAACAACCTGCAGGCGCCCTGGCTCGGCATCACCGGCTTCATCGTCATCTCGCTGACGCTCTCGCTTCTCGTCTTCGTCGGCGAGGCCGTGCGCGACGCATTCGACCCGAGAAAGGCATTCGGCTAGGATGAAACGGTCAGCAGCATCGAGATGTGGGTCGCCATGAACACGGTCGTTCGCAAGCACGTGGCTGCGTCGAGCCTTCCGGAAGAGTTCCGGCGCGGCATCGATCCGTCGGAACGCGTCACCGTGACCGTGGAGGTCGAGGAGAGCAGCTCCAAGGCGGCACTCGAGGATCTCCGCCGGCGGCTGGCAGCAGCCCGGCCCGAGCGCCGTTCGGGCAACCTTCCCGAGGCAAACGCTCAGCGCCGCCGCTCCCGCCTAGCAGAGCTCGGCATCGATCCTGCCAAGGTGAAGCCTGTCTCGATCGACGGCATCCGGTCGGTCGCCACGCCGCGCGGAACCACTGTCGACGAGGCGGTGGACCGCATCCGCGCCTTGCGCGACGAATGGGACAACTAGGCGGGTGCGCATCTATCTCGATACCAATGCCCTGATCGCCGCCTTGGAGGGAGAGGACACGGTCGCGGAACTCGTGCGAAGACTGCTCGAGAGCGCGGCCGCCGGCCGGACCAGCTTCGTCACCAGCGAGCTCACTCTGGCCGAACTGCTGGTCGAGCCGCTCCGGGCCGGCGACGTGGGCCGCATCGAAGCGATCCTCGGCGTCTTTGGTTCCGCCGCAGCATTTGTCGTTGTTCCCGTCGACAGGACCATGCTGCTCGGCGCGGCGGACCTCAGGGCAGCCCAATCGGGCCTCAAATTGCCCGACGCCATTCACCTCGCCACGGCGCTCGCCCACGACTGCCCCTTTGTGCTCTCCAACGACCGAAAGCTGCCCGCCCTGCCGGATATCGCGTACATCCGGCTCGAAGCCGCCCAGCTCCAACTCGTGCTCGAAGAGGCGACCCGTGCCGACTGATTCCCCCCTCCTTTCCGTCGAGGATCTCTCGGTTCACTTCGTGCAGGGCGAGAGCCGGACGGTGGCCGTCGATGGCGTCTCGTTCGCGATCGGGCGCGGCGAGACCGTGGCGCTCGTCGGCGAGTCTGGCTCCGGCAAGTCGGTGACGGCGCTGTCCGTGCTGAAGCTCCTGCCCTATCCCGCCGCCGAACATCCGACCGGGCGCATCCTGCTCGGCGGCGACGACCTCCTGACCATGACGGACAGCGCGCTGCGGCGGGTGCGCGGCAACAAGATCACCATGATCTTCCAGGAGCCGATGTCCTCGCTCAATCCGCTGCACACGATCGAGCGGCAGATCGGCGAGATCCTCTCCATCCATCAGGGCCTTTCCGGCAACGCGGCGCGGAAGCGCATCGTCGAGCTCTTGGAAGAGGTCGGCATCCGCGACGCCGCCAAGCGGCTCGGCTCCTATCCGCATCAGCTTTCGGGCGGCCAGCGCCAGCGCGTCATGATCGCCATGGCGCTCGCCAACGAGCCGGACCTTCTGATCGCCGACGAGCCCACGACCGCGCTCGATGTCACGGTGCAGGCGCAGATCCTGAAGCTGCTCAAGGAAATCCAGGTCCGCCGCGGCATGGCGCTCCTTTTCATCACCCATGACCTCGGCATCGTGCGCAAGATCGCCGACCGGGTCTGCGTGATGACGCATGGCAAGATCGTCGAAACGGGCGCGACGGCCGCCGTCTTCGCCAATCCGCAGCATGCCTATACCCGCCACCTCCTCGCCGCCGAGCCGCGCGGCAAGCCGCCCGCCTCCGACACGAGCCAGCCGCCCGTGATGGTGGCCGAGGACCTCAAGGTCTGGTTCCCGATCAAGGCGGGCTTCTTCCGCCGCACGGTCGACAATGTGAAGGCCGTCGACGGCATCGACGTCATGGTCCGGCGCGGGCAGACGCTCGGCGTCGTCGGCGAGAGTGGCTCCGGCAAGACGACGCTCGGCCTTGCCATGATGCGGCTGATCTCGTCCAAGGGCGCGATCGCGTTCAAGGGCGAGCGCATCGACGCGCGCGGCTTCGACGAGATGCGGCCGCTCCGGAAGCACATGCAGGTGGTGTTCCAGGATCCGTTCGGCTCGCTCAGCCCGCGCATGTCGGTCGCGGAGATCATCGCCGAAGGCTTGCGCGTGCATCAGCCGGGGCTGACGGCGCGCGAGCGCGAGGCGAAGGTCGCGCAGGGGCTGGAGGAAGTCGGCCTCGATCCGGCCAGCCGCCACCGCTATCCGCATGAATTCTCCGGCGGCCAGCGCCAGCGCATCTCGATCGCGCGCGCCATGGTGCTGGAGCCGCAATTCGTCATGCTCGACGAGCCGACCTCGGCGCTCGACATGTCGGTGCAGGCGCAGGTCGTCGATCTCCTGCGCGATCTGCAGCAGAAGCACGGCCTCGCCTATCTCTTCATCAGCCATGATCTGAAGGTCGTGCGCGCGCTCGCCAACGACGTGCTGGTCATGCGCGGTGGCAAGATGATCGAATATGGCCCGGCCGAGCGCATCTTCGCCGCGCCGCAGGATGACTATACGCGCGCGCTGATGGCCGCCGCCTTCGCCATCGAGACCGCGCCCGAGGGCGTCGTCGCGCAATGACCGGCCCGTCCACCCTGCCCGGTGTCCTCGTCGCCTCCGGCCATTGGGACCCGGAGCCCTGGGCGGCGCCCTTCCGCGATGATCCCCGGCGCCCGCTCTTCATCTGGCCGAAGCTGGACGACACGGCGCTCGTGCACTATGTGCTTGCCTGGGCGCCGCCGCCGGAAGCCTTTCTCGGCCTGCCGAACCTTAAGGCGATCTTCTCGCTCGGCGCCGGCGTCGATCACATCCTCGGCAAGGCGGCGCTGCCCGACGTGCCGGTCGTCCGCGTCGTCGACCCCGATCTCACCATGCGCATGACCGAGTGGGTGACGCTGCAGGTGCTCCTGCATCATCGGCGGCAGCTCGCCTATCTCCGCCAGCAGGCCGCCCATCGCTGGCATGAGATCCCCCAGCCGGTGGCGAAGGATGTGCGCGTCGGGTTGATGGGCCTCGGCGAGCTTGGCATGGCGTCCGCAGCGGTGCTGGTTTCGCTCGGCTTCGATGTCGCGGGCTGGAGCCGCACGCCGAAAGAATTGTCGGGCGTCGAGACCTTTTCCGGCGACCCGGGGCTGACGCCCTTCCTCGCCCGCACCGATATCCTCGTCGCGCTGCTGCCCTCGACACCGGCGACGCGCGGCATCCTCAATCGCGATCTCTTCGCAAGGCTCGCCAAGGACGGCGCGCTCGGCGGGGCCGTGCTGATCAATGGCGGCCGCGGCGCCCTGCAGGTCGAGGCCGATATCCTCGCCGCGCTCGAGGCCGGCGATCTCATCGGCGCCAGCCTCGACGTGTTCGAGAAAGAGCCGCTCTCGCCGGCGAGCCCCCTCTGGGACCGGCCTGATGTCGTCATCACGCCGCATGTCGCCGCGACCAGCGACGCCTCGGTGCTGGCGGACGGCATCCGCCGGGCAATCCTCGCCTTCGAGGCCGGCCTGCCGCTGCGGAACCTCGTCGATCCCGGCCGGGGCTATTGATCCATCGGTGGAGGCGCAGGTGATCGAGACCAATCCGCGCCGACTTGGCCAGATCAAGCCCCGCGAACAACTGCGCATCTACCTCTATCTCGCGCCGGCCTGCATCGTGGCGTTGGGCGCGCCGCTGGCATTCCATTGGTGGCGGATAGCGACCTTTCCTCGCACGACGGCAGTGATCGAGAATCTGTGGGAAGTGCAGCGCAGCAGCCGCGTCCGGACCTGGACGGCGACATTCGCTGAACTGAGTTTCACGCGAACCACACCGGCCGGAGAGGCGCTTGCCTGCCGCCACGCGTTCGAGATCGGCACGCCAAGGGATGGCTACGAGATCGGCGACAGGCTGGAAATCGTGCCCGCTACGGGCACATGCCAGCGCGTCGATGTAATCGGCCGTGCCCGCGAGGAATGATCAATCGTCAGATGGTACCGACCAGCCGACCCGTGACGCCCATTCCTCGGCGCCCGCCATGATGATGTCGAAGACGGGATCCTTGATGTCGTAATAGGCGTCGGCGTCGGCGGGAAATCGCGCCGCGAGCTGTTGCTTGACGGCCCCATAGGCCGCCGCAGCACGCGGATGGCTGCGCAGGAAGTCGCGGCAGAGGAGCGCATAGCGCTGGTTGAAGCGCCCGCGTTCGCGGACATGCAGGTTGGCCGGCCGGCCGGCGGACTTGAAGAAGCGCTTCGCCAGCTCTTCGGCCGGCAGATCGAGCCCCGGCGGGCAATGATCGGTGAAGATCGGCCGCGGCAGGAAGCCCGCCCGCTCGAAGGCGCCGACATCGACGGCGGCGAGGTCATCGACGGTGACCTGGATGTCGATGACATCCTTGGCCACAAGCCCGGCGACGGCGGTCGAGCCGATATGATGGATGGCCGAGAGCGAGGGCACCGCGCGCAGGATCGCCGCCTTCAGGCTGGCGAAGTCCCGCGGCCAATCCTCGCGCGGCGAGACGATCTCGATCATCGCCGTGTCATCACGCCTCGAAACCGATGCGCCGCACCACGGTCGGCAAGCCGGCGCTGGCGGCGATGCGGGCGACCGCCTCGTCGAGCGGTTCAGCGACGACCTCCATCTGGTAGCCGCTGGCATGCAGCAGCGTTTCGGCATCGGCGAGGATGCCGACATGGCCGGGCCAGAAGACGAGATCGCCGCGCTGCCGCTCGCCGTCGAGCCCATCCGCGAGCACATCGCCGAGCGATGCCGCCTGCTGGTCGCTGTCGCGCGGCGCCTTGATGCCGGCGGCGGCGAGCGAGAGCTGGACCAGCGCCGAACAATCGAGGCCGAGGCTGGTGCGGCCGCCCCAGAGATAGGGCGTCTCCAGGAAGCGCTCGGCGACCGCGACGAAATCGAGTGCCGGCTCGGCATCGACAGGCGCGACATGGGTCGCGAACACGGCGCCCATGCCTCCCGGCAGCAGGCAGTAGGGCGTGCCGCGCGTCACCGCCTCGCCTGCGAGCACAAGGCTCGCGCCGAAGGGGAGCAGGCCGAGCGGCGGCTTACGGAGGTCGGCCTCGGGATAGACGAAGGTTCTGAGCGCGCTGACGCGGTGCGTCGGCGCGGGTTCCAGCGCCCCGAGCGCATCGGACGAGACATAGCCGACATAGTCGTCGGTCGCGAGCTGGACGAAGGCCCAGCCCTCCATCGTCTCCTCGAAGACGCGCACGATCTCGCCATGCAGCGCCTCGCTGTCGATGGGGCCATCGGAGCGCGCCGCGCGGCGGATCGGCGTCGAGGCGCTCGCGATCCGGCGGAGGGTGCCGGCGACGAAGCGCTCGGCCTCGACGCGGCCTCTCAGCCGTTCATCGGCAAGGTCGGGCCGGAAGGCGTTGACGCGCCGATCGAGCAAGGGACCTTGAGGCGAGGTGTCGGCGGTCATGGCGGCAGGTCCTTGTGGCGGGCGATGATGAGATCGCCGAGGCGTTCGACGGCCAGCGCGCCCTGGACGGTGCGCTGGATCACGACATTGCGGCGGTCAGCCGGATCGCGGTGGCGCGCGACGAGGCCGAGCCGGCCCATCGTATCGAGCGCGCGGGTGATGGCCGGCTTGGTGACGCCGAGCTTGGCCGCGAGGCCGCGCACGGTATGCGGCGGCATTTCCAGATAGACGGTGAGCAGCACCGCCATCTGGCGCTGGGACAAATCCGGCTCGCCGTCGCGCACCAGATCGAAGGTGACGTCGTGCCAGAGACGCAGCGCCTGGGACGGGCGCAAACTCGTGGGCATCGTCGGCTCCAGCACGCGGGACGCGATCGTTTCGGAACCGTTCTATTTAGCCGGACGATGGGGCCGCCGACAAGCGGAGACCACGGTTTCAGCCGCCGAATCGTTCGCCAAGGAGCGCGAATAGCGCCCGGATCGCCTGCGCCTCGCCACCTTCGGGACGTCCGGGGCGCGAGGATGGGTTCCAGGCATAGATATCGGCATGGACCCAGGGGATCGTCTTCGGCACGAAGCGGTCGAGGAACAGCGCCGCCGTGACCGAGCCGGCGAAGCCACCCTGCCCGGCATTGTTGATGTCGGCGATCTTCGATTCGATCATCTGCTCATAGGGCGCGTAGAGCGGCAGCCGCCACAGCGGATCGCCGACCGCGTCGGCATGACGGGCGAGATCGGCGGCGAGCGCGTCGTCATGCGTATAGAACGGCGGGATGTCGGGCCCGAGCGCGACGCGCGCGGCGCCGGTCAGCGTGGCGAGATCGACGAGGAGGTCCGGGCTCTCCTCGGCGGCGAGCGCCAGCGCATCGGCGAGGATCAGCCGGCCCTCGGCATCGGTGTTGCCGATCTCGACCGTGAGGCCGGCGCGCGAGCGCAGCACGTCGCCGGGCCGGAAGGCGGAGCCGGCGATGGCGTTCTCGACGGTGGGGACAAGGAGGCGTAGGCGAACCGGCAGTTTCGCCTCCATGATGAGCTGGGCGAGGCCGATCGCATTGGCCGCGCCGCCCATGTCCTTCTTCATCAGGAGCATGCCACTCGACGGCTTGATGTCGAGTCCGCCGGTATCGAAGGTGACGCCCTTGCCGACCAGCGTGATCTTCGGATGATCGGCATTGCCCCAGACGAGATCGACGAGGCGCGGCTGGCGCTCCTCGGCGGCGGCGCGGCCGACCGCATGGATCAGCGGCAGGTTGGCCGCGAGCAGCGCCGGCCCGACGATCTCGGAGACGCTCGCGCCATGGCGCTCGGCGAGGGCGAAGATCTGCAGCGACAATTCGGCCGGGCCGAGATCATTGGCCGGCGTGTTGACGAGGTCGCGCACCAGCGTCACCGCCCGGGCAAGGCTCCGCGCCGGCCCGATCTCGGCGCCGCGCGGCACGACGAGGCGCGGCGCAGGCTGGCGGGCGGTCTTGTAGCGGGTGAAGGCGTAATTGCCGAGCGCCCAGCCGAGCGCGCCCAGCGCCGGATCGGGCAGATCGGTGACGAACTCGTAGTCGCCGGCCGGCAGGATCGCCGGCAGCTTGCCGACACCGAGCGGCGCGCGGCGCCAGGCCTCGGCCCGGCCAAGGCCGAACAGCACGCGGCCAACACGCCCGTTCGGATCGGCAATGATGGTGACGCCGCCCATGGCCGCGTCGAAGCCGGTCGCGCGCGCCCAGCTCGCCTCGATCTCGGAAAGGCTCGAGAGGATCGCCTCCAGCCCCTCGGTGGAGACGGCATGGATCGGCACCGCGCTGTCGGAGCGCTCGATGAGACTGTCGGCCAAGTCACTGTCCTGCAAGATCATACAAAGAGGCCGCGATCATGGACCGCCGCCCTCCCCGCTTCAATGCGTCGATTGGACAAGGCATCGGGCAGCAGGGCCGTTGCCGATTAACCAGTCGTTAGGGTTAACCAATTATTGCTTGAGCCATCGCGTCCCGCGCCTCGATACACCTTCCGGGTCCCCGCCATGCCGATTGCAGCCTGCCGCACCGAACGTCACCTCGGCTTTCGCTTCGGTGCGCTCGGGCGCCCGCTGGTCGGCGCGCTCATGGTCGCGCAACTGGCGCTCGCCGGCTGCCAGACGGGCGGCGTCGACCGCTCGACGACCGGCTCGGTCGGCAAGCCGATGACGGCGGCCGACTTCCAGCAATCCGTGACCTATTGGGGCGGCCGTTACACCAAGGATCCCGCCAACAAGGACAACGCCCTCAATTATGCGGCGGCGCTGCGCCGGGTCGGCAATACCGACCAGGCCGTCGCGGTGCTGCAGAAGGCGGCGATCCGCTATGCGACCGATCGCGACGTGCTCGCCGCCTATGGCAAGGCGCTCGCCGCCAACGGCCAGTTCCAGCTCGCGCTCGATGCGGTGCGCCGGGCCCAGACGCCCGACCAGCCCGATTGGCGGCTGCTCTCGGCGGAAGGCGCCATCCTCGACCAGCTCGGCCAGCCCAACGACGCGCGTGCGCTCTACCAGAAGGCGCTGGCGATCAAGCCCAACGATCCGACGGTGCTGTCCAATCTCGGCATTTCCTATGTGCTGACCAATCAGCTGCCGGACGCCGAAAAAGTGCTGCGCGTCGCCGCCGCCCAGCCGGGCGCCGACAGCCGAGTCCGCCAGAACCTCGCGCTCGTCGTCGGCCTGCAGGGCCGCTTCGCCGAGGCGCAGCAGATCGCCCGCTCCGAGCTCTCGCCGCAGCAGGCCGAGGAGAATGTCGCCTATCTGCAGGCGATGCTGGCGCGTCAGTCGCAGCAGAAGAGCCGCACGACCAGCGCCCAGCCGATGCCGCCTTTGCCCGCGGGCTGAGGCTGTCGGTCGCGGGTAAGCGAAGCGGAGCCCGCCCTCCCCGATCGCTATTGCTTGATCTGGAGAACCTGGATCGCGGCCGGGCCGGCGATAACGGCGAACAGCACCGGCAGGAAGAACACGATCATCGGCACGGTGAGCTTTGGCGGCAGCGCGGCGGCCTTCTTCTCGGCCTCGTTCATGCGCTGGTCGCGGCTTTCCTGCGCCATGACGCGCAGCGACTGGCCGAGCGGCGTGCCGTAGCGCTCCGCCTGGATCAGCGCCATGACGACGCTCTTGACCGGATCGAGGCCGGTGCGCAGCGCGAGGTTCTCATAGGCCTGGCGGCGGTCGGGCAGATAGGAGAGCTCGGCCGTCGTCAGCATGAACTCCTCGGCGAGCTCGCCCGACTGGCCGCCGATCTCCTCCGCCACCTTGCGGAAGGCGGCTTCGACCGACATGCCCGACTCGACGCAGATCAGCACGAGGTCGAGCGCATCGGGCCAGGCCTGCTTGATCGATGTCTGCCGCTTCTGGACCTTGTTGGAGATGAAGATCACGGGGAGATAGAAGCCGATGCCGCCGGCGAGCAGGGCGATGCAGAGCTTGACGATGAAGGGCTGCTGCATCGTCGAGAGGAAGAAGACATAGACGAGCGCCGCCGCGAACACGACGAAGGGCAGCACGAAACGCGCGAACAGGAACACCGTCAGCGGCGCCTGGCCGCGATAGCCGGCCATGCGCAGGCGGCTGATCGTGTTCTCGTCGACCAGCGCCTCGCGCAGGTTGAAGCGCTCGACGACGCTGCGCATATAAGCGCGTGGCTGGGTGCGCAGCGACACGCGGCTGCGCTCGAGCTTGGCCCGCTCGCGGGCGCGCAGACGCTCGCGCTCCTGCGCCACCGACTTCATGCGCGCCGGCAGCCGGTCGCGATCGAGCAGCGGCATCGTGAGGCTGACGATGGTCGCCGCGACCGTGATGGCCGAAAAGGCGGCGACGAGGACCTTCGGGTCGGTCAGCGTGTCGACGAGATCGTTCAGCATGCCGCCCCCCTCAATACTTGAAATCGATCATCTTGCGCATGACCAGCACGCCGATCAGCATCCAGACCGCCGAGCAGCCGAGAATGACGTTGCCGAGCGGATGCGTGAACAAGAGCATGATATAGGCCGGGCTGCTCATGAAGGTGATCAGCATCACGGCCACCGGCAGCGAGCCGATGATCCAGGCCGAGGCCTTGGCCTCCATGCTCATCGCCTTGATCTTGCCCTTCATCTTGGCGCGCTCGCGCAACACGCGCGAGAGATTGCCGAGCGCCTCGGAGAGATTGCCGCCGGCGCGCTGCTGGATGGCGATGACGATGGCGAAGAAGTTCGCTTCGGTGACGGGCACGCGCTCGGGCAGCCGCGCCACGGCATCGGCCAGCGGCAGGCTGAGCCCCTGCTGCTCGTCGACGATGAGGCGAAATTCGCTCCTGACCGGCTCCTTGGCCTCGCTGGCGATGATGCGCATGCAATCGCCGACCGGCAGGCCCGACTTGATGCCGCGCACGAGAACGTCGACGGCGTTCGGGAATTCGGCGAGGAACAGCTTGAAGCGGCGCTTCCTCAGATAGCCGACGATCCAGCGCGGCAGGCCGAGGCCGCCGCCGATGACCGCGGCGGCGACCGCATAGAGCGGCAGGCCGGCGAGGAAGCAGAAGGCGCCGAGGCCGAGGCCGCAGGCGATGCTGACGATGATGTAGGTGCGGCGGCTCCAGCGCAGCCCGGCCTGCTGCAGGCGCAGCATCAGCGGCGGCGCGGCATTCTGCTTGGCGCGCGCCTTCTGGTTGCGCTCCATCTCGTCGAGTGTGTCCTGGATGGTCTTGCGGCGCTTGCTGGCGTCGCTGGTGCGCGCCGAGGCAGCGACGGCGACCGACTTCGCCTGCAATCCGGCGAGACGGGTCTCGATCTGGCCCTCGTCGCGGATGCGCGCCGCGAGCAGCACATAGGCGATGCTGCCGACGCTCAGCATGGTGAGCAGCGTGATGGCGATGATCAGCCCGGTCGATCCCAGCATGATGCTCACGCCGCTCCGACGGCTGCCTCGCCGGCCTCGGCCGCGTCGAGCGCGGCGGCGAGGCGGTTCTCCTCGTTGAAATAGCGGGCCCGCTCCCAGAACTTCGGACGGCCGATGCCCGTCGAGCGGTGGCGGCCGATGATGCGGCCGTTCTGGTCCTCGCCGAGAATGTCGTAGAGGAAGACGTCCTGCGTGGTGACGACGTCGCCTTCGAGGCCGAGCACTTCGGTGATGTGGGTGATGCGGCGCGAGCCATCGCGCAGGCGCATGACCTGGATGATGACGTCGATCGAATTGACGATCATCTCCTTCAGCGTCTTCGACGGCAGGTTGAAGCCACCCATGGTGATCATGGATTCGATACGCGACAGCGCCTCGCGCGGGCTGTTGGCATGCAGCGTTCCCATCGAGCCGTCATGGCCGGTGTTCATCGCCTGCAGGAGGTCGAAGGCCTCGGGTCCGCGCACCTCGCCGACGATGATCCGCTCGGGACGCATGCGCAGGCAATTCTTGACGAGATCGCGCATGGTGATCTCGCCCTCGCCCTCGAGATTGGGCGGACGCGTCTCGAGCCGCACGACATGGGGCTGCTGCAGCTGCAGTTCCGCCGCGTCCTCGCAGGTGATGACGCGCTCGGTCTGCTCGATCGAGGCGGTGAGGCAGTTGAGCAGCGTCGTCTTGCCCGAGCCGGTACCGCCGGAGATCAGCACGTTGCAGCGCGAGCGGCCGATGACCTCGAGGATCGTCGCGCCTTCCTGCGTGATCGTGCCGAAGCGCACCAGTTGCGGCAGCGTCAGCTTGTCCTTCTTGAACTTGCGGATAGTGAGCGTCGGCCCGTCGATCGCGAGCGGCGGCGCGATCACGTTGACGCGGCTGCCGTCGGGCAGGCGCGCGTCGCAGATCGGGCTCGATTCATCGACGCGGCGGCCGACCTGGCTGACGATCCGCTGGCAGATGTTCATCAATTGGACATTGTCGCGGAAGCGGATCGGCGTCAGCTGCACGCGGCCCTGCACTTCGATATAGGTTTTGCCGGCGCCATTGACCATGATGTCGGCGATGTCGTCGCGGGCGAGCAGCGGCTCGAGCGGACCATAGCCGAGCACGTCGTTGCAGATGTCCTCGAGCAGGTCCTCCTGCTCGGCGATCGACATGACCATCGACTTCAGCGAGACGATGTCGCTGACGATGTCGCGGATTTCCTCGCGCGCGGATTCCGGATCGAGCTTGGCGAGCTGGCCGAGATCGATCGATTCGATCAGCGCGGCGAAGATCGTCGCCTTGGTCGCGTAGAAATCATCCGAGCGGCGGACGCCACTCGCGCCGTCGTCGACGATCGGGGCGGCGGCGGGCTGAGGCGCGGGCGCAGCCAGCGTGGCGGCGGCGACGAGGCCGAGCGGCTTGGCTGCCGGCGCGTCGGTGGAGGCTCCACGCTTGCCGAACATCACGCGGCTCCGCTCTTCTTGCCGCGCAGCTTGGCGAGCAGCGGCGCGAGGGCCCCGGCCTTCTTCTGCTTGGCCTCGGCCCGGCCGGTCACCAATTGGGCGATCATCTCGAACGAGGCGGCAGCGGGATGCTTCGGATCGGTCTCGGCGATCATCTGGCCGTTATTGGCGGCCGTGCCGAAGAGCTGCGGATCGAAGGCGATGACCGCGGTCGGCTCGATCGCGAGCGCAGCGGCGAAATCCGCCACCTTGATCTCCGGCCGCTTCGGCACGCCCTGCTTGTTGATGATGAGCCGCGGCGGCGCATCGCTGCGGCGCAGCTGCCGCAGGAGATCCATGAGGTTCTTGGCGTTGCGCAGATTGGCGAGATCCGGCTCGGCGGTCAGCACGATCTCGTCGGCCGCGATCAGCGTGCGGCGCGCCCAGGCGGTCCAGACATGCGGCACGTCGAGCACCAGCGCCGGCACGCCGGCCTGCGCCACCTCGACGATGCTCTCGAAGACGGTCTCGCCATAGTCGCAGGTGCGATCGAGGCTGGCCGGCGCGGCGAGCAGGCTGACATTGTCGGAGCAGCGCGCGAGCAGCCGTTCGAGGAAGGTGTCGTCGACACGCTCGGGCGCGTTCAGCGCATCAGCGATGCCCTGGGCCGGGTCCTGGTTGAAATCGAGCCCGGCCGTGCCGAAGGCGATGTCGAGATCGGCGATGACGACATTGCTCTGGAACGCCTTGGCGATCGCCCAGCCGACATTGTGGGCGATCATCGACGAGCCGGCGCCGCCCTTGGCGCCGATGAAGGCGATCGAGCGGCCGAGCGGCGCCTTGGCGCTGTCGAGATAGAGGTCGGCGACCGTCTTGATGGCGCGGGCCATGTCGACCGGCACCACCAGATATTCGCTGACACCGCGCTTGATCAGCCGGCGATAGAGCTCGACATCGTTGACATGGCCAATGACGACCACCTTGGTGCCGGGATCGCAGACCTCGGCGAGATGGTCGAGCTCGGCGATCAGCTTCTCGCCGGTCTGGCGCGATTCCACCATGATGAGGTTCGGCGTCGGCGCCTGGCGGTAGAATTCGCCGGCGGCGGCGAGCCCGCCCATCTGCACCTTGACATGGGCGCGCGCCATCCGCCGGTCGGCGGCGGCAAGCTCCATCACGGCGGCAAGGTCCGCCGTCTCGCAGAAGGCCTGGATCGAGATGCGCGGGATCGGCCGGACATCGACGAGCGAGGCCGGCTCCGCCTCGGGAATCGGATCGGGAAGGCTGGGCTCACGCGCAAGGCTGATCATCAGTTGCCCCCGATGCCCGAGACCATGTCGACATTCTCGAGGCCCTTGTACTCGCCGCCGGTGTTCTGGCCCTTCTGGTACTTCTCGAGCACGACCATGCGGCGCGTGGCGTCGGCCGGCGTCATGCCGCGCGGATAGAGCAGGTCGAGCGGATTGGCGGTGGTGGCGGCGAGGTTCTGCTGCGTCGCGCAGCCGAAATTGTAGTAGCTGCGGTTCTCGGTCTTCATCCAGAACTTCTGGTCCTCGGCCGGCCACTGGCCGCAGCCCGAGACACTGGCCGCGATGCGCGCAAAGGCGAGACGCACCGGCGCTCCGGCCTCTTCGGCGTCGGCCGGATAGGTCCTGACGTCGATCTGGCGGCGCGGCACGCCGGCGGCGACCAGCGCATTGGCCGCCTGGCGGGCGATGCCCTCGGCGACACGGCTATTCGGGCTCTGGCTCGGCACCACGATCGCCATCGAGGTCGCCCCGGAGGCGCGATATTTCTGGGCGAAGCCGGTGATGTTGCCGATCATGCGCGGCGCCAGCTTCGGCACGTCGGTGCCGACCGGAAGGTCGAGCGTCGCCAGCTTCTGGTCGATGAGGATCGGATGGGTGACGCGATAGTCGTCCGGCCCGAGTGTCGCGCCGGTGACGTCATAGGTGGTGCCGACGCAGCCCGAGAGCGTCGCCGCCATCGCCAGCGCCGCGAGCGGTGCGAGGATCCGCGTCACGCGCGGGGCGGCGGCCGGCATTGGCCTGCCGAGCGTCTGCCTGTTCAGCGAATTCATGATGTCCCCGCCCGATCAATCGTAGATGAAGCCGTAGTAGCCGGCATAATTTCCGCGCGGCACCGGATTGCCGACCGTGCCGTAGATCCGGTTGAGCCGGCCGAGGAAGGTCACCGACGCGTCGCTCGGCGTCTCGAAGCCGTCGTCCGGCCGGGCCAGCGCGCTGCGCGCGGTCGGCTTCGCCATGTAAGGCGTGACGATGATGACGAGCTCGGTCTGCTTGCGCTCGAAGTCGCGGCTCTTGAACAGCGCGCCGAGGATCGGCACGTCCATCAGCACCGGGAACCCGGTCAGCGCCTGCTGGATATTGTCCTGCAGCAGGCCGCCGAGCACCAGCGAACCGCCGGACGGCAGCTCGATCGTGCTCTCGGCACGGCGGACCTTGAGGCTCGGGATCTTGTACTGGCCCATCGACACCGCGCCCTCGTTCGAGATGTCGGAGGCCTCAGTCTTGACGCGCAGGCTGATCCGCCCTTCCGAGAGCACGATCGGCGTGAAGCCGAGCGAGATGCCGTAGGACTTGTAGGCGACGGTGAGCTGGTTGTTGGTGGCGTCATAGCCGGTCGGAACCGGGAACTCACCGCCGGCGAGGAAGGTCGCCGGTTCGCCGGAGATCGCGGTCAGCGTCGGCTCGGCCAGGATGCGGACGGTGCCGTTCTGCTCCATCGCCTGCAGTTCGGCGGTGATGCCGGAGCCGTTGCCGGCCGAGGCGACGATGGCGCGGTTCACAGGCTGGAACAGCGGCCCGGCGATGGCGAAGGGGTTGTGCGTCGCAAGGGCGGCGATCTGGCCGCCGACCGCGGTGATGTTGACGCCGAGCTGCTTGGCGACGTTGCGGTCGATCTCGGCCACCGTCACCTTGAGCTGGACCTGATCCTCGCCTTCGATGGAAAGAAGGTTCAGCACCTTGCTCTGGTTGACCTTGCCGCCGGTGTCGCTGGCGACGCCCGAGCCGGTGCCGCCGTCGCTGGACGGGCCGCCCGACGAGTCGCTGGTCGTGATGCCGGTGTTCTGCGAGCCGTTGCCGAACATCGTCGCCAGCTGCTGCGCCTTGTTGGCGTCGCCGGCATTCTTCACCGTGCCGGTCAGCACGATGTTGTCGTTCATGAGCTCGACATGGATGTTCGAGTCCGGGATCAGCCGGTTGAGCGTTCCCTGCAGCGCCGCCGTGTCGCGCTCGACGAGCAGCGCGAGATGCAGGATCTGCTGGCCGGCCTGGTCGAGCACGAAGAGATCCGCCTGGCCGACGGTGACGCCGGTCAGGAAGATGCGGCGGGAATCGCGAAGAACCGCGGTCGCGATGCGCGGATCGGAGACGATGACGTCGCGCGCCGCCTTGGGCAGGTCGATGATCTTCGACTTGTGATAGCCGAGCGACAGCGTCTGCGAGGCGCCCATCGGCAGGGAGACAGTGGCATCACCCGCCGCGAAGGCCGGTGCCGGCATGCCGGCGAGCAGCGTCGCGGCGAGGCTCGCGGCGACGGCGATGCGGTGAAGCGCTGATGTCCGGCGCCCTCTGGTCATGGTCTTCTCCCCCCTGGAGATCACGGCCGGCTCGGAGATCATCGGGTTTCCACCTGCTGGGTGACGCCGTTGCGGACGATGCGAACGCCGTTGCGGACATTGTTCTGGATGAGATGCACGGCGTCGGGATCGGCGCTCGCCGAGGCATCGGCGAGGCTCCGCAGCGCCAGTGTCAGCTTCTGGCTCATCTGCTGGGCGACGGTCAGGATCTGCGCCTGCTCGGCGGAGAGTTCGAGCGTCGCGGTCTGGCCGACGACGACCTTCTCGCCGTCCTTTTCGCCGATGGTCTGGTCGATCGCGAGCACGCGGACATTGGAGAGCACGGTCTCGGTGACGTAGCGCTCGGGCCCGCCATTCGTGTCCATCTTGCGCGTCATGATGACGTCGACGCGGTCGTTCGGCAGGATGAAGCCGCCGGCCGAGGTATCGGCCGAGATGGCGGTCGCCACGGCGCGCTGGCCGGCGGGAAGGATCGCCGACATGAAGCCGCGATCCGAGCGGATCAGCTTCGCCTCGTTGATCGGCTCGCCGGCGACGAAGCTGGTGCGGGCGATCGAGCCGGTGAGCTCGCTGTCGGCGGCAGGCTTGGCATCGCGGGTGACATAGCTCGCCGAGAGGCCGCTCTTCGGCCAGCTCTGCCATTTGAAGGCGGCGGCATCGAGCGCCGAGCCCATCGGCAGGTCGCGGCTGGCGACGAGGACTTCCGCCTGGTCGATGACGGGACTGGCGGCGACCGGCGCCGGGGCGGGCCGATCAAGGAGCTGCCGCGCCAGGAAGGCGGCCGCCAGGCCTGCCACGAGGGCAACCCCGATTACTGCGACGCGCGCCGTCTTCATCGCCACTATACCTTTCGCGGGATCGGTTCATTCGATGGGATAATGTCGCCGATCAATCGTGTATCTATGGTTAACAACTCATGAGAATTTCTGCTTAACGCAGTCTTAACGGGACCTTAGAGCAGGCCCGAGGCGAGGCTCGCGAACGGCGTCTCGGCATAGATCAACATGGCGCCGGCCGCGATCGCGATGCCGTAGGGCACGCCGACATTCACGTCGTGCAGCCGGGCGACCCATTGGTGCCGCAAGGCGAAGGCCGGCAGCATCCAGGACCGGAAGATCAGGATCCCGACCGTCAGAAGACCTCCGAGCATTCCGGCATAGGTCACGAAGGGGATGAGCTGGTCGAAGCCGAACCAGAGCGCCACCGCCGCCGCGAGCTTGGCGTCGCCGCCACCGATCCAGCCCCGCGAGAAGAAGAGGATGCCGACGGCGAGAACGACGAAGCCGGCGACGAGATGCATGCCGAAGACGGCGATCGGCATGCCGAGCGCCACGGCGGCAAAGGGAAACAGCAGCGCCAGCGCCGCCGACAGACGATTGGGAATCGTCATGGTGGTGAGATCGCAGATCGCGCCGAGCGCCATGGCGACCGGAAAAGCGAGATAGAGCGCCACATCGAGATAGGCAGACATCTGGAGTGTCCCCGTTGAAGGCCATCCAGGCATTGCGCCACCCGCAGGAGACGCAATGCCCGGGTTGGAGGTGCCCCGCCTCGGAAGGCGGCGACAGTAGCGGTCAGGTTCCGGCCGAAGCCATGGACGCGCTGACGATGGTGTAGAGCGACTGAACGGCGTCGCGGAGCGCCGGAAACGCGGCGATGATGCCTGCACTCATGAGCAGGGTGATCAGGCCGTATTCGAGCGCTGTGGCACCCGATCTGTCTCGCGAGAAGCGAAGAAGCAAAGTCTTCATGGCTGCTCCCGCCGAATGGACCGAGCGCGCGACAGGCTTACTTCGGCGCGTTGGTCGTGACCGTCGTGCCGAGATTGGTGAAGGCCGTATCCAGGCTGCCCTGGAGCGCGGTGATGCCGGCGATGATGCCGACGCTCATGATCGCGGCGATCAGGCCATACTCGATGGCGGTGGCGCCGGACTCGTTCTTCACGAAACGGACGAAAAGGGTCTTCATGGTCGTAGTCTCGTTGAGTGCTGCTGGGTGATCGATTGTGTTTGGCGCGCCGGCTTACTTCGGCGCGTTGGTCGTGACGGTCGTGCCGAGATTGGTGAAGGCCGTCTCGAGGCTGCCCTTCAGGGCGCCGATGCCGGCGATGATGCCGACGCTCATGATCGCGGCGATCAGGCCGTACTCGATGGCGGTCGCGCCGGACTCATTCTTCACGAAACGGGCGAAAAGGGTCTTCATGATCGGTGTCCTCTTGAGTGGTGATGGGTTGAGCTGAACGAGCGTGCCGGCTTACTTCGGCGCGTTGGTCGTGACGGTCGTGCCGAGATTGGTGAAGGCCGTCTCGAGGCTGCCCTTCAGGGCGCCGATGCCGGCGATGATGCCGACGCTCATGATCGCGGCGATCAGGCCGTACTCGATGGCGGTGGCGCCGGACTCATTCTTCACGAAACGGGCGAAAAGGGTCTTCATGATCGTTGTCCTATTGAAGAGTGATGGGTTGAGCTGAACGAGAGCGCCGGCTTACTTCGGCGCGTTGGTCGTGACGGTCGTGCCGAGATTGGTGAAGGCCGTCTCCAGGCTGCCCTTCAGGGCGCCGATGCCGGCGATGATGCCGACGCTCATGATCGCGGCGATCAGGCCATACTCGATGGCGGTCGCGCCGGACTCGTTCTTCACGAAACGGACGAAGAGAGACTTCATGGAATTTCTCCTGATACTTGGGTTTCAGTGGACTTAACTGGATTTTCCCGAGGCTCACTTCGTATTCGTTTGTGGCCCCCAACGAGGATCAACTTAGCAGCCACCTGCTGAGCCTTAGTTAAATCAAATTGGAGTAAATCTGGTATCGTTTCACAGAAAATTAACCAGAAAATCCGGGCCGCTCTCGATACAATTGTAATTTCTTGGTTTTTCAAATCGCTGTTCTTTTGTTTACGCTTCTTTAACTGCAGAGATTTCGCGTCTGTTTACCATCCGGAAAGCTCGTGTTTTGGGGCACTGAGCCGGCATGGGGGCAAAAGCCGCCGGGAGGCGCCATTTCGCAGTGCCGCACTGAGGGCGTCCGATTCTGAAGATCTGTTAACACCTTCGCCGCCGCGCCCTTTAGACCGGGCGACGTCGGGCGGGCGGAGAAAGGGCCCGCCGGCTGCCCGGCCCCGCCGCCCCCTCTCTATTCACGCGTGCGCGCGCGTGGCGCGGAGAGAGGCGACATTGCAGCAAGGTGAACGGCTTAAGCCTTCATTCACCATCTTGCGGCACCCTCTCCTGCGAGGACTGGGCGCTCGGCCCGGCGCGCCGCACACGGGGACTGCCACCGCCATGCTGATGAACCGGAGCCAGACGAACCGGAGCCATGACGGCCTATCGTGCCGCGCCGCGCTGCATGGCCGTCTCGCCGCGCTCGCCCTCCTCGTGCCGCTCGCGCTCGTGGCCGCCGGCGGCATCGCCAGCGCGACCGACGCGACCCCGGTCAGCGCGACCAGCAGCACCGCGATCGACATCAAGATGGACCGCGCGAAGGTGATGCGCGTCTCGCGTCCCGCCGCGACCGTCGTCGTCGGCAATCCGGCAATCGCCGATGCGACGATCCAGGACCGGCAGACGCTGATCATCACCGGCCGCAGCTTCGGCACCACCAATCTCATCGTGCTCGACGAGGCCGGCGATCCGATCGCCGACGAGCTCTTGACCGTCACCGCCGCCGACGACCAGATGATCACCATCTATGCCGGCTCGGATCGGCGCAGCTTCTCCTGCGCGCCGGACTGCCAGCCGGTCATGAAGCTCGGCGACACCACGGCCGCCTTCGCCGATGTGCAGAAGCAGCTGACGGGCCGCAACTCGGTCCTGCAGGGCGCGACGTCGCAGCCGAATGCCAATTGACGGCGCCGGCCGGATGAAGGGTTAACCAACCCTTTCCGGAACCGGCAGGATTTTCGACAAAGCAGACAAACATTCCTCAATGCCTCGCTGCTAGGAAACGGAGCGAGGCAAAGGGCGCGCATGCCGCGGGCCCGCCGGGGAACCGCCGTCATGGCCGCTCACAGCGCCGAAGCGCCGCCGATCCGCCTGCGCCGTCGTTTCTGGCGCAACAAGCGGGGCTCGGCCGCCGTTGAATTCGGATTGATCGCCCTGCCCTTTTTCGGGCTGATCGCGGCGATGCTCGAGACCGGCATCCTGATGCTGGCCGACAGCGCGCTCGACCAGGCGACCAACAATGCCGCGCGGCTGATCCGCACCGGCCAGGCGCAGCAGCAGGGTTTCGACCAGGCCGCCTTCCGCGATCAGGTCTGCTCCAAGGTCTCCACCTTCTTCGACTGTTCGAAGCTGAAGATCGATGTGCGTACCGCCTCGAACTTCACCGCGATGAACACGGCGACGCCGGTCAAGGCCGACGGCACGCTCGACGACGGCGCCTTCGGCTACAGCGCCGGCCATGGCCGCGACGTCGTGGTCGTGCGCGTCTATTACGACTATCCGATCGTGCTCAACCGCCTCGCGACCTTCGGCGCCGGCTCCGACGGCAAGACCAAGCGTCTCGCCGCCGTCGCCGCCTTCCGCAACGAACCCTTCAATTGGTGAGGCGACGACCGATGCGCCTGTCCCTGTCCCCTTCGATCACCGCGCCCATGCGCATCACGCGGCGCCGGCTCGGCGACTTCCTCAATGCCCGCTCGGGGCTCGCCGCTCTCGAATTCGCGCTCATCCTGCCGGCGATGCTGGTCGTCTATGTCGGCGGCGTCGAGCTCAACGATGCCATCAGCATCCGCCGCAAGGTCAGCCATGCGACCAGCACCTTCGCCGATCTCGGCGCGCAGGCGAGCGCGACCGTGACCGCGACGGATCTCTCCGACTACTTCAAGGCGGCCTCGGCCATCCTCTCGCCCTATGACACGTCGCTGCTGAAGGCGACGGTCGTCGGCGTCGCGATCGACGCCAATGGCAAGGCGACGGTCGCCTGGTCGCAGGCCTATAACGGCGCTACCTGCCCGGCCAAGGGCTCGTCCGTGACCGTTCCCGCGAACCTTGTCACCGCCAACGGCTTCCTGGTCATGGCCGATGCCAGCTATGCCTTCACGCCGAAGCTCGGCTATGTGCTGACCGGCACCTTCAACATGACCGACAAGGTGATCGCGCAGCCGCGGCTCGGCCGGGCCCTGACCGGCCCGACCTGCTGAGAACTGCCGAAGGATCAGACCCGGCGGGCGTGCGGACGCGCGAAGGTCTCAGCCAGCATGTCGACGAAGCGGCGCGGATCGGCGGTCAGCGCCAGCTCGCAATTGGCCGGGAAGCCGGTGCGCTGCTGCGTGTCGACGATGGTCGTGCCGACCGTCAGCGGGCTCGCCGTCTCCACCTCGACATAATATGGACGGGTCGCGAGGATGGCGCGGTCGACGAGATAGGCGACGCAGACCGCGTCATGCACCGGCGCGGCGCCGCCCTCGCCCATGCGCTGATACTTGTCGTGCACGTCGATGCGGAAGCGGACGATCTCCGCCGTGGCGAGGGCCGCCGGCGTACCGAGCGCGGCCAGGCGGTCGCAATCGGCATAGGTCATCAGCGCCTGATGCGTCGCGTCGAGCGGCACCAGCGTAATCTTCTCGAAGCAGGAATTCAGCACCCGCGCCGCCGCCTCGGCATCGCCCCAGATGTTGAACTCCGCCGTCGCGGTGACATTGCCGAAGGCATAGCCGCCGCCCATGATGATGAGCTCCGGCACGCGCTTGACGAAGCCGGGATCGGCGGCGAGCGCCGCGGCGATGTTGGTGAGCGGCCCGACCGGCATCAGCACGATCGGATCCGTCGCGGCGCGATAGGTCTCGATCAGGAATTCGACCGCCGTCTTGTCGGCCTTCTTCGAACTCGCGGCCGGGATCGGCAGCGTCTCGGCATGGTATTTCTCGCCGCCATCCTCATAGCGCTTGACGATCGGATGGCCGGTGCGGACCAGCGGCCGGTCGGCGCCCTGATAGACGCTGATATCGGACCGGCCGATATGGTCCAGCGCCCGCAGCGTGTTGTCGGTGCAATACTGCACCTCGACATTGCCGTTCACGGTGGTGACGCCGACCAGCTCGACGTCCGGATGCAGCGCCGCCAGCATGATCGCGACGGCATCGTCGGTTCCGGTGTCGACATCGAGAATGAGCTTCTTGGCCATGAGCCGGAATCCTTGGAGGGCGGGAGAAAAACGGAGGGCAGAAACTAGGCGGCGCTCCGCCGCGGCGTCAAGCGAGGCGGGCCTCCGGGCCGGGTGGCGGCGACGGGAGCGCGGCCAAGAAAACGGCCGCCGTCAGGCGGCCGTTCGGATCAGGGCGAAGACGCTGGAGAGGTCTATTCCGCCTCGTCGGCGGCGGCAGCGTTCAGCTGAGCATAGCGCTCCTTGCCGATCTCGTGCAGCAGGTCGATCTGGGTTTCGAGGAAGTCGATATGCCCCTCCTCATCCGCCATCAGCTCCTCGAACAGCTTCATCGAGACATAGTCGCCGGCCGCGTGGCAGTCGTCGCGGGCAAGCTTGTAGTAGTTGCGCGCGGTGTATTCGCCGCGGAGATCCGCCTCGAGAATCTCCTCGATCGTCTGCCCGATCTCGATCGGATCGAGCACCTGCATGTTTGGAAAGCCGTCGAGGAAGATGATGCGCGCCACGAGCCGGTCGGCGTGGTGCATCTCCTCGATCGATTCGGCGCGCTCCTTCTTGGCGAGCTTGACGAAGCCCTTGTCCTCGAGCAGGCGGAAATGCAGCCAGTACTGGTTGACCGCTGTCAATTCGAGCCGGAGCGCTCGGTTGAGATGTTCGATGACGCGCGCATCGCCCTTCATGGCGGACTCCTTCTGGAACACTTCCAGAAAAAGCTATGCCGAGGGATCGGTGACGTCAAACGCCGAGGCGGCTCAATCGAAGAACGAGGGATCGCGCTCGGCCTCGGCGCCGGAGCCGAGCGGCTCCGGGCAGGTGACGTCGAGGCCCGATTCCATGACGATGCGCCGCACGAGAACAAAGCAGACCGTGCACTGGGCCCGGACCTGCAAGGCGCGATAGATGCGGGCCGGGGTCAGCGGGCGGCCCGGCTGCTCGCGCTGGAGCGTCTCCGCCGCAGCCAGGACCTGCGCCTTGGTGAGAATATTGCAGGAACAGACGATCATGAGCGGATCAACACGGCGCCTTGCCGCACCGTTGCGGCGTCTTTCCGCCCAACATAGGGACATCCGGCCCGTTCGGCCACCGTCGGTCGAGCGACGGCGCCGCGGTCAGCGCAGGATGGCGAGCGCGACGATGACGACCAGCAGCGCGATCAGGCCCCAGACATAGGGTCCGCCGAGCACGCCGCGGCCGGCCGCGACCTCGATCTCCTGCTCGACCTCCACGGCGACTTCGGCGAGGTTCTCGGCCTGGTCCTCGACCCGGTGCTCGATGCGGTCGACGAGTTCCTCCCGCGCCGCCTCGTCGGGAATGGGCGTCGCCAGCGACGGAGCCGTGATGGTCGGCTCGCCGCCGAGCCGCGCCGCAAGCGCCGCGACGAAGCCGTCCGCCAGCGCCTTGATGCCCGACTGCGCCGCCGCCGCGTCGAACTCGGGCGTGACGGTGTAGGCAAGCCGCGTGCCCGCGCCAGCCTCAGTGAGCGAGAGCAAGGCCCGCGCCTCGACGATGTCGCCCGCGTCGTTGCGGCCCTCGGCGACGACGGTGACCCGCTCGGGGGCAACAGCATCGGCGAAGGTGATGGTGCCGTCGAACACCGTCAGGGCCTCGGCGCTGCCATCGGCAATCGTCGCGGCCAGCGTGCCGTCGGCCTGGCGCGTCAGCGCCGTGCAGCCCGGGATCAACGCCTTGAGAACGTCGGCATCGTTCAGCGCGGCCCAGACGGCCTCGCGGCGCGCGGGGATCTGGTAGTCGCCGGTCATGTCCATGGGAGAACCCTTCCCTGTGGGGACCCGCCGGAACAGCCTGGTCCGCCCCAAAACTCGCATGCGGCGCCGCCAGCCCGAGAGGCTGGCCGCGCACCGCTCCGGCCAGAGGTTTACGGTGGCACGGCGACAAGGGCAACGACAACCCGCACGGAAAGCCGCTTTGGCGGCGCCTCCCTGACAGGAACACGGGCCGCGCCGGGGTCGCGACCGGCGATGACGGTTGGCTTTCGCCCGTCCGCGCATTAAGAACCCGCCATGCAGAACCCAACGCCTGCCGAGATGCCAGACCCGCGCCGCGCCGCCGCGCCCGCTTCGCGCTGGCCGCTGATGCTCGAGACCGAGGGCTGGCCGGATTATGCGCTGATCGACAGCGGCCATGGCCGGAAGCTCGAGCGCTATGGCCGCTATCGCATCGTCCGCCCCGAGGCGCAGGCGCTGTGGACGCCGCGCCTCTCCGAAGCCGACTGGGAGCGGGCCGACGCCGTCTTCACCGGCGCCAAGGACGAGGATTCCGACGGACGCTGGCGTTACCTGAAGCCGCTCGGCGAGACCTGGCCGATGGCCTGGCGGCTGCCGCGCGAAGTGGGCGACACCGAGATCCGCTTTCTCGGCCGCTTCACCGCCTTCCGCCATGTCGGCTTCTTCCCCGAGCAGGAGATGCACTGGGCGTGGTTCGCCCGCCTCTGCAAGAAGGCGCCGACGCGGCCGAAGGTCCTGAACCTCTTCGGCTATACCGGCATCGCCTCCTTCGTTGCCGCGCTCGCCGGCGCCGAGGTGACGCATGTCGACGCCTCCAAGAAGGCGATCGGCTGGGCGCGCGAGAACCAGGCGATGTCGGGCATCGCCGACCTGCCGGTGCGCTGGATCGTCGACGACGCCATGAAATTCGTGCAGCGCGAGGTGCGGCGCGGCTCGCGCTATCACGGCATCATCCTCGATCCGCCGAAATTCGGCCGCGGCCCGAATGGCGAGGTCTGGGACATCTTCGAGAAGCTGCCGGAGATGATGCGGCTCTGCCGCCAGCTGCTCGCCGACGACGCGCTGTTCCTCTGCCTCTCGGCCTATTCGATCCGCGCCTCCTTCATGGCGACGCATGAACTCGCTGCCGAGGCGCTGGCCGGATTGCCGGGCACGCTCGAATCGGGCGAACTGCTGCTGCGCGAGGAAGGCGGCGGCCGCGCGCTGTCCACCTCGCTGTTCTCGCGCTGGTCGAGGGAGGCCTGATGTCCGACGACGCCTCGATCCCGATCCCCGGCCAGATCCGCGTGGTGACCAGCCTCACCAACCCGACCATCAAGGAAATCCGCGCCCTCGCGCTGCCGAAATACCGCAAGGAGAGCGGGCTTTTCGTCACCGAGGGCATGAAGCTGGTCGCCGACGCCGTCGAGGAGGATTGGCCGATCCGCATCCTCGTCTATGGTGCCAAGGTCGCGAACCACCCGGTGGTGAAGCGCGTCGCGCAGCGGGCGCATGCGCGCGGCGGCGACGTGCTCGAAGTCTCCGAGGCCGTGCTCGCCAAGATCACGCGGCGCGAGAACCCGCAGATGGTCGTCGGCGTGTTCGAGCAACGGCTGACCGATGCCGCCACGATCAAGCCCGGCCCGACCGGCGTCTGGGTCGCGCTCGAAGGCATCAAGGATCCCGGCAATCTCGGCACGATCATCCGCACCGCCGATGCGGTCGGCGCGGAGGGCATCCTCCTCGTCGGCGATACGGTCGACCCCTTCGGCGTCGAGGCCGTGCGCGCCACCATGGGCTCGATCTTCCACATGCCCCTCGCGCGGCTTTCGGTCGAGGAGTTCTTCGCCTGGCGGAAGCGCTGGCCGGGCATCGTCGTCGGCACGCATCTCTCCGGCAAGCACGACTACCGCAAGGTCGATTACGAAAAGCCGGTGCTGCTGCTGATGGGCAACGAGCAATCCGGCATCGACGACCGCTTCGCGGCCGCTTGCGACACGCTGGTCAAGATCCCGCAGGTCGGCCGCGCCGACTCGCTCAATCTCGCGATCGCGACCGGCGTCATGCTGTTCGAGATCCGCCGCGCCCATCTGACGCTCGCATGAGCGACACTTCCAGCCCCTCGTCCCGCCCGTCCGGCCCGTTCTCGCTGCTGGGGCTTGGCATCGTCGCCGCCGTGCTGGTGCTCGACCAGGCATCGAAGGCGATCGCCGAGGCGCAGCTCGATTATCAGCAGTTCATCGACGTCCTGCCGATCCTGGCGCTCTTCCGCGTCCACAACACCGGCATCGCCTTCTCCTTCGCGCATGGCTTCGACAGCCTGCTGCTCGTTGGCGGCACCGCCGTAATCACGCTCGCGGTGCTCTATCTCTGGGCGACGGCCAAGGATGGCGGCCGTCTCGTCGCGATCGGCTTCGCCCTCATCACCGGCGGCGCGCTCGGCAACCTCATCGACCGCGTGCGCTTCGGCCATGTGGTGGACTTCCTCTATCTCCACCTCGGCAATCGCGGCCTCTTCGTCTTCAACATCGCCGACGTCGCGCTGACATTCGGCCCGATCCTGCTCGCCTGGCACTATCTCCTCGGCGGCAAGAAGGGCTGAGGCGGCGGCTTGCCGTTGCGTCTTGAAGCGGCCACGCCCTGGGCATAGCTTCAGGAGATGCAACCCAGCGAGGCTCCCATGGCGACCGCCGATGAAATGACCATCGCGCTCTCTCCCGAACTGGCTGAGTTCGTCCGCGACTCCGTTCGCTCCGGGCGATATGGGTCCGCTGGCGAAGCCATCGACGAGGCGGTTCGCGAGTGGAAGGAACGCCGCGAAAATTACGGCTACACGATCGCCGAACTGCGCGCGCTGATCCAGGAAGGGATCGACAGCGGGCCGACCGAGCCATTCGACGTCGAGGGCATCAAGGCAGAAGCGCGACGGCGACTTGCATCGGTGCGCGGCTGACGTGCCGAGAGAACTCCGCCGCGCGCCGCGTGCCCGGACCGACCTCACCGATATCTGGCTCTACATCGGCGCGGACAGTCCGGATGCCGCGGATTCGGTGATCAATCACATCTATGAGCGACTGGAACAGCTCGTCCGGCACCCGCATTCCGGCATGCCGCGCGAGGACCTCGCGCCCGGCCTGCGCCATCTCGTCATCGGGCGTTATCTCGCCTTCTACCGGGTGACGGAGGACGCGATCGAGGTCGTGCGCGTGCTGCACGGCATGCGCCGGCCCGGGCCCGACGATATCGACGCGCACTAAGGCGCCGGGACAATCGCGCCGACAGCCGTCCTCAGAACACCGTCCCGTCGCTCTCGATGCGCAGCGGCGGTGCGCCGCCCGGGCGCTTTTCGGCGGCGATCCTGCGGCCGGCCGACCAGGTGCCGCCTTCCAGCACCTTGGCGAGCGGCAGCGCGATCTTGTCGACGCCGAGGCGCTCGCGGATCATGTCGGCGGTGTGGTCGAGCAGCGCCACGGTGAGCGCTCGCCACTCGACGATGAACTCGTCGCCTGCCCGCCAGAGCTTTGTCGCGGCGCCCGCATCGCGCGGCACCAGCACGCCCATGTCGATGAAGAGGCCGCCATTCCTGTATTCGGGCAGGCCCGTCAGCCCGTCGACATCGGTGACCTCGACGCCGGTCCAGAGCAGCGGCTCGAGCAGCGAATAGGTCAGCCACTGCGACAGCTTGTGGAACGGCACCAGCGTGGTGGTCTCGTCGTCGGTGACGAGCTTTGAATGGTGCCAGGTGTCGCCGAGCGCGATGCCATCCAATGTGATGCGGCTCGGCCAGATCGACCCGAGCCCGTCGAGCACCAGCCCCAGAATGTCGGGCGCCGCGACCTTGCCGCCTTCGGCGTCCTCGAGCACCCGGTCGAACAGGCCGCCCGGCCGCGCCTCGTCCTCGCCGAAGATGTCCGGCCGATCGGCGACGGCGCGCCCGAGCGCGTTCAGGAGCGCGACGCGCCCTTCGAGGCCGACGATCGGATTGTCCGGACCGGCCTGGAAGCCCTCGCCGAGTTCCTCCACCGTCAACGCGGCGAGCGCGCTCGCATCGGCGCGCAGCGGATCGGCCGGATTGCTGGAAAAGAGGCCGGAGACGAACATGGCGAAGGAGGCGACGCCGAGCCCCTCCGAGCGCGCGAAGGTCTCGCCGGTCAGCGCCTCGGTATAGCGCCAGTCCGCGCCGGCGCCGGCATCGAGCAGCACGCTGACGATGGCGAGATCATAGGCGGCGCGCCCGAACTTCACCGGATCCTCGGTGAGCCCCGCCGCCTCAGCGAGCCCGGCCCAGCGCGCGATCCCCCCGGCCTCGAAGTGCCGCCAGCGCGCATGATAGGGCACGTCGAGATCCGGATAATTCGCCCGCATCGTCTCGAGCACGAAGTCGGCGGTCGCCGGCAGCCGCTCGAGCCGCACGTCGAAATGCGCGAGCTCCCCTTCGATGCCGAGCTCATAGAGCCGATGCGCCCGCTCGCGAACGGCGGCGGCGGTGAGGAGGGAAGAAGCTGTGGCCATGGGTCGGCTCCGCGTGACGATGGCCGCTCGGCGCGCGGCGGCAGTTGCTGGCAACTAGCCCTCGCGCGCCGTAAGCGCAAGACGGAGGATGCGCGACGCCGCCTTCAATACTTCTCCAGCGGCCTTCCGACGGTCTTGGTCAGATCCTCGACCGTCGGCGCGGGGGTGGCGCTGAAATAGCCGTGCGCCTTCTTGGCGTCGATCTCGACGCGGGCGTCCGGCGGGATGAGGTCGTCGGGGATCGGCACCCTCTCGACGATCTCGATGCCCGAGCGGGTGATGGCGTCGTGCTTCATGTCCGACATCGAGATGAAGCGGTCGATGCGGGTGATGCCGAGCCAATGCAGGATATCGGGCATCAGCTCCTGGAAGCGGGCATCCTGCACGCCGGCGACGCATTCGGTGCGCTCGAAATAGGTCGCGGCCTGGTCGCCGCCCTCCTGCCGCTTGCGGGCATTGTAGACGAGGAACTTCGTCACCTCGCCGAGCGCCCTGCCCTCCTTGCGATTGTAGACGACGAGACCGGCGCCGCCCTTCTGCGCTTCCTTGATGCTCTCCTCGATGCCCTGGATCAGATAGGGCCGGCAGGTGCAGATGTCGGAGCCGAACACGTCGGAGCCGTTGCATTCGTCATGAACGCGGCAGGCGAGCGTGCGCTTCGGGTCGGAGAGCGCGGCGGGATCGCCGAAGACATAGATGGTGATACCGCCGATCGGAGGCAGGAACACCGAGAGATCCGGCCGCGTGACGAGCTCTGGATACATGCCGCCGGTCTGCTCGAACAGCGTCCGCCGCAGTTGATCCTCGGAGACGCCGAAGCGCGCGGCGATGCCGGGCAGATGCCAGACCGGATCGATCGCCGCCTTGACGACGGAAACGTCGCCATTCTCGCGCACGATCTCGCCATCGATCGCCAGCCGCTTCAGCCGGATCGCCTCGTGCAGCTCCGCCATGGTGAGGCGGGCCTTCGTGATCGCGATACTCGGGCGGACATCGACGCCCTCGGCGATCAAATCGGCGAAGATGTCCTGCGCCTTGTGGCCGAACGGATCGAGCGAGACGATCTTGCCCGGTGCCGACCATTGCGGATGCGGCCCGATCTCGATCACCGGCGCGGTGTTGCGGAGATCCGGCCGCTGGATCGGGTTCAGCGCGCCGGAGGACACTGCAAGCGCGCGGTAGAGCGAATAGGAGCCGCCATGCGTGCCGATGGCGTTGCGATCGGCGGGATTGACCACCGTGCCGACGATGGCCCCGCGCTTCCGCGGATCGGCCTCGCCCCAGCGCACCGGAAAGCGCACCGGCGCCTGCGCGCCCGGATGGGATGTCAGACGGATATGGGTCGAGCGATTGCTGCTCATGGAGCACAGGACCTTCTCAGCCAAACGCCGAGCGGCGCCTCGATTAAGGCGCCGCGATCCCTACAATTGCGTTGTTTCAGGCCGTTTGAAAAGGTCCGGCCACAGCCATTTCTCGTCTGGCAGGCTCAGCAGAAATCGTCGCTCTTGGAGGCGACCGCCTTCTGCCAGTCGGGACCGAGCGTCACGCGCGCCGAGACCGCGCGCTCGAAGCCCGGATCGCCGCTGCGGAACATCTGCACGGTCATGATCTGGTCGAAGCTGCCGCCCATGATCGCCTGGCCGCCCGAATAGGTGGTGGTCGACTGGCCCGTCACAAAGCTGGCATTGCCATAGTTGGTGCCGGCCGCATTGGTCGTCGTCTGCGCCTGCACCGGCGTATATCCGACGACGCGGGTATTGTTGGCCTGCTGGACGCCGAGCACGATGAAGCTGTCATAGCCCTGCCGCAGCGTCTCGACCGCCGCACGCTTCAGCGCCGCGCGCTGCGCGCCGGTCGGCCCGCAATCGGGGTCCGCCTGCGCCGTGACCTGGATCGTGTCGGCCGACAGCGGCATCACCGATGTGCTGGCGCAGCCGGCCATCGCCAGGAGTGCCAGCGCCGAACCCGCCAGATTGAAGAAGATGCCCTGTCTCATGCTCTTTGCCCCTCGGATGAAAACCGGCGCGGCGTCCCGCCGCGCCTCGTGTCTGCGATCGCAGCTCTCAGCCGCGGCTGAAGGTGAACAGCGTCTCCTGGCGATAGGTCTCGCCCGGCCGCAGCACGGCGCTCGCGAATTCCGGCCGGTTCGGCGAATCCGGGAAGAGCTGCGGCTCGAGGCAGAGGCCGGCATTCGGCCCGTAGACCTCGCCATTGATGCCGGCGCCCTCGGTGTGGATCATGTAGCCGTCGTAGAACTGCACGCCGGGCTCGGTCGAGAGGACATCGAGCGTGACGCCGCTTTCCGGCGAGGTCAGCCGCGCGAGCAGGCGCGGCGTCTCGCTCCTCGCAGTGCCGACATTGAAGTTGTGGTCGAAGACGACGTCCTCGCGGTCGCCGATCGCGCGCGGCGTGCGGAAATCGAAGGTCGTGCCGGCGACGCTCTTCTGCTCGCCGGTCGGGATGTTGCCGGCATCGACGGGCAGATAGGTCTCGGCGGGAATGGTCAGGTGATGAGCGAGGATGCTGCCCGAGCCCGCCAGATTGAAATAGCTGTGCTGGGCGAGATTGACGAGTGTCGGCGCATCCGTCGTCGCGCGGATCGAGGTGCGCAGCGTCGCCGGGGCTTCGATCGCATAGGTGAGCTCGACCGTGACGCGGCCGGGATAGCCGTTGCTGCCGTCCTCGTCGACGAGGCCGAGCGTCACGCTCGATGCATCCTGGCGCAGCAGCGTCCACACCCGCGTGCCGAAACCGTCGGCGCCGCCATGCAGATGGTTCTCGTCCTCGTTCTGCGAGAGCTGGATCGTCGCGCCGTCGAGCACGAAGCGGCCGCCCGCGATGCGGTTGGCATAGCGGCCGGCGACGGCGCCGAAATAATGCGGATTGCGCAGATAGAGGCTGACATCGTCATAGCCGATGACCAGCGGATGGCCGACGCCGGCGAGGCGGATGTCCTGGATGACCGCGCCGAAGGTGATCACCGTGGCGGAAAGGTCACCGGCGGCGATGGTCACGGCAACGACGGGAGTTCCGTCCGGCATGGTGCCGAAGGGTTTGGCGGTCATCAGGGTCTCCTCCGATTCTGATGCGCGGATCATAGGCAGGCCCGGCGGAGAGCGCCACGACCAAGCGGGCCGGCCGGGGACAAGCCCGGCCGGCGATATCGTGCCTCAGATGGTCTGGTTGTAGGCGCCGACTTCCGGGTTCTCGCGGAGAACCCCGTCGACGGCATGGAACATCTCGCGCATGCGCGCCTCGGAGACCGGGCTTTCGACCACGACCACCATTTCCGGCTTGTTCGACGACGCGCGGACGAGGCCCCAGGTGCCGTCCTCGTTGACGACGCGGACGCCGTTCACGGTGATGAGGTCGATGATCTTCTGTCCGGCGACGGTCTCGCCGCTGGCGCGCATCGCCTCGAAGCGCTTCACCACCTTGTCGATGACGCCATACTTCGTCTCGTCGTCGCAGTGCGGCGACATGGTCGGCGAACCCCAGGTCTTGGGCAGCGCGTTCTTCAGCTCCGACATCTTCTTGCCGGGGTTGCGATCGAGCATGTCGAGGATCGCGAGCGCCGAGACGAGGCCATCGTCATAGCCGCGGCCGATCGGCTTGTTGAAGAAATAGTGGCCGGACTTCTCGAAGCCGGCGAGCGCGTTCAGCGCGTTGACGCGGCGCTTGATGTAGGAATGGCCGGTCTTCCAGTAGTCGGCGATGACGCCGTTCGCCTTCAGCACCGGATCAGTGGCGAAGAGGCCGGTCGACTTGACGTCGACGACGAAGGTGGCGCCGGGATGCAGCGCGGAAAGGTCGCGCGCCAGCATCACGCCGACCTTGTCGGCGAAGATCTCGTCGCCCGTGTCGTCGACGACGCCGCAGCGATCGCCGTCGCCATCGAAGCCGAGGCCGACTTCCGCGCCATGCTCCAGCACCGCGTCGCGGATCGCGTGCAGCATCTTCATGTCTTCGGGATTGGGATTGTAGCGCGGGAAGGTGTAGTCGAGCTCGGCATCCATCGGGATGACATCGGCGCCGATCATCTCGAGCACCTTCGGCGCGAAGGCGCCGGCCGTGCCGTTGCCGCAGGCGGCGATGACCTTGATCGGCCGCGAGAGCTTCGGACGATTGGTCATGTCGGCCATGTAGATGGCCGGGAAATTGTCATGGAACTGGTAGGAGCCGCCGCCTGAGAGGTTGAAGGCGGCATTGAGCACGATCTCCTTCAGCCGGCTCATCTCGTCGGGGCCGAAGGTCAGCGGCCGCGCCGCGCCCATCTTGACGCCGGTCCAGCCATTCTCGTTATGCGAGGCGGTGACCATGGCGACGGCGGGAACGTCGAGCTCGAACTGCGCGAAATAGGCCATCGGCGTCACGGCGAGGCCGATGTCGTGCACCTTGCAGCCGGCGGCCATCAGACCCGTGGCGAGCGCCAGCTTGATCGAGGCCGAATAGGAACGATAGTCGTGGCCGGTCACGATCTCGCGCTTGACGCCGAGTTCGCCGAGCAACGTGCCGAGGCCCATGCCGAGGGCCTGCACGCCCATCAGGTTGATCTCGTCTCCGAACAGCCAGCGCGCGTCATACTCACGGAAGCCGGTCGGCTTGACCATCGGCTTCGATTCGAACTCGTAGGTATTGCGCAAGAGCTTGGGGACCGGTCTCGGAAACATGCGTGGGGGACTCCCGTTCTGAAAGGCTGAAGGCGAGATTTGCGCGGAAGGAGCGTCTAAAGCAACCATTGACCTGCGCATAACCGAAACTCGATGTCGCCACCACGACAGCTGCATCGCGGCCGGCCGTCGAGATGACCGGCAGCAGAGAGGCCCGCGTCATGGCGAGAGCACCATGCGCTGACCGCTGACCTTGATCGCGGAGAGGCGCGACAGGAAGCTCATGCCGAGGAGATCGACCGACAAGGCGCCCTCCGGCATCACCACCGCATCGACGCCCGAGACGCTGAGCGTGCCGATGCGGATCTCCCTGAGGCGGATCGGCGCCACCGCGACAGTGCCATTGGCGGTGCGGCTCGCGCCCGTGAAGGCGGACGCGGCCGGCATCACGCCGATGCGCTTCGCGGTTTCGGCCGAGAGCGCGACCGCCGTGGCGCCGGTATCGACGACGAAGCGCACCGGCCGCGCATTGACGGCGCCATCGACGAAGTAATGCCCGCTCGCATCCGCGACGAGCGTCACCGGGCTCCGCGCCGACGCGGCGCGCGCGGGCTCCTCCGGCGAAGGCGCGACCATGCCGGCGAGACGGTCGAGCACACCGGTCCCGGACAGGGCGCCGACGGCGATGAGGATGGCCGAAGCAAAGAGCACGACGCGCGCGAGCATGGGTCTCCCCGAGGCGAGACCTTTCCCTGCCCGTTCGAGGCTAACGCCGCGTCAACGTCGCGTGTCGCTCTGGCAAGAGGCTGAACGGCGCGTTAACGCGCCCTTCCCCCCGCTCAGCTCTGGCGGAGCGCCACGAAGCGGGCGGCGGCGGCGAGCGGCTCGGCCGCCGTGCCGAACGGCGCCAGCAGGCCCTCGGCCTCGGCGACGAGATTGGCGAGCCGCGCCCGCGTCTCCTGGACGCCGTAGAGCGCGACCAATGTCGCCTTGCCGCGCGCCTGGTCCTTGGCGGTGGCCTTGCCGAGCGCCTCGGGCGTCGCGGTGGCGTCGAGCAGGTCGTCGGCGAGTTGGAAGGCGAGGCCGATGATCTCGCCATAGCGGCGGATGCGGCGGCGGCCTTCCGCGTCGGCGCGGCCGAGAATGGCGCCGGCCTCGCAGGAAAAGCGGATCAGCGCGCCGGTCTTCATCGCCTGCAGGGTCAGCGTGCCGGCCTCGCCCGGCGCGCCGCGCTCGGCCTCGAGATCGAGCATCTGGCCACCGGCCATGCCGCCGAGACCCGAAGCCTGCGCGAGGCCGGCGACGAGGTCGATGCGCACGGCGGCGTCGGCATCGGTCTCGGGCGCGGCGAGGATGTCGAAGGCGAGCGTCTGCAGCGCGTCGCCGCAGAGGATCGCGGTCGCCTCGTCGAAGGCGATGTGCACGGTCGGCCGGCCGCGGCGGAGATCGTCGTCGTCCATCGCCGGCAGGTCGTCATGCACGAGGCTATAGCCATGCAGGCATTCGATCGCGGCGCCGGTGCGCAGCACGCCGTCACCGGACAGGCCGAACAGCCGCGCCACCTCGACGGTCAGCGCCGGCCGCAGCCGCTTGCCGCCGCCGAGCATCGCATGGCGCATGGCGGCAAGGAGCCGCGCCGGCCGCGCGATCTCGCCGCTGGCGGGTGCATCGGCGAGGAGCACCGCCAGCAGCGCTTCGATGTCGCGGGCGGTGTCGGCAAGGCGGAGGGAAAAGTCGGTCACGCGCAAAGCTCCGGGCGATGCCCGCAGCTTGACCTAGAGCGCCGGGGCGCTGCCGGATTGGCAGCTTGGCAGCGAGGCGTCAAGCCGCCTCGGCGGCCTCGAGCGCGATCGCGGCCGACTGGATGATGGCGGCGAAGCGCACCGCGGTCTGCACCACTTCGGTCGGCACCGAGGCCTTCTTCAGCACGGCCTCGTGGCTGTCCATGCACATGCCGCAGCCATTGATCGCCGAGACGGCCAGCGACCACAGCTCGAAATCGACCTTGTCGACGCCGGGATTGCCGATGACGTTCATGCGGAGCTTGGCCGGCAGCGTGCGGTATTCGCCGTTCGAGACGAGATGCGTGAAGCGGTAATAGACATTGTTCATGCCCATGATCGCCGCGGCCGACTTGGCGGCGGCAAGCGCAGCGGGCGCCAAATGCGGCGTTGCCTCGGAGAGCAGCGCGACGCGCACCTCCGGATTGCGGCTGGCAATGCCGCAGGCGACCATCAGCCCGTATTTCTGCTGCGGCGACAGCGTCTCGTCGGAGGCCAGCGACGACAGGTTGAGGCGGACGTCCTTGGCAAAATCGGGGATGCGGGACTTGAGGCTGTCGATGGTCATGGCTGGCTCTTCGCGTTGGCGGATGCGGAAGCGCCCCGGCGGACCGGGGCGCAGGGATCATGCGGCCGCCGCGCGGGCGGCCGGCCTGCCGGCTCAGGCGGCGAGGGTCTGGCCGCCGACTTCGCGGTTGCAGGCGCAGAGCTCGTCGGTCTGCAGCGCGTCGAGGACGCGGAGCGTGTCCTTCGGGTTGCGGCCGACATTGAGGTTGGTCGCGTAGACGTGCTGGATGATGCCGTCGGGATCGACGATGAAGGTGACGCGATAGGCGACGCCATCGGGGGAACGGACGCCGAGGCCATCGACCAGCGAGCCGTTGGTGTCAGCAAACGACCAGATCGGCAGCCGGTCGAGATCCTTGTGATCGCGGCGCCAGGCGAGCTTCACGAACTCGTTGTCGGTCGAGCCGCCGAGCACGACGGCGTCACGATCGTCGAAATCGCCGGCGAGGCGGGCGAACTCGGCGATCTCGGTCGGGCAGACGAAGGTGAAGTCCTTCGGGTAGAAGAAGATCACCTTCCACTTGCCCGGGAACGAGGCGGCGGTCAGCGTCTCGAAGGCGCTCTCGCCGTTCTCTTCGTGATTGTTGAAACCGGGCTTGACGCCGGTGATCGAGAATTCAGGCAGCTTGTCGCCGATGCCGAGCATGTCTTACTCCTGGGGTGCTGAGACGATCGTTTCGGCAGCGCACACGAAACCGTCGAGGCGCTGCTGCATGTGCGAGAAGGTGCCATTTCGCACTGCATCGGTCAAACCGTAAAATCCGTCGACATCGATCGGATTAATCGATTTCGGCAGAATGGGACCCGTGCAGACGCCGGCAAGCGTGTCGGCCGCAGCACGGCGATCGCACGGAGGGCGGCGGATCTCGCCAAGTTTTGGCAGGGCGGTGGCGAAAGCGGCCCGAAACGGTTTATTGCAGGGATGATGCAGCTCCCGACGCTCCGCCAGATGCAGTATTTTGTCGCGCTCGCCGAAAGCGGTTCGTTCAGCCGCGCGGCGGCGGCGTGCCATGTCACGCAGTCGACGCTGTCCGATGCGGTGCGCCAGCTCGAGGAGACGATCGGCATCGCCCTCGTCGACCGCTCCAACCGCGCGGTCGTCCTGACCGCGGCCGGCGAGGCGGCGCTGCCGCGCATGAAGGCGCTGCTCGTCGATGCGCGCGAGATGGTCGATGCGGCGCGCGCCTCGCATGCACCGCTCGCCGGGCGCATCCGCCTCGGCGTCATCCCCTCGATCGCGCCCTATTTCCTGCCGCGCGCGCTGCCGGAACTCCGCCGCACCTATCCCGAACTCCGCCTGCATCTCCGCGAGGATCTGACCCGCGCCATGCTGGAGGACCTGCGTGGCGGCCGGCTCGACGTGATCCTGATCGCGCTGCCGGCACCGGTCGAAGGTCTGGTGGTCGAGACGATCGCCGAAGACAGCCTCCTGCTCGCCGTGAGCGGCAACCATGCCCTCGCGGGCCGGGCGAGCGTCGCGGCGCGCGAACTCTCCGCCGATACGCTGCTGCTGCTCGAGGATGGCCACTGCCTCAGCGATCACATCCGCGCCGCGGCGCCTGAACTCGTCAGCCGCGAGAGCGAGGAAATCCGCGCCTCCAGCCTGTCGACGCTAGTCCAGATGGTCGACAACGGCCTCGGCATCACCTTCCTGCCGCGCATCGCCACCGAATCCGGTATTCTCTCCGGCACGGCGATCACGCTGCTGACGCTCGACCAGCGCCCGGCGACACGCAGCCTCGCCCTCTGCTGGCGCAAGGGCACCAGTCGGGACGCCGATTTCCGGCTGCTCGCCCGCTGCCTCGGCCATTTCGCCCTCGAGCCGGCACGGACAGCCGCATGACCCTCCCCGCCGCCGACGCAGACGCCGCCGCCGAAAGCCCGCCCGCCCTCGCGCCACCGACGGAGACCACCATGCCCGCCGCAAGCCGCCGCCGCCGCTGGCTGGTGCTGGCCGCGCGCGTCGCGCTTGCCCTCATCGCGCTGCCGCTGGTGCTGACGCCGATCTACTGGATCGTGCCACCGGTCTCGACGCTGATGCTCTGGTCGGGCCTGACGCTGCAGGGCATGCAGCGCGACTGGGTGCCCTTCGAGAACATCGCGCCGGTCGCGGTCAATTCGGTGATCATGTCCGAGGACGGCCGCTTCTGCGAGCATGCCGGCGTCGACTGGGACCAGTTGAACCTCGTCCTCGGCAGCAAGGGCGGTCCCTCGCGTGGGGCGAGCACCATCCCGATGCAGACGGTCAAGAACCTCTTCCTGTGGTCCTCGCGCAGCTATGTCCGCAAGGGCCTCGAGATCCCGCTCGCCTACTATGCCGACTTCATCTGGTCGAAGCGGCGGATGATGGAGATTTATCTCAACATCGCCCAGTGGGGACCTGGCCTTTTCGGCATCGAGGCCGCCTCGGAGCATTATTTCGGCCGGCCGGCGCGCGACCTGACTAGCCGGCAGGCGGCGCTGCTGGCAGCCGCTCTGCCCAACCCCATCCTGCGCAATCCCGCCAAGCCCTCGCGCGGCATGCAGGGCACGGCGCGCATCATCGAGCGCCGCGCCCGCCAGGCCGGGCCCTATGTGGACTGCCTCTGACGCCTATCCCTTGAGCAGCGGATCGGGATTGAAGTCGTGCAGCGGAACGTCGTCGACGCCCCAGCTGCGCCGAACGACATGCTGATGCACGTCGCGCGCGCCATGTTTCGCGAGCGCCGTGCGGATGGTCTCGTCGGCGGACGTATCGGCCGAATGCACCCACAGAACGAGACCGCCGGCGTCGATCTGGCTCTGGATGACGGCGGAATGGCGGTGGCCGAAGAAGCGCGCCAGCAACAGGCCGGCGCTGCCGCTTGCGAGCGTCCCGCCGATGGTGAGCGCGAGCGTCGGGATCAGGGCCAGCCCGGCCGAGCCGGCGGCGAGCGCCGCGCCGAGACCGACGACCAGAGCGGGCCCACCGACCAGCGCCGAGCGGCCCTCGACCTGCGAGTCCGGCCCGACATAGGCGGCGCGCGGCGCGTCGGGCGCATCCTCGATGTCGCGGACGGGAACACCGAACTCGGCGATCTGGCCGGCCGCCGCGAGCACGGTGAGATCGGCGCGCTCGAGGCCGGCGGCGATCAGTTCGTCGACGGCGCCCTGCAATGCCTTCTCGCTGTCGAAGACGGCGACGACCTCGCGCACCTCGTAGCTCGTCTCACCATCGTCCTCTGCCGCTGCCGCCATCACGCTCTCCCTCGTGGTTTCTTGCCGCGCGTGCCGGAACGACCCGCCGGATCGCGACTAGCTTAAATCGGCCGGCGCGCAACTCAACCGCCTGCCGCAACCAGCCTGCCAGAGCGAGCGCAGCCGGGCGGTCGCCGCCGTCAGCGGCCTTCCATATAGCGGTCGAAGGCTTCCTTGACCGTGCCGATATGGGCGCGCATCTCGCGCGTCGCCTGGTCGCGGTCGCCGCGCAGGATCGCCTCGACGATGCGGTCGTGCTCCTCGTAGGAATCGGCGAGGCGGCCGACGCGGCGGAACTGCGCGCGGCGGAACGGCGCCAGCCGCGCCCGCGTCGCCAGCGTCAGCTCACCGAGATAGGCGTTGTGGGCGCCGGCATAGATCGCGCCATGGAAGCGCTCATTCGCCTCGGCATAGCGCAGCGGATCGCCTGATTTGACCAGTTCGCCGAGCGCGCGGTGCAGCTTCTCGAGCTCGCGCCGCTCGATGAGGCTCATCGCCTCGGCCGCGAGCGCGGCGCAGAGGCTCTCGAGCTCGGCCATGACGATGAACATTTCCATCAGCCGCCCCTCGGACGGCCGCGTGACGATGGCGCCGCGATGCGGGCGGATCTCGACCAGCCCGCTGGCCGCAAGCTGGCGCAGCGCCTCGCGCACCGGCGTCCGCGAGACGCCATAACGGGCGGCAAGACCGGCCTCGTCGAGCGGATCGCCCGGCGCGAACACGCCGCGCACGATCTCGTCGGCAAGCTGCAGCCGGAGATCGTCTGTCCGCGTGCGGCGGACCGGGGGGTCACCGTTTGGGAGCAAGCCCGCCTTCACGGTCCCGTCCCGGCGGCATCGGGATCGGGGATGACGCTGACATGGGCCGCGGCCACCCGCCAGCCCGCCACGGTGCGCACCCAGCTCTGCATCTGGCGGCCGACCTTGCCCGGCGCGCTGTCGCGATAGAACAGCGTCGACGCCACGCCGAAGTCGCGGCCATAGGTGGTGATCACCGTGCGATCGAGCCGCCGCGCGAGGCCCACCGCGGGGCGGCCGGAGCGGAAGGCGGCGATCTCGTTGTAGCCATGGAGATTTTCGGTCGCGCCATAGCGGATCGTCGCCGGCGAGACGAGGAAGAGCTCGTCGAGCACGGCGACGTCGTTCGAGACCAGCGCCGTCTCATAGCGGGCGAACGCCGCTTCGAGCTCGGCCTTGGTCTCGGGATGGTCGATCTCGATGGTCACGTCGGCGCACTCATCCGTTACGGCTCTCGATGCGCGCCCTCAGATCGTTGAGGAACGGGATCGAGGCATATTGATCGGCCTGCACATGGTCCCAGGCGACACCGGTCGGCCGCGCCATCTGCGTCCGCGTTGCGATGACGCCCTGTTCCGTGGCGATGTAGTCGAGCGGCGAGTCATGATCCAGCATCGGCAGCAGCGCCGGGTCGACGAGTTGCACCGAATGCACGGTGGTGGCGACCGGCGTTGCCGGCGTCACCTTGCCGAGCTCGCGGAAGATACCGAGTTCGAGATCGGCGAAGCCACCACCCTTGCCGGTCCGCCCGCCGGCATCGCTGACCGCGACGCAGCCGACGACAACGAAATCGAGCGTCTCCATCTCCTCGAACTCGACCGGCTCACCATGCTCGACGAAGCCCTGCGAGACGGCGGCGAGCTCGAACTGGACGCCCTTCGCTTCGAGCACGGCCGGATCGAGACGGACGAAGGGAAAGCCCTTGGTCAGCTCCGGCACCGGCGCATAGAGGATCTTGCCGTCATAGAGCGCGCGCAGCCGCACCGGGATCTGCGGCGGATCGGGATTGCACTTGACGACGCGCGCGTTCTTCCAGGCATCGAGCCGCGAGAGATGCAGCGCCGCGAGATCGGCGCCGGCGAAATTCGGGATGCGGCTGTCGACCGGGCCGACATTGACCTCGTCGCTGACCAGCTTCTGCCAGATGCGGTCGCGCAGCCGGTCCTTGTCGTTGTTGCGTCCAGCCCAGCGGGCATTGCTTTCGAGATCGGTCGTCATGCGCCTTGCAATCGTAATGCGGCGACCGGCGCCGCCGTGGCGCCAGCCTGATGCAGCGCCTCGGCAACCCGAAGCGCGATGTCTTCCCGCCAGGCCGGGGCGATCACCTGGACGCCGATCGGCAGCGCCGCGCCGCCGAGCCAGACGGGCACCGCCACCACCGGCAGGCCGACGAAACTGATCGGCTGCGCGAAGATACCGATATTGGGCCGCGCTGGCACCCTGATCCCGGCAAGTTCCACCTCTTTCGTGCCGGACGGCAGCGCGGGAAACGGCGTCGCCGGCGCGAGGATGACGTCGACGCCCTCGAACAGCGTCGCCATCTCGGCGCGGAACCAGGTGCGGAAGCGCTGAGCGGCGATGTACCACGCGGCGGGCACCATCGCGCCGGAGAGGAAGCGGTCGCGCGTGTCGGGATCGAAGTCGCCGGCCCGGCTCTGCAGGCGGGCAAGATGCAGCGCCGCCGATTCGCTCGTGGTGATGACGTAAGCCGCCGCGCGGGCGCGGTGCACCTCGGGAAGTTCCACCTCGCGGCTGACGCCGAGCGCCCTGGCGACATGCTCGACCGCGGCCAGCGCCTCCTTGCCGGCCTGGGCACGGAAATAGCCGCCGGCAACCGCGATGCGGAGGCCCTCGACGCCCCGGCCGAGCACGCCGACGGTGTCGAGCGGCGGATGCGGCGACTGGTGCAGGTCGTCGGGATCGGGAAACTGCAGCGCGTCGAAGGCGAGCGCGAGATCGCGCGGCGCGCGCGCGATCGGCCCGAGATGATCGAGGCTCGCGACGAAGGGGAAGGTGCGCGCCCGCGACAGGCGGCCGAAGGTCGGCTTCAGCCCATAGAGACCGCAGAAGGACGACGGCACGCGGATCGAGCCATTGGTGTCGGAGCCGAGCGACAGCGCCACCATGCCGGAGGCGACCGCCGTGCCGGAGCCGCCCGACGAGCCGCCCGACATGCGCGAGGGATCGTGCGGATTGAGCGAGGCGCCGTCATGGACGTTCTCGCCGGTGAAGTCATAGGCATATTCGCCCATGTTGACGCCGCCGATGAGCACGGCGCCGGCCCGCTGCATCGCCGTGACGAGGCTGGCATCGGCCCCCGCCGGCGCATGGGAGCGATTGATCTTCGAGCCGGCCCGGGTGACGACGCCCTCGATGTCGAAGAGGTTCTTGACCGCATAAGGCACGCCGGCGAGCGGCGGCGCGCGGCCGGCGATCACCGCGGCATCGATGCGATTGGCCTCGGAGATCGCGCGCTCGGCGGTGACGTCGGTGAAGGCGTTGAGCGTCCCGTCGAGCGCGTCGATCGCGTCGAGCGCCGCTTCGGTGACGTCGCGGGCCGAGACACGGCGGGCGCGGACATCGGCGGCGATCTCATGCGCCGGGCGGAACAGGATGTCGAAGAGGCTCACGGCTCGAACCTCGGCGCCGGATCGACATGATCGTCGAGCTTGAACTCCATGACGAGCGCCGCGGCGCGCGCGGTCGCCGCCATGTTGGCGACGACGCCGTCGCGCCAGGCCTCCTCGATGGTGAGGCCGAGCACGGCCTCCATATGCGCCACATGCGCCTTCGCGTCGAAGGATTGCGCGCTCATGCGGCCGTCTCCTGATCTGCTGCCGTCACTGCCGCCTCCAGCGCCGCGAGCGGCGCCGTCCAGCCGACGATGGCGCCCTGGGCGCGGATCATCTCCAGCGTCGCCTGCTTGAAGGCGGGGACATAGCTCTCCGTCGCGTCCTCGATGAGGAGGCAGTCGAAGCCGCGGTCGTTGGCCTCGCGCAACGTCGTCTGCACGCAGACCTCGGTGGTGACGCCGGCGACGACGAGATGCGTGATCCCATGCGCGGCGAGATGCTCGGCGAGGACCGTGTTGTAGAACGAGCCCTTGCCGGGCTTGTCGATGACGAGTTCGCCTTCGAGCGGCGCGTTGTCGTCGATGATGCCATGGCCGGGCTCGCCATGGACGAGGATGCGGCCCATCGGCCCATGGTCGCCGATGCGCAGCGACGGGCTGCCGCGATCGCGCTTCGCCGGATGCAGGTCGCTGAGATCGGGCCGATGGCCCTCGCGGGTGTGGATCACCATCCAGCCCTCGCGGCGGAAGAGATCGAGCAGCCGCGCCACCGTCGGCACGATCGCCTGCAGCAGCGAGACGTCATTGCCGAGGGTCTCGCCGAACCCGCCGGGCTCGACGAAATCGCGCTGCATGTCGATGACGATGAGCGCCGTCTTCTCGGGCGGAAAGGCAAAGGGGAATGGCTTTGCGTCGACGGTGATCATGACCGGTCGCCTCCCTTCACCTCTCCCTGAGGGAGAGGTCGGCCCTGAGGGCCGGGAGAGGGTTTACGGCCTCTCCGGAAACTCCGTAAACCCTCTCCCGCCGGCTTCGCCGTCGACCTCCCCCTCAGGGGGAGGTGAAGAGAGCCCGACGTCCCAACATCGGAAAAAACCATCATCCTCAATGCCCCGCCATCGCCTTGCCGATCGAATTGCGGTCGGCCTCGGCGATCGGCACGACATAGTGGATGCCGCCGCCGGACATCACCGCGACGCGGTCGGAGAGCTCCAGCACCTCGTCGAGATCCTCCGAGACGAGCAGAACCGCCGCGCCGCGATTGCGCTGGTCCATGATCTGCGAACGGATCTCGGAGACGGAGGCGAAATCGAGGCCGAAGCAGGGATTGGCGACGATGAGCACATCGACGATGCCCGAAAGCTCGCGGGCGAGAATGGCGCGCTGGACATTGCCGCCGGAGAGATTCTCGATCGGCTCCTCGGTCGAGGGCGTCTTGATGCGGTATTGCGCGATCAGTTCCTTGGCGCGCTTGCGCATCGGCTTCGGCGACAGGAAGCCGAAGCGCGAGGCGATCGGCGGCTCGTCGAAGGAGCGGAAGGCGATGTTCTCGGCCACCGTCATGCGCGGCACGGCGGCGTTCTTCAGCGGCTCCTCCGGCAGGCCGAACACCTTGAATTTCGCCATCTGCTGGCGGACGGGCTGGAAATCCTCGCCGTCGATGAAGAGCTGGCCCTCGGTCATGTCGCGCTGGCCGCTGAGCACTTCGATCAGCGTCGACTGGCCATTGCCGGAGACGCCGGCGATGCCGACGATCTCGCCGGCATGCACCTTGAGATTGACCGCATCGACCGCCGGCAGGCCGCCATCATCGTCGGCGCAGACGCCGGCGAGCTCCAGCACCACCTTCTGGCCGGTAAAGGCCTTGCGGGCGGCGCGCTCGCGGATCTTGGTGTCGCCGATCATCATCCGGCTCATGTCGTCGATGGTGAGATCACCGACCCGGCCGCCGCCGATCATGCGCCCGCGCCGGAGCACCGTGACGTCGTCGGCATAGGCCATGACCTCGCGGAACTTGTGGCTGATCATCAGGATGGTGAGGTCACCCGCCTCGGTCATGCCGCGCAGAAGGCCGAGCACCTCGTCGGCCTCGCCCGGGGTCAGCACCGAGGTCGGCTCGTCGAGAATGAGGAAGCGCTGGTCGAGATAGAGCTGCTTCAGGATCTCGAGCTTCTGCTTCTCGCCGGCCGAAAGGCTCGACACCGGCACGGTCAGCGGCACCTTGAAGGGCATCCGCTCCAGGAACGCCTCGAGCCCGGCGATCTCCTTCTTCCAGTCGATCACCGCCGGCGGATGGGCGCGCGAGATGACGAGGTTCTCGGCCGCGGTCAGCGAGGGCACCAGCGTGAAATGCTGGTAGACCATGCCGATGCCATGCGCATGCGCATCGCGCGGCGTCGCGATCTCCGCCTCCTTGCCACCGACCAGCACGCTGCCGCGCGTCGGCTGGTAGAAGCCCATGATGCATTTGACCAGCGTCGACTTGCCGGCGCCGTTCTCGCCGAGGAGCGCATGCAGCGTGCCGGGCCGGACATGGATCGAGACGTCCTCGAGCGCCACCAGCGGCCCGAAGATCTTGGTCATGCCGATGGTCTGGAGCTCAACGGCACGGCGGGCGGCGGGCGCCCCTTGCGGTTCGGCGAGCGCGCTCATGACGGCGATCCTCCTGCTGCGGCGAGAGATGGGACGAGGCTGCGATCGGCGATGACAGCAACCGGGCCGCCGCCATCGGGGCCCTGGTGCTCGGCGCCGCCCGACACATAGATGCCGGCATGGCCGACGAGGCTGCCGAGGCTGCCGGCGACGAAGGCGCGGGCGTGACGGGTCGACGAGATATCGCTGTCATCGAGCATGGTGTGGCGGAGCCCGCGCAGCCGGCCGCTGGAGCCGGCCTCGGCCTTGGCGAGCAGCGCCTTGAGCGCCGGACGCTCCGCGGCCGAGAGCTGGCCGTCGGCGGCAAAGCCGAGGCGGCGCAGCGCATCGCGCACCGGCAGGATGTCGATGCCGTCTTCCATCACGGCATGATCGACGGCGAGCGGGCCAACCCAGTCGCGGCTCATGCCGAGCACGACGATCTCGTGATTGACGAGTTCGACGCCGGCCGAGGCCGAGGCGCGCGACGACCACAGCGACGCATCGCGGCCGATGACGCCGTCCTCGATTGCCTCGATCGCGATCTCGCCGAGCGCCACGGCGACGCCGAGCGAGGAGGCGCCGCGCGACGCGCCCATGGATTTCAGCGTGTCGCGGATGGCGACGCTGCCACCCGCGGCCTCGACGGCGGCGATGCGCTCGGCCGTCAACAGCGGACACTTGATCTGAACGAAATGAACGTCGGCGGGATCATCGATGCCGGCCGCGGCCATCGCCGCGCGGACGCCCTCGGCGACAAGGCGGACCTGGCCGAGCCGGCCGAGCTGGTCGAACGGCATCGCCGGCGTGTGCGCGCCGCCGACGGCCAGCGCCGGCGAGAGCCCGCCAGCCTCGGCCTCGCTGCTGCCGAGCACGAGGAAATGCGGCGACATCGCCCCTTCGGTGCCGCCCGACATGACATAGGACACGGCTTCCACCGCCTCGGGAGAGAGATGCGGCCGGAGCGCGTCCTTGAGCGCGCGGACGGCGAAGGCGCGCGTGAAATCATTCACATTGCCGTTACCCTCGGTCTTGCCGAGGATCGCGACGATGCCGCCAGAATCGATCGTCCCGTCCGCGATCGCCGCCTCGAGGCCCGAGACATCGTCGGGCGCCGCGGCTTGGATGCGATGGACGAAGGCAGTCCGCGCCATCAGACGAGCCCCGCGATCAGCGCGTCGGAGGTCGCGACGGCGCCGAAGACGCCGCCCTGCATCTTGACCATGTCGATGGCGGCGAGATGGTTCTCGATCTTCGTCGCCGCCGTGCAGTCCGAGAGCAGCACGCACTCATAGCCGAGATCGTTGGCGTCGCGCATCGTCGTGTGCACGCAGACATCGGTGGTGACGCCGGCGAGCACGATGTTGCGGATGCCCTTCTGGCGCAGCACCAGCTCGAGATCGGTGGCGACGAAGGAGCCCTTGCCGGGCTTGTCGATGATCGTCTCGCCGGCGATCGGCTGCAGCTCGGGAATGATCTCCCAGCCCGGCTCGCCGCGCACGAGAATGCGCCCGCACGGCCCCTGGTCGCCGATGCCGGCACCGATCCGCTGCGATCGCCAGCGCTTGTTGGCCGGCAGGTCGGCAAGGTCAGGCCGATGCCCCTCGCGCGTGTGGATGATGTGGTAGCCCTTGGCCCGCATCGCATCGAGCACGCGGCGGATCGGCTCGATCGGCGCGCGGGTCAGCGAGATGTCGTAGCCCATCGTGTCGACATAGCCGCCGGGCGCGCAGAAATCGACCTGCATGTCGATGACGATGAGCGCGGTGTTGTCCGGCCGGAGATTGCCGTCGAACGGCCAGGGATAGGGATCGGAGGCGATGGTGTGCCCGCCGGGAACGAGGGCAGCGGCGACGCGCTCGTCGAGGGTCTCTAGCGTCATGCTCGCCTCCTATTCCGCCGCTTGCTGGGCCTTGGCAGGGCTGTCGCCCTCGCCATAGAGCCGGTTCGGCGCCGGGAAGCCGCAGGACGCGCCGTCGGTATGGACGACGTCCGCCTCCCAGGGCAGGCGATAGCGACCGGCGGCGAGGTCGGTCATGTAGGTGTAGGGGCAATCCCCGGCTCCGCCCTTGACGGCGACATAGCCGCGATGGCCGAACTGGTAGATGTTGTTCTCGACGCCCCAGTTGATGCGCGCCTCGCGCACGAGATCGGGCCGGACTTCGGCGGTGATGATCTCGTCGGGCCGGCCGCTGGTGCCATGCGCGATGATCTCGCCGTCGAAATTGCAGATCATGCCCTCGCCCATGGAATCGAAGGTGCCGTCCGAGCCCGACATGCAGACATTGGCCGTGACCATCAAATTGCAGAAGGCGTTGGACTGGTTGGTGAACCGCCACGAGGCGCGGATCGGCGCGGTGTAGCCGGCGGTGCGGATCATGATCTCGGCGCCCTTGTAGGCGCATTCGCGCGCCATCTCCGGGAACATGCCGTCATGGCAGATGATCAGCGCCAGCTTGCAGCCGTTCGGACCATCGATGACGGGAATGCCGAGATCGCCCGGCTCCCACGGCTCGACCGGCACCCAGGGATGGAGCTTGCGGTAATAGAGCTTCAGCGCGCCGGTATCGTCGATGACGATGCCGGAATTGTAGGGATTGCCGCCGGGATTGCGCTCCATGATCGAGAAGCAGCCCCAGATCCGGTGCTCGGCGCAGGCCGCCTTGAAGGCGGCGACCTCGGGACCATCGAGATCGCACATGATCTCGGGATTGATGTCCATCGAGAGGCCGTGCAGCGCATATTCCGGGAAGACCACGAGGTCCATGCCGGCATTGTTGCGGCGCGCCTTGCCGACCAGCTCGACGACACGCGCCGTCTGCCGCGCGAGATCGGCCTTGGTCACCGTCACGGGCAGTTGCAGCTGCACGAGGCCGATGACGACGCCGTTCGGCGTCTTGTTGAGGCCACCCAGTCCGTTCATGGCAGAACCTTTACTTGGTAATCGACAGTTCGCCCGGCGCGCCCTTCAGCGAGCGCTTCGGCGAGACGGAGGCGATCATGATGAAGAGGGTCAGCAGGTAGGGCGCGGCGTTGAAGAAGTAGTAGCCCTGCGTGATGCCGACCGATTGCAGCGCCGGACCGAGGGCGCCGGCCGCGCCGAACAGAAGCGCCGCCGCGAAGCAGAGCAGCGGATTCCAGCGCGAGAAGATGACGAGCGCCACCGCCATCAGGCCCTGGCCGGAGGAGAGGCCCTCGCTCCACGCTCCGGGATAATAGAGCGACAGGAAGGCGCCGCCGACGCCGGCGAAGAAGCCGCCGATCGTCGTGGCGAGGAAGCGCACGAGATCGACCGAATAGCCCATGGCAAGCGCCGCCGGGGCGCTGTCGCCGGTCATGCGGATGATGAGGCCCCAGCGCGTGTTCTTGAACGCCCACCACATGACGAAGGCGAGCACCGCGCCGACGAGGAAGAGCGGGTTGATCTCGAGCGCCGACTGGACCTGCGGATAGTCGGACCAGCCGCCGAGGCTGATCGAGGGCAGATGCGGCGCCTGCGGCTGGATGAAGGGCTTGCCGAAGAAGAAGGCGAGGCCCGTGCCGAACAGCATCATCGCGATGCCGATGGCGATGTCGTTCACCTTGGGCAGCTTGCAGATGTAGCCGTGGATGGCGCCGAAGAACATGCCGGAGATGCCGGCGGCGAGAACGCCGAGCCAGGGCGAGCCGGAAAGATAGGACACCGCATAGCCGGACATGGCGCCGAAGACGAGCGTGCCCTCGAGGCCGAGATTGATGCGGCCGGACTTCTCGGTGAGGCACTCGCCGAGCGAGACGAACAGGAACGGGGTCGAGACGCGGATGGCGCCGGCGAACATCGCCAGCGGCACGCCCCAGAGACCGATATCGGTATCGCTCATCGCTTGTCACCTTTGGCGCGGAAGAAGGGGATGCGGCCATAGAGCGTCTCGCTCACCAGGAGCACGACGAACATCAGCCCCTGCAGCACCTGCACGGTTGCGTCGGGCATGCCCATGCGGCGCTGGATCAACCCGCCGGCCGCCGCGATGCCGCCGAGGAAGATCGCGACCGGCACGATGGCGATCGGGTTCTGCCGGGCGAGGAAGGCGACGAGAATGCCGGTGAAGCCATAGCCGGCCGCGAGCGAGGCATTGGCCTTGCCCTGGATCGCCGCGACCTCGAAGAAGCCGGCGAGCCCGGCGCAGGCGCCCGCGATGGCGCAGGAGATGACGATGAGGCGCCCGACCGGCAGGCCCTGCGCCCGCGCGGCGCGGACATTGCCGCCGGTGACGCGCGCGGCGAAGCCGAAGGTCGTGCGGTTCATCAGCACCCAGAGCAGGATCGCGACGACGATGCCGACCGGCAGGCCCCAATGGACGCCAAGGCCCGGCACCTCGCCGATCATGTTGGCATCGCCGATCGCCTGGGTGGAGGGCTTGTTCGGATTGGCGGGGTCGCGCAGCGCGCCCTCGACGAAGAAGTTCATGATCGCGATGGCGATGTAGGACATCAAGAGGCTCGCGATGGTCTCGTTGATGCCGCGATAGTGGCGGAGCACGCCGACGAGGCCGATCCAGAGGCCGCCGACCGCGATCGCCGAGAGGCACATCACCGGCAGCACGACGAAGGCAGGCGCCGCCGCATGCACCAGCGGGATCGAGGCGACCGCTGCCGCGAAACCGCCGAGCACCAGCGCGCCCTCGCCGCCGATGATGACGAGGCCGAGCCTTGCAGGGATGGCGACGCAGAGCGCGGTGAGGATCAGCGGCGCCGCACGAACCAGCGTGTTCTGCCAGGAAAAGCCGGTGCCGAAGCCGCCCTTCCAGAGCAGCGAGAAGAACATCGCCGGCGACTGGCCGAGCGCGAACAGGAAGATCGAGAAGAGGAGCCCCGCCACGACCAGCGCGAACAGCGGGATCAGGACATATTCGGACGATCGTCGGAGACGATCGAGCGTCTCGGCGAAACCGGCGCCGACCGCCGGCGCTCCGTCCTGCTGGGCAATATCCGCCATCAAATGCTCTCCCGAACAGCCTGGGGCCAAAGGCGATCAGATCGCCTGCCGACGGCCATCATGCCGCCTGCGAAAGCCGCCCCGGCTAAGTGCCGGAGCGGCCGATGCCGGAGCGGGCCGCGGCCCGCCATGCGGGATCAGGTGATGGAGCCGGTGACGCCCTCGACCAGGAAGTTGATCTGGTCGATCCAGGGGTCGTAGGGCGCATGGACGGTGCCGGCCGGGATGACTTCCTTGCCGGTATTGTCCTTGAGCGGGCCGACATAGACGGGCACCTTGGCCTTCATCTCGACCTTGGCGGCGTCGGCGGCCTTGATCGCCTCGGGCGTCGCGCCGGCGCCATAGGGCGTGTTGGTCACGAAGTCGAGATCATAGCCGCCCGACAGGAAGTTCGGCAGCGTGCCGCCCTTGGCCAACGTGTCGGCATACTGCTTGTAGATCGTCTCCCACTTGTATTCGGCGCCGGTGATGAAGCCCTTCGGCGCGAGCGCGGCCTGCGAGGCGTTGTGGCCGGCGCTCTTCACGCCGCGCGATTCGGCGGTCTGGATGACGGTCTTCGGGCTGTCGACATGGCAGGTGATGACGTCGGCGCCGGCATCGATCAGCGCATTCGCGGCTTCTGCCTCGCGCACCGGCAGCGACCAGTCGCCGGTGAAGATCACCTGCACGGTGGCGTTCGGATTGACCTTGCGGGCGCCGATCGTGAACGAGTTGATGTTGGAGAGCACCGAGGAGATCGGCTTGGCGGCGACGAAGCCGAGCTTGTTCGTCTTGGTCGAGAGGCCGGCGGCGATGCCGTTGATGTAGTGGGCCTGGTCGAGATAGCCGAAATAGCTGCCGGCGTTCTTCGGGTCCTTGTCGCTCCACAGCGGGGCGGCATGGCGGAACTGCACGTCGGGATACTTCTTGGCCGCATCGACCATGAAGGGCGAATAGTAGCCGAACGAGGTGGCGAAGATCAGGCCCGCACCGTCGAGCTCGACCATCGATTCCATCGTCTTGGAAACGGCGACCGTCTCGGGGACGTTCTCCTCCTCGACGACCTTCACGCCCGGAACCGCGGCCAGCGCCTTGGCGGCGACGGCATGCGCCTGGTTCCAGCCATAGTCGTCGCGCGACCCGACATAGATGATGCCGATGGTCAGATCGGCCGCGAAGGCGGCGCGCTGCGTGAGCAGGCCGGTCGTGAGGCCGAGCGAGCCGATGGCGGCACTCTTCAGCAGCGTTCTGCGGTTCAGCATGAATGCGGACATGGGCAGATTACCTTTTGCAACGGACATCGGCGCAGGCCTATCTCGCGCCGGGGTGCTCCCGACCCTTGTCTCGCAACAGATGTGCCAAAGCCGGCGCAATCATCCGCAAAATCCGCACGTCGCGACGCAAGCCGATGAAAAGCAAGGGACAATCGGAAGCTCGAGCTTGACGGCAGCCGCTCTCCGGCCGAGCGTGGCGATCGACTTGGCCAGCGCGCGCCGTGACATTGCATGCAATTCGTCTGGATTGCATACGATTTAGCCACCACACCGGTCAGTCCGCGGGCGCGGCCTAGAAGCGCGCCATTTCTAGGCGAATGGGTACCATCGGCGCTCCATTTCGCGGGGCGCGATTGGCAGGCCCCGCCCGGCGTACTAGGTTTCGCCCGAGCCGCCGGCGAGCGCCGGCGCCCCCATCTCGCAGAAGAGGACTGCCATGCCGTTCGACACCTCACCCGCCTTCGCCCTTCCTGACGAGGCAGGCGAGGCCAGCCTCGTCGGACGCGTGTTCCGGCCGGATCGCGACGGCCCCTCGATCGTCTCGCTGCGCGGCGACGAGGTCTTCGACATCACCGCCGAAGTCATCACCATGCGCGATCTCTGCGAGATGGAGGATCCCGGCCGCGTCGCCGCCCTCGCCGATGGCGAAACGCTGGGCAGCCTCGAGGAGCTCCTCGCCAATTCGCCGCGCGAGACCCGCGACGGGTCGAAGCCCTGGCTGATCACGCCGATCGACCTGCAGGCCGTCAAGGCGGCCGGCGTCACCTTCGTCGTGTCGATGCTGGAGCGCGTCATCGAGGAACAGGCACGCGGCCTGCCCGAGCGCGCCAATGCGATCCGCGCCGAAATCCAGACGACGATCGGCGAGGACCTCGCCAAGCTGCGTCCCGGCTCGGAGCAGGCGGCGGCGCTCAAGGCGCTGCTGATCGAGAAGGGCATGTGGTCGCAATATCTCGAGGTCGGCATCGGCCCCGACGCCGAGATCTTCTCGAAGGCCCAGCCGATGTCCGCCGTCGGCCATCTCGCCGAGGTCGGCATCCATCCGATCTCGACCTGGAACAATCCCGAGCCCGAGGTCGTGCTGGTCGTCTCCTCGAGCGGGCGCATCGTCGGAGCGACGCTCGGCAACGACGTCAATCTCCGCGATGTCGAGGGTCGCTCGGCGCTGCTCCTGTCGAAGGCGAAGGACAACAATGCGAGCGCGTCCGTCGGACCGTTCATCCGCCTGTTCGACGCCTCGTTCTCGCTCGACGACGTCCGCCAGGCCGAGGTGCGGCTGACGGTCACCGGCGAGGACGGCTTCCGCCTCGACGGCTCCAGCGCCATGTCGAAGATCAGCCGCGACCCCGAGGATCTCGTCCGGCAGACCATCGGCAAGAACCACCAGTATCCGGACGGCTTCGTGCTCTATCTCGGCACGATGTTCGCCCCGGTGCAGGACCGCGACGGCCCCGGCCAGGGCTTCACGCACAAGATCGGCGACATCGTCACCATCTCCTCGCCGAAGCTCGGCCGCCTCTCCAACCGCGTCGTGCTGTCCTCCGACGCCGAGCCCTGGACCTTCGGCACCACAGCGCTGATGCGCAACCTGTCGGGACGCGGCTTGCTGTAGGGCGCCGCAGCGTCGGGAAGGCAGGAAGGCGGGAAGGAAGGCCCTCACCCTGGCCCTCTCCCTGAGGGAGAGGGGACGCCTTCATCGGCGATGGGGGAGCCTTCATCGGCGAAGAGAGAGCCTTCGTCGGATATTCGGGAAACGCCAAACTCAGGCGCAACTGCCCCCTCTCCCTCAGGGAGAGGGCGGGGGTGAGGGCCTTCCTTAGGGAGAGAGGACCTTCGCCCGATACCTCCCCCCAAGCCAACCCTTCAGCCGAGCCGCCGACCCTACGCGCTCTGGCGTTCGAGCGCCGGGTCCTCGGCGAACTGGTAGCGGTAGAGCTTCTCGTAGAGGCCCTGCTTACGAACCAGCTCGGCATGCGTGCCGCGTTCCAGCACCTGGCCATGCTCGATGACCGCGATCTCGTCGGCGGTCAGGATGGTGGCGAGGCGGTGGGCGATGACGATCGTCGTGCGGCCCTCGACCAGCTTGTCGAGCGCGGCCTGGATCATGCGCTCGGATTCGGAATCGAGCGCCGAGGTCGCCTCGTCGAGCAGGAGGATCGGCGCGTTCTTGAGGATGGCCCTCGCGATGGCGATGCGCTGGCGCTGGCCGCCGGAGAGCTGGACGCCGTTCTCGCCGACGGTGCTGTCATAGCCCTTCGGCAGGTTCATGATGAAATCATGGGCAAAGGCGTCGCGCGCCGCCTGCTCGACTTCCTCGTCGGTCGCGTCGAGGCGGCCGATGCGGATATTGTCGCGCGCGGTCCCTGAGAACAGGAACACGTCCTGGCTGACGAAGGCGATGTGTTCGCGCAGCGAGCCGATCGAGACGGTGCGGATGTCCTGGCCGTCGACGCGGATCGCGCCCTTCTGGACGTCGTAGAAGCGCTGGATCAGCGACAGGATCGTCGACTTGCCGCCGCCGGAGGGACCGACCAGCGCGAGGCGCTTGCCATGCTCGACCGAGAGCGAGATGCCGTGCACGACCTCCTCATTGGCCCGATAGCCGAAATGGACGTCGTCGAGGTCGATACGCCCGCGCGACAGCACGAGGGCGGGATGGTCGTCATTCTCGGTGACGCTCGCCGGATGATCGAGCACGGAGAACAGCGCACGGACCGCGACGAGGTTCTCGGCGAGACCGACCTGGACGCGGGCGAGCCGCTTGGCCGGCTCATAGGCGAGCAGGAGCGCGGTGATGAACGACATGAACTCGCCCGGCGTCTTGCCGGCCGAGATCGTGCTCCAGCCGGCATAGAAGATGACGAGGCCGATCGACACGCCGCCGAGCGTCTCCATCAGCGGGCTGGTGCGCGCCTGCAGCTGCGAGATCTTGTTGGCGCGCTTCTCGACCGAGCCGACCGCGTCGGACATGCGCATGCGCATGTGGTCGCCGAGGCCGAACGCCTTGACGATCTTGGCGCCGTGCACGGTCTCCTGGATGATCGAGATGATCTGGATGCCCGAGGTGAACTCGGCGCGGGCGATGCCGCGGATGCGCTTGACGAGCTTCGACACCGAGATGATCGCGACCGGCGCCACCACCAGCGCGAAGATCGACATGATCGGCGCCTGCGAGACCATGACGATGATGAGGCCGATCAGGGTGACGAGGTCGCGGCCGACGCTGAGGACGATGGTGTCGATGACCGAGCGGATGCCGTTGGCGCCGCCGGTGATCGACATGATCAGCTCGCCCGAGGCGCGATCATTGTAGAAGCCGAGGCCGAATTTCAGGATACGGTCGTAGAAGCGCTTCTGGTTCTCCGCGACGATGCGGTTTCCGATGCGGCTCTGGATGACCATCTGCCCATAGGTCGCCGCGCCCTTGACGACGAAGATCGCCACGACCGCGAAGGACAGGACGACCAGCATCTCCTTGTCCTGCTTCACGAAGATCTGGTTGACGACGCTCGACATGATCCATGCCGACAGCGAGGTCATGCCCGCGACGATGAACAGGAAGATGAACGAGATCGTGTAGCCCTTCCAATGGGCCTTGTAGTTGCCGCGCAGGATCCGGGAGACCATCGCGACGGTGCCGTCGGGGTCCTTCAGCGAGGCCTTGTAGGCCTCCCAGCGACGCGTGATCTGCGACGGGCGGACGAGGGAGGCCACGGCGGCCTCGGACGATTTGACTTCGCTATCTGCCATGAGACATGAGCCCGTCGCCTCGAAGTGCAACGCGAACGGACACCGCTCCCGATCATTGATGATGGCGACCTTTTACCGGCTCAGCCTCGCGCTGTCCATCGAACGGCCTTGCGGCGAATTCATGCAGCCTGCCGCCCTTGCATCGGGCCCCCGTCATCCCCAGCCGATCGACGACCCCACTTTCATTTTGGGCCAAGACACGTGATCGTTCGGACGGCAGCTTTGAAGGGGCGAACGATGGCGGCACGGGCGATCCGTGGGACGGTGGCACGGTTTCGGGGCGATCCTTTCGGAGCGGCCGGGCGCGAGGCGCTCGTCTTCGAGGAAGACCAGCTGATCCTGATCGAGGACGGCATCATCACGAGCATCGCGCCGGCCGAGGAGGCGCTCGGCGCGCTGCCCTCCGGCATCCCCGTCGATCACTATCCCCGCGCCATCCTCTCGCCCGGCTTCATCGACGCCCATGTCCATTACCCGCAGATGGAGATGATCGGCGCCGGCGGCGAGGAACTCCTGGAGTGGCTGGATCGCTTCACCTTCCCGGCCGAGAGCCATTTCGCCGACCCGGCGCATGCGCGCGACGTCGCCGGCCGCTTCCTGCGGGAATTGCTGCGCGCCGGCACCACCACCGCCGCCGTCTATTGCAGCGTGCATGCCCATTCCGTCGAGGCGTTCTTCGCCGAATCCGAGCGCTTCGGCACGCGCATGATCGCCGGCAAGGTGCTGATGGACCGCAACGCGCCGGAGGCCCTCACCGACACCACTGAGAGCGGCATCGCCGACAGCGCCGCGCTGATCGCGCGCTGGCACGGCAAGGGGCGCCAACTCTACGCGATCACGCCGCGCTTCGCGCCGTCATGCTCGGAAGAGCAGCTGGAAGCCGCCGGCCGGCTCTGGCAGCAGAATCCCGGCACCTATGTGCAGACGCATCTTTGCGAGAACCGCGCCGAGATCGCCTGGGTCGCCGCGCTCTTTCCAGAGCGCTCCAGCTATCTCGATGTCTACGACCATGCCGGGCTGACCGGGCCGCGCGCCATCTTCGGCCATGCCGTGTACATGACCGAGGACGATTTCGCCTGCTGCCACCGCACCGGCTCGGCGCTGGCGCACTGCCCGACCTCCAACCTCTTCCTCGGCAGCGGCCTCTTCCGCCTGTTCGAGGCCAAGCGCGCAGACCGTCCGGTTCATGTCGCGCTCGGCACGGATCTCGGCGCCGGCACCAGCTTTTCGCAGCTTCAGACCATGGGCGAGGCCTACAAGGTGGCGAAACTCGGCGGCACCACGCTCTCTGCCGCCGAGGCGCTCTGGCTCGCCACCACCGGCGCCGCCGAGGCGCTGCAGCTCGGCGGCCGCATCGGCGCGATCGAGCCCGGCTGCGAGGCCGACATCATCGTGCTCGACCCCGAGGCGACGCCGCTCACCGCCTTCCGCAGCGCCTCTTGCCGCGATCGCGCCGAAACGCTGTCGGTGCTGATGACGCTCGGCGATGATCGCGCCATCCGCGCGACCTATGTCGCGGGCGTCCCGGTCTATGACCGCGACCGCGCCGGCGACCCGTTCCTCTATCCAGGCTGAACGCCCGCCGCGATGATCCGCCGATAGGTCTCGAAGCTCTCCTTCGGCGTCCGCACCTGCGTCTCGAAATCGACATGGACGATGCCGAAGCGCCGGCCATAGCCGAACAGCCACTCGAAATTGTCGAAGAGGCTCCAGACCATGTAGCCGCGGAGGTCGACCCCCTCGCGGCGCGCCTCGAGCGCCGCCTCGATATGGCGGGCGATATAGTCGGCGCGCAGCGGATCGACCACCGTGCCATCGCGCATCACTTCGTCGCCCGGTCCGAAGCCGGCGCCGTTCTCGGTGATGTAGATGGGCGGATTGCCATAGTCATCGCGGATGCGCTCGAGCAGCGCCTTCAGCTGTTCCGGCCGCACCGGGCCATTGAAGGCGCGTGGCTCCGGGTCGGGATTGGTGTCGAACCAGCGATAGCCGAAGGGCGAGGCGGCATCGGCGCGGATATAGGCCGGCGCGTAGAAATTGACGCCGAGGAAATCGGGCCGATTGGCCGCCATCAGCGCGAAATCGGCCGGATCGATGCGGAAGTCGGGATCGAGACCGTCGAAGATCTCCATCACCGCCTCGGGATAGCGCCCCTTGAACATCGCATCGAGGCACCAGCGATTGATGATCGCATCGGCCCGCTCGGCGGCGGCCGCGTCGTCGGCACTCGCGCTCTCGGGCAGCATCGGCATCAGCGGCAGCGCCAGCCCGATCTCGCCGGCAAAGCCCGCCGCGCGGAAATCGGCGATCGTCGCGGCGCTCGCCACCATCCAGTGATGCAGCGCCAGTCCCTGGCGGCCGAGCATCGCCTCGGTGACCGTGCCGCCCGCCTTGATCGCCGCGATCATCGGCTCGATCAGGAAGAGATCGATGAAGGGCTCGTTGAAGGTGATGTATTTCGAGACGCGGTCGCCCAGCGCCTCGCGCACAACGCCGGCATAGCGGCGGAACCAGTCGATCGACGCGCGCTGGTGCCAGCCGCCCGCCGCCTGCAGCGCCTGCGGCAGGTCCCAATGGAACAGCGTGACGATCGGCTCGATGCCGGCGGCGATGAGATCGTCGCAAAAGCGCTGGTAATGGGCGATGCCGGCGGCATTCACCGCGCCGGTGCCGTCCGGCAGCAGCCGCGTCCAGGCGATCGAGAAGCGGTAGCAATCGAGCCCAAGCCGCTGCATCAGCTGGATATCGGCGAGATATTGCGTCCGGTCATAGGCATTGATCGCGACATTGCCGGTCTCGACGGCGCCGGTGACCGGCAGCGTGATCCGGTCCTCATTGGTCCAGACGTCCCAGTTGCTGAGGCCCTTGCCGTCGGCCTGCCACGCGCCCTCGACCTGAAAGGCGGCGCTCGCCGCGCCCCAGAGGAACTTGCCGTTCGTCGTCGCCATCCCGCTCTCTCCCGCTGGTCACGCATCCTGTCCGTCGATCCATGGCACGATCCCGGCCGGCAGGCGACCATCGATCGATGATCAATCAGGGGCGATTGTCCACTCAGCGTAGACAACCTTGTGTCGCCGGGCCGATTGTCTTTGACGGTCCGAGGGCCGATCTTTGCCTCAGACATTCACTTCAAACGGGAGACCGCCACCATGGACCTGACCCTCGGAGGCTTCCACCACCTGACCGCGATCACCGCCAACGCGCCGGGCAATCTCGACTTCTACACCCGGGTGCTCGGCCTGCGCCTCGTCAAGAAGACCGTGAACCAGGACGATACCTCGGCCTATCACCTCTTCTATGGCGACGGCGACGCGACGCCCGGCTCCGACATCACCTTCTTCGACTGGCCGGCGGCCCCCGCCCGCCGCGGCACGCATTCGGTCACGCGCACCGGCTTTCGCGTCGATCCCGCCAGCATCGGCTGGTGGCGCGACCATCTGAAGGCCGCCGGCGCCAAGGTCTCCGAGCCGAGCGAGGCCACCGGCCGCGTGACGCTCGCCTTCGAGGACCCGGAGGGACAGCGCCTCGCCCTCGTCGCCGACGAGCGGATCGGCGCGCGCCATCCCTGGGAGCGGAGCACGGTTCCCGCCGAGCACCAGATCCTCGGCCTTGGCCCGATCACCATGAGCGTGCCGCAGCTCGGCCCGACCGAGCAGGTGCTGACCCGCGTCATGAACATGCAGAAGCTGCGCGACTATCCGGCGAGTGCGATCTCGTCGAATACCGTGCATGTGTTCGGCATGGGCGAAGGCGGCCCGTCGGCGGAGCTGCATGTCGCGGTCGAGCCCGATCTGCCCGTTGCCCGGGAAGGCGCCGGCGGCGTGCATCACGTCGCGTTCCGGACGCCCGATCTCGAAGGGCTGACCGCCTGGACCGAGCGCGTGCGCGGCTTCCGCATCCCCTCCTCCGGCGAGGTCGAGCGCTATTACTTCCGCTCGCTCTATTTCCGCGAGCCGGGCGGCGTGCTGTTCGAGATCGCGACCGATGTTCCGGGCTTCACCGCCGACGAGCCGCTGGCGACGCTCGGCGAAAGCCTGTCGCTGCCGCCCTTCCTCGAGCCGCGCCGGGCCTCGATCGAGAGCCGCCTGCAGCCGCTCTAGTCTTATAAGTCGCGGCGGCGTCAAGCCGCCGCGCCCTCCCCTTCTGAACGGATCATCGCCATGACCCTGACTTCGACGAGAGGCGCCGCCCCGCATGGCGGCCGCCCGATCCTCTCCGCCGGCGCACCGCTCAAAGACGCGCGCGGCGCGGTCGTGATGCTGCACGGCCGCGGCGGCAGCGCCGAGGACATCCTCTCGCTCAGCGCCTATGTCCGCCAGGGCGACATCGCTTTCCTCGCGCCCGCCGCCGCCGGCAATGTCTGGTATCCGCAGCGCTTCCTGGAGCCGCGCGCCGTCAACGCGCCCTATCTCGGCGCGGCGCTGGAGACGGTCGGCAACCTCCTCGACGACCTCAACGCGGGCGGCCTTGCCGACGAGCGCATCGTGCTGCTCGGCTTCTCGCAGGGCGCCTGCCTCGCACTCGAGGCCGCCGCGCGGCGCCCGGCCCGCTATGGCGGCGTCGTCGCGCTCTCCGGCGGGCTCATCGGGGCCGATGCCGAGCTCTGGCAGGGCGATGCCGCGCTCGCGGGAACACCGGTGCTGATCGGCTGCTCCGAACGCGACGGCCATATCCCGCTTTCCCGCGTCGAGGTCTCGGCCGAGCGCTTCGCGGCGAGCGGCGCCGACGTCACCAAGCGCATCTATCCGGGCTCCGGCCATGGCGTGAACGACGACGAGATCGGCCTCGTCCGCACCCTCCTGACCGGCCTCGGCGCACCGGCGCGCTGAACGGCGGCGGTCCTTATGCACAAGCGCGCGGCGTCCGCGCCGCGCGACGCGCGTGGCGCGTTGACGACGCCCCGTGATTGGCTGTAGAGAAACGCTCGCCCGAGGACATTCGTCCGCAAGCCAGCGGCCAAGAGCAGCTCAGACCAAGCTGCTTCGCTGGATTTGTGAATGATCCGAATGGGTTCGGAGAGGTGGCAGAGTGGTCGATTGCACCGCACTCGAAATGCGGCATACTCGCAAGGGTATCGGGAGTTCGAATCTCCCCCTCTCCGCCACTCCACATCATAAATAGCTGATATTGTTGAACTTTTTGGCGAGTGTGTTTTCAGACCCCCCATCTTACCCGCCAAACGTACTGCGACTAGACGCTGTCGGATGATGCGGATTGCGACAAGGTTGAAGGGCTTCAGACTTCATAATCACAGATACTTTTCGCGAAGAGCGGCCGAAAGCCAAGGACTGGCGCGGAGATGTCACCGGCCATCATCTTGAGCACCCTGCTGCCTTTTACCCGACAGAACGACCGAGGTCAGCCACCGACATCGGGTCGCCCGCATCATTGATCTGGTGACTGCAGAGCCAAACTGATACTCGGCTTTTCATCCGCCTACGCTAGCAACTCCCGCCGATCGCTTGCGAGCTTGTCAGTCACGACAAAATGCGCAAGCCTGTTGCTGCCTGATATCGTTTGATTCGGGCGCCATATCGAGCGCGCAGGACGTGCGGTCGCTGATCAATTTTTTCGCCACGGCGGAAAGGACAGCGTGCCATGCCTGCCCCTGACTCAGATTGTCCCGATTTTTTTGCATTGCTTGACGGTGATGCGACAGAAGAGCGTTTGCCGGCCGCTGCGTCGCGGGAGCAGCGTCCGAAAGCCGACCGTAAGGATCCCGCACCAAAGCGGCGCACGGGCAAGCCGCCTCCCTCACCTGAGCGAATAGCAAAGCGCCCGACTTCGGGTTCCCGTGCCTTTTCCGAACAACATTATGTATCCGACGTTGAAGTCGCGGTTCGGCTGGGCGTCAGCCGTGCGACAGTCTGGCGTTGGGCCAAATCAAATCCGGAGTTTCCCGGCCCAATCAAGATCTCGAGTGGCACCACACGTTGGCGGTTGGACGAAGTTCTTGAATTCGAAGCCAAGCGGGCGGGCAGATAGTGGGGCAGCCTGTAACGAACGGGCGCAAGCCACCTCGTCGCAACCATTCCCCCCGCAAAGCCAAGAGCCACTGGTTTTACAGAATAGACGAGGTGATCGCGCTCTATCAGGTCACGCGGAGTACTGTCGGCAATTGGGTCAAGGATGGGCTCGAGCCGATGTCAGCCCTTAATAATACGTTCAAAGGCTCATCGCTCAATGCTTTCCATCAACGTCGCCGGGATAGTTGGCGACGGCCGTGCGGACCCGGTGAGTTCTATTGCGTTCAGTGCAAGACGGTTCAAAATCAAGCTGGGCGCCAGCTTTGCTTCGAGCGCACGACCGAACGTGGCGGTGCGATCGCGTGGTCGTGCCCTGGCTGCGGAAGACAGAACGGGACACACGTCACAGCCAAAAAACTCTGCGATCTTCAGCGAGCTGGAGTCAATGTAAGCGGCTGGGAAACAGACTATAATAGAGGCTGTTGCGCCGCTGGCATTGTGCAAAATCCAACCTTGAAGGCCGCCGCAGAATGAACCCGCAAAACGACATTCTGCGACTGGCCTATTTCGACTATCTCAGGGGTGCGCGCGGATCCGACGACAAGACAGTCGACGCCGCCATGCGGTACATCATCGAATTCGAGGAGTTCAACGAGTTTCGTGATTTCGCCTCGCTGACAGTCGATCAGGCGCGAGGGTTCAAACAGCACGTCATGTCGCGCCCCAGCCAGTCTGGCCAGGGACGGCTGAAGCCTTCGACCATTATCCACATACTGCAGGCCGTGAAGGGCCTCTTTCAATGGCTCGCGAATACCAAGAAGCTGAAAGTGAGCCTAGAAGCAATCGAATACTTTGAGCCGCCGCCGAAGATCGCGATGGCGGCGCGTTCCGCGCCGGGCCGCCCCGTCCCGACACCAGAAGAGATCCGCATGATGCTTGCTGCACTGCCGAGCGAAACAATGTTGCAGCGTCGTGATCGCGCCCTGACTGCGTTTATCTACCTGACTGGCATCCGCGTCGGCGCGCTCATATCAATCAGATGCAAGCATGTCGATCCTGTCGCACGCCGTCTCAATCAGGATGCTGCCGAAGTCAAGACCAAGTTAGGCAAGAGCATGCTGACGTCGTGGTTTCCCGTTGGTCCGGACATCGACAAGATTGTCATCGATTGGATTGAAGAGCGACGGGCGATCGGCGTCGAGGCCGATGATCCCCTGTTTCCCCGGTCGCCTGCTGCTATTCCCACTACAACGGGAGGTGATCGAGCTAGCGCGTTCTGGACAACAGCTGGGCCTGTGCGCGCAATATTCCGCCAGGCGTGTGAAAGCGCTGGCTTGCAGCAATTCAATCCGCATTCGTTCCGCAAGACACTGATGCAGCTCGGAATCCGAATTTGCCTGACTTTCGAAGAACTGCAGGCTTGGAGCCAAAACTTGGGGCATGAGGCGATCGACACATCCCTGTGGCACTATGGCAAACTGGATGATGCGCAGCGCGACGTTCTTATCCAGGGCCTATCACAGACAGTGTCGATTGACGAAGAAGAGCAATTTCTAAAGATGTGGCGTGCCGCGCCGCAAAAGCTGCGTAACGCGATAAGGGTCATGATGGAGCACTAACAGCCTGAGCGACGGGGCACCATCGATCGAAATATTACGCTCGTCCAAAGGCACGTGCTTGTATCCATCCTGACGTTAACCTGCCATCGAGTTGTCATCCAGCGTCGTTTAGGGTCTCTGCGGGCTTTACGCCATAAGTTGGTGGAGGGACATGCGATCGGTGAAGCGGGCCGAGGTTACGCAGCAGATCGTCCGTTCCAAAGAAGTTGGCGGCGCAGGTCCGAGGCGCAAGAAAGCCCAATGCCGAGGGCCAGTGCGCTGTGTTGTGGGCAGCGACCTCCTCGGCAATCTTGGTTCGGTATGCCGCCATTGACCAGGCGGCTTGGTTCGCTTTTGACGATGACCAGCCGCTCGCCTCCTTCGCTGGGATAATGGCGACGCACTTGATCTGCGTAGGCACCGCGAGCAACCGTGGTGAAACGGCAGACCTATTCTCTTTTGTCCAAAGTGAAAGCATGGTGGCGGCGACTCTGCGATCTACCCCTCAGCGACGCCGGGCATCATGAAGACAGCGGAAGAGGCTGGGATGCACATTGCGCCGCCGCTCGAGATCGCCCGTACGCCCCGGGCCCCTTACCGGAAGCGGCGCTGACAACTAGGTGTTTAGTCCCGGCATTTGATGGATCGGATTGGTCCTGAACTTTTCAGGCTCGATTGTCTATCGTTTGCAGATGAACTCCTAGGGCGTGAGGCCCTTGAGGGTCTTGAGGCGGCGGGCGAAGTTGTAGGCGGTGATGAAGCTCTCGAGATGGGCTCGGAGTTGGTCGTGGCCGTCATAGTGGAAGCGCTTCACGGTCGCCTCCTTGATCGTGCGGTTCATCCGCTCGACCTGGCCGTTCGTCCAGGGATGCTTGGGCTTTGTCAGCCGGTGTTCGATACCGTGGGTTCGACAGGCCAGATCGAACGGATGCCCGCGCCACCTGGCGGTCGGCCCCGTCCGGTTCTTCGGCAGGTCCGCGAACTGGATTCCATTGTCCGTCAGCACGATCTCGATCCTGTAGGGAACGGCGGCGACCAGCGCGTCGAGGAAGGCCCGTGCCGTCTCTGTGGTGGCCTTGTCGACGAGTTGGGCAAAGGCGAACTTCGAGGTGCGGTCGATGCCGACATACAGATACAGCTTGCCTTCCGCCGTCTGCACCTCGGCAATATCGATGTGAAAGTAACCAATCGGGCAACTCTTGAACGTGGTCTTGGCGGGTGTCTCGCCTTCGACCTCTGGCAAGCGACTGATCCCGTGACGCTGCAGGCAGCGATGCCGTGATGATCGCGTCAGCCTCGGGATCGTCGGCTGCAGCGCGTAGAGGCAATCATCGAGCGGAAGCTGGGTGTACTGCCGGAAAACGACGATCACCGCCTCCTCCTCGATCGTCAGAACCGTCGAGGTCGGATTCTTCGGCCCTGTCGGCACATCGGCGACCGAGCTTCGCTTCTTCCACTTCGCGCCGTCTTCGGGTTGATCCCGTACCGCTTCGCCAGAACCCTCAGGCTCTCTTGACTATGTTGTATCGCTCGACGCACCGCCTCTGTCGTCGTGGCGCTTCCATGTAGAACCTGGCCCCGAGCGCATTCCTCGAATCCTGCATCGAGATTGCACCATGAAAGCCCGGGATTAAACACCTAGTGGCGCGGGGATGCGATTGGCATGGATAGATTTACCTCCGTGGCGCTGTCGGCCTTTGCCGCGCGAGGATGGGATGCGAATGCTGATCCGATGTAGATGCCTAGAGCGCCGAGCTCGACCCTCGGCTTCAGTGTGGAAAGCCTCAGATAGTGACCGTCAACTGGGCTCTCGGATGTGTCGGACCATCCAGTCTGCACTTGCGAAGCCGCCGCGCTCAGTCTGATACGCCATTGGTCTGCTTGCTCGCATGGACGACGGGTTGTTTGTCAGGCGCTTCAATCCGACCGAAAAGCATGTCGATTGCGTCTGCCCAACTCGCCGATTGCTGGGTCGAGGCCGAAGACGACGACCATTTGAGATCGGAGGCTTCGCCGCAGCGAGCGGCACCAGGCGTGGCACGGTTTGCGGAGAACCTGGCATATGGGTTGGTCTTCGCCCTGCTTGCCATCACGGCCTTTACCGCCCTGGCGAGCCTACCCAACACATGGGACTCGATGACTTACCACCTGCCGAGGATTGAGCTGCAGAACCGCAGCTTAGCCTTCTATGCCACGGCTATTCCCCGACAGTTCGACTCCAACATCCTCGCGGAACAGTGGATCCTTGCCTTCCGCAGTCTGCGTGACAGCTATCAAGGGGCCAATCTGGTCCAGTGGCTCGCCTATGCAGGCTGCATCCTGCTGTCGGGGCGGATCGTGCGGGACCTTGGCGGTGCTCGATCGGCGGAGGAGATGGGGATGCAGCCGACGGCGACGCTGCCGATGGCGATCCTGCAGGCGTCCAGCACGCAGACCGATCTCGTCATGGCCTTCTTCGCCATGGCCAGCATCCACTATTTGCTGCGCGCGCGCCCCGACGGGGCAGTCTGCCTCGTCTATGGCGCCGTGCTCGCCGCGGCCCTCGCCGTCCACGCCAAGTGGACGGCGGTGATGTTGCTGTCGGGCTTCATGATCGTCTACGGTGGCAGGATTCTGATCCACGCACGCTCGTTTCGCTTCTTTGGCCACGCACTGGCGGCGATCGTCCTCGCGTGACTTCTGTTGAGCGGCCACTTGCTGCGTAATGTCGCCGCGTATGGCACGCCTGTCGGACCCGCCACGCGGGCGACGTCGATCACAGAGCCGACCTTCAACGCCACCCTTTTCAACCTCGTCCGCGGCACTGCCATCGAACATCGATTTCGCCGAAGCCGGTGCGAGAGAGAGCGTTGCCGCGTTCGTGCGGGCGAGCGGTGCCTTTCTCGGAATCGGGGAGACTGACGACCGCTATTCTTTCGAAGGCAACAGCTTCGCGCTGCCGGAAGGCAGCCGACACGAGGACACGGCCGCCAACACGGCCTTCCTGGCGCTCTTTGTGCTCGACGCGATCTGCCTGCCATTCACCGCGCTCGCGGGGCCCGCATCGCGGGCGCGTCTCAAGCCACTGGCCCCTTATGCGGCAGCGGCGCATTGTCGATCGTCGCTTTTGCAAGCCTCATCAAATAGCGACCCTGGATCACGCGCCTGCAACTCGGCGAGTTCATCGTGACCGTTCCGGTGGTCGCCATCGCCATCGCCGGGCTCGGCCTGGCGGCGTCATTGCTGATGCTGCTCCTCGCGGCACAGGCGGCGCCCTTAACCCTCAGCAACCAGTCGCGCCCCATCCTTGGACCCGATTCGATCGCAACAAGGACGCCGAAGGCGCAGCTCTTCGCCAATCGGCCTGACCTCTCGGCAGCTTACCAGCGCCTCGCCGACGCCGTCGCCGCGCTTCGGCCGAAACGGGTTGTGCTGGCCTTCGGCCGCGACAGCTGGGAATTTCTCCTCTGGTATCTGCTCAGTCAGCGACTAACAGCGGCCGAGATGCCAATGATCGTTCACAGACCCGATAGGAAAGTGAACTCGCCAGACCCTAGGACGGATCGACATTCAGGATTCACGCGGCGCTTGAGGTGTGATTCATAGGTCTCCGCTTTGAGCGGAGGCCTCGATGGGCGTGAAGCGGTACGAACTGAACGATTTGCAGTGGGAGCGGATCGCCGGTCTTCTTCCTGGCAAGGCTGGCGATCCGGGGCGGACCGCTTCCGATAATCGTGTCTTCGTGAGCGGTTGCCTTTGGGTGCTGCGTTCGGGCGCACATTGGCGCGACCTGCCCGAGCGCTACGGCAACTGGAAGACCGTCCACCGCCGCTTCAGCCGGTGGTGTCACGCCGGTGTCTGGGAGCGGGTGTTCGAGGCACTGACTGCCGACCGCGACAATCAGTATCTGATGATCGATTCGACCATCGTGCGGGCGCACCAGCAGGCGGCCAGCGGAAAAGGGGGGCCAAGGATCAGGCGCTGGGGCGTTCCCGAGGCGGACTGACGACCAAGATCCACATGCTCGCCGATGCACTCGGCCGCCCGCTCCGCGTCATCATAACCGCGGGGCAGCGTGGCGACGTCCTGGAGGCCGAGGCTTTGCTTGAGGGACAGGCTGGCGGCGCCGTCCTCGCCGACAAGGCCTATGATGCCAATGCCTTGCGCGCCAGCATCGCCGCCATGGGCGCCGAGGCCGTCATTCCATCGAACCGATCCCGCAAGATCGCCATCCCGCACGACGCGGACCTCTACAGGCATCGCAACCGGATCGAGCGCTGCTTCAACCGCCTGAAGCACTTCCGGCGCTTCGCGACACGCTACGAGCGGCGAACCAGCCACTTCCGCGGCTTCGTCCTCCTCGCTGCCGCAACCATCTGGATGACCTGAATGTCGATTGGTCCTAGTATGATCGTCTCAGTCGACGGCGACCCCGACCAGTCCGACATGACCGAGCTTCCCGGCTTCGACCCGTTCCGCCTGATGGTGCCAGAGGCAGTGAGACGAGCGCGATGACGGAAGCGAGCCATCCATTGCAAGGTGCTAAGACACTGTCGTTGATCGTGCCCTGCTACAACGAAGCGCGGACGCTGGCGGACTGCATCGCACGCGTGCTCGGCCTCGTCTCGCCGACGCTGCGGCTCGAAATCATCATCGTCGATGATTGTTCGAAGGATGGCAGTCTTGGGATTGCCGAGGGCCTCGCGGCTCGCCATGGGGAAGTGATAGTGCTCCATCACCCCAAAAACCGTGGCAAGGGCGCCGCGCTGCGCACCGGCATCGCGCAGGCGACAGGCGATTTCATCGGCATCCAAGACGCTGACCTCGAATATGACCCGCTGCAGTATCGCCGACTACTCGAGCCAATCCTCGAGGACCGCGCCGAAGTGGTTTTCGGATCGCGCTATTTGCAGGTCGAGGAGCGGCACGTGCTCTCGTTCTGGCTCACCTGGATGAACCGGACACTCACCTTCGTCTCCAACATGTTCACCGATCTCGACATCACGGACATGGAGACCTGCTACAAGCTGTTCCGGCGCGAAATACTCCAGGGGATCGATCTGCGCGAGGAGCTTTTTGGCTTTGAACCAGAGGTGACGGCCAAAATCGGGCAAACCCCTTGCCGGATCGTGGAATGCGCCATCCGTTATACGCCGCGCACCTATGAAGAAGGCAAGAAGATCAACTGGAAAGACGGGATCCGCGCACTCTACTGCATCTTACATTACGGGGCGCACAGCGCGCCATTGCCAATGCAGCTGATCCTTTATTTCCTCATCGGAGCCATCTGCGCGATCGTGAATGTCGGAATGTTCGGCACCCTGTACCATGCCGGCGTGCCGCTCGGATGGTCGGTCGCCACGGCATTCATCGCAGCCGCCACACTCAACTACTTGCTCTGCATCACGATCCTGTTCCAGCACCGGGCACGCTGGACGACGGCAGGAGAACTCGTGGCCTATCTGGCGACAATCCTGCTCATTGGCCTCGTCGACTACAGCGTCACCGCTGGCCTGGTCGCCTTTGGCGTTCTGCCCCTCTCTAGCAAGATCCTCGCGGTCGCTGTTGGGTTCGTCGGCAAGTTCCTCCTGCGCCCTGCTCGTTTTCCCAGGACGGCCGGTGGCGCGGATCTGACCCCCGGCCCGCAAGGTTCTGGCGCCACACCCCTCGTCTGAACCGACAAGGAATTGATCGATGCATCTCCAGCGACGAATTTTGGTTACCGGCGGCGCCGGATTCATCGGCTCGCATCTTTGCGCGCGGCTTCTGGAGCGCGGCGATCAGGTGCTATGTGTCGACAATTTCTTCACCAGTTCGCGTCGAAATATCACTTCACTACTCGACAACAGCGATTTTGAGCTGATCCGCCGCGACGTGACGTTCCCTCTCTATGTCTAAATCGACGAGATCTACAATCTCGCCTGCCTGGCCTGGCCGATCCACTACCAGCATGATCCTGTCCAGACCATCAAGACCTGCGTACATGGCGCCATCAACGTGCTCGGCCTTGCCAAGCGGCTCAATGCAAAGATCACTCAGCCGTCGACCTCTGAAGTCTATGGCGATCCGGAGGTACATCCCCAGACCGAGAGCTATTGGGGCCATGTCAATCCAATCGGCGTCCGCGCTTGCTACGACGAGGTCAAACGCCGCGCCGAGGCGCTGTTATTGTCCTACCAGCGCCAGCACGGGCTTCCGATCAAGGTGGGCCGCATCTTCAACACCTGTGGCCCGAAGATGCATCCGAACGACGGCCGCGTCGTATCGAACTTCATCATGCAAGCGCTCCGCAACGAGCCGATCACGCTTTATGGCGACGGCTTGCAGACCCGGGCGTTCTACTACGTCGACGATCTCGTCGACTGCATGATCCGCCTCATGGACGCCCCGCCCGACCTTTCCGGTCCGGTGAACATGGGCAATCCCAGCGAGTTCACCATCCTGAGGCTCGCCGAGTTGATCATCGAGATCACAGGCAGCCGGTCGGCAATCATCCATGTACCGCTGCCGGAGGACGATCCCAGTCAACGCCGACCGGATATCAGCCTCGCCCGAGACAGCCTGGGCTGGGAGCCCCGCACCGACCTCCGTCGGGGGCTCGCGAGAACGATCCCTTATTTCGAGGAGCTGATCACTAGCTGAATATCGCAGGTCGACGCTACGTCCCCGCATTTGCCAAAGAAGCTACGCGGCGGCGGCGCGCGAAAATGCGATATCGGCGCGTCTGTCAGGGTCATCCCCCCACCGCCCCCGTCGCATCAAACCAGTCCGGTATGACTCCGAGCCTTACCAGAATGAGCGGATCCGCATATTCCCCGCTTTGCGGATACACTCCGCGCGACCATGCGATGACGCCAGCATGCGTCGACGCGAGCACTTTGGCCCTGGCTAAAGCGGCGGCAGCGCCGGAGGCGCGCTCCGGCAGTTCGGCGAAAGCATCGGCGCCAATCTGGGTAAACGCAACGACGCTGTAGACGGTTTGGCTGGCTGCCACCTTCGACCTCCCGACAGGACCTGAGTAAGGAGATAGCAGGCAGACTCCTCAAATCGAGATGCGGAATCAGGCAGCCGCCGATCCCCGGTGTCACTCTTTCGTGCCGCTCCGGGGATACTGGCCCGGCGGCTAGATGTGCCGCACGTCGCCCGACGAGACCGACGCCGCAAAGGAGGGCTCGCGCACGTGGTTATGGCCACGCGACGCGCAAATCGATGCTTCTTCCAGGTCGATGTTTGCTGCCGCCAGCGCGGCATCCAACGGAGCCCCCCGACGTTCTGGGCCAGCGTTCCGTCAGCTCCACTCGCCGTATCCGCGTTGCGCAGAACGACTGATTCTGAGATCACGCCTCGAAACTAGATCCTTGACAAGTCAGACAATCCGTCAGATCCGAGGCCAGCTAGGATCAATTGAACAGCACCTTCCCAGGTGAGCCTGTAGCAGTTTTCATCCCAAGCGATCAGGCCCTTATCGAGGAGAATTTCGATGGTCTCGCCGTCGTGTATCAGGCAACTTCCCCGCTCGTCGATATCTGCCAGTGTTGGAGCTTCTTGTGGGGTCATCTCATCGCTCATCGTGCAACATAGCGATCAGTAAGGGCGAGTTCCTTGTAGCTGGCGCGCGAAAGTCGCGCAGCTAACGAGCGACGCATCGAGGTGAATGTCTCGCGCAATCTGCGCCGCAGCGACTGGGTGAGTTGACGAGCCGGAACAGCTGAAGGTGGGTGGTCCAGACGGGTGTGGCTGCGCCCGGACTACGAGATCCATCAGAGATAGCTCTCGCCCGACGCGCCACTCCTCGGCACGCCGCACCCGACACTGCAACGCTTCGAAAACGGAATCGCTGCGGCTGAGTCGAAAATCGGCGACTTCTGCGATCGATAGGCAGCCGGATCACTCCAGCCAAGCGTCCGCGGGCTCCCATTTTGCATTTGCATCGAGCCAACGGGGCGACTAGTCGCCTCCGGCCCTCAGTTCGAACGAATATCGTGACGTCGAAGTCGTCGGCCGTCGTTATTGGCCAACCGCGAGCGAGGATCGGTCGAATGGAATTGCCGCGCTCCTTCCGCTCTCGTCCTCGATGAGAATCTGGGCATCGGTGGCCACAATGCTGACGATGCGGCGCCAGCCTCGGTCGACGGGGATGGCGCCGAAGGCATAGGAAACCGTCGTCGATCCCTCGGGATCGAGCGTGATCGCCGTCGGAACGCCGGCAGAGGACAGCACATTCGGCGCGACCGACGCAGCATGGCCGAGACCGCCATTCGAGCACAATTCCTCGATCCCGAGGCAATGGCCGTGACGCGCCGACCAGGGCGCATAGGTGCGACCGAAATTCGACATCCACAGCAGTGTCGCGGGAAGAATGCGCGGATCCTTCAGCCCGAGAAACAGAAAGCCACCCTCGGGCGAAAGGGCCGCCGACCAGGCGAAATCGGACCCCGGCGCGTCGACCAGCAGCACAAGATCCTCGGCCTGCGGGTCGATCGGATGGTGCGTGCCGTCGATCGCAGTCCCATCGGCGCCCTTCAACGACCGAAGATCCGTGAACCGCTGAGGATAGGCGAGCGCAGCGTGCCCGAGCGCCGGATCGGTCTCGACAGGACTATCCGGTGTCGTACCGAAGGCCTTCTGCGAGAAGGACAGCGTGACTGGCATGTCGGTCCTGACCATGGCGTGGTGGGCGACCGGCAGCGATCCCGATCCGCCCTCGAAGATGTGGCGTTGGTAGACGAAAGTATGGCCGGGGCGCAGCGTGATCTCCTTGGTCACGGCGGCGCCCATGACGCGTGGATCGAGCCGGAAGCGGGTGGTGGTGCCGCCGTCGCCGCGCTGCTCGACGCCGACGAAGCGCCAGAGACCGTTCGACGTCCAACCATGCCAGGGCGCAGGCTCGACGTCGGACTGGCAGAAGGGGGCGCAGAAGAAGTCGCCGGCGAGCTTCTTCAGAACGACCGGAACATCCTCGCCGAGCGCGCCGCCGCCGTTCCAAGGCGCCCGGTGCAGCGGCTCGATTTCGCGCCCATCGACGTCGAAGGTGACACGCTCCATGTGCCCGCCTTCCGGATCGAAGACGATGCGGACGCTGTCGTTCTGGACTACGTGGCGCAGGCTCATGATGCCACTCCGACGTTCGCGGCTGCCGCAACTATGGCGGAGACGGCCGCCTCCCGAGCGATGTCGCCCCGCAGGAAGCGCGCAGAGATCGCTCCGGCCTCGTGCTGGAAGGGGATGTAGCCGGGCATGCGCGGGCGGATCCACGCGGTCTCGAGCGACTGGCGCACGCCGCTAAAGAAACCATTGAAGCGCTCATCGACATCGGGATCGAGCCAGGCCGACCGGCGGGCCGGCTGGCCGTGGTGGGCGGGGATGATCACTTCCTGCGCTTCGTTCGAAAGGGCGAAGCGGACGAAGGCGAGCGCGGCATCGGGGTTCGGCGAGCTGGCTGTGACGCCGAGCGCCGTGCCGCCGATCGCGCTGCAAGCGGCATAGGGGGCCGTCCGGCCGGGAAAGTCGGCGAAGGACAGACGCCGGCGCATGTCGACCTCGCCATAGGTGGCATAGCCATAGACGCAGGGTGCATAGACGATGTCGTCGCGCGCCACCATCGCCTCATGCAGGTCGATGGAATTCCAGTTGAGCGCCTCACGCGGGCAGAAGCTGACAAGTTCGGCCAGAGCATCGAGCGCCACGGCGAGCGCGGCCGCGTCGATCATGAGCGGCGCGGCATGACGCGTCGACCAGGCATGGCCGGTATTGGCCATGAGCGCGGCCGCCGCAAGCCCAGCATGCGGGGTCGCGACGGCGGCGCCGAGATAGAGCCCGCGTGCCCGCGCCGAGCGGCCGAGATCGATCACCGCGTCAAAGTTGCGCGGAACCGGCGCAGCTAGCGTGGCAAGGAGATCGGATCGATAGAGCGCATGCTCTGTCGCTGCGTCGATCGGCGCTCCATACACGCTGCCCTCGAAGCGATAGCTGTCCAGCGACGGGCCGATATAGAGCGGGTCACATTCGGGCCCGAGCAAGTCCGGCAAGGCGGGTGCAAGGTCCAGAAGTATTCCTGCCTTGGCGATATCTCCAGAAAAGGGATGATCATATATGATCATGTCGAAATGAGCAGCCGCATCATATATATCCTGGTGTTCGAAGCCAGATAGCGTTCGATCGGACCATTCTATTTCTGTTTCCGGGTGCAATTGACGAAATCGCCGTGAAAGTGGCGTGAGAGGGCCTGATGCACGTCGATGCCCCCATGACAGACCGGTGAGTCGAACGTTCTTGGTCATGGGCGATCCTGTCTTGATATGAAACTGACTAAAGGAAATACTGTGAAGGAGATGGGCAGAGGCGGAGTTGCAGAATGAGCGGGAAAGCAAAGGCGAAGAACCTTCGGGCGCAGCCCGCGACCGCGCGCCCGCTGCGTCCGTCCAGCCTGGTCGATCTCGCCTATGAGGACCTTCAGCTGCGCATCGCCTCGGGAGCCCTCGCCGAAGGCGAGCGGCTGGTGATCGACGCGCTGGCCCGCGACTACGGCACCAGCCAGATTCCGGTTCGCGAGGCTCTGGTGCGCCTTCATGCCGAGCGCTTCGTCACCTTCGAGCAGAACAAGGGCTACCGCGTCGCCCCCAAAGCCGGCGCGCTGGAGATGCGCCATCTGTTCGAAGCGCGGCTGATCCTCGAAGTCGGCGCCGTCGATCGCGGACTGGACCGGGTGGATGCCGCGGTGATCGCGGAGCTTTCGGCGATCAACGAGACGCTCGCCGGCATCGATGCCGGCCTCTCGATCGAGGAATACCGCCGCTTCATCACGACCAATGAGCGCTTCCACATCGTTCTGGTCGGACTTTCCGACAACCCGTTCGTGATCGATTCCTACAACCGGCTCGGCTATCATCAGCGCATCATCCAGATCTTCTATGGCCGCGGCGTCCCCGACAGCGCGCGCATCGTTCGCGAGCATGTCGAAATCATCGAAGCGCTCCGCCGCGGCGACCGCGACGCCGTTCGCGCCGCCATGCGTGATCACATCACCGGCGGCTACGAACGGCTCGAAATGCCCGGCAAGTGACAGGGCTGAAGTGCCTCAGTCCTTGCGGCTCGTGAACTTGTCGATCCCCTCGCGCTGATTGCCGAGCGCGAAGGCGAGAACCATGAGGTCGTTCTCGTAGCGGGAGGCGCCGTCGAGCGTGCCGTTGAGGGCCGCCCGGATGCCTTCCTTCACGGTCTGCGTGGCGATCGCCGTGTGCTGAGCGATACGGGCCGCCAGGGCGCGGGCGGTCTCGAGTTCCTTGCCGTCGTCGACCAGCATCTCGACGACGCCCATGCGATAGGCCTCCTCGGCGGTGTAGGTATCGCCGGTCAGGCAGATCATCATCGCCTTGCCGTAGCCGACGAGCCGGGTCAGCATCTGGGTCTGGCCGCCGCCGCCCAGCCAGCCATGCTTGACCTCGGGCGCGCCGATCTTGGTCGAGCGGGCGGCAACGCGGATGTCGCAATTGATGGCGATCTCAAGCCCGCCTCCGACGGCCCAGCCTTTCATGGCGGCGATCGTCGGCTTAGTGATGCGGCGAAGCTGCGTCGCGTAGTCGATGCGGTTCCGCCATGCCCAGGCATCCTTGTAGGTATCGAGCGTCTTGATGTCGGTGCCGGCCGAGAAGGCACGGTCGCCGGCACCGTGGATGATGGCGACGCGGATATCGTTGTCGTCGTTGATGTCGCGCCGCGCATCGCGGAGGCCCTTGAACATCTCCGGCGTGATCGCGTTCAGCTTTTCGGGCCGGTCGATCAGGATCTCGGCGATGCCGTCCGCCTTCGTCAGCTTGATGAATTCGGTCATGCGACCACACCTTCCTGCTTGAGAGTATTGATCTCGGCCGCCGCGAGGCCGAGTGCGGCGAGGACGGCATCGGTGTCCTGGCCAAGCCCGGGCGGCGGATTGAGCACCGGCTCCGGCGCCGTCGAGAACCGGATGACCGGCGCGAGCGTCCGCAAGGTTCCGGCTCTGGGATGCACGACATCGGCGAAGAGGCCGGCAGACTGCGGATGCGCGGCGAGACCGGCATAATCGAGCACTGGGCCGCACCAGACGTCGCGCGCCGTCAGCGCGTCGATGGTCGGCTCGCTCTGGCGGTCGGCAAGCAGGGTCTGCAGCAGCGGATAGATGCTGTCGCGCCAGGCGCCGAACGCCTTGGTCGCCGCCGGATCCGGCCGCGCCTTCGCCTTCGCGGCCAGTTCGTCGGAGCCGAGTACCTCGGCGATCACGCCGAGATCGGCCTGCGCAATGGCCATGTGGCCGTCGGCCGTCTTGTAGATGCCATAGGGCGGTTCCATCCAGGTCGACGCATAGGGCGAGGTGCCGCGCGGAGCGTATTTGCCGGTCGAGAGATAGGTCGTGATCTCCTGGATCTGGATTTCCAGCACCGCCTGCAGCAGCGACACCTTTGCTGCCACGGGGATGCCCTGGCGGTCGCGCTGGATGAGGCCGGCGAGCACGGCTTCGCAGGCATTGTGCGAGGCCGCGACGTCGACGAGATAGATCGGCGAGGGGTGCGGAAGGCCGTCACTGGTTCCGGCATTGAAGGTGGTGCCTGAGAAGCTCTGCACCAGGAGATCCTGCCCTGGCCGCGGCACCATCGGGCCGCTGTCGCCATAGCCGGAGATCGAGACATAGACGATCTTCGGATTGGCGGCCTTCAGGCTCTCGAAGGTGATGCCGAGCCGCTCGGCGGCGCCCGGGCGCATGTTCTGCACCACGACATCCGCCCCGGCGACCAGGCGCATCAGCAGGGCGTGGCCTTGCGGCGACTTGAGGTCGATGGCGACCGACTTCTTGTTGCGGTTGATCGAGAGGTAGGGCGTCGTCTCGCCGCCGAGCCAGGTATCGAGCATCGGCGCGCGGCGGGTGAAATCGGGCCGGCGCGGACCTTCGATCTTGATGACCTCCGCGCCCATGTCGCCGAGGCGCTGGGTGCAAAGCGGCCCGGCCAGCGCCAGCGTCAGGTCGATGACGCGGATGCCTTCGAGCGGGCGCGAGGCGGGCACGGACTGTGTGTCGTCGAGGGGCATGGAGCGGTCTGCCGGTGATGGGGTTTCGAGAAAGGGAGCCGAGAGAACGGACATGATCGTCATCCTCCGAAAGCCGGACGGGGGAGGCCGACGACCCCCGGCCGGAAGGCGAAGATGCCGCCGGACTGGGGATGGCGTTGCAGCTGCTCGTCGGTCAGATGCAGGCGGGAGGTTGTGACATAGAGCGTGCCGAGGTCGGGTCCGCCGAAGGCGCAGCTCGTCACGCGCTCGGCCGGGATCGGGACGATGCGATCGATACTGCCGTCGGGCGCAAAGCGGATGAGCGAGGCGCCTTCCCAGCGGGCGTTCCATAGATACCCCTCGGCATCGATGCAGGCGCCATCGGGATAGCCATGACCTTCCGGCCGGGCGAAGACCCGCTTGTTCGAGAGGGCACCGAGCTCGAGATCGAAGTCCCAGGCGTAGATCGTCGCCTCGGCCGTGTCGGCGAAGTAGAAGGTCGCCCAGTCCGGACTCCAGGCGGTGGCGTTCGCAATGCCGATGCCGCCTTCGACCGGGATCATCCGGAAGTCCGGCTCGATCTTCCAGAGAACGCCGTCCGCAACGCCGGGCGCAAAATAGCTGCCGTCCTCGGCGATGTTGTTGGCCATGGTGCCGAACCAGAAGCGACCCCTGGCGTCCGTCGCGCCGTCATTGGAGCGGTTGCCGGTCTTGCCGGCCTCGGGCGCCGCGATCCGCTTCAACGATCCGCTCCGGGGATCGAAAACGTTGAGCCCGTGATGCGAAGCGACGAGGAGGGTTCCGTCGCGGCGCTTCGCCATCGAGGCGATCATCTCCGGCATCGGCCAGCAGTCATGCTTGCCGCTCTCTGGATCGAAGCGGTGCAGCTGCGAGGGCATCGGCACGTCGAGCCAATAGAGCACCTGTTCCTCGGGGCACCAGAAGGCTCCTTCGCCGAGCTTGTCGAGACAGTCGAGCACGCAGTGGACGTCGGTCATCGCTCTCTCCTCAATCCCGCTTGGCCGTGCGGAATTCCATCAGCATCACCGCGCCGAGCAGCAGGACGCCCTTGGCGACGAGCTGGTAGAAGGTCGGCACCTGCATGAGGATCATGCCGTTGTTGAGCGTCCCGATGATCAGCACGCCGAGAATGGTGCCGACGATCGTTCCCTTGCCGCCCGACATCGCGCAGCCGCCGAGGAAGGCGGCGGTAATCGCCTCGAGTTCGAGACCGCCGGAGCCGGACGAGGGCTGGCCGGACGTGGCGCGGGCGGTGAGCAGCACCGCGGCGATGCCGCAGACGAAGCCGGACAGCACGAACACGCCGATGCGGTATTTCTCGACATCGATGCCGACCAGCTTGGCCGCGCTCGGATTGCCGCCGATCGCATAGATGTTGCGGCCGATATCGGTCGCCCGCATGAAGACCATCAGCAAGAGCGCCACGCCGAGAAAGACGAGGACCGAGATCGGGATGCCGACGACGCGCCCCGAGCCGATCCAGTTGAAGGAAGAGTTGATGACGCCGATGCCGCGGCCATTGGTGACGATGAAGGCGATGCCCTGGAAGATCGCCATGGTCGCGAGCGTCGCGATGATGGCGTTGACGCGCCCCTTTGTCACGAGGAGGCCGTTGACGAGGCCACCCAGCGTTCCGACCACCAGCGCAGCGACGATGCCGACACCGGCCTGATCGACCGCCAGCATGGCGAGCGCCGCGGTCACGGCGGACATGCCGACATTGGACCCGACGGATACATCGATGCCGCCGGAGATGATGACGATGGTCTGAGCCGAGGCGACGAGGCCGAGAATGGCCACCGCATTCAGGATGTTGGTGAGGTTGCGCGGCAGGAAGAAGATCTCGCTCTGCGCCGTCCCGAAAATGGCGATGAGGATGGCGAGGGCCGCCAGCAGACTGAGATTCTGCGCGCCGATGCGGTCGATCAGCAGCCGCCATGTCGAGGTCGGCTCAGTTGTCTCGGCCGGTTCGCTGCGGGCAAGCGTGGTGTGGTCGGTCAATGGGTCAGCCTCTCGACAGGGGAATCGGCCATGACGGGCACGCGCGGGGCGGCGACATCGGAGGCCATGCAAAGGTGGAGCACGGCTTCCTCGGTCGCCGCGGCGCCGTCGAGTTCGCCGGTGATGCGGCCGTGCTGCATGCAAACGATGCGATCGGACAGGCCGAGAATCTCGGGCAGTTCTGAGGAGATCAGGAGAATGCCGAGTCCGTCCTTGGCCAGCGTCTCGATCAGCGCATAGATCTCGCTCTTGGCGCCGACATCGATGCCGCGTGTCGGCTCGTCGAGGATGAGCAGCTTCGGCACGGCGGCGAGCCAGCGCGCCAGCACGACCTTCTGCTGGTTGCCGCCGGAGAGCTTGCCGACCGGCTGGGACAGCGACGGCGTCTTGACGCGGAGCCGCTGCACGAAGTCACCAACGATGGCGTGCTCGCGCCTGCGGTCGATCAGGCGGAGGCGGGTCAGCCGGCGCAGGATGGCGAGGCTGGCATTCTCGCCGACCGAGCGCTCCAGGAGCAACGCGTCAGCCTTCCGCTCCTCTGGCGCATAGGCGATGCCGGCGTCGATGGCATCGCGCGGCGTGCGGATGCGGAGGGCGCGGCCATCGACCTCGATGCGGCCGCGATCATGCTGGAAGGCGCCGAAGATCGTCTTGGCGAGTTCCGTGCGACCGGCGCCGATCAGCCCGGCGAGGCCGACGACCTCGCCCTTGTGCACGGTGATATCGATGTCGCGGACCTTGGACGACGACAGCCCGCTGATCGCCAGAACCGGCGTCGTCGTGGTGTGGCGCTTGCGCTTCATCACTTCGGACAGCGAGCGGCCGACCATCATCCGGATCAAGGTCGCATCGTCCAGCTCCTCGGCCGGCCGCGTCCCCACCAGCGTCCCGTCGCGCAGGACCGAGACACGGTCGGCGAGGCGGAGGATCTCCTTCATCCGGTGCGAGACATAGATGAGGGCAACGCCGCGCGCCTTCAGCTGCGCGATCAGGCTGAACAGATCCTCTGCATCGGCCTCGGAGAGCGACGAGGTCGGCTCGTCGAGCGCCAGCACCTTGAGATCGCCGCGGAGCGCCCGGAGAATCTCGATCATCTGCCGCTGGGCGGGCGAAAGGCGGTCGGCCGGCGTCGACGGCCGCAGGGCCCGGCCGAAGCGAAACGAGGCGAGGAGCGCCTCGGCATCGCTGTTGAGGCGACGCCAGTCGACGAGCCGGCGACCGATGCGCGGCAACTCGCCGAGAAAGAGGTTCTCCGCCACCGTCGTGCCCGCGACGATGTCCGGCTCCTGGTAGGCGACGCGGATGCCATGGCGACGGGAATCGACCGGGGAGGCGAAGCGCACCGGCTTGCCGTCGAGGCGGATCTCGCCGCTGTCGGGCTGGTAGGCCCCGGTCATGATCTTGAGTAGCGTCGACTTGCCGGCGCCGTTCTCACCCATCAGGGCGAGCACCTCGCCGGCGCGCGCGGAGATCGACACGTCGCCGAGGGCCCGCACATTGGGGAAGCTCTTGGAGATGCCGGCGAGTTCGAGCATCGGGACGGGTTCGGTCATGATGGTCTTTCGGCAATCGGGACGAACTCCCCTCCCCCGGCGGGAGAGGGGAGCGATGGTCGCGTTCAGGGCGCGCAGGCGCCGCCATTGCTGTCCTTGGTGATCAGACGGCCCTCGATGATCGTCCGCTCGGGGATGGCCTCTCCCTTGGTGACTTTCGCGTTGAGAAGGCGGATCGCGGTCGAGCCATGCACCTTGGAATCGACGAAGATCGAGCCGCGGAAGCCCGTCTGCTCGGCCTTCTTGAATTCCTCGCAGGCGAGCTGGCCATTGATGCCGACTCCGATCATGTCGTCGGCCTTGAAGCCGGCCTGTTCGAGCGCGCGGACGGCGCCGAGGACGCCATCGTCGTTGCACGATGCGATCAGCCATTTGGTAACGGCGGGATAGGCGGTGATCGCCTGCGAGACGCCGGCCAGAGCCTTGTCCTGCGTACCCGGATCATAGGGCACATGCATGATCTGGTCGTCGGTGAGACCCAGCTTCTCCTTCAGTACGGCGATGGTGTTGTCGGTCCGGTCCATGCAGACGGACAGGGTCTGCACCTCGACCGAGATCAGCTTCGTCTCGGCGCCGGGCTTGGCCCAGCCGAGCTTGCCATACATGTCGACGATGGCCATGCCGACCTGCTTGCCAATCTCCGTGCCGGAGAAGCCGACAAACGGCGCCGACTTGCCGGCCGCATCCTTGATGCCGTCGTCGACGGCGATCATCGGAATGCCGGCTTCCTCCGCCTTCTTCAGCACGGCCGGGCCGATCTGCTGGTCGGGAACGACGATGACGATGCCGGCGGCGCCGGCGGCGATCGCCGTATCGACCGCCGTGATGGCGCGGTTCGAATCCGACTGGAGATCCTGGCTAGTGAACTTGGCGCCAAGCTTCTCGGCCTCCGCCTTGGCGCCGGCGACCTCGTCGACGAACCAGGCATTGTCGCCGAGCTTGTTCAGATAGAAGAAGTGCGGCGCGTCGGCGGCGAAGGATGCCCCGGCGCTCAGCAGAAGAGCCGCGCCGGTCAGCGCGATCAAGCGATTGTTCATGCCATTCCTCCCAGTTTCGCGGCCTCTTGCGGCCGCCTTCCCTTGTTTCAGTCGTGGTAGAGCAGCGATCGGCCGCCATCGACCATCAGGCTGGCGCCATTGACGAAGCTTGCCTCGGAGGAGGCGAGAAAGAGCACCGCCGCGGCGATCTCGTCTGGCCGCCCGACGCGCCCCGGCGGATGCAGCGCCGCGGCCCGCCGCTTGAAGCCGTCTGGATCGGGATGGCCGACCAGCGTCTCGTCAATGATCGGTGTATCGACATAGCCCGGGCAGACCGCGTTGCAGCGGATGCCCTCGGCCGCATATTCGATCGCCAGTGCCCGCGTCAGGCCGACGACCCCATGCTTGGCGACGCCGTAGGGGAACGCCCCCTTCAGCACCTGAAACGAGTGCACCGACGCGATGTTTACGATCGCGCCGCGCCGGGCCGCGCGCATGGCGGGAAGCACCGCACGGGCACAGAGCCAGGCACCATCGAGATCAACAGCCATGCAGCGCCGCCAATCGGCGAGCGAGAGCTCTTCCGGCGTATCGAAAACAGCGATACCGGCGTTGTTCACGAGGATCGAGATCGGGCCAAAGGCTGCCGCCGCGTCGTTGGCCATCGCGGCTATGGCGTTCTCGTCCGCGATGTCGGCGACCAGCGAGACTGCTCTGCCGCCAGCCGCGACAATCTCCGCCGCCACCGACGCAGCCGTGACGTCATCGCGGTCGACGACCGCAACGCGCGCGCCCTCGGCCGCAAGCCGCCGCGCTGTTGCGGCGCCGATACCGCGCCCTCCACCCGTCACGATGGCTGTCTCGCCGTCCAGTCGAAGCATCACTCTCTCCCTAATCGTCAATCATATATGATTTATGATCTGAGGCAAGCCCCGCTTGTCGCACCTCTTGGCGGTGGCAGCGAGAAGGGTTGCCGGCGTTGTGAGGGGGGCTGGAAAGCCGGGTTCAGCCAGCGGAATGTGGCTGCCCCGCATCCGGACAACTCGTCGAAGCGTCCTGCCTGCGCCAACGATGCACGTCCGTTGCCGCCGCCGGAGAATCCTCCGCGTCACGCGTCGGCGCGATTGCCGTCGCGGCGGTCGGCGCGTTCGCGGTAGGCGGAGGGCGCGAGACCGTAATGCCGTCTGAAACGCGTCGAGAAGTAGAAGGCGTTGGGGAAGCCGGCTTCTTCGGCGATCTCTGCGATCGACCATGAGGATGATTTCAGCAATTGCGCCGCCCGGCCGAGGCGCGCCAGCTCGATATAGGACTGCGGTGACAACTTCACCTCGCGCGCGAACAGCATGCTGAAGCGCGAGCGGGAGAGACCCACAGCCCGGCTGAGATCATCGACGCGGATCGGCTCGCGCAGCCGCTCGCCGACGAGTTCCAGCGCCTTGCGGATGCGCGTGTCGAGGCCGCTGACGGCGTGGAGCGGGTTGAGGTCGTCGGCCATGATCAGCACCCGCTCGAGGCAGTTCATCGACGCATCGAGCCGCAACCTGGCTGGACTATTGGCAAGCTCGACCATCCGCCGCAGCTCCGCCTCGATCTCAGCCAAGCGCTCTCCAGACTCGAGCACCATCACGCCGCGGGAGAAGCGCGGCCAGGAGAGCCAGGCGATCCAGTGAACGCGCGGGCGGAAATGCACCCAGATGTTCACCCACTGGCTGGTGTCGTCGTAATGGCCATATTCCTGCGGGGTGTCCGGCGCGATCAAGAGCATCTCGCCTCGGACGAGTTCGCGCTGGCCATTCGGGGTGCGGACATAGCCGCGCCCGCCGAGTGTCGTGACCAGCAGCCAGTCCTTGGTACCCTGCGGCCTGAAGCCCCGGCTGGAGCTGTTGCCCAGTTCCTGCTCCTGCAGCCCCGAAATGATCGGCGATGACTCGGGGGCTGCGGTCACGACCCGTTCGCTCAAGAGCCTTCCTCCACAGACAATGGCCCAATCTAGCGCTCGAGGCCGCGCTCTGTCCCCGGCTGTCGCGGCAGGATCGGCTCGAGGATGCGTCGCTGCGCCGGCGTCAGCCGGTCGAGCAGTTCCTGCGAATAGCGGAAGCCGTACCGCGTGTTGCCCCAGCTCGGGCCGTAGCGGTAGATGACGACGCGGCGATCGCCCGGGTTGATCCGCTTAGTTGCCCCATGTGACAGCGCGTCGACGAACATCAGCGCGTCGCCGGCCTTCATGTTGATCTCGATCGAGCCCTCAACCGTCTCGTCGGTATCCTTCATGCGTTCGGAGAAATCGCGGGCGAAGACCGGATGGGCGAAGTTGCTCTTGTGGCTGCCTGGAAGGATCCGGGTTCCGCCATCGCCGGGGCCGATATCAGTCAGCGCCAGCAGGATGTTCACCTGGCCGCAGCGAAACTTGCCGTTCACGAAGCGGAACTGGTTGCGGATGACACCGTCCTGGCCGCCGGAATGGATCGGGAAATAGCCGCCATTGCGCCGGATCGAGGCAAAGCATTCGTCGATGTAGAGCCCCTGCACATAGGTTCCATCCTCGCCGCAGTAGCGTCGCAGACGGTCCACCCAGGACGGATGGTCGATCAAGGTCTCGAACGGCTTTCCAGCCTCGACGATGTTCTGCAGTTCGGCACCGGCATGGCCATTGTTATCAAGGCGCTGGACGTTGCCCCACCAGTCGCCAAAGCCGAGTTCGGGAAAGGCGTCGAAGGCTGCGTTGAGCTCGCTGAGCAGCTTGGCGTCGATAGCCTTCTCGAGGATGAGATAGCCGCGCAAGTCGAAAAGATAGTCCTGCAAATCGAAATCGCTCATGGGGTTACTCCTTCCAAGCGTCCTGCAGCCTAGTCGCGGCGCCGAGAGGGGCGAATGATCTGGTGTTTCAAACACATTCGATTTTGGCCTGTCTGGCGAAGCGGTCGCTTGGCTCGTGGACGGCGTTGCCGGTCGCGCCGGCCGCATGGGGCCGCGCTTCTGGAGCCATTCAGAACTGCATGTCTGCCACGCTGACCGGCCCGATAGCATTCGCGGGCCTCTTTCAATGAAGCATGGCTGTAGAGAACGCGATCGGCGGACGGGAATCGATTTCGATCAGGACGGACGGTTCGTCCGCGATCGAAGGCCTTCTGCCCGGGTCGGCGGACGCGCGGATCCCCTGCGACGACGCGACAATCTCGAAGGTCTTGGCAACACCCGCGCATTCCTTCACGGCAGTCGCCGGGGTTAGCCTCGACCGTCGGGACAAAAACCAGATGCGGCGTCAGGCGCCTTCGCCACGGATGCATGCCCGGCAAGAGGAAACGGCGGGCAGACCACTCTGCCGATTTGTGCACGCCGACGCCGGACTGTCGTCGGAGTGCTCGCAAGGAGGTGAACCATGTCCAGGCGACTTCAGCCGCTCGCGGCAGTCTTGATGCTGAGCACGTTCTCTGGCGTGGCACGGGCCGACATCGTGCCCCCGACCGTCCCGCCCGACCCGCCGAAGTTTTCGGCGCAGAGCACGCCGAACTTCGTCACCGTCGACGATATCCTCACCTTCGAGGCCCTTCCGGCCTATCACGAGCCGGAATGGCTCACGAAGAACTTCGTCTCGACCGGCAAGCTGCCGCCCGTCAAGGATCGCCTGCCGAAGGAGCCGCTGGTCTACAAGAAGGCCAACATGGTCGATGGCATCGGCGTCTATGGCGATGTGCTCCGCCATGTGATCGGTGGCAGGCCGGAGGGCTGGAACTACCAAGCCGGGCAGGCCCAGGGATGGGGCGGCATCGACATCGGCATGTTCGAATGCCTGACGCGAACAGGCCCTCTGTTCCAGCTGAAGCCCGAGGCACTGGAGCCGCTCCCCAATCTGGCGAGGGACTGGACCTGGTCGGAGGACGGTCACCGCTTGACGATGCGTCTCATCGAGGGCGCGAAGTGGTCGGATGGCGTGCCCTTCTCGTCCGACGACGTCATGTTTTACTGGAACGACAATGTGCTCGATCCCAACGTCACGCCGACCAACGGGGCGAGCCCCGAGACCTTTGGCGTCGGCACGACACTGAAGGCGATCGACGACAACACGATCGAATGGACATTCAGAGACGCGTTCCCCAAGAGCTTTATCTACGCCATGGCCTATGGCACGTTCTGCCCGGGGCCCGCGCATCTGCTGAAGCCGCAGCACCCCAAATACTCCAAGAACACCTACGACCAGTACAGGAACGCCTTCCCGCCGGAATTCATGAACTGGCCGGTGATGGGCGCTTGGGTACCGGTCGAGTACCGCCCCGACGACATTATCGTGCTTCGCCGCAATCCCTACTATTGGAAGGTCGACGAGGCCGGCAATCAGCTGCCCTATCTCGACGAGGTTCAGTACAAGCTCTCGACCTGGGCCAACCGCGACATGATGGCCGCGGCCGGAACCGGCGACTATACCAATCTCGAGCAGCCGGAAGGCTATGTCGAGGCGCTGAAGCGCTCGGCCGAGCCGGATGCACCGGCGCGGCTGGCCTTCGGCCCGCGCACGATCGCCTATACGCTCTATCCGAACCTCAGCGCAAATGGCTGGGGCGAGCCGGACGTCCGGGCGCAGGCGGTTCGCGAACTCAACCGCAACATCGATTTCCGCAAGGCGATCACCTACGTGATCGATCGGAAATCACTGGGGGAATCGCTCGCCAAGGGGCCCTTCACCGCGATCTATCCAGGCGGCCTCTACAAGGACTCGCCCTATTACGACAAGGCCTCGACGGTCTATTATCCGTTCTCGCCCGAGAGCAGCAGCGCGTTGCTGGCGAAGCTCGGCCTCGTCGATACAGATGGCGACGGCTTCGTGAATTTCCCGAAGGAAACGCCTGGCGTCGGAGGCCAGAACCTGAAGATCATCATAACCGGGGACAGCCAGATCGTAACCGACACCGACCTGATGCAGGGTGTGATCGCGCAATTGCAGAAGGCCGGCATCGAGGCCATTCCCAATTCGTTGCAGGGCGCGACGCTGACCTCGACGGAACAGGCCGGCAAGTTCGACTGGATGCTGATGCGCAATGTCGGCAGCGAGTTGCTGACCGTGGTCCAGAACACCGCCAGCCTCGCGCCGACGGGGCCGCGCACCAGCCTGTTCCACCGCGCCGGCACGGATGGGTCGCTCGACCTGCTCCCCTATGAGGAGAAGATGGTCGACATCGTCAATGCCTTCATCCTCAGCAGCAAAGATCCGGCCAAACGCGTCGAGCTCATGAAGGACTATCAGAAGCTCTATACCGAGAACGTCAACGGCGTCGGGCTCACCGAATATGCGGCGGCTCTCGTCATCGGCAAGCGGTTCGCCAATGTGCCTCCGGGGACGCCGAACTTCATGTACAACTGGGGCGAGGACAGCGTGATGCGCGAACGCCTCTATGTCCCCAAGGACAAGCAGAAGGACTACGAGCTTCATCCCGCTTCCCTGCCGGGTAAGCCAGGAATGAGCGGTGGACCCGTCCAGTAGTAAGGAGGCAGGCGGCTCCCGCAGGTCGCTGACCTCCGGAGCCGCCAGCTAGTTTTCGGGGCCTGCTTGCCACGCTCCGATATCTCCGCTTGGCGGACACGACGTTCCTCAGCAGACTGCTCACCATCCGGGAGGCGGGGTCGGAATTGTAGTCTCGCAGGGAATCCCCCCGAAACCTCGGACAGCGGCAGGACGGACTCGACCAGTTCGACGCTCCTCACGGGCCTCGAAACGTCGCGCCAGCAAATTGACGACGCCGGATAAGTTTCGAGCTTCACGCCCCGCATCGGACTCGAAGAAATCCCGATTCTCCGCAATCAACCGACGAGCGTATCCGGGGCTCCATGCAGCGCTTCGGGAGAGTGATCTGCTTGAAGACATTAGTATCTACGAGTATCGCCGCCCTCATGCCGGGCCGAGGAGTTCGCGACAATGGGCACACGGAAAGCGCCCTCCCAATTTGGTTCTCTGCTCCGAACGGAGGGGGATCATCGCCCCGTCCGGCCAATTGTTCATATGGAGGCCGCTATTGGAAGTGTAGACGATGAGCGTGTTGCCGGGAGGCCGTTCGCGACGCGTTGCTGGCCCTCGCTGCGACGCCGGCCGACACCAAGCGCATGTTCGGCCCGAAGGACAAGGTCGATCCAGTGGCGTTCGATCGGGTCCGCGTCTGCATGGGGCGGCCGCTCGTGGCAGGATGCCCTTTATTTCCACGTCGTCCCGACCAACAACGACCGTGCGAAGGTATGCCCGCTCGACGTAAAGCATCGCGGCGACGAAGGACGGCTAAGCCAAGCGGAGATCCAGTTCGACCCGCCGATCGCGCCGGGTTGAAACTATATAGTTCGGCTTTCTCGTCCACGGTCGGAAGTCCACAACGGCTGATGGACGTTCTCAGCGGCCACAGAAGCTGAATGAGAGGCGGCGCATTGTCGGTTGGAGCATTGCAATATTGCCGGCTGGCAGCCTTATCCGACGGATATCAACACCGCGTGGCCGGCCCCAGCTGTTCGGACATTTGGGCAACTTTCACCGCCATAGCGATTGAAAACACTGTCAGCATGCGTCCGGGTTGGTCCGGCGGCATTGCCGAATGCTTCTCATGGTCAAAGACTTTCTTGCGCAGGGTCGCCGCCGGCCAAAGACGGCCCCTTTGGCCTTTGTCGGATTCAGTGCGAACGTTCAGCCTGGTTGGGAAAGGGTCAGATCAGCTGTTGTCCATGACCATTTCCACTAGCTTCGCGATCTTCTCGCGCGTCAGGTCGCCTGAGTTCGAGATATAGGGCTCCGCATCCGGTGCATAAACGAACTGCACGCCCTTGGACGAACCGCTGTCGCCGCCCTGCGCGATGATGACATTGCCAAACGCCGTCGAAATCGACGTCGCCGGACCATCGCCCAGCTTGAAGGAGACGCCTACGAACCGATGGTCCTGCGCGCTGATCTGCGGGGCGAGCGAGAACTGCCCGTCCGGCAAGGCCGCTTGCAGCTCCTTCAGGAAGGGAATGACATGCTGCTCCATGGCCGTCTTGCAGTGCTCGACATCCGCCATCCGTTTGTCCACGTTTGTCACCGCCTCCTGGACTTGCCTGTCCTTCTCGGCCGTCGCGGCAGCGGTCTTGTCCATGAATCGTTTGGCCAGCTCGTTTGCATTCATGTCATCCTCATTTGTCGATGATCGCGCGGCTCACCGTGCCAAAGGCGACTTCGGCACCTCGGGGTGTGCTCAAAGGCTCAATATGAGCCGATGGAAAACGTTCCGGCTATTCATCCGGAACGATGACAAGGTCGCGAAGAGACCGGGCGAGGGTTTCAGGCGCATAAGGCTTTGAAAAGAAAACACTGCCTTCGGGCAAGGCGGTGGCCACAACCATGCGGTGGCCGGATGTCACCACGATACGGACCGGCGGCCAGCGATTCCGCACCGCGGCCGAGAGTTTGAGCCCATCCATGCTGCCCGGCATGTCGACGTCGGTGAGCAAAATATGGATAGCCGGATTTGCCTCCAATATGGCAATGGCGGCGTCGGCGTCACCGGCTTCGAAGACCGTGAAACCTTCAGTCTGAAGATAGTCCACCAGGTCCAGCCGGATCAAAAAGTCGTCGTCGACGACCAGCACCGAGATTTCCACCACCGTCAGTATTCCCCGCCTTCACGCAACGAAGGAGAACGAACGACAGTGGAGATCGATCCGAGGGTTGAAGGCTATTTCTGCATACATGACAGAAGATTGCGACCGGCGGAGCCGATCCAGGCCTGTGAGGGTGCTTAAGCTGCCTATTTGTGACACCCGTAAGTCAGATGCCGAGGCGAACTTGCCTTTTGTCTTGGACGGGTTCAATAGCCCAATCGCTATCGTTAGGCATCAAAGGCGCCTCGTTCTCGCGACCGAGGGCGCGGAGATTGTGAGCGTTGACCCAGCGACGTTGTCATCCGCGCGCTCGGCGAGTGAGGCGGCGCCATCGCGGCGCTCAGCCGCCGGCCATCACGCGGGCCTGGTCGGCGACATGGCGGATCATGATCGCATCGGCGCCGGCCCGTCCGAGCGACATGATCGCGACGACGGCGCCGACCAGCGCGTCGGTGAGCCGCGCCTCGTCGGTGCCCGCCGCCAGTTCGCCGCTCGCCGCGGCAAGCGCGACATGGCGGGCGAAGAAGGCGCGGATCTCGGCCATGCGGCTCTCGGCGAGGGCGCGCGTCTCCGGCGAGTGGGCCTCACGCTCGATGATCGTGTTGATGATGAGGCAGCCGCGCCGCTCCGGATCCTCGATCGCCAGCGCCGCCTGGATGTCGAGCCAGGCCGCGATCGCCGCCCTGCCCTCGCGGTCCGTCGGCAGCGTGGCCCGGAAGCGCACGGCATAGGCCTCGAAGGCCTGGCGGAAGAGCGAATCCTTGTCCTTGAAGGTCGCGTAGAGATTGCCGGGCTTCAGGCCAGTCGCCGCATAGATGTCGGCCATCGACGTCGCGACGAAGCCGCGCCGCCAGAACTCTTCCATGGCGGCTTCGAGAACGTCGGCAATCGCATAGGCGCGCGGTCTGGCCATGCTCACTTTATAGTGATCGATTGATCATGAATCAAGCATCGCCTCGGATTGTTTATGATCGATCGATCATTTATTCGTCCTCGTGTCGGCAGACGCCGGCAGCCAGGGCCGGCATCGGCTCGTGACGAGGCAACAGCAATGAAGAGCCTGCTCAAAGCCGCACTCGCTGCGGCGCTTCTCGGATCGCTTCTCATGCCCGCCGCCGCGGCCGAATTGTCGCCGCCGCCGGCACCAAAGGGCACCATCGCCTACAACGAATGGCTGGGGCGCAGCTTCTCGGACGTCCTGCTCAACGAGCGCTCGCAGGAGAAGCGGATCGCGATCCTCAACCAGATCGTGGCGCTCGATTATATCCAGCACAATCCGCTCGTGCCCGAAGGTCGTCAGGGGCTCATCGACTTCATCCCGGTGATCTACCAGTCGATGCCGGATGCAAGGTTCACCCTCCGCGACGTCGCCGCGACCACCGACCGCGTCGTGACGCGCTGGACCTGGTCGGGCACGCTCACCGGAGCGCCGTTGCTCGGCATCGAGGCCAAGGGCCAGGCGCTCGAATTCGACGTCATCGACCTCTGGACCGTCCGCGACGGCCAGCTCTACGAGCACTGGGACCAGTTCGACTGGCCGCGCGCCTTCGTCCAGCTCGGCGTCAAGGGGCTGCCGCAGCCCTTCTACGATGTCGCCGCCCGCCCCTATGACCGCTGAGACATGCCCGCCATCACGGAGGTTCCCATGACGACGCTCTACGAGACGACGGTGCACGTCACCGGTGGCCGCGACGGTGCCGCCCGTTCCGACGACGGCAAGCTCGAAGTCGGCCTGGCGCTGCCGAAGGCGCTCGGCGGCTCCGGCACGGGATCGAACCCCGAGCAGCTGTTCGCGGCCGGCTTCGGCGCCTGCTTCAATTCCTCGCTCCGCCATGCCGCGCGGACCATGGGCCATGATGCAGGCGCCGTGACCGTCGATGCGACGGTCTCGCTGGTGAGGGCCGAGGACGGCGCCTTCGGCATCGCGGCGCGGCTTGCCGTCGACCTGCCCGGCCTTGCTCCGGCCGACCGGGACGGCGTCATCGCCGAGGCGAAGCGCATCTGCGCCTATACCAATGCGACACGCGGCAATGTCGCGGTCGAGGTCGCGGTCGTCGCGGCGGAAGCGGCCGCCTGATCGGTTGCCCGACCGGCGCCGCCGCCCGGACTCGCGGTCGGCGGCGCTTCTTCCGATGTGCCAGAGCGAGAAGCGCTACCTGAGGCGGCGGTTGCGGATGCGGCTCAGCGATTCCGGTGTGATTCCGAGGAACGAGGCGATGATGTATTGCGGCACCGACCGCGTCACCTCCGGCCGCCGCCTGACGAAATCGTCATAGCGTTCCTCGGGCGAGCGCATCAGGAGATTGGCCGTGCGCCGCTGCGAGCCGGCCATGCCGATCTCGATCATCCGCCGGCCGAAGCGCTCGAAGGCATGGTCGGAGTCATAGGCGCGGCGCAGGGCCTCGACGGGAACCAGCACCGCCACCGTCGGCTCGAGCGCGTCGAAGGTCTGCACCGCCGGAACATCGGTGGTAACGCTCAGCACATCGGCGGCGAACATGCCGGGCCCGAAGAACTGGCCGGTATGCTCGATGCCGTCGGAGAGATAGTAATAGCGGATGAGGCCGGAGCGGACGAAGAAGAGGTGCCGGCTCATCTCGCCGGCCCTCGCCAGCGGCTCGCCCTTGCCGTAGTGCCGGACGGCAAGCGCGGCGGAGAAGGCTTCCTCCGCCGCCTGGCCCGGCTCCAGCGGTGCGACGGCATCGCGGATGACCGCGAGGATGTCGTCCATCGGCCCGGCCACGACGCTCAGGCCGCGACGGGACGCGCGCGGCCGCCCTCGATCAGCGGCGCCAGCGTCTGCCAGAGCGCGTTCTCGAGCGGCGTCGCGGCAAGGCCGAACACGGTCTCGAAGCGGCTGTGATCGACGAGGAACGGCGCCTCGAACTCGTAACGCATCTCGATCGCCTCCCGGAGCGGGCGGATGAAGAGGCCGAGCATCCGCAGTTCGGCGAGGCTCATGCGCCGAAGCTTGGCATGTTTGCCGGCAAGACGAAAGGCGATCTCGAAGAAGCGGCGCGTCGAGACGGCCGGTGCATTGGGAACATGCCAGACCGCGCCGAGGCCGCGGTCATCGGTGCCGAGAACCGCCAGCGCCCGGCCGAAATCGCTGACGAAAGTATAGGCGTGCGGCGCGTCCGGATCGCCGAACAGCTCGACCGTCGCCCCCGCCGCGACGGCCCGCATCGCCCGGCCGCCGACCGCAGAGCCCTCGACGCCGGGACCGAAGAAATCCGATCCGCGCGCCACGGCGATCCTGACCCGACCGGTCGCATGCGCGACCATCAGCGTCTCGTGCATCGCGGTTCGGACCCGGCCCTTCCGCGTGTTGGGCCGGAGCGGCATGTCCTCGCGCAGCGGCTCGTCGCGCGGTCCGTAGCCATAGAGGTTCTCGGCGGCGATGAAGTGTGAGCCTTCCGCCTCAGTCGCCGCCAGCGCGCCGGCCTGCAGGGCCGGGAAGTATTCGGCCCAGAGATGATAGGGCGGCTGGGCGCAGAAATAGACGGATGTCGCACCAGTGACGGCACGGCGGGCGGCCGCCGCATCGGTGAGGTCGGCGGCGGCGAGTTCCGCACCGGCCGGCGCCGCGTCCATGCGGCCGCTCCGGTTGACGATGCGGACGCGCCGCCCGAGGGCGAGAAGAGCCTCGGCGGTGGCCCGGCCGAGCGGGCCGGAGCCGAGAACGACATGGCGTTCGGACGACGGGACGGAAGAGAATGTCGACATGAGGATTGTTCCTTGGTTCTGTTGATTGCGTTCTGGAGAGGCTCAGGCGGCGACCGACCGGTCGCGCAGCGACCAGATGCCGATCGCGAGCAGGGCGAACTGCCAGACGATGTTGGTCAGCGTCAGCACCGGGCCGAGTTCGACGCCGAAGCCGGCCGGGATGGTGAGGAACAGGCCGGCGCCGGCCAGTGCCGCAAAGCAGCCGATGATCGGAGCGCCGTGCCGGGCCAGCACGATGCCGGTGGCAAGCGTCCAGATGCCGGTAACGAGACCGACGCCGACGATCTCGCCGATACCGCCGGCATAGGCGTTGAGGGCGTCGAAGACGAGCGCGATCCCGTTCTGGTCGGCGCCCGGTGCGACATAGGCACGGGCGAGATCCGGCATTGCGAACAGCCAGCGGCTGATGCCGATCGTCTTGGCGAGCGCCGAGACGACGGAGGTGCCGAGCAGGAACGCAGAGAGCGCCGGACCGAGATTGAGGCGGACGCTGAGCGCCGCCGTGGCCGGCACCAGCAGCAGCGCGGCGAGCAGGTAGAGGCCGTAGCCGGAGAAGACGGCTGTCTGGTTTTCGAGGAGGCGCGGCAGCGCCATCGAGGCCGGGTCGTCGAGGCTCGCCGGCCAGCCGATCGCCGAGGACAGGATGAAGAAGGTTGCCCAGATCGCGATGAACTGCGCGATGAGCAGCGCGCCCGCCGCGCGTCCGGCGCCGCCAAGCGCGGCGGGGGTGTTGGTCTTGGTCGAGGTGGTGTTGATCGAGGTCGTCATGATGAAGCTCCGCTTGTTGGTTGCAGCGGAACACTGCCGGAGCCGACCGGCCGGGGTCATTGACGAGAGGTAAGATCGGCGGCGTCAGTCCGGCACGTCTGCGAACGCCGCGGCAAGGGCGTCGCGGATCTCGGGCGCCGTGGACAGCGCGATTGCCGTCGCCAGTGTCGATGATGCCTCTTCGATCCGACCGAGCGCCCTGAGAATATGGGCCTTCACCACGAAATAGGGCTGGTAGGCGGCAACCCGATCGAGCGGCAGCCGTTCGATCTGGCCGAGTGCAGCCTCCGCATCGCCGCTTTCGAGCGTGACAGCAGCGCGGCCGACCTTGGCGCCGATGGTCGGCGCATGGGCGATCAGCAGATCGTAGAGAGTTTCGAGGGCCCGGTGGTTGGTGTGTCCCGTGAGGGGACGTTGCACATGGACCGACTGGATCGACGCCTCGCACTGAAACCGGCCGAAGGAGGCTTTCCGCGATGCCCTGGTCAGCAAGCCTTCGGCCTCGATGATCAGATCGCGCGACCAGAGCCGCCAGTCCTGACGCTTCAGCGGCACGAACACCCCGGCATCGTCGCGTCGCGCCGCGCGCCTCGCCTCGCAATAGAGCATCAAGGCCAGCAGGCCGAGCGCCTCGGGTTCGTCCGGCAGCAGGGAGGCCAGCAGACGGCCGAGATAGATCGCCTCCTCGGCAAGGCCGCGCACGCCGTCGTCGGCGCCGGCGACGTCGTCCCAGCCAGCGCCGTAGGCAACATAGACCGCGTCCAGAACGTCTGCGAGCCGCGGTGCCATCTGCTCCGGCTCCGGCACTGCGAAGCGTATCCGTGCGTCGCGGATCTTGGCCTTCGCCCGCACCAGCCGCTGGCCCATAGCAGCGGGTGCGATCAGGAAGGCGCCCGCGATCCGCGCGGCATCGAGGCCCAGCACGGCCTGCAACATCAGCGGCGTCCGTACCGACGCGTCGATGGCGGGATGGGCGCAGACGAACAACAGCTTCAGCCGCTCGTCGGGAAAATCCGGATCGGCGGCCGCGAGCGATTGCTCCATGTCTCGACCGATTTCCGCCATGGCGGCATTTCCCGTCCTGCGGTGGCGGATGGCGTTGCGGATCGAATTTCGGGCCGCCGTCAGCAGCCACCCGTCCGGGTTGGCCGGAATGCCGCGTTCCGGCCAGACCCTGAGGGCCGAGACGAATGCCTCGGCCAGCGCATCCTCGGCGCCGGCGATGTCGCGCGAGCGCGCCGCCAGGATCGCTAGGATGCGGCCATAGGAGACGCGCGCCGCGATTTCCGCCGCATGGCGCGCGTCAGGGACCGTCACGCCGCGGGACCGGTCATCGGCGGAAGCACAGGGCGCACTTCGACCGAGGCATAGGCGGCGGACGGTGCCAGCGCAGCCCATTCCAGCGCCGCATCGAGGTCCACGACTTCAATGACAAAGTATCCGCCGAGCTGTTCCTTGGTGTCGGCGAACGGACCGTCCTCGACTTGACGCCGGCCGTCGCGAACCTTGACCGTGGTCGCGGTATGCGGCCCTTGCAGGCCGTTGCCGCGCACGATCACGCCGGCGGCCGCCATCGCGTTGATGAAGCTGTTCCAGCCGCCCCAATAGGCGCCGGCCTCGACCGGATCGTTACGCTTGGCGAATTCGGCCTCGGTTTCGTTCAGGAGGAGCATATATTGCATGGCTTTTTGCTTTCTGGCCCGGATTGAAGGATAGGCGATTGGCGTCAATTGGCCATCATCGGGTTCGGATAGGTCTCGCGAACGACGACGGCGCCGCCGCGCCGCGCTGCCGGAGCGGCGGCTGCGAGGGCCTCCGCCGCCTTGATGTCGACGGCTTCGACCTTGAAATAGCCGCCGAGCTGCAACGGTCCAGCCTCGACCGTGCCGGTGCGGCTGCGCTTGCCGTCGAAGGTGACCGCCTCAGCCGGAAGCTGCAGCGGCGCGCCGCCGCGGATCGCGCCCGCCGCCTTCAGCACATCGGCGAAGCGGGCATATTCGGCCCAGTACGTCTGCCCGTTGACGCCCTTGTCGGCGCGAAGGGCCAGATCCTGGGGCGTCTCGTAGACGAAGAGCGTGAACTCCGAGGCGGCGGCAATGGAGGGCATCAACCCAATCGCCAGAGTAGCCGCGGCAAGTGATTTCGAGAATGTATTCATCGGAAGCGTCCTTGTTAGGTTGAGAGATGGCCAACGCCCTCTCTGCCCCAATGACACCTCGGCCCCCTGCAATTTCGACATCGGCCGGAAAAAGTTTGTCGTCATCATTGTTCGAAGCTTCCACCCGGTCCCCCGACGAGGAGGAGGCTCACCAGCGAGTCTGCTAGTCGGCCGCCTTCGCAAGCCGCGGCATCGATTCAGACCGCAGGGTCGATGCCCCTCGCCGGCACAATTCTTCCGCCTGATAATCATACGCGCTCGCGATGGATCTCAAGGCGGCTGTGTGCATGGTGAGGATCGGCGGGTAGGTTCCCGTCACCCCTCAGGGAATCTGATCTAGCGCGGTGCCCACGCGGTGTCTTATTGCCGGCTCAAGGCGGCCGGTCGACCAACGGCCGAATTGCCAGCTGCCCACTAGATTTAGGCGGTGGCAGCATCTTGCGTCTTGTGCCGGGAGACAGTCGTCGCAGCGGCAACCCCGGCGCAGCTGCTCATGGCCACCAGGCGTCAGGAGCAGCAGAACTAGAACAGATCGCCAACGCCTCTGAGGAACCCGTCGTAGGCGGTGGCGGCTACCGCCTCACGGGGGGCCGCGGCACCCCTGGATCAGTCTTTATGGGTATCAGCCGATCCGAACGGTGGCGCGGCCAGCCGCCTTGGCGGCATAGGGCGCTGCGTACGCGCGATGCCACCAAGAAGAATTGATCCTCGTCATCGCGCAGCGTCGCCATGCCGATGTTTGTCGTCATGTGATAACGCGTAGGGTGGGCAGCGCGGCAATGTCGAGTGCATGGATGATTGCATCGGCTATCCCTGCCGCGCCGGCAGCGTCTGCGCCGGCCAGGACGAGCCCGAACTCCTTGCCGCCGATGCGGGCGACTAGATCGTCGGGGCGTCGCCCGAAAGGCTTTAGAAAACGCGCGAAGTGGATCAGAGCACGGTCACCAGATTGATGGCCTTAGGCTGTAATTGATTGCTCCTACGATCCGAATGAACGAATCTGGCAGACAGAGGGTATTCTCCAGCCTTCACAGCGCCTCGTTAGTCTGACACCCTAAGGCTGACTTACATCGACAACGAGGGGAGACGAATGAATTGGACTGCCCCGGCGGCGCCTGAGAATGAGGTTCGCCGTCTCGCTGATCTGGCAAGCTACAAGGTGCTCGATACGCTGCCGGAAGGCAGGTTCGACCGTATCACGCGGATCGCGGCGCGTATGTATGGAGCAGATGTCGCTTTCCTGAGCTTCATGGATGCCAACCAACAATGGATGAAGTCCAAGACATCGGATGCCCTTAGCGACCAGGTCGATCGCGACCGCAGTATCTGCACGATGGTCGTCGCATCCGGGACTGAGCTGGTGATCGAGGATATGCGCACCGCCCCGGAGCTCGAGGGCCATCCATTGGCGCGGGATATTCCATGGCGCTTTTATGCCGGCGTACCACTTCGGGGCGAGGAAGGCAGCGTGATCGGCACGTTGTGCATCCTGAGAGAACAGCCAGGTGCGCCGCCCTCGTTCGACATAGACGTTCTGCGCGATCTTGCCGAGATCTCCAGCCACGAACTCATTCTTGCCCGGCGGAATAGCGAATTGCACGAGATGTCGAATACGGACTCCCTGACTGGTCTCCCAAATCGCAGGATGTTTGATCAGGAGTTTCACCGGAGCTGGCGTCGCGCGCGCCGGACGCAGGTAACGACGTCCCTGCTCTTGCTCGACCTCGATCACTTCAAAGAGGTGAACGACACGGCTGGACATCAGGCAGGTGACGAGATCCTCGCGAAGTTCGGCCGGTTCCTGTCGTCCTTCGGTGGACGCGCAGACGATCTCGCCGCGCGGGTCGGCGGCGAGGAATTCGCTCTGATACTCGCGGGCTCGGATTCGACCGGAGCCGCCAAGGTCGCGGACGCCATCATCCGCGCGCTCGACGCCATTGGTCTGCCACACCCCATGCGGGGTTTGATCACGACGAGCATCGGCGTCGCAACCCTCCGGAGTGACGAAGACCACCTAACATGGTGGAATCGCGCCGACCGCGCCCTCTATGCGGCCAAGGCGGCTGGCCGAGCGCAGGCGCGGATTGTGTAGCTCTCCTTCCCCGGTCGCGACTTCGCACCTCCAGCCTGATGCGAGCGATCATCAGCAAGGAACCCGCAGTTTCTCGGAACCGGGGCTCGCCTTGGTCCTTGATGCTGCATGATGGCACCAGTTTTCGAGCATGTGAGCGTCTGGGAGACAATCAGCCGGCGCCGCAATATCACCGATGTCCATTCGGCCGCGCGCTGGCTCCTCGAGCGCTGGCCAAGCAGTGTCAACAAGCCGCGAAGTTTTGCAAAGGCGGTCCGTCTCTGCCTTGCTGCCGTCGACGGCACCGTCGAGGTGGATCAGGCGCGCGAGGCGTTCGTCATGGCGGCAGACGACGCGGGAATTCTCGATCGGGCATGACGGCCGTGCCGTCGGACTATCTCGCCGGTGCCCGTCCGGTGTTTCGTCGCTCATGCGGATCGAGATGTGAGTGACCTGGGAGGCACTTGCCGGCGCGAGGGATGCAGCCTCACCTAGCCACACGGCGGGGGGCGGAAGGCCTGACGACGACCGCATCCCTCGCTCAAACGATTATCGCCACGCACAGGTGATGGTGCAAGGCAAAGCCCGGACGCTTTGCTCCACTAGCTGGACTGATGTACTGGCAGCAAGGGCCATCTGAACTATCTCAAAATTCGACATCTCACCGCCGCTTGGTCGAGGCTGCCGAAGCGGGTCTCGCGCCAGCGGGGTAGGACCACTTGAAGCGAGACGCCGGTAGCGCCGCGGCGCGTCCAAAGGGAAGGTACCCGAGATGATCGCCTGGCTCTGGCTGGGAGCGGCGGCAGCGGCGCTCGTGGCGCTCTCCGTGCTTATCGACTTCGGATACGCGGAAATGCGGCTTTGGTCGGCGCGGCGGAAAGCGCGTCGCCGGAGATAGCCTTGGGTTCGGCTCGGGATTTGCGGATCACAATGCAGTGATGCAACCCTGGAGCCGATGGAAGGATTGAGCGCCGGATCGGAGAAATTCCAATGCCGACGCTGTTCCTCGCAGAAGACGAGCCGACAGTTCTGATGCTGGCTGAATCCATTTTGGAAGATGCAGGGTTCGTCGTGATGACCGCTAGCGATGGCGGTCAAGCGATCGCTATTCTGAATGGTAGCCATCCCGTCGATGTCGTCGTGACCGACATCAATATGGGGATGGTCCGGACGGCCATGCAGTCGCGGCCGCCGCTACCGGGTTGAAGCAGCCACGGAAGGTCGTTTATACCACCGCCTTGCCTTTGACCGACGGGCTTCAAGCATTCTTGGTCGAGGGCAGTGTCTACGTTGGCAAGCCTTATGACGGCAACGGATTGATTTCAGCAGTGAAGAAGGCTCTGCAGAGCGAGTGTAGCCACCGACCGACATTGCACTGGCGCTTCATCTGTCACTTCCGGAGCATACGCATCAGATCGTGGCGCGAGGCGCGCCAGGACGGATGCTTTGCGGACGCCATCGTGATTGCTACCGTGGTGGGCCAGTGACCTAGAGCGGGGATCGTCATGGCAAAGCAGCGGAAGTCGAGAGTTCCCGGATTCTCGTGGAAGTGGGGAATCGGACTATCGCCGCCGGCGGGAAAGCTGTCCCGTCAAACCGGCGTGGCGATCGCCGCAGGGATAGGCATCTTCCTCATTTCAACAACTGACTTCGCCGCACACGCTGCGCCCAAGTCTGGCCGGACCGCACCCGAGATATGCGCCGAGGCTGCCTCGGAGACGCTGAAAGGGAACGTGCCGCAGTCGATTCGAAAGGCCATCCTCTCGGTTTGCGAGACGGCGATGGGCGGCGCCGCAAGCAATGCTGCCTGTGATGTGGCGGCATCGAAGATCATGAAAGACCTTGGGCCTCTGACTGCAAACACATGCAAGACAGCTGTGAGGATCAATTCGGGAGGCTGAAATCAAGATGCTCCAAGCAGCCCCGCGAGCGCTCGGCAACCCGGCACGTGCGGTGAGACGGGCCACAGTGTTGGGGCCGGTCGCCGACATCAGCACCTCGATCGTCGCGCCTTCCTCGCGCGACAGCGGGGCGATGATCTGGTCCTGCTTCGAGGGCTGGCGTTGCGACTTCTCGATGTGGGCATCGCCTAAAGTTGTAGCCGCATCTCCACCATCGCTGATCGGCTCGATCCCGATTGCAGTCAGGCCAGTCGGTGTCACTGAAAGGCCGATCCAAGGCGAACTCTCGTCTCGTCGCCAGCTCTCGACCTCCGTCTTGTCGGCAACTTCTTCGACGAATTCTCGCTACAGAATGCTGCTCAACAACGCTGTGAGCGCGCTGCCGAGCGCCTTGAGCCCATCCGGCACCGGCAATCATACCGTTGTCGCGATTGGGGGCGGCGTTCAGCAACACCAGCCCGATGCGCGTCGAAGAAGCTGAGGGACGAGAAATCGCCCGCGATTGCCGCGCCCTGGCGTGAGAGCACGCGGCCGCCGGCATTCGCGATGGTGATGGAACGGATTGCTGGAGCGCTTCTTTGGATGTTGCTGAGCAGACGCTGCCGTAAATCGTCGTCCAGCATCCGGAGGGACGGGTCGGAGAAATTGGCGACTACGAGCTGCAGTGCCGCATCGTAGCTTTCCAACTGGCGATGCAATTGCGCTTCGACGCTCGCCCCGACCGCTTGGGCCGTCAGCAACCCGCGTGCTTCGACTTCCTCACGATATCGCCAAAGCGATACCGTGATCGCCGAGAGTACCAGCAAGGCCGCGATCACACTGGCTACCACAAGGCCGGCTCCGGAAAGCCTTGGCCGACGTCCGACCCGGGACGACCTAGTGCGCGCGAGCATCGCCTTTTCCGCTAACGATTGCGGCCGTTGGGCCGATCACGTCGCCAGCCTAGGCGCCAAGCCACACGGAACCATTAATGACAGCCACCAGCGAAGCCAGTTCAGCCTCTCGAAGCTCCTTTCGGGAAATGGTTGGCGGAGACGCTCGATCAGCGCAAAGGCGACCAGCGTGTCGTAGAGTGTCGCGAGGGCGGCGTATTTGGTCCCCCGACTGAGAGCAGTCCGTCCCAATCCGTCGTGAACCGCGCCGAGGCCTGCTCGCTCCTGAGTTTCCAGCCACGCTGGCGGCCGCTGGTGGCATAGGTCACCGTATCCCGGCCGAAGCGCTTGTTCAGCGCGTCGATCGCCGCCATGCGGGCCAAAGACCGCGGTCCGTCCGGCCGGTCGAACAGATCCGCCTGCGCGGTGTACGCCGGATGCAGGTCGAGAAACATGACGCCCGCCTTCTTGTAACTGAAGCCCGGCCGCCACAGCGCGACCGCGGCCCGGACTGCTGCCGCAGTCAGCACGCCGGTATCCGCCGACGCCACCGGCAGGGTCGCGGACTGCGAGCCGTTGTACTGCGGATCCTGCGGCCGGAACCGGTTGGTATGGGCGAACACCACAAGATTGGCGGTCACCAGCCCCTGCCGGCGCATCTTCTCGGCCGCCCGGGCGGTGTAGGTGGCGACGGCTTCCTCGAGCTCGCGGCGGAGTTTCACCGGTCGGCCGAATGAGCGCGAGCAAACAATGCTCTTGCGGTCGGGGACCGCGTGCTCGAGCCCGAAGCATGCCGTCCCCTGTAGCTCGAGCACCATCCGCTCCATCACCACACCAAGGCGCTCGCGAACCAAGCGGGTGTCAGCCTGGCGCAGCGCCAGTGGCGTCGCAATGCCGATCTCTTCGAGCCGGACGGCCATTCGGGCTGCAATGCCCCAGAGGTCGCACAAGGCCATCCCCGCCAGTGTTGCTTCTATCTCGGCCTTGGTGGCAAGCACTCTGACGCCGCCAGACGCGGGATCCTTCTTCGCGGCCCGGTTTGCCGCCTTTGCCAGGGTCTTGGTCGGCGCAATGCCGACGCTGACCGGGATGCCGGTCCACTGCAGTACCGTCCGCCGCAGCTCCCGGGCGTGGGCGTCGAGACGGTCGCCAAAGCCGGCCATGCTCAGGAACGCCTCGTCGATGGAGTAGATCTCCATATCCGGCGAAAACCCCGCCAGAACGTCCATGACGCGGCGGCTCATGTCGCCATAGAGCGTGTAGTTGCTCGAGCGGACGATGACGCCGGTCTTTTAGAAGGTGCGGCGGTTGAGATGCCAGGGCGCGCCCATCTCGACGCCGAGGGCCTTGGCCTCGTTGCTGCGGGCAATGACGCAGCCGTCATTGTTGGACAGCACCACCACCGGCCTGCCGCGCAGTTCCGGCTGAAACACCCGCTCGCAGGAGGCATAGAAATTGTTGCAGTCGACCAGGGCGAGGAGCGATGCCATGGCTAGAGCATGCGGATGGCCTTGGTGACCACGCCCCACACCTCGAAGGGGACGTCCTGGGCGATGACGATATCGGCAAAGCTGCGGTTCTCGGCTTGCAGCACCACCTGGCCGGCCCGCAGCCGATAGCGCTTGACGGTGAACTCGCCCTCCACCAGTGCCAGCACGATCATGCCCGTCGCCGGCGTCTTCGAACGGTCGACGATGGCAATGTCGCCCGGGAACAGCCCGGCGCCGATCATGCTCTCGCCGGCGATGCGCACCGCGAAGGTCGCGGCGGGGTTCTGGACCAGCAGTTCGTTGAAGTCGAGCGGCCGTTCGAGATAGTCGTCGGCTGGCGACGGAAACCCCGCCGCCACGCTGGATCCGACCAGCGGCACCGTGACGGTACTGAGGGGCTCGACGTCGAGGAAGTCCGAGACATTGCCGCGGCGCAGATCCGGATTGGCCATCCGTCGCGCTAGGTCCGCGATGGTCACCGGCAGCCGCACGACCTTGGTGGGCGCGCCGCGCGGGCGGCCGCCGGGATGACGGGTCGGATTGCGGCGGCTGTCGGTCATGGCGGCTCCCAAGTTTCTGTTACAGAAACTCTGCGCCGCATTTTCACGTCTGGCAAGAGATGGTTCGGGCGGCAGGCGACAGGCCAAGGGAATGCGGTCGCGTTGTCGATCTCACAATTCTTGTTGACTAGGAAACTGACTCGCTCTAGTTTCCTAGTCAACAAGGAATGACCTATGCCTTCGGAACTCGCCGATCACACCGGCTACTGGATGCGGATGGTATCGAACGCCGTGTTGCAGGAATTCGCGCGGCAATTGGCGGGTGAAGACGTCACCGTCGCAGAGTGGGCGTTCATGCGGGCGCTCTACAACTTGGAGTCGTCGCCTCCGTCCATTCTGGCCGACGCGATGGGCATGACCAAGGGCGCGATCAGCAAGCTAGCTGAGCGACTGGTCGCCAAGGGGTTGGTCGCGCGAACAGGCAATCAGCAGGACAAGCGGGCGCACAGCCTGTCCCTGACGGCGGCGGGTCGAGCCAAGATCCCCATTCTTGCAGCGCTTGCGGACGAAAATGACGCCGAATACTTCGGCGTATTGACTGAAGAAGAGCACGAGACGCTCGACCGAATCATAAAGATCCTAGCAAGACGGCTCGGGCTGAACGCTACCCCGGTGGACTGAAGCCACCGAGCGATATCAATCTTGAAAGGAAGGGAAGCCGACATGGACGCGGAACGGATTTCTGTTGCCGAAACCTGCCTAAATGCTTCGCACGACGGAAGCCTCAGCTTTCCGGCGATTGTTGCCCAGCTGATCGCTGCCGGCTTCGAGGGCTATCTGGTCGACTATCGCCGCAACAGCCAGACCGACTATCTGCCGGACGGCGACAGCGTGACAATGGACATGCGAGCCTCGGCCGGCAGTGTCGCCGCCGCTTTCGATGCCACGGAGATCGAGCGCCTGGTGCGCTGGGCGCAGGCTAGTCCAGCCGATTACAGCTACGTCGCCTTCAGCGAAAAGGCGAAGGCCGCCGGCTGCGCAGGCTATTTGGTCTCGTTTCTCGGCCGCCGCGTCGTCTATTTCGGCCGCACCGCAGAGACCCATGTCGAGCATTTCCCGAAGTGACGGGATTCCGGTCATGACGCCTTCCGGATTACTGATTGCCTGGGCCATCTGCGTCAGACTCGCAACCGTGTTGATGCGGGCGAGCCTCGGCGCCGGCGCGTCCATTCCGCGTTGCCTCCCGATCGTCGGCAGCGTGGTGGCTCTGTGGGAATGGCGTCAGGCGCGGGGAGAGCCAGTCTGGAGACGTTCGGCGGTGGCTGGTTGGGTCAGGCGACGGATTTGCAGGTGGGCGTCGGTTTCCCGGGCTCGGGTGGCGGGGCTTGCCCCTGCCCTAGCTCCCATTTGTTGCCTGCGCCGCCGAAGTGAGGGCCGATGTGATTGGCGGGGCCTAGTCTCTCTGCGAGCGCTTCCGTGGTTCCTGTGATCACAGGACGACATTGCTGGCAATGGGGATTGGAGTGGCGCGACGGCATCGTTGAAAACCGTGCGGACTTCCAGACACGCGGAAAAGGCGCCTCGCTGCGCCCTCCCCCTTTTTCAACGGCTATGTACGTGGCGGGAAACGTAGATGGCCCAGCCGAACGTGAAGCACAGCCACGTGACGCCCATTCCCGCATAGTACGAGAACACGTCGTTGGCCGTCAGTCCCCAAGCTGCGAGGCCGGCACAAACGCCGGTCGTGATTGCCAAGGCAAGAAACGGCAGAACGAACGCGATGTCCTTTGACATGTTGCACCCATGGCGCAATTGAGAGAGCAGACCCGGAATGGCCTGTTGACCCCTTAACAGCGGCGCGCCGATGAACCATTCTGTCGACATCTTATGGATGTGGGCGATAGCGCTGCACCCGGAGAGCTGACACCCGGCCCCTCGGAGGAACCATGACCACAGGTGAGACGATTCAGGCCATTGCAGCGGGGATCGCCTTATTCTCGTTTGGCGTTTCTATGGTCGCACTGTATTTCACTACTAGGGCCGTGAGACTCAACTCAGAGGCCGTAAAACTCAATACGCAATCCTTTGAGTTCAACGTCAAGCAGGCAAAGAAGCGCTTCGCCATCGAATTGATGCAGCGTTATGTTGATTATTCCAACGCAACGGGAACGGAGATCGTCGATCTCCGCGAGATTCTCCATGAACTCAACCACGACGCTATAGTTGCACTGGTCGATAGGCAGGAGTTCACGATCCAAACGCGTTTCAGATCACATCTACAGCGTCGCCTGGGCGGCTTTCACAAGCCTGAATTGCTCGAAGACGGCAACATGATAACCGTCACCGCTGACCAGTCAAAATTTCTCAAATCGCGTGTGGCTTCAATTCTCAACGACTTTGAGATATTGGCGGTCGCCTACACTACTGATGCCGTCGACAGGGACATCATCAGAAGCGGCTTCAAGGACATACTGTTCCCCAAAAAAGAGAAGATCTTGTTTGGCAATTTTCTGGAGCCAAGCGGGACTTACCCGACGCTACGCAGGCTCCTTGAGCAGGAACGCAAACAGTTTCTAGCGTCGCATTTATAATGGCTATGAGTCCAGGTCGGCTCCCGCCACTTCGAGACAACTTGAGGTGCGCTCGGCGGACGCAGCTGCTAACATTTGTCCCCCCTGCCCTTGCATCCGGCATTGGCCGTACCATGTCCAGTTTCGGCGGGGAGGGTCTCAACTGCTCTTGAGGATCCAGGACGGTACCGTGCCCACGCGGCACTGTTCTGCCGGCGCAAGCCGGCCCCGCCGGCGGGAGTGTTGCCGGTCGGACGACAGCTTACCCGAGTGTCTCTGGCAAACCTGCTTGGGTAGTGGCCGCTGGATTGGCGAGTACCGGGCGCCGAAGTTGCCGGGTATCGTTAAGTGCTCTGCTTGCAATGCTAGATTGCTTTGGCCGACGTATTTGCCTGTCGCGTCATTATGCGCGACAGGCCCTTAGTTGCGAGCCTGGGCCGTTCGCTCAGGCCTTGACACGGCTAGTCCGGCTTGGCTGGCTCCGGCAGCATCGGGAAGGCCTGCCGCAGTGCCCGCTCGGCGCGAATCGCCTTCATCTTGTCCTGAAGGACGTTGGCCGGGTTGAATGACGGCGGGAACGACCGCGGCGGGAAGTCGTCGAAGGTCGCGACGAACTTGAACACCTCATCCATCATGCCATAGGCGGAACCTACGTGATTGAGGTTCCAATCCCAGTAGGTGTTGGACGTGATATCCGCCCGCTCGAAAGGATCCTGCATCAGGTTGAAGATCTTCTGCAGCCGCAGCGTCGTGAACGGCTCGGCCCAAAGGCCCATGGTTCCTTCCTTGCGCTGTTCCGAGAAGACATATTTCTAGTCGCCCTGTCGCATGCCGACGAGAACGCCATCGTCGTCGGTATAGAAGAACTCGTCGCGAGCGCTCTTCGCCCCGTTGTTCCTGCCAACCGTGCCGGTGACGGTTTCCAGGAATGTCGCCTGGTCAAAGCCGTCGAGATGAACCTTGTAGGGTTTGCCGTTGAGGGTGGTGCCAGCCTTCAGCTGATCGACGAGGTTCGGGTCTCCGCCGATGTCGGCGAGGGTCGGCATCCAGTCATTGTGGCTCATGATCTCATTGGTGACCGTCCCGGCCGCGATATGGCCCGGCCAGCGCACCAGCATGGGCACTCGGAATGCGCCCTCCCAATTGGTACTCTTCTCCGAACGGAACGGCGTCATCGCCCCGTCCGGCCAGGTGTCCATATGCGGGCCGTTATCGGATGTGTAGACGACGATCGTGTTGCCCGTGATGCCCATCTCATCGAGGGCATCGAGGATCGTACCGATCGTCTCGTCGTGCTCGATCATGCCGTCGATATATTCGCTGTCGCCGTGGGTGTAGCGGCCGCGATGCTCGGGACGCACATGCGTCCGCAGATGCATGCGCGTCGAGTTGTACCAGACGAAAACGGCTTCTCAGCCGCATGCTGGCGCCTCATGAAGTCGATGGCAGCAGCAGACGTCTCGTCGTCGACCGTCTCCATCCGCTTCTTGGTCAGAGGACCTGTATCGACAATCGTCTGTTTGCCAATCTTGCCGAAGCGTGGATCGATCGTGGGGTCATCGATATCTGTCGCGGTCGTTTTAAGCACGCCCCTCGGCCCGAACTTGGCCAGGTAGGTAGGATCTTTGGGATAGTCGGGGAGCTCGGGCTCTTCCTCGGCGTTCAAATGATAAAGGTTGCCGAAGAACTCGTCGAAGCCGTTGACGGTCGGAAGCGTCTCGTTGCGGTCGCCGACATGGTTCTTGCCAAACTGGCCCGTCGCATAGCCGAGGTTTTTCATTACGACGGCGACTGTGGGGTCTAGCTGGCTGAGGCCCATCGGTGCGCCGGGATAGCCAACCTTCGTCAGTCCAGTGCGCAGCCCGTGCTGGCCGGTCAGGAACGCCGCACGGCCGGCGGTGCAGCTCTGCTCGCCATAGTATTGCGGAAAGCGAGCGCCCTCTTCGGCGATCCGGTCGATGTTGGGCGTCGTGTATCCCATCAGTCCGTCGCTATAGGCGCTGAGGTTGGCGATGCCGATGTCGTCGCCGAAGATGACGACGACATTGGCCTTGGCCGGGGGACTTCCAGCGGTTTTGGCGTCCTGAGCCATTCCTGGGCCGGCTAAGGTGCAGCCTAAGATTATGGTTAGTGTGCTCGCGAGGATGTGCGGACAGATTCGCATTCGAACCTCCCTGTCATCGCTGGCGGCAATAGCACGCCAGCTTAGTTCCCCGACCACCGCAGACTATATTGCATTCATCGGACTGTCGCGTTCAAAAGCCGATGCCGCGGCCCGTCCTCACTCTCAACTGTTAGTCGCACGCCGGACAATTTGCGCCGTTGATGCCCGCCGGCCGGTCCGGCGTGAGACCAATAGTCAACGTCTCATAAGCCACCAATAGTGATGCCGTAGACCGCCAGTCGTCCCATATCGTAAGGGTTGGCTGTGAGGAAGTTAGCCCAAGGCATTTCAGATAAGGGCGGGTACATGGCCCCTAGAGGTGGCCACGAACAGGCTGCGGAGAGTTGACACAGATCTGGCGAGGAGTTCCCGACGCCCTGCATGGAACCGAAGTCGGCGCCGTTCCCAAGCGGCGCTGTTCTGCCGGCGCAAGCCGGCCCCGTCGGCCGGTGGTGTTGCCGATTGGGCGGCGGGGCCCAGTGTTTCGGGGTAGGTTGTTGGCGGCCCGCCGGAGTGCCTTGGCCGCGTTGTTGCGGCAGGCAGTCGTCACCCTGCCATCCGCACCGTCCCCCTGCCAGCGCGCTTGGCGGCATAAAGTGCGTCATCGGCGCGGCTGAGAATGCTCTCGAGACCGTCGCCGGCGACAAACGTCGCAACCCCCACGCTGGCGAAAATGGGGCCGAACCCATCGCCCGTTATGGCTTTCGGCACTGCGGCGAACCTGTTGGCGAGAGCCATCGCATCCGCGCTGGAATGCCCATCGAGCATGATGGCGAACTCATCGCCGCCCAACCGGGCCACGAAGTCATCCCTGCGCAGTCCAGACACCACAAAGGCCGCGTAGAGCCGCAGCAGCCGATCGCCTGCCTGGTGGCCAAAGGTGTCGTTGACCACCTTGAAGCCGTCCAGGTCGATCAGGATGCAATGGCGCGAGCTTCCCTCATGCTCCCGGCGCGCGGCGACCCGTTCGAAATAGCGCTGCAACGCGGCTCGATTGCCAATACCGGTCAACGCATCCACGTGGGCGAGGCGTTCGAGCCGGTCCATCTTTCGCCGTTGGGCGGTCACCTCGCGCTGGATAGCCCCGAAATACAGCAGCGCTCCGTCATCGCCGAACAACGGAACGATATGAATGTCGATCCAGTAGGGCTTGCCCTCCCGAGTGTAGTTCAGCACTTCCTCGCGACAGGGCCGGGCATCAGCAAGGGCCAGCCGGATGCGGGCCAAGGCCGCCGCGTCCGTTCCGGGACCCTGCAGCAAACGGGGCGATTTTCCCATGACCTCGTCTAGGGTATAGCCGGTGATCTTCAGAAAAGCCGGGTTGGCATAGCGGATGCGCGGCCCCGGCGCGTCGAGGTCCTGCGCGGTGGTGATGAGCACGGCATCGTTGGTCGCTTCAATAAGCCCCATCAACGCACGCGTGGGCAGCCATAGCTGGTCGGGCATTGGACAAACTTTCACCGCCGTGGCGGATGGCACTCTCGCCATCATACGCTTTGGACGGATTGGCCGCACGGCCCATTGTGTCGGCGGATTCGACTCACAGCTGGCGCAGAGGTCACAATTCTTCGTGCACCTTGATCCGATCGCGCCCCTCTTCTTTGGCGCGGTAGAGTGCCGAATCCGCGGCCGCCAGCAGACTGGCGGAGGAGGCAGGCGACCGGCCGGTCGTGGCAGCAACGCCAGCGCTCAGGGTGACCGAAGGATCTCCGCCATACGCGGAAGCCGCCTGTTCGCGCAGCATCGACCGTATCCGCTCGGCAACGATGGCCGCGCCTTCGGCCGTGGTATCAGCGAGAAGAAGCGCAAACTCCTCCCCGCCAATGCGCGCAGGCAGGTCGCACGGCCGTCGCGCACACCGATCGAGGACACTCGCGATCAGCTTCAGCATCTCGTCGCCGACGGCATGGCCATATCGATCGTTCAACTTCTTGAAGTGATCCGCATCGAACAGGACGACGGCAAGGCTTGTTCCGGTTCTCGCCGCCCGACGCCACTCCCGCTCGAGGCTCATTTCGAACTGCCGGCGGTTGGGTAGGCCGGTCAGGAAATCGGTCAAGGCCTGCTTTTCCAATTCGCCCTGTGCGGCAGCCCTCAACCGAGCCTCTCTGGCGAGTAACAAAGCAGCGAGGACGAGGGCAACGCTGACAAAGAGCGCCAGCCCCCCGATAAGGGCGGACTGTCGGCGCCAGTTGCTGTAGAGCGCCTCTGTTCCCAGCCCGACGACGACGAGCATGTCGGTGCCCTGTACCTTCGAGAAGCTGAACAGGCGCTCGACACCGTCCAGAGAGGATCGGGACGTGAAGCTGCCATGCCCCGTGAGCTTCATGTGCAAGAAGTTCGGAGTTTTGGAGACATCCATTCCCGCATCCGCACCGTCGATCGCCGGCATGCGGCTGACGACGCGGCCAGAGCCGGCCACCACGGTGATCAGATCTTCCGGCCCGAGCGGCATCGGCTGAAGAATGCGACGGACGACAGAGAGATCGACAACGGCTGCGACGACACCGCCGAACCTTCCATCGCTCCTCGTGATGCGGCGGCTCAGAACGACCGTCTCGTCGCTCTGCTGCCCTATGACGAGATTGCCGATCAGGAGGCCAAGGCCAGCGCGGGCTTGGTGTGCCTTGAAGAAGGGCAGATCGGCAAAGTCGTCCGCGATCCCGGGTCCCTGGCGGGAGAGCACACGACCACCCGCATTCGCAATCGCGATCGAGCGGATTGCGGGAGCGCTGTTCTGGATATTGCTGAGAAGAAGCCGCCAGATATCATCGTCCAGCATTCGAAGGGTCGGATTGGAGAAGTTGGCGATGACCAGCTGCAGCGCCGCATCATAACTCTCCAACTGGCGATGCAATTGCGCCTCGACGCTGACCTCGAGGGCCTGGGCCGTGAGCAGCCCCCGTGCCTGAACTTCCTCTCGATACTGCATCAGCGATATCGCGATAGCCAACAGCACCAGCATGGCCGCAATCACGCTCGCAGCCACCAGCCCAACTCCGGACAGCTTGCGACGAAGCCCAATCGATGACGATTCGAAGCGAGCGCGTGTGGAGAAGTCCGGCACGATTCAGCTCCCTTCTATTGAGCTTGATGGTAGCGACGTTACCGCGACCGCTGAGGTTGTCCTGCACATCGAAAGCAGGTTCAATTGCCGCGATCCGCTCGCCGGCTGACCTCTCGATCAGCTCTTGCGCCGCGCTCTGCAATACCGCGGGGCGATGACATTGCCTAATCGCGAGCGGGCGGCGCATTGCAACGCTCTGGCTTTGCGACGCATCATCGACGATGGTGGGCCGAATTGAGCCTCAACCATCTTTCCACCCTTTTGGCCGTTCTTGAGGAGCGGATCGGTGCCCGGCGATCAAATCTCGGTCGGTAGGTCCCAGTCCGCCGGGCAGCCACGTCGCGTGGGAAGGCCGATCCGAAATGGTGTCAACCGAGATGACTATTCACCAGCCTTCGCCTTCGCCCCGCCGGCCCGCCATGAGGCTCGGCAGGCTAGGCGGCACGGCTATCGCCTGCCTGTCGGCCACCCCTACCGGGTGCTGCCGACCTGGGTACCCTTCGTCATCGCAAACGCAATCGCGCGGCTGATTGGCTGACCCAGCCAACGCCGGGCCAGCCAGAATCGGCGGCAGACGCTCCGCTGCAGCTTGACCGGTTGCCGACCCTAATACATCTCGAGCCAGAGGATGCCGAAACGCCGGGCGGACCGCTGTCGCGCCTGCTCGAAGGACAGTCTGGCGTCGCGGTCCTGGCCGACAAGGCCTATGAGCCCAATGCCTTGCGCGCCAGCATCGCCGCCATGTGCGCCGAGGCTGTCATACCATCCAACAGATCCCGCAAGATCGCCATCCGTCACAACGCGGACCTCTCCAGGCATCGCCACCGGATCGAGCGATGCTTCGACTAGATCAAGCACTTCGGGCGCTTCGCGACACACTATGAGCGACGAACCATCCCCTTTCGGGGCTTCGCCCTGCTTGCATCAACACCATCTGGATGACCTGAACGCCGATACGTCCTAGGCGCCGCAGCAGACATTGGAGCGGTTCGGCAGCAGTTGCGTCTCGGGCTTTCTCCAAGCCCACTAGCGTGTCGTCGTCGGAAACGTGGATCGTTTGCAGACCGAGCGCGGGCTGCATGCGGCCGCAATCGAGATAGCCTTTTGTCGTTGCCCCAACCGCCAGACGCCGATCGCCCGATCGTGTCTCGCTCGAAATCAAACGCGTGGCGGAGGCGATTCACCCTCTGACAACCGCGTTGCCACATCTCGCCCAAAAGGCAGGATGCAAGACTTTGATCCATATCAAACTGTGGCAATTCATGGCAGGTTCGGCTTCAGGGCTCTGCTTGGACGCAGCGCGGAGCTTACAGCCTCGGCAAAGGAGAGTGTTGCACGGGACTTGGTGGTCGAGACGGTTCACCTGATCAAGGGCCTTCAGGCATGGACGCACGGTTGGACGACACGATCGACTTTCGTGATTTCGCTGAAGCTGCAAATTTTGCGATGGTCATGACGGAAATCGGCTCCTCTGCCGGCGTCATCGTCTATGCGAACAAGTCCTTCGAGCAACTCACCGGCTATGACGAAGCCGAAATTCTCGGACGAGACTGCCGTTTCCTGCAAGGCCCTGAAACCGATGCCGAGACGATCGAAGAAATTAAGGCCAACCTCTTTTTGGGCAAGCCGTTCAAAGTCGAGTTGTTGAATTATCGCAAGAACGGCGAGATGTTCTGGAATGAACTCTACATAGCGCCGCGTTTTAGCGAGGATGGGAGGATCGTCGGTCATTTCGGCATCCAGTCCGACGTCAGCAGGCGACGCACGGCAGAAGACTGTGCACGCGAGACTGAAGAGCGACTGAACAGCATCATCGACAATATTCCGGGCTATATCTACCAGCGCGTGATGAAGCCAGACGGAACGATCGTCTTTCCTTATCTCAGCCCTTCCTTTGCCCGGTTCCTGAAACTGGCGGACGGCAAGGTCGACGGCGATCTCCGGATCGACCGTTTCATGTATGCCGACGAAGTTGCGGCGCTCGAACAGGGCCTGCGCCAATCGGCAGCGTCCATGTCGCCCTTCAGGTCCGATTGCAGGGTCATCGCTCCTGGCGGAGAAGAGCGGTGGATACGGTCCTATTCCAAGCCGAGGAGGGTGCGGAGCGACATCGTCTGGGATGTTATCGGCATCGACATCACGTCCGAGAAGAGCGCCGAGGCGAGGCTCAACTTCCTTTCGTACAACGATCCGCTGACGGGTCTTCCCAACCGCTCGCTGTTCGCGCAATCGCTGCAGCAGTCCCTGGCCTCGCCTTCAAGCGAGGATACACTCGTGCTCGTGCATATCGATGTCTGCGGGTTGCAGGAGATCAACGAGGCGCTCGGCCGCTCGGCCGGTGATGCGGTGCTGCGGGGGATCGCTAGCAGGCTGGCAACGCTGGCGGTCGAGCATGGCCATATCACGATCGCTCGGACGGGCGGCGACGAATTCGCTCTCTTCGGCTCACCGCGACAAGGGGAGGAGGCCGATGGTCTCGCGCTCCTTCTCAGGGACCGTCTGGCCGAACAGCGGTCCGGCAACGAACGGAGCTTGGGCACCGAAGTCTGCATCGGCTTTGCGGTGCACGCCGGCGACAGCGAGGTGGCTGGTTCTCCGACCGACGCGGCCGCCGAACTGTCGCGGCAGGCAGACGTCGCCCTGTCGCTCGCCAAACGGGACGGTCCGGGTTCTTGTCGCCGATACAACGCTGTGGACGACGACCGCATCCGCCACCGTGCCCTGTTGAAGCAATCGCTGCAGCGCGGCATCGGTGAAGAACAGTTCGAGATTCACTATCATCCCTTCGTCGATCTGGCCTCGGGTCGTATCGTCGGTGCGGAGGCCCTGATCCGCTGGGCGCATCCCGATCTCGGAATGCAGCGGCCCGATCTCTTCATCCCGATCGCCGAGGAAACCGGCCTGATCGTGCCGCTCGGTGAATGGATCATCGGGGAAGTGATGCGGCAGGCGCAGGAATGGCGAGCGGCGGGGCTCGACGTTCCTAGGCTGTCGATCAACGTCTCAGGCAAGCAATTTCAGCGCAAGGATCTGTCAGATGTTCTGGAGCGCGCGCTGCTTGCGACCGGGAGCAGCGGCCGCGATTTCGAACTCGAGATCACCGAAGGCACGCTGATCAATAATTCGCCGGACGTCCTGACCTTGCTTCGGCGCATCGAAGCGCTCGGCTTCACGCTTTCCGTCGATGATTTCGGCACGGGCTATTCCTCCCTGATCTACCTACGCGACCTCCCTGTGACCAAGCTCAAGATCGACCAGACCTTCGTTCGCCGCATGGTGGTGGATTCCAGCGATGCATCGATCGTTCGAGCGATTCTCGCGATGGCGCGCAGCCTGAAGTTGGATGTTGTGGCCGAGGGCATCGAAACGACGATGCAGCGCGATTTCTTGTGCGCAGAAGGCTGCCGGATCGGCCAGGGCTATCTATTCAGCCTGCCGCTGGTCGCCGAGGATTTCGGCTGGCTGCTCGAACAGAATGCATCTCTCCCATTACGGCGGATGGTGAACCCATCGGTCCCGGATGATCCCCCTCCTGACCCGGTAAACCCATGACTTCATCATTTCCCGATGTTTCGGGCGGCAAGAGCGGCCCCACAGCGACAGGCGTGACACTCGGCAAAGTGGCGACAGGCATTCCTGGCCTTGAGGATATCCTGCATGGCGGACTCCCTGAGGGCCGACTGACAGCTGTCGCCGGCGGTCCTGGCTGCGGCAAGACGCTGTTCGGGTTGCAGACGCTCTTCAACCAAACGCGGTCGACGGGCCAACCGTCACTGTTCGTGACCTTCGAGGAGCCTATCGATCGGCTTCGCCAGAATCTGGCGTCCCTCGAATGGGGCCGACAGGCATTCTACGACGGGCTCATTACGTTCATCGACGCAAAGCTGCCAGTCGATGCGACGCATGCCGGTACCTTCGACATGAGCGGGCTTCTGGCTGTCTTGTCGCACTACATCTCTGAGACGGGCGCCAGCACGATCGTCTTCGACAGCATAGACGTCTTGCTTGCGACGCTTCCGGACAGCAGCTTGGACCGGCAGGAATTGACGCGTATCGGCGACTGGGTGAACGCGCAGGGCGTCAGCGCTTTGATCACGGTGCGTGACTTTGGCATCAGCGACCGCGATCAGCAACGTGCGGAATTCCTCAGCTATCTGACCGACTGCGTCATCAAGCTCGAAGCGACCATGCATGAGACCAATCTGTCGCGTACCCTTCGCGTCGCGAAGTATCGGGGGTCCAGCTTCGCGGGAAACACGTTCCCGATGGTGATTTCGAGCGCGGGCATCGAGGTCATCGCCAGCAAGAACAAGCGACTCAGCTATCCGACCTATGCGGAGCGGCTGTCGACCGGCGTGCTTGCGCTCGACAGCATCTTGTCCGGCGGACTGATGCGAGGGACGAGCATTCTTGTGTCGGGCGCGCCGGGAACGGCCAAGACGAGCCTCGCCGCCTCGATGCTCGCCGCCGCATGTACGAACGGCAAGAACGCCACGTTCGTTAGCTTCGACGAGAGCGACACTCAGATCGTGGCCAACATGAAATCGATCGGCATCGATTTGTCCGAGCATGTCAGGAGCGGCCGCTTGCAGATGATTTCCCTGCGCTCGGCGGCGAGCAGCCCCGAGGAGCACTTCCTCACCATTCGGGATGCCATCGACGAACACGACACGGCCTGCCTCGCGATCGATCCGCTCTCTGCCCTCGTGAAGTCGTCCTATCCGTTCAATGAGCTGATCTCGGAGTGCCTGCTCGATCACACGAAGTCGCGGGGAATAACGACAATCTGCACTTCCCTGCTCGATAAGCTGTCCGACAACACAGAACTGTCCGCCAGCCACGTCTCTACCATTGCCGATACCTGGGTTCACCTGTCCTACATGCCGCTCGGGGGCGAGCGCAACCGGTCATTGACGATCATCAAGTCGCGCGGGACACATCATTCAAACCAGGTGCGCGAGCTCATCATTGGCGAAGCGGGGCTCGACTTGCTCGAAGTCTATTCTGCCGATGGCGCCGTGCTGATGGGCAGTGCGCGGGCTCAGAAGGAAAACGCGGACCTCCATAGTGAAAGACTGACGGCCCTCGAGTTCAAACAGCGCCGTTTTGCTGTGGAACGCGAACTCAGCCTGTTGGAGGAAAGCGAGAGAAAGGCTGCCAGCGAACTCGGCTGGACCCGCCGCGAGTTGGCCTTATTGCAGGAAGCCGAAGAAGCCCGTCTTGTCGAGAGACGCCAGACGGCGCAGGATCGCGTGAGTTTTCGTTCCAGAAGCGACCGCTTCGGTCAGTCTCGCGGTGAGCGCTAATGACCGATCCTACATCACTCCCGCTTGATGGCCTTCATCATAAACAGGACACCGCCAGTGCCACCGTCTCCGCATCAGGCGGGACGATCAAGCTCTATATATCGAGGTCTACGCCGAACTCCGTACGGGCGGAGGCGAATCTCGCGGGAGCCATCAGAAGGCTGGATACAGACGGTCAGCGCTTCGATGTGGAAATCGTCGATGTCTTCGCTGAGCCGAAGCGGGCGGTTCTCGACGGCGTCATCGTGACGCCGACTTTGGTCATCACGGATGCGGGTTTGCGCCGGATACTCGTCGGCGACCTGACCAACGTGGGCATGCTCGACTTGCTCCTGGGTTCGCCGAAGCCATGACAGTCACCCGGCCATACTCACGGTTCCCCTGCCAGCGCGCTTGGCGGCATAAAGTGCGTCATCGGCGCGGCTGAGAATGCTCTCGATACCGTCGCTGGGGACAAATGTTGAAATGCCCACGCTGGCGAAGATGGGGCCGAACCCATCGCCCGTTACGGCCTTCGGCACTGCGGCGAACCTGTTGGCGAGAGCCATCACATCCGCGCTTGAATAGCCATCGAGCATGATGGCGAACTCATCGCCGCCCAGCCGGGCCACGAAGTCATCCCTGCGCAGGCCGGACACCACAAAAGCCGCATAGAGCTGAAGCAAGCGGTCTCCGGCTTGGTGGCCAAAAGTGTCGTTCACCATCTTGAAGCCATCCAGATCGACCAGGACGCAATGGAGCGCGCTTAGATCATGGTCGGGTCGCGCGGCGAGCTCATTGAGATAGCGCTGCAACGCGGCCCTGTTGCTCCAGCTTGTCCAACTTGCGTCGTTGAGCTGTCACCTCACGTTGTATTGCCCCGAAATAGAGTAGCGATCCGTCATCGCTGAACAGCGGAACGATGTGGACGTCAATCCAATAGGGCTTTCCCAACTTGCTGTAGTTCAGCACCTCCTCGCGGCAGGGCCTTGCATCGGCAAGCGCGCGCCGGATACGGGCCAACGCGGCCCTGTCGGTCCCGGGGCCCTGTAGCATCCGAGGTGATTTTCCAATGACCTCGTCGAGTTCGTAGCCGGTGATCTTCAGAAAGGCCGGGTTGGCGTAGCGAATGTGCGGCCCTGGCGCGTCGAGGTCATGCGCGGTTGTGATGAGCACGGCATCGTTGGTGGCTTCAATGAGCCCCATAAGCGCACGCGTGGGGAGCCATAGCTGTTCAGACATTTGGGCAACTTCCACCGCCGAAGCGATTGGCGACGCTGTTAGTATACGCCGAGGACGGTGCGGCCGCATGGCCAGATCTATCTGACAGTCACCGAACTCTTGCGCGGCGTCGCCAGAACCTGAAAAGGGGCCCCTTTTTTGCGTGTGTTAGGATCAGTACGAAGGTCCCGGCTGGCTAGGAAAGCCTCCGATCAACTGTTCTCCATGAGCATTTCCACCAGCTTCGCGATCTTCTCGCGCATCAGGTCACCAGAGTTCGAGATGTCGGGCTCGGCATTCGGTGCGTAAACGAACTGCACGCTCTTGGACGAGCCACTGTCGCCGCGCTGCGCGACGACGACATTGCCGGCCGCCGTCGAGATCGATGTCTTCGCCGTCCCCAGGTTGAATGAAATTCGTCGAACGATGCAAACCTCGCGACTACTATAATGATTTAATTAGCGGCGTTTGGCTCGGCGCGTGCGTTGCACCGGAAAGAAATACGGCCCAATCTCGCATCATTTCACGCCGTTTATCGAGCAAGTTTCCACGACGATATGCGGCTTCGACCCTGTCACCTACTGCGTGAGCCAAAGCCGCCTCGGCTATCTCACCAGGATAATCTGTCCTTTCTGAGACATAATCTCGGAATGTGCTGCGCAACCCGTGCGGCACCGCCGGCCTTCTGCTGCGTGCGTCAACCCACCCAATTCGGCCGGCCGCGTTTTCATTGTCTTGCATGCGGCGCATCACAGCCGACAGCGACATATCGGACAACATCCCTCCTCGAGGCGCTGCGAAGACGAACTCAGAACCTGCCACCTTCGACATCGACTTAACGATCGCGACGGCCTCGACGGTGAGGGCAACCTTATGTTCACGGCCGGCCTTCATGCGAACCGCCGGCACGGTCCAGACGCAATTCTCGAAGTCAAACTCTGACCATTCCGCGCCTCTGACCTCGCCAGAACGTGCTGCAGTCAATGCAAGAAACTCCAAGGCTCGCGCCGAGGTTCCAGGTCGCTTACGCAAAGCCGCAAACCAAATGGCTACATCGGCCAGGGCAACTGCCGGGTGATTTCCAGAGTTGGCAATCTTCCCGGGCTTAGCAAGAAGAGCATCAAGGTTTCCGCGCCAGCGCCCGGGATTGTCTCCCGTCCTGTATCCGGCAACGGTCGCCCAGGCCATCACGGCTTCTATCCGACCTCGCAATCTGGACGCCGTCTCGGTCTTTGTTTTCCAAATCGGCGCCAGGACGCGAAGCACATCCTGGACCCCTACGTCACTGACAAGCATCGAACCTATGATTGGCCCAGCGTAGTTGTCGAGCGTTGATCTCCATTGGAGTCGATGCTTCTCACTTCGAAACTCGTCTAGTTTGGACCCGAGATACGTATCAACGGCCGTCGAGAACGACACTCCGCGCATTTGCGCCATTGTCAGAGCGGCCTTAGCGGCGCTCTTTTGTTCGATAGGGTCGATACCACTGTTGATAGCCGACTTGACGTCGCGCGCTCTATCGCGAGCACCCGAAAGGCTGATTTGCGGGTAGGATCCAAGCCCAATTTCACGTCGCTTTGCGCCGACCATCGTCCGTAGCACCCACGATTTGCCGCCGCCCGTCGTTAACTGCAGCAGCAAGCCGGCAACGCCACCAACCGCAAAAGTTTCGGGCTTTTCGGACCGGCAGCTATGGACAAGCCTTCTGACTTCCAATGCCGTCATTTCCCTCGCGAGACGAGGCATCTCTATACCCTCCATTGTACCCGCCAAAAATTCTGCCATCAATTGCGTTTGGATGCTACGGGCTGATACAAAGAACTCGTTGAACACGCTGTGTTTTCGATAGCTCTGTTACAGGAATGTGCGGACTGATACATAGTTGAGGCGGACCCCCTCTCCGCCATTGTCTAATCCATTGATATCATTGCGATTTTCTCTCGGTGCGTCGGAATTGCCGATGTCGCCGTGAGGATTGTGCCGCTCCAATACCCGGCGACCTGTCAAGGAAGACCGCCTCACGGGATCGCAAGGACCTGCTGTCCCCGGCAGTCCATCAGGGCATCGACATCGTCGATGACGTTGAGGCGGCTATCCAGCGGGCATTGAGATCGAGTAGGCTGTGGTCGTTCTCGCCCGCGCTGAGCGCATTCAGGACCCGATCAGTGCAGCACGCTTCTCAAGAGCACTTTGCTCGCCAGAATGCCTACGCACTGTGCTGACAGTCGGCCCTCGGCGCAGCCCTGCCAAACGATGTCTTCTCACCGGAGCCAGCCTCTCCGAACTCCGACGACCGTGACCGCCACAGCGAGTATAGCGGGCACAGCCAAGAGGCCCGGTTCCACCATTCTTGCATTCCAGAGCGATGCAAACATAGACGCGCTCAAGAATCCGACCACGGCAAACGGCCACACCACTCGGGGCCGCACAAATGGCCAAACACCCCTTTCTTTGACAAGTCCGATTAGCACTAGAGAACTCTGGGACGCCAACGTAAATATGTACATCCATGCTGGACGCCCTGAGGCTAATAGAGCACCCGCAACAATTGCCGTCAATATAATAAATATCGCGAATCGCATCTGTTATTAAGCCTCAATATAGAGTTCCAGTTCTCACTACAGCGCCACCGCCGTTCTGACGCAGTTTTACTGCATCGCACCGCGCTTGCCCGAAAGAGCCATGGGTTCTGCTCCCACTGACACGCTCTCAGCTACCCGGACCGCCAATTCCGGATCCGACGAGATGAAACGAGGGACGCGATCGCGCTTGTCGACGTCCGACCATCTCCAGCCTGGTTGGCCGGCGGGACTTCGCCGTAGTGGCGAATGCGGGGCGGCTTTCCGACGACAAGAGCGGGGCGGACCTATCCCACTATCGCGGCGGCATCGGGTAGAAGGTGCAGTCCGGCCATACATTTAGATCTACCGTCCCAGCCCCGACATCTATGGGAACGACGGCCACCACGCCATCCGCTTCCTCATCGGGATTTGCGATCCTAACCGTGGAGGCATCGACAGTCGCCCTTCGCCACTTTCCGAGAAATAGATTATAAACCGACGATTTACGCGAGCCATCAACATACATTTGTGCAATTTCAGCGTATTTCCTTGCATAAAATGACTTACACCTTCCTTCAGCAGCCGCACACGAACTAACACCATCCTCGCTGCGTATGGGCTATTCATCAAATTCATTTCTTTTTGTCTTTGAACTCGGCTCTAATATTCTGAGAGACAGAGGATTTAATTTCGTAATCTTTTCCGCCGAGTGCAGTCTGAATCATATGGCCGACAATGGTGATAAACTCCCCAAAGCCGCCTCTGTCCGAAGGGCTTTGCTGCGTCCCGTCGGCAAAACTCTCGTCGCCCTGCCTGGCAAGGGCATGCCACGGACTGTCGCGCATGGCGTGCAAAGTGCTCGGCATCACACCGGTGCTAGATGGCGCGAGGGCAAGGGAATGCGAGGGACCGCGCAGCGCTATGATCGAGAGCTAACCAAGCGCGACTCGCAGCTGCAGGTCCGCAAAATCAACCGGCCCCTCTCCATCGCTGCATCGGAGAATTAATTCTCGCCCATCAGTTGACGCTTCAACTCGCATTCCAGCATTTCCCAACCATGCATGGGAAACGCCTGCGCCACCCACGGTGCCGCGCCACGTGTTCCAGATCTTCAAGGTCATTTTTTTGATATTTCGTGACTTGACCCGCATCGGCACATACAATGGAGACGTATCATGCCAAAGAACAATATTTTCATGTTCTTCATTGTTGGCAACCAACGCTCCTCCTGTAGCTTTTATTCTAATCCCTTGCACAGGAATCTGAATCCCTGACAAGAATTCTATTGCTAGTATAGTCGGTACTGGGGAGATCTCAAATACTGCATAGACGGGCGAACCCTCCCATTCGGCCTCAGGAGATTGGGCATCCGAGAAGAGTTTAGCTAATGACTGGACCATGCTAGTACCCCGGGCGTCGGAACGGATCGCGAAGGGCGTGGTCCTGTGGCCAAGCAGGAACTACAGTCTTTCCCCCGTCGCGCATTGGAACAGGCTCATGGCTCAGTTCCATCGACTCTGTTCCACCCTTATCAGGATTGTATCTTTGAGGCGCCAGGCCTTGCCTCATTCGGGCAAGCTTTTCTTGGCTCCACATACCCGACTGGGTGCTTGCGGCTTCGTTCTTCCAGAATCTCGACCTCACCGTTGACCACGACGGATCGTTGCCCGATCGGGTGGAACTGTTGATGTCATCACCAACGCTACAACCCTTGAAACCGCCAAAAGCCTATCCGAGCTGCCTGATCCCATCTTGCGGCGGAACAACGCGGAGGGTTCCAAAACCTTGACGATCTTCATCGATGATATTTGGAATGCGTTGTTATTGTCGTCATCGTCATTCGGATTGTCGATCTCTTGGGCGACGCGGATCGGCCGAGCTGCTGGCGCGGTCGAAGACGTGCTGCCATGGCTAAGCCAATTGGTCTTGGCTTTCCCTGGAGCTTTGCCACCCAACATCGCCAGCGCCTTCGCATTATCAGCGCTCCGGTCAATCGCATGCCCCACGATCGCTCTTGTTGATCGGATCCTGTCCGGCATAGGCGTAGCGGTTGGTGCCGACGGGGTTGGTGCGCCAGCCGACGGGGGCGCCGGCGCGGCCGGTGTCGCCGTCGACGGGGTCGAGCCAATCGGGGGTCAGGAAGAGCGAGGTGGTCGGATTGTACCAGCGTGCGTTGAGGTCCAACAAGGCGGTATCGGCATCATGCCGCTGGCCGACGAAACCGCGATCCTCGCCGCCGCTCCCGGAGCCCTGCGATCACGACGTTGGCGCCAGAGTACCGAATCATTGCCGGAGCGCCAAGGTCGCGGCGCTATGCGTCTCGACGCGTATCGAGCCCGAATGGTCGTGACCTCGCCGAAATCATAACTGGTCAGCCCACAAAACTTAACGCTTGATTGCAGGCTAACTCAAGAAATTAAGGATAGTTTGTATAAGAGATCTGAGGCCTACTTCCATCAATTCGTATGATCCTCACTATGTACTCTTCCATATCAATAATTTCGGTGCCATATAACGGCCTTAGAGATATAAAAACATCAAAATCCTCATAACACCCTCTTCGCTCCAGCAGTTCGATGGCGAGATCGCTATCTGCCATACTCGTTATCTCGAAAGAATGCACAGATACTCCTTTCCTATTAACACGGCATTCCATCCGATCACGACCAATTAGTGCATCCATCTCCCCAGTGAGCTGCTCAGATGCGCCAAAGAATCTGACGAAATAACTGATAGTTTCTCGATTATCGGCCACCATTCTGCTTAAATTCCCGCGCTAAATCTCGAAGATCATCAATTGTATAGTTTTCGTCACCACGTCGACCTTCTGAGCGCTTCGCGCTTTCAATATAATTGCCGAAGCCACTGCGGTCAGTGACCCCTTGTTCCCGAGCCACGTAGTCGACTTGCTTCCGGTCAAGCCTATTCGACCCCCTCCCTCTCTCGCCGCCGCCCCCTGATCCGCCCCACATTCCGGCCATCGATTGCCAAATGCGTGATCCGAGGCTGTCGTTGCTTCTATGGGATTCGCTACGGGCGCGCGATTCGAACTCAACCTGATAGTCCTGGTCAAGCTTGAAATCGACCCCGAAAGCAGCTGACGCTTGACTCTTGATGATAGAATTAAGTCCAGCACCGTGAATTTGGCCAAATTCAACGTGGCTAGCGCTGTACGAATTCGTCGATGTTTTTGTGACGGGTTGTCCATCAACGATGGTTGTATATCTGAGTGTGACGTTGATGTTGTTCTTATCGCCATCGTCAGAGGAGCTGCAAGATCCGACCCCTTTCGACCCGCCAGCGGTGCAGCTTACAGACAGCTGCCCGCCCGGATCGCTCTTGTTGATCGGATCCTGCCCGGCATAGGCGTAGCGGTTGGTGCCGACGGGGTTGGTGCGCCAGCCGACGGGGGCGCCGGCGCGGGCGGTGTCGCCGTCGACGGGGTCGAGCCAATCGGGGGTCAGGAAGAGCGAGGTGGTCGGATTGTACCAGCGTGCGTTGAGATCGAGGAGCTTCGTATCGGCGTCGCGGCGCTCGCCGACGAAGGCCCGGTCCTCGGCGGCACAGCCGGTGGCCTGGCCATAGGCGACCAGATTTCCGAAGGGCGCAAAGCGTTGCCGCAAGGCTGCCGCGGCGGAGGCGTCGGTCTCGATGCCGATCGAGGCGAGATGATCGCGGTGGACGAAGCAGGTGTCCGGGCCGATTTCACGGATGTCTGGATGCGGAACCTTTATGGTGACGCCCGATGGCGTGATCGCGGAACCGCCGTGTGCTGAATAGCATTTCTGGGTGCTGCGATCCGGTTCGCCTTGGCGCGACCTCCCCGAGCCATACGGCTCACTTCTCAGTAGAAGCCCCGGGTCAGTACTCGATGGAAGTCAACACACTATAGTCAGATCGCCCCCCACAGAGGGCTGGACTACCGTTTCTCGCGATAGTTCATCGCGCGTCGTTCAATCCTAGACAATATGTCCGGTTCTTTGAGAGGCAATAGCAACGCTTTGCCGAAAGCGTGCCTGGAGGCACGCAGTGCCATGACGGATGGAGCAGATTCTGCAATGGTGTCGTGCGCTACATCTGCGAAGCACCACCACAGACTGTCTACAAAAGCCTTGCCGATGCACTTTCCAGCTTCTTCCTAAGCTCATCCTCCGTAATGTAAAATTTTGGATTCTGTCGAATCAATTCAATATCATTTGACACTGAGTCAAGATAACCAAATATGGTATCTAGAATATCGAAATTGTCATCCGACATATAGCGCGACTCATTCTTAAATTTAATCATAAGATCTCGAATCAATGCATCCAGAGAGGCGTTGCCTTCTAGGTATTTCCGGATAGTATCGCGATATTCATCTGTCAACGATATCATCGGCCTCCTCCAAGCTTTCCATTTTTATGACATTTTCAATTTGCTTGACGCTAAGCTTCCAACCGGAGAGGAAGTTTCCGGAGCTATCGCGTATTACATTAAGTCCGGCCTCGCGGTCGACAAAGTGTTTTACGGCTTGACCTCGATATGTTCCTTGAACAGCCAGTGTGTTTGCGTCTGCAATGTGCTTCTGAATAGCGGAGCTAAACGCTTTCAAAGAGCGATTGTTTGCGCTGCCACTAACGCCGAAATCCTCGGCATGCTTGAAGGCATGCTGGAGCGAACGTCGCGTATAGCTAATTCCGGGAGTGACGGTTTCTTCAACCGCCGCTACTCCACTCGCAATAGCCCGTCCCGCCATTGCAACCGTTTTGCCCACCCCCATCGTCGCCATTGTCAGGGCAACCTCTGCCGTCCCGAGGGCCGCCTGCGTAACAGCGCCGGATTGATCGCCGTTGGCCCACGAGGTTCGTGCGTCGTCCCATGCTATCTGACCGGGAATGGTCGTACGCAGAATAATGCTGCTCTCGACAGACACGCTTCCGTCCGGCTGCTTGAATGTGCCGCCGGTAATGCAGTTTCGAACGCTCGTGCAACTACCCCCCGGATCGCGTTTGTTGATCGGATCCTGCCCCGCATAGGCGTAGCGGTTGGTGCCGACGGGGTTGGTGCGCCAGAGGGCGCGGGCGCCGGCGCGGCCGGTGTCGCCGTCGACGGGGTCGAGCCAATCGGGGGTCAGGAAGAGCCCGGTCGTCGGAATGTACCGGCGTGCGTTGAGATCGAGGAGCTTCGTATCGGCGTCGCGGCGCTCGCCGACGAAGGCCCGGTCCTCGGCGGCACAGCCGGTGGCCTGGCCATAGGCGACCAGATTTCCGAAGGGCGCAAAGCGTTGCCGCAAGGCTGCCGCGGCGGAGGCGTCGGTCTCGAGGCGGATCGAGGCGAGATGATCGCGGTGGACGACGCCGGTGTCCGCGCCGATTTCACGGATGTCTGGATGCGGGCCGGCCGGTGAAGATGATGCGCTGACTGCCCTGGCTTTCGCCATGGCGGACCAGGATCCGGATGCGAGCCAGCCGCCATGGCCGCGCCGTCGGACGCCCACAGCCCGATACGGCCCATTCCCGCGACAACGCGCCCCATCTGCGCGTCGCATGTTTCGCGGCGGCCTCTCCTAGGATAGCGATCGTACGTTCATCCCCGTTCGAGACCCTGTGCCTATGGAAGCCTCCGCCTCGTCCGGCGAGCCGTTCGACCTCATCGTGATCGGAGCGGGGCCTGCGGGTCTCACGGCGGCGGAAGAGGCGCAGCGGCTGGGCTGGCGGCCGCTGGTGCTGGAGGCGGACAGCCAGGTCGGCGGCATCTCGCGGACCGTGCGCTGGCAGGGCAATCATATCGATATCGGCGGCCACCGCTTCTTCAGCACCAATGCGCGCGTGCTGGAACGCTGGCAGGAGTGGATGGGCGAGCGGATGCGGGAGGTGCCGCGCCTGTCGCGCATCCTCTATCGCCGGAAATTCTACGCCTATCCGCTCACCATCACCGACGTGCTCTGGAATTTCGGTCCGGTCGATGTCGTGCGCGCCCTCTGCAGCTATCTCGTCAGCGTGGCGCGGCCGATCCGGCCGGAGCTCAGCTTCAGCGACTGGGTCTCGAACCGGTTCGGGCGCTTCCTGTTCCGCCGCTTCTTCAAGTCCTACACCGAGAAGGTCTGGGGCATCTCGTGCGACCGGCTGAGGGCCGATTGGGCGGCGCAGCGGATCTCGGGCATGAGCCTGCCGGCCGCGGTGATGAACGCGCTGGGGCAGGGACGGGGCGTCCGCAGCCTCACCAGCCGTTTCCTCTATCCGGATTTCGGCCCCGGGAGCCTCTGGGAAGCGGTCGCCGACCGCATCGTCGCTTCGGGCGGCACCGTGAAGCTCGAGGAGCCGGTGGTGCGCATCGCCCATCGCGCGTTCACCGTCGACCTGGTCGAGACCGAGACGGCGGAGGGGACCAAGCGGCATCCGGTGCGCCGGCTCGTCTCCACCATGCCGCTCGGCGAACTCGTCGCCGCGCTCGATCCGCCGGCGCCGGCGGAGGTCCGCGCCGCGGCGGCGGCCCTCCGCCATCGCGATTTCCTGGTCGTGGCGCTCCAAGTCGCGCGGCGCGACCTCTTTCCCGACAACTGGCTCTATGTCCACGACGAGGGCTTTCGTGTCGGCCGCATCCAGAATGCCGGCAACTGGTCGCCCCATCTGGTGGCGAGGCCCGATACGTCGCTGATCCTGATGGAGTATTTCTGCTCGCACGGCGATGCGCTGTGGAGCGAGAGCGACGCGGCGCTGATCCGCCTTGCCGGTGCCGAGCTGGAGGGGCTCGGCTTTGCCGGCGCCGCCGAAATCAGCGACGGCCACGTCATCCGCCAGCGCAACGCCTATCCGGTCTATGATGAGGACTATCGCGGCCATCTCGCCACGGTGCGGGCCTATCTCGACCGCTTCGAAAACCTCGTCCCGGCCGGGCGCAGCGGGCTGCATCGCTACAACAACCAGGATCACGCCATGCTGTCCGGAATGGCAGCGATCGAGTTCCTCTGCGGTGTGCCGGGGGCTTCGGCCTGGGACGTCAATATCGAGCGGTCCTATCACGAGGACCAGGTGCTCTCGTCATGACCTTCGCGCCGGCGACAGAGGCAAGGCTGCTCTTTCTGTTCACGGCCCTGAATCTCGTGGTCGCCTGTCTCCGCATCACGCTGCTGGTGGTCTCGCCCCTCCCGGACGGGCAGACCTTCTCGGGAGACCTCGCGCAGCGTCACGCGGAATTGCGGCTGCTCGAACAGCATCATTATCCGCGCACGACGATCCTCGCTGCCGAGGGCATCCCATCGCCGGCGAACACCGTCTATCCGCCGAATGCCTTTCCCGTTCTCTGGCTGCTGTCGCCCTTCGCCGATTTCCGCCTCAACCAGCTCTGGCATGGCGCCTGGTCGCTGGCCGCGCTCGGCGTGGTGCTGCGGTTTGCCTTTGACGTCGGCGCCGCCTCCTCGCGCCTCGCGGGGTTCGCCTGCATGAGCGGCGTGCTGGCGATCGCGGCCAATGCCACCACCGCGAAGATGGGCCAATACGGGCTGATCCTGCTCGCCCTGATGCTCGGCTCGACGCTCGCGCTCTCTCGCGGCCGCACGCTCACCTCCGGCCTCCTGTTCGGCATCGCGCTGTTCAAGCCGACCAATGCCGTGATGATGGCGGCCGTCTTCGTCCGCGAGCGTCGCTGGACGGCCCTCGCGGTCGCAGCGCTGGTGGTCGCGGCCAGCACGGCGGCGGTGAGCCTCTGGAGCGGTCATTCGCCGCTCGATCTCCTCGCCGCGACCTACCCGGTCGGCGGCATGCGGTTCACGAAGCTCGGTTATTCCTTGATCACGCTGGTCTCGACCCTCGGCGTGCCGCCACAGCTTGCCAGCCTCATCTGTGCGGTGGCCGGTTTCGCCGGGCTGTTGCTGGCGCTCGGCCTGATCGAGGGCCGGCGCGATCCGCTGCTGGTGCTGGCGCTCGTCGGCTTCGCGACACGCGTCAGCTTCTACCACCGCGCCTATGACGATCTGCTGCTGGTGTTCCTGCTGCTCGCCTGCCTCAGGCTCTTCATCCGCACGCCCTCATGGCGGACGATGGCGTTGGCACTGATGATGGTGGCGACACTGCATCTTCCCAGTTTCCTGACGACGTCGCGGCTCGCTATGCTCGCCGTGTTCGCCGTGTGGACGATCGCGATGATCAGCGTCATCAGGCGCCCTCCGGCGAGCGGCGAGGTGGGGCCGCGATGCTGAGAGACACCGACAGCCTTGCCGAGCGGGCGGGCCTGCTCGACGTTCCGGAGCCGAGCCTCTCGGTCGTCGTGCCGGTTGCCGCGTGGAATGACGCCGCACGGCGATGCCTCGCGCGGCTCGCCGCCCTGCTGGGGCCGGGGGACGAGTGCATCCTGGTGCCGGACGGCTTTCGCCTCGCCGAGGTCGTGCCGCGAGGCTGCCGCATCGTGGAGGTCGCCACCCACGGCGGACCCGCGGCGGCCCGCAATGCCGGCGCGCGCGTCGCCGGCGGCGACATCCTGTTCTTCGTCGACGCCGACGTGCTGCTCGCGCCCGATGCCATGGAGATCGTGCGCCGCCATTTCCGCGAGGGCGACCTTGCGGCGGTGTTCGGATCCTATGACGATGCGCCCTGCGTGCCTACGGCGGTGTCGCGCTTTCGCAATCTGCTGCATCACTGCCAGCACCAGAGCCACGCCGGCCCGGTCGCGAGCTTCTGGACAGGCTGCGGCGCGATCCGGCGAGCGGCCTTCGAGGCGCTCGGCGGCTTTGCGGTCCGCTATGACAGGCCCGCGATGGAGGATATCGAGCTCGGCGCGCGGCTTGCGCGGTCCGGCGGCGCCATCCGGCTCGATCCGACCCTTTTGTGCACGCATCTGAAGCACTGGACGCTGCGCTCGATGGTCGTCACCGACATCCGCGATCGGGCGATCCCCTGGTCGCGGTTGATCTACCGCCATGGCCGCAGCGCCGCGATGCTGAATGCCGATGCGCGCGGCCGCCTGTCGCTCGCCTGCACCGCGCTGCTCGGGGCGAGCCTCCTGCTGGGCGTGCCGTGGCCGCCGGCCTTGATGGCGGCGCCGGCCGCCTGGCTGGCGCTGCTGCTGGCGCAGCGGACCTTCCTCGCCCTGCTGTGGCGCAGCGGCGGCCCGCGCCTCATGATCGCCGGCACGCTGCTGCTGCCGCTCCATTTTGCCTGTGGCGCCCTCGGCTTCGGCTATGTCACCGCCGAAACCGCCCTGCAGCGTCTCCGGGGGCTGGTTCTTGCCCGGGCGCGATGAGACGTTCGATTATGTGATCGCGGGCGGAGGCACGGCCGGATGCGTGCTGGCGCGGCGCCTGCTGGAGCGCACCGACGCACGGATCGCGCTGATCGATGCTGGCGGCGCGCTGCCCAATCGCTGGCTGCAGACGCCGCTGACCAGCGTGCGGCTCGGCCGCTGGTGGCACAGCTGGCCGTTCCGCACCGTGCCGCAGCCGGGCCTCGACGGGCGGCGCATCCCGCTGCCGATGGGGCGGCTGCTCGGCGGCAGCGCCTCGACCAATGCCATGATCGCCCAGCCGGGGCTCGGCGCGGATTTCGGCGCTTTCGCCGCCGCCGGGGGAGCAGGCTGGTCGAGCGCCGACATCGCCGCCGCTGCGGCCCGCGCCTTCGGGGCGGGATCGGCAGCCGGCATGCTGTCGCTCTCGCCGCCCACCTATCGATCCGCCTTTTCCGAAGCGTTCCTCGCCGCCTGCGCCGAGGCTGGACTGCCGCAGGATGGACTCCTGGACGGGCCGGATCGGGTCCGCAGCGGCTATTTTCCGGTGCTGCAGAAGGGCGGAAAGCGCTTCTCGGCATTTCAGGCCTATCTCGGGCCGATGCTCGGCCATCCCCGGCTGACTGTCATCGCTGGCGCGACGGTCGAGCGGCTGACGCTGACGGCCGGCCGCGTCGACGGGGTCGTCCATGTGCGCGGCCGGACGCGCCGCGTCGCGCGGGCGAGCCGCGAGGTGATCCTCGCGCTTGGCGCCTTCGAGAGCCCGCGCGTGCTGATGAGCTCCGGTATCGGCCCGGCCGGGCAGCTGCGCAGCGCCGGCGTTGCGGTGGTCGAGGACCGGTCCGGCGTCGGTACTAACCTCGCCGATCATGTCCGCATTCCCCTCTTCTTCCGCTCGGGCCGGGGATCGCCGGCCGCGCTCGGCACGCTGCCGGGCGCGCTGGTCCGCCGGATGGCCGGGCGCGACAGCGTCTTCGCCTCGAACTGCTGCGAGGCCGGCGCCTATCTCGCCTCCGGCGGCAACCAGCCCCGTCCCGATCTCCAGATCATCACGCATTTCCAATCGATCGCCGATGAAGGCGCCGTCGATATCGAGCTGACGCTCGCCCGCCCGGAGAGCCGCGGCCGCGTCTCGCTCGACCCCGCGGTGCCGGAGGGCCTTGCCCTCATCGATCCGCGCTACCTCACTGAGGCGAACGATCTCGAACGGCTGGTCGAGGGCATCGCCGCGGTGCGCGCCATCGCCGCCCAGCCGGCGCTAGCCGCCTTTCCGCTCGAGAGCGAATGGCGGCCGGGGCTGGGGGCAAGAGGTCGGGCGGCGCTCCGGCGCTATGTCCGCGCCACGGCGACGACGGCCTATCACCCGGTCGGAACCTGCCGCATGGGCGAGGACACGGACGCGGTCGTCGACAGCCGCCTCCGCGTCAACGGCGCCAGCAATCTCCGCGTCGTCGATGCCTCGGTGATGCCGGTGCTGCCGGCGGCCAATACCTGCTGCGCGGTCGTGCTCATCGCCGAGCGGGCCGCCGACTTCATCGCCTCGGCGTCCCGGCCTTGAGGCGCGCCGCCTCGGCCGCGCGCAGCGCCCGGCGGGTCGGGGCCGCGAGCTCCAGCACCTCCAGCGCGGCGAGGCCTGGAAAGCGCGGCGCCATCCGCCGGCGGATCAGCGAGAGCAGCCAGGCCGTCGCCCGCCGCTCCAGCAGCGGCGCGGCGAAGGGATGGACCAGCACGCCGACATGGCAGGGCGCCGGCAGGAAGCCGGCATGGCGCTTGAAGCGGTCGAGCCCGGCATTTTCCGGGATCGCCTGGCGGCCGATGCGCAGCACCTCGACCCCCGGCAGGGCCAGCAGCGCCTGGCGCGCCGCGTGATAGAGCAGATGGGTCGGGCGCAGCTCCGCCAGCGCGTCGTCCCAATGCATGAAGAGACCTTGGCAGACGCCGCCCTCGATGCGGCAGAGCAGATAGGCCGCGATCGCGCCGTCCGCGGTGACATAGCCGCAGAGGACCAGCGCCGGATCGCCAGCCGCGGCCTCGGCGAGGCGCCGGCGGCCGTCGTCCTGCAGACAGGGCGCATCGGCGGTGCCATGGCGCGCCAGCGAGGCGCGGTCGCAGGCGCGCGCCTGCAGCTGCCATTCGCGCCAGGTCAGTCGCCTGACATGGCCATGGCGCGCGGCCCGCTTCACATGCTGCGCGAACTGCCGCTGCACGGCGACGCCCGCCGCCTCTTCGACGGCGAGCGCGAAATGCGGCACCGTCTTGCCGGACGGCTCCGCCGTGCAGAAGATCGCGGCGAGGCGGCGGCGGCGGCGCAGCAGCGCGCGAATGCCGGAGATATCGCCCGCATGAATGGCGCCCGACGGTTCGGCGGCGATCGCGAGGCGGCCGGCGCTCCGCCAGAGCGTGCCGCCCGCGACCGTGACCTCATAGCCCATGCCGGCATAAAGCGCGGGCATGGCATTAAAGGCGCCCTCGCTCTCGCGGGCAGATGCGAGGGCCGGCGTCCCGTCATCGGCCGCAGGCGCACGGCCTTCCGGCGGCGCGTCCAGCTCCCTCTCGAAACCGCGATCGGTTCGCATAGCCCTTCAGCCTGATCGTCTCTCGGCAGAGGGCGTCATCGCACAGATCCCGCCGCCGCGAAACGCATCCCTCGCCGCGCCGGCCGATCAGCCTTCCGCGAGCATGGCGGCAAGATGCGCTGCCGTTTCGGTGTTGGGCACGCCGAGATCGCGGACGCTGCTCATATGGTCCTGCCGCGGCAGGTCGATGAGCGACACCGGGCAGCGCTGGCTGCGCAGCAGGCTGGCGAAGGCATCGGCCTGGCGGTGAAACGGCTCGGTCTCGGCGGCGCCGACGAGCACGAGCGCGCTGGTCGCGCGGTCATAGCGATGCGCCACCGGCGAGAAGGCCGCGACCTCCGCATCGGTGATGCCGATCTCCGCCTGCAGGAAGGACGCCTGCAGCGGTTTGAGGTCATAGAGCCCGCCGAGCAGCAGTGCACCGCGGATGCCGGACGGCGCCTCCTCCTTGTGGAAGAGGAAGGTCGCGAGATGCGCGCCCGCCGAATGTCCGCTGACGGTCAGCCTTTCGGGATCGCCGCCATGCGCGGCGATGTGGTCGACCACCCAGCGCTTCGCCCGCCGGACCTGGTCGACGATGGCGGCCATGCGGACGCCGGGCATCAGGTCGTAGTCGATGATCACCGCGATCGCGCCGGCCCGCGTCACCGTCTGCGCGACATAGGAATAGTCGCGTTTCGAGAACATCCGCCAATAGCCGCCATGGATGAAGATGTGCACCGGGAGACCGGCGCGCGGCCCTTCTGGAAAGAAGAGATCCAGCGTCTCGGCGGGGCCGCTGCCATAGGCGATGTCGCCGGCCATCGCGAGACCCGCGCGGGCCGAGGCGCTGCGCGTCCGGAGGTCGGCGACGATGTCGTCGAAATCGGCGACATGATCGCGAATGCGGTACGGATCCTTGGCCACGGCCCCCCTCCCCTCAGAAATTCGCAGCGATGTATTTCGCCTCCATGAACTCGGCGATGCCATGGTGCTGGCCTCCCTCCCGGCCGAGCCCGCTCTGTTTGACGCCGCCGAACGGCGCCGCCGGATCGGAGACGAGGCCGCGATTGAGCGCGATCATGCCGGCCTCGATCTGCGAGGCGACGCGGAGGCCGCGGGCGAGATCGCGGGTGTAGACATAGGCGGCGAGCCCATATTCGGTATCGTTCGCGCGGTCGATGACCTCGCTTTCGCTCTCGAAGCGGGAGAGCGGCGCCACCGGCCCGAAGATCTCCTCATGCGCCATCTCGGCATCGGCCGGCACATCGGCGAGAACCGTCGGCGGATAGAAGAAGCCCGCCCCCTCGGCGACCGCGCCGCCGCAGAGCACCCGTGCGCCGCGCCCCGTCGCGTCCTTCACCAGGCGGTCGATCTTCTCGACCGCCTTCCGCGTGATCATCGGCCCGCATTCCGTGGCGTCATCAGCGCCGGGGCCGACCCGCATGGCGGCCATGCGGCGGCTGAGGCCGGCGGCGAAGGCGTCGAAGATACCGGACTGGACATAGATGCGGTTGGCGGCGGTGCAGGCCTCGCCGGCATTGCGCATCTTGGCGATCATGGCGCCATCGAGCGCCGCCTCGAGATCGGCATCGTCGAACACCAGGAAGGGCGCATTGCCGCCGAGTTCCATCGAGCAGGAGATGACGTGCTTCGATGCCTCGGCGAGCAGCGCGCGGCCGATGCCGGTCGAGCCGGTGAACGACAGCTTGCGGACACGGGGATCGGCGAGGATCGCGGCGGTGAGCGGGCCGGGGCTGGTGGTCGTCAGCACATTGACGACACCAGGCGGCACGCCCGCCTCGGCATAGAGCGCGGCCAGCGCATAGGCGGTGAGCGGCGTCTCGCTGGCCGGCTTCAGGATGACCGTGCAGCCGGCGGCAAGCGCCGGCGCGATCTTGCGGGTCGCCATCGCCGCCGGAAAGTTCCACGGCGTGATCAAGAGGCAGATGCCGATCGGCTGGTAGTCGACGATGATGCGATTGGTCCCGGCCGGCGCAATGCCGAACTCGCCGGTGATGCGCACGGCCTCCTCGGCATTCCAGCGGAAGAATTCGGCCGCATAGGCGACCTCGCCGCGCGCATCGCGCAGCGCCTTGCCGTTCTCGATCGAGATCAGCCGCGCCAGCATCTCCGAGCGCTCGACCATCAGCTCGAAGCAGCGCCGGAGGATTTCCGAGCGCTTGCGCGGCGCCATGGCGCGCCAGCCGGGCGCGGCCCGCGCCGCTGCCTCGACGGCGCTTGCCGCATCCTCCAGCGTCGCATCCGGCACGCTGGCGAGGATCGCTTCCGACGACGGGTCGGTCACGGCGATGCGGCGTCCGCTGGTCGAAGGCCGCCAGGCGCCATCAATGAAGAGCCCCTGCGAGCAGGCGGCGAGATCTGGAGCATGACGCTCAGGAGGATTGGTGAGCTGGGCGATGGTCATGGGAGCGATCCTGAAGGCGTTACTGTGCGGCAGCGGCGAGATCGCCGTCATAGGCCGCCTGGACGAGGCGGCGCATGGCGGGAAGATCGAGGCTGCGCGGGTTGTTCTTGATCAGGCGGCCGATGCCGAGCGCCTGCTCGGCGGTCCAGTCGAGCTTGTCGGCGGCAAGGCCGAGGCCGGAGAGCGTCGGCGTGATGCCGATGGCGGCGAAGATCCGGCTGACCTCGCGGATCGCGGCTTCGGCCATGTCGGCTTCGCTTCGTCCGGCGCCATCGAGGCCGAGCGCGCCTGCGATTTCTGCCATTTCAGGCGTCGCGGCGGAGCGATTGTAGCTCATGACATAGGGCAGCATCGTCGCGACACCGAGCCCGTGCGGCGTGTGCGTCAGCGCGCCGGCGGGATATTGCACCGCATGCGCCGCGGCCGTTCCCGCCGTGCCGAAGGCGCAGCCGGCGACAAGCGCCCCCATCATCACATCGGCGCGCGCGTCCGCGTCGCTGCCATCGGCATAGGCGCGCTCGAGGCTGCGTCCGAGCAGCTTGATCGCGAGCAGGGCGAAATGATCGGTGAGCGCGCTCTTGCCGACGAAGACATGCTGCTGCGCGAGGGTCGCATCATCAGCCTTTCGCGCGGCGGTGAACGCCTCGATCGCATGGGTGAGCGCATCGGCGCCGGCGACCGCCGTCAGCCCCTGCGGGCAGCTCATGGTCAGCTCGGGATCGCAGAGCGCGACGGTGGCGATCAGATAGGGGCTGGAAATGCCGACCTTCAGCGTCCGGTCGGGATCGGAGATCACGGCCACGGGCGTGACTTCCGAGCCGGTGCCGGCCGTCGTCGGCACGGCGATGATCGGAAGGACCGGCGCCGGGACCTTGAACTCGCCGTAGTAATCCTGCAGCGCGCCGCCATGCGAGAGCAGCAGCGCCGTGCACTTCGCCATGTCGAGGCAGCTGCCGCCGCCGATGCCGATCACCATGTCCGGCGCGAAAGCCCGCGCCGCTTCGGCGCAGACGGCGACAGTGTCGCGCGGCACGTCGGGCAGCACCTGGTCATGCACGAGGACGGCCATGCCGGCGGCCTCGAGCGCCGCGACCATCTCGGCAAAGACGGGGGTTGCCGCGAAGCGGCTGTCGGTGACGATCAGGGCGCGGGTGCCGAGCTTTCCGGCGACGACCGGCAGCGCATGGCGCTGGCCCCGGCCGAACAGGATTTCGCGCGGAAGCCTCAAGGCGGCATAAAGGCTCAAGATGAATGTCCTTCGAGAACGGATGACGTGGAGACAGAAAGGGCGTTGAGCGTGTCCCAGAGGGCGGGCTCGATCTCGAACCCCTCCAGAAGGGCGGCCTGCCGCCGCCGCGCCGCGCCATCGCCGGGGACGCCGACCGGCCGTCCGGCCTCGGCCGGCGGCGAGGCGCGGACGGCATCGAGATAGCCTGAGAGCTCCGCCGCGAGGCGAGGTGCCGCCATCGTGTCGATGACGATCAGCACATCGCCCTTGTTGCAGACGGCCTCCGCATCGAGCGTGCCGCGAATGTCGGGCGCCAGCGCCGAGCCGGCGAGCGAGGCGACGAGAAGCTCGATCGCGAGGCCGAGGGCGTAGCCCTTGGCCTCGCCGAAGGGCGCGATCGCGCCGAGCTTGGCGGCGGCAGCGTCGGTGGTCGGCTGTCCGCTCGCGTCGCGGGCCCAGCCTTCCGGGATCGGCCTGCCGCGCGCGGCATGATGATGGATCTTGCCCATCGAGACGGCGCTGGTTGCGAGATCAAGCACCAGCGGATGGCCCGCCGTTGGGACGGCGATCGCGATCGGATTGGTGCCGAGCATCGCCTGCGTGCCGCCGAAGGGGTGGACCAGCGCCTCGCTCGAGGAAAGGGCGATGCCGATGCGGCCGCCCGCCGCGATGCGCTCGACATAATGCGCGAGCATGCCGAGATGGTTGCTGTTGCGGATCGCCGCCATCGCGATGCCGGAGCCGGCGACGCGTTCGTCGAGCCGGTCGAGCGCCGCCATCGCCACGACAGGGCCGAGCCCCTTCTCGCCGTCGACCTCGAGCACGGCGGCGGATCGCCAATGCGCCGCTCCGGCGGTGCGGGGATCGATCAGGCCGCGTTCGATGCGGGCGAGGATGCGCGGCAGGCGCTGGAGCCCATGCGAGGGATGGCCCTTCAGCTCCGCCTCGACCAGCACCTCCGCCTGCATTTTCGCATGCGCCGGCAAGGCCTTGCGCTGCGTCAGCAGGCGCGTCGCCAGCGTCGTCGCCTGTCGTTGGGTGATCTTCACATGCAGCCTCTATATGAAATCCTATAGGATATAGTATTGCATGGGACGGAACATCCTGCTAGGTCTCTTCCCTGTCAAGGGCAAAGACGGCACGACATGAATTCCTCGCGACTGACCGACACACCGACTGGCAGCAGCCAGATCCATCGCGCCAACAGCCTGGCGGAGGACGTCTATGAGGCGATCTTCAACCAGCTGATGTCGCTGAAGATCGCGCCGGGCGCCCGCATCACGGTCGACACGCTGGTGAAGGAATTCAACGTCTCGCAGACGCCGATCCGCGAGGCGCTCGGACGGCTCGAGGGCGAGGGCCTCGTCCTCAAGACGCATCTCGTCGGCTACCGCGCCGCGCCGCAGATCACGCGCCGGCGCTTCGACGAGCTTTACGAATTACGCCTGCTGCTCGAGCCTGACGCCGCCGCCAAGGCAGCGCTTGCCATGAACGCCGAGAAGCTGGCCATCCTGCAGGAGGCGGCCGGCGTCATGGCGGGCCGCGAGGGCAAGGACGAGCGCGTCCACTATTCGACCTTCGCCCGGCAGGACGGCATTTTCCATGATCGCATCATGGAGTTCGCCGGCAACCAGCTGATCCGCGAGATGCTCTCCTTCCAGCACACGCATTTCCACATCTTCCGCCTGATGTTCCATTGGCGCGTGACCGAGGAGGCGCTGGGCGAGCATCGCGCCCTCCTCGACGCCTTCGCCGTCTCCGATCCCGTCGCCGCCGCGGAAGCCATGCGCCGGCATATCGAGCACTCGCGTGACCGGCTGCTGCCGGCCTTCGAGTGACCGCGGCGCCATCGCCTTCAAGACGACACGGACCCGACATGCAACGCCCCTTGCCGCGTCACGCCGCTGCCATCGCCAAGCCCCCTGTGCTCAAGGCCGAGGGCCTGTCGAAGCGATATGGCCCCGTGACGGTCCTCTCGGACGTGACGCTCGACGTCGTCGCCGGCGAGATCCACGCCATCATCGGCGAGAACGGCGCCGGCAAGTCGACGCTGATGCGCCTCATCTCCGGCTATGCCGATCCGACCGCCGGCGAGATCTTCATCGACGGCACGCCGGCCCGGTTTGCGACGCCGCATCAGGCCCAGGATGCCGGCATCGTGCTCGTGCATCAGGAAATCCTGCTCGCCGAAGGCCTGACGGTCGCCGAAAACCTCTTTCTCGGCCGCGAGCTGACCCGCCGCGGCATGGTCGACGACCGGACGATGCGGCGGCTCGCATCCGACAAGCTCGCCGAGCTCGGCTGCGCGGTCTCGCCGAATGCGCTGGTGCGCGATGTCGCGCTCGCCGACCGGCAGCTGATCCAGATCGCGCGCGCCCTGCTCGACGCGCACAAGCTGGTGATCTTCGACGAGCCGACGGCGGTTCTCACCGGCGAGGAAGTCGAGCGGCTGCTCGAGATCATCGTCGGGCTCAAATCCGCTGACATCGGCGTCCTCTATATCAGCCACCGCCTCGACGAGGTTCAGCGGCTCGCCGACCGCGTCACCGTCCTCCGCGACGGCAAGATGATCGGCACCTATCCCGGCCACACGCTCAGCCAGATGGACATGGCGCAGTTGATGGTCGGGCGCGAGCTCGCGACGCTTTACCCGCCCCGCTCCGGCCAGGCCATCGGCGCGCCGATGCTGCGCGTTAGCCATGCGACGGTGCCCGGCCATGCCGAGGATGTCTCCTTCACGGCCCATGCCGGCGAAGTGCTCGGCTTTGCCGGCATGATCGGCGCGGGCCGCACCGAGCTCTTCGAAGGGCTGGTCGGCCTCCGGCCGGCGGAGGCCAGGATCGAGCTCAAGGGCGAGCCGATCGAGATCCGGTCGCAGCGCCAGGCGATCGACGCGGGCATCGGCTATCTGACCGAGGATCGGAAGGCCAAGGGATTGCTGCTGCAGGAGCGGCTGGCGCCCAATCTCACCCTCTCGGCGCTCGCCCGCTTCCATCCGCGCCTTTCGATGAACCGCCGCCGCGAACAGGCCGCCCTCGACGAGGCCATCCGCGACTACGACATCCGCGTGAAGAGCCTCAAGGTCACCGCCGGCCAGCTCTCCGGCGGCAACCAGCAGAAGCTGCTGCTCGCCAAGGTGCTCCTGACCGATCCGTCGGTCGTCATCATCGACGAGCCGACCCGCGGCATCGACATCGCCAACAAGGCGCAGATCTACGCCTTCATCCGGAAGCTCGTCGGCGAGGGCAAGGCCTGCATCGTCATCTCCTCCGAGATGCAGGAGCTGATCGGCGTCTGCGACCGCATCCTGGTCATGCGGGAGGGCCGGATCAACGGCGAGGTCGCCGGCGACGAGATGACCGAACACAACATCGCGCTGCTTGCCACCACCCATAGCGAGCCCGGCCGCGCAGCCCCGAGAGGACGATCATGAGTGCCGTCACGCAATCCGCTCCACCGCGGCGGGAGAGAGACTTCGCCATCGGCTGGGCCGAGGCCGGGCCGTTCCTGGCGCTCGCCGCCCTGCTGGCGATCGGCTTCCTCGTCAATCCCGATTTCCTGTCTGCGACCAATCTTTCCAACGTCATCACGCGCAGCGCCTTCATCGCCATCATCGCGGTCGGCGCCACCTTCGTGATCTCCTCCGGCGGGCTGGACCTCTCGGTCGGCTCGATGGCCGCCTTCATCACCGGCATCACCATCATGTCGATGAACGCGATGGTGCCGGGGCTCGGACCGATGTCCGTACCGGCCGGCATGGCGATCGCCCTCCTGGTCGGCATCGCCTGCGGCCTCGTCAACGGGCTGATCGTCACCGTCGGCAAGATCGAGCCGTTCATCGCGACGCTCGGGACGATGGGCATCTTCCGCGCGCTCATCACCTATCTCTCCGATGGCGGCACGATCCCGATCGACCGCTCGCTGCGCGAGGCCTATCGCCCGGTCTATTTCGGCACCGTCGCCGGCATCCCGATCCCGATCCTGATCTCGCTCGCCGTCGCCGCCATCGGCGCCTTCATCCTCTACAAGACGAAATACGGCCGCAAATGCGCCGCCGTCGGCGCCAATGCCGATGTCGCCCGCTATTCCGGCATCTCGATCGTCAAGACGCGCACCCTCGCCTATCTGATCCAGGGCGCCTGCGTCGCCATCGCCGCGATCTGCTATGTGCCGCGCCTCGGCGCGGCGACGCCGACGACCGGCCTCCTGTGGGAGTTGCAGGTCATCACCGCCGTCGTCATCGGCGGCACGGCGCTCCGGGGCGGCAAGGGCCACATCTGGGGCACCGTCGCCGGCGCCGTCATTCTCGAGCTCATCGCCAATCTGATGGTGCTGTCGGACTTCGTCTCCGAATACCTCGTCGCCGCCGTGCAGGGCGTCATCATCATCATCGCGATGCTCATCCAGCGCTTCTCGAAATAGCCCCGCGTCCGGACCACGCGGGTGTCGCTTCTCGAACGGTCCAATCATTGGGAGGAATACAATGACCCGTACAGCATGGATTGCCGCGGCGGCGCTCGGTGCGCTGCTGATGGCAGGCCCCGCTTCGGCTGCCGACAAGAAGGTGATCGCCGTCTCGATCCCCGCTGCCGATCATGGCTGGACGGCCGGCGTGGTCTACCATGCCCAGGCCGCGGCCAAGGAGATCAACGCGGCGTTCCCGGATCTTGAAGTGATCGTCAAGACCTCGCCGTCGGCGACCGCGCAGGTGAGCGCGCTCGAGGATCTCTCGGCCGGCCGCACGCTTTCGGCGCTGGTGATCCTGCCGCATACGTCGGAAGAGCTGACCATGCCGGTCAAGGCCGTCAAGGACGGCGGCGCCTTCATCACCGTCGTCGACCGCGGCCTCAACGACCCGGCGATCCAGGATCTCTATGTCGCGGGCGACAACATCGCCGTCGGCAAGAACACCGCGAAGTTCCTCGTCGACAAGCTCGGCGGCAAGGGCAACCTCGTGGTCCTGCGCGGCATTCCGACCGTCATCGACGACGAGCGCATCCAGGGCTTCAAGGACGGCATCGCCGGCTCGGATCTCAAGATCCTCGACATCCAGTATGCCAACTGGAACAGCGACGAGGCCTTCAAGCTGATGCAGGACTACCTGGCCAAATATCCGCAGATCGATGCGGTCTGGGCCAATGACGACGACATGCTGCTCGGCGTGCTCGAGGCCGTCAAGGAATCCGGCCGTACCGACATCAAGTATGCGCTCGGCGGCAACGGCATGAAGGAAATCGTCAAGAAGGTGATCGATGGCGACGCCATGACGCCGGTCGAGACGCCCTACCCGCCGTCGATGATCAAGACCGCGATCTACCTGACGGCGGCCAACCTCTCCGGCCATGCGCCGGTGCGCGGCAACGTCAAGCTCGACGCGCCGCTGATCACGCAGGCCAATGCGGCCGAGTTCTATTTCCCGGACTCGCCGTTCTAAGCACTGAGCAGCGCGGGCGGATGCAGCATCCGCCCGCATTTTGACTGACCACGCGGAGGAGATGACCATGCCCGGCAAGAAAATCCTGATGCTCACCGGTGAGTTCACCGAAGAATACGAGATCTTCGTCTTCCAGCAGGCGATGGAAGCCGTCGGACACACCGTCCATGTCGTCTGCCCCGACAAGAATGCCGGCGACCGCATCAAGACGTCGCTGCATGACTTCGAGGGCGACCAGACCTACACCGAGAAGCTCGGCCACTATGCCGACATCAACAAGACCTTCTCGGAGGCCGAGCGCCAGCTCGACCAGTATCACGCCGTCTACTGCGCCGGCGGCCGCGGCCCGGAATATATCCGCACCGACAAGCGCGTGCAGGCGATCGTCCGCCATTTCCACGAGGCGCAGAAGCCGATCTTCACCATCTGCCACGGCGTGCAGATCCTGATCGCCGTCGACGGCGTCGTCCGCGGCAAGAAGGTCGCCGCGCTCGGCGCCTGCGAACCCGAGGTGATCCTCGCCGGCGGCACCTATATCGACCTGTCGCCGACCGACGCCTATGTCGACGGCACCATGGTCTCGGCCAAGGGCTGGACCGCGCTCGCCGCCTTCATCCGCGAATGCCTCAAGGTCCTCGGCACGGAAATCATCCACCGCTGAGCGACCAGGGACCATGGACCCGGCGCGCGAGCGCCGGGTCGTCACCAGAAGCGGCTGCCGGGGATGCCCTTGAACGGTCCGGCGAGCGCGCTGGTGATCCAGCCGCCGTAGAAATCGCCCGGCTGCGGCGTCACCGTCTCGCCGTCGACGCTGCAGCGATCGAAGGGCCGCGCGTAGAAGGCGACGTGATCCTTGAGCGCGGCGAAGGGCGCCGTCGGATGCGGATAGCTCCAGCCGACGCTCGCGAGCACGATGTCGCCGATCACGACGTCGAAATAGATCGCAGCGCCTTTCCATTCGCAGAGCGAGCTGCCAGGAGCGCGCCTCAGCACGCCCGGCGCAATATCGCCAGGCGGGATATAGTAGCTCGGCGGATGGCTGGTCTCGAGCGTGCGGATGCTCGACCGCGTATCGGCAATGATCACGCCGCGATGCTCGATCATGACATGGGCCGAGGTCGGCTCGGCGATCGCCGGACGCGGATAGGCCCAGACGCTCTCCTGCCCCGCGGCGACCGGATCGGGCCGCGGTCTCATGCCGGCCTCGCGCGCGCCGCGAGGCGCTGCAGCCGCGGCCGAAAGCGCAGGAAGCCGCGATAGCCGATTTCGAGTGCCGCGAGGACGAGCGGCACCCGCGCCGCGACGCCGAGCGGGCGCAGCAGCGGAATGGCGCGCCACATCGCCGCGAAGGCTGCCGCGCCGGAGAGCAGCGTCCCATCCTCGCTGGCGTGGAAGCGCGCGAGCAGCGCGCCGCGATCGATCGGGCAGGCCGCGTCCGCCGCCGTCGTCGCGTCGATGAACTCGATCGCGCCGCGCCGGTCGAGCCGGCGCATCAGCGCGATCTCCCTGCTGCAGAGCGGGCAGCCACCATCATGCCAGACGATCAGTTGGGTCATGCGCGTGATATGGAGCGCGCACGGGCAATGTCAGGGCCTCCGGCCGCTTTTTGGTGGCGTCGCGGCCGCGCGCCACCCTCCTCAGGCGATCTCCGGCAGCACGCTTTGCACCACCCAGGCGGCGATACCAGGACCTGCCGCCTCGCGGGGAATGACCGCCGAAACCTTGAAGGGCGGCAGCGCGAGCGGCGGCGCCCGCACGGCGAGGCCGAACCGCGCCGCATAGGCCTCGGCCAGCCGCGCCGGCAAGGTGACGACGACATCGCCCTCGGCGGCGGCGGCGAGCGCCGAGAGGAAATAGGGCACGGCCGCGACGACGACGCGTTCGCGGCCCTGCTCGGCCAACGCGCGGTCGACGACGCCGTCGAGCGCCCCGTCGAGCGAGACGACGATGTGCCGCGCGCCGACAAAGGCGTCGAGGTCGAGCGGGGCCTGCATCAGCGGATGCAAGGCTCTGGCGACGACGCTGTAGCGCTCCTCGAACAGGACGTGCTCCAGCACCGCGGCCGGCAGCTTGAAGAAGCGGCCGACGGCGATATCGATCTCGCCGGCGAGCAGCGCGTCGATCGCGGCGCGTCGGATCAGCGGGCGGAAGCTGAGGCGGACATGCGGCGCCGCCTCACCGAGCCGCTGGATGAGCGGCGCCGACATCAGCGCTGAGTGATAGTCGGCGGCACCGATCCGCAGCATCCCCTCGGCCCGGGCCGGATCAAAGCCCGGCGCCGACAGGAAGTCGCGTCCGAGCGCGAAGAGGCCGTCGAGGACGGGCGCGAGCCTCAGCGCATGCGGCGTCGGCTCGAGGCCGTGCGGGCGGCGGACGAAGAGCGGATCGCCGGTCAGCGCACGCAAGCGGCCGAGCGAATGGCTCACCGTCGACTGCGTCATGTTGAGCTCGGCGGCCGTCGCGGTCGACTTCCGCGTCCGCAGCAGGCTGGCGAGCACCGCCAGCAAGGCGAAGTCGAGCCGCCGGATATCGACGGACTGCATATCGGACTTCCAATCGTTTCATTGGCATCGATTTCATCTTCTTCCTAGCTGAGACGGGCAGCAAGGGAGGACGCAATGCACATCGCAATCATCGGCAAGGGCAATGTCGGCGCGGCGCTCGGCGGCGGCTGGCGCGCGGCCGGACACAGCACACTGTTCGGCGTGCGGAAGCCGGTCGCGGACGACGAGGCGTCGGTCGCAGAGGCGGTGGCAGCGGCCGAGATCGTCGCGCTGGCGACGCCGTGGTCCGCGGCGGCAGACGCTGTCGCTGCCGCCGGTCCCCTCGCCGGCAAGACGCTGATCGACTGCACCAATCCACTCGTGTTTTCGGGCGGCGCCTTGCGGCTCGATCCCTCGCTGCCGCAGTCGGGCGCGGAGAAGATCGCGGCGCTGGCGCCCGGCGCCTTTATCTTCAAGACCTTGAACCAGACCGGCGCCGAGAACATCGCCGCCGCCCGCCGCTATCCGCATCCACCGGCCATGTTCGTCGCCGGCGACGATCCGGCGCGGAAAGCGGTCGTGCTCGGCCTTGTGCACGATCTCGGCTTCGACGCGCTCGACGCGGGGCCGCTCGGCCATGCCGCCCTGCTCGAGGCCTTCGCGATGCTGTGGATCGACCAGGCCTTCGCCCGCGGCGCCGGCCGCGATTTCGCCTTTGCCCGCCTGTCACCCGCCGATTGATCGAGGGAGGAACCCGCCATGAGCCTCAAGAACCCCAATCCCGTCAGCCCCGCCAAGCCGAAGCGGATCGCGCTCGTCCTCTCCAATCCCGCCACGTCGACGACATCTGGCTGGCCGGTCGGCTTCTGGTGGAGCGAACTCGCGCATCCCTATTTCGCCTTCAGCGAGAAGGGCTACCAGGTCACGCTGTTCTCGCCGGACGGCGGCCGCTGCGTGCCCGACGCGCTCAGCGATCCACGCGATCCCTCCGGCTATTCGGAGAGCGATCTCATCTCGCTCGGCTTCATCGCGACGCCGAGGCTGGCGGCCCTGATCGAGGACACGCAGCCGATCACCGCGCTCGACATCGCCGATTTCGACGCCATCGTCGTTGCCGGCGGCCAGGCGCCGATGTTCACCTTTGCCGATGCCGAGGCGCTGCATCGGGTGTTCGTCGCCTTCTACGAGGCCGGCAAGGTCGCCGCCGCGCTCTGCCACGGCACCGCGATCCTCCGCTATGCGCGGCTTTCGAACGGGGACTATCTCGCCAAGGGCAAGACCGTCACCGGCTTCGCCAATGTCGAGGAGGATTTCGCCGACGCGGCGGTGTGGAGCATGAACCTCTTGCCGCGCGACCGCCATGTGATGCCCTGGCGGATCGAGGACGAGCTGAAGCGCCTCGGCGCCAACTTCGTGCAGGCCGGCCTCTGGAAGGGCTTTGCCATCCGCGACGGCAATCTCATCACCGGCCAGCAGAACTTCTCCGGCGGCGAGACGGCGGAGCTCGTGATCCGCGCGCTCGGCGAGTGAGGCGGCACCATCGCGGCGCTCAGCCGCCGGCCATCAGGCGGGCCTGGTCGGCGACATGGCGGATCATGACCGCATCGGCGCCGGCCCGTCCGAGCGACATGATCGCGACGACGGCGCCGACCAGCGCGTCGGTGAGCCGCGCCTCGTCTGTGCCCGCCGCAAGTTCGCCGCTCGCCGCGGCAAGGGCGACGTGGCGGGCGAAGAAGGCGCGGATCTCGGCCATGCGGCTCTCGGCGAGCGCGCGCGTCTCCGGCGAGTGCGCCTCGCGCTCGATGATCGTGTTGATGATGAGGCAGCCGCGCCGCTGCGGATCCTCGATCGCCAGCGCGGCCTGGATGTCGAGCCAGGCCGCGATCGCCGCCCTGCCCTCGCTGTCCGTCGGCAGCGTGGCCCGAAAGCGCACGACATAGGCTTCGAAGGCCTGGCGGAAGAGCGAATCCTTGTCCTTGAAGGTCGCGTAGAGATTGCCGGGCTTCAGCCCGGTCGCCGCATAGATGTCGGCCATCGACGTCGCGACGAAGCCGCGCCGCCAGAACTCTTCCATGGCGGCTTCGAGAACGTCGGCAATCGCATAAGCGCGCGGTCTGGCCATGCTCACTTTATAGTGATCGATTGATCATGAATCAAGCATCGTCTCGGATTGTTTATGATCGATCGATCATTTATTCGTCCTCGTGTCGGCAGACGCCGGCAGCCAGGGCCGGCATCGGCTCGTGACGAGGCAACAGCAATGAAGAGCCTTCTCAAAGCCGCACGCGCTGCGGCGCTTCTCGGATCGCTTCTCATGCCCGCCGCCGCGGCCGAATTGTCGCCGCCGCCGGCACCAAAGGGCACCATCGCCTATAATGAATGGTTGGGGCGCAGCTTCTCGGACGTCCTGCTCAACGAGCGCTCGCAGGAGAAGCGGATCGCGATCCTCAACCAGATCGTGGCGCTCGACTATATCCAGCACAATCCGCTGGTGCCGGAAGGACGTCAGGGGCTCATCGACTTCATCCCGGTAATCTACCAGTCGATGCCGGATGCAAGGTTCACCCTCCGCGACGTCGCCGCGACGACCGACCGCGTCGTGACGCGCTGGACCTGGTCCGGCACGCTGACCGGCGCGCCGCTGCTCGGCATCGAGGCCAAGGGCCAGACGCTCGAATTCGACGTCATCGACCTCTGGACCGTCCGCGACGGCCAGCTCTACGAGCACTGGGACCAGTTCGACTGGCCGCGCGCCTTCGTCCAGCTCGGCGTCAAGGGGCTGCCGCAGCCCTTCTACGATGTCGCCGCCCGCCCCTATGACCGCTGAGACATGTCCGCCATCACGGAGCTTCCCATGAAGACGCTCTACGAGACGACGGTGCACGTCACCGGCGGCCGCGACGGTGCCGCCCGTTCCGACGACGGCAAGCTCGACGTCGGCCTGGCGCTGCCGAAGGCGCTCGGCGGCTCCGGCACGGGATCGAACCCCGAGCAGCTGTTCGCGGCCGGCTTCGGCGCCTGCTTCAATTCCTCGCTCCGCCATGCCGCGCGGACCATGGGCCATGATGCAGGCGCCGTGACCGTCGATGCGACGGTCTGGCTGGTGAGGGCCGAGGACGGCGCCTTCGGCATCGCGGCGCGGCTTGCCGTCGACCTGCCCGGCCTTGCCCCGGCCGACCGGGACGGCGTCATCGCCGAGGCGAAGCGCATCTGCGCCTATACCAATGCGACACGCGGCAATGTCGCGGTCGAGGTGGCGGTCGTCGGGGCTGAAGAGGCCGCCTGAACCGTCCGGCGGGCAACGGCGGCGGCAGGAGCGAACCCGCGCCGATGCCCCGATCATGCGCGCGGCCGGGGAGAGAGGAACTTCCCGGCCCTATCGCGCTTCTTCTTATGCAATGGCCAGCGCACCCTTCGAGCCGGTTTCGGTCTGGGAGACCCTCCATCGCCGCCGTCTCCTCCACGACGTCGAGGCGACGAGCCGCTGGCTGCTGCAGCGATGGCCGCGGCATGTCGAGAAGCCGAAGAGCTATCGCCGTGCCGTCCAGACCTGCCTCGATGCCATGAATGGCCGCGCCAGCGCGGCAGAGGTCCGCGCTGCCGTGATCGCCGCTCTCGACGACGCCGGATTGCTCGACAGCGCCTAGCCGCAGCCGTCACGACGGTCGATTTCCTCCATCGCCCGGAACCCTCGATCCGGCGGCGAATTGAGCTGCCGTTGTCACGGTGCCGCATGTCGCGGACGGGCGGCGCAGGAGGACGACAATGGCCGAGCGCAAGGATCGCGACACCAGCACGGGCAGCCAGGCCATCGGCCAGGGCGGCGAGACGCACCAGACCGCCTCAAGCCCGGACGCGCGCATCACCACCAATCACGGCGTGCCCGTCAGCGACAATCAGAACTCGCTGAAGGGCGGCCAGCGCGGCCCGACGCTGCTCGAGGATTTCGTTCTTCGCGAGAAGATCCAGCATTTTGACCATGAGCGCATCCCGGAGCGGATCGTGCATGCGCGGGGCTCCGCGGCGCATGGCTATTTCGAGCTGACCGAGTCGCTCGAAGATGTCACCCGCGCCAGGATCCTGACCGAGGTCGGCCAGCGCACCGAGGTATTCGCGCGCTTCTCGACAGTCGCCGGAGGCGCCGGCTCGGTTGATACGCCGCGCGATGTGCGCGGCTTCGCCGTCAAGTTCTATACCAAGGAAGGCAACTGGGACCTCGTCGGCAACGACATCCCCGTCTTCTTCATCCAGGACGCGATCAAGTTTCCGGACCTCATCCATGCCGTGAAGATGGAAGCCGACCGCGGCTATCCGCAGGCGGCGAGCGCGCATGACACGTTCTGGGACTTCATCTCCTTGATGCCCGAATCCACCCACATGGTGATGTGGGCGATGTCGGATCGCGGCATTCCGCGCTCGCTGCGCATGATCGAGGGCTTCGGCGTCAATACGTTCCGCCTCGTCAACGACGCGGACGAGGCTGTGCTGGTCAAGTTCCATTGGCGGCCGAAGCTCGGCCTGCAGTCGACCTGCTGGGACGAGGCGGTGAAGATCGCCGGCGCCGATCCGGACTATCACCGCCGCGACCTCCATGAGGCGATCGCCGCCGGCGACTTCCCGGAATGGGAATTCGGCGTGCAGATCCTGACCGAGGCCGAGGCCGACGCCCTGCCCTTCGACATTCTGGATGCGACCAAGCTGATCCCCGAGGAGCTGGTGCCGATCCGCGTCGTCGGGCGGATGGTGCTCGATCGCAACCCGGACAACTTCTTCGCCGAGACCGAGCAGGTCGCCTTCCTGCCGACCAACCTGCCGCCGGGCATCGACGTTTCCGAGGATCCGCTGCTGCAGGGTCGGCTGTTCTCCTATCAGGATACGCAGCTCTCCCGCCTCGGCACCGTCAACTTCAACCAGTTGCCAATCAACCAGGCCAAGGGCTGCCCCTTCCAGAACTTCCAGCGCGACGGCCAGATGCAGACCAAGGTCTTCACCGGCCGCGCCAATTACGAGCCGAACAGCCTCGCCGAGCATGGCGAGGAGGGCGGCCCGCGCGAAGACCCGAAGGGCGGCTTCCGAACCCACTCCGCGCCGCTCGAGGGCAGGAAGGTCCGCCTCCGCGCCGAGAGCTTCGCCGATCACTATAGTCAGGCGCGGCTGTTCTACCGCTCGCAGACGCCGATCGAGCAGGCCCATCTCGCCAGCGCGATCGTCTTCGAACTCTCCAAGGTCAGCATCGAGGCGATCCGGCTGCGCGTCCTCGCCAATCTGCGCAATGTCGACGAAGACCTCGCGAAGCGTGTCGCGGCCGGGCTCGCCATGGACCTGCCGGCGGCATCAACGCCCGCCATCCCACCCGAGGACATGGCGCTCTCGCCGGCGCTCCGCATCGTCGGCAAATATCCGCCCTCGCTGATGGGGCGCGCGGTGGCGATCCTCGTGACGGACGGCACGGATGGCGCCCTCGTCGATGCCGTGCGGGAAGCCGCCGAAGGCGCGGGCGCGACGGTGAAGATCATCGCACCGAAGATCGGCGGCGTCACGCTGAAGGGCGGCGGAAAGCTGAAGGCGGACGGCCAGCTCGCCGGCTCGCCCTCGGTGCTGTTCGATGCCGTCGCGCTGGTGCTTTCCGAGGCCGGCTGCGCGGAGCTCATGAAGGAAAGCGCGGCGATCGACTTCGTCAGCGATGCCTTCGGCCATCTGAAGGCGATCGGCCACAGCAAGGAAGCGCAGCCGCTGCTCGACAAGGCCGGGGTCGTGCCGGATGCCGGCATCGTCGCGCTCGGCAAGGACGCGGCTGGTTTCATCGAGCCCGCCGCCACGCGCCAGTGGGACCGCGAACCGACGCTGCGCATGCTGGCCTGACCGGCATTCGCTCCACCTTTTGATGAATGAAACTGCGCTGCGAGCCCTGACCGGCTCGCAGCGTCTTGATGCGTGGGGATCTCATGAAGACGCCAGAGACGACACGGGGCTTGAACCCTCCCGACTTCCAGCGACCGGCCGTGCTGCTGTCCGGCCAGGTCGACTATGCGATGTACAAGGATTTCCGCGCGCAACTCGCCGAAGCGCCGCTGAAGGGCCTCGTCGTCGTCGAGCTTTCGACGCTCGGCGGTGATCCCGAGGTGGCGCGGATGATGGGCGAGGATGTCCGCTTTCACAGCGAGATCGACCCCGAGCGCCATTTCGTCTTTCTCGGCAAGGCCGCGATCTATTCGGCCGGCACCACCTTCATGTCCTTCTTCGCCCGCGACAACCGCTATCTGACGCGCGGCACGCGGCTGATGGTGCATGAGCGGAAGCTCAAGAAGACGCTTGAGATCGACGGTCCGCTGACGACCTGCATCGCCAATCTCCGCGCGACGCTGAACGAAATCGAGGCCTCGATCGCCATCCAGAACGAGGGCTTCGAGAACCTCGTCCGCGGCTCGACGATCACGCTCGACGAGGTGCTCGAACGGGCGCCGTTCAACTGGTATCTCGAAGCGCAGGAGGCGCTCGAGCGCAACCTGATCCGGGCGGTGATCTGATCGTGGCCGGAGAATTGATCCTCGACGCCGCCGACGAGACGGACGGCGAGGCCCCGCGCCGCCTCTTGGCTGCACCCGGCGACGAGGCGCCCGCAGCGGCGCGGAAACTGCTCCGCTCCGGCGCCGGACCCTGGCGCCAGCATGGCGTCCGCCTGCCGAGCGAGGTGGTGACGCGGGACATCACATGCGATGTCGTCGTCGTCGGCTCCGGCATCACCGGCTCGCTCGTCGCCGAGACGCTGAGCCGGCAGGGACTGTCGGTCGTCGTCGTCGACCGCTTCGATTCGGGGACCGGCAGCACCGCGGCCAGCACCGCCATGCTGCTCTGGGAAATCGATACGCCGCTCAGCGATCTTTCCGAACGCATCGGCTTCGAGCGGGCAAGCGCCGTCTACAAGCGCAGCCATGCCGCCGTGGCCGATCTCGCCACGCTCGTCGCCGAGACCGCGATCCGCTGCGACTTCGCCCCGCGCGCCTCGCTCTATGTGACGGGCGCGGAATCGAGCCGCGACGACCTCGCCAGCGAATTCGCGCTGCGCGAGCGCGCCGGCCTGCCGGGCCGCTTCCTCGAACGCGGCCGCCTCGCCGACGATTTCGAGATCGACCGCGCCGCGGCGATCCTCTCGCCCGGCTCCGCCGAGGCCGATCCGGTGCTGCTCGCCAATGGCCTGCTGCAGCTTGCGCTTCGAAATGGCGCCCGGCTGATCGAGGACCAGGTCGTCGCCTATGACTGGGACAGCCGTGCGGCCCATGTCCGCCTCGCCGGCGGCGCCGGCATCGAGGCGCGCCAGATCGTGCTGGCGACCGGTTACACCATGCCGGACTTCGTCGTCTCGTCGCTGCACCAGATCGCCTCGACCTGGTGCTTCTCGACCGAGCCGATGCCGGAAGATCGGCACTGGCAGGGCAAGGTGCTGATCTGGGAGGACAGCGAGCCCTATCTCTATACGCGGAGCGGTCCGGCCGGGCAGCTGATCGTCGGCGGCGAGGACCAGACGACGACGGGCCTCGCCATGCGCGACGCCCTGACCGAGGCCAAGATCGCGAGCCTCGTCGCGAAGATGCAGGCGCTGTGGCCGCGCGCGCCCTACGACATCGCCAATGTCTGGTCGGCGGAGTTCGGCGAGACCGAGGACGGGCTGCCGCTCATCGGCCGCGTTCCCGGCGCGCCGCGCTGCCTCGCCGCCTATGGCTATGGCGGCAATGGCATCACCTTCAGCTACATGGCCTCGCGCATCATCGCCGCGCTCATCGCCGGCGAGACGCGGCCCTGGTTCGACGAATTCGCCCTCGACCGCGCCTGACCCTCATCGCCCGACATCCTGCCTCGTCCGTCCGCAGCCTCCTCTGGGCTAGAAAACATCGTCGTCCATCTCTCGACGGCGCAGATCAGATCCGCTAGAAATCGTACACGAAATGCGATGGATCGCGTGACAGGAGGCCTCGCTGGGGCTTTCCTCGCCGCGGGAACGAGCAGAAACGTCGTCGATGACCGGTGTTTCCACCCTGGACCTCTCTGCCTTCGTGCCGTCCGAGCGCGAGAGTTCGGTCTATGAGGCGATCCGCGAGGACATCATTTCCGGGCGGCTGCCGGCCAATGCGCGGCTGATCGTGGCGGAGCTTGCCGAGCGCCACGGCACCTCGACCAATCCGGTGCGCGAGGCGCTGCAGCAATTGCGCGGCGAAGGCTTCGTGGTGATGTGGCCCAATCGCGGCGCGCGCGTCCGGCCGATCGACGAGGATTTCATCCGCGACATCTACGAGATCGAGGTGCTGATCGAGCCGGCGCTGACGCGCTGGTTCGTCGGCATCGCGACCGACGCCGACATCGCGGCGCTCGAGGCGCTGCATGCCGAGATGGTGACGCTGAACTACAGCGACCCTGTCCGGCACGGGCTGCTCGACACGCAGTTTCACCACACGATGTATGAGCGCCACTACAACCGCCACGCGGTCGATCTCTGGTGGAAGCATCGCGAGATTCTAAGGGCGATCAGCCGGCGCCACAGCATCTCGCTCGGGCGCCAGGCCGCGGTCATGCGCGAGCATGCCGAGGTCATCGCGGCCATCAAGGCGCATGACGATCAGGCGGCCGCCGCCGTGATCGCGCGCCATGTCGAAGGTTCGGGCCGGCACATCATCGAGCAGATGCGCGCCGCCCGTCGCAATACCCATAAAGAGAAGGTGGAGTAACCACCATGTCTATGGTCCTGTGGAGGAAGACCCTTGTCGCATACAGCCGAGCCGCTGGAGCTTGTTGAGAGTATCGAAAACGCCATCGGCGTCGGATCGCAGCCATCCAAGCTCAGAATTACGGATATCCGCGTCGCGACGATCGTCGGGCACGGCTATTATCCGATCCTTCGCATCGACACCAACCAGGGCATCTATGGCCTCGGCGAGGTGCGCGACGGCGCCCATCCGGATACGGCGCTCCGCCTGAAGCACCTTCTCGTCGGGCAGAACCCCTGCAACGTCGACTACCTCTTCAAGTCGATCAAGCGCTATGGCGGCGACAGCCGCGAGGCCGGCGGCGTCTGCGGCATCGAGATCGCGCTGATGGACCTCGTCGGCAAGGTCTATGGCATCCCCTGCTACCAGCTGCTCGGCGGCAAATATCGCGACAAGGTCCGCCTCTATGGCGACACGCCGGCGCCGAAGCATGCGACGCCCGAGGGCTATGTCGAGGTGGTGATGCGCCGCCGCGCGCTCGGCCTCACCTTCATCAAGTTCGACCTGCCGGCGCGCCTCTTCGAGAACACGCCAGGCGCGCTCGTCGGCAGCGCGACGCGGCACGAATATCCGCAATATAATCAATGGTATGTGCCCGGCCGTGGCGCCGGCCCGCGCATCAGCGAGCGCGGCGTCGAGCTCGCCGCCGAGATCACCGCCGCCGTGCGCGCGGCTGTTGGCGACGAGGTCTCGCTCTGCACCGATCATTTCGGCGAGGGCTATGTCACCGCCGACGAGGCGATCCGCATCGGCCATGCGCTGGAGCCCTACAATCTCGCCTGGATCGAGGATGTCATGCCCTGGCGCGACATCGCCGGCCACAAGAAGGTCGCCGACGCGCTGCTGACGCCGGTCGCCGCCGGCGAGGACCTCTATCTGTTCGAGGGTTTCCGCGAGGCGATCGAGACGCGCGCCTTCGACATCATCCATCCGGACATGCTGTCCTCGGGCGGATTGATGGAGACGAAGCGTATCGCCGACCACGCCGAGCGCTTCGGCATCCCGACGGCCTTGCATGCCTGCTGCTCGCCGGTCGGCTTCATGGCCAATGTCCATCTCGGCGCGGCCATCGCCAGCCTCGTCGCGGTCGAGCATCACGGCCTCGACCTCCCCTTCTTCCGCGACCTCGTGAAGGGGCTCGATGCCGACTACATGGCCGACGGCTATGTGACGGTGCCCGACGCGCCCGGTCTCGGCATCGACCTCAACGAGGAGGTCATCCGCGGCAGGCTGCGCGTGAAGGACCGCTATTTCCAGGACACCAGCGAGTGGAACGATCTGCGCGTCGGCGCCGATTTCCGCGGCCACGAGGACGACTGACGGCCGCCGCCGTCCGAAGCCGCCTCTTGAACCCCTGCGGATGCCAGCGATGAAGATCAAGGACCTCAAATGCGCGCTGATCGGCAAGCACCCGATCGTGCGCATCACCACCGACGAAGGGCTGCACGGCCTCGGCGCAGTCGAATACACCAAGCCATATCTGAAGCCGTCCGTGCTGCAGTTCCGCGAAGCGCTGATCGGCGAGGACCCGACCGACGTCGAGCGCTGCATGCTGAAGATCCGCCAGCGCGGCGCCTTCAAGCCCTATGGCGCCGCGGTGAGCGCGATCGAGCATGCGCTCTGGGACATTGCCGGCAAGGCGGCGAATGTCCCCGTCTACAAGCTGCTCGGCGGCAAGGTCCGCGACAAGGTCCGCGTCTATAACGGCTCGCTGCGGCGGCCGATGACCGGCACGCGGCCGGAGGACTACGCCGCCGAATGCAAGTGGATGATGGAGCTGCCCGAGCAGTTCTTCATGGTGAAGCACGGCATCAGCTTCCATTCCTCCATGAAGCGCGACTTCCCGGATTTCCATTATGGCATCGCGCAGGCGAGCCAGTTCCACGGCGCGATGGATACGGGCCTCATCAGCGAGCGTGGCTTCAACCACATGCTCGACTGCGTCGCCGCCATGAAGGAGGTGCTCGGCGACAAGGTCAGCCTCGCGCTCGACTGCGGGCCGGGCTGGATGCTGCCGGACGCGATCCGCTTCGCGCGGGCGACCGAGAAGTTCAACCTGATGTGGCTCGAGGACATGCTGACCGGCGACTACTCGCCGAACGTCAACCCGCAGATCTACCGCGAGCTGACGACGTCGACCTCGACGCCGATCCACACCGGCGAGCAGATCTATCTCCGCAACAATTTCAAGGAGCTGATCGAGACGCAGGCGATCAACGTCGTCGGTCCCGACCCCGGCGATGTCGGCGGCATCGCCGAGCTCAAATGGATCGCCGAATTCGCCAACCTGCACTCGATCCTGATGGCGCCGCACGGCACCGCCAACGGCCTGCTCGGCCTCGGCGCGCTGGTGAATGTCTGCGCGACTTTGCCGGCAAACTACATCGCCTTCGAGTATCCGAGCGCCTCCGATCCGTGGTGGCCCGAGATCATCGAGGGGCTGCCGGAACGGATCGTCACCGACAGCATGATCGACGTCTTCGAGGCGCCGGGTCTCGGCCTCGACATCAATGCGGAAGCAGCCAGGAAATATCTCCATGCGGACGACGCGGCCTTCTTCGACTGAGGCGAAGGCCGCGCCCCGCTCAGGCGGCGCGCCCGGCCATGCTGAGGAGACCCTGCATATAACCGATCGCATGGGCGCGGCCGCGATGGTTCCACGCGGTGTCGTCGTCCATCTGCGGCACATGGTCGTCGAGCAGGAAGCCGGTGAAGCCGCTGTCATGGAGGAGGCGCATCACCTCGGCCGGATCGAAATTGCCCTCGCCGATGAAGCACTCGGTGAAATCAGGCACCGTGCCCTGCACGTCGCGGAAATGGACGTAGAAGATGCGGCCCTTCGGCCCGAAGAAGCGGATCATCTCGCGGACATTCTCGGCGCCCCCCGGCATTTCGGAGCAGCAGCCGAGGCAGAGGTCGAGGCCCCAGGCGGGGCTTTCGGCATAGCGGGCATAGGCGCGCTTGAAATCCTCCGGCGACTTGAATATGCGGGCGACACCGCCGAGCATCTCGACCGGCGGATCGTCGGGATGCAGCGCGATCCTGACGCCGGCCTCTTCGGCGACGGGCAGGACCGCATCCATGAAGTAGGTGTAGTTGGCCCACATCGCCTCGGCGGTGACGACGCCCTCCTCCGTGTCGAACAGCGGCATGGACGAGGCGCGGCCGAGCGTCGTCGGCATGAAGCTGCGCCACGCCGCCTTGTCGGCGCCCTCGACCTTGGCCATCTCGAAGCGGGTATTGCCGGCGCCGCCGCGGCCGGGCGCCTTGCGGTCGGTGCGCCAGACGGAATTCGGCATGAAATGCAGGCCGAGGATCGGCACGCCGGCACGGCCGACATTGACGAGCGTCCGGCAGTAGTTCTCGATCTGCGCGTCGCGGCCGGGAAGACCAAGCATCGCCTTGTCGTAGAAATGCGTCGGCACGTTCTCGATCGCCTCGAAGACGAGGCCCGCCGCCTCGACCTTCTCGACGAGGGCGCGAATATCCGCCTCTTCCCAGAAGCTGTCGCCGGGCAGCGTCGGATTGTTCATCTGGATGCCCGTGACGCCGATCTGTGCGGCGAAGCGGAGCTTCTCGTCGGTGAGCTCGTGGAACTGGCCCACGGCGACGCGCATCGCGGGTTTCGACATGGATTTTCTCCGCTTTATCAAGGACGTGAAAGGAACGCGACAAGCCTCTGACGAGACGCCGGACTGCCATTTCGCAATTGACCGGCCCTCCAAAGTGACGTAACGCTGAGTTCTCTAATATACAAGCCGCAATCATCATATTGCAGGCTGCCTTCAGGGTCCGATATTGTCCATTTTGCTCCGTTCGAGCAGGGTGAACCATGTCTATTCGAATTCTATAGTTCGTTTAGGCGGCGTTCTTGTCCATTGAACAGGTTTTCGGCTCGCCAACCGTTGTGAGGACAGCGGTGGCCGGGCCGGAGAGGAGATGCCGCTTCGTGCTGCCGGTTTGAGGAAACCGGCGCGCGGTGCGGGAGAGGGTTCCGAGGCGACGAGAGGACACCCGCCGGGTGCGTCGCCGGGGCCGATGCTGTGGTGGTTTCTCATGAGGAGGATATCGGTCGGCTCGCGCCGCGAGGCGCCAACAGAAGGTGGAAACCACCGGTTTTGATCCACTCGACAGACAAGGGAGGAGTTCTGTTAAATGGCTAAATTGAAGAAACTCGTCGGCATCGCGCTGCTTGCAGCGTCGATCCTGGCGCCTGGCCTGGCCTATGCCGAGGGCCCCGGCCTTCCGGCCGCGCAGGAGATCGTGCCCAAGGGTCCGCTGCCCGAGGTCGCGCGCAACCAGACGCTCAATCTCGCCTGGGGCGTTGCCGGCGGCACGTCGATCGGCACCACCAATCCGTGGGTGCTGCCCGGCTACACGCATCAGGAAGGCAACAACCTGCTGTTCGAGCCGCTGATGTATTTCTCCATCTTCAAGGATGGTGGCGTGTTCGTGCCGTGGCTGGCCGACAGCATGGAATACACGACGCCCGACTTCACCGCCCTCGAGATCAAGATCAACAAGGACGCGAAGTGGAGCGACGGCAAGCCGGTGACGGCCAAGGACGTCGTCTACACCTTCGAAGGGCAGATGAAGTATGAGACGCTGCCCTATCACGCCCATTTCCAGCAGTTCGTCGACAGCGTCTCCGCCAAGGACGACCTGACGGTCGAGGTCAAGTTCAAGCAGCCGGCGCCGCGCTTCAAGTTCGAGGTGCTGACCGAGAAGTTCGATACCGGCCTGCCGATCGTCCCCGAGCACTGGATGGCGGCGCAGGAGAACCCGACGGCTGCCGTCGGCCTCGATGCGATGCCGCATTCGGGCCCCTATGACGTCGTCGCCTGGAACGCCAACCAGAAGATCCTCGACCTCCGTCCCGACTGGTGGGCGGTCAAGGCCGGGCGCTCTCCGGAGCCGGCGGTCAAGCGCGTCGTCATCGTCAACATCCTGAACCAGCCGATCGACACGGTGGCGCAGCGCGTCGTCAACAACGAGTTCGACAGCTCGGTCGACATGCGCGCCCAGGTGATCGGCAACATCCTCGAGCAGAACAAGGACGTGCAGTCCTGGACCGGAGCCGAGTCGCCCTATGGCTATCTCGACTGGTGGCCGAACTCGCTCTGGATGAACACCAAGCTCGCGCCCTATGACGACGTCAGGGTCCGCAAGGCGATCAGCCTCGCCATCGACCGCGACCGGATCAACGAAGTGCTCTATGACGGCGCCAAGATCGCGACGATCTATCCGTTCCCGCTCTATCCGAACCTGCAGAAGTTCGCCGATTCGGACGCCGTGAAGGCCGAAGCCGCGAAGTACGAGCCCGGCAAGTTCGACCAGGAAGAGAGCGCCAAGCTCATGACCGAGGCCGGCTGGACCAAGAACTCCGACGGCCTCTGGGAGAAGGACGGCAAGACCTTCGACGCCACCATCCAGGCATTCGAAAGCATCCACGGCGATATCGCGCCCGTGCTTGCCGAGATGCTGCGGCAGGCCGGCTTCGATGCCAACGTGAACTTCGGCACCGACGCCTACCAGAACATGGTCGACGGCAAGGCCGGCCTCTATCTCTTCGGCCATGGCGCGAGCCTCTACGACCCCTTCGAGGCGCTGAACCTCTTCCACGGCAAGTACAGCAACTCGATCGGCTCGGCGGCGGGCAACAACCGCTTCTCGCGCTACAGCAATCCCGAGTTCGACAAGATCCTCGACGAGATCTCGCCGCTCGGTTCGGATGATCCGAAGTTCCAGGAAGGCGCTGCCAAGGCGCTGGGCATCTACTGGCGCGACGTCATCGACGTCCCGGTCATCCAGTGGCTGCACCGCATTCCCTACAACAACCACTACTGGAAGAACTGGCCGAGTGCCACGAACGTTGCCGGCGGATCCAACGGCGCGTTCTGGGCCCATACCGGCCTGCTGGTGATCACCGGTCTCCAGCCCTCGGGCGCCAAGTAGGCCCGCGGGCGACGGATCGCCCCTCGCCCCAGAAGGCGGTGCGCGTCATCGGCGCGCACCGTCCGGGCGGCGGACGTTCCCCTGCAAGCGACCCCGGCATAGCGACACCAGGAATGATCCCGTGACCATCAAGCTCGTCATCCGCCGCCTGCTCTTCCTCGTCCTGGTGATCTGGGCCGCCTCGACCATCGTCTTCTTCATTCCCCGGCTCTCGAGCCGCAACGCGCTGCGCGAGCGCTTCGGCGAACTGGCGCGCACCGGCGGCTTCTCGCCGGCCGATCTCGAGAAGATCATCGCCTCGATGAACCAGCAGTTCGGCCTCGATCGGCCGCTCTACGAGCAGTACTGGACCTATCTCGGCAATATCGTCCGCATGGATTTCGGCTATTCGCTCTACCGCTATCCGACCACCGTTTCCGAACTGATCGCGCAGTCGCTGCCCTGGACCATCGGTCTGCTGCTGGTGACGACCATCCTTTCCTTCATCATCGGCAATCTGCTCGGCGCCGTCGCGGCCTGGCCGCGGGCGCCTGGATGGCTGCGCGGCTTCGCGACGCCGTTCATCCTCCTGACCGGCGTGCCGCCCGTCATCATGGCCATCCTTCTCCTGTTCTTCATCGGCTTCCGCCTCAAATGGCTGCCGCTCGGCGGCGCCTATTCCGTCGGCGTCGTGCCGACCTTCACCTGGGCCTTCGCCATCGACCTCCTCCGCCACCAGATCCTGCCGGCGCTGTCGCTGATCCTCGGCTCGGTCGGCGGCTGGGTGCTGTCGATGCGCGGCATGGGCGTGACCATCCAGGGCGAGGACTATGTCAATTTCGCCGAGCACAAGGGGCTGACCGGCGGGCGCATCTTCCGCGATTATTACCTGCGCAACGCGATGCTGCCGCAGGTCACGGGCCTCGCGCTGGCGCTCGGCACGATGGTGACCTCGGCCATCATCGTCGAGGGCCTGTTCGGGCTGCCCGGCATCGGCACGATGCTGAACCTCGCCATCCGCGCCAACGACTTCCCGACGATCTACGGCATCGTCCTGTTCATCACCATCGCCGTCGCGGTGCTGATGACGATCGTCGAGTTCATCTATCCGCTGCTCGATCCCCGCGTCCGCAGTTCATAGGAGCGAACCGCATGTCCACCCTCGCGCTTTCGCCCCCGACCGAACAGCGGGTCGAGCGGCCCGGCCGCTTCGTGCTGCTGCTGCGCTATCTCCGGCGCAACAAGGGCCTCGCCTTCGGCGTCGCCATCCTGCTCGGCCTCGTTGCCTTCACGGTGATCGGGCTGATGACGGTCGATGTGAAGCAAGCCTATCCGCTCTCGGTCGCCGCCAAGAAGCCGCCGTCGTTGAAATACCCGTTCGGCACGGATTTCTTCGGCCGCAACCTCCTCGCCGCCATGGTCGTCGGCATGTGGCAGACCGCCTTCATCGGCGTCTTCGCCGGCGGTCTCGGCACGCTGATCGGCGTCGTGCTCGGCTTCATCTCGGCCTATTTCGGCCGCTGGATCGACGCCACCATCCGCACCGTCTGCCAGATCCTGACGCCGATCCCGGTGCTGCTGATCCAGGTCGTCATCGCCGGCTCGCTCGACAAGCGCGACGTCACCATCGTGACCATGGCGCTGATCGTCGTGCTGCTCGCCTGGATGGGGCCGACGCTGGTGATCCGCTCGCAGGTGCTGACCATGAAGGAGAGGCAGTTCGTCGCCGTCGCGAAGCTCTCCGGCGTCGGCGATCTCGGCATCATCTTCAAGGAGATCCTGCCCTGCCTGTTGCCCTTCATCGCCGCCGCCTTCGTGGCGCAGGTGTTCGCGGCGGTGTTCGCGGCCTTCTATCTCGCGGTGCTCGGCCTCGGGCCGCTGCGCGAGCCGCTGCTCGGCAACATCATCTGGGCGGCGCAGTCGCAGGGCGCCTTCTTCAATGGCTGGTGGTGGTGGCCGATCATCCCCTCGATCGCGATGATCCTCATCCTCGGCTCGCTGGCCCTCATCAATATGGGCCTCGACGAACTCGCCAATCCCCGCGTGCGCAGGTCGGAGTGATACCAATGAACCAGGCTCCCGCAGCGATCCTCGCGCGTCCCTCCGCCGGAACGTCCATCCGCCACAATGCCGCGGACGGCCCCGTCCTTCGCGTCAGCCATCTTGAGGTGACCTATTACACAGACAGCGGCCGCGCCAAGGCGCTCGACGATGTCAGCTTCACGCTGAATTCCGGCGAGAAGCTCGGCATGGTCGGCGAGAGCGGCTCCGGCAAGAGCACGCTGGCGCTCGCCATGATGCGCATGATCAAGGCGCCCGGCCGCATCGAGGGCGGTTCGGTCGTCGTCGCCGGCGGTGATCTGATGGCGCTCGACGCCGAGGAGATGCGCAAGGCCCGCCTGTCGCGCATCGCCTATATCCCGCAAGGCGCGATGAACTCGCTCAATCCGGTGATGCGGATCGGCGCGCAGATGGTCGATGCGGTCAAATCGCATCTGCCGCGCGAAAGCCGCGCCGCCATCGAGGCGCGCTGCAAGCGGGCGCTGCAATCGGTCGATCTCGATGCCGGCGTCTACCGCATGTATGCGCACGAGCTCTCCGGCGGCATGAAGCAGCGCGTCTGCATCGCCATCGGCATCCTGCTCGATCCGCATGTGATCATCGCCGACGAGCCAACCAGCGCGCTCGACGTGGTGACGCAACGACAGGTCATGGAGACGATCGACAATGTGCAGAAGGCGATCAATGCCGCCGTCATCCTGATCGGCCACGACATGGGCCTGATGGCGCAGTTCGTCGACCGCGTCGCGGTCATGTATGCCGGCCGCCTCGTCGAGGTCTCGACGGTGCGCGAGATGTTCACCGATCCGAAGCACCCCTATTCGCGGGCGCTGATCTCCAGCCTGCCGAGCCTCGACAACAAGGGCGTCTTCCAGGGCATTCCCGGCCTCGCGCCCTCGCTGCTCCGACTGCCCGGCGGCTGCGCCTTCCATCCGCGCTGCGCCAGCGCCATGCCCCAATGCAGCACGATCCGGCCGGAGCCCCAGGTTCTCGCCGGCGGCCGCCGCGTCACCTGCCACCTCTATGACGGAGCGGCATGATGGCCGACCTGCTGCGCCTCGAAAACGTCTCCAAGGTCTATTCGCACGGCCTCATCAACACCCATTCGACCGTCGCGCTGAAGAACTTCTCGCTGACGCTGAAGGAGGACGAGCCGACCATCCTGACGGTTGCCGGCGAGAGCGGCAGCGGCAAGACGACGCTCGCCATGCTGCTGCTCGGCTTCATCACGGCATCGGCCGGCCAGGTCATCTACCGCGGCAAGAACATCGCCTCGCTGCACGGCGCCGACCGCATCGCCTATCGCCGCGAGGTGCAGGCGGTGTTCCAGGACCCGTTCGCGGTGTTCAACCCGTTCTATCCGGTCGATCACCTGCTGACGGTGCCGATCAAGCGCTTCAAGCTGGCGAAATCAAAGGCCGATGCCCGCAACAAGATGGACGAGGCGCTGACGGCCGTCGGCCTCCGTCCCGAGGACATCCTCGGCCGCTTCCCGCACCAATTGTCGGGCGGACAACGCCAGCGTATCAATGTCGCGCGCGCCTTGCTCTTGAAGCCGCGGCTGCTCATCGCCGACGAGCCGGTGTCGATGGTCGATGCCTCGCTGCGCGCCACCATCCTCGAGACGCTGCGCAACCTGCAGCGCGACCACGGCGTCTCGATCATCTACATCACGCATGACCTGACGACCGCCTATCACATCGCGAAATCGATCGTCGTGCTCTATCGCGGCGCGGTGATGGAGGCGGGCGACGTCGACCTCGTGATCAAGGACCCGCAGCACCCCTATACCAAGCTGCTGGTCGACTCGATCCCGTGGCCCAATCTCGACCAGCGCTGGGGCGCGCAGCCGATCAAGGCGCGCGAGACGGGCGGCGCCACAGACGGCTGCCGCTTCCGCTCGCGCTGCCCCGTCGTGATGGATGTCTGCAGCCAGAACCCGCCGCTCTTCCGCATCGGCGAGCGCCATGCCGCCTCCTGCTTCCACTATGCCAAGCGGCCGGAGATCGCGACCGAGCGCATGTCGGAGCTCTTGCCCGTCTGAACCAACCGCCTCGGCCGAACGGCCGGCCCCCGACCCAGCCGGCAGCCCTGCCGGCCCTCATCATGGGACACGTCTTGCGATGCTCGAGATTGCCGAATTCATCAGCCCGACGCCGGGCCCGGTCTGGCGACTGGCCAAGCAGGCCGGCGTCGATCTCGCCGTCGGCGGCCTCGCGCCCGACGACCTGCTCGACGGCGAGGCGCCGTGGGACTATGCGCCGCTCGCCCGCATGAAGGCGCGCTACGAGGCGGCCGGCTTCACGCTCGCCGTCATCGAGGCGCGGCCGCCGCTCAACAAGGCGAAGCGCGGCCTGCCCGGCCGCGACGCCGAGATCGCCACCGTCTGCACGCTGCTCGAAAGCATGGGTCGGCTCGGCATCCCCGTCTGGTGCTACGAGTGGATGACCGACTTCAACTGGGTCCGCACCAATCTCGCGACGCCCTCGCGCGGCGGATCCGTGGTGACGAGCTTCAACGCCGCCGACGTTCCGGCGAGCCTCACCGACCAGCCGCCGATCGACGAGGAAGCGCTCTGGAGCAACCTCGAATACTTCCTCAAGATCGTGCTGCCGGTGGCCGAGAAGGCCGGCGTCAAGCTGGCGATGCATCCCGACGATCCGCCGCTGTCGCCGATCCGCGGCGTCGGCCGCATCATGCGCTCGGTCGAGAATTTCCAGCGCCTCCTCGACCTCGATCCGAGCCCGATGAACGGCATCACGCTCTGCCAGGGCAATTTCACGCTGATGACCGACGACCTGCCTTCCGTGATCCGGCAGTTCGGCAAGAAGATCTTCTTCGTGCATTTCCGCGATGTGCGCGGCACGCCCGCGGCCTTCGAGGAAACCTGGCACGACGCCGGCAAGACCGACATGCTCGCCTGCATGAAGGCCTATCGCGAGATCGGCATCGACGGCGTGCTCCGGCCCGACCATGTGCCGACCGTCGAGGGCGACAGCAATGCCGATGCCGGCTACTCGGCCTTCGGCCGGCTCTTCGCCATCGGCTACATCAAGGGCCTGCATCAGGCCGTCTATGCATCCGAGGCATCGAGAGAGCCATGACCGAGCTTCCAGAGGCCGAGACAGCCGCAGCCGAGGCGGCGGACGGGCGGCGGACCATCGCCGTCACCGGCGCCAGCGGGCGGATCGGACGCGCGATCGCCAACGAGGCGCTCCGCCGCGGCCACCGTGTTGTCGGCATCGACCGCGCCGAGGCGGCGGAGCCGATCGCGCATCCCGACTATCGCTTCGTCGCGGCCGATATCGGCGACTATGACGCGCTGGTCGAGGCCTTTCGCGGCGCCGACGACCTCGTCCACATGGCCGCCATTCCGGCGCCCGGCCGTCACCCCGATCACATCATCCACAACAACAATGTCGTCGGCAGCTACAATGCGATGCGGGCGGCGGTCGAGGTCGGCATCTTCAGGATCGTGCAGGCCTCGAGCGTCAACGCCATCGGCCTCTCGTTCAGCCGCGAGCCGCATTTCGAATATCTGCCGATCGACGAGGACCACCCGACCTCGGTCGAGGAGCCCTACAGCCTGTCGAAATGGATCTGCGAGCAGCAGGCCGACAGCTTCGCCCGCCGCTACGAGGCGATCCGCATCGCCAGCATGCGCTTCCATCTCGTCGTCGACGACCGCGCCCGCGCCGTTGAGTGGTATGGCGAGACGAGCGCCGAGAAGGCCAAGCATCTCTGGGCCTATACGCTCACCGATGCAGCGGCGCGCGCCTCGGTCCAGGCGCTCGACGCAGCGTTCACCGGGCACGAGGTCTTCTACATCACCGCGCCGGACTCCGTGATGGAGATCCCGAGCCTCGAACTCGCGGCGCAGTTCTTCCCCGATCTGCCGATCAGGGGCGACCTCTCGGGCACCCGCAGCTTCTTCTCCGCCGCCAAGGCCGAACGCATGCTCGGCTGGCGCCACGACCTGCCGGTCGATCCAAGTCCTGACACATCAAGTCCTGCCCCGACGTCTCAAGACACGCCCTGACGGCCCTCCCCGCTCTCGCCAAGGTTTTCCGATGAAGATCACCGACGTCAAAGTCATCGTCTGCTCGCCGGGCAGGAATTTCGTCACCGTCAAGATCATGACCGACGAGGGCCTCTATGGCATCGGCGACGGCACCGTGAACGGGCGCGAACTCGCGGTGGTCAGCTATCTCCGCGACCATGTCGCGCCGCTCCTGATCGGCCGCGATCCGGCCCGCATCGAGGAGATCTGGCAATATCTCTATCGCGGCGCCTATTGGCGGCGCGGGCCGATCACCATGGCGGCGATCTCGGCCGTCGACATGGCGCTGTGGGACATCAAGGGCAAGGCAGCGGGGATGCCGCTCTACCAGCTGCTCGGCGGTGCCTCGCGCGAGAAGGTGATGGTCTATTCACATGCGCAGGGCCTCACCATCGAGGAGGCGGTCGAGGCGGTAGCGGCGAAGCAGGCCGAGGGCTATGTCGCCATCCGCGCCCAGGTCGGCATCCCCGGTCTGCCCGCGATCTACGGCACCGGCAAGGGCTCCGTGCAGGGCACCGGCGGCATGGTCGAGGCGCTGCCGCATGAAGAGGTCTGGTCGACCACGAAATACATGGGCCACATCCCGAAGCTGTTCCAGAAGCTGCGCGACACCGTCGGCGACGAACTGCATCTCCTGCACGACACGCATCACCGCCTGACGCCGATCGAAGCGGCGCGGCTCGGCAAGGACCTCGAGCCTTACCGCCTGTTCTGGCTCGAGGATCCGGTGCCGGCCGAATTGCAGGAGGGCTACCGTCTCATCCGCCAGCACACGACGACGCCGATCGCGCTCGGCGAGGTGTTCAACACGATCTGGGACGCCAAGCTGCTGATGGAAGAGCAGCTGATCGACTATATCCGCGCGACCTCGGTGCATGCCGGCGGCGTCACCGGCCTTCGCCGCATGTTCGATTTCGCCTCGGTCTATCACATCCGCACCGCCTGCCACGGGCCGATGGATGTCTCGCCGGTGGCGATGGGCGCCAATGTCCATATCGACCTCTGGGTGCCCAATTTCGGCATCCAGGAATTCTCCGGCTACACGCCGCTGATGCATGAGGTGTTCCCGCATGCCTGGCGGCAGGACGGCGGCTATCTGCATCCCGGCGAGGCGCCCGGCCACGGCGTCGACATCGATGAAGACCTCGCCGCCCGCTACCCCTATGAGCGCGCCTACCTGCCGGTGAACCGTCTCGAGGACGGCACGATCTGGCACTGGTAAGCGGCGGACGACCCCCTTTCCGGGAGGAAGACATGATCGAGACCAAGGATATCGTCCGCCCGCCGAGCGAGCTCGTCGAGAAGCTGCAGGCGCTCGGCTGCGCCACCGCCTGCGCCACGCTGCATCACATGGGCGTCCGCGACACCTTCATGCAGGGGCCCGTCGCCTGGACCAAGGGCCGCGCCATCGCCGGCCCGGCGCTCACGCTGCAATTCATGCCGAAGCGCGAGGATCTCTATGGCGAGGGCGAATACAACGAGCCCGAGAAGCAGCTGCATCGCCACGTGCTCTATCACACCCAGCCCGGCGACATCGTCGTCGTCGACGCGCGCGGCGACATGCGCTCCGGCATCTTCGGCGAGATGATGCTGACCTATTTCAAGGGCCGCGGCGGCGCTGGCGTCGTCATCGACGGCTGCATCCGCGACTATCCGCACGCCCAGCAAATCGACCTCGGCTACTGGCTGCGCGGCGTGACGCCGAACTTCCACACCCAGACCAGCCTGATGCCCTTTGCGGTCAACACGCCGATCGCCTGCGGCGGCGTCACCGTGATCCCCGGCGACATCATCGTTGCCGACGACGACGGCGCCTGTGTCGTGCCGGCGGCGCTCGGCTGGCAGGTGCTGGAGCATGCCGGCACGCATCACGACTGGGAGGACTTCTCGCGCGAGATGCTGCTGAAGGGCGGCTCGCTGCAGCGCTACTACCCGCTCTCGGACGATGCCCGGCCCGAATATGACGCCTGGCGCCTGCAGAACCCCCTCAAGACCGGCTGACCGCGACGCCGCGCCGATCGCCCGCCCTCCAATCCGGATCCGATGCCATGAAAATCACCGCCATCCGCCCCTATCCGGTCTGGGTAGGAACGCGCAACCAGCTGATCGTCAAGGTCGAGACCGACGAGGGCATCTTCGGCTGGGGCGAAAGCGGCCTTTCGGGCCGCGAGAAGGCCGTCGTCGGCGCGCTCGAGCATTATCGCGAGTTCCTCATCGGCCGCGATCCCTTCCGCATCGGCGCGCTCTGGCAGGAGATGTACCGCAGCCAGTATTTCGAGGGCGGCCGCGTTCTGCAGGCGGCGATCTCGGCGATCGACATCGCGCTCTATGACATTCTCGGCAAGGCACTCGGCGTTCCCGTCTACCAGCTGCTCGGCGGCAAGCAGCGCGACCGCATCCCGACCTTCGCCTCGACCACGGCGCAGCCCGGCGAGGCGATGATCGAGCAGGCGAAGGAACTCATGGCCAATGGCTGGATCGCCATGCGCCTGTCGCCGTCCGGCCATGGCAATCCCACCCTCTATGAGCCGCGCGAGCATATCGCCACGACGGCCAAATGGTGCGTCAAGGCGCGCGAGGAACTGGGCGGCGATGCGGTTCTCGGCATCGACTATCACCACCGCCTCTCGGTCGCGGAAGCCGCGAGCTTCTGCCAGAAGATGCCGTCCGGCACGCTCGATTTCCTCGAGGAGCCGATCCGCGACGAGACGCCGGAGGCCTATGAGGCGCTCCGGCGGATGGTCGACATCCCCTTCGCCATCGGCGAGGAATTCGCCTCGAAATGGCAGTTCCTGCCCTTCATCGAGCGCGACATCCACCAGTTCAACCGCATCGACATCTGCAATGTCGGCGGCCTCACCGAGGCGATGAAGGTCGCCGGCTGGAGCGAGGCGCATTATGTCGACATGATGCCGCACAATCCGCTCGGCCCGATCTGCACGGCGGCGACCGTGCATTTCGCCGCGGCCGTCGCGAACTTCTCCTGGCTGGAGACGCGCACCTCGACGGCCGAGCAGCTCGGCTTCGACAATTCCGAGTTCTTCCCGGTGCAGCCGCGCATCGACAAGGCCCACTATCCCGTCTCGGATGCGCCCGGCCTCGGCGTCGAGGTCAACGAGGAGCTGATCAAGCAGCAGAGCTTCAAGTTCTGGGAAGCGCCGCATCTGAAGCGCCACGACGGCTCGGTCACGAACTGGTAGCGCCCTCCCGCGGCAGGGTCGGCCTTCACTTCTTCGTGATGAAAACCGTGAAGCCGCGGCCGACGGATTTCGCGTTGAGGGCCATCGCATTGGCGCGCAAGGTCGCCCTGTGGCGGCTTTGTGGCAGACGCTTCACGCAGTGCAACACGGCCTTTTCGGCGCCGCACAATCTTACACCGATGTAATGAATCGGCCGGCTCCGGCGGGTCCATAGCGATGGCGAGAAACAGGGGATCTCGTCATGCGGAAAGCGCCTCTTGTGGCGGTCGGCGTCGTGGTGTTGCTCGCGGCCGGCGGGCTCGGTTACTGGCGCCATCAGCCGGCCGTGCTGTTTGGAAACGGCGGCGGGGCGGGCGCGGGGGATGGCGCAAGCCCCGCGGCCAAGGCTGACGGCGCGGCCGGCGGCCACAAGGGCGGACGCCATGGCGGCGGCCCGGTGGCGGTCACGGTTGCAACCGCGACAGCGGGCGAACTGCCGGTGCGGCGGTCGACGATCGGCTGGATCGCCTCGAAGGCCGCGACGACGATCACCGCGCAGCAGCAGGGCATGGTCACGGCGCTGCTCGCGGAGAACGGCCAGGAGGTCAAGACCGGCGACATCCTCGTGCAGCTCGACGACCGCGCCGCCAAGGCAACGCTCGACCGCGACACGGCCGCGATGGCGCGCGATAGCGCGGCGGTCACGTCGACCAAGGCCGATTTCGCACGGGCGCAGGACCTCTTCTCCCGCAAGTTCGACAGCCAGCAGCAGCTCGACCAGGCGACCGCCGCCGCCGCCAGCGCCGAGGCGGTGGTGAAGCTCGACGAAGCCAATATCGCCGCCGACAGGGTCGTGCTCGACGAGATGCAGATCAAGGCGCCGCATGACGGCCGCCTCGGCGCCTTCGCGATCACCGTCGGCAGCCTGATCACGCCGGGCAGCGCCGTCGTCACGCTGACCGACATCAACAACATCGAAGCGGTGTTCACGGTCTCGGACGCCGATGTCGGCCTGCTGCGCCGCTCGCTGTCGAAGGGGCCGGTGCCTGTCTCTCTCGTCCCGGCGGACGCGGCGACGGCGCCGGACAAGGCGACCGGCGCGGCCGGAACGACCACGGCGGCCCCGGTCGCCGGCGCGGTCGACTTCATCGACAGCACGATCGCCGCGGGCTCCGGCACCATGGCGGTGCGGGCCGCCGTCGAGAACACCGACCGCGTCTTCTGGCCGGGCGAGGCGGTAAAGGTCGATGTCGATCTCGGGCGGCTCGCCGATGTCGTCATCGTTCCGACGGTCGCCGTGCAGGAAGGCCAGAGCGGACCGAACGTCTTCGTGGTCATGCCGGACAACACCATCGACGTGCGCCCCGTCACGGTCGCCGGCATCGTCGGCGACAAGGCCGCAATCAGCGCTGGGCTGAAGGCCGGCGAACAGGTGGTCACCGAAGGGCAGCTCTCGCTCGCCGAGGGCATGAGCGTCGCGGTGCGCGGCGGCGCGGCGACGGGCGACAGCAAGCCGCCGAAGGCGGATGGCAAGCCGATGGTCGTCGGAGGCGCATTGTGAACATCTCCGAATTCTGCATCCGCCGCCCGGTCGCGACGACGCTGCTCTTCCTCGGCATCGCGATGGGCGGCATCTTCGCCTATCAGCAGCTGCCCGTCGCCGCCCTGCCCGAGGTCAGCTTCCCGACGATCAGCGTCAGCGCGCAATTGCCCGGCGCCTCGCCGCAGACCATGGCGACGGCGGTGGCGACGCCCCTGATCAAGCAGTTCGAGACGATCTCCGGCATCGACACGATCAGCGCGACGAGTTCGCTCGGCAGTTCGCAGATCGTGCTGCAATTCGCGCTCAGCCAGAACATCGACACCGCCGCCGGCGATGTGCAGGCGGCCATCGACCGCGCCGAGCGGCAGTTGCCGGCCAACATGCAGAACCCGCCGAGCTACCGGAAGGTCAATCCGGCCGATGCGCCGGTGCTGCTGCTCGCCGTGCAGAGCCCGACCTTGCCGATGTCGACCATCGACGACTTCGCCGAGAACATCCTCTCGCCAAGCCTCTCGACGCTGGAGGGCGTGGCGCAGGTCAGCGTCTATGGCAGCCAGACCTATGCGGTCAGGGTCGAGGCCGATCCGAGCAAGCTCGCGACGCGCGGCATTGGTCTCGACCAGATCTCCTCGGCGATCGCCGGCGCCAACGACCAGACCCCGGTCGGCACGCTGACCAACAAGACCCAGGATCTCGTCGTCGACGCGCCGACGCAGTTGACCAATGCGGCGGAGTTCCGCCAGCTGATCATCGCCAATCCGAACGGCAGCCCGGTTCGCCTCGCCGATGTCGCCACCGTCGTCGACAGCGTGCAGAACACGCAGACCGCCGGCTGGTATGACGGGTCGCGCTCGATTGTGCTCGCCATCCAGCGCCAGCCGAGCGCCAACACCGTCGCCGTGGTCGACGCCGTCAAGGCCGAGCTGCCGAAGCTCGAAGCCTCGATGCCGGCCTCGATGACCATCAGCGTCCTCAACGATCGCTCCACCTCGATCCGCTCGGCCATCGCGGATGTCGAGGTGACGCTCGGCATCACCATCGCCCTCGTCGTGCTGGTGATCTACCTGTTCCTCGGCAAGTTCTCGGTGACGATCATCCCGGCGCTCGCCGTGCCGCTGTCGCTGATCGCAGCCTTCGGCGGCATGTACTGGCTCGGCTTCAGCGTCGACAACATCTCGCTGCTCGGCCTGACACTCGCCGTCGGCCTCGTCGTCGACGACGCCATCGTGATGCTCGAGAACATCATGCGCCATGTCGAGGAGGGCGAGAAGCCGTTCGCGGCGGCGCTGAAGGGCAGTTCCGAGATCGGCGCGACCATCATCTCGATGACGCTGTCGCTGGTCGCCGTCTTCCTGCCGATCCTGCTGATGGGCGGTGTGGTCGGGCGGCTCTTCAACGAATTCGGCATCGTGGTGACGCTGGCGATCGCGGCGTCCGCGGTGGTGTCGCTGACGCTGACGCCGATGCTGGCGGCACGGCTGCCGAAATCGGCCGCAGAACCCGGCCGCTGGGGCCCCGCCGCCTGGTTCGAGGCGGGCTTCGTATGGGTCGAGCGGCGCTATGACCGCGGCGTCGGCTGGTGCCTCGCCCATCGCTTCATCATCATCGCGCTGTTCCTCTGCACGGTCGCCGCCTCGGCCACTCTCTTCGTATCGCTGCCGAAGGGCTTCTTCCCGCAGGAGGACATCAGCCAGCTGCAGGTCTCGACGCAGGCGCGGCAGGACATTTCCTTCGATGCGATGGCGGGCCTGCAAAAGCAGGTCGAGGCGGTGCTGCGCGCCTCGCCCTATGTGGAGCATGTCGCCTCCTTCGTCGGCGGCGGCCCGGGTTCGCAGACGATGAATGCCGGCTCGCTGTCGGTGCAACTGAAGCCGAAGGAGGATCGCCCGCCGCTCGATGTGGTCACGGCCGACCTCCGCCGGCAGCTCGGCCATATCGCCGGCATCACCAGCTATATCGTGCCGGTGCAGAACCTTCGCGTCGGCGGCATGAGCTCGCAGAGCATGTACCAGCTCGTGGTGCAGTCGCTCGACCAGCCGACGCTGAACACCTGGACGACCAAGCTGACCGCCGCGATGCGCGCCGATCCGCATTTCGTCGACGTCGCCAACAACCTGCAGAACAACGCGCTGCAGGCCCGCCTGGTGCTCGACCGCGACAAGGCCGCCTCGCTCGGCATCTCCGCCGCGACGCTGCGCCAGACACTGGAGGACGGCTTCGGCACGGCGACGGTCGCGACGATCCAGAGCACCGGTTCCAGCTACGACGTCATCCTCGAATATGACCCGAACCTCGCTTGGTCGGACGACGTCCTCTCGACGATCCGCGTCCGCTCCTCGACCGGCGTGCTCGTGCCGCTGACGAGCTTCGCCCGCGTCGAGCGCGTCTCGGGTCCCGTCACCGTCAACCAGCTCGGCCAGCTGCCGGCGGCGACCGTCTCGTTCAACCTGCCGGCGGGCGTCGCGCTCGGCGAGGCGACCGACCAGATCGCCGTGCTCAAGCAGCAGCTCGGCGTTCCCGCCAGCGTCTACACCTCCTATGCCGGCACGGCGCAGGTGTTCCAGGATTCGCTCTCGACGCAGGGCGTGCTGATCCTCGCGGCGATCCTCACCATCTATGTCGTGCTCGGCATGCTCTATGAGAGCTTCATCCACCCGCTGACCATCCTGTCGGGCCTGCCCTCGGCGGCGCTCGGCGCGCTGCTCGCCTTGCAGATCGCCGGGCTCGACCTCTCGGTGATCGCGCTGATCGGCATCCTGATGCTGATCGGCATCGTCAAGAAGAACGCGATCATGATGGTCGACGTCGCCATATCAGGGCAGCGCGACGAGAAGCTGGAGCCGGGGCCGGCGATCCACCGCGCCGCGGTGATGCGCTTCCGCCCGATCATGATGACGACCTTCGCCGCCCTGCTCGGCGCCCTGCCGATCGCGCTCGGAAGTGGCGCCAGCGCAGAGCTCCGCCAGCCGCTCGGCATCGCGGTCGTCGGCGGCCTCGCCGTCTCGCAATTGCTGACGCTGTTCATCACGCCGGTCATCTTCGTCGAGATGGAACGCTTCAGCCGCTTCCTCGGCCGCCTCATCCATGGCCATCCGGACGAGACCGCCCCGACGGCAGCGACATCGGAGGCGCTGCCAAACCCCTCGGAATAACGCGCCCGCCGGCACACGAAGGCCGCTTCCGCGCGGGCCATTCCGCGAAAATGATCAGGCGCGCGGCGTGCTGAAATGCCGGGCGCATGCTGCCCGGCAAACGGCCTTGACGACAGCGCCGCAAGGCCGGCCGCAGCCCAGGATTGCGGCAGCGACACCCCGGCGATCGGAAAGGACCAGCGACGACTGTCCACCGCCCCTCCGTCCCGCAAACGAGGCGCTTGATCCCGCCGCCAGACTTTGTCAGTCATATGTCATTGGGCCACCGGTGGGGAAACGCCGCGGCCCGGCAACAAGGAGGGATCAGATGAACGCGCTGCATAAAGTGCTCGGTGCGGCTCTCGTGGCCACGAGCCTGGCATTTCCGGTGCTGGCCCACGCCGACAGCACGGTGACCGGGCCCGGCAACAGCACGAGCGGCACCTACATGGACTACATGAAGACCGTGTATGACCGCGCGGGCTACCCGGAGATCACCGCGCTGCCGCTGACGGAATTCGACGCCGAGTTCAAGCTGAACCCGATGGGCGCCAAGAGCTGGACGCAGTCGTCCGACGGGCTGACCTGGACCTTCAAGCTGCAGGACGGCCTCGTCTGGAGCGATGGCCAGCCGCTCACCGCCGAAGACTATGTCTTCGCGCTGCAGCGCGCCGCCAAGGAAGGCTACGATTTCAACTGGTACTGGTCGTTCGCCGGCGGCATCAAGGGCTGGTCCGACGTGACCGACAAGGGCGCCGATCCGAAGTCGCTCGGCATCAAGGCGCTCGACGCGACGACGCTCGAGGTCACCACCGATGCGCCGAAATCCTATTTCCCCGGCGTCGCCAGCCTCTGGTATCCGGTGCCGAAGCATGTCGTCGACAAGATCGGCGACGACTATGCCCTGAGCGTCGACACGCTGGTCGCCTCCGGCCCGTTCAAGGTCAAGAGCTGGGAGAAGTCCAACAACACGATGACGCTGGTCAAGAACGAGACCTACAAGGGTCCGTGGCCGGCGCAGATCGACACGCTGGTGCTCGATACGCAGATCGGACCGCCGGAAGTCGGCTTCCCCGCCTTCATGGCCGGCGAGGCTGACTGGACGACCCTCAATGCCGGCCAGGTTCCGGTCGTGCAGGCGCAGTATCCCGACGCGATCCGCAAGAACGCCGTCTTTGCCGTCTACTATCTCGCCTTCGACCTCGACAAGGCGCCCTTCGACAACGTCCATGTCCGCAAGGCCTTCCAGGCGGCGATCAACCGCGACGAGCTGACCTCGACGGTTCTGAAGGACACGGCCGTTCCCGCGAAGTCGATCCTCGCGCCGAGCTATCCGGGCTACCAGGAGCAGATCGCGGCCAAGGCGGTGTTCGACACCAAGCTGGCCAAGGAAGAAATGGCCAAGGCCGGCTATCCGGACGGCAAGGGCTTCCCGCCGATCGAGATCTGGTATCGCGAGCAGGGCGGCTACAACGCGGCCATCGCCGCGCCGATGCTCCAGTACCTGCAGGCGCAGTTCAAGGACATCCTCGGCGTCGACATGGCCATCAAGTCGATGCCGACCAAGGACTGGTCGGCGGCGCTGAAGGCGCGTTCGAACGCGCTGTTCCTCGCCCCTTACGAGTATGACTATCTCGATCCGTCGAACTTCTACGACCTGTTCAAGTCGGGCGGCCGTCACCACTACACCTTCCCCGAATACGACGCCCTGGTGAATGCCGGCGACGCCGGTTCCGACTGGACCAAGCGTCTCGAGGACTATGCCAAGGCCGAGCAGGTGCTGATCGACAACGCCGCGCTGGTGCCGCTGGTCCATCCGGTCACGATCGCCGCCGTCAGCGACAAGCTGAAGGGCGAGGGCGTGACGCCGAACTCGAAGGGCTTCACGCCGCTCGACCGGCTGTCCGGCTATCTCTACACCCACGTCACCAAGCAGTAGTCCGGCGGGCGGGCATCCCGTTCGGGGTGCCCGCCTCCCTTCTCCGTCCAGAAGGCGCCCGCCGATGCGGCTTGTCGAAATCGAAGATCTCGCGGTGAACTTCCGCCAGTTCGAGGGCGTCGTCCAGGCGGTGCGCGGCGTCAGCTTCGATCTCGCCAGCGGCGAAAGCCTCGGCATCGTCGGCGAAAGCGGCTCGGGCAAGTCGGTGACCTGCTCGGCGCTGCTGCGGCTCCTGCGCGAGCCGCCGGCGACAATCAGCGCCACGAAACTCAATCTCGGCGGCGTCGACATGCTCCGCGCCGACAAGAAGACGATCTCCTCGATCCGCGGCCGCGTCGCCGCCATGGTCTTCCAGGACCCGATGACCTCGCTCGATCCGGTCTTCACCATCGGCCACCAGATCGTCGAGACCATCACCGCCCACAAGCGCGCCTCGAAGAAGGACGCGCTCGGACGGGCGATCGCGCTTTTGAAGCGCGTCGAGATCAAGAATGCCGAGGCGGTCGTCCGCTACTATCCGCACCAACTGTCCGGCGGCATGCTGCAGCGGGTGATGATCGCGATGGCGCTCTCCTGCGAGCCGGCCGTCCTCATCGCCGACGAGCCGACGACGGCGCTCGACGTCACCATCCAGGCGCAGATCCTGCAGCTCATCAAGGATATCCAGAGCGAGACCGGCATGGGCCTCGTCATGATCACGCACGACCTCGGCGTCATCGCCGAGACGGTCGACCGCGTCGTCGTGATGTATGGCGGCCGCGTCATGGAGACCGGCCCGGTCGAGGCGATCTTCGCGGCGCCGCTGCATCCCTATACGCGCGCCCTGCTCGCGAGCATTCCCGGCCAGACGCCCGGCAAGCAGCGCCTGACGGAAATCCCCGGCTCCTCGCCCAATCCGGCCGAGCCGCCCTCCGGCTGCCCCTTCCATCCGCGCTGCCCGGTCGCGATCGAGGCCTGCCGCACGGCGACGCCGCCGCTGGAAGCGAAGGCCCCAGGCCGCGCCGCCGCCTGCCTCCGCGTCGAAGCCGAAAGGGTCGCGGCATGACCGGACCGGCTCTTGAACTCAAGCAGCTCAGCAAGGCGTTCAACGGGCAGACGGTGGTCGACCGCATCGACCTCGTGGTGCCGAAGAACAAGGTCGTCGCGCTGGTCGGCGAATCCGGCTCCGGCAAGACGACGACCGGACTGATGGCGCTCCGCCTCGTCGAGCCGAGCGGAGGGCGCATCCTGCTCGGCGGCACCGACATCACCCATCTCCGCCAGAAGGACCTGAAGCCGTCCCGCCGGCAGATGCAGGTCGTCTTCCAGGACAGCTACGCCTCGCTCGACCCGATGATGACGCTCGGCGAGATCATCGCCGAGCCGTTGGCGATCCATGCGATCGGCACGCCGGCCGAGCGCCGCGACCAGGCCCGCCACTGGCTGGAGCGGGTCGGCCTCGACGGCTCCTATGCGACGCGGTACCCGCACGAGCTTTCGGGCGGCCAGCGCCAGCGCATCTCGGTGGCGCGCGCGCTGATCCTCGGCGCCTCGGTGCTGGTCGCCGACGAGCCGACCTCGGCCCTCGACGTCTCGGTCAAGGCGCAGATCGTCAATCTGCTGCAGGGCCTGCAGGAAGACATGGGGCTCTCGATGCTGTTCATCAGCCACGACCTCTCGGTGGTGCGCTCGCTCGCCGACGAGGTCGTCGTCATGCTGCGCGGCCGCGTCGTCGAGCGCGGGCCGACCGACCGCATCTTCGCCGCCGCCCATCATCCCTATACGCGGGCGCTGCTCGACGCGGTGCCGGTCGTCGATCCGCTGAAGCGTCGGCGCCGCACCTTCCTCAGTGCCGACGAGATCGCCGCCAGCACGCCACGCTTCCGCCCGCATGAGATCGAGGCGCAACCGCTGATGGATACCGCCGATCCGCAGCTGGTCGCGCTGGCGGGCAGCCATTTCGTCGAGGCAATCGTGACGGAGACGCGCTGACCATGCTGGGCTTCATCCTCCGCCGCACCCTCTCGATGCTCGCCACCTTTTTCGTGGTCTCGGTGATCATCTTCCTGATGATGCATTCGATCCCGGGCGGTCCCTTCGACGGCTACGAGATGCCGCTGCCGGACAATATCAAGGCCAAGCTGATGGCCCAGCTCGGCCTCGACAAGCCTTTGTGGGAGCAATATCTCCGCTACATGTGGGGGGTCTTCCATCTTGATTTCGGGGTGCCATACCAGAGCCCCGGCGAAACGGTGATGGGCCTCATCGCCCATGCCTGGGTGCCGAGCCTCGTGCTCGGCGGCCTCGGCGTCCTCATCGGCGCGCCGATCGGCATCCTGCTCGGCATGGCCGCGGCGCTCAACCGCAACACCTGGATCGACTATCTCGCCTCGGCGATCGCGACGCTCGGGCTGACGATCCCGGTCTTCGTCATCTCGACGCTCCTGATCCTCGTCTTCGCCGTCTGGCTGCACTGGACGCCGGCGAGCGGCTGGGGCGAGCCGAAACGCTGGATCCTGCCGATCGCGGCCTATGCCGCCGTGCCGCTCGCGACCTATGCCCGCTATGCGCGCTCGGCGATGCTCGACACGCTGAACAAGCCCTTCGTCACGGTGCTGCGCGCCAAGGGCCTCAGCGAGCGGCGGATCGTGTTCCAGCATGTGCTGCGCAATTCGGCCATTCCGATGATCACCATCTTCCTGCCGATGTTCGTCGGCATCGCCACCGGCTCGATCTTCGTCGAGGCGATCTTCCGCGTGCCCGGCCTCGGCGCTTATTTCGTTTCCTCGATCCAGAAGCGCGACTATCCGCTCGAAATGGCGTTGATGCTGATGATCAGCGCGCTCTTCTGCATCTCCTATCTCATCTCCGACATTCTCTACGCGCTGCTCAATCCGCGTATCCGCCTCGGGGGCAAGCCACGATGACCGACATCGCGACCTCCTCCCCGCCCCTCGCGCGGCCGGACGGCACCAGGCGGCGCAGCCCGCTCTACCTCGCCTGGCGGCGCTTCGCCGCCAACAAGGCGGCGCTCGCCGCCGGCATCGTCCTCGCCATCATCATCCTGATGGCGATCTTCGCGCCGCTGGTCAGCAAGACCGGCCCTAACGAACAGGCCTTCCTCACCAAGTCGCTCGCCTTCCCCTCGGCCGAGCACTGGTTCGGCATCGACGATCTCGGCCGCGACTTCTTCACGCGCATCGTCTATGGCGCCCGCGTCTCGCTCGGCATCGGCCTGTCGGCGGCGCTGTTCAGCCTCCTGCTCGGCCTGCCGATGGGGGCGCTCGCCGGCTATCTCGGCGGCCGCTTCGACTGGGTGGTGATGCGCATCGTCGAGCTGTTCTCGGTCGTGCCGCCGCTGCTCGCCGCGCTGCTGCTGGCGACGCTCACGCGCGGCGGCGTCTGGGCGATCGTGCTGATCGCGGGCCTCTTCGGCTGGGTCAATGTGTGCCTCCTGGTGCGGGCGCAGGTGAAGTCCTTCCGCGAGAAGGAGTTCATCATGGCGGCGCAGGCGCTCGGCGCCTCGCCCTGGCACATCGTCTGGCGCCACCTGATCCCCAACTCGGTGTCGCCCGTCATCGTCGGCTTCGTGCTGGCGATCCCGCTCGCCATGATGCTGGAGGCCTCGCTCTCCTTCCTCGGCATCGGCGTGCAGCCGCCGACGGCGAGCTGGGGCCAGATGATCAATGTCGGCATGAATTTCATGTATTTCTACTGGCACATGGCCATGTTCCCGGTGCTGGCGCTCGCCGTCACCATCCTCGCCGCGTCGCTGCTCGGCGACGGACTGCGCGATGCTCTCGATCCGACCCTGAAAGGGCGCTGACGTGGCTACCAATCTCTCCCAGCATTTCCTGCTCGATCCGGCGGTCGTGTTCCTGAACCACGGCTCGTTCGGCGCCTGCCCGCGCCCGGTGTTCGAGGACTATCAGCGCTGGCAGTTGCAGCTCGAACGCCAGCCGGTCGAATTCCTCGATTCGCGCCGCGGCCTTGCCGCCAACATGCTGGCCGCTCGCACGGCGCTGGCCGCAGAGCTCGGCGCCTCGGAGGACGACATCGCGCAGGTGTCGAATGCGACCACCGGCCTCAACATCGCGCTGCAGTCGCTGCCGCTGAAGGCGGGCGACGAAATCCTGACGACCAATCACGAATACAGCGCCCTCGAGAAGACGCTCGTCTTCATCGCCCGCCGCACCGGCGCCAAGATCGTCACCGTCGAGGTGCCGCTGCCGCTGACCTCGGCGGCGGCCTTCCACGAGGCTGTCCTCGCCGGCATCACGCCGCGCACCCGCGTCCTCTTCCTCAGCCACATCACCTCGCCGACGGCGCTGCTGTTCCCGATCGAGGCGCTCGTCACGGAGGCGCGGCAGCGCGGCATCTGGAGCGTCATCGACGGCGCCCACACGCCGGGCCATATCCCGCTCGATCTCGACGCGCTCGGCGCTGATTTCTATTCCGGCAACTGCCACAAATGGCTGATGTCGCCGAAGGGCTCCGCCTTCCTGCATGTCAGGCGCGAGTGGCAGTCGATGATCGACCCGCTCGTCATCAGCCATGGCTGGACCGCCGACAACAAGGAGCCGGGCGTGCGCGGCCCGTTCGGCGCCTCCGCCTTCGTCGACGAGATCGAGATGCAGGGAACGCGCGACCCCTCGCCCTGGCTCGCCGTGCCCGCCGCACTGGAATTTCGCCGCGCGCATGACTGGTGGCGCGTCGCCGCCGACTGCAATCGCCTCGCCCAGGAGACGGCGGGCCGGGTGCGCGACCTCTTCGGCCTGCCGGCGCTCTCCAGCCCCGAATTCTCGGCGCCGCAGATGGTCGCGCTGCCGATCCCGCCTTGCGATCCCTTCCCGCTGCATGATCTGCTGCTTCGCGACTACGGCATCGAGATGCCGGTGTTCGAATGGCAGGGCCACCATATCGCGCGGCTCAGCTGTCAGGGCTATAACACGCGCGACCAGATGGACGTGCTGGTCGGGGCGCTCGGCGATCTGCTGGCACCCCGACAGCCGCGCATGAAGCAAAGCCAAGCGTGACACCCACCGATGATCTTACGCTGAAGCCGGACGGCCTCGACGCCGTCGACTATCTCGAGCGCATCAACACGACCACGCGCGGCGTCGCCGTGCTCGATGCGCTCGCCGAAATGATCGAGCGCGCCGGGCTCGGCGTCGGCGACCGCATCCCACCGGAAATCTCGCTGGCCGAGCGGCTCGGTGTCGGCCGCACCACCATCCGCGAGGCGCTGAACCGCTGGGAAGGCCTCGGCATCATCCGCCGGCGGCGCGGCGCCGGAACCTTCCTCGTCGCCCGTGTCCCTTCCTCGCGCGGCCTCGTGCCGACCATGATCCGCCTTGAGGGCGAGGCGCTGCTGCGGCTCATCGAGGTGCGGCGGGCGCTCGAAAGCGAGGTCGTCCGCAAGGCGACGCTGAACGCCAATGCGGCGCAGCGGGCGGAGATCTCCGCGCTTTGCGACATCCTGATCCGCGAGGTCGACGCGCGGCGGCCCTGGCGGAAGGCCGACGCCAGTTTTCACGGCGCGATCTACGACGCCTCGGGCAATCCGATGTTCGGCCAGATCCTGTCGCGGCTCGACCATGCGCTGGAGCGCTCGGCGGAATCGCCCTTCGGCCGCGACGGCTTCGGCATCGCCTCGTTCCCGCCGCACCGGACGCTGGCCGACGCCATCCTCGCGGGCGACGCGGACGCCGCCGTCGCCACCATCAACCACATCCTCGACATCGTCGAAGGCGAGATCCGCGCGGTCATCGCCGGCGACCCCACCCTCGCCTGAGCGGCGCCCCGCTCAGCTCCGCTTGCCGGGCATCAAGAGATGCGCCGCGAGCAGCGAGATGAGGATGGTGAAGACCAGCACCAGCGCGACCAGCGCATTGATGTCGGGCGAGAAGCCGAGCCGCATCATCGCCCAGAGCCGCACCGGCAGCGTGCTGACCGTGCCGGTGACGAGGATGGTGATCATCGTCTCGTCGAAGGAGAGTGCGAAGGCGAGCACCGCGCCGCCGGCCATGGCGCCGGCGATGTTCGGCAGCACCACGCGCCAGAAGGTCTGCCAGCCATTGGCGCCGAGATCGTAGGACGCCTCGACGAGGGTCGGGCTGAGGCCGCGTAGCCGCGTCAGCACCGTCCGGTAGACAATGGCGAGCACGAAGACGGTGTGGCCGATCACGACCGTCACCAGCGAGCGCGTGAAGCCGATCTCGCGGAAGAAGATCAGCAGCGCGAGGCCGGTGATGATCGGCGGCATCAGGAAGGGCAGGAAGACGAGGAACTGCAACAGGCTGGAGCCGACGCCGCGGCCATGGTGATACAGCGCGAGCAGCGTGCCGAGCGAGACGGCGAGGAGGACGGTCGAGGTGCCAACGATGAGCGTCGCCCGCAGCGCCGCGAGGATCTCGCCATTCTCGGTCAAGGCCAGATAGGACGCGAGCGTCGGGCTCGACCAGTCGACCTGGCCGTGGCTGACGGTGAAGAACGAGGAGAGGATCGGCACCATCAGCGGGCTGTAGAGGATGAACCCGACCAGCGCGGTGATCGCGGCGAGGACGAGGCTCGCGGGGCGGAGCGAGGCGTTCATCGGCGCACCTCCTCGCGGCCGAAGCGCTCGCCAATGAGGATCGCGACGATCACCACGGCGGCCAAGACGATCGACAGCGCCGCGCCGAACGGCCAATTGAAGGCGGCGCCGAACTGGCTGTAGATGATCCGGCTGAAGGTGAAGCCCGAGGTGCCGCCGACCATCTGCGGCGTCAGGAAATCGCCGATCGCCAGCACGAAGACGAAGCTCGCCGCCGAGACGACGCCCGGCAGGCTGAGCGGCAGCGTCACGCGCAGGAAGGTCTGCATCGCGGTCGCGCCAAGATCGTCGGACGCCTGCAGCAGCACGCGCGGAATGCGCTCCAGCGACAGGAAGATCGGCAGGATCGCGAAGGGGATCAAGAGCAGCGTCAGCGCCAGCAGCACGGCATTCAGATTGAAGACGAAGAGCTGCGAGGGCTGGCTGAGGATGCCGAGCCGCATCAACACGCTGTTCAAGACGCCGTTCTGGCCGAGGATCGAGCGGATGGCGTAGATCTTGATGACATAGCTCATCAGGAGCGGCACCAGCATCAGGAGCAGCAGCGTGTAGCGCCAGCGCCCGGTGAGCGAGGCGAGGAAATAGGCGACGGGATAGCCGACCACGATGCAGATGACCGCGACCGAAAGGCAAAGCGTGCAGGTCGTCACCAGCACCGGCACGAAGATCGGATCGGTGAAGAAGCGGACATAGTTGGCGATCGTCGGCGTGTAGATCATCGTGCCGTGATCGACGCTGAAGAACGAGTAGACGACGAAGATCGCCAGCGGCACCGCGATCAGCACCACCGGAACGGCGAAGGCGAGCGCCGCGACGAGGAGGCGCTGGGTTGGCGCGGCCGTGCTCACGCCAGCACCAGATGGGCCTGCGACGGACTGAAGCCGAGCGTCAGCCTCTCGCCCTCGCTGAGCACGATGCCGTCGGCGCGGCTCGGCAGGCGCAGGCGCAGCCGCGTCTCGCCAGTCTCGGCCGTCACATGGGCGATGGTCGAGGCGCCGTGGAAGGCGATCTCCGACAGCCGCCCGCTGACGCGGTTGCCGGCGTCCGGGCCGTTCAGTTCGAGCGCCTCGGGGCGGAACACCGCGAAGGCGCGCGTTCCCTTGGGCGCGGCCTTCAGCGCCGGATCGCCGCCGGTCGAGCAGACGAGGCGCCCGAGCGCCGTCTCGATGGCGCGGGCCTCGCCGTCGCCCTCACCGAGCGTGCCGGGGATCAAATTGTTGTCGCCGAAGAAGCGCGCGACGAATTCACAGTTCGGCCGGTAATAGAGCGCGTTTGGCGTGCCGAGCTGGCGGATATGGCCGCCTTCCATGACGCAGATGCGGTCGCCGAGGCCGATCGCCTCTTCCTGGTCATGCGTGACGAACAGGAAGGTGGTGCGGATCTCGCGCTGGATCGACTTCAGGAACTCCTGCATCTGCCGGCGCAGCATCAGATCGAGCGCGGCCAGCGGCTCGTCGAGCAGCACGAGGCGCGGTTCGCAGATCAGCGCCCGCGCGAGCGCGACGCGCTGGCGCTGGCCGCCGGAAAGCTGGGTCGGATAGCGGGCGGCGAAGCTGCCGAGCTGGACGAGGTCGAGCGCCTCGCCGACCTTCTTGCGGATCTCGGCGCGCGGGCGGCCGCGCACGGAGAGGCCATAGCCGACATTGCCGGCGACGGTCATATGCGGAAAGAGCGCGTAGTCCTGGAAGACGGTGTGGAACGGCCGCTTGTTGATCGGCACGCCGGTGATGTCGCGGCCGTCGAGGAAGATGCCGCCCGAGGTGACGCTCTCCAGCCCGCCGATGAGGCGGAGCACGGTGGTCTTGCCGGACCCCGAGGGGCCGAGAACCGTCAGGAACTCGCCATCGAGGATCGAGAGATCGATGCCGTGCAGGACCGGAACCGGGCCATAGGATTTCGAGACGGAGCGGAGGGCGACGAGTTCGCGGGAGTCGGTCATTGCGGGCTTCGAGCCTTGAGGATGGGGCCCGGAAGGATCCGGGCCCGCTGCTGGCGATGGCGCAAGGGCCGGTTCAGGGCGCGGCCTTGATCTCGTTCCAGAGATCCGAACGCTTCAGCGGATCCTCGACATTCTGCAGCCAGACGAGCTTGTCGTTGGCGCCGGCGCTGCCGGTCTCGACCGCGCTGTTGCCGAAGCCCGTGCGCTGCGAAAGCTCGGCGCCGACCTTCTTCGAGATCATGAAGTTGATCCACTTCTCGGCGGCCGACTTGTCCTTGACGCCCTTCGAGATCGCCCAGGTGTCGAGCCAGGCGAGCGCGCCTTCCGACGGATTGATGTAGGCGACATGCGCGCCGGCATCCTTCAGCGCCTTGAACTGCTGCTGGCCGTAATTGGCCCAGATCAGGGCGACGTCGTTGTTCTGGTAGATCTGCAGCGCTTCGTCCGAGGTCGTGTAGAAGCTCAGAACGTTGTGCTTGAGATCGACGAGCTTGGTCTTGATCGCCGCCATCTGGTCGGCCGAGAGATGGAACGGATCGGGATCGCCGAGCACCAGCGCCGTGAAGGAGAAATTGTGCTCGCCATTGTCATAGGCGAGCACCTTGCCCTGATAGGCCGGGTCCCAGAGGACGGCCATCGAGGTCGGCGGCGTCTTCACCTTGTCGGTGTCGTAGATGAGGCCGATCGAGTCGAAGGCGAAGGGAATGCCGTAGACCTTGCCGTCCTTCTCGAGCCCGCCGACCTTCGAAAGATCGCGGAAGCGCGGCAGCACGTCCTTCTGGTCGGGCAGCGCGGCGACATCGATCGGCGACACGAGGTCGGCCGCGATATAGCGCTGCAGCTGGGCGGTGTTGATGGCGAAGACGTCGAAGTCCTTGCCTTCGCTGCCCTTCATCTTGGCCCAGATCTCGTCGTCGCTGCCGATGAAGACGACATCGACGTCGATGCCGGTCTTCGCCGTGAAGTCGGCGACCCAGTCCTTGTCGGCATAGCCGTCCCAGGCCATGACGCGCAGCGTCTCGGCCATCGCCGCCGACGCCATCATCGACAGCGCGAAGCCGGTCGATGCTATCCCTGTCAGAAGATGCTTCAGTTTCATCACTGGTCCCTCGTTTCTGGTTGGTGCAGGCGGCCCTTTGAGACGGGCTCTAGAGTTGGCTGACCCTGACCGGGCCCTCGTCGGGCATCGCCTCGACCCCGTTGCGTAGGGGCTTGCCGAAGGCGGGCGCCTCGATTTCGTAGGTGTCACCCGGACCGGTGGCGACGCCGAAGGCGTAGCTCATGACCGCCGCGCCCATGAAATAGGCGTGCAGGTCGCCGGGCCGCCGATGGGCCGGGTAGCGGAAGTGGTAGTGCTCGAGATTGGCGATGGTGTGCGACATGTGCGCCTCGCCGGAGAGGAACTCTTCCTCCCAGACCACCTTGCCATCGCGGAGGATGCGCGAGACGCCGCGCACTTCATCGGGCAGCGTGCCGACCAGCAGCTCCGGCCCGATCGAGCAGGCGCGCAGCTTGGAATGGGCGAGATAGAGGTAGTTCTCGCCCTCGGTCACATGATCGGAATATTCGTTGCCGAGCGCATAGCCGATCCGGTACGGCGTGCCGTCGGGACCGTTGATATAGAGCCCGACGATCTCGGCCTCCTCGGCGCCGGCCTTGGCGAAAGCCGGCATCGGCAGCGTGGCGCCGGGAGGAAGCACGCAGGTGCCGACGCCCTTGAAGAACCACTCCGGCTGGACGCCGAGCCCGCCATCGGCCGGACGGCCGCCCTCGATGCCCATGCGGAAGATCTTCATCGAGTCGGATTCGTCGGCATCCTCGCCATGCACCATCTGGTGCATGCGGTCGCGCGCCGTGGCGCTGCCGATATGGGTGAGGCCCGTGCCGGTGACGAGAAGGCGCGCCGGTTCCTCGTGATCGAGCGGCGCCAGCACGCGGCCCTCGGCGAGAAGGCGCACATAGTCGACGGTCTCGCCGCCGGCATGACGCTCGGCCATCTCGGCGAGGCCGACGCCGGCCGCGATCGCCGCCTCGGCGAGCGCCTTGACGCTGGCGACGCCCTCGAGCGCGGTCAGGTGGTCACCGTCCGCGGTGACGACGCCGACCCGCCGATCGCCGGCTTCCGTCCGATATTGAACGAGACGCATGTCCAAACTCTCCACTCAGAACCCGTTTCAGACCCAGCCGCCATCGACGATGTATTGCTGGCTCGAGCACATGCGGCTGTCGTCGGAGGCGAGGAACAGCGCCATGCGCGCGATGTCGGAGGGCTGCACCCGGTCCGGCAGGCACTGCCGATCCGCGATCTGCCGCTCGCCGGCCTCGTTGAGCCACAGCCGCATCTGCCGCTCGGTCATCACCCAGCCCGGCACCATGCAGTTGACGCGGATCCGCTCCGGTCCGAACTCGCGCGCCAGCGCCCGCGTCATGCCCCAGACGGCGGCCTTGGCGGTGACATAAGCAGGGCAATCGGCATCGCCGACCATCCAGGTGATCGAGCCGAAATTGATGATCGAGCCGCCGCCGAGCTCCTTCATGAACGGCCGCGCGGTCTGGGCGGCGAAGAACTGGTGGCGGAGATTGACCGCCATGCGGTCGTCCCAATAGGCGGTCGTCACATCGGCGGTCTGGTGGCGGTCGTCGTTGCCGGCATTGTTGCAGAGGACGGCGAGCGGCCCGTTGCGACGGCTCGCGGCCTCCATCGCGTCCTTGAGCGCGGCGATGTCGCGGAGGTCGCAGGGAATGAACAGCGGCGCCTCGACGCCGGTCGCAGCGATGGACTCGACGACCCGCTGCGACAGCTCCTCGGCGATGTCGACGAAGGCGACTCGGCTGCCCTGCGCGGCGAAATGGCGGACGAGGCTCTCGCCGATGCCGCTGCCGCCACCGGTGATGAAGACGCTGCGGCCCTTGAGGCTCGGATAGGCGGCAAAAAGGCCGGGGGCCTCGGTCATCTTGGTCTCCGTCTCAATGGGAATGTCGGGGAATGCCGGCATCGCGGCGTCCCACCAGGAAATCGAAGTCGCAGCCGCGATCGGCCTGCAGCACATGGCCGACGAAGAGGCTGGCATAGCCCCCGTCGGGCGGCGGCGGCGGCGTCCATTCGGCCCGGCGCAGGGCAAGCTCCTCGTCGGAAACGAGGAGTTCCAGCCGCCGCTCGGCGACGTCGAGCTCGATCAAATCGCCATCGCGCACCAGCGCCAGCGGTCCGCCGGCGGCGGCCTCGGGCGCCACGTGCAGGACGACGGTGCCATAGGCCGTGCCGCTCATGCGCGCATCGGAGATGCGCACCATGTCGGAGACGCCCTCCTTCAGGAGCTTCGCCGGCAGCGGCATGTTGCCGACCTCGGCCATCCCCGGATAGCCGCGCGGGCCGCAGTTCTTCAGCACCATCACCGAGCTGGCGTCGATGGCGAGATCGGGATCGTCGATGCGCTGGTAGTAGTGCTCGATGGTCTCGAACACGACCGCCTTGCCGCGATGGCGCATCAGCGCCGGCGTCGCCGCCGACGGCTTGATGACGGCGCCGTCGGGGGCGAGATTGCCGCGCAGCACCGCGATGCCGCCTTCCGGCGTCAGCGGATTGTCGAGCTCGCGGATCACCTCGGAATTGTAGTTCGGCGCCTCGCTGACGATCTCGCCGACCGTGCGGCCGGCAACGGTCACCGGCGCCGTGTGCAGCAGCCCGGCCCGGTCGAGCGCCGCCATGACCGCCCGCAGGCCGCCGGCATAATAGAAGTCCTCCATCAGGAAGCGGCCCGACGGCATCAGGTCGACGATGGTCGGCACGGCGCGGCCGAGCGCATCCCAATCCTCGAGGCCGAGCTCGACGCCGATGCGGCCGGCGATGGCGATCAAATGGATGACGGCATTGGTCGAGCCGCCGATGGCGCCGTTGACGCGGATGGCGTTCTCGAACGCCTCGCGGGTCAGGACATCGGCGATCTTCACATCCTCGCGGACGAGATCGACGATGCGCATGCCCGAGAGATGGGCGATCAGACCGCGCCGCGCGTCGACGGCGGGAATGGCGGCGTTGTCGGGCAGGCTGATGCCGAGCGCCTCGACCATCGAGGCCATCGTCGAGGCCGTGCCCATCGTCATGCAGCTGCCGGCCGACCGGCTCTGACCCTGCTCGGCCGAGAGGAAGTCGGCGACCGACATGCGGCCGGCCTTCACCTCCTCCGCGAACTTCCAGACATGCGTGCCGGAGCCGATATCCTGGCCGCGGAACTTGCCGTTCAGCATCGGCCCGCCCGAGACGACGATGGTCGGGAGGTTCACCGAGGCCGCGCCCATCACCAGCGAGGGCGTGGTCTTGTCGCAGCCGCAGAGCAGCACGACGCCGTCGATCGGATTGGCGCGGATCGATTCCTCGACATCCATGCTGGCGAGATTGCGGAACATCATCGCGGTCGGGCGCATGTTGCTCTCGCCGAGCGACATCACCGGGAATTCGAGCGGATAGCCGCCGGCCTCGAGCACGCCCTGCCGGACGCGCTCGGCGAGGCCGCGGAGATGCGCGTTGCACGGCGTCAGCTCAGACCAGGTGTTGCAGATGCCGATCACCGGCCTGCCGTCGAAGGCATGGTCGGGCGGGCCCTGGTTGCGCATCCAGCTGCGGTGCATGAAGGCGTTCTTGCCTTCACCGCCGAACCATGCCGTCGAGCGCAGCGGGCGCTTCTTGTCGGTCATGCCTGTCTCCCTTGGCCGCCGCGGCGGCGATTGCGACCCTCGACGACCCGGCGAACGTCCTGTTCGGCGCCCTGGAGCAGCACGATCATCGCCTGCTGCGCCCCGAGCGCGTCGCGCGCCGCGATCTTCTCGGCCACCGCGCGATGCAGCGGCAGCGACGGCCCCTGCCCGTCCGGGCTGTCGTTCGAAAGGCGGAAGCTCATGACCAGCGCCGTCTCGATCAGCGCCGCGATCGAGCCGATCAGCTCGTTGCCGGTCATGCGCAGGATGGTCTGGTGGAAGACGAGGTCGGGCTTGGCGAACAGTTCGCCGTCATGGGCGACGACAGCCATCTCGGCCAGCGCCGCCTCGACGACGGCGAGTTGCTCCGGCGTCGCGCGGGTTGCCGCCAGAAAGGCTGCCATCGGCTCGATCGCCATGCGCAGCTCGAACAGCGCGCGGACGTCGTCGGCCGTGATCGCGCCGGAATAGCGCCAGGCGAGCACGTCGGCATCGAGGAAATTCCAGTCGGCGCGCGGTCGCACCCGCGTTCCGGTCTTCGGACGGGATTCGACCAGCCCCTTGCCGGCGAGAACCTTGATCGCCTCGCGCAGCACCGAGCGGCTGATGCCGAGCGTCGGGTCATTGGCGTTCGGCAGCAATTCGCCCGGCAGGATCCGCCCCTGCACGATCCACGCGCCGATCTGGTCGACGGCGGCCGCATGCAGGCCGCCAAAGGCATGACCCGAGGCCTGCACCTGCAAAGGCACGGAGATGGCAAGCGACATGTGACCCGATTAATCCTATTATTCATACTAATAGGGCTAGCCTATACGCGGATCCCGGCGCCTGTCCAGCCCCTCGCGGACGGCACGCACACGGATCGGCGCAGCAGGGCGCGCGTCCCCGAACGCAAGGGCGCGGGAAGGCGTGCAAAGGCATGGAAATGGCGCGGAAGGTCGCGGCGGCGGCGATGGGGATTGGCGGCGTTGCGCACAGCGGCGCGCGCCGGCCGCCCTTGCGGCGATCGGCGGTCAACCGCCGATAGGGCGGCTGCATAGCGTGGATGGCGTCGAGAGGCTCGGGGCGTCAGGCAGCGAGCGCACGCGGACGTGTCGCGCCGCGGAGAGCGGGTTTCGTCAGTCCTGGCGGAAGGGAGGGGTCGTCGGCGCGCGCGTCAGAGCGAGACGCCGATCACCATCAGGCAATAGGCGGCGAGCGTGATGTTCACGAGCGTGAAATAGATATGCGGCTGCTGTTCCTCGCCCTTGAACAGGAAGAGGTTGTGGAACAGCGCCGTCGCGCCGATCAGGAAGAGGATCAGCACCACGGCGCCCCAGACCGGCAGGATGCCGAGGGTCAGCGACAGCCCACCGACCAGCTGCGCCACGAAGCCGAGCGCGGTCAGCACCGGCGGCAGCTTGAAGCCGTAATTGGTGGCCATCTGGCAGCGGTCCGAGAAGCGCAGGAAATTGCGCACGCCGGCGATCACGAAGAACAGGCCGAGCACGACCCGGCCGATCAGAATGAGTGTCGCTGCGAGCGTCATGGCGTCCCCCCGATGTCCGACCCTGCCTAACGGATCGCGGCTGTCCTGAGAAGCCCAAAACACCCGCCCGCCGCATCGCATGGTCGATCGTCACCGCCCAGCAACTGGGCAGTCCGGCGGATTTTCTGCCGCGAGATCCGTCTTGCCGATGGCGGCGGAATTGGCATAGGGTCTGAACAACAAACCAAAAAGATGACTAAGCATGCTGGACGCATTGGACCGGGCGATCGAGGCGGACAGCGAGGCGGCCTTCGGCTTCCTCGAAGCGCTTGTGCGCGCCCCGAGCCTCATTGGCGCCGAGCAGGCGGCGATGACGGTGTTCGCCGACGAGGCGGCGGCCGCAGGCCTCGATGTCGTGCGGCTGCCCTTCGCCAGCGGACCGCTCGACCATCCCAGCGCCGGCATCGCGCCGCCGGCGGATCACGTCACGGCGAACCGCTTCCAGGTGCTGGCATCGACGCCGGGCGACGGCCCGCTCGCTCTCCTCCTCAACGGCCATATGGATGTCGTCCCCGCGACGACGCCGGATCTCTGGACCACGCCGCCCTTCGAGCCGTCCCGCCGCGACGGCCGCCTCTATGGCCGCGGTGCCGGCGACATGAAATGCGGCTTCGCCGTCGGCATGCTGGCGCTGCGCGCGCTGAAGGCCGTGGCGCCCGATCTCTTCGCGGAGAAGCGGCTCGGCTTCCTCGCCGTCGTCGAGGAGGAATGCACCGGCAATGGCACGCTCGCCTCGATCACGCAGCACGGCATCGTCGCGCCCGAGGTCGTGGTGCTCGAGCCGACCGATCTCGGTCTCCTCTCCGGCGGCGTCGGCGTGCTCTGGGCCGAGATCGAGATCGCCTCGCCCGCCGGTCACGCCCATGCCGCCGGCGGGCATCGCAGCGCGATCGACCTCGGCATGCAGCTGGTCGCCCGGCTGCAGGAATGGTCGGCCGAGCTGGCGCGCTCCGAGCCCGAGCCGAGCATGGCCGGCGCGCGAAATCCCTACAGCGTCAATCTCGGCGAGCTCCATGCCGGCGACTGGATCTCGACCGTGCCGGCGCGGGCGCGCCTCGGCCTCCGCATCGGCTTTCCGCGCGCCTGGGCGGTCGACCAGGCCGAGCAGCGCCTTCGCTACATCGTCGCCGCCTTTGCCGCGACATCAGGCTTCCCGATCCAGCCGCGCGTCACGCTGACCGGCTTCCGCGCCCGCGGCTACCTGCTCGACGCCGGCGCGCCGCTCATCCGCGACCTCGCAGCGGCGCATTGCAGCGCCCATGGCGCGGCTCCAGAGATCCATTCGCTCGGCACCACCACCGATGCCCGCGTCTACCTGAACGATTTCGGCATTCCGGCCGTCTGCTTCGGCCCGGTCGCTCAGGCCATGCACGGCATCGACGAATGCGTGGAGCTTGCGAGCATTCCCGCCGCGGCGCGCACGCTCGCCCGCTTCATCCTGATGCGCTTCGCACGAGGAGCGAGCCGATGACGAACCCTGCCATGCTCAGCCTCCGCGACGACGACCCCCTCCCCGCCGAGCCGGGCGAGGCGCCCGCCGCCCAGCCCTGGGGTGCGCCGATCGTCACGCGCCATGTCGCCGACGACGTGGTCGACCGCTTGGTCACCGCGGTCGCGCTCGGCCTCTATGTCACCGGCCAGCAATTGCCGACCGAGCGTGAGCTCTCGGCGATGCTCGGCGTCTCGCGCTCCTCGATCCGCGAGGCGCTGAAGCAGCTGACCGACAACGGCTATCTCGAGGTTCGCCGCGGCCGCAATGGCGGCTATTTCGTGCGCGCCGACTGGGGTCCCCGCTCGGCCGAGCATGTGCGGCGCCAGATCGTCGCCAACTGGTCGGACTTCGAGCACATCTTCGATGCGCGCACGCTGGTCGAGCCGATGATCGCCCGAACCGCCGCCGCCCGGCGCACCGAGAGCGATATCGCTGCGATGGCGAAGGCCTTGCAGGCCTATCTCGACGCGCCCGATCACGACGCCTCGCGCCGCGCCGATTCCGCGCTGCATCTCGCCATCGCCGAGGCGACGCACAACCCGATCCTCGTCGCGATGTCGGTCGACCTCCGCGCCAAGATCTCGCTCAATCTCGGCGCCGAGCCTTATTCGGACGAGGCACGCCGCACGGCGCTCGGCCAGCATCGCGAGCTGGTCGCGGCGGTGACCGAGGGGCGCGGCGAGGACGCCGCCGCCATCGCCGCCGTGCATTTCACCATCTCCGAGAAGCTGATCCGCCAGCTGGTCGACCGCGCCGAGCATCCCGCCGACGGAGCGAGCCGATGAGCCGCATGCTCGCCTTCGCGCTCCGCCGCCTCGCGCTCACCGTGCCGATGCTCGTCGTCATGAGCATCGTCGTCTTCCTGATCATCCGCCTCGTGCCGGGCGATCCCGTCCGCACCATGCTCGGCTTCCGCGCCACCGACCAGAACGTCGCCGAACTCCGCCACCAGCTCGGCCTCGACCGCAGCCTCTTCGAGCAATATCTGGCCTTTGCCGGCGGATTGCTGCGCGGCGATCTCGGCAAGGACATCGTCAGCCACGCGCCGCTGTCGCTGCTCCTGTCGCAGCGCCTGCCGGTGACGATCGAGCTCGCCTCGCTGTCGATGCTGCTCGCCGTCATCGTCGGCGTGCCGCTCGGCATCATGGCGGCGACCGGTGGCCGCTGGACGCGCCGCCTCACCGAGGGCTTCGTCGTCTTCGGCATCTCGGTGCCGGATTTCTGGCTCGGCATCATGCTGGTGCTCGTCTTCGCCGGCACGCTGATGATCCTGCCGCCCTCGGGCTATGTGCCCTTCGCCAAGGATCCGATCGCCAATCTCCGCTACATGACGCTGCCGGTGCTGACGCTCGCGACCGGCGAGGCCGCCTATATCCTGCGCACGACGCGGAGCGCGGTCGCCAGCGTGCTCGATCGCCCCTTCGTCACCTTCCTGCGCGCCAAGGGCATCCGCCCCGGCCGCATCGTCTATGGCCATGCGCTCAGGAATGCCGGCCCGGCGATCGTCACCGTGATCGGCATCCAGGTCGGCGTCCTGCTCGGCGGCGCCATCATCATCGAGACGATGTTCGCCCTGCCCGGCGTCGGCCGGCTCATCGTCACCGGCATCAACCAGCGCAACTATCCGGTCGTCCAGGTCGGCATCCTCGCCATCGCGACTTTGTTCATCCTCGTCTCGCTCGTGACCGACCTCATCGTCGCCTGGCTCGATCCGCGCGTCGCCGACGGAGCCGCGACGTGAGCGCCATCGCCGCCAGCGGCAACCCGGCACGCGAGACGCGCCGGCTGCTCATCCTCGGTGCCGGGCTCCTCGCCACGCTCGCGATCATCGCCATCGCCGCGCCGCTGATCGCGCCGCATGATCCCGAGAGCGTCGAGGTCAGCCGCGTGCTCGGCGCGCCGAACCTCTCCCATCCCTTCGGCTCCGACGTGCTCGGCCGCGACGTGCTCTCCCGCGTCATCTTCGGCCTTCGCGCCAGCCTGCTCGTCTCGATCTCGGCCGTCGCCGGCTCGCTCATCGTCGCGGTGCCGCTCGGCCTCGCCGCCGGCTATTTCGGCCGCCTGACCGACAGCGTCATCTCGCGCGCGCTCGACCTCATCCTCGTCTTCCCGGCCATGCTGCTCGCCATCGCCTTCATCGCGGTGCTGGGACCCGGCAGCACGGTCGCCGCCATCGCGATTGCCGTCATCTATCTGCCGATCCTTGCCCGGGTCATGCGCACGGCGACGCTGATCGTCAGCCGCAACGACTATGTCGCCGGCGCGCGCGCCCGCGGCGCCGGGCACCTTGCCGTGATCAGCGGCCATGTCGCGCCGAATGCGCTCGGCCCCGTCGTCGTGCAGGCCTCGGTGCTTTCGGCCTTCGCGCTGCAGCTCGAGGCCGGCCTCTCCTTTCTCGGCCTCGGCACGCAGCCGCCGACGCCCTCGCTCGGCGGCATGCTGGCCGATGGCCGCGAGGTGCTCCTGCAGGCGCCCTGGGTCGAGATCTTCCCAGGGCTCGCCATCGTCGTCGCCGTGCTCGGCTTCACCTTCCTCGGCGAGGGCCTCCGCCGCCTGCTCGATCCGCGCGGGGTCGCCGAATGAATGCGCCGCTCGCCTTCGCGAATGTCACCGTCCGCTTCGGCAGAAGCGCGCGCCCGGCCGTCGGCGGCGTCTCGCTGGCGCTCCAGCCCGGCGAGATCTTCGGCATCGTCGGCGAAAGCGGCAGCGGCAAGTCGACGCTCGCCAATGCCGTCATGGGCCTGTTGCCCGAGAGCGCCGAGGTCGGCGGCTCGATCCGCGTCGCCGGGCGCGAGGTGGTCGGGCTCGACGACCGCACGCTGCGCGCGATGCGCGGCAACGAAGCAGCGATGATCTTCCAGGATCCGACCGCGAGCCTCGACCCGACCTGGCCGGTCGGCGACCAGATCGCCGAGACGATCCGCGCGCACAAGCCCGTCAGCCGCGCCGAGGCGCGCGCGCGGGCGATCACGCTGATGACCGAAGTCGGCATTCCCGATGCGGCGCGGCGCTATGGCGACGTGCCGCACCGCTTCTCGGGCGGACAGCGCCAGCGCATCGTCATCGCGGCGGCGCTCGCCAACAATCCGCGCCTGCTCATCGCCGACGAGCCGACCACCGCGCTCGACGTCACCATCCAGGCGCAGGTGCTGGCGCTGATCGATCGGCTGCGCCGCGACCATGGCACCACCGTCCTCCTGATCACGCATGACCTCGGCGTCGTCCAGATGGTCTGCGACCGCGTCGGCGTCATGTATGGCGGCCAGCTGCTCGAAGTCGCGACGGCGGCCGATCTCTTCGCCCGGCCGGCCCATCCCTATACCCGCGCTTTGCTCGCGGCGCGGCCGGCGGCGGCGCGGCCGGGTGCGCGCCTCCCGGTCATTCCGGCCGAATGGAGCGTCGAAAGCCTCGAGGCAGCCGAGCGGGCGGCTGCGACCGGAGGCGCCCATGGCTGATCTCCTCGTCGTCGAAGGGCTCAGCAAGAGCTACCCGGCCGGCGGGCCGTTCTGGCATCGCCGCCGCGCCAGCGCGCTCGACGCCGTCTCGATCCGCGTCGGTCATGGCCGCACGCTGGGGCTCGTCGGCGAAAGCGGCAGCGGCAAGTCGACCCTCGGCCGCTGCATCCTCGGTCTCACCCGGCCGGATTCGGGGGCGATCCTCTATGACGGCACCGAGGTGCAGGGGCTTTCCGGCAAGGCGCTCGCCGATTTCCGCCGCCGCGTGCAGCCGGTGTTCCAGGACCCCTTCGGCAGTCTCGATCCGCGCTGGCCTGTTGGCCGCAGCGTGCGCGAGGCGCTCGATTGCTTCCGCATCGGCACGCCGGCGGACCGGCAGAAGCGCGTGCTCGACCTCTTTTCCCGCGTCGGCCTCGACCCGGCTTTCGCGACGCGCCTTCCCTCAGAGCTTTCGGGCGGCCAGCGCCAGCGCGTCGCGATCGCGGCGGCGCTCGCCAGCGAGCCCGAGCTCATCGTGGCGGATGAGCCCGTCAGCGCGCTCGACATGAGCGTGCAGGCGCAGATCCTCAATCTCTTCATGGACCTGCAGCGCGATCTCGGCGTCGCCTCGATCTTCATCACCCATGATCTCGGCGTCGTCGAGCATGTCAGCCACGACATCGCGGTGCTCTATCGCGGAAAGCTCGTCGAGACCGGGCCGACCGAGGCCGTGATCCATCAGCCGCAGCACGACTACACGCGCGCGCTGCTCGCCGCCATTCCCGGAAGGCCGGCCGTTTCAACCAGCCCGACAATCCCAGGATCCGCTCACTCACATCCCCGCTAACCGAACCGGAGGAGGCTCGCTTGCCCACAGCACATCTGAACGGCATCACCATCAACTACCAGATCGACGGTGAGGACGGCGCCAACGGCACCATCGTCCTCATCAACGGCCTCGCCGACGACCTCGCCTCCTGGGGCTTCCAGGTGCCGGCCCTGGTTGCGGCCGGCTACCGCGTGCTCTCCTTCGACAATCGCGGCATCGGCAAGACCGACCGCCCCGCGGGCCCCTATTCCTCGCGCATGCTCGCCGACGACGCCAAGGCGCTGGTCGATCATCTGGGTATCACCGGCTTCCATCTCATGGGCGTCTCGATGGGCGGCATGATCTCGGAAGAATACGCCCTCGCCTATCCTGACGATCTGAAGTCGCTGACGCTCGCCTGCACCTATGGCACCGTCGATCCGTTCTGCCAGACGATGTTCGCCTTCTGGGCCGATCTCGCGAAGAAGGTCGACGTGCCCTTCGTGATGCGCGACGTGGCGCTCTGGGCCTTCACCGGCCCGTTCTTCGAGGAGCGGCCTGCGGATGCCGCCGAATTCGCCGCCGCCATGGCAGCCCTCGACATGTCGGTCGAGACCTATCTCGCCCAGCTCGCCGTCATCCAGACCCATGACGCGATCGGCCGCGTCGGCGCGATCACCGTTCCGACGCTGGTGCTCGCCGGCGAGGAAGACATCCTCATTCCCGTCCGCCTCTCGAAGCGCCTGCAGCAGGCGATCCCGGGCGCGGCCTGGAAGACCGTCCCCGGCGGCCATGCCTGCCTCTGGGAAAGCCCCGACCCGTTCAACGACGCGTTCCTCGATTTCGTTCGCAGTGCCTGAAGCCAGACCTCAACACGCAGGGAACAGAACCATGTCGATATCATCAACCAAGAGGATGCGGCCGTTCGCCCGCACGCTCGCCGCCCTTTCGCTCGGCCTTGCCGTCGCCTTCGGCGGCACGGCGCTCGCGGCCGACATCAAGCCGGGCGGCGAGCTTCGCGCGGCGCTCACCGGCGAGCCTGATGTCCTCGATCCCGCGACCTCCTCGATCTATACCGGCGCGCAGGTCTATGAGGGCATCTTCTCGAAGCTCATCGACATGGCGCCGGATGGCAGCCTCATACCCGACCTCGCCACCAAATGGACCGAGGTCGACCCGAAGACCTGGACGTTCGAGCTCGTGCCGAACGCGACCTTCCACAATGGCGAGAAGTTCACCTCGGCCGATGTGAAATACACCTTCGAGCGCATCCTCGATCCGAAGACCGCCAGCGCCTATGCGGGCCTCTATGCGCAGATCGAAAGCGTCGACGCCACAGATCCCGCCGTCGCGGTGTTCCACCTCAAGTCGCCGTTCGGCCCCTTCCTGACCAATCTCGCCACCAACGGCCAGATCGTGAACAAGAAGGCGATCGAGAGCGGCGATCCGGCCCGCGGTCCCGTCGGCACCGGCCCGTTCCAGTTCGTCGAATGGGTGCAGGGCGACCACATCACGGTCAAGAAGAACCCGACCTATTTCAAGGCCGGCCTCCCCTATCTCGACGGCATCACCTTCCGCTTCCTGCCCGTCGACCAGAGCCGCATCGACGCCCTCTCGGCCGGCGAGCTCGACTGGATCGACGCGGTGCCGCTGCAGCAGGTGCCGACGCTGAAGGCCGACAGCCGCTTCACCTATGTGACGAGCCCGGTCGCCGGCATCCCGGATTTCCTGGCGCTCAACACGCGGAAGCCGCCCTTCGACAATCCGAAGGTGCGCCAGGCGATCGCGCTCGGCATCGATCGCGCCGCGATCCGCGACGTCGCCTATCTCGGCACCGGCGAACTCGGCCTCATGGAAGTCCCGACCGGCTCGTCCTGGTATGACGCGACCGGCATTTTCGGCGCCGAGCGCGACGTCGCCAAGGCGAAGGCTCTCCTCGCCGAGGCCGGCTACAAGGACGGGCTCAAGATCGAGTATCTCGGCCTGCCGCAATATCCCGAGCTCCTCAAGACCGGCCAGGTCGTCCGCGACCAGCTGAAGGAGATCGGCATCGACATGGAGATCAAGCCGGTCGACGTCTCGGTCTGGTACGACGCCTATGTCTCCGGCAACTACCAGATCACCAGCGCCTATCAGGAACGGACCATCGATCCCGACAATTTCTATTCGCTGGTCATCAAGTCGGGCGGCCCGATCAACACGGTCGGCTATTCCAACCCCGCCGTCGACGCGCTGATCGACAAGGCCGCCGCCAGCAACGACACGGCGGCGCGCAAGGCGCTCTACCAGGAGATCCGCGGCATCGTCACGAGCGACGCGCCGCTGGTCTTCGCGCATTACGAGACGCTGAACTACCTGATGAACACCAATGTGACCGGCTCGGCGATCACCCCGACCCTCTCCCTGCACATGGAGAAGGTCGGCTTCACCGAGTAGCTCACGCCCGGCGCGGATCGACCCACCGATCCGCGCCGGTACACCCACGCCGCAGCGGCACCCATGGAAAGCCGCTTGCCAAAAGTCGTTATAACGTCATAACTAGGAGTCGTCAGCCGGCAGCAAGCCGGATCGCGCAGGGGAAATTCAACATGCAGATGTTCCGGACTGTCGCGCGTGCTGCCGGCACGGCGATCCTCCTCGCGTCGAGCAGCATGCTCGCTCATGCCGTCGACGTGTCCTTCCTCACCCATTGGTCGCCGGAAACGGTGGCAAAGCTCGAAGCGGCCGGGGCGGCCTATACCAAGGCCCATCCCGACGTGACGCTGACGGTTCGGGCCGTGCCGTTCGGCGATCTCCTCACCACGCTCCGCTCCTCGGGCGGCGGTGCCGGCGGGGCGACGATCGCCGGCATCTATGACGCCTGGCTGCCCGACCTCGTGAAGGACGGGCTCGTTGCGCCGGTTCCGGAGGCGATCGCTGCCGACACCAAGGCCAACTGGCCGGCCGGCGTGATCGGCGCCGCCACGATCGGCGGCACGCTCTACGGCATTCCGAACGAGATCGACGTCTACGCGCTCAACTACAACAAGAAGCTGTTCGAGGCGGCCGGCATCACCGAGGCGCCGAAGACCTGGGACGAGTTCCTCGTCGCCGCCGAGAAGCTCACCGACAAGTCGAAGGGCCAACAGGGCTTCGGCATGATCAATTCCTGGGCGGCGGGCGTCCTGCACCCCTTCGCCTCGCTGCTCGTCTCGAATGGCGGCGACCTCGTCGTGGACGGCAAGCCGGCGCTCGATTCGAAGCAGGCGGCGGAAACCTTCGCCCTCTACGAAAAGCTGATCAAATCGGGCTTCACCGATCCGGCGATGGCAACCGCCGACGCCAACACCACCGGACCGTTCCTCGACAGCTTCGTCTCCGGCAAGACCGGCATGATCATCATGGCGAACTGGTGGGAATCGGCGCTGAAGGGCGGCATGGGCGACAAGTTCGCCGACATCGCGACGGCGCCGATCCCGGTCGGCCCCTCCGGCGACAAGGCGCGCTCGATCTCCTATTCCTGGATGACCGTGGTCAACGCCAAGGCCTCGCCGGACGAGCAGAAGGCGGCCTTCGACTTCCTCGCCTGGCTGAACGGCCCGACCTCGGGCGAGAACGGCGCCTCGGCGATGGGCGACATCCTGATGTCGATGGGCATCCTGCCCTCGCGGACCTCGGATGGCGCGGCCTTTGCCGCCCGGCTCGCCAGCGATCCCTTCCTGAAGGGCTACACCGAGACGCTCGCCAATGCGAAGGGCTTCCCGGTCGTGCTCGGCGGCCAGGAATTCTCGGAATCGCTGCAGAAGACGCTGGAGGCGATCCAGTTCGGCCAGATCTCGGCTGCCGATGCGCAGAAGACCGCGCAGGCCGACGCCGTCGAGATCCTCACCCGCGCCGCGAAGTAGCACGCTGGCTGCACCGGACCGGCGCCTCTCCAGGGCGCCGGCACCGCGACGCGCATGCCCGGGTCCGCCCGGGCATGACCATCCCCCCGGCTCATGAACGGCGCGCATGCACAGCCAGTCCCTTCGATCGACCGTCACGATGCTGGCGCCTGCCACCGGCCTCATTGCCGTCTTCGTGCTCGCGCCGATGGTCCTGACGATCCTGCTCTCGCTGACCGCCTGGTCGACGCAGACCGGCTTCGAGACCGCGCGCTTCATCGGCCTCCAGAACTTCATCGACATCTTCTCGCAGAGCTCGATCGGCCGCGATTTCAAGGCGGCGCTGGTGAATACCGCGCTCTACACGGTCGGCTCGGTCGCCCTCATCCTGCCGCTCTCGATCGGCTTCGGCCTGCTCGTGCACCAGAAGCTCGCGCCCGGCGGCATCTTCCTGCGGACGGTGCTGTTCTCCAGCTACATGGTTCCGATGATCGCGGTGGCGCTCGTCTTCTCGAAGCTCTATTCGCCGAGCGAGGGGCCGCTCAACCAGATCCTCGGCTGGATCGGCCTGCCGCCGCAGACCTGGCTCTCCTCGCCGCGCACCGCGCTGTTCTCGATCGTCCTCATCAATGTCTGGCAGCAGGTCGGCTATTTCACCGTCCTGGTCGTCGCCGGGCTGACGCAGATCCCGGACTCGCTGCATGAGGCCGCCCGCATCGACGGCGCCGGCGCGGTCAAGCGCTTCCGTTTCATCACGCTGCCGCTGCTCGGCAACACGCTGCTGTTCTCGGCGGTGATCGCCGTCATCAACGCCGTGCAGGTGTTCGAGCCGGTGGCCCTGATCACCCAGGGCGGCCCCGTCAATTCGACCAATGTGCTGACCTTCCACATCCGCCGCGTCGGCATCGAGCGCGCGCAGGGCGGCCTCGGCTCGGCCATGGCGGTGACGCTGATGCTCGCGCTCATCGTCGCGGTGTCCTGCCTCTTTGCCCTCGCGCGGGCGCGGGAGCCGCGCGCAGCATGAGCACCGCCGTCCTCACCCGCGCCCGCCCCGCCCGCAAGTCGCTGCCCCGCCGGCCACAGCGGCTGACGCCGGCCGCCGCGGCGATCCTCCTCGGGATCCTCGCCATCGCGGTTGCGAGCGCCTTCCCGCTTGCCTGGATGGTGCTGACCAGCCTGAAGACGCCGCAGGAAACCATGCAGGTGCCGCCGGTCTGGCTGCCCGCGGCGCCGAGCCTCGACGCCTATGGCGCGGTCGCCGGCGTCGTCAATCTCGGCCGCTCGATGCTGAATTCCGCGATCATCGCGCTGATGACCACCTCCGCGATCATCGTCACCAGCCTGATGGCCGGCTACGGCTTCGCCAAATACCGGTTCCGCCATCGCGACGCGCTGTTCGCCGTGCTGATCGCGACCATGTTCCTGCCGCCGATCGTGACGCTGATCCCGCTCTATCGGATCGTCGGCACGCTCGGCCTCAACGCCTCGCTCGCCGGCGTGGTCGTGCCGAACCTTGCCAATGCCTTCGGCATCTTCCTGATGCGCCAGTTCATCAAGGGCGTGCCGGATGAACTGATCGAAGCCGCGCGGCTCGACGGCGCCTCGGAGCTGCGGATCGTGTTCCAGATCGTCGCGCCGGCCGTCATCCCGGCCATCGCCGCGCTGACGTTGTTCGCCTTCGTCTATCACTGGAACAGCTATCTCTGGCCGCTCACCGTGCTGCAGGGCAACACCGATGCCTATCCGATCGTCATCTCGCTCTCGCGGCTCCTGTCCTACAACCGCGGCGCCATGAACACCGGCCTCGTGATGGCAGGCGCGACGCTCGCCGTGCTGCCGCCGGTGCTGCTCTTCGTCCTGCTGCAACGCTTCTTCGTCGACAGCGTCGTCGCCTCGGGGGTGAAGGGATGAACATCCTCGCCATCGATCTCGGCGGCACGCATTTTCGCGCGGCGACGGCGGCGGTCGGCGCACCGGAGGCATTGAGCCCGGTCGCGGAAGGTCCGGCGCCACGCGACCGCGATGGCTTCTGCGCGCTCGTCCGCGGTCTCCTCGCGGAGACCGGCGCGACGCGGCTCGGCCTCGGCGTGCCGGGCCTTGCGCTCGGCACAAGCTGCCGCTGGGTGCCGAACCTCCCCTTTCTTGATGGGCTCGATCTCGCCGACGCCTTTCCCGGCATCGCCATCGGCCTCGGCAATGACGCGCAACTGGCACTGCTCGCCGAAGCGACCGCGGGCGCCGCGCGCGGGCTCGACGATGTGCTGCTGCTCGCGATCGGCACGGGCATCGGTTCCGCCGTGCTGTCGGGCGGACGGATCGTCGCCGGCAGCACGGGCGCGGCCTGTTCCTTCGGCTGGGCGACGGCAGCGCTGGATGATCCCGGCGAGGATGTGTCGGGCTGGCTCGAGCGCCATGCCTCCGGCCGCGCGCTCGACCGGGCAGCGCGCGCGATCGGCCTCGCCGATGGCGGCCTCCTGATCGAGGCGGCCCGCAGGGGCGATGAAGCGGCTCTGGCAGCCCTTGTAGGCCCGGCGACGGCACTCGGCACGGCGCTCGCCGGCGCGGTGGCGCTGCTCGATCCGGCCGTGGTGATCATCGCCGGCGGCGTCGCCCGCTCGCTCGACATGCTGGCGCCGAAAGTCCTCGTGGCGCTGCGCCGGCAATTGCCGCCGCATCTGCGCACCATAACGCTGCGCGCCGGCGCCTTCGGCTCGCGGGCCGGCCTTGTCGGCGCGGCTGTCGCGGGCGCGCGCGGGCCGGACTGGAGAACGCTTGCATGACTGACGGTACAGACCTTTCCGGACTCACCAAGGTGCCGGGCCTCGCCAAGCCCGACCGCCGCCGTCCCGAGCCGCTCTGGCATCAGGCGGAGATGGCGCTGCGCGAACTGATCGAGCGCGGCGAGTGGCCGCCGGCGACGCAGATCCCCAATGAGGATCGCCTCTGCGAGCTGCTCGGCATCTCCCGCATCACCGTTCGCCATGCGCTGCGCAATCTCGAGGAGGCAGGCTTCCTGCGCCGTGAGCATGGCCGCGGCACCTTCGTGCGCGCCGCGACGATGGTGGCGGGCGTGCGCGGCCTGACCTCGTTCACCGAGGAAATGAAGACGCTGGCGCTCTTGCCGAGCACCCGCCTGCTCGAGGCCCGCCGCATCGGCGCCGACCAGGACATCGCCGACGCGCTCGAGATCGCCCTTGGCGACAGCGTCGTCCAGCTGCGGCGCCTCCGCCTCGGCAACGGGCTGCCGATCGGCATCCAGACGGCGCATCTGCCCGAGGCGCGCGTGCCCGGACTGTTCGAGGCCGCGGCGACGGTGCAGTCGCTCTATGGCTGGCTCAAGGAGAATTGCGGCATCGCGCCGGTGAAGGCGAAGGAGGTCTATCGCGTTCGCCAGGTCGCGGAAGCCGACGCCGATCTCATCCAGCAAGCCGCCGGCACACCCGCCTTCGAGGTCGAGCGCGTCGCCTATGACCGCACCGGCCCGTTCGAATTCGCCATCTCGACCATGCGGGCGGACCGCTACGAGATCCGCTCGACGCTCTATGTCTAACCCCTGACCGGAAAGGCCAGTCATGTCCACGCTCTATATCAGCCGCCTCCTCAAGATCGCCGAAGCGACGGCGGAGGCCAATGCGGACGCCTTCGCGGCGGCGTCCGACGCGGTCGCCAATACGCTGGCCAATCGCGGCCTCGTCCATCTCTACGGCTCGGGTCATTCGGTCCTGCCCGTCCAGGAAACCTATCCGCGCTACGGCTCATATCTCGGCTTCAATCCGCTCACCGACCCGCGCGTGATGTGGCACAACATCCTCGGCGCCGGCGGCGTGCGCGAACTGCTCTGGCTGGAGCGGACCGAGAACTATGCCGACAAGTTCCTCGATCACCAGCCGCTGAACCCCGGCGACACCCTCGTCGTGTTCGGCCATTCGGGCAGCAACGCGTCCGGCATCGAGGCGGCGCTCTATGCCAAGAAGCGCGGCCTGACGGTGATCGCCATCACCGCCAAGTCGAACATGGACAAGCCGGCCTCGCACTCGTCGGGCAAGCGCCTGCCGCATGCCGCCGACATCGTCATCGACACCGGCGCGCCGATCGAGGACGCCATCGTGCCGATCAAGGGCTGGAGCCGGCCGGTCGCCGGTGCCTCGACCGTCCTCGCCATGATGATGATGCACGAGCTCCTGGCCGAAAGCGCCCAGAAGCTCGCCGATCGCGGCATCGAGCTGCCGGTCTTCGCCTCGCCGACCATCGCGGGCGTCACGCTGCACGACACCGACATCATCTATGGCCAGTATCGCGAACTGATGCTCGAAGCGCAGCAGAAGCACCTGCCGCACTTCAAGAAGTCGATGGCCAAGGAAGGCTGAGGCCACGGAGGGCCGATCGCGAAGGCTAGGTCGCCAGACGAATCGGACCTTTCGCCAATCGCCGGAGGAGGACCGTCAGTCCCCCTTCGGCTGCGCCGCCATCTTGCGTCTCAGCGCCTCGCGCGCCACGCGCACATAGTCGCGATAGGCCGTCCGCTGGATGATGCCGGTGTTGGTCTCGTGGATGCGCCGCATCAGGAAGATGTCGCCCTCGAGATGCGCGCGGAGGCCGGCGTCGCGGGCGCGCGCGTACCAGTCGATGAATTCGCCGACGCGGAGCGAGGGGTCGAACAGCCCGACCCGGTCGAAGGAAGCGCGCCGCGCCAGCATGGTCGCGGCAACGGGCGCAGGGAGCGGATCCGGCGGGCAATCGCGCAGCGCCTTGACCGCCTCGGGCAGCTCCGGGCTGATGAAGCACTGCATGTGGCCGAAGCAGAGATCGAGCCCTGGATCAGCCGCGAACACCTGGAGCTGCCGGGCGAGCTTCTCCGCCGGCCAGATGTCGTCGGCATCCATGAAGGCGATGAACGAGCCCGTGGCCTCGGCGAGACCGCGGTTGCGCGCCCCGCCGATGCCCGTGTTCTCGAGCCCGTCGACGGCGATGATGCGCGCGCCATAGGACGCCATCACCTGTGCCGTCGCATCGGTCGAGCCGTCATCGACCACGATCAGCTCGAGCGGCCGATGCGTCTGCGCCAGCACGCTGTCGATCGCCTCGCGCAGATAGCGCTCGGCATTGAAGGCCGGCATCACGACGCTCACGAGGGGCTTTGCATCGCCCGCCACAGTGTCGGCACTAGGACTGGTCGTCATGAGGAAGAGGCTCGTGGAGGAGTGGCGCGACGGGATGGCAGGTGAGAATGGTCAATCGGGGCGGGGCCGCGCAAGCCGCTTGCGGATCGCGTCGAACTGGCCGCGCGAAATCTGCTCGGCCGAGAGGACGGTGGCGCCGGCATGCCGGCGATAGACGAGCACGACGGCATCGGTGCGGATTTCGCGGCAGCCGGCCTCGAGCAGGCGCGCGTTGAAATCGACATCCTCGCCGAGGCGCAGCGTCTCGTCGAAGAGCCCGACCCGATCGAACACCTGGCGACGATAGAGCGCGGAACCGACCAGCACCGGCTGCAGCATCTCCTGCGCCGACCCGTCGGGCGCGTCGAGACGGATGATGCGCGTCCGGCCGCGCGCGACATCGGCTTGGGGGTCGGCCAGCAACAGCGGCAAGAGACTCGAAAGGGCCTGCTCCGTCCAGAGATCATCGGCATCGAGAAAGCCGATCAGATCACCCGTCGCCGCAGCAAGCCCGGCATTTCGCGCCGCCGACACGCCGCGATTATCCTGGCGCAGCAGCGTTATACGCGCGCCGAAGCGTGACAGCGCGCCGGCGGTGTCGTCGGTGCTGCCGTCGTCGACGACGATGATTTCGGTGCTGTCAGCAGCCGGCTGCGCCAGGATCGAACCAACGGCCTCGCCGACATAGGCGGCGCCGTTGTAGACCGGCACGATCACCGAGATCAGGGGATGCCTCAGTTCGGCGGCAGATGCGGCCAGCCTGCGCTGGACACGTCATGGATGGGATCGGCGAGCAGCAGTTCGCGCATGTCGTCGTAACGCTGTGCGACGGGCTGCTCGAAGACCAGGCGGTCCGAGACGGCATCGACGCGAAGATCCGCCCGGACGGGGCCCGACGCCGGCGCAATCAGCCCGTCTTCGAGCGCCTGCGCGATGAAGATGTCGAGCGCCTGCTCGGCCCTGTCGTCAGCAACATCGAAGCGGCTACCGAGCGCCGATACCATGGCGGCCCGTGTATAGCCGTCGACGAGGAGATCCCAAACCATCGAGGCCGTGGCGTTCAGGCTGAAATAGCTGCCGGTGTCGAGGTTGATGACGATCGTTTCGCCGTCGAGGGTCTCGCTGACCACCTTTGGCTCATTGAGACGATAGACCTGCTGACCTGCCATTCTACTTTCCCTGAACACCCGCTTACCAACCCATGTACGGCATCCACAACTCTTTCGTCAATCTTAACCGCGTCTAAAGAGATCATCAGGCCGGTGCGGCCTGAAGATCATCACAGGCGTCAAGGACATGGCGCCCGCGGCGAACGGAGCGCCGGATCGGCACCGCGCCGTCAATGCAGCCGCGGCTTCTTGAGCAGGTCCATGCGATTCGCCGAGCGGACACGGAGCGTGAGGATCCGTTCGTCGCGGACGAGGCGGAGCACGATGTCCGTGCCCGGCGGACCGGCGTTCCACAGCGCGCGATAGAACTCGGCGAGGCTGCCGACCTCCTCCTCGCCGACGGCGGCGATGACGTCGCCCGGCCGCACGCCCGCGACTGCGGCGGGACCGTCATCGGCAAGGCTCACCACGACGACGCCGCCCTCGTGATCGGCCGAGAACACGCCGAGCCAGGGCCGCGCCGGGCGCCGCGACTGGCCGCGCGTCAGGAGATCGTCGAGGATCGGCTTCAGGAGATCGATCGGGACGATCATGTTGGCGTCGCGCGTCTCGCCCGTCTCGGTCATCTGCTGCACGAGCAGCGAGCCGATGCCGATCAGCCGCCCCTCGGCGTCGATGAGGCCGGCGCCGCCCCAGAGCGGGTGGGCCGGCGCGGTGAACAGCGCCTCGTCGAGCAGATATTCCCAATAGCCGGCGAAGGGCTGCCTCGCGACGAGGCTGGCGCGCACATATTGGCCGGATTCGCCGCCGGCGACCACGACCGCATCGCCGAGCTCCGCCTCGCCGGAGACGCCGAGTTCGAGCGCCGGCAGGTCGAGGGAGCCGAGCGCCTGCACCAGCCCGAAGCCGGTCTCCTGGTCGATGGCGAGAGCATGGCCCTGGATCAGCCGCCCGTCCTGGCTGCGCAGCCAGATGCGGTCGGCCTCGGTGATGAGATAGCCGATGGTCAGCACCAGCCCGTCGCCGATGACGACGCCGCTGCCGGCGCGCTCCGTGCCGAGCGCATCGGCCGTGAAGGCGTCCTCCGGCACGAGGGCATGAATGGCGACGATGGATTTGAGCGTCTGCGCGAGATCCAATACCTGCTCCCTGACCGTCGGCGGCCGAACGCATCGCAAACCGTGGCGCCGCTTCGCCCTATAGCTAAACCGCGCGGCCGCCCGCGCAAGCCTTACGGGCGCGCGAGATGCACGATCGCGCCGCCGGCGACCGCGCTTTCGATCGCGGCGCGGCCGAGCCGGAGCGAGGCGAGATTGCCGCGCGCGCTGTTGAGCGGCGCCGCGCCGGTCTCGATGGCGACGAGAAGCGCGCCCATCGCGCCGGCGAAGCCGTCATTGAACCAGGTCCCCTCGAGCACCGGACGCGCCACGCCCGCCTCGGTGAAGAGGCTGACTTGCTGGCGGCCGAGATCGGGGCCGGAGCTGCGCAGCGTCCCCTTGGTGCCGACGATCACGGTCTGGTCCATGGCGCCATAAGCGGTGGCGCCGTCGAAGGCGAGCGAGGCCTGGCCCCCGTCGAAGGCGACCATGGCCTCGGCGAGAAGCGGTGCCCGCGCGCTTTGGCCGGCCGCCCGCGTCGCCCGGGCCGTGACCGATTGCGCGCGGTCGCCGATGACCGAGACGAGGAAATCGAACCAGTGAATGCCGAAATCCTCGAGGATCAGCTGGTCCATCTGGTCGAACGGCGTGCCGGCGACCCAGCCATGGTTCCACTGGATCGAGACATGCACGGCGGTGACGTCGCCGACGAGGCCCCCTGCCACTGCCTCGCGCATCCAGGCCATATGCGGCGCCCAGCGGCCGTTCTGGTTCACGGCGAGTTGGAGGCCGCGCGCCTCGGCGAGATCGGCGAGTTCGGCCCCGAGCAGCGGATCGCGCACGAAGGGCTTCTGCGACAGCACATGTTGCCCAGCCTCCAAGGCCCGGCGCATCAGCGGCGCGCGGCCCTCCGGATGCAGCGTGATGTCGAGCACGGCGATGGCCGGATTGCCGATCAGCGCGTCGACATCGTCGGTGGCGAGCGCCGAGGGGAAATGCTGGTCGCGGCGGAGCGTCGCGCGGTCGAGATGGCGGTCGGCGATGGCGACGACATTGAGGCCGTAGCGGGCATAGGCCTCGAGATGGGCGAAGGAGATGCCGCCGGCGCCGATGAGGCCGATCGGCAGGCTGCGGTCCCGCGGCATCGGCGGCCGATAGTCGATCGCGGGCGCCGCGACCTCGGCGGCTTCGGCGGCGACGAGCGCATAGGCATCCGCCGCCGGCAGGCCGTCCGGCTGGGTCTCGCCGCTCATGGCAGGAGCTCCAGCGTGCGGCCTTCATCGGCCGAGCGGCGGGCGGTCTCGACGATGCGCTGGCCGATGCGGCTCATCGCCGGCGACAGCGGCCCCTCGACATCGAGGCCGGCCCGCCAGCGCGACAGGACATATTCGACCGGACGGCGATGCGGCGCGACAAGCTCATGCACCGGCATCGGATGGATCTGCGGATGGCGGCGCGTCTGCAGATGGACGTGATGCTCGAAATCATAGCTCGACAGCGTGCCCTCGCTGCCGACGAGGACGAATCCGCATTTCGGCTGTGGCTGCAGCGTCCAGGGATCGGTGAAGGTGCCCCAGCGCGTCTCGAGCTTCGAAAGGCCAGTGTCGTAGCGCAGCACGGTGATCGAATGCTCGTCGACTTCGAGGCCATCGGGCCGGTCGACCGTCGCGGTGACGCTGATCGGCGCGCGGCCGTTCATGAACCAGGTGCCGAGCGTCGCGCCATAGCCGAGATAATCGAGCAGGCTGCCGCCGCCGGCGGCGCGCTTGTACCACCACGAGTCCGGCTTCTGCCGCCGCACCTCCTCGTCGGAGACCTCGACCTTGTCGGCGAGATGATAGAGCGGGCCTCGATTGCCGTCGTAGAAATGGACTTCGAGCACGTCGCCGATCGCGCCCTCGTCGACGAGGCGCTTGGCGGTGACATGAGCCGGATACCAGGCGAGCGGCCAGTTGATGGCGAGGCGGACGCCGGCTGCTTTTGTCGCGGCGATCATGCGATCGGCATCGGCGAGCGAGGCGGCGAAGGGCTTCTCGATCAGGATGTCGGCACCATAGGGCGAGACCTCCTCGACGGCGGCGGCATGATCCGCCGTCGCCGGGCAAAGGATAACGATGTCCGGCCGCGCCGCCGCCATCAAGGCCGCGACATCGGTGAAGACGCGGTGCTCGGCGATGCCGAAATGGCCGATCGCCGCCTGCATCTTTTCAGGCCGCGCATCGCAGATGCCGACGATCTCGGCCTCGTGATGCTCATGCACCTCGCGCAGCAGGTCGCCCATATGCATGTGGTCGAAATTGATCCCGGCGATGCGCGATTTTGTCGTCATGTCCCCCTCCTCCCCCGGAACCCCATCCGCTCAGCGGTCCTCGATGATGCGCAGATAGGCGGCGGTCACCAGGAGCACGATGAGGCCGAACAGGATCTGCCGCGCGCCTTCGGGGATCTGCATCACCGTCAGGAGGGTGATCAGCACGCGCAGGATCAGCGCGCCGACGATCGTGCCGGTATAGCCGCCGCGGCCGCCGAAGATCGACGTGCCGCCGATTACCGCCGCCGCCACCGAAGGCAGCACCAGCGGCTCGGCGAGCGACAGCGAGGCCGACTTGATGAGCCCGATATAGAGAAGCCCGGCGATGCCGGCGAGAAGGCTCGCCATCACATAGAGCGCGAGGATCACCTGCCAGTAGCGGACGCCCGAGAGACGGGCCGCATGCTCGTTGTCGCCGACCGCATAGAGGAGGCGGCCGAAGCCGGTGCGGCTCAAGACGAACAGGATGAAGCCGGCGACCGGAATGAAGACGAGGAGCGCATTCGGCACGCCATAGGTGAGCCCGGTGCCGAGCCAGGCCAGCGTCGGCGGGATCGAGGTGCCGGTCGCGATCACCGTGCGCTGGTAGACCTGCAGGAAGCCGGTGCCGATGAGGCCGGTGCCGAGCGTCATGATCAGCGGATGGACGCGGAAGACGCCGATGCCGATGCCGTTGGCGAAGCCGATCACCACGGCGGGAACGAGCGCGATGGCGATGGCGACGCCGGGATCATGATGCACGCCCTGCGTCGCGACGATGAAGGCGGCCATGGTCGCGACCGTGCCGACCGAAAGGTCGATGCCGCCTGTGAGCATCGCCATGGTCTGGCAGCCCGCGAGGATCGCCAAGGGAATGGCGAACTTGATGGTGGTCGCGACCCAGGCCGGGTTGACGATGCCGGGGCGCATCGCCTGCAGCACGGCGACGAGCAGCACCAGGAGCAGGATGAGCGGGATCAGCGGATAGTCGCTCATCAGCCGCTTGAGGCGGCGGCCAAGCGGCGGCGGCGCGTCGGCAGTCGCGGTGTTGCTCATGACGAACGTCCCTTCATCGCGACGAAGGCGCCGAGCATCACGACGACGACCATGATCACGCCTTCGATGATCGTGGTGACGTTGGGATCGACGGCCATCAGGGTCAGGTCGGTGCGGACGAGGCGGAGGATGAACACGGCGACGATCGGCCCGACCAGGCCGCCGCGGCCGCCGCCGAGCGTGACGCCGCCGAGCACCACGGCGGCGACGCTGGCGAGGAGATAGGGTCCGGGGATCGGCGCGCCGATGCCCGTGCTCATGGTGAGGGCAAGGCCGCCCATCGCCGCGAAGAGGCCGGAGAGGCCATAGGCGATGATGCGCGTCCGCGCGACGGCGACGCCGGAGCGGAAGGCGGCAAGCTCGCTGGAGCCGATCGCATAGAGCGAGAGGCCGAGCTTCGAGCGGCGCAGCGGGATCCAGACGATGCCGAGGCAGACGAGGAGCAAGAGCAGCGCCTTGGGGAACCAGGCCGTGACCGTCTCGGGCAGGCCCGGCACGGGGACGGTGCCGACGACCATCGCCTTCAGCCAGTCCGCCGCCGAGCCGCCCGGCGCGCCGAGCACGAGCAGCGCCGCGCCCTGCAGCACGAAGAGCGTCGCCAGCGTCACCACGATGTCGGGCACGCGGGTGACGATGATCAGGATGCCGTTGATCGCGCCGAGGCAGAAGCCGAGCGCCAGCACGAAGGGCACGACGAACAGCGCATATTCCGGGCTCGCCCCGTTCATCATCGTCGCGGCGGTGACGCTGGTCAGCGCCATCATCGCGGCGACCGAGAGGTCGATGCCGCCGGCGATGACGACGACGGTCTGCGCCGCCACGGCAAAGGCATAGGGCAGCACGGCGCGCGTCAGCGAGGCGAAGTCGCCACTGCCATAGCCGGGCTGGATCAGCTTTGTGACGACGAAGAGCAGCGCGAGGAGAACGAAGAGGCCGGAGACCCAGCCGCGGCGGCGGATGAAGCGGCTCATGATGCGCGCGCTCCATCCTCAGTGGCGGCGAGCACGCCCGCCGGCGCCGCATCGCGCGGCAGGCCATAGGCGGCCCGCGTCAGCGCCGCCTCGTCGGCGAGCTCGACCGGCAGCACGTCGACGACACGGCCGCCGAAGATGACGATGGCGCGGTCGCAGACGAGCTGCACTTCTTCGAGTTCCGAGGTGTAGTAGAGCACCGAGTGACCCTGCGCCGCGAGTTCGCGCATCAGCTCATAGATCTGCCGCTTGGTGCCGACATCGATGCCCCTCGTCGGATCGAAGCAGAGGATCGTGCGCGCATCCGCGGCCACCCAGCGGGCGATCGTCACCTTCTGCTGGTTGCCGCCCGAAAGCCGCATCGCCTCGCGCTGGGCCCGCGTATCGATCTGCAGCCGCTGGATCGCCTTCGCGACCGTCTCCTGCTCGCGGCGCATGTCGATCGGCCCCCAGTTGCGCAGGCGCGCACTGAAGGGCAGCGCGATGTTCTCGCGCACCGAGCGATGGCCGAGCAGCGCCTCGCTGCGGTCGCCCGGCACATAGGCGATGCCGGCCGCGATCGCATCGGCGGGATGGGCGAACTGGACCTGCTTGCCGTCGACCGTGACCGAGCCGGAACTTGGCCGGATCGAACCGGCGAGCACGCCGAAGAGCTCGTCCTGCCCCTGCCCTTCCAGCGCGACGACGCCGGCGACCTCGCCATTGGCGAGATCGAAGGAGACATCGCTGAGCTTGGTTCCGACCGAGAGATCGCGCACCGAAAGCCGCGCCGGGCCGCGCGCGGCGGCGGCGCCTGAGCCGGCAGCGGCGGCCTTGATGCGGGTTTTCTCGACCTTGGCGCCGAGCATCAATTCGACGATCCGCTCCTCGATGCCGGGCGCGATGTCGACGACGCCGACCGTCTCGCCGTCGCGCAGCACCGTCGCCCGGTCGCAGAGTGCCTGGATCTCGATGAAGCGATGCGAGATGAAGATGACCGAGCGGCCGCTGCGGCTCTGACGCTTGACGACGTCCAGAACGCGCTCGGCGAGATTGGCCGGCAGCGCCGCGGTCATCTCGTCGAGCAGCAGCACGTCGGGCTCGATGGCAAGCGCCCGGGCAAGATCGAGCACGCGCAGCACGGCGAGCGGGATATCGCGCGCCGTCTCGGAAAGATCGAGATCGGGCACGCCGAGCTCGGCGACGAAGGCGCGGAACGGCTCGACGGGCGTATTGGTGAGGCGCAGATTGGCGGCGACGTCGAGATCGGGGATCAGCGACGGCTCCTGATAGACCGAGACGAGGCCGGCGCGGCGGGCCGCCGCCGGCGAGCGCACCTCATGCATGGCGCCGCGGATCTCGATGCGGCCGCCGCTCGGGCGGATGGCGCCGGTCAGGATCTTGACCAGGGTCGACTTGCCGGCGCCGTTCGCGCCCATCAGAGCATGCACTTCGCCGGGGAGCACCGAGAGCGACGCATTGCGCAGCGCGGCGACGGCGCCGTAATTCTTGGCGACGCCGGTGGCGATGAGGATCGGAGCTGTCGTCACTTGCGGGCTGTCACGGATGCTGGCTGGCTGCGGGGAGACGGCGATCGACCAGGAGGGAGCGCCGCGGACGGCGCCCCCCGTTTCGATCAGGGACGAAGATCGCTCCGGCGAACTACTCGCCCGGGCCCTTGCAGGCGACGATCTGGTCCTTGGTGTAGGTCGTCCAGCCGGGGATCGAGATCGAGACCGGCCATTCCGGCGACAGCGACGGATCGGCGGCGGCCTTCAGCTTCTCCTTGCCCTCGGCGGTGGCGTTTTCCCACAGCTGCGGCTCGACGAGCACGACCTGCGCCTCCGGCTTCTTGCCGTCGAGGATCTGCAGCGCCAGCGTCAGGCCGGCGGCGCCGATCGAGCCCGGATTGGTGACGGCGGCGCCGGTGAAGCCCTTGACCGAGTTGAGCTGGCCGACGAAGCCGGCATTGTCGGCGCCGACCACGGGCACCAGCTTCGCCTGCGATTCAACCAGCGCGTCGACGATCACATTGTCGATGCCCGACGTCCAGATGCCGTCGAACGGCGTGCCGGTGGCGATGAAGTCGAGGATCTGCTGCTTGCCCTGGTCCTGCTGCCAGCCGGTGAAGACCTCCTGCACGACCTTGACGTCCGGGAATTCGGCCAGCGCCTTCTTGAAGCCCTTGTCGCGGTCGCTGTCGGCCGAGGCACCGGCGGCACCGCGCATGTAGACGACGCCGCCCTTGCCGCCGATCTGATTGAACAGCCACTTGGCGCCGAGATAGGCGTACTCCTCCTGGTTGTTGGAGACGATATAGGCGGAGGGCTCGGTCACGGCCTGGTCGACGGCGACGACGACGATGCCCTTGGCGGTCGCTTCCTTCAGCGCATCATTGATGCCCGAGGGATCGGCCGGGTTGACGACGATAGCGTTGACGCCGGCGCTGATCAGGTTGCGGATGTCCTCGGACTGGCCGGCGGCATCGGTGTTGCGATGGGCGATGTTGAGCTTGGCGACCTTGCCGGAGGCGAGCGCCTCGGCCTTGATCGCGCAGATCATTTCCTCGCGCCAGCCATTGCCCTGCACGGTGTTGGAGACGCCGATCGTGTAGGTGCCCTGTGCAAAGGCGCCGGTCACCGAGGCGAAGAGCGCGACACCGGCGAGAAGGCCGAGCCGGGAAAGCGTTTTGGTCTTCATGATGGTCTATTCCTCCACTGTTGCGTCGTTTTCGACTTTGGTCTTGGTTGCAGCGTCAGTCTGGCCTGCCGGTCGTCACTTGACCAGCGGGCTGAGCACGTCCCGCGCGAGCAGGAAGCCGCGCTTCACCTTGTCGAGGCTGCCCTCGAACTGCCGGTCCTCGTGCTCGATGACGACGGGACCGTCATAGCCGGCGCGATAGAGGCCGGAGAAGATCACCGGCCAGTCCACCTCGCCGAGGCCGGGCATGCGCGGCACCTGCCAGCCGATGCCGGCCGAGAGAATGCCGCGTTCATAGAGCCCATCGCGGTCGATCATCAGGTCCTTGGCATGCACATGCAGCATATGCGGGCCGAATTCGCGGATGAAGCGCGCCTGGTCGATCATCTGCCAGACGAGGTGCGAGGGATCGTAGTTCATGCCGACCGCGCCGTCGAAGGCCTCGATGATCCGCCGCCAGACCAGCGGCGAATAGGCGATGTTGTGTCCGCCCGGCCATTCGTCGGCGCTGAAGATCATCGGGCAGTTCTCGATGGCGATGCGGACGCCCTGCGCCTTCGCATGCGCGACGATCTCGGGCCAGATGGTCAGCGCATCCTGCCAGTTGGCGTCGACCGTCTTCGCAGCATTGCCGCCGAGAAAGGTATTGACCAGCGGCACGCCGATGCGGCCCGCCGCCGCGATCACGGCTTTCAAGTGCTCGATGACCGCTGCGCGGTGCCCAGCATCGGGATGCAGCGGGTTCGGGTAATAGCCGAGCGCCGAGATCGAAACGCCCTTCTCGGCGAGAGCCGCGATCAGCTCCTTGCCTTCCGAGGCCGAGATGGTCGCGACATCGATATGCGCCGTGCCGGCATAGCGGCGGCTGGCACCGGCGCTCTTCGGCCAACAGGCGACCTCGAGCACGGAGAAGCCGGCCGCGCCCGCCCAGTCCGCGACCGCCTCCAGCGAGAGCTCCGGAAATGGCGCCGTCAGCACGCCGAGCTTCATGATGTCCTCCCTCTGCAAGGTTTCACCGGCTGGTCCCCGCCTTCAAGTGGTTTTCGCCCCGCCATCGACGACGCGGGCGAGATGACCGATCGGATCCGGCCCGATAAAGGCGTGAAGATGCCACGCCAGCGCCGCCCTGAGGCGATCCGAGCGGGCGAGTTCCGGCGCGAAGATGGCGTCGAGCGCCAGTATGCCGTCGACGAGACCCCGCGCATCCGCGCCGATCCGGTCGGCGATGGCGGCGATGCGGCCGGCATAGGGGTCGTCGACCGTCCAGGCGCGGCCGAAGCGGTCCGAGGCGCGCACGAGATAGGCCATCCAGCCGGCCAGCGCGACGGCGAGGAGATCGAACGAGGCGCCGGCCGCAAGGCGGTCGCGGATCGGGTTCAAGAGCCTCTGAACGATCTTCTGCGAGCCGTCGGTGGCGATCTGGTGGTTGCGATGGCGGATGGCGGTGTTGCGGAGGCGCGCAAGGCTCGCCTCGACATAGTCAAGCGGATCGACGCCCGACACCGGCGCCAGCGTCGGCAGCGTCTCCTCGGTGAGCATCCGCCGCACGAAGCGCTCCAGCAGCGGATCGGCCATGTCGTCGAAGGTGTGCTCATGCCCGGCGAGGACGCCAAGATAGCAGAGCGCCGTCTGCGCGCCGTTGAGGACGCGCATCTTGAGATGCTCGAAGGCGGTGACATCCTCGACGACCGTCGCCCCGACCCTGTCGAAGGCCGGGAAACGGCCGGCGAAGCGGTTCTCGATCACCCATTGCCGGAACGGCTCGCCGACGACGACGGCGCGGTCGCGGTACCCGAACGCGGTCTCAACGAAGGCGAGATCGACATCCGTGGTCGCCGGCGCGATGCGGTCGACCATGGTGCCCGGAAAGGCGACATTCGCCGCGATCCACTTGGCGAGGCCGCCGCCGCGCCGCGCCGCGAGCTCCGCCACCACGGCACCGAGAATGGCGCCGTTCGACGGGATATTGTCGCAGCTGACCAGCGTCACCGGCCGCCCATGCGTCTGCATGCGGAGTTCGAGCGAGCGGAGCACGAGGCCGGGCAGGCTGACGGGCGCCTCGGGATGGGCGATATCGTGCAGGATTTCCGGCCGCGTTGGATCGAGCGCGCCGGTCGCCGGCACATGGCAATAGCCCTTCTCGGTCACCGTCATGCTGATCACGGCGATCTCCGGCGCCGCCAGCACGGCGAGCGCCGGCAGCGGGCTCGCCTGGCTGTCGACGACGGAGAGGATACTGCCGATGACGCGCGCCTCGACGCGCTGGTCCTCGCGGATCAGCCGCGTATAGAGCCCCGACTGCGCGCCGAGCGTCTCGGCCAGCACCGGCGGACGGATATTGATGCCAACGAGGCCGAAGTCGCGGACGCCGGTGGCGAGGAGATCGTCGGTGTATTCGGCCTGATGCGTGCGATGAAAGGCGCCGACGCCGATATGGGCGATGCCCGCCGTCACCGAGGCGCGGTCATAGGCCGGCCGCGCGACGCCCTGCGGCAGACGTCCGAGCAATTCCGGCCCGAGGGTCGGTCTGGCCTCGCTGTCGCTCACGGCCGCATACCCGCCGACACGCACACGCGCGCCGCCGCTGCGGGCTGCCGCAGGCTCTCGCTCTTGAAAAGCACGGCTCTCCTCCCAGAGAACGTTCTTTCTATTTTCTCGAATATGGAACGAGAATTCCCTGCCGTCAATCGCTCATCTGGGTGGCGGCGCTCCGCCTGGTGGCGACGCCCTGCACCAGCGCGAGGCCGACCGAGAGCGAGGCGGCGAGCGAGCGGAAACCGGCGAAATCGGACTCGACCACCTCGATCCAGTGCTCCGACAGCGGGATCAGCGGCGAGAAGGTGCTGTCGGTCAATGTCACGATCCGGGCCCGGCGCTCATGGGCGCTGGCGACGAGATCGGGCGTCACCGAATTATAGGGGCTGAAGCTGACCGCGAGCACGGCATCGCGCGGCGTGACGCAGCCGATCTGGTCGAAAGCGGTCGAGCCGACATTGTCGACGAGGATGTTGCGGACGCCCTGCTGCGACAGCGTCAGCGACAGATAGGCGGTCACCGGGAAGGCGCGCTTGCTGCCGACGAGATAGATGAGATCGGCCGCGGCGAGCACGTCGACCATCGCCTCGAAGGCAGCGACATCGAAGCTCTCGCCGATGCGGTCGAGCGAGGCGCGCGCCGCCCCGACCATGCCGCTGAGGAAATGCAATTCGGGCCGCACGCCGCCGCCGGCTGTCGCCTCATTCCGTTCGCGGCCGCGCCCTTCCGGCCACGAGCCTTTGACATGGTCCTTGAACAGGCCCTGGAAATCGGAAAAGCCGGCATAGCCGAAGATCTTGGCGAAGCGCACCAGCGTCGAGGGCTGCACGCCCGCCTGCTCGGCGACCTGCACGATCGTGCCGAGGGCGACGTCGTCGGGATGCTGCCAGAGGAAGATCGCGACCTGGCGGAGCCGCTTCGGGAAATGGATCGTGCCCGAGGCGAGCACGGCCCGCAGCTCCTCATAGGTCTCGGGCCGCGTATAGCCGAGCGCCGCCTTGCGCTCCGCCACATCGGCCGCGCCGTCGCCCGCGCTGTCCGGGACATCGGGCGGACCGTCCGTTGCCGGTCCCGCATCACGTCGGCTGCGCGCGGCCATCCCTGCCTCCCCGCTGCGGCCGGCTGACACGGCCCGACGGCGAGCCTATCGCGACACGATCATTTCGCAATCTCCAAAATGGAAATCCTCTTCGAAATGCACCGTGAAGCGGCTATCGTGCGCGCCGCCGGGTGAGGACTCGGCAGACGAACAGCGACAGGGAAGGACAGGATCATGGTCTATGCCACCGCCGATGGGTCGAAGGCCGAACGGCTCCGCGTCGGCATGGTCGGCGGCGGACAGGGCGCCTTCATCGGCGCGGTCCACCGGCTCGCCATGCGGCTCGACGACCAGATCGCGCTCGTCGCCGGCGCCCTCTCCTCGCACCCCGAGACGGCCATCGCCTCCGCCGCCGAGCTCGGCATCGCCTCCGATCGCGCCTATGCCGACTACCGCGTCATGGCGCGGACGGAGGCCGCCCGCCCCGACGGCATCGAGGCGGTGGTGATCGTCACGCCGAACCATCTGCATGCGCCGATCGCGACGGCGTTTCTGGAGGCCGGCATCGACGTGATCTGCGACAAGCCGCTCTCGACGACGCTGGCCGAGGCCGAGGCGCTGGTGGCGCTGACGGCGGCGCGGCAGCGAAGCTTCGTCGTGACGCTTAACAACACCGGCTATGCCATGGTCCGCCAGGCGCGCGAGATGGTCGCCGCCGGGGAACTCGGCGAGATCGTCGCCATCCACGCCGCCTATATCCAGGACTGGCTGACGCTGCCGATCGATGCCGAGGGCCAGAAGCAGGCCGAATGGCGCACCGATCCCGCCCGCGCCGGCGAATCGGCCGTGCTCGCCGATATCGGCGTCCATGCCTTCAATCTCGCAGCCTTCATCTCGGGCCGGCAGGCCGAAGCCGTCTCGGCCGATCTCTTCACGGCCGTGCCCGGCCGGCGGCTCGACGACAACGCCCATGTGCTCCTGCGCTGGGACGGCGGCGCGCGCGGCACGCTGGTCGCGAGCCAGACCTCGCCCGGCCACTACAACGATCTCTCGGTCCGCATCCACGGCTCCAAGGCGAGCCTCGAATGGCGCGGCACGGCGCCGGAAGAGCTCCGCCATGCCCGCTATGGCGAGGAAGCGCGCACGATCATCCGCGGCGGCTTCGGTTCGGCCGGCGAGGCGCAGCGCGTCTCGCGCATGCCGGCGGCCCATCCCGAGGGCTATATCGAGGCCTTCGCTAATCTCTACCGCGACGCCGCCGAGATCATTCGCGCCCGGCGCAGCGGCGGCGCGATCGATGCGGCCCGGGCGCGCTTTGTGCCCGACGTCGTCGACGGCGCCCGCGGCGTCAAATTCGTCAGCGCCGCCGTCGCCTCGGCGAAGGCCGGCGGCGCCTGGACGCCGGCGCGATTCGGCTGAAGCGCTGCTCAGTCCGGCGTCACGACGGTGCGCACCGCCTCGCCCGAGCGCAGCAGGTCGAAGCCTTCATTGATGCGCGACAGCGGCAGCCGGTGCGTCAGCAGCCGGTCGACCGGCAGCAGGCCGCGCTGGAACAGGCGGATGAAGCGCGGGATATCCCGCGCCGGGACGCAGCTGCCGAGATAGGAGCCGCGGATCGTCTTCTCCTCGGCGACGAGGCTGACGGCCGGCAGCGACAGCAGCGCGTTCGGCCCCGGCAGGCCGGCGGTGACCACCGTTCCGCCGCGCCGCGTGATCCAGTAGGCAAGTTCCAGCGCCGGCGCCGCGCCGGCGAGCTCGATCGCCTGGTCGACGCCGCCGCCGGTGAGCTGGCGGATATGGCCGGCGGCATCCTCGCCCGCGACGACGGCGTCGGTGGCGCCGAGCTCGAGCGCGAGCTGCAGCTTCGCCGGCATGCGGTCGACGGCGATGATGCGCTCGGCGCCGGCGGCCTTGGCGCCGAGCAGCGCCGCGAGGCCGACCCCGCCGAGGCCGATCACCGCGACGCTGGTGCCGGGCTTCACCGCGGCGGCATTGACCACGGCGCCGACACCGGTCAGCACGGCGCAGCCGAAGAGGGCCGCGTGCTCGAAGGCGAGCGCCCGGTCGATCTTGACCAGAGAGCGGCGCGACAGCGTCGCATGGCTCGCGAAAGCAGAGACGCCGAGATGGTGGTTGACGGAGACGCCCTCGCAGGAGAGGCGGCGCGCACCGGACAAAAGCGTGCCGGCGCCGTTGGCGCTCGCGCCCGGCTCGCAGAGGGCCGGCCTTCCCTCGGCGCAGCTGACGCAGGCGCCGCAGCTCGGCACGAACACGCAGGCGACATGATCGCCGGCGACGAGATCATCGACCCCCGGCCCGACGGCAACGACGATGCCCGCCGCCTCATGGCCGAGCGCCATCGGCAGCGGCCGCGGCCGGTTGCCTTCGATCACCGAGAGATCGGAATGGCAGAGCCCGGCGGCGCGGATCTCGACGAGAACCTCGCCGATGCCGGGGCCGTCGAGGTCGATCTCGCGGATCGCGAGCGGTCGGCTCGTCGCATAGGGCGCGGGCAGCCCGGACTGCGTCAGAACGGCGGCGCTGATCTTCATTCGTCCGGCCCTTTGTTCATTGTGCGCTATTCCGCCGTCCAGCCGCCGTCGATCATCAGCGCCGAGCCTGTCATCAGCGCGGCAGAGTCCGAGGCGAGGAAGACGATCGCGCCCATCAGGTCCTCGACGCGGCCGAGCCGGCCGAGCTTGATCTTGGCGAGCACCGCGGCCTTGAAGGCAGCATCCTCGAAGAAGGGCGCGGTCAGCGGCGTCTCGATGAAGGTCGGGCAGATCGTGTTGACGCGGATGCCGGCCGGCGCCAGCTCGATCGCCATCGCCTTGGTGAAGCCTTCCATCGCATGCTTGGAAGCGCAGTAGACGGTGCGGCCGGCGCCGCCGACATGGCCCATCTGCGAGGACATGTTGATGATCGAGCCCGGCTTCCCGGCGGCGACGAGGCGGCGCGCCACGGCTTGCGCCAGGAAGAAGGCGGCGCGGACGTTGAGATCGAAGATCGCGCCATAGTCCTCTTCGCTGACATCGAGGAACGGCGCCGGACGATTGGTGCCGGCATTGTTGACGAGAATGTCGAACGGTGCGGCGGCCTCGACCGCTGCCCGCATCGCCTCGAGATCGAGCACGTCGAGGACCAGCGCCTCGGCCTCCGCCCCGCTGGCCCGCAGCGCCGCCACCACCTCTTCGATCTCGTCGCCGCTGCGCGCGACCAGCGTCACCGCGGCGCCGGCATCGGCGAGTGCCACCGCCGCGGCGCGGCCAAGCCCGCGGCCGGCGCCGGAGACGAGCGCGCGCTTGCCGTCCAGCCGGAATCCCGGCGCGCGAGGCAGTTCGATCGACATGGAGAACCCTTATTCCGCTGCCGCCCCATAAGGGACATTGCCGCCACCATAGCGGCGCACGCGGATATTGGCCTGCTCGGCATGGCCGACAAAGCCCTCGAGCAGCGACAACCGCGAGCCGTAGCGGCCGACGAGGGCGCTGGCCTCGTCGCTCTCGATGCGCTGATAGGTGCAGGTCTTCATGAACTTGCCGACCCAGAGCCCGCCGGTGAAGCGCGCCGCCTTCTTGGTCGGCAACGTGTGATTGGTGCCGATCACCTTGTCGCCAAAGGCGACATTGGTGCGCGGCCCGAGGAACAGCGCGCCGTAATTGGTCAGGTTGGCGAGGAAGTAGTTCGGGTCGCGCGTCATCACCTGCACATGCTCGGAGGCGATGCGGTCCGCCTCGGCGAGCATCTCCGCCTCGTCCGCGCAGACGATGACCTCGCCATAGTCGCGCCAGGCCGCGCCCGCGAGACGCGCCGTCGGCAGCTTTTCGAGGAGCCTCCCCACCTCGGCAATGGTGTCACGCGCCAGTTTCTCCGAGGTGGTGAGCAGGATCGCCGGCGAGGTCGGCCCGTGCTCGGCCTGGCCGAGCAGGTCGGTGGCGCAGATCTCGCCGTCGACGCTGTCGTCGGCGATGACCAGCGTCTCGGTCGGCCCGGCGAAGAGGTCGATGCCGACGCGGCCATAGAGCTGCCGCTTCGCCTCGGCGACATAGGCATTGCCGGGCCCGACCAGCATGTCGACCGCGGCGATGCTCGCCGTGCCGAGCGCCATGGCGCCGATCGCCTGCACGCCGCCGAGCACCAGGATTTCGTCGGCGCCGGCAAGATGCATCGCCGCGACGATGGCCGGATGCGCGCCGCCCTTGTGCGGCGGCGCGGCGGCGACGACGCGCTTGACGCCCGCCACCTTGGCGGTGAGCACGCTCATATGGGCGGACGCCACCATCGGATATTGCCCGCCCGGCACATAGCAGCCGACGGCATTGACCGGGATATTGCGGTGCCCGAGGAAAACGCCGGGCAGCGTCTCGACCTCGACATCGACGAGCGCAGCCTTCTGCGTCTCGGCGAAACGGCGCACCTGCGCCTGCGCGAAGCGGATATCCTCGAGATCGCGCGGCGAGACGGCCGCCATCGCCGCCTCGATCTCGCGCTCGGAGAGGCGGAACGAGGCCGGCGACCAGTTGTCGAACTGCTCCGACAGCGCCCGCACCGCTTCGTCGCCGCGCGCCTCGATGTCGGCGAGGATACCCTCGACGGTGGCGCGCACCTTCTGGTCCGCCTCGGCGCGTTCGGCCGCGCCCTTCGCCGTCTTGAGATGACGTGCCATGTGCTCCTCCGCTGGGCGCCGGGCGCCGCGATCAGGGTTTGGGATCAGCCGATATCGGTCGCTTCGCGGCCGCGCGTCAGCTGCGAGATCGTCACCGCGAGGATCAGCGCGCCGCCATTGAAGACGTTGGTCACCCAGAGCGGGATGCCGAGCATGGTGAGGCCGGTGATGCCCGTGGCCAGGAAATAGACCGCGACGATGGCGCCCCAGGGATTGAAGCGGCCGGGCAGGATCGTCGTCGCGCCCAGAAAGGCGGCGGCGAAGGCCGGCAGCAGGAAGTTGAGGCCGGAATAGGGATCAGCCGAGCCGAGCACGCCCGCATAGATGATACCGGCGGCGGCGGCGAGCATCGCCGAGGTCACCAGCGCGCCGAAGCGGACGCGGTCGACCGCGATGCCGTTGAGCCTCGCGACCTCGCGGCCGCGCCCGACAAAGAGCAGGCGGCGGCCGAGCGGGGTGTAGTCGAAGACGTACCACATCGCGACCACGGCGATCATCGCGTAGTAGAAGGCATAGGGCACGCCGAACAGCCGCCCGCCGACCACGGCCATGACGAGCGCATTGTCGATGCCGCCGATGGTCGAGGAATTGGTCATCCACTGCACGATACCGGTCATTAGCGAGGTCGTGCCGAGCGTCACCACTAGCGAGGGGATGCGGAAATAGATGATGAAGAGGGCATTGACCATGCCGACGACGGCTCCGGCAGCGAGCGCGAGCACCAGCACGAGGCCGATCGGCAGATGGTGCCACACATTGAGCACGCCGATCAGCGCCGAGGACAGCGTCAGCGTCGCCCCGACCGAGAGATCGTAGTCGCCCGCCGTCAGCGGCACGATGATGGCGAGCGCCAGCACGGCCGCCGGGGCATAGGAGGCGAAGATGATCGAGAAATTGCCCCAGTTCAGGAAGGACTGCGGCATCAGCGCGCCGAAGATCGCGATCAAGAGCAGCCAGACGACGATGAGCGCGATCCGCTCGATGAAGCGGCCGAGATGGAAGGCGGCAGGCCGGGCGGCCGAAGCTTGCGTGGCGGATCGGGTCATCATTCAGCTCGCATGGACAGGGGGCTGCGCCGCGGCCGTGACATGGCCGGCAAGGTCGATCGAGGCGTAGCACGCTTCCGCGATGCCATCCTTGGTGAGGTCGGCACCGGTGATCTCGGTGACGATGCGGCCGCGCGCGAAGACGAGCACGCGGTCGCAGATTTCGGCGAGCTGCTCGGCGTCGGACGAGGCGCAGAGCACGGCCATGCCGCTGGCCGCCGCGGCGCGGAGCGCGGCAAAGATCTGCACGCGCGTGCCGACATCGACACCCTGCGTCGGCTCGTCGAGCAGCAGCAGGCGCGGATTGCGGTTCATCCAGCGCGCGATCAGCACCTTCTGTGCGTTGCCGCCCGAAAGCGCCGAGAGCTTCATCGACGGATCGTTCGGGCGCACCTCGTAGCGCGCGCCGAGATCGAAGGCCTCGCGCAGCATGGCGCCGCGGCTGAGCCGGCCGCCGCGGAAGAAGCGCGCGACATCGGGCAGGAACATGTTGTCGACGATGGGCAGGCTGTCGACGCCGCTGGCGCCCTGGCGATCACCGGGCAAGAGCGCGAGGTTCATCGCGATCGCCCGCGCGGGCGACATGTCGGAGAGTGCGATCCGCTCGCCCCCGGTGAAGGCGAGCGTGCCCGAGCGGCAGGGCCGCGCGCCGAAGACGAGATAGGGCAGTTCCTCATAGCCCGAGCCGATGAGGCCGGTGACGCCGAGGATCTCGCCTCTGCCGATCGTGACGTCCGACGGCGCCAGCGTGGCGCCCGAGACCTTCTCGACCCTGACGAAGGCGGGCTTTGCCGGCGCCGCCGCATGGCTGGTCATGCCGAGCCGCGCGATGCGCTTGCCGACGATCGCCTCGACCACCTCCTCATGCGTCGCGCGCGCGGTCACGAGTTCGCCGGCGACCAGCCCGTCGCGGAGCACCGTGATGCGGTCGGTGATGGTCATCACCTCGTCGATGTCATGCGAGATGAAGATGACGCTGGATCCGGTCGCGGCGATCGAGCGGACGAGGGCGAACAGCTTCTCGACGCCCTCGCGCGGCAGGAACGGCGTCGGCTCGTCGAGCAGCATCAGGCCGGGCTTGCCGGTCGCGGCCGTGGCGACGCGCACTTCCTCGAAGGCGCGCACGATGGCGAGCAGCGCCTTCTCGACCGGCGAGAGACGATCGACCCGCTCGGCGGTGTCGATGGCGAGGCCGAAGCGCGCCAGCGCCTCGCGGGCGGCGGTCCGTTCGGCCTTCCAGTCGATATAGCCGCTCTTCGCCGTGGTGAGATGAGCGAAGCGGAGGTTCTCGAGCACGGTCAGCGACGGCACGAGGCCGAGATTCTGATGGACGAAGCTCATGCCGAGCCGGCGGAAATCGCCTGGCTTCAGCGGCAGCTCGACGCTCTCGCCATTGAAGGCGAGGCGCCCGCCGGCATCGGGGGCATGGAATCCGGCGAGGATCTTGACCAGCGTCGACTTGCCCGAGCCGTTCTTGCCGAGCAGGCCATGCACCTCGCCGGGCCCGACCTCGAAGGAGACGCCGCCGAGCGCCTTGGCGCCGCCGAAGGTCTTGGCGATGCCGCTGAGCGCGAGCACCGGCGTTGCGGAAACCGGGAGCGCCGCTGGCGCTCCCGGGAATGACCGTCCGTTGTCGGACAGGGACGCATCCGACATCGGCAAGCCCTACTGCAGCTTCCAGAGCTTGCGGAACCCTTCGACATAGGCATTGCCATAGCCGGTGTCATAGCCGGCCGGCGTGCCGGCTTCGGCAGCGTTGCTCTTGTCGAAGATGTAGAAGGGCACGTTGAGCGCGGTCGGCGACGGCAGGCCGCAGAGATCGCGGACATGGCCGTCGATGGTCGCATAGGCGATCCAGTCGAGGCTCTCGCCGATATCCATGTCGACGGTGCCCTGCTGGATATAGTCGAGCACAAAGGGCGTGCCGTTGAAGGTCGCGACCTTGACCGCGCCGGTCTTGCCGGTGAGGCGGAGGGCCGGGACGACGAACTGCGACATCGAATCGTAGATCGGGATGACGACATTGACGTCAGGGTTGGCCTGCACCGCCGCCTGCACGGCCGGCTGGATCTTGGTGCCCCATTCGGTCACGCCGACATTGATCTCCTGCACGATCTTGCAGTTCGGGCAGTTGGCGGCGAGCTCGGCCTTGAGGCCGGCGACGAGCGGCTTGGTCGGCGGCACCTCGTCGGAGACGATGAGGACGATGTTCGCCTTGCCGTCGGTGTTCACGGTCGACCAGTTGGCGAGCACGGTGCCGATCTCGCCGAAGCCGATGGTGAGCGAGGACGAGACGAGCGGGTTCTGCTTGTCGCTCGGATCATAGAAATGCGACGTCATCACCTTGACGCCGGCTTCCTTGGCCGCCTTGACCTGCGGCTCGATCGTCGAGGGATCGATGCCGGAGATCAGGTCGATGATGTCGTACTTGTCGCGGATGGCGAACTCGACGCCCTGGACCCACTGGCTCGGCTGGCCCTGGTTTTCCCATTCCTTGACCTCGAGGCCGATCTCGGCGCCGGCCTTCTTCATCCGGTCGATGATGCCCTTGAGGAAGGGGTTGGCGCTCGAATTCGGGATCGAGAGCTGCTTCTTGCCGGCCGCGCAGGCCTTGGCGTCGAACGGCTCGCCCGGCGCTACGAAGACCGGCTTCTCGATGTATTTCTGCAGCTTCTGCTTGGCCGTCGCGAGGCCGTCCGAAGCCGCATCGGCCATGGCCGGAGCGGCGAGCCCGATCGTCACGGCACCTGCCACAAGGGTGGCGCCCAGCAAATGTCTGATCATGATATCTCCCTCTGATCGCCCGGCCGCTGTTTTCCCTGCACGGCCGCACGACGTCATGAATGCGCATTCAATGATTACGCATTCATGGGAATGAGTCAACGCGATCCTCGGGTCGGATCATGCCCCTCAGCGCCCTCATGGGGCGAATGTCCGATTGAAGAATCCGCCGCGATCCGGCACACTCGGCCGTCGATCGGCCTCAGGCCGCGCCGGGCCAACCCCGGACGCGACAGGAATTGAATGCGTAGTCCAACAGGCCCTTGCCGCCAGCCATGAAACGGATCACCTCACGCGCCACGTCGTTCGACGTCGCGGCGCTCGCCGGCGTCTCGCAATCCGCGGTGTCGCGCGCCTTCACGCCCGGATCGAGCATCGCCGAGGAGAAGCGCGCCAAGGTGCTCGAAGCGGCGCGCAAGCTCAATTACGTGCCGAATTCGATCGCGTCCAGCCTGACGACGAAGCGCACCAACATCATCGCGCTCATCCTCGGCAATATGGGCAATCCGTTCTATGTCCATGTGCTGCACGAGTTCTCGCGCCGCCTGCAGGCGCTCGGGCGCCAGGTGCTGATCTTCACCGTCGACCCGGGCTCGGAGAGCGACGAGGCGATCCTGCGCGCGCTGCAATACCAGATCGACGGCGTCATCCTGACCTCGGCGCAGATCTCGACGCGGATGACGTCGATCTGCCATGACCGCGGCATTCCGATCGTCCTGTTCAACCGCTACATCCCCGGCAGCGACGCCTCGGGCGTGCGCTGCGACAATGTCGGCGGCGGCCGCCTGATCGCCGAGGCGTTCCTCTCGGCCGGCGCCCGCTCCTTCGCCATGATTACCGGCGATCCCAAGGGCACCACCAGCCAGGATCGCGTGCGCGGCTTCGTCGAGCGGCTGATGGAGGAAGGGATCAAGCGGGCCGAGATCGAGGAGATCGCCGGCGGCTCGTCCTATGACGGCGCGGCGAGCGCGGCGCTGACACTGTTCGCCGATCGCGGCAAGCCGCGCCCCGATGCACTCTTTGGCATCAACGACATCATGGCGATGGGCGCGATCGACGCGCTGCGCTACCGGCTCGGGCTGCGCATTCCCGAGGATCTGATGGTCGGCGGCTTCGACGACATCCCGGAGGCCCGCCGCGCGCCCTACAAGCTGACGACCGTGCGGCAGCCGATCCACCAGATGGTCGAGCAGACGCTGGCGCTGATGCATCTCGACGAGCCCGATCGCCCGATCGAGCGCGGCATCGACATGCCGCTGCCGAGCCGCCTCGTCTGGCGCAGCACCATTCCCGTCCCCTCGGCCTACCGCGCCGAGATCGTCGAGGATGTCGAGATCGGCTGACGGCGAGTCTCAGTCGGACTGCTGCAGCCGCCGCGTCGCGAGGATGCGGGCATCGCGCCAGGCCTGCCGCGCCGGGATCTCCGCCACCGGCACCCGCTCGGCAAGGCCGGCATGGATGTCGGCGATCAGCGCGTCCGACCAGTCATAGTCGGTGCGGGCGCCCTCGCCCATCGCCCGCATCATGCCGCCGAGCCGGTCGACGAAGCCCTGGAAGCCGTCGACGGCGTTCAGATGCGCCACCTCGAACGGGCCGATCGAGGCCCAGCGCAGTGCCAGCCCCTCGGTCATGACGCGGTCGATGTCGGCAGCGCTGCAATAGCCCTCGCCGACGAGATGCAACGCCTCGGCGACGAGCGTGTATTGCAGGCGGTTGAGCAGGAAGCCGTCGATTTCCTTCTTCAGCGTCACCGGGCTCATCCCGGCCGCCGACAGGAACGCATGCGCCGCCGACAGCGTCGACTCGGAGGTCCAGCGCGTCGGGCAGAGCTCGACCAACGGGATCAGCGAGGGCGGATTGACCGGATGGGCGACGAGGCAGCGCTCAGGCCGCGCGACATGGCCGAGAAACTCCGAGCCCGGCAGTGCCGATGTCGACGAGGCCAGCAGCGCCTCGGCCGGCGCCGCGGCGGCGATCTCCGTGAACACCGTCCGCTTGACCTCGATGCGCTCGGCGACGCTTTCCTGCACATAGACGGCGCCGGCGACGGCCTCCGCGATCGAGCCCGCAGGCAGGATGCGCGCCGCGATCGTGGCGACCGGCTCGGTGAGGAGGCCGTTGTCGCCAAGGAGTGTCAGCGTCGAGAGGATGCGCGGCAGCGCCGCCGTCTCGACGATGCCCTCGGCCGCATCATAAAGCCGAACCGTGTGCCCCGCCCGCGCGAATACCACCGCGAAGGCGCTTCCGACCGTCCCGGCCCCGATCGCGGCGACGTCGGCCATGCTACTGCCCCGTCTCGCCAGTCGTCGGCCGCGCCCAGCGGCGCTCGAAAGCCCAGACTTCCTCGAAGCCGATCAGCGAGTTGAATTCCGAGAACGGGAACAGCGGCAGCGACGGCGAATTCGAGGTGCCCTCTTCGCTGAACACCTTCAGAGCGTTCTCGACCGCATGGGCGGCGGCAAGGCCGGTGATCGAGGGATAGATCGCCATGGCGTAGCCGATCGCCGCGAGCTCGGTGCGCGAGCGGATCGGCGTGCGGCCGCCATCGGCCATGTTGGCCATCATCGGCCTGTCGATGCGGGCGCAGGCCTCGCGCATCTCCTCTTCGCTCTCCAGCGCCTCGAGGAACACGACATCGGCGCCGGCCTCGGCATAGGCGAGACCGCGCTTCATCGCGCCCTCGAAACCATGCGTCTGCCGCGCATCTGTGCGGGCGATGATCAGGGTCTCCGGGCTCTTGCGCGCCTCGACGGCGACCTTGATCTTCTCGACCATGTCGATGATCGGCACCACGCGCTTGAACGGCGTGTGGCCGCACTTCTTCGGGAATTCCTGGTCCTCGATCTGGATGCCGACGACGCCCGCCTCCTCATAGCCGCGCACGGTGTGGTGCACGTTGAGCAGCCCGCCATAGCCGGTATCGGCATCGGCGATGACGCTGCCCTTGACGCTGCGGACGAGGGTCGCGACGCGGTCGAGCATCTGCGTGTAAGTGGCGATGCCGGCATCCGGCAGGCCATAGGCCGAGGCCGTCGTCCAGTAGCCCGAGGCGTAGACGAAGTCGAAATCGAACTTGTTGCTCACAGCCGCGGCGATCATGTCGTGGATGCCGGGCGCGGCGACGAATTCGCCACGGGCAAGGGCGGCGCGGAGGCTGGGCTTGGTCATTCTTGTGCGTTTCCGATTGAGGTGAGATAGGCGATCGCCTCGGCCTCGCCGACGACGTCGGCATATTTGGCGTCCATGTCGAAGAGGTTGGCCTCGTGCGGCGCCGGATGGCGGTCGCCGACCGCCTCGCGCACGACGATCGGGATGAAGCCGTAGGAGCAGGTGTCGACGCAGGTGGCGCGCACGCAGCCGGATGTGCTGAGGCCGGTCAGGATCAGCGTGTCGATGCCGGCGGTCGTCAGCGTCGCGGCGAGCGAGGTGCCGAAGAAGGCGCTCGGATACTGCTTGGAGATGACGAGTTCGTCCTCGGCGACCTCGAGCCCCTTCGGCCAGGCGCCCATCGGGCTGCCTTCGATGAAATGATGCAGCACCATCGACTTCTGGTAGAAGCGCCCGCCATTGCGGCCGTTCCTGTCATAGACGACATTCGTATAGATCACCGGCACGCCGGCCTTGCGCGCCGCCGCCTGCAGGCGGAGCGCCGAGGCGAGCGCGTCCTCGACGCCGGCATAGAGCGGACAGGACGGATCGAAATAGGCCTCGACGAAGTCGATCATCAGCAGCGCCGGTCTCTTGCCGAAGCCGATGCGCTTGCCGAAGGCGCGCTTGTAGTTGGCCTCGAGCGCCTCGTCGGTCATGCTCCGCCCTTCCCCTGTTCGTCGAAAATCGCCCGCTGTGCGGCGCTGAGATAGAGCCAGGGCGCCGCCAGCCTCTGGCGCGCCTCGAAGGCGGCGATGGCATCGGCGTCGTCGGCAAGGATCGCGCCGATCTCGTCGAGCCCCTGCAGCAGCGCCCGCCGGCGATAGGCATCGACCGCGAAGGCAATCGGCGGACCATTGCCGCAGTCGATCTCAAGCCGCTCGAGATCGACCGTTACCGGCCCCTCGCTGGCCGCGGCGATCATGACCCGCGCGTGATCGTCCTCGCCGAGCACGATCGGCAGCACGCCGTTGCGGAAGCAGTTGGAGTAGAAGATCTCGCCGAAGCTCGGCGCGATCACCACGCGGATGCCGAAATCGGCGAGCGCCCAAACCGCTTGCTCGCGGCTGGAGCCCGAGCCGAAATTCGCTCCCGTCACGAGGATCTTCGCGCCGTCGAACGGCGGCCGGTCGAGCACGAAGGGCGGCTGCCCGGCGACGGGCCGGCGGCGCTCCTGGAAGAGATGCCGGCCGAGGCCCGCGCGGTCGAGCAGCAGCAGGAAGCGGGCCGGGAAGATGATGTCGGTGTCGATATCGGCTTCCGGCAGCGGCGCGGCGACGCTGGTGATGGTCGTGAAGGGGGGCATGGACATCAACGGGCTTGAAGCATCACGGGGATAGCGGGATCAGGACGAGAGCGCGCGCACATCGGCGAGCCGGCCCGCGATCGCGGCGGCCGCGGCCATGGCCGGGCTCATCAGATGCGTGCGGCCGCCCTGCCCTTGCCGTCCCTCGAAATTGCGGTTCGAGGTCGAGGCGCAGCGCTCGCCGGGCGAGAGGCGATCATCGTTCATCGCGACGCACATCGAGCAGCCCGCTGAGCGCCACTCGAAGCCGGCGGCGCGGAAGATGCCGTCGAGCCCCTCGGCCTCGGCCTGCAGCCGGACGCCGGCCGAGCCCGGCACGACGATCGCCGCGACGCTCGCGGCCACCTTGCGGCCGGCGACGACGGCGGCGGCAAGGCGCAGATCCTCGATGCGGCTGTTGGTGCAGGAGCCGATGAAGACGCGGTCGATGGCGATCTCGTCGAGCCGGCGCCCGGGCTCGAGCCCCATATAGGCAAGGCTGCGCTGCATGCGGGCGCGGCGGGCGGGATCGGCCTCATCGGCCGGATCGGGCACGCGGCCGTCGATCGGCAGGTTCTCCTCCGGCGTCGTGCCCCAGGAAATGCGCGGGCTGAGGCTGGCCACATCGAGCACGACCTCGCGATCGAACACCGCGTCGGCATCGCTTTGCAGGCTCATCCACGCGCTGACCGCCGCATCCCAGTCGGCGCCTTGCGGCGCCAGCGGCCGTCCCTTCAGATAGGCGATGGTCGTCTCGTCCGGCGCCACCATGCCGACGCGGCTGCCCGCCTCGATCGACATGTTGCAAAGCGTCATCCGCGCCTCCATCGACATCGCTCGGACGGCGCTGCCGGCGAACTCGATGGCATGGCCGACGCCGCCCGAGGTGCCGATCTCGCCGATGAGCGCGAGGATGACGTCCTTGACCGTGACGCCGGCCGGAAGCGCGCCCTCGAGCAACACGCGCATGCGCTTCTGCTTCTTCTGGCGCAGCGTCTGCGTTGCGAAGATGCATTCGCATTCACTGGCGCCGATCCCGAAGGCGAGCGCGCCGAACGCACCATGCGTCGAGGTGTGGCTGTCGCCGCAGACGAGCACCGCGCCGGGCAGCGTGAAGCCGAGCTCCGGCCCGATGACATGCACGATGCCATGGCGCGGATCGTTCATCGGGATATAGGGAATGCCGAAGCGGCGGGCGTTCTCCTCGAGCCGCGACACCTGCCGGGCGGCGAGGCCATCCGGCAGCGGCCGGTCGCGATGCCGCGTCGGCACGGCGTGATCGGCCACGGAAACATGAGCATCCGGCCGCCTGATGCCGCGATTCTGCGCGATCAACCCGGCAAAGGCCTGCGGGCTCGACACCTCCTGCACGAGGTGGCGATCGATATAGAGGAGGACGCTGCCATCCTCGTAGGTCTTGACGACATGCTGCTGCCAGACCTTGTCGTAAAGCGTGAGCGCGCTCATGCGATCGGCTTCTTCATGCTGGTCCATGCCCCCGCCGGACGCCCGCGAGGCCCTTTTCGGCCTGCCGTTTCGAGCCGGTAATTTGGCTCTTGCAGACGACCCGAGGAAGAAACTATGCTAGTTTGCATGCGCATTCAATAGCGTGCCGGCGAGAGGCCCAAAGGGCTTCGCCAGAACCAGAGGGACGATGAGATGAGGCTCGGAGTCGATGTGGGCGGAACGTTCACCGACCTGTTGCTGCATGATGAAAAGACGCAGCGAACCTACCAGGCGAAAACCCCCTCAACCCCGCAGGACCAGTCGATCGGCGTCGCCGCCGGCGTCAAGCTGATCTGCGAGAAGGCGGGCATCGCGCCCTCCGACATCTCGCTGATCCTGCACGGCACCACGGTCGCCACCAACGCCGTGCTTGAGGGCAAGGGCGCCCGGGTCGGCCTCCTGGTCACCGAGGGCTTCGAATACACGCTGCATCTGGCGAAGTCGTGGACCCCGGGCCCGCTGTTCGGCTGGATCGTCATGGACAAGCCCGATCCGCTTGCCTCGCTCGCCGACACGCGCGGCATCCCCGAGCGCATGAATGCGCGCGGCGAGGTGGTGCGCGCGCTCGACATCGACAAGGCGACGGCGCTGATCGACGATCTCTGCGGCTCGGGCATCGAGGCGCTGACGATCTCGCTGATGCACTCCTATGCCAATCCCGAGCATGAGCGCATCCTCGGCGCCATCGTCGCCGAGCGGCATCCGCATATCCCGGTCTCGCTCTCCTCCGACATCCTGCCGGAATTCCGCGAATATGACCGCGCCATCACCACGGTGATGAACGACTATGTCCGCCCGATCATGAAGCGCTATCTCTCGCGCATCGAGGACCGGCTGAAGGACGAGGGCGTCACCGCGCGGCTGCACATCGTGCGCTCCGACGGCGGGCTTATGAGCGCCGCCGCGGCTTCAGAGCGGCCCGTGCACACCGTGCTCTCCGGCCCTGCCGGTGGCGTCACCTCGACGGTGATGATCGCGCGCCGCACCGGGCTCAACAAGCTGCTCGCCTTCGACATGGGCGGCACCTCCACCGACGTCTCGGTCATCCTCGACGGCCAGCCGACCATCTCGCGCTCGACCGAGGTCGGCTCGTTTCCGGCCAAGGTGCCGACGCTCGACGTGCGCAGCGTCGGCGCCGGCGGCGGCTCGATCGCAGAGGTTTCGGAGCTCACCAAGTCGCTTCGCGTCGGCCCGCGCAGCGCCGGCGCCCGCCCGGGTCCGGTCTCCTATGGCCGCGGCGGCACGGAACCTGCCGTGAGCGACGCCAATGTCGTGCTCGGCTACCTGCCGCCGGTGCTGCTCGGCGGCGACATGACGCTCGATGTCGAGGGCGCCCGGGCCGCGGTCGGCCGCATCGGCGAGGCGCTCGGCCTCTCCGCCGAGGACGCCGCCAAGGGCATCATCGACATCGCCAACGAAGTGATGCTGGGTGCGCTCCGCGTCATCACCGTGCAGCGCGGCCTCGATCCGCGCGATTTCGGCATCGTCGCCTTCGGCGGCGCCGGTCCGCTGCATGCCAATGCGCTCGCCGAACTGCTCGGCTGCTATCCGGTGCTGGTGCCGCCCTCGCCCGGCGTCCTCTCGGCGCTCGGCTTCCTCGAGGCGGTGTTCAAGAACGAGTTCGTCCAGACCTATATCCGCTCGACCGCCGGGCTCGATCCGGCCGAGATCTGGTCGCGCTTCGACACCCTCTCCGTCAAGGCACGGACCTGGCTCGACGAGCAGGAGGTCGAGGAGGCCGATCGCGGCATCGCCTATTCGCTCGACCTTCGCTACGAGCAGCAGGGCTTCGAGGTGACCATCGACCTGCCGGCCGACCTCGTCGGCCGCGCCGGCGGGCTCGGTGAGATCCTCGACGCCTTCCATGCCATGCATGAGCGGCTCTATGGCGTCCGCTTCCATGTTCCGGTCGAACTGGTGGCGCTGCGCGTCGTCGCGACCGGCGCCACGCCGAGCGTCGACGAGGCGGTTCCGGATGCCAAGGGCGGCGACATCGCCGCCGCGCTGATGGAGACGCGGCCCTGCTATTTCGACGGCGCCTTCGTGCCGACGCCGAACTACGACCGCGCCAGGCTCGCGGTCGGCGCCCGCGTCGAGGGACCGGCGATCATCCGCCAGTACGACACCACCACCGTCCTGCTGCCGCGGCACTATGCCGAGGTCGACAGCCACGGCAATCTGCTGATCTGGCCCGTCTCGAGGGGGAACTGAGCGTCATGTCCGTGAAAGTCGATCCGATCACCCTCGACATCATCGAGAACGCGCTGAAGAACGCGCGCTTCGAGATGGACGGCGTCGTGGTGCGCATCTCGCTGTCGCCGGTCATCCGCGAACAGCATGACGAATTCCCGATGATCTGCGATGCCCGCGGCCGCATGGTCGTCGGCCAGTTCGGCTCCTACATCCCGGCGATCGTCGAGCAGTTCGAAGGCGACATCAACGAAGGCGACATCTTCGTCTGGAACGATCCCTATGCCTGCAAGGGCTCCATCTCGCACAACAATGACTGGTGCGTGATGATGCCGATCTTCCATGAGGGCGTGCTGGTCGGCTTCTCGTCGATCTTCGGCCACATGGTCGATGTCGGCGGCAAGGTGCCGGGCTCGATGCCGTTCGATGCGCGCACGATCTGGGAGGAAGGGCTGCGCATCCCGCCGGTGCGCATCTATGACAAGGGCGTGCTCAACAAGGGCGTGCTCGACATCATGCTCAACAACACGCGCACGCCCGACATGAACCGCGCCGACCTGATGGCGCTGATCGCCGGCTGCCGCACGGCCTCCGTCCGCGTGCGCGAGCTCTGCGACCGCTTCGGCCGCGACACCTATATGTCGGCCTGCGACATGCTGCTCGACCGCACCCGCGAAGCGATGAAGGTGCTGATCGACAAATACATCTCGGTCGAGCCGGTTTCCTTCACCGACTATGTCGACGATGACGGCCTCGGCAACGGGCCGTTCAAGATGACGCTGTCGATCTATCGCCGCGGCGACATCGCCGTGTTCGACTGGACCGGCACCGACGACCAGGCGGAAGGCCCGATCAACTTCCATATCCACGAGGGCCTCTGCAAGCTGTTCTTCGGCGTGTACATGATCATGGCGTTCGATCCCTCGGTGCTGTTCAACGAGGGCTTCTACGACCTGTTCGAAGTGGTGCTGCCCGAGGGCTCGCTGCTCAATCCGCGTTTCCCGGCGGCGCTGTCGAACCGCCTCAACACGCATACGCGCTTCTTCGATTGCCAGGCCGGCGCGCTCGGCCAGCGCGCGCCGCATCTCTCGATGGCGGCCGGCTATGGCACCAGCCCGCACTTCATCTTCACCGGCCATGACAAGAACAACAAATATTTCCAGCTGATGGAGCTGTTGTTCGGCGGCGTGCCCGGCCGTCCGCGCGGCGACGGCCTCGACGGCCATGCTTGGTGGCCGCTCTTCTCGGCGACGCCGATCGAATATATCGAGAACTACTATCCGGTGATCGTCGACGGCTATCGCCCGATCCGCGATTCCGGCGGCCCCGGCCTCCATCGCGGCGGCGCCGGCATCGAGAAGATCTACCGCGTGCTCGAGTCCGGCAAGGTCTCGATCCATGACGACCGCGAGGTCGTGCCGCCCTGGGGCATCAATGGCGGCCAGTTCGGCGGCACCTCGTCGAAATGGCTGATCAAGGCCGGCAGCGAGGAGCGGGTCCGCATCCCCTCCAAGATCGACAACCTCGCCGTTTCGGCCGGCGACCGCATCGTCTTCAAGACCGCCGGTGCCGGCGGCTGGGGCGATCCGTTCGATCGCCCGGCCGAGCATGTCGCCCGCGACGTGCGCTACGATCTCGTCTCGCGCGAACAGGCGGGCAGCGGCTATGGCGTCGTGCTCACGGCCGACAACGCCGTCGATGTCGCGGCGACCGAGACGTTGCGCGGCGCGATGCGCGCCGAGCGCGGCGAGCCGGCGCCGTTCAATTTCGGCTTCGATCCGGCGGCGTTGAAGGAGGCGGCGGAGTAGCCGCGTCCACCCACCATCATAGGCGGCAAGCGCCGCCCGCATGAAACGACATCGCCGCCCGGCAGGACTGCCGGGCGGCGATGTGCATTCTGGGGGAACTTTAGCCGGCTGAGCTTCAGGCGGCCTTGGCGTTGACGCTGGCGCCGGCGAGGCGGCTCAGCAGCGCGTCGGCCTTCTTCTCTTCCTGCAGCGTCGCATCGAGCAGCTTGGCGGCCTCGGGCATGCCGAGCTGGGTCGCCCAGGTCTTCAGCGTGCCATAGCGCGCCATTTCGTAATGCTCGACGGCCTGCGCCGCCGCGGTCAGGCCGGCGTCGAGCGCCGGGGCGCCCTCGAATTCCTCGAGCACGTCCTTGCCTTCCTCGATGATGCCGAGAATGGCGTCGCAGGTCTTGCCGCGCGCCGGCTTGTCGAGCATCTCGAAGATCTGCTGCAGACGTTCGACATGGACTTCCGTCTCGTCCTTGTGATGTTCGAAGGCCTGCTTCAGTTCAGGCGATTCCGCGCCGCGCGCCATCTTCGGCAGCGCCCTGAGGATCTGCTTCTCGGCGTAATAGATGTCCTTCAGCGTCTCGTGGAACAGGACGTCGAGCGTCTTTTCCTTGGCCATGATCTCTTCTCCGGTTGGGGTGTCCGGACCATCAACGGACGTCGGCCGCGAATCGTTCCTCGCCAAAACGCAAACGGGAGCCGCGCTGGCGGCTCCCGTCCGGGTTGACTGTTGGGAACTATCGGGAGGGTCCCCCCTGCCCTGGCGCCTGTGACCCCTCCCCAAAACCGCGTCGCGGTTTTGGCCCTCCCGCAAGGGGAGGGCTGAAGGAAGGAAGCCGGGGTGTGGCTCTGTCGCGCGGCAAACGCTCCCCTTGAGCCCTCCCCTTGCGGGAGGGCCGAAAACGCCGAGGCGTTTTCGGGGAGGGGTCACCGGCGCATGGCCAGCGGGCGCCCTCCCCCATCGACAGGCGTCAGCGCGCCGCCCAGAGCAGGCCGCGGCGGACGATCGTCTTCATCTCGGGAACCTCGAACTCGCTCGCGACATGACCGAGCGAGGAATAGAACACCCGCCCCTCGCCATAGCGCCGCTTCCAGACCACCGGCATCACCGTCCCGTCGATCCAGGAGGCATGCTCGCCGGTGAAGGTCGTGGTCGCCAGCACCTCGTTCGAGGGGTCGACATGCATGTAATACTGCTCCGAGCGGTAGGGGAACCGCGCGGGGATGCCGGCCATGATCGGGTCCTCGGGCTTCACCACGTCGACATGGTAGTCGATGATGTTGCCGGGATGGGCGACCCACTGGCCGCCGACCATGAACTGGTATTCGGTCGCCTCGCGGAACGCATCGCCCATGCCGCCATGATAGCCGCCGAGGCCGACGCCGCCTTTGACGGCATCGGTGAGGTTCTGCAGCTCTTCCTTCTCGATCTTCGACATCGTGAAGATCGGCACGATCAGCGAGAGATCGGCGATCGAGGGATCGGCAAAGGCCTCCGTCGTGTTCTCGACATAGACCTTGAAGCCCTCCTCCTCCAGCATCCCGGCAATCACTTTGGCGCCCTGCTCGGGCTCATGCCCGCTCCAGCCGCCCCAGACGATCAGCGCCTCGCGCATGGTTGTGTCCTTCCCTGTCATGATCCCTCAGCCGAAAATGCCGGGCCCGACCGGCAGCGGCGCCGGCCGCTCGGGCCGCGTCGTCATTGCGATATGCTGGCCGCTGTCGGAGGAGCGCTGGAAGCCCTCCATGACCTCGAGCACATGGAAGGCGAGCTCGCCGCTTGCGCGGTGCGGCCGCCCGGTGCGGATCGCGTCCGCCATGTCGGCAACGCCGATGACGCGGAAATTGCCGTCGGCATAGGCATGCTCGGTCGGCACCGCCTTCCAGTCCTCGGAGGCGGTCGCCAGCATGATCTCGCCGCCGAAATGGTTCGGATCGGGCACGAGCAGCGCGGCATCCGAGCCGTAGAGTTCGATCGGGCTGTGGCGGTGGCGCGGCACGTCGAAGCTCATGGCAATCGAGACGACGGCGCCCGAGACGAACTTCATCGTTCCCGCGACATGGGTCGCGACCTCGACCGGGATGCGCGTGCCCTTCAGCGGCTCGGAGGTGACGAGGCGGTCGTCGCGGAGCTTGGTGGCGACGCCGGCGACGCTCTCGACCGGCCCGAGCAGGTTGACGAGGCTCGTGACGTAATAGGGGCCCATGTCGAGCATCGGCCCGCCGCCATCGAGATAGTAGAAGGCGGGATTGGGATGCCAGCGCTCATGGCCGGGGCACATGAAGAAGGCGGTGCCGCCGAGCGGCGTGCCGATGGCGCCGTCATCGACCAGCTTGCGCGAGGTCTGCTGCGCGCCGCCGAAGAAGGTGTCCGGCGCCGCGCCGAGCCTGACGCCGCGCGCCTTCGCGGCGTCGACCAGCGTCCGCGCCTCGGCGGTGGCGATGCCGAGCGGCTTTTCGGAATGGACATGCTTGCCGGCGGCGATGGCGCGAAGGCCGACCTCGACATGCGCCTTGGGGATGGTGAGGTTCACGACGATCTCGATAGAAGGATCGGCGAGCAGGTCCTCGACCGTCATCGCCTTCAACCCGAACTCGGCCGCGCGCGCCTCGGCGGCGGCCAGATTGAGGTCGGCGACGCCGCGCACCTCGAGCAGCGGAAAGCCGCGCGCCGCCTTCAGATAGGCGGCGCTGATATTGCCGCAGCCGATAAAGCCGATCCCGACCCGGTCCGTCATTGTCATCCTCCCTCGTGTCTGTTCGGGCGGCCCGCTAGCGATGGGGGGCCGGCCCCGTGGTTCCCCAGGGCGCGCCATAGAGGTCGCGCAGCGTCATCGCGGCGGCCCCGCGCGCCCAGATTTCATCGTCCCATTCATGCACCGCGATGTCGGCGACATCGGCAAGGCTCGGCGGCAGCAGCGCGGCGACGGTGGCGCGCAGCGGCGCGACCAGCGCCTCGACGGCGGCGAGCACAGGCCCGGCGAGGATCACCTTCGGCGGCGCGAACAGCACGATCAGATTGGCGATGGCAAAGCCGAGCGCCTCGCCGGCCGCGCCGAGCAAAGAGGTGATGGCGGGATCGCCGGCATCGGCGCGCTCCAGCACCTTGTCGAGGCCGCGGCCGAGGCGGAAGGCCTGTTCATGCACCGTCCCGGCGAGCGCGGTGCGCGCCTCGGCGAGGATGCTCTCCTCCGAGGCGATGGCAGCGAGGCGCACGAGACCGTTGCCGGTGGGCGGCTTCGCGAGGAGATCGCCGAGATCGGGGCCGAGGCCGTTGGCGCCGCGGAACAATTCGCCCTTGTGCAGGATGCCGAGGCCGAGGCCGAGCTCGACCGAGACGACGAGGAAATCGTCGAGCCCGCGCGCCTGGCCGAACCAGTGCTCGGCCAGCGTCACCAGGTTGACGTCGCTGTCGAGTGTCGCCACCACGCCGTCGAGCCGCCGCGTCAGCTTGGCGGCGAAGGGAATGTCGCGCTCGGCGAACAGCGGGCTGGCGCGGCAGATGCCGGCGCCGCGCTCGATGACGCCGGGCAGGCCGACGCAGACGCCGCAGATCTGGCTCATCTCGAGCCCGGCATCGGCGACCGAGCGGCGGATGCCGTCCTCGACGAGATCGGCGACGACGGCGGCGGAATGGCGTCCCGCCCTGACCGGCAGCGTCAGGCTGGAGCGGACATCGGCGCGGAAATTGGTCGTCGCGATGGTGATGCGGTCCGGCGCCATGCGCACGCCGACGACATAGGCGGCGTCGGGGTTCAGATCGAGCAGCACGCGCGGCCGGCCGCGCGCGACATCGCGGATGCCGCCGAGCTGCTGCGTGATGATCAGCCCGTCGTCGAGCAGCGCGCCGGTGATCGCCGAGACCGTCGTCGCCGACAGTTCGGTGCGGTCGCAGATCTCCACCCGCGCGATCGGCCCAAAGCGACGGATCGCATCCATGACATGGAAGCGATTGATCGCACGCATCAGTTCGGGGTCGGCGGTTTTCATCGGCCTGTCAATTAATCCGGGTCGAGCAGTTATTCCCATCCCTCGCTGAGCCTGTCAACGGCACTTCGCCTTGCTGCACAGCAGCATTGCGGGCACGGCCTTGACAGAATGTCGCGAAAGGGACCAGATTTAATCCGCATCATTTATTTAAGTGATCGCCCGGGTTGAGGAGCCCGGTCCTGTCTGGGAGGACACGCATGAAGCTTACAAGCCTTTTGGGCGCCTCGGTCGCGCTCGCGCTTTCGGCCAGCACGGCCTTCGCCGATGTGACGGTGAAATGGCTGCATCTCAACACCGATCCCGGCATCGCCGCGGCCTGGGAGGAGATCGTCAAGTCCTATGAGGCGGCGCATCCCGGCACGAAGATCGAGATGCAGTTCCTCGAGAACGAAGCCTTCAAGGCCAAGCTGCCGACGCTGTTGCAGTCGAACGATCCGCCGCATCTCTTCTACACCTGGGGCGGCGGCGTGCTGGCCGCGCAGGCGGCGACCGGCGCCATCAAGGACGTCACCGAAGCGATGGACGCCGACGGCGGCAAGCTCAAGGCCGTCTACAGCCCGGCGCTGGTGAACGGGCTCACTGTCGACGGCAAGATCTGGGCGGTGCCCTATCAGACCGGCCTCGTCAGCTTCTATTACAACAAGAAGCTGTTCGAGAAGGCCGGCGTCGATGCCGCCTCGATCAAGACCTGGGACGACTTCCTCGCCGCGGTGAAGAAGCTCAAGGATGCCGGCATCACCCCGATCGCCGGCGGCGGCGGCGACAAGTGGCCGATCCATTTCTACTGGGGCTATCTCGCCATGCGCGAGGGCGGCAAGGCGGCCTTCGATGCGGCCAAGGCCGGCGAAGGCGACGGCTTCAAGTCCGAGGTCTTCGTGAAGGCCGGCCAGCATCTCGCCGATCTCGGCAAGCTCGAGCCGTTCCAGCAGGGCTATCTCGGCACCAAGTGGCCCGTCCCCGTCGGCATGTTCGCGGACGGCAAGGCGGCGATGCTGCTCGGCTTCGATTCGACCCCCGTCCAGCAGCACACGAATGCGGCCGACGGCAAGGGTCTCGACGAGGCCGATATCGGCTCGTTCCCGTTCCCGGAAGTGGCGGGCGGCGCCGGCAAGCTCACCGACACGATGGGCGGCATCAATGGCTGGGTGCTGACCAAGAACGCCCCGCCTGAGGCGCTCGACTTCGCGGCCTTCCTCACCAACAAGGAGAACCAGACCATGATGGCTGGCAAGGATCTCCTGATCCCGGCCGCCACGGGCGCCGCCAGCGTCATCAAGCAGCCGCTGGTCAAGTCGGCCGCCGAGCAGCTCGCCGCCTCGACCTGGCACCAGAACTTCCTGGACCAGGACCTCGGCCCGGCCGTCGGCCGCGTCGTCAACGACGTCTCCGTCGAGATCGTCTCGGGCCAGATGTCGCCCGAGGATGCCGCGCAGCAGATCCAGGACGCCTGGGCGCTCGATCACTGACGAGCCACGGTTCGCCTGGCCCCGTTCGCCTGGGGCCAGGCGGCCTGGCAGGGCGCCGCGCCTTCGGGTTCGGCGTCCGTCTTCCTCGTCTGGAGGTGCTCTACCGATGAGTTCGACCGCGATCGTCGCCACGAGAGGCCGGCGCATGGGCGTTCAGGGCAAATGGCCCGTGCTCGTCCTGTTCCTGCCGCCGGCTCTCCTGCTGTTCACGCTGTTCGTCATCCTGCCGATGGGCGAGGCCGCCTGGTACTCGCTCTATGACTGGAACGGTTACGGGCTGCCGGACAAATTCGTCGGCTTCAAGAATTTCGAGACGCTCTGGCGCACCTCCGCCTTCACGACGGCGCTCGGCAACAATTTCCTGATCATCCTCGTCTCGATCCTCATCCAGCTGCCGCTGGCGCTGTGGCTCGCGACGATGGTGTCGAACCGCATCCCCGGCGCGGTCGTGTTCCGCCTGATCTTCTTCATGCCCTATGTGCTGGCCGACGTGGCGGCGGGCCTGATCTGGCGCTTCGTCTATGACGGCGACTACGGCCTCTTCGCCGCCATCGCCAGCTTCTTCAATGTCGCCGCGCCCTATGTGCTGGCCGACCGGCATCTTGCGATCTATGCCGTCCTCGCCGTCATCGTCTGGAAGTATTTCGGCTTCCACATGATGCTGTTCATCGCTGGCCTGCAGAACATCGACAAGAGCTACTATGAGGCCGCCGAGATCGACGGCGCCTCGCGCTGGCAACGCTTCACGCATGTGACGCTGCCGCTGCTCGCGCCGACCATCCGCCTCTCCGTGTTCTTCTCGGTGGTCGGCTCGCTGCAGCTCTTCGACATGATCATGCCGCTCACTGGCGGCGGCCCGTCCAACTCGACGCAGACCATGGTCACCTTCCTCTACAGCTACGGCATCACGCGGATGAAGGTCGGCTTCGGCAGCGCCATCGGCGTGGTCCTCTTCATCATCTGCGTCACGCTCGCCTTCGGCTACAGAAGGATCTTCATGCGCCATGACTGAGCAAATCATGAGGGCCGACAGGGCCGTGCCTCCGCCCGCCAGAACCGCCGCGCCGCGCACCAGCGAAAACGCCTTCTCGCGCCACCGCCTCAGCTTCCTGACCTGGCTCTATCTCTATGCGAGCCTCTTTCTGGTCGCGGCGATCGTCCTGCTGCCGCTGATCACCACGGCGCTCGGCGGCTTCAAGACGCTCGGGGATCTCCGCGTCCATCCGTTCGGACTTCCGAGCGAATGGCAGTGGGCGAACTACACCGACATCCTGATGAGCGGGCGCTACTGGCAGATGCTCGGCAACTCGTTCCTGATCGCGGCGCTCACCGTCGCGCTGACGCTGGCGGTCGCGGCGATGGCGGCGTTCACCTTCGCCCATGTGACCTTTTTCGGGTCGGGCTTCCTTTTGAATTACTTCCTGATCGGGCTGATGTTCCCGGTCGCGACCGCGATCCTGCCGCTCTTCATCCGCATCCGCGACCTCGGCCTGCTCGACACCTATTGGGGCGTGGTGCTGCCGCAGGTGGCGTTCGGATTGGGCATGGCAATCCTGCTCTTCCGCCGCTTCTTCCAGAACGTGCCGAAGGAACTGTTCGATGCCGCCTTCGTCGATGGCTGCGGCTATCTCGGCTATTTCTGGCACATCACGCTGCCGCTCTCGCGGCCGATCCTCGCCACGGTCGGGATCGTGTCCTTCGTCGGCAGCTGGAACAGCTACCTGCTGCCGCTGATCCTGTTGAATTCAGACGCGAAATATCCCTGGCCGCTCGGCATCATGGTCTACCAGGGCGAATTCTCGAGCGACTGGCAGCTGATCCTCGCCTTCATCACGCTGACGATCCTGCCGACCATCATCGTCTTCTTCGCGGCGCAGAAGCACATCGTCGCCGGCCTGACGGCAGGCGCGGTGAAGGGATAAGGATCAGCCGAGCAGGAGATCGTCGGTGACGCGGAGCGCGCGGGCGAGACAGCGCAGCACGGCGGGCGAGGTCTCGTAGCCGCGCTCGGCCCGCGTGATCTGCGTGATGGCGGCGCCGGAGCGGTCGGCGAGCTCGATCTGGCTGAGGCCGCGCCATTCGCGCAGCACCTTGACGGCCGCCTCGCCGGCGGCGATGCGCGCCGCGACCTGCGGCGGCAGCGCTCCGGCGTCGCGCGGCCCGAGATTGACCTGCCCGCGAAGCACCTCAATCGGCTGGATCTGCATCGCCATGGCTCGCTCCTCCTTCTGCGTGATGACACTGGTCAAACGGTGGATGGCGGCCATGGTTCCCTCGACGATCGCGCTGGAGCCGCTTCTGCCGGGGGACAAAGCCTCCACCGCCGCGCCTCTTCCCGATGGACTAGACTGGCGCTGCGGACCTTGATTCGGATCACATCAGGGACAAGAAGCGAGATGCATGCACCCATGACGGCGGCCACCCGTCTCTGCGCCGGGATCGCGGCGCTCGTCGGTCTCCTGGACGCTCCGGCGAGGGCGCAGACGACGCAATGGGACGCGGCGATCTCCAACACCAACTGGTATGTGCCCGTGCCGCAGCTGCTCGCCTACGGCTCGCCGAGCAGCGGCTTCAACAATCCGATTCCGCTCGGCGACCAGACGCTCTGGAGCTTCGGCCCCGCCACCAACGGCGCCTTCAGCGGCACGCTGTCGGCTGAGCTCTCGATCGGCAACCTGATCTCGCCGACCAGCATGACGATGACCGGCCAGGTCGCCGAGGACGGCAGCGTGGTCATGATCTTCACGCCCTCGGACGGCTCCGCCCAGGTGGTCGGGCTCGGCCAGTTGAAGAGCGTCGACGGCGCACCGGCCATGCTGATGCAGATGGTGACAGGGTCGGACTTCCTGGTCAGTCACTGGGCCTATATGCTGACCTACGATCCCGCGACCTTCACGCCGCCGCCGCCTGAGGCCATTCCGGTCACGCTGTCGTCGCGCCAGTGGATGTGGACCGAGGGTACGCCCTGGCGGGTCGTCGATCCCGCGCTGTTCGGCAGCAATGCGCCCGGCACCTTCGTCATCACCAACTACACCAACGGCTATTTCTGGGGCAAAGGCATCGGCCCCTCCGGCTCCTCGGGCGTCACCTATACGCTGCTCGGCTCGATGACGCCGGACGGCAAGGTGATGTACAACACCATCTCGGACGGCGAGCTCGCGAGCCTTTATGGCGACATAAGGGGCGACGCCGACGCCGCAGCGATGATCCTCTATGGCTATGGCCTCGACGGTATCGACGCCACCCCCGCCGCCTTCATGCAGCTGGTCAGCCCCTATCAGGACAGCGTGGCGGCGACCGGCCTCACGGCAGCATTGCCGGCCGCGCGGACGCTTTACGAGGTCGCCGGCACGGTCGAGGGGCTCGAGGGGCCGCTCGCACCGGCGACCCTCTCGCTCAACGCGCTCTCCGGCGCGGCGCTCTCGGCGGCCATCGGCGAAACGCTGCCGGTGCTCGCCGGTGCCGGGCCGCGCATCATCGCCGACAACCAGCGCATGCTGCAGCAGATCATCGCCGATCGCCTCGACGGCACGCCGAAGGGCGCGTCCGCCAGCGCGCGCTTCGCCGGCTTTGATGCCTGGCTGCGTCCGCTCGGCGGCGGCCTCGCGCAATCCGGCCGCGACGGGACGCCCGGATACAGCGCCAGCACCGGCGGCGTCGCGGTCGGCCTCGAGCGATCCGTCTCGGCCGGCCTGTCGCTCGGCTCCACCTTCGCCTATTCCCGTTCCAACGCCTCCGGCACGACCATCGACGCGCCGGGCAGCCTTTGGATCGACAGCTATGTCGTCGGCCTCTATGGCAGCCTGGCGCTGACGCCGACGATCGGCCTCGACATGCAGCTTGCCGGCGGCATCAACGACAACAGCGCCACCCGCTCGATCAGCTTCATGGGCAGCACCGCCTCCGCCGACTATCAGGGCTATACGGTCGAGGCTGGCCTCCGGCTCAAGCAGAGCATCGCCCTCTCGCCGAGCCTCGTCGTGACGCCCGCCCTCACCGCGACCTATCTTCATGTCGCCGACGACGCCTATAGCGAGACGGGCGCCGAGGGGCTGAACCTCCAGGTCGCCTACCAGGCCTATGACGAGATGCCGCTCGGCGCGGAGATCGGCATGCGCTACGGCATCGCGCCTGAAATCGCGATCACCGGCCATGCCGGGGTGACCTACAATCCGCTCGATACAGCCACCGCCGTCACGGCACGCTACGATGGCGGCGGCGATCCCTTCGTGACCGAGGGCGCCGACCTCTCCCGCGTGCTCGTCTCGGCCGGTCTCGGCCTCGTCGGTGAGCCGCGGCCAGGCACCAGCCTCGGCCTTTACTACGACATGCAGGCGAGCCCGACCGGCCTTCTCAGCCAGGCCGGCTCGTTGGCGCTGCAACTGAGCTTCTAGCGAGCTCGAGCGCCGCCGCCGCCCGTTCGAGCCCGGACGATGCGTCCGCCGAACGAGGCGCAAGCGCCGGATCGGCGGCGCCGGGCAGATCGATCCGATGCGGAGCATGCAAGAGGATGTGGCCGGCGGCGTCGCGGCCGATCGCGTGCACATAGCAATAGGTCGGCTTCTCGTCGGTGACGTTCATCACCGGCGAGGGCGCCGAGATCACCGTGACGTCGCCGGAGCGGCCGATCCAGTCGACATGGCGGTGGCCGTGCATCGCCAGCGCCCGGCCCGAGAGCCGCTGCAATTGCCGCGCAAACCACGAGCCGTTGACGAGCGCGGTGCCGATCCGCTCCGACAGCGCCTTGGCGGCGCGCGGATATTCGATGACGTGGTGATGCAGCGCGATGATCCAGACAGCGTCCGGGCTGCCGGCGACGATCCGCGCCATCGCCGCCTCCTGCTCGCGCGGCACGAAGCCGAGCGCATTGGTGAAGGAGAAATGCGTCTCGGCATTCGAATTGAGCAGCACCACGCCGAGCCCACCGGTCGCCTCGGGCGGCAGCACCATCGGGAAGGCGCCGGCGAAGAGATCGCCGAGCCGCGCCCCGAGCCGCCGCGCGCCCGTATCGGCAAAAGCGGCGATCTCGGCGGCGCGCGGCGCCAGCGCGGCCGAAAGCGTCGGGCCGAGGCGGCCGCTGTCCGGATCGACGAGATGCACGCGCGTCCCCTGCAACGTGTCGAGCGCCGCCAGCAGCCGCATCTGCCGGAGCCGCTTGTTGGGGCTCATCGGCAAGTCGAGCCTTGCCGGATTGGCCCTGTCGACGACGTTCAGATCATGATTGCCGGGAATGGCGACCATCTTGGCGGCAAGGCGCGGATGGGCGCCGATCGCATCGAAGAACTCGGCCCATTCGGCCGCGCGTCCGGCATCGGTCAGATCGCCGCTGATCAGGACGAGATCGAGCCCCTCGCTTGCGTCGAAGGCGTCGAGCGCATCGAGCAGCAGGGCGAGGCGCGCATTGCCGCGCGGCCCCGAGCGGCCGCTTTCGATGCGGAAGCCGTAGCGCTCGCCGACGATATGGATGTCGGAGAGATGGGCGACATGCCAGACCTTGCCGCCCTCCGTCCGCGGCGCAAAACCGCCGAGATCGCGCGGCTGCGCCATGCTGGCATCGGCAAAGCCCCAGACGAGCGCCGCCGCCGCGACATAGGCGCCGACGAGGACGATGGCGTTGAAGAGGGCCGAGAGCGCGAGACGGCCGGGCTCGGCGAGATCGGCGAGCGTCCCGGTCCAGCGCGTGTGCGGATAGGCCAGCACGACGAACAGCATCGACAGCGCGCAGACGAGGAGTCCGGCCGCGGCGGCGGAGACGGCGCGGATGCGGTCGCGGCGATCCGCGCTGGTCGCCTCCGGCAGGTTGCGCTCGGCAAGGTGCCGCAGGCCTTCGCGGGCGAGCGCATAGCCCGGCTGCACCGCGAGCGCGTTCAGCGACCAGAAATTCGCCTCGACCAGCCGCCACAGCGGCTTGCCGCCGAACCAGGCCGCGACGGCAAGCGACGCCACCAGTGCGAACGGGATGAGGCCGGAGAAGACGCGCGCCACCGAGGCCGACGCGGCGCTGAGCCAGATCGAGCCGAGCAGTGGCCCGAGTCCGAGCACCAGCACCGGCAGGACGACGAGGCTGAACCAGGCGGCGAGCAGCTTCGGCAGGCTGATCTCGGCGAGCAGGCTGCCGGCGAGCGCCGTCAGCGTGCGCCGCTTGGTGCTGGAGGCGTCATCCTCGATATCGCCGCGGCGGGGGTCGAGGATCGGGGACACGCGGCACGCTCCGGCACAATGGGAAGCCGACAATCCTCTGCCGCGCCGCCCCGCGCAAGAGGCGCCGCGAGACGTGAGAAGGACGCACCGGCGGCCGTGGAGGGAGGCGGCCGCCGGTGCACCCGTCCGCTCAGGCGAGCGCCGAGACGCGGACGGCGTTGCTGGAAAGCGCCCCCTCATGCACGATGAGCCCGATGCCGCCGTCGTGGAACGCCTCGGCGCTGTCGTCATTGGCGACGAGCTCAGTCCCGCCGATACGGCAGCGGACGGTGGTGCCATCGGCCTCGACCGCCATGTCGTAGAGCGTCTCCAGCGACCAGGTGAACGGCGTCTCGGCGAGGACCGTGCGGGTCTCGTCGCGCTGGCGGACGATGCGCAGCATGCCGTCACGCGACAGCAGAGCCGCATAATAGCGGCGCAGACCCTGCACGCGCACTGCGACACCGGCCTCGTTGCCGAGATGGATCATCGTGTCGGCCGCGACCTTGTAGTCGGTCCATTCGCGCGTGCCATGGATGATGATGCCCTCGCCGCGATCCTGCGACAGGCGGAAGGACTGCGGGAAGCGCTTCGAGAAGAAGCTGGCGCCATTGACCCAGGCCATGCGCCAGAAATCGCTCGGCTCGTCGGGCCGGCGGAGATGGAGATCCGGCGTGCCTCCATAGCGGACATGATCGACCAGCACGGCGCCATCGGCGCGCGGGCCCTCGCTGCGGATGACGAAGCCGATCTCGGCGATCGGCTGGCCGCCACAATCGGGCAGCACCCAGTCGAGCCGGCCCTCGCTGCCGGGGGCGAGGTGGATCACCGGCCCGTCGACGGTCTTGAGCGCATCGTCGGCGCCATAGACCTTGAGGCGGAAGCCGGCCGTGACGGCGCCGTGATTGCCGCTTTCGGCCGCAAGCGCCGCCTCGAGCCGCTGTCCCGGATAGACGAGCGGCGTCGCCATCAGCTCATAGGTGCGCATGTTGAGCACCTCGGGCGGCGTGAAGACGGGCGTCGTCGCGGCGGCGATCTGCCCCGGCCCGAGGCCGCGATAGGCGATGGCGAGCGCCCGGCCGCCCGGCACGACGCGGTTCTCGACATCGAGCCGCTCGACATAGCCGTGACCATGCTCGGCGCGGAAGCCCTGCACGCTGCCCGGCAGCGAGAAATGGAATTGCGCGCCGCCCTTCGGCGCCACCGGCGCGGTGTTGCCCGCGAGCTGGTGGCCGAGCGCCGCGAGACGGTAGCTGGTCCGGACGGCATCGTTGATCGCATTGCCGCCATCGGCCGAGGAAATCAGCAGCCGGTCGGCGACGGGGCCGCGCCAATCCGTCCCGGCATCGATGCCCTCGAGCCCGAGCTTGATGCCGAGCAGGCAGCCGACATTGCCGGCATTGCAGTCGGTGTCCCAGCCGGAGGTGTTGACGATCATCTGCGCGCGCTGGAAATCGTCGGGTGCATAGAGGATCGCCATGATCATCAGCGCATGGTTCGGCACGACATGGCAATTGCCGGGGAACTTGTCGTAGCCGTAGTGGTCCTCGATCTTCTGACGCGTGTCGCGCCAATCGCGGAATTCGCGATGCCAGGCGCGGATATCGCCGATGAGCCTGGCGATCAGGCAGTCCTTCGGGATCGCGGCGAGGCCCGTCTCGATCAGGTGGTCGATGTCGTTCGAGACGAAGGCCTCGGCCTCCATCGCTGCCCAGAGCACGGCGGCATGGACGCTCTCGCCATCATGGCTGACGAGCCCCGCCTGCCGTGCGAGCTTCGCCGCGAGCGCCGGCTGGCCCGGCGCCACCATCGCCCAGCCGTCGATGAAGATCTGCGCGCCGATCTGCTCGGCAACCGTGGCGCCATTGGTGGCGATCGAGCCGGAGGCCGGCGCCGGCAGGCCGCGCTTCAGGTTGAGCCAGGCGGTGTGCTCAGTCGAATTGCCGTTGCCGCCCCACCAGAGCACGGTGCGCTGCTCGACGAGATAGTTGAGCCATGCGCGGCCGATATCCTCGGCCGAAAGGTCCGGCGAGATGCCGTAGTCTTCCAGCGCGCGCACGAAGGTGAAGGTGCCGGCGACGTCGTCGTCGGTGACGACGAGCGGCACGCCGAGCCGGTCATGGACATAGTAGTCGACCTCGCCGAGCTCGCTCATGATCTTCTGATAGGTCCAGCCCTCGAAGGGCCGGCCGACATAGACGCCGATCAGCTTGCCGAGGACGCCGGCATAGACGCGCTCGAGATAATCGTTGGGAAGGGGGGCGTTGCTCATGATGGACCCTCGATGATGGGCGGTTTCTTCGGATGGCTCAGCCCTTGACGGAGCCGCCGGCCATGCCTTCGATGAAGCGGCGCTGCAGGAACACGAACAGCACGACGATGGGCAGCACGATGATCAGCGCCGCCGCCATGATCTCTCCCCAGTCGGACGAATACTGGCCGGAGAGCAGGAAGAACGAGACGACGGCCGTGAGCTTGTCCTGCTTCTGCAGGAAGGTCGTGGCGATCAGGAACTCGTTCCAGGAATAGAGCCCGATGATCAGCGCCACGGTGACGATCCCCGGCGAGACGATCGGCAGCATCACCTTGGTGAACACCTGCCAGGACGAGGCGCCGTCGATCACCGCCGCCTCCTCGATCTCCTTCGGCACCGCGAGGAAATAGGTTCTGAGCAACATGATCGCGAAGGGCGAATAGATCGCCGTATAGACGAGCGAGACCGCGAAGACATTGTTGATGAGGCCGAGCTTTGCGAAGCCGAAATAGAGCGGGAAGAGGAACAATTGGATCGGCGCGGTGGTCGTCGCCAGCAGATAGAAGGTGACGAGCTTCCACGCCTTGATCTTCTTGCGCGCCAGCGCATAGGCGGCGGCCGAGCCCGTCGAGCAGACGAGGAGGATGGTGACCGCCGTCAGCGTCGCCGAATTGACGAAGCTCTGGCTGAAGCGGGCATCCTTCCAGGCTCTCGTGAAGTTGTCCCAGCGGATCGTCTCGGGCAGCGCCAGCGGATTGAGGATGATCTCCGGCGCCGATTTCAGCGAATTGAGCACCAGCAGCACGATCGGGAACAGCGCCGTGAACAGGCCGATGCCGAGCACGACATAGGTGAGCGTCAACGTGGTGCGGCTTTGAACGAGCCTCATCAGACGCTCTCCCTCGACTGGATGCGGATGTAGAAATAGGTGGCGACGAGCCCGAACAGGCTGATCACCAGCGCCGTTGCTGCCGCCTGGCCGACATTCAAGTCATAGAAGGCCTTGCGATAGGCGAGCGTCGACAGCACCTCGCTGGAAAAGGCCGGGCCGCCCTGCGTCAGGATGTAGACGAAGTCGAAGACGAGGAACGACCAGATCACGGTCATGATCATCATCAGCATGATGGTCGGCTTGATGCCGGGCAGCAGCACGTAGCGCATCATCTGCCAGTAATTGGCGCCCTCGATCCGCGCCGCCTCGATCTGCTCCTGCGGCACCTGGCGGAGCGCTGCGAAGAAGATGACGCAGAGAAAGCCCCACCAGTGCCAGAGATCGACGGTGGCGACGCCGAACAGCGCCGTCGAGGTCTGCGACAGCGGGTTGACGACGGGGAGGCCGAGCTTCTGCAGATAGCCGAACACGCCGGTGACGGGCGAGTAGATCATGCCCTGCCAGACGCGCGCGGTGATCGCGGTGGCGATGATGACGGGCAGGAAATAGACGACCTGGAAGAGGGTCGAGCCGCGCCGGGGCACGATGAGCAGAAGGCTCGCCGCGAGCAGCCCCATGGCGATCGGCACCGTCAGGAAGATCGCCGTCCAGATCAGGTTGTTCTGCAGCGCCGTCCAGAACGGACCGTCCGACCACAGCGCCGCGAAATTGCCGAGCCCGATGAAGACCGGCGCCGAGATGCCGTCCCACTGGAAGAAGGCGAGCACGATCGTCAAGAGCGCCGGGATCAGGATGATCACGACATTGATGACGAGCGTCGGGGCGAGATAGAGCCACATGGTCGGAATCCTGATGGTCGGGTGGACCGCCGGGTGCGAGCGCCCGGCGCGAGAACTCACCTCCCCCTGAGGGGGAGGTCGGACCGAAGGTCCGGGAGAGGGTTTACGGAGCATCCTGCGAGGCCCTAAACCCTCTCCCGCCGGCTTCGCCGTCGACCTCTCCCTCAGGGAGAGGTGAAGAAAGCGAGCCGCCTTATGGTGGAGCGCGTGCCGGTCAGCGCTTCGGAATGGCCGGAACCTTGCCGGCGGCCTTCTCTTCCTTGAAGGTCGCATCGAGCTTCGCCAGGAACTCGGCCGTCGTGATCTTGCCGAGCCAGACCTCTTCCATGCCGGAAACGAGATAGGTGTCGGTCGCCGGCGGCAGGAAGGTCCAGGTGGTGTAGCCATACTGGCCGTCGCTGACCGAGGCGGCGAGGTTCTTCATCGTCTCGCCATAGAGCGGGATGACGCCCTCGCCGATCTTGACCGCCGAGAGGTCCTTCAGCGGCGTGTTCCACTCGCCCTGCCAGACGGTGTTCATGTCGCCATAGAACTTGTCGCTGAAGACGGTGTCGATGACCGAGGCGGCCCCGTCCGGGTTCTGCGAGGAATTGGCGATCGAGAAGGTCGAGCCAATGCCGAGCGCATAGATCGGATAGGGAACGCCCTCGGCGCTCGGGAAGCCGACGAAGCCGGGCTCGGCCTTGTTCTGCGGGAAGTAGCGCGGCACGTTCTGGAAGTTCCAGGTGCCGGTCGGCGCCATGCCGGCCTGGCCGGTCGCAACCTGCGCGAAGGCCTGCTCGCCGGTGAGCGAGAAGTAGTTCGGGCCGAAATAGCCCTTCTGCCACCAGCTGTTCAGCGTATCGATCGCCTTGACGAAGGGCTCGGCCGTCCACGGAATCTCGCCGTTCAGCGCCTTGTAGACATTGTCGGGACCGGCGACCGAATTCAGCACGATCGAGACATAGTGCTCGTTGGTCGGGCGCCAGTCGGCATTGCCGGCGGCGAAGGGAACGAGGCCCTTGGCCTTCATCTCGTCGGCGAGCTTCTCGAGCTCGGCGATGGTCTTCGGCGGCTGCCAGCCGTTCTTCTCGAACAGCGTCTTGTTGTAGAAGAGGCCGAGCGTCTCATAGGTCTTCGGCAGGGCGTAGAGCTTGCCGTTATACTTGCCGAGTTCGAGGAACACCGGCAGGATGCGCTCGTTCCAGCCGAGCTTGGCGGCGTAGTCGTCGAGCGGCAGCAGCTGACCCGCCTGCGCCATCGAGGCGACATAGCTGGGGCCGGCCGTATAGACGATGTCGGGGCCCGAGCCGGAGAGCATGGCGATGCGCAGCTGCTTGTCGAGCTCCGAGCCGCGGAAATCGATCGAGAGGCTCTCGTCCGGATGGGCCGCATTGAACGGCTCGACCAGGATCTTCTGCAGCGCTTCCTGGTTCTCCGGCGCCGCGGTCTCGTACCACCAGGTGATCGGCTTCTTGTCCTCTGCCAGCGCGGCGCCGGCACCGATCGCCAGCACCGCGGCCCCCGCCAGCGCTGCCTTCATCAAATGTTTCATCATGTCCTCCTCCCGTTGGTTCGCTTCGATCGATCAGGTTGAACTGCGCTCGATCAGACGGAACGGCATGGCCTGGCTCGTCCCGGCGCCGGCATTGCCGCGCTGGAGCCGATCGAGCAGGACCTCGGCCGCCGTCGTGCCGAGGTCGTATTGGAACTGCGAGATGGTGGTCAGCGCCGGCGTCACCAGCCGCGCCGCGAAGATGTCGTCGAAGCCGGCGATGGCGACGTCGCCGGGAATGGCAAGGCCCGCATCCCGCGCCGCCGCCATGGCGCCGATCGCCATCATGTCGTTGGCGGCGAAGATGGCATCCGGCCGCGCCGGCAGCGCGAACAATTGCTGCGCCGCGCGGAAGCCGCCATCCTCGTTGAAGGCCTCGTCGGCGATGATCAGCGGCTTGCGGCCGGCCTCGGCGAGCGCGATCTCGTAGCCGTTGAGACGCCCTTCCTGCGGGCCGCCGATGCCGGCGATCATCGCGATCCGCCGGTAGCCGCGGCGGATCAGGTAGCGCGTCACTTCCGCCGCCGCCGCCTCGTTGTCGATATAGAGATTGTCGACCGGCAGCGGCCCGACCTTCTTGGTCGAGGACTCGATGCGCACCACGCCGATGCCGGCATCGGTCAGCGGCTTGAAGTCGGCGACGCGCAGCGTGAAGAACACGCCGACGACGCCGTCGACACGCCCCTCGAGGCACCAGCCGAGAAAGCGCTGTTCGCGCTCGGCCGTGCCGTCGGTGTTGACGGTGATGACGTCATAGCCCGCCTCGTCGGCGACGGCCTGCATGCCGCGCAGCAGCGAGGGATAAAACGGGTTGGCGATATCGGGCACCACGCAGGCGATGGTCATCGTCTTGTTGGTCTTCAGCGCCCGCGCCCAGCGGTTCGGCACATAGCCGAGCTCGCGCATCGCCGCCTGCACCCGCTCCAGCGTCTCCGCCGGAATCTGGCTCGCCGGCGCGCCAGAAAGCACCAGCGAGACGGTCGTCTGCGACACGCCGGCAAGGCGCGCCACATCGCGCTGGGTCACTCGCCGCGGCCGTCCGGCATCCATCGGAGACGTTTCCTGATACGTATTACTGATACGTACCTCTAGCCCAAGCCCAAGCGGCTGGCAACGTCCGCCGCGGCCCGCCCGCACAAAATTCCGGGCATGCCGACACCCCTCCCCGCTTGCCGGCATCAGGCGATGCCGCGCTATAGTCCGCAGGCGGCGCAAGGGCGGCCGCGATGCGACGCCAAGGAGTTTCGATGCGCTTCCTCGTCCTCGGCACGGTGATGATCGACGAGGCGATGGCGGTGTCGGTCTTCCCGGCGCCGGGCGCCACGATCATCGCCGGTCCGGTGCAGCGCGATCTCGGCGGCAAGGGCGCCAACCAGGCGATCGTGCTTGAGCGCTGCGGCGCCGACGTCCGCCTGGTCGCGCCGGTCGGCGAAGATGCCGATGCGGAATGGGTGGCGGGGGAGCTCGCCGCCGCCGGCCTCGACATCGCCGATCTCGTACCGCTCGATCGTCCGACCGACCGCTCGCTGATCTTCGTCGGCCCGGCCGGCGAGAATGCCATCGCCTCGATCGTCGAGGCCGCGGAAGGCGTCGACGCGCGGCTGGCGGAGGAGAGCGTCAGTGGCCTCGGGCCGGGCGATCTCCTCGTGATGCAGGGCAACATGACGCTCGACGCCACGAGGGCAGCGCTCACGGCGGCGCGGCGGCGCGGCGCGCGGACCCTCCTCAATCCCTCTCCGATCCGCGATGGCATGGCGGGCCTCGTTCCGCTCGCCGATTGCCTCGTCGTCAACGAGGGCGAGGCGGCGCTGCTCTCCGGCTCCGATGATCCGGCATCGGCGGCGCGGCGGCTGATCGAGGCCGGCGCCGGCACGGTGGTGGTGACGCTCGGCAGCCGCGGCGCGCTCGCCGCGCAGGGCGGTGACGTCGTCGCGGTCGCGGCGGAGCCGGTCGAGGCGGTCGATACAACCGGCGCCGGCGACACCTTCGCCGCCGTCTTCGCCGCCGCCCGCTACGACCGCGGTCTCGCGCTCCGCGACAGCCTCACGGCCGCTGCGCGCGCCGCCGCCATCACCGTCTCGCGCAAGGGCACGCGCGCCGCCTTCCCGAGCCGCGACGCGCTCGCCCGCATCCTGCCGCCGCGCTGAGATCGAACATCGGGGCCGTCTTTGCCGACCCTTTGCGCAGCCTGCCGCCCGAAGCGCGGTTTACAGCCTGCGCCGCCATCATCAATCATGCGGCCCAGCAAGAGCCGAGTCGGAGTTTCAGGGTGATCGTCAACGATCCCGCAATCGTGGCCGAGGTCGCGGAGGCCTTCCGCCGCTACGAACAGGGGCTGATCGACGCCGACGCCGTGGCGCTCGACGCCCTCTTCTGGGACAGTCCGCACACGGTCCGCTATGGCGACGGCCAGATCCAGCATGGCCATGCGCCGATCAAGGCCTTCAATGCCCGCCGCCGCAAGACCGGCCCCGACCGCGCCTTGACGGAAACCATCATCACCACCTTCGGCCGCGATTTCGCGACGGTCTCGACGCTCTATGTCGACGTGCCGCCCGGCAAGATCGGCCGCCAGCAGCAGAGCTGGGTCAGGATCGACGGCGGCTGGCACGTCGTCGCGGCCCATGTCAGCGTCGTCGACCGCGTCGCCATCGAACGGCAGGACTGAGGAAGAGAACCATGCCCATCACCGATCCGTTCGGCGCCTTCGTGCCGGGAACCGATGTCGTCCTCGCCGCCACCGGCTCCGGCCCGCTCGACGGCCTCACCTTCGCGGTCAAGGACCTCTTCGATCTCGCCGGCCATGTCACCGGCTGCGGCAATCCCGACTGGGCGCGCACCCATGCGCCGGCGCGCCGCTCGGCCGTGGCCGTCGAACGGCTGCGCGCCGCCGGCGCCACCGTCGCCGGCAAGACGATCACCGACGAGATCTCGCTCGGCCTGCTCGGCCGCAACCAGTTCGACGGCACGCCGATCAACCCGCGCGCCCGCGACCGCTTCCCCGGCGGCTCGTCGAGCGGCTCCGCCTCGGCGGTCGCCGGCGGCCTCGTCGATTTCGCGCTCGGCACGGATAGCGGCGGCTCGGTGCGCGTGCCCTCCAGCTTCTGCGGCCTCTACGGCCTCCGCCCGACGCATGGCGGCGAGGCGGCGGGCGGCATTTCGGTCGAAGGCCTGATGATGCAGTCGGCCTCGTTCGATACGGCCGGCTTCTTCGCCGACGACGCCGCGCTCTTCGAGAAGGTCGGCATCGTGCTGACGCCGCAGGCGGCGCCCGTCGCCCCGATCGAGGAGATCCTCGTCGCACGCGACGCCTTCGCCATCGCCGAGGCGCCGGTGCGCGAGGCGCTCGAACCCGTCCTCGAGCGCCTTGCGGCCCTCGCGCCGCTGCGCGAGATCACGCTCGCCGAAGAGGGACTGCCGCGCTGGCGCCAGTGCCAGGTGACGGCGCAGTGCGCCGAGTTCTACCAGACGTTCCGCGACTGGATCGACGCGGTCAATCCGCGCTTCTCCTTCGAGGTCGGCGCGACGCTGGCGCATGCCTCGCTGATCACGGCCGAGACCCGCGCCGAGGCGCTCCGCTTCCGCGCCGCGATCCGCGCCCGGCTGGACGCGCTGCTGGAGCGCCGCCGCGTCGTCGTCTATCCGGCCGTGCCGATCCTGCCGCCGCATCGCGACGCGCCGCTCCATGTCATGGCCGCCGCTGGCGACCGCATCGTCGAGCTGACCTCGATCGCCGGGCTCAGCGGCCTGCCGCAGGCCGGCCTGCCGCTCGCGCAGGCGGGCACGATCCCGGTCGGCCTTGCCATGCTCGGCTGGCGCGGCAGCGACCGCACGCTGCTCGACGCCGCGCGCCGCCTCGCCTGATCCATCGCGACATAGGTCGGGGCCCCTCGACGGGGCCCCTGTGGATATCTTGACAGGAGCGCAAAAGAGAACAAAATAAGAACATTGCAGTCAATGAGGACTGAGGCGATGGAAACCGTCCGGGAAATGATCGCGCGGATCGACGCCAGGATGCAGGCGGACGCGGGCTGGATCGAGATCGAGCATTGCGAGGATGGCCCGCTCTTGGCGAGCGGCGCGCTGCGCTGCCATGCGGACACGGTCGAGTTCGACGACGATGCCGGTTTCACCACGACCGTGCCCTACCGTCAGGTCACGGCGATCCGCTATGGCCGGCAGGGCGAGGCCATGCCGCTTGCAACGCTCACCGCGCCCAGCGCCGCGATGCCGCTGCGCGCCGCCGGCTGAGGCGCCCGCCCGCTGTTTCCGGCTGCGGCAGATCGAGCCGGTCGCGGCCAGCGCTGCGGATGAGGCTTTCCCGCGCGGTGCGTTGCGATAGAGTGGGCCCAACCGCAAGTCGGACGGGTTTTTGCGCCGCATTCCGCCACGACATGCCGATGGACTGGGCGAGCGTCGATCGCCTTTGTGAGGATTTGATGAGGCTGCTGGTCTGCGAGGATGATTTCCTCATTTTGATGAACACGGCCGAAATGCTGCGCGATCTCGGCCACGAGGTCGAGGAGGCCGGCGATGGCGCCACGGCGCTCGCGACGCTGGCCGCCGGCCCCGTCGACATGCTGCTGACCGATATCGGCCTGCCCGACATGACCGGCGTCGAGCTTGCCCGCAAGGCGCGCGCCGCGCAGCCCGGCCTGCCGATCGTCTTCGCCTCCGGCCTCGGCGAGGTCGAGGGCTTTGCCGGCGAAACCTTCGTGGCCTTCGTGCAGAAGCCCTACACGATGCCGGCCCTCGAGGCCGCCATGGCAGCGGCCACGCGGCCGGGCTGAGGACTCGTATCGATCGACAGTCGGGCTTGGTCGGTGCCCGAGATGCTCTCAGGTGTCGTTGCCGGGCTTGACCCGGCAACCCAGGCTTTCCTTGACTGACGGCACACGGTCGCCGGCCGGCAAAAGGAGAGACTGGATTGCCGGGTCTAGCCCGGCAATGACAGAGCGGCTGTCACTTGCGCCGAATAGAGACCCAAGCGTCGATCCGCTCTACGCCTCGGCGGGCCGCACGGTGATCGCCGCCGACCAGGGGCCGAGCTGCAGCCGATCGCCCTCGCGGCGGATGGTTCCCGTCGTCGCGAGCGGCTCGAACGCGTCGATCGCGACCGATCCCGGCTGCGGCGCGGCGTTCAGCACCATGGCGAGCGTGCCGCCGTCATAGGCCCAGGACACCCCGACGACGCTGCCGTCATGCGCTGCCTCGGCGCCGCGATAGGGCGTCGCCGAGAGGGACCAGAGATGCTCGCGGCGGAGGCGGGCGAGCGTGCGGAAGCGTTCGAGCGCGCCAAGCCGTTCGGGCCGCGCGAACTCCGTCCAGTCGAGCCGCGCCGTCTCCATCGTCGCGGCGGCAACCGGATCCGGCACATCCATGTCGGTCCCGTCGGTCTCGTAGAAATCCGCCGCCTGCTGCGCCCGCCCGGCGCGGATCTCGTCGCTGAGTTCGCCCTTCAAATCGCCGAAGAACGGGAACGGCGCGCGGAAATGCGCCTCCTCGCCCATGAAGAACATCGGGATCTGCGGCGAGAGCATGATGACGAAATGCAGGAAATCGAGCCGCTCGGCATCGAGATCCTCGGCGAGGCGGCGCCCGTCCGGCTGGTTGCCGATCTGGTCGTGGTTCTGGATGAAGGACACGAAGGCCGAGGGCGGCAGATGCGCCGAGGGCTCGCCGCGCGCCCTATCGCCGAGGCGCGGCACAGGATCGCCCTGGTAGACGAAGCCCTCGGTGAGCACGCGCCGCGCCTTGTCGACCGTCGCCTGCGAGAAGTCGCGGTAATAGCCGACGCTCTGCTCGGTCGCGATGACATGCAGCACATGATGGATGTCGTCGTTCCACTGCGCATCGAAATGCAGCGGACGGCCATTGTCGCCGCGCTCGAGCCAGGCGGCGCCATTGTCGAGATTTTCGAGGATCAGCAAGGCATTCGGCTTGACTGCTCGCGCCATCGCGGCGAGCTGCCGCTTCATCTCGTCGGCGCCGTCGGTGCCGAATTCATGCACCGCGTCGAAGCGCAGCCCGTCGATGTCATAATCCTCGAGCCACATCCGCACATTCTCGAGGAAGAACAGGCGCACGGTCGGATCGGCGAAATTGATGCCGGCGCCCCAGGGCGTCGCGACGCTCTCGTCGAAGAAGCGCGCCGCATAATGCGGCAGATAATTGTCGACCGGGCCGAAATGGTTGTAGACGACGTCGAGAATGACGGCGAGGCCATGGCCGTGCGCGGCATCGACCAGCGCGCGCAGCTCCTCCGGCGTGCCATAGCTGCGCTCGGGCGCAAACGGCAGCACGCCGTCATAGCCCCAATTGTGCGAGCCCGGAAAGTCGGCGATCGGCATCAGCTCGATCGCCGTGTAGCCGGCAGCCGCGAAATGATCGATGCGCGAGGCGAGCCCGCTGAACGTTCCCTCCGGCGTCGCGGTGCCGACATGCAGCTCGGCGATGACGGCTTCGTGCCAGGGCCGGATCGAGCGATCGGAGGCCGGGCCGAGCGGGCCGCGCACGAGGCTCCAGCCGCCGCTGTCCTCGGCCTGGCCGCGCGAAGCCGGGTCGGCGAAATCGAGGCCATTGGTGCGAAAGCGATACGCCGTGCCCGGGCCGACGCCAGATACTTCGGCGGCAAACCATCCCTCGCCGACTGCCGCCATGACAACGGGATCGCGGCCCTCCAGCAGCAGCGCGACCGCCTCGCAGGAAGGCGCCCACAGGCGGAAGCGAACGCCGCCCTCGATGCGTTCGGGGCCGAACCGGTAGGGATTGATCCGGTCGAAGGACATCGGCCCGTGGTCATATTCCTCCGGACCGGAGCCGACGCGATCGCCCCGCGTCTCGTCCGCGATCGCTTCGCTCGAGCGCACGACCTCGGGCTCGTTCAGCCCCACATCGGCATCCACGTGCGAATCGATCAGCGCGTGCCCGCCCTCGTGCCGGGCGTCGGTGACATCCTGCATCGTCTCATCCTTTGCTTTGGCGGCGCGGCTCAGGTCGAGCCCGGCGATCCGCCGTCTGGCAGCGCCGTGCCGAAATTCCGCTCCGCCGAACGCTGGCGGCGCAGATTTTCGGTGGCGCGAAGCCAATGGTCATAGCCGTGCGACCAGAGCGGTCGCCCGTCCGCCTCCCAAAGCCTGAAGGCTTCGCGGCGGATTTCCTCCTCGCTGAATTCGGTCATCTGACCCTCGCTGCATCGGATGTTTCCCGTGGGTGGGGAAACAAGTCTCGCCTGCGGCGGCGGTTCCGATTCAACCTGACGTTCTCTGAAGGATCAGCAGCGGATGGGCGGGATCGACAGGCGCCAAGCCCTCCGCGATCTCGACCGTGTCCCCGCCGAGCACGTCCCGCCAGGCCCCCGAGAGGAGCCTGTCGTCGAAGCGAAGCCGCGCGTCGGCAAGCGCTGCGGGGGTCACCGGAATCGCGACCAGCAGCTCGTCATCCGGCCCCTCGCGGGTGAAGGCGAACCAGCCCGGCTCGGCCACGGGCTGCGGCCGATAGGCGCCCTCGAACAGCCCGGGCTCGCGCGCACGCAAGCCAAGCAGGGCCCGCGTCGCCAGCATCTTGCCCACGCGCTCGCTGTCCTCGGCGAGCGGCGGCAGCACGGTCTCCGGCTGCCCGAGCAACGCCGCGCGCCGCTCCCAGTCGACCGGGCGACGGTTGTCGGGATCGACCAGGCTGAAATCGGCGAGCTCGGTGCCACGATAGAGATCGGGAATGCCGGGCAGCGTCAGTTGCAGCACGGCTTGTCCCAAGCTGTTGGCGGCGGCGGCCGGCTCCAGCTCGGCGATGAAGGCCTCGAGCTCGGCGCGGAACGGCGCACCGTCCTTGCCGTCGATGAGCGTCGCGGTGAAATCGTGCAGCGCGGCCTCGTAGTCGGTGGCGGGATCGGTCCAGCCGCTATGGCGCTTCGCCTCGCGCATCGCCTTTTCGAAATAGAGCTGCGCCCGCTCGGCATCGATCGGCCAGGCGCCGAACAGCGTCTGGTAGATGAACCATTCGTCGAGCCCGTCGGGGGCGCCGTCTCGTTTCCATCCCAGATGGCGGGCCTGCCAGCCCTCGACGAGGCCGATCCAGCGCGACGGGTGGTGCGACAGCACGTTGATGCGGGCGCGGGTATCGGCGCCGCGCTTGGTGTCGTGCGTCGCGAGCGGCGTCTGCCCGCGCCGGCCGAAGGCGGCGAAAGCCTCATGCAGCGCGGCGGCCTCCGGCGCGGCGTCAGTGAGATCGGAGCCGACCTCGTTGACGGAGGCAAGGCCGACGCTGCGATAGAGCTCGGTGTCCTCGAAGCCCTTGGCCATGGCCGGGCCGGACAATTGCTGGAAAAGCCGCCGGAAGCGGTCGGCCGCGGCGCCGGGCTCCGAGAGCACGGCCGCCAGCAACCGGTCGGCGATCGGCGCGAGCGCCGGTGCATCCGCCGCGACGCGCCGCGCCGCCTCCCGCCAGAGCGCGACATCTTCTGCCGCGGCCGGCAGGGACGCGACATAGGAGCGATAAACCGGGAAGGCGGCGAGCAGCGCGACGAGGGCGGCCTGCAGCTCGCTGCGGGCCGGAGCCTCGGACCCCAGAACCGCCGCGGCGCTCGCGACGAGAGTGGCGAGTTCAGGCTTGAAGCCCGTCTCGATCACCTCGGCCTTGGCGGCAGCGATACGGGCGAGCGGCGCACCGGTGACGGAGCCGCGCGCGGCGAGATAGTCCTGGAACGCGGCGCGGCCCGCCGGCGCGACGAAGGCGGCGTTGATGAGGTTGAGCCGCTCATAGCCGGTGGTGCCGTCGATCGGCCAGTCGCGCAGCGCCTCACGGGGCCCGAGGATCTTCTCGACGAGGATCAGCGCCTCCGGCCCCGCCTCGTCGCGGAGCCGCGTCAGGTAGCCGGCGGGATCGGCGAGCCCGTCGACATGGTCGACGCGCAGCCCCTGTACCAGCCCCTCGCGCAAGAGAGCGAGCGGCAGCCGGTGCACCATTTCGAAGACGGCCTCATCCTCGATGCGGACGCCGAGGAGATGCGACACCTCGAAGAAGCGGCGATAGTTGAGCGCCTCGATCTGCCGCCACGGCACCGCCTGCCAATGCTGCACGGCATGGACGGCGTCGAGATCGGCGCCCGAAAGCGCCCGCTCGAAGCTCTCGCCCATCGCGGCCACTGCCTCGCGCAGCGCCGTGCGCGCCGCCGCGATCGAGGCCGGTTCGGCCTTGCAGCGGTCGATCGCGCGCCAGGCCTCGGCCGCTTCGCCGGCGCCGATGCGCTCGAGCAACGCCGCGACACCGCCGGGCGCGAGCGGCACGCCCTGGCCGGCAACCAGCGCGACGACGCGGCCGCCCTCTGCGTCATAGGCGAGCCGCTCGATCGGCGCTGCGCCCTCTTCCATCCAGGGCAGCGCGATGCGGCGGGTGAAATCGATGTCGAACACGCCCGCCGAGGCCGCATCGGCGCCGAATTCGAGCACGTCCATCCAGAAGGGGTTGGCCGGGTCGGCCGCCATGTGGTTCGGCACGATGTCGAGGATGATGCCGATGCCCTCCTCCGCGAGTCGCGCCGCCAGGGCGCGGAAGCCGGCTTCGCCGCCGAGCGCCGCGCTGATCACGCCGGGATCGACCATGTCATAGCCATGCGCCGAGCCGGCGCGGGCCGCGAAGATCGGCGAGGCATAGAGATGGCTGATGCCGAGGCCGGCGAGATAGGGCGCGAGCCGCGCCGCATCGGCGAAGGTGAAATCGTCATTGAACTGGACGCGATAGGTCGCGCGGATGGCGGACGAAACTTCCTGCCGCATTCCGCCGAACGCGCCCACGCTATCGTCTCGCCCGCTGATCTCGCTCACCGTCATCATCACCTCGCTGGTCATGGCAGCCCAACAAACCCGGCGCGGAGCGGTTCCCCCGCGCTGCAGCATTCTGGGGAGAGCGGGGAATGCACAGGTCATGGGCTTGACAATTTCCTGGGCAGACGATGGAAATTGACCGGCCAGACAAAAGACCCGGAGAGGGTTCGGCCATCGGTCCGCGCGCCGCAGCGCACCAGAGGGGAACAGTCATGTCCATCACCGTTTCACGGCGCCGCTTCCTGCAAGGAACCGCCGCCGGCACGCTCGCTCTCGCCGCGCCGCGCGCCTTCGCGGCCGAAAAGCTGAAGGTCGCGGGCATCCATGCCTCGCCGGTCGAGAATGCCTGGAATTCGCGCCTGCATGAGGCGCTGCAGGCCGCGGCCAAGGACGGCGTCATCGAATACACCTTCTCCGAAGGCGTTTCGGGCACCGACTATCCGCGCGCCATGCGCGAATATGCCGAGGCCGGCAACAAGCTCATCGTCGGCGAATCCTATGCCGTCGAGACCGAGGCGCGGCAGGTCGCGGCCGATTATCCCGGCACGGCCTTCCTGATGGGCTCCTCCGGCGGCCCGGCCGGCGACAATTTCGGCACCTTCGGCACCTGGAACCACGAGGCGGCCTATCTCGCCGGCATGCTGGCGGCCCCGATGTCGAAGACCGGAACCTTCGGCGCCGTCGGCGCCATCCCGATCCCCGAGGTCAACATCCTCATCAACGCCTTCCGCGCCGGCGTGAAGGAAGTGCGCCCCGACTCGAAGTTCCTGATCGGCTTCATCGGCACGTTCTTCGATCCGCCCAAGGCGCGCGAATCGGGCCTCGCCCAGATCGATGCCGGCGCCGACATCCTGTTCGGCGAGCGCATCGGCACGGCCGACGCCGCCAAGGAGAAGGGCATCAAGTCGGTCGGCTCGCTGATCGACTACACGCCGCGCTATCCCGAAACCGTCTTCGCCAATGCAATGTGGTATTTCCGGCCGATCCTCGACGCCGCCATCAAGGATACGCAGGCGGGCGCCAAGACCGGCAAGGACTACAGCGCCTTCTCCTTCATGAAGGAAGGCGGCAACGACATCGTCTTCACCGAGAGCATGGTGATGGCGGATTCGGTGCCGGCGATGGAAGCGAAGCGCAAGGCGATCAAGGACGGTAGCTTCAAGGTGCCGGTCGATCCGGCCGAGCCGACCTGAGGCTTTCGCTCGCTCTGGCGTCTCAAGGACCCTTCACCTCTCCCTGAGGGAGAGGTCGACGGCGAAGCCGGCGGGAGAGGGTTTACGGCCTCTCCGGATGCGCCGTAAACCCTCTCCCGGACCTTCGGTCCGACCTCCCCCTCAGGGGGAGGTGAAGACCGGGTGATCGAACCCGATGCATCAGGACAGCGCCGTGCACGACGAGCCAGACCCCTCCGACGGCGCCGCGCTCGCTGAGGCGATCCGCTCCGGCCGTACGACGGCCGGCGCCACGATGGAGGCAGCCCTTGCCCGCGCCGCAGAGGTCGAAGCCTTCGGCGCCATCTCGTTTCTCGCCGCCGATCTCGGCCGCTCGGACGCCGCCGCGATCGATGCGGGGCTCAAGCGGCGGCCGAAATACTACGCGATGAAGCCCTTCGCGGGCGTGCCGTTCCTGATGAAGGATCTCGGCGCCGCCGCCATCGGCCTGCCGGTCGTCTGCGGCTCGGCTTCGCTGCCGCCGGTCCCGCCCGAGACCGATGCCGAACTCGCCCGCCGCTTCAAGGCCGGCGGCCTCGTCCCCTTCGGCATTACCACCGTTCCCGAATTCGGCCTGTCGCTGTCGAGCGAGCCGGCGATCGGCCCGGTCGCCCGCAATCCGCTCGACCCCACGCTGACGGCGGGCGGCTCGTCGGGCGGCGCCGCCGCGGCGGTGGCCGCGGGCATCGTCGCGCTCGCCCATGCCACCGATGCCGGCGGCTCGACCCGCGTTCCCGCCGCCTGCTGTGGTCTCGTCGGGCTGAAGCCGACGCGCGGCGCGATGCCGGGCGGGCCGGATTTCGGCAATCATATCGGCGGCATCGCGGCCGAACTCGTCGTCTCCAGGTCACTGCGCGATACCGCGCTGGCGCTCGAGCACTTCTCCGGCAGCGGCGAGGGCTATGTCCCCGATCCCGATCTCGACCTGCCGATCGCCAGCCGGCTCGACGAAGGAGTGGCGCCGCTCCGCGTCGGCCTCGTGCTCGACGTCGCCGAACTGCGGCCGATCGATGCCGACCGCCGCGCCGCCACCGAGCATGCGGCGGCGGTGCTCGCGAGCGCCGGACATTCCGTCACGATGCTCGACCCCCATCGCTTCACGCCGCTCCTGCAGGCGTCGGAGATGGTGTTCGACCGCATCATCTGCACCAATCTCGCCCGCAATAGGCCGGACCTCTCGAAGGTCGAGAGGCTGACCGCGGCCGTCGCGCGGCGCGGGCTCGAAATGACGGCGCGCGACTATCAGGCGGCGGAGATCGCGGCGGTGCGCACCGCGCATGCGCTCTGGCGGCTCTTCGACGAGATCGACATCCTGGTGACGCCGATGCTCTCCGGCCCGCCGCTCGCCATCGGCGCCTTCCCGTTCGATCATGATGATGTCGAGCTGCAATGGCGGCGGATGAGCGATTTCGCGCCCTATGCCATGCTCGCCAATGTCGCGGGCACGCCGGCGCTCACCATCCCGCATGGCCGCGACGGCGCCGGACTGCCGCTGCCCGTGCAGTTGATCGGCCCGATGGGCAGCGACGGCCTGCTGCTCCGCCTCGCGCGGTCGCTGCAAAAGGCCGTGCCGTGGTCGTTCCGCACCACGATCGCCGGGCTGCCGTCGTGACGGCGGTCCTCCGCCTCGAGGGCATCACCAAGCGCTTCGGCGCGCTGACGGCGAATGACGACGTGACGCTGGAGCTGCGCCAGGGCGAATTGCTGGCCCTGCTCGGCGAGAACGGCGCCGGCAAGACGACGCTGATGAACATCCTGTTCGGCCATTACACCGCCGATGCCGGCCGCGTCATCGCCTTTGGCAAGGAGCTGCCGCCCGGCAAGCCCCGCGCCGCGATCGAGGCCGGCATCGGCATGGTGCACCAGCATTTCGCGCTCGCCGCCAACCTTTCCGTGCTCGAAAACATCATCGCCGGCACGCGGCCGCTCGGCGCGCTCGGCCTCAATGCGGGCGCGGCGCGGGCGAAGCTCGCCGCGCTGTCGGAGACCTTCGGCCTCGCGGTGCACCCGGATGCTCGTGTCGGCGATCTCTCGGTCGGCGAACGGCAGCGGGTCGAGATCCTGAAGGCGCTCTATCGCGACGCCAGGGTGCTGATCCTCGACGAGCCGACCGCGGTGCTGACGCATCAGGAGGCCGAGCAGCTCTATCGAACGCTGCGCGGCATGGCCGAGCGCGGCCTCTCGATCATCTTCATCTCGCACAAGCTGCACGAGGTGCTGGCCGCCGCCGACCGCGTCGTGGTGCTGAGGGGCGGCAAGGTCGTCGCCGAGCGGCGCGCCAGCGAAACCAGCAAGGACGAGCTCGCCGAGCTGATGGTCGGCCGCCGCGTCGCCCGCCCGCGCCGCGAAAGCCAGGCGCCGGGCGCGGTCGCGCTCCGGGCCGCCGGCGTCGATGTCGGCAAGGCGCTCAGAGGCCTCTCCTTCGAGGTCCGCGCCGGCGAGACGCTCGGCATCATCGGCGTCTCCGGCAATGGCCAGGCGAGCCTCGTCCGCCTCGTCTCAGGCCTCGAACGGCCGACGAGCGGCGCGCTCGAACTCTATGGCGCTCCGGTCGCCCACCCCTCCCCGCGCGGCTTCGTCGCCGCCGGCGTCGGCCGCATCCCCGAGGATCGCCATGCCGATGGCGCCGTCGGCGAAATGGCCGTCTGGGAGAACGCCGTGCTCGAGCGCATCCGCGAACCGCGCTTCTCGGCCGCCGGCTTCGTCCGCCGCGCCGCCGGCCGTGCCTTCGCGCGCGCCGTCATCGAGCGCTTCGACGTGCGCGGCGGCAGCGCGGACAGCCCGATCCGTCTTCTTTCGGGCGGCAACATGCAGAAGCTCATCCTCGGCCGCAATCTCGAGACCAGCCCGCGCATCCTGATCGCGGCGCAGCCGACGCGCGGTCTCGACGAGGGCGCGGTCGCGGCCGTGCATGGCGAGATCCTCGCGGCGCGCCGGCAGGGCACCGCCGTTCTCCTCATCTCGGAGGATCTCGACGAGATCCTGGCGCTCGCCGACCGCGTCCAGGCGATCGTCAAGGGCCGCCTGTCGCCGCCGATCCCGGTCGCAGCCGCCGATCCGCGCCGGCTCGGCCTGATGATGGCCGGCAGCTGGGAGGACGCGGCGTGATCCGCTTCGAACGCCGCACGCATGTACCCTTCGCGCTCCGCCTCGGCGCGCCGGTCGCCGCCGTGCTCGTCGCCCTCGCGCTCGCCGGCATCCTCATCGCCATCGCTGGCGCGCCGGTGCTCGAAGCCTATCGCCGCATGCTGATCGGCGCCTTCGGCTCCCGCCTTGCCATCACCGAGACGCTGACCCGCACCGCGCCGCTGATCCTCACCGGCCTTGCCGCCGCCGTCGCCTTCCGGGCGCGGCTCTGGAACATCGGCGCCGAGGGCCAGTTCCTCGTCGGTGCGCTCGCCGCCGCAGCCCTCGGCTCGCAGCATGGGCTGCATCTGCCGCCTTTCCTGATGGTCCCCGCGCTGATGCTGGCCGGCGCCATCGCCGGCGCGCTGCTGCTGCTCGGGCCGCTGGCGCTCCGCCTTCGCTTCGGCGTCGACGAGGTGGTGACGACGCTGCTCCTCAACTTCGTCGCCCTTCTCTTCGTCTCGATGATGATCGAGGGCGCGCTCAAGGACCCACTCGCTTTCGGCTGGCCGCAATCGGTACCGATCGTCGGTGACGCCATGCTGCCGAAGCTGGTCGCGCGCACGCGGCTGCATGTCGGCCTCCTCGTCGCGGTGGGGCTCGCGCTGCTGATCGCGCTCGTCCAGGCCCGCACCGTCTTCGGCATGGAGAGCCGCGCCGCCGGCCTCAACCCCGCCGCCGCCCGCTTCGCCGGCGTCTCGCTCACCGGCGTGCTGGTCAAGGTCGCCTGCCTCTCGGGTGGTCTCGCCGGCCTTGCCGGGGCGATCGAGGTGCTCGGCGTCAAGGGCTATGTCACCACCGATCTTTCGCCCGGCTTCGGCTATACCGGCATCGTCGTCGCCATGCTGGCGGCGCTGAACCCGATCGGCGTCGTCTTCGCGGCCGTCTTCGTGGCCACGATGTTCGTCGGCGCGGATTCGATGAGCCGCGCGCTCGGCGTCCCCTCCTTCATCGCCGACGTGATCGTGGCGATGTCGCTCATCGCCATGCTCGTCGCGCTCTCGCTCGCCAACTACCGGATCCGCCGATGATGGACGTGCTCGACATCTTCGCGTCGGCGGGGCTCTGGGCGGCGGTGCTGCGCATCGCGACGCCGCTGATCTTCGGCACGCTCGGGGCGCTGATCTGCGAGCGCGCCGGCGTGCTCAATCTCGGCATCGAGGGCATCATGACCTTCGGCGCGATGATCGGCTGGATGACGGTCTATCATGGCGGCGATCTCTGGCTCGGCCTTCTCGTCGCGGCCCTGTCCGGCGCCGCCTTCGGCCTCCTGCATGCGCTCCTCACCGTGCCGCTCGGCCTGTCGCAGCATGTGACCGGCCTCGGCATCACGCTGTTCGCCTCGAGCCTCTCCTATTTCATCTTCCGCCTCGCCATCCCCGTCTCCGGCTCGCCGCCGACGATCGTGCCGTTCCAGGTCGTCAAGATTCCCGTGCTGTCGGACCTGCCCTTTCTCGGCGAGGCCGTGTTCAGCCAGACGGCGCCGACCTATCTCGCCATCGCGCTGGCGCTCGTCATCGCCTTTGCCCTGGCGCGGACCCCGCTCGGCCTCGCCATCCGCATCGTCGGCGAGAACCCGCATGCCGCCGAGGCGCAGGGCATCAACCCCGTCCGCGTGCGCATCGGCGCGGTCGTCTTCGGCAGCGCGCTGATGGCGGTGGGCGGCGCGTTCCTGACGCTCGCCGCCTTCAATTCCTTCTTCCCGACCATGGTACAGGGCAGAGGCTGGGTCTGCATCGCGCTCGTCGTCTTCGCCTCGTGGCGGCCGGCGCGGGCGCTGCTCGGCGCGCTGCTCTTCGCCCTCTTCGACGCCTACCAGCTCCGCCTGCAGCATGTCGTCGGCAAGGCGATCCCCTACCAGCTCTTCCTGATGATCCCCTATCTGATGTCGATCCTCGCCCTCCTCGTGATGGCCCGCCGCGCCCGCGTCCCGCAGGCGCTGATGCAGCCGTTCCGGCGCGGAGAGCGCTGAGCGGCAGCACTTTGCCGGGCCTCGGCGAAGCGGCTAGGGTGGAGACGGTCTTCACCTCTCCCTGAGGGAGAGGTCGACGCGCGAAGCGCGGCGGGAGAGGGTTTACGGCCTCTCCGGATACGCCGTAAACCCTCTCCCGGACCTGCGGTCCGACCTCCCCCTCAGGGGGAGGTGAAGGAATGGCAGCAGATTGGGAGCAAACGACCGTGATGCCCAAGACCGCCATGCCTAAGATCGCCATGCCCAAGATCGCCATCATCGGCGCCGGACCGTCCGGGCTTGCCGCCATCAAGACGCTGGCCGAGGCGGGGCTCACGGACATCACCTGCTTCGAGGCGCAGGCCGAGCTCGGCGGCAACTGGGTCTATCGCGACACCACCGGCCATGCGAGCGTCTACGAGACGACGCACATCATCTCCTCGAAGCGGCTGTCGCACTATTCCGACTTCCCGATGCCGGCTGATTATCCGGACTTTCCCTCGCACCGGCAGCTGCTCGCCTATTTCGAGGCCTATGCGGCAAAGTTCGGCCTGGCGCGCTTCATCCGCTTCGAAAGCCGCGTCGTCCACGCCGCGCCGATCGAGGGCGACCGCTGGCAGCTGACCATCGAGGGACCCGCCGGCCGCACGGACGAGGTGTTCGACCGCCTCGTCGTCTGTTCCGGCCATCACTGGGACCCGCAGATCCCCGAGACGCCCGGCGCCTTCGACGGCCGGATCCTGCATGCGCATGACTATCGCCGCGCCGAGCCGTTCCGCGACCAGCGCGTGCTCGTCGTCGGCGGCGGCAATTCGGCCTGCGACATCGCCGTGGCGGTGTCGCGCGTCGCCGCGCACACCGCGATCAGCATGCGGCGCGGCTATCACATCGTGCCGAAGATCGTGCTGGGCATGCCGATCGACGTCGCCTATCGCCGGCTCCGCCACATCCCGAAGCCGCTGCGCCAGCGCATCCTCGCCGTGATGCTCAAGCTGATCGTCGGCCCCTACAAGCGCTACGGCCTGCCGGAGCCGGAGCGGCGCGTGCTCGAGATGCATCCGACGCTGAATTCGGAACTGCTCGACCGCCTCCGCCATGGCACCGTCGCCACCCGCCCCGGCATCGATCGCTTCGAGGGGCCAAATGTGCGCTTCGCGGACGGCACGGTGGAGGCCTTCGACACCGTGATCTTCGCCACAGGCTATCGCACGCGCTTCCCGTTCTTTGGCGCGGGACTGTTCGATTTCGCGGCCGCGCTCGACGTGCCGCTCTATCTCAAGATGATGCCGGCAGCCTATCCGACGCTCGATTTCGTCGGCCTGTTCCAGCCGATCGGCTGCATCTGGCCGCTGGCCGAGTTGCAGGCGCGGATCGTGGCGCTGCAGGCGACGGGCAAGCTGCCACGGCCGGCCGATCTTGAGCGGCGCATCGCGCATGAGACGGCGCATCCGCACTGGAACTTCGAGCGCACGCCGCGCCACGCCATCGAGATCGACGTCTACGACTTCGAGAAGGCGCTGCGGCGGGAACTCGCCGAGGCCCGCGCGGCCTGATCAGGCAGCGTCGCGGGCGCGATTCTTGGCCGAGAGGAAGCGGATCGTCTCGGCGATGGTCTCCTCGACAGGCCGCCAGCGCAGCGAGAGCAGCGCCTCCGCCTTGCCGCGCGCGATCCAGCGGGCGTCACCGATGTCGTGGCGGAGATAGCTGAGGATCGTGAAGCTGTCGGCGAGCTTGCGGGCGCGTTCATCGTCGATCGGCCGCGGCACCGGCAGATGCTCGAAGCCGTCGGCGCGGATGCGGCCGACGAGATCGGCAAGCCAGATCTGGTCGGCGACGGCGAAGATGCGCTCGCCGATCGCCGCATCCGAGACGAGCGCGGCGACATGCAGCCAGGCGACGTCACGCACGTCGACCAGGGGCAGCAGGATGCGCGGCGCGACGATGGCGCGGCCGTTCAGGATCTCGCGGAAGAGATTGAGCGAGGGCGAGATCGAGGAGGTCAGCCCCGGCCCGAAGATGACGCCGGGATTGACGGCGGTGACCTCGAGGCCGGCCTCGGCGGCGGCCTCCCAGACCGTGCGCTCGGCAATGGTCTTCGCCTCGGCATAGACGGTCATCGGGGCTGCGCCCGGCTCCGACCAGTCCGCCTCGCTGACGACATGGCCCTCCGGCCGGCCGCTCGCATAGAGCGCGGCCATGATCGACGAGGTGATGACGATGCGGCGAATGCCCGCTGCCGCCGCCGCCTCGACGACGCGCCGCGACCCGTCGCGGGCGCAGGCGACCAGCGAGGGTGCCGCTTCGGGCAGCACATGCGGCATCGGCGCCGCGGCATGGATCAGCGCATCCTGCCCGGCCATGATCTCGGCCCAGCAGGGGTGGTCGGAGAGGTCGCAGGCGACGATGCGCAGCAGCGCGGGGTCGACGCCGGAAGCGAGCAGTTCGGCGCGCAGCACGGCCGGGTCCTCGCCCGGCCCCGCCGTCGCGGTCACGGCGACGCCGCCCGAGGCGAGGATCGCGACGATCCAGCCGCCGAGATGGCCGCCAGCGCCGGTGACGACGACACGGCGCGGCCAGGGCTCGCCCGTCTCGATGCCAGCGGGCCTGCTGGACGCAGCGATCCGACGCGCCGTCCTCATCCGCGCCGTCCACTGCGGCCGAGCGTACGCATCACCTCGTTCAGGATCTGCTGCTGGACGAGCGGGTTCTCGTCCATCGTGAAGTGATTGACGCCGGGCTTGTTGAGCAGGGGATTGCTGCGGATGTCGTCATTGGCGACGGCCTTGCCGGTGGCGGCGAGCTTCGTCCCGAAGGCATCGCCGGACATGTAGACATTGAGATAGCGCTTCACGACCGGAGAGATCGGGCGCGACATGGTCGGGTCGACCGTCACCACCAGATCGACGGGAAAGCCCTGCTTTCCGAGCACATAGCCCGCCTGCAGGGCCGCATTGCCGCCGAGCGAATGGCCGACGATCACCACCGGCGCATGCTGGCCGGGATGCAGCGCCTGCTCGGCGAGGATCTCGGAGACGACGCTCGGCCAGCCGGTGTGGCTGAGAATCCGCGTCTTGACGCCCTTGGCCCTGAGGCTCGCATCGAGGCGGTCCATGCCAAGCGAAAAGACGCCGAGAAAGCCGCGCATCAGATAGACGCTCGCCGCCTTGGTCGGCGCGACGACCTTGGCGGGCTTCGCCTTTCGCTTCTGCTGGGGCTTGCTCGCGGCGGGCTTGGAGGTGGCAGCGGGCTTGGCGGTCGCGGAGGGCGCCGACGGATCGGCCGAACCCATGGCGGCGATCTGCGCGGGCGGCGGGGCGACGCTCTCGGTCGCCGCCGACGCCGCCACGGGCCGCACCAGCGCGACGATCGCGCAGAGGGCGACGAGCCAGACGACGAACTTCGAGCGTGACACCACCGAAGCGCATCCCCCCACGCTGTCGTGATTCGAGCTTGACGTTAACGAACTGACACCAGATGACGCAAGCACAAGCCTATCCCTCGTCCAGCACGGGACGAGCTTTGTTCAGCTGGCCTCGCGCGCAATCCTCGCCCACAACGCCGTCACCTCCTCGCGGAGCATCAGCGCATCGCTCCAGCGGTCGCTGAGATCGTTGCCGTCGGCTCCGGCGATCGCATAGGGCTGGGGACCAAGTTCGCAGACGAAGGAAAGTTCCTCATCGGGGCCGGCGCGCCGCTTCCACGAGCGGATGCCGTAGTCCCACCAGGAGAGGAAGAGGTCGAGCCACTTCCTGTGATGCGGGAAGGAGATCTCGATCTGCACCTGCTCGCGGCTGGCGACGCGGCCATGCAGCGCCCAGGAGCGGTCGAGCACCTGATGGATATAGGCGTGGTTCTCGTCCGAGACCGGATCGGCGAATTCGCGTCCGACCAGGAAGTGGGAGAGATCGGCGAGCAGCCGCATCTCCGGGAAGCGCTCGATGAGGTCGAGCACGAAATAGAGATCGGTCGTCATCCGGTCGCGATGCGTCTCGATATAGACGGGGAAATCGACCTCCTCGGCGAGGCGCATCCAGCCTTCGATCAGCGGCACGCATTCCGCCATGGTGCGCGGGCGCACATCCGGCTGGATATCGAGATGATGCAGCCCGGTCTCGGTGGCGATCTCGAGCACGGGCTTCAGATCATCGACGGTCTGCGGGAAGCACTGGCCCTCGGCGACCATGCCATGCGGCTTCAACAGCGCGGCGATGCGCTTCGAGCGCGCGCGGTCGCGCCAGTCGGTGGAGACGCCGTGATAGCCGGCCGCAACGATCATCGCGACATTCTCTTCGAGCGACCGCTCCATCCCGTCGGTCTGCCGCCGCTCCATCGCCCAGAGCGATTGCAACACGATCAGCCTCTGCATTCTCGTCCCTCCCAGGATCGTCGTGAGTTCGGCACTCTTGCTGTGCCGTTATGGTGGTTGGCCGCCGTCAGTCCCTGCCGCGATAGAGAAACCGCACCACCGCCGGCGTCGAAAGGCCCTGCACGATGACCGAGAAGATCACCACGGCATAGCAGATGGCGGTCAGCGTCTCGCGATAGGGGCTCGGTGGCAAGGCCAGCACCAGCGCGATCGAGATGCCGCCGCGCAGGCCCGTCCAGGTGAGGACGCCGATGGCGCGCGCCGTCTCTCGGTCCTTCGGCCGCGCGAGGAGAAGCGGGATCGCGACGCTGGCGAAGCGCACGGCAATCGCCAGCGGGATCGCGGCGAGCAGCGGCACGATGCCGGCGGCGCCGAGCGGGATCTGCAGCACCTCGAAGCCCATCAGCATGAACAGGAGCGTGTTGATGATCTCGTCAGCCATCGACCAGAAGGCGCGGATGTTTCCACGCCAGGTGGCGTGGCCATCGACCGAGGCGCGCCAATGGCAGAGCGTCAGCCCGGCGACGACGACGGCGATCGGCCCGGAGAGATCGAGGAAGACGGCGATGCGGTAGGTCGCGAGCACCAGAGCGAGCGAGATCGTCACCACGAGATGATCCTCGCTGACGAGCCGCATCGCCTGCCGCGCCACCCAGCCGGTGAGGAAGCCGAGCAGCGCGCCGCCACCGCCGCCGATGACGAGTTCGAGCACCAGATGGCCACGGCCGATGGCGGCGCCCTCGCCGGTGGCTGCCCCGAGCGCGGCAAAGAAGAACACCACGGCGGCGCCATCGTTGAAGAGGCTCTCGCCGGCGATGAGATCGTGGATCTCGGGCGGCATCTTGACCTTTGCCAGCAACTGCTCGACCGCGACGGCGTCGGTCGGCGCCAGGATCGCGCCGAGGACGAGGCACCAGGTGAGCGGCACCGCGACGCCGGTCGCCGCCAGCACCGCCTGGATGCCGAAGCCGAACAGCACCAGGGCGATGGCGACGCCGAGCGTTGCGAGCAGGAAGATCGGCTTGGCACGCTTGCGAAGGCGCTCCGCATCGGTGGTGAGGCTGGTCGCGAACAGGAGGAAGGCGAGCACGCCGTCGAGCAGCACCGCCGGCAGATCGGCGGTCACGATCCTCTGCTCGGTGCGGTCGGCGAGATCGGTATGCGGCATCAGGTGGGAGACCGCCATCAGCGCGAAGGAGACGAGGAGCGCGCCGACGAGCAGCGCGATCGGCCGCGGCAGGCGGATGAAGCGCTCATTGGCGAGGCCGATCACCGCGGCGAGGACGAACAGCAGCGACCCCAGATCAAAGCTCGACCACATCCGCCGCAGAATCCCTCACCGACCCGTTGCAGCGGCTTGCTAGCATGCGGCGGGCAAAGCCGTCACACCCTGTGAAGAATTCTGCTCTAATCCTCTTCACGAACGATCAGCGGCCGTCGGCCATCACCAACCTTGCAAGGAGCAGGACATGCAGCTCGGGATCATCGGACTTGGCCGGATGGGCGGCAACATCGCCAAGCGGCTGATGCGCGGCGGCCACGAGACGATCGTGTTCGACCGCAGCAGCGACGCGGTCCACGCCATCGCCGAGGCGGGCGCGACCGGCGCATCGAGCCTCGAGGACGTGGTCGCCAAGCTCTCGAAGCCCCGCGCCGTCTGGGTCATGCTGCCGGCCGGCGCGCCGACCGAGGACACGATCACCGCGCTCGCCGCGATCCTCGAGCCCGGCGACACGATCATCGACGGCGGCAACACCTTCTACAAGGACGACATCCGCCGCGCCGCAGCGCTCGTCGAGAAGGGCCTCAACTATATCGACGTCGGCACCTCCGGCGGCGTCTGGGGCCTCGAGCGCGGCTACTGCATGATGATCGGCGGCAGCGAGACCGAGGTGACGCGCCTCGACCCGATCTTCTCCGTGCTCGCCCCCGGCATCGGCACGATCGACCGCACCCGCGGCCGCACCAGCACCGACGACCGCGCCGAGCGCGGCTATATCCATGCCGGCCCGGCCGGCGCCGGCCACTTCGTCAAGATGGTGCATAACGGCATCGAATACGGCCTCATGCAGGCCTATGCCGAGGGCTTCGACATCCTCAAGATGAAGGGCTCCGACAACCTGCCCGAGAACGAGCGCTTCCACCTCGACATGGCCGACATCGCCGAAGTCTGGCGCCGCGGCTCGGTCGTCTCGTCCTGGCTGCTCGACCTGACGGCGCAGGCGCTCGCCTCCGACGCCGAGCTCGCGCATTATTCGGGCTCGGTCGCCGACAGCGGCGAAGGCCGCTGGACGGTGCAGGCGGCGATCGAAGAGGCCGTTCCGATCCCGGTTCTCGCGACCGCGCTGTTCGCCCGCTTCCGCTCGCGCGAGGAGCACACCTATGCCGACCGCATGCTCTCCGCGATGCGCTTCGGCTTCGGCGGCCACGTCGAGATCCCGCAGTAGCAAGAAACGCCAGCGCGGCGACGGTGACGGGCGCTCAGCCCGCCACCGGCAGGTCGCGCCGGGCGCGTTCGAGAATGGCGAGCGAGGCGGCCCGCGCCGCGCTCTTGTCGCGAAGGCGCAGCGCCTCGACGAGCTGCTGATGAACGGCGAGGGCCTCCTCGATGCCCGGCCCCGCCGCCCGGTTCGAGGCGCCGAGCGCCCGCTTCAGTCCCGCCTCGATGATGGCGGAGAACTGGGCGAAGACCGGGTTGTGGCTCGCCTTCAGCAGCACGGTGTGAAAGACGACATCCGCCTCGGTGAAGGCGAGATGATCTCCGGCCGTCCGCATGCGGGCGACGGCATGGTGGAGGTCGGCGATCTCCTGAGGGCTCGCGCGGCTCGCGGCGAGCTCGGCTGCGACGGGCTCGACCGTCTCGCGCGCCTCGAGGATCGCCTCCAGCAGTGCGTCGTCGAGGAAATCGGCGCCCATCCAGTCGAGCAGCTCGGCATCGAGCAGGTTCCAGTCGCTCTTCGGGCGCACCAGCGTGCCGACGCGCGGCTTGCCACGCAGCAGGCCTTTTGATTCCAGCGTCTTCAGCGCCTCGCGGATCACCGTTCGGCTGACGCCGAACTCGGCGCAGAGCGCGGCCTCGCTCGGCAGCGTCGTGCGCTCGCGAAGCGGCTGGATGCGATCGCCCGCGCCAGCGCCGCCACCACTTCCCTTGCGACGCGCGGCCGCAAGCGGCGCGCCGGCGGCGCCCCCTCCTCCTCGTCGTCGCCGAACACGGCCTCCGTCATCTGAGCGTCCCCCAACCGATCGCTGAGCATCGCCGATCCGGCCGCGCTTGGCGAGCGGTCAGCTGCCCGCCAAATAATCATACAAGAGATATTGACTGGTATGATGATTTAGGTAGGAATTGCCCCTGCCGCGCCTGCCGCGGCGGAGGAAATCCATCTCGAGGGAGTGAGGCAATGCGCCTTTGGAAGAGTGCCGTCATGGCTGGTGCGGCCATGATGATCGCGCTGTCGTCCGCCTACGCGGCCGACATCAAGATCGGCTTCATCGTGAAGCAGCCCGAGGAGCCCTGGTTCCAGGACGAGTGGAAGTTCGCCGAGGTCGCGGCCAAGGAGAAGGGCTTCACGCTGGTCAAGATCGGCGCCGAAGACGGCGAGAAGGTCCAGTCGGCGATCGACAATCTCGGCGCGCAGGGCGCGCAGGGGTTCATCATCTGCACGCCCGACGTCAAGCTCGGACCCGGCATCGTCGCCAAGGCCGAGGCGAACGGCCTCAAGCTGATGACGGTCGACGACCGCCTCGTCGATGCCGACGGCAAGCCGATCGAGAGCGTACCGCATATGGGCATTTCCGCGACGAAGATCGGCGAGGCCGTCGGCGTCGCCATCGCCGCCGAGATGAAGGCGCGCGGCTGGGACCCGAAGACCACCGGCGCCATCCGCGTCTCCTATGACCAGCTGCCGACCGCCGTCGACCGCGTCGAGGGCGCCATCACCGCGCTGAAGGCCGCCGGCTTCCCGGCCGAGAACATCTTCGACGCGCCGCAGGCCAAGACCGACACCGAGGCGGCGCTGAACGCCGCGACCGTCGTGCTCAACAAGCATGCCGACATCAAGAACTGGATCGCCTTCGGCCTCAATGACGAGGCGGTGCTCGGCGCCGTCCGCGCCACCGAGAGCGTCGGCATCCCCGCTTCCAACGTCATCGGCGTCGGCATCGGCGGTGCGGAATCGGCGATCAACGAGTTCAAGAAGCCGGAAGCGACCGGCTTCGTCGGCACGGTGATCATCTCGCCGAAGCGGCACGGCTATGAGACGGCGCTCAACATGTATGAGTGGGTCGCCAACGACAAGGCGCCACCGGCCCTGACGCTCACCGCCGGCCAGCTCGCCACGCGCAGTGACTTCGAGGCCGTCCGCAAGGATCTCGGCATCCAGTAGCCCCCCTCCTCCAGCGAATGCGCCCGGCGGCCTCCGTCGCCGGGCACCCTCACGCGGCGGGGCCGACCATGAGCGATTTTCTCGCGTTCCAGACCATCTCCAAGAGCTATCCGGGCGTCCGCGCGCTGACCGATGTCAGCTTCGGCGTCGCCCGCGGCACCGTGCACGGCCTCATGGGCGAGAACGGCGCCGGCAAGTCGACGCTGATCCGTATCCTCTCCGGCGACACCCGCCCCGACGAGGGCGCGATCGCCATCGACGGCGTGGTGCAGGACTTTTCCTCGACGCGCGACGCCTTCGCCGCCCGCGTCATCGTCGTCCACCAGGAATTGCAGCTCGTCCCCGGCCTCACGGTCGCGGAAAATCTCCGCCTCGGCCGCTTCCCGGCCCGCGCCGGCGTGATCGATTTCCGCGCACTCGACGACGAGGTCGGCGGCAAGCTCCGCGAGATCGGCATCGATGTCGATCCGCGCACCCTCGTTTCGGCGCTGTCGATCGGCGAGCGGCAGATGGTCGAGATCGCCAAGGCGGTGATGCTCGATGCCCGCGTCATCGCCCTCGACGAGCCGACCTCCTCGCTCTCCTCGCGCGAGAGCGCCATCCTCTTCCGCCTGATCCGCCGGCTGCGCGACGAGGGCAAGGTCATCCTCTACATCTCGCATCGGCTCGACGAGATCTTCGAGCTCTGCGACGGCTGCACGGTGCTGCGCGACGGCCGCCTCGCCGCCCACCATGCCAGCATGGACGGCGTCACGCGCGAGGCGATCGTCTCCGAGATGGTCGGCCGCACGATCAGCGACATCTGGGGCTGGCGCGGCCGCCCCGCCGGCCCGGTCCGCCTCGCGGTCGAGGGCCTCTCGGGCGCCCGCCTGCCCGCGCCCGTCTCGTTCGAGGCGCGCGGCGGCGAGATCCTCGGCTTCTTCGGCCTCGTCGGCGCCGGCCGCAGCGAGTTGATGCGCCTCGTCTATGGTGCCGACCCGCGCCAGGCCGGCAGCGTTTCGATCGACGGCGCGGCGCTTGCCGCCGGCGATCCGCGCCGCTCCATCCGCGCCGGGCTGGTGCTCTGCCCGGAGGACCGCAAGTTCGACGGCATCATCCAGGGCCGCTCGGTCGCCGACAACATCGCCGTCTCCGCCCGCCGCCATTTCTCGCCCTTCGGCGTGCTCAATCTCGGCAAGGAAGCCGCGATGGCCGACGGCTTCATCAAGAGCCTCCGCATCCGCACGCCCTCGCGCAGCCAGGACATCGTCAATCTCTCCGGCGGCAACCAGCAGAAGGTGATCCTCGCCCGCTGGCTGGCCGAGAGCGATGTGCGGGTCCTCATCGTCGACGAGCCGACGCGCGGCATCGATGTCGGCGCCAAGGCCGAGATCTACGAGCTGCTCTACGAACTCGCGGCGCGCGGCATCGCCATCGTCGTGGTGTCGAGCGAACTGCCCGAGGTCATGGGCATCTCCGACCGCATCAACGTCATGTGCGGCGGCCGCATCGCGGCACGCTTTGCGCGCGACGGTTTCGACGAACGCCTGATCCTGGCCGCCGCCCTGCCCGATGCAGGCGCCGCCGAACGCTCCCGGAAGGTCTCCTGATGCCCGCAACCTTGAAGCGGATCCTGCTCGGCGAGCAGGGCCTCGTCGTCATCTTCGCCGTCGCCTTCGCGGTGGTGTCGCTGACGGTCCCGAGCTTCCTCACCGAGCGCAACATGCTCGGCCTGCTGCAATCGGTGGTGACGATCGGCATCGTCGCCTGCACGATGATGTTCTGCCTCGCCTCGCGCGATTTCGACCTCTCGGTCGGCTCGATCGTCGCCTTCACCGGCATGGTGGCGGTGATGGCCTCGAACATGACCGGCTCGATCCCGCTCGGCCTCCTGATCGCGGTCGCCTGCGGCGCCTTTGTCGGCTTCGTCAACGGCATCGTCATCGCGAAGCTCCGCATCAACGCGCTGATCACGACGCTCGCGACCATGCAGATCGTGCGCGGCCTCGCCCTCATCGCCTCGGACGGCCGCGCCGTCGGCATCAAGGATCCCGCCTTCTACCAGATCGCCCTGTCGAAGGGCCTCGGCGTCCCGACGCCGATCTGGATCATGCTCGCCCTCTTCATCGCCTTCGGCTTCCTGCTCAACCGCACCGTCTTCGGCCGCAACACGCTCGCCATCGGCGGCAATCCGGAAGCCTCGCGCCTCGCCGGCGTCGATGTCGACTGGATGCGGATCTGGATCTTCACGCTGCAGGGCCTCGTCTGCGCCATCGCCGGCATCCTGCTCGCCTCGCGCATCACCTCCGGCCAGCCCAACGCCGCGACGGGCCTCGAGCTCTCGGTCATCTCGGCCTGCGTGCTCGGCGGCGTCTCGCTCGCCGGCGGCCGCGCCGCCATGCTCGGCGTCATCGTCGGCGTCCTGATCATGGGCATCGCCGAGAACGTCATGAACCTCATGAACATCCAGGCCTTCTATCAATATGTCGTGCGCGGCGTCATACTTCTCATCGCCGTCCTGCTCGACAATCTCCGCTCGCGCGCACTCGGACGGCGGGGCTGAGATCATGAAGATTACTGCGATCGAGACGCATGTCGTCAATGCCGAGATGCGCAACTGGGTGTTCGTGCGCGTCCTGACCGATGTGGACGGCCTCTATGGCTGGGGCGAGGCGACGCTCGAATGGAAGACGCGCGCCATCACCGGCGCCATCGCCGATCTCGAGCCGATCCTCCTCGGCCGCGACCCGCGCGACATCGAGCAGGCCGTACGCGCGATGAAGAAGCACGGCTTCTGGCAGCCGCTCGGCGTCATCGGCATGACCGCGCTGTCGGGCATCGAGATGGCGCTGTGGGATATCCTCGGCAAGTCGCTCGGCGTACCGGTCTGGCGCCTCTTCGGCGGCAAGGTGCGCGAGCGCGTGCCCGTCTATACCCATCTCGGCCTCGGCCAGATGGACGCCGTCTATCACTCGATGGACGCCTCCTCGCTGGTCGAGCGCGGCCTTGCCGTGAAGGAACAGGGCTACCGGGCGATGAAGGTCGTCAACGTGCCCTATACGCATTACACGGCGACGCCGAAGGCGCTCGACGACTTCACCCGCAGCATGGCGGCGCTGCGCGAGGCGGTCGGGCCGGAGATCGAGCTGATGGTCGATTTCCACGGCCGCTGCGCCTCGGCCGGCGCCGCGCTCGCCTATCTCCAGGCGCTGGAGCCCTTCGGCGTCATGTTCGCCGAGGAGCCGATTCCGCCCGGCGACGTTGCCTCGATGAAGGCGATCGCCCTCGCCTCCAAGGTGCCGATCGCGCATGGCGAGCGGCTGACCAGCGCCGCCGAATTCGCGCCCTATGTCGAGGCGCGGACGATGACGGTGGCGCAGCCGGACCTCTGCCATTGCGGCGGCTTCAGCGAGGCGCGGCGCATCGCGGCGCTCTGCGAGGTCGCCGGCATCGGCCTTGCCCCGCACAATCCGCTCGGGCCGATCGCCGGCGTCGCGGCGCTGCATTTCGACGTCGCGACGCCCAATGTCATCATCCAGGAGGAGATGACCGGCGCGGTGCCCTGGTATTTCGAGGTGGTGGACGGGCCGATCCGGCGCGTCGACGGCGCCTGGCAGGTGCCGGAGGCCCCTGGCCTCGGCGTCGAGGTCGATCTCGCCGTGGCGGCGAAGCACCCCTTCAAGCAGGAGCCGTTCCCGACCCGGGAGGCGATGATGCCCGACGGCACGATCGTGGATTGGTGAGCACCATGGCAGCACGTCTCGACGACAAGGTCGCGATCATCACCGGCGCCGGGCGCGGCATCGGCGCGGCCATCGCGCATGCGTTTGCGCGGGAGGGAGCAGCCGTCGTGATCGCCGAGCGCGATCCGGCGACCGGCAAGGCGACGGCCGACGCCATCGCCGCCACCGGCGCGAAGGCGCTGTTCATCGAGACCGACGTCACGTCGGATGCCGCCGTCGCGGCGGCGGCCGAGGCGACGCTTTCCCGCTTCGGGCGCATCGACATCCTCGTCAACAATGCCGGCATCAACGTCTTCCATGCGCCGCACGAGACGACCGAGGCCGAGTGGCGCCGCTGCTTCGACGTCGACCTCGACGGCGTCTGGCGCATGACCAAGGCCGTGCTGCCGGCGATGCGCGCTGCGGCCGCCGGCGCCGTCGTCAACATCGCCTCCTCGCATTCCTTCTCGATCATCCCCGGCTGCTTCCCCTATCCGGTGGCGAAGCACGGCCTCTTGGGCCTGACGCGGGCGCTCGGCATCGAATATGCGCCCGAGGGCATCCGCGTGAACGCCATCGCGCCCGGCTATATCGAGACCGATCTCGCCACCGACTACTGGAACACCTTCGAGGACCCGGCGGCCGAGCGGAAGCGCGTCTTCGACATGCATCCGCCGAAGCGCATCGGCCGGCCGGAGGAGGTCGCCATGACCGCGCTCTTCCTCGCCTCCGACGAGGCGCCCTTCATCAACGCCGCCTGCATCGTCATCGATGGCGGCCGCTCGGTGCTCTACCACGAGTGACCGCGCCTTACGGCGCCGGGCATCTTTCGCGGGCGACGCATCCTTTCGGAGAGCGGCACGTTGCCTTTGCTCCAACAGGAGCACGCAGCGATGTCCATCACCTCTGAAATCAAAGAGCATGCCGAGATCATCGGCGCCGACGGCGTCCATGTCGGCACCGTCGACAAGATCGAGGGCGACCGCATCAAGCTGGTCAAGCACGACGCCGGCGAGGGCCATCATCGCGGCCATCACCACTATATCCCGCTCGGCCTCGTCGCCGAGGTCGAGCACGGCACGGTCCGCCTCTCGGCCAATGCAGACGTCGCCGTGACGCTCGAGGAAGAAGAGAGCGGCGCCTCCGCCGAGACCTGAGCCGCGCGATCGACGCCGTAGACCCTCAAAAGCTGTCATCGCCGGGCTCGACCCGGCGATCCAGTCTTTGGCAGGCGCAGGCGAAGGCTGGATTGCCGGGTCAGGCCCGGCAATGACAGAAAACATATGGCCGCGGGTCGAGCCCGCTCAGGCCGGGACGACGCCGGCGAGATCGAGCGCGATGGCGCCAAGATCGATGCCGTTGACGAGTTCGAGCGTCGCCATCATGTCGCCGGGCGCCTTGAGGCTGTCCGACCAGGCGGCGACCATGGCGCCGGCGATCAGCGCGACGGTGTCGCTGTCGGCGCCCTCATTCGCTGCCGCGACAATGGCCGCGAACGGATCGGCCCCGACCGCCACCGCGAGGCCGACCGCCGCCGGCACGGCCTCCGCCATCGGCAGGCCGGCGCCGATGACGGCGCCGAGTTCGCTCATGCACCCCTCCGCATCGCCCCGATAGCGCTCGCCGATCGCGACCGCGAGCTCCATCCGCTTGATGACGCTCGGCCCGGCCGCGAGACGGCCGCGCGTTGAAGCCAGCGCCTCGCCGGCCTCGGCGCCGAAGAAGGCCGCCTCGGCCAGCGACAGTCGCGTCCCATCCCTGGTCACGCCGCCCGAGAGACCGATCGCCACGGCCGCCGCCACCGCGCCGGCGCCGGCATAGGCGATCTGCGTGTTGTGCGTCGGCGCCGACAAAGTCGCCGCGACATCGACCGCGCCGGCGATATCGCCGGGTCGAATGCAGCCGGCGACCGGCGCCCGCATCGCCGCGCCATTGGTCGTCCCCATGGCGATCGAATAGCGCGCCGGCGTCGCGACGAGACGCGGGTCCTCGCCCGCCCGCATGCGGTCGATCGCCGCCTGCGTCGAGGGGCCGGCGAACTTGCCGAAGCCGCGCGGATCATCCGCCCAGGCGATCAGCGCCCGCGCCGCATCCTCGATCGTCGGATTGCCGCCGGCCTCGATGATCACCTTGGCCATGGCCAGCAATTGCGTCGCATCGTCGGTGAGCGAGCCCGGCGCCGCGCCGTTCGAGAACGGCGCCAGCGGCGGCGCCGGCACGAAGCCGGTGATGCGGCCGCCGAAGACGCGGCGGATTTCGGCCGGATGCATCGCCTCCGGCGGCGCGCCGAGCGCATCGCCGAGACAGGCGGCGGCGAGGACGAGTTCGATCCGTTCGGCGAGGTTCAGCGAGGCGGTCACGCGTGGATACTCCTTGAAGGAAAGGGTCAGAGGCCGAGGCGGTCGCGATCGACCTTGCCATGGCCGAGGAAGTCGGCGGCGACGCGGGTCGCGAAACGGGCGGCGGCGAAGAGGTCGTCGCCACGATGGAGGCCGAAGGCAAGGCCCGCGAGGAACGTGTCGCCCGCCCCCGTCGTGTTCTGCGGCTTCACCGGCACGGCCGGCACATGCTCGAGCCGCACGCCGTCGGCCACCAGCACACCCTCGGCGCCGAGCGTCACGCAGACGCGCTGGCCGGAGACCGCGATGGCGGCGGCGAAGCGCGCGGCGCGGTCGAGGCGGTCGCCGGCAAGCCCCTCGCGCTTCGACCAGGCGTCGAGTGTCGGCTGGTTGGTGCAGACGATGTCGGCCGCCGCCATGCTGGCGAAGGCCGCCTCCCAGCCGAAAATGCCGATGCCGGTGATCTCCATGTCGAGGATCGTGGTGGCACCATCCGCCCGCACGCGGCTGAATACACGCTGGATCTGCGCCGGATCGAAGAAGTTCGCCGTGACGATGTCGCCGCCAGCGGCCTCCAGCCCCTCGCCGAGGCTTTCGACCAGTTCGCGCGCGATCGGGGCGAGCACGATCGCCTTCTCGCCGGTCTTGTCGACGAGGATGGCGCAATTGGCGGTCTTGATTCCCTTGAGCCGCGCGAACTCGACGGCAAGGCCCGGCACCGCCTTGAGCTCGGCGATCAGCCCGGCGCCGGCGAGATCATCGCCGACCGAGCCATGATAGGTCACCGGCGCGCCGAGCGCCGCCAGCGCCCGCGCCACGAACACGCCCTGCCCGCCGGCGCCCTCATGAAAGGCCGAGGCGAACAGCTTCTCGTCATGCGCCGGAAGGTGGTCGACCTCGAACACGCGGTCGAGATCGACGGTGGAGAGGCAGTGGATGCGGGTCATCGGGTCAATTCCGGCAGGCAGCTATGCATTTGGGTCAAAAAGAAAGCGAGGAAGGCCCCCACCCCACCCTCCCCCGCAAGGGGGGAGGGAGCGGCGAGCGTTGTGCGAGATACCGATGAAGGCCGTGACAGGCCCTCTCCCCCCTTGCGGGGGAGAGCCGGAGAGGGGGCCTTTGCGGACGCCAGAAAGTCCCTCACCCCGCCCTCTCCCTGAGGGAGAGGGGGAAGAGGGCATTGCGCATGGCATCGATGCAGGCTTGAGCCTGCCCCCTCTCCCTGAGGGAGAGGGCTGGGGTGAGGGCCTTCAGGCCCCAGGGAAGCGCAGCCATCTGCCCGCTCATTCCTCGATCAGCCTGAACGCATCGACGTCGAACATGCCGCGGTCGGTGATCTTCAGGTGCGGGATGACCGGCAGCGGCAGGAAGGCGATCTGCAGGAACGGCTCGGGCAGCGTGCAGCCGAGATCATAGGCGGCCTCGCGGAGGTGATGCAGCGCCTTGCGGACGTCGTCGAAGGGCATGTCCGACATGAGCCCGGCGATCGGCAGCGCGAGTTCGTCGACGACACGGCCGTCGGCGGCGACGACGAAGCCGCCGCCGGTCTTGCGCAGCCGGTTGACGGCGACCGCCATGTCGGCGTCGTCGGCGCCAATGACGGTGATGTTGTGGCTGTCATGGCCGACCGAGGAGGCGATGGCGCCGCGCTTCAGCCCGAAGCCGGTGACGAAGCCGCGGCCGATATTGCCGTTCTTGCCATGCCGCTCGACCACGGCGACCTTGACGATGTCGTTGGCGAGGTCCGGCACGCTGTGTCCGTCCACGACCGGCAGCACCGCCTTCTCGTGGCTGGTGATGATGAGCCCCGCCGTGACACCGATGACCGAGGTCTCCTGGTTGCCGCGCCGGCCGGAGATGGCGAAGCTCGCCGCCGTCACCTCGCGCGCCTTGACCGAGCCGAAGCCGACCGGCGGCACCGCGCCGCGCGCCTCGAACAGGGCCTCGTCGACCGGCCGTCCGCCGCTGACGACATCCGAGACCGTGCAGGCCTCGAGATCGTCGACAAGCACCAGATCGGCGCGCCAGCCGGGCGCGACGAGGCCGCGATCCCTAAGCCCGAAGATGCGCGCCGCCGACCAGCTCGCGGCGCGATAGACATGATGCAGCGGCCGCCCCTTGGCGATCAGCATGCGGATCAGCCCGTCGAGATGGCCCTCCTCGGCGATATCGAGCGGATTGCGGTCGTCGGTGCAGAGCGCCATGAAGGCGGAGGAGTTCTCGTCGAGCACCTCGGCGAGCGCGGCGAGGTCCTTCGAGACAGAGCCCTCGCGGATCAGCACCGCCATGCCCTTGGCGAGCTTTTCACGCGCCTCGGCGGCGGTGGTCGCCTCATGGTCGGTGCGGATACCGGCGGCGAGATAGCCGTTGAGCGGAAAGCCGCGCAGAAGCGGCGCATGGCCGTCGATATGCTTGCCCTGGAAGGCCAGCAGCTTGGCGATGACATCGGGGGCGGCCGCGAGCACGCCGGGGAAGTTCATGAATTCGGCGAGGCCGATGACCTTCGGGTGACCCGCGAAGGGCAGGAGATCGTCGATCTCGAGCGCGGCGCCGGCCGTCTCGAAGGCGGTGGCGGGCACGCAGGACGAGAGATTGACGCGAAGGTCCATCGCCGTCCGCTCGGCGCAATCGAGGAAATAGCGGATGCCGGTGGCGCCGAGCACATTGGCGATCTCGTGCGGATCGCAGATGGCCGTCGTCACGCCATGCGGCAGCACGCAGCGATCGAACTCGAACGGCGTCACCAGCGAGGATTCGATGTGGAGATGCGTGTCGATGAAGCCGGGGACGCAGAAGCGCCCCCGCCCCTCGATGACCGCGCAGCCCTCATAGCGGCCATGCGTGCCGACGATGCGATCGGCGACGATGGCGATATCCGTCTCGGTGATCGCGCCGGTGACGACATCGAGCAGGCGGACATCGCGGACAACGAGGTCGGCCGGCTCCGCGCCCTGCCCCGCCTTGATCATCCGCGTCAGCGTGGCCGCGTCCATCATGCCGCTCGATACCCCTTCAATGCCTGCCCGACCGTAGCGAAGCCGGCGCGCCTGTCCAGTGCCAGGGCGCCGCGCCCGCGCCGCTGAAAGCCCGTTGACTTTGTCATACAATACGACAACGATGACGAAATGAGCATGAGGAAATGCGATGCAGCAGGATTTTGAACAGGCGTTGCAGACGGCCTTCCGCGAATATGCCGCCTTCTACAAGCAGCGCGGCTTCATGCGCCGCCTCGGCTATGGCGCGCGGCCGGCGATCATCAATGTCGACCTCGCCAAGGCCTGGACGACGGCGGGCAGCCCGTTCGCCTGCGACGGCATGGACACCATCATCCCGGCGACGCAAAAGCTGATCGCCGCCGGCCGCGCGCTCGGCATTCCGATCGTCTACACGACCTGCGCCTATGACATCGTCGAGGGGCCGTTCGCCGATACCGGCCTCTGGGGCAAGAAGATCCCGCTCGAGCACCTGAAGGCCGGCAGCCCGCTCTGCGAGATCGACGACCGGCTCGGCCGCCGCGACGATGAGCTGCTGATCGTCAAGAAGCGCGCCAGCGCCTTCCAGGGCACCGAGCTCGCCGGACACCTGACCAGCCTCGGCATCGACACCGTCATCCTCACCGGCGTCACGCTTTCCTCCTGCGTCCGCCTCACGGCCGAGGATGCGCTCTGGGCCGGCTTCCGGCCGATCGTCGTGCGCGAGGCGGTCGGCGACCGCATTGCCGGCGCCGTCGAATGGAACCTCTTCGACATCGACGCGAAATTCGGCGATGTCGAACCGCTGGACAGCGTGCTCGCCTATCTCGATGGCCTCGCACCGGCAGGAGCCCGCTGATGGCCTCTGTTGGCGTCGATGTCGGCGGCACTTTCACGGATCTCGTGCTTGAGCGCGACGATGACGGCCCGGGCGGCCGCCGCGTCTTCGTGCACAAGGTTCCGTCCACCCCATCAGACCAGTCGATCGGCGTCGTCGAGGGCATCCTCGCCATCTGCCGCATCGCCGGGCTCGACCCGAAGGCCGTGCGCCGCGTCGTGCATGGCACCACGGTCGCGACCAACATCACCATCGAGCAGAACGGCGCCGAAGTCGGCATGCTGACGACGCGCGGCTTCCGCGATCTGCTGCACATCGCCCGCCACAAGCGGCCACACAATTTCTCGCTGCACTTCGACGTGCCCTGGCAGTCGCATCCGCTCGTCAAGCGCCGCAACCGCATGCCGATCACCGAGCGGATCATGCCGCCGGATGGCCGCGTCGAGACGCCGATCGACCTGGACGAGGTCCGCGCCGCCGCCCGCGAATTGAAGGCGCGCGGCGTCGAGGCGGTCATCGTCTGCTTCCTGTTCTCCTTCCTCAACGACGCGCATGAGCGCGCCGCGCTCGAGATCCTGCGCGAGGAAATGCCGGATGCCTTCATCTCGGCCTCGTCCGAGGTCGCCAATGTCATCCGCGAATTCGAGCGCTTCTCGACGACGGCGATGAACGCCTATGTCGGCCCGAAGACGGCGCGCTACCTCAACAATCTCGAAAGCCGGCTGCGCAGCGAAGGCGTCGATGCGGAACTGCGCATCATGCAGTCGAATGGCGGCATCGGCACGGTCGCGACCTGCTCCGAGCGCCCGGTCACCATCCTGATGTCGGGCCCGGCCGGAGGCGTCATCGGCGGCCGCTGGGCCGGCGCGATGTCGGGCATCGACAATGTCATCACCATCGATATCGGCGGCACCTCGGCCGATATCGGCGTCATCGCCGATGGCGCGATCCGCATCATGAACCCGCGCGACACGGTGGTCGGCCAGCATCCGGTGCTGGCGCCCATGCTCGATCTCGACACGATCGGCGCCGGCGGCGGCTCGATCGCCTTCCGCGACGAGGGCGGCGCCTTCCGCGTCGGCCCGCGCTCGGCCGGCGCCGCGCCGGGACCGGCCTGTTATGGCAAGGGCGGCACAGAGCCGACCGTCACCGACGCCCATGTCGTGCTCGGCCGCCTCGATCCCGAACGCTTCCTCGGCGGCGACATGGCGATCGATCCGGCGCTCGCCGAAAAGGCGGTGCGCGAGAAGATCGCCGAGCCCTTCGGCATGAGCCTGATCGAGGCGGCGCTCGGCATCGTCACCATCGTCAATGCCAATATGGCGCTCGCGATCCGCTCGAATTCGGTCGCGCGCGGCTTCGATCCGCGCCGCTTCTCGCTGATGCCCTTCGGCGGCGCCGGCCCCTTGCATGGCGTCGCGCTCGCCGAGGCCGTCTCGGCCAGGGACGTCATCGTGCCGCCGGCGCCGGGCATCACCGCCGCCATGGGCCTGCTCGCGACGCGGCTTGCCTATGAGTTCACCCGCTCGACGCCGACGCTGATCACCGGCCCGGCCGCCGGCGACCTCACCGCCGCCAACACAACGCTCGCCGATCTCGCCGCGCTCGCGACCGAGCGCCTCGCCGCCGACGGCATCGCGCCCGACGCGCACCAGTTCGAGCGCGTCGCCGAATGCCGCTACCAGGGCCAGGGCTTCGAGCTGCGCACGCCGCTGCCCGATGGGCCGATCACGGCGGAGAGCGCGGCCACCATCGCCGATGCCTTCCACGCCGTGCATGAGCGCGACTATGGCTACCGCTTTGCGGACGCCGTGGTCGAGATCGTGACGCTCCGCGTCATCGGCTTCGCCGAGGTGCCGCCGCTGACCTGGCCGGAGCTGCCCGAGGCATCGTCGGCCGATCTCACGCCGGCCCTCCTCTATGTCCGCCCGACCACCTTCGACGATGGCAAGACGGTAGCAACGCCGCGCTACGACCGCGACAAGCTCTTCGCCGGCCATGTCGTGCCCGGCCCCGCGATCATCCTGCAGCACAATTCGACGACGCTGGTCCCCCCCGGCTTCACCGCGCGCGTCCACCGCTCCGGCAACATTCACATCGCGCGGGAGACATGAGGATGCGTTCCCCGTCACACCCCTCTTCCTTGAACCCTCCCCTTGCGGGAGGGTCGAAAACGCCCCGGCGCTTTCGGGGAAGGGTGAGCTTCGGCAAGGCCGAAGCGTCCTGCGCGTCCGTGAAGCACTCGCTCTGCCCAGAGCAAGCAACCCCTCCCCAAGACCGCTTCGCGGTCTTGGCCCTCCCTCAAGGGGAGGGCTCAAGGAGCTGTGGACGCGCCAAGGCGTACGCGGCAGCGTCGGACAGGCGTCACCCCCCTTCCTTGAACCCTCCCCTTGCGGGAGGGTCGAAAACGCCCCGGCGTTTTCGGGGAGGGGTCAGCTTCGGCAAGGCCGAAGCGTCCTGCCCGTCCGTGAAGCGCCTTCACCGCCCAGAGCAAGCAACCCCTCCCCAAGACCGCTTCGCGGTCTTGGCCCTCCCTCAAGGGGAGGGCTCAAGGCGCGGTGCGTCTTTTGATCATCGCCGGACAGGAGCCGCAGCATGAGCATCGATCCCGTCACGCTGCAGGTCATCGGCGGCGCGCTGCATACCATCGCCAAGGAGATGGCCTACGTCCTCTACCGGATGTCGTTCTCCTCGATCATCCGCGAAAGCGAGGATCTCGGCGCCGGCCTCTTCAACCGCGACTTCGCGACGCTCTGCGAAAGCGACAACACCCCGCTGCATATCGGCTCGATCCCGGGGTATCTCCGCGGCATCGACGCCTCGATGACGACGCCCTGGCGCGAGGGCGACGTGATCATCCACAACCATCCCTATTTCGGCGCCAGCCATTCGCCCGATATCGCCGTGGTCGTGCCGGTGTTCTTCGAGGGCCGCCATGTCGGCTTCGCCGCCAACACCGCGCATCACGTCGATATCGGCTCGGCGACCCCAGGCCTCATCGTCGACATCCAGGACATCTTCGGCGAGGGCATGCTGCTGAAGGCGGTCAAGCTCTACGAGGCCGGTATCCGCAACGACACCGTCTGGGAGTATCTGCGCAACAACAGCCGCGTCGGCAAGCAGCTGCAGGACGATCTCGGCGCGCAGATCGCCTCGGCCGAGCTCGGCGCCCGCCGCTTCCGCGAACTCTATGCGAGCTATGGCGCCGAGACGGTCGAGGAGGCCTCGGCCGAGCTGATGAACTATACCGAGCGCATGCTGCGCAAGAAGATCGCCGAGATCCCCGACGGCGACTACTATGCCGAGAGCTGGCTCGACGACGACGGCCGCAACCGCAATGTCCGCCTGCCGATCAAGGTCTGCGTGCGCATTCGCGGCGACGAGGCCGAGGTCGACCTCACCGGTTCCTCGCCGCAGGTGCCGACCGCCTTCAACGTGCCGTTCGAGGGCTCGACCAAGGTCGCCTGCTATGTCGCCTTCCGCAGCCTGCTGTTGGATGCGGCGACCTCGGCCGTGCCGGTGCCGGCGAATGAGGGCTCGTTCCGGCCGATCAAGGTGACCGCGCCGAAGGGCACGATCTTCAACCCGATCTTCCCGACCGCGGCCTCGGCCCGCTTCTCGCAGTGCAACCGCATGATCGACTGCATCATCCGCGCGCTGTCGCCGGTGCTGCCGGAGGCGGCGATCGCCGGCTCCTCCGCCTCGCTCTCCTTCGTCGCCTATTCGGGCCTGCGCGAGGGCGGCGACTACTGGGTGTTCATCGAGGTCAACGAGGGCGCCTATGGCGGCCGCCCGCGCTCGGATGGCCCGGATTCGATCGACAATCTCATGGCCAACACCCGCAACAACCCGATCGAGGATCTCGGCATGCACCTGCCGATGATCTGCGACCGCTATGAGCTGCGCGACGATGTCGAGTGCGGCGCCGGCAAGTTCCGCGGCGGCATCGGCGTCGTCAAGGAACAGCGCCTCCTCGACGGCGGATGGATGACGCATGAAGCCGAGCGCCACACGGACGCGCCCTGGGGCCTCTTCGGCGGCCATGACGGCGCGCCCGGCCGGGTCGATATCTTCAACCATGCCGATCCCGCGGGAACCGCGGTTGCGCAGCACGCCAAGATCTCCGGCGTCGTCATGAAGCCGGGCGACACGATGGCCTTCTATTCGCCCTGCGGCGGCGGCTTCGGCGATCCGCTGGAGCGGCCGGCGGCCAAGGTGCTCGACGACGTGCTCGACGGCTTCTGCAGCAGAGCCTATGCGCTGAGCGCCTATGGCGTTGTCATCGACGAGGCCCACCGGCTCGATACGGCGGCGACGGCCGAGCGCCGCGCGGCGATGGCGGCGTCGCGATGAGCGTCCTCACCGTCCCCGGCCTCCGCATCCGCCGGAACTTCGTTTTCACCGAGACGACGCAGGCCAGCGAGGGCATCGACGGCGATCCGCCGCTGGTAAAGGTCGCCGTCGTCGCCATCCTCCACAATCCCTATGCCGGCCAGGCCATCGGTCCGCTCGACGGCTTCATCGCCGCCAGCGCCGCGCTCGGCCGCGCGATGGGCGCGCTCGGCGCCGCCGCGATGCAGCCTTTTGGCGTCGAGAGCTATGGCAAGGGCGCCGTCATCGGCCTTTCCGGCGAACAGGAACACGGCATCGCCCTGATCACGACGCCGTTCGGCGATGCGCTGCGCGCGGCGATCGGCGGCGGGGCGGCCTGGATCTCGTCCTTCTCGAAGCGCGCCGCGCCGGGCGGCACCATCGACGTGCCGCTCGCGCACAAGGACGCGCTCTATGTCCGCTCGCATTATGATGGCATCACGGTCCACCTCGCCGACGCGCCGCTGCCGGACGAGGTGGCGATCATCGCCGCCTTCGCCAATCGCGGCCGCCTCAACCAGCGGCTCGGCGGGCTCGCTGCCTCTGAGATCACCGGCCGGGACGGCCTCACATGACGATGGCCGCGCTCGAGCTCCTCTCCGTCCGCCAGCAGGTCTCGGCCTCGATCCGCGCCGCGATCTATGATGGCGAATTGAAGCCGGGCGCCCGGCTGACCGAGCGGCAGATCTGCGAGCGCGCCGGCGTCTCCCGCACCATCGCCCGCGAGGTCATCCGCGAGCTGGAGGCCGAGCGGCTGATCGAGAGCAATCGCCGGCACGGCTTCGTCGTCGCCGCGATGAGCCTCAAGGAAGTCGCCGATCTCTACGATGTCCGCATCTTGCTCGAAGCGCGCGCCTGCGCGCTCTGCGCGGGCGCGATGACGGCGGAACTCGCCCGCCGCCTCGATTTCGCCATGGCCGCGATCGAGGGTGCCGCCGCCTCGGGGGACCGCGAGGCGCAGCGCACCAGCAACACTGCCTTCTACGAGACCATCTTTACCGCCGCCGACAATCTCGTCCTCGGCCAGATCCTGCACTCGCTGCATGGCCGTGTCAGCTACCTGCGGTCGCTGTCGATGTCGCAGCCGGGCCGGCCACAGGCAAGTCTTCGTGAATTGAAGGCGATCCTGGCTGCGCTAAAATCTGGAGACGGCGAAGCGGCGGCGCGGCTGAGCACAGCGCATATCGAAGCAGCGCGGGCCGTCGCCCTGCAGGCGCTCGGCGACGACGGCAGGGCGCGGCACAAGACCGCCGCAGGTGAGGAGTTCGGGGCATGAACATTCTGGTCACGGGGGCGAGCGGTTTCGTCGGCCTCAATATCGTTGAGGACCTTTTGCGCCGCGGCACGAGCGTCGTCGCGCTGGCCGACCAGCCGCTGCCGCCCATCGCCGCCTTCGCCTTTGCCGAGCTGCCGGGCAAGCTCGTCAGCATCTGCGCCGATATCCGCCACCAGGAGGGCATCTGCCGCATCCTGCGCGAACATCGAGTGACGCATGTGCTGCACGGCGCCGCGATCACCTCCAACATCGCCCGCGAGCGCACCGACAGCGCCCTCGTCGCCAGCGTCAATCTCGCAGGCCTTGCCGCGGTTGCCGCCGCCAGCGCCGCGCATGGCGTCGAACGCTTCGTCTTCGTCTCCTCCAATGCCGTGTTCGGCGGCGATACGCCCGACTACGGGATGCTGGACGAGGACTGGCCGAAGAACCCCGGCAATCTCTACGCCCTGTCGAAATGGACCGGCGAGATGATGCTCGACAAGATCGGCAACGCCACCGGGCTCGACTGGGCCGCCGGGCGCCTCGCCGGCGTGTTCGGCCCGTGGGAATATCGCACCGGCATCCGCGACACGATGAACCCGGTGTTCCAGGCGAACAGCCTCGCCTTTGCCGGCCGGCCGGCCTTCCTGCCGCGCCCAGGCCGCAGCAACTGGCATTTCTCGCGCGACGCCGCGGCCTCGCTGATCACGCTCCTGACCGCGCCGGCGCACAAGGCGCGCATCTATAATCTCGGCACGCCCTTCGTCTGGTCGATCGGCGACTGGTGCCAGCGCCTCGCCGAGCGCTTCCCCGCCTTCCGCTTCGAGATCGGCAGCGAGACCGGCCGCGACGCTGGCAAGGCGACGCCGATCAATCTCTATGGCGATCATGACGGCGGCATCCTGTCCTGGCAGCGCTTCACCGAGGAATTCGGCCCGACCGGCCTCAGCGATCTCGACGCCGCCTTCGAGCATCTGATGGACTGGCACGCCGCGCATCAGTCCTTCGGCATCGACCGTGACGCCGCATGAGCACGATCTGGCGCGGCTACGATCAGGACGGTCTCGACAAGCAATATGAGCGGCTCGTCGCCGATGACAGCTATGCGATCTTCGATCGCTGGCGCGCCCGCAGCGACGAAAGCGCCGCCCGCCGCCCCGTCACCCTCGACATCGCCTATGGCCCGGCGCCGACCGAGCGGCTCGACGTGTTTCCGGCGGCGCGGGCCGACGCGCCCATCCTCATCTATATCCATGGCGGCTACTGGATCTGGAAGGACAAGGCCGACTTCCGCTTCGTCGCCGAGGGCGTCGTGGATGCCGGCGCGACGCTGGTCGTCATCAACTACGCGCTGACGCCCGAGCACGACATGGACGAGATCGTGCGCGAGGTCCGCGCCGCCGTCGCCTTCACCTTCAAGAACGCCGGCGGCCTCATTCCGGGCGACCGGAACCGCCTCTATCTCGCGGGCCACTCGGCCGGCGGCCATCTGACGGCCATCGCCGCGGCCACGGACTGGCCCGCCTTCGATCCCGAACTGCCGCCCGAGATCGTCGCCGGCGGCATCGCCGTCTCCGGCCTCTATGATCTCGAGCCGATCCGCCTCTGCTACCTCAACGAGACCGTCGGCCTCGACGCGGCGATGGCGCATCGCAACAGCCCGCTCTATGCGATCCGCCCCGCCATGCCACCGCTCACCCTCGTCGTCGGCGGCGCCGAGTCGGACGAGTTCAAGCGCCAGCAGGCGGAGTTCGCCACCGCGCTCGCCGCCGCCGGCAATGCCGTCGAGACGGACGAGGTCGCCGGGCTGCACCATTTCGCCGTCATCGAGACCATCGCCGACGCCGGCAGCCCGCTGCAGCAGGCCGTCCTCCGCCGCATGGGCCTCGCCTGAGGCCGGGCCGCTCCGCTGCGACGGTTCGCCGTCGCAGCGCCCGGCCGAATGTCGATCCGCCCTAGCGTTCAGGCCCGGACGTCACCGCGTCGAACGCATCGCCGATCGTGAACGAGCCCGCCTTCTGCACGGGCGGAAACTCCTGGAAGCTCTTCAGCATCGGCGCGATGGCATCGCCCATCGGGTAGATCACATAGGCGTGGTCGATATACCAATCCCAATAGGTGTTGGAGATGATCGGCGCGGCCTCATAGGGATCGGTGCGCAGGTTGAACAAAAGCGGCGCCCGCAGCGGGCGGAATTCGCGCTGCCAGATCTCCAGCGTTCCCGGCTGATCCTGGACGAGGAAATGCACCTTCCAGTTCTGGTAGCGCAGCGCCGCCAGATCGCCTTCATCGGTGAAGTAGAAGAAGGCCTTGCGCGGCGCGGCCGTCTCGGCACCGGTGAGATAAGGCAGGAAATTGTAGCCGTCGAGATGGTTCTTGTAGGTGACGCCCTCAGCCTCGTATCCGGTCAGCAGCTCATCCTTGACGTTCGGATCGCCGGCCGCCGCCGCCAGCGTCGGCAGCCAGTCGAGCTGCGACATGATCGCGGTCGAGACCGTCCCCGCCGCGATCTTGCCCGGCCAGCGCACCATCTGCGGCACGCGGAACGCGCCTTCCCAGCCGGTGTTCTTCTCGCTGCGGAACTTGGTCATGCCGCCATCCGGCCATGTATTGCGATGGGGACCATTGTCGGTCGAATAGATCACGATGGTATCGTCCGCGATCCCGAGCTGGTCGACGAGGTCGACGAGCTGGCCGACATTCTTGTCATGATCGACCATGGCGTCGTGATAGAAGCTCTGGCCGGGACCAGCCTGGCCGAGGCTTTCCGGCTTGGTGTGGGTGCGGAAATGCATATGGGTGAAGTTGACCCAGGCGAAGAAGGGTTTCTTCGCCGCCACCTGCCGCTTGATGAAATCCTCGGCCTTCACCACGGTTTCATCGTCGATCGTCTCCATCCGCTTCCTGGTGAGCGGCCCGGTATCCTCGCACTTTTGCTTGCCGACGGCGCCGAAGCGCCGATCGACGACGGAGCTGTCGACATCGGTCGCGACACAGTCGAGAACGCCGCGCGGCCCGTATTTGGCGAGGAATGCCGGGTCCTTCGGATAGTCGGCCGCCTCCGGCTCCTCCTCGGCGTTGAGATGGTAGAGATTGCCGAAGAACTCGTCGAAGCCGTGCACGGTCGGCAGATAGTCGTTGCGGTCGCCGAGATGGTTCTTTCCAAACTGGCCGGTGGCATAGCCCTGCTTTTTCAGGACGGTCGCGATCGTCACGGTCCCCGCCTTGAGGCCTTCGGGCGCCCCGGGCATGCCGACCTTGCTGAGGCCGGTCCGCAGCGTGTTCTCGCCGGTAATGAAGGATGACCGGCCGGCGGTGCAGCTCTGGTCGGCATACATGTCGGTGAACATGACGCCTTCCTTGGCGAGACGATCGATATTGGGCGTCTGATAGCCCATCAGGCCGAAGCTGTAGGCGCTGAGATTGGACTCGCCGATATCATCGCCCCAGATCACCAGGATGTTCGGCTGCTTGTCCTCGGCATGGCTGGCGAGTGTGCCGAGCCCAACCGAGAATAGACAGGCCGCGCCGAAGACTGCCGCAGATCGTAACCGCATCGCTCCCTCCCTCGTTCTTCTTGCGCCCGGTCATGCCGATCAGGCCGCTTGCCCGGATCGTCCGCCGAGTTCTTGGCTTCAGCGTAGAGCAATTGGACACCGGAGTCCTTGATCTGCATCAGGACTAGCCGGATCGCACGCAGCGGCCCCCGCTCGTCTCGCCGGTACGGCCGCGACCCAGCGGCTGATCTCGGCTAGGATGGCGGCCGGCGACATGTCTGGAAGGGCCGATCATGACGAGAGAGATCATCCCGCGGCATCGGAAGGGCGCGGTCGCGATCGGTGCCCGGGCGACCGGCGCGAGCGCCACCGGCTCGGCCGCGGTCGGCAGCGCCGCCTTGGGCGCGATCGCGATCGGTGCGTTTGCCCTCGGCGCCATCGCCGTCGGCGTCCTCGCCATCGGCCGCCTCCGCATTCTCGAGGCCCGCATCGACCGCCTCTCGATCGGCACGCTCACGGTGGACCGGCTTACCATCCGCGAGAAATAGGCGAGCTACGACGGGGCCGTCAGCCGCCGTCCATCGCCGCTGTTACCCGCGCGAGCCGCTCGGCGCGCGTGCCGGTGAGCTCGAGGATGCGCGGTCCGTTGCCGAGGAGGCCGAGATCGTCGTCGCGCAGCATGGTCTTCAGCCGCCGGTCGACAGCGGCGCGCAGCGCCGGCAGCTCGATCGGCCCGGCAATCTCGTCGACCGCGCGCAGCGGCACGAAGACGAGGAGATCGAGCGAGGCGAGCGCCCGGCCGATGCGCCGCAGAAGCCGGCCATCCGGCAGCCATTCGAAGCCCTCGCCTGCGCTGACGACATCGAGATACCCGAGGAAATCGAGCGGGCCGCGATCGAAGATCACGTCAGCGCCGGTCGCCTCCTCGAGCATCAGGCGGCAGCTCCGGGCCAGCTGCTGCTCGAGATCGTCGATGCTCGGCTCCTCCGCGAAGGGCGTCCCGTCCTCGGCGAAGAGCCAATAGGGCTCGGCGACGCTCTCATAGGCCGGATGCGCGGCGACGAGATCGCCGATCAGCGTGGTCTTGCCGCTGCCATGCGTCCCGGTCACGGCGATCCGCATATGAGGCTCCTCCCGCGCAAACGCTCCCGGCGCCGAGGCAAGCAAAACGACCCGGCCCGGGTCAAGCCAGGACCGGCAGAGTGACAGCGTCGGCGGGGCGCATCGAGGGCCGCGGCGGCGCGCAGCCCTTAATGCCGTTCCCTGTCACGGCACCAATTCGATCTCGCCGGGGCGCCAGGACTTGTCGAACCACGGCTCGAGCGGGCCATAGAGGCGGAGGATCATGAACCAGCCCTTGCCGGGGATGGTCTGGACCCAGTTGTGCTCCATGCCCTCGGGCGCCTTCGGGCCGAAGACGACATCGACCGAGCCGTCGGCGTTGACCTTGACGTTCTTGTTCTGGCTGGAGACGCTCGGCGCGGGCTGATCGGTCTGCAGCATCGAGCGCGTCTGGTTGTCATAGACGATGACTGACCAGAAGTCCTTGACCGGGATGTTCTTCGGCAGATGCAGCCGGTAGGTCTTGCCGCCGTCGAAGGGCTTGCCGTCGGCATCGAGCCCCGTCCAGGGATATTGCGAGCCCTGGCCGACCATCTTCTCTTCCATCGCCGGCGTCACGCCAGTGGCGAAGAAATAGTAGAACGCGGCGCCGTCGAGGTTGGAGACGCCCGGCTGGGACTGGAATTTGTAGCCGCCGAAAAAGGGCAGCCGCCAGTTGCTGGTGCTGTCGGGATAGAAGAAGGCGTCGCGGCTGCGCGCATTGAAGGCGAGCGCCCGCGCCGTCACGGCGCCGATATTGGCGGCATCGGTGAGGATCGTCTTCATCCGCGCATCGGGCGCGAAGGGCTTGCCCTTCTCGATGCCGATCGATGCGAACAGGCCGAGCGTCGTCGGATCGGAGCCGGCGGCGGGCTCTTCCTGGATCACCTGGTTCAGGAGCTCCCAGAACGCATAGTCCGTCGGCATGACGAAATTGGCCGGAATGCCCGAGGCGTTGACGAGCTTCGCCGGCACGGGATTGGCGGCGTCTGCGAGCGGATAGATCTTCAGGTTGTTCCGGACGCTCTCGACGGCGGGGCCGGTCTTGCCGTCGACCAGGAAGGAGCGGAACACGGTCCACATGCCATAGGTCGTCGGGCGGACGACGAAATAGCCATCCGGCACCGCGCCGTCATAGCCGGGCGGCAGGATCAGATATTTGCCGCCCGCGCCCTTGTCCGGGCCGGTTACGCCGATATCGACCACCCATTTGTACCAGAAGTCATTGATCGTCCCGAGCACCTTGGGCGGGATCTCGACGACGATGGGGCCGCCTTTGGTGTCCACCCACATGAAGCTGTAGATGGTGTTGTCATTCGCCGTCAGTTCGACGGTGCGCGGATCGACGAGATCTTCCCAGATCACATCGGTCGCATTCGCCGGGCCGAATTTCAGCAGCGAGTCGCGCATGCCGGCCTGGTTCACGATCGGAATGGCGAGGAGATAGGCCTGCAGCGCACGCGAGCGATCGAGATTGTCGTAGACCTTCTCGATCGTCTCCGGCGTCGGCGACCCGTCGCGGAGCTTCAACACGCCGATCGAGGTATCGACCTCATCCGGCGTCGCAATCCCCGGCGCGATCGGCGTCGTCATCTTGTAGGTCTCGGCCGAAGCCGGCATCAGCATCACCGCCAAAAGGCCGCCGATGAGCGCTGCTCTCATGTCGTATCCCCCGATACACGGCAGACATCTGCCGAAGGGAAGACATAGCATCGGAAGGAAGGAAGACAACCGAGCGGCAGGTGTGTGTGGGGGGGCGTGAGGGGGCTTGCGAGCGCGTCTCTGAACCTCGGGCATGATTCCGTCGCCGGACTGTCCGGCTCCCGGCGCCAAGGCTCAAGCGGTCAGATCAGGATCGCCGGATGGTCGCCTTCGATACCCTCGGTGTTCGTCGATCGCTTCCGCAACGGACACATTCTAGAGGACGACCGTCATCTGATCGTGGCGGCCGGATTTGGCTGCTCACGCTTGCCAGTGCGGTTTGGTGTGCCGCCGGAGATCGTCATGGTGACGCTCGGCAGCTGACCATTGCCGAGGGCGCCAAAAGGTCTGAAGTTGAGTTCAGATCTGGGCCCCGTCCCCAGATGTCCGTTGGTAGAAACTCTGCTTCTGCACAGGAGAGTTGGCGCGGTGGATGATCCTCAGAAAACTTGGGACGACTACTACGATCGGATCAAACGCCGGCGGATGGCGGCCGCGGCGCTCTTGTGGGCAGAGATCGAAGCCGCTGGTGTCACGGAAGATACGGTCTTTGCCTTAGATTTTACTCACTTCGGCAGTGTCCGTGGCAATGCAGATGACCTCGCGCGGCGACTGTCTGAACACTATGACACCAAGGTCGTGGGCCGGAATGAACCAAATTACTGGGACATCACAGGCACCACGCGACCCGAAGGTATCTGCCTCTCCAAGGCCCAGCATTTCGCTTGGGTGGAATTCATGGTTGATGTGGCTAGTTCATATGCATGTGTGTTTTCCGACTGGACGCTTGAAGCGCCAGCGCTCGGTCGAACTTTTCAGAGCGCCCATCTAGACACCGACTAGTCGGAGCTCGGCATCAATGTCCGCTAACCACCCGGAGACCCCATTCCCAACGGTATGACGGGAGGGCCACTTTCGGTAGGGAGCTGACAATCGAACTGCCCCGCAAACATCGGTGTCCGGTGATTGTCGCTGGAAGCCGCTCAAGAGAAGCAGCTTCTTCGCGCCCCCACCGATACCCCCGGGCGGATCTCGGTCATCCTCCCTCTGAACGCCCGATAAACACCCCCTTCAGCTTCGGTTCTGGGCGGCCTCGCTAGAACGGATCCCATCGACAGCGCGGCGACTGCCGCAACGAGGGAGACGTTCCATGATCCGCTTTGCCATGATCCGCTTTGCCAAGCTCAACACCGCCAAGCTCCACACGGCCATCTCGGGCACTTCCATCCTCCGCACGGCCGTGCTCGGTGCCGCCGTGTCCGCCGCGCTCGTCTGCGGGCTCGCGGCGGGGCCCGCGGCCGCCAATGACCTTCGCATCGAGCAGTATGGCTGGGGAAATTCCTCCGGCGGGGCGCAGAACGGCTGGCAGAACCGCATCCGCGTCTATCAGGACGGCCGCTTCAACGGCGCGACGGCGCATCAGGTTGGCGCCCGCAATCTCTCGGCGATCGGCCAGGAGGGCTTCGGCAATTCCGGCGCCACCCGGCAATATGGCAGCGGCAATGTCGCCGGCATCGGCCAGTTCGGCTCCCATCACACCGCGATCCTGACCCAGGACGGCAACGGCAATATCGCCGCCGGCGTCCAGGTCGGCCATGGCTGCGCCGCCGACGTCAACCAGGGCGGCAGCGGCAATGTCGCCGCCTTCGTGCAGGCCTGCGACTGAACGCCTGCGGGCGGCAGGGCGCCGGCAGCGTCCGGCCCCTGCCCCGAGGACGGACGGACCATCGCGCGACACCACATCCAAGGAGAACAGCCATGATTCCCATGACACGACGCGTCGCCCTAGGGGCCGCGATGCTGCTGACGGCGCTCGCGACCGGCGCCGCGCTGGCGGGATCGGGCGGAAGCGCCACCCCTTCGAAAGGCACGGGCGGGCTCGCCTGCGACCTCTCTGCGACGCGCGCCGGCGGCCAGATCATCCTCGTGCCGAGCGTCCAGTCGGCCAAGGCCGCGAGCGGCAGCTATGACCTCCGCGTCTCGGGCGGCGGCAGCGGCGGCTCATCGACCATCCGCCAGGGCGGCGATTTCAGCCTTGCCGCCGGCGGCGCGGCGGACCTTGGCAGCCTCAGCCTCGCCGGGCGCGGCGCCTCCTATGACGTCACGCTCGAGGTCACTACGCCCGTCGCGAGCGCCCGCTGCAGCCGGGCCGTGACCGGCGGCTGAACCGCCGCTGAATGGCCCCTTCGGCCGCGGTTCAGCCGGACTGCGCGAGGATCCGACCATCGGCCGATCGCCGCCACATCGCACTCAAAGAGACGAGGAGAGAGATCATGCTGCAGGGACAGAAGGCAACGAGGACCATGTTGACGCGCGCCGCCCTCGCCGCGATGCTCGCCGCCGCCGCCTTGCCGGCGACGCCGGCCTTCGCCGGCGGCATGTTCGGGCTGAACCTCTCGCCGCGCACGGCGGAGGAGGCGCAGATGATGGATTTCGGCCTCCGCGCCTATGGGCTCTACAAGGGCCTCAGGGGTGGCGGCGCCCGCATCGACCAGCGCGGCCACGGCAACAGCGCCGGCGTGGCGCAGGACGGCAGCGGCACGATCGGCGTCATCGACCAGCGCGGCGACGGCCATTCCGCGACGCTCGATCAGGCGGGCGACGGAAATTCCTACGGCATCTTCCAGTTCGGCCGCGGCAGCGCCGCCGACATCGTCCAGCGCGGCAATGGCCGCACCGGCGCCACGTTCACCTTCGGCTGGTAGCAGCGCCCGACCGGCCGCGGGCGCTATTCGCGCAGGAAACGGCCGTTGGCCCAGCCGGAAATGCCGGAGCCGCCGAGGAGATCGACCATGCACCAGCGCGATCCCTCGACGATGCGGCAGCCGCCATTGGCAAGCCTGGTTCCGTTCGGGACGCGCGCGATCGTCGGCGCGCTGGCGAAGGGCTTGCTGCGGATATTGAGCCGGTCGCCGGGCGGAACGCCAACGACGCGCCATTCGTCCGGCCCGCCGGTGAGGCTGTCGGCGAAGTCGTTCTTCGGCGGGTCGCGCCAGCTCTCGCGGCCGCCTGAGATCTCGACCGTCAGCCTGTAGTCGGCGACCGCGCCGCGCCGCGCGGCGTTCCGCATCAGCCCGACGCTGATCACGAAATCGCCGCTTCGCGCCAGCTGGCCGGTAAAGCTGTTGCCGGCGACCGAGCCGATGAAGATCGCCTCGTTGCTCCCCGGCGGCAGCACATTGAAGCTCGCCGAGAGATTGGCCGTCTCGAGCGTGACGCGCATCGTCTGGCCCGCCCTGGCGCCGACGACATAGTTGCGGACCTCATAGCCGCGGATGCGGCCCTTGACGAGCGTGCCGCTGGCGCCCGGCGCGAACTGCAGCCTCTGGACCGTGACGCCGTCGGCGCCGGCGGCGGCGGCCGGAAGCGGCGCGAGCAGAAGCGCCGCCAGAAGGAGAATGAGAGAACGGATCATCGCAAAACCTCCCCGGTCCTCGAACGAAGGTGAGTGCCACGCTTGTAGCGCAGCGCCGCCCTCAGCGCATCTCGACCCAGTCTTCGATCGAGCCGGCATCCGACACGGTGCAGGCGACCTTCCGCTTGCCCTTCTTCGCCTTCAGGATGACCTCCTGATAGCCGGGCTTCAGCGCGCTGACCTCTGCCACGGTCGCGGCAACGCCGAGCTTCGCCATGCAGGCGTCGAGCGCCGGCTTCGGCACGCCCGGCACCGGCGCCGGCGCCGAAGCCGCAGCCGGAGCGGCGCCGACCGCCTTTCCGTCGACCTTGAAGCCGGTCAGCATCTTCTTGCCGTTGAATTCGCATTCGAAGGTCCGGACATTGGTGCCGTCCGTCGGCGTCTGGCCGTTGACGAAATAGCGGCCCTTCAACAGTTCGGTCGGCAGCGTCAGGATGTCGGCGCGATCGACATTCATCCGCACCATCGCCTCCTCGGCGCAGTAATTCTCCAGCTTGCCGTCGCCGACCACCTTGGCTTCGGCGCTGCCGGCGAGCACGGCGAGGCTTACGGCAGCGAGGCCCGCGATCCAGCTAGTCGTTGCAGTGCACATTCTCGTTTCTCCCCCCCTCGGCTGCGCATTCCTCGCGAGCCGTGATGTCTTGCATGGGACGCCGCGGTGTTCAGAGGCGGCCCTCGTCGGTCAGCGAGGTGACGCTGGCGACGATGCCGCTCGCCGAGACGAGGCAGCGCCAGGGCGCGCGCTGCGGCCCGACGCCGACCTTCACGTCGGAATTCGCCTGCGAGAACACCATCTCGATGATCGCGACCTCGGGATTGTTGGTGACCCGCGCGACCTCGGCGAGACAGGCCTTGCGCGCCACCTGCGGCACGCTCTCGTCCATCAGCGGCGCCGCCATCGGCGTGGCCGTCGCGGCCTGCATGCCGCCACCCGTCGGCGCCGAGGTACAAGCCGAGAGCGCCATGCCTCCCACGACGATCGTCGTCGCCACCAAGCTCGAAACGTGCCGCATCATCATGGTCCCCCGTCGTTTCATGAGCAAGAGCACTGCCAACAACATTCCGCCGGATTGACAAAAATCAACCCCGACAGGAATATTTATTGGAACGACACCCGGGCGTTACTCTAAAACTTGAGTACAACCAGTTCGATCGCGCGGCGATGACTGATCGGCATCCTTACGATTGACGATCGGGCCGCACGCGTGACGACGGGGAAACGACAGGCTGCGGCGTCTGGCGGGCCGCGCCTGAAGCAAGGGGGAAGATGATGCTGGCGAAGGCGATACTCGATCGACGGACCGTGATGCTCGGCCTCGGTGCCTTCATCGCTGGGGCTGGCGGCGCCCGCGCCGAGCCGCAGGTGACGGCGATCGACGCGCTGCAGCCGGGCGAGTTCGTCTGGCATCCGGACCGGGCGCCGGGCGGGCCGGTGACGATCGTCGTCTCGATCCCCGACCAGCGCGTCTATGTCTATCGCAACGGCGTGCGCATCGGCGTCTCGACCTGCTCGACAGGCAAGCCCGGCCACGAGACGCCGACCGGGGTCTTCACCATCCTCGAAAAGGACAAGCATCACCGCTCCTCGACCTACAACAACGCGCCGATGCCGAACATGAACCGCCTGACCTGGTCGGGCATCGCGCTGCATGCCGGCAATTTGCCCGGCTATCCGGCCTCGCATGGCTGCGTGCGCATGCCGATCGCCTTCTCGGAAAAGCTCTTCTCGGTGACGAAGCTCGGCACGCCGGTGATCATCGCCGACGCCGCGACCTATCCGACCACCGTGCTGCATCCGGGCCTCCTCCTCTCGAACGATGTCCGCTCGACCATCGCCAGCGCCGCGACGCCCGCCACGAGCGACAAGAAGCCCCTCAAATCAGCCGCGAAAGCCACTCCGGCCGTGCCGCCCGCGCGCGCCGTCTCGATCCTCATTTCGAGCGCCGACCGGCGCATCGTCATCCTCGAGGACGGCCACATCGCCGCGACCGGCTCGGCGACGATCGCGGAGCCCGATCGCCCGCTCGGCAATCACGTCTATGTCCTCTCGCCGCTCGCGGACGACGACGAACGGCTGATCTGGCGCACGATCGGCTATTACGACAGCGCCGCGCGCGACACCGAATACACCCCCTCCGAAACCCTCTCCCGCGTCCGCGGCGACCCCGCGACGATCGCCGCCATCCAGTCCCGCCTCGCGCCGGGCACCGTGATGATGACCATCGACCTGCCGCTTTCCGCCGACACGCGGACGGGCAAGGATTTTGTCATCATGACGGATCACGCCTAGGATCCCCGGCGCGCTCAGGCGGGCCGCCCCTTTCGACCGGTTCCGGCTCCGCCCTGCGGGAGGACGACGCCATGCGCAGCCCGCGACAGACCTCGGAGAAGCCGGAAAGCAGCGGCGACGGCGACGATGCGTCCCGAACGCCCGCCGAGCGGATCGATGCGCGCATCCGCGACCTCGGCGACTGGCGCGGCGCGATGCTCGCCCGCCTCCGCGCCGTCATCCTCGCCGCCGACGGCGCGATCACCGAGGCATGGAAATGGCGCGGCGTCCCGGTCTGGGAGCACGCCGGCATCCTCTGCACCGGCGAGACCTATGCCACGGTCGTGAAGCTGACCTTCATGAAGGGCGCCGCCCTCGCCGATCCCACCGGCCTCTTCAACGCCAGCCTCGACGGCAACACCCGCCGCGCCATCGACCTCCGCGAGGGCGACCCGATCGACGAGGACGCGCTCACCACGCTCATCCACGCCGCCGTGGCCGAGAACCTTGCCTCGCGCGGGGCGAGGAAACCGCGCTAGCCGCTCGCCGCGACGCCCCGGACGGCGACCTTCGCCGGGCGGTGCCGCTGCTGCACGATCATCGCCACCTCGGCGGTGTGGCGTGTTCCCCATTCGCAGAGCGGCGCGAGCACCTTGGCGAGGCTCTCGCCGAAATCGGTCAACGCATATTCGACATGCGGCGGCACGGTCTGGAAATCGATGCGGCGGATGATGCCATCGTCGACCAGCTCCTACAGATGCTGGATCAGCATCTTCTCGCTCACATTGGTCACCAGCCGGCGCAGCTGCCCGGTGCGTTTGGCGCCGCCGGCGAGGTGATAGAGGATGAGCGGCTTCCACTTGCCGCCGAGCACTTCCAGCACCGCTTCGAGGCCGCATTGAAACTCCGTCCCGGCCATCGTCCTTGCCCCTTCTGATACTTACCAAATAGTCGGTACTGGAGTGCAGGTTCGTTCTGTCCTAACTGGATCGGACGGCGATGTCGACCTCTCAAAACGACGTCGCGCCCTCGAGGGATCGCCCGGCGAACACCAGAGACCGCAGACGAAATGACCGTGTCTCGGGCCGGCGGCGTCCGCGTCTGACGACCGGCGCGGCGGCCGACGGACGATCCGGACGATCGCGGCCACCCTCCCCCACCCATCATCCGAAGAGACACCCATGACCAAGATCCTCGTCACCGGCGCGACCGGCAATATCGGCCGCTCGACCTTGAAGCACCTCCTCGATCGCCGGCCGGCCACTGATCTTGTCGGCCTCGCCCGCGATCCGGCGAAGGCGGCCGATCTCGCCGCCAGGGGCATCGCCATCCGCCAGGGCGACTATTTCGACCATGACGGGCTGGTGCGCGCCTTCGCGGACATCGAGACGCTCATGCTCGTCTCCGCCACGGCCTTCACCGATCGCAACACCCAGCACGAGACCGTCATAAGCGCGGCCCGGCAGGCCGGCGTCCGGCACATCGTCTTCATGCCGGTCATCCACGAGCCGGGCTCGACCTTCAGCCTGCCACAGGTCACGGCAGAGGACCTCTTCGTGGAGGACCGGCTCGAGGCCTCGGGCCTCGCCTTTACGCTCGTCCGCCATCCGCCCTTCCTCCAGGGCATCCCCTTCCTGATCGGCGCCGGAGCCCTCGAAAGAGGCGTCCAGATGCCCGCCGGCGCGGGCAAAGCGGGCTTTGCCAGCCGTGACGATCTTGCCGAGGCGCAGGCCGCCCTGCTCAGCGAAGCGGGCCATGAGAACAGGCGCTACGCGCTCTATGGCGATCCGGCCTTGTCCTTCGCGGAGATCGCCGCGATCCTGTCGGAGATCAGCGGCAGGCCGGTGCCCTACCTCGCCACCTCGGACGAGGACTACCTCGCCCGCCTCACATCCGCCGGCCTGCCCGCCCCGGCCGCCGCCTTCGCCCTCGACTGGGTGCACGGCATCAATGCCGGCGCATGGGCCGGCAAGACGAACGACCTCGAAACCCTCCTCGGCCGCAAGCCGGTCACGGCAACGGAGTTCCTGCGCGGCCAGTATGGGGAAAAGGAGGGCTGAGGCTGGGGGAGTGCAGTGAGAGGGGTTGCGGACCATCGAGATGGGCGGGGCGGCGGCGGATCATCGCGACTGTTGTCTCTGAGGCCGCGGCCCCATCGCCGCCCTTCCCATCCCGCGTCGCGCCGGTAAAAGCGTCAAACTCGTCGCTGGCGAGGTGCAGGGCTGCGGCGGTGCACTTGTCGGCTCCTTACCCGGACACCACGGTCGAGGCTAGTCCCAAGCGTTGCCAGCCCGTCACCCGGCCTTGCGCCGGGTTGAGGGCCAAGGAAGTGTCGGAATAGAAACGCAGGCAGGCAGTCAGGCGGACCGATTGCCCGGAGAGCCACCGTTTGACGGACATTTTTGGTACAGCTGCATCCTGGCCTGCCTTGTGCCACAAGCTGCCGATTGCTGCGGTAGCGCCCGATGTCTGACTTGGGGTGAGAAACGGACGGGTGGGTTTGGGCGACTGCCCCCCGCATGTGACTTGCAACCAAACGCGTGATCGCTTATCTAATTTGTGTTGGCAGAGGAATGTTGATCGCCGCTAAGGCTCGATCGAGTTCTTCATGGACATGATTTTTGCCAAAGGTCGGATCGGTATGTCCACGGAATCCGCACGCGGTATGGATTGAGACCCATGCTGGCTAGCTCCTAGTCGAAAATGATCGACTAGTCACTGTTTTGGTTTGGGCCGTCCCATTCGCTTGGGGCGGCCCATTCCCTTGATCGGAGCTAGATGCCTTGACGCATATTGAGATTTCCCCCGACGTCCCAACCATTCAGTCTGCCATCCTGCATTGGGCTAAACCTACCATAACGGGCGGGCAGATTGCCTCGCTAATCCGTTCGTCGGCACCGGATCTCGATATTCGCGCGGCGGTCAACATGCCGAAGGGTTCGGGAGCTCTTACCGCATTTATCAAGGAGTACCTCTCGGAGCAACTCGACCATATCGGTAAGCAGGGAATGGACACGCTCTATCATGTGAAGGGTCGAGAGATACAGTCGACCTCGACAGTCGCGTCGCCCGACATTTGGCGGGCGTTTGTCAGTCCGAACTCTAGGCTACAGCTTGTGCTGAGTAAGTCCAGCGAGTTGCTGCTCTCGCGTGAGACACCGGCCTCTAGCGAGGGCGAACTAGACATACCGAAGGCAACGGTGCCGGAGCACGACGCGATACGAGCCGAATTCACCCAGTCGTTGCCCCCGTCAGTGAGAGAGGCACTGGACAGAAGCCTGGAGCCTGAGGCGAAGTTTGAAGAGTGGATATCGGCTCTTCGCGCCTATGCGCCAGAAGAAACACGGCGCTGGGGTCAATTCCGGCGCCAATCTCTTTCTCGCCTGCTCGCGACCAGGGTTAGCGAAGCCCCGGTCGAAGCTGACCTGCGTGACAAAATCCTGGCGCAGGTTCACGCATCCGAGGCCGCTGCATACGACACGCACAGGCGTGCGGCAACGGTGGAGCCGGAGAGCCGCCCGGAGACGACGATGGGCGTGAAGCAGCTAGCTAAAGGAGCGACTAGCAGTGCGCGATCACTTGCTCACGCGGTTATAGACCGCCTGTCCTACGACGAACTTCGAGCGCTCAAGATTCCACTTGGGGCATTACTGGACGCAGTCGGCACCGAGAGCTGACCATCTATGGCGCCAAAAGGAGTTCTCTTTATCGTCGTGGCGACGACCCGATCGGTGGAGGTCGAGAACTCGATTCGGGATACGCTCGTGCCGAGTGCACGAGAATCAGTGAAAGTCCTGACCGACGTCGACGCGAAGAATTATACTACCGATATTCGGGCCCGGGTGACGCGGGATCTGATCAACATCATCTCGACGTTTGCTCCCCATCCCAAAAACAGACTGCTGGTAGAACGCGACGTGAACGCGAGCATCGCCAACTTGTTTGAGTGGTGGGAAACGGAGAGCTTTGGCGATCCATGCGTCCAAAAGCTGTCTCCCAAGGCGGTGGCCCGCGAGATCAAACTCCATTTCAAGGCCGGACACCTGGACTGGCGGACTCATGCGCTCGCCGAGGTCCTCAAGTTTGATGGGCCGCCCGTCAACCTCGAGGCTTGGCTGCAGCAGTTCACGTCGCTCGGCTTCCCCAAAGTCGGACAGAAGATTGCCGCCCAGCTGCGTGTTGTTCGCACGAGCGACCTGCCACATCACGCCTTTGCCATAAGGTCCGCGGACACGTTCGGAATCCAACGGGCCCATTGCTACGTTCAGGACGACGACGAAGGCGGCAGTTGGTCTGAGATGAAGTCGCTGCTGGCCCATGGGGTTGAGCAGAACACCGTCAAAGCCATCCGCTGGAACAAAGACGCCGGCACTATGACGTTCCCCGACGGCGCGGTCGACGAGTTCGTCGTCTATGAGGACGGGCTATGGAGCGGCAATGAGGCAGTGCGCCGTTTGCGGACGATAGCGGCGACCCCCCCGTCTGCGCCAGTAGTTCTTCGTTTCGGCATCGTTACCGACTTCGGGCTCATGGTGGTGCGACAGGCCATCCGCTCGCTCGGGCTGAGCGGCAAGGTGCGCGTCGATGCTGCAGCATCCGAAACCATCATGTTCCTGGGCGAAGGCGTTGCCGAACCGCTAAAGCTGGGAGTCGGCATCGAGCCCGACCGATACTACCAGGCTTTGCACGACCACGTGCGCCCTCTAGCCTTCAGGATTCAGGAGGACTGGACCGACACTGAGAAGGAACTCTGCCAAGACGTAGGCAGCCAGCTCGCCCGAAATTGGCTGCGCGAGAGGACTACGCAGGAGGATCTTGAGGCAAAAGTGGCGCAATTTGCGCTCGGTGGTGGTCGGTTCGCATCGACCGTAATCTTCTCGAGGAGCATTCCAAAGGTATGCCTGCCGCTCCTCTGGCTAGACGGCACCGTCATCCGTGACGACAAGAGCGTGAAATGGCGGCCGCTTTTTGTGGATGCCCGGCGCGTGTCCGACGCATCGCTTCTTCACATTCTCTGACCAGGGACTTGTTCGACAAAATCAAAAAATAGTTTACACATTGACTTCATTTTGCGTCGAATTCGAGGAGCCATAACCAGGTTTACTCAGGATTGGGTGACGGACTTCTCCTGAAGGGAATAGAGACATATTAATCGCCAAGGCAACTTTCAGGAAAGTCTATTGCCAGCTTGAACGACCTGACTGGGGTTGCAAGTAGACTTGATTAAATCACAGCCAAAATGGCCGGCGGGCCAGTATCAGCCCTCCTCTCTGTCTCTCAAACGAACGTCTCCAGCACAACTCTTTCTGCCCCCGAGCGAGGCGACTCAGTTGGTATTCCCTCCCCTACGAAAACCGCGTCGGAAAACTAACATCCGCTATACCCCCGTATTCCGAACGCGCCCCCCTCACATCACATCCCCCCCATTCACATTCAGCGTCGCGCCCACGAAATAGCTGCCCTCGTCGCTGGCCAGCAGCAGCGCGGCGCCGGTGAGTTCGTCGATGCGGCCGAAGCGGCCGATGGGGAGGGCTTTTGAGATGCGGGCGCGGATGTCGGCGGGGACGCCGGCGCTCATCGGCGTCTCGATGATGCCCGGCGCGATCGCGTTGACCGTGACGCCGTCGCGGGCGACCTCATGCGCGAGCGCCTTGGTGAAGCCGATCAGCCCGGCCTTGGCGGCGACGTAGTGCGTGAGGGCCGGCGCGCCCTTCAGTGCCAGCTGCGAGGCGATGTTGATGATGCGGCCATGGCCGCGCGCGCGCATGCCGGGCAGCACCTGCTGGACGGCGAGGAAGGCGCCGCGGAGGTTGACGCCCATCACGCGGTCCCACTCGCCGATGCTCATCTCGGCGATCGGCACATCCTTGAGCACGCCGGCATTGTTGACGAGGATATCGACCGGGCCGAGCCGCGCCGCCGCCTTGGCGAAGGCCTCCGCGACCTCGGCTTCATCCGAGACATCGCAGCGCGCCGCGTCGGCTTCATGGCCCATCGAAGCGAGCTCGGCGGCGACAGCGAGCGCCGCGTCATGATCGCGATCGAGGATCGCGACGCGGGCGCCGGCCTTCGCGAAGCGCAGCGCGATGCCGCGGCCGATGCCGCTCGCCGCGCCCGTGACGGCGGCGACGCGCCCTTCGAGCTCTCCCGCCATGCCGGATCCTGTCCCTTTCACGCCGCCGTCCAGCCGCCATCGATGACCTGCAGCGCGCCGGTGATGTTGCGCGCGGCGTCCGTCGTCAGGAACAGCGCGAGGCCGGCGATCTCCTCGATGGTGACGAACTGGCGCGTCGGCTGCGCGGCGAGCAGCACGTCGCGCTTCACCTGCTCTTCCGTCAGCCCGCGCGCCGCCATGGTCGCCGGGATCTGCTTCTCGACCAGCGGCGTCCACACATAGCCGGGGCAGATCGCATTCACCGTGATGCCCGCCTCGGCGGTCTCGAGCGCCACCGTCTTGGTGAGGCCGACAAGGCCGTGCTTCGCCGCGACATAGGCCGACTTATAGGGCGAAGCGACGAGCGCATGCGCCGAGGCGGTCGAGATGATGCGGCCCCAGCCCTTCGCCTTCATCTTCGGCAGCGCCAGGCGGATGGCATGGAACGCCGCCGAGAGATTGAGCGCGAGGATCATGTTCCACTTGTCGACCGGGAACTGATCGACCGGCGCGACATGCTGCATGCCGGCATTGTTGACGAGCACGTCGATCGCGCCGAATTCGCGCTCGACGGCGTGGACGAGGCTCGCGATCTCCTCTTCCCTGGTCAGGTCGGCATGGACATGGCGCACCTCGACATCATGCGGACCCGCGACGTCGGCTTTCAGCGCCTCGATCGTATCGTCATCGGCAAAGCCGGAGAGCACGACATGCGCGCCGGCGCCGGCCAGCGCGCGGGCGATGCCGAGCCCGATGCCGGAGGTCGAGCCGGTCACCAGCGCCGTCTTGCCTCTAAGATGGCGGTCGTTCGGCATGATCAGGGCTCCGGCCTTGAGAAAGAGGGGTGAGAACATCCGCGCCAGCGACTATATTCGGCACGGGCCCGGCGTCATGACGACACCTGGCCGGCCATGGTAGAACGCGCCGCCGCGGCATGGGAAGATGGCATGGCGGGCGCAGCGGCGGGACAATGCGGGATCGCGCGATGCATGAGGCGACGGCCGGCAAGGCGGCAGCGGGCAGAGGTCACGCGGAGCATGGCGCTGGCCAAGGCACGGATCACGCTGCCGCGGAGCATGGCGCGGATTATGCCGCGACGCCGCATGAGCATGGCGAGCACGACCATGGCGATTGCGAGCGCGACGCCATCGCCCATGCCGAGGCCGTCTCTGCGGCGACAGGCCTCCGCTTCACCGAGCAGCGCCGCAAGGTTCTCTCCGCGCTCGCCGAAAGCCATGTCCCCGCCAGCGCCTATGACGTGATCGATCGGCTGGCCTTGCTCGGGCCACGCCCGGCGCCGGTCAGCGTCTATCGCGCGCTCGATTTCCTCGTCGAGAACGGCTTCGCCCACCGCATCGAGAGCCGCAACGCCTATATCGCCTGCACGCGCGGCCAGCGCAGCGGCAGCGCGCCATCAGGCCATGATCATGGCGCCGCGACGGTGTTCCTGCTCTGCGAGGCCTGCGGCGCCGCGGCCGAGGCCTCGTCCGAGGCGCTCACCACGGCGCTCGACGCGCTCACCGCCGCCGCCGCCTTCAGCCCGCGCGCGCCCGTCATCGAGATCCGCGGCCTCTGCGCCCGCTGCCGGACGAGCGGCTGATGCGCGCGCAAGACGCCGAAGCACCCTCACCCCAGCCCTCTCCCGCGCCGCGGCAGAGGGGGGCAACTCCCTGGTATCCCGCATGAACCTCGCCGCCCCCGCCGCCGCCTTCGCCGTGCCTGATTTTCCCACCGGCCCGCTGCCGCGGCGAAATTCCGCCGGCGTCATGGTCGGCAAGGTCGCGGTCGGCGCCGGCGCGCCTGTCGTCGTGCAATCGATGACCAACACCGACACCGCCGATATCGAGGCAACCGTGGCGCAGGTGGCGAGCCTTGCCATCGCTGGCTCGGAGCTCGTCCGCATCACGGTCGATCGCGACGAGGCGGCGCGCGCCGTGCCCTTCATCAAGGAAAAGCTGCTGCGCCGGCGCATCGACGTGCCGCTGATCGGCGATTTCCACTATATCGGCCATACGCTGCTGACCGATCATCCCGCCTGCGCCGAGGCGCTCGACAAATACCGCATCAATCCCGGCAATGTCGGCTTCGGCGAAAAGCGCGACCGCCAGTTCGGCACGCTGATCGAATTGGCGATCCGCTACGGCAAGCCCGTGCGCATCGGCGTCAACTGGGGCTCGCTCGACCAGGACCTCCTGACGCGGCTGATGGACGCCAACGCCGCCAGCGCGGCGCCGCTGCCGGCCAATGCCGTCATGCGCGAGGCGATCGTGCAATCGGCAATCCTCTCCGCCGCCAAGGCCGAGGAGATCGGCCTCGCGCGCGAGAAGATCATCCTCTCAGCCAAGGTCTCGAATGTGCAGGACCTCATCGCCGTCTATCGCGATCTCGCCCGCCGCTCGCCGCATGCGCTGCATCTCGGCCTCACCGAGGCCGGCATGGGCTCGAAGGGCATCGTCGCCTCCTCGGCCGCGATGGGCATCCTCTTGCAGGAGGGCATCGGCGACACCATCCGCGTCTCGCTGACGCCGGAGCCGAATGGCGACCGCACGCGCGAGGTCCAGGTGGCGCAGGAACTCTTGCAGACCATGGGCTTCCGCGCCTTCCTCCCCGTCGTCGCCGCCTGCCCCGGCTGCGGCCGCACCACGTCGACCGTCTTCCAGGAGCTCGCCAAGACGATCGAGGAAGACCTCCGCACCGCGATGCCGGAATGGCGCAGCCGCTATCCGGGCGTCGAGCAGCTGAAGGTCGCCGTCATGGGCTGCATCGTCAACGGCCCCGGCGAATCCAAGCACGCCGATATCGGGATATCGCTACCGGGGACGGGCGAAACCCCCACGGCGCCGGTCTTCATCGACGGCAAGAAGGCGGCGACGCTAAGAGGGCCAGCGATTGCGGAGGACTTCAAGCGGATGGTGGCGGAGTATGTGGAAAGAAGGTTTGGGTGAGGAGGTAGGAAGGAGAACTAAGAATGATTTCGATGAGGAAACGTGATACTCGTATTTATATTAGAGCTATTGTCTAGATAGCGACTATATGGCTGCGGTTTCAAAAGGACGATCGAATTGACACGCCCCTTCCCTCACGGATTCGATCCATCAACCTCAGTACTATTCCTGGGCGCAGGATTTTCTCGTGCCGCACGCAACATCGGCAATTCTCATCCTCCGACATTGAACGGACTAACAGAAGCGATTCGCGGTCTCGCTGAGTTGCCTCCGGACGATTCTTCTTTGATCACCGACCTGTCTGGGTACGCAGTACAGACGGGCCATGACTTATTTGCCCTATTGAAATCACTTTACACCATTTCAGAAATAACAGACGAACAAAAGAAGATAATAAATAATCCTTGGCTTCGTATATATACAACAAACTATGACGATTCTGTTGAGCTATACTGGTCTTCGCAGCCACGCGAAGCGAATCGAAAATCTTATTCAATTGAAGATGCCGTACCGACACAAATAAGTCGCACATCTATAATTCATATCCACGGCTTCATAGGAAAATGTAACAGAGATAACGTTCTAGATCAACTAGTACTGTCCCAACGCTCATACGTCCAGCAACTCGTAACAGTCTCTCCGTGGTGGAGTGTTTTTGATCGTGATATCAGAGTTGCTGAGCATCTGTTTTTCGTTGGATATGAACTAAACGACTTTACTCCAGCCGTATACTTATCAAAGCATCCAGCCCTTAAAGCAAAAACGCACTTCATTCTGTTGCCAGATGCAAGCCCTGTAGCGACTAGCCGTCTCGATCCCTACGGGACGCGGCACGACTTTGGCGTTTCAGGTTTTGCAAAGGAATGCCAACAGGCAGTGGTGCAACCCGCGCCCGCGCACGCAAATGCTTTGTCTACCTTTCGCTATCTGGACCCTCTAAAAGACAACAAGGCCCCCGCTCAACCAACCCCGATTGAAATACAATCAGCAATTGAATTTGGAAGCATCGATATCAACAGACTCATCTCAACATTTCCAAATTCGACTTACATTTATGTAAGAGCAGATAAAATTGATCAAATAATCTCCGATATTGCAGATTTTAGGACGATAATACTTCACTCAAAGATCGGAAATGGGAAAACATACTTCAAACATCAGCTTGCATTGGCACTTACCAAAGAAGGATATAAATTTTTTGAGTTGCGGGAGAATATAACGCCGTCAAAAGTGGATATAGATTTCATCCGCGGCACCGGTAAGGCTGTAGTTTCCTTTCCTAACTACGACTCTGCCTACACAAATATTCATCTTTTTGACCAATTTAGCGGTGACTTCAGATTTCTGGTTGAGGTGAATACAAGTACGCTTCAGGTTCGACGAGTTGAAGCCACAGACCGCCTGCCGAAACCTCTGTTCCGGGTGGATCTTAACTGGCTTTCTCCCGATGATTGCAGGTTAGTTTTTTCTCTCCTTGACAAGGCCGGTATCGCGCCAAAAGATTTTCTATCCCGATTTCAAGATGGAGGCGAGTTTCGTGATATCGTTCTTTCCATATTCGAAAATCCGGCTGTAATAGCGAGGATCGATCGCCTTGTAAAACCGCTTTTGTCGAACGCAGACGCTAAGCTTGTAATACTATGTTCAGCGATATTGAAAGCCCTTGGTCTTGCATCAGACCCCACATTCCTGAGGTCGATGGCCCGGGTAGATGTTTACGATGCGCTTAGCTCTGCAGGGGAAATTGTTTATGAGTTCGTCGACTACTCGCTTGACAGTATTGAGCCTCACTCAGCCGTATTCTCGGAGTTTCTGATTAAGCGTTATCTCGCCGCGCACGAACTGGCGGGCGCTATATTCCGCATGGCGACCGTTGCAGCCAAGCGAATGGATGAGGAGACCGACCCACAGTCGGAACGGGCACGGACAGCTCGCGCAACCTTGGGAGCACTCCTTCGATATAGTTTTTTGGACGAAATTCTTCGTGGTCACCCCAATCGCGAGGGCCATATCACGGATATCTACGAGAACGGCCGCGCGAACGAATATATTCAGGGCGAACCTCTCTTTTGGCTTCAGTATAGCATTTTTATGCAGGCGTGTGGCCGTTGGGATCTAGCTGAAAAGCATATGAATACTGCCTACAAAAGGGGCGAAGCTAGGCTGGGGTTTCGGACTTATCAGCTGGACACGTTTTCGCTAGGGCTTTTCCTTCAACTAGAATCGATGGAAAGATCAGACGCCCCAGTGTCTCGGGTGGCCAAGATATTCGAGTTGCTTGATAGATCCCGGTCGATGATAGCAGATGGAAATCATCGAGCCCACGCTCTCAAGGTATTACTTTCAGTTGAGCCCTTTGTGATCAAACGGAAATTAGGACTTGGTCAAGCGGAATTGATAGGGCTTAAAGCACATTTGGACACCATCATTCTCTATTTGAACTCGATTCCGCTGGAAGAGCGCGTAACATGGGGATCGGAACCTGTGCGACTCAGTCTTTCGCGCGCCAGAGCGTTTCTCGGCTAAGTCTATAGGCGCGGTCGGTTTCGTCCGGCTTCAGGCATGTCACCGATGTTGGCCTGAACCGCGAACCAATTCTTCAACCCTCCCCTTGCGGGAGGGGTCGCAGGAACAGAGGCCGTAGGGGAGCGGCTGCCTATCAGCGACATGCATGGGCGGCTCGACGCCTTCGCCCGGCATCGAGACCCCTCCCCGAAAACGCCAAAGCGTTTTCGGCCCTCCCGCAAGGGGAGGGCTCAAGGGGAGCTGGCGGCCCGGGACCGGAGACGCGGCAGGCCACGCGGGCGGGTCGGCGGGAGCGAGCCGCATCCCCTCACCTCTCCCTGAGGGAGAGGTCGGCGCGGAGCGCCGGGAGAGGGTTTAGGGAATTCTCCGGAGGGGGCTCGGCATCCGGTCGGCCGGGAGCAGCACCGTCGATGCCGTAAACCCTCACCCTGCCGGCCTATGCGTCTCGCTCGCTTCGCTCCCTGCGACGCCGAGGCCGACAGCCCTCTCCCTCAGGGAGAGGGGAAGTAGCGGCGCGGGCTCGCTGTGCGCCGAAGTCCGCGGAGCCTCCCGACACGCCGACCTTCGCTTGAACCCTCCCCTTGCGGGAGGGTCGAAAGGGCGCAGCCCTTTCGGGGAGGGGTCGCGGGAACACCGGCGGCTACCGGCATGGTCGACACGCGGGCCCCGGCCCCTCTTGAAGAGGGCAAAGAAGGGCCGCAGCCTCGGCCGTCCCCTCTCCCGTGCAACGGGGGAGGGACAGGGAGGGGGTTCCCGCCGTGATGGTTCAGGACGTCAAGGCAGACCTGTCACGGCCAATCGACGAGGAGCGGAGCGCTGCAGCCCCCTCCCCGGCCCTCCCCCGGCTTGCGGGAGAGGGGGAGCAAATGACCACCATCGAGACCCCTCCCCGAAAACGCCTTGGCGTTTTCGGCCCTCCCGCAAGGGGAGGGCTCAAGGGGAGACGTCTGGTCGAGGTCGGCGGGCTTTTCGTCCCCCCTCTCGCCACAAAGGGACAGAGCAAGCGCCGGCAAACCGCCCCTAGCTCGGCAGCATCACGACCTTCGTCCCAACCGGGGTCTTGTTGTAGAGGTCGATCATGTCCTGGCTGAGGAGGCCGGTGCAGCCGGAGGTGACGCCCTTGCCGATCGAGTCGGGGTGGCTGGTCGCGTAGATGGTGTAGAGCGTGTAGACGCCGTCCTGGTAGAGATAGAGCGTGCGCGCGCCGAGCGGATTGTCGAGGCCGCCGGGCATGCCGCCGGCATATTTCGCCGCTTCCGGCTGGCGCGCGATCATTTCCTTCGGCGGCGTCCAGATGGGCCATTCGCCCTTGCGGCCGACGACGACGTCGCCGGTCCAGCGGAAGCCGTCGCGGCCGACATTGGCGCCGTAGCGGGTCGCCATGTTGTTGCCCTCGATCCGGTAGACGTAGTGGTTCTTCGGATCGATGATGATGGTGCCCGGCGCTTCCTTGCTCTCGTAGCGCACGGTGCGGCGATACCATTTCGGATCGAGCTTCGAAAGATTGACGGCCGGAATCGGGAACTTCTCCTCCGGCACCGGCCCGTAGACGCGCTGCGCTTCCTGAAGGCTCATGCCGCCGGTGACGCAGCCGGCGAGCGAGAGCGCCGCAAGGCTGGCGCCCGCGCCGACGAGGAAGGCGCGGCGGCTCGGAACCCCCGAGGCGGGGCCGGCCGTCGCGCCGAAATCCATCGTGCCGAAGCCGGCAGTGCGACCAGTCATCATCAACATCTCCCGCTGTCCGCAGCCGGCGCTGCTCTTGAAGCCGCCAGCCTTCGAGGGTCATAGTGCCGCTGGAATAGCCGCGAGAGGGCGGCACTGGCAAGGCCGTGCTTTGCCGCGGGCGGGCACAGCCTCGCTTCAGGGGCCGGGTTTCGCCCTCCGGCCGGCCGGCATGCCCTTCGGCCTTGACCGTCCCGCGCCGCCGCCCTACCCTTCCTTGAACCGTTTCAACCACCCGGTTTCAGGTGAGGATCCCCCATGCAATTTGCTCGTCTCGGCCGCACCGGCCTCGAAGTCTCGCGGCTCTGCCTCGGCACCATGACCTTCGCGCGCGAGGCCGACGAGGCCGAGAGCCATCGCATGCTCGACCAGTTCGTCGCGGCGGGCGGCAATTTCATCGATACGGCCGATGTCTATTCGGCCGGCGCCTCGGAGGAGGTCATCGGCAACTGGCTCCTCCGCCAGAACCGCGACGATGTCGTGCTGGCGACCAAGGTGCGCTTCGGCACGCGGCAGGGCCCGAACCAGCGCGGGCTCGGCCGCAAGCATATCCTCGCCGAATGCGAGGCGAGCCTCACGCGGCTCAAGGCCGATTATATCGACCTCTACCAGGTGCATATGTGGGATTTCGAGACGCCGATCGAGGAGACCCTGGCGGCGCTCGATACGCTCGTCCGCCATGGCAAGGTGCGCTATCTCGGCGTCTCCAATTTCGCCGCCTGGCAGATCATGAAGGCGCTCGGCATCCAGAAGGCCGAGGGCTATGCGCCCTTCGTCTCGATCCAGCCGCTCTACAACCTGCTCGACCGCGAGCTCGAATGGGACATCGTGCCGCTCGCGCTCTCGGAAGGGCTCGGCATCATGCCGTGGAGCCCGCTGCGCGGCGGCTGGCTCTCGGGCAAGTTCAAGCGCGGCATGACGAAGCCGCTCGAAGGCTCGCGCGTCGAGAAGGCCGAGGCCGAGGGCTGGTCGGAAAACTGGACCGACTATGACAACGAGCGCACCTGGGCGAGCCTCGATGCGCTGCATGCGGTCGCCGGCGAGACCGGCGCGCCGCCGGCCGCCGTCGCCATCGCCTGGCTCTTGTCGAAGCCGGGCGTCACCGCGCCGATCCTCGGCGCCCGCGGCGTGACGCAGCTTGAGGCGACGCTCGCCGCCGCCGATCTCGTCCTCGGCGCCGAGCAGATCGAAAAGCTCGACGCGGCCAGCGCGATGCGCCTGCCCTATCCGCACTCGTTCCACGCCGCGCAGCGGAAGCGCTGACACGGGCATCGGGCGGCGGGCCTCCCGCCGCCCGATCCGGCCAAAGTCTGTCATTGTCGCGACTGGCCGCTGCATGCCAGCGTCGAGCCCATGGCGGCCCTTTCTGATCTGGGACCAGCCGTCATCCTGGCCGCGCGTGGCCGGGCGGATCTGGGGCAAAGATGGGGACGATGATGAGAGCGAGGCGTGCGATTTCGGCTGTGGCTGGCCCCTTGGCGGCCGGCCTTTTCGGCCTGTCGCCGGCCGGGGCGGCGGATGTGTCCGTGACGCCGGCTGCCGAGACGGCGGCGCCGGCCGCGCTGATGCCGACGGAGGCCTTCTTCGGCGGCCTCGGCCTCGGGCTCGGCTTCGCCTCGGTGACGGACCAGAGCCTTTATGCGCAGGGCGTCTCGCATATGTATGAGGGCGGCGTCCCCTATGCCTATGGTGCTGCCGGCGGCACCACCTTCCCGCCCTCCGGCTCGGACGCGACACTCTCCGGCTTCGCGCAGCTCGGCTATTATCACCAGTTCCAAGGCACCGACTGGCTCTGGGGCGCCAAGCTCGCTTATGCCTATCTCGGCGCCTCCAGCGCCGCCGACGGCGTCGCGGTGCCGCAGAACGGGCGCTACTACGGCACCACCGACGGCACGGTCAGCGGCCATGTCGTCGTCGGCTCCTACGAGACCGAGCTCAACCAGCAGATCGCGCTGATGCCCTTCATCGGCCGCTCGTTCGGCCGCGGCTTCCTCTATGGCGGCGGCGGCCCCTCGTTGTCGCAGACGACGACAAACCTCAACAACATGGTCGGGCTGGCGCGAATGAGCGGCAAGACCTACGACATGACGGGTCCGTCGGACGATTTCAGCAGCTCGGACTGGGTCTGGGGCGCATCGCTGACCCTCGGCGGCACCTATTTCCTAACGCGCGACTGGTTCATCGATGCGAGCTATGCCGTGAACGTCACGGAAGGCGCCAGCGGTGACTTCTCCAGCCCCTTCGTCCGCAACGCCTATGGCTGGCAAGAGACGGGCATCCTCAGCGGCAGCTTCTCGAACACGATCACGACGCAGACGCTGTCGATCTCAATCAACCGCGCGTTCTGAGGCGGCTACGCGGTTCGCCGGCCTCGTCTCGCATGAGGACAGCGGGGAGCGGCTCAGCGCTGCAACCCCCTCCCCGTCCCTCCCTCGGCTCACGCGGGAGAGGGGGCGGCGGGCGCCACGGCTGCTCCCGATGAAGGCCGAGCCCTGCCCTCTCTCCCGCGGAGCGGGGGAGAGCTGGAGAGGGGGCCGGCGCCGTAACGATCGAACGGCGGCAAAGCATCGCCACCGCCCCGCCGATCGTCACGGCGCGGCGGAAACCCGGCCCGACCGGACCAGGCCGGCATAGGCCGCCAGCGCCGCGGCGTGGTTTGCTGTGGCGCGGAGGCCGACATGGCCGTCGGGCCTGATGACGAGAAGGGTGATGGCGTCGAGGCCGAGCCGTTCCGCGATCACCGGCGGCAGGCGGGCATCGACATCTGATGCCTCGGGATCGACGGCGAGCGTCATCAGCGCCTCGACGACGCCGCCCTCAGGCAGCTCCAGGGCGCGGCGGACCTCCTGCAACTGCGTCCCGGCCTCAGCAGTGCCGCCGATGAGAAAGGCGGTATGGCCCCGGCGATCGGCATGGCGATGCAGCAGTCCGGCTGCGTCAGGGCCGGCATGGCATTCGATCCAGTCCGGCAGACGCTGTCCCGGCCAGAGCGCATCCGCCCGCTCGCCCATGACGATCGGCGAAGCGGCATAGTCGATGTCGAGCTCCGCCTCGGCGACCGCCTCGTGATGCTTGCTGGCGGGATCGGCGAGGGCCGTGCGCATGGCATCGTCGCGCGCGCGGCGATCCTCGTCATTGGGCACGATCTGCACGCGCTCGGCATCCTCGCCTTCCGCCACGATGCGCGCGGCGACCGGGCGACGCTCTGCCTCGTAGCTGTCGAGCAGCCGCGCGTCGGCCTGCCCGAGGCAGACCAGCGCCAGCTTCCAGGCGAGGTTGTGCGCATCCTGCAGGCCGGAATTCATGCCGTGGCCCTGCGCCGGGCTGCAGGCATGCGCGGCGTCGCCGGCGAGGAGGATGCGGCCGGAGCGGTATTGCCGCGCCACCTTGGCGTGGCACTGGAAGCGCCGCGGATTGGCGATCGCCTCGAAGCGCACTGCCGGCAGATAGCGACTGAGCGTCGCGAGCGCGTCGGCTGCAAGGTCGGACGTCGCCGAACTCGGCCGCAGATAGACGCGCCAGCGCTTGCCCGGCAGCGACGTCAGGATGACGGCCGTCCGGTCGAGATAGGCATAGTTCGCCTCGAAGGACTGCGGCCAGTCCGGCAGCGTCGCGTCGAAGACGGCCCAGGGCTCGGCGATGTCGTGGCCGTCCTCGGCGATGCCGGCCAGCGTCCGCACCGTGCTGTGATATCCGTCGCAGCCGACCACCCAGTCGGCGACGATGTCGCTCTGCGCGCCGTCACGCAGGAGAGTGGCGCGGACGCCGCCCTCGACTTCCTCGAGCCCGACCAGCCTGGTCGCGCGGGTGACCGTGCCGCCCTGGCGGCCGAGATAGTCGGTGAGCAGCCGCTCGGTGACTTCCTCGGAGATGCCGATATTGAACGGGAATCGGCTGCCGGAGAGCGAGAGGTCGATGTCGCCGAGGACAGCGCCGTTCGAGTGCAGCTGGGCGCGGCGCTGCTTGACGCCGGCGTCGAGCAGCGGCTCCAGGATGCCGAGCGATTCGAAGATCTCGAGCGAGCGCGGATGGACGACGGTCGCCCGGTCCCATTCCAGCGGCCGCTCATGCTCGTCGACGAGCAGGCAGTCGACGCCGCGACGCTGCAGTTCCGCAGCCAAGAGAAGGCCGGTCGGACCGGCTCCAACCACCAGGACAGTCACCAAGCATCCCCCCATGCAATCAGGCGCCTGATCATGCATCGCCGGACCGCCAGCGCAAGGCTGCTGCGGACGGCGCGCCGCCGCCTTGTCTTTGCCCGATCGACCGCGTAGGGCCTTGGCCAGCGTTTCGGCAGGACGGACCATGGCGCGTGTGGACGAGGACGTGAGTGAGGACGGGGACGTGAGCGAGCGCCAGCGCTGGCGGCGCGCGCCGCTGCTGCTCGTCGCGCTCTATCTGGTCGCGGTCTCGGCGCTGTTCCTCGCCTTCCCGGCGCTCGATATCGCCGCCGCCGGCCTCTTCCACACCGAGGCCGGCTTCCCGGCGACGCAGATCGCGCGGCTCGTCGCGCTGCGCCAGCTCGGCGACCAGCTGGTGATCCTCGTGCTGCTCGTGCTCGCGGCGAGCCTCATCGGCAAGCTCCTCTGGCCCGACAGGCCGATCGCCATCCGCCCGCGGTCGACCGCCTATCTGCTGGCGGGCCTCGCGCTCGGTCCCGGCCTCGTCGTCAACGCGATCCTGAAAACCCTCTCCGGGCGGCCGCGCCCCTACCAGACCGACCTCTTCGGCGGCGCCTGGCCGTTCGAGCCGGCCTGGCATTTCGGCGGCGCCTGCCTCTCCAACTGCTCCTTCGTCGCCGGCGAGGCCTCGACGGCGATGTGGCTCTTGGCGCCCTGCCTGCTGCTGCCGAAGGAAGCCCGGCTCGTCGTCGGCATCCCCGTCGCGCTCGTCGGCCTCGCGCTGTCGCTGAACCGCATGGCCTTCGGCGGCCATTATCTCTCCGACGTGCTGCTCTCCTGGGGCATGACGCTCGGCATCATCCTCGTCCTCCACCGCATCCTCATTGCCGGCCCGCTCGGCGCGCGCATCGACGCGGCGGTGGAGCCCTTCCTCGCCGCGGCCGGGCGGCGGCTTCGTGCGCGCTTTCGCTGAGTTGCCGGCTGCAAGGCGCCATATTATAAGCCGGCCAGCGTGACCCCTCCGAAAGCGGCCCACTCCATGTCCGACATCAAGAAGATCGTGCTCTCCTATTCCGGCGGGCTCGACACCTCGATCATCCTCAAATGGCTGCAGCAGCAGTACCAGGCCGAGATCGTCACCTTCACGGCGGATCTTGGCCAGGGCGAGGAGCTCGAGCCGGCCCGCAAGAAGGCCGAGATGATGGGCGTCAAGCAGATCTATATCGACGATCTGCGCGAGGAATTCGTCCGCGACTTCGTGTTCCCGATGTTCCGCGCCAATACGCTCTATGAGGGCACCTATCTGCTCGGTACCTCGATCGCCCGGCCGCTGATCGCCAAGCGCCTCGTCGAGATCGCGCATGAGGTCGGTGCCGATGCGGTGGCGCATGGCGCGACCGGCAAGGGCAACGACCAGGTGCGCTTCGAGCTTTCCGTCGCGGCGCTCGATCCGAAGCTCGAGGTGATCGCGCCCTGGCGGATCTGGGACTTCAAGTCGCGCACCGACCTGATCGATTTCGCCGAGAAGAACCAGATCCCGGTCGCCAAGGACAAGCGCGGCGAGGCGCCGTTCTCGGTCGACGCCAACCTGCTGCACTCGTCCTCTGAAGGAAAGGTGCTGGAGGATCCGGCCGTCGAGCCGCCGCCTTACGTCTATATGCGCACCATCGCCCCCGAGGATGCGCCCGACGCGGCCACCTATGTCGAGATCGGCTTCGAGAAGGGCGATCCCGTCTCGGTCGACGGCGTCCATCTCTCGCCAGCGGCGCTCCTGACCAAGCTCAACGAGCTCGGCCGCGACAACGGCATCGGCCGGCTCGACCTCGTCGAGAACCGCTATGTCGGCATGAAGTCGCGCGGCGTCTACGAGACCCCCGGCGGCACGATCCTCATTGCGGCCCATCGCGCCATCGAGAGCCTGACGCTCGACCGCGAGGCGGCGCATCTGAAGGATTCGATCATGCCCCGCTATGCGGAGCTGATCTATTACGGCTTCTGGTTCGCCCCCGAGCGCGAGATGCTGCAGGCGCTCATCGACAAGAGCCAGGTCCATGTCGAGGGCACGGTTCGGCTGAAGCTCTACAAGGGCAATGTCATGGTCGTCGGCCGCTCCTCGCCGAAGTCGCTCTATTCCGACGCGCTGGTCACCTTCGAGGATGATCGCGGCGCCTATGACCAGAAGGACGCCGCCGGCTTCATCCGGTTGAACGCGCTCCGCCTCCGGACGCTGGCCGCGCGCGACCGCAAGCGGGGCTGACACCGCAAATACCTCGCCTGGACGCGAAGCGTGTCCAGGCGAGGTCGGTTGCGATCGCCGGAGCGCCCCTCAGGCGGGGTCCTCGAGGCTGAACACGCCGCGCGCCTCGTCATAGGCGAAGCATTCGGCATAGCGCGCCCAGGCGGTGACCGTGGTCAGCGTCTTGTCGGCGAAATCCTCCGACATGTAGTCCTCGAGCTCGTCGCGGAAGCGGCTGGCCGGTGCCCGGTGCGAGGGCCGCTCGTCGATGACGCGGCGGATATGCGCGGCGAGCGGCACATAGGCCGTCAAATGCTGCGCGAAGAGCTTCTTGCGCTCGTCGACCTCGCCCAGCGCGAAACGGCGCCCCGCCTCGGTCAGGCGGATGTCGCCACCGTCGACCTCGGCGAAGCGCAGCAATTGCAGCGTCTCGGCGATCGGGAACAGCTCGTCGACCTCGAGCTGCAGTTCGGACGCCAGCGCCGGCAGGTCGGCCTTGCCGGCATAGGGCGCCGCGCTCACCGTCTCCAGCAGGCCCGCCAGCACATTGGTCGAGACCGGCGGCAGGATCATGCCGATGCCGGTGCCCGGGAACGTGCCTTCGCGGAGGCCGGAACCAGCGCTGCGCACCGTCATGCGCGCATAGATGTCGTCGACGATCTGCCGGAAGGCGGGGTCGAGGCGGTTGCGCGGCTGCGGCAGGTCGACCTTGATCTCGGCGATGACACGGCCGGGATTCGACGAGAACACGAGGATGCGGTCGGACATCAGCACCGCCTCCTCGATATTGTGCGTGACCAGCAGGATCGAGCGGATCGGCATCCGCCCCTCCAGCCAGAGATCGAGCAGGTCGGTGCGCAGCGTCTCGGCCGTCAGGACGTCGAGCGCCGAGAAGGGCTCGTCCATCAAGAGGACGCGCGGATGCACGACCAGCGCCCGGGCGAGGCCGACGCGCTGGCGCATGCCGCCCGAGAGCTCCTTCGGATAGGCGCTCTCGAAGCCGTCGAGGCCGATCATGTCGATCGCGGCGAGCGCCTGCTTGCGGCGCAGCGCCGGCGCGACGCCCTTGGCCTCGAGGCCGATCTCGACATTCTCGAGCACGGTCAGCCAGGGAAAAAGCGCGAAGGACTGGAACACCATCGCGACCTGGTCGGAGGGCCCCCGCACGGCTTCGGAGCCGATGGTGACGGTGCCCTCGCTCGGCGGCATCAGGCCGGCGATGATGCGCAGGAGCGTCGACTTGCCCGAGCCGGAGCGCCCGAGCAGCGAGACGATCTCGTTCTCGCGCAGCGTCAGATGGACGTCGTCGAGCACCAGCAGGTCGCTCGTCGAGCCCTTGTGATAGAAGTGCCGGACGCCGTCGACCGAGACGACCGCTTCGCGGACCATGGCAGTGGTGTTCATCGGAGCCTCCTCAGTTCAGGCGCAGGCGACGCTCGGCAAACCGGTAGAGCGGCCGCCAGAGCATCTGGTTGAACAGGACGACAAAGAGCGACATGACGGCGATGCCGAGGACGACGCGCGGATAGTCGCCGGCATCGGTCGCGCCGGCGATGTAGGAGCCGAGGCCCGCCGCCTGCAGCCTGGTGTTCCCCCAACTGGCGACTTCCGCGACGATGCTGGCATTCCACGAACCGCCGGACGCCGTGAGCGCGCCGGTGACGTAATAGGGGAAGATGCCGGGCAGGATCACCTTCCGCCACCATTGCGACCGCTTGAGGCGATACATCGTCGAGACCTCGCGCAGATCGGTCGGAAAGACGCTGGCGCCCGCGATCACGTTGAAGAGGATGTACCACTGGGTCCCGAGCACCATCAGCGGCGATAGCCACACATTCGGGTCGAGCCCGAAATGGACGATGACCACGACCGCGAACGGGAACAGCACATTGGCCGGGAAGGCGGCGAGGAACTGGGCGATCGGCTGCACGCGCTGCGACACGGCCGGGCGGAGGCCGATCCAGATGCCGATGGGGACCCAGACGAGGCTGGCCAGCACGATGAGCAGCGTGACGCGAAGCAGCGTGTAGCCGCCGAGCCTGAGGGCCTCCAGCACATCGCCGATGCCGAGCGACCCGCCGACATAGCTGACCACCAGCCAGGCGCCATAGAGCGCGAGCATCAGCACCAGCGCCAGGAAGGCGAGGTTCGCGCCCCGCTCGCGGCCGGGCGACACGCGGCGGCTGCGGATCGGCAGCGCGGGAACGGGGATGCGCGCGAGGAGGCCGGCCAGCGCGCCGACCGGCGCCAGCAGGCGCTTCAAGAGCCGCGTCCGGCGAAAGACGTCATAGACCCAGGATTGCGGGCGCTGCTGGGCCGCGATCTGCTCGAAGCGGAACTTGTCGGCCCAGGCGACGATCGGCCGGAACACGATCTGGTCATAGAGCAGGATGACGACCGCGATCGCCGCCACGGCATAGGCGACAGCCAGCATGTTCTGCTGGTCGATGGCGAGCGCCAGCCAGGAGCCGATGCCAGGCAGCACGATGCGGGTGTCGCCGACCGAGATCGCCTCGGACGCCACGACGAAGAACCAGCTTCCCGACATCGACATCATCGCATTCCAGACGAGGCCGGGCGTCGCGAACGGCGCCTCCAGCCGCCAGAAGCGCAGCCAGGGCGACAGGCCGAAATGCCTGGTGACCTCGACGAGGTCGTCCGGCAGCGTCCGCAGCGACTGGTAGAACGAGAACGCCATGTTCCAGGCCTGCGCGGTGAAGATCGCGAAGATGGCCGCGCATTCGGCGCCGAGCTGGCTGCCGGGGAAGAGGCCGAGGAAGAACACGACGGTGAAGGTCAGGAACCCCAGCACCGGCACGGATTGCAGGATGTCGAGCGCCGGAATGATGATCATCGCCGCCCGGCGGCTCTTGGCGGCAAGCGTCGCGACGACGAAAGTGAAGATGAGCGAGGCCGCCATGGCGGCGAACATCCGCAGCGTCGTCCGGAGCGCATATTCCGGCAGCAGCCACGGGTCGAGCCGCACCGGCTGGACGTCGAGCACGGCGAGCGGCGCCTTCATCTCGTTCGCGGAATGGGCGACGAGGACGAGAATGGCCATCACCAGGATGAAGGCCACCAGGTCGAAGAGGTTCGGGATGTAGTCGCGGCCGCGAAGGCCGAGCGGAATCTGGCGCATCGCGCCAAGGATCGGGCGGGAAGTCATGGCTCACCTCAGGTCTCGATCGCTCGTCAGCACGGACGACGATCGGTGAGCCTGCGCGGTGTCAGGTCCCTGCCGATGCCGTCGGCTGTCTGCACAATCGGCTGCTACTGTCACTCGGCATGGGATGGGGTCCCTCGGGATATATCGCAGCGCAGCAATGGGCTGCGACGCCGGCAGCGATGATCCTGCCCGCGGTCACAGTCAATCGAAAGCGCGGGCATAAGCTGCGGCATTCCATCACCCCTGCAGCCCCGGCGCTCGGCGTCGCCGAGAGCGGCAACCGGGGATCGTGACGGGAGCGTCACCAAGCTGAAAACAAGCCGTCATGCCCGCTCCGCATGCTGGAAGCATTCCAACCCAAAGGGATTGCGCCATGGCCATCCGCCTCACCGACAACCGCGTCTCGCGGCGTGCCTTCCTGCGTTCCAGCACAGCCGGCGGTCTTGTCGCCCTTGGCGGCGGCCTCGCTCTGCCCGGCATCAGCCGCGCGGCCGACCGGCCGGTCTCGGCCTATGGCGTCCAGTCGGGCGATATCGGCGCCGACCACGCCGTGCTGTGGTCGCGCACCGACCGCCCTGCCCGCGCCGTGTTCGAATGGTCGACGACCGAGAGCTTCACCAATCCCGTCCGCCTGCCGACGCTGACCGCCTTCCCGGACAACGACTACACGGTCAAGATCCTCGCCGACGGCCTGCCCGCGGACCAGGACATCTTCTACCGCGTCACCTTCGCCGATCTCGCCGAGACGAGCGTCGCCAGCGCGCCGCTGACGGGGCATTTCCGCACGGCGCCGCAAGGCCTCCGCGACGTCTCCTTCGTCTGGTCGGGCGATACCGCCGGCCAGGGCTGGGGCATCGATACCGATCGCGGCGGCATGACCGCCTATGCGACGATGCTGAAGCACGATCCGGACTTCTTCATCCATTCGGGCGACAACGTCTATGCCGACGGCGTCATCAAGGCCGAGGTCGACCTGCCCGACGGCACCAAGTGGAAGAACATCGTCACGCCGGAAAAGTCGAAGGTCGCCGAGACGCTCGACGAGTTCCGCGGCCAGTACCGCTACAATTTCATGGATGAGAATGTGCGGGCGCTCTATGCGCGCGTGCCGGTGCTGACCCAGTGGGACGACCACGAGGTCACCAACAACTGGTCGGACTCGAAGGTGCTCGGCGATGCCTACACCGAGAAGAACATCCATGTTCTCTCGGCCCGCGCCGCCAAGGCCTTCCAGGAATGGATGCCGATCGCCTCGACGCTGGCGGAGCCCGACCGGGTCTATCGCAAGATCGGCTATGGCCCGCTGCTCGACGTCTTCGTCATCGACATGCGCAGCTATCGCGGCCCGAATGGCGACAATCTCGAGACCGAAGGCGGCGGCACGGCGGCCTTCCTCGGCGCCGAGCAGCTCGCCTGGCTGAAGCGCGAACTCTCCGCCTCGAAGGCGACGTGGAAGGTGATTGCGGCCGACATGCCGCTCTCGCTCGTCGTCTGGGACAATTTCAAGGACCTGAAGGGCTTCGAGGCCGTCTCGAACAACAATCCCGGCAAGCCGCTCGGCCGCGAGCTCGAATTCGCCGATCTTCTGCGCTTCATCAAGGCGGCCGGCATCCGCAACACCGTCTGGCTCACCGCCGACGTCCACTACACCGCCGCGCATTACTACAACCCCGACAAGGCCGCCTTCCAGGATTTCGACCCGTTCTGGGAATTCGTGTCGGGCCCGATCCATGCCGGCACCTTCGGCCCGAACACGCTCGACATGACCTTCGGACCGGAGCTGAAATTCATCAAGGCGCCGCCGGAGGGCCAGGTGAACCTCGCCCCCTCGGCCGGGCTGCAGTTCTTCGGCCATGTCGCGATCGCCGCCAACACCGGCGTCATGACCGTGACGCTGCGCGACGCCGCCGACGCCGCGCTCTGGTCGATCGACCTCGAGCCGAAGCGCGCCTGACCCGTCGCCAACGCTGTCCTGACAGCGGTCGCCGGCCTTGCCGGCGGCCGCTTTCGCTTGCGCGCCGAACAGCCGTTGCTAAACCTGCTCTTTAAAGTTAGGTTAGCCGGACTTCAGCTCCCACCTGCGCTGGACGGCCCCGGCTCGACCTCTGCAGATAGCGAAAACGGACGGTATTTGATGCGTGTTGATCTGGCGCGGCGAACCATTCGCACCGACAAGAAGGTGTCGGAGGTGCGGACGATGCTCCGTCATGCCGGGCTGCGTCCGACACGCCAGCGCCTGGCGCTCGCCGAGATCCTGTTCGGCGAGGGACACCGCCACATCTCCGCGGAAGGCCTGCACGAGGAGGCGATGACGCACCGCGTGCCGGTCTCGCTCGCCACCGTCTACAACACGCTGCACCAGTTCACCGAAGCCGGCCTTCTGCGCGAAGTCGCCGTCGACGGCACCAAGACCTATTTCGACACCAACACCGACGACCACCACCACTTCTTCATCGAGGACGAGAACCGCGTCGTCGATATCCCGATGTCGGGGCTCCGCGTCGAGGAATTGCCGGAGCCGCTCGCCGGCATGGAAATCGCCCGCGTCGACATCATCGTCCGCCTGCGCCGCGCCAGCTGATCGGCCAGAGCCGCGCCGTCAGGGCGCGGCAGGGTTCGCACCGTCCTGCCGCCCTTCCCCGGACCGCCGGCCGTCTGCGATCACCCGGTCCTGAAGCGATAGATCATCTCGCCATCGGCCTCGATCCGCTCCGGTGCGCCGACAGCGGCCATCGCGATCGCTTGCGGCCAGAAGCGGCGCGCCGGCTCGTTCCCCGACATGATCGCGAGCTCCCAGAGCCCCTCATGCATCCGGAGGATCCGCGCCGCCGCCGCGCGTCCGAACCCGCACCGCCGCGCCTCCGGCGCGACATAGAATTCGGCCATCGCGAAATCCGTCCCCTCTCTCGAGGGCGAGACCGTGTTGACGAGTGCGAAGCCGGCGATGTCGTTTCCCTGCATCAGCAGATACGGCCAGCGGCGCTCGGCGGGGTCCCAATAGAGCTCGAAATAGGGATAAGCGAGGTCGACGGGGCCAAAGGTGGCGAGTTCGGCGAGGCAATCCGCCAGAAGGCCGCGGAGGAGCGCCCTGTCCCCGACGCCGGCCTGAACGATCCCGAGGGTCATGCGTCGTCCGATCTGCCCCTCGGCACCGCGCGCCCTGCCTGCGCCTTATATCGGTGCGGATCGATGGCTCAGTCGATCGTCTCGTCCGGATAGACGCCCCAGAGCCTATCCTGCCGGATCCAGCCCTTGAAGCGCGGATCGGCGAGCTGGCACCAGCCGGCCTGGCATTCCGTGATCTTGGCGACGACCTTCGGCTGCAGATAGGCGGTGATCTCGCCGGTATCGGCCGGCTGGGCGCGGATCGGCAGCGGATCGCCCTTCTGCCACGGCGCCACCACGGCGGTGCGCTTCATGGCGAGCAGGCTGTGGAAGACCCAGCCCTCGGTGCCGTCCGAATCGCGGATGCGGCGCCAGTTGTCGAATTCCTGCACCACCTCGACCGGCAGGCCCGAGCGCGTGAACACCCAGGCGATGCGATAGTCGTTGCCGGGACCGACGCGCACATTGACGCGGCCGGCCTTCAGCGAGACGAAGCGCGGCAGCGGCAGGCCGCTCGGGCCGAGCTTCGGCGCGGCGCCGGCAGCGCCCTGCGCCAGCGCCGGCGGGCTCATCGGGACCACCAGCAAGGCAAGGGCAGCGGCCAGGAGAAGCGTCGCCGCGAAGCTGCGGCGCGCCATGCGGCCGGCCGGGGCAACGAGGGCTCGAAGGTCGTGAAGGCTCATGTCGATGCTGCGTCCCACGCTCGCCGGGGCCGTCTCTTTCCGCCGGCAAACCGTGCGTCGGACTTGTCGTCCGGCCGCGTCGGGTAGAAGCTCCTGCGGATGATGAGCCGTGCCCGGCCGTCGTGGCGACTGTGATGGGTCCGTAGTTAACGCGGCCTCAACGGGAAGGACGAGCGATGAAGAAGAGGCCGCATGTTGTCGTGACGCGCCGGTTGCCCGATGCGGTCGAAACGCGCATGCGCGAACTGTTCGAGACAGAGCTCAACATCGACGACACGCCGATGTCGGCCGAGGCGCTCGCCGCCGCGATGCAGCGCGCCGATGTCCTGGTCGCGACCGTGACCGACCGCATCGATGCGGCGCTGATCGCGGCCGCCGGCCCGCAGCTGAAGATGATCGCCAGCTTCTCGAACGGCTTCGACCACATCGACGTCGAGGCGGCGCTGAAGCGCGGCATCACCGTCACCAACACGCCGGGCGTCCTCACCGAGGACACCGCCGACATGACCATGGCGCTGATCCTCGCCGTGCCGCGCCGCCTCGTCGAGGGCGCGCGCGTGCTCAGCCTCGATCGCGACTGGGCCGGCTGGACGCCGACCTGGATGCTCGGCCGCCGCGTCACCGGAAAGCGGCTCGGCATCGTCGGCATGGGCCGGATCGGTCAGGCGGTGGCGCGCCGCGCCAAGGCCTTCGGCGTCGCGATCCACTATCACAACCGCCACCGCGTCGCCGCCGCGACCGAGGAGGCGCTGGAGGCGACCTATTGGGACAGCCTCGACCAGATGCTGGCCCGCATGGACATCATCTCGATCAATTGCCCGCGCACGCCCGGAACCTACCATCTGCTGTCGGAGCGGCGGCTGAAGCTGATGCGGCCCGAGGCCTATCTGGTCAACACGGCGCGCGGCGAGATCGTCGACGAATCGGCGCTGATCCGCCTGATCGCGGCCGGCTCCATCGCCGGCGCCGGGCTCGACGTCTATGAGCACGAGCCGATGGTCAACCCGAAGCTGATCCGCCTCGCCGAGGCCGGCAAGGTCGTGCTGCTGCCGCATATGGGCTCGGCGACGATCGAGGGCCGGCTCGAGATGGGCGAGAAGGTGCTGATCAACATCCGCGCCTATTTCGACGGGCACAAGCCGCCGGACCGCGTCCTGCCCTCGATGCTGTGACGTCGCGCCGGCTGCTCAGGCGGCCGGCGGCGGCGCCGTCGAGCCGCGGATGGTCAAGGCGACATCGAGGCGGAGATGCCGCGGCTCGCCGGTATCCTCGAAGATCGCCTGCACGGCCATGCGGCCGATCTCCGCGATCGGCTGCGCCACGGTGGTGAGCGGCGGGCTGGACCGGAGGCCTTCCGGCACGCCGTCGAAGCCGGCGACGGAGACGGCGCCTGGCACCGCGATGCCGCGCGCGGCCAGCCATTCGAGCGCGAACAGCGCGATCCGGTCGGACATGCAGAGCAGCGCCGTCGGCGGCTCGGCGGAGGCAAAGAGCGCCTCGAGCGCCGCGTCGACGCTCACCCGGTCATTCTCGGTCTCGTAGACCGGCACTCCCGCTACGGCGATGCCGCGCTCGGCCAGCGCCGCGCGATAGCCTTCGATCCGATAGCGCGAATTGTGATAGATCGCCGCCGCGATCTCGGCGTCGGTGACGGGACCGGTCCTGCCGTCGATGAGCTGCAGCGAGAGGATGGCGAAGCGGCGATGGCCGAGATCGGCGACATGGCCGGCGATGGTCGCGGCGCCGGCGCGGTCGTCGATGCCGACCATCGAGACCGAGGCATCCTCATGTTCGAGGCCGAGCGCCACGAAGGGAAGCTTGCGCTCCCGCGTCAGTTCGACGAGGCGGTTGCCGCCCTCGACGCAGAACAGCACGAAGCCGTCGACGATCGCGCTCTGGATGTTCCAGGCGAGCTTTTCTTCATTGGCGGCCGAGACCAGCGAGATGCCGGCGCCCTGGACATCGCAGGCGCCGGCGATGCCGGCCATCAGCACGCGGGCGAACGGATCCTCGAAGAAGTAGGACAGCGGCTCGGCGGTGGCGACGCCGATGGCATTGACCTTGCCGGCCCGAAGCAACCGTCCCTTCGGATCAGGGCCTGCATAGCCGAGCGTCCGCGCCGCCGCCTCGACCCGCTCGCGCACTTCCTTGCGCACGATGTCGGGGCGGTTGAACACGTTCGAGGCCGTCCCCTGCGAGACCCCCGCCGCCTTGGCGACATCCGAAAGCCTGACGACTTCTTTCAAACCTGACGCTCCGCTCTGCCGAACCACTGTACAAATTTCTTGGATCGGTTCAATTCCGACTTGAACTTCCAGCGCCCGATGCTATTTTTGAATCGGTTCAAGACGCCTTATCCAGCGATTGAATCGCTTCAAACATCCGGACGTAGGAGTCCATCATGATCCCTCCCAGCTATTTCTTCCGCGCCGCCTATCGCGATCGCTTCGAGGAGGCGGTGCCGCGCGAGGCGGAGCCGCGGATGCGGCCCGGCCATGGCGCGCTCGATCACGTCGGTGCCGCCATCCTCGGCTTCGCCTCCGGCATCGCCGCCATCGCGCTCAATCCGGGCCTCGCCCCTCATGACCGGCGCCGGTAGTTGATGGTCTCGAAGCGCATCGACAGCACGTCGACGAGCAGCAGCCGCCCGACGAGCGGCTCGCCGATGCCGAGCACCAGTTTCAGCACCTCGGCCGCCTGCAGCGTGCCGAGGATGCCGGTGACCGCGCCGAGAATGCCGGCCTCGGCGCAGCTTGGCACGAGACCCTCGGGCGGCGGCGCCGGGAAGAGGTCGCGGTAGCCGGGATTGGGCCGGCCATCGGTATCCTCATAGGGCTTCAGCACGGTCAGCGAGCCGTCGAAGCGCCCGACTGCCGCCGCGACCAGCGGCTTCCGCAGCGCCGCCGCGCGGTCGGCGACGAGGAAGCGGGTCGCGAAATTGTCGGAGCCGTCGACGAGGACGTCATAGGCCGCGATCAGCGCATCGGCATTGGCGGCCTCAAAGCGGACGGGATGCGCCTCGACCGCGACATGTGGATTGAGCCGCGCCACCGCTTCTGCCGCGCTCGCCGTCTTGGCCATGCCGACCGCGGCGGTGTCGTGCAGCACCTGCCGCTGCAGGTTCGACAGCGCGACGACATCGTCGTCGACGATGCCGATCGTGCCGATGCCAGCCGCGGCGAGATACTGGATCACCGGCGCGCCGAGCCCGCCGGCGCCGACGACGAGAACCCGCGCCGCCTTCAGCCGCTGCTGGCCCGGGCCGCCGACTTCGGCCAGCACCAGGTGGCGGGCATAGCGGGCGATCTCCTCGGCATTGAAGCTCATGCCGGCCCGCACGTCATGCGAGCGCCCTCAGGCGTCACTTGGTGCCGTACATGCGGTCGCCGGCATCGCCGAGACCGGGAACGATATAGCCCTTGTCGTTCAGGTATTTGTCGATCGAGGCGGTGAAGATCGGCACTTCCGGATGCACACCGTGGAACTTGTCGATGCCTTCCGGCGCTGCCAGCAGGCAGACGAAGCGGATATCCTTGGCGCCGCGCTCCTGCAGCCGCTCGACGGCGGCGATCGCGGAATTGGCGGTGGCGAGCATCGGGTCGACGACGATGGTCAGCCGCTCGTCGAGATCGTCCGGCGCTTTGAAGTAATATTCGACCGCCTGCAGCGTCTTCGGATCGCGATAGAGGCCGATATGGGCGACGCGGGCCGCCGGCACGAGATCGAGCATGCCTTCGAGCAGGCCGTTGCCGGCGCGCAGCACCGAGGCGAAGACCAGCTTCTTGCCGGCCAGCGTCGGCGCCTTCATCTCGGCGAGCGGCGTCTCGATCGTCGTCGTGGTCAGTTCGAGATCGCGCGTGACCTCGTAGCAGAGCAGCGTCGCGATCTCGCGCAAGAGCTGCCGGAACCCCGCCGTCGAGGTGTGCTTGTCCCGCATGATGGTCAGCTTGTGCTGCACCAGGGGATGGTTGATGACCGTTACGCTCGCCATTCGTCCGCCTCGCTTGTCTCTGCCGACAAACTAGCCGCTACGGCCCGCCGCGCAAGCGGCAGGGTGGCTGCACCCTCTCGCCACGCGCCGGAGGCTCACGACGGACTGGCGCGGCGGCGGCTTTTTTCAGATAGTGCGGCGACGCCGCCGCGCCGGCCGGCACTGCTTGAACGGACGAGGTCGCCATGCGGCGCGTAGTGATCGCCTTGGTCGCGATGGTTCTGTCGCTCACCGCCGCCGCGGCCGGCTGGCGCGACGATCTGAAGCTCGTGCGCGTCGGCTTCATCGCCGGTGACAACCCGTCCCAGGAGGTCGCGCGGCTCGAGAAATTCCGCGCGCGGCTGCAATACGGCCTCGCGGTCGAGGTGCAGCTGTTCCCGGCGCGCTCCTATCAGGCGCTGATCGAGGCGATGCAGTCAGGCCGCATCCAGTATGCCGTGCTGTCCGCCCTCGCCTTCGTCGCGCTCGACCAGGATTGCCACTGCGCCGAACCGCTGGTGCAGCCGGTCGCCGACACCGGCGCGCGCGGCTTTCGCGCCCTCATCGTCACGGCCGCCGAGGGCCCCGTCACGACGCTGGACGACGCCCGCGGCAAGCGCCTCGCCGTCGGCCGCACGGATTCGCTGTCGGGCCGGCTGGTGCCGCTCGCCGGCCTCGAGGCGGAGGGCATCGACGCGGAAGGCTATTTCGCCCGCATGGTCGAGACCGACGATGCGCTCGGCGCGCTGAAGGCGCTCACGGCCGGCGAGGCCGATGTCGCCGTCGCCTGGACGACGGCTGCCGACCCGATGACCGGGCCGCGCGACAGCGGCCCCATTGCCGCGCTCGCTGGCGACGGCGGCCTGCCGCCGGCCGGCGTCAAGGTGATCTGGCAGTCCGACGTCGTGCCGTTCGGGCCGCATGTGGTGCGGAGCGACCTGCCGGAAGAAGCGAAGGCCGCCCTCAGCGAGACCCTGCTCGCCATGCGCAGCGACGACCCCGACGCCTATGACGCGATCGAGCCGCAATTCTCCGGCGGCTTCGTCGCCACGGATGCCATCCCCTACCGGCGGCTCGGCGGGCTGCTCGCCGACATCACGCGCCCGCAATAAGAAGCGGGAGGCTTCGGTTTGCGTCGTCCATGAGCAAATGCCTGAACTGTCATTGCCGGGCCTGACCCGGCAATCCAGCCCTTCTCCGCGCCGACCCAACCCGCCTGGAGCAGGCCGAAGACAGTCTGGGTTGCCGGGTCAAGCCCGGCAACGACAGCTTTGACCATCCCGGGTACCGAAAAGACCGAAGGACAATCGGCGCCGTGCGGTGGCCGTCAGGCGACCGGCTCGGGCGCCTTCATGATGTTGTCCTGCATCTTCAGGAGCGTGAGGCGCAGTGTCTCGACGACGTCGGGGTCGAGGCCACGCTCGGCCTCCTCGCGCACCACCTTGCCGATCGCGCGGATGCGGCGGACGATATTGGCGGCGGACGGCGTCAGGCGGATCAGCTTGGCGCGGCGATCGGCGGGGTCCGGAATGCGCTCGACGAGACCTGCCGCCTCGAGCCGGTCGAGAAAGCCGACCAGCGTCATCGGCTCGACGCAGAGCTCCTCGGCGAGCGTCGACTGGCGAAGACCGGGCCGCCGGCTGACGAAGGCCAGCGTCCGCGCCTCGGCGACCGTCAGGCCGAGGCCAGCGTTTTCGAGCGCCTTTTCAAAGCGTCGCCTGAGCAGACGCGCGACGTCGACCAAGACGAAACCAAGAGGATCTTCGATCGTTGCAGCCAAAAGCTGAACTCCTGCAGCATATTATATGTATTCCATATAATAAATAATTTTGCACTTTGAGTCAAACAGGCTTATATCGGGGGTGCCGGCACGGCGCGCCGATCCCTGTGCGCGCTCCCCATTCGCCGCTGCATGGCAGCCCATCGCCGATGGTTGTTGCCTTTTCGGGCCGTTTCAAGCATTTTGCGCCGCAAAATGGCCCGGTGGCGTTGGAACACCCATGGTCGCGTCTCGGGGGTCCCGTCCCGGAGGTGCCGCCTGTGGTGTCGCTGCCTTTTTGGATCGAGACATGTCACTTCGCAACATCGCCATCATCGCACACGTCGATCATGGCAAGACCACGCTCGTCGACAAGCTGCTGCAGCAGTCCGGGTCCTTCCGCGACAACCAGCGTGTCGCCGAACGCGTCATGGACTCGAACGACATCGAGAAGGAGCGTGGCATCACGATCCTGGCCAAGGCGACCTCGATCGTCTGGAAGGACACGCGCATCAACATCGTCGATACGCCGGGCCACGCCGATTTCGGCGGCGAGGTCGAGCGCATCCTCAACATGGTCGACGGCGTGATCGTGCTCGTCGACGCCGCCGAGGGCCCGATGCCGCAGACCAAGTTCGTGGTCGGCAAGGCGCTCAAGGTCGGCCTGAAGCCGATCGTCGCCATCAACAAGGTCGACAAGCCCGACGCCCGCATCCAGGAAGTCGTGAACGAGGTGTTCGACCTCTTCGCCGCCCTCGACGCCACCGACGAACAGCTCGATTTCCCGATCCTCTACGGCTCGGCCAAGCAGGGCTGGATGGGCCGTTCGCCCGACGCCTCGCATGATGCCGGCATGGCGCCGCTGTTCGACCTCGTGCTCGAGCATGTTCCGGAGCCGCATGTCGAGGAGGGCCCCTTCCGCATGCTGGGCACGCTGCTCGAAGCCAACCCCTATCTCGGCCGCCTCATCACCGGCCGCATCACCTCCGGTTCGGTCAAGCCGACCCAGATGCTGAAGGTGCTGTCGCAGGACGGCAGCACGGTCGAGCAGTTCCGCGTCTCCAAGATCCTCGCCTTCCGCGGCATCGAGCGGCAGCCGATCGAGGAAGGCGTCCCCGGCGACATCGTCGCCATCGCCGGCATGACCAAGGGCACCGTCGCCGACACGTTCTGCGACCCCGCCGTCACCGAGGCGATCAAGGCCCAGCCGATCGATCCGCCGACCGTGTCGATGACCTTCATGGTCAATGACAGCCCGCTCGCCGGCACCGAGGGCGACAAGGTCACGAGCCGCATGATCCGCGACCGCCTGTTCAAGGAGGCCGAGGGCAATGTCGCGCTGAAGATCGAGGAGACGAGCGGCAAGGACGCCTTCGTCGTCTCGGGCCGCGGCGAGCTTCTCCTCGCCATCCTCATCGAGAACATGCGCCGCGAAGGCTATGAGCTCGGCGTCTCGCGCCCGCGCGTCGTCTTCCAGAAGGACGACAGCGGCCAGATCCAGGAGCCGATCGAGGAAGTCATCATCGACGTCGACGAGGAGCATTCCGGCGTCGTCGTGCAGAAGATGGCCGAGCGCAAGGCCGAGATGATCGAGATGCGCCCCTCGGGCGGCGATCGCCTGCGCCTCGTCTTCCACGCCCCGACCCGCGGCCTCATCGGCTATCAGGGCGAACTGCTGACCGACACGCGCGGCACGGCGATCATGAACCGCCTGTTCCATTCCTATCAGGCCTACAAGGGCGTCATCGCCGGCCGCCGCAACGGCGTGCTGATCGCCAACGAGTCCGGCGAGGCCGTCGCCTTCGCGCTCTGGAACCTCGAGGATCGCGGCCCGATGATGATCGAGCCCGGCTGGAAGGTCTATGAGGGCATGATCGTCGGCGAGCATACCCGCGACAACGATCTCGAAGTGAACGTGCTCAAGGGCAAGAAGCTCTCGAACGTCCGCTCGGCCGGCAAGGACGAGGCGGTTCGCCTCACCCCGCCGATCCGCATGACGCTGGAGCGCTCGCTGTCCTGGATCTCGGACGACGAGCTCGTCGAGGTCACGCCGAAGTCGATCCGCCTGCGCAAGATGATTCTCGATCCGACCGAGCGCAAGCGCGCCGACCGCTCCAGCAAGGCCTCGGCCTGAGCCTCCGGCCAGCCTGCCACGCCACGACGTTTTGACGCACTGCGGCAGGGAGCACCCGTTCCCTGTCGCCGCCGCGTCATCGTCGCGAAAAAGGGCTTCCCCGTTCTCGAAAGCGGTCCTATCCTGATCGACATGAGCACTCTGTCGATCGGTGTCCGCCGGGCTGAAGCGAGTGACGCGGGGGCAATCACCGCGGTCCACGACAGCGCGTGGCGTCAAGCCTATGACGGCCTGATCCCGGCCCGGGAACTGAGCCGCATGATCGCCCGGCGCGGCCAGACCTGGTGGGGCCGCGCCATCCGCCGCGGCACCGGCATCCTCGTGCTGGAGGCGGGCGGCACCATCGCCGGCTATGCCACCTACGGCCCCAACCGGGCGCGCAATCTCGTCCAGCGCGGCGAGATCTACGAGATCTATCTCCGTCCCGAATATCAGGGCGTCGGCCTCGGCACACGCCTGTTCCTCGCCGCCCGGCGCGAGCTGGTGCGGCACGGCTTCGACACCGCCGTCGTCTGGGCACTGGCCGACAACGAAGGCGCCTGCCGCTTCTACAAGAATGCCGGCGGCCGCAAGATCGCCCGCGGCAGCGAGCGCTTCGGCGACGTCACGCTGGCCAAGGTCGCCTTCGCATTCGCACGCGGTTGACGCAATTGCGAGATGGGCCTTGCGGCTTCCCCCCTGTCCGCCTATGAGCGGATCGCCCGCGAGCGGTCGGACGGTCCTCGGCCTCCGGCAATCGCGACCCTCAACCCCGCACCAGGGATGATTCCATGCGCATCGACGCAGTGCCGATCGGCAAGAACCCCCCGCACGACATCAATGTGATCATCGAGGTGCCGGTCGGCGGCGAGCCGATCAAGTACGAGATGGACAAGGAAGCCGGCGCGCTCTACGTCGACCGCTTCCTCTACACGCCGATGCGCTATCCGGGCAATTACGGCTTCGTTCCGCACACGCTCTGCGGCGACGGCGACCCGATCGACGTGCTCGTCACCAACCAGCGCGCCATCGTTCCCGGCGCGATCATGAATTGCCGGCCGGTCGGCGTGCTCAAGATGCGCGACGAAGGCGGCGAGGACGAGAAGGTGATCGCCGTCCCCTCGCCCAAGCTGACGCGCCGCTACGACAAGATCGTGTCCTACACCGATCTGCCCGAGATCACGCTGCGCCAGATCGAGCACTTCTTCCAGCACTACAAGGATCTCGAGAACGGCAAGTGGGTCGAGATCTCCGGCTGGGGCGATAAGGCCGAGGCCGAGCAGCTGATCCTCGACGCCATCGCCCGCGCGAAGGGCTGAGCATGACCAGGACGAGCGCCCCGCCGCTAACGCGGCGGGGACTGATGACGGCGGGCGCGCTGCTCGCCGTCCTCGCTGCTGCTTTGCCGGCCACCCTGCCGACCGCCGCACGGGCGGACGAGGCGTCGGCGCTCGCCTTCCTCGAGGCGCTCTATGCGCCCTATCGCGCCGGCGGCATGGGCATCGACCGCACCGATGCGGCGGTCATGGGCCGGATCTTCACGCCCGAGCTCGCCGCGATGATCGCCGATGACGACGCCCGCGCCGCCGCCGACGGCGAGGTGCCGAACCTCGACGCCGATCCGTTCATCGACGCGCAGGACGGCGAGATCGGCGACATCGCCGTCACGGTCGCCGACGCGCCCGGCGGACGCATGCTCGGCCGCGCGAGCTTTACGAATTCCGGCGAACCGAAGATCGTCGAGCTGGTGCTGGAAGAAACGCCGGCCGGCTGGCGCGTCGACGACATCCATTGGCCCGAAGGCACGCTGCGCGGCCTCTACAGCCACTGACACAAACCGGATCTTCGCCGCCGCGGGCTTTGAAAACTGAGCGGCGGCGACAGCTCAGGTCTTGGTTGTATATTCGACGGCAATTGACAATCACAGATTGTATTTCTAATCTCCATTGATGGTTTTTGGAGATGTTGCGTCGATGACTGAGCGGGTCCTGTCCGAACAGCAAATTCTCGCTGCCGCCACAGTCGCCGGACGGGCAGGACTGCGCCGCCTTGCTTCGGAGCGCGGCACCGATCTAGGGACGGCGCTTGATCAGGTCGTCGACAATCTTTCTGGCTTTGACCAGTCGTCGATCACACTCGCCCTGCAAGAACTCGCGCCGGAAGTCCTGGCCCGCATCGAGACCATCATTGGCCGTGATGATCTGGACGACGATGTGCGGGCGCTGCTGGAGACCGGCTTGATGGCATCCGAAAGTCTTTCGGGGCTGCAGGATTGGCTCAAGTTCGGACTGGTGGCAGCATTTCTCATCGTTGTCGGCGATACCGGCTTTGAGTTCCGCGGCGATGGCTGGGCCATATCGAAAAGCGAGGGCATCTCGGCGACGACCCTCGAAATGGTTCGCGAAGTCAGGAAGAGCATCGAAGCGATCGGCGGCCGGCCACCATCGGACCCATCTGCCCCTGCAGACGCGCATCCTTCCCTCGACGACCAACTCGAAAGTGGTCGGTCGAGTCGCTCGTCGGCGGCCGAGACGGCCGATGAGCAAGGCCTTGGCATCCCCCGTCATCATGCTCTGGTTTCGATGTCCATAGCGAGCCGCCACAGTCAGGCGCTTGCGCCTCGAGGTCGCTTCCCGGAGCCTGAGTGCCGTTCGCAGGATCCTCATCGCCTTTCGTTCAGTCGGCAGGACGTTCTGGTTGCACGGTCCATGCTGTTTCGTAGCCTGGCGTCGGGCTTTGGCGATGCATTTTTCGGCCAGAGTCCTCGTGATCTCTATCGAAAAGACATTTCGGGCCGCGTCGCTAACCAGCTCAGCCAGATGGGCAACCGCTTCCTGTGGAGTGTCGGTTACTATGCCGACAGTCAAAGCGAGCAAGGTCGCTTCAGGCTTGGGATACGACTCCAGGCGCCCGATCTCAAATATATGCGCGCCGGCAAGTTTGAAAAACTTCAACAGATCATAACGAAACTGTCGCGGGGCGCAGGAAGTCTGAAATGGTCTGAACCATGCTATTCCTTGCACGGTCGACATCCTTCACGGGTGGGGCCTTGGGCCAGGAAATCGGCGGGCCTCGTGACGAACGGATGTGAATGCGGTCCAGAAGGACACGCGCATCCCGCCGGCTCGATTTGTTTCTTCGGCGAGCGCCCGGATGGGAAGCTCTACGCAGTGACGGCAGCCCATGCATTGGCGACCGCGTCGGGGCACTCCAACAACCGCAGAGTATTCAGTCCATTGCAGGACGACGTCACGGCTGCAACGCATTTTGGCTCTGTCGACCGAGTTTCGCCCCTGCTGGATCTGGAAGATTATCTTTCTAGCGGCATTGATGGAAGCCTCGATTATCTGGACGCCGCCGCAATAGAAGTGAGTGCTCCGGAGGTCAAAGACGCCGTTTACAGCCTCAATGTCGTCAACAACAAAAAGATCTCGTTGATCGACAGAAACGAGTGGTTTGAACGGACCGACACGGAGAATCTGTGCGAGAAGGTCGAAGCCAAGAGCCCGAGGATCAGCGGCGGGAAAATCACGCTGAAGGGCGTTATCGCGCAGTTGCTCAAGCCGGACGGCGGCATCGGCCTTGCGGTGGAAGTGATTGAGATCGCATTCTCCAACTGCTCGCCCAAGGCCTTTGTCCATGGCGATTCCGGGGCGGCGATCCTTTATGATGGCCGGCTGTTGGGCATGCTGATTGGGCGGTCCAGCAACACCGATCTTGTGGCTGGCAGCACCACCACCACCTTGATCGTTGTCCCGGCCGACGATATCTGCGATCCTTCGGCGCTCAATCTCAGATTGGTTTGATCATGGCGACGTTCTCCGAGGCTTCAGCTGCGCGGCTCAAGGTCATGGACTATGTCCGACGCAAGACCGGTCACGTGCCGTATTCGATCGGCATCGAGCAAACCGACCAAGGATCCCGGTTGAGGGTACGTCTCCCCTCTGCCGACCTGGAGGAGACCGAGCTGACAAGCCGGATAGATGGGGTAGAGGTGCTCTACGATCCGGCGCAGCTATCCCACGCCTTGTGATCGCGGATCGGGACGCTCTGGCCCCCCCGGGCTTGCGCGCGACGCTTAGCTCGAGGCAGATCCCGTCTGTGGCAAGCCAGCCGGCGCTTGGATGAGGCTCACTGGCCCTGCGGGAGCTCGCGCGGCAATCGATCCACGCATTGATCAGCGGCGCCTCACCCCGCAAGCGCGGCGGCGCGTGCCATCAGCGCGGCGGCATCGCCCGCGATGCGCAGCGTCTTCACCCGCGATGTCTGTCCGCTCACGAGGGTGACGGCGGATTTCGGCACGTCGAAGGCCGCGGCGATCACGGCTGCCAGCGCCAGATTGGCGCCGCCCTTCTCCGGCACCGCCCGCACCCGCGCCGCCAGCACGAGGCGCCCGTCGCCGAGCTGCAGCGGCCCCTCGACGGCATCGCGGCCTCCACGCGGCGTCAGGCGGACATCGACGAGAATGCCGCCGGCCTCAGGCCGCGCGAAGCTCGCTCCGCTCAAAAGACGTTCGGATAGACATAGAGGATGATCACCTGCTGGATCAGGATGATGCCGAGCAGCAGGATGACGGGCGAGATGTCGATCGCCCCCAGCGTCGGCACGACGCGGCGGATCGGGCGCAGCACCGGCTCGGTCGCCTGGTAGAGGAAGTTGCCGATCGCCGAGACGACCTGGTTGCGCGGGTTGACCACGCCGAAGGCGAACAGCCAGCTGAAGATCGCACTGGCGATGATGACATACCAGTAGAGGTTCAAGGCGATCATGACGACGTCGAGGATGGCACGCATGGGGTTCTCGGCTGAGGCGGAACGAAGGGATCTGGCCGCCCCCTCATGTAGCTGTCGACAGTCGCTGCCGCAACCGCCTCCCGGCGCCGGCGAAGCTTGACAGCCCCCGCCCCCGCACCCTAAATGGCGCCCGTCGCTCAGCGACGGGGCCGTAGCTCAGATGGGAGAGCGCTGCAATCGCACTGCAGAGGTCAGGGGTTCGATTCCCCTCGGCTCCACCAATAAAAACCAAGCGCTAGTGACAACGCCGGCCATCGATCTTCGGATCAGCGCCACCACATCGTCACCAACCCATATCGACATTGGCACCGCTTAAGCTTTCGTATTTGCGGAATATCGGGTTTTCCAAATGGGACCCGATCGGATTGGTTGCGGAAGGTGAAGTGTGGGACCACCAGCCGTTCGCAGACGAGTACGATGGCTATCTTTTGCAGGTGGCCGGCGGACTGCGGCGCGATTGGTCGCCGCAGCAGGCTGTTTTCTACCTTCTGCACATTGAAAGTGAGCATATGCGCCTAGGGGAACGACCGGATTCTCGTTCGCGGGCGCAAGCCACGGTCGAGGCGATCCGATCATATCTGGATAGCGTCGACGCCCAGCGTTGACCAAGGCCCAAACGAACAAGAACCCATCCGGCCGCAGCCGCTCAGAGGGCGACGGCGCGTTGTCCTTCGCGAGGATGCCGCCCATCGCCATGATCAGCGCGACCGGCGGGTCGCTCTTGTTCTCCGACCGCTCTTTCCGGGGATTAGCATTGTCCTTGGCGCCAACTGCGCGACGGTTGGTCAGGCGCAACAACGATCGCCTTGCTTGACTTTGCCCTTGGCGCGCTAACTCTCGCGTGATGAGCTTTGCCACGGTCGCCCGCGACCGGATCTCACAACTGCGCCGCGTCCTCGACGCGCCCTCCCCATCGGGAGCGGCGGTGCGACTGCTTGCATGGGCGCTGCCATTGGCGGTGCTCACCGCGTCGATCGCCAAAGCTCTTGCCCCCGACGGCGTATTGCTCGCGACGAGCCTCTTCGCCGTCATGGCCGCCATGGCGGTCGCCGGGCTGCGCAACGCCTATGCCCATCCGCGCCTCGGCCTCTGCAACATGGTGACCCTCAGTCGCGCGGCCCTGACCTCGTCCCTGGTCGCGCCACTGGCCGCGCCGGAGCCGATCGCAGACGACGCGGCATGGCTCGTCGTGGCGGTGGCGACGATTGCGCTCGCGCTCGACGGGGTCGACGGATGGCTGGCGCGCAGGGACCGCCTCGCCTCGCCGTTCGGCGCCCGCTTCGACATGGAGGTGGACGCGGCGCTCGGCCTCGTCCTCGCGCTCCTGGTGCTCGCCTCCGGCAAGCTCGGGCCTTGGGTGCTGGCCCTCGGGTCGATGCGCTATCTCTATGTCGCGGCTGGCCTTGCGCTGCCCTGGCTGAACGGCCCGCTTCCCGAAGCCTATCGCCGCAAGGCGATCTGCGTCGTTCAGATTGCAGCGCTGATCGCCCTCAACGCGCCGGCCATCAGCGGCATGACGGCGACCATTCTTGCGGCCGCGGCCACGCTGGCGCTCGGCTGGTCCTTCGCGATCGACATCATGTCGCTCGCCCGGAGACGCCACTCATGAAGCCGGCGCGCCGGGTCAGCGTGCCAGCCCTCATCCTCGCCGCCCTCGTCTTCCACCTCGTGCTGGTCGCGCCGAACGCGCCGGCAGGCCTCACGGCCTCGACGGCGTTGCGGTTGCCGCTGGAACTGCCGGTCCTCCTGCTGCTGCTCGCCGCGCTTCCCCGCCGCTCGGTGGCAACACGGTTGCTGCGGGCGGCGCTGGTGGCAGCGCTCCTCCTGGTCACCGTGCTGAAGCTCGCCGATTTCGGCACCGTCGCCGCCTTTGCCCGCCCCTTCAATCCGGCCGTGGATCTCCATCTCGTCGAGGCCGGCATTCGGCTTGCCGTCAGCACTCTCGGCCTGCCGCTGGTGCTGCTGGCGATCGCCTGCGCGCTGCTGGCCGTCGCGGGACTTGCCGCCGCCCTCTGGTGGGCGAGCGGATGCTGGGCGGGCCTTGCCCCCTCGCGCATCGCGCTGATTGCGGCGTGCCTTGCCGTCCTCGTCGTGGCGGCCGAGGTCGCCGGCGCGCTGCCCCTTCGCCTGCCGCTCAAGGCCACTGCCACGCGGCTCATCGCCGATCATGTCGCGACCTATGCCGAGACGCGCGCCGACCTCGTCCGCTTCCGCGCCGCTGCCGCAACCGACCCCTTTGCCGGGGCGTCCGGCCTCTTCGACCGCCTTGCCGGCCGCGACGTGCTGATCGTCTTCATCGAGAGCTATGGCCGCTCCAGCTTCGACAATCCGCTCTATTCGCCGACCCATCGCGCGACGCTCCGCGCCGCCGAGCCACGCCTCGCCGCGGCCGGGCTCGCCATGCGCTCGGGCTGGCTGACCTCGCCCGTCGAAGGCGGGCAAAGCTGGCTCGCGCACAGCACGCTCGAATCCGGGCTGACCATCTCGAGCCAGGCGCGCTATCGCGCCCTGCTCGCGAGCGGCCGCGCGAGCCTTTATCACCTCGCTGCCGCTTCCGGCTTCCGCACGGCGGCGATCATGCCGGGCATCACGATGGCATGGCCGGAAGGGTCGGTTCAGGGGTTCGGAACCATCCTCGCGGCGGCCGATCTCGGCTATCGCGGCCAGCCATTCAACTTCGTGACGATGCCCGACCAGTTTACGCTGGCCGCCTTCGACCGCCTCGTCCCGCGCGGGCCCGAGGCCGGTCCGCTCGTAGCCCAGATCGTGCTGCTCTCCTCGCATGCGCCATGGCTGCCGGTGCCACAATTGATCCCGTGGAGCGATGTCGGCGACGGGACGGTGTTCGATCGCTGGGCAACCACGGGCGATCCGCCGGAGGTCGTCTGGCGCGACCACGATCGCGTGCGCGACCAATACCGGCAGGCGATCGACTATTCGCTGCAGGTGATCCTCTCTTATGCCGAACGCCAGTCTGGCCGGCCGCCGCTGATGGTGATCCTCGGCGATCACCAGCCGGCGCCCTTCGTCGCCGGCATCGACAGCCGCGACGTGCCCGTGCACCTGATCGGGCCGCCCGACCTCTTGGCGGATTTCGGCGGCTGGGGCTGGACCGCGGGCCTCCTGCCCGCAGACAGCGCCCCTGTCTGGCCGATGAGCGAATTCCGCGACCGGTTCATCCGCGCCTTGAGCACCGACGCGCCTGCCGCCGCCAACTGATGGGCGGCACGACACACGTTTGACTGAAGATCAGACCATCACTCTCGCCTGTGGGACAGCGCTTCAACGCAGTCGCGGTCGCGGGCCGCTCTGCATGACAATGACGCAGCCGAACGCAGAGGGCCCAACCGGTACCGCCTGCGCCCGAAAGGCGCGCTTCCGATTCTGCGCCTCCAAGAACGGATCGCGTTTTTCGACAAAGGGTCGTCGTCACTCTTCGAGGCCACCTCCAGACACACCGATTGACTCACATGAACGTTCATGTGAACCTTCATATGAACGTTCATGCAGGATGCCATGACAAAGCCGCCGATCAGGACCACCATGGCTGACATCGCCCGCGCCTGCGGCGTGTCGATCCAGACCGTCTCGGCGGTGGTGAATGACCGTGCCGGCATCTCGGAGGAGACGCGGCGGCGGATTCGCGCAGCCATGCTCGAACTCGACTTCGAGCCGAACCAGCATGCCCGCACCCTGCGCGGCTTTCGCAATCCGATGATCGGCGTGATCATCCCCTCGATCACCAATCCGTATTTCCCGGAGCTCGTGCGCGGGATCGAGGACGCAGCGCGGCAGTCCGGCCACGGCCTCTTTCTCTGCAATGACGACTATGAGGAGCAGAAGGCGCTCGAATATCTGGCCTTCATTCGCTCCAACAATGCCTCGGGGCTGATCGCGGCGCCGGGCATCATGGATACGAGCGCGGCGATCGAGCGGCAGATGCAGGCCTTTCAGCGCCGCAACGTGCCGGTCGTGCTGTTCGGCCAGCAGCGCTCCGGCCTCGAGATGACCTCGATCGTCGTCGACGCGCGGGCAGCCGTGCTGGAGGCGGCCCGGCATCTCATCGATCTCGGCCATCGCCGCATCGGCATGATCACGCCGCCGGAAGCGCGCGCCGTCGGCAAGGAGCGCATCGAGGATTTCCGAACCGCCTTCATGACGCTCGGACAGCCGCTCGATCCGGCGCTGATCCTCTCCGGCGGCTTCGACATGGAAGCGGGCGCCGCCGGGGCCGAGCAACTGATGGCGATGGCGGAGCCGCCGACCGCCATCATCGCCGCCAATGATCTCGCCGCGATGGGCGCCATCGCCTGGCTGCAGTCGCATGGCCGCCGCGTGCCCGACGACGTCTCCGTGCTCGGTTATGACGACATCCCGTTCGCACGGGTGTTCCAGCCTGCCATCACCACGGTCGTGCAGCCGATCTACGAGATGGGCGCGGCCGCCATGGCCGCGATCCTGACGCCGCCCCCGGCCGATGAGGCCGGCAGCCGCAGCGTCTGGCTGACGGCGAGCCTCGCGGTTCGCCAATCCACGGGACCATGCCGGCCTCAGCCGGCCACGACCGGGCAAAGCCCGGACAAGAAGCGGAAAACCGCAAGAAAACTGGAAACACCAAGGGAGGAACGCCATGACCATGAGGATCACGCGCCGTAGCTATCTCCTCGGCAGCGCTGCGCTCGCCGGCGCTGCGCTGACACCCACATTCGCAAGCCGCGCCGCGGCCGCAGACCCGCTCGCCTACAAGGGTGAACTGACGGTCGTCAGCCTGCAGCGCAATCCACCCGACCAGGCCTATAAGGGGATCGTCTCCGCCTTCGAGGCCGCGCATCCGGGCATCACGGTCAAGACGACCGAATATCCCTCCGAGCGCTTCGTCGCGCTGCTCACGGCGTCGCTGGCCGCCGGCGAGCCGGTCGACATGCTGATGCTGAACGGACAGGACCTCCGCCGCTATGCCGTCGACGGGACGCTCGGTGCGCTCGACGGCCTCGTCGGCGATACCAGCCGCTTCGCGCCGGCTGCCCTCGAGACCGGCCGCATCGACGGCAAGCAGTGGGGCGTGCCCTATGGCTGGTATGGCGGCTTCCCGATCTTCGTTAACAAGGCGGTGCTCGACAAGAACGGCCTCAGCATGCCCGCGACCTATGACGACTTCCTCGTCATCCGCGACAAGCTGAAGGCCGAGGGCATCAAGACCTTCACCCATCCCGGCAAGAACATCTATCTCTGGCCGGTCTGGTTCTTCACGACCTTCGGTCAGACGAGCAAGAACCGCTCGATCGAGCGGACAGTCGAGATTCTGACCGGCAAGGGCAAGTTCACCGATCCCGATGTCGTCGAGGCGCTCGACCTCGTCTTCCGCTTCGGCAAGGACGAGCTGATCACCCGTTCGGTGTTCTCGCTCGATACGCCGAACGCGGTCGCCGAGTTCTCCTCCGGCCGTGCGGCCTTCTTCATGCAGCATGACGGCCTCATCCAGCAGATCCTGACCGCGAAGCCGGCAGCGGTCGATCTCGACGTCATGCTGATGCCGAACCTCGTCGGCGGCGATGTGAAGTCGCAGTTCCCCGGCGGTCCGGCGGCGGTTCTCGCCGTCCCGGCCAAGGTCGAGGGGGACCGCAAGGCGGCGACGCTTGCCCTCGTCGCGGCCCTCACCAGCGACGAAGCGAATGCCGAGATCGTCAAGCTCAACAACGGCACGGTGCCTGTGAACACCGCCGTCAAGGGCAGCGACGTGCCGCAGATCGCCAAGCTGATCAAGCTCTCGGACGGGCTCGTCACCTATCTCGACTGGAACTGGCCGCCGGAGATCACCCGCGTGTTCCAGGAGGGCATGCAGGCTGGCGTCGCCGGGCAGACGACGGGCGCGGCCGTCGCCGAAAAGGCGCAGGCGACACTCGGTCGCCTCGTCTCCGAAGGCTACGCCTTCAAATAGGCGCCGCGCATCAGGATCGGATCACCATGGCCCGGGCTGCGACAGCAGAGCGGAGGGCGGCGCATCCCCCGTCGCCGCTCGCCTCCCTCCTCCTCCAAAAGGCCGAGCCGTTCCTCTGGATCGGCCCGGGCCTCCTGGTGTTCTTCGTCTTCGTGCATCTGCCGATCATCCTGCAGCTCGCTATGAGCTTCGCGAGCGGGGCGCCCGGCAGCGGCGAGGGGCTGAAATTCGTCGGCCTCGCCAATTTCCGTACTCTGCTGGCCGATGCCGACTACTGGGCGTCGATCCTCAACAACGTCCAGTTCGCCGTCGCGACGGTGATCGGCAAGCTGGTGCTGGCGCTGGCCCTCGCGCTGGCGCTCAACAGCGCCTTTGTCGGCCAGAACATCTTCCGCACGATCTTCTTCCTGCCGGTCATCCTCTCCTTCGTCGCCATCGGCGTCATCTGGGGCTTCATGTTCCAGTTCGAGTTCGGCGCGATCAACCAGCTGCTGACTCGGCTCGGGCTCGCCTTCCTGATCGAGGACTGGCTCGGCGATCCGCGCTTCGCGCTGTGGTCGATCGTCGTCGTCGACATCTGGAAGTGGACCGGATTTCACATGGTGATCTATCTCGCCGGGCTGCAGGCGCTGCCGAAGGACCTGACCGAGGCCGCCTCTGTAGACGGCGCCACTGCCTGGCAGCGGCTCGTCCACATCACTCTGCCGCTGCTCTCGCGCTACACCGCGACCAATGTGATCATCGCGACGCTCGGCGCCTTCAGCGTGTTCGACCTCATCTATGTGATGACGCAGGGCGGGCCTTTCGGCTCGACCCAGGTCGCGATGATGCAGGTCTATCTGCAGGCCTTCCAGTTCCACCGCCTCGGCTATGCCTCGACGCAGGCGACCGTTCTGCTCGCGATCATCGCCATCGTCTCGATCGTGGTGATGCGCCTCGCGCGGCGCCCCGAAGACGAGGAGACCGGGAGATGACGCTCACCGATGTCTCGACCTCCGAACGGGCCGCAGCGGCGCGGAAGCCGCGCACCTATCGCAAGCGCGGCGTGCTGCCCTGGCATCTCAACTTGGTGCGGCTCGTCATCCTCGTGATGGCGGCGGCCGGCGTGATCTTTCCGATCGTCATCTTCCTCGGCAATTCGCTGAAGACCGATGGCGACTTCCTCGGCAACCCGATCGGCTGGCCGGCGGAGTTCGTGTTCCACAACTATGTCGAGGCTTGGCAGAAGGCCGGGATGAGCGTCCTCATCGTCAACAGCCTCGTCGTCTCGCTGGTGACGGTGGCGGCCACGATCATCCTGACCTCGATGATGGCTTATGGCCTCGTGACATTCCGCTTCCGCGGCCGCAACACGATCCTCCTCAGCATCCTGGTGATGCTGACGATCCCCGTGCAGATCTACATCATTCCGCTCTATGTGATCGCGATCAACCTCCAGATCGTCAACACGCGGCTCGGCGTCATCCTGCCCTATACGGCCGCGGCGATGCCGCTCGCGCTGGTGCTCTTCCGCAACTACTTCCTCGAACTCCCGGCCGCCCTCTCGGAGGCCGCGCGTCTCGACGGTTGCAGCCGCTTCGGCATCTACTGGCGCATCGTCATGCCGCTGTCGCGGCCGGCGATCGGGGCCGTCGCCATCTTCACCTTCGTCAGCGCCTGGAACGAGTTCTTCCTCGCGCTGGTCTTCCTGCAGAACGACGCGATCCGGACACTGCCCTTGGGCATGCAGGTGTTCGCGATCAGCGAATACCAGACCAACTATCCCCTCCTCTTCTCGGCGATCACCATCGGCATGGCGCCGATGATCGTCATCTATCTCCTGATGCAGCGGCAGTTCATTTCCGGACTCGCTGGCGGAGCCATGAAAGGATGATCATGTCGACCACAGGCGCCGAAGGGGCCGCGCGCAAGGAGCCGGTCCGTCTCGGCTATGTCGGCTGCGGCTTCATTGCCCAGCATATCCACCTGCCCAATTTCGCGAGCCTGCCGGAATGCGACTTCCTGGCCCTCGCCGAGATCAGGCCGAAGCTCGGCCGCGCCGTGGCCGACCATTACCGGATCCCGCGCCTCTACGCCTCGCATCAAGAGCTCGCTGAAGATACGGACATCGAGGCCGTCGCCGTCTCGGCCGATTATGCGCTGCAGGGCGCCATCGCCGCCGACCTGCTGCGCGCCGGCAAGGACGTATTCATGGAAAAGCCGATGGCCGTCTCCGTGAAGCAGGCGGAGACGATCCTCGCCGCGGAGCGCGAGGGCGGCGGCCGGCTGATGGTCGGCTACATGAAGCGCTTCGACCCCACCAACCTGCTGATGCGGCAGACGATCCGCGACTGGCGGGCGAACGGCGACAAGGGGCGGCTGCTCTATCTCCGCGCCCACGGCTTCTGCGGCAACTGGACGGCGGGGCGCGGTCGCACCGGCATTCTCTCCTCCGACGAACCGATGCCGCCGGTACCGCGCGAGGGCCTGCTGCCCGAATGGCTGCCGCCCGAGTTTGCCGGCAAATATATCGGCTATCTCCAGCAATACACGCACAACATCAATCTCGCGATGTTCATGCTCGACGTCACCGATCCCGCCGCGATGAAGGTCAAGGCGGTCGAACTCGACGCTGACGGACTGACCGGCGTCGTGATCCTCGAGCTCGGCGGCGTCAGGGTAACGGTCGAGAGCGCGCAGACGAAGTTCCACGCCTGGGAAGAGCACACCCAGGTCTATTTCGAAGGCGGCTGGGTCCATGCCTGGTCGCCGATGCTGTTCGCCGACCCGGGCAATCCGCGCATCGAGATCTATGAGGGCGGCGAGACTCCGTCCTACCGCACGCCGATCGCGCAGCCGATCGCCGCCTGGCACTTCCGCGAGGAGGCGCGGCATTTCCTCGACGCCGTCAGAAGCCGCGCGGAGTTCGGCTCGCCGGGCAGCATCGCGCTCAACGACGCCAAGCTGCTCGAAGACATCTATCGCCATCACACCGCCGCCTAGGCCAGCAGACCGGACACATGATGAAGACCTGCTTCAACACGATCACGGCCGGCCTCGACCGTCGGCTCGAGGACATTCTCGAGGCTTCCAGCGCGGTCGGCTTCGACGGCGTCGAACTCGACCTCCGCCATATCGAACCGGCGCTGCCGCGCATCGGCGGGCTCGACGGCCTCAAGGCAATGCTGCAGCGGCTCCGCCTCGCGCCCGTCTCGGTGATGGCCTTCAACCTCGCGCCGTTCGAGAAGGGAACCGAGGCTTTCGAGCGATACCAACGCGGCGGCGCGGTCGCGAAGGCGATCGGCGCGCCGATGCTGCTGACCTACTGCGCCGAGGCGATCCCCGAGGGGATGACCAAGGAAGGAGCGCTCGATGCGGCCGCGGCCCGCACGGCGAAGCTCGCCGATGCCGTCGCCCCGGTCGCGGTGACGCTGGAGCCGATCGGCCGGACGGCGCTGATGGGCGGGCCCGCCGAGGCCCTCGACATCATGCGCCGGTCCGGCCGGGCGAATGTCGGCGTGATGATGGACACCTTCCACTACTACCGCGGCGGGATCTCAGATGCCGACATCCTCGCCATCCCCCGGGACAAGCTGCTGATCGTGCATGTTAACGATAGCGAGGACCGTCCGGTCGAGCAGTTGCGTGACGGGCATCGGCTGCATGTCGGGCACGGCATCCTGCCGCTCGCCCATGACCTCAAGCTCTGGCAGCAGATCGGCTATGACGGCTATCTCTCTGTCGAGATCTTCCGCGAGGAGTATTGGGCGCAGTCGGTCGAGCAGGTCGTCCGCGAGACGAAAGAGGCGCTCGACGCCTGGCTGAAGGGCTGAAAACAAGACGACAGGGTGGAAACAAGCCAATGAAGATCGGATTCTATACATCGACCCTCGGCGATCGCCCGATCGACGAGGTCATCGATTTCGCTGCCAGCGAGGGCTTCGACGCCATCGAGATCGATGTCGGCAGCCATATCCCGACGCCGGCCGATGTCGCGCCGATCGTCGGGAAGGCGCGCGCCCGCGGCCTCTTCGTCTCGTCGCTGACGCTGTTCGGCAACCAGCTCGAGCCGGACAAGGCGGCGAGGGCCGCACTGCATACGAAGACCAAGGCCTTCGTGCGCGCCGCAGCCGATGCGGGCGTGCCGGTCTTCGTCCTCTTCCCGGGCCATAACCCCGAGGCGAGCGAAGAGGAGAACTATGCCGACTTCGCCGCCTTCGCCAAGGACCTCCTCGCGGCGACGAGCGACTCTCCGATCCGTCTCGCGATGGAGAATTGGCCGGGACCGCACAAGGCCTTCATTGCCATCACGCCGGCCGGCTGGCGCAAGCTGTTCGCCCTCGTGCCCGATCAGCGCCTCGGCCTTGAATTCGACCCCTCGCATTTGATTTGGCAGGGCATCGACCCGGTCGCGGCGCGGCAGGAATTCGCCAGCCGCATTGCCATCCTGCATGGCAAGGACACGGCGATCGACGAGGCGAAGCTGGCAGCCGCCGGCTATTTCTCTGAAGGCTGGTGGACCTATGTCCTGCCCGGACGCGGGCGCGTCGACTGGAAGAGCTTCCTGGCGGCGGCGCGCGCCGACGGCTTCGACGGCGTCGTCTCGATCGAGCACGAGGACCGCGCCTTCGGCTGGCCGAAAGGCGATCTCGAGGCGCGCCGCGAAGGCCACCGCGTCGCTCTGGAGAGCCTTCGCGTGGCGCTCGCCTGACGGCGGCACTATGCGCCAGCCGGCTCTCTGAGCTCGCCCGCCGCAGGAGCGAGCGTGATCCGGCGTCCTGTCAGGACCGACTGGCGCGCCGCATCGAGGATGCGGACGACCGCGAGGTTGTTGTCCGGTGCGCGGAGCGAGGCCGGCGCCATCGCCTCCTCGCCGCGGATGACGGCTGCGAAGTCGGCGAAGGGTTCGGCACGGTGCGGTGCGAGCGGCTCGGGCTGAAGCAATCGAGGCTTTGTGTCCGCGCCGCGATCCTCACCGAGTTACCCGCTCGCTCTGCTCGCGGTCGGCATTGATCATTTCGCTCTATTCGAAGCGGCGCGACACGTTCTGCGAGAGCCATGCCCACACCGCGCTGGTCGAGGCGATCCGCCGCAACGATCTGAAAGATGCGGCCGAGCTGATGACCGGCCACCGCGTCGACCTGTTGTCTGGCATCGACGTCGCCGTCCGCGCCGTCGAGCAGAGGACACTCGCCGAGCCCCAAAGCTAAGCTGACGCGCCGAAAGAGTGGCATTGGCGAAAGCGGGAGCTCTCGGTGCCGCGGACACACCTATCGCGGGTAAGGCGGTCGAGACCCTGCCCATCCGGCAGAATCTGGCGAGGCCGTCGTCAGGCCAGTGCGTCGCGTACCGAAAACTCACCGGCATGGCCATCCACACTGTTCGCCTTTGCCGCGGCGTCCACCTCTTCATACAGGACCCAGAGGTGGTCGATGGCGGCGCGCCGTGCAGCACGGTGATCGTGATTGCGGATGGCGGTGACGATGGCTGCGTGCTGGATGGCCGAGCGGGGCGGCACCTCCGGGCGCGCGAGCGTCTTGCGCCGAAAGTCCGTCAATTCGGCGACGAGCATGCTGTAGAGGCGCGAGAGCAAGCGGTTGTGGCTGGCGGCTATCAACGCCTCGTGAAACTTCTCATCAGTGCTGACGATGTCGCGCAGATTGCCAGACCGCGCCGCCGCGAGATGGTCGAGGTTGGTTGTTTCGAGCAACTCGATTTCGTTGTCGGTCGCACGACTGCAGGCCAAGGCAGCGGCCGACGCCTCGATGGTCATGCGGGTTTCGAGCAGATCCTCGATCGCAAAAACGCGCTCCGCGCTCCAGCGGGCAAACGCCTGATGGCCATCGTCGATGACGGGTTCGCTGACAAAGGCGCCGCGACCCCGAACGACCTCTATCAAGCCCAGCGTCTGCAGCTTCTGCAGCGCCTCCCTGACGGAGGTCCGGCCGACGCCAAGCTGCCGCGAGAGGGAAGCCTCCGGCGGAAGCCTTTCCCCCGGTTGCAGCGGCGTGTCGCGGATCAAGCCCACAATTTGTTCGGCGATGAGCTCGGGGAGGCGTCTCTGTGCGATGTCGATAGGCTTCAGCATCCCCACGGATTGCGGACCGCCCCCGCAAATGTCAAGGAGGAATATGAGACCAGCGGTTGTCAGACAACTGATAGCTGTTGACAGCACAATGTCGGCGGTCTTAGCATTCCTGACCGTAGCTGCCCAGCTTGGTTCCAGATGATGCGGCAAGGCCAGAAGAGCCTGTCGACGAGCCTGGATACGCGGCCACTCGATCGGCCACACCAGTCGCACATGGGAGAGTGAGACTTTGGGCTGCGCTTGAACGGACACAAGCACTGCGACAAAGCAGCAGAGGGACAGGGCAGATGACGTGGAATGACGGAAAGAGCGGCGCCACAGGCGCTGTTGGGCGGGGCATGGTATCGCGCCGCCAGTTCATGGTGGGCGCATCGGCGCTCGGCATCGCAGCGGCCACCTTCGACATGCCGGCGGCGTTCGCCGCGACGTCGACAGGCGGCGAGTTTCGCTGGGGCCTGCCGGAAGAACCCGATACGCTCGACGCGCAGGCCACACCGCGAGCGGTGTCGTTCCAGGTGCTCAATTACCTCGGCGACTCGCTGCTCTACCGGGACATGGCCGGCAATCGCGTTCCCGGCCTTGCCAAGTCATGGGCCGTGAGCCCTGATGGCAAGGTCATCGAGTTCACGCTGCGCGACGACGTCAAATTCCAGGACGGAACGCCCTTCGATGCGACAGCACTCGTCTTCACGTTCGAGCGGGGGCTCGATCCAGCAACCAAGTCGCCGATTTTCCCCGCGCTCGTCGGTCCGGTCGACAAGGTCGAAGCCGTTTCTCCGACCCTCTTCCGCGTCACGCTGAAGGAGCCCTATGGCCCGCTGCTCGACAATTTCGCGGCGCGGGGTACCTCGTGGCTGCAGCCTCTTTCCAAGGCGGCTGTCGACAAGTCCGGTGCCCAGTACGGCCGCAACCCCGTCAGCACCGGACCCTGGAAGTTCGCCAGCTGGGACGCCGGCCAGGAGATCGTGCTCGACAGAAATCCCGACTATGCGTGGGGCCCTGAATTCTTGACGAACCACGGCCCGATGCACATCGACAAGATGCGCCTCCGCATCGTCCCGGAGGACGGCAGCCGTGTCGCGGCCTTGCAGGCCGGCGAGCTCGACTATGCGCCGATCCCTGCGACGGCCTACAAGCGCTTCGCGGAAAGCCCGGATTTCACCGTCATCCGGCAACTTCGCAAGGGAACCGGACTCGTCATCCACTTCAACTTCAAGGAGCCGCCGCTCGACGACCTCAGGGTCCGCCAGGCGATGCATCTGGCGCTCGATCGCGAAGCGATCATTGCGGTTGCTGTCGAGGGGCAAGGCATTGCCGCCTATGGACCGCTGCCGCCCTCGCTTCCCTATTACTGGCCCGGCGTCGAGCAGATCGGCTACCACTACGACGTCGCCAAGGCGAACGCCCTGCTCGATGAAGCAGGCTGGACGATGGACGCCGACGGTATCCGCGAGAAGGGTGGCAAGAAGCTCGCCTTCGATATCCTGACCTTGCCGAGCAGCGACATCCAGCGGGCGGCGCAGGTCATTCAGCAGCAGTTCAAGGCTGTTGGCATCGCGCTGACGCTCGATACCCGCCCCATCGGCGCCATCAACCCCCTGCTCTTCTCGCACAATTTCCAGCTGAGCTTCATGTTCTGGATCGACCACGATCCGGATATTCTCTACCGCGAGTTCCACACCAACCAGATCGATGGCGGCGTCAACTGGGGCAGCTACAGCAATCCCGAGCTGGATAAGCTGCTCGAGGAAGGCCGGACGACTGCAGATGCTGCGGCACGGGCGGCGGCTTACCAGAAGATACAGGAGATCTTCGTCAAGGAAGCCCTCTGGCTGCCGATCTACCACGTCTATGAGCTGAGCGCGCTCAGCAACCGCGTCAAGGGTGCCGTCATGCATCCCGACGGCTACCTGATCCTCAACGACGCGACGATCGGCTGAACGCGGCCACGCGCGTCCGCGCACGCAACTTGCATCGCGGCGGAAGTACCGGCGCGATGCCGTGGCCGGCGCATTCGAGGATGGTGTCATGGGAATGCAGATCCTGAACCGGGTTGCGACCACGGTGCTGACGCTGCTCGGGGTGAGCCTCATGGTGTTCGGCCTGGTCCACATCGTTCCGGGCGATCCGGTGCAGATCATGCTTGGTGACCGGGCATCGCCGCAGATGGTGGAGACGTTGCGCGACCAGCTCGGGCTGAACGATCCGCTGGCCGTTCAGTATCTGCGTTTTGTCGGAGGCCTGCTTCAAGGCGATCTTGGAACGTCCATCCAGACCGGGCAGCCCGTGACATCGGAACTGATGCAGCGCCTGCCGAAGACGCTGCAGCTCGGCGGCGCGGCCCTGATCCTTGCGACCATCTTCGGCGTTGCATCGGGCGTGGCGCTGGCCGTTTCACGGTCCCGCCTCACCCAGTGGCCGGTGCAAGCCGTCGTGTTGCTCGGCTTCGCGATGCCGTCCTTCTGGGTTGGGCTCATGCTCATCCTGTTCTTCTCGTCGACGCTCGGCTGGTTCCCCGTCATCGACAATGGCTCGCTGCGCGCCCTCGTTCTGCCAGCGATCGCTCTGGCGCTACCGTCGGGGACTTATCTCGCCCGACTGATCCGCACCGGCATGCTGGAGGTGCTCGGCGAGGACTATGTCCGCACGGCCCTGGCCAAGGGCGCCGGACGGCGCGTGGTGCTGTTCCGTCATGCGCTGCGCAACGCGCTGCTGCCGGTCGTCACGGTGATCGGCATGCAGTTCGGTGCGCTGTTGACCGGGGCCGCGGTCATCGAGGTCGTGTTCTCGCGGCCTGGCATCGGCAGCTATGCGATCCTGGCGATCGGCTCCCGCGACTTCCCCCAGATACAGGGGACGGTCATGCTGATCGCCACCCTGTTCCTGGCAGTCAATCTGCTGGTCGACGTTTCCTATGGCTGGATCGACCCGCGCATGCGCGGCGATCGGGCGGTGGCGCGATGACGGACCTGACCCACCCGGTCGCGGTCATGGCGACGCCAAACGCCGTTCCGGCGCGACGGCTGAGTGCGAGTTTCCCGCGCTCGCCAGCGGTGATCGCTTCCATGATCATGCTGGCTGTGCTGGTCACGGCGGCCGCTTTCGCGCCGCTGGTTGCGCCTCATGATCCGGAGCAGAGCTATTTCGACGCGCTACGCGCAGCGCCGAGCCTACGCTTCCCGTTTGGCACCGATGCGCTCGGCCGGGATATTCTGAGCCGCGTCATCTATGGCGCCCGGATCTCGCTCAGCGCCGGCCTGCTGACGACCCTGCTGGCGCTCGGTCTCGGGACGGTGCTTGCTCTCCTTGCCAGCATGGGCCCGCGGCCGATCGAGGTCCTCATCCTGCGTGCCATCGACATGCTGCTCGCCTTTCCCTCGTTCCTGCTCGCGCTCGCGGTGGTCGCAGTGCTCGGGCCGGGGCTCCAGAATGCCCTGCTCGCTGTCGCGGTCAGCCTCGTGCCAGGCTATGTCCGCACCGTGCGATCGCTCTGTCTTGGCATCAAGTCGCGCGACTTCATCGATGCAGCCCGCATCCTCGGCGCGAGCCGGAGCTCGATCGCTGTCCACCACATCCTGCCCAACATCATGGGCAGCCTGATCGTGCTTCTGACGCTCGGCATCGCCCTGGTGACGCTCGAAGTCTCGGCGCTGTCCTTTGTCGGACTCGGCGCGCGCCCCCCGGCGGCCGAGTGGGGGGCGATGCTGACCGAGGCGCGAGATTATCTTTCCGAGGCCTGGTGGATGGCGGCCTTTCCGGGCCTCGCCATCACCATCACGGTGCTCTCCATTAATGTCATCGGCGATTGGCTCCGCGATGTCTTCGATCCGCGCGCGAAGTCATGACGCCTCCTCCCCTCCCCCAGCTTCCGGTACCGACACGATGACCCAATCCTCGCCGAAGCCGCCATTGGCGGCGTCGATCCTGCCCATCGACGTGCCCTCGCTCTCGATGGTCAGCGGGCCGATACCGGTGCCTCCCATCAAGGCCGGTCGGACGGCCTTCGTCATCGTCGACATGCAGCTTTATGCGGCCAGCCGCGATCATGGCCTGGGGGTCGTCATCCGCGACCGAGGGATGGAAGAGGCCTTCCGCTACTACTACGACGAGATCGATCGGATCACGCCTGTCATCGCCGAATTGCTGGCTGCCAGCCGAGCCGCTGGCATCGAAGTCATCCATGTCATCACCGAGGGGCGCACTGCCGATGGTCGCGATCTCGGCCGCGAGTCGAAGAAGCGCAAGGTCGATACGCCGAAGAACGCACCGACCAGCCGGATCCTGACGCCGCTGGCACCTCTCGACGATGAGATCGTCATCGCCAAGACGGTGTCCGGCGGCTTTGCCGGAACGGGCCTCGACATGACACTGCGGAGCCTTGGCATCGAAACGCTGATCATGACCGGCGTTGCCACGAACCAATGCGTCGAGAACACTGTGCGCGCCGCCTCGAACCTTGGCTACGACGTGATCCTCATCGAGGATGGCTGCGCCACCTACAATCCGGAGTGGCAACGCTACAGCCTCGAGAGCATGGCCGACCAGTTCGCCAGTGTCTGCAAGGGCGCCGACGTCGTTGCAGCGATTGGCGCCATGACATGACGATTGCCGCGATCGAGAGCTGGATCCTCCGCTTTCCCTATCACAAGGGGGCGGCCGACGGCGCCTGGAACATGGTCGACCTCGTCGGCGTATTCGTCACGATCGAGGGCGGCGTGCGCGGCATGGGCTTCACCTATGCCTTCCAGCGGGCCGGAACGAGCATCAAGGCGATGATCGACGACGTGCTGGCGCCGTCGATTGTCGGCCGTGCGCTTGCCGATCGCGCGCGGCTCTGGGACGAACTCTGGTGGCTCACACGCCGCCTCGGGGCGGGCATCTCGATGCTCGCGCTCTCGGCGCTCGACATCGCGCTTTGGGATGCGGCTGCGCGGGTGGCCCGGCAACCGCTTCACCGATTTATCGGCAGCCGGCAGGACAGCGTCCCTGTCTTCGCCAGCGGCAACTATTCGCCTGCGCTCTCTGCGGACGCGCTCGTCGACAATGCGCTTCGCGACATCGATCGTGGCTTCGACGCCATCAAGCTGCGCACAGGCGGACGACGGCCGGAGGAGGACCTCGACCGCCTGCGGCAGGTACGCCGCGCGGTCGGCGGCGATGTACGGCTGATGGCCGATGCCGCAGAGCTGATGACCCTTCCCGAGGCCATCTGGATTGCGCCGCGCCTCGCAGACATCGAGTTGTTCTGGCTCGAAGAACCGCTGCCCAGCGAAGATCTCGCGGACTACCGAGCACTGCAGCACCATTGCGCGTTTCCGCTCGCCATGGGCGAGCACTTCTTCAACCGCTTCCAGTTTCGCGACTGCCTGGAATCTGGCGCGGCAGCGATTGTGCAGCCCGATGTCTGCCTCGTCGGTGGCATTACCGAGTACCTGCGCATCGAGGCCTTGGCATCGGTCCACGGCCGCCCGCTAGCCCCGCATCTCGTCACCGAACTGCACGTGCAGCTCGCAGCGGCCTCGTCCAACACCGTCTATGTCGAGCATTTCCCATTCGTCGATCATCTGTTCGAGACGTCGCTGGAAGTCTCTAACGGCAGGGTCGCCGTTCCCGGCAACCCCGGTCATGGCCTGGACTTCAGGCCGGGCCTCTTCGATGCGCTTCGCGTCGGATGAGGTCGCAACCGGCTGCGGCCGCGCTCACGGAGGTGTCCACCATGGATCAGGTACTCGCCGCTCTCGACGCGGAGGCGACGATCGCATTGACGCAGGCGCTCATCCGCATCGACAGCGCCAATCCGCCTGGTCGCGAACAGGCCGTCGCCGAGATGCTGCTGGACGTGGCGCGCGACTGGGGCCTTGAGGCCGACCTGCAGACGGTCGCCGAAGACCGCGCCAACGTCATCATCCGCCTGCGAGGAAACGGCGCGGCGCCGTCGCTGCTTTATTGCGGTCATCTCGATACCGTGCCGATCGGCGACAGCGCCTGGGATGTCGATCCGTTCGGCGGCACGCTTCGCGACGGACGGATATTCGGCCGCGGCGCCTCCGACATGAAGAGTGGCGTCGCCAGCATGCTGGCCGGTATGGCGGCGGTGAAGTCCGCCGGCATTGCGCTACCCGGCGATGTGATTTTTGCCGGCGTCGCCGGCGAGGAAGTCGACTGTGTCGGCTCGCGCCGCTTTCTCGATGCTGGCGGCATGAATGGCGTCGGCTGGCTGGTCGTCTCGGAGCCGACCAATCTCGATCTCGTGATCGGTCACAAAGGCGCCTTCCGCGTCGAGATCGTCAGCCATGGTCGCGCAGCACATGGGGCAATGCCCGAGCTTGGCATCAATGCCATCCTGCACATGACCGAGATCATCCGTCGCCTACAGGTGCTGCCGCTGCCGCATCGCAGCCACGCGCTGCTGACGCCGCCCACGGTCAGCATCAACACCATCTCCGGCGGATTCCGGGTCAATGTCGTGCCAGATCTCTGCCGCATTACGGTCGATATCCGCACCTTGCCGGAACAGGACCACGGCCGGATCCGCAGGGACATCCTCGCTCTGCTCGCGGACCTCGAGGCAAGCCAGCCGGGTTTCCGCGCGACGCTTTCAGTGATCGGCGAGGCGGCACCCGTCGCCACCGCCGCAACGGATCCACTTGTCGACGTTGCGCTTCGATCGGCGGCACGGGTTATGGGTAAGGTACCGCGCACACGCGGGGTCAACTATTTCTCCGATGCGTCCGTTCTTCAGCCTCCGACCGATGTTCCGACCGTGCTCTTCGGCCCGGGCGAGGACGAACTCGCGCATCAGGTCAACGAGTCCGTTCCGGTCGACGCCCTCGTCAAGGCGGCCGGCGTTTTCGCGCTGATGCCGCTCGAGCTCTTCGGCGATGCGGCTGCCCTCAAGGCAAGAGCCGAGGTCGCGCATGGCTGACGAGCCCGTTCTCTCGGTCAAGGATCTTCAGGTCGGGTTCGCGACGCAGAGTGGCCTGCGCCCGGCTGTCAACGGAGTGAGTTTCGACCTGATGCCGGGCGAGGTGCTGGCCATCGTGGGCGAGTCCGGGTCCGGCAAGAGCGTCACCGTGCTGGCGATGCTGCGCCTCCTGCCGATGCCGCAGGCGCAAATTCTTGGCGGGCGTGTCATGCTTTCCGGCTACGGCGACCTGCTCCGATTGCCAGAGCGCGAACTCCGCAATGTCCGGGGCAAGGACGTCGGCATCGTGTTCCAGGATCCGATGACCTCGCTCAATCCGGTGCTGACGGTCGGCTTCCAGATTGCCGAGGCGATCCGCCTTCATAGGCCGCTCTCGCAGACCTCTGCGATGGCCGAGGCAGTCGAACTGTTGCAACGGGTCGAGATTGCCGACGCGGCGGTACGCGCACGGCAGTACCCGCACCAGTTTTCGGGCGGCATGCGGCAACGCGCCATGATCGCGATGGCCATTGCCAACAAGCCCAAGGTGATCGTCGCCGACGAGCCCACCACCGCTCTGGACGTCACCGTGCAGGCGCATGTCCTCGACGTGCTGCGCAAGCTCCAGGCCGAGTCCGGGGCGGGCCTCATTCTCATCACGCATGACCTCGGTGTCGTTGCCGAACTGGCCGATCGGGTCGCGGTCATGTATGCGGGCGGTATCGTCGAGACCGGAGCGGTGACGAGCATCTTCGCTGCGCCGGGCCATCCCTACACGCGTGGTCTGCTGGACAGCCTGCCGAGCATCGCGGGCCGGCAGGACAGGCTTACTCCCATCCCGGGCCAGCCCGTCGGCGCCTCTGCCGACGCCAGAGGCTGCGCTTTCCGTCCGCGTTGCTCGCTCTCGCAAGGTCGAAGTCTCTGCTCGGAAACGACGCCACCGCTGGGGCAGATCGGACCCGGCCATAGCGCCGCCTGCCATTTTTCCGGCGAGCTCATGCCCCTTCGCCAGATGGATGAGGCAGCGCAATGAGCGCGTTGCCAAGCCCTCGCTCGCCGCTCGATCTGGATCGGCAGCCGGTCGCGGTCGGCAGCGAACTCCTGCGTGTCGAAAATCTGGTCAAGCATTTCCCGGTCGGTTCCGGTTTCTTCGGCCGTCCTGTAGGCGCTGTCCGCGCTGTCGACGGTATCAGCTTCTCGCTCGCCGCCGGCGAGACGCTCGGGATTGTCGGTGAATCAGGCTCAGGCAAGTCGACAGCCGCCCGCGCCATCATGGGCCTGCATCGCCCGACCAGTGGCCGTGTCGTCTTCAAAGGCGAGGATGTAGCAGGCCGCGAGGCGCGGACGATGCGCCGGGTCTGGCGCGAGATGCAGTTCGTCTTCCAGGATCCGTTTGCCTCGCTCGATCCTCGCATGCGCATCGACGCGATCGTCGCTGAGCCGTTCCGCATCCACCGGGTCTTCGACGCCGCCGGGCGAGCGCAGGAAGTCGCGCGGCTGCTTTCCCTGGTCGGGCTCGACCCCGACCACGGCGCGCGCTACCCGCACGAGATCTCCGGCGGACAACGCCAGCGCATCGGCATAGCCCGCGCGCTGGCGTTGCGGCCTCAGCTTGTCGTGCTCGACGAGCCTGTCTCGGCGCTCGATGTCTCCATTCAAGCGCAGATCGTCAATCTACTGCGCGACCTGCAGGCCGAACTCGGCCTCGCCTACATCTTCATCGCGCATGACCTCGCCGTGGTCCGCCACATGGCCCATCGAATCGGGGTCATGTATCTCGGTCGCCTTGTCGAGATCGGCGATCGCGAGTCGATCTACGGTCGTCCGCAACATCCCTATACACGCGCCCTGCTTTCGTCTGTGCCAATTGCCGATCCGCAGCGCCGTCAGAGCCGCCGGCGCCTCATCCTGCGCGGCGAACCCCCGAACCCGTCGGCGCCACCGAGTGGCTGTGGCTTCCGCACGCGCTGCACCAAAGCGGAGCCGATCTGCGCCGCCGCGGAGCCGTCATTGCGGACTGTCGCAGGGAGTCTCGTCGCCTGCCATTTCGCCGATGGGTCTCCCGGAGATGCCGATGATTGAACTGAACACCTTCTCGATTGTGGCACGCTGCCCGCGTAGCGGCATGATGGGCGTCAGCGTGGCCACGGCGATGCCTGCCGTCGGCTCCAACTGCCCGTTCGCGCGCGCCGGCGTGGGCGCGATCGCCACGCAATCCTGGGTCAATCCCTATCTCGGCATCGACGGCATCCGCCTGCTTGAGGCAGGACAATCCGCCGAAGCGGTTCTGCGCCTGCTGCTGGCCGAGGATCCGCGCAGCGACCTGCGCCAGATCGGCATCGTCGATAGCGAGCATCGCAGCGCTGTGCATAGCGGCGCCGGCTGCACCCCCTGGTTCGGTCATCGCGCCGGCCACGGCTATTCCGTGCAAGGCAACATGCTGACTGGGCCGGCGGTGATCGACGCGATGGAAGCGACGTTCCTCGCCACAAGCGCGGCGACGCTCCCCGAGCGTCTGATGGCCGCGCTGGAAGCCGGTCAGGGAGAAGGCGGCGACCGTCGAGGCAAGCAATCCGCGGCTCTCTATGTCGTCTGGTCGGAGGACTACCCCTATGTTGACCTCCGCGTCGACGAACATGTCGAACCGGTCGCGGAACTCCGTCGCGTCTTTGAAGTGGCAAAACGTCAGTTGTTGCCCTTCGTCGAGACATTCCCGACGCGAAACGACCCGCATGGTCGCGACGACCCTGCTGTTTCAGCAATGGTGTCCGAGGAGCCGGCCCGCCGCTCCTAGGTCCTGTACTCATAATGGGATTCCCGAAGCGAGCGGAACGTGATTCAACTTCCTGATCGGAGGTGATCATGGCTCGTTTCGATCTCAGCGATGCGGAGTGGCGCATCATCGCGCCGCTGCTGCCCAACAAGCCCCGCGGCGTTCCCCGTACCGACGACCGTAGGGTGCTGAACGGGATCTTCTTCGTGCTGCGAACGGGTTCACCGTGGCGCGACCTGCCCGAGCGCTACGGCCCGTACACGACCGTCTACAACCGCTTCAACCGATGGGCAAAGGCCGGCATCTGGCTGCGCATCTTCGAGGCGCTGGCGGAGCAGTCACCGCAGTCCATGGCGCTGATCGACAGTTCGATCATTCGAGCCCACCAGCACGCGGCGGGAGGAAAAAAGGGGGTCCGGATCACGCCATTGGCCGTTCTCGTGGAGGATTGAGCACCAAGATCAACGTCGTCGTCGACGGCGAGGGCCTGCCCATCCGCCTCGCCTTGACCGCTGGCCAAGCCTCCGACAAGCAAGCCGCCCTCCCGCTCATCGCAAGTCTCAGCAGGACCCACGACCTTGTCGCTGATCGGGGATATGATGCCCAGTACATCCTCGACGCCGCCAAAGACCGTGGAGCCATGGCCCACATCCCAACGCAACGCGACCGCAAGGTCCAGCGCAGCGTTGACCACCAGATCTACCGACGCCGCAACCTCGTTGAGCGATTCTTCAGCAAACTGAAGCACTTCCGCCGCGTCGCAACGCGCTTCGACAAGCTCGCTCGAAACTTCCTCGCCGCCGTCGCCCTCGCATCAGTCAGGATTTGGGCCCGTGCTTATGAGTCCACCACCTAGAGCATCCTGCCTAATCCGGGTCATACCCAGCGGCCTTGAAGTAGTTGGCGCATTCGGCCGGTGTGAGGTGGTCGAAGACAGAAGCCGCCGGTGCCAAAGCGCGGAATGGTTGGCTCAGCCCTGGCTCGCTGGAGCGCCTCGAGTTCGGAGAAGGCGTTCTCGATCGGATTGAAGTCGGGGCCGTAGGGCCGAAGGCAGAGAAGCCTCGCGTTGGCCCGCCTCGATGGCCTCGACCACGCCGGCCGCCTATCGGCCTTTCATCAGGAGGCCGTACTGTCGCACCGCACCGAGGCTAAGCGACTTTGTCGCCGTGGTCACGAATATGCCGGCCACGACATCTATCGAACGTCGGGATGATCCGGAGCCTATCGGAGCTTGGCGATGCCGATGCCGTCGAGCTTGGCGCGGTCCTTGATGGATTCCTCGCTGCGCGTCATCGCCTTCGCGATCGCCTTCAGCGACATGCCCTTCTTGGCGAGGAGCTCGAGCTTCACGAGTTCGTCGGCGGTCCAGGGTTGGCGGTGCCGCTCAAATCGTTCGGCCATCATCTGCTCCAGTTCTGCCCTGACACGTCAAAAGTCAGCGCCCTTGTAACAGTGATCGCGACGATGCGCTGCCGCAGCGGCGACGGACCGGCCGCCGCGTCCCCGGCAGCCGCTGGGCGAGGTACCGACAGCCGGCCGGCGTCGTGCCGGCGGAGGCGGCGCAGCGGCGATCCAGCCCCGCCGCCCTCGCCGGCTCACCCCTTCAGCGGGTTGTCGCCATGCCACCAGTGTTCGAACGGGTTCGACTGCAGGATGCGCTGCATCGTCTCCTCGCTGACGCGCGGCAGCTTCGTGCCCTCGAGCTGGTCGTTGATCGAGAGGAGCCCGTCGACCGTTTCATCCACCCGCGCGAAGGGGAAGTCCGTGCCGAAGAAGATCTTGTCGGTGATGCGGTATTCCTGCGCCGCGATCAGGATGTTGTAATACTGCCAGGGCCGATAGGAGAGCGCCGAGATCTCGCAGAAGACGTTCGGCTGCTTGCGCGAGACGACGATGCAGTCCTCGAACCAGGGATGGCCCATATGGGCGAGGACCATCACGAGATCGGGATATCGGAGCGCGACCGGCTCGACATGCAGCGCGCGGCCCATGTCGACGGGCGCGTTGCGGGCATAGGTCGTGCCCATATGCATGGTGAGCGGGATATTGTTCTTCTGCAGATAGTCGTAGACCGGAACGAGCCGCGGGTCCGACAGCGCGACGCCATTGTAGATCGGGCCGAACTTGACGCCCTTGAGCTTCAAATCCTCGATGGCATGGACGAGCATGTCCATGCAGTCGGCGCGGCGCGGATCGACATAGGCGAAGCCGACGAACTTGTCCGGATATTTCGCCACCGCCGCGGCCGTCGTCTCGTCATTGCTCTCGATGCCGACGCTGTCGCCATAGCGGAGCGAGAAGATGATCGCCTTCTCGACATTCGCCATCTCGGCATGGAGCGTGTCGGCGTCGGATTTCGGCGCCATCGCCCCGGCGCGGACGCGCGAGAGCTGCGTCTCGTAGAGCGGCAGCACATGCTCGTCGTTCCAGATATTGACGTGGCAATCGCAATAGGCGCGCGCAGTCATCGGGGATCCTCGCTCAGTGGGCCGCGGCAGCCGGACGGCGGCCATGCAGCGACATCAGGAAATCGGTGAGTTCGGTGTAGGTCATGCTCGAGGTCGGCGCGTCGAGCGCGATCTCGCCGCGATCGAGCACCACCAGGCGGTCGCAGACCTCGTGCACATGGTGGATGTTGTGCTCGATATAGATGCAGGAGCGTCCGCCCGTCTTGATCGAGCGGATGAAGTCGAGAACCTTCTGCACTTCCTTCAGCGCCAGCGCGACGGTCGGCTCGTCGAGGACGATGAGGTCGCTGTCGAAATGCATCGCGCGGCCGATGGCGACGCCCTGCCGCTCGCCGCCCGAGAGGCGCGAGACCGGCGTATCGACATCGATGCCGACGCCGCGGAAGCCGATGGTCGAGCGCATGATGTGCTCGGCGATCTTCTTCTCCGCCTTGACGTCGATGAAGCCGAAGCGATTGGTGATCGGACGGCCGACGAAGAAGTTGCGCCAGAGCGGCTGCTTCTCGCCGAGCGAGGAATCCTGATAGACGGTCTCGATGCGCAGCTTGTGCGCCTCCTTGACCGTATAGGCCGAGGCATCGATCTTCTGCCCGCGCACATAGAGCGTGCCGCTCGTCGGCGGCTCGACGCCGGTCAGCACCTTGATCAGTGTCGACTTGCCGGCGCCGTTGTCGCCGATCAGCCCGACGATCTCGTTGGCGCCGATCTCGAGCGTCACGTCCTTGAGGCTGACGACCTTGCCGTATTTCTTGCCGACATGCTCGAGCCGGACGATCGGGGTTGCGGTCATGGGATGGGCGATCCGTATGGGGGACGGGAAAGGGGGCGGCGTGGCGTCCGTGCCGCGCCGCCTTAAGGAAGTCCGGCTGGGTGAGGGTTACGGACCATCCTGCGAGGCCGTAAACCCTCTCCCGGACCTTCGGTCCGACCTCCCCCTCAGGGGGAGGTGAAGACCGGTGGCGCGGCCGTTCATTCGAACGCGTCGGACCGACCGACGGCCGACTTCGGTCATCGTGGGCAACCGCTCTCAGGTGTCATTGCCGGGCTCGACCCGGCAATCCAGCCTCTCTGCCTGCGGGCCCGAATTGAAGGCGGGCAGTGGAAGAAAGTCTGGGTTGCCGGGTCAAGCCCGGCAACGACAGCTCTGAGCCGTCTCAGCATGGACAAAAGTCCGGACGTCCATCCGGCCTAGCGGATGCCGTCCTTCACCAGCGCGGCGAGCGCGTCGACATTGTCCTTGGTGAGGTAGCCGCCGCCGGTGTTGAGCTGCAGGCCGGCGAGGCCGTACTTCTTCTGCAGAACGGCGGCGACGACCGGCATGAAGCCCTGCAGATAGGGCTGCTGGTCGAGCACGACGGTGATGTAGCCGTCACGGACGCCCTGGATGGCGGCCGAGGAGATGTCGAAGCCCGAGGTGACGACCTCGCCCGGCTGCTTGCCGGCCTGCTTCAGCACCTTGTCGAGCACGGCGGTGATGCCGCCATGGCCGGGAACGATGATCGCCTTGGTGTCGGGATTGGCTTCGAGATAGGCGACGAGCACCGGAACCGAGAGCGCCGGATCCTGCACCGCCTCGTTCGACCACTGCAGCGTGGTGAAGTCGATGCCCTTTTCCTTCAGCACCTCGGTGGTGCCCCTGGCGACGTCGGCGCCGGGCGCGCCCTCGATGAAGGCGCCATAGACCAGCACCTTGTCGCCGGACTTCAGCTTGCCGTTCTCGATGGTCAGCGCGCCGAGATTGCGACCGGCGCCGTGATTGTCGAGGCCGAAATAGCTGAGGCTGGTGCCGGGCAGCTCATTGTTGTTGACGATGACGACGATGCCGTCGGCCTTGGCCTTCTCCAGCGTCGACTTCATCGCGTCGGTGCCGGGATGGCCCATAACGACCATGGCGTCGGGCTGCGCGGCGATCGCCTCGCTCGCCTGGACCAGCATCTTCTGCGGATCCCAGCCGGCATGCTGCTCGATCAGGTTGACCTTGAGCACGCGCGCCGCATCGCGGGCGCCGAGCTCGCGAGCGAGCGTCGCGGTGTCGCCGGGATTGCCGCCCATCTGGAAATAGATGGTCATGCCGCTGTCGACGGCTTCCGCCGCCAGCGCCGCACCCGGCACGGCGATCATCGCCGACAGAGCGAGGCCGGCCAGTCCCTTCATCAAGTGTCGCATGGTGTTCCCCTTTTTCCCTTTGGAAGTTCGTTATCTTCTCGCGCGCGAGCGGAGGTCTTTCAGCAACGGAACCTTGTCGGGGTCCTCGATTGCCGCATTCATGGTGACCGAGACGATGAAGACGAGGCCGATGAAGAAGCGGGTCCAGAAGCCCGCGACGCCGCTGGCGACGAGGCCTGCCTCGATGATGGCGACGATGAGCGAGCCGAACACCGTGCCGACCACCTTGCCGGCGCCGCCGAAGATCGAGGTGCCGCCGATGAAGACGGCCGCGACGACGGTGAGCAGGTAGCCCATGCCGGCCTGCGAGAAATAGGTCGTCGTCTCCAGCGTCAGGAGTACGCCGGCGAAGGCCGACAGGAGCCCCATGAAGGTGAAGAGCTTGATCTTCTCGCGGTCGATGCTGATGCCGACGACCTTGGCGACCTTCAGATTGTCGCCGATGAAGAGGAGGCTCTCGCCGAACCGGTGCCGGTTGAGGATCGCCCAGACGAGCACGCCGACGGCCAGCGCCCACAGGAACTGCACCGGGAACACGCCGAGCCGGCCGGCGAAGACGCTGTGGATCAGCTCGCCCTCGATATCGGGAATGGCGAGCGAGGCGCCGTTCGAGACGACGGTGACGAGCCCGCCCCAGAGGAACAGCATCGCCAGCGTCGCGATCAGCGAGGGGATGCCGAGCTTGGTGACGACGAGGCCGTTGACGAAGCCCATCACCGTCCCGGTCGCGAGCGCCGCCAGGAGCGCCAGCCAGGTCAGGTCATAATTCTGGTAGAGCGCACAGAAGACATAGCTCGCAAAGGCGACGATCGAGGGGAAGGAGAGGTCCATCTCGCCCGCGACGACGACCAGCGTCAGCCCCAGCGCGATGATCATCGGCGGCGGCACATTGGCCATGAAGCTCATATAGACGCGGAAGCCCATGAAGGCCCGCGGCGCCGTGAGCATGAACAGGAGCACGAGCAGCAGGAAGACGAAGGCGATCGGCGTGCCCTCGATCTTGAAGAAGGCGGCGATCGGGTTGGCGGATGCCCTGTTGTCGGCATGCGCCATCAGAGCACCCCATACTTGGCGAAGACGTCGCGCAGATACCCGCCGGCCCTGAGCTCGTTCATCGAGTGGTCCTCGCCCTCGATCTTCTTGAAGGCGATGGCGAGCACGGCGGCTTCGACGGCCTTCGGCACCACGACGACGCCATCGGCATCGCCGAACACGAGATCGCCGGTCGAGACGCGCACGCCGCCGCAGATCACCGGCACGTCGACGGCCTGGATCTGGCCGCGGCCCTTGGAATCGAGCGGCGCGATGCCGGCATTGAACACCGGCAGCTTCAGGCGGCGGATCTCGAGAATGTCGCGCACGAAGCCGTCGGTGACGCAGCCGGCGGCGCCGCGCACGACGGTCGCGGTCGAGAGCAGGCTGCCCCAGGGCGCGATCCGCGAGGAGCCGCCACAGGCGAAGACGGCGACGTCGCCCGGCTTCAGATCGTCGACGAGCGCGATCTCGAGCTCATAGGGATTAACGCCCTCCTCGACATAGGGCATCTCCATATACATGCCGGTGCGGGCGCGGCCGCACATCTTGAGCGTGTCGTCGAGCGGCCGGATCGAAGGCACCATCGCCTGCGTGCTGACGCCGACCGCATCGAGCGCATCGGAGAGAACCGCCGTGTAGAGCTGTTCCCAGCGCTCGGGCAGCGCTGCGTTCTGGACCGGCTTGAATTTCGAATTGGCAGACATTGCGCCTCGCTTCAGAAGGAAACCTTGGAGGGGGGCGTGCCGCTGCCGCCGACGAGGAAGTCGAAATCGACGCCCTTGTCCGCCTGCTGCACGTGATCGAGAAAGAGCTTGCCGTAGCCGCGGTCATAGGCCGGCGGCGGCGGCACGAATTCGCTGCGGCGCCGCGCCAGTTCCTCGTCGGAGAGATCGACGTCGATCCGCCGCGCCTCGGTATCGAGGATGACGATGTCGCCGGTGCGCACGAGGGCGAGCGGTCCGCCGAGCGCGGATTCGGGCGCCACATGTAGCACCACCGTGCCGAAGGCCGTGCCGCTCATGCGCGCATCGGAGACGCGCACCATGTCGGTGACGCCGAGAGCCAGCAGCTTCTTCGGCAGCGCCATGCTGCCGACCTCGGGCATGCCAGGATAGCCGACCGGGCCGGCATTTTGCAGCACCAGCACGCTGTCGGCGTCGACATCGAGATCGGGATCGTCGATGCGGGCGCGGAAATCCTCGGCATCCTTGAACACAACGGCCTTGCCGCGATGCTGCATCAGCGTCTTTGACGCCGCCGACGGCTTCAGGATGGCCCCATCCGGGGCGAGATTGCCGCGCAGCACGACGAGACCGCCACGCGGGGTCAGGGGGTTGTCGATGGTGCGGATGACCTCGTCGTTCCAGCCCTCCGCCGCCGCGACCCGCTCGCCGATGGTGCCGCCCTCGATGGCCGGCGCGCCGAGCTTGAGGCGATCAGCGATCCGCCGCATCACGACCGGCAGGCCGCCGGCATCGAAGAATTCTTCCATCAGGAAGCGGCCGGACGGCTTCAGGTCGACGAGGCAGGGCACGTCGCGGCCGAGCACGTCCCAGTCGGAGAGCGTGAACGGCACGCCGAGCCGGCCGGCGAGCGCCAGCAGATGCACCACCGCATTGGTCGAGCCGCCGATGGCGCCGGCGACCTTGACCGCGTTCTCGAACGCCTCGCGCGTCAGGATCTGGGAGATGCGGATGTCCTGGAGAACGAGCTCCACCGCCCGCTTGCCGGCCTGTTCGGCAAGCACCGCGCGGCGGCTGTCGGGCGCCGGGATGGTGCCGTTCATCGGCAGGCCGATGCCCATCGCCTCGGAGAGCAGCGCCATGGTCGAGGCCGTGCCCATCGTCATGCAGGAGCCGGCCGAGCGGCTCATCGCCGCCTCGGCGGCGTCGACATCGGCCTTGGTGATCTTGCCGCTGCGATAGTCCTCGTCGAGCTTGAACACGTCGGTGCCGGAGCCGAGCTCGCGGCCGCGATAGCGTCCGTTCAGCATCGGCCCGCCGGAGACGAGGATCGCCGGCACATCGCAGCTCGCCGCCCCCATCAGGAGCGCCGGCGTGGTCTTGTCGCAACCGGCGAGCAGCACGACGCCGTCGATCGGATTGGCGCGGATGGTCTCCTCGACATCCATCGCGACGAGATTGCGGAACATCATCGTCGTCGGCCGCATCAGCGGCTCGCCGAGGCTCGTGACCGGGAACTCGAGCGGGAAGCCGCCGGCCATCAGCACGCCGCGCTTCACATGCTCGGCGAGATCGCGGAGATGCCGGTTGCAGTTGGTGAGCTCGGACCAGGTGTTGCAGATGCCGATCACCGGGCGGCCGTCGAACAGCTCCGGCGAGAAGCCCTGGCTCTTCATCCAGCTGCGCGGGATGAAGCCATATTTGCCGGCGCGCGCGAACCATTCGGCGCTGCGGCGCGGCTTTTTATCAACATCGTGCAACACAGCAGCAACGCCCCCCGTCGTGTTTCTTCTCTGGTTGAGACATGTAACGTTAAATTCAAAACCCGGCAAGCCCCGGCGACGGGGCTTGCGTCAGGTGGTGGCGCCGGGGTCGAAATGGACGGGGAGCACGACCTCCGCCCGCTCGAAGCGGCCGCTTTCGAGCCGGGCGAGCATGGCCTTTCCGGCCTGTTCGCCGAGGGCATAGGCGGCGGAATCGACCGTGGTCAGGCGCGGCCGCGCATAGCGATGCGCCTCGAAGCCGTTGAAGCCAACGATGCGCACTTGGTCGGGCACGCGGATGTCGTGGTCGAAGAGATAGAGCATCGCGGCGGTGGCGATCGGGTCGTTGGCGCCGACGATGGCGCCCGGCAGCGGATGGCTGGCAAGATGCTGCGCCACCGCCTCCTGCACGTCGGCGAAGCTCTCGCTCGCCGAGGTGATCACCGTCAGCCGCGCGCCGCCATGGGCGGCAAGGCTTTCGCGCAGCCCCTCGAGGCGCAGCTCGATCGCCGGCCAGACCTGACGCGGCACGATGGCGAGGAAATCCTCGACCCGGCGCGCCAGGAGATGATCGCCGATCAGCCGCCCGCCGCCGCGGTCATCCTGGCGAATGGCGCAGAAATCCGCGCCCGGCAGCGCAATCGGCTCCTGGAAGACGACGAGCGGCTGGTCGAGATTGACCAGTTGGCGAATGGCGGCGAGCCGCTCGGCATCGGTGCCGGAAATCATCGCGCAGAAGCCCGCCACCTCGAACGTGCGCATGATCATCGAGGACGAGAGCTGGTCGCCATGCATGCCCTGCACCGTCAGCGTGTAGTCGGCGCTGTTGAGGACATTGGCGAGGCCGGCCACGACCTGGCAGGTGAAGAAATCGGCGAGGAAGGCCGGCGATTCGTCGACGATAACCATGCCGATCGAGCGCTGCTCGGCGACGCGGAGGTTGCGGGCATTGGCCTGCCGGCGATAGCCGAGCCGCTCGATCTCGCGCTCGACCCGCTTCTTGGTCGCCGGGCTGACGAATTGCAGCCGCTCGTTCAGCACGTTCGACACGGTCATGGCCGAGACGCCGGCAGCCTTCGCCACATCCTTGATCGTCGCCCGTCGCCGCGGCGGCTCGCCCGTCATGCTTGCGTCTCCCTCACCAGCAATGATACCTCGCATATATCGTTAAATGAAACGAGATCGGTATTCGGATATCATGTCGTCCTATGCTCTCTATCCGAGTCTTCAGAAAAAGTCGGTTTGTATCACCGGAGGTGCAACAGGAATCGGCGCCGCGATGGTCTCCGAGTTCGCAAAACAGGGCGCGCATGTCGGCTTCATCGACATCGACGAGACCGCCGCCGCGGCGCTCGCGGCGACGCTGCCCGGCCCCGTCAGCTACCGGCACTGCGACGTCCGCGACATCGCTGCGCTCAAGGCGGCGATCGCGGATTTCGAGGCCGAGACCGGCCATGTCGACGTGCTGATCAACAACGCCGCCAATGACGACCGGCACAGGGTGGACGCCGTCGATACCGACTATTGGGACGACCGCATGGCGATCAACCTTCGCCCGCATTTCTTCGCGGCCCAGGCGGTGCGGCCCGGCATGGCCCGCGCCGGCGGCGGCTCGATCATCAATCTCGGCTCGATCGTCGTCGCCATGGCAGCGGCGGAATGCGTCGCCTATGTCGCCGCCAAAGGCGCGATCCAGGGCATGACGCGGGCGCTGGCGCGCGAGTTCGGCCCCGACATGATCCGCGTCAACTGCCTCATCCCCGGCTGGGTGATGACGGAGCGGCAGATCCGCCTGTGGCTGGACGAGGCGGGCGAACGGCGGATCGCCGAGCGGCAGTGCCTGCCTGAGAAGCTGGTCCCGGACGACATCGCCCGCATGGCGATGTTCCTCGCCGCCGACGACAGCCGTCATTGCACGGCGCAGAGCTTCGTCGTCGACGGCGGCTGGACATGAGCGCGGGCTTACTCGCCCTGCGCGGGAAGCCGGATCTCCGCCCGCAGCCCGCCTTCCGCGCGGTTTTCCAGCGTCAGCGTCCCGCCATGGGCGCGCACGATGCTGCGCGCAATCGCAAGGCCGAGCCCGATGCCGCCGGTCTCGACGCTGCGCGAAGGCTCGATGCGCACAAAGGGCTGGAACGCGTCCTCGATCCGGTCGGGCGGCAATCCCGGCCCCTCATCCTCGACCACGATCGCCAGCGCCTCGGGTGACGACCGGAGCGTCAGCCGCGCAGAGCCGCCGTAGCGCACGGCGTTCTCGACGAGATTGCGCAGGGCACGCTTCAGCGCGACCGGCCGGCACGGATACACCACCGGCGGAAGGTTCGCCTCGCCGACATCCGCCCCGGCAAGCCGGAATTCCTCGGCAACGTCGTGCATCAGCCCATCGATTGCTGTTGCCCGCGTCTCCTCGGCCGTCGCCTCGGCGCGCGTGAAGGCAAGCGTCGCCTCGCAGATCACGGTCAATTCGTCGATCGTGGCGACGATATCGTCGCGCACGTCCTCGTCCTCGATGAACTCCGCCTTGAGGCGCAGCGTCGTCAGGGGCGTGCGGAGATCATGGCTGATGCTGGCGAGGACACGCAGGCGATCGCGCATGAAGTCGCTGAGCCGCTGCTGCATGGTGTTGAAGGCATGCGTCGCCGCCACGACTTCGGCCGGACCCAGCTCCGGCAGCTTCGGCACGGCCTCGCCGCGTCCGAACCGTTCGGAGGCATCGGCAAGGCTGCGTAGCGAGCCAGTCTCGCGCCGGATGGCGACCAGTGCAACGGCCGCGACGGCGAGCGAGGACAACAGGAAGGACAGGATGGCGGCGCGGTTGAGCCCGCCCGGGAGCTCGACCGCGCTGCGCAGCGTCGCGAAGCGTCCGTCGGCAAGCGGCACGGTCATCGCGACGGCGGCGACGCGGCCGCGGCTCTCCGCTCCAGCCGCAGCTGGCGGCCGCGATCGCTCTCGCTCGCCTGCGCCCTCCTGATTTCGTCCGGTCGGGGGGCAGGGATGGTCGTCATGACCGAGCGGCTCGATCGTGACGCGCGGCGCGCCGGCATCGATCCCGTGCAGCATCTGTCCGAGCAGGGCGGCGAGATCGCGCTCGGCCGGCTTCGGCGCTTCCGCCGCCGGCGGCGCGGTAGTGATGATCACGCAGGAATAGCGGGAGCCGAAGGCCCTGGCGATCTTCTCGCTGTCCGCGGAGGGGTAGAGCGTCAAGAGGCGCGCCAGCGCCACCGTCTGGTTCATCGCCTGGCCATGGACGATGCTGTCGACGAAGGCGTCCTGCTGCATGCGCAGGATGAGGATCAGCGCGAGCTGCGCCAGGGCGAGCGCGGCGACCAGCATCACCACCAGCCGCCCGGCCAATCCGCGTGGCCACAGCCGGACGAGCCTCGTCACGCCTCCGCCTCCACCTTGGCGGCAAAGCTGTAGCCATCGCCCCAGACGGTCTTGATCAGCGTCGGGCGCTGCGGGTCGGGCTCGATGCGGCGGCGGAGGCGACTGACCAGATTGTCGATGCTGCGATCGAAGATCTGCGCCGTCCGCCCGGCGGTGATGTCGAGCAACTGGTCGCGGGTGAGCACGAGGCCCGGCCGCGTGACGAAGGCGAGCAGCAGGCGGAACTCGGCCGTCCCGAGCCCGACATCCTCGCCCTTCTCGTCGAGGAGAGCCCGCCTGCCGACGTCGAGCACGAAGCGGTCGAAGCGGTAGCGCTGGCCGCCCTCCGCCGCCTCGGCGCGCGGCTGGGCCGAGCTGCGGCGCAGGATGGCGCGGATGCGCGCGAGCAGTTCGCGCGGGTTGAACGGCTTGGTGACATAGTCGTCAGCGCCGAGCTCGAGGCCGACGATGCGGTCCGTCTCCTCCGACACCGCCGTGAGCAGCACGACCGGCAGATCGCCCGATTGCCGGAGCTGCCGGCAGAGCGTCAACCCGTCCTCGCCCGGCATCATGATGTCGAGCACGACGAGATCGACCGCCGCCGCGCGCATGACCTGCCGCATCTCCGGCCCGCCGGACGCCACGCTGACGCGCAGCCCGTTCTTGGTCAGGTATTTGGCGAGGAGTTCGCGGATTTCGCGATGGTCGTCGACGACGAGGATGTGCGGGATGCGCTCCATGGCGGACCTGACTGGCGGATGGCGGAGGCCGAATGTGGCTCCCGCGGCGATTGAGCCGCAACGGCCGGCGAAAGCCAGCGCGCAATTGTAACAGCTTGTCGCGGCCCCGCCTCCTGACAGATCCGGCGACACTCTGGCCGCTTCGCGGGACACCGACGCGACAAAGCACGGTGATGGTGCCGCTGACCCGATCCGCCCCGCGGACCGGCACCACAGTCCGGAACCACGCGCATGACCTTCGCCTCGCTTCGCCCGAAGCTGCTCAGCCTGCATCGCTGGCTCGGGCTTGTCTTCGCCCCTGTCTTCATCGTGATGATCCTCAGCGGCGCGGTGCTGTCGTTCCGCCCGATCCTCGCCGAGGTCGGTTCCTCCGCGGCGACCGCCTCGGCAGAGGCCGGCGTCGATGTCGCCGCGCTGACGTCGCTGGTCGGCACGCTCGGCGCCAGCGGCACGATCACCAGCGTGACGGTCAGCGGCGGCGGCACGGCGCTCGATGTCGCGAGCACCGCGCCGGCGGTGGCCGGCACCTGGACGCTTTCGGACGGCAGTCGCGCCGCCGGGGCGACCGCCCCCTTCGATGTGTTCGGCCTTGCGGAACGCATCCACAAGTCGCTGGCGCTCGGGCTCGGCCTCGTCGTGGAGGCGGCGAGCTTCGCGATGCTCGCCATCATGATCATCGGCCCGCTGCTGTCGCTGCTGCGCTTCCGCAATTCGCTGATCGGCTGGCATCGCGCCGCCGGCTGGCTGGCCTTTCCGGTCACCATCATCGCGCCGCTCACCGCGGTGATGATGGTGCTCGGCATCGGCGAGGGCGCGCGGGCGCCGCTTCCTGTCGCCGCGCATCCGGTCACGATCGCGGAAGCGCTGGCGGTGGCCGCGCCCAAGGTCGATCTCGGCCATCTCGTGTCGGCGCGGGCCTTTCGCGGCGGCACCGTGATGCTGACGACCTCTGGCGCTGCGGGCGGCACCTATGCCGTCACCGACACGGCCGCCGTGCCGCTCACCGGCGGCCCCGGGCTCGTCAAGGAGATCCACGAGGGCACCTGGGCAGGCGCCTGGTCGGGAGCGATGAACTTCGTCATCTCGATGGTGCTGTTCGGCCTGACGATCACCGGCTTCATCGCCTGGTTCCGGCGCTGGCGGCGCGAGCGGCAGCCCGTCCGCCTGACGAGCGGCGCCGATGTGCTCGTCGCCTATGCGAGCCAGACCGGAACCGCGGCACGCCTCGCCGCCGCCGCGGCCAAGACGCTGCAAGCGGCCGGGGTCAGCGCCGATGTCGCCTCGCTCGGAACGCTGGAGCCGGCGACGCTCGCCCGCTACCGGCACACGCTCGTCATCGCCGCGACCACCGGCGAGGGCGAGGTTCCCGACGCGGCGCGGCGCTTCGTCAAGGCACTGGCGCCAGGCGCGCTGACGGGCAGCTCCTTCGCGATGCTCGCGCTCGGCGACACCAGCTATGCCCGCTACTGCGGCGGCGCGGAAACGCTCCGCGACGCCATGCTCACGGCCGGCGCCGAGGAAGCACAGCCGATGGCACGGGCCGACGGCGAACCCAGCCAGGCCTTCGCGGCGTGGATGACGGCCGTCTCCACCCGGCTCGGCATCGGCGGGACGCAGATCATCCAGCCGGACAGCGGGACGGCTGTCACCCTCAGGCTTGCCGAGCGCCGGCGGATGGATGATCCGGCGGCCGGCGAGACGCAGGAGACCTGGTCGGTGACGCTCGAGAGTGAGGCGGCGCTGGGCTTCCGGCCCGGCGATCTCCTGCGCATCGCTCCGACCGAGGGCGCAAGGCCCCGCTCCTACTCGGTCGGCAGCGCCAGCGCGGTCGATCCGCACCGGATCGAGCTGACCGTCCGCCTGCATCGCTGGGAGGACCGCGACGGCCAGACCGGCTTCGGCGCCATGTCCGGCCGCCTCCTCCGCGATCTCGCCCCCGGCGCGATCATGAAGGCGCGGCTCGATGCCCATCCCGCCTTCAACCCGCCGGCCGATCCGAGCTGGCCGATCATCATGATCGGCGCCGGCTCGGGCATCGCGCCCTTTCCGGGCTTCCTCAGCGAGCGCCACGCCTCGGGCCGGGCGGGTCCTGCCTGGCTCGTCTTCGGCAATCGCTACCGCGACGGCGACTTCCTGTGGTCCGAGCGCTTTGCGGCGGCCCTCGCCGACGGCTCGCTCACGCGGCTCGACGGCGCCTTCTCGCGCGACGAAGCCGACGGCGCCTATGTCCAGACGCGCCTTCGCCAATCCGCCGCTGAGCTCGCCGACTGGATCATCGGCAAGCAGGCCGTGATTTATATCTGCGGCAAGCGCGAGATGGCGGATGGCGTGCTCGGTGCCATCCAGCAGAGCCTCGTCGCCGCGAACGCGGCCGACGCGACCGGGGCTCGCGAGAGGGTCGAGCGCTGGATCGGCGAGGGCCGCATCCGCATCGACGTTTTCGACTGATCGGGCCCGCCCCCGCCGGCTATTCGGCCGGCAGGGGGTTGATCGGTGACGCCGTGATGGCCTCGGGCTGCGGAGCGGCCTTCTGGGTGCGGCCGATCCGGAAGAAGAAGGCATAGGCGGCCGGCAGCACCAGGATCGTCAGCACGGTCGCCACGACGATGCCGCCCATCATCGCATAGGCGAGCGGGCCCCAGAACACCGACTGTGCGATCGGGATCAGCGCGAGCACGGCCGCGGCCGCCGTCAGCATGATCGGGCGGAAGCGGCGAACGGCGGAGCCCACCACCGCCTCGAGCGGCTCCAGACCGGAGGCGAGATCCTGGTCGATCTGGTCGAGCAGGATGACCGAGTTGCGCATGATGATGCCGAGCAGCGCGATGACGCCGAGGATCGCCACGAAGCCGAACGGCGACCCGGTGATGAGCAGCGCCGTCGCGGCGCCGATGAGGCCGAGCGGACCGGTGACGAGGACCAGCATCGCCTTGCCGAAATGCTGCAACTGGATCATCAGCAGCACAAGGATGACCACGAGCATGATCGGCGCCTTGGCGGCGATCGAGGCCTGGCTCTCGGCCGCATCCTCGGCGCCGCCCTGGATGGCGATCGAATAGCCCTCCGGCAGCGTGGCGCGGATTGCACCCAGCTTGCCGTAGAGCTCGGTCGCGACATCGTTGGCCTGGACATCGTCGGGCACCGTCGCGCGGACGGTGACGGTCGGCAGGCGGTCGCGGCGCCATTCGATGCCCGACTCGAGCACCGGTACCACGCGGGCCACCTGCGACACCGGCACCGCGCCGCCGAGATCGGAAGCGACATAGGTCGACCCGACCGCCGAGAGGAGGGTCCGTTCGGTCTCAGGCTCGCGCAGCACGACCGAGATCGTGTCCTCGCCATCCCGGATATCGCCAAGCGGAATGCCGGAGAGGCTGGCCTGCAGCGTCTGGCGGATGCGCTGCGAGGAGATGCCGAGCGCCCGGGCGCGGTCCTGGTCGACGACGAGCTTCATCGCCGTCACGGGCTCCAGCCAGTCGGTGTGGATGGACCCGAGACGCGGATCCGTCCGGTAGACGTCCTCGACCTCGCCGGCAATGCGGCGAACCTCGTCGCGATCCGGCCCCACCACGCGCATCTGCACCGCCCATCCGACGGGGGGCCCGAGGAACAGCCGGTCGACCTTGGAACGGATCGACGGGAAGTCCTCGGCAAGCATCGCCCGCATCTTGACGATCAGCCGCTCGCGCGCCGGCTCGTCCTTGGCGATCACCAGCAGCTGCGCGAAGTTCGGATTGCGCAGCTGCTGGTCGAGCGGCAGGAAGAAGCGCGGCGCGCCCTCGCCGATATAGGTCGCGATCAGCCGCTGGTCGGGATCGGACAGCATCCGCTTCTCGAACGCGGTCGCCTGCGCCTCCACCTCTTTGGTGCTGGTGCCCTCCGGTAGCCAGAGATCGACGAGGATCTCGGGCCGCGAGGACTGCGGGAAGAAGTTCTTCGGGATGAACTGGAAGGCGTAGAGGCTGGCCCCGAAGGCGGCGAGCGTCGCCAGGAGCACGATGCCGCGACGCCTCACGCTCCAGGCGATCGTCGCCCTCAGCGCCCGATAGAAGCGGCTGTCATAGATGTCATGGTGGCCGCCATCGGCATGACGGCGCTCCTTCAGGATCATCGTGCCGAGCCAGGGCGTGAAATAGACGGCGGCAAACCACGACACGATCAGCGCGATGCCGACGACATAGAACATCGTCCGCACATATTCGCCCGCCGTCGAGGCCGCGAAGCCGACGGGAATGAAGCCGGCGGTGGTGACGAGCGTGCCGGTCAGCATCGGGAAGGCGGTCGAGCGATAGGCGAAACTCGCCGCCTCGAGCTTGGCGTAGCCCTCCTCGAGCTTCCGCTCCATCATCTCGACCGCGATCATCGCGTCGTCGACGAGAAGGCCGAGCGCGATGATGAGCGCGCCGAGCGAGATGCGCTGCAGGTCCATGCCGAGTTCGAAGAGGATCGCGAAGGTCCCGGCGAGCACCAGCGGAATGGTGATGGCGACGACGAGGCCGGCGCGCCAGCCGATCGACAGGAACGAGACGACGAGCACGATCGCCAGCGCCTCGATCAGCGCCTCGGCGAATTCGTCGATCGCCTCGGTGACGACATGCGGCTGGTCGGAAATCTGGCCGACCTCTACACCCTGCGGCAGCGAGGCTTCGAAGCGCGTCAACGCCTTGTGCACATCGGCACCGACGCTGGTGACGTTGAAGCCCTTGGCCATCACGACGCCGATCTCGACCGCTTCCTTGCCGTTGAAGCGATATTTGCGCGTGAACGGGTCCTCGAGCCCGTCGGTGACGGTGGCGAGATCGCCGAGGCGGATCACCTCCTTGCCGGCGCGGATGCGCAGTTCCGCGATATCCTTGGCCCGGCGGGCGTCGCCATCGACCGAGACGCGCACCGAGCGGCCGGCGGCCTCGACCGAGCCGGCGGCATCGACATCGTTCTGGCCCTTCAGCGCGTTCTGGATATCGAGCGGCGACAGTCCGCGTTCGGCCAGCGCCTTCGACGAGACGTCGACGAAGATCTTCTCGTCCTGGTCGCCGATGATCGAGACCTTCTCGACGCCGGGCACCCGCAGCAGTTCATCGCGCGCCGCCTTGGCGAAATCCTTCAGCTCCGGATAGCTGTAGCCATCGCCGCTGATCGCATGCAGCGTGATGAAGGTGTCGCCGAATTCATCGTTGAAATAGGGGCCGTAGAGGCCGCTCGGCAGTTCCGAGCGGATGTCGCCGACCTTCTTGCGCACCTGGTAGAACGCATCGGCGACTTCGGCGCCGCCGGCATCGCCCTTGATCGACACGGTGATGATGGCGCTGCCGGCTCTCGTGAACGAGCGCAGGTAGTCGAGATGCGGCACTTCCTGCAGCTTGCGCTCGATCTTGTTGACGACCTGATCCTGCATGTCGGAGAGCGAGGCGCCCGGCCAGACGGCCTGGACGATCATCACGCGGAAGGTGAAGTCGGGATCCTCCTTCTGGCCCATCCGCGTCAGGCCGAAGATGCCGGCGGCGAGGATCAGCACGAAGAGAAACCGCGTGATTCCCGGATGCTGGATCGCCCAGCGCGACAGGTTGAAGCCGCTGTCGGGGGCGCCCTGCGGTGCCGGCGTGGAACCCTGGTCCTTGTCGATCATGCTCATGGCGAGGGTTCCCCGTTCCGTGTTCAGCGCGCCGCGACGGCGAGATGCGGCGCCGCCATCGCGGCCGCCTGCTTTTCATCAATCCGGACCGGCTTGCCGGGCGTCATGAACTGCGCCCCGGCCGTCACGATCCATTCGCCGGGCGCGACGCCGGCACTGATGCGCACGCCGTCATCGGCGAAGGCGGCGGTCTCGACCTTGCGCGGGCTGACGGTGCCGGCGGCGGCATCCACGACCCAGACCGTCGGCGCGCCATCGCGCTCCGTGAGGGCTGACAGCGGCACGACGATTCCGGCCGCCTCGACCGGCACATTGGCATCGATCGCCGCCGTCATGCCGAGCCGCACCGCGGGGTTGTCCGGCAGCGTCACGCGGACGGCGAAGGTGCGCGAGGCCGCATCGGCGCTGCCGGCGATCTCGCGCACCGTGCCGGTCTGGCTGAGCGAAGGATCGGCCCAATAGTGCACCGCCAGCCGGTCGCCGACATGGAAGAAGCGGATCTCGCTCTCGGGGATCGCGATCGCCACTTCCTTCTCGCCATCGCGGGCGACGACCACCACCGGACTGCCGGCGGCGACCACCTGCCCCGCCTCGGCGGCGACCGCCGTGACGATGCCGGCGACATCGGACTTCAGCTCCGAATAGGCGGTCTGGTTTTCGGCCTGGTCGCGACTGGAGCGCGCGGCGTCGAGCGCGGCCTCGGCCTGGTCGAGCGCCAGCTTGCGATCGTCGAGAGTCGATTTCGAGGTGAAGCCGCGCCCGAACAGGGCCTTGGCCCTGTCATAGGCGCTGGAGGCGACGGCGACCTGCGCAGTCGCCGATGTGAGATTGGCCTCGGCACTGTCGAGGCTGAGCGTGAGATCGGAGGTATCGAGCCGCGCCAGCACCGTGCCCGGCTCGACACGGTCGCCGACATCGACGAGGCGCGCGACGATCTTGCCGCCGACGCGGAAGCCGAGATTGGCCTCGGTGCGCGCCTTGACCGAGCCGGAATAGCTGATGCGCCGCGTCTCTTCGCGCGGCGCGATCTCCGCCACCTTCACCGGCCTCACCTTTTCCGGCACCTCGGCCTGCTTTTCCTGGCAGGCGGCGAGCAGAAGGGCGGCGGCGACGAGCGGGAGCACCGTCAAGCCAGAGCGCTTGGTTCGATTGATGAATGACATTTATCGATTCTCCTCAGCCATCAGGCAAAGTTCGACCGTTGACCGGAGCGGCGGGGGCCGCGGCGGTCTTCACATTTCAGGAACGCGTGCTCAGGCCCTCAGGGCCCTGAGCGCAAACTCGGCGAGGTCGCCAGGCTCCGCGTTGTCCGGATCGGCGCGGCACTGGGCGACGACGGTCGGATGGCAGACGGAGATGACGGCGGCCTTGAAACAGCGTGCGGCGCGCTGCGGGTCCTGCTCGGCGAATTCGCCTGCAGCAATGCCCTCGCGGATGATGCGCGCCAGAATTTCCGTCATTCGCTTCAGGTGCCGATCGATGGTCGCCCAGTGCTCGTCGAGGGCGACCAGCACCATCTCGTGCACCTTGGTCTCGTCCATCATCTGCGTCACCGTCGCCTGATGCTGCGCCAGGACGAAGGCGCGCAGCCGGTCGGAAGCCGGGATCGGACGGCGCGAAATCTCCTGCAGCATGACCTCGTAGTCCGCCAGCATCCGCTCGGCCAGCGCCTCATGGATGGCCGATTTCGACGCGAAGAAGCGATAGACATTGGCCGGCGACATGCCAAGTTCGCGCGCGATGTCGGCGACGGTCGTCTTGGTGAAGCCATAGTGGCGGAACAGCCGCTCGGCCTCGTCGAGGATACGGTTCGCCGTGTCCTGACGGCGCATGTCGGGCAGGGAAGCAGGCGTCGGAGCGGCAGCGTCGATAGCCATCAGCGGCGAACTCGGAGAGTGACGATTTTCATTATTCGTCACTTATCACTCGCGCCGTGCCTCGTCAACGGTGGAGAGCAGGGCCGCACGGCGCTCGCCCTCGGCCATGGCGCCGGAGAAGCTGATCCCGACCAGGATCATCAGGCAGCCGGCGCTAAGGATGTTGATGTCGAGCAGTCCCGCCGTGCCCTCAGGCGACAGCGCGACGAGCGGCGCATGGACCAGCCGCAGAACCGCGAAATAGCCGATCGCCCCGATGGCGATCAGCGCATAGCTCCAGCGCCGCTCGGCCGGGCGGAAGGCGAGACCGGCGATGACGAGACAGGGCGCGATGAACAGCGCCATGCCGGCGCCCTGGCCGAACAGCGCCAGCGCCAGCAGCGAATTGGCGATGCCGGCGATCGGCAGCATCGCCCGCCCGAGGCGTGGCGACCGTCGCACGACCAGCGGCGCCAAGGCGAACAGCGGCGTCGACAGCCAGGTCAGCATCGCCGCCACACCGCCGCCGCCGCCGACCCATTGGACATAAAGGGGATAGAGCGGCTGGTTGGAGGCGACGATCAGCGCGATCCAGTTGCAGGCGACGACGAGCGGATCGGGGTGATCGGCATAGCGCTCGATCGCCCGCCAGAGCCGGCGCAGCCCGCCTTGTCCCGCCATCGCTGAAATCCCCCTGCCCGCTTCGCCTTCCCGCTCATCTTGCCGGAAAGGCGACGCTTTCAAGAGGGGACGACGGTTTCGCGCGACGGAGCGTGCAATTCAGCCGCGAGGCGCTGAGGCTACCAGCATTCGAAGCCGCCATCGACCAGGAGGTCGACGCCGGTGACGAAGGACGCGGCGCGGCTCAGGAGGAACACCGCCGGCCCGACCATTTCCTCGGGTCCCGCCATGCGCTGCATCGGCGTCTCGCGCTCGAAGATCTTGCGCTGCTCGGCGACCTCGGGCCGGAGGTTCATCGGCGTCAGCGTGTAGCCGGGGCTGATGACATTGACGCGGAGACCCCGCTCGACCCACTCCATCGCGAGGCTCTTGGAGAGGTGCACGACGCCCGCCTTGGAGGCGTTGTAATGCGCCTGGGTCAGGCCGCGATTGACGATCGAGCCCGACATCGAGGCGATGTTGACGATGGCGCCGCGGCCGCGCGCCAGCATGACCTGCGCCTCTGCCTGGCAGGAGAGGAACACGCCGGTCAGGTTGACGTCGAGCATCGTCTGCCACTGCTGGAGCGGCAGTTGCTCGGCCGGCGCCGCATTGGCGATGCCGGCGCAGTTGACCGCGAGCGACAGGGGCCCGAGCTCCGCCTCGACCTTCGCGACGGCGGCGGTGAGATCGCCGGGCACGGTCACATTGCCGGTCGTCACCAGCGCCTTGCGGCCGAGCGCCTCGATCGCCTTGACGGTTGCGGCGAGGCCGGGGCTGGTCGGCATGTCGAACAGCGCGACGTCGGCGCCGGCCTCGGCGAGGCCGATGGCGATCGCCTGGCCGATGCCGCTGCCGCCGCCCGTCACGAAGGCCGTCTCTCCGGCGAGGCTGAACAGGGTCATTGTCGTCACTCCCATCGTCTCTTGTCGATCGGCCACTCAGGTGGTGGCGAGTTCCATCACGGCGACGCGGCCGGCCGTCTCGTGGCCGAGCACGCCGCGATTGCGGCCGCGGTTGAGCACCATGATCCGGTGCGACAGGCCGAGCACCTCGTCGAGATCCGACGAGACGACGATCACCGCCATGCCCTGGTCGGCCAGCGCTGCGATCACCTCATAGATCGCCGCGCGCGCGCCGACATCGATGCCGCGCGTCGGCTCATCCAGGATGACGACCTGCGGCTGGCGCGAGATCGACTTGGCGATGACGACCTTCTGCTGGTTGCCGCCCGAAAGCTGCCGCGCCAACTGGCCGGCGCGGCCCTTGATGCCGAACCGCGCGATGGCATTTTCGGCAAAGCGCTCGACGGCGCGCGGGCTGACCCAGCCTGACGGCGCGACGCGCGGATAGTTTCCAAGGGCGAGGTTGTCGGCGATCGTGTGATCGAGCAACACGCCCTGCGCCTTGCGGTCCTCCGGCACCAGCACGATGCCGTGAGCGAGCGCGACGCTCGGATCGCCGGTGCGGATCGCCTTGCCGGACACCTTGACCGTGCCGCGCGCGACAGGATCGGCACCGGCGATGGCGCGGACGAGCTCGGTGCGGCCGGCGCCGACGATGCCGGCGATGCCGAACACTTCGCCCGCCTTCACCGAGAAGCTGACATCGCTGAACGCGCCGTCGGTGCTGGTGAGGTTCTCCACCTCGATCCGCGTCTCGCCGGTCAGCGTGCGGATCGGCGGGAACATGCGGTCGAGCGGGCGGCCGACCATGTCCTCGACCAGTTGCTTGACCGGAACCTGCGCGCTCTCGTGCATGGCGACCAGTTCGCCATCGCGCAGCACGGCGACGCGGTCGGCGATGCGGGCGATCTCGTCGAGGCGGTGGCTGATATAGATGAAGGAGACGCCCTCGGCCTTGAGGCTGGCGATCTGCTCGAACAGGCGGTCGGTCTCGTCGCCGCCGAGCGCGGCGGTCGGCTCGTCGAAGATCAGGAGCCGCGCGTTGAGGGTCAGCGCCTTGGCGATCTCGACCTGCTGCTGCGCCGCGACGCGCAGCTCGCTGACGAGCATGGTCGGCTCGGCGTCGAGGCCGAGGCGGCGCATCTGCTCGGCGGCGCGGCGGTTCATCGTGGCGCGGTCGACCCGTCCGCCGGCGACCGGCAGGCGGCCGACGAAGATGTTCTCGGCGATGGTGAGATGCGGCAACAGCCGCATTTCCTGGTGGATGAGGCCGATGCCGGCCGAAAGCGCATCGGCGGGGCTCGCCGGAGCATAGGGCGCGCCGTTCCATGTCATGGTGCCGGTGGTCGGCTTCACGAGGCCGGCGATGATCGAGGAGATGGTCGACTTCCCGGCGCCGTTCTCGCCGAGCAGCGCCAGTACCTCGCCGCGCCGGACGTCGAGATTGACGCCCTTCAGCACCGTGACCGGCTCATAGGTCTTGCCGATGCCGCGGACCTCGAGCACCACCTGGCCGGGTTTGGCAGCAGAACCGTCCGTCATCGCGATCGCCTCGGTCATTGCGGAAAAGGGGCGGCGCGAGGGTCGCGCCGCCTAGTCGCGGGAGGAAGTGGGGGCGGCAGGCCGCCCCCGTCCGCGGATCCGATCAGGGATGGTTGGCGATGAACTGGTCGACGTTTTCCTTCGTCGTCAGCGTGGCGTCCTGCAGCTGCTCGGCCGGGAGCTTCTCGCCGGCGACGAGAGCGATCGCCGCATCGACGCCGAGCCGGCCCATCTTCTGGGTCTGCTGGGTGGCGGTGACGTCGAACACGCCGTCCTTCAGCGCGGTGAGCGCCGCGGTGTCGCCGTCGAAGCCGCCGATGAAGATGCGGTGGCCGGAATTGGCGACCTTGACCGCCTGGGCGGCGCCGAGCGCGAGCGCATCGGCCTGGGCGAAGATGATGCTGACATTCGGATTGGCCTGCAGCAGGTCGGAGGTCAGCTTGAAGCCCTCGTCCTGATGCCAGCCTTCCGACCACAGCTCACCGACGACCTTGATGTCGGGATAGCCCTTGAGCGCCTCGGCGCAGCCCTTGGAGCGATCGACCTCGGGGGTCGTGCCCTTCTGGCCGTGCACGATGACCATCTCGCCCTTGCCGCCCGCCTGCTTGGCGAGATAGTCGCAGACCTGCTTGGCCGAGGTGACGCTGTCGGTGGCGATGAAGGTGTCGCCGGGAGCGCCTTCCGCATTGCGGTCGATATTGACGACCGGAACGCCGGCGGCCTTGGCGGCCTTGACCGGAACCGCGGCGGCGGTGGCGCCGGCCGGGATGTAGATCAGCGCATCGACGTTCTGGGCGAGCAGATCCTGGATCTGGCTGACCTGGGTCGCCGCGTCGCCCTTGGCGTCGACGGTGATGACCTCGAGACCCTTCTCCTTGCCGTAGGCTTCAACCGACTGCTTGATCTGGTTGAAGAAATTGGCCTGGAGATTGGCGACCGCGAGGCCGATCTTCTTGGCCTCGGCAGCGTCGGCGGCGCCGAAGCTGGCCGAGAGGGCGACGGCGGCAGCGGCCGCCAGCAGCGTGGTACGACGAGTGAACATGGTTTCTCCTCCGATTGACGTTGACGCCGACGGTTCCTCCCCGGCAGCGCTTGGCTCGGTCCCCGTGGACCCTTCCGTTTCACCGTTTTCCGGCGAAACCTTCCGGGCGGTTCGCCGCCCGTAGACAGGCCGCCCGGCAGGGCCGGACGGCGGGAACTCAGCGGCGCCTGCGCGCCCGAAGCGTGTCGGCGGCGACCGCGATGGCGATGACGACGCCGATGACGACCTGCTGCACGAAGGGGGAGACATGCAGCAGGTTGAGGCCGTTCCTCAGGAAGCCGATGATCAGGACGCCGACCGCCGTGCCGGCGATGCCGCCGACGCCGCCAGCAAGGCTGGCCCCGCCGATGACCACTGCGGCGATGGTGTCGAGCTCATAGCCAAGGCCCGAGCTCGGCTGGGCGCTGTCGAGCCGCGCCGACAGGATGATGCCGGCAAGGCCGGCCATCAGGCCGGAGACGGTGTAGACGGAGACGGTCGCCGCCTTGACATGGATGCCGGCGAGGCGCGCGACTTCCGGGCTGCCGCCGATCGCATAGAGCGCGCGGCCGGCCGGGCGAAAGCGCAGGAACACCCAGAAGGCGAAGGCGAGCACGAGCATCGTCGCGACGGTGGCGCTGACGAAGCCGCCATAGCGGATGATGGCGAGATTGGAGAACCAGTCCGGGAAACCGACGATCTGCTCGCCGTCGGTGATCATCGAGGCGATGCCGCGCGCGATCGACATCATCGCGAGCGTCGCGATGAAGGGCGGCATGTTGAGCCCGGTGATCATGAAGCCCGACACCGCGCCGCAGAGCCCGCCGGCGAGGATGGCGAAGAGGATCGCGAGCGGGAACGGCAGCCCCATCGTGTTGCCGAGATAGCCCATCACCATGGCCGAGAGCGCCAGGACCGAGCCGACCGAGAGGTCGATGCCGCCGATCAGGATCACCAGCGTCATGCCGATGGCCATCACGCCGATGACCGTCACCTGGTCCATGACGTTGAGGAAATTGCGCAGCGAGAAGAATGTGTCGGTTGCCAGCGACAGGAAGATGCACATGGCGATGAGCCCGATGAACGGCCCGGTCGCGCCGCCCCCCAGACTGAATCCGCGCCGCTTCGGCTGTGCCGCCGATGCTCTTTCGGATGTCACTGCCATCCCGCCTCTCCTCCCGTCCCTGAGGGTGCCCGGCACCCTCGCTTCGTCACTTTGCGGCCCGATAGGCCGAGGCGCCCGGCTCGATGCCGCCGCCGCTGCGCGAACGCTTCAGCGCCCGCGCCCAGTTCGCCCGCTTGCGGCCGCGTGCCGCCTGATCGAGTGCCGGACGGAACACCGTGCCGCCGCGATCGAGCGTCGCGAGGCCGTCGAGCGTGAACACTCCGGCGCTGACGCCGGCAAGATGCGCGACGCCGAGCGCCGAAAGCTCCGCCGTCTCGGTGCGCGCCACCGGCAGCCCGGTCATGTCGGCCTCGAACTGCATCAATTGGTCGTTGCGCGTCGGGCCGCCGTCGACATGCAGGCTGTCGACCGGCACGCCGGATGAGCGGACGGCATCGACGACGTCGGCGATCTGGTGCGCGATCGAATCGAGTGCGGCCCGCGCGACGAGTTCGCGCGAGGAGCCGAGCGTGAAGCCGGACAGGGTCGCGACCGCGCCGCCGTCCCACCAGGGCGCGCCGAGGCCGTTGAAGCCGGGAATGAGATGGACATTGCCGGCATCCGCGACACCGGCCGCCATCCGCGCCAGCTCCGCCGCATCGACGCCGAGCAGCGATGCCGCCCAGAGGAGGGTCGAGCCGGCCGAGCGGATGTTGCCCTCGAAGGCGAGCACGGGCTCGCCGATCCACCAGGCGAGCGTCAGGCAGACGCCGGGATGCAGCGCCGCGCCGTCGCGGGTCGCCGCGCGGTCGAGCAGGCCCATCACCGAGGAACCGGTGCCCTGCGTCGCCTTGACGGGACCGGGCTTGTAGGCGCCATGAGCGAAGAGGGCCGAATGGCTGTCGGCCATCACGGCGCCGATCGGAACGCCATCGGCGAGCGGCGGCAAGCCCTTCACGGCCGGGAATGGACCGGTCGAGGCGACGATCTCGGGGAGAGCGGCGCGCGGAATATCGAACAGCGCCAGGAGCTCGTCGTCATAGGCGGCCCTTGCGACATCGACGAGCTGCATGCGCGAGGCATTGCCGGCCTCGACGATATGCGGGCCGCCGAAGCGCGACAGCAGGAAGCTGTCGATGGTGCCGATGGCAAGCTCGCCCGCCTTCGCGCGGGTCCGATCGGGATCGATGCGGTCGAGCAGCCACTTCGCCTTGATGGCGGAGAACATCGGATCGAGCGGCAAGCCGCTCTTCTCGCGCACCAGCCTGTCTTCACCGCGCGCCCGCATGGCGGCGCAGAGCGGTTCGGTGCGCTGGTCCTGCCAGGAGAGGACGGGGGTCAGCGCCGCGCCGGTCTTCCGGTCCCAGATGATACAGCTCTCGCGCTGGGTGGAGAGGCCGACCGAGACGACGCGGGCGGCAAGCTCCGGCGTCAGCGCGGCGGCGACCGCCTCGCGCACGCTCTCGAAGATCGCATCGCCGTCCTGCTCGACCCAGCCGGGCTCCGGCGTCGACTGGCCGACCGCCGCCTGGCCGCGCGCCACCACCTGCCCGTCGCCGTCGACGACGAGGCATTTGGTGGAGCTCGTGCCCTGGTCGATGGCGAGGATCAGCGGCGCGCGCATCGGATCAGGCCTTGAGCTCGAGCGCGGCGGCGACGATGCCGGCCCGGTTGAGGCCGAAATGATCGAGCAGGAAGCCGGTCTCGCCCGTCGGCGCGAAGCCCGGCACGCCGAGCATGCGCATCTTCACGGGATGATGGCGCACCACCACTTCGGCGACGGCGGCGCCGAGGCCGCCCTCGATCATCGCCTCCTCCGCCGTGACGATGGCGCCGGTCTCGCGCGCCGCGGCGATGATCGCCTCGTCGTCGAGCGGCTTGATCGTCGAGATATTGAGGACGCGGGCCGAGATGCCCTGTGCCGCGAGATCGGCGGCGGCATCGAGCGCACGCGAAACCATGACGCCGGTGGCGACGATGGTGAGGTCAGTCCCCTCGCGCAGCCTGTTGGCCTTGCCATAGACGAACGGCTCGGCCTGGCCTTCACTGACCGAGGGGATCTTGTAGCGGCCGATGCGCAGGAAGGCCGGCTTCTCGAAGCCGATCGACCAGCGGATGGCGGCGCGCGTCTGCGCCGGATCGGCCGGAACGAGCACGGCGAGATCAGTCACCGCCCGCATCCAGGAGAGATCCTCGATCGAGTGATGCGTCGGCCCGAGCTCGCCATAGGACATGCCCGGGCTCATGCCGCAGAGCATGACGTGATAGCCGTTATAGGCGATGTCGGCCTTGATCTGTTCGAGCGCGCGTCCGGTCAGGAACGGCGAGGCGCAGCAGACGAAGGGAATGAAGCCGCCATTGGCAAGGCCGGCGGCGACGCCGACCATGTTCTGCTCGGCGATGCCGACATTGATCAGCCGGTTCGGGAATTCCTTCTGGAACGCGCCGAGATTGGACGAGCCGACGCTGTCGTTGCAGACGGTGACGATGCGCTCGTCCGTGCGCGCCAGCTCGATCAGCGTCTCGGCGAAGGCCTGGCGGCAATCGAACATCGCGGGGGTGGCGGAAACGGGCGCGTTCATCAGCGGAGCTCCTCGAGCGCGAGGGCGACCTGCTCGGCCGAGGGCACCTTGTGATGCCATTCGACGCGGTCCTCGATGAAGGACACGCCCCTGCCCTTCTTCGTGTTGGCGACGACGGCGAGCGGCCGGCCGGTGCGCGGACGGGTGAAGAGATCGTAGAGGGCGGCATGGTCATGGCCGTCGACCTCGACGGCCTCCCAGCCGAAGGCGGCCCATTTGTCGGTGAGCGGATCGAGCGCGTTGGTGTCCTCGGTGCGCGCGCCCTGCTGCAGGCGGTTGCGATCGACGATGACGCAGAGATTGTCGAGCTTGCGATGACCGGCGGCCATGGCCGCCTCCCAGTTCGAGCCTTCCTGCAATTCGCCGTCGCCGGTGACGACGAAGGTCTGCCAGTTCTTGCCCGAGAGCTTCGAGGCGATCGCGCTGCCGACGGCGATCGGCAGGCCATGGCCGAGCGGGCCGGTATTCGCCTCGACGCCGGCGACCTTGCGGCGGTTCGGATGGCCGTTCAGAAGCGACAGCGGCTTCATGAAGGTCGGCAGCAAGGCCGGATCGATGAAGCCGCGCAGTGCCAGCACCGAATAGAGCGCGGCGGCGCAATGGCCCTTCGACAGGATGAAGCGATCGCGGGCCGCAGAGCGCGGCTCGGCCGGATCGAGCTTCAGGACGCCGAAATAAAGTGTCGTCAGGATGTCGGTGACCGAGAGGTCGCCGCCGATATGGCCGGCCCTTGCGCTGTCGATCATCCGCACGATCGAGCGGCGGATGGCCCGCGCAAGGAGTTCGAGGCGCTCCGCCCGATCCTCGGGGGTCGCCTGCGCCAGGATGGCCGGCGTCGGCACATCGGGGAAGAAATCCAGGCTCACACTCAGACCTCGCTCTCGTACAGTCACCAGCCTGAATAAATATTCATTACTGGATTGATTTGCAGATTACCGGCAGCTAGAGTGCTCGTCAAGCGGGCTCGTCGCCGATTTTTGCAGCGATCCCAATGCTGTGACTGCGAAAAGATCATGCCGCACCGCACCATAGACCAGCGTCGATGGAGGACAGCTCGCGCAGCGGGCGACGACAGTTTATTTTCACGTGTGAATTTTTATGCGAGACTCGGCCCGATCGCGGGGAATGGGCTGAGGTCGCCACCCCGCCGGGAGAGAGGAACAGACCGGCAATGAGCAGGACCTACGAGCTGAGGCTGATGACCCGCGTCGCCCAGCTCTATCACGCGGAAGGCATGAAGCAGGCCGAGATATCCAGCCTGCTGCACATCTCGCAGGCGACCATTTCCCGCCTCCTGAAGAAGGCCGAGCAGGAAGGCATCGTCCGCATCACCATCATGCCGCCACGCGGCACCTTTCCGGAGCTGGAGGCGGCGCTCAGGAGCCGCTACGGGCTGACCGAGGCGATCGTCGCCGACTGCTTCGAGGATCGCGAGGAGGCGATCATCGGCGCGATCGGCGATGCCGCCGGCCATTATTTCGAGACGACGGTCGCCGATGGCGAGGTGATCGGCATCTCCTCCTGGAGCGTTTCGCTGCTCCGCATGGTCGATGCGATCCATCCGCTGAAGCGCATCAAGGCCGAGCGCGTCGTCCAGATCCTCGGCGGCATCGGCAACCCGTCGGTGCAGAGTCATGCCACGCAATTGACCAGCCGCCTCGCGGCGCTGACCGGCGCCGAGCCGATGCTGCTGGCGGCGCAGGGCGTCGCCGGCTCGTCGGCCGCCAAGCTGGTCATGGTCGGCGACAGCTATGTCCGCGCCACCATGGACCAGTTCCGTCGCGTCACCATGGCGCTGATCGGCATCGGCGCCTTGCAGCCCTCGATCATGCTGGCGAATTCCGGCAACAGCTTCTCGTCCGACGAACTGCACGATCTCGAGGCGCGCGGTGCGGTCGGCGATGTCTGCTGCCGCTTCTTCGACGCCGAGGGCCGCCCCGTCGACGGGCCGCTCGACGACCGCGTCATCGGCATGACCTTCGCGGAGCTGCGCGCCGTGCCGCGCGTCGTCGCGGTCGCCGGCGGGGCGCGCAAGGTCGCGGCCATCCGCGGCGCGCTGCTCGGCCGCCATGTCGACGTGCTGATCACCGACAAGTTCACGGCCGAGAAGCTGGCCGCCGAACCATCCCCTGCCCCTTGATCCCATCTGGAGGAACCATGTCCCGCTTCGAAGGCAAGACCGTCGTCATCACCGGAGGCAGCCGCGGCATCGGCGCCGCGATCGCCCGCCGCTTCGCCCGCGAAGGCGCCGCGGTCGTCGTGTCCGCCAACGAGGCGCAGGTCGAGGCGGTCGCCGAGGAGATCCGCGCTTCAGGCGGCAAGGCGCATGCCGTCATCGTCGACGTCACCGACAAGGCGAGCGTCACCGCGCTCTATGACGAGGCCGAGCGCCAGTTCGGCGGCGTCGACATCTCCATCCAGAATGCCGGCGTCATCACCATCGCCCGGCTCGAGGCGATGACCGAGGCGGAATGGGACAAGGTGCTCGCGGTCAACACCAAGGGCGTGTTCCTCTGCTGCCAGGAAGCGACGGCCCGCATCCGCAAGCATGGCCGCGGCGGCCGGCTGATCAACACCGCCTCTGGCCAGGCGCGGCAGGGCTTCATCTTCACGCCGCACTATGCCGCCTCGAAATTCGGCGTCGTCGGCATCACGCAGAGCCTTGCCAAGGAGCTGGCGAAGGAAGGCATCACCGTCAACGCCTTCTGCCCCGGCATCATCGAAACCGACATGTGGGCCTATAACGACGCCGCCTGGGGCAAGCTGCTCGGCGACTACAAGCCGGGCGAGCTGATGGCCGAATGGGTCGAGGGCATCCCGATGGGCCGCGCCGGCTCGGGCGAGGATGTCGCCGGCCTCGTCACCTTCCTCGCCAGCGACGACGCCGCCTACATCACCGGCCAGACGGTGAATGTCGACGGCGGCCTGATCATGTCATGAGCCGGCGGCCGGCGCCCAGCGCCCGGCCCATCACGCGACGGTCACGACCGGCGGCGTCTCGAGCTGGTCGGCAACCTGCTGCCAGCTGTCCTTGAACGGGCCATAGGCGGTCTTGATCTCCACGCCTACAGGCAGTTCCGGACATTCGTTCTCGCCGTTCGAGCCCCAGTTGACCCAGCCCGACTGGCGGCGCTGGACGATCTGGAAAGCGCCCGAGGCGGCCGAGGTCCACCAGACCATCGCGCGGCCGGAGGCGTCGTCATATTCGACGGTCTTGGTCGCCGGTCCCGGGAAGATCGTCTCGTGCGGCACGGCCGAGACGTCGACCGGCGCGTCGGTGAGCGTCCAGGCCCGCGGGTTGAGATCGGCCAGCACATGCGCCCTTGCCCGGACGCGGCCGAGCCGCGCCCGCAGCTCGTCCTCGCCGAGTACCTTCTCCCAGGCCGAGAACAGCCTCCAGTAGAGATCCCAGTGCGCGGATTCGATATCGGCGAGCTGGTCGCGGAACTCTGCGAATTTCGGCCCCTCGTTCTCGGACTGCGCCACCGTCTCGGCCACCATCGCGACAAGCTCGCCGGCATAGGGATCGCCGGCGCGATAGCGCGTGCCGCCATAGGCCGCGAAGCGGTCGAACACGAGCTTGCCGGGCCCGCCCTCGAACTCGTCGCCGACCGTGATCTTGTTGGTCACCGAGCGGCCGTTGATCACCGTCTGGAAATCATCGACCCGGTAGCAGCGCTGGAAGAAGGGCGTCCCATGCGTGAAGCGCCAGTCGATCGTAAAGCGCTTGCCCTTCAGTTCTTCCAAGAGGCCATCGGGGATCGTGCCGTGCATGCGATAGTGATGCAGCACCGGCCCGCGCTCGACGATCTCGATCTCGACCCTGGTATGCTCGGGCGGATTGATGAGCCCGTTTTCCGGCGTGAAGAACGGCCCGTAGAAGCCGCCGATCGCGTTGTTGCCGGAGGGTAGCAGCTCGAAGCCATCGCCGATGCCGCGGAAATGGCGGATGCCCCATTTCGAGGAGCCGAGCCCCTCGGCCTTGCCCGAGCAGAGCTCGAGATCGAACGCGCCGGTATCGAGGCGCGCGAAGCAATCGCTCTCGCGGCCGGCGAGAACGACGATGCCCATGTCCTCGGCGAGCGAGGCGGGATCCGCTGCCTCGCCGAGCGTCAGCCGCAGCGTGCCGGTGAAGCTGACGGTCGCGATGAACGAGGTCCGCCCCTCGCGCGATCCTTCCGTCAGCCGCTGGCAAAGCACGCGCTCGCCGCCTTCGGTCACCGCCCAGCGCAGCGGCGCGCGGAGGTCCTCCTCGACCGTGAAGGTGACGGGTTCGTTCACCCGCGATCCCGCGAGCGGATCGAGGATCGTGATGGAATGGCTCATCGAAGGCGTCTCCGAAACAATGGGGGGAGCGGGCGAACGGGTCGCCCGCTGCAGAGATCTCGGCCGGACCGCGGCGCGGCTCAGGGCCTCGGCAGCTCAGGGCTTGGCCGTCTCGGACGCGGCGGCGGCGGGCGCGCGGCGGAACGAGAACTGCCGCTGCTTCAGGCTGTCGATCGCGACCGCGACGATAATGACGACGCCCTTGATCAAGAGCTGGGTGAAGAACGGCACATTGAGCAGGATGAGCCCGGTCGAGAGCACGCCGAGGATCACCGAGCCGATCAGCGTGCCGACGATGCGGCCGCGACCACCGGCAAGGCTGGTGCCGCCGAGCACCACCGCCGCGATGGCGTCGAGTTCATAGCCGGTGCCGGCCGTCGGCTGTGCCGAGATCACGCGGGCGGCGAAGATGACGCCGGCAAGCCCGGCGCAGGCGCCGGCGATGACATAGACCGAGGTCGTGACGCGATTGACGCGCACGCCGGCGAGCCGCGCCGCCTGCGGATTGCCGCCGACTGCATAGACATGGCGGCCATAGCGCGTCCGCTCCAGGATGAACCAGGCAACGAGATAGACGATGAGCATCACGAGGACGGGGATCGGCACGCCGGAGAGATAGCCATTGCCCATGTCGCGGAAATTGAGATCGCTGGAGACGATCGGCTGCCCTTCCGTAATCGTGTAGGCGAGGCCCCGCAGGAAGGTCATCGTTCCCAGCGTGACGATGAAGGGCGCCAGCGAGAGATAGGCGGTGAGCGCGCCGTTGATGAGGCCGCAGGCAGCGCCGACCAGCATGCCGGCGAGGATCGCGGCCGGCGCCGGCCAGCCGGCGATCGCGGCGATGACCGCGACGACGCCCGATACCGCGACGATCGAGCCGACCGAGAGATCGATACCGCCGGTGAGGATGACGAAGGTCAGTCCCGCCGCGAGGATCGCATTGACCGAGATCGAGCGGGCGATGTTGAGGAGATTGTCGACGCGGTTGAAATTCGGCGCGATCACCGACATCAGGATGACGAGCGCGACGAGCACCATCAGGATGCCGACGCGGTCCCACCATTTGGCGAAATCGAACGGCGGCTTCTCGAGCGGCTCGGCTGCGCCCTGATGCGGGCGGGGTGTCTGGCTGGTCACTGGATCGCTCCCGTCGTTTCCGTTCCGCCCGCCGCCGTTCCCGTGGCGTGGACCATCACGTCCTCCTCGCTCGCCATGCGCGAGGCGAGCGTGTGCACGATGCGGCCCGCGCGCATGACGAGCAGCCGATCGCTGATGCCGATCGCCTCGGGCAGATCGGACGAGATCACGAGCACGGCCTTGCCGGCGCGGGCGAGTTCATCGATGAGTTCGTAGATTTCGCGCTTGGCGCCGATATCGACGCCGCGCGTCGGCTCGTCGAGGATCAGCACCTTGGAATCGCGCAGCAGCCAGCGCGCCAGCGCCGCCTTCTGCTGGTTGCCGCCGGACAGCGCCTTGACCGGCAGGCGCAGCGCCGAGAGGCGGAGATGCAGCCGCTGCATCTCCTCGCGCACAGCCGTCCGCGCATCCGCCGCGCGCACGACGCCCGCCGTCACGAAGCGATCGAGCGAGGAGATGACGATATTGTCCTCGACCGAGTGGTCGAGGAAGAGCCCCTGGGCCTTCCGATCCTCCGGCACCATGCCGATGCCGTCGGCGATCGCGCCATAGGGATCGGCCGGGCGGCTTTCGATGCCGTTGATGCGCACGGTCCCCTCGCTGCGCCGGTCGGCGCCGAAGATGATCCGGCCGATCTCGGTGCGGCCCGAGCCGATCAGCCCGGCCATGCAGACGACCTCGCCGGCCCGCACCGTGAAATCGACCGGCCCGACCCCGTCGCCGGCAAGGCCCGCGACGTCGAGCACGACCGAGCCCGGCGTCCGCGGAGCATGGTTGTAGAGATCGGCGATGGGACGGCCGACCATCATGCGCACGACATCGGCCGGGCTCGTCTCCGTCATCGCGCTGGTGCCGACATAGGCGCCGTCGCGCAGCACCGTCACGCGGTCGGCGAGCTGCCAGACCTCTTCCATCCGGTGGGAGATATAGATGAGGCCGACGCCCTGTTCGCGCATCTGGCCGATGATGCGGTAAAGCTCCTGCGCCTCGCTGCGCGACAGCGCCGCGGTCGGCTCGTCGAGCACCAGCACGCGCGCCTCCTCGCTGACGGCGCGGGCGATCTCGACCATCTGCTGCATGCCGATGCCGAGCGCGCCGAGCGGCTGGCGCGGATCGATGTCGGCGCGGATACGGGCGAGCTTCTCGCGCGCGTCGCTGACCATCCGGCGGCGGTCGAGCATGCCGAAGCGCGTGCGCGGCTCGCGGCCGAGCGCCAGGTTCTCGGCGACCGTCATCGCCGGCACGGTGTTGAGTTCCTGGTGGATGATCGCGATGCCGCGCGCCCTGGCATCGAGCGGCGAGCGGATGTCGATCGCCGCGCCGTCCATGAGGATGCGGCCGGAATCGCTGAGGATGTTGCCGGAGAGGATCTTCATCAGCGTCGACTTGCCGGCGCCGTTCTCGCCCATCAGGGCATGAACCTCGCCCGGATAGAGATCGAAGCTGACGCCGTTCAGCGCCAGCGTCGCCCCGAAGCGCTTGGAAACGCCTTCGAGCTTCAAGAGCGGCTCGCCGTCCCTGGTCCTGGTCGCCATCGTCACCTCCAGAAGCGGGGCGGGCCCTGGAGCCCGCCGCGCCGGTTCATGCTCTATGAGCGCGCTGGCTTACCAGCCGGCATACTCGCCGACATTGTCGCGCGAGACGAGAACGCTCGGGATCAGGATCGTCTTGTCCTTCGGCGCCTTGCCGGCGGCGATCTCCTGCGCGATCTCGACCGCCTTCACCACCATGCCGCCGGGGCTCTGGGTCGCGGTGCCGATGAAAGGCGATCCGGCGCGCTTCAGCTCGGCGACCGCCTCGGGGCTACCGTCGACGCCGGTGACCTTGATCTGGCCGGACTTGCCGGCCTGCTCGACCGCGAGCACGGCGCCGAGCGCCGACGGGTCGTTCATGCCGAAGATGCCGGTGACGTCGGGATGCGCCGTGAGCATGTCCGTGGTGACGGCAAGGCCAGAGGCACGGTCGTTCTTCGAGGCCTGCTGGCCGACGATCTTGATGTCGGGGAACTTGGCCGCGACCTTCCGGCAGCCGGCGATGCGATCGATGATCGTCTGGATCGGCGTGCCGTCGACGAGCAGAACCTCGCCCTTGCCGCCCATCTGCGTGAACAGATAGTCGCAGGACTTCTCGCCGGCCTGGACCGCATCGGTCATGACGACGGCGTCGGCACCATGCGCGGGCGTATCGACCGCGATGACGATGATGCCGGCTTCCTTGGCGCGCATGATCGCCGGCTCGATGCCGGCCTCGTTGACCGCCGATATCACGATCAGGTTGACGCCCTGCTGGATGAAGGCGTCGATCTGGGTGTTCTGGTTGGCGAGGTCGAGCTGGGCGTCCTGGGTGTTGACGGTGGCGCCGATCGCGGCGGCCGCCTTCTTGGCGCCCTTGTCCATCGCCGAGAAGAACGGATTGGACATGTCCTGAACCATCAGGCCGATCTTCTCGATCTTCTTCGGCGCACTCTCCGCCATCGCGGCGGGCGCGAGGGCGAGCAGGGCGAGCGCTGCCACCGAGGCGGCGAGCGTGAAGCGGGTCCGGCGGGTCGTCTTCATTGTTGTGTCTCCTCCGAGGGAATGTCTGTCAGCCCGTGATGATGGGTGGCGCCGGCTGAAAAGCGCCGTGGACGCCGCGCTTCAAAGGCGCGGATCGGCTCGGCCGCGGCGGATATCGCCGCGAGCAAGAGGGGTCATGCGCGTTCGGGCGGGCGAAGCGCCCGGCCGCTGCCGCAGGAGCGGCGGATGACGAGTTCGGCCGGCACCTGCTGCTGGTAGTCCGGCAGATAGAGGGGCGCCTTCGATTGGCCGCGCTTCTCGGCTTCGGACTGTCCGTCGATGATCCGCGCGAGCGTCTCGGCGGCGCGGCGGCCGATCTCCTCGCTTCGTTCGTTGAGAACCGTCAGCGGCGGATCGATCAGCGTCGACCAGGCGAATTCGTCATAGGCGACCAGCGCCATGTGGTCGGGCACGACGATGCCCCGATCACGCAGCAGCTTGAGCGCGCCGAGCAGCAGCGGGTTGTTGCCGACGATGAGGATATCCGGCAGGTGGCCAAGGCCTTCGAGATGAGCGGCGAGCGTCCGGTAGGCCGAGGCGGAATCGTTCTCGCTCTCGAGGATCGTCACGGCGGCGCCATGCAGCGCGGCGGCATCGCGGATGCCGCGCTCGCGGTCGAACCGGGTCGACCACTTGGCCGGATAGACGAGGAACAGCCATTCCTTGTGCCCGAGGCCGGCGATATGGGCACCGACCATGAGACTGGCATTGTAATTGTCGGTGGTGACGCTCGGGAAATCCGGGGCGCTCGCGGGCGGCGCTGAGTCGACGAAGACCACCGGGATGTCCCAGTTGGCGAGCAGTGTCGTGTTCTCGGGCGAGAGCGTCAGCGTCGAGATCACGCCGGCCATGCGGGATTCGATCAGCCGCTGCACCATGCGGTCCTCGAGATGGGCGTCATAGGCGCCGTCGACCGCGACGTCGCCGATGACGACGGTCCAGTTCGACGGACGCAGCGCCTGCTGGATGCCGGCCATCAGGTCGAGATAGTAGGAGTTGGAGGTGCTGGCCGTGATGACCGCGACGCTGTCGCGGCTGGCGCGGCGGAGCTCCTGCGCGGCGCGGTTCGGGATATAGGCGAGCTCGCGCGCGACCTTCTGGACCTGCTCGCGGCTCTCCTCGGAGACGCCGTCGGCGCCGCTCAGCGCCCGCGACACCGTGAACATCGAAAGCCCGGTCGCGCGACTGATGTCGCGCATGGTCGACTTCTTCAAGGCAGCCTCCCCATCATAATCGTTTAGGTTTGCAGATGCAGACAACCACACAGCATCGACACCCTCAACGAGAATGCATCAATAATCGTTTAGTTGTCGGAATAAATCTCCTCCCCGACGAACCTAAACGTTTATGTGGTCGTTCTAGCCGGAATGCCCTTTCCTGTCAAGGATGGGGCGATTGACGCCGCCCGAGCGATGCGGGAGCGGGCGCACCAGCCTCGACGGCCGCCGTCGGCGTCCCGCGCTCGGTCCGCCGTGCCACGAGGCGGCCTCGACGATCGCGATCCCGAGGAATCGCCCGATCGCACCGCTCGCGCCTCGGACCTTGGTCCGTCTGTCGGCTCCGGACCTTTGCCTGTAGGGTCGCGACCATGGCCGATGAGCGGAACAGCCGACCTCCCAAGCCCTACGACCTGTCGCGGCGCTTTGCCCTTGCCGGCGGCGTCATCATGATTCTGGCCATGCTGGTGATCGGGCACTTCGTCACCGACCGCATCGAGCAGAACGTCATCGACAACACGGCCAGCGCGACGGCCTTGTTCATGGACAGCTTTATCGCGCCGCTGGCGCAGGAACTCGAATCCGCCGACGCGCTCTCGATCGGGCCGACCCGCGCCATCGAGGAGATGCTGTCCGGCAGCGCGCTCGGCCAGCGAGTCGTCGCCATCAAGATCTGGACGGACGACGGCCGCGTCGCCTATTCGGATGCGCCCGAACTGATCGGCAAGACGTTCCCGGCAACAGCAAGCCTGACGGCGGCGCTGAGTGGACAGCTGGTGGCGGAGTTCGACCATCTCGGCGATGCCGAGAACGTCACCGAACGCTCGAAAGCCTTGCCGCTGCTCGAGATCTACAGCCCGCTGCGGCAGGCCTTTTCGGGCAAGATCCTCGGCGTCGTCGAATTCTACGAGAATGCCGAGGCGCTCGAGCGCACGCTGGCCGACACGCGGCTGCAAGCCTGGTTCATCGTCGCCGCCGTCACGCTGGGGATCGGCGCCACGCTGTTCGGCATCGTGCATCGTGGCAGCCTCTTGATCGCCGAGCAGCAGCAGGCGCTGCAGATGCGCATCGCCGAGACGGAGCGGATCGCCACCCAGAACCGGCAATTGCGGCTCGATATCGAGCGCGCCGCCCGCGGCGTCACCGAACTCAACGAACGCATGCTGCGGCGGGTCAGCGCCGATCTGCATGACGGACCGGCGCAGCTCGTCGGCCTTGCAGCACTGCGGCTCGATTCCGCGGTGGCCGCCAGCGATCCTCAATCGCGGCAGGGCGAGATCGCGGCGGTGCGGGGAGCCTTGGCCGATGCCATGCGCGAGATCCGCGGCATCTGCAGCGACCTGTCGCTGCCCGAGATCGAGCAGCTGACCATCGGAAGCATTATCCGCCGCGTCGCGAGCACCCACGAGGCCCGGACAAAGAGCGTGGTCGCCGTGCGCTTTGCCGGCGCGGATCGTCCCCTGCCGCATTCGATCGGCATCGGCGCCTATCGCTTCGTTCAGGAGACGCTCAACAACGCCTGGCGCCACGCCGGCGGCGCCGGCCAGGCCGTCGACGCGACGCTCGATGCCGACGGGCTCACGATCATCGTCTCGAACACGGCCGGCACCGCCCTGCCGAATGCGGCGGCCGAACGACGCGCCGGCCTTGGCCTGTCCGGCCTTCGGCAGCGCATCGAAAGCCTCGGCGGACAATTTGATTTTGCGCGCACGGAGACCGGCGGCGCCGAAGTCAGGATGCGGCTCGGGCTCGACAACGGGGGAAGCGGATGACCGAGATCGAAGAACACGTGAAGCCGAGGCTCGTCGTCGTCGACGACCATCCGCTCTATCGCAGCGGCGTCATCCGCTCGCTGGCGGAATCCGGCCTGTTCGATGTCGTGGGCGAAGGGGCGTCCGCGGCGGAAGCCATCGCGCTCAGCGCGCGGCTGCGCCCCTCGCTGGTGCTGCTCGATATCTCGATGCCCGGCAACGGCCTCTCGGCGATTGGCGCCATCGCGACGGCGTCACCGGAAACCCTCATCGTCATGCTGACCGTCTCGGAACAGGACGACGACATCATGGCGGCGCTCTCGGCCGGAGCGAGGGGCTATATCCTCAAGGGCGTCGGCGCCGACGAGCTCAGCGCGACCCTCGCCGGCATCCTCGCCGGCGAATCCTATGTCGCGCCGAGCCTCGCCGCCCGGCTGCTGGTCGCCCTGCACAGCCAGCCGCCGGCATCTGCCGGGCGGACAGCCTTCGAGGCGCTCACGGCGCGCGAGGAGCAGATTCTGAAGCTGGTCTCGGCCGGAATGAGCAACAAGGAGGTCGGCCGCCGGCTCGACCTGCAGGAAAAGACGATCAAGCACTACATGACCAGCATCCTGCAGAAGCTGCAGGCGCGGAACCGCGTCGAGGCCGCCGTCATGGCGCGCGAACACTGGCGCGCGTGAGACGGCGCGCCACACTCTCAGCGGCCGCGCGCCCCTTCGTCGATCGCGGCGTCCAGCCGGCGCACATCCGACCTTTTGCCGGGCCGATCGACCACCACCCGTCGGCGCGGATCGATGAGCGTGTAGCGCCCGCCGCGAACCCGCTCGGTCCAGCCGTCCGAATAGCGCACCTCGATGCCATCGCGCCGCGACGACGCCACGACCTGGCCGCGCGTCCTCAACGTCTGAAGAAAGCGGCTCACCTCGGGTCCTGAGGCTCCGCCGTCGTCGCGCCTGTTGCCGCCAGCAACGCCCCGGCCACGGCCGCCGTCACCGGACGACCCGCCGCCATCATGAGACGAGCTGTCGTGGCGACTGTCGTCATGACGGCTGCTGTCATGGCTGCTGCTGTCATGCGCGCCGCCGTCATGCGAGCCGCTGTCATGGGAACCGCTGTCATGGGAACCGCCGCTCGAGCCGCTGCCGCTGCTGCCGCTTGAGCCGCTACCGCTTGAACCGCTGCCGCTGCCGCTGCTTCCGGAACTGCCGCTGCTGCCACTTGAGCCACTGCCGCTTGAACCACTGCCGCCACCGCTGCTGCCGGAACTGCCAGAACTGCCGCCGCCGGAACTGCCGCTGCTGCCGCTCCCGGAGCCGCCACTGCCACTGCTTCCTGAACCGCCCCCGCCGCCGCTGCTGCCTGAACCGCCGCCTGAGCCACCGCCATCCTTCGCGAGCGCCTCGATCCCGACCGGCAGGCCGGCAGCGCGCAGCGCGTGCTCGATGAGGCCCGAGACGAACAGCAGCGACAGGCTGGCGACGAGGACAGTCCGGAGGGAAGGCTTTTGCAGGCGGGGCATGGTTTCGCGATCGAGGGTGGCTGGCTGAACCTAGGCGCGCCCGGCGGCCGCGTCATCGGACCTTGGTCGGAGCAATTGAGAGGAAGGGCGAGCGGCGGATCCGCCCTGCCCCTCGATCACCGGACGATGCCCTGACGGTCCGCCGGATCGGCTGGACCGTCAGGCCGCCGCGTTCTCAGCGGTGCTTGGGGCCGTCGTCACGGCCGCGGCCGCGCGCCGCACCGCCATTGTCGCCCGGCCGGTTGTCGGTGCGGCGGGCCGTGGTGCCGTGCGATGCGCCATCGTCCGCGCCATGACCGCCCGAAACGTGGCCGGCGCCGTCATCGGCGCCGCGGCCCTGGCGGACATGGCCGGCGCCGTCGTCGGCGCCCTGGCGGGCAAAGGCCTTGGCGCTGGTGAGGGTGGGCGCGCCGGCATTCATCGCGACGGTGACGGGGGCCGCGGCGAAGGCGGCGGCGAGAGCGAGCGCGGAAGCGGCAACCACCAGCCGGGACGGCGAAATCATCTTGAACATGTTGGTTCTCCTCGGGTTTTGATCCGCCGCTGTCCGGCGAACGAGAGAACCCTAAGCGGGCGCAGACCGGCGATCGATCCGGCCGAGACCTTTGCCGCCGCGGCTCGGCCGTCGGTCGGGAGGCCATCGGACCTGCGTCCGATCCCCGCTTCAAAGGAATGCCCGCGACACTTTGATTTGCGTCAAATCGGCCGGAGCGCGTCCCGTAACATCGACATCGGAGGCGAACCGCCCTAGCTTCGCCACAGATCCGCCACCGCCTCGCCATCCGGCCTCGCAGTGGACGGCGAGGTATCTGGAGGGAGCGATGGAACTCGACGCACTGTTCCTTTCACGGGTGCAATTCGCCTGGGTCATTGTCTGGCATGTGATGCTGCCGGCCTTCACGGTCGGCACGGCCTCCTACATCGCCGTGCTGGAGACCGCGCATTTCTTCACGCGGCGCGAGCTCTATCTGCGCCTCTCGACCTTCTGGATCCGCATCTTTTCGGTGTCGTTCGGCATGGGCGTCGTCAGCGGCGTGGTGATGCCGTTCCAGTTCGGCACCAACTGGAGCCGCCTCTCCGACGCGGCGTCCAACGTGCTGGCGCCGCTGCTCGCCTATGAGGCGCTGACCGCCTTCTTCCTCGAGGCGGCGTTTCTCGGCGTCCTCTTGTTCGGCCGCAACCTCGTACCGCGCTGGGCCTATCTCGGCGCGACGCTGATGGTGGCGCTCGGGACGCTGATCTCGACCTTCTGGATCCTCTCCGCCAACAGCTGGATGCAGACGCCGGCCGGCTTCGAGGTCATCGACGGGCGCTTCTTCCCGACCTCGTGGCTCGAGGTGATCTTCAACCCGTCCTTCCCCTATCGCCTCGCCCACAATGTCATCGGCTTCTACATCACCACCGGCTTCGTCGTGATGGGCGTCGGCGCCTATCTGGTCCGCCGCGGCACCTTCGCCGAGGAAGGCCGCGCCATGATGAAGATGACGCTGTGGCTGCTGACGGTGCTGCTGCCGCTGCAGATCTATATCGGCGATGCGCATGGCCTGAACACGCGCGAGCACCAGCCGGCCAAGCTCGCCGCCATCGAGGCGATCTGGGACACCGGCAAGGAACTGCCGCTGACGCTGTTCGCCATTCCCGATGCCGCGGCCGAGAAGAACCTCTACGCGATCGAGGTGCCCTATCTCGGCAGCCTGATCCTGACCCATTCGCTCGATGGCGAGGTGCGCGGGCTGAAGTCGTTCCCGGCGGAGGACCGGCCGCCGGTGGTGATCCCGTTCTTCGGCTTCCGCATCATGGTCGGCCTCGCGATGGTGATGCTCGGCCTCGTCGTCTGGGGCAACTGGCTGCGCTTCCGCGGCCGCCTGACGAGCTCGCCGCTCTATCTGAAGACGCTGCAGCTGACGATCCCGATCGGCTTCGTCACGGTCATCGCCGGTTGGCTCACCACCGAGGTCGGCCGTCAGCCCTGGACGGTCTATGGCATGCTGCGCACCGCCGACAGCGTCTCGCCCTCGCTGACCGGGCTCGACGTGATGATCTCGCTCGTCGCCTATATCGCCGTCTATCTCTTCGTCTATCCGACCGGCATCATCCTGATGGCCCGGATCGTGCGGAAGGGTCCGCGGCTGACCCCGGCCGGGGAAGACGACAGCCCGGTCAAGGCCGGCCGTCCCGATGCCCCGGTTCTCGCCGGCGCCGTCGACAACTGAGGGAGCGCGAGCATGAATGCGGTTCTCGATTTCGTGCCGATCTGGACGGTCATCATCGGCCTCGGCGTGTTCCTCTATGTGATGCTGGACGGCTTCGACCTCGGCGTCGGCATGCTCTACGGCTTCGCGCCGGACACGCCCTCGCGCAACCTGATCATGAATTCGGTCGCCCCGATCTGGGACGGCAACGAGACCTGGCTAGTGCTCGGCGGCGTCGCGCTGCTGGCCGCCTTCCCGCTCGCCTTCGCGATCATCATTCCGGCGGTCTACTTCCCCGTTCTCGTGATGCTGCTGTCGCTGGTGTTCCGCGGCCTCGCCTTCGAGTTCCGCTTTCGCGACGGCGAGCACAAGACGTTCTGGGACCACGCCTTCTGCTACGGCTCGGCCTCGGCCACCTTCGCGCAGGGCGTGGTGCTCGGCAGCTTCATCCAGGGCTTCGAAGTGACCGGGCGCAGCTTTTCCGGCTCGTCCTTCGACTTCCTGACGCCGTTCTCGATCCTGACAGGCATCGCGCTGATGTTCGGCTATGGCCTGCTCGGCGCCGGCTGGCTGATCCTGAAGACTGAAGGCGACGTGCAGGCGCTGGCGCGGCGGCAGGGCCGGATCTGCCTTCTCGGCGTGCTCGCGGCCATCGGCATCGTCAGCCTGTGGACGCCGCTCGCCAGCGACGCCATCGCCGCGCGCTGGTTCTCCTTCCCCAACATCATCATCTTCGCCCCGGTGCCGATCCTCGCGCTCGTCGTCGCGGCGCTGACCTGGCGGGCGCTCGGCAGCGCGCGCGAAGGCGCCCCCTTCATCGGCGCCATCGCCCTGTTCGCGCTCTCCTATATCGGCATCGCCATCAGCCTGTTCCCGATGATCGTGCCTTATAAGTTCACGCTCTGGGAAGCCGCCTCCTCGGAATCGACGCAGGCCTTCCTGCTGGTCGGGACGCTCGTGCTGCTGCCGGTCGTGCTGATGTACACGGCGTGGTCCTATTGGGTGTTCCGCGGCAAGGTCAAAGCCCATATCGGCTATCACTGAGCCGGCCGGAGCGACCCATCAGGCCCAGTGGAGGGTCTCTTCCTCGGTGAGGCGCGTCGGCGCCCATTCGACCGGGTGCAGGCCGGTATCGGTCCGCCAGCGCGCCCAATAGGGCGCCGGGCCCTGGTCGTCGGGACCATCCTCCTCGACCATGCGCGTCTTGCTGCGCCAGCGCATCAGGTTGAGGCTGCCATCGGCTTCGCGGCCGATGACGAGGCTGCCATCCTTCGGTGCGGTCTCGAGGGGCTGGAACGGGCCCGTACGGCCGAATGCATCATCGTTCATCGCGTTTCTCCTGCGTCTTCGCCCGCTGATCAGCGCGCGGGCGGCTGCGGATGCTCGCAGTCCAATGCACGCGCCCGCGAAAAGCTGCATCGTGGCACCCCGGTGATTTTCTCCGGAACGAAGGCAGGCGGCAGGGGATTGGGCAGCGGGGGAGGCCTGATCGAGGAGGCGCAATCGTGACAGACGAGGCGATGAAATCCGCGCGCGGGTTCGCGGCGATGGACGAGGACAAGCAGCGCGACATCGCGCGGAAGGGCGGCGAAAGCGTGCCCGATCACAAGCGCAGCTTCTCGCAGGATCGGGATCTCGCGGCCGATGCCGGCCGCAAGGGCGGCGAGAGCGTGCCGCAGGAAAAGCGGAGCTTCTCCAAGGACCGCGCCCTCGCGGCAGAGGCCGGGCGCAAGGGCGGCAAGGCCCGCGCCGGCAGGCGCGCGGCGGCCGAATGAGGCCGCCGCCATTCAGCGCCTTCAGGGCGCGCGCGGCAGGATCAGGCTGTCGATCGCCCGCGCGACACCGTCCTCGGCATTCGAGGAGGTGACGAAGTCGGCCTGCGACTTCACATAGTCGCTGGCATTGCCCATGGCGATGGCGAGCGCTCCGACCGGGAACATCGGCAGGTCGTTGATCATGTCGCCGACCACGGCCACCTCGTCGAGCGGCACGCCGAAATGGCGCGCCAGCGCGCGGACGGCATGGCCCTTGTCGGCCGTTGGATGGGTCACGTCGAGATAATAGGTCTGCGAACGCTTGGCCGAGGCGGCGGTGCCGAGCATCTGCTGCAGATCGGCCTCGGCGCGGGCGAGGAGTTCCGGATTGGCCGACGAGCCGACGATCTTGCCGGCCCTTGCGAGATGGTCACCGAACTCCTTGACCACGATCGGGCTGAAGCCGACCGTGTTGACCTCATGCGCGATATAGGGATCGTCGGGATCGGTGACGAACCACTCGTTGTCGGCGAAGACCCAGACATCCGCGCCGACCTTCTGCATTTCGGCGACGGCGATGCGCGCCGCTTCCTCGGGCACGAAATGCTGCTCGATCGGCGAAAGGTCCCCCGTCACGATCTCCGAGCCGTTGAAGCCGGCGAAGCGATCGAGCCCGAGCGGCCCGGCGACGGACAGCATGCCGCGCGGCGGCCGGCTGGAGACGATCGAGAAGGCGATGCCCGCCGCCTTCAACCGCTTGACCGCGTCGATGGTGGCCGGCGCGAGCCCCTTGTTGGGGCTCGGCGTGACGATGGTGCCGTCGACATCGGAGACGAACAGCGAGATCTTCTTCGGCGGCTGACGTCCGGTCATTTCGGCGCCTTGTCTTCGAGGGGAAACCAGGAAAAGCCGTCGCGTCCGATGAGGACGTCGGCTGCGAACGGGCCGCCGGAACCGGCGCGGTAATAGTGGATCTCGCCGGGCATGTTGGCCCAGGCCTCGAGGATCGGCTCGACCGCCGCCCAGCCGGCCTCGATATTGTCGGCGCGCTGGAAGAGCGTCGCGTCGCCGACGAGGCAGTCATAGATCAGTGTCTCGTAGCCGGTCGAGGACTCGCGCTTGAAATAGTCGGCATAGCGGAAGTCCATGTCGACCTCGGCGAGCCGCACCGCGCGGCCGGGGATCTTCGCCGCGAGGCGCAGCGAGATGCCCTCGTCCGGCTGGACGCGGATGACGAGCGCGTTCGGCTGCAGCTGGTTGGTCGGCGTATCCTCGAACAGCGTGTGCGGCGGGCTCTTGAACTGCACGGCGATCTCGGTCTTGCGCACGCCCATCGCCTTGCCGGTGCGGATATAGAAGGGCACGCCCGACCAGCGCCAGTTCTCGACCTCGAGGCGGAGCGCGACGAAGGTCTCGGTGCGGCTGTCGAGCGCGACGTCGGTCTCCTCGATATAATCCTTGACCGGCTCGCCGGCGATCGATCCGGCCGCATACTGGGCGCGCACGGCATATTGCGCCGCGTCCTCAGGCCGCATCTTCTTGATCGCCTGGATGACCTTCGCCTTCTCGGTGCGGATGGCGTCGGCATCGAACGAGTTCGGCGGCTCCATCGCGATCATGGCGAGCAGCTGGAACATGTGGTTCGGGACCATGTCGCGCATCGCGCCGGTCGCGTCATAGAAGCGGCCGCGCCGCTCGACGGTCACGGTCTCGGCGGCCGTGATCTGGACATTGTCGATAAAGTTGCGGTTCCAGATCGGCTCGAAGATGCCGTTGCCGAAGCGCATCGCCATCACGTTCTGCACCGTCTCCTTGCCGAGGAAATGGTCGATGCGGAAGATCTGGTGCTCGTCGGCGGCGGCGAGCAGGCGCGTGTTGAGCGCGCGCGCCGAATCGAGATCCATGCCGAAGGGCTTTTCCACCACGATGCGGCGGAACTCCTTCTCGCCCTCCTCCATCAGGCCGGCGGCGGCCAGATGATCGGCGATCGGGCCGAAGAAGCGCGGCGCGACCGCGAAATAGAACACCGCGCCGAGCGATTCCGGCTCGTTGGCGAGGATGCGCTCCTTGACCGCCTCATAGGTCGCGGGCGTGTCGAAATCGCCCTGCACATAGCCGGTGCGCTCCATCAGCCAGGACCAGACCTTGGCGTCGACCTCGCTGCCGGCAGCCTCCGCGAGACCCTTTGCGGTCTCGGTCAGGAACGCGCGGTAGCCGTCCTCGTCATGCTCGGCGATATCGACGGCGACGATCCGGAAGGCCGGATCGAGCGCGCCGTCCCGCGCCAGATTGTACAGCGAGGGCATCACCAGCCGCTTGGTCAGATCGCCCGACCCGCCGAAGATGATCATGGTCGACGGCGGCGCCGGCGTCGCATCCTTCGGCATCACCGGCTTTCCGGGAAACGCGGTCATCGGCTGTCCCTTTCTCGAGATCGATTCACCTTGAGGCAGCCTTTGCTTGCTACGGATCGCGCTGAGGAAGTGTTAAGTCCGAGGCGAATCAGCAGGGTACGGAACGCATCCCGAGGCTCCCGGCAGGCAGGATAGCCGGCCGGGCGCATGGATTTACGACGGAACGACCCCTAAGCTGCAAGCCTAAAAAAAGTGGGAGACGACCATGGACGCATCCGACACCCTGCCGCCGGGCCAGCCTGGCCTGCCGCCGCGCTGGACGTCGAGCGCCAAGAGCGGCGTCGGCACGGCGGGCACGGCGGCGAGCCGGCTCTGGTTCACGGTCAGCCACGGCATCCTCAACGAGATCTACTGGCCGCGCGTCGACGCCGCCTGCACCCGCGATTTCGGCTTCATCGTCACCGGCCCGAACGGCAGCTTCGCCGAGGAGAAGCGCGACGCCGAGCATGGCATCGCGATGATCGAGGAGGGCGTGCCGGCCTTCCGCCTCACCAATACGGCGCGCGACGGCAGCTGGCGCATCGAGAAGGAAATCCTCACCGACCCGAAGCGCGAGACACTGCTGCAGCGCCTCACCTTCGAGGCCCTGCAGGGCGAAATCGGCGACTACCGCCTGTTCGGCCTGCTGGCGCCGCATCTCATCAACAAGGGCGCCGACAACACCGGCTGGGTCGGCGACTACAAGGGCACGCCGATGCTGTTCGCGACCGGCGACAGCGCCGGCGCATTGGCGATCGCCTGCTCGGTGCCGTTCCTCGCGCGCTCGGTCGGCTATGTCGGCACCAGCGACGGCTGGCAGCAATTGAGCCGCACGGGCGACCTCGACGAGCGCTGGCGCCGCGCGCCGCGCGGCAATGTCGCGCTGTCGGCCGAGATCGATCTGGTCGCGAGCGGCGGCGAGGCGCTGATCGCCGTCGGCTTCGGCTCGCGCTGGGAAGAGGCGGCCTACAAGGCGCAATCGAGCCTCCAGGCCGGCTTCGACGTCGCCCGGCGGGGCTATGCCGCCGGCTGGCGCGGCTTCCAGAAGAAGCTCTTGCCGCTCGACCGGCCGGTCGGCGCCTCCAATCTCAACACCTATCGCATCAGCACCGCCGTCCTCTCGACCCACCAGCCCGCCTCGTTCCCGGGCGCCAGCATCGCCAGCCTCTCCATTCCCTGGGGCTTCTCGAAGGGCGACGAGGATCTCGGCGGCTATCATCTCGTCTGGCCGCGCGACCTCGTCGAGACGGCCGGCGGCTTCCTCGCGGCCGGCGCCGTCGACGAGGCCAAGGCGGTGCTGGCTTATCTGCTGGCGATCCAGGAGGCCGACGGCCACTGGTCGCAAAATGTCTGGCTCGACGGCTCGCCCTATTGGCAGGGCGTGCAGATGGACGAATGCGCCTTCCCGCTCATCCTCGCCGACATGCTGCGCCGGCATGGCCATCTCGACAGCGCCGAGATCGCCCGCATCCTGCCGCGCATCGAGAAGGCGGCGCATTTCGTGGTCTGCAACGGCCCCGTCACCGGCCAGGACCGCTGGGAGGAGGACGCCGGCTATTCGCCCTTCACGCTCGCGGTCGAGATTGCCGGCCTCCTCGCCGCGGCCGACCTGCTCGAGATCGGCGACCGGCCCGATGCCGCCCGCTATCTACGCGAGACGGCCGACAGCTGGAACGAGGACATCGAATACTGGACCTTCGCCCGCGACACCGAGCTCAGCCGCCAGCTCGGCATCGAGGGCTATTATGTCCGCATCGCGCTGCCGGATTCGGCCGATGCCGCCTCCCCGCTCGACGGATTCGTGCCGATCAAGAACCGGCCGCCCTCCGACATGACCAAGCACGCGACCATGCTGATCAGCCCCGATGCGCTGGCGCTGGTCCGCTTCGGCCTGCGCGCCGCCGACGACCCGCGCATTCTCGACACCGTCACCGCGATCGACGCGACGTTGAAGGCGGAGCTGCCGCAGGGGCCGGTCTGGTATCGCTACAACGGCGACGGCTATGGCGAGCACGAGGACGGCCGCCCCTTCGACGGCACCGGCATCGGCCGGCCCTGGCCGCTGCTGACCGGCGAGCGCGCCCATTACGAGCTCGCCGCCGGCCGGCCCGCGATCGCCGAGCAACTCCTCAACACGCTCGAGGCCTCGGCGAGCTCCGGCGGCATGCTGCCCGAACAGGTCTGGGACGGCGCCGACATCCCCGCGCGCGAATTGTTCCACGGCCATCCCTCGGGCAGCGCGATGCCGCTGGTCTGGGCCCATTCCGAGCACATCAAGCTGCTGCGCTCGCTGCGCGACGGCGCGGTGTTCGACATGCCGCCGCAGACCGTGCAGCGCTACCAGGTCGACCGGGTCAAGGCCGCGGTGCGGATCTGGCGCTTCACGCAGAAGATCCGCACCATCACCCATGGCCGTGCGCTGCGCATCGAGGTCGCCACGGCGGCCGTCGTGCATTGGTCGCAGGACGACTGGGCGACCAGCCACGACCAGCCGACCGCCGTCAACGCCTTCGGCGTCCAGACGCTCGATATCGACACCAGCCATATCCCGGCCGGCCGCACTCTCCGCTTCACCTTCTACTGGCCGGATTCCGAGCGTTGGGAGAATGTGAACTTCGAGGTCGCGGTGGAGCGGGCGCGGCACGACGCGCATCGCGGTCAGCGCTGACGGACAGCATCAGGAGGACGACGTGACGGGCATACTCGCGATCGATGTCGGCGGCACGGGGCTGAAGGCGGCCGTGCTCAACGAGGACGGCACGCTCCGGAACGAGCGCGCGCGCGTGGAGACGCCGCATCCCTGCCCACCGGCGGTGTTCCTCGATGCCATCACCGGGCTGGTGAAGGACTTCCCCGCCTATGACCGCATCGCGGTCGGCTTCCCCGGCGTCGTGCGCGACGGCACCATCCTGACCGCGCCCAATCTCGGCACCGAGGACTGGGCCGGCTTCAACCTCGCCGCGGCGCTCCAGGAGCGACTCGGCCATCCGGTCCGCATCATCAACGACGCCGAGATGCAGGGCATGGCCATCATCACCGGCAAGGGGCTCGAATTCGTGCTGACGCTCGGCACCGGCGCCGGGACGGCACTTTTCCGCGACGGCGCGCTGATGCCGCATATGGAACTCGCGCATCACCCGATCCACGAGGACAAGACCTACGACGAGTATCTCGGCAACGCCGCCTTCGAGGAGAAGGGCAAGAAGCACTGGAACAAGCGCGTCGACAAGGCGATCGGCCTCATCTTCACGCTGCTGCACTATGACCGCCTGCATATCGGCGGCGGCAACGCCAAGCATATCGAGATCGACCTGCCCGAGACGGTGACCATCGCCTCGAACGAGGCCGGTCTCGAGGGCGGCGCCTTCCTCTGGAAGAAGCGGTAGACCGCCCGCCCCTGCACTCGCCCGCAAAAACGGCGGTGCGGGCCTTACTCCGCCGCCGCGCGTGCCGCCGTGCCGGCCAGATAGCCTTCCAGCGCCGCCGTTTCCTCGGCGCTGAAGCGGAGGCCGAGCTTGGTGCGGCGCCAGAGGATATCCTCGGCGCTCGCCGCCCATTCTTGGGCGACGAGATAGCGGACCTCCGCCTCGAAGAGATCCGCGCCGAAGCGCCGGCCGAGATCGGCCTCGCTCTTCGCCGCGCCAAGCAGGATGAAGGCCCGCGTGCCGTAGAGGCGCAGCAGCCGGCGGGCATGCGCCGGCGCCAGGAACGGGAACGCCGCGCGCAGCCGGTCCAATTCGGCCTCGAAGCCGGTCGCCGGGAATTCGCCGCCGGGCAGCGGCTTCGTCGCCGTCCAGGGCTCGCCCTTCTTGCCGAGATGATGCTCGATCTTCTCCAGCATCGATTCGGCGAGACGGCGATAGGTGGTGATCTTGCCGCCGAAGACGTTGATCGCCGGCGCACCGCTGGCGGCCTCGTCCTTCAGCACATAATCGCGCGTCGCCTCCTGCGCCTTCGAGGCACCGTCGTCATAGAGCGGGCGCACGCCGGAATAGGTCCAGACGATGTCGGCGCGGGTGACCGGCTCGATGAAATACTCGCTCGCGGCGGCGCAGAGATAGTCGATCTCGCCGTCGCTGATGACGACGTTGTGCGGATCGCCCGGATAGTCCTGGTCGGTGGTGCCGATCAGCGTGAAATCGTCCTCATAGGGAATGGCGAAGATGATGCGGCCGTCGCGGTTCTGGAAGAAATAGGCGCGCGGATCGTCGAACTTCTTCTTCACGACGATATGGCTGCCCTGCACCAGGCGGACATGATGGGCATCGTTGCGGCCGATGGCGTCGGTCAGCACATGATCGACCCAGGGCCCGGCGGCATTGACGATCAGCCGCGCCTTGACCTCGCTGCGAAGGCCGCTGGCGCGATCCTCCAGCGTCACGCGCCAGCCTTCGCCTTCGCGGCGGGCCGAGACGACCTTGGTGCGGACGTGGATCGCCGCGCCGCGGTCGGCGGCATCGCGGGCATTCAGCACGACGAGACGTGCATCGTTGACCCAGCCGTCGGAATATTCGAACGCGGTGGTGAAGCCGCCCTTCAGCGGCTTGCCGGCGACGTCGCGCCGCATGTCGATCGTGCGCGTCGCCGGCAAGAGCTTGCGGCCGCCGATATGGTCATAGAGGAAGAGGCCGAGCCGGATCAGCCAGGCCGGACGCAGCCCCTTCGCATAGGGCAGCACGAAGCGCATCGGATGGATGATGTGCGGCGCCAGCGCCCACAGCACCTCGCGCTCCATCAGCGCCTCGCGCACCAGGCGGAACTCGTAATATTCGAGATAGCGCAGGCCGCCATGGATCAGCTTGGTCGAGGCGGAGGATGTGCCGCTGGCGAGATCGTTCATCTCGGCGAGGCAGACGCTGTAGCCGCGCCCAACAGCATCGCGCGCGATGCCGCAGCCATTGATGCCGCCGCCGATGACGAAGATGTCGTAGCTCGGAACGTCCACGCCGGCCTCCACTGAAGAGCTGATCAGGTCCGCCTCGACGCGGGCCGCCACGCTAATATGAAACACGCGATCCCGGAAACCAGATCAGTCCCTTCAGCCAAGGCGGGATGCCGCAGGCATCAGAGCCCATCAAGGCTCGGGAGACCGTCAAGGCTTGATGCCGGCGTGAGAGCCGTCGATAAAGGCCGGGATTGCCCGCTGGAGACACCACCATGGACGTGATCGAACTTCTCGGCGCCCTGCATCATCAGTTGCAGGGGGACTCCGGCCCGGTGGCCCCCGCCGATCTGACCGGCGCCTTCGCCATCATCCGCCGCATGGTCGAGGCCGACCCCGCCACCGACCGCTATGATCGCGAGACGCTCGACGTCATCGACGCCAAGCTCTCGGCGCTCGTCGCCGAGATCGAGGCCGGCGTCGCCGAACCCGATTTCAAGCCGTCGCGGACCTGGGTCGCGGCGCTCGGTGCCGCCCTCTATCGCCGCCGCGAGGCAGCCGAGAAGGCGGCGGAGAAGGCCCGCCAGCCCGGCACGGCCCACTGAGCCACACCGGACGACAGGGAGCCGTCGCCGATCACTCGACGACGATGAGATCCTGGAAGCCGTTGGTGAGCTTCTCGCCCCCCTCGGGACGCACGACGATGCAGTCCTCGACGCGGGCCGAGAAGCTGCCGTCCTGCAGGATGCTCGGCTCGACGGTGAAGATCATGCCTTCCTGGACGACCGTGTCGCTGCCCTTGGTGAGGAAGGGCGGCTCGTGCACGTCGGCGCCGATCGAATGGCCGAGGCGGTGGCGGAAGGCCTTGTCGTAGCCGGCCTCCGCGATGACGTCGCGCGCCGCCTTGTCGACCTCGGCGCAGGTCGCCGCGCCCGCCTTCAGCGCCGCGATGCCGGCCGCCTGCGAATCCATGATCAGGCGATGCACCTTGATCTGCTCGGCCGAGGGCGCGCCGAACGAGACGGTGCGGCCATAGTCGTAGCACATGCCCTCATGCACGGCGCCGAAGTCGAGCAGCACCGAGACCGGCGGATCGAGCCGGCGCGGCCAGGTCTTCAGCGGCTGGCCGAGCAGCATCGGATGGTTGGTGCCGGTATTGTAGAGCGAGGTGGTGAAGGACGGGCCCAGCGAGCCGTGCCGCTTCATCTGGTAGTCGAGCTCGGAGACGACATCGAGCTCGGTCATGCCGAGCTTGAAAGTCTTGATGGCGTCGGCGAGCGCCGCCTCGGTGATGACGCCGGCCGCGCGCATGATGGCGATCTCGCCGGCATCCTTGATGGTGCGCAGCTTCCTGAGCAGCGACGTCGCCGAGACGAAGCGCGCGTCGGGGATCAGTTTCTGGATCTCTATCAGCGATTCCGCTTCCGCATTCTCGCTGACGGCGATGCGCGGCGAGGGCGGCAGCTTCATCGCGTCGATGATGCCCTTGGCCATCACGGCCGGATCGTCCCAGTCGCCGAGCACGCGGATCTCGACGCCCTCGATGCCGCCCTTGCCGCCGAGCTCGGCCGTCATGCGCGGCAGCGTCAGGATCGGCCCGCGATCGGCCGAGAGCCAGGCGCCCTCGAGCCAGGCGCCCGGATGCAGCACGCGGCCGTAATTCGGCACATCGCGGTAAATGCCGGTCAGATAGTCGAGATCGGTGCCGAGATGGAAGAACACGAGGTCGGCGTTGCCGGCGATCAGCGCCTGAAAGCGCTGCATGCGGTTTTGATAGGGGCTCATGTCGGTTCTCGCTTTGGCGTTTTCTTGGGTCGGGGTCAGAGCGCCGCGGCTGCGGCATCCTCCGGAACGAGGTGGCAGGCGGCACGGCGGCCAGGGGCGGCGCTGCGCATCGCCGGCTCATCGGTCCGGCAGCGCGGGATCGCCACCGGACAGCGCGGATGGAAGCGGCAGCCGGGCGGCGGCGACGCGGGATCGGGCACATCGCCCGGCAGGTCGAGCGGCAGCCGCCCGCTGCCGTCGGGCTCCGGAATGGCACCGATCAGGCCGGCGGCATAGGGATGCAGCGGCGCATCCCAGAGCCGCTCGCTTGGCCCGCTCTCGACGATCGTGCCGAGATACATGACCGTGGTGACGTCGGCGATCCGGCGGACGATCGAGAGATCGTGCGAGATGAACAGGAGGCCCATCTGCAATTCGTCGACCAGGCTGACGAGCAGATTGGCGACCGAGGCCTGCGCCGAGGCGTCGAGGGCCGAGATCGGCTCGTCGGCGACGATGCAGCGCGGATCGGCCGCCAGCGCCCGCGCGATCGCGATGCGCTGGCGCTGGCCGCCGCTGAACTGATGCGGGAAGCGCTCGCCGGCCGTCGCCGGCAGGCCGACGCGCTCGAGGCATTCGCCGACCGTGAAGCTGCGCCCGCCCTGTGCCCGCGCGACGCGCAGGCCATCCTCGATCAGATCGGCGACCGTGCGGCGCGGATTGAGCGAGGAGAACGGATCCTGGAATACCATCTGCAGCCGGCGCTGCGCGAGCGGGCGCGGGTGGCGGCCGAGCGGGGCGACGCGTTCGCCCTCGAAGGTGACCGATCCGCCCGACGGCGCGATCAGCCCGACCGCCGCCTTGCCGAGCGAGGACTTGCCGCAGCCGGATTCGCCGACCAGCGCGACGATCTGGCCGGGCTCGACATCGAGATCGGCGCCGGCGACGGCGGTGACCGAGACGCCCGAATGGCCACGATAGCGCACGACGAGATCGCGGATGGAGAGGAGGCTCATGCGCGCGCCTCCCGCAGCGGATCGACCGGACAGGCAATGGCGCGGCCGGGATCGACATCCATGAGCTCGGGCAGCTCGGCGCGGCAGATATCCTCGGCGAAGCGGCAGCGCGGATGGAAGGCGCAGCCTTGCGGGAAGCGGCCGATCGAGGGCGGCGTGCCGGGCAGCGCGGTCAACGGATGGTCGGTGCCGCCGCCATGCGGCAGCGCGTCGAGGAGGCCGCGCGTATAGGGATGACGCGGCGCGCGCAGCACCTCGGCCCGCGCGCCGCGCTCGACGACGCGGCCGGCATAGAGGACGAAGACGCGGTCGGCGAGCGCCGACATGACGCCGAGATCATGCGTGATGAGGAGCACCGAGAGCTGCAATTCGCGCCTCAGCGTCTCGATCAGGCGCAGGATGCCGGCCTGCACCGTGACGTCGAGCGCAGTGGTCGGCTCGTCGGCGATGAGCAGTTTCGGCCCGCCGGCCAGCGCCGAGGCGATGGCGATGCGCTGGCGCATGCCGCCCGAGAACTGATGCGGATAGCGCTTCATCGCCTCGCCCGGATTGGGGATGCGCACGCGGTCGAGCATCTCGATGGCGATCCGGTCGGCCTCGCGCTGCGAGATGCCCCGATGATAGCGGACATGCTCCGTCATCTGCCGGCCGATCGAGAGCATCGGATGCAGCGCCGTCATCGGATCCTGGAACACCATGGCGATGTCGGAGCCGCGCACCGAGGCGGCGGCGCGGCCGCCCGCCGCCGCGAGGTCGCGGCCCTCGAAGAGGATCCGCCCCGCCGTGGCGGCGCCGGACGGCAGCAGGCCGAGCACGGCCAGCGCCGTCAGCGTCTTGCCGCTGCCGCTCTCGCCGGCAAGGCCGACGATCTCGCCGCGCCCGATCGAGAGGTCGACGCCGCGCACCGCAGCGGCGCGGCCGCCATCGGCGGTCGGCAGCGTGATCGAGAGCGTCTCGACGGCGAGAAGAGGGTCCCTCACGGCCATGGTCAGCGGAACGCCTTGGCCGTGCGCGGATCGAGCGCATCGCGCAGCGTGTCGCCGACGAAGTTCGCCGCGAGCACGACGAGCAGGATGGCGAGGCCCGGGAAAACGCTCAGCCACCATTTGTCGAAATATTTCGAGCCGTCCGAGACCATCGCGCCCCATTCCGGCGCCGGCGGCTGCGCGCCGAGGCCGAGGAAGGAGAGGCCGGCGAGGATCAGCACGGCATGGCCGAATTCGAGCGCGGCCAGCACGACCAGCGGCCCGACGACGTTTGGCCGGACATCGACCCAGAGCGCGCGGCCGGCGGAGACGCCGAGCAGCCGGCTCGACTGCACATAGGGTTCGTCGCGGATGGTGAGCAGCATCGAGCGGACGACGCGGGCATAGATCGGCCAGCTCACCACCACGACCGCGAGCACGGCGTTGAAAAGGCCGGGCCCGAGCGCCGCCACCACCGCCATGGCGAGGATGATGTCGGGGAAGGCCATCACGAGATCGGCGGCGCGCATGATGATGCCGTCGATCCAGCCGCCGAAATAGCCGGCGATGGCCCCGAGCACCGTGCCGATCACGCTCGCCATGATGACGAGCTGCAGCGCATAGGGCAGCGACACCCGCGCGCCATAGATGACGCGGGCGAAGACGTCGCGGCCGAGTTGGTCGGTGCCGAACCAGTGCTGGGCCGAGGGCGCCATGAAGCGCTTGGCGGCCTGGTCGATCGGGCCATGCACGGTCAGATAGGGCGCGAACACCGCCATCAGCACGACGGCGACGAGCAGCGCCAGGCCGACGAGCCCGAGCGGCTGCGTCCAGGCCGAGCGCGGCAGCAGGCGCCGGCGCGCCTTGACGATCGCATCGGTCGAGGAAAGGCTGCTGTCGCTCATCCGAGGCGAATCCGCGGATCGATCAGCGCATAGAGCAGATCGACGGCCATGTTGACGACGATATAGATGACCGCGACCACGAGGCTGACGCCCATGATGGCGCGAAGGTCCAGCGCCAGCGCGCTCTTGTAGGCATATTGGCCGATCCCCGGCCACGAGAACACCGACTCGACCAGCACCGTCCCTGAGAGCATGCGGCCGAAGGCCATGCCGGCGACGGTGACGATGGCAGCGAGCGCCGGCTTCAGCGCATGGCGGAGAATGACGGTGCGCTCCGGCAGGCCCTTGGCGCGGGCGGCGCGGACATAGTCCTGGCTGAGCGATTCCAGCATCGCCGCGCGCGTGAAGCGGGTGATCGAGCCGATCGTATAGATGGCGAGCACCAGCGCCGGCAGGACGAGATGGCTCGCCGCGATGCCGAAGGTCGCCCACTGTCCCGCGAGCAGCGCATCGATGGTGAACATGTTGGTGATCGCCGGCGGCGCCTTGCCGCCCGGATTGAGGCGGCCGACGCCGGGCGCGATGCCGAGCTTGAAGAAGAAGACATAGAGCGTCACCAACGCCAGCCAGAAGGTCGGCACCGAGACGCCGGCAAGCGAGATGACGCGGATGACCTGGTCGGGCCAGCGGTCGCGCGCGATCGCCGCGATGACGCCGAGCACGATGCCGATGACGAGCGCGAGGATCATCGCCGCCGTGGCGAGCTCGATCGTCGCCGGCAGATACTGGCCGAGATCCGTCGTCACCGGACGGTGCGTCTGCTGGCTTTCGCCGAGATCGCCGTGAAAGAGGCGCTCGAGATAGAGCACATATTGCTCGGGAAGCGGCTTTTCGAGCCCGTAGCGCTCGCGGAAGGCGGCGACGATCTCGGGATCGCTCGCCGCGCGGTCGCCGAGATTGGCCGAGACCGGATCCCCCGGCACCACCTGGGTCAGGACGAACGAGACCAGGGTGACGCCGAGGCAGAGGAGTGCGCCGACGACGAGCCGGCGCAGCACGAAGCGGACGAGGTTCGGCAACGCATACCAGGACGATCGAAGAGTGGTCATTGCCGAACCGGAACGCCGTTACTGCTTGGCGGGCGTGACCGCCGCGAGGTCGATCGTCCACATCGCATTGTACTCGACCGGCTCCAGCGTCTTGGAGCTCGCCATGGAGAAGGCGGGCTGGAACAGCGAGGTGAACGGCCCCGTCGCGTTCAGCTTCTTCTGCCACTCGTCATAGAGCTTGGTACGCGTCGCCTGGTCGATCTCGACGGCAGCCTTGGCGGCAAGGTCCGTCACCTCGGGCGAGGAACCGGCTGCCCAGCCGGCGCGCAGGCCCACCTTCTCGCCGGGTCCGAACAGCAGGTAGTTGCTCGGATCGGGGAAGTCCGGACCCCACCACGCGATGGTCATCGGCAGCGTACCGGCGCGGTAGTTGTCGAGGAAGGTCGCCACCGGCGAGGGCTTCAGCTCGGTGGCGATGCCGATTTCCTTGAGGTCCGCCTGCATCTTGGCCGCAAGATCGGCGAAGGAGATGCCGTTCTTGGTGATGTCCGAGACATAGGTGAGCTCGATCACCGGATCCTTGATGCCGCTCTTGGCGACCGCGGCCTTGGCGGCCTCGACATCGCGCTTCGGGCCATCGGCCGTCGGCAGGGCGCCGGCGAACATGGTCGGGATGATCGAGCCCGGACGGGCCGCGCCTTCGCCGGCGATCTCGAGCAGGCCGTCATAGTCGATGCCGAGGCGGACCGCCTGCTGGATGTCCAGATTGGAGGTGATCTTGGAGATGGCCGGATTGGAATTGGTGAACATGAACACGACGTCGGCGCCGGCGACCGAGAGCGTGTAGGCGGTGTCCTTGATCGCCTCGAGCTGGTCGGGGCGGAGGTCGAGCGCGATCTGGCTGTCGCCGCGCATGACGTTCATCTGCTGCGCGCTGGTATCGACATTGCGCACGACGATCTGGTCGTATTTCGGCTTGGCGCCCCAATAGGCGTCGTTCTTCTTCAGCACGACCTCGGCGGCCATGTCGAACTTCTCGAGCAGATAGGGGCCCGAGCCGGCCGAGGTCGAGGCGAGGAACGTATCAGCGCGGTCGGTCTTGTCGGCGCCGACATCGGCCGAGCCCTGATTGGCCTTGACCACCTTCGAATTGACGATGCCGACAGCCGGATTGGCGAGCTTGAACGGCAGGCCGGGATCGGGCTGCTCGGTCGTCAGCACGATCTCGCCATCCGTGGCGCCCTTGGCAACCGTGACGCCGTCGAGCAGGAAGGCGGGGCTGCCCTTCACGTTCTTGACGCGGTTGAACGAGAAGATGACGTCGTCGACCGTCACCGGCGAGCCGTCGCTGAACTTCGCGGCCGGATTGAGCGTGAAGGTGAAGGTCTTGGCGTCCGCGGCGATGACCGGCACGGAGGCGAGCGACGGCACGACCTTGGTCAGGTCGCCGCCGGTGAAGGTCACCAGCGTCTCATAGACCGGATGCAGGACGAGATTGGCGGTCGGCTCGAACTCGCGCGCCGGATCGGCCGTCTTGAGCTGGAAGGCCGTGTCGACGACGAGCGTCGAAGCGTCCTGCGCCAGAGCCTGGTCGATCGAAACGAGGGCGGTGGAGCCGAGCGCCGCCGCCATGGCGAGCGACAGCAGCCGCGAAAACCGTCTTTCTTGCATCATCGGTGTTCCCTTCAGAATGTCGTGCTGTTGAGCCAGCCTTGTCGATGTCGCCTGTGCGGTCCTTCGCCGATCATGCCACGGCTCATCCTGCTGCGCATGCGGCAAAGCATGGCGGCCACCGTGACGTTCCGTCCCTTCGGCGAGAAGACCTCTGCACGCCGTCGTCCTGCGGATCACTCGCCGGCCCCGGCGAGGCCGTCACCGGACAGGCGCAATTTCCGCATTCCAACTGTACACAATGGAAGAACACTTCAAAAACCGGAGCGGCGCAAGTCGATTCTGAATCCGGCGTGGGCGGCTGACAGCAGTGACATTTTTTCCAATCCGTGCCAACCACTTGACGGACGGAGACATTGACACCGGCGGCGCGGACGGTGCGCGCTTTCGGTCGCGGCCTGAGGGAAACGGCGCTGCCCGCCGGGACATTCCGCCGGGGCCGCACCGGACAGGCCGGCACCATGCCCCGATCCGGCGGCTTGGAATTCGCATTGCATTGTTGTTGTATACTGCCGGTGTTCAGTTCAGAGTCGTCCCGACTCGCCTTGCTCTCTCGACCGGTCCATCCACAGTTTCGCGTCCACCGACTGCCTCGCTCCCGTGACTTCCCGCCCATGACCGCACCCGCCGACCGCGTTCCGCTCCCCTCTCTCGCCGCAGCCGTCAAGGCCGGCCGCGCGGATGCGACCGCGCTGCTTCGGGCGCTCATCGCGCGGCAGGCGGAGGGTGAAGCGGCGGTGATGGCGGCGGTCGCCGGGCATCTCGCGGCGCTCGGTGCCGACATCGAGACGCTCCGCTACGATCCCGCCAGCGTCCCCCTCGTCGATGAATTCGCCAGCGCCGCCGCGATGACGTCCGGTGCGCGCGAGGCGATAATCGCGCGCTTCAAGGGCGCCGGCGGCGGCCGCAGCCTGCTGATCTTTGCCCATCCGGACAGCGAGCCGGTGCGGGGCACGGAGGCGTGGCGGCACGATCCCTTCGCCGGCATCATCGATGACGGGCGCCTCCATGGCTGGGGCGTCGCCGACGACCTTGCCGGCGTGGCGGCGTCGATCTCGGCCCTTGGCGCGATCCGGGCGGCCGGCCTCACCCTTTCAGGCGACGTCGTCGTCGCGATCACGCCGAGCAAGCGCCACGCGCGCGGCATCGCCGCCGTCCTCGACCATGGCGTCACGGCCGATGCCGCGCTCTATCTGCATCCGGCCGAATCCGGCGTCGGCCTCGCCGAGATCAAGGCCTTCGCCTCGGGCGTGCTCGAATTCGAGATCACCGTGCCGGGAGCCCTGCCCGAAACGCATGAGCCGAGCCACACGGCCTTCGCCCATCGCGCGGTGAACCCGGTCGACAAGGCAGTCGTTCTGATCGAGGCGCTGCACCGTCTCGACGAGGCGCGCGGGGGCCGTGTCCATCATCCGCGGCTCGAGGCGGCGGTCGGCCGCTCGACGAATATCCTCATCGCCGCGATCGCAGGCGGAAACCCCGCGACGCCGCAGCGCATGGCCTCCATGCTGCGGATCACCGGCTCCGTCTCCTTCCCGCCTTTCGAGACGATCGCTGCCGTCCAGGCCGAAATCGAGGCGGCGATCGCGGCAGCGACCGAGGCGGATACCTTTCTCAAGAGTCACAAGCCGGAGATCCGCTGGCTCTCCGGCGTCAGCGGAAGCGATGTGCCGGACGAGCATCCGCTCTACCGGATCGCCGCCGAGGCGATCTCGCGCGTCGCCGGCATCGCCACCCGCGTCAACCCGATGCATACGTCGAGCGACATCCGCAATCCGCTCGTCCAGAAGGGCATTCCAGCCATCGGCCTCGGCCCGCTCGCCGGCGACCTCACCCATGCCGGCGGCCATGACGAATGGGTCGACATCGCCGATCATTGCCGCGCCGTCACGGTGGCCGCGCTGATCACGACCAGCTGGTGCGGGATCACCCCGTCGCCGGCGGAGAGCGCGGGATGACGGCATGAGCACTGCGCCCCGGGGAACTGGCGCCGGCCTCGTCCGGACCGTGCGCGGCGACATCGCTCCCGCCACGATCGGCCGCGTGCTGTTCCACGAGCACCTCTTGTTCGATCTCGTCCTGCCCGGCCAGCGCGACGCGGTCGACGATCCACCTGTGACGCTCGCCAATCGCTGGCAGATCGACTACCGCTCGAACGAGAACCGCAACAATGCGCGCCAGCGCGACCCGGCCGTGACAGCAGAGGAACTCGCCGCGCTGAAGATGGATGGCGGCTCGCTCGTCGTCGACCAGTCGACCTATGGCCTCGCCCGCGATCCCGGGGGGCTCGTCCGCGCCTCGGCTGAGGCCGATCTCCATGTCGTCGCCGCAGCCGGCCTCTATTGCGCGCCCTATCTTGAGGCGGGGATCCTCGACCTCTCGGTCGAGGACCTCGCCGCGCGCTTCATCGCCGAGGTCGAAGAGGGGCTGGATGGGACGGACATCCGCGCCGGCCTCATCGGCGAGATCGGCTGCTCCTGGCCGATAGCGCCTGTCGAGCGGCGGGCGCTGCAGGCCGCGGTGATCGCGGCCAAGGCAACGGGCGCCGCGATCAGCGTCCATCCCGGCCGCCATGTCGACGCCCCCTTCGAGATCGTCGCGATCCTCAGCGAGGCGGGCGCGGACCTTTCCCGCGTCGTCATCTGCCACATGGACCGCACCTATCCGACCGGCGAGCGGATCGGCGAACTTCTCGCCACCGGCGTCTGCGTCGAATGGGACTTCTTCGGCATCGAGCAATCGCATTACTGGTTCGGCGAGGTCGAGCTGCCGACCGATCTGCAGCGGCTTCGCCTGATCGCGGACCTGATGCGCGCGGGCTTCGCCGAGCGCATCCTCGTCAGCCAGGATATCTGCACCTGCACCCGCATGCAGCGCTGGGGCGGCCATGGCTATGGCCATCTTCTGCGCAACGGCCCCCAGCTGATGCGACGCGCCGGCCTCGACGAGGCCGCCATCGACCAGCTGCTGCGCCGCAATCCGCTTCGCCTTCTCACGCTGGCCCCGCCCGCGACCACATAGGAACGTCCCCGTGACCAAGACCGTGACCAAGACATTTCGCGGAACCTACACCGTCATGATCACGCCGTTCGACAAGGACGGCGCGATCGACCTCGCGGCGATGGCGGACCTCACGAACTGGCAGATCGCGGAAGGCATCCACGGCCTGGTGCCGCTCGGCTCGACCGGCGAATTCCTGTCGATGACCGACGAGGAGCGTCACGCCGTGGCGAAGCAGGTGATCGACAGCGCCGCCGGCCGCGTGCCCGTGCTGATCGGAACCGGGGCCGAGCGGACCGAGGATGTCATCCGCTATTCGCGCGAGGCCGAGGCGCTCGGCGCCGACGGCGTGATGATCATCCCGCCCTTCTATTCGACGCCGACCGAGGACGAACTGTTCGAGCACTATCGCCGCATCGGCGAGGCGCTCTCGATCCCGATCATGATCTACAACAATCCGGCGACGGCGAATGTCGACCTGACGCCGCGCATCGTCGAGCGGCTGAGCCTCATCGACAATGTGCGCTACATCAAGGAATCGACCATGGATGTGACGCGCATCCGCGACATCCTCGACTTCTGCGGTGATCGCATGACGGTGTTCGGCGGCATCATGGGCTTTGAATCCTTCCTCGCCGGCGCCGCGGGCTGGGTCGCCGTCGGCTCCAACGTCATGCCGAAGGCGCTGGCCGGCATCTTCTCGCGTTGGGCCGACGCGCGCGACTATGACGGGGCGCGGGCGCTCTATCATCAGGCGCTGCCGGTGATCCGCCTCGTCGGCGGCCACCGATATGTCTCGGCGACCAAGGCGGCTTTGGGCCTGATGGGCCGCGATGTCGGCGCGCCGCGCGCGCCGCGCCTGCCGCTGCCGGCGGCCGAGATGCCCATGGTCGAGGCCGCCTTGCGCGCCGCCGGCGTCGCGCTCGCCCGCGAGGCCTGAGGATGGCCGAAGACGCGCGTCTCCGCCTGCACGGGGGCGGCGTCAGGCCGCAAGGCGAAGAGATCGCGTTCACCTTCGAGGGCGAGACGATCCACGGCCGCGCCGGCGAGAGCCTCGCCGCGAGCCTCACGGCGGCGGGCGTGCTCGGCCTCCGTCAGGCCGGCGCGGAGGAGCAGCGCGGCCTCTTCTGCGGCATGGGTGCCTGCCAGGATTGCCTCGTCGAGATCGACGGACGCGGTGGCCAGCGCGCCTGCATGGTGAAGTCCGAGGCGGGCCTCAGCGTCCGCCGGCATGACCCGGCGCGAGCCTCCCTCGCCGCGCTCGGCCCGCCGCCGCCGGGCGATCCCGTTCCCGAAGAGGTCGACGCCGTGATCATCGGCGCCGGTCCGGCAGGCCTTGCCGCTGCCCGCATGCTTGGCGAGGGCGGCATCCGGCCGCTCGTCCTCGACGAGCGCGGCCAGCCGGGCGGCCAGTATTTCAAGCCGCTCGCCGCCTCGCATGGCTTTGCCGAAGGCGGGGAGGACAAGCAGTTCGCCGAAGGCCGCCGGCTCGTCGGCGCGGTCGCCGCGCTCGGCGTCGACATCCGCCAGGGAGAGGCGGTCTGGCAGGCCGGCATCGAGGCGGATCGCATCCTGCTCGCCACGATCGGCGCGGGCGGCGCCGGCCTGATCTCGGCGAAGACCGTTCTGATCGCCACCGGCGCCTATGAGCGCGCGGTGCCCCTGCCCGGCTGGACGCTGCCCGGCGTGATGACGACAGGCGCGCTGCAATCGCTCGCCCGCAGCCAGCGCGTCGTGCCGGGGAAGCGCATCCTCATCGCCGGCAATGGACCGCTCAACTGGCAGACGGCGCTCGAAATCGCCCGCGGCGGCGGCCATGTCGTGGCGGCTCTCGAAAGCGGCCGGCCGTCGAGCCCGCGCCATCTCGGCGCCTTCGCCGGCATGCTCGCCGCCGATCGCGGCCTGACGCTGGAGGGGATCGCCATGCGGGCGGCGCTCGCGCGCGCCGGCATCCCCCTCGTCGAAGGCTATCGCCTGGCCTCGATCGAGGGCACCGGCCGGGCCGAGCGGGCGCGTGCCGTTCCCGTTTCGGGCAGCGGCGAGCCGCGCGATTTCGAGGTCGACGCGGTCGCGATGGGCTATGGCTTCGTGCCGGCGACGACGCTCGCCCGCATGCTCGGCGCGCCGATGGCGGTCGATCCTGCGAACGGCTTTCCCCGTCCCGTCCGCGCGAAGGACGGCCGCGCCGGCGCCCTGCCGTTGTGGATCGCCGGCGACGGCGCCGAGGGCGGCGGCCGCAAGGTCGCGGCGAGCGAGGGTGCCATTGCCGGCGCCGCCATGCTCGAAGCGCTCGGCCGCGCAGCGCCTGCGGAAGCCCTCGCCGAGGCACGGCAGGCACTGACGCGCGCACGGCGCTTCCAGCGCCATCTCTGGACCGCCTTCGCCGCACCACCGCCCGCCCTCGTCACCGACCCGGCCACGATCGTCTGCCGCTGCGAGAACGTCACCGCCGGCGCCATCGTCGCCGTCCGTGACCGTGGCATCACCGATCTCGGCAGCCTCAAGCGCCAGACGCGGCTCGGCATGGGCCGCTGCCAGGGCCGCTATTGCGCCGGCGAGGCGCTGCGCCTGTTGCGGGACGGCGATCTCGGTGGCGCCACCGCGTCCGATCTCTTCGCGCCGCAAGCCCCGGAAAAGCCTGTGGCCGCGATCCTCATCGGCAGCGAGAAGCCGGAATGGGGCGGCCACCGCGAGGTCGCGCCGCGGCCGCATCCGCCAGCAGCGGCGCAGCCCGATCCGCTTCCCACGACCTGCGACCTCCTCGTCATCGGCGCCGGCGTCATCGGCGTCTCCACGGCGCTTTTCGCCGCGCGCGACGGCATGGATGTCGTCGTCGTCGACAGCGGCCCCGCCAACAGCCAGGCCTCCGGCGGCAATGCCGGCAGCCTGCATGTGCAGCTCCTCTCCTGGGATTTCGGCCAGAAGGCGATGGCCGGCGGCAATCCGGCGCTGCAGACGCTGCCATTGCAGCGCGACGCCGTGCTGCTCTGGAAGGCGCTCGAACAGGAACTCGGCGCTGATTTCGAGATCACCACCACCGGCGGCCTCATGGTCGCCGAGAACCACGACCAGACCGATTTCCTGCGCCGCAAGGTCGCGGCCGAACGCAGCGTCGGCATCGATGTCGAGGTCATCGGCCGCGACGACCTCGCGCGCATCGCGCCGGCGATCTCCGAGCGCATGGTCGTCGCCTCGCATTGCCCGCTCGAAGGCAAGATCAATCCGCTGAAGGCGACGCCGGCCCTCCTCAAGGAGGCGAAGCGCTGCGGCGCCCGCTTCAGCCATGGCCATGCGATCACGGCGATCGAGCGCACGGGCGAGGACTACAGCGTGACGACGCCGCATGGCGCCATCCGCGCGCGCCGCGTCGTGATCGCGGCCGGAGGCTGGTCGCGTGCCGTCGGGCGCCTCGCCGGTGTCACTCTGCCGATCCATGGCGCGCCGCTTCAGATGCTGGTGACCGAACCGACGCGGCCGATCCTCGCCCAGCTCGTCGCCCATGCCGACCGCCACCTCACCATGAAGCAGGCGGCGAACGGCAATCTGATCATCGGCGGCGCCTGGACCGCGTCGACCAATCCGGACACCGGCTTCGCCCGCATCCTGCGCACCAGCATCGAGGGCAATCTCTGGGTCGCCGCGCGCACCGTTCCGGCGCTCTCAGGACTGCATCTCCTGCGCAGCTGGGCGGCGATGAACGTCAATATCGACGGCGCGCCTTTGATCGGCGAGATCCCCGGCGCGCCCGGCCTCTTCGTCGCCGCCACCGCCAACGGCTATACGCTCGGCCCGCTCATCGGCCGCCTGACGGCCGACCGGGTGCTCGGCCGGCCGCGCGATCCCGCGCTCGACATCTTCACGCTCGCGCGCTTCGGCTGAGCCGCCTCACACCATCTCGCGTTCGATCGCCGGGCCGAGCGCGACATCGCTGAAGGTGACGGCGAGGCCCTCGCCGCTCGGCGAGCAGGCCATCAGCCCCCAGGTCACGACCTCCGGCATCGGCAGGAAGGCGACGCGGGCAAGCTGCCACGCCTCGCCTTCCCAGACATCGATCCGCAGCGCCTCGGCATGGCGGGTGAGCCTCAGGCGGACGGGCACGGCGGGATCGCCGGCATAGGGCCGCACCGACCAGTCCGACTGGTCGTCCCGCGTCACCACCACCGAGAACTTCATGCTGCCTTCGGTGAACTCGATGCCGCATTTCAGCCAGGCAGTGTCATCGACACGGATCGCCGCGCCAGCCTGGTCATATTGATTGCGATAGTCGGCAAGGAAGCTCACCGTCAGCGTCTGGTCACCCGCCGCCTCGATGCCGAAGACATGGCCGTTCAAATGGCGGAAGCCATAGAAAGTGTTGTTCCAGAGGTCGGTCTCCTTGCCGGTCTCGACATGGAGAGCGTCCACCTCGCGGGAAAACCGCGGCGGCGCGTTCCACCAGCGTCCTTCGAACATCACAACCCCTCCCATTCCCTGCGGATGAAGGATGGCTAGCATGGCGGATGCGAGATGGCATCTGCCTGCTGGCCGAACCGCACCCGCCCGGAGGGGCTTGCCGGAGCGGGCCGGCCGCTCCATGCTCGCGCTCCCACCCGCTGATCGATCCCCCAACCGATGGATGACGTGACGTGATCTACGAGCTCAGGGTCTATACCTGCCTGCCCGGCCGCCTGCCGAACCTCCTCGCCCGCTTCCAGAACGTCACGCTCGGCGTCTGGGAAAAGCACGGCATCCGCCAGGCGGGCTTCTGGACGACGATGATCGGCGAATCCAACAACGCCCTCACCTATCTCATCGCCTGGGACTCGCTCGCCGAGCGCGAGACGAAGTGGGCCGCCTTCATGGCCGATCCCGACTGGATCAAGGGCCGCAGCGAGAGCGAGAAGGACGGACCGATCGTCGCGAATGTTTCCAGCCAGTTCCTGCAGCCGACCGCCTTCTCGTCGGTGAAATAGACGTTCCGTTCAACTGTCGGTGATCGCCGAGGCGCGCCCGTCACAAAAGCGGGTCCGCTCACGTATCTCCCATGAGGCCCGGCTCCGGGTCTTCACAGAACCTGGGAGACCGAACCATGATCAACCGCAGACTGCTGCTCGGCGGCGCCGTCGCCGCGCTCGGCGTCGGCATTCTTGCCCGCGGACGCGTCACCGCGCCTGCGATCGCCGCCACCGGCACGTTCGAGGTCAGCTACAGCGACGCCGAATGGAAGAAGCGGCTCTCGGCGGACCAGTATGCGGTGCTCCGCCAGGAGGCGACCGAGACGCCGGGCACCAGCCCGCTGCTCGAAGAGCATCGCGCCGGTACCTTCGCTTGCGCCGGTTGCGACCTGCCGCTCTTCTCTTCGAAGACGAAATTCGACAGCGGCACCGGCTGGCCGAGCTTCTGGCAGCCGCTGCCGGATGCGGTCGGCACCACGACCGACAGCTCGTTCGGCATGACGCGAACCGAGGTGCATTGCCGCCGCTGCGGCGGCCATCTCGGCCATGTCTTCAATGACGGGCCGAAGCCGACGGGCCTGCGCTACTGCATGAACGGCGTCGCCATGGTCTTCAAGCCCGGCGCCGCCGCCTGAACCCACAACGCGAACCGGCGCCCCTTCGACGGGGCGCCGGACGATACCATCAGCCGTTGGCGGCCGAGACGAGCACCGGCTTGTCGCGGTAGAGCGCGGGGAAGAGGCGCTGGAGGTTCTCGACCTTCGGCAAGTCGTTGTAGACGATATAGGGATAGGTCGGGTTCAGCGTCAGGAAGTCCTGATGATAGGCCTCGGCCGGATAGAACCCCTTGAGCGGGGCGATCTCGGTCACGATCGCGCCGCCATAGACGCCGGTCTTGCCGAGCTGCGCCACATAGGCCTCGGCCACCTTCTTCTGCTCGGCACTGCCGGCAAAGATCGCCGAGCGATACTGCGTGCCGCTGTCCGGACCCTGGCGGTTCAGCTGGGTCGGGTCATGCGCCACCGAGAAATAGATCTGCAGGATCTGGCCATAGCTGATCTGGCGCGGATCGAAGGTCACTGCGACGCTCTCGGCATGGCCGGTTTCGCCGGTGCCGACGACATTGTAGTGGGCCGTCGAGGCCGCGCCGCCGGAATAGCCGGAGACGGCGTTGGTGACGCCCTTCACATGCTGGAACACGCCCTGCACGCCCCAGAAGCAGCCGCCGGCGATGACGGCCGTCTCGGATTTCGCCGTGGAGGCCTCGTCGACGACGGGCGGGGGGATCACCACGGCGTCCTCCGCCGCGAAGGCCTTGCCACCCAGCATCGCCGCGACCACAGCGCCGGCGAGCGCCAGCGCCCGCAGTCCCGGCCGCTGTCCGGCCTTCCGTGCCGTTGCCGCCGACGTCGTTGCCTGCTCGATCATGTTCGCCATGTCAGCTCTCCTTGTTTGGAGTGAAATCGGAGTGGCGGGCCGGTCAGATGCCGGCATACCATTCATAGCCGCGGTCTTCCCAGAAGCCGCCCTTGCCGCGATAGAAGCGGGCGAAACTGTCGACCACTTCGATGCGCATCAGATATTTGGCCTGCTTGTAGCCGAGCTGCCGCTCGACCCGGAGCCGCAGCGGCGCGCCATGCGGGATCGCGAGATCCTGGCCGTTCATGCCATAGGCGAGGATCGTCTGCGGATGGAACGCGTCGACGAGATCGATGCTCTCATAGTACTGGCCGCTGCCGTCCAGCGTCTTCTCGTATTCGTCGGCGCAATGGAACACCACATAGCGCGCGTCGGGCTTGAGGCCCACCGTGCGCAGCAACAGGCCGAGCGGAACGCCGGTCCATTTGCCGATCGCGCTCCAGCCCTCGACGCAGTCATGCCGCGTGATCTGGGTGCGCGACGGCAATTGCTTGAGATCGGCGAGCGAAAGGCTCATCGGCGCCTCGACCAGCCCGTCGATCTGGAGCCGCCAGTCGGCGAAGTTGTTCTCGGCGAGCGCCGCATAGACGGCGCTGTCCGGCTTGTGGGTGCCGTTCGACTTGAACACCGGCGAGAGGTCGGCCTCGGTGAACTCCCGTGCGAGGGCGTCCCCCATGAGAAGGCGCTGCGAGCTCATCGTCAGGCGCTCGGCCATGGCCAGCACCCGCTGCACGCCGTCACTTTCGGTGAGCCAGGAGCAGCCGGAAAGCCCGGCGGCGCCGGCGGTGACGCCCGCCCCGATCAGGAAGCGGCGGCGGCTGAGACGAAGGGTCATGGCGCGGTCTCCCTGGCCGTTGCGGCGGGCGCGGTTTCGATGGCGTAGCGCCCGGTGATCATCGAGCGGAGATTGTTGAAGAGGCCGGACAGGACGACCATCGCGAGATGGACGACGAGGAACAGCACCAGGAGCGAGGCCGAGATGAAATGGATGCTGCGCGCCGACTGGCGTCCGCCGAAGAGATCGACGAGCCACGGCACGGCGGCGTTCATGCCCGGCGACATGGTGAGCCCGCTCAAGACCATCGCCGGCAGCAGCACGAAGATGACGCCGAGATAAGTGAGCTTCTGCAGCACATTGTAGCGTCGCGCTTCCTCGCCCTTCGGGAAGCGCAGCCGCGCATGCGACGCCACCTCATGGGCGAGATGACGCGGCGTCAGTTCGCCGGCGCCGGGCGCGAGATCGCGGCGGAAATGGCCGGCGAAGAAGCCATAGACGAGATAGACGAAGCCGTTGATGACGAAGAACCAGGCGAAGAAGAAGTGCCAGCGCCGCCCCTCTGCGAGGTTGCGGTAGCTCGGAATCGTGATCCAGGTCGGGAAGCCGCGCGGCCTGAGCTCGCCATTGATGACGGAGGCGCCGAGCACGCCGGTGGTCGGAATCTCGAGGCTGCCGATCCGCGTCACGCCCTTCAGCGCGCCATCCTGCTGCACGGCCTCGAGCGCCAGGAACGAATGATCGGCATCGGCGCCATACTGTCCCCAATAGAGCTCGGGATGCGCGTTGAAGATCTGCAGCCCGCTCATCAGCAGGATGCTGAAGCAGAGGACGTTGATCCAGTGCGTCAGCCGCACGGCGAGAGAGTGGCGCCGGACCAGCAGCCGTCCCGGCGGGCGCGGCGGCGTCGCGGACAGGGAACCTTCGATCGTGCTCATCGGGCGCCTCCCGGCGGAAACGGGTCGTTCACGGGCGCAATCCCACGCGCCTTGATCGGCGGCGCGGGGATTGCGGCGGATTTGATTTGCCGGCTCAACGATGCGCCGGCAGGGGACGCGCCTACTTGGCGGGCGCCATCGCATCGGGCTTCATCGCATCCGGAGCCATGGCGTCCGGCGCCATCGCATCCGGCTTCATGGCATCGGGCGCCATCGCGTCGGGAGCCATCGCGTCCGGCTTCATGGCGTCCGCCTTCATGGCGTCGTCGCAGGTCTTGCCGGCCGGGCAGTCGGGCTTCATGGCGTCGGTCGCCATCGCGTCGGGCTTCATCGCATCCTCGGCCTGGGCGGTCGACATGAAGGCGCCGGTGGCGAGGAAGGCGGCGAACAGCGGCAGGGCGAAGGTCTTGAAGGCGGTGTTCATGGTCTGATGTCCTCTGGTCTGGAGGGAGAAGCGGCGCCGGCCCCGCCGGTCTGCCGCGCGCTGGTCCCCGCGCCGCCCTCCGACAGCGCGCGAACCTTCGATCCGGGCGCGGGCCTGCCGCCTCCGGTCGTCTCGTCGGCCCCTTGGGACCCTGATGTCAGTCGGTCACCGCCGCGAGGATCGCCCCGCCCTTCGGGGCTTGCACCAGGACGGCTGTCCTGAGACCGGGCGCCGCGGCGGGCAGCGGAAGTTCGGTTTCTGCGCCGGCCCAATGGCCGATGCGGGCGAGGTCGCGGACGACATTGCGATGCGGCAGCGTGCGGCCGCCGTTCTCGCCGCGGCGGACGGCGACATCGATGGTGCGCGCGTCGTAGCGGACCAGCCAGACATCGGCGGCCGCGTCCGCCTTGCCCGGCCCGATCGTCACTGTCTCTCCGGACAGCGCGATCGCCGGGCCCGCGGCACGGCCCTTGGCGATCAGCGCCAGGATGGTGGCGCGGTCGTTGCCGACCGTATCGCTTGCGCCGCCGACGACGATCTGCGGCGTGAACGGTCCGTCGCGGCCGAGCGCCGGCTCGTAGATCCGCTGGCGCTCTGTGAAGTCCTCGCGGGCAAAACTGTCCTTCCAGCCGAGACTGTCCCAATAGGTGACGCCGAAGGAGAGCACGAGAAGGTCCGGCCGGTCGGCGAGCGCGGCGGCATTGGCGTTGGCCGGCGGGCAGGAGGAGCAGTCCTGGCTGGTGAAGAGCTCGACGACCGTCACGTCACTGCGCGGCGCCGCTGCGGCGGATCCTGCGAACAGCGCCAGCACGGCAGCAGCGGCCGCGCTGCGCCGAAGAGGACGGCGCTCGTCGTTCGTCATGGCTATCCTCCGCTCGGGTCACGCAGCGCCGATCACATCGGCCTCTGATGACCCTTACGCAGGCATTGCCGGATCCGTTACAGCCTCACCAAACCGTGATCAGCGCGGGTCGGCCGGCGGTGGCGACGTGCGCTGGCGATGGATGCCGACGGCGTTCGAGCAGGCGACGAGGAAGCTGGTGCTCCAGCCGAAGCTGACGATGCCGCACATCGCGATCAGCGGACCGGCCAAAGCGGGGATGTTGCCCCCCGACGGATCCGCCAGCCCGACCGTGGTGAAATTGGCGATCGCGAAATGAAACGCCGCGCCGGCGGGAATGCCCTCGCCGCCCGCCATCACCAATCCCGTGCAGATCAGCACATCGGCGAAATTGAGCAGGACGAGACCGAAGATCGCCAGCGCGAAGGCGATCTCGGTCCCGAGCACGCCGCGGCGCGCGAAACGGAGCAGCGCGGCCTCGAACAGGCGGCGGGTGAGATAGATGCCGAGCCAGTGGGCGGCGAGCACGAGAAAGACGGAGAGGATGCCGACGGCGATCATGATGGGTGGCGACAGGCTTGCATCGCGGGCTCTGAATGGGTTCAATCGGGCGTCGCCTGCCACTGAGCGGCGGGAACCAAACCACTGTGAGCGCATTTGCCGCCGCGGGCAAACCCCCCGCCCCGGCGCAAGACGCGGTGTCATCCGTCCCCGGTGCCGCCTCCATCCCGATCCGCCCCAAAGGCGACAGTCGATCAGACCAACATCAGGGAGCATCGTCCCGGCGCCAGCGCCAGCCGATGCTCGCGAAACGAAACGCGAGGAATGACGTCATGAAGTATCGCCGCTTGGGCAAATCCGGCCTGCAGGTCAGCGAGCTTTCGCTCGGCTCCTGGGTGACCTTCGGCAAGCAGGTCGGCCAGGACGACGCGATGAAGATGATGACGCGCGCCTATGACGCCGGCATCAACTTCTTCGACAATGCCGAGGGCTATGAGGCCGGCGTCTCCGAGGCGCTGATGGGCGAGGCGCTCGCCCGCCTCGGCTGGAGCCGCGACAGCTATATCGTCTCGTCGAAGGTGTTCTGGGGCGGCTCCAAGCCGACCCAGCGCGGCCTGTCGCGCAAGCATGTCACCGATGCCTGCCACGCCGCGCTGAAGCGGCTGCAGGTCGAGTATCTCGACCTCTATTTCTGCCATCGCCCCGACATCGATACCCCGATCGAGGAAACCGTGCGCGCCATGCACGACCTGATCGCGCAGGGCAAGGTGCTCTATTGGGGCACCTCGGAATGGACGGCGCAGCAGATCACCGAGGCTTATGGCGTCGCCCGCGCGCATGGCCTGACGCCGCCGACCATGGAGCAGCCGCAGTACAACATCTTCGAGCGCGCCAAGGTCGAGGGCGACTACCTGCCGCTCTATGAGCTGACCGGCCTCGGCACCACGATCTGGTCGCCGCTCGCGTCGGGCATCCTCACCGGCAAATATGCCGGCGGCATCCCGGACGACAGCCGCCTGAACCTCCCCGGCTACGAGTGGCTGAAGGAGATCTGGCAGAGCGAGGACGGCAAGAAGAAGCTCGCCACCGTCGGCGAACTGACCGCGCTGGCCAAGGAGATCGGCATTCCCATGGCGCATCTCGGGCTGCTCTGGTGCCTCGCCAACCCGCATGTCTCGACGGTGATCCTCGGCGCCTCGAAGCTGTCGCAGCTCGACGACAACCTCGCCTCGCTCGACAACCGCGACAAGGTCACGCCCGAGGTGATGGCGAAGATCGACGAGATCGTCGGCAACAAGCCGACGGGTCCGCAGCGCTACTGAGGCTATGAGCCGGGCGGCGGGGGTCCCTCGCCGCCCGGATCTCTTCCGATCAGACGTCGAGGCGCTTCGCGCTCACTGCGACGCCGAACAACAGCAGCGCCACGATCGCGAAGGCGACCGGCAGGCTCGCCGCATGGGCGATGAAGCCGATCGCCGCCGGGCCGACGAGGATGCCGGCATAGCCGAGCGTCGTGATCGCCGGCACGGCGACCGCCTCGGGCATGACCTTCTGGCGGCCGACGCTCGAGAACAGCACCGGCACGATATTGGAACAGCCGACGCCGACCAGCGCGAAGCCGGCGAGCGCCGCAGCCGGCACCGGGACGAAGGTCGCGAGCAACAGGCCGCAGCCGGCGCAGATGCCGCCGAAGACGATCACCCGGCGAGGGCCGAAGCGGCTGACGATCCGGTCGCCGGAAAGCCGGCCGATGGTCATGGTGACGGCGAAGGCGGCATAGCCGAGCCCGGCCCAATCCGGCGTCACATCGCGCACCGACGTCAGGAACACCGCGCTCCAGTCGAGCATCGCGCCTTCGGTGAGGAAGGTGATGAAGCAGAGAATGCCGATGAACAGCACCACGCCATGCGGGATCGCGAAGGCCGGCCCATCGCTGCGGCTGCCATAGGTAAGGAGATAGGGGAAGGCGACGACGAGACAGGCGACAACGATCGCCGCCACCACGAGCGCCGCGCCGAGCGGGCCGGCGCCGAAGGCGAACAGCGCCGTGACGCCGGCAGCCCCTGTGATGCCGCCAAGGCTGAACAGGCCGTGGAAGCCGGACATGATCGAGCGGCCGGAGTGGCGCTCGACGATGATCGCCTGGATGTTCATCGACACGTCCATCGCGCCGACGCCCGCTCCGAACACCAGGAGGGCCGCGACCAGCAGCGGCAGGCTGGTGACGCTGGCGAGCAGCGGCAGGGCAGCGGCGAGCATCAGCGTCGAGCCGGTGAACACCGCCCGGCAGCCGAACCGCGCGGCGAAGGCGCCGGCGAGCGGCATCGTCACCATCGAGCCGCCGCCGAGGCAGAGCAGGAGCAGCCCGAGCACGCCGTCATCGATGCCGACCCGCGCCTTGGCGAACGGCACCAGCGGCGCCCAGGCCGCCATGCCGAGCCCGGCGATGAAGAAGATGATCCGCGTCGCGACGCGCTGCGCGAGCCCCGACTGGGGTTGCGCAGTTTCAACGTCCGCCAGCATCACACCCTCCCGCGCCCGCAGGCGACCCTTTTTTTTTGCAAGCCTAAGGTCGCCCGCCGCGTTTTGCAAAGCCGTCCCGTCCATTTCGGCCGATCCGCCCGACGCGCCGGCGACGGCGCTGAGGGCCGCGCGATGCGTCGGCACCGCCTCTACAAATCGATTCACAAATGGATTTGCAAATCGATTTATCGGGCGCTACGGTCACGCCCATGCCGACGATTTCAGAAGTTGCCAACAGAGCTGGGGTGTCTCGGACGACGGTATCGCACGTGCTCAACCACGCCGACCGCGTGTCGAAGCCGCTGCGGGAGAAGGTGCTGGCCGCCGTCGCTGAGCTCGGCTATGAGCCGAACCCGCAGGCGCGCTCGCTGCGCACCGGGCGCACCAATCTCATTGCGGTGCTGATCCCCGACATCCTGAACCCGTTCTATCCGGAGCTCGTGAAGGTCATCCAGTCGGAACTGGAAACCGCCGGCCTCGACACGCTCATCTTCAACACCGACGTCCCCGGCGGCCATTCGGCCGAGCATGGCCGCGAGTATTTCCGCCAGATCCGCAACAAGCGCGTCGATGGGCTGATCATCGCCGATTTCGCCGTGCACAGGATGCAGGACGATCTGTTCGATCTCGAGCTGCCCGCCGTCTTTCTCGGCCATCTGCCGAACCGGGCCATCGACGCCATCGGCTTCGACGACTATGGCGGCGCCTATCAGATGGGCGAATATCTGGCCAAGGCCGGCCATCGGCGCATCGCCCATGTCACCGGCCCTGCTTTTTTCGAGCAGGCGGTCATCCGCCGCGATGCCTTCGAAGCGGGCTTCGCCGATCACGGCGGCGCTCTCGACGCGATCATCCGCATCGAGGGAACCTATCTCGTCCCGTCCGGCTATGAGGCTGTCGACCGGCTCGTCGCCGAGAGCGGCGGCGCATTGCCGAGCGCGGTGTTCTTTGCCAATTCGCTGATGGCGCGCGGCGGGCTCGCGGCCTTCCACGATCGCGGCCTTGCCGTCCCCGGCGATCTCGCCGTCGCGACCTTCGACGATTTCGAACATCTCGACTATGTGCGCCCGCGCCTGACGCGGGTCGGCAACCGGCCGGCGATGCTCGCCAGCCGCGCCGTCGCCATGCTGCGCGACCGTTTCGACGGCCGCTGGCAGGGCGAGGGGCGCCAGGAGGTCCTGCCATGCGTCCTGAAGAGGTACGACACGGCATGAAAGGTTCGGGTGCGTCCGGAGGAGGGACGCATTCCTGAAAAGAACCGTCATAACAAGGGAGGATAGGATGCCAGACAACAACAGCCTGCCGGCCGGGTGGTCGCGCCGCTCGATCCTGAAGGGCGCCACCGCCTTCGGTGCCGCCGGGATTGCCGGCCTGCCGATGATCGGAGGCGCCCGCGCCGACGAACCGCTGCATTTCTGGAATTTCTATGCGCCGGGCGGCCAGGTGCAGAGCCAGGTCGACTGGTTCGTCAAGATGGCCGACGACTACAACAAGACGCACGACGTCAAGGTCCAGCTCGACTACGTTCCGAATGCCGACTACATGAACGGCTCGAAGCTTTCGACGGCCTTCGCCTCAGGCCAGGGTCCCGAGATCTTCCTGATCTCGCCCGGAGACTTTCTGCGCTACTACAATGGCGGCGTCCTGCTCGATCTGACGCCCGCGATCGAGGCCGAGGCGCAGGCCGACTATCCCGAAGGGATCATCGCCAGCCGCAAGGTCGACGGCAAGATCTACGGCATCCCGATGGAGCTGGAGCCGATGGCCTTCTACTATTCGAAGAAGGCCTTCGAGGACGCGAAGCTGAACGAGAACGACATCCCGAAGACCTGGGACGAACTGCTCGAGCTCGGCAAGATGCTGACGACGTCCGATCGCTACGGCCTCGTCTTCGAGACCGGTCCCGGCTACTACCAGAACTTCACCTGGTATCCCTTCATGTGGCAGGGCGGCGGCGAGTTCCAGGACGCTTCCGGCAAGAGCGCGTTCGATTCGCCCGCGGTCGTCCAGGCCCTGAAATTCTGGCAGGACGCGATCAATTCCGGCGCCGCGCCGCGCCAGGTGCTCGGCGGTGGCGGAGGCGACATCGCCGCCAATCTCGGAGCCGGCTATTGCGCCATCCAGAATGTCGGCATCTGGGGCATCTCGGCGATGGAGAGCAACGCCAAGGACGTGCCCTACGGCATCTTCAAGCTGCCGATCCCGAAGGGCGGAAAATACGTCACCGTCGGCGGCGGCTGGGCCTTCGTCGCCAATGCCAAGGGCAAGAATCCCGAGGCGGCCAGCAAGTTCATCGCCTGGGCGCTCGCTTCGATGGCGCCGGATTCCATCCAGCGCAATGTCGACTGGTGCACGGTCGCCAAGTCGGACATGCCAACCCGCACCAGCGTGCTCAAGGCCGGCGCCGACGCCTTCAACAAGGGCAATCTCGCGCTCTTCGCCAAGGACATCCTGCCGGGGACGCGCGGCGAGCCGCGCCTGCCGCCTGAAGTCTACAAGATCATCTCCGACGCGATCCAGCAGACCCAGCTCGGCGGCGCAGATCCGCAGGCGACGGCGACCGCCGCCTCCAAGCAGCTCGACGCGTTCCTCGCCACCTATAAGGGCGCGCCGATGCTCTGAGGGCCCCCCGCCCTCCTGATCAATCGCAAAAGCCGGAGCCCGCCCTGCGGGCTCCCTCGCCTGTCCTTCCGGGACCAGACCATGTCATTTGACGGCACCACTCCGATCGCGGGCCCCGCCGGGCGCGCCGCCGAGGCAAAGCACAGCGTACCGCCGCCGCGGCGGGCGCTCGGCTCGCGTCTCAGTGCAGCCCAGCGCGAGGCGATCGCCGGCTATCTCTTCGTCCTGCCCGACGCCCTCGGCCTCTTCGTCTTCGTTGGACTGCCGATGCTGCTGGCGCTCGCCATCGGCTTCTTCGACGTCAACGGCTTCGGCGCCTTCACCTTTGCCGGCCTCGACAACTATCGCCGCATGATGGCCGACCCGCTCTTCTGGCAATGCGCGCGCGTCACCGCGACCTATGTCGTGCTGCTGGTCCCCTCGCTCTATGTCGCGGGCCTCGGCCTCGCCCTGCTGGTGCAAGAAACCAACCGCTTCAACACCGTCATGCGGTCGTTCTTCTTCGCCCCGCAAATGGTGAGCCTCGTGGTGATCGCGCTCATCGCGCAGGTGATGACCGCCGACAAGATCGGCGTCATCGCGCGGCTGTTCGCTCTGGTGGGCATTCACGGCGTCTCGCTGCTCGGCGACCCCAACCTTGCGCTCTACACCGTCGTCTTCATCTCGGTGTGGTTCCTGATGGGCTTCTACATGCTCATCTTCCTCGGCGGGCTGCAGGATATCCCGCAGCAATATTACGAGGCCGCCCGCATGGACGGCGCCGGGCGCATCGCCTGCTTCCTGCACATCACGATGCCGCTGCTGCGGCCGACCAGCTTCTTCGTGCTGCTCGTCTCGCTCGTCGCAGCCGTCGCCGGCTCGCAGGCCTTCGACCTCATCTATGTGATGACGCGGGGCGGGCCCGCCAATTCGACGGCTGTGCTCATCACCTACATCTACCAGCAGGCCTTCCAGTACAGCGCCTTCGGCTATGCCGCAGCCATGGCCTCGCTGCTCGTCGTGGTGCTGATGCTGCTCACAGGCGCCCTGTTCCTGATCACGCGCGGCGGACGGTTCGATTATGAGTAACGGCGCCTTCTCCTTCACGCGGGGCCAGGTCGGCATCGTCCGTATGGTCTGGATGCTGGTCGCCCTCGTCCTCGCTCTGATGACGGTTGCCCCGCTCGTCTGGATGGTCTCGATCGGCTTCAAGGCGCCGAATGAGGTGTTCCAGCCGAACCTCGTCCCGAAGGCGCCGAGCCTCGCCAACTTCGTCTATGTGCTGACCGAGGTGCCGTTCCTGCGCTATCTCGCCAACACGCTTTTCGTCTCGGCCGTGGTGACGATCGTCGCGCTGCTCTTCCATTCGATGGCCGGCTATTCGCTGGCGCGGCTGCGCTTTCCCGGCCGCGAGACGATCTTCATGCTGATCTTCTCGACCTTCCTCGTGTCGCTGCCGGTCATCATCGTGCCGCTGTTCATTCTCGTGCGGGCGTTCGGCATGCTGAACAGCTATGCCGGCCTCATCGTGCCGGCGATCTTCAACGCCTTCGGCATCTTCCTGCTCAGGCAATACTATCTCTCGCTGCCGCGCGAGATCGAGGAGGCCGCCGTCATCGACGGGGCCGGCTACTGGCGCATCTACTGGAACATCATCCTGCCGCTCAGCCGGCCGATCCTCGCCTCGCTCGCCATCCTCTTCTTCCTCGCCAACTGGAACGCCTTTCTCTGGCCGCTGACGGTGGCGGCCGACGACAGGCTATGGGTGGTCCAGGTCGGCATCGCCAATTTCAAGAGCCAGTATTCGGCGGCGTGGAACTACATCATGGCAGCCTCGACAATCGTCGCGGCGCCGATGCTCGTCGTCTTCGTGATCTTCCAGCGGCAGATCATGGAATCCATCAAGACCAGCGGCCTCAAATAGGAAACGACATGACGACGGCATATGACGGCCTCGGCTCCAGCCTCGCCAATCTCTACCGCCTCTCGAATGCCAAGAGCCGATCGATCTCGCCCGAGAATTTCTCCGGCGAGAAAGGCGCCGGCGGCAAGGCCACAGAGGGCACCGGCGCCATCCATGCGCGCGGCCTCGCGGCCGATGGCGGCGTGCTCGGCTGGAAGGTGTCGCCCTCGATCCGCATCGAGCCCGGCGAAACCCGTGTGCTCGCCGATATCGAGGGCATGGGCGCCATCCAGCAGTTCTGGCTGACCACCGCCAATCTGCGCTGGCGCGACCTCATCCTCCGCATCCATTGGGACGACCAGGAGCATCCCTCCGTCGAGGCGCCGATCGGCGACTTCTTCTGCTCCGGCTGGAACCAGTTCGCGCAGCTGTCCTCGCTCGCCGTCTGCGTCAATCCCGGCCGCGCCTTCAACTGCTACTGGGAAATGCCGTTCCGCAGGCGGGCGCGGGTGACGATCGAGAACCGCGACCCCGAGAATTTCGGCATCATCTACTACCAGATCAACTACACGCTGACCGATGTCCCCGAGGACGCCGCCTATTTCCACGCGCAGTTCCGCCGCACCAACCCGCTGCCGTTCAAGGCGGACTACACCATCGTCGACGGCATCCGCGGCCGCGGCCACTATGTCGGCACCTACATGGCCTGGGGCGTCAACAATTCGGGCTGGTGGGGCGAGGGCGAGATCAAGTTCTTCATGGACGGCGACCGCGACTTCCCGACCATCTGCGGCACGGGAACCGAGGATTATTTCTGCGGCGCCTATAATTTCGACGGCGGCGTCGTCGACGACACGATGGAGAGCCGCTACCGCGAGTTCAGCACGCCCTATTCAGGCCTCCACCAGGTGCTCCGGCCCGACGGCACCTATCGCAGCCAGCAGCGCTTCGGCATGTATCGCTGGCACCTGACCGATCCCGTGCGCTTCGACAGCGACCTCCGCATCACCATCCAGGCGCTCGGCTGGCGCACCGAGAAGACCGACCGGCGCTACCTGCCGCTGCAGGACGACATCGCCTCGGTCGCCTTCTGGTACCAGACGCTGCCGCACGCCCCGTTCCCGGCGCTGCCGGACCGCGACCATCTCGAGGTGATCTGAGGCCCCGCCGTCAGCGGAGCGCCTCAAGAGCCTCGGCGAGGTCGCCGTCGACGATGAGGCGATTGATGAGGCCGGAGCGCAGCAAGGCGCGCAAGGCCTCGACCTTGCTGCGCCCAGCGCCGAGCAGGACGATCTCGCGCGCCCGCATCTCATCGATCGCGATGCCGGGCGTGCGGCGGTTGAGCGGGCTCTCGACGACGCGGCCGTCCTCGGCGAAGAACTTGCCGAGCATGTCCGCGACGGCGCCGTCGCGCTCCAACTGCTCGATCTCGCCGCGATGGACGAGATCATGCGTCGAGATGAAAGAGTTCTGCGACGCATCGCCGAAGCTCGCCACGATGAGGTCGGAGCGCCGGGCCAGCGCGAGGCTCTCCTGCACCAGCTTCTGGCTCATGATGACGTCGTAGTCGGACTCGCTGTCGGCAATGAACGGCGCCGGCAGCAGATAGGCCTCGCCGCCGCAGCGCTGCGCCAGCGCCTGCGCGCAATCGAACGGATTGGTGCGCGCCGTCCGGCTGAGCGAGCCCATCAGCGACACGAAGCGGGCTTCGCTCTTGCGCAGCGTCGGCATCGCATCGACCATCGCCGCGATGGTGCGGCCCCAGGCGAGGCCGACGACGAGCTGCTCCGCCTCGTCCAGCCGGCGCGTCAGGAAGCTCGCGGCCGCGATGCCGACCGCGCGCCGCGCCGCCGCGCCCTCGCCGGAGTCGTCTTTCGCCAGGCCGAGCGGCGGCGTCACGATGCATTCGATGAGCCCGAAGCGGCGGGCGATCGCCTCGCCGCGCTCCAGCGTCGCCACCGTGGCGTGGTCGATCGAGATGCGCACGATGCCGGTCTCGCGGGCGCGGGCGAGCAGGCGCGTGATCTTGAAGCGCGAGACGCCGAGCCGCGCCGCGATCTCCTCCTGGTTGAGATTGGCGACGTAATAGAGCCAGGCCAGCTGGACGAGCAGGTCTTCTTCCGACTGCGCCATTTTTACGCGAACTTCCGTGCGAGCACTGCACAAAGGTGTTGACGCGATGGCCGACACCGTGATGCACTCATTAGTGCCAAGCGTGCACGAAAGTGCAAGATCGAATGTGACAGATCACTCGCCGACATGAGGCTGAAGCCCGGCGGCTCGCTCATCCAGAAGGGTCAATCCATGTCTTCGACAGCGGGGGCCCCGCGCCCCACTCTCTTCGCAGCCGGGCTTTTCGCCGCCGCAATGGCCGCCACGTCCGCGCTGACGACGCTCCCGGCCGCGGCCGACACCAACTGGCGTGCCGCCGAAGGCAGCAGCCTCAATCTCTTGATGATCTCGCATCCCTTCGTCGACAGCCTGAAGCCGCTGCTGCCGGAATTCACCGAGAAGACCGGCATCAAGGTGACGTTCGAGGAACTGGCCGAGCAGCCCGGCTTCGAGAAGCTGCTCGCCGATCTCTCGTCCAAGACCGGCAGCTACGACGTGTTCATGACGTCGCCGCTCAACAACTGGCAATATGCGACCGGCGGCTGGCTCGAGCCGCTCGACGGCTATCTCGCCGACGAGAAACTGACCGGCGCCGACTATGATCTCGCCGACTTCATCCCCGGCGTCCTCGCCTCCGGACGTTGGACGCTGGAGCCGCTGAAGGGCGTCGGCGAGGGCAAGCTCTGGGCGCTGCCGATCAATTTCGAGAGCTACCAGCTCGCCTATCGGCCGAGCCTCATGAAGAAGCTCGGCCTCAAGGTCCCCGAGACCTATGCCGAGCTGCTCGCGATCGCCGACAAGCTGAAGACCACCGGCCCCAACGGACCGATCAACGGCCTCATCACCCGCTTCGACCACTATTGGGACCTGCCCTACCTGACCTTCGGCACCATGCTGCAGTCCTATGGCGTCGAGATGCTCGATGCCGACGGCAAGCTGCAGATCTGCTCGCCGAAGAGCATCCAGGCGACCGAGGACTTCATCACGCTGATCAAGAAGGCCTCGCCGGCCGACGCCGGCGCCTTCACCTGGGACCAGGCGATGCAGGGCTTCGCCTCCGGCCAGTATGTCCTCTCGTTCAACGAGGCGAACCTGTTCGCGCCCGTCTATGAGGATCCGAAGCAGTCGAGCATTTCCGACGATGTCGGCTATGCCCCGACCCCGCTCGGCCCCGACGGCAAGCGCGCCGCGGCCGCCTGGATCTGGTCGCTGTCGATGAACGCGGCCTCGAAGAACAAGACCGCCGCCTGGCTGTTCCTCGAATGGGTCACCTCGAAGGACATCTCGGTCAAGACCGCGCTCGCCGGCAACATGAACCCGGTGCGCCAGTCGGTCTGGGACGATCCGAAGGTCACCGCGCTGATGGCAGGCTGGGGCGAGACGCCCGGCCAATATGTCGCCGCCGCCAAGACCGAGGCCGAGGTGGCCGCCCTCCGCTTCCCGCCGCATCCGGAATTGACGCGCATGCTCGATCGCTGGGCCGAGGCCGTCCAGCAGTCCTATTTCGGGCAAGGCGACGTGAAAACCAACCTTTGCGCCGCTCAAGACGACATCCAGGCGATGATCGCGCCCTGACGGCGACAAGAGGGACGGCGGTGCCCACGCCGCCGTCCGCTCTTCCTTGCGTGAAGCCCAGTCCAGGCACGAGAATGACCCCGCGGCGACGTGACGACACCGAGAACGGCCTTGCCCGGGGCACGTTCCTCCTGCTGCTGGCACCAGCCCTTCTGCTGCTGCTGCTCAGCCTCTATCCGTTCCTGACCGGCCTCTACACCAGCCTCACCGACCAGAAGCTCTATGCCGGCGCGACGAAATTCGTCGGCTTCGGCAATTTCGCGCGCCTCGCGGTCACGCCGCTGTTCTGGACCGCGCTCGGCAATACGCTCGCGTATACCGCGCTCGTCGTCGCCATCCAGCTGCCGCTCGGCCTCGCCTTCGCGCTGCTGCTCGATGTTCCCGGCCGCCTGCAATCCTTCTTCCGCTCGGTGCTGGTGCTGCCGCTGCTCATTCCCCCCGTCGTCGCCGGGCTGATGTGGAAGACGATGATGCAGCCGCAGCAGGGCGTGCTGAACTACCTGCTCTCCTTCCTCGGCATCGATCCGCAGCCCTGGCTCGCCAATCCGGCAACCGCGATGCTCTCGGTGGTCATCATCGACAGCTGGCTGTTCACGCCGCTCGCCGCCATCATCCTGCTCGCCGGGCTGCAGTCGGTTCCCTTCGACCTCGTCGAGGCGGCGCGGGTCGACGGCGCCTCGCCCCTTCAGATCGTGCGGCGGATCAAGCTGCCGCTGCTCGGCCCCTATGTGCTGCTGGTCGCGCTCTTCCGCGTCTCCGACGCGCTGAAGTCGCTCGAGATCATCTATGCGACGACGCGCGGCGGGCCGCTCAATGCGACGCGCACGCTGCACGTCATGGCCTATGAGGAGGCCTATCGCTGGTCCAATCTCGGCCGCGCCATGGCGATCGTCTTCGTGCTCTGGGCGCTCTGCTATGCGATCTCGGGCACGCTGCTCGGCCTCTGGCAGCGACAGGAGGCCCGCCGCTATGCGCGCTGACCTCTCGCTCCGCGACGTGAGGCACGGCGTGCTGATGGCGCTCGGCTATGCCGCGTTCTCGGTGTTCGTGCTGCTGCCGATCGTCTGGATCTTCCTGATGTCGCTGAAAAGCTTCGGCGACATCATCGCCTGGCCGCCCCGCTTCATCTTCACGCCAACGCTCGAGAACTATGTCGAGGTGCTGTTCGGCAACGAGGCCGAGCGGGCGGCCGGCGAACTGCCGGACCTGCTGCGCTTCCTGATGAACTCGCTGATCATCTCGGGCGGCGCCGTCCTCGTCTCGATCACGCTCGCGGTGCCGGCCGCCTATGCGCTGGCGCGGCGGCGGACCAAGGCGGCGCGCAACATCCAGTTCACGTTCCTGTCGTTCCGCTTCGCGCCGGAGCTCTCGATCATCCTGCCGCTCTATGTGATCTACACGCGCAGCGGGCTCTACGACACCTATGCCGGCATGATCCTGGTGCACCAGCTGATCACGCTGCCGCTCGCCGTGCTGATCCTCGCCTCGTTCTTCCGCGACATCCCGGTCGAGATCGAGGAGGCGGCGCGCGTCGACGGCGCCCCGGTCTGGCGCATCCTGGTCTCGATCGTCATCCCGATCGCGCGGCCCGGCATCGCCAGCGCGATGATCATCGCCTTCATCTTCTCCTGGAACAACCTGATCTTCGGCCTCGTGCTGGCGGGCGGTTCGACGCGGCCCGTCACGATGGGAATCCTGCAATCCATGACCTTCGACCAGATCAAATGGGGCCTGATGGCCGCCTCGGCGATGGTGTCGGCGCTGCCCGGCATGGTCGCGGCGATCCTGTTCCAGCGCCAGATCACGCGCGGGCTGACGCTCGGAGCCGTCAAATGACGCTCGACCTCTATTCGATCGGCTCCTGGACCATCTTCGACCACCTGCTGCGCATGGAGCGGCTGCCGCAGGAGGGCGAGACGCTGCCCCTCTCGATGCCGATCGAGGAGATGGAGAAGGTCCATTTCGGCGATTGCAGCGCCAATATCGCCGCGGTCGCGGCGAAGCTCGGCGCGCGCGTCGGGCTCGGCATGGTCGTCGGCGACGACTTCGTCGCCTCGGGCTATGACAGCCATCTCGAGGCGCTCGGCGTCGATCTCGCCGGCACCGCGCTCGTCCCCGGCGCCCGCTCCGGCCACAGCTTCAACTTCTTCGATGCGGCCAATCGCGGCTTCTGCGTCTCGCATCGCGGCGTCGCCGAGGATCAGGACCGCTGGACGGCGCCCTTGGCCGAGATCGCCCGCGCCCGTGCCCTCGTCGTCAGCGAGGCCTTCAGCCCCTATACGCTCGCCGCCATCGAGCATGCGCGCGCGCTCGGCCAGGCGACGGCGATCAACGGCATGGTTGCGACGGCGGGCGACAAGACCGGCCGCTTCCTCGCCGCCTGCGATCTCCTGTTCCTGTCGCGCGGCGAGGCCGCCGCCCTGATGGCCGCCCTCGGCGCGGCGACGCCGGCCGAGATCCTGGCGCATGGCCCGAGCCTCGTCGTCGTCACCGGCGGCGACACCGGCAGCCGCTGGTTCACGGCTTCGGGCGAGACGCATGTGGCGGCCGTTCCCGCCGCACGCTTCGTCGATTCGACCGGCGCGGGCGACGCCTTCGTCGCCGCGAGCCTCGTCGGCTGGCTGCGCGGCTGGCCGATCCCCGTTACCGGCGGCTTTGCCGGCGCCGTGGCGAGCTTCGTCGTCGAGGATTGGGGCTGCCAGACCAACCTGCCCGGCTTTCATGAGGCCGCCGCGCGCTATCGCTCAGCTTTTGGAGAGGATCTGCCGACGTGAAGGTCATCGACGCGCATATGCATTACGGCACCGACCGCAATGTCGCTGCGAGCACCTGTGTTCCCTATCTCGTGCATGGCGAGCCGGAGAGCGTCATCCGCCTGCTCGACGAAGAGGAGGCCTCGCACGGCATCCTGTTCCCGCATGACCGGCGCATGAGCCCGCCCTGGGACGCCGACTACGACAAGGCCAATGCCGAGATCGGCGTCGCGGCGCTGCGCTATCCGGACCGCATCGTCGGCGTCGCCCGCATCGACCCGACCTTCGGCGGCGACCATACGCAAGCGCTGATCGACCGCTATGTCGGCGACTGGAACTGCCGCGGCGTCAAGCTCGTCGCCGGCTACGACTTCTACCGCCCGAGCGACATGCGCATCATGGGTCCGCTGCTCGACAAATGCGAAGAATACAGGCTGACGGTGCTGATGCATTCCGGCGATGCGCCGCGCGACCTGCCCTATCTGCAGGCGCAGGCCGCCAAGGCCTATCCGAAGGTGACCTTCCAGCTCGCGCATATCGGCATGCACACCTTTCTCTGGGAGGCGATCCTCGCCTGCCAGGAATATCCGAACATCGTCGTCGACATGTCGCAGGCCTATCCCTTCGACATCATGACCTTCGTCAAGAACGTTTCGGCCGATCGCCTGCTCTACGGCTCCGACGTTCCCTACCAGTCCCCCGCCGTCGAACAGATGAAGCTGAAGGTGATCGGCCTCTCGCCCGAGGACCAGGAAAAGGTCTTCTGGCGCAATGCCGCGCGCATCTGGGGCATCGACCGCACAGAATGATCGAGGAAGCGCCCATGGATACCCAAAATCCGATCGGAACGAGCCGGCTCGACCAGCTCTTCGGCGTCAGGAAGCCGATCATCGGCATGGTGCATGTGCTGCCCTTGCCGGGTTCGCCGCTCTTCCGCGGCCGCTCGCTCGAAAGCGTCTATGACGCCGCGCTGGAAGAGGCGCTGCTGCTCGAGGCCGGCGGCGTCGATGGCCTCCTGCTCGAGAATGCCGGCGACATTCCCTTCCTGAAGCCGGACAGGATCGGCTTCGAGACGGTCGGTGCCATGGCGGTGATCGGCGACCGCATCAAGCGCGCGTCCAAGCTGCCGCTCGGCTTCAACATCGTCGCCAATGCCGCCAAGGCCTCGCTCGCCTGCGCCCGCTCCTGCGGTGCGGAATTCATCCGCGTCAACCAGTGGGCCAATGCCTATGTCGCCAATGAAGGCTTCATCGAGGGCGCCGCGGCAGAGGCGCTGCGCTATCGGCAGATGCTGGAGGCCGACGACATCGTCGTGCTCGCCGACGTGCATGTGAAGCATGGCAGCCACGCCATCGTCGGCGACCGGCCCGTCTCCGAGCAGGCCCGCGACGTCGAATTCTTCGGCGCCGAAATCCTCATCGCCACCGGCAGTCGCACCGGCGATGCGACGCCGCTCGGCGAGATCGAGGAGATCAAGGCCGGCTCGTCGCTGCCGGTGATCGTCGGCAGCGGGCTGACGCCCGACAATGCGGCCGAAGTGATGAAGGTCGCCGACGGCGCCGTCGTCGGCTCCTGGTTCAAGGACAATGGCCGCATGCATGGCGGCAAGGTCCTGCGCGAGAAGGTCGAGCAGCTGATGGAGACGGTCGGCGCGTTCCGCTGAGCCGCAGAGACCGGCGAAACACCGCTTCGCTGTCATCACCGGCGCTGACGCCCGTCCGCGCCGGTCTTCTTTCGCGTGCGTCGTCCTCAAGGCCAGCCTCCTGTTCTGCCGGTTTTGCAGGCAGCGGCGGCCGCAGGCCACCTTCAATGCGCTGCAAGCGCCGCGCGCAGCGGCATCGCGGTGCCTTCTTGTGCGAAAGCGGCTCCGCTGCGCGGCTGGACGGCGCGGATCGCCCGACCCTGAACATCGCGCGGCCAGCAGCCCGCTTTCAGCGCCGCCTTGCCGATTCATTGACGGCGTACGGCGCGAGCGCAGCGCCGCATCGCGCGGAATTCCGACGGTACACAATTGGCACGCCCATTGCTTCTCATGGGACGAGCTAAGCGGCTAGGGATCCGGCACCCACGGGTGCGCAGGACCGAGAGCTGCAGTCGGGGCGGGAGAAATCCGCACCGATGCACGGCGGGATAAAAACCCGGGAGATCTCACACAATGGGAAAGGCCAGCCGGCCGGACCCAGAGGGGATCGACGGTGACGCCATGCAGGCATTTCCAGGATCGACGACGCCATCGACCGATTGCCCGGCTCTCTGCCGCGGATACCGGACCGACCGTCGCGGGTCCCATCCGGCGGCACCAACCCTTCCCGTAGTCACCGCGCGATCAGCGCGACCGATCCGTTCGAAGGAGCCATGCGCATGACGACTGCGACAGCGATCGAGGGCATTCCGCCGGCGCCGAAACTGCGCCTCGACGGCCTCACGCATGAATTCAGGACCGGCGGCCGGCCGCCGGTGCGCGCGATCGAGAACATCTCGCTCGATGTCGCGCCGGGCAGCTTCGTCAGCCTGATCGGCCAGTCCGGCTGCGGCAAGTCCACCCTCTTCAACATCATGGCGGGCCTGTTGCAGCCGAGCGCCGGCCGCGTCGTGCTCGACGGCGAGGACATCACCGGCCGCGCCGGGCTCGTCTCCTACATGCTGCAGAAGGACCTGCTGCTGCCCTGGCGGACGATCCTCGACAATGTGATCTTCGGCCTCGAGATCCAGGGCGTCGATCGCCGGCAGGCTCGCGCGCTCGCCGAGCCGCTGATGGATCGCTATGGCCTCGGTCGCTTCAAGACGCACTATCCGGCGAGCCTTTCGGGCGGCATGCGCCAGCGCGCCGCGCTGCTGCGGACGCTCCTCTGCAACAACGACGTCATCCTGCTCGACGAGCCCTTCGCGGCCCTCGACGCGCAGACCCGCTTCCGCATGCAGGAATGGCTGCTGACGCTCTGGAAGGATTTCGGCCGCACCGTCCTCTTCGTCACGCATGACGTCGACGAGGCGATCTTCCTCTCCGACGAGATCTGCGTGCTCTCGCCCCGCCCCGGCCGCATCGCCGACCGCTTCGAGGTCGACCTGCCGCGCCCGCGCGGACGCGGCGTCGTCACGGCACCCGAATTCATCCGCGCCAAGGAGCGCTGCCTCGACCTGCTCTTCTCGGGCGGGCAACCCGCCGACAGCGAGGCCGCATGACCGAAGGGCTCATCCAGATGACCGACGACATCCGCACCGACGCGACGGCAGCCGCGGCGCCCGTCGCCGCGCTGAAGCGCCAGCCCCGCCGCAAGGGCGTCATCATCGCGCGGGAGAAATCCTGGAAGCGCTCGACGATCTGGATCGTGCAGGTCGCGATCTTCCTCGCCCTCATCGGCGGCTGGGAACTCGGTGCGCGGATCGGCCTGATCGACCCGTTCTTCTGGTCCTCGCCGAGCCGGATCTACAACGCCTTCGTCATCGTCATCGGCGAGGGCACGCTCTACCAGGACACCTGGTTCACCTTCAAGGCGACGGTGATCGGCTTCGTGCTCGGCTCGGCGCTCGGCGCCGCCGTCGGTCTCAGCCTCTGGTGGTCGATCAACGCCGCCGCCGTCGTCCAACCCTATATCGTCGTCTTCAACGCCGTGCCGAAGATCGCGCTCGGGCCGCTGATCATCCTCATCTTCGGCATCGGTATCGGCTCGAAGATCGCGCTCGCCATCGCCTTCACCTCGGTGATCACGGCGGTGGCGGCCTATGCCGGCGTCCGCGCCGTCGACGACGATCTCGTCAAGCTGACGCTGTCGCTCGGCGGCCGCCGCCGCGACGTCTTCATGAAGATCGTGGTGCCCTCGGCGATGCCGTGGATCACCTCCTCGCTGCACATCAATATCGGCCTGGCTCTGGCCGGCGCGATCGCAGGTGAATTCATCTCGTCCCAGTACGGCCTCGGCAAGATCATCATGTATGCGGGCTCGACCTACGACATGGCACTGATCTGGGTCGGCATCATCATTCTCGCTCTCCTCGCGATCGTGCTCTACGGCGCGGTCAATTGGCTCGAACATCTGTTCACGAGGGGGCAAAGCACCAAGACCATCTAGTGCGTTCACCGACAGGACATCAGCAACACCTTCCAGAAAAGACAGGGAACTCAGCCATGGTTCAGCTCAATCGCCGCCAGTTTGTCGCCGGGGCCGCCGGCCTCGGTGCCGCGACGCTCATCGGGGGCAGCCTTTCCGCCCGCGCCGAGATGCGCAAGTTCATCGTGACCGAGCCCGGCCACTCGGCCGACTCGCTGCCCTTCTATGTCGGCATCCGCAAGGGCTACTTCAAAGAGGTCGGCCTCGACGTCCAGGTCGTGACCTCCGAAGGCGGCGGCAAGGCCATGGCCGCCGTGCAGTCCGGCAATGCCGATGCCTATATCGGCGGCCCCGAGCACATCGCCTTCGCCAATGTGAAGGGCGGCAAGCCGATCCGCGCCATCATCGCGCTGTCGAACCGCGCCAATTCCTTCGTCAGCGCCCGCACCGGCGTCACCGTCGATCCGGCCAAGAGCTTCGCCGAGAACATCAAGGGCAAGAAGATCGCCGTCGGCACGCGCGGCTCGACCGACAATTCGATCCTGCTCTATCTCGCCAAGCGCGACGGGCTCGATCCGCGCGCCGATTTCGTCATGCTGGAGATCGCCACCGAGGCCGGCCGCGTCGCCGCCATGAAGAACGGCGAGGCGGACATGGCCGTCGTCTACGAGCCCTTCATCGCCCAGGGCGTCAAGGCCGGCATCTGGCAGGAGCCCTTCGCCTCGATGCCGAAGGAGCTCGGCCTCTTTGCCTGGACGACGGTCAACCTGCCGGAAGCGGTGATCAAGTCCGATCCGGCCCTCGCCAAGGCGATCGTCGCCGCGACCAAGAAGTCGCTCGATCTGGTCTTCACCAACGAGGCCGAAATGCGCGCCATCGCAGCGGAGGAATTCCCGACGCTGCCGAAGGACGATCTCGACGCCATCCTGACGCGCGCCCGCGCCAACGACATGTGGCAGCAGGACGGCTCGATGCCGCCCGAAGCCTGGGACAAGACCAAGAGCATCATCACCATCTCCGGCGTGCTCAAGGAAGACGTGCCCTACAAGGATGTGTTCGATCCCGAATTCCTCTGATCGCGCAGAGCCTTCCATAAAGGCGCCCCTGCCGACATGATGCGCCGGGCCGACGCAGCGTGCTGCGCCGGCCCGGACACGCGACCCTTCCCAAGGAACAGACACACATGGCCGTCACCCGACCGAGCCTCAAGCTCACCCACGCCGCCGCGCTGACGGCCCTCAACGCCGCCGTCGCCAAGGCGGAGGAGATCGGCTGGCACGTGAACATCGTCATCGTCGACGAGAGCGGCGTGCTGCTCGCCGCGATCCGCATGGACGAGGCCAAATTCCTGTCGCTGACGACCGCCACCAACAAGGCGAAGAGCGCCGCCTCGCATCGCCGGCCGACCACCGAGATCGGCGGCGACCTCGCGGAGAGCCTTGCGCTCGCCTCGCATGGCCAGCTCACCAACATGGCCGGCGGGCTGCCGATCGTCATCGACGGCATCTGCGTCGGCGGCATCGGCATCGGCTCGGCGCCGGACGAGGAAGACATCCTGATCGCGCGCGCCGGCCTTGCCGCCATCGGCGCCGCCGAGCGCATGCCCGACTGATCCCCTCCCCTCCCCGACAGGAGACGCGCCTTGCCCCGCAAGCTGATCCTCGACGTCGACACCGGCACCGACGATGCGGTCGCCATCATGCTCGCCGCGCTGCATTCCGGCCTCGAGCTCCTCGCCGTCACCACCGTCAACGGCAATGTCGAGATCGGCTATTGCACCGACAACTCGCTGCGCACGCTCGACTTCATCGGCCGCGGCGACATTCCCGTCTATGAGGGCTGCCCGAAGCCGATCCTCCGTGCCGATTTCCCGATCCCGCGCGCCATCAAGAAGGATGGCGGCATGCATGTGAACGCATTGCCGGTTCCCGAGCCGACCAGCCGCAAGGCGGACAGGAACGCGGTCGAGTTCCTGATCGAGACCTTCCGCGCCGCGACCGAGGAGATCGTGCTGGTCCCGGTCGGGCCGCTGACCAACATCGCCGCCGCCATCACCGCCGATCCGCATTTCGCGAAGAACGTGCCCGAGATCGTCATCATGGGCGGCGCGCACTACACCGGCAATGTGACGCCCTCGGCCGAGTTCAACATCTGGGCCGATCCGGAAGCCGCTTCCATCGTCTTCGAGGCGCCGTTCGCAAAGCGCGTTCTCGTGCCGCTCGACGCGACCTTCCAGGCGCTGGTCTCGGGCGCCGACTGCGCCGATCTCGAGGCGCTCGCAACGCCGGCCGGCATCGCCGCGTCGCGCTTCATCGGCCAGCGCATCAAGGGCTATGACCGCACGCAGCCGATGAAGACACTGGGCTCGGCGCCGGTGCACGACGCCGTCTGCGTCGCCTATCTCGTCGAGCCGGAGATCATCACGACGCGGCACATCCATGTCGCCGTCGAGACGGCCGGCATCCATACGGTCGGACGCACGGTGTTCGACGTCAACAAGCGCGGCGAAGCGCCGGCCAATACGCATGTCGCCTTCGGCGCCGACGGCCCCCGCTTCATCGCCCTGCTCAAGGAGATCTTCGGGAGCGCCAGCGCATGACCGGGGACGCGACCTGGGTCCGCAAGCTCTATATCCTGCTCTGCGGCTACGAGATCATCCGCAAATCCGGCTGCATTCGCGGCGAGCAGCCGCATATCGTGCTCGCGGTGCCGGTCTGCTGCTATCTCCTGGAGACGGCGCGCGGCTTCGTCCTCTTCGATACCGGCCTTTCCAGCGCCGGCCTCGACGACCCGGTCGCCGCCCGCGCCCGCTATGTCAACGCAGTGTTCCCGGCCCCGCCGATCGTCCTGCCCGAGCATGAGGTGATGACGCAGCTGGCCGGCCTCGGCGTCGATCCGGCCGCGGTCACCGAGATCGTGCTCAGCCATGCGCATGGCGACCACACCGGCCATCTGCGCGACTTTCCGAACGCCCGCGTCACCATCCAGAGGATGGAATATGACGCCGCGCTCGCCGATACGGCCCGGACGAACTATGCCGACTATGCCGATCCGGCCATCCGCTGGAACATCGTCGACGGCGACGTGACGCTGATGCCCGGCCTCCACCTCGTCCTGACGCGCGGCCATCAGCCCGGCCACCAGTCGGCCGTGGTCCGCCTCGCGAATGACGGCGTCAAGATCCTGATCGGCGATGTCGCCGACCTCCTCGAGAATTTCGAGCGCGAGGTGCTCGGCTCCGGCATGGACGACGCGGCCTCGCTCGCCAGCATCCGCCGCCTCAATGCCATCGCGCGCGAGACCGGCGGCGAGCTGATCCCGCTGCACGATCCGCTCTTCGTCCAGCGGGCGCGGCTAGCGCCGCTCTTTTATCACTAAGCCGGCAAAGGGAGACGTCGATGAGGACTGACCGCGATTTCGTGAGGACGGGCGCGTCGACGGCGATCGGCGATGCCGGCATGGTGGCGACCTCGCATCCGGCCGCGACGCTGGCGGCGGTCGAGATCCTCCGGGACGGCGGCAATGCCGTCGACGCGGCGCTCGCCGCCGTCGCGGTGCAATGTGTCGTCGATCCGCTGATGACCGGCATCGGCGGCGACTGCTTCGCCCTCTATTCGGCCGGCGGCGGGCTGCCGATCGCGCTGAACGGCTCCGGCCGCGCCGCCGCAGCGGCCGAGCTCGACTTCTTCGAACAGGCGGGCATCGACACCATCGGCGACGCTTCGGTCCATGCCATCACCGTCCCCGGCGCCGTCGATGCCTGGTGCCGCCTCTCCGCCGATCATGGCGCGATGCCGCTCGCCCGCGTGCTGGAAGCGGCGATCGCGGCCGCCGAGAACGGCTACCGCGTCACGCCGCGCGTTGCGCATGACTGGGCGAAGAATATCAGCCGGCTCGACCACGACGCCGCCGCGCGCGCCTGCTTCTCGATCGACGGCCGCGCGCCCCGGGCCGGCGAGCGCATGGCGAATCCCGCCCTCGGCCGATCGCTCCGGGCCATCGGAGAATTGGGCCGCGCCGCCTTCTATGAGGGCGACATCGCCGCCGAGATCGTCGAGATGCTCGCAGCCCGCGGCGGTCTCCTGACCCGCGCGGATTTCGCCAGCCACACCGCCGACTACATGGCGCCGATCAGCGCGGAGTATCGCGGCTATCGGTTGCACGAGTGCCCGCCGAACGGCCAGGGCATCGCCGCGCTCCTGATCCTGCGCATCCTCGAAGGCTTCGATCTCTCGGAGGCAGCGGTCGGCGAGGCCGGCCGCGTGCATCTCCTCGCCGAGGCGACCAAGGCGGCCTACCGGCTGCGCGATGCGATGATCGGCGACGCCGACACCCACCCCGTCGATGTCGACGCCCTGCTCTCGGAGGCGACGATCGCGCCGATCCGCGCCGCGATCCGGCCGGACCGCGCCTCGAGCCCGCTGCCGCCCCTCGACGAGACGGCGCACAAGGACACCGTCTACCTGACCGTCGTCGATCGCGACCGCAATGCGATCTCGCTGATCAATTCGATCTTCTGGGCCTTCGGCAGCGGCCACTTCGCGCCGCAGTCCGGCGTCGTCCTGCAGAACCGTGGCGCAAGCTTCCGCCTTGCCGCCGGCCATCCGAACGTGATCGGCCCCGGCAAGCGGCCGATGCACACGATCATCCCGGCGATGCTGACGGAGGGCGACCATCTGGTGATGTCGTTCGGCGTCATGGGCGGCCAGTACCAGGCGGCCGGCCATGCCCATTTCGTCTCCGAGGTCGTCGATCGCGGCAAGGCGCTGCAGGCCGCCTCCGATGCGCCGCGCAGCTTCGCCTTCGACGGCACTCTTCAGCTGGAGAGCACCTTCGATCCCGCCGTCGCGGACGCGCTCACCGCGCTCGGCCACGCCGTCCATGTCACCGACGAGCCGATCGGTGGCTGCCAGGCGATCGCGGTCGACGGGGAGACCGGCGCGCTTCTCGGCGCCACCGATCACCGCAAGGACGGCATCGCGCTCGGCTTCTGATCGATCGCGAACCGGCGCCATTCGGGCACTTGATGCAGCGCAGCATGGTGCTGCACCGCACCGCTGCAATGCATCATGCGCAAGCCAGCCATGCGTTTTTTAGCAGTGCTCAAGTCCGGTCACCGCGCGTACATTTTCAATCAAGAAACGTCGTGCGGCTGACCCGATCGGTCGGCGGGCGCGACAAAGAGAAGGAATGCCGCGATGAACCTCGTCAACGGCTTCAAGAACTGGCGCAAGTATCGTGAGACCTACAACGAGCTGTCGCGGCTGAACCAGCGCGAGCTTGCTGATCTCGGGATCAATCGCGCCGATATCAACCAGGTCGCTCGTCGGGCGGTCGGTTACTGAATTTCGCGAGATTCGCGCGGACGAACCTCCTCCCTCGTCCACGCGATCCGGCGGCCAGCGAACCTCCTCCCTCGCTTCGCCGCCCTCCATGAGAACGCCCGCCGATCTCCTCCCCGGCGGGCGTTTTTCATTTCGGGACTGCCACCGGCAGGCTCCTGCGAGGACCTCTCTCCCTGACTGACCGCGGCGACAGCGCCGCCCGCGCGAACGGCTTTGCCCGCTCGTCTCAGCCCTCGCCGCGACGCCGCGGCGGTTCCTCGTCGAGGATGCGCTCGGCGGCGCCCTTCAGATCCTCATATTGCCCGGTCCGGAACGCCCACAGGAAGGTGGCCAGCGCCAGCAGTCCGAGGCAGATCGCTGCCGGGATCAGGATGATGAGGCCGTTCATGTCCGTGCTTCCTTGACGAGGGCCGACGGCTGCGTCTCGGCCGGCGGCGTGACGAGATCGGCGCCGAGATTGAGCCGGAGCGCATTGGCGACCACCAGCACCGAGGACGACGACATTGCCACGGCCGCGATCAGCGGCGTGACATGGCCGGCGACCGCGAGCGGCAAGGCGAGCGCATTGTAGCCGATCGCCAGCGCGAGATTCTCGCGCACCAGCCGATCGGCGCGGCGCGCGACAGAGAGCACGAAGGGCACGCTGGCTAGCCGCTCGTTCATGAACACGAAGTCGGCGGCGCTGCGGCCGATATCGCTGGCCGAGGACGGCGCCATCGAGACATAGGCGGCCCTGAGCGCCGGCGCATCGTTGATGCCGTCGCCGACCATCATCACGCGGCGCCCCTCGCCAGCGGCCGTCTCCAACGCCGCGAGCTTGTCCTCGGGCGAGAGCCGCGCGGCGTGGCTGCCGATGCCGAGCGCATCCGCGACCGCGCCGACAGTGGCAGGGCCATCGCCCGAGAGCATGGCGACCGGCAGGCCGGCGGCACTGAGCGTCGCGACCGCCTCGGCCGCATCCGGGCGGATCGTGTCGGCAAAGCCGAAGGCGGCGACGAGGCGGCCGTCGCGGCCGAGGCAGACATGCGTTCCCGCACCGGCCTCGGTGTCGGTTCCGCCGCAGAAGCGGGCCTGGCCGAGCCGCCAGAGCGTGCCGTCCACCACCGCCTCGATGCCTTGGCCGGCGACTTCGTGGACCGTGCCTTGAAGCGGCGGCGCATCCGGCAGGGCGGCGGCGAGCGCGGCGGAGAGGGCATGGTGGCTGTGGCGGGCAAGGCCCGCGGCGATGGCGAGCAGCGCCGGATCACCCAGCGTCTGGCCGGTGTAGCGGACATGGCCGAGCGTCAGCGTGCCGGTCTTGTCGAAGGCGATGTCGGTGACGCGGGCGGCGCGCTCGAGGCCGGTGCCGTCGCGCGCCATGATGCCGTTGCGGAAGAGCCGCCCGGCGGCGACCGCATGCACGATCGGCACGGCGAGCGCCAGCGCGCAGGGGCAGGTGATGATCAGAACGGCGACGGCGTTCATCAGCGCCGTGTGCCAGTTGCCGCCGAGAAGACCCCAGCCGAGAAAGGTCAGGAGCGCCGAAAGATGCACGGCCGGAGCATAGATCGAGGCGGCGCGGTCGGCGATGCGGCGATGCCCCGTCCGGCTGGTCTCGGCGGTCTCCATCAGCTCGGCCATGCGCGCCAGGAACGACTCCGACGCCGGCCGCAGCGCCTCGATGGTGAGGACGGAGGAGAGGTTGACCGCGCCGGCGGCAAGGCTGCTGCCGGGCCCGACCGCGACGGCGGCGGATTCGCCGCTGACGATCGAGAGATCGACATCGCCCTCGCCGGCGATGATGCGGCTATCGACCGGGACGCGCTCGCCGGCCCTCAGCAGCAGCGCCATGCCGGGCACGACCTCCTCGACCGGCACATAGGCGGTGTCGCCGCTCTCGAGCAGACGTGTCGCGCCGCGCGGCGTCAGCCGGGCGAGATTGGCGATGGCGCCGCGCGCCTTCTCGCGCATCAGGTGATCGAAGGTGCGGCCGACCAAAAGAAAGAAGAGCAACATGGTCGAGGCATCGAAATAGGCGTGTTCGCCCGAGGTCAGCGTCTCCCAGAGGCTGAGCGCCGTCGCCAGCGTGACGCCGATGCTGATCGGCACATCCATATTGGTGCGGCCGACGCGGAGCGCCGCGAAGGCGGAGCGGAAGAAGGGCCGGCCGGCATAGGCGATCGCCGGCAGCGCGATCAGCGCGGAGATCCAGTGGAACATGTCGCGCGTCGCGGCGTCGGCGCCCGACCAGATCGACACCGAGAACAGCATGATGTTGCCGGCGGCGAAGCCCGCCACCGCCATGGCGCGGATCAGTTCGCCGAGCGCCTGGTCCTGCCGGTTGTCGGCGACCGGATCGAGCGCATGGGTGCGATAGCCGCTGGCGCGGATGGCGCGCGGCAGGTCGGTGACCGCGCCGTCGGCGGGGGAGAACACGACGCGCACCCAGCGCTGCGAGAGGTTCACCCGCGCGCTCTTCACCTGCGGCAGGCGGGCGAGCGCCCCCTCGATCGCATTGATGCAGGTGACGCAATAGGCGTCCGGCACGGCGAATTCGATCTGCCGCGCGTCGGGCCCGGCGGCGCGGCTGAGCGCGAAGAGGCCGTCCGCGTCGTCCGTCCGGGGTTCGTCGGCAGCAACCGCCGCCGCATCGCTGAGCACGCGCGTCGCCATCATCACGCGCGCCTCAGGGAGCGATCAGACGGCTGTGCTGCTCGAACGCGCCATGCGCCGTCGCCGGCGCGAGGCTGACTGCGTTCCAGGCGCCGTGCGGCAGCACGACCGCGGCGAAATAGACGCCATCGGCGCCGCGCTCGAGCGCCACCGTGCGGTCCTCGTGGTCGCCGAGCGGGCGGCTGAGCGCCACGCTGACGGCGCCGAGGTCGATCGGCGCGCCGTCCTTGCCGCGGATGTCGAGCGTCAGCTGCCCCGGCACATAGCCGAGCACGGCATGCCAGCCGAGCGCGGCCTGTTCGCGGGCGAGCCGCTCCTTCTCGTTGAACTCCTGGCTGGCGACATAGGAGTTCTCGACGACGAGGCCGGTCCATGTCCGGCTCGCCGAGACGGCGAGGAAGACATTGACGCCGATGATGACGCCGAAGAAGGCCAGCATCGAGGCCAGCATGTGCCAGCCGGTGAATTCGCGTCCGCTGAGGGCCTTGTCGGTCATTTGCGCGCCTCCTTGGGCGTCTCGAACTTGGCGTCCGTCGCGACCACGACACGGCCGTCATCGGTCTGGACGCGCAGCTGGAAGTCGGCGATCCGGTCCGGGAGATCCGCGGGATGGGCGCGCACGAAGATGCGCGTCTCCAGCACCGCATCGGGCTGCAGCGCGAATTCGAGCTGCTGCACCGGCTGGTCGGCCGTGTCGGCCCGCGTCATCGCCCCGCCGGGAAGACCGTCGAGGCTGACGATCACGGTCCGCTGCACCGGCTGCATGTTGCTGATCTTCAGCTTGTAGCCGTTGCGGATCGAGCCGTCGGACAGGAGCACATATTGCGGATTGCGGTCATGCAGCACGCTGACGTCGAGCGGCGAGCGCAGCGACAACGAGACGAGCATGGCGACGCCGATGCCGGCCCAGACCAGGAAATAGATGAAGGTGCGCGGCCGGACGATCGAGCGCCAGGTGGTGTGGCGGATGCTGCCGATCAGCTTGCCGCCGACGGCCTCGCGCACCCGCGCCGGCTGCACCGGCGTCGTCTTGGAGGCACCGGCCAGCGCCATGTTGGCGTTGTAGTCGTTGAGCGTCGCATAGGAGATCAGCCCGCGCTCGCGGCCGAGCTTGTCCATGACGCTGTCGCAGGCATCGATGCACAGCGCGCAGGTGATGCATTCGAGCTGCTGGCCGTCGCGGATGTCGATGCCCATCGGGCAGACGACGACGCAGGCATTGCAGTCGACGCAGTCGCCGACCGCCTGCCCCTCGGCGATCGCCTTCTTGGCATGGCGGGTGCGCGGCTCGCCGCGCCAGTCATTATAGGTGACCGTCAGCGAATTCTCGTCGAGCATCGCCGCCTGGATGCGCGGCCACGGGCACATATAGGTGCACACCTGCTCGCGCATCATGCCGCCGAACACATAGGTGGTGGCGGTGAGGATGGCGACCGTCACATAGGCGACCGAGGCGGCCTGGAGCGTGACCAGATCGCGGATCAGGGTCGGCGCGTCGGCGAAATAGAGGATCCAGGCGCCGCCGGTGAAGAGGCCGATCACCAGCCAGATGGCGTGCTTGCTGACGCGCTTGGCGATCTTGTCCGCGGTCCAGGGCCCGGCGTCGAGCTTGATCCGCGCATTGCGGTCGCCTTCTATCGCGCGTTCGACGACGAGGAAGAGGTCGACCCAGACGGTCTGCGGGCAGGTATAGCCGCACCAGGCCCGGCCGATCGTCGAGGTGATCAGGAACAGGCCGACGCCCGCCATGATCAAGAGGCCGGCCACGTAATAGAATTCCTGCGGCCAGATCTCGATGAAGAAGAAATAGAAGCGCTGATGGGCGAGATCGACCAGCACCGCCTGGTTGGGCGCATAGGGACCGCGATCCCAGCGCAGCCACGGAGTCAGGTAATAGATGCCGAGCGTCAGGGCCATCACCAGCCATTTGAAGCGGCGGAAGGTGCCGGAGACGCGCCGCGGGAAGATCTTCTTGCGCGCCGCGTAGAGCGGCTGGCGGACCTTCTGCGAATTGACGGCCTCGACATCGAAGCGTTCGGCCGCATCCTGGCTGTCATGCTCCGGGGCGTCGGAAAGGGTCACTGCTCATCTCCATGGGACGACGCACCGTCGCACCCGCGCCGCCCGGCGGCGTTGACCTCGATCAAATGCCACGGCCGGCAAGATGCCGGCCGCAGCGTCGCGAGACTCTCGAAGGCGAGCCGCTACTGGCCGCCGCCGAGCCCGTGCACATAGACGGCGAGTTCCTTGACGGTGGTATCGCCGAGCTTCGCGCCCCAGGCCGGCATCATGCCGAGCCGCGGATGGTTGACCTGAGCGATGATGCCGTCGACCGAACCGTTATAGAGCCAGATGGCGTTGGTGAGATTGGGCGCGCCCATCTCGGGCATGCCCTTCGCCTCGGGACCGTGGCAGGCGGCGCAGTTCTGCGCGAAGATCTCGGCACCCGCGTCGGTCTTGACCCCGCCCGGCAGTCCGGAGAGCGAGGCGACATAGGTCGCGACCTCGCGGATCTGGTCGCGATTGAGGATGCCGTCGGTGCCGAAATTCGGCATTACCGAATTGCGGGTGTCGTCGTCGCCGGCGGCGCGGACGCCATGGGTCAGCGTCTGGTAGATCTGGTCGATCGAGCCGCCCCAGATCCATTCGTCGTCGTTGAGGTTCGGATAGCCGAACCCGCCGGCGGCGCCCGAGCCGTGGCACTGCGTGCAATAGACCTTGAAGGCCGACTCGCCGCCGGCCGAGGCGAAGGCCGCGAGCGCCGGATCGGCGGCGATGGCCGCAACAGGCATGGCGGCGATCTTGGCGAGATTGCCGGCCTGGTCGGCCTCGGCCGCCGCCACCTCGCGGTGGAACTGGCCGCGCGTCGAATAGCCGAGCAGGCCCGGCGTCGGCCCGGTGATCAGCGGCCAGGCCGGGAACAGGATCGTATAGACGAGCGCGAAGGCGATGCAGGCATAGAAGGTCCACAGCCACCAGCGCGGCAGCGGATTGTTCAGTTCCTTGATGCCGTCCCATTCATGGCCGGTCGTCTCGATGCCACTGAGGTGGTCGACGTCGCGCTGCTTCATGGCGTCTTGTCCTGGCCGGTAGGGTCGCGGAAGGGAATGAGGGCGGCGTCCTGCGCCATGGCCTTGGCCTTCGGCCGCATGAGAAAGACGATCACGACGAGGAAGATCGCCACCATGTAGACGAGCCCCCAGCTGTCGGCGAAGTGCCGCAAGGTTTCATAGTCCATCATCGGATACCCCCTCGCTGGCTAGCGGTTGTTGGCGCTTTCGTCGTAGCTGCTGAAGTCGACCATCGTGCCGAGCACCTGCAGATAGGCGATGAGCGCATCCATCTCGGTGACCCGCTTCGGATCGCCATCGAAGTCCTCGATGCGAACCTTGGCGTAGCGGCTGGTGAGCCCGCTGGCATCGGCGTCGGGATTGGCCTGCGCCTGGAGATCGGCGTTGGCGTTCTCGATCATCGCCTGGTCATAGGGGACGCCGACCCTCGAATTCGCAACGAGATCGGCTGCGATCAGCCTCGTGTCGAGCGGCGTCGCGGCGAGGAAGCCGTAGCGCGGCATGATCGATTCCGGCACCACGGAGCGCGGGTCGGTCAGGTGGTCGACATGCCACTGGCTCGAATAGCGGTCGCCGACACGGGCAAGATCCGGACCGGTGCGCGCCGAGCCCCATTGGAACGGATGGTCGTACATCGATTCCGCGGCGAGCGAGTAATGGCCGTAGCGTTCCACCTCGTCGCGGAACGGCCGGATCATCTGCGAATGGCAGGTGTAGCAGCCTTCGCGGACATAGATGTTGCGGCCGGCGAGCTCGAGCGGCGTATAGGGCCGCATGCCGTCGACCTTCTCGATCGTGTTCTGGAAGTAGAACAGCGGCGCGATCTCGACGATGCCGCCGATGCAGACCACGAGGAGGGAGAGAACCAGCAGGAGCGTGACGTTGCGCTCGATGACGTCATGTTTGTCGAGGATTGCCATGGCGCGTTCCTTAGGCTGCCGGCTTCAGTTGGGGAGCGGCCGACACGAGGGGCCGCTCGTTGCGCACATGCCCCATGATGGTCAGCGCGACATTGACCGCCATGACGATGCCGCCGGCGAGGTAGAGCAGGCCGCCCACGGCGCGCAGCACGTAGTAGGGATGCATCGCGGCCACGACCTCGGCGAAGGAATAGACGAGGAAGCCCTGGTCGTTGTACTCGCGCCACATCAGGCCCTGCGTGATGCCGGCAACCCACATGACCGCCGCGTAGACGACGATGCCAAGCGTCGCCAGCCAGAAGTGCCAGTTGACCATGCGCAGCGAATAGAGCCGCTCGCGGTTCCAGAGGCGGGGCGTCAGGAAGTAGACCGCGCCGAAGGAGATCATGCCGACCCAGCCGAGCGCGCCGGAATGGACGTGGCCGATGGTCCAGTTGGTGTAGTGCGACAGCGCATTGACCGAGCGGATCGACATCACCGGCCCTTCGAAGGTCGACATGCCGTAGAAGGCGACCGCGACGACCATCATGCGGATGATCGGGTCGGTGCGGATCTTGTCCCAGGCGCCGCGCAGCGTCAGCAGACCGTTGATCATGCCGCCCCAGGAGGGCATCCACAGCATGATCGAGAACACCATGCCGAGCGTCTGCGCCCAGTCCGGCAGCGCGGTGTAATAGAGGTGATGCGGGCCGGCCCAGATATAGAGGAAGATCAGCGCCCAGAAGTGGATGATCGACAGGCGGTAGGAATAGACCGGCCGCCCGGCCTGCTTGGGCAGGAAGTAGTACATCATGCCGAGGAAGCCGGCGGTGAGGAAGAAGCCGACGGCGTTATGGCCGTACCACCACTGCGTCAGCGCATCCTGCACGCCGGAGAAGGCGGAGTAGCTCTTGATGCCGAGGAAGCTGACGGGAACCGCCAGGTTGTTGACGACATGCAGCATCGCCACGGTGACGATGAAGGCGAGATAGAACCAGTTCGCCACATAGATGTGCGGTTCCTTGCGCTTCACCAGCGTGCCGAGGAACAGGATCAGATAGGCGACCCAGACGATCGTCAGCCAGATGTCGACATACCATTCGGGCTCCGCATATTCGCGGCCCTGCGAGATGCCGAGCAGGTACCCTGTCGCGGCCATGACGATGAAGAGCTGGTAGCCCCACAGCACGAACCAGGCGAGATCGCCGCCGAACAGCCGCGCCCGCGTCGTGCGCTGCACGACATAGAGGCTGGTGGTCAAGAGCGCCGAGCCGCCGAAGGCGAAGATGACGGCCGAGGTGTGCAGCGGCCGCATCCGGCCGAAATTGAACCAGGGCTGGATGTTGAGGTCGGGATACGCCATCTGCAGCGCGACGACGACGCCGACCAGGAAGCCGACGACGCCCCAGAACACGGTCAGGATCGTGCCCGCCCGGATCGGTCCGTCCATATAGGCGTCAGGATCGACCGGCGCGGCCGGCACGAAGCTGGCCGCCCGCAGCAGATAGATGGTGCCGCCGCCGAGAAACAGCGTCAGCACGAACATGTGGGCGCGGAACAGATCGTCCTGCGCCAGGCCTGCGGCCACCACGGCGCCAAATGTGGCGACCGCGAGCACCAAGATCCAACCGCTGTTCTTCACCCCAGCCCTCATCCAACATCGTGAATCGACACGTCACGTTCCGGTGAAGAGGTAGACGGCAGGGCAAGCCGGTCGCCTTGATCGAAATCAAGGTCGCGGCATGCCGGCGCCCGCAGGGTGCGGCGAGGCCGGCGCTGCAGGCGGTTTCGGCTGTTCTGTCGCAGCCGCGCCGCCGGCGATGGTGGCGGCCTCGGGCAAGGGCGCGCCGCGCCGCCCGCGCAACCAGTGGAGCCCGATGCGGTGCTGCTCGGCATCATCCTGACCGGACTGGCGATGGGTCTCGCCTCCAGCCTGCATTGCGCCGGCATGTGCGGGCCGATCGCCTGCGCCCTGCTTCTCGGCGGCGGCGAGCGGCGGCCTGCTGTCATCCTCGCCGAAACGCTGACGGCGCAGGCAGCGCGCATCACCAGCTACATGGTGCTCGGCGCCGCCTTCGGCGTCTTCGGCGCCGGGCTCTATGGCGTGATCAACTGGCAATCGGCCCATCTCATCATGCAATGGGCGGCGGCGCTCACCATCATGTGGATGGGCCTCTCGGTCGCCGGCGTGGTGCCGGCCATGGCCGGCCTCGACCGGCTGTTCCTGCCGCTCGCCGGCCGGCTCGGTACGCTCCGGCACGGCCTTGCGACGGCCGGCGGACCGCCGCAGCTCGTGGTCGGCGGCCTCCTCTGGGGCGCCATGCCCTGCGCCATGGTCTATGCCGCGCTGCTGAATTCGCTCCTGACCGGATCGGTTACGGGCGGCGTGGCGCTGATGGCCGGCTTCGGCCTCGGCACCGTTCCGGCCGTCACGCTGTCGGCCCTCGGCCTCTTTCGCCTCCGCCGCGTCACGGCGACGCAGACGGGGCGGACGCTCGCCGGCGCCGGTCTGGTCGCCGCCGGCGTTCTCGCGCTGCTGCTCACCGCCCCCGGCGGACCTCTCTGCCTCTCCTGAACCCTCCGATCGCCTGACCACGCTGGCGGCAGCTTGACAGCGCGCGCGGCAATCGCTCTATTCATCTGGTCTTCTGGTCCGACCAGTCAAAGTGTTCCGATGCCCTTCCAGCGAAAACCCGGCGATCCCGCCCGACTGACGGAGCTCCCGACCCTTCGGGAAGCCATCGTCAAGCGGCCGATCACCAATGTGATCGCGGACAAGATCGCAGGCCTCATCGCCTCGGGCATCCTGCAGGTCGGCGATCCGCTGCCGAGCGAGCGGGAACTCGCCGTGGCGCTGAATGTCAGCCGCGACGCCGTGCGCGGCGGCATCCAGATCCTCGCGGCGCGCGGCATCCTCGAAATTTCGCAAGGCGCCCGCACGCGGGTCCGCCGCAGCGATGTCGGGCCGGTCACGGTCGGTATCGCCACCGCCCGCGCGGTCGACGCCTATAATCTCGACAGCGTGCATGCGGCCCGCCTCCTGGTCGAACGGCAGGTCGTCGCCAGCGCCGCCACCGAGATCGATGCGCGCGGCATCGCGCAGCTGGAGGCGCTGCTCGCCTCGCAGAAGGATGCGCTCGACGATCCCGTCCGCTTCCTGATCAGCGACCGCGAGTTCCACGTCGCCATCTACCAGGCCTCGTCGAACCGGCTGCTCGCCGACTTCAGCACCGATCTCTACGCCTACATGATGGAATATCGCCGCGAGGCCGTCGGCCAGCCGGGCGCCATCGCCACCAGCTATGCCGATCACGTCGCGATCGTCGAGGCGCTCAAGGCGCACGACCCCGAAGCCGCCGCCGAGGCCTTCGCCGTCCATACCGGGCGGATCTACGCGACGACCCAGCTCCTCATGCAGGGAGAGACGGGACCGGACGCTTGAGGAAGCGCCGATCCGAGGCTTGCAACAACACGAATCCTCGGCCGACAGCGGCCGAGCCAATGGGAGGTTACCTATGGAACGCAGGACTTTTCTGAAACTCGCCACGGGCACGTCGCTCGCGCTCGGCACCTCGCTGGCCGGCCTCCGCGCCGCCGCGGCCGCCGGCAAGGACATCGTCTACCTGACCCCCGGCCTCGACCTGCCCTTCTGGCGCTACCTGTCGAAGGGCGTCGAGGCGGCGGCGACCAAGGGCGGCTTCGGCTTCCAGGCGCTCGACTCGCACAACAGCGCCCAGACCCAGCTGCAGAACGCGCAGGATTCGATCGCCCGCGGCGTCGCCGGCATCGTGATCTCGCCGACCGATAGCTCGACCGCGCCGAGCGTGCTCCAGCTCGCCAAGCGCGCCGGCATCCCGGCCGTCATCGCCGATATCGGCACCAATTCGGGCGATTTCGTCTCCTTCATCTCGTCCGACAACTATCGCGGCGCGCATGACGTCGGCACGGCGCTCGCCGCCGCGCTGAAGAAGAAGGGCTGGGAAGGCGGCTCGGTCGGCATCGTCGCCATCTCGCAGGCGCGCAAGAACGGCCAGGCCCGCACCAAGGGCTTCCTCGACGGCCTCAAGGAAGGCGGCTTCACCGGCAAGGAAGCCGGCATGCAGCAGATGCAGAGCTACACCGCCGACGAGACCTTCAAGTTCACGCAGGACCTCCTGACAGCCAATCCCGACATGCGCGGCCTGTTCGTGCAGACCGACCAGCCGGCGATCGGTGCGCTCCGCGCCATCAAGGCCGCCCGCCGCAACGGCGAAGTCCTCGTCGCCGCCTTCGACGGCATCCCGGAATTCGTCGAGCTCCTGAAGTCGGGCGAGCTCGTCGTCTCCGGCATGCAGCAGCCCTACCTGATGGGCGTCCGCTCGGGCGAGGCCATGGTCGAAGCCCTCGCCGGCAAGACCCCCGCCAAGGAGATCACCGTCCCGATCCTCGCCATCACCAGCGAGAACATCGAGAAGGAACTCCCGACCGTGAAGCAGACCGTCTTCGCCAACGAAGTCTGAGTATCCGGCGCCGCGGGCCCTCCCCGCGGCGCCACTCTTCCGCGCGTGCTTTCTGCTGTTGGGGTATGATCCTTGGCTCTCTCCGCTCTCGACCCTGCCCTTGATACGGCCACGGCGCCGCTCCTGGAGATGCGCGGCATCACCAAGACGTTCGACCGCACCAAGGCGCTGCAGGGCGCGGAGTTCGAACTGCGCGAAGGCGAGATCCACGGCCTTCTCGGCGCCAACGGCGCCGGCAAGTCGACGCTCTCCAAGGTCATTTCCGGACACCACGCCTATGACCAGGGCGAGATGATCTATCGCGGCCGCGACATCCGCCTCCGCGGCACGCGCGACGCGCTCAATATCGGCATCGCCATCGTCATGCAGGAGACGAGCCTCGTCCCGGACCTGACGGTGCTCGAAAACATCTTCCTGCCCGAGCTCGGCCGCCCGGGCCGGCTCGACTATGGACGCCTGCGCGCCCGCGGCGAGGAGATCCTCGCCTCGCTCGGCCAGGAGGACGGCCTGCCCTTCGACGTGGAGGTGCACCGCCTGTCCTCGGCGCAGAAGCAGCTGGTCGAGATCGCCAAGGCGCTCGGCGTCAACGCGAAGCTGCTGATCTTCGACGAGCCGACCGCCTCGCTCAGCCCCGGCGAGGTCGAGCGGCTGTTCGACGTCATGGCGCGGCTGCGCGACTCCGGCCGCGGCCTCGTCTTCGTCTCGCATCGCCTCGAGGAAGTCTTCGCCATCACCGACCGCGTCACGGTGCTGCGTGAGGGCCGCACCGTGATGAACGCCCGCCCGACGGGTGAGCTGTCCCAGGGCGAACTGATCCGCGCCATGGTCGGCGCCGAGCTCGGCGCGATCTATGCGCGCAAGGAAGAGATCCGCGAGGTCGCCGGCCCGGTCGCGCTCGAGGTCCGCAACCTCTCCTCGCTGCCGATCGTCCGCGACATCTCGTTCAAGGTGCATGAGGGCGAGATTCTCGGCCTCGGCGGCCTCGTCGGCGCCGGCCGCTCCGAGACGGCCGAGGCGATCTTCGGCCTCCGCCCCCGCTCCGGCGGCACGGTTCTCCTCGATGGCAAGCCGCTCAAGGCCGACAGCCCCAAGACCGCCATCCGTGCCGGCCTCGGCTTCGTGGCGGAAGACCGCCGCACGCAGAACATCGTGCCGGACCTTTCGGTGAAGGAGAACCTGCTGCTCGCCCATCTCGGCGCGCACAAGGGCTTCTTCTGCGGCTATGGCGCGCGCGAAAAGCGCGTCGACGAGCTGCTCGAACGGCTCGGCCTCCCTGGCGAGCGGCTGCTCGATGCCTCAATGCTCAATTTCTCCGGCGGCATGCAGCAGAAGATCATCATCGCCCGCTGGCTGCTGCTGGAGCCGCGCGTGCTCATCCTCGACGAGCCGACCAAGGGCGTCGACATCGGCACCCGCGCCAGCATCTATGCGATGCTGCGCGACGTCGCTGCCGACGGCGTCGCCGTCGTCGTCATCTCCTCCGATTTCGAGGAACTGCTCGGCCTCTCCGATCGCGTGGTGGTGGTCAGCGACGGCCGCTCCGTCGCCGAGCTGCCGAGCGCGATGCTGGACGAGGAGAAGCTGACGCTGCTGGCAGCGCCGCGCACCTCGATGGCCCGCAACACCGCGCTGCTCGGCCAACTGACCAAGGAGCATGGCGGCGCCGGCTTCTGGGCGCTGATCGAGGACGACAGCCTGATCTGCCTCAACGCGGTCGTCAGCGATGCCGGCCTCGACCCCGGCTTCCGCGCCGGTGAGGCGCGGCGCCTCACGGACACGCGCCTGCCAGCCGCCCTCTCGCGCCGCGAGGGTGTGTTCGTCGCCGAGCCTGACGGCAGCCGCACGACGCTGGTCGTGCCGATGACCAGCCCGCGCGGCCATGACCTCGGCTGGGTCGGCCTCAGCCTCCCGCCCGGCGGCCGCCTGCCCGCGCCCGAGGCGATCAAATCCCGCATCGACACCATGGCGGCAACGCTGTGACCAAGGAACGACCCTCCATGGCATCCACTGCCCTCGACACCAAGACCAAGCCATCGCTGGTCAAGACGCTCGCCCGGCGGCTCGAAGTCCGCATGATCCTCCTGGCGATCGCCATCGCCTTCTGCCTGTCGCTGCTCTCGCCCTATTTCCTGACGCATTCGAACATCTTCAACATGCTCGACCAGTCGGTGGTGATCGGCATCATCGCCGTCGGCATGACCTTCGTCATCCTCACCGGCGGCATCGACCTCTCGGTCGGTTCGGTCGCGGGCCTCACCGGCATCATTCTCGGCCTCTCGCTGCAGCAGATGCCGATCGTGCCGGCCATCGCCATCGCGGTGGTCTCCGGCGGGTTGATCGGCCTGCTCTCCGGCCTGCTGATCAATGTCTTCGGCCTCGCCGCCTTCGTGGTGACGCTCGGCGTCATGGCGATCGCCCGCAGCCTCGCCTACATCCTCTCGGGGCAGACCTCGATTTCGAACATCCCCGAGGGGCTGCAGAACATCGTCTATACGAGCGTCTTCGGCATTCCCTCGAACGTCCTGTTCCTCGTCGTCCTCTATGCGCTCGCCTGGGCCTACCTGACCTATACCAAGGGCGGCCGCACCATCTATGCGGTCGGCTCCAACAAGGAAGCGGCGCGCGCCGCCGGGCTCAACACGCTCTTCTACGCCGTGCTGCCCTATGTGCTGTCCGGCGCGCTCTCGGCGGTGGCCATCACCTTCTCGATCAGCCAGCTGCTTTCTGCCGACCCGCTGATGGGCAACACGATGGAGCTCGACGCCATCGCGGCGGTGGTCATAGGCGGCGCCAGCCTCTATGGCGGCCGCGGCTCGATGATCGGCACGCTGATCGGCGTCTTCATCATGGTCATGATCCGCAACGGCCTCAACCTGATGGGCGTCTCGCCCTTCTGGCAGGGCTCGGCGATCGGCACGATCATCATCGTGGCGCTGCTCGTCGAGCGGCTGGTGAGCGCGCGGGTGAGCCGATGAGCACCCCCTCCCTCGCCATCCGCCTCTACGGCACCGACGAACCGGTCACCCCGCCGCGCATCCTCACCGCCGGCCGGCTCACCGCCGAACTCGACGCCGGCAATCTCCGCCATATCCGCTTTGGCGGCGCCGAGATCATCCGCGCCGTCTCCTTCATCGTCCGCGACCGCAACTGGGGCACCTACAACCCGGCGATCGCAAACCTCGTCGTCGAGGAAGGCGAAGGCGGCTTCAGCGTCTGCTATGAGGCGCTTGCCCGCGATGACGGCCAGGCCATCCGCTACAGCGCCCGCATCACCGGCAGCGCCGACGGCAGCCTCCGCTTCGAGGCCGAGGGCGTCGCCGAGACCGATTTTCTGACCAACCGCACCGGCTTCGTCGTGCTGCACCCGATCGTCGGCGTCGCGGGCGAGCCAGTCACCATCGAGCATGTCGACGGACGCATCGAGCAGGGCCGCTTCCCTGACGTCATCGACCCCGTGCAGCCGATGATGGACCTCCGCGCGCTGACCCATGACGCAGCGCCCGGCCTTGCCGTCACCTGCCGCATGGAAGGCGACACCTATGAGATGGAGGACCAGCGCAACTGGACCGACGCCTCCTACAAGACCTATGTCCGCCCGCTCGCTCTGCCCTGGCCCTACACGATCGCGAGGGGCGAGCGCCTTGAGCAGGCTGTCCGGCTGACCGTCGCCGGAACCGCGCCCGCCACGACATCCGCCGGCGCCGCGACGACGATCGTGCTCGGCCCATCGGAGCGCGCCGTTCCCCGCCTCGGCCTCGGGCTCGACCCGTCCGAGATCGCCGGCACACTGGCAGAGGCCGCAACGCTCAGCCGGGTCGGCGCGTCCATCATCGTCGGCTCTTACGATCCGCGGCTTGGCCATGACCGCGCGACGCTCGAAGGCATCGTCGCGGTGGCCCGCGCGCTCGGCGCCGAGGCCTGGCTGGAAGCGGTGATCGTCTCGGTCGAGGACTTTGAGGCCGAGATCGCAGCGCTGGGCCAGACGGTCGCGGATCTCGGCGCGCCCTTCGCCTCCATCCTCGTCTCGCCGGCGCCCGATCTCAAATGCACCCTGCCCGGCAGCGTCTGGCCGCCGGCGCCGCCGCCGCGCGCCTTGTTCGAGGCGGCGCGCGCTGCCTTCCCGGGCGTCCGCCTCGGCGGCGGCATGTTCAGCCTCTTCACCGAGATGAACCGCAAGCGGCCGCCGGTCGACCTTCTCGATTTCGTCTCGTTCACGACCACGGCGATGCTGCATGCCGGCGACGACACCTCGATCGTCGAAGGGCTCGAAGCGCTGCCGGCCATCGCGCTTTCGGCGGCACGGATCTCCGGCGACCGGCCATTCGCGGTCGGCCCGAGCGCCATCGGCATGCGCATGAACCCCTATGGCGAGGCGCCCTTCGCCAATCCTGGCAATATCCGCCAGGCGATGAACTTCAACGATCCGCGCCATCGCGGCCTGCTCGGCGCCGCCTGGGCGCTCGGCTTCTTCGCCCGCTTCGCCGAAGGCGGCGCCGACAGCGTGACGCTCGGCGGCACCACCGGCGCCTTCGGCCTCGTCTCGGTGCCACAGGCGTGGCCGCAGCCGGGCTTCGAGGGCAAGGGCGGCCTCTTCCCGATGTTCCATGTCCTTGCCGGCCTTGCGCGCCTCTCGGGACAGCCGATGCTGAAGGTGGCCGCCTCGCCTTTCGTCGAAGCGATCGCGGCAGAGACGGCTCGCGGCACCGAACTCTGGCTCGCCAACCGCACCGCAGTGCCGCAGGCCGTTCAGCTGCCGCGCCCCGCCCGCGACGCCTTCGTGCTCGATGCCGACAGTTTCGCCGCGGCGACGACCGACCCGGCCGCTGCCGATACGCTGACGACGCCTTTCACCGGGACGGCGATCACGCTCGCGCCCTTCGCGGTCGCGCGGCTTCGCCTTTCCTGATCCATTCGCTTTCCAAGGGGTTCCCCATGCATATCCTGATCATCGGAGCCGCCGGCATGGTCGGCCGCAAGCTGACCGACCGCCTCGTCGCCGATGGCGGCCTCGGCGGCAAGCCGATCGACCGCCTGACGCTCGCCGATGTCATCGAGCCCGCAGCGCCCACGGGCTTCACCGGTCCGGTGTCGACGCGGACCGCCGATCTCTCGACGCCCGGCACGGCGGAAAGCCTCATCGCCGAGCGGCCCGACGTCATCTTCCATCTCGCGGCCATCGTCTCCGGCGAGGCCGAGGCCGATTTCGACAAGGGCTACCGCATCAATCTCGACGGCACCCGTTTCCTGTTCGACGCCGTCCGCCTCGAAGGCCAGAAGGCGCCGTACAGGCCCCGCCTCGTCTTCACCTCGTCGATCGCCGTCTTCGGCGCGCCGTTCCCGGCGACGATCCCCGACGAGTTCTTCACGACGCCGCTCACGAGCTACGGCACGCAGAAGGCGATCGGCGAACTGCTGCTCTCCGATTATACGCGGCGCGGCTTCTTCGACGGCGTCGGCATCCGCCTGCCGACGATCTGCATCCGCCCCGGCAAGCCCAACAAGGCGGCGTCCGGCTTCTTCTCCAACATCCTGCGCGAGCCGCTGGTCGGCCAGGAGGCGGTGCTGCCCGTCGCCGAGACCGTGCGCCACTGGCATGCCTCGCCGCGCGCCGCCGTCGGCTTCCTGCTGCATGCCGCGACGATCGACAGCGCCAGCGTCGGCCCGCGCCGCAACCTCTCGATGCCCGGCCTCTCGGCGACGGTCGGCGAGCAGATCGAGGCGCTGCGCCGCGTCGCCGGCGACAAGGCCGTCAGCCTGATCCGCCGCGAGCCCGATCCCACCATCATCCGCATCGTCGATGGCTGGGCCTCGGACTTCGATCCGAAGCGCGCGGTGGCGCTCGGCTTCACCGCTGACGCCTCCTTCGACGCGATCATCCGCGCCCATATCGACGACGAGCTCGGCGGCACGATCGCCGTTTGACCGGCAACGCGGAGCAGTCCATGACGAATGTCATGACCGACGATCCTTTCTCCCTTGCCGGCCGTACCGCCGTCGTCACCGGCGGCGGCAGCGGCATCGGCCTTGCCGCCGCGACGGCGCTCGCGAAAGCCGGCGCGCGCGTCGCCCTGCTCGACCGTTCGCCGGTCGCAGAGAGCGTCCTCTCGGCGCTCGGCGACACGGCCTTCGCCGTGACCGCCGATGTCGCCGACGAGGCGGCGCTGGAGGCGGCGTTCGATCAGGTGGCGGAACGAGCGGGCGGCATCGACGTGCTGGTCAACAGCGCGGGCCTTGCCATCCGCCGTCCGGCGGTGGAGCTCTCGGTCGCGGACTGGGACACGGTCGTCGCCGTCAACATGACCGGCACCTTCCTCGCCTGCCGGATCGCGGCGCGGCACATGATCGGAAGCGGCCGCGGCGGGGCGATCGTCAACGTCTCCTCGATCATGGGCTTTTCCGGCGGCGGGCTCTATCCGAACATTTCCTACCAGACGACCAAGGGCGCCATCGTCAACATGACCAGGGCGCTCGCCGTCGAATGGGCCGGCAACGGCATCCGCGTCAATGCGGTGGCGCCGACCTATGTCCGCACGCCCTTCATCGCGCCGCTGACGTCCAATCCGGACCTCGTCGCGAAGATCGAGGCGATGACGCCGCTACGCCGCCTCGCCGAGCCGGAGGAGGTCGCGCATGCGATCCTGTTCCTGGCCTCGCCCGGCGCTGCCATGATCACGGGACACACGCTGCCGGTCGACGGCGGCTTCCTCGCACAATGAACAAGCTCTCAGGGAGATAGGCCATGGCCGCCAACGGAAAGATCGCGCTCGTCACCGGCGCCGGAACGGGCATCGGACGGGCGGTCGCGCTGGCGCTCTCGGCCGCCGGCTATCGCCTCGCCATCACCGGGCGCCGCGCCGAACCGCTCGAAGCGGTCAAGGCGGAAGCCGCCGGCGAGGTTCTCGTCGTGCCGGCGAACCTCACCGACCCCGCCTCGGTCGCCGCCCTCTTCGACGCGGTGAAGCAGCATTACGGCCGCCTCGACGTCCTCTTCAACAATGCCGGCGTCAATGCCCCGCCGGTCAACATCGAGGATCTCCCCTTCGAGCAGTGGCAGGCCGTGATCGACACCAATGTCACCGGCGTCTTCCTTTGCACGCAGGCGGCCTTCCGCATCATGAAGGACCAGTCGCCGCAGGGCGGACGGATCATCAACAACGGCTCGATCTCGGCCGACGCGCCGCGGCCGAACTCGGCGCCCTATACGGCCTCGAAGCATGCCGTGCTCGGCCTCACCAAGTCGACCGCCCTCGACGGGCGCAAATACGACATCGCCTGCGGCCAGATCGACATCGGTAACACCGAGACGCCGATGGCCGCCAAGATGAAGAGCGGCGTGCTGCAGGCCGATCTCACCATCAAGGTCGAGCCGACCTTCGATGTCGCCCATGTCGCGGACGCGGTCGTGCACATGGCCTCGCTGCCGCTCGACACCAACATCCTGCAGATGACGATCATGGCGACCAAGATGCCGCTGGTCGGACGCGGCTGAACCTCTCGCCCTCCGGCGGCTCAGCGCCGCCTGAGGGCCTCGACCTCGCCAGGTGTGAGCGGCCGCGTCCTGCGGCCATCGAGCAGCAGGAAGAGCTTTGCCGTCTCCTCCAGTTCCTCGGTCGCATATTGCGCCTCGCGGAGGCTGGCGCCCGAGACGACAGGCCCGTGATTGGCGAGCAGCACCGCGCTGTGCGCCTTGGCCTTGGCCGCCACAGCGAGCGCGAGGCTTTCATCGCCCGGCGGGTAATAGGGAATGAGCGGCAGCGACCCGACACGCATGATGTAATAGGCGGTGAGCGGCGGCAGCACGTCTTCGGGATCGACATCGGCGAGAATGCTGACCGCGACCGAATAGGTCGAATGGAGGTGCACGACGGCGTTGGCACCCGGCCGCTCGCAATACATGCAGCGATGCAGGAACGCCTCCTTGGTCGGCTTGTCGCCGCCGACATGGACGCCCTCGGCCGTGAAGCGCGACAACCGCGCCGGATCGAGATCGCCGAGCGAGGCATTGGTCGGCGTCATCAAGAGATCGCCATTGCCGAGACGCGCACTGATATTGCCGGTCGAGCCGAAGGTCAGTCCGCGCTCGAAGATCGAGGCGCCGACCTTTGCGATGTCGTCGCGAAGACGCGTCTCCTCCGAGAGCGTGGTGGTCATGCGAGCAGCCTCCAGGCCTTGAGGAAGAAATCATCCGTGCCGAAATTGCCGGATTTCAGCGCGAGCGCGACCCCCGCCTCATCACCGAGGCTCCGCGTCCACGGCACGCCCGGATCGATCTCCGGCCCGATCTCCAGCGCCGCGACGCCGAGCGCCTGCACTACGGCGCCCGAGGTCTCGCCGCCGGCGACGAGGAAACGCGTGTAGCCGCGCGCACGCAGCTTCACCGCGACCTCGGCGAAGAGATGCTCGACAATGGCGCCCGCCGCCTCGCGGCCGAGCCTTGCCTGCGCCGCCGCGACCGCCTCGGGTTCATCGCTCGCATAGGCGAGCGCCGGGCCATCGCCGGCCGCCTCGATGAAGGCGACGACGCCATCCGCCGTCTCGCTGCCATCGGCAAGCGCCAGCGGATCGATCTTGAGTGCCGGGATGCCCGCCGCGATGGCGCTCGCCACCTGCCGCCGCGTCGCGGCCGAGCAGGAGCCGGCGAGGATCACCGCGCGTCCTGCGGGCGCCTCCAGCGTCGCCGGTGCACCGCGCCCTTCGATCAGCCCGGCGGCGCGGAAATTCTCGGGCAGGCCGATGGCGATGCCCGAGCCGCCGGTGATCAGCGCGAGACCCTCGGCCGCCGCGCCGATCGCGCGGAGGTCGCCATCGGTGATCGCGTCGACGATGAGCATGCGCGGCCCCTCGCTGGCGGCGGCCTCGAACGCGGCGCGGATCGCGGCCGGGCCTTCCGCCACCACCTCGCGCGGGACGAGGCCGACCGGAAGGCGCGTCTGCGCCTTGAGCACGCGCACGAGATTGGCATCGCGCATCGGCGTCAGCGGATGGTCCTTCATCGGGCTGTCGGAAAGAAGGAGATCGCCGACGAAGAGATGGCCGCGATAGACGGTACGCTTGTTGGCCGGGAAGGCCGGGCAGGCGATGGTGACCGACGCGCCGAGCGCCTCCATCAGCGCCTCTGCCACCTGCCCGATATTGCCGGCGGGGGTCGAATCGAAGGTCGAGCAGTATTTGAAGATGATCTGCCGCGCCCCGCCCTCGCGCAGCCAATGCGCGGCCTCCAGCGACAGGCGCACCGCCTCCGCCGCAGGGATCGTCCGCGATTTCAGCGCGACCACGACCGCCTCGGCATCGCCGACATCGAAGCCCTCAGGCGGCGTTCCCACCACCTGCACGGTCTTCATGCCCTCGCGGGCCAGCATCAGCGCGAGATCCGTCGCGCCGGTCAGGTCGTCGGCAACAGCGCCGAGCAGCATGGCGTTCTCCTTCAGGTGTCAGGCCGTTTCGCCGATCTCGATGGCGTAGCCCGTATCGATGATCTCGCTGGCGCCGGGACGATCCGCCCGCGCGACGAGCGTCTCCGCGGCGCGCTGGCCGATCAGGAAGCGGTTGGAGCGGACCGTCGAGAGCGGCTGCGGCAAGGCGGCGCCGATCTCGAGCCCGTTGAAGCCGAACAGGGCGATGTCGCGCCTGACCGCGAGCCCTGCCGCGAGACAGTGGAAATAGCCGCCGACCGCCATGTCGTCGTTCGAGAACACGACGACGTCGGGCCGTGCGCCCTCGGCGAGAAGGCCGGCCAACGTCTCGCGTCCGGCCAGCGTCGAACTCGGCCCGGCGATGCGGCGCTCGGCGACGAGATCGAGGCCGTTCTGGCGAAGTTCGTCCGTCAGCCCCTCATAGCGGAGGCGCGCGCGATGGTCGCGGTCCCAGTCATGGCCGACATAGCCGAAGCGGCGATAGCCGCGCGCCGTGAGATGGCGGGCGATGTCGCGGCCGGCGGAGCGATGCGACAGGCCGACGGCGACATCGATCGGGGCGGCGTCGATATCCATGATCTCGGCGACGCGGATGCCGCTCGCCTCCAGCATGCGCCGCGTCGCCTCAGTATGTTCGAAGCCGGCAAGGATCATCGCCGCCGGCTGCCAGGCGAGCAGCGAGCGGACGACCTCTTCTTCCGCCAGCGCGTCATAATCGGTGACGCCGACCACCGGCTGATAGCTATCGGGCGCCAGCGCCGCGTGGACGCCGCGCAGCACATCGGCAAAGACGATGTTGGAGACGGAGGGCAGCACCACGCCAACCAGCATCGAGCCAGCCGAGGCGAGCGCGCCGGCGAGGCGGTTCGGCACATAGCCGGTCTCGGCCACCGCATCCAGCACCCGCGCCCGCGTCTTAGCCGAGATCGGCCCCTTGTTGCGGATGACGCGCGAGACCGTGATCTCGCTGACGCCTGCGCGCCGCGCCACATCGGCGAGGAGCGGCTGCGCCCGCGATCGCGATCCCTCCCCCGCCATGGTCATCTCCGCCTCCGTCCTGCCTGATGACAGCGCTAACATAATTTCGTTGCGGAAGGCTAGGGCTTCTGGCAAAGAGAAATGACAGCGCTGTCATCCACCCGGCCGAGGAGGTCTGCCTTGACGATCCCACACACCGATGTCGCGGTGATCGGCCTCGGCTCGATGGGCCAGGGCATGGCGCGCTCGCTCCTCCGCGCCGGGCTCAAAGTCAGCGGCTGCGACCTCTCCGAAGCCGCGCGCGCGGCGCTCGCCGAGGCCGGCGGCCGTGCCTCAGCGACACCGCGCGAGGCGGCAGAGGGCGCCAAGGCGGCACTTATCGTCGTCGTCAACGCCGCGCAGACCGAGACCGTGCTGTTCGGCACGGACGGCGTCGTCGGCGCGCTGGCGGAGGGCGGCGTGATCATCTCCTCGGCGACGATGTCGCCTGATGACGCCAAGCGCTTCGCGCGCCGCGCCGAAGTGGCCGGCCTCCATTATCTCGACGCGCCGATCAGCGGCGGCTCGCTTAAGGCCGAGAGCGGCGATCTGACGGTGATGGCCTCGGGCACGCCGGACGCCTTCGCGGCGGCGCGGCCCGTTCTCGGCGCCATCGCGGCGAAACTGCATGAACTCGGGCCGGAGGCCGGCATCGGCGCCTCATTCAAGATCGTCAACCAGCTGCTTGCCGGCGTCCATATCGCCGCGGCCTGCGAGGCGATGGCCTTCGCGAAGAGCCTTGATCTCGACCTTGGCCGCGTCTTCGAGGTGATCACGCAATCGGCCGGCAACAGCTGGATGTTCGAGAATCGCGTGCCGCATATCCTCTCTGGCGACTACAGCCCGAGAAGCGCCGTCTCGATCTTCACCAAGGATCTCGGCATCATCCAGGATATCGGCCGCAGCGGCAATTTCCCGCTACCGGTCGCGAGCGTCGCGCTGCAGCAGTTCCTCGCCACCGCCGCCGCCGGCATGGCGCGCGACGACGACGCCTCGGTTGCGCGGCTCTATGCCATGATCGCCGGGCTCGACCTGCCGACACTGACCGAACCGGAGACGACCTGATGCCGCGCTTTGCCGCCAATCTCACCATGATGTTCAACGAGCACGGCTTTCTCGACCGCTTCGCGGCGGCGGCCGCGGCCGGCTTCGACGCGGTGGAATTCCTCTTCCCCTATGATTTCCCTGCCGAGGCCATCGCCGAGCGCCTCGCGGCGAGCGGCCTTTCCGTCGTGCTCTTCAACATGCCGCCGGGCGACTGGGCGAAGGGCGAACGCGGCATCGCGGCGCTCGACGGTCGGCAGGACGAGTTCCGCGCCGGCGTCGCCAAGGCGCTCGCCTATGCGCGGGCGCTCTCCGTGCCGCGCCTGCACCTGATGGCCGGTATCGCCGACCGCGGCGATGCGGCCGCCGTCCGCCGCTATCGCGACGCGGTCGCCTTCGCCGCCGATGCGGCCGGTGCCGAGGGACGCGATCTCCTGATCGAGCCGCTCAATCCGCGCGACATGCCGGGCTATCTGCTCAACGACTACGCGCAGGCCGCCGACCTCATTGCCGAGCTCGGTCGCCCCAATCTCAAGCTGCAATTCGACATCTACCACCGCCAGATTCTGCATGGCGACATGCTGAAGGGGCTGGAGACGCTGATGCCGATCATCGGCCATGTCCAGACCGCCTCGGTGCCGGGCCGCAACGAGCCGGGCACGGGCGAACTGGACGACTTCCGCATCTTCGCGGCACTGGATGCGCTCGGCTATGCCGGCCATGTCGGCTGCGAATATCGCCCGGCCGGCGAGACGGTCGCCGGCCTCACTTGGTTGCAGCGCTACGCCTGATCGGCGCCATCAGGGCCGGGTGAAATCGACGCGGGTGCGCGCGACCGGGAAGCCGTATTTGGTGACCCAGGCCGTGTTGACCAGCTTGCCGTCGTCCTGAAGCCGCATCGTGTCGTGGAAACGCACGATATTGGCTTTTTCGCCGGGATCGAGATCGACCAGATAGGTGAAGCGCGCGGTGTCGCCGGTGATGGTCACCAGCGTGTCGCCAACCACGTCCTCGCGGGTGCCGCGATACTGGTTGGCGTTGATCTTGTTGAAGCGCCAGGTCTTGCGGTCGCGCTCGCCATCGGCATAGGCGAAGTCCTCACGAAGGACGAGCGTGCGGCCATCCCATTTGCCGGTCAGCGCGACGGTGAAGTTCCGTTTGACGCCGTTGATGGCGCCGAAGCTGCCGACGGCCGATGTCTTTCCGGCGAAATAGCCTTCGAGCGTGAAGTCGCGCGCCGCGGCGGCGCTTGTCGCGGCGAGGCCGAGGCCAAGCGCGAGGATGATCATTCCGAGACGGCCCATGCAACGCTCCTCAAAGTGCCCGTCCCCCGACGATGGCCTTGCTACGGCGGAGGCGGCGCTTTGGATCACGTCTGCAGCTGCGATCGCGACGGTGAGGCCCGCTTCGCTCAGGCGGCGGTGTCGCGGCGGGGCTCGGGGATCGGCACGGCCGCCATGAGATCGCGGGTGTAGGGATCCGACGGCGCCTCGAACACGGCGCGCCGCGTCCCCGCCTCGACGATCCGCCCGCCGCGCATGACCGCGACATGGTGGCTCATCCGCTCGATGACGGCCATGTCATGCGAGATGAAGAGATAGGCGAGACCCATCGTCTCCTGAAGTTCGAGCATCAGGTCGAGCACACGCGCGCGCACCGAGACATCGAGCGCGGCGACGCTCTCGTCGGCGACGATCAATTTCGGCTCGAGCGCGAGAGCCCGCGCGATGCAGAGCCGCTGGCGCTGGCCGCCGGAGAATTCGTGGGGATAGCGGCTGGCGAGATCCGGCGCGAGGCCGACCCGCCGGAGCAGCTCGGCGACGCGGTCGCGGTGATCGGACGGCCGGCCGATGCCATGGATGACGAGCGGCTCGGCGATGGCCGCGCCGACCGACATGCGCGGATCGAGCGAGGCATAGGGATCCTGGAAGATCATCTGCGCGGCGCGCCGCACCGGCCGCATCGCGCGCGCCGAAAGCCCCGCGATCTCGGTTCCGTCGATGGTGACCGAACCTTCGAACGGGACGAGCCCGAGCGCCGCCTTGCCGGTGGTCGACTTGCCCGAGCCGCTCTCGCCGACGAGGCCGAGCGTCTCGCCGGCGCGGATCTCGAACGAGACGCCGTCGACCGCGCGATGCCCCGGCTTGGCGCCGCCGAACAGCGAGGTGGAGCCGCCATAGGTGACCGAGAGATCCGAGACGACCAGCACCGGCGCAGCAGGACGCGGCGGCGCTGCCGCTGGCTGAGCGGTGACGCGCGGCGGGCCGTCGGTGCCGCTGCGGGCGCCGAGGCGCGGCACGGCGGCGAGGAGATCGCGCGTATAGCGCTCGCGCGGCGCGGTGAAGATCTGCGCGACCGGCCCGGTCTCGACGATGCGGCCGGCCTGCATCAGCACGACGCGGTCGGCCATCTCGGCGACGACGCCCATGTCATGCGTGATCAGGATGATCGACGTGCCGAACTCGCCCTTCAATTCACGCATCAGAGTGAGGATCTGCGCCTGCACGGTGACGTCGAGCGCCGTGGTCGGCTCGTCGGCGATCAGCACCTTCGGCTGGCAGGAGAGCGCCATGCCGATCATCACGCGCTGGCGCATGCCGCCCGAGAGCTCGTGCGGATATTGCGCCATCCGCCGCGCCGGATCGGAAATCTGCACGGCATCGAGCATGGCGCGCGCACGGCTCTCCGCCGTGCCGCCCTCGCTGCCCTGATGCTCGCGGATCGCCTCGACCATCTGCGCCCCGACCGTCATGACCGGATTGAGCGAGGTCATCGGCTCCTGGAAGATCATCGCGATCTCGCCGCCGCGCACCGCGCGCATGGCGCGGCGCGAGAGGCCGACCAGCTCGCGCCCGGCGAGGCGGATGCTGCCGCCGGCGATCCGGAGCGAGGCCTTCGGCAGCAATTGCAGGATCGCCAGCGAGGTCACGCTCTTGCCGGAGCCGGATTCGCCGGCAAGGCATAGCGTCTCGCCGGGTTTTAGGTCGAACGAGACGTCGTCGAGGATGCGCCGCGGCCCTTCGGGCGTGCGGGCGTCGATGGTGAGCCCGGCGACGGTGAGGAGGGTCGGAGCGCCGAGGGTCAAGAAAACACGATCCGCGGGAAATAGAACGAGACGACCCAGTTCGGCATGTCGACGATCTCGCTGATGCGAAGATCGGCGCAAACAGAGCAGAGCATATAGGCATCGACCGGGCTGAGCCCGTGCTCGGCCGTGAGCAGGTCGACCATCCGCATCACGCTTTCCTGCGCCGCGGTCATGAGGTCCGGGCCGATGCCGGTGGTGACCTCGTAGCCGGCGCCGTCGAGATGGCGGGTGACGGGACCCGAGGTCGTGAAGCGCGGGCTCTTCAGCCGCGCGTCCTTGACGAGCTCCAGCGTCGCCTCGACATTCATCCGGCTCTCGATCGCTGTGCCGCAGACCTCGCCGTCACCCTGCGCGGCATGCGTATCGCCGATCGAGAACAGCGCGCCGGGCACTTCGACCGGCAGATAGAGCGTGACGCCGGCAGTCAGGTCGCGGATGTCGAGATTGCCGCCGACGCGGCGCGGCGGGACGATGGAATGAAGGCCCGGCTCGGCCGGTGCGACGCCGATCGTACCGGCGAAGGGCTTCAGCGGCACCTTGCCGCCGGGGCCATAGAGCGAGGGCGTCATCGCCGCCGCGTCATACTTCCAGACATGCAGCGCCGGCTCCTTGAAGTGATCGGCGAGCAGGCCGAAACCCGGAATATTGGCCGTCCAGCCGATGCCGGAGGGCTCGAACGAGCGGATGGTGACCTTCAGTGCATCGCCGGGCTCGGCGCCCTCGACATAGACGGGGCCGGTGACCGGATTGATCTTGCCGAAATCGAGCGCGGTGACGCTTTCGACCGTCGAGCCTTCGCCGAGCTGGCCGCCGGACGAATCCTTGCATTCGAAATGGATGGTCTCGCCGGACTTCGCGGTCAGGACCGGCGGGAAGTCGCGGTTCCAGCCATAATGGGAGCTGGCGCTATGGATGGTGTGGGTGCAGGCGACGCACATGGGCGGCTCCTCGAAAGGGCCCCGGCCGTGCGGGCACGGACCGGGGCGATGGCAACAGGGCTAGAGGTGCCGCTCAGGGCTTCACGAAGATCGCGTCGTAATTGATGACGCGGGTCGGATCGATATAGATCTCGCCGGGGCCGCCCATCCGCTTCGACTTCGCGACGACGCGGCGCTCGTTGAACACCGGGATCCACGGCGCATCGGCCATGATGTCGGTGAAGATCTTGCCCCAGGTCGCGGCGCGCTCGGCCGCCTTGGCCGGATCCGACATCGAGTCGGCCGCGACGGCGCGGGCGTCGAGATCCTTGTTGCAGTACCACGACCAGTTCCAGCCGCCAGTGACGGCGCCCGAGCAGCCGAGGATCGGGCCGTAGAAGTTGGACGGATCCGGGAAGTCCGCGATCCAGGCCATGCCGCCCGACCAGATCATCGGCGCCTCGCCCTCGGTGCCGCCTGCGGCGATGACATTCGCCTGGGCCAGCGCCTTGATCTCGGCCTTGACGCCGATGGCCGCGAGATCCTGCTGGATCGCCTGCGCGATGCGCGGCTGCGGGTCGGTGTTGGTCGAATAGAGCACGGTCGAGAAGCCGTCGGGATGACCGGCCTCGGCGAGCAGCGCCTTGGCCTTCTCCGGGTCATAGGCATAGCCGGTGAAGCTCTTGTCATAGCCCGGCATCAAGGGCGGCAGCGGCTGGTTGGCCGGCGTCGCGCGGCCGTTGACGATGCGCGTCAGCCGCTCCTTGTTGATCGCCATGTTGAGCGCCTGGCGAACCTTGACGTCGTCGAGCGGCGGCACCTTGGTGTTGAGCGTGATGTAGCCGGTCTGCAGCTGCTCGCCATCGACGATCATGTCGGCAGCGTCAGGCCCCTTGCTCATCTCGAGGAACTTGGCCGGCGGAATGCCGTCGCCGGCGATGTCGACCTCGCCCTTCTGCAGGCGCAGCAGCGCGACCAGCGGCTCCTGGCCGACCTCGACCTTGAAGCTGTCGATATGCGGCACGTTCTTGACGAAGTAATCGGGGTTGCGGACGAATTCGAGCTTCTGGCCGATCGTCCAGTCCTTGAGGATGAAGGCGCCCGAGCCGACCGGCTTCTTGCCGAAATCGCCGGCCGCCGCCTCGACGGCTTCCTTCGGCACGATCGAGGAGAAGTTGATCGCCAGCACATGCAGGAATGTCGCGTCGGGCCGCGACAGCTTGAACACGACGGTGTGGTCATCCGGCGTCTCGATGCCGGGCATGGTCTCGGCCGTGCCGGCCGCCATCTCGGCCTGGCCGACGATGGCGCCGAAGAAGCCGGCGCCGGGGCCCTGCGTCTTCGGATTGACGGCGCGCTCGATCGAATATTTGACGTCGGATGCGACGACTTCGCGTCCGTTCGAGAACTTGACGCCCGGGCGGAGCTTGAACGTGTAGGTGAGCCCGTCCGGCGAGACGGTGAAGCTCTCGGCGAGCGAGGGGATCAGCTCGGAGGTGCCGGGCTTGTAGTCCATGAGCCGCGCGAACAGGCTCTTGATCATCGACCAGTTCTGCCAGTCATAGCCGATGGCCGGATCGAGCGTCGCGATGTCGTCCTTGTAGGTGACGACGATGTCGCCGCCCTGGCTCGGCGCGTCCTCGGCGAAGGCCGCGGGCGCTGCGAGGGCGATGAGGCCCGCCAGCGTCGTGGTTCTGAGCAATCGTCTCAACATGTCCGGTGTCCCTTCTGGTTTCTGGTTTCGGCAACTTTGAACGGTTCGTGACGCACTCAACGGCTTCTGATGCGCGGATCGACGAGCGGCGCGAGGATGTCGGCGAGGAGATTGCCGAGAACGATGGCGAGCGCCGAGACCAGCGTCACGCCCATGATGATGGGGATGTCGACCTGCTGGATCGCCTGCCAGGCGAGCTGGCCGATGCCCGGCCAGCCATAGACCGCCTCGACGACGACGACGCCGCTCATGAACTGGCCGATATCGATGCCGATCATCGCGATGATCGGCAGCAGCGCGTTCGGCAGCGCATGGCGCAGCACGACGCGGCGCGAGGAGAGGCCCTTGGCGTTCGCCGTGCGGATATAGTCCTGGTTCAGCACGTCGATCATCGCCGAGCGGACCATGCGCGCATACCAGCCGGCGCCGAGCACGCCGAGCGTCAGCGCCGGCAGCACGACATGCGCCGGCGTGCCGAAGCCCGACATCGGGAACCAGCCGAGCGTCACCGCGAAGATGTAGAGCAGCACCAGCGCGACGACGAATTGCGGCGCGGAGACGCCGACGAAGGACGCCGTCATCACCGCGCGGTCGATGAAGCCGCCGCGATTGAGCGCCGCGACGAGGCCGAGCGCGAGGCCGAGCGTCACCTCGACGGCGATGCCGGCCGCCATCAGGATCAGCGTCGCCGGCAGGCGCGCGAGGATCAGCGTCGCGACCTCGGTCTTCTGCGCATAGGAGCGGCCGAGATCGCCCTGCAAGAGGCCGGTGAAATAGTGCCAGAACTGCAGCGGCAGCGCCTGGTCGAGGCCGAGCTCGTGGCGGATGCTGGCGACCGTCTTCGCGGTCGCCGAGCGGCCGGCGATCATCACGGCGGGATCGGCCGGCAGCGCATAGAGCAGCGCGAAGGTGATGACGGCGACCCCGAACAGGATCAGCGCCGACTGCACGATGCGCTGGGCGATGAGGCTCAGCATGGCGGCAGGCCTTGCCGGCGGCGGGAGGAAACGCGCATCAGTCGCGCCCCCGCTGGGTCGGGTCGAGCAGATCGCGCAGCGCGTCGCCGACGAGGTTGAACGAGAGCGCCGTCAGGAGGATCGCCGCGCCCGGGAAGAAGACGAGCCAGGGCGCCGCCTGGAAATAGCTCTGGCTCTCGAAGATGATGTTGCCCCAGGAGGGCTCCGGCGGCTGCACGCCGATGCCGAGGAATGACAGCGTCGCCTCGAGAAGCACTGTCGTCGCGATGCCGAGCGTGCCCCAGACGATCGCGGTCGGGACAAGATGCGGCACGATGTGATGCAGGAGGATGCGGCCATGGCCGGCGCCGAGCGAGCGTTCGGCCAGTATGAAATCGCGCTGCACGAGGCCCCGCGTCTCGGTATAGGCGATGCGCGCCACCTGGACCCAGTTCACCAGCGCGATCACCAGTGCGACGATCCAGAGGCTCGGCTTCAGAAGCGCCGCCAGCACGATGGCGAGCAGCAGCGCCGGAAACGCCATCATCAAATCGGTGAAGCGCATGATCCAGTTGCCGGAGCGGGTCGGCAGATAGCCGGCGATGGTGCCGACCAGGAGCCCGATCGCCACCGCCGTGCCATTGGCGACGAGGCCGATGATCAGCGAGGTGCGGGCGCCATAGAGGAGCCGCGAGAGGAGATCGCGGCCGAGCGTGTCGGTGCCGAGCCAGTAATGGCTGTCGGGCGGCAGCGGCGCACCGTCGATGGTGAGCCCGTCGAAGGGCTGCGCATCCGGCGCATAGGGCGCGAGCCAGGGCGCGAACACCGCGGCGATGACGACGAGGAGCACGATCAGCGCGCCGAAGGCCGCCGAGGGCCGCGCCAGAAGCTGGCGGAAAACCCGCATCAGATCGCCTCCGACAAGGGATCGCGGCCGGTGAGGATCGCGGCGGCGACATGCTCGATCGCCATGCGGCGCCGCATCGCTGTATCGCGCAGGACGCCATAGGCGGCGTCCTCGTCGAGCCGCTGCGCCGCCATGACGGCGCGGACGGCGCCATGCACGACGGGCCGGAGCCGGAGGCGTTCCTCGAGCAGGCCGATGCGCTCGCGCACCGCCCGCCGCTCGGCATGCACCGCCGCGGCCATGACCAGAGCCGGATAGACGGCCGACGCCACCACCGGCTTGGTGATCAGCGCGCCGGCGCCCTGCTCCATCGCCCAGGCGATGCGGCCAGGCGCCTCCGAGCCGAGCAGCGCCACGACCGGCACCGGCGCCGCCCCGGCCTTCCACGGCAGCAGCCCGTCCCAGCCCTGGTCGGCATCGACGAGGACGAGATCGACCGGATGGGCCGCAAGATCGAGCGGCTCCCACAGCCGCGTCGTGCGCAGCCCGAGCAATTCCAGCTGCGGCAGCAGCGGCTCGATGCCCCATTCCGATCGATGCAGCAGCGCGGCGCTGAGGCCTGAGAAGCTCGGCGTCGCGATCATGACACGAGCCTCAGCCTGGCGCCGTCGGCGCGGCTCTGCGGTCCGGTGAGGTAAGGGTCGGCGGCGACGGCCGGCTTCGAGGCGATGATGTCGAAACCGCCCGCCGCGGTGATGCGGCCGAGATGAAACGGCAGCGCCGCGTGGTTGGTGCGCGGATCGATGGTGAGCGCGCCCTGCACGGTCTCGTGCGGGCCGGCATAGAGCGCCTCCCGCACCGCGACCGGATCGTCGGTGGCCGCCTGCGCGATCGCCTCGGCGCAGAGCCGGACTGCGGTGAACGCGCCGGCAAAGGGCGAGGAGATCACGCGGTCCGCCCCGAACCGCGCCGCGACGCGCTGCTTGAAGGCGCGATTCTCGTCGGTCGCCAGGCTGTCGAAATAGGCGGCGGCCGAAAGATGGCCGGTGGCGACGTCCGCGCCGATGGCGCCGAATTCGGCTTCCGTCAGGTCACAGCTGACGACCGGGCAGCGCTCGGGCGCGAAGGCCGGATTGCGCGCGCCGAGCGCCTTGAACGCCGCGAGGAAGGCATAGCTCGATGGGCCGATCAGGTTGTTCAGCACGAAATCGGGCCGCTGGCGTTCGACATCGGCGATCAGCCGCTCGACATCGGTCTCCTCGAGCGGCAGGCAACGCTCGCCGACGATCTCGCCCTTGGCGGCGCCGATGCGCTCGCGGGCGAGGCGGTTCATCTCCCAGCCCCAGACATAGTTGGCGCCGAGCAGATAGACCCGCTTGCCATGGCGCGGCAGCAGATAGTCGAACAGCGGCAAGAGATGCTGGTTGGGGCAGCCGCCGGTATAGATGACGTTCTTGTTCGCCTCGAACCCCTCATAGGGGCACATATACCAGAGCAGGCCGTCATGCTTCTCGACCAGCGGGATGACATCCTTGCGCGCCGCCGAGGTGATGGTGCCGACGATGTGGCGGCAGCCCTCCTCGCGCAGCAGGCCGCGCGCGAGATCGATATAGCGCGACGGCTCGCCTTCCGGATCGGCGAAGATCGGCCGCAGCGCGAAGGGCAGCGCGCCCTCGGCGGCCAGCGTCTCGAAGGCGAACTCGGCCCCGTCGCGGCAATCGCGCCCCATCGCGCCATAGGCGCCGACGGTGGAATAGAGGATGCCGATGCGGATGGCGTCGCGCATGCGCTGCAGTACCCAATAAAAAGCCCCATGACGCAGCACCCAACCACGCGGTTGGGGCGTCATGGGGCGCTGTTGCCCGGTGGCCGCTGAGACCTGATATGCGTCCGACATCGAACAATGCTCAATGTCTCAGCATGAACATAGCATAGGCAATGTGGCCGCTGTCAACGGCAGCCGCGCGCCGTGATGCACCGCCGTTGATCCTGCCGGACGCGGCGAGCGACCGGGTCCGCGAGACGCGCCGGGAACCCATCGCCGCCGGAAGAGTTCAACCCCAAGGACGGTGAGCGCGTCAACCGGACATGGCGGCACAGGGAACAGGACGGTTTTTCCGGTCTCTCGTCCTGGCCAACGAAATGGCAGCCGAGCCCTTACCCCGCCCGCTCCCGTCCTGACTTTCCCCGACCGATCTCAGCGGGCCCTGGACCCTCGCCTTAGGCCAATACTTTTCCGGCTTTGCTTTACGCGCAGCAAGGGATGCCTCTGCGATCGCGGCGGAACCCGGGCGCCCTCCACCCGTTGCCAAGCCATCCCAGGATGACAACGAGAAGGCCGACCCCATGACAGAACGCATGACCGAACGCATGACGATGCAGGATCCGCGAACGCAATATCCTCAGCCCCCCTTCCCCGAGCAGCCGCAGCCGACACCTGGCCTCGCCGGACGGATGGATCCTGAGCCCGATCACGGCGAGGAGAGCTATGTCGGCTCCGGCAAGCTGAAAGGCCGCAAGGCGCTGATCACCGGCGGCGATTCCGGGATCGGACGAGCGGCCGCGATCGCCTATGCCCGCGAGGGCGCCGATGTCGCCATCGCCTATCTCCCGGAGGAGCAGGCCGACGCCGACGAGGTGATCGCGCTGATCGAGGCCGAGGGCCGCGTCGCGATCGGCCTTGCCGGCGACATCACGGATCGCGCCTGGTGCGAGGCGATGGTCTCCGAGGCGGTCGAAGGCCTTGGCGGCCTCGACATCCTCGTCATCAACGCCGCGCGGCAGCAGTTCCGCGAGACGATCGAAGAGCTCAGCGACGACGACTTCGACCAGACGATGAAGACCAATCTCTATGCGCTGCACTGGATCGCCAAGGCGGCGACCCCGCATCTGCCGCCGGGCGCTTCCGTGATCACCACGGCCTCGATCCAGGCCTATGAACCCTCGCCGATCCTGCTCGACTATGCCACCACCAAGGCCGGCATCGTCGCCTATACCAAGGCGCTCGCGAAGCAGCTGATCGAGAAGGGCATCCGGGCGAATGTCGTCGCTCCCGGTCCGTTCTGGACGGTGCTGCAGCCGAGCGGCGGACAGCCGGACGAGAAGGTCGCGGAATTCGGCAAGGCCAGCGACTTCGGCCGCCCTGGCCAGCCGGTGGAGCTCGCCCCGATCTATGTCCTGCTCGCCTCGCAGGACGGCAGCTATCTGAACGGCGAGGTCTTCGGCGCGACCGGCGGCAAGGGCGTCGCCTGACGCAAGGCGGTTGCTCGGCCGGCGCGACGCAGGGAGCGGGGAGGTTCGCTGCGCGCCAGCACCGGCCGAGGCCGTCGTGGCCAGGCATTCGTCAAAATCAGCAGGCGGCAATATCCGCCCTTGTTTAAGCCGGAGCGACGTTCGTCGCCCCGGGGAACGGGCCCGCCTACCAGGAATAAGTGAGGCGTCCGGTGCCAGCATAGGTCTGCGAGGAGTCGGCCAGCTGGGTGTCGAAATAGGCGCCGAGCGACAGGCCCTTGGCGAAGGCGACTTCCGCGCCGGCTGAGGCCAGCAGCGCATCGGCTGCCAGATTAGCCCCGGCGACGGTGAAGTCCGAGCCCGGCATGGTCTGGAAGGCCGCGTCGAGCAGCGCATCGCCGCCCTCGTTGTGCGCCCAGGCGAGGCGCATCTTCAGCGCCAGCATCGTGCCCTGGTCCATCAGGAAGCTGCGCCCGAGCCGCACGCCGAGTTCGGTATGCGCCGTGGTCGTCGTGTCGGAACCGTAATTGAGGGCGAAGGGCGAGGCGCCGGTATAGCTCGTCTCGCTATAGGCCGGCGTGAAGAAGGCCTGCAGCTGCAGCGCGGCATAGGGCGTGATCCAGCCGGCGCCGGGAACGCCCGCCATGGGCGGGAGATCGAAGCGATAGCCGCCCTCGATCTGGCCGGCGACGTCATAGGCCGAGAAATCCGCCGTGAAGCGATCATAGCCGATGGTGCTGATGGTGCGATCGGTCGAGACGTCGTTCCACGCCGTGCCGAGCGCCGCCGAGACATAGGCCTGGCCGAAATCGGTCCGCCCATAGATCGCCGCCTGGTAGATGTCGGAATTGCCGCTGCCGAAACCGTCGGAGAGGCTGAAATCCGCCCTGCCGGCGCCGACCGCGAGGCCGATGCGGGTGTTCGGGCTGACCAGATAATCGAAGCCGCCGGCAAAGCCGGCCGTGCTAATCGAGCGGTCATGCGTGCCGTCATAGGCATCGCCGTCCGTATAGCTCTGGTCGCCATAGCCGGACAGCCAGGCGCTCATCGGGTTGGGGTCGACATAGACAACCGCCGGCGCCTTCTCGACCGCCGATATGTCTGCCGCCGCCTGCTCGAGGCGCGGGTCTTCCGTGACATAGCCGAGCACCTTGACCGTCATCGGCTTCTCAGGGACGGGCTGCGGCCGCGGGAAGGACGGGGTGTAGTCGTTGAGGCGGCTGAAGATCTCCGTCATGAAGGAGTTCATCGCCTGGTTTCCGGCCGGTGCGACGGACGTGCCGACCTCACCGGAAATCTCCTGGAACGTGGTCTTGAGCTGCTCGACCGTCAAAAGGTTGAGCTCCAGCGGCGGCGTTCCGCCACTCTCGACGAACTTGTCGAGCCCGCCGGCCACATTGACGATGTTGCTGCCGACCGGAGGCGTCGAGGTGGTGTCGGTCGGCGGCGTGCCACCCGTGTCGGGCGTTCCGCCGCCCCCGGTATCGCCGGGCGTGGTCGTTCCGCCGCCGCCGGTGCCGCCCGTGGATGGCGTGCCGCCGCCGGTGGTGCCGCCGGTCGAGGGTGTGCCGCCCGTGGTCGGGGTGCCGCCGGTCGTCGGCGTTCCGCCCGTCGTGGGCGTGCCGCCGGTAGTCGGCGTGCCGCCTGTGCCGGTCGTCGGCGAGCCAACGACGGCGCCAAACGTCGCCTTGTTGACCTTGCAGGTCGAGATGCGGTTGGTGTCGAGCGTCACCGCGCCATTGCGCGCCAGAACCGCGCCGCAGAGCACGTTGGCGCTGGTGTTCAGCGTGATGCTGGTCAGCGCGAGGATTTCGCCGGCGAAGGAGGTCGAGGTGCCGAGTGTCGCCGAACTGCCAACCACGAAATAGACATTGCTGGCCCTGGCGCCGTTGATCAGCGCGACGCTCGACCCGCTGCCGGTCGTCAGCGTGCTGCCGATATTGATGATGAAGACGGCGTTCGGGTTGTTCTTGGCGTCGATCGTCACCGTGCCGGTCAACTGCGCCGAGTTCTTGTAGGAATAGACGCCCGGCGCGAGCACGAGGCCGGCGAGGTCCTTTCCGGTCAGATCCGCCGTTGCCGGGCGATTGCCGAGATTATTGTAGGCGGCGACGAGATCGATCTTCGCCTGGACGGCGACGCCGTCATTCAGATGGATCGACGACGGCGCCACGACGACGCCCGGCGGAAAGCCGGTCAGCGCCGTGCCCGGGCTGAGGCCGATATTGCCGTTGATGACGCTGGTCCCGGTATTGGTGATCGTCGAGCCGGCGAGGATCGCGAAGCTCGACAGATCTTCCGCGTGCAAGACGGCAGGCCCCGCAACCACAAGCGCCGCAAGCGCGGCGGCGGTCTTGGCCAGATGGGACGGCTGAACGCATTTCATCGGACTGAACTCCAAAGATCACCATATCTTGATTGATCTTGAAGAGCGCCTCGCGACTTTTATGTACAAAACAGATCACTATTGGCGCTGCTTGTGACGAAAAGCAGAATATCGGCGAGACGGATATATTTGTGACACTGCGATCGAAACATGACTTTGACAGCGATGATTTCTTGAGGTCTTCGGGATCCGGGCGAACGCTCCTCGGATTCTTACGGAACAGGCGAATCTACACGCAAGATTCCATCGCTGACTCGGTGTTCTATATCCGCAGCGGCAAGATCAAACTGACCGTGGTTTCCTCGAGCGGAAAGGAAGCCGTGATCGGCTTGCTCGGTAGCGATGCGTTCTTCGGCGAAAGCTGCCTCGCTGGCCAGACGAGACGCATGGCGACAGCAGTGGCGCTGACCGATTGCCTCGTCACGCGGATCGACGATGTCTCGATTGCTGCCCTGCTGAGCAACGAGCCGGCCTTCGCGAGCTTCCTTCTCGAGCGCATGCTGAAGAGGGCGATCCGCTCGGACGAGGACTTCATCGATCAAATGTTCAATTCCAGCGAGAAACGCTTGGCGCGCGCGCTGTTGTTGCTCGCCAACTATTGCAGTGAGACGCCCGCCGAGCCGTTGCTTCCCAAGATCAGCCAGGAAATGCTCGCCGAGATGATCGGCACGACGCGCTCGCGCGTCAGCTTCTTCATGAACAAGTTCAGGCGACTGGGCCATATCAGCTACAAGGCGCAGCTCGAGGTCCATCCGTCCTTGCTGGACGTGCTGCTCGACGCCCCTTTCGAGCCCGGACGCGACGGAGAGGGTCGGAGCGAGGTACCCGCCACTGTCCAGCAGCCGCTTTCGGCCGACGGCTCTGCCGTCAGGGCGTCACGATAACGGGCGTGCCGACGCTGACGCGCTCGAACAGGTCGAGAATGTCGGCATTGAACATGCGGATGCAGCCATAGGACACGAATCCGCCGATCGATGCCGGCTTGTTGGTGCCGTGGATCGCATAGAGGCCGCCGGCGATCGTCATGGCGGCGGCGCCCATCGGATTGTTCGGCGATCCCGATGGGATGACCACCGGCAATTGCGGCTTGTCGCGACGGATTTCCGCCGGCGGCTCCCAGTTCGGCCGCAGATATTTGCCGCTGATCGCCGAGCGGCCCTGCCACTGGCGTCCAGCCCGTCCGACGCCGACGCTGTAGCGAAGGGCGATCCCGGGCGAGACGACGAGATAGAGCATGCGCTCCCTGGTGCGGACGAGGATCGTGCCGGCTTCGATCTGCTGGCTGTCGAACGCGACGACCTCACCGGCCGCAGCACTCGAAAGGGCGACACCGCTCGCGAGCAACGCCGCTATCACGGGGAGACACCGGCGGGAAAGGCGGCGGATGAGATTTCGAAGGGCGATGGCGCTCAACTCTGCTCGACGGCGGGTCGAGGCGGCCGATCACGGTCGTCCCGATCTTGAGGTGTAGGAGCTTCGGCGGCCGTTTGATACCGAATTCGCCCGGAGGGCCGGAACGCGGTGCGCGAGGGGCATTTGCCAGGGCCGCCTCGATCCGCCCTTGCGGCGCACGCTGCAGAGGGCGAAACTCCAAGCAGAGCCCGCATTGGGGAGCAGAATTGCCATGGCTGACGCGCCCGTCAAAGGACCGGCCTCCTACTTTCCCTCGATCGAGAAGACCTATGGCCGCCCGATCGCCGAGTGGCAGGCGCTCGTGCTGAGCAAGCTTCCGGCGAAGCATATGGAGCTCGTCGAGATGCTGAAGAGGGACCATGGCATGGGCCATGGCCATGCCAACGCAGTGGTCGCCGCCACGCTGGCGTCCGCCAAGGACTGACCCTCGGGCCTCCGCGGCGCTATCCCGACCCGCCCCGCCCGGCAAAGCCGGTATCGACCCGCTGGACGATCTCCTCGATGCTGAGCAAGAGGTCCTCGCGCGCCGCCAGGAAGCTATGCTCATCCGCGCAGCGGAGATAGGCGAACACCTCGATATCCTTGGAAAAGGCGCCATAGCCGACGAAGCGGACATGGAAGCTGTCCGCGATTACGAGCGGATGGGCGCCGAGGAGGTCGCGGATCTGGCCGAGCAGCAGGCGCATCTGCTCGGGTGTCGTGCCATGGCGGATATGCAGCAGCGTCTGCAACAGGCGCGAGCGGCGCGCCGTGAAGTTGTCGAGATGCATCTGCGAGAATTCGCTGTTCGGAACGGTGACGAGGCTCTGCTCGACCGTGCGGATGCGCGTCGAGCGGAGGCCGATCTGCTCGACCGTGCCGAAATTGTCGCCATAGCGGCAGAAGTCGCCGACCCTGACCGGCCGGTCGGCGAAGAGCGTCAGACCGCCGATGATGTTTTCGAGCGTCGGCCGCACCGCGAGCGCGATGGCGAGGCCGCCGGCGCCGAGACCCGCAACCAGCGGCGCGATCGGAATGCCGATCCGGCTGGCCGCGGCCGCGACCAGGAGAATCATGAAGCCGAGGCTGATCAGGCGGAACAGCATCCGCGTCATCGCCACGTCGAGATGCGGGTGTCCGTCGGCGCCGGTCCGCATGCCGCCGATCGCGTCGGCGAGGCGGTTCGACAGCACGAACACCAGGAAGGCGAGGCCCGCCGCCTGGACGGCGAGCACCATGAAGCTGATGACCTCCATCGGGAGTTCGAGCAGCCCGATGACGTTCTCGGCGAGAGTGCGGAAGAGCTCTGCGAGCGCCACGACGAGGAGAAGCGCGAGCGGCGTGCCGAAGCGGAGCCACGGGCTGTGCCGGCCTCCCCTGCCATCCCAGCGGATGCCGGCCAGGAGGATGACCGGGACGAGCGGCAGTGTGAGCGCCATCAGAACAGCCAGCGCGATCCATTGCCAGAGGGCATGGCCGGCGGCGACATGCCTCGCCCAGGCGGGCAGGCTGTCGCGGAAGCGCTCGGGCACCCAGTCGCCGGGGCTGGACAGGACGTCCTCATAGATGCCGACGAGCGCGCCCGGCCTGTAGGGCACATCCTTGGCGAGTTCGTAGACGCTGCGAAGCTCCGCGACCGTTTCCTTCGAGAAGAGATATTCGCCGGCGCGAGGGCCGTCGGTGATCCTGACGATCTCGAGACGCGTGTTGGGGATCTCCCAGCGCGCCGGCTCGTCGTCCTTGCCCCCGGTGGCATCGGCGTCGCCGGGGATCTGGTCGAGAGGCGGCAGGTCGACCCGGTCAAGCACCTCGCTGAGCAGCGCCATGTCGATCAGCGTCGCGGCGCCATAGCCGAGGGCGGGCACCGCGCTGAAATCGATGGTGTCGCGGGCGCGCGCCAGCGCCCGGTCGATCACGTCGCGGCTCTCGCCGCTGCGCCAGGCTTCGGCGCTGGAGCGAAAGTCGCGCAGGAAGGTCGTCAGCGTGTCGCGCGGGCTCGACGTGTCGGCGGCGCGCAGCGGGAAGGCCTCGTCGGTTGCGCCGGGCGGATCGGCGAAGACGGCCGAAGCGCTGCCAAGCAGCAGCAGCCCGAGAAGCACCAGGCGGCAGACCCATCGCGCGCAGTTGAAGCCGGTCACCCTGTCGTCCGATCCGCGTGCGCCTCAGTGCCCACCAAGCGGACGCCTGGAACGCCCTCAAGGACGAGTGCCGCCGATTCTCCATCGTTTCCGCAGCGCCGGCAAGCCGCAACACCGGACGGCAGAGCAACAGGCGCCCGCCTTCGATCCATCCTCACGCCCACCGCGCCAATGCGGCCATCAGCGCGTGCGGCGGCTTGGTAGCCACGCCTTGCCAGCCAGCCCGGCCGGTGGATGTCAGGCGGCATGACGCGCCGCAGCAGAGACGCACAAGGCCTTTCGCTTGTGCAATATTGGGCCGTTCTTTCCCGCGAAACGACAAAATAGTATCGGTTGGGGATGGGGAACGAGGTGGCTGCAGGCGTTTCCCCGCCTCATACTCGTCAAATCACGGCGAGACGATCGAACGATCAAGATCAAGAGGCGCAAAGCTCAGATCTCGGGAGGGGAGTGATGAAGCCAGATCTTGAAGTCGTTGAGATCGGCAGGGGACAGTCGTTCACCGCCTGGGAACACGGTTATCCCTATCGGACCGTCCGCTGGCATTTTCATCCCGAATGCGAGATCCACTACGTGGTGGCGACCACGGGCCGTTATTTCGTCGGCGACTTCATCGGTGATTTCGGACCGGGCAATCTCGTCATGACCGGCCCCAATCTGCCGCACAACTGGGTCAGTCATGTCCAGCCAGGCGCGACGGTCGCGCTCAGGAGCCGCGTGGTGCAGTTCCGCGAGGACTTCCTGACGCGCATCAGCGATGTGTTCCCGGAGATGTCCGCCTTCGCCTCCGTTCTGGAGACCAGTCGGCGCGGCGCGCTGTTCAGCGAGGCGGTCTCGGGCCGCGCGGCGGCGATCCTCGCCGAGTTGATCCCTGCCCGAGGACCGCGCCGGGTCGAACTCTTCGTCAGCCTGATGTCGACCCTTTCGGCCGACCGCAACCTCACCACGCTGTCGAGCCCGACCTATCGGCCCGATCCCTCCGGCTTCATGTCGGTCGGCGTCAACAAGGCCTTGTCCTATATCAACGAGCAGCTGACCGAGCCGTTCGGCGAGAACGAGCTCGCCGCCTGCGCCGGCCTTTCGGTCGGCACCTTCTCGCGCAGCTTCCGTCGCCACACCGGCATGGGCGTCGTCGAATATGTGAACCGGCTCAGGATCAACCTCGCCTGCCAATTGCTGATGAACGAGCCGGACATGAGCGTGACGGACATCTGCTACGCCTGCGGCTTCAACAATCTGTCCAACTTCAACCGGCAGTTCCTGCGCCGCAAGGGAATGCCGCCGTCGCGCTTTCGCGCGCTGCTCAACGAAAACAACGCGGTCATCGCCGCCTGAAGGCGGCGCGGGTCAAGGGAGGTTCGCGTCATGTGACTATGGGAGGCACCCGACCGCTGGTCCCGCGGTGCCGGGGCGACTGGAGGGTCGTCCGGCGGGGGTGACGAGGACGCGATCCCGCGAGATCGCATCATGAGGGACCGACCTTCAGGGTCCGACCGAATCCTGCACGCCTCTCCGCGCCACGCGCCGGGAGCAGGGTTCTCTTTTTTCCGAAAACCAAGGGGAGTGAATCGATGCCGAATTTCTATCTGAGGACGGCCGCCGCCGTCGCCGCGCTGACGCTGTCCGCCGGTGCCGCGCTGGCCGGCGACACCGTCGCCTTCCTGATGCCCGACCAGGGCTCCACCCGCTACGAGCAGCACGACTTCCCCGGCTTCAAGGCCGAGATGGCGAAGCTGTGCCCCGATTGCACGGTCATCTACCAGAACGCCACTGCCGACGCCTCGCTGCAGCAGCAGCAGTTCAACTCGGTGATCTCGCAGGGCGCGAAGGTCGTGGTGCTCGACGCGGTCGACTCCACCGCCGCCGCCTCGCTGGTAGCGCTCGCCCAGTCGCAGGGCGTCAAGGTCATCGCCTATGACCGCCCGATCCCGGACAAGGCGGCCGACTACTACGTCTCGTTCGACAACAAGGGCATCGGCAAGGCCATCGCCCAGTCGCTGGTCGATCATCTGAAGGCCACGGGTGTGCCGGCCGGTGCCGGCGTGCTGCAGATCAACGGCTCGCCCACCGACGCCGCCGCCGGACTCATCCGCGACGGCATCCACGAGGCGCTCGTGCCGTCGGGCTACAAGACGCTCGCCGAATACGACACGCCGCAATGGACCCCGGCCAAGGCGCAGGAATGGGCCGCCGGCCAGATCACCCGCTTCGGCGCCGACATCAAGGGCGTTGTCGCGGCCAATGACGGCACCGGTGGCGGCGCCATCGCGGCCTTCAAGGCGGCGGGCGTCAACCCGGTTCCGCCCGTCACCGGCAACGACGCGACGATCGCCGCGCTGCAGCTGATCATCGCCGGCGACCAGTACAACACCATCTCCAAGCCTTCGGAGATCGTCGCCGCCGCCGCTGCCAATGTCGCCGTCACCTTCCTGAAGGGCGGCACGCCGGAAGCGAAGACCACGCTCTACAACACCCCGTCCGAGCTGTTCGTCCCGGCCGTCGTCACCGCGGAGAACATCAAGGCCGAGATCTTCGACAAGAAGATCCAGACCGCGGCCGAGGTGTGCACCGGCGAATATGCCGAGGCCTGCAAGAAGCTCGGCATCGAGTAAGCTGGCAATCCGGTAATCTCGGCGGACCGGCCCCGGCGGATGATCGCCGCCGGGGCCGGTTCCGATCCGGCCCGACCCACCGACTTCCGACATGACGCGACAGGACAGGGTGCGACAGACATGACGCCATCCCCGCATTCAACCGAGCCGGTGCTGAGCCTGCGCGGCATCACCAAGAAATTCGGCGCCGTCTCCGCGCTGACCGACATCGATCTCGACGTCCATGCCGGCGAGGTGGTCGCGCTGGTGGGCGACAACGGCGCCGGCAAGTCGACGCTGGTGAAGGTGCTCGCCGGCGCGCATCAGCCGAATGGCGGCACGATCCGCTTCGCCGGCAAGGAGGTGCATCTCGATACCCCCGCCACCGCCATGCGGCTCGGCATCGCCACCGTCTACCAAGATCTCGCCCTTTGCGAGAATCTCGACGTCGTCGCCAATCTCTTCCTCGGCCACGAGCTTTCGCCCATGCGCCTCGACGAGGTGACCATGGAGGTGCGCGCCTGGACGCTGCTGAAGGAACTCGCCGCCCGCATTCCCTCGGTGCGCGAGCCGATCGCCTCGCTCTCGGGCGGCCAGCGCCAGACGGTCGCCATCGCGCGCTCGCTGCTGCTCGACCCGAAGATCATCATGCTCGACGAGCCGACCGCGGCGCTCGGCGTCGCCCAGACCGCCGAGGTGCTGAACCTCATCGAGCGTGTGCGCGATCGCGGCCTCGGCGTCATCATGATCAGCCACAACATGGAGGACGTCCGCGCAGTCGCCGATCGCATCGTCGTGCTTCGGCTCGGCCGCAACAACGGCGTCTTCACCCGTGAGGCGAGCCATCAGGATCTGGTCGCCGCCATCACCGGCGCCACCGAGAATTCCGTTTCCCGTCGCAGCGAGCGCCGCCAGGCGCAGGCACAGGCCGCCGAGGTGTCCCGATGAGCTCTCCCGTTTCCGCGCCCCCCGAAACGCCCCGCAGCCCGACGCCGCTCGACCGCGCCGACACACGCCTCAGGACCGACGAGGGCTTCTCCGGCGCGCTCAGCAGCTTCATCGACAAGGTCCGCTCGGGCGATCTCGGCATGCTGCCGGTCGCGGTCGGCCTCGTCGTCATCTCGGCGGTGTTCACCAGCCTCAATCCGGTGTTCCTGCTGCCGAACAACCTCGTCAACCTCCTATTCGACTGCGCGACCGTCGGCGTGATCTCGCTCGGCATCGTCTGCGTGCTGATTGTCGGCGAGATCGACCTCTCGGTCGGCTCGATGAGCGGCTTCGCCTCGGCGATGGTGGGCACGCTCTGGGTCAGCATGGGCTGGCCGGTATGGCTCGCCATCCTCGCAGCGATCGCCGTCGGCGCCGTGGTCGGCTATCTCTACGCGATCCTCTTCAACCGGCTGGGCATGCCGAGCTTCGTGGCGACGCTCGCGGGCCTGCTCGCGCTGCTCGGGCTGCAGCTCTATGTGCTCGGCGCCGCCGGCTCGATCAACCTTCCCTTCGAATCCGCGCTGGTGAAATTCGGCCAGATCCTGATCATGCCGGCCTGGCTGTCGCATGCGGCGGCGCTGCTGCCGGGCATCGTGATGGTCGTGTCGGGCATCGCGGTCAGCCGCCGGCGCCTCGCCGCCAATCTCTCGGCGCAGTCGATCGGCAGTCTCGTCGTCAAGGCGATCCTGCTCACCGCTTTGCTCGAATTCGCGGTCTATTACCTCAATCGCGGCCGCGGCGTGCCGTGGATGTTCGGCCTGTTCCTCGTGCTCGCCGTCATGCTGAACTACGCGCTGACCCGCACCAAATGGGGCCGCTCGATGATGGCCGTCGGCGGCAATCGCGAAGCCGCCCGCCGCGCCGGCATCAATGTGCGCCGCGTCTATGCCAGCGCCTTCGTGCTCTGCTCCATGTTCGCCTCGCTCGGCGGTATCCTTGCCGCGTCCCGCCTCGCCTCGGCCAGCCAGCAGGCGGGCTCCGGCGACGTGAACCTCAACGCCATCGCGGCGGCGGTGATCGGCGGCACCAGCCTTTTCGGCGGCCGCGGCAGTGCCTGGTCGGCCGTGCTCGGCATCATCGTCATCCAGGCGATCTCGAGCGGGCTGACGCTGCTCAACCTCTCCTCCTCGCTGCGCTACATGATCACCGGCGGCGTTCTCGCCATCGCCGTGATCGTCGACTCGCTAGCCCGGCGCTCCCGCATCAGCCACGGCCGCGCTTGACCCGATTTCAGACGGAGTAAGTTTCATGTCCTCTTCGCTCGAGGGAAAAGTCGCGGCCGTGACCGGCGCCGCGTCGGGCATCGGCCTCGAATGCGCCCGCGCCATGCATGCGGCCGGCGCCACGGTGTTCTTCGTCGACCGGGCCGGCGACCGGCTGAAGGCGGTCGTCGCCGATCTCGGTGACCGCGCCCATCCGCTGGAGGTGAACCTCACCGATCCCGCGAGCGTCGCCGGCATGCTGCCGGCGATCCTCGACAAGGCCGGCCAGCTCGACATCTTCCACGCCAATGCCGGCGCCTATGTCGGCGGCCATGTGCTGGAAGCCGATCCCGACGCCTGGGACCGGATGCTGAACCTCAACGTCAACGCCGCCTTCCGCTCGGTGCTGGCCGTGCTGCCGCACATGGCCGCGCGCAAGACCGGCGACGTGATCCTGACCAGTTCGGTGGCCGGCGTCGTTCCCGTCGTCTGGGAGCCGGTCTACACCGCCTCGAAATATGCCGTGCAGGCCTTCGTGCACACGACGCGGCGGCAGATGATCCCGCACAAGGTGCGCGTCGGCGCCGTGCTGCCCGGCCCGGTCGTCACCGCTTTGCTCGACGATTGGCCGAAGGCCAAGATGGACGAGGCGCTCGCCAATGGCAGCCTGATGCAGCCGAAGGAAGTGGCCGATGCGGTGATGTTCATGCTGACCCGTCCGGCCGGCGTCGTGGTGCGCGACCTCGTGCTGCTGCCGCACAGCGTGGACATCTGACGTCATGGTCGGCGAAATCCCTACCGCGCTTGTCGGCGTCGATGTCGGCACCGGCAGCGCCCGCGCCGGCGTCTTCCTCGCCGACGGCACCCTGCTCGCGACGGCGAAGCGCGCGCTGACGCTCTGGCACGAGCCGGGCGACATCGTCGAGCAATCCGGCAACCAGATCTGGACGGCGGTGTGCGAGAGCGTCCGCGAGGCGGTCGCCGCCTCCGGCCTGCCGCCGGGCGCGATCCGGGGCATCGGCTTCGACGCCACCTGCTCGCTGGTCGCCGTGAAGGCGGACGGCGCGCCGGTGCCGGTCGGCCCCTCTGGCGAGCCTGAGCGCAACGTCATCGTCTGGATGGACCATCGCTCGGCCGCCATCGCCGCCGAGATCAATGCCGGCAAGCATCGCGTGCTCGATCATGTCGGCGGCCGCATCTCGCCGGAGATGGAGACGCCGAAGCTCGCCTGGCTGAAGCGTCACCTGCCCGCCTCCTTCGCGGCGGCCGACCACTTCTTCGATCTCTCCGACTATCTCACCTGGCGCTCGACCGGCTCGGCAGAGCGATCGATCTGCACCGTCACCTGCAAATGGACCTATCTCGCCCATGAGAAGAGCTGGGACGAGGGCTACTTCCGCGCCATCGGGCTCGGTGAACTCGCCGACGAGGGTTTCGCGCGCATCGGCACCACGATCGTGCCGCCGGGTACGGCCATCGGCACCGGCCTGACGGAACGCGCCGCCGCCGATCTTGGCCTTGCGCCCGGAACCGCTGTCGCGGCCGCGCTGATCGACGCCCATTCGGGCGGCATCGGCACGCTCGGCGTCGAGGCCGAAGGCATCGATCCGGCCATCGGCAGCCGCCTCGCCTATATCTTCGGCACCTCGGCCTGCTCCATGGCCTCGGCCGCCGAACCGATCTTCGTCGACGGCGTCTGGGGGCCCTATTTCTCGGCCATGGTGCCGGGGCTCTGGCTCACCGAGGGCGGGCAGTCGGCGGCGGGCGCGGCGCTCGATCACCTCGTGCTGCTGCATCCCGAGGCGCCGGCTGCGGCCGAGCGGGCAGCAAGCGACGGCGTGCCGCTGACGGAATGGCTGACGCGTCGCGCGGCATCGAGGGCGGGCGACGCATCCGCCGTGATCAGCCTTGCCGGCCGGGTGCATGTCGTGCCGGAATTCCTCGGCAACCGCTCACCCTTCGCCGATCCGGAGGCGCGGGCGGTGATCGCCGGGCTCGGCCTCGAACGCGACGAGGACAGCCTCGTCGCGCTCTATGTCGCCGGCCTCGCCGGCATCGGCTATGGCCTCCGCCAGTTGCTCGAGCGGCTGCGGCAGCGCGGCATTCCCGTCGCCTCGATCGTGGCGAGCGGCGGGGCGGCGCGCAACGCCGTGGTCTGCCAGATCCTCGCCGACGCGACGGCGACGCCTGTTCTCATCCCGGCGGCGGAGGAGCCCGTGCTGCGCGGCGCGGCGATGCTCGCCGCCGTCGCCGCTGCCACCAGCCAAGATCTGCCGACGGCGATGGCGACGATGTCCGGTCCCGCCCTCGTGTTGCACCCGGCCGGCAGCGACATCGCCGCCTTGCATCAGAGGCGCTACGCCGCCTTCGAGGCCCTGCAAGCCGCGGAACGCCGCATCCGCGACGGAGAAGAGGCCGGCGCTTAGCCTCCCGCGGCGCAATGGCCGCTGAGTCGCCCGGCGAGGGCCTTTCAGGGCTTGGCGGAAACCGTCCTCTCTTCCGCCGGCCCGCGATCCGCAAGGAAGACGGCGACGCCGGGTGCCGTTGTATCGGGCGAGCCGGCCGACACAGCGGGTTCCCGCTGGCGGGAATCCGTTCGGACCGGGTGTAAGGCTGCCGAGACGCCCGGTCCGCCCTGTGGACCTCAGGAGCCCGCAGGCCAGCCGTTCATCCGCCGCCGGAGTCGGGGATGGCGAGAAGGTGTCCGCAGGCCTTGCAATGGACGGCATCCGGCTCATGCCGCAACAGGGCGCATTGCGGGCAGCGGAACGAAACCTTGTAGGGGCGGAACAAGGCCTGGGCGAGCCGGACGAACAGCGAGATTCCGACGATCATCGTGACGATCGAGGTCAGCTTGCCGGCGGTTCCTGGCAGCGTGATGTCGCCGAAGCCCGTCGTCGTGATCGTGGCGACCGTGAAATAGAGCGCGTCGACCCAGCCCTTGATGCCGGAGTCCGGGCCTGAGAACGCCGTGTAGACGAAGCCGGTGATGACGAACAGGCAGGTGACGAGATTGATCGCGGCGCGGCCGACATCTTCCCATTCCTGCAGGCCGCGACGGCGCAGCGACCGCCAGATCAGACCCTTGTGCGACAGGGACCAGAGCCGGAGGATTCGCAGGAAGCCGAGATTGGCCAGCCAGAGCGGCGCCATCAGCGTGGCGAGCACGATGAGATCGACCCAGACGACCGGCCGCCGCAGCCAGCGTCCGAGATGGGTGGCGGCCAGCGCCCGCGCCGTGAAATCCGCCGCCAGGAGCAGGGCGACGGCATAGTCGACCCAGAGAAACGCCTTCCATTGCTGCAGGACGGGGCTGAAGATGAAGAAGGCGATGATGACGAGATCGACGCTGGCGATCGCCCACTGGAAGCGGGTCGCGCGGCGGTCGGTGCCGACATAGAGCTTGCGCAGGCGCTGCCGCCAGGGGGCCCGTTCGCTGGCCTCGCCAGGCTCGTCATCGCCATCGCTGAGCGATTCCAGCAGAGCCCCGACTGTCGGCGCCTCGCCATGCGGCCGGTCGCCCGGCGTGACACGGGGCGGCGGAACCGCCACCGCCTTCAGAGGATCATCGATCTTCGTCGTCTCCATTGTGGCCCCCGATGCAGAACGCCTTGGGCCGAGCATAGTTCAGAACGTCCCCGGCGCACGCGCCTCTCGCTGCGTTTGCACGCTGCGAGGCCGTCCTTTCATCGCAATCAGGCCGATCGACCGCATCGCGACGGGCAGCAGCCGAGGCCAAGGCGTGCCGGAGGACAGCACGACGGCGCTCTCCTTGATCGAACGAGGCGAAGGGCAAATGGGGGCGGATCCGGTTCTGCGGCTGCCGGGCGCGGCAACCCGCGCGCCTCGAGGCGCAAAGCCGACATCCCGAGCCTGCCGACCACGCGGCAAGTCTGCAAGCGCCGATGATCAGCGCGTTTCAACGAGATTGGAAGAAAGGATGGTGGGCGTGACAGGGATTGAACCTGTGACCCCTACGATGTCAACGTAGTGCTCTCCCGCTGAGCTACACGCCCATCCTTGTCGCTGCCGGGCGGGACCGGCTTGCGTGGCGCAGGGTATAGAGGATCGGTTCGCGGCGTTCAAGCCCGTCTTTACCGGCGATCGCAAGGGCCTGTTGACAAGCCGGCTCAGGCGGCGAGCAGCCGCTCGACCTCGGTGACCAGTTCGCGGAGGTGGAACGGCTTCGACAGCACCTTGGCATCGCGCGGCGCGTTCGAATCCGGATTGAGCGCCACGGCGGCGAAGCCGGTGATGAACATCACCTTCAGATCGGGATCGAGCTCGGTAGCGCGGCGGGCGAGCTCGATGCCGTCCATCTCGGGCATGACGATATCCGTGAGGAGCAGCGTGAACGGCTCCTCGCGGATCCGCTCATAGGCGCTGCGGCCATTGTCGAACGACACCACGTCATAGCCCGCGTTCTGCAGCGCCTTGGCGAGAAAGCGGCGCATGTCGTTGTCGTCTTCGGCGAGAAGGATGCGGTTCATCGGGTATCCATGGCAGGCAGGCGACTTCGGCCGGACGGCGACGATGCGGCGCACGGCGTCGATGGCCGATTCTAGCGCCCAGGGCGGTAAATATCGAATGAATCGCGCCCTGCCGGCGCCGCCGCGGTTCGGTTGTGGACTTAGGAGTACCATATTGGCAACATGGCCGAACGCGCCGTTGCCGTCTTTCCCGGAGCAGTCCGATCACATCCGATTCCGCAAAGCCGCCGTTCGAGATCGTCGCTCCGGCCGATCAGCGGATTCCGTTCGTCTTCAATTCCCCGCATAGCGGCCGCGCCTATCCGGAGGACTTCCTCAGGGCCTCCCGTCTCGACGAGCGCAGCATCCGCCGCTCGGAGGACACCTATGTCGACGATTTGTTCATGGCGGTGGTGCCGCTCGGCGCGCCCTTGATGCGCGCGCATTTCCCGCGCGCCTGGCTCGACGTCAATCGCGAGCCCTATGAACTCGATCCCGGCATGTTCGATGGCGAACTGCCCGCCTATGCCAATATCCGCTCGATGCGGGTCGCCGGCGGGCTCGGGACCATCGCGCGGGTCGTCTCCGAGAATGTCGAGATCTATGCCGAGCCGATCGCCGTCGCCGAGGCGCTGACGCGCATCGAGACGGTCTACAAGCCCTATCACGCCGCGCTGGAAGCCCTGCTCGAGACGACGCGGCAGCGCTTCGGCTATGCCGTCCTCGTCGATTGCCATTCGATGCCGTCGTCGGTGCGTGTCGCGCCCGGCCGCATGCGGGCGGATTTCGTGCTCGGCGATCGCTATGGCGCCGCCTGCGCGCCGGAGATCGCCGATGCCGCCGCCGCGATCCTTTCCGATCTCGGCTATCTCGTCGCGCGCAACAAGCCCTATGCCGGCGGCTATATCACCGAGCATTACGGCCGTCCGGCCGAAGGGCTGCATGCCCTCCAGGTCGAGATCAATCGCGGGCTCTACATGAACGAGCGCAGCTTCCAGCCGACATCCGACTTCCTGCGCGTCGCTGCCGACATCGCCGCCTTCGCACGCGCGCTGTCCGAACTGCCCGACGGACGGCTCGGTCCGGTCGGTCTCGCCGCCGAGTGAGAGGGCCGGCCCCGGCCATCGGCCACGGGCGAAAAGCGCGCAAGAGAAGCAGGCAAGAAAAAGGGTCGCTCGCCAGGCGATGCGGCCCAAGTCTAGGGAGGAAACGCCCAAGGAGGGCAGCGGAAACCCGACGCCAATCGGGCTACCGCATTGCAATAATTTGCCCGTGCACTGCAAAAAGATCAAGAGCCATTTTTAACTTTCTTGCGGACCCCGTCGAAAAGCGCTTCAACAGCGCGTGAGCGGGGAAGGCTCCCTGCCGCGCCTTCGATGAAGACGTTTTGAATCAATGGCATGCCGTGCCTGCCCGCCCCGCGCCGCGGGAGTGGCGGCGGCCGGCACGCCGCCTCGGAGAACCGCCGATGAGCCCTCAAACGCTGCTGCCTTTCCTCGATCGCCTCGCTGATGTTGCCAGCGAAGCGATCATGCCGCATTTTCGGGCATCAGGCGCCGTCGACAACAAGGCGGCCGAGGGGTTCGACCCGGTCACGGCGGGAGACCGCGCCGCCGAGCAGGCGCTGCGCGCCCTGATCAACGCGACCTATCCGGCGCATGGCATCATGGGCGAGGAGTTCGGCAACGAGCATCTCGATGCCGAGCATGTCTGGGTGCTCGATCCGATCGACGGCACCCGCGCCTTCATTTCGGGCCTGCCGGTCTGGGGCACGCTGATCGGCCTGCTCAAGGACGGCAGCCCGTCGATCGGCATGATGGCGCAGCCCTTCACCGGCGAGCGCTTCTCGGGCGACGGCACTTCGGCGCGCTATACCGGCCCCGGCGGGCCGCGCGCGCTGAAGACGCGGGCCTGCGACAGCCTCTCGGCGGCGGTGCTGTCGACGACGACGCCGGCCCTGTTCAAGGGCGCCGAGCGCGAGGCCTATCTCAGGGTCGAGGAGAAGGTGCGTCTCGTCCGCTACGGGACGGACTGCTACGCCTATTGCATGGTCGCGGCGGGCTTCATGGACGCGGTCGTCGAGACCGGACTCCACCCTTACGACATCGTCGCGCTGATCCCGGTGATCGAAGGCGCCGGCGGACGGGTCACCAACTGGGAAGGCGGCCCGGCGTCAGCGGGCGGCCGCGTCGTGGCGGCGGGGGATCTCCGCTTGCACGCGGAGATCCTTGATGCGCTCAACAGCTAGTTGCTGATCGGCGGAACGATCGGAGTGCTGTTGTTGCTGGCGTTGTCGTCGGCAGCGAAGGCGAGACCCGTCACGAGAGCGGCGGTGCCGCCGATCACGATAGCGGGAGCGAGCAGCGGGGACTTGGCCTGGGCTGCGACCTGAGCCGCGGGGGCGCAGGCACCCGAACCGACAACCGTCGTGACGGTGTTCGGGCCGAGCGTCTTCGAGCAGCCGTCGGCATAGGCCAGCGCCGCATTGCCACCCTTGGAGACCATGACCCGGCTCCCCGGCGCCAATTCGGCATTGGTCGAGACCTTGACGAAGCCCTTGCCGCTGTCGACGAGCACCGGCCCGGAAACGACGGAAAGGCTCGCTGCAGAGGCTGCCGACGCGAGGCCGACAACAAGGATTGCACTGGTAACAAGTCGAATCATAGGTCACTCCAATGAATTCGGCCGGCTGCCACACCGTCCGCTAACGCCCCAATAGCCCGCTTTCACCCTATGCTACTGCAGTGCAAGATCAATGTTGTATCGCAGCACAAAGCGATCAAATATAAGGCATCCGAATGATCACAAGTGAACAGATGATTCGGCAAATGCTTGAAATCGAAAGGGTTTCAGGCAGCTTCCGCCGCGGCTGACGTCGTACCCGGGATGAAGGCATCGAACGCGGCCCAGAAGGCGGCGCGGATCGCATCCCGCTCCATCAGGATTTCGTGCTTGGCGCCCGGCAATACGATCTCGCTGCCGAGGCGCATGTTGCGCACGAACCGCTCGGTGGCGAGCGGGCTGACGACCTTGTCGGAACCGGCGCTGACCACGAGCGTCGGAACGTCGATCGCGGCGGCGAAGGCCGGATCGGAGGCCTCGCGCATGGCGAGGCAGGCGGCATTCAGCCAGCCGATCGTCGGCGGGCCGATGCAGAGCTCGGGCCGGCTGCCGGCGATCGCGCGCATGCGTGCGAAGCGGCGCGCGTCCCCGGTCAGCGGGTTGGTATAGAAGCTGCGCTCCTCGAGGCGGACGATGCCGGCGCCCGGCGGATAGAAGTCGCCGAGGCCGAGCGAGGCGAGCGCGGCGGAGGCCGAGCGGACGAACCAGAGCGGCGGGTTCATCTTGCCGAGCTCGAGCAGCGGCGACGTCAGCACGACACGGGAGAAGGCGAGGTCCGAACGGCGCATGAGGCGCAGCAGGATCAGCCCGCCGGTCGAATGGGCGAGCGCGAAATGCGGCGCCGGACAGTTCGGCAGCACGAAGTCCCGCACGAAGGCGTCGAGATCGCGATCATAGTCGGCGAAGTCCTCGACATGGCCCTTGCGCGGATCCTTGAGGCAGCGATCGGAGCCGCCCTGCCCGCGCCAGTCCATCGTCGCCACGGCAAAGCCGCGCGCCAGCAGTTCGCCGACGACCTCGAAATATTTCTCGATCGTCTCGGCGCGGCCATGCAGCACCGAGACCGTGCCCTTGACCTCGCCCGGCGGCCGCCAGCAGGCGGCGCGCAGGCGCACGCCGTCCTCCGTCGTCACGATATCGGCGCGGACGCCGTCTGGCAGGATGTTGTCGGGTAGGGAAATGAAACGCATCGTCCGAACGGCAGAGGGAGAAACGCACCCGGTCGGACGAAAGCGCCCGCGGCGGCCAGGGCGCCCATGCGCCTCCCTCGCAAGATAGCGGGGCGGGCCGCCTCTGCCTAGGGTTCGAAGCAAAATGTTCGGTTTTGTGCGAGACCGGCGGCACCCTCCAGAGGATGCCGCCGGCCCTCGCCACCGGTCGCGGGCGGGCGGAATGCGACCGGCGGAAGCGAAAGAGCGGTCTCAGCTACCAGCGGCGCCAGTCCTGGCCCCAGCCGCCATGCCAGCCGCCGCCCTGGCCCCAGCCCTCGGCCGGACGCTGGCGCAGCACGTCGCCCGAGCGGGCATCGACGACGAGGATGAAGTCGCGGCCACGGGCGGCGGCGCGGACGATGGTGACGTCGCGGCGCTCGCGCAGGATTTCGACATCGTAGAAGCCGCGATAGCGCAGGCTCCGCGCCAGCTGCCACGGCGGCAGACGCCAGTCGCGCTGCGGGACGCCATAGCCATCGCCACCACGATCCCAGCCGGGCCGCGGGCCATTCCAGCCGCCGCCATTCCAGTCGGCCTGTGCCGTCTCGACGGCGGCATAGGGGCCACCGCCGACGATGCGGAAATCGATGCCGTCGGCCGCGGCCGGCTGGGTCAGCGCGCCCAGAAACAGCGAGGAAGCCAGAAGCGAGGAAGCGAGAAGCGCCTTGAACATGACTGGGTCTCCCGAACATGCGGCGGACATCGATCGCCGCCGGAATGATCGGACCCTAGCCGTCGGCGTCTGAACCGAAGCCGAAGCGGCTGTTCATCGGCCGTTCAGGCAGCATTTTCCCCCTCTTGACGCCGAAAACAGGCTCCCCATATCGAGGTCGCAGGCGCCGGAAGGGCCTGCGAGGACCGCGCGGGACGCCGGGCCAGATGGCCGGAGTGCCGGGCGAAATTCGAACCCATGTCGCTCTCAAGAGGACTTGTCATGCGCACGTTTGATCTCACCCCCCTCTATCGTTCCACCGTCGGTTTCGACCGCCTGTTCTCGCTGCTCGACCAGTCGGCCGGTGTCGAAAGCGGCGTTCCCGGCTATCCGCCCTACAATATCGAGCGGACCGGCGAGAACGCCTATCGCATCACCATGGCCGTCGCCGGCTTCAGCGACCAGGAGCTCTCGATCGAGTCGCGCCAGAACGCGCTGACCGTGAAGGGCGAGAAGAAGGTCGAGGACGGCCAGAACGGCGAAGTGCTCTATCGCGGCATCGCCGGCCGCAGCTTCGAGCGCCGCTTCCAGCTCGCCGACCATGTCGAGGTCCGCGGCGCCAGCCTCGAGAACGGCCTCCTGCATGTCGATCTCGTCCGCGAGATCCCCGAGGCGATGAAGCCCCGGCAGATCGTGATCGCCAACGGCAATGCCGGCGGCACGCAGATCGAGCAGAAGGCCGCCTGAGCCGAGGCCTGACCGAGCAACGAGGCGCTCCGCGATCAGGCGGAGCGCCTTTTTTGTGCGCTCAGTCGAGGAGCCCCGCGAACTGCTCGATCTCCTCGTCGGAGGTGCGGAAGCTCGTCACGAGGCGCACGAGAACCTCGTCCTCCTCCGCGGGCGCGACGCCGAGCCCTTCCGCGCTCCAGGGATAATAGAAGGCGCCGGCCGATTTCAGCCGCTGGTCGGCGTCAAGCGAGAGATAGGCGAACACCTCGTTGCCGTGAGGCTCCAGCGCCAGCCGGGCACTGGCGGCCGAGCCGAGCGCTGCCGCGAGCCGCGCCGCCATGCCGTTGGCGTGGGTGGCAAGGTCCAGCCAGTGATCGCCGTCGAGATAGGCCGCGAACTGCGCCGCGATGAAGCGGCTCTTCGAGAAGAGGTGGCCGGCGCGCTTCCTCTGGAATTCAAAGCCCTTGGCCTTGTCTGGGTCGAAGAAGATGACGGCCTCGGCCGCGAAGCAGCCGTTCTTCGAGCCGCCGAACGACAGCATGTCGACGCCGGCGCGCCAGGTGATGTCGGCCGGCGAGGCGCCGAGCCCGACAACGGCATTGGCGAAGCGGGCGCCATCCATGTGCAGCGGCAATCCGGCGCCATGCGCGACCTCGGCAATCGTCGCGATCTCGTCGGCCGCATAGGCCGTGCCGGCCTCGGTCAATTGGCTGATCGAGACGGCGGAAGGCTGGCCGTGAAAGACGGCCTCGGCCGGATAGAGCGCGATCGCGGCGCCAAGATCGGCCGGCGTGATCTTGCCGCCGCCGCCCGCGATGCCGTGCAGGCGGCTGCCGCCGGAGAGGAATTCGGGCGCGCCCGCCTCGTCTGCGGCGATATGCGCGTGTCGGTGGCAGAAGACGACGCCGCCCGGCCGCGCGACATGGGCGAGCGCCAGCGCGTTCGCTGCCGTGCCGGTGCCGACGAAGAACACCGCCACGTCGCGCTCGAACACCCGCGACAGCATGGCGGTGACGTCGGCCGTCAGGGGATCGCCGCCATAGGCCGGCGCATAGCCGCCGGCGGCGGTCGAGAGCGCCTCGGCGATCCGGGGCGAGGCTCCGGTCCAGTTGTCGCTTGCGAAATTCATGGCGTCCTGTCCATTCGAAAAGGGCCTGCGAGAGCCTTTGAAAACGCCGGCCGTCGCAAGAAAGCTGCGCCGGCCGCGTCGCGACCGACAAGAAAGATCGATTGCCTCCACCCTGCCGAAACAAACATAATCGCCGCCCCGGCGAAGCGCTTGCGCGCAGCGGCAAAGTCTGGCAGTTTGGCGCGCTTTTAATAGGACAGGATTGCTGTCCCATTTCGGACGCTGCGACACGACGCGACGTAGCCTCTGTCAAAGGGCCATGCAAGCTTCGGGAACGGAACTTGCTTGACGACGTCCGGGGGCCTTCGCCTTGAGCGCGGCACCGGATGAAGGGGGAAGGCCGGCGAGCGGCGACAGCGTCGCGACCGGATGGTTCACGCGAGAACGAGCGAGGGCATCGAGATGCCGATGGCGAAGAGCGAGACGGAAATGCGGCTGGCTGGGGCGGTCTCGACCCGCGCGACCAAAAGCACGGATGCTCGCGCGAGCGCCGCGCCCGCGAGCATGCCGCGCGCGCCCGGCAAGCAGGGACTCTACGATCCGCGCAACGAGCATGATGCCTGCGGCGTCGGCTTCATCGCCAATCTGAAGAACGAGAAGTCGCACCGGATCGTCCGCAGCGGCCTCGAGATCGTGCAGAACCTCACCCATCGCGGTGCGGTCGGCGCCGATCCGCTGATGGGCGACGGCGCCGGCATGCTGGTGCAGATCCCGCATCGGTTCTTCTCGGAAGAAGCGACCCGGCTCGGCTTCGAGCTCGGCGCGCCGGGCAGCTATGCCGTCGGCTTCCTCTTCCTGCCGCAGGACCCCGAGGTCCGCGCCGGCATGGCGAAGCTCGTCGAGGAAGTCGTGCACGAGGAGGGCCAGGTCCTGCTCGGCTGGCGCGACGTGCCCGTCGACAACTCTTCCCTGTCCAAGGCGCCCGACATCGCCGCCACCGAGCCGTTCCACCGCCAGGTGTTCATCGGCCGCGGCAAGCTGATCGAGAGCGAGGCGGAGTTCGAGCGGCGGCTGTTCATCATCCGCAAGGTCATCTCCAACCGCATCTATGCGGCCTATTCCGGCCTCGACAACGATTTCTACGTCGTGTCGCTGTCGGCGCGGACCATCGTCTACAAGGGCATGTTCCTCGCCTACCAGCTCGGCGACTATTATCGCGACTTCCAGGACGAGCGCTTCGAGAGTGCGCTGGCGCTCGTGCATCAGCGTTTCTCGACCAACACCTTCCCGTCCTGGCGCCTCGCCCATCCCTACCGGATGGTGGCGCACAACGGCGAGATCAACACGGTCCGCGGCAACGTCAACTGGATGGCGGCGCGGCAGGCCTCGGTCGATTCGGAGCTCTACGGCAACGACATCTCGAAGCTGTGGCCGATCTCCTATGAGGGGCAGTCGGACACAGCCTGCTTCGACAACGCGCTCGAGTTCCTCGTGCAGGGCGGCTATTCGCTGCCGCATGCCGCGATGATGCTCATTCCCGAGGCCTGGGCGGGCAACCCGCTCATGGACGAGGAGCGGCGTGCCTTCTACGAATATCACGCCGCCCTCATGGAGCCCTGGGACGGGCCGGCCGCGGTCGCCTTCACGGACGGCATCCGCATCGGCGCGACGCTCGACCGCAACGGCCTGCGCCCGGCGCGCTACCTGGTCACCGAGGATGGCGACGTGGTCCTCTCCTCGGAGGCCGGCGTGCTGCCGATTCCGGAAGCGAAGATCATCACCAAGTGGCGGCTGCAGCCCGGCAAGATGCTGCTGATCGACCTCGAAGAGGGCCGCATCGTCTCCGACGAGGAGATCAAGCACCAGCTCGCCTCCAAGCTGCCTTACCAGCAGTGGCTGTCGCGCACCCAGATCGTGCTGGAAGACCTGCCGCCGGTGCCCCCGCGGGCGCCGCGCACGGATGTGAGCCTGCTCGACCGCCAGCAGGCCTTCGGCTACACGACTGAGGACCTGAAGCTCCTGATGGCGCCGATGGCCACCACCGGCCAGGAAGCCGTCGGCTCGATGGGCACCGACACGCCGATCTCCGTGCTCTCGGACAAGTCGAAGCTGCTCTACACCTATTTCAAGCAGAACTTCGCGCAGGTCACCAACCCGCCGATCGACCCGATCCGCGAGGAACTGGTCATGAGCCTCGTCTCGTTCATCGGGCCGCGGCCGAACCTGTTCGACCTCTCGGGCGCCGGCCGCCGCAAGCGGCTGGAAGTGCGTCAGCCGATCCTCGAGAACGGCGACCTCGAGAAGATCCGTGCCATCGGCGAACTGGACGACAACCCGTTCCAGTCGAAGACGCTCGACATCACCTATGCGGCCGACAAGGGCGCCGAGGGAATGGCGGATGCGCTCGAACGGCTCTGCGAGCGCGCGGAAGCCGCGGTGCATGGCGGCTACAACATCATCATCCTCTCGGACCGCATGGTCGGGCCGGAGCGGATCCCGATTCCGGCTCTCCTCGCCACCGCCGGCGTGCATCACCACCTGATCCGCAAGGGGCTCCGTACTTCGGTCGGTCTCGTCGTCGAGACCGGCGAGGCGCGCGAGGTGCATCATTTCTGCGTGCTCGCCGGCTATGGCGCCGAGGCGATCAACCCCTATCTCGCCTTCGAGACGCTGACCGACATGAAGAAGGACTTCCCCGAGGAAGTCGACGCGGAGGAACTCGTCCACCGCTACGTCAAGTCGATCGACAAGGGCATCCTGAAGGTCATGTCCAAGATGGGCATCTCGACCTACCAGTCCTATTGCGGCGCGCAGATCTTCGACGCGATCGGTCTCGCATCGTCCTTTGTCGACCGCTACTTCTTCGGCACCGCCACCACCATCGAGGGCGTCGGCCTCGCCGCGATCGCGGCCGAGACCGTGCGGCGCCATTCCGAGGCGTTCGGCAATGTCGCCGTGCTGCGCTCGGCGCTCGACATCGGCGGCGAGTATAACTTCCGCAAGCGCGGCGAACGCCATGCCTGGACCCCGGATTCGGTCGCGAACCTGCAGCATGCGGTCCGCGTCGGCTCCTGGTCGCGCTATGAGGACTATGCCCGCGAGATGAACGAGCAGTCGAAGGCGCTGCTCACCATCCGCGGCCTGTTCGACATCAAGCTGGCCGAGGACGTCGGCGAGACCGCCGTTCCGCTCGACGAGGTCGAGCCGGCCGCGGAGATCGTCAAGCGCTTCGTCACCGGCGCGATGAGCTTCGGCTCGATCTCGCGCGAGGCGCATACGACGCTCGCCATCGCCATGAACCGGATCGGCGGCAAGTCGAACACCGGCGAGGGCGGCGAGGAGGCCGAACGCTTCGTGCCGATGGCCAATGGCGACTCGATGCGCTCGGCGATCAAGCAGGTCGCCTCGGGCCGCTTCGGCGTGACCACGGACTATCTCGTCAACTCCGACGTGATGCAGATCAAGGTGGCGCAGGGTGCGAAGCCCGGCGAAGGCGGCCAGCTGCCCGGCCACAAGGTCGACGCGACCATCGCCAAGGTCCGTCACTCGACGCCGGGCGTCGGCCTCATCTCGCCGCCGCCGCATCACGACATCTATTCGATCGAGGATCTGGCGCAGCTGATCTTCGATCTGAAGAACGTCAACCCCGATGCCGACGTGTCGGTGAAGCTCGTCTCCGAGGTCGGTGTCGGCACGGTCGCCGCCGGCGTCGCCAAGGCGCGCGCCGACCACATCACCGTCTCGGGCTTCGAGGGTGGCACCGGCGCCTCGCCGCTGACCTCGCTGAAGCATGCAGGCAGTCCCTGGGAGATCGGCCTTGCCGAGACGCAGCAGACGCTGGTGCTGAACGGGCTGCGCTCGCGCGTCGCCCTGCAGGTCGATGGCGGCTTCCGCACCGGCCGCGACGTCGTGATCGGCGCGCTGCTCGGCGCGGACGAGTTCGCCTTCTCGACAGCGCCGCTGATCGCGGCCGGCTGCGTGATGATGCGCAAGTGCCATCTGAACACCTGCCCGGTCGGCATCGCGACGCAGGATCCCGTCCTGCGCAAGCGCTTCAAGGGCACGCCCGAGGACGTCATCAACTTCTTCTTCTTCGTCGCCGAGGAAGTGCGCCAGTTGATGGCCGCCATGGGCGTCCGCCGCTTCGAGGAGCTGATCGGCCAGTCCGACCGGCTGGAGAAGAAGCGCGCCATCGAGCATTGGAAGGCCGACGGCATCGACTTCACCAAGCTGTTCTTCAAGCCCGATGCGCCGCGCGATGCGATCCGGCATACGCAGAAGCAGAAGCATCCGATCGATGCCGTGCTCGACCGCCGCCTGATCGCCGAGGCGATGCCGGCGCTGGAGAACGGCACGCCGGTGAAGATCAGCGCGACGATCAAGAACACCGATCGCTCGGCCGGCGCGATGCTGTCCGGCGCGGTGGTCAAGCGCTATGGCGGCGAAGGCCTGCCCGACGACACGATCGCCGTGACGCTGACCGGCACCGCCGGCCAGAGCTTCGGCGCGTTCCTCGCCCGCGGCGTCTCGATCGAGCTGATCGGCGAAGGCAACGACTATGTCGGCAAGGGCCTTTCGGGCGGACGCCTCGTCGTGCGCCCGGCGCCTGAGAGCCGCGTCGTCGCCGAGAACTCGATCATCGTCGGCAACACCGTCCTCTACGGTGCGACCGAAGGCGAGGCCTATTTCCGCGGCGTCGCCGGCGAGCGCTTCTCCGTGCGCAATTCCGGCGCCATCGCGGTCGTCGAGGGCTGCGGCGATCACGGCTGCGAATACATGACCGGCGGCATCGTCGTCGTCATCGGCCAGACCGGGCGCAACTTCGCGGCCGGCATGTCCGGCGGCATCGCCTATGTGCTCGACGAAGACGACAGCTTCGCCGCGCGCTGCAACCTGTCGATGGTCGAGATCCAGCCGGTTCAGGAAGAGGACGACCTGCTCGAGAAGCTGCACCATCATGGCGGCGACATCGAGCACAAGGGCCGCATCGACATCTCGTCGAACATGAACCGCTTTGACGACGAGCGGCTGCACCGCCTGATCTCGCAGCATCTGCACTATACGGGCTCCGAGCGCGCCCGGACGATCCTCGACAACTGGGCCACCTATCGGCCGAAGTTCAGGAAGGTCATGCCGGTCGAATACCGGCGCGCGCTCATCGAAATGGAACGCGCCCGCTATGGCGTGGCGGCCGAGTAGGGGAAACGGGCATGGGAAAGGTTACGGGCTTCCTCGAGATCGACCGTCAGGACCAGAAGTATCAGCCGGCCTCCGACCGGATCCGGCACTTCCGCGAGTTCACGCTGCGCCTCACCGATCACGAGGTGAAGCAGCAGGCGGCGCGCTGCATGGATTGCGGCATCCCCTATTGCCATGGCGATACGGGCTGCCCGGTCCACAACCAGATTCCGGACTGGAACGACCTCGTCTATTCGAACGACTGGCAGGAGGCCTCGCGCAACCTGCATTCGACCAACAACTTCCCGGAGTTCACCGGCCGCATCTGCCCCGCCCCGTGCGAGGAAGCGTGCACGCTGAACCTCGAGAACGTTCCGGTCGCCATCAAGTCGGTCGAGCAGACGATCGCCGACAAGGGCTGGGAAAACGGCTGGATCAAGCCGGAAATCCCGGCGACGCGCACCGGCAAGAAGGTCGCCGTGGTCGGCTCCGGCCCGGCCGGCCTTGCCGCCGCGCAGCAGCTCGCCCGTGCCGGCCATGACGTCCATGTCTTCGAGCGCGAGCCGAAGGCCGGCGGCCTGCTGCGCTATGGCATCCCGGACTTCAAGATGGAGAAGCACCTCATCGACCGGCGCGTTGCGCAGATCGAGGCCGAGGGCGCGACCTTCCATTTCGGTGTCGACATCGGCAAGACGCTGCCCGTCGCAGACCTCATCGCCGGCCATGACGCGGTGCTGCTCACCGGCGGCGCCGAGGCGCCGCGCGATCCGAAGCTCCCCGGCGTCGAGCTCGAGGGCGTGCATTATGCGATGCCGTTCCTCGTCCAGCAGAACCGCCGCGTCGGCCGCGAAGAGGTGCATGAGGAGCCGATCATCGCCACCGGCCGCCGCGTCGTGGTCATCGGCGGCGGCGACACCGCCTCCGACTGCGTCGGCACGGCGTTCCGCCAGGGCGCGCTCGCCGTGACGCAGCTCGACATCCGCCCGATGCCGCCGCTGCGCGAGGAGAAGCTGACCGTCTGGCCCTATTGGCCGACCAAGTTCCGCACCTCCTCCTCGCAGGCCGAGGGCGCCGAGCGCGAATTCGCCTGTGCCACGCTGCGTGTGGTCGGCAAGAACGGCAAGGTCACCGGCGTCGAATGCGCCCGGGTCGACGAGAAGCGCCGTCCGATCGAGGGCACGGAATTCATCATCCGCGCCGATCTCGTCTTCGTCGCCATCGGCTTCGCGGGACCAAAGCTCGAAGGCCTCGTCTCCGAACTCGGCCCCGAGCTCGACCGGCGCGGCAACGTCAAGGCCGACACCGAGCGCTACCTGACCTCGGTCGACAAGGTCTATGCCGCCGGCGACATCCGCCGCGGACAGTCGCTGGTGGTCTGGGCGATCCGCGAGGGCCGCCAGGCGGCGCATGCGATCGACCGCGACCTGATGGGCTCGACCAGCCTCGCCTGGTAGTCGGCGCGCTCCGGCGACAGCGGCCTGCAACCCCTCCCCGACCCTCCCCCGCTCCGCGGGAGAGGGAGGCGGCCAGCGATTGTGCACGCACGCGATGAAAGCCGCGCCCAGCCCTCTCCCCTTGTGGGGGAGAGCTGGAGAGGGGGGCCTTTCTCTGATCGCGCCGGGGCGGCGAACGGAGCGCATTCCAACCGGCCGTCAAAGCCTCTAGAGTCAGACGATCGGTTCACGCCATCGGGGGACGGCGATCATCCGCTTCATTTGCGCCATCGCGCGCCGCCTGCAACCGCTCAGCGCAGTGGCATTGCCGCGCCTCCTCGTGGCCGTGCTGGCGGCTGGGTTCCTCTCTCTCCTCGCGGCAGAGGGCGAGGCGCAGCAGCCGGCCACTCCGCTCGACGCGGCGACGGTCGGTGCGCTGCAGGCCTTCGCGCCGTCGGGCTTTGCAGGTTCCAATGCCTGCGCGACCTGCCATCAGGCGGAGTTCTCGGCCTGGCAGAAATCGGATCATGCCAAGGCGATGATGGTCGCGACTCCCACGACGGTCGCGGGCGATTTCGGCGACGTCACCGTCGAGCATCTCGGCTCCAAGGCGCGCTTCTATCGCGATGGCGACCGCTTCATGGTCGAGACGGAGGGCCGCGACGGCGCCCCGCACAGCTTCGCGATCAGCCACACCTTCGGCGTCTATCCGCTGCAGCAATATCTCGTCACCTTCCCGGACGGACGGCTGCAGGCCCTCCCCTTCGCCTGGGACACCCGCGCCAAGGCCGATGGCGGCCAGCGCTGGTTTCATCTCTACCAGAACCAGGCCATGCCGGCCTCGGACCCGCTGCATTGGACGCGCGGCCAGCAGAACTGGAACTTCATGTGCGCCGAGTGCCATTCGACGGCGCTCTCGAAGGGCTATGACGCCCCGACCGATACGTTCCACACCACCTTCTCCGAGATCAGCGTCGGCTGCGAGAGCTGCCACGGCGCCGGCAAGGCCCATATCGCCTGGGCGACGTCCGGCGCCGATCCGTCGGTCGCCAACCAGGGCTTTGCCAGCGTCGCGCCGGTGCGGCCCGCGGCCGACTGGACGCCCGATCCAAAGACGGGCAGTCCCGCCCATGGCGTCTCGCGCCCGGCCGGCGATGTCGTCGAGACCTGCGCCCGCTGCCATGCCCGGCGCGGCACGCTGTCGGAGGACTGGCATCCCGGCCATCCGCTGACCGACACGCATCGGCCGGCGCTACTGGCCGAGGGCCTGTTCGAGGACGACGGCCAGATGAAGGATGAGGTCTTCAACGACCAGTCCTTCAAGCAGAGCCTGATGTTCGCACGCGGCGTCACCTGCAGCGACTGCCATGATCCGCATAGCGACCAGCTGAAGGCGGAAGGCGCCGCCGTCTGCAGCCAGTGCCATATGCCGGAGAAATTCGCGACGACAGCCCATACCGGCCATCCGCCGGGACCGAAGGCGCCGGACTGCATCTCCTGCCACATGCCGGCGCGCACCTATATGGTCGTCGACACGAGGCACGATCACTCCTTCCGCATTCCACGGCCCGACCTCTCGGTGAGCCTCGGCACGCCGAATGCCTGCAACGACTGCCATGCCGACAAGCCGGCACGCTGGGCCGCCGATGCGGTCGAGCGCTGGCATGGGCCCGACCGCAAGGGCCACCAAACCTATGCCGAGGCCTTCCATCGCGCCCGGCAGGGCGACCCGGCCGCGCGGGCGATGCTGATCGAGCTGGCGAACCAGCCGGCCGTGCCGGCCATCGCCCGCGCCACCGCCGTGTCGGAGCTGGCGCGCTTCCCGTCCTCGGCGAGCGCCGCCGCGACGACGGCAGCGCTCGGCGATCCCGACCCGCTCGTCCGCGCCGCAGCGCTCGACACGCTCGACGGCGCCCCGCTCGCCGACCGCTGGCGCCTCGCGAGCCCGCTCCTCGCCGATCCGAGCCTCGTCGTGCGCATCGAGGCCGCCTCGCTGCTCGCCGACCAGCCGCTGGACGGGCTCCCGGCCGCCGACCGCAAAGCGGCCGAGGCCGCCTTCGCCGACTATGAGGCGACGCAGCGGCTGAATGCCGACCGGCCCGAGGGGCGCGCCAATCTGGCGACGTTCCTGATCCGGCGCGGCGCGATCGACGCCGCCGAACAGGAACTGCTGGCCGGTCTCAAGCTCGAGCCCGCGGCGGCACCGCTCTCGGTCAATCTCGCCGATCTCTACCGCGCGACAGGGCGCGAAAGCGACGCCGAGGCCGTGCTCAGGCAGGCGATCGCGCTCTCGCCCGATGTCGCGGCGCCGCGCTACGCGCTCGGCCTCGGCCTCGTCCGCCAGAAGCGCTATCCCGAGGCGCTGGCCGAGTTGGAGCGCGCCACCCGCCTCGCGCCCGACGACGCGCATTATGCCTATGTCTATGTCGTGGCGCTGCAATCGACCGGGGAACCCGACAAGGCCAAGGCCGAGCTCGGCATGGCGCTGGCGCGCCTGCCCTATAGTTCCGAGCTCTTGTCGCTGGCGCTCAACAATGCCCTGCAGGCCCGCGACGCGGCGATGGCCGGGCCGCTGGCGAAGACCCTCTCGGCGGTGATGCCCGATGATCCGGAGGTCGCCCGCATCGCCAGGCAGCTCGGCCAGTAGGCCGCGCCTCGGCCGCTATGGTGCAGGCGTTTCCTGCTGCCCGGCGGTCGCCACCGGCAGGATGACGATGCCGTCGACGACGGGCTTTGCCGCGGCGTCCGGCTGCGGCGGCTTCCAGGTGAAGTCATCGGCGCGGCCGGGCGGCGCCGGCGGCGCGACGCCCTCGACGATGAGCCGCGTCGCCGCATCGGCCGCAGCTGGTTGAGAGGCGGGCGGCATGGCGCCGGCGAGCGGCGCATCGGCGAGCGCGGCCGGCGGCGGATCGGTGAGCGAGATGACAGGCCCGACGGTGCGCGGCTGGCCGTCCGCGCCGATCTCGACCGTCTCGTTCGGATTGAGCGGCACGGCGCGGCCGATGCCGGCGCCTGCGCCCGCCGTGCCCAGCTCCCGCTCGACATAGAAGGCGAGCTTGCGGCGGCCGGACTTGGTGAAGTTTATGCCGTCGCCGGAGCGGAGCTGGCGGACCTGGCCGTCCATGTCGGGCCCGCGCGCGATGAACTTGCCGCCCTCGTCGGCGAAACCGTCCCAGATGTCGACGAAGCCGAGCCCGGCCGCCTCGGCCTTCTCCTTGAAGAGGGTGTTGAGGAAGGCCATGTCGGCCGATCCGTCGGAGGAGCGCAGCGGCGGCTCGCCGACCCAGACCACCGGCTTGCCGGCCGCCCTCAGCGCGGCGACGAAGCGGTCGACGCGCTCGGCATAGGCCGCGTCCCAGCCCTCCGAGCGGACGGCAAGGCTGCCATTGGCGGTGCGGAGCGGCTGGCGGTCATTGATGCCGATCATGACGACGATCGTGTCCGGCGCCGTCTCGCCGACGAGGTCGGGCAGGCTCGCCGTCCAGTCGTAATGATCGTCGCGCACGAGGCCGGAGGAGCCGTCGGTGCGATCGATGATCCTGAGGCCGGGATCGTCGGCAAAGGCCTGGTCGAGGCCCCAGGCAAGGCCGCCGGCGACGAAATCGCCGATCACCAGGACCTTCTTCGCATCCGCCGCCTTCGGCGCGATGTCGGCGACGGGAAAGGCCGGCTCGGCGGGCGCGGTCGCCGCCTGCTTCTTCCGCTGCACGGGCGCGGCTCGGCCGGGCGCCGGCTGCGTGGCGCGCGGCGCATTCGGGATCATGCCGGGCGGCGGGGCAACCTCCCGGTCGCCGCCGAACAGCCGTTCGAAGAAGCCGCCGCGCGACTGCGCCGCCGCCGGCCCCGTGGCGAGCAAGGCCCCTGCGATCACGGCGAGGACAAAGGCGAGGGTGCGGACGCGCATCAACTATCCTTCAGCCGCCAATGCGGCCGAATGGTGGAACGCGGCCCGTCCTTGCGGGCGCTGCCCCAAAGCTTATCCGCCGCTGCGAAGCTGCTGCAACAGTCCGGTCGAGGCGTAGCCATCGGCGACAAGGCCGAGATTGCGCTGATAGGCGCGGATCGCCTGGCGCGTGCCGGCGCCGAGCTTGCCGTCGACCGCGCCGTCATAGAAGCCGCGGCGCGCCAAGAGCGCCTGCACCTCGGCGCGCTCGTCGCTGGAGAGCGGCCTGACGCCGCGCGGCCACTCGCCGACAAAGGCGCCCGATCCGCGCAGCCTGTCGGCGAGATGGCCGACCGCCAGCGCATAGGCATCGGCATTGTTGTAGCGCTTGATGACGCGGAAGTTCGGGAGGAGCAGGAAGGCGGGGCCATTGGCGCCGGCCGGCGCATAGAGCCGCGCCGCCTCGTCGGAATTCGGGAAGGTCCGCCCCGCCGCGCGCGTGACGCCGAGCTTGCGCCAGGCCGAGAGCGGCGCCGTCTTGCCGCTGTCGGCGAGCCGCCAGTCGAAGCCGCGCGGCAGCACCACCTCATAGCCCCAGGTTTCGCCCTGCCGCCAACCCATCTTGGCGAGGTAGTTGGCGGTGGAGGCGAGCGCGTCGACCTCGGAATTCCAGATGTCGCGCCGGCCGTCGCCGTCGAAATCGACCGCATAGGCCTGGTAGGTGGTCGGGATGAACTGGGTGTGGCCCATCGCGCCGGCCCAGGAGCCGGTCATGCCGCGCACGCCGATGTCGCCGCGCTGCAGGATCTTCAGCGCCGCGATCAGCTGCGTGCGGCCATATTTGGCGCGGCTGCCGCCCTGATAGGCGAGCGTCGCCAGCGAGCGGATGGTGCCCTTGACGATCTTCTCGTTCTGGAGCACCGCGCCATAGGAGGACTCCATGCCCCAGATGGCGACGACCACCGAACGGTCGACGCCATAGGCGGCCTCGATCGCCGCCAGCTGGCGGCCATATTGCTTGAGCGCCGTCTTGCCGTTCTCGAGCCGCTTCTCGGAGACGGCGCTGTCGAGATAGTCCCAGAGCGGCTTGACGAATTCGGCCTGGTTGCTCGCCTTGGCGAGCACGTCGGGGTCGGGCGTGAAATTGCCGAGCGCGTTCATGTAGACGCTGCGCGAGATGCCGGCCTTCTGCGCCACCGGCCAGAACTGCGCTACCCAGCGCTGGCCGGCCGCATCGGCAAAAGCGGACGGCGCGGCGGCGAAGGCGAAGCAGAGGGCGGCGAGCACAAGCACGGCGAGGCGTGCCGCGATCGCTCGCGTCACCTGAAGCTGCGGCAGTGCGGTCCGTGTCGACATCATCCTTCTCCCGGTCGGCGCGGCCGCAGGGCGGCGGCGCTAGTCTCGTTGATTGCGCCGCGTCAGCGCCGCCTCCCAGGCGAGCGCCGTGCTGACGCAGGTGTCGAGATCGTCATGCTGCGGCAGCCAGCCGAGCTTTTCCCGCGCGATGCTGGCATTCGCGACCACCGCCGGCACGTCGCCGGCGCGGCGCGGCCCCTCGACGACCTCGAAATCGACGCCCGAGACGCGGCGCACCGATTCGATCACCTCGCGCACCGAGAAGCCGCGGCTATAGCCGCAATTGGCGGTGAGGCTGGCGCCGCCGGCGCGCAGATAAGCGAGCGCATCGGCATGGGCATTGGCGAGGTCGCTGACATGGATGTAGTCGCGCACGCAGGTGCCGTCCGGCGTGTCGTAGTCGGTGCCGAGGATCTCGATCCGGTCGCGCTTGCCGAGTGCGGTCTCGCTGGCGACCTTGATGAGATGCGTCGCGCCCTTGGTCGATTGCCCCGTGCGGCCGCGCGGATCGGCGCCGGCGACGTTGAAATAGCGCAGCGCGACATAGCGGAAGTCATGCGCGCGCGCGGCGTCGTCCAGCATCCACTCGGTCATCAGCTTGGAGCGGCCATAGGGCGAAAGCGGCAGTGTCGGCGCGCTCTCCACGACGGGCTCTGTGCCGGCGTCGCCATAGACGGCGGCAGTCGAGGAGAAGATGAAGTTCCTGACGCCGCATTTGACCGCGGCGGCGATCAGGGCGCGCGACTTGACGGTGTTGTTGAGATAATAGCCGAGCGGATCGGCGACCGATTCCGGCACGACGATCGACCCGGCGAAATGGATGATCGCGTCGACATCGTTGTCGAGGATCAGCTGCTCGACGAGCGCCTCATCGCCGATATCGCCGACGATGAGCTTCGCCTCGGGCGCGACGGCCCATGCGAAGCCCGTCGAAAGCCTGTCGAGCACCACGACCGGCTCGCCGGCGTCGACGAGCCGCCACACCATGTGGCTGCCGATATAGCCCGCGCCGCCTGTGACCAGAACCGTCATATGATCCTCATGCAGTGTTCATCATTAATAGGTGGTGAAGGAGCGTCGGGCCCGAGGGTCGATTGTGACGCATCCTCCTTGTTTCGTTAGCGTTGTCGTTAGAGTTCTGACGATACTGTCCCCAGCGAATTTCGACCGAGAGGTGTTCATGAGCGCTCCCATTCGCAAGGCCGTCTTCCCCGTCGCAGGTCTTGGCACGCGATTCCTTCCCGCCACCAAGGCCATGCCCAAGGAGATGCTGACGGTCGTCGACCGCCCGCTGATTCAGTATGCGGTGGACGAGGCGCGCGAGGCCGGCATCGAACATTTCATCTTCGTCACCGGCCGCAACAAGGCCGTGATCGAGGATCATTTCGACGTTCAATATGAACTTGAAGCGACACTGTCGGGACGCGGCAAGAGCGAGGCGCTCGCCCTGCTCGCCAAGGATCTGCCGAAGCCGGGCTCGACCAGCTTCACCCGCCAGCAGGTGCCGCTCGGCCTCGGCCATGCCGTCTGGTGCGCGCGCGAGCTCGTCGGCAACGAGCCCTTCGCGGTTCTCCTGCCCGACATGGTCATGAAGGGCGAACCGAGCTGCCTGCGCCAGATGGTCGAAGCCTATAACGAGACCGGCGGCAATGTGCTGGCCGTCAGCGAATGCGACCCGGCCGAGACCAACCAGTATGGCGTCGTCGGCATCGGCGCGACGCTCTCCGACGCCGCCTTCCGCATCAACGCCATGGTCGAGAAGCCGAAGCCGGAAGTCGCGCCCTCCAACCTCTACATCAATGGCCGCTACATCCTGCAGCCGCAGATCTTCGATCTGCTCTCCAAGCAGGAGCGCGGCGCCGGCAACGAGATCCAGCTCACCGACGCCATGCTGAAGCTGATGGAGAAGCAGTATTTCTACGGCTGCCGCTTCGACGGCGAGGTCTATGACTGCGGCAACAAGGTCGGCTTCCTCGCCGCCAATGTCGCCTTCGCCCTCTCCCGCCCCGACATCGCCGCCGAGTTCCGTCCCGAGCTCGAGCGCCTGATCGGCACCAAGGAGTAAGCGGCGCAGATCGCGTCGCTTCCCTTTCGCGCATCCAGCAAACGCGGCTTCGCCCTGACGGGCGGAGCCGTTTTGCTGTCGAGGGCTCCGTCAGAGACGCGAGATCGTGCGCTTCACCTTGGCGAGGTAGCGGGTCCGACTTTCGGCGCTGACGGTGTCCATCTTGTAGAGCGCCAGATAGGTGGTGCGGCAGAGCGGATGGCAGAGCGTGCGGATGCCGCGCAGCAGCGTGCGCCGGCCGGGCTCGCCGACCCATTTCGACAGCCACCAGGTCGCGCCGCAGGTCGTCACCGCGACGATGCGGCGGATATGCTGCATGTTCGGCCGGATGCCCTGCGTCTCCGTCGGCATGATGAAGGCGACATGCGGCACCCAGACCCGGTCGAGCCAGCCCTTCAGGATCGCCGGCAATCCGTACCACCATGTCGGATAGACGAAGACCAGCATTTCGCACCATTTGATGTGCGCCAGCTGCTCGGCGATCGGCAGCTCGTTGTCGCCGGCATCGTGATAGCGGCGACGCTCATCGGCGCTCATGACCGGATCGAAGCCGATCGCATTCAAATCGACGAGCCGCACCTCATGCCCGCCCGCCTCGAGCGCGGCCACGACCGTGTCGCGCAGCGCCGCGCCGAAACTCTCCGGCACCGGATGGGCATAGACGACGAGCGTGCGCATGTCAGAACCGCTCCATCTCGGCGGCGACCTTCCTGAGGAAGGCGGCGCGGGTCGCGTCGGTCGAGCGGTTCATGTCGTAATGGGCGAGGTAACCGACCGGGGCGAGCGGCTTGATCTGCGCCCGGAGCACGCGCTTGACGATCTTGCGCGGCGGATCGCCGACGCCGAGCGCCCGCCAGCGCGCACCGCCATAGGTCACGACCGCCGTCAGCTTGGTGATGTGATGGAGGTTCGGCTTCACCTTGCCATCGACCATCTTGAACGAGACGCCGGGCAGGAAGACGCGGTCGAAGAAGCCCTTGAGGATCGCCGGCAGGCCGAAATTCCAGACGGGATGCACGAGCACCAGCGCCTCGGCAGCGAGGAGGCGCTGGACATAGGGCTCGACATTCACCCGGTTGGCCGGGATGTCGTGATAATGCAGCCGCTCCTCGCGCGAGAGCACGGGATTGAAGCCCTCGGCATAGAGGTCGCAATCGTCGACCTGATGGCCGGCCTTTTCGAGCGAGGCGACGACCGTCCGGTGCAGGGCCGCCTGGAAGCTGGTCTCGACCGGATGGGCGAAGACGACGAGAACGCGCATCGGTTTTCTCGGATCCGCTCTCAGGAGGCCGCCTTGAGGCCCGGGAAGAGATAGGTCTTCTGCGCCGTGAAATCGAAATCCGGATCCTCGAAGGCGATCATCTTGCCGGGATTGAGCAGCCCCTTCGGATCGGCCTCGCGCTTGAAGGCGAGCTGGATCGCGTCGGTCTGCTTCATGCCGCCCTCCTCCAGCGTGTAGCGGTGGGGATTGAACACCGGGCAGCCATTCTCTTCATGCAGGCGGATGATCTCGTCGAGCCGCGCCTCGGTCGTGTAGCGCAGCATCGGCAGGCCCATCGGCGTGATCTTGCCGTCGAAGCGGACGAATTCGAGATGGCCGGGCACCTCGTCGCCGAACAGCGCCGTCATCGCCTCGATCTTGGCGAGATGGTGGGGCGGCGGATACATCGTCTGCAGATAGGTGATCGCCGGATCGACCCGGAGCGCCCGGAGCGTCGTGTGGTTCCAGGCGAGTTCGAAGGCCGGCGGCAGGCCCTTGAGGTCGCCGGCCGTGTCGGACCGGAAGATGACGTCGCCCTTCTCGCGTGTCGTCAGCGCCAGGAACGCGTCCATGGCATGCGGCGCCACCATGAGGACCGCCAGCGACTGGCCCTTCTTGATGAACTTCTGGTGGCGCAGGAAATAGGTCTCGGGCGCCGGCGCCGCGACGGTGGCGATTTCCTTCAGCAGCAGGCCGTCGGAATTGCCGAGGAGATCCGCATAGCGCACGCAGTCCATGTAGTCGTCGAAGCCGACGAGCACGTCGACCCAGTCATAGGCCGCCGTCAGCGGCATCTCGACCTCGGTGATGATGCCGTTGGTGCCATAGGCGTGCATCACCTTGTGCAGCTCCCAGCCCGTGAGCTCGAGCACGCGGGGCTCGGCCTCCAGCGTGACGACGCGCAGGCGCAGCACATTGCCGATATCGCGGAGGCCCCCCCAGCGGATCGAACCGACGCCGCCCGAGCCGCCGGCGACGAAGCCGGCGATGGTCGCGGTGTTGGCGGTCGAGGGATGGAGCCGCAGCTCCTGCCCGGAATGGGCGCGCGTCTCGCGATCGAGCTGCGCGACGATCACGCCCGGCTCGGCGATGACGCGGCCGGGCAGGATCGCCTTGATCTTGTTCATGGCGGAGAGATTGAGGATGAGCCCGCCGGAGAGCGGCATCGCCTGGCCGTAATTGCCGGTGCCGCCGCCGCGCGGCGTGACCGGAACGTCGTGCCGGAAGGCGGCGGCGAGGATGCGGATCACCTCCGCCTCGTCCTTCGGCGTCGCGACGAGATCGCCGGTGACGTCGTCGAGCTGGCCCTTCAGCACCGGCGAGTACCAGAAGAAGTCGCGGCTCTTCTGCTTGACGAGCGCCGGATTGTCCTCGAGCTCGATGCCGTCGAGGTCGCGCTTCAGCGCGTCGATGTCGAACGAAAAGGTTCGGGCCATGGCTCAGCCTCCAAACAGGGGATCGAGTTCGCGATAATCGGGCAGCGTCCGGTCGATCGGCTTGCCGGCCCGGAGCACGGTGCGGTCGGATTGCGGCCGCGACAGCAGTTCAGTCCAGCTGCGCGCCCGGAAGAGGACGAGGTCGGCCTTGCCGCCGACCGCGATGCGCCCCGTCTCGGGACGGCGGAGGATATCGGCCGGCGTCGTGGTGACAACATGCGGCGCCGCGTCGAGCGGATGATCGAGCTGCAGGATGCGCACCGCCTCGCGGAACACTTCGAGCGCGTCGAGATCGCCATAGGCGTAGAAGGGATCGCGCGTGTTGTCGGAGGCGACCGCCACCTGGATGCCGCGGGCACGCATCTCATGCAGCAGCGTGACGCCGCGCCAGCGCGGCGTGCGTCCCGGCCAGCGGTCCTGCAGATACATGTTGCACATCGGCAGCGAGACCACGGCGAGCCCGGCTTCGGCGACGAGGTCCATGGTCCTATCGGCTTCGTCCGCCTCCTGCCGCGCCAGCGAGCAGCAATGGCCGACGGTGACCTGGCCCTCGAAGCCGATCCGAAGCGCAGCCTCGGCGATGGCGCGCAGCGAGCGGGCGGCGGGATCGGCGGTCTCGTCGACATGCAGGTCGATGTCGAGCCCATGCTCGGCGGCCTGGAAGAACAGCGTGTCGAGCGCGGCCGGCAATTCCGGGATCATGAAGGTGACGCCGCCGACGATGCCCCTGGCGTCGATGACCGTGTCGATCAAGCGGCGGACAAAGGCCGGATCGAGGAAATTGTCGATCGGCGTCAGCGCGACGCCCTGCAGGTCGATGCGCCCCGCCCAGGCCTCCCGCGCGTCGACGAAGGCGGGCCAGGAGGCCGGAAACTGCGGCGCGACACTGTCGATATGCGTGCGGATCAGCGCCGTGCCGTGCGCATAGGCGGATTTCAGGGCGAACTCCATCCGCGCGCGCACATCGGCGGTGGTCCAGTGCGCCTCGCGGTCGACCTCGACCGCCGCGAGCGCGCCGGCGAAGGTGCCATCGGGATTGGCGTGGCGCGGCAGGATATGGCCCTTGTCGAGATGGGTGTGCATGTCGACGAAAGTGGGCCAGACCTGGCCGTGATCCATATCGAGGTTCGGCAGGTCGCTGATGCTGCCGGCCGGCGCGATCGCCGCGATGCGGCCGTCCTCGATGACGATATCGGCGCGCGCGAGTCCCTCGCCGACATCGGTGCCGCCACTCTCGTCGGCGAGTGTCGCGGTCGGAATGGTCGCGCGGGAAAGAACAAGGCGCCCCGCATCGGGAAGCGCCGCAAAACCGAACGTCACGTCAATTCTCCCGGCGGATGGCGCTTTCGTGCCAACGCCGCAGCAAGAGGTGGGACAGGAGGCTGGTCGCGCCGAAGATGGCGACGCCCGTGGCGCAGAGCAGGATCAGCGCCGCGAAGAGCCTCGGAATGTTGAGCCGATACTGCGATTCGAGCAGGCGGAAGGCGAGGCCGGACCCGGCGCCGGCCGAACCGGCCGCAAACTCCGCGACGACGGCGGCGATCAGCGCGAGCCCGCCGGCGATGCGCAGACCCGTGAGGAAATAGGGCAGCGCCGCCGGCAGCTTCAAAAGGAACAGCGTCTGGAAGCGCGAGGCGCCATAGAGCTCGTAGAGATTGAGCAGGTTGTGATCGGTGCTCTTCAGGCCCTGCGTCGTGTTGGACAGAATCGGGAAGAAGGCGACGATCCAGGCGCAGATCAGCAGCGCCTGCTGCGTCGTCGAGGTGTAGATGAGGATCAGCGGCGCGATGGCGACGATCGGCGTCACCTGCAGGATGACCATATAGGGCGACAGCGCGATCTCGACCCAGCGCGACGAGGCGAACAGGATCGCGATGATGACGCCGCCGACCAGCGCGATCGCCAGCGCCTGGAAGGTGATCGTCAGCGTGACGAGCAGCGCCGGGCCGAGCACGCCCCAGTCGCGGACCATCGCCTGCGCCACGAGATCCGGCCCGGGCAGGATATAGTGCGGCACATTGTAGGCCTTGACGTACCAGGCCCAGAGCGCGACCAGCCCGCCCAGCATCACCAATGGGATGACGACCCGGAGCAGGCGCTCATGCACCGGCGGGCCGCTGTCGCTGGCGGTCTCGGCGACGACGAGCGGCGGCGAGAGGTCGGTCTGCTGCAGATCGGTCATAGGTGATCGTTCGCGCCGAGCGCCGAATGGAGGGACTGGGAGGCCTTGCGCGTCATCTCGCTGTACTCAGGCGAGGTGCGGAAGGCGATGCCGCGCGGCGATGGCGCCTCGACGGCGATCTCGTCGATGACACGGCCGGGCCGCGGCGCCATCACGACGATGCGCGTCGAGAGATAGACGGATTCGAACACCGAATGCGTCACGAACACCACGGTCCAGCCGAACTGTGCCCAAAGCCGTAGCAGATCGTCGTTGAGCTTCTGCCGCGTGATCTCGTCGAGCGCGGCGAAGGGCTCGTCCATGAGCAGGACGCGCGGCCGCGTCACCAGCGCGCGCGCGATCGAGACGCGCATCTTCATGCCGCCGGAGAGTTCGCGCGGATAGGCGTCGGCGAAGCTCGCAAGCCCCACCATCTCCAGCGCCTCCATGACGCGGGCCCGCGCCGCGGCCTTGGAGATGCCGGCGAGGCGGAGCGGCAGCCAGACATTCTTGAACACGGTCGCCCAGGGCATCAGCGTCGGCTCCTGGAACACGAAGCCGATCTCGCGCTCCGGCCGCCCCGCCGCGTCATGCTGCATGGTCGGCCATTCGACACGGCCCGTCGTCGCCTCGCCGAGACCGGCGATGATGCGGAGCGCCGTCGACTTGCCGCAGCCGGACGGGCCGAGCAGGCTGACGAACTCGCCCTCGCCGATCGAGAGCGTCATGTCCTTCAGCGCCACGGTGCCGTTGGAGAAGGTCTTCGAGACATGCTCGAGCCGGACGATCGGTCGGCCGGGCACCCTTTCGGGCGCGATGCTGGAGAGGGAGGACAAAGGGTTCAACGTCCTGGAGAACACGAGGAAGCGGCCGCGCGGATCGGCGCGGCCGCCTCGGGAGAAACCTACTTCTTGAGGTCCTTGCCGACGCCCTTGCAGGTCAGCGCGGTCGAATAGGACTTGGAGATGTCGAGACCGGCCTTGACGACGCCGGCCTTGACCATCTTGTCGTAGAACGACTGGACGCGCGCCTCGGTCATGCAGCCGATGCCCTTCTCCAGCGTGTCGCCCGAATCGACGATGCCATACTCCTTCATCGTCTTGATCGAGAAGGCGATCTGGTCATCCGTCATCTCCGGATTGTCCTTCTTGATCGCCTCGTTCGCCGCCTTGTTGTCGCCGTAGAGGTAGTTGTACCAGCCGACGATCGAGGCATCGACGAAGCGCTGCACGACATCGGGCTTGGCCGCCAGATAGTCCTGCGTCGTCTCGATCAGCGTCGAATAGGTGTCGAAGCCGCTATCGGCGAGCAGGAACAGCTTCGGCTTGAAGCCGCCCTGGCGCTCGATCTCGAACGGCTCGGAGGTGATGTAGCCCTGCTGCGCCGACTGCTTGTCGGCGAGGAACGGCGCGGGATTGAAGGTGTAGGGCTTGTACTGCTCGTCCTTGAAGCCCGGATAGGCCGACTTCATCCACTGGAAATAGGAGGCGAAGCCGTCCTTGCCCATGAAGATGGTCGGCAGCTTGGCGAGGTCGTCGAATTTCTCGACGCCGGCGTCGGGATGGGCGATGAGGACCTGCGGCTCCTTCTGGAAGATCGCCGCGACCTCGACCAGCGGCACATTCTGCTCGACCGAGGAGAACGGCTCGAGCAGGTTGCCGGCCATGAAGAAATTGGCCTTGCCGGCCAGCAGCAGCGCGCGGTTGGCCGCCTGCGGACCGCCCTGCAGGATCGTGACCTTCAGCCCGTATTTCTCATAGGTCCCGTCGACGACGGCCTGGTAGAAGCCGCCATGCTCGGCCTGGGCGAGCCAGTTGGTGCCGAAGCTCACTTCATCGAGCGCCTCGGCGCTGCCCGCCGCCGCCACGAGCGCCGCGACGGCCGCGACCGCGCCGACGATGCCGTTCCTGAACGATCTCATGCTCTCCGCCTTCCCTCTCCGCGCAGCACTCCCGGAGCGCCGCGACCTTGACCACACCATCCCCGACAGGGCGGCACAGGTGCCGGCGGCAAACGCCGGCCCAACTGAATTGCGTCGCAAGAGCCATGCCATGGCCTGGAAGACAGGGGCGCGCCGCCGACCGCCCGTTGCCTTCGGGGCAATCTAGGGCAGGACAGCTGCACAGCATAGTGGCATCTGGCGCTCGCTTGAAGGAGCCTTCCCGGCGCGCTGCCCAATTGCTGGGCGAAATGTCGCCGCTTCTGCCGCCAAGCCAGCGCTTGCCGGCGCGAGGCCGCTGCCGCAAGCTCGGCCCTCGTCCCTGGAGGCTCCCTTGAACACGCCCTTGCGCCCGTCCGCCGTCCGTCCGCCCTTCGGCCGCTATCACCACGGCGTCGCCGTGCCCGCCGGCAGCCGCTTCGTCTACACCTCCGGCCAACTCGGCGTGCGCGCCGACGACAGCGTGCCGGAAACCGTCGAGGAGCAGGCGGAGATCTGCTTCGAGGCGATCCGCGCCATCCTCGCCGAGGCCGGCATGAGCCTCGCCGACATCGTCCGCCTCTCGGCCTTCGTGACGAAGCGCGAGGACATGCCGCGCTACATGAGCGTGCGCGACCGCTATGTGAGCGACCCCGCGCCGGCCTCGACGCTGTTCATCGTCTCCGGCTTCACGCGGCCGGAATTCCTGGTCGAGATCGAGGCGGTGGCGGCACGGCTGGATTGACGCCGCCGGCGAGCAGCGCCGCGAAGGCCCGCGCCGCCGCCGTCAGGGGGCGCTCGCGGTGGCGGAGCATAGAGAAGGCGCGCGGCGGCAAGGCGCAGTCGACGCGGGCGAGCCGCCCCGACGCGAGCATGGCCGAGGCCGCCGCCTCCGAGACGACCGCCGCATAGGGTCCGGCGGCGACGGCGGCGAGCACCGCCTCGTTGGAGGGCAGCTCCAGCGCCACGTCGAGATCCTCGATCGAAAGCCCGTCCGCCGCGAGCGCCTCGGCGAAGGACGAGCGGGTGCCGGATCCGCGTTCGCGGAGGATCCAGCCGGCCTTTGCAAGCGCCGCAAGAGCGTGCCGCCTGCCATCGGCAAGCGGATGGCCGGGCGCCACGACGACGATGAGCCGGTCCTCGGCTACCCTCTCGACGGCAAGCAGTGGCGCCTCGATCCGCCCCTCGACGAGGCCGAGCTCCGCCTCGCCCGAGAGCACCGCCTTGGCGACCGTTTCGGTGTTGCCGACGACGAGCGCGAGGGCGATGCCCGGATGCGCCTCATGGAAGCGCACCATGACGGGCGGCAGGAAATGGCTGGCGACGGTCTGGCTCGCCTGCAGCGTCAGCCGGCCGCGCTTCAGCCCGCCGAGATCGGAGAGCAGCGCCTCGGCCGTCGCCGCCCGCGCCAGCACGCCGCGCGCCTCGGGCAGGAACAGAAGGCCAGCGGCGCTGAGCTCGATACGGCGGCCGACGCGCTCGAACAGCGCGATGCCATAGGACTGCTCGAGCGCGCGGATCGAGGCGCTGACGGCCGAGGGCGTCAGATGCAGCGCCTCGGCGGCGCGCGTCAGATGCTCGCGCTCGGCGACGGCGAGGAAGATGCGCAGTTGCTCGAAGGTCATGCGGCATTCATTCGATTTCAATGAACGATTGATACGATATTTGGCGATGGATTGCACGATCGGCGCATGGCATCACCGTCCCGACATGCAATTCGGCCATGCAGCTCGTGAGCTGCGGCCAAGAGACAGGCCGTGCCGGACGGGCATGGCAGGAGAGCGATGATGACCCAGACAGCTTCAGTCATGGCCGGCGAGGCGAGCGGAGCCGCGGATGTCGCGCTCTGGCGGCTGCGCAACTTCACCCCGAACTGGTTCGCCGTCACCATGGGGACGGGCGGCCTCGCCTTGGCGCTCAACCAGTTTCCGCTTGAGATCCCGGGCCTGCACGCGCTCGCGCGCGCCCTCTGGCTCGCCAATATCGCCCTCTTCACGCTGTTCTCGGCCGTCTATGCGGCGCGCTGGCTGCTCTATTTCGACGAGGCCCGGCGGATCTTCCGCCATCCGGTGATGTCGATGTTCCTCGGCACGATCCCGATGGGCCTCGCCACGATCATCAACGGCTTCCTCGCCTTCGGCATCCCGCTCTGGGGCCAGGCTGCGATCAGCATCGCCACGACGCTCTGGTGGATCGATGTCGCAATGGCCGTGGCCTGCGGCACGCTGATCCCCTTCCTGATGTTCACGCGCCAGGATCACAGCCTCGACAGGATGACGGCGGTCTGGCTGCTGCCGATCGTTGCCAGCGAAGTCGCGGCGGCGAGCGGCGGCCTGCTCGTCCCGCATCTGGCGAGCGGCGATGCCTTCACGGTCGAGATCCTGAGCTACGCGCTCTGGGCCTATTCCGTCCTGCCCGCGCTCGGCATCCTCGTCCTCTTGCTGCTTCGCCTCGTGCTGCACCGGCTGCCGCCGAGCGACATGGCGGCCTCGGGCTGGCTGGCGCTCGGGCCGCTCGGAACCGGCGCCTTCGCGCTGGTCGTGCTCGGCAACAATGCGCCGGCGCTGTTCGCCGCGCATGGCCTCGCCGCCGTCGGCGATGTCGCCTTCGGCGCCGGCATTCTCGGCGCGATCATGCTCTGGGGCTATGGCGCCTGGTGGCTGATCCTCGCGGTGCTGAAGACGGCGCAATATGTCCGCCAGGAGATGCCCTTCAATCTCGGCTGGTGGGCGCTGACCTTCCCCGTCGCCGTCTATGCGCTTGCGACGCTCGCCCTCGCCCGGGCAACCGGCTTCGGCGTCTTCACGGTGGTCGGCGGCGTGCTGGTCGCAGCGCTCGCCGCGGCCTGGCTGGTCGTCGCGGCCCGCACGGCCCGCGGCGCCTGGCAGGGGCGGCTCTTCGTCTCGCCCTGCCTCGCCGCGGCCTATGGCGATCCGGTGGTCAAGGCTGCGGCCTGAGACCGCTGGCGCTGCTCAAGCACCGATGTTGCGTCGCAACAGCCGGCATGATCGTATCGGCCGGACGCGATTTGCGACGAGGAGCGGCGGGACGATGGGCGAGAGAGTGTGGATCAAGGATCCGATCGCGGTGCTGGGCGAGGGGGCCGAACGCGGCGTCGTCGTCGAGGACGGCAAGATCGCGGAGCTGGTCGGCAAGGGCGCCGAGCCGGCCCACCCGGTCCACAGCGTGTTCGACGCCGCCCGCCATGTCGTGACGCCCGGCCTCATCAACACCCATCACCACATGTTCCAGACGCTGACGCGCGCCCATCCGGCGGCGATCAACAAGGAACTCTTCCCCTGGCTGCAGGCGCTGTTCCCGATCTGGGCGAAGAACGTCAATCCGGAGAATTTCCGCCTCGCGACCCGCCTCGCGCTGACCGAACTGATGATGTCGGGCTGCACCACCGCCTCCGATCATCAATATCTCTATCCGCCGGGTCTCGACGAGGCGATGGATATCCAGGCCGAGGAGGCCGGCAAGCTCGGCATCCGCATGACGCTGACGCGCGGCTCGCTGAACCTCACCGAGGAGGAAGGCGGCAACGCCAATTCCGGCGCCGTGCAGGACACCGACACGATCCTCGCCGACTGCGAGCGCGTGATCGGCCGCTATCATGACGCCTCTGAAGGGGCGATGCTGCAGGTGGCGCTCGCGCCCTGCGCGCCCTTCAACGTCACCAAGCGGCTGATGGTCGAGACGGCCGCGCTCGCCGAGCGCTGCAACTGCCACATGCACACCCATCTCGCCGAGACGCGCGACGAGATCGACTACTGCATGGCGCATTTCGGCTATCGGCCGGTCGACTATCTCGAGGAAGTCGGCTGGATGAATGACCGTGTCTGGCTGGCGCATGGCATCCATTTCAACGACGACGAGGTCGCCCGTCTCGGCAAGGCCGGCGTCGGCGTCTCGCATTGCCCGACCTCGAACATGGTGCTCGCCTCCGGCCAGTGCCGCACCAAGGAGCTGGAAGCCGCCGGCAGCCCGGTCGGCCTCGGTGTCGACGGCTCGGCCTCCAACGACAATTCGAACCTGATCGAGGCCGTCCGCCACGCGCTGATGATCGGCCGCCTCACCTACAATGCCGAGAGCGTCACCCATCTCGACGCCTTCCGCTGGGGCACGTCGGGCTCCGCCGCCTGTCTCGGCCGCAAGGACATCGGCACCATCGCCGTCGGCAAGCAGGCCGACCTCTCCTTCTACACGCTTGACGAACTCCGCTTCTCCGGCGCCGGCGACCCGCTCGCCGCGCTCGTCCTCTGCGGCGCCTATAAGGCCGACCGCGTCATGGTGAAGGGCGGCTGGCGGATCGAGGACGGCGCCCCCGTCGGCGTCGACCTCGCGGAACTCCGCTACGAACATGGACGCGTCGCGAAGGTGTTCCTCGAGAGCGTTTGATCGGCGTCCAGTCGTCGGAAGGGCCCTCACCCCGGCCCTCTCCCGCCAGCGGGAGAGGGGGAAGCGGCGAAGCCTTTCCTCTTCCTGACAAGGCCGAGAGGGCTGCGACCGGCAGCCGATGAATCGCTCGAGCAACCCCCTCGCCCGCTTGCGGGAGAGGGCTGGTGTGAGGGTCTTCGCTTAGCACCTCTGATCTCACCCCAAACGCCGCAGGCCGATGAACCCCCTCCCTTGCCCTCCCCCGCTGCGCGGGAGAGGGGATGGCTGCCGCCTCGGCCAATCCTCGATGCAGGCCGAGACCTGCCCTCTCCCCCCTTGTGGGGGAGAGCTGGAGAGGGGGGCCAACCGCCTGAGGCCATCCCGCGACCCGCGCTTGCCTGACGCCGAAGCCACACACCCAATCGCACGTCGTTGCCGTCACGGCGCCGACAACCCGCCGCTTGCTGCCGCACATATGATCTTGCCCGGCGCGTGCGGAAACGGTCTCCTCCCCGGAGCAGAGCGGGGGCAGCGAGACGGACATGACCGAGCATCTCTGGATCAAGGATCCGATCGCGGCGCTCGGTGACGGCGCCGAGCGCGGCATGGTCGTGGCCGATGGACGCATCGTCGAGCTGGTGCCGACGGGCGCCGAGCCGGTGCATCCCGTCCACAGAGTGTTCGACGCGAGCCGCCATGTGGTGACGCCCGGGCTCATCAATACCCATCACCACATGTTCCAGACGATGACGCGGGCGCATCCGCTCGCCATCAACAAGTCGCTCTGGCCCTGGATCGCCTCGATCTATCCGGTCTGGACGCGCCATGTGAACGCGACCAATTTCCGCCTCGCCGCGCGGCTTGCGATGACGGAACTGATGATGTCCGGCTGCACCACGGCCTCCGACCATCATTACCTCTTCCCGAAGGGGCTGGAGGACGCGATGGACATCGAGGCCGAGGAAGCGGCGGCGATCGGCCTGCGTATGACGCTGACGCGCGGCGCGCTCGATTTGACCGGCGCCGAGGACAGCCAGGCGATTGCCCCCGATGGCGCCGTGCAGGACGACGACGTCATCCTCGACGATTGCGAGCGCGTCATCGCCCGCTATCATGACGCCGCGGACGGGGCGATGACCCGTGTGGCGCTCGCCCCCAATGCCCCCTTCGACGTCACCAAGCGGCTGATGCGCGAGACGGCGGCGCTGGCCGAGAAGCATGATTGCCGCCTGCACACCCATCTCGTCGAGACCGCGCGCGAGGCGGCCTTCGCCCGCGAGAAACATGGCATGACCGCCGCCGACTATCTGGAAGAGGTCGGCTGGCTGAACGACCGCGTCTGGCTGGCGCATGGCATCTATTTCGATGATGCGGAGGTCGCGAAGCTCGGCCGCCACGGCGTCGGCATCTGCCATTGCCCGACCTCCAACATGGTTCTCTCCTCCGGCATCTGCCGCACCAAGGAGCTGGAGGCGGCAGGCTCGCCCATCGGCCTCGGCGTCGACGGCTCGGCCTCGAACGACAATTCCAACCTCATGGAAGCCGTCCGCCACGCGCTGATGATCGGGCGGCTGCGCTATGACGCCGAGACGGTGACGCATCGCGACGCGCTGCGCTGGGCAACAGAGGGATCGGCCCGCTGCCTCGGCCGCGACGATATCGGTGCGATCGCGGTCGGCAAGCAGGCCGATCTCGCCTTCTGGTCACTGGATGAACTCCGCTTCTCCGGCGCCGGCGATCCGATCGCGGCGCTCGTCCTCTGCGGCGCCCATGCGGCCGATCGCGTCATGGTCAAGGGCGATTGGCGGGTCGAGGATGGCGCCCCTGTCGGCGTCGATCTCGGCCGGCTCCGATACGAACACCACCAGGCGTCGCGGGCGTTCCTGGAGGCGCTGTAGGTCGCCAGGAGTTGCTGTCGGTTGCCAGGAGGTCTTGTCATTGCCGGGCTTGACCCGGCAATCCAGCCTTCGCCGGGCTGGCGACGACGCGAGGAAAGAGATCCTGGATTGCCGGGTCAAGCCCGGCAATGACAGCTGAGAGATGACTGAGGCCGGCCGGAGATGAGTGAGCCGGCACGAGACGATCCGAGCAGAAGAGCGAGCACAGAATGACCCTCCCCCGCCCCTATTGGCATGAGATGCAGGCGCCCGATTTTCTTGGCGGCGAGAAGGACTGGATCGCGGTGCTGCCGGTCTGCGCGATCGAGCAGCATGGGCCGCATCTGCCCGTCTATACCGACCATTGCATCGGCGAAGGCATGGTGAAGCGGACGGTCGAGCTCCTGCCCGCGGGATTGCCGGTGACCTTCCTGCCGATCCAGCCGATCGGCAAGTCGAACGAGCACATCGCCTCGCCGGGCACGATCACCTTCTCCTGGGAAACCGCAATCCGGATCTGGATGGAGATCGGCGATTCGATCGCGCGGGCCGGCGTGAAGAAGCTGGTGATCGTCACCTCGCATGGCGGCAATGTTCCCGTCGCCGATATCCTCGTGCGGGAGCTGCGCATCAAGCACGGCATGCTCGCCGTCTCCACCGGCTGGGCCGGCGCCGGCGAGCCGGCCGGCCTCGTCCCGCCCGAGGAGGACCTCTATGGCATCCATGGCGGCGATGTCGAAACCTCGATCATGCTGCATTTCCGGCCCGATCTCGTGAGGATGGACAAGGCCGAGGACTTTCGCTCGCAGCAGCTGGACCTGCTCAAGGAGTTCAAGCGGCTGCGCTTTCACATGGCGCCGGCGCGGATCGGCTGGCAGGCGCAGGATCTCAATCCCCAGGGCGCCGTCGGCAATGCCGCGCGCGCAACCGCAGAGCGTGGCCGCCTGATCGTCGACCACCAGGCCAGGGCCTTCATCGAGCTGCTTGAGGAAATGGCCCGCTTCGATCACTCCCGTCTCTGGCAGGCCCCCCGCTAAGGTCAAGCTTCCTCCCCAGCCAATCCGATCGGGACGGGCGGCCGGCAAGTTTGCGCTTGCTTTCGGCCGCCGCCTCGGCTCGATTTGAAGGTGATCGCCCGTTCGAGTGCCTCCGCAAGAGAGGTCCGATGCAGGGGCGAGCCCGGATTGCGCCGTCGTGGCGCCCGCGTGAGGGGAGTTTTACGATGAAGAGACTGATGGGCCTTCTGGCCGCGACCATGCTGGTCGGCGGCCTCGCGACTGGCGCCGAGGCGAAGACGCTGGTCTATTGCGCCGAAGGCAGCCCCGAAAACTTCAACCCGCAGATCAACACCACCGGCACCTCGTTCGATGCGGCGCGGCCGGCCTTCAACCAGCTGGTCCAGTTCGAGCCGGGCACGACCAATGTCGTGCCGGGCCTCGCTGAGTCCTGGGATGTCTCGCCGGACGGGCTCACGGTGACGTTCCACCTCCGCAAGGGCGTCAAGTTCCACACGATCAAGGGCTTCACGCCGACGCGCGACTTCAACGCCGACGACGTGCTGTTCTCGTTCAACCGCATGTGGAAGGACGACAGCCCCTATCACAAGGTTTCGGGCGGCGCTTATGACTATTTCAACGACATGGGGATGCCCGATCTCCTGAAGTCGATCGAGAAGGTCGACGATAACACGGTGAAGTTCACGCTGACCCGTCCGGAAGCGCCGTTCCTCGCCAATCTTGCGATGGACTTCGCCACCATCCTCTCGGCCGAATATGCCGATCAGATGCTGAAGGCCGGCACGCCCGAGCAGGTCGACCAGGTCCCGGTCGGCACCGGGCCGTTCGAGTTCGTCGCCTACCAGAAGGACGCGGTCATCCGCTACAAGTCCTTCCCCGAATACTGGGGCGGCGCGCCGAAGATCGATCTCGTCTTCGCGATCACCAAGGACGCGACGCAGCGCTGGTCGAAGCTGCAGAAGGGCGAATGCCATGTCATGCCCTATCCGAACCCGGCCGACCTCGAGGCCATCGGCAAGGATCCGAATGTCGACCTGATGCAGCAGGCCGGCCTCAATATCGGCTACCTCGCCTTCAACACGACCAAGAAGCCGTTCGACGACAAGCGCGTGCGCCTCGCCGTGACCTATGCGATCGACAAGGACGCCATCCTCAAGGACGTCTATCTCGGCGCGGGACAGCCGGCGAAGAACTTCATCCCGCCGACCATCTGGAGCTACAACGACGCCATCGTCGACTATCCGCACGACGTCGCCAAGGCGAAGGAACTCTTGAAGGAAGCCGGGCTCGAAGGCGGCTTCGAGAGCGACATCTGGTGGATGCCGGTGCAGCGCCCCTACAATCCGAATGCCAAGCGCGTCGCCGAGATCATCCAGTCCGATCTCGAGAAGGTTGGCATCAAGTCGAAGCTCGTCTCCTATGAATGGGGCGAATATCGCAAGCGCATGCAGCAGGGCGAGCACCAGATGGGCCAGCTCGGCTGGACCGGCGACAATGGCGATCCCGACAACTTCTTCTTCCTGCTCGGCTGCGACGCCGCGCGCGAAGGTGGCCAGAACATCGCGAAGTGGTGCAACAAGGACTTCGACGAGAAGCTGAAGAAGGCCAAGAGCATCACCGACAAGGCCGAGCGCACCAAGCTCTACGAGGAGATGCAGGTCATCGCCCATGACGAGGTGCCGGTGTTCAACATCGCCCATTCCGTCGTGTTCGAGCCGGTGCGCAAGGACGTCGTCGGCTACAAGGTCAGCCCGCTCGGCCGGCACGATTTCGCCGCGGTCGACCTGAAATAGGCACGCAGGCGGCGGCGAGGCGCCTCGCGTCTCGCCGCCGCTGCCGGTGACACCCATGTTCGGATTCATCGTCCGGCGGACGCTGCTGGTCATCCCGACCTTCATCGCCATCGCCTTCCTGACCTTCGTGGCGATCCGGCTCGTTCCCGGCGACCCGATCGAAGTGCGCACAGGCGAGCGCGGCATCACGCCGGAGCGCCTGGCGGAATTCCGTCACCAGCTCGGCCTCGACCAGCCGGTGTGGAAGCAGTTCCTCGACTATCTCTGGCAGATCGCGCATGGCGATCTCGGCACCTCGATCTCGACCCATGCGCCGGTGCTCTCGGAATTCCTGACGCTGTTCCCGGCGACGGTCGAGCTCGCCCTCTGCGCGATGATTTTCGCGGTGGTGCTCGGCATTCCGGCCGGCGTCATCGCCGCGACGCGGCGCGGCACCTTCATCGACTATTCCGTGATGGGCGTGGCGCTCACCGGCTTCTCGATGCCGATCTTCTGGTGGGGCCTGCTGCTGATCCTGTTCTTCTCGGTCCAGCTCGATTTGACGCCGGTGTCGGGCCGCATCGACCTGCTCTATTATTTCGAGCCGGTGACGGGCTTCATGCTGATCGACAGCCTCTTGTCCGGGCAGGACGGGGCCTTCACGTCGGCGCTGTCGCATCTGATCCTGCCGACCATCGTGCTCGGAACCATCCCGCTCGCCACCATCGCCCGCATGACCCGCTCGACCATGCTGGAAGTGCTCGGCGAGGACTATGTCCGCACCGCCCGGGCCAAGGGCCTGTCGCCGTTCCGCGTCGTCGGCATCCATGCGCTCAGGAATGCGCTGATCCCGGTCGTGACCGTGATCGGCCTGCAGGTCGGCACGCTGATGGCCGGCGCGGTGCTGACCGAATACATCTTCTCCTGGCCCGGCATCGGCACCTGGCTGATCGAATCGATCCAGCGCCGCGACTATCCGGTGCTGCAGGGCGGCATCCTGCTGATCTCCGGCATGGTGATCCTCATCAACATCCTGGTCGACGTGCTCTATGGCGTCCTGAACCCGAGGATCCGCCATGCCCGCTGACAAGACGCCGGCCGCCGCCCGCCTCGCCGCTCAGCCGCCGAAGCCGCCCGGCGCCTTCGCCGCCTTCTTCCGCGATTTCTCCGAGAACCGCGCCGCGCTGATCGGCCTCGTCCTGCTCTCCCTGCTGGTCCTCGTCGCGATTTTCGCCGATTTCCTCGCGCCCTATGGGCCGAGCGAGCAGTTCCGCGAGTTCGTCCGCGTGCCGCCGATGTGGGCCGAGGGCGGCACGGCCGCCTTCCCGCTCGGCACCGACGAGGTCGGCCGCGACATGCTCTCGCGGCTGATGTTCGGCGCGCGGCTGTCGCTCTTTATCGGCATCTCGGTGGTCGTCGCCTCGATGTTCACCGGCATCCTGCTCGGCCTCGTCGCCGCCTTCGCGCCGGGCTGGCCGTCGATCATCATCATGCGGGCGATGGACGTGATCCTGTCGGTGCCGAGCCTCCTGCTCGCCATCGTCATCGTCGCGATCATCGGCCCGAGCCTCACCAATACCATCGTCGCGATCACGGTCGTTTATCTGCCGAACTATGTCCGCCTCGTGCGCGCCTCGGCGCTCACCGAGAAGTCGCGCGACTATGTCATCGCCGCGCGCGTCGCCGGTGCCGGCACGCTGCGCATCATGTTCCTGACCGTGCTGCCGAACTGCATGGCGCCGATCATCGTCCAGGCGGCGCTGACCATCTCGAACGCCATTCTGGAAGCCGCCGCGCTCGGCTTTCTCGGCCTCGGCGCGCAGCCGCCCTCGCCGGAATGGGGCGCGATGCTCGCCTCGGCGCGCGAATTCCTGCAATCGGCCTCGTGGATCGTCACCGAGCCCGGGCTCGCGATCCTCATCACCGTCCTCTCGATCAACCTTGTCGGCGACGGCCTGCGCGACGCGCTCGACCCGAAGATGCGGAGGAGCTGATGGGGCTCTCGGCATGGGTCGGCCCCGCCATCATCGCGACGCTGATCGCATCTCTGGTCCAGGTCATCGGCTGGTGGATCGAGCACAGGTACGAGAGGCGGCGGCAGACGGACGTGAGGCGCGAGAAGATCGTCGACGTTCAGACGGCGATCCGGGCAGAGATCAGGAGCCACCGGCATCGGCTGCTTCAGTTTCTGTCGATCGACGTCTCGGCATTGCCCGGAGGACCGGCGGACGACTTCCTGCCGGTGGTTCCGAGCGAAGTTCGCCCTTTTGTGCTCGAGGCAATCCTGCGGGATATCCATATCCTGCCGACGGACGTCATCGATCCCGTCATCGTCTACTATCGGCAGGTTGAGGCCTTGATCAGGCTCGTCGAGGATCTGCGGAGTGACCGGTTCAGGCAGATGTCCGGAGACAGGCGAGTCGCGATGTATCGGGACTACATCGGCATGGGCGTCTACGCCGCCGAACTCGCGGCCGAGGCGATCGCGGCGATCAACCGCGATCTCGGCCTGACCGACGCTTTCAGTAGCTCGGGCGCGGGCCGGTCGGACCCGAAATCGGGCGCGGCGGCGACGGCGGAAGAGGGCGAGGCGAAGCGGACATGATCTGTTCTCCTTGCATCAAGATAGTGCTTCAGCGAGCGAAAGCCAACGATCATGCCGCTGCTTGAAATCACGGATCTCTCGGTCGATTTCGCGACGGCGTCGGGGCCTTTCCGCGCGGTCGACGAGGTTTCGCTGAGCGTCGATGCCGGCGAGATCCTCGCCATCGTCGGCGAGAGCGGCTCGGGCAAGTCGGTGGCGATGCTGGCCGTCATGGGCCTCCTGCCCTGGTCGGCGACGGTGACGGCGAAACGGCTCGCCTTCGACGGCCGCGACCTCCTGAGCCTTTCGCCGCGCGAGCGGCGGCGGCTCGTCGGCAAGGACATCGCCATGATCTTCCAGGAGCCGATGTCGAGCCTCAATCCTTGCTTCACCGTCGGCTTCCAGATCGGCGAGAGTCTCAAGGTGCATCTCGGCCTCGACAAGGCGGCGCGGAAAGCGCGCACGCTGGAGCTGCTGGCGGCCGTCGGCATTCCCGATCCCGAGCGGCGGCTGACCGCCTTCCCGCATCAATTGTCCGGCGGCATCAGCCAGCGCGTCATGATCGCCATGGCGCTCGCCTGCCGGCCGAAGCTGATCATCGCCGACGAGCCGACCACCGCGCTCGACGTCACCATCCAGGCACAGATCCTCGATCTCCTGGTGACGCTGCAGCGCGAGACCGGCACCGGCCTCGTCCTGATCACGCATGACATGGGCGTCGTCGCGGAGACGGCCGAGCGGGTCTCGGTGCACTATGCTGGCCAGAAGATCGAGGAACAGCCGGTCGCCGGCCTCTTCGCCGATCCGCATCATCCCTATACGGCCGCGCTGCTCGCCGCTTTGCCCGAGCGGGCGCATGGCCGCTTCCTGCCCTCGATCCCCGGCACGGTGCCTGGCCAGTTCGACCGGCCGCCGGCCTGCCTGTTCGAGCCGCGCTGCCGCTTTGCCACCGATCGCTGCCGCGACAAGAAGCCGGCGCGCCAGGGCGCCATCGCCGGCTTCGCGCTCTGCCATTATCCGCTGGTGCAGGGGCGGCCGATCGGCCATCCGCGGCCCGAAGGACGCGAGGTCGCCGCATGAGCCACGTCACCGGCACCGACCGCACGGTCCTGACCGCCGAGCATCTCGCCCGTCACTATGAGGTCGGCCGCGGCGCCTTCCGCAAGCCTGCGACGATCGCGGCGCTCGCCGATGCGAGCTTCACGCTGGAGGCCGGGCGCACGCTGGCGGTGGTCGGCGAGAGCGGTTGCGGCAAGTCGACCCTCGCACGCCTCGTCACCATGATCGAGCCGCCGACCGCCGGCGCGCTTCGCATCGCCGGCATCGACATCGTCGGCGCCGACCGCGCGGCGCTGGCGAGCCTCCGTTCACGCGTCCAGATCGTGTTCCAGAATCCCTATGGCTCGCTCAATCCGCGCCAGAAGATCGGCGCGGCGCTGGCCGAGCCGCTCGTCATCAACCGCAAGGAGATGAGCGCGGCCGACCGGCAGACGGCCGTCGCCGAGATCCTCCGCCTCGTCGGCCTCAGGCCGGAGCATGCCGATCGCTATCCGCACATGTTCTCGGGCGGCCAGCGCCAGCGCATCGCCATCGCCCGCGCGCTGATGCTGCGCCCCGACATCCTCGTGCTCGACGAGCCGGTCTCGGCGCTCGATGTCTCGGTGCAGGCGCAGGTGCTGAACCTCCTGGTCCAGCTGCAGGAGGCGCTCGGGCTCTCCTATCTCTTCATCAGCCACGGCCTCTCGGTGGTCCGGCACATGGCCGACGAGATCGTCGTCATGTATCTCGGCCGCATCGTCGAGCAGGCGCCGCGCGACGTGCTGTTCGCCGGCCCGCGCCATCCCTATAGCCGGGCGCTGCTGGCCGCGACCCCGGTCGCCGATCCGGGCCGGGTGCGCGAGCGCAGCGAGCTCAAGGGCGAGCTGCCCTCGCCCTTCAATCCGCCGCGGGGCTGCGCCTTCCACACGCGCTGCCCGCTCGCCTTCGATCGCTGCCGCAGCGAGCGGCCCGAGCTCACCTTCCATGGCGAGACCAAGGTCGCCTGCTGGGCGGTCGAGCGCGGCGAGAGCTGACGGCCTATTTCGCCGGCACCATCATCCGGCGGATCGTTCCATCCTTGACGATGAACTGGTGGTAGAGCGCGCCAAGCACATGCAGCGCGATCAGCACGATGAAGACCGGCTTGCCGATCGTGTGGATGTCGCCAATCTCGGGAGAGACATAGATGGCGGCGAGGCCGCTGATCGGCATCGCGACCAGGAGGGCGTAGAACAGCCAGTGCGTCGCATGGGCGAGGATGTCGAAGAGGTGCGTGCCGGACGTCTGCGGATGCGGCGCGCCGCCGATGAGGCGGACGGCGAGGCGAATGGCGACGAGGACGAGGATCGCGATGCCGACCCAGTAATGCGCCGTGGCGAGAGCCGCGTCGGTCGGATCGACCGGGGTGCCCTCGCGGGCCGCATCGCCGGCCTCCGCCATGCTCTCGCCGAAGATCAGCTGGAAAAACACCAGCGCGGCGATGACCCAATGCAGCAGGATTTGCAGGCTCGAATAGCCGGCGACCGTGTCGCGTTCCATGTGACATTTCCTTCGTTGCCGCGGCGATGGCCGAGGATTGAACCAGCTACAGTCTAGATCAGTTCTAAAATATGACGGGTGCCGCAGTCACGCCCTGAATTCGCGCGCCTGATGCAATCGGCCGCAAACTCCCTTATATCAGCGGCCTCTGACCCACCCCTCGAGCGGCGGATGCCGCATCGGAGATCTCGCATGACGGAAACCAAGGCCACCGGCCCAGAAGCCACGGTCACTCAGGTCCCGGTCACCGTGCTCACCGGCTATCTCGGCGCCGGCAAGACCACGCTTCTGAACCGCATCCTCTCGGAGAACCACGGCAAGCGCTACGCCGTCGTCGTCAACGAGTTCGGCGAGATCGGCATCGACAACGACCTCATCGTCGAGAGCGACGAAGAGATCTACGAGATGAACAATGGCTGCATCTGCTGCACGGTGCGCGGGGACCTGATCCGCGTCGTCGAAGGCCTGATGAAGCGCCCCGGCCAGTTCGACGGCATCCTGGTCGAGACGACCGGGCTCGCCAATCCCGCCCCGGTCGCGCAGACCTTCTTCATGGACGAGGACGTGCGCGCCAAGTCGCGGCTCGACGCTGTCGTCACGGTCGCCGACGCGCTCAACCTGCTGAAGCGGCTCGACGATGCGCCGGAAGCCGAAGAGCAGATCGCCTTCGCCGACGTCGTGCTCCTCAACAAGATCGATCTCGTCAGCCCGGCAGAGCTCGCCAATGTCGAGCGGCGCATCCGCGCGATCAACCCGCACGCCACCATCCACCGCACCGAGCGCTCCAACATCGACCTCGACAAGGTGCTCGATCGCGGCGCCTTCGATCTCGACCGGATCCTCTCGCTCGATCCGGAATTCCTCGAGGCCGACGACCACGACCACCACGATCATGATCACGACCACCATGACCATGACCACGATCATCATCACCACCATGATCATGATCACGACCATCACCACCATCATCCGCGCCACGACAACGCCGTCTTCAGCGTCTCGCTGCGCGGCGGCGTGCTCGATCCGCAGAAGTTCTTCCCCTGGATCCAGGAGATCACGCAGGTCGAGGGGCCGAACATCCTCCGCCTCAAGGGCATCCTCGCCATGGACCGCGACCCGGACCGCTATGTCATCCAGGGCGTGCACATGATCATCGAGGGCACGCACCAGCGCCCCTGGCGCGATGATGAGAAGCGCGAGAGCCGCCTCGTCTTCATCGGCCGCAAGCTGAATGAAGAGGCGATCCGCAAGAGCTTCGAAGCCTGCCTCGCCAAGGCCTGAGAATGAAGCCGGGGGGCGCGATGAGCGAAGCGGACGCCATACCGACGCTGGCCGACTGGGCCGGCGGGCCGGACGCGTTCCGCCGTCTCACCGCGCTCTTCTATGCCAAGGTTCCTGAAGACGCGGTGCTCGCGCCCGTCTTCGCCGGCATGGACCCGCATCATGCCGATCATGTCGCGGCCTTCGTCGCCGAGGTTTTCGGCGGCCCACGCGACTACACCGGCGACGGCGGCTCGCATCGCGCGATGATCGTCCGCCATATGGGGCGGCATCTGACCGAGACGCAGCGCCGGCGCTGGATCACGCTGATGCTCGACACTCTGGACGAGGCCGGCCTGCCCGACGATCCCGAGTTCCGCGCAGCGGTGGTCGGCTATCTCGAATGGGGCACCCGCCTCGCCGTCATCAACTCGGCCGATGGCGCCGTGCCGCCCCCTGAGGGCGCGCCGATGCCAAGCTGGAACTGGGGTCCGCCCGGCGGCCCTTATCGCGGTTAGTCTCGAAGGCACCATGCCCAGCATTCAATCCTTCCCTCTCGGCGCCTATGTCGTCGCCGCCACCTTCCTCCGCGACCGCCCCGTCTTCGCCCTCGGCGATGGCAAGGTGGCGCTGATCGACGGGCCCGCCGCCGAAACCCTCGGCCTGCATACCGGCGGCCTGCTCGCCGCCGCGCGCACCGAGGCCGGCGACCGGCTGCTCACCAGCGGCGATGACGGCCGCGTGCTCTCCGTCGATGGCGCCGGCGCGATCAGCGAGATCGCGACGCGGCCGAGGAAGTGGATCGACCAGCTCGCGGCCGGCCCGGGCGGCATCGTCGCCTTCGCGGCCGGACGCGAGGCGGTGGTGCTCTTCCCCGACGGCAAGGAGAAGCTGCTGCCGCATGAGCGCACGGTCGCGGGCCTTGCCTTCGCGCCGAAGGGCGTGCGCCTTGCCGTCGCGCGCTACAACGGCGTCTCGCTGTGGTTCGTCGGCACCGATGCCAAGCCGACCGAGTTCGAATGGAAGGGCTCGCATATCGGCGTCACCTGGTCGCCGGACGGCCGCCATGTCGTGACCGCGATGCAGGAGAACGCACTGCATGGCTGGCGCACCACGGACGGCGGCGGCAACATGCGCATGTCCGGCTATCCCGGCAAGGTGCGCTCGATGTCCTGGTCGGTGAAGGGGCGATTCCTTGCCACCTCGGGCGCCGAGATGGCGGTCCTCTGGCCGTTCCATTTCAAGGACGGGCCGATGGGCAAGCAGCCGCTGCAGCTCGGCCTCGGCGTGCAGAGCACGGTGACGCAGGTCGCCTGCCACCCGAGCGAGGACGTCGTGGCGATCGGCTACAAGGACGGCTCGGTCGTCGCCGCCCGCTTCGCCGATGGCGACGAGGCACGCCTGCGCAAGGCCGAAGGCGGGCCGATTTCGGCGCTCGCCTGGGACGCCGCCGGCATCCGCCTCGCCTTCGGCACCGAGGACGGCACCGCGGGCCTCATCGATCTCGCCGGCTGACACCAGGCGCTTTGCCGCTTGATCGCGGCCCGCGATCACGCAAGCATGCCCCCGGACCGCCCGGGGGGCCGCTCGCCATGACCAATGCCGCACCGCGCTCGGCGCCGACCGCGCTGCTGCGCTGGCTGGGCCTCGCCGGCCTCGCCGCGCTGCTGCTCGCGCCGGTCCATGCCCTTGCGGCGGAGGAAACCACCGAGGAGACGATCTGCCGCCTGATCGAGCAGGCGGCGGACGACAGGGCGCTGCCGGTCGATTTCTTCACGCGGCTGATCTGGCGCGAAAGCAGCTTCCGTCCGGGCGTCACCTCGGGCGCCGGCGCGCAGGGCATCGCGCAGTTCATGCCGGGAACGGCGACCGAGCGCGGGCTCGACGATCCCTTCGATCCGGAACAGGCCATTCCCGCCTCGGCCGGCTATCTCGCCGATCTCAAGAACCGCTTCGGCAATCTCGGCCTCGCCGCCGCGGCCTATAATGCCGGCCCGACGCGGCTCGCCGGCTGGCTGAGGAATGGCAGTTTCCTGCCGATGGAGACGGAGGACTATGTCCTCTTCGTCACCGGCCGCACCGCCGGCGACTGGCGCGACCGCGGCATCCTGCCGCCCAGCGACGACAAGGAGCGGAAGACGAAGGATTGCAGCAGCATCGTCGCCTCGATCCGCACCTATGCGCCGCGGCTGATCGAAGGCGCCTATGCGCCCTATGGCGTCCAGCTCTCGGGCAACTATTCCAAGGCGCGGGCGATCGCCTCCTACCAGCGCATGGTCGGGCGCTATCCCTCCATCCTCGAGGGCAAGCCGACGCTCATCCTCGGCTCGCGCCTCGCCGGGCGCGGCCGCCGCGCCTTCTATCGCGTGCGCCTGCCGGCCGCCTCGCTGCGCGAGGCCGGACGGCTCTGCGCCAGCCTGCGCAAGGCGGGCGGCGCCTGTGTCGTGTTGAGGAACTGATGCGCGTGCGACACTCAGCTGCGACCAGAGCGGCGCTCGGGCGTTGGGCCTTCGAAGTGGAGTGAGACGATGATCAAGCGCACCCTCCTGCTGGCCACCGCCGCGCTCTCGGGCGTCGCCTTCTCGCAGGCGCCCGAATTCGCCCAGCAATACCGCCAGCGCCTCGGCGGCGCCGTCGACGAGCTTCACCGCGTCGTCGCCGATTTCGACCGCGATGCCGCCACCGCCGGCATGGACCGCGAGCGCGCCATCGCGAGCCTCCTCAGCGACGACACGCGGCTGGTGCAACTGCGCGGGGCGAGCACCGCCGCCTCGGTCGAGCGCTATGAGCGGCTCCGCGCCCAGCAGGCGGCCTTCGAGGCGAGCGGCGCCTTCGGCCGCATCGAGGCGGTGTTCGCGACGCCGGATCCCGAACTGCTCGACGCCACCTGGAGCGTCTTCGAACCGGCCGTGCCGACGACGCCGGCCGGCGCAATCACCGCCGGCGCCGGCTTCCTCGCCGTCTACCTCCTCGCCGGATTCGGCCGCCTCGCGACAGCACCGCTCAGGCGACGGAAGCGGCTGGATCCTAGCTCAGGCTAGTGAGGCGGTTTCGAAGGCTTAGAGAACATCGCTCGACAAAAACGCAATGTGACATGCGATGTAAATTGTCGACCCGTTCCCAATATTCTATCCTTACACAGAACGTTCACGGGCGACGAACAATGTCTTCTGGCGAAGAACCTACCCTCGAATTTGAAGCATGGACTGCCAAGGTCAAAGTGCTAATGGAACGCTATAAGGGCGAGGGTCCTACTATTAGTGGTCGTCTACTTTTTCGGCCTCGTCCCTCTCCACCTCCAAGAGTTTACAAATATACGTCTAGTCAGATTTCCTATTTGATCTTGAGCGGCATGTCTCTGCGCTATACGCAGGCAGAAGTATTGGATGATTTGTTCGAAGAAGCGCCGCCTCGCGATGAGATAAGGCGTTTGATGCCCCACTTTGAAGACGGGCCGACCATGGTCATCGACGTAACGGATCCGGATGAGCGGCTTCAGATGTTTGACAGAGTTTTAGAAGCTCGCTCACTGTTGCGTCAGAGGGATGAGCCCATCTCGGACGATGTCCCGATCATTACGTCAAACGGCCTAATAAAAGGATGGAAATACGACCTTGGCAATCGACCATTCAAAGAGTTTTTGGAAGAATCTCGGAAACCATTGGCGCTATCGCTAACAACACTCCCCGTTGATCGAAAGATGTGGTCGCTGTATGGCGATCAGCACAGGGGAATTTGTTTAGGTTTTGACACGAGATCGCGATATTTTCGCTCCAACAGAGATATTATTGACAGAAGTGGTTACTTCGCGCCGATAGTGTACAGGCGCCTAAGCATAGAGGACTATGCTTATCGATACCCTCACGAGAGATTTTTTATAAAAGACCCCGAATGGTCCGATCAGAGAGAATGGCGCAGATTAGAATTGGCAATAAACAAACCTGATACTGACTGGAAGTCTAAGGTGTTGACATTTGCATTTCCTCCGGAAGCCTTGGCCTCGATTTCCTTCGGCGCTCGTTGCCCAGAAGACGATAGAAAGCACATCATTGAACTGATTCGCTCAAGAGACGATCTCAAGCATGTCCGCTTCTCTTCGATAAAAATGTCAGTAGGAGAGATCATTCAGGAGGACTCTGTATCTTGATAAGATCTGATGAATTTGAGCTTTTTTCATCTATAGCGACGTCAGAGATTCTCACTATTGATAGCGCCGCAATAGTTGCAGCAAAAGACAGGACGGGGCCATTTCTTCTGCTGGCAATGATTGGCCCCGACGGGAAGCGCTATTCGGTGCCGTTGGGGCGAGATTTAGCACTTTCGATAGGTGAGCAGCTGGTCCGAGCTGTGGATGCCATCGATGCAGGCCTGGCCACTCTACAAGACCAGCCTCCGTAGCAGCGGAGGCTGGTCAAGGAGCGAAGACAACTTATCCCAGCCCGTGCACCAGCACGTTGCGGAACTGCCAGGGGTCGGACGTGTCGATGTCCTCGGGGAAGAAGCCGGGGCGATCGGTGAGCGGCGTCCAGTCGGTGTAGATGCCCTCGACGGTGCCGAGATAGGGCCGCTGGATGCGCAGGCAGAAGTGATAGTCCATCTCGTCGGCCTCGACGATGCCGGCGGCGGGATGCTCGAGCGCCCAGACCATGCCGGCGATGACGGCGGAGGTCACCTGCATGCCGGTGGCGTTCTGATAGGGCGCGTTCTGCCGCGCCTCGTCGATGGTGAGGCGCGAGCCGTACCAATAGGCGTTGTTGGCATGGCCATAGAGCAGCACGCCAAGCTCGTCGCGGCCGGCGATGATCTCCTCCTCCGAGAGGATGTGCTGCTTGGCCTGGCGCTGGCCGGAGCGGCCGAAGAGTTCGTGCAGCGACAGCACGGCGTCGTTAGACGGGTGATAGGCGTAGTGGCAGGTCGGCCGATAGACGACCTCGCCCTCCTCGCGCACCGTGAAATGGTCGGCGATCGAGATGGCCTCGTTATGCGTCACCAGGAAGCCGAGCTGCGGGCCGGGCGTCGGACACCAGGAGCGGACGCGCGTGTCGGCGCCGGGGCCGAGCAGGAAGATCGCGGCGCCCGAGCCGGTGTCATGCGCGCGCGCATGGTCGGGGATCCACTTCTCATGCGTGCCCCAGCCGAGCTCGGCCGGCTGCAGCCCTTCCGAGACGAAGCCGTCGACCGACCAGGTGTTGACGAAGGTGTCGAGAGGCTTCGGATTGCGCGAGCGCTGCGTGTCGCGCTCGGCGATATGGATGCCCTTGACGCCGGTCGCCCGCATCAATTCGGCCCATTCGCGGCGCGTCTTCGGCTCCTCGAACTCGATGCCGAGATCGCGCGCGACATCGACCAGCGCATGCTTGACGAACCAGGACACCATGCCGGGATTGGCGCCGCAGCAGGAGACGGCGGTCGGGCCGCCCGGATGGGCGCGCTTCTCGGCGAGCAGTTCCTCGCGCAGCGCATAATTGGAACGCGAGGCGGGATCGGCCTTGTGGTCGTAATAGAAGCCCGGCCACGGCTCGATGACCGTGTCGATATAGAGGCTGCCGAGCTCACGCGTCAGCTTCATGATGTCGAGCGAGGACGTGTCGACCGAGAGATTGACGCAGAAGGCCTGTCCCTCGCCGGCGGTGAGCAGCGGCGTCAGCACCTCGCGATAGTTTTCGCGCGTCAGCGCGACGCGGACATGGCGGGCGCCGAAGGTCGACAGCAGTCCGGCATTCTCGTCGCCCGGCTCGACGACGACGATCTGCGAACGGTCGAGCGCGAAGTGGCGCCGCAGCAGAGGCAGGATGCCGCGCCCGATCGAACCGAAGCCGATAATGACCACGGGACCATCGATACGACCATAGACCGGCCAGCTTGCCATGTGCAGACACTCCTTCATCCAACCCAATCGAAGGGCCGTAACCTATCGTTCTTCTGTGACGAACTGAACCGATAAGAAAAAAGGGCCCGGCCACCCCGTTGGGGGCGAGCCGGGCCCTTTGAAAACCGCGACGTTCAGGCCGCGATGCGGAAGGCCTCGATCTCCTCGAACGAGGGCCCGACGATCGACGGCGCGGCGAAATCGCCAGTCGGGACCAGCATGCCGGCGGCGCCCTGAAGCGCGCCGGGGACGAGCTCCAGCGCCTGGAACCGCGACCGGTCGACCGGCCCCGGCATCATCAGCCGGGTGGTGAGCGACGCCGAGAAGCCGAAGCGGGCATAGTAGTCCGCATCGCCGACGAGGATCACCGCGGCGTGGCCGAGCATGCCGGCGCGGCTCAGCGCGGCGCGCATCAGCTTGGAGCCGAGCCCCTCGCTCTGCCGATCGGGCGAGACCGCGAGCGGGCCGAGCAGCAGCGCGTCGCGGCGGCCGGCCGCAACGTTCCAGAGCCGGACCGTGCCGACGAGCTCGTTGCCGTCACGGGCGGCGAGCGCAAGGCCGGAGGCCGGCAGGCGGCCTTCGCGCAGGCGTTCGGAGCTCTTCAGAAAGCGGTCCGGACCCATCGCGCGGTCGAGCAGACGTTCACGGGCGCCGGCTTCCGCCGGCGCCTCTGCGCCAATCACAATCATGATGGGATGCCTTCAGATCACGTAGGAGGCGAGCGGCTCGAAGCCGTTGAACGCGACGGCCGAATAGGTCGTCGTGTAGGCGCCGGTTCCCTCGATCAGGACCTCGTCGCCGATCGAGAGCGTGACCGGCAGGTGATACGGGGTCTTCTCGTAGAGGACGTCGGCCGAATCGCAGGTCGGACCTGCGAGAATGACCGGCGCCGTGGCATCGCCGTCGTGGCTCGTGCGGATCGGATAGCGGATCGATTCGTCCATCGTCTCGGCGAGGCCGCCGAACTTGCCGATGTCGAGATAGACCCAGCGCGGATCATCCTCGCGGTCGCTCTTCTTCGAGATGAGCACGACCTCGGACTTGATGATGCCGGCATTGCCGACCATGCCGCGACCCGGCTCGATGATCGTCTCCGGGATGCGGTTGCCGAAATGCCGCTTCAGCGCCTGGTCGATCGACGAGCCATAGCTCTCGACGCCGGGCACTTCCTTCAGATAGCGGGTCGGGAAACCGCCGCCGAGATTGACCATCGACAGCTGGATGCCGCGCTCGGCGAGCGTCTCGAAGATGCCGGCGGCGGAGGCGAGCGCGCCGTCCCAGGCCTCGGTGTTGCCCTGCTGCGAGCCGACATGGAACGAGATGCCATAGGCGCGGAGGCCAAGGCGCTGCGCATGCTCGAGCACGCCGACAGCCATCTCGGGCTCGCAGCCGAACTTGCGCGACAGCGGCCATTCGGCGCCGGCGCCATCGCAGAGGATGCGGCAGAACACGCGCATGCCGGGGGCGGCGCGCGCCACCTTCTCGACCTCGACGTCGCAATCGACCGAATAGAGCGAGATGCCACGCTGGAAGGCAGCGGCGATGTCGCGCTCCTTCTTGATCGTGTTGCCATAGGAGATGCGGTCCGGCGTCGCGCCGGCGGCCAGCGCCATGTCGATCTCGGCCACGGAGGCGCAATCGAAGCAGGAGCCGAGCGAGGCGAGCAGACGCAGCACTTCCGGCGCAGGATTGGCCTTCACCGCATAGAAGATGCGGGTGTCGGGCAGCGCATGCGCGAAGGCGAGGAAATTCTCCCGCACGACATCGAGGTCGACCACGAGGCAGGGGCCCTCGGGACGTCGGGTATTGAGGAAGTCGATGATGCGAGCGGTCATGGACGTATTCCCAGGGCCGAGCGAAGGCCCACTAGCGTTGCGAAATGGCGAAGCGGAGCAGAGCCATCGCGCCGGCCGCTATGGACGCGGACGGAACGGTGACAGAGCGCCGTTTTGCCGGCTAAGCCGGCAGATTTCGCGGGTGGCGGTCGCAGGAAAAACCCTTGCGGGCTTCGTGAGCGCCGCCGTCGCTTGGAACGGGGAAACCCGATCCGCACGCCCGGCAAGGATGTAGTGCCTCTTCAGTAACCACGGCCGATGGAGAGCCGTTAGAGACCAAAAAAGCCCGCTACGTCGTTGCTTCAAGTCGCGTCCTCCGCGGAGACGGAGTTCACCGGTTTCGCTTTCCGGCTGCCGACCTCTCCGGGATTGCTCCCGGACTCCTTCGTGGCCCTTTCGGGATCCACATGGGCGTCGCCCCGGCCTCTTGTCCGGAGCCCCACCGGTCGGCACGCAACCACAGGCACGTGCGATAATTGGGCAAGGCGTAGGTATGATGATCGCCCGTCTGATTCAAGCGGTTTTTCCCTTCATGACAAGAAAAGTGCCGGGCGGGGATCAGCGCGCGCGAAACCGTCGAAAGCCGCCGCCTTTGTGACAGGAGAATGTCGCTTTTCGGTCCGATTCCGTCGTTTTTCGCGGCCGCCCGCTTGTTGGGCGCGCCCTGCCCGATTGCGCGGCAGGCCGCTGATTCGACCTTTTGAGCGAGGCTCCTTTCGCCTAAGAGCAGAGTGCGAACAGAGGAGATCGGCGTGAGCGAAACCGTTGTGGGCGAAAAGGGCATGGTGGTGGCGCCGCACGCCGCCGCGGCGGAGGCTGGCGCCGAGATCCTGCGCGCCGGCGGCAACGCCATCGAGGCGATGATCGCCGCCGCCGCGACCATCGCCGTCGTCTATCCGCACATGAACGGCATCGGCGGCGACGGCTTCTGGCTGATCCGTGAGCCGGGCAAGGAACCGCGCTATATCGAGGCCTGCGGCGGCGCCGGATCGAAGGCTGTGATCGCCGACTATCACCGCAAGGGGCATGACCGCATCCCCGTGCGCGGCCCCGATGCGGCGCTGACCGTCGCCGGCGCCGTCTCGGGCTGGGACCTCGCCTATGAATTCTCGAAGAGCCTCGGCGGTGCGATCGATCGCAAGACCCTGCTCGCCGATGCGATCGCGCGGGCGAAGGCCGGCATCAGCGTGACGCGCTCGCAGACGGCGCTCACCACCCGCCACATCGAGGCGCTGTCGGCCGCGCCCGGCTTTTCCGACGTGTTCCTCGACGAGGACGGCAAGGCGCCGGAACTCGGCGCCCTCCTCAAGCAGCCGCGGCTGGCCGACACGCTCGACCAGCTCGCCCATGCCGGCTTCCATGATTTCTATCGCGGTGACGTCGCGCAGGTGATCGCCGACGATCTCGAGCGGATCGGCAGCCCGGTGACGCGCGCCGACCTGCACGGGCACGCGGCGCATTTCCGCCTGCCGCTCTCCGTCCGCCTGACCGAAGCGACGCTCTACAACGCGCCGCCGCCGACGCAGGGGCTCGCCTCGCTGATCATCCTCGGCATCTTCGAGCGGCTCGCGGTCACGCGCGGCGAGAGCTTCGAGCATGTGCATGGTCTCGTCGAGGCGACGAAGCGCGCCTTCCTGATCCGCGACCGCGCCGTGACCGATCACGCCCATGCCGGCGATGTCTCGATCCATGTCTCCGACGCCGTGCTGGAGCGCGAGGCGGCGGCGATCGACATGAAGCGGGCAGCGCCCTGGCCGCAGGTCGCGGCGAAGGGCGACACGGTCTGGCTCGGCGCCATCGACGCCAATGGCCTCGCGATCTCCTATATCCAGTCGATCTTCTTCGAGTTCGGCTCGGGCTGCGTGCTGCCGGCGACCGGCATCACCTGGCAGAATCGCGGCTCGAGCTTCTCGCTCGACCACCGCGCGCTCAATCCGCTGCAGCCGGGCCGCAAGCCCTTCCACACGCTCAATCCGGCCATGGCGCGCTTCGACGACGGCCGCCTGATGAGCTATGGCACGATGGGCGGCGAGGGCCAGCCGCAGACGCAGGCCGCCGTCTTCAGCCGCTACGGCCGCTTCGGCGAGGATCTCGCCGCGGCCATCGCCGCGCCGCGCTGGCTGCTCGGCCGCACCTGGGGCTCGGACGCCACCAATCTCCGCCTCGAAAACCGCTTCGATCCCGACCTCGTCCGTGCGCTCGAGCGGGCCGGGCATGATGTCGAGGTCATCGACGAGGCCCATTCCGACATGATGGGCCATGCCGGCGCGATCGTGCGGCGCAAGGACGGCCGCCTCTTCGGCGCCACCGACCCGCGCTCGGACGGCGCGGCGGTCGCGGCCTGAGCGTGGCAGCGGGGGCCGACGCTCGGCCCCTGCCCGCCTCGCCGCGGGAATTGGCATGGGACGCAAAATAAGACTATGAAACGAAGCGCCAGCCGATCCCGGCGCGTGCCGAGTCTTGCGAGCCTTACCCGATGCTGATTGCCCTCGATCCGGTCGATGCCTTTGTCGATTACGGCCCGATACCGGTTGCCTCGGCCGCGACCGGCCCGCTGTCCGGACTGACCCTCGCGGTCAAGGATCTCTATGACGTCGCCGGCTATCCGACCGGCGCCGGCCATCCGCTGGTGCGCCAGCAGAGCACGGTGAAGAACGCGAGCGCGCCCGCCGTGCAGGCCCTGCTCGACGCCGGCGCTGCCTTCATGGGCAAGACGCACACCGACGAATTCGCCTATTCGATGAACGGCGAGAACGCGCATTACGGCACGCCGATCAATGTGCGGGCGCCCGGCCGCATTCCTGGCGGCTCCTCGTCGGGCTCGGCCGCCGCCGTCTCCGCCGGCCTCGTCGACATCGCGCTCGGCTCCGACACCGGCGGCTCGGTGCGCGCGCCGGCCTCCTATAACGGGCTGATCGGCCTTCGCCCGACCTTCGGGCGCATCGACATTTCCGGTGTGTTCCCGCTCGCCCATTCCTTCGACACGGTCGGCTGGTTCGCGCGCGACGCCGAGACCTTCGCCCGGGTCGGCGACGTGCTGCTCGGCCCGGATAAGGACGGGCCGGCGCTCTCCCGCTTCATCGTCGGCGACGACATCCACGCGCTGCTGCTCGGCGATCTCGAGGAGGCCGCCGTCCGCTCGGCCAGCCCGCGCATCGCCGCTCATCTCGAGCCCGCTGGCGCCGTGATGGTCGCGCCCGAGGGCCTCGCCGCCTGGCGCATGATCTTCCGCACGATGCAGGCCTATGAGGCCTGGCAGGCGCATGGCGACTGGATCAAGAAGAACAATCCGCATTTCGGTCCCGGCGTCAGCGAGCGCTTCGAATGGGCGAGCCATGTCGCGGCCGACGAGTATGCCGGCGCCGCAGCGCGCCGTGCGCAGGTGCGCGAGCGGCTGACGGCGCTGCTCGGCGACGACACGGTTCTCGCCATCCCGACGACGCCCGGCATCGCGCCGCTGCGTGGCCTTGCCGGCGAAGAGCTCGATTCCTACCGCAACCGCGCGCTGTCGATGCTGTGCTCGGCGGGTCTTGCCGGCCTGCCGCAGATCAGCCTGCCGCTCGCCGAATATCTCGGCTGCCCGCTCGGCGTCTCGCTGGTGGCGCCGCATGGCCGCGACCGCGCGCTGATCGATCTCGCGCGCCGCATCATGGCCGGATAGCGCCGATGGATACGCTGACCCGCATGCGCACATTCGTCGAGGTGGTCGAGGCGGGCGGCTTCTCGGCGGCGGCGCGCAAGATGGGCCGCTCCAAGGCGCTGATCTCGAAATATGTGCGCGAGCTCGAGGACGAGCTCGGCGCGCGCCTGCTCAACCGCACCACGCGGACGCTGTCGCTGACCGAGGTCGGCCAGACCTATGCCCGCGACGCGACCGAGATCCTGCAGCGCATCGACGACCTGCAGAGCTCGGTCGGCGATGCGCATGCCGCCGCGCGCGGTCGCCTCAAGGTCAGCGCTCCCCGCACCTTCGGCGATGGCGAGCTCGGCCGCGCCATCATGGACTTCGTGATGCAGGAGCCCGACATCACGCTGGAGCTCCATCTCGAGGACCGCTTCGTCGACGTTGTCGACGAGGGCTTCGACGTCGCGATCCGCATCACCTCGCTGGCCGATTCGAGCCTCATCGCGCGGCGGCTGTCCTCGTTCCGGATCGTCTGCTGCGCCAGCCCCGAGGTCATCGCGGCGCATGGCAAGCCCGAGATGCCGATCGATCTCGTCGACATGCCCTGCATCGTCGACTGGAACGTCAATCGCGGCCACTGGCCGTTCACGGTCGAGGGCGAGCGCGTGACGATCGCCGTCAAGGGCCGCGTCGAGGTCAACAGCCCCAATGTCGGCCGCCAGGCAGCTCTCGCCGGTCTCGGCTTCCTGATGGTGCCCTATCTCGTCGTGCATGACGACATCACCGCCGGCCGCCTCGTGCCGGTGCTGGAGGCGTTCGAGACCTCGGCCATCGCCATCCACGCCGTCTATCCGCATCGCCGCCATCTCTCGGGCAAGGTGCGCGCCTTCATCGACTATCTCGTGCGCTGGTTCGACGGCAAGTCGCCACCCGAAGGCGGCTGCTGAACAGCATCGCGCCGCCGCGGCCGGCGGCCACGCCGACACGATCTGGCCGCAGTTTTCGGGCGAAGTCCCGCCACGCGCCGCCTCCGGAACCCTTCATGGCCAAAACTCGCCTTGCAACGTCCCGCCTTCTGATCGCCTCGGCCCTGCTCGCAGCCGGGACGCTGGCGGCCGAGGCCCACCCGCATGTCTTCGTCGACGCCCGCGAGGAGATCGTCTTCGATCCCTCCGGCAAGATGACGGCGATCCGGCATATCTGGCAGTTCGACGAAGCCTTCACCGCCTTCGCCGTGCAGGGCCTCGACGCCAATGGCGATGGCAAGCTCTCCGACGAGGAGCTGCAGCCGCTCGCCAAGGTCAATGTCGATTCGCTGAAGGAATACCGCTACTTCACCAATCTGAAGGTCGGCAACAAGCATGTCCCGGTCGACTTCCCGACCGAATACTGGCTCGATTTCCATGGCGGAAGGCTGACGCTGTTCTACACGCTGCCGATCCGCACGCCGATTGCGCCGGGCCCGCATGCGACGCTCGAAGTGTTCGATCCGGAATATTTCGTCGCCTTCAGCTTCATCAAGAACCACGAGATCACGCTGACCGGGGCGCCGGCTGGCTGCAAGGCCAGCATCAAGCCGCCGCATGCGCTCGACGACGCCACCATGGCGCAGCTCGCCGCCATTCCGGCCGACCAGCACGACCTGCCGCAGGAGCTGGCCGACGCGGCGTCGAGCCTCTCCTCGCTGATCACGATCGCCTGCTCATGAGGCGCGCCGCCCTCCTCTCGGCCCTGCTGCTGGCGCCAGGCGCCGCCTTCGCCGCGAGCAGCCCCTTCGGCATCGCGACGCCCGATGGCGGCGGCGCCGTCGGCTGGGCCGGCCCCTTCCGCGGCTTCTTCGTCTGGATCGCGGCGGAACAGTCGAGCTTCTACCGCGCGCTGACCGGCGCGCTGTCGAGCCTTGGCGAGAGCAGCCACGCCGCCTGGTTCCTGATCGGCCTCTCCTTCGCCTATGGCGTCTTCCACGCCGTCGGCCCCGGCCACGGCAAGGCGGTGATCTCGTCCTATCTGCTCGCCACCGGCGAGACGCTGAAGCGCGGCGTCGCCATCTCCTTCGGCTCCGCTTTCGTGCAGGCTCTGACGGCGATCATCGTCGTCGGCATCGGCACGCTGGTGCTGCGCGTCACCGCCGTCACCATGACGAAGGCGACCGACGCGCTCGAGATCGCCAGCTATGCGCTGATCGCGCTTTGCGGCGTCTGGCTCCTCTGGTCGAAGACGGTCGGGCGCCACGACCACGGCGCGGACAGCGACCCCGACGGGACGCCGCATGTCCATGACGCCTCCTGCGCCATCCACGGCCATAACCGGCTCGGCCGTCGCCCGGCCATGGCGGCGCCGTCCACGCTCCAGCCGCAGCGCCTCGGCGCCGCCGGGCTCGGGGCGCCGCGTCTCGCCTATGGCGGGTTCTCGGCCAGCAACGCCTCCAGCGACGCCGCCTCCGCGCTCGCCTGCGATTGCGGCCATGCCCATATCCCCGATCCCGCGACGCTTTCCGCGCCGCTGACCCTGCGCAGCGGCCTCGCCGCGGTGCTGGCGGTCGGTATCCGGCCCTGTTCGGGCGCGATCATCGTGCTCGTCTTCGCGCTGTCGCAGCAGCTCTGGTGGGCCGGCATCCTCTCGGTGCTGGCGATGTCGCTCGGCACCGGCCTGACGGTCGCGGCGCTGGCGACGCTCGCCGTCAAGGCGAAGGACATCGCCGTGCGCTTCACCGGCAATGGATCGCCTTCGGCCGCGCGGGCGCTGCGCGCCTTCGAGCTGGCGGCCGCCGCCGGCATTCTGCTGTTCGGCCTCGCGATGCTCGGCGGGGCGCTCGCCGGAGCCTGACGGGAGCGGCGCTATTCCGCCGCGGCGCGGAAACTGCCGCGGGCGCGGATGCGCGCGCGCATCGCCTCGCCGAAGGCGCGGAACAGCCGGCTCGACGGCGCGTCGGTCGCGACCCAATATTCCGGATGCCACTGCACGCCGACGGCAAAGCCTGACGCATCGGTGACGCTGACCGCCTCGATGGTGCCGTCCGGCGCCACCGCCTCGATGGTCAGGCCGTCCGCCAGGCGGCCGACCGCCTGCCGGTGCAGCGAGTTGACCTTGAGTTCATCCGCCTCGACGATGCGGCCGAGGCAGCCGCCGGCCGTGATCATCACATCCTGGCGGATGGCGAAACGCTCGGCCTGACTGTCGGATGGCGGCGCGCGGTGATCGTGCCGGCCGGGCAGGTCCTGCACCTCGGAGAGCAGCGTGCCGCCGAGGGCGACGTTGAGCTCCTGGAAGCCGCGACAGATCGCGAGAAGCGGCACGCCGTGCCGGATGGCGGCGCGGATCAGCGGCAGCGTCGTCGCATCGCGGGCGTGGTCATAGGGCTCCGACGACGCATCGGCGACCGCGCCATAGAGCGGCGGATACACATTCGAGCGGCTGCCGGTCAGCAGCACCCCATCGACCCGCTCCAGCAGTCGCTCGATGTCGAGCGCCTCGCCGAAGGAGGGCACGATCACCGGAATGCCCGACAACCCTGTTGTCACCGCTTTCAGATAGCTCTCGGCGGCGGCATGCCAGCGGTAGTTCTCGACGTCCTTGACGTCGGCGGTGACGGCGACGAGCGGGGTGAGCGTGGCGGTATCGATCATGGCGGGTCTCTGGCAGTCGGGTCGCGGCTCGGGCGCGCTGTGAGTCATCCTCGCTTTTACCTCTCCCTGAGGGAGAGGTCGACGCGCAAAGCGCGGCGGGAGAGGGTTTACGGCCTCTCCGGTGAGGCGAGGATCGACGACCTCTTCGGATAGTCCGTAAACCCTCTCCCGGACCTTCGGTCCGACCTCCCCCTCAGGGGGAGGTGAAGAAAGGGCCGCCTCACCAGGGAGGCCGTGCGCCGCCTCCGCTCAGCCGAACCGGTACACCGTCTCCTGGCGATAGACCTCGCCGGGATCGAGGCGCGCCGAGGGGAAGCCGGGCTGGTTGGGATTGTCGGGATAGCGCATCGGCTCGAGGCAGAGGCCGGCATGGGCGAAATGCGCGTCGCCGCCGACGCCCGGCCAGTCCGCGGCAAGGCCGGCGCCGTCATAGAAGACGATGCAGGGCTCGGTCGTGTGCACGTCCATGGCAAGGCTGCCGTCCGGCGCCTCGAGGCGGGCGGCGATGCGCGCGGCATCGCCCGGATGATCGAGCACCAGGCAGCAGTCATAGGCGAAGTCAGGCGCGATGCCATCCGCCTCGATCGGCCGTAGCGCACGGAAATCGTAGGCGCCGCCCGCGACATCGGCGAGCGCGCCGGTCGGCACCATGTCGGACCCGAACGGCACCAGCCGCGAGGCGTCGAAGCGGAGGCGATGGCTGCGGATCGAGGCGCCCGGCAGCAGCGTGAAATAGGAATGCTGCGCGAGGCTGACGACGGTCGGCGCGTCCGATGTCGCGGTGATCGAGACGCCGAGCCCGGCGGGCTCCAGCAGGCGATAGGTGAGACTGACCTCGAGGGTAGCAGGATAGCCGTCCTCGCCATCCGGCGAGGTGAGCGCCAGCGTCACGGCGCTCTCCTCCGCCGCGACGATGCGCCAGAGCCGGCGCGAGAAGCCGGTGGCGCCGCCATGGAGATGCACGCCCCCTGCATTCAGCGACAATTGATGCACAAGGCCATCCAGCGGCAGGCGGCCGCCATCGATACGGCTCGCATGACGGCCGACCAGGACGCCGAGAAAGCGGTTGTTCTCGAGATAGGCCGCGAGGCTCTCGAAGCCGAGCACGACGCGGCGGCGCCCGCCGCCGGCGAGCGGCACGACGAGATCGCGCACCGCGGCGCCGAAGGTCAGGATCGAGGCGGTGGCGCCGCTGGCATTGCCGAGGCGGATCTCGAAGACCTCGCTGCCGTCAGGAAGCGTGCCGAAGGAATGGACGGACATGAGGAGTTCCGATCAACGAGCCGGAAGACGGCTCACCAGAGCGTATAGCCGCCGTCGATGACATAGGCGGCGCCGGTGACATAGCTCGCCGAGGGACTGGCGAGATAGACCGCGAGCGGCCCGATCTCCGGCGGATTGCCGGCGCGGCCGACCGGGATATGCGCCACGATCGCCTCGATGACATCGGGGCGGCGCTCGTTCCAGCCACGATTGGTATCGGTCATGAAGAGGCCCGGGCAGATCGCGTTGACGGTGATGCCATGCGGCGCCCAGTCGGCGGCGGCGCAGCGCGTGAAATGGATCACGGCCGCCTTGCCGGTCTCGTAGTCGCGCCCGCCGATGCCGCGATTGGCGATCAGCCCGCTCATCGAGGCGATGTTGATGATGCGCCCGCCTGTCCCGCGCTCCAACATGGCGGCGCCGAAGATCTTGGTACCGAGGAAGCAGCTGGTCAAATTCATGTCGAGCGACTGCTGCCAGGTCTCGAGGCTCTCCTCCTGGATCGGCATCGAGGCGATGCGGTTGCCGACATTGTTGACGAGGATGTCGACCACGCCGTGCTCGGCGAGGATCGCCTCGCAGGCGGCCTGGCATTCGGGCGCCGTCGCCATGTCGGCCAAGACGCCGACGGCCTTGCGGCCGAGCGCCTCGATCTCGGCGCAGGTGGCGTCGAGCGTTTCGCGCGTCCGGCCGGTGATGATGATGTCGGCGCCGGCACCGGCGAGCGCCAGCGCCATCTCGCGGCCGAGGCCGCGGCTGGCGCCGGTGACGAGCGCCCGCTTGCCCTCAAGGCCGAACCAATCCTGCAAACCCATCCTGGCCTCCCCTGTCTCTTGTTGTGATTGCGCCGCCCGGCGGGACCGCCGGCGCGGCGATGGCTATTTGACCGAGCCGACCGTGAGGCCGCTGACGAGATAGCGCTGCAGCATCGCGAAAATGACCGCCATCGGCACGCTGGCGACCAGCGTCGCCGCCATGACGTGGTTCCACTCGATCTTGTAGCGGCCGCCGACGAGGTCGAAGACCTGGAAGGTCAGCGTATGCTTGGCGGGCGAACGGAGCAGCGTCATCGCCAGCACGAACTCGTTCCAGCAATTGATGACGATGAACACCGAAGTGATGCCGATCGCGGGGGCCGCCAGCGGCAGGAAGACGAGCCGCAGCCGCTGGAAGGCGTTGGCGCCGTCGAGCTTCGCCGCCTCCTCCAGTTCGCGCGGGATGGTCTGGAAATAGGCCTGCAGCATCCAGACGCAGAAGGCGAGATTGAACGCGACATAGGCGAGCACCAGCGCCGGCAGCTGGTCGACCATGCCCATCTTCGCCATCAAGCGGAAGATGCCGAGGACGAGCACGATCGGCGACAGCATCTGCGTCACCAGCAGGAACTGGCGGAAGAGACGGTCGCCATGGAATTCCATGCGCGCGGAGGCATAGGCGGCGGGGATCGCGACCATCAGGCAGATCACCGTCGCCGAGGCGCTGATGACGATGCTGTTGAGCACGGCCGGGCCGAGCCGGGCCGCCTCCCACATATTGGCGAAGTTCTCCCAGGCGAATTCCTGCGGGATCCAGCGCGGCGGATAGGCAAGCACCTCGACCTGCGTCTTCAACGCCGTCGAGATCATCACCGCGAACGGAAAGAGGATGACGAGCAGCAGCGGCGAAAGCAGCAGCCAGAGAATGACCGCCTTGCGGATGGGACGTTCCATCTAGGCAGGCCTCCGCTCGTTGCGCATGGCGAGCATCGCATAGGTGATGGTCAGCGCCAGCAGGATGAGGAACATGACGACCGACAGCGCCGAGGCGATGCCGAGCTCGCCATAGCGGAAGGCGAGCTTGTAGAGCCAGGTGACGAGGATGTCGGTCGAATTGGCCGGATCGCCCTGCGTCATCACCCAGATCAGCGGGAAGGAGTTGAAGACGTAGATGAAGTTGAGCACCAGCACGATGTTGAGGAACGGGCGCAGCAGCGGCATCGTCAGATGGCGGAAGCGCTGCCAGGCGCTGGCGCCGTCGATCTTGGCCGCCTCGAAGATGTCGCCCGGCAACGAGGACAGCCCGCCGAGGAACACCGTCACCGTGAACGGGATCGAGACGAGGATGCCGATGGCGATCTCGATCGGAAAGGCCGTGCCGGCCGTCGCCAGCCATTCGACCGGCTGGTCGAGCAGGCCGACGCTGCGGAGCGTCGTGTTGACCATGCCGAACTGGCCGTTGAGCGACCAGCGCCAGACGATGCCGCTCATGGTCAGCGACACCGCCCAGGGCAGCATCAGGATGATGCGGGCGATGTTCCGGCCATAGAACTTCTCGTTGAGGATCAGCGCAATCGGGATCGAGAGCAGCACGGTCCCGCCGACGACGAACACCGTCCAGACCAGCGTCCGGATCAGGCAGCCGATGAAGAGCTGATGCGAGAACAGGCGGCTGTAATTGGTGAAGTCGTTGAAGGCCGCGGTCTGGCCGAACCGGTTGACCTGGTGCACCGACATGTTCGCGAGATCATAGATCGGATAGCCGATGATCCAGAACGAGAACAGCAGCGACGGGAGGATGAGGAGATAGGGCGCGCTGACGCGCCCTATCCTGCCGTTTTGCGGCGTGACCGCCTTCACCGACGGCCGTGCCGTCGGTGAAACCGTCTTGGACGAAGCCGTCTCGGACGAACTTGTCATGGGTGTGCGGTTGCCGCTTTGAGCTATGCGTTCGCCTTACTGCTGGATGAGACCGTCGATCGTCGCGGCCGCTTCCTTCAGCGCCGCCTCGGGCTGCGCCTGACCGGTATAGGTCTTCTGCAGCGCCGCGATCACGGCATCGACCATCTGTTCCCAGTTGGCGACCGGAGGTGCGAACTGCGCATAGGGCAGCATCTCGGTGAAAGCCTTCAGCTGCGGATCGTCGGTGAACACCGGCGCCGCGGCCTCGGCCTTCATGACCGGCAGGAAGCCTTCCTTGGTGCTGAACTCGATGCGCCACTTCGGGCTGAAGGCGGTCTCGCTCAGGAACTTCTTGGCCAGTTCCTTGTGCTCGCTCGACTTGAACACCATCAGCGTGTCGGTGACGCCATAGGTCGCCTTGGTCGAGCCCATCGGGATCGGGGCGATGCCGTAGTTCAGCGTCGGCGCATCGGTCTTGATCTGGCCGCGCAGCCACGGACCGGTCAGGATCATGCCGATGCGACCCTGCTTGAACAGCGTCTCGATGTCCTGGCGGTTGAGGCCGGTCGGATCCGGCTCGGTCAGCTTGTCGTCGATCATGCTCTTGTAGAGCGTGAGCGCCTTGATCGCCTCGGGGCTGGCGACGCCGGACTTGCCGTTGTCGATCAGCTTGCCGCCATGCGTCCAGAGCGAATAGTACCAGTAGGCGTCGGTCTCGATTTCCTTGCCCTGCAGCGCGAAGCCATAGGCATCGGAGCCGAGCGCCTTGACCTTCTTGGCGGCGTCGACGACGCCGTCCCAGTTCGCCGGCGGCTCGGTGACGCCGGCCTTGGCGAGCAGGTCCTTGTTGTAATACATCGCGCGCGCCGAGGCGGCGACCGGCAGGCCGTAGAGCTTGCCATCGAAGGTCGAGGGCGACATGAACGCGTCGATGAAGCCGCCGGTGAATTCAGGCGAGAAGTCGAGCGGCTCGGCGATGTCGTTCTTGACATAGTCGACCAGCCAGCGCGTGCCGATCATGGCGATATCGGGCGCGGTGCCGCCGGCGATGTCGGTGGTCAGGCGCTGCTGGAGATTGTCCCAGGAGATGACTTCGATCTTCACCTCGTCGCCGGGGTGCTTCTCCATAAAGTCCTTGGCCATGCCCTCGAACAGGCCCTGCGTCGCGGCGCTGTAATAGCCGAGGACGACGCGGATCGATTCCGCGTGCGAAGCCGTCGTTGCACCCAGCAGAGCTGCGGTGCCGGCAAGAAGACTGATGACCCTGCGTGTTGTTCTCTTGTGCATTTCGACACTCCTTAGGCATTCGTTGGCGAATGCGCGACGAACCGATGAATGCTTGTGTTTTTGTTTACCCTCTGCCGGTGACGCATCTCTCCGCGCCGCCCGGTTCCGCCTGCCCTTTCCCGGCCGGCGACGATCGTCCTCTCGTCCTTCTCCCCCTTTGTCCCGGCCGCCGGAACGCTCCCTCGTCCGTGCCGGATAGCCCGATGATGGCATGTCCCGGGCGATCGGCAATGATCATGTGACGGGCAGACAGCCCCTGCCAAGCGGAAATTTTATTTCCGTATCATTATTCTGGCAGGCCGCTGCCGAACTGGCTGGACTGGTCAGTAATTGATCCAAAAATCAAAACATCGGCAGCGAATGCCGCTTCGATAATCGGGCATCCGGTCCGTCGAAACCGCCTGTTCGGCCCGCGGCCGGCCGATCCGTCAGCGGCTTTTGAGCGAGCACGGACGACGCTCAGGCCCAGCTGCGTCCCGCCAGCACCAGGCCCTCGCCATAGAGCCGCTCTTCCGCCGTGATCACCTCGCCGAGCACGTCGCCGAGCGGGAAGGCGCCGGAGCGCAGCGACAGGATGCTGGCATCGCCGACGCTGCCGACGCGGAGCGAGCCGAGCTCGGGCCGCTGCAGCGCCTCCGCCGCCTTGACCGTCGAGCGGGCGATCACGTCGCCGAGCGACAGGCCGAGCGCCAGGAATTTCGACATGGTCGTGACCTGGTCGAAGGCCGGGCCGTTGATGCACATCGCATGGACGTCGGAAGAGATCGTGTCGGGCAGGAAGCCCTCGGCGAGCATCGCCCGCGCCGATTTCCACGAGAACGAGCCCATGCCGTGACCGATATCGAACAGCACGCCGCGTTCGCGCGCGGCGAGGATCGCCGGCTTGACGCGGCCGTCGCGCGATACCGGCGCATTCGGAAACGGGCGGAAGGCATGGGTCAGCACGTCGCCTGGCCGCAGCCGCTCCACCACCGCCTCATAAGTCGGCGGCGGCTCGTCGATATGCACCATCAGCGGCAGGCCGGTCTCGTCGGCGGCCTGCAGCGCCACGTCGAGCGGGGTGATGCCGCTTGGTCCGCTGGCATGGCGGCCGATACGCACCTTGATGCCGATGACGACGTCGCGATTGGCCTCGGCGACCTCGACCGTCTCGCGCGCCGCGAGCAGGCGGGGATCATGGCTCTCGCCGACCATGATGCGGTTCGAGAAGGCATAGATGCCGGCAAACGAGACATGCAGATAGGCGAGGATGCGCACCGCGCTGCGGTCGATGACGTGGCTGCGGAAGCCGGCGAAATTGCCCGGCCCGGCGCTGCCGGTATCGACGCAGGTCGCGACCGCGCTCTGCCGCGCATAGGCCTCTGCATCGACGCCGAGCGAGGTGCCGCCCCAATAGACATGGGTATGCAGGTCGATCAGCCCCGGCGTGACGATCTTGCCGGAGACATCGCGACGCTCGGCGCCGGTGGCGTCGAGCGCGTCGCCGATCGCCGCGACGCGGCCGTCGGCGAAGGCGATGTCGGTGACGCGGTCGATGCCCTGGGCGGGATCGATGACCCGGCCGCCCGATAGAACGAGATCAAAGGCCATGTCTGTCTCTGCAGGCTGCATTGCGGCCGCGGCTTGGGCACGGCTTCACGCAAATGATGCTCACGACGACAGGGCTTCGCCAAGAGCCTTCTTCATTTTTCTGTCATCTTTTCTCGCCGAGAGCCGATAGATCGGCCGACACGGCAAAATATGATCGAAAAATGAAAGCGACCGCGGCGAGCCTCAGTCGGCCAGCGCCTTGCTGTCGTCGGCGTCGCGGTGGAGCGTGAACTGCTGCTTGATGCGACGGAGCTTTTCGAGCGCCGCCGGGCGGCTGCGCACCGCCGCCCCATAGGCGAGCATGTCGACCACCGTCAGGAAGGCATAGCGCACCGAGGTCGGGCCGAGCACGTCGCCGTCATCGGCGATATCGGGCGTCAGCGCGATGTCGACGGCGCCGGCGAGCGGCGTGCCGGGAATGGTCAGCCCGATCGTCGTCGCGCCATAGTCGGCGGCGATCCGCACCGAGCGGATCAGCTCCTGGTTGGTGCCGCTCAGCGAGGAACAGAAGATCACGTCCTCGCGCCCGACGGTCGCCGCCAGCATCATCTGCATCTGGTGATCGGCCGAGGTGCTGATATGGAGGCCGAGCCGGAACAGCCGGTTCTGCACCTCCTCGATCAGCCAGCTCGAGACACCGCCATTGCCGAAGGCATAGATCATCCGGCTGCGGCTGACGGCGTCGATCGCCTGCTCGAGCGCCGACAGGTCGACAGTCTTGCGCGCCGTCACGATCGCCTGCTGCGCCCGCATCACCACGCGCTCGCCGACTTCGGCCAGCGTCTCGGGCGGCGTCGGCGGCTCGAAATAGCGCAGCCCCACCCGCATGCTGCCCATGACCTTGAGCTTCAGATCGCGCAGCCCGTCGCAGCCCATCGCGCGGCTGAAGCGGGCGATGGTCGGCGCGGACACGCCGAGCCACGGCACCAGTTCCTCGATCGGCTTCTCCACGAAGAGGCGCGGATGGCCGAGGATCGCCTGCGCGATCTTGCGATGCGACTTGGAGAGCTCGCGCTCGCGGTCGAGGATCAGCGCGAAGATGTCGTTGGCGGGATGATCATCGCTCGGCGCAAGGATTGGCACCGAGAGCGGCTCGACGGCGCCGTGGAACGGCTCGCGCGCCGCAAGCGTCGCCGCGTCTCGCGCCGGACCGCCGTGAGGCTTCTGGTCATCCATCGCTCGCCGCTCCGCTTCGTGCCGGTCCCGACGCGCGCCTCGCCGCCACCGCCGGGACGCGCGGTCGACCGCGACCATGCCACAACACCCGCACGGACGGAACGAGCGTCCCCTGCCAGACGGGAAGCGCGCCGCGCGGCGTCACATCTCTTCCTGCGTCAGCTCGTTCGACATCAACCGGTTGCCGGCCATCAACCCGCCATCGACCGGCAGCATGGCGCCGGTGATGAACGAGGCATCGTCGGAGGCGAGGAAGGTGATCGCCTTGGCGATCTCCATCGGCTCGGCGACGCGGGCGAGCGGATACCACTTCTTCAGCGTCTCGAAGGCTTCGGGCCGCGCGGCGATGCGGGCCGTCCAGGCCGGTGTCTTGACCGTGCCGGGACAGACGATGTTGGCGCGGATGTTGAAGGCGCCATACTCAGTCGCCATGAAGCGCGTGTAGCTGATAAGGGCGGCCTTGGCGGCGCTGTAGGCCGGCTGGCCGAGCGTCGCGAGGCCGTTGACCGAGCCGACCACCACGATCGAGCCGCCGCGCTTCGCCTTCATGCCGGCAATGGCGCTGTCGACCGTGTTGAACTGTCCGGCCATGTTGTTCGCGATGTCGTCGCGAAAGCTCGCCGGGGATGTGCGCGCCAGCGTCGCCGGCCGGCCGCCGGTATTGGCATTGGCGACGACGATGTCGATCGGCCCGCTCTGCGTCGCGGCCGCCCCGACCGCCGCGCAGAGCGCGTCGTGATCGGTGATGTCGGCGGCGGCGGCGAAGACCTTGTGCCCGTCGGCGCTGAGCGCGGCGACCCGCACCGCCACCGCCTCGGCCTTGACGTCGCAGAGGATGACCGCGGCCCCTTCGGCGAGGAAATCCTCGACCACGGCCGTACCGATGCCGCCGATCGCGCCCGTCACCAGCGCGACCTTGCCTTCGAGACGCTTCATGTCACCACTCCGAACTCCGCGAAGCCCCGCCGACCCTGCCGCATGATGCGCCCGAACGGCAACGATAGGCCCTCGCGGCGTGATGTCCAGCCGCGATGGCGGAGGGCCGGCATTGCCGCACAATTCATCGGTTTCGGGCCCTGCGGCCGATTGACAGGGCCGCCGCGATGCATTCGGCTGGGTGTCCGAAGGGCCGCCGATCAAGAGCCCAGGGGCAGGACTTTTCACGGGAGGAGAGATGATGACGAAGACGACACTCGACCGCCGTTCCTTCATTCGCACGGCCGGCGTCACCGCCGGCGCCGCGGCGGCGACGGCGACGCTCGCCGCACCGGCGCTGGCGCAATCGGCGCCCGAGGTGAAATGGCGGCTGCAATCGAGCTTTCCGAAATCGCTCGATACGATCTTCGGCGGCGCCGTGACGCTGGCGACGCAGGTCGCGGCGATGACGGACGGCAAGTTCCAGATCGATGTCGGCGATGCCGGCCGCTTCGTGCCGGGTCCGCAGGCGCTCGATGCCGTGCAGAACAACACGGTCGATGCCTGCCACACCTGCTCCTACTATTTCATCGGCAAGGACCCGACCTTCGCCATCGGCACGGCGCTGCCCTTCGGCCTCAATGCGCGCATGCAGAACGCCTGGATCCTCGAGGGCGGCGGCCAGAAGCTGCTCGACGATTTCTACGCCAACTACAACATCGTCTCCTTCGTCGCCGGCAATACCGGCGTGCAGATGGGCGGCTGGTTCCGCAAGGAGATCAAGGGGCTCGGCGATCTCGCCGGCGTCAAGATGCGCATCGCCGGCCTCGGCGGCCAGGTGATGGCGAAGCTCGGCGCCGTGCCGCAGCAGATCCCCGGCGGCGACATCTATCCGGCGCTGGAAAAGGGCACCATCGACGCGGCAGAATGGGTCGGGCCCTATGACGACGAGAAGCTCGGCTTCTACCAGGTCGCGCCCTACTACTATTATCCCGGCTTCTGGGAGGGCGGCCCGTCGATCCATCTCTTCGTGAACAAGGCGAAATACGAGGCCCTGCCCGAGACCTACAAGGCCGCGCTGCAGGCCGCGGCGGCCGAGGCCAACCAGGTGATGCTGGCCAAATACGACGTCAAGAACAACACCGCGATCCGCAGCCTCGTCGGCAAGGGCGTGCAGCTGCGTCCGTTCCCGCGCGACGTTCTCGAGGCCGCCTACACCGCCGCCTTCCAGCTCTATGGCGATCTCTCGGCCAAGAACGCGAATTTCAAGACGATCTACGAGCCGTGGAAGACGTTCCGCGACCAGAGCTACCAGTGGTTCCGCGTTGCCGAATACACCTTCGACTCCTTCGGCTTCGCCCAGCAGGCGAGAGGCGGCTGAGACGCGCAGCTGCGGCGGGGCGGAAGGCCCTCACCCACCCCTTTCCCGCACGCGGGAGAGGGGACGTTTCCCCGACAACGATGGACTGACGGTCGCGCGCCTGCCCCTCTCCCGCCATCGGGAATAGGCCGGGGTAAGCGTTATTTTGCCGGCGAACTGAAGTCGGGCTGCGGTAGCGCGTCCGGCGCCGGCGCGCCGAAATCAGGCGGCGGCAGCGCGTCCGGTTGCCCGGGCGGTTGCGTCTCTGCCGGCGGCGCGAAGGGGTTCTGCGCCCCTTCCTCGCCGAACGGATTGCCAGGGGCGCCGACCGGCCCCTGTTCGGCCGGCATCGGCACATTGAGCTCGATCGCCGCCGGATCGAACGTCTTCTCCTTTTTCAGGAAGAACGTCACCGATTGCGGCCAGACGATCACGATCGCCACCAGGATGAGCTGCATCGCCACCCAGGGAATGGCGCCGATATAGATGTCCGAGCTCTTGACCTCCTTGGGCGCGATGCCGCGCAGGTAGAACAGCGCGAAGCCGAAGGGCGGATGCATGAACGAGGTCTGCATGTTGACGCAGAGCAGCACGCCGAACCAGACGAGATCGATGCCGAGCGCCGAGGCGACGGGCGCCAGCAGCGGGATGACGATGAAGGCGATCTCGAAGAAATCGAGGAAGAAGGCGAGGAAGAACACGAAGACATTGACGAAGATCAGGAAGCCGATCGGTCCGCCCGGCAGCCCGGTCAAGAGATGCTCGATCCAGTGCGAGCCGTCCATGCCCTGAAAGACGAGGCTGAACACCGTCGAGCCGATCAGGATGAAGACGACCATCGCCGTCAGCCGCGTCGTCGACTGCATCGCCTGCCGCACCAGCGGAAAGGTCAGGCGGTTGTGCATGGCGGCGAGAACGAGCGCGCCGACGGCGCCGAGCGCGCCGGCCTCGGTCGGCGTCGCAAGGCCGAGGAAGATCGTGCCGAGCACCAGGAAGATCAGCACGATCGACGGGATCATGCCCCAGAGGATGCGGCGGATCAGCGGCCAGCCGCGCTGCACGCGGACATCGTCCGGCAGCGGCGGCATGTAGTGCGGCCGCCAGATCGACACCGCCAGGATGAACAGCGCGAACAGGATCACCTGCAGCGCGGACGGGCCGAAGGCGCCGCGATACATGTCGCCGACCGAGCGGCCGAGCTGGTCGGCGAGCAGGATCAGCACCAGCGAGGGCGGGATCAGCTGCGTGATCGTGCCCGAGGCGGCGATGACGCCGGTGGCGATCCGCATATTGTAGCCGTAGCGCATCATCACCGGCAGCGAGATGACGCCCATGGCGATCACCGAGGCGGCGACGGTTCCCGTGATCGCGCCGAGCACGGCGCCGACGAGGATCACCGCATAGGCGAGCCCGCCCGGGATCTTGCCGAAGAGATGGCCGGTGCCCTCCAGGAGATCCTCGGCGAGGCCGCAGCGCTCGAGGATGGCGCCCATGAAGGTGAAGAACGGGATCGCGAGCAGGAGTTCGTTCGAGAGAATGCCGAACACGCGCAGCGGCAGCGCCTGCATGAATTCCGGCGTGAAATGGCCGGTGAAGATGCCGAGCACGGCGAAGAAGAGGCCGACCGCCGCCAGCGAGAACGCCACCGGAAAGCCGATCAGCATGAACAGCACCATGCCGGCGAACATCACCGGCGGCATCACGCCATATGCAAACATCGCCGCCCCTCCCCCGCCGGCCTACTGCAGCGGCTTCTCGTAGGCGGTCTCGAGCGTGAGCACGCCCCGGACCGCCGCGATGCGCTTCACCAGCTCGGACAACGCCTGCAGCAGCAGCAGGAAGAAGCCGAGCGGCAGCATGAACTTGACCGGCCAGAACGGCAGCCCGCCCGGATTGGCGGAATATTCGTCGAGGCGGAAGGAGGAGAGGAAGAACGGCACCGACAACGCGAGCAGCACCACGAGGACCGGCAGCATGAACAGGATGATGCCGACGAGATCGATCCAGAGGCGGACGCGCGGCGACACCGCCGAATAGATGATGTCGACCCGCACATGCTCGTTCTGCTTCAGCGTCACCGAGGCGCCGAGCAGAACCACGGCCGCGAAGAGCTGCCACTGGATCTCGAGGAAGGCATTGGACGACAGGCTGAACAGATAGCGCGAGGCGGCATTGCCGGCGCTGATCAGCACGGCGGCGAGGATCAGCCAGTCGCACAGCGCGCCGATGCGCGTGTTGAGGGCGTCGATCGCCCGGCTCAGGGCGAGCAGGAACGGCATGATGGATCCCCTCCCGGACGCTGCCGTGGGACCTTCATGTGGGTCCTCTCCGGCGCTTCCTTCGTTCCGGCGGCCGCTCCCGACCGCCGGTCTCAGGAGGTGAGCCTAGCGTGGTTCTCCCCTGCCGCGCCAGCCCCGTCAGTTCTGGACGATGCGGCCCTCGACCTTCGGCGCGATGGTCTTCTGTGCCGCGACATAGTCGATGACCTGGCTCGCCATCAGCTGCGCGTCGATCGGGCCGAGCAGCACCTTGGCGTCACGCAGCATGGCGTAGCCGTCGCCGCCGCCGGCCATGAAATCATTGGTGGCGAGCGTGTAGGTCGCGGCCGGATCGAGCGGCTTGCCGCCGATCGTGACCGAGACGACGCGCTCGCTCGGCTTCTTCGCGAGATCGACCGTCACGACCATGCCGGAGACCTGCGGGAAGCGGCCGGCGCCCATGTCGGCCTGGCTGAAGCCGTTCACGAGCGCGTCCTTGAGCAGGGCGCCGGGCACTTCGAGCTTCACCGTCTTGTTGCCGAAGGGCAGCTCGGCGAAGATGTCGGCGCGGGTCAGCACCGTTCCGGCGGGATATTCGCGATCGGCGCGGATGCCGCCGCCATTGGTGATCGCGACATCGGCGCCGACGGCGGCGCGCATCGCATCGGCGAAGAGATTGCCGATCGCCGCTTCCTCGCCGCGCACGGTGGCGCGGCGGCTGTCGAGCGCGGTCTCGCTGGTGCCGATATCGACCTTCAATTCCGCGTCGAGCTTGTCCTGATAGGTCTTCACCACGGCGGCGATCGCCGGGTCGGGCGTCACGGTGGCGGTGTCGACGATATCGAAATGCGGCGTCCAGGAAAGGCTCGTCTTGCCGTCCTTCTCGCTCTTGTCGACGGTGACGGTCGTGACGACGACGCTGTCGCCCTGCGAGCCGCTCTCGGTCAGCACCGTCTTGCCGTCATAGAAGGCGAGCAGGTGCTCGTCATGGCCGGAAAGGACGAGATCGCCCGCATGACCGCGCGCGAGCGCGATGTCGACGGCGAGCGGCGTATGCACGACAGCGACGACGAGATCGGCGCCGGCCTCGCGCAGCGCCTTGGCCCTCGCCCTGCCGGTCTCGATCGACGAGGCGAACACCATGTCGCCGGGGCTGGAGACGACGGGCGTATCCTCGGTGGTGAGGCCGTAGAAGCCGACCTTGATCCCCTCGACGTCCACGATCCGCGTGTCGGACGTGTTCGGCGGCTGGCTGCCGTCCGGTTCGCGCATGTTCGAGGTGACGACCGGGAACTTCGCCGCGGCGATCTGCGTCTCGAAATTGGCCTTGCCGAAGTCGAACTCGTGATTGCCCGGCGTCATGACGTCGACGCCCATCTGGTTGAGGATGTCGATGATATGGGCGCCGTGATCGATGCCGGAGAGCAGCGAGGGCGACAGCGTGTCGCCCGAATGGACGAAGAAGGTCGGCCCCTTGGCGCGCTCGGCTGCGACGACAGCGGCGACACGGGCGAAGCCGCCACGGCCCTTGGCCTCCTGCATGCGGTCGATATCGTTGGTCTGGACGAAGCGCAGCGTCACCGTCTCGGCGAGCGCGGCGGCGGGCAGCGCGGCGGCGAGCGCCAGCACAGCGGCCGTGCGGAGGATCGCGGCGCGGAGAGAAGAGGCGGTCATGGCGGATGCTCCTCTTGGGTCGGGGGCGATTTGGGTCTGGGGGCGATGACGCAGCTTAGAGCCCGAATGTGTCAACGCGGCCTCGCCCTGTCACGCCGAAAGCGCGGGGAGCGGCATTTCCGCCGGATCGCGCCGCCCGCGCAGCATCGCCCTTTGAGAAGCGGGGGGCGGACCCTATTGTCTCTCCCGATTTCAGTTTCGGGAAATGATCGCGATGGATGCCGCCACGACAGAACCCTCCACCCTGCCGCCCGGTCACCCGCCGGTAGCGCGTGGCCGCATCGGCGTGCTCCTCGTCAATCTCGGCACGCCCGATGCGACCGATTACTGGTCGATGCGGCGCTATCTGAAAGAATTCCTTTCCGATCCGCGCGTCATCGAGGTGCCGAAGCTGATCTGGTGGCCGATCCTCAACCTGATCATCCTGACGTTCCGGCCGCAGAAGTCCGGCCACAACTACGCGTCGATCTGGAACAAGGAAAAGAACGAGTCGCCGCTGCGCACCATCACGCGCTCGCAGGCCGAGAAGCTCGCGCCGCGCTTTGCCGGCGACAAGCGCATCCTCGTCGACTGGGCGATGCGCTACGGCACGCCGTCGATCCCCGAGCGGCTGAAGGCGATGAAGGAGGCGGGCTGCGAGCGCATCCTGATCGCGCCGCTCTATCCGCAATATTCCGCCTCGACCACGGCGACCGTCAACGACAAGGCCTTCGAGACGCTGAAGAGCCTGCGCTGGCAGCCGGCGATCCGCACGCTGCCGCCCTATCACGACGATCCCGTCTATATCGACGCGCTCGCCCGCTCGATGCAGCGTTCGCTCGCCAGCCTCGATTTCGAGCCGGAGATCGTGCTGTCCTCGTTCCACGGCCTGCCGAAATCCTATTTCGACAAGGGCGACCCCTATCACTGCCATTGCCACAAATCGGCGCGGCTGCTGCGCGAGCGGCTCGGCTGGGCCAAGGAGAAGCTGAAGCTGACCTTCCAGTCGCGCTTCGGCCGGGCCGAATGGCTGCAGCCCTATACGGACGCCACCGTCGAGGGCCTCGCCAAGAGCGGCGTCAAGCGCATCGCCGTCATCAGCCCGGGCTTTGCCGCCGACTGCGTCGAGACGCTGGAAGAGATCGCCGGCGAGAACCGCGACATCTTCCTCGAGAATGGCGGCGAGAAATTCGCGGCGCTCCCCTGCCTCAATGACAGCGAGGAGAGCATCGACCTGTTCGAGCACCTCGTCCGCCGCGAGCTGATGGGCTGGATCTAGAACAGATCAACGGTCGGCTTCGGTCGGTGCGCGCGACCGCTCCCACCTGTCATTGCCGGGCTTGACCCGGCAATCCAGCCTCTCTGCCTGCAGACCCGCAATTGTATGCGGACAGCCGAAGGCAGACTGGGTTGCCGGGTCAAGCCCGGCAACGACACCCCTGAGCATTCTCAGCAGGATCAGAGCCTGAATGTCGATCGGCCCTAGGTGGGGACTGGTTCCAGCCGGTCGTCACGCCCGGGATGACCCGGGCATGACGAGGGTGGGTGTCCGCTCAGCCCGCCGCGGCGGCCTTCAGCGCCGGGTAGTAGCGCTGCCAGAGCGCGTAGCGTTCGGCATAGGCGCTGGCGAGGGCCGGATCGGGATTGAAGGTGCGGAGCCGCTTTGCCGGCGGGCAGACTTCCTTGGGGGACAAGCCCGTCGCGGCGATGCGCGCGAGGCGGGCCGCGCCGAAGGCGCCGCCGATTTCGCCGTCCTCGACGGTGTGGACGGGAATGCCGAGCACATTGGCGATAATCCCGGCCCAGAGCGCCGAGCGCGAGCCGCCGCCGACGAGATCGATCGCGGCGACATGGCTGCCGGCCGCCTCGAGCACGTCCTGGCAGCTCTTGGTCGCAAAGGCGACGCCCTCGAGCACCGCCTGCGTCAGCACGGCGCGGTCGCTTTCATGCGCGAGACCGATGAAGGCACCGCGGGCGGAAACGTCGTTGTGCGGCGTGCGCTCGCCGGAAAGATAAGGCAGGAACAAGACAGGCGACGGCGCCGCCACGGTCTCGCCGAGGGCGGCGAGCAGCTCGCCTTCCTTGACGCCGACAAGGGCCGAATACCAGGCGAGCGCCGAGGCGGCCGAGAGCATCACGCCCATCTGGTGCCAGGTTCCGGGCAGCGCATGGCAGAAGGCATGCACCGCCGAGGACGGGTTCGGCAGGAAACGGTCCGTCGTCACCCAGAGCACGCCCGACGTGCCGAGCGAGAGGAAGGCCGAGCCCGCCTCGATCGCGCCGAGGCCGACGGCCGCGGCGGCATTGTCGCCGGCACCGCCCGCGACCACCGGGATCTCCGTCATGCCCCAGCGCTTCGCGAGCTCCGCCGAGAGCGGACCGCCCGACTGCGAGCCCTCGACGAGGCGCGGCATGTGGCTGCGATCGAGCCCGGTCGCGGCGAGCACCGCATCCGACCAGTCGCGCTTGCCGACATCGAGCCAGAGCGTGCCGGAGGCGTCCGACATTTCCTCGACCATGTCGCCGGTCATCCGGTAGCGGACATAGGCCTTCGGCAGCAGGACATGGCGGGTGCGCGCGAAGATCTCCGGCTCGTGCTTCTTCACCCAGAGCAGCTTCGGCGCCGTGAAGCCCGGCATCGCGAGATTGCCGGCGATGGCATGAAGATCGGGACAGGCCGCCTCGAGCTCGGCGCATTCGGCGGCCGAGCGGCCGTCATTCCAGAGAATGCAGGGGCGCAGCACCTCGCCGCCCTCGCCGAGCAGCGTGGCGCCATGCATCTGGCCGGACATCGCGATGCCGCGCGTCGCCGCCATCTCGGCCGGGAACTCCGCCGCGAGCGCATCCATGGTCTCCTGCGTCGCCGCCCACCAGCTTTCCGGGTCCTGCTCGGACCAGCCGGGCTCCGGTCGCTGCACGGTGAGCGGCCGCGACTGCGAGCCGACGACCGTCCCCTCCCCGGACATGAGCACGGTCTTGACGCTCGACGTCCCAATGTCGATCCCGACGAACATCCATTCCTCCTCTAGAGCGCGTGAGCGGCGCATCGTGTCGGCCGCGCGGTCGCTTCTTCCCTAGCCGGGAAGGCCGCGCCATGCCATTCCGTCTTTTGAGTTGCGTACCGCAAAACGCGACTGTATACGACCCCCTGTCGGCGTCGAGCCCCCAGCGCGTTGACGCCAGGGAGGACGGTTTTGTTTGATTGTCAAATCAAATTGCCGCCGCTTCCCTCGCCGAGAGCTTGACGTGCGCCCCTCATTCGGGGCGAAGTGCCTTCGGCGCATGCGCCGCTGACGACCATCGACGAGCCATGCCACGACCGACCGCAACAGGAGGAATGCCCGTGTCAGAGTTCTTCACCCAGCGCGAGACCATCGCCTATGAGGGTCCGGACGCCACCTCGCCGCTCGCCTTCCGCTGGTACGACAAGAACCGTGTCGTCCTCGGCAAGCGGCTCGAGGACCATCTTCGCTTTTCGGTCGCCTATTGGCATTCCTTCACCTGGCCGGGCGGCGATCCCTTCGGCGGCGAGACCTTCCAGCGCCCCTGGATGCATGGCAGCGACGCATTGGCGCTCGCAAAGCAGAAGGCCGACGTCGCCTTCGACATGTTCCGCCTGCTCGACATCCCCTTCTTTGCCTTCCATGACGCCGACGTCGCGCCGGATGGCGCAACGCTTTCGGAATCGATCGACAATCTGAAGGCGATCACCGACATCTTCGCCAAGAAGATGGAAACCTCGAAGACCCGCCTGCTCTGGGGCACGGCCAATCTCTTCTCGCATCGCCGCTACATGGCCGGCGCCGCGACCAATCCGAACCCGGACGTCTTCACCTATGCGGTCGGCCAGGTCCGCGCGGCGATCGACGCGACGCATGCGCTCGACGGCGAGAACTATGTCTGCTGGGGCGGCCGCGAGGGCTATGAGACGCTGCTCAACACCGACATGAAGAAGGAGCTCGACCAGCTCGGCCGCTTCCTCAACATGCTGGTCGACTACAAGCACAAGATCGGCTTCAAGGGCCCGATCCTGATCGAGCCGAAGCCGAAGGAGCCGACCAAGCACCAGTACGACTATGACGTCGCCACGGTGTACGGCTTCCTGGAGCGCTATGGCCTCGCCAAGGAAGTGAAGCTCAACATCGAGCAGAACCACGCCATCCTCGCCGGCCATTCGTTCCATCACGAGGTGATGCTGGCCTATGCGCTCGGCATCTTCGGCTCGCTCGACATCAACCGCGGCGACAACCTGCTCGGCTGGGACACCGACCAGTTCGCGATGGACGTCGGCGAGCTCGTGCCCGTCTTCCACGAATTCCTGAAGGGCGGCGGCTTCACCACCGGCGGCCTCAACTTCGACGCCAAGATCCGTCGCCAGTCGCTCGATCCCGACGATCTGCTGATCGGCCATGTCGCCTCGATGGACGCCTGCGCCCGCGCCCTGATCGGCGCCGCGCAGATGCTCGAGGACAAGGCGCTCGAGGCCCCGCTGGCGGCGCGCTATGCCGGCTGGGACAGCGCGGAAGCGAAGAGCATCCTCGCGGGCGCCGAGAGCTTCGAGGCGGTCGCCGACCGCGCGCTGACGATCGCCGATCCGCAGCCGCGCTCCGGCAAGCAGGAAATGCTCGAAGGCATCGTCAACCGCTACGCCTGACCGGCGGTGCAGAAAGGGGCGCGGCCGCCGAGGCCGCGCCCTTGATCGCAGTCTCGCGGCCGCGGGCGATTGCCTCCGCGGCCGAAATCCGCAAAGCTCCCGCGGCAATCGCATCGGAGGGCTCGGCGATGGATTTCTTCGGCTTCAATGCGACGGTGCTGGTCCTGGTCGTCCTCGTCGTGCTGGTGCTCGCCGCCGGCATCAAGACGGTGCCGCAGGGCTTCAACTACACGATCGAGCGCTTTGGCCGCTATACGCGCACGCTGAAGGCCGGCCTCAACCTGATCGTCCCGTTCATCGACCGCATCGGCGCGAAGATGAACATGATGGAGCAGGTGCTCGACGTCCCGACGCAGGAAATCATCACCAAGGACAATGCGACGGTCAGCGTCGACGGCGTCACCTTCTACCAGGTGCTCGACGCCGCCCGCGCCGCCTATGAGGTGCAGGGCCTGCAGAACGCGCTTCTGAACCTCACCATGACCAATGTCCGCACGGTCATGGGCTCGATGGATCTCGACCAGCTCCTCTCGCATCGCGACGAGATCAACGACCGCCTGCTGCGCGTCGTCGACAGCGCCGCGGCGTCCTGGGGCATCAAGGTGACGCGCATCGAGATCAAGGACATCGTGCCGCCCGCCGATCTCGTCGATTCCATGGGCCGGCAGATGAAGGCCGAGCGCGAGAAGCGCGCGCAGATCCTGGAGGCCGAAGGCCTTCGCCAATCGGCGATCCTGCGCGCCGAGGGCGAGAAGCAGGCGCAGATCCTGCAGGCCGAAGGGCGGCGCGAGGCGGCCTTCCGCGATGCCGAGGCGCGCGAGCGCGCGGCGGAGGCCGAGGCCAAGGCGACCGAGCTCGTCAGCCGCGCCATCGCCGCCGGCGACGTGCAGGCGATCAACTATTTCGTGGCGCAGGGCTACACCAAGGCGATCGAGGCACTGGCCTCGGCGCCGAACCAGAAGGTGCTGATGCTCCCCGTCGACGCGACTTCGCTGCTCGGCTCGATCGGCGGCATCGCCGAGATCGCGCGCGAGGCCTTCGGCGGCGAGGCGCCCTCCAGCCGGCCGTCGCCGCGGCGGACGCCCTCGGTGCCGCGCTCCGGCGATGGCGGCTGACATGATGGAGCGGATCCTCGCGCTCGGCCCCTGGCTCTGGCTGATCGCCGGCCTCATCCTGCTGGCGCTCGAACTGTTCGCGCCCGGCGCCTTCATGATGTGGTTCGGCCTCGCCGCGCTCGTGGTCGGCCTCGTCTCGCTCGCTGTCGTCGTGCCCTGGCAGGTCGCGGCGGTGCTGTTCGTCGTGCTTGCGGTCATCTTCGTGCTGATCGGCCGCGGCATCGCCGTGCGCCGCGCCGCCGCCGAGGACGGACTGATCCTCAACGAGCGCGCCAACGGCCTCGTCGGCCGCATCTTCACGCTCAGCGACGCCATCCGCGACGGCCAGGGCCGCATCCGCGTCGACGATTCGAGCTGGGGCGTCGAGGGGCCGGACCTCCCCGCCGGCGCCGCCGTCCGCGTCGTCGGCCACGACGGCACGCGGCTCCGCGTGATCGCGGCTTAGGCGCGGTCACGACTAAACAAGGCCTGTCTCACCTCTCCCTCAGGGAGAGGTCGACGCGCGGAGCGCGGCGGGTGAGGGCCTCGCGGCCTCTCCGGATACGCCGTAAACCCTCTCCCGGACCTTCGGTCCGACCTCCCCCTCAGGGGGAGGTGAAGTGGCGGCAGACGTCCGGTCAAACCCCGTTCGGCTAAGCCGTCAAAAGGCATCCGTGACGTCGCCCCGGCGAAAGCCGGGGCCCAAGCACACCGTCCATTCCAGCACGGGAAAGCCGGCTGTTCATGGATCCCGGCCTTCGCCGGGATGACGCCGCGGATGGCTCCGGGAAAGCCTAAGCCCATCATCCGGACCTGCAGTCCGACCTCTCCCCGAGAGACAGACGAAGGCCCGGTTATGCGACGCCGATGCGCAGGAGATCGTGCATGTGCAGGATTCCGATCGGCCGCGCGTCCTCCGTCACGAAGAAGGCGGTGATCCGCGTCGCGTTGAGGAGGTCGATCGCCGTGCCGACCAGCATGTCCGGCGGGATCGTCTTCGGAGCGCGGGTCATCACCGCCTCGACCGGCAGTGCGAGCAGGTCCGGCCCGATATGGCGGCGAAGATCGCCATCGGTGACGATGCCGACGAGCCGGCCGTCCGCATCGGTGATGCCGACGCAGCCGAAGCGCTTTTCCGACATTTCGGCGATGGCGTCCTGCATCAGTGTGCCGAGCGGCGCCAGCGGCATGGCGGCACCGGCATGCATCACCGCGGTGACGAAATGGAGGCTGGCGCCGAGCTTGCCGCCGGGATGGAACAGGCGGAAATCCTGCGCGGTGAAGCCATGCGCCTCGAGCAGCGCAATGGCGAGCGCGTCGCCGAGCGCCAGCTGCATCACCGCCGAAGTGGTCGGCGCGAGGCCATGCGGGCACGCCTCCTCGGCGCGCGGCATCAACAGGACATGGCTCGCCTGGCGGGCCAGCGAACTCTCGGCATTGGCGGTCATCGCGACGAGCGGATTGCGGAAGCGGCCGGCATATTCGACGATCGAGCGCAGCTCGGCCGTCTCGCCCGACCAGGACAGCGCGAGGATGACGTCGTCCTCGGCCGCGACCATGCCGAGATCGCCGTGGCTCGCTTCAGCGGCATGAACGAAGAAGGCCGGCGTGCCGGTCGAGGCGAGCGTCGCCGCGATCTTGACGCCGACATGGCCGCTCTTGCCGACGCCGGTGACGACGACGCGGCCGCTTCTGAGACCGCCATCGACGGCGCGATGGCCGCAGGCGCCGCGGATGACATCGACCACGGCCGCGAAGGAACGGCCGAGGTCGCCGCTGAGCGCCGCCTCGAGCGCCGCCAGTCCCGCCTGCTCGCTCGCCAGCGTCCTCAGCGCCGACGCCACCGCATCGGTCTGCGGCCTTGCGCCTTGCCGGTCGGGCACCATTCCGCTCTCCGCACTCGTCAGAACCTCGAAGCGCTCGTTTAGCACGCAGCGCCGGGAAAATCGCCAGCCGCCCGCGCCGCCGCCGCGACAACCTTCTCTTAACCAAGCCCGTTTACATTTCGGAAACCATAAGACCGGCCCCCGACCGGTCTCAAGGCTGTGCGGCAAGGACCACACCACCCCGATGCGCGTCATCCTCCGGACCCTTCTGTCGGCGACGCTACTGGCGGCGCTCGGGCCGATGCCGGAGGCGTTGGCGCAGAGCGCGCCGGCGGGAAGCGGGCCGGGCATCGCCTTCGACACCGGCGACGATTTCTCGACGCTGCGTGGCACCGATCGCGGACAGCCGGTCGAACTCTCGAACGCGCAGGGCATCGAGGCGGCGGAAGGCAGCCTGACCGCCGACAGCCCCGACCTCGACGCGGAGGGCAAGGTCAATCGCGAGCAGGCGACGCAGCGCGTCACCGGCAATGAGGAAGACGGCGCGCCGAAGCGGAACAAGACCGCCGATGCGCGCGACGAGACGGCCTATGATCCGACCGGCATCCGCCTCGGCAGCTTCATCCTGCTGCCGTCGGTGGAACTCCGCGGCGGCTATACCTCGAATGCGGCGCAGACGTCGACGGGCGGCCCCTCGGGCACGGCGATCATCGCGCCCGACATCCTGCTGCGCTCCGACTGGACCACCAACGAGTTCCAGTTCCGCCTGAAGGGTGCCTACCAGTATTTCACCGACTCCTCCGTCGCCGCCGACCCGAACCTTTACGTCGAGGCCAACGGCCGCATCGACCTGCCGCGCGACTGGGCGCTGCGCCTCAAGGCCGACTACACCTATGAGGACCAGACGACGAACCAGCTCGGCTTCCCGGAGAAGGTCGAGAACCCGCCCGGCGTCAACACCTATGACGGCGGCGCAACGCTCGACGGCGAGATCGGTCGCACGGTGCTGCAGCTGCGCGGCACCGCGACCTACACCTCCTATGACGGGCTGTCGGTCGACGATGTCATGGTGACGCAGGCCTATCTCGACAACACGCTGATCAACGCCGCCGCCCGCATCGGCTACCAGGTGACGCCGACGATCGCGCCCTTCGTCGAGGCGGAGCTGTCCTCGCGCCTGTTCGACCGCTCGATCGATCCGCTCACCGGCTACAGCCGCAATTCGAACGGCATCACGCTGCGCGGCGGCATCGCCTATTCCGCGGCGCCGATCCTCAAGGGCGAGATCGCGCTCGGCTGGCGCCACCAGACCTATGTCGATTCGAACTTCTCGTCCTTCGACCTGCCGACCATCGACGCCTCGCTGGTCTGGTCGCCCTCACCGCTGACCCAGGTCGCGCTGACGGCGGCGACCTATATCGATCCGGCCTACGACATCAGCGCCTCGAGCACGATCGTCTATGATCTCGGCCTGCAGGTGCAGCGCTATGTGCGCCGCAACTTCACGCTCGAGGCCGATCTCGGCTGGCAGCACCAGCACTATATCGACGCCGATCTGAACGAAATCACTTACGAAGCCGGCATCCAGGGAACGTGGAAGCTGAGCCGCGAGGCCTGGATCGTCGGCCGGGTCGAGCAGCAATATTTTGCGAGCGCAGTCGAAGGCGGCAGTTATCCGACCACGACGGCGACGATCGGGCTTCGCTTGCAGCGCTGAATGCTGCCATGATGCTTTGCCGTGTCATCTGGCAGACATGATTATCGGCGAAGGTAAGCCATCATGGCATTCAACCATCGAAAAACCATCACCTTCCGCCTCGCGCAGACCGCCCGGGCCGCGCGCGGCCGTTCGGGCAGTCATCTGGTTCGGATCGGCCTGCATCCCGGCCAGGAGAGCGTCCTCAAGGCGCTCGCCGAGCAGGATGGGCTGTCGATGAGCCAGCTTGCGCAAACCCTTTCCGTGCAGCCGCCGACGGTCACCAAGATGGTGAGCCGACTGGCGGCGCAGGGCTATGTCGAGCGCCGCGCCTCCAAGGGCGACGGACGGCAGGCGCATGTCTTCCTCACCGCGCAGGGCAGCGAGACGATCGCCGATGTCGATCGCGGCTGGAAGCGGCTGGAAAAGGAAGCGCTGAACGGCATCGACGACAAGGACGTCAAGCGGCTGCGCAAGCTGCTGCGCCAGATCGAGAAGAACCTCTCGGCCACCGCCGACGAGCCGGATGAGCCGGCCGACGAGGAGCCGGAGGAGCTTGCGGCCGAGCCGCATGCGGAGACGCAGCCGGCCTGAGCCGCGCCGATTGGCCGCGTGCCCTCCGGTGAGGCTCGGTCTATAACGGGCGCATCTTCACCGGACGACGTCGACGCCGTCCACGACGCGCCCTCGCGCCGCTCCGGATTGCCGTGTCCCGCCCGCGCAACATTCCCGCCCGCAGCTTCGTGGCGCTCGCGATCATGGTCGCGCTGCTCAACAGCACCGCCGCCTCGCCGCTTTATGGCGTCTATCGCCTGCGCTGGTCGCTCGACGCCTTCACCATCAGCGCGATCTTCGCCATCTATGCCGGCGGCACGCTGCTGGCGCTCCTGCTGCTCGGCCGCCTCTCCGATCGCCTGCCCGACCGAAGGCTGGTCATCGGCGGCGCGCTCCTGATCGTCATCGCCGGCGCGCTGGTCTTCGGCACGGCCGGCGACCTGCACGGGCTCTTCATCGGCCGCTTCCTCGCCGGGATCGGCACCGGCGGCGTCACCGGCGCTGCCAATGCCGCGCTGATGGAGCTCGATCCGAAGCTCGATGCGCGCCGTTCGGCGGTGCTCGCGACCTCGGTCTTCACCATCGGCTGCGCGCTCGGCCCGATCATCTCGGCGGCCTGCCTCGCGCTCGACCTTGCCCCGCTGCACCTGCCGTTTCTGCTCATTGCCGCCCTCGCGCTGGTCGCGCTGGCGGGCCTCGCCCTCGCGCCCTGGCATCCGCAACGCTTCGCCGCCGCGCCGGTCGATCCCGCGCTCGCGCCGGTGATGGCCCAGGCGCCGCCGCGCGGACCTTCGCGCCTTCCGGCCTTTGCGGTCGCCGCCGCGGGGGTATTTATCGCCTGGACTGTCGGCTCGTCCTTCGCCGCGCTCGGCCCGAGCTTCGTGCATGAACTGCTGCACCTGCCCTCGATGGCGGCGGCGGGGCTGATCGTCAGCCTGTTCCAGCTGGTCGGCGGCCTCAGCCAGATCGCGGCCGGGCGGCTTTCGTCGAACCGGGCGCTGATCGGCGGCGTCGCCATCGTCGCGGTGGCGACCGCGGCCTGCCTCGTCGCCATCGAGACCGCCAGCCCCCTCGCCTTCTTTGCCGGCACGGTGCTGATCGGCATCGGCTATGGCGGCGCCTTTGTCGGCGCGGCCGGCGTCATCAACCGCATCGCCCCGCCCGATCGGCGCGCCGGCTTCGTCTCGGCCTTCTATGTCACGGCCTATCTCGCCAATTGCCTGCCGGTGCTGGCGCTCGGACGGCTCGGCGACATGTTCGGCCTTGCCGGCGGCTTCGTGGCGCTGACGCTGTTCACGCTGCTCGCCGCCTGCGTGCAGGTGCCGGCCGCCATCGCCGTGCTGCGGCCGGGGTTCCGGCGCGGCATCCGCTGAGACCGTCTAGCCTCGTTCGATCGCGCCCGCGTCGAGGATGGAGCCGAGCGCGGCGAAGATGCGCTCGGTCTCGCTGGCGGTGATCGGATTGGCGTCGAAGATCTGCAGGCAGCGCAGGCCCTCGACGACGAGGAAGGCCATCAGCGCGATCTCGGGCTCGCGGGCCCGGCGGAGGCAGGCGGCGACGCGCTGGTTATGGGCCCGGATCGGCTCCATGAGCTCGGGCGTCTCGGCCATCGCCGCGAGAAAGCCCTCGGCCCCGCCCGGCTTCGAGGCGGGCGTGTCGCAGAAGCTGCGCATCAGGGCGAGGGCCACGGCCGCGCCATCCTTCGGCGCATCGTCCGCGTCCATGCCGGCGGACCGCTCGACCGCCTCGAGATGGCGCTCGACGATCGCTTTGATCAAGGACGACTTAGTCGGGAAATGATAGAGTAGGCCGCCCTTGGAGACGCCGGCCTGCTCGGCGACGGCATCGAGAGACAGATGGGCTGGACCGACCGTATGAGCGACCGCGGTCGCCGCCTCCATGATGCGGTCACGCGTGCCGCCCCGTTGGCGTTTCTCTGTCCTGTCGTCGTCCACGCCGTCTCCTCGGGTCCTGCAGGGCGTTGCCCTGCGGCAACGACGCGGCGCAATTGGCGATACCGCAACGCACCATGTTGACTTAACCGTCCAGACGGTACACTCTTTTATGCTGCGTGATCAAGGATGCTCGCTCGGAATGCGCTCCGAAGCGTTCCGGCCGGTCGATCGACGCGGGCAGGTGGTTGCCGATTGGGCGGCAATCCGGAATTGTGGGTATCCTCATGCTGCGTGCCATCATCGCCACGGTGTTTCTGATCCTCGTCGGCGCGCTCTGCGGCCTTCTGATCTTCATGAACCTGTTCTTCGACAAGGCGACGGCGCAGTTCTTCGCCAACATGAAGCGCCCGGTCGTGACCGTTTCGGCCATCGAGGTGAAGCCGTCGACATGGAAGCCCGGCATCACCGCCGTCGGCACCGTCGCCGCCTCGCAGGGCGTCGATGTCGCGGTCCAGGCCGGCGGCATCGTCGAGCAGATCCTGTTCAAGGCCAACGACAAGGTCGAGAAGGGCCAGCTGCTGGTGCAGATCGACGACGCCGTCGACCGCGCCGGCCTTGCCAGCGCCAAGACCTCCGTCTCCGTGTCGCAGGATGCGCTGACCCGTTCGCAGGCGCTGCTCGACCGCAAGGTCGGCACCATCGCCTCGCTGCAGGACGCGCAGAACAATCTCGACAAGGCCAAGGGCGCGCTGCAGCAGATCGAGGCGACGGTCGACCAGAAGGCGATCAAGGCCCCCTTCGCCGGCACGATCGGCATTCCCAAGATCGATGTCGGTCAGTATGTCCAGCCCTCGGCGGTGATCGCCACGCTGCAGGACCTCGACACGATGAAGGTCAACTTCACCGTGCCGGAGCAGCAGCTCGGCTCGCTGAAGATCGGCCAGACGGCTAAGTTCGGCCTGACCGAGGACGATCTGCGCTATGAGGGCCAGATCACCGGCATCGACCCGAAGATCGACCAGGCCTCGCGTCTCGTGACGGTGCAGGCGCTGGTCAGCAATTCCGATGGCGCGCTGCGTCCCGGCATGTTCATCCATGTCCGCGTCGACCTGCCGGTCGAGGACAACGTCATCGCCGTGCCGCAGACCGCCGTGACCATCAGCCTCTTCGGCACCTATGTCTATGTGCTCGACAAGGCGCCGCCGGCTCCGGCAGCGGCGCCCGCCGACGGCCAGGCGGCGACGCCCGCGGCCGCTGCGCCCGCCGCAGCCGGTCCGGAACTGGTCGCCAAGCAGGTCTTCGTCAGCACGGGCCGCCGCTCGGGCGACAGCATCGAGATCGTCAAGGGCCTCGAGACGGGCGAGCTGATCGCTACCTCCGGCCAGAACAAGCTTTCGCCGGGCAGCCCGGTCGCGGTCGACACGAACGGCGCGCCGCCGGAAGGCGCCGTGAAGCCGGCAGGAGCGCTCTGACCATGGGTTTCTCGGAACTCTTCATTCGCCGCCCGGTCCTCTCGACCGTGGTCAGCCTGATGATCCTGCTGCTCGGCGCGCAGGGCATCCTGTCGATGTCGATCCGCCAGTATCCGAAGGTGGACGAGACCGTGATCACGGTCACGACCGCCTATCCCGGCGCCAGCTCCGACGTGATCCAGGGCTTCATCACCTCCACGATCACCAAGTCGGTCTCGGCCGCCGAGGGCGTCGACTATGTGACGTCGTCGAGCGCGCTCGGTCTCTCGACCGTTTCCGTGCACATGCGCCTCAACACCGACCCCGACAAGGCGCTGACCGAGGTCATCGCCAAGGTGCAGCAGGTGCGCGGCGACCTGCCGACCGAGGCCAAGGATCCCGTCATCCAGAAGGGCACCGGCTTCTCCTTCGCGCTCATGTATCTCGCCGCCCGCAGCGAGACGATGAACGCGCAGCAGCTGACCGATTACCTGATCCGCGTCATCCAGCCGCGCTTCGCCACGGTCAACGGCGTCGCCAATGCCGACGTGCTCGGCGCGCAGGAATTCGCGATGCGCGTCTGGCTCGATCCGATGGCGCTCGCCTCGCGCCAGGTGACGGCGACCGACGTGCTCGCGGCGATCACCTCGTCGAACTTCCTGTCGGCCCCCGGCAAGACCAAGAACGAATATTACGCCTACTCGATCGAGGCGAAGACGACGCTGCAGGATCCCGAGACCTTCGGCGCCCTGCCGATCCGGACCAATGGCGACGAGGTCGTGCGTCTGCGCGATGTCGCCCGCGTCGAGCTCGCGGCGGCCTCCAACGACACCCGCGTCCGCTTCAACGGCGAGGACGGCGTGTTCCTCGGCATCTTCCAGACGCCGTCGGCCAACCCGCTCGACGTCTCGGCCGGCGTGCGCGCCGAACTGCCGCTGATCCAGTCCTCGCTGCCGGCGGGCATGCATATCGAGCTCGTCTACGATTCGACCGAGGCGATCAGTGCCTCGATCGAGGAGGTGCTGCACACGATCGTCGAGGCGGCGCTCATCGTCGTCGTCGTCATCCTCCTGTTCCTCGGCTCGTTCCGCTCGGTCATCATCCCGATCGTGACGATCCCGCTGTCGCTGATCGGCGTCTGCTTCCTGCTCTGGGCGCTCGGCTACTCGCTGAACACGCTGACGCTGCTCGCCATGGTGCTGGCGATCGGCCTCGTCGTCGACGACGCGATCGTGGTGGTGGATAACATCCACCGCCATATCGACGAGGGGCTCGCGCCGATGCGCGCCGCCATCGTCGGCATGCAGGAGATCACCGGCGCGGTCATCTCGATGACCGTGACGCTCGCCGCCGTCTATGCGCCGATCGCCTTCACGCAGGGCGTCACCGGCGCGCTGTTCCGCGAATTCTCGCTGACGCTGGCCGGCGCCGTGATCCTGTCGGGCTTCATCGCGCTGACGGTATCGCCGATGATGGCGGCCTATCTGCTGAAGCCCGGCGGCGGCCGGCTGCAGCACTTCATCGACCGCATCTTCAACGCCTTCAGCGGCTGGTATGGTCGCCGCCTCGAGGGGTCGCTCAAGGTCCGCCCGATCACGCTGCTCATCGTCGTGATCGTCATCGGCACCGTCGGCTTCCTCTTCACCAAGACGACGTCGGAGCTCGCCCCCGAAGAAGACCAGGGCGCGCTGTTCGCGCTGATCACGGCGCCGCAATATGCGACCGTCGACTACACGCAGCATTATGTCGACCAGATCGCGGAGCGCACCAAGGACATCCCGGAGCGCGAGGCGCTGTTCTCGATCTCCGGCGGTAGCGGTGCGAATTCCGCCTTTTCCGGCATGGTGCTGAAGCCCTGGGGCGAGCGGGCGCGTTCGCAGGCGCAGGTGCAGCAGGAGGTCCAGGGCCGGCTCGACAAGGTTGCCGGCGTGCAGGCCTTCGTGTTCGGCATTCCCTCGCTGCCGGGCACCGGCGGCGGCCTGCCGATCCAGATGGTGGTGCAGTCGACCGCCACGGCCGACCGGGTCTATGAGGTCGCCGAGGAGATCAAGAACCGCGCCCAGGGCTCGGGCAAGTTCATCGTGGTGCAGAACTCGGTCTCCTTCGACACCCCGAAGGTGAACGTGACCATCGACCGCGCCCGCGCCGCCGCGCTCGGCGTGTCCGTGGCCGATATCGGCAACACGCTGACCCTGCTCGTCGGCGAAAACGGCATCTCGAAGTTCGACCGCGAGGCCCGCGCCTACGACATCATCACCCAGGTGCCGCAGCAGTACCGCAACAATCCGGAGAGCCTCGGCACCTTCTTCGTCCGCTCGCAATCCGGCAAGATGGTGCCGCTTTCGGCGGTGGTGACGATCTCGACGACGGGCTCCGCCCCGGCGATCGAGCAGTTCAACCAGCTGAATTCGGCGACGCTGTCGGCGCTGCCGGTTCCCGGCGTCACCTCCGGCACCGGCCTTGCCGAACTGCAGACCATCGCCCGCGAGGTGATGCCGCAGGGCTTCTTCATCGAATATGCCGGCCAGTCGCGCACCGAGATCGAGACCGGCAACACGCTGCTGATCGTGTTCGGCCTCGCCATCGTCGTCATCTACCTGGTGCTGGCGGCCCAGTTCGAGAGCTTCCGCGATCCGCTCATCGTCATGATGTCGGTGCCGCTGTCGCTGTTCGGCGCGCTGATGGTGCTCAACATCTGCTCGCGGCTCGGCAATTTCGTGCCGGCGCTCTCGGGCGGAACGCTCAACATCTACAGCGAGGTCGGGCTGATCACGCTGGTCGGCCTGATCACCAAGCACGGCATCCTGATGGTGGAGTTCGCCAACCAGCTGCGTGAGGAGCGCGGGCTCAGCAAGCATGACGCGATCGTCGAATCGGCCAAGGTGCGCCTGCGCCCGATCCTGATGACGACGGCGGCGATGGTGTTCGGCGTCATCCCGCTGATCCTGTCGGTCGGCGCCGGCGCCAAGGCCCGCTTCGCCATGGGCATCGTCATCGCCTCGGGCATGTCGATCGGAACGCTGTTCACCCTGTTCGTGGTGCCGATGTTCTACACCTATCTCTCGAGCGCCCATCGCAAGCACACCGACGACGACGCCCCGGCCGCGACGACGCCGCATCCGGAGGCAAAGCTCGCCGACGGGACGCCCGAGACCCCGGCCGTACCGCCGCCCGGCGCCTTGCCGGCGCATTGATGGAAACGAAGAGGCCGGCTCATCAGCCGGCCTTTTCATTTGGGGTCTCCTTCCGGCAAGATGGGCGGGCGAACACCCTCCCCCCGCAAAGGATGCCTCGATGCTGAAAAGGCTGCTGCTGCCCGCCCTCCTCTTTGTGACCGCCGCCGCGCCGGCATGGGCCGACGATACCGCGGCCTTGACCGCCGCCGCGGCGAGCGTGCTCGCCCGCCCGGCCGGTGCGACCGAGGAGAGCACCGTCAAGATCACGCGCGGCGGCGAGACCATCGTCGGAACGCTGGAAGTGCCGAAGGGCGTCGCCAAGCCCCCGGTCGTGCTGCTCCTGCACGGCTTCACCGGCTCGCGCGACGAACTGCCGATCAAGGACACCGACGAGGGCGTGTTCTCGCGCACGGCCCGCGTTCTGGCCGAGCGCGGCGTCGCCAGCCTTCGCATCGACTTCACCGGCTCGGGCGAGAGCTCGGGCAAATGGGAAGACGTCACGACCGGCAGCGAGATCGCCGACGCCCTCGCCGCCTTCGACTGGCTGAAGGCCTCGGACCTCGTCGATCCCGCCCGCATCCATGTGCTCGGCTGGAGCCTCGGCGGCCTCGTCGCCGCCCATGTCGCGGCCGAGCGGCCGGTTGCGAGCGCGACGCTCTGGGCCGCCGCGTCCAACCCCTCGTTCAATTTCGCGCATTTCCTCGGCGATGCCGCCGTCGGCGCGGCGATCTCCGATCCGGACCCGGCCAAGGTGGTCGAGATCACCTTGCCGTGGGGCGCCAAGACGAGGCTGAAGACGGAATTCTTCAAGTCGCTGGTATCAGCCGACCCGGTCGCCGCCATCGCCCACTACAAGGGGCCGCTCTTCGTGATCGTCGGCACCAAGGACACCGTGGTGACGCCGCAGCCGGCAGCCGGCGAGATCTTCCTCACCTATCATGACGGTCCGGAGAAGATCATGATCCTGCCGACCGACCACGCCTTCGACGCCTTCACCGGCCCGGCGACGGTCGACACCATGGCCGCCGCCAGCCTCGCGGTCATCGAGGGCAAGTAGCCCACCGACGATCGAGTGACAAAGGGCCGGACGGTTGCAACCGTCCGGCCCTTTTTTGTCTACAGCGCGAAGCCGCCATCGGCCGAATAGCACTGGCCGGTGGTGTAGCTCGACTCGTCCGAGGCGAGATAGACGGCGAGCCAGGCGATCTCCTCCGCCGTGCCGAGACGGGCCATCGGCTGTCGGTCGATGAACTGCTGGCGGATCTCGTCGATGGTCTTGCCGGTCTTCGCCGCCTGGTCGGCGATGCGGCTGTCGAGCGAGGGCGACTGGATGGTGCCGGGCGCGATCGCATTGACGCGCACGCCCTGGCGGATGTGATCCGCTGCGACTGCCTTGGTGAGGCCGATCACCGCCGCCTTCGAGGCGCCATAGGCATAGCGGTTGGCCAGGCCTCGGATCGAGCTGGCGCCCGAGGCGATGTTGATGATCGAGCCGGCGCCCTGGTCGAGCATGCCGGGAAGATAGGCGCGGATGGTCCGGTGCATCGACTTCACGTTGACGTCGAAGGAGAAGTCCCAGTCCTCGTCCGAGGTGGTCAGCGCCGAGCCGTGATGGACGAAGCCGGCGCAGTTGAAGAGCACGTCGACCGGGCCGACATCGGCGGCGAGCGCCTCGACCGCCTTCGTGCTGCGCACGTCGAGGGCGTGGATTTCGGTGATCCCATGCGCAGGCAGGTCGGCGAGCAGCGCGGCGTTGAGATCGGTCGCGATAACCGTCGCGCCCTCGGCGGCGAAGGCGATGGCGGTGGCGCGGCCGATGCCGGCGCCCGCGGCGGTGAGAAAGGCGCGCTTGCCTTCGAGACGGCGGGTCATGGATGCTCCTCCCAGAGCGATTTTTGTGCTGATCGGATGTCAGTCGGGCGGGGTGCGAGCGATTCTCAGCGCCTTGGCCATCTGGATGCGGCGCCGCGTTCCGATCGTTTCGACAGTGGTGATGGCGAAGCCCTTGCGGACGTACCACTCCATGTTGAACGTCATCAAGCCATTGACGGTCAAGCACAGTCTGTCGCGACCGCCTGCGATCGCCCGACTTTCGGCATAAGCGAGCAGGAGGTTGCCGACGCCGCGGCCCTTGGCATGCGGCGCAACGGCGATGCTCTGGATATAGAGATCATCCGGCCGGAGCTCGAGGATGAGGGCACCGCAGAGCCCGTCGCCATCCTCGCCGAGCCAGACCTCGTGCCGGGCGAGAACCTCGTCATAGTCCCATGTCAGCGGCGTCGGGATGCCGCCGATGATCGCCCGGTTCGGTTCATAAGCCGCCATCTGCAGGGCGACCAGCGCGTCGCGGTCCGCGGCGACGGCCCGCCGCAGCGAGGCCGGCTCAGGCACTGCCCGTGCCCTCTCGAAGGGCGGCGAGGCCCTGGCGCTGGCTGCCGTCCTCGTTGAAGTTGGCGGGATCGAGCCAGGCTTCGAAGGCGGCCTTCACGCGCGGCCATTCATGATCGAGCATCGCGAACCAGGCCGTGTCACGGTTGCGGCCCTTGACGATCATGTGCTGGCGAAAGATGCCCTCGAAACTGAAGCCGAGCCGGAGCGCCGCGCGGCGCGAGGGCGCGTTGAGCGCATTGCATTTCCATTCATAGCGGCGGAAGCCGAGATCCTCGAACACGTGCCGCGCCATCAGATACATGGCCTCGGTGGCGCCGCGCGTCTGCTGCAGCGCCGGCGTATAGAGGATGTTGCCGACCTCGACGACACGGTCGGCCGGCGCGATGCGCATATAGGTGGCATGGCCGACGGCGATGCCGCTGGCGCGGTCGAGAATCGCGAAGAGCAGCGGATCGGACTTTTCCGCCGCGGCCTCGCACCAGGCGGTGAAGCCGGCGAGATCCGCGAACGGCCCCTGCCCCATATAGGCGAAGAGATCGTCGCGTCCCGTCACCGCCTCGAACAGGGGCGCCGCGTGGGCTGCGACGTCGAACGGGACGATGGCGACGCTCGTCCCCTCGAGGATCACCGGCGAGGGCGGCACCGCCGGCACGGGATCGACGAGATCGCCGAGCGGCACCGAGCCGACCGGCGCGCTTGCCATGGTCTCCCGCCGCTTCGGCACCGGAACACCGCGACGCTTCAGCTCCTGCTTGATGCTCTCGGGAATGTCGCGGCAGCCGCAATTCGCGGCATGGTCGAGATGCCAGGCGATGCGCTGGTCCAGCGTCGCATGCGGCGGCATCGGGTTGGCTTCATGCCAGGCCTTGTCGATCACGGCTCTCCCTCGGCGCTTGGATCGGCAGGACGGACCGTCTCAGAAGCGCGTCTCGATCTCGAAGTCCTCGCCGAGTTCGTCCTTCAGCGCCGCGGCGATCAGCTGCCCTTCGGCCCGCCACAGCACCTCGGCCTCCGGCGACGGAAACACCGTCGCCGAGGGATTGGCGTCGTCGAACGCCGCGTCGAAGGCATCGCCCCAGGCCTCGATACGATCGGCGAGATCGTCCGAGATGTCGAGATCATCGATCTCGATCGGTTGGGGGGCCTTCCGCTCCGGCACGAGCCAGAGATGAAGGCCGATCCCCTGCGGGGCGATGCGAAGACGCGGCATGCGGCAACTCGGCGGGGGTCGCAGATCAGTGATTGTCGCGCGGAACGCCCATTTCCTGCGCCACATGCTGATACTTGACGGCCGGCTTCAGCACCATGCCTTCGTCGAACTGGTCGACGAGCACGCGCTGGATCTCCTGCCACGGCGTCTGGTTGCCGGCGAAGTGATAGCCGCCCTGCTTCGAGAGCTCGGCCTTGCGCTCGGCATATTCCTCGGCCGAGATCAGAATGTCGGCCGTGCCCTTGCCGAGATCGATGCGGACCCGGTCGCCGGTCTGGAGCAGCGCGAGGCCGCCATTGGCGGCTGCCTCCGGCGAGGCGTTGAGGATCGACGGCGAGCCCGACGTACCCGACTGGCGGCCATCGCCGATGCAGGGCAGCGCATGGATGCCGCGCTTGATGAGGGCGGCCGGCGGCTGCATGTTGACGACTTCGGCGCCGCCCGGATAGCCGATCGGCCCGGTGCCGCGCATGAACAGCAGCGTGTATTCGTCGATCTCGAGCGAGGGGTCGTCGATGCGGTGGTGATAATCCTCAGGCCCGTTGAAGACGACCGCGCGGCCCTCGAAGGCGTTGGGATCGTTCGGGTTGGAGAGATAGCGCTGGCGGAACTCGTCCGAGATCACGCTGGTCTTCATGATCGCGCTGTCGAAGAGGTTGCCGCGCAGCACGATGAAGCCGGCATCCTTCACCAGGGGCTGGTCATAGGGGAGGATGACGTCCCAGTCTTCGCTCTCCTTGCCGCGGCAATTGTCGGCGAGCGTCTTGCCGTTCACCGTCAGCGCGTTGCGGATCTTGCCCTTCTTGACCAGCTCGTTGACGACGGCGGGCACGCCGCCGGCGCGGTGGAATTCCTCGCCGAGATATTTGCCGGCCGGCTGCAGGTTGACGAGCAGCGGGATCTCGTAGCCGACATCCTGCCAGTCATCCATCTTGATCGGCACGCCGGCATGCTTGGCGATGGCGTTGATGTGGATCTGGGCGTTGGTCGAGCCGCCGATCGCCGAATTGACGACGATGGCGTTCTCGATCGCCTCGCGGGTGAGGATGTCGGAGGGCTTCAGGTCCTCCCAGACCATCTCGACGGCGCGCAGGCCAGTCTCGTAGGCGATCTGGCCACGCTCGCGATAGGGCGCGGGAATGGCGGCGCAGCCGGGCAGGCTCATGCCGAGCGCCTCGGCCAGCGCGTTCATCGTCGAGGCCGTGCCCATCGTGTTGCAATGGCCGACCGACGGCGCCGAGGAGGCGACGATTTCCATGAACTCGTCATAGCCGATCTCGCCGGCCGCCATGCGCTCGCGGCTCTTCCAGACGATCGTGCCGGAACCGGTCCGCTCGCCCTTCCACCAGCCATTCAGCATCGGGCCGCCCGAAAGGACGATCGCCGGGATGTTGACGGTGGCGGCGGCCATGATGCAGGCCGGCGTCGTCTTGTCGCAGCCCGTCGTCAGCACGACGCCGTCGAGCGGATAGCCGTAGAGCACCTCGACGAGGCCGAGATAGGCAAGGTTGCGGTCGAGCGCCGCCGTCGGGCGCTTGCCGGTTTCCTGGATCGGATGGACCGGAAACTCCATCGCAAGGCCGCCGGCCGCCGTGATGCCATCGCGCACGCGCTTGGCGAGCTCGAGATGGTGGCGGTTGCAGGGCGACAGATCCGAGCCGGTCTGGGCGATGCCGATGATCGGCTTGCCCGACTGCAGCTCGGCCCGCGTCAATCCGTAGTTCAGATAGCGCTCGAGATAGAGCGCCGTCATGCCGGGATTGTCCGGATTGTCGAACCAGGCCTGCGACCGGAGTTTCTTGGATGTGGTAGACGACATGGGATTCTCCCGGTTCAATCGGTTTGATTTTGGCGGGAGGATGCGCTGAAACATCATACGAAATCAACAAGCGAGTATGCTGCGGCGCCCCTGCCGCAATGCCGCACCGGGAGCCGAGGACACCCAAGATGTTCAAGACCGTCGCACAGTTCGATCGCATCGGCGAGGAAAACGCCTTCGCCGTCCTCGCCCGGGCCACGGCGCTGGCACGAGCGGGACGCGACATCATCAATCTCGGCATCGGCCAGCCGGACTTCCGCACGCCCGACCATATCGTCGAGGCGGCAGTGAAGGCGCTGCGCGACGGCGAGCACGGCTATACGCCCGCGACCGGCATCCTGCCGCTGCGCGAGGCCGTGGCGGCCGATGTCGCGGCGCGCACCGGCGCGCCCGTCTCGCCGGAGAATGTCGTCGTCGTGCCGGGCGGCAAGGTGACGATGTTCGCGGCGATCCTGATGTTCGGCGAGCCCGGCGCCGATATCCTCTATCCCGATCCCGGCTTCCCGATCTATCGCTCGATGATCGAGTTCACAGGCGCGCGGCCGGTTCCCGTTCCGATCCGCGAGGAGAACAAGTTCGCCTTCTCCGCCGAGGAGACGCTGGCGCTGATCACGCCGGCGACGCGGCTCATCATCCTGAATTCGCCGGCCAATCCGACCGGCGGCGTCACGCCGAAGGCCGAGATCGACAAGCTCGTCGCCGGCCTCGTTGATCGGCCCGACATCGCGATCCTCTCCGACGAGATCTACGGCCAGATGGTCTATGACGGCCTGCCGCACACCTCGCTGCTCTCCTATCCCGAGATCCGCGACCGCGTGATCCTGCTCGACGGCTGGTCGAAGACCTATGCGATGACCGGCTGGCGCATGGGCTATGCCGTCTGGCCGACCGCGCTCGTCGACAAGGTGCGCAAGCTCGCCGTCAATTGCTGGTCCTGCGTCAACGCGCCGGCGCAATGGGCGGGCCTCGCCGCACTGACCGGGCCGCAGGATGCCGTCACCGCCATGGTGGAAGAATTCGACCGCCGCCGCCGCGTCGTCGTCGAAAGCGCCAACGCGCTGCCGGGCGTCTCCTGCGCGACGCCGAAGGGCGCGTTCTATGCGTTCCCCAATATCGGCGCGACCGGCTGGAAGGCGAAGCCGCTCGCCTCGGCGCTGCTGGAAGAAGCTGGCGTCGCCACCATCGGCGGCCCCGATTTCGGCATCCATGGCGAGGGCTATATCCGCCTCTCCTACGCCAATTCGACCGAGAACATCCTGAAGGCCATGGACCGCATCGGCGATTTCCTGACCCGCAACGCCAAGGCGGCGTGAGGGCTGGTCGGCGTGAGCTACGGCTCACGAGCAAGAAGATCTGTCGTTGCCGGGCTTGACCCGGCAACCCAGACTGAGGCTTCAAGAGCCTGGGCAGCTAAGGCTGGATTGCCGGGTCAAGCCCGGCAATGACACCCTGGAGACCTTTCGTGATCGAAAGGACCTGACCCCGCCCTCAGCCGGCGGCGCTCGCCACTGCCTGCTCGATCGCGACCTTGAGGCCGGGTTCGAGGCCGAGGCGGGCGGCCAGCATGTCGAGATAGGCGCGCTCGGCCGGCTGATCGGGCGTGATGGCGAGCAGCGAGGCGGCATAGAGCTGGATCGCCTGCTCGGGGCTCGTCGCGAGGCCGACGACGCGGTTGAAATCGAGCGGCGCCGCCAGTTCGTGCTCGAAGAAGGCCTGCTCCTCGGCGGTCAGTCCGCCCTCGGAGAGCTTGCCGAGGATCTTCTGGCGCTCGGCGTCGTCGACATGGCCATCGGCCTTGGCGGCGGCGATCATCGCGACGATGATCGAGAGCGCGGCGGCATCCTCGGCCGTCTCGGTGTGCTGCGCCACCGGCGGGGGCAGCGCACTGCCGGCGGGCGCCGGACGAGCGGCCGGCGGCTGCGCCGGCGTCGACGGCGCGGCGGGATTGTTGATCTGGTACTGCTGGTAAGCTTTGTAGGCGAGCGTTCCGAGCGCGGCGAGGCCGCCGAGCGTCAGCGCATTCGGCTTGATCTTGCCGCCGCCCATCAGGACAGAGGCGAGACCGCCCGCGATCACGGTGGACATGCCGGGGTTCTTCTTGGCGTAGTCCGTGACCTGGCCGAACATGCCGCCGAGGCCGCCACTGCCGCCGCCACCCGCGCCACCGGTGAGTCCGCCGATGAGATCACCGAGGCCGCCGAGCCCGCCGGAGGCAGGCGGCGGCGCCGGCGCGCGGCCCGATTGGCCAAGGCCAGTCGGAACGCCGGAGCGCCCTGCCTCGGCGCCGAGGAATTGGTCCAGCAGCTTCTTGCCGTCGATCATGCTCGTCTCCCCACCTTGCTTGATTTCAGACGCAAGGTAGGGACGCCACAGGGGAGCCGCAAGCGGCTCAGGCGGCTTTCAGCGCCGCGGCCTCGGCGGCGAGCGTCGTGATCGCGTCCCAGTCGCCGGCGGCGACCGCCGCAGCCGGCGCGACCCAGGAGCCGCCGACGCAGACGACATTCGGCAGCGCGAGATAGGTCGGCGCGTTCTTGAGGCTGACGCCGCCGGTCGGGCAGAAGACGAGACCGGGAATGGGCGAGGACAGCGCCTTCAGATAAGGCGCGCCGCCCGCCTGTTCGGCCGGGAAGAACTTGGCGGCGCCATAGCCGGCTTCGAGCAGCGCCATCGCCTCGCTCGCCGTGGCGATGCCGGGCAGGAGCGGCACCGGCGAGCCGGCGGCATGGGCGAGCAGCCGCGGCGTCGCGCCGGGGCTGACCAGGAAGGTCGAGCCGGCGGCAACGGCCGCATCGAACTGCTTCTCGTCGAGGATCGTGCCGGCGCCGACATGGGCGCCCTCGACCTCGGCCGCGATGGCGCGGATGCACTCGAGCGCCGCCGGCGTGCGCAGCGTCACCTCGAGCGCGGTGAGCCCGCCGGCGACGAGAGCGCGGGCGAGCGGAACGGCCGTGCGGACATCCTCGATGATGAGCACCGGGACGACGGGAGCGGCCTTGAGGACGGGAAGGAGAGCAGCGAGGTTCTGGGTCATGAGAGGATTTGTAGCGAATGACGCGGCGCAGCGAAAGTCCCGCGGACGCGCCGGACGGGCGGACAGCGAGCCGGCAAATCGTCGATTGACCCGGCCGGATCGAGGCTCTATCGCATGCGGCGTTGCACAATCCCGTCCAGCGGGGGACGCCCGGCAGGCATGATCGCGCTCGACGCCGTAAGCCATGATTTCGACGGCCGCCTCGTGCTCGCCGACATCACGGTTTCGCTCAATGAAAGGCGGATCGGCATCGTCGGCGCCAACGGCTCGGGCAAGAGCACCTTCGCCCGCCTTCTCAACGGCCTCGTCATTCCCCGGTCCGGCCGCGTCACCATCGACGGGCTCGATACGGCCCGCGACGCCAAGGCCATCCGCCGCAAGGTCGGCTTCGTGTTCCAGAACCCCGACCATCAGATCGTGATGCCGATCGTTTCCGAAGATCTCGCCTTCGGCCTCAAGGCGCGCAAGGTGCCGAAGGCGGAGATCGACGGGCGCATCGACGCGGCGCTCGCCCGCTACGATCTCGGGCATCTCCGCGAGCGGCCGGTGCACCAGCTCTCGGGCGGCGAGAAACAGCTCGTCGCGCTCTCGGCCGTGCTCGTCACCGAGCCCGACATCCTCGTCTTCGACGAGCCGACGACGCTGCTCGACCTTCGCAATCGCAACCGCGTCGCGAGCGCGATCGAGGCGCTGCCGCATCAGGCGGTGATCGTCAGCCACGATCTCGACCTGCTCCAGCGCGTCGACCGCGTGCTGATGATCGACGATGGCCGCATCGCCGCCGACGGCCCGCCCGCAAAGGTGCTGCCCTTCTATCGCGAGCATATGCGATGACGATCGGCCTCTATGCGCAAGGCCAATCCTGGCTGCACCGCCTGCCGGCCGGCGCCAAGGTCGGCGGCCTGCTCGTCGCCTCGCTGGCCCTCTTCCTCAGCGCCTCGCCGTGGGTGGCGCTCGCGAGCGTGCCGGTGGCGCTCGCCGTTTATCTCTCGACGGGCGCCTCATGGCGCCGGCTCATCGCCGATCTGCGCGGGCCGGCGGTGCTTGTCGCGGTCATCCTGCTGTTCCAGCTGGTCTTCGGCAATCCGGCCGAAGGAGTCCTCGCGGCAGCGCGCTTTGCGACGCTGATCCTTCTCGCCGGCGCGGTCACGCTCGCGACGCCGATCTCGGAAATGGCGGAACTCGTCGAATGGCTGCTGGAGCCGCTGCGCCGCTTCGGCGCGCGGCCGGAGAAGGTCGGCCTCGCCATCGCGCTCGCCATCCGCTTCGTGCCGATGATCGCCGAGGAATTTCGCCATGTGCGCGAGGCGCAGGCGGCGCGCGGGCTCGGCTCGAGCCTCCGGGCGCTCATCGTGCCGCTGGTCATCCGCACGCTGAAGGCGGCGGACGAATTGGCCGATGCCATCGAGGCGCGCGGCTATGAGGCTTGATGACGGGTTCTTTTGACGGAATGATCGACAGCAACGGGGATTTTGGACCATGACCACAGGCGTCTCGACCCGCGATATCGTCTATATCGCCCTCTTCGCCGCCCTGATGGCGGCGCTCGGCCTGGTGCCGCCGATCCAGGTCGGCTTCCTGCCGGTGCCGATCACCGCGCAGACGCTCGGCGTCATGCTGGCCGGCTGCCTGATCGGCGCGAAGCGCGGCGGCCTCGCCATCCTGCTCTTCGTCGTGCTGGTCGCGCTCGGCCTGCCGATCCTCGCCGGCGGCCATGGCGGCCTCGGCGTCTTCTTCGGCCCGACCGCCGGCTTCATCCTGTCCTGGCCGATCGCCGCCTTCGTCACCGGCCTTCTCGCCGAGCGCAACTGGCAGCGCATCAACGCGGTCTGGTTCTTCGCCGTCTCGGTGATCGGCGGCATCGGCGTCGTCTATCTGATCGGCGTTCCCTGGGTCGCCGCCGTCGCCAAGATCTCGCTCACCGATGCCATGACCGGCTCGCTGGTCTTCATCCCCGGCGACATCCTCAAGGCCGTCGCCGCGGCCGCCATCGCCGAGGCGGTGCGCCGCTCCTATCCGCTGATGCAGGCGACGCGCTGACAAAAAAGGGCGGCCTCGCGGCCGCCCTTGGTTCTTCCGGCCGGTCGCCGCCTCAGCGCGCGATGCGCACGCCGATCGCGATCGGCTGGTCGTCGAGCACCGTCTCCGACACATGGCCTTCCGGCGTGGCGTCTGTCGGGCGCAGGCTTTCCGCCAGCGTCTCGGACTTCACCGTGTCCTGGTGGTCGAGGATCGCGGCCGCGGCGGCGTTGGCCGCCTTCACCTCGATATGGATGCGGTCCGAGATGCGGAAGCCCGCATCCTTGCGCGCCACCTGCACGAGGCGGATGAAGTCGCGCGCGATGCCCTCGCGCTCCAGCGCCGCATCGACATGCGTATCGAGCACGACGACGCCGGCCGAGCCGTCGAACGGCGCCGCGTCGACGCCCTCATTGGCCTGGAACTTCAGGAAATACTCGCCCTTCTCCAGGACGACACCGCCGACCTCGACCGCCTCGCCCACGAGCTTCCACTCGCCAGCCTTCGCAGCCGCGATGACATTGCGCAGCGCAGCGCCCAGACGCTTGCCGACGACGGGAAGATTTGGCGTAAGGATCGGATGGCCATAGTCGGAAGGCGTTGTCGAGAACACGACGTTTTTGACGTTGGCCTCGTCCTTCAGAAGATCCTGAACCTTGATCAACTGGCCGACATCACGCGGGTGCGCAACCGTCAACATGTTGAGAGGCTGACGCGTGCGGAGATTCTTGGCAGTACGGATCGATGCCGCCGCAGAAGCCACCGCTCGGGCCAAATCCATCCGCTCAACCAGTGCAGCATCGTAGTCAAACGCCGAGGCATCCGGCCAATCGGCAAGATGCACGCTCGCCCCGTCGACCAGCGCGCGATGGATATGCTCGGTCAGGAACGGCAGGAACGGCGCCAGCGCGCGCGTCATGGTGACGAGCACGGTGTAGAGCGTGTCATAGGCCGCCTGCTTGTCGGCGTCCTTGTCGGCCTTCCAGAAGCGCTCGCGCGAGCGGCGGATGAACCAGTTGTTCAGCGCCTCGATGAAGGGCGGGAACGCGTTGGTGGCGCCGGCAAGATCGAGCTTTGCCATCGCCGCCTCGATGCCGCGGATCAAATCCGCCGTCTTGGCCAGGATGTAACGGTCAATTTCCGTGTTGGCGGTATCAACCATCCGGGCCGGGATGCCGTCGATATTGGCGTAGAGCGTGAAGAACGAATAGGCGTTCCAGATCGGCAGCATCACCTGTCGCACGGTCTCGGCGATGGCGCGGCCGTCCTTGGCCATCGCGAGATCGCCGCCGGAGAGCAGCGGCGAGGACACGAGATACCAGCGCAGTGCGTCGGCGCCGAAGGTGTTGAAGACGTCGATCGGGTCCGGATAGTTCTTCAGCCGCTTCGAGAGCTTCTGCTTGTTCTCGTCGAGCACGACGCCGTGGCAGACGCAGGAGCGGAACGGCGCGCGGTCGAACAGCGCCGTCGACATCACCATCAGCGTGTAGAACCAGCCGCGCGTCTGCGCGACATATTCGACGATGAAATCGCCGGGGAAATGGCCCTCGAACCAGTCCTTGTTCTCGAACGGGTAATGCACCTGCGCGAACGGCATCGAGCCCGATTCAAACCAGCAATCGAGCACGTCCTCGACGCGGCGCATCATCGACTTGCCGGTGGGATCGTCGGGATTCGGCCGCGTCAGGTCGTCGATATAGGGCCGGTGCAGGTCAGTCGGGCGCACGCCGAAGTCGCGCTCGATCTCGTCGAGCGAGCCATAGACGTCCATGCGCGGATAGTTCGGATCATCCGACTTCCACACCGGGATCGGCGAACCCCAGAAGCGGTTGCGGCCGATATTCCAGTCGCGCGCATTCTCCAGCCACTTGCCGAAGAGGCCATCCTTGATGTGATCCGGCACCCAGGTGATGCCCTGGTTGAGCTCGACCATCCGGTCCTTGAAGGCGGAAACCTTCACATACCAGGAGCGCAGCGCCTTGTAGATCAGCGGCTGGTCGGTGCGCCAGCAATGCGGATAGTTGTGGTCATAGGTCTCGTGGCGCAGCACCGCGCCCTGATGCTTCAGGTCGCGGATGATGTCCTTGTTGGCCTCGAAGACGTTCTTGCCCTGATAGGCCGGCACGAGATCGGTGAAATCGCCGGCGAAGTCGATCGGATCGACGACGGGGATGCCGTTCGCCTGCGCGAGCGCCATGTCGTCCTCGCCGAAGGCCGGCGCTATGTGCACGACGCCGGTGCCGTCGGTCATCTCGATGAAGCCGCCGGCATGGACGCGGAAGGCGCCATTGGCGCGCTCGGCCTCGAAGGCCGGGAACAGCGGCTGGTAGCTGCGGCCGACGAGATCGGCGCCGGTGACGGTGGCGACCTCGGCATAGCCCGCGAGCTCATGCGCATAATTGGCAACGAGCGGCGCACCGATGATCAGCCGCTCGCCGTCCTTTTCGAGCACCGCGTAGTCGGCATCGGCCTTGACCGCGAGCGCCATGTTGGACGGCAGCGTCCACGGCGTCGTCGTCCAGGCGAGAAGCCGCGTCGCCGGCTCGCCCGGCAGCGGATCGAGCAGGAAGCCGACCGTCAGCGCCGGGTCCTGGCGCATGCGGTAGGAATTGTCGAGGCGGGTCTCGAAATTCGACAGCGGCGTCTGCGCGGCCCAGGAATAGGGCACGACGCGGTAGCCCTCATAGATCAGACCCTTGTCGTGCAGCTGCTTGAAGGCCCAGAGGATGCTCTCCATGTAGGAGAGGTCCATGGTCTTGTAATCGTTCTTGAAATCGACCCAGCGCGCCGAGCGGGTGACGTAATATTCCCAGTCCGACGTGAACTGCTGCACCGAGGTGCGGCAATGCTCGTTGAAGCGGGCGACGCCATATTTCAGGATCTCGAGCCGGCCGGAGACGCCGAGCTCCTTCTCGGACTGCATCTCGGCCGGCAGGCCATGGCAATCCCAGCCGAAGCGGCGGTCGACCACCTTGCCGCGCATGGTCTGGTAGCGCGGCACCAGATCCTTGACGAAGCCGGTGACGAGATGGCCGTAATGCGGCAGGCCGTTGGCGAAGGGCGGGCCGTCATAGAAGACGAATTCGCCGGCGCCCTGCTCGCGACGCTGCTCGATCGAGCGCTCGAAAATCCGGTTCTCCTTCCACCACGCGCCGATCGTCTCCTCGATCTTCGGGAAGGACGGCGAGGGATCGGCGGGCGGATAAACGGTCTTCGCAGCGGTCGTGGCAGCTGTCATCGGTTCATCTTCAATGAAAGGGCGGAAATCGGCGCCTTCGATAGCGCCTTTGGGCGGCGGACGCCACCCCTCGGGGAAACCGCGCATATGGGGGCGGCATGGTCCCGGCGGAAGGGGCAGGCAGCCCCTCACCCCTGCCCTCTCCCGCCAGCGGGAGAGGGGGTCGGAAATGCCAGACTGCGCTGGCTGGAATGATCCGGCAGAGGCGATGCAAGCGCCCCCTCGCCCGCTTGCGGGAGAGGGTCGGGGTGAGGGTCTTCTGACCTAACCCCGCTTCGGCGTGATCCTGTTGACGTGCCCCATCTTGCGGCCGGGGCGGCTTTCGGCCTTGCCGTAGAGATGGAGCCGCGCGCCGTGATCGGCCGCGAGGGCGTGCCAGTGATCGGCGTCCGCGCCGATCAGATTGGTCATGACCGCATCGGAATGGCGCTCGGTCGAGGCGAGCGGCCAGCCGGCGACGGCGCGGATGTGGTTCTCGAACTGCGAGGCCACGGCGCCGTCCTGTGTCCAGTGACCGGAATTGTGCACCCGCGGCGCGATCTCGTTGACGAGGAGGCGCTCGGAGGTGCCCTCCTCGACGACGAACATCTCGACGGCGAGCAGCCCGACATAATCGAGCGCCTCGGCGATGCGGATGCCGAGCGCGCGTGCCTCCTCCGCCGTCTCGTCGCGGATCGCGGCGGGGACGGTCGAGGTGTCGAGGATATGGTTGCGGTGGACGTTCTCGGTGATGTCGTAAACGGCGGTCTCGCCGCCGCGGCCGCGCACGACCAGCGCCGAAACCTCGCGCGCGAAGCGCACGAAGCCTTCCAGCACCGCGGCGCGATGGCCAATCGCGTCGAAGGCGGCGCCGGCATCCTCGCCCGGCAGGATCTTTGCCTGGCCCTTGCCGTCATAGCCGAAGCGGCGCGTCTTGAGGATCGCCGGCCGGCCGAGCGCGGCGAGGGCGGCGTCGAGATCGGCGCGGCTGTCGACGCGGGCGAACGGCGCGACATCGATGCCGAGCGAGCGCATCAGTTCCTTTTCGGCGAGCCGGTCCTGCGCCGCCGCCAGCGCGCGGACGCCCGGATACACGGCGACCTGCTCGCTGAGGAAATCGGCCGTGCTGGCCGGCACATTCTCGAATTCATAGGTGACGACGTCGACGGAGCCGGCAAAGGCCGACAGCGCCGCCTGGTTCTCATAGGAGGCGACGGTGCGCGCGCCGGCGACGTCGAAGGCCGGGCTTTCGCCGTCCGGGCAATAGATATGGCAACGGAAGCCGAGTTCGGCCGCCGCGACCGCCAGCATGCGGCCGAGCTGGCCGCCGCCGAGAATGCCGATGGTCGAGCCCGGCCGCAACGCATGCTCAGACATCGCGTGCCGGCTCCTCGGCGACCCGCGCCGTCTGGTCGGCGCGCCACTGATCGAGACGGGCGGCGAGCGCCGCATCCTCGAGCGCCAGGATGGCCGCGGCGAGCAGCGCCGCATTGACGGCGCCGGCGCGGCCGATGGCCAGCGTCCCGACCGGGATGCCGGCCGGCATCTGCACGATCGAGAGCAGGCTGTCCTGGCCGGAAAGCGCCTTCGATTCGACGGGAACGCCGAGCACCGGCAGCGGCGTCATCGCCGCGCACATGCCCGGCAGATGGGCGGCGCCGCCGGCGCCCGCGATCACCACCTTGTGGCCGGCCTCGCGCGCGCCGCTGGCGAAGGCGTAGAGCCGCTCGGGCGTGCGATGGGCCGAAACGATGCGGTCGTCATGGCGGATGCCGAGCGCGTCGAGGGTTTCAGCGGCCGCCTTCATGGTCTGCCAGTCCGACTGGCTGCCCATGATGATGGCGACCGGCGCAGCGGTTCCTGCCAAGCGCGTCTCTCCATGTCACCGTGATGCGGCGGACACTATAAAGCCGGCGCGGCGCGTGCAAGCGCGGAGCGCCGTCGCCCTGGATCACCGCGAGACCGAACGCCCGAAGGCGCCACGGCAAGAACTTGCGAAACCTTGCCAAAATCCATTCGCCGGCGCCGGTGTTAACCAATGGTGAACCAAATCCGCCGCACGATCTCACGATGCCAGACCCAAGGTTCGCCGCCCCCTCGCCGCATCGCCCCGCAGAGTTCGATCCGCCGACGCGCCGGCCGGCCGTCGCGGTCGACGACGAGATCCAGCAGGTCCCGGTCGAACAACGGGCCCTGGTCGTGCGCCTGTCGCAGGAAGTGGCGGCGCTCCGCGCAGCGCTCGATCTCAGCCGCCACCGCATCGCGACGCTCGAGGTCGAGGCGGCGGTCGATCCGGTGTCGGGGCTCTTCAACCGCCGCGCCTTCGAGCGCGAGGTCGAGAAGGCCGCGGCCTTCCGCAGCCGCTACCAGACGCCGGCCGTCGGCGTGCTGATCGCCATCGACGGGCTCGCCGGCGTCGCCGAGCGGCACGGCCAGCAGGTGGCCAACCGCGTGCTGCAGACGATCGGCGGCCGCATCAAGGCGACGCTGCGCTCCTGCGACGTCGCCGCCCGCATCGACCCCTATCAGTTCGCGCTCGTGCTGTGGAATGCGGCGCCGGCCGATTGCCAGCCGCGGCTCGATGCGCTGCGCGCCGCCGTCGGCGGCATGGACAGCCTGCTCGAAGGCCGCGTCGCCGCTGTCAGTTCGCGCCTCGCCGCAACCGCGATCGAGATGGGCGAGACCCCGGCCGGACTGATCGGCAGGATCGAGCCGATGCTCGGCGCACGCCGGCGCGGCCCGCGCCGCTGAGCGCCGGCCAAGACCTCAGGCGATGATATCGGGCAGCAGCTGATCCTCGAGGACGGCGATGCGGTCCTTCAGCGCCAGCTTCTTCTTCTTGAGCCGCTGGATCCGCAGCGGGTCGATCTTGCCGGTTTCCGACATCACGGAAATGGCGGCGTCGAGATCGGCGTGCTCCTGCCTGAGACGTGCCAGCTCGAACCGGATTTCCTGCTCTTCGTCCTCGGTCATACGCACAAAACCCCGCCGAGCCGCCGCACAGCAGCGGACGGATTGCCCTCGGGACGAGGATACATGCTCGGCCATCCGCAAGCGAGACGTTTCGCCCGAAGCCTCTTGAACGCAGAGGCGGAGCCCACACATCAGAATGAGGGAGAGGTCGTGAGCCGGCAGTGTCACGAATGCGTCATCCGGGCCTTCCGGCGTTCGACACCCCCTCGGTTTTGTGGCACGATCGTCGTGCTGTCATCTTGAGCGAAGGAGGCATTCCGCATGTCCATGCTGTCGCATCTTGAAGCGCTTGAGCGTCGTCACGAGGCGCTCGACAAGGAAATCGAGGATGTGATGAAGACTCATCCCAGCATCGATCCACTTCAGATCAAGGCGCTGAAACGCAAGAAGCTTCACGTCAAGGACGAGATTGCCCGGCTGAAGGAGGCGACGACGATGCATTGAGCGTCGGTCGCGCAACAAGAATTCTAAATTTCGAGTAAAACTCAGGAGAGCGCCGCGCGTCATCGTGCGGCGCTTTTCTTTTGCGGCTAACGAGAACGCGCTGGCGCCGCGCCTATTCCGCCGCCTCGAAGCGACCGGTGCGCGTCGCCGCGACCGGGGCGGCATGATCACGTGGCTTCTGCGCCGGGGCTGCCGCCGCGGCGGGTTTTCCGCTGCCCGGCTTGGTGCCGTCGAGCAGGAAGGCGAGCGCGAACAGGAGCGCCATCCCGACCCCGACGAGCAGCGAATCGACGAGCAGCGAGTGCAGCGTCAGCACGGGGTCGTTCGGCAGCAGGAACACGTCCTCGCGGATGATGTGGCCGGTCACTGCCAGCAGGGTCGACAGCCAGAACACCGGCAGCGTGTTGCGGCCGAGGCGGACGATCCAGTTGTCATGCGTCAGCCGCGCCTTCAGCCAGCCGGGAATGGGACTGCACAGCACGACATAGACGAGCGCCAGGAGATGCAGCAGGCGGAAGATCCCGACCCAGCTCTTGTTGAAGCCGGAGAGCCACACCCATTCCGGCATCACCGGAAAGCGATCCCAGAGCGGCACCATGACCAGGAGGGCGCAGGCGGCGAGATAGGCGATCGAAAGCAGATAGAGGACCATCGACGGCGCGACCTTGGTGCCGCGCCGCAGATGCACGCCGCCGCAGAAGCCGATCGTGAAGATGAGCTGCCAGGTCAGCGGGTTGAAGTACCAGACGCCGCTGCCGGGAATGTTCGGCGGTCCGAGATGGAAGATGTTGGCGACGAGCCACAGCGCGGCGCTGGCGAGGAATGCCAGGAGCAGGTTCACCCGCGCCAGCATCATGATGAGCGGCAACAGCGCCATCATGCCGATATACATCGGCAGGATGTTGAAATTACCGGTCTGGTAGGTGAGCGCGCCGATGCCGGCCAGCGCCTGGACCGGCTGGTCGAGGATCCAGTGGCGCTCGTCGGGAACGAGCAGCTCCGGCCGATCGAGCCAGAGCGAGGCGCCCGCATAGACGGCGAAGCCGATCGCGATCGAGGAGAGATGGGCGATGTAGATCGTGCCGATGCGGCGCGCGATCTGGCCGACCGAGAGCGCCGCCTGCCCGTTCAGGAAGCGCGGATAATAGGCGAGCGCCGCCGACATCCCGGCAAGCAGCACGAACACTTCCGCAGCGTCCGACAGGCCGAAATTGCGATGCGTGAAGGTCGAGAACCAGTTGCCCGGAATGTGATTGACGAAGATGGACACGAGCGCGAGGCCGCGGAAGAAATCGATCCGGTAGTCGCGCGGCATCTTGCCTGAAATGGTTCGATCCAAACCCCGCCCCTTGTCCGCTCGTGGAACCGTGGCGGCTACCGAACAATCAAGGCCAGCTTACGGCACGAGGCGGCGGATTCAACGCCGGCATCCCAAAAAAGTTCACGCCTTCGCAGCGGCTTGATCGCCCCGGATCAGGCGGCGCCATGCCGCCGGCAGGGCGCCGGAACCGGCGATGATGTCGCTTGATATTATATCCTGCACTTATTATATTGCGACCCATGGATACGATGCCCCCGGAAAAGCACCTCGGCTTCCTGATCAACGACGTCGCGCGGCTGCTGCGCCGCGCCTTCGACCAGGCCGCGCAAAGCTGTGCCCTCACCAGGGCGCAGTGGCAGGTTCTCGCCTTTCTCTATCATAACGAAGGGTCGAACCAGGCCGTCGTCGCGGAAGCGCTCGACGTCGAGCCGATCACGCTGTCGCGCCATATCGACCGCCTCGAGGCGCTCGGCTATGTCGTCCGCCTGCCCGATCCGTCCGACCGCCGCGCCCGCCGCCTGCAGCTGACCCCGTCGGTGAAGCCGCATCTCAACGCCATGAAATCGATCGCCGACGACGTGCTGAAATCGGCGCTCGAAGGCGTCAGCGAGGCGGAAACCGAAAAGCTGATCGAGGCGCTGACGCTGATGCGCGCCAATATGGCCCGCTACGGCGCCGAGCCCAATCTGCTGTGCGTCGCATCGCCCGCCGGAACCGCCGCAAAACCCGAAAAGACGAGTGCGCCTCTATGAGTGCCGAGCCGGATGCCGACGCCCCACCCCGCGCCGCAGCTCCGGTTACGGCCGTTGCCGAGGCGGAGAGCGCGCCGCCGCGTCGCCGCCGCAGCCTGCGGCTCGTGCTGATGCTGTCGCTGCCGCTCGTGCTCGCCATCGGAGGCGGCTATCTGTGGCTGACCGGCGGGCGCTACGCCTCGACCGACAACGCCTATCTCGAGCAGAACCGCGTCGCGATCACGGCCGACCAGTCCGGCCGCATCGTCGAGGTCGCGGTGCGCGAGAACCAGGCCGTCAAGAAGGGCGATCTCCTGTTCAAGATCGATCCCGAGCCCTACACGATCGCGCTCAATCAGGCTGACGCCGCGGTGGCGGTAGCCCGCCTTCAGGTCGAGCAGTTGCGCTCGTCCTACCAGCAGGCGATCTCGGAAGAGAAATCGGCCGAACAGACGCTCGACTATCAGCAGAAGGTGTTCAGCCGCCAGCAGGATCTGCTGAAGCGCGGCGTCAGCTCGAATGCCGATTTCGACACGGCGCAGAACAATCTCCGCATCGCCGTCCAGGCGGTCGCGCAGGCTGAGGAGCGCGTTTCCGGAGCGCTGACGGCGCTCGGCGGCCAGCCCGACCAGCCGACCGACCAGCATCCGGCCGTGATGCAGGCGCTCGCCGCGCGGGCAAGCGCCGCGCTCGCGCTGGCGCAGACCACCGTCTATGCGCCCGCCGACGGCGTCGTCTCGCAGACCGACCGCCTTCGCGTCGGCCAATATGTGACCAACCCGGCCATGGCGCCGACGGTGCTGATGAGCCTCGTCGAGACCAGCACCTCCTATGTCGAAGCAAACTTCAAGGAAACCGACCTCACCCACATGAAGGTCGGCCAGGAAGCGAGCATCGTCTTCGACGCCTATCCCGACCGCACCTTCAAGGCGGAGGTCGAATCGATCGATGCCGGCACCGGCTCGGCCTTCTCACTGCTGCCGGCGCAGAACGCGACCGGCAACTGGGTCAAGGTCGTCCAGCGCGTCCCGGTGCGCCTCAAGATCGAGGGCGCCCTCGATATCGCCGCTGTTCCGACCGGGCTCAGCGCCTCGGTCAATGTCGATACCGGCTTCAAGCGCGCTCTGCCCGGCTTCGGCACGGCCGTCGCCTCGGCGGCCCCGGTCGTCGAGACGGCGCACTGAGAGGCTGGTTCTCGAGCCCGACCTGATGCCCTGGCGCGGGCGATCCCGCGCGCGAGGATAGCCTGATGACGACCACGAGCGCCGCACCCGTCGTCCCCTTCCGCGGGCTGATCACCGTCTCGATCATGCTCGCGACGATCATGCAGGTGCTCGACACCACGATCGCCAATGTCGCGCTGCCCTCGATGCAGGGCTCGCTCGGCGCGGCGCAGGACACCATCACCTGGGTCCTCACTTCCTATATCGTCGCCGCTGCGATCGCGACGCCGATCACCGGCTGGGTCGCCGACCGCATCGGCATCAAGCGCCTCTTCCTGACCTGCATCGTCGGCTTCACCCTCGCCTCGATGCTGTGTGGCCTCTCCACCAGCCTGATGCAGATGGTCGGCTTCCGCGTGCTGCAAGGCGTCTTCGGCGCCGCGCTGGTGCCGCTGTCGCAATCGGTGCTGCTCAGCATCAATCCGAAGGAGCGTCACGGCCAGGCCATGGCGATGTGGGGCGCCGGCATCATGGTCGGCCCGATCATCGGACCGACGCTCGGCGGCTGGCTCACCGACAGCTTCAACTGGCGCTTCGTGTTCTTCATCAACCTGCCGGTCGGCATCGTCGCCTTTCTCGGCATTTTCTTCTTCATGGCGGAAGGAACGATCCGCCAACGCAAGTTCGATTTCTTCGGCTTCGCCTTCCTCTCGCTCGGCATCGGCGCGCTGCAGATGATGCTGGATCGCGGCGAACAGCTCGACTGGTTCTCCTCGCCCGAAATCCTGATCGAGGCGAGCCTCGCGGCCATCGGCTTCTGGGTGTTCACCATTCACATGGCGACGTCGCGCCTGACCTTCATCGATCCGCACATCTTCAGGGACCGCAACTTCGTCACCGGCCTCGTCTTCATCTTCATCATCGGCATCATCCTGCTCGCCACCATGGCGCTGCTGCCGCCGATGCTGCAGAATCTCTACGGCTATCCGGTCATCACCACCGGCATCATCCTGGCGCCGCGCGGCGTCGGCACGATGATCGCGATGATGCTGGTCGGGCGGCTGGTCGGACGGGTCGATGCGCGGCTGCTGATCCTCGTCGGTCTCTCGCTGACCTCGTGGTCGCTTTACGAGATGACGACCTGGTCGCCCGAGATGGGCTCGACGCCGTTCATGGTGACCGGCATCACCCAGGGCTTCGGGCTCGGCTTCGTCTTCGTGCCGCTCTCGACCATTGCCTTTGCGACGCTGCCGGCGAAATGGCGCACCGATGCGGCCAGCCTCTTCAGCCTGGTGCGCAATCTCGGCTCGTCGATCGGCGTCTCGCTGGTGGCGACGCTCCTGTCGCAGAACACGCAGATCTATCACCAGTCGCTCGCCGGCCATGTCACCGCGACCAATCCGGCCCTGCCGGCCGACATCGCCAATGGCAGCCTCAGCGCGATGGCCTCGCTCGACGGCTTCATCATGCGCGAGGCCGCCTTCGTCGCCTACATCGACGACTTCAAGTTCATGATGTTCGTGACGCTGACCACGATCCCGCTGCTGCTGCTCCTCAGGAACAAGCGCGCCTCCGGGCCGGCGGAGCATGTCGCGCTCGACTGATCCCCCCTTCGGCGTCGCTGCCGGCGCGTTGACTGCGGCCCCTACCCGCAGCCTCGCACCGGCGGTGACGCCGATCCCCGTTAGCCGAAGTGCTGCAGGGCAAGGCCCACCACCGCGCCGAGGATGACGACGATCCAGGGCGGAACGCGGCCAACGGCAATGAGGCCCCAGGCGCACAGTGCCAGCGCCGCGTCGCGCGGGCCATGCACCGCGGTCACGATCACGGGATCATAGAGCGCCGCGGCCAGCAGCCCGACCACGGCCGCGTTGACGCCGATGAGCGCGCGCCGCACCGCCTGATAGCCGCCAAGGCGGCGCCAGAACGGCAGCACGCCGATGATCAGGAGGAAGCCCGGCGCGAACAGCGCCAGCGTCGCGATCACCGCGCCGAGGGCGGCATTCGGCACCGCCGCGACCGTGCCGAGAAACGCGGCGATCGAGAACAGCGGCCCCGGCATCGCCTGCGCCGCGCCGTAGCCGGCGATGAAGCTCGGGCCCGGCACGAAGCCGGCGGCGACGACGCTGCGCTCGAGCAGCGGCAGCACGACATGGCCACCGCCGAACACCAGCGCCCCGGCCCGGTAAAACGCATCGGCAAAGGCCAGCACCGGCGAGCCGGTCACGCCGGCGGCGAGCGGCAGCCCGAACAGCAGCACGGCAGACAGCACGATGGCAGAGGCGGCAAGGCGGCGCGAGCCGATCGCCGCGCGCGGCTGGCCGGCCGGCACAGCGGCGAGCGGCACGGCGAGGCCGACCAGCGCGGCGCCGAGAATGAGCGCGAGCTGCGTCAGGGCACCGGGAAGGGCAAGCGCAAGGGCCGCGGCGAGGATCGCGATCGCAGCCGTTCGCCGCGTCGCCGCGAGCGAGGCGGCCATGCCGCGCACGGCCTCCGCCACCACCGCCACCGCGACGATCGCAAGGCCGGCGAGGAGCCCCGGATCGACGGCACTGCCGTCGGCGACCACCAGCCCGAAGCCGGCCATGAGCACGGCCGAGGGCAGCGTGAAGCCCGCGAAGGCCGCGAGCGCGCCGGCCATGCCGCGCTTCTCATAGCCGATGCCCATGCCGACCTGGCTCGACGTCGGCCCTGGCAGGAACTGGCAGAGGGCGACGAGATCGGCATAGGCCGCCTCCTCGATCCAGCCGAGCCGGCGGACGAAGGCCTCGCGGAAATAGCCAAGATGCGCCACGGGTCCGCCGAAGGCGGTCAGCCCGAGGCGGAGAAAGGCCAGGAAGATCGCCGCGACGCCGGGCGCCGGCGTCGCTTCGCGTGGGGAAGGCTCGCTCATGCCGCGAGCCTGACGTCGCTTGATGACGGCAGCACGAAATCCGTCAGCGCCGCGTCCAGCCGGTGAACGGCGTCTCGGCGACGGGGCTGATCGGCGGCTGGCCGGATGCGAAGGCGACGAGATTGTCGACGACGCGCTGGCCCATGGCATCGCGCGTATAGGTCGAGGCCGAGCCGACATGCGGCAGCAAGACGGCATTGTCGAGCGCGATCAGCGCGGCGGGAACCTGCGGCTCCTTCTCGAACACGTCGAGACCGGCGGCCTGGATCCGCTTCTCGGCCAGCGCCTCGATCAGCGCCTGTTCGTCGACCACCGTGCCGCGGCCGATATTGATCAGGATGCCGCGAGGCCCGAGCGCATCGAAGACCGGCCGGCCGATCAGCTTGTCGGTCGAAGCGCCGCCCGGCAACACGCTGATGATCGTATCGACATCGCGGGCCATAGCGACGAGATCGTCATAATAGCGATAGTCGACATCGTCCTGCGGCCGGCGGTTGTGATAGACGACCGGCACGCCGAAGGCCTCCAGCCGGCGCGCGATCGCCTTGCCGATCCGCCCGAGGCCGACAATGCCGACCGTGCGATCGCGCAGCGTGCCCGTCGTCAGCGGATAGGCGCCGGAAGGCCAGCGTCCGGCCCTGAGGTGCCGCTCGGCGGCGGAGAACTCGCGAACCGTCATCAGCAACAGGCCGAGCGCGGTATCGGCGACCTCCTCAGTGAGGACGTCGGGCGTGTTGGTGACGATGATGCCCTTCGAGGCGGCGTATTTCGCATCGACATTGTCGTAGCCGACGCCGAAATTGGCGATGATCTCGAGATGCGGCAGTGCATCGATCAGCGCCTTGTCGACGGCGGCGTGGCCACCCGCCGCGATGCCGCGAATGCGCGGCGCGAGCGCTGCCAGCGCCGCGGCCGGCTCATCGCGCAAATAGAGCCGATGCACGGTGAAATGGGCATCGAGCGCGCGCTCGACGCTGTCCAGCATGCGGCCGGGCACGAGAATTTCGGGCCGTGACATCGATAAAGTCCTCCTCAGGCGATGCGTTCAGGCGGGATGGGGCGGGTCGAGGCGCGGATGCGGAGTTCCGGCTCGATCAGGATGCGCTCGGGCGTCGCCGGCGCGCCGTCGATCTGGGCGCTGAGCAGGCTGGCGGCGAGGCTGCCGATCCGCTCGGCGGCATTGAACACCGAGGTCAGGGCCGGCGCCGACCAGGCCGCGGCATCGGTGTCGTCATAGCCGGCGACGGCGACGTCGCGGCCGGGCTCGCGGCCGGCATGGCGCAGCGCCGACATCAGCCCCGAGGCGACCTGGTCGTTGAAGCCGATCATCGCCGTCGGCGGATCGGCGAGCGCCAGGAGATGCATCGCGGCGGCGCGCACTTCGGCCTGCGTCATTGCCTCGGGCACATCGAGCGCCGGATCGACCGCGATCCCCGCCTCAATGAGCGCCGCGACCGTGCCCGCATGCCGCTCGCGGCCGGCACTGGTCGCACGGCGCCCGCCGACAAAGGCGATGCGGCGATGGCCCTCCTCGATGAGATGCCGTCCCAGCGCGCGTCCGCCGAGAAAATCATCGCCCCGCACCATCGGCACGGCGATGTCGGCGACCTCGCGGCAGATCATGACGAAGGGCAGCCCTGATTCGACGATGCGCGCGACGGCCACCGCATCGGTGCCGATTGCCGGGCACATGATCAGCCCGTCGGCGCGATGCTGCATCAGCGTGTCGACGAAGGTCCGCTGGCGGCGGATATCATCGGCATGGTTGCAGATCATGATCGCGAGCTCGCGCGCATTCAGCGCCGCCTCGAGCGCGCGGAAGATCTCGGCGAAATAGGGATTGACCACGTCATGCACCATGACGCCGACCATATTGGTGCGCGCGGTGCGGAGGCTGGCGGCCGAGCGGTTGGCGACATAACCGGCCTCGGCGGCGAGCGCCTGGACCTTCAGCCGCGTCGCCTCGGCGACGAGGGGCGAGCCGCGCAGAGCCAGCGAGATCGTCGCCGTGGAGAGGCCGAGCTCCTCGCCGAGCATCCTCAGCGTCAGCCCGCGCCGGCCGGCGCGGAGCCGGACCGCAGCGGATTGGCCGAACGCTTCGTCGCGATCCGTCATCGTTCCCCCGCGGATCCCGGCGCATTCGCCGGGAGCAGCCGTACGGCCCCTATGCCCATCGCTTAAACCAATTTAGGTTCGGGAAAAATCGGAAACTGGCATCCCCGGACAGGAACGCATCATGACAGGCAAGACGGTCGGCTTCATCGGCCTCGGTTATATGGGCGAAGGCATGGCGGCCAACCTCATGGCCAAGGGCAACACCCTCCTCGTCACGGCCAACCGTCGCCGCGAGGCCGTCGACCGGCTCGTGGCCGGCGGCGCGATCGAGGTCGCGAGCGCGGCCGAGATGGCTGAGCGGGCGGACGCGATCTTCCTCTGCGTCACCGGCTCGCCGGAAGTCGAGGCCGTGATCGAAGGCAAGGGCGGCATTCTCGAAGGCGCCCGTCCCGGCCTCCTCGTCATCGACACCAGCACGGCCGAGCCGGATTCGACGCTGCGCCTCGCGGAGGTTCTGGCGGCAAAGGGTGCGAGCCTCGTCGACGCCCCGCTCGGCGGCACGCCGGCGGGCGCGAAGGCCGGCACGCTGCAGGCGCTTGTCGGCGCCTCGGACGCGGATTTCGACCGCGCACAGCCGCTGATCGCCTGCTGGGCGGCGACGATCGCCCATGTCGGCCCGGTCGGCGCCGGCCACAAGATGAAGCTGATCAACAACTTCCTGTCGCTCGGCTATGCGAGCCTCTATTCCGAGGCGCTGGCGCTCGGCGCCAAGGTCGGCATCAGCGCCGAGACCTTCCATTCCGTCATCGGTCAGGGCCGCATGCGCTGCGGCTTCTACGATACGTTCATGACCTATGTGATCACGCGCGACGAGAACGCCCACCAGTTCACGATCTCGAACGCTTACAAGGACCTCCGCTATCTCACCGCCATGGCCGACACGGCCGGCATCGTCAATCCGCTCGGCAGCACCGTGAAGAACCAGTTCGCGGCGATGGCTGCCGCGGGCGAGGCGGAGAAATACGTGCCGATGCTGTCGGACTTCGTCGCGGCTGCGAATGGCGTGAAGCGGGAGGGGTGAAGCGGCCAGGCCGGGCATTCGCCTCTCCTCGCGCGCGGGGGAACTCAGATGGCCACGCTCTATTTCAGCCGGAACCCCAATCCGCGCCTCGCCGTGGCGACGGCCCGCCATCTTGGCGTTCCGCTCGTGTTCACGTTCGCCGCACCGTTCGCGCCCGGACAGGCCGCGTTCTTTCGGCCGCTCAATCCCAATCTGTCGCTGCCGATCCTGCAGGAAGGACAGCGCACGCTGTGGGAGGCGGACGCGATCGCGTGCCGCCTGTCACGGCTCGCCGGCTCCAGCTTCTGGCGCATCGACGACGACGAGCCCGACATGATCCGCTGGCTGAGCTGGGGCAAGCTCGCGTTTGTCGCCGCTTGCGATAGCGTCCATTTCGAGCGCGGCACCAAGCAGCGCTACGGCATCGGTCCGATCGACGCGGCGAAGGTCAGCGACGGGCTTCGCATGTTCCACGACGCGAGCCGCATCCTCGATGCCCATCTTGCGGACCGTGAATGGCTGCTCGAGAGCGGCCTGTCCTATGCAGACTTCAGCATGGCGACATTCCTGCCCTTCAACGACGCGGCCCGCCTTCCCCTCGGCGACTACCCCGCGATCACATCCTGGTATGCTCGCCTTGAGCAGCTCGCGAGCTGGCAGGCCCCGTTCGAGGGGATCGAGGCGCCGGAATTGCCGGCTATCCCGCAGGGCGAGCCCTGAGCGCCGCGCATCTCCGACAGCAGGGTGCACGCTGCGCGCGGGTCAGATTGTCCGCGCGCCCTGGGCTGCCCCCCCCTATACCCGGACAACAAAAAGCCCCCGGAGACATTTCTGTCTACGGGGGCTTTTGGGTGTTTGTGAAGAGAGCTGTTTATCTTCCTTGCGGACTTTGCAGGCCTGGCGGCGACCTACTCTCCCGTGTCTTAAGACAAAGTACCATTGGCGCGGAGGAGTTTAACGGCCGAGTTCGGAATGGGATCGGGTTCAGGCTCCTCGCCATGACCACCAGGCCGGCGAAGTTCGCAAGGAAGTGAAGAAGCTGGAATTTTGTGTCTGATGACCATCTTTGGGATGGGCATGATTAATGAGAACGATCAAGCCTATCGAGTGATTAGTACCGGTAAGCTACATGCGTTGCCGCACTTCCACACCCGGCCTATCGACGTGGTGGTCTACCACGACTCTCAAGGGAAAACTCGTTTTGAGGTGGGTTTCCCGCTTAGATGCTTTCAGCGGTTATCCCGTCCGTACGTAGCTACCCTGCAATGCGGCTGGCGCCACAACAGGTCCACCAGAGGTACGTCCATCCCGGTCCTCTCGTACTAAGGACAGATCCTCTCAATTTTCCTACACCCACGGCAGATAGGGACCGAACTGTCTCACGACGTTCTGAACCCAACTCACGTACCACTTTAATCGGCGAACAGCCGAACCCTTGGGACCTTCTCCAGCCCCAGGATGTGATGAGTCGACATCGAGGTGCCAAACGATGCCGTCGATATGGACTCTTGGGCATCATCAGCCTGTTATCCCCAGAGTACCTTTTATCCGTTGAGCGATGGCCCGTCCACGTGGGACCACCGGATCACTATGGCCGTCTTTCGACTCTGCTCGACTTGTCAGTCTCGCAGTCAGGCGGGCTTATGCCATTGCACTCGACGAGCGATTTCCGACCGCTCTGAGCCCACCATCGCGCGCCTCCGTTACACTTTGGGAGGCGACCGCCCCAGTCAAACTACCCACCATGCACTGTCCCGGACCCGGATGACGGGCCGCGGTTAGATATCCATATTCACAAGGGTGGTATTTCAAGGATGGCTCCATCCGAGCTGGCGCCCGAACTTCAAAGCCTACCACCTATCCTACACATGCAAACACGAATACCAGTGCAAAGTTGTAGTAAAGGTTCATGGGGTCTTTCCGTCTGACCGCGGGAACCCCGCATCTTCACGGGGAATTCAATTTCACTGAGCGGGTGCTGGAGACAGCGGGGAAGTCGTTACGCCATTCGTGCAGGTCGGAACTTACCCGACAAGGAATTTCGCTACCTTAGGACCGTTATAGTTACGGCCGCCGTTTACCGGGGCTTCGATTCAAAGCTTGCACCTCTCCTCTTAACCTTCCGGCACCGGGCAGGCGTCAGACCCTATACGTCGCCTTACGGCTTCGCAGAGCCCTGTGTTTTAGGTAAACAGTCGCTACCCCCTAGTCTGTGCCCCCTATACCTGGTTGCCCAAGTACAGGGCCTCCTTCTCCCGAAGTTACGGAGGCAATTTGCCGAGTTCCTTCAGCACCATTCTCTCAAGCGCCTTGGTATGCTCTACCAGTCCACCTGTGTCGGTTTAGGGTACGGTCTATACGCGGGAGCTATTTCCCGGAACACCTTCACCGCAGGATCAATCCAATAAGACCCTACGATACACGGCATTCGTCACTACCCGCAGGCTGAGGAATATTCACCTCATTCCCATCGACTACGCCTTTCGGCCTCGCCTTAGGAGCCGGCTAACCCTGCGCAGATTAGCTTTACGCAGGAACCCTTGGACTTTCGGCGACAGTGTCTCTCACACTGTTTGTCGTTACTCATGTCAGCATTCGCACTTCCGATACCTCCAGGAGCCCTCACGGGTCTCCCTTCGCAGGCTTACGGAACGCTCCGCTACCACGTGATCTTGCGATCACATCCACAGCTTCGGCACATGGCTTGAGCCCCGTTACATTGTCGGCGCAGGAACCCTTGTCTAGACCAGTGAGCTGTTACGCTTTCTTTAAATGATGGCTGCTTCTAAGCCAACATCCTGGTTGTTTTGGGATCCCCACATCCTTTCACACTTAGCCATGATTTGGGGGCCTTAGCTGGTGGTCAGGGTTGTTTCCCTTTTGACGATGGACGTTAGCACCCACCGTCTGTCTGCCGGATAGTACTCTTGGGTATTCGGAGTTTGGTTAGGTTTGGTAAGATGGTAAATCCCCCTAGCCCATCCAGTGCTCTACCCCCCAAGGTATTCGTCCGACGCTCTACCTAAATAGATTTCGCGGAGAACCAGCTATTTCCGAGTTTGATTGGCCTTTCACCCCTAGCCACAAGTCATCCGCGTCTTTTTCAACAGACGTCGGTTCGGCCCTTCAGTGCGTGTTACCGCACCTTCAGCCTGCTCATGGCTAGATCACCCGGTTTCGGGTCTAATCCGACGAACTGAACGCCCTGTTCAGACTCGCTTTCGCTGCGCCTACACCTACCGGCTTAAGCTTGCTCGTCAGATTAAGTCGCTGACCCATTATACAAAAGGTACGCCGTCACCCAGAATGCGGATCACTCCGCCCTTGGGCTCCGACTGTTTGTAGGCATCCGGTTTCAGGAACTGTTTCACTCCCCTTGTCGGGGTGCTTTTCACCTTTCCCTCACGGTACTTGTACACTATCGGTCGCTAAGGAGTACTTAGGCTTGGAGGGTGGTCCCCCCATGTTCAGACAGGATTTCTCGTGTCCCGCCTTACTCAAGGACTTATGCTCGCATTACCCGTACGGGGCTATCA
>OZ245873.1:0-3770000 GCA_965229325.1 Kaistia sp. | reverse complement strand
GAATTCGACACCGCCGATGCACCGGCGGTCGACGACAGCGCGCCGATGCCCAATCTCTACGATTCGCTCTATGAGACGGCGCGCGAGCAGCAGATCCCGGAGCCGCTGATCACCGAACTGGTGCGGATCCTCTCCTATGACGTCGACTTCCAGTCGCGCATCTCGCCGGGCGACGGCATCGAGGTGTTCCATTCGCTGCCGGAACCCGGCGCGAGCGACGACGACGACGAGATCCTCTATGTCGCGATCACGCTGAACGGCGTCACCAAGCGCTATTACCGCTATCGCTCGCCTGATGACGGCGTCGTCGACTATTTCGACGAGGACGGCCGCAGCGCCAAGAAGTTCCTGGTGCGCAAGCCGATGAATGTCGGCATCGTCCGCTCGCCCTTCGGCTATCGCCGCCATCCGATCCTCGGCTATGTGCGGCTGCATCCGGGCGTCGACTGGGCGGCCCCGCGCGGCACGCCGATCATGGCCGCGGGCAACGGCACGGTCGAGAAGTCAGGCTGGGCGTCCGGCTATGGCAACTTCACGCTGATCCGGCATACCAATGGCTATGAGACGGCGTATGGCCACCAGTCGTCGATCGTCCGCAGCATCCGGCCCGGCGTGAAGGTGCGCCAAGGCCAGATCATCGGCTATGTTGGCTCGACCGGCCTCTCGACCGGCCCGCATCTCCACTACGAGGTGCGCATCAACGGCACGCCGGTCGATCCGCTGCGCGTCCGCCTGCCGCGCGGCCGCGTGCTGCAGGGCGAAATGCTGGCCGATTTCAAGGCCGAGAAGACGCGCATCGATGCGCTGCTCGGAACGCCGGGCGGCTCGAAGCTCGCCGCGGCCGATGGCGACCCGGCCGCCACCAACTGAGCGACGCCGCCGGAACGGCTGTCGCCGTCAGTTGCGCTGGAAGATGAAATCGAGACGCTGGCTGCCGCTGGCGCAGCGGCCGCTGTAGCGGCCGGGTCCGTCCGGCACGCCGGTGCAGATCGTCGGCGGACCCGGGACGAAATTCGGCAGCGAAAAATCGTCGGCGCCGATGGTGAGCGCGACGCGGTCATGGCTGATCGTGCCCGACAGGGTCGAGCGATAGGTCGCGGTCTCCCGGCCGATCACGACCGAGCGCGGCGCTTCGGCCTGGAAGCGGCCGCTGTCGTCGACGGCGACCGTCCAGCGGGCGACCTTGGAGATGAACGACCATTCGCCGGCTGGCGACAACCACGGCCCGCCCGTGCAGGGCGATCCGCCACAATCCTCCGCGAGCGCCGATCCCGGCACGAGGCCGGCCAGCATCACGGCCAGCGCTGCGCTCCTGATGATCATGGCACCCATGGCACTCTCCTTCGACGACACCGACGATAGCGGCGATCCGGCCTTGGCGACATCACGTTCTCGCGGGTGTGTCCGGACGCAAAAAAGGGGCCCGGTCACCCGGGCCCCGTTCATTGGTCGCTGATCCCTAAGCCGCCCTGGCCGCCGGCTCGACGCGCGGCAGGAACAGGAGCTTGTCGGTTCCGGCCGTGATCTTCACCGTCGTCCCGTCCGGAATTTCGCCGGCGAGGATCTTGTCGGCGAGCGGATCCTGGACGTAGCGCTGGATGACGCGCTTCAACGGTCGCGCGCCATAGGCCGGGTCGTAGCCCTTCTCGGCGAGCCAGGCCCGCGCGGTCTCGTCGAGCTCGAGCGAGACCTTGCGTTCGCCGAGCAGCGCCTGCAGCCGCTTCAGCTGGATTTCGACGATCCGGCCCATCTCGGTCCGCTTCAGGCGATGGAACAGGATGATGTCGTCGAGCCGGTTGAGGAACTCGGGCCGGAAATGCCCGCGCACGACGTTCATCACCTGCTCGCGCACGGCATCGACATCCTCGTCATCGCGGAGATTGGCGAGATACTCCGCGCCGAGATTCGACGTCATGATGATCAGCGTGTTCTTGAAGTCGACCGTGCGGCCCTGCCCGTCCGTCAGGCGCCCGTCGTCGAGCACCTGCAGCAGGACGTTGAACACGTCCGGATGCGCCTTCTCGATCTCGTCGAACAGCACGATCTGGTAAGGACGCCGCCGCACCGCCTCGGTGAGCGCGCCGCCCTCCTCGTAGCCGACATAGCCGGGAGGCGCGCCGATCAGCCGGGACACGGAGTGCTTCTCCATGAATTCCGACATGTCGATGCGCACCATCGCGCTTTCGTCGTCGAAGAGGAACGAGGCGAGCGCCTTGGTCAGCTCGGTCTTGCCGACGCCGGTCGGCCCGAGGAACATGAACGAGCCGATCGGCCGGTTCGGGTCCTGCAGTCCGGCGCGCGCACGGCGAACCGCCGTCGAGACGGCATGCACCGCCTCGGCCTGGCCGACGACCCGCTTGGCGAGATCGTCTTCCATCCTGAGCAGCTTGTCGCGCTCGCCTTCCAGCATCTTGTCGACAGGCACGCCGGTCCAGCGCGCGACGATCTGCGCGACATGCTCGGGCGTCACCGCCTCTTCCATCATCGCGCCGGTCTGCGCCGCCTCGGCCGCCTTGAGCTGACGATCGAGCGCCGGGATCGTGCCATAGGCAAGCTCGCCCGCCTTGGCGAGATCGCCGGTGCGCTGCGCCTTTTCGAGATCGCTGCGGGCCTGGTCGAGCTGCTCCTTCAGCTTCTGCGCCGAGTTGAGCTTGTCCTTCTCGGTCTGCCAGCGCTGCGTGAAGGCCGCCGATTCCTCCTCGAGGTCGGTTAGCTCGCGCTCGAGCCGCTCCAGCCGATCCTTGGAGGCCTGGTCGGTTTCCTTCTTCAGCGCCTCGCGCTCGATCTTCAGCTGGATGATGCGGCGATCGAGCTCGTCGAGCGCCTCCGGCTTCGAATCGACCTGCATGCGCAGCCGCGCCGAGGCTTCGTCGACGAGGTCGATCGCCTTGTCGGGCAGGAAGCGGTCGGTGATGTAGCGGTTCGACAGCGTCGCGGCGGCGACCAGCGCGGAGTCCATGATGCGGACGCCGTGGTGGAGTTCGTACTTCTCCTTGATGCCGCGCAGGATCGAGATCGTGTCCTCGACCGTCGGTTCGCCGACGAAGATCGGCTGGAACCGTCGGGCGAGCGCCGCGTCCTTCTCGACATGCTTGCGATACTCGTCGAGCGTCGTCGCGCCGACGCAGTGCAGCTCGCCGCGGGCAAGCGCGGGCTTCAGGAGGTTGGAAGCGTCCATCGCCCCGTCCGCCTTGCCGGCGCCGACCAGCGTATGCATCTCGTCGATGAAGAGGATGATGCCGCCATTTGCCGCGGTCACCTCCGAGAGGACGGCCTTCAGCCGCTCCTCGAATTCGCCGCGATATTTCGCGCCGGCGATCAGCGAGCCCATGTCGAGCGCGAGCAGCTTCTTGTCGCGGAGGCTCTCCGGCACGTCGCCATTGACGATGCGGAGCGCGAGGCCTTCCGCGATCGCGGTCTTGCCGACGCCCGGCTCGCCGATCAGCACGGGATTGTTCTTCGTGCGCCGCGACAGCACCTGGATGGTGCGGCGGATCTCGTCGTCGCGGCCGATGACCGGATCGAGCTTGCCGTCGCGCGCCGCCTGGGTCAGGTCGCGGGCATATTTCTTCAGCGCATCATACTGCCCCTCGGCGCCGGCCGAATCGGCCGTGCGGCCCTGGCGCAGCTGTTCGATGGCGCGGTTGAGGCCGACCGGCGTCAGGCCGGCGTCCTTCAGCGCCTGCGCGGTCTTGGCGTCCTTCTCGAGCGCGAGCGCAAGCAGCAGCCGCTCGACCGTGACGAAGCTGTCGCCGGCCTTCTTGGCAAGCTGTTCCGCCTGCTCGAACACCTTGGCGAGCGGCGCGGCGAGATAGAGCTGGCCGGCGCCACCGCCGGAAACGCTCGGAATGGCGGCAAGCAGCCGCTCGGTCGCAGCCAATGCATCGCGCGAGCGTCCGCCCGCGCTGTCGATGAGGCCCGCGGCGAGGCCTTCCTCGTCGTCGAGCAGAACCTTCAAGAGATGTTCGGGCGCGAACTGCTGGTGTCCACGCGTCAGCGCCAGCGTCTGGGCGGACTGGATGAAGCCCTTCGCGCGCTCGGAGTATTTTTCGATATTCAAAGTCGTCCCTCCTGACCCGTACCGGACGCCCTCGCATGTCGAAGCGCGACCGATCGTTCGATGTCGGGCCAGCCGGTCAAACCGCTCCAGCCCGCCGGCGATCCCGATGATCCGCCGGCACGCTGGATATGGTGTGGCACTATGGCAACAGGAAGGGGTCGGGCGGAGAATTTCGATCGCCGGCAGGAGCCGGCCGAAGCGCCCCCGCCCGAGGCAGCGCGGCGGCAAAATGGCCGCCCGAACAAGCAAATGACCGGGACGAGCCCGGCCATTCTTCATCATGGAGCGGCCGCCCGAAGGCGAAGACGCCTACTCCTCGGCGACCGGCGCGACGTCGAGCATCGGCTCGGCATCATCGGCGGGCCGAACGCGGGCGCGGGTCGTGCGGCGGCGGCGCGGCCGGAACTCGTCCTCGCCGGCGGCCGGCGCGACGGCCTCCGCTGCCTGATCCGCTGCGGCCACCGGCTCGGCGGCCGGGGCCTTCGCCAGAGCGGGCTTGGCTTCGACGGGCTTGGCTTCACGCACGGGCTTCGCTTCGACCGCCTTGGCTTCGACGGGCCTGGTTTCGACGGACTTGGCTTCGACGGGCTGGACCTCGGCCACCTTGGCTTCGACCGGCGCGACGGCAACAGGCGCCGGCGTGACCGGAGCCACCTCGAAGGGACGCGGCGCCTCGACAGCGGCCGGCGCGGCTTCGACCGGCTCGCCGGTCACGAAGCGCGGCAGCGCCGAACGATCAGGCCGGTCGCCACGGTCGCCGCGCTCGCGGCGCCCTTCGCGATTCTGGCGGAACGGCCGATCGCCGCGGCCCTCCTGACGCTCGCCCTCGGGACGGGCGTCCGTGCGGGGCTCCTGCCGGGTATCCGGACGCGCGTCCTGGCGACCCTCTTGCCGCCCCTCTTGCCGACCCTCTTGGCGCGCATCCTGACGCGGCTCCTGCCGGCTGTCCTGACGGGGCTCGGCGCGATCGCGATTGTCGCCGCGCTCGCGGTTGTCGGGCCGGTCGCGGTTGTCGGAGCGGAACTCCTGCCGCTCGCCGCGCTCGCGCTGGCCGCCCTGGTAATGGCCGTTGCCATTGCCATTGCCGTTTCCATTGCCGTTGACGAAGGGCTGCGGATCGTTCTGGCCGTAGGCCTGCTGGCCCTCGTCCTGGCGATCGTGCTGGCCGAAGCGGTCGCTGAAGCGATCATCCTCCTCGTCGAGACCGTCATCCTCCTGGTCGGCACGATAGGCAGGCGCGCCCGGCTGGGGATTCTGCTGCACCTGGGCAGCGGCGATCACGCGGAAGTAGTGCTCGGCATGCTGGAGATAGCTTTCCGCCATCACGCGGTCGCCGGACGACTGCGCGTCGCGCGCCAGCGTCACATATTTCTCGGCGATGTGCAGGGCGGTGCCGCGAATCTTGACGTCGGGTCCGTTGCTCTCGTAGGAGCGGGTGAGAGGATTGGGGCCCTTCCGGTTCCTTCCGCGCATCCGCTTGTTATTGTTGTTGTTATTGTTGTTCTGCTGTCCTGGTCGCATGAGTTTTCTCTTCCGTGACCCTCAAAGGTCAAATCACGTCAACGACCGGCGCCAGAGGCCCGGTCGGCAAGGCCGTCGATTGGGGTCGCCACGGCATCGAACCGCGGCGCCGGAATCGGCGATGATGGCGTCGGCACCGTTGATCGCGCCTTGGTAGGCAGCGTGCGACCAGCATGGCTCAACGGGAGCCTTCGATGCAGGTCAACGCTCATGAGGCAGGATCAATGTCGCGCCGGGCCGAGCAGAGATGACAGTCGTGACAACCAGATCTGGGTCGGACCCCGTTTTCTGACCCGCAGGCCATCTGGCGGCCTCCGCCGCGCAGATCCCGTCGACGGCCTCGGCCGTGTCATCGGGAAACGCATCAAATCTATCTGCGGCGGTTCGGAAGCTAGCCGTTTCGCTTCGATTTTCCAAGCGGAGATTTTGCGGCTGCCTTACGGCGGCGAAAGGGCCGACCCCGCGCCAGACCTCGCAATTTCCACCACGCGGTCATGGCCGGCGAGATCGCGGTGCACCGCTGTCGCAAGCCCCGCATCCGCTGCGAGCCCGGTCACCGCCTTCGCCTGATCGAACCCGATTTCGAGAAAGGCCGACCCGCCAGGCCGAAGCTGCGCCTCGAGCGCCGGCACGATCATGCGGTAGGCGTCGAGCCCGTCGGCACCGCCATCGAGCGCGAGGCGCGGGTCGAAATCGCGCACCTCCGCGGCAAGACCTTCGATGACCGCACTCTCTATATAGGGAGGGTTGCTCACGATGACATCGGCCGGCGCGGCGGCGGCGCCGAAATCGCCGGTGACGAAGAGGCTGCGCGCGCCGACGCCGAGCCGCGCGGCATTGCCCTTGGCCGCCCGTGCCGCTCCTTCCGAGAGGTCGATGCCGAGCCCGACCGCCTCAGGCAGTTCGGCGAGCAGCGCGACCAGCAGCGCGCCGCTGCCGGTGCCGATATCGACGATGGAAAGCGGCCGTTTCCTGCCGCCGGTGCGGTCGACAAAGGCCAGCGCCGCCTCGATCACGGTCTCCGAGTCCGGACGCGGTACCAGCGTTTCCGGCGCCAGTTGGAACGAGAGGCCCCAGAACTCGCGGCTGCCGACGATCCGCGCGACCGGCTCCCCGGCGGCGCGCCGCGTGAGCAGGGCGTCGATGCGCGCCATCTCCTCGACGGACACGGCGCGGTAGTCGGCCAGCACCAGTTCGTTCGGCGACATGCCGATCACCGAGGCGATCAGAAGGCGTGCATCCAGCGCCGGCGTCTCGACAGAGCCCGCCTCGCCGAGGCGCTTGGCGGCCAGGCGTCGGATGGATCCGAGCGTGACCGCCGGCTCGCTCATCGATCGAGCGCCGCGAGCAGGCTCGCCTGGTGTTCGGTGATCAGCGGCTCGATCACATCGTCGAGCGCTTCGCCCGAAACGACCTGCTCGAGCTTGTAGAGCGTCAGGTTGATGCGGTGATCTGTGAGGCGCCCTTGCGGGAAATTATAGGTGCGGATGCGCTCGGAACGGTCGCCGGAGCCGACCTGGCCGCGACGGTCCGCCGCACGCTCGCTGTCGAGCCGCGCCCGCTCGTCCTCATAGAGGCGGGCGCGCAGGATCGTCATCGCCTGCGCGCGGTTCTGGTGCTGCGAGCGACCGGCGACGACGATCACCGTGCCCGTGGGCACATGCGTGATGCGCACGGCGGTGTCGGTGGTGTTGGCGTGCTGGCCGCCGGCCGACGAGGCGCGCGTCGTGTCGATGCGGATATCCTCCGCCTTCAGCGCGATGTCGACATCCTCGGCCTCGGGCAGCACGGCGACGGTGGCGGCCGAGGTGTGGATGCGGCCGCTGCCCTCGGTTGCCGGCACGCGCTGCACGCGATGCACGCCCGATTCGAATTTCAGCCGTGCGAACACGCCGCGCCCGCTCACCTCGGCGATGATTTCCTTGAAGCCGCCGGCCTCGCCCTCGCTCTCGGAGAGCACTTCGACCTTCCAGCCATGCAGCGCCGCATAGCGTTGATACATGCGGAAGAGATCGCCGGCGAACAGCGCCGCCTCGTCGCCGCCGGTGCCGGCGCGAATTTCGAGGATGGCGCTCTTCTCGTCGGCGGCGTCCTTCGGCAGCAGCAGCACCCGCACGGCCTGCACCAGCCTGAGGATCTCGGCATCGAGCGCGGGCTTCTCCTCGTCGGCGAGCGCCGCCATCTCGGGGTCGCCGGCCAGCTCGTCGAGCGCCGCCCGCTCGGCCGCGACGGCCTTGAGGCTCGCGATGGTCTCGACGATGGCGGCAAGCTCGGCCCGCTCCTTGGAGAGGCGGACAAGCTCCTCCCCGTCGCTGGTCGAGGCGAGTTTCTGATCGATGATCTCAGCCCGCGTCACGAGCTGGTCGATCTTGTCCCAGGGGAGTCCGGATGGAAGCATCTTGTCTATATCGGCACGCCTTCGGACTCCGCAAAGGCCCTGAGCGCCTCGGCGATGCCGTCTTCGGAAGCATTCGAGGCGATGAGCGGATCGAGCATGGCATTGAGCTTGCCGAGATCGAGCCCGAGCAGCATCGCCTTGACCGGGCCGATCGAGGCCGCCGACATCGACAGTGAACGGAAGCCGATGCCGACAAGGGCGAGCGCCGCCAGCGGCCTTCCAGCGATTTCGCCGCAAAGCGTCACCGGCTTTCCGGCCGCATCCGCGGCGGCGACGATCGCGCGCAGCGCGCGCAGGAAATGGCGCGAGATCGGATCGAAGCGGCTCGCCACCAGCGTGTTGCCGCGATCGCTGGCCGTCATGTACTGCAGGAGATCGTTGGAGCCGACCGAGACGAAGTCGACCGCGGCCATCAGCGCATCGAGCTGGAACAGGAGCGCCGGCACCTCGACCATCGAGCCGAGCAGGATGCGCGAGGGCAGTTCGTGGCCATGCCGGCGGGCATGCTCGATCTCGCGATCGAGCAGCGCGCGCGCCTTCTCGATTTCGGCGACCTCGGTGACCATCGGCAGCATGATGCGGAGCTCATGGCCCGCGCCGGCGCGGATGAGCGCGCGCAGCTGCATGCGGAGGAGCGCCGGCCGGTCGAGCCCGAGGCGGATCGCCCGCCAGCCGAGCGCCGGATTCTCCTCCGGATGGCTGCGCATATAGGGCAGCACCTTGTCGCCGCCGATATCGAGCGTGCGGAAGGTGACGGGCCGCTCGCCGCTGGCGTCGAGCACCGCGGCATAGAGCTGCGTCTGCGCATTCATCCGCGGCATGGTCGAGGCGACCATGAACTGCAGCTCGGTGCGGAACAGGCCGATGCCCTCGGCGCCCGCCTCGGCGAGATGCGGCAGGTCGACCAAGAGGCCGGCATTCATGTTGAGGCCGATGCGAACGCCGTCGCGCGTCACCGCGGCCTTGTGGCGGAGGAGGCGATACTGCGCCTGCCGCTTGGCACGGAAACGCACCTTCTCGCCATAGGAGGCCTCGACATCGGCCGGCGGGCGGATATGCGCCTCGCCGGTGTCGCCGTCGAGAATGATGGCATCGCCGTTCTCGACCAGCGAGACGATGTTGACGGCCCGGCCGATGGTCGCGATGCCGAGCGCCCGCGCCACGATGGTGACATGGCTGGTCGGGCCGCCCTCTTCGAGCACGAGGCCGCGCAGCTTGTTGCGGTCATAGTCGAGCAGCTCCGCCGCGCCCATGTTGCGCGCGACGATGATGCCGTCCTTCGGCATGTCCTTGCGATCGAAGGCGGCGCCCTTGCCGACCAGCTCGCGCAGGAGCCGGTTGGCGAGATCGTCGAAATCGTGCAGCCGCTCGCGCAAGTAAGGATCCGTCTGGCGCAGAAGCCGCGCGCGCGTGTCGCTCTGCACCTTCTCGACCGCCGCCTCGGCGGAGAGGCCGTTCTGGATCGCCTCGTCCATGCGCCGGGCCCAGCCGCGGTCATAGGCGAACATGCGATAGGCTTCGAGGATCTCGCGATGCTCGCCGGCAAGCGCGATGTCGTCGCGCGAGAGCATGTCGTCGACGGAAAGGCGGAGATGCGCGATCGCCTCTTCGAGGCGCAGGCGCTCCTTCTCGGCATCCTCGGCGATGAGTGCCGTGACGACGACGCGCGGCTCATGCAGCACGACATGGCCGAGCGCGATGCCCTCCGACAGCGCGCTGCCGCGGATCGACATCGGCCGCTTGACGTCGAGCGAGGTGCCGGGCCGGGCGAGGCCCTCGAGCTCGCCGACGGCGATCATCTCGGCGAGCACCATCGCCGTCGTCTGCAGCGCCTCGACCTCTTCGTCGAAATAGGTGCGGTGGGCGCGGTTCTGCACGGTGAGGACGCCGAGCGTGCGGCCGGCGCGAAGGATCGGCACGCCGAGAAAGGCGTTGTAGATCTCCTCGCCCGTCTCGGGGAGATAGGCGAAGGCGGGATGGCTCTGGGCGTTCGGCAGGTTGAGCGGCCGCGCCTCGGCCGCGATCAGGCCGACAAGGCCCTGCCCGACGCGGAGGCCCGCATGGTGCACGGCCTCGCGCTTCAGACCCTCGGTGGCATAGAGCTCGAGCACGTCGTCGGCGCGCAGCACATAGACCGAGCAAACTTCGGCGACCATGTTCGACGCGATCTGCGCCACGATCTTGTCGAGCCGGTCTTGCGCGCTGATCGGCTCCGCCATGATCTCGCGAAGGCGGCGGAGCAGGACGCGCGGCCCGGCGAGAGACCCCCGCATCGTCCGCCTTCCCTCAAGAACCTAACCCCGACCGCGCTCCGGACAATGCCGGAACGGCGACTCACCGGCCGCCTCGGGAACCCATTTCAGCCTACTCGTGGCATGAGTTGCGGCCGAAATATACAGTCTATTCAGAAGTCGGCCCGCCGCCCTGCTCAGCCCGCATCGAGGCCGTAGAGGGAATGCAGCGTCCGCACCGCAAGTTCCGTATAGGCCGAGTCGATCAGGATCGAAATCTTGATCTCCGACGTGGTGATCGCGCGGATGTTGATGCCCTTGGTCGCCAGCGCCTTGAAGGCGGAGGCGGCGACGCCGGCATGGCTGCGCATGCCGATGCCGATCACCGACACCTTCACCAGATCGCCCGAACCCTGGATGCTCGCATAGCCGATCGAGGCGCGCGAGGCCTCGAGCACCGCCATCGCCCGGTCGAAATCGGCGGTCGGCAGCGTGAAGGTCATGTCGGTGGTCGTGCCGTCCTCGGAGACGTTCTGCACGATCATGTCGACATTGATGTTGGCTTCGGCGAGCGGCACGAAGACGGCGGCGGCGACGCCGGGCTTGTCGGCCACCTCGCGCAGCGAAATCTGCGCCTCGTCCTTGGAATAGGCGATGCCGGTGACGACCTGCTTCTCCACGATCTCGTCCTCGTCGCAAATAAGGGTGCCAGGGGGATTGTCGGCGTCGGCGAGGCGGGGATCCGCCGGATCGTCGAAGCTCGACCGCACGAAGGTGCGCACGCTGTGGACCATGGCGAGCTCGACCGAGCGCACCTGCAGGACCTTGGCGCCGAGCGAAGCCATCTCGAGCATCTCTTCATGCGAGACGCGGTCGAGCCGGCGTGCCTTCGGCACGATGCGCGGGTCGGTCGTGTAGACGCCGTCGACATCGGTATAGATGTCGCAGCGGACGGCGCCGATCGCCGCGGCGATGGCGACGGCGCTCGTATCCGAGCCGCCGCGACCGAGCGTCGCGATCCGGTTGTCGGGGGCAAGGCCCTGGAAACCGGCGATGACGGCAACCTGGCCCTGCGCCATGCGCTCGATCAGCTGCGAGCCGTCGATCTCGCGGATGCGGGCGGCGCCATGGGCGCCATCGGTCAGGATCGGGATTTGCCAGCCCTGCCAGGAGCGGGCATTGACGCCGATCTCCTGCAGCGCGATCGCCAGAAGGCCCGACGTCACCTGCTCGCCCGAGGCGACGACGGTGTCGTATTCGCGCGCGTCATGCATCGGCGCGGCGGCGCGGGTCCAGGCGACGAGCTCGTTGGTCTTGCCCGACATCGCCGAGACGACGACCGCCACCTCGAAGCCGGCATCGACCTCGCGTTTGACATGACGGGCCACATTGCGGATGCGATCGATATCGGCGACGGACGTTCCGCCGAACTTCATCACCAGCCGGGCCATATCAACCTTCGAAGGGCAGTTTCCGCGGAACGCGGAGGGAATGGGACACTCCCGGCAAAGGAAACCGCGCCGGGCGGCGCCTTCATAGCGGGAAGGCGGCCAAGGGGCAACGGCGGCCAGCTCAAATCGGCATCGGCCCCTCTCTCGCGGCCGAACTTGACTTGACCGGTCGCGGCACCGACTTTCCTCCGCAAAGGAGACCGCCGATGTCCGCGAGCGCCCACGAGACCAAGACCACAGTCGACGACGCCGAGATCGCGCATTTCTCCGCGATCGCCGATCAATGGTGGGCGGCGGGCGGCAAGTTCGCGCCGCTGCATGCGCTGAATCCGATCCGCATCGGCTTCATCAAGGACGAGGCCGAGGCCTGTTTCGGCCGCGACGCGAAGGATCCGCGCGCGCTGGCCGGTCTCCGCGTGCTCGATATCGGCTGCGGCGGCGGATTGCTGTCGGAGCCGATGGCACGGCTCGGCGCCAGCGTCGTCGGCGCGGACGCTTCGCCCGTCAATATCGGTGTCGCGACCGCGCATGCGCGGGACGGCGGCCTCTCGATCGATTATCGCGCCACCACCGCCGAAGCGCTCGCCGAGAGCGGAGAGACCTTCGACATCGTGCTGGCGATGGAAATCGTCGAGCATGTCTCGGATCTTAGCCTCTTCGTCCGCGAGACGGCGCGGATGGTGCGGCCGGGCGGCTTCATCGTCTTCTCGACGATCAACCGCACGCCGAAGGCCTTCCTGCTCGCTATCCTCGGCGCTGAATATGTGCTGCGCTGGCTGCCGCGCGGCACGCACAGCTACGAGAAATTCGTGAAGCCGGCGGAGCTCGCAGCTGCCCTCGCCGATGCCGGGCTCACGCTCTCGTCGGAGGCCGGCGTCGTCTACGATCCGCTCCGCGACCGCTGGAAGACCTCCGGCGACATGGACGTCAACTACATGCTCTCGGCCCGAAGGGACTAAGGCTCCGGGGCCCTGTCCGGTGTCAGCAACTGGACGTGTGGAAAATAGCTGCGATAGCGGGCGGCATCGCGCGTCAGCAGCGGCATTGCGCTCGCCGCGGCATGGGCACCGATGAAGAAGTCCGGCAGGACCCCGGTCCGCGACCCGCCGGCCGCCCGATAGCGCTGGAAGGCCTTGGCCGCCAGGAACAGAGCCGTTCGCGGCATGGGAAGCAGCACCATCGACGCGTCGTCGAGGAAGACGTGGAGCATCTCCGCCGATGGAAATCGGACCGATAGCTCGGCATAGACGATGTCGTTTATGGCGAGTTGGCCACTGCCGGACACCGACTGCAGCGCCGAGGCCGACCATTCCGACCAGACCGGATCATCGGTAACGAGATCGAGCAACACATTGGTGTCGACGAGCGTCGTCATTCCTCGCCGCGCGTCAGCCGCATCACGTCATCTGTGCTCGGCCCCTGGGGCAAGAGGCCCCGAAAGCGCGTGAAATCGCGCGCTTGGACTTGGGGCTCGACCTTGAACAAGGCGACCCGGCCATTCGGGGACAACTCGAATTCGACGCTGCTGCCCGGCTGGATGTCGAGCCGGTCGCGCAGCCGCTTCGGTATCGTGACCTGGCCTCTTCTCGTCACCGTGGCAGCCATCACGTGGTTCCTGCAATTCGGGCCGGGCAAGCACGGCCATCTGGTCATGCAGCCTGCGGGCTATTGCCGGGCGCGGTCAAGCCCGACCTCAATTGCCCTCTTCAGGCAGCCGCGGCAGCGGGTGGACCTCGATGCCTTCTTCGGCAAGGGCCCGGGCCTCGGTGAGCGAAGCCTCGCCATAGATGCCGTGCGGCTCGCTCTCGCCATAGTGGATCTTGCGCGCCTCGTCGGCGAAGCGGTCGCCGACATAGTCGGCCGTCGCCTCGACATGGGCGCGGACCTGGCGCAGCATCTCGGCGAGCGCCGCCTGCCGCGGATCGGGCGCGGCGACCTTGAGCCGCGCGGCCTCGCGCTTCTTCGCGGTCGAGACCGCCGGCGCCATCAGCGCCTTCACCACCTTGGCCGAGCCGCAGATCGGGCACTCGACCGCCTTCGCCGCCAGCGCCTTGTCGAAGGCGCCGGCGTCGCGATACCAGCCGTCGAAATCGTGGCCGGCCTCACAGATGAGATCGTAGCGTATCATTCAGCGAATATAGGATCAGTTGGCGAAGGACCCAACCTGCGGCATCGCCGGCAGCGCGAAATCGCGCTGGTTGAGCAGCGCCGGGATCGCCTGCCGTGTCGAGAGGGCGAAGGCCGGGTCGATCTCGGCGAGGATCACGCCCGGCTTGTCGCCGCCGGCCTCGGCCAGGATCTTGCCCCAGGGATCGACGATCAGGCTGTGGCCGAAGGTGTCGCGGCCGTCCTCGTGATGGCCGGCCTGCGCCGCCGCGATGATGTAGGAGCCGGTCTCGATCGCCCGCGAGCGGAGCAGCACATGCCAGTGCGCCTCGCCGGTCTTCTTGGTGAAGGCGGCGGGCACCGCGATCACCGCCGCGCCCGCCTTGGCGAGCGTCCGATGCAGCACGGGGAAGCGCACATCGTAGCAGATGGTGAGGCCGAGCTTCGCCCAGGGCAGGTCGGCGACGACCGCGGTGTCGCCGGCGCGATAGGTCGCCGATTCGCGGTAGCTCTCGCCGCCAGAGAGATCGACGTCGAACATGTGGATCTTGTCATAGCGGCCGACCACGGCGCCGTTCGGCGCAATGACGAAGGAGCGGTTGGCGATATGGCCGTCGGGCAGGAGGATGGCCATCGAGCCGATATGGAGATGGATGCCGAGCTCGCGCGCGAGTTCGCGGAAATGCAGCAGCGAGGGATCGACATCCTCCGGCCCGATCGAGGCGAGGAGATGCGCGCGGTCGCGATCGAGGATCGTCGTCATCTCGGGCGTCAGCACATAGCTGGCCCCGGCGGCGGCGGCCTCGCGGATCAGCGCATCGGCGGCAGCGACATTCGCCTCGACCGACCGGCCGCTGGTCATCTGCACGCAGGCAGCCTTGAAGCTCGTCATCGGCGTCTCCTTCAATCGTCAGTCGTCAGGTGTCGGGCAGGTCAGGCGGCGAGCAGGCCGTCCAGCCGGCCCTCGGCCTCCAGCGCATGCAGATCGTCGCAGCCGCCGACATGCGTGGCGCCGATGAAGATCTGCGGGAAGGTCGAGCCGCCATGGGCGCGCTCGATCATCTCCTGCCGGAGGGCGGGATTGCCGGTCGCATCATGCTCGACAAAGGCGACGCCCTTGCGCTCGAGCAGGCGTTTGGCAGCGACGCAATAGCCGCAGCCCTGCCTCGTATAGATGGTCACATCGGCCATGGCTGATCCCTATAGCTTGGAAGCGCCGCAATATAAGGCTCAGGCCAGCCCTTCGACAACCCGGGCGAAGACGGCGACCTCGACGGCCGCCGCCCCGCCGCGCATCAGCGCCCGTGTCGCCGCCTTGACGGTAGCGCCTGTCGTATAGACGTCGTCGACCAGCAGCACGCGCCGCCCCTTCAGCGCCACCGCCTGACCGGGGGCGACATGGAAGGCGCCGGCGACATTCTTCGCCCGCTCGGTCGCCTTCAGCCCGACTTGCCGCGGCGTCGCGCGGATGCGGGCGAGCAGCCCCGGCTCGAAGGGCCGCCCGATCGCGCCGGCGAGAGCCTCGGCGATCAGGGCCGACTGGTTGAAGCGGCGCTGCCAGAGCCTTCCGCGATGCAGCGGCACCGGGATCACGACATCGACCTCATCGGCGACCGGTCCAAGCGCCCGCGCCATCATGACGCCGACCGGCGTCGCGAGGTCGGTGCGATCATTGTATTTCAGCGCCTGGACGACGGCGCCGGCGACCTCGCCATAGGTGCAGACGGCACGGAGGCGGCCGAAGGGCGGTGGATGGGCGATCGCCTCCGCCGACAATGCCCCGGCGCCGATGTCATAGCCGAACGGAATCGCGAGGCGCTCGCAAAACGGCCGCTCGATCCAGCGGATCGCGCTCCAGCACGGGCTGCACAGCGCGCCACCGGTCGCCACCGGCTTGCCACAGGCCATGCAGCCGGGCGGCAGCACGAGATCGAGCAGGCGCGGCCAGAAGCTAGCCGTGCGCAGGCGCAGGCGCAGACGCGCGGGGGCCGGCGATCCCGCCTCCTCCGTCCCGTCATCGACCTTGAAAACAGCGCCCGCCATGGCAGGGAGCTTAAGCGCGGCCGCGGCGGCGCGGAAGTCGCTTTGACGGGCGCGTCCGCGCAGCCCATATAGCGGTCGACCTCCCCAGAACGGACAAACGGCATGAGCGGCGCACCGACCATCTTCGATCCGGGCCTGCTTGCGCTGCGAAAGGCGCGCGCGCGGCGCCTTGCCGTTCCCGGCGCGGATTTCCTGCTGGCGCGAGCGAGCGACGAGATCGCCGACCGTCTCGCGGCGGTCAACCGGCGCTTCGAGCGGGCGGTCGATATCGGCACGCCGACGGCGGGGCTCGCCGAGGCGCTTGCGGCCGGCGGCCAGGTCGGCACGCTGGTGCATGCCGACTGGCGAATCGAGGCGGGCGCCGAAGTGCTGGGCCTGCCCCCGGCCAGCTTCGACCTCGCGGTGAGCGCGCTGGCGCTGCAATTCGTCAACGACCTGCCCGGCATGCTGGCGCAGATCCGCCGCGCGCTCGATGGCGACGGGCTGCTGCTCGCGATCCTCATCGGCGGCGAGACACTGACGGAGCTGCGCACCGCCTTTGCCAGCGCCGAAGCTGAGCTGCGCGGCGGCGCCGCCCCGCGCGTCGCCCCCTTCGCCGATATCCGCGATGTCGGCGCCCTGCTGCAGCGCGCGGGCTTCGCGCTGCCGGTGGTCGATGTCGACCGCGTCACCGTGCGCTACGACACGATGTTCGGCCTCGTCCGCGACCTCCGCGCCATGGGCGCCGGCAACGCGCTCGCCGCCCGCGACAAGCGCCCGATCACCCGCGCCATCGCCGCCCGCGCGGCCGAAGTGTATGCCGAGCGCTTCGCGGACGCCGATGGCCGCATCCGCGCCACGTTCGATTTCGTCGCAGTCTCGGCCTGGGCGCCGCATGAGAGCCAGCCGAAGCCGCTGAAGCCGGGCTCGGCCACCGCCCGCCTCGCCGATGCCGTCGCCGCGGCGCGTGCCGCGACCGAGGATGGAAACCCGGCTTAAACGCGTGAGGGGCGAGGATCGCCGCGAAGCTCTCGCAAGGCGGAGTGTCTGCGCCCGTGGAAACCGATCTCTATCTGCCGGTGAAGCGCCATCTCGAAAGCCTCGGCTTCGAGGTGAAGGGGGAGGTGCGCGGCTGCGATCTCGTCGCCCTTTCGGCCGGCGACGCGGAACTCGTCGTCATCGGCGAGCTGAAGCAGACCTTCACGCTCGAACTCGTGCTGCAGGCGGTCGACCGGACCGCTGCCTGCGACGAGATCTGGCTCGCGGTTGCCGCCTCGAAGCGCGGCCGCGGCCGCGAGGGCGATCCGCGCGTCAAGAAACTCTGCCGCATGCTCGGCTTCGGCCTCCTTGCCGTGACCGCGATAGGCGGGATCGAGGTCATCGTCGAGCCGGAACCCTGGAAGCCGCGGCGCGACGGCAAGCGGCGCTCCCGCATCGTCGAGGAATTCCGTCGCCGCCGCGGCGATCCGGTCGCCGGCGGCTCGACGCGGCTGCCGCAGATGACCGCCTATCGCCAGCAGGCGCTGGCGGTGGCGAGTGCGCTCGCCGCGGCGCCGTCGGCTCCGCGCCATCTGAAGGCACAGGCGCCGGATGCCGCGAAGATCTTGCAGACCAATGTCTATGGCTGGTTCGAGCGCATCGAGCGGGGCGTCTATGGCCTGACCGGCGCCGGGCGCGCTGCGCTCGTCACCTTCGCTGCGCATCTGCCGACTGAGACGGCTGCGACCCGGGAAGCCGCCTGAGGCTAGAGCAGGTCGATCAGCGGCGCGATCAGCGGCAGGTCGGCGGGGGGCATCGGATAGTCGCGCAGCGCCTTGGCCCGCACCCATTTGAGCGCCTGGCCCTCGCGGCTCGCCGGCACGCCCTGCCAGCGGCGGCAGACATAGAGCGGCATCAGCAGATGGAAATCCGGATAGGCGTGGCTGGCGAAGGTCAGCGGCGCGAGGCAGGCTTCCTTCGTCTCGATGCCGAGTTCCTCGCGCAGTTCCCGGATCAGCGCCGCCTCGGGCGCCTCGCCGGCATCGACCTTGCCGCCCGGAAATTCCCAGAGGCCGGCCAGCGACTTGCCCTCGGGCCGCTGCGCGATCAGGACGCGGTTGTCCGGATCGACCAGGGCGCAGGCGACGACGAGCAGCAGGCGGGACATCGGGCGGTCAGACCTTCGGCGGACGGCGGTAATGATAGCGATACTGCTCGGTGAAGCCGAGCTGCTCATAGAGCGCGATCGCCGGGGCGTTGCTGGAGACGACCTGGATCGCGGCGCTGGTCGCGCCCTTCTCGCGCGTCCAGCCGAGCGCCGCCCGCATCACCGCGCTACCGAAGCCCTGGCGCCGGCGCATCTTGTCGGCGACGACATTCAGATAGACGCCGATGCCGCCGGAATTGACCGCGAGCGCCGCCGCCGCCGGCGTGCCGTCGCGGCCATGCACGACGATGCCCTTGGCTTCATAGGCGATCAGCGACAGCAGCGTCTTCAAGGTTTCGAGCGTCTTGCCATCATAGCCCGAGAGGCTCGCCTCGGCGCGATACCAGCGCGGATCGCCGGGATTGAGCCAGCGGATGTCGCCCGTGGCGGCCGGCGGGGCCGCCGTGAGATCGAGCGCCAGCACGCGGCTTTCCTCATAGGCGGTCCAGCCGAGCCGATCGAGCGCGGCGATGACGCCGGGACCGGCGAGCGGCGTGACGCGGAAGCAGGGCTCGATGCCATGCCGCCGCGACAGCGCCGCGAGGGCGGCGATGCGCGCCTCGGCATCGCCGTCGTCGGCGGGATCGAGGCACTGCACCGAATTGGCGCGCTTGCTGTAGCCATGCGCAAAGCGCCATAGCCAGGCGCCGTCATGCACGAGCGCGATCGCCGGCCAGGCCGAGAGGCAGGCGCCTTCGATCGCGCGGATCGTCGGCAGGGCGCGTGCCTCGCCTGTCATCTCAGCTGCGATAGTCGCCATTGATCGCGACATACTCTTTGGTGAGGTCGCAGGTCCACACCCGCGCGGTGCCGCCGCCGAGGCCAAGATCGGCGGTGATGACGATTTCGGCATTCTTCATATAGGCCGAGGCGGCGGCCTCCGAATAGGCCGGGTCGCGCTCGCCCTCGAAGGCGACGCGGATCTCGCCGAAGGAAATCGACAGGCGGTCGCGGTCGGCGGGCTCGCCGGCCTTGCCGACGGCCATGACGACGCGGCCCCAATTGGCGTCCTCGCCGGCGGCCGCGGTCTTCACCAGCGGCGAATTGGCGATCGAGAGCGCGACGCGCTTCGCCGAGGCATCCGACATCGCGCCGATAACGCGGACTTCGATCAGCTTGCGCGCACCCTCGCCGTCGCGGGCGACCTGGATCGCGAGCGATTCCAGCACCGCGTCGAGCGCGACGCGGAACTCCTCGAGCCGCGGATCGGTCGGGTCGGTGATGAGGCTGGCGCCGGCCGCCTTGCCGGTCGCGAACAGGAGCAGCGTATCGGAGGTCGAGGTGTCGCTGTCGATGGTGACGGAATTGAACGTCGCCTCGACGCCCTGCGAGAGCAGCGCCTGCAGCACCGGCGCGGCGATCGCCGCATCCGTGGCGACGAAGGAGAGCATGGTCGCCATGTCGGGCGCGATCATGCCGGCGCCCTTGGCGATGCCGTTGATGGTCACCTCGGCGTCGCCGACCCGGACCCGGCGCGTCGCGCCCTTCGGGAAGGTGTCGGTCGTCATGATGGCGCGGGCCGCATCGATCCACGGCCCATCGGCGACGCGCGTCGCGGCCTCGGGCAGCACGGCGGCGAACTTGGCCGGATCGAGCGGCTCGCCGATGACGCCGGTCGAGGCGATGAACACCTCGTCGGGACGGCAGCCGGCGACCTCGGCGGCGAGCGCCCCCTGCGCCGCGGTCGTGGCGCGGCCCTTCTTGCCGGTGAAGGCATTGGCATTGCCGGAATTGACGACGAGCGCGCGCGCCGATCCGCCGGCGAGCCCGGCCCGGCACCAGTCGACCGGCGCCGACGGGCATTTCGAGCGCGTGAACACGCCGGCGACCGTCGTCCCCTCAGCAAACAGCGCCAGGAACACGTCGCGGCGGTCGCGATACTTGATCCCGGCGGCGGCGGTCGCGAAGGCGACGCCAGCGATCGGCGGCATGTCGGGGAAGGCGACGGCGAGCGGGGAGACGGCGGTGGACATGGACGAACCCGTGAAACTGCTGAAGACGCCCGATCTATGGGCGGAAATCATGACAGGAACACCCTCGGAGGATGGTCCCGCGGCGCCGGCCTCGATGATCGGGCCTGGCCTTTGGCCGGAGAGCGGCGTTCGGCCGAAGGCGGGGCGAGGAGACCCGTGTCCCCTCGCCCCGCCGGAGACGAGCCTTACTGCGCGGCCGGAGCCGGCGCGGCCTTCAGGGCCGGATCGAGGATCTCGACCTTGTTGTCCTTGCGCAGCTGCGCCACCGCGTTCACGAACATGTCGCGCAGCACCATCTGGCGGACCTGATCCTTGACCTGGTCGAGGGTCGGAACCGGCTGGCTGCGCTTGTCGGTCACTTCGATGATGTGATAGCCGAACTTGGTCTTGACCGGCGTCTCGGTATATTTGCCGACCGGCAGCGTGAAGGCGACGGCCTCGAATTCCGGCACCATCTGGCCCTTGGTGAAGTAGCCGAGCTGGCCGCCCATCTTGGCGGAACCCGGATCCTTCGACTTCTCCTGCGCGAGCTTGGCGAAATCGGCGCCGCCATCGAGCTGCTTGATGATGTCCTTGGCCTCGGCCTCGGTCTGCACCAGGATATGGGCCGCCTGCACCTCTTCCTGCGGCGTCACCTTGGCGATCTCGGCCTCATAGCGCTGCTTGACGGCGTCGTCGGTCGCCTTGCCGTCGATTTCGACGCGGAAGAACTCGTTGCGAAGCGCGCGTTCGCGCAGCAGTTCGACGCGGCTCTTGAAGCTGTCGGACTGGTCGAGGCCGGCGGCCGTGGCGGCCTTGGCCATCAGCTTCAGATCGACGAGGACGTCGAGCACCGCGCGGCGGCGCTGATCCGGCGGAACCTTGCCGAGCTCGTCGCCGAGATCCTGCGAGGCGAGCGCGAGATCGCCCTCGGTGATCGGCTGGCCGTCGACGGTGGCGACCACGGCCTTCGGATCGAGAGCCGGCGCCGGGGCGGCGGCAGGGGCAGCGGCCGGTGCGGCCGGGGCCGCAGCGGCGGGCGCTGCCGGCGCCGGGGCGTCCTGGGCGGAGGCCACGCCCGCGCCGGCCATCATGCCGATGAGGGCGAGAGCGGATACGCCGAGATGGAGCCGCCGCGGCGGAAGACGGAAGGTCATCGAATTGTCCTTGTCCATGGTGAAGTCACTCGCGCAAGCGGGGCGGCATCAGCCCCCTGCCGATCGCCTCGTGGATCGGTTGAGAATGCGGCATTCTGCGGGCATTCCGGGGGCCTTCGGGCCACGTTGACATCCTGGGTGCCCCCTCTTATCTGTCTCGGGTCGCGGCGTCCAGAACGCTTTGACCTCTGTTATGACGGCGCTTCCGTCGGCACTTTGCCGCGGAGCCTGCAAGGAATGCCCGGCGCCGACCCTTTTTCCCGGATCACGGCGCCGACCAACAATCAAGGATGACCCATGGCAGGTCTCGGCTCGCTGGCGCGCAAATTCTTCGGTTCGGCCAATGACAGGCGCGTGAAGGGCTATCGACCGCGGGTCGCCCAGATCAATGCCCTCGAGGCGGATCTCGCAAAGCTCAGCGACGATGAGCTCCGCCAGAAGACGGAGGCGTTCAAGCGCCGCATCGCCGAGGGCGCGACCGTCGACGATCTCCTGATCGAGGCATTCGCCGTCGTCCGCGAGGGCGCCAAGCGTGCGCTCGGCATGCGCCATTTCGACGTGCAGCTGATCGGCGGCATGGTCCTCAACGACGGCTCGATCGCCGAGATGAAGACCGGCGAAGGCAAGACGCTGGTCGCGACGCTGCCCGTTTACCTCAACGCGCTCGCCGGCAAGGGCGTGCATGTCGTGACGGTGAACGACTATCTCGCCAAGCGCGATAGCGAATGGATGGGCCGCCTCTACCGCTTCCTCGGCCTCTCGGTCGGCGTCATCGTGCATGGCCTCGACGACGACCAGCGCCGCGCGGCCTATGCCTGCGACATCACCTACGGCACCAACAACGAGTACGGCTTCGATTATCTGCGCGATAACATGAAGTACGATCTCGGCCAGATGGTCCAGCGCGGCCACCATTACGGCATCGTCGACGAGGTCGATTCGATCCTCATCGACGAGGCGCGCACGCCGCTGATCATCTCCGGCCCGCTCGACGACCGCTCGGATCTCTACAACACGATCGACAAGTTCATCCCGAACCTCGATCCGGAAGATTACGACATCGACGAGAAGCAGCGCACGGCGAGCTTCACCGAGGCCGGCAACGAGAAGCTCGAGCAGCTTCTGACCGCGGCGGGCCTCCTGAAGGGCGAGTCGCTCTACGACGTCGAGAACGTCACCGTCGTCCATCACGTCAATCAGGCGCTGCGCGCGCATCGCCTGTTCCAGCGCGACAAGGACTACATCGTCAAATCCGACGAAGTGATCATCATCGACGAGTTCACCGGCCGCATGATGCCGGGACGGCGCTATTCGGAAGGTTTGCACCAGGCCCTCGAGGCCAAGGAGCATGTCCAGATCCAGCCGGAGAACCAGACGCTCGCCTCGATCACCTTCCAGAACTATTTCCGCATGTACGACAAGCTGGCCGGCATGACCGGAACGGCCCAGACCGAGGCGTCGGAATTCCTCGACATCTACGGTCTCGAAGTCGTCGAGATCCCGACCAATGTCCCGGTCTCGCGCATCGACGACGACGACGAGGTCTATCGCTCGGCCGCCGAGAAGTACAAGGCGATCATCCGCGTCATCCGCGACTGCAGCCAGCGCGGCCAGCCGGTGCTCGTCGGCACCACCTCGATCGAGAAGTCGGAGCTCCTGTCCGAATTCCTGAAGAAGGAAAAGGTGCCGCACCAGGTCCTCAATGCCCGCTATCACGAGCAGGAGGCCTATATCGTCAGCCAGGCCGGCGTTCCCGGCGCGGTGACGATCGCCACCAACATGGCCGGCCGCGGCACCGACATCCAGCTCGGCGGCAATCTCGACATGCGCCTCGAGCATGAGCTCGCCGGCATCGAGGACGAGGCGGAGCGCGCGCGCCGCACCGCCGAGATCAAGGCCGACATCGCCGAGAAGAAGCAGCGGGCGCTTGCCGCCGGCGGCCTCTATGTCATCGGCACCGAGCGCCACGAGAGCCGCCGCATCGACAACCAGCTGCGCGGCCGCTCCGGCCGCCAGGGCGATCCCGGCCATTCGCACTTCTTCCTGTCGCTGCAGGACGATCTGATGCGGATCTTCGGCTCCGAGCGCATGGACGGCATGCTGCAGAAGCTCGGCCTCAAGGAGGACGAGGCGATCGTCCATCCCTGGATCAACCGCGCGCTCGAGAAGGCGCAGCAGAAGGTCGAGGCGCGCAACTTCGACATCCGCAAGAACCTGCTGAAGTACGACGACGTCATGAACGACCAGCGCAAGGTCATCTTCGACCAGCGCGTCGAGCTGATGGCCGAGGCCGATGTCAGCGCCACCGTCGACGGCATGCGCACGGAAGTCATCAGCGATCTCGTCGCCAAGCACATTCCCGAGCGCGCCTATCCCGAGCAGTGGGACGCGAAGGGCCTTCGCGCCGCCCTGCAGCAGGCGATCAATCTCGATCTGCCGATCGAGGAGTGGGCGGCCGAGGACGGCATCGCCGATGCCGAGGTGCGCGAGCGCGCGCTGAAGGCCGGCGACGACGCCGCCGAGCAGCGCACCTCGCGCTTCTCGCCCGAGGTCATGCGCCAGGTCGAGAAGGCCGTGCTGCTGCAGACTCTCGACCATCTCTGGCGCGAGCATCTCGTGACGCTCGATCACCTGCGCCAGGTGATCGGCTTCCGCGGCTATGCCCAGCGCGATCCGCTCAACGAATACAAGACCGAGGCCTTCGAGCTGTTCGAGGCGATGCTGCAGAACCTCCGCGAGGCGGTTACGGCGCAGATGATGCGCGTCGAGATCATGCAGTCGCCGCCGCTGATGCCGGCCGAGGTCGAGGATGTCGAGCCGGTTCATCTCGATCCGGTCACCGGCGCCAACGAGCTCGACGAGGCCTTCTTCTCGAGCTTCACGCCGGCCGAGGCGCGCGGCTTCGAGGCGGCGGGCGTCGATCCGAACGATCCGGCCACCTGGGGCAAGATCCAGCGCAATGCGCCCTGCCCCTGCGGCTCGGGCAAGAAGTTCAAGCACTGCCACGGCCGCCTCGCCTGAGAGCGGCCGGGCCACGGCTCAGGGATTGGGACCGATGGCCGAGCAATGGAGAGGACCGGAGCCCGCCGACGCCGCCTTGCGCCGCGCCGCCAAGCCGGTCGTCTGCTATGCCGTCGAGAGCGTTCCGGCCTATGACGCCGCTTTCTATGGCCGCGTGCGGGCCGGGCTGACCAAGGTTTCCGAGATCGTCGTCCCGCCGCGCGAGGCGCGCGCCTTCGCCGTTCCGGCAGGGCATGTTTGGCGCATCGTCAGCATCGAGGGGCCGCAGGTCGGCGACCTCAATCTCTGGAACGCGCAGGATCTCGGCGAGCGCTTCTTCAGCGGCAAGACGCGCGCGCTGCACGCCACCCATGTGACGAGAGGCGACCGGCTCTGGAGCACGCTGCCGAGCCTCCGGCCACTCGCGACGATCACGGAGGATACGCTCGGCTGGTACGGCTTCGATGCCGACGGCGCCGGCGTCCACGACGTGATCGGCACGCGCTGCGATCCCTATACCAATCTCCTGCTCAAGGGCACCGAGTACCACCACTGCTGCCACTCGAACCTGACGCGGGCTCTCGCCGCCGAGCGCGGCCTGCCCGTGGCGGAGGCGGAGGCGCATGTGCATGATGTGCTCAACGTCTTCATGTGCACCGGCTTCACGCGCGACGCGCACCGCTATTTCATGAAGGCGAGCCCGGTGCGTCCCGGCGATTTCATCGAGTTCTTCGCCGAGATCGATCTGCTCGGCGCGCTGTCGGCCTGCCCCGGCGGCGATTGCGGCACGGTCCATTCAAGCGACGCCGCACCCTGCCATCCGCTCAAGATCGAGATCTTCAAGCCGGCCGATGGCACGCTCTCCGGCTGGCAGCCGCCAGAGCCGAGCGCCTATTCGCGCAGCCACGGCCTCTGACGGCGGCAGCCCGCCGGACGATGCGCTGAAAGCGCGGCCGGCCCTCACCCGAACGGGTTCGGCACCTTCGGGATCTTCTGCTTGAGCTTGTTCCAGAAGCCGGGCTTCGGCTCGGGCGCGGCGACCGGGACGACCGGGCGCAGCGGCGAGGCGACCGGCAGCGGCATGCCCGGCGCCGGCGTGCCGCCGAGCGCCGCCGTGGCGACGGGATCGAGCACGGCATCGGGATCGGCGGCTCCCGCCAGCGGATTGACGGTGGCCGCCGTCGCGGCGGCGACGGCGGGCGTGACACCCGCGCCTTCGGGCGCTACGGCGAGCGCGCCTTCCGCCCCGGCGGGGCCAGCGGCGGCTGCGGCGTCGGGGGCGGCCGCTGCGAGCGCCGGATTGAGCTTGGCGTCGTTGGCCGCCTTGACCGCGGCGATGCGGGCGGCCTGCTCGGCGGCCTTGGCCGCGGCGATCTGCCGTTCCTGCTCATATTTCGGCGCGAGCTCTGCGATGAGCGCATCATCCGACGCCTGCTTGGCCTTCACGGCAGCCTGCACGGCCGGTGAATAGGTCAGCGGCGGACAGGGGATCGACGCGTTGAGCGCCGTGCTCGAATTCGCGTTGAAGACATAGCGCTTGCCGCAGACGCCGACCTTCGGAACCTTGGCCGTGACGACGAAATTGTCGCTGCCCTCCTTCAGCATCGCCCAGAACGCGTAGTTCGGGTCCTGCCGGTGGCGCGCCATGTTTTCGGGCGTCATGCGGAACGGGAAGAGATGCACCTCGAACGAGCGCTGGCCGCCGCGGAACGAATCGCGGGCGAGCGCATAGATCTCGCCGGCGGCGGCATCGGTCATCGAATAACAGCCGGCCGAGGAGCAGGCGCCGTGCACCATGATATTGGTGCCGGTGCGGCCGAGGGCGCGGTCATAGGCATTGGGGAAGCCGATGTTGAACGAGAGATAGTAGTTCGACTTCGGGTTCATCTGCCCGGGCGTGATCGTGTAGAAGCCCTCGGGCGCCTGCCGGTCGCCTTCCTTGATCTTCGGGCCGAGCTTGCCGGACCATTTGCAGATCGAATAGGTCGTCAGCAGCTTGTAGCTGCCCGAGCGGGTCTGCTTCCAGACCTCGAGCTCCGAGCTCTCCTTGTAGGCGCGGACATAGACCGGCGCGGTCGAGGACATGTCGAGCTCGGTCATCTTGTCGACGAGCTTCTGCGGAACCGGCATCAGTTCCTTCGGGCCGTTCGGGCCGGAATAGTCCTCGCAGGAGGCGAGCAGCAGGCCTGCCACGACGATGAGGGCAGCGCGCACAAGCCGGCCGGTCAGCGCAAATCCCATCCTGAACACCCTCGCGTCGGTCCGCGATGCCATTGATGCGCGAGACCATGGATCCGAGAGACCATGAATCCGCGCCGCGAAGACCCGCCCGGGGCCGGGCCGGCGCGCGGATCAGGCTTCGCCCGATCGGCCGGATGCATCAAAAGCCCGGCGAAATCGTGTCAGAGGGTCCGGCCGATCGCAAGAAACTTCTCGCGGCGCTGGCGCTTGATCTCGCTCTCGCTCATGCCGTCGAAAGCGGCGAGCGCCGAGGCGAGGGCATCGCCGACCGCATCGATCGCCTGCTCGGGGCCGCGATGGGCGCCGCCGACCGGCTCCGCGATGATCTGGTCGATCACGCCGAAGCGGAGGAGATCCTGCGCGGTGATCTTCATGTTGGTCGCCGCGTCCTGCGCCCGCGTCGAATCGCGCCAGAGGATCGAAGCGGCACCTTCCGGCGAGATCACGCTGTAGATCGCATGCTCCAGCATCAGCACGCGGTTGGCCGTGGCGATCGCGATCGCGCCGCCCGAACCGCCTTCGCCGATGATGACCGAGACATTCGGCACGCCGAGCCCGAGGGCGGCTTCCGTCGAACGGGCGATCGCCTCGGCCTGGCCGCGCTCCTCGGCGTCGATGCCCGGAAAGGCACCGGCGGTGTCGACCAGCGCGACCACCGGCAGGCCGAAGCGCTCGGCGAGTTCCATGATGCGCACGGCCTTGCGATAGCCTTCCGGCCGCGCCATGCCGAAATTGTGCTTGAGACGGGTCTCGGTGTCGCTGCCCTTCTCCTGGCCGATCACCGCGACGGCGCGGCCGCGGAAGCGGCCGAAGCCGGCCAGGATCGCCTGGTCCTCGCCGAACTTGCGGTCGCCGGCGAGCGGCGTGAAGTCCTCGATGAGCTGCTTGGCATAGGCGACGAAATGCGGCCGGTCCGGATGGCGGGCGACCTGCGTCTTCTGCCAGGGCGTCAGCTTGCCATAGATGTCGGCGAGCGCCTGGCTCGCCTTGGCCTCCAGGCGCTGGATCTCCTCGCCGATGGCGACGGCATCGCCGCTCTCGCCCATGGCGCGCAGCTCCTGGACCTTGCCCTGGAGATCGGCGACGGGCTTTTCGAATTCAAGAAAGGTTCGCATCCAGACCTACACGCCGGACCATGATCATCGGACCGGCCCACGGCGGCGGGCGGGGGTCCGAAAGCGCGCGCACACTGGCCGCAAGCCCCATGGCTGTCAAGCTGGCCATCGCCGTGACGCACGGACTTGCAAGGCTACGATGCGGGAGGGGCGCTGGCACGCCGCGAGCGGCGGCAGGGGAAGGTGGTCCGGCTCGAACAAGGTTCCCCGGGGGGCTGGGGGGCTGAGAAATACCGAAGTTCCCGCCGAGCCGGACCGTCTGAAGTTGATGATAGAAGGCCACCCTATTGCGGCTGGTGGCAGGCCGAAAGGCGGCAAAACCGTGATAGCGCCTCCGCCGCCGTCACGCCTTCGTGAGGGGAGCGTGTGCCGCGCGGCGCCGTTCGCCTTGCCAGCGCCGCCGTTCGGCGCGATCATGACACATCGGTGACATCGGCCGCTGGGCACGGAGGCGCTGTTGAGCGAGGGCGACGAGACAGCACGAAACAGCGAGGCGGCGACGCTCGTCCCCTTCGCCGCAAGCGCCCCCGGCACACGCCAGATCGCCTTCAATCGCCAGGAACTCGGCGATATCCTGCGCGTCTATGGCCGCATGGTCGCGGCCGGCGAATGGCGCGACTACGCGATCGACCACATGACGGAAAAGGCGGTGTTCTCGATCTTCCGCCGCAGCTCGGAAATGCCGCTCTATCGCGTCGAGAAGGATCCGAGCCTCGCCCGCCGCCAGGGCGCCTATGCGGTCATCGCCGCCGGCGGCTATGTCATGAAGCGCGGCCACGATCTCCGCCAGGTGCTCACCGTGCTCGACAAGAAGCTGAAGCTTGTCGAGAGCTGAGGCGCTCAGCCGGCGGGCGGCGTCTCCGCGCCATTGCCGAGCGGCCGCTGCATCAACACGCTGTCGAGCCAGCGCCCATGCTTCCATCCGACAGCCGCGAATGTGCCGACGGGATGAAAGCCGGCCGCCCGGTGCAGCGCGATCGACGCCTGATTGCCGCTGTCGCCGATCACAGCCACCATCTGCCGGAAGCCGGCCGCCGTCGCCGCCTCGATCAGGGCGCCGAGCAGCGCGCGCCCGAGGCCGAGCCCACGCGCCGCGGCCGCCAGATAGATCGAATCCTCGACCGTCCAGCGATAGGCCGGCCTCGGACGATAGGGGCCGGCATAGGCATAGCCGAGCACGGCCCCCTTCGGAGACGCCGCGACGAGATAGGGATGGCCGCCGGTGACGAGCGCGGCATGGCGGCGCCGCATCTCCTCGAGGTCAGGCGGCGTGAGCTCGAAGCTCGCCGTCCCGGTCTGGACCGCCTCGGCATAGATCGCGGTGATGGCGGGGAGATCGGACGGGTCGACCGGTCGGAGTGTGAAGAGCGGCTGCGTCATGGCGGCGGACGGATGGGAGCGCGAAGAGATGGCGTCCGTCATTCGACGGCGGCCACAAAAAAGGGCGCTGCCGAAGCAGCGCCCTCCAAGACCCTTGCGGATGCCCGCCTTAGCGGCGGTCGCCGAAGAGACGGAGCAGCATCAGGAAGAGGTTGATGAAGTCGAGATAGAGGCTGAGCGCGCCCATGATCGCCTTGCGGCCGGCCGTGGTGTTGTCGTCGCCCTCGAAATACATCTCCTTGATCTTCTGCGTGTCATAGGCGGTGAGGCCCGTGAAGATCAGCACGCCGAGGATCGAGATCGCGAAGCCGAGCGCCGACGATCCGATGAAGATGTTGACGATCGAGGCGATCACGATGCCGATGAGGCCCATGAACAGGAACGAGCCCATGCCCGTCAGGTCACGCTTGGTGGTGTAGCCGTAAAGGCTCATCGCGCCGAAGGTTGCGGCGGTGATGAAGAACACCTGCGTGATCGACTGCGAGGTGTAGACGACGAAGATGGTCGTCAGCGAGACGCCCATCAATGCCGAATAGCCCCAGAAGGTCAGCTGCGCCGTGGCCACCGACATCTTCTGGATGCCGAAGGAGAGCACGAACACCAGCGCCACGGGGGCGAGCACGATGACCCACATCAGCGGGCCGGTGAACAAGGTCTGACCGAGCGCGGTCGGCTGCAGGCCGGCGCCGGTGTCGACGAAGGCCAGCTTGAACATGCCGATCGAGGTCGCCGCCGTGATCAGCAGGCCGATCGCCATGTAATTGTAGACCTGCAGCATATAGCTGCGCAGGCCCTGATCGATAACACCGGTTTCGGCACGCGCTGCGCCAAACGGTGAGACGCGATTGTCGAAATCTGCCATCGAAGTCCTTCTCCCGAAAAGTGTACCGCGTTGTCGCGCGACGCCCCGCCGGTCCGACCCTCCGACAGAATTCCGGAACCGGCCGCACGGGATGTGCCTGCGATATGGCCCTTGCCGTCCGGGCCTGCAAGAGTGCCCGGAGCCTGCGACATGCAAATGGTAACTGAAGAGAAGCCTTGCTCCTACAGGTTTCTGAGCACCGGCGCCGCCTTCTGCCCCAAGAGCCGCCATGTTCCGGCAAGCCCGAGCACCACCGTGACGAGCACAGCGCCGACCGCCGCGCCGACCGCGCTCATCGCCGCGAAGTGGAAGCTCTGCTTCATCACGCCGGCAACGACGCCCCAGGCGGCGAGCGAACCGGCCAGGACACCGAAGCTCGCGGTCGCCAAACCGAGCAGGCCATATTCGAGGCTGAAGGCCGCGATCAGCTGGCGCCGCGTCGCGCCGAGCGTCTTCAGCACGACCGCGTCATGCAGCCGGCGGCGATGGCCGGCGGCGAGCGCGCCGCCGAGCACCAGCACCGAGGCGGCGAGCGCCACGGACGAAGCGATGCGGATCGCCAGCATCAACTGCCCCAGAATGGACGAGACGCGGTCGAGCGCCTCGCGCACGCGCACCGCCGTGATGCCCGGAAATGCCTTGCCGGCATCCTTCATCACCTCGGCCTCCAGCGCCGGATCGGCGGCGCCCGGATAGGCGAGCGTCGTCAGCACGGTATAAGGCGCGCCGGCGAAGGCGTTCGGCGAGAACACCATGACGAAGTTGATGGCAAGGCTCTCCCAATCGACCTCGCGCAGATTGGCGATCGTGGCCTCGACCGGGCGTCCCAGCACATTGACGACGAGGCTGTCGCCGACCCTGACGCCGAGCCCGAGCGCGACGCGGGATTCGAGCGAAACGAGCGGCGGGCCGGCATAATCCGCCGGCCACCACGCGCCGGCGACGAGGCGGGAGTTCTTAGGCACCGTCGCCGAGAAGGTCACGCCGCGATCGCCCTGCAGCACCCAAGCCTGGTCGGGCGCCGGCTTCAGGTCGGCGGCATTGACGCCGGCGACGCTGACGATGCGCCCGCGCAGCATCGGCACGCTTTCGAGCGTCGCATTCGGGACTTCCTGCTTCAGGAAGGCCGAGAACGGCTCGATGTCGGTACTCGGCACATCGAGGAAGAAGAAGCTCGGCCCGTTGTCGGGCATCGAGCGGGTCAGTTGCCGCTGCAGGCTGCCGTCGATGAGCGCGATGGCGACGAGCAGCGTCAGCCCCAGCCCGAGCGACAGCACGACCGAGCCGGTGAGCGCGCCGGGGCGATGGATATTGCCGATCGCGAAGCGCCATTCGGTCGAGCGCGGCCTCGGCGCATGGCGGGCGGCGAGGATCACCAGCCAGCCGACGACGCGCAGCAGCAGGAACGAGCCGGCCATGGCGACGACGAAGTAGAGCGCGATGCGCCGGTCATAGGCAAGCAGCACCGAAAGGGCGGCGAGGAGGCTGGCGGAGGCGACCGCACCGGCGAGGAACAGCGGCCGGACGCGCGCCGGCAGGCCCGAGCCGACATCGCGAAAGAGCGCCGTCGGCTTCACGTCGCGGATGCGGCCGAGCGGGGCGAGAGCGAAGGTCACCGCCGTCATCAGGCCGAACAGCGCGGCGATGGCAAGTTCACCCGGATAGAACCCGGTCTCGGCGCCGACCGGCAGCACATCGACGAGGAAGCGCAGCGCGATCAGCGGCACCAGCGCGCCGATCACGAGGCCGAGCACGACGCCGACAAGGGCGATCGCCATGATCTGCAGGAAATAGAGCGCCACGACGAAGCGGGCCGAGGCGCCGAGCGAGCGCAGCGTCGCGATCACCGGCCGCTTCATGTCGAGATAGGCACCGACCGCATTGGCGACGCCGACGCCGCCGACGATGAGCGCGGCGAGACCGACCAGTGTCAGATATTGCGCGAACTGCTCGATGCTGCGCTTGAGGCCGGGCGACGCGTCGTCGCGGGTGCGCACCTGCCAGCCGGCATCGGGGAAATCCTTCGACGCCTTGTCGGCAAGCGCCGAGGCGTCGCCGCCGGCCGGCATGCGGACCCGGTAGGACCACTGCACCAGGCTGCCCGGCTGCAGCAGCTGGGTGGCATCGAGCGCCGCGCGTGAGACGAGCAGCCGCGGCCCGAAGCCGAGGCCGGTCGAGAGCTTGTCCGGCTCGCGGGCGATTGCGCCGGCGATGCGGAGCTGCGCCTGTCCCAGTGCGATGCTGTCGCCGACGGTAAGGCCGAGGCGGGTCAAAAGCTCGGGATCGGCGAGCGCATCGAGCGGGCGCGCCGCGTCGAGGCCGCTGCCGCCAGGGGCAATATCGAGGCTGCCGGTGAGCGGATAGGCGCTATCGACCGCCTTGATCTCGACGAGCGTCTGGTCGCTGCCATCGGTGCGGCGGGCCATGCCGCGAAGGCTCGCGATCTCCGAGACCGCACCGGCGCCCTCGAGGAAGCGGCGCTCGTCGGCGGTCGCCTGCCGCTGCACCAGCGTCGCCGCGAAGTCGCCGCCGAGGATGGCGGCGCCCTCGCGGGCGAGGCCCACCGTCATGGCGCGCGACACCGAGCCGACCGCCGCGATGGCGGCGACGCCGAGCGCGATCAGCGCCAGGAAGATGATGAAGCCGTTGAGGCCGGCACGGAGTTCGCGCAGCGCGAAGCGGAGCGCCGTCATTCGGCCGCGCTCCGGACGGCCTCGGACCGGTCGATGACGCCGGACTGGATGCGCACGACCCGCGCGCAGCGGGCGGCGAGCGCATTGTCATGCGTCACGAGAACGAGCGTCGTGCCGCGCCGCGCCGAGGTTTCGAACAGGAGATCGGCGATCTGCCGCCCGGTCGCCGCGTCGAGATTGCCGGTCGGCTCGTCGGCGAAGATCACGGCCGGCTCGGCGACCAGCGCGCGAGCGATGGCGACGCGCTGCTGCTCGCCGCCGGAGAGCGCCGAGGGATAATGCGTCAGCCGCTCGCCGAGACCGACAAGGCGCAGCTCGTCCGCCGCCCGCTCGAAGGCATCGCGGCGGCCCTGCAGCTCGAGAGGCACGGCGACGTTCTCGAGCGCCGTCATGTTGGGAATAAGATGGAACGACTGGAAGATGATGCCGACATTGGCGCCGCGAAAGCGCGCGAGCCCGTCCTCGTCCTCCTTGGAGAGATCGACGCCGCCGACGCGGAGGACGCCGCTGTCGATCCGCTCGAGACCGGCCATGGCCATCAACAGCGTCGACTTGCCCGAGCCCGACGGCCCGACCAGCGCCACGGTTTCGCCGGGCGCGACATCGAGGCTGACCCGCTTCAGGATGTGCACGCGGGCCGGGCCCGACCCCAGCGACAACTCGACATCCGAAAGCGCGATGACGGCGGATGGTGCGATGTCGCTGACGTTCAATGCCGATCGCCCTATATGTGCGCCATGAGGCGTCGCTCCGCGAGGATGCGGCCCGAAGTCCTCCATATGGGAGCTTCTGCCGGATGAAAAAGACCTTGCTGCCGCTTCTGGCGCTGGCGCTCGCGACGCTGCTTCCCCCTGTCGCAGCCATGGCGGCGCCGATCCGCATCCTGGCGCTCGGCGACAGCCTGACCGCCGGCTACGGCCTCGGCCCCGACGACGGCTTCACCAGCCAGCTCGAGCGCGCCCTCAAGGCCGCCGGCCTCGATGTCACCGTGATCAATGCCGGGGTCTCCGGCGATACGGCCGAAGGCGGCCTTGCCCGGCTCGACTGGGCGCTCGGCGGCGGCGCCGATGCGGCCATCGTCGAGCTCGGCGCCAACGACATGCTGCGCGGCATGGACCCCGCCAATACGCGGAAGGCGCTCGACGCGATCCTCGCCAAGCTCGCCGAGAAGAAGATCCCCGTCCTTCTCGCCGGCATGCGCGCCGCGCCCAATCTCGGCGCCGACTATGTCGCGCGCTTCGACGGCCTCTATCCCGACCTCGCCGCGAAATATGGCACGATGCTCTATCCGTTCTTCCTCGACGGGGTCGCGGCCGAGCGCGGATTGCTGCAGGCTGACGGCCTTCATCCCAACACGAAGGGGGTCGCGCTGATCGTGGAGCGGATGCTACCCTCCGTCGAACGCCTCGTCGGCGAAGCCAAGTCCCGCTGAGAGGCGGGAGCGCCGCGCGAGACATCCCGCCAGACCACCCTGCCCCTCCGGAGCGCTTCCATGGAATACCGTTCGCTCGGCCGAACCGATCTCGCCGTGTCCGCCATCTGCCTCGGCACCATGACCTGGGGCCAGCAGAACACCGAGGCCGAGGGCCACGCGCAGATGGACTATGCCCTCGACCAGGGCATCAACTTCCTCGACACCGCCGAGCTCTATTCGATCCCGCCGAAGGCCGAGACGCAGGGCTCGACCGAGCGGATCATCGGCTCCTGGCTGAAGGCGCGCGGCAATCGCGACAAGGTCATCATCGCCTCGAAGGTCGTCGGCCGCACGGCGATGGACTGGTTCCGCGGCGGCCGGCCGTCGAAGCTGGTGCGCGGCGACATCCTCCACGCCATCGAGGGCAGCCTGAAGCGGCTCGGCACCGACTATATCGACCTCTACCAGCTGCATTGGCCGGATCGCCACGTCACGCAGTGGGGCTCCAATCCGAACCGCTACCGCCATCCCGAACCGGCTGCCGACGAAGTGCCGATCGAGGAGACGCTCGGCGTGCTCGCCGACCTCGTCGCGGAGGGCAAGATCCGCCATGTCGGCCTCTCCAACGAGAGCGCCTGGGGCACGATGCGCTTCGTCGCGGCGAGCGAGGCCGGCAAGGGCCCGCGCGTCGTCTCGATCCAGAACGCCTATAACCTCCTCAACCGCACCTTCGAGGTGAACCTCGCCGAGATCGCGATGCGAGAGCAGGTCGGCCTCCTCGCCTATTCGCCGCTGGCGCAGGGCTATCTCTCCGGCAAGTACCAGAACGGCGCCCGCCCGGCCGGCGCCCGCACCACCCTCTTCAAGCGCGGCGACCGCTACGAGACGCCGGGCGCACATGAGGCGATCGACGATTACCTCGCCGTCGCGCGCGATTTCGGCCTCGACCCGTCGCAGCTGGCGCTCGCCTTCGTCACCAGCCGCTGCTTCGTGACGTCGAACATCATCGGCGCGACGACGCTGGACCAGCTGAAGGCCGACATCGCGAGCCAGGACCTCGTCATCACGCCCGAGATCGAAGCCCGGCTCGACGCCGTGCTGCAGCGGCGCGGCAATCCCTCGCCGTAGCGGCAGCGCCTCACTGCCGGGGATAAAGGCTGCCGGAACGGGCCGCGTCCAAGCGCCGCTTTACAGGCCCGTTCCAAACCGCAATGATTCGACATCCTCAACCCGAACCGGAGGATGTCGATGCCGCGCCTCTTCACTGCCCTCGAGGTTCCGGCCGAGATCGGCGAGCGGCTTTCGCTGCTGCGCGGCGGGTTGCCCGGAGCGCGCTGGATCGATTCGGACTTCTACCATGTGACGCTGCGCTTCATCGGCGACATCGATTTCCGCACGGCGGACGAAGTTGCCGATGCGCTGTCGCGGGTGAAGCGGCGCGACATCGCCCTCCATATCGACGGCCTCGCCTCGTTCGGATCGGCCAAGCCGCATTCGGTCGTCGCGAGGGTTGCGCCCTCGCGCGGGCTCGGCGAATTGCAGGCCGAGCAGGAGCGCATCGTCCAGAAGATCGGCCTGCCGCCGGAAGGGCGCCGCTTCACGCCGCATGTGACACTGGCGCGGCTGCGCGGAACGGCGCAGCGCGACGTCGCCAACTATCTGGCGCTGCGCGGCGGCTTCTTCGCCGGCCCGATCCCCGTCAGCCGCTTCGTCCTCTATTCGTCGAAAGACTCGACCGGCGGCGGACCCTATCTGCTCGAGCAGAGTTATCCTCTCGCGGAGGCAGCATGAAAACACTGAACAAGACGGCTCTCGAAAAGGGTCTGGCCAGACTGCCGGACTGGACGGCGGAGGCCGAGGCGTCGATCACGCGAACCTTCAAGTTCGCCGATTTCAGCGAGGCCTTCGGCTTCATGGCGCGGGCGGCGCTCGCCGCCGAGGCGATGAACCATCATCCCGAATGGTCGAACGTCTACAACAAGGTCACCGTCACGCTGACGACGCATGATGCCGGCGGACTGACCGACAAGGACCTCGCCCTCGCAGCGGCGATGGACATGATCGCCGGCAAGAGGCCGGCCTAGTCGGCGCGCGGCCAGGGCGGATCGAGGCTCGCCTCGCCCGAGAGGCGGCCCTGGATGCGCTGCACGCCCCAGCCGGCCAGCATCCGCGCCGCATCCTCGTCCTGCACCCATTCGGCGACCGTCTCGATGCCGAGATCGCGGGCCAGCTCCGTCAGCCGCCGCACGAAGATCTGGTCGTCTGCGCTCGTCGTGAGATTCTGCACGAAGCTGCCGTCGATCTTGACGACGTCGATCGCCAGCATGCGCAGATTGCGGAACGAGGTGAAGCCGGCGCCGAAATCGTCGATGGCGATGCGCGCGCCGAGCGCATGCACCGCGGCGACGAACTTGGTCGTCTCCTCGAGGTTGCGGATGGCGCTGGTCTCGGTGATCTCGACGATGAGCCGCCGGCCGATATCGCGCCTAAGCCGCGCCGCCGCGGAAACGAGCTCGAGCCAGTCCGGCGAGGCGGCCGTCTCCGGCGCGACATTGACGGAGAGCACGGCGGCGGGATGCTCGGCGAGCGTCGTCAGCGCCCTTTCGAGAATGGCGAGGTCGAACAGCCGCGCGAGGCCGAGCCGATCGGCGAGCGGCACGATCTGGCCGGCGCCGACCACGCTGCCGTCGGGCTGTTCCAGCCTGAGCAGCGCCTCGTGGAACACCGGCTGCCGCGTCGCGATATCGACGACCGGCTGGAAGGCGAGCCTGAGGCGCCCCTCCCCCAGCGCGCCGATGAGCTGGCGCGACAGCTGCGCATTGTCCTGCCGCGCCGCCGCGCGCTCGGGCGAAGGGGCAAAGCTGACGAAGCGGCCGCGACCGGCGCCGCGGGCGAAATCCAGCGCCTCCTGCGCCCGCTCGATGCAATCCTCGCGGCTGCGGCCATGGCGCGGGATGGCGACGCCGCCGATCGAGACGGTCAGCGCAAAGGCGGCATCGGGCGTCGCGATCACATCCTCGCGCACGGCGGCAAGGAAGCGCTCGGCCGCCACCTGCATCTCCTGCTCGTCGCAGTTCATCAGGAGCAGCGCGAGCTTGCCGCCGGAATAGCGGCCGACCGCGTCGCCCTCGCGCAGCCGCGCCCGAATGCGCAGCGCCACCGCCACCAGCGCCCGGTCGCCGGCCTTGAGGCCATAGGCCTCGTTGATCAGCGCGAGATCATCGATCGTGATGAGCAGGAAGCCGGCCGAAGTGCGGAACTTCTGCGTCTCGGCGATCGTGTCGCCGAGCAGGTCGAGCATGTGCGAGCGATTGTAGAGGCCGGTGTCGGAATCATAGCGCGTCAGGAAGGCGAGCCGCTGCTCGCGGGCATGGCGCTCGTTGATGACGCGGATCACGCCCTCGGCGCGGACGGCGCGGCGGGAGCCTTCGGCGAACCAGCAGCCGCTGTCCTCGATCCACAGCACCGGACCGTCGGGACCGGCCGGGCGCAGCGCATATTCGATCTGGTAGAAGACACCGGCGCCGGCGTCATGGCCGACGCCCTTCAGCACCTGCTGGCTGCGCGAGACCGGGTTGCCGCGGTCGACGAGCGCGTCATAGGCGGCGCCTGTGCCGATCAGGGCCGCGTCGGCGACGCCGAGCAGCCGCGCGGCGCCGGCGCTCCACAGGATCGTGTCGTCGGCGATCGACCAGCGATAGGCGGCCTGCCCGATATGGGCGAGCACTGCCTCGATCGGCGCATCATCGCTCGCCATCACATGACCTCGCCGCGACAGGCCGGGATCACCGCCGCCTGGTTGCAGTGCAACGATCGCACGCCGCATCACCGGCAACAACCGCTGCGCGCCGATGCGGACGCCGACAGGCCCTCTCGTCCGGACAGGGCCCCGACAATAGAAAAGGCCGGCTCAGGAGCCGGCCTCAATCGATCGGGGTGGCATCGCTGCCGACCGCCTGGCCGAAGGCTCAGGCCTCGGTCTTCGCCGTCAGGATCTGACGGCCGCGATACATGCCGGTCTTGAGGTCGATGTGATGCGGGCGGCGAAGTTCGCCCGAATTCTTGTCCTCGACATAGACCGGCTGGGAGAGCGCGTCGTGCGAGCGGCGCATGTTGCGCTTCGACGGCGACGTCTTACGCTTCGGAACAGCCATTTCAATCTTCCTTCGTCACGTCACCGCCACGGGGCGGCGTGCCGCCCGGCGGGGCATGGCAGTCAATTTGAATGCGGCCTTATACAGAGATCGATCGGCCTTGACCAGAAGGAAGCCGCAAAAACATTCGCGTCCCCCTGGCCGAGGCCGCGCCGATCAGGTCGCGAGCAGGCCGAGCTCGGCGAGGATCGCATCGCCCATCGCCGAGGTGCTGCAGGCCGTCGTGCCGGCGGTGTGGATGTCGGCGGTCCGAAGGCCCTTGGCGAGCACGCCGGCGATCGCCCGGTCGAGCAGATCCGCCTCGGCGACGAGGCCGAACGAATAGCGCAGCGCCATGCCGAACGAGGCGATCATCGCGATCGGATTGGCGATGCCCTTGCCGGCGATGTCGGGCGCCGAGCCGTGCACCGGCTCGTACAGCGCCTTGCGGCGGCCGGTGGCGGCGTCGGGCGCGCCGAGCGAGGCGGAGGGCAGCATGCCGAGCGAGCCCGTCAGCATGGCGGCGACGTCGGAGAGGATGTCGCCGAAGAGATTGTCGGTGACGATGACGTCATACTGCTTGGGACGGCGGACGAGCTGCATGGCGCAGTTGTCGGCGAGCACATGCTCGAGCCCGACATCGGCATATTCTTCCTTGCCGATCTTCGTGACGATCTGGTTCCAGAGCACGCCGGACTTCATCACGTTGCGCTTCTCGGCCGAGGCGACGCGCTTGTTGCGGGTGCGGGCGAGGTCGAAGGCGACGCGGGCGATGCGCTCGATTTCGGGCGAGGTGTAGAGCTGCGTGTCGACGGCGCGCTTCTGCCCGTTCTCCAGCGTCACGATCTCCTTCGGCTCGCCGAAATAGACGCCGCCGGTGAGCTCGCGCACGATCAGGATGTCGAGCCCCTCGACCAGCTCGCGCTTCAGCGAGGAGGCCTCGGCCAGCGCCGGATAGCAGATCGCCGGGCGCAGATTGGCGAAGAGGGCGAGATCCTTGCGGAGGCGCAGCAGCGCCGCCTCGGGCCGGACGTCATAGGGGACGGCGTCCCACTTCGGGCCGCCGACGGCGCCGAAGATCACCGCATCGGCGGCGAGCGCCTTCGCCATCGTCGCCTCGGACACCGCCTTGCCATGCGCGTCATAGGCCGAGCCGCCGACGAGGTCGTGCTCATATTCGAACGAGGCGACGCCGCGCGCGCCGAACCAGTCGATGACCCGCTTCACCTCGGCCATGATCTCGGTGCCGATCCCGTCGCCGGGCAGGAGCAGAAGATTGAAGCTGGTCATGGTCGGGGCTCTCCGGAGGTTCGTGCCGGGCAAGGTGTTGCGGGGCGGGCGGGCGAGCGATAGCGAGGCAACGCGACCGATGCAAGCGCCACGCGGGCCGGCCGTGGCGCTGCCCTTGTCACGACGCCGCCGCCCACACCCTTCGGCTGCAGTGGCTCGCCGCCTCGACCTGTGCGACAGTCGCCTGAGGCGCGCCCGTGCCCGCCCGGCGGGAGGAGCGCGCCGGACCGGCCGATCGGGATCCGCGGCCGGGGAGGCTGACATGCATAAGCAGTTGCTGAGACGGATCAAGCGGCAGGTCCGGGTCCTGGCCGGCCGCGACTTCTTCGAAAAACCGGACGTGAGGGTGGCGACGGACCGGTTCGGTTCGGCCTATGGCGGCTGGACCATCGTGCAGGGGACGATCGGGCCGTCCTCGATCGTCTATTCGGTCGGGATCGGCGAGGACGCATCCTTCGACATCGCGCTCATCAAGAGGTTCGGTGTGCGGGTCCATGCCTTCGACCCGACGCCGCAATCGATCGAGTGGGTGGAGCGCCAGAACTTTCCATCGGAATTCGTGATGCATCCCTATGGCCTCGCGCATTTCGACGGCACCGTGACCTTCAATCCGCCGGAAAACCCGCGCCACGTCTCGCATACGATGCTGGACCGCCCGACCACGGTCGATCGCGCCATCACCGTTCCCGTCAAGCGCCTCGCGACCATCATGGCCGAGCTCGGCCACGACCGGATCGATCTGCTGAAGATCGATATCGAAGGGGCGGAGTATCGCGTCGTCGAGGATATCCTCGACTCACAGATCCGCCCGCCGCAGTTCCTGGTCGAATATCACCACCGCTTCCCCGGCGTCGGCGTCGGCAAGAGCAAGGCGTCGATCGCGGCCTTGCGTGCCGCGGGCTACGCGCTGTTCGCCGTCTCGCCGACGGGAGAGGAATTCAGCTTCGTCGACCGGCGCCGCGCTCTTGCGGCCGCCTGAGGCGCCCGGCAATCAGCCGCCGCGCAGCGCCGTCGCCTCGATCTCGACCTTCATCTCCGGCCGGATCAGGTCGGCGATGATCATCGTCGCGGCCGGGCGGATCGTGCCGAAGACGCGGCCTGTCTCGATGAAGACCGCGTCGGCAAAGGCGGCATCCGTGATGTAGTAGTGGACGCGGACGATGTCGGAGAGCGCGAATCCGGCCTCGCGAAGCGCCGCCTCGATCGTCGCCAGCGCATTCGCGGCCTGGCGGCCGACATCCTCCGGCATCACCATGGTGCTGTAATCATAGCCTGTCGTGCCCGAGACGAAGCACCAGGGACCCTGCACGAGGGCGCGCGAATAGCCGGCGGCGACCTCGAACGGCGAGCCGGTGGAAATCAGGCGGCGCTGCATGGTGATCTCTCCTTCGATCGGCGCCCCTGCGACATGGCGCACCGGGCACTGGTCGGCCCGCCGCCGCAGCCTAGTTGAAAATGCGTCAGTGGCGTGCCGTCTCGACGCGCGAGGCTTTTGACCGCGCCGCACAATGGCGCTAGAACGACTCTAGTCAGTCGCGGAGATGCTTACGTGAACGTAAGCGGCAAGAGGACTTAGCCCATGTCGAACGCCGAGGCGAAGACGAGCCGGCCGCTCTCTCCGCACCTCCAGATCTACCGCTGGCCGGTGACCATGCTGGTGTCGATCCTGCACCGCATCACCGGCATCGCGCTTTATGCGGGCACGCTGCTGCTCGCCTGGTGGGTGATCGCCGCCGCGGCCGGGCCGGCCTATTTCGATGTCGCGAGCGCCGTGTTCGGCTCGTGGATCGGCCGCCTGGTGCTGTTCGGCTACACCTGGGCGCTGCTGCATCATCTGCTCGGCGGCCTCCGCCACTTCGTCTGGGATGTCGGCGCCGGCTTCTCGAAGCCCGCCCGCGATACCCTCGCCCGCGCCAACATCATCGGCTCGGTGGTGCTCACGATCCTCGTCTGGGTCGTCGGCCTCTCGATCAGCTGAGGAACCCGCCATGTCGATGCGCACTCCCCTTTCCCGCGTCCGCGGCCTCGGCTCGGCCCGCGAGGGCACCGGCCATTTCTGGTACCAGCGGCTGACGGGCCTCGCCCTCGCCTTCCTGGTGGTCGCCTTCGTGATCCTGGTGATCGCGCTGGCCGGACGGCCCTATCCCGATGTCGTGCGCGTGCTCGGCAACCCCTTCATCGCGCTGATGATGGTGCTCATGGTCGGCACCGGCGCCTGGCACATGAAGCTCGGCATGCAGGCGGTGATCGAGGACTATCTGCATGGCCCGGCGAAGCTCGCCGCCCAGATCGCCAACACCTTCTTCCCGGTCGCCGTCGCCGTCGCATCGGCGCTCGCCCTTCTCAAGCTCAGCTTCGGAGGCTGACATGGCTGATGCCAATGGCAGCGCGCCGGCCGCAACCGGCCGCGCCTACACGTTCACCGACCACACCTTCGACGTGATCGTCGTCGGCGCAGGCGGCGCGGGCCTCCGCGCCGCGCTCGGCGCCAGCGAGGGCGGCCTCAAGACCGCCTGCATCACCAAGGTGTTCCCGACCCGCAGCCACACCGTGGCGGCGCAGGGCGGCATCTCGGCCGCGCTCGGCAACATGGGCGAGGACGACTGGCGCTTCCACATGTACGACACCGTCAAGGGGTCGGACTGGCTCGGCGACCAGGACGCGATCGAATATCTCGTCCGCAACGCGCCCGCCGCCGTCTATGAGCTCGAGCATTTCGGCGTGCCGTTCTCGCGCACCGAGGCCGGCAAGATCTACCAGCGCCCCTTCGGCGGCATGACGACGAATTTCGGCAAGGGCATCGCCCAGCGCACCTGCGCCGCGGCCGACCGCACCGGCCACGCCATCCTGCACACGCTCTATGGCCAGTCGCTGCGCCATTCCTGCGAGTTCTTCATCGAGTATTTCGCGATCGACCTGATCATGGAGGACGGCGCCTGCCGCGGTGTCGTCGCCCTCTGCATGGAAGACGGCACGCTGCACCGCTTCCGCGCGGCGAAGACCATCCTCGCCACCGGCGGCTATGGCCGCGCCTATTTCTCGGCGACCTCGGCCCATACCTGCACCGGAGATGGCGGCGGCATGGTGCTGCGCGCCGGCCTGCCGCTGCAGGACATGGAATTCGTGCAGTTCCATCCGACCGGCATCTATGGCGCCGGCTGCCTGATCACCGAGGGCGCCCGCGGCGAAGGCGGCTATCTCACCAATTCGGAAGGCGAGCGCTTCATGGAGCGCTATGCCCCTTCCGCCAAGGACCTCGCCTCGCGCGACGTCGTCTCGCGCGCCATGACCATGGAGATCCGCGAGGGACGCGGCGTCGGCAAGGGCAAGGACCATATCCACCTGCATCTCGACCATCTCGATCCGGCGCTGCTGCATGAGCGGCTGCCCGGCATCTCCGAGAGCGCCAAGATCTTCGCCGGCGTCGACCTGACCAAGGAGCCGATCCCGGTCCTGCCGACGGTCCACTACAATATGGGCGGCATCCCGACCAATTATCACGGCGAAGTGCTGACCAAGGTCGGCGGCGATCCGGACAGCGTCGTGCCGGGCCTGATGGCCGTCGGCGAGGCCGCCTGCGTCTCGGTGCATGGCGCCAACCGCCTCGGCTCCAATTCGCTGACCGATCTCGTCGTCTTCGGACGCGCGGCGGCGCTCCGCGCCATCGAGACGGTCGAGCCGGGCGAGAAGCAGCCGGAGCTTGCCGCCAATGCCGGGGCCGCGGCGGTCGCCCGCTTCGACGACCTCCGCTATGCGAATGGCGCGACGCCGACCGCGGCGCTGCGCCTCCGGATGCAGAAGGTGATGCAGTCGAACTGCGCCGTGTTCCGCACCGGCGAGATCCTCGAGGAAGGCCATGGCCTCATCCATGGCGTCTGGCAGGACGCGCGCGACATCAAGGTCTCCGACCGTTCGCTCGTCTGGAACTCCGACCTGATCGAGACGCTCGAATTCGACAATCTGATCGTCCAGGCGGTCGCGACCATGGATTCGGCCCGCAACCGCACGGAATCGCGCGGCGCCCATGCCCGCGAGGACTTCCCGAACCGCGACGACGTCAACTGGATGAAGCACTCGCTCGCCTTCGTCGACACGGCGGCGAAGACGGTGACGCTCGAGGACCGCCCGGTGCACACCTACACGATGTCGAACGACATCGCCTATATCGAGCCGAAGGCGCGCGTGTACTGAGGCCCGGGTCGACGGAGGCACGGGACGAGGCAGGAATCGTGAGCGACGGGATTTCCTCAGCCGGCTATTCAAAGCGCTCCCTGCCCGAGAAGCTCGGCTTCCGGGCGGGCATGGCGGTGGCGTTCATCGCCCTGCCCGACGCGCTGTCGGGCCTCACTGAATCAGCCGATTTCGCCCAGGTCTCGCGCCATCCGGACTGGTCCGCCCCGCTCGGGGCCCCGCGCTCGTTCGATGCGATCCACGCCTTCACCACCAGCCGCTCCGAGATCGCCGACAATCTGCCGGCGCTGCAGGAGGCGATCCGCCGCGACGGCATGATCTGGGTGTCCTGGCCGAAAAAGGCATCGAAGGTGCCGACCGACGTGACCGAGGACACAGTCCGCGACGCGGCGCTTCGCCTCGACCTCGTCGACGTCAAGGTCGCGGCCGTCGACGCGGTCTGGTCGGGCCTCAAGCTGATGATCCGCAAGGACCGTCGATGAGCAGCCGCCCCGCCCCGCTCGGCCGCGCGCCGCTCGGCCCCGAACCGTCCCTGGCCCCACTTTTCCTCGCGCGTCGCCGCCGCACGGCGCTTCGCGATCCCCGCGGCATGATCTATGATTGCAACCGCGCCTCCGCCGCCGGCGGACGTGCAGTGAACGGGGATGCCTCGAGCGCGAACGAACCAAAAACTGAAGATCGAGTGCATCGCCACGACGCAGGGAGCGACGTCGTGACGGCCTTCAAGGAATTTGATCTTCGCATGCGGCCCGAACTGGCCGCAGGTGGCTTTGCCAGGGACGACGGGTCGCTGGCCTTCTATATTCGTATCGATGCCCTGATCCGGCCCGACATGGTCGTGCTCGACCTCGGCGCCGGACGCGGCGCACAGCTCGAGACCGACAGCTATCTGAGGCGCTACAACTGGTTGCGCGGCCGGGTTGCCAAGCTCGTCGGCGTCGACGTCGATCCGATCGTGCTGACCAATCCGGGCCTCGACGAGGCGATCGTCATCGATCCGGCTAAGCCCTTGCCCTTCCCCGACAACAGCTTCGACCTCATCTATTCGGACTGGGTGCTCGAGCATATTCCCGATCCCTCGGCTTTCGCCGCGGAGGTCGAACGCGTGCTGAAGCCCGGCTGCTGGTTCTGCGCCCGCACGCCGAACCGCTGGGGCTATGTCGCGATGGCGGCCCGCCTGTCGCCCGCCAAGCTGCAGGACGGACTGCTGAAATCCGTCCAGCCGGGCAGGCTCGAGCAGGACGTCTTCCCGAAATACTACCGCCTCAACACGCTCTCGACGCTGGCGCGCTATTTCCCGCCGTCGCGGTTTCGTGACGCGAGCTACACGCACAATCCGCGGCCGTCCTATCACGGCGGCCGCGCCTGGATGTTCCGGCTCGTCGAACTGTTCCAGAGCGTGCCGATCAAGGCACTCGACACCGTGATTTTCGCCTTTCTTCAAAAGAGTGACTCGAACGCCTCCTCGCACGCCGGGAGGCCAAAGGTTTAGCGCATGGTCCAGCTCACGCTCCCCAAGAACTCGACGATCAACGAAGGCAAGTCCTGGGCCCGCCCGGCCGGCGCCAACAATGTCCGCGAGTTCCGCATCTACCGGTGGAACCCGGACGACGGCGCCAATCCCAAGGTCGACAGCTATTTCGTCGATCTCGACGATTGCGGGCCGATGGTCCTCGACGCGCTGATCAAGATCAAGAACGAGGTCGACCCCTCGCTGACCTTCCGCCGCTCCTGCCGCGAGGGCATTTGCGGCTCCTGCGCGATGAATATCGACGGGTCCAACACGCTCGCCTGCACCAAGGGCATCGAGGACGTGAAGGGCCCGGTCAAGATCTACCCGCTGCCGCATATGCCGGTGGTGAAGGACCTCGTTCCCGACCTCACCAATTTCTATGCCCAGCATCGCTCGATCGAGCCCTGGCTCAAGACCGCGACGCCCGAGCCGGAGAAGGAGTGGCTGCAAAGCCACTCCGACCGCGAGAAGCTGGACGGGCTCTATGAATGCATCCTCTGCGCCTGCTGCTCGGCCTCGTGCCCGAGCTACTGGTGGAACGGTGACCGCTATCTCGGCCCGGCCGTGCTGCTGCAGGCCTATCGCTGGCTGATCGACAGCCGCGACGAGGCGACGGGCGAGCGACTCGACAATCTCGAGGACCCTTTCCGCCTCTATCGCTGCCACACGATCATGAATTGCGCCCAGACCTGCCCGAAGGGCCTCAACCCGGCCAAGGCGATCGCCGAGATCAAGAAGATGATGGTCGAGCGCCGCGTCTAGACGTCTCGACCGGGAGAACGGCGATGGCCGGAACGATCGACCATTTCGGCTTCCAGGTGAGCGACTATGAGCGGCTGCTCGCCTTCTACGAGGCCGCGCTGGCGCCGCTCGGCATCGCCAAGGTGATGACGATCCCGGAGGCGGCCGGCTTCAAGGGCGCCGGCTTCGGCGCCTCCGGCAAGCCGGATTTCTGGATCTGGGAGGGCGGACACACCGCGCCGCATCTCCATGTCGCCTTCGTCGCCGCCGACCGTGCCGCGGTCGACGCCTTCTATGCCGCGGCGCTCGCGGCGGGCGCCACCGACAACGGCCCGCCGGGGATCCGCGCCCATTATCACCCGGACTATTACGGCGCCTTCGTGCGCGATCCCGACGGTCACAACATCGAGGCCTGCTGTCACCATCCTTGAACAAGGGATCGCAACCACCGTTTTTGCGGCACTGTGACTTCCTTTGTCTTGTCTGGCCCTGCGAGATGCCGTAATGCGCGGACAAATCCGCTGAAAAGCGAGGGCGCGCGCCCGGTTGACGGCAGAAATTCAACCCGTGCCGCGCCTCGCCTTCAAAGCGGCCCGATTTCATGGCCAACTCACCCTGCCGGCTTCGCCGAGGGGGAACGAGGCCTGCGACCGATCAAGGAGAATGCAATGCGTCTCAGCCGTCTTGCGCCGATCATGCTGACTGCGGCGCTCGCCGGCTGCGGCTCGTTTGGAGCCGTCGGGCTCGGTCCGATGGACCAGCCGAAGCCCGTCGAGAACGACACGCTGCCGCCGGTCGCCTCGGCCCCCGTCGAGAAGAGCGCGCTGCCGCCGCCGCCGGTTGATCCCAACGCGCCCGGCCTGCCGCCGGGGCCGCCCGCGAGCGCCACGCTGCCGCCGGCCGATGCCGCCAGCCTCCCGCCTGCCAGCACCACGACGACCCCGGCCGCCGGCGCCACCACCGCGCGCGCCGAGCTCGGCCGCACCGACCTCCTCGGCGGCTGGTCGCTGAAGTCCGGCGGCGACAGCTGCCAGCTGTTCATGACGCTGACCTCGTGGACGGGCGGCTATCGCGCCTCGACGCGTGGCTGCCAGTCGCCCACGCTGAAGGGCATCTCCGCCTGGAGCCTCAACGGCTCGCAGGTCGTGCTCGCCGGCGCCGGCGGCGCCCCGGTCGCGCATCTGAATTCCGCCGGCACCAATTCCTTCGCCGGCACCGCCGATTCGGGTCAGCCGATCAGCTTCTCGCGCTAGGAGCGGCGACGGCCGCGCGGAGATCGACAGCGTGAGCGAGGGCCTTCCCACCCGCGCCGCGGTTGCGGACGCCTATGATCGTCTGGTCGCCTCGGGCGAGATCGGCTCTGATCCGGCGCAAGTCGCGCTGGTCGCCAGGCTCGACGCGCTCAACGCGCATCTCTCGGCCCGCCGCCTCGCCCACAAGTCGAGCTCGCTCGGCTGGCTGTTCGGCAAGCGCCAGCGCGAGCGCGACAGCGTGCGCGGCCTCTACATCCATGGCTCGGTCGGCCGCGGCAAGACCATGCTGATGGACCTGTTCTTCGCCGCGGCGGCGCCCGAGCGCAAGCGCCGCGCCCATTTCAACGACTTCATGGCCGACGTGCACCAGCGCATCTTCCGCGCGCGCGAGGCGATCAAGGCCGGGACGATCAAGGGCGACGATCCGATCGGCCCCGTCGCAGACGAGATCATCGCCGAGACCGAGCTGATCTGCTTCGACGAGTTCAGCGTCACCGACATTGCCGATGCGATGATCCTCGGCCGCTTGTTCACCCGCCTCTTCGCCGCCGGCATCGTCATGGTCGCGACCTCGAATGTCGCCCCCGACGATCTCTATCGCGGCGGCCTCAACCGCGACCATTTCCTGCCCTTCATCGCCCTTTTGAAGCAGCAGACCGACGTCGTCGAACTCGGCGCGCGCACCGATTTCCGCCGCGAGAAGCTGGAGCGGCTGCCTGTCTATCTGACCCCGCTCGGCCCCGCCGCCGATGCCGGGCTCGACGATGCCTTCGCGCGGCTCACCGGCGGTGCCGAGGCCAACCCGACGACGCTCTCCGTGCTCGGCCGCGACCTTGCCGTGCCGCGCGCTGCCCAGGGCGTCGCCCGCTTCGACTTCGCCGATCTCTGCGCGAAACCGCTCGGCCCGAGCGACTTCCTCGCTATCGCCCACTCCTTCCATACCGTGGTCATCGATCACATCCCGGTGATGGACGAGACCCGTCGCAACGAGGCGAAGCGCTTCATCACGCTGATCGACGCGCTCTATGACGGACAGGTGCGCATCGTCGTCTCCGCCGCCGCCGAACCCGACGGACTCTACCGTGCCGGCGAAGGAACCGAGGCGTTCGAATTCGCCCGGACCGCCTCGCGCCTCACCGAGATGCGCTCGCTCGACTACCAGAAAGCGACGCATAAGGGCTTCATCGTCGAGACATGACGTTTACGTAAGCTTACGCCCGGATGGCGGAATTGTGCGGCTCAGGCGATTTGTTCGACTTGCGCCGTTCATGCAATCGCGCTATGCCGCCCGGGTTCCGGCAGCCATTCGACTGTGGACCTTACGTTTAGGTAAGCTTCTTTCGGGAGACCTTGCACATGGCTCGCGCCAAGATTGCCCTGATCGGTTCCGGTCAGATCGGCGGCACCCTCGCCCTCCTCGCCGGCATCAAGGAACTGGGCGACATCGTCCTGTTCGACATCGCCGATGGCGTTCCCCAGGGCAAGGCGCTCGATATCGCCGAGGCCTCGCCGGTGATCGGCTTCGACAGCGCGATCAGCGGCACCTCGTCCTATGCTGGCATCGAGGGCGCCGACGTCGTCATCGTCACCGCCGGCGTGCCGCGCAAGCCCGGCATGAGCCGCGATGACCTGCTCGGCATCAATCTCCAGGTGATGGAGCAGGTCGGCGCGGGCATCAAGACCTACGCCCCGAACGCCTTCGTCATCTGCATCACCAACCCGCTCGACGCGATGGTCTGGGCGCTGCAGAAGTTCTCGGGCCTCCCCGCCAACAAGGTCGTCGGCATGGCCGGCGTGCTCGACAGCGCCCGCTTCCGTACCTTCCTCGCCGAGGAGTTCAAGGTCTCGATCGAGGACGTCACCGCCTTCGTGCTCGGTGGCCATGGCGACACCATGGTGCCGCTCACCCGCTATTCGACCGTCGCTGGCATCCCGCTCACCGACCTCGTCAAGATGGGCTGGCTCACCGAGGCGCGCCTCGAGGAGATCGTCCAGCGCACCCGCGACGGCGGCGCCGAGATCGTCAATCTGCTGAAGACCGGCTCGGCCTTCTATGCCCCGGCAGCGTCCGCGATCGCGATGGCGGAGAGCTACCTGAAGGACAAGAAGCGCGTGCTGCCGGCGGCCGCCCTGCTCGACGGCCAGTATGGCATCACCGGCCGCTATATCGGCGTGCCGATCGTGATCGGCGCCGCCGGCGTCGAGCGCATCATCGAGATCAACCTCGATGCGAGCGAGAAGGCCATGCTCGACAAGTCGCTCGCCTCGGTCGAGGGCCTCGTCGAGGCCTGCGTCAAGATCGTCCCGGCGCTCGGCGCCTGATCCACGGCCGACCCGGCTCCGATCCCCAGAAGGCGGAACGCACTCCATGAATATTCATGAATATCAGGCCAAGGCCGTGCTGAAGGATTTCGGCGCGCCGGTGTCCAACGGCGTCGCCATCTTCTCGGCGGCGGAAGCTGAAGGCGCGGCGCGCACGCTCGGCGGCCCGCTCTGGGTCGTCAAGTCGCAGATCCATGCCGGCGGCCGCGGCAAGGGCAAGTTCAAGGAAGCCGCGGCGGGCGAGAAGGGCGGCGTCCGCCTCGCCCGCTCGATCGACGAGGTCAAGGCCTTCGCGACCGAGATGCTCGGCAACACGCTGGTCACGATCCAGACCGGACCGGCCGGCAAGCAGGTCAACCGCCTCTATGTCGAGGACGGCTCCGACATCGAGAAGGAATTCTATCTCTCCCTCCTCGTCGACCGCGCCACGTCGCGCATCGCCTTCGTCGTCTCGACGGAAGGCGGCATGGACATCGAGGAAGTCGCGCATTCCTCGCCTGAGAAGATCCACACCTTCTCGGTCGATCCGGCCACCGGCGTCATGCCGCATCACGGCCTGACCGTCGCCAAGGCGCTCGGCCTCTCCGGCCCGCTCGCCAAGGAAGCCTACGACGTCGTCTCGAAGCTCTACGCCGCCTTCGTCGCCAAGGACATGGCGATGCTCGAGGTCAACCCGCTGATCGTCACCAAGGACGGTCATCTGAAGGTGCTCGACGCCAAGGTGTCGTTCGATTCGAACTCGCTCTACCGCCACCCGGACATCGTTGCCCTCCGCGACGAGACCGAGGAGGACCAGAAGGAGATCGAGGCCTCGAAATACGACCTCGCTTATATCGCGCTCGACGGCACGATCGGCTGCATGGTCAACGGCGCCGGCCTCGCGATGGCGACGCTCGACATCATCCAGCTCTATGGCGAGAGCCCGGCCAACTTCCTGGACGTCGGCGGCGGCGCCAGCGAAGAGAAGGTGACGGCGGCCTTCAAGATCATCACCTCCGATCCGAAGGTGAAGGGCATCCTCGTCAACATCTTCGGCGGCATCATGAAATGCGACGTCATCGCGCGCGGCGTTCTCGCCGCGGTGAAGGCGGTCGGCCTCACCGTGCCGCTGGTCGTGCGCCTCGAGGGCACGAATGTCGAACTCGGCAAGCAGATCATCCGCGAGAGCGGTCTCAACGTCATCCCCGCCGACGATCTCGACGACGCCGCCCAGAAGATCGTCAAGGCCGTGAAGGAAGCCGTCTGATGTCCATCCTGATCGACGCGAACACCAAGCTCATCACCCAGGGCTTCACCGGCAAGAACGGCACCTTCCATTCCGAGCAGGCGCTCGCCTATGGGACCAAGCTCGTCGGCGGCACCTCGCCCGGCAAGGGCGGCCAGACCCATCTCGGCCTGCCGGTGTTCGACACCGTCGCCGAGGCGCGGGCCGCGACCGGCGCCGACGCCTCCGTGATCTATGTGCCGCCGCCCGGCGCCGCCGACGCGATCTGCGAGGCGATCGATGCCGAGATCCCGCTGATCGTCTGCATCACCGAGGGCATCCCGGTCCTCGACATGGTCAAGGTCAAGCGCTCGCTCTCCGGCTCGAAGTCGCGCCTCATCGGGCCGAATTGCCCGGGCGTCGTCACAGCCGGGCAATCGAAGATCGGCATCATGCCGGCCAACATCTTCAAGCAAGGCAGCGTCGGCATCGTGTCGCGCTCCGGCACGCTGACCTACGAGGCGGTGTTCCAGACCACGAATGAGGGCCTCGGCCAGACCACCGCCGTCGGTATCGGCGGCGATCCGGTCAAGGGCACCGAATTCATCGACATTTTGGAAATGTTCCTGGCCGATGATGCCACGCAGTCGATCGTGATGATCGGCGAAATCGGCGGTTCGGCCGAGGAGGACGCGGCGCAGTTCATCAAGGACGAGGCGAAGCGCGGTCGCAAGAAGCCGATGGTCGGCTTCATCGCCGGCCGCACCGCACCGCCCGGACGGCGCATGGGCCATGCCGGCGCGATCATCTCCGGCGGCAAGGGCGGCGCCGAGGACAAGATCGCGGCCATGGAATCGGCCGGCATCAGGGTGTCGCCCTCGCCGGCGCGCCTTGGAAAGACCTTGGTTGAGGTCTTGAAGGGATAGACGGCAAGACCGACATTCCGGGGCAGGGATGACGGGAAAAATGTAACGGCGCGGCGGACTTGCCGCGCGATCAGGGAGAGAGGAGCCCAAAGGCTCCTCGCTTGGACCATGTCACGCGAACAAGCCAACGCGGCCTTTCAATCGTCGTCTTTCCTCTATGGCGGCAATGCGGCCTACATCGAGGACCTCTACGCGCGCTACGAGAAGGACCCCGCCTCGGTGGAAGCCGAATGGCGGGATTTCTTTGCAGCGATCGCCGACGATCCGGCCACGGTGACCGCCGAGGCCCGCGGGGCGACCTGGCAGCGGCCCGACTGGCCGGTGCATGCCAATGGCGAGCTGGTCTCGGCCATGGACGGCAACTGGGGACAGATCGAGAAGATCGTCACCGACAAGCTGAAGGCGAAGGCGCAGGACGCCACGAAGCCGGCGGCAGCCGCGAATGGCGCGGCGACGGCGGCTCCTGTCGTCTCGGAAGCGGCGATCCAGCAGGCGGCGCGCGATTCGGTCCGCGCGATCATGATGATCCGCGCCTATCGCATGCGCGGCCATCTCCATGCCGATCTCGATCCGCTCCATCTCGCCACCGTCGGCGACCATGAGGAGCTGCATCCCTCGAGCTACGGCTTCACCGAGGCCGACTATGGCCGCAAGATCTTCATCGATCATGTGCTCGGGCTCGAATTCGCCACCATCCCCGAGATGCTGGCGATCCTGAAGCGCACCTATTGCTCGACGCTCGGCGTCGAGTTCATGCACATTTCCGATCCGGTCGAGAAGGCCTGGATCCAGGGCCGCATCGAGGGGCCCGACAAGGCGATCTCCTTCACCAATGAAGGCAAGAAGGCGATCCTCAACAAGCTGATCGAGGCCGAGGGCTTCGAGAAGTTCCTCGACGTCAAGTTCACCGGCACCAAGCGCTTCGGCCTCGACGGCGCGGAATCGCTGATCCCGGCGCTCGAGCAGATCATCAAGCGCGGCGGCAATCTCGGCGTGCACGAGATCGTGCTGGGCATGGCCCATCGCGGCCGCCTCAACGTGCTGACGCAGGTGCTGGCCAAGCCGCACCGCGCCCTCTTCCACGAATTCAAGGGCGGCTCCTACGCCCCCGACGACGTCGAGGGCTCGGGCGACGTCAAGTATCACCTCGGCGCCTCCTCGGACCGCGAGTTCGACGGCAACAAGGTGCATCTGTCGCTGACCGCCAACCCCTCGCATCTCGAGATCGTCGATCCCGTCGTGCTCGGCAAGGCGCGCGCCAAGCAGGACCTCCGCAAGGACTATGTCCGCTCGGAAGTGCTGCCGCTGCTGATCCATGGCGATGCCGCCTTTGCCGGCCAGGGCGTCGTCGCGGAGTGCTTCGGCCTTTCCGGCCTCAAGGGCCACCGCACCGGCGGCTCGGTGCATTTCATCGTCAACAACCAGATCGGCTTCACCACCAATCCGCGCTTCTCGCGCTCCTCGCCCTATCCCTCCGACGTCGCCAAGATGATCGAGGCGCCGATCTTCCATGTGAACGGCGATGATCCCGAAGCGGTCGTCTACGCCGCCAAGATCGCGATCGAGTTCCGGCAGAAGTTCCACAAGCCGGTCGTCATCGACATGTTCTGCTATCGCCGCTTCGGCCATAACGAGGGCGACGAGCCGGCCTTCACGCAGCCGCTGATGTACCGCACGATCCGCAGCCATCGCGCGATCGTCGATATCTATGCCGGCAAGCTGATTGCCGAAGGCCTCTACACCAACGAGGAAGTCGAGGGCCTCAAGGCCGCCTGGCGCGCCAAGCTCGAGGCCGAGTTCGAGGCGGGGCAGAGCTACAAGCCGAACAAGGCCGACTGGCTCGACGGCGCCTGGGCCGGCCTCAAGGCCGCGCAGCAGGACGACGAGCCGCGCCGCGGCAAGACCGGACTGGAGATCGACGAGCTGAAGCGCGTCGGCGAGCGGCTGACCGCCGTTCCCGCCGACTTCCGCGTCCACAAAACCATCCAGCGCTTCCTCGACAACCGCAAGAAGTCGATCGAAACAGGCGTTGGCATCGACTGGGCCACCGCCGAGGCGCTCGCCTTCGCGACGCTCGCCGTCGAGGGCCATCACATCCGCCTCTCGGGCCAGGACGTCGAGCGCGGCACCTTCTCGCAGCGCCATTCGGTCCTCTACGACCAGGAGAGCGAGGAGCGCTTCATCCCGCTCAACAACATCCAGGAAGGCCAGGGCAATTACGAGGTCATCAATTCGATGCTCTCGGAAGAGGCGGTGCTCGGCTTCGAGTATGGCTATTCGCTGTCCGAGCCCAACACGCTGACCCTCTGGGAAGCCCAGTTCGGCGACTTCGCCAATGGCGCGCAGGTGGTGTTCGACCAGTTCCTGTCGTCGGGCGAGCGCAAGTGGCTGCGCATGTCCGGCCTCGTCTGCCTCTTGCCGCATGGCTATGAGGGCCAGGGTCCCGAGCATTCCTCGGCGAGGCTCGAGCGCTGGCTGCAGATGTGCGCCGAGGACAACATGCAGGTGGCCAACGTCACCACGCCCTCGAACTATTTCCATATCCTGCGCCGCCAGCTGAAGCGCGACATCCGCAAGCCGCTGATCCTGATGACGCCGAAGTCGCTGCTCCGTCACAAGCGCGCGGTGTCGCACATCGCCCAGTTCGGGCCGCTGTCGTCCTTCCATCGCCTGCTCTGGGACGATGCCGAGTTCCTCAAGGACCAGGTCATCAAGCTGGCGCCGGACGACAAGATCCGCCGCGTCGTGATGTGCTCGGGCAAGGTCTATTACGACCTCTACGAGGAACGCGAGAAGCGCGGCATCGACGATGTCTATCTGCTGCGCGTCGAGCAGCTCTATCCGTTCCCGCTCAAGGCGCTCGTCGGCGAGATCGGCCGCTTCAAAAATGCCGAAGTCGTCTGGTGCCAGGAAGAGCCGAAGAACATGGGCTCGTGGAGCTTCGTCGAGCCCAATCTCGAATGGGTGCTGACGCAGGCCGGCGGCGCCGCCAAGCGCGCGCGCTATATCGGCCGCCCCGCCTCGGCCGCGACCGCGACCGGGTTGATGTCGAAGCATCTCGCCCAGCTCGCCGCCTTCCTCGACGAAGCCTTCGCCTGACCCGGGCGGCGCGCTGGCGCCGCTCCCTCGCCCTTTCACACGATCCGAAGACAGAGACCCCGTCATGGCAACCGAAATCCGCGTACCCACCCTCGGCGAGTCCGTGACCGAGGCGACGATCGGGCGCTGGTTCAAGAAAGTCGGCGAGACCGTCGCCGTCGACGAGCCGCTGGTCGAGCTCGAAACCGACAAGGTCACCATCGAGGTTCCGGCACCGGCCGGCGGCGTCCTCGAGGCGCTCGCCGCCAATGACGGCGAGACCGTCGGCGTCGGCGCGCTGCTCGGCACCATCGCCGAGGCCGGCGCGGCGGCAAAGCCCGTCGCCAAGGCAGCCGAACCCGCCAAGGCCGCCGAACCCGTCAAGGCCGAGGCGCCGAAGCCTGCTCCGGCCGCAGCGCCTGCGAAGCCCGTCGCCGCCGACGCCAATGGCCCGGCCGTCGCCAAGCTCGCGGCTGAGAGCGGCGTCGATCCGGCGTCGGTTGCCGGCAGCGGCAAGGACGGCCGCGTCACCAAGGGCGATCTCGTCGCCGCCATCGAGCGCGGCCCGGCCCCGGTCGCCGCAGCGGCGCCTGTCGCCATGCGCGCGCCCTCGCCGGCCGACGATGCCTCGCGCGAAGAGCGCGTGCGCATGACCAAGCTGCGCCAGACGATCGCCCGCCGCCTCAAGGATGCGCAGAACACCGCAGCGATGCTGACGACCTTCAACGAGGTCGACATGACCGCGGTGATGGCGCTGCGCGCGCAGTACAAGGACATTTTCGAGAAGAAGCACGGCGCCAAGCTCGGCTTCATGGGCTTCTTCGTGAAGGCCGTGATCCAGGCGCTGAAGGACATCCCGGCGGTGAATGCCGAGATCGACGGCACCGACCTCGTCTACAAGAACTATTACCATGTCGGCATCGCCGTCGGCACCGACAAGGGCCTCGTCGTGCCGGTCGTCCGCGACGCCGACCAGCTCTCGCTCGCCGGTATCGAGAAGACCATCGCCGGTTATGGCAAGCGCGCCCGCGACGGCCAGCTGAAGATCGAGGAAATGCAGGGCGGCACCTTCACGATCACCAATGGCGGCATCTACGGCTCGCTGATGTCGACGCCGATCCTGAACGCACCGCAGTCCGGTATTCTCGGCATGCACAAGATCCAGGAGCGGCCGATGGTCGTCGGCGGCAAGATCGAGATCCGCCCGATGATGTATCTGGCGCTTTCCTACGATCACCGCGTCGTCGACGGCAAGGAAGCCGTGACCTTCCTCGTCCGCGTCAAGGAAAGCCTCGAGGATCCGCAGCGGATCATCCTGGATCTGTAAGACTAAAGGCCGGCAGCGAGCACCGCCCGATGCCGACCATCGCCATCGTAGACGGCGTCAGGATCGTTCTCTATCCGAGGGATCACCTGCCGCCGCACCTGCACGCCTTCTTCGCCGAGTTCGAGGCGAAGCTGTCGATTGCGACGGGCGATACGATCGAAGGCGGGCTGCCGCGTGACAAGGCGAAGGCGGTGCGCGCCTGGCTTCTGGCGCATCAGGGCGAAGTCGCCCATATTTGGGAAGAACTTCGCGCCGGCCGTTTCGCTGGAGGCATGATCGAATGAAGTCCTATCGCGTCGCCGCGGCAAAGGCAGTCCGGTTCCCGGTCCTTCAGATCACCTTCGAGGATGGTCTCACCGGAGAGATCGACCTTTCTGGCGACATCAAGCCCGGATCACTCTTCGAACCACTCGCCGACCGGGCGCTGTTCGACCGTGTTGCTGTTGCGACGGGCGGACGATCGGTCGGCTGGCGACTCGAGACCATCGGCCACGAGATCGATCTCGGCGCCGACAGCCTCCGCATCGACATCGAAACGAAGCACGTTCATCACCTGGCAGAGCGCTACAAAGAGCAGCGCCCGGCCGCCGAATAACTCTTGCCGGGTCATCACTCTCCCATGTCCTACGATCTCATCGTCATCGGTTCCGGTCCGGGCGGCTATGTCTGCGCGGTCAAGGCGGCGCAGCTTGGGCTGAAGGTCGCCGTCATCGAGAAGCGGGCCACCTATGGCGGCACCTGCCTCAATATCGGCTGCATCCCCTCGAAGGCGCTGCTCTATGCCTCCGAGCAGTTCGACCATGTCGGGCATCTCGCGCCGCTCGGCGTCAAGGTCGGCGCACCCGAGCTCGACCTCGCGGCCATGCACGCCCACAAGGACGCGACGGTCAAGTCGAATGTCGACGGCGTCGCCTATCTCTTCAAGAAGAACAAGATCGACGGCATCATCGGCACGGGCGCGCTCCTCGCGCCCGGCAAGGTGCAGGTGACCAAGGCCGACGGCTCCAGCGAGACGCTGGAGACGAAGGCGATCGTCATCGCGACCGGCTCGGATTCGGCGCCGCTGCCGGGCGTCGCCGTCGATGAAAAGCGCATCGTCACCTCGACCGGCGCGCTCGATCTCGCCAGCGTTCCGAAGAAGCTGATCGTCGTCGGCGCCGGCGTCATCGGCCTCGAGCTCGGCTCGGTCTGGCGCCGCCTCGGCGCCGAGGTGACGGTCGTCGAGTTCCTCGACCGCATCCTGCCCGGCATGGATGGTGATGTCGCCAAGCAGTTCCAGCGCATGCTGCAGAAGCAGGGCTTTGCCTTCAAGCTCGGCGCCAAGGTCACCGGCGTCGATACCTCCGGCGAGACGCTGAAGGTCACGGTCGAGCCGGCCAAGGACGGCGGCCCGGCTGCCGAGACGCTGGAGGCCGATGTCGTGCTGGTGGCGATCGGCCGCCGGCCCTACACGGAAGGTCTCGGCCTCGAGGCCGTCGGCGTCGCGCTCGACGAGCGCCGCCGCGTGAAGGTCGACGGCCACTACCAGACCAATGTTCCCGGCATCTATGCCATCGGCGATGTCATCGCCGGGCCAATGCTGGCCCACAAGGCCGAGGACGAGGGCGTCGCACTCGCCGAGATCATCGCCGGACAGGCCGGCCATGTGAACTACGGCGCCATTCCCTCGGTGGTCTACACCAATCCCGAGATCGCCTCGGTCGGCAAGACCGAAGAAGAACTGAAGGCAGCCGGCATCGACTACAAGGTCGGCAAGTTCCCGTTCTCGGCCAATGGCCGCGCCCGCGCGATGCTGTCGACGGAGGGCTTCGTGAAGATCCTTTCCGACGCCAAGACCGATCGCGTGCTCGGCGGCCATATCATCGGCGTCGGCGCCGGCGAGATGATCCACGAGATCGTCGTGCTGATGGAATTCGCCGGCTCGGCCGAGGATCTCGGCCGGACGACGCATGCCCATCCGACCATGTCGGAAAGCGTCAAGGAAGCGGCGCTCGGCGCCTGGACCAAGCCGATCCATCTCTGATCGGCGAAGCCACCGCTGTCATGGCCGGGGTCGCCCCGGCCATGATCGGTGATGCTTGCGGCTCAAGTGAGCGGCGCGCCCTTGGTCTCGACGTCGATCAGCGCCGTGGCGATCGCGCCGAGCAGCAGCAGCCCGGCGAACATGCCGAGCGCGACATTGAAGCTGTAGCCGATGACGATGCCGACCAGCGTCGGCGCGAGCAGGCCGCCGAGCCGCGCCATCGCGCCGGCGATGCCCATGCCGCTCGCGCGCAGCGTCGTCGGATAGAGCTCCGGCGTGAAGGCATAGAGCGCCCCCCAGGTGCCGAGCAGCGCGAAGCTCATCAGCAGCATGGCGCCGGCGATGGCGCCGGGATCGCTGAGCACCGCATAGAGGAAGCAGCCGGCCGCCGAGAGCAAGAGGAAGGCGATCAGCGTCGGCTTGCGGCCGAAGCGCTCGACGCCATAGGCGGCCAGCGCATAGCCCGGCAGCTGCGCGATGGCGAGCAGCACCAGGAAGCCATAGCCGCGCACGAAGCCGTGCCCCTCGCCGACGAGCTTGCCCGGCAGCCAGGTGAAGACGCCGTAATAGGCGACCGAGACCAGCAGCCAGGCGGCGAAGATCAGCAGGCTGCGCCGGCCGAGCGGCCCGGCGAACAGCGCCGAGAGCGGCGGCTTCTCGCTCGTCTGGACCACGAGCCGTCCCGGCACGACGCGGCCGCCATTCTCAAGCGCGATGCGGTCGAGCGTCGTCTTCGCTTCGCCGGCGCGGCCGTTCCGCGCGAGGTAATAGGGCGATTCCGGGATGAGGAAGCGGAGGCCGACGCCGACCAGCGCCGGCAGCGCCGTGATCAGGAAGATGAAGCGCCAGGGCTCGGCGAAGCCGGCCGAGGAGGCGTACCAGGCGGCGAGCGCGACTGCGATGGTGCCGATCGCCCAGAAGCCTTCGAGCGCCACCAGCCAGCGGCCGCGGCGGTTCGCCGGCAGGAACTCGGCCATCATCGCATAGTCGACCGGCAGCGTTCCGCCGACGGCAAGGCCGGTCATGAAGCGGAAGCCGGCGAGGACGAGGAAGTTCGGCGCGATCGCCGAGGCGAGGCCGAAGGCCGCATCGATCAGCACCGTGACGATCAGGAGATTGCGGCGGCCGATGCGGTCGGCGAGGCGGCCGAACACCGCGGCGCCGATCAGCATGCCGACGAAGAACACCGTGCCGGCCTGCAGCGCCTGCGGCACGGTCATGCCGAAGCTCGCCGCGATCGAGGGCGCGGTGAAGCCGATCGCCAGCACCTGCATGGCGTCGGCGGCCCAGACGAGGCCGAAGATCGCGAGCAGCTTGCGCTGGAACGTGCCGGTGCCGGCGGCGTCGAGCGCCGCCTCGATGGTGACATCGCCTGTCTTCGCCGCCTCTGCCATGGCGCAGTCCCTTCTGAAGTGGCCCCGAATCGTCCGGGCGCGGCCGACAAGACCATCATTGCCGGCGCGATGAAAGCGCCGGGGCGCATCCTCGCGCCCTTTCGGGCTTGATCTCGCCGCCTGATGCCACTAACCAGACCAGCCCTTTTCCCGAGTGATCGGTTCCCCCTAGAGGAGCGACGCGATGACAGCGTGCGGCCTTGATTTCGGCACGTCCAATTCGACGCTCGGCCTTGCTTCGGCAACGCCTGAGCTCATCGCCCTCGAAGGCGACGACGTCACGCTGCCGAGCGCGATCTTCTATGCCCGCGACGCGGCGCCGCTGGTCGGCCGCGCGGCGATCCGAGCCTATGTCGACGGCCATGACGGGCGGCTGATGCGCAGCCTCAAATCGGTGCTCGGCAATCCGCTCATCAACGAGACGACGCAGGTCGGCCGCGCCAGAGTCGGCTTCCGCCAGGTCATCGCCCATTTCATCGCCGTGGTGAAGCGCCGCGCCGAGGCGGCGAGCGGCAAGCCGATCACGGCAGTGGTGCATGGTCGCCCGGTGCACTTCGTCGATGGCGACGCGGAGGGCGACGCCAAGGCCGAGACGGTGCTGGCCGAGATCGCCCGCGAAGCCGGCTTCACCGACATCTCCTTCCAGTATGAGCCGATCGCCGCCGCGCTCGACTATGAGCGGCAGGTCAATCGCGAGGAGATCGCGCTGATCGCCGATATCGGCGGCGGCACCTCGGATTTCTCGATCGTCCGCCTCGGGCCGGAGCGGCGCGGCCGCACGGAGCGCGGCGACGACATCCTCGCCAATGACGGCATCCGCATCGGCGGCACCGATTTCGACCGCCTGCTCAGCCTCGGCACGGTGATGCCGCTGCTCGGCTATCGGAGCGCCATGAAGCGCGCCGGCCTGCCGGTCCCCTCCGGCTATTTCCACGATCTCGCGACCTGGTCGACGATCAACCGCCTCTATGAGCGCGGCGTGATGCAGCAGCTCGGCGAGGTGCGCCGCGAGGCCCGCCATCCCGAGATGATCCAGCGGCTGATCCATGTGATCGACGAGCGCGGCGGCCATCGCCTCGCCATCGAGGTCGAGGCGGCGAAGATCGCGCTCTCCGACCGCGCCGCCGCCGATGTCCCGCTCGGCTGGATCGAGAGCGGGCTGGAGGCGCGGGTGACGCGCGACACGCTGATCACCGAGACGGCCGGGCTCGCCGCCGCCATCGCCGGCCGCATCGAGGCCTGCCTCGCGGAGGCCGGGCTCGCCGCCGGCGATGTCGATGCCGTCTTCCTCACCGGCGGCTCGACGCGCCTTGCCCATGTCCGCAAGGCGATCCTCGCCGCGCTGCCCGAGGCGCGGCCAGTCGAGGGCGACACCTTCGGCTCGGTCGGCATGGGCCTCACCATCGAGGCCGCCAACCGCTACGGCACCGCCTGAGCCGGATCGAGCGGCTCGAGCACGACGAGTTTCCAGTCCGGATGGCGCGCCGGCACCAAAGTCGTCTGGCGGAAGGCGAGCCGCCCGCCCTCCGGGTGATCGAAGAGGCGGAGGCCCCCTTCGCGCTCGACGACCGCATGTGCCTCCCAGGCTTCAGTGAAGAGCGGGCTGGCGGCAGCGAGGTCCTGCGCCAGCGCGCGGAGATCGGGCGCGGCGAGATGGCGGCTGTAATCGGCCCGGAACTCGGCCGCGACCCGCCTTGCGCGGATCTCCCAATCGGCAATCAGCGTCCGCGCGGCGGGATCGAGGAAGATGAAGCGGAGCAGGTTGCGCTCGGCCGCATCGTCGAGCCAGCCGATGAACAGGCTGGACGCGGCCGCGTTCCAGGCGTGCGCGGTCCAGGCGCGATCGATGAGATAAGCGGGCATCGCCAGCCCCAGGGCGATCGCCGCCAGCCCCTCCGGCAGGGCGTCGTCCGCCGCCTCGATCCGTTCGGGATCGGTGCGGCCGGCAAGGCCGAACAGATAGAAGCGCTCGGCCGGCGAGAGCCTCAGCACCCGCGCGAGCCGCGTCACCGCACTGGTCGAGACCTGGACATCGCGGCCCTGCTCGATCCAGGCGAGCCAGGTGGCGCTGACGCCGGCCAGTGCGGCGAGCTCCTCGCGGCGGAGCCCCGGCGTGCGCCGTCGCGAACCGCGCTCGAGCCCGAACATCGCCGGCTGCAGCCGCTCGCGATGGGCGCGCAGGAAGGCGCCGAACTCCTTGCGCCGTGTCGCGTCGGATCCTGTCATGGTGGCCCTCATACCAGGATAAGATTGGAACTGGTAACAGGCTATCACGACAGGCTACCGCTTGGATCCGGCGCCGATGAGGGCCGCCCCACCACGGAAACGCAATCATGACCGACCACACTCCGGCCCCCTCGGCCGAGACCGCCCAGGCCGCGCTGGTCGCGCGCCAGTTTGGCAGCCAGGCGAGCGCCTATGTCGCGAGCCGCACCCATGCCGAAGGCGACGACATCGCCGAGCTGGCGGCGCTGGCAGCCAGCATCCCCAACGCGCGCGTGCTCGACCTCGGCTGCGGCGGCGGCCATGTCAGCTATGCCGCCGCGAAGGTCGCTGCCTCCGTGACGGCCTATGACCTCTCGGCGGACATGCTGGCCGCCGTCGCCCGGGAGGCCGCCGCGCGCGGCCATGCGAACATCGTGACCGTGCAGGGACCGGCCGAGCGCCTGCCCTTCGGCGATGCGAGCTTCGACGTCGTGCTCTGCCGCTTCACCGCCCATCACTGGGACGATGTCCGCGCGGGCCTCCGCGAGGCGCGCCGCGTGCTGAAGCCCACGGGCGTCGCCGGCTTCGCCGATGTCGTCGCGCCGGAGCAGCCGGTGCTCGACACGTTCCTGCAGACCTTCGAGATGCTGCGCGATCCCTCGCATGTCCGCGACTATTCGGCTGCCGAATGGCTCGCCTTCGCGGCCGACGCCGGCTTCAAGGCGACCGGCCTGACGCGCCGCCGCCTGCCGCTCGATTATGCCAGCTGGATCGCGCGCATGCGCACGCCCAAGGTGTTCGCGGACGCGATCCGCGCGCTGCAGGCGGCGGTCTCGGACGATGTGCGCCGGCATTTCGAGGTGGCGGAGGATGGCAGCTTCGCCATCGACACAGCGGTCTTCACGCTCCGCCCGCTCTGATCAGGCGGCGGGGCGGCGACGGGCGCGGGGGTGGGTTTCCTCGAACACCTGCAGCATTCGCTCCATGTCGACGCCGGTATAGATCTGCGTCGTCGAGAGGCTGGCATGGCCGAGCAGCTCCTGGATGGCGCGGAGATCGCCGCCGCCGGCGAGGAGATGCGTCGCGAAGGAATGGCGCAGGGCATGCGGCGTGGCGCTCTCGGGTAGGCCGAGCGCGCCGCGCATTCGCGCCATCGCCAGCTGGATGATCCGCGCCCGGAGCGGTCCGCCGCGCACGCCGAGGAAGAGCGGCCCGTCTGCCTTCGGTGCGAAGGGTGCGAGGCGGAGATAGGTGGCGATCGCCTCGACGACGACCGGCAGCACCGGCACGAGGCGCGTCTTGCCGCCCTTGCCGGTGACGCGCAGCACGCCTTCGCCCGAAAGCGGCGCCTCGGAGCGGCGGATGCCGAGCGCCTCGGAGATGCGCAGGCCCGAGCCATAGCAGAGCGCGAGCACGGCGGCGTTGCGCGCCGCGACCCAGGGCTCGTCGTCGAGCTGCTCCTCCGCCTCGGTGACGCGGACGGCGAGCGAGGGCGTCAGGGGCTTCGGCAACGTCTTCGGCTGGCGCGGCGTCCGCATGGCGCGGAAGGCGGCGCCATTGGCGAGGCCCTCGCGCTCCAGAAACCCGATGAAGGAGCGGATGCCGGCCAGCCCCCGCGCCAGCGTCCGCGCGCCGGCCCCGCTCTGCCGCCGGCTCGCCATGAAGCCGCGGATATCGCCCATGCGGAGATCGGCGAGATCGGCGATGGCGGGCGGATTGCCGATATGCAGCGTGATGAAGGAGAGGAACTGCTGGAGGTCGCGGCCATAGGCCTCGAGCGTCTTCGGCGACAGCCGCCTTTCGCCGCGCAGATGCTCCTCCCAGGCATCGATCATCGCGATCGTGTCGGGCGCGGCAAGGATGAGCGGCGGCGCGGCGGTCATGACACGATGAAACGCGCGATGCGGTTAACGGGTCCTTAGCGCCCGCTTAGAGCCTTTCAGGGCTTGTTGGAATCCGTTCTGTTTTCCGCCGGCGCGCGCGACCCGCTGTGTCGGCGGGAAACCCTTCGGGCCGGGCGGCTTGGGGCCAAATCCGTCGGCCTCCGGCTCGGCCGTACCTAGAGCAGCGAGCCCAGCGCGTTGGCGGCCTGCAGGGCGAGGGCGGGCCACAGGCTCTTCGCGAGCAGGCGGAGAACGCCGGCGAGCAGGCTGAGCAGGAAGATGCTGTAGAGCATCACCGGCTCGATGCCGCCGCTGCCGAGATAGAAGCTCGGCAGGCGGAAGAGGACCGCGACGATCGCCGTGATCGGCAGCGCGAATTTCGGCTCGAGCAGCTCGGAAAGCCGCGTCTGCAGGACACCGCGGAACAAGATCTCGTTGAAGAGGATGCCGGCCAGCATCCAGCCATAGATCTCGGGCGGCAGCAGCGTGAGCAGCCCGCTCGGCGGCCGCCCGACCGCGATGCGGATGGCGTGCCAGCCGAACATCGCCGCGAAGGTCACCGCCGTCACGAGAATGACGCGGCGATCGATGGGGATGAGCCCGAGCCAGGCCGCCGGACGCTGAGGGCGCTGCGAGGCGATCCAGAGCGCGATCGCCGCCGCCCAGAGCAGCAGCGGAACCACCTGCCGCACCCAGCCCTCCTCCGGCGGCAATTGCCGGAGCCAGACGACGGCGGCGCACCAGACGAGGAACAGCCCGCCGATGAGCAACGCCAGCGGCATGAGGGCGTCAAGGGAAAAGGGCTCGCGCCCGGAGCGGTTCGATTCGGCCATGCGCGACGCTAATCCCAGCAGCGTGAACCGGCAATCGGCCGTCGATATAGCCAAAGCCGGCCGTGGAAGGCATAGTCCCGCGCATGTCCGAGCCGCACACCACCGACGCCGCCGCCCCGCCCTCGCAACCGATCGGCCCGGGAAGCCATGTCTTCCTGGTCGACGGCTCGTCCTACATCTTCCGCGCCTATCATGCGCTGCCGCCCTTGACGCGGAAGTCCGACGGGCTGCCGGTCGGCGCCGTCGCCGGCTTCTGCAACATGCTGTGGAAGCTGCTCAAGGAAGCGAACGAGGTCGGCGTCCGCCCGACCCATCTCGCGGTGGTGCTCGACCATTCCTCGATCACCTTCCGCAACCAGATCTACGATCTCTACAAGGCGCAGCGGCCCGAGCCGCCCGAGGACCTGCGGCCGCAATTCGGGCTGATCCGCAAGGCGGTGCACGCCTTCAACGTCGCCTGCATCGAGCAGGAGGGCTATGAGGCCGACGATCTCATCGCCACCTATACGCGCCAGGCGGTCGGCGCCGGCGCCGACGTCACCATCGTCGCCTCCGACAAGGACCTGATGCAGCTGATCCGGCCCGGCGTCCTCATGCTCGACACCATGAAGGGCAAGACGATCGGCCGCGACGAGGTCATCGAGAAATTCGGCGTGCCGCCGGAAAAGGTCGTCGACGTGCAGTCGCTCGCCGGCGACAGCGTCGACAACGTCCCCGGCGTCCCCGGCATCGGCATCAAGACGGCGGCGCAGCTGATCGAGACCTATGGCGATCTCGAGGGGCTGCTCGCCAACGCGGCCGACATCAAGCAGCCGAAGCGGCGTGAGGCGCTCATCACCTTCGCCGAGCAGGCGCGCATCTCGATGCGCCTCGTGACGCTCGACCAGAACGTCCCCCTCGACACGCCGATCGAGCAGCTGGCGGTGCGGTCGATCGAGGGCGAGCGGCTGATCCGCTTCCTGAAGGCGATGGAATTCTCGACGCTGACCGGCCGCGTCGCCGCGGCGACCGGCGTCGAGCAGTCGAAGGTCGATCCCGACGGCGGGCTCGCCTCGGCCTCGCTGGCGGCAACCCTGCCGCAATCGCTGTTCGGCGACGAGCAGGCGCCGCGCATCGCCGCAGATGCTGATGCCTCGCCGGGGGCCCCGGCCGACGGCACGCCCGACAGCCGCCTGACGCCGGCCGCTCTCGTCGAGGCCCGCGGCCGCGAAGCGCGCGCGACGCCGGTCGACCGGGCGAAATACGCCACCGTGACGACGCTCGAAGACCTGATGGGCTGGGCCCAGCGCGCCTTCGAACGCGGCGTCGTCGCGGTCGATACCGAGACGACCTCGCTCGATCCGATGCAGGCCGAGCTCGTCGGCGTCTCGCTGGCGCTCGGGCCGGATGACGCCTGCTACATTCCGCTCGCTCATCGCGGCGAGGGCGACGGCCTCTTCAACGAGGGCGTGCTCGACGGCCAGATCCCGATCCGCGCCGCGCTCGCCGTGCTGAAGCCGCTGCTCGAGGACCGCTCCGTCCTCAAGGTGGCGCAGAACCTCAAATATGACTGGCTGGTCCTCGCCCGCTACGGCATCGAAGTCGCGCCCTATGACGACACGATGCTCATGTCCTATGTGCTCGATGCCGGGCGCGGGCCGCATGGCATGGATCCGCTCTCGGAGAAATGGCTCGGCCATACGCCGATCACCTTCGACGAGGTGACCGGCAAGGGCAAGGCGCGCATCACCTTCGACCGCGTGCCGCTCGACCGCGCCACCGCCTATGCCGCCGAGGACGCCGATGTCACGCTGCGGCTCTGGCAGGTGCTGAAGCCGCGCCTCGCCGCCGAGGGCATGGCGACCGTCTACGAGACGCTGGAGCGGCCGATGGTGCCGGTGCTCGCCGCCATGGAGCGGCGCGGCATCGCCATCGATCGCGGCATGCTCTCGCGGCTGTCAGGCGAGTTCGCGCAAGCCGCCGCAGGGCTCGAGGCCGGCATCCACGAGCTCGCCGGCCAGCCCTTCAATATCGGCTCGCCGAAGCAGCTCGGCGATATCCTGTTCGGCGTCATGGGCCTGCCCGGCGCGGCCAAGACGGCCACCGGCGCCTGGGCAACCGGCGCCAGCATCCTCGAGGACCTCGCCGAGCAGGGCTACGAGCTGCCGCAGCGTATCCTCGACTGGCGCCAGCTGACCAAGCTGCGCTCGACCTATACTGACGCGCTGCCGACCTACCAGCACAAGGAAACCGCGCGCGTCCACACCTCCTATGCGCTCGCCGCGACCACCACCGGCCGCCTCTCCTCCTCCGAGCCCAATCTGCAGAACATCCCGGTGCGCACCGAGGCGGGCCGCAAGATCCGCAAGGCCTTCGTGGCGCCGCCGGGGGCCAAGCTCGTCTCGGCCGACTATTCGCAGATCGAACTGCGCCTCCTCGCCGAGATCGCCGATATCCCGGCGCTGCGCGAAGCCTTCCGCAACGGCCTCGACATCCATGCGCTGACGGCCTCCGAGATGTTCGGGGTGCCGGTCGAGGGCATGCCGTCGGAAGTGCGCCGGCGCGCCAAGGCGATCAATTTCGGCATCATCTACGGCATCTCGGCCTTCGGCCTCGCCAACCAGCTCGGCATCGGCCGCGAGGAGGCCGGCGCCTATATCAAGCGCTATTTCGAACGCTTCCCCGGCATCCGCGCTTACATGGAAGAGACGAAGCGGATCTGCCGCGACAAGGGCTATGTCACGACGCTGTTCGGCCGCCGCTGCCATTATCCCGAGATCGCCTCCAAGAACGCGTCGGTGCGGGCCTTCAACGAGCGCGCCGCCATCAATGCGCGGCTGCAGGGCAGCGCCGCCGACATCATCCGCCGGGCCATGATCCGCGTCGCGCCGGCGCTGGAGGCGGCCAAGCTCAACGCCCGCATGCTGCTGCAGGTGCATGACGAACTGATCTTCGAGGTGCCGGACGACGAGGTGGCGGCGACGCTGCCGCTCGTCACCGCGATCATGGAGCGCGCGCCCGAGCCGGCCGTCGCCCTCAACGTCCCGCTCAAGGTCGACGCACGCGCCGCCGACAACTGGGACGAGGCGCATTAATCGGGGCTTGGCGCCTTGCTCTCCCGCGCCGCCCGCTCGCGCAGCGAATCGTAGATCGGCGGCGTGCCGGCAAGCGTCGTGACCAGCATGGCGAGGAAGCAGGCGCCGAGCATCGGCACCAGCATCACGGTGCTCGCCGTCATCTCGGCGACCAGCACCAGCCCTGTGAGCGGCGCGCGCACCACGCCGGTGAAGAGCGCGGCCATGCCGACCAGCGCGAAGCCGCGCGGATCGACGCCGAGGGCGGGAAAGAGCGCCTCGCAGGCAAGGCCCGCGGCAAGGCCGAGCTCGGCCCCGAGCACGAGCAGCGGCGCGAACAGCCCGCCCGGCGTGCCCGCGGCATAGGAGAGCGCCCCGAGGCCGAAGCGGAGCGCGAAGATCAGCACGGCGCCGGCGATCGTTCCCCCGCCGAGCAGCGCCTGCTGTGTCAGCGCATCGCCGCCGCCGACGAGACCCGGCGCGAACCAGGCGATGATGCCGACGAGGGCGCCGACCAGCGCCGCCTTGGCCACCACCGGGATCCCCGTAGCCCGGTCGAACAGGTCCATCGTGCCGAGGATGCCGCGGTTGTAGGCAATGGCGGCAAGGCCCGCCAGCGCCCCGACGCCAAGCGCGAGCGGAAAGCTCGCCGCCGTCGGCGCGGCGATGGTGGGCAGCGTGAAGTCGGGCGCATCGCCGATGAGGGCGCGCGCGACGACGATGGCGGTGGCCGAGGCGCCGAGCGCCGCGATGGCGATCCGCGTCTCGAAGCGGCGCACCAGTTCCTCGAGCACGAAGATCGCGCCGGCAATCGGCGCGTTGAAGGCGGTGGCGAGGCCCGCGCCGGCGCCGGCGGCGAGCAGCATGCGGCAATCGTCCCAGTCGCAGCGGAACCACTTGCCGAGGAGATGCGCCAGCGTCGCGCCCATCTGCACGCTCGGTCCCTCGCGGCCGAGCGCGAGACCGCCGCCGATGGCGAGCCAGCCGCCGAAGAACTTGACCGGGATCAGGCGGAACGTGCCCTGCTCGGCCTCGCCGCGCAGCACGCGCTCGACATGCGGGATGCCGCTGCCGGAGGCCTGCAGGGCGAAGCGCTGCACTAGGAAGGCGGCGAGCGCGGCCGTGAGCGCCGCGAGCGCCACGACAGCGGCAAAGCCGGCGAACGAAGCCCCCTCAGCCGCCGCGACCAGCGCCCCGCGCAGCGAATCGGCCCGGTCGAGCCCGGCGCGAAAGGCAGCGCCGAGCGCGCCGGCAAGCGCCCCCGCCAGCGGAGCCAGAAGCGCGATCGCGAACAGGCTGCCGCTGGGTTCGGGGGTCTCGTCGTCCTGATCAGCCGTCGGCATGCGTCGCCTCGCTGTTTTTGATGCGGTGCGGTGATTCTTCGAATAAAGATGGAACGAAACCGTAGGGGCGCGCTAAAGTCGCTCGGTGCAGCAACGGCACGCACGGAAGCGGATGTCCATTACCACAGAGCACAGCGGCTACCAGATCCTCTATGTCGAGGCCGACAATTTATGGCGTTGCCCGCAGCTCGGGCTGTCGGCGTCCTCGCTCTCGGCCTTGCGCCGGGAGATCGACGCGGCCGATGCTGCGACGCGGCAGCTGAATATTCCGGCGTTCCTTCTCGATCATTCCGGCTTCTCGATCACGCCCGTCCTCGTCGTGCGCGCCGACCGCGACGGCGAGCATGTCTGGGTGGCCAACAAGGTCGAGGATCCGCGCAACGAGCGGCGGGAAAAGGTCAGCCTGCATCGCCTCGTCGAGGACACGCCTGAGAATCGCCGCCTGCTGCTCGATTGGCGCGACGCCTCGCGGGCCGTCTATGAGGAAGGCCAGCGCGTGTCGCAGCGGCGCGACGCCATCCCGCGCATGGACCGCCTGCGCCAGCCGCCGCTCGCCGACAACGACAAGATCGCCGGCTGAGCAGGGGCTCTCATGCCTGAAAGGCCGCCGGCAGGTCGCCCCGCCGGCCAGCCTCGAAGCGCGTCTTACTGCGCCGGGGCGGGCGCCACGGCGAGCGACATGGTGGTGACGCCGGCGGCGAAATTGTATCCGCTCTCGCCTTCGACCGAGAACGGCTGCAGCGCGATAGACTTGTCGCCGCCGCCGACCAGCACATTCGCGCCGAGACCCTTGAAGATCGCGACGTCGGCACCGGCGCCGGCATAGTCGCCGGCGAGCGTGCCGGGATTCGGCGTGATGTTGGTCGCGGTGATGACGCCCCAGATCAGCACGCCCTGCTTCACTTCGCCGAAGGCGAGGCCGTATTCGGCGATCTTGCCGGTGTAATAGTCCTTCGGCCCGCCGTTCTGCGGCGTGAACACGCATTTCATCGTCTGCTTCTCGACGACGAAGAAGCCGACGCCTGAGGACACGTCGCATTCAAGCTTGCCGACGGCGGCCTGCTGCGCGAAGGCGGGAGTCGCCAGCGACAGCACGGCCGGCACGGCGGCGAGCATGGCGGCGAGAGCAAGACGGGACGCGGACATTCTGGTTCTCCTTCTCAAAGGGATATTGCGAATCACGGCATCGCCGAGCGCCAAAAGCTACCAAAGATCGGCATGGCCCGCGAAGGTGGCGGCGATCAGCGCTCGTTGGCCGGGCCGACCCGCTGCATGATCGAGAACAGGAAGGCGACGGTGAGGCCGAACATCATCACGCCGACCAGCGCCTCGAGCGCGCCGAGCATCTGCCAGTGCGGCGCGAGATAGAGCGAATCGTGGCCGAAGCTCGTCTGCGCCTCCATGGAGAAGAGCATGGCCGTGCGCGGATCCGGCAGCGCGCCGAGCGCGACATAGGCGACCGCCCAGAACATCGCCTCGACGGCATGCAGGATCACGGCGAGCAGCACCGCGGCGCTCATCACCAGGATGAAGCCGAGCTGCGGCCGGGCGCCGAACCACGGCGCCCGGGACGCCCTGACGAGGCGCCGGTCGAAGATGCCGAGCCAGACGACATGCGCGACGAGCGTGATGACGGTCAGGGGCACGCCCCAGACCCAGTCGACGCTCCACGCGCTGATGTCGGAAAGCGCGCTCGCGCCCTCAGTCACGATGCGATTCGAGGAACCAGAGCGCCTTGTCGAGCGAGCGCGAGGCGGCGGTGAAGATGTCGGACGTGTCGACGTCGCCGGCCTCGTCGGCGGTGTCGATCGCGGTGCGGACGGCATTGGCCGTCGCGGCATAGCGCTCGATCAGGGCGTCGAGGTGATCGGGGATCTTGGTGATGTCGGTCGGATAGGGCTTCAGCGAGGTGGCGCCGGCAACCGCCTGCGTCGTGCCGAGCGCGATGCCGCCGAGCTGCGCGACGCGTTCGGCGATCGTGTCGGTGTGCACGTCGAGATCGGCGCGGAACGTGTCCAGCATCTCGTGGATGGCGATGAACTGGATCCCCTTGAGGTTCCAGTGCGCCTGCTTGGTCAGGAGCGAGAGGTCGAGCGTATCGGCGAGGCGGGCATTGAGCAGCTCGATCATCGCGGACTTGGTGTTCGAGGCGAGCGCGATGCGCGACGTGATCTTGGTCATGGCTGACATCCTTCCTTTGACAGGCGGGGGCGTTCTGGAGCGGAAGCCCCAAACTCATAGGCGAACCGACTGCGGCGGTCCATCGGCGCCGCTTCTGCAACGCTCAAGCTAGCAAGGCGTTCCGCGCGGCGGCTCGCCGCAGGGCGGAGGGGGAAGGCTGGACAGCGGCGCCCGGGCGGACGACAGTCGCGCCATCGACAAGGAGCCTTCGATGACGAAAGTGGAACTGCCCCCGGACCCCTGGCAGCGGACGACGACGGAGCACGGCTTCGCCGCCGATGAGGTGATCTCGGCGCTGCAGAAATCGCTCCGACGCGGGCTCCTCGACAATGCGCTGCTGCTCGGCTGGGAGATGTTCCTGACCAGCCCCGAGATGGAAGAGAAGCTCTGGGCGCGGCTCTGCGTCATCTCGGTCGAGGATGTCGGCTTCGGCAATCGCCAGGCGCCCGTCATCGTCGAGACGCTCTACCAGATGCACAAGCGCTATCCGCGCCCGGTCGGCGACCGCTTCCTGTTCGCCGCCCATGCCATCCGCCTGATCGCCACCAGCCCGAAGGAGCGCTCCTCCGACGACATGGTCAACTGGGCGATGCGCGGCACGGCGCTCGGCGAGCTGACGCCCGAGATCATCGATCCGGCGCTCGACATGCACACGCTGAAGGGCCAGCAGATGGGCCGCGACTATCTCTATTTCATGCAGGAAGCCTCGAAGGTCTCTCCGGAGAGCAACGAGCGCGAGCCGAAATATCGCGAATGGATCCTCGCCGCGCTCGCCGACGGCAGGCTCAGCTGACCGACCGCACGCGCTTGTGACCGAAGCCGCGTCGACAGGGGACGGGGCGGGGTCTAGAAGCGGGCGGGTTTCGCAAGGGAACGACAGATGGCCGACGGCAAGCGCCTCTTTCTCGCTGGACTAGCCTTCTTGCTCGGCCTCGCCGCGATCGCGGGGGCCTGGGGCTCCCAGCTGATCGGCGGCTTCGTGCCGTGCAAGCTCTGCCTCGAGCAGCGCCTGCCCTATTATGTCGGCCTGCCGCTGCTGGCGGTCGCCATCATCCTGATGATCCGCGACACGCAGCTGGCTCTGACCCGCACGCTGCTGCTGCTCGCCGGCCTCGCCTTCCTGGTCGGCCTCGGCCTCGGCGTCTATCACGCCGGCGTGGAGTGGCACTATTGGCTAGGGCCCTCCGATTGCGGCGGCGGCGTCGCGACCACGGGCGATGCGGGCGATCTTCTTGCCCAGATCGGCCACACCAAGGTGGTGAGCTGCACCGAGGCGGCCTGGCGCTTCGCCGGGCTTTCCTTCGCCGGCTGGAATGCCGTCGTCTCGGCGCTCGTCGCCCTCCTCGCGCTCATCGCCGCGCTCGGCCGCGCCGAGCACTGATCGCGATCAGCGCCTGAGGCCAGCCGTCAGCTGGTGCAGCACGATGCCGCTGGTCGTGGCGACATTCAGCGAATCGACGCCGTCCGCCATCTGGATGCGGACCGTCTCGGCCCGCTCCAGCAGTGATGCGGCAAGGCCCGGCCCCTCGGCGCCGAGGAGCAGCGCGGTGCGCCCGCCGGGCGCTACCCTGTGCAGCTCCGTTTCGCCGGCCGGCGACAGCGCCAGCACGCGATAGCCGGCACCAGCGAGCAGCGCCGGCAGGTCGGCGCCGCGCGGCAGCCTTGCAAAGGGCAGCGTCAGGCTGGTGCCGACCGAGACGCGGATCGCCTTCCGATAGAGCGGATCGCAGCAATCGGCATCGAGCAGGATGCCGGCGGCGCCGAAGGCCGCGGCATTGCGGAAGATGCCGCCCATATTGTCGTGATTGGCGATCGCCGAGAGCACGACGACGACGCCGTCCGCGCCCGCCTCGGAGAGGAGCGTCTCGGCGGCGAGCGGCGGCGCGGCGATGCCATGGGCGAGGATGCCGCGATGAAGCGGAAAACCGGCGATCGCATCGATCACGGCCTGCGCCGCTGCATAGACGGGAACCTCGAGCGGCAGGGCCGCGAGCAGAGCGGCAAGCGAATCGATGCGCTTGGCGTCGATCAGCAGCGAGGCGGCGCGATGGCGGCGCGCCTTGACCAGCATCGCCAGCACGACCTCGCCCTCGGCGATGAAGGCGCCCTGGCGGCCGACGAGATCGCGCTCGCGAATGTCGCGATAGGCGGCGATGCGCGGATCGTCGGCGTCGTCGATGAGGATGGGAACGGACATGCGTCGGGCTTCTGGCCCGGCGTCAGGCGGGCGCTACGGATCGAGTTCGGTATCCCAATAGAGATAGTCGAGCCAGCTGTCGTGCAGATAGTTCGGCGGGAAGGCGCGGCCGTTGTTGTGCAGATCCGAGACCGAGGGCTGGAACGGCATCTGGTGCGGCCACATGTCGGCATCGGCCGGATGCAGGCTGCCCTTCTTCAGATTGCAGGGCGAGCAGGCCGCGACGACGTTTTCCCATGTCGTCTGGCCGCCGCGGGCGCGCGGAATGACATGGTCGAAGGTCAGCTCGTCGCGCGCGCCGCAATACTGGCACTGGAATCGATCGCGCAGGAAGACGTTGAACCGCGTGAAGGCCGGGTTGCGGGCCGGCTTCACATAGCTCTTGAGGCAGACGACACTCGGCAGCCGCATCTGGAAGGACGGGCTGCGCACGGCGACGTCATATTCGGAGACGATGGTAACGCGATCGAGGAACACCGCCTTGATCGTGTCCTGCCACGACCAGAGCGAGAGCGGGTAATAGCTCAGCGGCCGATAATCGGCATTGAGCACCAGGGCGGGATTGGCACCAGCAGGCAGGGCTATCGTCAAGACTGGCTTCTCCGGTGAGCAGCGCCGAACCTCGAGATAAGTCCGATTAATCTATAGGCTCTGTGTCACCCTTGTGAAGCCGTTCCAGTGTCGCGTCTTTGGCCGTCGTCGCTCAGACCTTCACGCCGGCAAAAGCCTGGCGCAGGAAGGCGGCGCCCGCCTTCAAGCCGGCCGCGTCGATGCCATGGCCAAGGCCCGGCCGCTCGATCGTTTCGACCGCGAAGCCGGCGCCGCGCAGCGCCTCCGCCGTCTCCGCCATGGCCTCGACGGGAATCACTTCGTCGAGCGCGCCATGCACCAAAAGCACCGGCGCGCGGCTGACGGTCTCCTTCGCCAGGCGTTCGACGCCGGCGATGCGGCCGGAATAGCCGATGATCGCCGCTGGCGGGTGCGCCCGGCGCGGTGCGACCTGCAGCGCCATCATCGTGCCCTGGCTGAAACCGACGATGGCGAGATCGGCATCGGTCAGCCCGAGCCGCTTCAGTTCCGCGTCGATGAAGGCGTCGAGCTTCGGCGCCGCCGCGGCCGCGCCCTGCCAGTATTCATGCGGATCGCGCACCGTCAGGCGGAACCACTGGTAGCGCGTCTCGTCCCAGTCGCAGGGATCGGGCGCGTTCGGCGCGACGAAGGCGGCATCGGGAAAGAGCGGCGCCCAGTGCCGGCCGATATCGATAAGATCGGCGCCGTCGGCACCGACGCCGTGCAAGAGCACGACCAGATGGCGCGCGGGCAGCCCCGAGAGCGGAGCGATGCGGGGACCGTCGAGCATGGCAGAACGTCCGGTTGAGAAGTGCGAATCGTACGCCATGCTAGCAATGCCTAGGGGCCGTTTGCGAGAGCGGACGGGACGGAATCGGCAGGGGTGAGCGCGATCGGGATTCCGGCCGCACGCGCTTTGCCTGTAGCATGGCCGGGCGCCCTCTCCTCTCCCGGCGCGACCACGCCGATGCCAGACGACGATGAGAACCTTCCGCTTCGCCCCGAGCCCGAACGGGCCGCTGCATCTTGGCCATGCCCTGTCGGCGCTGCTGAATGCCGACATGGCCGCGGCCGCGGGCGGCCGCCTGCTGCTGCGGATGGAGGATATCGATCGCGAGCGCTGCCGGCCTGAATTCGAGGCGGCGATCCTCACCGATCTCGACTGGCTCGGCTTTCGCCACGAGCAGCCTGTACGCCGCCAGTCGGAGCACTTTGACGAGTATCGCGCCGCGCTGCAGCGGCTCGAAGCCATGGGGCTCATCTATCCCGCCTTCCTGTCGCGCGCCGAGATCAGAGCGCGCACCGCCGATCCCGCCTGGCCGCAGGATCCTGATGGCGCGCCGCTCTATCCCGGAAGCGACCGCGATTTCTCGGACGCGGACGTCGCCCGGCGGATCGCTGATGGCGCGCCCTATGCGCTGCGGCTCAGGATGGATGCGGCCGTCCGCATGGCCGGGCCACTCGCCTTCGAGGAGACCGGCGCCGGGCCGAACGGCGAGCGCGGCAGGCTCGACGCTGATCCGCTCGCCTGGGGCGACGTGATCCTCGCCCGCCGCGACGTGCCGACCAGCTATCATCTCTCTGTCACCGTCGACGATGCGCTGCAGGGGATCACCGACGTCGTGCGCGGCGCCGACCTCTTCCATGCCACCAGCGTCCACCGCCTGCTGCAGGCGCTGCTCGGCCTGCCGGCCCCGCGCTATCACCACCACCGCCTCGTCCTCGACGCGGCCGGGCGCAAGCTCTCGAAATCCGATGGGGCGACGGGTCTTTCCGAACTGCGCGCGGCCGGCGCCACGCCGGACGATGTCCGCTGCCTGATCGGCCTCCCACCCGCTCAGCCGACGCCGAGCACGTAGAGCCAGATCGTGATCGTGAACAGGCTGATCAGCGTCGACAGCGAGACGGCGCTGGCGGCGCTGGCGACGCCGGCGCGATAATGCGTCGCCATCAGATAGGCGTTGACGCCGCAGGGCATCGCCGCGAACACGACCGCGACGCCGGCCCAGACCGGCGGCATCGGCAGCAGCCGCGTCAGGCCGAAGACGATGAGCGGATGCACGACGAGCTTCAGCGTGCTGATGGTGAGCGAGGCCGCGAGATCGCCGGCGAAGCCGTGCCGCTTCAGCGCCAGCCCCATCGAGACGAGCGCGCAGGGCACCGAGGAGGCCGCGAGCATATCGACGACTTGGCCTGCGACGCCGGTCGCCTGGAAGCCGGTCAGCTTGGCAATCGCGCCGGCATAGATGCCGAAGAGGATGGGATTGCGCGCCAGCGCCTTGCCGAGCCGGATCAGCGTTGCCCGCGATACCCCGGCCTCGGCGCCCTCGGCGAGGATCGTCGCGGCCGTCGTCATGATCGGCAGGTGAATGGCGATGAGCAGGAACAGCGGCACGGCGCCCGCCTCGCCGAACGCCGTCAGGATGATCGGCACGCCGACGAAGACCGTGTTGGCCTGCGCGCCGGCAAAGCCCTGCATCACCGCTTCGAGATGGCTGCGCTTGAACAGCTTCACCGCCAGCAGGAAGCCGATGCCGAACACGACGAAGGCGCCGGTGAAATAGGCGATCCAGTAGCCCCAGGGCTGTCCGCCCTCCGGCAGCTTCGCCTGCGACAGCGTCTTGAAGATCAGCACCGGCACCGCGAGCCCGAACACATATTCCGACAGTCCGTCGGCCGACTTGTCCGACAGATGGCGCGACCAGCCGGCGCCATAGCCGATGGCGATCAGGATGAAGACCGGCAGCACGATGAAGGCGATATCGCCGAGGCGCTCCAGCACGGCGAAATTCATACGACGCGCCTCGACGATGGGCACGGCGGGAGAGGCAGGGACTGGGGCATGGCGGTTCGCGTTCGAGGAGCGGCCCGCGACCATAGCCCGGACTTCGCCCCGCCGTGAACCCGCCGCCGCCCGTCTTGATAGGGAGGTCGTGGAGCCCGATCGGTGGCCGCCGACGCGTCAGCCGGAAACGGTGGTGCGGGTGGTCGGAATCGAACCGACACTCCTCTCGGAACCGGATTTTGAGTCCGGCGCGTCTACCAGTTCCACCACACCCGCACAGGCCATGAAGCGGCGATGACGTCGCCCCGATTTGGCCGATCGCTCCTATACAGCACCTCGGGCGGGCTTTCCACCGTGAAGCTGCATCAGGGCGAAGCCGGCTTCGGGTCAGGACGGAGGCAGGTGGCGCCGGACGATGCACCTCTTCGCCGGCCGGCGGCCGCGCCGTGACGGGCGACGGCGCGGCGACGCCCGATGCGACGGCGGGCGCGAAAAATGTCGCAGGATCGTCCCTGCTCGCGCACACCCTTTGCGTGCTAATCGTCAGGAGGAACCGCGGAGGAGCGCGTGAACGGGAGAGGGCTGCAGGCACGCTGGACGGTGGCATGGGCGTTGGCGCTCGTGCTGGCGCTTCAGTCTGTCTTCACGGGCCTCGCGCTCGGCAGCACCGACGCGCCGCCCCAGCGCGACGCGCTCGGCAATGTCATCTGCCTCAGCGCCGCCGAGACCGACCAGGGCGGCGGCCGCAGTCCGCACGAGCATCGCACGCTTCCCGATTGCTGCACCTTTGCCTGCAGCATGGCCTGGTCGCAGCTGCCGGCCCCGGACGGCTCCGCCGTCGTCGCGACGATCGCCGCGCCGCGGGCAGCGACACGCCCCGCTCTCGTCCTCAGCGTCGCCTCGTCCTTCCTCGACCATCGCCATAGCCATCCCCGCGCTCCCCCGATGATGGCCTGATCCCGGACGCCGCGCGCGCCGGGTTTCTGCACACATCATCATCATTTCTGGCCATCCGCCGTCCTGCGGCGCGATCGCCATGGGGATCACGTCCATGCGTCTTCTCACCAAGGCTGGGCTTCGTCACGCCCGATCGACCTCCAGACATCTCCTGCATCCGCGTTCCCTCGAGGAACGCCTCGGCCTCACCATGCTGGCGCTCGCCTTCCTGATGGCCTTCAGCCACAGCGCCTTCGCCCATGAGTTCAAGGCGGGCGACATCCTGATCATCCACCCCTGGTCGCGCGCGACGCCCGCCAATGCCGAGGTCGCCGCCGGCTTCTTCACCTTGAAGAACGAGGGCAGCGCCGCCGATCGCCTCGTCTCGGCCACCGGCGAGATCGCCGAGGTCACGCAGCTGCACGAGATGGCGGTCGACGCCGACGGCCTCATGACCATGAAGGAGCTCGCGAACGGGCTCGAGATCCCGGCCGGCGGCGAGGTCGCCCTGAAGCCCGGCTCGTTCCACATCATGTTCATGAAGCTGAAGCGGCCTGTCGTGGCGGGCGAGACCTTCAAGGGCACGCTGACCTTCGAGAAGGCCGGCACCGTGACCGTCGAATACAAGGCCGAGGCGATGGGCAAGGACGGGGGTCACGACCACCATGGCAAGTAGCGGCACGCGGAGCGTCTGGCGCCGCCTGCTCTGGCCGGCGGCGATCGCAGCCGTGCTGATCGCGGTGGCGGTGGCGACGGTCGCCACTGTCGGCCTGGGCGGGAGCGGGGGAAGCGCCGCCACGTCGATCGGCGGGCCGTTCAAGCTGACGACGCAGACGGGCGGAACGCTCTCGGACGCCGACCTCAAGGGCAAGCCCTTCGCGGTGTTCTTCGGCTTCACCCATTGCCCGGAGGTCTGCCCGACGACGCTGACCGAGATGACCGAGGCCCTGAAGCAGCTCGGCCCCGAGGCCGACAACCTGAAGGTCCTCTTCATCTCCGTCGATCCGACGCGCGACACGCCGGACTATCTCTCGCTCTACCTGCAGTCCTTCGATCCGCGGATCGTCGGCCTGACGGGGACGGAAGACGAGATCGCGGCGGTCGGCAAGGAATACCGCGCCTTCTGGCAGAAGGTGCCGCTCGACAATGGCGACTACACCATGAACCACACCGCCACGATCTTCCTGATGGATGCAAATGGCCGGTTCACGGGGACCATCGCCTATGGCGAGGAGATGCAGAGCCGCATCGCCAAGCTGAAGCGGCTTGTCCAAGGCGCCGCTTGACCGGCAGCGCCTGACGGGCGGCGCCGGCAGACCGGCGCTTCCCCCGATTTCCAAGAGATGCGGCCGCCCGGACGTGGCGGCCGCCCGCCCCTTTTTTCCCCCTCTGGCACGGGCGCCCGCGCGGCTGCCCGGGAGACATTGCGATGACGACAACCACGATTGCATCAGGCGCGCCGCGCGATACGGCCGCGGGCATTTCGCTCTACCGCGCCGTCTGGCGCTGGCATTTCTATGCCGGCCTCTATGTCGTTCCCTTCCTGTTGATGCTGGCCATCACGGGGCTGGTGATGATGATCTATGCCGACCGCAGCAACGAGCTCGGCTTTGTCGGCGACGTCGCCGTCACGGGCACGGCGAAGCCGATCAGCGAACAGGCCGCCGCCGCGCTTGCCACCGTGCCCGGCGGAACGCTCGCGACCTATATCGCGCCGGAGGCGGCCAACCGGCCGGCATTCTACGAGATCCAGCAGGGCGACAGCACACTCGCGGTCGCCGTCGATCCCTATAGCGGGGCAGTTCTGGCGGAGAACGACGAGAGCAAGACCGTCCGCGCCATCGCGGAGAAGATCCACGGCACGCTGCTGATCGGCACCATCGGCGACCGGCTGATCGAAGTCGCGGCGTCGCTCACCATCGTGCTCATCGCCACCGGCCTGTTCCTGTGGTGGCCGCGCGGAACCACCAGCCTCGGCCGGGCGCTGCTGCCGAACTGGTCGCTGAAGGGGCGCGCGTTCTGGAAGGACATCCACAAGTCGGTCGGCCTCTGGATCTCGGCCTTCCTGTTCCTGTTCATGCTGTCGGGGCTCGCCTGGACCGGCGTCTGGGGCGACAGCTACGTCAAGCCCTGGTCGGCCTTCCCGGCGTCGAAATGGGACAATGTCCCGCTGTCGGACGCGACGCATGCGAGCATGAACCACGCCACCCATGAGGTGCCGTGGGCGCTGGAGGCAACCCCGATGCCGGCTTCGGGATCAGCGGCGGGCGCGGCCGGCGTCGCGCGGCCCGTCACGCTCGACAGCGTTTCGGCCTGGGCGGGGGAGCACGGCTTCACCGGCCAGTACAAGCTCTCCGTCCCGGCGAGCGAGACCGGCGTCTTCACCATCGCCTATGACGCCCGCAACAACGACAGCGCGCTGCCCTCCGGCGACCGCTACGTCCATATCGACCGCTATTCCGGCAACGTCCTGGCCGATGTCGGCTTCGACGAGTACAGCCTCGTCGGCAAGCTGATGGCCTGGGGCATCTCGCTGCACAAGGGCATGGCGGGTCCGATCAACTTCGTCTTCAACCTCGTCTATCTCGCTCTGGTGATCCTTCTCTGCGTCTCCGGCGCGGTCATGTGGTGGAAGCGGCGGCCGGCCGGATCGCTGGGTGCCCCGCTCTACCACCCGAACTTCCGCCTGACCGCCGGGGTGGTGCTGATCGCTGTCGTGCTCGGCGCCGTCTTCCCGATGGGCGGCCTCGCCCTCATCGTCTTCGCGGTGATCGACCTCATCCTGCCGAAGCGACTGAAGCAGGCCGGGGCACGCCCCGCGGCCTAGGTGGTGGACTCATAAGCACGGGCCCAAATCCTGACTGATGCGAGGGCGACGGCGGCGAGGAAGTTTCGAGCGAGCTTGTCGAAGCGCGTTGCGACGCGGCGGAAGTGCTTCAGTTTGCTGAAGAATCGCTCAACGAGGTTGCGGCGTCGGTAGATCTGGTGGTCAACGCTGCGCTGGACCTTGCGGTCGCGTTGCGTTGGGATGTGGGCCATGGCTCCACGGTCTTTGGCGGCGTCGAGGATGTACTGGGCGTCATATCCCCGATCAGCGACAAGGTCGTGGGTCCTGCTGAGACTTGCGATGAGCGGGAGGGCGGCTTGCTTGTCGGAGGCTTGGCCAGCGGTCAAGGCGAGGCGGATGGGCAGGCCCTCGCCGTCGACGACGACGTTGATCTTGGTGCTCAATCCTCCACGAGAACGGCCAATGGCGTGATCCGGACCCCCTTTTTTCCTCCCGCCGCGTGCTGGTGGGCTCGAATGATCGAACTGTCGATCAGCGCCATGGACTGCGGTGACTGCTCCGCCAGCGCCTCGAAGATGCGCAGCCAGATGCCGGCCTTTGCCCATCGGTTGAAGCGGTTGTAGACGGTCGTGTACGGGCCGTAGCGCTCGGGCAGGTCGCGCCACGGTGAACCCGTTCGCAGCACGAAGAAGATCCCGTTCAGCACCCTACGGTCGTCGGTACGGGGAACGCCGCGGGGCTTGTTGGGCAGCAGCGGCGCGATGATGCGCCACTCCGCATCGCTGAGATCGAAACGAGCCATGATCACCTCCGATCAGGAAGTTGAATCACGTTCCGCTCGCTTCGGGAATCCCATTATGAGTACAGGACCTAATCGACAAAGAGGCGGGCGCCGATCCCTCGGCGCCCGCCCCATCGACACGCGCGCGGCGAAGCGAGCGAACTCAGCCCTTGTGCTGCGCGTCGCCATGGCCGGCCGGCGGATGCTGGCCGCTGCCGTCCATCATCACGACGCCGTCGAAAGTCGAGAACTTGGCAACGAGAGCCGGGTCGAGCTTGGCTTCCGCCGCAACGACCTCGGCCGCGATCGCGTCCGCCGCCGCGGCGCTGAGGCCGAAGGTCTTCAGGCCAGCCGCCTCCTTGAGCGCATCGCCGCTGCAGAGCGTCAGCACCCAGGCGCCGTCCTTCTTCCTGAGCAGCGCCCGGCCGCCCATCTCGCCCTGGGCCCAGCCGGCCACCGCAATGTCCTCATAGACGATGACCGGTTCCACTGTGAGCGGCGCCTCCGGCTTGTCGAAGGTCGCCATCATCAGGTGCTTGACCGCGCCGGCATCGGCGCTGTCGTCGGCGCTGGCGGGCAAGGCGAGCAGCGCGCCGAAGAGAAGGGTGGCAGCGAATTTCAGGAGAGCGTTCATCAGGCGTTCCTTCCAGGGGTTAGCGGTTCAGGGGCGGATCTCGATGGTGTCCTCGAGCTTCACGAGCTCGAAGTCGGAGACGAGGATGTCGAGGCGCGCGGTCCAGCGGCCGGGGATCGGCAGCGTCAGGTCGTCGACGCGCCAGGTGCCGTCGCCGGGCTTCTGCGCCTCGCGGCGGATCGCTTCGATCCCGGCGGCGGGATTGGAGAGGACGAGCGTCACGCCCTTGGCGTCGAGCGGCCCGAAATCGCCGGTCATGATGACGATCGAGGCCGTGACCTTGCCGGCATGGCCGGGCGTCACCGTGAGATCGGCCATCGCCTTGGCGGTGTGAATATGGATCGAGACCGGCGCGGCGGCCGCTTCCGCGAGCGCCCGCGGCGGCGGCGTGAAGCGCCAGGCCGCGGCGACCGCGAAGATCGCCACGACGAGCACGATCTCGGCGAGGACTGACCGGCGGAGATGGCGGATGGCGGTGGCATCGCCGGCGGCAACGGGTTCGGTGAGGCTGAAGCGATTGACCGCCGCCAGCAGGAACAGCGGCGCCAGCAGAGCGAGCTTGACGAGGAAGACGAGGCCATAGGCCGTCGTCCACAGGGCATCGATGCTACCGAGCTGGATCACGGCGAGCACGAGACCGGCGGCGACGAGCGGCAGCACCGCGACAGGCGCCGCCACCGAGAAGCGCCGCAGCATGGTCGTGGCCTCGGCCGAGCGCGCGGCGAAGGCTGCCGCGAGCGGCACCAGCGCGCCGGCCCAGAAGGCAATGCCGATGCCATGCAGGAACACGGCCGGCCGCGTCAGCCATTGCGGCTCTGCGGCGCTGGCATGACCGCTCGAGGCGAGCGCCGCGCCGACGAGGCCGAAGCCGAGAAGAGCGGAGAGCCGCCCGGCCCACCCGCGCGCCGCGAGCGCGAGGGCGCCGAGGATCAGCGACAGCAGCGCCAAGTCGGCGAGCCGGCCGAGGCTGGTGCCGTAGCCCGTGCTCCAAACGGTCGGCTGCGCCAGCGCGCCGAGCGGCAGTTCGAGTGCGTCGAGGCCCTGCAGCCCGATGGAGAGCGGCACGGCGACGAGACCGACAGCGATCATCGCGCCTGAGAACCTGCGCACCAGCAGGCTGCCGCCGCCGATCCATGTCACGACAAAGGCGCCGCCGACGCCGAGGAACAGGCCGAGATGGGTACCGACTTTGGCTGCCCAGACGGCGACGCGGACCGGCCAGTCGATCACCTCGGTGGTGGCCGACGGCGCATAGGCGCTGGGCGCGCCGATCGAGAAGACCGACGAGCCGCCGACGGGATGGCCATCCTCCGAAATGACCCGCCAGCTCAGCACATAGGTGCCGTTGCCGAGGCCATCAGGGGCGACGATGTCGAGGGTCTGGCCGCGGAGGGCAAAGCGATCGAGGCTGGTCGCACGGCCGTCAGGGCCGATCAGCTTCAAGGAGAGAGGCGAGGTCGGCTCGCTGAAGGTGACCGCGAAGGCGGCGGGCGCCGCGGCGATCACCGCGCCATCGGCCGGGACGACGCCGATCAGCGAGGCATGGGCGAAGGCGGCGCCGCTCTGCAGCAGGCTGGCGCCGATCACGAGCGCCGCCAGCAGAAGGGTCCGCGCGCGAGTTGCGAGGGCCGACATCATCTTGCTCCGGTCCGGGAAGAAGCAGGCGCGCCCCGGGAGAGGGCGCGCCTGCCTGGCAGCGATTACTTCTTGGGGAGCAGCTTCACGCCCGGCGCTGGCGTCTCGTAGTCGTCGGCGACCTTGCCCTCGGCCGGGATCTCGATCCAGCGCTCGGCGGCGCCATCGGGGCATTCCTGGACGACGGGGAAGTAGAGGACGGTGCCGGGCTTCAGGTCGCCCGTCAGATAGGCGCGCAGCACGAACTCGTCATATTCGTCGTCGGCAAGGCTGCCGCCGCTCCAGACGATTTCCTTGACGCCCTCGCTCGTCGGCGTGCCGTAATAGTCATAGGACTTCTCGTACTTGCCCTTGACCTTCTCCAGCGTCCAGCCGGTCTTCGGCTGCGGCTTGACCGCGATCACGCCTTCCGGGATCTGGACGCGGATCTTGATCGTCGGCTTGCCCTCGCAGCCATGGCCGACGCGGAACACCGCCTTGTAGGTCGAGGCGACCGGCGCCTCCTGGGTTTCGAGCGTCACATGGGCAAGGGCCGTGGTGGCGCTGAGCGCGAGCAGCGCGGCGGCCGAGAGGATCGTCGTCTTCATGAGGGTTACTCCATCAGGATGTCGGGCGGTCGGCACGGGATCGGCGCCGCCGGAGGGTTGGGTCGGAGGATGAACAAGGGGGTGCCGGCGTCGGCGCAGCGCGCAGCGGCCCCGCCGCTAGGGCGGAGAGGCGGCCGGCCGACGGAACGCGTCCGCGTCACGCGCGGGCAGCGTTCCGAACTCGGCCGGCGACGGAGACATGGCTCCGATCGCGCGGATATCGCTCCCGGCGGGGAGGCTCAGGCAGGAATGGGAGGCGCGCGCGGCTTGGCCGGCGTTCCGCCGCGTTCGGGCGGGCCGACAGCCGACACCTCGACGACGAAGGCGACGCTGGAGGGAAGCGGCGGCAGCATCAGGCCGCCCGAGAGACCCTCGGGAGGCGAGGCGATGGGCGCGGCCATCGTGCAGCCGGCGAGGCAACAGTCCGGCAGATGATGCGGACCGGCGGGGTCGCTGCCGCCCGCGGTGCCCTCAGCGCCCTGCGTGGAGCAGATGACGAGCCCGAGACTATCGAGCTGGACGGTTGCCGCGCTGGCACTGGTGGCAGCGGCGCCGATGAGCAGCTGGGCAAGGAGGACGGTGGTCGCGGCCAGCGCAACCCATCCACCCCGGCAAAGACGCCGCCACGCTCTCACGTTCGGTCCACCCTGACCCCGTCCCACGCTCCGCTGCCTAGCATTTCGGCAGGGCGCTGCCTATCCGAAATTGGCGGTGGCGAGGCGGTCCGCCGCGCGGCACGGAAGCCTTATCCCCCGCGCCGCCGGAGCAGCGCCGTCTCGAAGATCCAGCCCTGCGCGGCGCGCAATTCGGTGCGCAGCCGCTCGACCTCCGCGATCACGTCGCCGAGCCGTCCGCGCACCAGCGCCTCGGTCGGCAGGCCGAGATTGGCGCCCCAATAGAGCTCGAGATCGGGATCGGCGGCGGCGAGCGCCTCGCGCACCTCGAGCATGATGACGATGCCGTCGGCCTCCCCTGCCATGCCCTCGGCAAGGCGGCGGCCGGGCGTCAGCAGCACCGGCGCGCCGATCGCATTCAGCGCCACGCCGTGCTTTGCGGCGAGCGCCTGCGGCGCGCTGATGCCGGGGATGACCTCGATGTCGAGGGCGAAGCGGCCGCTCGCGACAAGGCGCTCCAGGATGCGCAGCGTGCTGTCATAGAGGCTGGGATCGCCCCAGACGAGGAAGGCGCCGCATTGGCTCTCGCCGAGTTCGTCCGTGATCAGCGCCGCGAAGGCGGCCGCGATCGCCTCGTGCCAGCGCTCGACGCCTTCAGCATAGTCGCCGTCGCTCGCGCGGCGCGGCATGGTGTAGCCGACCATGCGATAGGCGCCATCGCGGACGAAGCGCGCCAGCAGATCACGCCGGATGCGCGCGAGATCGCCCGCCTCCGCCCGCTTCTCCGGGATGAAGAAGACATCGGCCCGGTTCAGCGCCTCGATCGCCTGCAGCGTCAGATGGTTTGGATCGCCGGCGCCGATGCCGATCACGAGCAGCGTGCGGCGGAGCGGCGGGGCGGCATCGGTCGCGGTCAAGGGCATCGCCATCCGGCAGGGGTCGAGAGGGTCGGGACGAGCGGCCTCCGCTGGTCCTCGCGAAACGCCGTGATTGTCCATGCCGGGGAAAGCGCGCCGCGGCAAGCGCCAATCGGGCCCGGCTTGCGAACAGGCGAAGGCCCCGCGCCGTGACGCGCCGTCCGGAGCTCCGGCGCCCCGAGGGGACCCCGCCGGCGCCGTCCGATATCAACTTGAAACGTTATCATTCTTGTTGATTGTCACGCCTCTTCGCTTCATCCTCCGCCCGCAACGATGAGGGAACCCGTCCATGTCAGCGCTCGAACTCTGGTATCGCCAACCGGCTTCGGTCTGGACCGAAGCCCTGCCGATCGGCAATGGCCGTCTCGGCGCGATGGTGTTCGGCGGCATCCGGGAGGAGCTGCTCCAGCTGAACGAGAGCACGTTCTGGTCCGGCGGCCCCTACCAGCCGGTCAATCCGGAGGCGAAGGCGCATCTCCCCCGCGTGCGCGAACTCATCTTCGCCGGCCGCTATGCCGAGGCGGAGGCGCTGGCCAACAAGACGCTGATGGCGGTGCCGCATCTGCAGATGTCGTTCCAGCCGATCGGCGACGTGCGCCTCCGCTTCGACCACGCGGAGCCGGCCGTGGACTACCGGCGCAGCCTCGACCTCGACCGGGCGACTGTCACCACGTCCTACCGCGTCGGCGACACGCTCTTCACGCGGGAAGCCTTCGCCTCGCCCGCCGATGGCATCATCGCGCTGCGCCTCACGGCGAGCCAGAAGGGCGCGATCACGCTCAGCCTCGACCTCGCCAGCCTGCAGGCGGGCGCGCCGCTTGCGGCCACGGCGGACACGATCGGTTTTCTCGGCAAGGGGCCCGACGAGAACGGCATCAAAGGCGCGCTCGATTTCGCGTTCAAGGCAAGGCTGGTTCCAACAGGCGGAACGCTCGCTGTCGTGGACGGCAAGCTCCGGCTCGAGGGCGCCGACGAGGCGCTGATCCTGATCGATGCGGCGACGAGCTTCGAGCGCTTCGACGCCGTCGGTGCCGATCCGCTCGCAGCGATCGACCGCCGCCTCGCCGCCGTCGCGGATCGCTCGGCCGACAGCCTGGCTGAGGCGCATCAGCAGGAGCACCGGCGCCTGTTCCGCTCGCTGGCGATCGATCTCGGCGAAACGCCGGCCGCCTCCCTGCCGACCGACGCGCGCATCGCCGGCTTTGCCGAGGGCGACGACCCGGCGCTGGCCGCGCTCTATGTCCAGTATGGCCGCTACCTGATGCTCGCCTCCTCGCGGCCGGGCACGCAGCCGGCCAATCTCCAGGGCATCTGGAACGACCTGCCGCAGCCGCCCTGGGGCAGCAAATACACCGCCAACATCAATCTGCAGATGAATTACTGGCTGCCCGACCCGGCCAATCTCGCCCTCTGCTTCGAGCCGCTGATCGCCATGGTCGAGGATCTCGCGGTCACCGGCGCCACCATGGCCGAGGCGCATTACGGCGCGCCGGGCTGGATGATGCATCACAACACCGATCTCTGGCGCGCCACCGGACCGATCGACGGCGCCAAATGGGGCCTCTGGCCGATGGGCGGCGCCTGGCTCGCGACGCAGTTGCACGATCACGTCGACTTCGCCGCCGACGACGCGCTGCTCGCCCGGATCTATCCGCTGATGAAGGGCGCGGCCGAATTCCTGCTCGCCGTTCTGGTGCCGCTGCCTGCGACGGGCGAACTGGTCACCGTGCCGACGCTGTCGCCGGAAAACGTTCATCCCTATGGCGCCTCGCTCTGCGCCGGGCCGGCGATGGACAGCCAGATCACGCGCGAACTCTTCCGCCGCACCATCGCCGCGGCCGAGGCGCTCGGCGTCGACGGCGATTTCCGCGGCAAGCTCGCCGCGGCCCTCGCGCGTCTGCCGGCCGATCGGATCGGCCATGCCGGCCAGCTGCAGGAATGGCTGGAGGATTGGGACATGCAGGCGCCCGAAATGGACCACCGCCATGTCTCGCATCTCTATGCGCTCTATCCGGCCCAGCAGATCGACATCGACACGACGCCTGAACTCGCCGAGGCCGCCCGCCGCTCGCTGACCATCCGAGGCGACGAGGCGACCGGCTGGGGCATCGGCTGGCGGCTCAATCTCTGGGCGCGACTGCGCGACGGCGACCATGCCCATGACGTGCTGGCGATGCTGCTCAGCCCCGATCGCAGCTATCCGAACCTCTTCGACGCGCATCCGCCGTTCCAGATCGACGGCAATTTCGGCGGCGCCGCCGGTATCCTCGAGATGCTGGTGCAATCGCGGCCGGGCGAGGTGCTGCTGCTGCCGGCGCTGCCGACCGCCTGGCCAGCGGGCAGCGTCGCCGGCATTCGCGCGCGCGGCGGCCTTACGATCGATCTCGCCTGGCAGGATGGCGCGCCCGTATCGGTGACGCTGACGAGCACGAAGGCGCAGGAGGTGCGGCTTCGCTTCCGTGGCGAGGCGCGCGTCCTGTCGCTGGCGGCGGAAACGCCGCAGACCGTCGCCTGGGCCTGAGGACGACGAGCAAGCTTCAGACCGGCGCGGTGACGCGCCGGGTCGAGCCGCGCAGGATGACGTCGCAATCGAGCACGACCGAGCGGGGCCCACGCGCCTTCGCGTCGCCGAGCCGCGAGACGAGAAGGTCGGTGATCGCATCGGCGATGCGGTTCAGCGGCTGCGCCACCGCCGTGATCCCCGCCTCATGCAGGCGGAACAGCGCGACATCGTCGAAGGAGACCAGCGAGAGATCGTCGGGCACGCGGCGGCCATTGTCCTTCAGCCAGCCGAGCGCGCCGATCGCCATGCCGTAGTTCGAGGCGAGCATCGCCGTCGGCGGCCGCGGTAGTTCCATCAATTGCTTGGTCGCCTGATAGGCCTTCTCGACCTTCCAGTCCGCGTTGACGACATAGTCGGGATCGACGGCGATGCCATGCGCCGCGAGCGCCGCCTCATAGCCTTCGAAGCGCTGCCGCGCCGAGGAATCGTGCAGATCGCCGGTCAGGATGGCGATGCGCTCGTGGCGGAGATCGAGCAGATGGCTGACGGCGCGGAAACTGTCGCGGCGGTTCTCGACGAGGACGCGGTCGGCGGCGACGCCCGGCATGTCGTTGTTGTAGAGCACGATCGGAATGCCCTCGCCGAGCAGCCGCTCGACGCGGTCGCGCACCTCGGGCACGCCGTCCATGATCAGCGCATCGACGCGCTGGGCGGCGAAGAAATCAAGCGCCTCGGCCATGATGCGGCGATCGCCGCCATGGCAGTACATCACCAGCGCCCGGCCGGTCGACCGGATGGTCACGGCGAGGCGCTCGATCATGGTCGCGTGATAGTCGTCGAAGGTCGGCGCCAGCAGGCCGATCATGTGGGTGAGATCGGTCTTCATCGCCGCGGCGACGGCGTTGCGGCGATAGGAGAGCTTCTCGATCGCCGCCTCGATCGCCTCGCGATTGGCCCGGCGGATGTCATGCCCGTTGAGGAAGCGCGAGACGGTCCCGATGGCGACATTCGCCGTGGCGGCGACATCGGCGATGGTCGGGGCCCTGCGGCGGGTGGCGATCGTCTCTGGCGTGTCGTCGTCGAGCATGGCGGCAGCGGGGTCTCACGGTCGAGCGCGGCTTTTGCCGCCTTCCTTTCCCTAGCCGATCGACGCGCGTGCTCCAAGGCTGACGCCCCAAGGCGGATGCCTGAAGCGGTTGTCCCATGCGGGCTGGTCCGCCGGCCCGGGAAGGGCGGCCGACGGACCAGCCCGCCTCCATCAGGCCTCGAAGACGAGGGCGCTGTGGATATGAAGCCGGGGCAGCGTCACCGCCGTGCGTCCGTCGCCGTCGATGCTGAAGGGGATCGCCTCGCCGGTGAGCGCGTCGAAGACGCGGCGCGGCGGCGCGGCCAGCTTGACGCGCGCCGTCACGGGGCCGATGGCCGGGATATCCTCGATCATGTCGAGCACGCGGGTTCCGGTGTCGGTCGGCACCGCCTTGCCGCGGATCTGCGGCGCAGCATAGAGGAGGTGGAGGACATGACGTCCCTCCGCCGCCTGATGCGTCAGCGTCGCGCGCGCCGAGGACGGCAGGTCGGTGACGAGGACCGGGTCCGGCATCAGCCGGCGGATCAGCCCGCGGACGAGGTACTTGTAGAGCGGCTGTCCCATCGCGTGATACATCGCGAAGATCGGGAAGCCGATATAGCCGATGCCGGCATGCTCGGTGACACCGGCGCCGATCGTGCCCGCCGCCGGATCGTCGGGCGTGTGCTGGTGCGAGCAGAAGTGCTTGTAGCTGCGATTGAAATAAGACGGCACGATCGAGGCGAGCACGGTCGCGGCGCCGGGAACGATCCTCTGGCCGACGCCATACATGACGAAGGGCGCCTTGGGCAGATCGCCATCGAGCGCCGCGGGATCGGCGACGAGATAGGACGGATTGAACGCGACCGGCCCGTCATTCCGCTCGAGGCCGAGATCGAGCGCGAAGCCGTCGCCTTCGAGGGCAAGACCCGAGCTGCCCGACAGCAGCAGACGTCCGCCGCCGGCGACATAGGCCTTAAGCCGCGCCGCCAGCGCCGCATCGACCGGGATCTCGTCGGGCAGGATCAGCAGGCGGTAGCGATCGAAGGCCTGCTCGCCGTCGATCACGTCGAAGGGCAGCTTCAGCTCCTGCAGCATCTGCGCCGCGCCATCGTCGCTGTTGCTGTTGCGCGCGCCGACCGGATGGAAATATTCCGCCGCGAGGATCGCGATCTCGGACACCTGCTTGGCGCCATCGAGATAGGGCTCGAGCTTTTCGAGCCGCGCATAGGCCGGCGCGATCGAGGCATAGGTGTCGTGATTGATGGCGCCGTTCGGATGCAACTGGTCGCCGACGAGGCATTTTGCGCCGAGCGCCGCCATCTGCGCGATCTCGTAGACGAGCGCATCCGGCCGCTTGAAGCCGCCGAACTCGCCCCAGGAGGTGTGGAACTTGCCGGTATGGCTCATGAAGTCCATGCCGAGCGTCGCGGCATAGCGGGCGCTCGACGGGAAATGGTCATAGCCCCAGCCGCCGGTCGGCAGGCTTTCGAGCTCGAGATGAGTATAGGTCGAAAAACGCTTGGCGCCTTGCTTGTGGATATGGCCGCAATTGTAGAAGACGCGCAGCTCCGGGAACTCGGCGAACAGCGCATCGGAGACGTAGCGGCGGAACTCCTCGTTCACCGCCTCGTCGTTCTTCAGCCGGTCGGCCGGCTTCTCGGGGTCGAGCCCCTCGGCCTGCATGCGGCCGATACAGGCCGGGCAGACGCAGTCGGGCGTCAGCACGATGTCGAAGAAAAGGCCCTGCGTCTTGTAGGTCGTCGCGACTTCGCGGGCCTGGTCGAGGATATAGTCCTTCACGCCCTGGTGGTTGAGGCAGAGCGTGTGCCAGCCGGGGCTCAATTGCTTCAGGCCCGACTGATCGGCCGGCAGCGCATGCTGGTAGCGGTTGGTGGCGCTCATCACGCGCCATTCCGGATGCTGGCGCGCCGAAAGCTCGTCCCACTGCACCGAGATATAGACCGGCGTCTCGATGTCGGCGGCGGCGCAGGCGGTGATCATGTCGCCGAGGAGATCGGGCCGGGCGAGGTTCGGATGCGGCGTGCCGACCTTGGTCGGGTAGTAGGACCAGCCATGATGGCACTTGGCGAAGACGGTGATCGAATCGACATGCGCCGCCTTCAGCGTCGCGACGAAATCATCCGCATCGAAGGCCGAGCCGATGCCCGGAATATGCTCGGAGGTGTGGAAGTCGAGATGGATCTGGCGGTAGCGCAGCGGCTTGATGGTGTTGGCGGGCATGGGAGATCCTTGCGTTATTCCTTGGTGCCGGAGCGCGTCTGGGCGCCGGCGGCGAAATGGCGTTGGAAGATGATGAAGACGGCGAGCGGGACGATCGTCGTGACGATCGCGGCCACCGAGCGCACATCCCAGTTGAGGTCATAGGTGCCGGCGATGCGGGCGAGCAGCACCGGCAGCGGCACGTCGCTTCGGAGGAACAGCAGCGGCAGGAACAGGGCGTTCCAGCACCACAGGAACTGCAGGATGCCGACGGCGATGATCGAGGTCAGCGAATTCGGCAGCACGACGAAGAAGAACACCGCGATCGGGCCGGCGCCGTCGATCTTGGCCGCCTCGATCAGCTCCTTCGGGAAATCCTCGAGGAAGTTCTTCACGAGGAAGATCGACCACGCGAAGGAGAGCCCGACATAGGGGATCAGCACCGAGGCGATGTTGTCGATGAGGCCCGTCTGCCGCCAGAGCTGGAACAGCGGGATGACGACGACCTGCTGCGGCAGCACGAAGGCGTTGATGATGATGATCAGCAGCGTGCGGCGGAACGGAAACTTCAGGAAGTGGAACGCATAGGCCGCCGCCGGGGTCAGCAGCATCGAGGCGAGTGTGGCGATGCCCGCGATCTTGATCGTGGTGATCAGCGACTGCAGCAGCGGATACTTGGTCCAGACGCTGCGCCAGGCCTCGAGGGTGAAGGTCACTTCGTCGAGCCGCCACCAGCCGAGCACGACCTCGGCCGGCGGCCGGATCGAGAGCACGACGATGCCGATCACCGGGATCATCCAGATGACCGCGATGACGCCGACGATGACGGTGATGAGAAAGCGCATGCGCGGGGTCATCGGGCGCTCGCCGTTCGCTGGATGATGGCGGGGGCCGAGATCACGAACACGGCGATCAGCAGGATGACGGTCGCCGCGGCGCCGTAGCCGAGTTTGAACTGCGTCATCGATTCCCGGTACATGAAGAAGCCGATGGTCTCGGTGGAGCGCACGGGACCGCCGCCGGTCAGCACATAGATGATGTCGAAGGCGCGCAGGCTCCCGAGCAGATTGATGAAGACAGCGACGCGCACGCCCGGCATCGACAGCGGCATCATGATGTAGCGCATCAAGGCACGCGGCCCGGCGCCGTCCATGGCGGCGGCCTCGAGCACATTGCTCGGGATCGACTGCACGGAGGCGAAGCAGAGCATCAGCGGCAGCCCGACCTGAGCCCAGGACGCGGCGACGATGAGGCCCCACAGCGCGGTGTTGGGGTCGCCCAGCCAGGAATGCTGGTACTGGCCGAGGCCGATCGCGCCGAGCAGGGCGTTGAGGAGGCCGCTCTGGTCGGGCTTGAAAATGCCGAGCCACATGAAGCCGCTGACCGCCTCGGAGATGCCGAAGGCCGCGAAGATCATGACGCGGAACGGCAGCGTCGATTTCGGCGCAAACGAGCACATCATGGCCAGCAGCCAACCGATGCCGACCGAGATCGTGGTGGTCGCGAGCGTCCAGATCACGGTCGTCCAGATCGTGTGCCGGAAGGCGGCATCGCCGAACAATTTCAGATAGTTGCCGACGCCGACATAGCGCGGCTGGCCGAGACCCTTGATGTCGTAGAACGACAGGCGGATCGTATCGAACAGCGGATAGACGACCGCGACGGCGAAGAGCAGCAGCACCGGCGCGATCAGGATGAGACCGGCCACCGGCTCGGACATCGGCCGCGAGCCGGTAGCGGCCGGCCGGAGCCGACCGCCGGAGCCGCTCGTGCCGGCCGGGACGTCTGCGCGCGGCAGGGCCCGGTTGGACGGAGCGGAGGGCGACATCAGTAGCTTTCCGCTGCCTTCGCCTCGATGGCGGCGGTGACGGCGTCGATGGTGGCGTCGCTCGGATCCTGCAGGAACTTCTGGATCTGGACCCGGTACTCATCGACGAGATCGCCGGGCAGCAGGTCGCCGAGCACGAATTGCGGCTTCGACTTCGCGACCGCCTCGGTGGCGATCTTCTGCACTGGGCCGTAGAGCGAGGCGTCGACCTTGTTGCTCGCCGCGGCGAGGCCGTGCTTGGCGATGATGTTGGCGGCTTCCGCCGTGCCGATCCAGCCGAGGAAGGCATCGGCCGCAGCCGCGTTGCTGCCCGAAGAGAGGCCGACGAATTCCTTGGTGTCGACGCTGGTGGTGTCGTCATGGCCAAGGCCGAGGGCCGGGAACTGGAAGAGCGAGTAGTCGGTGCCTTCCTTGAGGCCGTAATCGGTCTTGGCGACCGAGTTGACCCACATGCCGATCAGCTCATAGCCGGCCGTGCCGCTCTTCAGCACGCGCTCGGCGGCATTGTCCCAGTCGGTCGCGAGCATCAGCGTGGCATCGCCGCAGCAGTTTGCCTTGAGCAGCTCGGCATATTTCTGGAACGCCGTCTTGACGATCGGATCGGTCCAGGGGATCTCGTGCCGGGCGAGCTTGGCGGCCGCTTCGACGCCGGCGGTGCGCAGCAGCAGCGTCTCGAACCATTCCGTCTGCGCCCAGACCTTGGCCGGAACCGCGATCGGCACGACGCCGACGCCGTTCAGCTTGGCGAAGCCGGCCTTGAAGCCGTCCCAATCGGTCGCCGGCGCCTCGATGCCGGCCTTCTTCAGCGTATCCGGCCGATAGAAGATGCCGCTGCGGTCACCGAACGTGTAGGTGACGCCATAGGTGACGCCGTCGATCTGGCCGAGCAGGCGCCAGCCCTCGGCGATGTTGTCGCCCCATTTGCCGTCGTCCCACTGCTTGTCGACCGGACGCAGCATGTTGGCATCGGCGAGCTCCTTGCGGAAGGCCGGCCAGGTATTGATCAGGAGATCGGCCTTCTCGCCGCCGAGCAGCGCCGTGCGGATGGCGCCGCGCGCATCGCCCTGGACGGTCAGCTCGGTGTTCTTGAAGGTCACCTTCGGATATTTGGCGGTGAAGCCGGCCTGGAGGTCCTTGACGAGCGCGAGCTCGGAGCCGGAGGCCCAGTTGAGCAGGACGAGTTCGCCGCTCGGCTCATCGGCCAGGGCCGCGGGAACCGCAACGGCGGTCATGCCGAGGCCGACCAGGCCGAGCCCGGCCGCAAGCAGAATGGCACGCCGGCTGACGGCGCAATCCGTGATCCTCATGATGCAGCTCCTCCCAGAGCGTCGATTTTTACCGAAGGCTGTCCTCACGGCCCTCTACTTGAAACGATATCAACTTAGATGAAGATTGCAACCGTCTTCGCCCGTCTTCCTCAAGGGGGCGGCGGCAGCGCCCGGTCACTGACGCAACAAGGCGGCCCGCCGAGGGCGCCCCGGCAGGAGATGTCATCAGCCGATGAGGAAGGGTTTCCGCGACCCGCAGCGGGCGGCGGCGCAGCGGCGAAGCGAGCCGTCACTTTTGTGTGAGACGGCCGCCCGACAGGGATGACGCGGCGGCTGCGCCGGATCGGCCTCACCATGAACCCGCGGACCCGGCCGCCGGCCTCATGGCGGGAGCGTCAGGGACAGGCGGTGCCGCTCTCGACCCAGGCCTTGACCAGCGCGCCGGCCTCTCTCTGCGTTCCCGGCGCTGGGGTGCGGCCGGGGCCGGGCGCCCAGGCCCAGCCGACCAGCGTATCGGCGCCGATATGATCGATGAGATCCTCGGGCGTGCGGCCGCCATTGCGGGCGGGATCCTTGATCTGCTGGCAGATCTGGCTGAGCGTCCTGCCCTGCCAGCCCATCTCGATCGGCGCCAGATGCCAGGCCGGATGGCCGGGCACGCGGCCGGGATCGAAGTTGGCGCCCTGATGGCAGGTGTTGCAGCGCATGCTGACAAGGCCCATGCCATCGGGGCCGCGGAACACCGGCGGCTGGTGCGGCCGCATGGCGTCGCCCTGGGTCGGACGGTTGCCGGCCGGATGGCAGTTGAGGCAGCGCGGGCTCTCGAGCACCTTGCCGAGCTCGGTGAAATAGGCGGCCGACCGCTGCACCGGATCGGTGATCGCGGCGAAGCTCTCCGGCGAGGCGAGCGTCTGCGCGCCCGCGTCGGGAGCGGAGACCGCGCGGCCCGCCGCCGCGAAGACGATCGCATTGGCGAGAAGCGCCACCACGGCGAGGAGCAACCAGTTCGATCGGGTCATCGGCGTCTCCGCGGCGTACCGCCCTTGCAGGAACCAGCGATGCGCAGGCGCATCGGCCGCTAGAGCATTTTCGAGCGAAGCGGGTACCGGTTCGCGTGCAGAAAATGCGTCAGAACGGACAGATACAGCCATTCCGGTGAACCGGAATGGCTCTAGACCAGGTAGCGATCCGCATCGGCGAGGATCACCGCCCGAACCGCCGCGTGATAATTGACATAGCCGGTGCAGCGGCAGAGATGCCCGTCGAGCGCCTCGGCGATGACCGCCCCAAGCTCGGCGCTCGGGATCTTGTTCTTTTCCAGCCGCTCGAGCAGCACCTGGCCCTCATTGAGGAAGCCCGGCGTGCAATAGCCGCACTGGAACGCGAAATGCTCGACGAAGGCCGTCTGCAGCGCGGTCAGCGCGCCATCCTTGGCGTGGCCCTCGACGGTGCGGATCGCCGTGCCGTCGAAATTCACCGCCGGAACGATGCAGGTCGGATTGGTGTGGCTGGTGCCGTCGGGCATATCGACGATGACGGCGCAGCTGAGGCACTGAGCGGCGCCGCAGCCATATTTGGTGCCAGTCATGCCGAGCTGCTCGCGCAGGAAATCGTTCATCGAGAGGTCGTCGCGGACCTCGAACGGGCCGACTGAGCGTCCATTGATGCTGAGCGAGAGGGTGGTCACGCGAGCACTCCTTTGAGACGATCCGCCGTCACCGGCAACTGCGTGAAGCGGTGGCCGGTTGCATCGAAGATCGCGTTGATCAGCGCCGGCACCACCGGGATCATCACCACCTCGGCCATGCCCTTCGGCGGCTCCTTCGGCGACAGCGGCGGCAGGATCTCGATCTCGAGATCGTCGAGCGGCAGGTCGGAGGCGCGCGCGATGCGATAGGGGCCGAGATTCCACTGCCCGTTGCCGGGTCCGTCCTCGAAAGGCGGCAAGGTTTCCAGCAGCGCATAGCCGACGCCCATGGCGAAGCCGCCCTGCGACTGGCCGCGCACCACTTCCGGCACCAGCGCCTCGCCGCACTCGACGATGCTGTAGCCCTTGGCGATCCGCACGATGCCGGTGGCGCGCTCGATCTCGACGCGGACCAGCGTGCCGCACAGCGACGTGAACGCCGTGCCGATCCGGTTGTAGTCGGCCGGCGGGAAGGCGACGGCGCTGCGTTCGAGGGACTGGAAGTCGCCGTCGCCCCGCCGGATCGCCAGCGCGTCGATATCGGCCGTCCAGTCGCCGCCGTCGATGGAAAAGGTCGCCTCGGCCCAGGCCCAGCGCGAGAAGGCATGCGTCATGGCGCCGGTGACGCCGCCCATCGCATGCGCCTTGGCGGCGAGCGCGGTGAGCGGCAGCGGCGACAGGCCGGACATCAGCAGCATGCCGTCCTGCCAGAAGGCCTCGTCCCATTGCATGGCGCGCGGATCCTTCGGCGGAATGCCCCAGATCGCCAGCGCCGCCGGCCACAGGCCGAACCGGAAGACGATGCGCGCCGCCTCGGCGGCCGCCTGCGTGCCGACATGGGCGCCGATCGAGGCGCTGGTCGCGGAGCTGATCGCCGGCACCCAGTGCGGGTCCTTCGCCGCCGCGTCCTGCGCCGCCTGAGTCGTCGAATAGGAATCGCCCGACGTGACGAGGCCGAGCGCATCGAAGGAATCGATCTCGGCGACGCCGACCCGGTCGGCGATGGCGCCGAGATGCGTGGCGACGCGATTGGCCATGGCCGTGCCGACGCCGTTGCCCATCTCGACCGCGTCGCCATGCACGGAGATGCGGCCGCTCGCGTCGATCTCGACCCGTCCGAGCGAGCAGTCGGCGCCGGTGCCGTAATCCTTGGTCGCGATGGCGACGCCCGTGCCGACCAGGAAGCCGGCCTTCGCCGCCGCCTTCTCGCGCACCCGGTCGCGCCAGATCGGATGCGCCTCGAGCTTGTCGAGCACTTCCTGCGTCCTGACCGCGACGGAATAGGGATTGCCGGTCATCGTGCGGCCGCCGGTCGCCAGCGCATTGCGGCGGCGGAACGCGATCGGATCGATCGGCAGCGTCGTGCAGACCTCGTCGACCAGCACTTCGAGCGCCGTCATGGTCTGCAGCGCGCCATAGCCGCGCATCGAGCCGGCGGTGACGCCGCGCGTATGCAGCGCCACCGTGGTGACGTCGACCTTGGGGATCGCATAGATGCCGATGGCGCCGGTCGCGCCGACGACGGCGACACTCGGCGAATAATTGGCCATGCCGCCGCCGTCGAGGACGTGATCGGCGGCAAAGCCCGTGATGAGGCCGCTCGCTTTGTCGACAGCGATCTGCGAGCGCATCGTGAAGGCGTGGCGCTTCACCCCGGCCTGGAACTGCTGGTAGCGGTCATGCGCGAGCCGCACCGGGCGACCCGGCAGGAACATCGCCGCCAGCGCGACATAGAGCGAGAACGGCGTGTGGTCCTTGCCGCCGAAGCCGCCGCCGAGATGGGCGAAACGGGCGTTGATCGCCGCGGGCTTGTGATCGGCATCGGCCGCCCCGAGCAGATGCGCGATGGCGGCGGCCGCCTCGAACGGCGACTGCACGCCGAGCACGATCTCGAGGCTGCGCCCCGCCATATCGAACCAGGCAAGGCCGCATTCGGGCTCCAGAAACACCGGATCGATCGATTGGGTTTCGAAGTCCTGCTCGACCACCAGAACCGATGGATCGGGCGCATCGAGTGCGGCGCGGATCGCCTCGCCGAACTCGGCCCCCTTCACATACTCGCCGCCCTTGGCGACCGGCAGCGGCTTCCAGACCGGCCGGCCCGAGCTCTCGAAGAAGCCGGGGCTGATCCAGCCCTCCTGGATCGGCGAATAGAGATCGGGACCTTCAGGCGTCGGCCCGGCGACGCGGGTGAAGCGGAAGGCGCCGTAATTCGGCAGTTCGAGCGGGCCCGTGCTGGCGCCGAACTTCAGATAGTCGCCGTCGCGCAGCGCGACGCGCACGCGGTCGAAATCGTCGAAGCGTTCGAAGATCAGCAAGGCCAGCGGCTGGCCGAGATAAGCCGGCGTCGTGCCGAGCGGACAGAACAGATCGCCGGCGTAGAATTCCGGCATGCGCGTGCCGATGCGCTGCACATCGGCCTGCTGCACCACCACGGTCGGCTTTGCGACGAGCGCGAGCCGCTCGAGATCGATGCCTTCATAGATGTGGCTCGCATCCGGCGTGCGCACGAACAGCGCATGCGCCGTCTCGGCGGGCCAGCCGGGCATGTCGGCGGCGCGGAAATCCGACACGTAGAGCTTGGCGCCCGTGACCTTGGCGATGCCGTCGACGCGGCCGAGCCGCGGCCGCTTGACGCCGCGACCGGGCAGCGTTTCCCGCTCGGCAAAGCTCGCCGGCTGAGCCATCGCCAGCGGCGAGACGGCCACCGCGATGCCGCTGGCGAGCACCAGCTTCGCAAAATCTCGCCGGGAGGGGCGCATCGGCTCTCCTTGTCGCCGGGGGACGCGACGTGTTCAGAAACGCAAAGCGCCAGGGCCATAAAGCGCCAGGGCCGTGCGTGGATCAAATCAAGAGCAGATCGGCGAAGATTAGAGCAGTGGAAGCCGTCGCACCAGCGCCTGTTGCAAGAAACACGGGCGCCTGTCGGCACGCGGGCGCGCGAACCTGCCCGATCCTTGATCTCGCGCATGGGGAATACGGCATTTCATCATAGTGTCGTGGCCTGCGAGACGAGAACAACAGGCGTGAACAAAATGCCACTCTCCGTGACGACGACGCGGCGCGCGCTGGTGGCGATCGCCCTTGCCGGCCTCGTCGTCGGCCTTGCGGCCATGGCGTCGGGGGCGTCCTGGTCGGGCCTCGCCTTTTCGCTGGCGACGCTGCCGGTGCTCGGCGCTCTCCTGGTCGAGATCGTCGTCAGCCTCAGGCGCGGCAATGTCGGCCTCGACATCGTGGCGGCGCTCTCGATGTCGGCGGCGCTCGGCTTCGGCGAGCCGCTCGCCGGCAATGTCGTCGCGCTGATGTATGCCGGCGGGCAGCTGCTCGAGAACTTCGCCGAAGGTCGCGCGCGGCGCGAGATGTCGGCGCTGCTCGGCCGCGTCGCCCGCACCGCGATGCGCAGGACCGGTGACGGGCTCGAGGAAGTCCCGATCGAAACGATCGCCGTCGGCGATGTGCTCCTCATTCGCAAGGGCGAGGTGGTGCCGGTCGATGGCATGGTCCTCTCGCCGACCGCCTCGTTCGATCAGTCGGCGCTGACCGGCGAGAGCCTGCCCGTCGCCAAGACGAGCGGCGAGGAGGTGCTGTCCGGCGTCACCAATGCCGGCGACGCCACGGAGATCACCGCGAGCCGTCCCGCCGCCGACAGCACCTATGCCGGCATCGTCCGCCTCGTCACCGCCGCGGCCGAGAGCCGCGCGCCGGCGATGCGCCTCGCCGATCGCTATGCGATCTGGTTTCTCGGCCTGACCGTCGCCATCGCCAGTATCGCCTGGTGGGCGTCCGGCGAGGCCGTGCGGGCGCTGGCGGTTCTCGTGGTGGCAACGCCCTGCCCGCTCATCCTCGCACTGCCGGTCGCCATCATCTCGGGCATGTCGCGCGCGGCCAAGGGCGGCGTCCTGATCAAAAGCGGCGGCGCGCTCGAGGCACTCGCCAAGATCCGCACGGTGATCCTCGACAAGACGGGGACGCTGACCTTCGGCCTGGCGCGCGTCGCCGCGATCCGGCCCGCCGCCGGCCGCGCGGACGACGAGGTGCTGCGCCTTGCCGCCTCGCTCGACCAGGCCTCCGGCCATGTCGTCGCCGAGGCGCTCGTCATCGAGGCGGAGAAGCGCGGCCTCGCCCTCGTCGCGCCGACAAAGGTCACGGAGGAGCCGGGGGCCGGCCTTTCCGGCCGCATCGGCGCGAGCACGGTCGCGGTCGGCTCCATCGACTATGTCGCCGCCCGCAGCACCGGCGGCGCCGCTGATATCGGCGAGGGCGTCGCCGCCGGCACGGCAATCGTCGCCGTCGCGGTCGACGGCGTCTTTGCAGGCCTCATCCTGCTTGCCGATGGCCTCCGCCCCGACGCCGTCGCCATGATCGACGATTTGAAGCGATCCGGCATCGACCGGGTCGTGCTGGCCTCCGGAGATCGCGCCGATGTCGTCGACGCGGTGGCCGGCGCGCTCGCGGTCGACGACGCCTTCGGCGGCATGACGCCGGAGACGAAGCTCGATCTCGTCCGCCGCGAACAGGCACGCGCCCCGACGCTGATGGTCGGCGACGGCGTCAACGACGCACCGGCGCTCGCCGGTGCCAGCGTCGGCGTCGCCATGGGCGCGCGCGGCTCGGCCGCCTCGTCGGAAAGCGCCGATGTCGTGCTGCTCGTCGACCGGATCGACCGGTTGACGCTGGCGCTGGAGGTGGCGCGGCGGACGCGGCGGATCGCCCTGCAGAGCGTCCTGGTCGGGCTCGGCCTCTCGATCGCCGCGATGATCGTCGCCGCCTTCGGCGCGCTGCCGCCGGTCGCTGGCGCGCTGCTGCAGGAGGTGATCGACGTCGCGGTCATCCTCAATGCGCTCCGAGCGCTGCGCTCAGCCGCCTCATACGGGACATGGCCTACGAGGATGCCCGAGCCGAGGCTCAGGCGCCGACGTCGATGATCGCCTTGATCAGGCCTTCCTTCTGGTGCGCCCAGCGCGGCAGGTCGGCGAGAACGTCATCGAGTGTCGTGCGATGGGTCGCAAGCGCGTCGAGCGGCACCTTGCCGGCGCGGATCGAGGCCATGACATGCTCGAAATCGGCGCGCGTCGCGTTGCGGCTGCCGATCAGCGTCATCTCGCGCTTGTGGAATTCGGGATCGGCGAAGCTGATGCGATCCTTGACGACGCTGACCAGCACATAGCTGCCGCCATGCGCGACCAGCGTGAAGCCGGCCTCGATCGCCGCGGCATTGCCGGTGGCGTCGAACACCGTGTCGTAGCCCTCGTTGTCGCTCGCCGCCATCAGCCGCGCCGCGGCGTCGGGACCGGTCTCGAACACCTGCTGGAAGCCGAGACGGTCGCGGGCAAAGCCGAGCCGCTCGGCGCTCGAATCGAGCAGCGTCACCTCGAGGCCGGCGATGCGGGCGAAGATCGCCGCGCCGAGCCCGATCGGCCCGATGCCGACGACGAGCGCCCGCCGACCGGGCTCCGGCAGCGAGCGGCGCACGGCATGGGCACCGATCGCCAGGAACTCGACCATCGCCGCATCACGCAGCGAGAGGCCCTCGGCCGGATAGAGATTGCCCTCCGGCATGACGATCCGCTCGGCCATGCCGCCGTCGCCATGCACGCCCAGCACCGAGATCGACATGCAGCAATTCGGCTTGCCATGGCGGCAGGCGATGCAATGGCCGCAGGAGAGATAGGGATTGACGACGACCGGCGTGCCGACCGGGAGCGTCACGCCGGCCCCGACCGCCGCGACGACACCGGAGAGCTCGTGGCCCATCACCCGCGGATAGGCGAGGAAGGGATGCTTGCCCTCGTAGATATGATAGTCGGTGCCGCAGATTCCGACATGGCGGATATCGACGGCGGCCTCGCCCGGACCGGGCGCGGGCGGTGCCGGCCGGTCGACGAGCTCGAGCCGGCCGGGTTCAACGCAAAGAACGGCTTTCATGACTTCCCTGTCGGAGGCATGCGGATCGCGGGGCCTCAGCGGCCGCGGCGGCGCAACTGGTCGAAATAGACGATGACGATGATGAGGCCGCCGGTGATGATGCGCTGCCAGAACGAATTGACGTTCAGGAGGTTGGCGCCGTTGTTGATGGTGGCGAGGATGAAGGCGCCGATCAGCGGTCCATGCACCGAGCCGACCGCGCCGAAGAGGCTGGAGCCGCCGATGACGGTCGAGGCGATGGCCTGCAGTTCCCAGCCTTCCGCCTGCGTCGCGTTGCCGATGCCGATGCGCGTCGCCAGGAGCACGCCGACGAAGGCCGCGAACACCGACGAGAGCGCATAGGCGAGATAGATCACGCGGTTGACGCGGACGCCCGAGAGGCGCGCCGATTCCGGATTGGAGCCGACCGCGAACAGATAGCGGCCCCAGCGCGTGTGGTTCAGGAACACATAGGCCGGCACGGCCACGAGGATCACCATCCAGAAGAGGCTCGGAATGCCGAACAGGTCCTTGGTGGCGAACTGGGTGAATTCCTCGTTCTGGATCGAGATCGTCGAGCCATTGGTCATCAGGAGGCCGATGCCGCGCAGCGAAGTCAGCGTCGCCAGCGTGATGATGAAGGGCGGCAGGCCCATCTTGGTGATGCCGAAGCCATGAAAGAGGCCGATGCCGAGCCCGACCAGCAGCGTGATCAGGATCGCCGCCCACACCGGGAAGCCCGCGCCGAGCAGCATCGCGATCACCACGGTCGAGAAGCCGACCACGGCGCCGACCGAGAGGTCGATGCCGGCGGTGATGATGACGAAGGTCTGCCCGACCGCGAGGATCGCGATCATCGAGCCCTGGCGCATCAGGTTCGAGATGTTCTTGTCGGTGAGGAAATTCGGCGTCGCCACCGCGAGCACCGCCCACAGCAGCAGCAAGAGGCCGAGCAGCGTCAGCGCAAACAGGAAATTGTAATTCCTGCGCCCCTTTGCCGCTTTCGCCGCGACATCCACACTTGCCATTATCCTCACATCCTCCCCTTAGACGCCGATCGCTTCGGCGAGGACTTCCTCGTGGCTGGCGCCACGGAAGCCGTTGCTGCCGACCAGGCGGCCGGTGCGGAACACATGCAGCGTGTCCGAAAGCTCATAGACTTCCGGCAGATAGCTCGAAATCAGCAGGATGCCCGCGCCCTGCTTCAGAAGCTTCGCGAACAGGCGGTAGATTTCGGCCTTGGTGCCGACATCGACGCCGACGGTCGGCTCGTCAAAGATGAACAGGTCGGCGCCGTGGTTCAGCCACTTGCCGATGACGATCTTCTGCTGGTTGCCGCCCGACATCGACGAGGCGAGCGAGCGGCGGCTCGGCGTCTTGATCGAGAGATCGGCGATCTGCTGGTCGGCGCGCTGCGCCTCCTCGCGGCCGGAGATGACGAAGCCGCGCGTGAGCCGGTCATAGATCGGCAGGTTGAGGTTGAGGCCGATCGGCAGGTTGAGATTGAGGCCCTGGTCGCGCCGGCTTTCCGGCGCCAGCGCGATGCCGAGGCCGATCGCCGTGCGCTCGTTGTTGATCGCGACCGGCTTGCCCTTCCAGAGAATCTCGCCTGAGGACTTCGGATTGCGGCCGAAGACGCTGAGCGCGAATTCGCTGCGTCCGGCGCCGATCAGCCCGTAGAGCCCGACGATCTCGCCGCGGCGGATCGTCAGCGAGACATCCTGGAAGCCCTTGCCGGAGAGGCCGCGCGTCTCCAGCAGCGTCTCGCCGAACGGGATGTGTTCCTTGTGATAGATCTGCTCGATCGTGCGATTGATCATCATCGCGACGAGCTCGTTGTCATTGGTCGAGGCGATGTCGCGCGTGCCGACCATCAGCCCGTCGCGCAGCACCGACACGCGGTCGGCGAGTTCGAAGATCTCCTCCATGCGGTGGGAGATGTAGACGATGGTGACGCCTTCCGACTTGAGGCGGCGGATCAGCGCGAACAGCTGCGCCGCTTCCTGCCGCGTCAGATAGGCGGTCGGCTCGTCGAAGATCAGGAACTTGGTGCCGCGCAGCGCGGCGCGGGCCGTCGCCACCAGCTGCTGCTGGCCGATGGTCAGCGTATCGAGCTGCACCGCGGCCGGAAGATTGAAGCCCATGTCGTCGAGGATGCGCTGGGCGGCGCGGGTCATGTCGCGCTTCTGCAGGAGGCCGAATTTCAGCGTCTCGTCGCCGAGGAAGATATTGGCGGCGACCGTCAGATGGCGGCAGAGCACGACTTCCTGATGCACGGCATTGATGCCGTGGTCGATCGCCTCCTGCGGGTTGGCGAGACCGACCATCTGGCCGTTCCACAGGATGTCGCCGGCGGTGCGCGGAATGACGCCGGTCAGGAGCTTGATCAGCGTCGACTTGCCGGCGCCGTTCTCGCCGACGATGGCGTGAATCTCGCCGCGGCGGAAAGCAAGGCTCGACGGCTTCAACGCGAGGACGGGGCCATAGCTCTTTTCGAGATTGCGCAGCTCGAGGATGACGTCCTCGCCCGCTGCGGGCGCCGTCTTCGCCGCTTGATGGCCGGCTGCGGCTAGACCTGATGCGCTCATTGTCCCGACCTGTTCGAAAGGCAGCGTTGCTGCCGCAAGGAACAAAATTGTGACGCGGCGCCCTCCCCCCGAAGGGCGCCGCGTCGCGTCGCCTTACTTCACCTTGGGGTTCAGCAGGGCCGCATTCTTGGCCTCATCCATATTGGCCTTGGTGATGAGGTTCGCGCCGGTATCGACGAAGGTCTCGACCTTCTCCTTCTTGGAGGCGGCGAGCGCGGTCTTGATGCCGTCATAGCCCATCCGGTAGGGGTCCTGCACCACCAGCGCCGAGATGGTGCCGTCCTTCAGGAAGCCGACCAGCTTGTCGTCATTGTCGAAGCCGACGAGCGCGACCTTGTCGGCCACCTTGTTCTCGGCGATCGCCTGGCCGGCGCCCTGAGCCATGATCAGGTTCGAGGCGAAGACGCCGACGAGGTTCGGGTTGGCGGTCAGGAGGTCGGTGGTGATGTTGAGGCCGGTCGTGGCCTGGCCATCGGCCACCTTGTCGGCGACGAGCTTCAGCTCGGGATACTTCGCCAGCTCTTCCATGAAGCCCTTGGCGCGCTGGTCGAGCGAGCCGACGCCCGGCAGGGCGGTGATGAGGGCGACGTCGCCGGCTTCCTTGCCGGTCTTCGCCTTGATCGCCGCGGCGAGACCGCGGGCCGCGACACGGCCGCCCTCGACATTGTCGGTGGTCAGGAACGAGGTGAAGGCCTTCGATTCAGCGGCCGAGTCGATGCCGATGATCGGAACGGACTTGGCGGCTTCGTCGATCGGCTTGCCGAGCGCCTTGAATTCGGTCGGCGAGATGACGATCGCGGCCGGCTTGCCGGCGACGGCGTTCTCGAGGATCGTGATCTGGCCGTTGATGTCGGCCTCGGACTGCGCGCCGAGCTCCGGCACGTTGACGCCGAGATCCTTGCCGGCCGCACGGGCGCCGGCGAGAACGATCTGCCAGTAGAACGACGTCGTGTCCTTGACGATGATCGGGATCGTCACGTCGGCGGCGGCCGCGGGGCCCGCCTGGACGAGGCCGGCTGCGATCACGGCGGCGCCGGCCATCAGGCCGAGGCCGCGACGCGTAACGGTCTTGTTAGTGAACGACATTCGATTTCCTTCCCATGAGCGCGCGCTCCACCCGAGACGTAGTTCAGGGCGCGCTCACCACTGCTACGTCTTTTATCGTTATAAGACTGCCGCGGCGAACATAGCCATAGACCGGATCGGTTTGCAATACGCGAAATCGGACATCAATTCTCGCCAAACCGGCCGATTTACTGTTGCAGAGCAGCAAACGCAGCTGCAGCAAATGCTGCAGCGCAAAGAGCAATCAGCTTGTTATCGATAATTGACACGCTATTGTCCCGGACGCGCCGCGTGTGCCGCCGGCGCCCGTCGCGGTCAGAGGACCGCGGTGCCCGCCGCACCGTCTCCGCACCAACCCCCGGCTGTCCGATGAGCAAGCGCGATACCGTCTTCAAGGAGGCCTACAATCTGAGCCTCGGCATGCTCGAGGTCGGCGCGGTCCTGCCGTCGGAGGCGGAGCTCGCCCGCCGGCTCGGCGTCTCCAGGACGACCGTGCGCGCGATCCTCGACGCGCAGGCCGAGGCGGGGCTGATCGCCTGGAACCAGCGCCACAAGGAAGTCCTGCGCCAGCCGACGGCTGAGGATCATTTTCCGGCCGGGGAAACCGACACGGTCTCGACCATGGTCGAGCGCGCCTTCATGCGCCGCATCCTCTCGGTCAATGCCGAGCCGGGCAGCCAGATCAACGAGTCGGATTTCGCCCGCGAGGTCGGCGTCAGCACCTCGGCGGTGCGCGAATTCCTGATCCGCTTCAGCCGCTTCGGCCTCATCGAGAAGCAGCGCAACCGGCATTGGGTGCTGAACGGCTTCACCGAGGCCTTCGCGCTCGAACTGTTCGAGGTGCGCGAGATGTTCGAGCTGCGCTCGGCGCGGACCTTCGTTCGCCTGCCGCCGGACAATCCGGCCTGGGCGGCGCTCGACGCGATCGAAGCCGAGCATCGCTCGTTTCTCGGCCAGCCGCGCGACAGGCTGCGCGAATTCCCCGATCTCGACGACCGCTTTCACCGACTGATCCACGGCGCGTCGCACAACCGCTTCATCATCGAATTCTACGACGTCATCTCGCTGGTCTTCCACTACCACTATCAGTGGAGCAAGACGGACGAGATCGAGCGCAATTCGACGGCGCTGCGCGAGCATCTCGACTATATCGGCGGCCTGCGCTCGGGCCATGAACTCGATGCCGAGTTCTACTGCCGCAAGCATCTCGCCTCGGCGCGCGACACGCTGCTGCGCGCCATCAAGGGCCCGTTCGCGCTGCCGCCGGACGGCACCTGAGCGGCGACGGCGCCGCCCTCGCGCCGCCGACCGCGGTCACATGATGCCGGTTTCCTCGAAGATGCCGCCGGTCGAGCGGCCGGCGAGGATCATGTCGCGGACCTTGTCCTCGCCCTCGACCTTGGCGAGCGCCGCCCGCAGGATGTCGGCGACATGCTCTTTCGGCACGGTCAGCACGCCATCGATGTCGCCGACGATGAGATCGCCCGGCATCACGCGGCAGCCATTGCCGAACTCGATGGCGCAGCGATAGTCGACGACGCGGCCGCGCAGCCGCTGGTCCTGCGCATAGGCGCCCATCGAGAAGACGGGGAAGCCGAGCTTCACGATCTCGCGCGTGTCGCGATGATAGCCGCCGAGCACCGCGCCAACCGCGCCGAGATGGGCGGCGCGGGTGCTCATCAACCCGCCCCAGAGCGCATAGCGCGGCGAGGCGCCGGTGCAGATATAGACTTCACCGGCCTGAAGCTGGTCGAGCGCGGCGAACATCAGCCCGAATGCATCGGCAACGCCGCTGTGGCCGATAACCTCGCTGGCGCAATCGGCCTCGAGCACTGGCATCGCCCGTCCAACGAGGACGCTGTCCGGATTGAGCGCACGGATCTCCGGCGGCAGGAACTGCCGGGTCAGCCCAGCCTGGTCCATGACGTCGCCGATCACGGCGGTGAAGAGCTTGTCGCGCACCAGCGCGAACAGCGCGGCGTCGGCCGCCGGATCAGATGCCGTCATGAGGGTCGCCCTTCGAGGCTCGAGAGATCGATTTCAGTGATGTGCCAGCGGCCGAGATTGGCGGAATAGAGCCGGTCGCCCTTGAGCGCGACATTGGTCGGATGCGCCAGGAGCGTCGCCTTCGGATCCTCGATCAGGAGTTCGAGCGGCCCGCCCGGCTTCAGCCGGTAGATCCGGCTCGGCTCATAGCAGGAGATGTAGAGCGTGCCGTCGGGCGCAAGCGCGACGCCATCGGGCACGGTCTGCACCTCACCGCTGACGAGCCGGCTCGGCCCGGCCGAACCATCGGCGTGGATCGGCACATATACGAGCGAGGGCACGTCGCTCTGGACGACGAAGAGCCCGTCGCCGGAGGCATCGAGAGAGGCGCCATTGGCGAAATCCATCGGCTCGTCCGACCACACCCCGCCCGCGCCGGTCGCAAGATCGAAGCGGAAGAGGCCGGGACCGATATTGCCGTTGCCGCGGCTGTCGGTGACGTAGAGAACGCCGCGGCGCTCGTCGACGACGGGGTAGTTCGGCACGCCGATGCCGCTTGAGGCGAATCGATCGAAGGCGCACGTCGCCGGATCGTAGCGGAACACCGCCTGGTGCTTCAGATCGCAGGCATAGCAGCGGCCGGCGCTGTCGAAGGCGAGCCCCAGCAGGAAGCCGCCGGTCGAACCGAGCTTTTCATGCGACGCGCCGTCCGCCGCAATGCGGATGAGATCGCCGGTCTCGGTGCCGCACCAGATCGAGCCGTCGGCATGCACCGCGACGCCTTCGGGATGGGCGAGGCGCGGGGTAGTGAAGATGCCGTCGAAGAAGACGCGGGCGGCGGAAAGCGCGAGCAGCGGTGTCATGACGTCTCTCTCCCGAACTGGTCGATCAGCGCCCGGTCGGCGGCGATGATTGCGGCGATCAGCGCGCCGCGATCGCGCGCGGCGACGAATTCGAGCCGCCTTAGGCCGAGCGGATCGATCCGGTGGCGCAGCACAGCGAGGGTCTCGGTATCGGGCAGCGAGACCGTGCCGCAGTCGTCCGCAAAGGTCGCGGCAAAGCCGGTCGCCACGACGACCACCTCGCGCGAGACGCCCGGCATCAGCTCGATCACTTCGAGCAGACCGGTGGAGGCGCTGAGGCTGAAGACGCAGAGATCGCTGAAGACGAGGGCCCGCCCGGTGCGATAGCCGGCCCTGGCCCGCTGGGCGGGATCGAGTAGGCCGCGGCCGGAGCTGGCCACATCGACGCTCTCGACGAAGGCGAGCGGGCTATGCCGCGGGACATAGAGCGCGTAGTCGCGATGCATGTTGGCGACGTCGGCCATGCCGCCCTGGCCGGGCAGACGCAGCAGCGCGCCATTTCTGCGCCGGATGGCGAGGTTGTTGACGCGGCCCTGGCGATCGATCTGCGCCGCGCCGATGATCTCATGCGTGACGGCGCCGGCCTGATAGTAAGCCGAATAAGTATCGTCACCGCCAGCATGCGCCGCCGCCGTCTCGGCGTCACACCCCTCGACCAGCGACAGCAGCAGCGGGCTCGGCGCGATGTCGACATGGCCGCAGGAGAACGTCGCCAGCATCATGTCGGGCGCATGCGTCGCCTTGGCGAGGCGATAGGCGACATTGGCGAGCGGCGATACGGCGCCGGCCGAGGCGAAGCTCTCATTGCCAAGTTCGCGTGCGATGCGGGCCGCCATGATCTCGTCGGTTGTCGGCGTCGTCAGTGCCGCGTGGATCGCCGGAAACCGCTGCGGCAGGTCGCTCGCACGGATCCGGGCGGCACGCCTGAGATGACCCGCCGGCGCGCGCGGCGCGAGGCTCTCGGCAAGTGGAAGCTCGCTGCCGAACGCCTCGGCGAGCGCGGCATAGTCGGTGACATAGAAGGGCAGCGACGAGGTCGGCCAGGCGCCGCCGGGCGCCAGCGCGATGGCCGTCACCTGGTTGCGCGTGATCACCGTCTGCCGCCCTGCCGCGGCAAGACCGCCGCGCGGCACGATCTCCTCGACCGTGACCAACACCCTGCGCGCCGCGCCGACCATGGCGACATCGAGCGCGCGGGCACCGATGATCTGGACATTGCCGTCCGCATCGGCCCGCGCTGCATGGAGGAGAAGCGTGTCGAGCCGCAGCGGCGGGATGGCGCCGACGGCCTCGCCCGTGACGGGATCGGCGGCGGTGACGGCGCCGGGGATGCGGCCCATCATCGCCGAGCCCTCGGGAAGCTGAAACGGCAGGCTCGGCAGGTTCTTCTGCGCGGCCCTCAGCGCCTCGATCATGGCGAGCGCCGTCCAGTCTCGGACAGGGATGGCGCCTTGCTCCGCTGCGGCACGGAAGCGCGGCGGCAGGCCGAAGATGTCGAGCGAGGAGAAGCAGAGATCAATCTCTGCAACGGCGCCGGCCTCCAGCAGCCATTCGAGCGCCAGCCCGCCGGCCCAGCTCGCATAGCGGAGATTTCTGACGCCGCGCGCCGTCACCGCGGCGAGGAGCGCCATCGGCAGCCGCGCGAAATGATGGCCGCCGACGCCAAGCCGATCGCCATCCGCAACCATGCCGGCGAGGTCGTCGAGGCTGACGACACGCGGCCGGTTCGGCTTGACGAGGCTTTCGCCCATGGCGGTTCAGCCCCCGGCGGCGGCCTTCGCCGCTTTTTCGGCCGCGCGGGCGATGCTCTTCTGCGCGAAGGCCTGCACGCGCGCCTGGCCGATTTCGCTGCGATAGAGGCTGCAGACGAGGTCGCGCTCGGCGGCAAGCCCGGCGGCCCTCTCCCCCGTGACGGCGAGCGACGTCAGCCGCTTCAGCCCCTCGATCGCCTCGGGCGGCTCGGCGGCGATGAGGCGGGCCATCTCGCCGGCCCGCGCGAGCAGCTCACCGGCCGGGACGATGTCGTTGACGAGGCCGCAGGCGACGAAGTCGGCCGCCGGCAGGATTGCGCCGGTCATCAGCAGATGGTTGGCGCGATTGCGGCCGAGCTTCTCGACGCTCCGCTGCGTGCCGCCGCCGCCGGGAACGAGGCCGAGCTTGATCTCGGGCAGGCCGAACTTCGCCTCGGGCGCGGCGAGGACGATGTCGCAGCAGAGCACCAATTCGAAGCCGCCGCCGAGCGCGAAGCCGTTCACCGCCGCGATCACCGGCTTGGTATTGGCCTCGATGGCGCGATACATGCGCTCGCCGGCGCGCTGGAACGCATCGAATTCGGGGCCGGACTGGGCCGCATATTCCTTGATGTCGGCGCCGGCCATGAAGCCGCGCCCCTCCCCCGTCACGACGATCGCGCCGACGCCGGCATCAGCGGACAGCGCCTCGAAGGCGGCGGTGATCTCGCTTTGCATCGCCTTGTTCATGGCGTTGAGCTGGTCGCCGCGCCGGAAGGTGACGGTGGCGACGCGCGCCTCGACCGTGACGTCGAGCGTCTCGAAGGCGTGAGGCATGGCTCAGGCCCTCTCGATGGTCATGTCGCCCGATGCTTCGAGCGCATCGATCTCGGCGGCGGAAAGGCCGAGTTCAGCGAGGATCTCGCGGCCATGCTCGCCGACCATCGGCGCCGGCCGGTCGATCGAGGCCGGCGTCTCGCTCATCCTGACCGCCGGTCCGACGACGCGGACCGTGCCGGCCTTCGGATGCTCATAGCTCTGGATCATGCCCATATGGGTGACCTGCGGATCCTCGGAGGCCTGGCGGATATCCTGCACCGGCGCGCACCAGATGTCGGCGGCGAGCATGCGGTCCAGCAGCACCTCCATGTCGAACTTCTTCGTCTCGGAATTGACATGCTCCCAGACCTCGTCGCGATTGGCGAAGAGGGTCGAGAGGTCGTCATAGACGGCGAGATGCGGCGCTTCGAGCGTCTCGTAGAGCGTCTTGAACGGGCTCATGGCGATCGAGACATAGCGCTGGTCGCGCGTCTCGTAGATGCCGAACGGCGCCTGCATGCCGGGATGGCCGATGCCGGAGTTCGGGCGGACGAAGTCCTCGCCGAGATTGAGCACGGCACAGTATTCCTGGCCGAGATGCGCCAGCATGCCGGCGAGCAGGTTGACCTCGACCTTCTGGCCCTTGCCGGTCTTCTCCCGGTAATAGAGCGCCGAGAGGATGCCATAGACCATGTTCATGGCGCCGATCTGGTCGGCCATTCCGGAGCCGGCCGGCACCGGCGGGCCGTCGCCGCGGCCGGTATTGGTCGCGAGACCGACCAGCCCCTGGATCAGCATGTCCTGGCCGGGACGCTCGAGATAGGGCCCCTCCTCGCCATAGCCCGAGCCCGAGCAATAGATGATCGCCGGATTCGCCGCCTTGAAGTCCTCATAGCCATAGCCGAGCCGCGCCATCACACCGGGGCGGAAATTCTGCACGACGATGTCGGCATCCTTGGCCATCTTCATGATGAGCGCATGCACCGCCCGGCTCTTCAGGTTGAGCGCGATCGACCGCTTGTTGCGGTTCCAGGCGAGGAAGTTCGGGCTCTCCGAGCCGCCGACCCATTTGGCGAAGAAGGTCATCGAGCGGAAGAGATCGCCCGGCCCGGCGCGCTCGATCTTGATCACGTCGGCGCCCATGTCGGCCAGAAGCTGGGTCGCGAACGGCCCCTGCAGCAGATGGCTGAAATCGAGGATCCTGACGCCGGAAAGGGCCTTGTCCATGATCGTTCCTTGGTGGTTCAAACCAGATCCGGCACGAAGCGCGGGGCGGCGGTGAGGCCGCCATCGACGCGCAGATCAATGCCCGTGGTGAAGCCGGCAGCGTCCGAGGCGAGATAGACCGCCGCCTCGGCGACCTCCTCCGGCCGGCCGATGCGGCCGATCGGATGCATCTTGACCCAGGCGCGCGCGACATGCTCGCCGAGATCGGCGATGACCTTCTCGTTCATCGGCGTCGCGATCGTACCCGGCGAGATCGAGTTGACGCGGACATTCACCGGCCCGAACTCGACCGCCATCTGCCGCGTCATCGCCATGACCGCGCCCTTGGCGCCGGCATAGGCAGTCCAGCCGTCGAGGCCGATATGGCCCTGCGCCGAGGCCATGTTGATGATCGAGCCGGATTTCTGGCGGATCATCGCCGGCAGCGCCTGCTTGCAGCCGCGGAAGACGCTGGTGAGATTGACGGCGATCAGCCGGTGCCATTGCTCGTCCGTCATCTCGTGCACCGGCATGCCGCCGATCGCGATCGCCGCGTTGTTGACGAGCACGTCGATGCGGCCGAGTTCGTTCACGGCAAAGCCGATCAGGCCGGCGATGTCGGCCTCCTCGGCGACGTCGCAATGGCGATAGTCGGCGCGGCAGCCCTCTGCGCGGAGGGCCGCGGCCGCAGCCTCCCCTTTCGCATCGTCGATATCGCCCATGACGACATGCGCGCCCTCGCGCGCCATCGCCGCGGCGATGGCATGGCCGATGCCGTCGGCGGCACCGGTGATGACGGCGATCTTGGCGTCGAGGCGTCCCATCGCGTTCTCCTCAGCTCTTGCGCCGCTTGAGCTCGTCGAAGCCGACGGCGGCGATGATGATGACGCCGGTGATGACCAGCTGCCATTCGGTGGCGAGGTCCATCATCCCGAGCCCGTTGGCGAGGAAGGAGAGGATCAGGACGCCGAGCGCCATGCCGAACAGGCTGCCGACGCCGCCGGAGAGGCTGACCCCGCCGAGCACCACCGCCGCCACGACCTGGAACTCGAAGCCGAGACCCGCGACATGCACCGCCGAGCCGAGGCGCGAGGCGAGCAGGATGCCGGCGACGGTGGCGAGCAGCGCGCTGATCAGGAAGCAGGTGAACTTGATGCGCTTCACGTCATAGCCGGCGAGCCGCGCGACCTCCGGATTGCCGCCGACGGCATAGACCTGCCGGCCGAAGGTGCGGTGGCGCAGCACATAGGCGAAGACGAGCAGCAGCGCGAAGGCGATCGCGGCCGGGATCGGCAGCACGCCGAACAGGCGGCCATTGCCGAGCTGGAAGAAGCTCTCCAGCATGACGTCGTCGGGGATGGCCGTCTGGCCGGTATAGAGATAGACACCGCCGCGCAGGATGAAGAGCGTGCCGAGCGTCGCGATCAGCGAATTGATGCCGGCATAGGCGACGAGATAGCCGTTGACCGCGCCGACGAGAAGGCCGAGCGCCAGAGCACCTGCGATGCCGAGCGGCAGCGATTCCGTCGCGTTCATGATCGTGATCAAGGGGATCGCGATCGCAGCCACCAGCGAGCCGACGGAGACGTCGACCTCGCCGGAGATGAACACGATCGCGACGCCGATGCCGGCGGTCAGCGCCAGCGAGGCCTGGCCGAGCACATTGGTCATGTTGCGGACGGTCAGGAACGTGTCCGAGGCGAGCGCGAAGAAGAGGATGATCGCGAGAAGCGCCATCAGGAGGCCGAATTCGCTCCGCCGGAAGGCGAGGCGCAGGAAGCCGGGCAGCGGCTTTGGTGCCGCGAGGCTAGGCGATGGCGGCATTGAGGATGTTCTCCTGTGTCGCGGCCTCACGCGGCATGATCGCGGTGATGCGGCCTTCGGCCATGACGGCGATGCGATCGGAAAGGCCGAGCAGTTCCGGCATTTCCGAGGTCATCATGATGACGGCGAGCCCCTCGCCGGCGAGCTGGTCGATGAGCGCGAAGATCTCCGACTTGGCGCCGACATCGATGCCGCGCGTCGGCTCGTCGACGACGATCACCTTGAGCCCGCGCATCAGCCAGCGGGCGAGGAGCACCTTCTGCTGGTTGCCGCCGGAGAGATTCTTGATCGGCTGGGCAAGGCTCGGCGTCTTGACGCGGAAGCGGTCGACGAAGCTCTGCACGGCGCTGCGCTCGCGCGGCTCGTCGACGAAGCCGTGGCGCGCGAAGGAGGGCAGCGCCGCGAGGCTCATGTTCTGCAGCACCGGCAGATCGAGCATCAGCCCTTCCGCCTTGCGGTCCTCGGTCAGGAGGCCGATGCCGAGAGAAACCCCGGTGCGCGTGTCGTGCGGGACGAGCGGCGCGCCGTCGATGGCGATCGTGCCGCTGCGGATCGGATCATAGCCGACGATCGCCTTGGCGAGCTCGGTGCGGCCGGCGCCCATCAAGCCGAAGAAGCCGAGCACCTCGCCGGCCCGCGCCTCGAAGGCGATGTCCTTCAGCTTGGTGTCGGTCGAGAGGCCCTCGACCGCGAGGATGGTGCGGCCGGCGGCCTGGCGGCGGACGCGCGGAAAGAGATTGTCGATCCGCCGGCCGATCATGTCCTGGATCAGGCTGTCATTGGTGTGCGCGCCGATCGGCTTCGTTGAGATGTGGCGGCCGTCCCGCAGCACGGTCACCTCATCGGCGATCTCGAACACCTCGTCGAGCTTGTGGCTGACATAGACGACCGCGATGCCGAGCGCCGTCAGGCGGCGGATGACGACGAAGAGAAGCTCGACCTCCTTCGGCGTCAGCGAGGAGGTCGGCTCGTCCATGACGACGATGCGCGCCTCATGCGCCAGCGCCCGGGCGATCTCGACCATCTGCTGCTGGCTGACCGGCAGGTCGCCGGTGCGCGCGGACGGATCGACATCGAAGCCGATGCGGGTGAAGAGCGCTGCCGCCTCGGCGCGGATGCGCGGCCAGTCGATCGAGCCGCCGGCGATCTTCGGATAGTCCTCGAGGAAGATGTTCTCGGCGACCGTGAATTCCGAGATCAGCGCGATCTCCTGGAACACCACCTTGATGCCCTGGCGCAGCGCATCGCGCGGCGAGCGGAAATCGGTCTCGCGCCCGTTGACGCGGATCGTGCCGCTGTCCTTGTCGTAGACGCCGGCGAGGATCTTGATCAACGTCGACTTGCCGGCGCCGTTCTCGCCCATGAGGGCATGCACCTTGCCGGGCGCGAGGTTGAGATCGACGCCGTCGAGCGCGATGACGCCGGGAAAGCGCTTGCCGATGCCGCGCATCTCGAGCGCCGGAACGGTCTCGGCGGCGCCGGAGCGCTCCATCGCCTCAGCGTGCATCGCTCTTCCTCCTGATGATGTCGAGCCAGGTGGCGAGGATGATGACGATGCCGGGCACGACCATCTGCAGGTCCTGGTTCCAGCGGAGAATGATGATGCCGTTGTCGACGACCTTCAGCAGCAACACGCCGAGCAGCGTGCCGACCAGCGTGCCGCGCCCGCCGGCGAGCGAGGTGCCGCCGAGGATCACCGCCGCGATGACGGTGAGTTCGAAGCCGCGGCCGGCGGTCGGCTGTCCCGCATTCATCAGCGAGCAGAGGATGAGGCCGGCGACGCCGACGAGGAGGCCGGTAACGACGAAGGCGATCAGCTTCAACCGCTCGGCGCGGAGGCCCGAAAGGCGCGCCGCCTTCTGGTTGGCGCCGACGGCGTAGAGATAGCGGCCGAACAGCGTCGTGCGCAGCGCGACATAGCCGAGAATGAAGATGACGGCGGCGAGGATGACCGGGATCGGGATCGGCCCGACATAGCCGGCACCGATCGCCGTGAAGGCGTCGAGCTGGTGGCGGTTCTGCACGGCCTCGCGGGTGTAAAGATAGACGCCGCCCTGCAGGATCATCATTGTCGCGATGGTCGCGATCAGCGAATTGATCTTGAGCCGCGTCACAACCAGCCCATTGACGAGGCCGACCGTGCCGGCGAAGGCGAGCGCGGCCAGCGCGCCGAGCGTGACGCTGCCCGTTCGGTTGGTGACGTCCATCGCGACGCAGCCTGTGAAAGCGAGCGAGGCACCGACCGAGAGATCGACCTCGCCGGCGACGAGCAGCATGGTCATGCCGACGGCGACGATCAGCACCAGCGAGCACTGGCGGAGGATCGCGATGATGTTGTCGACGGAATAGAACTGCGAGGCGCCGAGCGAGATGGCGATGCAGAGCAGCACCAGGAGCGCGATCAGGACGATCTGGCTGCGGTCGTTGAGCACGCCGGCGAGAAGGCCGGACTTGCCGGCGGCTAGAGTTTCGCTGGTCATGGTGCGGGCGCTTTGGTTCCGTGAGTGACTGCCATTTCGAGCCTGCCCTTCACCTCTCCCTGAGGGAGAGGTCGGCGCGTAGCGCCGGGTGAGGGTTTACGGCCTCACCGGATGGTTCCCTAAACCCTCTCCCGCCACGCCTGCGGCGTGTCGACCTCCCCCTCAGGGGGAGGTGAAGGCAAGGGAACACCCGCAAAGAAGACCGGGGTGGCCAAGACCACCCCGGCCAGGCGAGAAGCGGCCTACTTCTTGAGGTCGGCCGCCGTCTTCATGCACTTGTCGGGCGCCTTGACGGCGTTGACATTGGTCCAGTTGATCGTGCGCGTGGTGCCCTCGACCGAATAGAACTTCTTCCAGTCGTCGCCGTTCATCGGCGTGGTCGGGCTGACGATCCAGTTCGGCACTTCTTCCTTGTTGTAGAGCTTCACGGCCGCGTCGACCGCGGTGAAGCCGACCTTCTCCGGGAACATCGCCGCTTCGATCCGGTAGGACGGCTCCTTCTCCATCGCATTGATGAAGGCGAGGCCCTCGCCGCCGGTGCCGACCACGAGCAGGCCGTCCTGCGACTTGCCGGCCGCCTTCCAGGCCTGCAGACCGCCTAGCGACGACGAGTCGTTGATGCCGTAGATCACGTTGATGTCGCCGTTCTGGGCGAGAGCGGCGGCCGAGACTTCGAACGAACGGTCGGGATTGCCGCCGCCATCGAGGTCATGCACCATCACCGCATCGGGGATCTCGGTCTTGATGCCGTCCATGAAGCCATTGGAGCGCAGCACCGTCGCCGAGAGCAGCGGCAGGCCGACATTCATGACCTTGGCCTTGCCGCCGAGCTTTTCCTTGGCGTATTTGCCGGCCTCGACGCCCGCGTGATAGCCGGTGTCGTAGTCGCAGATCGCGACGAGGGTCGTCATGCCCTTGACCGGGTTGCCCTCGAGGACGATCGGCATGCCCTCCTGCTTGGCGCGGCGCAGCAGCGGAACGACGGCGTCTTCGTTGACCGGCGTGATGATCAGGACATCGACGCCCTGGGACATGAAGTCCTCGGCGGCGGCGACCTGCTTGGCGGCGTCGAGATTGGCGTCCTTGACCTCGATCTCGATGCCGAGTTCCTTGCCGCGGTCCTTCATGCCCTTGATGACGTTCTGGTACCACTCATGCGTCGCATAGTTGACGACATAGCCGATCTTCTTCGGCGTGCCCTCGGCGAACGCGGCGCCCGACGCCATCACGGCGAACGCCGATCCGGCCATCAGTCCCATCAGAATCTTCTTCATCTCGCTTTTCCTCCCTGGTTCAGCGATTTGGCCCTTGATGCGGGCAACTAAGGCGTCTGCTCCTCCGGTCCGGGCACTCGGATCGCCCGGTTTCTCCCGGCCTGCTCGGGCGCGCCGAGCGCGCGCGAGATCTCGTTGGCGGCGATGCGCGCCGTCTCCAGCACGCTCTCGCGGCTGAAGCGGGCGCGTTTCTGCGGCAGATAGGGAACGGTCAGCGCGGCGATCGTCGCGCCGATATGGTCGCGGATCGGCACGGAAATGTTGATGCAGCCGTCGACGGCGAGCGAGGCGCGCATCTCGTAGCCGAGCGTCTCGATCGCGCCGAGGCGCGCGTCGATCTCGGCCCGCGAGGCCCCGGCCTCCCCGCTCGCGAGGATGCGGCGGATCAGCGCCTCGCGCTCGGCCGGCGGCAGCGCGGCGAGCATCACGGCGCCGGAGCTCGTCTCGAGCACCGGGAAATGCGAGCCGAGCGCCACCGAATAGCGCATCGGCAAGGGCGAATCGACCTGCAGCACGATGAGCACGGTCGCCTCGCGCAGCACGACGAGATGGCAGCTCTGGTCCGTCGCGCCGACGAGCTCGCGCATCACCGGCAGCGCGCTGTCGATGAGCCGGTTCACCGGCGGATGCATATGGGCGAGCTCGAACAGCTTCAGTGACAGGCGGTAGCGGTCGGACTTGGTGCGGACGAGATAGCCGCGGCCTTCCAGGAGCTGGATGACGCGGTAGATTTCGTGGATCGAGCGGCCGAGCCCGAGCGAGATCTCGGTCTGCGTCAGGTCCTCGTTGCGCGCCGCCATGAATTCGAGAATGTCGAGCGCCTTCTCGGCCGCCGGCACCTTGTAGTCGCGGCGCGCGCCAGCCTCCTCGGCGCCCGCCTCCGGCGCATCGTCCTCGTCCAGCAACACGGCCCGCTCGCGCTCGCTCATTGTGCAGCCTCCGGCATCGTCTCGGCATAGCGGCGGTCGAGATGCTCGGCGAAGGCGCCGGCGCTGATCTTGCCGGTGATCGCCGCGAAGGCAGCCTCGGTCGATTCGCGGAAGAAGCTGATGAAGCCGGGGTAAGTCGGGCGGAGATAGGACTGCGTCAGCGTCTCCAGCGTGTCGGCGAAGAAGCCGTTGGTGAGGCTGTTGACCTTGGCGTCACGCCAGGCGGCGAGCGAGCCCGGCTGGCCGCCGAAGCGGACATAGTCGCCGCTCTGGTAGGCGGCCGAGCAGAGGAAGAGGGCGTAGTCCATGGCCGTGGCGCGATGGGCCGAGAAGGCCGAGACGCCGATGCCGGCGCCGCCGAGCAGCGAGCCGCGCGCGCCGGCGACGGGAATATTGCCGAAGGCAAGCCGAGGCGCCTCCGTGCGCGAGGCGTAGTTCACATAGCCGAAGGCGTAGGGAACATAGACGACGTCATCCGCCGCGATCATGTGGTCGTAGCAGCGGATCGGGTTCCAGTCGCGCGAGGCCGGATGGGCCAGTGCAGTCATGGCGCGGAGCTCGCCGATGATCCGCTCGACCGCATCCCGCGCCAGGAAGCGCCCGTCGGCGCCGATGGCATCGCCCGCTCCGGCGGCGAGCGTCAGCACGAGGCACATCGCATCGGTCGGCACATGCGGCAGGCCGAGCCATTTGCCGTCGGCGCGCAGCCGCTGGCCGAGGGCGAGCACCTCGGCATGGCTCTGCGGGAACCGGTCCGCATAGGCGGCGAGGAGGTCCGCCCTCGCCGAGGCGACCTGCGCCGCCGCATCGATCGGCAGCGCCCATTGCTTTCCATCGGCCTGATAGGAGCGCCAGGACGCCCCGACCGAATCGGCCGAAAAGCGCGCGCTTTCCGCCGGCGAGAGGCGGTCGTCGAACGGCACCATCAGGCGGCCACGAGCGATATCGCCGACGAAGGGGTGATCGAACACGACGAGATCGTAGTCGCGCAGCACGTCCTCGAGCCGGCCCTCGCCGAATTCGTAGAGGCTGCGGCGGTCCCAGACGATGGAAAGCCCGCCATGCGCGGCGGCATAGGGCGCGACGCTCGCATCGAGCGGTCCCCAGCAGCGCCTGTGATCCCAGGCGAGCCCGCGCAGCACAACCGTCATTCCCGTCTCCCCCTCCACGCCTGCTCTTTGGCCGGCTGACCGCACTCTAGCGCCAAGCCGCATCCATGCAAATGATTTTCTTATATGCCGTCAGACGCGCCAAACAGCCGACCGACGCCTCCGATTGTCGATTAATATATTAGTGGACGACGTTCGTCCAGCCGGGTTATGGTTGCCGTCGATGCAGGTCTGCGGCTATGCGAGTGAGCGCGGATCGGGGGCGGCGTCGCGCCCGCCGCATGGGGAAAGAATCCGGTGGCGTTCGTGGTGGAACCCGCAGCGATGAAGACGCGCTCGACCGCTCAGGGCGTCTATGAATGGCTGCGCGGCGAGATCGTCATGAATGTGCTGAAGCCGCAGGAGCCGATCCGCGAGGGCGCGATCGCCGAGCGGCTCGGCGTCTCGCGGACGCCGGTGCGCGAAGCCCTGCTGCGCCTCGCCGATCTCGGCCTCGTCGACATCTTCCCGCAGAGCGGCACCCGCGTCGCGCCGATCCGCGTCAGCAAGGTGCGCGCCGCGCAATTGATCCGCGAAGCGGTCGAGGTCGAGGTCGTCGCCCGCGCCGCCGAGGCGGCGACGCCGGCCGATCTCGCCGCGCTCGACGCCATCATCGAGGACCAGACACGGGCCAGCGAGCGCGGCGACATGCGCCGCCTGTTCGAGCTCGACGAGGCCTTCCACCGCGCGATCTTCGCGATCCCCGGCTGCCTCGCCGCCGCCGACGAACTTGAGGACATCAAGCTGCATCTCAATCGCCTGCGCTATCTCTCGGTCGACTGGCCGCGCAGCGCCGGCCACATCGTCGCCGAGCACCGCACGATTGCGGACGCGCTGGCCGCTCATGACGGCGCCGCCGCGGCCAGCGCGATGCGCCTTCATCTTCGCGCCATCCTGGTGCCGCTCGACCTGATGTCGCGCCGCGCCGATGCCGCCATCGCACTTTGACCCACACCGGAGACCGGACTGACATGACGACCAAGGGCGAATTCGACGGCAAGGTGGCGCTGGTCACAGGCGCCGCCATGGGCATCGGCGCCGCCGTCGCCGACCTCTTCGCCGAACGCGGCGCCCGCCTCGTGCTCGTCGACCGCGACGCCAAGGCCCTCGCCGAGGTGGCCGAGCGGACCGGCGGCGAGGCAGTCGCCGGCAACATCGCCGATCGCGCCACGCTGGAGGCGGCGATCGCCCGGGTCGAGAGCAGCTTCGGCCGGCTCGACATCCTCTCCAACAATGCCGGCATCCAGCGCTACGGCACGCTGGAGACGACCACCGACGCGGTCTGGGACGAGGTCTTCGACATCAATCTGAAGGCGATCTTCCGCCTCTCCGGCCTCGCGATCCCGCTGCTGCGCAAGACGCGCGGCGCCATCGTCAACATGGCCTCGGTGCAGGGCCTCGCCTCGCAGGCGAATGTCGTCGCCTATACCGCCGCCAAGCACGCCCTGATCGGGCTGACCCGCGCCGCCGCCGTCGACCATGCGCCGGAAGGCATTCGCGTCAACGCCGTCGCGCCGGGCTCGGTCGATACGCCGATGCTGCGCGCCACCATCGCCATGGCCGACGATCCGGCAGCGCTCGACGCCGCCATCGACGGCATGCATCCGCTCGGCCGTCGCGCGAGCCCCGCCGAGATCGCCGAGGTCGTGGCCTTCCTTGCCTCCGACCGCGCCTCCTTTGTCACCGGCGCCGTCTATGTCGCCGATGGCGGCCTCACCATCCCGCTCGGCGGCGCGCCAAAGCCGTCCGAGACCTCCCGGCAGTAGGACTCGTTCGCCGGCTGACGAAAACCCGAATCCGGCTTCATTTTTGAGGGAACAAGAGCGTGAAAATCGTCGATCTCCGCGCGACCACGGTCGCGGTGCCGCTTGAAGCGCCGCTGCGCCATGCCAGCGGCGCCCATTGGGGCCGCTTCATCCGCACCGTCGTCGAGGTGGTGACCGATGAGGGCATCATCGGCCTCGGCGAGCTCGGCGGCGGCGGCGAATCGGCCGAGGCCGCCATCCGCGGCCTGCTGCCTTACCTCAAGGGCCATGATCCCCTCCAGCTCGAGCAGCTGCGCTGGAAGATCATGAATCCCACCGCCTCGCTCTATAACAACCGCCTGCAGCTGCATGCGGCGATCGAGATGGCCTGCATGGACGCGGCCGGCAAGAAGCTCGGCATCCGCGCCTCGGACCTTCTCGGCGGTGCGGTGCGCGAGCGCGTCCCCTTCGCCAGCTACCTCTTCTATCGCCTGCCGAATGCGGAGACCGGCGCCGGCGGCGAAACGACGGCGGACGAGATTGTCGCCCATGCTAAGGATCTCGCCGCGCGCTATGGCTTCAAGGCGCACAAGCTGAAGGGCGGCGTCTTTCCTCCCGATCACGATGTCGAGGTGTTCCGCGCGCTCGGCGCCGCCTTCCCCGGCGACGGGCTCCGGCTCGATCCGAACGCCGCCTGGTCGGTCGAACAGGCGATCCGGGTCGGCAAGGCGATCGAGGATCTGAACAACGATTATTTCGAGGACCCGACCTGGGGCCTGGAGGGCATGCGCCGCGTGCGCCAGTTCGTGCGCATCCCGACCGCGACCAACACCGTCGTCGTCAATTTCGAGCAGCTCGCCGCGAATATCCGCCTCGAGGCTGTCGATGTCGTGCTGCTCGACACGACCTTCTGGGGCGGGCTCCGCCAGGCCTACAAGGCCGGCACGGTGCTGGAGACCTTCCAGTATGGCGCCTCGGTGCATTCCTCCGGCGAACTCGGCATCCAGCTCGCCTCGATGCTGCATCTCGGCGCCGCGCTGCCGAACCTCGCCTTCGCCGCCGACGCGCATTACCACCACCTCGCCGACGACATCATCGTCGGCGGCAAGATGGCCTATGTCGATGGCGCCATCGCGGTGCCCTCGGGCCCCGGCCTCGGCGTCGAGCTCGATCGCGACAAGCTCGCCCGCTATGCCGAGTATTACCGCGAGGTCGGCGGCTACCTCTACGACCGCGACCCCACCCGGCCGGACTGGTATTCGATCCAGCCGGAGACCCGCTGGGCACCCGTGCGGCGTTAGCGCCACCTCCCATCCGGGCATGGTTAACCCGCCCTTAACGCGCCGCGCCGCAGATTTGGCTCCCGGCGCGGCCTGACGCGCGCGGCGACAGCGTGCGAGGACGGCGAGGTGACGGAGGCGGGGCGGCAACTAAAGGCGCATGTCCGGCGGACCGCCCTCGCGGCATGGCCGGTCGGCATCGCGCTGGCGGCCGGCGGCCTGCCGAGCCTTGCCGCGGCCGAGACGATCTGGACCCTTCCCGGCGCCGGCAACTGGACGACGGCCTCGGCCTGGACGCCGGCGACCGTGCCGGATGCGACGACCGCCGTGCGCATCGACAATGGCGGCGAAGCGCAGGTGACCTTTGCCGGCGCGACGGCTGCGACGGTCACGGTCGGCGGCGCGACCGGCGCCTCGGGCACGCTCACCATCACCTCCGGCGGCACGCTGGCAACCGCCTCGGCGACACCCTCCTTCATCGGCCAGAATGGCAGCGGCGCGATCACCATCACCCGCGTCGGGTCGAGCTGGACCAATCAGGGCGGCGTCGTCATCGGCGATGCCGCCGGCGCCTCGGGCAGCATCATCGTCGACATGGGCGCCACCGTCTCGACCAGCACCACCGCCGGGACGAGCACCATCCTCGCCAACCAGGCCGGCTCCACCGCCAGCCTTTCCGTCGACGGCGACGGCTCGATCCTGGCCGCCGGCAACACGCTGATCGCCGGCAATGGCGGCGCCGCGACGCTGCGCGTTTCGAGCGGCGCCAGCCTCACCGACGGCGCCGCCGTGCTCGGCGCCAGCGCCGGCGGCTCCGCCACGGCCGTCGTCACCGGTCTCGGCTCGACCTTCGCAACCACGGGCGCCCTGACGCTCGGCAGCGCCGGCAGCGCGAGCCTCACCGTCGAGGCCGCCGCCAAGACGACGGCGGCGAGCGCCGTGGCCGGCCTCGAATCCACGGGTAGCGGCACCGTCAAGGTCTCGGGCGGCGGCTCCAGCCTTGTGATCGCCACCGACCTCACCCTCGGCGCCAGCGGCACCGGCGACCTGACCGTCGAGAGCGGCGGCAGCGCCAGCGCCGACAGCGTCACGCTCGGCGCGGAGGCCGGCGGCACCGGCACGGCCAAGATCACCGGCTCCGGCTCGACCCTTGCGGCGGCGGGCGAATTGACGCTCGGCGCCTCGGGCAGCGGCGCGCTCACGGTCGAGGCGGGCGGTGCGGCGAATGCCGCGACGCTGACGCTCGGTGCCGACCCCTCCGGCAACGGCACGCTCACCGTCACTGGCTCCGGCTCCACGGCCACGGCCGAGACGCTCACCGTCGGCGCGGCCGGCAGCGGCACGGCGACCATCGAGGCCGGCGGCACGCTCGCAAGCGCCACAGCGACCCTCGGCGACGCCGCCGGCAGCGCGGGCGCCGTCACGCTCAACGGCGCCGGCTCCAGCTGGGCGAACAGCGGCGCGATCACCATCGGCGCCGACGGCAATGGCAGCCTGACGGTGGTCGGCGACGCCACGGCCACGACCGACGCCCTCACTCTCGGCGGGGACGCAAGCGGCAGCGGCACGCTCGCCGTCTCCGGCGCCGGCTCGGATGTCGCCGCGACGGGCGCGCTCACCGTCGGCGACGCCGGCACCGGCTCGGCCACGCTCTCGCTCGGCGCCAGCGCCTCGGCCGGATCGACGGTGATCGGCGCGGCGACGAGCGGCTCCGGCACGGTGCTCGTCACCGACAATGGCTCGGCGCTCGCAACCGCCGGCAGCCTGACGGTCGGCGCGGCCGGCTCCGGCACGCTGACGATCGCCAATGGCGGCATCGCCAGCGCGGCAAGTGCCAGCATCGGCACGGCCTCGACCGGCACGGGCACGCTGACGGTCTCCAATCTCGGCTCCAGCCTCGCTGTCGCCGGTCCGCTCACCATCGGCGATGCCGGCGACGGCACGCTGGCCATCCTCTCCTCCGGCACGGCGACGAGCGGCGATGCCGTGCTCGGCGCGGCCAGCGGCGGCAGCGGCCTCGTCACCATCACCGGCGCCGGCTCGAACTGGTCGGCGGGAGCACTCACCATCGGCGGTGGCGGTAGCGGCACGCTGGAGGTCACCGCCGCCGGCACGCTCGCAAGCGGCGCGGCGATCCTTGGAGGCGCAGCGGGTTCGACGGGCGCCGCCACCATCGACGGCGACGGCTCGATCTGGACTGTTGGTGGCGATCTCACGGTCGGCGAGGCGGGCAGCGGCACGCTGCTCGTCAATGCCGGCGGCGTCGTCACGGTCGCCGGCGGCACTGGTGTCGTCACGCTCGCGGCCGAGTCCGGCAGCACCGGCACGCTCCAGATCGGGACCGGCGCTGGCGGCGGCACGCTCAGCGCCGCGACCGTGACCGGCGGCGAGGGCACCGCGCTTGTCGTCTTCAACCACAGCGACGCCGGCCTCACCTTCACGCCGGCGATCACCGGCTCGGCCGCCGTCTCGCTGATCGGCAGCGGCACGACGATCCTGACCGCCGCCAACAGCTATACCGGCCCGACGACCATAGACGCAGGCACGCTCCAGGCCGGCGGCGCGTCGGTGCTGAGCCCCGCCTCCGCCGTGACAGTCGCAAGCGGCGCGACCCTGGCGCTCGCCGGCTACAGCCAGTCCGTGGCGAGCCTTGCCAATGCCGGCACGGTCAACGTCGCCGGCACCACGGCCGGGGCGACGCTCACCGTTTCCGGCGACTATGCCGGCGGTGGCACGCTCGTGCTCGGCGCGGCGCTCGCCGGAGACGCTTCGCCCACCGACCGGCTCGTCGTCGGCGGCGATGTCTCGGGCACGACCAAGCTCGCCGTCGTCAATCTCGGCGGCAAGGGCGCGGAAACGACCGGCAACGGCATCGAAGTCGTCGATGTCGCCGGCGCCTCGCCTGAGAACGCCTTCATCTCCGGCCGGACCATCGCCGGCGCCTATGACTACCGCCTCTATCAGGGCGGGCTCGGCGCCGATGCCGGCAATGGCAACTGGTATCTCCGCAGCGATGTCTCGATGGCGGCCGAGACCTACGCCGCCTATCCCGCGACCCTCGTCAACTATGCCCTCGCCAGCGTCGGCACCTATCGCCAGCGCACCGGCGTCTGGAGCTATGGCGCGGCGGGCGTGACATCAGGCGATGTCTTCGTGCGCGGGGCGGGACAATGGGGCTCGGCGACGCCCGACAGCGGATCGCCCTATGACCAGGGCCTGCAATTCGGCCAGACCGGCATCGCAGCCGACCTGCCGCTGCAGCTCTCAGCGCCCGGCAATCTCGCCGCCGGCCTCACGGCGACCTTCGGCCGATCGTCGACGACGGTTTCGACCTCGAGCCATGGCGAGGCCGGCTCCGGCACGATCGACACCAGCGCCTGGGGCGTCGGCGGCACGCTGACCTGGACGGGCACCGCCGGCCCGACATCAGGGCTCTATGCCGACGCGGTCGGGCAGCTGACCTGGTACGACACCGACACGGGCGTCAGCGACGGCGGCGGCCTCGCCTCGGGTTCAGGTGCCTTCGGCGGCGCGATCAGCCTCGAGGTTGGCAAGTGGATCGAGCTCGCCAAGGGCTGGGCGATCGTGCCGCAGGGCCAGCTCGTCTATGCCGGCGTCGGCGGCGACAGTTTCACCGATGGCGACGGCACGACGGTCGGCAGCCTCTCCGGCGACAGTTTCGTCGGCCGCGCCGGGCTTCGCGTCGAGCATGCCGCCTTCCTCGGCGGCGCCCCCGCCGACACGATGCGGCTCAACGGCTATCTCCTCGCCAATCTCGCTTATGCCTTCGCCGGCAGCTACGCGATCAGCGTCGGCGATAACGAATTCTCGACCGAGGAGGCCGCGCTGATGGCCGAACTCGGCCTCGGCGCCACGCTGCAGATGACGGCGACATCCTCCCTCTATGGCGAGGCGAGCTATGCGGCGGCGGCCTCCGGCGGCAGCGGCCAGCGCTGGTCGGGCAATCTCGGCCTGAAGTTCGACTGGTAGCGGTCGCGCCTCGCGGCGGCTATCCTGCCGCCATCGAACAACCCGGCAAGGAGATGAGGCGATGGCGCATGTGACGGCGGATCTCGGCACGACGGCCTATTCGGTCAGCATCGACGCCGGCGGCCACGCCCTTTCGAGCGACGAGCCGGTCGCGCGCGGCGGCACGGGCAGCGGGCCAGGCCCCTATGATCTCGTGCTCGCCGGTCTTGCCGCCTGCACGGTGATCACGCTCCGGATGTATGCCGAGCGCAAGGGCTGGCAGCTCGGCACCATCCATGCCGACCTCGCCCACAGCAAGGTCGACAAACGCTCGCACATCATGCGGACCTTGCGCTTCTCCGCGCCGCTCGCGCCCGAGCAGCTGATGCGGCTTGGCGAAATCGCGGAGAAGACGCCGGTGACGCTGACGCTGAAGGAAGGCGCCGACATCGTCACGACGATCGCGCCGCAGCATCCGGCCGAAACGCCGGCCGAGCTCGACGAGAGGCTCGACGAGGCCCTGGAAGAAAGCTTCCCGGCCAGCGACCCGCCGAGCGTCTCGCCCGGCGAGGGCTGACGTTCCCTAGAAGTGGATGCCGACGCCGGCGAAGACGCCCTGCTGCGTCGTGTCGTAGACGAAGCCGCCGTTCTGGTAGTCCTCGTAGATCGCGCGATAGCCGATCGAGGTCGACACCGTCTTCGACCAGTTGTAGCCGAGGGCGCCGAAGGCCTGCCAGGTGAAGTTGGAGCCGACGCCGAAGCCGCCGACATCGCCGAGCGCGTTGACGAACCAGCGATCGTTGAAGTCGTAATGCGCGTAGAGGCCGACCGTCGGGTCGATCCACTGCACCGTGCCGGAATCGCCGACCGAAATCGGCAGCAGATTGGGCCCGACGCTCAAATCGGCGCTGAGATTCTGATAGCGGAAGCCGGCGGTGGCGCTGAGCTCGAGGCTCGGCACGCCGAGCGGCAGCTGGTAGCCGACGAGGCCCTGGATGGTGATCTGGGTCTGGCTGTAGTCGAAGCCGAAGCCGGTATCGCGAATGTCGCCGTTCTGGCTGACCTTCGTCCACATGAAGTCGGTCAGGATCATGAACTTGTCATGCGTCGCGCCGAACGAGGCCATCAGCGCGCCGTCGAGATCCTTGACGGCATCGATCGGCGTGACGTCGATCTTGACCGGGCCGATGCCGCGCACGCCGACATCGCCGTTGACGCCCGAAAGCCAGCCATAGATCGTCGCGGTGAAGCGCCAGTCGTTCTCAGCCGCGACGGGCAGCGGCGCCGTCTCGACGATGTCGGGCGCGAGATCGGCCGCCTGCGCAAGGCCAGGTGCCAGCACGCCCAAGGCCAGTGCCGACAGAATCAGCCCTTGATGAAGACATCCACGCATCGCAAACCCCCGTCGACCGATGCTCGTGGATATCACGAAGAGCTATGCCCACGGCAAGACACAACGACCGCTCCCGCGCAGCGGGCGGCCGACCGTGTCTGAAAGGACGCAGTCGGCGCTGCCGCTCGTCTTTTCGCGACAGCCTGGCGCAGGACCGCGCCGCATGGGCCTCGGCGAGCCCGCCCGCGACGGCCAGGCCACCTCCGCCTGCGAAGCTCTCTTGCAATTGGCCCCGGTTTTGCTGCACTGCATGATGACGTGACAGCCAAGAAAGCACGGTGCCGATGCCAGCGTATCCGGATTTCCCCGCCCGTCTTCTGCGCGGCTATGCGGCCTTCCGCGACCAGCGCCTGCCGCAGGAGAGCGCGCGCTATCGCATCCTCGCCGAGGCCGGCCAGCGGCCGCGCACCATGATCGTCGGCTGCTGCGACAGCCGGGCGGCGCCGGAAACGATCTTCGATGCCGCGCCCGGCGAATTGTTCGTCATCCGCAACGTCGCCAATCTCGTGCCGCCCTATGATCCGGATGGCGAATATCACGGCACATCGGCGGCGATCGAGTTCGGCGTCATGGGCCTCAAGGTCCGCTACATCCTCGTCATGGGCCATGGCCGCTGCGGCGGCGTGCAGGCCTATATGGCGAGCCGCGACGCGCCGACCAGCGCCGAGCTCGGGCCCGGCGCCTTCATCGGCAAGTGGATTTCGCTGATCGCGCCGGCGGAAAAGCTGGTCTGCGACGACCCGGCCGAGACGGCCGACAAGCAGCGCGCGCTCGAATTCGCCTCGGTCCGCCAGGCGATCGAGAACCTCCGCACCTTCCCCTCGATCCGCAGCCTCGAGGAGATCGGCGAGATCGAGCTGCATGGCGCCTGGTTCGACATCTCGACGGGCGAACTGCATGTCCTCGACCAGGACACGGGCCGGTTCGAGGTCGCCAAGGGATAAGCCGCGGCGCGGCCGGGTCTCACCTCTCCCTCGGGGAAAGGTCAGGAGCCGCTTCAGGCGGTTCCGGCACGTTTTCACCTCTCCCTGAGGGAGAGGTCGACGCGCGCAGCGCGGCGGGAGAGGGTTTACGGCCTCTCCGGATGCGCCGTGAACCCTCTCCCGGACCTTCGGTCCGACCTCCCCCTCAGGGGGAGGTGAAGTTCAGGTTTCATCCCGGTTCCGCGAAGGGTCACGGCATACGCGACGAGCGCAGAGCGGTCCCGATGGAGTCCGTTCTCTTTTTCACCTCTCCCTGAGGGAGAGGTCGACGCGCGCAGCGCGGCGGGAGAGGGTTTACGGCCTCTCCGGATGCGCCGTAAACCCTCTCCCGGACCTTCGGTCCGACCTCCCCCTCAGGGGGAGGTGAAGATCGTCGACCGGTCAGACCTCACATGCAGAGGTCGAGGCCGCTCAGGCCGCCTTCTTGCGCGGCTGGATCAGCTTGCGGTTGACCAGCACTTCCGCGATCTGGACGGCGTTCAGAGCCGCGCCCTTGCGGAGATTGTCGGAAACGACCCACATGTTGAGGCCGTTCTCCACCGTCGCGTCCTCGCGGATGCGCGAGATGTAGGTCGCGTCCTCGCCGGTCGCCTCATAGGGCGTGATGTACTGGTTCTCTTCCGGATTATCGATGACGAGGCAGCCCGGCGCCTCGCGCAGGATGTCGCGCGCCTCCTCGGCGGTGATCGGCTTCTCGAATTCGATATTGACCGATTCCGAATGCGAGATGAACACCGGCACGCGGACCGCGGTGCAGGTGAGCTTGATCTTCGGATCGAGGATCTTCTTGGTCTCGGCCATCACCTTCCACTCTTCCTTGGTGTAGCCGTCCTCCATGAAGTTATCGATATGGGGGATGACGTTGAAGGCGATGCGCTTGGTGAACTTCTCCGAGACGATCGGATCATTGACGAAGACCGCGCGGGTCTGCGTGAACAGCTCGTCCATCGCTTCCTTGCCGGCGCCGGAGACCGACTGATAGGTCGAGACGACGACGCGCTTGATCGTCGCGATATCGTGCAGCGGCTTCAGCGCCACGACGAGCTGGGCGGTCGAGCAGTTCGGATTGGCGATGATGTTCTTCTTGCGGAAGCCGACGATGGCGTCGGCATTCACTTCCGGAACGATCAGCGGCACTTCGGCGTCGTAGCGCCAGGCCGAGGAGTTGTCGATCACGACGCAGCCCTGCGCGGCGATCTTCGGCGACCATTCCTTCGAGACCGTGCCGCCGGCCGACATCAGGCAGATGTCGGTGTCGGAGAAGTCGTACTGGTCGAGCGGCTTGATCTTCAGCGTGCGGTTGCCGAAGGAGACTTCCGTGCCCTGGCTGCGGCGCGAGGCGAGCGCCACCACCTCATCAACCGGGAAACCGCGCTCGTCGAGAATGTTCAGCATCTCGCGGCCCACATTGCCCGTGGCACCGACGATTGCGACCTTGTAGCCCATGTTCGCTCATTCCTTCGTTGCATCGCTCTCCCGCTCCGGCTTGCCGCATGAAGCGGCGGCCAGCCGGCTGGTCTCCCCCTCGTACCCCCGGGGAGAGACCATGGGGCGCGGGAGGGACGATCAGCCGGTCGTCGCGGTTTTCGTGGTGGTGGTCGTTTTGGTCCGCGCGGACACGCCGCCGGAGCGCACGGCCGAAGCACGGGCGGCAGCAAGCGGCCCGGTGACGGCGGCCACGGGGCGGACTAGGATTTGACTGGCATGAAGATGCGCGGTCATCGGCAAGCCCGATTGAGACTGCCGAGGTTCTGACGCCAAAACGGCGCGGAAGTCAACAGTTCGTAGGAGAACGAGGGTGCGGACAGGACGAGAGAGGCCAGGCCGCCACCGCCTCGGAACAGCGGGCCTCGCCCTGATGCTCGGCGCGGCAGGCAGCCTGTCCGGCCTCGGCAGCGCGCGGGCCGGCGAGCGCCTCGACAGCGCCGCGATCGAGGCGACCTTCAAGGGCATGACGCTCGACGGCGTCTATCGCGACGGCGAGTTCTTCAGCGAGACCTATGCCGAGGATGGATCGATCCGCTATCACGGCCTCGCCGGCGCCGATCGCGGCGAATGGTCGGCCGTCTCCGGCCGCTTCTGCACCTTCTACGAGGGCGCGGAAGGCGGCTGCTTCGTCGTCGAGCGCGACGGCGCCAACTGCTTCACCTTCTTTGTCGACGAGGGCGGCGACCAGCCGAAGCCCGCCGCCGACTGGACCTCGCGCGGCTGGGACCGCGGCAAGCCCTCGACCTGCCCCACAGCGCCCGAGGCCGAGACCTAGGCCGCCCGAAGGGCGCCCGCGCTCACGAATTCTGCCTCCGGCGGTCGATTCACGTCCCGCCCTTGATCCTGCGCAAGGTTGAGCCGGTCACGAGGGCGGCCTGATGGCCAGGAAACGGAGGGGCGACCATGCTCAACTATCGTGTCGACGCGCGCCGCATCGACAGCCACGGCAGCCTCGCGCTCGCCAAAGAGGCCGAGATCGTGCTCGACACGGACACGGCCGGGCGCCTCGACGCCTTCAACCCGGCTGAACTGTTCCTCGCTTCGCTGGCGGCCTGCATGATCAAGAGCATCGAGCGCGTCACGCCGATCCTCCGGTTTGAACTTGCCGGCGTCGAAGTCAGCCTGCAGGGCTTCCGGCAGGACGCGCCGCCGCGGATCGTCACGATCGATTATGAGCTGGTCATCGATACGTCAGAGGATGATCGGCGCCTCGAACTGTTGCACCAGAATGTCCGGAAATACGGAACGATCACCAACACCGTGGCGCCGACGACGCGCCTGAACGGCACGATCCGCCGCAAGAGCGAGGCGACCGGCAGCTAGGCGATCAGAGGGCTGCGCCGAGCAGTGCATCCACCTCGGCGCGCTCCTCCGCCGTCAGCGTCCAGTTCGCCGCGGCGGCATTGGCGGCGATCTGCTCGGGCCGCGTCGCGCCGGCGATGACCGAGGCGACCGCCTTGTGCGACAGCAGCCAGCCGAAGGCGAGTTCGATGAGGCTGTGGCCCTTCGCCTCCGCGAAGGCGGCGAGTTCGTCGACCAGTGCCAGGTTGCGCTCGGTCAGGTAGCGGTTGCCGAGGCCGGGCCAGGCGGTGAAGCGGCTGTCCTCGGGCTTCGCGCCGTTGCGGTATTTGCCGGTCAGGAGCCCGCTGGCGAGCGGGAAATAGGGGATCAGCGACAGGCCCTCGGCCTCGATGGCCGGCAAGAGCTCGGACGTGATCGACCGCTCGACGAGGCTGAGTTCGTCCTGGCTCGACACGAAGCCCTGCCAGCCCTCGCCTTTCGCGGCCGCCTGCGCGGCCTTGAGCCCCTCGGCGGTGAAGTTCGAGGCGCCATACCAGCGGATCTTGCCGGTCTCGACCAGTTCCTCCAGCGCGCCCAGCGTCTCCTCGATCGGCGTTTCCGGATCGGGCTCGTGCATCTGGTAGAGATCGATGCGGTCGGTCTTGAGGCGCCGCAGCGAATCCTCGGCCGCCTTCAGCACATAGCTGCGGCTGCCGCGCCGGCCCGTCGCCGCCCCGGCGATCGGCTTGCCGAACTTGGTGGCGAGCACGACGGCCTCGCGCCGCCCGGCCAGAACCTCGCCGATGACGCTCTCCGAATGGGCGTCGGCATAGATGTCGGCAGTGTCGAAGAAGGTGATGCCATGATCGAGCGCGGCGTCGATCACGCGCCGGGAGGCGGCGGCATCGATGCGGCCGCCGAAATTGTTGCAGCCGAGCCCGACGATGGAGACGTCGAGATCGGATGTACCGAGGCGGCGGGTCTGCATGCGCTTCTCTCCGATGGATCAGATGGAGCCCAGAGATAGCGCGGCAACCGTCAGGCGGCCATACTTTCCGTGCGCGTCTCGTAGACGTGATCGACGAGGCCCCAGGCCTTCGCCTCCTCGGCATCCATGAACGTGTCGCGATCGAGCGTCCGCTCCACCTCCTCGATCGAGCGGCCGCAATGCCGCGCATAGAGCGCGTTCAGCCGCCGCTTGGTGCGGACGATGTTCTCGGCGTGGCGCTCGATATCCGAGACGACGCCCTGAAAGCCGCCGAGCGGCTGATGCACCATGATGCTCGAATTCGGCAGCGCGATCCGCCGGCCCCTGGTGCCGGCCATCAGCAGGAAGGAGCCGGCCGAGCAGGCCGTGCCCATGCAGACGGTCGAGATCGGCGTGCCGATGAACTGCATCGTGTCGTAGATCGCGAAGGCGCTCGACACCGAACCGCCGGGCGAATTGATGTAGAGCGCGATTTCCCGCGTGGGGCTCTCGGATTCGAGGAACAGCAGCTGCGCCGAGACGAGCGCCGACATGCCGTCGTCGATCGGGCCGTTGAGGAAGACGATCCGCTCGCGCAGGAGGCGCGAATAGATGTCGAAGGCGCGGTCGCCACGCGTCGATTGCTCGACGACCATCGGAACGAAGCTCATCATCGCGATCTCCTCAGGCTGCAAGACGCATCGTGAGCGGCAGGGCGCCGCGCCGGAACTGCGCCGCTGGAACCGGCCGCCGGCTCCGCCGACGCCACAGCGCCGCCACCGGAAGGAGCACCACGACCGCTTCCTCGCCCTCGGCCACCGCGTCGACCGGCCGGTCGGCCGCGACCACGAAGCCTTCATGGACGAGGCGCAGCCGCGTGCCGCCCTCCGCGAGCGGTTTGAGATCGAAGCGGACGGTGGTCTCGAGAGCCGGATCGTCCGGGCGCGCGCCCTCCTGGCGCCAGAGATAGGAGAGGTGCCGCGGCGGCCGGCTGTCGATCACCGTGCAGTCGATCCGCCCGCCGAGCCGCGCGGCGCCGTCAAGGCTGAAGGCCTCGCCCGCCTTATCCGCCATGCCGCCGGGCAGCAGCCAGCGCGCGACCAGCGCCGGGTCGGTCAGCGCCCGCCAGACGATCTCGATCGACGCCGCGAGCGCGGTGTCGAGCACCAGCGCCACCGTCTTGGTCGGCAAGTCCCCGGCAATGCAGGCGGCGGGGTCCGCGGGCTCGCCAGCGGTCGGCAGGCTCTTCGTCATGGTTCCAGCTCCTTCAGCACATCCTTCAGTCGGTCGATCCGCTCGGGCCAGAAGGTCCGGTAGCGGTCGACCCAATCGACCAGCGGCGCCAGCCCCTCGGGCGCGACGCGGTAATAGGCGAAGCGGCCCTCGCGCCGCTCGGTGACGAGACCGGCGGCCTTCAGCGCCGCGAGATGCTGCGAGATCGCCGGCTGCGACACGGTAAAGCGCGCCGTCAGCTCGGAGACGCTCATCTCGCGCTGCGCGAGGCGCTCGAACACCGCCCGGCGCGTCGGATCGGCGAGAGCCCTGAAGGGGTCGATCTGCATCATGCGCATTACATAAGCGTATACTTATGCGATTCGCAAGCCTGATCGCGGCGCGGCGCGACCAAGAGCGGAGGCGCGCATTGACATTGGCGCGGCGCCACTCCTAAATGCGAATAATTCGCATTATCAGGAAGTGAGTGCGCCCCATGCGCCAACTGGACGACAACAGCCCTCGCGACGAAGGCAGCGGCTGGCGGCGCGAGCGCGGCCTGCCCTCGATGTCCGAGGTGCACGGCTCGATCGCTGTCGCCGCCTCGTCGACCAACTGGCGCAAGGCCGCGGCCTTCCTGGGGCCCGGCTATCTCGTCGCCGTCGGCTACATGGACCCCGGCAACTGGGCGACCTCGCTCGCCGGCGGATCGCAGTTCGGCTATGCGCTGCTCTTCGTCGCGCTGCTCTCCAACATCATGGCGATCATCCTGCAGGCGCTGGCGGCGCGGCTCGCGGTCGCCACAGGCCGCGATCTCGCCCAGGCCTGCCGCGACGCCTATCCGGCGCCGGTCGCCTTCGTGCTGTGGATCCTCGCCGAGATCGCCATCTGCGCCACCGACCTCGCCGAGGTGATCGGCACCGCGATCGGCCTCAATCTGCTGTTCGGCATCCCGCTCGAAATCGGCGTCCTCATCACCGCGCTCGACGTGTTCCTCGTCCTCTATCTGCAGTCGAAGGGCTTCCGCTGGGTCGAGGCGCTGGTCATCACGCTGCTCGGCGTGATCGCCGTTTCGTTCCTGATCCAGATCCTGATGGCGAGCCCGGACTGGGGCGCCGTCATCAAGGGCTTCGCGCCGACGACGGATCTCGTCACCAATCCGAACATGCTCTATCTCGCGCTCGGCATCATCGGCGCGACCGTCATGCCGCATAATCTCTACCTGCACTCGGGCATCGTGCAGACCCGGGCCTATGCCACCGACGACAAGGGCAAGCGCGAGGCGATCCGCTTCGCGACGCTCGATTCGACGGTTGCCCTGATGTTCGCGCTGACGATCAACGCCTCGATCCTGATCCTCGCCGCCTCGGCCTTCCATGCCAACGGCCAGCATGACGTCGTCGAACTCGACAAGGCCTATGCGCTGCTGCACCCCCTGCTCGGCTCGGCGCTGGCGCCGACCCTCTTCGCCGTGGCCCTGCTCTGCTGCGGGTTGAATTCGACCGTGACGGCGACCATGGCCGGCCAGATCGTCATGGAAGGCTTCATCAACATCCGCCTGCAGCCCTGGCTCAGGCGGCTCATCACCCGCGCGATCGCCATCGTGCCGGCCGCTGCCGTCACCATCGCCTATGGCCCGTCGGGCACCGGCAAGCTGCTCATCCTCAGCCAGGTCATCCTCAGCCTGCAGCTGCCCTTCGCGGTCGTGCCCCTCGTGATGTTCACCGCCGATCGCCGCAAGATGGGCAAGTTCGTCGCCGCGCGCTGGCTGACGGCGATCGCCGCCATCACCGCCGCGATCATCATCATCCTCAACATGAAGCTGCTCTACGACGTCGCGACGGGGTGAGCCGAGCGGCGCACTAAACGAAAAAGGCCGGCGCTCGTCGCGCCGGCCTTGGCCGTCGATCGATCCGGTGGACCGACGTCACATCACAGCACCGATCTGCCACGGCACGAATTCGGCGTCGCCATAGCCGAGCGCTTCCGACTTCGAGCGCTTGCCCGAGGCGACGGCGACGATCTCCTCGAAGATCTCCTCGCCCTTCTTCTCGATCGAGACGCCGTCAAGAATGTCGCCGCAGTTGATGTCCATGTCCTCGGTCATGCGGGCATAGAGATCGGAATTGGTGGCGAGCTTGATCGAGGGCGTCGGCTTGTAGCCGGCGGCCGAGCCGCGGCCGGTCGTGAAGACGATCATGTTGGCGCCGGACGCGATCTGTCCGGTCACGGCGGCCGGGTCATAGCCGGGGCTGTCCATATAGACGAAGCCGTGCGTGTCGATCGGCTCGGCATATTTGTAGACGCCGCGCAGCGTCGCGGTGCCGCCCTTGGCGGCGGCGCCGAGCGACTTCTCGAGGATGGTGGTGAGGCCGCCCGCCTTGTTGCCCGGCGAGGGATTGTTGTTCATCTCGCCCTGGTTGCGCTCGGTATAGTCTTCCCACCAATGAATGAGGTCGACCAGCTTCTCGCCAACCTCGCGATTGGCGGCGCGGCGCGTCAGGAGATGCTCGGCGCCGTAGATCTCAGGCGTTTCCGACAGGATCGTCGTGCCGCCATGCTTGACGAGGAGGTCCGAGGCATAGCCGAGCGCCGGATTGGCGGTGATGCCCGAATAGCCGTCCGAGCCGCCGCATTGCAGGCCGACCGTGATCTCCGCCACCGGGGTCGGCGTGCGGCGATGGCTGTTGGCGGCGGGCAGCATCTCGCGGATCATGTCGACGCCCCACTCGATCGTCTTGCGGGTGCCGCCGATGTCCTGAATGGTCATCGTGCGGAAGCCCTCGTGCTCGACGAGGTTGTAGGCCTTCATCAGCCGCGGGATCTGGAACACCTCGCAGCCGAGCCCGACGACGAGGATGCCGGCAAGGTTCGGATGGCTCGCATAGCCCCACTGCGTGCGCTCGAGCGTCTCATAGCCCTCGCCCGAGCCGCCCATGCCGCAGCCGGTGCCGTGCACGAAGGAGACGACGCCGTCGATATGCGGATAGGCGTCGAGCAGGTTCGAGCGGTTGAACGCCTCGGCGATGTGCCGCGCGACCGTCGCCGAGCAGTTCACGCTGGTGAGCACGCCGATATAGTTGCGCGTGCCGACCTTGCCGTTCGGACGGTGATAGCCGTCGAACATGCGCCGCTCTTCCAGCGGCAGCAGGCCGTCGTCATGGGCTCCTTGCGCAAACTGATAGTCGCGGTCGAAGTCGTGCATGCCGCAATTGTGCTCGTGGATATGCTCGCCAGGGGCGATCGCGCGCTTGGCGAAGCCGATGATCTGGCCGAACTTCAGCACCGGCGCGCCCTCGGCGATCCCGGCGATGGCCATCTTGTGGCCCTTGGGGATGCGCTGCGTCGCGGTGACGCCCTCGACGACGGCGCCCGGCATGATCGTGTCGATGGCGACGCGAACATTGTCGGCGGCATTGAGGCGGAGAGTGCGGGGCGGGGCGGCGATGGTGGCGCTCATCGGGGTCTCGAATGGCTGGCGTGTGAACAGCGTTCGCCGCAGCATATCGGCGCCACGGTCCGCGTCAGCAACCCGACCTCCTCTGCTTTGATGCAGAATTCATTCACTGGTGATCGAACTGCTCATTGGTCATAGCGGAAACGGCGCCCCCTTGTCACGGAAAAGAGCGCCGCGAACGGAGCGCCGCGCCCTATGGCAGCGACGGCGCGCCGCCGAGCGCGCCCTCGATCTCGTCGCGGCGCGGGAAGCTCGGCTGGGCACCCTCTTTGGTGCAGGAGAGCGACCCGGCGGCGGCGGCAAATTGCAGGGCCGTCTCCAGGCTCTCGCCCTGGTCGAGCAGCGCGGCGAGCACGCCGGCGAAGGTGTCGCCGGCCCCGGTGGTGTCGACCGGCACGACCGGCAGCGCCGGCACCAGGATCTCGTCCTCGCCGGTGGACGCGACCGCGCCCTCGCTGCCGAGCGTCGCGATGACGGTCCGGCCGAGCGCCTTCGCCAGCGTCTTCACCGTGTCGGGGCCGCTGCCGCTCGCCGGCAGGCCGAGATGACGGGCAAGATCCGCCGCCTCCTGCTCGTTGACGAGGATGACGTCGACCTCGGCCAGCGCCGCGCGCTCGATCGGCAGGAACGGCGCGATCGAGAGCAGCACCCTGGCGCCGGCCGCCCGCGCCATGCGCGCCGCAGCGAGGCTCTGGGCGAACGGCACCTCCATCTGCAGCAGCAGCGTGTCGCCGGCACCGGGGAGGCTCGCCGCGAGATCTCCGGCGGTGAGGCGCGCATTGGCGCCCGGCGACAGCACGATCGTGTTCTCGGCCGCCGCGTCGACGGTGATCACCGCCATGCCGGTGGTGGGGCCGCGCCGCACCAGCGCCGAGAGATCGACGCCGTCGGCCTTGAGTTCACTAAGCGCGATCGCCGCCATGTCGTCGCCGCCGACGGCGCCGATCATGCGGACCTCCGCGCCGGCCCGCCGGGCGGCGAGCGCCTGGTTGGCGCCCTTGCCGCCGGGGATGAGCTGATAGTCCGAGCCGGGCACGGTTTCGCCCGGCCGCGGCAGATGGGCCGTCCGGCAGACGAGGTCGATATTGATGGATCCGAAAACCGTGATCATGTGCGCTTCCCCAATCGTCGTTCGCGCGAGGGTGATGAGGCGGACGGCCGCGGTCAAGCCGCGAGCCGCATCGCGCGCCGCGACGCACCGGCGAGGGCGGCTTTTCGCCGCGCGATCTGCGGGTCGGCATCGCATCGAGGATTTCGCAGGCGCAGCAATGCCGCTAGGATCGCAGCCGAGCCGCAGACCGCCTCTCTCCGGCGCCGTCGCGGGCGCACGGGCCATCGACGAGTTTCGCCAAATCGGCTACGCCTTGAGCCATGGTGGGGATTTCGTCTTGGTTCGACCACAACGCCCCGTTACTGCGCCCACATGTCGGGATCAGACAGAAGAAGATGATGACAGCTTCGTATCAGCTTACACGGCGGCGCCTGCTTGCATCGGCCGCAGCAACCGCCGCGGCGGCGGCCTTCGGATCGGTCCTTCCGGACCTCGCCTTGGCGCAGACGACCAATGTCGCGGCCTCGCTCGCGACTGACGGCCCGTTCACGCGCTCGACCGTCTCGGAGATCGCGCGGCGCCTGTCGCGCGTCCCGTTCGCGGCGCCGGCCTCGCGCCTTCCCGATGTGCTGCAGAACCTCACATACGACCAGTATCGCGACATCCGCTTCAAGACGTCGGCCTCGATCTGGCAGGGCTCGGGACTGCCCTTCACGTTGCAGCTCTTCCATCCCGGCTTCTATTTCAAGGAGCCGATCGAGGTCGCGATCGTCCAGGACGGCGTCGCCAAGCACCTGCCCTATTCGACCGACCTGTTCGATTTCGGCCCGCTGGTACCGAAGGGCATTCCGAACACCGATATCGGCTTCGCCGGCATCCGCATCCACGGCCCGCTCAACCGGCCCGACTATTACGATGAGGTCGTCGTCTTCCAGGGCGCCAGCTATTTCCGCTCGCTCGGCAAGGGCCAGGCCTACGGCATCTCGGCGCGCGGCCTCGCGGTCAAGACGGCCGAGCCCGAGGGCGAGGAATTCCCGATCTTCCGCGCCTTCTGGATCGAGACCCCGGTCAAGGACGGCGACACCATCGTCCTCTACGCGCTGCTCGACAGCCCGAGCGTCACCGGCGCCTATCGCTTCACCATCCGCCCCGGCGTCACCACGGTGATGGATATCGAAGCCGACCTGTTCCCGCGCGTCGATCTCGCAAAGGTCGGCCTCGCGCCCGGCACCAGCATGTTCTTCTTCGGCGCCAACGACCGCCTCGGCGTCGACGACTTCCGCCCCGAAGTGCATGATTCGGATGGGCTGTTGATGGTCAACGGCCGCGGCGAGCGGCTGTGGCGGCCGCTGTCCAATCCGGCGACGCTGCAGATCAGCGCCTTCGTCGATGCGGGTCCGCGCGGCTTCGGCCTCATACAGCGCGACCGCGACTACGTCACCTATGAAGATCTCGAGGCCTTCTACGAGAAGCGGCCGAGCCTCTGGGTCGAGCCGGTCGGCGACTGGGGCACGGGCGCCGTGACGCTGGTCGAGATCCCGACCAATTCCGAGATCCACGACAACATCGTCGCCTACTGGCAGCCGAAGGATCCGCTCCCGGCCGGGAGCGAGTATTCCTTCGCCTATCGCCTCTCCTGGGGCGGTGATCCGACCTTCGCCCCCGGCGCGATGGTCGTGAATGGAACCATGATCGGCCGCTCGACATTGGATGGGAACAGCCCGATCCGGCGCTTCGTGATCGACTTCGCCCCGCAGCAGATCCTCGACGGCAAGCCGGCCGGGGAGCCCAAGGCGACAGTCACGACCTCGGCGGGCAAGATCAGCAATGTGGTGGTGATCCCCAACCCGAAGATCGGCGAGGGCGAGGGCTGGCGCGTGAACTTCGAACTCGATCCCGACAATGCCAATCTGATCGAGCTCCGCACGGTGCTGACCTTCCCCGATGGCCGCGCCTCGGAGACCTGGGTCTATCGATGGACGGCGACGGCGTGACAGCAGTCCTGGCGGAACGCGTGGCGCATGCGGACGACGCGTCGCCCGCCCCGTCCGACATCGCCGGTCACGCGCCAGAGGAGACGACAGCCCCGGAGCCGCGCGGCATGCCGCCGGAGGTCGCCTCCGACATGCCGACGCAGTCGCTGTGGCGGTTCCGGCGGCGCAATCGCCGCCGTTTCGTCGATCCGGCCCATTCGCGCTCGTCCTTCATCCGCCGCATCTCGGTGCTCGGCGGCGCCTTTGCGCTCGCCGCCATCGCGGTGTTCGAGATGGAGCAGGTGCTCGAGGTCGGCGGCCTGACGCCGATCGAGATCGCGGTGCTCATCCTGTTCGCGCTCAATTTCGGCTGGATCGCGATGGCCTTCATGAGCGCCATCGCCGGCTATGGCCTCGTGATCGGCCGCATCGGCCGGCCGAAGCGGACGGAGGCCGGCCCGCTCGCCTCGCGCACCGCCATCCTGATGCCGACCTATAACGAGGATCCGACGCGGGTCTTCGCCGGCATCGAGGCGATGGCGACCGGTCTCGACGGGCTCGGGCAGGGCCCGGCCTTCGACTGGTTCATCCTGTCGGACACCACCGATCCCGACGTCGCCCTCGCCGAGGAGGCCGCGGTCGTCGCGATCCGCGAGCGCCTTTCCGGCAAGGCGCGGGTGTTCTATCGCCGCCGCCGCCGCAATGTCGCGCGCAAGGCCGGCAATGTCGCCGATTTCTGCATGCGCTGGGCCGGCGCCTATGAGCACATGCTGGTGCTCGACGCCGACAGCCTGATGGCGCCCGAAACGATCATCGAACTGGTGCGGCGCATGGAGGAGGATCCGGATGCCGGCCTCATCCAGACCATTCCCGCCCTCGTCAACGGCACCACCATCCTCGCCCGCCTGCAGCAGTTCGCCGGCCGCGTCTATGGCCCGATCGTCGGCGCCGGGCTCGCCTTCTGGACCGGTTCGGAAGGCAATTACTGGGGCCACAACGCGATCATCCGCACCAAGGCCTTTCTCGAGGCGGCCGGCCTTCCCGATCTGCCCGGCAAGCCGCCCTTCGGCGGCCACATCCTCAGCCATGATTTCGTCGAGGCGGCACTGCTGCGCCGGGCCGGCTGGACGGTGCGCATCGCCGACGACCTCGCCGGCTCCTACGAGGAGAGCCCGCCCTCGATCGTCGATCTCGCCGTGCGCGACCGCCGCTGGTGTCAGGGCAATCTGCAGCACATCTTCGTGCTGCCGGCGCGCGGGCTGCATTGGGTCTCGCGCATCCATCTCTTGACCGGCATCGGCTCCTATGTCGCCTCGCCGCTCTGGCTGCTGCTGATCCTCGCCGGCCTCGCGCTGTCGCTGCAGGCGCACTTCATCCGGCCGGAGTATTTCACCGAGGATTTCCAGCTCTTCCCGACCTGGCCTGTCATCGACGCCGAGCGCGCGCTGCGGCTCTTCGCCCTGACGCTCGCGATCCTGTTCGCGCCGAAGGTGATGGGCCTCGTCGCCTTCCTGCGCGACCGCGAGGCGCGCCGCTCGGTCGGCGGCTTCCGGACGGTGCTCTCCTTCCTCTTCGAGATCATCGTCTCGGCGCTGATCGCGCCGATCATGATGCTGGTTCATACCGGCGCGATCATCTCGATCCTGATCGGCCGCGATTCGGGCTGGAAGCCGCAGCGCCGCGACGATGGCGGCGTTCCGCTGCGCTCGCTCATCATCCGCCATCGCTGGCATGTGTTGATCGGCATCGCGCTGCTCGCCGCCTCTTGGCTCGATTCGCTGGTGCTGGTCGCCTGGATGTCGCCGGCGATCATCGGCCTGATCCTCGCAGTGCCGCTGTCGCGCTTCACCGGCTCCAACCGGATCGGCCGCGTCGTCAAGAAGCTCGGCCTCCTCCGCACGCCGGAAGAGGCCGTGCCGCCGCCGATCGCGACCGCCGCGGCGTCGCTGCGCCCGGTCTATGAGGCGGCGGTGGGCGCACGGCCGAGCATCGCCGATCTCGTCGCCGATCCGCGCTGGCGGGCGCTACATTTCGCCCTGGTCGACCGCGTGCCCGAGCGGCCGCGCGGCGTCATCGACAGCGTCGAGGCGCTGGCGGCGGCCAAGATCCAGGAAGCCGACACCGCCACCGAGGCCGTCGCCTTCATGACGGAGAAGGAGCGCGCACTCGTTCTGGCGACGCCGTTCCTGCTGGTGCGCCTCGCCGAACTGCCGGCGGACTGACGCGGCGGGTTATCGCGTCGCAGCGCAACTGACCGATCTTTTCGCACTCGCACAAACCGGCTAATAATACGGCAGACGTCCGCCGCGCCGCGTGGACTGAGATCGGGGGTTCTGGTGGCCATCAAGAAGATACTCGTTGCGAACCGGTCGGAAATCGCGATCCGGGTGTTCCGTGCGGCCAACGAGCTCGGCCTCCGAACGGTCGCGATCTTCGCCGAGGAGGACAAGCTCGCCCTCCACCGCTTCAAGGCCGACGAGGCCTATCAGGTCGGCAAAGGGCTCGGGCCCATCGAGGCCTATCTCAACATCGCCGACATCATCCGCATCGCCCGCGAATGCCGCGCCGATGCGATCCATCCGGGCTACGGCCTCCTCTCCGAGAGCCCCGAATTCGCCGAGGCCTGCGCCGAGGCCGGCATCACCTTCATCGGCCCCTCGCCCGATACGATGCGCATGCTCGGCAACAAGGTCGCTGCGCGCAATCTCGCCGTCGCGGCCGGCGTGCCGGTCATGCCGGCAACCGACCCGCTGCCCGACGATGCCGAGTTCATCAAGGCCGAGGCGAAGCGCATCGGCTATCCGTTGATGCTGAAGGCCTCCTGGGGCGGCGGCGGCCGCGGCATGCGCGTCATCCGCGACGAGGAAACCTTGCTGAAGGACGCCGTCACCGCGCGGCGCGAGGCGAAGGCCGCCTTCGGCAAGGACGAGATCTATCTTGAGAAGCTGGTCGAGCGGGCCCGCCATGTCGAGGTGCAGATCCTCGGCGACCGCCACGGCAACATCGTCCACCTCTTCGAGCGCGACTGCTCGGTGCAGCGCCGCCACCAGAAGGTGGTGGAACGCGCGCCGGCGCCGTATCTCTCCGAGGCCGAGCGCAAGGAAATCACCGACTACGGCATCAAGATCGGCCACGCCGCCAACTATTACGGCGCCGGCACGGTCGAGTTCCTGATGGATGCCGATACCGGCAAGTTCTACTTCATCGAGGTCAATCCGCGCATCCAGGTCGAGCACACCGTCACCGAACAGGTGACCGGCATCGACATCGTCAAGGCGCAGATCCACATCGCCGAGGGCGATGCCATCGGCACGCCGGAATCGGGCGTCCCGGTACAAGCTGACATCCGCCTCAACGGCAACGCCCTGCAGTGCCGCATCACCACCGAGGATCCGGAGCAGAACTTCATCCCGGATTACGGCCGCATCACCGCCTATCGCGAGGCGTCCGGCTTCGGCATCCGCCTCGACGGCGGCACCGCCTATTCAGGCGCGGTGATCACGCGCTTCTACGATCCGCTCCTGGAGAAGATCACCGCCTGGGCGCCGACGCCGGAAGAGGCGATCGCCCGCATGGATCGCGCGCTGCGCGAATTCCGCATCCGCGGCGTCGCGACCAACCTCACCTTCGTCGCCAACATCATCAACCACCCGAAATTCCGCGACAATTCCTACACGACGCGGTTCATCGACACGACGCCGGAACTCTTCACCTCGGTGCGCCGTCGCGACCGCGCCACCAAGCTCTTGACCTATATCGCCGACGTCACGGTCAACGGCCATCCGGAGACGCGCGGCCGCACCAAGCCGAAGGCGGATGCGCTCGCCAAGGTGATCCCGCATTTCACCGCCGAGCCGGCCCCCGGCACCAAGCAGTATCTCGAGGCGCATGGCCCCGAGGCGCTGGCGAAATGGATGCGCGCCGAGACGCGGACGCTCGTCACCGACACCACCATGCGCGACGCGCACCAGTCGCTGCTGGCGACGCGGATGCGCACGCATGACATCGTCGGCATCGCCGACAGCTATGCGAGAGCTTTGCCCGGCCTCTTCAGCCTCGAATGCTGGGGCGGCGCCACCTTCGACGTCTCCATGCGCTTCCTGACCGAGGATCCGTGGGAGCGTCTCTCCATGATCCGCGAGCGCGCACCCAACATCCTCCTGCAGATGCTGCTGCGCGGCGCCAACGGCGTCGGCTACACGAACTATGCCGACAATGTCGTCGAATATTTCGTCAAGCAGGCGGCGGCCGGCGGCATTGACGTCTTCCGCGTGTTCGACTGCCTCAACTGGACCGAGAACATGCGCGTCGCCATGGACGCCGTGCTCACCGAGGGCAAGGTGCTCGAGGCGGCGATCTGCTACACCGGCGACGTGCTCGATCCCGACCGGTCGAAGTATGACCTCAAATACTATGTCGGCCTGGTGCGCGAGCTGGAGAAGGCCGGCGCCCATGTCATCGGCCTCAAGGACATGGCCGGCCTCCTGAAGCCGGCCTCGGCCAAGGCGCTGATCGCGACGCTGCGCTCGGAAACCGACCTGCCGATCCACCTGCACACGCACGACACCTCGGGCATTTCCGCGGCGACCGTGCTCGCGGCCGTCGATGCCGGCGTCGATGCCGTCGACGCGGCGATGGATGCGCTCTCCGGCCTCACCTCGCAGCCCTGCCTCGGCTCGATCGTCGAGGCGCTCAAGGGCACCGAGCGCGATACGGGCCTCGATCCCGGCGCGATCCGCAAGATCTCGTTCTACTGGGAAGCGGTGCGCGCGCAGTATGTCGCCTTCGAGAGCGATCTGAAGGCCGGCGCCTCGGAAGTCTATCTGCACGAGATGCCGGGCGGCCAGTTCACCAATCTGAAGGAACAGGCCCGCTCGCTCGGCCTCGACACGCGCTGGCACGAGGTCGCGCAGACCTATGCCGACGTGAACAGGATGTTCGGCGACATCGTCAAGGTAACGCCGTCCTCGAAGGTGGTCGGCGACATGGCGCTGTTGATGGTCAGCCAGAACATGACCGTCGCCGATGTCGAGGATCCCGCGCGCGACATCGCCTTCCCCGATTCGGTCGTGCAGATGATGCGCGGCGATCTCGGCCAGCCGCCGGGCGGCTGGCCGGCGGCGATCCAGAAGAAGATCCTCAAGGGCGAAACCCCGTCGACGGCGCGTCCCGGCGCGCTGATCAAGCCGGCGGATCTCGAGGGCGAGCGCAAGGCCGCGGCCGAGAAGACCGGCAAGGCCGAAATCGACGATTTCGCGCTCGCCTCCTATCTCATGTATCCGAAGGTCTATACCGACTTCGCCAAGGCCGAGGACACCTATGGTCCGACCAGCGCGCTGCCGACGCCAGTCTATTTCTACGGCCTGCCGGTCGGCGAGGAGATCCTGGTCGAGCTCGAGAAGGGCAAGACCATGGTCATCCGCATGCAGGCGATCGGCGATTCGGACGAAGAAGGACTGATTCGCGTCTTCTTCGAGCTGAACGGCCAGCCGCGCGTGGTGAAGGTGCCCGACCGCGCCAATGCCGGCTCGGTCGTCGCCAAGCGCAAGGCCGAGGACGGCAACCCGAACCATGTCGCCGCGCCGATGCCGGGCGTCGTCTCGACGCTCGCGGCGCGTGCCGGCCAGGCGGTCAAGGCCGGCGACGTGCTCCTCTCGATCGAGGCGATGAAGATGGAAACGGCCATCCACGCCGATCGCGACGGCACCATCGCCGAGGTGCTGGTCCATGCCGGCAGCCAGATCGACGCCAAGGACCTGCTCGTCGTCTTCGGCTGAGGCCGGACCAGGCAAGATTATTTTGACGGCAACATTGCGCCGGGGCATTTGCCCCGGCGCTTTGCTGTGCGATACCGGAGGCGGGCGTGGGGGCGCCTGTTTCAGGGACTGAAGATCATCATGGCGGATGGCAGGCGGCAACGCTGGAGCCCGCGGAAGATCGCCCCGGCTTTGGCTGTTGGGACGCGCGTGTCGTCGCTCGGCTGCAGCCTTGCGCATGGAACCAACAGGACGCTCCCGTTTACGTCAACGTCCGCAAGCGGGTGAAGTCACAATGCAATTGACTCGTTCCCTGCAGCGTCTATGTAGCGTGCGAGCCGAGCGCAGTTGAATGTCTATGCTCGAATCAGGATCAGATCGATGATCGGGTTTCTGTTCGAGCCAACGATGAGTTCTTGATGCGGATCGACGACAACGATGCCAGCGGCCAGGGAGCCGGTGACGAGGCGATGTTCGACCTCGCCCCGATCCCGCTGTGGCTGGAGGACTATAGCGGGCTCAAGGCGCTGTTCGATGCCTGGCGGGCCGAAGGCGTCGTGTCGCTTGCCGATCACCTCGCCGCGGACCCGCGCCGGATCATCGCCTGCACCGATCGCATCCGCCTCATCAAGGTCAATCGCAGGACGCTCGAGCTCTACCGCGCGGCCGATCTCGACACGCTGCGGGCGGGGCTCGCCAGCGTCTTCCGCGACGACATGCACGCCCAGCATGTCGGCGAACTGGAACGGCTCTGGGCCGGCGAGCGCGACTTCGCCAGCAACACCGTCAATTACAGCCTCGCCGGCGAACGGCTCGACATCCAGCTGCGCGGCACGATCCTGCCGGGCTTCGAGGACGACTGGTCGCGCGTGCTGGTGGCAACGGAAAACGTCACCGAGCGGGAGACCGCCCGTCGTAAGCTCGCCGCGAGCGACGCCTATGCGCGCGGCCTGTTCGACCATTCGCCGGTGTCGCTCTGGGTCGAGGATTTCAGCGCGGTCAAGCAGCTGATCGACGATCTGCGCTGCCGCGGCATCGTCGATTTCCGCGTGTTCACCGACGTGCATCCGGAATTCGTCACCCGCTGCATCAGCGAAATCCGCGTCATCGACATCAATCGCCACACGCTGCAATTGTTCGGTGCCCCCGACAAGACGACGCTGCTGCAGCGGCTAGGCGACATCTTCCGCGACAAGATGGAGCCGGCCTTCCGCGAGCAGCTGATCGACCTCTGGCACGGCAAGCTGTTCCAGCTGCGCGAGGTGGTCAACTACACGCTCGATGGCCGCGAACTCCATGTCCTCTTGCAGTTCTCGGTCCTGCCCGGCCACGAGCATGACTGGTCGCTGGTGCAGGTGGCGCTGACCGACATCACCGCCCGCAAGGCGGCCGAGGCCTATCTCGAATTCCTCGGCAAGCACGACGCGCTGACCAAGCTGCACAATCGCTCGTTCTATATCGACGAGCTCTCCCGCCTGCAGCGCAATGCGCCGTTCCCGGTCACGATCATCATGGCCGACTTGAACGGGCTCAAGGAGACCAACGACCGGCTCGGCCATGCCGCGGGCGACGAACTGCTCCGGCGGGTCGGCGAGGTTCTCGGCAAGCTCGTCGACAAGCCCGGCCATGCCGCGCGCATCGGCGGCGACGAATTCGCGATCATCCTGCCCGGCGCCGACGAGGACGACGCCGAGACGATGATCGACAATGTCCATCGTCTCGTCGAGCTCAACAACCAGTATTATTCGAGCCTGCCGCTGACGCTCTCGATGGGGGCTGCGACCGGCCGCCCCGGCGAGCGGCTCGACGATGTCGCCCGCCGCGCCGATGCGCTGATGTACGAGGCGAAGCGCGCCTTCTACCAGATGGCCTGAGGCGCGCGGCGCTATCCGCGCGGCCGCGGCAGCGGCACCGGCTGCGCGGGAGCCTGTTGGACCGGCTGCGGCTGCGTGTAGGGCCCGGGCTGCGCGGGCATGGACGGCGGCGGGGCTGGCACCTGTTCGTTCACGCGCGGAAATGCAGGCGGCGGCGCACTGCCGCCATCGTCCAGCTTCCGGCAGGTGCGGCCGAAGAGATAGTCCGGGAACGGCATGCCGCGGATGCCGACGAGATCGACGAGGCGCGGCAGCCAGAACACGACCAGCTTGCCCATCCGCCAGGCATAGGCGTTATCGACGCTGAGCCGCAGCACATTGATCGGCGGACCGATCGGCGGGCCGCCGTCGTCGAACACGACCGGGGCGCTGCACGGCGTGTTGTTGAACTGGACGAACAGCAGGCCGACCCCGATGAGGCAATAAAGGAACGCGAGCCGGATGAGAGAGAACAAGGCGCACTCCGCTGCGGCCGTTCGAGAATGATCGCTGCCGGTCACGCAAGTTCGGGACCAGCAGAGCCTCCTCTCTCTATCAGAAAAGCCCGATCATTTTCGTCGCCCAGCGCCAGATATGCAGGCTGAGCTCGGCCCCGAAGAAGATGATGGCGCCGTTCCAGGCGAGCGCGATCACCGAGAGCACCGCGCCGGCGAGGATCGCGAAGCCGTCGCGCTCGATCAGGCCGAAGGCGAAGGCGATCACCGCCAGCGCCGGCAACTGGTTGCCGAGCGGGATCGGCAGCAGGATCATCACGGCATGGATGAAGATCGGCAGGGCGAGAACGAGTTGCGCGGTGCGGCCCGAGAGGATGCTGAGCCGCGGACGGAGGATCCACTCGACCTTGAGGAACCACGGCGCGATCCACGCCCCGCCCTTGACCACCGGCTCGCGCGGCAGGCTGAAGCGGCGGATCCAGCCCGGCAACAGCAGCTTGTCGGCACCGATCATCACCTGCAGCGAGAGGATCGCCAGCGCCGTTCCGAACACGACGCCGGTCGGCAGGCCCGGGATCGGGATGAAGGAGGGCAGCGCCAGCATCAGGATGGTGAGGCCGAGCCCCGCCTTGCCGAACGCGTCGATCATGGCGCCGATGCTGACGCGGTCGCCGTCGAGCACCTGGCCGAGATTGGCGAGGAGGGTCGAGGCCGACCCCTCGCGCGAGAACTTGTCCGCCGCCGCCTCTGAAATGCCGTCGATCGTCAAGCTCTGCTCCGCTCGGCTGCCTCTTCCGTCCCGGCGATATAGGAACGCGGGCGCCCGCGCGCCACTCATGCCCCGTCGCCGGTGACCTTCGGGAAGAGTATCGTCGGAACTTGAACGCCGTATTGCAATTAGCGTCCCTAATGTCGTCATCATTCGCCGCGAGGACTGCACCGCGCCGGCGCGGCGAGACGTCTGCCTGGAGAGTGATGTGCTGCGACATTGGAGCCTGAAGACGCCGCTGCAGCGCTGCGTGCTGGTCATCGCCCTCCTGGCGAGCCTCATCGCCAGCGTACCGCTGCCCGTGCTGCCGGCCCGCGCCGAGGTCGACACCGCCGCCTCCGCCGCCGATGCGCAGGCGCAGCTCGATCGCTGGAATGCCGATCTGACCCGCATCGACATGGCGCTCGACCGCGCCACTGTGACGGATTTCGACCTCCGCAACCTGCGCGACCAGACGCTCGCCATCGTCAACGCCGCCTCGCTCTATGCCGATACGCTCGGTCCGCGCGTCGAGGCCGCCCTCGCCCAGGTCAAGGAGCTCTCGCCGATCGAGGGCGCCGACGCCACCGTCTCCGATGCGGTGGCCGACAATCTCGCCGCCGCGAAGAAGCTGCTCGGCGATCTCTCCGGCAACCAGAAGCAGGCCCAGGCGATCGCGGCGCATGGGACCTACACGACCACCCAGATCAACGATCGCCGCCGGCGCCTCTTCACAGGCCGCCTGCTCGAGCGCAATGCGAGCCTCATCGATCCCGCGCTCTGGAACGACGCGGCCGCCGAAGTGCCGAATGTGCTCAACCGCGCCGGCGATCTCGTCGGCGGCTGGTTCAGCGTCCTCGCCGACCGCAACGACCGGACGGCGATCGCCATCGTGCTGTCGATCCTCGCCGGCATGATCGCGCTGATCATTCCGGGCCGGCGCTTCGTCATCCGCCGGCTGCGGCTGCTGCCTCTGAAGAACGAGGACCGATCCAGCCAGCGGCCCAAGGTCATGGCCGCGGCGACGGTCGTCGTCCTCAACACGCTGGTGCCGGTCGGCGTCCTTGTCGGCGGCCATGCCATCCTCAACGCCCTCGACCTGTCGCCGAGCCGCATCGACCAGCTGTTCTGGGGCGTCACGTCGGCCGTGGCGCTGTTCTCGCTCGGCTTCGGCGTCGCCCGCGCCCTGCTGGCGCCGTCGCGGCCGGATCTCCGCCTTGTCGATCTGGACGAGGCCACCGCGACGCGCATCTTCAACTTCGCGGTCGCGATCTCGGCGCTCCAGGGCGTCATGGTGTTCATCGAGCGCTTCTCGACCATCGCCTATACCGGCCTGCCGCTGATCATCGCGGTCGACGGCGTGCTGTCGACCGCATCGGCGATCATGATCATCATGATGGTCCGGACGATCAATCACCGCGATCCATCCGAAGAAGAGGACGAGGACGATCCGGCGGCGGAAGCGCCGATCCTGCGCCATGTCGCGCTGATCGGCGCCATGATCATGGCCGGCGTCGCCGTCGTCGCCAATCTCATCGGCTATGTCGCGCTCGGCCGCTTCATCACCGCCCAGATCGTCTGGATCTCGACGGTCCTCGCGCTGCTCGTCCTCCTGATGATGCTGATCGACCAGTTGACGGCGGCCTGGTTCCGCCGCGAGGGCGTCGTCGGCAGCCGCCTGATCGCCTCGGTCGGCTTCGCGCCGCGCTCGCTGACCCAGGTCGGCGTGCTGTTCAACGGCCTCGTCCGCGCGCTGCTGGTCGGCATCGCCATCCTGCTCGTCGTCGCGCCCTGGGGCGTCGATTCGACCTCGATCTTCGAGAGCGTGCGCCAGCTCTTCTTCGGCTTCCGCATCGGCTCGATCTCGATCTCGATGTCGACGATCATCGCCGGCCTCGTCGTGTTCCTCATCGGCGCGGCGGTGACGCGGGCGCTGCAGGGCTGGCTCGACACCCGCTTCCTGCCGACGACGCGGCTCGATTCCGGGCTCCGCAACTCGATCCGCACCAGCGTCGGCTATATCGGCATGATCGCCGCGGCGACGATCGCCTTCGGCTATTCCGGCCTCGATCTCTCCAGCATCGCCATCGTCGCCGGCGCGCTCTCGGTCGGTATCGGTCTCGGCCTGCAGGCGATCGTCAACAACTTCGTCTCGGGGCTCATCCTCCTGGCGGAACGGCCGATCCGCGCCGGCGACTGGATCGCCGTCGGCACCGAGGAAGGCATCGTCAAGCGCATCAATGTCCGCGCCACCGAGATCGAGACCTTCGACCGCGCGACGCTGATCGTCCCGAATTCGAGCCTCATCACGGGGACGGTCAAGAACATGGTCCTGCGCGACCGGTCGGGGCGCATCATCGTTCCCTTCAGCGTCGCCAAGACCGCCAATCCCGAAAAGGTCCGCAGCGTGCTCCTGGCCGCGGCCAAGGCGCATCGGCTGGTGCTCGCCTATCCGGAGGCGAGCGTGCTGTTCACGGGGATCACCGCGACCTCGCTCGATTTCGAACTCCGCTGCTATCTGTCCGACATCGGCCAGGGCGCGCAGGTCAAGTCGGACATCCGCTTCGACTGCGTCGCCCGCTTCCCCGCTGATGACATCGCCCTGCCGTGACGGCGTTGCGGAGAGCCCTCAAATCAGGGAACACTGCCGCCTGTCCGGCTGCGGGGGCCGCCCGACCCGACCCCGCCCGGCTCAAAGCCGAACGATCTCCAGAGCCTGCCCGACCCCATGAAGAAGGTGCATCCATGACCCTCCCGCTCCGGCGCCTCGCGCCGATCGCCACGGCCGCGTCGCTGGCGCTCGTGCTCGCCGCCTGCACCAAGACCGTGGAGCCGCCGAAGTCGCCGGTGTTCTACGACCGGCTCGACGCGGCGGGCGCCTCGGTGAGCCCCGAATCGGCGGCGAGCCTCATCTCGGGCTATCGCGCCGGCAAGGGGCTCGGCCCGGTGACGGTCGATCCCGTGCTCAACAAGATGGCGGCCGACCAGGCCCGCGCCATGGCGGCGGTCGACCAGGTCGGCCATGACGTCAAGGGCGGCGGCAGCTTCGCGCGCCGCCTGACCGCCTCGGGCTTCGATGCGGGCCTTGCGGTCGAGAATGTCGGCGCCGGTTACCGCACGCTCGCCGAGGCCTTCTCGGGCTGGCGCGATTCCAAGGGGCACAACGCCAACATGCTGAAGCCGGGCGTCACCAGGCTCGGCATCGGCACGGCCTATGCGCCGAAGAGCAAGTACAAGGTCTACTGGTCGCTGATCCTTGCCAAGCCCTACGAGCCGCCGCCGGTCGCCGCGGCGCCGCTGCCGGCTGACGGCCGCACCGTGGTTTCGATCGGCGGCGCCGTCGTCTCACGCTAGACCCGCGGCGCTCGCGGGCCTTATCGTCATACCAATCGCCGAACACACTTACCCGCCCCGTCCGCACATCGCGGCGGGCGGGCTGGGCGTCGTCGTGTCAAATCCCCATTGACGGCAGGGCCGGGCCACAGCTAGCTAACGGGGCCGGAGGGCCACTCAGCAGTTTGGCAGCTCTTGCGATGATCGTGCGGCCTTTGAGCCATCAAGGCGCTTGAATTACGATCGGGAGTCGAATTAATAGGACCGTGCGACGGGTCCCACTCTCGGTGGGGCAGCAAATGTCGTACAATTCGGGAGAGAGAAATCGTGACACTGTTCAAGTCTGCGCTCGCCGCGCTCGCGCTCGGCGCTGTCGCTCTGTCGCCGGTGGCTCATGCCGCCGACAAGGGCCTCGTTGGCGTGCTCATGCCGACCAAGACCTCGCAGCGCTGGATCAATGACGGCGATGCCGTCAAGTCGCAGCTGGAGGCCAAGGGCTACACCGTCGACCTGCAGTATGCGCAGGACGACATTCCGAACCAGCTCAGCCAGCTCGAGAACGAGATCACCAAGGGCCCGAAGGCCCTGATCATCGCCTCGATCGACGGCACGACGCTGTCGGACGCGCTGCAGAAGGCCGCCGATGCCGGCGTCGTCGTCATCGCCTATGACCGCCTGATCAAGAAGACCCCGAATGTCGACTACTACACGACGTTCGACAATTTCGGCGTCGGCGTCATCCAGGCGAACTCGCTGGTGAAGGGCCTCAAGGAGCGCTTCCCCAACACCAAGCCCTGGAACGTCGAGCTCTTCGGCGGTTCGCCCGACGACAACAACGCCTTCTTCTTCTACAACGGCGCCATGTCCGTCCTGCAGCCGCTGATCGACGACGGCTCGATCAAGATCGTGTCCGGCCAGACCGGCATGGACAAGGTCGGCACCCTGCGCTGGCTCGCCGCCACCGCCCAGGCCCGCATGGACAACCTGCTCTCGGCCAACTATTCGGACGGCAAGCGCGTCGACGGCGTTCTTTCGCCCTATGACGGCCTGTCGCGCGGCATCATCGCCTCGCTCCGCGGCGTCGGCTACGGCACCGCCGACCAGCCCTGGCCGATCGTGACCGGCCAGGACGCCGAGACCGCTTCGGTCAAGGCGATCATCGCCGGCGAGCAGTATTCGACCGTGTTCAAGGACACGCGCGAACTGGCCAAGTCGACCGTCGAGCTCACCGACACCGTCCTCTCGGGCGGCAAGCCGACCGGCCTCGACACCACCACCTACAACAATGACGTCAAGGTCGTTCCCTCGATCCTGCTGACGCCGCATGAGGTGGACAAGTCGAACTACCAGGCTCTGGTGGTCGACTCGGGCTACATCAAGGCCGACGAACTCAAGTAAGCGTTCGCGATATCGGGAGGCTTCGCCACGGCGAGGCCTCCCTTCCTGTTCGGCCGCGGCTCGCGATGTCGGCGGGTCGATCTCGCCTCCGGGAAGCGCGGCGCCTTGGTGCGCCGGCACGAGATCGAAGCGTCGCACCGAAGCGTGGATCTGTGGGCGCGCGCTGTTGCGCACGAATGTTCGGTAGCTGAGGAGAGAGAATGATGGGTCTGATGAAGACGGCGCTCGCGGCGCTTGCGCTTGGTGTTGCCGCCCTTTCGACCGCTGCACATGCGGAAGACAAGGGCCTGATCGGCGTGCTGATGCCGAGCAAGACGGTCCAGCGCTGGATCAATGACGGCGACTTCGTGAAGTCGCAGCTCGAGGCCAAGGGCTACACCGTCGACCTGCAATATGCGCAGGACAACATCCCCAACCAGCTCAGCCAGCTCGAGAACGAGATCACCAAGGGCCCGAAGGCCCTGATCATCGCCTCGATCGACGGCACGACGATGACCGACGCGCTGCAGAAGGCTGCCGACGCCGGCGTGGTCGTGGTCGCCTATGACCGCCTGATCAAGAAGTCGCCGAATGTCGACTACTACACGACGTTCGACAATTTCGGCGTCGGCGTCATCCAGGCCAACTCGCTGATCAAGGGCCTGAAGGAACGCTTCCCGAATACGAAGCCCTGGAACGTCGAGCTGTTCGGCGGCTCGCCCGACGACAACAACGCCTTCTTCTTCTACAACGGCGCCATGTCCGTCCTGCAGCCGCTGATCGATGACGGCTCGATCAAGATCAAGTCCGGCCAGACCGGCATGGACAAGGTCGGCACGCTGACCTGGCTTGCCGCGACCGCCCAGGCCCGCATGGACAACCTGCTTTCGGCCAACTACTCGGACGGCTCGCGCGTCGACGGTGTTCTCGCGCCGAATGACGGCCTCGCCCGTGGCATCATCGCCTCGCTCCGTGGCGTCGGCTATGGCGCTGCCGACCAGCCCTGGCCGATCATCACCGGCCAGGACGCCGAGACCGCCTCGATCAAGGCGATCATCGCCGGCGAGCAGTATTCGACCGTCTTCAAGGACACGCGCGCGCTGGCCAAGTCGACCGTCGACCTCCTGGACACCGTCCTTTCGGGCGGCACGCCGACCGGCCTCGACACGACGACCTACAACAACGACGTCAAGGTCGTCCCGTCGATCCTGCTGATCCCGGTCGAAGTCGACAAGGCCAACTACCAGGCCCTCGTGGTCGACTCGGGCTACATCAAGGCCGACGAACTCAAGTAAAACGATCCCGAGCGGGGCGCCCGAGAGCGGGCGCCCCCCTTCTCGACACGCGAGCGAGGGGCTAACGTCTCCGCGCCCGATGCCATTGCCGGAGCGGCTCTTCCATGTCGTCATATATTCTCGAGATGCAGGACATCACCAAGACCTTCCCGGGGGTCAAGGCGCTGTCGAACGTCAATCTCAAGGTCGAGGAAGGCGAGATCCACGCCATCTGCGGCGAGAACGGCGCCGGCAAGTCGACGCTGATGAAGGTTCTGTCCGGCGTCTATCCGGCCGGCGACTATGACGGCAAGATCATTTATCGCGGCGAGGAATGCCACTTCAAGGGCATCCACGACAGCGAGGAAAAGGGCATCGTCATCATCCACCAGGAGCTTGCCCTGGTGCCGATGCTGTCGATCGCCGAGAACATCTTCCTCGGCAACGAGCATGCCACCTTCGGCGTCATCAACTGGCATGCCAACGAGGCGCGCACGCGCCAATTGCTGAAGAAGGTCGGCCTCAGCGAGGATCCGAAGACGCTGATCACCAATATCGGCACCGGCAAGCAGCAGCTCGTCGAGATCGCCAAGGCGCTGTCGAAGGAAGTCGAGCTGCTCATCCTCGACGAGCCGACCGCCAGCCTTTCCGAGAAGGACAGCCAGGCGCTGCTCGATCTCCTGCTCGAATTCAAGAAGCAGGGCATCACCTCGATCATCATTTCGCACAAGCTGAACGAGATCAACCGCGTCGCCGACCATGTCACGGTCATTCGCGACGGCCGCACGATCGAGACGCTGGACCGCTCGGAGATCAGCGAAGACCGCATCATCACCTCGATGGTCGGCCGCTCGCTCGAGGACCGCTACCCGCCGCGCGAACCCAAGATCGGCGAGGTCATCTTCGAGGTGAAGAACTGGTCGGTCTACCATCCGCTGCATGCGGAGCGGCAGGTCATCAAGAACATCGACGTCAATGTCCGCGAGGGCGAGGTCGTCGGCATCGCCGGACTGATGGGCGCCGGCCGCACCGAATTCGCCATGAGCCTGTTCGGCCGCAGCTATGGCCGCAAGATCAGCGGCGAGGTCCGCCTGCGCGGCAAGACGCTCGACGTCTCCTCGGTCGGCAAGGCGGTCGAGCAGGGCATCGCCTATGTCACCGAGGACCGCAAGGTGTTCGGCCTCAACCTCATCGACGACATCAAGAACAACATCACCATCGCCAATCTGAAGGGCGTGTCGCGCGCGGGCGTCATCGACGACCTCCGCGAGCTCGATGTCGCCAACGACTATCGGAAGAAGACCAATATCCGCTCCTCCAGCGTGTTGCAGAAGACCGGCAATCTCTCCGGCGGCAACCAGCAGAAGGTGGTGCTGTCGAAATGGCTGTTCGCCGATCCGAAGGTGCTGATCCTCGACGAACCGACGCGCGGCATCGATGTCGGCGCGAAATATGAGATCTACACGATCATCGCGCGGCTGGCGGCGGAGGGACGGGCGATCATCGTCATCTCCTCCGAAATGCCCGAGCTCCTCGGCATCTCCGACCGCATCTACGTCATGAACGAGGGACGGATCGTGGGGGAGATGGCGTCGGCAGACGCCAGCCAGGAGAAGATCATGCGCGCCATCGTGCGCGGAGAAGGAAGAGCAGCATCATGAGCGACAGCGTTCCAACACAGTCGGGCGTTGCCCAGGACATCCCACCGACGACGCGTGTCCCCGTGTCGTCCTTCGTTTCCAATCTGCGCGACTACGGGCTCGTGCTGGCGCTGATCGCCATCATGGTGTTCTTCCAGCTGACGACCGGCACGCTGTTCAAGCCGGTCAATCTCAGCAACCTCGTGCAGCAGAACAGCTTCATCATCGTGATGGCGCTCGGCATGCTGCTCGTCATCGTCGCCGGCCATATCGATCTCTCCGTCGGTTCGGTCGCCGGCTTCATCGGCGCGCTCGCGGCGATGATGATGGTGATCTGGCCGCTCGGTCCGGTGCTGAGCAATCCGCTGGTGGTCTCGATCATCTGCCTCGTGATCGGCGGCGCCATCGGCGCGGCGCAGGGCTACTGGATCGCCTATCACCGCATTCCCTCCTTCATCGTCACGCTGGCGGGCATGCTCGTCTTCCGCGGCATGTGCCAGGGCCTGCTCGGCGGCGGCTCCTCGGTCGGCCCGCTGCCCGACAGCTTCAAGCAGCTCTCCTCCGGCTTCCTGCCCGACCTGATCGGCCCGCTGACCCTGGTGCCGCCGGTCGTCAACGCCGCCGGCAAGACCATCGTCGGCTCCGGCATCGTGCTGCACATGACGACGGTCGTGCTCGGCCTCATCGCCGTGCTCGCCTATGTCATCACCGGCATCATGGCGCGGCGCACCCGCCTCCAGCATGGCTCGGAATCCGAGCCGGCGCCGCTCTTCATCCTGAAGACGCTGGTCGTCTCGGCGCTGGCGCTGTTCCTCGTCTTCCAGTTCGCCGTCTATCGCGGCTTCCCGATCGTGCTGATGGTGATGGCGCTGCTCATCGCCATCTTCGTCTTCCTCACCAAGCAGACGACGGTCGGCCGCCGCGTCTATGCCATGGGCGGCAACATCAAGGCGGCCCAGCTCTCCGGCATCAAGACCGAGCGGCTGACGCTGCTCGTCTTCGTCAACATGGGCATGCTCTCCGCGCTCGGCGGCCTCATCATCGCCGCCCGCCTCGGCCAGGCCGTCCCGGCGGCCGGTCTCGGCAGCGAGCTCGACGTCATCGCGGCGGTGTTCATCGGCGGCGCCTCTGCCATGGGCGGCGTCGGCCAGGTGATCTCGACCGTGGTCGGCGGCTTCATCATGGGCGTGATGAACAACGGCATGTCGATCATGGGCGTCAATGTCGACTGGCAGCAGGTCGTGAAGGGCCTCGTGCTGCTCGGCGCCGTCATCTTCGACGTCTACAACAAGAACAAGGGCTGACGCGTCGGCACCCGCCTCACGGCGGATGGCCGAAACGGGCTGAACGAAAAGGGGCGGATCATCGATCCGCCCCTTTTTCATGGGCGACCTGCCGTCAGGCCTTGCCGCCGTAATAATAGTTGGCGGCGCGGCCGAAGAGGGCGCCGCGCAGCAAGCGACGCAGCGCCTCGAAACGGCGCAGCGGCTCCAGCGGCCAGCGGGCGACGTCGTAGAGCGCGACCTTGGCCGCGTCGAGCCGTGGCCGGGCGCCCGGCGCCTGCTGCGGCATGCCGAGGCGGCGCAGCACGGCATTGGCGAAATAGAGCTTGTTGAGGCGGAGGTCGCTCGCCGATTTCCAGGTGATCGCCATCGAGATCGACCAGTCGGCGCCGGTCTCGACCCAATGCGGCCAGGTATAGGGCAGGAACATGCCCTCGCCGGCTTTGAGGGCGAACACGGTCTCGCGCGCCTTGAAGGCCTCGCTGTAGCGGTGGTTGCGATGCTTGCCGGGGAAGGCTTCCAGCCCCTCCTCGTCGATGATCGACCGGTCGCGGTTGTCGAACACATGCATGGCCTTGTCGCCATGCAGATGGACGAAGAAGTTTTCCTCATAGTCGAGGTGGAACGGCGTCACTGACTGGGCCGACGAGACGAAGATGAAGCCCATCGGCTCGGCCATGCCGGCGCTCTTGCGGTCGGCATGACCCGCGGCGCGAGCGGCCTCGTCGAGCACGCTGGCGACGAGGCGTCCATATTCGGGAATCGCCTCGACATTTTTCAGGACCATCCAGGCGCCCGCCGTCTCGATCTGGCGCACGATCTCGGCCGGCGCGAGCGCGACGCCCGGCGTCTCCTCCGGCTTCTGGTCGATCTTCAGGCGGCCGGAATTGTATTCGAGCCGGTCGCGCGGCATGCGCGCGGCAAGTTCGGCCAGCGCCTCCAGCTGCAGCAGCGGATGGGCCGCCAGCGCATGGTGATAGGCGAAGGGTTCCCTGGGGAAGGCGCGAGCCATCAGCGCCGGGTCGAGCGCGATCAGCCGGCCGGTCTCGGCAGCATAGGCGCCGTTCGATGCGGTCATGAGAGGTCCTCCCTCACCGGGGCGGGTCTCTTACCCCCGCCTGATCAGCGCGCGCACTTTCGCACGCGCCGTGACCTCTGTCCGCGCAAGAAGGAGACCAAGCGCGAGGCCGAAGGCCCCCCCATCTGTGCCTATGGTGAACGTGCCGACGGACTGGCGCCCACTCCATAGCCGGTCGATCATCGGATGATCGGCGCTGGCGAGCGAATCGACAAGGCTCAGCGTGCGATCGGCGGCGTAGGCTTCTGATGCGTCCAGCATGATCTGCACGCCCGGCGAGAAGCGGCCGAGCGCCGGATCATGCGCGATCTTCCAGGTGACGAGCGTGCCGCCGCTCCGGAGCGCGATCAGCATCGCCACCGGCCGCCCGCCCGCCTCCAGCGCATCGATGCGCACCGCGCCCGGCTCCGCCCGGTCGATCAGGCCGCGCGCAAAGGCGAGCGCCTCGGGCCGCAGCGCCAGCGCCGTCCCGCGCGCGCCCTTCCAGCCGGTCGCTTCCAGCGCGAGGAAGACGTCGAGCGCGGCCGGCAGATCCGCCGCGGTGGTGGCCGAGGAAAAGCGCACCGGTCCGAGATCGCCAAGCCGGCGGAGCTGGCGGCCGAGCTCCTTGCGCGTCTTGGCCGGCAGCGCGGCCCGCACCCCGCCCGTGACCTCCGCCGGACGGAGCACCGCGCGCGCGTGCGCGCCGACGACTTCAATCAGCCGTCCGGCCTTCGCTGCAAACCGTCGCAAGGCATCGGCGACGACGCCGTCGAGCGGCAGGTCGGGAAAGACGAGGATGCGCTTGCCGCGCCGCGCGCCCTCCATCGCGGCGATCAGGCCGGCGATCGCGGCGTCGGGATCATCAGGATCGATCAGCGGGGTGCCGAGCGGGCCATAGAGATGGGTCCAGACGGCGATGGCCGGAACGAGCCGCCCGAGCCGCATCGGCACGACAGGCGCGAGCGCGACGAGCCGGCCGGCCGCGTTGGTGGCAGCGGCAACGGTCACTTTGTCCCCGGCGAGCGCCGTCAGCGCGGCCTCGAGAATGCCCGGCGCGAAGAACGGATTGGAACCCGGCGCCGCCGCCGCCAGCGCCCGCCAGGCTGCGCGCTCCGGCAGGCCCCGCGCGGTCATCCCTTCTCTCCATCGGGGAGCGCGATCGATGAACCTCGCATCAGCACATGGACGATCGAACAGCGCAGCCGCATGCGCCAGCGCACCGCGAGATAGACGCCGATCGATTCGACCGCCAGCGCGGTGGAGGTGGCGATCGCCGCCCCTTCGAGGCCGAAATGCGGGATCAGCGAATAGTTGAGCACGAGATTGACGAGGAAAGTCGCGGCATAGACGGCGGCGCAGATCCGCTGCTCGCCGGCCATGGTCAGGATGCTCTCGGCCGGGCCGATCGAGGCGCGGACGAGGAGCCCGAGCGAGAAGATGAAGAGGAGACCATAGCCCGCCGTGAAGCTCGGGCCGAAGAAGGAGAGCAGCAGCCGGCCGGCGACGAGCAGCACCCCCACCGCCGCCACCGAGGGCCAGAAGGTCCAGTGCAGCGAGTCGCGCACCACCGCCTCGAAGCGGGCGCGGTCGCCGCTTGCGTAATATTGCGAGAAGCGCGGCATCATCGCGGCGCGCACCGCGAAATAGACGAAATGCACCAGCGCCAGCGTCTTCACCGCCGCGAAATAGACCGCGACCTCTTCCGGCGGCCTGAGCTGGCCGACGATAAGGATGTCGACATTGGTGAGGAGGTTGAAGAAGCCCTCGACCAGGAAGATCGGCAGCGCGATGGCGATCCAGTGCAGCGAGCGGTATCGGCGCGCCCCGCCCGGGACCGCCTCGGCGGTTCGCTTGCGGATCGCCAGCATCTGCCAGAGCGCGGTCAGGTAGGTCGCGACGATCGCCATCGCCATCGCGGTGGTCGCATCGGGCGCCGCGCCGAGCCGGATCGCGGCGAAGGTGAAGCCGATGATGAGGATCGGGCGGATGATGAAGGTCGGCCAGAGCGCGAGACCTGGCCAGTTGAAGCCGCGCGCGAGGCCATCCTGGATCTCGCCGATCGCCAGCATCGGAACGCAGACCGCCGCCAGATAGAGCGGCATGACATAGTAGCTCGCGATGCGGTCGCCGAGCAGGAAGATGCCGATCATGCCGAGGCCGGCGATGGCGGTGGAGCTGGCGATGCCCTGCACGCGGCTGCCGAGGATGATGCCGCGCAAGAGCTCCAGCTCGCGCCGCTCGCCATATTCGGGGATGAAGCGGACGATCGCCGTCTGGATGCCGAAGCAGGCGAGGCCGCCGATGATCACGGCGCCGACCCAGACGACGACATAGACGCCATATTCGAAATCGCCCATCCAGCGCGCCAGGAGCACCTGCGAGAGATAGGCGATGAAGGCGCTGACGACGCGCACCAGGAAGGTCGTCAGCGCGATGCGCTGCGTCACCGAGCGCTCGTCGCGGCCGAGGACGATGGCGTCAAGGCCGGCGCCGATCCGGCCGAGCGGCGCTTTCAGCCGGGCGGGAGCCCAGCGGTCGACCATGCCAGCGAAGGAAAGGCGCAAAAGGCTCGGCTCCTCGTCTTGGCGATCGCCTCGCAAGGCGGGCCGCCAGCGAGCTTTCTACGATTTTCTGCTTTAAGAAAGCGTTGGCCGGACCAGGCGCGCGATGCTGTCCGGCTGCGATGCCAAGACGGAGACAAGTTCGTGCCGGACGACATGCGTGAACTCGACGCGATCGGGCTCGATTGCCCGCTGCCGGTGCTGAAGGCGCGCAAAGTCCTCGGCGCGATGGCGCAAGGCGACCGGCTCGTGATCCTCGCGACCGATCCGATGGCGGCGATCGACATCCCCCATCTCTGCCGAGAGGACGGCCACCGGCTGATCGCGAAGAGCGAGGAGAGCGCGGCCAATGGCCTGCGCATCCTCCGTTTCGTCGTGGAGCGCGGTAGCGACCGTCCGGCCTGATCTCGACCGGCGCGGGGTTTGCAACTAGGCTCGCTTGCGAACCGGCGATGCCGGGGAGGCAATGATGGGAACCGGCCGTAGAGGGCGGTGCGGAGGACAAATGACCAGACGGAAGATCGCGATCATCGGGCTCGGCAAGATCGCGCAGGACCAGCATCTGCCTGTTGTCGACAAGAACCCGGCCTTCGAGCTGGTGGCGGTGACCAGCCAGCGCGGCATCACCCATCGCGGCTTGCCGACCTTCAAGACACCGGCCGAGATGTACAAGGCGATCCCCGAGATCGACGCGGTTGCGATCTGCACGCCGCCGGATGTCCGCCATGCCATCGCGATCGAGGCGCTCGACGCCGGCAAGGACATTCTGCTGGAAAAGCCGACCGCCGCGACGCTGGCCGAGGCGGCCGATATCGAGGCGCATGCGAAGAAGCGCGGCCGCGTCGTCTTCGCCACCTGGCATTCGCAGTATAATCCGGCCGTCGACGAGGCGCGGGCGATCCTCGCCGGCGCGGGCGTTCGCGCGCTCAGGATCTCCTGGCGCGAGGACGTGCGCAAATGGCATCCCGGCCAGGACTGGGTCTTCGAGCCCGGCGGCTTCGGCGTGTTCGATCCCGGCATCAACGCGCTGTCGATCTTCGTGAAGATCCTGCCGGTGACGCCCTTCGTGAAGAGCGCCGAGTTGACCTATCCCGCCAACCGGCAGACGCCGATCGGCGTCGAGGTCACCTTCTCCAGCACCGATCCGGACGCACCGGCGCTCACCGCCGATTTCGACTGGCGCGAGCAGGGCGACGAGAAGTGGCATATCGAGATCGAGACCAAGGGCGGCCATTCCTTGCGGCTCTTCCGCGGCGGCGCCTCGCTCAGCGTCGATGGCCATGTCACCGTCGAGCAGCCGAGCGAGGAGTATGAGCGCATCTATGAGCGCTTCGCCGAACTGCTCGCGACGCGGCAGAGTGATTTCGACGTGACGCCGCTCCGCCTCGTCGGCGATGCCATGATGATCGGACGCCGGCTCACCACCGACGCGTTCGACTGGTAGGCGCAACCACGCCCACTCTGTCGCGTTGCATGGGGAGAGACAGCGCGGAGGACGGCCTTTGGCTTTGCGATCAGGCGCTTGGAGTACGGGCGCGGCGGCGGCGATCGTCATCGCGCTCATGGCGCTCATGGCGTTTTCGTCGGCGCCGGCCGCCGCCCTCACCCCCGGCGAGCTGCTCGAGAAGATCATCCCACGCAGCGATCCGCCGCCCCATCAGCGCCGCTCGCGCCTGAAGACGCAGCCGCCGGCGGCCGCGGCCAAGCCGCCGCTGCCGGCGCCGAAGCCGGACGACACGCCGGCCTCGGCCTCCGAGGCGGAGCCGAAGGCGCAGCCCGGCGCCCCGACCGCCGCCCCGCCGCTGCCGACGCCCTCGCCCTCCGCAGACCCTGTCCCGCCCCCGGCGGAGAGCAAGCCGCCGCTGCCCGAGCCCAGTCCGGAACCCGTTGCGACGCCGCCGGATGAGACCGAGCCCGCCGCGCCAGTCGATCTCGAAGCGACCGTGCCGCCGACAGCGCCGGTCGCCGAGCCGGCGCCCGCGGCCGGCACCGTCATCCCGCCGGCCGAGGCGCTCGGCAATGTCATCCCGCCGGTCCTGCCGCAACCGCTGCCGCCCGTGGCGGCGCCGGCCGAGATGCCGACGCCGGCAACGAAGCCGGACGCTCCAGCCGCCTCGAACGAGCCGCCACGCTATCTTCCGACAGCCGACGAACTCGCCGCCTGCAGCGCCGGCATGGCATCGCTCGCCATCATCGCCAAGGCCGAGCCGCCGATCGTCGAAGGCGAGTGCGGCGCGCCGGATCCCTTCAACGTGACCGCGCTGCAATCCGGCGCGGTGACGCTTTCGCCGGCCGCGACGCTCGACTGCGCCATGGCCAGCGCGCTCGCGACCTGGGTCGGCGAGGACGTGCAGAGCGCCGCCAAGGCCGCTTTCGGCGCGCCGGTGACCAAGATCGACGTTGCCGGCTCCTATACCTGCCGCGGCCGCAACAATGTCGCAGGCGCCAGGCTCTCGGAACATGCCTTCGCCAATGCGATCGACATCGCGGGCTTTGCCATCGGCAGTCGCGTGGTCCAGGTGGCGAAATCGGACGGGCAGCGCGCGACCGATGCCGCCTTCATCGAGCTGATCCGCCTCGCCGCCTGTCGCCGCTTCACGACGGTGCTGGGACCCGGCTCCGATGTCGAGCATGCAAGCCACCTGCATCTCGACGCAATCAAGCGCGGCCGCACCGGCGACTACCGCATCTGCGAATGAGCCCCGCTTGGCGGCGGCGCGCCCTATCCTGTAGCCTCGCCGCATGACGCAACGCTCGATCCTCATCACCGGCGCCTCCTCCGGCATCGGCGAACATGCCGCGCTGACGCTGGCCGCGCGCGGCTGGCAGGTCTTCGCGACGGCACGAAAGGACGCGGATCTCGCGCGGCTCCGCGCCGCCGGCCTGACGGCGCTTTCTCTCGACTATGAGGACGAGGCCTCGATCGTGGCCGCCGCCGACGCCGTGCTCAGCGCGACGGGCGGGCGGCTCGACGCCCTCTTCAACAACGGCGCCTATGGCCAGGTCGGCGCCGTCGAGGACCTCTCCACCGCCGTGCTGCGGCGGCAGTTCGAGGTCAATCTGTTCGGCTGGCACACGCTGACAAACCTGGTGCTGCCGGCGATGCGCCGCGCCGGCAAGGGGCGCATCGTGCAATGCTCGTCGGTGCTCGGCATCGTCGCCGGCAAATATCGCGGCGCCTATGTCGCGTCGAAATTCGCGCTCGAGGGCCTCACCGATTCGCTGCGGATCGAGCTCGCCGGCAGCGGCATCGACGTAGTCCTGATCGAGCCGGGGCCGATCGCGACCCGTTTCACGGCCAATGCGCTCGCCAATTTCCATGCGACCATCGACATGGCCGGCTCACAGCACAGAGCGGGCTATGAGGCCCAGCTCGCGCGGCTGACCGGCGCCCGCAAGCCCTCGCGCTTCAAGCTCGGCCCCGAGGCGGTCACCGCCGCGCTGCTGCATGCCCTCGACAGCCCGCGTCCGCGGCTGCGCTATCGCGTCACACTGCTGACCAAGCTCGCGGCGCTGATGCGGCGCCTGCTGCCGGCGCGCTGGCTCGATGCGCTGATTGCCCGCAACTCCTGAGCGGAACCAAAGCGGGTCAGACGCATTTCAGTTGCCCCAGACTGGCAACGGTGTCTTCATGTCCCCTTCATTGACCGACCCTGGTCGGATCGACTTGCCCCGCACGCGTTTTTCCATTGTCAGCCTGATCATCTGCCTCATCGTGTGCTTCGCGGTGGGCGCGATCGCGTCGGCGGCGACGCTGCCCTCGATCCCGACCTGGTACCAGAGCCTCGCCAAGCCGGTGTTCAATCCGCCGAACTGGCTGTTCGGGCCGGTCTGGACGGTGCTCTACGCGATGATGGCCGTCGCGCTCTGGCGCGTCGTCAACCGCTCCACCGGCGGCGAGCGGCTCGGCGCTATCGGCATCTTCGCCATCCAGCTGGTTCTGAACGCCGCCTGGTCGATCGTGTTCTTCGGCCAGCACGCGATCGGCGGCGGGCTCGTCGTCATCGCGCTGCTCGATATCGCAATCCTCGTGACGATTGCGCGCTTCGGGCGCATCGACCGGCTGGCCGGCTGGCTGCTGGTGCCCTATGTCGTCTGGGTCAGCTTCGCCGGCGTCCTCAACCTCGCGCTCTTCATTCTCAACTGAGCATGGTGGGAACGGCGCCGCTCGGCTAGCCTCCGGTGCGCGATGCGCCGGCTGAGATCGGTTGGGTTCCCATCATGAACACGTTCTTCCATTTCCTGATCCCGATCGCCCTCGCGGCGGTCGCGATCGTCCTTCTGCTCGGCCTCTTCAACATGCTGCGCGGCGGCTCCCCCAACCGCTCGCAGCAATTGATGCGCCTGCGCGTCCTGCTGCAATTCGTGGCGCTCGTCATCATGATGGCCGCGCTTTACTTTTCCTCCCGCTGAGGCTGCCATGGTCGCGCTCAATCGCATCTACACCCGCACAGGCGACGACGGCTCCAGCGGCCTCGTCACCGGCGAACGGCGGTCCAAGGCGGACCTGCTGTTCGAATGCATCGGCACCGTCGACGAGGTGAACGCCGCCATCGGCGTCGCCCGCATCGAACTCGTCGACGAGCCGATCGTCGACGCCATGCTCGGCCGGATCCAGAACGACCTGTTCGATCTCGGCGCCGATCTCGCGACGCCCGAGCAGAGCCTTGCGCCCGGCCGCGCCGCGCTCCGCGTCAGCGACCGCGAGGTCGAGCGGATCGAGAGCGAAATCGACGAGCTGAACGAGACGCTGCAGCCGCTGCGCTCCTTCGTCTTGCCGGGTGGATCGCGCGCCGCGGCGACACTCCATGTCGCGCGGACGGTCGCCCGCCGGGCCGAGCGGCTGGTCGTCGCGCTCGCCGCAAGGGAGAGCGTCAATTCGTCCGCATTGCGCTATATCAATCGCCTGTCGGATTTTCTTTTCGTTGCGGCGCGATTCGTGAATGATCGCGGAACAGGCGACGTCCTCTGGGTGCCTGGCCAGAATCGCTGAAGGCGCCTGATGTTCGTTCCGCTGCACGACCAGAATCCGCTGCGCTATATCCGCTTTCCCTGGGCGACGCGCGGCATCGTCGTGCTCAACGTGCTGGTGTTCATGTTCTACCAGCGCGGCGGCAATGCCGACGCGGAGGCGCAGTCGGTGATGGCCTTCGGCCTGATCCCCTCGACGCTGATGGGCATCCATGTCCGCACACCCGGCGTGTTCCATGCGCCGGAATGGATGACCTTCCTGACGTCGAGCTTCCTGCATGGCGACATCTGGCACCTCGCCGGCAACATGCTGTTCCTCTGGGTCTTCGGCGACAATGTCGAGGACGCCATGGGCCACTGGCGATTCATCCTGTTCTATTTCCTCTGCGCGATCGGCGGCGGGCTCGCCCATGTCGCCGTCGCGCCGGGCTCTGACATGGCGCTGATCGGCGCCTCCGGCTCGGTCGCCGGCGTCATTGCCGCCTATTTCCTGCTGCATCCGCGCGTGAAAATCTGGATCCTGCTGCTCTTTCGAATACCGCTGCGCCTCCGCACCGTCTGGGTGCTCGGCTTCTGGATCCTGCTGCAGCTCTACAATTTCCTGTTCGGCCCGCCCGGCGAGATCTCCTGGGCGGCGCATCTCGGCGGTCTCACCACCGGCGCCATCCTGATCCTCCTGATGCGCCGGCACGGCGTGCCGCTGCTCGCCCGCGAGGAGCCGGAACTGATCACGGCCGAACCGGTCGTCTGAAGCCGGCGGCCTGCGTTGACTCGCTCATTTTGCGCCGATACGGTCCGCGGCCGTTGATGAGGCGCCCCCGCGCCCGAACGAGAGCGACATCCGACCATGAAGATCCTGGTGCCCGTGAAGCGGGTCGTCGACGCCAATGTGAAGGTCCGCGTCAAGCCGGACGGCAGCGGCATCGATCTCGCCAACGTCAAGATGGCGATGAACCCCTTCTGCGAGATCGCCGTCGAGGCGGCGCTGCGGCTGAAGGAAGCCGGCAAGGCGAGCGAAGTGGTGGTCGTCTCGGTCGGCGGCGAAAAATCGGCGGAAACGCTGCGCACCGGCCTCGCGATGGGCGCCGACCGCGGCATCCTGGTCAAGACCGATGCGCCGCGCCTCGAGCCGCTCGCGGTCGCCAAGCTCCTGAAGGCGATCATCGCCACCGAGGCGCCCGGCCTCGTCATTCTCGGCAAGCAGGCGATCGACGACGACAACAACCAGACCGGCCAGATGCTGGCAGCCCTGCTCGGCTGGCCGCAGGCGACCTTCGCCTCGAAGATCGAGCTCGGCCCGGAAACGATCGAGGTGAGCCGCGAGGTCGATGGCGGCACCGAGACCTTGAGCCTTGCGCTTCCGGCCGTGGTGACGACCGATCTCCGCCTCAACGAGCCGCGCTATGCCTCGCTGCCCAACATCATGAAGGCGAAGAAGAAGCCGCTCGACGAGACGACGCCGGAGGCGCTCGGCGTCGATGTCACGCCGCGACTCGCCGTGCTGAAGACGACGGAGCCGCCGCGCCGCGCCGGCGGCATCAAGGTCGCCTCCGCCGACGAGCTCGTCGCTCGGCTCAAGGAAACGGGAGTTCTCTAGCATGCCGACGCTGCTCATCGCCGAACATGACGGGCGCAGCCTCAACGAGGCGACGGCCAAGGCGCTCACCGCCGCGCGGGCGCTCGGCGGCCCGGTCGACATCCTCGTCGCCGGCAGCCATTGCCGCGCCATCGCTGAAGCGGCGGCCCGCCTCGACGGCGTCGCCCGCGTGCGCCTTGCCGACGATCCGGCGCTGGCCCATCACCTCGCCGAGCCGCTGTCCGAACTGGTTCTCTCGATCGCCGCCGACTATGACGCGATCGTCGCGCCGGCGACCGCGAACGGCAAGAACCTCCTGCCGCGCGTCGCCGCCCTGCTCGACGTGATGCAGGTCTCGGAAGTGACCGCGGTGCTCGCGCCCGACACCTTCGAGCGGCCGATCTATGCCGGCAACGCGATCGAGACGGTGCGCTCCGAGGATGCGACGCGCGTCCTGACCGTGCGCACCGCCGCCTTCGCGCCGACGCCGGAAGGCGCGGCCAGCGCGCCGATCGAGACCGTCGGCGTCGCGCCGACGCCTGCGCTCTCGACCTTCGTCGGCGAAGCGCTGTCGTCGTCCGAGCGGCCCGAGCTCGCCGGCGCCCGCATCGTCGTCTCCGGCGGCCGCGCGCTCGGCTCGGCCGACACCTTCAACAGCGTGATCGCCCCGCTCGCCGACCGCCTCAAGGCCGCCATCGGCGCCTCGCGCGCCGCGGTGGACGCCGGCTATGCCGGCAACGACCTGCAGGTCGGCCAGACCGGCAAGGTGGTCGCGCCCGATCTCTATGTCGCCGTCGGCATTTCCGGCGCGATCCAGCATCTCGCCGGCATGAAGGATTCGAAGGTGATCGTCGCCATCAACAAGGACGGCGACGCACCGATCTTCCAGGTTGCCGACTATGGCCTCGTCGAGGATCTCTTCACCGCCGTTCCGGCCCTGATCGCCGCGCTCGACGCGTAAAGCGCCGGGCCGGTTAGGCTTAGACGGGGCCGGCGCTTTCCACTAAGCTTTCGCTGGAGCCCGTCCAGCCGCAAGAGAGGCGTCCGCCAGGACCATGAGCAACGCGATTTCGACCATCGGCGTCATCGGCGCCGGCCAGATGGGCAACGGCATCGCCCATGTCAGCGCCCTCGCCGGCTTCGACGTGTTCGTGCACGACATCGCCGAGGACCGCGTCCGCAAGGGCCTCGCCACGATCGACGGCAATCTCTCGCGCCAGGTCCATTCCGGCCGCATCAGCGAGGAAGATCGCAAGAACGCGCTCGCGCGCGTCAAGCCGGCCATCGGCGTCGATGCGCTGGCGAGCTGCGACCTCGTCATCGAGGCGGCGACCGAGGACGAGGCGGTCAAGCGCAAGATCTTCACCAGCATCTGCCCGGCGCTGCGGCCGGATGCGATGCTCGCCACCAACACCTCGTCGATCTCGATCACCCGCCTTGCCTCGGCCACCGACCGGCCCGAGCGCTTCATCGGCATTCACTTCATGAACCCGGTGCCGGTGATGCAGCTCGTCGAGCTGATCCGCGGCATCGCCACCGAGGAAGAGACCTTCTCGGCCGCCAAGGCCTATGTGGCGAAGCTCGGCAAGACCGTCACCGTCTCCGAGGATTTCCCGGGCTTCATCGTCAACCGCATCCTGCTGCCGATGATCAACGAGGCGATCTACGTGCTCTATGAGGGCGTCGGCTCGGTCGAGGCGATCGACACGGCGATGAAGCTCGGCGCCAACCATCCGATGGGCCCGCTGCAGCTCGCCGATTTCATCGGCCTCGACACCTGCCTCTCGATCATGCAGGTGCTCTATGAGGGCCTCGCCGATTCCAAATACCGGCCCTGCCCGCTGCTGGTCAAATATGTCGAAGCCGGCTGGCTCGGCCGCAAGACGCAGCGCGGCTTCTACGACTACCGCGGCGAAGTTCCCGTCCCGACGCGCTGATCGGGGCGCTGACAGACGCAGCCGATGTCGCGGTCCCTCAATCCTCACGCGCTTTTCAGCCTCGTTGCCGTCAGCACCGTGCTCGGCATTGCCGGAACGGATCTGGTGCTGCCGGCCGTTCCGAGCCTGCCCGCGGCCTTCGGCAGTTCGATCGAACGCGCGCAGATGGTGCTCGCCGCCTATGCGCTCGGAACGATGGTCGGCCTCATTGCCTTTGGCGAACTGGGCGCGCGGCACGATCCGCGCCGCCTGCTCGTCTGGTCGCTGGGGCTGTTCACGCTGGCCTCGCTCGCGGCCACCTTCGCACCCTCGCTCGACTGGCTGATCGCGCTGCGCCTCGCCCAGGGCGCGTTCGGGGCAGCGCCGGCCGTCTTCGCGCCCGGCTTCATCAAGGGCATCTTTTCCGATGACCGCGCCGCCGCGGCGATCGGCCGGCTCGGCTCGATCGAGGCTCTCGCGCCGGCGCTGGCGCCCGTCGCAGGCGCCTTTCTGCTGTCGCTCGGCGGCTGGAAGGTCTCCTTCTTCGTGCTGGGCGGTCTCGGAATTCTGCTGACGCTGACGCTTGCGGCGATCGCGCGCCGGCTGCCGGCGAGAGGCGAGGCCCTGGAGCGGCACAAGACCTACTGGACGATCCTCGGCAGCCGCCTGTTTCTGCGCTATGCCCTCAGCCAGGCCTTCGCGCTCGGCGGATTGCTGGTCTTCGTCTTCGGCGCCCCGGCCGTGATCACGGGCTCGCTCGGCCGCGGCGTCGAAGGCTTCGTCCTGATGCAGGCGATCGGGGTCGCTTCCTTCATCATCGGCGCCAACCTGTCGAGCCGGCTCGCTGAGCGGTTCGGCACCGAACGCGTCATCGTCACCGGAACGGCTTTGCTCGCGGCCGCCTTCCTGGCCTTGTGGATCTATGCGGCCCTCGGCGGCATCGAGCTCGCGGTGGTCATCGCCATCTGGATCTTCGTCAATCTCGGCTTCGGCATCCGCGGGCCGGTCGGCTTTCATCAGGCGATCCTGGCGGCCGAAGGCGACCATTCGCGCGGCGCCGCTCTCGTCGTCGCCGGCATCCTCGCCACGGCAGCCGCCGGCACCGCCCTCGTCGCCCCGCTGCTGACGCTCGGCCTCTGGCCGCTCGCCCTCGCAGGAACGATCATCACCGGGCTGGCGACGCTGATCCTCATCGTGTCGAGGCCCGCAGCGGCGGCTGGCGCGCCGAGCTGACGGCGCTCTCGCGGCTCGCCGCCTCTCTCAGACGCTCTTCCTCGCCGCGGCGATGAGGGCCTTGGCGTCGTTCGAGTCCCATTCGGCGGGGCCGGAAACGACGCCGAGGGCGCAGCCCTTGCCGTCGATGAGCACGGTGGTCGGCAGGCCGACCGCCAGCGCCTCGCTCTTCAGGGCGCCGAAGATCTTCGTCGTCGGATCGGCATAGAGCGGCAGCGACGTGACGCCGATCTGGTCGAGAAAGGCCTTCGGCTTGCCGGGGTCCTGCGTGTCGATCGAGACCGGCACCACCGCGAAGTCGGCGCCCGCCTCCGCCTCGGCGAGGCGGCCGAGCGCCGGCATCTCCTTGCGGCAGGGGACGCACCACGTCGCCCAAAGGTTCAAGAGCACCGTCTTGCCGCCGAAATCGGCGAGGCTCGCCGCCGTGCCGTCGCCATGCTTGAAGGCGAGCTGGCTGAGCTGGACCGGGCGGTCGATCGGCTGGAAGGCGGCGACTTCCCCCTTGGCGAAGGGCTGAAGCAGCGCCGCCGCGGTCACCGCCGCCGAACAGTCGCCGCCCGCCGAGGCGCCTGCCACCGCTGCCGCATTGCCATCGGCGCTTTCCCTCACGTATACCACCGCCAACCCTGCAGCGATCCCGGCGATCGCCGCGAGAGCCATCACCAGGGGAAGGCGCTTGCCGCCGCCTCGTTCAGCCATTCCGGATCATTCCTTCGAGAGAGCGTTCATGAGCAATTCGATGTGGGGCGGCCGCTTCTCGCAGGGACCCGCCGCGATCATGGAAGAGATCAACGCGTCGATCGATTTCGACAAGAAGCTCTACCGCCAGGACATCGCCGGCTCGAAGGCCCATGCGATGATGCTCGCACGCCAGGGAATTATCGGCGCGGACGATGCCGAAAAGATCGTCGCCGGTCTAGACACGATCCTGCGAGAGATCGAGGAGGGCAGCTTCACCTTCTCGCGCGCGCTGGAAGACATCCACCTCAACATCGAATCGCGGCTGAAGGTGCTGATCGGCGAGCCGGCCGGCCGCCTGCACACCGCCCGCTCGCGCAACGACCAGGTGGCGACCGACTTCAAGCTCTATGTCCGCGACTGGCTCGACGGCGTCGACGGCGCGCTCGCCGCGCTGCAGCAGGCGCTCGCCGACAAGGCCTTCGCCCATGCCGGCCTCGCCATGCCCGGCTTCACCCATCTGCAGAGCGCGCAGCCGGTCACCTTCGGCCATCACCTGCTCGCCTATGTCGAGATGCTCGCGCGCGACCGCGGCCGCTTCCGCGATGCCCGCGCGCGGCTCAATGAAAGCCCGCTCGGCGCCGCGGCGCTCGCCGGCACATCGTTCCCGATCGATCGTTTCGATACGGCGGCGGCGCTAGGCTTCGACCGTCCCACCGCCAATTCGCTCGACAGCGTCTCCGACCGCGACTTCGCCATCGAGGCGCTTTCGGCGGCGAGCCTCTGCGCGCTGCATCTCTCGCGCTTTGCCGAGGAGATCGTCATCTGGTCGTCGGCGCAGTTCCGCTTCATCCGCCTGTCGGACCGCTTCACCACCGGCTCCTCAATCATGCCGCAGAAGCGCAATCCCGACGCGGCCGAGCTGGTGCGCGCCAAGACCGGGCGCATCATCGGCGCGCAGACGGCGCTGATGATCGTCATGAAGGGCCTGCCGCTCGCCTATCAGAAGGACATGCAGGAGGACAAGGAACAGGCCTTCGACGCCTTCGAGAGCCTGGAGCTTGCCATCGCCGCGACCGACGGCATGGTGCGCGACATGGAGCCCGAGGCGGCGACGCTGAAGAAGGCCGCCGGCTCCGGCTTCTCGACCGCGACCGATCTCGCCGACTGGCTGGTGCGGGCGCTGAACCTCCCCTTCCGCGACGCCCATCACGTCACCGGCCGCATCGTGGCGCTCGCCGCCGAACAGGGCGTCGAGCTCGCCCGCCTGCCGCTGTCGGCGATGCAGGCCGTGCATGCCGCCATCGACGATCGCGTCTATTCCGTGCTCTCCGTCGACAAGTCGGTGAAGAGCCGCACCAGCTATGGCGGCACCTCGCCGAAGAATGTCCGCGCGCAGGCGAAACGCTGGCAGCGGGCGCTGGAGCGCGAGCAGCGCACGAAAAGTTAGGGGTGACGCCCCCGCGCGATCGGCTAAGATCGCCGCGCCGCGACCACCCTCGCGTTGGACACCTCGCGTTGGACATCTCACCTGGAGCCGCCCCTTGGCCGCGCTGACCCGCCTTCTTCTCATCGCCTCCGCGCTGGCCCTTGCCGGCTGCGGCGTCAAGGGCGCGCTCGAGCCGCCGCCGGGCGGCGTGCAGGCCAAAGAGGCCGAGGAAGCCTCGAAGAACGGCCAGAAGATCGACACGTCGCAGCCGCGCGTGCCCGATCGCAAGCTCTGGATCGACCACCTGCTCTGAGGCCGCCCGCGCGCCGCCACCGGATCCGACCATGAACCATTTCGAGTATCGCGACGGCGTCCTCTTCGCCGAGGACGTGCCGATCGAGACGATCGCAGCCAGCGTCGGCACGCCGTTCTATTGCTATTCGACCGCGACCCTCGTCCGCCATTATCGCGTCTTCCGCGATGCGCTCGCCGGGCTCGACACGCTGGTCTGCTACGCCATGAAGGCGAATTCCAACCAGGCGGTGCTGAAGACGCTCATCCGCGAGGGCGCCGGCATGGACGTCGTCTCGGAGGGAGAGCTCCGCCGCGCGCTCGCCGCCGGCTGCGATCCGCAGAAGATCGTCTTTTCCGGCGTCGCCAAGACCGAGCGCGAGATTGCGCTGGCGCTCGATGTCGGCATCCACGGCTTCAATGTCGAGAGCGAGCCGGAGCTTGCCCGCATCTCGGCGATCGCCGCTGCAAAGGGCGCGATCGCGCGCATCTCCATCCGCATCAATCCCGATGTCGATGCGAAGACGCATGCCAAGATCACCACCGGCAAGGCCGAGAACAAGTTCGGAATTCCCTATCCGCGCGCGCGCGCCGTCTATGCCGAGGCAGCCCGTCTGCCGGGGCTCAAGGTCTCGGGCGTCGACATGCATATCGGCAGCCAGATCACCGACATGGAGCCGTTCGACGCGGCCTATGGCCTGCTCGCCGAGCTCGTCATCCAGCTGCGCGAAGACGGCCACGCGATCGATACGGTTGATGGCGGCGGCGGCCTCGGCATTCCCTACAAGCTCGGCGATCCGCCGCCGCCCGATCCCGCCGCCTTCGCCGCCATCGTCAGGAAGCGGCTCGGCAATCTCGGCGCGAAGATCCTGTTCGAGCCCGGCCGCATGATCGTCGGCAATGCCGGCATCCTCGTCGCCAGCGTCGTCTATGTGAAGGAAGGCTCGTCGAAGACCTTCGTCATCGTCGATGCCGGCATGAACGACCTGATCCGCCCGACGCTCTATGAGGCGCATCACGACATCCAGCCGGTGCGCCTGCCCGCGCCGGGCACGGCGGAGATCATCGCCGATGTCGTCGGCGGCGTCTGCGAGACAGGCGACTATCTCGCCCTCGATCGCCGGATGCCGGCGCTCTCCGCCGGCGACCGGATCGCGGTGATGACGGCCGGCGCCTATGGCGCCGTGCAGGGCTCGACCTACAACACCCGCCCGCTCGCCGCCGAGGTCCTCGTCGACGGCGACCGCTTCGCCGTCGTGCGCCCGCGCCAGGACTACGACGCGCTGATCGGCATGGACGTCGTGCCGGACTGGCTCGCCTGAAGCGGCAGCAGGCGCGCGGGCGATTTCGCCTTGCGCCTGTCGGCGGCGCGACGGTTCGTTCGTCTCAAGGAAGGTGGCGCTGCCGCCACCTCTTGGGCAGAGCGGATCAGGGGAGCGCGTGCCATGACAGGGTCCTATCGCTGGGTCATAGTCTTTCTCGGCGCGCTGATGGGCTGCGTCGCCATCGGCGCGATGTTTTCGCTCGCCGTGTTCCTCGAGCCGATGGCAGCGGACACCGGCTGGTCGCGCGCCGGCATTTCCAGCGCGATGACGCTGAACTTCCTGGTGATGGGCGTCGCCGGCTTCCTGTGGGGCGCGGCGAGCGACCGCTTCGGCCCGCGCATCGTCGTGCTGGCGGGCGCCGTGCTGCTCGGCCTCGCCCTGGTGCTGGCGAGCCGGATGACGTCGCTCATCGCCTTCCAGGCGACCTTCGGCGTCCTGGTCGGCCTCTCGGCGAGCGCCTTCTTCGCGCCGATGATCGCCGCCGTCTCGGGCTGGTTCGACACCAACCGCAGCCTCGCCATCTCGCTCGTCTCCGCCGGCATGGGCATGGCGCCGATGACGATCTCGCCCTTCGCGCAATGGCTGATCACCGGCTATGACTGGCGCTTCGCCATGCTGGTCATCGGCATCGGCGCCTGGATCCTGCTGCTGCCGGCCGCGCTGCTGGTCCGCGCGCCGCCGGCTCTGGCGGCTGCGGGCGGAGGCGGCACGGCCGCCGATCCGAGCCTTTCCACCGGCGCCGCGCTGCGCTCACCGCAATTCATCGTTCTCGCGCTCACCTTCTTCGCCTGCTGCGCCGCCCATTCCGGGCCGATCTTCCACATGGTGAGCTATGCCATCGTCTGCGGCGTCGCGCCGATGGCGGCGGTGAGCATCTATAGCGTCGAGGGCCTTGCCGGCCTCGGCGGACGGCTGCTGCTCGGCGTGCTCGCCGACCGGCTCGGCGCCAAGCCCGTGCTGATCGCCGGCCTCCTCGTGCAGGCGGTCGTCATCGCCGCCTATAGCGCGATCGGCGCGCTCGCGGAGTTCTACGTCCTCGCGATCCTGTTCGGCGCGGCCTATGGCGGCGTGATGCCGCTCTATGCCTCGCTGGCGCGCGACTATTTCGGCCAGCAGAATCTCGGCGCGGTGCTCGGCGCCGCCGGTATGCTGTCCTCGATCGGCATGGCGCTCGGTCCGGTGCTCGGCGGCGTCGTCTATGACCGCTTCGACAGCTATGCCTGGCTGTTCATCGGCTCGTCGATCGTCGGCCTCGGCGCGGTCGCGATCGCCCTCGCCTTCCCGCCCGTCCCCGGCCGCACCCCGCGCCCGCAGATGGCCTGACGACACCGACAAACGAGGAGGAGCCTCAGATGATCCCCAATGCGATCGAGGTAGTGACGCTGTTCGTCGACGATATCGATGCGGCCAAGGCGTTCTATCAGAGCGTCTTCGCGCCCGAGATCGTCTACGAGGACGGGGTCTCGGCGGTGCTTGCCTTCAAGGGCGCGATGATCAACCTGCTCGCAGCGTCCGAGGCGCCGCCGCTCGTCACCCCCGCCCCGGTCGGAGCGTCAGGGACCGGCAGCCGCATGCTGCTCACCATCCGCGTCGACAGCGTCGACGACACCGCAGCCGCGCTCGCGGCCAAGGGTGTCGCCCTCCTCAACGGCCCGATCGACCGCCCCTGGGGCCGCCGCACCGCCGCCTTCGCCGACCCCTCCGGCCATGCCTGGGAGATCGCGGAGGAGATTTGAGGCGGCGCCATCTTCCCTTCGCCCTCGCATCGCCCCATCTCCGCTGTTAGTCTCTGCCTGGGCGGGCTTTGAGGACGAGTGGAGCGGCCATGACTGAGCCTGCCGGCGACAGGCCCATCAGCGACGACACGACCCAAGGCGCGCTGGACGGCGCAGGCGCATTGGCGCCTCGGGCCGAGTTCGAGGCGCGGCGACGGATCGCGGCCGCCGTGCGGCGGGCGCGCTGGACGCTCGGCTTCGAGCGCCTGTGGCCAAGGCTCGTGCCGCTGCTCTCGCTCGCCGGCGTCTTTCTCATCGTCTCCTGGCTCGGGCTCTGGCAACTCCTGCCCGATCTCGGCCGCTTCGCTCTTGTCGGGCTCTTCGGCACGCTGACGCTGTTCCTGCTCGTGCCGCTGCTGCGCCTTAGCTGGCCGAGCAGCGACGAGGCGCTCGCCCGCGTCGTGCGCGAAAGCGGCACGCCGCATCGCCCGGCCGCCGCCTTCGGCGACGCGCTCGCCGCGCCGACCGAGGATCCGCTGACCCTCGCGCTCTGGCATGCCCATCGCCTCCGCCTGCTGCAGGGCATCGGCCGGCTGAAGTCCGGCTGGCCCTCGCCCGGGATGAACGGCCGCGACCCCTATGCGCTGCGCTATCTGGTGCCACTTCTCCTCGTCGTCGCCTTCATGGCGGCCGGCGGCGAGCGCGAGGCCCGCCTTGCCGATGCGCTCCGCCCCGGCATCATTCCCGCGGAAGCCGCGCCGCGCATCGACGCCTGGGTGACCCCGCCGGCCTATACCGGGCGGCCGCCGCTCTTCCTGACCGGCGAGGCGGCGCGCCTTGCCGCCGCCGACGGGCCGATCACCGTGCCCGAGGGCTCGATCGTCACCATCCGCCTGCCCGAGGACGGCACGATGAGCGTCGATGCCGCGACCGCCGACGGGCGGCCGGTGCCGCTCGAGCTGACGCGGCAGGCGACGGCTGCTGCCGTGCCCGCGGTCGCAGCGACGGCCGAGGGCGGCGCCCCGCCGCAGGGCGAGCGGCGCTTTGCGCTGGCCGAGGCCGGCACGGTCGCCATCGCCCGCAATGGCAATGCGGTCGCGCGCTGGACCTTCGCGGTGACGCCCGACAGCCCGCCGACCATCGCGCTGACGCGGGAGCCCGGCGCCACCGCCAGCGGCGCGCTCTCGCTCGCCTATGAGGTCTCCGACGATTATGGCGTCGCCTCGGCCAAGGCCGAGATCACCAGCGCCGAACCCACCGCATCGGGCGAGGCCGCGCGACCCTTGTTCACGGCGCCGGAAGTGCCGCTGTCGCTGCCGAAGCTGCGCATGCGCGCGGGTACAGGCGAGACGATCCGTGATCTCTCCTCGCATCCCTTCGCCGGCGCCAAGGTCAGCCTCGTCCTCGTCGCGACCGACGAGATCGGCCAGACCGGGCGGAGCGCGCCGACCACCTTCGTGCTGCCGTCGCGCGCCTTCTCCAATCCGCTCGCCCGCGCCGTGGTCGAGCAGCGCCGCAACCTGGCACTCGATGCCGGCAGCGCGCGCGCCGTCGCCAATGCGCTCGACGCGATCACCATCGATCCCTCCAAGTTCAAGGATGACGGCGTCTATCTGTCGCTGCGCGCCGCCTATCATCGCCTGATCGGGGCCCGCGACGACGAGGATCTCGTCTCGGTGGTCGACTTCCTGTGGCAGATCGCGCTCGGCATCGAGGATGGCGACCTGTCGCTGGCGGCGCAGGACCTCCGCGCCGCGCAGGAGCGGCTGAAGAACGCCATCGAGAACCAGGCGAGCGACGCCGAGCTCGACAAGGCGATGGCCGACCTCCGCGAGGCGATGAGCCGCTATCTCGAGGCGCTCGCCCGCAACCAGCAGCAGAACCCGCAGGCGAAGAACCAGCAGCCGAACCAGAATGCGCGCACGCTGACGCCGCAGGACCTCGCCAAGCTGATGGACCAGATCGAGGATCTCGCCAAGACCGGCTCGCGCGAGGCGGCGCAGCAGATGCTGTCCGAGCTGCAGCAGATGATGGAGAATCTCGAGGCCGGCCAGTCGCAGCAGGCGCAGCAAGGCGAGAACGGCGCCATGAACCAGGCGCTCGACAAGCTCGGCGAGATGATCCGCCGTCAGCAGGAACTGATGGACAAGACCTTCAAGCTCGACCCCGACACCGACGGCAGCGGTGCCGGCCAGCCCGAGATGACGCCCGAGGAGCGCCAGCAGGCGCTCGATGCGCTGCGCCAGGGCCAGCAGGATCTCGCCAAGGCGCTGGAGCAGCTGCAGAAGGACATGCAGGCCCAGGGGATGCAGGGAGAAGGCCAGCCGGGCGAGGGCCAGCAGGGACAAGGCCAGCAGGGCGAGGGCAAGCTCGGCCAGGCCGGACGGGCGATGGAGGGAGCGGCCGAGCAGCTCGGCCAGGGCCAGCCGGGCGCCGCTGTCGGTCGCCAGGGCCAGGCGCTGCAGGCCTTGCGCGACGGTGCGCGCAGCCTTGCCGAGCAGATGGCGCGGCAGAACGGCACCGGCACGCGCCAGGGCGCAAACGGCACCATGCCCGGCCAGGATCCGCTCGGCCGCGAGCGCGAGCGGCAGGGCCGCAACACCGATCTCGGCTCATCCGTGAAGGTTCCGGACGCGATCGACACCCAGCGCGCCCGCGAAATCCTCGACACGATCCGCAAGCGGCTCGGCGAGGCGGCGCGGCCGCTGCTTGAGCGCGACTATCTGGAACGGCTGCTCGACCGCTACTGAAGCCTTTTCGAGCGAAGCGGGCACCGGTTCGCGTCAAGAAAATGCGTCTGCAGACAGATAGCGCAGTTCCGGTGAACCGGAGTTCGCCGGAATTGCCCTGGAGCGGTGGCGGCGCTTACGCCGCCTCGATCGCCCGGCTGCGGCCGGCGGCGAGCGCGCCGCCGACGGCACTGCGGATCTCGGCGAGCGAGAACGGCTTCGGCACCACATCGTGCACGATGCGGTCGAGGCCATCGGCGCGCTCGCGCTGGTCGGCGAAGCCGGTCATCAAGAGGATGGTGAGGGCCGGATATTGCGGCGCCGCCTCGATGGCGAGCGCGATGCCGTCCATCATGGGCATGCGGATATCGCTGAGCAGAAGGTCGAACGCGCCCTCTTCCGCCTTCAGCCGGTCGAGCGCATCGGCGCCGTCCTCGGCAGTGGCGATCTGGTGGCCGTCGAGGGAGAGCGCCCGCGCGACGAAGGCGCGGACCGAATCATCGTCTTCCGTGACCAGGATGCGTGCCATGCCGCTCTAATCCTCTACGACGCCGACGAAGGGCAACTCGCGGAAGGCATGGGCTGCGTCCATGCCATAACCGACGACAAAGAGATCCGGACAGAGGAAGCCGATGTGATCGGCCTCGAAGGTGACGGCGCGCTTGCCCGGCTTCTCGAGAAGGACGGCAACGCCGACGCGGGCAGCGCCCCGCTGCTCCATCAGCGCCTTGGCGAAGGAGAGCGTGCGGCCGGATTCCAGGATGTCGTCGATCAGGAGCACGTCGCGGCCGGCGACGTCGCTCTCGATGTCCTTGACGACGCGGACCATGCCGCTCGACTGCGTGCCGGCGCCATAGCTCGACAGCGAGATGAACTCGACCTCGGGCGCGAGGCCCGAGCCGTGCAGCGCCCGGATCAGGTCGGCGGCGAAGACGAAGCTGCCCTTGAGGATCGAGATGACGAGAAGATTGTCATAGCCGCTGCCGGCGATCTCGGTGGCGAGCTCGCGGTTGCGGGCGTCGATGGTCTCGATATCGTAGAGGATGCGGATCGAACGGCCGCGCACGACGGGCATGGGTCTATTCCTTGGTCCCGGCAAGCACGAAGCTCACCTGGACTTTCCTGGCTGGATCGGGCGGCGAGGCGAGCCGCGTGCGGAATTTCTGCGTTTCGCCTGCGGCAAGCCGCGGCCGGTCGGGCTCGGCCTGCCAGCCGCCGACGCGTGCGCCGGAGCCATCGACGAGAACGAGCCGGAGCGGCGGCACTTCGACCGTGGCGTCGGTCACATTACGGATGTTGCCTTCGATGACGAGGCCGGCGGCGCCGTCCGCGACATCGCGCAGCGCATGCACGTCGACGAAATCGAGCCCGGTCCGGTTCACGTCGAGCCCGAGCGCGGCATAGAGGCTGGCGAGCCCCGGCGCCGCGGCGACGAGGGGCTTCCGGGCCAGCACGGCGCCCGCCACGACCGCGACGAGCAGCACGAGCGCGACCAGCGTCCGGCCGTCCCACGACCGCCGCGTCTCCGCCGATCCGCCATCGCCTCTGTTGGCCACGCCTTCAGCCCGTTTGCAGTCGGCGCGGCAAAAGGCGCGCCGAAATCAGTTTGAACCCGATTCTGCAGCGGCTGCATAGCCGGGCTGCCCGGAAATGCCGCCAAGCCTTTGCCTTGATCGGATGCCATTTCCTCGTCATGAACCATCGGCCGTTCGCAAATCGTTAACGCTGATGCCGGCAAGGTCGATCTCAGTCCCGCCGGCAGCGTTTGAGGCCCGGCGGACCAGCATCGGCCTTCAGGCGGAAACGGGGAAACTGCGGTGATCCGCTTCGAAAATGTCGGCCTGCGCTACGGAATGGGGGCGGAGGTCCTGCGCGATCTCTCGTTCCAGATCGCGCCGCGCTCGTTCCAGTTCCTGACCGGACCGTCCGGCGCCGGCAAGTCGACGCTGCTGCGCCTCCTGTTCCTGTCGCTGAAGCCGACGCGCGGCCTGATCTCGATCTTCGACCGCGACGTCGCGACGCTGCCGCGCTCCGACCTGCCGGCCCTCAGGCGGCGCATCGGCGTCGTCTTCCAGGACTTCCGCCTGCTCGACCACCTGACGACCTTCGAGAATGTCGCGCTGCCGCTGCGCGTGCTCGGCCGCGAGGAGGCGAGCTACCGCGCCGACGTGATCGAGCTCCTGAAATGGGTCGGCCTCGGCGACCGCGTCCAGGCGCTGCCGCCGATCCTCTCGGGCGGCGAGAAGCAGCGCGCGGCGATCGCGCGGGCGCTGATCGGCCAGCCGGAAATCCTGCTCGCCGACGAGCCGACCGGCAATGTCGATCCGCCGCTCGCCAAGCGCCTGTTGCGCCTCTTCGTCGAACTGAACCGTCTCGGCACCTCGGTGGTGATCGCGACACACGATATCGGGCTCATGAACCAGTTCGACGCCCGCCGTCTCGTGCTGCATGAAGGGCGCCTCTCCGTCTATGAGTGAGCAACGCGCCCAGCGCCCCTCCGACGCGATGCCCGCCCGCCGCCAGAGCGCGCGACCCGCGCCGAAGCCGGGTCCGATCGTTCCGGCCGGGTCGATCGCCGGCCGCTCGCTGACCATCGTCGTCGCCATCATGAGCTTCCTCGCCTGCCTGACGCTCGGCGCCGTGACCCTCGTCCGCGACGCCTCGCTCGACTGGCAGACCGACATCGTCCGCGAGATCACCATCCAGGTCCGGCCGACCGACGGCGTCGATCTCGATGCCGAGACGCAGAAGGCGACCGACCTCGCCACCGCCACCGCCGGCGTCGCCAGCGCGCGGCCGCTGTCGGCCTGGGAAAATGCGCAGCTGCTCGAGCCATGGCTCGGCAGCGGCCTCGACATGACCGACCTGCCGATCCCGCGCCTCATCGTCGTCGAACTCGCCAATCCCGATGCCGTCGATCTCGCCGCGCTGTCGGCGAAGCTCGGCCAGGAGGTCAAGGGCGCCAGCCTCGATGATCATCGCAGCTGGACCGACCGGCTGAAGGCGATGGCCAATGCCACCGTCATCATCGGCTTCTCGATCCTCGCCCTCGTCTTCGTCGCCACCGTGCTCTCGGTCGTGTTCGCGACGCGCGGCGCCATGGCGTCCAACCGCGACATCGTCTCGGTGCTGCATTATGTCGGCGCCGAGGCCGGCTTCATCGCGCGCGAATTCCAGCACCACTTCCTGCTGCTCGGGCTCAAGGGCGGCCTGTGGGGGGCGGCCGGCGCGACGCTGATGTTCCTCGTTCTCTCCTTCCTCTTCGGCCGCTCGATCGCGACGCCGGAGGGCGACCAGGTCTCGGCGCTGTTCGGCCGCTTCGCCATCGGACCGACCGGCTATCTCGGCGCGCTCGGCATCGCCATCCTGATCGCGATAATGACGGCGATCACCTCGCGCCTCACCGTCTTCCGCCATCTGGCGTCGATCGAATGAGAACCCTTTCCGCCCCGCGCGCGTTGTATGCTGGCCACTTGCCAAGCCCGGCCCGCATTCTGCTACCATCCGGCGAAGCATGACCGACGCGGCCCGATCCGATCTCGCGGTATCAAGGCGCCCTGCCTCCGGGGGACCGGAGGCCTATGGCGCGCGCCAGGCGCAGCGCGAGCAACGCCTCTTGTCGCCGCGCTTCTTCGCCTTCGCGGTCCTCTTCCTGCTCGGCCTTCTAGCCTTTGATTTCATTCGGTTTTCAGATGGCGTCGCCCGGCTCGCCGCCCCCGAGGCGATCAAGGCCGAGGGCATCGTCGCGCTCACAGGTGGCGCTGCGCGGATCGACGGCGCGCTGGCGCTGCTCGCGGAAGGGCGGGGCGAGCGGCTGCTGATCTCGGGCGTCAACCCCTCCGTCGGCCGTCGCGAGATCGCCCGCTCCGTCGAAAGCGATTCGCGCCAGGCGCTCGATCGCAGCGTCGATCTCGGCCATGCCGCCCGCGACACCATTGGCAATGCCGACGAAGCGCGGGACTGGGCCGTGAAGAACGGCTTCCGCTCGCTGATCGTCGTCACCAGCGACTATCACATGCCCAGAAGCATGATCGAGCTCGCCGGAGCGATGCCGGATGTGACGCTGATCCCCTATCCGGTCTCCAACCCGCATCTCGACATGGAGCGCTGGTGGCGCCACACCGCCTCGGTGAAGCTTCTCATGGCCGAATACGTGAAGTATACGCTGGCCCGGGCGCGGCTCGCCGTCGAGTCGCCGTGGGGAACGACGGCCGCCGCTTCGGCGCCCGCGAGCGCCACGGCGCAGGTTCGATAGCGCCGGCGCGATCGATCGACGCCGAAGTGGGACAGACCGAATGCTGATCATCCGTTCGCTGCTGTTCCATGTCGCCTTCTACCTGCTCATGACTGTCATCATCCTGGTGACGCTGCCGTTCTATTTCCTGCTGCCGCATGGCGGCGCCATCCGCGTCGTCAAGCTGTGGACCAGCGCGACCATGGCGATGCTGCGCATCGTCGCCGGCACGCGGATCGAGATCCGCGGCCTCGAGCGCCTGCCGAAGGGCGCCGCCCTCATCGCGCCGAAGCACCAGTCGGCCTTCGAGACGATGGCGCTGTTTCCGCTGCTCGACGATCCGACCTTCGTCATGAAGCGGCAGCTGATGCTGATCCCGCTGTTCGGCTGGTACACCTGGAAGGCCGGCATGATCGCCGTCGACCGCGCCGGCGGCTCGCGGGCGCTGCGCAAGCTTGCGAGCGACGCGAAGGAAGCCGCGGCCGAGGGCCGGCAGATCATCCTCTTCCCGGAAGGCACCCGCCGCCCGGTCGGCGCGCCGCCGGATTACAAGTTCGGCATCATCCATCTCTATCGCGAGCTGAAGGTGCCGGTGGTGCCGATCGCGCTCAATGCCGGCCTCTACTGGCCGCGGCGCAGCTTCTTCCGCTATCCGGGCACCATCATCGTCGAGGTGCTCGAGCCGATCCCGCCTGGGCTCGATTCGAAGTCCTTCCTCGCGCGGCTGATCGCGACGATCGAGCCGGCGAGCGACCGCCTCGTCGCCGAGGCAGCCGCCAGCCCCAATCCGCCGCCGATCCCGGCCGAGGCCGCCGCGCGGATCGCGGGCATCAAGGCCGCCGGGGCTCCGGTCGCCTGAGCGGCGACCGAGGTCAGACCGCGCGGCCGGCCTCGCCGCCGAGCTCCCCGGCGAGCCAGATCATCAGGCGGTCGTTGATGCCGACGGAGGCGAGATGTTCGGCGGTCGCCAGCACATAATCGCGGTTGTGGCCGGAGACGCCGGCACTGTCGCGCACGAGTTCCAGCACGCGCTCGCGGCTGAGCTTGCCGGCATATTGCCGGTGGCTGCGATCGACGACATAGGCGAGCGCCTCGACGAGGACGCCGCTTTCGAGCCGCACCGGCCGCGTCACCTCGTGATAGACGCTGGTGACGAGTTCGCGGGCGCGGAGATAGGCGAGCACCTCATCCCGCCGGTCGGCCGCGATGCGGAAGGCGACGCCGCGGCAGGAGCCGCCTTTATCGAGCCCCAATACGAGACCAGGCTTCTCTTCCGTGCCGCGATGGACGAAGGAGAGGACGCAGAGCGACCGATGCTCGCCAAAAAGTCGCGCCGGTACGGATTCGACAAAATCGAAACCTGGCCGCCACATGAGTGAGCCATAACCGAAGACCCAGAGATCAGCCATCGCCAAGGTTCCTCTGCGGGAGGCCTCCCGCCTAGCAGCCGACGGCGCGAACTTCAACGGAGAGACGTCCTGTGAGCAGCGTGACCGAGACCGGGCCAGCGCCCGCAAGGCCCGGCAAAGGCCGGCGCCGCTTCCAGATCCTGGTCGGGGTCGTCGTGGCGCTGGCGCTCTTGTGGACCGGCGGCTGGTTCGCGCTGCGCCACTATGTCGGCGGCAAGCTCGACGCCCTCGAGGCGCGCGCTGGTGCCGAGGGCGCCGTCCTCTCCTGCGGCGATCGCTCGATCGGCGGCTTCCCGTTCCGCTTCGACGTCACCTGCATGCCGCTCGCCGCGTCCTGCCCGGCCGAGGCTGTTTCGCTCGACCTCGCCGGCATCGAGGCGGTCGGCATGGCCTATAATCCCAATCGGGCGCTGTTCGCCGCCAAGGGTCCGCTTGCCCTCAAGGCGCCGGGCGGCGCCAGCGTCGACGCCAACTGGACATCGCTGCAGTCGAGCATCCGGCTCGGGCTCTCGGGCCTCAGCCGCTATTCGCTGGTGACCGACGGCTTCGACGCGACGATCGCCGCTCCTTCAAAGCTGGCGGCGCCCCTCCCGCTGCGCGCCCAGCATGGCGAGTTCCATGTCGTGCCCGATCCGGCCGGGCCCGAGATGCTCGACGTCTTCCTCTCGCTCGACCAGTTCACGGCGATGGTGCCGGGGCGTCCGTCGCTGCCGCCCATCGATACCGACATCGCGCTCGCCGTGCCGGCCACGGTCGTGATGGAGCATGGCGACCGGGCGATGGCCTGGGTCGCCTCGGGCAAGCCCGTGCGCATCGACCAGCTCGACACGACCATCGGCGGCGTCTCCGCCTCGATCACCGGCGAGGTGACACCGGCGACCGACGGCCTCTTGAACGGCCGCCTCATCGTGCGGCTCGACCAGCTCGAAAAGCTGCCCGACGTCCTCGAGACGCTGAGGCCCGGCAGCGGCGCCAAGGCGAAGCAGATGATCGGCCTCGTCTCGGCCCTGCTGCGGCCGGTGACGGTCGACGGCAAGACCTGGCGCGAGGCGACCGTCACCATCGCCTCCGGCCGCGCCATGCTCGGCTTCATCCCGCTCGGCACGCTGCCGCGCATCGGCCCGGCCCCGCTCGTCCCGCCGCCGGCCCTGCCGCCAGCCCTGCCGGACGCGACCGGCCCGGTCGCCTCGGCCGAACCGCCGGCGCCGCCGGCAGCCGATCCGTCGGCGGCAATCGCGCCCGGCGCGGAGGCCTCCGGCAAGCCGCTCAACGCCGAGCCCGCAGCCCCGGCGGCCGAAACCGCTCCGATCGTCCCGGCGACGATCGTCAAGCGCTGCGCCCTCACCTCCTGACCCGGTGGCGGCGGCGCACGCGCCGCCGCTCTGGCGAAGCGGCCGGACTACCGCTATGGTAGCGGTACCATAGGGAGGATGGCGATGCAGATCACGGCGCTGAGGACGTTGCAGCTGGCGGAGTTTCCGCATCTCCTCTGGCTGGAGATCGACACCGACGCCGGTCTCACCGGGCTTGGCGAGACCTTCTTCGCCCCGGCCCCGGTCGCCGCCTATCTCCACGCCAATGTCGCGCCCTATCTGATCGGCAAGGACCCGCGCGACATCGAGCGACATGACTGGCGGCTGCGCAATGTCTATGTCGGCGCGGTCGATTCCGGCGCCGAGACGCGTGGCAATTCGGCCGTCAATCTCGCGCTCTGGGACATCCTCGGCCAGGCGATGGACGCACCCGTCTGGCGGTTGTTCGGCGGCCTCGTCAACGATCGCGTGCCGATCTACAACACCTGCGCCGGCTATGGCCATGTCCGCGCCACCAAGCGCCACGCTTTGTTCGAGCGCACGGAAGACTGGTCGCTGAAGCCGGGCGACATGGCGGAGGGGCCCTATGAGGACCTGCTCGCCTTCCGCTACGACGCCGGGACGCTGGCGAAGAACCTCCTCGCCGAGGGCATCCGCGCCATGAAGATCTGGCCCTTCGATGTCGCGGCCGAGGCCTCGAACGGCAGCCGCATCTCAGGCGCCGATCTCGCCGCCGCGCTGGTGCCGTTTGCGAAGATTCGCGAGGCCGTCGGTGACGACATCGAGATCATGGTCGAGCTGCACGGCCTCTGGTCGCTGGCCCCCGCGCTTCAGATCGCCGAGGCGCTGGCGCCCTTCCGCCCGGCCTGGCTCGAGGAGCCGATCCGCTTCAACGATCTCGACGCGATGGCGGAGCTCGCCCGCCACACCGCGATCCCGATCGCCGCCTCGGAACGGCTTGCGACGCGCGGGCCGTTCCGCCAGCTGATCGACAAGCGCGCGGCGTCGGTGGTGATGATCGACCTCGCCTGGTGCGGCGGCCTCTCGGAAGCGAAGAAGATCGCCCATATGGCCGAGGCGGCGGCCCTGCCGGTGACGCTGCACGACTGCACAGGCCCGGTCGTCTTCGCCGCGAGCTGCGCGCTTTCGGCGACGCTGACCAATGCCAACTACCAGGAAGCGGTGCGCGCCTATTTCACCGGCTGGTATCGCGAGATCGTCGACACCCTGCCTGATGCCACCAACGGCCACGTCGCCCCGCTACCGGGGCCAGGCCTCGGCCTCACGCTGAAGCGCGAACTGTTTTCGCGCGACGATGCGACGGTCCGGGAGACGCGGGCGTAGCGGCCGCGGGACGGCCCGCTCTTCACCTCCCCCTGAGGGGGAGGTCGGACCAAAGGTCCGGGAGAGGGTTTACGGACGATCCGGTGAGGCTGCAGGCCCTCACCCGCCGCGCGTCGCGCGTCGACCTCTCCCTGAGGGAGAGGTGAAGGAAGGCTGGGGTCAGCGCCCCCTCTCCCCTTGGGAGAGGGCTGGGGTGAGGGTCTTGACGCCCTATCCCTTGAACGGAACCAGCGGCAAGCCCCTGGCGCCGGTGCCGTGGATGGCGAAGAGGCCGCCCGGGTTCTTTTGGCCGGCGAGCTGGTCGGCCGGCCGGCGCAGCGTCGCCGAGGTGACGTAGAGCGTGTCGAGCGCCGCACCGCCGAACTCGCAGCAGGTCGGCAGGTCGACCGGCATCTCGATGGTCTGCATCAGCACACCGTCGGGGTCGTAGCGCATCACCTTGCCCTTGAAGGGCACGGTCAGCCAGTAGCAGCCGTCGCTGTCGACCGTGGCGCCGTCGACGATGCCGTTCATGAAGGAGAGATCGACGAAGTCGCGCCGGTTCTCCGCCGCCCCGGTCGCCGGGTCGAAATCGAACGCCCAGACGACGGGGCCATGGCTGTCGGTATAATACATCGTGCGGCTGTCGGGGCTCCAGGCAAGGCCGTTGGAACAGCCGATGCCCTCGACGACCCGCGTCGCGGTGAGGTCGGTATCGAGCCGGTAGAGCGAGGCGATCCGCGCCGGCGGCTTGCCTTGCGCCTCGAACATCGAGCCGGACCAGAAGCGGCCCTGGCGATCGGTCTTGCCGTCGTTGAAGCGCGTGTCGGCGAGGGCGGTTTCCGGATCGACGATCGGCTCGCTCCGCCCGGTCGCCGGATCGAAGAAATAGAAGCCGGTCTCCATGGTCAGCACCAGCCCGCCGGCCTCGCGCACGGCGAGGCAGCCCGGATATTCCGGCAGGCTCACGGTCTCGTCGGTGCCGGTCTCGGGGTCGTAGCAGTGGATGGTCTTGCCGTAGATATCGATCCACCACAGCACGGCGTCGTCGACGTCCCAATAGGTGCTTTCGCCGAGCAGCGCGCCGGCATCGACGACGCATTCGATATCGATCATGAGAGCCCCCTCCTCAGGATGCCGCGCCCGTGCCGCGCCGGGAGCGGCGGAAGCTGCCGAAGAATGCCGCGAGCGATTCGCTCGCCAGCGACACCGTCACCAGGATGACGACACCATAGACGATGAGCAGCGCGCCATTCGAGAGGTTGAGCGCCGGCAGCAGACCCGTGAGGATCGTCAGCACCAGCGCACCGGCGATGGTGCCGATATAGGTGCCGCTGCCGCCGAGGATGGAGGCGCCGCCAATCGCCACCGCCGCGATCGAGGTGAAGAGATAGGGATCGCCCATGCCGAGATAGGCCTGGCCGCTATAGCCGGTGAGCAGCATGCCGGCGAGCGCGGCGGCGAAGCCCGACAGCGTATAGGCCCCGACCGTGGTCGCGAGCGTCGGCACGCCGGAAAAGGTGGCGACGGTGGCGCTGGAGCCGACCGCGTAGAGATAGCGGCCGAAGGCGCTCCGCGCGAGCAGCAGCGTCGCGATCGCCGCGAGCAGGGCCCAGATCAGGAGGATGACCGGCACGCCGCCGAGGCGGCCGACGGCGAGGAACTGGATCGCCGGCGGCGCCGAGGCGGTCGGCGCGCCGCCGGTCGAGACGAGGATGCCGCCCTGCAGGATGACGTTGACGGCGAGCGTCATGATGATCGGCGGCACGCCGAACAGCGCGACGCCGAGCCCGTTGACGACACCGACCAGCGCGCCTGCGGCCAGCAGCATCGGCACCAGATAAAGCAGCGGCGCATCCTGGCCGCCGGCGAACAGCGTCATCAGCACGGCGGCGGAATTGAGCACCCAGGGCACGGAGAGGTCGATGCCGCCGCCGATGATGACGAAGGTCTGGCCGAGCGCGACGATGCCGATGAAGGCGGCGAGCACGACGGTGCTGCGGAGATGCGAGGCCGACAGGAAGCCGGGCGCCACCAGGCTGGTGGCGAGCAGGAGGACGATCATGCCGCAATAGGCGATGAGGATGGCGCGGTGGCGGCGGAGGTTCATGAGAGGCTCCGCCTGGCCGACTTCTCGGAGAGCGAGCTCGCCAGCACGGCGACCAGCAGGATGACGCCGGAAACGATCGGCTGCCAATAGCTGGAGATGGAGAGCGCGAAGACGAGATTGCCGATGATGGTGAGGATATAGGCGCCGATGATCGTGCCGATCAGGCCGCCGCGGCCACCGAACAGGCTGATGCCGCCGATCACCGCTGCCGCGACCGAGGGCAGGATGTAGTCCTTGCCGATGGTCGGCGAGCCCGCGCCGGTCTGCGTCGTGAGGTACAGCGCGGCCAGCGCCGCGAAGGCGCCCGACAGCGCATAGGTCGCGATATTGATGCCGAGCGGTGAGACGCCGGAGAGGAAGGCGGAGCGCTCGTTGGATCCGGTGGCTCTTATGGCGATGCCGAGGCGGGTGCGCTTGAACCACAGCCAGAACAGCACGAGCAGCGCCAGCAGCCAGACGGCGCTCGAAAGCCCGAGCCAGCCATGGGCGCCGAATTCCATCCATCCGGCAGGCAGGCTGCCGCCATCGATCGGCAGGATGAGCAGCGCGACGCCCGAGAGGATCGACCAGGTCGCCAGCGTCACCAGGAAGGGCTGCAGCTTGAGGGCTGTGATCAGCACGCCGTTGACGACGCCGACCAGCGCGCCGATGGCGACGATCAGCACGGCCCAGAGCGCCGCCTGCGCCGGATCGTCGCCGAACCGCGTCGCGGCGAGCACGGTGCCGAGGCTGATCGTGCCGCCGATCGAGAGATCGATGCCACCGCGCAGCAGCACGATCGTCTGTCCCGTCGCGGCGAGGATCAGCGTCAGCGCCGCTGCCGTATCGAGATTGAGTTCGTCGAGGGTGAAGACACCCTCGCGGAGAGAGGCATAGACGCCGACAAGCAGGATGAGCATCGCGCAGGGAATGAGGATGGTGGCGCGGTCGACGAGCCGCGCCTTCAGCGAGAGGGAGGGTCGCGGCACGCCGCTCGCAAGCGGACGGCCGGCGGATGCGAGGGTCATGCGGCTCTCGTCTCGATCATGGCGGCGCGGAGGATCTGGTGCTCGGAATTGTCGGCGCCGGCGAGCACGGCGGCGAGGCGGCCGTTCCGGAGCACGGCGACGCGGTCGGCGACATGGACGAGTTCGGCGAGGTCGCTCGAATAGAAGAGGATCGCATAGCCCTCGGCGGCGAGCCGGCGCATCAACTGGAAGATCTCGCCCTTGGTGCCGACATCGATGCCGCGGGTCGGATCATAGAGCAGCAGGATGCGCGCCTCGGTCAGAAGCAGCTTGCCGAAGATCACCTTCTGCTGGTTGCCGCCGGAGAGCGTTCCGGCCGCCTGCTCGGGCGAACCCTTGATGCGGAGCGCCGCGATCATCTCGGCAACCAGCGCCGCCTCGCGCTTCGGATCGGTGATGCCGAACCTTGTGAAGCGCTGCAGCACCGACAATGTCAGGTTCTCGCGAATGCTTTTCGCGAGCATCAGGCCATGCGTGCGCCGATCCTCCGGCACCAGAGCCAGCCCGTCGCGGCCGGCCAGCGCCTGGCGCGGGCTGCGGATGTCGCGCCGCTTGCCCCAGACCTCGATTTCGCCGCGCGCGCCACCCATGCCGAACAGCGACTGGAACAGTTCGCGCTGGCCGTGGCCCTGCAATCCGGCGACGCCGAGCACCTCGCCTTCCTTCAGGTCGAGATCGATGCCGTCGAGCTTGGCGCCGACGCCGAAATGGCGCAGCCTGAGCGCGACGCGATCGGTCGCGGTATCGATCCGCTCGGGATAGAGGCGGTCCATCCGCCGGCCGAGCATGTCGGCGATGATGGTCTCGTCGTCGACCGCGCCGGTCTCGTAAGCTGCGACCGTCTCGCCATTGCGGAACACGGTGATGCGATCGGCGATGGAGCGGACCTCGCCGAGACGATGCGAGATATAGATGACGAGCTTGCCGGCCGCCGCCATCTGCCGGGCGAGGCCGAGCAGCCAGTCGGTCTCCGCCGGCGGCAGCGCCGAGGTCGCCTCGTCGAGGATCAGCACCTTCGGATCGCGGGCGAGCGCCTTGGCGATCTCGACCATCTGCCGCTCGGCAAGCGTCAGCCGGCGGACCTCCTGCTCGGGCCGAAGGAGCGGAAAGCGGTAGCGATCGAGGAGATCGAGTGTCTGCGCGCGCAGCGTGGCGGCGCGGACGGTGCGAAGCGCCGACAGCGGCTCGTGGCGGAACCAGATATTCTGCTCGACGGTCAGATCAGGGACGAGCGACAGCTCCTGGAACACGGCGGCGACGCCGGAGCCTTGCGCGGCCTCGGGATTGCGCGGGCTGTAGGGGGCGCCGCCGAGCGTGATCATGCCGCTATCGGGCCTCACCGCGCCGGCTAGGATCTGGATGAAGGTGCTCTTGCCGGCGCCGTTCTCGCCGAGCAGCGCATGGACCTCGCCGGCCCGGGCGCTGAGATCGGCCCGCGCCAGCGCGACGATGCCGCCATAGCGCTTGGTCACCGAGGCGGCCTCGAGGAGATCAGCCATGTCGTCTCGCCGCAATCGAGCTGGTGGGGCCGCGGGGCATCCGGCCGCCGACAGGGCGGCCGGAGTCGTTCGGCGGCGGGATCAAGACGCGCCGGCGGCTTCCTCGGCCGTGATCTCGACCCAATCGGGCGTGATCGGCAGCGTCAGGCCCGGCGGGCGATCCGGCCAGGCATTCTTGCCGATCTCGATCTTCTGCATCACCGCGTCCGGATAGAGCTCGGACTTGATCGGATCGGTGGTGATGAAGTCGCCATAGACGAGGATGTGGCGATCGGCCGGCTTCGGCTTGCCGTCGAGGATGTCGACGGCCAGCTTGATCGCCTCGGAGGAGAGATAGGCCGGGTTGGAGCCGAGGATGCACTTGGCGCCCTCGGTCTGCGCGCAGGTCGTCGCCGCGACATTGTAGGAGAAGGCGGTGACCGGCACGACCTTGCGGCCGGCATCCTGCAGCGCCTTGATCGCGCCGCTGCCATAGCCCTGTGTCAGGATGCCGTCGACTTCGGGATGCGCGGCGAGCAGTGCCGCGACACCGGCCTGCTCCGGCCCGAGCGCATATTCGCCATTGTAATTGCCGACCACCTCGATCCCAGGATATTTGGCGAGGACGTCGAGATAGCCCTTCTCGAGCTGGGCCGAGATCGGCGCGCCGGCGAGGCCGCGGTCGACGAAGACCTTGCCCTTGCCGTCCAGCTGCTTCGCCATCCATTCGGCGAGCACGGCCGGAATGCGGTTCCAGTCGGATTCGAGCGCATAGGCGCAGGGCTCGGTCACGACCTGGTCGAAGGAGATGACGACGATGCCGGCGTCGCAGGCCTTCTTGATGGTCGGGTTGAGCGCCTCGGCCGAGGCCGCGTCGATCAGGATCGCGTCCGGCTTGGCGCGGATGATGTTGTTCAGCGAGTTGATCTGGGCCTGGACGGTGCCTTCGACATTCTCGATCTTGAGATCGACGCGGCCGGCCAGCGGTCCCTTCTTGACCGAGACCTCGGCGACCCGCTCCATCTGCTGGCGCCAGTCATTGCCGACGAAATTGTTCGACAGGTAGATCTTGTAGGTCTTGCCCTCGGCGAATGCCGGCGGGGCAGCAGCCAGCGCGGAGCTGGTGATGGCGAGTGCCATCAACGCGGCCTTGAACTTCACGATCGGTCCTCCCTCGTGAGCGTTTCCTCGGACGATCGGGCAATTCTCAAATGGTTGCCCGTTATGTTAACGGTACCACGGACGCAGCAAAGCTGAAAGCCGCGGTGGGCGGCCGGTCGAGCGGCCACTATCCGTACAAGATGATGCTATTATAATCTTATGAGACTGTCCAGCCGTCACCGCGCTCAGACGAGGTCGTTCGGCGCGTCATAGGAGAGGCTGAACAGGTCGGCGCGGTTGCGGTTGATGGTGAGTTCGACCGGGTCGCCGGCCTCCGAGAGATAGAGCATCTCGATGACGAGGATCGGCCCGCCAACGACATAGTCGAGCGCGCGGGCGAGCGCCTCGTCGGCGACATCGGCGCGGACGGTGATGCGCGCGCCCGACAGCGTGATGCCGAGATGGCGCTGCACCGAGCGGAACACGACGACATCGTCGAAATCGGAGCGCTTCATCCGCGCGCCGACCTCAGGCGGGAAATAGAAGGTGGTGAGCCCGGTCGGGACGTCTTCCATCAGGAGCGTCGCGCGCAGGCAATGCAGCGCCTCGTCGCCGGAAAGCCCGAGCGCCGCGCTCGCCGCCGCCGAGCGCTCCTTGCGATAGCTGTGGATCTCGAGCCGCCGGTCGGTCGTCGACGCCGCGATCTCGGCGAAGCTCTGGAATCCATAGGTCGGCTTGCGCGCCCCGCCCTTGCCGGCGACGACCGCGGGCTTTGCCGCGCGCTTGCGGATCAGGCCCTCATTCTCGAGATCGCGCAGCGCCTGGCGCACGGTGATGAGGCTGACGCCGAAGCGCTCGGCAAGGTCCGCCTCGCGCGGCAGCGAGGTGCCGGCCGCAAGGCTGCCGTTCACGATCGGCGCGCGCAGGATCGCCGCCATCTGCCGATAGAGCGGGCCGTCGTCGCGCGAGAGCGGCCGCGGCGAAAACAGCTCCAGCCCGGCGATCGTGCCTTCGTCCGCCCCTGCCGTCGCCCGTTCCTTGTCGTCCGTTTCGCCCGCTCGCAAACCCTTGATCCCTTTTGACAGCCTGGCCGCAGCCTAGCGGAAACGCCGCCGACGCAGCAACGGCGCATGGCGTCAGCCGTCCGCACCGATTATAGTATCATAATGAATGTGCCGGGCCGCGGAAATGGCCGAGGACACAGCCAGGCAAGCGGTCAGTCGGGACATCACGCCATGCAATGCGATCTCTCCGGGCAGGTGGCCTTCGTGACCGGCGCCGCCGGCGGCATCGGCCGCGCCATCGTGCAGCGGCTCGCCGACAACGGCGCCCGCATCGTCGTCGCCGACATCAATGCCGAGGGCGCGGAGGCGGTCGCAGCCGCATTGCCGGATGCCATCGCGGTCGGCGTCGACATCCGCGACGAGGCCTCGATCGGCCACGCCGTCGACACGACGCTCAATGCCTATGGCCGCCTCGACATCCTCGTCAACAATGCCGGCGTCAACACGCTCGCCCATCGCGTCGGCCTCGATGCCTTCCCGGTCGAGGAATGGCACCGCATCGTCTCGGTCGATCTCGACGGGCTCTTCCTGATGAGCCGCGCGGCGCTGCAGCCGATGATCGCCGCCGGCCGCGGCGGGCGCATCGTCAACATCGCCTCGGTGGTTGGCCTCGCCGCGATGCGGCTGCAAAGCCCCTTCGTCGCCGCCAAGGCGGGCATCATCCACCTGACCCGCTCGATGGCGCTCGAACTTTCCGTGCACGGCATCCTGACCAATGCGATCGCGCCCGGCTCGATCATGACCGAGGTGACGAGGCAGCTCTTCTATGGCGAGAGCGGCACCTTCCACGCCCGCACCGAGGCCTTCATGCGCCATATCCCGCTCGGCCGCCCCGGCCGCCCGGAGGAAATCGCCGAGGCCGTCCTCTTCCTCGCCGCGCCCGAGGCGAGCTACGTCAACGGCCAGATCCTCGCCGTCGATGGCGGCTGGACCGCCGGCTATATGATGTAGGGGGAGGCGCTGCCTGCAGTCGTCGCCTTCCATGGGGGAGCGATCGGACGGAAGGTCCGCGTCAAAGGCTGGCACCTGGATTGAGCAGCGAGTCGCCTCTCCTACGAGGCCGTAAACCCTCTCCCGCCGCGCCGAGGGCGCGTCGACCTCTCCCTCAGGGAGAGGTGAAAGAAAGCCTGGCGCCGCCACTCTTCACCTCCCCCTGAGGGGGAGGTCGGACCGCAGGTCCGGGAGAGGGTTTACGGACTATCCGGAGAGGGCGCTGGTCCCCGCCTCACCGACGAGGCCGCAGGCCCTCACCCGCCGCGCCGGGGGCGCGTCGACCTCTCCCTCAGGGAGAGGTGAAAGGAAGGCGCTAGACGAGCAGCCGCAGCGGCGCTTCGGCGAGGTCGCGGACGAGGGTGAGAATCGCCACGGCGTCCGTGGAGGGAAGGGCCGCCTCGTCATGCACGAAGAGGAGTTCCGCCCGGCCGGCATCCATGACGATGACCAGCTTCGCGACCGCCCCGACCGGAAGGCCGCCTGCCATCGGACGGATGCCGGAACCCACGAGCAGTTCGATACTGAACGGCGCGTCGCCACTCGCGCCGGCCTCGAGCCGCGCGGCGATGGTGCCGGGCGAGAGCGTCGCGGCGCCCTCGACGAGGGCGAGACGGCCGCCGTCGCGGACGAGGAGCCGCTCGCCGAGCGGACCGGCCGCCCGCGCCGCGGCCTTCACCAGGAAGGGGCCGGCCGCGAGGCCCGATCCGGCAGCGGCGATCAGCGCGGCCAGCGGCTGCAGATCCACCGTCGCCTGGAACGCAGCGAGGCTGCGCGACGCGGCGACGGGCGCGCTCACCGCGATGGCAGCGGCAGCGGGTGGCGAGACCGGAGCCGCAGCCGGCTGAACCGCCGGCGCGGCGACGAAGGCGACCACATCGGCGGCGACGACGCGGCCATTCGGTCCGCTGCCGGCAAGCCCGGCGAGCGGCACGCCGCGCTCACGCGCGAGGCGGCGGGCATAGGACGAGGCCGTCAGCCGAGGCGCGGCCGCGCTCACGCCGAGGCCCTCGGTTCGCCGGCGAGGAAGTGCCGGTTGACGCAGTTGGTGAGGCGGCCATCGCGCAGATACGTCACCACCACCTCGATCGACTTCCGCCGGAGATCGACCATCGCGTCGGGGCTGTAGAAGGCGGCATGCGGCGTCAGCACGAGGCGGCCGTCGAGCCAGCCCGCGCGATCACGCCAGGCCGCGATCAGCGGATGAGCAGGATCCGCCGGCTCGCGCGGCAAGACGTCGAGCGCGGCACCGGCGACGGCGCCGGATTTCAGAGCGTCGCCGAGCGCATCGAGATCGACGATCGGCCCGCGCGCGGTGTTGACGAGGACGAGGCCGGGCTTTGCGGCGGCGAAGGCGGCGGCGCCGACCATGCCGCGCGTCTCCTCGTTGAGCGGCGCATGGATCGAGACGACATCGCTCGTCGCCATCAGCGCGGCAAGACTGTGCACGCGCTGATAGCCGGTCGAGAGCTCGACGCCGTTGGAGAGATAGGGATCGTAGAACACGACATGCATGTCGAAGCCGGCGGCACGCCGCGCCGCGGCAAGGCCGATGCGGCCGAGGCCGACAATGCCGAAGGTGGCACCGCGCAGGCGCCGGATCAGCGGCGCGGCGCCGAAATCCCAGCCATTGGCGCGGCTGCGCAGCGCCTCGTCATAGCTGGCGGTGCCGCGCGTCAGCGCCAGCATCAGCGCCAGCGCATGATCCGCGACCTCGGTGGTGCCATAGTCTGGGACATTGCAGACCGGCACGCCGAGGCGGCCGAAGCCCTCGAGATCGAGATTGTCGAAGCCGACGCCGGAGCGCACCGCGATCCGGCAGCGCTCGAAGGCGGAGGGCGCGATGCCGAGATTCTTCGTCGGCGAATAGTTCACGACCGCATCGACCTGGCGGCAGAGCTCAGGCGTCAGCACACCGGTCGGATCGGCCGGCGTCTTGCGGATGACGAGCTCGACATCGGGAAAGGCGCGGCGCTCCAGCTCGCCTTCGTCGGCGGCTTCCCAATTGGTGCAGAGTATCTTCATCACTTCGTCCCCGTGACGCTGCCGATACGGCCGCCCATCGGCACAACGGCACCCTTGTCGCGCTCGATCGGGCCGAGCACGCCGGCGACCGGCGCCTCGATCTCCACGACCGCCTTGTCGGTCTCGATCTCGGCGACGATCTCGCCGGCCGCGACTGGCTCGCCTTCCGCCTTCAGCCAGCGCACGATCGTGCCCTCGCTCACCGTCAGATCGCCGAAGGGCATGGTGATCGGCTCGCCCGCGCCGGCGATCACGGCTGGCTCAGCAGGCGCTGCTGTTGAGGCGGCCGGTGCGGAAGGCGGCGGCGGAGCCGCCATGGGTATCTCCGCCGTGCGGCCGCCGAGATGGCGCCAGTGATGCGGCACTGGAGCGACGCCCGCCATCAGCGAGCGCACCGCCGCGACGAGCTTCGCCGTATCGACCAGCATGGCGCGCTCCAGCGCCGGCGCGAGCGGATGCGGCTGCGCGTCGCTGTGCATGCGGCCGACCGGCGCATCGAGATCGTCGAAGGCAAGCTCGTTCATCGCCTGCGCGAGTTCCGCGCCAACGCCGAAGGCACCCCAGCCCTCGTCGGCGACGAGCAGCCGATGCGTCTTCTTCACGCTGGCCGCAACCGTGCCAACATCGAGCGGCATGATGGTGCGGAGGTCGATGACCTCGGCCTCGATGCCCTCCGCGGCGAGCGCCGTGGCAGCCTCGAGCGCGCGATGCACGACCTGGCCGGCGGCGGCGATGGTGATGTCGCGGCCGGCCCTCGCGATGCGCGCGAGGCCAAACGGCACCAGATGCTCGCCGACAGGCACCTCGCCCTTCGAGGCGAACAGCGCCTTCGGCTCGAACATCAGCACGGGATCGCCGGCCCGGAGCGCCGTCTTCATCAGCCCCTTGGCGTCGGCCGGCGTCGCCGGCATGGCGACGATGAGACCGGGAATATGCGCCCAGACAGGATGATAGGCGCCGCTGTGATGGGGCCCGGCGCTCCGCACCGTACCCGCGCCGACGCGGACGACGACAGGCGCATTCATCTGGCCGTTCGACATGTAGCGGAGCTTCGAGGCCTGCAGCACGATCTGGCCGGCCGCCTCGAACAGGAAGTCGGCAAACATGAGATCGGCGATGACGCGCGTCCCCGTCGCCGAAGCGCCGATGGCGGCGCCCGTGAAGCCCTGTTCGGAGATCGGCGTATCGACCATCCGCTGCGGCCCGAACTCGGCGAAGAGGTTCTTGGTGTGGGCGAAGGTGCCGCCGCGCTCGCCGGTGCCCTCGCCGAAATAGAGGAGATGCGGATTGCGGCGCATCTCCTCGGCGATGCCGTCGCGAACCGCGTCGAGCCAGCCGAGCGTCTCCGTCTTCATCGGCACGGGCTGGAGGAGCGCCTCGGGCGGGTTCAGCGGCTCGGCATAGACATGGAGGCCGGTGGTGGCCGGATCGGGCTCCGGCGACTGGCGCGCGAAGGTCAGCGCCGCCTGGACGACGCCGTCGATACGCGCGTCGATGGCGTCGAGCTCGTCGGCCGAGGCGCAGGCAAGATCGTCGGTCAGCCGCGCCCGGAAAGTGGCGATCGGATCGCGCGCCGCCCAGGCGTCGACTTCCGCCTGGGTGCGATAGGTGCCGACGACAGGGTCGCCCTCGTGATGGCCGACCGTGCGATAGGTCTTCGCCTCGATCAGCGTCGGCCCCTCGCCGGAACGCGCGCGGCGGATGGCCTCGGCCATGACCTGCCAGACGGCGACGACATCATTGCCGTCGACGGCGATGCCGGGAATGCCATAGGCGGCCGCCTTGGTCGCGATCTCGGTGTTGAGGGTCGCCGAGGCGAGCGGGGTCGCCGTCGCATAGAGATTGTTCTCGCAGACGAGCACCGCCGGCGCGCGCTGGATGCCGGCGAAGTTGATCGCCTCATGGAAGCCGCCATGATTGATCGCGCCATCGCCGAAGAAGGCGACGCCGACGCCGTCCTCGCCGCGCGTCCGCGCGCTGATGCCGGCGCCGACCGCATGGCTGATCCCGGCGGCGACGATGCCGTTGGTGCCGAACAGGCCGACCGAGCGATCATAGAGATGCATCGTGCCGCCGCGGCCGCCGCAACAACCGTCGCGCTTGCCGAACAATTCCGCCATCAGGATGTTCGGGTCCATGCCCTTGGCGAGCGCATGGCCATGGCCGCGATGGGTCGAGGTGATCCAGTCGGTCGGCTTCAGATGGGCGCAGACGCCGACGGCGGTCGCTTCCTCGCCGATATAGAGATGCAGGAAGCCCGGCGTTTCGCCCTTGCGGCAGGCGACCTGCGCGACGCTCTCGAAGCGGCGCAGCAGCACCATGCGCTCATAGAGCTCGATCAGCGCCGCAGCGGTCAGGCCGGCGGGCAGGATGCCCGTCCGCATGCCCCGGGCGCGGCGGCTTCCAGCCGTTGCGCTCATCATTCCTCCCTCGGATGGCCAGGTGGCGGGGGCTCAGCGGCAGGTCGGGCCGCATGGTCACCGCTCAATAATTATAATAGCATGATGTTATGTTACTCGGCCGCGACTTGCCAAGCCCGATTCGGCGGCCGGAGCGGCTATTCGGTTGCGGACGATCCGTCGATGCCGCATCAACAGCGCCGGAGGACACTGATGCGCATCGCTCTCGACGGACGCTCCGTTCAGATGGCCGGCCGGCGGCACGCGATCGCCGAGGCCGCGGCATCAGCGCTCGCCGCCAATGGCGCGCGGCTCAAGTGGACCGAGACGCCGGCCGCCGCCGATCTCTGCGTCATCGCCCATCCGCTCGATCTCGACGCCGCCTACCGGCCCGATGCCATGATCGCCTTCGCCGAGGCGGTCGCGGCGCTGATGGCGTCCACGAGTGGCGGACGCATCATCCATCTCATCCCGGCCGCGGCGCTGGTGCCGATGCGCCGCCATGCCGCCGCATCCGTGAGCATGGCCGCCGTGGTCGCCGCGACGCGGGGCCTTGCGATGCAGGCTGCCCCCACCGTTCTGGTCAATGCGGTGGCGATCGGCGCGCTGGACGAGGGCGCGGAGGCCGGCGATCCTGCGATGCTCAGCCATGTGCCGCTCGCAAGGCCCGGCCGCCTGGATGAAGCCGTCGCGGCGCTGCTCTTCCTGGCCGATCCGATGAACACCTATACGACCGGGCAGGTGCTGGCCGTCGATGGCGGCTGGACGGCAGGCTTCGGCCGCGACTTCTAGGGGGGAAACGATGATCGAACTGACGGATGGCAACCTCTCGCTCGGCCTCGTGCCGGACATCGGCGGCTCGATCGCCTGGCTCCGCATCAAAGGTCGCGACGTGATGCGCCCGCTCTCAAAGGCTGATGCGGCGACGGGCAATGTGCTCGGCACCGCCAGCTTCCCGATGATCCCCTATGCCAACCGCATCGAGAACAACGCCTTCACCTTCGAGGGGGCGACCTACACCGTCGCGGCGAACAATGGCAGCGAGCCGTTCAACGTCCATGGCAGCGCCTGGAAGAGCGTCTGGACGGTCGAAGACGTGACGGCGTCGAGCGCGGTGCTCGCGCTCGACCATGACGCCGGTCCTGATGATCCCTACAGCTATCGCGCCGTGCAGCATTTCTCCTTCGAGAACGGTGCGCTGTCGCTCGCGACGAAGATCGAGAACCGCGGCGCGACCCGGATGCCATTCGGCTTCGGCCACCATCCCTGGTTCCCGCGCGATCCGGATGCGCAGCTCACGTTCCGCGCCCGCGACTTCTGGCTCGAAGGCCCGCTCGGCATCGTCTCGGACCGGATCGCCGTGACGCCCGAGCTCGACTTCGCAGCCGGGCGCGGCCTCCCCGCCGGATGGCGCAACAACAATTACGGCTTCTGGGACGGCACCGCCGAGCTCCGCTTCCCCGGTCGCGGCGTCGGGCTCGTCATCGAGGCGGATCCGCTCTTCGAAAACCTCATGTTCTATGCCGATCCGAAGCGCGACGTGTTCTGCCTGGAGCCGCAGACCAATGTCTCCTGCGCGCTCAACCGCAGCGAAGCCGATCTCGGCGTCATCGTGCTTGGCCCCGGCGAGCGCAGCGCCGGCACGATCCGCTTCACGCCCCGGCTTCTCTGACGCGGCAGACTCCCGCAACCGCGGGGCCATTCCCTCGCGGGCGCGGCTGTGGAATGCTCACGCTTGGGAGCGCCGCCGCCTTGCCATCGGCACGGACCGCGGCGATCGGGGGGGACTGACCATGCCTGCATCAACGGCCCGACGCGGCCGGCTCTGTCTCTTCGCCGCGGCCATGACGCTTCTCGCCGGGCCGCTTCATCCGGCGGCGGCCGCCGAGCCGGCAGCGGACGCCTGTGTCCGCGACATCGCCGGCGTCATCGCGATGCCGCCTCCGCCCGCCACGACGCCGTTGCCGGCCGAGCTTGCGGCACGGCTGCAGGCCGCCCTCGAGGCCTCGTTCAGTGAGACGGCAACGCCGGGCGCGATCGTCGGCGTGCGCACGCCGGCGGGCCAATGGCAGGCGGCGATCGGCAAGGCCGACCCGGCCAAGGGCACGCCGATGGCGATCGGCATGCACACCCGCATCGGCTCGCTGACCAAGACCTTCACCGGCACGATGATCCTGCAGCTGGTCGGCGACGGGAAGCTCTCCCTCGACGACACGATCTCGAAGTATGTCGCGGGGGTCCCGAACGGCGACCGCATCACCATCCTGCAGCTCGCCGACATGACGAGCGGCGTCGCCAGCTACACGATGAGCACGGAATTCACCGACCAGTATTTCGCCCATCCGGAGCAGGTGTTCAAACCGGACGCGCTGCTCGCCGCCGGCTTCAGCAAGTCGCCGCTGTTCGAGCCGGGCGCGCGCTTCGACTATTCGAACACCAATTTCATCCTGCTCGGCAAGGTGATCGAGAAAGTGACCGGCGGCACGGTGACCGATCAGTTCAAGGCGCGCATCCTTGAGCCGCTGGGGCTCACGAACACGATCTGGCCGGGAGACTCGCCCGAACTGCCCGCGCCCTATGCCGAGGGGCTGACGCTGCAGGGCGACTTCGCCAAGCCCGACGCACCCTCGAATGCCACGCACTGGAATCCGGCCTGGGCCTGGACCGCCGGCGAGATGATCTCGAACCTCGATGATCTCCTCACCTATGGCCACGCACTCGTCACCGGCCAGGGCCTCCTCGATACAGCGCTGCAGACGCGGCGGCTGACCTTCCCGGGTCCCGCCGGCTATGGCATCGCTATCGGCTGCATCGACGGCTGGGTCGGCCACACCGGCACGCTGCCCGGCTACGAGACGACGCTCTATGTCGACACGACCAGCGGAACGACCGTCGTCGTGCAGGCGAACAGCGACATCATGACCGGCGACTGCTCAGCCTCGCCGCTGCCGGCCGGCAACGACCGCAGCATCGCCTGCCTCGGCCCGGCGACGCGGATCTTCACGGCGGTGTCGGCGGCGCTCGGCCACGGCTTCAAGCCGAACCCGCAGCACTAGAAGCAGGCCGGCCTCACAGCAGCAAGGCGGTGAGGCCGCCATCGACGACGAAGCCACTGCCCGTGACGAAGGAGGAATCGTCCGAGATGAGGAAGGCGATCGCCTTCGCGATCTCGTCCGGATCGGCGATGCGCGGCGCGCGGTTCTTCGCGAAGGAGAGGCCGATCGCCTCGGCCCCGCCCGCTTCCTCGAGCCCGTCCAGCGTCATCCGCGTCGCCACCGAGCCGACCACCAGCGCGTTGACGCGGATGCGATCGACCGCATAGTCGAGCGCCATCTGCCTGGAAAGGCCGAGCACCGCCGCCTTCGACGCCGCATAGGCGGGAACGCCGGGCACGGTCGCGAGCGCATGCACCGAGGCGATATTGACGACCGAGCCGCCGCCGGCGGCGCGGAGATGCGGCAGGCTCGCCCGGCAGACGCGGAAGATGGCGGTGAGATTGACCGCGAGGGTGCGGTCCCACTCCGCGTCGGAGAGCTCTTCCAGCCGCTTGCCGGTTGGATAGATGCCGGCGGCATTGACCACCGCGTCCAGCCGGCCATGGGCGGCAAGCGCCGCGGCAAGGCTCGCCTGGACATCGGCTTCGCGTGTGAGATCGGCTTCCTGGAAGCGAAGGCGCAGTCCGTCGGACGCGGCGCGGGCCGCACACGCCCTACCCTCGTCGCCATCGAGCCCGGCGCCGAAGACCAGCGCGCCTTCGCGGGCGAGATGCTCGGCGGTGGCGCGGCCGATCCCGGTGGCGGCGCCAGTGATGAAGATCGACTTGCCCTCGAAGCGTCCGCTCATGCCCGTGCCTTTCCGACGGTCGCCAGCGCTTCGGTCGCCTGCGCCTGCGCGACAGCGCGCAGGACGCGATCCTCGCTGCCTTCGCCGCGCTCGAAGGCATCGACGACGCGCCCGTCGGCGATGACGAGGCAGCGATCGGCGATCCCGACCACCTCCTCGAGTTCCGAGGCGACGACGATGAGCGCGACGCCCTGATCGGCGAGATCGACGATGAGCCGGTAGATCTCGTGCCGCGTCGACGCGTCGACGCCCTTGGTCGGCTCGTCGAGCAAGAGGATCCGCGGCGCGCTCATCAACACGCGGGCGAACAAGAGCTTCTGCTGGTTGCCGCCGGAGAGATGCGAGACGGAGGACTGCGCCGAGCGCGCCTTGACGTTGAGCGCCCGCATCGCCGCGAGCACCGCGCTCTTCTCCAGCCTGTCCCGCACCAGCCCATGCGGCGCGAAGGGTCCGAGATTGCCGATGGTGATGTTGGCGCCGACCGGCAGATTGAACAGCAGCCCATCCTGCTTGCGATCCTCGGTGAGCAACGCGATGCCGGCGGCGCGCGCATCGCCCGCCTTGCGGATCGCCACCGGCTTGCCGCCGATCGCGATCTCGCCGGAAAAGGGAATCCGGCCATAGATCGCATGCAGGATCTCGGTGCGCCCCGAGCCGAGCAGGCCGGCGAGGCCGAGGATCTCGCCGGGCCGGACATCGAAGGAGACGTCGGAGACACCGCGATTGACGCCGAAGCGGCCCTTGACGCTGAGCCCGCGCACGGAGAGCAGCGGGGCCGCCGGCGGCGCCGGATCATGATGCGGATAGAGCCGCTGCAGGCGCTGGCCGGACATCGCGAAGATGAAGCGGTCGGCATCGAAATCGGGCCGATCGATCTCCGCGGCGACGCGGCCGTCGCGGAGCACCGTCGCACGGTCGCAGATGGCCAGCACCTCGGGCAGGCGATGGGTGATGAAGATCATCGTCCGGCCCTGCGCCTTCAGGCGGCGGAGCACGACGAACAGCCGCTCGACCTCGACGCCGGACAGCGAGGCGGTCGGCTCGTCCAGCATCAGCACGCGCGGCTTGAACGAGAGCGCCCGCGCGATCATCACGAGATGGCGCTGCGCCGAAGTGAGGCTCGCGACCAGAGCGCGCGGATCGATGGCAAGCCCGATCTCGGCGAACAGCGCCCGCGTCGCAGCCTCCAGCGCGCGCTGGCGGACGAGGACACCCTTGCCGAGCCCGGTCTGGCCGGCGAAGACGTTCTCGGCGACGGTGAGGTTCTCCAGCACCTCGATTTCCTGCGGCACATAGCCGACGCCTTCGGCCCGTGCATCGAAGGTGGAACCGAAGCGGACGGCCCGGCCGGCGACCTTGATCTCGCCGCTGAACGAGCCGGCCGGATGAACGCCGTTGAGGATCTTGACGAGCGTCGACTTGCCGGCGCCGTTCTGGCCGAGCAGGGCATGGATATCGCCTGCGCGCACGGTCAGGTCGACGCCGCGCAGCGCCTGTACGCCGGCAAAGCTCTTGACGATGCCGCGCGCCGCAATGACGGGGGCGTTCGGATTGGCGTCGCTCATAGATGCCTCCAGCGATGCTCCATAATCCCGAAATCTCCGCCGTCGCCCCGGCGAAGGCCGGGGCCCAGGAACACGACATCGACGGTGTTCATGGATCCCGGCCTTCGCCGGGATGACGGCGGAGACTGTGGACGGCCCCCTGCGGAACGAGGTTCCGGAGGCCGTCGCGTCTTACTGGCCGGCGCTGTCGAGCATCTTGTAGAAGGGCTCGAGGCCATCGGCCGTGACGACCGAGGCCGGCAGCGGATTGAGATAGGGAACGGTCTTGCCCTCGGCGAGGTCGTTGGCAAGCTCCGCCGTCTTGGCGCTTTCCTCATAGAGCGGCTGCGCGACGACGCCCCAGGCTCCTCCGGCCTTCACGATGTCGAGATTCTGGCGGATATAGTCCATGCCGACGATCACGATGCCCTCGCGGCCGGCCTTGCGGGCAGCGCCCGACCAGGTCTGGATGCCGTTGCCGGTCGTCGAGAAGGCGGCGGTGACGTCGGGATTGCCCTGCAGCAGGGCAACCGCCTTGGCCTCGGCCGCGGACGGCTCGAAGCCCTCCATCTGCGTGTCGAGGATCTTGATGTCGGGGAACTTGGCCGCCATCGTCTTGCGGAACGAGTCCGACATGACGTTCTCGGTGTCGTTGGACGAGCCCTGCGTCACCGCGATCGTGCCCTTGCCGCCGAGCTTCTCGCCCATCGCGAGGGCAGCCGCATTGCCGGCGCTCGGAATATCCTCGCCCGTGGCAGCCTTGAGGCCGGGGACGGTGCCCTCGGCCGGCAGCACATGCCAGATCACGACGGGGAAGCCCTCGCGGCCGAGCTTGCCGATGAACGGGAAGATCTCCGGGCCCGGACCATAGACGGCGATCGCGTCGAACTTGGTGCGGGCCATCGCCGCTTCGGCGAGCGGGATCGAGGCCGAGACGTCGTAGTTGGTCGCCGAGGGATTGCCGACGATCTCGCAGGTGTTGCCGAGTTCCTTGCACTTGGCGAGGAAGCCGGCCTGCATCAGCCGGTGCACCGGATGGTCGCGCATCGGCTGGACCCAGAGGATGTTCTTGCCGGCGGCGAGGCTGACGCCGGCGCCGCCAAAGAGCGCGCCGGCGGCGACGATCGCCGCGAGAGCGAGGCGGACGGTCTTCTGGTGACGTGTCGTTTTCATGCTTTCCTCCCTTTGCGAGCCCGGCTCGAGCCGGGCTTCTCCTTGTTTGGCCCTTGAGAACAGGCCGATAGTCACTTGCCGAAGGTCACTTGGGGCCGGCGCCGGGCTCTGGCACCGGCTCGGCGCTGGAGCCCGCCATGAAGGTGCGGCGGCGCAGCACGTCGAGGCCGACGGCGGTCACCATGATCAGGCCGACGGCGATCTGCTGCCAGTTGGCGTTGACGCCGATGACGACGAGGCCGCTGGTGACGACCTGCAGCAACAGGATGCCGATGAGCCCGCCCGCCATCGTGCCGGCGCCGCCGAAGAGGCTGACGCCGCCGACGACGACGCCGGCGATGACGGTCAATTCCCAGCCGGAGCCGATCGAGGTCGTGCCGCTGGAGAGATCCGCCATCACGAACATGCCGGCGCACGCGGCCAGCATGCCGACCGTGATGAAGGCGCCGATCTTGTAGCGGGCGGTATCGATGCCGACGAGGCGCGCGACCTCCGGATTGCCGCCGGTCGCATACATGTTGCGGCCGAGCACGGTCCGGCGGAGGACGAAATCGGCCGCCAGCGCGGCGACGACGAAGAAGACGAAGCTCCAGCCGAGGCCGAAGGCGAAGTCGGCCATGCCGATGTCGCCGATCACTTTCGGCAGCGGATAGACGGGATATCCGTTGGTCACGACCTGGATCAGGCCCTGGCCGATGAACAGCATGCCGAGCGTCTGGATGAAGGCGGGGATGCGCAGCTTGACGACGGCGAGCCCGTTGACGAGCCCGATGCCGCCGCCGACCAGCACGCCGCCGAGCAGCGCGAGCGGTACCGGCAGGGCGAGCGCCGTCATCAGCTTGGCGCTGGCGACGGCCGAGAGGCCCGCCACCGCGCCGACGGAGAGGTCGAACTCGCCGCCGACCAGAAGGATCGTCTGGCCGATCGCGATGATGCCGACGAAGGAGACGACGCGCAGAATCGCGCGGATGTTGCGCTCCGACAGGAAGGCCGGCTCCAGCACATAGAAGAAGGCGACGATGACGATGAGCGCCAGGAGCACGCCGACCTCGCCGACGGCAACAAGCCGCGTCAGCCGATCGCGCAAGGCGCGGCCGGATAGGCCGGGGGCCGCGGGCCCTCCGAAGAGTCGTTCCATCCTTGTCCCTCCCTCGCCGGGGCGTCCTCCTCGACGCGTCCGGCCTGGCCAGTCTGCTGCCGGCCTATTCACATAACATCATGCTATTATAATTTTCTCAATCGGATTCACGCGCTCTCCCGATGGTCCACGACAATCTGACGCCGGGCGCCGCGGGTCGCTAGAATGCGGCACGAGAGTGATTCCGCCCGGCGAGGCGGGAAAGGCGAACCGCGATGCACAGCGACGACAGCGGCGACGGGTCCGATCGCGGCAGGACCCGGGACCGCAGCCAAGCGGGGGCCGAGGACCGCGCCGGCGCGGCGCTGGCCGGAGACGCCGGCGAGGCGCCCGCCCGCGCCGGCCGCACGGGCCGGCTCGGCATGCGCGAGATCGCGCGCCGGGCCGGCGTCGCGCCGATGACCGTCTCGCGCGCGCTCACCGATCCGGCCAAGGTCTCGCCCGAGACGCGGGCGCGCATCATGGCGGTGATCGAGCGCGAGGGCTTCATCCGCAACCAGCTGGCCTCCTCGATGTCGTCGCTGAAGAGCCGCCGCTCGATCATCGGCACGATGGTGCCGCCGCTCATCAATTCGGGTATCGCCGAGCAGGTGCAGGGCATGTCCGATGCCTGCCATGAAGCCGGCTATCATCTCCTGCTCATCCAGGGCGATTTCGACGAGGAGGCCGAGGACCGCGCCATCCGCGCCCTGCTCGGCTGGCAGCCGGCCGGGCTGATCCTGCAGGCCTTCGTCCAGGCGCCGGCGGCGCGGCAACTGCTTGCCGACAGCGAGACCGCCGTCGTCGAGATCAGCGAGATCCGCGGCCGCGAGCCGATCGACATGGCCGTCGGCGTCTCCAATTTCGACACCGCCCATGCGATGACGACGCATCTCCTCGACAAGGGCTACCGGCGCATCGGTTTCGTCTCGACGCCGGTGCATGGCAATGACCGCCTGCAGCAGCGGCGGATCGGCTATCGCCAGGCGCTCGAGGACCGCGGCCATGCCTATCCCGCCAGCCTCGAGATCGAGGTGCCGATCACGCCGGCCGGCGGCGCCGAGGCGGTCGCGGCGCTCACGGCGCGCGACGAGGCGCTCGACGTCATCTTCTGCTCGAGCGATACGCTGGCGATCGGCGCGGTGCAGGAGTGCCACCGGCGCGGCTGGCGCATCCCGGAGCGGCTCGCCATTGCCGGCTATGGCGATGTCGATCTCGCGGCGCAATTGTTCCCTCCCCTGACCACGGTGCGGGTCGACCGCTACGGCATGGGCCGCAGCGCCGTCGTGCAGCTCCTGAAGCGCCTGCGCGGCGAGCCCGACCTGCCGCGGGTGGTCGCCGCCGGTTTCAGCATCATCGACCGAGCGAGCGCCTGAGCCGGGGCCCGGCGCTGCCCGTCACGGCGCCTCGCGCACGCCGAGCCGCTTCTCCCAGCCCTCGGCATGCACGTTGAGATAGGCGCCGGGATCATAGGGATGGGCGCGCGCCACGGCGTCGTCGAGCTCGATGCCGAGGCCCGGCGCATCCGGCAGCGACAGATGGCCGTTGGCCGGATCGATCGCGGGATGCCAGCTGACCAGATCGCGCGTCCACGGCTCGTTGAAGGCGTCGAAATGCTCCTGGATCAGGAAGTTCGGCACGGCGGCCGCGAGCTGCAGGCAGACGGCGGTGGCCACAGGTCCGCCCGATTGATGCGGCGCGATATAGCTGCCATGGGCGAGCGCGAGAGCGGCGACGGCGAGCGTGTTGCCGATGCCGCCGAGCGACATCGGCTCGGGCTGGAAGATGTTGACGCCGCCGCCCTCCGCGAGCGTGAAGAACTGGCCGACGGTGTCGTACATCTCGCCTGTGGCGACGGGGATGGGGCTCGCTTGCGCCACCGCATGCACCGTCTCCTGCCGGTCGCGCGTCGTCGGCTCCTCCCACCAGTAGAGATCGAGCGGCGCGAGGCGCCGGGCGGCGCGGATCGCCTCGACCTCGGTGAAGCGGGCATGCACGTCGATGAGCAGCAGCGTCCCGGCCGGCAGCTTCTCGCGCAAGAGCGCGAGGATGTCATAGGCAAGGTCGAGCTCGTCCTTGGCGAGGAAGCCGGAGGCGGTGCCGAACGGATCGAGCTTCATCGCCTTGAAGCCCTTGGCGATGACGCCCTCGGCGGCGGCGAGAAAGGCTTCGGGCGTGCGCTCGGTGCGGTACCAGCCATTGGCATAGCCGAGCACGCTGTCGCGCATGCGCCCGCCGATCAGCTGGTGGACCGGAACGCCGAGCGACTTGCCGAGAATGTCCCAGCAGGCGACCTCGATCGCCGCGATCGCCGTGCGGTGGATATGGCCGCCGTCGAGCGAGACGCTGTCGAGGAGGCGCTTGGCGAGCGCGGTGATCCGGCAGGGGTCCTGGCCGATGGCGAGATGCTGCAACTCGCGCACCGCCGCCTCGGTCGTGCGGATGAAGCCGTTCAGCGTGCCCTCGCCGAGCCCGCTGATGCCGGCATCGGTGTGGACGCGGACGAACAGCCAGTTCTTCCAGCCGGCGCCGACCGTGACCGTCTCGATGTCGGTGATCTTCATGCCAGCTCCTCCGCGGCGATGACGAGGTCGTCGGTGGTGAGGCCGTAGCGCTTCTGCAGCGTCGGCACGGCGCCGCATTCGATGAAGCGATCGGGCAGGCCGATCCGCTTCACGCTGCGCTGGATGCCGCGCTCATGCAGCGCCTCGACGACGCGGGTCGCAAGCCCGCCTATGACGACATGGTTCTCTGCCGTGACGATGGCGCCGCAGCGGAGCGCAAAATCCGCCACCGCCTCGGCATCGAAAGGCTTGAGACAGGGCACATGCAACACGCCCGCCGCGATGCCGCGCGCGGCCAGCCGATCGGCCGCATCGATGGCGCGCTCGGTCATGAAGCCGGTGGCGATGAAGCCGACATCGCCGCCCTCGCGCACCAGCCGCGCCTTGCCGATCGAGAACTCGAATCCGGCCGGCTCGAACACCACGGGCACCTTGCCGCGCAACAGCCGCATATAGACGGGGCCGGGATAGGCTGCCGCCGCGCGCGTCGCCGCCGCGATCTCGGTCGCATCGCAGGGATCGATGACGACGAGGCCGGGTATGAGGCTCATCAGCCCGGTATCCTCGATCGCCTGATGCGTGCCGCCATAGCCGGTGGTGAGGCCGGGCAGGCCGGCGATGATCTTCACCGGCAGGTTGGCATGGGCACAGGCGATGGCGATGAAGTCATAGGCGCGGCGCGAGGCGAAGACGCCATAGGTCGTCGCGAACGGCACGAAGCCGGTGCGCGCGAGGCCGGCCGCCGCCGCGACGAGATTCTGCTCGGCCATGCCTAAGTTGAAGAAGCGCGCGGGGAAGGCATCGCGAAAGGGCAGGATGTCGGTGTATTTGCCGAGATCCGCGGTGAGGCCGACGATGTCGGGCCGCTCGGCGCCGAGCGCGGCCAGCGCCTCGCCGAAGGGGGCCTCGACGGTCGGACGCGCGCCGCCCGCTTCGTCGACGCCCATCGCCCGGGTAAAGATGCGCTCAGCCATGTCGGGCCCCCTCGCGGTCGAGTTCGGCGGCGAGGGCGTCCCATTCGCCGGGATCGACGCGGATGAAATGCGCCTTCTCGCGGGCGACCAGAGAGGGGATGCCGAAGCCCGGCTGCGTGCGCAGTACGATCGCATGCGGCCGTCCGGAGGCGACCCGCGCCCCGGCGAGCGCGGCGACGACGGCCGCCATGTCGTTGCCGTCGATCTCGGCGGTCGCAAAGCCGAAGGCGCGCCATTTGGCGGCGACCGGCTCCATGTCGAGCACGACGGCGCCGTCGGCCTGGATACCGTTGCAGTCGATCAGCGCGACGAGACTGTCGAGGTGGAAATGGCTCGCCGCCATCGCCGCCTCCCAGGTCGAGCCCTCCTGCATCTCGCCATCCGAAAGCTCGCAGAAGATGCGCGCCCGCGATCCGCCGAGCCGGAGCCCCAGCGCCATGCCGACGGCCTGGCCGAGACCATGGCCGAGCGAGCCGCCGATGATCTCGACGCCCGGCGTCGTGTCGAGCGTCGACATCGCGAGGCGGCTGTCGTCGGCGCCATAGCTGCCGAGTTCCTCGAGCGGAAAGACGCCGGCCTCGGCCAGCGCCGCCCAAAGCGCGATCGAATAATGGCCGGTCGAGAGCAGGAAGCGGTCGCGCTCCGGCGCCGCAAGATCGGCGGCGTCCCAGCGCAGCTCGTGGAAATAGAGCGCCGCGAGCACATCGGCGATGCCGAGACCCTGGCCGACATAGCCCTGGCCGGGACCACGCGCCATGGTCAGCATGTGCCGCCGCATGCGCTGCGCCCGCGCCTTGAGGGCGGGAAGATCGGCGGTGGCGGGCGGGTGGTTCGGGATCGCTGCCATGCTCAGTCCCTGTCGAGGCCGCCGGAGAGATTGAGCCGCTCGGCTGTCACGTAAGGCGGCGCATCGAGCGCCAGCCACAGGACGCCCGCCGCCACCTCGTCGATGGCGGCGCGGCGACCGAGCGGGACCCGCCGCGTCCGCTCGTCGAGGAAGGCCTCGACATCGGCGCGGCCCTCGAGACGGGCAAGATCGAGCTCGGTCGAGCGCTGCATGTCGGTGTCCATCATGCCGGGCGCCACGGAGTTGACGAGGACGCCGAAGGGCGCCAGCGCCAGCGCCGCCGCGCGCGTGACCGCGTCGACGCCGGCCTTGCTGGCGGCATAGGCGGTGTAGTTGGGCAGCGCCATGCGGGAGGCCGGCGAGGTGATGTTGACGATACGGCCGCCCGTGCCCTGCCGGCGCATCGCCTCGCCAGCCGCCGCGGTCATCAGCGCCAGCGCCACCAGATTGACGCCGAGCGTCTTGTGCCAGAGGGCGGCGGTCATGCCGAGAAACGGCTCGATTGCGCCGAAGCCGGCATTGTTGACGACGATGTCGAGCCGGCCGAAGGCGGCGAGTGCCCCGGCGATGGCGGCGGCCGGCGCGCCCTCGGCCGTGAGATCCGCGACGATGGACACGGACCCAGCGCCCTCGGGCATCGCAGCCTTCGTCGCCGCGAGACCGGCGGCGCTCACATCGACGAGCGCGACGGCGAGGCCACGCTCGGCAAGGAGGACGGCGAGCCTCTGACCGAGCCCGGCGCCGGCGCCCGTGACGAGCGCCACCTGTGCAATGTCTGTCACCCCACCCTCCCGATTTCTGATTATGGTAACGCTACCATTTCCACCGGTCAACCGGATGTGAGGGCGCACGCGCCAGCATCGCGGCCGTTACCACACTTTATGCGTGCATTTTACAACTGATAGGAATATATACCTCTGGCGATGGCGGCGCGCCGGACGGTTCGGAAAGACCGCGGATCGGCGTCATCGGCCCATGCGCGAGGCGAATGACGAGGTCCACACCGCCCCCCGCGGCATTCCGGCCGTTCGCCTGCAATGACCTCCAGCGGAGCAGAGCACCACGATGCCTCTTCGAGTCGATATGTCGATCTGGCGGGGCAACAACGCCCCCGCCCTCACCTGGACACTGCCCGAGGGGGTGCCGATCACCGGCTCGTCCTTCTTCCTGACCATCGGCGCGGCCGGCAGCCTGCTGCTCGCCAAGGACACCGCGAGCGGCACGCTGCTGCTGAACCCCGCGACCCGCGAGCTCCGCTTCGGCTACACGACCGCCGAATCGCGGCTCATTCCCCCCGGCCAGATCGCCGAATACGAGATCGAGCGGCGCAATGCCGGCACCGAGATCACCGAGCTCTACGGCTTCATGAGCGGGCTCGGCGGCCTCAACGCCGACGAGGACGCCGGCGCCGGCAGCCTCCTCGACTTCTCGAACCCCGACAATTCGAACCTGCAACTCCTGGGATGGATCTGACATGACCGCGACCGTGACGACCAAGCAGATCAAGGACGCCGCCGGCAACATCTTCCTCCAGCGCGTGCTGGACGCCAGCGGCACCGGCGAGGGCCCGTTCCTGCCGCTTTCCAGCCTCACCGATCCCGACGGCTCCGGGCCGGTCGACGTCGCCGCGCTGATCGATGAGCTCGCAGCCTCGATCGCCGCCGGCGCGCTCGTCCTGCCGACCGGCGCCGCCACCGACGCCTCGCTCGGCGGCGCCTCGGCCGCCGTTGCCGGCGACAGCGGCGCCTCGACCACGAACGGCTTCCTGCGCTATCTGCGCGACAGGCTCGTCGCCGGCATCGCGCTCGGCGCCGGCTCCGCCGTCATCGGCAAGATCGTCCAGCAGGTCGGCGACAGCGACATCTCGCCGAGCAATCCGGTCCCGGTCGGCGGCGCGCAGATCGCCACCGCCACCGCCACGATCGCCTCGGGCACCAGCCTCTCGTCGGCCGCCGATCTCGGCACGGGTCGCCTGGTCGGCATCATCCTGCCCTCCGCCTGGACCACGGCCGGCATCACCTTCCAGGGCTCGGCCGACGGCTCGACCTATTTCGACCTCTATGACGACGGCATCGAGCGGGCCATCGCCTCGGGCAGTGTCGCCGCCTCGCGCTTCATCGCGCTCCCGATCGCCGACTGGCTGATGGTGCGCTCCGTCAAGCTCCGCTCCGGCAGCGCCGCCGCGCCCGTCAACCAGCCCGCCGATCGCCTCATCACGCTGGTCACGGCGCGCTGAATCATGTCGACCCTCCTCGCACGAAAGCTCGCGTCGCAGCCGTTCTGGCTGCCACGCGGCGCAACCGAATATGCCGACTTCACCTCGGGCCTCTTCTATGGCCGCAAGAGACGGAGTGACTCGATCGGCGCGCATTTCGCCGCCATGGGCTTCACGTTCGCGCGTGGCTCCGAGGCGAGCCACGCGACGAGCGCCGGCACGATCACCTTCGCGGCCGCGGACGTCCCGCGGCTCGCCCATGACGCCGCGACGCTCGCGCCGCTCGGCCTGCTGCTCGAAGGGGCGCGCACCAACCTCCAGCTCTATTCGACCGCCTTCGACACCAGCTGGAACGTGGTGACGGGAATCGCGGTCACAGCCGACGTGACCACCGCGCCCGACGGGACGACCACGGCCGACAAGCTCAGCGAAACCGCGATCACCAACGCCCATATCGCCTATCGCGCGCAGACGCTGACCGGCGGGATCACCTATACCCGCAGCTGCTTCGCCAAGCAGGCGGAACGGCAGTGGTGCGGCATCACCTTCGACCTCACCTATCGCTGGTTCAAGCTTTCGGACGGAACGATCGGGTCCTCCGGTGCCGGCATCCCTGCCATCCAGCCGGCGCCGTCCGGCTTCTACCGCTGCTCTGTCACCAGCACGCCCAGCACGACCGGCTCGCGCCAGGCCGGCATCAAGACAGCGGCCGGCGACAATTCGGGCAGCTATCTCGGCGTTGCCGGCAACGGCATCTATGCCTGGGGCTACCAGCTCGAGGCCGGCGCGTTCGCAAGCTCGTTCATCCGGACGACGACAGCGGCCGTGACGCGCGCCGCCGACAGCCTGACGCGGACGATCGTCCAACCCGCGCGCCTTGCCATGACCTTCCAGGTCCGCACGGCCGGCGGGCTTGGCGACAACCAGACGATCTGGTCGATCGGCGACGCGACCGATGGCGTGCGGCTCTATCGCAACAGCGCCGGCCATATCAAGCTGACGGTCACGGCCGCCGGCTCCGACACGGCCGATCTCGACGCGGGCGGCGTCGGCGGGCTCGGCGTGCACAAGATCGCGGTCGCGCTCGACGGATCGACGGTGCGTCTCTGCCTCAATGGCGGCGACGTCTTTGTGGCCTCGGCGGCACTCCCGGCGCTCGCCACCCTGACGGAGCGCTTCGGCTCGTCGGCCGCGGGCGAGGAATGGTTCGGCCATCTGCAGAGCTATGCGAGCTTCGGCACGCTCAGCGACGGCGCCATGCTCGCCCGCACCGCGCCGCCGGCCTATGTCAATGCTCTCATCGGCATCGACAGCCTCAGCGATCCCGTCAGCACCGGCGTCGGGCGCCATCTGCGCGACGTGATGTGGAGCCGGATCGGCAAGGCATCGGCCGGCTGGGTTCCGCTGATCTATCCCTCGGACGCGCGCGTCGACGGCCTCAACTACTCCGGCGTCACCAACATCTCGCTCAGCTCCGCCATGCCGGGCGACGATCGCACGCTCGACTTCCAGGGCCAGCGCTGGCAGAACCCGAACGCGTCGACCGCCATCGGCTTCTTCACCCCGAGGGAACCCTACGACCAGCTCGACATGATCTATGTGTCCAATCCGTCCGACGGCAGCTTCCGCTTCCAGTCGCTCGGCAACGGCGCAACGACGATCGATGCCGACGCTGCCCTGGCGGCTCACGCTGTCCATGTCGAGTGCTTCGCGGCGCCCAACGCCTCCGTGCGATGGGACCAGTTCGAGACGGGCAATCCGAATACCATCGTCGGCGTCAATTTCTCCCGCGCCGGCGCAGGAGGCTTCACCTACAACCCGTTCGGAAACGGCGGCTGGAAGGTGCAGTGGCTCGCCGCGATCGACGATGCCGCGATGCGCACCATCATCGGGGCGATCAAGCCGACGCACTTCCTGTTCAACGGCGGCATGAACGATCGCGTCGACCGGACGGCGTCCCAGTTCGACGCCGATTGCCGCAAGGTGCTGAACAATGTGCTGGCGGCGGCGCCGCGCTGCAAGATTGTCATCGTGCAGTCGCTGGCGCCGGCCTCCTCCGGCGCGGGTGCCTTCTTCGACTATGTGCCGGTGAAGCAGCAGATCGCGAGCGACTATGGCGCCCAGTTCCTCGACCAGCGCCTGATCAACGCCAATACGGCGACCTTCGTCCTCGCGGATGCCGCCGGCTACATGGCCGACGGCGTCCACCCGACGCAGGCCTTCAACAGCGGCATCGCCGCGCCCTGGCTCGCCGACAACGTCGCCTGGTAAGCCGGCAAAGTTCGGTCGCGCGGCCTCCTTCGGGCCGCGCGATCGATCACGGCTTGGCGGGCTGGTCGCGCCGGCCGAAATCTGCCGACGCCGTATCCTGGCCGATGGCGATGATCGAGCGGCGGATCGCGCGGGTCCGCGTGAAGAGATCGAACAGCGTGTCGCCGTCGCCATTGCGGATGGCGCGCGTCAGCGTCGCGAGATCCTCGTTGAAGCGGCCGAGCATCTCCAGCACGGCATCCTTGTTGTTGAGGAAGATGTCGCGCCACATCACCGGGTCGGAGGCCGCGATGCGGGTGAAGTCGCGAAAGCCCGAGGCCGAGAATTTCAGCACTTCCGAGCGGATGCCGGCTTCGAGATCCGCCGCCGTGCCGACGATGTTGTAGGCGATGAGATGCGGCAGATGGCTGGTGATGGCCAGCACGAGATCATGATGCTCGGCCGACATCGTCTCGACATTGGCGCCGAGCGCCCGCCAGAACGCCATCATCCGCGCGACCGCGGCCGGATCGACTTCAGGCGCCGGCGTCAGCACGCACCAGCGATTGTCGAACAGGGCTGCGAAGCCGGCATCGGGGCCGGAATACTCGGTACCGGCGAGCGGATGGCCGGGGATGAAGGCGATGCTCTCCGGCAGATGCGGCTGCATCGCGCGGATCACCGAGGCCTTGACCGAACCGACATCGGAGACGATCGCGCCGGGTTTGAGATGCGGCCCGATCTCGGCCGCGACCGCGCCGCAGGCCCCGACGGGGACAGAAACGATGACGCAGTCGGCCCCCGCGACGGCTTCCGTGGCGCTCGCAACGAAACGATCGCCGAGGCGGAGCTCCTCGGCCCGCCGCAGTGTCTCGGGCCGGCGGGTGGTGACGACGATCTCGCCGACGACGCCGGCGCGGCGAGCGGCGAGCGCGATCGAGGCGCCGATGAGGCCGATGCCGACCAGCGTCAGCCGCTCGAAGAGGATCTCTGCCATCAGCTGCCGCCGATCATGAAGGCCTTGAGCGCGGCGATCGCCGCCTCGTTGGCCTCGGCCGAGCCGATGGTCATCCGCAGCGCATGCGGCAGGCGATAGCCGGCGACGCCGCGCAACACGATGCCATGCGCGAGCAGGAACATCTCGGCCTCGGCGGCCGTGTGGCCCGGCGTCTCCGGGAAATGGATCAGCACGAAATTGCCGACGCTCGGCGTCACCGTGAGGCCGAGCCCCTCGAGCGCCTTGGTGACGCGCGGCAGCCATTCCTCATTATGCGCGATCGACGCCTCGACATGCGCACGGTCGGCGAGCGCCGCGATGCCGGCCTGCATGGCCGGCGTCGAGACGTTGAACGGCCCGCGGATGCGGTTGAGCGCATCGACGATGTGATCCGGCGCATAGAGCCAGCCGAGCCTGAGCGCCGCGAGGCCGTGGATCTTCGAGAAGGTCCGGGTCATCACGACATTCTCGGACTGGCCGACCAGCTCGATGCCGCTCTCATAATCGTTGCGGCGGACATAGTCGGCATAGGCGGCGTCGAGCACCAGCAGGACATGGGCGGGCAGCGCCGCATGCAGCCGGCGGATTTCGCTGAACGGCACATAGGTGCCGGTCGGATTGTTCGGATTGGCGAGGAAGACCATGCGCGTCCGCGCGCCGACCCGGTCGATGATCCCGTCGACATAGGTCGTGAAATTCTTCTCCGGCGCCGCGACCGGCGTCGCGCCGGCAGCCCGGATGGCGATCGGGTAGATGAGGAAGCCGTATTCGGAATGGATGGCCTCGTCGCCCGGCCCGAGATAGGCCCGTGCCAGGAGGCTCAGCAGTTCGTCCGAGCCGGCGCCGCAGACGATGCGCGAGGGCAGGATGCCATGCGCGGCGCCGATCGCGGCGCGGAGCTCGGTCGCCCCGGCATCGGGATAGATCTGGAGCGCGCCGGCGCCGGCGGCGAAGGCGGCGACGGCAGCCGGGCTCGCGCCGAGCGGCGTCTCGTTCGCCGCGAGCTTGTAGGAGCGGCCACCGCCGGTCGCCTCGGTCCGGCCGGGATCATAGGCGGCGATGTCGAGGACCCCAGGCCGCGGCCGCGGCCGGCGCGGCGTTTCGGACGATGTCATGATGCCTGCGCCTCCTCGATGCGGCGATAGAGGACGGGGTCGGCGTCGACATCGCCGATGGCGATGCCGCGCGACAGCGCGCCGACCTCGGCGATGTCGTCGAAGCCGGCCCGCGCCGAGAGATCGGCCGGCGAGATCGCGGCCGGCAGCGCCACCAGCAATTCGCGCCCGGCTTCGGCCAGCACGGTGCCGCCGGCGGCGCGGATGGTGCGGGCGGCATCGGCGCCGATCGCGGTGACGGCGAACAGGATCAGGTCCGGCGGCGTCGGGTCGGCGAGCTCAGGCGCGATCACCAGCACCGGCAGTTCGGCCGGCCGGCCGGCGACGGCGATGAACGGCGCCAGCGCCATGATGCGCGGACCGGAGGCGCGGCCGAGCGCCCGCCACCAGGCACCGGCCTCAAGCGGCTGCGCCAGCGCGACGAGGCCGAGATCGGTGCCGCTCTCGCGGATATGGTTCACCGTGTCGAGCGCGCCCTGCTGGCGATGCAGCGCGACCGTGAAGCCGAACAGGAAGCGGGCGACATCGCGCATCGCATCGTTGTGGGGGCCGGAGCCCGGCGCGCCGGCATCATAGGCGACGTCGAACGGCGCCTGCATCCGCGTGAAAGTGGTGATGATCTCGCGCCAGATATGCTCGACGGTCCAGAGCGGCAGCGGGCCGGAATGGCGGTCGACAAGGCGGCGCATCATGTCAGCCTCGCGGCCCGGGCGGAAGGCGGCGCCCGGCCGACTGGTGCCCTTGACGCGGATCAGCGAGGAAATGGCCGTCCCGCGCTCGACGAGCCGCGCATGCATCTCGGCATCGAGCCGGTCGATCGTCGCCCGGATCGCGGCCAGCTGCGCCGCGTCCTTCTCGTTTGCCGAGGTCGTCGTCTCTGTCGCGGCCATGATGCGTGGGTGTTTCGAACGGACGTGAGGGCGGCGCTCCGCGTCGCCCGGCGGGGGCCGATTCATAGGCAAGCCCTTCTGCGAAAGCAAAGAAAACATTGACAGGCGAAAGCGCCCGTCCCTAGTTAGTCGCCCATTCCTAGCGGTCACGAACCGAACATGGTCTCTCTCAGCGAGCCCCCTCCTGCCGGCGGTGCAGGGCGCTTCCCGATTGAAGCCGCAAGCCATGCGCGCGGCGAAGCCGACACTCCGTCCAGCCATGTGATGCGCTTCGGCCTCGACCAGCCGCTGCGGCTCGATTCGGGCCAGACCATCGCGCCACTGCAGATCGCCTACCAGACCTATGGCACGCTGAACGCGGACCGCTCCAACGCCATCCTCGTCTGCCACGCGCTGACCGGCGACCAGCATGTCGCGAGCGACAACCCCGTCACCGGCAAGCCCGGCTGGTGGGAAACGGTGGTCGGGCCCGGCAAGCCGATCGACACCAACCGCTTCTTCGTCATCTGCTCGAATGTCATCGGCGGCTGCATGGGCTCGACCGGGCCGGCCTCAACCAATCCGGACACCGGCCAGCCCTATGGCCTCGACCTGCCGCTGATCACCATTCCCGACATGGTCCGCGCGCAGGCCATGCTGGTCGACGCGCTCGGCATCGACATGCTGTTCTGCGTCGCCGGCGGCTCGATGGGCGGCATGCAGGTGCTGCAATGGGCGGCGGCCTATCCGCAGCGCGTGTTCACGGCGCTGCCGATCGCGACCGGACCGCGCCATTCCTCGCAGAACATCGCCTTCCACGAGGTCGGCCGCCAGGCGATCATGGCCGATCCCGACTGGCGCCGCGGCCGTTATCTCAGCGAGGGCGCAAGCCCGCGCAAGGGTCTCGCCGTCGCGCGCATGGCGGCGCACATCACCTATATGTCGGACGAGGGGCTGCAGCGTAAATTCGGCCGCAACCTGCAGAACCGCGACAAGATCGCCTTCGGCTTCGACGCCGATTTCCAGGTCGAGTCCTATCTCCGCCACCAGGGGCTCTCCTTCGTCGAGCGCTTCGACGCCAACTCCTATCTCTATGTCACGCGCGCCATGGATTACTTCGACATCGCCGCCGACTATGGCGGCCGGCTCGCCAATGCCTTTCTCGGCTCGAAGACGCGCTTCTGCATCGTCTCCTTCACCTCGGACTGGCTGTTTCCGACCGCCGAGAGCAAGGCCGTCGTGCGGGCGCTGAATGCGGGCGGTGCCAGCGTCTCTTTCGTCGAGATCGAGACCGATCGCGGCCATGACGCCTTCCTGCTCGACGAGCCGGTGCTGTTCGCCTCGATCCGCGGCTTCCTCTCCTCCGCCGCCACGGCCCGCTGGAGCTAGCAAGATGCAGCCAGCGGCAGCGCCGATCAGCGGCGAGATCTCCAAGCGCCTCGACCTCCTCGCCATCGCCGAACTGGTCGAGCCGGGCAGCCGCGTGCTCGATGTCGGCTGCGGCGACGGCGAATTGCTCGGCCTCCTCGCCAGCCAGCGCCGCGTCGAAGGGCGCGGCATCGAGCTGTCGCAGGCCGGCGTCAATCTCTGCCTCGCCCGCGGCCTCTCGGTCATCCAGGGCGACGCCGACACCGATCTCGTCGACTATCCCGACGACAGCTTCGACTATGTGATCCTGTCGCAGACCATCCAGGCGACGGTGCATCCAAAGCGCGTCCTGACCGAGATGCTGCGCATCGGCCGCCGCGTCATCGTCTCGTTCCCGAATTTCGGCCACTGGACCGTGCGCACCTCGCTCGGCTTCCGCGGCCGGATGCCCGTCACCGAGAACTTGCCCTATAGCTGGTACGACACGCCGAACATCCATTTCTGCACGATCCGCGACTTCACGCAGCTCTGCCAGGAGATCGATGCGGCGATCGAGAAGCCGGTCGTGCTCGATGCCGGCGGCACACGGATGACGCTGAACGCGCCCTGGTGGTTCTGGAACCTGTTCGGCCAGCAGGCGGTGTTCATGCTGTCGCGCGCGCGGACGTCAAAGCCCGTCCGCTAGGCGCGCTACGGCGCCGATGCCGGGTTCTCGCTCGTGCCGATGGTCTCGCGCCGGCTGCCGGCCGGCAGCAGCGCCGGCGCCAGCACTGGCATGCGGCGGCTCGACCGCCGCGCCGGGACGCCTTGGTAGACGAGCTTGGTCACCTCGACGATGAGGACGCCCGGAAAGGCCGGCCACAGCAGCCGCCCGACCCGGTCCCAGCCCTTGCCGCTCCGGAGGAACAGGCGGCTCGAGGAGGGCGGGGCGAACAAGGCGCCCGACCAGCCGATCTCGCTGAACTGCGTCTCGCGCAGCAGCGTCGCGATCTGGCCGCGCGAGAACGGCCGTCCATAGCCGAACGGCGTCCGCTCGACCCGCGCCCAGATCCCGCGCCGGTTCGGCACGGCGATGATCAGCCGCCCGCCCGGCGTCAGCACGCGCCAGAGCTCGCGCAGGAGATCGCGCACATTGGCGGTGGTTTCGAGACAGTGGATGGCGAGGATGCGGTCGATCGAGGCGTCGGTGAGCGGCAGCATGTCCTCATGCACCAGCGTCGCGAGATTGCCGCCATCCGCCGACCAGTTGATGACGCCCTGCGCCGCCGGCATGAAGGCAAGGACGCGCTCGGCGCCGCCCGCAAGGCCGCCGAGATAGGGCGTCGCATAGCCGATGCCGAGCACGCGGTCGCCATTGGCATGCGGCCAATGCGCCTTGAGCTTCGCCGCGATCAGCCCGCGCGCCACCTGGCCGAGCCGCTCCGCATAGAAGCTGCGGAGGTCGACGATATCGGGCGAAATGGTCTGGCCTTCTTCCAACGCAAACGGCTCCAGGATGCTCGGGGCGATGTTAGGAAAGCTTTCCGCTTGGCGCCAGCCCGCGGCTGTTGATAGGGTCCGCGCTCCCCGATGGAGACCGCCATGCCCCTCGAAATCGTCCAGTTCCCCTGTCTCAGCGACAATTACGGCGTGCTCGTGCACGACAGCGCCACCGGCCGCACCGCCTCCATCGACGTGCCCGAGGCAGCACCCGTGCTCGCCGTCCTCCGCGAGAAGGGCTGGACGCTCAGCGACATCTTCACCACCCATCACCATGTCGACCATGTTCAGGGCAATCTCGAGGCCAAGGCGGCGACGGGCGCGACGATCACCGGCCCCGCCGCCGAGGCCGACCGCATTCCCGGCATCGATATTCAGGTGGCCGATGGCGACGTGTTCGATTTCGCCGGCCATCCGGTGCATGTGATCGCGACCCCGGGCCACACGCTCGGCCATGTCATCTATCACCTTCCCGACGACAAGGTCGCCTTCGTCGCCGACACGCTGTTCGCGCTCGGCTGCGGCCGCGTGCTCGAGGGCACGCTGGAGCAGATGTTCTTGTCGGTCGAGAAGGTCGGCGCCCTGCCCTCCGACACCGTGCTCTATTGCGGCCATGAATATACCGAGGCCAATCTCCGCTTCGCGCTGTCGATCGAGCCGGACAATGCCGCGCTTGTCGCTCGCGGCGAGGAGATCCGGGCGCTGCGCGCCGCCGGCAAGCCGACGCTGCCGACCACCGTCGCCGCCGAGCGCTCGACCAATCCGTTCCTGCGCTCCGATGCATCGGGCGTCCGCGCCGCCGCCGGCCTGCCCGACGGGGAGGCTGCCGAGGTCTTCGCCGCGACCCGCCGCGCCAAGGACGTGTTCAAGGGATGAGCGGCCAGCCCCTTACCGCCGAGGCCGTGATCGCGCTGCTTGATCTGGAGCCGCATCCGGAAGGCGGCTTCTATCGCCAGACCTTCCGCGACACCGCGCTCATCGGTGACCGCCCCGCCTCGACGGCGATCTATTTCCTGCTGAAAGGCGGCGCGCCCTCGCATTGGCACCGCGTCGATGCCGTCGAGACCTGGCACTGGCATGCCGGCGCACCGCTCGAGCTCGGCCTTTCGGAAACAGGCGCCGACCACCAGACGCTCCGCCTAGGCGCCGATCTCTCCGCCGGCGAGCGGCCGCAGGGGATCGTGCCGAACGGTTGGTGGCAGGCGGCGGCGAGCCTCGGCGACTGGACGCTGGTCGGCTGCACGGTCGCGCCCGGCTTCCGCTTCGAGGGCTTCGAGCTGGCCCCGCCCGGCTGGACGCCCGGCGGCTGAAAGCGGACGCGCCGCCGCGGTTTTGGCTGGACTTCCGCCGCATGATCGGCTAGATGCGCGCAACCGTCGCGGCAGCAAGACCGCCGGTGAACCAACTGAAAACAGCGCACCGAAACGCTCGCGCTTCTTGAAAGCGCATCGGCAGGAGTTGACCATGTCCAATATCATCGACGAGCTCGACAAGGAGCAGATCGACAAGATCACCGCGCTTCGCGCCGTTCCGGCCTTCGCCCCCGGCGATACCGTGAAGGTCAATGTGAAGGTGGTCGAAGGCACGCGTTCGCGCGTGCAGGCCTATGAGGGCGTCGTGATCGCCCGTTCCGGCGGTGGCCTCAACGAGAACTTCACCGTCCGCAAGATTTCCTATGGCGAGGGCGTCGAGCGCGTCTTCCCGGTCTATTCGCCGCTGATCGACTCGATCGAAGTCGTCCGCCGCGGCAAGGTCCGCCGCGCCAAGCTCTATTACCTCCGCGATCGCCGCGGCAAGTCTGCCCGCATCGTCGAGAAGACCGAGCCCCGCAAGGAGAAGGCGAAGGTCTGACCTTCGCCGTCCCGCAACGCGCGGCACGCATTCCGAAGGGCGGATCCGCGAGGACCGCCCTTTCTTCTTGAGGCGAGTTTCTTGGTGGGAGAACGCCGATGGACGCCTTCAAGCAGAGCAACCGGCAGAACTGGAACGAGCGCGCCGACATCCACGCGCAGGACAGCACCGGCTTCTACGCCATCGACGCCTTCCTCGCCGGCGAGGACACGCTCTATCCCGTCGAGCGGGCCGAGATCGGCGACATCGCCGGCTTGAGGCTCGCGCATTTCCAGTGCCATATCGGCATCGACACGCTCTGCCTCGCGCGGCGCGGCGCCGATGTCACCGGCATCGACTTCTCGCCGCGCGCCATCGCCCATGCCGAGACGCTCGCCGCCCGCGCCGGGATCAAAGCCCGCTTCGTCGAGGGCGAGGTCTATGACGCGCCCGAGCTCGTCGGCAGCGATTTCGACATCGTCTACACGACCTGGGGCACGATCACCTGGCTCGACGATATCCGCGCCTGGGCGAAAGCCGTCGCCGGGACGCTGAAGCCCGGCGGCCGCTTCTATTTCGCCGACACCCATCCGGGCGCAGCCCTGATGGAGGAGATCGACGGCAGCCTGCGCCCGACCTATGACTGGCGCTCGGCCAAGGACCATCCGCAGCGCTTCGATGCGCCGGTGACCTATACCGGCGACGCGACGCCGCTCGCCACCGCGCATAATTTCGAATGGATGCGCGGGATGTCGGACGTGATCGGCGCGCTGCTCGAGGCGGGGCTCGCCCTCGACTGGCTGCACGAACACGAGGTGCTACCGTTCAAGCTGTTTCCCGGCATGGTCCCGGCGGGCGGGCGGATGTTCAAGCTGCCGGCCGGCCTGCCGCGCATGCCCTTGGCGCTGTCGCTGCAGGCGACGCGGACGCGCTGAGCGCGCCGGCGAGGCCAAGGATTGTCGGGCGGCCGCTCCACTGCTATCTAGAACCGTTATGAACGACGCCAGCGCCCCCAAGCATTGCCCGACGACCGCGGATTTCGCGTCGATGGACGATCATGCGCGCCTGCCGTGGCGCTTCTTCGCGCGTCTCCAGGCGACAGAGGACCGCGGCCGACTTTGACGGGGCCATGGCCGGGCTTCGCACGCCCAGAGCCGCTCGCCCCGATGCAGCGCTGCTTCCTTCTTTGCTTCGATTGCCAGGAACGACGTCATGACCACGTCCGAAACCAAAGCCCGCACCCTCTACGACAAGATCTGGGATGATCACGTCATCGAGGAGACCCCCGACGGCACCGCCATCCTCTATATCGACCGCCATCTCGTGCATGAGGTGACGAGCCCGCAGGCCTTCGAAGGCCTGCGCATCGCCGGCCGCCGCGTGCACCAGCCGAAGCGGACGCTCGCCGTCGTCGATCACAATGTGCCGACGACCGACCGCTCGCAGGGCATCGCCAATCCCGAATCCGCGCTGCAGGTGGCGACGCTCGCCGAGAACGCCGCCGATTTCGGCGTCGAGTATTATTCCGAGCGCGACCATCGCCAGGGCATCGTCCACATCGTCGGCCCCGAGCAGGGCTTCACGCTGCCGGGCATGACCATCGTCTGCGGCGACAGCCACACCTCGACGCATGGCGCCTTCGGCGCGCTCGCCCATGGCATCGGCACCTCCGAGGTCGAGCATGTGCTCGCCACGCAGACGCTGCTGCAGCAGAAGGCGAAGAACATGCGTATCACCGTCGACGGCAAGGCGCCGGCCGGGGTGACCGCGAAGGACATCATCCTCGCCATCATCGGCGAGATCGGCACGGCCGGCGGCACCGGCCATGTCATGGAATATGCCGGCGAGGCAATCCGCGACCTCTCGATGGAAGGTCGCATGACCGTCTGCAACATGTCGATCGAGGGCGGCGCGCGCGCCGGCCTGATCGCGCCGGACGAGAAGACCTTCGCCTATATCAAGGGCCGTCCGAAGGCGCCCTCGGGCGAGACCTGGGACCAGGCCATGCGCTACTGGGAGAAGCTGGTCTCGGACGAAGGCGCGCATTTCGACAAGGAAATCCGCCTCGACGCCGCCCGCCTGCCGCCGATCATCACCTGGGGCTCCTCGCCCGAGGACGTCGTCGCGATCACCGGCGTCGTGCCCAATCCCGACGAGATCGCCGACGAGAACAAGCGCTCCTCGAAGTGGCGCGCGCTCGACTATATGGGCCTGAAGCCCGGCACCCGCATGGTCGACATCCCGGTCGAGCGCGTCTTCATCGGCTCCTGCACCAATGGCCGCATCGAGGATCTGCGCGCCGCCGCCGGCATGATCGGCGGAAGGCGCGTGCGCGAGGGCGTCAATGCCATGGTCGTTCCGGGCTCCGGCCTCGTCAAGGAACAGGCCGAGGCCGAGGGTCTCGACGTGCTCTTCAAGGCGGCGGGCTTCGAATGGCGCGAGCCGGGCTGCTCGATGTGCCTTGCCATGAACGAGGATCGGCTGAAGCCGGGCGAGCGCTGCGCCTCGACCTCGAACCGCAATTTCGAGGGCCGCCAGGGCTTCAAGGGCCGCACCCATCTCGTGTCGCCGCAGATGGCGGCGGCCGCGGCGATCGCCGGCCACTTCGTCGACATCCGCGACTGGCACTGATCTCGGGCGGGGACCGGCCGAGCGCCGGTCCCCTTTTCCGGGGTTACCAGCCGCGACGGACGAAATGGCAGCGTTCGCCGACCACGACCCGCTCGAAGCGCCAGCCATGATGGCCGCGGACCTTGACCGTGCGCAGGATCGGCTTGCAGACCCGGACGGGCCCGCGGACATGGCGCTCGCCATAGCCGCGAGGGCCGTTCCAGCCGCGATTGTCAGAGCGGTTGCCATGCCAGCCGGGCGCGCCGCGATCATCCCCGCCGCGCCAGTCGACGGCAGTCGGCGCCGGAGCGCGGGACGTCTCGGCATGGGCGGCGCCGAGCGCGCCGACGGTGAGGGCGACGACGGTGGCGGCCGTGATGAGGGCGGATTTCAGCATGATGCTCTCCTCGTTGCAGTCCGTCCCGGTCGGGGCGGTTGCGGAGAGAAGAGCGCATCCGGCCTGAACCCCGCCTGAGGCGGGCGTTCATCGCGGGTTCAGACAGCGGACGAGGAAGGCGAGGGACAGGGCGGATGACGACGACCGATGCACCGGGCGCGCTGAAGGCGCCCTCGCTCGACGACTTCGAGGCGCTCGGCCGCGTCGCGCTCGCCGGCCTGCCGGACGAATTCCGCAGCCTGATCGGCGACATCGAGATCCGCGTCGATGATTTTCCGACAGCTGAGGTCCTGGACGATCTCGGCATCGAGAGCGAATTCGACCTGCTCGGCCTCTTCGTCGGCGTCGGCCTTGCCCATGCCGGCGCCACCGCCGTGACCGGCATGCCGCCGAACCGCGTCTGGCTCTACCGGCGGCCGATCCTCGACTACTGGGCCGAGCATGACGAGACGCTCGGCGCCGTGGTCACCCATGTGCTGATCCACGAGATCGGCCACCATTTCGGCCTCTCCGACGACGACATGGAAGCGATCGAGGAGGCCGCAGATTGACGAGCGGCCGCGCGCCGCCCGCTTGACCGCCGCGCTCGACGAGCGCATGACCCGATGGAAACGCTTAGAAACCCTGTCTTTCAGGACGATCCGAGGACGACCGCCATGGACAAGTTCACCACGCTGACCGGTGTCGCAGCGCCGCTGCCCTTCATCAATATCGACACCGACATGATCATCCCGAAGGACTATCTGAAGACCATCAAGCGCACCGGGCTCGGCAAGGGCCTGTTCGCCGAGATGCGCTTCAAGGATGACGGCAGCGAGAATCCCGATTTCGTGCTGAACAAGCCGGCCTATCGCCACGCCTCGATCCTGGTGGCGGGCGACAATTTCGGCTGCGGCTCCTCTCGCGAGCATGCGCCCTGGGCGCTGCTCGACTACGGCATCCGCTGCGTGATCTCGACGTCCTTCGCCGACATCTTCTACAACAACTGCTTCAACAACGGCATCCTGCCGATCCGCGTCGACAAGGAAGACCTCGACAAGCTGTTCGACGATGCCGAGCGCGGCGAGAATGCCCGCCTGACCATCGACCTCGCAGCGCAGGAGATCCACGGTCCGGACGGCGGCGTCGTCCATTTCGACATCGACGCCGAGCGCAAGGAAAAGCTGCTCAACGGCCTCGACGATATCGGCCTCACCATGGTGAAGCAGCCGGAGATCGCAACCTTCGAGGCGAGCCTCGCCGACGAGCGTCCCTGGGCCTGAGCCATCCACCCGCGCATGCAGAAACGGCGTCCGGTCTCACGACCGGGCGCCGTTTTGCTACGGAGCGTAGAAGGGGAAGGCGGGACTAGTTGATGTCCATGCCGTCCTGCGTGGCCGGATGGGGATCGAACGCGCCGATACCCTGGTTGCCATTGGCGGTCACGCCAACGGCCTGGCCGGGAAGCAGACCGTAGAGCACGGTGCCGTTGGCGAACTGGAACGACTGGCCGGACTTCAGGGTCAGCGTGCCGGCGGCCGGGTTGACCGTCTCGACGGTGCCCTGGAACTGCTCGGCGGCGAAGGCCGAAGCGCCGGTGGCGAGGAAGGCGACCGAAGCCGCAGCGAGAACGAGCTTGCGCATGATGATACTCCTTGAGAGGGGGCCGGAGGCGCCGGATGGCGCTTCGGGATGCGGTGGCGTCAGGTCTTAGTTGACGTCGCCATCGCGGTTGGCCGGGTGCGGATCGAAGGCGCCGATGCCCTGGGTGCCGTTGGCGGTCACGCCGACTTCCTGGCCGGGCAGCAGGCCGTAGAGCACGGTGCCGTTGGCGAACTGGAACGACTGGCCGGACTTCAGCGTCAGCGTGCCGGCGGCCGGGTTGACCGTCTCGACGGTGCCCGTGGTCTGCTCGGCGGCGAAGGCCGAAGCGCCGGTGGCGAGGAAGGCGACAGAAGCCGCAGCGAGGATGAGATTGCGCATGATGATATCCTTGAAAACGAGTGTGTCGGGGGAGGCGTGCGTCAGGTCTTAGTTGACGTCGCCGTCACGATTGGCCGGGTGCGGATCGAAGGCGCCGATGCCCTGGGTGCCATTGGCGGTCACGCCGACTTCCTGGCCGGGCAGCAGGCCGTAGAGCACGGTGCCATTGGCGAACTGGAACGACTGGCCGGACTTGAGCGTCAGCGTGCCGGCGGCCGGGTTGACCGTCTCGACGGTGCCCGTGGTCTGCTCGGCGGCGAAGGCCGAAGCGCCGGTGGCGAGGAAAGCGACCGAAGCCGCAGCGAGGATGAGATTGCGCATCGTGTTGGTCCTTGAATGAGTGAGTGAGTGAGAACGACGGGCGCCGTCAGCGACGGGCGTCAGTCCTTAGTTGATGTCCATGCCGTCCTGGGTGGCCGGATGCGGATCGAAGGCACCGATGCCCTGCGAGCCGTTCGCGGTCACGCCGACCGCATCGCCGGGCATCAGGCCGTAGAGCACGGTGCCGTTGGCGAACTGGAAGCTCTGACCGGTCTTGAGGGTCAGCGTGCCAGCCGCCGGATTGACCGAGGCGACCTGGCCTTCGGTCTGCTCGACCGCGAAGGCGGAAGCACCGGAGGCGAGGAAAGCGACCGAGGCGGCGGCGAGAATGAGCTTGCGCATGATTGAAGTCCCGTAGTTGTTTGACTGCCGTGACGGCGATCCGGAGGTGCTTGGAAGCGACCAACTGATCGTCGCCGGTGAGCCTGATATGGTTCACCAGCCTGGTTCGGCAACTCACGGGATTGTCATAATAACGGGGGTTGAATGATCGTTCAGGGTGAACGTTCTTCAAGAACGCTTTTTGGCGACAGAAAATTCCTGCCGATCGACATTATCAGGAATGGACGTCTGGTTCGATTGGTGATTGTTCACCAATCTGCTCGCCTCTGTTGAAGAAATAGCGACGCTTATGATAAGCCTTCATTATTGTAAGCAGGAGGCCTTCACAAAGTCGTCAGCCACCTCTCACGGGACGCTCAAGCGGGCGTCATGAAGAGCGTCTCGCGATCGCGGCGGCGCGATCCAGCAGCCGTTTCGCGGCTTCGGCATGCAGCCGTTCGACCATCTTGCCCTCGAATGCGACCACACCGAGGCCGGCATGCTCCGGCGCGTCGAAGAGGCCGGCGACGCGGCGGGCGAAGGCAAGCTCGGCCTCGCCAGGCGCGAAGCACTGGTTGACCATCGCGATCTGGCCGGGATGGATGAGGCTCTTGCCGTCGAAGCCGCAGTCGCGGCCTTGTCGGCATTCCGCCGCGAAGCCGTCCGCGTCGACGAGATCGGTGAAGACGCCGTCGATCACGTCCTGCCCGCCGGCGCGGCCCGCCGCCAGCACCGCCATCAGCCAGGGCAACATCGGCGCGCGTCCTGGAACCTGCCGCGCGCCCGTCTCGGCGGCGAGGTCGTTGAGCCCGAGCACGAGGACGGCGAGCGGCAACGCTTCGTCCTCCGCCTCCGCGATGGCCAGCGGATCGGCCACCGCGCGCGCCGTCTCGATCATCGCCCAGAGCGGCAGCCGCACGTCCGGCGCCACGTCGGCGGCGACGCGGCGGACAGCGACAAGATCCTCCGCCCGCGCGACCTTCGGGATCAGCACCCCGTCCGGGGCGAGCGGCAGCAGCGCGGCGAGATCGTCGCGGCCGAACCCGCTCTGAAGCGCATTGACGCGCACGACGATCTCGGGGCCCTGAGGCGCGCGCGGCGCAGCGAGCAGTTCGGCGAGGCGGGCGCGCGCCGCCGCCTTCTCGGCCGGCGCCACCGCGTCCTCGAGATCGAGGATGACGACGTCGGTGGCGAGTGAGCCGATCTTGGCGAGCGCGCGGACATTCGCGCCGGGCACATAGAGGACGGAACGGCGCGGGCGGCTGGAGGGCATCGGGTCTCTCGCGGTTGCAGCGGCGCCGGATCGAATCGGCTAGGGTCCACGCCGTCGCATCAAGGTAGCAATCAATGTCGCTCGTCCCGAAGCCCGCCGTCCTGGTCGTCACCTCCGACGTCGTGCGCGGCGCGATCGGCAGCCGCGCGGCCGGCTTTGCGCTGGAGCGGCTCGGCTTTCCCGTCTGGGCCGTGCGCACCGTGACGCTGCCCTGGCATCCCGGCCATGGCCGCGCCAGCCGCATCATCCCCGACGAGGCCGCCTTCGAACGGCTGATCGAGGACCTCATCCGCGCGCCCTGGCTCGGCGAGATCGGCGGCATCCTGACCGGCTATGTCGGCGCCGCCAGCCAGCCGGCGGCGATCGCCCGCCTGATCGATGCGATCCGCGCCGTGCGGCCGGACGTACTCTATTGCTGCGATCCGGTGATGGGCGACAATGGCGCGCTCTATGTGCCCGAGGCCAGCGCCGCGGCGATCCGCGACCATCTCGTGCCGCGCGCCGACATCCTGACGCCGAACCTGACCGAGCTTTCCTTCATCGCCGGCCACCCGATCGCCTCGCGCGCCGAGGCGATCCTGGCTGCCCGCGCCCTCGCCGCGCCGCGGGTCGCCGTGACCTCGGCGCTCTCCGGCGGCGGCACCACCGAGACGCTGCTGGTGCGCACTGAGACCGTGCTCTCGGCGCGGCACGGCCTCTTCGACGGCCGCGTGCCGAACGGCACCGGCGATCTCTTCGCAGCCTTGCTGCTGGCGCGACTCCTTGGCGGCGCCGCCGATGACGAGGCGCTCCGCCTTGCCACCGCCTCGCTCGTGGATCTCCTCGACGCCGCCCGCGCCTCCGGCGCCGACGAATTGCCGCTGGCGACCGAGCAGCAGAGCCTCGTGTCGCCGAAGGCCGCCGTTCACGTCGGCCGCGATGCCACGCCGTGAGCACGGTCGCCGGCGTCGACGGCTGCAAGGCCGGCTGGATCGCCTTCATCCTGCCGGACAGCGGTGACCCCTCCATCCTGGTGACGCCGCACTTCCGCGATATTCTCGATCACCCATCGGCGCCTTTAATCATCGCCGTCGACATGCCGATCGGATTGCCGGAGACGGTTGGCCCGGGCGGACGCGGTCCGGAGCGGCTGGTCCGCGCGCAGCTCGGCGCGCGCCAGTCGTCGGTGTTCTCGATCCCCGCCCGTGCCGCCGTGATGGCGGGCGACTATGGCGCCGCGGTCGCGGCGGCGCTGGCGACCTCGACCCCGCCGCGCAAGATCTCGCGCCAGGCCTTCGGTCTTTTCCCGAAGATCCGCGAGCTCGACGCGCTGATGACGCCGGAGGTCGAGAGCCGCGTCTTTGAGTGCCATCCCGAGCTCGCCTTCTGGCGCCTGAACGGCGAGGAGCCGATGGCGCTGCCGAAGAAGGTTCGCGGCGTCCCCTCCCCGCCCGGGCTCGACGAGCGACGGGCGTTGCTGGTGCGCCATGGCCTCGACGCCGAATGGCTCGACCGGCCGCCGCGCGGCGCCGGCCGCGACGATCTTCTCGATGCCGCCGTGCTCGCCCTCATCGCAAGGCGCATCGCCCGCGGCGAGGCCGTCTCCTTCCCTTCCGCGCCGGAGCGCGACGCCAAGGGGCTCCGCATGGCGATCTGGGCCTGAGCGGGCTCTCCGCCGCGCCGAACACGCCTTGACCTTCGCCGCGCCGCCCTGACAATGATGGGTGATGCCGTGATCCCCCGGGGGTCACGCCCCGCCTTTGACGTCGAACCAGGACAGCGCTGCACCATGAGCAAAGTGAAGATCACCGCCGGCCCCTACACCTTCTTCGGTGAGTTCGAGGAAGCGGCGGCGCCGAAGACCGTCGCGGTGTTCAAGAAATTGCTGCCCTATCGCGAGAAGATCATCCATGTCCGCTGGAGCGGCGAGGGCTGCTGGATCCCGCTCGGCGATCTCGATCTCGGCCTCGGCTATGAGAACCACACGTCCTATCCCGCGCCCGGCCAGTTCATCCTCTATCCCGGCGGCATCAGCGAGACCGAGATCCTGCTCGCCTATGGCGGCGTGCATTTCGCCTCGAAGCTTGGCCAGCTCGCTGGCAATCACTTCCTGACCATCACCGAGGGCAAGGAAAACCTCGCCGCGCTCGGCAAGGCGACGCTCTGGCAGGGCGCGCAGGACATCCTGTTCGAAGCGGTCGAGTAACGGGCAGCCGGGAGGACATCATGACCGACGATGCACGGCTGCTCGAGGAGCTGCTGGACCAGGAGAAGCGGCTCGTCTTCGACCGCTTCGACAACGACACCGCGATCCAGCTCGGCCAGAGGATCATTGAGCGGGCGCGGGCGAACAAGCAGGCTGTCGTCGTCGACATCTCGCGCGGCGACCAGCGCCTGTTCTATGCCGCGCTCGAAGGCACCAGCGCCGATAACGAGTTCTGGGTGGCCGGCAAGGTCGCGGTGGTCAAGCGCTTCGGCCATTCCTCGTTCTATGTCGGCCAGAAGGCGCGCATTCGCGGCGTCGATTTCGCCGCGAGTTCGCTCGTCGACAAGGAACAGTTCCGCGCCCATGGCGGCGCCTTCCCGATCATCGTCGCCAATGTCGGCATGGTCGGCACCGCCACCGTCTCCGGCCTGCCGCAGGCCGAGGACCACGCGCTCGTCGTCGCCGTGATCAGCGACTTCCTCGCCGAAATCGGTTCCGGCGAGGCACGGGCGGATGTCTGGACCGCCTGAGCGGTCGCTGGCTCAGGCGCTCAGCGCCGCCGCGTTGTCGGCGGCGTAGACGGCGAGCGAACGCGGCGGCTTGCCGGTCAGCGTTTCGACATCGCCGGTCACCAGCGCCGTCCATCCCTCCCGGACGGGATAGAAGATCGAAGCCAGAAACGCCGCATAGTCCTGCGGCACGCCGGCGCCCGTCAGGATGCCGATGAAGGCCTCGTCGCTGATCGCCGCATAGGTGACGCTCTTGCCGACGACGCCCGAGAGAATGGCCGCCGCCTCGGCATAGCCGAGCGCCGCGGGTCCGGTCAGGTTGAAGGCCTTGCCATCGAAGGCGCTGGAGGTCAGGGCCGCGGCTGCGCTCTCGGCGATGTCGCGGACATCGATGAAGCTCGTCTTACCCTCGGCGGCCGGGACGGCGATCTGGCCATGGTCGATGCCGGGCTTCCAGTAGGTCTGGAAATTGTCGGCGAACCAGTTCGGCCGCAGGATCACAAAGCGCGTTCCCGACTTTTCGAGCGCGATCTCGACCTGGCGATACGGGATGCTGTCATCCGCATCGACGCCGAAGACGCTGAGAAACACCACCTTGACGCCGCGCTCGGCGGCGGCGGCGACGACCGGAAGCAGCAATTCCTTGGCGTTCACATAGCCGGTCGGCAGCATGACGAAGGCGCGATCGACGCCATCGAACGCCGCCGCGAAGGTGGACGGATCGGTGATGTCGAACACGACGCCCTCGGCGCCCTCGACCGGCTTGCCAGCCCGCGACGCCGCCTTGACCGTTTCGCCCTTCGCAAGCAGCGCCCTGACGAGCGGCTTGCCGATATTGCCGGTCGCGCCGAGTACGAGAATTCCGTCTGCCATCATGATTCCCCTTTGGTATCGATTGGAAACTATCTATCGCAGTGATACATAGATGCCATTGCGGAGGCCCGTAAGAGGGCACTTTTCGCTCACGAAGTCACCTTGAGGAAACCTGGCCGCTTGATCGGATCGCTGATGTCGCACGCCTATGATGTCTACAATGACCGCTGCCCGACCCGGATGGTGCTCGACCGGATCGCCGACAAATGGGCCGTGCTGATCCTCGACCGGCTGCAGGACGAGCCGGTGCGCTTCAATCATCTGCGCCGCGACATCCACGGCATCTCGCAGAAGGTGCTGTCACAGACCTTGAAGAAGATGGAGCGCGACGGCCTCGTCTCGCGCACGATCTACGCGACCGTCCCGGTGACGGTCGAATATGCGCTGACGCCGCTCGGCCGCACGCTGACGGAAACGGTGCGCGCGCTGGCCCACTGGGCAGAGAAGAACATGGACGCGGTTCTGGCGGCGCAGCAGGCCTATGACGAGGCCGCTGCACCGAGCCGTTAGTCAGAAAAGAAAGCTAGGCGACGCTCATCGGATGCGGGTGGTCGCGCAGCAGCGCCGCCTTGACCTTTTCCAGCGCGCGGCCCTCGATCTGGCGGACGCGTTCCTTCGAGATGCCGAGCGCCGTGCCGAGCTCCTCGAGCGTCACGGTCTCCTCGCTGAGCCGGCGCGCCTTCAGGATGCGCGCCTCGCGCGGCGATAGAACATCCATCGCCTCGCGCAGCCAGGTCGACCAGCGCTCGCTGTCGATCGCCGCGCCGACCCGCTCGTCGGGCAGCGGGGTATCGTCGACGAGGAAGTCCTGCCGATCCGAGGCGGTGGATTCGCCATCGCCGACCGGCGCGTTCAGCGAGGTGTCCGAGCCCGACAACCGCGCGTCCATCACCGCGACATCGTCGGTCGAGACGCCGACGGCGAGCGCGATCTGCTGATAGATCTGGCGGCTGTTGGCGCCTTCATTGCCGCGCGCCAGCTTGGCGCGGAGACGGCGGAGGTTGAAGAACAGCGCCTTCTGCGTCGAGGAGGTGCCGCCGCGCACGATCGACCAGTTGCGCAGGACATAGTCCTGGATCGCCGCGCGGATCCACCAGGTGGCATAGGTCGAGAAGCGGATCTCGCGTTCCGGCTCGAACCGGGCGGCAGCTTCCAGCAGGCCGACATTGCCTTCCTGGATCAGATCGTTCATCGGCAGGCCGAAATGCCGGAAGCGCGCCGCGATCGCGATCACGAGGCGCATATGCGCCTGGGTGAGCTGATGCAGCGCCGCCTGGTCGTGTTGCTCGCGCCAGAGCACCGCCAGGTCATGTTCCTGCCCGCGCTCCAGATAGGGAGCCTGCATCGCCGCCTTCACGAACTGGCGGCCGGTCGACATCGTAGACATGGCCATCGGTAGCGCCCCCGTCCTCACACCCGTTTGCGTCCTCTGCAGACTGATACGGACGGCAAGAGCGGACGGTTGCTGCGAAAGTGCACACAACGGCGTGATCGAGGCGCACAGCGACGATCGATAGGCTGGAAAACGAAACGCCCGGCTGGGGAGCCGGGCGTTTTGCCTGCATTTCAGGGCAGCGGCCGCGAAGGCCGCGTCAATTCGGCGCAGCCGCGATCAGGCGGCCTCGTCATGCGTCTCGTCGCCATCATCCTCGGGCTCGGCCTCGGCCGTCGCGTCGTCGGACTTGGCGCCGCGGCGCGGGCTCTTGGCGAGGTTCTGCTCGATCTGGCGCACGGCCTCGGTATCGGAAATCTCGCTGACGGCCGCAATTTCGCGCGACATCCGGTCGAGAGCCGCCTCATAGAGCTGGCGCTCCGAATAGGACTGCTCGGGCTGGCTCTCGGAACGGAACAGGTCGCGCACCACCTCGGAGATCGCGATCAGGTCGCCCGAGTTGATCTTCGCTTCATACTCCTGCGCGCGGCGGCTCCACATCGTGCGCTTGACGCGCGCGCGGCCGCGGATCGTCTCCAGCGCCTTCTTGACGGTGGCCGCATCGGAAAGCTTGCGCATGCCCACGGCGGTCGCCTTGGCGACGGGAACACGCAGCTTCATCTTGTCCTTCTCAAAAGAGATGACGAACAGTTCGAGCTTCATGCCGGCCACTTCCTGTTCCTCGAGACCGACGATCTCGCCGACGCCATGCGCCGGATAGACGATGCGCTCGCTCGTCTTGAAATCGGAACGAAGAGTGGTCTTCTTGATTGCGGCCATACTCGTATAGACTCCTTGCGGTTACGGTCCCGGCTCGCCAGGCCGGAGGCCGGAAGTGACGCGCACAGCGTCAGATCCATCGCTCCTGCGTCCTGGGCGGTGCCAGAGCGCGCAAACGCCCCGGCGGCGAACCGCCCGGATTCGCCCTGCCAACTGTCAGCCGATGGAAAAAATCGTGAGACTCGCCAGGGAGGCGAGGGCAACATCCGCGTTCAGTCGCGAATAGGCCCACTGGCAAAGCTCTCGCCGCGCCAGAAGGACAATTCGCTATCGAAAGAGGAGGTTGACCACCAACCAAACACCAACCGGGTGCGGCGACGCCGTAGGTTTTTACCGACTGTGTTGGGTATATATCACAAAAAGCCGGAAAAACAAAGTGTTACAGAGCCGGCGCGCGCGATCGATCGCGCAGGCGCTTCTCCGTCGGCTCAGAAGGGCGGCTCGGGCCGCCTGGATCAGTCGCCCGTGCCGGGCTTCGGCGAGAAATAGGTCTCGAACTTGCCGGCGACGCCGTCGAACTCGGCCGAGTCGGCCGGCGGCTCCTTGCGCAGCGTGATGTTCGGCCACTTCTCCGCGTATTCGGCGTTGATCTTCAGCCATTTGTCGAGGCCCGGCTCGGTGTCCGGCTTGATCGCGTCGGCGGGACATTCGGGCTCGCACACGCCGCAATCGATGCACTCGTCCGGATGGATGACGAGCATGTTGTCGCCTTCGTAGAAGCAGTCCACCGGGCAGACTTCGACGCAGTCGGTGAATTTGCAGCGAATGCAGTTATCGGTCACGACATAGGGCACGGCAATCTCCTGGTCCGGGCGCGTCAGGCCGCGGGCAGTGGCATGGGGTAAACGGTTTGTTCGGACCGTGCAAGGATCGGAACGCCGCGCAAACCGCCTTGCCGGGAAATGATCATTTCAGTCCTCGCCGTCGTCGCGGAACGACGGGCCGTCGAAGCCGCCGCCGAAGGAATGATAGGCATCGATCGCCCGGCGGTTGCGCTTGGTCGGCCGTTCGCCGCCCGAGGCCGGACGGACAGGCGCCGGCGGCGTGACATCCTCATAGAGCAGCACGGCCTCGCTGGCGGGTCCCCGCCGAACGCCGGGAGCGAGCACCTTCAGCACCCGCACCTGCCGCTCCAGCGCCACGGTCAGCACATCGCCGGGCCTGACCTGCCGGCTCGCCGCATCGACCTTGTCGCGGTTGACGCGGACGGCGCCGGCATGAACGAGCTTTTGCGCCGTCGTCCGCGTCTTGGCGAGGCGAGCGAACCACAGCCACTTGTCGATGCGCTGCGCTCCCCCGTCCTCCCCCATCGTATCGTCGCTCCAGACGCCTAGCCGCCGCGCTTCTTCGCCTCGAGATCGGCCTTCAAGGCGGCGAGCGCCGCGAAGGGCGACAGCGGATCGATCGGACGCTCGCGGCGCGGCTCGTCACGGCGCGGCTGCGGCGCCGGGCCGCCATGCTTGCGCTGGTCGGGCCGGTCGTGGCGACGATCGGGACGCTCGCCCTCGGCATGAGCGGGACGATCCGGCCGATGCGGCGGGCGATCCGGACGCGGCCCGCGCTCGTCGCGCCGGCCAGGCTTGCCGTCGCGGCCCTGCTGCGGCCGGTCCTGCGCGGGGCGATCCTGGGCTGGCCTGTCCTGGGAGGGCCTCTCCTGCGCCGCCGGACGATCCTGCGCCGGGCGGTCGTGCTGCGGCCGGCCATGACGGCGGGGCTCGCGAGCCTCGCCGGGCGCGCCATCGGCACGCGCCTCTGCCGGGCCGCGATTGCGACCACCGCCGCGACGCTCGCCCTGCTCACGCGGCGGACGGCGGTCGAAGCGGCCGGGACGCCAGATCTCGATCATCTCGGGCTCGGCAGCCGCTTCGGCATCGGCAGCCGCAACGGACTCGGCCGGCGCCGCGTCGTCGCTGGCAACCGCTTCAGCCTCCGGCGCTGCCTCTGCAGCGGCCTCCTCGGCGACAGGTTCAGCCTGAGGCTCTTCGGCCACGACGGCGTCCAGAGCGGCCTCGGCATCGGCCGCAACGGCCTCCTCAGGGACCGGCTCGGATTCGCCAAGGTCGGCAACACCAGGCTCGACTGCGTCCTCAACGGTCCCGGCCTCGACGGGCTCGACGGCATCAGGAGCTTCTGCCGATACGTCTACCGGCTCGGCGGAGGCATCGGCAGCAACCGGTGCCTCGGCTTCAGTGACAGCCGCGACGGGCTCGGCCGAGACCGGCGCTGCAACCGGCTTCGGCGGTGCCGGACGGCGCTCCAGGCGGTAGCCGAGCGATTTCAGCACGCCGGCGAAGTCCTCGCCCGAACAGCCGAGCAGCGACATCATCGAGACGGTGACCGTGAAGCCGTTGCCGTCGACGGCGCCGTCGGGCGGCACCAGATTGTCGGAGGTCGGCTTCCAGGCGATCAGCGGGCGGATGATGTCGGCGAGCCGCTCGAGAATATCGAGGCGGACGGCGCGGTTGCCGGCGATGCGATAGCCGACGACGCGATAGAGCGGCCGGGCAAAGGTCGGGTCGACGAGGATCGTCGTGCGGCCGGAGGCGGAGAGCTGCGGCAGCTCGGCAAGGCCGGGCGTATCGAGACCCTGGTTCTTGAGCGCCCAGAGCAATGCGTTGAGCGCGCTCGGCGCCGGCTTCAGCATGGCCGGCACATAGACATGATAGGCGCCGAAGCGCACGCCGAGCTTGCGGAGGCCGGCGCGGGATTCCTGATCAAGCGCCTTCAGCTCGTCGGCAAGCTCAGAGCGATCGAGCACGCCCTGCCCCTCGACGATGCGGAAGGCGATGCCGCGCGCCGCCGGCGTCAGCTCGGGACCGGCGAGAAGATCGAACAGCGGCTTCAGCAGCGTCTCGACATGGCTCTTCAGCCAGAGATCGACGCGGTCCTGCACCCGCTCGCGCGAGGGACCGGAGAGGCCCTCGTCAGCGAGAAGCACCAGGCGCGGCTTCAGCATGTCGTCGGTCGCGACGATCTTGGCGACCGGGGCGCCGAGCCAGCGCAGCGTGCCGTCGACCGAGAGCAGAAGCTCCGGGTTCGGGGCGCGTCCGATTTTTTCGGCCCGCCGCTCCAGTTCGCCCGAAAGCGCGCGATGGGCGACGGCGGCGATGGCCTTGGCGTCGGGGCCGTCTGCCTTCGGATCCGGCGTGAAGCGGAAACCCTGCAGGCTGCCGACATGCTGCCCCTCGACCAGGACGTCGCCGGAGGTCGTGATTTCTGCTTCGAGCATGGCGTTTTCTCTTAGCCGCTTCATGAGAACGCTGGTGCGCCGATCGACGAAACGCTGGGTCAGCCTTTCGTGCAACGCGTCGGAAAGACGATCCTCTATCGCGCGCGTGCGCTCCTGCCAATGGCGAGGATCAAGAACCCAGTTCGGACGGTTGGCCGCGAAGGTCCAGGTTCGGATGTGAGCGATGCGATTCGAGAGCGTATCGATGTCGCCATCGGTGCGGTCGGCGAAGGCAACCTGGCGGGCAAACCACTCGTCGGGGATGGCGCCGTCGCGGGCGACGAAGCGGAAAATCTCCGTCACGAGCTCGGCGTGATTGGCCGGCGCGATGCGGCGATAATCGGGAATCTGGCAGATATCCCAAAGGAGTTGCACCCGTTCGCGCGTCGTCGCGAGCGAGGAGACGTCGCTGTCGCGGCCGACGCGCTCCAGCACCGTGACGTCGACGGAGGGCGGCGCCTTGGAGAGGCCCTCGATGCCCGGCGCGCGGTCGAGGCTCGCGCGGAGCGTCTCCAGCGATCGAAAATCGAGCGAACGATTGCGCCACTGCAAAGTGCGCACCGATTGAAAATGATGATTCTCCAGCGCCTCGACGAGATCATCGTCGAGCGGATCGACCTGGCCGGTGACGCCGAATGTGCCGTCGCGGGTGTGGCGGCCGGCGCGTCCGGCGATCTGGCCGAACTCGGAGGCGGTCAGGCGGCGATACTGGTAGCCGTCGAATTTGCGCTCCTGCGCGAAGGCGACATGGTCGACATCGAGATTGAGGCCCATGCCGATCGCGTCGGTGGCAACCAGGAATTCGACATCGCCCGACTGGAACAACTCGACCTGGGCATTGCGCGTGCGCGGGCTCAGCGAGCCGAGCACGACGGCGGCGCCGCCGCGCTGGCGGCGGATGAGCTCGGCGACGGCATAGACCTCGTCGGAGGAGAAGGCGACGATCGCCGAGCGGCGCGGCAGACGCGTGATCTTCTTCGAGCCGGCATAGGTCAGCATCGACATGCGCGGCCGCGTGATCACGGTGACGCCCGGCAGCAGCTTCTCGATGATGCCGCGCATGGTGCCAGCGCCGAGCAGCAGCGTCTCGTCGCGCCCGCGCAGATTGAGGATGCGGTCGGTGAAGACATGGCCGCGCTCGAGATCGCCGGCGAGCTGGATCTCGTCGATCGCGAGGAAGGAGGCCTCGGTCTGCGACGGCAGCGCCTCGACCGTGCACACCCGGTAGCGCGGATGGGCGGGAATGATCTTCTCTTCGCCGGTGATCAGCGCCACCGCCTCGGTGCCGACCCGCGCCGCGACGCGGCCATAGACCTCGCGCGCCAAAAGGCGCAGCGGCAGGCCGATCACCCCGCTCGAATGCGCGAGCATGCGTTCGATGGCAAAATGGGTCTTGCCGGTATTGGTCGGCCCGAGCACGGCCGTCACGCCGCGGCCGCTGGCTCCTGGGCCGGGCGCTCTGATCACTTCCGTCATCGCGTGGGCGGTCTCACCTCGGCGGATCGTGAAGGCCCGGCCATTCCCCAGGGCAGGGTGAAGCCGGACACGAAAACGGGAACGTCCTGCGAACAAAGCCGGCCCGAATCGCTTTCGGGCGCTGCTTCCCGTTCTGTTCCTGTCACTATATGGGGTCTCCGGCCGCGCGATCTACCGTCCGCGTCAAACGAGGCCGAAATTCGCCGCCCCGGCCGCAAAGGCGGCGAGGGTTAACGGAACCTGATCGGAGTGCCGACGATTTGAACGGTTCGTCTTAAGGATCGCGCCGAACCGGGAACGGAGCGGCGACGAATCGGATGGAACCGGCCGTTCCCGGTCTGTCTCAACCAGATCTGGGGGCGTCGCGGGCGGCCGGCACAAGCGCCAACGAAAACGGGCGGCCAGCCTCATTGGCCGCCGCCCGCATTGTTCAGACTTCAACGACGATCGTCGCGCGTTCGTCCCGATGCGGGACGAAAGGCCGCTCAGTTCGCCGCGGCGGCGCGCTCGGCGCGGCCGAGGCTCTCGAAGCGCGAGGCATGGATGGTGAGGACCCCGGCCTCGGTGCCGATCTGCATGCGATAGGGCAGCATCAACCCGATCTCCGGCGCCGGCGCCAGCCAGACCTCGAGATTGGTGTTCTGCTCCATGAACTTGACCGCCTCGCGGCTCGGCCGGTGGCCGGCGACCGGCACATAGCGGGCGCCGCAGACATAGACCGTGCCCGAATAGGAGCCGCCCTCGCCCTTCACCTCGGCCGTCGACTTGTAGAACAGGCGGATGTCGAAGCGCTGCCAGCCGTCGAACACCGGAATGGTGCGGTTGCAGGCGCGGCCCATGTCGGCGGGATAGAGCGGCGCGATCATCGCCGAAAGCGGATCGACGATCTTGTGCTTGTGCTGCGGCAGCAGCGGCACGCGGTCGGCCTTGATCGGCAGCGGCGGCAGCGCGGCGACCGACACGATCGTGCCCTGGCGCATGCGCATGTTGACGACGCTCGAGGTCTGCCCGTTCTCGGTCGTGTCGAGATAGTAGATGTCGGGCATGACGCTCGGACCGGAAATCTGGCCGCTGCTCTTCAGGAGGCCGGTGCCGTCGGAGACGAGGCGGCTGATGCCGCTGGTGGTGCCGCGGATGCTCATCTGGTAGCGGGCGCGGTCGACCGAGGCGTCGAGCTTGAAGCGGCCGATGGTGATGCCGTTGAGGCCCATCGTGTAGCTCGCCTCGACGCTGCCGCTGCGCGGCTGCGATACCGGCGCCCTTGCCTCGGCGCCGGGGCTGGTGGCGCCGACGCTGGCGGCGAGCGCGATGCAGAGCGCGGTCGGACGCAGCATCCGCCGGCTGGTCCGGATGATCCGGCTCGGGAACATGGGCTTACTCCTGGTCGGGACCACGCGGCATGTCGCGGCCGATCGCCGTAATCACGATTTCATTAACCATGATGCGGCCCGTTTCTGACTAAAGTGTTAGCTTCACGCCTTCGGGTGCTGTTTTTGCGCCTTGGCGGCTGCGCGGCCGGGGCGAAGAGCGAGGCTGTGCTTGACGCGCCTTGCTGTGGTGACTATGAGAAGCGCCACTTATCCAGAATATGGCCGTGATGACTGCCGAGGCCGGCGCGCGCGGCGGAAGAGAAGGATCTTTGTTATGTCCCGTGTCTGCGAATTGACCGGCAAGGCTGTGATGACCGGCAATACCGTCAGCCATGCCAACAACAAGAGCCGCCGCCGCTATCTGCCGAACCTCGTCAATGTGACGCTGATCAGCGATGCGCTCGGCCAGAGCTTCAAGCTGCGCGTCAGCGCCTATGGCCTGCGTTCGGTCGAGCATCGCGGCGGTCTCGACGCCTTCCTCGTCAAGGCGGACGCCAGCGAGCTGTCGGCGAAGGCGCAGCTCCTGAAGCGCCAGATCGCCAAGAAGCACGCCGCTGCCGAAGTCGCCGCCGCCTGATCAGGCCGCCGGCACCACTGATGGGATTGGCCGCCTCCGGGCGGCCTTTTTCGTTTGGCGAGAACGCCTTCGGCTGCCGCTATTCGCTTGTGGCGACGGTCGGGCCGAGCCAGACGAATTCGAGCAGCAGCGTGCGCTGGAAGCTGTTGAGATTGTCGTCGGAGGCGATCGTCACGCGCATGCGGCCATCTGCATCCGTCGAGACGGCCAGCGCCTCCATATTGTCGATCTGCTCGGCCATCGAGGCCTCGAGCGCCACCTTCCCGTCGACCACGGCGCCGGCCCGGATCGTCTCGCCGGCAATGCGGCGGAGGCGGATATTGACCGCGACCGGCAGCGCGGTGATCCGCCGCTCGAGCAGCAGCAGATCGCCATTCGGCATGAAAGTGGCATCCGTCACGTCATAATCGTCGCTGCGGACGATCGAGAAGGCGCCGGCGGCAGGACCGCGCGCGATCCAGGCGCGATGATGGCCGGCCGCATCAAGCGAGCTTTCGGCGATCAGGACCGGCGCGCCGGCGAGCGGTCCGTCGGCCGGCGCCACCGCGACGCTTTCGAGGCCCTTGTTGCCGATCATGCCGCGCACGACGCGCGGGATCGCCACCGGCTCGGCGCGGGAAAGCGAGGGGTCGCTTTTGAAGCGATAGAATTTCAGGTCGTTGGTCTGTTCGAAGCTCACATAGGCGCCGCCGGGCGCGAAGCGCAGCCCTTCGGCGTCGGCGAGGCGGCGGTTGGTGAGCGGCCGGCCCTTGGCATTCAGCATCGGGCCCCAGGTCGTCTCGGCGACGCCGACGAGATGCCCGGCGCTGCGCACGAGGCGGCCGCTGAACCAGGCGCCGAGATCGGAAACGGCGAGAAAGCGGCTGCCGTCCTCGCGGAGGTCGAAGCCGGAGAGGCCGCCGAACGTCCGCAAGGGCGAGGAGAGGATCAGCCCGCCGCGGAACTCGAACTCGCCGAAGCGCGTCGCGTCGCCGACGCGGGAGAAGCGCTCCACCGGCTCGGTATGGACGATGATCGGCACGAGGCCGGGCTTCTTGCGCGTGGCGGCATCCGCCGCTGCCGGCGGCAGGAGGGCGGCGGCGGCGAGGATGAGGCAGGCGAGCGCCCGCCTCAACCGGCACGCCTCCGGCGCGGCTGGGCGGAGGCTGCAACGGCCTTCTCGTCGAAGAGCTCGGCGAGCTTCTCCGTCATCGCGCCGGCCAGTTCCTCGGCATCGACGATGGTGACGGCGCGCTTGTAGTAGCGCGTGACATCGTGGCCGATGCCGATGGCGATCAGCTCGACCGGCGAGCGGTTCTCGATCTCGTCGATGACGAAGCGGAGATGCCGCTCGAGATAGTTGCCGGTGTTGACCGAGAGCGTCGAGTCGTCGACCGGGGCGCCGTCGGAGATCATCATCAGGATCTTGCGCTGCTCGCTGCGGACGAGCAGGCGCTTGTGCGCCCAGTCGAGCGCCTCGCCGTCGATATTCTCCTTGAGCAGGCCCTCGCGCATCATCAGCCCGAGATTGCGCCGTGCGCGCCGCCAGGGCGCATCCGCCGCCTTGTAGATGATGTGGCGGAGATCGTTGAGCCGCCCGGGCGCTGCCGGCTTGCCGGCCTGCAGCCACGCCTCGCGCGACTGGCCGCCCTTCCAGGCCCGCGTCGTGAAGCCGAGGATCTCGACCTTGACGCCGCAGCGCTCCAGCGTCCGCGCCAGAATATCGGCGCAGGTGGCGGCGACCGTGATCGGCCGGCCGCGCATCGAGCCGGAATTGTCGATGAGCAAGGTCACCACGGTGTCGCGGAAATCGGTGTCCTTCTCGATCTTGAACGAGAGCGGCTGCATCGGATCGGTGACGACGCGGTGGAGCCGCGCCGGATCGAGGATGCCCTCCTCGCGGTCGAAATCCCAGGACCGGTTCTGCTGCGCCATCAGCCGGCGCTGCAAGCGGTTGGCGAGCCGTCCGACCGCGCCCTGCAGATTGGCGAGCTGCTTGTCGAGGAAGCCGCGGAGCCGGTCGAGCTCGGCGGAATCGCAGAGATCCTCGGCCTTGGTCGTCTCGTCGAAGCGGGTCGTGAAGGCCTTGTAGTCGGTCGTCGGCAGGGCGCGCAGCTGCGGCGGCTCGGGCCGGCGTTCCTCGCCGGCATCGCGCGCGTCCTCGCTCTCGTCGCCCTCGGTCTCGTCCTCGGCGCCGGTCTCGGTCGATTCGGTCTCGCCGGCGTCGCTTTCCTCACCGCTCGCCTCCGAATCCTCGCTCGCCTCGCTCTCGGCCTGCTCGGACTGGTCGGAGCCGCTCTCCTGCTCGGCCCCGGACTCCTCCGATGCCTCGCCATTCTCCTCGTTGTCGTCGTTCTCGCCCTCGCCGAGCTCGTCGCCCATGTCGAGCGAGGCGAGCAGCGAGCGCACGGCCGAGGCGAAGCGGCGCTGGTCGCCGACGGTCGTCTCGAGCTTGGCAAAGCCGTCGCCGGCCTTGTCCTCGATCCAGCCGCGCCAGAGATCGACGATCTTGCGGCCGGATTCCGGCGGCGCGAGGCCGGTCAGCTTTTCGCGGACGAGCAGCGACACGGCGTCTTCCAGCGGCGCCTCGGCCCGCTCGGTGATGTCCTGGAAATTGCCGCGGTGGTAGCGGTCCTCCAGCATCGCGGCGAGATTGCCGGCGACGCCGTCCATCCGCCGCGCACCGATCGCCTCGACGCGCGCCTGCTCGACGGCATCGAACACCGCGCGGGCATTCTTGCCCTCGGGCGCCGCGGCGCGGTGCAGCGCCTGGTCATGGCAGGCGAGGCGCAGCGCCATACTGTCGCCGAGGCCGCGCGTCACCGCGATCTCCTGCGCCGTCGGCTTGCGGCCGGGCTCGGGCAGGCGGGCGCGCAAGCCCGTCAGCACCGGCCGGTCGTTGGAGAAGGTGACCTCGAGATCGGCCTTGCCGGAAATCGCGCGCACGCAGCCGGCGACCGCGCGCTTCAGCGGCTCGATCGCCGCTTCGCCCGGCTTCGGCTTCGGATCGGAGTTGGAGCCGCTCATTGCGTGCGCCGCCTCAGGACAGGACGACGTTGGCCGCCGACTCGGTCAGTTCCTCGCCGAAGGCGCGCTGGTAGAATTCGGCCACCAGCGTCCGCTCGAGCTCGTCGCACTTGTTGAGGAAGGTGACGCGGAAGGCGAAGGCGATATCGCCGAAGATCTCGGCATTCTCGGCCCAGGTGATCACCGTGCGCGGGCTCATCACCGTCGAGAGATCGCCGTTGACGAAGGCCGAGCGGGTCATGTCGGCGAGGCGGACCATGCGGCCGACCAAAGCGCGACCCTTCGGATTCTGGAAATGCTTCGCCTTCGACAGCACGATGCCGACTTCGTTGTCATGCGGCAGATAGTTCAGCGTCGTGACGATCGACCAGCGATCCATCTGCGCCTGGTTGATCTGCTGCGTGCCGTGATAGAGGCCGGAGGTATCGCCGAGGCCGACCGTGTTGGCGGTGGCGAACAGGCGGAAGGCCGGATGCGGGCGGATGACGCGGTTCTGGTCGAGCAGCGTCAGCCGGCCCGAGGATTCGAGCACGCGCTGGATGACGAACATCACGTCCGGACGGCCGGCGTCATATTCGTCGAAGACGAGCGCGACATTGTGCTGATAGGCCCAGGGCAGGATGCCGTCGCGGAATTCCGTGACCTGCTTGCCTTCCTTGATGACGATCGCGTCCTTGCCGATCAGGTCGATGCGGCTGATATGGCTGTCGAGATTGACGCGGATGCACGGCCAGTTGAGGCGCGCCGCGACCTGCTCGATATGCGTCGATTTGCCCGTGCCGTGATAGCCGGTCACCATCACGCGGCGGTTGCGCGCGAAGCCGGCGAGGATCGCCAGGGTGGTGACACGGTCGAACAGGTAATCGGGATCGGTGTCGGGGACATGCTCGTTCGCCGCCGTATAAGCGGGGACGACGAGATCGCTCTCAAAGCCGAACGTTTCCCTGACCGATACGGTCGTATCCGGGAGGGCCGTGCGGTCGCTCGTGGTATCAGTCATGTTGGCTCCGTCGCGTCCGGGGGACGCTTTCGGTCGGGTTTCGCGTCGGAAGAGACCGGGATTGCAGAAGGCCGGAAGGCCGAGGTTTTTGGTTCTAGCAGAAGCCGGCGGCCTTGAGGAAGTTGTAAGCCTGGATGATTTCTCGAAGCCTGTCTTCCGAGCCGCGATCACCGCCATTCGCATCCGGGTGATACATCTTCACCAGCTGCTTGTAGCGCGCCTTGATCGCGTCGGCCGCCTGGCTGCCATCGAGATCGAGCGTGTCGAAGGCCTTGCGCTCGAGCGTCTTCAGATGCCGCTTCGGCTCCTCGACCGGCGCCTGGAAGCCGCGCTCGAACATGTCGAAGGGGTCGCGCACGCCGCCGGTCCAGTCGCGCGCGGCGGTGCGGCGAACGTTCTCGCGCTTCTCGGCGGCGCTGTTGACGCCCATCGTCCAGGTCGGCCGATGGCCGGTCAGCGAATCCTTCTGGTAGGCGGCGATGGCGTCGTCGCCCATCCCGGAGAAGTAGTTGTACGACTTGTTGTAGAGGCGGACATGGTCGATGCAGAAGGTGTGATACTCGCCCTCGCGGTTGCGACCCTTCGGCGCCTTGTGCGTGCCGGGGCGATCGCAGCCGGCCCAGCTGCAGCGGGCCGCTGAATCCCTCAGCATCGCATCGCCATCCGGCTTGATCCGGATGCGGTCGAAGATTTTTGAATCGAGTTTCATCGGCTGATTATGCTAGCCACCCACCGCCCGGACAAGGCGGCGTTTGCGAACGAGGTCAAGGGAGCGTGCGATGGATACCAGAGACCGGATCGCCAAGGTGCTGACGGAAGCCCTCGAGCCGGACCGTCTAGATGTGATCGACGAGTCGCATTTGCACAAGGGCCATCATGGCGCACGGCCGGGCGGCGAGACGCATTACCGCGTCCGCATCGCCGCAGCCGCCTTCCGCGGCAAGTCGCGGCTCGAGATGCACCGGACGATCAATGCCCTGCTCGCAGGCGAACTCGCCGCCGGCGTGCATGCTCTCGCCATCGAGGCGAAGGGCAGCGACTGAGCCGCTAGGGCGGGGCCGCCTTGGCCGCGTGCGGGGCCGACTTGGCTGCATTGGCGGCGACGAGCTTCTTTGCCAGCGCCGCGCCGATCGCCCGGTAGACGCCGGCCTGGATGCGCGGATCGGCCTCGCCGGCCGCCTTCAGCCGCGCGCTGTCGAGCGCGATGACCTGCATCGGGCCGGACGCCCGGACGCTCGCCCCCGCCGGCGAGCCGGCGAGAAACGCGACCTCGCCGACAAAGGCGCCACGGCCAAGACGGCCGACCGGATGGCCGCCGATCTCGGCGACCGCTTCGCCCGCGACGACGAGATAGATCGCCGGGACATGGTCGCCGGCGGCGATCAGTATGGCGCCATCGTCGAAATCGAGCAATTCGCCGAATTCGATCAATTGCAGCAGTTCCTCGTCGTCGAGCTCGGCGAGGCTGTCGCGCAAGAGCGCGCCGCCGCTCGCCGTCTCGACGATGCGCCGCGCCTCAATGAGCGCCTTGAGGCGATAGAGATTGATGAGGATGAACAGGCCCATCCAGGCGATGCCGGTATAGAGCGGCGTCGGCGACAACGCGAAATAGGCGATCAGGAAGGCGAAGCCGAGCACCAGCAGCACGCGCAGCCAGACGATATTCGTCAGCACCAGCGAGACCGCGATCAGCAGGAAGCCGATATGGCCGGGAATGTCGCGGGCATTGCCGAAGAAGAGGCTGAGGATGTCGAGCATCGCTGTTCCCGCGTCAGAGACTGTCGGCGAGGAAGTCCCGGACGGCGGCCGGCGGCACGTCCTTCGCGATGAAGGCCTTGCCGACGCCATGCGTCAATATGAAGGTCAGCGTGCCGCGCGAGACCTTCTTGTCCTGCGCGATCAGCGCCATCAGCCCGTCGGCATCGGGCAATTCGCCCGGGATCTGGCGAAGCTCGGTCGGCAGGCCGACGGTGGCGAGATGGGCCGTCACCCGCGCGGCATCATCCGGCGAGGCGAGGTTCATCCGCGCCGAAAAGCGGTGCGCCAGCACCATGCCGATGGCAACGCCCTCGCCATGGACAAGGCGCTCCGAGGAATAATGGGTCGCGGCCTCCAGCGCATGGCCGAAGGTGTGGCCGAGATTGAGCAGCGCCCGCTCTCCGGTCTCGTGCTCGTCGGCGACGACGACGCGCGCCTTGGCCCGGCAGCTCGTCGCGACCGCGACTTCGCGCTCGGGGCCGCCGGCGAACACGCCCTGCCAGTTGGCCTCGAGCCAGGCGAAGAAGGCGGCATCGTCGATGAGGCCGTATTTCGCGACTTCCGCATAGCCGGCGCGCAGCTCGCGGATCGGCAGCGTGTCGAGCACGGCCGTATCGGCGATGACGAGGCTCGGCTGGTGGAAGGCGCCGACGAGATTCTTGCCCTCGGGCGTATTGATGCCGGTCTTGCCGCCGACCGAACTATCGACCTGCGCCAGCAGCGAGGTCGGCAGCTGCACGAAGCGCATGCCGCGCCGCGTGATCGCTGCCGCGAAGCCGGCGAGATCGCCGACGATGCCGCCGCCGAGCGCGATGACGATGTCGCCGCGCTCGAGCCGCGCCGCGAGGATCGCCCGCACCACGTCCTCGAGATTCTTGAAGTTCTTGGTCGCCTCGCCCGGCGGCACCGTGACCGTGGTCGACATGATGCCGGCCGCTTGCAGCGCCGTGGCGAGCGTGCCGGCATAGAGCGGTCCGACATGGCCGTCGCTGACGATGGCGGCGCGGACGCCCGGCATCAGCCTTGCGATCTCCGCGCCGGCCGTGGCGATCAGGCCGCGGCCGATCAGGATGTCATAGGCGCGGTCGCCGAGTTCGACGCCGACGCGGATCGGCGCGGCGGTCACGGCGGGGGCTTCGGTCACGTCGGGGGCCTTTCGGATGGATCGCTTGTCTCGGCGGAAGGGGCGGCGCCGCCGAGATAGGCGGCGAGCGCAGCCAGCGTCTCCTCGGCGACGACCTCGTGCGGCACATCGCGCGAGAGCACATGGAGATCGGCCGTCGCATAGACGGGATAGCGCTCCTCCATCAGCCGGCGCATCGTCGCCTGCGGATCGTCGGTGAGGAGCAGAGGACGGTTGGAGCGCTTGCGGACGCGCGCCATCAACACGTCGAGCTCGGCCCGGAGCCAGACCGAGACGGCCCCGGCCGCGATCGCCTCGCGCGTCTCGGCATTCATGAAGGCGCCGCCGCCGGTCGCCAGCACCTTCGGGCGGCGATCGAGCAGGCGGCGGATCACGCGCCGCTCGCCGTCGCGGAAATAGGCCTCGCCATGGCGCGCGAAGATTTCGGGGATGGTGGCGTTGGCCGCCTTCTCGATCTCGGCGTCGGCATCGATGAAGGGCAATTGCAGCCGCGCCGCGAGGCGCTTGCCGACCGAGGTCTTGCCGGCGCCCATCAGCCCGACAAGCACGATCGCCCGCCCGCCGAGCCGCTCCACCAGCCCTGCGCCGGCCTTCGCCGCCTCATCGCTTCCTGCCGCGTCCTGTTGCATCCTCGCCCGCCGCGTCCGCCCGATCTGGACGCATGAGGTAGAGCCGCAGCGGACGCGGCCTGTCAAGCGAGGCCGCGAATGCTGCCCGAGCCATGCGTGCGGAGGGGCTTGCCAGCCGCCTCCCCGGTACCCTAAGCAGGGGCATCGACCGGAAGCCCATCGCGCCGGACCCTCCCTGCACCGGAACCTTCAGACGCCGGCTGTGGCGTCGCCCGAGAGCCTGGTCTCATGCCGACGCTGTCGCGCTTCATCATGGTGCTCGTCCTGCTCGGCCTTGCCGGCTTCGCCGCCGTCTATGCGCTGGCGACATTCGTCGAGCCGAAACAACGCGAGATCACAATCCGCGTCCCGACCGACAAGCTCCTGAAGGAGTGACCATGCCAGCGACGGCGCCGCAAAGGCCCGCCTTTCTCAGCGATCTCGAATCCTTCCTCGAGATGATGAGCGCCGAACGCGGCGCCTCGCCGAACACGCTCTCGTCCTATCGCCGCGATATCGAGGATTATGCCGGCTTCCTCGCCGGCCGGCGGCAGAATGTCCGCACGGCCACCACCGCCGACATGCGCGCCTATATGGCAGCGCTCGAGGCGCGGGGCTTTGCCGCCTCCTCGGCGGCGCGGCGGCTCTCGGCGATCCGCCAGTTGCACCGCTTCCTGTTTGCGGAAGGCATCCGCACCGACGACCCCTCCGGCATCATCGCCGGGCCGAAGCGGAAGCCCGCCCTGCCGAAGATCATGTCGGAAGCGGAGGTCGACCGCCTGATGGACGAGGCCGAGGCGGCCGTCGGCCGCGCGGACACGCCGGCCAAGGCGCTGAAGGCCGCCCGGCTCGTGGCGCTGCTGGAGACGCTCTACGCCTCGGGCCTCCGCGTCTCGGAACTGGTCGGCCTGCCGGCCTCGGCGGCACGGCCGGACCTCCGCATGCTGATGGTGCGCGGCAAGGGCGGCAAGGAACGGATCGTGCCGCTGACGGCGCGGGCCCGCGAGGCGATCGCCCGCTTCATAGCGCTGCGCCGCGCCGCGGAGGGCGACGCGCCGGCGGGACCGTATCTGTTCCCCGCCGTCAGCGAGAGCGGCACGCTGACCCGGCAGGCCTTCGCCCGCGAGATGAAGGAGCTCGCCGTGGCGGCCGGCATCCAGCCGACGCGGCTGTCGCCGCATGTGCTGCGCCATGCCTTCGCCAGCCATCTGCTGCAGAACGGCGCCGACCTCCGCATCGTCCAGCAGCTGCTCGGCCATGCCGACATCTCGACGACGCAGATCTATACCCATGTGCTCGAGGAGCGGCTGAAGAGCCTCGTCGCCGACCATCACCCGCTGGCGCGGGCGAACGACGACGACGCCTGAGCTACCAGGCGAGCAACCGGCGGCCGATCAGCGTCCCGGCGGCGGTCAGCACCGCAATGCCGATGCCGTACCAGACCAGCACGAACAGCGGCGAATCGTCGGTGCAGTGCAGGGCATAGAGCGCGGCGGCAAGGCCGCCTGCGGCGAGCCCCGCCGCGGCGCCGGCAAGGCCGGGGCGCGTCGGCGCTCCCTTGCGCAGGGCGAGCAGCAAAGCAGCGAGGATCGGCGCGCCGAGCAGCGGCACCAGCGCGACGCAGAAACGCGCATTATGGCCGATGAGGCCGGGCAGCCAGGTCTCCGGCGCCGTGACGCCGAACGTGGCGGCGACGCCGAGCGCCATCAGGCCGGCCGGCAGCAGCAGCGCGACCACCATCGGCGCCGCGCGGACGCCGGGCCGCGCCATGCGCTGCACGACGAGGAGGGAAACGACGGCAAGGCTCAGCGTGACGCCGAACTTGATCAGGAGTGCCGGCTCGAGCAGCCGCGCGGCGAGATCGGGCCGGACGCGCAGGATGAGCGCGAACAGCACGACGGCAACGGCGAAGCCAGCCGGCAGCAGCAGCACCAGCGCCCGGTCGGGGCTCGTCTCCCGCCTGACGTCGGCGGAAAGGCCCCTGATGAGATCGTCCGTCCTCATCGCGTCGTCCTTGCCATCAATCCACTGTCCGCAAACGCGCCGCGAGGCTCGCAAAGCCGCGATGCAGCGCGACGCGGACCGCGCCCGGCGTCATGCCATGCTTCTCCGCCGCCTCGCCGACCGAATCGCCCTCGACCGCCACGCTCCTGAGGATCGCGCGCTGCTTGTCCGGCAGCGCCGCGAGGTGACGGTCGACCTCGGCCGAATCGGTGCCGGGCCGCTCTTCCTCCGCCGCCAGGATCTCGGCGAAATCCTCGATCGGCATCTCGATGCGCCGCCCGCGCTTGCGCAGGTGATCGATCAGCTTGTTGCGGGCGACCGTGAACAGCCAGGGACCGAACGGATCGCTCGTCCGCCAAGTGTGGCGCTTCAGGTGGATCGCCAGCAGGGTTTCCTGCACGATGTCCTCGCATTCCTCGGTCGGCAGGCCCATCCCGGCCAGCTTGCGCCTCACCGTCGCCCGGAGAACCGGCGCGAGCGCGCGCAGCAGCCGCTCATAGGCCGCCTGATCGCCGGCAAGGCCGCCGCGCATGAGCGCTGCCCAGTCCTGCTCGCGACTGGCCTGTGCGTGCGTGCGTCGTGCCTGCTCGCGATGTGCCTCTCCGCGATCGGTCATTCACCCGTTCCGATAGCCTGTTCGTAAGGCAGCCAAGGATCGTTACATGCCCCGGCCGAAAGTTCGGTCCCGGCCGCTTTAGCATGAAACCGCGACCGTCCGAACGGGAGAGCCGTGACGGATCGTTTTCGCGGCACGCGCATTAAGAGGGTCGCGCGGCAATCCGCCCGCTCAGTGCTGCATGGGGCGCCGCCGATGTCGGATCCGATCGTCAAATTCGAGGTGCCGACGACGGACACCCGCCCGCTCGAGGCGCCCGACCTCACCACCGATGAAGGGCCGCTTCCCGCCGATCCGAAGGTGGTGATGCTGGCCCTGCTGCTGGTGATCGCCCTCTTGACGGTGGCCTATTTCGCCTCCGCGATCATCCTGCCGATCGTGCTCGCCTTCGTGCTCAAGATGCTGCTGCAGCCGGGCATGCGGCTGTTCGACCGGATGCGCCTGCCGCGCAGTATCGGCGCGCTCCTGCTCATCATCGGCATCTTCGCCGTGATCGTTGCGCTCGGCGCGGCCATGTCGGGCCCGGCCTCCACCTGGGCGGCCAAGCTGCCCGACGGCATGGCGCGGCTCGAGGACCGGCTCAAATTCCTGGCGCGGCCGCTGCAGGCGCTGCAGACCTTCCTGCACCAGTTCGACAGCAACCCCGCCGGCGCCGAGGGGCCCTCGCTGACGGCGACGCTGATGAAGGGCACGCAGCATTTCGCCAGCGGCTTCTTCGAGACGCTCCTGGTACTCTATTTCCTGCTCATCTCCGGCGACACGTTCCTGCGCCGCATGGTCGAGATCGTGCCGAACTTCCGCGACAAGCGCCGCGTCGTCGAAATCTCGCAGCAGGTCGAGGAAAACGTCTCGGCCTATCTCGTCACCATCACGCTGATGAACCTTGCCGTCGGCGTCGCGACCGGGCTCGCGATGTGGCTCTGCGGCCTCGGCGATCCGCTGCTCTGGGGCGCGATCGCCTTCGCGCTCAACTATGTGCCGATCATGGGCCCGGCCGCGGGCGTCGTCATCTTCCTGGTCGCGGGCATGCTCACCATCGATCCGCTGTTCCAGGCGCTGCTGCCGGCCGGCCTCTACATGCTGATCCATGTCATCGAGGGCGAGTCGGTGACGCCGCTGCTGCTCGCCCGCCGCTTCACCCTCAATCCGGTTCTGGTCATCATCGCGCTGATCTTCTGGTTCTGGATGTGGGGCGTGCCCGGCGCCATCCTCGCCGTGCCGATGCTGGCCATCGCCAAGATCATCTGCGACGGCGTCAAGCCGCTCAACCCGCTCGGCCACTTCCTCGAAGGCTGACCCGAAGATTTGCGCGCGGGCGGCGGGCGGACTTCTGCCGCCCGCCCCGCCTCATCTCTCCTCGCGGGACTGGCGGTGGGGCACCGGGGGCGGGACCCGCGCATCCAAGGCGACGCCTCGAGAGCCAGCGCCAGGGCGATGTCCGACCATCCGACCAAGATATGTGCATCGCGCGCAGCGATGGAGCGCGGCGGTTCGCCGGATCGATCGGGCAAGTCGGCGGGGCTGTATTGAGGCAGCTCAGCAATGGCGGACACACATCATAAGGACAGCCGAGTACAACTCAAGGCTGGTACCCGAAAGCTCGACCTTGTAAGTAACACATATCAATTTGCGCTGGATCAGGTCGCGTTTCGCTCTCGTCCGGCACGAAAGACTCCACCGACACACGCGCTGCCGCGCCACAGCATCGATTGACAGGGAGTGCGAGCCTTGCCCGGTACGTTGTACACCTATGGCGCCACGATCACCGGCACCGCGGCCTATTTCCAGGGCTTCGACACGATCGCCTATAGCCCCGACCAGCTGACGGCCACCGTCAAGCTGACCTTGTCGGAGCCGGGAACGGTCGATCTCACCAGCCAGCTCCTCGGCCGCGGCGTCACCTTCACCGGATCGACAGGCGCGGACACGGTGACGACATCCGATGGCAACGACACCATCAATGGCGGCGACGGCAACGACACGCTGACGGGCGGTGCCGGCACGAATGCGATGAACGGCGGCGCGGATGACGACCTCATCTTCGCCGGCGCAGGCGCTGACGGGGTATCCGGCGGTGAAGGCATCGACACCGTCTCCTACGCCAATGCTCCGACGGGCGTGACGATCGCGATGGTTCATCCCAACGTGGAGGAGGACTACGGCTTCGGCGACTACATTTTAAGCGATGTCGAGATCCTGATTGGCTCCTCGCACAACGATTATCTGACCGCGTCGCAGACCGACACGATCCTCGTTGGCGGCGCGGGCGCGGACACGCTGGATTATGGCAGCTATGCCGTTCGCGGGATCGTCAGCTACTTCAATTCGTCCGAAGGCGTGACGATCGATCTGAGGACCGGCACAGGCCATGGCGGCGACGCCGAAGGCGACACCCTCATCTCGATCCGGACTGTCTACGGCTCGGACCACGACGATGTCCTCCTCGGCGGATCCAGTCCGGACAGGCTTTACGGCGGCGCCGGCAACGACACCATTCGCGGTGGCTTTGCCGCGGACACGCTGGTTGGTGGCTCCGGCTACGATCTTCTCAGCTATGAGGGGTCCAGAAGCGTTTCGATCAACCTGGCGACCAATGGCGCCTCTCGGGGTGATGCCGAGGGCGATGTCATCTCGGAATTCGAAGGGGTCATCGGATCTGGCGGCTACGACATCCTGGTCGGAGACGCCGGCGACAACAGGCTGGAAGGGCGGGCCGGAGACGACAGGCTGACCGGCGGGGCAGGCGCCGATACGCTGGTTGGCGGCGAGGGCTCGGATACCATCCTCTACAATGGTTCCTCCGTTGCCGTTTCCATCAATCTCACCACCAACACCGTGTCCGGCGGCGACGCGGAGGGCGACGTCATCTCGGAGATCGAGGGCGTCACGGGATCAGACTTCAACGATACGATCACCGGCAACGGCGCGGCCAATGTCCTGTCCGGCGGCAACGGCGTCGATACGCTGACCGGTCTCGCCGGCAATGACACGCTCGATGGCGGCTCCGGTTCCGATTTCCTTTATGGCGGCAATGACGACGACACCCTGATCGGCGGCATCGGCGCCGATTACCTCGATGGCGGCAGCGGCAGCGACATCGTCGATTATTCGGCATCGAGCGCCGTCGTCGTCAATCTGATCACGCAGACTGCAAGCGGCGGACAGGCGACCGGCGACACGCTGGTCTCGATCGAGGGCGTCGTCGGCTCCGCTCAAGGCGACACGCTCACCGGCAATGACCTCGCCAGCCGCCTCGTCGGCGGGGCCGGCAATGACAAGCTGACCGGCAATGGTGGCAAAGACGAGCTGAACGGCGGCGAGGGCAACGACACGCTGAATGGTGGTGCTGACGACGACATCCTGACCTTGGGCGGCGGCGGAACAGATACCCTGATCGGCGGCACGGGCAACGACACGGCCGATTTCGTCGACACCTATTCTGTCGTCGTGGATCTGCTGACCGGTGTCGCGACCCATCATCAGGGCTCAGCTACTCTCACCGAGATCGAAAATCTCACCGGGAGTAACAGCGGCGACACGTTGAGGGGCGATGCAGGCGCCAATCGGATCGACGGTGCCGGCTATAACGACCTGATCGAGGGGCGGGGCGGCGCCGACACACTGATCGGCGGCGAGGGTATCGATACACTCCGCTATGAATTGTCGTCTGCCGGGGTCTCCGTCAATCTCACCTCTGGAGCAGCCTCCGGCGGCGATGCCACCGGGGACGTGATTTCCGGCTTCGAGAACCTGACGGGCAGCGCGTTCGGCGATGTCCTCGTCGGCACATCCGACACGAATGTCCTCACGGGTGGCGACGGCGACGATGTTCTGGCCGGCGGCGCTGCCGGCGACACGTTGAAGGGCGGGGCCGGTAACGATACGGCGAGCTATGCGTCCTCGTCGGCCGCGGTCACCGTCAATCTGACGACGAACGCGGCGAGCGGCGGCGACGCGCAAGGCGACGTCATCTCCGACGTCGAAAACCTGATCGGCTCGGCTTTGGCCGATACGCTGACAGGTACAAACGGCGACAATATCCTGACCGGCGGGGCTGGAGCGGACCGCCTGAACGGTGGCGGCAGCAGCGATTCCGATACGGCCAGCTACAGCACATCCAGCGCCGCCGTCTCGGTCAGCCTCACGACGGGAACCGGCAGCGGCGGTGATGCCGAGGGCGACATCCTCACCGGGATCGAGAACCTGACCGGCTCGGCCCTCGCCGATACGCTGGTCGGCAACGGACACAACAACATCCTGATCGGCGGGGCCGGCGCCGACGCCTTGAATGGCGGTGCCGGCAGCGACACGGCCAGCTATGCGACCGCGTCGTCCGCCGTTTCCGCCAGCCTTTTGGACGGCATCGGCACCAGCGGCGATGCCGCCGGCGACACGTTTGTCTCGATCGAAAATCTCACCGGTTCGCGCCTCGGCGATACGCTGATCGGGCATAACGCCACCAACCGTCTGGAGGGCGGCGATGGCGACGACAGCCTGTTCGGCTATGCCGGCGGGGACACCCTGCGCGGCGGCGATGGCGCTGACCGGCTGGACGGCGGCAGTGGCTCCGACACGCTCGACGGCGGCGATGGCATCGACACGGCCGTGTACAGCGCGTCCACGGCCGCGGTCACCATCAATCTGACGACCGGGGCGGCAGGCGGCGGCGAAGCCGCCACCGATACGCTCATCTCGATCGAGAACGTCGTCGGCTCGGGGCTTTCGGACGGGTTGACCGGTTCGGCCGGCGCCAATCGCCTGGACGGTGGCGGGGGCAATGACATGCTGGCGGGCCTCGCCGGCGCCGATGCCCTGATCGGCGGCAGCGGAACCGACACCGTCACCTATGCGGCATCGGCCGTGGCGATCCGGGCGGACATCCGCGCCGGCGTCGGCACCGGTGGCGATGCGCAGGGCGATACCTATTCCTCGATCGAGAACGTCATCGGCTCGGCCCATGACGATATCATCATCGGCACGAGCGGAGCCAATCGCTTCGAAGGCGGCAACGGCGCTGACTACCTGTCGGGCCGGGAAGGCGCCGATACGCTGATCGGCGGCAGCGGCATCGACACAACCAGCTACAGCGCGTCGACGGCAGCCGTGCGCATCGATCTTGCGGCCGGCACGGCGTCGGGCGGCGATGCTCAAGGCGATGTCATCTCGTCGATCGAGAATGTCATCGGCTCTGCCTTCGCGGATACGCTGACGGGCTCTGCGGTCGCCAACCGGCTGGAAGGCGGCGATGGCGACGATGTGCTTGCGGGCCTTTCAGGTGCTGACGCGCTGATTGGCGGCGGCGGTTCCGACACCGCCTCCTATGCGGCATCGGCCGTTGGCATCCGGGCGGACATCCGTGCGGGCGCCGGCACCGGTGGCGATGCGCAGGGCGATACCTATTCCTCGATCGAGAACGTCATCGGCTCGCCCATGACGATATCATCATCGGCACGACCGGCTCCAATCGCTTCGAAGGCGGCGATGGCAATGACTGGCTGTCGGGCCGCGAGGGGGCAGACAGGCTGATCGGCGGCAATGGCATCGACACGACCACCTACGGAGCCTCCACGGCCGCCGTGCGGGTCGATCTTTCGCTCGGCACCGGACTCGGCGGCGATGCGCAGGGCGACATCCTCGCCTCGATCGAAAACGTCATCGGCTCGCGCTACAGTGATCGCCTCGTCGGCAACAGCTCCGACAACGGCCTGACGGGCGGCGTCGGAGCGGATGTGCTGATCGGCGGCAGCGGTTCCGACACGGCGATCTACGACGCCTCCACCGCCGCCATTCGCGCTGACTTGCGCGCGGGCGTCGGTACCGGCGGCGACGCGCAGGGCGACACCTATTCCTCGATCGAGAACGCCATCGGTTCGGCCTATGACGATCTCTTCATCGGCACGACCGGCGCCAATCGCTTCGAAGGCGGCGATGGCGCTGACTACCTGTCGGGCCGCGAGGGCGCCGATACGCTGATCGGTGGCAATGGCAGCGATACCGCCAGCTACCGCGCGTCGGCGGCCGGCGTGACGGTCAATCTCACGGCGGGCACGGCGTCCGGCGGCGACGCGGCGGGCGATGTCCTCTCCGCGATCGAAAACCTGACCGGCTCGGCCTATGCCGATACGCTGATCGGCGACAGCCTCGCCAATCGCCTGGCGGGCGGCGAGGGGAAGGACGTGCTGACCGGCAATGCCGGCGCCGATACCTTCGTGTTCGATACAGCCGTCAACAGCAGCAATGTCGATACGGTCTCCGACTTCAAGGTCGGAACCGACGTGATCGAGCTGTCGCAGTCGATCTACACCGCGCTGCAGTCCGGACCGAAGACCGGTTCGCTGGCGGCGTCTTCCTTCCGCTTTTCGACGCAGCCTTCGACGAGCGGCACGCTGGGCGAGATGATCTACAACGCCAGCACGGGCTCGCTCAGCTACGATTCCGACGGGGCCGGCTCGAACCCTGCCAAGCAGGTCGCCCAGCTCTCGTCCAATCTCAATCTCTCGGCGAGCGCCTTCCGGCTGGTTTGACCGGTGCGGCGCCGCCCTGTGCGGTGCCGTCGACGGACATGGCGCGTCGCCGGGCTGGTGCAGCCGATCGACCGTGGTACCGAAGGAAGGATCGGGCCGGGAGTTCCCGGTCCATGCTCGATCGCTTCAGGCCGAGGCTGCCGATGGATTGGCGTCCCGGAAGGGATTCGAACCCCTGACCTACGGTTTAGGAAACCGTTGCTCTATCCTGCTGAGCTACCGGGACGCGGCGATGGTTCCTCTAGCATGGACGAACGGCGCGGTGCACCCCCATCGGCCGAACTTCGCGCCTGAAATCCGCTCTGCGACGCGCCGTGCCGCCCATGCCTGACGCCCGAATTCCGCTGCCCTGCCGCGCTGCGACAACGGCGGCGGGCGCCGGCCTGTTCATTCCGCGCGGAATGCGTGCGACACTTCCCGCATGCGCGCGATGACCCCCTCGCCCGTCCATGGCGTCAGGCCGTTCGCGGCGGCAGTGGCGCTCGTCGCCCTTGTCGGCGGCGCCGCGATGACGCCTGCGCTGGCCGAGGACGCGGCAACCGGCTGCGACACTGTCCCTGGCGAAAGCGGCCGCGTCGCGCGGATCCTCGACGGAGCGACCTTCGCGCTGGAGGACGGCCTCGTCGTCCGCCTCGCCGCGCTGTTGCCGCCCGAGCCGCCGCTCGGCACGCCCCGGGCCGACTGGCCGCTGGCGACGGCGGCCGATGCAGCGCTCGGCCGCCTCGCGCTCGGCCGCGTCGTCACCCTCGCCTATCCGGACGCCGGCCGCGACCGCTATGGCCGCGCCGTCGCCATGGCGACCGTCGACGGCGATCAAACGTCGCTCGCCGAGGCGATGCTGGCAGAGGGCCTTGCCCGCGTGGCACCGGCCGAGGAACCGCGCTCCTGCCTCGCTCCGCTGTTCGCAACAGAGCGTGAAGCACGCGAAAAGCAACTTGGCCTTTGGGCCGATCCGTATTACGCCATCCGCGCGGCTCGCGATCCGGCTCTTGCCGAACGCGCGGACGCGTACGATCTGGTGGAAGGGCGGGTGCTTTCCGTCGGCGTCCGCGGCCCGATCGCCTACCTCGATTTCGGTCGGAACTGGCGCACGGATTTCACGGCGGTGATCGCGGGGCCGGCAGGGCGGGCGCTGACCGCCGCGGGCACGCCGCCCGCTTCGCTCGAAGGCCGTCGCGTCCGCGTGCGCGGCTGGATCGAGCAACATGACGGACCGAGCCTCAGGGTGACGCATCCCGCAGAGCTCGAACTGCTGGACGACGGTGACTGATGGCGGATTTGAGCGCACGAGACGGCAGCCTCCCCGGCAGGGCCAGTCGGCGAACCGGGGTCGCGATGGCGATCCTCGCCGTGCTCCTGCTCGCGGGCTGCACGACCGCGTCTCTCGAGGGCACCTACGGCCCGCCGCAGACGGTGGCCGGCGCCGCGACGCCGCCGCCCGTCGATCCGGAACAGGCCCGCATCGGCGCCGAGCAGCATCCGCGCATCGTCGCGAGCTATGGCGGCGTCTATCACGACGACAAGCTGGAGCAGACCCTCGCCCGCATCGTCGGCCGCTGCGTCGCCGCGTCCGACGATCCCTCGCAGTCCTATCGTATCACCATCCTGAACAGCCCCTCGGTCAACGCCTTCGCGCTGCCCGGCGGCTATCTCTATGTGACGCGCGGCCTTCTCGCGCTGGCGAACGATTCCTCCGAGGTCGCGGCCGTGATCGCCCATGAGATGGGCCATGTCACCGCCAATCATGCCATGCAGCGTCAGAACAAGGCGCAGGCGGCGGTGATCGTCAGCCGCGTCGTCTCCGACGTGCTCGAGGACGGCGATGCCGGCAAGCTGGCGCTCGCCTCCTCGCAGCGGACGCTCGCCGCCTTCTCGCAGCAGCAGGAGCTCGAAGCCGACGCGATCGGCGTGCGCACCATCGGCAAGGCCGGCTACGATCCCTTCGCCGCCGCGCGCTTCCTCGACCTGATGGGCCGCTATGCCGCCTACAAGTCGGCCGGGGCCGTGCAGGACAAGCGGCCGGACTTCCTCGCCAGCCATCCGGCAACGCCGCAGCGCGTCGAGTTCGCCATCCGCGCCGCCCGCCAGTTCGGCGCGCCGGGGATCGGCGAGGTCGACCGCGACCGCTACCTCGCCGGCATCAACGGCATCGTCTTCGGCGACGACCCCTCGCAGGGCTTCGTGCGCGGCCGCACCTTCCTGCATCCGAGCCTCGGCGTCGGCTTCACGGTGCCGGACGGCTTCATGCTCGACAACACCTCGGACGCCGTGCTCGCGACCGGGCCGGACGGCACGGCGCTGCGCTTCGACGGCGCCAACCTGCCGGCGGGCTCCTCGCTCGCCGCCTATGTCGCCTCGGGCTGGGTCAACGGCCTCGACACGACGACGATCAAGACCTTCACGGTCGGCGGGCTCGAAGCCGCCTCGGCGCGCGCCGAGGCCAAGGGCTGGGTCTTCCGCATCGCGGTCATCCGGGTCGGCGAAAGCGCCACCTATCGCTTCATCTTCGCGAATGAGAGCGACACGCCCGGCCTCGAGCGGGCGGCCGAGACGACGGTGCAGAGCTTCCGCCGCCTGACGCCGCAGGAAGCCGCCGCGCTGCAGCCGCTCCGCATCCGCGTCGTCACCATCCAGGCGGGCGACACGATCGCCTCGATGGCCGCCCGCATGCGCGGCGTCGAGCGGCCGGAGGACCTGTTCCTGATCCTGAACGACATCAAGCCGGGCGCCGGCCTGCCGGCGGTCGGCGAGAAGGTCAAGATCGTCGGCGAGTGAGGGGCGTCGCTACGGCGCGTCGGACGACCTCGACCGTGCGGTGTCGAGCGGCGAGCGGAGGCGGCGGCGGCGCATGGTGCGCTCGAACGAGCGCTCGTGCCGCCAGACCATATAAAGCGCGGCCGCCAAGATTGGCGCCGAGGCGATACCGAGCCCGGCAGTGACGAGGAATTCCACCGGCTGCTCGTCAAAGAGGATCCAGCCGCGCCTGCCCCACACGCGACCCGCAATGACGGCGCTGCAGAGATTGGCGATGCCGAAAGCGATCGCGCCGAGCGAGACAATCGCGAAGCCGAGTAGTTTGACACGGTCCTTCACGGTCGCTCCCCAGACTTGGCGAAAGCCCCCTCCCTTGCCCTCCCCCGCTTCGCGGGAGAGGGGATGGCCGGCGCCTCGGCTAACGCTCCCCGTCGATGCAGGCCGTAACCAGCCCTCTCCCCCCTTGTGGGGGAGAGATGGAGAGGGGGGGTCTTTCGACGACTCCGCGCTCCAACGGTACGGCCGGCAACCCCCTCCCTTGCCCTCCCCCGCCTTGCGGGAGAGGGGATGGCCGGCGCCTCGGCTGACGGCTCCCTGTCGATGCAGGCCGTAGCCGGCCCTCTCCCCCCTTGTGGGGGAGAGGTGGAGAGGGGGGCCTCTCCCAGCCGCCTACTCGACCTGCGTGACGTCGCGCACCGCGCCGCGATCGGCGCTGGTCGCCATGGCGGCATAGGCGCGGAGCGCCGGGGTCACGTTGCGCTTCCGCGGTGCTGCCGGCTTCCAGCCCGCCTTGCCCTTGGCGTCCATCGCGGCGCGACGTGCCGCGAGCTCCGCGTCGGAGATGACGATGCGGATCGAGCGGTTGGGGATGTCGATCTCGATCGTATCGCCGGGCTCGACCAGCGCGATGGCGCCGCCCGAGGCTGCTTCCGGCGCCGCATGGCCGATGGAAAGGCCGGAGGTGCCGCCGGAGAAGCGCCCGTCGGTGATCAGCGCGCAGGCCTTGCCGAGCCCGCGCGACTTCAGATAGCTGGTCGGATAGAGCATTTCCTGCATGCCCGGCCCGCCCTTCGGCCCTTCATAGCGGATGACGACGACGTCGCCTTCCTTGACCTTCTTGTTCAGGATGCCGTGCACGGCGTCGTCCTGGCTCTCGAAGATCACGGCGGGGCCGGTGAATTTCAGGATCGATTCGTCGACGCCGGCCGTCTTCACGATGGCGCCGTTCGGGGCGAGATTGCCCTTCAGCACCGCGAGGCCGCCATCCTTCGAGAAGGCGTTCTCGACATCGCGGATCGCGCCATGCTCGCGGTCGAGATCGAGCTCGTCCCAGCGCGAGGACTGGCTGAAGGCGACCTGGGTCGGCACGCCGCCCGGCGCCGCGCGGAAGAATTCGCGCACGCTGTCGGAATTGGTCTGGCGGATATCCCAGCGCTGGATCGCCTCGCCGAGGCTCGCCGAATGGACGGTCGGCAGGTCGAGGTTGAGCAGACCGCCGCGCGCGAGCTCGCCGAGGATCGCCATGATGCCGCCGGCGCGATGGACGTCCTCCATGTGGACGTCCTGCTTGGCCGGCGCGACCTTGGAGATGACGGGCACGCGGCGCGACAACCGGTCGATGTCGTCGAGCGTGAAGTCGATCTCGGCCTCATGCGCGGCGGCGAGGATATGCAGCACGGTGTTGGTCGAGCCGCCCATGGCGATGTCGAGCGCCATCGCGTTCTCGAAGGCACCGAAGGAGGCGACCTTGCGCGGCAACACGCTCTCGTCGTCCTGCTCGTAATAGCGGCGGGCGAGATCGACGATGAGATGGCCGGCCTCGACGAACAGGCGCTTGCGGTCGGAATGGGTGGCGAGCGTCGAGCCGTTGCCGGGCAGCGACAGGCCGAGCGCCTCGGTGAGGCAGTTCATCGAATTGGCGGTGAACATGCCTGAGCACGAGCCGCAGGTCGGGCAGGCCGCGCGCTCGATCGTGGCGACGTCCTCGTCCGAGGTGCGCTCGTCGGCGGCCGCGACCATCGCGTCGACGAGGTCGAGCGCGACCGTCTTGCCATGCAGCACGACCTTTCCGGCCTCCATCGGACCGCCCGAGACGAACACCGCCGGGATGTTCAGCCGCAGCGCCGCCATCAGCATGCCGGGCGTGATCTTGTCGCAATTGGAGATGCAGACCATCGCGTCGGCGCAATGGGCGTTGACCATGTATTCGACGCTGTCGGCGATGATCTCGCGCGAGGGCAGCGAATAGAGCATGCCGTCATGGCCCATCGCGATGCCGTCGTCGACGGCGATCGTGTTGAACTCCTTGGCGACGCCGCCGGCCTGCTCGATCTCGCGCGCCACGAGCTGGCCGAGATCCTTGAGATGCACATGGCCGGGCACGAACTGGGTGAACGAATTCACGACCGCGATGATCGGCTTGCCGAAATCGCCGTCCTTCATGCCGGTCGCGCGCCAGAGGCCGCGGGCACCGGCCATGTTGCGGCCGTGGGTGGTGGTGCGGGAGCGATAGGCGGGCATCGTCGAACCTCGTCAGGGTGGCGTTCGTGCCGTCCAGGGACGGCAGCACCCGCTGGTCGAGCAGGTGGTGGCGGAAAGATAGTGTCGTTGCACCAGAATCCGAAGGGTGTCGAGTTTTTTTGGGCCCACCCGCCCTTGAAAGGGCGATGGCAGCCGCCTAGCTGTCGACACACGAGCGGGGTCCGGGCCCCTCTGGCGGTGCGTCGCCCACCGTGATGTCGGACCCTTTTAGCCCATCGGCACGGCGACGATTGCTCGTACCCATGGACCTTTCGTTCCTGTTCGCGGATTTCCTCGGCCAGCCCGTCTTGGCCTGGCTCGCCTTCCTCGTCATCATCGTCTCGCTGCTCGCCTTCGATCTCGGCTTCGCCAACAAGGGTGACAACGAGATCGGCATCAAGCGCAGCCTGATCTTCTCCGCCTTTTACATCGGCGTCGCGCTCGTGTTCGGCGCCTGGGTCTGGTGGCATATCGGCCCGACCGCCGGCATGAACTATCTGACGGCCTTCGTCGTCGAGAAGAGCCTCGCGCTCGACAATATCTTCGTCATCTCGCTGATCTTCACCGCCTTCGCCGTCCCGCGCGCCTATCAGCACCGCGTGCTGTTCTGGGGCATCGTCGGCGTCGTCGTGCTGCGCGCGATCATGATCGGCCTCGGCGCGGCGCTGATCAGCCAGTTCGGCTGGATCCTCTATGTGTTCGGCGCCTTCCTGATCCTGACCGGCATCAAGATGCTGATGACCGGCGACGAGGAGCCGGACATCGAGAAGAACCGCGTCGTCCGCCTGGTGCGCAAGGTCATCCCGGTGACGCGCGAACTGCACGGCCACAAGTTCTTCGTCCGCGTGCCGCATGGCCCGACCGGCAAGCTGACGCGGATGGCGACGCCGCTGTTCCTCGCGCTGATCTCGATCGAGATCATCGACATCGTGTTCGCGGTCGACAGCGTGCCGGCGGTGTTCGCCATCACCACCGACCCGTTCATCGTCTATACGAGCAACATCTTCGCGATCCTCGGCCTCCGCGCGCTCTATTTCGCGCTCGCCGCCGCGGTGCATCGCTTCCACTACCTGAAATATGCGCTCGCTCTGGTGCTCATCGTCGTCGGCGCCAAGATCTTCTGGTCGCATCTGATCGGGCCGGTCGATTCGCTGGTCTCGCTCAGCCTGACCCTCGGCCTGCTCGCCGGCGGCATCATCGTCTCGCTCTGGAAGACGCGCGCCGACGATGCGGCGGCGCAGCGCGACATCGCCGCCTGAGAGCGCTATCCTCGATTGCATGACACGTCGCGCGCCCGAGCCGATCCGGCCCGGGCGCGCCGATGCGCGTGCGGGGGCGAGCGCTGGCGATGCGGGGATCGGGGGGCTGGACGGCGCGGCTGACGGGCGTCGCGATGGCGCTGTTCGGGGCGGTCCTCGCCCGCGCCGGCCTCGTTCTCATCGGCGAAGGCGGCACGCTCTATTATGCGGCCGCAGGCCTCCTCATCCTCGCCGCCGGCATCCTGCTCATCCTCCGTCGACGACTGGCGCTCCTCGTTTATGCGCTCGTCGTGCTCGGGACGCTCGCCTTCGGCCTCGTTGAAGCCGGCCTCGACTTCTGGCCGCTTGCCGGACGCGGCGGACTGATCGTCCTCATCGGCCTCTGGTTGCTCATCCCGCCCCTCCGCCGCGCCCTCCGGGGTGGTGTGCCGCGCGCCGCGTCGGTGCTGGCGCTTTCGCTCGTCGCCGCCGCCATCGCCGGCATTGCCGCCGCGATCCTCGCGCCGCATGACAGTGCCGGCACGCTGCCGCTGGCGATGGCGTCCGCACCCGCCACCGATGTCCCAGACGGCGACTGGCCGGCCTATGGGCGGACCAATCGCGGCGAGCGCTACGCCCCGCTCGCCGACATCACGCCGGAAAACGTCGCGCGCCTCAAGCCCGCCTGGACCTATCACACCGGCGCCCTTCGCCGCGCCGGCGACTTTGCCGGGATGACCTTCGAGGCGACGCCGATCAAGATCGGCGCACGGCTCTATCTCTGTGCCAGCGACACCAGCGCGATCGCGCTCGACATCGACACCGGCGCCGAGATCTGGCGCTTTGATCCCGCCGTCTCGGGCGCGAAGAAGCTCGTTCCCGTCTGCCGCGGCGTCGCCTATTTCAAGTCGGCCGCCGGCGCGGCAGCGGACGCCTGCCACGAGCGCATCTTCCTGCCGACCGCCGACGCACGGCTGATCGCCCTCGATGCCGCCACCGGCCGCCCCTGCGCAGACTTCGGCACGGCCGGCACGATCGACCTCTGGCAGGGCCAGCCGAACGCGGCGCGCGACCAGGGCCTCATGACGACGACCTCGCCGCCGCTCGTCGCCGGCCGCATCGTCATCATCGGCAGCATGGTCGCCGACAACATGTCGACCGACAGCCCGTCCGGCGTCATCCGCGCCTTCGACGCCATCAGCGGCCGCCTCTTATGGAATTTCGATCCGGCCGTGCCCGACGACACCGCCCCGATCGGCCCCGGCCGCACCTATACGCCCGGCACGCCCAACAGCTGGTCCATCGCCAGCGCCGACGAGGCGGAGGGGCTCGTCTATCTGCCGATGGGCGGCGGCACGCCGGACCAGTTCGGCGGCCTGCGTGACCAGGGCTCGGAGCGCTTCGGGTCGTCCGTCGTCGCGCTCGAGATCGCCACCGGGCGGCTCCGCTGGGTCTACCAGACGGTGCATCACGATCTCTGGGACATGGATGTCGCCAGCCAGCCGAGCCTCGTCGATCTCGAGGGAGCCGCCGGCCGCGTCCCGGCGCTCGTCGTTCCGACCAAGCGCGGCGATCTCTTCGTGCTCGACCGCCGCACCGGAACACCGATCGTCGCCGCGCCGGAACGGCCGGTGCCTGAGGGCGCGGTCGCCGGCGACTGGACGGCACCGACGCAGCCCTTCTCGGCGCTGAGCCTCCTGCCCGAGCGGGCGCTGACGGAGGCCGACATGTGGGGCATCGCGCTCCTCGATGAGCTCGCCTGCCGCATCCGCTTCCGCCACTTGCGCTATGAGGGCCAGTTCACGCCGCCCTCGACCCGAGGCACGCTTGTTTATCCGGGCAATGCCGGCGTCATCGGCTGGGGCGGCGTCGCCATCGATCCGCGCCGCCAGATCGCCTTCGCCAATCCGAGCTTCCTCGCTTTTGTCGCGCGGCTCATCCCGCGTCCCACGGCCGTGCGGCCGCCGCCGGACGTCCGGCCGATGCGCGGCACACCCTATCACATTGCGCTCGCGCCGTTCCTCTCGCCGCTCCGCCTGCCCTGCCAGGCGCCGCCCTGGGGCAGCGTCGCGGGCATCGACCTCACGGAGATGCGCATCGCCTGGCAGCATCCGAACGGCACCACGCGCGACAATGGATGGCTGCCGCTGCCGTTCCGCCTCGGCGTGCCCAGCGTCGGCGGCCCGATCGTGACCGCCGGCGGCGTCGCCTTCCTGACCGGGACCTTCGACAGCGCCATCCGCGCCTATGACGTCACGTCCGGCCGCGAGCTCTGGCAGGCGCCGCTGCCGGCGGGCGGCCAGGCGACACCGATGAGCTATCGTTCCGAAAAGACCGGCCGCCAATATGTGATCGCCGTCGCCGGCGGCCATTTCAGCGCAACGTCGAGACCGGGCGACGCCGTCATCGCCTATGCGCTGCCGGAGCCTTAGGATCGATCGACATCAAGGCTTTCGTCCTGTTGAGAATGCTCGGGGGTGTCGTTGCCGGGCCTGACCCGGCAACCCAGACTTAGTTCGACTGTCCGTCGACGTTTTGGGCCTGCAGGCAGAGAGGCTGGATTGCCGGGTCAAGCCCGGCAATGACAGGAGGGAATGGTCGCTCGCAATCACCGACGCCGAATGACGCTTCGTCCTAAGTCGGCGCCAGCGCCGTTTCGACCAGGCGGGCGAGATAGGACGCGCCGACCGGGATCGCTTCGTCGTTGAAGTCGTAGTCGGAATTGTGCAGGCCGGCGCTGTCGCCATTGCCCATGAAGATGAAGGCGCCGGGGCGCGCTTCCAGCATGTAGGAGAAATCCTCGCCGCCCATCATCGGCGCGACGTCGGTGTCGACATGTGCGGCGCCGGCGATCGTGGCCGCGACGCCGGCGGCGAAGGCCGTCTGCGCGGCGTGGTTCACGGTCACCGGATAGTTGCGGTCATACTCGACCTCGATGCGGGCGCCCGAGGCGAGTGCGATGCCGGCGGCGATCTGCTTGATGCGGGCCTCGGCGAAATCGCGCAGCTCCGGCAAGAGCGTCCGCACCGTGCCGCCGAGCCGCGCGCTGCCCGGGATGATGTTGTGCGCCTGGCCGGCATTGAAGCGCGTCACCGAGACGACGGCGGCCTCGATCGGGTCGACGCCGCGCGAGACGATCGTCTGCAGCGCATTGACGAGCTGCGCGCCGGTGACGATCGGATCGATGGTCACATGCGGCTTGGCGGCATGGCCGCCGACGCCGGTGATCGTCAGGTTGAACTCGTCGGTCGCCGCCATGATCGGGCCGGGCCTGATCGCGAAGCTGCCGACGGCGAGGCCCGGCATGTTGTGCAGGCCATAGACCTCGTCGATGGCGAAGCGGTCCATGAGGCCGTCCTCGACCATGGCGCGGCCGCCGCCGCCGCCCTCCTCCGCCGGCTGGAAGATGACCACGGCATTGCCGTCGAAATTGCGCGTCTCGGCGAGATAACGCGCCGCGCCGAGCAGCATGGCGGTATGGCCGTCATGGCCGCAGGCGTGCATCTTGCCGGGCTCGCTGGAGGCGTAGGGCTTGCCGGTCGTCTCCAGGATCGGCAGCGCATCCATGTCGGCGCGGAGGCCGATGGTGCGGCCGCCCTCGCTGTTGCGGCCGCGGATGAGACCGACGACGCCGGTGCGCCCGAGGCCTGTCACCACCTCGTCGACGCCGAACTCCTTGAGCAGTGCGGCGACGGTCGCGGCCGTGCGATGCACCTCGTAGAGGATCTCGGGATGGCGATGAAAATCGTGGCGCCAGGCGACGATGTCGTTCTGGAATTCGGCCAGACGATTGATGATCGGCATCGGGGACACTCCGCGGGCGGCGTCAAAGCTGAAGTCTAGCTGCACCGCAGCAGAAAATCACGCCGCCATCGCGGGCGCCAGCCTCCGTCAGGCCGCGGCCTTGAGCCCGCCCGCCTGCTCGATGAAGGCGACGACGTCGTCGACATTGTGCCCGGAGCGGACATTGGTGAACACGAACGGCCGGACGCCGCGCATCCGCTTCGAATCCCGGTCCATCACCTCGAGCGAGGCGCCGACCATCGGCGCGAGATCGATCTTGTTGATGACGAGGAGATCGGAGCGGGTGATGCCCGGTCCGCCCTTGCGCGGGATCTTGTCGCCGGCCGAGACGTCGATGACATAGATCGTGATGTCGGCGAGCTCGGGCGAAAAGGTCGCGGCAAGATTGTCGCCGCCGGATTCGATCAGGATCACGTCGAGCGCCGGAAAGCGGCGGTTGAGATCGGCGACGGCGGCGAGGTTGATCGAGGCGTCCTCGCGGATCGCCGTATGCGGGCAGCCGCCGGTCTCGACGCCGAGGATGCGGTCGGCGGAGAGCGCGCCGGAGCGGGTCAGGAACTCCGCGTCTTCCTTGGTGTAGATGTCGTTGGTGATCGCGGCGATGTCGTAGCGGTCGCGCAGCTTCTTGCAGAGCGCATCCATCAGCGCGGTCTTGCCGGAACCGACAGGGCCGCCGACGCCGACGCGCAGCGGGCCGTTGGGGGAGCGGGTCATGAGCGGAACAGCCTCGTATACTGGGTTTCGTGTTTCATGCTGGCGATATCGGCCCGGAACGCCGCGCCGCCGAGCGCCTCGAGCGGCCGGCCTTCGGCCCGCTCGACGACCCGCGTCACCACAGGCCCGAGCCGCGCGATGATCTTCTGCCCGTCGGTCTGGCCGAGCGGCACGGCGCGCAGCCCCGCCGAGACGACATTGGCGGCGAAGGCGTGCAGATAGGCATGCAGCGCCGGTCGCCGCGGCACGCCATGCGACGCCGCCGCCACCGCGACCGCCACCGCATAGGCCGGTCCCTCGCTGCCGTCGATGACCGCGGCGGCCCGCTCCAGCACGGCATTCGGCCAGGCGGCGCGGACGGCGATGAGGAAGGCGCGGCCCTGCGACAGCGATTCGATGCGCCGCTCGTTGCCGGGATGCAGCACCGCCGCGAGATCGACGACCTCGCGCAGCGCCAAGGGATCATCGATCGCCGCCATCGCATGCGAGAAGAGGATCGCGTCCGAGCGGCCGGCGCCATTGACGAGGATGTCACCGACCCAGGCCTCGAGCCCGGCCGCGTCCGTCACCGTCCCGTCCTCGATCGCCCATTCGAGCCCGTGGCTGTAACTGAAGGCGCCGACCGGAAAGGACGGCGACAGCCAGGCCATCAGCCGGTGCAGCGCGCCAGGATCGACGAGATCCCCCGGCAGTGGATCATGGAGGGTCAAGGCCGGCCCCGGCGGCCGGCATGATCGTGCGAGCCGTGATCGTGGGCGCCATGGCTGTGGCCGGCATGGTCATGGGCGCCGTGATCGTGATCGTGAGGGTGGTCGTGCCCATGCCCGTGGTGATCATGGTCGTGATCGTGGCGTGGCGGCGGCGGACGGTGATCGTGATCATGCGGATGATCGTGGTCGTGCGCCTTGGCGGGCTCGTGGTCATGGCCATGCACGCGGCCATGGCCATAGGCACCGCCCTCCGGATTGAAGGCCGCCTCGACCGGCTCCACGACGGCGCCGAGCCCTTCCAGCATCGCTTCGATGACATGGTCGCGGCGGATGCGCAGCCGGTCGCCGAGCAGTTCGGTCGGCAGATGGCGGTTGCCGAGATGCCAGGCGATGCGCACGAGATGCGCCGGATCGCGCGCCGTGACTTCGGCCAGCGTCTCCGGCGCCGCCTCGACGGAGACGATGCGGCCATCCTCCAGCATCAGCCCGTCGCCATGGCGGAGCGCGACGGCACCCGGCAGGTCGAGCAGGAACGCCGTTCCGCCCTTGGCCGACATCGCGACCCGCCGCCGATGCCGCGCATCGAAATCGAGCACCACCGTATCGGAGGCAGCCTTCGACCACAGGCCGGCGGGATAGACGGAAATGGCGCGGATCATTCTAGTCACCAATCAGATCGTCGGGATGCCATGGCGGCCCCGGCATGAAGGTCGGATCGAGGATTGCATCGATCGAATAGGGGCAAGCGGACGGGAATGTGCTGATCGGTAGCCTTGTCTCGGATGCAGCAAAGCGGACGGCACGCTCATAGACCCAATCGAGAACCTCGCCTGGAAACCGTTTCAGGCTGGGACTGTCGTCGATGAGGCCCTCGATATGGATCCTCTGCTCGCCGATCGTCGACTGCCAGGAATGGCAGCGTCTGTCCGGTTGAAACTCCCATTTCAGCAGATGGTGCAACAGCACGCGCAGTCGGTTGCGAATTTCCGATTTCTGCGATCCGCCCAAGCTCTCGATCTCCTCGCCGACATTCTCCCAGTCGATCTCGTTGGCGCGGCGGGCGCGCAGCTTCTCGGCCTGGTCCTGCGTCCAGGCATAGAAATCCGCCTCGTAGTCGGCGGCGCTGCGCGTCAGTGTCTTGCTGCTCATCGTCCCATTCTAGAACAGGAAGTAGCGCTGGGCCATCGGCAGCACGTCGGCGGGCTCGCAGACGAGGAGTTCGCCATCGGCGCGCACCTCATAGGTCTCGGGATCGACCTCGATGTTCGGCATGGCGCTGTTGTGGATCATCGATGCCTTGCCGATGCCGCCGCGGGTGTTCTCGACCGCGACGAGTTCCTTGGCGACGCCGAGCCGGCCCGCGAGGCCGTTCTCGGCCGCCGCCTTCGAGACGAAGGTCACCGAGGAATTGGTCAGCGCCTTGCCGAAGGCGCCGAACATCGGCCGGTAATGCACCGGCTGCGGCGTCGGGATCGAGGCGTTGGGATCGCCCATCGGCGCCGCGGCGATCATGCCGCCGACCAGCACCATGTCGGGCTTCACGGCGAAGAAGGCGGGCGACCACAGCACGAGATCGGCGCGCTTGCCGACCTCGATCGAGCCGACATGGCGCGAGAGCCCCTGCGCGATCGCCGGGTTGATCGTGTATTTGGCGATGTAGCGCTTGACGCGGGCATTGTCGTTGTCGCCGGTCTCGCCGGCGAGGCGGCCGCGCTGCACCTTCATCTTGTGCGCGGTCTGCCAGGTGCGCATCGGCACCTCGCCGACGCGGCCCATGGCCTGGCTGTCCGACGACATGATCGAGAAGGCGCCGAGATCATGCAGGATGTCCTCGGCGGCAATCGTCTCCTTGCGGATGCGGCTCTCGGCGAAGGCGACGTCCTCGGGGATCGACGGATCGAGGTGGTGGCAGACCATGAGCATGTCGAGATGCTCTTCGAGCGTGTTGCGCGTATAGGGCCGCGTCGGATTGGTCGAGGACGGGATGACGTTGGGCAGACCGACGACGCGGATGATGTCCGGCGCATGGCCGCCGCCGGCGCCCTCGGTGTGGAAGGCGTGGATCGTGCGGCCCTTGAAGGCGGCGATGGTGTCCTCGACGAAGCCGCTCTCGTTCAGCGTGTCGGTGTGGATCATCACCTGGATGTCGTAGTCGTCGGCAACCGACAGGCAGCAGTCGATCGCCGCCGGCGTCGTGCCCCAGTCCTCATGCAGCTTCATCGACGAGGCGCCGGCCTCGATCATCTCGACCAGCGCCTCGGGGCGCGAGGCATTGCCCTTGCCAGCGATGGCGATGTTCATCGGGAAGGCATCCATCGCCTGGATCATGCGGGCGATGTGCCAGGGGCCGGGCGTGCAGGTGGTTGCGAGGGTGCCATGCGCCGGGCCGGTGCCGCCGCCGATCATGGTGGTGACGCCGGACATCAGCGCCTCCTCGATCTGCTGCGGGCAGATGAAGTGGATGTGGCTGTCGATGCCGCCGGCGGTCAGGATCTTGCCCTCGGCCGCGATCACCTCGGTGCCCGGCCCGATGATGATGTCGACCCCGCTCTGCACGTCCGGATTGCCGGCCTTGCCGATCGCGACGATGCGGCCATCCTTGAGCGCGACATCGGCCTTGATGATCCCCCAATGGTCGAGGACGATCGCATTGGTGAACACGGTGTCGACGGCGCCGCCGGCGCGCGTCACCTGGCTCTGGCCCATGCCGTCGCGGATGACCTTGCCGCCGCCGAACTTCACTTCCTCGCCATAGGTGGTGAGGTCGCGCTCGATCTCGATGAAGAGCTCGGTATCGGCCAGCCGCACCTTGTCGCCGACCGTCGGGCCGAACATGTGGGCATAGGCGTGACGGGTAATCCTGCTCGACATCGCTCACCTCCGAGAGGGCCGCCTGGCGACCCGATCCAAGTCCAAAGCCGCCCCTAGAGGCGGCGCAATCGTCCGTCGCGTTCGTAGCGGTCGACCAGCCGGCGTTCGGCCGCGAAGGGATGGCCGCTCCATCCCTCATGGCCGAAACCGGCGATCGCGACATCATCGCCCGGCGCCGCCACCGCGTTCAGCACGTGATCGATGGCGATCAGCCCCGAGCTCGGCACCACATAGTCGCCCTCAGTGAGCGGCGCGAGATCGGCATCGAGCCGGTCCAGCACCGCCGGTCCGAAGAGCAGGAAGCCCTTGCCGGCCGCGCGCGCGAAGGCCGCGAAATCGTCCGTCCGGTCCTCGAAGAAATCCGCAAGCTCCGGTCGCCGCGCCAGCACGCCGGCCCGCCGCCGCGCGAAGGCATCCGGACTGCGCACGCCCCAGACCGCGGTGGCGGCGCGCACGGCCGGCAGGTCGGACCAGCCGCCCGCCAGCATCTCGCGCGCCGGCTGGCCGGTGTTGCACACGGCGACGATGTCCGTGCGCGTGCCGCTGGCGCCGCCGAAATTGCGGCAGCCGTTGAAGCGCACGACGAGATCGGCGCCGTCGACCTCCGCCCTCACATCCCGCTCCGGTGTGCCATTGCCCATGATCACGATCGACCGACCGCCGCCTCTGTCCATCTCCGCGCTCCCTGCCGAACCCCGAAAGGGCCGGTTTGGCGCGCGTCCGTCACACCCTCATGACGGCCTCAGCCGAGGGCGCCCATGATCTTCTGCTGGAAGCCCCAGACGGTGCGCGTGCCGCCATAGGGCACCAGCGTCACCGTGCGGCCCTGGCCCGGCTCGAAGCGCACCGCCGTGCCGGCGGCGATGTCGAGCCGCATGCCCCGCGCCTTCTCCCGGTCGAAGGCGAGCGCCGCATTGGTCTCGAAGAAGTGATAGTGGCTGCCGACCTGGATCGGCCGGTCGCCGGTGTTGGCGACCTCGAGCGTCACACGCGGCTGGCCGACATTCAGCTCGATGTCGCCATGGGCTGAGATGATCTCGCCTGGAATCATGATGGTCCCTCGCCGTTCAGGCGCCGGCGGCGAGCGCGCCGCGGCGGTCAAGACATGGTTGGTCGCTGCGCACGACCCGCCGGGAAGACGGCGGATTGGCGCTGAGCTTGCCCGCCGGACGGATCGGGCGAGCCGTGAAGGCGCCGCCGCAATTGGGACAGACGCCGCCATACACATCGGCCGCGCAGTCCGGGCAGAAGGTGCATTCGAAGCTGCAGATCATCGCAGCCGCCGCCGGCGGCAGGTCGCGGTCGCAGCATTCGCAGTTGGGGCGGAGCTCCAGCATCGTTCGCCTAGCGGATCGGCTGGTGCACGGTGACGAGCTTGGTGCCGTCGGGGAAGGTCGCCTCGACCTGCACGTCATGGATCATCTCGGCGATGCCCTCCATGACCTGCGCCCGCGTCACCACATGCGCGCCGGCCTCCATCAGGTCGGCGACCGTGCGCCCGTCGCGCGCGCCTTCCACCACATAGTCGGTGATGAGCGCGATCGCTTCGGGATGGTTGAGCTTCACGCCCCGCTCAAGCCGCTTGCGGGCGACGATCGCCGCCATGGCGACGAGCAGCTTGTCCTTTTCGCGCGGTGTCAGAATCATCGCTTCAAGCCTCGTCCCGTCTCGTTCTTCGTCAACATGCCCACACGCGCGGCATCGGCCGCCCGCGCAGCGCCAAGATCACGCTTTCGACATCCTGCCGCAAGGCCTGCCCGGAGGCGGCGAGGAAGCGCACGGTGAGAACCTCGCCGAATGTGCTGGCGCCCGCTTCGCCCTTGCAAGTCTCAAGCCGCTCGCGCACCGCGCCGAGATGGGCGCCGACATCGTCGCCGACCATGACGAGGCTCGCGACCGCGACCGCGCCCTTGGCCGTCGCGCCGCGCCCGAGCAGATCCGCGGCGTCGCCTTCGAGGGCGATGCCGTCGGCATAGACGAGCCGCCCGCCGCGGCGGACGCGCCAGCGATCCGTGAGCGCCACTGTCGTGACGCGCTCGCCCATCGCCGTCCGGCCGAACACATAGGCCTCGAGCAGCAGCGCGCTGGCGTCCGCGGCGAGATCGACGGTGAGGCTGCGGGCGATCGCCGAGCGATCGAACAGGATCGTCTCCTGCGGCAGCCAGTCGACATGGCCACGCGCGCCGACCTCGATGAGATTGTCGACCCGGGCCGGCACGGCGCCGGCCGAGCGGCGATAGATGCGCTCCGCCGCCTGCGTCGTCACGGTCGCGGTGACGTCCGCGCCGATCGCCGCCTCATAGACGAGATGGTCGCCGCCGGTGATGCCGCCGGCGGTGTTGAGCAGCACGGCGTCCGGCGGATCGCCGGGCTCGCTGCGCGGCAGGCGCACCTTGCAGCAGCCCTGCTGGATGAACTCGGTGAGCCGCGTCGCATCGCCATCGCGCCGGAAACCGACCCGCGCCCGGCCACGCGACCGCTGCATTCCTGCTGCTTCAGCCTCGACGGCCGCACGAAGGGCCCGCTCGGCGACGGTCACTTGGCTCTCAACCGGGTCACGTGAACGGTCCGCCTCCGACAGATGGCGCGGGCTTCCCCGACGGAGCCGGCCGAGCGTCGAGGATTTCACGGCGCGAGGATGCGCGCAAGCGGCGCGGACCGTCCGTCCGTCGCCGCTTTTGCCAAAGATGGCGCCTTTGGTCTATGTAAGGCGGCGGCTCGCTGCGGCGCGCCTGCCTTCCATGCTTGAAACGACCAGGATTTGCCCGTGATGCGTTCGATCGCCCGCCTCATCGTCGCGCTCATGATCACGCTCACCGGAGCGCTCGCCGCCCGGGCCGTCGAGACGCCCTATATCGTCGTCGACATGGAGAGCGGCCGTGTCCTGTCGCAGCGCAATCCGAACCAGCTCTGGTATCCGGCCTCCGTCACCAAGCTGATGAACGCCTATGTCGTGTTCAAGGCGCTGAAGGCCGGCGAGGTCTCGCTGGCGACGCGGGTGGTGGTCTCGAAGAACGCCCTCGCCGAGCCGCCGAGCAAGATGGGCTTCAAGGTCGGCACGGCGATCGACCTCGACAACGCCATGAAGATGATGATGGTCCACTCGTCCAACGACATCGCGGTGGCGGTGGCGGAGACGGTCGGCGGCAGCGAGGCCGCTTTTGTCGGACGCATGAACGCCGAGGCGGCGCGGCTCGGCATGGCCTCGACCCATTTCGTCAATCCGAACGGCCTGCCCGGCGCCGGCCAGCACACGACGGCGCGCGATCTCGGCGTGCTCGCCCGCGCCATCTGGCTGGAATTTCCCGGCTGGCGGCCGATCTTCTCGATAACCGCCATCAAGTCGGGCAAGCGGGTCCTGAAATCCGCCAACAACCTGCTCGAGCGCTATCCGGGCACGGTCGGCATGAAGACCGGCTTCATCTGCGCCTCGGGCTTCAACGTCGTCGCGGCGGCCCAGCGCGGCGACCGCACGCTGATCGCCGTCGTGCTCGGCATGGACAATCCGACCGATCGCGCCGAGCTCGCCGGCCGCCTGTTCAATGATGGCTTCTCCGGCCGCTCCCACCCCGGCCCGACGCTGGCGAGCCTCCGCGGCTCCTCGCCGGTCGCCGAGACGATCGACATGACCCAGGCGATCTGCAAGCGCAAGAACCGCGGCGAGCACGACCCGGCCGACACCGAAGTCGAGCAGGTCAGCGCGCTGGTGCCGAAGTTCAAGCTGATGGACCCGGTGGTCGTGTCGACGCTCGGCGTCGTCAAGCCCGACGGAACGGTGAACGCCACCGCCTCGACCGAGCCGGACGCCGCCGCGCCGGCGGCCAAGAAGGCGACGGCGAAGAAGACCGCCAAGAAGACGACCAAGCCGGCTGCAAAGGCCACCGCCAAGGCGACGGCGAAGACACAGCCGGCGACGCCGGATGCGGCGACCGGCGACGGCGCACCGACGGCCGATGCCGCCAATGCGGACGCCGCGACGCCGGCGGCCGTGCCGGCCAGCGCCGGGTCGAAGGCTGTCAAGAAGAAGGCGGTCAAGGCGCCGGCCAATATCGAGATCGGCGTGCCCTTCGACTCGACCGATGTCGCGCCGCTGCCGGAAGCAGGTGGCCTGCATTGAAGCCGCCGGTTCCGCTGACGGTCCTGACCGGCTTTCTCGGCGCCGGCAAGACCACGCTGCTCAACCGTCTGCTGAAGGATCCGGCTCTGGCCGGCACGGCGGTGATCATCAACGAGTTCGGCGATGTCGGGCTCGATCATCTCCTCGTCGGCCAGTCCGAGGACGGCATCATCGAGCTCTCCTCCGGCTGCCTCTGCTGCACGATCCGCGGCCAGCTGGCGACGACGCTCGAAGGGCTGCTGCGCGCGCTCGACAACAAGCGCATCGCAAGGCTTGACCGCGTCATCGTCGAGACGACCGGCCTCGCCGATCCGGCCCCCGTGCTGCAGAGCGTGCTGCTGCATCCCTATCTGTCGCTGCGCTATAGGCTCGACGGCGTGGTGACGGTGGTCGATGCCGTCAACGGCGCCGCCACGATCGCGGCCCATGCCGAGGCGGCGCGCCAGGTCGCGGTCGCCGACCGGATCGTCCTGACCAAGACCGACATGGACGCCGCCGACCCCGATATCGGCGCGGCGATCCGCGCGCTGAACCCGGCCGCGCCGGTGCTGGAGGCCGCCAGCGGCGCCGCCACGGCCGACCTCCTCTTCGACAGCCAGCCCTTCGGCACCGCCGGCAAGCTGGCCGAGGTCGAGACCTGGCTCGCGGCGGCGGCGAGCGAGCACGACCACGATCACGATCATGGCCATGAGCACCACGGCCACGATCACCATGGCCACGGCCATCATCACCATCATCACGATGTCAGCCGCCACGATGCGCGCATCCGCAGCTTCACCGCCATCCGGACGACGCCGATCGGCCGCATGAGCCTCGAGAGCTTTCTCGAGCGCCTCGTCCGCAACCATGGCGGCCATCTGCTGCGCGTGAAGGGGCTGGTGCAGACGGCCGGCGACCCGGATCGTCCGCTGGTCGTGCAGGCGGCGCAGACCGTATTCCATCCGCCGGAGCGGCTGCCGGCCTGGCCGAGCGCGGATCACCGCTCGCGGCTGGTGCTGATCGTCATCGACCTCTCGACTGAGGCCGAGGCGGCGATCCTCGCGGCCTTCTCGGGCCTGCCCTCGATCGATCACGCCGACGCGGACACCCTCGCCGACAATCCGCTCGCCATCGCTGGATTTTCAGGACGGTTCTGAGGAAGGCCGGGGCTTCCCCCTCTCCCCCAGGGAGAGGGCCGGGGTGAGGGCCTTTTCTTTCGTCCCGCGGAGTGCCGCCGCCTACCAGCCGCCGGTAGGCTTCTCGACGCGGGCGGCGCCGATGATCGGGCCGGGGCCGCCATCGGCCGCTTCCTGCTGCAGGAAGACGGCGCAGCCGTCGGTGCCGCTGGCGCGATATTCCGCCATCGGCAGGTCGACCTTGACCGGCTCGCCGCGCCAGACCGCGATCGGCCTGAGTGCCCTGACGACATTGTAGTAGCTGAGAGAGCGGTTGCGGTTTTCGCCGCGCGTCACCGGCACCTTCACATGCCGCTCATAGAGCGCGAGCCACAGCGTCGCCTTGCGCGGCCCGTCCTTCTCGGCGGCGCCGACATCGACGCTGATCGCATCGCCCATCATCCCGACCGCGATCGGCACCGAGGGCGCCGGGCCGGCCTTGATGGCCTTCTCGATCGCCTTCTCGTCGCTGCCGACGACATGCACGCGGCCGTTCACCACCATCTGCGGCGTATAGACCTGACGGTCGCCGCGGGTGTTGGCATAGGCCTTCTGCCGGCTGGTGAATTCATGCTGGGCGAGCGTGTCCTTCCAGCCCTGATAGTCCCAGTAATCGACCGAGAACGACAGCGCGACGACGTCGGGACGCTTCGAGAATTCCTCCAGCACCTCGTCGGCGGGCGGACAGGAGGCGCAACCCTGGCTGGTGAAGAGTTCGAGCACGGCGGCGACCCGCTCATCGGCGGCACCGGCGCTTCCGGCGACGAAACCGGAGCAGATCAGGATCGCCGCGATGGCCGGAATGCGGGACATTGTCTTCGAAAAAGTCCTGGGAGGGCGCCCACGCGGGCGCAACCGACGGACCTCTCCCATACGGCCGCACCCGATCGCGAACCAGTCAATTCACGGTGACCGGCGCCGGAGCGCCGGTCACGAAAGCGAGGCTCCGGTCAGGCGACCAGGGCGCGCAGCACATATTGCAGGATGCCGCCATTCTTGAAGTAGTCGAGCTCGTCGAGCGTATCGATGCGGCAGAGCAGCGGCACCACCTTGACGGTCCCGTCGGCGAAGGTGATCTCCGCATCCAGCATCTGGCGGGGCTTCAGATCGCCGGCGATGCCGCGGATCGTGACGGTCTCGTCGCCCTTGAGGCCGAGCGTCTGCCAGGAGGTCCCCTCCTCGAAGACGAGCGGCACGATGCCCATGCCGACGAGGTTGGAGCGGTGAATGCGCTCGAACGACTGCGCGATGACCGCGCGGATGCCGAGCAGCTTGGTGCCCTTGGCCGCCCAGTCACGCGATGAGCCCGTGCCATATTCGCGGCCGGCGAAGACCACGAGCGGAACACCCTCGGTCTTGTACTTCATCGCCGCGTCGAAGATCGGCATCTCGACGCCATCAGGCCAATGACGCGTGAAGCCGCCTTCCTTGCCGCCGAGCATCTGGTTCTTGATGCGGATATTGGCGAAGGTGCCGCGCATCATCACCTCGTGATTACCGCGCCGCGTCCCATACTGGTTGAAGTCGACCGGGCGAACCTGATGGTCGCGCAGATAGACGCCCGCGGGGCTCGCTTCCTTGATCGAACCGGCCGGGGAAATATGGTCGGTCGTGATCGAATCGAGGAAAAGACCCATCACCCGCGCATTGATGACGTCCGAGATCGCCTCGGGCTCCATCTTCATTCCCTCGAAATAGGGCGGATTCTGCACATAGGTCGAGCCGCTGTCCCAGGCATAGGTCTCGCCCAGCGGCGCCTGGATCTTCTGCCAGTTCTCGTCGCCCTTGAAGACGTCGGCATATTTCGCCTTGAACATCGCCTGCGTGACATTGGCGGCGATGAACTCGGCGATCTCCTTCGAGGACGGCCAGATGTCGCGGAGATAGACGGGCTCGCCGTCCGAGCCCGTGCCGAGCGGCTCGGTGGTCAGGTCGATCTGCATCGAGCCGGCCAGCGCATAGGCGACGACCAGCGGCGGCGAGGCGAGATAGTTGGCCTTGACGTCCGGATTGACGCGGCCCTCGAAATTGCGATTGCCCGAGAGGACGGCGGCGGCGACGAGGTCGTGCTCGTTGATGCTGTGCGAGATGTCGGCCGGCAACGGGCCGGAATTGCCGATGCAGGTGGTGCAGCCGAAGCCGACGATGTTGAAGCCGAGCGCGTCGAGGTCCTTCTGCAGGCCCGACTTGCCGAGATATTCGGCGACGACCTGGCTTCCGGGGGCGAGCGAGGTCTTCACCCAGGGCTTGGACGTGAGGCCCTTGGCGAGCGCGTTGCGGGCAAGCAGGCCCGCGCCGATCAGCACCGACGGATTGGAGGTGTTGGTGCAGGAGGTGATGGCGGCGATCGTCACGGCGCCATGGCCGATGTCGTAGTCATGGCCAGCAACGGCGGCGCGCTTGTCGGCCTCGCCCGGCTTCTTGAATTCGCCGGCGAGCGCGGCGAGGAAGCCGGACTTCGCATCGGTGAGCAGCACGCGATCCTGCGGACGCTTCGGACCGGCGAGCGAGGGCAGCACGGTGCCGATGTCGAGCTCGAGCGCGTCGGTGAAGACGGGATCGGCCGTCGAGGCGTCGTGCCAGAGGCCCTGCGCCTTCGAATAGGCCTCGACCAGCGCGATGCGGTCGGCCTGGCGGCCGGTCTCGTCGAGATAGTCGATCGTCTCGGCGTCGACCGGGAAGAAGCCGCAGGTGGCGCCATATTCCGGCGCCATGTTGGCGATCGTCGCGCGATCGGCGAGCGTCAGATGGCTGACGCCCTCGCCATAGAACTCGACGAACTTGCCGACGACGCCCTTCTTGCGCAGCATCTGCGTGACGGTCAGCACGAGGTCGGTCGCGGTGATGCCCTCGCGCAGCGCGCCGGTCAGGCGGAAGCCGACGACTTCCGGCACCAGCATGGAAATCGGCTGGCCGAGCATGGCCGCCTCGGCCTCGATGCCGCCGACGCCCCAGCCGAGCACGCCGAGGCCGTTGACCATGGTCGTGTGGCTGTCGGTACCAACAAGCGTGTCGGGATAGGCGATCTCGGCGCCGGTCGCCTCGTCCTTGCGGGTCCAGACGGTCTGGGCGAGATATTCGAGATTGACCTGGTGGCAGATGCCGGTGCCCGGCGGCACGACGCGGAAGTTCGAGAAGGCCGACTGGCCCCATTTCAGGAAGCGGTAGCGCTCCTGGTTCTGCTCATATTCGCGATCGACATTCTGCTTCAGCGCGGTCGAATTGCCGAAGAAATCGACGACGACCGAGTGGTCGATGACGAGATCGACCGGCACCAGCGGGTTGATCTTCTCCGGATCGCCGCCGAGCGCCTTCATCGCATCGCGCATCGCGGCGAGATCGACGACCGCCGGCACGCCGGTGAAATCCTGCATCAGCACGCGGGCCGGACGGAAGGCGATCTCGCGGTCGCTCTTCCTCGTCTTCAGCCATTCGGCGATGGCGCGGATGTCGTCGGCCGAAACCGTGCGGCCATCCTCGGAGCGCAGGAGGTTTTCAAGGAGAACCTTCAGCGAGAACGGCAGGCTGGAGATCCCCGGCAGCCCGTTCTTCTCGGCATCCGGCAAGCTGAAATAGACATAGGACTGGCTGCCGACCTCTAGGGTCTTGCGGGATTTGAAGCTGTCGGGATGCGGGATGCTCACGATGGATCTGGCCCTCGGTTCGATCGCAAAAGAAACCTGACCGAAGACGATGCACGAACCATGCCCGCCTCGATCCGGCGAGACCGGCAGGGCGACCGCAACACCGCCCATAGGCGACGTCTGCGGCGCGCGCTGGCGCCGGTCCGGACCCTCGGTCCTCGCCGCGGCGCGGCCCCGCGCCGGGTTGCAGGGCTTATAGTGAATTTCGTAAGGAGAAGCCACAATGAGGAAAGTCGCTGCGGCTGGAACGGTTCGAATCTTCCGCGACCGCCCGGTTGTCCCGCTTGCGCTGGAGGATGCGTGACCCGTCTCGACGTCAGGGACCTCGCCGTCGAGCGCGGTGGCAGGCCCGTTCTCGCCGGGATCGGCTTCACGCTGGCGGCGGGCAGCGCCCTCGCGCTGACCGGGGCGAACGGCGCCGGAAAATCGACGCTTCTCAGGGCCGTTGCCGGGCTGGTGCCGGTGACGAGCGGCCGCGTCGACTGGCACGGCGAGGGCGAACCGCCCGGTGAGGCGGCGCATTATTTCGGCCATCTCGACGCGCTGAAGCCGCCGCTCGATGTCGCCGACAATCTCGCTCTGTGGTCAAAGGTCGCAGGGAAGCCGGGGCTTTCGGTCATCGAGGCGCTGGAGCGCGTCGCGCTCGACCATCTCGCCGACATGCCGGCCGCCTATCTGTCGGCCGGCCAGCGCCGCCGCGTCGCCTTCGCACGGCTTCTGGTGGTGCGGCGGCCGCTCTGGCTGCTCGACGAGCCGACGGCAGCCCTCGACGCCGAGGCCGAAGCGACCTTCGGCGCGCTTCTCGCCGATCACATCGCCTCGGGCGGCCTTGCCCTCGTCGCGACCCACCGGCCGCTGCCGGTCGAGGCGGCGACGCTCAGGCTCGGAGAGCCGGCATGACGGGCCTCTTCCTCGCCCTTGCCGGCCGCACCGCCCGCCTCTCGCTCGGCGCCGGCGGCGGCGCCTTCACCGGGCTCGTCTTCTTCCTCTCGGTCGTCGCGGTGGTGCCGTTCGGCGTCGGTCCAGACATGCCGCTGCTCGCGCGGATCGGGCCGGCGATGCTGTGGATCGCGGCCCTGCTCGCGACGCTGCTCGGCCTCGACCGCCTGTTCCAGGACGATCGCGACGACGGCTCGCTCGACCAGTTGATCCTCTCCGGCCTGCCGCTCGAACTCGTCGTGCTGGCGAAATCCGCCGGCCACTGGCTGGCAACCGGCCTGCCACTCGTCGTCGGCGCGCCGCTGTTCGGGCTGATGCTCGGCGCCGACGGCCGCTCGATCCTCTATGTGACGCTGACGCTCTTCATCGGCACGCCGGCGCTGACCTTCATCGGCGCCATCGGCGCGGCGCTGATCACGGCGATGCGCCGCGGCGGGCTGATCGTCGCCGTGCTGGTGCTGCCCTTCACCATTCCCGTGCTGATCTTCGGCGTCAGCGCCGTCTCGGCGGCGGGCGGCGGCTTCGATCCATCGACGCCGCTGATGGTCCTCGCCGGCCTGACGCTCGCCTCCAGCGTCGCCGGCCCCATCGCCGCCGCCGCCGCACTCCGGGCGGCGCTGGACTAGCGCTCGCAGCGACAGTCGGCGTCCATCGTCATGAACGACCGATCCCGACTGTCATTGCCGGGCCTGACCCGGCAATCCAGTCTTTCCTTGCCGGCCTGGGATTGTGTTCCGTTAGTCGCAGTAAGCCTGGGTTGCCGGGTCAAGCCCGGCAACGACATCTGAGTGTGTCAGGGGCATGGAAGCTGCCTGATTGTCGATCGCTCCTGCCGTCGCGGCCCCTTATCCGATCGACATAAGGCTGGCATTCCCACCCGCCGCCGCGGTGTTGACGCTGATCGAGACTTCCTCGACGAGGCCGGCGAGCGCGAAGGTCTCGCGCCCGCTGGCGAGGCCATCGCTGGAGACCGCATGCACTCCGAGGATCGGCCCCGTGCGCGCCGCGAGCCGGGCGGCGAGCGCGGCGAGGCGGTCGGCATCGCCCTCGAACAGCACCGCATCAATCGCCTCCGCCTCGCCATCGCCGAGCGTGATGCGGCGGGCGAGCACCGGCGGCAGGGACGCGGCGAGCGCGGACGCGGCCTCGCTAGGGGCCAGCACGACGTGATTGCCGGTCGCGAGCGCTGCACCGACCGCGGCGGTGAGCCCCCGCGCCGTCTGCGCCTCGACCAGCACGCGTCCGCGCGGCCGGACGAGATAGCTGTCGCGCTGGCCGACGGGACCCGCCAGCACGCGCTCGCCGCCCGACCCGGCCCGGGCGATGAAGCCCTGCACCGCCGCCGCGCCCTCGGCATCGCCGCGACGGGCGAGCCAGTCGGCGAAGTCGCCAGCCGCCGGTTCCGGACCGACGCCGACCAGATCGAGGCCGCCGGCCGCCGCATTCGGCTGCACGAGGCGGCCGAGATAGAGCGGGCCGCCGGCCTTCGGGCCGGTGCCCGAGAGGCCGTTGCCGCCGAAGGGCTGCACGCCGACGACGGCGCCGACGACGTTGCGGTTGACATAGAGATTGCCGGCCCTGACGCGGGCGGTGACGGCGGCGATGGTCTCGTCGATGCGGGTGTGCAGGCCGAAGGTGAGGCCATAGCCGGTGGCATTGATCGCATCGACCAGTGCCTCGAGGCCCTCGCGGTCATAGCGCAGCACATGCAGCACCGGCCCGAACACCTCGCCGGGGATGTCGGCGATGCTGTCGATCTCGATCAGGGTCGGCGCGACGAAGCTGCCCGACGCGAGGCCGGCCGGCGCGGCGAGGCGGTGCACACCAAAGCCCTTGGCCACCATCGCCGCGACATGCGCCTCGAGCCGCGCGGCCGCGTCCTCGGTGATGACGGGGCCGACATCGGTCGAGAGCAGCGCGGGATCGCCGAGCGAGAGCTCGGCCATCGCGCCCTTCAGCATCTGAAGCATCCGCTCCGCCACATCCTCCTGCACGCAGAGCACGCGCAGCGCCGAGCAGCGCTGACCCGCGCTGTCGAAGGCCGAGAGGATGGCATCGCCCGCGACCTGCTCGGCCAGCGCCGATGAATCGACGATCATCGCATTCTCGCCGCCGGTCTCGGCGACGAGCGGGATGGTGCGGCCCTCCGGCGTCAGGCGGCTGGAAAGGCTGCGATTGATCGCCCGCGCGACCTCGGTCGAGCCGGTGAAGAGCACGCCGCGACCGCGCGGATCGGCGACAAGGGCGGCGCCGACATCGCCGGCCCCCGGCAGCAGCTGCACGGCCGCCGCCGGCACGCCCGCCGCGCGGAGAATGCGCACCGCCTCGGCGGCGATCAGCGGCGTTTCCTCGGCGGGCTTCGCCAGCACCGGATTGCCGGCGGCAAGCGCGGCCGCGACCTGGCCGGTGAAGATGGCGAGCGGGAAGTTCCACGGGCTGATGGCGACGACCGGCCCGAGCGGCCGATGCGTGTCGGCGTCGAAGCGCGCCCGCGCCTCGGCGGCGTAGTAGCGCAGGAAATCGACCGCCTCGCGCACTTCCGAGACGGCATTGCCGATGGTCCGTCCCGCCTCGCGCACGATGAGCCCGACCAGCACCGGCAGCCGCGTCTCCAGCGCCTCGGCGGCGCGCTCCAGCGCGTCGGCCCGCTCGGCGGCGGGCGTCGCCCCCCAGATCGGCGCGATGGCCTCTGCCGCCGCGAAGGCGGCGTCGATCGCCGCAGGTGAGGCGGGGACCATGCTGCCGACGCGGTCGCGCCGGTCGGCGGGATTGAGGATGTCGGCCGCCTCGCCGCCCCATTCGGCCTCCCCGACGAGCGGCACGGCGGTCCAGGGCGTCGCGGCGCTGCCGATGAGCGCAACGGCGAGCGAGGCGAGCCGCTGTTCGCTGGCAAGGTCGAGCCCGGCCGAATTCTGCCGCGCCGCGCCATAGAGTGCCTGCGGCAGCGCGATCTTCGGATGCGGCGCGCCGATCGGCTCGAGCGCCAGCGCCTCACTGACCGGATCGGCGATCAGCGTCTCGATCGGCACGGCGGGATCGGCGATGCGGTTGACGAAGGACGTGTTGGCGCCGTTCTCGAGGAGGCGCCGCACCAGATAGGCGAGCAGCGTGTCATGCGTGCCGACGGGCGCATAGATGCGGCAGGGACGGCCGAGCTTCTCGCTGCCGACGACCTCCTCATAGAGCGGCTCGCCCATGCCGTGCAGGCACTGGAACTCGTATTGGCCGGCGTAATAGTTCGGCCCGGCCATCTCCATGACGGCGGCGAGCGTCTGCGCATTGTGGGTGGCGAATTGCGGGAAGATCGCGTCGGGCGCCGCGAGCAGCTTGCGGGCGCAGGCGAGATAGGAGACGTCGGTGTGCAGCTTGCGGGTGAAGACCGGGAAGTCCTCCAGCCCCGCCTCCTGCGCCCGCTTGATCTCGCTGTCCCAATAGGCGCCCTTGACGAGGCGCACCATCAGCCGCCGCCGGCTGCGGCGGGCGAGATCGACGAGCCAGTCGATGACGAAGGGGCAGCGCTTGCCATAGGCCTGGATGACGAAGCCGATGCCGTTCCAGCCGGCAAGCTCGGGATCGAAGGCGAGCGCTTCCAGCAGGTCGAGCGAGAGTTCGAGCCGGTCCGCTTCCTCGGCATCGATGTTGAGGCCGATGTCGTAGCGCTTGGCGAGAACCGCGAGCCCCTTCAGGAGCGGCAGCAGTTCGGCCATCACGCGGCCGCGCTGCGCCCGCTGATAGCGCGGATGCAGCGCCGAGAGCTTCACCGAGATGCCCGGCCCCTCATAGATGCCGCGCCCGCCGGCCGCCTTGCCGATGGCATGGATCGCCTGCTCATAGTCGGCGAGATAGCGCGCGGCGTCGGCAGCGGTCATCGCCGCCTCGCCGAGCATGTCGTAGGAATAGCGGAAGCCCTTCGCCTCCATGCGGCGGCTGTTGGCCAGCGCCTCGCCGATGGTCTGGCCGGTGACGAACTGCTCGCCCATCAGCCGCATCGCCATCTCGACGCCCTTGCGGATCAAGGGCTCGCCGCCCTTGCCGATCAGCCGCGTCAGCGCCGCCGAAAGGCCGCGCTCGCTGTTGGTAGTGTTGAGCTTGCCGGTGACGACGAGGCCCCAGGTGGCGGCATTGACGAACAGCGACGGGCTCTGGCCGACATGGGCGCGCCAGTCGCCGGCGGCGATCTTGTCGCGGATGAGCGCCTCGCGGGTCGGCCGGTCGGGAATGCGCAAGAGCGCCTCGGCGAGGCACATCAGCGCCACGCCCTCCTGCGTCGACAGCGCATATTCGCGCACGAGCCCATCGACGCGGCCGGCCGGCTCCTTGGCGCGCAGCCGCTCGACGAGGGTCCGCGCCGTCTGCTCGGCCCGAAGCCGGGCTTCCGGCGCGAGGCTGGCGGCCGGGATCAGCAGCGGCACACATTCGGTCTCGGGCATGCGCGTCGCCGCGGTGATGCGGGCCCTGAGCGCGCTCTGCGGAGCAAGGTCGCGGGCAAAGCCGACGAAGGGGCCTTCCGCTGGTGCCGCAAGCTCTTCGTCCGCCGCGGGACCCTCGAAGCGCTCGCCGCGCTCGGCCTTCTCGATCGCCGCGATCACGCCCTGGCGGGCCAGCCAGTGCGGCGTCCGGCCGACCTGTCCCGCGGCGGCCTTCAGCCGCGCCCGGAGCGCCTCGTCCACCTTGATCGCGATCGTGCTCGACATCGTGCGGTTCCCCTCATCGGACGAGCGGTATTACCATTTCTCCGGGAAGGTGTCACCTTTCGTCAGCAAAGCCGGCTTGCCGGTGGTTCCTTTTCGCGGGTGGCGAGCACCGCCGATTCCCTTCCCGCCGCGGCCGATCAAGCGGCCCTCGCGTGTTGCGATGGGCCGGAGGCTGTGCTAACGAACCCCCGGCTTTCGGGCGGGCCATTCTCGACGACTTCCAGTCGTTTCGACAAAATCCAATCCGTTCAGTGTGTTGCACCGTAGCGACCGGAGCGGGGGCCGAAGCCCGGTCATGGCGGCTTATAGCGAGGATCAGGTGGCGGAAGAGAAAAGCATCGTCTCAGGGGTATCCGGGCGCTACGCCACGGCCCTTTTCGAGCTCGCGCTCGACAGCGGCGCGCTCGACGCCGTCGAAGCCGACCTTTCCCGCTTCACCGCCCTGCTCGCCGAGAGCGACGACCTGACCCGCCTCGTGCGGAGCCCGGTCTTCGCCGCCGAAGATCAGTTGCGCGCCGTGACCGCGGTGCTTGCCAAGGCAGGCATCGGCGGCATCGTCGCGAATTTCATCAAGGTCGCAGCCGGCAATCGCCGTCTGTTCGTGCTGCCTGCCATGATCACCGATTTCGGCCGTCTCGCCGCCGCGCATCGCGGCGAGGTGACGGCCGAGGTGACCAGCGCCGAGCCGCTCAGCGAGGCCGCCACGGCCGCGCTGAAGGATGCGCTGAAGGCCAAGATCGGCAAGGACGTCACGCTGGTTGCCAGCGTCGACCCCGCGCTGATCGGCGGTCTTGTCGTCAAGGTCGGCAGCCGAATGGTCGACACGTCGCTGCGTTCCAAGCTCAATTCACTCAAGATCGCCATGAAAGAGGTCGGCTGATGGACATCCGCGCCGCTGAAATCTCCGCAATCCTCAAGGAGCAGATCAAGAACTTCGGCTCCGAGGCTCAGGTTTCCGAAGTCGGACAGGTCCTGTCGGTCGGCGACGGTATTGCCCGCATCTACGGCCTCGACAATGTCCAGGCCGGCGAGATGGTCGAGTTCCCGGGCGGCACGCGCGGCATGGCGCTGAACCTCGAGACCGACAATGTCGGCGTCGTGATCTTCGGCTCCGACCGCGACATCTCGGAAGGCGACACTGTCAAGCGCACCGGCGCCATCGTGGACGTTCCGGTCGGCAAGGCCCTGCTCGGCCGCGTCGTCGACGCCCTCGGCAACCCGATCGACGGCAAGGGCCCGATCGAGACCGCCGAGCGCCGCCGCGTCGACGTCAAGGCGCCGGGCATCATCCCGCGCAAGTCCGTGCATGAGCCGATGCAGACCGGCATCAAGGCGATCGACGCCATGATCCCGGTCGGCCGCGGCCAGCGCGAGCTGATCATCGGCGATCGCCAGACCGGCAAGACCGCCGTCGCGCTCGACACGATCCTGAACCAGAAGTCGATCAACGACAGCGGCGACGAATCGAAGAAGCTCTACTGCGTCTATGTCGCCATCGGCCAGAAGCGCTCCACCGTCGCGCAGTTCGTGAAGGTGCTCGAGGAGCGCGGCGCGCTCGAATATTCGATCGTCATCGCCGCCACCGCGTCCGACCCGGCCCCGATGCAGTATCTGGCGCCCTTCGCCGGCTGCGCCATGGGCGAATATTTCCGCGACAACGCCATGCATGCCCTGATCGTCTATGACGATCTCTCCAAGCAGGCCGTCGCCTACCGCCAGATGTCGCTGCTGCTGCGCCGTCCGCCGGGCCGCGAAGCCTATCCGGGCGACGTGTTCTATCTCCACTCCCGCCTGCTCGAGCGCGCGGCCAAGCTGAACGACGACAATGGCAACGGTTCGCTGACCGCCCTGCCGATCATCGAGACGCAGGCCAACGACGTGTCGGCCTATATCCCGACCAACGTGATCTCGATCACCGACGGCCAGATCTTCCTCGAGACGGACCTGTTCTACCAGGGCATCCGTCCGGCGGTGAACGTCGGCCTCTCGGTGTCGCGCGTCGGCTCGGCCGCCCAGATCAAGGCGATGAAGCAGGTCGCCGGCCCGATCAAGGGCGAGCTGTCGCAGTATCGCGAAATGGCGGCCTTCGCCCAGTTCGGCTCCGATCTCGACGCGACGACCCAGCGGCTCCTGAGCCGCGGCGCCCGCCTCACCGAGCTTCTGAAGCAGCCGCAGTTCTCGCCGCTCAAGGTCGAGGAACAGGTCGCGGTCATCTTCGCCGGCGTGAACGGCTATCTCGACAAGATCCGGGTGGATCAGGTCGGTCCGTTCGAGCAGGGCCTGCTCGCCGTGCTGCGCACCGAGCACAAGGATCTCCTCGATCTGATCCGCGACAAGCGCGAACTGAACGACGATATCCGTTCGAAGCTGAAGGCCGCCCTCGACGCCTTCGCCAAGAACTTCGCCTGAACCTAGGGAAGGGCCGGTCCGCCTCGCGCGGTCCGGCCTTCATTCCGCTCGACAGGGACGCTCATGCCGAGCCTCAAGGAACTCCGAAACCGTATCGCCTCGGTCAAGGCGACGCAGAAGATCACCAAGGCGATGCAGATGGTTGCCGCGGCGAAGCTTCGCCGCGCGCAGGCCGCCGCCGAGGCCGCCCGCCCCTATGCGGAGCGGATGGGTGCGGTTCTCGCCAATGTTGCCGCCGGCGTCGCCGGGCAGGCCGACGCGCCGCGCCTCCTCGCCGGCACCGGCGCCAGCCAGACGCATCTCATGATCGTCTGCACGGCCGAACGCGGCCTCTGCGGCGCGTTCAACTCCTCGATCGCCCGTCTCGCGCGTGAACACGCGCTCGGCCTGCAGCGGCAGGGCAAGACGGTGAAGATCCTCTGCGTCGGAAAGAAGGGCTATGACGCCCTCCGCCGGCAGTTCCAGAACGAGATCATCGAGCTGGTCGAGCTGCGCTCCGTCAAGCAGATCGGCTTCGTCAACGCCGAGGCCATCGCCCGCAAGGTGCTGACGCTCTATGCCGAGGGCCAGTTCGATGTGGCCACGATCTTCTATGCGCGCTTCCGCTCGGTGATCCAGCAGATCCCGACGGCGCAGCAGTTGATCCCGGCCCAGGTTCCGGTGAACGACAACGCCGCGCCGACCGCGTCGGCGATCTACGAATACGAGCCCGACGAGGCGACGATCCTCGAGGATCTCCTGCCGCGCAACATCTCGGTCCAGATTCTCGGCGCCCTGCTCGAGAATGTGGCCTCCGAGATGGGTGCCAAGATGTCGGCGATGGACAATGCGACGCGCAATGCCGGCGAGATGATCAAGAAGTACACGCTGCGCTACAACCGCACGCGCCAGGCGATGATCACCAAGGAACTGATCGAGATCATTTCGGGCGCCGAGGCGCTCTGACCGGACTTTTGGAAGGTTGAACACCATGGCGAATACCACCAATCAGAAGGCCGAATCGGGCCGCATCACCCAGGTCATCGGCGCCGTCGTCGACGTTCAGTTCGAAGGCCATCTGCCGGCCATCCTGAACGCGCTGGAAACCAACAATAACGGCAACCGCCTCGTGCTGGAGGTTGCCCAGCATCTCGGCGAATCCACCGTCCGCTGCATCGCCATGGACATCTCGGAAGGCCTCGTCCGCGGTCAGCCGGTCCGCGACACGGGCGTTCCGATCCAGGTTCCGGTCGGTGTCGGCACGCTCGGCCGCATCATGAACGTCATCGGCGAGCCGATCGACGAGGCCGGCCCGGTCGAGGCCGAGGGCCTCCGCCCGATCCACGCACCCGCCCCGTCCTATTCGGAGCAGTCGACGGAAGCCGAGATCCTGCTCACCGGCATCAAGGTCGTCGACCTGCTCGCGCCTTACGCCAAGGGCGGCAAGATCGGCCTGTTCGGCGGCGCCGGCGTCGGCAAGACCGTTCTGATCCAGGAACTGATCAACAACGTCGCCAAGGTTCACGGCGGCTACTCGGTGTTCGCCGGCGTCGGCGAGCGCACCCGCGAGGGCAACGACCTCTATCACGAGTTCATCGACTCGAAGGTCAATGCCGATCCGCGCAACCCCGATCCGGCCGTCAAGTCGAAGTGCGCGCTGGTGTTCGGCCAGATGAACGAGCCGCCGGGCGCCCGCATGCGCGTTGCGCTGTCCGGCCTCACCGTCGCCGAGCATTTCCGCGACCAGGGCCAGGACGTGCTGTTCTTCGTCGACAACATCTTCCGCTTCACCCAGGCGGGTTCGGAAGTGTCGGCGCTGCTCGGCCGCATCCCCTCCGCGGTGGGTTACCAGCCGACGCTCGCGACCGACATGGGCGCGCTGCAGGAGCGCATCACCACCACCACCAAGGGCTCGATCACCTCGGTGCAGGCGATCTACGTGCCGGCCGACGATCTGACCGACCCGGCGCCAGCCACCTCCTTCGCCCATCTCGACGCGACGACCAACCTGTCGCGCGCGATCTCGGAAAAGGGCATCTACCCGGCCGTGGATCCGCTCGACTCGACCTCGCGCATGCTGACCCCGGCGATCGTCGGTGAAGAGCATTACGCCGTGGCGCGCCGCGTGCAGCAGATCCTGCAGCGCTACAAGGCGCTCCAGGACATCATCGCGATCCTCGGCATGGACGAGCTCTCGGAAGAGGACAAGCTCACCGTCGCCCGCGCCCGCAAGATCGAGCGCTTCCTGTCGCAGCCCTTCGACGTCGCCGAGGCCTTCACCGGCCAGCCGGGCGTCCAGGTGCCGATCGCCGAGACGATCAAGGGCTTCAAGGGCCTCTGCAACGGCGATTACGATCATCTCCCCGAGGCTGCCTTCTACATGGTCGGCACCATCGAGGATGCGATCGCCAAGGCGAAGAAGCTCGCGGCCGCGGCCTGAGCGCCCGACGACAAGAGGTAGGTTCCCATGGCTGATCCGTTCCCGTTCGAACTCGTCTCGCCCGAGCGGCTGCTCCTGTCGGAGCCGGTCCTCTCGGTCGTGGTGCCGGGATCGGAGGGCGAGTTCGAGGTTCTGAAGAACCACGCGCCCTTCATGGCGACGATCAAGCCCGGCGTCGTCACGGTGACGCCGGCAGCCGGCGGCACGGCGCGGCGCTTCTTCATTCGCGGCGGCTTTGCCGATGTGAATGCCGGCGGGCTGACGATCCTCGCCGAGCAGGCGATCCCGGTCGAGAGCCTCAACGCCGACGACATCGCCAAGCAGATCCGCGACGCCGAGGAAGACCTTGGCGATGCCCGCGACGACGCGGCCAAGACCGCAGCTGCGACCCGCATCGCCCAGCTCAAGGACGTGCAGGCCGTGCTCGGTCACTGACCGATCAGAGCTTCGGAATCGAAAAGGCCGCCTTCGGGCGGCCTTTTTGTTTTGTGGGCTGTCGGCGGAAGAGCAGCGGCTATTCCTGGCGCCGAAGGCCCTCACCCCGCCCTCTCCCTGAGGGAGAGGGGGCGCGGCGCGGCCGGCTCGGCAAGTCCTGAACCGCTTGGGAAGAGCCCCTTCCTTCCCCCTCTCCCCGAGGGAGAGGGCGGGGTGAGGGCCTTCCTCCACGCCGCCCGGTCCCCGCAGCTCAGGCCGCCAGATGGCGGAAGGCCGCCACGACCTGCTCATAGACTTTGCGCTTGAACGGCACGATCAGCCCGGGCAGCGCCTCGAGCCGCTCCCAGCGCCAGGCATGGAACTCGGACGGGTGCTGGCCGCCGCCGGGCGAGAGCACGTTGATCTCGCTCTCCTCGCCCTCGAAGCGGAAGGCGAACCATTTCTGCCGCTGGCCGCGATACTTGCCCTTGAGCGCAATGCCGAGCAGATCGGGCGGCAGGTCGTAGTCGAACCAGCCCTCCGCCTCGGCGAGCAGCGAGACCGAGGTGATGCTGGTCTCCTCATAGAGCTCGCGCCGCGCCGCCGGCAGCGGGTCCTCGCCGTGATCGATGCCGCCTTGCGGTAGCTGCCAGACCGGATCGCCCTCGACGAGCTCGGGATTGGGCGCCCGCTCGCCGATGAGGACGAGGCCGGCCTGGTTGAAGACGACGGTTCCGACACAGGGGCGATAGGGCAGCGTCGCGGGATCGACCGGCTTCTTCTTCGACATCGGGGCTCTCCATGGCAGCGCAGTGCGGCGCGGCGCACCATAGGAGCGCCCGGCCGCCGGTTCAACGCGGCGAATGGCGGCGTGTCAGGGATCGCGGATGATGATCTGGCCGGAGGGATCGTCCGGCTCGGCGGGGGGCTCGGGCGCCGCCGCGGGCATCGGCGGCGGCAGCGGCGGCAGGTCGACGACGACATGCGGCTGCCCGCCGAAGGGATCCGGGTTCATCAGCGCCCAGGCGGCGAGCCCGGCGATGATGATCAGCGTCGGCCCGGCGAGGAACGGCCACATCGGCAGCCGTCGCCGCGGAGCGGCGGCGGGCCTGAGGCCGAGGGGCGCGCTGTAGTCGTCGGTCACGTCGGCTGGCTCGAAGCGGCGGGAGGGAGGGCTGAATGGCGAAGCGGCGCCCGAGGGGGCGCCGCTCTGTTGCTCAGTTCGGCACGGCCGCCTTCGGGTTCGGCGGGAAGGCGCTGTTCGCCTGCTTGCCGTCGAGAAGGCCGATCGCCTGCTGCAGCTGCTTGTCGTCCTTGGCGTCCGGCGGCACATAGGCCTGCGAACCGGTGCCCTCGTCGCCGCCGGCCTCGTTGGCGAGATGGCCCTTCAGCGAGGCCTCGCCCTTGGTGTCGGTCACCTGGTCCTTCAGCTCCGGCGGCAGGTCCTGCACCACCTGGATATCGGGATCGATGCCCTTGGCCTGGATCGAGCGGCCTGCCGGCGTGTAGTAGCGCGCCGTGGTCAGGCGGATGGCGCCGTTCGAGCCGAGCGGGATGATCGTCTGCACAGAGCCCTTGCCGAAGGAGCGCGTGCCGAGGATGGTCGCGCGCTTCTGGTCCTGCAGGGCGCCGGCGACGATCTCGGACGCCGAGGCCGAGCCGCCATTGATCAGGACGATCACCGGCTTGCCGTCGGTGAGGTCGCCGTCGCGCGCGTCGTAGCGGGCGTTCTGGTCGCTGTGACGACCGCGCGTCGCGACGATCTCGCCCTGGTTCAGGAAGGCATCGCCGACGGCAACCGCCTGGTCGAGCAGGCCGCCCGGATTGTTGCGGAGATCGAGGATGTAGCCCTTGATCTTGTCCTTGCCGATCGAGGCGTCGAGCTTGTCGATCGCCGCCTTGAGCCCGTCGAAGGTCTGCTCGTTGAACGAGGAGATGCGGATATAGCCGATATCGCCCTCGGCGCGCGACTTGACCGACTGGATGCGGATGACGTCGCGCACGACCTTGACGTCGAACGGCTTCTCCGTGCCCTTGCGTGCGATCTGCAGCGTGATCGGCGTATTGACGGCGCCGCGCATCTTCTCGACGGCCTGGTTGAGGTTCATGTTCTGGACCGGATCGCCGTCGATGGCGACGATGAGGTCGCCCGCCTGGATGCCGGCCTTGGCCGCCGGCGTGTCGTCGATCGGCGACACGACCTTGACGACGCCGTCCTCCATGGTCACCTCGATCCCGAGCCCGCCGAATTCACCGCGGGTCTGGACCTGCATGTCCTTGAAGTCTTTGGGGTTCATGTAGCTCGAATGCGGATCGAGCGAGGTCAGCATGCCGTTGACGGCCGCCTCGATCAGGGCCGCGTCATCCGGCTTCTCGACATAGTCGGCGCGGATGCGCTCGAACACGTCGCCGAACAGGTTGAGCTGCCGATAGGTGTCGGAGGCCGCGGCATGCGCCGCCCCCGGCATCATGCCCGGCACCTGAGCTATGGTGATGGCCGCCGTTGCGCCGATGATCGTACCGGCCAGGAGGAGCGAAGCATTCCGAATCATCCGCCAACCTTTTCGTCGCTGGATCGCGCCCACCATGGGGCCGGGTCGATCGAGTTTCCGTCTTTTCTGAATTCGACATAGAGCAGGGGCTGCTGGGCGCCAATACCTTCGGCACCCATACTCGCGAGTTGGCGGGTTCCCATCACGCCGACAGGCTCGCCCGCGAGAACGAACTGGCCGAGTTCGACGTTGATGCGCTCCATGCCTGCCAAGAGCACATGATACCCGCCACCGGCATTGATGATCAAGAGTTGGCCATAGGAGCGGAACGGCCCGGCATAGACGACCCAGCCGTCGCTCGGCGCCGAGACGCCGGCGCCGGCGCGCGTCGCGATCGAGACGCCGGCCGTGGTGCCGCCGAGGCCGTCATCATCGCCGAAGCTCTTGACCTCGACGCCGTTGACCGGGCGCGGCAAGAGACCCTTGGTATCGGCGAAGGCGACAGCCGGCGCGATGCGGTTGGCGGCGCCGAGCGTCTCGGGCTGGCGCGGGGCGGCGCCCGAGCTGACGGCGGCCTGGTTCTTCTCCTCGGCCGCCTTGGCGGCTGCCGCGGCGTCGGCCGAGGAGGCGATCTGCTGTTCGAGCTGGTCGATGAGGTCCTGCAGGCTGCTCGCCTTGGCGGCGAGCTGCTCGGACTTCGACTGCTCGGCCGCGAGCGCCTCCTGCGAGGCGGCGCGCGCCTTCTTCTTCTCGGCAACGAGCAATTCGATGCGCGTCTGCTCCTCGGCGAGCGCCGTCGCATCGGCGCGGACGCGGTCGCGTTCGCGCGCCTTCTCCTCTTTCAGCGCCAGCAGATGCTGCAGGTCGGCGGTGAGGCCGTCGGCCTCGGTGCGCAGCTCCGGCACCACGGCGCCGAGCAGCATGGCGCTGCGGACGGCGGCGAGCGCATCCTCGGGACGCACCACGATGGCCGGCGGCGGCTTGCGGCCCATGCGCTGCAGGGCGGCGAGCACATTGGCGAGGATGCCACGGCGCGCGACCAGCGAGGCGCGCACGCCCTTCTCCTCGTCGAGCAGGCTGCCCATCCGCGCCTCGGCCTCGCCGAGCTGGCGCTCGAGCTGCTTCGCCCGCTCGCCGGTCTCGACCATGCTCTGCGTCAGCGAGGCGCTGTCCTTGTCGAGCTTGTCGATCTCGCCCTTGAGCGCGTCCTGACGCTCGCGCGTGACCTCGATGTCATGCGTGATGGCGTCGAGCTCGGAGCGGCGCTGGCTGCGCTCGGCCTCGGTCGGCCCGGACGCCGTGGCGCTCTCCGCCTGGCCCGCGACGGGCTCCTGCGCGAGCGCACGCTCCGGCCATGAGCCCGCGCCCGCCGCGACGAGGGCGACGACGACAAGGCTGAGCGGAAACGACTGCGGTCGGATCAAGGGACGGCCCGGATGGCGGCAAAGGCTCGTCCGGGGGAGGCGAGAGGATCATCGCCGCCGGAAGCGCACGCCATGCAGGATGCGCACCAATTGCGGCCGAAGCTGGACGCCGTCACACGCGGTGATAGGGATGGCCGGAGAGGATCGTCATCGCCCGGTAGACCTGCTCGGCGAGCAGCAGGCGGACGATCTGATGCGGCCAGGTCATCGCGCCGAAGGCGAGCCGGTGATCGGCCCGCTGGCGCAGCGCCTCGCCATGGCCGTCGGCGCCGCCGATGGCGAAGACGACGTCGCGCTGGCCGCCGTCGCGCCATGCGCCGAGCCGCCCGGCAAAGACCTCGCTGCCCATGGTCTCGCCGCGCTCGTCGAGCGCAATGAGGCGCGCGCCCTCGGGCACCAGCGCGAGGAGCGCCGCGGCCTCCTGCGCCATGCGCTCGTCGGCCCGCCCTGCCCGGCTTTCCGGCAGTTCGCGCACGGCCACAATGAGGCCGAGCGCCCGGCCGGTCTGGCCGGCCCGCTCCAGATAGCGATCGACAAGAATGCGCTCGGGGCCGGCCTTCAGCCGGCCCACGGCGGCAAGGGTGATCAGCATCGAAAGGCTCCGGAGGTTACTCCTCCGGCACCTCCGCGAGCGGCCGCAGCCCGGCAGCCTTGGGTGCGTCGGGCGACCACATCTTTTCGAGATTGTAGAAGCTGCGCACTTCCGGCCTGAAGACGTGGACGATGACATCGCCGGCATCGATCAGCACCCAATCGCAATGGGGCATGCCTTCGACGCTGCCGACGCGACCACCGGCCTCGGTGATATCGCGGCTGAGATGGTCCGCGATGGCGCCGACATGCCGCTGCGAGCGGCCGGTGGCGACGACCATGAAGTCCGCCAATGCCGATTTGCCCGCGATGTCGATCGAGACGATATCCTCGGCCTTCGAGTCATCGAGGCTGTCGAGGATGGCTTTGAGAACGTCGTCCGCTGCGATCTGCCGGCGTACCGACGTCTTGTGAGGCATGCGATCGTTCGCGGCCTCGGTTTGGATTGCCGTCGTCAGTGGTTGATCCTTTCGCCAATAAGGCGTGTTCGGCCTGTCATAGGCCCTGAACCGGTCTCGCTCCCCTGCGGCACGTTGTCCGCATGCTCCAAAGATAGGCACGAGCCGGTGACGCTTTCAAGACCGCGCTGTTTTCTTCATCGACCCGGCCCGGAGCGCGGTCGACGATAGGGCGACGCGCGGCCCATGCAGGAACACCCAGGCGGGCGGCGGATGATCCGGCAGGAGCGCCGCATCGGCCTCGTCGAGGCGGAAGCGGGCGAGCGCATGCGCGGCCGGCGAGGCCATGGCGCGGAAGGTGCTGCCCGGCCGGTCATAGACGGCGATCGGCATGGTCGCGGCGATTCTCCGCCAGTGCCGCCACCGGTGAAACTGACTCAGATTGTCGGCGCCCATCAGCCAGACCAGCTTCACGCCGGGCAGCCTTCGGGCGAGGATCGCCAGCGTATCGGCGGTGTAGCGCGTCTTCAGCGCCGCCTCGACGGCGGTGACGGTGATGCGCGGGTCGCGCGCCATCTGCTCCGCCGCCGCCAGCCGGCGGGCCAGCGCGCCGGGCGCGTGATCCTTCAGCGGATTGCCGGGCGTCACCAGCCACCAGACGGCGTCGAGCTTCAGGCGGCGGATCGCCATCAGGCTCAAGGTGAGATGCCCCTGATGCGGCGGATCGAACGAGCCGCCGAAAAGGCCGATGCGCTGGCCGGGAAAAGCGAGCGGCAGGCGGAGCGCCGGTCCGGGCGCCGGATCGGCGGCGGCCTCCGTCACGGGCGCGTCTGCCCGGTGCCGCGTACGCGATAGTTGAACGAGGTCAATTGCTCCGTGCCGACGGGCCCGCGCGCATGCATGCGGCCGGTGGCGATGCCGATCTCGCCGCCGAAGCCGAACTCGCCGCCATCGGCGAACTGGGTCGAGGCATTGTGGACGACGATCGCCGAATCGACCTCGGCGAGGAACTTCGCCGCCACGGCCTCGTCGGCGGTGAGGATCGCATCGGTGTGGTGCGAGCCGTAGCGCTCGATATGGTCGATGGCCGCGTCGACGCCGTCGACGACGCGCACCGCGATCACCGCGTCGAGATATTCCGTCGACCAGTCCTCTTCGGTGGCAGGGGTCGCCTCGGCGACGAGCGCCCGCGTCGCTTCATCGCCGCGAATGCTGCAGCCGGCCGCGATCAGGGCATGGACGATCGGCGGCAGATGGGTGGCGGCGACAGCGCGATCGACGAGCAGCGTCTCGGCGGCGCCGCAGACGCCGGTGCGCCGCATCTTGGCGTTGACGATCAGCGGGACGGCCATGGCGAGATCGGCCTTCGCATCGACATAGATGTGCACGATGCCCTCGAGATGGGCGAAGACCGGCACGCGCGCCTCGTTCTGGACGCGGGCGACGAGGCTCTTGCCGCCGCGCGGCACGATGACGTCGATGGCGCCGCCGAGCCCGCCGAGCATGGCGCCGACGGCGGCGCGGTCGGAGGTCGGCACCATCTGGATCGCGTCGGCCGGCAGGCCGACCGATTCGAGACCGCGCACCAGCGCCGCATGGATGGCGGAGGAGGTGCGGAACGAATCGGAGCCACCGCGCAGGATGACTGCGTTGCCGGCCTTGAGGCAGAGCGCGCCGGCATCCGCCGTGACATTGGGCCGGCTCTCATAGATGACGCCGATGACGCCGAGCGGGGTCGAGACGCGCTCCAGATGCAGCCCGTTCGGCCGGTCCCAGGCCTCGAGAACCCTGCCGACCGGATCGGCGAGGTCGGCGATTGCCTCGACGCCCTCGGCCATCGCCTCGATCCGCTTCGGATCGAGCGTCAGGCGGTCGATGAAGGAGGCGAGCGCCCCCTCCCGCGTCATCGCCGCAACCTCGAGCGCATTGGCGGCGAGGATCACCGGCGCATCGGCGCGCAGCGCCGCCGCCATCGCGCGGAGTGCTGCGTCCTTGGTTGCGGCCGGCGCCAGCGCGAGGCGCCGCGACGCGCGCCGCGCCCGGCGGCCGATCTCGTCCATCAGCGCCGCGACGTCGGTTACCACGTCGGTCTTGGCGTCGGTCTTGGCTGTCGTCGTCTGGATCGCGGTCATGGTCATGACATCCCGCTCCTATTCGCCCCGAAGCGCCATGTCGTCGCGATGGATCATCGCGGCGCGACCGGCATAGCCGAGGATGGTTTCGATCTCGCTCGAATTGCGCCCGGCGATGCGCTCGGCATCATGGGCATCATAGGCGACGAGGCCGCGGCCGATCTCCTCGCCCGCCTCGCCCTGGATCAGGATCGCGTCGCCGCGCTGGAAGCGGCCCTCGACGCGGCGCACGCCGGCCGGCAGCAGGCTCTTGCCGGCCCGGAGCGCCTTGACCGCGCCGGCATCGATGACGACGAGGCCGCGCGTCTCGAGATGACCCGAAATCCACTTCTTGCGGGCAGTGATGGGGCTCTGCTCGGCGAGGAACCAGGTCGCCGGCGCGCCCTCGCTGATCCGCTTCAACGGGTTCTGCGGCTTGCCGAGCGCGATCACCATGGTGCAGCCGGCGCTGGTCGCGATCTTGCCGGCCTCGACCTTGGTCCGCATGCCGCCACGCGAATATTCCGACGCCGCGCCGCCGGCCATCGCCTCGATCTCCGCCGTGATCTTCTCGACGATCGGAATGAAGCGGGCCGAGGGATCGCTGTGCGGCGGCGCCGTGTAGAGCCCGTCGATATCGGAGAGGAGCACCAGGAGATCGGCGCCCATCATCGAGGCGACTCGCGCGGCGAGGCGGTCATTGTCGCCATAGCGGATCTCGCTGGTCGCCACGGTGTCGTTCTCGTTGATCACAGGCACCGCGCCCATGCGCAGCAGCGTGGTGATCGTCGAACGGGCATTCAGATAGCGGCGGCGCTCCTCGGTGTCGCCGAGGGTCAGCAGGATCTGGCCGGCGGTGATGGCGTGGCCGCCGAGCATCTCGGAATAGGCGCGGGCGAGCGCGATCTGGCCGACCGCGGCCGCCGCCTGGCTCTCCTCGAGCCGGAGCACGCCGCGCGGCAGGCCGAGCACGCCGCGGCCGAGCGCGATCGCCCCCGACGAGACGACGAGCACCTCATGCCCGCGCTTGACGAGGTCGGCCACGTCATCGACGAAGGCGGCGAGCCACTCGGAGCGCAGCGCGCCCTTGTCGCGATCGACCAGCAGCGCCGAGCCGATCTTGACGACGATGCGGCGGAAGCTCTCCGGCTTCAGCGGCGGCCGGTCGAGAAGGCCGGGCAGGAAGGCGGTGGTGGCGCTGTGCGCGTGGCTCATGGTGCGATCTCGAAAAACGCCGGGACGAAAGGCGCTGTCAACAAGCGGCAGGGACGGTCTTCATCGAGGATGGACCGTCACGGTCGCCAGGTATCGGGTCGCGGCGAGGGCACGTCGTTCGGATCGGCGATCTTGCCCTCGTCGATGACGCGGCCAAGCGCGCGCAGCGCCGCCTCGACGCCCTGGCGGGTCGCCGCCGAGAGGATCAGCGGCTTCTGCCCGCAGGCCCGCTGCAGCGCCTTGGTGCGCGCCTCGAGCTCGTCGGCGGGGATGGCGTCGGCCTTCGACAGGGCGACGATCTCGCGCTTCTCCGGCAGTCCGGCGCCATAGGCGTCGAGCTCGCCGCGCACGACGCGGTAGGCCTCGACCGGATCCTCGCCACTGCCATCGACGAGATGCAGCAGCACGCGGCAGCGCTCGACATGGCCGAGGAAGCGGTCGCCGAGGCCGATGCCTTCATGCGCGCCCTCGATGAGGCCGGGAATATCGGCGAGCACGAATTCGCGCCCGTCGCTGCGCACCACGCCGAGGCCGGGATGCAGCGTCGTGAACGGATAGTCGGCGATCTTCGGCCGCGCCGCCGTCACCGTGGCGAGGAAGGTCGACTTGCCGGCATTCGGCAGCCCGATCAGGCCGGCATCGGCGATCAGCTTGAGGCGCAGCCAGATCCAGCGCTCGAGTCCTTCGAGACCCGGATTGGCGCGGCGCGGCGCCTGGTTGGTCGAGGTCTTGAAATGGGCATTGCCGAAGCCGCCATTGCCGCCCTTGGCGAGCAGGATCTTCTCGCCGACCCGCGTCAGGTCGGCGATCAGCGTCTCGTTGTCCTCGTCATAGATCTGCGTGCCGACCGGCACCTTCAAGACGACATCGGCGCCCTTGCCGCCGGCCATGTTGCGGCCCATGCCATGCACGCCGGTCTTGGCCTTGAAATGCTGCTGGTAGCGATAGTCGATGAGCGTGTTGAGCCCGTCGACGCATTCGGCCCAGACATCGCCGCCGCGGCCGCCGTCGCCGCCGTCAGGCCCGCCGAACTCGATGAACTTTTCGCGCCGGAACGAGACCGACCCGGCACCGCCGTCGCCCGAGCGGATGAAGACCTTGGCCTCGTCGAGGAATTTCATGACGTGAACTCCGGAGACGACCGGACATCCTTTGCGGGGCTGCGCTTCATCAACGCAAGTCCTCGCCGAGGCGCCGGACGGTCTCGATATGACGCGCGCGCGTCAGGTGGGTGTCGATATGCGCAAGATCGCGGCCAAGCGCAAGATTATGAAGCCGCGAACGGCCAGAAACGAGAAAACCGAAGCGTTTCTGGATCGCCAGAGAGCGCTGATTGCCTTCGAAGACGCCGGAACGCAGCGCTTCGACCGACCGGTCGGCGAAGGCGGCGGTGATGAGCGCGCCGACGGCCTCGGTCATGTAGCCCTGCCCCCAGTGGCGGCGGGAGAGCCAATAGCCGAGCACCGGCTCCGCCCCGCGCCCGCGCAGCGACACGACGCCGACGAGACCGCCGGCATCGATGGCGACGACGCGGTCCTCGCCGCCCGCCCGCTCCGACTTCTCCCAGGCGAGGAAGCGACGCGCCTCGTCGAGCGTATAGGGATAGGGCACGCGGGAGAGCCAGCGCGCGACCTCAAAGTCGCCGAGGCCCTCGACGAGCGCCTCGGCGTCAGCCTCCCCGAGCGGCCGCAGCCAGAGCCGCGCCGTCCGCTCCGTCCAGTCAGGCGGCATCACTGGCGTCGTCCTCGTCCTTGGCGGCGCGCGCCTCGCGGCCGGCACGGCTCTCGCGCGGCGCGCCGATCACGGCCGGCTCGCTGCCCCAGGCCTTGAGGCTGGCCCAGACCCGCCGCTCCAGCACGAAACGCTCGACCGGAACCGTGCCCCGCGTCGCCAGCGAGCGCACGAGGCCCGTGTCGCGGAACTGGAAGCCGCACTTTTCGGCAACCCGCCGCGCCGGCGCGCTGGTGACGCGGATCGCGCACCAGAGCCGCTCGGCGCCGCCCGCCTCGAAGGCGTGATCGACGACGGCATGGGCGATCTCGGTGCCGAAGCCATTGCCCCAGAACGGCTCGGCCACCCAGAAGGAGAGGTCGAAGCCGCCCGGCCAGCTGTCGCTCGGCCGGTGGAAGCCGGCGCCGACCAGTTCGCCCGAGGCGACCTGAAGCGCGACCAGCGTCGTGCCGGGCGCCTTGCTCGGCACGCGGGCGCGCTCGATCCAGCCCTCGGCATCGGCCCGCTCATAGGGATAGGGCACGTCGAAGAGGCTCATCGCGACACGCGGGTTGCCGACCGCGATCGCCAGCGATGCGGCATCGGCCGCCCGCGGGGTGCGCAGCCGGAGCCGCCGCGTGAAGCGGCTCTCTCTTTCGTCGTCGCTCGTATCCTCGCCGCCACTCTCGTCCGTGCGTGCCTCGGGCATCGATGCCTCCCGTCGGGCCAATGAAAAAGGGGAGATGGTGTCCCATCTCCCCTTCTGACTGACCGTCACGGTCCACCGGGTCGATGTGACACCGGCGTTCCATGGGAATGACCGGTTTTATTCCGCAGCCTCCATCGCCGCCGGGGCGACGGACACGTAGACGCGGCCATTGGCTTTGCGGCGGAACGCGACGTTCCCATCCGTCACGGCGAAGATCGTGTGATCCTTGCCGAGGCCAACGCCGGTGCCCGGATGCCACTGCGTGCCGCGCTGGCGAATGATGATGTTGCCCGAGACGACCTGTTCGCCGCCGAACTTCTTCACGCCGAGACGGCGGCCAGCCGAGTCACGGCCGTTGCGCGAGGAACCGCCTGCCTTCTTGTGTGCCATGATCGAACTCCAATTCTGATGGCGCACCGCTTTCGCGATGCCGGCTCGCTCACGCCTCAGCGCAAGGGAGCCATTGAAACCGTGGGCTTGCCGAGAGGCTCGCGCCTCAGGCCGTCTTGATCCCGGTGATCTTGACGACCGTCAGCGACTGCCGATGGCCGCGGCTGCGCTTCGAATTCTGGCGCCGACGCTTCTTGAACACAAGGATCTTGCGGGTGCGGATCTGGTCGACGATCTCGGCAGAAACGCTGGCGCCGGCAACGGTCGGCGCGCCGATGGTGGTACCGGCTTCGCCGCCGACGAGGAGGACTTCGTCGAAGGAAACCGTATCGCCGGCTTCACCGGCAAGGAGCTCGACTTCGAGCTGGTCGTTGGCGGCAACGCGATACTGCTTGCCGCCGGTTTTGATGACTGCGAACATTGTTCTTTCCAGTTGTTCAGCCGCGCCTCGAAGGGCGAGCTTCTTCAGTCAGGGTCACGCAATGAAAATCGGCGCAGTCCAGGGACGCGCCGAGATCGGTGGCTCTTATACGGACGGAGAGCCGGCTGTCAAGGCGAAACGGCCGGAATGCGCGGCTTTTCGCCACCAGCGCCCGCCGTGTCAGCGCTTCAGGAGATCCGGACGGCGCTCGCGCGTGATGCGCTCGGCCTCGGCCCGGCGCCAGCGGGCGATGGCGCCATGATCGCCCGAGATCAGCGTAGGCGGGATCTCGCGGCCTTCCCATTCGCGCGGACGCGTGTAGTGCGGATATTCGAGCAGGCCGCCCTCGAAGCTCTCCTCGGAGCCCGAATCGGCGGCGCCCATGACGCCCGGCAGCAGCCGCACGACGGCATCGAGCAGCACCATCGCGCCGAGCTCGCCGCCCGAGAGAACGTAATCGCCGATCGAGATCTCCTCGAGCGCCCGCGCCTCGATCACCCGTTCGTCGACCCCCTCGAAGCGGCCGCAGAGGATGACCGCGCCGGGGCCCTCGACGAGCGCGCGCACGCGGGCCTGGTCGAGCGGCCTGCCTCTCGGGCTCATCAGGATGCGCGGCCGCGGATCGCCCTCTGGCGAGGCGGCATCGATCGCCCGCGCCACGACATCGGCCCGCATCACCATGCCGGGACCGCCGCCGGCGGGCGTATCGTCGACATTGCGGTGCTTGCCGGTCGCATGGGCGCGGATGTCAAGCGCCTCCAGCGACCAGACGCCCTCGGAAAGCGCGCGGCCCGACAGCGACAAGCCGAGCGGGCCCGGAAACATCTCGGGATAGAGCGTCAGCACGCTCGCCGCGAAGCGGGCGGGCGGCGCGCTCACGCCTCGTCCTCGTCGCGAGTCTCTTGGCCAGTCTCTTGGCCAGCCTCGTCGCCGGTCTCCTGGCCGCCCTCGTCGCTCTCCTGCCGCGCCTCGACCTCGGGCGGCGGCGCGACGACGAGCCGGCCGCCGGCGATGTCGACGACCGGCACGACCGCGCGGGTGAAGGGCAGATAGAAGGTGCGGGCGCCGGGCGCCGGCTGGATCTCGATCAGATCGCCGGCCCCGAAATTCTGCACCGCGACAACGCTGCCATAAAGCGAGCCGTCGGCAAGCTCGGCGCGGAGCCCGACGAGATCGGCCTGGTAGAAATCATCCTCGTCCTCGATCGGCGGCAGCACCGCGCGATCGACCGTGAAGCGGCGATTGCGCAGGCTCTCGGCGGCGGTACGGTCGCCGATGCCCTTGACGCGGGCGACGAGGCCCTCGCCCTGCGCGCGCACGGCGATGATCTCGACGACGCGGCCATCCTCGAGCGTCACCGGACCATAATCGGCAACGCCAAGCGGATCCTCGGTATAGGCGACGAGCTTGACCTCGCCGCGAATGCCATGCGCGGCGCCGAACTGGCCGAGAAGCACGCGGTTGTCGTCGGTCATGGTTACTTTCCGAAGGAGCGGGGCGGCAATCTCGAAGGCGCAGTCATCCCGGCTCCATCATGGCCGGGCGGGGCCCGGCCATCGACGACTGCGCTCGCCAGGGCCAGCCGAACGGCCGGGCCAGACGCGAATGCCCGGGCCGGGCCCGGGCATGACGACAAAGGCTGGCGCCGACGGCCGGAGACCGGCCATCGGCAGCACGGGCCGTCGTTCGGCTTACTCGGCGGCGGCAGCCGCAGCTTCGGCCTTCTTGGCCTTCTCGGCAGCGCGCTCCTGCGCCTTGGCGCCGGGAACGGCCTTCTCGGGATTGTTGCGCTGGACGCGCTCGACAAGGCCGGCATCGGCGAGGAAGCGCTCGACGCGATCGGTCGCCTGGGCGCCGACCGACAGCCAATGCTTGGCGCGCTCGAGATCGAGCACGACGCGCTTGTCGCTGTCCTTGGCCAGCATCGGGTCGAACGAGCCGATGCGCTCGATGAAGCGGCCGTCGCGCGGCGAACGGGCGTCGGCGATGACGATGCGGTAGAACGGACGCTTCTTGGCGCCGGCACGGGCGAGACGGATCTTCAGGGACATTTTCTTCTTCCTTTCCTTACAACTCGACTTTTACTCGATCCCACTCGGATTTGAGGACTGTCCTAACTAAATCCGTAAATTGATCAAGGGTTAACGGTATTTCTGAATCTGAGCCGAGGAGAGCATTTCTGGTCTCCTCCATGTAATCAATTAACTTCTTATGTTCTAATTCGTTCGGATTAAGCAATAGCAATATGTACTGGTGAAGATGGTCAAATCTATCAATCGTTCCCTTGTATTCAAAAGTATGCTCAGTCGCCCTATCTTGGTCGCCGTTATTTTCAAAGAATTTAACTAGATTAGATAGTAATCTTAGCTTGGTCGCGGTTGCGGCATATTCAGCGCAGCTCTTTCTTAGATCCTCTACCCATTCTTTCCTGAATCCTGAAATCATCCTGCGCTTGGATTCACCAGAGCTTTGAGCAGAAATATACAACGTGACCAACGCAATGGCTGCGGTACCCACGCCTACGGCCATATTGCCTAGATCGACCGATAGCGTCATTTCCCGAAGTGCCGTCGACAGCCAACTCACGACCTATTTCTTCTTGCCGGGGAAGCCGGGGAAACCGCCGCCGCCGAGGCCCGGCAGGCGATTGCCGAGGCCAGGCAATCCGCCGGGCATGCCGGGGCTGCCGGGCATACCCTTCGGCAGCACCGGCGCGCCGGAGCCCATTTGCTTCGCGAGCTTCTCGAGCTCGGCCGGATTGATGTTGGGCATGCCGCCCATGCCGCCGCCGCCGAGCGCGCCCATCATCTTGCCGAGCATGCCGCCGCCCTTCTGCTTGCCCATGGCCTTCATCATGTCGGCCATCTGACGATGCATCTTGAGCAGGCGGTTGACGTCTTCGACCTTGGTGCCGGAGCCGGCGGCGATGCGCTTCTTGCGGCTGGCCTTGAGGATGTCGGGATTGCGCCGCTCGGCCTTGGTCATCGACGAGATGATGGCGATCTGCCGCTTCATCATGCCGTCGTCGAGATTGGCGCCTTCCATCTGCTTCTTGATCTTGCCGACGCCCGGCATCATGCCGAGCATGCCGGACATGCCGCCGATCTTCTCCATCTGGCGGAACTGATCGGCGAGATCGTCGAGATCGAAGATGCCCTTGCGCATCTTCTCGGCCGCCTTGGCGGCCTGCTCCATGTCGATGTTCTGCGCCGCCTTCTCGACGAGCGAGACGATGTCGCCCATGCCGAGAATGCGGTTGGCGACGCGGCCGGGATGGAAATCCTCGAGCGCGTCCGACTTCTCGCCGGTGCCGAGCAGCTTGATCGGCTTGCCGGTGACGGCACGCATCGACAGCGCCGCGCCGCCGCGGCCATCGCCGTCGGTACGGGTGAGCACGATGCCGGTGATGCCGACGCGCTCGTCGAAGGAACGGGCGAGATTGACGGCGTCCTGGCCGGTCAGGCTGTCGGCGACGAGCAGGATCTCGTGCGGCTTGGCGATGGCCTTGATGTCGGCCATCTCCATCATCAGCGGCTCGTCGATATGCGTGCGGCCGGCGGTGTCGAGGATGACGACGTCATAGCCGCCGAGCCTTGCCGCCTGCAGCGCGCGCGTCGCGATGTCGGTCGGCGACTGGCCCGCCACGATCGGCAGCGTCTCGATGGAATTCTGCTGGCCGAGGATGCGCAGCTGCTCCTGGGCTGCCGGACGGCGCACGTCGAGCGAGGCCATCAGGACCTTGCGCTTCTGCTGCAGCGTCAGGCGGCGGGCGATCTTGGCCGAGGTGGTCGTCTTGCCCGAGCCCTGCAGGCCGACCATCATGATGGCGACGGGCGCGGGGGCGTTGAGATCGATCGGCTCGGCCTCGGAGCCGAGCATCTCGACGAGCTGGTCATGGACGATCTTGACGACCATCTGCCCGGGCGTCACCGAGCGGATGACGTCGGCGCCGACGGCGCGGGCACGGACCTTGTCGGTGAACGAGCGCACGACGTCGAGCGCGACGTCCGCCTCGATCAGCGCACGGCGCACCTCGCGCATGGCCTCGTTGACATCGGCCTCCGACAGCGCACCGCGGCGGGTGAGCTTGTCGAAAATGCCGGAGAGGCGCTCTGACAGGGTGTCGAACATTAGGACCTTTCCTCGAAGGAATCGGAACCGATCCACCGATTGGACAATGACGATCGGCGCCCGCGGGCGCGACGCGCTGGCGGACGTTGACCTCCGGACTCATGGTCCGGTCGGCGGCTCGGAGGAAACCTCTTCGCGAATGACCGCGGCTTCTACGTGGAAGCGGCGGCAAAGTCAATCAAGCCCGCCTGGCGCCGATCGTGGCGGCAAGGCGCGGGCGCTGCGGCCGGCAAGGGGAGCGCATGGCCGCGCCGGAGCGGCGACCATGCAGAGGGCGCTGCGGCCTCAGCCGCCGGCGACCGGGCAGTTCTTCGCCACCGCGTCGAGCGAGGCGGAAATGCCGGAAAGCGAATAGGCGTCGGTCGTCACCGTGCCGCGGCGCGAGGTGCCGGAGATCGACATCGCCCGCCCCTTCTTCATGGCGGCGAGCAGCGCGGTCTCCTCGGCGGCATTCTCGACCCAGGCGCCGTCTTCCTTGGTGAACATCGCGAATTTCTGTCCGTCGATGTCGATGGTGACCTTGGAGCCTTCCTTGAACGGATAGCCGATGATCACCGACACTTCGTTCTTCACGTTCTCGGCCGGGCGGGCCGTGATCATGAAATAGGCGGGGTCACGGTTGAGCCCTTCCGGCTTCTGGCTCTTCGGCTGCGAGGCCGCGTAGCAGACCTTGCCCTTCTTGTCGGCATAGGCGTAGGCGCTCCAGTCCTTGAAGGCCCCCACGCGGTTCGGGGTCTGCGCCTCGGCCACGCCGATGGTGCCGGCGGCGATCAGCACGGCAGTCGCGATCCTCAATGCGTTCATCTTCCATCCACCCATTGACCAGCCGCCCGCGCAGGGCCGTATGCCGTGCGCTCCCTTTGCGTCAAACTGCAAAGTGCAGCTTAACATTCCGTGAACCAAAGGGGAGCACCGGCGCAGTCGCGGCCCGGCGACGAATTGGGCCGGCCATTGGGGCAATACTGTGACTGGCGCCAAGGAGTCTGGGCAGCGGTCTGGGCGCCCGTGCCGAGCGGCGGCTCAGCCGGCGTCGTCGCCGGCGAGGGCCCGGCGCGCCGCTTCCCTGTGCACCGGCTTCAGATGCGAGCCGAGCATGGTGAGCGCCGTCATCAGGACGGTCGCGTCGTCGGCAAAGCCGATGCCGGCGAGGAAATCGGGGACAACGTCGATCGGCATCACGAAATAGGCCAGCGCCGCCATCAGCATGGCGCGGACGCGGAACGGCGTATTGGTGTCGAAGGCGCAGTAATAAGCGGCGACGGCATCCTCGGCGAAGGGGATGTTGCGGGCACCGCGGCGCAGCACCTTCCAGAAATCGCGGCGGACGCGGTCGGCGCGCGCGCCGAAGTCGCGGCCGTCATCCTGGCCGGCATTCTTGCCGCCCGGATCGTCCTTGCCGAGTATCTCGCCGAAAAGCGGCCGCGCCATCGCAGTCTTCCTTCGCCCAAAGCGGCCATGCAGCCGCACGGGTGAAATGTAGGAAGGCCGGCCGCCCCGCACAACGGCAGGGCGGACGGTTGGTGCCTTAAAGGGACATCAGCCCTTGCCGGCCAGCTGGTCGATCTTCTTCTGCATCTCGTCGAGCTGGCGCTTCAGCGTGTCGAAATCGCCATCGGCGCGGGCATCGGCCTTCGGCTCGACGCGCGGGCTCGCCGGCGTCGCCGGCAGATCGCCGCGCCCGCCGCTGAACGGCAGGAACATACGCATCGCCTGCTCGAACATCTCGGTGTTGCGGCGCACGGTCTCCTCGATCGCGGTGAAGGCGCTCGGCCCGAAGGCATTGGCCATCTGGCCGCGCAGCTTGTCGCTGTCACGCGTCAGGCTGTCGATCGAGAAGTCGAGATAGGTCGGCACCAGGTTCTGCATCGAGTCGCCGTAGAAGCGGATGAGCTGGCGCAGGAAGGTGATGGGCAGGAGATTGTGGCCCTTGTTCTCCTGCTCGAAGATGATCTGCGTCAGCACCGACCGGGTGATGTCCTCGCCGGATTTCGCATCGAAAACGATGAAATCCTCGCCCGTCTTCACCATCACCGCCAGGTCCTCGAGCGTCACATAGGTCGAGGTGCCGGTGTTGTAGAGACGGCGATTGGCGTATTTCTTGATCGTCGTCGGTTCCTGATCCTTGGCCATGCCCACTCCCATGATGACTGTCGCGCGGTCGGCCCGAGGCCGGCATCGATCAGCAAGGCGCTGATGCGACAGAAACTCCTCCCCGCACCGCCACGATAGGGACTTTTTCGCCTCCTCGCCAACAATTTGTGCGGCGCATTGCTGCAGCTTTGCTGCGCACACGATGCGTCGCAGCAAGGGAGTGCTTCGCCCCTTGGTTGACAGGCGTGCCGCCCCGGTCTTGGATCGCGGCCAGTCCTTCAACGCAGCGGGCCGCCATCGCCGCCCGCCCGAGACCAGGAAACGAGGCCATGGCCCTTCAGAACGACATCGTCATCGCCGCCGCCGGTCGCACGGCGGTCGGGTCCTTCAACGGCGGCTTCGCCGCGACCCCCGCCCACCTCCTCGGCGCCGCGGTGATCAAGGGCGTGCTCGCGCGGGCCGGCGTCGCCGCCGACGAGGTCGACGAGGTCATCCTTGGCCAGGTGCTGACCGCGGCTCAGGGCCAGAACCCGGCCCGCCAGGCCTCGATCGCCGCCGGCCTGCCGATTTCCACGACCGCCTGGGGCCTCAACCAGGTCTGCGGCTCGGGGCTGCGCGCCGTCGCGCTCGGCATGCAGCAGATCGCCTCGGGCGATGCCTCGATCATCGTCGCCGGCGGACAGGAATCGATGTCGCTGTCGCCGCATGCCGCCCATATGCGCGCCGGCACCAAGTTCGGCGACATGAGCCTCACCGACACCATGATCAAGGACGGCCTCTGGGACGCCTTCAACGGCTACCACATGGGCGTGACGGCGGAGAACGTCGCGCGCGAGTTCCAGATCACCCGCGAGGACCAGGACGCCTTCGCCGTCGCCTCGCAGAACAAGGCCGAGGCGGCGCAGGAGGAAGGCCGCTTCAAGGACGAGATCATTCCCTTCGTGATCGCCGGCAAGAAGGGCGACGTCACCATCGAGAACGACGAGCATATCCGCGCCGGCACGACGCTGGAGGCACTCGCCAAGCTGCGCCCGGCCTTCGCCAAGGACGGCACCGTCACCGCCGGCAACGCCTCCGGCCTCAATGACGGCGCCGCCGGCTTCGTGCTGATGACGGCGGCCGAGGCCGAGCGCCGCGGCATCACTCCGCTGGCGCGCATCGCCTCCTGGGCGACCGCCGGCGTCGATCCGAGCGTGATGGGCACAGGGCCGATCCCGGCCTCGCGCAAGGCGCTGGAAAAGGCCGGCTGGACCGCCGACGATCTCGACCTCGTCGAGGCCAACGAGGCCTTCGCGGCGCAGGCCTGCGCCGTCAACAAGGGGCTCGGCTGGGACCCGGCCAAGGTCAACGTCAATGGCGGCGCGATCGCCATCGGCCATCCGATCGGCGCCTCGGGCGCGCGCATCCTCGTAACGCTGCTGCACGAGATGGCGCGCCGCGACGCCAGGAAGGGTCTCGCCACGCTGTGCATCGGCGGCGGCATGGGCATCGCGCTCACCGTCGAGCGCTGAACGGGGCATCAACGACGAGCCGGACCAACCGGCTCGTCTCGGGGGAAACACGCATCATGACCAGAGTTGCGCTCGTCACGGGCGGCACGCGCGGCATCGGCGCCGCAATCGCGACCGGATTGAAGGCGGCCGGCCACACCGTGGCCGCCACCTTCGCCGGCAATGTCGAGAAGGCGAACGCCTTCAAGGCCGAGACCGGCATCTCGGTGTTCCAGTGGGATGTCGCCGATCCCGAGGCCTGTGCCGCCGGCATCGCCGCCGTCGAGGCCGAGGTCGGCCCGGTCGACATCCTCGTCAACAATGCCGGCATCACCCGCGACGGCTGGTTCCACAAGATGGACCATGCCGCCTGGTCGGCGGTGATCGCGACCAATCTCGGCTCGATGTTCACGATGACGCGGCCGGTCATCGAGGGGATGCGCGAACGCGGCTTCGGCCGCATCGTCAACATCTCCTCGATCAACGGCCAGAAGGGCCAGCTCGGCCAGGTCAACTACTCGACCGCCAAGGCCGGCGTGATCGGCTTCACAAAGGCGCTGGCGCTGGAGAACGCCCGCAAGGGCATCACCGTCAACTGCATCTGCCCCGGCTATATCGATACCGACATGGTCGCCGCCGTGCCGGAAAAGGTGCTCGAGGGCATCGTCGCGCAGATCCCGGTCGGCCGGCTCGGCAAGGCCGAGGAGATCTCGGCGCTCGTCGCCTATCTCGCCTCGGACGCCAGCGCCTTCATGACCGGCGCCGTGCTCACCATCAATGGCGGCCAGTACATGGCCAACGGCTGAGCCTTAGGCCGATCGGCGCAGCCGGCTCACGGCCGGCAGCGCCGGTCGCCATGCCTCGTCAGCGCCCGACCGGCTTGCGGGTCTGGTTGTAGGCCGAGAGGATGCGCTGGATCTCGTCGCCGATATCGGCGTCGACGGCGGCCTCGACCGGGCTCTTGACCTCGGCGGCGGTCGTGCCGGTCTCGTCCGAGGGATCGCGCGGCTTCACGGCATCGAGGCGCGGCTCGATGCGGCCATCGGCGGCGACAACAGGCGGCGCGACATCGGCTCGCGCCGGATCGACCGCCTGCACCGCCTCGGCGATCGCAGCCAGCAACGAGCTCTCGAACGGATCGAGCGGCGCCTCGGCCGGACGCGCGCTGCCGCGCTGCGCCGGCGGACGCGGCACCGGCGGCCGCACGGCAGGCGCCGCGCGCACCGGCTCCGGCGCGATCACGACCGCGGGCGCGTCGGCGTTGTCGGTCTCGTCCTCGCCGGCATCGGCCTGATCGGCCAGCGCCGCGAGGTCCTCGTCGCTGACGACGGGCGCAGTGGGTGCCTCAGGGACGTACGGCGGCTCAATGACGACGACCGCGGGCGGTACGGCCTCCACCGTCTCAGGCTCATCGTCGAGCGGACCCGCCAGCGCCTCGTCGGCGATGGCGAGCGGCTCTTCGGCGACGGCATCGACAACCGGCTCAGCCACGGCAGCCACCGTCTCGGCGGGCTCCTCAACCGCGACCGCCTCGGCAGGCGCCGCATCCGCGACCGGCTCGGCGTCGACCGCCACAGCCACAACCGGTTCCGGCGCGCGCAGCTCGGCGAGTTCCGCCTCGGTGCTGCCGGCGGCGATCCAGGCGGTGACCTGCCGTTCGACGCGCGGATCGATCTCGATGCCGGCATGGCGGGCGAGATAGAGCACCTGCTCGCGGAAGACGGCGGCGAGCTTCTGCGGCGTATCGCTCTCCGAGAGGACATGGCCCTTCAGCGCCAGGCCCTTGACGATGAAGGCGACCTGCCGGCGCGAGGCCTTGCGGCCGCCGGCGATCAGCCGTCCCGCGACATTCTCGGCCGTGTTCTGGAAGTGATAGCCGTTCTCGGCGATCTCGGCCGTCAGCGCCGCGAACAATTCGGCATAGACCTTGGGCGCGAACATCGGCACGGCGGTCGCATTGTGGATGCGGCGGGCGAGGGCGGCGAGATCCTCGCGGCCGGAGGCGGGGCGCGCGGCCTCGTCCTCCTCGTCCGGATCGACGCCGTCCTCGACGGCCGAGAGCAGAGCCACCAGCGAGCGCTCTTCCAGAATGCCGTCGGCGATGGCGCGGTAGCTGCCGGCCGTCGCGGCGGTGGCGAAGATCGTCGCGGCGCGGTTATGGGCGCGCAGGCGATAGACCAGCGGCGTGAAATCGGTCTCGGCGCCGAGCAGGATGAATTCGTCGAAGGCGGTGGTATGGCCGAGCGCGTCGATCGTATCGAGCGTGATCTGCACCTCGGCGGAATTCCGCTCGCGGCCGGGCAGCGTCGGGCAATCGACGATCTGGAAGCCCTGCGCCACGAAGCTGTCGCGCGCCCTGCCGAGCGTGCGCGGATCGGCATAGCAGCGCCGCATCAGGATGCGCCGGCGCGCCTTGCCGAGCTCACCCGAGCCGATCAGCGTGCCCGCCTCGATCGCCTCCAGCAAGAGGCCTGGCCGCGCAGCGAAGCGGCGGCCGAGCGCCGGATCGCGCGCGCGGAGCGCCAGATGCAGGCTGTCATAGTCGACGAAGAGAACACTCTTCAGCGTATCGGTCATGGACTCTCCCCGGCCGACACACTGCCGGTTCCGGAGCCTCTACTCGTCATGGGATCGACCGGCCGGCCGGGGCCAATCCTTGGTCCGCTTGGCCGGCAGCGTCAATGCCGGAAATGGCGGACGCCGGTGAAGACCATGGCAAGCCCCGCCGCGTCGGCCGCCTCGATGACGAGATCATCGCGCATCGAGCCGCCCGGCTGGATCACCGCGGTGGCGCCGGCTTCGGCCGCCGCGAGCAACCCGTCGGCGAAGGGGAAGAAGGCGTCGGAGGCGACGACGGAGCCGATCGCGAGGCTCTCCGGCAGGCCGGCCGCCTTGGCGGCCTCGGCGGCCTTCCGCGCAGCGATGGTCGAGGAATCGACGCGGCTCATCTGGCCCGCGCCGACGCCGACCGTGGCGCCATCCTTGGCATAGACGATGGCGTTCGACTTGACATGCTTCGCGACGCGGAAGGCGAAGACGAGATCGGCGATCTCCGCCGCCGTCGGCTGGCGCTTGGTGACGACCTTGAGATCGGCCGCGCCGACATGGCCGGCGTCGCGATCCTGCACCAGGAAGCCGCCGGCGACCGAGCGGAAGGTGAGCCCGGCCGCCTTCGGGTCGGGCAGCCCGCCGGCGACCAGCAGGCGAAGGTTCTTCTTGGCCGCGACGATGGCGATGGCTTCCTCGGTCGCGTCGGGGGCGATGATGACCTCGGTGAAGATCTCGACGATCTTCCTCGCCGCCTCGGCGTCCAGCGTCCGGTTCAGCGCGACGATGCCGCCGAAGGCCGAGACCGGGTCGCAGCGGAGCGCCCGCTCATAGGCCTCGGCAAGGCTCCCGCCGGTCGCGACGCCCGCCGGATTGGCGTGCTTGATGATGGCCACCGCCGGCGCGAGCGCCGGATCGAATTCGGCGACCAGCTCATAGGCGGCGTCGGTGTCGTTGATGTTGTTGTAGGAGAGCTGCTTGCCCTGCAGCTGCCGCGCCGTCGCGACGCCCGGCCGCGCCTCGCCGGTCAAGTAGAACGCGGCGCGCTGATGCGGGTTCTCGCCATAGCGCAGCGTCTCGGCCAGCTTGCCGCCGAGGCTGCGCCAAGCCGGCGCCGGCTCGTCGAGGACGGCGGCGAACCACGTCGACACCGCCGCGTCATAGGCGGCCGTGCGGGCAAACGCCTTGGCGGCGAGGCGCTTGCGATAGGCAAGCGGCGTGGCGCCGGAATTCTGTTCGAGCGTCTCGAGCAGGCCGGCATAATCGGCCGGGTCGACGAGGATGGTGACGAAGCCGTGATTCTTGGCGGCGGCGCGCGTCATGGCCGGGCCGCCGATGTCGATATTCTCGACGATATGGGCGTAGTCGGTCGTCGCGGCGATCGTCTTCTCGAACGGATAGAGATTGGAGACGACGAGATCGAACGGCTCGATGCCATGCTCGATCAGCTCGGCGGCATGGACGGGATCGTTGCGGAGCGCCAAGAGCCCGCCATGCACCTTCGGATGCAGCGTCTTGACGCGGCCGCCGAGAATCTCGGGAAAGCCGATAAGATCAGCGATGTTGATGACCGGGAGGCCGGCCGACACGATCGCCTTGGCGGTCGAGCCGGTGCCGAACAGCTTGACGCCGCGCGCATGGAGCGCCCGCGCGAGATCGATGGCGCCGGTGGTGTCGAACACCGAAAAGAGGGCGCGCTTCATCGGGACGAGGTCGGGCAGATCGACCTTCGGCGGCGGGACAGCCATATCAACCTCGCAGGAACGAAAGGACGGATGGGCGGCGTTCGGCGCGCGATAGCACGATTTCGCCGCCGGCACAGCCCCTTCGCGCGCCGGTCAGCCCTCGTCGAAGCCGAGCGTCTCCGTCTCCGCCGGTTCCGAGCGCCGGCGCTGCGCGGCTTCCGCGACGCGCTCGAAATGCCAGTGGATCGCGGCATCGTGCATGGCACGACCATAGATCACGATCTGCTCGGCGCGGCGGCTGCCGCGGATATTGGAGAGGCGGATGCTCTCCTCGATCAGCACGTCGTGGCCTTCCGCCTCGAACTCCCAGCCCGAGCCGTCGGGGAGGACGAGCAACACCGCCTGCCCGGCCTTGATCCGGCTCGCCTTCACCGCCGGATGCAGATGGAAGCGGATCGCGAACGCATCCTTGCCGCCGCGCGCCACGGCGCCGCCGGTCGGATTGGTGAAGCTGTCGACGCCATCGAGCCGCGTCCCCTCGCGCGGCAGGAACAGCCGCCGCTCGTGGCGGATGCCGTAGCGGGCGACATAGCCGTCATGGGCGGCGGTGACGAAAGTCTGGCCGCGCTCTTCCTGGCGTGAGGAATCGACGAGCGCCGGACCGGCGACGATGACCTCGCCGACGCGATCGGCGAGAAGGCCGGCGGAAAGGAAGCGGCAGGAGGACGTATCGTTGAGCGTCGCCGTCGAATGCGCCGCCGTCATCCGCGAAAGACGCCGGAGCGCCGTCGCGCCGGGACCTGGAATGCCGCAATTGACGACCAGCGGCTGCCGGCCGACGCTCATCTCGAACGAGAGGCAGCCGGCATGCGCCTCGCCGGAAAGCGCCGGCGCCGGGGAGGGGCCGCTGTCGATGACGATGATGGTCTCGCCGGCCTCGAGCCGCTGATAGCCGCTATGCGGCGCATTGCGCAGCGGCGCGCCGCGCGCGTCGTCATGGGCGAGCACGGTCGCGAGCAGGCCGAGCTCGGTCTCGCCCATGCCGTTGAACTTGGCGAAGGAGCCGTCGCCGAGCCGGAAGAAGCGCAGCATCGGCATCATCCGGTCGATGGCGCCGAGCAGCACCGGCGAGGGCTGCATGCCGCGCGCGGTGAAGGCCTGGCGCAGCGGCAGGAGGTCGACGAGGATATCGAGCACGGCGCCGGGATTGCGGCTGACATGGCCGCCATCGGGCAGGATCTGCCGCGCCAGCTCCTGGTCGACCTGGCGCGAGGCCTGGCGCACGAAGCGGGTCTGGTCGGCGAGCGAGAGCGCCGCCGCCGCGAGCGTCATGGTCACGGCAAGGCGCGGCCGTCCGGGCGGCACGTCATGCACCACGCGGCGAAGCTGGCGCACCTGCGCGACCAGCGAGCGCATGAAGCGGCGATAGAAGCCGTGGTCGCAGCCTTCGAGCACCAGCGGCGTCTGCGCCAGCCAGGACGCGACGCGCCGCGCCATGACCACCGGATCGCGGGCGATCGGGTCATGGCCCTTCTGGAAGCGGATCCATTCGTCGATCAGCGCGCGGGCATGCGGCCGCGACACCGCGAGCTCCGAGGCGCGCAGATGCCGCAGCCAGCCGAAGCCGTGCAGCGCCGCCGCGAACGGCCGCGACGGCGCCTCGATCTCGAACACCGAGAAGCCGGCGACGTCGACCGCCTCGCCGTTGAAGACGAAGCGGCCGGCATAGATATCATGCGCGATGGTCGGGTCGGCGGTTCGGAGATCGGTCGGCGCGATCAGCAGCCGGTCCGGCACCGGGCCGAGATGGCGCCAGCGATAGAGCAGCCCGGCATGGAAGGCATAGCGGGAGCGGCGCCAGGCCGAAGCCAGCGCGAAGCGGACGAGCCGGCCCTGCCCCGCCTCACTTCCAAATGCCATGCCGCTGCGTTCCTTTCCGCTGCATCCCGGGCGGATTTTCGAATCGTCCCCGCGCCGGGATGAGGCAATCTATCGGCGCGTTCAAGCGAATTGAACCGCCCATTCCGCCGGAACGGCAGAGTTTGGCGAAAGCCTCTCGGCTTTTCGTCAGGTCTTGACGAAGCGCGCGGCGAAGAAGCCGTCGAGCCCGCCCATGCGCGGCTCGGTGGCGGGGAGATCGGACGGCAGCGAGCGGAGATAGCCGCGGCGGCAGATCGCGTCGAGCTCGCCGACTTCCTCCGGCTCGATCGGGACGAGCTTCAAGGGAAGCGTGTCCACCGCGCGCTGCGCCTGGATCTCGCCTTCGGCCGGCTCCAGCGAGCAGGTCGAATAGACGAGGATGCCACCGGGCGCGAGCAGGTCGACCGCACGGGCGATCAGCTCGGTCTGCAGCTTGGCGAGCGAGGCGATATCCTGCGGACGCTTCAAGAGCGCGACGTCGGGATGGCGACGGATCGTGCCGGTCGAGGAGCAGGGCGCATCGAGCAGCACGGCATCGAAGGTGCGGCCCGGCTGCCAGGTCAGGATGTCCTCGGCGACCAGCTCGGCCTCGAGCCGCATGCGGTCGAGATTCTGGCGGACGCGGTGCAGCCGGTCGACCGAGATGTCGACGGCGGTGACATGCGCGCCGGCCGAGGCGAGCTGCAGCGTCTTGCCGCCGGGCGCCGCGCAGAGATCGGCGACGCTCTTGCCGGCAAGGGGTCCGAGCAGGCGCACCGGCAGTGCGGCGGCGGCGTCCTGCACCCACCAGGCGCCCTCGGTGAAGCCCGGCATCGCCTCGATGGCGCTGTGCGCGACGAGACGGATCGAGCCCGTCGGCAGCAGGGCGCCCTCAAGCGTCTCGGCCCATGCGGCGGGATCGGCATCGGCGCGCAGCGTCAGGTCGAGCGCCGGCTCCTCGAGATGGGCAATCGCGATCGCCCGCGCCGCAGCGCCGCCATAGGCGCGCTTCCAGCTGGCTGCGAGCCAGTCCGGCGTGTTGAGCACGGCCTCGTCCTGGCTTTCGAGGATCGCCTCGCGCTGTTCGGTCAGCCGCCTCAGCACCGCATTGGCGAGACCCTTGAAATGACGGGCGTCGAAATCCTCGCCGGCAAGCTCCACGGCGATCGAGACCGCCGCGTGGTCGGCGACATCCATGAACAGGATCTGCGCCGCGGCGACATGCAGGATCGCCGCGAGGCGTCCGGATTTCCGCGGCAGGCTCTTCTCGAGGAAGCGGCCGAGCGCGTCGACGATCTGGCCCTGGCGCCGGAGCGACATGCCGAGGATCGCCCTTGCCAGCGCCCGCTCGCGCGGATCGAGGCTCGCGAAGGGACCATGCGGATCCTCCAGCACGCTGTCGGCAGCCTTGTGCTCGGCAAAGACGGCGTGCACGGCGGCGATCGCCGCGACACGGGCGGCGACTCCCGGCGCCCGCGACGGCGGCGGACGCTTGGCGCTCTTGGAACGGTCGGCCTTCGCGGCGACGGGCGGGCGGCTCAACCCCATGGTCCCTGGCGCGGCGAGGTCGGCGCGGCTCCCCGCCGGCTGCCGAAGCCGCCGGGCAGATCGACGCGGCCACTACGGGCGGCGCCCTGCTGCGGCCGCGCGCGCTCGAGTTCCATCAGCGCGGCGATGCGGTTTTCGGTCGCCGGATGCGTCGAGAAGAGATTGTCCATCCGCTGCCCCGAGAGTGGATTGATGATGAAGAGATGCGCCGTGGCCGGGTTGGCCTCGGCGGCGGCGTTCGGAATATGCGCGGCGCTGCCGGCGATCTTGGCGAGCGCCGAAGCGAGCGCGCGCGGATTGCCCGAGATTTCCGCGCCCATCCGGTCGGCGGCATATTCGCGCGTCCGGCTGACCGCCATCTGCACCATCATCGCCGCGATCGGCGCGAAGAGGGCCGCCGCGATGGCGCCGATGGCACCGAACGGGCTGCGCTCGTCGCGGTTGCCGCCGAAGAAGAAGGCGAAATTGGCCAGCATCGAGATGGCGCCGGCGAGCGTCGCCGTGATCGTCATCGTCAGCGTGTCGTGATTCTTCACATGCGCCAGCTCATGCGCCATCACGCCGGCGACCTCGTCGGCGGTGAGCGTCTGCAGCAGGCCGGCCGAGGCGGCGACGGCCGCGTTCTGCGGATTGCGGCCGGTGGCGAACGCATTGGGCTGGGGCGAATCGATGATGTAGACCTTCGGCATCGGCAGATTGGCCCGGGCGGCCAGGTCGCGCACGATGCGGTAATACTGCGGCGCGCTGCGTTCGTCGACCTCGCGCGCCCCATACATCGACAGGACCATGCGATCGGCGTTCCAATAGCCGAACACATTCATCGCCGCCGCGACGGCGAAGGCGATCAGCATGCCCGACTGGCCGCCGACCAGATAGCCGACCGCCATGAACAGGGCCGTCAGACCGGCGATCAGCATGGCGGTCCGCATCATGTTCATGCGACAGAGCCGCCTGCCCGGCGGCCTCCCTCTTGTGTGACCCCCATATGATGGTAGTGCATACCGCCTTGAGCAAGGCTGGGACCGGCGTGACGACTGTGCCGGGGTTCGGGGTGGCATAGATGACGGCGACGGCACGCACGGAGCGCCTCAAGGCGCTGATCGCGCATATTCGCGAGACGCTCGGCGTCTCCCTCAATTTCCGCCTCTGGGACGGGACCACCATTCCGGCCGATGCGTCGCCAGAGGCGCTGACGATCGCCATCGCCGACGAGGGCGTCATCGCCGCGCTCTTCCGCAAGCCGAAGATCGACACGCTCCTCAACCTCTATGTGACGCGGCGGCTCGACCTCCTGAACGGCACGCTGTTCGACCTCGTCGCCGAGCGGCCGAAGATCCGGAGCCGCGACGTGCGCCGCGCGCTCGACAAGAAGCTGGTGCTGCGCTCGCTCGCCGACTTCCTCTTCCGCTCGCGCGGCGGACCCTGGCCGCTGGAGGCGATCCAGGGCCACAAGGCGCAGCGCGACGGCAGCGAGACCGCCAACAAGGAGAACGTCCACTATCACTACGACGTCTCCAACGCCTTCTACGCGCTCTTCCTCGATCCGGAGATGGTCTACACCTGCGCCTATTTCCGCGACTGGGGCAACGACATCGCCACGGCCCAGCGCGACAAGCTCGACATGATCTGCCGCAAGCTGCGCCTGAAGCCCGGCGAGACCCTGCTCGATATCGGCTCCGGCTGGGGCGCGCTCGTCTGCCATGCCGCGCAGCATTACGGCGTCAATGCCGTCGGCGTGACGCTCGCCGACGAGCAATATGTGTTCGCCCGCGAGAAGGTGACCCGGCTCGGCCTGCAGGACAGGATCCGCTTCGAGCTGCGCGACTACACGCAGGTGCAGGGCCAGTTCGACAAGATCGCCTCGATCGGCATGTTCGAGCAGGTCGGCATCCCCAACTATCCGACCTATTTCCAGACCGTGCACCGCCTGCTGAAGCCGGGCGGGCTCTATCTGCACCACGCCATCGCCCGGCCGGCCAAGCGGACCGAGAAGGCCTTCCGCCGCACCAATCCGGAATATGCCGCCATCCGCCGCTACATCTTCCCCGGCGGCGAGCTCGATCACCTGGGCATGTCGGTCGCCAATCTCGAGCGCTACGGCTTCGAGGTGCATGATGTCGAGGGCTGGCGCGAGCACTACCAGCACACGCTGCGCCATTGGCACGACCGCCTGCTCGCCCGCTATGACGAGGCGGTGGGCGAGGTCGGCGAGGTCAAGACGCGGCTCTGGCTCGCCTATATCGCCGGCTGCTCGGTCGCCTTCCAGCGCAACTCCGTGACGATCAACCAGACGCTGGCCTCGCGCCGCCAGCGCGGCCCCTCTGGTCTCCCGCCGACGCGGGCCGATCTCTATATCGGCTGAGACGACGACAGGAGATCCGCATGACCGACGCAACGCCCGAAGCATCGGACCCCACCCCGGCGCCGAAGCTGAGCCCGGCCGCCGAGCGCGCTCTGGCCGAGGCCAAGGCCCGCCGCGCCGCGATCGACGCGGCAAGCGAGCGCCCGCGCGAAATCCTCGGCCGCGAAGGCCCCGAGCCGGTCCGCTATGGCGACTGGGAGAACAAGGGCATCGCCAGCGACTTCTGACGCGCCCATCGGCGGTGCTTGCTCTGCCGCGAAGCGGAAGAGGGTCGGGGCGAGGTCGCCGCAGCACGCTCGAACGCTCGAACGGATCGACATTCCGCTTCGGTCGGTGCGCGCGACTGCTCCCACCTGTCATTGCCGGGCTTGACCCGGCAATCCAGCCTCTCTCCGTGCGGACCCGCAATTCTCAAAGGGAAGCCCAGACAAGTCTGGGTTGCCGGGTCAAGCCCGGCAACGACACCTCAGGCCATTTGCAGCATGGCCAAATCCCAAAGGCCGAGCAGTGGTCAGACCGCCTCGGCCTTCCGGTTCTGCCGGTTGGCGATCAGGTCCTCGACCACGGCCGGATCGGCCAGCGTCGTGATGTCGCCGAGCGCGCCGAACTCGTCCTCGGCGATCTTGCGGAGGATGCGGCGCATGATCTTGCCGGAGCGGGTCTTGGGCAGGCCCGGCGCGAACTGGATCAGATCCGGCGTCGCGATCGGGCCGATCTCCTTGCGCACCCAGGACACAAGCTCCTTGCGCAGCGCATCGCTCGGCTGGACGCCCGCCATCAGCGTGACATAGGCATAGATGCCCTGCCCCTTGATGTCGTGCGGATAGCCGACCACTGCCGCTTCCGAGATGCTCGTATGCGCCACCAGCGCGCTCTCGACCTCGGCGGTGCCCATCCGGTGGCCGGAGACGTTGATGACGTCGTCGACGCGGCCGGTGATCCAGTAGTAGCCGTCCGCATCGCGCCGGCAGCCGTCGCCGGTGAAATACATGTTCTTGTAGGCCGAGAAATAGGTCTGCTCGAAGCGGTCGTGATCGCCATAGACGGTGCGCATCATGCCCGGCCAGGCATCGAGAATCACGAGATTGCCCTCGCAGGGGCCTTCGATGATCCGCCCTTCCGCATCGACGATCGCCGGCTGGACGCCGAAGAACGGCCAGGAAGCCGAACCCGGCTTCAAGGGCGTCGCGCCCGGCAGCGGCGTGATCAGGATGCCGCCGGTCTCGGTCTGCCACCAGGTGTCGACGATCGGGCAGCGGTTGTCGCCGACGACGCGGTAATACCACTCCCACGCCTCAGGATTGATCGGCTCGCCGACCGAGCCGAGCAGGCGCAGCGAGGCGCGCGATGTCGACTTCACCGGCGCATCGCCCGCCTGCATCAGCGCGCGGATCGCCGTCGGCGCGGTGTGGAAGATCGTCACCTTGTGCTTGTCGATCACCTGCCAGAAGCGGGCATTCGTCGGATAGTTCGGGATGCCCTCGAACATCAGCGAGGTCGCACCGTTGGCGAGCGGGCCATAGACGATATAGCTGTGCCCGGTCACCCAGCCGACATCGGCCGTGCACCAGAAGACGTCGTCTTCCTTCAGGTCGAAGACGAGCTCATGCGTCATCGCCGCATGCAGCAGATAGCCGCCGGTGGTGTGCAGCACGCCCTTCGGCCGTCCGGTCGAGCCCGACGTGTAGAGGATGAACAGCGGATCTTCCGCGCTCATCTCTTCCGGCGGACAGTCGGCCGGCACCGTTTCGGCGACCTCGTGATACCAGTAGTCGCGGCCGGCATGCATCGCCACCTCGGCGCCGGTGCGGCGGATGACCAGCACCTTTTCGTCGCCGATGGTCTTGGTGAGCGCCGAATCGGTGTTGTGCTTCAGCGGCACCTTTTTGCCGCCGCGCAGGCCCTCGTCGGCGGTGATGACCAGCGTCGAGTGGCAGTCGCCGATGCGGCCGGCGAGGCTGTCCGGCGAGAAGCCGCCGAAGACGATCGAGTGGATCGCGCCGATGCGGGCGCAGGCGAGCATCGCCATCGCCGCCTCGGGGATCATCGGCAGATAGATCGTGACGCGGTCGCCCTTGGAGACGCCGAGCTTCTTCAGCACATTGGCGAAGCGGCAGACTTCGGCATGGAGTTCGCGATAGGTGATCGCGCGGCTCTCGGCGGGGTCGTCGCCCTCCCAGAGGATCGCGACCTTGTCGCCGCGGGTCGCGAGATGCCGGTCGAGGCAGTTGGCCGCCACATTGAGCGTGCCGTCCTCGAACCAGCGAATCGAGATCTCGCCGGGCGCGAAGGATGTGTTCTTCACCGTCGTGAACGGCGACATCCAGTCGAGCCGCGCCGCCTGCTCGCGCCAGAACCCGTCCGGGTCCGCCAGCGAGCGCCGGTACATCTCGTCATAGGTCTTGACGTCGATATGCGCCGAGGCGGCCCAATCGCTCGGGACCGCGTGTATCGTCTCGTGCATCTCATCCTCCCTCATCCGCACCCGCGCACGCCTGCAGGAACGGCAACCTCCGCCAATCACTTAATCCCTTCCGCCCCCTGCCCGCAACACGGCCGACGACCTGCCGGCGGAGGCGCGCTGTCGCAGCCGGCTTGGCACCCGCGATCAGTCCGGCAGGATGGAGAGGATACGCACGGTCTTCTCAGCGGCGTCCTCGAGCGCCGGCTCGGCCGGAACGGTGACGCTGGCGCGCACGACCGTGCCGCCAGCCGGCCGATAGCTGCGGCCAGGATCGCCGGCGACGACCTCGATGCCGGTCGCCGAGAGGCGGCGGAGCCAGGGCAGCACGGCGGCGGTCATGGCGCGGTCGTAGAAGATGTCGCCGGCGAGCACGAGATCGGCCGCGATGTCTGTGCCGACGATGTCGCCGGCAAGCGTCGTGATCTCGACGCCGTTCTCGGCCGCGTTGAGGGCGATCGCCGCGACGGCGTGGTCGTCGATCTCCGCCGCCGAGACCGAGGCGGCGCCGGAGAGCGCTGCGGCGATGCCGACAAGGCCGGAGCCGGCAGCGAAATCGAGCACCCGCTTCCCCCTGACGAGCTCGGGATGATCGAGGACATGGCGGGCGAGGCCGCGCCCGCCCGACCAGGCGAAGGCCCAGAACGGCAGCGCGGCCAGCATCGAGCCGATCTCGTCGGCGCTGCGCTGCCAGAGCAGCGTCGCGTCGTCGGCCTGCCAGAGGCGGATTTCGGGAATGGCCGGCACGGGCATAAGCCGCGTCTCGGCCTTGATGAAGCGGAGGCGGGCGACCGCGTCGTCGGGGACGGCGGGGCCCGCGCCGGTCAGGGTGAAAGGCCCGCCATCTCGCAGACGATCGCCCATTCGGCATCGGTCACCGGCTGCACCGAGAGACGCGAGTTCGACACCAGCGCCATACCCTTGAGGCGCGGCTCGGCCTTGGCCTCGACCAGCGTCACCGGCCGCGGCACCGGCTTCACGGCGCGGATGTCGACGCACTCCCAGGTGCCGGTGTCGTCGGTCGAATCGGGATGCGCGGTCCTGACGACCTCGACGATGCCGACGATCTCCTTGCCCTCGTTCGAATGGTAGAAGAAGCCGCGATCGCCGACCTGCATGGTGCGCATGTGGTTGCGCGCCTGATAGTTGCGCACGCCGTCCCATTCCTGGCCGGCCTCGCCCTTGGCGGCGAGGTCGTCATAGGAGAAGACGTCGGGTTCGGACTTGTAGAGCCAGTGCGCCACGATGCTGCCCCTCAGGCCGGCTTGCCCACGGCCCAGCGCCAGGCCTTGACCTCGGACGACTTGAAGAGGCCGGCCTTGGCATAGGGATCGGTCGCGAGCAGGGCCTTGGCCGCCGCCTCGTCCTCGGCCTCGATGATCAGCAGCGAGCCGACCATGTCGCCCTTTTCGTCGAGGAACGGGCCGGCGATCGCCACCGGATTGCTCTTCAGCCACTCGATATGGGCCGGACGGTTGGCGAGCCGCGTCTCGAGCGCGCCGTCATGATCGTTGAGGATGGCGACGAAATGCATCTTTGGTCTCTCTCCCGATGTGGGCGGCAACGGTAGGCGCTGCGTCCTCCGCGGTAAAGCCGCCGGATCAATCCGTCTCGTGCCGGAGCGGCCGGCTCATCAGCGCGGCCATCGCCCCGTCGATGTCGATCTCGCCCTCGACGAGGGCCGCCACCTGCGCTGTGATCGGCATGTCGATGCCGAGCCGCGCGGCGAGCGCCCGCGCCACCGCCGCCGTCGCCGCGCCTTCGACCAGCACCGCGGCCGGCGTCTGGCCACGGCCGAGCGCGAGGCCATAGGAGAAATTGCGCGATTGCGGCGAGGAACAGGTCAGCACGAGATCGCCGAGGCCGGAGAGCCCCATCAGCGTCTCGGGCCGCGCCCCGAGCGCCGCGCCGATGCGGCGAAGTTCGGCGAAGCCGCGCGCGGTCAGCGCCGCCGCGGCGCTGGCGCCGAGCGCGCGCCCCGCGACGATGCCGACCGCGATCGCGAGCACATTCTTGAAGGCGCCGCCGATCTCGACGCCGATCATGTCGGTCTCGGCATAGGGGCGGAAGCTCGGGGAGGAGAGCGCCTGGCAGAGCGCCATGGCGAGCTTCGGCTCGGCAGCCGCGATCGTCACCGCCGTCGGCAGCCCCGCCGCGACATCGGCGGCGAAGCTCGGCCCCGACAGGACGGCGGGCGCTGCCGGCGGCAGCGCCGCGCCGAGCACCTCGGTCGGCCTGAGCTCCGTGCCGCGTTCGAGCCCCTTGGTGCAGAGCACCACCGGCGTGTCGTCGGCGATGCCGGCAAGCCGCGCGGTGACGGCGCGCACCGTCTGCGTCGGCGTCGCGATCAGGATCGCATCGGCGCCGAGCACATCCTCGATCCGCTCGGTGAGGGCAAGGTCGGCCGGCAGCACGATGCCCGGCAGATAGGCGCGGTTCTCCCGCGTCGCCGCCATGTCGCCGAGATCGCGGCCATAGAGCGTGACGGTGCGGCCGGCGCGATGGGCGGCGAGCGCCAGCGCCGTGCCCCAGGCGCCGGCCCCGACGACGGCGATGCGGTCGAGGCTCATCGTCCGGGCACCTTGAGGCCGAGCCGCATCAGGAGCGCCGGCAGATGGGCATCGAGCCGGCCGAACAGGACCGGCGGCGGCAGCAGCGGCACGAAGGAGAAGGCCATGCGGATCGGCGGCCCGCCGCCATCCGGCGTCTCCTCGGTCCATTCCCACGCCTCGACCGGCGCGCTTTCGAGCGGCGCGTGGAAGAAGCTGCGATGATGCTGGAAGCGGACGGCGCCGGCCTCGAAGGTTTCGGACTTGAAGACATAGGTCATCTCGCCGAGCGGCTCGAACAGGGCCGGTGCGTCGAGACCCGTCTCCTCGACGAATTCGCGCCGCGCCGCGGCCTCGATGTCCTCGCCCTCCTCGACCGTGCCGCCCGGCACCTGCACGCCGACCTCGGGGAAGTCGGGCTCGCGGAAGACCAGCAACTGCTCGCGCCAGGTCGCATAGATGACGACCTTGCGGCGAAAACGGATGGCACTGCCGGTCGTGGCGGCCGGAGACGGACTGTCGCTCACGCCTTCGCTCCCTTCATGCCCGAGCCGAGCACCGGCATGGCGAGCTGGTCGAGCGGCCAGCGCGGCCGCGCCGGCGCGTCGAGCCCGTCCGTGAGCCCGAGCGCCAAGCGTTCGGCACCGGCCCAGGCGATCATGGCGCCATTGTCGGTGCAGAGCGCGAGCGGCGGCGCGATGAGGCGAAAGCCGCGCGCCGAAGCCTCGTTCGCGAGCCCGGCGCGCAGCGCCTTGTTGGCGGCGACGCCGCCGGCGATGACCAGGGTCGGCTCGGCGATTGCGGGGAATTCGGCGCGGAAGCGCTCCAGCGCATGGGCGATCCGGTCGGCGACGACGGCCGACACCGTGCGCTGGAAGGCGGCGGCAAGATCGGAAACATCGCCGTCGGAAAGCGGCGCCGCGGCCTCGGCCGCCTGGCGGATGGCGGTCTTGAGGCCCGAGAAGGAGAAATCGGCCCCGGCCCGGCCGAGCATCGGCCGCGGCAGCGTGAACCGCGCATCGTCGCCTGATGCCGCCGCCCGCTCGACGGCGGGGCCGCCCGGATAGGGAAGGCCGAGCAGCTTCGCGGTCTTGTCGAAGGCTTCGCCGAGCGCATCGTCGATCGTGGTGCCCCAGCGCTCATAGGCGCCGACGCCGCGCACCAGCAGGATCTGGGTGTGGCCGCCGGAGACGAGCAGCAGCAGATAGGGGAATTCGATCCCGTCGGTCAGCCGCGCCGTCAGCGCATGGCCTTCGAGATGGTTGACCGCGACGAGCGGCAGCCCTGCGCCGAAGGCGATCGCCTTGGCGGTGGTCAGCCCGACGATGACGCCGCCGATGAGGCCGGGCCCGGCCGTCGCCGCGACGGCGTCGAGTTCGGAGAGGTCGAGGCCGGCCTCGGCGAGCGCCGCTTCGATCACGCCGTCGAGCGCCTCGACATGGGCCCGCGCGGCGATCTCCGGCACGACACCGCCAAAGGCGGCATGGTCGGCGATCTGCGACAGCACGACATTGGCGAGGATGGTGCCCCGGCCGGCGTCATCGCGCAGCACCACGGCGGCGGCGGTCTCGTCGCAGCTGGTCTCGATGCCGAGGACGCGATAGCCGGCGGTCACGAAATGCCTGCCTTTCGAGAGGGTTACGGGGTGGCCATGCGCCTGATGCTGCAAGGCCCTTCCATCGCGTGAGCGAGCGATTACAGTGGGCGCCGTTCAAGGCAGCCCCACCTAGCATCCGGAGCCGACCGCGTGCAATCCGCCCCTCCCGCTCCGGTCCTTCGCATCGGTACACGTGGAAGTCCGCTCGCGCTGGCGCAAGCCCATGAGACCCGCGCGCGGGTCGCCGCCGCCTTCAGCCTCGATCCGGGCGCGATCGCCATCGAGGTGATCCGCACTTCAGGCGACCGCATCCAGGACCGGCCGCTGTCGGAAGCCGGCGGCAAGGGCCTCTTCACCAAGGAGATCGAGGAAGCGCTGATCGCCGGCCGCATCGATCTCGCCGTGCATTCCTCGAAGGACGTGCCGACCATCCTGCCGGACGGGCTGGAGCTTTCCGGCTTCCTGCCGCGCGAGGATGTCCGCGACGCCTTCCTGTCGCCGGTGGCGACCTCGCTGATGGACCTGCCCGAGGGCGCCGTGCTCGGCACCTCCTCGCTGCGCCGCCGCGCCATGGCGCTGCGCCTCCGCCCCGATCTCAACCCGGTCGAATTCCGCGGCAATGTCCAGACGCGGCTGACGAAGCTCGCCGATGGCGTCGCCCATGCCACCCTGCTGGCGCTCGCCGGGCTGAAGCGGCTCGGCCTTGCCGACCACGCCACCGCGATCATCGAGCCGGACGATTTCCTGCCCGCCGTCGGGCAGGGCGCCGTCGCGATCGAGACGCGCACCGGCGACGCGCGCACGCTCGCCTATATCGCCGGCATCGATCATGCGCCGACGAAGATCGCGCTCCGGGCCGAGCGCGCCTTCCTCGCCAGACTCGACGGCTCCTGCCGCACGCCGATCGGCGGCCTCGCCACGATTGCGGACGGCACGCTCACCTTCCGCGGCATGGTGCTGTCGCCGGACGGACGCCGTTCCGAGCAGGTCTCGCTCGGGGGCCCGGCCGACGACGCCGAGCTGATCGGCTTCGAGGCGGCCGGCGAACTGATCGGACGCGGCGGCAACGCGTTCTTCCGCGCGATCGGCTGACCGTGCGGCTGCTCGTGACGCGGCCGCACCCCGATGCCGAACGCACGGCGGCGGCGCTTCGGGCCCGCGGCCATTCTGCCCTGATCGCGCCGATGCTGGACACGCTCTTCCTGCCGCCGCCGGACACCCTGGTTCCGCCGGCCGCCATCCTCTTCACCAGCGCCAATGCCGTGCGCGCCGTCGCCGCCTGGCCGGTGGCGCTTGTCCCGCGTGACATCGTGGCGCTCACCGTGGGCGATCGGACCGCGGAGGCAGCCGTCGAGGCCGGCTTCACCTCGGTGACATCGGCGTCCGGGGACAGTTCAGCACTGGCAGAGCTCGCGGAGGGCGCCCTCGATCCCGCGCGCGGCCCGCTGCTCTATCCGACCATCGCCGAGCCCGCCGGCGATATCGCGGCGCGGCTCGCGGCGTCCGGCTTCACCATCGCCAAGGTCGAGGCCTATCGCATGGTCGCGGCGCGCGCGCTGCCGCCAGACGCCATCTCGGCTCTTGCCGCGGGAACCATCGACGGCGTCCTGCTCTATTCGCGGCGGACGAGCGAGACCTTCCTCGCGCTCACAAAAGCGCAGAGGCCGCATCTCGCCGCAATGCTGTTCTATTGCCTCTCGGCCGATGTTGCGGCGCCGCTCGGCGACCGGCCGGTTCGGATACCCGACCGGCCGAGCGAAGCCGCGCTGCTGGCCTTGCTTGGCGAGGGAACAGAGGCCGCGGGCATCCGTTGACGGATTGCTCTATAGTTGGGTTCGCGTGAACGAGATCGAGTGCCATGGCCGAAGACGACGACACCCCCTCCGCAGCCGAGCGTAGCGGCCCGAAGCGCCAGAAGCGCCCGCCCGTGACGATCGACCTCGCCGCCGAATCGGTCGCCCCGGCAGCGCCGACGGAAGAGCCGCGGCCATCGGAACCGGAAGCCGAAGCCGTGCCGCCGCAGGAGCCCGCCGGCCCGGCGACGCCCGCGCCCGACAGTCTCGTCCGGCGGCTGCTGCCGCTCGGCGTCGCCGCCCTCATCGGCGGCGTGGTCGGCGGCAGCGTCGGCGCGCTGCTGTTCGCGCCGCAGGGCGACACGATCACGCAGGCAAGCACCGACAGCCGCTTCGCGACGCTCGCGAGCCGGATCGAGGCGCTCGAGGCGAAGACCGAGGAGCGGGACGCCGCCGGCAGCGGCGGCAGCGCGGTCGACCCGGCCCGCATCGCCGCGCTCGAAGCGGCCGTCACCAAGATCGAGAACACGCCGGCCGAATCGTCTGGCGCCGGATCATCAGCGGATCTGCAGCCGATCGAGCAGCGTCTCGCGGCGCTCGAAGCCCGGCCCGCCGCCGCCCCGGCGCCGGTCGTCGACCTGCAGCCGCTCGAACAGAAGCTCACCGATCTCGACGGCCGGCTCACCAGCATCGAGCAGCATCCCCCGTCCGATCCGGCGACGGAGGCGGCCGCCCGCACCATCGCCATCACGGCGCTGCGCCAGGCGGCGCTCGGCGACAAGCCGTTCACGGCGGAACTTTCCGCCTTCCGCGCGCTCGGCGGCAATGATGAGGGCCTCGCGGCCCTCGAACCACTCGCCGCCAACGGGGCGCCGTCGCGTGCCTCGCTGCAGGCCTCGTTCCCGGCCGCCGCCGACGCCGTGCGCAGCGCCGGCCGCCGCATCGATCCCGAGGCGGGCCTGTTCGATCGGCTCGCCGCCTCGGCGGGCGCGCTCGTTTCGGTCAAGCCGGCCGGCCCGGTCGAGGGCTCGTCGGCGACCGCGATCGTCTCGCGCATGGAAGCCGACGTCGACAAGGGCGACCTCGCCGCGGCGCTCGCCGAAAGCGACGCGCTCGACGCGACATCGAAGAGCGCGCTCTCCGGCTGGGCCGATGCCGCCCGCCGCCGCGTCGCCATCGATACGGCGCTCGCCGCGCTGGCGAACGGCAACTGAGGAGGCAGCATGATCCGCATCCTCGTCTATATCGCCCTCGTCTTCGCCGCCGCCGCCGGCTTCGCCTGGCTCGCCGATCGGCCGGGCGCCATCACGCTCGCCTGGCAGGGCTATGAGGTCACCACCAGCCTGATGGTGGCGGCCGTCGTCACGGCAGCCGCCTTCGTGCTGCTCGCCATTCTCCTCTCGGTCCTGATGGCGCTCTTGCGGGCGCCGCGCCTCCTCGACGGCTGGCTCTCCGGCCGCCGCCGCGACCGCGGCTATCGGGCGCTGTCGCGCGGCATGATCGCCATCGGCGCCGGCGACGCGAAGAAGGCGAAGCGCTACGCCGCCGAATCGGCCAAGATTCTGAAGGATGAGCCGCTGACGCTGCTGCTCGCCGCGCAGACGGCGCAGGCGGGCGGCGACGGCGCCGCCGCGCGCGCCGCCTTCGAGGCGATGCTGCCCATCACCGAGACGCGCCTGCTCGGCCTCCGCGGCCTCTATGTCGAGGCGGAGCGGGCCGGCGAGCATGAAGCGGCGCGCCACTATGCCGAAGAGGCGGTGAAGGCGGCGCCGGCGCTCGGCTGGGCCGGCGAGGCGCTGTTCACCTATCAATCCTCCGCCGGCGACTGGCGCGGCGCGCTGCAGACGCTCGGCTCCAACCTGCAGGCGAAGCTCGTCGACAAGACCGCCGCCCATCGGCTGCGCGCGGTGCTCCTGACCGCGCGCGGCCAGGAGCTCGAGACGGGCAATCCACATGAGGCTCTCGCTGCGGCGCTCGAAGCCGTCCGCCTCGCGCCCGGCCTCGTCCCGGCGGCGACGCTGGCGGCCCGCCTCGCAAGCCGCGAGGGCGACATCAAGCGGGCCATGAAGATTCTGGAGGCCGCCTGGAAGCTGGAGCCGCATCCGGAGCTTGCCGACGCCTATCTCGGCGTGCGCCCGGGCGATGCCGCCGGCGACCGCCTGAAGCGGGCCGAGAAGCTCGCCGACCTCCGCCCGACCAGCCCCGAGAGCGGCTTCGCCGTCGCCCGCGCCGCCATCGGCGCCCGCGAGTGGCCGAGCGCGCGCAAGGCGCTCGCCGCCCTCCCCGAGAGTGGCCAGACCGAACGCTACTGGCTGCTGATGGCCGAGATCGAGGACGGCGCAGAGGGCGACCGCGGCCGCGTGCGCGAATATCTCGGCCGCGCCGTAAGAGCCCCGCGCGATCCTGTCTGGATGGCCGACGGCTATGCCTTCCCGGCCTGGGCGCCGCTGTCGCCGGTGAGCGGCCGCCTCGACGCCTTCGAATGGCGCACGCCGAGCATGGCGCTGACCGACGATCCGCGGCCGCTGCTCAATCTCGACCTCTCCGCCGCGCCCGCCGCCGCTGAAGCGCCCGCAACGGAGCCGGCCGCGCCGTCCGAACCGCTGGTGATCGAAGCGCGGCGGACCGAGACGAAGAGCGCCGGAAACGGCTCTGCCGAGCCGGCTCTGGCCGAGCCGCCGCGTCCCGACGATCCCGGCATCGACGACCTCGCCCCGTCGAAGGTCGACCGTCTCCGCCTGCAATAGGGACAATCCCGGGCGGCGCACTTGAAACTACCCGCGAATGTGGCTATCAACGCGCCGTCTCCGCCGCGCGCCGATGGCCGCCCGGACGACACGCCGCTTTAGCTCAGCTGGTAGAGCACATCATTCGTAATGATGGGGTCACAGGTTCGAATCCTGTAAGCGGCACCATTTCTCCCTCTCCTCGATCGACGCCTGCCAAGAGACGACCGCACCGGCGATCACTCGCTCAGAGCGCGCGGACGCTATCGCGCTCGATGAGCTCGATGTCGAGCGAGGTTTCGGCCGCGCCGTCTTCGCCCGCGACCAGCGCGAGGATGCGGTCGACGACATGGCTGGCGATCTGCGGGATCGACGGTGAGACGGTCGTCATCCGCGGCGCGCAGTATTCCGCCTGCCGGCATTCGATATAGCTCAGCACCGAGAGGTCGCCCGGAACATCGATGCCCAGTTGATAGGCGGCCTGCAGCACGCCGAAGCTGAACTGCGTGCCGAAGGTGAAGATCGCCGTCGGCCGCGGCCCCTCTTCCAGCATGGCCCGCGCCTTGTCGCGCGCGTCGCCGAAGGCATAGCTCGTCTCGACGGTCCAGCGCGGATCGAGGTTGAGGCCGAGCCTTGCGGCCGCCTGCCGCGTTCCGGCGAGGAGGCCTTGCGCGCGCGGCAGCATCGGCCCGGTCATCAGGCCGATATCGCGATGGCCGCGCTCGGCGAGATAGGTGAGCGCGAGGTCGGCGCCGCGGTCGAGATGCTCGACGAGGCCCTGCTGGCGGAATTCGGCCGGGCGATCCCAGTTCAGCATCACGCTCGGCAGGTCTGAGGCGAGCCGCGCCTCGTCGGCGATCCATTCGTCCGAGTGGCCGAGCACGACGACGCCGGCGGCGCGCTGCAGGAAGGAGGCGAGCGCCCCGCCCTGGCGCATCCGCTCGAGCGTCGCGATCTGCACCCTGAGCACGCTGAGGTCGCGCTCGGCGAAGCCCGCTTCGATCGCCGCGGAGACATCGTCGAAGAACGACGTATCGGCGTGAGGCACGGCGAGAAAGATGACCGGAACCTCGGCCGTCTTGAACCAGGCGGCGAGACTGTCCTTGCGGTAGTCGAGCGCCGCGATCGCCTTGCCGATGCGCTCGGCCGTGGGCGTGCTGACCGCTTTGGTCTTGTTGAGATAATGCGACACCGTGGCGATCGAGACATTCGCCAGGGCCGCCACGTCCTTGATCGTCGCCATGCCATCCACTCTCTGACGACGATCTTGCAGACCCCCGCGCCCCTGTCCAGCCGCGTCCGCCTGAGGGCGCCGGGGAACCGGTCCGCCGGCGCCTCATTCCGCGTCACCCATCGCTCACGAATTGGCCTTGACGGGTAAAACACGCCGATTAAGGTAATGGAAAACGTTTAACCATCTCCTCTTCGCCGATCGACCGCGTCAACGCGGCAGCGCAGACGGGCCGTCCAGAGCGGCCGACGACACCAGCACAGGGAACAGCAAGAGCATGTCGACCATCACCCGCCGGGGTCTCGCGACCCTCCTCGCCGGCTCCGCCGTCGCCGCGATCGGCTTCTCCGTCATGAGCGGCCCCGCCGCCGCAGCCGACGCGCCGAAGAAGGTCATCTTCCTCGTCAACGGCAATCTCGGCGACAAGTCCTATTTCGACCTCGGCGCCGCCGGCATGCAGGCGATCAAGGCGAAGTATGGCGATGCCGTCGAGACCAAGATCGTCGAGATGGGCACCGACCAGACCAAGTGGCAGCCGACCTTCGAGGACATTTCCGAGCAGGACTGGGACGTGATCTTCGCCTGCACCTACGAGATCGCCGACATCGTCTCCGAAGTCGCGCCGAACCATCCCGACCGGACCTATGTGATCATCGACGCGGTCGTGCCCTATGACGAGGGCAATTACGGCAATGTCTATTCGGTCGGCTTCAAGCAGAACGAAGGCTCCTATCTCGCCGGCATTCTCGCCGCCGGCCTCCTGAAGGACGGCACCATTCCCGCCGACCAGGGCAGCTCGATCGGCTTCCTCGGCGGCATGGACATTCCCGGCATCAACGACTTCCTGACCGGCTATATCGAGGGCGCGCAGTCGGTGACCCCCGACATCAAGGTCGCCATCTCCTATGCCGGCACCTTCAACGACGCCGCCAAGGGCAAGGAACTGGCGCTCGCCCAGTACCGCTCCGGCACGGCGATCGGCTTCAACGTCGCCGGCCTGACCGGCCTCGGCCAGCTTGCGGCCGCGAAGGAAGTCGGCAAATGGGCGCTCGGCGTCAATTCCGACCAGGAAGCGATCTTCAAGGAGACCGATCCGGCCATGGCCGCCTGGGTCGCCTCCTCGATGGTCAAGAAGGTCGATGTCAGCATGCTCCGCGCCTATGACCTCTATGTCGCCGGCACGCTGCCGGTCGGCAAGGTCGAGGCCATCGGGCTTGCCGACGACGCGGTCGGCCTCGTCGAGACCGGCAACATGGCGAAGATCGCCTCGCCGGCGCTGAAGGAGAAGATCGCCGCGGCCAAGGCCGGCATCATCGACGGCTCGATCAAGGTGACCTCCGGCTTCGGTCTGCCGACCGACAAGCTGAACGCGCTCCGCGACAGCGTCCGTCCCTGAGCGGCAGCGATGACCACGCCGCCGCTCCTCGCCTTTGCCGGCATCTCCAAGCGCTATGGCAACGGCACGCTGGCGCTTGACGATGTCTCGTTCGCGGTCGCGGGCGGCGTGATCCACGCCGTCTGCGGCGAGAACGGCGCCGGCAAGTCGACGCTGATGAAGATCCTGTTCGGCCTCGAGCAGCCGTCGTCGGGCAGCGTCCTCATCCAGGGCGAGGAAGCGGCGATCACCTCGCCGCGCGTCGCGGCGGCGCGCGGCATCGGCATGGTGCACCAGCATTTCTCGCTGGTGCCCTCGCTCTCCGTCACCGAGAACATCGTGCTCGGCCAGGAGCCGCGCCGCGGCGCCTTCATCGACCGGGCGGCGGCGCGCGGCCGCGTCGAGGCGCTGTCGCGGCGCTACAATCTCGCCGTCGATCCGGATGCCACCGTCCACACGCTCAGTGTCGCCGCGCAGCAGAAGGTCGAGATCCTGAAGGCGCTGTCGCGCGAGGTCTCCGTGCTCATTCTCGACGAGCCGACGGCCGTGCTGACGCCGCCGGAGACCGACGAGCTGTTCGAGCGGCTGCGCGATCTGCGCGCCGCCGGTCTCACCATCCTCTTCATCTCGCACAAGCTGCGCGAAGTCCGCGCGCTGGCGAGCCATGTCACCGTGCTCCGCGCCGGCCGCCTCGCTGGCGACGCGTCGCTGGACGCGATCGACGACGACGCCATCGCCCGCCTCGTCATGGGCCAGCAGGCCCGTCCGGAGCTGAAGCGGGGAGGCCGCCTCGCCGGCGCCCCGGTCGTCACGGTTAAAGGGGTATCGCTCGCGGCGCGCGATGCGGCCGACCGTCTTGATGGCGTCGATCTTGCGGTCCATGCCGGCGAGATCCTCGGCGTCGCCGGCGTCGATGGCAGCGGCCAGCGCGGCCTCGTCGCGCTTCTGACCGGCCGCGCGCAGCCGACGAGCGGCGCTATCGCCTATCACGGCGAGCCGATCGCGGGCCTCGGCACCGCCGCGCTGCGAAAGCGCGGGCTCGCCCATCTGCCCGCCGACCGCTTCCATGACGGCGGCTCGAAGCGGATGTCGCTCGTCGAGAACGCCATGGCCGGCGCCCATCGCCTCAAGGCCTTCTCGTCCGGCCCGTTCCTGAAGCGGCGGGCGATGGAAGCGCGCACCGCCGAGATGATCGAGCGCTACAATGTCCGCTGTCCGGGGCCAGAGGCGCCGCTCTCGGCGCTCTCCGGCGGCAACGCGCAGAAGCTGATCGCGGCGCGCGAATTCGCCACCGAGCCGCGCCTCATGATCGCCGACCAGCCGACGCGCGGCATCGACGTCGCCGCCGCCGCCTTCCTGCATGCGCGCCTGTCGGAGCTCGCGGCGGCCGGCGGCGCGGTTCTCCTCGTCACCGCCGATCTCGACGAATTGCTGACGCTCGCCGACCGCATCGTCATCCTCTATGCCGGCCGCATCGTCGCGCGGCTCGAGAACAGCGCCGACCTGACGCCCGAACAGCTCGGCCCCTACATGCTCGGGCTGGAGAGCGCCGCATGATCCGTTCCGCGCTCGCCTCGCTGGTCATCACCGCGGTCCTGCTCGTCCTCGTCGTCGGCGTCGTGCTGGTGCCGATCGCGCTGACGCTGCCCGACCCGCTCGCCGTGCTCGACATGTTCGTGTTCGGCCCGTTCCGCAGCCCGCGCCATCTCGGCAACATCGTCGAGATGGCGACGCCCGGCATGATGTGCGGCCTCGCCGTCGCCATCATGCTCCGGGCCGGCATGTTCAATCTCGGCGTCGAGGGCGCCTTCTTCCTCGGCGGCCTCGCCACCGTCGCGACCGTCCTGCTCGTGCCGCTGCCGGGCTTTGCCATGGCGCCGGTCGGCATTCTCGTCGGAGCGCTGGTCGGCTCCACCGTCTGCACCATCCCCGGATATCTCCGCGCGCGCTATGAGGCCTCCGAGCTCGTCTCCTCGCTGATGCTCAATTTCGCGGCGCTGTTCATCGGCCTCTTCGTCGTCAACTATTTCCTGCGCGATCCGACCGCCGGCGCCATGGTCTCCTACAAGATCCCGAACGCCGCTAAGCTGCCGAAGCTGATCGCCGGGACGCGCATCCATCTCGGCACGGCCATCGCGCTCGCCGCCTGCCTCGTCGGCGCCATCTACCTGTTCATGACGCGGGCCGGCTTCGAGGCGCGCATCGTCGGCTCCAACCCCGCCTTCGCCGCCCATCTCGGCCTGCCGATCCGCGCCATCCTCCTGCGCGCGCAATGGATCGGCGGGCTGATCGCGGCGGCTGCCGGCGGCATCGAGATGCTCGGCCTCTACCAGCGCTTCTCCTGGCAATCGCTGCCGGGCAATGGCTGGACTGGCGTGGTCGTCGCGATCCTCGCGCGCGACAACCCGATCCTCCTGATCCCCGCCGCGCTGTTCCTCGCCTATCTGCAGGTCGGCAGCGACATGATCGCGCGCAATTTCGATGTCCCGAGCGAGGCGATGGGGCTGATCCAGGCCCTCGTGCTGCTCGTCGTCACCGCATCGGCGATCATGCGCAATCCGCGCCTCCTCCGCCTCGTTTCCGGCAGGACGGCGGAAGGCGGCAAGGCCGCGCAACCGAAGATCGCCACAGGGAGCGCCGCATGAGCGATTTCGATCTCGCGAGCCTCATCGCCTTCATCCCGGCGGTGCTTCGCGTCACGACGCCCATCCTCCTCGCCGCGCTCGGCGTGCTGATCTCGGACCGCGCCGGCGTGCTCAATATCGGCGTCGAGGGCATGATGCTCATGGGCGCCTTCGCCGGCGTCGTCGCCAGCGCCTTCACCGGCAGCGCCAGCCTCGGCCTCCTCGCGGCGATCCTCGCCGGTGGCCTGCTCGGCGCCGTGCTCGCCGGCGCAGTGCATGTGCTGAAGGCCGACCTCATCCTCTCCGGCATCGCGCTCAACATCGCGGCAGCCTCCGGCACCACGCTGATGCTCTACCTGCTGACCGGCGACAAGGGCATGTCCGGCTCGCTGCCTAGCGAGGTCCTGCCGTGGCTCACCCTGCCGGTGATCGCGGACGTCCCCGTGCTCGGCACGCTGCTCTCCGGCCACCATGTCCTGACCTATGCCGCCTTCCTCGCGGTCCCCGGCGTCGGCCTCTTCCTGATGCGGACGCCCTTTGGCCTCCGCCTCCGCGCCGTCGGCGAAAATCCGGAAGCGGCCGCCATCGCCGGCATTCCCGTCATCCGCGTCCAGGTTCTGGCGCTCGTTGCCTCGGGCGCCTTCGCCGGCGCCGGCGGCGCCTTCCTGTCGATGGGCTATGTCAGCTGGTTCTCGCAGAACATGAGCGCCGGCCGCGGCTTCATCGCGCTCGCCGCCGAGGTCATGGGCCATGGCACGGCATCCGGCACCATGTTCGCCTCGCTGCTGCTCGGCGCCGCCGAGGCGATCGCCATCGCGCTGCAGGGCAAGGGGCTGCCGAGCGAACTGATGCAGACGGTGCCCTATATCGTCCCTGTGATCGCACTCGTCGTCTATGCCCGCCGGCGCCAGAGGCAGCTCGCCAAGGCCTGAGATCGCACCCGCCCGCGCCGACCACCCTCCCACTATCAGTGCCCTGCGCCCCGCGCGGCGGCCAGCAAAGGATGTTCCCATCATGGACAGGATCAAGGTCATCTTCGACACCGACCCCGGCATCGACGATGCGATGGCGCTGCTCTTCCTGCACCGCGCGCCCGAGGTCGAGCTCGTCGGCATCACGACGACGCTCGGCAACGGCTTGATCGAGACCACGACGCGGAATGCGATCTATCTTGCCGAGCGCTTCGGCATCGACGCACCGGTCGCCAAGGGACCGGCGACGCCGCTGGTCGGCCCGGCCGCCGCGCCGCCCGATTTCGTGCACGGCGCCAATGCGCTCGGCGAGATCCCGCTGCCGGACCATGTCGCGCGGACGCTCGACCCGCGGCCGGCGCATCGCCTCATCATCGATCTCGTCCGCGCCAATCCGGGCGAGATCGCCATCGTCGCCGTCGGCCGGATGACCAATCTCGCGCTCGCCCTTCAGGAAGCGCCCGAGATCGCCGGCCTCGTCCGCCAGATCGTCATCATGGGCGGCGCCTTCGGCTATCACGGCTTCCACGGCAATGTGACGCCGGCGGCGGAGGCCAACATCAACGGCGACGCGCATGCCGCCGACGCCGTGATGGGCGGCAGCTGGCCGATCACCGTGGTCGGGCTCGACGTCACCCAGCGGACGCGGATGTCGACGGAGTATCTGAAGTCACTCGCCACCGATGGCGGCGAGATCGGCCGCTTCATCTGGGACATCTCGCGCTTCTACGAGGCGTTCCACCACGCCTCGGGCGTCGACGAGATCTATGTCCACGATTCCTCGGCCGTCGCCTATCTGCTCGACCCGACGCTGTTCACGACCCGGCGCGGCGCCATCCGCGTCCTCACCGAGGGTCCTGCGATCGGCCAGACGATCCAGAAGCCGGATGGCACCAGCTTCGGTCCGAGCGCCTGGGACGACCGTCCCTCGCACGCGATCTGCATCGACGTCGATGCCCCCCGGCTGATCGACCTCTATCGCCGCACGATCGTCGGCCGCGGCTGACGCAGACGGCGGGCGGCTCGTGGCGAGCCGCCCGCCCGCTCAGAAGCTCCAGGCGACATTGGCCTGCACCGCATTGTCGCTGACGCCCTCGGCGAACTGGCCGACATAGGAGAGGCCGACCCGCGCCTTGGGCGTGACGAGGAGGTCAGCGCCGAGCTCGACGAGCGCCGTGTTCTCGGCGACCGGCACGCCCGTGACGGAGAAGCTGGCGCCGGGTGCGCTGAGGAAGGCGAACTCGGCCGTCGGGGCGAGGTCGCCGAACGCATATTGCCAGGCAAGGCCGGCGCGCGGCTGCAGCACCATGCCGCCGCCGAGCGCGACATCGGTCGCGGCGCGAAGCCCGAGCGTCGTATAGCCGACGCCCTGATCGTCAGCGCCGCCATAGAGCCCCTGCGAGGCGCCGGTCTCGGCAAAGTCGTCCGTCGCGACATGGACATAGGCGATGCCGGCGAAGGGCTCGAGCGCGACGCGCTGCACCACGACGCCATAGCCGACCTCGGCGAAGACCTGGCCGGTGCCGCCGTCATACTGCGCGTTGGCGCGCTCGAGGGCGCCGGGATAGGCGATGGTCCGGTCGGCGTCGATCTGGTTGAAGGCATAGCTGCCGCCGAGACGCAGATTGAGCGGGCCCGCCTTGGTGCCGGCATAGAGCGCGACCATGAGGCTGTCGACGGTGAAGGAACTGCCGAGCGCGGCGACATCGGCATTCGACTGCGCATAGCCGAGCGCGCCGCCGAGGAGCCAGTCCCCGGCGCGCATGTCGACGCCGGAGATGATGCCGCCGACATTGGCGGTCACATCCGCGGTGCCGCCGCTGTCGCCGCCGAGTGTCTCCCAGGCGCCATAGGCCTCGCCCCAGAGCGTCGCGCCGGAGGCTTCCGCTTGCGGTCTGACCGTCGGCCCGCCCTCGGCAAGGCTCGCCAGCGCGCCATTGCCGGCATAGGCGCCCTGGCGCAGCCGGCCGAGAACCGCCTGGCGGCCATAGAGCGCATCGCCGGTGATCACCGACTGCTCGCTGGCATAAGCCTCGCCCGACAGCGCCCCGAGCGCTGCCGGCAATTCCGCGGCGGTCAGGGCATAGAGCGGATCGAGCGCCTCGGGCAGTGCGGCGAGGCTCGCATCGCCGGTGTCGTTGATGATGCCGTCGATGGCGGCGCCGACGGCGCGCTGGTTCGGCGTGTCGGCAAGGCGGGCGAGATCGGCGGCGACGTCAAGGGTCACCGTGGTCGGCGCATAGTCGAGGACGGCAGCGTAGAGCGCCGGCAGGCCCTCGGTGGTGAGGCTGTCGAAGGTCCCGCTGATCCCCTGCGTGGCGCCGAGGATCGCATAGGACTTGACCAGCGTCGACGTCTGGAAGGTCATGTCCAGCGCGCCGGCGAGCTTGATGGTGCCGGCGACATCGAGAGAATCGTTGCCGCTGTCGGTGACGCGGAACGCCATCGTGCCGGCGGCCGTCTGCACGAAGGTGCCGCCGAAGAGATCGGTGATCGGCAGCCCCGTGCCGCTGACGCCGAGCCAGCCGCTGTTCTCGAACCGCTTGCCGAGCCCTGCCGTCGCCGCGAGGCGGCCGTCGATGATGCCGGTGTTGACGATCAGCGTGCCGGTGGCGTCGGGGCCGGTGCGGAAGGCGTCGGCGACGAATTCGGTCTGGAGCGTGCCCTCGTTCAGCAAGGTGCCGTAGAGGCCGTGCATCTCGACCGCCGCGCCGGCGATGCCCGAGGCGGTGATCGTGCCGGAATTGGTCACGACGCCATAGGTCTCGCCGCGAATGGCGACGCCGCCATTGCCGCTGACCGCGATCGTGCCACTGTTGATGATGTCGTCGCCCTTGTTCCCTTCAAGAACGGCGGCGTTGGTGGCGTCGGAGGTCAGCGCGCCGGTGTTGCGGATCGGGTTGTAGAGGCCGGGAATGGTGGCGAGATAGCCGTTGATGCCGCTCTCGTCGATGTAGATGCCGACGACATTGTCGCCATAGGCCGAATTCGACGACACGGCGGCGGCGCCGGGAATGTCGATGTCATACCAGGTCGCGACGCCGAGCGCGTCGACATGCATCACCGCCGGATGCACGGCGCCGTCGGCGGTCACCCAGTTGACGACGAGGTTGTACTCGTCGGTGCGGCCGGCGCCGGTGATGCCCTCGAAATGCGTGGCGACGGCACCCGGATGGTCATAGGTCGTGTAGGTGCCGGTCGGACGGTCGTAGATGTAGCCATGCTCGGCATGGAGGCCGCCGCCGACCATGACCTGGCCATAGCCGCCGGCGATCTTGTCGCCATAGATGCCATAGGCGGTCGTGCTGATGGCGCTGCCGTCGGGATTGGTGCCGGGGATGTTGTTGGTCGTGTAGGTGCCGGTATCGATGTCGTAGATGAAGGCGTTGCCGGTCGCGAGCCGCGTGTCGTAGTCGCCGACGACGAGGTTGCCGAAGGTGCTGTGCGCGATGGTGTAGAGCGTGTCGCTGCCCGGATAGACGAGCGTCTTGATCTGCTGCCCCGGTGCCGCCGCGCCGTCATAGAGATAGCTGAGGTCATAGGGCGCCGAGGTCGCGGTCTGGTAGCTGCCGACGACGCGCAGGATGCCGTCCGGATTGCCGAAATTCGGCCCATAGGGCGACGACCCGATGGCGCCGGGGAAATTGGCGCCGTTCGATGTCGCTTCCGGCATCGGCGACCACGTCCCGGACGTGATGTTGTAGTAGAGCCCGCCGGTCTCGGTCGTGCCGGGGATCACATAGTCGCCGACGATGTTGCTGCCGCGGATGCCCGTGAGGAAGGTGTCGTTGGTGCCGTATTTCAGCGTCTCATAGCTGAACACGAGCGGCTCGACGGCCTCTGCTGCCGTGGCGAAGGCGATCGGCAGGGCGGCAAGCGCCAGCGATGCGCGCTGAAGCGGCAGGCCCCAAGGAAGCGATCGAATGGTCATGATAGGGCCCTGCCGCGCACCCGATTCGGGCACGCCAGGGCCGAGTCTACGTGCAGATGCCGCCTTTTGCGACAGCCGGCAAACGAACCGCCCGTTTCAGGCGGCGATGACGCCCGCATGGACACGGACACAGTCGCGCCCGGCGAGCTTCGCGGCATAGAGCGCGCCATCCGCCTTCATGAACAGGCGCGAGACGGTGTCGCCCTGTTCGGCCACCGCGATGCCGGCCGAGAAGGTGTAGGCGAGATCCGGCAGGTCGGAGAACGGCCGGGAGGCGCGGATGAGGCCGGCCATGCGCTGCACGATGGCCACCGCCTCGTCGGTGCAGGTATCCGGCATGATCAGCGCGAACTCCTCGCCGCCGAAGCGGCCGAAACAGTCGGTCCGGCGGATCTCGCGGAGGATCCGCCGCGAGAAATCCCTGAGCACCAGATCGCCGGTCGGATGGCCAAAGCGGTCGTTGACGGACTTGAAGTGATCGAGATCGATCAGCGCGACGCTGCCGATGACGCCGGCTCGCTTTTCCCCCGCCAGGATCATCTCCTCGACCTGGGTCAGCACGAAGCGGCGATTGGCGATGCCGGTCAGTTCGTCAGTGAAGGAGGCCTTGATCGCGAAGTCGCGATCCTGGCGGACGGCGCGCTCGTCCGGGCGGAGGTCGGTCACATCGCTGGCGATGCACAGCATCCAGCGGTCGGCCGTCACCGTCTCGGTCATCCACAGCCAGCGGCCGTCATGCAGGTCGGTCTCGAAGGCACGAAAGCCGAGCTTGCCGCGACGCGACTGCGTCGCCAGCAGCCAGGCCTCGATATCGTTGGTCTTCAGCACCGTGCCGCGCTTCAGCGCGAAATTCCGCCGCATGATCTCCGACCACAGCGGCTCCTCCTCCGCATCGAGAAAGAAGGCGGAGCGGAAGGCCGGATTGGCAAAGCGGAGCCTGTCGGACCCGTCATAGGCCGCGACAAGAACAGGCGTGTCCCGATAAAGGCTGGCCAAGGACAGGACAAGATCAGTCATACGGGCGGCGCGATCCGCCGGGGTCTTGGAAAAAACGCGCTCAGCCGAACCCCCGTCTCGGATGAATGCGAACCTCTACATAGTGCCATGGCGGCCGCAATCCACAACCGTCCAGTGTAAAGGGTGTCAGCTTTTGAGGCGGTGAGCATCCTCGCCCTCAGTGGGGAGATCGTCGAAGGAGGCGTAGTTGAGGCTGTAGAGGCGGGCATAAAGGCCGGGCTTCCGCATCAGCGCGTCGTGATTGCCCTGTTCGACCAGCTTCCCGTTCTGCAGCACGATGATGCGGTCGGCGCCGCGGATGGTGGCCAGCCGATGCGCGATGACGAGCCCGGTGCGGCCCTTCAGCAGCACGGCCAGCGCCTTCTGGATCTGCCGTTCCGTATAGCTGTCAATATTGGCGGTCGCCTCGTCGAGCACGAGGATCTGCGCATCGGCGACGAGGGCGCGCGCAAAGGAGATTAGCTGGCGCTGGCCCTGCGAGATGTTGCTGCCGCGCTGCTCGAGCGGGCTGTCATAGCCCTTGGGCAGCTTCATGATGAACTCATGTGCGCCGACGGCCTTGGCGGCGGCGATCACCTGCTCGCGGCTCGCCTCGACCTTGTGATAGCGGATGTTCTCGAACACCGTGCCCGAGAACAGGAACGGCTCCTGCAGCACCATGGCGATATGGCGGCCGAGCGAATCCTGCGTGACGTCACGGACATCGCGGCCGCCGACCAGCACCGCCCCGCTGGTGACGTCATAGAAGCGGTGCACCAGCGCCATGGCGCTGGTCTTGCCCGAGCCGGTCGGCCCGACCAGCGCGACCGTCTCGCCGGGGCGGACCGAGAACGAGACGTCGCGCAGCACCGGCTGTCCCGGCAGATAGCCGAAGGTGACGTTGCGGAACTCGACCGAGCCGTCCATCGCGTCCGGCAGCGGCGTCGCGCCCTCCTTGTCGGTGACGTCGACGGGCACGTCGAGCACCTCCGAGATGCGCTGGCCCGAGGCCATGGCGCGCTGCATGACGCTGTATTGCAGCGTCAGCGAGCGGATCGGATCGAAGAAGCGCTGGATATAGAACAGGAACGCCACCATCACGCCGATGTCGAGGCTCTTCGACAGCACCATCGAGCCGCCGACGACGATGACGGTCGCCATGGCGATGCCGGTGAGCGTATCGACGATCGGCACCATCACCTGCGCATATTTCGCGGCGCGGAGATTGGCGTCGCGATGGGCGCGGACCTTCTCGTCGTAGAGATCGAAATTGACGCGCTGGCGGCCCATGCTCTGCACGGTGCGGACGCCATGGATGCCTTCGGCAAGCGCTCCATTGGCGATCGACGAGGTCTCGTGCGCCTCCATGAACGAGCGCTTGGCGAGCGGCAGCCAGTAGAGCCGGACGATGAACAGCACCGGCATGGTCGAAAGCGTCAGGAGGCCGAGCCGCGGATCGAGCCAGAGCAGCACGCCGACGATGCCGACGAGAAGGGCGATGTCGCCGACCGACAGCACCGAGGTCTCCATGAACTCCTGCATGGAATTGACGTCGCCCTGCAGGCGCGACATCAGCCGCCCGACCTCGGTCTTGTCCATGAACGACAGCGAGACGCGCTGCAGATGGCTGAACATCGCCCGGCGCATGTCGAACAGCACCTGCTCGGCCGCGCTGCCGACGACGGATTCCTGCAGGTAGCTGGCGCCGTAATTGATGAGGATGGTCACCGCGAAGGCGAGCGCGCACCAGGCGAGCACCGTCCGGTCGGCGCTGCCCCCCGCCATGCCGCGATCGATCGCGAAGCGGATGATGAGCGGGATCGCGAGCTGCGTCAGCGTGAACACCAGCACGGCCGCGACCGAAATCGCCACCTCGCGCCGATAGGGGGCAACGAAGGTCCAGATGCGGCGGACGATCTTCGGATCATAGACGGCGCCGAAGATCTCTTCCTTCTCGCGGTGCGAACCGACCACGGCGCGCGGCGGACGGCGGGCGCCGCCGACCATGCTGCTCTCCGAACGCGGGCTCATTCGGCGGCTCCCTGAAGCGCATCCTCGGCCGGCGGCTGCTGCAGGGCATGCAGCGCCGCATAGCGGCCGCCGCGTGCGACGAGCTCGGCATGGGTGCCGCGCTCGACGATCCGCCCGTCCTCGACAAAGAGGATCATGTCGGCATGCATCAGCGAGGACAGGCGATGCGAGATGATGAGGGTGACGCGTTCGTCGGCATGGACGCGGATCGCCGCGCGGATGCGCTGCTCGGTGCCGGCATCGACCGCTGCGGTCGAATCGTCGAAGACGAGCACCTTCTGCCGCAGCATCAGGCCGCGCGCGATGGTGAGGCGCTGGCGCTGGCCGCCCGACAGCGAGGCACCGCGCTCGCCGACGATGGTGCCGTAGCCGGTCGGCAGGCCGACGATGTAGTCGTGCAGCTGCGCCGATTCGGCCGCTTCCGCGATCCGCTGCTCTTCGGCCCAGGGATCGCCATAGGCGACATTGTTCTCGATCGAGGTCGTGAACAGGAAGGCGTCCTGCTGCACCACGCCGACGGCGCGGCGCAGCGAGGCGAGCGTGACGTCGCGGATGTCCTGGCCGTCGATGGTGATGCGGCCGCTCGAGACATCGTAGAAGCGCGGGATCAGATGGGCGATCGTCGACTTGCCACTGCCGGGCGGCCCGACGATGCCGATCGTCTCGCCCGGCCGCGCGGTGAAGTCGATGCCGGCGAGCGCCGGCTTGTCGGCACCTGGATAGGTGAAGCCGACCCCCTCGAAGGCCAGCACACCCGCGCCGACGACGAGCGGCTTCGCGCCCTCCCTGTCGGCGATGGCGACGTCCTGGTCGAGCAGCTCGAACAGGCGGCGGCCGCAGGTCGAGGCGCGCGCGAAGGAATTGACCATGAGGCCGAGCTGGCGCACCGGCATCTGCAGGATGGTCATGAAGGTGAGGAACGAGGCGAGCGTGCCGACGGTCATCGTCCCGGCCGCGACGCGGCCGCCGCCGACAAGAAGGACGAGCCCCATGGCGGCGAAGAAGGAGAAGTTCATCGCGCTCGTGTTGCGCACGCGGATCAGCACGCGCTCATGCGCGAGCCTCAACGCCCCTGCCGAGATCGTGTCGAACTTCGACAGCTCGAACGCCTGCGCCGCGAAGGCGCGCACCACGCGGATGCCGCCGAGATTCTCGTCCATGACGCGGGTCAGCACCGCGAGCCGTTCCTGCAGGTCGAGCCAGGTCGAGCGCAGGAGCAGCTGCGTCACCGAGGAGCGCCAGCCGACGAAGGGGACGAAGGAGAGGCTGATGAGGCCGAGCAGCGGATCGGTCGAGATCAGCATGAAGGCGCCGACGCCGATCAGGACGGCGAGCAGCACCATGCGGACGAGGCCGGTGTTGAAGAACATCCGGACGCCCTCGATGTCGAGGATGCCGAGCGTGATCAGATCGCCGGTATGGACCTTGTCGTGGAAGCCGAAGGAGAGCCTCTGCAGCTTGTCATAGACGGCAAGGCGCAGCTCGTAGCCGAGATGATGGCCGACCGCATCGCCATAGTAGTTCTGCGCCATGGTGAAGAGGCCGCGCAGCACGCTGACGGCGAGCAGCAGCCCCGCCGTCACCAGCAGCGCATGCTGCGCCGCCACCGCGGTGTCGGCATTGGCAGCGAGAATGCCTTGTGCCTCGTCGACGGCGCGGCCGAGCAGGCGCGGGATGATGAGCTGCAGGCTCGCCGCGATCAGCGTGGCGACGAGCGCGATACTGGCCTGATAGGGATGGCGCAGCGTCAGCCGCGTGATGCGCGCGAGCGTCCCGAGCCCCTTCCCCCATTCCGCCGCCCGGACATGGGAAAGCGGTCGATCGCGCGTCTCGGCGCGCGTTGCAGCATGTGATGGCACCGGATCTGTCCAGACTGACCGTTCGGAGGACTCCACGCGGAGGGCGCAGAACGAAGGCGTCGGCTTCGGGGGGCGTTGGCGCGCCCCTGGGTCGGCGGGTGAAGTGTGCAGTCTACAACCGACCAATCGCGTCGGTAAGGCTGACAATCGAATTCTGCGAGCGATTCGTGTCAGCTTCGGGGCAAGGATGGCGGCGCCAACACGGAAATCGCGCCGCCGACGCGAGCGGACGGCTCGTCAGTGCGGCGGCGCGGCTAGATGTCGTCGGAAGTTGTGACAGCCCTAGAGCGGCTTCGGGCCCCGGCTCTGTTCCGAGATGCCGGCGATGTCGGCGGGCGGCAGGTCGCCCTCGGCGATCGCCTCGTCGCGTTTCGCCCGTTCTTCACGGGCGCGCTCGCTGTCCGGCTCCGGCGCGTTGACCTTCGCCGCCTCGCTCTCATCGAGAGGCGGCACGACGGGAATGGAGACGTTCGACATGGCTCTTCTCCTCTGCTCGGCCCGGTAGAGGCCTTGAAAAGGAAACGAGGCACGGAGGACACGGTTCCAGAGCTGCCCGGCCGCCATGCTTAACCGGATCGAAACGAAGCGTGTGCAAATGTCGGGACGTGGACGCGTTCCGCGTGTTTTTCCGGGTTGTCCATGCAGACAAGGCAGCCATTCTCGCGGCAGCGGGAATGGCTGTCCTCGTTTTGGGGAAGGCTCAGGCCTGCCTCACGCCGCGAGCGTCAGGATCACCGGCACGTGGTCGGAGGGGCGGTTCCAGCCGCGCGCCGCGCGCTTCACGTCGAGCGACAGCAGCCGTGCCTTCAGGGGCGGCGTCACCCACATATGATCGAGCCGGCGGCCGCGATCCGACGCCTCCCAATCGGCGGCGCGATAGCTCCACCACGTATAGAGCTTCTGCTCCGGCGGCACGAAATGCCGCATCGCATCGATCCAGCCGCCCGCCTCGCGCACCGCCTCGAGCAATTCGGTCTCGACCGGCGTGTGGCTGACGACGCCCAGCATCTGCTTGTGCGACCAGACATCCTGCTCGAGCGGCGCGACATTCAAGTCGCCGACGAGGATCGAGGGGCCCAGCGTCTCGGCGCCGCGCAGCCAGCCCTTCATCTCCTCGAGAAAGGCGAGCTTGTGGGCGAACTTGTCGTTCTTGACCGGATCGGGCTCGTCGCCGCCGGCCGGGACATAGAAGTTGTGCAGCGTGATCGGCAGGCTGCCCGTCTCGATCTTGACCGCGACATGGCGCGCATCGTCCTTGCCGCAGAAGCCGCGGCGGACATGCTCGCCGAGCGGCAGCTTCGAGACGACGGCGACGCCGTGATAGCCCTTCTGCCCGTGCACGACCTGATGCTCATAGCCGAGCTTGCGGAAGGCGCCGGCCGGGAAGTTGCCCTCGATGCACTTGATCTCCTGCAGGCAGAGCACGTCCGGCCGCTCGGCCTCCAAAAAGGCGCTGACCAGATCGATGCGCAGGCGCACCGAATTGATGTTCCAGGTGGCGATGCTGAGGGGCATGGATGTTCCGCAGGCGGGTGGGACCCAACACCTACAAGCTCGCGACGGCCGCGCCAACCGCTGTTCGCGCCGACAAAAGAAAACGCCCAGCCCCGGGGGGGAGGCTGGGCGTTTGCGCTTCTGAAGCGCTTGCGCCTGTCGCGAACCGAAGTCCAGCGGCACGACGCTCGGGCGGACGCCATCTCGGCGAGACGGGGGGCACTGCCGGGGCGATGGCGGCCCGCTCTGGTTATTCAATTGGGGAGAGCAGACGGGGATTCAAGAGGGTTGTACGGCTGCCTTACCGTAAGCCGATCACAAGGACGCGATCTTGCCGAACGTCGCCTTTCGCCGGACGCCCCCGGGACACTCTCCCATGGGGCGTGCCGCGGCTATTTCGAATTGGGCAGGTAGTAGTCGATCTTGAAATTCTTGGGGTCGGCCGGCTTGCCCATCTCGACCTCATAGATGGCAACCGAGGTATCGAGCCCCTGCGCGTCGGTGACGACCCATTGCCGCAGCGCCAGCGTCTTGCTGTCGAAGATCAGCTTCAGGCTGCCGTCGGAGAGGCTGGAACTCTGCGTCAGCACCAGGGCGACGAGGTCTTCTTCCTCGGTCATCTTGCGGACGATGTTCGACGAGGTCAGGTCGACGCGGTCGGCCAGCAGATAGCGCAGCGGCGTCTTCGACAGCGGATAGAGATCCTGCGTCATCACCTTGGCATCGAGCACCGACACCTGGTTGCCGTCGCAGATCACGTCCATCTTGACCGGCGGGCTGTAGTGGAAGCGCAGCTTGCCGGGACGGCTGATGAAGAAGACGCCTTCCGATTCCTCGCCGTTCGGGCCGTACTGGATGAAGCGGCCCTGCATGGTGCGGATGGCGTTGAAGGTGTCGCTGATCTTCTTCAGCGTCGCCGCCTGGGCGGCGGTGAACGCGGCGGAGGCAGGCGCGGTGAAGGCCGTCGCGGCGGCGAGGCCGGCGCAGCTGGCGAGGAAGGTCCGGCGGGTCGGGCGGGCTGCCCCTTGGAGCATCACGATCGTCATGTCCTTCGTGTCGTGGCCGCAGGCGCGACCGTCTACCCCGTCTCGCCCGTCCGTTAGGGGCGGAGCATGGCGATTTCGCGGCCGGAGCGTCAGAAGCGCTCCGCCTCCGCGCCCTCGACCAGGATTTCGCGCTTTCCGGCGTGGTTGGCGGGGCCGACCAGCCCTTCCTTCTCCATCCGCTCGATGAGCGAGGCGGCCCTGTTGTAGCCGATCGACAGCCGCCGCTGGATATAGGACGTCGACGCCTTGCGGTCGCGCAGCACCACGGCGACCGCCTTGTCGTAGAGATCGTTCGATTCCTCGCCGCCGACGAGCCCGGCCGTGCCCTCGCCGCCCTCCTCCGACGCCTCGCCATCGTCCTCGGTGATCGAATCGAGATAGTCGGGATGACCCTGCGCCTTCAGATGGCGGACGATCTTCTCGACCTCCTCGTCGCTGACGAAGGGTCCGTGCACGCGCTGGATGCGGCCGCCGCCGGCCATGTAGAGCATGTCGCCCTGGCCGAGCAGCTGTTCGGCGCCCTGCTCGCCGAGAATGGTGCGGCTGTCGATCTTGGACGTCACCTGGAAGGAGATGCGGGTCGGGAAATTGGCCTTGATCGTGCCGGTGATGACATCGACCGAGGGACGCTGCGTCGCCATGATCACATGGATGCCGGCGGCGCGCGCCATCTGCGCCAGCCGCTGCACCGCGCCTTCGATGTCCTTGCCGGCGACCATCATCAGGTCGGCCATCTCGTCGATGATGACGACGATATAGGGGATCGGATCGAGCGGCAGCTCCTCCTGCTCGTAGATCGCCTGGCCGGTCTGCTTGTCGAAGCCGGTCTGGATGGTGCGGTTCAGCACCTCGCCCTTGGCCTTGGCCTGGCCGACGCGCGCATTGTAGCCGTCGATATTGCGCACGCCGAGCTTCGACATCTTGCGATAGCGATCCTCCATCTCGCGCACGGTCCATTTCAGCGCGACGACGGCCTTCTTCGGATCGGTGACGACGGGCGTCAAAAGATGCGGGATGCCGTCATAGATCGAGAGCTCCAGCATCTTCGGATCGATCATGATCAGCCGGCAGTCGGCCGGCGTCAGCCGGTAGAGCAGCGACAGGATCATGGTGTTGATGGCGACCGACTTGCCCGAGCCGGTGGTGCCGGCGACGAGGAGATGCGGCATGCGCGCGAGATCGACGATGACAGGCTCGCCGCCGATGGTCTTGCCGAGGCTGATCGGCAGCCGCGCCTTCGAGGTCTCGAAATCCTCGGCCGAGAGCATTTCGCGCAGCAGCACCATCTCGCGCCGCTGGTTGGGCAGCTCGATGCCGATGGCGTTCTTGCCGGGAATGACGGCGACGCGGGCCGCGACCGCGCTCATCGAGCGGGCGATATCGTCGGCAAGGCCGATGACGCGCGAGGACTTGATGCCGGGCGCCGGCTCCAGCTCATAGAGAGTGACGACCGGGCCGGGGCGCACATTGATGATCTCGCCGCGGATGCCGAAATCGTCGAGCACGCCTTCGAGCACGCGGGCGTTCTGCTCGAGCGCCTCGCTGTTGATGCGGGTGCGCGGATCGGGCGCCTTCGGCTCGGTGAGGAGCGACAGCGCCGGCAATTCGAACGCCTCGCTCGGCAGCAGCGAGGGCTGCGCCTCGGCACCGGCGCGCTTGCCGGGCCGCGGACGCGGCGCCGGAGCCGTGACCCGGCCGGAAAGCGGCAGCGGCGGCAGCACGTCCTCGTCGTCGAGATCGTCGGCGATATCGGCAGGAACCCCCGCGCGGCGGCGGGCCGTGCCGGCTTCGAGGCCCGGCTCGACGCGGCGGCCCTTGCGCGGCGCGGCGTCACGGCGGGCAGGGGCGACCGGCTCGTCCGGCTGGCGCCCGAAGAGGCGGGCGACGGCGGACCGCGCCGAATAGCCGAAATGGGCAAGCGCCCCGAGCGGCACCGACAGGAAGCCGCCCCCCTCGTCCTCGTCGGCGAGGAAGGCATCCGCCTCCTTGAGCGCGCGCCGGGCCGCCGGCTTGACCTGCGGCACCGGCGCGGCTTCGGCAGCGGTGCGTCGGCCGCCGAGGAAGCCGCAGGCATGGACCATGCTGAGGGCCGCGAGGAGGACGAAGATCGTCTGGGCGATCGACGCCGCGCGGTCCTTCGGCGCCGCGCCGAGGATCTCGGCCGGAATGCGGGCCATGAGATCGCCCGCGACGCCGCCCATGCCGGTCGGCAGCGGCCAATGCGCCGTCACCGGCAGGAAGGCGAGGGCGCCGGCCGCGCACAGCGTCGCCAGGATCCATGTCGCCAGCATCGCCTTGCGGAAGGGGCGGCCGCTGAACAGAGCCCGCCAGCCCCAGAAAACCACCGGCAGCAGGAAGGCGATCGAGGCGAGCCCGAGAAACTGCATCAGGAGGTCGGAGACGACGGCGCCCGGGAAGCCGAGAATGTTGGCGACCGGCTTCGCGGCGGCATAGGACAGCGAGGGATCGTCGACCGTCCAGGTGGCGAGGCTCGCCGCGAGGGCCGCGACGCCGCCGATCAGCGCGAGGCCGACGACGAAACCGACATGCTTGCCGAGGAAGCGGCGCAGGACATCGCCATCCTCCGAGGGCATCGGGAGCGAGACGGATCGGTTGGAGCGCATGCTGTCAGTGTCCCCAGAGGATCAGCCGAGCACCCGCGCCATGCGGCGCAGCGCTTCGGTGGTCGTCGCGATGTCCTGGACCATCGCCACACGCAGGAAGGATTGGCCGGGATTGAGGCCGGCCGCGGTCGGCAGGCAGAGATAGCCGCCGGGGATGGTCCGAACGCCGACCTCGCGCCAGAGGCGGACGGCGGCATCCTCGCCATCGCCGACCTCGAGCCAGAGGAAGAAGCCGCCGGCCGGCACCGGGGCGCCGATCAGCGCCTCGGCGAGCGCGAACTTCTCGTTGTAGAGCGCCCGGTTCTCGGCGACATGGCTCTCGTCGCCATAGGCGGCGACGGCGACGGCCTGGATCGGCCCCGGCACCTGCGGCGCCGCCATGTTGCGAAGGCGCAGCCAATTGGCGAGGAAGTCCGGATCGCCGGCCGCGAAGCCGGCGCGGAGGCCCGGCAGGTTGGAGCGCTTCGACAGCGAGTGGAACGTGACGATGTTGCTGAAGCCGTCGCCGATCAGCGCCGCCGCCTCGAGCACGCCGGGCGGTGGCACGCTGCGATAGATCTCGGAATAGCATTCGTCGGCGAAGATCATGAAGCCGTGCCGGCGAGCGGTCTCGATCAGGCGGCGCCAGTCGTCGAGCGTCGCGACGCTGCCCTGCGGATTGGTCGGCGAGGCGACATAGAGCGCGACGGTGCGCTGGAGCACGTCCGGCGCGACGCGCGAGAGGTCCGGCAGGTCGCGGTCGCCCGGCCCTGAATCGAGCAGGACGATCTCGAGCCCCGCGGCTTCGGCGCCGGCGGCATAGGCCTGGTAGAACGGATTGGGCAAGAGCACCGCCGGCCGCGCCACGCCTGCCGCCCGTTCGCGCGCGCCGAGCGCCGCGAAGAACAGTCCCTCGCGCGAGCCGTTCAGCGGCAGGACCATCGTCTCGGGATCGACCGGCATGCCGGCGAGGCCGTAGCGGCGGTTCAGCCAGGCGGCGACGGCGGCGCGGAACGCATCGGTGCCGCGGATCGCCGGATAGCGCCCGAACAGATCGAGATTGGCGGCGATCACCGGACCGACGAAGGAGGGGATCGGATGCTGCGGTTCGCCGAGGCCGAGATTGATCGGCGGCAGGCCGGGCGCGATGCCGGCCAGCCTGTCGTTCAGTTTCTGAAACGGCGAGATCGCCCTGCCGGCGCTCGTCGGCCCGCTCATGCTGTCCGCTCTCCGTGCTGATCGCTCGAATCGAGCCTAGGGGCCGCTGGTTAAGGGCGCTTTAACCATCGAGGGCGCGCGCGGCGGGATGGTGGCAAGCGGCCGAAAAAAAGGGCCCCGATCGCGATCGGAGCCCTGAAGTCCTGGGAGGAGAAACCGTCTCGGAGGAGAGACGCCGTCGCCCGGCGGACGCCGCCGGGAAGTGACGGCCGGCACGCAAGGCGCCGGCCGGAGTTCAGCCAAGCAACGGCTTAGCTGTGATAGGCGCGCTCGCCGTGCTCGACGATGTCGAGGCCTTCGCTCTCGACTTCCGGCCGGACGCGCAGGCCGATGATCACGTCGACGATCTTCAGGATGATGGCCGAACCGACGCCGGACCAGACGACCGTCGTCAGCACGGCCTGGATCTGCACCCAGACCTGATGACCCATCGTCACGCCTTCGACATAGCCGACGCCGCCGAGCGAGGCGGAGGCGAGGACACCGGTGCCGATGGCGCCGATGATGCCGCCGACGCCATGCACGCCGAAGACATCGAGGCTGTCGTCATAGCCGAACGCGCTCTTCACCGTGGTGACGAAGAAGAAGCAGACGATCGAGGCGATGAAGCCGAGCACGATCGCGCCGACAGGCCCGATCAGGCCGGCCGCCGGCGTGACGGCGACGAGGCCGGCCACGACGCCCGAGATCGCACCCAGCATCGAGGGCTTGCCGCGGACGATCCATTCGATGAGCGCCCAGCCGATGGCGGCACCGGCCGTCGCGACGAAGGTGTTCATCATGGCGAGCGCCGCGGCGCCATTGGCCTCGAGCGCCGAGCCGGCGTTGAAGCCGAACCAGCCGACCCACAGCAGGGAGGCGCCGATCATCGAGTTGGTCAGCGAATGGGGCGGCATCAGATCCTTGCCGAGACCGACACGCTTGCCGACCATGATACAGGCGACGAGACCCGCGATACCCGCATTGATGTGGACGACGGTGCCGCCGGCGAAGTCGAGAGCGCCGAGCTTGAACAGCCAGCCGGTCGTCTGCCAGACCATGTGAGCGACCGGGAAGTAGACGAAGGTCACCCAGAGGATCATGAACAGCAGCACCGCCGAGAACTTCATGCGTTCGGCGAAGGCGCCGACGATGAGAGCCGGGGTGATGGCCGCGAAGGTCATCTGGAAGGCGATGAAGACATATTCGGGGATCTCGTAGCCGGCCGAGAAGGTCGCGGCCGTGCTGGCCGGCGTGACGCCGGCGAGGAAGGCCTTCGACAGGCCGCCGATGATGCCCGAGCCGTCGGTGAAGGCGAGCGAGTAGCCGTAGAGCACCCAGATGATCATGACCACCGAGGCGATCATCAGCACCTGCATCAGGACCGAGAGCATGTTCTTGGCGCGGACCAGACCGCCGTAGAACAGCGCGAGGCCGGGCACGATCATCAGCATGACCAGCACGGTCGAGACCAGCATCCAGGCGGTATCGCCCTTGTCGACCACCGCCTTGGCGGCGGCGGCGGCCACTTCGGCCGCAGGCGCGGCGACGTCGCCGGCCGCGGGGACGGCATCCTGGGCATAGGCGAACGCTGTCATCGAGAGCAGCGCGCCGGCCGCTCCCATCAGCGAAACTTTGGCATTACGCAGATTCATCAGACCTCTCCTGTCGGATCGCTGGTCATCTCGACTGATCCCATCGGCGATGGCGCGACCCATCCCTCGGCTACTCGTGGCTACGTTTTCAATTCGATCCGTCATGTGCCCCTTGCTCGCGCTGTTCATGAAATCTCATGGGTTTCAGAATCGCGCGTCAGAGCGCGTCGGTGTCGGTCTCGCCCGTGCGGATGCGGACGGCCTGGTCGATCGAATAGACGAAGATCTTGCCGTCGCCGATCTGGCCGGTCTTGGCGGCGCCCGAGATCGCGTCGATGACCTTCTCGACCGCTTCGGTCGACACGGCGACCTCGATCTTCAGCTTGGGCAGGAAGCTGACGGCATATTCGGTGCCGCGGTAGATTTCGGTATGCCCCTTCTGGCGGCCGTAGCCCTTGACTTCGGTGACGGTCAGGCCCTGCACGCCGATGGCCGTCAGCGCGTCGCGCACTTCGTCGAGTTTGAATGGCTTGATGATCGCCATCACGATTTTCATGTGTCAGTTCCCGTCTCTTTTTGCGGCGGGTGAACCGCAAGGATCGATTGGTCGACCGGCATGCCGCCCGATTGACGCCGCTGCGCCGGGCCTTAGGGAATCAAGCTCCGTGCCAACTTTCGCGTGTCCGGCGAAAAGTTCAAAAATCGCGCAAATGCCCGCGAAGCCTGTCGCAAAAAGGACATGAAACCTGACTGCCAGCGCGGCAATCATCTGAAATTGCCTCTTCAGTAGGCAATATTGAGTCTGGATTCGATCAAACGGCGCCTGCTTGCTCAGTCTTCGCGGCGGCGCAGCATGCGGATAAGGCCTTCCTGGGCCACCGACGCAACCAGTTGGCCGGCGCGATCGAACAGGCTGCCGCGATTGAAGCCGCGGGCGCCGGCGGCGATCGGACTGTCGCAGACATAGAGCAGCCAGTCGTCGAAGCGGAACGGGCGGTGGAACCACATCGCATGGTCGAGGCTCGTCACCATCAGCCCCGGATCGAGCGCCCAGCGGCCGGTGGCGATCAGCGTCGTGTCGAGCAGCGTCAGGTCGGAGGCATAGGCGAGCACCGCGCTGACGATCGCCGGATCCTCCGGCAGCGCCATGCGGGCGCGGATCCAGCTCGCCTGGCCCTTGGCGCCGCCGCTGCGGCCGAGAAACGCTTCGAGATCCACGGGACGGACCTCGATCGGCCGCTTGCCCTTCCAGAAGGTCATGGCCGAAGCGGGCGCGCGCGCGGCGATCGCCGAAAGCAGCGCGGTCTCGTCCGGCAGCGCCTCGGGCGGCGGCACCTCCGGCATCGGCATCTGGTGCGCGTCGCCGGGCTCGTCGATATGGAAGGACGCGGCCATGGCGAAGATCGCCTGCCCGGCCTGGCAAGCGACGACGCGCCGCGTCGTGAAGCTGCCGCCGTCGCGGATGCGCTCGACCTCATAGTCGATCGAGGCGTCGGGATCGCCGGGCCGGAGGAAATAGCCATGCAGCGAATGAATGCGCCGCGCCGGATCGACCGTCCGCGCCGCCGCCACCACCGCCTGGCCGATGACCTGCCCGCCGAAGACGCGGCGCCAGCCGGGATCGGTGCTGCGACCCCGGTAGCGGTTGATTTCGAGGGCTTCGAGATCAAGTATCCCGAGGAGGTCGTCGGTCACTCTGGCTGCACCCTCGTTTCGAACGCCCCCGCCATTCCCTGTTGCGGCGCGGGCGCGATGGTGTCAAGCCGCAGCGCCGGCCGCACCAGAAGGCCGCAACGCAGGAACGGAGCGATGATGACCGCCCTTCATGACGCCGACGTCCCGCCCTTCGACGTGCTCGTTGCCGGCGGCGGCTATGTCGGGCTCTCGCTGGCGCTGGCGCTGAAGCGCGGCGCGCCCGGGCTCGCCATCGCGGTCGTCGATCCGGCGCCGGCCGGCGCCGCCGCCCGCGACGGCCGCGCCTCGGCGATCGCCAGCGCCGCCCGCGAGATGCTCTCGGCGCTCGGCCTCTGGGACGGCCTCGCGCCGATCGCCCAGCCGATCGAGGAGATGATCGTCACCGACAGCCGCGCCCGCGATCCTGTGCGGCCGGTGTTCCTGACCTTCGCGCGCGCCGAGGGCAGCATCGCCCCCTTCGCCCATATGGTGCCGAATGGCGCCCTGGTCGCGGCGCTCTCGACGGCCGCCGAGGCGGCCGGCGTCGTCCGCCTGCAGGGCCTCGGCGTCAGCGATTTCACGGCCGGCCCCAGCCTTACAGAGATCACGCTCTCGGACGGCACCACCCGCCGCACGCGCCTGCTGGTCGCGGCGGACGGCGCGAAGTCGCGCCTCCGCGCGCTTGCCGGCATCAAGACGGTCGGCTGGGGCTATGGCCAGTCCGGCATCGTCGTCACGGTGGCGCATGAGCGGCCGCATCACGGCCGCGCCGAAGAGCATTTCCTGCCCGCCGGCCCCTTCGCCATCCTGCCACTGCCGGGCAACCGCTCCTCGCTCGTCTGGACCGAGCCGACCGAGACGGCCGACCGTCTCGTCGCGAGCGATGCCTTCACCTTCGCCATCGAGCTGGAGCGCCGCTTCGGCCACCATCTCGGCGCCATCACCGCCGAAGGCCCGGCGCGCGCCTATCCGCTCGGGCTGATGATCGCGCGCAGCTTCGTCGCGCCGCGCTTTGCGCTCTGCGGCGATGCCGCCCATGCGATCCACCCGATCGCCGGGCAGGGGCTCAATCTCGGCTTCAAGGATGCGGCGGCGCTGGCCGAAAGCGTCGTCGAGGCCGCCCGGCTCGGCCTCGATCCCGGCGGGAGCGCCGTGCTCGAGCGCTATGAGCGCTGGCGCCGCTTCGACACGGTGCAGATGGGGATGGTGACCGACGGGCTGAACCGGCTGTTCTCGAACGACAATCCGGCGCTGCGCATCGCGCGCGATGTCGGCCTCGGCCTCGTCGACCGCATGCCGGGCCTCAAGCGCCGCTTCATCGGCGTCGCCGCCGATGCCGGCGCCTCCGGCCCGCGCCTCCTGCGCGGCGAGCCGATCTGACGGCTAGTCGTCCTCGAGCGGCCGCGCCTCGTCGGGCAGCATGATCGGAATGCCGTCGCGGATCGGATAGGCGAGCCGCGCGGCGCGGCTCACCAGCTCCTGCCGTTCCTCGTCATAGGAGAGCGCGGTCTTGGTGACCGGGCAGACGAGGATCTCGAGCAGCTTCACGTCGATGCGGGCGGCGGGACGGTCGAGCGCGGCCATGGCGTTGGCTACTGGAGCAGTGGCGAGGGGCCGCCATCGCCGCCGCGCGCCAGCGACATCTCGGTGAGCGCGATCAGCGTCTCGGCGCGGGCGCGAAGATCCGCCGCCTCGAGCAGCGCCTGCTTCTCCGCCGGACCATAGGGGCTCATCATCGAGAGCGCATTGACCAGCGTCTCGTTCGAGGTCCGCCCGATATTGTCCCAGTCGGCCTCGAGGCGGTTGGCCTCGAGATAGGCGCGGAAGACATCGAGCAGCCGCGTGCGATCGACCGCCTCGGCGCCGGCATTCTCGGCGAAATCCGACCGGAATTCGTCGGTCGCGATGCGGCAAATGCGGAAGCCGGCCCGGCCTTCCAGCTCAGTGACCACCTTGAAGCGGGCGATGCCGGTCAGGCAGATCATGTAGCGGCCGTCATCGGTCTCGGCATAGGAGGTGATGCGGCCGACGCAGCCGATCGCGGAGAGCGCGGGTTCGCCGTCCTCGCCGGCCGGGGCCGACGGCTGGATCATGCCGATCAGCCGGTTGCCGGCCATCGCCTCGTCGACCATCGCCAGATAGCGGGGCTCGAAGATGTTGAGCGGCATCTGGCCGCGCGGCAGCAGCAGCGCCCCGGTCAGGGGAAATACCGGGACGCTGTCGGGAAGGTCACCAGGACCTTCATAATGGGCTTTTCCAGCCTGCATGCGAACGTGCCTTACGAGAACAGGAGCGAGGACAGCCGGCGGCGGCCCGAAAGCGTGGCCTCGTCGGTCATTCCCCAGGCCTCGAACAGCTGGACCAGCTGCTTGCGCGCCTTCTCCTCCTCCCAATTGCGATTGGCGCGGACGATTTCAAGGAGGAGGTCGGTCGCTTCCTCGCGATCACCCTTGGCATTGCGGAGCAAAGCGAGGTCGAACAGCGCCTGGAAATCCTTTGCGTTCTCGGCGATGCGGGCGCGAAGTTCCCCTTCTTCGCCGAGCGCCGCCGTCTGCTCGATCAGCGCAAGCTGCGCGCGCACGGCCGCGATCAGCGGATCGCCCGCCTTCGCCTCGGGCACGCTGTCGACGAGCGCCTTGGCCTCGGCGACCTGGCCGAGCGCGAGATGGCAGCGGGCAAGGCCGGCAAGCGCGGCGATATTCTCCGGCTCGGCCCCGAGGATGGCCGCGAAGAGCTGCGCGGCTTCCGCGACCGCGCCCTCCGCGATCAGCGCCTCGCCCTCCTCCAGCGCCGCCTCGATCTCCGAGGGGCCGCCGGGGCCGGCGAGCTTTTCGATGAAGGTCTTGATCTGGCTCTCGGGCACCGCGCCCATGAAGCCGTCGACCGGGCGGCCATCGACGAAGGCGATCACGGCCGGGATCGACTGGATGCCGAGCTGGCCAGCGACCTGCGGGTGATCGTCGATGTTCATCTTGACGAGCCGCACGGCGCCGCGGGCGCCCTTGACGACCTTTTCCAGCACCGGGGTCAGCTGCTTGCAGGGCCCGCACCACGGCGCCCAGAAATCGACCAGCACGGGCTGGCGGCGCGATTCCTCGATCACGTCCTTGGCGAAGGTCTGGGTCGTCGTGTCGCGCACGAGATCGCCGCCCGGAGCGTCCGGCGCCGGCTGGTAGGAAGACCCGAAGCTGTAGCTGGGCTGGTTCATGAGCGTCACGCCTCGATTGGGGTTCCGCCGGCCCTGCCGGCGTGTTTCAGCGGTGAAGATGGAACTTTGCCGCGCGTTTTACAAATCCGCCGCGGCCTCCGCGGCCGCAAATGCGATGATGAGCGGTTCATGGCCGGTCGCCCGCGCGAAGGCGAGGAGGTCGGCGACGGCGATGCGCGTCGTCGCCGTGTTGACGAGCGGATGGAAATTGGCGTCGCTGCTTGCAAGGAAGCGCTGGTCGAGCACCAGCGTCACCCGCGGCGGCGCATCGTTGACGAGCGCGAAGGGCGTCACCGAGCCCGGCGTCACGCCGAGCACCTCGAGCAGCAGCTCGGCCGAGCCGAAGGAAAGACGGCCATTGCCGCCGATCGCCTCATGCAGCCGCTTCAGGTCGATGAGGCTGTCCTCGACCGCGACGACGAGGAAGAGCCGGCCCTTCTTGTCCTTGAGGAACAGATTCTTGCTGTGCAGCCCGACCATCGCCTGGCGGAGATGCTTGCCGTCCGCGACCGTATAGAGCGGCGGATGCTCGGCCGTTTCCGTGCCGATTCCGAGCTCGCCGAGGAAGTGGAAAAGCTCCTCCCGCGTCTTCTGCACAGCCCGCTCTCCCTGCTCCATGCGCCGCAAAACGGCTCTGCGCCGCCCTTCTAGCGCCTCGGATGGGCCCGGCCAATGGGGGCTGTGGATCGCCGGAAAATTGACTGTTGCAATCCTCCGGACCATGCGCCATAAGGTGCGCCGTCCGGCAGCGTCGGGCACGGAAGCGGGTGTAGCTCAGGGGTAGAGCATAACCTTGCCAAGGTTAGGGTCGAGGGTTCGAATCCCTTCGCCCGCTCCAAAATTTCCGCAAGGAAATCCGGCAGTGAACAGGCGTCCTTCGGGACGCCTTTTGCTTTTCTAGGGCTAGCCGAGCATCGGCTTGCTTGCGCGGGCCGCGAAAAATCCGGTCAATGCCGTCTGGAAGCCAGGATCGCGCCGAGGCCGATCGCCCCTGGACGCTTTTTGACGGAGACCGCCATGACCGACAACGCCAGGACCGAGACGAGCCCGCCCGCCGGCATCGATGCCAGGACCTTCTGGCGCACGCTGGGCCAGCGCGCCACCGGCATGACCATCGTCACCGCCCAGAGCGACGAGGGCCCGACCGGATTTCTCGGCCTCTCCGCCGCCCATGTCAGCGCCGATCCCGCCACCATGCTGGTCTCGATCGACCAGAAAACCAGCGCGCTCGCCGGTGTCGTCTCGCGCCGCCATTTCGCGATCAACTATCTCCCGGCCAACGCCGCCGCGCTGGTCGATGCCTTCGGCGGACGCGGCGGCGTCTCCGGCGCGGCCCGCTTCGAGGGCCATGAATGGATCACGCTCGCGAGTGGCGCGCCGATCCTCAAGGCGGCGCTCGGCGCCTTCGACTGCGCGGTCGAGCAGATCGTCGAGCATGGCGCGGTCTCGATCGTCATCGGCCGCGTGCTGGCGGTGCACGGCTCCGAGGGCGAGCCGCTCATCTTCTTCCAAGGCAAGAGCTGGCGCGGCCTCGGCGGCCCCGCCTGAGCCTCAGCCGCCGCCGACCAGATCGAGCGTCAGCGGGCAGCGAACGCCCGCACACCAGCGATCGAGTGCGGCTGCGAACACGCTGGCCGCCTCCCCGTCGGCGACCGCGAACAGCGTCATCGATGAGCGGAACTTCAGATCGTCGGGCGATCCGAACAACGCATGCAGCGAGGGTGCCGGCGCCGCGAGGACCGTGCGCGTTGCCGCGCGGAGGCGGGGGCCGAGCAGCGGATGGGCGAGAAAAGCGCGCGCCTCCTCGAGCGAACCGATGCCATAAAAGAGCGCCGTCTCCGACCGGCCGAGCGCACGCAGCTGCGGGAACACGAACCACATCCAGTGGCTGCGCTTCCGTCCGGCGGCAAGCTCGGCCAGCGCCGTGTCGAAGACGCCCTCCTGCGCCGTGACGAAGCGCGCGAGGTCGAACGGGTCGCTATCGCTCATCGTCAGCCGCGCCGCTCGGCGCTGCCGAAGAGATCGGCCTCGTCCGGCGGCGGCTCCGGCCCGAACACGCTCATGCCGCCATAGGCATGCGAGCGCTGCCGTTCGCCGGCGACGAACGCGTCGAAGCTCGGCCCGCGTGCATCGCGCTCCAGCCGCCGCGTCGCCTCGTCGAGCCGGCGGATCGCCTCGAGCCGGTCGTCATTGCCGAGCTTCGCCTTGACCATCGCCGATTTCAGCACGGTGATGGTCTCGTCATAGACCTTGAGCGGCACCGGATAGGGATGGCGGTCCTTGCCGCCATGGGCGAGCGAGAAGCGCGCCGGATCGGCGAAGCGGCAGGGCGCGCCATGCACCACCTCGGCGACGAGGGCGAGCGCGCGCACCGTCCGCGCGCCGACGCCCGGCACCGTCAGGAGATCTTCGAAATCGACAGGTGCGCGCTCGGAAGCGGCGGCGAGCGCACCATGCAGGCGGCGGAGGATCACGTCCTTCGGCCTGACATCGTGATGTTCCGGCATCACGAGATGCGGCAGCAGCGGCGCCTCCGGCGGCGGCGGCGTGACCGGGATCCCGGCGAGCAGGCCGGCCTCGCGGACGATGCGATCAGGCCCGAGATCGCGCAGCATGTCGATCTGGCCGCGGCGCGAGGCTTCGGCGCGGCGATCGGTCAGGTTCACGATCTCGCCCTGCCCGCGTCCGTCGATGGCGGCATGCGGCGCGTCGACGAAGCTGGTCAGCCCCTCCGACAGCCAGTGATAGCGGCGGGCAAGCTTCGAGCCGCCATTCATGCCCTGCTGCACGACGACCCATTGCCCGTCATCGGCGACGATGAAGCCATGCAGATAGAGATCGAAGCCGTCCTGCACGGCGGCGCTGTCGACCTTGGCGACGAGGCGGCTGGCGGCGGCCAGCGCCGCGCCGTCGAAGCCGGCGCGGTTGCCGGCGAGGATGAGCTCGTCGGGTGTCTTGCGCGACTGCGCGCCGCGGCCGCCGCAGACGGTGAGCCCGAGTTCGCCGGAGAGCGGCGCAAGGCCGCGCTTCAGGGCGCCGATGACGCTCGTCGTGATGCCGGAGGAATGCCAGTCCATGCCCATCACGGCGCCGAAGGATTGGAACCAGAACGGATGCGCCATCCGTCGGAGGAATTCCTCGCGGCCGTAATGATGCACGATCGCCTCGGTGATGACGGCGCCGAGCCGCGTCATCCGCTGGCCGAGCCAGGCCGGAACGCGGCCGCCATGCAGCGGCAGATCGGCGCTTCCTGCGCGGCGTCCCATGCAAGGCCCCTTAGAACGAAAGACGAACGGATTTCTAGCATGCCGAAGGGGCGATGAAAACCGGCCGCTCCGCTCAGGCCTCGTCGAGCCGATGCACGCGCACGCCGGGGCAGACGCTCTCGGCGATCGGGATCAGATGCTGGTGATGGGTCAGGTAGATCACCTGCCCGACCTCGGCCATGCCGGCGAACAGGCGGAACGCCTCCTCGGCGCGGAAATCGTCGAAGCTCTCCATGATGTCGTCGGCGATGAAGGGCACGGCCCGCCGCGTCGCGGCGAATTCGTGATAGCCGGCGACGCGCAGCGCCAGATAGAGCTGGAAGCGCGTGCCCTTGGAGAGCTCCGCCGCCGCCTTGGAGCCGCCGCCGGCGACGAGGGCGATCAGCCGTTCGCCATCCTTGTCGGCCTGCGAGGTGAGCCCCGAATAGGCGCCGCGGCTGATCGTGCGGAAGGCTTCCGAGGCGCGCGCCATCATCTGGCTGCGATGGCGCTCGCGATAGAGCCGGAGCGCCGCCTCGGCGGCACCGATGCCGGCGCGGAGGCGCAGCGTGCGCAGCGCGCCATCCTCGATCTCGGCCAGCACCGTGCGCCGCTGCACCTCGAGCGCCGCCACCGCACCGTCGCCGCCGATGCGGGCGAGCCGGTCCGAGGCGGCGCTCATCTCGGCGAAGAGCTGCTGGCAACGGGCGTCGCTATCGGCGAGGCGGCGCTGCAGCTCGGCGAGCGTCGCCGTCAGCGCGTCGCGGTCAGCGGCGGCGAGCAGCGCTTCGCCCTCAGTGATCGCGCCGACGTTGAGCGCGGCCATGATGTCGGCCTCGGCCTCGGCCACCTGCGCGAGAAGCCGGGTCCGCTCAGTGGCGGCGGCGAGCGAGGTCGCGACATCGGCCAGCGTCTCGACGCCGAAGAAGCCCGTCATGGCGTTGCTTTGCCGGCGCAATACCGCCTCGTCCGCCGCAAGCGCCGTCTCGTCCTCGGCCAAGTCGGCGAGGCGATCCGACAGCGCGCGGCGCTCGGTTTCGGCGGCGATCGCTGCCGCGATGCGGTCGCGCAGACGGCCCGCGAGCGTGGCGGTGTCGAGGTCCTCGCGGATGCCGAGCCCGGCCGCAATCGCGTCGAGCCCGGCCCGATAGGCGGCCTGGTCGCTCTCCATCTTGCCGATGCGATCGGCAAGGCCCGCCGCCTTGCCGAGTTCGGTCGAGAGCGTCTGCAAGGCGGTGAGGATCTCGCGCATGGCGCCGACCGGCGGCGCCGCCGCCTCGAGCCAGCTGCCCGCGAGGGCCTCCCGCCACGTCCTCTGCCAGGCGTCGTCGCGCGCGAGCGCCTCGTCGAGCGCCTTGCCGCGGCGCTCCAGCGCGCGCCGGGCCTCGGCCAGCGCCTCGGCCGCGGCCGCAGCGGCACCGGCGGAGGCGACCGCGAATTCGCCGATCGACCGCAGCGCGTCGAGCCCCTCGGCGCCGGCGACGGCGAGACCCGCCTCAGCGAGGACGCCCGCGAGCCGTTGATTAGCCGACTCAAGACCGTGCTCGGCCTGCTGCGCCTCGGCGCGCGCGACACGGACGGCATCGCGCGCCTCGAGCGCGAGCGTCCGCCGTTGCAGCCAGGTCTCGGCGCCGCTGAGCCCGCTCGCCGCCATCAGCCCCGGCACAATGCGCTCGAGGCGCGCGTCGATGTCGGCCCGCAGCAGCGTCCGTCGCTCTGTGGTCGCGGCCAGCAGCTCTCCAGCCCGGAGCCGTTCGGCCCGCGTCACGGCCAGCGTCTCGGCGATCTGCGCCCGCCGCGCGCCTTCGCTGACATGAAGGAGGCGGGCCTCGCCGGCGACGTCGTCGCGGCGCATCGCCGCCTCGAAGGCGTCGGCGCTCGCAAGGTCGAGCGCGGCGCGATGCGCCGCCCAGGCCGCCTCGCGGCCGAGCCGTGCCGCCGCCGCCTCGGCCTCGCTGCCCATGCCGGCGAGGGCATCGAGCGCCGCGATCGCCGCCTCCTCGCGGGCCACCTGCGTGGTGAGGCGGTCGAGATCGGCGCGGTACTGCGTCTCCTCGGCCATGCCATTGTCGAGGGCCGACTTCCAGTCGGCGATGTCGGCCGCGGTGGGAACGATCAGGACGGCGAGCGCATCGCCATCGCCCTGCCAGGGCGCGAGGGCGGCGAGGCGCTCGGCCAGCACCTCCTCGGCAGAGCTGAGCACGCGGCGCGCCCGCTGGGCCCGCCCCTCGACATCCTCGCCGCGGAGGCTCGCCAGCGTCGCCGTGATCAGGGCGAGGCTGTCCCTCGCGAGAGGCGTGGAGCCCGCCTGCGCGCGGAAGCGCGCCTCGGCGTCGGTCAGCGCCGTCTCGGCCGCCGCGCTTTCGGCCTCGGCGGCCGCGCGGGTCGCATCGATGCCGGAGCGTTGCTCGACCAGCGCCATCAGCCGCGCCGAGCGGGCGGCGTCGATCAGCAGGGGGCGCGGCGCCGCCTCGTCCGGACGGCCGATGCGGGCGAGGATCGCCGCGACGGTGCGCTCGGCCTCGGCCAGTTCCAGCGTCCGCGCCGGCAGGTCGCGCGCCGCCGTGCTGTAGCGGGACCTGAGATCGTCGAGGCCGGCAAGGCGATCGGCCTCGGCGAGCGCCGCGGGATCGTCGATCAGCGCGGCGAGGGCGCGTTCGAGGCGGGCGCTCTCCTGGCGAAGGCCTTCGCGGCGGGTCGCCAGCGCGACCTCGGCGGCCTGCAGCGCCGGCAGGTCGCTCGCCCAGCCGGCCGGCGGCACGGCGAGATCGGCATAAAGGCGGAGTTCCTCGCGCGCCGCGCGCAGCGAAGCGAGGCGCGGCAAGGCGCCAATCTGGCGCTTCAGCGCATCGCTCTCGGCCTGCAGGCGGCCGCGTTCGGCCGTGGCCGCGCCATAGGCCTCGCGCGCCGTCTTCTCCGCCTCGACGAATTTGGCATGGGTCGAGGCGAGCGTATCGATCGCCTCGCGCTGCTCCTTCAGCGCGGCGAGGCGCGCTTTGAGCTCGGCAAGGCCGGTCTTGCGCCCCGACGGCTTGTAGAAGCTGTCGGCCTCCTGCTTCAACCGTTCGAGCCGCTGGCCGAGCGCGGCAAGACCGGCGCTGGCCGAGAAGAGCAACTGGCCGAGATCGCCGCGGCTCGCGAGGATGCTCTCGCCGCCCGCCTCGAGCGTGTCGTCGTCGAGCGAGAACATCGTCCGATAGGCATCGCGGCCGATGCCGCCGAGCTCGCTGAGGATCGCCGCATCGGGCAAGGGCTGCTCGGCGGCGTCCAGCAGGCTGTTCTGCGGCCGCTTGATGCGGGCGAAGTGGCGCGAGCGGCCCTCCAGCTCCAGCGTCGCCTCGATGCGCATGGTGGCGTAAGGGTGCAGGAAGCCGTAGGGGCTCTGCATGCCGATGCCATAGAGGAGATCGAGCCAGGCGGCGAGCGTCGTCGATTTGCCGGCTTCGTTGCGGCCATAGACGATGTGGAGATCGGGACCCGAAGCCGGCCTTTCGCCGAAATCGAGCGTGCGGCCGGTGAAGCGGCCATAGCGGACGAGGCCGAGCCGATCGAGCCGCATCAGTCGTCGCTCCCGGCCGGCGCATCGGCCTGCAGCCGCGCCAGCACCTCTTCGGTGCCCTCGGCGGCGAGCCGTGTGATGAGCGCAGCGGCGGTCGCCTCGTCGCCGCCGAAGAGATCGCGGAGTTCGCCCGGCAACTGGCCGCTGAGCTGTGCCGTCCACTCGCCGAGCCCGGCGCGAAACGCCGGCGCCTCCAGCACATCGGCGCCGATCAGTCGCGCGAGCTCGACCAAGGGATCGGCGCCATCGCCCGCGACGATGGGGTTGGCGACGCCGAGCACGAGCTTCTCGACATGGGCATCGCCATGCCGCGCCGCCGCCATGTCCGCCTCGGCCTTCAGGAGATCGGCGTCGCGGCGGATGCGCCAGGCAAGCGGCGTCGTCCCGGCAAGCTCCAGCCGCGCGACGAGATGCGGCGAGCGCGTCTCGGCCCGCGCCGCCGCGAGCGCCGTGCCGACGGCCGCGACGAGATCGGACCATTCGGTGAGGCCGCTCGCATCGACGGCGACGCGGCGGAACTCGGCGATGCTGGTCAGCCGCTCCTCGACATGGACGGAGCGGTCGTCGGCGATGGTGACGAGGCTGACCGATTTCGGCCCGGCCTCGTTGATGTCGCGGCCCTGCGGCATGCCGGCCATGACAATGGTGGCGGGGCCTTGATGCGCGGCGCGCTGGTGGATGTGGCCGAGCGCCCAATAGTCGAAGCCATGCGACTGGAGATCGGCAAGGCTCGCCGGCGCATAGACGTCGTGGCCGGGCGCGCCGGCAAGGCTCGTATGCATCAGCCCGATATTGACGGCATCCGCCACCGGCGTCCGGTACCCCGGCAGCAGGCTTTCCGGCGCCTGCGGCTTGGCGAAGGAGAGCCCGTGCACGGCGATCGGCACCGCGCCGTGCGCCCGCTCGACCTCGACCACCTCGCCGCGGCCGCGATAGAGCTTCACGCCCGGCGGGAAGATGAGCTCCTGCGTGATCTTCGAGAGCGCATCGTGATTGCCGCGGATGAGGAAGACGCGGATGCCCGCCTCGTCCAGCCGGCGCAGCTGGTCCGCGAGGAAGCGCGCCGTCTTCATCGAGGTCTGCTCGCCGTCATAGAGATCGCCGGCGATCATCAGCGCATCGACCCGCTCGGCAAGGGCGAGATCGACGATGCCGACAAAGGCCTGCCGCGTCGCGTCGCCGATCAGGCTGGCGAGATCGCTATCCCGCAGCGCCAGCGAGCGCAGCGGCGAATCGAGATGGATGTCGGCGGCATGGATGAAACGATAGGCGGCGATCGCGGCTCTCCCCGGCAACGCATGGTGAAGCTAGCACGGGAAGGGCCCGCCGGTTCAAGCCGGCGGGTGCGCGGCTATCGCTTCAGCCGGTAGCCGGTCTTGAAGATCCAGGCGACGACGGCGAGGCAGATCAGCATGAACACGATCGTCATCGCCAGGCTGATGCCGATGGCGACGTCGGACTGGCCGTAGAACGACCAGCGGAAGCCGCTGACGAGATAGACCACCGGATTGAACAGCGTCACCGTGCGCCAGAAGGGTGGCAGCATGTCGATCGAATAGAAGCTGCCGCCGAGGAAGGTCAGCGGCGTGATGATGAGCAGCGGCACCAGCTGCAGCTTCTCGAAATTATCGGCCCAGATGCCGATGATGAAGCCGAGCAGCGAGAAGGTGATCGCGGTCAGGAGCAGGAAGGCGATCATCCAGAACGGATGGTCGATGCGGAGATCGACGAACAGCGCTGCGGTGGCCAGCGTGATCAGCGCCAGCATGGTCGATTTCGTCGCCGCCGCCCCGACATAGGCGATGACGGTCTCCATCGGCGAAACCGGCGCCGACAAGAGCTCATAGATCGTACCGACGAAGCGCGGGAAATAGATGCCGAACGAGGCGTTCGAGATCGACTGCGTCAGGAGGCCGAGCATGATCAGCCCCGGCACCAGGAAGGCACCATAGCTGACGCCGGCGATCTCGTTCATGTGCGGACCGATGGCCGATCCGAAGACGACGAAATAGAGCGACGTCGACAGCACCGGCGAGATGATGCTCTGCAGCAGCGTCCGCCGGGTGCGCGCCATCTCGAAGCGATAGATCGCGCTGATGGCATGGATGTTCATGACGTGCCCTTCACCAGGCTGACGAAGATCTCCTCGAGCGAGGATTCCTCGGTGCGGAGATCCTTGAGGGCGATGCCGGCGGCGGCGATGTCGGCGAGGAGGGCAGCGATGGCATTGCCGGCCGCCTCGCTGTCATAGGTGTAGACGAGTTCGGTGCCGTCCTTGCCGAGCACGAGGGCATAGCCAGCGAGCGCCTCGGGCACGGCGGCGAGAGGCGAGGCAAGCTCGATCGTCAGCTGCTTGCGGCCGAGCCGCTGCATCAGCGTGGCCTTGTCCTGCACCAGGATGAGTTCGCCGCGATTGATGACGCCGATGCGGTCGGCCATCTCCTCGGCTTCCTCGAGATAATGCGTCGTCAGGATGATGGTGACGCCCGAATCGGCCAGCGCCCGCACGACGCGCCACATGTCGTGGCGCAGCTCGACATCGACGCCGGCCGTCGGCTCGTCGAGGAACAGCACGTCGGGCTCGTGCGACAGCGCCTTGGCGATCAGGACGCGCCGCTTCATGCCGCCCGAAAGCGTCATGATCTTGCTGTCCTTCTTGTCCCAGAGCGAGAGCTCGCGCAGCACCTTCTCGATATGGGCCGGGTTCGGCGGCTTGCCGAACAGGCCGCGCGAGAAGCTGGTCGTCGCGAACACCGTCTCGAAGGCGTCGGTGGTGAGTTCCTGCGGCACGAGACCGACCAGGCCGCGCGCGGCGCGATAGTCGCGCACGATGTCGTGGCCGCCGATGGTGACGGTGCCGGAACTCGCGCGCGTCAGGCCGCAGACGATGCTGATCAAGGTGGTCTTGCCGGCCCCGTTCGGGCCGAGCAGCGCGAAGATCTCGCCGCGCTGGATTTCCAGCGAGACGTTCTTCAGCGCCTGGAAGCCGCTGGCATAGGTCTTGGAAAGACCGTCGATGGCGATCATGGGCTGCATGCCGCGTGCATAGCCCATGCGCGTGTCTTACGCGAGGCCGCTCTTCCGTGCATCATGCGATTGCGCGCCGCGCCGATCGTGGCGCCGGTCAGGCGAGCATCACCACCTTGGTCAGATGGCGCGGCGCCACCGTATCGAGCCCCTTGGCGGCCGCGACGCGCTCGCCGAGCAATTGCAGCGCCGGCAGCGCGGCGAGACCGGCGAGCGCCGGGGCGACCGGGACGGAAATGCTGACATCGCCCGGTCCGCCGAAACCGATGACCCGCGCGCCCTTCGCCCGCATCTCGCCGACGAGCAGCGCCTCGTCGTCCGGCCGCGCGTCGCCATAGAGCATGACGCCGACCGTGCGCTCGTCGAGCAGGCTGATCGGGCCATGGCGATATTCGAGCGGATGGAAGGCCTGCGCGAAGGTCTGGCTCATCTCGAGCAGCTTCAGCGCCCCTTCGAGCGCGACGCCATAGAGCGACCCGCCGCCGAGATAGACGAAATGCGAGCGGCCCGCGATCAGCGCATCCGCCGCCGCATCGGTCGCGGAAAGCGCGGCCTCGGCCGCATCGACGACGCCGGCATCGACGGGAATGCCGATCAGCTGCAGCCCCATCAGCAGCATCAGACTTGCCGAGGCCGTCATGACGATGCCTTCGGCCGGATGCGTCTCGGCGAAGACGACGCGATCGGAGACGGCGGCAAGGCCGCTGCCCGCGGCGCAGGTGATGCCGGTGACGAAGGCGCCGGCGGCGCGGCTCGCCTCGGCGGCGGCGATGGTCTCGGTCGTCTCGCCACTTCGCGACAGCGCGACGACATGCGCGCTCTGCCAATCCGGCCAGTAGCTCTGCGGACGGTCGACCCATTCGCGTCCCGGCACGGCGATGGCGGTGCGGCCGGCGGCATTGGCCACGGCGGCGAGCGACAGAGCGAGGTTGTACGAGGTGCCGCAGCCGACGAAGACGGTGACCGGGGCGGCCGGCAGCTTCTGCCGCGCGACCAGCGCGGCGCGCCAGAACGGGAACTGCTCGACGATGGTCTGTTCGGTGATGCCCATGATGTCTCTTGTCTTTGTCGTTCGGGGTCTGTGTGTCGCTACTTGACGGAGCCGGCGGTGAGGCCGCTGACCAGATAGCGATTGAGGAACACGACGATCAGGATCGGCACGATCATCGCGATGGTGCCGGCGGCGTTGATGAGGCCGTAATCGACGAAATTCTTGGTCGAGAATTCCGGGATGAGCACGGTCAGCGGCTTGGTCTTGGTCGGCGAGAAGATGAGCGGCACCATGTACTGCCCCCAGGCGCCGAGAAAGGTGATGATCGAGGCGGCGACGAGGCCGGGCGCCGCGAGCGGCATGACGATGCGGAAGAGGATCGTCAAGCGGCCGGCGCCGTCGATGCGCGCCGCTTCCTCGACCGAAATCGGCAATTGCTGGAAGACGCTGCGCATCAGCCAGAGCGCCAGCGGCAGGAAGGCCGAGAGATAGATGAGCGTCACGCCGAGATAGGTGTCGAGCAGCTTGAGGCTCACCATCAGCCGGTAGAGCGGGATCAGCACCGTGTAGCCGGGAATGGCGATCGTCGCGATGACGATGAAGAAGATCGCCTGCCGGCCCGGGAATTCGAGCCGGGCGAAGGCATAGCCGCCGAGGCTGGCGAGCAGGATCGAGACGCCGGTCGCGGCCACCGCGGTGATGACCGAGTTCACCAGCGCGTTGCGGAACTGCGCCGCGACGGTGACGTCGTTCGAGGCGATATAGCCGAAGCCGGCGAGCCGCTGATAGTGGTTGAGGGTCAGATGCTCCGGGAAGAAGTGGATCGGCTGCGACATCAGGTCGGGCGTCGGCGTGAAGCTGGTGGCGATCGCCCAGTAGATCGGGCCGATCGACCACAGGATCAGCAGCGTCAGGCCGATGCCGGTGAGGATGCGGTGGGAAAGGCGGAGCTCCATCAGTCGAGCCTCGTGACGCGCTGCACGCGCAGGACATAGACGAGCGAAACGGCGAGCGAGGCGATCATGACGAGGACGCTGAGCGCCATGCCATAGGAGAAATGCAGGTTCTGGAACGCCTCGAGATAGACCTGCACGAGGATCGGCCGCGTGCCGCGCGCCGAGCCGGTGAGGATCCAGGCCTCATCGAAGAAATTGAACGCCGCGACGGTCGACTGGGTCATGGCGATCGCGACGCCGCCGCGGATGAGCGGCAGCGTGATGTTGGTGAACATCTTCCGGCGCGAGGCGCCGTCGATGCGCGCCGCCTCGTAGAGGTCGGAGGGAATGCTCTGCAGCGCCGCCAGCACGATGACGGCGGTGAGCGGCAGCATGCGCCAGACATGGACCAGCGACACGGCGAAGAGCGCGATGGTGCGGTCGTTGAACCAGACGAATTTCTCGAAGTCGAGCCCGGCCGCAACCAGGAGGCCGTTGAGGAGGCCGAAGGCAGGATTGTAGATCCAGCCCCAGACCACCGCATTGACGACGCCGGGCAGTGCCCAGGGCAGCACCACCGCCGCCAGCACATAGCGGCGCCAGCGGCCGGCCTGGTTGATCAGAAGCGCCGCGCCGATGCCCCCCGCCGTCTCGAGCGCGACGCAGATCAGCACATAGACGAGCGTGTTGCGCCAGGCCTCGTTGACGATCGGGTCGACGATGAGGTCGCGATAGTGCTGCAGCCCGATGAAGGGCTGGCCGGCCATCATCGGATTGACCCGGTGCAGGCTGTCCCAGAGCGTCGAGGCCACGGGAAACAGCACCAGCGACACCATGGCGATGACGATCGGGGCAGCGAGCATCAGGCCGAGCCGGGCATCGGCGGAACCGTCGATGCCCTTGTCACGCCTTCGCCGCGCCGGGACGGCGGCGGCCAATGTCACTGCTGCTGCGCCTTCACGGTTTCGTCCGCGATCGACTTCACGGCCTCGTCAACCGTGACCTCGCCCTTGACGGCCTGGTTGATCGCGTTCGACACCGCGCTGGAGAACTGCGGATACCAGGTCGGCGTGCCCTGCGGGAACAACGCTCCGACGGTCGGGGCCTGCTCCACCAGGACGGCACCGCTGAGCAGCTTGCCGTCTTTGTTCAATTGCTCGAGCGCCGATGTGCGCGTCGGCAGGACGCCGACGCCATAGTTCTTGATCTGGTAGTCCTTCGAGGTCATCCACTTGACGAAGGCGAGCGCCGCTTCCTTGTGCTCGGAGGCGGCGGGGATGCCGAGCGCCTCGAGCAGGCCGTAGCTGCGCGTCTTGCCGCTTTCGGTGGCGACGAGAATGGCCTCGATCTGGCCGGCGACCTTCGATTTCGCCGGATCGGCGAACTGGGCGATACGGCCAGGCTCGCCGCTGATCATGATGCTGGTCTGACCCTGGCCGAACATCGATTCGTTGATCTGGCTGTCCTTCAGCCCGGTCGACGCCGGATCGACAAGGCCATCCTTCATCGCCTGGATCTCAAAGGCCAGCGCCTTGTAGCCGGCCGAATCCGGGGTGGTGAAGAGCGGCTTGAAGTCCTTGTCGAAGAGTTCGCCGCCAAAGGCCTTGGTCAGCAGATACCAGGACGTCGAGGTTCCCTCCGACGTCGACATCGGCAATCCGATCGGATAGGCCGTGATGCCCTTGGCCTTGATGGTCTTGGCAGCGGCGACCAGCTGATCGAGGGTCTTCGGCGTCTCCGTGATCCCCGCATCGGTGAAATGCTTGCGGTTGATCAGCATCACGCGGAAGTCGTTGCTGTAGGGCACGCCGAGCAGCTTGCCGTCGACCGTGAAGATCGACGTTCCTGCGATATCCTTGACCGTCTCGGCGTCGATCAGCGGCGTGAGGTCCTCATACCAGCCGGCGGCGGCGAACTGGCCGGTCCACGACCAGTCGAACTCGGTGACGTCGGCCGGCGGCGTGCCGGCGATCAGGCCTGTGATCAGCTTGGGGCGGATATCGTCCCAGGACAGCATCTGCAGGTCGACCTTGATGCCGGTTTCCTTTTCGAAATCGGCGGCCAGCGTCGGCGACTGGCCGGAGGGCAGCAGCACGGTGATGCTCTGGCCGGCCAGCGGCTTGGCATCGTCGGCGAGCGCCGGCAGGGCGATGGTCAGCGCCGCGAGAGCGACGGTCGTTCGAAGAAACCTGTTCATCTCTTGTTGTCCCATCCTGATTAGGTGCCGTTTCGGCCATTCCTCGCGTGGATCGCATTCTTCTCGATCGAGGCGGCGAGCCGCCCGATCCATGCTTCATCCACGGGCCAGTCGAGGTCGCGGGCGGCACGCAGCAGCGCGCCGCCAATCGGGGGAAGAACGGGCGGGAGCGGCGCCGAGCCGACACGCTCCGCCGTTCGCTCGCGAAGGATGCGGCTCGCAAAGGCGCCGCCGGCGATGCTCCAGGGCAGCGCCGCGCCGATCCGCCGCCGGGCCGCCGTCACATGCACCGCGAGTTCGCTGGCCGCCGCGTCGAGAATGGCGAGCGCCGCGGCGTCGCCGGCCTCGGCGAGGCGGTCGACCAGCATCGCGAGCGCGGCGATCTCGGAGCGGGGATGGCCGAGCCCGGCATGCCAGGCGATCAGCGCATCCTGCGGCGCCTTCGCATCGAGCCCGAGATGATCGAAAAAGGCGGCGAGGAAGTCCGGCGCCGCGCTGCGCCCGTCGATCGCCCGGCTCGCCAGCGCCACGGCGGCATGGCCGATCCAGTGCGCGCTGCCTTCATCGCCGATCGCCTCGCCATAGCCGCCGACGCGCAGCGACCGGCCGGCGCCGTCGCCGGCCCAGACCATCGAGCCGGTCCCGGCCAGCATCAACACGCCCGCGCCGCCGGCAAAGGCGCCGTAATGCGCCGCCTCGACATCGTTGACGACGCGCTGATGCGCGAAGGGGGCGTGTTCGCCCACCGCCGCCGCCTGCGCGGCCGACAAGGCGGCGATCTCGCCATAGGCCGGCATGCCCGCCACCACGGCGCTGGCCGGCGCGCGATCGCGCATCACCCGGGCGAGCAGCGTGTCGAGCGCGGCGCGCCAGTCGGGCTGGTCCATCGGATTGATGCCGCTGCCTTGCGCGAGCGAGGCGATCTCGCCATCGGCGCCGGCGAGCGCGACCAGCGTCTTGCTGCCGCCGCCATCGATGCCGAGGACGAGCGGCGCGCTCATGCCGCCTCGCCTTCGGCCGACGTCGCGGCCTCGCCGAGGGGATCCACCACCATCGGCCGGACGCCGAGCTCGCCGAGCCGCGTCCGCCAGGCGGGGGAGAGCCCGCTATCGGTGACCACCGTATCGACCGCACTGAGCGGCGCCACCTTATAGGTCGACATCATGCCGAATTTCGACGAGTCGGCGACGACGAAGCGCTCGGCCGAGCGCTTCAGCATGCGGGCATTGAGGCTCGCCTCGGCGGCATCGATCGAATAGATGGCGCCGTCGTCGCCGATGGCGCTGGCGCCGAGAAACAACTGATCGAACCAGAGGCCGTCCAGCATCGCCTCGGCCTGCGGCCCGACCAGCGAGGCGTTTTCGCTGCGCAGCTGGCCGCCGAGCACGACGACGTCGAGCTTCGGCACGTCGAGCAGTTCCTGCGCCACCGCGAGGCCGTTGGTGAACACGCGCAGCGGGATCGGGTTGACGCGCATCAGCCGGGCGAGCTGCAGCACCGTCGTGCCGGCATCGAGAAAGGCGCTGCCATGCGGCTTCAGCGCGGCATAGCAGGCGCCGGCGAGCGCGCGCTTGGCGCCGAGATTGAGATTGGCCCGCTCCTGGAAGGCGACCTCGACGCTGGAACCCTCGGCGATGCGGGCGCCGCCATGGACGCGGTCGATGGCGCCTTCGTCCTCGAGAACCTGCAGGTCGCGGCGGATGGTGGCGAGCGAGGCGCCGACGGCATCGGCGATCGCCTGGATGGTCGAGGGCCCGTTGGCATAGAGGTGGCTGCGGATGGCATCGAGCCGCCCCACCTTCATGCTGCCGCCCTGTGCCATAGCCGCTCCAGCCCGCTGAGCCGTCGAAGAACCACGCTGATACGATCAATCAATCCATAGGATATGATCGCAGTCAATCATGTTTCTGAGCGATTTTGATCTAGTCGCTCACGACGGGCAGCGGCTGACCGGCGGGGCGGTCGATCTCGTAGACATAGTAGGCGGCGATCTCGACGCCGCGGAACCGGCGCTCGATCGTGCCGAGCATTGTGGCGCCGCCGAAGAGGCTGGTCAGCGCCGCATCCATCGGATCGCGCGTCACGACGAGGCCATGTCCGGTGAGCCGGTCAAGCGGCCGCTCCAGGAAGGCATAGCGCTCGGGCTCGTTGATCTGCACCACGGGAACATCCGGCATCAGCCGGGCGAGCTCGGCATTGAGCTGGTAGTCGATCGTCAGCACATAGCCGGCGCCCTTGGTGCGGCGGATGCCGTCGATATCGGCGGCAAGCCCGCTCCAGCCGCGCGTCAGCCGCAGGATCGGATCGCGCGCGCCGAGCAGCGTCGTCGGCACCAGCGCCGCATAGATGGCCGCGAACAGCACGAAGCCGAGCGCCACCGGCACGGTTGCGCGCCGAAGCCGCGCGAGGACCGCCGGGCCTTCGGCCGGGATGACGGTGAGCGCGGCGGCGGCGGTCACGGCCAGTGCCGGATAGAGGAAGCCGGTCCAGTTGCCCTCGACGCGGCTCCGCGTCGCGTGGAAGAGGAAATAGGCCGTCGGCACCAGGATCAGCGCCGCGAGCAGCCGCCGTCCCATCGGCGAGCGCCAGGCGGCGCGGCCGCACGGCAAAAGGCCGACAACCGCGAACAGGAAGACGAGCGGCGTCGCCAGCCCGATCTGCGCGCCGAAGAATTCGGCGAGGAACTGCGGCTGGAACACCCAGTTCTCGGTCGTCCGTCCGCCCTGCTTCAGCACGGTCTGCCAGCCATGCGCGGCATTCCAGAGAAGGTTCGGCGCAAAGACGAGGAGGGCGACGCCGACAGCCGCATAGGGCCAGGGCCGGAGCAGCTGCCGCCGCAATTGCGGCAGCGCCAGCACCGCGACAGCCATGCCGGCGCCGAGAAAGGCGGCGGAGTATTTGGAAAGAAGCGCCAGCCCCGTGACGGCGCCGAGCGCCAGCCACCAGAACGGGCGCTGGTCGTCGACGAGCTTTGCGGCGCAATAGACGAGGGCTGACGAGAAGAGGATCAGCGGCGCGTCCGGGGTCGCGACCGCAAGGCCGAAGAAGCCGAGCAGCGTCAGGTTGAAGAGCAGTGCCGCGATCGGTCCGGCGCGGCGATCGGCAAGCAGCAGCGCCGCCGCCCGCCAGATGAAGAGGCTCGCCGGAATGGAAGACAGCACCGGCAGCAGGCGGACGCCGAAGGGCGTGTCGCCGGCGAGGATCGTTCCGCCGCGGATGAACCAGGCGATCATCGGCGGATGGTCGAGATAGCCGGCGGCGAGCCGCGTCGACCACAGCGCGTAATAGGCCTCGTCCGGCACCAGCGGCACCAGCGCGGCGATGACGAGACGCGCGAGGATGGTGGAAAGGATCAGGAGCAGCGCCAGCGGCCAGCGCTCGAGCGGCGGCAAGGGCAGGGCGGCGCCCGCGGTGTGGCTCGGCGCATCGGTCATGCCCGCCTCCGTCATGGCCGGCTCTTCCAGACGAGCGCCGTGCTGGAGAGATAGTTCCACATCGCGCCGAGCAGCGAACCGGCGAGCCCGGCCACCCACCAGCGCGAGGTCTCCAGGAACACCCAGCTGCCGACGCCGACATTGGCGAAGGCGCCGAGACCGCAGACGGCATAGAAGATGAGAAGGCCGGGGATCAGCCGCCAGCCGGTGATGCGGCGGTCGCGATAGGTCAGCACATTATTGAGGAAGAAGTTGAAGGTCATCGCGACGACCGTGGCGATGGTCTGCGCCGCCGTGAAACTCGCCCCGCCGACGAGGCCGAGGCGAAGCGCGACGAGATGGACGATGAGCCCGAACCCGCCGACCGCCGCGAAGGAGACGAAGCGCATCGAGATCGCCCCGCCGGTCGCCTTGGAGAGCAGCAGGCCGAGGAAATCGATCATGACGCGATTGTCGAGCTTGCTTGATCCGCTCTGGCGCACGCCGAAGGCATAGGGCACCTCGGCGACCCGAAGGCCCGGCGGAACGCTCGAGAGGATATCGAGCAGGATCTTGAAGCCCTGCGTCGAGAGCTTCGGCGCGACCGCTTCGACCACCTCGCGGCGCAGCATGAAGAAGCCGCTCATCGGATCGCTCGAGGGCACTTTCAGCAGCAGCCGCGTCGCCAGCGTCGCGCCGCGGCTCATCGCGCCACGCAGCGCGCTGAACGAGGACGCTTCGCCGCCGCCGGCATAGCGCGTCGCCACAACGATGTCGGCGCCGCCCTCGATTTCGCCAAGCATTTTCGGCAGCGCGCTCTCGTCATGCTGCAGGTCGGCGTCGATGACCGCCACGACCGGGGCCTGCGCCGCCAGCATGCCCTCGATACAGGCGCCGGCGAGACCGCGCCGGCCGACCCGGCGGATGCAGCGGATGCGCGGATCGACGGCGCCGAGCGCGCGCACCGCCTCGGCCGTGCCGTCGGGCGAGTCGTCGTCGACGAAGATGGCTTCCCAGCGGCGGCCGGCAAGCGCCGCGCCGAGCCTTTCGGCCAGCGTCCCGACATTGCCGCGCTCGTTGAAGGTCGGCACGACCACGGTCAGTTCGGGAACGGCGGCCAAGGCGGCGACCGGCGGCTGGTCCATTCAACGTCTCCACGCCGGCACCGGCAGGCCGCGCACGGCCGGTCGGCCGCGCACCGCCGAAGCTGCGACTTAGGCCTCCCTCAGCGGCCTTCCGATACAGGGAGCCTCCCGCCAAGTCCAGATGGCCGCGCCATCCGCATTGACAGGCGGCCAGCCGATGCCTAGCTCGACCGAGAATTGGTCCAGCTCCCAAGGAGGCGCGGCGATGGCCGACACGCTCACACTCGAAAATCTCACCGCCGCCGAACTCGCCAGGGGGCTCGCCGAGGGACGCTATCTGCTCGTCGACGTGCGCGAGCCGGCCGAGTTCGACGCCGGGCATATCGAGGGCGCCGTGCCCTTCCCGCTCTCGACCTTCGATCCGGCGGCGCTGCCGGATCCGGAGGGCAAGGCGATCGTCTTCCAATGCGCGGGCGGCGTCCGCTCGGCGCATGCCGCCCATGCGGCGATGGCAGCCGGCCTTCCGGCCAATCGTCATCTCGCCGGCGGCCTCAACGCCTGGAAGAGCGCGGGCCTGCCGACGGTTTCCTGACGAAAGGCCGCCTCAGGCCGCGTCGACGGTGAACGGCAGCAGCCGTTCGCGCGAGGCGGCGAGGAGATGCTCCATCGCCTTGGCGGCCTCGGCCGGCCGGCGGCCGACAATGGCCGAGCAGACGGCATCATGCAGGGCGACATCCTCGCTCGGCCGTGTCGAATGACGCTGCAGCATTTCCGAGGAGACGCGCAGCGCCGATTTGACCGCGCTGCCGATGGTCACGAACAGGCCGTTATGCGAGGCGTTGATGATGGCGAGGTGGAATTCGAGCGCCGCCTCGGATGTCGTCTTGACCGGCAACCCTTCGAGCTGCGCCGCCGCCAGCTCGCGGAAATGGTGCTCGATCTGCGCGAGATCCTCGTTCGTGCCATCGCGGGCGGCGAGGAACGAGGCGCGCGGCTCGAAGCAGAACCGCATCTCGAAGATGTCCTCGACGATCTTGCCGTCGAACTGCGTCTGCAGCCGCCAGGCAAGCACGTCGCGATCGAGCAGGTTCCATTCGGCGAAGGGCAGCACCCGCGTGCCGACCTTGGGCGAGACCTCGACCAGCCGCTTGCCGGCAAGGCTCTTCACCGCCTCGCGCACGGTCGTGCGGCTGACGCCGTAATATTCGCACAGCTCGCTCTCGATCGGCAGCGCGGCGCCCGGCAGGAATTCGCCCGAGACGATGCGGCTGCCGATATGGTTGGCAACCTGCGCACTCATCGTCCCGACCGATAGAAGCTCGCGCTCCAGCATCCCGCGCTCCCCCGACACCGTTTCTTCCCCTACGCGGTTTTTGGTGGGCCGGCCACTCCAAACCGCAGCCTCCGCCCCATCCGACGCAGCAACGATCCGGTTGACAAAGCCGCCGATCATCAGGATGATCGATGCATATGATAATACCATTGGACGGCAAATGGGGAGAGGCTGGCGCGGAAAATCATCGCCCGCCGCCACTGGGGCGAAGGTCCCGCCCCTGATATCGTCCGATGGCGGCATGAGCATGCCGCAAGGATTGCAGGACCCGCGTCACCGAGGAGGGCGACCGGTTTCTGGGAGACGGCGATGTCAGGCCGCGCGGCCGCGCCATCGCCGAAGAAAGCATCGCCGGAGGGCGGGTCTTGTTGGGAGACCCGAAAGGCGACCGTAGACGGAGGAGACAAGACGATGCGTGGATTGATGACGAAGGTGCTGGCCACCGCGGCGCTGCTGGCGCTGACGGCAGGCGCCCAGGCCAAGGAAACCGTGGTCTGGTGGGACTTCCTCGGCGGCGGCGACGGCGTGCGCATGAAGGCGCTGCTGGAGAAGTTCAACAAGGAAAACCCGGATATCGAGATCCAGGCGACGACCCTCGAATGGGGCGTGCCGTTCTATACCAAGGTCCAGACCTCGGCCGCCGTCGGCGAAGGCCCCGATGTCATGACCTATCACCTGTCGCGCCTGCCGCTCGGCGTCTCGACCGGCACGCTGCGCGAGATCACGCCGGACGAGCTGAAGGCCGCCGGCATCTCCGGCGACAACTTTGCCCCGGCCAACTGGCAGGCGGCGCAGGTCGACGGCAAGCAGTACGCCATCCCCTTCGATATCCATTCGGTCGTCCTCTACTACAACAAGGACCTCCTGAAGAAGTCGGGCCTGCTCGGTGACGACGGCCTGCCCAAGGGTCTCGACGGCGTCGCCAATTTCGATGCGGCGCTGAAGAAGCTGAAGGATGACGGCGTCGAGGTTCCGCTCTCGACCCACACCGCCGCCGGCGACTCGCAGTGGCGCATCTTCTATTCGCTGCTCGGCCAGCAGGACGTTCCGTTCCTCAAGGACGGCAAGGTTCTCGACGGCGGCGACGAGCAGAAGGCCGTCGACACGCTGAAGGAGATGGCGAGCTGGGTCGCCAACGGCTACACGCCGGCCAACACCGAATATCCGGCCTCGATCGCGCTGTTCACCTCGGGCAAGGCGGCGATGCACATCAACGGCGTCTGGGAGGTCCCGACCTTCACCGACCTCGCCAAGCAGAACAAGCTCGGCTTCGAATGGGGCGCGGTGCGGATCCCGGTTCTCTATGGCCATCCCGCCACCTGGGCCGACAGCCATTCCTTCGCGGTCCCGAACAACAAGGGCAAGGAAATCAGCCCCGAAAAGCTGAAGGCCGTGCTGACCGTCATCGACTGGATGAACAAGAACAGCCTGTTCTGGGCGACCGCCGGCCATATCCCGGCCTACAAGCCGGTCACCGAGACGGCCGACTACAAGGCGATGCAGCCGAACGCGACCTATTCGGTGCTGTCCGAGACGGCGGTGTTCGACCCCTCGTCGACGATCGCCGGCGTCGCTTCGCCGATCTATGAAGGCATGCAGAACTACTTCGTTCCGGCCGTGAACGGCCAGCTCGACCCGGCGGAAGCCGTCAAGAGCCTCAAGGACGAGCTGCAGGGCCTCCTCGAGTAGCACGCGCCTCGACATCGCAGCCGGCCGGTCCCTTAGGGCCGGCCGGTCATCGCTGCCGCTTCGGGATGACCCCATGCCCAGGAAACAGAACCTGACGGCGCTCTTCTTCGTCGCGCCGTTCGTCATCGCCTATCTCGTCATCTTCATCTATCCGACGCTGCAGATGGCGCAGCTCTCGCTGACGGACGCGCCGCTGATCGGCGACGGCAAGTGGGTCGGCTTCAAGAACTACATCCGGCTCTGGAACGACGCGCAGCTCTGGCGCTCGGCCCTCAACACCGGCTATTTCGTCCTGCTGACGGTGATCCCGACCACCATTGTCGGGCTGATGCTGGCGCTCATGGTGAACCGCCTCAATGGCTGGTTCCAGAGCATCATCCTCGCCTGCTTCTTCCTGCCCTACATCCTGCCGGTCTCGGTGGTGATCCTCGTCTGGCAGTGGCTGCTCGACACGCAGTTCGGCGTCGCCCAGGGCCTGATCAAGCTGTTCACCGGCAAGACCGTCTCGGTCTTCCGCGATCGCTACTGGGCGATGCCCATGGTCGCGCTCATCACCATCTGGTGGACCAACGGCTTCAACCTGCTGCTGTTCATCGCGGGCCTGCGCAACATCTCGCAGGACTATTATGACGCCGCCGCCCTTGATGGCGCCGGCCGCTGGCAGCAGTTCCGCTACATCACGCTGCCGCTGCTCTGGCCGGTCACCGCGCTGGTGCTCACCATCCAGCTGATCCTGCAATTGAAGATCTTCGACCAGGTCTATCTCTTGACCCAGGGCGGCCCGGCCAACGCGACCTATGTCATGGTGCAGTACATCTACAAGCAGGCATTCCAGCTCAACAAGGGCGGCTATGCCGCCACCGTGGCGCTGGCGCTGTTCGCCTTCATCGTCATCCTCTCCGTGCTGCAATACCAGGTGCTCCGTTCGAGGGGACAGAAATGACCAGACGCCTCAACATCGTCGGCGGGGTCATCTCCGTCTTCACCGTCATCTGCGCCGTCATCTGGGCCTTCCCGCTCTACTGGGCGGTGATGACCACGCTGAAGCCGGAGGACGAGGTGGTCCAGTCCGGCTTCCGCCTGCTGCCGAAGGTCTGGACCGTCGCCGGCTATTTCTTCGTGCTGCTCAACACCAAGATCGGCATCTGGTACGTCAACTCGATCATCACCTCCGTCTCGGTGACCGTGCTGGTGCTCGTCCTCAGCGCGCTCTGCGGCTACGCGATCTCGCAGCTGCGCTTCGCCGGCCGCGGCGTGCTCTGGCTGATGATCCTCGCCTCGTTCATGGTGCCGACGCAGACGCTGATCGTCACCCATTTCGTGCTGATGAACGATTTCGGCCTGATCAACACGCTCGCCGGCGTCGTCCTGCCGCAGCTGATCGTTCCGGTCGTGCTCATCGTCTACAAGCAGTTCTTCGATTCGATCCCGAAGGACTATCGCGAGGCCGCGCTGATCGATGGCGCCAGCGAACTCCAGATCTTCTGGCATGTCTTCATCCGGATGAACTGGGGCATCACCACGGCGCTCGCCATCATCACCTTCATCGGCGCCTGGAACAACTTCCTGTGGCCGTTCATCGCCGTGACGCAGCAGGAGAAGATGAACGTCACCGTCGGCATCACGCAGGTCGACGACGCGTTCGGCCTCGCCTATGCCCGCAATCTCTCCGGCGCCGTGCTCGCGGCCCTGCCGGTGGCGCTCGCCTATCTCATCTTCCAGCGCCGGGTGACGCAGGCCATCATGCTCTCGGCCGGCATCAAGGGATAACGCCTCGCGACTGCTCTCCGGCGCGTCATCGCGCCGGTCCCCCCGCAATCCAATGACCCGGAAGGTCATCTCCATGCTGAAAGCCCGCCTCGTCGTCGACCGCGACTTCGTCCTCTCCGATCTCGACCGGCGCGTGTTCGGCGCCTTCGTCGAGCATATGGGCCGCTGCGTCTATGGCGGCATCTTCGAGCCCGGCCATGCCACCGCCGACGAGCAGGGCTTTCGCGGCGACGTGCTCGAACTGACGCGCGAGCTCGGCGCCACCATCATCCGCTATCCCGGCGGCAATTTCCTCTCCGGCTACAATTGGGAGGACGGCGTCGGCCCGGCCGACAAGCGGCCCGTCCGCCGCGACCTTGCCTGGTTTTCGACCGAGACCAACCAGTTCGGCACCAACGAATTCATGGACTGGTCGAAGAAGGCCGGCATCGAGCCGATGTTCGGCGTCAATCTCGGCACCAAGGGCCCGGACGAGGCGCGCCAGTTCCTCGAATACTGCAACCATGCCGGCGGATCGACGCTGTCCGATCTCCGCCGCGAGCATGGCTACGACAAGCCGCACGACATCAAGTTCTGGTGCCTCGGCAACGAGATGGATGGTCCCTGGCAGATCTGCCACAAGACCGCCGAGGAATATGGCCGCGTCGCGCTCGAGACCGCCAAGGTTATGCGCTGGGTCGATCCGACCATCCAGCTCGCCGCCTGCGGCTCGTCGCATCGCAACATGCCGACCTACGGCTCCTGGGAATATGAAGTCCTCGACCACTGCTATGACGAGGTCGACTTCATCTCGCTGCACACCTATTTCAACAACAATGCCGACTCGACGGCCGAATATTTCGGCGTCATCGAGCTGCTCGACAGCTTCATCAAGGAAGTCGCGGCGATCTGCGATGCGGTCGGCGCCAAGCGCCGCTCGCACAAGAAGATCATGCTGTCGCTCGACGAATGGAACGTCTGGTACAAGACCCACAAGATCGAGCACATGCGCAAGCCCGGCTGGCCCGAGGCCCCGCCGCTGATCGAGGAAGTCTACAATGCCGAGGATGCGCTCATCGTCGGCGGCGCCCTGATCGCCATGCTGAACAATGCCGACCGCGTCAAGACGGCCTGCCTCGCGCAGCTCGTCAACGTCATCGGCCCGATCATGACCGAGACCGGCGGCGACGCCTGGCGGCAGACGATCTTCCACCCCTTCGCGCTCGCCTCGAAATTCGGCCATGGCCGCGTGCTGCGGGTGGTGGCGGACTCGCCGAGCTATGCCGCGAAGTCGTTCCCCGAGATCCCCTATCTCTACGCGACGGTGGTCGACAATCCGGCCGACGGCTCGACGACGATCTTCGCGCTCAACCGCAGCCTCTCCGACACGATGGAGCTCGATGTCGAGCTGCGCGGCCTCGGCACGGAGCGGACGCTGGTCGGCGCCACCGAGATCCACCATGCCAATCTGAAGGCGGTCAACACCAAGGACGCGCCGAACACCGTCGCGCCGAAGACCAATGCCGATGTCGCGATCGACGGCGAAAAGCTGCGCATCAAGCTGAAGCCGGCCTCGTTCAACGTCATCACCACCCAGGCGCCCCGCCAGGCCGCCTGAGCCGCCGTCACGGCCGACAAGACGCGAACGATCAGGGGCCGTACGCCGCGTGCGGCCCCTGATTGCGTCGACGGTCGGCCTCGGTCCGCCCTCCCGTCCGGTTGTCGCATTGCCGGCTGTCGCGGCAGGACGTATGACTTTGCGTCATGGCCATCATCGACCTCGCCAATCCGACCCGCTTCATGACGCTCGCCGGACGGGTGCTGCCCTTCCTGTGGGCGGCGGCGATCCTGGTGCTCGGCACCGGCCTTTATCTCGGCCTCTTCGTCGCGCCGCCGGATTACCAGCAGGGCGAGACGGTGCGGATCATGTTCATCCATGTGCCCGCCGCCTGGCTGTCGATGTTCGGCTATGGGCTGATGGCGGCCTCGGCGCTCGGCACGCTGGTCTGGCGCCATCCGCTTGCCGATGTCGCCGCCCGCGCCATCGCGCCGATCGGCGCCGGCTTCACGCTGATCGCCCTCGTCACCGGCTCGCTCTGGGGCAAGCCGATGTGGGGCACCTGGTGGGAGTGGGACGCGCGGCTGACCTCGGTGCTGGTGCTGTTCCTCATGTATCTCGGCCTGATCGCGCTCTGGAACGCCATCGAGGATCCGAACCGCGCCGGCCGCGTCGCCGCCGTGCTGATCCTCGTCGGCTCGGTCAACATCCCGATCATCAAGTTCTCGGTCGATTGGTGGAACACGCTGCACCAGGGCGCCAGCGTCTTTCGCATGGGCGGCTCGACCATCGATCCGAGCCTGCTCTATCCGCTGCTGATCTCGGCCGTCGGCGCGACGCTCCTGTTCCTCGCCCTCGTCGTGATGGCGATGCGCAACGAGATCCTGCGCCGGCGCATCCGCGCGCTGCGCCTCGTCGCCGCCAGCGGCCCGGCCGCCGCCCGCTCCTCCGCCGGAGCCGCCGCGTGATCGATTTCGGCCCGCATGCCGGCTTCATCCTCGCCGCCTATGGCCTCGCGGCGGTCATCGTACTGGCGCTCACCCTCTGGGTGATCCTCGACGGCCGCGCGCAGAAGAAGCGCCTCGCCGATCTCGAGGCGCGCGGCGTGCGCCGCCGCTCGGGCCGGCGGGCGACGTCCGACAGGAGTGACCCGGCATGAGCGAGACCCCTGCAGGCGAACCGCAGCGGCCGACCCGCTCGCTTGGGCGCAGGCTCGCCGTCATGGCGCCGCTCGCACTCTTCGCCGGGCTCGCGGCGATCTTCCTGGTCAGCCTCGAGCGCGGCGGCGATCCGAGCCTCGTGCCCTCGGTGCTGATCGGCAAGCCAGCCCCGCCGACCGATCTCCAGCCCGTCGAGGGCCTGGCGCTGCCCGGGCTTTCGACCGCCGATCTTGCCAGCGGCAAGCCGATGCTGGTCAATGTCTGGGCGTCCTGGTGCGCGCCCTGCCGGCAGGAGCATCCGGTGCTGGAGCAACTCGCCAAGGATCCGCGGCTGACGCTGGTCGGCATCAACTATAAGGACAAGAGCGACAACGCCCGCGCCTTTCTCGGCCAGCTCGGCAATCCCTTCGCCCGCATCGGCGCCGATCCCTCCGGCCGCACCGCCATCGACTGGGGCGTCTATGGCGTGCCCGAGAGCTTCCTGCTCGACGGCAAGGGCGTGATCCGCTTCAAGTTCATCGGCCCGCTCACCGACGAGGCCGTGGCGACGACGCTGCTGCCGGAACTCGAAAAGATCGAGAAGGGCGGCTAGGGCGGCCGCAAACGACGCGCCTCGGACGGATCGACATTCGGCTTCGGTCGGTATGAGCGACCCTCCACCTGTCATTGCCGGGCTCGACCCGGCAATCCAGCCTCGCTCCTCGCGGTCCCACAAGTGTATCGCAGAAAGTCTGGGTTGCCGGGTCAGGCCCTGCAACGTCACCCCTGAGCAGTCTCAGCATGGCCCCAGTCTGAATGTCGAACCGGACGCCCTCAGACGCTCGTGAAGATCGACCACCAGCCCCAGACGGTCAGCATGGAAACGGGCACGCCGATGCCGATCAGCAGCGCGCCGAGATCGGGCTCGAGATCATGGTCGAGCGCGATGATGCTGGCACCCAGCATCGGCGGCATCGCCATTTCCAGCATCGCGACGCGGGCGACCGGATCGCCGGTCTGGCCGAGCAGCAGGTAGAGGCCGAGCAAAGCGAGCGGCGCCAGGATCAGCCGATGGCCGAGGCCGAGCGCGAGCGGCGCGGCATGGCCGGCGAGCCGGTCGAAGCGGAGCGCATAGCCGACCGCCGCGAGCGCGATCGGGGTGAGCGTGTCGGCAAGCGCGCCGAGCAGGGCCGTGATCCAGTCGGGCCGGCCCAGCTGGTTGGTCAGAAGCGCCAGGATGATGGCGATGAAAGGCGGGAAGGTCACGATCCGCCGGCCGACCTCGCGGAGATCGAGCTTGCCGGAACTCGCGACCGCGGCGATGGCGAGGCCCAGCGTCGAAAGCGCGAGATAGGTGCCGAAGAGGTCGATGACGATGCCGAGGCCGAGCCACTCCTTGCCGGCGAAGGCCGCGATCATCGGCAGTCCGACAAAGGATGTGTTGCCCCAGCCGGCGCCGAGCAGCAGTGCGCCGGTGCGCTGCCGCGACCAGCCGAAGGCGCGGCAGAGCGGGACGATCACGACGATGGCGAGCAGCACGCCGAGCCAGGGCGTCGCCGCCGCCAGCCACCAGCCGCTGTCGATCGTGAGGCCGTGCACGCTTTGAAGCGCCGCCGCCGGCAGCGCGACATTGATCACCCAGCCGCCGAGGACCTTGTTGGCGCCCTCCGGCAGCCGGCCCGACCAGCGCAGCACCATGCCGATGACGAGGCAGGCGATGATGAGAGCGACTTGCTGCAGGACGGCCCCCCGGCGCGACGCATGACGATGGACTCAAGGACTGATCGACAATCGGCTTCGGACGTTGTGAGCAACCCCTCCACCGGTCATTGCCGGGTCAGGCCCGGCAACGACACCTCTGAGCATTCTCGCTCAGCCTAAGCCTGAATGTCGATCGGTGCTCGGCCCGCGGAGCGACCGGCTATTCGGCGCCCTTCTGCTCGACAGAGGTCCGCTGGATCAGGGGCAGTTGCGACAGCGTGAACAGGAAGGTGAGCGGCATGATGCCGAACACCTTGAACTTGACCCAGAGATCGGTCGCCGCGACCGGATCGGGCAGGTAGATCTGCGCGCCGCGCCAGATCACCTCGTTGAGCACGGCGAGCGCCAGGAAGAACAGGCCCCAGCGGAAGGTCAGCGTGCGCCAGCCCTCGTCGGTCAGGTGGAAGACCGAATCGAACACATAGCCGAGCAGCGAGCGCCCGAAGAGGAGACCGCCCAGCAGCGTGAAGCCGAACAGCGCGTTGACGATGGTCGGCTTCATCTTGATGAAGGTGTCGTCGTGCAGCCACAGCGTCAGCGAGCCGAACACCAGCACGATGACGCCGGTGACGACGGGCATGATCGGCAGGCGGCGGGTGAGCGCATAGGAGACGCCGAGCGCGATCAGCGTCGCCACCATGAAGGCGGCCGTCGCCATGTAGATGCCGCTGCGGGCATTGGCGAAGAAGAAGACGCCGAGCGGGCCGAGTTCGAGCGCCAGCTTCAGGATCGGGTTGAGATCCTTGTGCTTCGGGTCGTTGGGCGCGCGTTCGAACAGGTTTGGCATGGGACGGTTCCCGCTCGTGGACGATGGATGGCGTCAGCCGGCGAGGCCGGCGATGGCCCTTGCGAAATCCCCGGCCTCGAAAGGCTCGAGATCGTCGACGCCCTCGCCGACGCCGATGAAATGGATCGGCAGGCCGAACTTGCCGGCGATGGCGACCAGAATACCGCCGCGCGCCGTGCCGTCGAGCTTGGTCATGACGAGGCCGGTGACGCCGGCGGTGCGGCCGAAAATCTCAACCTGATTGAGGGCATTCTGACCGGTCGTCGCGTCGAGCGTCATCAACACCGTGTGAGGCGCCGACGGGTCGTGCTTCTTGATGACGCGGATGATCTTCTCGAGCTCGGCCATCAGCTCGGTGCGGTTCTGCAGCCGCCCGGCGGTGTCGATGAGGAGCACGTCGGTGCCGGAGGCCTGCGCCTCCTTGAGCGCGTCATAGGCAAGGCCGGCGGCATCGGCGCCGATGGCGCGCGCGACGACGCTGGCGCCAGTGCGCTCGCCCCAGATCTTCAATTGCTCGACGGCAGCGGCGCGGAAGGTATCGCCGGCGGCGAGCATCACCGTCCGCCCCTCGGAGCGGAACTTTGCGGCGAGCTTGCCGATCGTCGTCGTCTTGCCGGTGCCGTTGACGCCGACGACGAGGATGACATGCGGCTTCAGCGCCGGATCGATGACGAGCGGCCGCGCCACCGGGGCGAGGATCTTGGTCACCTCCTCGGCGAGGATCGCCTTGACCTCGTCGCCCTCGATCTCCTTGTCGAAGCGGCCCTTGCCGAGCGCGGCGGTGATCGCGGCGGCGGCGCCCATGCCGAGATCGGCCTGGATAAGGACGTCCTCGAATTCCTCCAGCGTCGCCGCATCGAGCTTGCGCTTGGTGAAGACCGAGGCGATGCCGTCGGAGAGCGCGCTCGACGAGCGGGCGAGTCCGGCCTTCAGCCGCTGGAACCAGGAGAGACGCGGCGCGGCGACGGGTTCCGGGATCGGCTCCGGCTCGGCAGCGATCGGCGGCAGCGCGTCGTCGGCCGACGCTTCCGGCGCCGTCTCGCCGCGGCCGAAGATGCGCTTGAAGAAGCCCTTCTTCTCGTCGCTCATGGTCAGGCGGCCCTTTCGATCGGCGTGGCGAGGAGGCCGGACGCGTCGCGCCCGGTGATGCGCGCCTCGACCAGCGCGCCGGGAGCGACGCCGGTGATCGCGACCTCGGTGAAATGTTCGGTGCGGCCGCGACCGCCGCGCTCGGCGAGCACGCTCCGCCTGGCGCCGATCTCGGCTTCGAGAAAGGCATCGAGCCGGCGCCGGCCGATGGCGCGGAGCCGAGCTGCCCGCGCCTTGATCGTCTCGTGGGCGAGCTGCGGCATGCGCGCCGCCGGCGTCCCCGGCCGCGGCGAGAACGGGAAGACATGGAGATGCGTCAGCCCGCACTCCTCGACCAGCGCTGCCGTCTCGCCGAACATCGCCTCGGTCTCGGTCGGGAAGCCGGCGATGAGATCGGCGCCGAACACGGCATCGGGGCGGAGCGCCCGCACATCGGCGCAGAAGCGGATCGCGTCGGCGCGGCTGTGGCGCCGCTTCATCCGCTTCAGGATCATGTCGTCGCCGGCCTGCAGCGAGAGATGGAAATGCGGCATCAGCCGCGGCTCGGCGGCGATGACCGCCATCAGCGCCGGATCGACCTCGATCGTATCGAGCGAGGAAAGGCGAAGCCGCGGCAGTTCGGGCACCAGCTTCAGGATGGCGGCGACGAGGCGCCCGAGCGTCGGCTTGCCCGGCAGGTCGGCGCCATAGGCGGTGATGTCGACCCCGGTCAGCACCACTTCGGCATGGCCGGAGGCGACGAGGCCGCGAATACTCTCGACGACGGCGCCCATCGGCACAGAACGCGAGGGGCCGCGGCCATAGGGAATGACGCAGAAGGTGCAGCGATGGTCGCAGCCGTTCTGGATCGCGAGGAAGGCGCGGGTATGGCCCTCCATCGACTGGGCCGCGTGGCCGGTCGCCACGCGCTCGTCCGCGATGTCGCCGACGCGCACCCGATCGCCGGATCGCCAGTCGTCGGCGCGGAGCTTCTCGGCATTGCCGAGCAGGAGATCGATCTCGGGCATCGCCGCGAACCCGGCCGGATCGACCTGGACGGCGCAGCCGGAAACGATGATCCGCGCGCCCGGCTGCGCGCGCCGCGCCTTGCGGATGAGCTGCCGCGCCTGGCGCACGGCCTCAGTGGTCACGGCGCAGGTGTTGACGACGACAGCGTCCGTGAAGCCGGCGGCACGGGCATTGGCACGCATCACTTCGGATTCGAGCGTGTTCAACCGGCAGCCGAAGGAATGGACGTCGAGGCTCATGCGATCCGGTCAGGTGAGGGGGTGAAGCGCGGGGCGCCCGCGCTCTCTATGACGGAAGCGGCCGCCAAAGGCCACCCTCAAGCATCGGCAGCCACGGGCGCCCGGACGAGGCGGAGCGCATCGCCCGCCTCGAAGCCGAGCCGGCCTTCATGCTCGAATTCGGCGGCGCCGGTCATCAGGATGCGGTCATCCTCGCGCCAGAGGATGGAGAGAACGCCGCCGGGCAGCGCCACATCGACCGCGCGGCCGGTCCGGCCCGTGCGCGCCGCCGCCACTGCCGCGGCGCAGGCGGCCGAGCCGCAGGCGCGCGTCAGCCCGGCGCCGCGCTCCCAGACGCGCAGCTTGAGCGCGCCGGGGCCGGTGATCTCGGCGAGCGAGATATTGGCCCGCTCCGGGAAGATCGGATGGTTTTCCAGCATCGGCCCGATGCGGCCAAGATCGAAGGCCTCAGCGTCCTCGACCCAGAAGATCGCATGGGGATTGCCGACATTGACCACCGAGGGCGAATGCAGGATCGGCGCGTCGATCGGCCCGATCTGCAGTTCGATCGCCCGCGTATCGGCGAAGGGCTCGGCGAGCGGGATCTCGGCCCAGCCGAAACGCGGCCGCCCCATGTCGACGGTGATGCGGTCGGCGTCGCGCGCCGTCACGGCGAGCAGCCCGGCCGAGGTTTCGAGCAGGAAGTCCTGCCGGCCGCTCTCGCGCGCCAGAACGAGGCCGACGCAGCGCGTGCCGTTGCCGCAGGCGCCCGACAGCGAGCCGTCGGTATTGAAGATGTGCATGAAGGCGTCGGTGCCCGGCGTCCTCGGCGGCTCGATCGTCATCAGCTGGTCGAAGGCCGTGGCCGGATCGGCGGCGATGCGCCGCGCGCGCTCGGCATCGAGGCGCCAGGGCGCACCGCGCAGATCGAGCACGGTGATCTCGTTGCCGATGCCGTTCATCTTGGCGAAGGGCGCGTCCATGGCCGCTCCAGAAACTGTTCTTCCGCTTGCCCTATATGGCGGAAAGCATGATGAATTGCGAGAGCGGCCGCCGCTGCCGCGGCGGGCAGTGCTTGCGATGCGCGGCAGAGCCTGATTGACTGCGTGAAACGCTTCAAGATGCCGCTTGGCGGCCAGCCGGTGAGGGAGCCGGCCCGATCGATGGCCGCTTCGTCGGCCGCACACGCCGCCGGGCGCGCCCCCGCGGACCCAACGCCAGACCAAACCTCCGATGGAATCAGCATGACGCTCGACGTCGCGACACGCGTCTACAATCACGGCTTCCGCATCGACCCGATCGTGCGCACGCTGCTCGATACCGACTTCTACAAGTTCCTGATGCTGCAGCTGATCCGGTCGACCTCGCCCGATGTGCGCGCCACTTTCGGCCTCATCAACCGCACCACGTCGGTCCGCCTCGCCGAGGTGATCGACGAACGCGAGCTGCGCGACCAGCTCGATCATGCCCGCACGCTGCGCTTCCAGAAGAACGAGCTGATCTGGCTCGCCGGCAACACGTTCTATGGCGTCAAGCAGATCTTCAAGCCGGATTTCCTCGACTGGCTGGCCGATTTCCGCCTGCCGGAATACGACCTCCACCGCACCGCCGACGGGCAGTATGAACTGCTGTTCGAGGGGCACTGGAGCGAGACGACGCTCTGGGAGGTGCCGGCGCTCGCCATCGTCAGCGAGCTGCGCGCCCGCGCCGCCATGAAGGGCATGAGCCGCTTCGAGCTCGACGTGCTCTATGCCAAGGCCAAGGCCAAGCTCTGGGGCAAGATCGAGCGGCTGCGCCTGCTCGGCCGCGAGGGCCCGCTCAAGATCGCCGATTTCGGCACCCGCCGCCGCCACGGCTTCCTCTGGCAGAAATGGACCGTCGAGGCGCTGCAGGAAGGGCTCGGCGAGAATTTCGTCGGAACGTCGAATGTGAAGATGGCGATGGATGCCGGCCTCGAGGCGATCGGCACCAATGCGCATGAACTGCCGATGGTCTATGCCGCGCTCGCCGAGACCGATGCCGAGCTGCATGACGCGCCCTATAAGGTATTGAAGGACTGGGCGAAGATGTATGACGGCAACCTGCTCGTCATCCTGCCCGACACCTATGGCACGACGGCGTTCCTGCGCGATGCGCCTGACTGGATCCTCGACTGGAAGGGCATCCGCCCGGATTCGAAGCCGCCGATCGAGGCGGCCGAGGAGGCGATCGCCTGGTGGGCGTCGCATGGCCGCGATCCGCGCGAGAAGCTGATCGTGCTCTCCGACGGCATGGATATCGACACGATCGAGGATGCGACGCGGGCGCTGCGCGGGCGCGTCAATCTCTCGATCGGCTGGGGCACCAATGTCACCAACGATTTCCGCGATTGCGCCCCCGACGGCAAGGACGACCGTCTCCAGGCGATCTCGCTGGTCTGCAAGGTGATCGAGGCCAACGGCCGGCCGGCGGTGAAGCTCTCCGACAACGCCAACAAGGCGACCGGCCCCGACGACGAGGTCGCCCGCTACCGCCGCGTCTTCGGCCATGACGCGAAGGCCAAGCAGCCGGTGCTCGTGTAGGACAGATCGACATTCGGCCGTCGTCGTCGTGAGCGACCGATCGCGGCTGTCATTGCCGGGCCTGACCCGGCAATCCAGTCTGTCTTTTCCGCCCCGGATTGTGTTCCGCCAATCGAAGATTGTCTGGGTTGCCGGGTCAAGCCCGGCAACGACACCTGAGTGCGTCCGCAGCATAGACAGAGCCAGAATGTCGATCGTCCTGGCAGCCGGTCTTGTGATAGACTGGCCCCTGTCCGTTCAGCCCCAACCATGGGAGGGCCGCGTGATTTCAGTGCGACATCACCTGACATACGGCCCTGTCCCCGCCCTGCAGATGCGTTTGCAGGGCTGATCAGGCGACGGACCAAGACGTCCTCTTCCCGGTCGGCTCATTCCCGAACATCCCGGCGCGTGCGCGCATGCGCAGCTCCGGCCGGACACGAAGAAGACGTTTCCCATGAGCCTGATCATTGCCCGCCAGCTCGGCATGGCGCTCGGCGCACCGCTGTTTTCCAATCTCGATCTCGTCGTCCACAAGGGCGACCGCATCGGCCTCGTCGCCGCCAATGGCCGCGGCAAGTCGACCCTCCTCCGCTGTCTCGCCGGGCTCATCGATCCGACCGAAGGCAGCCGCCAGCACCAGCGCGCCGCCCGCATCGCGCTGATGCTGCAGGACGCGGAACCCGAAGCGCTCGGCCTCTCCGTGCGCGAGGCGCTGCTCGAGGCGCTCCCCGACGACGCGCGCGACTGGGACGGCTGGCGCGTCGATGTCGCCCTCGACGGCCTCGACTTTCCGGCCGACCTCCGCGAGCGGACGCTGGGTAGCCTCAGCGGCGGCTGGCAACGCATCGCGCTGCTCGCCCGCGCCGGCCTCAATGAGCCGGACGTGCTCTTGATGGATGAGCCGACGAACCATCTCGATCTCGAGCGCATCGGCATCGTCGAGCGCTGGATCGCCGCCTTGCCCAAGGAGACGGCCCTCGTCGTCGCGAGCCATGACCGCGCCTTTCTCGACGCGGTCACCACGCGGACATTGTTCCTGCGCGCGCAAGGCTCGGCCGATTTCGCACTGCCCTATTCCGCGGCGCGATCCAGCCTCGACAGCGAGGACCAGGCGGCGGCGCGGCGGCACGAGACCGATCTCCGCCAGGCGGCGCAGCTGCGGCGGCAGGCGGCGAAGCTCAACAATCTCGGCATCAATTCCGGCTCCGACCTTTTGACGGTGAAGACGCGGCAGTTGAAGCAGCGTGCCGAGAAGATCGAGGCGGCGGCGCGGCCGGCCTTCCTGGAAGAGTCCGCCGGCCGCATCCGCCTCGCCGAACGCGGCGCCAGCGCGCGCACGCTGCTGGCGTTCGACGACCTCGCCGTGACGACGCCGGACGGGCGCCGCCTGTTCACGACCGGCAAGCTCTGGATCCGGCCCGGCGACCGCGTGATGCTGCTCGGCGCCAATGGCAGCGGCAAGTCGCGCCTGGTCGGCCTGATCACCCGCGCGCTCGGCGGCGAGGCGGTGGCCGGCCTCCGCGTCGGGCCGCAGGTGGTGGCCGGTATCGCCGACCAGCAGCTGAGCCACCTCGCCCCCAGCGAAACACTGGCCGGGGCGCTTGCCAGCCGCTTCCCGCTCGGCGAACAGCGCATCGTGGCGCTGCTCGCTGGCGCCGGCTTCGCGGTCGAACGGCTCTCGCATAGCGTCGCGACGCTCTCCGGCGGCCAGCGCGCGCGGCTCGCAATGCTGATCCTCAGGCTGCAGCAGCCGAACCTCTATCTGCTCGACGAGCCCACCAACCATCTCGACATCGACGGCCAGGAGGCGCTCGAAAGCGAACTCGTCGCCGGCGAGGCGGCGGCGGTGCTGGTCTCGCATGACCGCCGCTTCGTCGAAACGGTCGGCAGCCGCTTCTGGCGGATACGGCGCGGCCGCCTCATCGAGGAGGAGAGTCCCGCCGCCTTCTTCGCCGAGGCGATGGGCGGCTGACGCCTCAGGCCACGGCGTTGGCCAGATGCGGGCTGGTGAAGCCGAGGCGCGTCAGGCCGCGGCGCACCTGCGCGTCCTGCATCACGAGCCGCCACAGGAGGCCGCTGCGGTGGTTCTCGATCATGGCGATGATCGGGCCCTGGTCGATGGCGAGATGCGTCTTCGCGAACCAGCCGACCGTCTCGTTGAAGGCGTCGACGAAGCCGTACTCGCCCCAGATCTTCGGCCCGAGATCCTCATAGAAGTGGCGGATCGCCGGCATGACGAGATCAGGCGCATAAGGAAGGCTCGAAATGGCGGCGGTCGGCGCGATCACGCCGAGATCGTTGTCAGGCGCATGCGCCGAATAGCCGTCATGGCTGTCGCTGGCGGTGAGGCCCCAGCAGGCCGGTCCATAGCCGGCAAAGTTCTTCGGATTGCGGACGCAATAGGCCTGGTTGATGCGGACATGGGCGAGGTTCTGCGCGAAATAGTCGGCATAGGCATCCTTCAATCCGCGCGGATCGAGGCCGAGAAACGAGTAGTGCGCGAAGAACAGCGGCCCGCCGCCATCCGGCCCGAGCGGCAGCAGGATATGCTCGTTGGCGGCGCCGTCGCGACCATTGAGGAAGGTGCGGCTCTGCGTGAAGCCGTTTTGGTAGACGGCCGGATCGATGGCGCCGCGATCGGCGCCGGCGGCCAGCACCAGCGCGATCAGGCACTCGTTCCAGCCGAGCACCTCGTGGTTGAGGCCGAAGCCGTGATTGGGGCTCCAATGCCAGTAATAGGCCTCGCGGCCGCCTTGCGTGAACCAGTCCCATTCGATGGCGTTGACGAGCCCGTCGATGCGGCCGCGCAGCCAGGGTTCCTTGCCGCTGTCGGCGGCGAAATACTGCCGCGCCGCGATCAGCCCCTGCACCAGCAACGCCGTCTCGATGATGTCGGCGCCGTCGTCCTTGCGGCCGAAGCGGATCGTGCGGCCTTCCGGCGTCACGAAATGCGGCAGGGCGCCGTGATAGCTGTCGCAGCGCTCGAGGAAGCGCAGCATCAGGTGCAGCCGCTCGACCGCCGCCTCGCGCGCAACCCAGCCGCGCTCGGCCGCGACGACGATCGCCATCGCGCCCATGCCGGAGCCGCCGGTGACCAGCCAGCCGTCATTGCCGCCGAAGCGGTCGCGCGTCATGCCGCTGCCGGGATCGGCGAAATCCCAGAAATAGCGGAAGGTCTGGCGCTGCACGGTCTCCAGCAGCTCCTCGTCCGAAAGCCGCACGCGGGCCGCTGACGTCTTTCCGCTCATGGCACCGCGCCTTCCTGTTCCTCGCCATGGCCGGCGACGCCGACCAGATTGACCGTGCGGCCATAAAAATCCGTCGTCGACGGCCGGCCGGCGACGGTGACCAGTCCGGCGCCCTTGAGTTCGCCGTCGAGCAGCGAGCGGAACACCGCGCGCTGCCGGTCGTCGAGCGTATCGATCGACTGCTCGGTGAAGATCCAGTCCGGCTTCAGCAGCAGGAGCCGCGCGAAGGTCAGCCGCTCCTCGTCGTCGAAGGAGAGCTCGCGGCCCCAACGGGCGCGGCGGTCGAGCGAGCCGACGAGGCGCGACAGCTCGACCCGCTTCAGCGCCGCCGTCAGGTCCTCCTCGCTGAAATCGGTCGGCGCGGCCGGATAGGTGATGGCGGCGCGCAGCGTGCCGTCCGGGATATAGGGTCGCTCCGGCATGAACATCGTGCGCGCGCCGGGCGGCAGCGCGATGCGCCCCGAGCCGAACGGCCACAATCCCGCCAGTGCCGAGAACAGCGCGCCGCGGCCGGAGCCGGTCTGGTCGACGATCTGCAGCCGCTCGCCGGGCTCGACCTCGATCGTCACCGGATCGAGCGCCGCCGCCGCGGTGATCCAGGTGATGCGGACATGGTCGAGCACGACATGGTCGCCGGCATGCTCATAGGTCAGGTGCTCGCTGGCCTGGCTGCGGGTCTCGAGGCTGGTCAGCGCCTCGCGGAAGGTCATGACGCGCGACAGCGTCGCCCGCCAGTCGGCGATGGCGCTGAAATTGTCGACGAACCAGCGCAGCGCGCCCTGCACCTGGTTGAAGGCGCCGACGACCATCATCAGCTGGCCGAAGGTGAGCTGGCCGCCGAAATACCCGGGCGCGGCGATGACGATCGGCGCGACGATGCCGACCCAGCCATAGCCGGACGTGATCCAGGTCAGCTGGGCGATGGCGTTCACCGTCCGCCGCATGACGGCCAGCACCCGCTCGAGCTCCTCGCCGAGGCGTTTCTGCTCGTCGGCCTCGCCGCCGTTCAGCACGATGCCATTGGCGTTCTCGCTGACCTGCACCATCGCGAAGCGGAGATCCGCCTCGCGGGCATAGCGCTCGACGCCGATGCCGATCAGCGGCCGGCCGACCAGCCAGCTGAGCAGCGAGCCGGTCGCGGCGAAGATCAGCGCGCACCACACCATGTAGCCGGGGATGGCCAGCGTCATGCCGTCGATCGAAAGGCGGATGCCGCTCGACAGCACCCAGAGCACGCCGACGAAGGAGACGAGCAGCAGCGAGGACTGGAACAGGCCGATGCCGAGCCCGGCCGAGAGCTCGGCGAGATGGCGGGCATCCTCATGCACGCGCTGGTCGGGATTGACGCCGATCTCGCCCTCGCTGCGCAGCATGACGAGGCGCCGCGGCGCCAGCCATTGCTCGATCAGGTCGCGCGTCAGCCATTTGCGCGACTGCAGCTTGATCATCTGGTCGAGCCAGGTCTGCGCGACATTGAGCGCCAGCAGCACGCCGGCGATGCCGCCGAAGACCATGAGATAATAGAGGAACGAGCGGATGTTCTTCTGCTCGATGGCGTCATAGAACGGCTTGTTCCAGGCGTTGAGCGCCACCTGCATGACATTGGTGGCGAGAATGACCGTGATGATGCCGACCGAGAGCAGCACGAAGGTGCTGCGCCCCGACGACCGCCAGAGCGCGAGCACGAAATCGGAAAACTGACGGAGGAACTCCGCCGTTTCGCTCGGACGCGGCTCGGGCGCCGCATCAGTCTCGTCGATCCGTTCCGTCATCGCCTCGCCAGTCCGCCACGGGGACGGCAGAATAGCGAAGCCAGCGGCAAAGTCGCGCCCCAATCGATCGCCATCCAGCCTCGCTCCATCCTGCCTCTTGCCCGCCCCGCCCCGAAGCTGCGACGGTGGATACGGCAAGAACGGGCCGAAGGGGACGTCACGTCCGCGTGATGACCATCCGGCCCGCCAACGGCGCCATGCGACGAGCGCCGCGGCAAAGCGAGGGGAGGATGGGCGTGAGCGGTTTCATTCTGGCGATCGATCAGGGCACGACGTCGACGCGGAGCATCGTGTTCGACGGCGGCGGCCGCATCCTCGGTCTCGGCCAGCAGGAGTTCCGGCAGCATTTTCCGCGCTCGGGCTGGGTCGAGCATGACGGCGAGGACATCTGGCGCACGGTGGTCGACACCATCCGCTTCGCGCTGTCGAACGCCAAGCTCTCGGCCGGCGACATCGCCGGCATCGGCATCACCAACCAGCGCGAGACGACGCTGATCTGGGACCGCGCCAGCGGCAAGCCGATCCACAACGCCATCGTCTGGCAGGACCGCCGCACCGCCGATCTCTGCGACCGCCTGAAGGCCGAGGGCGCCGAGGCGATGGTGACGGCGAAGACGGGCCTGCTGCTCGATCCCTATTTCTCCGCCACCAAGATCGCCTGGATGCTCGACCATGTGGAGGGCGCGCGCGCCAAGGCCGAGCGCGGCGAGCTCGCCTTCGGCACCGTCGACAGCTTCCTGCTCTGGCGGCTGACCGGCGGCGCCACCCATGCGACCGACGCCACCAATGCGGCGCGGACGCTGCTCTACGACATCGCCCGCGGCGACTGGGACGACGAGCTGCTCGCCCTCTTCCGCGTGCCGCGAGCCCTCTTGCCGGAGGTGAAGGACTGCGCCGCCGATTTCGGCACCACCGATCCCTCGATCCTCGGCGCTGCGGTCCGCATCGCCGGCATCGCCGGCGACCAGCATGCGGCGACGCTCGGCCAGGCCTGCTTCGCGCCGGGCATGTTGAAGGCGACCTATGGCACCGGCTGCTTCGCCCTGCTCAACACCGGCAGCGAGCGCGTTCCCTCCACCAACCGCCTGTTGACCACCATCGCCTATCGCCTCGACGGCAAGACGACCTATGCGCTCGAGGGCTCGATCTTCGTCGCCGGCTCGGCGATCCAGTGGCTGCGCGACGGACTGCACCTGATCGACCGCGCCGAGGCCTCGGGCCCCATGGCCGCCGAGGCCGATCCGCATCAGGACGTCTATCTCGTGCCCGCCTTCACCGGCCTCGGCGCGCCCTGGTGGGATGCGCGCGCCCGCGGCGCGATGTTCGGCCTCACCCGCGGCACCGGCCCGCGCGAGATCGTCCGCGCGGCGCTCGAATCCGTCTGTTTCCAGACGCGCGACCTGCTCGATGCGATGAAGCGCGACTGGCAGGGTGGCGAGGAGACCGTGCTCAGGGTCGACGGCGGCATGGTGGCGAGCGACTGGACGATGCAGCGGCTCGCCGACCTGCTCGAGGCGCCGGTCGATCGCCCGGTCGTGCTGGAGACGACGGCGCTCGGTGCCGCCTGGCTCGCCGGCCGCCAGACCGGCACCTGGCCCGGTGAGGCCGGCTTCTCGGCCAACTGGCGCCGCGAACAGCGCTTCGAGCCGTCGATGGACGCCGCCACCCGTACGGCGAAGATCGTCGGCTGGCACGACGCGGTCCGCCGCACCCTCTCCGGTTGAGGGCAGCCGGCGGACCCGTTGGCGTTTCGTAAAGGGTTCATCGCTACCAGTGGAGCGGTGAGCTCTGCTGGGGGACGCAGCGATGATGCAGAACGAACAGGACATCGGCCGCGACAGCGTCGGCGCCCGGACGTCTGCCCGCAAGTCCCAGGCGATCGCCGATCGCGCCGCCGCGCTGTTCAGGCCTCGGGAGCGGCGCATGCAACCGACATTGCTGCCCCTCTCGGCTGCCGAGCGCGGTCATTATGCGGCGGCCGATTTCGCGTATGATGCCTCCGGCGTCGAATGCTTCCGCGGCCTCAGCCATGCGGAATCGCTCGACTACATCGCGCTGCAGCGGACCGGCCTCGACAATGACGACGATGCCTTCCTGCGGCTCATCCAACTCGGCGACCGCCACGCTTCAGCCATGAGGATCGCCGACGGTCGCTGAAGGCCGCGCGCACCGGAAAGCGGAACGCGCCGTTTCGGTTTCGGGAGGATCGAGTGTCACCCTATCGCTATGCCCTGGTGTTCGCGCTGGCCGCGACCGCCCTTTCGCCCTTTGCCCCGCCCCCGTTCATCAGAGCGGCGCTGGCCCAGGATGCCACGCAGCCCGCCGCCGTGCCGGCAGCGCCCCTGAAGGCGCCGTCCTGGCCGAAGACCTACGATGTCGATGGCGAGACGCTGCAGATCTACCAGCCGCTGATCGAGGACTGGACCGGCGACCAGGTCAGCGGCCGTGCCGCCATCGCCCTCGGCCCGAAGGACGGCACGCCCGTCTATGGCACCGCCCGCTTCACCGCGCGCGTCGCCGTCGACAAGCCCTCGCGCCAGGCGCATCTCGGCACGATCGCGGTCAGCCGCGTCGACGTGCCGACCGACGCCACCCAGGACGACCGCCTCAAGGCGGCGCTGCAATCGCGCCTGCCGACCGCCGGCATCACCGTCGCGCTCGACCAGTTGCAGACGAGCTATGCCGCGGCCAAGCAGCTTTCGGCCGAGCTCAACGAGCCCGTCCAGAACGACCCGCCGAAGATCGTCTTCGCCTCGACGCCGTCGCTGCTCGTGCTCGTCTCGGGCGATCCCGTGCTGAAGCCGATCGACGGCGAGCCCTCTTATCGCCGCGTCATGAACACGCGCACGCTGATCCTCGTCGACAGCGACAATCGCTACCATGTCGAGGCCGCCGGCTACTGGTATCAGTCCGATCGTCTCGACGGCAGCTTCGTCGCGACATCGAGCGTGCCGAGCGCGCTGGTGGCGGCCGCGAAGGCGGCAAGCCGCCAGTCCGAGCCGGACCCGATGCTGCCCGAGAACGGCAAGCGGCCGAGCCAGCCGCCGGCGCTGATCATTTCCACCGTGCCGACCGAACTGATCCAGACCGCCGGCACGGCCGAGATGCAGCCGGTCACCGGCACCACGCTGCTGACCATGGCCAATGCCGATCATGCCGTGTTCATGGATCCGGCCAGCAACACCTATTACCTGCTGATCTCCGGCCGCTGGTTCGAGGCGATGGACCTCGCCGGTCCCTGGGGCTATGTGCCGCCGTCCGGACTGCCCACGGAATTCGCCAAGATCTCGCCGACGGACCCGAAGGCCAATGTGCTCGTCTCGGTTCCCGGCACGCCGCAGGCCAAGGAAGCGGCCATCGCCGCGACCATTCCGCAGACCGCGACGGTCAGCCGCTCGACCAGCCTCACCGTCAATTATGACGGTCCCCCGCGCCTTGTCCGGATCGCGGGCACCGCGCTCTACTATGCCGCGAACACGGCGACGCCGGTGATCGCCCTCGATTCGAGCCGCTACTACGCCGTCTCGGATGGCGTCTGGTTCGTCGCCGCCGCGCCGTCCGGGCCATGGGCCGTCGCCGACGCGGTGCCGGACATCATCTACACGATCCCCGTCTCCTCGCCTCTGCACTACGTCACCTATGTGCGCGTCTATGCCTCGACGGCGGATCTCGTCACCGTCGGCTACACGCCCGGCTATTTCGGCGTCGCGCTCAATGACGGCCTCGTCGTCTATGGCACCGGCTACAGCTGCACCGGCTATGTCGGCACGGTCTGGTATGGCTGCCCGGCGACCTATGGCTATGGCGCCGATTTCGCGCTCGATTCGGCGGCGGGCTTCGCCTTCGGCTTCGCGGCCGGCGCGCTCTGGGGCGGCGCCTCGCCCTATTGGGGTCCCTATTGGGGCGCCGGGCCCTGGGGCGGCGCCTGGAACCACGTCAACATCAACCAGACCAACATCTATGGCCGATGGGGCGGCGAGGCGACCTTCAACCACGCCTTCGGCTACAACGCCGCCACGGGCACGGAATGGGCGGCGCGCTCGTCCTATGGCCATACCGCCGGGGGCACTGATTTCGCCGCCCGCTCCGCCGCGGCCTTCAACCCCTGGACCGGCAACGGCGCCGCCGGACGCCAGTCGGCGAGCTACAACGCCAATACCGGCATCGGCCATGCCAGCGAAACCGGCGTCACCGACACCGACGGCCATGTCGATGTCGACAGCCGCGGCGTCGCCGGCAATGCCAAGACCGGCAACGGCGTCGCCTGGAACAATGGCAATCTCTACACCGACCACGACGGCAACATTCACCAGTACAGCGACGATAGCGGCTGGCAGCAGCACACGTCGGATGGCTGGCAGGCCGATCGCGACAGCTCGACGCTGAACGATCTGAACAGCCAGCGCTCGTTCCAGCAGGCAGGGCAGGACCGTGTCGACGACTTCGCCTCGCGCGGCGGCTTCGACGGCGGCGACCGCTTCGGTGGCGGGGATTTCGGCGGCGGTGACTTCGGCGGGGGCGATCGCTTCGGCGGCGGTGACTTCGGCGGCGGTGACCGCTTCGGCGGTGGCGGCGGCTTTGGCGGCGGCTTCGGCGGAGGATTCGGTGGCGGCCACTTCGGCGGCGGCCGCCGCTGAGACGGCGAAGCGGTTTGAAAAGCCGCCCGCAGATGGCGTTGCCGGGCGCGCCCCGGCAACCCAGGCTGCCGGGTAGCCAGTGGCGGGTCCGCAAGGGGAAAGACTGGATTGCCGGGTCAGGCCCGGCAATGACAGGCGGCAGCGGTCGCGCCCCGCGACGGAAGCCTCAGCCGATGTCGATCCCGACCCATACGGGCTGCGCGGCCTTAAGCCGGCCGCGCCGGCGGGTAGCTGATCGCGTCGAGGCGGGTCTTGATGCGGCCGACCTCGGACACGGTGCCGGCCAGCTTGTCGATCAGCTTGACGTGCAGCCGCGCGGCGACATCGGGATATTCGTTGAGGAGCCGCCGCATCAGCGTCCGGTCGATCTCGACCAGTTCGCAATCGCTGACGGCGAGCGCCGTCGCCGGACGGCGCGTCTCGACGAACAGCGCCGTCTCGCCGATCAGCGCGCCCGGCCCGCAATGGCCGAGCACCAGCGGCTCGGCGCGGTCGGTGTCGGAGAATTCCACCTCGCCGGCCATGACGACGAAGCCGGACATGGCCGGTGCGTCCTTGCGGAACAGCACCCGGCCCGCCGGCAGTTCGAGGCGGATCGCGCTGAAGGCGATCAGCCGAAGATGATCGCTCGAGAGGTCCGAAAACAGCGGCACGCGCAGCAGCAGCGATATGTCTTCGGCAAGCGTCATCGTGTCTCCAGCCCTCAGGGCACCAGCTTGTAGCCGCCGGCTTCCGTGATCAGCAGTTCCGCGACAGAAGGCTCGCGCTCGATCTTCTGACGAAGGCGGTAGATATGCGTCTCCAGCGTATGCGTTGTCACGCCGGAGTTATAGCCCCACACCTCATGCAACAGGATATCGCGGCCGACGACCTTTTCCCCGGCGCGATAGAGGAACTTCAGGATCGAGGTTTCCTTCTCGGTCAGGCGGATCTTCTGGCCGCGCTCGTCGAGCAGGAGCTTGGCGCTCGGCCGGAAGGTGTAGCGGCCGATGGTGAAGGTGGCGTCCTCGCTCTGCTCGAACTGACGGAGCTGCGCCCTGAGCCGCGCGAGGAGCACGGCGAAGCGGAACGGCTTGGTGACATAGTCATTGGCGCCCGATTCGAGGCCGAGAATGGTGTCGGACTCCGAATCATGCCCCGTCAGCATGATGATCGGCGCCTTGAAGCCGCCCTTGCGCAGCAGCTTCACGGCCTCGCGCCCGTCCATGTCCGGCAGGCCGACATCCATGATCATCAGATCGACAGGCTCGCTGCGCGCCCGCGCGACGCCCTTGCCTGCCGAGCCCTCCTCCAGAAGCTCGAACTCTTCATAGAGCGACAATTGTTCGACAAGGCTCTCCCGCAGCAGATCGTCGTCGTCAACCACGAGGATTCGTCGTACAGCCATCTCTTGCAGCCTTTTCGTGTTGCAGGTTCCCCCACCCACTGATGTCCGGATCGAGGCGTGATGATCCAAAACCGGAACCGTCGGATTTTGACCGTAACAAGTGCGCCGCGCAAGCAAGTGCGCGCTGCGGCCGTTCAAGGCGCTCTCGGGGAACGAAGCACCTTTCTCGTGCTGAATAGGCGGCCGGGCAGCCGCTCGCAAGGGATCCTGATCGTCGGTGGCCGGGCTGTTCCCTGCGCGATCGGCCGCTCCGGCATCAGCGGCCTCAAGCGTGAGGGTGACGGCGCCACGCCCAAGGCGCCGATGCGCCTCCTCAAAGTGCTCTGGCGGCCGGATCGCGGGCCCCCGCCTAAGACGCTGCTGCCGCGGGGCGCCATTCAGGCCGGCGACGGCTGGTGCGACGCTGCCTTCGATGCGAACTACAATCGCTTCGTGCCGCTGCCCTATGCCAAGAGCCATGAGGCGCTCGCCCGCGACGACGCGCTCTACGACATCGTCGTCGTGCTCGACTGGAACTATACGCGCCGCCTGCAAGGCCGCGGCAGCGCGATCTTCCTGCATCTCGCCCGCCCCGGCTTCCTGCCGACCGAAGGCTGCATCGCCGTCACGCCGGCCGCCATGCGCTGGCTGCTCGGCCGCCTCGCCCCGGCCGCGACCGTGCGCGTCAACGGCTGACGGGTCAAAGCAGCGCGTTTTGGCGCATTGCCGGTCCTCTCAAAGCCGCTAGGCTGCAACTTCGATCAATTTCGCGCAGTCGCACGCGGCGCGCGCCAGCCGCAGGGCCGATGCATGAGCCTCAAGGTCTATCTCGCCGGGCCGGAAGTGTTCCTGCCCGATGCAAGGGCGCAGCTCGACCTGAAGATCGCGCTGACGCGGGCCGCAGGCCTCATCCCGCTCGCGCCCGGCGATCTCGCGATCCCGCCGATGCCGACCAAGCGGCTGCTCGGCCATGCGATCAGCGCCATCGACGAGCAGCTGATGAACGAGGCCGACGCGATCATCGCCAATCTGACGCCCTATCACGGCGTCAGCGCCGATACCGGCACCTGCTTCGAGCTCGGCTATATGTGCGCGCAGGGCAAGCTCGCCTATGGCTACACCAATGTCGCCGACGACATGCGCACGCGGTCGGTCGCGCTCTATGGCGGCGATGTCCATCTCGATGCCTCGGGCCGGCTGCGCGGCACCGACGGGCTGATGATCGAGGATGTCGACATGGCCGACAATCTCATGATGCAGGGCGGTATCGAGCGGCGCGGCGGCCAGATGATCATCCATGATGCCGCCCCCGAGGCGCTCTACACGGATACGACCGCCTTCGAGATCTGCCTCGCCTTCCTCGCCGAGGACGCGGCCACGCGACGCGCGGCGCGGACCGGCTGAGGCCTCAGCCCCTGCCGCCGAAGATCGCCGAGCCGACGCGGACATGCGTCGCGCCGAAGGCGATCGCCGTCTCGAAATCGCCGCTCATGCCCATCGAGAGGCCGGCGACATCCGCTTCGCGGGCGAGCTTCGCCAAGAGCGCGAAATGCGGGCCCGGCGCCTCCTCGGCCGGCGGGATGCACATGAGGCCGGCGATGGCGAGGCCGTGCACGGAGCGGCAGCGGTCGACGAAGGCGAGCGCCTCGCGCGGCGGGATACCGGCCTTCTGCGGCTCGAGCCCGGTATTGACCTGAACGAACAGCCGCGGCGTCCGTCCCTGCCGCACCATCTCGGCGGCCAAGGCAGCTGCGATCTTCTCGCGGTCGACGGTGTGGATGACGTCGAACAGCGCCACCGCCTCGCGCGCCTTGTTGGATTGCAGCGGCCCGATCAGATGCAGCTCGATATCCGGCGTCTCGGCGACGAGCGGCGGCCATTTGCCCTCAGCCTCCTGCACGCGGTTCTCGCCGAAGAGGCGCTGTCCCGCGCCGAGCGCCGGCAGCATGTCGTCGGCCGGAAAGGTCTTCGACACCGCGATCAGCTTGACCGAGCCCGGCGCGCGCTTCGCGTCCTGCTCGGCGGCCGCGATGCGGCCACGAATGGCGGCCAGATTGTCTTCGACGCGCGCGGTCATCGGCACTCCCGGGGTTGGCTCAGCGCCTAGCATGTCGCGGCCCGCCGCTCAACGCGACGGGCTTTATCGGTTGACCGCCATGCACCTTTCTGGTGAAGGTCGCAGCCTGCCCGGCGCCCTGATTTCGGCGCCGTTTCTCGCATCCAATCAAAAGACGACCATGGCGACAGAACGTTATAACCCGCGCGAGGCTGAACCCCGCTGGCAGCGCGTTTGGGCCGAGCGCGGCATCTTCGAAGCGAAGAATGGCGATCCGCGCCCGAAATACTATGTGCTCGAGATGTTCCCCTATCCCTCGGGGCGCATCCATATCGGCCATGGCCGCAACTATGTGATGGGCGACGTCGTCGCGCGCTTCAAGCGGATGAAGGGCTTCAATGTCCTGCATCCGATGGGCTGGGACGCCTTCGGCCTGCCGGCCGAGAACGCCGCCATCGAGCGCAACTCGCATCCGAAGCTCTGGACCTACGAGAACATCGAGACGATGAAGGCGCAGCTGAAGCTGCTCGGCCTCTCGCTCGACTGGAGCCGCGAGATCGCGACCTGCGATCCCTCCTATTATGCCGAGCAGCAGCGCATCTTCGTCGACCTGCATGAGCGCGGCCTTGCCTATCGCAAGGAGAGCGAGGTCAACTGGGACCCGGTCGACAACACCGTGCTCGCCAACGAGCAGGTGATCGAGGGTCGCGGCTGGCGCTCCGGCGCCCTCGTCGAGCGGCGGAAGCTCTCGCAGTGGTTCTTCCGCATCACCGAATTCGCCGACGAATTGCTCGCGGCGCTCGACGAGCTCGAGCGCTGGCCGGACAAGGTGCGGCTGATGCAGCGCAACTGGATCGGCCGCTCCGAGGGCCTGTCGCTGCGCTTTGCCCTCGACGCCGCGACCGCGCCCGCCGGCACCAGCGAGATCGAGGTCTATACCACCCGTCCCGATACGCTCTATGGCGCGTCGTTCCTGGCGATCGCCGCCAATCATCCGCTCGCCGAGGCGCTCGGTGCCGCCAATCCTGAGCTGGCGGAGTTCATCCAGGAGTGCCGCCGCGGCGGCACCTCGGCTGAAGCCATCGAGACGCAGGAAAAGAAGGGCTTCGACACCGGCCTCCGCGCCGAGCACCCGCTGGTGCCCGGCTGGATGCTGCCCGTCTATGTCGCGAACTTCATCCTGATGGACTACGGCACCGGCGCCATCTTCGGCTGCCCGGCGCATGACCAGCGCGACCTCGACTTCGCGCGGAAATATGGCCTGCCGGTTAAGGCTGTGGTGCTGCCGGACGGCGAGGATCCGAAGGCGTTCGCGGTCGGCGACATCGCCTATGACGGCGACGGCCATCTGTTCAACTCTTCCTTCCTCGACGGGCTCTCGATCCCCGCCGCCAAGGAAGCGGTGACGCGCCGGCTCGAGGCACAGGCGCTCGGCAACAGCCCGCAAGGCAAGCGGCAGGTCAATTTCCGCCTGCGCGACTGGGGCATCTCGCGCCAGCGCTATTGGGGCTGCCCGATCCCGATGATCCATTGCCCGACCTGCGGCCCGGTCGCGGTGCCGAAGGCCGACCTGCCGGTGCTGCTGCCTGACGATGTCACCTTCGACAAGCCCGGCAATCCGCTCGACCGCCATCCGACCTGGAAGCATGTCGCCTGCCCGCGCTGCGGCGGCGCGGCGACGCGCGAAACCGACACGATGGACACCTTCGTCGATAGTTCCTGGTATTTCGCCCGCTTCACGGCGGCCCCGGGCGAGGCGCCGCTGACGCGCGAGGCGGCCGATTACTGGCTGCCGGTCGACCAGTATATCGGCGGCATCGAGCATGCGATCCTGCATCTCCTCTATGCCCGCTTCTTCACCCGCGCGCTCCGCAGCGCCGGGCGCATCTCGGTGGCCGAGCCCTTCGCGGGCCTCTTCACCCAGGGCATGATCGTGCACGAGACCTACAAGGACGCGGCCGGCAAGTGGCTGTTCCCGGAAGAGGTCGAGAAGCGCAGCGACGGCTCATCGGTCAGGATCGGGACGGACGAGCCGGTGACGGTCGGCCCGCCCGAGAAGATGTCGAAGTCGAAGCGCAATGTCGTGCCGCCGGAGATCGTCGCCGACACCTATGGCGTCGATTGCGCCCGCTGGTTCATGCTCTCCGATACGCCGCCCGAGCGCGACAGCGAATGGACGGTCGCCGGCATCGAGGGCGCCTGGCGCTTCACCCAGCGCATCTGGCGGCTCGTCAACGACGCCGTCGACCTCGCCGGCACCGATCCTGCCCGACCGGATGCTTTCGGAGCCGAATCGATCGCGCTCCGCCGCGCCGCGCACAAGCTCATCGCCTCGGTCGAGGAGGATTTCGATCGCCTCCGCTTCAATGTCGCCGTGGCCCGCGTCCATGCCTTCGCCAATGTGTTCGGCGAGGCGATCAACGCCGCCCGCAGCGCCGGCACGCCGGCGGCGGACCTCGCCTTCGCGCTCAACGAGGCGGCGAGCCTCCTCGTCGCCGCGATCGGCCCGATGATCCCGCACCTTGCCGAGGAATGCTGGAGCGTGCTCGGGCATGACGGCATCGCCGCGGCCGCGGCCTGGCCGCTTGTCGACCGGGCGCTTCTGGTCGAGGATGAGATGACACTGCCGGTTCAGATCAACGGCAAGAAGCGCGGCGAGCTGACGGTACCGGCCGACGCCGGGCAGGCCGAGATCGAAGCCGCGGTGCTGGCGCTGGACGAGGTGGTCCGGGCGCTCGAAGGCCGAGCGCCGAAGAAGATCGTCGTTGTGCCGAAGAGGATCGTCAATGTCGTCATCTGATCGGAAGGGCGCCTCGCGCCGCGCAGTCCTCGGCGTCGCCCTCGCGGCGGCGCTCGCGGGCGCCTGCACCGTGCGGCCCGTCTACATGCAGACGGCGACCGGCGGCGCGCCGATGGCCGATCTCTCCGCCATCTCGGTCGCCCAGGTCGGCGACCGCGTGGCGCAGGAAGTGCGCAACAACCTGATCTTCGCCTTCACGGGCGGCAAGCCGCCGGCCCCGCCGCGCTATGACCTGACGCTCAACGTCAACACCTCCGAAGCCCGCCTCGGCTTCGAGAAGGACGAGACCGCGCCGGCCTATCAGGTCACGGTCGCCGTCAAGTTCGAGCTGAAGGACATCGCGACCGGACGCTCGATCCTCCGCTCCTCGTCGAACGGCGTCGCGTCCTATGACCGCTCGAACCAGAACTTCGCCAATGTGCGGGCCCGCATCGACGCGGAGGATCGCGCCGCGCAGGCGGTCGCCGATCAGCTGCAACTCCGCCTCGCCATCGCGCTTGCCAAGGAAGCGAAGGTGACGGTCGCTGCTCCGGTCGCGGCGCCCCGCGTCGACGCGCCGGCCATCCTCGGCTCCGGCACCTGACGGCGCTGGACCGCTGCACGACGTCGACGGGCCGTCGCGGCGCATGAACGGGTGAGGTCGCGCCGGTCACGGTGCGCATCGAGACGAGGCGAGGGCGATGGTTCAGATCAAGCCGCAGGATGCCGAGCGCTTCCTGAGGAAGCCTGACCCGGCCATCCGCATCGTCCTCATCTATGGCACCGATGTCGGCCTCGTCTCCGAGCGCGCCGCCGCCTTCGCCGCGACGATCGTCGGTGCCGGCAGCGACCCCTTTGCCCTCGTCCGGCTCGATTCCTCCGAGATCGCCGCCGATCCCGGCCGCCTCGCCGATGAGGCCGGCACCATCGGCCTCTTTGGCGGCGACCGCGCCATCCGCGTGCGCGTTGCCGGCAACCGCCCGATCCAGGCGGCGGTCGAAGCCGTGCTCGCCAATCCGCCCCGCGACGCCTGGATCATTCTCGAAGCCGGCGACATCAAGAAGGGGACGGGGCTCCGCAAGCTCTGCGAAGGCGCCCGCGGCGCGGCGGCGATTGCCTGCTATGCCGACGGCGCCGCCATGCTGGACGGTCTCATCGACACGGAACTCGCCAGCGCCGGGCTCACGATCGACGACGAAGCGCGCGCGCTGCTGCGTGGCCTCCTCGGCGCCGACCGCCTCGCCAGCCGCTCCGAGATCCAGAAGCTGACGCTCTACGCCACCGGGCTCGGCCGCATCGATGTCGACGCCGTCAAGGCGGTGGTCGGCGACGCCTCGGCGACCGCAACCGACGAGGCGGTCGACGCCATGGCCGGCGGCGATGTCGCGACGCTCGACCGGAGCTTCCGCCGCTTGACGACCTCGGGCACGCCGGCCTTCGTCATTGCCGCCGCCGCGCTTCGGCAGTTGCAGCTGCTGCACCGGATCTGCGCGGCGGTGGAGGAGGGGGCATCGCCGGACGGCGCCATCGAGAGCGCGGCCGGCTATATCTTCCCGCAGCGGAAGGCGAAGCTCGGCCAGCAAGTGCGGCTCTGGAACGCCGATCGCGTCTTCGCGGTGGCCGAGCGGGTCGAGCGCGCGATCTTCGAGAGCCGGATCAAACCGGCGCTCGGCGACGTCATCGTCGAGAAGGCGCTGACCGGCGTGGCGCTTTCGGCCCGCGCGCGGCGGCGCTGAGGCCTATTCGCGCTTCAGCAGGCGGCAGAGCTCGTCGAGCTGTTCGAGGCTCGTATAGCGGATGGAGAGCTGGCCGGCGCCATTGCCCTTGTGATCGATGCTGACCGCAAGTCCGAGGCTGTCGCCGAGCAGCTTCTCGAGCGCACGGGTATCGGCATCCTTGTCGCGGCGGACGCGCGGCTGGCCCGTCTTCTCGACCGTCTTGGTCATCGCCTCGGCTTCGCGAACCGTGAGCCCGCCTTCGACGATGCGCGCCGCGACCGCCGCCGGGTCCTCGACCGTCACCAAGGCCCGTGCATGGCCGGCGGTCAGCTTGCCCTCGCGGACATAGGACTGGACGCTCTCGGGCAGCTTCAGCAGGCGCAGCGTGTTGGCGACATGCGGCCGGCTCTTGCCGATCACATCGGCGAGCGCCGTCTGGCTATAGGCGAATTCGTCGATCAGCTGCTGATAGCCGAGCGCCTCCTCGAGCGGATTGAGGTCGGCGCGCTGGACGTTCTCGATGATCGCAAGCTCGAGCGCCTCCTGGTCGGAGACATTGTTGATCAGCACGGGCACGTCATGCAGACCGGCGCGCTGCGCCGCCCGCCAGCGGCGCTCGCCGGCGATGATCTCGTAGGCCTCGCCGCCGCCGACCACCGAGCGCACCAGGATCGGCTGGACGATGCCCTTCTCGCGGATCGAGGCTGTCAGGTCGGCAAGATCCGCCTCCTCGAACGCCTTGCGCGGATTGCGCGGATTGGGCCTGAGGAAGGCGACCGGCACCCGCCGCGACAGGCGCGAGCGCTCGTTGACGACCGACTCCGTATCGACATCGCCGATCAGGGCCGCCAATCCGCGTCCGAGGCGCCGCCGCGATCCGTCTTCCATGGGTCGTACTCCTCAAATCAGGGAACCGGCGCCGTCAGGCAGCGCGCAGCCGCTTCTCGCGCTGGATGATTTCCGAGGCGAGGCGAAGATAGGCCTGGCTGCCCATGCTCTTGAAATCATAGAGCAGCACCGGCTTGCCATGCGACGGCGCCTCGGAAATGCGGACATTGCGCGGGATCACGGTGTCATAGACCGCATCGCCCATATGCGCGCGCACATCGGCGACGACCTGGCCGGCGAGATTGTTGCGGCTGTCGAACATGGTCAGCACGATGCCATGCACGCTGAGTTCAGGGTTCAGCGCGTGCTTGACCTGCTCGACGGTCTGCAGCAGCTGGCTGAGGCCCTCGAGCGCGAAGAACTCGCATTGCAGCGGCACCAAAATCGAATGCGACGCCGACAGCGCGTTGATGGTCAGGAGATTGAGCGAGGGCGGGCAATCGACCAGCACATAGGAGTAGTTTCGGCTGCGAATCGACTCCGCCTGCAGCACATGGCTGGCGATGGCGCGGCGGAGGCGAAAGGCGCGATCGGAGCGGCCGGCGATCTCGAGCTCGACGCCGAGCAGATCCATTGTCGACGGCGCCACCGACAGCCGCGGCACCGCCGTTTCCATCGCCACCTCGGCCAGCGTCGCCTCGCCGACCATCAAATCATAGGTCGAGCGCAGCCGCTGCTTGCGGTCGATGCCGAGACCCGTCGAGGCATTGCCCTGCGGATCGAGATCGACGATCAGGACTTCCTCGCCGATGGCGGCCAGCGCTGTGCCGAGATTGATCGCTGTCGTCGTCTTGCCGACGCCGCCCTTCTGATTGGCGAGGGAAATCACGCGCGGCGACGGCGCCAGAAGCGACGGGGGAGAGAAGGAATGAGGCTCGGACATCGCGCCCTCTCAGAGGCTGGCTGAGGCCGAGCGGCGCTCGGCATGCCTGATTTCGACGATGAGACTCTTCGCGTCGATCAAGCTCTTGTGTCTTACCAGATCGAGCGCCCAAGATTGAGAGGCTTCCTGCAACTCGCTGTCGAAATCCTCGCCTTTGTGCAGCGCGGCTCCGACGCCCTTGGCCATCAGCGGTTCGGTGAGGGTCAGGAGGTTTGAGAGGCTGGCGAGCGCACGCGCGCTGATCAGATCGACCGGTTCCTGCCATTGTTTCAGAACCGATTCGATCCGCCCCTCATGCACCACCGCCGCTGCGCCGGTCTCGCGGATCGCCGCACGCAGGAAGGCGCATTTCCGCTGATTCGATTCGACGCAGTGGACGCGCGCGCCGGGTGTACCGGCGAGGAGGATGCCGGTGACAATGCCGGGCAGGCCGGCGCCGCTGCCGATATCGACCCAGCGGTGACGATCCGGGAACAGCGCCACCAGCTGCGCCGAGTCGGCGATGTGGCGCGTCCAGATTTCGCCAAGCGTGTGCGGCGAGACGAGGTTCTGCGCCGGCTGCCATTTCCGGAGCAGCGCGACATAGCGTTCGAGCCGTTCTCCTGTTTCACGTGAAACAGGCAGGATTCTTTCGACGGCGGAGATGCTGTCGCTCATGCCGCCACCCGCCGGCCGCGCCGGACCGCCGTCAGCAGGATCGCCAGCGCCGCCGGCGTCATGCCTTCGATGCGGCTCGCCTGGCCGAGCGTGGTCGGCCGCACCTGCGTCAGGCGCTGCTTGAGCTCGTTCGAGAGCCCGGCCAGCGCCGTGAAGTCCAGCTCCGGATCGAGCGGCACTGCTTCGTCGCGCGCAACAGCCTCGATGTCCGACTTCTGCCGCTCGAGATAGACGGCATATTTCGCATCCGATTCGATCTGGCTGAGAACGCCGGACGGAAAGCGCCCGAGCTCCGGCCAGATCCCGACGATCCGCTCGGCATCGATATCGGGATAGGCAAGCAGATCGAACGCACTGCGCCTGACACCATCGGCATTGATCGTGAGCCCGCGCCGGTTGGCCTCGGTCGGCGTAACGCGGATGGCATCGAACGCAACACGAGCGGCCTCGATCGCCGCCAGTTTCTCGCCGAATGCTTCGGCACGGGCGCCGCCGACCAGTCCGAGCGAGAGGCCAAGCGGCGTCAGCCGCTGGTCAGCATTGTCCGCCCGCAGCGACAGGCGATACTCAGCCCGCGAGGTAAACATGCGATAGGGCTCGGTGACACCCCGCGTCACCAGATCGTCGATCATCACGCCGATATAGGAGTCGGCCCGGCTGAACACGGCGCCCTCGCCGCCGGCGGCCCGCCGGGCGGCATTGAGGCCGGCCACGACGCCCTGCGCCGCCGCCTCCTCATAGCCGGTGGTGCCGTTGATCTGGCCGGCGAGGAAGAGACCAGCGCAGCGCTTGGTCTCCAGCGTCGGCCTGAGTTCGCGTGGATCGACATGATCATATTCGATGGCATAGCCCGGCCGCAGGATCACCGCGCGCTCGAGACCCGGGATCGACTGGACGATCGCGGCCTGCACATCTTCGGGCAAGGAGGTCGAGATGCCGTTTGGATAGACCGTCGGGTCATCGAGCCCCTCGGGCTCCAGGAAGATCTGGTGGCCGTCGCGGTCGCCGAAGCGGACGACCTTGTCCTCTATGCTGGGGCAATAGCGCGGCCCGCGGCTTTCGATCTGGCCCGAATACATCGGCGAGCGCGCGAGATTGGCGCGGATGATGGCGTGGGTCGCCGGCGACGTCCGCGTGATGAAGCAGTCGACCTGGCGCTGCGTGATCGTCGTCGTCAGCGTCGAGAACGGCTCCGGCTGCTCGTCACCCGGCTGACGCTCGAGGCTCGACCAATCGATCGTGCGGCCGTCGAGGCGCGGCGGCGTGCCGGTCTTCAGGCGCGCCAGCAAGAAGCCGATCCGCTCGAAGGCGACCGACAGCCCCATCGCCGGCTGCTCGCCGACCCGGCCGGCCGGCGTCGTGCGCTCGCCGATATGGATGAGGCCGCGCAGGAATGTGCCGGTGCAGACGACAACGGCGCCGCAGCTGAGCGTGCGGCCGTCGCCGAGCACGACGCCGGTGACCCGGCCATCCTCGACCACGAGATCGTCGGCTTCGCCTTCGACCACGGTCAGGTTGTCCGTCGCCGCGATCGCTTCCTGCATCGCCGCCCGATAGAGCGCGCGATCTGCCTGCGCCCTCGGTCCACGTACGGCTGGCCCCTTGCGGCGGTTGAGCAGGCGGAACTGGATGCCGGCGGCGTCAGCAACGCGGCCCATCAAGCCATCGAGCGCATCAACCTCGCGCACGAGATGGCCCTTGCCGAGCCCGCCGATGGCGGGGTTACAGGACATCACACCGATCGTCGCTACGGAATGGGTGAGCAGCGCGGTGCGCGCGCCGGTGCGTGCGGCAGCAGCGGCGGCCTCTGTGCCGGCATGACCGCCGCCGATGACGATGACGTCGAAGGTTGCCTGGTTCATCACTTCAATCCTGATGGAGCCTCGCCATAGCGGATGCGCCGCATCGCGTCAAAGCGCGCCTGTTTCACGTGAAACAATCAGTCGCGTCGGCGCTCATTTTCCAATGCAGAACGTGCTGAAGATGACGCCGAGCATCTCCTCGACATCGACCTGCCCCGTCACACGGCCAAGCGCATCGCTCGCCGTGCGCAGCCGCTCGGCGACCAGTTCGGGCATGTCACCAGCGTTAACACTCCGCAAGGCATCGCGAGCGGCGGCAACGCCGACCCGCTGCCGCTCGCGCGTCAGCAGCACCGATGGTCGCGGCGTCGAGAGGCTCAGCGCCGTGCTGATCGCGCGCCGCAGGTCGTCGAGGCCTGCTCCGCTGACAGCGGACACCGCAACCGCGCCGTCCTCGCTCTCGACCAATCGGATATCGCGCTTGGTAGCGACCTCCAGGATGACCCGTCCTTCGGGCACGTCAGGACGGGCGCTTTCTCCATCGTCGAGGACGAGCACGAGATCCGCCGAGGCACATCGCTCGCGGGCCCGCGCGATGCCGATCCGCTCGACCTGGCTCTCGGTCTCCCGGAGCCCGGCCGTGTCGACCAGGGTCACGGCATGGCCGTCGATGGTGAGATGCACCTCAATGACGTCACGCGTCGTCCCCGCCTCCGCCGTGACGATGGCCGCCTCGCGCTCGGCCAGCGCGTTGAGAAGGCTGGACTTGCCAGCGTTCGGCGCACCGATCAGCACGACCTCGAAGCCGGTCCGCACGCGCTCGGCCCAAGTGCTGGCAGCGAGGAGCCGATCCATTTCGCTGGCGATTCGAGTGGCCTCGACGAGCGCGAGATCGGCGACGGAGCCAGGCACATCCTCCTCCTCACCAAAGTCGAGATCGGCTTCGATCATGGCGCGCGCATGCAGGATCCGCTGCCTCCAGTCGGCCAGCTGATGCGACAGCCCGCCCGACGCCAGCGCTCGCGCCTGCCGGCGCTGCGCGTCCGTTTCGGCAGCGATCAGATCGGCGAGGCCCTCGACCTCGGTCAGATCGAGCTTGCCATTGGCGAAGGCGCGCCGGGTGAACTCGCCGGCCTCGGCCGGCCGAAAGCCCGGCAGAGCGCCGAGACGGGCCAGAGCCGCGGCGACGACAGCGCGTCCGCCATGCAGCTGCAGCTCCGCGACATCCTCGCCGGTGAAGCTCGCCGGTTGGGGAAAGAACAGCACCAGCCCGGAATCGATCACCGCGCCGACTCCGTCGACCATGCTCCGAAGCGCCGCGCGCCGCGGCGCCGGCACGCCGCCGACCACCGTTTCGAGTCCGAATCGAACGCCTGGACCACTGAGCCGGATCACGGCGACACCGGCCGGCGGAGCGCCGCTCGATACGGCGAAGATCGTCTCGCGCTCCATCTGCGCTATCTTCCCTTTTGAGACCGCGACACCGACAGACCACGAGGAGATGCAGCATGGCGATCGATCCGGCTTCCCCCGACAGCGCCGGCGCGCTTCCGGCCGAAAACCTGCTGCGCTTCGAGACCAGCCCCTATCTGTTGCAGCACCGGGACAATCCCGTCCACTGGCGCGCCTGGGGACCGGCAGCGCTTGCCGAGGCAAAGGCAAGCGACAAGCCGGTCCTGCTCTCGATCGGCTATGCGGCCTGCCACTGGTGCCACGTGATGGCGCACGAGTCGTTCGAGGATACCGCCACGGCGGAGGTGATGAACGCTCTCTTCGTCAACATCAAGGTCGATCGGGAGGAGCGGCCCGATATCGACCAGCTCTATATGGCGGCGCTGCACGCGCTCGGCGACCAGGGCGGCTGGCCGCTGACCATGTTCCTGACGCCACAGGGCAAGCCGATCTGGGGCGGCACCTATTTTCCGCCCGCGGCACGCTATGGCCGGCCGAGCTTTCGGGATGTGCTGACCCAAATCGCGGCGCTCTATCGCAGCGACCACGAACAGATGCTGATGCAGGCCGACAAGATCACAGCGCATCTCGCCCGCGCGCGGCCGAGCGAGGGCGTATCGCTCGACGCCGGCCTCGTTCGCAGCGCCGCCGACGCGCTGCTCGGCCTGATGGACACCGAACTCGGCGGGACGCGCGGCGCACCAAAGTTTCCGAACGCGCCGGTGCTCGACTTCCTTGCCCGGGCGGCCGACGCGGAGGCCCGGGCGGATCTCGCGCAAGCCGTCGAGGCGACGCTGCTCGGCCTTTGCAATGGCGGCATCTATGACCATGTCGGCGGCGGCCTCGCGCGCTACAGCACCGACGCGCGCTGGCTGGTGCCGCACTTCGAGAAGATGCTCTACGACAATGGCCTCTTCATCGAGCAGCTCGCTCAGGCCTTGCCCGTCACGCCGCATCGGGAATTGTTCCGCAGCCGAATCGAAGAGACGGTTGCGTGGATGCAGCGGGAGCTGAGGCATCCGGACGGCGGCTTTTCCGCCGGGCTCGACGCCGATGCCAACGGCGTCGAAGGCTCCTTCACCGTCTGGACGCGCGACGAGCTCGACGCGGTCCTGCCGGCCGAGGATGCAGCGTTCCTCGCCGCGATCTACGACATCACGCCCGGAGGGAACTGGGAGGGTCACAGCATCCCGAACCGGCTCGCGCATCCGGAGCGTCTACCGGCCGGCGACGAAGCCCGCTGCCAGCGCCTGCTCGACCTCTTGCGGGCCGAGCGCGAGAGAAGGCCCCGTCCGGCGCTCGACGATCAGGTGCTCGTCGACTGGAACGGCCATGCGATCGCGGGACTGGCGACGGCCGGTTTCCTTCTCCGCCGCGACGACTGGATTGCCGACGCCGCCGACACCTATCGCGCGGTCGTCACGGCCTCCACCCGCGACGGGCGGCTCTGCCATGTCGCGCATGGCCGCGTCTCACCCGGTCGAGCGCCGATCCGGGCGTTCTCGACCGACCTAGCCGCACTCGCCCGGGCAGCGCTTGCCTTGCATCAGGCAACCGGCGAGGCCGAATGGCTTGAAGAGGCGGACCGGCAGCTTGCAGCGCTCGAGCGCCACCATGGCGATGGCGCCGGCGGCTTCTATCTCGCGCCCGATGATGGCGACGCGCTGATCCTGCGAAAGAGCGAACGTCTGGACGAGGCTGTGCCCAACGCGCATGGGATGGCGGCGGAGGCGCATGTCCGGCTCTGGGCGCTGACGGGAGAGGATCGCCACAGGGCGACGGCGGATGCGATCCTCAGCGCTGCGGCGGCAACGATCCGCGGCAATGTGTTCGGCACCGCGAGCCTGCTCTCGGCGCTGGACCTCCGGCTGCGGATCGTGTCGCTTGTGATCGTCGTGCCGGAGGACGCGAGCCCCGCCGCCTTGCTGGAGGCGGCGCAGGGTCATTGGCGGCGTCATCTGGTGGTCGATGTCCGCCGCGCCGGCGAGGCGCTGCCGGCGGGCCATGCCGCGTTCGGCAAGGGCGCCGTCGGCGGGATCCCGACGGCCTATCTCTGCCGCGAGGGCAGCTGTTCGCTGCCGCTCACCGATGCAGAGGCGCTGGCCGCCCTGCTCACCGAGGGCGGCTGATCGGATCAGGTATTCATCTGATCGAAGAAGTCGGCATTGCTCTTGGTCTGGCGCAGCTTGTCGAGCAGGAACTCGATCGCGTCGACCGTGCCCATCGGCATGAGGATGCGGCGGAGGACATACATCTTCTTGAGAATGTCCGGCGGCACCAGCAGCTCTTCCTTGCGCGTGCCGGAGCGGGTGATGTCGATCGCCGGGAACACGCGCTTGTCGGCCACCTTGCGGTCGAGAATGATCTCGGAATTGCCGGTGCCCTTGAACTCTTCGAAGATGACTTCGTCCATACGGCTGCCGGTATCGATCAGCGCCGTGGCGATGATCGTCAGCGAGCCGCCTTCCTCGATATTGCGGGCGGCGCCGAAGAAGCGCTTCGGGCGCTGCAACGCATTGGCGTCGACACCACCGGTCAGCACCTTGCCGGAGGACGGCACTACGGTGTTGTAGGCGCGGCCGAGACGCGTGATCGAATCGAGCAGGATGACGACGTCGCGGCCGTGTTCGACGAGGCGCTTCGCCTTCTCGATCACCATTTCGGCGACCGCGACATGGCGCGTCGCCGGCTCGTCGAAGGTCGAGGAGATGACCTCGCCCTTCACCGAGCGCTGCATGTCGGTGACTTCTTCCGGACGCTCGTCGATCAGGAGGACGATCAGGTAGCATTCGGGATGGTTGACGGCGATCGAGGAGGCGATGTTCTGCAGGAACACCGTCTTGCCGGTGCGCGGCGGCGCGGTGACGAGGGCGCGCTGGCCCTTGCCGAGCGGCGCGACGAGATCGATGATTCGCGGCGTCAGGTCCTTCGAGGCGGGAACCTCGAGCTCCATCTTGAAGCGCTCATTGGGATAGAGCGGCGTCAGATTGTCGAAATGGACCTTGTGGCGCGCCTTGTCCGGGTCTTCGAAATTGATCGTGTTGACCTTCAGAAGCGCGAAATAGCGTTCGCCGTCCTTGGGGCTGCGGATATAGCCCTCGACGGTATCGCCGGTCCTGAGCGAGAAGCGGCGGATCTGCGAGGGCGACACATAGATGTCGTCGGGACCCGCGAGATAGTTGGCGTCCGGGGAGCGGAGGAAGCCGAAGCCGTCCTGCAACACTTCCACAACGCCCTGGCCGACGATCTCGACATCGTTGCCGGCCAGTTGCTTGAGGATGGCGAACATCAGTTCCTGCTTGCGCAGGGTGCTCGCGTTTTCGACCTCGAGTTCCTCGGCGAAAGCCAGCAGCTCCGTCGGGGATTTGGACTTGAGGTCCTGGAGTTTCATTTCACGCATGGGTTTTGCGAATCTCGCTTGGATTCAGAAGAAAGCGTTCATCGATGGGATTGCGCAGAACTTGAGCTGGGCGGAGCCGCGAAGGGCTGCCTGCATGGCGCGTTGGTCAACCCTGGGCTAGGCCGACCCGCACCCGTCTGCTTCGACAAGATGGCGCACCATAGTCGGTCGCGCCGCGCTGGGCAAGCGCCACCGACAAAAGCCGTTCAGCCGTTCAGAACGGCTTAACCACGACCAGGACGACGATGACGATCATCAGCACCGTCGGAACTTCGTTGGCGAGGCGATAGCTGCGCTCGGCAACTGTGTTCCGGTCTTCGGCGAAGGCGCGGCGCTTGGCCGCCAGCCACATGTGGAAAGCGCTCATCAGGACGACAAGGGCGAATTTCGCCATGAACCAGCCCTGCCGCTCCCAGCCGCCCATCATGGCGATGGTGAGCCCGGTGATCCAGGTGACGATCATCGCCGGGTTCATGATGATGCGCAGCAGCTTCTGCTCCATCACCTTGAACGTCTCGGACTGCGGCGAGCCCTTGGCGACGGCCGAATGATAGACGAAGAGACGCGGCAGATAGAAGATCCCCGCCATCCAGCTGATCACCGCGATGACATGCAGCGCCTTGATCCAGTCATACCAGGCCATCGCGAGATCCTTTCAAGACGCTCAGCCGCGAACGCGGCGGATGAGCTGTTCGACATGGGCGATCGGCGTCTCCGGCACGATGCCGTGGCCGAGATTGAAGATGAACGGCGCGCCATCCATCGCCGCGAGGATATCGTCGATCGCCGCATCGAGGCCGGCCCCGCCGGCGACGAGCAGCATCGGGTCGAGATTGCCCTGCAGCGCGGCACGGCCGCGGAGATCGGCGCGCACGGCGTCGAGCGACACGGTCCAGTCGACGCCGACCGCATCGACGCCGGTCTCGCCGACGAAATCGCCGATGGCGCGATCGGCGCCCTTCGGGAAGCCGATGACCCTGGCGCCGGGCACCCGCTCGCGGACGCCTTCGACGATCCGCGAGATCGGCTCGATGCTCCAGCGGGCGAAGCCTTCCGGCGACAGCACGCCCGACCAGCTGTCGAAGATCTGCACGACATCGGCGCCGGCTTCGAGCTGCGCGGCGAGATAGTCGATCGATCCGACGACGAGATGGTCGATGAGGGCGGCGAAGAGATCGGGATGGCGGGCGGCGAAGAGGCGCGTCGGCGCCTGGTCGGTCGTGCCCCGTCCGGCGATCATGTAGGTGGCAACCGTGAAGGGAGCCCCGCAGAAGCCAATCAGCGCCTTGTCGGCTGCGAGCCCCGCCCGAACCCGCGCGACCGTCTCCAGCACAGGCGACAGGCGCTCTGAAGCCCCTTCGCTGGCCAGCGCGGCGACGCCGGCGGCGTCGATCGGATTGAGCCGCGGGCCCTCGCCTTCGACGAAGCGGACATCGCGGCCGAGCGCCTTGGGGATGACGAGGATGTCGGAGAAGAGAATGGCGGCGTCGAGATCGAAGCGATCGATCGGCTGCAGCGTCACGGCCGTCGCAAGTTCAGGATTGAAGCAGAGATCGAGGAAGCTGCCGGCCTCAGCCCTCAGCGCGCGATATTCCGGCAGGTAGCGGCCTGCCTGCCGCATCAGCCAGATCGGTGGCGGCGCGACGGCTTCGCCGCTGAGCACGCGCATCAGCTTGGTATCCCGTCCGCCTCGGAGCGTTCCGCTGTCCACCGCCATCCCTCTAAATCAAGAGAAAGACTCTGAATTTTCAATTCTTCTTCTTCTTGGCGGGGGATTAGCGTCATTCAACGCCATCCACAATCGCGCCTCGCTGCGTCATACCAGCCGCCGCCCGATCGCGCCCGTCTGGGGATTTGTGGAGAACCCTCTGCCCTCGCCATCCTAGCCTGCTGAATCCTCGAAGGTCTTTCACGATCATTAAAATTCGAACGATCGCCGCCGTCCTGTTAACTTCTCGTTAAGAACTGGGGCCATCCCGCCGCAATTCCCGATTCCAGCCTTCATCCGATTGTCGTATCCCCAGCCGCAGCCCCTGTTGATCGTTTGGACCGCATCGGGGAGAGTTTGGCGAGAGCGGGCAGGACGGGGCGACTTATGCGCCCTCCGTCCACAGGGCTGGGGACGACAGTGTGAAAAGCGAGCCGCGGCACCTGCATCTCCATCTCGTCTCCGACGCCACCGGCGAGACACTCCTGACGGTCGCTCGCGCCGCCTCGGCGCAATATCCGAGCGTCTCGGTCATCGAGCATCTCCATGCCATGACCCGCTCGCCGAAGCAGGTCGAGCGTATCCTCGCCGATATCGAGCGGGAACCGGGCATCGTCCTGTTCACGCTCGTCGATCGCTCGCTGGCCGATCCGCTCGAAAGCGGCTGCCGGCTGATCGCCGTGCCCTGCTTCTCGGTGCTCGATCCGGTGCTGCAGGTGTTCCAATCCTATCTCGGCGCCTCCAGCGAGGGCCGCGCCGGCGCGCAGCATGCCCTCGACGGCGATTATTTCCGCCGCATCGAGGCGCTCACCTTCGCGATGATGCATGACGACGGCCAGTTGACCGAGGAACTCGACCTCGCCGAGATCGTGATCATCGGCGTCAGCCGCACCTCGAAGACGCCGACCAGCATCTATCTCGCCAATCGTGGCGTGCGCACGGCCAATATACCGATCGTCCCCGGCGTGCCGCTGCCCCCTGAGCTCGAGACGGTGACGCGGCCGCTGATCGTCGGCCTCGTCGCCACCCCCGACCGGATCGTGCAGATGCGCGAGAACCGCGTCCTCGCCTTCTCCGCGCTCGGCAGCGACGACCCTTACGTCGACCGCGCCGCCGTCGCCGCCGAGATCGCCTCGACACGCAAGATCTGCGCCCGCAAGGGCTGGCCGGTCATCGACGTGACGCGCCGCTCGATCGAGGAGACGGCGACGGCGATCCTGGCGCTGCGCAAGGGCTCGGCGGAGGGCACGGCGAAAGGGCGGCGCGAATGACGCGCATCGTCCTCGCCTCGACCAGCGCGGCCCGCCGCCTGCTGCTCACAAATGCCGGCGTCGCCTTCGAAAGCATCGCCGCGCCGATCGACGAACGGGCGCTGGAAGAACCGCTGCTTGAAAGCGGGGCCTCGCCATCCGAGATCGCGCTGGCGCTCGCCGAGGCCAAGGCGCGCGCCGTCCTCGCGCTTGCGCCCGATGCGGTCGTCATCGGCAGCGACCAGATGCTCGATCTTGCCGGCGAGCGGCTGGTGAAGCCCGGCAGCCGCGCTGGCGCTGCGGCACAGATCGCGCGCCTCGCCGGCCGCAGCCATGTCCTCCGCACCGCGGTGGTGATCGCTGAGGGTGGCGATGTCGTCTGGCGCCATCTCGCCTCGGCGACGCTCACCATGCGGCCGCTCAGTGCCGCGGCGATCGAGCGCTATCTCGATGCGGCCGGCGAGGGCATCCACGGCTCGGTCGGCGCCTATCATCTCGAAGGCGTGGGCATCCGGCTGTTCACGACGATCGAGGGCGACTATTTCAGCATCCTCGGCCTGCCCTTGCTGCCGCTGCTCTCGCAACTGCGCGCCATGGGCGCATTCGATCACGACGAGGACCAGACATGACCGGGACAACCCCGCCGACGGCCGCCGTGTTCGGCTGGCCGGTCAAGCATTCGCGCTCGCCGCTGATCCACCGGCATTGGCTTTCTCGCTACGGCATCGCGGGCGACTATGTGCGCCATGCGGTCGAGCCGGAGGCGATCGGCGGCTTCCTCGCCGGCTTTGCCGAGGGTCCCTTAATCGGCGGCAATGTGACGGTGCCGCACAAGGAAGCGGCCTTTGCCGCCGTCAGCCGGGCCGACGGCGTCGCGACGGCGCTCGGCGCCGTCAACACGCTCTGGCTCGAGGACGGACGCCTCATTGGCGCCAACACCGATGCGCTCGGCTTCCTCGCCAATCTTGACCAGAAGGTCCCCGATTTCGGCGCCCGCGGTGGCCCGGCCATCGTGCTCGGCGCCGGCGGCGCGGCGCGGGCGGTGATCTATGCGCTGAAATCGCGCGGATTTGCGCCCGTCCATGTCGTCAACCGCAGCCGCGACCGCGCCGAGGCGCTGGCGGAGCGTTTCGGCGCCGGTGTCGAGGCCGCCGGCTGGGACGCCGTGCCGGCCCTCCTCCGCGACGCGGCGTTGCTCGTCAACACGACCTCGCTCGGCATGGAGGGCGAGCCGCCGCTGGTCATCGACTTCGCGCCGGCGCGGGCGGATCTCCTCGTGACCGATATCGTCTATGTGCCGCTGGAGACGCCGCTGTTGAAGCTCGCCCGCGCCGCTGGCCTTGAGGCCGTCGATGGGCTCGGCATGCTGCTGCACCAGGCGGCGCCCGGCTTCGAACGCTGGTTCGGCGTACGCCCGGAGGTGACCGACGAGCTCCGCCGCCTCGTCCTCGCCGATATGGGCGCAGCCGCGTGATCGTCCTCGGCCTCACCGGCTCGATCGGCATGGGCAAATCGACGACCGCCGCGATGTTCGCGCAGGCGGGCGCCGCGGTCTATGACGCCGACGCGGCGGTGCATCGGCTCTATCGGACAGGCGGCGCGGCCGTCGCGCCGGTCGGCGCCCTCTTCCCGGAGGCGATCCGTGACGGCGCCATCGACCGCACGGCGCTCGGCGCCATCGTCCAGCGCGATCCGGCCGCGCTTGCCGCCCTCGAAGGTGTCGTGCATCCGCTCGCCCGCGCCGAGGAACAGCGCTTTCGCATTGAGGCCAGCTCTGCCGGCCGGAAGGTGGCCGTACTCGATATCCCGCTGCTGCTCGAGACCGGCGGCGACGCCCGTGTCGATGCGGTGGTCGTCGTCTCCGCACCGGCCGAGATCCAGCGCGCGCGCGTGCTGGCGCGGCCGGGCATGACGGCGGAACGGTTCCAGATGATCCTTGGCCGCCAGATGGCGGACGCGGAGAAGCGCCGCCGGGCCCATTTCATCGTCGGGACTGGACGCGGGCTCGCCGCCGCAGAACGCGACGTCGCCGATATCCTCCGCGCGCTCGCCGCCGCGGCGGCCGGACGGGCTGGATAACCCCGTCAAGCTCTTGCGGTTTGGTGCGCCGCATCCCACCATGGCTGGCGAATATTCAGTTGGAGCTGCCCGCGTGCGTGAGATTGTCTTCGATACCGAGACCACCGGCCTCGATCCCCTGAAGGGCGACCGGCTGGTCGAGATCGGCTGTATCGAGCTCGACAATCACCTGCCGACCGGCCGGCATTTCCACGTCTACATCAATCCGGAACGGCCGATGCCGGTCGAGGCGTTCCGCGTGCACGGGCTTTCGGACGAGTTCCTCGCCGACAAGCCTGTGTTCGCCAAGGTGGCGGCGGATTTCGCGGCCTTCATCGGCGATGCGCCGCTGATCGCCCACAACGCCACCTTCGATATCGGCTTCATCAACGCCGAATTCAGCCGGCTCGGCTTTCCGCCGGTCGCCTCGGCACGCGTCATCGATACGCTGATGCTGGCCCGCAAGAAGCATCCGAACGGGCCCAACTCGCTCGATGCGCTCTGCGCGCGCTATGGCGTCGATACCTCGAAGCGCACGCTGCATGGCGGCCTGCTCGATGCGCAGCTTCTCGCCGAGGTCTATCTGGAGCTGATCGGCGGGCGCCAGCCGGGCCTGATCCTGGTCACCGAGCAGGAAGCCGAGCGCGCGGCGACGGTCGCTGCCAGCGGCGGCGTGCGGCCCGTGCTCGTCCGCCCGGCGCCGCTGCCCGCGCGGCTCTCCGAAAACGACTACGCCGCCCATGCCGCCCTTGTGGGCAAGCTGAGCGGCGCATTATGGGCGAGCTATCTGCCGCCCCCGGAGGGGACGGCCTGAGCAGGAAGGCTTAGCTCGGCCGGCCCGTCGGCTGGTTCTGGGCGAATTCCATCAGGCGCTGGCGATAGAGCGCGGTGAAATCGACCGGGTCGATCAGGAGCGGCGGGAAGCCGCCATTGCGGGTCATGTCGGCGAGGATCTGACGCGCGAACGGGAACAGGAGCCGCGGGCACTCGATCATCAGCGTCGGCGCCAGGTTTTCCTTCGGCACATTGGCGATGCGGAAGATGCCGGCATAGAGCAGTTCGGCGATGAACAGCACCTGCTCGCCATCGGTTGCCTTGCCCTCGAGGCGAAGCTCGACCTCGTAGTCCTCGGCATCGAGCGGATTGGCCGAGACATTGATGCCGATATTGATCGACGGCGCGGTGCGGCGCGGCCCGAGCGAGCGCGGCGCATCCGGATTCTCGAACGACTGGTCCTTCACATATTGCGTCAGGACGGAAAGGCTCGGCTGACCCTGGTTCGGGTTGCCTTCGGTGCTGTCGGCCATGAACTGGCGCTCCCTCGACGTGCGAACGGCCGCTTCGGCCGTATCCTTCTGGCGTGGCTCGCTAACACTTCCGCCCCCGTGATACAAGCGGACAGGGCCGGCCTTCCGCCGTCCCGCGCGGCAAGCCCTTGACAGCATTGCGCACGATCTGCCTTCAACAGCGCGTGCACTTGGATCGACACCCCGCGATAACCAGATAGATGGGGTAGCGTGTCTGGTATGGGACCGGCCTCGCGGCCTCGAAGGATTGGGACGCCTACGGCATGAGCGGCTTCATGGATATCTATACGTTGATCTTCCTGGTGCTGGCCGTGGTCATCTTCTGGAAGCTAAGAGGCGTGCTCGGCCAACGGACGGGCACGGAACGGCCGCCTTTCGATCCCTTCTCCCGCAAGGGACCGAAGGACATCGGCGCCAAGCCGGCGGATGGAAAGCCCGTCGATGCGAGCGACAAGGTGATCCCGCTGCCGCGGCGCCCCGGCGACGAGGTCCATCAGCCCGGCACGGTCCCGGCCGATGTCGTCGAGAATCGCATCGCCGCCTATGCGCCGCCCGGCTCGCCGCTGGCGAATGGCCTCGCGGCAATCATGACCGTCGACACCAGCTTCGATCCGAAGCAGTTCCTCGATGGCGCCCGCACCGCCTATGAGATGATCGTGACCGCCTTCGCCGAGGGCGATCGCAAGGCGCTGAAGCCGCTGCTCGGCCGCGAGGTCTATGACGGCTTCGCCGGCGCGATCTCCGAACGCGAGCAGCGCGGCGAGACCGTCGAGTTCAATTTCGTCGGCATCGACAAGGCCGAGATCACCGATGCGGCGCTCAAGGGCAAGTCGGCCCAGGTCACCGCCCGCTTCGTCTCGAAGCTCGTCTCCGCGACCCGCAACAAGGCCGGCGAGGTCGTCGACGGCGATCCCGTCGTCGTTGCCGATGTCACGGACATCTGGACCTTCGCCCGCGATACCTCCTCGCGCGATCCGAACTGGCTGCTCGTCGCCACCGAAACCGTCGAATAGCGGGGCCGGCCCGTGTCGTCGGAGGGGGGTCCGCTCAGCCCGGTCGGCTTTGCCGCGCTCAGGGGCTGGGCCGAGGACGATCATGCCGCCGCCTGGCGCGCCTTTCGTCTCTCTGCAGAACGCATCGCCGCCGCGCCGCCGAAGACCCGCGCGCTCGGCATCGACGGTGCGGCCCTCGCCGAGGTCGCGCAAGCGGCGCTGGCGCTGCCCGCCGATCTCGACAGCGCCTCAGCCCGCAGCTTCTTCGAGGCGCATTTCGAGCCGCATGAGGGCGTCGAGGGCGAGGGCTTCTTCACGGGCTACTACGAGCCCGAGGCGGAAGCGTCGCTGACATCGGACGCGCGCTTCTCGGCGCCGCTGCTGCGGCCGCCGGAGGAACTCGTCGAGATCGACGAGACCGCGCCGCCGCCCGGCCTGCCGGAGGGCATGCGCTTTGCCCGCCGCACCCAGAATGGCGTCGAACCCTTCTTCGATCGCGGCGCGATCATGGAAGGCGCGCTCGACGGGCGCGGGCTCGAGATCGCCTGGCTCGCCGATCCGGTCGATGCCTATTTCATCCATGTCCAGGGCGCGGCGCGGCTGCGCCTCCCGGATGGCGGCCTGATGCGCGTCACCTATGCCGCGAAGTCCGGCCATGCCTATCGCGCGATCGGCCGCGAGTTGATCGATCGCGGCGCGCTGCAGCGCGGCCAGGTGACGATGCAGTCGATCCGCGGCTGGCTCGCCGACCACCCGGACGCGGTCGCCTCGGTGCTTGCGGCCAATCCGTCCTACATCTTCTTCCGCGAGGCGCCGGTCGACGACCCCGCGCTCGGCCCGATCGCCGCCGCCAAGGTGCCGCTCTCGGCCGGCCGCAGCCTCGCCGTCGACCGCACGCTGCACACCTTCCATGTCCCGGTCTGGATCGAGACGACGGCGCCGGCGTCGTCGGGGTCCGAACCGTTCCGGCAGCTCCTGGTCGCGCAGGACACCGGCTCGGCGATCCTGGGTGAGGCGCGCGGCGACATCTTCTTCGGCTCCGGCGCTGCCGCGGGCGAGATCGCCGGCCGCATGCAGGCGAAAGGCCGCTTCGTCACCTTCGTGCCGCGGACGCAGAGATGACCCGCCGCCGTCGCGGGCTTTCATCCGAGGAGCGCACGCTGTGGGCGACGGTGGCGCGGACGGCGGTGCCGCTGCGCGCCGATGAGGCGATCCTGCCCGAGCCGCCGCCACCTCCGCCTCTGCCGGAGGAGATGCTGGCCGCCACCCCGCCGCCCGCCCCCGCTGCGCCCGGCCGGGCCACGCTCGCCAAGCCCTTGCCGCTGCCGCTCTCCCCGATCGAGCGGCGGACCCTCAACCGTGTCGCGCGCGGCATCCTCGCCATCGATGGCCGCATCGACCTGCACGGGCTGACGCAGAACGACGCCCATCATCGCCTCCGCGCCTTCCTGACCGGCGCGCAGGCGCGCGGCGCCAAGCTGGTGCTCGTCATCACCGGCAAGGGCCGCGGCGAAGGCGGCCTGACGCATCAATCGCATTTCGGCGAGATGGAGCGCGGCGTCCTCCGCCGCCGCGTGCCGCAATGGCTGGCCGAGCCGGGCCTCCGCGATATCGTCATCGGCTTCGAGGAGGCCCATCGCAGCCATGGCGGCGGCGGCGCGCTCTATGTCCGCATCCGCAAGCGCCGCGACGGCGGCCTCGGCTGAGCGATGACGCCGTTCGGCCGACGATTGCGCGAGATGCGGGCCGAGCGCGGCATCTCGCTGAAGGCGATGGCCGAGGGCATCGGCGTCTCCAGCGCCTATCTGTCGGCGCTCGAGCATGGACGGCGCGGACGGCCGACCTGGCTGATGATCCAGCGCATCATCGCCTTCTTCAACGTCATCTGGGACGAGGCCGAGGAGCTGCAGCAGCTCGCCGCGCGCTCGCATCCGAAGGTGATGATCGATACGGCCGGGCTCGAGGCCGAGGCGACCGAGCTTGCCAATCTGCTCGCCGACGAGATCGCCGATCTGTCGCCGGAAGCGCTCAGGACGCTGAAGGCGGTGATCCTCGCAGCGACCGGGCGTAAGCGCTGATCGGGCGGCTCAGAGCAGCGCGCGCAGCTGCTCGATGCGGTCGTTGACCAGCCAGCCGTAATAGTTCTCGACCGGCCACGCCTTCTTGTTGCGCTTCCGCTCGGCGGCCAGCGCCCGCGCCCGCACCTTGACGTCGCCGACATTGTAGAGCGTCGCGGTGATGCCGGGATTGTCGGAGATGTCGACGCCGGCCGTGTCGCGATAGACGTCGATCGACAGGCGGATGATCGCGGCCATGTAGTCGAGCGAGGACTGCGGATCCATGATCGCCTGGTAGACGGCCGGCGCCTGGTCGGCATCGAGCTCCGGCAGGCCGCTCTTCTGGTGCACGATGTCGGTCACCATCAGCGCGGTCAGCGGGTTGATCTGGCCGAGGCCGAAGGTCTGGCCGGCGAAGAGCGGCTGGAAGAACACTTTCGAGAAGCGGTCGTTCGGATAGGCGGTGCCGTCGACCTTCTTGCCGCGGAAGCTCTTGTTCCAGACGCCCTCGCGGCAGGTCCAGAGGTCGTAGTTCGACGACTGCTTGCAGGTCTCGAATTCGTCGCGTGCGAGGAAGTCGTCGATCGACTGGCCCTGATAGCCGAACACCAACTCCTTGGTGCCGAGATAGGCCAGCGCCTTGACGTAATAGGCCTGCGCATTGTCGATCACGCCGACATTGTAGGTGTGCTCGCCGACGATGGCGCCGATCATGTGGATCGGATCGATGCCGTAGCGTCCGGCCGATTTCTTGATCGAGCGGATGAGGCCGGGGTCGCGCTTCAGGAGGCCGACGATGCGGTTGTATTTGCCCTCGAAGCTCTCCTTGGTCTCGCCGGTGCGCTTGATCGAGCTCATGTCGATCGGCGGCTGCAACTTCGACCGGTTGCCGGGCGGCACGTCGACGGCGGCGAAGGCCGGCGCGACAAGGCCGGGCATCAGCAGGAAAACCAGAAGGAGAGCCGGCAGGGCTCGGCAGAGACGCGACATCGGGACGATCCGCCGTTCGGGATCAGGCGCCGCAGGAAAGGCGGCAGCAGGACGAGCACCGCGGCCGGCTGGCCGGGCGGCAGGGGCGGCTTATAGCATCCAAACGGGCGCCGGCAACAGGCCGGCGCCCGCCACGATCCCGTGAACGGCGCGCCTAGAGGATGTAGCGCGAGAGGTCGATGTTGCGGGCGAGGTCGCCGATATGGGCCTCGATATAGGCGGCATCGACGGTGACCGTCTCGCCGCTGCGATCGGCGGCGGCGAAGGAGATCTCGTCGAGAATCCGCTCCATCACCGTCTGCAGCCGCCGCGCGCCGATATTCTCGATCGCCGAATTGATCTCGACCGCGATGCGGGCGATGGCGTCGATCGCGTCGTCGGTGATCGCGAGCGTCAGGCCCTCGGTCGCCATCAGCGCGATATACTGCTTGATGAGGCTCGCCTCGGGCTCCGTCAGGATGCGGCGGAAATCCTCTTCCTTCAGCGCCGAGAGCTCGACGCGGATCGGCAAGCGGCCCTGCAGCTCCGGCAACAGGTCGGAGGGCTTGGCGATGTGGAACGCACCGGAGGCGATGAAGAGGATGTGGTCGGTCTTCACCGGTCCGTATTTGGTCGCGACCGTCGTGCCCTCGATCAGCGGCAGCAGATCGCGCTGCACGCCCTCGCGGGAGACATCGCCCGCCCGTCCCTCGCGCGCGCAGATCTTGTCGATCTCGTCGAGGAACACGATGCCGTCATTCTCGACCGCGGTGATCGCCTCGGCGGTGATCGCGTCGGTATCGAGCAGCTTGTCGGATTCCTCGTCGATCAGGAGCTTATAGGAATCCTTGACGGTGACGCGGCGCGTCTTCGTCTTGCCGCCGAAGGCCTTGCCGAGCATGTCGCCGATATTCATGACGCCGATCGAGGCGCCCGGCATGCCGGGAACGTCGAATTGCGGCATGCCGCCCTGGTCGCGCAGCTCGATCTCGATTTCCTTGTCGTCGAGCTCGTTGGCGCGCAGCTTCTTGCGGAAGCTCTCGCGCGTCGCCGGGCTCGAGCTCTCGCCGACGAGCGCGGTCAGCACGCGTTCCTCGGCCGAGAGATGCGCCTTCGCCTCGACATCCTTCCGCCGCGTCTCGCGCGTCATGGCGATGCCGATCTCGACGAGGTCGCGGATGATCTGCTCGACGTCGCGGCCGACATAGCCGACCTCGGTGAACTTCGTCGCCTCGACCTTGAGGAAGGGCGCGCCGGCGAGCTTGGCGAGGCGCCGCGATATCTCGGTCTTGCCGACACCGGTCGGCCCGATCATCAGGATGTTCTTCGGCAGCACCTCCTCGCGCATCGGCCCGGTGAGCTGCTGGCGGCGCCAGCGGTTGCGGAGCGCGATGGCAACGGCGCGCTTCGCGTCGTTCTGGCCGATGATGTAGCGGTCGAGCTCGGAGACGATCTCGCGCGGTGAGAAATTGGTCATGTCGGTCTCGTCGGGTTTCCGGCATCCCGCCTCGTCATGAGCACGGGAGCGTCAATGGAGATGCGCTGGTCGAGCACGCGGAACCCGGCCTTTGCAGGGAACCGGGCCGCCCTTTGCAAGGCTGGCCCCGGTTCGGTGAGGAGAGACGGCGTCAGCAGCGCGGCCTCAGGCGGCATCGAGCTGTTCGAGCGTCACATGGGTGTTGGTGTAGACACAGATGTCGGCGGCGATCGCCATCGCCTTGCGGGCGATCTGCTCGGCGGTGTGATCGGTGTCGATCAGCGCCCGCGCTGCGGCGAGCGCATAATTGCCGCCGGAGCCGATGCCCATCACGCCGCCTTCCGGCTCGAGAACGTCGCCGGTGCCGGTCAGGACCAGCGAGGTCGTGCGGTCGGCGACCAGCATCATCGCTTCGAGACGGCGCAGATAGCGGTCGGTGCGCCAGTCCTTGGCGAGCTCGACGCAGGCGCGGGTCAGCTGCCCCGGATACTGTTCGAGCTTGCCTTCGAGCCGCTCGAACAGCGTGAAGGCGTCGGCGGTCGAGCCGGCGAAGCCGGCGATGACGCCGCCCTTGCCGAGCGGGCGCACCTTCCTGGCATTGTGCTTGATGACGGTCTGGCCGAGCGACACCTGGCCGTCGCCCGCGATCACCACCTTGCCGCCCTTGCGGACGGTGATGATCGTGGTGCCATGCCAGGCGGCATAGGGGTTGTCGGAGTCTGAATGGGACATGAGAGGCTTTCGTGGCGGATCGCCTTGGTCCGCGAGCGGCCCCGCGGCGATCCCTGTGGAAACGAGGTTCATATGTAGGCGTGGCCATTCGAGATGCAAAGATGCGCCGGCATGGCGCGGCGGCCGCCATGCCAAGCCGGTGGCATTCGCCTCGCGCCCCTGCTAAAAGCGCGCCGATCCTCGATTTTTCCGGGGAATGGTGAGAAGGAAGCCCTGCCGATGCGCAGCGCCACGATCGAGCGCAAGACCAAGGAAACCGCGATCAGCGTCGCCATCGATCTCGACGGCTCGGGCCGCGGGCAGATCGCGACCGGCATCGGCTTCTTCGATCACATGCTCGACCAGCTCGCCCGCCATGGCCTGTTCGATCTCGACATCGCCGCCAAGGGCGATCTGCATATCGACCAGCACCACACGGTGGAGGATGTCGGCATCGCCCTCGGGCTCGCCTTCCGCAAGGCGCTCGGCGACATGGCCGGCATCACCCGCTATGCCGACACGCATCTCGCCATGGACGAGGCGCTGACGCGCTGCGCCGTCGACGTCTCCGGCCGGCCCTATCTGGTCTGGAAGGTCACGTTCACGCGGCCGAAGGTCGGCGATTTCGATACCGAGCTGTTCCGCGAGTTCTTCCAGGCCTTCGCCCAGAACGCCGCCGTGACGCTCCACATCGAAAATCTCTACGGCGAGAACAACCATCACATCGCCGAAACCTGCTTCAAGGCGCTGGCGCGGACGCTGCGGACGGCCGTTGCCATCGACCCGCGCCAGGACGGCCGCGTGCCGTCGACCAAGGGCAAGCTCGGCGATTGAGACGGACATGAAAAACTACATCGTTCTCGCCCCGCCGCTGCCCGCCAAGGATGGCGCGCCGGAAGCGCTTCGGCTTGAGTTCGTGCGGGAAGGGTTTTCCTGGCCTGCGCTGCTGATCACGCTGCCCTGGATGCTCTATCGCCGCCTCTTCATCGAGGCGGCGCTCTATATCCTCGTCATCGCGGTCCTCGCCGCCTTCTCGCGGGAGATCGGGCCGGCGGCGACGGCGTTCGGCCTTGTGCTGCCGCTGGCGCTCGGCTTCCTCGGCAACGACATCCGACGCTTCGCGCTCGGCCGTCGCGGCTACCAGTTCCGCGGCACCGTCAGTGGCGCGACGCGCGACGAGGCCGAGATCCGCTACTTCTTCGATATGCCCGAGGAGAGCGCCCCGCCGGCGCCGGCCAAGGTCGCCGCGGCCACGCCCGGCGCCGTGCTCGGCCTCTTCCCGCAGGCGGAGGCGCCGCGATGACCATCGCCATCATCGACTATGGCGCCGGCAACCTGCATTCGGTCGGCAAGGCGCTCGAGCTCGCGGTCGCCCGCAAGGGCTCCGGCGGCCCGGTCGTGGTGACGTCCGATCCGGATGTCGTCGCCAGGGCGGATCACGTCGTGCTGCCGGGCGATGGCGCCTTCGCCGACTGCCGCGGCCAGCTCGACGCCGTTCCCGGCATGATCGAGGCGATCATCGAGACGATCGACCGCCGCGGCCGGCCGTTCCTCGGCATCTGCGTCGGCATGCAGCTGCTGGCGACGCGCGGCGTTGAATACGGCATCTCGCCGGGCCTCGACCGCATTCCGGGCGAAGTCCGCCCCGTGGCGCCAGCCGATCCGGCGCTGAAGGTGCCGCATATGGGCTGGAACACGCTCGACGCGGCCGATACGAACCATCCGCTCCTCGCCGGCATCCCGACGGGACCGGAGGGCTGGCACGCCTATTTCCTGCATGGCTACCAGCTCTATCCGGATGATCCCGCCGATGTGATCGCGAGCGCCGATTATGGCGGCCCGGTCACGGCGATCGTCGCGACCGGCACCATCGCCGGCACGCAATTCCATCCCGAGAAGAGCCAGAAGCTCGGTCTCGCCCTTCTCGCCAACTTCCTGGACTGGCGCCCCTGATGATCCTTTTTCCCGCCATCGACCTGAAGGACGGCGCCTGCGTCCGCCTGAAGCGCGGCGCCATGGACGAGGCGACGGTGTTCAACACCGATCCCGCCGCGCAGGCGAAGCAGTTCGAGGACCAGGGCTTCGAATACCTGCACGTCGTCGACCTCAACGGCGCCTTCGCCGGCAAGGCGGTCAACGGAGCCGCCGTCGAGTCCATTCTGGCCGCCGTCAGGATGCCGGTGCAGCTCGGCGGCGGCATCCGTGATCGGGCCGGCGTCGAGACCTGGCTGGAGAAGGGCATCGCCCGCGTCATCCTCGGCACCATCGCCGTGCGCGATCCCGATCTCGTCCGCGAGGCCTGCCGGGCCCATCCCGGCCGGATCGCGGTCGGCATCGACGCCCGCGCCGGCAAGGTCGCGGTCGAAGGCTGGGCCGAGACCTCGGAACTGACGACGATCGAGCTCGCCCGCCGTTTCGAGGATGCCGGCGTTGCCGCGATCATCTTCACCGATATCGATCGCGACGGCGTGCTTGAGGGCCTCAACATCACCTCGACGCTGGCGCTCGCCAGAGCCGTCGGCATTCCCGTCATCGCCTCGGGCGGTCTCGCCTCGATCGCCGATATCAAGCGCCTGCTCGAGCCCGATTGCCGCATCCTCGAAGGCGCCATCTCCGGCCGCGCGCTCTATGACGGCCGCCTCGATCCCGCCGAAGCGCTGAAGCTCATCCGCGATGCGCGGAGGCGCGACAACTGATGCTGAAGACCCGCGTCATCCCCTGCCTCGACGTCAAGGACGGCCGTGTCGTCAAGGGCGTGCAGTTCATCGACCTGATCGACGCCGGCGATCCCGTCGAGGCCGCCAAGGCCTATGACGCCGCCGGCGCCGACGAGCTCTGCTTTCTCGACATCACCGCGACGCACGAAAACCGAGGCACCATCCTCGATGTCGTCGCGCGCACCGCCGAGGCCTGCTTCATGCCGGTGACGGTCGGCGGCGGCGTGCGGACGGTCGAGGATATCCGTGCGCTGATGCTGGCCGGCGCCGACAAGGTGGCGATCAACAGCGCCGCCGTCTTCGATCGCTCGATCGTCGCGAAGGCAGCGGAAAAGTTCGGCGCTCAGGCGATCGTCGTCTCCATCGACGCCAAGCAGACGCGGCGCCGCGGCGTCGGGGGCGACAACGAGGACCGTTGGGAGCTGTTCACCCATGGCGGCCGCAAGCCGACCGGCATCGACGCCGTCGGCTATGCGATCGAGGTGGCGCGGCTCGGCGCGGGCGAGATCCTCTTGACCTCGATGGACCGCGACGGCACCCGCGACGGTTTCGATCTCGCGCTGACACGGACCATCGCCGATGCGGTGTCGGTGCCCGTCGTGGCGTCTGGCGGCGTCGGCACGCTCGATCATCTCGTCGACGGCGTCCGCCTCGGCCATGCGAGCGCCGTGCTCGCCGCCTCGATCTTCCATTTTGGCACCTTCACGCTGCAGCAGGCGAAGGCGCATATGGCGGCGGCCGGCATCGCCGTGCGGCTCGACGGCTGAGGAGGCCCTGATGACCGACTTCACCCTCGCCGATCTCGTCGCCATCGTGCATGCCCGCGCGACCTCGGGCGATTCCGGCTCCTACACCGCGAAGCTGATGGCCAAGGGCCCGTCGCGCATCGCAAAGAAGTTTGGCGAGGAGGCGGTCGAGCTCGTCATCGCCGCCGTCGAGGGCGACGAGGCCGCCTTGACGGCCGAGGCCGCCGACATGCTCTATCACTTCGTCGTTCTCCTCGAGGCCCGCGGCGTCGCGCTCGATGCCGTGCTCGCCGAGCTCGCCGGCCGCACTGGCCGCAGCGGGCTCGAGGAGAAGGCGTCGCGGCCGCCGGAATAGGCAGCGGGGGAAGAGATGATGGACAGTGCATCGCGGCCGCCGCTCGCCCCGCACCGCTATTTCACCCGCGAGGAATGGGCTTCGCTGCGCGCCGACACGCCGCTGACGCTGGGTGAGAGCGACCTCGCCCGCCTGCGCAGCCTCAACGATCCGATCTCGATCGACGAGGTGGTCAGCATCTATCTGCCGCTGTCGCGCCTGCTCAATCTCTATGTCGCCGCGACGCAGCGCCTCTACACGGCGACGCGCACCTTTCTCGGCACCAGCGACGGCAAGACGCCCTATATCATCGGCATCGGCGGCTCGGTCGCGGTCGGCAAGTCGACGACGGCCCGCGTGCTGCGCGCGCTTTTGCAGCGCTGGCCCGATACGCCGAAGGTCGAGCTCGTCACCACCGACGGCTTCCTCTTCCCCAATGCCGTGCTGCAGCAGGGCGGGCTGATGGAGCGGAAGGGCTTCCCCGAGAGCTATGACCTCCCGGCGCTGCTCGCCTTCCTCTCCGACATCAAGGCCGGCTCGCCGCGCGTCACCGCGCCGCTCTATTCGCATCTCGTCTACGACATCGTCCCGACCGAGCGGGTGACGATCGATGCGCCCGACATCCTCATCGTCGAGGGGCTCAACGTGTTGCAGGCACCGCGCCTCCCGCGCGACGGCAAGGCGGTGCCCTTCGTCTCCGACTTCTTCGATTTCTCGATCTATATCGATGCCGAGGAGCGCGACATCCATCGCTGGTATGTCGCCCGTTTCGAGCGGCTGCGTGCCACCGCCTTCCGCGATCCGAGCTCCTATTTCCATCGCTATGCGATGATTCCGGAGGAGGAAGCGCTCGCCATCGCCGAGCGGCTGTGGTCGCGCATCAACCTCGTCAATCTCAAGGACAACATCCTGCCGACACGGCCGCGCGCCGATCTGATCCTGAGCAAAGGCGCGCATCATCTGGTCGAACAGGTGGCTCTGCGCCGGCTCTGACGGGGGCCGGACGAAGGCTGGAATGCCACTCGTTCGCAGTTGCGAAGATAGCCGTTGTCGCAGTGCGGCGCGGGTGCTAAGGCCCCACCCGACCCCCACGTGACGCGGATGTGCCCATGCCGGTACGAATGGACAAGGTGACGCTCGTCGCCTTCAGCTCGATCGTCATTGCCCTCCTCGTGATGGGCCTCAAATATGTCGCCTATCTCGCGACGGGCAGCGTTGCGCTCTATTCGGATGCGCTCGAAAGCATCGTCAATCTCGTCACGGCCGTCGCCGCCTTCTGGGCGATCCAGGTCAGCCGCAAGCCGGCCGATACCGATCACCAGTTCGGCCATCACAAGGCGGAATATTTCGCCGCGGTGCTCGAAGGCGTGCTGATCGTCGTCGCGGCGCTCCTGATCGCGCGCCAGGCCTGGATCTCCTATCACCTGGCGCTGGCGCCGGAGAACACGCTGAAGGGCCTCGCGATCAACTCGGTCGCGACGGCGATCAACTGCGCCTGGGCCGCCTATCTGTTCCGCTTCGGCAAGAAGCGGCGCTCGCCGGCCTTCATCGCCGAGGCCTGGCACCTGACCAGCGACGTCGTCAGCTCGGTCGGCGTCATCATCGGCCTGCTGCTGGTGGTGCTCACCGGATGGACCGTGCTCGATCCGCTGGTCGCCGTCATCGTCGCCGTCAACATCCTATGGTCGGGCTGGAAGGTGATCCGCGATTCGGTCAGCGGCTTGATGGACGAGGCCGTCTCGCATTCGGTCGAGAGCGATATCCGCGGCATCATCGCCACCGAGGCCGAGGGCGCGCTCGAAGTGCATGATCTGCGCACCCGCAGCGCCGGCCGCGCGACCTTCATCGAATTTCATCTCGTCGTGCCCGGCTCGCTGTCGGTGGCGGCGGCGCATGCGATCTGCGACCGCATCGAGGCGGCGCTGATCAAGGCCGTCGACGGCGCCGAGGTGCTGATCCATGTCGAGCCCGAGGGCGAGGCGCGCCATCATGGCGTGATCGTGCTCTAATCGCCGCGACAGCGGCTGCCGCAGTGCCGTCCGCGACTTGATTTTCAGGACGGGAGCGCTGATATCGGGCGCAAATCCGCAACCAGTCACGAAAGCGAGACCTCGCAATGACCAACGAACCGCAGTCGATGCCGGAGGATGAGACCTCGGCCGCTCCGGCCGATGGCGACGTCGCGGCCGACGCCCGGGTCGCGGCGCTCGAAGCCGAGACGGCCGAAATGAAGGACCGCGTCCTCCGCACCATGGCCGAGATGGAAAATCTCCGCCGCCGCACCGAGCGCCAGATCGCCGAGACGCGGCAATATGCGATCGCCGCCTTCGCGCGCGACATGCTGACGGCCGGCGACAATCTCGCGCGGACGCTCGAGGCCGTGCCGGAAGACGCGCGCGGCAGCGCGGCGATGAAGGCGCTGATCGACGGCGTCGAGATGACCGAGCGCGACCTGCAGAACTCGCTCGAGAAGCACGGCGTCAAGAAGCTCGATCCGCTCGGCCAGAAATTCGATCCGAACCTGCATCAGGCGATCTTCGAGGTCCCGACCGATGCGCAGCCGGCCGGCACCGTGATGCAGGTCATGCAGTCGGGCTATGTCATCGGCGAGCGCGTGCTGCGCCCCGCCATGGTCGGCGTCGCCAAGGCGGCGCCGCGCCAGCAGGACAGCTCGGAGGCGGCCGGCGCCGGCCAGTCCGGCTAAGCGGCGATGGGCCTGGACCTCTCCGCGCTCCAGGCCCTCGATTCGCTCGGCGTCGTCGTCTTCGCGGTGACCGGGGCGCTCGCCGCCTCGCGCAAGGAACTCGACCTCGTCGGCTTCGTGTTCCTCGCCGCGATCACCGGCATCGGCGGCGGCACGCTGCGCGACGTCATCCTCGGCGAGACGCCGGTGTTCTGGATCCGCGAGCCACTGCCGGCGATCCTCTGCGCGCTGACCGGCATCGCCGTCTTCTTCGTCGCGCCCTTCCTCGAATATCGCTACCGCGTGCTGCTCTGGGCCGATGCCATCGGCATCTCGGGCTATTGCGTGATGGGCGCCGCGCGGGCGCTCGACGCCGGCGCCAGCCCCTTCGGCGCCGTCGTCATGGGCGTGATGACCGCCTCGTTCGGCGGCATCATCCGCGACATCATCGCCGGCGAGCCCTCGGTGCTCTTGCGCAAGGAAATCTATGTCACGGCGACGGTGGTCGGCGCCGGGCTCTTCGTCGTCACGCTTCGAATGGGGGTGCCGTTCTGGCCGGCGGCGCTTGCCGGCGCCACGGCGGCCTTTGCCGTCCGGGCCGGTGCGCTCTGGTTCGGCTGGACGCTGCCGACCTATCGCTCGCGCCCCGGCCGCGACGTCTGGCCGGAGTGATGCTCAGGCGGCGAAGCGGGTCGCGTCGACGCCGTAGTGATTGACGTAACGCTCGTTGATCGCCTTGACCGGCAGCACGATGAGCACGTCCGTCGTGCCGAACTGGCGATCGACCACCGCGCCGTCGCCGACATAGCAGCCGATGCGCAGATACCCCTTCACCAGCGGCGGCAGCTGATGCAGCGCCGCGCGCGCATCGATCGCCTCGGCCGGCATCCGGTCCATCGCCACGCGGCGGCCGGGCAGCGCGCCGACCTGCCAGGCCTCCGGCGCGCGCGCATGGTGATGCAGGAAGGCGAGCGGCAGCGCCAACTGGTCGGGATCGGTGCCCTCGAGCGAGGCGCAGCCGATCATCACGTCGATCCGGTGCGCGAGCACATAGCTCCAGATGCCGTGCCAGAGCAGCTCGACGGTGCGCTTAGTGCGGTAGGGCGCGAGCACGCAGGAGCGGCCGAGCTCCAGGAAGCGCAAGGCCCCATGCCGCTCGATCAGCGGCGCGATGTCGAACTCGTTCGCCGAATAGAAGCCGGAATAGCGCTGGGCAACGTCCTGGCGCAGCAGGCGATAGGTGCCGACAATGGCGGCCTCGCCCGTCTTGGTGATGGTGTCGTGGTCGATGACCAGGAGATGGTCGCAGATCGCGTCGAACGCGTCGCGGTCGCGCCGCGACACCTGCGTCTGGAGATCGGGGATCGCCGACATCTCCTCGTAGAAAACCTTGTAGCGCAGCTTCTGCGCCTTCTTGACTTCGCGCGGGCTGACCGCAAGGCGCACTTCGAGAGCGCCGATCCGACCGAGCGGCGGCGCCGACAACGGAGCCGGCAAAAGACCTCTCGGCATCGACTGTCGCAATCCGTGCAGCATGCGCCGGGAAAGGTCCGGCAACGCGGAAAGCTGTCCCGGCAGCGGACCGAATTTCGGCCGCGTCCCGCTTTCCTCGCGCTTCAGCATAACACGATCTCCCATGGCAGAGGCCCGCCGGCGGCCGTGAGTTCCAGCCTCCGGCCATGACCTGATGCTTAGATCACGGAAATCATGCAGTTTGGTGACGGGGACCGGCCGGACTTGTTCGCCTGCTCAGGGCCTCCTCAAAGGCGCGCGAGAGGCGCTCGGCCGAGATCGGTTTTTCGAGGAAGAGATCGGCGCCGGCCGAGAGCGCGGCCTGCCGGATGGCGGCGTCGCCGGCGCCTGAGGTCGCGATCAGCGCCGGCCTCCTGCCGGGATCGGCAGTTCCTGCAAAGCCCCGCACGAGGTCGAGCCCGTCGCCGTCGCCGAGCCGGAGATCGACCAGCACGATGTCGGGCGGATCACTGAACCGTTCGCGCGCCGAGGCGAGGCTGCGCCGCTCGTCGACCTCATGGCCGAGCCGTTCCAGCACGGCGCGGGCGAGGAGGGCCGAGACCGGATCGTCCTCGACGACCATGACATCGAGCGGACGGCTGCCGCGGCGCTCCGGCGCGGCGCGTGCAATCGCATCGGCAGGGTCGGCGACGAAGCGCTGCCGCGGCGCCTTGCTCGCCTCGGCCACGACGGCGAGCAGCGAGCGCCGGCGGACCGGCCGCACGAGATAGGCATCATAGCCGTCCGCCTTCAGCGCGTCGGCGGCGCGGCGGGCGCCCGAATCGACCAGAACCGCCACGGCGAGCGCGCCGCCGCTCGCCGCGCGCAGCAGACCGAGCGCCGCGCGGGCGTCGCTGGCGATGCGGGCGTCGGCGAGGACGACGCCATAGGGCTGGCCGGCCGCCGCGGCGGCGCCGATGAGTCCGCCGGCCTCATTAAGGCTCGCCGCGACGCGGGTCTCGGCGCCGGCCTCTTCAAGCGAGGCGGCGAGCGCGTCTGCTTCGAGGCTCGCGGGCGCCGCGAGCAGCACCGAGAGGCCCTCGAGCGGCCGGCTCGAGCGCGGCGGATGGCCGAGCGTCGGCAGCGCGAGCGCGAAATGGAACACAGCGCCGCCGCCGGTGCGAGGCTCGAGCACGATATGGCCGCCCATGCGCGAGACGATCTGCTGCGAGATCGCGAGGCCGAGGCCAAGCCCGGCGCCGTCGACCCGCGCCCGTTCGAAGCTCGCGAAGATGCGGTCGCGATCGGCGCCGTCGACGCCGAGCCCGCTGTCATGCACGGCGAAGGAGAGCGCGATGCCGCTGTCGGCATTGAAATCGGCCGGATCGACGGATAGCAGCACGGCGCCGCGCTCGGTCGCCGCGATGGCGTTGGTGATGAGATTGATCAGCACCTGCCGGAGCCGGCCGGCATCGACCATCACCGGCGGCAGGGCCGGCGCGACGCGCGTGGCGAGGCCGATGCCGCGCTGATGGGCGAGCGGCGCCAGGAGCTCGGCGATGTCCTCGACCAGCGGCTCGATCTCGGTCGGGGCCGGCGCCAGCGAGAACTGGCCGGTGGCGATGCGCGAGGCATCGAGCAGATCGTCGACGAGGCGGGCCAGGGCGCCTGCGGACTGGTTGATCGCGCCGAGATAGCTCTGCTGCTCGGGCGACAGCGGCGTGCCGGCGAGGAGGTCGACAAGGGCGAGCATGCCATGCAGCGGCGCGCGCATCTCGTGGCTGACCGTTGCGATCGGAATGGCCGCCTCGGCCGCCTTCTGCGTGCCGGCGTCACTGAGTTCCCAGGAAAGGTCCTGCAAGGTCTCGAGCCGCGTCGCCATCGCGCGGGCGGCGCGGCGCTCGGCATGGAGCCTCAGAGCCAGGGCGGCGATGACACCCGATGTGATGAAGAGCCCTGCGACGCAGAAGCTGACGAGGCCCGTCGCGGGCTCGGCGAGGCCGATGACCAGCGCGATGACCGCCGACAGCCCGGCACTGAGGGCAATCACGGCTGCGGCGAGGCGCGGCGGCTCGAAGGACGCGATCACCTCGCGCTGCGGGTCGGCGGACATCAGGGTCGGACCTCGTTCGCCGCAAGGGCGCGGCGACAACACTCTAGCGATGGGTGATTGCGAAACCCTTGCCGTCCGAAACCCTTGCCGCCCGCCGGCCGCCATGATCAGGCCGCCGCCTGCAGCCGCTCGCCGACCGCGCGATAGCCGAGCGCCTCGGCAAGATGGACGCGGCCGACCCGCGGCGCGCCGTCGAGATCGGCGATCGTGCGCGCTACCTTGAGCACGCGATGATAGCCGCGCGCCGAGAGCTTCAGCGCCGTCGCGGCCTCGGCGAGCAGAGCGCGGCCGCCGCTGTCGGGCGCCGCGATCTCTTCCATCAGGCTGGTCGGGCAGCGGGCGTTGCAGCCGATCTCCGGCAGCGAGAGTGCCTCGTAGCGTTCGCCCTGGATGGCGCGGGCGCGGGCGACCCGCGCGGCGACGACGGCGCTCGTCTCGCCGCGGCCGGGCAGGATCAGGTCGGAGGCTGTCACCGCCGGCACCTCGATGCGGAGATCGATGCGGTCGAGGAACGGTCCCGAGAGGCGCGCCTGGTAGTCGGTGAGGCAGCGCGGACCGCGGGCGCAGACATGGCCGGGCTCGCCCGCCATGCCGCAGCGGCAGGGGTTCATCGCCGCGATCATCTGGAAGCGGGCGGGATAGCTGACGCGCTGGTTGGCGCGCGCGATCACCGCCTCGCCGCTTTCGAGCGGCTGGCGCAGCGAATCGAGCACCTGCGGCTGGAATTCCGGCAATTCGTCGAGGAACAGCACGCCGTGATGGGCGAGCGAGACCTCGCCCGGCTTGACGCGGAGGCCGCCGCCGACCAGCGCTGCCATCGAGGCCGAATGATGCGGCGCGCGGAACGGCCGCCGGTCGGTCAGCTTGCCGCCCGACAATTCGCCGCCGATCGAGGTCACCATGGAGACTTCGAGCAGTTCGCGCGGCGTCAGCGGCGGCAGGATCGAGGGCAGGCGGCTCGCCAGCATCGACTTGCCGGCGCCGGGCGGCCCGACCATCAGGAGATTGTGGCCGCCGGCCGCGGCGATTTCGAGCGCGCGCTTGGCGAGTTCCTGGCCGCGGATATCGACGAGGTCGGCCAGCATCGGCGGCTCGCGCATCAGCGCCGGCTCCGGCCGCGTCAGCTTCTGCGTGCCCTTGAAGTGGTTGGCGATGGCGATGAGGCTCTTCGGCGCGAGAATATCGAGATCGCGGCTCGCCCAGGCCGCCTCGGGCCCGGTCGCGGCCGGGCAGATCAGCCCGCGGCCCATGGCATTGGCGCCGATCGCCGCCGGGAGAACGCCGGCGACGCTGGCGATCGTGCCGTCGAGCGCCAGCTCGCCGAGCACGAGATAGTCGGCGAGCCGTTCGCCGGGCAGCGCCCCGATCGCCGCCATCAGTGCCATGGCGATCGGCAGGTCGTAATGGCTGCCTTCCTTCGGCAGGTCGGCGGGGGCGAGATTGACGATGACCCGCTTCGGCGGCAGCGCGAGGCCGGAGGCATGCAGCGCCGAGCGCACCCGCTCGCGGCTTTCGGCGACGGTCTTGTCCGGCAGGCCGACGATCAGGAAGCTGGCGAGGCCCGGGACGATCTGCACCTGGACATCCACGGGAACCGCTTCGATCCCCTGGAAGGATACCGTCGTCACATGCGCGACCATCGCCAAGCCCCCGTTATGAGGACGAGACTAGGTCAAGCCGCCAGCGAACGCAAGAACAGGGCGTGAACAAAAATCGCGCGAGGGTTGCGCGCGCGTGCGGCGCCCCTCAGCGCTTCGCCTCGATGGCGTCCCAGACGAGGCTGGCGATATCGGCGCCGCCGAAGCGCTTGACCTCGCGGATGCCGGTCGGCGAGGTGACGTTGATCTCGGTCAGGTAGTCGCCGATGACGTCGATGCCGACGAAGAGGAAGCCGCGGCGCTTCAGTTCCGGCCCGATCGCCTCGCAGATCTCGCGATCGCGCCGCGTCAGCTCGATCGGCTCCGGCCGGCCGCCGACATGCATGTTCGAGCGCGATTCGCCATCGGCCGGAACGCGGTTGATGGCGCCGACCGCGACGCCGTCGACGAGGATGATGCGCTTGTCGCCCGCCCGCACCGCCGGCAGATAACGCTGCACGACATAGGGCTCGCCGCGATAGGCGGCGGCGAAGATCTCGAGCAGCGAGGCGAGGTTCTGGTCGCCTTCGGAGAGGCGGAAGACGCCGGCGCCGCCATTGCCGTAGAGCGGCTTGACGATGATGTCGCCATGCTGGCGGCGGAAATCGCGGATCTCCTCGGCATCGCGCGAGATCAGCGTCGGCGGCATCAGCTGCGGATATTCGGTGACGAAGATCTTCTCCGGCGCGTTGCGCACCTCGGCCGGGTCGTTGACCACCAGCGTCTTCGGATGGATGCGCTCGAGGAGATGCGTCGTGGTGATGTAGCCCATGTCGAAGGGCGGATCCTGCCGGAGCAGCACGACGTCGAAGCTGGAGAGATCGGTGCGCTCGGTCTCGCCGAGCGTGAAGTGATCGCCCGGCACGTCGCGCACCAGCACCGTCTCCAGCCGTGCCTCGACGCGGCCGTCGTTCAGCGACAGGCGGTCGGGTGTGTAATGGGCGAGGCGGTGGCCGCGGCGCTGCGCTTCCAGCATCAGCGCGAAGGTCGAGTCGCCGCGGATGTTGATGCGGGCGATGTGATCCATCTGGACGGCGACGGAAAGCGACATGGAGGCCTCGGGCGAACGACTTCGGGGCCTGTCTTATCGCGCCTCCCGGCCCCGCATGGCAATCCCGCCGCGCGCGCTCAGCGGTCGGTGCCGAAGGCGTCGACGAGATGGCGCGGCCAGCGGCCGGGGGCAATCAGCACGACATCGAAGCGCAGCGTCAGCGCGGCGATGTCCGGATGGCGGCCGATATAGGCCTCGGCGGCGCGCAGCAGCCGCCGTCTCGCGAAGGGCGTGACGGCGAGCGCTGCCGTGTCGAGATCGGCGCGGTTCTTGACCTCGACGAAGGCGATGACGTCACGCCGGCGCATGATGAGATCGATCTCGCCGACCGGGCTCTTGAAGCGGCGCGCGACGACGCGGTAGCCCTTGAGGCCGAGATAGAAGGCGGCGAGGCTCTCGGCGAAGCGGCCGCGCCGCTCGGCCTTCTGCCGGGCGGCGTTCTTCCGCGCGCCGGCGCGCGGGGTCTCATCCTTCGTCGCCATCGGCCCCGTCGCCCTGCTTCAGTGCCAGCGCGCGCTGATAGAGATCGCGCCGCGGCAGGCCGGTCGTCGCCGCCGCCTGCTGCGCCGCCTCCTTGACGGAAAGATCCTGAATGAGCCGCAGCAGCAGGCTGTCGACATCGCCGGGCTCGGCGGCGCTCTCCTCGGGCGGGCCGACCATGATGACGATCTCGCCCTTCGGCGTCGCCTCCTCTGCAAGCTCCGCCGCGAGGCTGCCGAGCGTGCCGCGCCGATGCGTCTCGAAGGTCTTGGTCAGTTCGCGCGCGAGCGTCGCCGGCCGGTCCGCGCCGAGCGTCGCCGCGAGATCGGCGAGCGTCTCGGCGGTGCGGTGCGGCGATTCGTAGAAGACCAGCGTGCCGGGAACTGCGGCGAGCGCGGCGATGCGCTTGACGCGGCCGACGGTGCGGGTCGGCAGGAAGCCGGCGAAGAAGAATGCGTCGGTCGGCAGGGCTGCGGCGACGAGGCCGGCGAGGATCGCCGAGGCGCCGGGGATCGGCACGACGAGATGACCGGCTCCGGTGACGTCGGCGACGAGCCGGTAGCCGGGATCGGAAATGAGCGGCGTGCCGGCGTCGCTGACGAGGGCAATGACCTTGTCCTCATCGAGCGCGGCGAGGATCTTCGGCCGCTGCGCGTCGGCATTGTGCTCGTGATAGGCGATCAGCGGCGCGCTGATGCCGTAATGGCGGAGCAGGACGCGCGTCGTCCGGGTGTCCTCGCAGGCGATAATGTCGGCGGCCGCCAGGGTCTGCAGCGCGCGGATGGTGATGTCGCGCAGGTTTCCGATCGGCGTCGAGACGATGTAGAGACCGCCGGGCAGCGGCGGCGCGGCGAAATCGTGAGCGTCGATGGCGAAGCGGCGCGGCGTCGGGGTGGGGTCGCTCATCGGCACGGGCCGGCGCGGCCGGGCAAAAGAAACGTTGAAAATCGCAGCATCGGCCTCTTGCCTCTCGCGGCCGACAGGCCGTTGTCTATTGATACCGATGGAAGCGGACGAGGAGAAGGCCGGGTGCACGGAGCAAAGGCGCGAGGCGGGATGATGGGTCGGCGGCGACTGCTCGGCGCGATGGGGCTCGCTGGGCTGGTGGCGCTTGCCAGCGGCTGCGCGCCGACGCTGGAGGGGAGTTCGCCGGTGACGCCGCTCCAGCCGGCCCCGACTGCCGCGGGCGATGTGATCGGCTCCGGCAAGATCCGCGTCGCGCTGCTGCTGCCGCTGTCGGCCTCGGGCAATGGCGCCGTGGTGGCCGCCAGCCTTCGCCGCGCCGTCGAGCTGGCGCTGAAGGAAACCCCCGGTGCCGACCTGACCGTGCTCGTCAAGGATGATCGCGGCACCTCCGAAGGCGGCCGTGCCGCGGCGGCCTCGGCGGTCGGCGATGGCGCGGAGCTCATTCTCGGTCCGCTCTTCGCCGCCTCCGTGCGCGGCGCCGCCGAGGTGGCGCGGCCGGCCGGCGTGCCGATGCTCGCCTTTTCCACCGATGCGACCGTGGCGGCGCGCGGCGTCTATCTGTTCGGCTTCCTGCCCGAGGGCGATGCCGACCGCATCACGCGCTTCGCCGTGGCGCGGGGCAAGCGCTCCTTCGCGGCGCTCTTGCCCGACAGCGGCTATGGCGCGGTGTTCGGCGCGGCTCTGCAGCGCTCGGTGGCGGCGGCCGGCGGGCAGCTCGCGGCTGTCGAGCGCTACAGCGCCGATGCCGCCGCGCTCGGCGCGCGGGTTCAGGCGGTGGCGGCGCTGGCGAGCGCCGGCGGGGCGAGTGCTGTCGTCGTGCCGGCGGCCGACGATGCGCCGCTGAGGATGGGTGCCGCACTCGCCGCCGCGCCGGTCGGCGGCGACCGCGTGCAATTGCTCGGATCCGGCCAATGGGACGACCCGCGCCTGCTCACCGCGCCGGCGATGGCGGGTGGCTGGTTCCCGGCGCCGGACATGAGCGGCTTCAAGGCCTTTGCCGCGCGCTATGCGGCTGCCTATGGCCAGGCGCCGCCGCGGCCGGCCGCGCTCGCCTTCGACGCCACCCGCCTCGCGGCCGGGCTTGCCGCGCGCTATGGCGAGCGCCGCTTCGCCTTCGAGACGCTGACCAATCCAAGCGGCTTCACCGGCGTCGACGGCGCCTTCCGCCTGCTGCCGGATGGGCTCAACCAGCGCAGCCTCGCGGTCTACGAGATCGCCGGCGGCAGCGCGCGGATGATCGATCCGGCGCCGCGCAGCTTCGCGTCCGAGCTTAGGCCGTAAGAGAGCCTCAGGCGGCGAGGTCGGCGACGACGGCGTCGAGCACGAAGGCGCCGGCGCGCGTGGCGCGGACATGGTGCGGCCCGATGCGCTCGACCATGCCATGCGCGATCAGGTCGGCGAGCCGGCTCGGATCGAGCGGCCGGCCGGCGATGGCCTTGTAGCGGCGCAGATCAATGCCCTCGACGAGGCGAAGCCCCATCAGCAGCAATTCGTCGCCCGCTTCCTCGGGCGTCAGCACATCGTCGGTATCGACGCCGTCGCCCCAGGATTCGACCCGCGACAGCCATTTCTCGGGCTCGCGCGCCGTGGCGGTGGCATGGCGGCGGCCGTCGACGACGAGGCGGCCATGCGCGCCGGGCCCGATGCCGGCATATTCGCCATAGCGCCAGTAGACGAGATTGTGCCGGCATTCGGCGCCGGGCGCGGCGTGGTTGGAGATCTCGTAGGCCGGACGTCCGGCCTTCTCGCAGATCTCCTGCGTCACCTCGAACAGCGCCGCCGCCGTGTCCTCGTCGGGAATGGCGAGCTTGCCGGCGGCATAGAGCTTCTCGAACATCGTGTCCGGCTCGATGGTGAGCTGGTAGAGCGAGAGATGGTCCGAGGCGCGCTCGAGCGCGCGGGCGAGCTCCGCCGCCCACATCTCGGGCGTCTGGCCGGGGCGGGCGTAGATCAAGTCGAAGGAGATGCGCGGGAAGGTCGAGCGGGCGATCTCGACCGCCTTCATCGCCTCGTCCGCCGTGTGCAGGCGGCCGAGCGCGCGCAGATCCCCGTCATTCAGCGCCTGCACGCCGAGCGAGACGCGGTTGACGCCGGCCGCGCGATAGCCGCGGAAGCGCTCCGCCTCGACGCTGGAGGGGTTCGCCTCCATGGTGATCTCGGCATCGGGCGCCACGGTCCAGGCGCCGGCAATGGCGTCGAGCACCGTCGCGACCGTCTTCGGGTCCATCAGCGAGGGCGTGCCGCCGCCGAGGAAGATCGAATTCACCTGCCGGCCCGGCACGCGCGCCGCCGTCGCCTTGATCTCGGCGACGAGCCCGGCCGCGAAGCGGACCTGGTCGACGCCCTCGCGCCGCACATGCGAATTGAAGTCGCAATAGGGGCATTTCGAGGCGCAGAACGGCCAGTGGACATAGACGCCGAAGCCGGGATCGAGCGGTGCGTCGGGGGTGTCGGCCAAGCGGATCAGCTCCCGAAACCGTCGTTGAGTTCGGCCGTCGCGAAGAGGCCGAAGGCGCGGGCGCGGTGCGAGAGCGCATCGGTCCGGCCGGCCGACCAGCCATGCTTCTCGCTGGCCGCCATCTCGCCGAAGGTCCGCTCATGCCCTTCGGGCAGGAACATCGGATCATAGCCGAAGCCGAGCGAGCCGCGCGGCGGCCAGACCATCGTGCCTTCGATCTCGCCGCGATAATAGCGGAGGGTTCCGTCCGGGAAGGCGAGGCAGAGCACGGCGACGAAGCGCCCGGTCCGCGCCGCGGGCGTCAATGCGCCGGCTTCCTGCAGCAGTTCCTCGACATTGCGCATCGCGCGCGAAAAATCCTTGTCGGCGCCGGCCCAGTCCGCCGAATAGACGCCGGGCGCGCCGCCGAGCGCGTCGACGCACATGCCGCTGTCATCCGAAAGCGCAGGATAGCCCGAGGCGGTCGTGGCCGCGAGCGCCTTGATCGCGGCGTTTTCTTCGAAGGTCGTGCCCGTCTCCGCCGGCTCGGGCAGGCCGAGTTCGCCGCCCGAAACGGTCTTGAGGCCGAACGGCGCCAGGAGATCGGCGAATTCGCGCAGCTTGCCCTTGTTGTGGCTGGCGATGACGAGGGTGTCGCCCGGCTTGAGGCGATGGGTCATGGCGTCGGCTCCACTCAAGGTCAGGCGATCGTGCGCTTCTGCAGGTCGACGAGTTCGCCGATGCCGGCCTTGGCAAGCGAGAGCATCGCGCTGAGCTCGGCCTCGTCGAAGGGCTTGCCCTCGGCCGTGCCCTGGATCTCGACGATGCCGCCCGAGCCGGTCATGACGAAGTTCGCATCGGTCTCGGCTTCCGAATCCTCGGCATAATCGAGATCGAGCACCGGCTTGCCGCGATAGATGCCGACCGAGATCGCCGCGACATAATCGCGGATGACCTTCGGGCCGACCATGTCGCGGGCCTTCATCCACTGGATGCACTCATAAAGCGCGATCCAGCCGCCGGTAACCGAGGCGGTGCGGGTGCCGCCATCGGCCTGCAGCACGTCGCAATCGATCGTGATCTGCTTCTCGCCGAGATGGACGAGATCGACCACGGCGCGGAGCGATCGGCCGATCAGCCGCTGGATTTCCTGCGTGCGGCCGGACTGCTTGCCGGTCGCCGCCTCGCGCCGCATCCGGTCGCCGGTCGAGCGCGGCAGCATGCCATATTCCGCCGTGACCCAGCCCTTGCCGGAGCCGCGCAGCCAGGCCGGCGGCTTTTCCTCGAGGCTGGCGGTGCAGAGGACGTGGGTATCGCCGAAGCGGACGAGGCAGGAGCCCTCGGCATGCTTGGCGACGCCCCGTTCGAACGAGACCGGGCGCATGACGCCGGCGGCGCGCTGGGAGGGTCGCATGGACTGTCCTTGGCTGGCATGAATGCCACCGCTTGTAGCCGTCACACGCCGCCGACGCAAAGGCCTGCTTGAAGCGGCGCGGAAAATCGACACTTAATCAAGAGGGATCGGACCCAACCCCCTGCGAACGCGAAGGACGACGACACCCTGACCGGCGAGCGACCCACCTCCGACACGACGGCTTCGACGCTGGCGCGGCTCGACCGCCGCTCGCGCGAGATCTTCCGCCGCATCGTCGACACCTATCTCGAGACGGGCGAGCCGCTCGGCTCGCGCAATCTCTCGCGCATCCTGCCGATGACGCTGTCGCCCGCCTCGATCCGCAATGTCATGGCCGATCTCGAATATCTCGGCCTCATCTATTCGCCGCATACCTCGGCCGGCCGCCTGCCGACCGAAAGCGGGCTCCGCCTCTTCGTCGATGCGATGCTGGAGGTCGGGGACTTGACCGCCGAGGAGCGGCGCGACATCGAGACCCGCGTCGCCGCCGGCGGCAGCAGCCGGCCGGTCGACGAGGTGCTGTCGGATGCGAGCCGCATGCTCTCCGGCCTCTCGCGCGGCGCCGGCGTCGTGCTTGCCTCGAAGATCGACCAGCGGCTGAAGCAGATCGAGTTCCTGCGGCTGGAGCCGACGCGGGCGCTGGTCGTCCTCGTCGGCGAGGACGGCTCGGTCGAGAACCGGCTGATCGAGATCGAGCCGGGCACCAGCCCCTCGGCGCTCGTCGAGGCTTCGAACTATCTGAATGCGCATCTTCGCGGTCGCTCGCTGTCGGAGGCGCGCGCCGAGCTGCTGCAGCGCCAGGCCGAGATGCGGGCCGAACTCGACCAGCTCACCGCCCGCCTCGTCGACCAGGGCCTCGCCAGCTGGGCCGGCGCCGCCGCCGGCCGGCCGGAAACGCTGATCGTCCGCGGCCAGGCCAACCTGCTCGAGGATGTCCGCGCCGCCGAGGATCTCGAGCGCATCCGTCTCCTCTTCGACGATATCGAGACGCAGCGCGAACTGGTCGAGCTGCTCGGCAGCGCCGAGGCCGGCGACGGCGTCCGCATCTTCATCGGCTCGGAGAACAAGCTGTTCTCGCTGTCCGGTTCCTCGCTGGTCGTCTCGCCCTATCGGGACAGCGAAAGCCGCGTCATCGGCGTGCTCGGCGTCATCGGCCCGACCCGCCTCAACTATGCCCGCATCGTGCCGATGGTCGACTACACCGCCAAGCTGGTCGGACGGCTGATCCGCTGACGTCCTCTGCGACAGGGTCGACACTCAGCCTTGGTGGAGGTCTGTCATGCTGCAAGTTTCTCGTATAGATTGCATCAATCCTGGTCCGCATCCATCGTGAAGAGGGGGCATGATGATCGATCTTGGAACTGCAGCGTTGGCCGCCCAGGCCTTGAACAACGCCGTTTCGGCCGTTGACAGGTTCTATGGTCTCTACAAGGCGTCGAGAAACGAAGCCGTGGAAGGGAGCGTGCTGCGCGCGAACCCGAAGGCTGAGGCGCTCGAATACATCGGCCCAGGTGGCGACCGCCGGGAGGTCATGACGTATCTGCAGCTCTCTGAGAAGCTAAACAAGGATGACCTCAGTCTGATCAGAGCCTTTGAACGTAGAATGGAGGCCGCAGTTGCCCAATGGGAGGCGCTGCAGGGAGATTTGCCGCTGGCTAGTCCTGTAGAGCGTGCCAAAATAGAGGCCAACCTCAGACGTATGCAAGAAGAGGACATTTGCTACTGCCTCAAGAAGATCATTGACTATATCGAAGGGCTCGATATCGATCTCTACGATCACTATCGTCATGTCCGGTACATCTGCAACTAGATCGGTTCGACCAGTTCTTCGGTAGAATGGCGCCGTCCAGCGTCGGACCGACCGCCTTCCGCGACCGCATGGCGCCTGTACAGGCTCCGCGCCAGCCTCTATGGAAAAGCACCATATGGACGGCAGGAGACCTTCATGACGGCGGAAACGGGCAAGCTGGTCACGATCTTCGGCGGCTCGGGCTTCATCGGCCGCCACACGGTGCGGGCGCTGGCGAAGCGTGGCTGGCGCATCCGCGTCGCCGTGCGCCGGCCCGATCTCGCCGGCCATGTGCAGCCGCTCGGCGCCGTCGGCCAGATCATGCCGGTGCAGGCCAATCTGCGCTATCGCTGGTCGGTCGATCGCGCCGTCGAAGGCGCCGATGCCGTCGTCAATCTCGTCGGCATCCTCTCCGAGAGCGGCCGCCAGACCTTCGGCGCGGTGCAGGCCTTCGGCGCCCGCGCGGTGGCCGAAGCGGCGCGCGGCGCCGGCATTCCCAATCTCGTGCAGATGTCGGCGCTCGGCGCGACAGCGAAGTCCGATTCGCTCTATGCCCGCAGCAAGGCCGAAGGCGAGGCCGCGGCGCTCGAAACCGTTCCCGGCGCCGTCGTGCTGCGGCCCTCGATCGTGTTCGGACCCGAGGACCAGTTCTTCAATCGCTTCGCCGATCTTGCCCGCTATCTGCCCGTGCTGCCGCTGATCGGTGGCGGCACGACCAAGTTCCAGCCGGTCTTCGTCGGCGACGTCGCCGAGGCGATCGCCCGCGCCGTCGACGGCGAGGTTCCCGGCGGCCGCATCTATGAGCTCGGCGGCCCCGAGGTGAAGAGCTTCCGCGAATGCCTCGAGCTGATGCTGAAGGAAATCGAGCGCAGCCGTCCGCTGGTGACGCTGCCCTGGGGCCTTGCCCGTTTCCAGGCCTCGCTGATGGAATGGCTGCCGAACCCGATGATGACGCGCGACCAGCTGAAGCTGCTTGAGGTCGACAATGTCGTCTCGCCGGCCGCCATCGCCGAGGGTCGGACGCTCGAAGGTATCGGCATCGTGCCGACGAGCCTTGCCGCCGTGCTGCCGTCCTATCTCGTGCGCTTCAAGCCGCACGGCCAGTTCGCCGACAAACGCGTCGCCTGACCGGCGGCTTCGTGCGGAATAGGTTGCAAGCGGGGCCCTCGGCCCCGCTTTTCTTTTGCCGGCTCAGCCGAAGGTGATGACGGCGGCGAGCGCGATGGCGCCGACGACGATGCGCCAATAGGCAAACGGGGCAAAGCCGCGCTGGCTGACGAAATCGAGCAGGTGGCGGACGACGAAGACGCCGGCGATGAAGGCCGCGATGAAGCCGACGGTGATATTGAGCCAGGCGGCGCCCGAGAGCGCATCCTTGTTCTTGTAGAAGTCATAGGCGAAGGCGCCGACCATGGTCGGCATGGCCAGGAAGAACGAGAACTCCGCCGCCGCCCGCTTGTCGCTGCCGAACAGCATCGCCGCCACGACAGACGAGCCCGAGCGGGAGACGCCGGGGATCATTGCGAGGCACTGCGCGATACCGATGCCGAGATAGACATGCAGCGGATAGTCCATCGCGTCGTGATAGCGCGGGCGGAGATCGAGCCGGTCGACGATGAGCAAGATGAAGCCGCCGACGATCAGCATGATCGAGATCAGCATCGGGCTCTCGAACAGCACGGTCTTGATGAAGTCATGCGCGAGGACGCCGATGACAACCGCCGGCAGGAAGGCGAGCAGGATGCCGAGGACGAAGCGGCGGGTGCGCGGGTCGTGCGGCAGGTCGGTGAGGATCTTCAGGAGGCGCGCGGCATAGACGGTGAGGATCGCGAGGATGGCGCCGAGCTGGATCAGCACCTCGAAGGCCCGGCCCGGACTGTCGAAGCCGAGAAAGTGACCGGCAAGCAGGAGGTGACCCGTCGAGGAGACCGGAATGAACTCGGTCAGGCCCTCGATCAGGCCGAGGATGAGCGCGTCCAGCACGCTGTGCAGATCCATGGAGAACCCCTTGCAAGGAGAAGCGGGGGCTGGCCGCGAATCGGCTTGATCCCCATTGTGTTGCCAGCCTATATGCGGGCCGCAAAGTTCAGGCGGCAATTGGACGAACTGCCGCAAAATCGCTTCGTTTGCCCGCCACACCTCGCCGCGTGACAATGCCCAAGCTCCACCACCATCCGTTTTCCGCCGCGTCGCGCTATGTCCGCCTGGTTCTGGCGGAATATGACGAGACGACGGAGTTCATCGAGGAAAAGCCGTGGCTGCGCGTGCCGGCGCTGCTGCAGATGAACCCGGCGGGGACGCTGCCGATCTTCATCGACGACAACGATACCGTCGTCAGCGGCGGCGCGGTGGTGGCCGAATATCTCGTCGAGACCAAGGGCGCGCGCATGGGCGAGGTCCGCCTGATGCCCGAGCATGCGAGCGAGCGGGCAGAAGTGCGCCGGCTGGTCGAGTGGTTTTCGCAGAAGCTGCACGGCGAAGTGACCAACTACATGGTCACGGAGAAGGTCTACAAGCGCCGCATGGCCGCCGGCGAGGGCAACAATTCGCCCGATCCCGCCGCCATCCGCGCCGCGCGCGCCAATATCCGCTATCATCTGCAATATATCGGCTATCTCGCGGGCCGCAGGAACTGGCTCGCCGGCCGTGAGCTCTCGCTCGCCGACTTCGCGGCGGCGGCAGAGATCTCCTGCATCGACTATCTCGGCGAGGTGCCATGGGAGGCCGACGAGAATGCGAAGGCGTGGTACGCGCGGGTGAAGTCGCGCCCGTCTTTCCGCTCGCTCCTCAGCGACACGCTGCGCGGCGTGCCGGCCTCGACCCATTACGCGGATCTCGACTTCTGAACGAGGCCGGCCTCCGGGCCGAGAAGGCGCGGCTTGCCGCCGATGCCGCCGGCGAGGGTTTTGATGCGCTGCGCATCACGGCGCCGGATGCCATTCCCGAGGCCGCCGAGCGCCTTGCGACCTTTCTCGCCGACGGCCACCACGCCTCGATGGGCTGGATGGCCGAGACGGAGGCGCGGCGCGCCGATCCGCGCGCGCTCTGGCCTGACGTCCGCGCCGTCGTCATGCTTGGCCTCAATTACGGCCCGGAGACCGATCCGCGCGCCATCCTCGGCTTGCCCGACCGCGGCGCGATCTCGGTCTATGCGCAGAACCGCGATTACCACGACATCATCAAGGGCAAGCTGAAGCTGATCGCCGGCCGCCTCGCCGCGCGCACCGGCGCCGAGGTCAAGGTGTTCGTCGACACCGCGCCGCTGATGGAAAAGCCGCTCGCCGCTGCCGCCGGCCTCGGCTGGCAGGGCAAGCACACCAATCTCGTCTCGCGCGAGTTCGGCTCCTGGCTGCTGCTCGGCGCCATCCTGACGGCGCTGCCGCTGCCACCCGATGCACCCGAACGCGATCATTGCGGCTCGTGCAGCGCCTGCCTTTCCGCCTGTCCCACCAATGCCTTCCCGGCGCCCTACCGGCTCGATGCCCGCCGCTGCATTTCCTACCTGACCATCGAGCATGCCGGCCCGATCCCGCGCGAATTCCGCGCCGCGATGGGCAACCGCATCTATGGTTGCGATGACTGTCTCGCCGCCTGCCCCTGGAACAAGTTCGCCCGCGCCGGCGCCGAAATGAAGCTGAAGCCGCGGCCGGAGCTTGCGGCGCCGCGCCTCGGCGACCTCGCCGCGCTGGACGATGCAGCCTTCCGCAGCCTCTTCTCCGGCTCGCCGATCAAGCGCATCGGCCGCGACCGCTTCGTCCGCAACGTCCTGATCGCGATCGGCAATTCGGCGGACCCAGCCTTGCTCCCCGCCCTCACCGCGCGGCTCGACGATGCCGCGGCCATCGTCCGCGGCGCCGCCGCCTGGGCGCTCGGACGTCTGGCGCCGGAACGGGCGGTCGCCGAGGCGCGGAGCCGAAGTGTCCAGGAGACCGACGCCGATGTGCTGGCCGAGTGGGCTCAGATCGCGTCCGGCAGCGGCGGAAGCGCGATATAGGGATCGTGACAGTCGACGCCGAGCGGCTGGAAATGCCTGAGGTTCCGCGTCAGCACGACGAGGTCGTTCGCGACCGCGATCGACGCGATGGCGATGTCGGCGAAGCCGGGATTGTGACCGCTCGCCCGTGCGGCATCGATCTGGCGTCCGGCAATGGATGCCGCCGCGCTGTCGAAGGGCAGGATGCGATCGCCATAGAGGTGAACGACGGCCTCCCACCAGCGCGTCAGGTCGTCAGCCTGTCGATGGGCGCCTTCGCGGCGTTTGCGCGCGATGCCGCTCTCGACCTCGGCGGCCGTGATCGCCGACAGCCACAGCAGCGGCGAGGCCCGGTCGAGCCATGCGGCGATGGCCGCGTCCTTCCGCTCGCTGATCACATTGGTATCGACGAGGTAGCCCTTCAAAGGTCGACGTCGCGGGGCGGCGCCTCATCGCGTGACGACGTCTCCTCGAATGCGGGAGCCGCGGCGAGGAGTTGGCCGAGCGAGGGAACGCGGCTCAGCTTCTGCCATTCCGCATAGGAGAGGATCACGGCTTCGGGTCGGCCATGTCGCGTGATCAGCGAGGCATGGCCCAAAAGCGCCTCGTCGACAACGCTCGACAAGGTCGCCTTGGCGTCCTTCAAGGGAATCCGGTTCATGGCGTCGCTCCGAATATGACCACAGTAGTCATATCACGACCCGACGCTGAAGACCATCTACCCCTTCAGCACCTTCTTCTCCGCCACCGTCGTATCGGCGTTGAGGCGGTAGAGGATCGGGACGCCGGTCTCGAGCTCCTGCTTCAGGATCTCCTCCGGCGAGAGGCCCTCGAGCGCCATGATCAGCGCGCGCAGCGAATTGCCATGCGCCGCGACCAGCACCTTCTCGCCGCGCATCACGGGGGGAAGGATGTTGAAGAGGTAATAGGGCCAGACACGGGCGCCGGTGTCCTTCAGGGACTCGCCGCCCGGCGGCGGCACGTCATAGGAGCGGCGCCAGAGATGGACCTGCTCCTCGCCCCATTTGGCGCGGGCGTCGTCCTTGTTGAGGCCGGAGAGCTCGCCATAGTCGCGCTCGTTCAGCGCCACGTCGCGGATCGTCTGCAGGTCAGCCTGGCCGACCTCGTCGAGGATCAGCTTCAAGGTGTGCTGGGCCCGCGTCAGCTCCGAGGTGAAGGCGAGGCCGAAGGAAAGATCGAGCGCCTTCAGCCGCTTGCCGGCCGCCTTCGCCTCCTCGACGCCCTTCGGCGTCAGGTCGGGATCGCGCCAGCCGGTGAAGAGGTTCTTCAGGTTCCAGTCGCTCTGGCCGTGGCGCACGAGCACGAGGAGGCGGTCCATGCGGAGGTCCTTTGGGTGGGAGGTCAGTCGGTGAGGCCGAGGACATCGGCCATCGAATAGCGTCCGGGCTTGCGGCCCTTGGCCCAGAGCGCCGCCTTGACGGCACCCCTGGCGAAGATGGTGCGATCGCTGGCGTGATGCGAGAGGGTAATCGTCTCACCCTCGCCAGCGAAGAGAACCTCGTGGTCGCCGGCGACGGAGCCGCCGCGCAGCGTCGCAAAGCCGATCGCGCCGCGCGGCCGCGCGCCGGTATGACCGTCGCGCACGCGGACCTGGACATCGGCGAGATCGACAGCGCGTCCCTCGGCCGCGGCCTTGCCGAGCAGCAGCGCGGTGCCTGAGGGCGCATCGACCTTGTGGCGGTGATGCATCTCGAGGATCTCGATGTCGAAATCGGCGTCGAGCGCCTTCGCGGCCTGCCACACCAACAAGGCCAGAAGGTTCACGCCGAGGCTCATATTGCCCGACTTGACGATGACCGCATGCCGGGCGGCGGCGTCGATCGCCGCCTCGTCGTCGGCGGAGAGCCCGGTCGTGCCGATGACGTGCACGATCCGCGCCTGCGCGGCGATCTCGGCAAAGCCGAGCGTTGCGGCGGGCGTCGTGAAATCGAGCACGCCCTCGGCGCGCGCGAACACGGGCAGCGGATCGTCCGAGACGGCGATGCCGAGCGGCGGCAGGCCGGCGAGCGTGCCGGCATCCGCACCGATGATCTCGGCGCCAGCGCGCTCGACGGCGCCGACCAGCCGCACGCCCTCGGTCTCGGCGATGGTGCGGATCAGCGTCCGCCCCATGCGTCCGCCCGCTCCGACGACGACAAGGCCCATATCGCTCATGAAACATCCCTTTCGGCAGACCGCCATATAGCAGGCGCCCGGCGCCGGCGGGAAGGGCTGCTAGCGCGAAAGCGCCCGTTCGATCTCGGCGATGATCGACCGCGCGGCGCCGCGTGGGTCGGATGCCTCGAGGATCGGCCGCCCCACGACCAGATGGTCGGCACCGGCGATGATCGCGGCCATCGGCGTCGCCACTCGCTTCTGGTCGCCGCTGGCGGCGCCATGCGGACGGATGCCCGGCGTGACGATCGTCATGCCGGCGCCGACGATGGCGCGCATGGCGCTCGCCTCTTCCGGCGAGCAGACGATGCCGTCCATGCCGGCCTGGCGCGCATCGGCGGCGCGGCGGGCGACCAGCTCGGCGACGCTGCCGGCATAGCCCGCGGCGGCAAGATCGGCCTCGTCCATCGAGGTGAGCACGGTCACGGCCAGCAGCCGAAGATCGCCCGTTCCGCTGCCCGACCCCTTGGCTTTGCCGGCAACGGCGGCGCGCATCGCCTTCGGATAGGCGTGGATGGTGCAGAAGCTCATGCCGAGCGTGGCGATGCTCTCGACGGCATGGCCGACGGTGTTGTCGATATCGAGCAGCTTGACGTCGAGGAAGACCTTCTTGCCGCGATCGGTCAGGCGGCGGGCGAAGTCGAGCCCGCCGGCAAAGGTCAGCTGCAGCCCGACCTTGTAGAAGGTCACGTCGTCGCCGAGCGTCGTCACCATGGCCTCGGCGTCGGCGACGGTCGGGAGGTCGAGGCCGACGATCAGTCGGTCGCGCATGTCGAGGAACGGCATCTCTGTTCAGGGTCCTTTCGAACGGAGGCGGATCAGAAATCGGGCGCCAGCCGGCGGCTGGCATGGACGAGTTCGCGGGCGAGCGCCTGCAGCGCGGCGGCGAGATGCGGATCGTCGAGCCGGCCGCGCGCATCGAAGGCAAGGCCGGCCCGGCCGATGGCGAGCCCGCCGCCGACGAGCGTGGCGCCGAAGCCGCGCGCGACCGTCCGCTCGAGATCGCCGAGCGCCGCAAGCGCGCTGGCATCGTCCTCGGCGACGGCGGCGAGCGCAAACAGCGGCGCCGGCGCGCCGCGCGCCCGGGCGCCGGGCGGCCGCAGCCATTCGAGCACGTTGCGCATCACCGCCGGCATGCCGCCGGCAAGGCTCGGCGTCGCGAGAAAAACGGCGCCATGGCTGGCGACGAGGCCGCGCAGCTTCTGCACGGCGCCGGGGGAAGCCGCCCCGTCCGCATCGGCATCGAACAGCGGCAGCGGATAATCGGCAAGCGCGATCAGCGTCGCCTCGGCATCGAGGAAGACAAGCTCGCGCACGAGGGCGGCGGCCAGCCGGCTCGCGGGCGAGGCCGGCGATGTCGAGCCGGCGAGAACGAGAATGCGGGGCGGCGCCATGGAGCTCCTCAGCTGCCGCAGCTTTAGAGCCTTTCAGGACTTGTTGGAAGCGTTCTGCCGGAGCGGATTCGGGCCAAGGTCGAGGGCTTCGGCGACGGCCGTACCGAGCTACGGCCGAGCCGGAGGCCGACGGATTTGGCCCGAAGCCGCCCGGCCCGAAGGGTTTCCCGCCGGCGGGCGCCCGCTGTGTCGGCCGGCTCGCCCGATGCGAAAGCATCGGACGTCGCCGCCCTCCTTGCGGGTCGCGCGCGCCGGCGGAAAACAGAACGGATTCCACCAAGCCCTGAAAGGCTCTAGCGCCGCTGCCGGGGTTTAGCCAGATGACCAGCGCATCTCGAGGGCTATTCCTTCAGTCGAAGGAACGCCTATGGCAGCCCCGGCCATGTCTCCATCGGCTGCCAGGCGCTCGCGAGGCCGCAGGGCGGGTGGTCGAACTGGAAAAGGTTGCCGCCGCCGCCGGTCTGGTCGTGACGGCGGTCGATCGGATGGCCGGCTGCGTGACAGAGCAGCAGCGTGCCGACGCCGCCATGGCCGACGAAGAGAGTGACGCCGGCCGCCGGCTTCTCGGCGAGGATCGCTTCGACCGCGCCGACGATCCGCCGCTGTGCATCTGCCGCCCGCTCCCAGCCGCGGATGCTGACGTCAGGCGCGGCGAAGAAGCGGTCGGCCGTCGCCTCGAATTCGGCCGGCGGCAGGAAGCCGGTCGCCGAGCGGTCGTTCTCGTGCAGGTCGTCGCGGATTTCGGTGGCAAGGCCCAGCGCCGCGGCGAGGATGTCGGCGGTCTCGATCGCCTTCCGCTCGCGACTGGAGACGATCCGTTCCACATCGCCGAGGGCCGGATGCCGCGCGAAGGCCTCCGTGCGCGCGCGTCCGAGCGGCGACAGGCCCCAGTCCGGCACCGGCACGGAAGGGTCGATCGCGACCTGTGGATGCGAGAGATAGAGGACGCGCGCCATCGTCTCAGGCGGCGCGGCGATAGATCCAGACCCGCGCCGGCGGCAGGTTCATCACCACCCAGTGGGTGTGCTCGACGGTGAAGCGGCCAGCTTCGGCCGGCACCGGCGGCACCAGCGCGTAGGAGAACTGGATCAGCGGCCGGCCGACCGGCATGCGCTCGAGCGCATCGACGATCAGCTGGCGGCGCGCTTCCGGCGGGCGGGTGAACAGCGGCAGGCTGGAGACGACGGCGGAGACCTCGCCCTCGACGATGCCCTTCAGCGTCGTGTTGAAGCCATAGGCATCGCCCTCGATGATGCGGACGCCCGGAAAGCGCTGGCGCAGCAAGGTACAGAAGTCCGGATTATATTCGATTGAGGCGATGCGGCCGGGCGCGACGCCGCGTTCGAGCAGCGCCTGCGTCACCACGCCGGTGCCGGGTCCGAGCTCGACCACCGGCAGCGTGTCGTTCGGATCGACGAAGCTCGCCATCAGCTTGGTCAGCGCCTTGCCGGACGGGCTGACGGCGCCCGTCGTCAGCGGCCGGCCGATCCAGTTGCGCAGGAAACGGACCTCGTCCGCGACCATGGCCTTCAGCTTGCGCTTTTCGATCGACGACATGCCGCCCCCTTCAGACCGGAAAGGCCCGGTCGCCGATCATGCCGCCGTTTTCACGGCATTCCTGTGACGAAAGGCCGGCGCGCCGCAAACGAAGCGCCGGCACACCCTCACGCGCCGCCGAAGAAGTCGCGGATGCGGGCGAAGAAGCCGGCCGATTCCGGGTTGTTCTCCTCCGAGGAGGCCTGCTCGAATTCCTGCAGCAGCTCGCGCTGGCGCCGCGACAGGTTGCTCGGCGTCTCGACGACGACCTGGATATACATGTCGCCCATCTGCGCCGAGCGCAGCACCGGCATGCCCTTCGACTTCAGGCGAAACTGCTTGCCGGTCTGGGTGCCCTCGGGAACCTTGACCCGCGTCTTGCCGCCCTCGACGGTCGGCACGTCGAACTGGCCGCCGAGCGCCGCCGTGGTGATCGAGATCGGCACACGGCAGAAGATGTCAGCGCCCTCGCGCTGGAACAAGGGATGCGGCTTCACCGAGAGGAACAGATAGAGATCGCCGGCCGGGCCGCCGCGAAGGCCCGCCTCGCCCTCGCCCGAGAGGCGGATGCGGGTGCCGTCCTCGATGCCGGCGGGAATGTTGACCTGGAGCGTGCGCTCCTGCGTCTGGCGGCCGGAGCCGCCGCAGGTGTCGCAGGGGTCGGAGATGATCTCGCCGCGGCCGCCGCAGGTCGGGCAGGTCCGCTCGATCGAGAAGAAGCCCTGCGCGGCGCGGACGCGGCCATGCCCCTCGCAGGTGGTGCAGACCTTCGGATGCGAGCCGGGCTTGGCGCCGGTGCCGGCGCAGGTCTCGCAGGCGATCTTGGTGGGGACGCGGATTTCGGCGGTCTTGCCGTTATAGGCTTCCTCGAGCGTGATCTCCATGTTGTAGCGGAGATCGGCGCCGCGCTCGCGGCCGCTGCCGCCGCCCTGCCGCTGGCCGCGGCGTCCGCCCATGAACTCGCCGAAGATGTCGTCGAAGATGTCGGACATCGACGAGCCGAAATCGCCGGAGAAGCCGCCCGGTCCGCCGCCGCCGCCCTGCTCGAAGGCGGCATGGCCGAAGCGGTCATAGGCCGCCCGCTTCTGCGGGTCGCGCAGCTTCTCGTAGGCTTCGTTGATTTCCTTGAATTTCGCTTCGGCGCCGTGGTCGCCCGGATTGCGGTCCGGGTGGAACTGCATCGCCAGCCTGCGAAAGGCGGCTTTCAGCGTCTTGTCGTCGGCGTCGCGGGCGACGCCCAGCACTTCGTAATAGTCGACCTTGGCCATGGACGAACTCTTGATGCGTGCCGGACGGGACTATTGTGAACAGAAGAGTATCCGCATCATCGAAATCCCGGCGCGTTGCCGCGCCGGGCTTCGAATCGCAGTCTCGCGAAAGACTATGCCGACTTCTTCTTGTCGTCGTCGACTTCTTCGAAGTCGGCGTCGACCACGTCGTCCTTCTCGGCGGTCGCGTCAGCGCCCTCGGCGCCTTCGGTCTGCGAGGCGGCATACATCGCCTCGCCCAGCTTCATGGAGACCTGCGCCAGCGCGCCGACCTTCTGCTGGATCACCTCGGCATCCTCGCCCTCGAGCGCGGTCTTGACGTCCGCGATGGCGGTCTCGATCGCCGAACGATCGGCGGCCGAGATCTTGGAGCCGTAGTCCGCGAGCGACTTCTCGGTCGAATGAACGAGCGCCTCGCCCTGGTTCTTGGCCTCGACGACAGCGCGGCGCTTCTTGTCCTCGGCGGCATGCGCCTCGGCGTCCTTGACCATCTTCTCGATGTCGGCGTCGGAAAGACCACCAGAAGCCTGGATGCGGATCTGCTGCTCCTTGCCGGTGCCCTTGTCCTTGGCCGAGACGTTGACGATGCCGTTGGCGTCGATGTCGAAGGTGACCTCGATCTGCGGCACGCCGCGCGGCGCCGGGGGCAGGCCGACGAGATCGAACTGGCCGAGCATCTTGTTGTCGGCCGCCATCTCGCGCTCGCCCTGGAAGACGCGGATCGTCACGGCCGACTGGGAATCCTCAGCCGTCGAGAAGACCTGGCTCTTCTTGGTCGGGATCGTCGTGTTGCGCTCGATGAGGCGCGTGAACACGCCGCCGAGCGTCTCGATGCCGAGCGAGAGCGGCGTCACGTCGAGCAGCAGCACGTCCTTGACGTCGCCCTGCAGGACGCCGGCCTGAATGGCGGCGCCGGCAGCGACGACCTCGTCCGGATTGACGCCCTTGTGCGGCTCCTTGCCGAAGAACTGCTTCACGATCTCCTGGATCTTCGGCATGCGGGTCATGCCGCCGACCAGGACGACCTCGTCGATCTCGCCCTTGGCAAGGCCGGCGTCCTTCAGAGCGGCGATGCAGGGCTGCACCGTCCGCTGCACGAGGTCATCGACCAGCGCCTCGAACTTCGAGCGCGTCAGCTTGATCGCGAGATGCTTCGGACCCTTGGCGTCGGCGGTGATGAAGGGAAGGTTGATCTCGGTCTGCTGCGAGGAGGAGAGCTCGATCTTGGCCTTCTCGGCCGCTTCCTTGAGGCGCTGCAGCGCCAGCTTGTCGCCGCGCAGGTCGATGCCCTGCTCGCGCTTGAACTCGTCGGCGAGATAGTTGACGAGGCGCATGTCGAAGTCTTCGCCGCCGAGGAAGGTGTCGCCGTTGGTCGACTTCACCTCGAACACGCCGTCGCCGATCTCGAGGATCGAGATGTCGAAGGTGCCGCCGCCGAGGTCATAGACCGCGATCGTCTTGCCTTCGCTCTTCTCGAGGCCGTAGGCGAGCGCGGCCGCCGTCGGCTCGTTGATGATGCGCAGCACTTCGAGGCCGGCGATCTTGCCGGCGTCCTTGGTGGCCTGACGCTGGGCGTCGTTGAAATAGGCCGGCACGGTGATGACCGCCTGGTCGACCGTGGTGCCGAGGAAGGCCTCGGCGGTTTCCTTCATCTTCTGCAGGATGAAGGCGGAAATCTGCGCCGGCGAATACTTCTCGCCGTCGACCTCGACCCATGCGTCGCCGTTCGGGCCGCGCACGATCTTGTAGGGGACGAGGTGCTTGTCCTTCTCGACCATCGGGTCGTCATAGCGGCGGCCGATCAGGCGCTTCACCGCGAAGAAGGTGTGTTCGGGGTTGGTGACCGCCTGGCGCTTGGCCGGCTGGCCGACGAGCTTCTCGCCATTGTCGCTGAACGCCACCATCGACGGCGTCGTGCGCGCGCCTTCGGCGTTCTCGATGATCTTCGGCGCCTTGCCGTCCATCACGGCAATGCAGGAATTGGTCGTTCCGAGGTCGATACCAATGACCTTAGCCATTCTCTTCTCTCCTTTTCGGCGGGCCGTGCAGACCCTCGAAGAGGCGTCTGCGAAACCGGGCCGGAATTCCGAACGGCCCCCATCGACATATTCGGTTCGGAGCCGGCGTCTTGCGGCGCCAGCTCCAGGTTCTGCGCGTATATAAGAAGATGCAGAAACGCCCGCAAGGCAGCAGAGAGCTTGATGTTGCGACGCTTTGACAGCGCAGGGCAGGCGGGCGGCGACAAGAGGAGGCCCCGATGAAGAACGCAGCACTTCCCGAAGGGATCCGCCTCTTAGACGGCCGCCTCGACCGCGACGAGCAGCTGGCTCTCGTCGCCGAAATCCGCGCGGTTCTCGCCGAGGCGCCGCTGTTCCGCCCGGAAATGCCGCGCACCGGCAAGCCGTTCTCGGTGCGCATGACCAATTGCGGATCGCTCGGCTGGGTCGCCGACCGGTCCGGCTATCGCTACCAGCCGCTGCATCCCGTGACCGGCCGGCCCTGGCCGCCGATCCCTCATCGCCTGCTGGCGCTCTGGGACGAGGTGGCAGAGTATCCGCATCCGCCCGAGGCCTGCCTCGTCAATTTCTACGACGAGACGGCGCGGATGGGCCTGCACCGCGACGAGGACGAGGCCGACCTCGCCGCGCCGGTCGTCTCGGTGTCGCTCGGCGACACCTGTCTCTTTCGTCTCGGCGGGCTGGAGCGCGGCGATCCGACCCGCTCGTTCCGCCTCACCTCCGGCGATGTGCTGGTGCTCGGCGGTCCCTCGCGCCTTGCCTTGCATGGCGTCGACAGGCTTTATCCCGGCAGTTCGACCCTGCTGGAGCGCGGCGGTCGCATCAACCTGACGCTGCGCCGCGTCACGCCGCCCCGTTGACGCCCGCCGCCCCGGCGGCTTTGATCGCCGGCAGCTAGAGAACAAGAGGCCCGCCTTGACGGATTCGACCAGCGTTCTGATCGTCACCGACATTCAGAACGATTTCCTGCCCGGCGGTGCGCTGGCTGTCGCCAACGGCCACGAGATCGTGCCGCTGGTCAACACCATCGCCCGCCGCTTCAAGAACGTGATCATCACGCAGGACTGGCATCCGGCCGGCCACATCTCCTTCGCCTCGACCCATCCGGGGCGGGCGCCGTTCGAGGAGATCGACCTCCGCTACGGCCCGCAGGTGCTGTGGCCGGACCACTGCATCCAGGGCACGACCGGCGCCGCGCTCGCGGACGGGCTCGACATCCCGCATGCGCAGATGATCATCCGCAAGGGCTATCACGCCCACACCGACAGCTATTCCGCCTTCTTCGAGGCCGACCGCAAGACGCCGACCGGCCTCACCGGCTATCTGTTCGAGCGCGGCATCGAGACCGTCTATGCCGTCGGCCTCGCGCTCGATTTCTGCGTCAACTGGACAGCGCTCGACGCGCGCACGCACGGCTTCGAGACCGTGGTGATCGAGGATCTGAGCCGGGCGATCGATACCAACAATTCGCTCGCCGCGGCCATCGCGCAGATGGACGCCGCCGGCGTCCGCCGGATCACGTCGACAAGGCTGTAAGACGGATCGACATTCGGCTTCGGTCCGTGTGAGCAACCGCTCCCACCTGTCATTGCCGGGCTTGTGTGGACGTTCTGTGGTTTGATGGGTGCATCAGGGGCGTGAGCGGAACGCCCCTGATGCAGACAGGTGGCCGCTTTCGGGCGGGTCGATGTCGACCGAGGTCAAGCAAGGCCCTGTCTGCTCCCTTTGACCCCGAACAGTTGGACGGGCTCGAAGCCCGCACCACAAGCCTCGGAGCGGAGAGATGATACACGAGCGGATGTTTGTTGGCATCGACGTCTCGAAGGCTCGGTTCGACGTGCGTCTGCACCTGTCCGGCGAGCGGTTGACGGCTCTGAACGAGCCGGCGGCGGTGAAGAGCCTGGTGCGGCGGCTGAAGCAGCTGAAGCCTCTAGCGATCGGGCTGGAGGCGTCCGGCGGCTATGAACGGGCGCTGGCGAAGCGGCTCTCTGCGGCCGGCCTGAAGGTCTATGTCGTGGCGCCGGCGGCGGTCCGGCATTTTGCGCGCGCGATGAAGCGGGCGGCCAAGACCGACCCGATCGACGCCGCGATGATCGCCCGCTACCTGGAACTGACATGGGAGGGCCTGCCCGCCTATGCCCCCGATCCGAGGGTCGAGAAGCTCGATGCGCTGGTCACCCATCGCCGGCGCATGGCGGCGGAACTGAGCATGCTCAAGGGACAGCTGGACACGATCGACGAGCCGACCGTGTGCCGGATGATCCGCCAGCGCATGGCATCGCTGCGCATGGGCATGCTGACGCTGGAGAAGCTCATCCGCCAGAGAGTGGCGGAGAGCGCCGATCTCAATGCCCGGTTCGAGACGCTGACGGCGGTGAAGGGCGTCGGCCCGATCCTCGCCGCCACCTTGATCGCCGAACTACCGGAACTCGGCCGTATCAGCGCCAAGGCGGTCGCCTCGCTGGTCGGCGTTGCCCCGCATGCCAGGCAATCCGGCGCCACCGATCGGCATGGCCAATGCAGCGGCGGCCGATCGCAGATCCGGGCCGTGCTCTATATGGCCGTGCTCAGCGCCATCAAGGCCAAGGCGCCCCAGATCGCGCCGTTCTACCAACGCCTCCGCGAGGCCGGAAAGCCCGCCAAGCTCGCCATGACCGCCGCTATGCGCAAGCTCATCACCATCCTCAACGCCATCGTCAGAGACGCCGAGGCTCTCAAACCAAACCCTCAATGATCCACAGTTGCTTGACCCGGCAATCCAGCCTCTCTCTTTGCCAGCTAGCAATTGGTGGCGGACAGCCGAAGAAAGTCTGGGTTGCCGGGTCAAGCCCGGCAACGACACTTCTGAGGATTCCAGTGGTGTCAGAGCCTGAATGTTGATCGGGCCTAGCCCTGGCGTTCCGGCACCATCCAGCCCTGCATCGCGCCGCCGGGGATCGCGACGATGGCGATCCGCCCGACCATCGGCACGTCGAAGGGCGGCCGCACCACGGTGCCGCCCTCAGTGGTCAGGAGCGCCAGCCGCGCGTCGAGATCGTCGACCTCGATATAGCTGAACCAGCTGTCCGGCACGCCCTCGAACTCGGGGCCGCCGATCTGCATGATGCCGGCGACCATGGTCTCGCCGAGCATCGCGACATGATAGTCGCCGAACTCGCCCATCGGCATGGAATCGAACGTCCAGCCGAGCGTCTTCGCGTAGAAATCCTGCGCCCGCGCCGCATCGCGCGTCATCAATTCGTTCCAGTAGAACGTCCCGTGTCCGGCCATGTCGCGTCTCCTCCCGCTGGATGGTCAGTGAAGACTAACCTGCAGCGGGAGGATTGCACAGCGATGACGGCCGACGTCAGCCGCCGACATTGAAGGCGGCGAGCGCCGCCATGTTGACGACGTCGCTGTCGCGCGCGCCGAGCGAGAGGATCTGCACCGGCTTGTCGAGGCCGACCAGCAGCGGGCCGATCACGGTGCCGCCGCCGAGCTCCTGCATCATCTTGGTCGAGATCGAGGCGGAGTGGAACGCCGGCATGACCAACACGGTCGCCGGGCCCGACAGGCGGCAGAACGGATAGGCCGCCATGACCTTCGGGTTCAGCGCGACGTCGGCCGCCATCTCGCCGTCGAACTCGAAATCGACGCGGCGCCGCTCGAGGATCTGCACGGCCTCGCGGACATGGCGCGACCTCTCGCCTTCGGGCTGGCCGAAGGTCGAATAGGCGAGCATCGCGACGCGCGGCTCATAGCCGAGGCGCTTGGCGAAATTCGCCGCCTCCTCGGCGATGTCGGCGAGTTCCTCGCCCGAGGGCATGTCGTGCACGGCCGTGTCGGCGACGACGACGGTGCGCCCGCGCACCAGCACGATCGAGACGCCGATGACGCGGTGGCCCGGCCGCGTGTCGATGACGCGGCGGACATCGGCGAGCACGGTGGAATAGTTGCGCGTGACGCCGGTCACCATCGCATCGGCGTCGCCGAGCGCCACCATGGTGGCGCCGAAATAGTTGCGGTCGGTGTTGATGAGGCGCTGGCAGTCGCGGAAGAGATAGCCCTGCCGCTGCAGCCGCGCATAGAGGAAGTCGATATAGTCGGCGTTACGGCGCGACAGGCGCGCGTTGTGGATCTCGATGCCCTGGATGTCGATGCCGGCCTCGGCCGCCGTCTGCAGCACGATGTCCTCGCGGCCGATCAACACGGCCGTGCCGAGCTTCTGCGCGACGAAGCTCGCCGCGGCGCGGATCACCTGCTCCTCCTCGCCCTCGGCGAAGACGACGCGCTTCGGATTGCGGCGGACGCGCTCATGGATGCGGGCGAGCGTGCCGACGATCGGATCGCGGCGCGCCGAGAGCTGGATCTTGTAGGCCGCCATGTCGGCGATCGGCTTGCCGGCGACGCCACTGTCCATCGCCGCCTGCGCCACCGCAGCCGGGATTTCGGAGAGCAGGCGCGGATCGAACGGCACCGGGATGATGTAGTGCGGGCCGAAGCGCGGCCGGACGCCCTGATAGGCGGCGGCGACCTCGTCCGGCACGTCCTCGCGGGCGAGCGCCGCCAGCGCCTTGGCGGCGGCGATCTTCATCGGCTCGTTGATTGTCCGCGCGCGCACGTCGAGCGCGCCGCGGAAGATATAGGGGAAGCCGAGGACATTGTTGACCTGGTTCGGATAGTCCGAGCGGCCCGTCGCCATGATCGCGTCGTCGCGGATGTCGGCGACTTCCTCGGGCGTGATCTCGGGATCGGGATTGGCCATCGCGAAGATGATCGGCCTCGGCGCCATCGAGGCGACCATCTCGGGCGTCAGCGCGCCCTTGGCCGAGACGCCGAAGAAGATGTCGGCGCCCTTCATCGCGTCTTCGAGCGTGCGGGCCTCGGTGGCGGTCGCATGCGCGGCCTTCCACTGGTTCATGCCCTCGGTGCGGCCCTGATAGACGACGCCCTTGGTGTCGCAGAGCAGCACATTCTCCGACGGCATGCCCATCGCCTTGACCAGCTCGATGCAGGCGATGCCGGCGGCGCCGGCGCCGTTGCAGACGAGCCGCGTCGTCTTGATGTCGCGCCCGGTCAGGTGCAGCGCATTGATCATGCCGGCGGTGGCGATGATCGCGGTGCCATGCTGGTCGTCATGGAACACCGGAATGTCCATGAGCTCGCGCAGGCGGCTCTCGATGATGAAGCAGTCCGGCGCCTTGATGTCCTCGAGATTGATGCCGCCGAAGGAGGGGCCGAGATAGCGCACCGAATTGACGAAGGCGTCGACATCCTCGGTATCGATCTCGAGATCGATCGAATCGACGTCGGCGAAGCGCTTGAAGAGGACGGCCTTGCCCTCCATCACCGGCTTCGAGGCGAGCGGCCCGAGATTGCCGAGGCCGAGAATGGCGGTTCCGTTGGAGATGACGGCGACGAGGTTGCCGCGCGTCGTGTATTCATAGGCAAGGCTCGGATCGGCGGCGATCGCCTTCACCGGCACCGCGACGCCGGGCGAATAGGCGAGCGACAAATCGCGCTGCGTCGCCATCGGCTTGGTCGGCGTGATCTCGAGCTTGCCCGGCCGGCCGCGCGCGTGGAACTCCAGCGCCTCCTGGTCCGTGACGACGGGTCCGCTGCGGGCGGTTTTCTTCACTTCGGTCATCGATCGCGCTCGGGGTCAGGCGTTTCCGGAAGGCGGACGGCTCTGAGACGGCCATCTCGGGGGCGGACGGCGACGATAGCATTGGATGACGCGATGTGAACCCGCGAGATTGATGCCGGACGGATGAAACAGCTTTCGCGGTTTGCTAGGGTCCGGCCATGGCTGACATTGCGAAGAGCGATCCGGCGGGCGTCCGCGCCACGCCGATGATGGAACAATATCTCGAGCTGAAGGTCGCTCACCCCGGCACGCTGCTGTTCTATCGGATGGGCGACTTCTACGAGCTGTTCTTCGGCGACGCCGAGATCGCCGCACGGGCGCTCGGCATCACGCTCACCAAGCGCGGCAAGCATCAGGGCGAGGATATCCCGATGTGCGGCGTGCCGATCCACGCGGCGAGCGACTATCTGCAGAAGCTGATCGCGCTCGGCCACCGCGTCGCCGTCTGCGAGCAGACCGAGGACCCCGCCGAGGCGAAGAAGCGCGGCGGCCGCTCGGTGGTGAAGCGCGATGTCGTGCGCATCGTGACGCCCGGGACCATCACCGAGGAGACCCTGCTCCGCGCCGGCGAAAGCAATTATCTGGCGACGCTCGCGCGTGGCCGCGGCGTTGGTCCCGGCGGCGCCGATCGCTGGGCGCTCGCCGTCATTGATATTTCCACCGGCGAGTTCCGCGTCATCGAGACCGACCGTCTCCGCCTTTCCGCCGATGTCGCCCGCATCGATCCGCGCGAATTGCTCGCCGCCGACCAGCTGTTCGCCGACGCCGAGGCGGGCGCGCTGCTGCGCGGCCTTCCCGTCGAAGCGAACCCTTTGCCGGCGGCCTTCTTCGACGGCGCGACCGCCGCGAGCCGGCTCGCAGCCTATTTCGGCGTCGGCACGCTCGACGGCATCGCCGCCTTCTCGCGCGTCGAACTCGCGGCCGCCGCCGCGGCGCTCGCCTATGTCGAGAAGACGCAGATCAGCGCCCGCGTGCCCTTGGCGCGGCCGGTGCGCGAGAGCGAGGGCGCGCTGCTCCTCGTCGATGCGGCGACGCGCGCCAATCTCGAATTGACCCGCACGCTCCAAGGCGAGCGGCGCGGCAGCCTGCTCGGCGCCATCGATCGCTGCGTGACCGGCGCCGGCTCGCGCCTCCTCACCGCCCGCCTCGCCGGGCCGATCACCGATCCGGACGAGATCGGCCGCCGCCTCGACGCGATCGAATGGCTGCTCGCCGCGCCGGAGCTCCGCCGGGCCCTCCGCGAGAGCCTCGCTGCCTGCCCGGATCTCGCCCGCGCACTGTCGCGGCTCGCGCTCGATCGCGGCGGTCCGCGCGATCTCGCCGCCATTGGCGCGGGATTGGAGGCCGCCGCCGCCATCGCCGCCCGGCTCGGGTCGGGCGACGCCCTGCCGGCGGAGATCGCCGCCGCCGCGACGCGGCTCGCCGCCGCTCCGCCCGGCCTTGCCGCGGACATCCGCGCGGCGCTGGCCGACGAATTGCCTCTGCTGAAGCGCGATGGCGGCTTCGTGCGCGCCGGCCATGATGCCGCGCTCGACCAGACGCGGGCGCTGCGCGATGAAAGCCGCCAGGTGATCGCCGCGCTGCAGGGCCAGTATGCGGCCGAGACCGACGTCCGCGCGCTGAAGATCCGCCACAACAACGTGCTCGGCTACTACATCGAAGTGCCGCAGCAGCATGGCGAGCGGCTGCTCGGCGCCGATTTCGCCGGCCGCTATATCCACCGCCAGACCATGGCCGGCGCGATGCGCTTCGTCACCACCGAGCTCGCTGGCCTCGCAGCCGAGATCGCCTCCGCCGCCGACCGTGCCCTGCAGCGCGAACTCGGCGTGTTCGAGACGCTCGCCGCCGCGATCCGGGCCGAGGATGCGGCGATCCGCTCCGCGGCCGAGGCGCTCGCCGCGCTCGATGTCGCCGCGGGCCTCGCCACGCTCGCCGAGGCGGAAAGCTGGTCGCGCCCGCTCGTCGACGGCTCGCTCGCCTTCGAGATCGAGGGCGGCCGCCATCCGGTCGTCGAGCAGGCGCTGAAGCGCGCCGGCGAGAGCTTCGTGCCGAATGATTGCCGCCTTGGCGATGATGGCGCCGAGGCCGGCAGCATCTGGCTCGTCACCGGGCCCAACATGGCCGGCAAATCGACCTTCCTGCGCCAGAACGCGCTCATCGCCGTGCTGGCGCAGATCGGCAGCTATGTGCCGGCAAGGCGCGCGCATATCGGCGTCGTCGACCGGCTGTTCAGCCGGGTCGGCGCGGCCGATGATCTCGCGCGCGGCCGCTCGACCTTCATGGTCGAGATGGTCGAGACCGCCGCCATCCTCAACCAGGCCACGGTGCGCTCGCTGGTCATCCTCGACGAGATCGGCCGGGGCACGGCGACCTTCGACGGCCTCTCGATCGCCTGGGCGGCGATTGAACATCTGCACGCGGTCAACCGCTCGCGGGCGCTGTTCGCGACGCATTATCACGAGCTGACGGCGCTGGCGCAGCGCCTCGACCGGCTCGAGAACGCGACCGTCCGCGTGCGCGAATGGCAGGGCGACGTCGTGTTCCTGCACGAGATCGTGCCGGGCGCGGCCGATCGATCCTATGGCATCCAGGTGGCGAAGCTCGCCGGACTGCCGGCGGCGGTGGTGGCGCGGGCGCGCGCCGTGCTGTCGCGGCTGGAGGAGGGCGACCGCAAGTCGCCGGCGGCGACGCTGATCGACGACCTGCCGCTCTTCGCCGCGGCGCGCGTGGCGGCGGCGCCGGCCGTTCCGGCCCCCGAGGATCCGCTCGGGCCGATGCTGGACGCGATAGCGCCCGACGAGATGACGCCGCGCGAGGCCCTGGAGGCGCTCTATCGGCTGAAGGCGCTGCGCGCCGGTTCAGCCTGACGCCCGGAAGAATGGCGCTTCGGCGCGAATAAGGTTAGCGTCGCGCATCTCTGCCCTTGCTGGATGCCGCCTCCTTGATGATCCGTTCCGAGTCCGCCCTGGTCGACGGCCGTGCCCTTTCCGCAGAATTGCAGGCGATCGCCGCCGCGGAGCCGGACGACAGCCGCCGCCGGCCCCGCGTGCTGGCGCGGCTGAAGGAGGTCCTCCGCGAGGGCCGCCAGCGTGCCGAACAGCGCCTCCGGTCGGGTCAGCAGGGCTCCGCCTGCGCGCGCAGCCTCTCCGACATGATGGATGAGATCATCCGCGCGACCTATGACGTCGCCGCCCATGTCGTCTACCGCGTCGACAATCCCTCGACCGCCGAACGCATGGCGGTGGTGGCCGTCGGCGGCTATGGCCGCGGCATGCTGGCGCCGGGATCGGACATCGATCTCCTGTTCGTGCTGCCCTACAAGCAGACGCCCTGGGGCGAGAGCGTCGTCGAATTCGTGCTCTACATGCTGTGGGATCTCGGCCTCAAGGTCGGCCACGCCACCCGCAATGTCGACGAATGCATCCGCCTCTCGGCCGGCGACATGACCATCCGCACGGCGATCCTCGAGGCGCGCTTCCTCTGGGGCGACGAGAAGCTGTTCGCCGATCTCGACCAGCGCTTCGACGCCGAGGTGGTCAAGGGCACCGGCCCGGCCTTCATCGCGGCGAAGCTCGCCGAGCGCGACGAGCGCCATCGGCGCCAGGGCGCCTCGCGCTATCTCGTCGAGCCGAATGTCAAGGAAGGCAAGGGTGGCCTCCGCGACCTGCACACGCTGTTCTGGATCGCGAAATACTTCTATCGCGTCCGCTCGGGCGATGCGCTGGTCGAGGCTGGCGTCTTCTCGCGCCAGGAGCTCGCGCTCTTCCACAAGGCCGAGAACTTCCTGTGGTCGGTGCGCTGCCACCTGCATTTCCTGACCGGCCGCGCCGAGGAGCGCATCTCCTTCGACGTGCAGCGGGAAATGGCGGTCCGCCTCGGCTACACCTCGCATCCGGGCATGAAGGATGTCGAGCGCTTCATGAAGCACTACTTCCTCTATGCGAAGGATGTCGGCGACCTGACGCTGATCTTCTGCTCCGCGCTCGAGGAGGAGCATGCCAAGCAGACGCCGCTGCTCAATCGCTTCTTCGGCCTGTCGCCGCGCCGCCGCCGACGCAAGATCGCCGGCACCAGCGATTTCGTCGTCGAGCACGACCGCATCAACATGGCCGATCCCGAGGTGTTCAGCCGCGATCCGGTCAACCTGATCCGCCTGTTCCACCTCGCCGACCGGCACGACCTCGCCTTCCATCCCGACGCGATGAAGGCGGTCACGCGCTCGCTGAAGCTGATCGATGCCGACCTTCGCGAGGACGCCACCGCCAACAAGCTGTTCCTCGAGCTGCTCTCCTCGCGCAACCAGCCCGAAACCGTGCTCCGCCGCATGAACGAGGCCGGCGTGCTCGGCCGCTTCCTGCCGGATTTCGGCAAGATCGTCGCGATGATGCAGTTCAACATGTATCATCACTATACGGTCGACGAGCACCTGATCCGCTCGATCGGCGTGCTCTCCGGCATCGATCGCGGCGAGCGCAGCCAGGACCACCCGCTCGCCAACGGACTGATCACGACGCTGCAGGATCGCGTCGTGCTCTATGTCGCGATGCTCCTGCACGACATCGCCAAGGGCCGGCCGGAGGATCACTCGATCGCCGGCGCAAGAGTCGCGCGGCGGCTCGGGCCGCGGCTCGGCCTGACCCCGGCGCAAACAGAGACGGTCGCCTGGCTGGTCGAGCATCATCTCCTGATGAGCATGGTCGCGCAGTCGCGCGATCTCGGCGACCGCAAGACGATCCAGGATTTTGCCGCCGTCGTACAGAGCCTCGAGCGGCTGAAGCTCCTGCTGATCCTCACCATCGCCGACATCACCGCCGTCGGCCCCGGCGTCTGGAACGGCTGGAAGGGCCAGCTGCTGCGCACGCTCTACTATGAGACCGAGCCGCTGCTGACCGGCGGCCACAGCCAGATCTCGCGCGACAAGCGCGTCGCCAGCGCCAAGGCGGAGCTTGCCCAGGCGCTCGCCAACTGGAACGAGGCGGATCGCGAGGCCTATCTCGAGCGCCATTACCCGGCTTACTGGCTGCGCGTCGATCTCGCCCGCAAGATCGCCCATGCCGAGCTGATCCGCGTCGCCGATGCCAATGGCCAGTCGCTGGCGACCTCGGTCGCCGTGCGCTCCTTCGAAGGCGTCACCGAGATCACCGTGCTGGCGCCGGATCATCCGCGCCTCCTCTCGATGATCGCCGGCGCCTGCACCGCGGGCGGCAGCAACATCGTCGACGCGCAGATCTTCACCACCACCGACGGCCGCGCCATCGACACGATCTTCATCGCGCGCGAATTCGATACCGACGAGGAAGAGACGCGGCGGGCGCGGAAGGTCGGCCAACTGATCGAGGACGCTCTTTCGGGCAGCGTCGCTTTGCCCGAGGCGATCGCGCGCAAGGCCAAGGCACGGCCGCGCATCAAGGCCTTCACGGTCGAGACGCGCATCCTGTTCGACAATTCCTGGTCGAACCAGTTCACCGTCATCGAGGCCTCGGGCATCGATCGGCCGGGCCTGCTCTACGACCTGACGCGCTCGATCTCCGATTTGAACCTCAACATCGCCTCGGCCCATATCGCGACCTTCGGCGAGCGGGCGGTCGACGTGTTCTATGTCACCGACCTGATGGGCCGGAAGGTGACGAATGCGAGCCGCGAGGCGAGCATCCGCCGCCGCCTGGCCGAGGTCTTCGACGGCGCCCAGCCGACCGAGAAGACGCCGATGAAGAAGGTCGGATAGGGCGCGTGGCGAGCGGATCGGCGCGCGCGATGACATCGGAACCAAGGGGCCGCGCATGTCGCTGATGCGCAATTTCCTCACCGTCGGCGGCTCGACGACGACGAGCCGCCTGCTCGGCTTCGTGCGCGACATGTTCATGGCCGCGGCGCTCGGCACCGGCCCGGTCGCCGATGCGTTCCTCGTCGCGTTCCGCTTCCCGAACCTCTTCCGACGCCTGTTCGCGGAAGGCGCGTTCGCCTCGGCCTTCGTGCCGCTCTTCGCCCGCACGCTCGAAGGCGAGGGCGAGGACGCCGCCCGCCGCTTCGGCTCCGAGGCGCTGTCGGCGCTGTTCGCCCTGCTCGTCGGCGTCACCGTCCTGGCGCTGATCGGCATGGTGCCGCTGATGATGGTGATGGCGCCCGGCTTCGTCTCCGATCCGGAAAAGTTCGATCTGACGGTGATGCTGACGCGGATCGCCTTTCCCTATCTGACGCTGATCTCGCTGCTCGCGCTCTATAGCGGTGTGCTCAACGCCCGCGGCCGCTTCTTCGCCGCGGCGATGGCGCCCGGCCTTCTCAACGTCGTCTTCGTCGCGGCGCTCGCCTATATCCTCCTCTCGCATCACGAGAACACGGCCGAGGCCGGCGTCCTGCTTTCGGTTGCGACGCTCATCGGCGGCGTGCTGCAGCTCGGCCTCGTCATGGGCGCCGCCTGGCGCGACGGCATGCTGCTCAAGCTGCGCCGGCCGCGGCTGACGCCGGGTGTCCGCCGCCTCGCCGCGCTCGCCGTGCCCGGCCTCGTCGCCGGCGGCGTCACGCAGATCAACATCGTCATCGGCACGATGATCGCCTCCTTCGCGCCCGGCGCCATCGCCGTGCTCGGCTATGCCGACCGGCTCTACCAGCTGCCGCTCGGCATTGTCGGCGCGACCATCGCCGTCGTCATGCTGCCCGATCTCGCGCGGCATCTGCGCGCCGGCCGCGACGACCTTGCCGACCACACCCAGAACCGCAGCCTCGAATTCGCGATGGCGCTGACCCTGCCGGCTGCGATCGCGCTGTTCATCCTGGCGAAGCCGATCGTGCAGGTGATCTATGAGCGCGGCGAGTTCGGCGCGGCCGATACGCTGGCGACGGCGCATGTGCTGATGGGCTTTGCCGTGGGGCTGCCGGCCTTCGTGCTGATCAAGGTGTTCTCGCCCGGCTTCTTTGCCCGCGAGGATACCAAGACGCCGATGTGGTTCGCGGCCGTCGGTGTCGGCGTCAACATCGCCGCCTCGCTGGCGCTGTTCCCGCTCTATGGCGCGCTCGGCATCGCCATCGCCACCAGCATTTCCGGCTGGGTCAATGCGGCGCTGCTCGGCATCGCCCTCTATCGCCGCGGCCATTTCCTGTTCGACGCCAAGGTGAAGCGCAACCTGCCGCTCGTCCTCGTCGCGGCGCTCGTCATGGGCGGTGGTGTCTTCCTCGCCGCCTGGTGGGCCGAGCCGTTCTTCGCCGATCGGCGCATGCTGATGCGCGCGGCGGCCATGGCGGCGATCTGCCTCGCCGGGCTCGCCGTCTTCGCCGCCTTCTGCCAGCTCGCCGGCGTCGTCGATTTTGCCGCGGTCGTCTCGAAACTCAGAAAACGCAAGGGCTGAGCCGCGCGGCGCTTGCGCCGTCCGCTAGGCCGCGCGATAAGGCGCCCGCGTAAGTGAGCCCTCCATGGCGGATAGTGCGATGACCGAATTCCAGCCGCGTGTTTTCTCCGGCGTCCAGCCGACCGGCAATCTGCATCTCGGCAACTATCTCGGCGCGGTCGTCAATTTCGTCGCGCTGCAGGAGAGCCATGACTGCGTCTACTGCGTCGTCGATATGCATGCGATCACCGTCTGGCAGGATCCGGCCGAGCTGTCGCGCCAGATCCGCGAGGTTACGGCCGCCTTCGTCGCCGCCGGCATCGATCCGGTGAAGCATATCGTCTTCAACCAGAGCCAGGTCTCGGCCCATGCCGAGCTCGCCTGGATCTTCAATTGCGTCGCGCGCATCGGCTGGATGAACCGCATGACGCAGTTCAAGGACAAGGCCGGCAAGGACAAGGAGAACGCCTCGCTCGGCCTCCTCGCCTATCCGAGCCTGATGGCGGCCGACATCCTCGCCTACAAGGCGACGCATGTGCCGGTCGGCGAGGACCAGAAGCAGCATCTCGAATTGACGCGCGACATCGCGCAGAAGTTCAACAACGACTATGCCGAGTCGATCCGCACGCATGGTTTCGGCGACGCCTATTTTCCGCTCACCGAGCCGCTCATCACCGGCCCGGCCACGCGGATCATGAGCCTCCGCGACGGCACCAAGAAGATGTCGAAGTCGGACCCGTCCGATTATTCGCGCATCAACCTGACCGACGATGCCGAGCAGATCGCGACGAAGATCCGCAAGGCCAAGACCGATGCCGACGCCCTGCCCGGCGAGACCGATGGCCTCAAGGGCCGGCCGGAGGCCGACAATCTCGTCGGCATCTATGCGGCGCTGTCGGGCCTCTCGAAGCAGGACGTCCTCAACCAGTTCGGCGGCCAGCAGTTCTCGGCCTTCAAGCCGGCGCTCGCCGATCTCGCGGTCGAGAAGCTCGGGCCTGTTGGCAGCGAGATGCGCCGCCTGATGGCCGATCCCGGCCACATCAACCAGATCCTCGCCAATGGCGCGGCGCGGGCCGATGCGATCGCCCGGCCGATCCTCGATGGCGTCAAGGACGTCGTCGGCTTCATCCGCCACCACTGATGCACCGCTTGCCGTTCACCCGGCGGGGTGGCAGCATCGCGCCATGCTGAAACGGCGCAGCACCGAGGCCGGCCACCGGCGCAAGTTCCTGGCGGTCATCGACGACACGCCGGAATGCTCGCGCGCCGTGATCTATGCCGCCCGCCGCGCCGAGCGCACCTCGGGCGGGCTGACGATGCTCTTCGTCATCGAGCCCTCCGGCTTCCAGCACTGGCTCGGGGTCGAGAACATCATGCGCGCCGAGGCAATGGACGAGGCCGAGGCGACGCTCGCCCGCTTCGCCGATATCGCGCGGCGTCATTCCTCGGTCGAGCCGGAGCTGGTCATCCGCGAGGGCAGTCGCGCCGAGGAGATCACCGCGCTCATCGCCGAGGACGAGGACATCGCGATCCTCGTGCTCGCCGCCGGCACCGACAAGGACGGCCCGGGGCCGCTGGTCACCGCCATGGCCGGGCGCCATGTCGCGCATTTTCCCGTGCCGATCACCATCGTGCCGGGCTCGCTCTCCGACGACGACATCGCCGCCATCGCCTGAAACGAGAAGGGCGCCCGAGGGCGCCCTTCCGTGATCACGATGGGTCTGCAGCTTACTTCGCCGGCTTCGCCTTCTTGTCCGCCTTCATGTCGGCCTGGACGATCTCGAAGGTGATGTTGCGGCCGTGCTGGCGGGTATAGAACACGCGCCAGCCATTCTCGAACGGGGTCGGAACGGCGGTGCCGATCAGGCCCTCGACGCTCGTGTCGCCATTCGAGACGTGGATGCCGGTGATCTCGTTGTCGCCGTCGTTCTGGAAGCCGTTCTCCGAGGCCTTGGCACCCAGCGCCGCGTCGATCGTCGCCATGTCGTCACGGCCCTGGCTCAGGAAGCGGACCGGATCGGGGGTCGAGGACTTGGCATAGTCGGCGGTGACGTCGACGATATAGCCGCTGTCGAGCGCATTGCGCTGGCCGTGCAGCTTGTCACCGGCGTCCTCGACGACGAGCAGCTGCGTGTCGTTGAGGAACGACAGGTTGTCGAAGCCGGTCTTGGTCACGTCGCCGCGCAGCACGATGCCGACATGGCCCTTGTCGGACGAGGGCGAGAGCTGCGTCACGCGGAACACGCCGCCGAAGCCGCCGAACTCGGCGCCGGCCTCGGTCTTGGCATTCGTGTCGCCGGTGGCGGTGAAGTAGAATTCCTCGAAGTCGGTGCCGGGACGGAACTGGCCGTTCTCGGGGCGCTTGAACGGCGTCGCATTCGCCGCCTTGGCGAGGGCGTTGGCGTCGAAGGCCTCGGTGGCGCCGGCCGCCGTCTCCTTCAGCGTGACCCAGCGCGACGGCAGCTCGTTGCCATAGGCATGGATCATCTTCTGCTCGGGCGCCAGGATGTCCTGGTCGTTCTTGCCCTCATGGAAGGTGATCGGGTTCGAATAGGCGTCGAGCAGCTGCAGCGCCTGCAGCTTGCCGCCCTTGGTGAGGTCGGTCTTGTCGGCCGGCACGAAGCGGTAGACGAAGGAATTCGGCTGCTTGGCATTCTTGGTCTTCGGGCCGCCCTTGCCGCCTTCGTCCTCGACCAGCCAGAGGCTGCCGTCTGAGGCGACTTCGACGCCTTCATAGGCGGCGCGGCCGGTGAAGGCCGAGATGTCGGTGACCTTGGACGGGAAGTCCGGGGTGGCGATCCAGACGCCGCCGTCGGTGCCTTCCTCGGAGGTGAGCAGCAGGACCTTGGCGAAGGGGTTCCAGGCGGAACCGTCGATCAGCGGCAGCGGCTTGCCGGCGACGTCGGTCGAGGCCATCAGCGTCACGCGATGCTTCTTGTCGGCGTCGAGATTGATGCGCGTCAGCGCGCCATGCGTCACGCCGGCCGCATCCTTCGGACCGTTCTCATGGCCCTGGAACAGGAAGTGGGTGCCGTACTTGACGCCCTTGGCCGGGCCCTTGGCGCCGTCCAGAACGAGATAGGTGTTCTTGTCCGGCTCGGTCTTGGTCGCCTCGACATTGTTGCCTTCGGACTGCACCGCGCCCTTCTTCGGAGCGAGCGGGCCGTCATTGCCATAGGCGTAGTAGCCGAGCTCCTTGGTCGGGTTCTCGAGCTTGTAGGCGCCCTCGGCGACGGGGACCTGCGCAAGGCCCGGCGCCAGCACGTCGTCGGCCGGCTTGACGACGGCGGAGGACAGCTTGATCGGATCGGCGAGGGCGGGCAGCGACAGGGCCAGCAAGGCGCTGGAAGCGAGCAGGATGCGGTTCACGGTGGAAATCCCCCAGTGGTGGTGAGCGTCCTTCCCGATAGGCCCGGCCTGTTGCGGTTCCATGACAGGACGGTTCGCCGGCGCGAAATCGGCGCCGCGGGCGGCAACCGCACATCGCCGCTTGAATCCTGACTTCGGAAGTACGATTTCTTTCGAGGTCGGCGCGAATCCGCTTGAAGCGCTGTCGGCGATCGATCACAACACGCTTAGAAGAATTCCAATCAGCCAGCGGCGAGGCTCCCGATGTTCATCCAGACCGAAGCGACGCCCAATCCGTCGACGCTCAAGTTCCTGCCCGGGCGGCTGGTCCTGCCTGATGGCACGGCGGAGTTTCGCGATCCGGGCGAAGCCGGCCGTTCGCCGCTCGCCGAGCGCCTGTTCTCCGTGGGCGGCGTCTCCGGCGTCTTTCTCGGCCATGATTTCATCAGCGTCACCAAGACCAATGGCGAGTGGCAGCACCTGAAGCCGGCTCTGCTCGGCGCGATCATGGAGCATTTCATGGCCGGCGTTCCGGTCATGGCCGAGCGCCATGCCGAGACGGCCGCAGGCGCCGAGGCCGGCGAGTTCTTCGACGAGGGCGATGGCGACATCGTCGAGACGATCAAGGAACTGATCGAGACGCGCGTCCGCCCGGCCGTGGCGCAGGACGGCGGCGACATCACCTTCCAGGGTTTCCGCGATGGCATCGTCTATCTCAACATGCGCGGCTCCTGCTCCGGCTGCCCGTCCTCGACGGCGACGCTGAAGCACGGCATCCAGAACCTCTTGCGCCACTTCGTCCCGGAAGTCCGCGAAGTCCAGTCGATCAACTGATCGCAGCGTCCATCGCCGCTAGTTCTGAGCCCGCCCTTCGGCGGGCTCTTTCGTTTGGCCCCGCCCTCGACCCGGCGCATCCGCTTCGCTAGCCTCGGATCGGGGAGGAGAACGCCATGAACCTGAACACGCTGAAGAGGCGCTGGCGGAGCGTCCTGTCGCTCGCGGCCGGGCTGGTGCTCGGCCTCGCGATGCTGCCGGCGCTGGCGGCGAGCGATCCGCTGCCGTCCTGGAACGAGGGGCCGGCCAAGGCGGCGATCATCGCCTTCGTCGACAAGGTCACGACCGCGGGCTCGGCCGATTTCGTGCCCGTCCCCGAACGGATCGCCACCTTCGACAATGACGGCACGCTCTGGTCGGAGCAGCCGATGTATTTCCAGATCGCCTTTGCCGTCGACCGGCTGAAGGCGATGGTCGCCGCCGATCCGAGCCTTGCCGGCAAGGAGCCCTATGCCTCGGTGCTGTCAGGCGACCGGGCGCGGCTTGCGGCGCTCGGCGAGAAGGGGCTCTTGCAGATCGTGGCGCTGACCCATGCCGGCATGACGGTGGCCGAATTCGACGCGATCGTCCGCGACTGGCTGAAGACCGCCCGGCATCCGCGTTTCGACCGGCCCTATACCGATCTCGCCTTCCAGCCGATGCTGGAACTGCTCGCCTTCTTGCGCGAGCGCGACTTCAAGACCTTCATCGTCTCGGGCGGCGGCATCGATTTCATGCGCCCCTTCGTGCCCGAGATCTATGGCATCCCGCCGGAGCAGATCGTCGGCTCCTCCGGCAAGACCGAATACCGCCTCGTCGGCGATACGCCCTCGATCCTGAAGCTGCCCGAGGTCGCCTTCATCGACGACGGCCCCGGCAAGCCTGTTGGCATCGAGCGCTTCATCGGCCGCCGGCCCGTCTTCGCCGCCGGCAATTCCGACGGCGACCTCGAGATGCTGCAATGGACGACGCTGAATACGGGTCCGCGCTTCGCGCTCATCGTCCACCACACCGATGCCGTGCGCGAATGGGCCTATGACCGGACGTCGCTGGTCGGCCGCCTCGACAAGGCGCTCGACGAGGCGCCGCGCCGCGGCTGGCTCGTCGTCGACATGAAGAAAGACTGGAAGGTGATCTACCCGTTCGAGAAGTGAGCCAGCGCCTTACCAGCGCTGGTGCACGAACGGGCGGATATCCTCGTCATAGATCGCCTTCAGCGCGGCCATGGTCTCCTCCGGGAGCGGCGGCAGCGTCGCCGCCTCGGCATTGGCCAGCGCCTGCGCGGCATTCTTCGCGCCGGGGATCGCGACCGTGACCGCGTCGAACATCAGGATCCATTTCAGCGCGAACTTGGCCATCGTCGTATCGCCGCCGACCAGCGGCCGGATGCGCTCGACCGCGGCGAGGCCCGCCTCATAGGGCACGCCCGAGAAGGTCTCGCCGACATCGAAGGCCTCGCCATGCCGGTTGAACAGGCGGTGATCCTCGGCGGCAAAGGTCGTCTCGGCCTTCATCTTGCCGGTGAGCAGCCCGCTTGCCAGCGGCACGCGGGCGATGATGGCGGTCTCCGTCTCCAGCGCGCGCTGGAACAGCCGCTCGATCGGGCGCTGGCGGAAGATGTTGAAAACGATCTGGATCGAGACGACACCCGGATATTCGAGCGACTTCAGCGCTTCCTCGACCCGCTCGACGCTGACGCCATAGTCGGCGATCTTGCCGGCTGCCTTGAGGGCGTCGAGCGCCGCGAACACCTCGGGATCGTAATAGACCCCGGTCGGCGGGCAGTGCAGCTGGACGAGATCGAGCGTCTCCATCTCGAGATAGTCGCGGCTGCGATCGACGAAGCCTTCCAGCGCCTCGGCGGTATAGGCGCTCGCGACATGCGGATTGAGCCGCCGTCCGGCCTTGGTGGCGACGAACGGGCGCGCGCCGCCGCGCTCGCGCAGCACGCGCGCGATCAGCTTCTCGGAGCGGCCGTCGCCATAGACATCGGCGGTGTCGATGAAGGTCACGCCGGCGTCGAGCGCGGTGTTGAGCGCAGCGATCGCGTCGCTCTCGTCGACATGGCCCCAGCTGGCGCCGATCGCCCAGGCGCCGAAGCCGATCTCGCTGACCTCACGGCCGGTTCGTCCGAATGTCCGCGAACGCATGTCTCTTCCTCCACAATTGCGAGCCGCCGAGGTTATCGGCCGGGAGTGCGCCCAAGACAAGGGCGCGATCTCGCTTCGCAACAGCAGCCTGAACCAGCCCTTTCCACGGGCGTGCTTCTGCACGATGCTGGCGACGCCATCTGGGCCAGGGGGAGTACTGCATGACCGTCAACACCGCAGCCGCGCGGCAGACCGCGCTTCGCCTGCTGCCGCTGCTCGCGTTCGGCGCGCTCGTCGGCCTCCTCGATGGCGCGCTGCCCGCCTCCGCCCAGACGGTGCCGTTCGAACGCGGGCAGATCCCGCCCGAGGACGTGATCCCGCTCGCTGAGGGCGGCTTGGCCAAGGCGCTCGCCGACCTGCCGGCCGACGTCGCGGCGATCCTGAAGCGAAGCGGCGTCCCCGGCGCCGCCGTCGCCGTGGTCCATGGCGGCGAGACGGTCTTTTCCGAGGGCTTCGGCGTCAAGGAGATCGGCAAGGACGAGAAGGTCGATCCTGAGACCGTGTTCCAGATCGCCTCGCTCTCCAAGCCGATCGCCGCGACGGTCGCGGCCGTCGAGGTCACGGCGGGCAAAGTCACATGGGACGACAAGGTCAGCCGCTTCCTGCCGCAGCTCGTGCTCGCCGAACCCTATGTCGCCGCCAACGCGACCATCGGCGATTTCTATGCCCATCGCTCGGGCCTGCCCCCGGCGGCGGGCGATGATCTCGAGGATATCGGCTTCGACCGCGCGGCCATCATCGGCCGCCTGCATCTCCTGCCGCTCGATCTCTTCCGCATCTCCTACCACTATGCGAATTTCGGCATCACGATCGGCGCCGAGGCGGTGGCTGTCGCCTCCGGCATGAGCTGGGAGGATCTTGCCGACAAGGCGCTGTTCGCGCCGCTCGGCATGACCTCCACGAGCTATCGCTATGCCGATTTCCTGTCGCGCCCCAATCGCGCGGTGCTGCACACCCTCGCCGGCGGGCACTTCGAACCGCTCTACCAGCGCGACCCGGACGCGCAGGCCCCGGCCGGCGGCGTGTCCTCCAATGTCGTCGACATGGCCAAATGGCTGAAGCTCATCCTCGCTGACGGGCGGCAGGGCGAACAGCAGCTGATCGCGCCGGAAGCCCTCATGCCCGCGATGCGGCCCGAGGCGTTCAGTGCGCCGGCGCACAGCCTGTCGGCCCGCTCCGGCTTCTACGGCTACGGCTTCAATGTCGGCGTCAACGCCAATGGGCGCCCGTCGATGAGCCATTCCGGCGCCTTCGTGATGGGCGCCGCGACCGTTGTGCAGATCCTGCCCTCGGCGGATGTCGCCATCGTCGTGCTGACCAATGGCGCGCCTGTCGGCGCCGCCGAGGCGATCGCCAGCCATTTCATGGACATCGTCCAGTATGGCGCGCCGACGCGGGACTGGTACGCGCTCTTCAACCCGCTGCTGATGCAGTATCAGGCGCCGGTCGGCGATCTCGCCGGCACGGCACCCCCCGCCGCCCCCGCCGCCCCGCGCCCGCTGGCCGACTATGTCGGCAGCTATGACAATGCCTATTTCGGTCCGGCGCGGATCGAGATCGAGGGCGACCACCTGGCCCTCGCCATCGGCCCCGGTTCGTTCCGCCTGCCGCTCACCCATTGGGACGGCGACGTCTTCTCCGTCTCGCCGCGCACCGAGAATGCGCCCGACGGATCGCTGTCCTCGGTCCGCTTCACGCTGGAGGGCGGGCGGGCGGCGTCGCTCACCGTCAACTATCTCGACGAGAACGGCCTGGCGACCTGGAAGCGCTGAGCGCCGCCGAGGCTCGGTGGTCGATGCCGGCCCTCAGTGGTAGTCGGGGATGCCCGGCATGGTGATGAAGCCGGGGATCGTTCGGACGCGGCGCATCCAGCGGCGGAGCGCCGGATATTCGTCATGGTCGATGCCGAAATCGCGCGAGAGGGCGATCGGCGGGAACAGGGCGATATCGGCGATCGTGGGCGCATCGCCGACGAACCAGGCAGAGCCCGCCAGATGCCGCGCGGTCAGATGGTCTTCCATGACGCGGAAAGCGGCGCGCGCCTCGCGCTCCAGGGCTGCCGCATCGGCCGGCACTTCGAGCATCGCATGCAGCCGTGCCAGCGTCGCCGCGGCGAGGCGGCCGCGCGCGAAGAACAGCCAGTCCATCACACGGCCGAAGCCGGATGGATCTTCGGGCAGGAACGCGGCGCCGGCGGGCTGCGACCGCGCGAGATAGGCAAGGATCGCCTCGGCCTCAGTGAGCACCAGCTTGTCGTCGACGAGGATCGGCAGGCTGCCGCGCGGATTGAGCGCGAGATAGGCCGGCGAGCGCTCTTCATGGCCCGGATGCACATCGACGGCGATCTTCTCAGCCGGAACGCCGAGGATCGCGAGGAACAGCCGCACCGTGTAGCAGTCGGCGTCGAGTTCGTAGTCGTGGAGGACGAGGCTCATTCCGCAGCCTCCAGCACAGAGGCGGCCTCGAAGCGGTTTCGCAGCGCCTCGGCGGCGGCCGACACGGCGAGCGGATCGCCCGCGCCCGTCATCACCAGATGCAGCGCCGTGCGCTCCCCTGTGAAGGGCTGCAGCGCGATCGTGACGGCGCTGCCGGCGAGCGAGCCGGCGAAGAGCGCATCGCCCCGCTGCGTGAACTCCCTTGCCAGCAGCGCCGCGACCCGCTCCGGCGCGAGGTCGAGTGTGAGGCTGCGCAGCGCCCGGCCTTCGGCGATCGCCGGCAGGGCCGGCGGCGTCGCCTCGGCCCCGAGGGCCGAATGGACGAAGATCAGCCCGCCGGCTTCGGCCGCATGATAGGTCGCGACCTTGATCGTCTCGGGCACGACGAGATCGGGATGGGCGGGAATGGCCCGGCACTGGCCGGCGGTGTCATAGGCCCAGCCATGATAGAGGCAGGCGATATGGTTGCCGCGCACGAAGCCGAAGGAAAGGCGCATGCCGCGATGCGGGCAGCGATCTTCCCAGACATGGCTGGCGCCGCCCTGGTCGCGCCAGACGACGAGTTCCTGGTCGAACAGCCGCGTCCCGGCCGAGGTTCCCGGCTCGATGTCGCTGGCGATGGCGACGGCGTACCAGCCGGCGGCAAGGCTCATGATGAAGGTCCCCGGTTGCAGCATCGGGTCGCGGCCATCAGCGGCGGCTCCCCTGGCGATAGGCGTCGCGCACGAGGCAGTCGATCGGCCCGAGGCTGCAGGCCATCTCGAACATGTCGACGAGATCCGCCTCGCCCTCGACCTCGACATCGATCCGCGCCGCATCGAGGCGGCGGGGAATGGCGTCGATCGACAGGCGGCCGGCGCGATGGCGCATGAACTCGGCAAAGCTCTCCGGCTGGAACTCGCCGAGAAACACCATCTGCACCCGCTCCCGCATCGATCTCACCTCGGCCGGACGGCGCGTCCGGCCGTCTGGTCTTGCGTTTCAGCCCAACAATCAGGCATGTCTAGCCTCTGGGCAACGCGACATCAACACGCGGCAAAGGGAAGTGGGACATGGCACGGCCGGCGGACAAAGCCTCGCTCGACAACTGGTATGTGATCGACGCGCTCGCCGATATTCCCGCAGCAGCGCGGCCGAACCGCCTGCTCGGCCGCGATCTCCTCGTCGCGCGCGATGAAGCGGGATCAGTCGTCGTGCGCGAGAGGCAGGACGACGGCTCGCTCGGGGCTCCGCTGCCGACGCGCGAGCGCTGGGGCTATCTCTGGACGACGCTCGGCGCGCCGCCGCGCGAATTGTTCGATCTGCCGGAGGCCGACGAGGAAGATCGCCGCCATGTCGTCTGCGGCCCGGTCTCGGTCCGCGCCTCGGGGCTCCGCATCGTCGAGAACTTCCTCGACATGGCGCATTTCCCCTTCGTGCACACCGACATTCTCGGCGCCGAGCCGCATACCGAAGTGCGCCATTACACGACCGAGATCCGCCGCGATGTCGACGAGGTCTGGGCGACCAATTGCGAATTCTTCCAGCCGCAGGCGGCGCTCTCGGCCGAGGGCGGCATCATGACGCAATACATGTACCGCGTCGCCGCGCCGTTCCAGACGCTGCTCTATAAGACGTGTCCCGCCGCCGCCAATCGCTGGGACGTCATCTGCCTGTTCGTGCAGCCGCTCGACCACGACCGCTGCCGCGCCCATCCGGTGATGTTCATCATCGACGATGCGAGCACGCTGACCAGCATGATCCATTTCCAGCAGCTGATCTTCCTGCAGGATCGCATCATCCTGGAAAACCAGCGCCCGCGCCTCTTGCCGCTGGAGCCGCGCGCGGAAATCCCGACCAGGGCCGACATCTCCTCGGTCGCCTATCGCCGCTGGCTCAAGGAAAAGGGCGTCACCTTCGGCACAGCCGAAAGGGCGGCGTGAGGCCGCCTCAGCCCTCGATCTCGACGATGCACTCGATCTCGACGGTCATGTTCCCCGGCAGCGTCGACATGCCGACCGAGGAGCGGGCATGGCGGCCCTTCTCGCCGAACACCTCGAGGAAGAGGTCGGAGCAGCCATTGATGACGCCGGGCGTGTCGCCGAATTCGGGCACGCAGTTGACCATGCCGAGCACCTTGCCGATGCGTTTGACCCGGTCGAGATCGCCGAGTGCCTGCTGCATCACCGCGATCAGATAGAGCCCGGTGAGGCGGGCATGGGCATAGCCCTCGCCGACGCTGACGTCGCCGCCGAGCTTGCCGAGCGCATTGGCGCCGGTCGGCAGCAGCGGGCCCTGCCCGCCGAGGAAGAGCAGATTGCCCATCTGGACCGCCGGGACATAGGTCCCGACCGGGGTCGGCACGGTCGGCAGGGTGATGCCGAGTTCGGCGAGGCGCTGTTCGATGAGCATGGGCTTGGTTCCGGATCGGGGTGCTTCGGAGGGTCGCGCGCAGCAAAGCGGCTCGGTCTTAACAAACCGCCAAGCGCAGCCCGAAAGGCCGGCGGCCGGACGGCGGAGCGCTTGCGCACGCACCGGCCGCATTGTAAGGCCGGAGGACCGGGAGGGGCACACTCAGATGGCCGATGGCGTGATGGACGAGGGCGTGCGCGGCGCGAAACCGGAGACGGGACGCGGCTTCGGCGTGCAGTTCATCTATGACGCCCTGAAGCGCGACATCCTGGAGATGCGGCTGCCGCCGGGTTCCGGCCTCGACGAGACAAGGCTCTCGGAGCGCTTCTCGATGTCGCGCACACCGGTGCGCGAGGCGCTGGTGCGGCTCGTCGCCGAGGGGCTCGCGACGACGCTGCCCAACCGCAACACCATCGTCTCCGCGATCGATTTCGCCAATCTGCCGGTCTATTTCGACGCGCTGACGCTGATGTACCGCGTCACGACGCGGCTCGCGGCCCTGAAGCGCACCGATGCCGATATCGCCAGGATGCAGGCGGAGCAGGCGAAGTTCGCGGCAGCCGTCCGCGCCGCCGATGCGCTCGGCATGATCGGCACCAACCGCGACTTCCACGTCGCCATCGCCGAGGCCGGCCGCAACCGCTACTACACCGAGCTGTTCACGCGCCTCCTCGACGAGGGCCGGCGCATCCTCCGCGTCTATTATTCATCCTTCGACGACCATCTGCCCGATCCCCTGGTCGCCGAGCATGACGGCCTGATCGCGGCCATCGCGGCGCGCGATGCCGATGAGGCGGAGCGCCTCGCCGGCCGTCATGCGCGCCAGATCATCGCGCAGCTGCAGGCCTTCCTCGCCTCCGGCGCCGGCGCGTCGATCGCGCTCGGCGGCGAAGACTGAGGCCTCAGCCGGCGGTCAGGAACTTCTGGTAGACGAAGCCGCGCTTGTCGCCGGCGACGATCTCGCACCAGCCCTTGCAGGAAACGACCTCGACCGCCGTGCCCTGGCCGAGCACGGCGATAACAGGCGCGCCATTGTCGGGATTGGTGCGCAGCTTGACGCCGCTGGCGATCCGGGCAGCGCCCGGCGCGGGGCCGCCGGTCGCGGTCGCGGCGGAGAGCGCCGTCTTCGGTGCGGCAGCGACCACCGGCTTCGCAGGGGGCTGCGGCGCGGAGGTGTCGGCGGGAAGCGTCGCGGCGCCGTCGAAGGCGGTCGGCTCGGCTGCCGCCTGGGCGTCCTCGATCGTGCCCGGATTGGCGGTGACGACCGGCTCGAGCGGCACGCGCGGAGCCGGCGCGGCCGGGGCCTCCGTCACGACCGGCGTCGCCGGCTCGGGCGTCGCGATCGGCGCCGCCGTCGCGACAGGTGCGGGCGAGGTGGTCGGAGCCGCCGTTGCCGCGCTGTTGTCCACGGCAAGGCGCGGCCCGGCGGATTCGGTGGCTGGCAGCGCCTCGGTATCGACCTTGGCCGGGGCGACGCTTGCAGCCGGCGTCGCGGCAGCTTCCGGAGCGGCGGCGACGGGCGTCTGGATGGCAGGCGCTGCAGCGGGGGCGGCGTCCGTCTCCGAGGCGGTCGCGGCTACAGCCGGTGCGGTGTCGTTGCGGGCGGTCAGTGCGCGGATGGTCATGCCGGCGCCGATGGTCGCGAGCAGCAGCAGCGCCGAGATCGCGATGGCCGGCTTCAGATAGGCGCGATGCATGCCGGGGATCGCGAGCCTGAGGGCCGGCACGGGCTCGGCCTTGCTGGCGATCTTGCCGCGCGTGGCGGGAGCCTTGGCTGCCGGCGCCTTGGCCGCATTGCTGTTGGCCGTCTTCGGCGGCGCCTTGCGGGCGCGCGGGATCGGCGGTGCCAGGCGCTCGTCGCGGGCGCCGGGTCGCGGCGAGGCCGGATCGCGCGCCGGCAGCGGCGCTGCAAGGCGGTCATCATCCCGCTCGGCGGTGAAGTCACGGACCGGGGCGGGCAGGTCGAGCGCATCGACCGGCAGCGCGTCGCGGCGCGGGGCGCCGTCGCCCTGGCGGATGCTGGCGAGCAGGCGCTCCAGCGCTTCCTGGTCGGGATCGGCGGCTGGCTGGGCCGGCGCGCCGCGGCGCTGCGCGGGTTCGTCCTCTGAGCGGGTGGTGATCGCGGGAATGTCCTGTTCGGCGGGAGCGGCCGGCGCTCCGTCGCGGGCGACCTCGTCGAACAGCGCCACCATCGACTGCAGGTCGCTCATCAGCGCCGCTTCGAGCTCGGCACCAAGATCGGGTCCGGTGGCGTCATCGGCGCGATCGGCGGGCGCCTCGACCGGCGGGGCGGCACGGCGCGGCGTCCGCGACGGTTCGAAGCCTGGAAAGGCCAGCAGCTTGTCGCGGGCGGAGGCGGCCGTCGCAGCGGCAGGCGATGGGCGGCTTGCCGCCCGGGCAGCGGCGGTGTTGCGGATCGCAGCCTCGAAACCGGCCTCCTCGGCGTCGTCCCGATAGGGCGGCAGCTTCAGCGCCGACGATTTTCCAGGTGGTGTCATTCTCTGACCCTTTGAATGATGCCGCGCCCCACTGATGCCGAACCATGTTTCCGCCGGATGACAGAAGGTCGTGGCCTTGCGCCCCCGCAGCTGCCACGGCGGAGCCAGGACGACCGGCATCAAGGTCATCATGGCTAAAATTCGATTAAAGTGCCGCCTGTCCGAAGAATGGCGGCCCTTCGCCGGCCCGTCCGGACCTGCCGGATGGCCTTTGCGCCAAGAAGTCATGTGCGCCAAGAAGTCCTGAGCGCAAAATGAGGCGAGACTTAGCCGCGAGGCAAGCCCGGCCTTCTGCGGGTGCCGCCGGGATCGAGCGTGCGGAGCGTGAAGACATAGACCGGCAGGCCCGAAATCAGCACCAGGGCGGCCGCGAACGGCGCCGCGGCGGCATAGGCGCCATCGCTGGTGAGCGACCAGACTTCGGTCGCGAGCGTCGCGACCCCGGTTGGCGCGAGGATCAGCGTCGCGGTCAATTCGCGCATCAGTTCAAGCGCGACGAGCGCGAGGCCGGCGCCAAAGCCCGGCGCCAGCGCCGGCAGGCTGACCGAGACGAACGCGCCGAACGCGCCGCGTCCGAGCGTGCGCGCCACATCCTCCATGTCGGGCGAGACCAGCTCGGCCGAAGCGCGTAGCGCCGACTGGGCGAGCGGCATGAAGAGGATGGCATAGGCGGCGAACAGGACGCCGCGCGTCTGGTAGACGGCCGGGACCAGCCGGATCGAGGCATAGACGAGGGCGAGCGCCACCACGAGGCCGGGCAGTCCGTGCACGACATAAGGCAGCCGCTCGGCAAGCCGCGCCAGCCTGCCGCCGCCGCGGAGTGCCACGAGCACCAGCGGCAGCGCGATCAGCGTGGTTGCAAACGTGCCGGGGATGGCGAGCGACAGCGAGCCCCAGAGCGCCGGGCCGATCGCATCGAGCCCGCGGCCGGCCGAGACGCCGCGCAGCAGCCAGTAGCCGAGCCGGCCGAAGGGAACGCCGAGCGCCAGGATCGCGATCAGCGTGAAGAAGCCGAGCGCCGGCAGCGTCCAGTGGCCGAGCCGCGCAGGGCTGCGGTGGCGCATGGCGCTGCGGCCGACCTTGTCGCGGCGCTGGTTGCCGCGGAGGTGTATCTCGCCGAAGGCGACCGGCAGGCAGAACAGCATCAGCATCGCCGAGAGCACGGCGGCGCTGGCATTGTCGAACTGCAGCTCATATTGCTGGAAGATCGCCGTCGTCAGCGTCTGCACGCGGAGCAGCGACAGCGCACCGAATTCCGACAGCATATGCGCGGCGACGAGCAGCGCGCCGCCGCCGGCCGCCGGCAGCGCGCGCGGCACCACGACATGCCAGAAGGTGGCGCCGGGTCCGCGGCCGAGCGAGCGCGACACCTCTTCGGGTCCCGGATCCATGCCGCGCAGCGCCGCCGCCACCGGCAGGAAGACCAGCGGGAAGCTCTCCATCGAGAGGATCAGGATCGCGCCGGGCAGCCCCTGGAAGGCCGGGCCGATCGATTTCCAGGCGAAGCTGGCGACGAAGGCGGGCATGGCCAGCGGCAGGCAGAACAGGATCCGCCACAGCATCCGCCCCGGCAGGTCGGAGCGCTCGGTGCACCAGGCGCCGGCAAAGCCGATGAGAAGCGCGAACACGGTGACCGAGAGGGTGAGGACGCTCGTGTTCCAGAAGAGCATCAGCGTGCGCTGGCGGAAGAGTTCGGCGGCGATGCCCGACCAGCCGGCATCGACGGAGCGGATCAGCACATAGACGATCGGTAGCGCGATCAGCGCCACCGGCACGAGGGCGGCTGCGACCAGCACGGGCGGCAACCGGCGCGGCCGCCGCCGGCCGCGGAGGCGCGGCTGGGCGGGGATCGTCGCAAGGTCGCCGAACGTGTCGCTCAAGCCAGTTCCGCCTCGCGCAGCAGCGCCAGCGCCGCGCCCGCATCGCCGAGCTGGTTCGGCGTCACCGGCGCCGGATCGAGCGTCGCGAAGGGGGTCAGCGGGAAGGGCGAGACGACGCCGGGCCGGAGCGGATATTCCGCGATCGCGCCTACGATCGCCGCCTGGCCCTCGGCACTCACCATGAAGGCGACGAAACGCTGCGCCGCCTCGGCATTCCCGGCCGATTTCAGGACGCCGGCGCCGGAGACGGTGATCAGCGTGCCGGGATCGCCATGGCCGATATTGTAGATCGCCGACTGCACGTCGGCCTCGCCGATCTCGCGTGCCAGCGCATGCCAATAATAGTTGTTCGAGAGCGCGATCGGGATGTCGCCGCTCTCCACCGCCTCGACGGCGGCGCTGTCAGAATTATAGACGCGGCCATATTGGCGAAGGCCCTTCAGCCAGCCGAGCGCGGCATCGCGGCCCTTCAGCAGCATCACCGCCATGATCTGCTGCTGGAAGGCGCCGCTGGCCGGCGCGAAGGCGACCTTGTCGGCAAAGGCCGGGCCGGCAAAATCGAGCACGGAGGCGGGAAGCGTCGCCGGATCGACGGCCGCCTTGTTGTAGACGACGACGCGGCAGCGCGCCGTGGCGCCGATCCAGGTGCCGTCCTTGGCCGAATAGGCGGCGGGAACCTGGGCAAGCGTTCCGGCCTCGAGCGGGGCGAGCAGGCCCTTCTCGGCAAGCGCGAACAGCGACGGGCTCTCCTCCGACCAGAAGAGGTCGGCCGGCGAGTGGTTGCCCTCCTCGATCAGCTGGCTGGCGAGCTGGGCGCTGGAACCGTGGCGGACGGTCACGTCGATGCCGGTCGCGGCCGTGAAGGCGGCGATCAGCGCCTCGACCGGCGGCCGGTGCTGGCCGTTATAGACGGCAAGGCTGCCGCCGGCGGCGCGCGCGGACGGCGCGGCACCGGCGAGGATCGCGGCGCCGCCGAGGGCGGCCCCCTTGAGAAGGGCACGTCGCGAGAGGGGATACATTAGAATAACTCTATGTTATTGCAGGCAATTCGGCCTGAACAACACGCAAGCGCAAAACCTGTCAAGCGACCGGATCAGTTTAGGCGCGAATCCTCGCATTGCCGGGGTCGTAAAGCGGCTCGAGATGCGCCTCCGCCGCGACGCGGGTTCCGGCGACTTCGAGTTCGTAGCGTCCTGACAGGACGAAGTCGCGGTCGACGCCCTCCGCGCGGCGGACATAGCCATAGCCGATCGGCTTGCCGATCGTGTAGCCGAAGCCGCCGCTCGCCAGCCAGCCGACGCGGACCCCGTCGCGATAGATCGTCTCGCGGCCGAGCAGCACGATGTCGGGATCGAGCGTGGTGAAGGCGGCGAGCATGCGCGGCAGGGGCCGGGCGGCCTGTGCCTCCAGCGCCGCGCGGCCGCGAAACGGGATGTCCTTCTTCAGCTTCACGAAGGCGCCGAGCCCGGCGACGAGCGGGGAATGATCCGGTCCGATCTCGGCGCCCCAGGCGCGATAGCCCTTTTCGAGCCGCAGCGACTCGATCGCCCGGTAGCCGGCGAGGCGAAGACCCTGCGGCTGCCCGGCCTGCATCAGCGCCTCGAACACGGTCAGCGCATATTCGGTCGGCACATGCAGTTCCCAGCCGAGTTCGCCGACATAGGTGACACGGAGCGCGAGCACCGCCGCGCCGCCGGCCGAGATCCAGCGCGCGCGGCCGAACGGGAAGGCGGCATGCGAGAGGTCGTCCGGGCTGATCGCTGTGAGGATGTCGCGCGCCTTCGGCCCCATCAGCACCAGCGTCGCATAGGCCGAGGTGACGTCGGTGAGCCGCGCATCGAGGCCTTCGGGGATGCCGCGCGCGATCCAGTGGAAGTCGTGCGTCGCGAAGCCGGTGCCGGTGACGATGTAGTAGCGGTCGCTCGCAAGCCGCGACACGGTCAGGTCGCATTCGATGCCGCCGGCATCGTTCAGCATCTGCGTATAGACGAGATGGCCGACCGGCTTGGCGACATCATTGGCGGCGATCATGGAGAGCGCCGCCTCGGCGTCGCGGCCGGAGAGCTCGAACTTCGCGAACGAGCTCTGGTCGAAGAGGACCGCCGCCTCGCGGGCGGCCGTGTGCTCGCGGCCGACCGCGGCGAACCAGTTCTGCCGCTCATAGCTGTAGACGTCGTGCGGCGTCTCGCCGGCGGCCGCATCGGCGAACCAGGTCGCCCGCTCGAAGCCGAGCTTCTCGCCGAACACGGCGCCGGCCGCTTTCAGCCGGTCATAGAGCGGCGAGCGGCGCAGTGGCCGTGCCGCTTCCGCCTCCTCGAACGGCCAGGCCATGGTGTAGTGGCGGGCATAGGCCTCCAGCGTCCGCGCCCGGATGAAGCCGAGATCGCGATGGTGGCGGCCGAAGCGGCGGATATCGACCGGCCAGAGATCGAAGGGCGGCGCGCCCTTGGCGACCCATTCGGCGAGCGCCATGCCGGCGCCACCGCCCGACGCGATGCCGAAGGCGTTGAAGCCGGCGCCGACGAAGACGTTGCGCACCTCGGGCGCCTCGCCGAGGATGAAATTGCCGTCGGGCGTGAAGCTCTCGGGTCCGTTGATGAACTGGCGGATGCCGGCCTCTGCCAGCGCCGGCACGCGGCCGAGCGCCTCGCCCATGATCGGCTCGAAATGATCGAGATCGTTCTCGAGCAGCTGGAAGGCGAAATCGGCCGGCAGCGGATCGACGTCCCAGAGCTTCGGGTTCGGCTCATAGCCGCCCATGACCAAGCCGCCGACCTCTTCCTTCCAGTAGGTGAGGCGATCGGGATCGCGCAAAGTCGGCAGGTCCGCCGTCACGCCGGCGATCGTCTCGGTGATGAGATATTGATGCTGCACCGAGACGAGCGGGATGTTGACGCCGGCAAGGCGCCCGATTTCGCGCGACCATTGTCCCGCGCAGATGACGATCTTCTCGCAGGCGATGCGGCCCGCGCTGGTCTCGATCGCGACGACGCGGCCGTTCTCCACCGTGATGCCGGTGAGGCTGACGCCCTCGCGGATCGTCACGCCCCTCGTGCGCGCGCCCTTGGCAAGCGCCGCCGTGATGTCGGAGGGCGAGGCCTGGCCGTCGGTCGGCAGGAAGGCGGCGCCGACGACGTCGTCCACCTGCATCAAGGGCCAGAGATCCTGCGCCTCCTTCGGCGAGAGCAGTTGCATCTCGAGCCCGAACGAGCGCGCCGTCGTCGCCTGGCGCTTGACCTCGGTCCAGCGCGCCGCGTTGCAGGCAAGGCGCAGGCCGCCATTCCGCTTCCAGCCGGTCGCCTGGCCCGTTTCGGCCTCGAGCCGGTCATAGAGCGCCACCGAATAGCCGAGCAGCTGCGTGATGTTGGCGGAGGTGCGCAGCTGGCCGACGAGGCCGGCCGCATGCCAGGTCGAGCCCGAGGTTAGCTGTCCCCGCTCGATCAGCAGGACGTCGGTGATGCCCATCGCGCCGAGATGATAGGCGACCGAGGCGCCGACGATGCCGCCGCCGATGATGACGATCTTGGCCGAGGAGGGCAGGTCCGACATGGCGCGCGCCTCAGCGTTCGAGATCGTCGAAGGCGGCCAGCGCCACCTCGAAGCGGCGGAGGTTTTCCGCCGTATAGGGCACATAGTCGACCGGCAGGGCGCTGTGGATCTCGGAGACCATGCTCCACATCGTCTCGCGCAGCAGCGACGCCGCCTGCATGGCGAAGGCCTTGCGGCGGAGGACCGGGTCGAGCGGCCGCTCGAAATAGAGCTCGAGCAGCGCATCGGTCGCCGCCGTATCGAGCTGGTTGTTGGAGGCGAGCCCGCCGAGATCGAACAGCGGCGAGTTGAAGCCGGCATAGTCCCAGTCGACCAGCCAGATGCGCGTGCCGTCGTCGATGAAGTTGGCGGCCAAAAGGTCGTTGTGGCCGAAGACGAGCTCGATCGGGCCGATGGCGGTCTCCAGCCGGTCGGCGGCATCGAGCAGGCCGACCAGCATCGGCAGATAGTGGCTCTCGCCCTCTTCCAGCGTGTGCGTGTAGTCGCGGATCACCTGGAACGGCCAGAACATCGGCGCGGGGCCGCGGAAATAGCGCGGGATGTCGCGATGGGCGTGGCGGATCAGGCGGATCAGCCGCGGCAGGTTGCGCGGATCGCGGATGTCCTCCGCCGCCAGCGTCTTGCCCTCGATATAGTCGAGCACCATCGCGCCGGGCTCGGCATGGACGACGATCGGCGAAATCCCGGCCGCCGCCGCCGCCCGGCTCGCGGCGAGCTCGATCGAGCGGACGATGCCATGCACGGCCATGTCGCCGCCGATGCGCACGACATAGCGGCGGCCGCCGTCCTCGACGATGAAATTGGTGTTGGTGAGCCCGCCCGGCAGCGGCACCGGGTCGACCTTGCCGCTCCAGCAGCCGAGCGACGCGGCAAGTTCCAGCGGATGGGGATGCACGATCATGGGCGGGACGATCTCGACGGCGGGCGAGGCTGCCTGCCTGATGCAGCCAGTCAATCTGCTGTCGATGTCCGATGCAAGGGGCGGTTCCGGGGGCCGGTGGAGCGGCGGCTCGGGCGCCATCGAGCGGCGCCGGGGCGACGGATCGGAGAGGGGGTGCCGGGGGTCAACAGTCCCCCTCTCCGTCCTGGTCTAGCTGATTACGCAAAACCTGAAGATCAGCTTGCGATCTCTGTCGCAAGCGGCTTGCCAGCCACCGTGGCTGCAGCCTGTCACAAGATATGGTTCAAATTGAGAGGCAGAATCCAACATCTCGTTAGGCTTAACGGCGCGTTCACGATTGGCGCGTTGCATTCTGCAAGTGGCCTCGCAGTCTGCGAAGCGGCGCCGTCGCATCCTGCGAGACTTGGCCGTCGAAGCGCGCGGCGCTTCGTCCGTCAGGCGCCGCGCGGCAGCGCCAGCCACAGGCCGAGAAAGCGGTCGAGAAAGGCCGAGCTTTCGGCATCATAGAGCGCGCGGCCCTCGAGATGGGCATGGCGCTGCTGCGCGCCCGGCAGCGCGAAGCGCTCGGCCCCGCGCACCGTCCAGCGATGCAGCATGGCGAGCGTCAGTTCGATGTGGAACTGGAAGCCGAAGGCGGACGAACCGTAGCGGAAGGCCTGGTTGGCGAAGAGATCGCCGGTGGCGAGCAGGGCCGCGCCTGTCGGCAGCGTGAAGCCCTCATTGTGCCACTGATAGACCTGGCTCGGCCAGGGCAGCAGCGCTGCGCCGTCCTCGGTCGCGCGCAGCGGATAATAGCCTATCTCGACGAGACCGTCCTGGCGGCGGCCGACACCGGCGCCGAGATGGCGCGCCAGCATCTGCGCGCCGAGGCAGATGCCGAGCAGCGGCGCGTTCTCGCTGAGCGGAACGTCGAGCCAGTCGATCTCGCGGCGGACATAGGGCTCGTCGTCATTGGCGCTCATCGGCCCGCCGAAGACGATGGCCCCGGCATGCCCGGCGAGCGTCGCCGGCAGTTCGTCGCCGAAGCGGGGCCGGCGGATATCGAGCGGAAAGCCGCGCTCCGCCAGCCGCAGCCCGACACGGCCGGGCGTCGAGTGTTCCTGGTGCAGGACGATCAGGACCGGCGGCTTCTTGGTGCGCGTTCTGGAAGGGGTCGACATCGGGGAAAGGCTAGCCGAGCGCACACTGCGCCGCCAGTTCAAGTTCGTCGCATCGCCTGCCGCATCGCGCGGCAGGGGGCCGTCAGGCCTCGCCGACGCCCGCCGCGCCGCGCATGGTCTGCTTCAGGCGGATGCGCGCCTCGCGCGAGACGCCGATGAGGTCGGCGACGCGCCAGATCGTGTTGTCCTCGAACTCGTGCAGCGACCCATCCTGGAACACGAGGTCCCACATCATCGCGATGATCGCCTCGCGGTCGGCGAGATCGAGCTTGTCCTTGATGACGCGGGTGAAATGGAAGAGGTCGACCGCTTCCTGGTCGGCGATCTCCGCCTCGCGCATCAGTTCTTCGGTTGCCGCGGCGTCGAGGCCGTAGCGCTGCTGCAGGAGATCGTGCAGCCGCTGCCGCTCGCTGTCCGCCACCGTGCCGTCGATCGCGATCACATGGAAGAGGAGTGCCGCCGAGGCGAGGCGGTGATCGTCGGGACTGAACAGGGGCTTGTCGGCGCTGTCGCCGGAAAGCTCGGCCAGGAACGTGCGAAGCGCCTTCAGCATGATCGGATCTCCCGGCGGGACGCGTCGGCGCGGGGGGAAGGGCGCCTCACAAAAAAACAAACCGCCGGCAAGGGGCCGGCGGCGCATTGGACAACTGGTCGTAGAGATGATGCCCGGACCAGATGGCGTCCGGACGCATGAATGGAGGAACAATCAGGTCTGAAACAAGCTTTCGGCCGCCCGTTGCCGCAGCGCGGCATCGATTGGTCTGCAATGACCGAGACGCTAGCGAAGTTGCGCCCGCGCCGCAAGAGCCGAAGCCGCCGGGTGCGCCTAGCTGCGGGATGCCACCGCCGGGCTGTTGCCCAAAAAGCAAAAACCGGCGCGATCGCTCGCGCCAGTTCATTGTTATCGAGGCGTCGGAATCAGCGTCGCCGCGCCGCACCGCCACGGAAGGGTGTCTTGGACGATGGCGGAGCCATCGAGTCACCCTTGTGCCGGAAGACCAGCCGTGCACGATCGAGATCGTAAGGCGTCATCTCGACCGTTACGCGGTCGCCCGCCAGGGTCTTGATACGATTCTTCTTCATCCGGCCCGCCGTATAGGCGACGACGACATGCCCGTTCTCGAGTTCAACACGAAACTTGGCGTCGGGCAGAACCTCGACGACCATTCCCTCGAATTCGAGCGCTTCTTCCTTCGCCATGGGGTTCCTCAGGAGACCTTCAGATTCGTCGCCGAGGTCTTGCCCCGACGATCGGTCTCGAGCTCGTAAGAGATCTTGGCGCCGTCGCGAAGCGTCGACAGACCAGCGCGCTCAACGGCGCTGATGTGAACGAACACGTCCTGACCACCCTGATCGGGCTGGATGAATCCATAGCCCTTCGTCGCATTGAACCACTTCACCGTACCCGTCGCCATGGAAATCTCCTTCAGTCTGGCGGTAGAGAACTTTGCTAACGACGCTTCCGTCGTCAAGCCGCGCGGCTGCGTTGTTGACTGCGCCACCGGTTTTTCTTGCTCTTTTGCTGCATGGGCTGTCCCTCGCGGCCTGCCAGTTCGCCGCGCTGCGTGTCCGCAGCGGGGCGCTGGATCGGCGGTTGGGCCTTGAAATGCGTCGCGACCTCAGGGATCGCCCGGCGGATCAGCCGTTCGATCGCCTTCAGACGCGCAGATTCGCCAGCGTCGAAGAGAGAGTAGGCAATGCCTTCGCGACCGGCGCGTGCCGTCCGTCCGATACGATGGACATAGGCTTCCGGTTCGTCAGGCAAGTCGAAATTGACGACATGTGTGATGTCGGCGACGTCGATGCCGCGCGCGGCAATATCGGTCGCGACGAGCACGCGCAGGCTGCCGTCCTTGAACCCTGCAAGGGCCTTCTGACGCGCACCCTGAGACTTGTTGCCATGCAGCGCCAAGGTCTCGATGCGTGCCTTCTGAAGATGCTGCGCCACCTTGTCGGCGCCATGCTTGGTGCGCGTGAACACGATCACGCGGCGCATGGCCTCGTCCGACAGGAGATCGACGAGGAAGCCGCGCTTCTCGCCGGCCGGGACGCGGTAGAGGCGCTGGTCGATCTTCTCGACCGTCACCACCTCGGGCGTGACCTCGACGCGGATCGGATCCTTGAGGATCTTGCGCGAGAGCACGGCGACTTCGGCCGGCATCGTGGCCGAGAACAGCAGCGACTGCCGGTTGGTCGGCAGCATCGCCACGATCTTCATGACGTCGCGCACGAAGCCCATGTCGAGCATGCGGTCGGCTTCGTCGAGAACGAGATGCGTGACGGTGCCAAGCTTCAGCACGCCGGCCTGGACATGGTCCAGCAGGCGGCCGGGCGTGGCGACGAGGATGTCGACGCCCTTTTCAAGGGCGCGGATCTGCGGCGTGTGACCGACGCCGCCATAGACGAGCGCATGGCGGACGCCGAGAAAGCGGCCATACTTGCGCAGTTCGGCGTCGATCTGGATCGCCAGTTCGCGGGTCGGAGCGAGAATCAAAGCGCGCACGCTCTTCGGCTCGAGCCCTTCAGGGCGACGCGAGAGCTGCTGCAGGAGGGGAAGCCCGAAGGCCGCGGTCTTGCCCGTTCCGGTCTGCGCGATGCCGAGCATGTCGCGACCTTCGAGAAGGGCAGGGATGGCTTGCGCCTGGATCGGCGTCGGGGTCACGAGACCCGCTTGGCCGAGCGCGCGCAACAACGGTTCGGCGAGAGCCAAATCCGCAAAAGAGTTCAATTGATTCAAGAAAAAGGCCTAACTTCGCGAATGCTATCCGCATTCGTTGGATGTCGTAACCCACGCGCGAAGGGGCCAGAGGACTGGGTCGTGCCCGCACCTGGCGGGTGGAACCATGGGAAAAATCGCATGGCACAGCGCGATCACGATGATCGTCATCGCCTATATGCCGGTTCGGCTCTGAAAATGCAACCGAAATCTCATCGAGAGACGAGAATGGACCTCTGCGCCATCGGGCGCAACAGGCGGCGCGATTGCGTTCGCCGCTTATCCATGCACACTCCCGCTCCCGCGAACCGCCCGATTTCCAGAGCTGATGTCGACCCTCCCCTCTCCGTCCGTCCGGTCCCGGCCGCCTCGCCTCCTGTCCGGCCCGCTGCTCGGCATTCTCCTGATGGTCGGGGGCATCTTCCTCTACTCGGTCAATGACGCGCTCGGAAAATGGCTGGTCGGCACCTATTCGGTCAGCATGGTGCTGTTGTTCCGCTCGATTGCCGCGCTGGTGCTGCTCGCCCCCTTCGTGATGCGCGACGGCGGCCTCAAGGGCCTCGCGGCCGCGCCGCGGCCGTGGCTGCAGCTTGCGCGCGTCGTCCTCGCCACCATCGAGGTCGGCTGCTTCTACTGGGCCGTCCGCTCGCTGCCGCTCGCCGACGTCATGACCTATTATCTCGCGAGCCCGATCTATGTCGCGGCGCTGTCGGCGACGATCCTGAAGGAGCGCATCGATCCGGTGCGCTGGGTGGCGATCATCGTCGGCTTCATCGGCGTCCTGTTCGTGCTGAAGCCGTCCGCGGCGACGCTGACCCCGCCGGCGCTCGTCGCCATCGCCGGCTCGATGATCTTCTCCGTGCTGATGATCCTGACCCGGCAGCTTCGCGGCACCAAGGACAGCACGCTGCTCGCCTTTTCGACCATGGCGGCGATGACGGCTGGCGCCGTGACGGCGCCGTTCGCCTGGGTGACGCCGAGCCTCCGCGATCTCGCGCTGCTGTCGCTGGTCGGCATCGTCGCGCTCATCGCCAGCCTCTGCGTCAACCGCTCGCTCAAGCTCGCGCCGGCCTCGGTCGTGGTGCCCTATCAGTACACCATGATCCTCTGGGCGGTGCTGTTCGGCTGGCTGTTCTTCGGCGACCTCCTGCAATGGAACGTGCTGGTCGGTGCCGCCATCATCGTCGTCTCGGGCCTCTTCATCTTCCTCCGCGAGCAGCGCGACGCGAAGGCGAAGCCTGGCGAGACGGTGGCCGAGGAGGTCGGGCAGACCATGTCCGCCCAGCCCTGAGGCGGGCCAGAGGGGCCGTCAGACGAAGATGAAATAGATGATGGCGAAGGCGGCGATCACGCCGACGAGACCGATCGCCAGCATGTAGCGCAGCGTGTGCGGCGTCTCCGCCTGGCGGGCATCGTCGGTCGTCTCGCGCACCGGCGCGGTGCCGGCGGCGCCCGCCTCACGTCCCGCTGCGCGGTCGATCGGGGAAAAATCTCGGGTCTGCGAAAGGTCGCTGGGCTTGGCCATGGCACTGTCTCCTGTTGGAGGACAACGCCGGGCGCCGGGAAAGTTTCCCCGTCCTGCTGCGATGCGGCCGCCGGGCGGCCGCGATCAGCGGGTCGGGCGGTCGCCGCGATCCGGCTCGACCACCGTATAGTCGGCGTCGATGGTGACGGTGCGGGGGCCGGTGGGTTCCCCTGCCGGGCCAGCGCCGGGCGCCGCGGTGCGTTCCGCCCCCGGCGGCCTGCGTCCGGCCGTGCCGACGCCGGCCTGCCGGAACAGCGCGCGCAGCAGCGGCCGGCGGAACAGATAGGCGACGAAGCCGAGCGGGATCAGCACCAGCGCGAGGCCGAGCGACAGGATCACGGCCGCGATCAGGATCGCGCCGCCGACGAGGCCGAGAAGGGCAAGCTTCAGCTTGTCCTTCCAGCTGGCACTGCGGCCGCTGATATAATAGGCCCGGTAGCTGTCCATCGTCGTCCGCCTTTCCACACATCGCTGATGTGGCGATGCCGCCACGGCGATGCAAGAGCGGCCGAGGCGGTGGGTTCGCCCCCTCAGGACAGGTACGGCTTCCGCGCGATCACGTGCATGTATTCGGCCGTCGGCGCGGCAGGGCCGACGATCCGCTCGCCATCGGCACCGATCACCAGTGGCGGGCTCTCGAAGCCGGCATGGGCGAGTTGCCGCGCGAGGCGGTCCGGCGTCGTCGCATAGACGAGGATGCCAAAGTCGTGCGCCCAGTGCAGCAGGACGGCATGTTCGTCGTCGCGACGCTCGAGCGCGGCGAGGCGATGCAGGCGCACGGCGCCGACGAGGCTGCCTTCGAGGAAGCGCAGTGTCCGGAGGCCGAGCCGGATCGGATTGGGCGTCCAGCCGATCCGCCGGAGCGAGGTTCGCCGGCTAAAGCCCTCCCAGTCGCGATGGAAGGTCGAGAACACGAAGTGCCCGCCGGGGCCGAGCACGCGGGCCGCTTCCGCCATCACCGCGGCGCGGCCGGCCGGATCGACCGAATCGATGCCGTTGCAGCTGAACACGACGACATCGAAACTCCCCGAGGCGAAGGTTGCGAGATCGCGGGCATCGCCATGCGCGAAGTCGAGACCTGGACGATTGCGGCGGGCGCGCTCGACCATTTCCCCTACATAGTCGATGCCGACATAGCGGCTGGCCAGCGGCGCCAGGAGCGCCGCGGTGCGTCCGCCGCCGACGCCGATGTCGAGAAGGCGCGGCCTGGATCCGGCCGGCACGGCGATGGAGAAGGCGAGGCGCTCGCCCTGGTCCATGAACCCGGCCATCTTGCCATAGCCTTGGAGTGCGGACCCGCTGCGCCAGGTGCGGCGGTTGACGTCGTCCATTGCGAGCATGACGCTCTCCCCTCGCGCGCGGCACCACGAAAGGTGCATGGCGACCGGCGATTCGTTCTCCGGGGGAGCGGAGCCTCGCCTGTCGACATCGATAAGATTTTGTTAAAATCCGATCGACGAAAGGGGGTCGTCCCCCGATTTTTGGAACGATGGTTAACGAAGGGTTGCGCGCAGCCGGCGGCGTCTTCGCGCCCGGTTCGGGGCGGCGGAGGTCGGCCCATTGCCGTTGATTCTGGCCCGCAAGCGCCTTCCCTCGATCGGAGGCGCGGCATCGGCGGAGCCTCAAATGCAAAAAGCCGCCCGGAGGGCGGCTCGTTGCGTCACGCGATTTCAGGAAGTGGTGGAGCCAATCGGAATCGAACCGACGACCTCTTGAATGCCATTCAAGCGCTCTCCCAACTGAGCTATGGCCCCGCCGTTTCCTGCGGGAGAGGTTGGGACCCCTCCCGGCGCGGCGCGATACTTAGGCCGCGTTGATTCTCAAATCAAGCCACAATCGACATACCCACAGGGCAGGTGCCGATCGTGGCCGAAGCGCCTACGGCTCCTCGTCGTCGACGCCGCCGATGATGTCGGCGACATCGTCGCCTTCCTCTTCTTCTTCCTCGATGAAGACGTCGCCCTCGTCGTCGCCGATCACGACATCCTCGTCATCGCTGTCCACCTCGACCGCGCCGGCATCGGCCGTTTCCGAATCGGCTTCCTCGAGGCTGATGAACTCGGCGGTATCGGCGACCTCCTCCTCGACCTCTTCCTCCTCGACCGCGCGGGCAGGCGCCGGGCGCGCCTTGGCCGGTCCGCTCTCGAAATAGGAGCGCGGATAGGACTGGCCCGTGAAGGGGGAGACGATCGGGTCCTTGTTCAGGTCGTAAAACTTCTTCCCCGTCTCGGGGTCGACACGTTTGGTGCCGAGTTCCGCTTTCGCCACGTCGTGCCTCGCTTGTTGATGGAGCGCGGCCCCCATAAGGCTTTGTCTCCGCGCTGTCAAAACGAAATCGTATCCCTTGCCGCCAGCGGCAAGCAAGGCGGCGATCCAACGCTCTGATCCATGGTGGCGATCCGGCGCTTGATCCAAGGTGGCAGGATCCAAGGTGGCAGGTCGGCGGTCCCCATGCTATCCGGACCGAAGGCCGGTCGGACCGGCTTCAGCCGAGGGGCCGATCATGTCGACATCAGCGGGAACGCCCGACGGTCCGCAACGGGCGCTCGCCTCCGGGCCGCTCGCCGGCCGCGTCCGCGTCGCCGGCGATCCCGCCTTCGGCCGCCTCGCGCTGATGCTGGGTGCGCTCGCACTCGGCGAGAGCCTCATAGAGGGGCTGCCGGAGAGCGCCGACATGCGCGCGACCATCGGTGCCCTCCGGGCCTTCGGCGCGACGCTTTCGAGCGAGCGGCCGGGTCACTGGCGCCTTCGCGGCGTCGGCGTCGGCGGCTTCCTGGAGCCGGAGGCGGCGATCGCCTGCCCGGCGGCGTCCGGCGCGCTGCCGCTGCTGCTCGGCCTCATCGCAAGCCAGGGCCTCGCCGCCACCTTCGTCGCCGACGATGCGGATGCCGGCGCCATTCCGCTCGGCCGCGTGCTCGATCCGCTGCGCCGCATCGGCGCGCAGGTCATCGCCCGCTCGCGCGAGCGGCTGCCGCTCACCATGCAGGGCGCCGAGGTGCCGCTGCCGATCGACTACCGCCTGCCGGCGCCGCTCTCCGACGTCAAATCCGCTGTCCTGCTCGCCGGGCTGAATGCACCCGGCGTCACCAGCGTGATCGAGCCCGTCGCGGTGCAGGACCAGACCGAGCGCATGCTCGCCGCCTTTGGCGCTGCGATCGAGACGGATCGCGATTCCGAGGGCGCGCGCGTCGTGCGGATCGAGGGCCGCCGCGATCTGAAGCCGCAGGCGCTCGTCGTTCCCGGTGATCCCGGTGCCGCCGCCGCGGTCATCGTCGCGGCGCTGGTCGTCGAAGGGTCGGATGTCACGATCGAGGGCGTCCTGGTCAATCCGCTGCGCATGGGGCTCGTCGACACGCTCATCGCCATGGGCGGCGACATCGCCCTTGCCAATACGAGGATCATCGGCGGCGAGCCGGTCGCCGATATCCGTGTCCGCGCCAGCCGCCTTGCGGCGGTCGCCGTGCCGGCGGCGCGGATGCCGCTTCTCGTCGAGGATCTCGCCGCGCTCGCGGTGGCGGCGGGTTTTGCCGAAGGGCGGACGGTCCTCGAAGGTCTCGGCGGCCTTCGGCTCGAGCAGCCGGGCCTCATCGGGGCCCTTGCGGCCGGCCTCGCCGCAAGCGGCATCGCCGCGGAGGAGGGGCCGGAATCGCTGGTCGTGACCGGCAGCGCGCGTCCTGCCGGCGGCGGCGCGGTCGCCGCGCGCGGCGATGCCCGCCTTGCCGCGGCCTTCCTCGCCCTTGGTCTCGGCGCCGCCGACGGTGTCGCCGTCGACACGGCCGCCACGGAGGCCGCCGCCTTCACGGCGCTGATGACGACGCTCGGCGCCCGCTTCGAACAGATGGAGACGATCGCCCGATGATCATTGCGATCGATGGTCCCGCCGGCACCGGCAAGGGCACGCTCGCCCAGCGCCTCGCCGCTCACTATGGCCTTAGGCATCTCGATACCGGCCTGCTCTATCGGGCGGTCGGCCGCCTCATGGCCGATCGGGGCCTCGATCTCGACGATCCCGTCGCTGCCGGCGCCGTCGCCACGGCGCTCGACCCCTCGCATCTCGTCGAGGCGGATCTGCGCGGCCGCGAGGCCGGCGAACTCGCCTCGCGCGTCGCCGTCCATCCCGCGGTGCGCGCCGCCCTCGTCGCCTTCCAGCGCGATTTCGCCCTGAAGCCGCCCGGCGCGGTGCTCGACGGCCGCGACATCGGCACGGCGATCTGCCCGGATGCCGAGGTGAAGCTCTATGTCACCGCCTCGGCGGAAGTGCGCGCCCGCCGCCGCACCGACGAGCTTCGCGCCAAGGGCCGCGATGTCGACTATGCGCGCATTCTCGACGAGATCCGCGAGCGCGACGCGCGCGACGCCGGCCGCAGTTCCGCGCCGATGCGCCCGGCCGACGACGCGGTGCTGATCGACACCAGCGCGCTCGATATCGACGGCGCCTTTCGCGCCGCACGCGCCGTCATCGACGCCCGCATCGGCTGAACCGAACCCAAAAAGCGCGGCCGCGCTGCGTTTTGACGCATGCGCGGCTTGCCCCGATGGCGGCGAGGCTCTATAGAGCGCGGGTTCCGCATGGCAGGAAGGCACAGTTTCGCCGCCGGCCTGCGGACGAGAACCATCGAGTTCCAGTCCGGAAGCGTCGGTCCGCCCCAAAGACGAGGGTGGCCCCGGTCCATACCGCGGGCAGGTCCGGAACTCGATCCCGAAGCACGAACCGCCGGCGCATGCCAGACATGGCACCAGGAGTTTTCATGGCTGTTACCAATCCGTCCCGCGAAGATTTCGCCACCCTGCTCGAGGAATCGTTCCAGAACGAGGACCTCTTCGAGGGCAGCGTCGTCAAGGGTACCGTCGTCGCGATCGAGAAGGACCTCGCGGTCATCGACGTCGGTCTGAAGACCGAGGGCCGCGTCGCTCTCAAGGAATTCGCAGGCCCCGGCCGCGACCAGCCGATCAAGGTCGGCGATATCGTCGAAGTCTATCTCGAGCGCGTTGAAAACGCCCTCGGCGAAGCCGTTCTCTCGCGCGACAAGGCGCGCCGCGAGGAGAGCTGGGTCCGCCTCGAGGAGCAGTTCAACAAGAACGAGAAGGTCACGGGCGTCATCTTCAACCAGGTCAAGGGTGGCTTCACCGTCGACCTCGACGGCGCCGTCGCCTTCCTGCCGCGTTCGCAAGTCGATATCCGCCCGGTGCGCGATGTCGGTCCGCTGATGCACACGCCGCAGCCGTTCCAGATCCTCAAGATGGACAAGCGCCGCGGCAACATCGTCGTGTCGCGCCGTACCGTTCTCGAGGAAACCCGCGCCGAGCAGCGTTCGGAGCTGGTGCAGAGCCTCGAGGAAGGCCAGATCATCGAGGGCGTCGTCAAGAACATCACCGACTACGGTGCGTTCGTCGACCTCGGCGGCATCGACGGCCTGCTGCATGTCACCGACATCGCCTGGCGCCGCATCAACCATCCGACCGAGGTGCTCTCGATCGGCCAGACCGTCCGCGTGCAGATCATCCGCGTCAATCATGAGACGCACCGCATCTCGCTCGGCATGAAGCAGCTCGAGGCCGATCCGTGGTCGGGCATCGAGGCGAAGTATCCGGTCGGCGCCAAGTTCTCGGGCCGCGTCACGAACATCACCGACTACGGTGCGTTCGTCGAGCTCGAGCCCGGCATCGAAGGCCTGATCCACGTCTCCGAGATGTCCTGGACGAAGAAGAACGTCCATCCGGGCAAGATCGTCTCCACCTCGCAGGAAGTCGAAGTCGTCATCCTCGAGGTCGATCCGGTCAAGCGCCGCATCTCGCTCGGCCTGAAGCAGACCCTCGCCAATCCGTGGGAGTCGTTCCAGGACAAGTATCCGATCGGTTCGATCGTCGAGGGCGAGGTCAAGAACAAGACCGAGTTCGGCCTGTTCATCGGGCTCGACGGTGACGTCGACGGCATGGTCCACCTCTCGGATCTCGACTGGAACCGTCCGGGCGAGCAGGTCATCGACGAGTACAACCGCGGCGATGTCGTCAAGGCGCAGGTCCTCGACGTCGACATCGACAAGGAGCGTATCTCGCTCGGCATCAAGCAGGTCGGCGGCGATCCGTTCGTCGAGGCTTCGGGCGATATCCGCAAGGGCGCCGTGGTCACCTGCGAGATCCTCGCGGTCAACGAAGGCGGCCTCGAAGTCCGCATCGCCGACAGCGACCTGACGACGTTCATCCGCCGCGCCGATCTCTCGCGCGACCGGTCCGAGCAGCGTCCGGAGCGTTTCGCGGCCGGCGAGAAGGTCGACGCGCGCGTCACCAACTTCGACAAGAAGGCCCGCAAGGTCTCCGTGTCGATCAAGGCGCTCGAGATCGCCGAAGAGAAGGAAGCCGTGGCCCAGTTCGGTTCGTCCGACTCGGGCGCCTCGCTCGGCGACATCCTCGGCGCGGCCCTCAAGGCCCGTCAGACCGACGAGTAATCCTCGCGCCCGCTCACGCGGCATGAATGACGAAACGCCCCGGCCGCAAGCCGGGGCGTTTTTTGTTGGCAGCAATTTTCACAAATCTGTCGCCACGCGAAAATATTGAAGCATCGCAAAGCCTTGCGTCCACTTCGCAGTTTGCGTCGCCGCGGCAAAGCGGTTAACTGATCATTCCCTGGCATCGGTAGGGCGAGGAACGGGAACGATGGCTCTCAATGCGGATGACATCATCGAGCGGCGACGACTGCGGCGAAAGCTCGTGTTCTGGCGCGTGCTCGGCGTCCTGGCCCTCGTCGCCGCCGTCGTGGTCGCCGGCGTCCTCATCGCCGGGCCGGACACGATCGGCGCCCGGTCGATGCCGCATGTGGCGCGCATCTCGATCGACGGCTTCATCGCCGAGGACAAGGCCGAACTCGAACTGATCGACCGGCTCGGCAAGAACGACGCCGTCCGCGCGGTGATCGTCTCGATCGATTCAGGCGGCGGCGCCACCGTCGGCGGCGAGGCGCTCTATACCGCGCTGCGCCAGCTCTCGGCCAAGAAGCCGACCGTCGCCTCGATCAAGACGCTCGGCGCCTCGGCCGCCTATATGACCGCGATCGCCACCGACCAGGTCTTTGCCTATCGCTCGTCGATCACCGGCTCGATCGGCGTCCTGTTCCAGTCGCCCGAGGTCAGCGAGGCGATGGCGAAGCTCGGCATCAAGCTGACCGAGGTCAAGTCCTCGCCGCTCAAGGCGGCGCCCTCGCCCTTCGCGCCGGCGAGCCCTGAGTCGCTTGCCGTGATCAAGGGCCTCATCGACGACAACTACAACTGGTTCGTCGATCTCGTCGCCGAGCGGCGCCGGCTCGACCGGCCGACCGCGCTCCGTCTTGCCGATGGCCGCGTCTATTCCGGCCAGCAGGCCAAGGACGCCGGTCTCGTCGACGGCATCGGCGGCGAGGATGTCGCGCTCGACTGGCTGACGCGCGAGAAGGGCATCGACCCGGCGCTCCGCGTTCTCGACTGGGAAAAGGAGCGGCCCGAGCGCGGCTTCTCCTTCGCCGAAGTCGCCGTCCGGCTCGTCGCCCGCCAGCTCGGCTTCGCGGAAGGCGCGATCGAGGGCAGCGGCCTCGCGCCCTGGCTGCCGCGCCTCAACCTTGACGGTCTGCTCTCGGTTTGGCAGGCTCCGGACGGGTTCGACGCTGAGGGGGCGCGGCGATGATCAAGTCAGAGCTGGTCCAGAAGATTGCCGAGCAGAATCCTCATCTTTATCAGCGGGATGTCGAGCACATCGTCAATTCGATCCTCGACGAGATCGTCGAGGCGCTGGCGCGGGGCGACCGGGTCGAGCTGCGCGGCTTCGGCGCCTTCTCGGTCAAGAACCGGCCGGCCCGGCAGGGCCGCAACCCGCGCACCGGCACCAAGGTCGACGTCACCGAGAAATTCGTGCCGTTCTTCAAGACCGGCAAGGAGATGCGCGAGCGTCTCAACGACAGCGACTGAAGGAGGCTTCGACCTTCCATGAAACGCACGCTCGCGATCATCATTCTCATCCCGCTCGCCGTGCTGCTGGTGGCGCTCGCCGTCGCCAACCGGCACAGCGTCGTCGTCTCGCTCGATCCGTTCAATGGTGACGCTCCGGCGGCGGCGATCGCCCTGCCGCTCTATGTCGTCGCCTTCGGCTCGATCGTTCTCGGCGTCGTCCTCGGCGGTATCGGCACCTGGCTCGGCCAGGGCCGCTGGCGCCGCCAGGCCAAGCGGCTGAAGCGCGAGGCCGTCGTCGTTCGCCGCGAGAATGACGGCTTCCGCGCCGCCGCGACGGGGAGCCCCGCGAACTCCCTGCCGGCGCTCCGCCGCGACGCGGCCTGAATGCTCGTCATCGACGGCGCGGCGGTTTCGGCGGCGCTGTCGCGGGTTGAGCTCGTCGAGACGCTGCGCGCTGCCTTCCGCGCCGAGATCACGGTGCCGCCGCGCCATCACCACGCGATCGAGACCGCGGCCGGCATGGCTTCGCTGCTGCTGATGCCGGCCTGGGATGCCGCTGCCGCGTCCGGCGACGGCCATGTGGGCGTCAAGCTCGTCACCGTCTTTCCCGGCAATGCTGCCCGCGGCCTTGCCACCGTCTCCGGCCTCTATCTGCTGCTCTCCGGCGAGACGGGCGCGCCGCTCGCCATCCTCGACGGCACCGCGCTGACCCTCTGGCGCACCGCCGCCGCCTCGGCGCTCGCCGCTTCCTATCTCGCCCGGGCCGACGCCTCGCATCTCCTGATGATCGGCGCCGGCGCGCTGGCGCCGCATCTCGTCGCCGCCCATGCCGCGATGCGGCCGATCCGCCGCGTGACGCTCTGGAACCGCGACGCAGCCCGCGCCGAGAGGCTGGCCGCGACGCTGCGCCAGGGTGGCCTTGACGATTTCGAGATCCGCGTCGCGCGCGATCTCGCCGAAGCGCTGCCCGCGGCGGACATCATCTCCTGCGCGACGCTTGCCGCCGAGCCGCTGGTGCAGGGCGCCCTCGTCAAGGACGGCGCCCATCTCGATCTCGTCGGCGGCTTTACGCCGATGATGCGCGAGGCGGACGACGCGGCCGTCCGCCGGGCCCGCGTCTATGTCGACGGCCCCGCCGCCCTCATTGAGGCCGGCGACATCGCCGTGCCGCTCCGCTCCGGGGTGCTCTTCGAGAGCGACATCGCCGGCGATCTCCGCGGCCTCTGCCGCGGCACGGCGGAAGGGCGGCGCTCGGCGGACGAGATCACGCTGTTCAAGTCGGTCGGCATCGCGCTCGAGGATCTCGCCGCCGCCGTGCTCGTCTATGGGAAGTGCCGCGCGCGCTGATGCTGCGGCGCGGCGGCGGTTGGACTCCGTCCGCCTTTCATGGCAAAGCTTCGCGCTGATGTCGGAACGGATGACCATGCCGGAAACCGGGCGAAACCCTGTCCTTGTGAAGATCTGCGGCCTCTCGACCGCCGAGACGCTGGAGGCTGCGCTCGACGCCGGCGCCGACATGATCGCCTTCAACTTCTTCCCGAAGAGCCCGCGCTATGTCTCGGTCGAGACCGGCGCGGAGCTCTCCGCGCGGGTGCGCGGCCGCGCCGAGATCGTCGCGCTCACCGTAGACATGGACGATGACGGCCTCGCGGAGATCGTCGAGGCCATCAGGCCGGACTGGCTGCAGCTGCATGGCAGCGAGAGCCCGGCGCGCGTCGCCGAGGTGCAGACGCGGTTCGGCCTCGGCGTGCTGAAGGCCGTCGGCATCCGCACGGCCGAGGATCTCGCCGCTGTCGCCGCCCATGCCGGCGCCGCCGACCGGCTGCTGATCGACGCCAAGCCGCCGTCCGGATCGGCGCTGCCGGGCGGCAATGGCGTCGCATTTGATTGGGCCCTGCTTGGTGGCATTGATCCGGCGCTGCCCTATATGCTTTCCGGGGGCCTCAATCCGGACAATGTCGCCGATGCCTTGGCGTCGACGGGCGCCAGGGGCGTCGATGTGTCGTCGGGCGTCGAAAGCGCGCCGGGCGTCAAGGACGTGGACCGGATCCGGGCCTTCATCGCCGCCGTGCGCGGCACCCAACCGCTTGAGGACGACCGGCGCCGATCCGGCGAGAGGATAGTGACGTGACCGCTCCGATACTGCCCAATTCCTTCACCACCGGCCCGGACGAGCGCGGCCATTTCGGCATCTATGGCGGCCGCTATGTCGCCGAGACGCTGATGCCGCTGATCCTGGAGCTCGAACAGGCCTATACCGACGCCAAGGCCGATCCCGCCTTCGCGGCCGAGCTCCAGGCGCTGTCGAACCATTATGCCGGCCGGCCGTCCAAGCTCTATTTCGCCGAAGGCCTCACCAAGCATCTCGGCGGCGCGCGCATCTTCTTCAAGCGCGAGGACCTCAACCACACCGGCAGCCACAAGATCAACAACTGCCTCGGCCAGATCCTGCTCGCCCGCCGCATGGGCAAGACGCGCATCATCGCGGAAACGGGCGCCGGCCAGCATGGCGTCGCCTCGGCGACCGTCTCGGCCCGCTTCGGCTTTCCCTGCGTCGTCTATATGGGCGCGACCGATGTCGAGCGGCAGGCGCCGAACGTCTTCCGCATGAAGCTGCTCGGCGCCGAGGTGAAGCCGGTCACCGCCGGCAACGCGACGCTCAAGGACGCGATGAACGAGGCGCTCCGCGACTGGGTGACCAATGTCGAGGACACCTATTACATGATCGGCACCGCCGCCGGCCCGCATCCCTATCCGGAGATGGTGCGCGACTTCCAGTCGGTGATCGGCACCGAGGCGCGGGCGCAGATGCTGGAGCAGGAGGGAAGCCTCCCCGACATGATCATCGCCGCGGTCGGCGGCGGCTCGAATGCCATCGGCCTGTTCCATCCCTTCCTCGACGACAGCTCGGTCGAGATCATCGGCGTCGAAGCCGGTGGGCACGGGATCGAGGTCGAGAACGGCCATGCCGCCTCGATGACGGGTGGCCGCCCGGGCGTGCTGCATGGCAACCGCACCTACCTCCTGCAGGATGCCGACGGCCAGATCCTCGAGGGTCATTCGGTCTCGGCCGGCCTCGATTATCCCGGCGTCGGCCCAGAGCACAGCTGGCTGCGCGACACCGGCCGCGTCACCTATGTGCCGATCCGCGACGACGAGGCGCTCGACGCCTTCCAGGTCTGCACCCGCACCGAGGGCATCATCCCGGCGCTCGAATCCGCCCACGCCATCGCCGAGGCGATCAAGCGCGCACCGACCATGAGCCCGGACCAGACGATCATCGTCAACCTCTCCGGCCGCGGCGACAAGGACATCCACACCGTCGGCAAGATGATCGGCATCGAGATTTGATCGGCGCTTCGCTTTCGCCTCTCCCTCGAGGAGTGGTCGGCCCGGAGGGCCGGGAGTGGGTTTGCGGCGGTGCGGCGGAGAGCGTAAACCGTTCCCGCTCGCAGAGAGACGCTATCCCTCTGCGCGCGGTCCGCACTGTCCTTGCCGCTTCGGCATAGTTCGCCTCAAGCTCGAGCCCCACGCCATGACCGAAACCCGTATCGATCGACGCTTTGCCGCCGTGAAGGCCGAGGGCCGGCCGGCGCTCGTGACTTTCCTGACGGCGGGCGACCCAGACCCGGCGACGTCGCTGGCGCTGCTGCAGGGGTTGAGAAACGCCGGCTCCGACGTGATCGAGCTCGGCATGCCCTTCTCCGATCCGATGGCCGACGGGCCGGCGATCCAGGCGGCGGGGCTGCGCGCGCTGAAGGGCGGCATGACGCTCGCGAAGACGCTCGATCTCGTCCGCGCCTTCCGAAAGAGCGACGACGCGACGCCGATCGTGCTGATGGGCTATTACAACCCGATCTATTCGCATGGCCCGGCCGCCTTCGTCACCGAGGCGAAAGCCGCCGGCGTCGACGGGCTCATCATCGTCGACCTGCCGCCGGAGGCCGATGACGAACTCTGCCTGCCGGCGCTCGCCGCCGGACTGAACTTCATCCGCCTTGCGACCCCGACCACCGACGACAAGCGGTTGCCGAAGGTGCTGACCAATACCTCGGGCTTCGTCTATTACGTGTCGATCAACGGCATCACCGGCTCGGCGGCGCCGGACACCAGCCGCGTCGCCGAGGCGGTGGACCGCATCAAGCGCCATACGAGCCTGCCGGTCGCGGTCGGCTTCGGCGTGCGCACCGCCGAGCAGGCGGCGGCGATCGGCGCCAATGCCGACGGCGTCGTCGTCGGCTCGGCCATCGTCCAGGCGGTGGCGAATTCGCTCGATGCCGAGGGCCATGCCACCGCCGCCACCGTTCCCGCCGTCGAGGCGCTGGTCTCGGCGCTCGCCGGCGGCGTGCGTGCCGCCCGCCGGCCCGTCGCGGCCTGACAGGAGATAGCCATGAGCTGGATCAACGACGTCGTCCGCCCGAAGATCAAGAGCCTCCTCAACAAGCGCGAGGTGCCCGAGAATCTCTGGATCAAGGATCCGGAATCGGGCGAGCTGGTCTTCCTGCGCGATCTCGAGGCCAATCACTATGTGGTGCCGAATTCCGGCTATCACATGCGCATGACCGCGCCGAAGCGGCTGGCGCATTTCTTCGATGCCGGCCGCTATGAGACCATCCCGCTGCCCGAGGTCGCGGTCGATCCGCTGAAGTTCCGCGACGAGCGCCGCTATACCGATCGTCTCAAGGATGCGCGCACCAAGACCGGGCTGCATGACGCCGTGCTCGTCGGCGCCGGCTTCGTCGAGGGTGTTCCGCTCGTCGCCGCCGTGCAGGATTTCGATTTCATGGGCGGCTCGCTCGGCATGGCCGCCGGCGAGGCGGTGATCACCGGCATGGAGACCGCGCTGCAGCGCCAGCAGCCCTTCGTGATGTTCGCGGCCTCCGGCGGCGCGCGCATGCAGGAAGGCATCCTGTCGCTCATGCAGCTGCCGCGCACCACGGCCGGCGTCATCGCGCTGCGCGAGGCGCGGCTGCCCTATATCGTCGTGCTGACCAACCCGACCACCGGTGGCGTCACCGCCTCCTATGCCATGCTCGGCGACATCCAGATCGCCGAACCCGGCGCGCTGATCGGCTTCGCCGGCCCGCGCGTCATCGAGCAGACCATCCGCGAGAAGCTGCCCGAGGGCTTCCAGCGCTCCGAATATCTGCATGCGCATGGCATGGTCGACATGGTCGTCCCTCGCCACGAATTGCGGGCGACCATCGCCCGGCTCTGCGCCCTGCTCGGGCCGAAGCCTGTCGTCGCCGAGGCGGCGGAGCAATTGCCGGCGGTCGTCGCCTGATCTGGCGCCTGACGGCGCGAATGGCTATCTCCCTGGCGGACAGGTTGAAGGCGGGGTCGCGGTGGCGCGACCCTCGCCGCCATGGACTTGAGGTTTCACAGCATGGATGACAGCGCGGCGATCCTGGAGCGGCTGTTCCTTCTCCATCCGAAGGAGATCGACCTGTCGCTGGAGCGGCTGCTGCCGCTCCTGGAAAAGCTCGGCCATCCCGAACGGCAGCTGGGGCCGGTGTTCCATATCGCCGGCACCAACGGCAAGGGCTCGACCACCGCCTTCCTGCGCGCCATGCTGGAGGCGAGCGGCCGCACGGTGCATGTCTACACCTCGCCGCATCTCGTCACCTTCCATGAGCGCATCCGCCTCGGCGCCCCCGGCGGCGGCGCCTATGTCTCGGAAGCCGAGCTCGTCGAGACGCTGACGGCGATCGAGCGGCTCAACGACGGCGCGCCGATCACCCATTTCGAGATCACCACCGCCGCGGCCTTCGCGCTCTTCGCCGCCCATCCGGCCGATGTGACGCTGCTCGAGGTCGGGCTCGGCGGCCGCTTCGACGCGACCAATGTCATCGACGCGCCCGAGGTCTCGGTCATCACCTCGATCTCGATGGATCACGAGAAGTTCTTCGGCGACAAGCTCGACCGGATCGCCTGGGAGAAGGCCGGCATCATCAAGCGCGGCCGCCCGGTGGTGAGCGCGCCGCAGGCGGCCGAGGTGATGGCGGTGATCGAGCATGAGGCGGCCCGTGCCAAGGCGCCGCTCTTCCTCGGCAATCGCGACTGGGTCGCCCATGCCGAGCGTGGCCGCCTCGTCTTCCAGGACGAGGACGGTCTCGTCGACCTGCCGGCGCCGCGCCTGCCGGGGCGGCACCAGTTCGTCAACGCCGGCAATGCGGTCGCGGCGCTCCGCCGCTCCTCGCTCGGCATTCCCTCCGCGGCGATCGAGGCCGGACTGCTCTCCGTCGACTGGCCGGCGCGCATGCAGCGCCTCTCGTCCGGACGGCTGGTCGCGGAAGCCCCCGCCGAGGCCGAGATCTGGCTCGATGGCGGCCATAATCCGGGCGCCGGCGCTGTCATCGCCGAGGCGGTCGCCGATCTCGAGGAGCGGCTGCCGCGGCCGCTCTATGTGATCGCCGGCATGCTGCAGACCAAGGATCCCGTCGGCTTCTTCCGCCCCTTCGCCGGGCTGGTCGCGCATGTGTTCACGGTGCCGATCGCAAGCTCCGCTGTCGGTCGCGATCCGCGCGAACTCGCCGATGCCGCGGAAGCCGCGGGCCTCACTGCCGAGCCGCAGGCCGATGTCCATGCGGCGCTCGCCGCGCTGACGCGGCTGCTGCCGCCCGGCACCGTGCCGCGCATCCTCATCTGCGGCTCGCTCTATCTCGCCGGCGACGTCCTCAAGGCGAACGGCACCCCGCCGAAATGAAAACGGGGCCCGAAGGCCCCGTTCAAACCTGAAGCGCGCGGCGCTCAGATGGCGTTCTTGATCCAGTCGGCGAGCCGGTTCTTCGGCGCGGCGCCAACCTGGATCGCGGTCGGCTCGCCATCCTTGAACAGGATCAGCGTCGGGATCGAGCGCACGCCATAGCGCACGGCGATGTTCGGGTTCTCGTCGATGTTGAGCTTGGCGATGGTCACCTTGCCGCCCATCTCGGCCTGGATCTCTTCGAGAGCCGGCGCGATCATGCGGCAGGGGCCGCACCACTCGGCCCAGAAATCGACGACGACGGGGCCGGAGGCGCCGAGAACGTCGGTGTCGAAGGAACTGTCGGTCACTTTGGCGGTCGCCATGAAAGCCTCGCTGGCAATGAGGGGGAGTTGACGCCGAAGGTAGGGAGCGGGCGTCAGGTGGTCAAGCCTTGGTATGTCACGACGCGGTGATACGCGAGATATGCCCGTCCATCCGCTCGGCCGGCACGGCGATGAGTGACGGTGTCTCGGTGAAGACCAGCGCCGCCTCGATGGCGCGGCCGGGATAAAGCCGCTGCAGGACGGCGCGGTAGAGCGCGAGCTGCCGGATATAGGCCTCGGGCACCGCGTCGATCCGCGTCGGCGGCCGCGTGTTGGTCTTGAAGTCGGCGATCAGGATCCGCGCTGGCTCGACCACGAGGCGGTCGATGCGGCCAGACACGGCGAGCGGCCCGGAGGCGGTCATGATGCTGCCGGCGATCGCGACTTCGGCGCGGCTTCCGTCGCCGAACAGCGGCGCGAAGGCGGGGGCATCGAGGAGCGCCGCCAGAGCGTCGGCGAGCCCCGTCCGCGCCTCCTCGGTCCAGCCAGCGGCGACACTTGCGAGATAGTCGCGCGCGACCCGCGCCCGCTCGGGCGGGGCATGTTCGGGCAAGGCCTGCAGCAGCCGATGGATGATGGTGCCGCGCTCAAGAGCCAAGGCGTTGGCCGCGCTCGCCGCGCCGCTGCTGGCGCCGGTGTCCGAGGGCTGGACGCGGTTCGCGGCCCGTGGCGGTGGCGGCGGCAATGCATCGAAGAAAGCCGGCAGCGGCGCGGCGACGCGCGGCGGCTTGGGCTCGCGGGCGATGGCCGGCTCGGCCGGGATGCTCCAGTCGCGCCGCCATTCGAGGCTGTCGAAGGTTTCGCCGCCGAGCGTCACCGGCACCACGCGGGCGCCAGGTTCCAGCGCGGCGAGGACGAGATCCTGCCAGAGCGGGTCGCCGCCGGAGCGCGCCTTGCGCGTGCCGCAGAGGATCAGCCGGTCGCGCGCCCGCGTCAGGCCGACATAGAGCAGGCGGCGATATTCCTCGCGCGCACTCTCGCGCAGTCGCTCCAGCGCGTCGTCGATCGGCGGCGGCCGCCGTCCGCCGGGCGCGATATAGGCGAGCGGCGCGCCGGCGGCATCGTCCGGATCATCCGTGAGCGCGACGATCTTCGGATCGTGGCTCGCATGCACGGCGGCCGAGCCGGTATCGACGAGGAAGACGATGTCGGCCTCGAGCCCCTTGGCGCCATGCACGGTCATGACGCGGATCTCGTCACGGCCGACATCGGCGTCGCGCTTGATCTCGGTCGCCGCTTCCCGCATCCACTGCGTGAAACCCTGCAGCGAGGGCGTCTCGCTCTCTTCATAGGCGAGCGCCCGGGCGAGGAACTCGTCCAGCACCTCGTCGGCCTCGGCGCCGAGCCGCGCCAGGATCCGCTGCCGCCCGCGATCCGGCCCGAGAATGCGGGCGAAGAAGGCATGCGGGCCCATGAAGTCGGCGCGCGCCCGCCATTCATTCAGTAGCTTTGCCGCCTCGCGCGCCTCGTGAAACGTTGCCTGATGCAGCGCCTGCCATAGCGAGCCCGGCCGTCCCCAGGCCAGCGCGAAGAGATCCTCCTCCGAAAGCCCGACCAGCGGGCTCTTGAGGAGCGCGGCGAGCGAAAGATCGTCCTCGGTCTGCAGCACGGTCTCGGCCAGCGCGACGAGGTCCATGACGGCGATATGGCCGCCGAGCTTCAGCCGGTCGGCGCCGGCGACCGCAAGGCCCGCCGTCTTCAGCGCGCGGTTGATCGCGTCGGTCTGGGGGCCGCGCTTCCGGGTCAGGATCAGGATGCCGCCCGGCCGGATCGGCGCCCCGGTCGCCTCGATCCGCTCGCCGCCATCGATCCAGCCCTTGATGGTGAGCGCGATGCGCTCGGCAAGGCGGACTTCCGGGCTTTGCGATTCCAGCCGGTCGAGCGGCGTGTGCCAATCCTCCGGCTCCTCGGCCGGCTCCGCCGCGATCGCCGGCCACAGCGTGACGCGCCCCGCCTCGCCGCGCCGCGCCGCCTCGTGCACCGTCGCCTGCGGCGCGCGGGTGAGGCCGCGATGCGCCTCCTCGCGGGCGAAGACGGCGTCGACCGCGGCCAGCACGTCGGCGGTCGAGCGGAAGGAGAGGTTGAGTTCCAGCGTGCGGAAGTCGGCGCCGGCCGCCGTGGCGGCGCTGCCGAAGCGCCGCCGCTGGCGGGCGAACCAGGCGGGCACGGCGCCCTGGAAGGAATAGATCGACTGCTTCTCGTCGCCGACGGCGAAGAAGGTGCGGCCCGTGCCGCGCGCGCCCTCGCCGGCGAAGAACTCGTCGGCGAGACCGGCGATGACCTGCCATTGCCGCGGGCTCGTATCCTGCGCCTCGTCGACGAGGATATGGTCGAGGCCGCGATCGAGCTTGTAATGCACCCAGCTTGCGGCGTCGGCGCGGGTGAGCAGATCGGCGGTGCGGACGACGAGATCCTGGAAATCGAGCGCGCCGCGCAGCCGCTTGCCGAGATCATAGGCATCGACGACGGCGGCGCCGAGCGTCAGCAGCGCCTCCGTCGCCTCATAGGCCCGCGCCGCCGCGATGTGGTCCAGCAGATCGTCGATCCGCGCCCGCTCGCCGTCGAGACGCTCCTCGAGGCCCGGCCAGCTGGTGAGGACGGCCTTCGGAGCAAGGCTCGACAGCGCCTTCACCTTGCCGGCCCCGGTCAGGAGATAGGAGAGCCAGGCGTCGCTGCGGCCGACCTCCGTGATCGCCTCCAGATAGCGGGCAAGCTCCTCGCCGGCCGCGCGATGCTTCGGGCCGCTGGCGAGCAGCGCCTCGGCGAGCCGCACGATCTCGCTCCGCTGCAGCGGCAGCTCGGCGACGATCCGCGCGCGCAGCGACGCCTCGCTGTCGTCGGGGCCGAGGCCGAGCGCGATGCGCAGCGCGCCCAGCCCGCCCTCGAGGCCGTCATGCGCCGCGATCAGGTCGGCGAGCGCGTCGCGGCGGGCGATGATCTCGCCGAGCGCCGCCTCGATGCCCTGGTCGGAGGCTGCCTCCAGCAGCCGGGCGAAGGCGCGGCCGAGCGGCCCGTCGCCATCGGCGCTGGCGCGGGCGAGCACCTGCCGCTGTGCCCCGTCGATCAGGATCGCCGCGGCGCGGTCGTCGAGAACCTCGAAGGCCCCGGCGACATTGGCCTCGAACGGAAACTGGTGCAGCAGCTTCTCGCAGAAGGCGTGGATGGTCTGGATCTTGAGCCCGCCCGGCGTCTCCAGCGCGCGGGCGAACAGCCGCCTTGCGCGGATGCGGGCGGCCTCGTCGGCCGGCCTGCCGTCATAGTCGGCGAGCGCCGCGTCGAGCGCGGCATCGTCCAGCGTCGTCCAGTCGGCGAGGATCTGGAAGACGCGCGCCGCCATCTCCGCCGCCGCCGCCTTGGTGAAGGTGAGGCAGAGAATGGCGCCGGGATTGGTGCCGGCGAGCAGCAGGCGGATGACGCGCCGCGCGAGAACATAGGTCTTGCCCGAGCCGGCATTGGCCGACACCCAGACCGAGGCGGTCGGATCGGTCGCCTGCGACTGGACACGCTGTGTGGTGGCGTCGACGGTGATCACGGCTCGTCGCCTCCGCCGATCGACCATTCGGCGACGCGCGCCAGGTGGTCATAGGGGCTGCCGAAGCGGTTCTCGAACATCGGCCGCGCCCGCGAGACATAGGCGCGCCCGGGATCGGCATAGGCGGCGACGAGTGCCGCGAGCCTTGCGAAGGCGTCGTCGCCGAGTTCGTCCGCCGTGCGGTCTTTCACCGCCGAGGCAAACGGCTCGCCCTTGCCGACCTTGCCGAGCCCGATCCAGCCGAGCACCGCGACGGAGGCGCCGGCGGGAATGGCCTCGAAGGCGCCGCGCTTCAGCATCGCGGCTTCGAGCGCCAGCTGCGGCGCGAGCCCGGTCGAGAGCTGCTTGGGCGAGGGCGGCGTGCCGGTCTTGAAGTCGAGGATCTCGTAGGCGCCGTCGCGGCGGCGATCGATGCGGTCGGCGCGGCCGGTCAGCTTGAACGCGGGCGTCAGCTCCATGGTGCCGTCGATCTCGGCATGGCGCGCCTCGATCTCGGCCCGCGCCGCCTCCCAGTCGACATACCAGGCGGCGATGGCGAGGAAGCGCGGCCACCACAGCGCATGCACGGCCGGGAAGGCGGCGATGTCGCGGAAGACGGTTCGCCCCGTCTCGATGAGCTCCCGGAGCGCCGCCGCATCGAAGGGCGGCTGCCAGAGCGGCGCGAAGCGGCCGAGCGCCTCGTGGATCAGCGTGCCGCGCAGCGCGCTGTCGGGGATGACGTCGATCGGATCGAGCGGCTCCAGCCTCAACACGCGGCGGGCATAGATGGCATAGGGATCGCGCACCAGCGTCTCGATCTCGGTGACCGAGAGCCGCTTCGGCCGCGCCTCGATTGGCGGCTTCGGTCGCGGCCTTGCGACAGGCGCCGCCTGCGGGCTCGCATCGAGGGCGCGCGCCCAGTCGAGATAGGTCTGGCCGCGGGCGGTGAGCGCCGCTGCGCCTTCCTTGCCGAGCCGCGCGCCGATCCGCTGCAGCCAGCGGGCGGCGATCGTCGGCGCGCCGCCGCGCCGCTCGGCTCGGCTGATGAGGACGCGGGCATTGCCGAGCGCGCTCGTGAAATCATGCGCCGACTGGCCGAGCCGCCGCTCCGGCGCCTCGAGGCCGAATTCGGCCCGCATCACGCGCGACAGCCACGGATCGGTGCGCGCCTCGCTCGGCCAGACGCCCTCGTCGAGCCCGGCGAGGATGACGAGATCGGCCGATTGCAGGCGCGCTTCCAGCGTGCCCCAGAGAGCGATGCGCGGGTCGCCCGCCGGCCGCGGCTCGACCGTGACGCCGGCCATGGCGGCGTCGAGGAGCGCCGGGAATTCGGCGCCGGTCAGCGCGAGATCGGCGGCATCTGTGCCGGAGAGCCCCTCCAGCAGTGCCGCGAGCTTCGCGCCGGCTGCGTCACCGTCGAAGGCGGCCTCGTCCGGCCCGGTCGCGACGACGCGGCGGAGCGTCGCCGCAAGCACGTCTGCGATCGTCGCGACATCGCTCTTGGCGCCGTCGGCAAGCAGGCTCGCCAGCGGATCGAGCACGTCGCGGAGCCGTGTCGCAAGATCAGCCGCGAGTGCCCAGTCCTCAGCGCCGAGCCGCTTGACGGCCGGATGCAGCCGCACCGACCGGTCGCCGGCATCGTGCGCGGCCTTCTCCCGTGCGGCCTTTTCGAGCGCGGCCGGCAGGCCGCCGAGGCCGCCGGCGACGAGGCGGCCACGGAACAGCGCGAGGTCGATGACGCCGATGGCGGCGCGGCAGGCGGCGCGCGGCAGGCCGAAAGCGGCGAGCGGATGCTTGCCGAGCGCCAGCAGGTCGATCGGCGCGCCATCGGAGCGGGCGGCGGCGGTGACGAGGCGGGCCAGCGTCCCGGCCGGCGTGAGGCGCAGGGGCTGCCCGGCGCTGTCGTCGACCGTGAGGTGGAAGCGGCGCAGCTCGATCGCGACCCGTGCCGCGATGGTGCGGTCGGGCGTCACCAGGGCTGCGGTCGCCCCGTCCGTCTCGACCGCTTCGCGCAGCGCCAGCGCGAGGGCGAGCGCCTCTTCCTGCTCGTTGCGGGCGACGAGCAGCGTCAGGCCTTCGGTCGCGTCGGGCGGTACGGGCGCCGCCTCCGCCCAGGCCTCGGTCGTCTCGGCCGGCCGCATCGCCTCGGAGACGAGCCGCGCCCGCGCCGTGAGCGGCGGCGTGACCGCGCCGAGCGTCATCACCTCGCGGCGGTCGATGCCGGCGCGGCCGAGCCATTGCTTGAGGCCGTATTGCGGATGTCCGGGCGTCGCGCTCGCGCCCTCGCTACCGCCGATGGCGGTCCAGGCGGCATCATCCAGCGCGGTGTCTAGATCGGGCAGCACAACGGCGCCGTTCGGCAGCCTTGCGATGGTGGCGAGCAGTTCCGCGGTGGCCGGGATCGAGCCGGTCGAACCGGCGGCGATGACGAGCCCCCTGCCGCCGTCGCGCGCGAGGCGCCGTGCCTCGTCGCGGATCAGCCGGTCGCGCCTTGTGGCGGGATCGGCGAGATGGCGTTCTTCCAGCAGCGCCGGCCAGGCCTCGCCGACGATCTTGAGGAAATCGAGCGTGATCTGCCAGTAGCGTGCGAGGTCGTCGGGGACGAGCGTCTGCAGTCGCTCCCAGTCGAGCCCGGCGCTCGCGACATCGTCGACGAGGCGGGCGAGATCGCCGGCAAGATGAAAGGCATCGGCGGCCGAGGCGGGGATCAGCACCGGCGCGCCGGCGGCAAGACCGAGCCGATCCGGCTGCAGCGCCGCGCCCCAGGCGCGCGTGAAGCGGGCGAGGATCAGCTGCCGGTCGAGCCGGGAGATGGCAGGCGGCAGCACCAGCCGCTCGGCCGGATCCTCGAACGGCTCGAGCAGCAGGTCGTCCTCGTCGATATCGCCGATCGGCCGGATCAGCGGCAGGATGGCGCCGCCGGTGCCGAGCCGTGCGACCAGCGCATCGCCGAGCGCCCGCGCCGCGCGGCGGGTCGGCAGGAAGATGCGGATATCGGCGAGCGCCAGCGGATCGTCAGCCGGATCGGCCAGCGCGCCGAGACGGCCGGACAGCAGCGCATCGGCAAGCGTCGGCAGGAAACGGGCGCCGGCGGGGATGGTGAAGACGCGCGCGGCCGCCGCCATCGCCCCGGTCCAGGCCTTATGCAGCGCTCTCGGCGACCGAGAGTTCCGCCTCGCGGATCGCCTCGGGCGTGCCGACATGCAGCCAGAGCCCGTCCATGCGCACGCCAAAGAGCCGGCCGCTGGCGATCGCCTTGTCGAAGAGAAGATTCAGCGAGAACGCGCCCTCCGGCGCCCCTTCGAAGAGGCGCGGCGACAGGATGGCGGCGCCGGAATAGACGAAGGGCGCGATGGTCCGCTCCGGGCGGCGGGTCAGCCGGCCCTCCTTGTCCATCAGGAAGTCGCCGGGGCCGTTGTAGCCGGTCGAGGCGACGGTCGGCGCCAGCATGAGGAGCGCGTCCATCTCGGCATCGTTCCAGCCGGCGATCAGCCAGTCGAGATTGGGCCTCGGACCCTCGATCCAGAAACTGTCCGAATTCATCAGGAAGAACGGCTCGGGCCCGAGCAGCGGCAAGGCCTTGAGCACGCCGCCGCCGGTCTCCAGCAGCTTGGCGCGCTCGTCGGAGACGATGACATGCGGGCTCTTGCGCTTCTTGACATGCGTTTCGAGCAGGTCGGCGAGATAGTGGACATTGACCACCGCTTCCTCGACGCCGGCGCGCGCGAGACGGTCGAGCGCCCGGTCGATCATGGCGCTGCCGGCGACTTCGATCAGCGGCTTCGGCACGGTGGCGGTGACGGGGCGCATCCGCTTGCCGATGCCGGCTGCGAGCACCATGGCGCGCCGGGGACCGGCAAGCGACCTGAACGGGATGGGATCGGGCATCAAACACTTCTTCTTCTTGGTTCGGACCCCCGGATGGGGTCCGCGTCAATCATCGAGCGGCAGATGGCGATCATACCAGAGGGCAAGGTCCGACAGAACCTCATGCGCCAGATTGCGCCGAAGATAGGCCCTTACACGGGGAATGTGACGGAGATATTGGGGCCGGCCGAGCGAGGCCGCGAAACGGGCGAAGGCGCCGAGCACCTTGCTCGCCCGCTGCGCGCCGGAGATGGCATAGGCGGCGGCGAACGCCGTCTCGTCGAACGGGCCGCGCGCCCGCCGCGCGGCGATATAGGCGCCCACCACCGCCGCCTCGAATTCGGGTTCCAGCGTGATGCGCACATCCTGCGCCAGTGAGGCGACGTCATAGGCCGAGGCCCCGATCATCGCGTCCTGATGGTCGAGCACGCCGATCCGCTGGATGCCCGTGCGCTCCGCCAGCCAGAGGAGGTTCGGCGAGTGATAGTCGCGCAGCAGCCAGCTCGTCTCGGTCGCCACGAGTGTCGCATGCAGCGCCGACCAGATCTCGCCATAGCGCTGCTCGGCCTCGTCCGAGAGCGCGACACCCACGAAGCCCGCATACCAGCGTGGCAGCAGGTCGACCTCGATCAGGAAGGCGTCGCGGTCGAAGACGGGGATCGTATAGCGGCCGCCTCCCGGCAGTGGCAGCACGTCCGGGCGCGGCTCGGCATGGAGCATGGCGAGCAGCTCCGCCGCCACCTGCCAGCGGGCAGGGTCCGGCGCGCCGTCGCGGATGATGAAGCTATCGCCGAGGTCTTCGAGCAGCAGCAGTCCGCCGGGAATGTCGGTGGCGAGCAGCGCCGGGGCCGAGACGCCGGCGGCGCGCAGCGCCTCGTTCATGGCGACGAAGGGCGCGACGGTCGTCGCCCGGTGCGCGACATCGTCATAGCTGCGCCCGCCCCAGACCGGCGGGCCGGGCAGGCGGTCGCGCGCGTCCATCAGCACGGCGGCGCGGCCCTCGCTCCCCTTGATGCGCTCATAGCTGCGGCCCGAGGCATCGCCGGCGAGATGGCGGCGCGTCGCGCCCGAAAAGCCGGCCCCGTCGAGCAGGGCTCTGATCGCGAGGCTGCGGGAAAGGCGCTCCGGCCAGTTGCCGCCGCCGACGAGCGTGGCGCGGCGGCCCTCGCCCTCGATCGCGAGGCGGATGACGAGCGCCTCGGCCGGCAGCCGCCCCGCCGCCCGCTCCGGCCATTCGACCAGCACGGCGCCGGTCTCGATCGCCTCGTCGAAGCCGATCTCGTCGAGGTCTTCAGGCCCGCCGAGCCGATAGAGATCGAGATGGGCTATCGGCACGCGGCCGGGATAGGTCTGCACGAGCGTGAAGGTCGGGCTCGGCACCTCGAGCTCGGGATCGTCGGCGATGGCGCGGATGAGGGCGCGGGCGAGCGTCGTCTTGCCGGCGCCGAGATCGCCTTCGAGCGCGATGACATCGCCCGCGGCGAGCCGCATCGCGAGATCCTCGGCGAGCCGCCGCGTCGCGTCCTCGTCGGCGAGCAGGAGGCTGACCGGCGTGTCGCTCATTCCGCGGCGACGTCGAGCGTGGCCGGGCGCAGCGGCAGGCGGACGGTGACGGTGGTGCCGCGGCCGACTTCCGAGGCGATGGCGACGCTGCCGCCATGCAGTTCGACGAAGCTCTTGACGATGGCAAGGCCAAGGCCGGCGCCGCCGCGCGCCGCGCCCGAGGCGCGGCTCTCGAAGCGCTCGAACACCGCGTCGATGAAGTCGGCCGAGATGCCCGGCCCCTCGTCGGCGACGGTGAACTCGACCATGGCGCTGCTGCGGCGGGCGGCGAGGCGGATGGTGGCGCCGGCGGTCGAGAATCCGACCGCGTTGGAGAGGAGATTGTAGAGGATCTGGCGGATGCGCTTCTCGTCGCCGATGAACGAGCCGAGATCGGCCGGCAGCTGCGTCTCGAGCTTCAGGCGCGATTCGCGCAGCCGGTCGCGCACGCCTTCGGTGGCGGCGGCGACGGTCTCGGCGACATTCACCTCGCCGAGATCGAGCGTGATGATGCCGGCATCGACGGTGGCGAGATCGAGGATGTCGTTGACGATGGCGAGCAGCGATCCGCTCGAGGAGAGGATGTAGCCGGTATATTCGCGCTGCTTGTCGTTGAGCGGGCCGACCGTGACGTCGGCGAGCAGCTGCGTGAAGCCAATGATGTTGGTGAGCGGCGAGCGCAGCTCATAGGAGACGTGCTGGATGAAGGCGTTCTTGAGCCCGTCGGCGGCCTCCAGCGCCTCGTTGCGGTCGGTCAGCGCGCGCTCGACCTGCACCGAATCGGTCACGTCGACGAAGGTGACCATGGTCTGGCCGTTCGGAAGCGGGACGGTCGCATAGTCGATCACGCGGCGGTCGCGCCGCTCAATGCGGCCATGCGTCGGCGCGCGGCTCTCGCCGAGCCCGGCGACCTCGGCGGTGAAGCGGGCCCATTCGTCGGGCGAGGTGCTGAGCGGGCGGCAGGCGCGCTCGATCTCGCCGACATGCGGCCGGCCGGCCAGCAGCTTCGGATCGAGCTTCCAGATGCGGGCGAAGGCGGGATTGTCGAGCCGGAGCCGCCCATCCGAGCCGAACACGGCGACGCCCTCGGCGAGATGGTCGAGCGTCTCGCCCTGCACCTGGATCAGCGCGTTGTAGCGGCTTTCAAGATCGAGCCGCGCGGTGACGTTCTCATAGATCCACGTCATGCCGCCCTGGGGATGCGGATTGGCGATGACGCGCAGCGTCTGGCCATCCGGCAGATGCCACCAGAACTCGCGCGCATCGACCGATTGGTAGGCGGCGAACAGCTCCTTGCGCCAGCTCTTGAAATCGACCTGCTCGGGCAGCCGCCGCGCGGCGCGCATGCGGTCGAGCACGGCGGTCTCGTCCGGCATCTGGTCGAGGAAGGTGGCGTCGAGGGCGAACAGGTCGCGGAAGGCGGCATTGTAGGAGCGCAGCCGATGGTCCTGCCCGAACACGGCGACGGCGGTGGCGAGCTGGTCGAGCGTGCGCACATGGAACTCGACCAGCCGCTTCATCTGGCTCTGCACGGCCTCGAGCTCGGTCGCATCGACGGCGATGCCGGCGCTGCCGGCTTCCGAGGCGATGTCGATGATGTCGAGCATGCGCCGCTCGCCGGCGACGACCACGGGCAGGCGGCGGCTGAACGGCGTGCCCTCGGCATGGCTGCGCACGATCGCCTGGCGGCCGGCCGTATCGACCAGTTCCAGCCGGCGGCGCACGACGTCGCCGACATCGGCCGCCTCGACGGCGCGGACATAGGCCGGATTGGCCCATTCGAGCGCGCCGTCGCGGCCGCGGATCCAGATCGGCAGCGGCGCCGCCTCGATCAGCGCGCGGACGGCGGCGACCTCCTGGCTCAGATGCCGGTGGCGCGCGTCGAGTTCGGCAAGCGCGAGGCGATCGCCGGAGAGATCGCGGAAACGGGCGACGGCGCGGCCGGCGGCGGTGCGGCCGGCGACCTCGATGAAGCTGCCATTCGCCGTCTCGATGGCGATGCTGAACGTCTCGCCCTGGCTGCGCAGCCGTTCGAGCGCGAGGTCGAGCCGGCTGGCGCTGGCCCCGGTCAGCCAGGTGCCAAAGGCGAGGAAGGCGGCGCGCTCCTCGGGCGCGGCCGTGGCGCGCGGCAGCCGGCCCATGACGAGCGGCGGCTCCTCGGGCCCGCTCCAGGCGACGAGGCGCTGGTCGTCGGCATTGACGAGCGCCTCGGCGCGGTCGGCGATGGCGCGAAGGTCGGCGAGGCGGAGGCGAAGTTCGGCATTCTCGCTCTCGGCGCGGTCGCGCGCGCGGAGCAGCACGGCGATGGCGACCAGCGAGAAGGTGAGCACGCCGAAGATGGCGCTGAAGGTGACGATCCGGTCCGGCGCCAGGAAATCGGCGGCGGCGGCGGGGCTTGCGGAGAGCGCGAGAAGGGCGAGGGCGGCGGGCGGAGCGTGGCGGCGGGCGGGGACGGTGCGGCTCCCGGCGAAGCCGGTCCGAATCCATCCCGATATCCTGCGATGCCACAGCATGCGTCAGGCCCTTCCGCCGTCAGAGAACTGGAACGACCCGTCTGCGTCGCCGACCAACTCTTCCGGCATCGCGCTCGAATCACCCTCAATGTAACGGGTCGGGGAATCGCGAGGGAAGCGGCTGGCGACGATAAAAAGGCCATGCGATCGTTGATCGCATGGCCTCGGAGTGTCAGCCGGTCATGGTTAACCGGCGGTTAAGGCGGCGCGACCCCTAAAGGGTGCGCCGATCAGTAGCGGTAGTGGTCCGGCTTGAACGGGCCGGTCTCGGCGACGCCGATATAGGCCTGCTGCTTGTCGTTGAGCTTGGTCAGCTTGACGCCGATCTTGGCGAGATGCAGCGCCGCGACCTTCTCGTCGAGATATTTCGGCAGCGTGTAGACCTTGTTCTCGTACTGGCCGGGCTTGGTCCAGAGTTCGATCTGGGCCAGCGTCTGGTTGGTGAACGAGGCCGACATCACGAAGCTCGGATGGCCCATGGCATTGCCGAGATTGACGAGGCGGCCTTCCGACAGAAGGATGACGCGCTTGCCGTCGGGCAGCTCGATCTCGTCGACCTGCGGCTTGATGTTGTGCCACTTGTAGTTGCGCAGCGCGCCGACCTGAATCTCGCTGTCGAAATGGCCGATATTGCAGACGATGGCGCGGTGCTTCATCGCGCGGACATGCTCGATGGTGATCACGTCGACATTGCCGGTCGCGGTGACGAAGATGTCGGCCTTCGGGGCCGCCTCTTCCATCGTGACGACCTCATAGCCTTCCATCGCCGCCTGCAGCGCGCAGATCGGATCGACTTCCGAGACCATGACGCGGCAGCCGGCCTGGCGCAGCGAGGCGGCCGAGCCCTTGCCGACATCGCCGAAGCCGGCGACCATCGCGACCTTGCCCGACATCATGACGTCGGTGCCGCGGCGGATGCCGTCGACGAGCGACTCGCGGCAGCCATAGAGATTGTCGAACTTCGACTTGGTGACCGAGTCGTTCACATTGATGGCCGGGAAGAGCAGCGTGCCCTTCTTCTGCATCTCGTAGAGACGATGCACGCCGGTCGTCGTCTCCTCGGTGACGCCCTTGATCGCGGTGGCGAGGCTCGTATACCAGCCGGGCTTGTGCTTCAGGCGGCGCTTGATGGCGGCGAAGAAGACTTCCTCTTCCTCGTTGCCGGGCGTGTCGAGGAAGGCGGTGTCGCCGGCCTCGGCGCGGGCGCCGAGATGGACCAGCGCCGTCGCGTCGCCGCCGTCGTCGAGGATCATGTTGGGCACGCCGCCATCCGCCCATTCGAAGATGCGGTGGGTGTATTCCCAGTAGTCCTCGAGGCTCTCGCCCTTGATCGCGAACACCGGCGTGCCGCCATCGGCGATGGCCGCGGCGGCGTGGTCCTGCGTCGAATAGATGTTGCACGAGGCCCAGCGGACATCGGCGCCGAGCGCCTTCAGCGTCTCGATCAGCACGCCGGTCTGGATGGTCATGTGCAGCGAGCCGGCGATGCGGGCGCCCTTGAGCGGCTGCGAGGGACCGAACTCCTCGCGCACGCTCATGAGGCCGGGCATCTCGACCTCGGCCATGTCGAGTTCCTTGCGGCCCCAGTCGGCGAGACCGATATCCTTGATCGCGTAGTCGTGCTGTCCGGCCATGGCGGCGGTATCTCCGTGTGACGTTCTTGCCCGCGCTTATAGCGGAGACGGCGTCACCCGGCAATCAGGATATAAAGATATCTTTATGTGACGGCGTGGCGGCGGTCACTCTTCCTCGCCGAAGCGGTCGGCGACGAGGCGGGCGATCGCTTCCAGCGCCGCGCGCGCGTCCGGGCCGTCGGCGGTGACGCGGATCGACGAGCCGATGCCGGCAGCGAGCATCATCAGCCCCATGATCGAGGTGCCGCCGACCGTGTTCTGGTCCTTCGACACGGTGATGGTGGCGTTGAAGGTGTCGGCGAGCTGGACGAACTTGGCCGAGGCGCGTGCATGCAGTCCGCGGCGGTTGACGATCGGCAGGTCGCGGCAGAATTCGGCCTCGGTCTCGCTCATTCCGTCCAGAGCCCTACTGACCCGCCAGGACCTGGCTGGCGACGTTGATATATTTGCGGCCGGCGTCCTGCGCACCCTGGATGGCGAGGGCGAGCGGCTTCTCGACGCGCACGCTGGCGAGCTTGACCAGCATCGGCAGGTTGACGCCGGCGATGACCTCGATCCGGCCGGCTTCCATCACGGAAATGGCGAGATTGGACGGCGTGCCGCCGAACATGTCGGTCAGGAGGATGACGCCCGAGCCGTCGTCGACGCTCTGCACGGCATCGACGATATCCTGCCGCCGACGCTCCATGTCGTCGTCGGGGCCGATGGCGATGGTCTCGATCTGGGCCTGGCGGCCGACCACATGTTCGAGAGCGGCGCGGAACTCTATGGCGAGTTGGCCGTGGGTGACGAGGACGAGCCCGATCATGCCCTTGGTTACCTGTTCTTCTTGTTGCCCGGCCCGCGCGAGGCCGCTCATTCTTGGTCCGGTCGGAAACGGCGTCTGCTTCGAGGCTGCCTCCGGCCGGGCGGCTCCGCATCTTGACCGAACGATTCCGCAACGCAAGAAAAAAGCGGATGCCGCATGGCCGCTCGTCAATGCTCGCCGGCGCGCGGCCGGCCCGCCATCAGCACGGCGCGGACGCGAATCCAGCCGTCCGGATGGCCGATCGGCAAGGCAAGCCGCGGGATGTCGACCCCGCAGAGCCGCGCCGTCCGCGCCGCGCCCTCGGGCATGCGCACGAAATCCGCGGCCGGCTCGAAGTCAACCAGGAGCCCGATTTCTTGCGGTGCAACATATGGCAGCCTGACAATCCCATGGCCGCGGATCTCGACGAGGCCGGCGAGCGTCGGCGGCGGCGCCGCCAGCAGCCGCCCGGCATAGGCGGTGAGGGCGACGCGGTCGTCGGCAATGAGGCGGTTGCGCCCCTGGTCGGCGAGGATCAGCGCCAGCACGAGCGACGACTTGCCGCTGCCGGAGGCGCCGCGGATCAGGACGCCGGTGCCATCGGCGAGCACCGCGCTCGCATGGATGGTCGGCTGCTCCGTTCCGCTCGCGGGAAAGGCCTCGACGCTCATGCGCCGAGCCCCGGCAGGCGAACGGTGAAGCGCGCGCCGAGCACCGTCGGCGCTTCGTCGCGGCTCGCGCGGCTGCGCAGCCGGTTCTCGGCCCAGATGCGGCCGTGATGCGCCTCGACGATCTGCTTGGAGATCGACAGCCCGAGGCCGGAATTCTGGCCGAACGCCTCCTGGTCGGGGCGGTCGGTGTAGAAGCGCTCGAAGATGCGCTCGAGCTGCTCGGCGCGGATACCGGGCCCGTCGTCCTCGACAAGGACCTCGACCGCGGCGCCGTTGCGGCGGACGATGACGCGCACGGTGCCGTCCTTCGGGCTGAACGAGCGCGCGTTCTCGATGAGGTTGGTGAAGACCTGGCCGAGCCGGCTGTCATGGCCGAGCACGACATAGGCGTCGCTCTGATCGGATTTGCCGACCTCGAGCACGATCGCCGGCCCGCTCGCGGCGGTGATCTCGCGCGAGATCGAGACGACCGCGTCGACGATGCGGGCGACGTCGATCGGCACGGCGTCCTGCCGCGCGAGCTCGGCATCGAGGCGCGAAGCGTCGGAAATGTCGCTGATCAGCCGGTCGAGCCGGCGCACGTCGTGCTGGATGATCTCGGTGAGCCGCGCCTTGGCGGCCGCGGTCTTGGCGAGCGGCAGCGTCTCGACCGCGCTTCTGAGCGAGGTGAGCGGGTTCTTCAGCTCATGGCTGACATCGGCGGCGAAGCTCTCGATCGCCTCGATGCGGTTGTAGAGCGCCGCCGTCATGTCGCGCAGCGCCTGCGAGAGATGGCCGATCTCGTCGCGGCGCGAGGAGAAGTCGGGGATCTGCGGCCGCGAGGTGACGCCGCGGCGGACACGGTCGGCGGCATCCGCGAGGCGCCGCAAGGGCGCCGCGATCGTTCCGGCCAAAAGGATCGAGAGAACGACGACGACGGCGGCCGAGACGAGGAAGACGCGGACGATCGCCATGCGCTCGGCATGGACGATCTGGTCGATGTCGCCGCCCTGTGTCGACAGGAGCAGCACGCCGAGCACCGAGCGATAGCGCTGGATCGGCACGGCGACGGAGACGATCAGCTCGCCGCGCTCGGTGATGCGCACGATCGAGGACGGGCTGCCGTCGAGCGCGGTCGCGACCTCGGGATAGCCCTTGCCATTGAGGCCGCCGAGCTCGTGATAGATCGGCAGGTCGTCGCGCTGCAGGTGGATCTTGACCCATTCCCAGATGCGGTCGAACAGCGCCGGCTCGTCCTCGCTGCCGGGCGGCAGGTCGAAGCGCATGATCTGGCCGCGCGAATAGAGATGGCGCGAATCGAGCACGGGAATGCCGTCGCGATCATAGATGCGCGCCCGCGTGCGCGTCGGCGAGATCAGGCGGCGCAGCACCGGCGCGACGCGCTCGGGATTGATCGGGAAATCGAGCCCCTCGACCGCGTTGAGGCCGGGCGTCAGGCTCTCGCCGGCCTGCAGTTCCAGCAGCTTGTCGGGATCGATGGTGAGATTGTTGGTCTCGACCGTCGCCGAGGCGGCGATGGCGCCGGCGATGATCTCGCCCTGCGTCAGGAGGCTCTCGAGCCGCGCATCGATCAGCCCGGCGCGGAACTGGTTCAGATAGAGGATGCCGGAGACGAGGACGATCAGCGCCGCGAGGTTGAGGATGACGATGCGGCGCGTCAGGCTCGAAAAGGCATGCGGGCCGATCGAGCGCACGAAGCGCGTGGCCAGCCGGCGCCAGTGCCGGAGGCGAACCCGGCGGCGCGTCGGCCGCGGCGGCGCCTGCTCCTCGATGCTGACGGTCATCGTTTCCGTCCGATCCTGCGCAGCGACCGCCGCGTCAGGCCTCCTTGAAGCGGTAGCCGACGCCGTAGAGCGTCTCGATCATGTCGAAATTGTCGTCGGCTGCCTTGAACTTCTTGCGCAGCCGCTTGATGTGGCTGTCGATGGTGCGGTCGTCGACATAGACCTGGTCGTCATAGGCCGCATCCATCAGTGCGTTGCGGCTCTTGACGACGCCCGGCCGCTGCGCGAGCGCGTAGAGGATGAGGAATTCGGTGACGGTCAGCGTGACCGGCTCGCCGTTCCAGGTGCAGGTGTGGCGCTCCTGGTCCATCGAGAGGGCGCCGCGATCGAGATTGCGCGCCGCGTCCGGAACCTTGGCCGCCGCTGCCGGGTCGCGCGGCTGGAAGCGGCGGAGCACCGCCTTGACGCGCTCGACGAGCAGCCGCTGCGAGAACGGCTTCTTGATGAAATCGTCGGCGCCCATCTTGAGGCCGAAGAGCTCGTCGATCTCGTCGTCCTTCGAGGTGAGGAAGATCACCGGCAAGTCGGTGCGCTGGCGCAGCCGCCGCAGCAACTCCATGCCGTCCATGCGCGGCATCTTGATGTCGAGGATCGCGAGATCCGGCGCAGACTGCTGGAAACCGTCCAGCGCCGAGGCGCCGTCGGTATAGGTCTGCACGCGGTAACCTTCCGATTCGAGCGCGATCGAGACTGACGCCAGGATGTTGCGGTCGTCATCGACGAGAGCAATCGTCGGCATTGAAGGGCATCTCCCAGAGATTGGCTCTGTCCGTGGCGCAAGGCCGCGCCAGTTCATTCCGCCGGTCCGGCCGACCTCGCGAACTCTGTCTTAAGGTCGCAGGAATACGCGGAAAATATGGCGTGCACCTTAGCCGACTTCGCCGCCGGACGCCATCTTCGCGGCGGTGACGCGACAATCAAAGTTGACTATGCTAGGCAAGTTTCGAGTTTCACCTGCCTGAGGGAGCCCCATCGTGTCCGTCCTGTCATCGCCCGAGCCGCGTTTCGAGCCCGTCGCCGCCGCGCGCGGGGTGCTGGAGGCGGCCCGCGTCGCCAGCCTCGCGACGCTCGCCGCAGAGGGCCATCCCTTCGCGAGCCTCGTGACCCTCGCGACGATGCCGGACCTTTCGCCGGTGCTGTGGCTGTCCGATCTTGCCGTGCACAGCCGCAATCTCGCCGCCGATCCGCGCGCCTCGCTGCTGGTGGTGGCGCCGGGCGGGGAGGGCGGCGATCCCTTGGCCGGCGCCCGCGTGACTCTGACCGGCACGATCCGGCAGACCGAGGATGCCGCCGCCGCGCGGCGCTTCGGCGCGCTGCATGGGGCCGGCCGCTCCGACTTCGCCGATTTCCACGCCTATCGCATGGAGATCACGGCGGCGCATCTCGTCGCCGGCTTCGGCCGCATCCACACGATCGCCGGCGCGGAGCTCATCCGCCCGCTTGCCGGCGCCGACGACCTTCTCGCCGGCGAGGCGATGATCGTCGATCACATGAACGCGGATCATGCCGAGGCCATCGCGCTCTATGCGACCGTGCTGCTCGGCCTGCCGGACGGCGACTGGCGCATCAGCGGCTGCGATCCCGAGGGCGTCGATCTCGTCTCCTCGGCTCGCCGCGCGCGACTACCCTTTGCCGAGCGCGCCACCACGGTCGCCGCCGCCGGCGGCGCTCTGAAGCTCTGGGCGAAGGAAGCGCGGCTGCGGAAAGTTGGGCCGAAAGACTAGGCAATTGCCCTTGTCGTTGGCATTCCTTCGGGAGCTTTATTTCTTCGACATATTAATTATCAGACTTGCCTGATCCGCGTTGCTTCGTCGCAGCCAAATCAATCGATTGAAGACGTCCAAAGCCCTTTGGACGTTTCGGTTTTACTTGCATGGCCGAGTAAAGACGACCTAGGCTTCGCTGTCGGCGAGAGGATTGCCGACGGCCCGGGCGCTGCCGATGCGCCCCGTTGCAGTCTTGGTCCGGCCCCCGCCGGCCGATTGAGGAGAATTCCCCGTGAGCGAGACCGGCCTTCGCAATCCATCGTTCGGTGCCGATGCCTTCGGACTGAAGTGGCTGTCGGCTCTCTATTGGAATCTCGGCGCCCCCGCGCTCTATGAGCAGGCGCTGCGCCGCGGCGAAGGCATCGTCACCGCCGACGGCGCGCTCTCGGTCGAGACCGGCAGCCATACCGGCCGCTCGCCGCAGGACAAGTTCATCGTCCGCGACGCACTGACGGAAAACGAGGTCTGGTGGGACAACAACAAGCCCGTCTCGCGCGAGCATTTCGACCGGCTGCATGCCGACATGCTGGCCCATGCCGCCAATCGCGAATTGTTCGCGCAGGATCTCCATGCCGGCGCCGATGCGGCCGAGCAGGTCAATGTCCGCGTCTTCACCGAGAAGGCCTGGCATTCGCTGTTCATCCGCAACCTGCTGATCCGCCCCGACGCCGCGGAACTCGCCGGCTTCGTGCCGAAGCTGACCATCCTCGACCTCCCCTCGTTCAAGGCGAGCGCGGAGCGTCACGGCGCCCGCACCGAGACGATGATCGCCTGCGATTTCTCGCGCGGCATCGTGCTGATCGCCGGCACGTCCTATGCCGGCGAAATGAAGAAGGCGGTGTTCACCTATCTGAACTTCACGCTGCCGGCCAAGGGCGTCATGCCGATGCACTGCTCGGCCAATGTCGGCCCCGACGGCGACACGGCGGTGTTCTTCGGCCTCTCCGGCACTGGCAAGACGACGCTCTCCGCCGATCCCGGCCGCACGCTGATCGGCGATGACGAGCATGGCTGGGGCGAGGCCGGCATCTTCAATTTCGAGGGCGGCTGCTACGCCAAGACGATCAAGCTCTCGGCCGAGGCCGAGCCGGAGATCTACGCCACCACGAAACGCTTCGGCACGGTGCTCGAAAACGTCCTCATCGATCCCGTGACGCGGCGGCCGGATTTCGACAGCGCGGTGAAGACCGAGAACACCCGCGCCGCCTATCCGCTCGACTTCATCTCGAATGCCAGCACCACCGGCACGGCCGGCCATCCGAAGGCGATCGTCATGCTGACGGCCGACGCCTTCGGCGTGATGCCGCCGATCGCCCGCCTCACCCCGGCGCAGGCGATGTATCACTTCCTCTCCGGCTACACCGCCAAGGTTGCCGGCACGGAGAAGGGCGTCACCGAGCCGCAGGCGACCTTCTCGACCTGCTTCGGCGCCCCGTTCATGCCGCGCCATCCGGCCGAATACGGCAATCTTCTGCGCGCGCTCATCGCCGAGCACGGCGTCACCTGCTGGCTGGTCAACACCGGCTGGACCGGCGGCGCCTTCGGCACGGGACGCCGCATGCCGATCAAGGCGACGCGCGCGCTCCTGACCGCCGCCCTCGACGGCTCGCTCGACGGCGCGCGCTTCTACACCGACCGCAATTTCGGCTTCCAGGTCCCGACCGACGTCGCCGGCGTCGAGCCGCATCTCCTGCATCCGCGCAAGACCTGGCAGGACAAGGCCGGCTACGACGCGCAGGCGGCGAAGCTCGTCGGCATGTTCGTCAAGAACTTCGCGAAGTTCGAACGCCACGTCGACAAGGACGTCGTCGACGCCGCCCCGGGCATGGTGGCGTAGGGGGGGGCGAAAAGTCCTTCACTTAGACCCTCTCCCGCCAGCGGGAGAGGGGGCGAAAGCGCCCGGCGTGTGACAGGTTACGGGCTTCGAAAGTGCGTCGGACCGATCGGTATTCGGCTTGCGGCGGGCTCTCCCGGCAGCCTGAGACGGAACCCCCTCTCCCGCCCTGCGGGAGAGGGCAGGGGTGAGGGCTCGCTTTGGCCGATAAAGTCACCCATCGCGCCCGAGCCCTGCGGCGCAACCAGACAGATGGCGAGTGGCTCCTCTGGATGCAGTTGCGCAACCGTGGGCTAAGCGGGTGGAAATTCCGGCGGCAGGTGCCGATCGCGGGCTATTTCGCTGACTTTGCGTGCCGCGAGGCACGGCTGGTCGTCGAGCTCGATGGCAGCCAGCATGCAGAGGCACAGGCAGCCTATGATCGGGTGCGAACCGAGGCGCTGGTCGCCGCCGGCTTCCGCGTGCTTCGCTTCGGGAGCCACGACGTCTTCGAAAATCTCGACGGCGTGCTGATCGCGATCGCTGATGCATGCGGTGAAGAGCCCTCACCCCTACCCTCTCCCGCAAGCGGGAGAGGGGGAAGGACCGGCGCGTCACGCTGATCGCGATCCACGGCGATCGTCTGGTCGACAACCGGCATCAACGCCGAGCCGGGCTGCTCGTCGAAGTCGGGCAGCCGAGCGAGATCGCATCACCTTCCTCGAAGAGTTCCCGCCTCTGCCCCCGACTCACCCCTCTTCGATCACCAAGGCGAGCGGCCGGCGCAGCGAGGGTGGCATGGCCGCGGCGTGGCCGAGGCGGATGACGAGGTCGGGGCGCTCACCCGGGGCGAGGCCGAAATCGGCGGAGAGCAGGCGGCGCACCGCCGGCACCTCGACCGCCTGGTTGACGAAGGAATTCCTGAGGCCGAGCGCCGTCGCCTGAAGCAGCAGGCGCTGGCAGGCGCGGCCGGCCGCGACCCAGTGCGCGCGGTCATCCTCTGCCGAGACGATCACGGCGAGGCACGGCGTCGTCTCCATCTGTGTCCGGGTGCGCTCGTTCTCGGAGGACGCGCGCACGACGAGATCGAACATCAGGCGGCCGAGCAGCGGCGGCACGGCGGGGTTGCCGCTGGTCGCGGCGAACAGCCCGTCGCCGCTCGCCATCGCCTGGCCCGGATTGAAGCGGATCCAGCGCTTCAGTTCGGCGCGAAAGGCGGCGTCTGTCATCTGCGCCGTGTTGCCGGCGATGATGCGCTCCGTCACCGCGGCGATCGCGGCCGGCTCGGTGAGCATGATCACGCGGACGCCCGGCATCGCCGCCGCGGCGACGAGGGCCTCGACGGCGTTGGACGCGACAGGCGCGCCGTCGAAGGGCGCCCGCGTCGACTGCCGCCGCGTGATTGCCTCCGCGAGCGGCGAGGGCGCCGGCGCGGCCGCAGCGAAGTCGTAGAGCAGGGCGCCGTCGCCCTCCGCCTCGAAGCGGAGCGTTCCGGGCAGCCCGCCGGCCGCGCCGGCGATCGCGAGCGTCTCGGCGGCGGCGCCGAGGCTGACGAAGAGGTGATGATCGTCGGGGTCGACGACCGGCGTGCGCCGCGAGACATCCGGCCGGATCGCGATGCGGCCATCGCCGATCGTGAAGCGCCAGGGCTGGGTATTGTGGCTGTTCGGCGCGAGGGTCGCGAGCCGCACGAGATCCTCAGGGCCGGCTTGTGCGGGAAGCGGGGCGCGCTCGGCGGCCGCCGCAGCATCATAATCGGCCATCGAGGGGCTGGCAGAGAGGGCGAGCACCGCACCGATGCCGATCGCGGCTGCGCCGCCGCCGCCGAGGATCAAGACATCCCGTCGCTTCATGACTGCCGCTCCACTTCGCCGATGCGTGAGTGGCATGGGCGCGATGCGGCGGCGGCATGTTGATGGAGATCATCCGGCCAACAAAAAAGCCCGGCGATCGCGCGCCGGGCTTCGTTCGTTCAAGGGCTGAGCGGCGCCGATTACTCGGCGGCGGTCTCGGCCTTGTCTTCCTTGATCTCGAGGCCGGTCGTCTGGTCGACGACCTTCATCGACAGGCGGACCTTGCCGCGCTCGTCGAAGCCGAGCAGCTTGACCCAGACCTTGTCGCCTTCCTTGACGACGTCCTGCGTCTTCGCCACGCGCTGGTTGGACAGCTGCGAGATGTGGACGAGGCCGTCGCGGGCGCCGAAGAAGTTGACGAAGGCGCCGAAATCGACGGCCTTCACAACGGTGCCCTGGTAGATCGCGTTGAGCTCGGGCTCGGCGGCGATGCCCTTGATCCAGTTCAGCGCGGCGGTGATCGCCTTGGCGTCGGTCGAGGCGACCTTGACGGTGCCGTCGTCCGAGATGTCGATCTTGGCGCCGGTCTTCTCGACGATCTCGCGGATCACCTTGCCGCCCGAGCCGATCACTTCGCGGATCTTGTCGGTCGGGATCTGGATCACTTCGATGCGCGGGGCATGCTCGCCGAGCGACGGGCGAGCCGAGGTCAGCGCCTTGGCCATCTCGTCGAGGATATGCGCGCGGCCGCCCTTGGCCTGGTCGAGGGCGACCTTCATGATCTCCTCGGTGATGCCGGCGATCTTGATGTCCATCTGCAGCGAGGTCACGCCTTCGGACGTGCCAGCCACCTTGAAGTCCATGTCGCCGAGATGATCCTCGTCACCGAGGATGTCGGAGAGCACCGCGAAGCGCTCGCCCTCGAGGATGAGGCCCATGGCGATGCCCGCCACCGGACGCTTCAGCGGAACGCCGGCATCCATCAGCGACAGCGAGGTGCCGCAGACGGTGGCCATCGACGAGGAACCGTTCGATTCGGTGATCTCCGAGACGACGCGGATCGTGTAGGGGAACTCGTGATGCTTCGGCAGGATCGGGCGAACGGCGCGCCAGGCGAGCTTGCCATGGCCGATTTCGCGGCGGCCGGGCGAACCCATGCGGCCGGTCTCGCCGACCGAATAGGGCGGGAAGTTGTAGTGCAGCAGGAAGGTTTCCTTGTAGGTGCCTTCGAGCGCATCGATGAACTGCTCGTCATCGCCGGTGCCGAGCGTCGCGACGACAAGCGCCTGCGTCTCGCCACGGGTGAACAGCGCCGAACCATGGGCGCGCGGCAGGATGCCGACCTGCGAGACGATCGGGCGGACCGTCTTCAGGTCGCGGCCGTCGATGCGGCTGCCGGTGTCGAGGATGTTCCAGCGGACGATCTTCGCCTGCAGTTCCTTGAAGACGGCGCCGATCTTCTCCTTGTCGAAGCGCGGCTCCTGCCCTTCCGGGAAGAAGTGGGCCATCACCTTCGCCTTGACGGCGTCGACGGCGGCGTAGCGGTCCTGCTTGACGGTGTTCTTGTAAGCCTCGCGCAGCTCGGTCTCGGCGATGCCGAGCATCTCGGTCTCGATGGCCGAAAGGTCCGGCGCCTGGAAGTCGCGCGGCTCCTTGGCGGCCTTCTCGGCGAGCTGGATGATCGCGTCGATGACCGGCTGGAAGCCGGCATGGCCGAACATCACGGCGGCGAGCATCGTGTCTTCCGACAGCTCCTGCGCCTCGGACTCGACCATCAGCACGGCGTCGGTGGTGCCGGCGACGACGAGGTCGAGCTTCGAATCGGCGCTCTGCTCGAGCAGCGGATTGAGGACGAAGGCGCCTTCGATCAGGCCGACGCGGGCGCCGCCGACCGGGCCGAAGAACGGCACGCCGGAGAGCGTCAGCGCCGCCGAGGCGGCGACCATCGCGACGATGTCGGGATCGTTCTCGAGGTCATGGCTGAGGACGGTCGCAACGACCTGCGTCTCGCAGCGGAAGCCCTCGGCGAAGAGCGGGCGGATCGGACGGTCGATGAGACGCGAGGTCAGCGTCTCCTTCTCGGACGGACGGCCCTCGCGCTTGAAGAAGCCGCCGGGGATCTTGCCGGCTGCGAAGGTCTTCTCCTGATAGTTGACCGTCAGGGGGAAGAAGTCGATGCCGGGCTTCGGCTGCTTGGCGGCGACGACAGTCGCCAGCACGCTGGTCTCGCCATAGGTGGCGAGGACGGCGCCGTCGGCCTGGCGGGCGATCTTGCCGGTTTCGAGTACGAGCGGGCGTCCGGCCCATTCGATCTCGACACGTTGAATGTCGAACATGGAGTTCCTTTCCGCCGCGATTGCGTCGGAGGAGCCATGGACAAGACGGCGAGACGCTCTCGGCGCCGCATCAGCGGGCGAAAGCGGCCGGCGATCCTGCCATGGCTCGGGCGTACAACCGCGAACATATCAGCGCGGCGACCCCATGCCGCCGCGCGCTAGTGTGCATCGTTTCAGGCGGGCGTTTGGCCCGACCCGCTCAGCGACGCAGGCCGAGACGCTCGATCAGGCTCTTGTAGCGCTGCTCGTCGATCTTCTTGACATAGTCGAGAAGGCTGCGGCGCTGGCTCACCATCTTGAGCAGACCGCGCCGGGAATGGTTGTCCTTGGCATGGCCCTTGAAGTGCTCGGTGAGATTGGCGATCCGCTCCGACAGAACGGCAACCTGCACTTCCGGCGAACCCGTATCGTTCGGGGTCGTCGCGTATTCAGCGATCAATTCCTGCTTGCGAGCAGCGGTGATCGACATCGGGAATCCTTTCAAGTGACTGACACCGGGCGACATGCCCGGCCGGATTGGCTGCGGATGGTTCCGAAGCCTTTGCCCCGTCGCGGTCGGCCTGTGCCGGGATGTCGTCCAGCACGGTCGCCGTTCCATAGGGCTTCGCCCTGAGGACCGAGGGGTCTTCAGGGCGCGGGCGACATATGCCCGAAGACAGGTCCAAAGACCAGCGGAAAGTTGCGGAAGCCTACGGTCCCTAGCCGCCGACGAAGACGCGGACCGGCTGGAACGAGCCCTGCTCGACCTCGCCGATCGCGATCAGCGTGCCGGCGAGCGAGGCATAGACGGTCTCGCCGGGCAGCGGCGCGTCGCGGCCGCGCAGGATGAAGGACTGGCCGTTCCGAAGCCGCGCCGCTTCCATGTCGTTGACGCGGATCTCGCGCATGTCGGACAGCGCGGTCTCGACCGGCGAAAGCAGCGCATCCGACGCCTCGAAGCCCTCGCCCTGCGTCTCGCGGAGCTGGTCGAGGCTGATCATCGACGCCTCGTCGAACGGGCCGACCAGGAGGCGGCGAAGATTGGCGACGTGGCCGCGTGTGCCGAGGAGGCGCCCCATGTCGCGGGCGAGCGCCCGGACATAGGTGCCCTTGCCGCATTCGGCGGCGAAGACGGCGGTGTTGGCGTCGGGCATATCGACGAGATCGAGCCGGTGCACCTCGATCGGCCGCGCGTCGAGCGTCACTTCCTCGCCGTCGCGGGCAAGGTCATAGGCGCGCTCGCCGTCGATCTTGATGGCGGAAAAGGCCGGCGGCACCTGCATGATCGTGCCGATGAATTCGGGCAGCACGGCCTCGATCGCGGCGCGGTCCGGCCGCGCGTCGGAGCTCGCGACCACGGCGCCCTCGGCGTCGTCCGTCGTCGTCTCCTCGCCCCAGCGCACGGTGAAGCCGTAGATCTTGCGGCCGTCCATGACATAGGGAACCGTCTTGGTCGCCTCGCCGAGCGCGATCGGCAAAAGGCCGGTGGCGAGCGGATCGAGCGTGCCGGCATGGCCCGCCTTCTGCGCGCCGAAGATGCGCTTCACGACCGAGACGGCCTGCGTCGAGGTCATGCCGAGCGGCTTGTCGAGGATCAGCCAGCCGGAAACCGGCCGGCCCTTTTTCTGGCGCTGGCCCATGGGATGTCCTGTTGGCTCAGTCGCGCGTCTCGATCGGCCCGTCGCCGTCGTCCGCACCCTCTTGTGCGTCGTCGTCGAGGACGGGACCAGAATCCTTGCCGATGTCCTGACGGACGATCGGATCACGGCGCAGCAGCGCGTCGATCTTCGATCCTTCCTCGAAGGAGGTGTCGACGCGGAAGCGGAGATCCGGCGCGAATTTCATGTTGATGCGATGGGCGACCTCGCCGCGCAGGAACTTGCGGTGGCGGTCGAGGGCGGCGGCGACGCCTTCGGGGTTCTGGCCCCCGAGCGGCATGATATAGGCGGTGGCGATCTTGAGATCGGGCGAAAGCCGCACCTCGGGCACCGTCACGACGACGCGCTCGAGTTCTGGCTCGCGGAGGTCACCGCGGGCGAGGATCTCGGCGAGCGCATGCCGCACGATTTCGCCGACGCGCAGCTGGCGCTGGCCGGGGGTGCCGATCTTCTTTCCGTTGGCAGCGGTTCTTGCCATGGGGAATTCTCCTTCGCGATGCCGTCATGCGGCATCCGCCGGGCTTGGACCGGCCTGGTATCCGTCCGTGAAAAGCAACGCGGCCCTTGCCGGCGCGAAAATCCGCCGCGGCAAAAGGCCGGCAAGTGGTCGTTCAGCCCGCCGAACACCGCCTCCACGCCCAGAAGGGGGCGCGGAAGCGGCTGTTGTTCAGGCTCAGAGCGACCGCTTGATCTCTTCGACGCGGTAGCACTCGATGACGTCGCCGACGCGCATGTCTTCGTATTTCTCGAAGGCCATGCCGCATTCCTGGCCCGCCGGCACTTCCTTGACTTCGTCCTTGAAGCGCTTGAGCGTCGACAGCTTGCCGTCGTGGATGACGACGTTCTCGCGGATGAGGCGAACATTCGCCCCGCGCTCGACCGTGCCGTCCGTGACGCGGCAACCCGCGACCTTGCCGACCTTGGTGATGTGGAAGATCTCGAGGATCTCCGCATTGCCGAGCATCGTCTCGCGCCGTTCGGGCGTCAGCAGGCCCGACATCGCCGACTTCACGTCGTCGATGAGGTCATAGATCACGTTGTAGTAACGGATCTCGATGCCGTCGCGGTCGGAGAGGTCGCGCGCCTGCTTGTTGGCGCGGACATTGAAGCCGATGATCGCGGCATTCGAGGCCGCGGCCAGCGTCAGGTCGGACTCGGTGATGCCGCCGACGCCGGAATGGATGATCCGGGCCACGACTTCGGAGGTTCCGAGCGCATCGAGCGCACCGATGATCGCCTCGACGGAACCCTGCACGTCACCCTTGATGACGAGCGGGAATTCCTTGAGGCCGGCGCTCTGGCGCTGGCTCATCATTTCGGCGAGCGAGCCGCGCGCCGTGGTCTGGCGGGCAACCGACTTCTCGCGCTTCTGGCGGGCACGGTAATCGGCGATCTCGCGAGCACGCGCCTCGGTCTCGACGACCGCGAAACGGTCGCCGGCCTCGGGGGCGGCCTGGAAGCCGAGCACCTCGACCGGCATCGAAGGCGCAGCCTCCGAGACGGTCTGGCCATGATCGTCGATGAGGGCGCGGACGCGGCCCCATTCCGAGCCGGCGACGATGATGTCGCCGGGATGCAGCGTGCCGCCCTGGACGAGGACGGTCGCGACCGGGCCGCGGCCTCGGTCGAGCTTCGCCTCGATGACGACGCCGTCGGCGACGCGGCGGGGATCCGCCTTGAGATCGAGAACTTCCGACTGCAGCAGGATGGTCTCGAGCAGACGATCGAGATTGGCGCCCGTCTTGGCCGAAACCTCGACGTCCAGCGTCTCGCCGCCCATGGTCTCGACGAAGACCTCGTGCTGCAGCAGTTCGGTGCGCACCCGCGTCGGATCGGCGTCGGGCTTGTCCATCTTGTTGATGGCGACGATCACCGGAACCTTGGCGGCGCGGGCGTGATTGATGGCCTCGATCGTCTGCGGCATGACGCCGTCATCCGCCGCCACCACCAGCACGACGATATCGGTCGCACGGGCGCCGCGCTGGCGCATCGCCGTGAAGGCGGCGTGGCCGGGCGTATCGATGAAGGTGATCTTCTGGCCGTTCTGCTCGACCTGATAGGCGCCGATATGCTGCGTGATGCCGCCGGATTCGCCGGAGACGACATTCGTCTTGCGGATCGCGTCGAGCAGCGAGGTCTTGCCGTGATCGACATGGCCCATGATCGTGACGACCGGCGGACGCGACACCTGCTCGGCCGAGGCCTCCTGGCGGTCGAACAGACCCTCCTCGACGTCGGACTCGGCGACGCGGCGCACGGTGTGACCCATGTCCTCGGCGATCAGCTGCGCCATGTCGGCGTCGATGACGTCGGTGGCCTTGAGCAGCTGGCCCTGCTTCATCAGGAACTTGATGACGTCGACGGCGCGCTCGGCCATGCGGTTGGCGAGATCGCCGATGCTGATGGTCTCGGGCAGGATGACTTCACGCGAGATCTTCTCGCGCGGACCCTGGGCCATCAGGCGGGCACGCTCGCGTTCGCGGCGGCGGCGCACCGAGGCGAGCGAACGCTCGCGCTCGCTGTCGTCCAGCGCGTTGGAAAGCGTGAGGCGGCCACGCGGCTTGACCTCTTCCTTCTTGACCGGCTTCGGATCGACGGCCTTCGGACGCTTGGCCGTCGAGGGGCGCAGACCGCCGGAGCGATCCTCTTCCTCGTCGGCGCGGACCGGGGCGCGGGCGCCGGGAGCGGCGGTGCGGGCGGTCGGCTTCTCGGTCGCGTCCGGGGCGCGTTCGCCGTTCGGACGGTTGGCCGGAGCAGACGCGGTGCGCGGCTTCTCCTCGCCGAGACGACGGCGTGCGGCTTCCTCGGCCTTTTCCTTGACGGCGGCCTCGGCGGCGCGGCGGATATCTTCCTCGGCCTGGCGCTTGGCGGCTTCCTCGCGCTCCTTGGCGAGGCGAGCCTCCTCGATCACACGGCGCTTGGCGTCTTCCTCGGCCTGGCGCCGCTCTTCCGCATCGCGGACACGGGCATCGGCGAGGGCACGGGCGCGGGCATCCAGCTCGTCGGACGAAAGCTGACGCAGGACCATGCCGGAGCGCTGCGGCTGGGACCGCGGCGACTGCGACGGCGCGGCGGGCGTCGGCCTTGCCTGCGTATTGGACTGGATGGTGCGCGTCTGCGACACCGGAGGCGCGGCCGGACGCGGGGGCGGAGCCGGGCTGGCGACAGCGGGCGCTGCCGGCGCCGCATCGCTCTTGCCCGGGATCATCACCCGCTTCTTCTTCTCCACGACGACGGTATTGGTGCGCCCATGCGAGAAGCTCTGCCTGACGGTGCCGCGCTCGAGGTCGCGGCCCTTGAGGCTGAGGGTCTTCTTCGCGCCGCCAAGATCCTTGTCGCCGCTATTGTTCGTATCGTTCATTCGGTAATCTGTCCTGCGGGTCTAGCGCCCTTTCACGGCGCAATCTTATCGGGCACTTCCGGCTTGTCGTTCTCGCGGCCGTCGTCGCCAATGCCAACGAGCCCGTCTTCTCCCAGAAAACGGGCGAGCGCGTTGACACGCTCAATGACATTCTCGCTCGCCCGGCCCGCGAGCAGTGCAGCATGTATCACATTTGACCGGCCCAATGCCAAATCCAATTGTTCGGATCGGAAGATACGAATAACGGGAACCGCATCGGTGCGTCCGAAGCGGCGCTTCAGCGCCGCCGCGATCTTCGTCCGGCCGTCATCGGCCGCCTCTTGTGCCTGCACGATCGCCGCGACCTGATCCCGCGCGATCGCCGTCTCCACCTTGGTGAAGCCCGTGACCACCTCGCCGGCCTTCCGCGCGAAGGAGAGCGCCTGGACGGCACCCTCCGCGAGCAGCTGGCCGACGCGATCGGCAAGACCTGGTTCGACCGCGACCGCGGCCTTGAAACCCTTGGCGAACAGCCGCTTCTTCTCGGCCGCCGCCACCATTTCCTTGCGCGCCGTCACCCAGACGCCGCGCCCCGGCAAGCGCCGGCGCAAATCCACCACCACCCGGCCCTCGGGATCGAGGACGAACCGAAGCAGCTGGTCCGACGGCATCGCCAGCCGCGAGACGATGCAGCTTCGTGTCGTCGGCTCGGTGCGACGCGGCATGTCCGTCAGTCCGCGCGGTTCGCCGGGCTCAGGCCCCGGTCTCCTCGACGCCGGTCTCCTCGGCTTCGGTCTCGGCATTCGCCTCGATCTCCGCCTCGGCCTCTTCCTCGGTGATCCAGCCCGCCTTGACGCGCGCCGTCATGATCATGCGCTCGGCGTCGCCGCGGGTCAGTCCGAACTTGTCGAGCAGGCCGCCGTGGCGCTTGGTCTCGCCCTCGTTGCGTTCCGCCCAGCCGACCAGATCGTCCGGCACATAGCCGGCGAAGTCGTCGATCGTCTTGATGCCGTCCCTGCCGAGGGCGACCAGCATCGAGGTGGTCATGCCCGGCAGTTCCTTGAGCTCGTCGGCGACGCCGAGAGTCTTGCGTTCCTCGTCATGCTCGGCCTCGAGCTTGTCGAGGAAGTCGCGAGCGCGCTGCTGCAGCTCGGCCGCCGTCTCCTCGTCGAAGCCCTCGATCGAGGCGAGCTCCTCCGGATCGACGAAGGCGATTTCCTCGAGCGAGGCGAAGCCTTCCGAGGCGAGCAGCTGTCCGACGACCTCGTCGGCATCGAGCGCGGTGTTGAAGAGGCTGGACCGCTCCAGGAATTCCTTCTGGCGCCGCTCGGACTCTTCCTGCTCGGTCAGGATGTCGATGTCCCAGCCGGTCAGCTGCGAGGCGAGGCGGACATTCTGGCCGCGACGGCCGATCGCAAGTGACAATTGGTCATCGGGGACCACGACTTCAATACGCTCGGCGTCCTCGTCGAGCACAACCTTGGCGACTTCCGCCGGCTGAAGCGCATTGACGATGAAGGTCGCCGGATCGCCGGACCACGGAATGATGTCGATCTTCTCGCCCTGCAGCTCGTTCACGACGGCCTGGACGCGGCTGCCGCGCATGCCGACGCAGGCGCCGACCGGATCGATCGAGCTGTCGCGCGAGATGACGGCGAGCTTGGCGCGGGAGCCCGGATCGCGGGCGACCGACTTCACCTCGATGATGCCGTCATAGATCTCGGGCACTTCCTGCGCGAACAGCTTCGCCATGAACTGCGGATGCGTGCGCGACAGGAAGATCTGCGGCCCGCGCTGCTCGCGGCGGACATCGTAGACATAGGAGCGGATACGGTCGCCGTAGCGGAACGTCTCGCGGGGAATGAGCTCGTCGCGGCGGACGATGCCCTCGCCACGGCCGAGATCGACGATGACATTGCCATATTCGACGCGCTTGACCGAGCCGTTGACGATCTCGCCGATGCGATCCTTGTATTCGTCGAACTGCCGGTCGCGCTCGGCCTCGCGCACCTTCTGCACGATGACCTGCTTGGCCGACTGCGCCGCGATGCGGCCGAAATCCATCGGCGGCAGCGCCTCGGCGATGTAGTCGCCGACGCGGGCGGCGGGATTCTGGTCGGTGGCGATGTCGAGCGCCACTTCGATCGCCGGGTTCTCGACGACCTCGACGACCTGCAACAGGCGCTGCAGGCGGATCTCGCCGGTCTTCGGGTTGATCTCGGCGCGGACGTCGGTCTCGGAGCCATAGCGCGAGCGGGCCGCCTTCTGGATGGCGTCCTCCATCGCGGCGATGACGATCTGCCGGTCGATCACCTTCTCCCGGGCGACCGCATCGGCGATCTGCAAGAGTTCGAGGCGGTTGGCGCTGACTGCCATCGTCCTGTCTCCGTTACTCTCTTTGAGCGATCGTCCGGCCTTAGGCGTCGGACGTATCGTCGGTCATGTCGTCGATATCGGATTCCCCGGCGCCCTCGAGGGCGGCGTGGTCCCGAAGCGTGTCGTCGATGAGCGCGTCGGTGAGGACGAGCTTGGCTTCGCCGATGGAGGCGAGCGGCACCAGCACCCGGTCGGGCGCGCCGGCCGGCGCATCCTCGAGCTTCAGCGCCGTGGCATCGCCCTCGAGCCCGAGCAGCGTGCCGCGGAAGCGCTTGCGGCCGTCGACGGGAATGCTGCACTCGATCTTGGCGAGATGGCCGGTCCAGCGCTCGAAATCGGAGCGGCGCACCAACGGCCGATCGATGCCGGGCGAGGAGACCTCGAGATGATAGGCCTCGGTGATCGGATCCTCGACGTCGAGCGCCGGCGAGAGGTTGCGGCTGATCTGCTCGCAGTCGGTCACCGACATCGAGCCGTCTGGCCGCTCGGCCATCACCTGCAGCGTCATGCCGTTGCGGCGCGAGGTCTTGACGCGCACGAGGCGGTAGCCGAGATCGGCGACGATCGGCTCGATGATGGCGGCGACGCGGGCATCGAGGCCGGTCTCGACGATGATGCGCGGTTCGATGGCAACGGGATCGGCCAAGGCAGTCCGTCCGAGAGGTTGATGGGCCGGGCAGGGACCCGGCCGGCAAGAAACCCGCGCGATCGGCCAAGAGGTTTTGCGAGCGGGCCCCGAGTGTCCACTCTCCAACGAACCGATCGTTTGAGATGAATGACTGGCGTATAGGCCGATGAGGCGAAGAATGCAAGCCTCGTCGCGATTCCCCGGCCAAGCCGGCGTTGGAGCCGCGTGGCGGCGGCGCCACCGGCGGCATTTATTTCAATGCCGACGGTGCGTATCAATACATTGCTAAGCAGGCTCTTCGCAGTGTCGGCGCGTTCGATCCCCGAACCCCTCCGGTGCCGCGTATCATGAAGTCCATCGCCCTGCGTTTTGCCGCTTTCCTGATCCTGACCGCGGCGAGCACCTCGCTGCTCGCGCTGCCCTATCTCGTAGGTCCCTGATCGACATTTTGTCGGTCGGGCCGACATCGCGTCGGTCATGGGCCGGCGAAGGTCGCTTACCGGTCAGCGGCGGCGGAACGTCAGATAGGTTCCGCGCCGCCCCTCGCGGATCGCCTTCTCCTCGTAGCGCGTCCCCGGCCAGCCGGGAAACGGCAGCCGCCAGTCGTCGGCGTCCGCGGCCGTCCATTCGAACTCCGGCGCCGCCGCGACCGCGAGGAGCGTCCAGTCGACATAGGACGGGATGTCCGAGGCGAAGCGGAAGAGCCCGCCCGGCCGCAGCACGCGGGCGATGCGGGCAAGGTTCTCCGCCGAGACGAAGCGGCGCTTCCAGTGGCGGCGCTTGTGCCAGGGGTCGGGATAGAGCAGGTCGACGAGCGAGAGGCTCGCCGGCGGCAGCCAGGCGAGCAGCTCGGCGGCGTCGCGGTCGAACAGGCGCAGATTGCCGGGCTGGTCGGCGTCGATCGCCGCCGCGGCCTTGGCCATGCCGTTGACGAAGGGCTCGGCGCCGATGCGGCCGACTCGCGGCTCGGTCGCGGCGCGATGGATGAGATGCTCGCCGCCGCCGAAGCCGATCTCGAGCGCGACGTCGTCGACATCGGCCGCAAACAGCGCCCGGAGATCTCCGGGCGCGGGGACGGCGGTGTCGACGCGCAGGCGCTCCAGCACGCGGGTGAGCATGTCGGCCTGGCCGGCACGCAGCGCGTGGCCCTTGCGGCGGCCGTAGAAGGAATCGCGGCGGAGCGCCGCGCTGGCCGCCGTCGTCAAAGCAGCTTCAGCAACGCATCCGCGACATCGGTCTTCTCCCAGGAGAAGCCGCCATCGTCATCCGGCGCCCGGCCGAAATGGCCATAGGACGAGGTGCGCGCATAGATCGGGCGATTGAGCTGCAGGTGCTGGCGGATGCCGCGCGGCGACAGGTCCATTACCTTGGCGAGCGCCTTTTCGACGGCCGCCTCGGCCACCTTGCCGGTGCCGTGCAGGTCGACATAGATCGACAGCGGCTGCGACACGCCGATGGCGTAGGAGAGCTGGATGGTGCAGCGCTCGGCGGCGCCCGAGGCGACGACGTTCTTGGCGAGATAGCGCGCGGCATAGGCGGCGGAGCGGTCGACCTTGGTCGGGTCCTTGCCGGAGAAGGCACCGCCGCCATGCGGCGCGGCGCCGCCATAGGTGTCGACGATGATCTTGCGGCCGGTGAGGCCGGCGTCGCCGTCCGGTCCGCCGATGACGAACTTGCCGGTCGGATTGACGTGCCAGATGGTCGAGGGCGTGATCCAGCCGGACGGCAGCGACTCGATGATGTAGGGCTCGACGATCGAGCGGACGTCATGCGAGGAGAGGCCGTCGACATGCTGCGTCGACAGCACGATCTGCGTGACCTCGACCGGCTTGCCGTCCTCGTAACGGACGGTGACCTGGCTCTTGGCGTCGGGACCGAGCGACAGCGTGTCCTTCGAATGGCGCGCGTCGGCGAGCCGCTTCAGGATGCGATGCGCGTAGAAGATCGGCGCCGGCATCAGTTCGGGCGTCTCGGAGCAGGCATAGCCGAACATGATGCCCTGGTCGCCGGCACCCTCGTCCTTGTTGCCGGACGCATCGACGCCGACGGCGATGTCGGCGGACTGCGCATGCAGAAGGACTTCGATCTCCACCGTGTTCCAGTGGAACTTCTCCTGCTCGTAGCCGATGTCGCGGATCGCGCGCCGCGCGGCATCCTTGACGACGTCGGGGGTGATCGAGGCAGGACCGCGCGTTTCGCCGGCGATGACGACGCGGTTCGTGGTGGCCAGCGTCTCGCAGGCGACGCGCAGCTGGCTCGCATCCCATCCCTGCTCGGGACCGGTGCGGAAGAAGGTATCGACGACTTCATCCGAAATGCGGTCGCACACCTTGTCCGGGTGGCCTTCCGAGACGGATTCGCTCGTGAAGAGATAGGATGTTCGCGACACTGTGGCCCCCGCACGCTTCGAGCTCGGTCAGGCACCCTGTCGGGTGTCCGAACAAACGGTATCAATCGGATCGACCGGGCGGTCAAGCACGATCCGTCGGAGTTCGTCAAAGCAGGCAGAGTTGGAACGATTCTCCCGAACCGGCACGCTTGTTGGAATGCGCCGGTTCGGGAGCATGGCCTTTGGCCGGGTCAGTCCGTCTCTTCGCCCGCCACGGCGCGCACGAGATCGACGATCTTGCGCCGGACCTTGGCATCCTTGATTCGCACGAAGGCGCGGTTGAGCTGCAACCCCTCCGAGCTCGACAGGAAATCGGTCACGAAGGCAGCCGGCCGCGATTCCTCGAAGCCCTGTTCGGACGATGCGCCGGGTGCATCCTCGAAGAAGAACGAGACCGGTACCTGCAGCACGGACGAGATGTGCTGCAACCGGCTGGCGCCAATTCTATTGGTGCCTTTCTCGTATTTCTGGATCTGCTGGAAAGTGATCCCCAGGCTTTCTCCAAGTTTTTCTTGGCTCATGTTCTGCATCATGCGACGCAAACGGACCCGCCCTCCCACGTGTATATCGATGGGATTGGGTACTTTCTTATTGACCATCGAGGGCTCTCTTTCCAGAAATAGCGCAGGGCTATGCAGGGTCGGCTCGAAGCCCACCCCCGCACACGGATTCACTCATGACTGGACGACAATATTCCGGCGCCATCCATCCGGCCCACAGGTACAAAATGGAGTGCAATAAACGGACTGTCAATTCCGGGTTTTAGCTGGAGTGAAAACTGCGACGATTGCGAGCAACAATGCCAGCAGAACGCCCACGGCGAAGATCAGGTCTCCATACTGTTCATACGTCGTTTCGGCGAGCGCTTGCGGCAAGGCGCCGTCGACCACGCCGGATTGTTCCAGCGGCAGCTGGGCAGTGATGCGGCCATAGGGATCGACGATGGCGGAGATGCCGGTATTGGCGGCGCGCGCCAGCGGCAGTCCTTCCTCGACGGCGCGCACGCGCGCCTGCTGCAGGTGCTGGTGCGGCCCCGGCGTATCGCCGAACCAGCCGTCATTGGTGACGTTGACAAGCCATTGCGGGCGCAGGCGATGGTCGGTGGCGGCGCCGGGAAAGATGATCTCGTAGCAGATCAGTGGCCCGAACGACGGCGCGCCCTCGAGCGGCAGCGTCCGGAGCCGCGTTCCGGCGTCGAAGCCGCCCGGCAGCGCGACCATCTGGTGCAGGCCGAGCCGCGACAGCACCCCGTCGAAGGGCAGGTATTCGCCGAACGGCACCAGATGCACCTTGTCATAGGCATCGCGGATGACGCCGTCCTCGCCGATGACATAGATGCTGTTGAAGACGCGGCCGGCGGCGTCGGGATCGGCGCCGGGCTCGTTGCGGGCGGCGCCCGTGATCAGCGTCGTGCCCTTCGGCAGCAGCGCGCCGATGGCGGCGAGGGCGTTCGGCTGGTCGGTGAGGAAGAAGGGCAGCGCCGTTTCCGGCCAGATCAGGATGGAGAAGGGCGGCGGCGCGCCCTCCTTGATCCCCGTGGCGCTCAGCTGGAGGTAGCGCTGCAGCACCGCGCTGTCGCGGCCGGGCGACCATTTCTCGTCCTGTGCCACCACCGGCTGCACGAGGCGGAGCGCGACGCCGGGCACGGTGGCGTCGGCCGCAAGCGTGAGGCGGACCGCGCCATAGCCGAGATTGGCGAGGAAGAGGACGGCGACGACGAGCAGGGTGACGATATTGCCGCGCCGCCGCCGCTCGTCGAGGACGAGAACCGGCGCCGCGAAGACCAGGAAGGCGGCGAGCGTCATGCCCCAGAGCCCGACCAGCGCCGCGCCCTGCATCAGGATTGGCGCCGGCATCAGCGTGTAGCCGAAGGCGTTCCAGGGGAAACCGGTGAAGACATGGCCGCGCAGCCATTCGGCGAGCGTCATCATCGCGGCGAGGCTGAGCACGCGGCCCCAGCCTTCCGGCCAGACGAGGCGGGCGATCGCCGCCCCGAGGCCCCAGAACAGCGCCAGCCCCGCCGGCAGCAGCAGCACCGCGAACGGCATCAAGGCGATGAAGGCGCCGGCATCGGCGAGGAAGGCCGCGCCGATCCACCAGAGCCCGCCGAGGAAATAGCCGAAGCCGAAGCACCAGCCGCTCCAGAAGGCCGGCAGGCGGCGGCGGATGACGCCGGCGCGGGGATCCGCCGTCGCCCCGTCGAGCAGCAGCACGAAGACGGGCAGCGTCAGGAAGAGGATCGGGAAGAAGCCGAGCGGCGGCAAGGCCAGCGCCGACAGCGCGCCGGCGCCGATGCCGATCAGCGCGCGCCGCCAGCCCCAGGACAGGAGGACGGCATCGGCGAGCGCAGAGAGCCCAGCGCGGCGTGGACGCGATCTCGAAATGGCGTGGCTCGCGAATCAGGGGCCGGAAGAAACGAGCGCCAGACTCGCGGCCAGCCGCGCCGCGGTCAAGCGGCGGCGGCGCTCTCGCGGCGGACGCGCAGGCGTTTGACGCGGCGCTGGTCGGATTCGAGAATCTCGAAGGCGAGCCCGCCCGGCAGCGCGATCGTCTCGCCGGCCTGCGGGATGCGGCCGAGCAGGCCGAACACCAGCCCGCCGACCGTATCGACGTCGTCATGGCCGTCGCCGAGATCGAGATCGACGCCGAGCGCCGCTTCGAGATCGTCGAGATCGGCGCGCGCATCGGCGAGGAAGGTGCCGTCCGCCTCCGGCGTGATCAGCGCCTCGTCCTCGTCATGCTCGTCCTCGATCTCGCCGAACACGATCTCGACCACGTCCTCGAGCGAGACCAGCCCGTCGGTGCCGCCATATTCGTCGATGACGACCGCCATCTGCACGCGGCTCGCCTGCATGGTCGAGAGCAGTGTCGCCGCCGGCATCGACGGCGGCACGAACAGGACGCTGCGGACGAGATCGGCATCGGCCAGCTTGACCGAGAGGTCGACCTTCGAGAAGTCGATGCGGCCCTCCGCCATCGCCACCCCGGTCAGGAGGTCCATGAGGTCCTTGATGTGGACCATGCCGATCGGGTCGTCGAGCGACTCGCGATAGGCCGGCATGCGCGAGTGGCCGCTCTCGCGGAACGAGCCGATCACTTCGGCCAGCGTCAGGTCGATATCGAGGGCGAGGATGTCGGCGCGCGGCACCATCACGTCGTCGACGCGCACATCGCGCAGGCGCAGGATGTTGCGCAGCATCAGCCGCTCGTCGGCCGAGAAGGCGTCGGCGGCGCCGTCGCCTTCCAGCGCCTCCTCGATATCCTCGCGCAGCGTGCCGGTCGGCCGGAAGCCGACGGCGTGGCGCAGCCGGTCGAACCAGCTGTCCGGGGCTTTGTCCGCCTCGCGCGCCTCGGGCGCGAAGGCGGGGCTACTCTGGGGGTCGGGGGCGTTGTCGGCGCCCGATCCGGGCGTGTCTTGGTCGGTCATCGGTCCAGTTGTTCGTGTGAGCAGCGCCTGCCCAGGGTCAGGGGGCGCGCTCGGCATAAGGGTCGGCAATTCCGAGCCTGCCGAGAATGGCCGTTTCCAGCGCTTCCATGCGTTCGGCTTCCACGTCTTCTATGTGATCATGACCGAACAGGTGAAGCAAGCCATGCACGAGAAGATGGGTGAGATGGTCCTCGAAGGCGATCCCGTCCGCCTCGGCCTCGCTCTGCACCGTCTCGGCGGCGACGACGATGTCGCCGATGAGCGGGCCGTAGCGGCCACGGCCGGGCGGGCTGCCGGGGAAGGAGAGGACATTGGTCGCCTTGTCCTTCTGCCGCCAGGCCTCGTTCAGTTCGCGGATATGGGCATCGTCCGTGAAGACGACCGAGAGTTCGGAGCCCTTGACGACCTTCAGCCGCGCTTCCGCGAAGCTCGCCTCGACGGCGCGCGCGATCAGCGCGGCGAGCGCCTCCTCGGCCGGCCAGGCGCCGGCCTCGACGAGCAGATCGATCGCGATCGGCACCGCCGGGGCAGCCGTCGCGGTCGCGGCGTCGGCCGTCATGGCCTTCGCGGTCACGGGCCGCTCCCGTGCCGGCCGGGGCGCGGCTGCGGCAGCGCCTTCGGCGCGCTGTCATAGGCGCGCACGATCCGCCCGACCAGCGGATGGCGCACGACGTCGACATCGGTGAAGCGGATCTGCACGATGCCCTGCACGTCGCGCAGCAATTCGCTCGCCTCGCCGAGCCCGGAGATCTGTCCCGGCGGCAGGTCGACCTGCGTCGGATCGCCGGTGATGATCATGCGCGAGCCCTCGCCGAGGCGGGTCAGGAACATCTTCATCTGCATCGAGGTGGTGTTCTGCGCCTCGTCGAGGATGACGACGGCATTGGCGAGCGTGCGGCCGCGCATGAAGGCGAGCGGCGCCACCTCGATCATGCCCGAGGTCAGGCCGCGCTCGACCTTGTCGGGCGGCATCATGTCGTAGAGCGCGTCATAGAGCGGGCGGAGATAGGGGTCGACCTTCTCCTTCATGTCGCCGGGCAGGAAGCCGAGCCGCTCGCCGGCCTCCACCGCCGGCCGCGACAGGATCAGCCGCGAGACGTCGCCGCGCTCGATCAGCGCCGCGGCATAGGCGACGGCGAGATAGGTCTTGCCGGTGCCGGCCGGGCCGATGCCGAACACCATCTCGGCGCGGTCCATCGCGCGGATATAGGCGTCCTGCGCCGGGTTGCGGGCCATGATGGTGCGCCGGCGCGTCGAGATCTGCGCCATGGCGAGCCGGCCCTTCGGCTCGAGGCTCGGCAGTGTCAACTGCTCGTCGGCCGTCTCGGCCATGCGCACCGCGCCCTCGACATCGGCCGGGCCGATATCGTGCCCCTGCTGCAGGCGGAGATAGAGCCAGTCGAGCGCGAGCCGCGCCTGCGCGCAGGCCTCCGGCCGGCCGCGGATGGTCAATTGGTTGCCGCGCGCGACCGCCTCGATGCCGAGCCGCTTCTCGAGGATGGCGAGGTTCTGGTCGAACTGGCCGAACAATTCGCTCGCCATGCGATTGTCGTCGAAGCCGACGACGACATGGGCAAGGTCGGAGGCATGCGACATCTCGGTGACCCGGCCCGGGGGCGGGCCGCCTGGCGTCGTCGAGCGTGGTGTCACGGGGCGGTCTCCGCTGCTTGGGCCAAGGCTGTTGCGGGCAAGGCGATCGTCGGAAGAGAGGCTGTTGCGATGCCCGTCGGTGCGCCGCGCTGCGGGCTGCCGGCGAGCGTGCCGATGAGGGAATTGGTGCCGAGGCCGTCGATCGCGACGCGGGCGATGGTGCCGATCCGCTCCGGTCCGGCGGCGACGCCGACCGCCTGCAGATAGGGCGTGCGGCCCATCATCTGGCCCGCATAGCGGCCGGGCTTCTCGAAGAGCACATCGACCACGCGGCCGACGGCCTGGCGGTTGAAGGCGGTCTGCTGCGCCGCGACGAGGGCCTGCAGCGCCTGCAGCCGCTCGGCCATCACGTGCTCCTCGACCGCGTCGTCGCGCAGCGCCGCCGGCGTGCCGGGGCGCGGGCTGTATTTGAACGAATAGGCGGCGGCATAGCCGACCGTCTCGATCAGCCGCATCGTCGCCTCGAACTCGGCATCGGTCTCGCCGGGGAAGCCGACGATGAAATCGGAGGAGAGCGCGATGTCGGGCCGCGCCGCGCGGATGCGGTCGACGAGGCGGAGATAGTCATCGGCGCGATGCTTGCGGTTCATGGCAGCGAGGATGCGGTCATCCCCCGACTGCACGGGAAGGTGCAGATAGGGCATCAGCGCCGGCAGGTCGCGATGCGCCGCGATCAGCGCCTCGTCCATGTCGCGCGGATGGCTGGTCGTGTAGCGGAGGCGGTCGAGGCCGGGAATGTCGGCGAGGCGGTACAGCAGTTCGCCGAGGCCCCAGCTCCGCCCGTCGGTGCCGGCGCCATGCCAGGCATTGACGTTCTGGCCGAGCAGCGTCAGTTCGCGCACGCCGGCGTCCGCGAGCCGCCGCGCCTCGGCGAGGATCGCCTCGGCCGGCCGCGACACCTCGGCGCCGCGCGTATAGGGCACGACGCAGAAGGTGCAGAACTTGTCGCAGCCTTCCTGGATGGTGAGGAAGGCGGTGACGCCGCGGGCGCGCGTCTGCGCCTTCGTCGCCGGCGGCAGGGCCTCGAACTTCTCGTCGATGGCGAATTCGGTCTCGATCGCGCGCCTGCCCTCCGCGACCTCCCTCAGGAGGCGCGGCAGATGCTGGTAGGATTGCGGCCCGACGACGAGATCGACGACCGGCGCGCGGCGGGCGATCTCCGCCCCTTCCGCCTGCGCGACGCAGCCGGTGACGCCGACCGTGACATGCCGTCCGGCGCGGGCGGCCTCCTCCTTCATCACGCGGATGCGGCCGAGCTCGGAATAGACCTTCTCGGCGGCCTTCTCGCGGATGTGGCAGGTGTTGAGCAGGACGAGATCGGCCTCCTCGACCCGGTCGGTCGGGGCATAGCCGTCAGCCGCCAGCGCGTCCGTCATCCTCACGGAATCGTAGACGTTCATCTGGCAGCCATAGGTCTTGACGTAGACGCGCTTCTTGTCTTCGGATCCGGCCATTGATCCCGCTGGGGGCTTGCCGCGGCAGCCCCAAGGGGGCGGACCGCCGCGCGGTTTCGAGTTCTCTTCCTAGCCTCTTTCGGCGCTGCTGAGAAGCGCGCCGGCCGTCTCTCACGCGGACGGGGCCGGCTTGCCGCGCGTCGCGCGGATGCGCCGCACCATGGCGCGCACCTCGCGCTCCGCCGCCGCCGTCGCCTGCTTGCGGTCGGCGCCGGGGCCGAGCACGATCGGCGTCCCGAAGGCGACGACCGCGTCGATCGCCCCTGTCGCGACGAGATGGGAGAGATGCGGCGCGAGGTCCATGTCGCCATGCCAGGCGACGGCCGTCATGCGCAAGCGGCCGATCGGCAGCCCCTGCAGCGCCATGTAGAGCACCGCGACCGGCTGGATGGTGATGGTGGCCGCCTCGCCCGGCGTCGCGGCGCCGGCGCCTGCCAGTCCGGCGCCCGCCTTGGCGGCCGCGCCGACCAGCGCGCTGCGGAAGGGCAGCACCGAGATGCCGTCGCCAGTCGTTCCTTCCGCGAACAGCACCAAGGGGTCGCCTGTGGCGAGGCGGGCGGCGATCGCCTCGCCCGCCTCGGCCGTCGCCGTCCGGCGGGCGCGGTCGATGAAGACGCTGCGCTGCAGGCGGGCGAGCCGGCGCACGACCGGCCACTCCGACACCTCGCGCTTGGCGATGAAGGAGAGCGGCATCAGGCTGCCGAGCGTGACGATGTCGAGCCAGGAGATGTGGTTGGAGACGATGAGCAGCGGCCTTGCCGTCGAGGGCAAGCCTTCGACGCGCACCCTGAGGCCGAGCATGAAGGCGGCGACGCGCTGCCAGACCATCGGCAGAAACCCGGCCCGGCGCGGGAAGAGGGCCATCGCGACGAGCTGGAACGGCAGGAACACCAGCGTCGTCAGCGCGAGCACGATGACGAGCACGACCAGCCGCGCCGAGAGCTTCACGATGTCGCTGCCTTCAAGACCGTTCCTTGCCCTTCGCCTCGATCGGCACAGCGTAGAGCTCCAGCCGGTGGTCGACCAGCCGGTAGCCGAGCCGCTTGGCGATCACGTCCTGCAGCGCCTCGATCTCCTCGCTGCGGAACTCGATCACCGTGCCCGAGCGCAAGTCTATCAGATGATCGTGATGTTCCTCGGACACTGTCTCGTAGCGGCTGCGGCCGTCGCGAAAATCGTGTCGCTCGATGATGCCGGCATCCTCGAACAGCTTCACCGTCCGGTAGACGGTCGAGATCGAGATGCGCGGATCGATCGCCGAGGCGCGCCGATAGACCTCCTCGACATCGGGATGGTCGTTGGCGGCATCGAGAACCCGCGCGATCGTCCGCCGCTGGTCGGTCATGCGCATGCCCTTGGCGGCGCAGGCCGTCTCGAGCGTGTGGTTGTCTTCGGTGACTGGCTGGCTCATCCCGTTCCCCCGGTGGCCGACCCGGCTGATTGCCGCTTAACGGAGTTGCAGCCGCATGACAAGCGCGGTGCCGCCCGGCCCGCCATCGGCATAGTAGCCCTTGCGGCGGCCGACCTCGCGGAAGCCGAGCCGGCGATAGAGCGCGCGCGCCGGCTGATTGCTTTCGTCGACCTCCAGGAACACCTCGCCGACGCCCTCGGCATAGACGCGGCGGATCGCCTCGTCGATCAGGCGGCGGCCATAGCCGTGTCCCCGCCGTGCCGCGGCGACCGCGATGGTGAGCACCTCCGCCTCGCCGGCGACGCTGCGCATCATGATGAAGCCGAGCACGCGCCGCGTTCCGAGCACCGATTCGCGCCTGAGCAGCAGGCAGCGCACCGTCGGCTCGGCGAGCAGCTTCTCGAACTCGTCGATGCCCCAGCCGCGGCGGAAGCCCTCGGCATGGATCGTCACCATGGCCTCGACGTCGTTCTCCCCGCGCACCTCGTCATGGACGATGCGGGACTGCGGAAACAGGTTGAGCATGGTGTAGATCATCGGCGCGCGACCCTCGCCCCGGCCTGCGGAACGGCATCGGGCGGCTTGACATAAAGCGGCTTCGGCGGGTGGGAGGCCGGATCGAGCCGGGCGCCGAGCGAAAGCAGCGTCTCGATCCGCGGCGCCGAATCGCCGTGCAGCGGGAGGAAGCCGGCGCCGAGCAGCGCCGCGCCGGCGCCTGCGACCGCGAAGCCCTCGGCCGCCGCGCGCTCCGCGAAGAGGGTCGCGGGCGCGGCGAATGCGTCCTCGAGCGGCTCGGCCTCAGGGGAGAAGAGCTGGCCGAAGGCTTCCTCGCCGCGCGCCGGCAACAGCGCGAGGATGGGCCGGCCGCCGCTGCCGAGGGTGCGGGCCTGTTCGGCATGGGCGGCGAGCGTCGAGATGCCGACGACCGGAATCCGCCGCACCAGCGCGAGGCCGCGCGCCGCGGCGATACCGACGCGAAGCCCCGTGAACGAGCCGGGGCCGACCGTGACGGCGATGCGGTCGAGCGCATCGGGGCGAAGGCCCGCCTCCGCGAACAGGGCGGCGATCTCGCCCATCAGGATTTCGGCATGCCCGCGGCCGATGACGCGCACGCGCGTGAAGACCTCGCCATCGGCCGAAAGGCCGACGGCGCAGTTTTCAAGCGCGGTGTCGATGGCGAGCAGGATCATCATGCCCGAATAGAGCGGCGGCGGCGGCCTGTCGAGGGCAAGGCCGTCACGCCGGCCTTCGCGGCGCCTGCCGGTTCAGCGGAGCGCGGCGCGCAGCGTCTCCAGGGCGACGCGGTGGCCTTCGCGGCGGGCGTCCAGATCCTTCTTCGGCCAGCCGAAATCGCTGTCCTCGTGCTCGAGCGAGATCACCCCGTCGAAGCCGTCGGCGCGCGCCTCGGCAAGGAACGAGCGCCAGTCGAGCATGCCGCGGCCGGGCAGCACATAGCGGAACCAGGGGAAGCCGTGCGCCTCGATGGTGTCGCGGTCGAGCACCGTATCCTTGGCATGCAGGATGGCGATGCGCCCTGCGAATTCCTTGCGCGCCGCCATCGGGTCGATGTCCTGCCAGAGGAGATGCGAGGGATCGAATTCGAGGCCGAGGCGCGGGTCGTCGACGAGCGCGAACAGCTTGCGCCAGCCGACCGGATTGACGGCGATGAAGTTCTTGTCGCGGCCCGGCCAGTTCTCCAGCACCAGCTTGATCGGCGAGGCGGCGGATGCGAGCAGCAGCTCCTTCGCCCATGCGGCGAAATCGCCGTAGTTCTCATCTTCCGAGACGTCCGGATTGCGGCCGGCGAAGAAGACGAACACCGGAACCTTCGCCTCGACGGCGGCGGCCACATAGGCCTTGGTCCGCGCCCGGAGCGCCGCCCGCGCCTCGGCATCGGGCTCGAGCTGGTTGCCGAACAGTGTCACCGAGGAGACGAACAGGCCCTTGGCCCGCGCCCGCTCGACGATCGGCCCGAGATCGGCCGGCGCCGGGATATGGCTGCCGACATCGATCTCGATCGCGTCGAAACCCTCGCGCGCCGCAAAATCGATGACCTCGTCGATGGGCCGGTCGCCGAGCGTCGAGGTATAGAATCCGATCTTCATGGTCATGCTTCCACCCGTGTCACCAGCCGCCGGTCTTGCGCCGGTCGGCCTCTCTCTCAGTCATACGAAGCGCCGGGGCGGCGTTCAATCGGGGCTGTCGGACGACTTGATCTGGACGTAGGAGAGGGCGATGACGACGAAGAGGCACACCACGGCCGCCATCGCCGCGACGGCGACATAGCCGAGGCCGCAGGCGACGCCGATCGCGCCCGCCAGCCACATCGCGGCGCCCGTCGTCAGGCCCTTGACCTGGCCGCGGCTCTGGATGATCGCGCCCGCCGCGAGGAAGGCGACGCCCGAGGTTACGGCCTCGATGATACGGACCGGATCGACGACGACATGCTCCATGCCGAGCACGTCGGAATGGAGGATCTCCAGCATCACGATGGTGAAGACGGCGGAGGCGAGCGCCGTCAGCGTATGGGTGCGGAGCCCGGCCGGCCGCGAGCGCCAGGAGCGCTCGGCGCCGATGAGGGCGCCGAGCAGGGAGGCCGCCAGCAGCCGCAGCGCGATCTGCGACTTCGGCAGATGGGTCGACAGGAAGGCACCGTCGATCAGTTCGAGCACAGTCGGCCCCCGAGGTCAGACAGGCGGGCGGCGCGGACTAGCGGACCGAATCTTCGACCGCATTGCCGGTCTGCTTCACGTCGGTGGCGACGCCGCGGACGGTGTTGGCGCAGCCGGCGAGCGTCGCGGTCAGCAGCACGACGACAACGAGGGCGGTCGAGGAAAGCGATTTCATCGGTAGTCTCCAGCGCGTGGGGGAAAGCGCTTGGGAAATGCCGATACCGGCGTTTGGTTCCGGCGACGCTTGCGCCTCGCCCTTCCGGACACCCCGGGGGCGACGCGGGAACCAGGACGGATGATCGGCCGTTGGTTGGCGCTGGCGGCCTGATCAAGGCCCAGAGCCTGCGCATGGCCAAGGGCCGCTGCGCGGCTGAGACCCCCATTCATTCCCGTCCGCGATCCTTCCCCGAGGAAACGATCGCGTGCCGACACACCGAAGGACCCCGCCGATGCCCGCTCCGAAGACCATCCTCCTCATCGCCACGTCCGCCGCCCGCATGGACGACGGCGAGCCGACCGGCCTCTGGCTCGAGGAACTGACGACGCCCTATTATGCCTTCCGCGATGCCGGCGCCGACGTGACGATCGCCTCGATTTCCGGCGGCAAGATCCCGGTCGATCCGCGCAGCATGAAGCCGGCCGGCGAGAACGACGCCTCGGTCGAGCGCGCGCTGGCGGACCCCGCCTTCGAGGCGATCGCCAGTGCGACGCCGCGCTTCGACACGCTGGATGGCGATGCCTATGACGCCGTGTTCCTGCCGGGCGGCCATGGCACGATGTTCGACTATCCCGAGAGCACCGCGCTCGCCGACCTCGTCGCGCGCCGCCTTGGCGCCGGCACGATCGTCGCCGCCGTCTGCCACGGCCCGGCCGGTCTCGTCTCGGCGCGCGACGAGCATGGCGTGCCGGTGGTCAAGGGCCGCCGCCTCGCCGCCTTCACCGACAGCGAGGAGCGCGCCGTCGGGCTCGACAAAGCGGTGCCGTTCCTGCTTGAGAGCCGGCTGCGCGAGCTCGGCGCCCTGCATGTCTCAGGGCCCGACTTCGCGCCGTTTGCGACGCGCGACGGCAACCTGATCACCGGCCAGAACCCGGCCTCGGCGGAAGCAACGGCGAAGCTGGTGATGGAGGCTCTCGCCGAGGAGGCGTGAGGCGTCAGCCGACCCGCTTCCCCTCGGCATCGAGGACGGGGCTGCCGTCCTCCTTCAGGAGCGGCCCCGGCGGCCAGCGCTCGAGGAGATCGAGCACCGTCTCCGACGGGCGGCAGAGCCGGACGCCCTTCGGCGTCGCCACCAGCGGCCGGTTGACGAGCACGGGATGCGCGATCATCGCGGCGAGGATCGTCTCGTCGTCGACGCCTTCTGCGAGCAGGCCGAGCGCTTCGGCGGGCGACTTCGTCTCGCGCAGCGCTGCGCGTGGCGAGAGCCCCGCCGCGGCGAAGAGGGCGAGCAGCTGCGGCCGCGTCCAGCCCGTCTCGAGATAGGGGATCACCACCGGCGCGTAGCCGGCCGCCTCGATGATCGCGAGCACGTTGCGCGAGGTGCCGCAGTCCGGATTGTGGTGGATGACGACCGGGAAGAAGGTGCTCATCGGCGGTCTCCAGGGTTGAGCAACCAGCGAAACAGCACCAGCGCCAGCAGCGCGCCGACAAGTTCGGCGGCGATGAAACCGGGCAGCGAGGCCGGTGCTATGCCGGCAAAGGAATTCGTCAGCGACCGCGCCACCGCCACCGCCGGATTGGCGAAGGAGGTCGAGGCGGTGAACCAGTAGGCCGAGGTGATGACCAGCCCGACCGCGGCCGGCGTCACCGACGGGCGGAAGCGGCTCGTCGCCAGGATGGTCGCGATGAGGGCGAAGGTCGCCACCAGTTCCGAGAGCATCTGCCCGCCGCCGTCGCGCGCCTTCTCCGACAGGGTGAGCAGCGGCAGTTCGAACATCCGGTGCGCGAGGACGACGCCGAGCACGGCGCCGAGCGCCTGCGCCGCGACATAGGCTGCCGCCGTGCGCGGATCGAGCGCGCGCTTCAGCAACATGACCAGCGTCACGACGGGGTTGAAATGCGCGCCCGAGATCGGCCCGAAGACGAGGATCAGCACGACGAGCCCGGCGCCGGTGGCGACCGTATTGGCGAGGAGGGCAAGGCCGACCGATCCGCCGGCGAGCCGCTCGCCCATGATGCCGGAGCCGACGACGACGGCGAGCAGCAGCGCGGTGCCGAGCGCCTCGGCGACGAGGCGGCGGGAAAGATCAAACACGGGCGCCTCGCTGGCCGGCGCTGCCTCGTCCGCGCTCAGCAGGCGCATGGCGCGCGCTCCGCTTCCGCAAGGCTCGCCGTCACCGGCAGGCAGATCTCTGGCCGGCCGCCGCAGCAATCCTGCATCAGGAAGAGGACGAGTGCGCTCATCGCCCCGATCTCGGCACGGTAGATCACCGATCGTCCGGCGCGCTCGGCGCTGACGAGGCCGGCATGCGAAAGCACGGAGAGCTGTGCCGACAGCGTGTTGGCGGGAACGCCGAGCCGGCGTGCGATCTCGCCGGCGGCGATGCCCGCGTCGCCGGCGCCGACCAAGAGGCGGAAGATGGCGAGGCGGCCCTCTTGCGCGAGGGCCGACAGGCTCTGGATGGCAGTTGATGATTCCATGTTTCGACGATCGTGGAATCGTCGAAACGAGTCAAGCCGTCACGGGCGGGTGAGCAGTCCCGCGAAGGGGAGATCCGGCCCGAGCGGCACGATGCCGTTCGGGTTCAGCGCATTGATCGAATAATAGCCGCGCTTGATGTGATCGATGCTGACGGTGCCGGCGACGCCCGGAAGGGCGAGCACCCGCTCCAGATAGGACGAGAGATGGGGATAGTCGGCGATGCGGCGGCGATTGCATTTGAAGACGCCGTGATAGGTGGCGTCGAAGCGCACCAGCGTCACGAAGGCGCGGATGTCGGTCTCGGTGAAGCGCTCGCCGACGAGGAAGCGGCGCCCGTCGAGCCGCTGTTCCAGCTCGTCCAGCATGGCGAAGACATCGGCATAGGCCTCGTCATAGGCGAGCTGCGTCGTCGCGAAGCCGGCGCGATAGACGCCGTTGTTGAGGCTCGGATAGATTCGTGCGTTCAGCGCATCGATCTCGGCCCTGAGGGGTTCGGGATAGAGGTCGACGCTGTCGTCGCCAAGCCCGGCGAAGGCCGCATTCAGCATGCGGACGATATCGGCCGACTCGTTGTTGACGATGGTGCCGCGCTCCTTGTCCCAGAGCACCGGCACGGTGGCGCGGCCGGTGAAGTGCGGATCGGCGCGGGTGTAGATCTCATGGATATAGGCAGCGCCGAGGATCGGGTCCGGCCGGCAGTCGGCATCATCGCCGAAGCGCCAGCCTTCGTCGGTCAGCGCCGGCTCGACAACGGTGATGCTTATGACGTCGCCCAGGCGCTTGACCGCGCGGGCGATCAGCGTGCGCGAGGCCCAGGGGCAGATCAGCGCGACAAAAAGGTGGTAGCGGCCCTCCTCGGCCTTGAAGCCGCCGCTGCCGGTCGGGCCCGGCGCACCATCCGCGGTGACGAAATTGCGGAAGGACGAGATCTGGCGGACGAAGCCGCCTTTCTCATCCTTGGCCTGGACCGGGTCCCAGCTGGCGGACCATTTGCCGTCGACGAGCATGGCGCTGCGCCCCTGAACCGTTGATGAGGCGCGGACCCTACGCTCTCGCGCCGGCCCGCGATATCGCTTCTGCGGCGAACGGACTGTCCACCGCCTGAAGGCGCGACCTTCCGCCCGGCCCGATCCGCTGGCGGCCGCTTTACAGCGGCGGCGGCGGCTTCTACCTCTCCTCGATCCCCTAGCCTCCGAGGTCCCCGATGGCTCATCCCGCCGCGCCGCTTCCCGACGATCTGCTCATCGAGGCGGGGAAGGAGATCGCCATCCGGCAGGACCTGACGCTCACGGCACTCGGCAAGCGCCCGGCGGACCGCGTGCTCCGGGTCGGCCGGCTGCTCGACGTGCATTCGCGCATGTGGCTGCAGGATCAGGAGATCGTCATCAAGGGCCGCCGCATCGCTTATGTCGGGCCGGCCGGTTCCTGGCAGGGCGAGGCGGAAGAGCGGCTGCATGAGCCTGGTCTTTCGGCGGTGCCCGGCTTCGGCGAGGCGCACAAGCATATCGAGAGCTCGCATCTGACGCCGGAATATGAGGCGGCGCTGGTGATGCCGCGCGGCGTCACCTGGGTCTGCGAGGCGAGCCACGAATTCTCCAACGTCAATGGCGGCCGCAATCTCGAATTCTGGCTGGAGGCGCGCCGGCGCGGCTCGCCGATGAAGATCTTCCCGCTGCCGGGCTCCGCCGTGCCGCCGACCGCCTATGAATGGGGCGGCGGCTGGTTCGGCTATGACGAGCAGAAGTCGTTCATGGCCGAAAGCCTGATGGTCGCCGGGCTCGACGAGGTCATGGACTGGCCGTCGGTCTGGAATCCCGACAATCCCTCCTATGACCGGCTCTGGGGCATGATCCGCGCCACCTTCGAGGCGCGCGGCGTCGTCGAGGGCCATGCCGCGGGCCTCCGCGATCTCGGTACGATCAACGCCTTCGCCGCCGCCGGCATGGCGAGCGACCACGAGGGCTGGTTCCTGGAGGAGGTGTTCGAGAAGCTGACGCATGGGCTCTTCGTCGAGCTGCGGCCGCACTCGCTGCCGGATATCGTCAAGGGCCTCATCGGCAAGGGGCTTTCCGACTGGTCGCAGGTCGCCTTCGTCACCGACGACCGCAGCGCCTCGGACACGCTGAAGATCGGCGCCACCGACCACAACGCCCGCCTCGCCATCGAAAGCGGCCTCGCGCCCGAGATCGCCATCCAGTGCGTCACGATCAATCCGGCCCGCCATATGCGCCTGACGCCCTGGGTCGGCTCGGTCGCGCCCGGGCGCTTCGCCGATATCGTGCTGCTCGGCGATGTCGCGCGGCTCGATGTCGTGAAGGTCTATGCCGATGGCGAGAAGGCCGCCGAGGCCGGCCGCTATGAGGGGCCGCTGCCCAAGATCGACTGGCCGGACTGGGCGACCAAGACGGTCAATCTCGGCCGCACGGTGACGGCGGAGGATTTCCGGATTGCAGCGCCCGACGCCGGAGCCACCACCGCCAAGGCGGCGCTGCTGAGGCCGTTCCACTGGCACGATGATTTCATCACCATGGAACTCCCCGTCGCGGACGGCGCCGTGCAGCGCGATGCGAGCCGCAACGTGACGAAGTTCGCCATCGTCGACCGCTTCTCCGGCGAGGCGAAGGTGTCGAAGATGTTCTGGCTCGGCACCGGTCCGCGCACGGCGGACACGGCGCTCGGCGCGACGCTCGGCCATGACAAGCACAATATCTGGGTCACCGGCTCGTCGGATGAAGCGATGGCGATGGTGGCGAATGAACTCGGAGAGCAGCAGGGCGGCTGGGTGCTCGTCACGGGCGGCAAGGTCGTCGCGCGGGTCCATTACGAGGTCGGCGGGCTGATGACGGCGCGGCCGGCGGCGGTGCTCGATGCCGAGATGCAGGCGCTCTATGCGGCAGGGGCGGAGATCGACTGGATGTATGAGCCGACCTTCTCGCCGCGCTGGTGGCCGGGTTTTCCCGAGCGTCTCTCGTTTGCGACGCTCACCTGCGCGCCCTGGCGCTGGGTGCTGGTGGCGCCCTCGCCGCTGGCGCCGGAGGGCTTCGTCAATGTCGCGACGGGCGCCACGCATCCCATTGTCTGGTGATCTGCACACAGAAGATCGCTCGTTGTGCACATTTCGTGCGGTGACGCACGCATTTCGGGCTGGCGAAACCGCGACTATCGATTAGACCAAGGGGAAATGGGTCCAACGAGCGGGGACGACGATGTTCAACAGGATGCGCACCGGTCTCAAACTCGCGCTGGCGGCGCTGCCGCTGCTCTTCGGCGGCGCGGCGATGGCCGAGGCTGACGGTCTCAGGGTCGCGATGGTCCTGCCGGGGCCGATCAGCGACAACGACTGGAACTCGGTCGGCTATAACGGCCTGCAGGCCGCCGCCAAGGCGCTCGGCGTCGAGGTGGCCTATTCCGAGAACGTCTCCGACGCCGATGCCGAGCGCATCCTGCGCGACTATGCCTCGCGCGGCTACGGCCTCGTCTTCGCGCATTCCTTCTCGTTCGGCGATGCGGCGCTGAACGTCGCCGAGGACTTCCCGAACACGGTGTTCATGGCCGGCACGGCCAAGGAACTGGCGCCCAATCTCGGCACCTATTCCAACCCCGACTACCAGGGCGCCTATCTCGCCGGCATGCTCGGCGCCGGCGCCTCGAAGACGAAGACCATCGGCTGGGTCGGCGGGATGCCCGCGCCCAACATGCTGGCGAACCTCCACGCCTATGAGGCCGGCGCCAAGGAGATGGTGCCGGACGCCAAGGTGCTGCACACCTTCATCGGCTCGTGGTTCGATCCGCCAAAGGCCAAGGAAGCCGCCATCGCGCAGGTCGAGCAGGGCGCGGACGTGCTGTCGGCGCAGGGCGTCGGCGTCATCGACGCGGCGATCGCCAAGAACGTCTTCGCGCTCGGCGCCATGACCGACCAGAACCATCTCGGCCCCAAGGTCGTGCTGACCTCGGTCACCTGGGACCTCGGCCCGCTCGTCACCGCCGTCGCCAAGTCGGTCGAAGACAAGAGCTGGAAGAGCCAGAACTGGTCCTATGGCATTCCCGAGGGCTCGGTGAAGCTCGCCGATTTCCACGGCCTCGACGCCGGCGTCCCGCCGGCTGTGCTGAAGGCGGTCGAGGCGAAGTTCGAGGCGATCAAGTCCGGCGCCTTCACCGTCCCGCTCGATACGTCGAACGCGGAATAGAGCCGAATAAACCGGCTGTTGGTTCCGAGGCTGTGTCATTGCCGGGCCTGACCCGGCAATCCAGCCTTGATGGCGACTGAGAGAAAGTCTGGATGGCCGGGTCAAGCCCGGCCATGACAGCTTGGGGGATTGCTGTTCCCGCAGCACGGTGAAGAACTGGGGAATGGGCCTCCCGTGACGGCACAGATGATGACCACGCTTCCCCCTCTCCTCGACATGCGCGGCATCCGCGTCGCCTTTGGCAGCTTCATCGCCAATGACGATGTCGACCTCACCGTCGCCTCCGGCGAGATCCATGCCCTGCTCGGTGAGAACGGGGCCGGCAAGTCGACGCTGATGCGCGTTCTGGCCGGGCTGCTGGTGCCGGTCGCCGGCGAGATCCGGATTGCCGGGACCGTCGAGCCGCTCGGCTCGGCGCAGGAGGCGATGCGGCTCGGCATCGGCATGGTGCACCAGCATTTCATGCTCGTGCCGACGCTGACCGTCGCCGAGAATGTCTGCCTCGGCCTTCCTGCGACCGGCCGCTTCATCCCTGACTTGAAGGCCGCCGCCGCGAAGATCCGCGCGCTCGCCGCGGCCTATGACCTCGATATCGATCCGAATGCCCGGATCAGCGGTCTCTCCATCGCCGGCCAGCAGCGGGTCGAGATCCTGAAGGCGCTCTATCGCGGCGCCCGCATCCTGATCCTCGACGAGCCGACCGCCGTGCTGGCGCCGCAGGAGACTGCGGGGCTCTTCCGCATCCTGAAGGCGCTCGCCGCGGAGGGCACCGCGATCATCTTCATCAGCCACAAGCTGGGTGAGGTGATGGCGCTGACCGATACCGTCACGGTGCTGCGCCACGGCAAGGTGGTGGCCACGGCCCGGACAGCGACGACCGATGCGCGCGGCCTCGCCCGCATGATGGTCGGCGCCGATGTCGCGCTGCCGCGACTGGAGGACGCCACGCGTCCGTCCGCCGCGGGCGGCTCGGCGCGGCCGATCCTCGAGGTCGAAAACCTATCCTGCCGCGATGCGCGCGGCCTCCTCCGCGTCGATGGCGTCAGCCTCACGGTCGGGGCCGGCGAGATCGTCGGCATCGCCGGCGTCGACGGCAACGGCCAGCAGGAGCTCGCCGAGGCGATCGTCGGCCTCGCCCGGATCGCGGCCGGGCGCATCCAGCTTGCCGGCGAGGATGTGACGGCCGCGACCATCGCCCGCCGCATCGCGCTCGGCCTCGCCCATATCCCGGAGGATCGCCACCGCACCGCGCTGGTCGAGCCGCTGTCGATCCGTGACAACATCGTGCTGGAGCGCATCGGCGATGCCCCCTTCTCGCAGCGTGGCTGGATCGACCGTCCGGCGATCGCGGCGCTGGCCGGCACCGTCATGCAGGCCTTCGACGTCCGCGCCAGCGGGCCGGACCAGCGCGTCGGCACGCTCTCGGGTGGCAACCAGCAGAAGGTCGTGCTCGGCCGGGCGCTGGCGCGCGATCCGCGCCTCCTCGTCGCCGTGCAGCCGGCGCGCGGCCTCGATGTCGGCGCCACTGCCTTCGTGCATCGCGCGCTGCTTGCCCGCCGCGCGGCCGGGGCGGGCGTCTTGCTCGTCTCGACCGAGCTCGACGAGATCCTCGCGCTCTCCGACCGGATCGTGGTGATGGTGAAGGGCGCCGTGGTCGGCGAGATGGCCCGCGCCGAGATCTCCGTCGAGCGGCTCGGCCTGATGATGGCGGGACGCGCGGCATGAGCACCACCTCGTCCCCCCGGCCGAAGCTGCGCCTGCCGCCGGCGCTCGGCGCCAGCCTCGCCGCTGTGCTCGCCGCCTTCCTCGTCGGCGCGCTGCTGATCGCGGCGGTCGGCGTCAATCCGCTCACTGCCTATGGCGCCCTGTTCGAGGCGGCGCTCGGCTCGCGCAACGGCCTTGCCGAGACGCTGGTGCGCACGGTGCCGCTCGCGCTCTGCGGCCTCGGCATCGCGCTCGCCTTCCGCGCCGGCGTGTTCAATGTCGGCGCCGAGGGCCAGCTCTTCATCGGCGGCACGGCGGCCGGGGCCGTCGGCATGTTCGGCGCGGGATGGCCCGCCTTTCTGCTGCTGCCGGCGATGGCGCTCGCCGCGGCACTCGCCGGCGCCCTCTGGTCGGGCATCGCCGCCCTGCTCAAGCTGCGCTTTCGTGCCGACGAGCTGATCACCACGATCATGCTCAACTATGTCGCGATCCACCTCGTCTCCTTCCTGCTGCATGGGCCCCTCAAGGATCCGAACGGCGCCCTCGCCCAGACCGCGCGGCTGACCGCCGACGGCCGCCTGCCGGTGCTGCTTTCCGGCACGCGCCTCCATGCCGGCATCCTCATCGTCGTGGTCGCGGCCGTGCTGGCGCATCTCTTCCTGTGGCGGCGCACCAACGGCTTCCGCCTCCGCGTCACCGGGCTCAATCCGCGCGCGGCCGAGAATGCCGGCATCGATGTCCGCCGCACCATCCTGTTCGGCTTCCTCATTTGCGGCGCGCTCGCCGGCCTTGCCGGTTTCTCCGAGGTCGCCGGGGTGCAGCGGCGGATGATCGAGAATCTCTCGCCGGGCTTCGGCTACACCGCGATCATCGTCGCGCTGCTCGGCGCGACCAATCCGTTCGGCGTGCTCGCCAGCGCCTTCCTGTTTGCCGCGCTGCAGATCGGCGCCTCGACGATGGAATCGGCCGCCGGCGTGCCCTCGACGCTGACGACCGTCATCCAGGGCCTTGTCGTGCTGTTCCTCATCGGCCGCTCGGCGCTGCCGATGCTGCGCGGCTGGCTTGCCGCCCGCCTCACACGGAGGGCCTGACCATGCTCGCGCTCCTCACCGATCCGACCTTCGCCGGCTTCCTCTCCGCCTCGATGCGGCTCGCCATCCCCATCATGCTGGCGGCGCTCGGCGGCGTCTTCGCCGAGCGCTCCGGCGTGCTCAATATCGGCCTCGAAGGCATGATGCTGGTCGGCGCCTTCACAGGCTTCCTCGCGGCTTACGCGAGCGGCCATCTCGTCGTCGGCGTCGTCGCGGCCGTTCTCGCGGGCGCCGCGACCGGACTGCTGCTCGGCGTCTATACGATCACGCTCGGGTCAAACCAGGTCGTGGTCGGCATCGCGGTCAATCTGCTCGCGGTCGGCGTCACCTCCTTCTTCTACCGTCTCGCCTTCGGCGCCGGCACCGACCGGCCGCGCGTCGATGCCTTCGTGGCGCCGGATCTCGGCCCCCTCGCCGATCTGCCGGTGATCGGGCCGCTGCTCTTCCGGCAGGATATGCTGGCCTATGGCGCGCTGGCGCTCGTCTTCATCGCCTGGTTCGTGCTGGCCAAGACGCGCTTCGGCCTCGATATCCGCGCCGTCGGCGAGCATCCGGCCGCCGCCGAGACGCTCGGCCTCGATGTCGCCCGCATCCGCTTTCAGGCGATCGCCATCTCCGGCGGCCTTGCCGGGCTCGGCGGCGCGTTTCTCTCGCTCGCGGCCACCGGCGTCTTCCTCGACGGCATGACCGCCGGGCGCGGCTATATCGCGCTCGCCATCCTCATTCTCGGCCGTCGCCATCCGCTCGGCGTGCTCTTCGCCTCGCTCTTGTTCGGCGCCGCCGATGCGCTGCAATTGCGCGCGCAGATCCTGCCAACCGGGGTGCCGTTCCAGTTCCTGCTGATGCTGCCTTATGTCTTGACGATCATCGTCCTTGCCGGTTTTGTCGGCCGATCCGGCGCACCCGCCGCGCTCGGCGTGCCGTTCCGGCGCGGCAACGCGGAGAAGGAGTGACCCGCATGCTCGATCTTCACGCCGCCACCTCGCCCGAGGTGAAGGAGGCGATCGCGCGCGGCGTCGTCGCCGTGCTCGCGGTCGGCGCGCTCGAGCAGCATGGCGCCCATCTGCCGCTCTCGACCGACACGGTGATGGCGAATGGCGTCGCCCGCCGCATCGCCGAAGGGCTCGATGCGCTGCTGCTGCCGCCGATCGCCTATGGCGATGCCTGGAACAACGAGGGCTTTGCCGGCACGCTGTCGCTCTCGCCGGATACGCTGCGCGCCGTGCTGGTCGATCTCGGCAGCGGCCTCGCGCGCATGGGCGTCCGGGCGCTCGTCATCGTCAACGGCCATTTCGGCAATCGCGAGCCGATCGCGCTCGCGGCGCGGCTGCTGAAGCTAGAGCGTCGCTTTCCGGTCATGCATCTCGACTATCCCGGCATGGAACGGATCGCGACCGCGATCTGCGACAGCCAGCCTGCCGCGCCGACTTTCTATCACGCCGACGAGGTCGAGACCTCGATGATGCTGGCGCTGGCGCCGAAGCTCGTGCAGATGGAGAAGGCGGCGCCGGAATATCCGGAATTCCCGGAACTCTTCGGCAGCGTCCCGCTCGATCTCTCGAGCTTCAACCGGTCGGGCGTCTTCGGCGACCCGCGCCCGGCGACGGCGGAGAAGGGCGAAGCGCTCATCGCCGGCATCGCCGAGGAGAGCCTCAGGCTGATCCGCCTGTTCCTCGCCGGGCTCTGATCGCATCTGTGCCGACGGCCGCCCCCGGGCCGCCGGCTTCACCTTGACAAGGCCGTGCGCCTTAAACCTTCTGCCGGATGAGGCAGATGTCGATCGGATGGGGACTGATGGGCAGCGCGGCTTTTCTTCTCGCAATGGACTTCATGATCTGCGTCGGCTTCGCCGTCGCGTTTCTGGCGCTCAGCTGGAAGAGTGAAATCCGCCTCGGCCTCTGGTGTGCCGCGGGTTTCCTGGCGGGGTCCGCCGCTGTTGCTACCGAGGGTGTGGCCTATGTCTTCAATGCGCCCTGGCCGCGCTTCGTCTGGACGTTCTCCTACGCGTCATTACTGCTGGCCGTGACGCTGATCACCGCCGGCCTGTCGCTGCATTATCGGCCGCAGCGGCCGATCGCCTGGCTGCTCCCCTTCGGCGTCCTCTCCACGGCGATCAACACCTTCGTTCTCTACGACCTGCCGCGCGCGCTGCTGTTCGGCATCTGCTACCACCTGCCATTCACGATCATTCTGGGGATCGCGGCCTATTTCGCCTATTCCGCGCCGCGCCGGCGCGCGGCCGATACGGCGCTCGCGCTCGTCCTCGCCGTCAACGCGGTCCATTTCCTCGCCAAGGCCTTGCTCATCGGGGCGGCTTCGAAAAGTGGCCCTGGCGTCCGCGACTATCTCGTCACCCTCTATGCCCAGATCTCGCAGACCGCCGGCGGCATTCTCATGACCCTGCTCGGACTGGCGCTGCTCTTCGTCGTTGGCCGCGCGGTCATGGCGGAAGCGGCGCGCCGGCTGCAGCGCGACTCGCTCTCGGGCGCCCTGACCCGCGGCGCCTTCCTGGAGGAGGCGCGGGCGGCGCTCGCGGCGACGCCGCGCGGCCTGCCGTCGATCCTCATCATGTGCGACCTCGATCATTTCAAGACGATCAACGATCGCTACGGCCATGCCGCCGGCGACGAGGTCATCCGCGTCTTCGGCGCCAGCCTCGGCGAACTCACAGAGGGCAACGGCATCTGCGGCCGGATCGGCGGCGAGGAGTTCTGCCTGCTGATGCCCGACTGCTCGGTGGCGGCGGCGCGGCTCTATCTCGAGGCCATCCAGGAGATGGCCGCGATGACCGTCTATCCGGGGCTGCCGGCGGATTTTCGCGCGACGGCGAGTTTCGGCATCGCCCTGACCCATCGGGACGAGCGGATCGAGGACGCCATGCGCCGCGCCGACATCGCGCTCTACGAGGCCAAGACCGCCGGCCGCGACGCCGTCCGGGTCGCCGCCGCCACAGCGACCGCAGCAGCCCGGAGCCCGGCCGCCGGCCCAAGGGCCGGTCAGCGGGCCTGACGCGCGCGCCTCAGGCCTTCTTCTGGCCCTTCACCCGCTCGCGCAGCGCCTGGAAGGTCACGTAGAGGGCGGGAATGGCGAAGATGCCGATCAGCGAGGCGGCGAGCATGCCGCCGAACACCGGCGTCGAGACGTTGCGGCGGGCGAGCATCGCAGCGCCGCTGCCGAACACCAGCGGCGCGAGGCCGAGGATGAAGGCGAAGGACGTCATCATCACCGGGCGGAAGCGCAGCCGCGCGCCCTCGGTCGCCGCTTCCAGCAGCGGCATGCCCTGCTCGCGCCGCTCCTTGGCGAATTCGACGATCAGGATGCCGTTCTTGGCGGCGAGGCCGATGAGGACGATCATGCCGATCTGGCCATAGAGGTCGAGCGTCAGATGGCCGACCACCAGCGCCAGGAAGGCGCCGAGAATGCCGACCGCGACCGAGAGCAGCACCGGCACCGGAATGGTCCAGCTCTCATAGAGCGCCACGAGGAACAGGAAGGCGAAGAGGATGGCGAAGCCGAGGATCATCCCCATCTGGCCCTCGGCGCGCTTCTCCTGGAACGAGATGTCGGTCCACTCGCCGCCATAGCCTGAGGGCAGCGAGGCCTCCGCCACGCGCTCCATCGCGGCCAGCGCCTGGCCCGAGGAGACGCCGGGCGCGGGGCTCCCCTGCACGGTGACGGCGAGCTTGTTGTTGTAGCGGATCAGCGCCTGCGGCCCGAGCACGATGCGCGTCTCGACGAGGCTGCGAAGCGCGATCATCTCGCCGGTCTTGCTGCGCACATTGATGCGCGAGATGTCGTCGATCGACTTGCGGTCGGTCGCCTCGGCCTGCGCCTGCACCTGCCAGGTGCGGCCGAACAGGTTGACGTCGTTGACATAGGAGCCGCCGAGCGAGGTCTGCAGCGCCTGGAAGATGTCGCTGATCTCGACGCCGAGGATCTGCGCCTTGTCGCGGTCGATGTCGAGGAAGACCGACGGGTTCGAGGCCGAGAAGGTGCTGAAGACGCGCGAGAGCTGCGGGTCCTGGTTGGCGGCGACGAGGAGACCGCGCAGCGCCTGCGCCAGCGCCGCCGGATCGTTGTTCGAGAGCGCGCGGAGCACATAGCTGAAGCCGCCGCCATTGCCGAGGCCGATGATCGGCGGCGGGGCGAGCGGCAGCGCACGGCCGCCCGAGACGCCAGCAAGCTTCTGCGACAGCCGCGCCATCACGGCATTGGCGCTGTCGGAGGCGGCCGTCCGCTCGTCGAAGGGCTTCAGCGAGACGATGACGAAGGCGGCGTTCGGCTGCGAATAGTTGTCGACGAAGTTGAGGCCGATGATCGAGGAGTAATCGGCGATCGCTTCCTCGTCCTTGAGGATCGCCTCGACCTGCGACACCACCGCGCCGGTGCGGCCGATCGAGGCGCCGTCCGGCGTCTGCACGACGACGAAGAAGGCGCCCTGGTCCTCTTCTGGCAGGAAGCCGGTCGGGGTGATCTTGTTGAGGGCATAGATGCCGACGCCCGAGCCGACGACCATCACGAGACCGATGATCGCGATGCGCACGAGCCGCGCGACCACCGCGCCATAGGCATCGCGCACATGGTCGATGCCGCGCATCACATAGCCGATCGGGCCGCGGCGGGGGCCGTGATGCGGCTTCAGCAGGATGGCGCACAGCGCCGGCGACAGCGTCAGCGCATTGATGGCCGACAGCAGCATCGAGACGGCGACGGTGACGGCGAACTGGCGGAAGAGTTCGCCGGTGATGCCGCCGAGGAAGGCGACCGGCACGAAGACGGAGAGCAGCACCAGCGTGATGCCGATGATCGGCGCGGTGATCTCCTTCATCGCCTCCTTGGTCGCCTCGGCCGGAGAGAGCTCCGGATGATGCTCCATCTTGGCCTCGACCGCCTCGACCACGACGATGGCGTCGTCGACGACGATGCCGATGGCGAGGATCAGCGCGAGCAGCGAGACGGTGTTGGCCGAATAGCCGATGGCGTTAAGGACGATGAAGGTGCCAATGAGGCTGACCGGGACGGCGATGGTCGGGATCAGCGTCGCGCGGAAATTGCCGAGGAAGAGGAACACGACGAGCACGACGAGCACGAAGGCCTCGAGCAGCGTGTGCTCGACGACCTCGATCGTCGCGGTGACGAAGGTGGTCGGGTCGTAGGTGACCTTCCAGTCGAGATCCTCCGGGAAGCTTTTCTTGGCCTCGTCGAGCTTCGCCTTGACGGCGGCGAGCGTCGAGAGCGCGTTGGCGCCGGGCGCCTGGTAGATGCCGATCAGCGTCGCCGGCGCGCCGTTGAGCCGCGTCGAGCGGTCGAGATTGGCGGCGCCGAGTTCGAGCCGGGCGACGTCGCCGAGCCTAAGAACCGAGCCGTTCGCATTGGTGCGGACGATGATCTTCTCGAAATCCTCGATCGAGGACAGGCGGCCCTTGGTCTGGATGTTGAGCTGCAGCTGCTGGTCGTCGGAGATCGGCCGCGCGCCGATGCGGCCGACGGCCGCCTGCACGTTCTGGCTCTGGATCGCCTTGATGATGTCGGCGGTGGTGAGCCCGAGCCCGGTCAGCCGGTCGGTCTGCATCCAGGCGCGGATGGCGTAGTCCTGCGGCCCGAACAGCCGCGCATCGCCGACGCCGGGCGTCGAGCGGATCTCGTCGACGAGATTGATCGTCGCATAGTTCGAGATGAACAGCTCGTCATGCGTCTCCTTCGGCGAGGACAGCGCGATGACGCCGAGCAGCGCCGAGGACTGCTTCTTGACCGTGACGCCCTGCTTCTGGACATCTTGCGGCAGCTTCGACAGCGCCACCTGGACGCGGTTGTTGACGTTGACGGCGTTGATGTCGGGATTGGTGCCGAGCTCGAACGAGACCAGCAGCGAATAGCTGCCGTCATTGCCCGAGACGCTCTTCATGTAGATCGCCTTGTCGACGCCGACGATCTGGCTTTCGAGCGGCTGGGCGATGGTCGCTTCCACCACCGCCGCCGAGGCGCCGGGATAGAAGGTCGTCACCGAGACCTGCGGCGGCACGATGTCGGGATATTGCGCGATCGGGATCGTGAATAGCGACAGCAGGCCGGCGATCACCGTCACCAGCGCGATGACGATGGCGAAGCGCGGGCGGTCGACGAAGAGGGCGGAGATCATGGCTCAGCCCGCGCCCGGCAGCGGGGCGACCGGCTGCGCCGTGACGGCGGCGCCCGGCCGGAGCGCGCCGAGCCCCTCGACGACGACCTGGTCGCCGGCGGCAAGCCCCTGATCGACGATGGCGCTGGCGCCGAGCTCGCCGCCGAGCGTCAGGCGGCGCTGCTCGGCCTTGCCGTCCACGACGACGAAGACATAGACGCCCTTCTGGTCGGCGATCAGCGCCGATTGCGGAACGAGGATCTTCTCGACCGGCTTTTCAAGCTGCAGCGCCGCCTTGACCAGCTGACCGTCGATCAGGAAACCGTCGGGGTTCGGCACCAGCGCCCGCACCAGCACGCTGTCGGTGGCGCGGTCGACCGAGACGTCGACGAAGTCGATCTTGCCGGGGAGCGGATAGGCCGAGCCGTCGGAAAAGCGGATGAGGACGCTCAACTGGCTGCCGCCCGAGGTGCGGTCGTCGCTCTTCAGCGTCAGGAATTCGCGCTGGCTGATCGGGATGGTGACATACATCGGGTCCTGGCTGACGATCGTCGTCAGCACGCCGCTGTCCGGCCCGACCACATTGCCCTTGCTGACGGCGGTGCGGCCGATCAGCCCTGAGATCGGCGAGGTGATCTTGGTATAGCTGAGATTGATCTTGGCGGTCTGGACGCCGGCCTCGGCGATCAGCACGTCGCCGCTGGCGGTGAGGTCCTCGGCCTGGCGCTGGTCGCGCGTCGCCTGCGTGCCGGTCTGAGTCTTGAGAAGCTGGTCGGCGCGGACGAGCTGCTGCTCGGCGAAGGCCTTCTGCCCGCGCGCCTTTTCGAGATTGCCCTCGGCCTGCGAGAGCGCGGCCTCGAAGGGCTCCGGCTCGATCGTGTAGAGGAGGTCGCCTTCCTTGACGACCTGCCCTTCCTTGAAGAGCACGTCCTTCAGATAGCCGGTGATGCGGGCGCGGACGCTGACGCGCTCGCGCGCCTCGATGCGGCCGACGAATTCCTTGGCGGGATTGATCGGCTGCGCCGTCGCCGCGATGGTGCCGACCCGGATGGGGGCCGCATCCTGCGCGGCCGCCGGAAGGACCGGCAGCACGGCCATCGCGACAGCAAGGCCTGCCGCCATCCGCCGCGAGAGAAACTTCCGCATCATCGATCCGCTCTCCCGCTGACCCCCGAAGCCTGGCCGGTCCTTGGCTGACGCGCATCCGGATGGACAAGGCGCCGGCTGGATCGGCCCAGCACGCCCTTCATAACCCAGATTCGCGGCGTCGGCACAGGGCTCTCGTGTGGGGAGCGGTGCGGGATTGACTCGGCGTCTGTTTGCGGAGAGGGAACCAGGCCCGCCGCCGCCGAGCCCTCACAGCCGAGCATCACCATGGACAAGATCATTCGCATCGCTGCGGCTCTCATCCTGCGCGAGGACGGTCACGCCCTTCTCGTGCGGAAGAACGGCTCGCTGGTCTTCATGCAGCCGGGCGGCAAGATCGAGCCGGGCGAGCAGCCGGTGGCGGCGCTTCGGAGGGAGTTGCACGAGGAGCTTGGGCTCGTGGTCGCGGCCGGGGACGTCGTGCCGCTCGGGCATTTCGCGGCGCCGGCGGCCAATGAGCCCGGCCACCGCGTCGAGGCGGACGTGTTCCTCGTCATGGGCGTCAGCGATGCGGCGCCTGCCGCCGAAATCGCCGAGATCCGCTGGGTCGATCCGGCGGCGCCGGGTGACCTCAGGCTGGCGCAGCTGTCACGCGCGCATATCCTGCAGCTCGCCAGCTCGCCTGAGGTTCTTCTTGCCCGTCATGGCGGAGTGCCGGCGGCGCCGTGATCGCCACCGCCGGCAGGTCCGCGCGTCGCGAGAGGGCTTCTGATCGATCGACCTTCAGGCTTTGGCCTTGCCTCGGATTACCCGAGGTGTCGTTGCCGGGTCAGGCCCGGCAATGACAGGTGTGAGCGCTCGCGCGCAATGATCGAAGCCGCATGGCGATCCGACCTAAGCCGGCGCGAAGGTCATGGCGACGCCGTTGATGCAGTAGCGGAGGTAGGTCGGCGGCGGGCCGTCCTCGAAGACATGGCCGAGATGGCTGCCGCAGGTGGCGCAGTGCACCTCGGTGCGGACCATGCCATGGCTGCGGTCGACGGTCGTCTCGACGGCGCCCTCGATCGGATCGTTGAAGCTCGGCCAGCCCGTGCCGCTCTCGAACTTGCCATTGCTCGCAAACAGCGCCTCGCCGCAGCCGGCGCAGGAGAAGGTGCCGGGACGCTTCTCATGCAGCAGCGCGCAGCTGCCGGGATATTCGGTGCCGTGCTGGCGCATGACGCGGTACTGCTCGGGCGTGAGCAGCCGCTTCCACTCCTCCTCGCTGTGGCTCACCGGAAAGGGCTTCGTCAGCATGGTCGGAACTCCTCGATCGTCTGGTGTTGCCTCTATATAGGGTGCGGCGGCGCCGCCGGCAGCGGCTCAGGCGCCGCGCAGCTGATCGCGCAGCGCGGCGACCTGGCGCAGCAGGCGGACCGCTTCCTCGCGCTCGAGACCCGTCGCCTCGAAGGCGCAGGCGGGAATGCCGGCGGCATCGTTCTTGAGCGCGCGGCCGCGCTCGGTGAGACGGATCAGCACCTGCCGCTCGTCGCGCGGATCGCGGCTGCGCGTGATGAAACCGAGCGCCTCGAGCCGCTTCAGCATCGGCGTCAGCGTGTTCGAGTCGAGAAAGAGCCGCTCGCCGAGCGCGCCGACGCTGCCGCCGTCCTGCTGCCACAGCACGATCATCACCAGATATTGCGGATAGGTGAGGCCGAGCGCGTCGAGCATCGGCCGGTAGAGCCGGCTGAAGGCATGGCTCGCCGAATAGAGCGCGAAGCAGAGGAAATCATCGAGCGCGAGCGGCTCCGCTCCGGCGCCCGCGTCATCCCCGTCCCTCGCGCTCGCCGTGCCCGTCTGGTTTGTGCTCATGCATCTGAGATAGATCGCACACGAGACAATCGCAAGCGCTGGAGGGGAAGGCGCGGCTCAGCGCGGCGTGAGGCGCAGCAGGCGGCCGGGATCGTCGTCCTCGATCAGCCACAGCGCGCCGTCGGGCGCGACCGCGACGTCGCGGATGCGCGCGCCCATGTCGAAGCGCTCGGCCTCGTCGGCATTGCCGGCATCGTCGACCGTGACGCGGACCAGCGCGGTTGCGGCAAGCCCGCCGATGAAGGCCGAGCCGCGCCATTGCGGGAAGAGGCCGCCATTGTAGAAGGCAAGTCCGGCCGGCGCGATCACCGGCGTCCAGTAGAGCGGCGGCGCGGCGAGGTCGGGCCGCGTCGCATGGCGCGGGATCTTGGTGCCATTGTAGTTGTCGCCGTTGGAGACGAGAGGCCAGCCATAGTTGCGGCCGGGCTCGATGAGGTTGAACTCGTCGCCGCCGCGCGGCCCCATCTCGTCGAGCCAGAGGCGGCCATCCGGCGCGAAGGCGAGGCCATAGGGATTGCGGTGGCCGCTCGTCCAGGTCGCGCCGCGCACGCCGCCGGCGGCGGCGTCCGGGTTGTCGGCGGGAATGCCGCCGTCGAGCGTGAGGCGGAGCAGCTTGCCGCGTGCCTGATCGGGGTCCTGGGCGCTGTCGGGGCGCATGCGGTCGCCGACGGTCAGGAAGAGATGCTCGCCTTCGGGATCGAAGGCGATGATGCCGCCCGGCTGGCCGCCGCCGCCCGCCGGCGTCTGCCGCCAGAGCACCGCGAGATCCTCGAGCATGCCGCGCGTGCCGGCGACGCTGAGCTTTGCCCGAGCCAGCACCAGCGTGCCGCCATCGCCCGAGGGCTCGACATAAGTCATGTACACGCGCTTGTCGCTGCGGAAATTCGGGCCCGGCGCGATGTCGAGCAGGCCGTTCTGGCCCTTGGCGAGAACGTCCGGGACGCCGTCGACCTCAGTCTTGCGGCCGTCCTGCGTCACCAGGAAGAGGCTCCCCGGCTTCTCGGTCACCAGCATGCGGCCATCCGGCAGGAAGGCGAGCGCCCAGGGCGTGTCGAATTCGGCCACCGCCGTGGCGACGAAGGGCTTTTCGGGCGCGTTGGCGCGGCCGCCGGCATTGATGCTGGCGGCCCCGGCCGTGCTTGCCCCGGTGAGGACGGCAGCGGCGAGGGCGAGGAGGGCGGCGGCGATTGGCGTGGCGGCTGTCTTCATGGCGCGTCAACGTCTCCGGTCTCGATCGGTTCGACCTGGTCGGTCGTCCCAACCCGAGATAGGGCGCGGTGCCGCTCCCTTCACCACACATCGGCGTGACGGGGCGCTCAAACCTCCGGCGGCGGCGTTGCTGCGACGGCGCCCTGCAGGCGGCGGCGCTCGGCCCGCGCGACATGGACGAGGCCGCCGGCGAGCAGCGCCGCCATCGCGAACCAGGTCAGCGCATAGACGAGATGGTTGTTGGGGAAGCGGATCACCGTCAGCCCGCCGATCGGCAGCCCGCCCTCGTTCTCCGTCGCGTCGGCATCGACGAAATAGGGCGCCACCGGGCCGAGCCCCTCGGCCGCCGCGATCGCCGCAACGTCGCGCGAATACCAGCGCCCGCCGGCCGGATCATTGGCGCGGAGGAACGCCCCGCCGGGCTCGGACATCCGGAGGAGACCGGCCAGCGCGGTCTCGCCGGTGATCTGCCCGGCCGCCCGCGTCGCCGCATCGCGCTTGTCTGACGGCACGAAACCGCGATTGACGAGCACGGTGAAGCCCCAGTCGGTCACCATCGGCGTCAGCACCCAGAAGCCGGCGCCGCGCTCGGTCACCGCCTGGACGAGCGTCTCGCGGTCGTTGAGGAAGCTGCCCGAGACGACGACGCGGCGATAGGCGTCGCCGGCGGCGGTGAGCGCCGGCCATTCCGGCGGGCCGGGCGCCGCGACCGGCGCGGCCGTCGCGCGCGTCTCGACCTGCTGGATCAGCGCGAGCTTCCATTCGCGCCGCTGCAATTGCCAGACGCCGAGGCCGATGAGCACGAGCACGACGCAGCCGCCGGCGACGAGCAGCGCCGCGAGGCCGCGCCGCGGCGACGTCTCCGCCGCTGTCACGGCATCTGGCTCATGTCGTGGCCGGGCATCATGTTGGTGTTCAGGTGATACATGACCCAGAGCGAGCCCGAGAGCGCGATGACGACGAGGATCAGCGTGAAGATAAGCGCCATCATCGACCAGCCGCCTTCGGTCTTCACCGTCATGTGCAGGAAGAACACCATGTGCACGACGATCTGCACGACCGCGAAGGCGATGATCGCCATGGCAGTGAGCTGCGCCGGCAGCATGCCGCTCATCACCAGCCAGAACGGGATCGCCGTCAGGATGACCGAGAGCACGAAGCCGATCGTGTAGCTCTTCAGGCTGCCATGCGGAGCGGCGGCGCCGTGATCATGATCATGGCCGTGATCATGCGCGGCGGCGGGGTGTGCAGTCGAGCTCATCGCAGCATTCCCATCAGATAGACGAAGGTGAAGACGCCGATCCAGATGACGTCGAGGAAGTGCCAGAACATGCTGAGGCAGGTCAGCCGGCGCTGGTTGGCGGGAATGAGCCCGCGCCGCCCGACCTGCACCATCAGCGTCACCAGCCAGATGAGGCCGAAGGTGACGTGGAGGCCATGCGTGCCGACCAGCGTGAAGAAGGACGACAGGAAGGCGCTGCGCTGCGGCGTCGCCCCCTCCATGATCATGTGGCTGAACTCGTAGAGTTCGATCGAGAGGAAGGCGAGGCCGAAGAGGCCGGTGACGGCGAGCCAGGACTGCACCTGCCGCACCCGGCCCTGCTGCATCGCCAGCATGGCGAAGCCGTAGGTGATCGAGGAGAACAGGAGCATGGCGGTGTTGAGCGCGACCAGCGGCAGGTCGAACAGGTCCTTCGGTCCGGGCCCGGCGGCATAGCTGCCGCCGAGCACGCCGAAGGTGGCGAAGAGGATCGCGAAGATGAGGCAATCGCTCATCAGGTAGATCCAGAAGCCGAGCATCGTGCTGCCGCCCTCGGCATGCTCGTGCTCGTCGGCGAGATAGAACGCGGTCGGGTCCGCCTTCGGGGCGAGGGTGCTCATGCTCACGTCGTCACCTCGCTCGCAAGACGCGCCGTCCGCGCCGTCTCGGTGGCCAGCACCGTGTCGGCGGGGATGCGGAAGTCGCGGCCATAGTTGAAGGTGTGGCCGATCGCGACCGCGAGCAGCGCCAGGAAGCTCACCGCCGCCAGCCACCAGATGTACCAGATGAGGCCGAAGGCGAGCGCCACGCTGAGGCCGGCGAGGATGACGCCCGCGCCGGTGTTCTTCGGCATCAGGATCGCCTTGAACCCGGCGAGCGGCCGCGTGTAGCCCCGATGCTTCATGTCCCACCAGGCGTCGTTGTCATGCACCACCGGCGTGAAGGCGAAGTTGTAGACCGGCGGCGGCGATGAGGTCGCCCATTCGAGCGTGCGGCCGTCCCAGGGATCGCCGGTGACGTCGACGAGGCGGGCGCGATTCTTGATGCTGACGGCGATCTGGATCAGGAAGAACAGGATGCCGAGCGCGATCAGGAAAGCGCCGAAGGCCGCGATCACGAACCAGATCTGCAGCGAGGGATCCTCGAAGACGCGCAGCCGCCGCGTGACGCCCATCAGGCCGAGCACATAGAGCGGCATGAAGGCGAAGTAGAAGCCGACGACCCAGAACCAGAACGACATCTTGCCCCAGAACGGATCGAGCTTGAAGCCGAACGCCTTCGGGAACCAGTAGCTGATGCCGGCGAAGAGGCCGAACAGCACGCCGCCGATGATGACGTTGTGGAAGTGGGCGACGAGGAACAGCGAGTTGTGCAGCACGAAGTCGGCCGGCGGCACGGCGAGCAGCACGCCGGTCATGCCGCCGATGACGAAGGTCAGCATGAAGGCCATCGTCCACATCATCGGCAGCTCGAAGCGGATGCGGCCGCGATACATCGTGAACAGCCAGTTGAACATCTTCGCGCCCGTCGGGATCGAGATGATCATCGTCGTGATGCCGAAGAAGGAATTGACGCTGGCGCCCGAGCCCATCGTGAAGAAGTGGTGCAGCCAGACGAGATAGGAGAGGATGGTGATGACGACGGTGGCATAGACCATCGACGTGTAGCCGAAGAGCCGCTTGCCGGAGAAGGTCGCCGTCACCTCGGAGAAGATGCCGAACACCGGCAGGATCAGGATGTAGACCTCCGGGTGGCCCCAGATCCAGATGAGGTTCACGTACATCATCGGGTTGCCGCCGAAGTCGTTCGTGAAGAAGTTGGTGCCGACATACCGGTCGAGCGACAGAAGCGCCAGCACGGCCGTCAGCACCGGGAAGGCGGCGACGATGAGCACATTGGTGCAGAGCGCGGTCCAGGTGAAGACCGGCATCTTCATCATGGTCATGCCGGGGGCGCGCATCTTGACGATGGTGCAGATGAGGTTGACGCCGGAGAGCAGCGTCCCGACGCCGGCGACCTGCAGCGCCCAGATATAATAGTCGACGCCGACATCCGGGCTGTAGCCGATATTGGACAGCGGCGGATAGGCGAGCCAGCCGGTGCGGGCGAACTCGCCGATGAACAGCGACATCATCACGATGACGGCGCCGGCGGCGGTCATCCAGAAGCTGAAATTGTTGAGGAAGGGGAACGACACGTCGCGCGCGCCGATCTGCAGCGGCACGACGAAGTTCATGAGGCCGGTGACGAGCGGCATCGCCACGAAGAAGATCATGATCACGCCATGGGCGGTGAAGATCTGGTCGTAGTGATGGGAATTGAGGTAGCCCTCGCTGCCGTTGAAGGCGAGCGACTGCTGCAGGCGCATCATGATCGCGTCGGCGAAGCCGCGCAGCAGCATGATGATGCCGAGCACCATGTACATGATGCCGATCTTCTTGTGATCGACGCTGGTGAACCACTCGCGCCAGAGATAGCCCCACAGCTTGAAATAGGTGATGGCGGCGAGGACCGCGAGGCCGGCGGTCGCCACGACGAAGAAGGTGGCGACGACGATCGGTTCGTGCAGCGGCAGCTGGTCGAGCGTCAGCCGGCCGAACAGGGCATGCACGAGGGGGGAGGATTCGGAGGCGGGGGCGGGGCTCATGGAAGCGGTGCTCATGAGTTCGACGGCCGGCTTTCGCCGACAAGGAGGGAGAGCGAACGGGCGGGCAGCGGCGTGAAGCCGGGGATCGTCGTTCCGGGCAGGGTCAGGCCGGACCCGGCGAGCGGGCTTCCGGCGGGGATGGAGGCGGGCAGCGGCCGGCTCGCCATCATGGCGGCGGCTTCCTCGGGCGTGCAGATGCTCGCCACATAGCCGGGCTCCGGCCCGAGGACCGTGCCGCGGCGGCTGTACTTGTCATAGGTGAGCGGCAGCACATTGGCGATGCCGGCCATGCCGAGCCCGCCCTTGGCGTCGATCGCCATCATCTCGCTCATGCACATCTTGCCGGGCTCGACGCAGCGGTTGAGGATCCGCCGGTAGAGATCGGGATCGACCGAGGCGAAGCGTTCGGGCGGCACGTTCTCGCTCGGCTGTTCCAGCGCGAGGTAGCGCGTCCGGTCGAGGCTGCCCTCGGCCTTCCGCGTGTCGGCGACGAAGCTGTCGAAATCGGCGTCGGACAGGCCGTGGAAGGCGAAGCGCATCTGCGAGAAGCCGGCGCCGCTGTAATTGGCGGAGAAGCCCTCATAGGTGCCCGCCTTGTTGATAACGGCGTGCAGCTTGGTCTGCATGCCCGGCATCGCGTAGATCTGGCCGGCCAGCGCCGGGATGAAGAACGAGTTCATCACCGCCGAGGAGGTGATGCTGAAATCGATCGGCCGGTCGACCGGCGCGGCGAGCTCGTTGAGGCTGGCGATGCCGTAGTCCGGGTAGATGAACAGCCACTTCCAGTCGAGCGCGACGACCTCGACCCGGAGCGGCTTCAGCTCCTCGGTCACCGGGCGGTCATGGGCGAGGCGGTCGAGCGGGCGATAGGGATCGAGCAGATGGGTGCCCATCCAGGTGACGGCGCCGAGGCAGATGATGATGAGCAGCGGCGCTGCCCAGATCACCAGCTCGAGCTGGGTCGAGTGGTCCCAGTCGGGCTCGTAGGTCGCCTTGGTGTTGGATTTCCGGTAGCGCCAGGCGAACAGCACCGTCAGCGCCATCACGGGGATGATCACCAGCAGCATCAGCACCGTCGAGACGACGATGAGGTCGCGCTGCTGCGCCGCCACATCGCCCGAGGGCGACAGGACGACCATGTTGCAGCCTGCCAGCAGCAGCGCTGCGGGCAGAAGTGCTAGGCTACGAATTCGGCTCACTGTGCGGACCTGTCCCGGCTGCATTCCATGGCGAGGTATCTAGATGCACTGCAGCAAGGCGGGCACTGGACAATTTGTCCAATGCCCGGAAAGCCCGCGACGGGGGAAAAGCTCGGCTGCGAGGGCGGAGTCCGTCCGGCCCCGCGCGGGATCGGCGCGGGTTCGGCGCTGACGAAGGAACGTTCAGATGACAGTTGAAACGGCGCCGGCCACGGCGACGCCCATGGTGACGGAAGCCGAGAACGACGCGGTGCGCATCCATGCGCGCCACGGCGCGGTGAAGCCCGGCGAGATCGCGATCGGCGTCATCATCGGCCGCGCCTCCGAATTCTTCGATTTCTTCGTCTATGCCATCGCTTCGGTGGTGGTGTTCCCGAAGCTCGTCTTCCCGGAATTCGATCCGCTCACCGGCACGCTCTACTCCTTCGCGATCTTCGCGCTCGCCTTCATCGCCCGCCCGGTCGGCACCGTCATCTTCACGACGATCGACCGCCACTATGGCCGCGGCGTCAAGCTGACGGTCGCGCTGCTGCTGCTCGGCATCTCGACGGTTGCCATCGCCTTCCTGCCCGGCCATGCGCAGATCGGCGCGGCCTCGGCCTGGCTCCTGGCGGGCCTCCGCATCGGCCAGGGCCTCGCCTGGGGCGGCGCCTGGGACGGGCTCGCCTCGCTGCTGGCGCTGAATGCGCCCGACCAGCGTCGCGGCTGGTATGCGATGATCCCGCAGCTCGGCGCCCCGCTTGGCCTCATCGTCGCGAGCGCCCTCTTCGCCTTCTTCGTCGGGCGGCTGTCGGCGGCCGATTTCCTCGACTGGGGCTGGCGCTATCCGTTCTTCTGCGCCTTCGCGATCAATGTCGTCGCGCTGTTCGCGAAGCTCCGCATCGTCGTGACGCCGGAATATGCGGCGCTCTACGAGACGCGCGAATTGCAGCCCGCCCGCGTGCGCGACACGGTCCAGGCCGCCGGCCGCACCGTGCTGATCGGCGCCTTCGCGCCGCTGGCGAGCTTCGCCCTCTTCCACATGGTGACGGTGTTCCCGCTCTCCTGGGTGTTCCTGTTCACCCGCGAGCTGCCCTCGCGCTTCCTCTATGTCGAGGCGCTCGCCGGCATCGTCGGCGTGCTCTCGATCATCGCCTCGGGCTATCTCGCCGATCGCTTCGGCCGCACCGCGCTGCTCGGCTCCTGCGCCGTCGCCATCGCCGTCTTCAGCGGCTTCGCGCCGCAATTGCTCGGCGGCGGCCTCATCGGCGAGGCGGTGTTCATGGTCACCGGCTTCCTGCTGCTCGGCGTCTCGTTCGGCCAGTCGTCCGGCGCGCTCGCCTCGAATTTCGCCCCGGCCTATCGCTACACCGGCGCGGCGCTGACCGCCGATCTCGCCTGGCTGTTCGGCGCTGGCTTCGCGCCCTTCGTCGCGCTCTATCTCTCCAGCCAGTTCGGGCTGCTCTCCTCCGGCCTCTATCTGCTCTCGGGCGCCGTCTGCACGCTCTTGGCGCTCGGCGCCAACCGCCGGCTCGAAAACGCCGCCCGGCCCTGAGGCGAGAGGCCCGCTATTTCACGCGGGCCTTCTCCAGCTTCCGCGCCAGCGTGCGGCGGTGCATGCCGAGCCGCCGCGCCGTCTCCGAGATGTTGAAGCCGGTCTCGGCCAGCACCTCGTGGATCCGCTCCCATTCGAGGTTCTTGATCGAGGTCGGCCGCTGCGTCAGCGGCACCGAGGCGTCGCCATCGGCGCGCTCGAAGGCGGCGATGATGTCGTTGGTGTTGGAGGGCTTCGGCAGATAGTGGCAGGCGCCGAGCTTGATCGCCTCGACGGCGGTGGCGATGCTGGCAAAGCCCGTCAGCACGACGATGCGCATCGCCGGATCGGCGCCATGCAGCAGCGCGACGCAGTCGAGGCCGGAGCCGCTGGCAAGCTTCAGATCCACCACGGCATAGCCGGGCGTGAGGGTTGCGAGCACCGTCCGCGTGCCGTCGAGCCCGTCGGCCTGGTGCACGGCAAAGCCGCGCCGTTCCAGCGAGCGGCGGAGCGCCTTGGCGAAGGCTTCGTCGTCCTCGACGATCAGAAGCGGCCGGTCAGTGTCCACCCGCGCCTCCCGATAGGGCCGCGCTCGAGCCGAGCCCGTCGCCGGTCGCAAGCGACTCGAGCGGCAGGATCAGCGTGACGCAGGCGCCGCCGTCGATGCCGTTCTCGGCGGTGACGGTGCCGCCGAGCTTCCTGACGACATTGACGACGAGGAAGAGGCCGAGCCCGCCGCCGGGGCGGTTCTTGCTCGAGCGATAGGGCTTGCCGAGCGTCGCCAGCATCTCCGCCGCGAAGCCGGGGCCGGAATCGCTGACGGCGATGACGATCATGTCGCCCTGCCGTCCCGCGACGACGCCGACCCACGCGGGCGAGGCCTCGAGCGCATTGTCGAGGATGTTGAAGATCACCTGCTTCAGCGCGGTGTCGGAGATGATCGCGGCATCCGGCTGGATCAGGTTGCTGTAGTCGACCGCCGCCGGCGAGCGGCTCTGCTGCCATTCGGCCAGCGTCTCGTCCATGAAGGTCGCGGCCGTGGTGCGGACCGTGCCCTCGCCGCGCGCATCGCCCGAGGAGATCAGGATGCCGGAGACGATCGCCTTGCAGCGGTCGAGCTGCGACTGCATCTCGGCGATCTCGCCGGCGATCTCGGCATCGGCCGACAGCGCGGGCATCCGCTGCCAGTCGCTGAGGATGACCGAGAGCGTCGCGAGCGGCGTGCCGAGCTCATGCGCGGCGCCGGAGGCGAGGAGGCCCATGCGCACGATATGGTCTTCCTCGGCCGAGCGCTGGCGCAGTTCGGCGAGATGCGCGTCGCGCGCCTTCAGATTGTGCTGGATGCGGGTGACGAAGAACACCAGCAGCGAGGCGGCGAGCACGTAGCAGATGAACATGCCCTGGATATGCAGCGAGAGCAGCATGTCGGCATGGCTCGCCGGCAGCGCGAGCGGCCGGTAATCGAGCGTCAGGAGCACGAAGCAGAAGCTCGTCACCACGACCAGCAGCCAGGCCGACCAGGCATCGAGCAGCACCGCGCCGAGAATGACCTGCAGCAGATAGAGCGAGATGAACGGGTTCGAGGCGCCGCCGGAGAGATAGAGCTGCAGCGTCAGCGCGCCGACATCGAGCATCAGTTCGAGCAGGAGCTCGGAATTGCCGATCGCCTCGCGGCGGAACTGGCGCAGCAGCGTGACGAGGTTGAGCGCCACCAGGAAGCTGAGCACCGCCGCCATGGCGGCGAGCGGCAGGGCGATGCCGAGCTGCAGATGGACATAGAGGATGGTCACGACCTGCCCGACGACCGCCAGCCAGCGCAGCTGGACCAGGAGCAGCAGGTTCTTCTTGTTGGTGATGTCGCGCGCCTTGATCGCCGTCTCCCGCTTTCGTCCGATGCAACATGTCGCCCGCCGCCACGCTGGCAATGGCCATGGGCGATTCACCGCAGGACGGGTGCCCTATCGCAAGGGCGGGAAGCGCGGCCGCCTGTCAAGCGTGGACGATCGCCGGCGGCGGCTTGACTCGGACCGGGCCGCGGCGCCTGCTGCCCCGGCACATGGTTTCGGACGGGATTCGGGTGACCGGTCCCGGCCGGAATGGGAACGAGGAAGGGCGTCCGCTCATCGGGGCGCCCGAAGCCTCGACCGCCCCCGCGACTGTGAGCGGCGAGCGACCGTCCGATACGCCACTGGACCAGGCCCTCAAGGGCACGGTCCGGGAAGGCGGACGGTGGCGATGACCCGCGAGTCAGGAGACCGACCATGCGCGGTTCTGCAACGTGAAGCCGTCGGTGGGACGGCGAAAGGAGCTTTCATGCATATCGAACCCGGCCTCGTCGCCGACAGCAAGATCTGGCTGTCTCATGTCACCGCCGCCGGCGCCGCCGCCGTCACGCTGAAACTTGCCGCCGACGCCGTCCGCCAGCGCGGCGTGCTGTCGCTCGCGGCCCGCTCGGCAGCGACCACGGCGCTCGTCTTCTCGTTCTTCGAGCTGCTGCCGCATGTGCCGGTCGGCGTCTCCGAGGTGCATCTCATCCTCGGCTCGACGCTGTTCCTGATCTTCGGCGCCGCGCCGGCCGCCATCGGCCTCGCGCTCGGCCTCCTCATCCAGGGTCTCTTCTTCGCGCCGTTCGACCTGCCGCAATATGGCATGAACGTCACCACGCTCTTGGTGCCGCTGTTCGCGCTGGCAGGGCTGGCGAAGGCGGTGATCGCGCCGAAGACGCCCTATGTCGATCTCAAATACCGCCAGGCGCTGGCGCTCTCCACCGCCTATCAGGCCGGCATCGTCGCCTGGGTCGCGTTCTGGGCCTTCTATGGCCAGGGCTTCACCGCCTCGAACATGGCGTCGATCGCAACCTTCGGCGGCGCCTACATGCTCGTGATCCTCGTCGAGCCGCTGGTCGATCTCGCCGTGCTCGCCGCCGCCAAGGCTCTGCACGGCCTCAAGGGCAACGGCCTCGTCGAGCGCCGCCTGTTCGAGGCGGCCTGAGCCCCGTAGACGACTGCTTGCGGCCGCCCCTCATCGGGCGGCCGTGACGCGTGGCACTGCGAAGCGCTTCAGCCCTTCCGCCGCGGCGAGATAGACAATCGTGATCGCCGTGATGCTGGCGAGGATCGGTGCCGGCAGCGCGACGAAGCCGATGATCGCGCCGAGCGGCGTCAGCGCCAGGGCAAGCGCGACGGCGAGCGCACCGAGCGAGGTCGCGATCAGGATCGGATGCGGCCGGCTGTGCCAGAGCGGCTTCGCGGTGCGGATGATGAAGATGACGAGGATCTGCGTCGCGATCGACTCGACGAACCAGGCCGTGCGGAAAGTCGCGACATCAGCGCGAAAGCCCCAGTGCAGCATCGCGAAGGTCGAGAGGTCGAACAGCGAGGACAGCGGCCCCATCACCAGCGTGAAGCGGAGGATCGCCCTGATGTCCCAGGCCTTCGGCCGCGCCAGCGCCTCGGGATCGGCGCTGTCGAAGGGAATGCCGATCTCGGAGAGGTCGTAGATGAGGTTGTTCAGGAGGATCTGCAGCGGCGCCAGCGGCAGGAAGGGCAGCACCAGCGAGGCGAGCGCCATCGACAGCATGTTGCCGAAATTCGAGCTGGTGCCCATCCGGATATATTTCATGATGTTGGCATAGGTCCGCCGCCCCTCGGCGACGCCGTCGGCGAGCACGCCGAGATCGGGGGCAAGCAGGATGATGTCGGCCGCCTCGCGCGCGACATCGGCGCCGCCCTCGACCGACAGCCCGACATCGGCGGCATGGATCGCTGGCGCATCGTTGATGCCGTCGCCGATGAAGCCGACGGTCAGGCCGCGGCGGCGCAGCGCGCGGACGATCCGGCTCTTCTGGTCGGGCGAGACGCGGACGAAGAGATCGGTCTCCGCGACGCGGACGGCGAGCGCCTCGTCGGTCAGTTCGCCGATCTCTTCGCCGGTCATGAGGCCGCCGCTCGCAAGGCCGAGCGTCCCGACCAGATGGCGCACCACGGCGGCGCCGTCGCCCGAGATGATCTTGACGCGGATGCCCGCCGCGACGAGCCGCGTCACCGCCGGGCCGGCCGAGGCCTTGGGCGGGTCGAGGAAGACGGCGAAGCCGGAAAGAACGAGACCGCTCTCGTCGGCGAGGGCGATCTGCTCCCGATCGGCAGCCATCGGCCGCGAGGCGATGCCGAGCAGGCGGAAGCCCGCCTCGCCCTTGGCGTCGATCGCCGAAAGGATCCGCGCGCGCCGGGCGTCGTCGAGCGCGACCACGCTGCCATCGGCCTCTTCGACATGGCTCGCCAGCGCCAGCACATGCTCCGGCGCGCCCTTGGTGATCAGCAGCCGTTCCTCGCCCTTGGCGAGCAGCACCGAGGCGAGGCGGCGATCGAAATCGAAGGGGAGGTCGGCGAGCGGCCGCCAGTCCTCGGCCGGCGCGTCCACGCCGGCGAGCAGCGCCTCGTCGAGGCTGTTCGCCAGGCTGCCGGCGAAGCGGGCATTGAGGCGGGCGAGGTCGCCCGTCCGCGGGTTGTCGCCGCCATCGGCGCCGAGGCTGCCGACATGGGCGATGCGGGCTTCGGTGAGCGTGCCCGTCTTGTCGGTGCAGAGCACGGTCATCGCGCCGAGATCGTGGATCGCCGACAGCCGCTTGACCACGACCTTCTGTCTCGCCATCCGCTGCGCGCCGCGCGCCAGCGTCACGGTCATCACCATCGGCAGGAGTTCCGGCGTCAGGCCGACGGCGAGCGCGACCGCGAACAGGAAGCCTTCCAGCGTCAGCCCATGCCGCAGCAACTGCGTCAGCAGCACGAAGAGGACGAGGAACCCGGTGAGGCGCAGGATCAGCATGCCGAGCGCATGCACGCCGCGCTCGAAGGCGCCGGGCGGCTCGCCCGCCTGCACGGCGGCGGCGATGGCGCCGAAGCGGGTGTCGGCGCCGGTCGCGACCACCAGCATCTCGGCCGACCCCGCAACCAGCGAGGTGCCGCCGATCAGCGCGTTGAAGGCCCCGGAGAGCGCGGGATCCTTGCACGGGCCGGGGCACTTCTCGACGAGATAGGGCTCGCCGGTCAGCACCGCTTCATTGGCCTCGGCGTCGACGGCCGCGAGCACGACGCCGTCGGCCGGCACCAGTTCGCCAGGCCGGAGCTCGACGATGTCGCCGGGCACGATGTCATGCACGGGCAGTTCACGCGTCACCCCGTCGCGCCGCACCGTGGCCGAGACGGCGACCGATCGCTTCAGCGCCTCGACGGTCGATTGCGCCTGCCGCTCCTGCACCATGTCGAGGCCGATCGAGAACAGCACGATCACGAGGATGATGACGAAGCTCTGCCAGTCGCCGCTGAGGCCGGAGACCGAGGCGGCGATGAGGAGGATCGCGATCAGCGGCTCGGCGAGGCGCTTGCCGAGCCGCCCGAGGAAACTGTGCCGCCCGCCGACGACGGCGCTGTTCGGGCCATAGCGCTCGAGACGCGCCCGCGCCTCCGCGCTGCTGAGCCCTTCGGGCCGGCTCGAGAGCCGGGCGAGCAGGGCAGCGTTGTCCTCCGTCCAGAAGGGCGGCGCGGCCTTCGGCTGCGAGCTGCCAGTCATCGGCTGGGCCCTGAAACGAGGGCCAGCGCAGGGCGGCGCGGAGACTTTGCCGGCAAAGGAAGCGGAGCGGAGGGCATGCAGCCTCGCGATGTCGATGGGGCGTCACGGCAGGCTCGGGGGTGTCCGGCCGCGCTGGCGCCACCCTAGCGGCGATCGCCGGCCGCCGATTGACCAAGAACAAACACCGTCCTGTCACGTCGCCGTGCCGGCGATCATCGCCGGCCGAGGGGCGCCTGCGACAGTCCCGCGTCAAATGAACGGCGAATGCCGATTGTAAACGGCCGATCCGCGGCCCATATACAGCTAGTATTGGTGTGACCTGCGCAGAGAATTGAGATTCATCCGTTGAGTCTTGCGCGGATCATCTGCGGCTTTTGCGTCTCCTGAAGGCGCTTTCGGCAGCCGCTCTCGACCAGAGTTCGATGGTTTTATTAGCGCCGACGGGCCGCGGCTGCCTTGTTCATTCGTGATGGATGGATGAGACGGCTGCCGGCCCGCCCATGCGCAATGCGCGGTCGCCCGACATCCTCGGCGCGGCCTCGCCCATGAGAAAGAGGGACCCTTATGCAGTATCTCGGCCGGATCAGCGGCAGCGGCGTGCTCACCTGCAATGGCGAGGACGTGACGCGCGCCTCCTATGTCATCGAGGGCTTCTTTCGAAAGCCCTCGCGCGTCGTCGGCACCGGCGAGATCGGCCTCTCCGGCGCGGCGCTGCGGCAACTCGCCGGCCGCAAGGATGTGCAGCTGCTCACCGATGACGGCCGCGTCCTCACGATCGGCTTCGCCGTGACGGCGGTCTGCATCGACAACCACGCCGAGGCCGACATCACTGGCGGCCTGCCGGAAACGCCGGCGCTCTGGCGTCATTGAATCGGACATGGAGCCGGCGGCCGTTCCGCGCATTGAGGGAACGGGACGTGCGAGCGGCATCGGCCGATTTCGAGACGGCGGGCCCCATCCGGGCCTGCCGCGGCGATCCTGCCGCCCGACCAGCGAAAGCACAGCCATGACCGAGATCAGACGCGTTGGATTTATCGGCAATTCGCTGCCGCGCCGCTGTGGCATCGCCACCTTCACGACGCATCTGCAGCAGGCCGTCGCCGCGGCCTCGCCCGAGATCGAGACGGTCATCGTCGCGATGACCGATCATGGCCGCGCCTATGACTATCCCGCCACGGTCGGGCTCGAGGTTCAGGACGACGTCATCGCCGATTACGAACGCGCCGCCGGCTTCCTCAACGCGAAGCGCGTCGACGTCGTCTCGCTGCAGCATGAATTCGGCATCTTCGGCGGCGATGGCGGCAGCCATATCCTGGCGCTGCTTGCCCGGCTGACCATGCCGGTGGTGACGACGCTCCACACCGTGCTCGAGGAGCCGACCGCGATCGAGCGCAGCGTGCTCGGCCGCGTCGTCGCGGCCTCGGCCAAGGTCGTCGTCATGGCCGAGAAGGGCCGCGAGCTGCTCGGCCGCGTCTATGGCGTTCCCGCCGACAAGATCGAGGTGATCCCGCATGGCATCCCCGATTTCGCCTTCGTCGATCCCGACGGGGCCAAGGAGAAGCGCGGCTACAGCGACCGTTCGGTGATCCTGACCTTCGGGCTGCTCTCGCCCAACAAGGGCATCGAGGTGATGATCGACGCGATGCCGGCGATCCTCGAGCGCCAACCCGACGCCGTCTATGTCGTGCTCGGCGCGACCCATCCCAATCTCGTGCGCGAGCATGGCGAGGCCTATCGCGACAGCCTGCTTGCCCGCGTCGCCGCGCTCGGCATCGAGGATCACGTCGTCTTCCTCGACCAGTTCGTCGACCAGCCGACCCTGCTCGATTTCATCTCGATGTGCGATGTCTATGTGACGCCGTATCTCAACGAGGCGCAGATGACCTCGGGCACGCTCGCCTACAGCTTCGGCCTCGGCCGGGCCGTGGTCTCGACGCCCTATTGGCATGCCCGCGAGCTGCTCGCCGACGGACGCGGCCTCCTGGTGCCGTTCGGCGATTCGGCCGCGATCGGCGATGCCATTGCCGGCCTCCTGACCGACCCCTTCCGCCGCCAGGCGATGCGCGAGCGCGCCTATGGCTGGAGCCGTTCGATGGTGTGGAGCCGGACCTCCGAGCGCTATCTGCAGGTCTTCGAGGGCAGCCGTCGCGGCCACAAGCTGCGCATGCTGCAGCCGGTCGAGACGCGGGGCGGCCCGCGCGCCGACGCCGAGACGCCCGACATGAAGCTCGGCCATCTCATGGCGATGTGCGACGACACCGGCCTCTTCCAGCATGCCGTCCATTCGGTGCCCGATCGCGCGCATGGCTATTGCGTCGACGACAATGCGCGGGCGCTGCTCGTCGCCTGTGCGCTCAATGCGCCGGGCGAGCAGCGCCTTTCGGAGGTCGTGACCTCGCGCTTCGCCGCCTTCGTGCAGCACGCCTGGAATCCGGATATCCGCCGCTTCCGCAATTTCATGAGCTTCGACCGGCGCTGGCTGGAAGATCGCGGCTCGGAGGACAGCCACGGCCGCACGCTTTGGGCGCTCGGCGAGGCCGCGCGCAGTGATGCGAGCGCCTCGCGCCGCCGCTGGGCCGCCGCGCTCTTCGCCGCGGCCTCGCCCGTCGTCGCCGATTTCAGCTCGCCGCGCGCCTGGGCCTTCACATTGCTCGGTCTCGATGCCTATTCGGCGACCGGCGTCGACGATCCCGACGCCGATGCCCTGCGCCTTCTCCTCGCCGACCGGCTGGTGGCGATGCTGGCGGGATGCCGCAGCGAGGGCTGGACCTGGTTCGAGCCGAGCCTTGCCTATGACAATGCCCGCCTGCCGCAGGCCCTCATCCTGACCGGCCGCGCCACCGGGACGCCGGCTTATGTCGCGGCCGGCCTCACGACGCTGCGCTGGCTGATGGCGCAGCAGCGCGGCCCGGGCGGCCTGTTCCGCCCGGTCGGCTCGGAGAGCTTCGGCGATATCCGTACGCGGCCGCGGCCGTTCGACCAGCAGCCGCTCGAAGCCGCCGCCACCATCGCCGCCTGCCTTGCCGCCTGGCGGGCCGATGGCGATGCCGCCTGGCGGACCGGCGCCCGCCGCGCCTTCGACTGGTTCTTCGGCGCCAACGATCTCGATGCCGTCCTCGTCGATGCCGAGACCGGCAGCTGTCTCGACGGCCTGCATCCCGATCGCCCCAACGAGAATCGCGGCGGCGAATCGGTCGTGTCCTACCTGCTCAGCCTCGCCGAGATCCGCCAGCTCGATCGCAGTAGCGGCGAGAACCGGCGCGTGTCACCCTTCCGGGCGTTCCGCGCCTGAACGCCGCTTCCAGATCCACGCGCCAACAGACCGAGATCCCCCGTGTCACAAGCTACCTTCCTGAACCGGCAGGCACTTTACCTGCGGCCGGATCCGACGCGTGTGATCGTGCGGCCGTTCCGGCCGACCACCGAGCCGGGCGATCTGAAGCCCACCGACAAGACGCGCGCCAATCACATCGTCGATCGCGTGATGGCGCTGGATCCGGCGGCGGCGGAGAGCCAGCTTGCCGATGTGCTCGAGAATTTCGAGGGCCGGCATCGCAATCTCCTGGCGAAATTCGAGACGCGCGCCGTCGAGATGGAGCGCGCCTTCGCGACGCATGACGGCTTCTCGGTCGTGCAGCGGCGGCTGATCGGCGCCTATTTCATGCATGAATATTCGTTCGAGGCGGCGGCGCTGTTCAATCCGAGCATCGTCGCCGATCCCGACCAGTCGGGCCTCGCACCGGGCGAATGCCGCTTCATCCTGAGCCTCCGCGCCGTCGGCGAGGGCCATGTCTCCTCGCTCACCTTCCGCTCGGGCGTCATCGCCGCCGATGGCAGCATCACCGTCGCGCCGACCGGCCGCCTCGCCTCGCTCGCCCGCCTCGTCAGCCTCACCTCGGGCCGCGACGGCGACGAGATCGAGCTGACCTTCCCGGTCGAGGAGGTGCTCTCCGAGCGCGTCATCTTCCCGGTGACGGCGAGCCAGTCGCATGGCATCGAGGATGCCCGCTTCGTCGCCTTCGTCGATGGCGGCCGCACCACCTATTACGCGACCTACACCGCCTATAGCGGCATCGGCATTCGCTCGGAGCTGATCGAGACGGCGGATTTCCGCACCTTCCGCCTGACACCGCTCGCCGGCACCGCCGCCCGCAACAAGGGCATGGCACTGTTCCCGCGGAAGCTCGACGGCCGCTATGCGATGATCGGCCGGCAGGACAACGAGAACCTCTATCTGATCTATTCCGACGACCTCACGGTGTGGAATGGCGGCGAGGCGATCCTGAAGCCCGAATTCCCATGGGAATTCGTCCAGATCGGCAATTGCGGCTCGCCGATCGAGCTCGACGAGGGCTGGCTGCTGCTGACGCATGGCGTCGGCCCGGTGCGCCGCTATGCGATCGGCGCGGCGCTGCTCGACAAGAAGGATCCGTCCAGGGTGCTGGCCCGCTCGCATGAGCCGCTGGTGCGGCCGGAGCCATCCGAGCGCGAGGGCTATGTGCCGAACGTCGTCTATACCTGCGGCGCGATGCGGCACGGCGAACTGATCATCCTGCCCTATGCCGTCTCGGACACCTTCTCCAACTTCGCGACGATCCGCATCGACGCGCTGCTCGCGAGCATGCGCGGCTGACGCGCCCGGCCGCGCCGGACGCGTCTTTCGAGAGCGGCTACATCGCCGCGAACAGGCGCGACACCGTCGCCTTGGCGTCGGCCTGGATCGCGGCGAGATGCTCGGCGCTGCGGAAGCTCTCGGCGTAGATCTTGTAGACCTCCTCGGTGCCGGACGGCCGCGCCGCGAACCAGCCGTCCTTGGTCACGATCTTGATGCCGCCGATCGGCTCGTTGTTGCCGGGCGCATGCGTCAGCCGCGCCTCGACGGCCTCGCCGGCAAGCTCGCTGGCGTCGATCTTGGTGGCGTCGAGCTTGCCGAGCCGCGCCTTCTGCTCGACCGTCGCCGGCGCGTCGATGCGGGCATAGAAGGACTGGCCGAGATCGGCGGTGGCCGAGGCATAGAGCTCGCTCGGGTCCATGCCGCTGCGCGCCGTGATCTCCGCCGCGAGCAGGCCCATGATCAGCCCGTCCTTGTCGGTGGTCCACACCGAGCCGTCGCGGCGCAGGAACGAGGCGCCGGCGCTCTCCTCGCCGCCGAAGGCGAGCGAGCCCTCGACGAGGCCCTTGCTGAACCACTTGAAGCCGACGGGAACCTCGACGAGGCGGCGCCCCATCTTGGCGGCGACGCGGTCGATCATGCCGCTGGAGACGACGGTCTTGCCGATCGCGCTCTCCGCGCGCCAGTCCGGGCGATTGCCGCAGAGATAGGCGACCGAGGCGGCGAGGAAGGCGTTCGGGTTCATCAGCCCGCCCGAGGGCGTGACGATGCCATGCCGGTCGGCGTCGGTGTCGTTGGCGAAGGCGACGTCGAAGCGGTCGCGCAGCGCGATCAGCGGCGCCATCGCATAGGGCGAGGAACAGTCCATGCGGATCTTGCCGTCCCAGTCCGCCGTCATGAAGCTGAAGGTCTGGTCGACGACCTCGTTGACCACCGTCGCGGCGATGCCGTAGCGCTCGATGACCGGCTGCCAGTAGCCGATCGCGGCGCCGCCGAGCGGATCGATGCCGACGCGCACGCCGGAGGCGCGGATCGCCTCCATGTCGACGACGGCGGCGAGATCGTCGACATAGGGCGTGACGAAGTCATAGGCGTGGACGCAGGCTTCCTTGCGGGCCCGCGCATAGGGGATGCGCTTGATGCCGGCGAGCTTCGCGGCGATGAAATCGTTCGCCGCCTTGCCGATCCAGCCGGTGACGTCGACATCGGCAGGGCCGCCATTGGTCGGATTATACTTGAAGCCGCCCTCGTCGGGCGGATTGTGCGACGGGCTGATCACGATGCCGTCGGCAAGGCCTTCGCTGCGGCCGCGATTATAGGTGAGGATCGCATGCGAGATGACGGGCGTCGGCGTATAGCCGCCGGCCGCGTCGATCATGGTCTCGACGCCGTTCGCGGCCAAGACTTCGAGCGCGCTGGCGAAGGCCGCCTCGGAAAGGGCGTGGCTGTCCATGCCGATGAACAGCGGCCCGGTCGTGCCGACGCTTCTGCGATAGTCGCAGACGGCCTGCGTGATCGCGAGGATGTGCCACTCGTTGAACGAGGACGCATAGGCCGAGCCGCGATGGCCCGACGTGCCGAAGGCGACGCGCTGGGCGCGGATCTCGGGGTCCGGCGTCAGCGTGAAATAGGCGGTTATCAGCCGCGGAATATTGGCGAGCAGCGTGCGCGGCACCGGCTTTCCGGCCAGCGGGTTCACTGTTGTCTCCGACATCGTCTTCTCCCTGCCATCACGCGGCGTGGCCGATCATGCGGCCATGCTAGCTGGAGAGAATGTCGGACGCATCACATTTGCCGCGCCGGTCCAGCGCGCGGCAACGCCCCCGGCCGGCCATCGGGTCCGGTCGCGGCACGGACGGCGCGCGGCGCGGCGCGGCCAGGGCCTCAGTCGTCGGTGTCGGCCATCATCGCCTCGAGCGCGAGGCGCTCGCGCGCCCGCATCCGCTCGCTCTCGCTCTTCAACTGGCCGCAGGCGGCGAGGATGTCGCGGCCGCGCGGGGTGCGGATCGGCGAGGCATAGCCGGCGCGGTTGACGATGTCGGAGAAGGCCTCGATCGTCTCCCATTCGGAGCACTGGTAGTTGACGCCGGGCCAGGGATTGAACGGGATCAGGTTGATCTTGGCCGGGATGCCCTTCAGGAGCCGCACCAGTTCGCGCGCATCGGCCGGGCTGTCGTTGACGTCCTTCAGCATCACATATTCGAAGGTGATGCGGCGGGCGTTGGAGAGGCCCGGATAATTGCGGCAGGCGTCGAGCAGCTCGGCGATCGGATATTTGCGGTTGAGCGGCACCAGCATGTCGCGGAGATCATCGCGCACGGCATGCAGCGAGATGGCGAGCATCGAGCCGATCTCGGCGCCGGCGCGCGGGATCTCCGGCACGACGCCCGAGGTCGACAGCGTGATGCGGCGCTTCGACAGCGACAGGCCCTCGCCATCGGAGGCGATCAAGAGCGCCTCCTTGACGTTGTCGAAATTATAGAGCGGCTCGCCCATGCCCATCATGACGATATTGGTGACGAGGCGGCCCTCGGACGGCACGGCGGCGCCGACCGGCGTCGTCTTGTCGGGGAAATCGCCGAGGCGGTCGCGCGCGACGAGGATCTGGCCGACGATTTCTTCCGCGGTGAGGTTCCTCACCAGCTTCTGCGTGCCGGTGTGGCAGAACGAGCAGGTCAGCGTGCAGCCGACCTGGCTGGAGACGCAGAGCGTGCCGCGGCCGATCTCGGGGATATAGACGGTCTCGATCTCGACCGGCCGTCCGGCGCCGCGCTCGGGAAAGCGCATCAGCCATTTGCGCGTGCCGTCCTCGGACACCTGCTCGGTGACGATCTCCGGCCGCTTCAGCGTGAAGGCGGCGGAAAGCGTCGCCCGCATGTCCTTGGAGACATTGAGCATGTCGCCGAAATCGGTGACGCCGCGCGCATAGATCCAGTTCCAGATCTGCGCCGTGCGCATGCGGATCTGCTTCTGCTCGACGCCGATGCGGGCAAGCTCCGCGCCGATGCCGGCCCGCGACAGGCCGACCAGCGACGGAGTTTCGGCGACGACGCGCCGGCTATAGGCGGGAATGGGCTTTTCGGCCGGCGCGGCGGCGACGGGTGCGGTCATGGGTGAAATCCAGCTCTCGGCCGACCGGGGCGACGGAGCGCTCAGACGGAGGGCATGACGATGTTGGCCGTCTCATAACACATCGCCTCCGCGGAATCAGGTGCTTTCCCGGCCCGCGATGCCGGCCGGGCCAGGGGCGCGCGGCGCGTGCCCCCGGCGAGGCGTCAATCGCCGATCACGGGCGGGCTTTCGAGGTGCAACGCCGCCGGCTCACAGGAACTTCACCTCGCCGCCGGCGAGATGGTACATGCTGCCGGCGATCTTGATCTTGCCCTCGTCCTCCAGCCCCTTGAGCACGGGGCTGTTGCTGCGGATCGCGTCCATGGTGAGCGCCACATTCGTCTTCGCGACGGCATCGACGAAGTCGTAATTGCTTCCCTTCCTGTCGCCGTCATAGGCGGTCTTGTCGATGGCCGGCTTGATCTTGCCGAGCAGCGCGGTGAGGTTGCCGAGCTCGGCGCCGTCGATGGCGCCGCGCACGGCGCCGCAGGCCGTGTGGCCCATGACGAGCACCACCTTGGCGCCGACGACGGCACAGGCGAATTCCATGCTGCCGAGGATGTCGTCGTTCTGGATGTTGCCTGCGACGCGGGCGTTGAAGGTCTCGCCGATGCCGACATCGAACAGGATTTCCGCGGGCGCGCGGGAATCGATGCAGCTGAGGATCACCACCGAGGGGAACTGGCCCGTCCGCGTCGCCCGCTTCTGGGCGAGATAGTCGTGCCGTCCCGTCTTGCCGGCGCGAAACCGGCGATTGCCTTCCTTGAGGCTCTCGATGATGGCATCGGGCGACATCGCATCGCGCTGCTCCCGCGTCATCGCCGCGGCTAAGGCGAGCGACGGCGCGCCGATGCTGGCAAGGCTGGTCGCCGCCAGCGCCGAGAAGCCGGCCGTCCGCCTGAAGAACGAGCGGCGATCGAGGCCGCCTGCCGAATGATCACACATGTCCCGGTGTCCCCCATCAAAGAGAAATGACTCGCAGATCCTGTTTTAGGCAAATTGTCGTGAGTTCCGGCGCTAGGAAAAATCCCCGTCTCCAGCGGCCGTCCAATGGATGGTCTCTGATTGTCGAGACGAAGTCATACGAATTCCATCAGGACGTCTTTAGAGTGATGCTGCGCGGGCAAGGTGCCAGGCGGCCTGACGGCATTTCCGGTCGGTCGGCGTGGCGCTCAGCCCGGCCGGCTGCCGTTCAGACGGCCTTAAGCGTCGTGCGGTTAGCTGTTCGCTCTCTGCTGCAGCTCTTGAAGGGGGAAACAACCATGCTCCGTAGCCTCGTCGCGGCGGTCTCGATCATCGCCCTAACCAACGCCGCGCTCGCCTGCACGGCCGTCGATATGGTCGCCGCGGACAAGTCCGTCGTCGCCGGCCGCACCATGGAATGGGCGTTCGACATGAAATGGACGCTGGAGAGCTTGCCCAAGGGCACAACCTTGACGCTGCCGATGCCGGCGGGCATGCCGGCCAAGACCGTCACCACGACCTATTCGCAGGTCGGCATCGGCGCCGGCATCATCCCCGGCACGCCGATGGTCGAAGGCCAGAACGAGGCGGGCCTCGCGCTCAGCGCCAATTTCCTGCCCGGCTTCACGCAGTATCAGAGCGCCGGCACCGGCGACGCGAACGCGGTCGAGATCCTCTCCTTCGCCAAGTGGCTGCTCGGCAGCTACAAGGATGTCGCAAGCGTCAAGGCGGCGCTGCCGACCGTGAAGGTCTGGTCCGATCCGGCGCTGCCGACCGGCCCGACGGTCCCCGCCATGCATTTCAAGATCAATGACCGCTCCGGCGCCGGCCTCATCGTCGAATATGTCGGCGGCGAACTGCAGATGCATGACGACGCCGCGCATGTGCTGACCAATGCGCCGACCTATGACTGGCATCTCACCAATCTCCGCAACTATGTGAACCTCTCCTCGATCGGCGCCGACAGCCGGCAGTATGGCGCTGTCGATGTGACCGCGCTCGGCCAGGGCGGCGGCACCATGGGCCTGCCGGGCGACTACACGCCGCCCTCGCGCTTCGTCCGCGCGGCCTTCATGCGCCATTTCGTGCCGCTGCCGAAGGATGCCGGCGAGGCGACGCAGACCATCACCCATATCCTCAACACCGTCGACATTCCGATCGGCGTCGCGCAGTCGAAGGACGGCGATAAAGTCGTCTCCGACTATACGCAGTGGGTGTCGCTCAAGGACCTCACCAACAATCGCCTGACCATCGCCGACTATGACCACCGCACCAGCTACCTGACGATCGACCTCGCGCCGCTGTTCGCGAGCGACAAGCCGATGTCGAAGCTGGTCGGGGCGCTGCCCTATCCGGCGGCGGCGGTCGGCGCCGAGGCGCTGGCGCCCTGACGGACGGCACCAGCCACGGAGTCTGTCATTGCCGGGCTTGACCCGGCAATCCAGGCTTGCTGTCCACCTTGAGAAGCCGCCAGTCAGACTGGATGGCCGGGTCAAGCCCGGCCATGACAGCGGGAGGCGTACCGGACCCCGAATGGCGCCCCTCGCGGCTTCACCCCTGCGTCGAGGTGATCGCGTCCCAGCCGAGCATGGCGCTGTGGGCGACGGCGGTGAGCGTCGCGATGTCGGCGCCGTCGCGCGCCTCGATCGACATGCCCTTGATCACGGTGGCGAAGAAGGCGGTGATGCGGGCAAGGTCGAGGCCATCGGGCAGTTCGCCGTCGGCGACGCCGCGGGCGAGGCGGGCGCGGATGCGGCTCGCCATGTCGCGGCGCTGGTCGCAGAGATAGGTCTGCGCGGCATCGGTCTCCGGGCCGCCATTGGCAGCGCCCAGCATCAGGAAGCAGCCGCTCGGCTTGCCGGGCTTGGCGCAGGAGCGGGCGCTCGCCAGCAGCATCGCCTTGATCGAATCCCGCGTCGACAGATCGCCCTCGAGCATCGCGAGCGTGCAGGCGTCGTCGGTCGCGACATAGAGGCGGACGGCCTGCTTGAACAGCTCTTCCTTCGAGCCGAAGGCGGCATAGAGGCTGGGCGGATTGATGCCCATCGCCTCGGTCAGCTCCGCGATCGACGCCCCGGCATAGCCGCGCGCCCAGAACACATCCATCGCCTGCTCGAGGGCGGCGTCGCGGTCGAAACCGCGCGGCCTGCCGCGGACACCCATCGCCTCAATTCCCGAGGAAACCGGCCTTCGAAAGGCCGGGTCCTATTTCTGTTGTGATCACTAAATAAAAGACTTGACCCTGGGGATCAAGGGGTTATGTTTCTGTAACGGTTCCTACAGATAAGGAATCGCCGACGGCGGCCGGCCGTCGCTGGCCTGCGCGGTGCCTCTCCCGCCGCGCAGGCCAGGCTCTCCCGCCCCGTGATCCGGGGCGACACCTGAACCAAAGAGACCCGTCATGACCGACGCATCCCCCGATGCGGCGCGGAAGAAGGCGTTCATTCTCGCCGCGATCTTCCTCGTCGCCGTCACCATCCCGATCTCCTTCACCGGCCCCGCCGTCGCCATTCCCGCGATCGGCGCCGATCTCGGCGGCAGCGTCACCGCGCTCAACTGGATCATTTCCGGCTTCATGCTCGCGATCGGCTCCAGCGTGATGCTGGGCGGCGCGCTCGCCGATCAATATGGCCGCAAGCGCATGTTCGTGCTCGGCATGGCCGGCTTCACGATCGCCTCCTTCGCCATCGGCTTCGCGCCAAGCGTGTTGCTGCTCGATCTGATGCGCGGCGTGCAGGGCGTCGCCGGCGCCATCGCCCTCTCGGCCGGCTTCGCCGCGCTGGCGCAGGAATTCGAAGGCCCGGCCCGCACGCGCGCCCTCGGCCTGATCGGCTCGGGCTTTGGCATCGGCATCGCTTTCGGCCCGATCATCGCCGGCCTCCTGATCGCCTCGTTCGGCTGGCGCGCCATCTTCTTCGCCACCGCCGCCGCCGGCGTCCTGATCCTCGCCGTCGGCGCGCCGCGCCTCCGCGAAACGCGCGATCCCGAGGCGACGCGCATCGATGCCCTCGGCGCCGCGAGCTTCACCGCCATGCTGGTGGCGCTGATCTTCGCCATCATGGAAGGGCCGGTGCTCGGCTTCGATCATCCGCTGGTCATCGGCCTCTTCGGCCTCGCCGGCCTGCTGCTCGTCGCCTTCATTACGGTGGAGCGGCTCGCCGCGCGGCCGATGCTCGATCTCCAGCTCTTCACCTATGGCCGCTTCGTCGGCATCCAGGCGCTGCCGGTCGCGGTCGCCTATTCCTTCGTCGTGCCGCTGTTCCTCTTGCCGATCCGCTTCGTGCGGGTCGAGGGGATGAGCGAGCTCGGCGCCGGGCTGATGCTCTTGCCGCTGTCGGCTCCGATCGCCATCGTGCCGTTCATCGCCGCCAATCTGGCGCGGCGCATTCCGGCCGGCCTGCTCGCCTCCGGCGGCCTGCTGCTGTCGGCGGCCGGCATCGTCTGGCTCGCGGCGATCGCGCCCGGCGCGGCGCCGATGGCCTTCGTGCCGCCGCTGCTCCTTGTCGGCATCGGCGCCGGCATGCCCTGGGGCCTGATGGACGACCTCGCCATCTCGGTCGTGCCGACCGAACGCGCCGGCATGGCGACCGGCATCTTCGGCACCATGCGCGTCGCCGGCGAGACGGTGGCGATCGCGGTGATCGGCGCTGTGCTGGCGGCCTTTGTCGGCGGCGCGCTGCCGGGCACGGGACCCGCGATCGAGGGACTGTCGCTGGCGGTCGCCAATGGCGCCTTCGAGGAGGCCGCGCGCATCGCGCCCGGCGTGCCGCATGCGGCTTTTGCCAGCGCCTATGGCAGCGCCTTCCGCATGACCATGCTGATCGTCGGCGCCATCACCTTCACCGCGGCGGTGGTGACCTTCCTCGCCCTCGTCCGCCGTCCCGGCCCGCGCCGGCAGGAGCGGATGCTGGAAATCGAGGCGTAACGATCGAAATCCGGCCGCCCCAGGGCGGCCGGACAAAGGCGGCCGGATCGCTACTCGACCGGGCCGATGGTGCTGGAGGGCTGCACGCCGAGCGCTTCGGCCGGCAGCCAGAACACCTCGCCCTCGCTCTCCTCGGTATCGAGCCAGAGGAAGGGCATATCCGGATATTCGGCCTCGACGATCTCGCGTCCCGCGCCGATCTCGCAGAGGAGACCGCCGCCCGGATTGAGATGCGCGCCGGCCTCGGCGAGGATGCGGCGGACGATGTCGAGCCCGTCGAGGCCGGAGCCGAGCGCCATCGCCGGCTCGTAGCGGTATTCCGGCGGCAGCTCGTCCATGGCGACCGCGTCGACATAGGGCGGATTGGTGAGGATCAGGTCATAGGTCTTGCCCTCGAGCGGGGCGAAGAGGTCGCCCTCGATCAGCGAGATGCGCGCGCCATGGCCGCGATCCTCGACATTGATCGCCGCGACTTCCAGCGCCTCGGGCGAGAGATCGACCGCGTCGATATCGGCATTCTCGAACACCTCCGCCGCGAGGACGGCGATCGCGCCAGAGCCGGTGCAGAGATCGAGCACGCTCTCGATCGAGCCGGTGTCCTCGACCAGCGCGAAGTCCTCGCCGCCGAAGAGCTCGGAGAACAGCAATTCGCAGATGAACGAGCGCGGCACGATCACCCGCTCGTCGACATAAAGCGGCACGCCCTGCACATAGGCGCGCTTCAAGAGATAGGCGGCGGGCTTGCGGGTCGAAACGCGGGCCTCGATCAGCCCGGCGAGGCGGCGGCGCTCCTCGGGCAGCAGGCGGCCGTCGAGGAAGGGCTCGAGCTGGTCGATCGGCAGCTTCAGCCCCTCGAGCAGCAGATAGGCGGCCTCGTCGAAGGCGCTGGAGGCGCCATGGCCATGGGCGAGACCCGCGGCCCCGAAGCGGCTGACGGCATAGCGCAGGAAATCGCGCAGCGTCAGGAGATGCTCGGCGGCGCCGTCGGCGGGGGGCGGAAGATCGTCGGTCAAGGGAAGCTCTGCGCTGGAGGAACTCCACTAGCCTCTAGCGCACTTCGCCCGCAAATACAGCGTCCAGCCACGCGAAGCTCCGCCGATTGAGCAGCGAGCGGTTGCGCATTTCGCAGTGATCGGCGGCGCCCTCGGCCGCGGTGAAGCGGATGATGGTGTGCGGCACGGTGAGCTCGGCCGCCACAGTATCGGCCTGCTGCGCCAGTGGATCCGCCTCGGCGAGGGTCATCATGACGGGGCAGCGGATGTCGCCGATCCGCCCCTTGAGGGTGAAGCTTTCCGAGGCGGCGAGAAAGTCGCCGATCGTCGGAAGGCCGTTCACCCAGAGCCCGCGCTGCACGATCTTCCAGTTGAGCCCCGGATTGCCTGTAATCACCGCCTCGATCGCCTGGCGGGTCTCTGGCGTCAGGGTGCCGAGATCCGCGACCTCGTCGGCGCCGGCCCCGAACTTCGTGGCGAGGGCGCGAAAGCCCTCGGCGAGGCCGAGCAGGGCCGGATCGCAGACGAGGGCGGCGAGGCGATGCTCGCCCGTCGCCGCGCGCGCCGCGAGATAGCCGCCGAAGCTCCAGCCATTCAGCGCGATCCGCGCCGGATCGACAAAGGGAAGCTCCAGCGCGAAATCGACCACGGCGGTGACCACGGTCTCCCAGTCGGGCCGGATCGGCACGCCCTGTTCGTAGAGCATGGCGCCCTGGCCGGGGCCATCGAAGATCAGGCTGTGGAAACCGTGCCGCGAGGCGGCGACGGCCGACGCGAAATAGAGGTCGGTGACGGTGGCGTCATAGCCATTGGTGAAGATGACGAGCGGCCGGACCTCCTGCGCCCGCCCCTCGGCCGGAATGAAATAGGCCGACATCGACGCCCCCTCGAAGGGGATCATGAGCGGCAGGATCGGCGGATCAAAAAGCGCGAGGCCGCTGTTCATCGCCGCGATCTGCTTGCGATAGGCGGCAACGAGGCGCGGGTCGGTCGGCGCGCCATAGAGCGGGTGATAGGCGGAATTGTAGTGCACCGAGGCGCGCAGGAAGAGGTCGCGGGCGTCCGCGGCGCGGCCCTTCGCGGCCGCAGCCAGAGCCTCGGCCTCGACACGATCCCCTGCCGCGATCCACGCCGCATAAAAGGCATCCGTGCCGCCATCGCCCGTCGCCGCGCCGACGGCGGCGATCTCGCCGAAGTCAGGGCCGCCAAAGGGGATATAGGCGAGCGCCCAGGTCCCGAATTCGTCGAGCAGCTCGTCCTTGAACAGGAGGCCCATGCGCGCTCTCCCTGACTGAGGTGAAGGCGAAGGAGCGCCGCGTGGCGCTGGCGACGGCCCGGCGCTGGCGCGCCGGACCGCGCGTTCGGTTCTAGCCCGGCAGCGTCAGCTTGCCGTTCGGGCTCAGCTTGTCGACCGTCTCGGGCAGGTATTGCGCGAGCAGGCCGGAGATCTGGTCGAGCGGCACGCCGAACTGGGCGGCGAGCTTCTGCAGCTGCTCGTTGCCCAGCGCGCCGCGGATCTGCTCGACATCGATCGGCAGATTGCTGCCATTGCCGAGCCAGGACGCGACCTGCGCGCCGAGCCCGGACGACTGCAGGTGATCGAGGATCCCCTGCAGGCTGCCGAAATCCGTCTGGGCGAGGGCGCTGTTCAGCGTCTCGCCAAGCGAGTTCGGCTCGCCCTCCTTGCTGCCGAGATTCTGCAGCACCGTGTTGAGCAGTCCGTCGAAAAGTCCCATGATTCCCCCCCGGGTGTTGCGGCCCGTGGGCCGCGAGACTGGCAGCGGCCTCCTGGCCCTTGCTACTGGCCCTTGGCCTTCAGCCGCTTGTTGCAGTCGCTCCAGTATTGCGGCCACTTGGCCCCGGCCGGAAGCTTGTCGGCCGCCTTCTTCGCCTGCCATTCGGCGCCGCAGGAGCGCATGCGCGCCCAGGCGGCCTTCTGGCCGGCGGTCGGTTCCTTCTTGCCGGCGGCGGGCTTGGCCGGATCAACCTTGGCGGCGACCTCCGGGTCCGGCAGCGGTGCGCCGAGATCCTCGTCGTCGGCATGCGCGGCGGCATAGTCCTTCGAGCACTGGCTCCAGAATTTCGGCCAGGTCTGCCCGTCCGGCACCTTGCCGTCGGCCTTCAGCTTCGCCCACTGGTCGGAACAGGCCTGCATCGCGGGCGACTTGCCCTTGCCGCTGCCGGCGCTGTCGTCGGCGGCGGGAGCCGGGGCCGGCTTGGCCGCCTCGACCTTTGCAGGCGCTGCAGCCTTCGGCTCTGCGGCGGCCTTGGTCTTCTTGGCCGGCGGCTCGACGGGCGCGGGCGTCGTCGCCTCGGCGGCGGCTGTGGTGTCGGCGGGATGCGCCGCGGCGTAGTCCTTGGCGCACTGGCTCCAGAATTTCGGCCAGGTCTGGCCCGAGGGAACCTTGTCGTCGGCCTTCATCTGCGACCACTGGTCGGAGCAGGCCTGCATGGCCGGCGATGTCGCCGCCGAGGCCGAGCCCGCGACGAGGCAGAGTGCAAGGCCGGCGCCGGCAACGGCCAGCCTGATGGCGATCGTCATGATGGTATGTCCTCCCCCTGGGCGGTCGCCAACCTGGCTCATGACCGCCGTTGCGAGCAGGGAACATCGGGCCGGGGAGACTGTCAACGATCCCCCGAAAACACGGCCTTTCACGCGATCGCCGAGATGTCGCCGCCGCGGCCGAAGGACAGCCGGACGCGACCCCGTGTCGATCGCGTCCGGCCCGTGGCGCGGATTATTTGCCGGCGTTGCCGTTCTTGGCGAGCCAGGCGTTCATGAAGGCGATTTCCTGCTCCTGCGCCTTGATGATGCCTTCGGCGAGCGTCCTGATCTCGGGATCCTTGCCATATTGCAGCACGATCTTGGCCATGGCGACGGCGCCCTCGTGATGCGGGATCATGCCGCGCACGAAATCGATGTCGGCCTCGCCGGTATAGTCGATCGCCATCCCCTTCATCATCGCGGCGTCGGCGGCCTTGAAGGCCTTGGTCGAGGGCGCCTCCGCAGCGGCCCCGTCCATCGTCATCGTGTCGTGGTTCATGGTGCCGTGATCCATCGTCTCCTCGGCGGAGACGGCGAGCGGGGTCGCCAGCAGCAAGGCGGCGAGGCACAAGGTCTTGCAGGTCTTGATCGTCTTGATGGTCATGTTGAATCCTGTTCGATGCGGGCGCGAAGACGCCGCCGCGGCAACCCGCGCGCCGGTGGCGGCCGATATCAGCAAAAGGGATCGATCAGGCGCGGGGCGGCGGCGGCTCGGGCGAGCGGATGCCGCCCGGCGGCAGCGCATCGGAGACGGGCGCGAGCCATGTGGCGAGGACGAGCGCGGGTTCGGCGGCGAGGCCTGCCGCCGCCAGCGCGCTGCCAGCGCCGAAGCAGCACGGCATGTAGGCGAGCGCCTTGCCCCTCGCAGGGTCCGCGGCGACGCGGCCGGGATCGGGCTGAGAGGCGTTCATCTGGTGATGCGGGCAGTCGGCGGCAGCCGATGTCATGGTGGTGGCCGAAGACATCGCGCTGCCCGGCAGCATGCCGGCCTCGGCGATGCTGGCGAGCAGCATGCCGACGAGGGCGAGAAGGACGAGTCCGATGCCGATGGCTTTGCGCATCGGGTGATGCTGGGCGGTGAGCCCGCTGCCGTCAAGCGGCGGGCGATGACACCCGCGTGAGCCGCTTTTCCATGAGGATCAGGTCGAGATAGCGGCCGAACTTGAAGCCGACCTCGCCGAGCCGCCCCGTCTCGTGAAAACCCTGCCGCGCGTGGAGGCGCACCGAGGCCTCGTTGCCGGCGGTGATCGCCGCGATCATGACATGCTTGCCGGCGGCGCCGGCATGGCCGACCAGGGCCGTGAGCAGCGCCGCACCCGCGCCCTTGCCGCGCGCCTCGGCCGCGACATAGACCGAATTCTCCACCGTGAAGCGATAGCCCTGGAACGGCCGGAAATCGCCATAGGAGCCATAGCCGAGCACGCGGGCGTCCTCCTCGGCGACGAAGACCGGATAGCCCTGGCCGGTGCGGGCGGTGAACCAGGCGCGGCGGTTGTCGAGATCGACGATGTCGTCGTTCCAGATCGCCGTCGTGTTGACCACGGCGTCGTTGTAGATCGCAAGGATAGACGGCAGGTCGGCTTCGAGGGCGGCACGGATCTCCATGGTCAGCCTCTCCCGATCTCTTTGTAGAAGATGGTCGCGCCCGAGGGCCGCCCGTCCGGCGACAGCGCATAGCCCGGAATGGTGCCGACTTCCGTCCAGCCGCAGGCGGCATAAAGCGCATGGCCGGCGCTGCCCGTCTCGGTATCGAGCACCAGCAGCGTCCGCCCGGCCTGCCGCGCTGCCTCCTCCGCGGCGTCCAGCAGCCGCCGGCCGAGGCCACGGCGGCGCATCCTCGAATGCACCAGCATCTTGCCGATATCGGCGCGATGCGGCTGGTTCGGCTGATGCGCGAAGGTGACGACGACGCTGCCGACGATCTGCGCGCCCGCCCGCGCCACGATCAGGATGCGCTGCCCCTCAGTGACCGCCGGCAGCTGGCCGCGCCAGAAGCGCTCGCCATCCGCCACGCTGAAGCCATGCATGAAATTGACCGAGGCGCCGCCGGCGACCGCGTCCGCAAGCAGGGCGGCGAGGCCCGGCACCGCCGCTTCCGCCTCGGCCGGGCCGAGCGCTGCGAGGCCGGGCGCATCAGGCCCGTCAATCCCGGGTTCGGCAGGGTCGGCGAGGGGCATCGGCTGCTTTCCGGACGGCGTGGACAACAAGAAGTCTATCGCGCCGATCGATCGCTCGTGTCAATCTAGAGCCTTGAAGACATAAGGATTTCGTAAGCGCCGCATTGGAGTTTCCAATGGATGTCGACCAGCTGCGCAGCTTCGACCGCATCGTGCGCGACGGCAGCTTCACCAAGGCCGCCGCGCGTCTCAACGTGACGCAGGCGACGATCTCGATGCGCGTCAAGGCGCTCGAGAGCGCCGCCGGCGGGCCGCTGCTCACGCGCGGCCGCAAGGTGGCGCTGACCGAACGCGGCGCGGCCTTCCTGCCCTATGTCCGCCGCATCCTCTCGACGCTCGTCGAGAGCGAGGAGGCGATGCGCAGCGTCGATCGCGGCCATCTGACGCTGGCGACGCTGCGCAGCCTCGGCGCGGCGCTGGTGACGCCGGTGGTGACGTCCTTCCTCGCCGCGCATCCGCAGGTCGCGCTCGATGTCGAGGAGGGGCGCCATCGCGACGTCGCCGAATGGCTGCATGATCGCCGCATCGATCTCGCCATCATCGCCTGGCCGAATGTCGATCCGTTGCTCGATCCGCTGGAGCCGCTCGCCCTCTTCAGCGAGAAGGCGCGCCTCGTCGCGGCGCCCAGCCTTGCCGCTGAAATCGGCACGGCGCCGACGCTGGAGCGCGTCTTCGCCATCGCGCCGCGCTTCGTCACGCATTTCTGGTGGCAGGTGACGCCCGAGGCGATCCTCGCGATGAGCCGCCGGGCGCGCGCGACCTCGCTGCTGCCGCTGGAGCCGAGCCGCGCCCTGATCGAGGCCGGCGCGGCGATCGGCCATCTGCTCGGCCCCCAGGTCGATGCCGACATCGCCGCCCGCCGCCTTGTCGAGATCGAGCCGCTCGACATGCCGAAGCTCGCCCGCCGCTCCGCCCTCGTCGCCGCATCGAGCGAGGCGGCCGAACGCCCGCTCGTCGCCGACCTTGCCGCGCGCCTCATCGACCGCGCCGAAGCGCTTGCCATCCTCGAGGCGGATCGCCGCTGAAAAACACGGCGTCTCGGCGCTTTGCCGGGGCGAACCTTGATGCTATTGAGCGCGCCATGAGCACGCTCTCCTTCGACAACATCCGCAATTTCTCGATCGTCGCCCATATCGACCATGGCAAGTCGACATTGGCCGACCGCCTCATTCAATTGACCGGCGGGCTGACCGATCGCGAGATGACCAACCAGGTCCTCGATTCGATGGATATCGAGCGCGAGCGCGGCATCACGATCAAGGCGCAGACCGTCCGGCTCGACTACAAGGCCAAGGACGGCAAGACCTATATCCTCAACCTCATGGATACGCCCGGCCACGTCGACTTCGCCTATGAAGTCTCGCGGTCGCTCGCGGCCTGCGAGGGCGCGCTGCTCGTCGTCGACGCCTCGCAGGGCGTCGAGGCGCAGACGCTGGCCAATGTCTATCAGGCGATCGACAACAATCTCGAGATCGTCACCGTCCTCAACAAGGTCGACCTGCCGGCCGCCGAGCCCGAGCGCATCCGCGCGCAGGTCGAGGAAGTGATCGGCATCGACGCCTCGCGTGCCGTGCTGATCTCGGCCAAGACAGGCCTTGGCGTCGAGAATGTGCTGGAAGCGATCGTCACCGACCTGCCGGCCCCCAAGGGCGACCCCGACGCGCCGCTGAAGGCGCTTCTCGTCGACAGTTGGTACGACACCTATCTCGGCGTCGTCGTGCTGGTGCGCATCATCAATGGCCGCCTCAACAAGGGCGGCCGCATCCGCATGATGCGCGCCGACGCCGCCTATGATGTCGAGCGTGTCGGCTTCTTCACCCCGAAGATGGTCGCCGTCGACAGCCTCGGCCCCGGCGAGATCGGCTTCTTCACCGGCTCGATCAAGGAAGTCGCCGATACCCGCGTCGGCGACACCATCACCGACGACAAGAAGCCGACGGCCGAGCCGCTGCCGGGCTTCCGCCCGGCGCAGCCGGTCGTGTTCTGCGGCCTCTTCCCGGCCGATGCGGCGCAGTTCGAGGAACTGCGCGCCGCGATGGGCAAGCTCCGCCTCAACGACGCCTCGTTCTCCTTCGAGATGGAAACCTCGGCCGCCCTCGGCTTCGGCTTCCGCTGCGGCTTCCTCGGCCTGCTCCATCTCGAGATCATCCAGGAGCGGCTCGAGCGCGAGTTCAATCTCGACCTGATCGCGACGGCGCCCTCGGTCGTCTACAAGATCCTCCTGACCGACGGCTCCGAGATGGAGCTGCACAATCCCGCCGACATGCCCGATCCCATGAAGATCGAGGAGATCGCCGAGCCGTGGATCCGCGCGACCATCCTGACGCCGGACGATTATCTCGGCTCGATCCTGAAGCTCTGCCAGGAGCGGCGCGGCGTCCAGGCCGACCTCTCCTATGTCGGCTCGCGCGCCATGGTCACCTATGATTTGCCGCTCAACGAGGTGGTGTTCGATTTCTACGATCGCCTGAAATCGATCTCGAAGGGCTATGCCTCGTTCGACTATGCGCTGACCGATTATAAGCCCGGCGACCTCGTCAAGCTGCAGATCCTCGTCAATGCCGAGCCGGTCGACGCCCTCTCGATGCTCGTCCACCGCACCCAGGCCGATCGCCGCGGACGCGCCATGTGCGAGAAGCTGAAGGACCTCATCCCGCAGCATCTCTTCGTCATCCCGATCCAGGCCGCCATCGGCGGCAAGATCATCGCCCGCGAGACGGTCAAGGCGATGCGCAAGGACGTGACGGCCAAGTGCTATGGCGGCGACATCACCCGCAAGCGCAAGCTCCTCGACAAGCAGAAAGAGGGCAAGCGCAAGATGCGCCAGTTCGGCAAGGTCGACATCCCCCAGGAAGCGTTCATCGCCGCGCTGAAGATGGACGAGTAGGGGGGGCTGAGATAGAATTCAGAGGGTGTCAATCACGCGGTTAGATTCGGTGATCAATACGGCTAGTTGTTTTCGCTAGCACTTGTCGCATAGAGCATCCGACTAATTGCTAGGCTAACGACGCCCGAGACCTAAATAGAGTAGGGCGTGTTTTGTGTGTTTTGCGTTAAGCGGCCCCGGAAAATTGATGTGGCGGCTTCCACTATTATAATAGATATACGAGGTTCTGGCACCGCGCATAGTGGGGGTGCCGACAATCCGAAGGGTCGTATATGAACGAAGGTACAGTGAAAGATGTGACTCCCGACGAAGATCTTGACGGGCTCGACTCTGCCGAGGACGCTGGCAGTCAACCGGGCACCGTTAAGCCTTGGGATCCGGGAAAGATTCGCATAACAACGAAGTCTTTCACTCTTCGCGAAGTCGTTGATCAGATTGGAGATGGAGACATCGATCTCTCTCCTGATTTCCAGCGCGAATATGTTTGGAAAAGTCGTCAAAGAACTCGACTGATCGAGTCGATACTACTAGGCATACCGTTACCCGCGTTCTATTTCAATCAACTAGAATCGGGTACTTATCAAGTGGTAGATGGGGTTCAACGACTATCAACGATTGCGCTCTTCATGGGCAACCGGCATCGCCTCCTGGATGTTGATCTGGAGTACCTTTCCGATTTGCACGACAAAACATACGACGAGCTCGATACTGCCGCCATTAGGCGTTTCAAGAGTACGCAGATCGTTGTACACGTAATCGAACCGCAGACGCCAGACGAAGTTAAGTATGATATATTCAACCGCGTGAATACTCTTGGGAGTCCATTATCGGCTCAAGAAATTAGGCACGCGATGAGCCGGATTCGATCTCGACAATTCTTAGGGGTCCTTGCGGAGAGCGCGTCATTCGATGCGGCGACAGAGAAGCACTACTTAAAGAAAGCGCCGGACGGCACTCTTGTACGCGACAGTGGACGAATGGCCAACAGAGAGCTGGTGCTTCGCTTCTGCGCATTCCGCATTAGCTCGATTGACCAATACCGTCAATTTACTAGCCTTGATGCATTTCTTATGAATTTTACGAAGCGCATAGACATGACATCCGAGCCCGTCATAAATGACCGCGCCCTCGCGACACTACAAGCCGACTTTGACAACGCGATGGTAGCCGCTCACGAAATCCTCGGTCTTGCAGCGTTCCGGCGTTGGCCCATTGGGGCCGATCGTCGTGGACCTATCAACCGTGCAGTTTTTGAGGCTCAAGCAAATGCGCTGGCGGACTATCCGATCGAGACGTTGCGGCCGCTCCGCGACGAAATCGTAACCGGATTTCGGCAAGCATTCCTAGATCCAGAATATCTACGGTCTGTCACTGTTGGGACCGGAGACGTCAACCAAGTGTCTTATCGCCTTAGTGAGACACGAAAAATCCTCTCGGATGTAATGAAGTGATTAGCGGTGTCACGATCCGCGGCTTTAAGCGTTTCAAGAGCGAGCGGTTCGCGCTGGCGCCGCTGACGGTACTAACTGGACTAAATGGATCGGGTAAAACCTCTCTGGTGCAGTCGTTGTTACTCACGAAGGAAGCGTCTACGAAGAAGTCTGTTTCGCTGAGCCTCAACGGACCGTTCGGCCTGGAGTTGGGCATGGCAGAGGATGTTTTGAACTGGCATAGCTCCAGCCCAATCGAGATATCCTTCGATGAGCCGGGGCGGGCTTCGGCGACCTGGGTTTTTGCCGTTCCATCCGAGGACGCACTCTACCTCGACATCGAGACGCGGCCAAAGGACGAATTCAAGCCCTTCTCGATCGAGCCGCGCGCCTTCACTTACCTTAGCGCAGAACGCTTGGGGCCGCGCGGTTTCACAGCCGCATCTCCGCTTCCTGAAGCAGAGCTAGAGGTGGGTGTTCAAGGCGAATATTGCGCTCACGTCCTCAGTGTTCTTGGCGACAGAGTAATTGGATCGGTGGAGCGATCTCATCCTCTATACGTAGGCCCATCGCCCCGCTTGCTGAAGTATGAAGTTGAACAATGGCTGAGCGAAATCGCACGCCCAATCGAAGTGAGTGGAGAGCGCGGCGCAGGCGCGACGGTAGCGGAGCTTCGGTTTCGGTCGCCTGGCTCCACTTGGGTGCGATCAACAAATATGGGTTTCGGCCTCACCTATGCACTGCCGATTGTCTTGGCTGGTCTGATCGCGGAGACTGGTGGCATGCTTCTGGTTGAAAACCCGGAGGCGCACCTTCATCCAGCTGGACAGTCGCGCATGGGAGTCTTCCTAGCTTGGCTCGCCGGACGTGGTGTTCAAACGATTATAGAAACCCACTCTGACCATGTTGTGAATGGCATTCGCAGAGCCATAGCCGAGCACGGCTACTTGGAGCCGTCCTCTGCGCTTTTGCATTGGTTTGGCGGCGAAGATTTAGCTCGTGTCGACCCGACTGTCCACACACTCTCAATCAACGCGAATGGAACCGTATCGAATTGGCCGAAGGGATTCTTTGACCAGTACCAGATCGACGTTGCATCGCTGGGTCAAATCAGGCGGAGGGGCCGTTAAGTCATGACTTTTGTCGTGAATGGCGCGGATTGGAACTTCAACGGGCTGACGGTCGGCAGAGCAGAAGAATTAATTGAGCACGCCTTGGAGTTAGTTGAAGCGATAGCGCGGCTCGGGGAACGGGCCCAGATTGGAGACGACTTTCACACTCGTCCAATGTACGAGACGCTGACTTTATGGGAGCTGTTTTCGGACACATCTTCACTGCCGCTGCAGCGGGAGCTTTCCCAGGAGCTTGCCGGTTGGCTCACTAGCGCGCCCCTTTATGCAGATTCGGACCATTGGCCAGATGGATTCGATGACACTCTCATATCGATTAACAACGCCGAACCAGCTGTCAATCAGGACGTGGCCTGGGTTCACTACTCGATCCTCGCCGGAATACCCGCTGCTACGGTGGCTCTGGGGGATACGAGGGTTGTCCCGACCAGAACAGCTACTGGAACTGCGCATGTTCATTTTTTGTGCAGTGAAGCCGGTCTGAAATACTTCTGGCGCGATATGATCGTATTCGAAGGCGATAGCCTTGAAAGCCTGCTCCGACATGCGTCACACGCGTATCCGGAATTATACTTTGTTGATGGCGTAATTGGGGATGCTAATCATCTCTCTGGGGGCTATTTGGCATCAAGGTATAGGATAAGGACTGCATTAGAAACCCTTAATGACTATGGCTACTGGGCGTTTACTGTTCCGCCTCCTGCGATACAGCCGAGTGATAGTGTGCTGCCGGATGAACATTCCAGTCCGACGCATCAACTTATCGAGCATCGATTCGCGGCATTCGGCCTGACGGCCTCACCCGAGAAGCCTAATGTCCGAATTGACCGTATCTGTCGGGAAGCGAGAGAGATCGTCTTGGGAGGTAGAACACTCTACTGCGAGTGGCATGTGAAGGTCGAATTGCATCGTAACCGAATTCACTTCCATGGACCCGTGGCAGAGAGCGGAAACAAAGTCGTCATCGGTATGATAGCTGAACATCTTCCGCTGCCAACGTGAGCAACGACAGGCTGCGGACGACCGAGTTCGGCGCCGGCAGGCTTGAACTGACTCGCTTGCCCCCCTAGAAATCTATCCCCCACCCCTCCAACCGCGCGCATACTGCCCCTCATCCCCGTCCTTCGAAGAGGGCGAACCGGTCGTTCCGTTTGCGGGTGGGGTGCGGAGGCCTTTTGCGGCCGGGGGTCACGATCCCGGCGGGGAGGTCGGCGGGTTTCTTGAGGCCGTCCCGTGTCGCGGGGCAGCGGCGATGCATTGCTCTCGGTCGTCCCTTCGTTTCGGGTGGCCGGCGGCGCGGATCGGCGTGGGTGATCCAGACCACCCGGGCCTCTGGACTTGAGCCGGACCTCCGCGCGCGGGGCGCCGGGACGTCCGCGAGGGCGGTCCGGGCAACCCTTCTCTCCCTTTCGACGCCGGCGCGCCGCCCGGGCGCCGACGAACCGTGCGCCCCGCGCTCCTCTTCGCGCCGCGATCGACGCGCCTTGCCCTGCCGCGCCGCCCCTTTGGCGCCGCGCCGGCCGGCCGCCTTGGCATGGCTTGCGGCGGCCTGGCCCCTGCGCGGCCGCGCCCTGGCCGTGAGCCGGGTGCGCCTGTGCCCAATCGGTCACAGCCGCGCGCCGTGGCGGTGGCATGGCTTGCCCGGGCGCCGGCGCAGTCCCATAGTCAGGGCGTCGAAGTATCGATGAGCCGAGGAGATCCCGATGAGAGCGTTCCTGTCCAAGACGACCGCAACGCCTGTCAACCGGGACATGATGCTCGATGCTCTCCTCCTTGATGAAGGCGCGCTCCGCCGATGCGCGCCATAGAAGCCCTTCGCACCGCCGGCCTCGCTCCGGCCGCTTCACCCTAGCCGGCCTGTTCGGCGCCCGTCGCGGTGCGCCGCCAGAGGGCGCACCGGCCCGCCGCAGCCGCCTCGCGACCGCGCGGCGGTTCGTCAGCTACTACCGGCCGCATCGCTGGCTGCTCGCCGCCGATGTCGCCTCGGCCGTCATCGTCGCGGCGACGGCGCTCGCGCTGCCGCTCGCTGCCAATCTGGTGACGCGCCAGCTCGCCGATCCTGCCGCCGGGCCGGAGGTGCTCCTGCGCATCGGCATCATCGGCGCCGCGATGCTCGGTCTGCTGGCGCTGCAGATGCTCTGCGTCTTCTTCGTCGACTATCAGGGCCATGTCATGGGCGCCAAGATCGAGGCGCGCATCCGCCAGGAGCTGTTCGATCACTGCCAGAGCCTGTCGTTCCGCTTCTATGATCGCGAGCGCACCGGGCAATTGATGAGCCGGATAACCAATGACAGCTTCTGGCTCGGCGAGCTCTATCATCATGGCCCCGAGGATCTCGCGATCGCGCTGCTGAAGGTCGTCGGCGCGCTGGCGATCCTCGCCGTCATCGATCCGCTGCTGGCGCTCGTCATCGCCGTGCTGATCCCGCTCGCGACGCTCTATGCGCTCCATTTCAACGGCGTGATGACGCGGGCGACGCGGGAGAGCCGGGCGCGCATCGCCGCCGTCAACGAGCGGGTCGAGGATTCGCTCGCCGGCATCCGCGTCGTGCAGAGCTTCGCCAATGAGGCGCTGGAGCGGCGGCGTTTCGAGGCGGAGAATGCCGGCTTCCTCGCAAGCCGCAAGGCGGGCTATCGCGGCGAGGCCTGGTTCTCGGTCGGCACCACCGCCTTCGCCGAGCTGGTGACGCTCATCGTCATCGTCGTCGGCGCGGCGCGGGTGGTGACGGCGGATTTGACGGTCGCCGACCTCGTGACGGCGCTGCTCCTCGTCGGCGTGCTGGTCGATCCGGTGAACCGCCTCGCCAATTTCGTGCGGCTCTGGCAGGAGGGCTATCGCGGCTTCGAGCGGGCGGTGGAGCTGCTCGATATCGCGCCGGAGATCACGGATCGGCCGGGTGCCGTCGCGCTCGCGGCGCCGAAGGGCGCGATCCGCTTCGATCGCGTCTCGTTCCGCTATCAGGACGAAGGCGCGCTGGTGCTGGAGGATCTGTCGCTCAGCATCGCGCCCGGCGAATTCGTGGCGCTGGTCGGCCCGTCCGGCGTCGGCAAGAGCACGCTCGCCGCGCTGGTGCCGCGCTTCTATGAGGCGACGGCGGGCAGCGTCTCCGTCGACGGCGTCGATGTCCGCGACGTGACGCTCGCCTCGCTCCGGCGGGCTGTCGGCGTCGTGCAGCAGGATGTCTACCTCTTCGCCGGCAGCGTCGCCGATAATCTCCGCTATGGAAGGCCGGAGGCGACGATGGACGAGCTCGTCGCGGCGGCCCGGGCAGCGCATGCGCATGAGTTCATCAGCGCGCTGCCGGACGGCTATGACACCGTGATCGGCCAGCGCGGCGTGACGCTGTCTGGCGGGCAGAAGCAGCGGCTGACCATCGCGAGAGCCTTCCTGAAGGACCCGGCGATCCTCATCTTCGATGAGGCGACCAGCGCGCTCGATACGGCGAGCGAACGCGCCGTGCAGGAGGCGATGTTCGCGCTGGCGAAGGGACGCACGACGCTGGTCATCGCCCATCGTCTCACGACCGTGCGCCATGCCGATCGCATCCTCGTGCTGACAGAAGCCGGCCTCGCGGAGGAGGGCACGCATGATCAGCTGATGGCGAACGGCGGGCTCTATGCGGCCCTGCATGAACAGCAGGGGCGGATATGAGGCTAGACGGCAGCGAAGATGCGCGCCGGGCGGAGGTCGGCGGCGAGGGCTGCCTGGAGGTCGTCCGGGTCGATGGCGAGCAGGCGGCTCGACCCATGCCTCACGAGGCGGATCCGCGTCGCGATGCGGCGATAGGGCAGCAGCGAGACCTGGCAGAGCGTCTCCTGCTCGGTCTCGATCGCGTAGCGGCCGGCCGGCAACGCCTCGGCCATGTTGGCGAGGCGGAACGGCCGGCGGAAGGTCACATGCGCGATGGCTGTGCGGCGGTTCATCGCGGCGCGCCGTAGGGCGGACGCGTGCGGTCGACCGGGGGCTGGCCGGGGCGGCGGCCAGCGGTGACGCGGATCGGGATCGGCTGCAGGCCGGCCGTTCCGCCGGGGGAGAGGAAGCGGTCGATCGCCTCGATGACACCGGCGAGAGCCTCGCGCAGCCGGGCCAGCGGCGCAGTCCGTCGCGCGGCGGCGCGGGTCCGGTCGGCGCGGGGATGCAGGCTGGGGCTGGTCATGGCGGCTCTCCTCAAGGCTCGGTGGCGGGCGTCGTCCGTGACGTCCTCCACCATCCCTAACTGGGTATCCGCGCCGCTTGATTCAATTCCTGCCGCCGGCGGAGCCGCGCACATAAACGAGAACAGCGCCGGCCGGAGCCGACGCTGGTCATCACGATCGCGAGAGGGAGGTGAGGGCGATGCGCCGCTCAGCTCGGCTTGCCGGAGGTGGGCTGCGCGACATAGCGCAGATACGGCTTCACGGTCTTCCAGCCGGCCGGGAATTTTTCCGCGGCGGCCTCGTTGGAAACCGACGGGACGATGATGACCTCATCGCCGCTTTCCCAGTTGGCGGGCGTCGCCACGGAGAACTTGGCGGTGAGCTGCAGGCTGTCGATGACGCGCAGGATCTCGTCGAAGTTGCGGCCGGTCGAGGCGGGATAGGTCAGCGAGAGCTTCAGCTTCTTGTCCGGGCCGATGACGAACACCGAGCGCACCGTCGTGGTGTCGGAGGCATTCGGATGGATCATGCCGTAGAGATTGGCGACGTTCTTGTCATGGTCGGCGATCAGCGGGAAATTCAGCGTCGCGCCGGTCGCGTCCTTGATGTCGGTGATCCACTGGTCATGGTTGGCCAGCGCGTCGACGGAAAGGCCGAGCAGCTTGACGTTGCGCTTGTCGAATTCCGGCTTCAGCTTCGCGGCGGCGCCGAGCTCGGTGGTGCAGACCGGCGTGAAGTTCTTCGGGTGCGAGAACAGCACGCCCCAGCTGTCGCCGAGCCAGGAGTGGAAGGAGATGCGGCCTTCGGTGGTGTCGGCCTCGAAATCGGGAACGATGTCGCCGAGGTTCAGTGCCATGTCGAAACTCCCTTGTAAGCCCTGTGCGGACCCGCGGTCCGCGAAATGTTCGCTGCGGCGATTATCGCATGCGGCCGCACCGGATCAATCGCGGAATTTCCGCCCTATCGAGCATGAAATGTCATCGGGAGGCCGAATGCGGCCAAGCTGTTCCACGAGAGGGCCACAAAGCCGCCGATCCTGAAATAATCATCCGCGCCGGATGGGGTGCGGATGGCTGATGAATCCTTAACGAAATCGCGCCAGACTATGGGCAAGGGACGGGCGATGGACAGGATGAGGATGGTTTCGATGGCGAGGATGTCGCGCCCGGTTCGGCCTGCTGCCAGGCGGTCACTTGGATTGCCGGCGCTCGCCGCCGCGCTGCTGCTGCCGATGATCGGCGCGCCGCCGGCGCTTGCCTCCGACCCGATCGCAACGACGCCGGCCAAGGTGCTGTTCAGCAAGGTCAACACGCCGATCCCGCTCGAGGCGCGCTCGATCGGCTCCTATGCCAAGGGCTGTCTGGCCGGCGCGGTGGCGCTGCCGGTCGATGGGCCCGACTGGCAGGCGATGCGCCTGTCGCGCAACCGCAACTGGGGCACGCCGGAGCTGGTCGCCTTCACCGAAAAGCTCGCCGCCGATGCCAAGCGGCTTGATGGCTGGCCGGGCCTCCTGGTCGGCGACATGGGCCAGCCGCGCGGCGGCCCGGCGCTGACAGGCCATGCCAGCCACCAGATCGGGCTCGATGTCGATCTCTGGCTGACGCCGATGCCGAAGCGGACGCTGACGCTCGGCGAGCGCGAGACGATGGCGCCGAAATCCATGGTCGACGAGAAGGCGCGCCGGATCGACGCCGCGGCCTGGACGAGCGGCCAGTACAAGCTGATCCGCCGCGCGGCGCTCGATCCCGAGGTCGCCCGCATCTTCGTCAATGCGGCGATCAAGAAGCAGCTCTGCGTCAGCGCCGGCGCCGATCGCGCCTGGCTCGGCAAGGTGCGGCCCTGGTGGGGCCACACCTATCATTTCCATGTCCGCCTCGATTGCCCGGCCGAGATGGCGAGCTGCGTGCCGCAGAAGGCGCCGCCACCCGGCGATGGCTGCGGGCCCGAGCTCGATGCCTGGCTGCAGCCGCCGAAGCCGGTGAAGCCGCCGACCAAGCCGGTGAAGCCGCCGCCACCGCCGCGCCAGATCATGCTGTCCGACCTGCCGCCGGCCTGCCGCGAGGTACTGCTCGGCGCGCCGCCCGGCATCAGGCCGGAGCCGGTCGTGGCCGCCGCCCGTCGTGTCGACGCGGCGCCGCTGCCGGTCGAAGCGAGCCCTGCTGGCGTCGATATCGAGGCGCCGACTGACGCATCGCCGACCGGCGCCCTGCACTGAGCGCCTGCTGTCAGGCCGCCGACTGCTAGGCGGCCGACTGCTTGGCGAGCGGCGGCGTCACCCAATGGCGCATCGTCGCCTGGCTGCGGGCATATTGCGGCACGACATGCAGCTCGGCGCCGAGCTCGGCCGCGGCGCGCCAGGGCCAACGCGGATCGGCGAGGATGGCGCGCGCCAGCGCCACCATGTCGGCGCGGCCGGACGCGACGATCGCCTCGGCCTCGGCCGGCGTGGTGATGAGGCCGACGGCGCGGGTCGGGATGCCGGCCCCGGCCTGGATCGCCTCGGCAAGGCCGACCTGATAGAGCGGGCCGACCGGGATCTTCGCCTCATGCGCATTGCCGCCCGAGGAGGCGCAGATATAGACGACGCCGGCGTCCTTGAGCGCCATGGCGACTTCGATCGCGTCCTCGACCGCAAAGCCGCCCGCGACCCAATCGGTCGCCGACAGCCGCGCGCCGACGAACATATGCGCCGGCAGCGCGGCGCGAACCTCGCGGGCGATCGTCACGATCAGCCGCATGCGGTTCTCGAGGCTGCCGCCCCAGCGATCGGTGCGCTGGTTGGAGAGCGGCGACAGGAACTGATGCAGCAGATAGCCATGCGCGCCATGCAGCTCGACGAAGTCGAAGCCGGCCCGTTCGGCCCGCTTCGCGGCCTGCACGAAGGCGGCGATCACGCCGTCGATGCCGGCCTCGTCGAGCGCTTCCGGCACCGGATAGCCTGGCGCGAACGGGATGGCGGAGGGGCCGACCGTCTGCCAGGGATCCTCATGCGCGGGCAGCGGGCCGCCGCCCTCGAACGGGCGCTGCGTCGAGGCCTTGCGGCCGGCATGGCCGAGCTGGATGCCGAACACGGTCGCTGCCGGCGAGAAGCGCCTGGCAACCTCGAGCGCGCGGCGGGCGCTCGCCTCGTTGGCGTTCGAATAGAGGCCGAGGCAGCCATGCGTGATGCGGCCGCGCCGCTCGACGCCGGTCGCCTCGATCGTCACCATCGCGGCGCCGGAAATGCCGAGCTGGGTCCAGTGCTGGATGTGCCAGTCGGTCGCCGAGCCGTCATCGGCGGTGTACATGCACATCGGCGCGATGGCGATGCGGTTGTCCAGCCGGCGCGGGCCGAGGACGAGGGGAGAGAACAGGGCGGATGCCATGGGAGGCCTTTCAAGGGGAGGGAAGCGATCTGGCGGCAGGGCCGGAGATAGGCAGTCGGCCTTACGAGTGGAAGCCCGGATCAGCTTCCGTCCGATCACGCCCTGTTGATGCGCCACCAGCCGGCGATGGCATGGCGCGGCCGATGCGCCGGCAGCACCTCGTGCGGGATATCCTCCGATAGCATCAGCACCGTCCGACCCGCTCGCGGCAGCACCGTCTCCACCGGCTCGCCCGCGTCGTCCGGATCGCGCCAGAGCCGGAGCGCGCCACCATCCGCCTCGCTCCAGTCGGGATCGAGATAGGCGACGAAGGACACGACGCGGTTGCGATCGCCCTGCAGCCGGTCGAGATGGCGGCCATAGAAGCCGCCGACGGGATAGGCGATGTAATTGCACTCGAAATCGAACAGCCCGAGATAGAGCCGCGCATTGATCGCCCGCCGCAGCGTCTCGGCCAGCGCGAAGAGATCGCGCTCAGCCTCCGTGCCGCCGTCGAGCCAGCGGATCGCGGCCCGGCGGATGTCGCCATCCCGCCGATAGGCCGCCTCGCGGCCGATGCCCGCCGTGCCGAGCTGGCCGGCTTCGGCCAGAGCGATCAGCTCCGAGCGGAGCCGGGCGACGAGCGGCAGCGGCAGGATATCATCGGCGACGGCATAGCCAGATGTCGCCAGTTGCTCGACGAGGGCGTCCAGCCGGTCCGCCGGCGCGCGAGGCGCCGGCGGTGTCATGGTCGAGGGCCCGAGCGGATCGCTCATGCCGCCTTCACGCCGGTGCCGATAGGGCAGGCGACGCCCGTACCGCCGAGGCCGCAATAGCCGCCGGGATTCTTGGCGAGATACTGCTGGTGATAATCCTCGGCGAAATAGAACGGGCCGCGATCGGCGATCTCGGTGGTGATGGCGCCGAAGCCGCGCTCCGCCAGCGCATCGGCATAGGCATCGCGCGCCCGCTCGGCGGTCGCGCGCTCACCGTCATCGGCGACATAGATGCCGGACCGGTACTGCGTGCCGACATCGTTGCCCTGCCGCATGCCCTGCGTCGGGTTATGGCTCTCGAAGAACAGCGTCACCAGCGCCTCGAACGAGGTCACCTTCGGATCATAGGCGACGAGGACCACCTCGTTCTGGCCGGTCTGGCCCGAACAGACTTCCTCATAGGTCGGGTTCGGCGTCTCGCCGCCGGCATAGCCGACCGCGGTGACGACGACGCCGGGCGCCTTCCAGAACGCGCGCTCGGCGCCCCAGAAGCAGCCGAGACCGAAAAGGGCCGTCCGGGTGCCCTCGGGATAAGGCCCGGCCAGCGGCCGTCCGTTCACGAAATGCGCGCCCGGCTGGGTGATCGGCGTGGCGCGGCCGGGAAGGGCCCGGCCCGGCGCCGGCATGCTCGCCTTGCGGGCGAAGAGGTCGAGGAGATTCATCGTCAGTCTCCTTGGGTTCGATGTTACAGAAACTGTCAGGCCATCGCGCGGAAGCGCTGAGGCCGGGCGGAAAGAATGAGCAGCGCGCCGAGCGCGCCGAAGACGAGCCAGACGGGCAGCGCCAGCACGGCGCCGGCGATCCCGTCCCAGGCGAAGCGGCCGAGATGCGTCGTCACAGCCGCCTCCAGCCTTGCGAGACTGTCGGGGCTCGCGACGAACCAGGCCTGGCCGAGCGGCGTCAGGATCAGGGCTGAGGCCGCGACCGACTTGGTGCCGTCGACGACCAGCGCGATGACGGCACCGGCAAGGGCGAACAGCCCCGCGAGGCGAACCAGAAAACGCACCATCGCCGCCCTCTCCCGCAAGCCCCGCCGCGGCATCCGCCGGCGCACGGCCGCCGTGACCCAGCCTGAACAGCCAGGCCTCCTGCTCCTGTCGCCTCGAACGCATCGTCCCGTAATACGCTCGCTGCGCCCCCAGCGTTACAGTCGATCATGGCCCATCCGCCGATATCGGCCAAGCGCCGGGGGATGGCGGCAGGTCGGCGACGGGTCATATCGATTGGGAGAGGAGGCAGACCGGCGAGCCGCGCCGCCACGAGACGCTATATGGGCCCGTGGGCGATGTCCGACAAGTGAGCTCCGGGCCGGCCCCATCCGCCGCGCTCGATCGATCAGCTGGGCGGGGAAGGCCTGACCATCGCTCCTGACTCGCCCCCCTTGTCGGCCGCAGAGTTCGAGACACCGGCCGCCTCGGAGCGGCGCCCCGCCGGCCGTCGGCGGCCGGCCGTCAACCGTCGTCTGCCATTCGCGCCCGTCATCGTCGTCCGATACCCGTCGTCCGCCATTCGTCACGACCGCGTCACGACGCCGGTTCAGCCTGAAGGGCAACTCGTTGCGCGGCCGCTTCGACCTCAGTTGCCGCCAGCGCCCTTGCATCGGCGCTCCGCTTCGTGATACCGCACCGCTCGTCCGGCCGGCTGTTCCAACGCCTGCGCCGGCGTCGCCCGGCCAAACAGCCGCGCCACGCCGAAGGACCGGCGCCGAAGAGGCGCCAGACGGAGGGGTGGCCGAGTGGTTGAAGGCGCACGCCTGGAAAGTGTGTATACGGGAAACCGTATCGCGGGTTCGAATCCCGCTCCCTCCGCCATTTGACGATGACGTGAACTCCGGTGGCTGCGGCCGTCGGCTCAGGCGAGGCTTCCGAGGGCTTGCTCCAGGCAGGCGATCATGGCGTCGCCGTCGAAGGGTTTGGCGAGGAAGCCGACGGCGCCGCCCTCCTCGACCTGCCGCCTGATGGTCTCCTCCGGAAAGGCGGTGATGAAGATGAAGGGCAGCGTGTTTCCGTCCGCCCGGAGTGCCGCCTGCAGTCCGAGCCCGCCCATGCCCGGCATCTGGACGTCGGTGATGACGCAGTCTGAGGCCGGCTGAAGGGGAGAGAGCAGGTAGTCTTCGGCGCAGGCGAACGTCGCCGTCTTCAGCCCGAGCGAACGGACGAGGCTCGCCGTCGCGACGCGCACGGCCTCGTCATCGTCGATGATCGCGACGAGAGCGGGCCGGCGCGTCTCCTTCGGGGTCATTTCGGCATCCTTCCGCGCGGCGGGCTGCCTGACGCAGCGTCTCGTTTCGATCGTCGTCTTCTATCGCCTGAAGCCTCTCGGATTTCGATCACCAGAAGGTTTGCCTCGATCATCCGTCCACTCGTCTTCCTGGCGCTCCGCGCCATCAGCGCCATCAGCGCCGCGCATTGTCGATCCCGAGCGCTTCCGCCATGCGGACGAGGTCGGCCAGCGAACGGGCGCCCATCTTCCGCATGACATTGCCGCGGTGGATCTTCACCGTGATCTCCGAAAGGCCGACTTCGCCTGCGACCTGCTTGTTCATCAGCCCGGCGGTCACGAGCGCCATGATCTCGCGCTCGCGCGCCGTCAGCCCCTGATAGAGAGACTGCACGCCGGCCAGCGCCTTGGCCGAGGCGCGCGTCTCGCGATCCTTCTCGATGGCGCTCGAGACGGCGTCGAGCATGTCCTGATCGCGGAACGGCTTGGTCAGGAAGTCGACCGCGCCGGCCTTCATGGCGCGCACCGACATCGGGATATCGCCATAGCCGGTCATGAAGATGATCGGCATGTCGAGCGCCGAGTTCGCAAGCTGCGCCTGGAAATCGAGCCCGCTTACGCCGGGCAGGCGGATATCGAGCACCAGGCAGCGCGGCCGCTCGGGAATCTTCGCTGCCAGAAGTTCGGCGGCGGAGCCGAACAGCGCCACTTCGAGCCCGACCGAACGGAAGAGGCTGGAGAGGGCCTCCCGGACGCCTCCATCGTCATCGACCACGATGACGAGCGGCGCCGTGCTCTCCGACGCAGCGGAACGAGGGGTGGACGAGGTCACGGCTGCGCCTCCTCTTGAGGGTTCGCTTCCCTTGCGGGCAGCACGAAGCGGAATGTCATGCCGCCTTCCGCGTTGATCGATGCATCGATCCGCCCGCCATGCGCCTCGACGATGGTCCGGCAGATGGAGAGCCCGAGCCCGAGACGGCCGGGCTGGGCGTTGCTGAAGGGCTCGAAGATGCTGGAAAGGCGCGCCGGACCGATGCCGATGCCGCGGTCGCGCATCGCGACGCAGGCCGCCGCGCCGCCGAAGGCGATGTCGGGCGAGGCGGTGACGGTCAGGCGTCGCGGCGGCGGCACGTCCTGCATGGCCTCCGCCGCATTGGTGGCGAGATTGATGACAACCTGCAGCAGCGCGTCGCGATCGCCGGTGACGTCCGGAAGGGCCGGATCGACGCTGAGATCGACCACGATGCCCCATTGGGCGAGATCCCACTCCATGACGGCAAGCCCATCGGTGACCACCGCGCCGAGATCGAGCGGGGCGGACATCCGCTCTTCGCCGCGCGCGAGGGCCCGCAGCCGCGCGACGACATCGCCCGCGCGGCGGCCGTTCTCGACGATCCGCTGCACCGCGTGCCGTGCCTCGGCGATGTCGGGCTCCGGCCGGTCGAGCCAGCGCAGGCTCGCCGCCCCATTGGTGAGCACGGCCGCCAGAGGCTGGTTGATTTCATGCGCCAGCGCGGCCGTGAACTGTCCGACGACGGCGGCCTGGTTGACGGTTGCCAACTCGGCCTGGGCGGTCCTGAGCGCTGCCTGCGCCTCCTGCCGGCCGGTGATGTCGTTGCTGGTCTCGATCACCGTTGCAGGCCTTCCGCTTCGATCCGTCTGCAGCGCCCAGCGGACAGCGACGACGATCGCGCTGCCATCGCCGCGGAGACGCCGCAACTCGCCCTCCCAGCGGCCGGTGCGCAGCAGCTCATCCATGGCGGCCGCGGGCGCGCTGCCGGGATCGGTCTTCAACACGCGGTCGGCCCGCTGGCCGATCGCCACCTGCCGGCTCCATCCATAGAGGTCCTCGGCGCCGCGGTTCCAGGTGAGGATGTCGCCCGCGAGCGAGCGGACGATGATGGCGTCGTGGGTGAGTTCCAGCAGTTCGGCCTGGTCGCGCAGCGACTGGCGCGCCGCCGCGGTGCGCGCGGCGAGCAGCGTCACCACGGCGACGACGCTGATGCTCACGGCGCAGCGCATCAGGGCGGAGGGCTCGAAGCTGGTGCCATGGGCGACGAGGAAGCTGACGAGGGTCAGGGCAATGCAGACGCCACCGGCGAGGACGATGCCCCGCCTCGGCAGGTGGTCGGCGATCAGCATCACGATCGCGCCATAGAGCGCCGCGATCGCCGTATCGAGCGGCGTGAACGTGTCGATAATGAAGATGGCGAGGCCCGCGGCGGGGGCGAGCAGCAGTGCGGGCGGGAGGGCGCCCCATCGTTTCAGGGCGTCAGGGTCGCGCACGTCGGTTCTGATCGCCTCTACAGCCAATGACGGGCCCACCCTAGCAAACGCGTCCGCCGCGGGGACGTATACAAAGGTATGCAGCAACGCCCGGCATCGCTGCGTTCAGGAGTGGAGCCCGCCCGTCTGCCGGACGGCAGGCGGGCGGGGACTGTCGGGGCGCGATCCCGCGCCCGCCGCGGCGTCCTCAGGCCTCGATGAAGGCGAGGAGGTCGGGGTTGATGATGTCGGCATGGCTGGTGAGCATGCCGTGCGGGAAGCCCGGATAGACCTTCAGCGTAGCGTTCTTCAGCAGCTTGGCCTGCAGCAGCGCGGCGCCCTTGTAGGGCACGATCTGGTCGTCGTCGCCCTGCAGGACGAGCGTCGGCACGCTGATCGCCTTCAAGTCCGCGGTCTGGTCGGTCTCCGAGAACGCCTTGATGCCGTCGTAATGCGCCTTGGCCGAGCCGGTCATGCCCTGCCGCCACCAGTTGCGGATCACGCCGTCGGAGACCTTCGCGTCCGGACGGTTGAAGCCGTAGAACGGGCCGGCCGCGACATCGAGGAAGAACTGGGCGCGGTTGGCGGCGAGCGCGCTGCGGAAGCCGTCGAACACCTCGAGCGGCGTGCCCTCGGGATTGATGTCGCCCTTCAGCATGATCGGCGGCACCGCCGCGACGAGCACGGCCTTGGCGACGCGGCCCTGGGGTTCGCCATACTGCGCGACATAGCGGGCAACCTCGCCGCCGCCGGTCGAATGGCCGATATGCACGGCATTGCGGAGGTCGAGATGCTCGGCGACCGCATTGGCGTCGGCGGCATAGTGGTCCATGTCGTGGCCGTCGGACACCTGCGCCGAGCGGCCATGGCCGCGCCGGTCATGCGCCACGACGCGGTAGCCCTTCGAGAGGAAGAAGAGGATCTGCGCGTCCCAGTCGTCGGAGGACAGCGGCCAGCCATGATGGAAGGCGATCGGCTGAGCCGACTTCGGACCCCAGTCCTTGTAGAAGATTTCGACGCCGTCTTTGGTCGTGACAAAAGGCATGATCGTTTTCCTGAGTGCGAGGGGAGATCAATACTGCGCTTGGGTCGGCAGGTCGGCGTGGCGATCGTGTCGCTCAGTCGCCGTCTGCTGTCTTGCCCCCTCATCTTCGGGAATTACGCTGCGATCACAATTGACCGGAACGATCCCCGGTCTAGTGACAGTCGGTGACGCCGATATACCTTGATATGATTGCCGGGCATCCACGCGGCGGCGCCTCGCAGCCTCCGCGCCGCCGGTCATACGATGGTTTCGGTTCGCCGATCCGAAGACGTGCCCGGCCGGCCGGCCGTATGATGGTCAGGCCGGCCATCGCAGGCGAAGCTTGATCACCGGCCGCGCGATCGACGCCGCGGCGCGGATCGGCTTTGGCAGCCGCAGCAGCGGCGGTCACCCCTTCATCCTCGCCTGATCGGCCAGGGCCGTTCACTCACCGACCCGCGCTATGCGGCCCGTGCGCCTCGCCGGCGCCGCAGGCTGGGTCGTCTCTCGAACCGGAGGTAAGTCATGTCCCCACGCATTCTCATTGTCGGCGGCTCGATCGGCGGCCTCTTCATCGCGACGCTGCTGCATCGGGAAGGCTTCGATGTCGCCATTCGCGAGCGCTCCCGCCATGGCCTCGCGGGGCGCGGCGCCGGTCTCGTCGCCCAGCGCGAGGTGTTCGACATGCTGCGCGCGATTGGCCGTGTCGATCTCGCCCATTTCGGCGTCACGGCGACGGAGCGGATCTATCTCGACCGGGCCGGTGCGATCATCTCCCGCCAGCGGATGCCGCAGACGCAGCTCTCCTGGGACACGCTGTTCCGCACCTTCAAGGCCGAGCTCCCGGCGGACCGCTACCAGGGCGGCGTCGGCATCCAGCGGGTCGAGCGCGATGGCGACGGGCTGATCCTCCGCCATGCCGACGGAACGGGCGAGCGCGCCGACCTCGTCATCGGCGCGGATGGCATCGGTTCGCGGATCCGCGCCGCCGTGGCGGGTGATGACTCGCGCCCGCGCTATGTCGGCTATGCAACCTGGCGCGGCCTCGTCCCGGAGGCGGCGATGGCGGGCGTCGCGGCGGAGACGCTGCTCGAGCGGTTCGCCTTCTATGAGATGCCCGGCTCGCACATCCTCGGCTATCTCGTGCCCGGCGCCGATGGCTCGGTCGAGCCGGGTCGCCGCCGCTACAACTGGGTCTGGTACCGGCGCTATTCCGAGACGGAGATCGCCTCCGTTCTCACAGATGCCGAGGGCAGGCGCCATCCCTTCTCGCTGGCGCCGCCCGAGGTCCCGCCCACGGCGGCCGACCGCCTGAAGGCCGATGCTGCAGCGTTGCTGCCGCCGGCCTTCGCCGCGGCCGTCCACGCCGAGCCGCACCCCTTCGTGCATGCGATCGTGGACTACAGCGCGCCGCGCATGGTCCGTGACGGCGTGGCGTTGCTGGGCGACGCCGCGTTCGTCGCGCGGCCGCACACCGCGATGGGCGTCGCCAAGGCGGCGGGCGATGCCTTCGCGCTGCGCGATGCCCTCGTCCGTCATCCGGAGATCCAGGACGCCCTCGCGGCCTATGAGGACGCGCGCTTCGACGTCGATCGGGCGGTCGTCGCCTATGGCGCACGGCTCGGCGCGGCGCTCGGCTGACCGCCGCAAACGATCGTATGGCCAGGCCATTCCAACGGCCGATTTCGCCCGCTTCGTGGCCGGCTCACAGTCACTCACCAACCGAGGCAAAGGAGACGTCGCATGACCGATCTGCGAGACCCATTGGCGCCGCTCTTGAGGCGGTGCGAGACCGCCCCCGACGTCGCGCAGCTCGCGATGTCCTTCTGCGAGGAGGCGCGCCATGACCACGGCTGACGCTACGGGAAGCCCCGATGCAGGCTCGACGCTCCATGCCGGAGCGACCTATGCCATGGCGACGGCCGCCGGTCTTGCCGTCGCCAACATCTACTACAACCAGCCGATGCTGGCGCTGATCGAACAGGATCTGCCCGGCAGGCTCGCCGGCGCCATCCCGACCGCGACGCAGCTCGGCTATGCCGCCGGGCTGTTCCTGCTGGTCCCGCTCGGCGATCTCGTCGAGCGGCGCCGCCTCATCGTCGGGCAGTTCCTGCTGCTCGCCGCAGCGCTTGCTCTTGCAGCGCTGGCGCCGAGTGCCATGCTGCTGGTCCTGGCCTCGCTCGCGGTCGGCCTCTGCGCGACAGTCGCGCAGCAGATCGTACCGTTCGCCGCCCATCTCGCCCGGCCCGAACAGCGCGGCGCCACGGTCGGCACGGTGATGGCGGGCCTCCTGACCGGCATCCTGCTCAGCCGGACCCTGGCCGGCCTCGTCGCGGCGGGGGCCGGCTGGCGCGAGATGTTCTGGCTCGCCGTGCCGCTTGCACTGGCCGGCGGCGTCCTGATGATGGTCGTCCTGCCGGCAAGCCGGGCGCAATCGACGCTGACCTATCCGCAGCTGCTGCACTCGATCTGGCATCTGTGGCAGCGCCATCCGGCGCTGCGGCTGGCGGCGCTGTCGCAATCGGCGCTGTTCGCGGCGTTCACGGTGTTCTGGACCATCCTCGCCTTCCGCCTCGCCGAGGCGCGCTTCGGCTTCGGTGCCGGCATCGCCGGCCTGTTCGGCCTCGTCGGCGCGGTCGGCATCCTCGCCGCGCCGATCGCCGGGCGCGTCGCCGACCGGAAGGGGCCGCACGATGTCGTCGTGCTCGGCGCGATCGTGACGCTCCTCGCCTGGCTGGTGTTCGGCTTCTGGACGTCGCTGCCTGGTCTCGTGGTCGGCGTGATCCTGCTCGATTTCGGCATCCAGAGCGCGCTCGTCTCCAACCAGCATATCGTGTTCTCGCTGGATCCCGCGGCGCGGGCGCGGCTCAACACGGTCCTGATGGGCACGATGTTTCTCGGCGGGGCGGCCGGCTCCGCGAGCGCGACGCTGGCCTGGACGGCGGGCGGCTGGCTGTTCGTGAGCGCGCTCGGCACGGCCTTCGCGGTGGTCGCGGCCGGAATGCAACTCCTCGCCTGGCGCCGGCGTTAGCGTCACGGGCGACGCCCGGCCCGTCGATCGGGCTCGGCAACCATACTTTGGTTTGCCCGGGCCAGATCGACGGATCATGTCGCTGCCGCCGATCCTCGCCATACTGGATGCAGCGCCGAAGGGGGGCGGAGAGTCGCAGGCCCCCCGCTCTCCCGCGCACCGAAGGAGCCCGCCATGGCCAAGTCCATCCGTCCCTATCACCAGCCGGCCGGTGGCTGGGGCGCGCTCAAGGCGATGGGCACGGCGCTCGTCGAGCAGCACATCGCCGTTTCAGGCATGGCGACGCTCTCCCACATGAACCAGCCGGATGGCTTCGACTGCCCCGGCTGCGGCTGGGGCGAGCCGAAGCACACCTCGCCGTTCGAATATTGCGAGAACGGCGGCAAGGCGGTGGCCTGGGAGGCGACGACGAAGCGCTGCACGCCCGACTTCTTCGCCGCCCATACGGTGAGCGAGCTGGCCGCCCTCTCGGATTTCGAACTCGAGATGGAAGGGCGGCTCACGCATCCGATGCGCTATGACGCCGCCAGCGACCGCTATCGCGAGGTCGCCTGGGACGACGCGTTCGCCCTCGTCGCGCAGCATCTCACCGCTCTGCCCGACCCCAACATGGCCGAGTTCTATACGTCCGGCCGCGCGTCGAACGAGGCGGCGTTCCTCTATCAGCTCTTCGCCCGCGAATACGGCACCAACAATTTCCCCGACTGCTCCAACATGTGCCACGAGGCGACGAGCGTCGGGCTGCCCCACTCGATCGGCGTCGGCAAGGGGACCGTCGTCATCGAGGATTTCGACCGGGCCGACTGCATCTTCATCTTCGGCCAGAACCCCGGCACCAATTCGCCGCGCATGATGACCTCGCTCCGCAACGCCGCGCGGCGCGGTGCCACCATCATGTCGTTCAATCCGTTCCGCGAGCGGGCGCTGGAGCGCTTCCAGGCGCCGCAGAGCGTGGTCGAGATGGCGACGCTGAGCTCGACGCCGATCTCCTCGCGGCTCTATCAGGTCAAGATCGGCGGCGATGTCGCGCTCATCAAGGGCCTGATGAAGTGCCTCGTCGAGGCGGACGCGGCGGCGCGCAGCGGGCAGCGGCCACCCGTGCTCGACTGGGACTTCATCCACGGCCACACCGCCGGCCTCGATGCATTGCTGGCCGATCTCGAGGCGACCAGCTGGGAGGATATCGAGGCCCGCTCCGGCATCGCCCGCGCGGCGATCGCGGAGGCGGCCGAGGCCTATGCCAAGGCCGAGCGCGCCATCCTCGTCTATGGCATGGGCATCACCCAGCACCGCCACGGCACGAAGAATGTCCAGCAGCTCGCCAATCTCGCGCTGCTACGCGGCAATGTCGGCCGCGAGGGCACGGGGATCTGCCCTGTGCGCGGCCATTCCAACGTGCAGGGCGACCGCACGGTCGGCATCACCGAAATCCCCTCGGACGCCTTGCTGGACGGGCTCGAGGCCCGGTTCGGCTTCAAGCCGCCGAAGCGCTTCGGCCACAACGTCGTTGCCGCGCTGGAGGCGATGCTGCGCGGCGAGGTCAGGGTCTTCGTCGGCCTCGGTGGCAACTTCGCCGCGGCGATTCCCGACTGGACGCAGACCCAGGCGGCGATGCGGACGCTGGATCTCACGGTCCATATCGCGACCAAGCTCAACCGCAGCCATCTCGTCCATGGTCGCGATGCGCTGATCCTGCCCTGCCTCGGACGGACGGAGCGCGACATCCAGGCCTCCGGGCCGCAGGCCGTCACGGTCGAGGACACGATGTCGATGGTGCATGCCTCGCGCGGCCGCAACGCCCCGGCCTCGCCGGAACTCAGAAGCGAAGCGGCCATCATCGCCGGCATGGCGCGCGCGACGCTCGGGGCAGCCTCGAAGGTCGACTGGGAAGCCCGCATCGCCGACTATGCGCTGATCCGCGAGGACATCGAGGCCGTCTTTCCGATCTTCCAGGGCTACAATGAGCGTATCCAGCAGCCGGGCGGCTTTCACCTCACCTCGCTGGCCCGCGAGCGCATCTGGGCGACGCCGACCGGCAAGGCCAATTTCCTCGTCTGTCCGGGCCTCTGCGAGGATGTGGCCGAGGCAGAGGTCGACATGCTCTGGCTGACCACCGTCCGCAGCCACGACCAGTACAACACGACGCTCTATTCGCTGTCGGACCGCTATCGCGGCGTCTATGGCCAGCGCGACGTCCTCTTCCTCAACGCGGACGAGATGGCGAAGCGCGGCCTCGCGGCGGACGACCGGGTCGACATCGTCACTCTCTCCAATGACGGCGTCGAGCGGGCGGTGCGCGGCTTCCGCGTCGTGCCCTATGCCTTCCCCGATGGTGGCTGCGCCGCCTATTATCCGGAGGCCAATCCGCTCGTCCCGCTCTATGCGCACGACCCCGAGAGCTTCACGCCGGCGTCGAAGGGCATCCCCGTGCGGCTCGTGCGCGTCGGCCCATCCGGGACCACCGGCTGACACGCCACGAGCGCCCGCGACAATGCCGGGACAAACTGCCTGCCAGGCGAGCATTGCGCTTTCCTGCCCGCCTTGTTTGCAATAGGGAGTTCTCACTGGCGGCAAGACCGCTAGATTGATCCACGACGCCGCCCATTTCGAGATCGCCCGGGAAACGGACGCATGCGCATCGAGGAAGAGCCCGGTCAGCCAGGTCTCGAGACGGCGCGACCAGACGACGACCTTTCCGGCGCTCCCGGCACGATGGACCAGGCCGCGGAGCCCGGCGAACGGCTCGAGCGGATCGACGGCGGATGGTGGGGCCGCCTCGCGGTCTCGCCTGTAGGCACCGAGGACGGCGTCGACATCCATCTCGGGCGCGAGGCTGACGGCCGCTCCTGGCGCATCCTGAGCGCTGCCCATGACACGCCCGCCGCCGCGCGGCTTGGGCGCGAGGCGGCGCTGGTCGGCCGGCTCGACAGCGCGATTGCCGAATTGCCGCAGAAGATCGGCCACCGCGAGCGGGTCATCCTCGTCTATCCGGCGCGCACCGTCCCGACGCTGGCCGATCGTTCCGTGGGCACGATCCCGCTCGACCGCTTCATCGATCTCGCGCTGGCGGTGGCCAGGTCGCTTGCAACGCTGCATGGGCTCGGCGTGGTGCATGGCAGCCTGCATCCCGCGCGCCTCTTGGTCGAGGAGGATGGCCGCGTGCGCTTCTCCGGGTTCGGCCGTGCCCTTGCCGCCGGACGTCCCGCGCTTCCAGGCGGCGAGGCCCTCTCGCTGCCGGATTTCGCCTATGCGGCGCCGGAGCAGGCGCGGCGGCAGGACCCCGCCTCTGACGCGCGCAGCGATCTCTATGCGCTCGGCGTGGTGCTCTACGAGGTCTTGACCGGACGCCTGCCGCTGCAGGCGAACAGCATCGCCGCGTGGCTGCATGCCCATGTCGCGATCGCCGTGACGCCGCCCGGCCTCGTGCGGCCCGACAGTCCGCCCGGGATCGACGCCATCCTGCTGAAGCTCATCGCCAAGGATCCGGACGATCGCTACCAGAGCGCCGACACGCTGCTCGCGGACCTCTCCCACGCACGCACAGTGCTGGCACGGACGGGAACGGTCGACGCGTTCGCGCCGGGTCGCGGCGACCTGTCGCCGAGGGCTTCGTTCTCGAAGCGACTGTTCGGCCGCGGCCGCGAACGCGCCGACCTCGTCGCCGCGGTCGGCCGCGTGCGGCAATCGGGCCGGATGGAGGCCGTGTTCATTTCCGGCGAGGCCGGCATGGGCAAGTCGGCGCTGGTCCAGCAACTGACGCGGATCCTGCCGGCGACCGAATTCCAGTTCGCGATCGGCAAGGGCGACCTTCTGCAGAAGGACATTCCCTATGCGCCGTTCGCGGAGGCGCTCGGTTCCCTGATCGCGCGGATTCTGAGCGAGAACACGGCCGCCCTCCGCGCGACCCGCGCGCGGCTCATCGCCGATCTCGCCGGCTATGGCCGTCTCCTGGTCGACCTGGTGCCCGAGGCCGCCTTCGTGCTCGGCGACAGCACCCCCTTGCCCGATGTGTCGGCGACGCTGGCGCAGCAGCGCATGGGCCGCGTGATCCTCCAGGCCGCCGCCGCGATCGCGCAGCCGGAGGCCCCGCTCGTCCTCTTTCTCGACGACCTGCAATGGGCGGACGAGGCGAGCCTCGCCGTCGTCAGGACCTTCCTCAGCGAGGCGCCGCCGCATGTGCTGCTGATCGGGAGCTACCGGACGGAGGCGCTCGCCGAGCGGCCCGAACTCGCAGCCCTTCTCGCGAGCGCGCGGTCAGGCCCCGTTCCGGTGCTGGAGCTCGCGCTTCAGCCGCTCTCGCCCGCCGATACCGCCGAGCTTCTCGCCAGCGCGCTCGACAGCGCGCCGGCCGATGTCGCGCCGCTCGCCGAGATCGTCCATCGCAAGACCAACGGCAACGCCTTCTATGTCGGCCAGGTGCTGCGAAAGCTCGTCGACGAGAGGATCCTGGCCTTCGATGGCGGGCGCCAGCGATGGGCCTGGGACCAGGCCCTGCTCGGGCAGCAGCGCACGATCGGCGAGTTCATGCTGCAGAGGCTCGATGGCCTGCCGGACGGCCAGCGCGAATTGCTGCGCCAGCTCGCCTGTGCCGGTGGACGCTGCTCCGCAGCCTTGCTGGAGCGGCTCGTCGGGCGGAGGGGGGAGGAGTTCGATGCGATCGCCGGCCTGCTGATCGAAAGCGGTCTCCTCGTCCATCAGGGCGATGACTATGCGACGGCGCATGACCGCGTCCTCGAGGCGGCCTATGCGCTGACGCCCGAGGCGGAGCGCCCGGCGGCGCATGTCGCGATCGCCCGGCAGATGATCGCGCTCCATGGCGATGATCACGCCGAACTCGCCTTCGACATCGCGAGCCAGATCGAGCGCGGCGACCTGACTATGCTCATCGAGGCGGAGCGGCTCTCCTTTGTCCGCATCCTGTCGGCGGCGGCTCGCCGCGCGCGCCGGGCCGGCGCCATCCCCCGGGCTGCGAGCTATCTGCTGACCGCGCGAGGGATGATCGCGCCGGAGTGGCTGCAGAGCCACCCGCGCCTCGTCTTCGATGTCGAACTGCTGCATTGCGACTGCCTGCTCGCCCTCTCAGCCGCGGACGAGGCGCTGCGCACCATCGACCGGCTGCTGGGCGAGGCGAGCGAACCGCTCGATCGCGCCGAGGGCTTCCGCCTCAAGGCCATCGCCCATACCATCCAGTCCGACTATCCGCGCGCCATCGACGCGGCGCTCGCGGGACTGCAGATGCTTGGCATCACGCTCGAGCGTCTGCCTGATCCGGACGAGCTGCGGCGCGCCTATCTTGCCTGCCGCGCGAAGCTCGATCGCATGTCGATGGCGGAGCTCGCGGCGCTGCCGGAGATGCAGGACGCGACGCAGCGCGCGGCGCTCGCCTTGCTGTCGACGCTGATCACGGCGGCCTTCGTCGAAGGCGAGCTGCGCTTCCTGCATGTGATCAAGATCGTCGAATTGACGCTCGATCACGGCATGGCGCCTGAATCGGCCTATGGGCTGGCCTGGTTCGGGGTCTTCAGCGCCCATCACTATGAGGCCTATGAGGACGGCACCGCCTATGCCCTCACGGCCGTGGCGATCGCCCGGCGCGACGGCTATGAGGCGCAGCGCACGGCCGCTCTCCTTGCCCTCGATCAGGTCGCGGTCTGGACCAAGCCGCTCGGCTTCGCCCTGGCGCGTGCCCGCGAGGCGGCGGAGGCCGGCGAGGCGGCAGGCGATCTCGGCGTCGCCTGCTATGCGCGCAACCACATCGCCTCCGACATGCTGATCCTCGGCGAACCGCTGCGCGCCACCCGCGCCGAGATCGAGGAGGGCCTGATCTGGACGCGCCAGATCAACTACAAGGACATCGAACACATCCTCAACGCCCAGCTTCGCCTGGTCGATGCGCTCGTCTCGGGCGACTACGACCCCGACCGCTTGGTGCCGCGCGAGCCGATCGCCTCGATCCCGACGCGGTTCTGGGTCCATCTCTATGCCGGCATCACCGCCTTCCTGTTCGGCGATGTCGGCCGTGCGGTCCTCGAACTTGAAGCGTCCGAAATCCTGATCGGCGCGGTCCCCGCCCATATCGACGCCGCCACCTGCCACCTGTTCCTGGCGCTGGCGATCGCGCGGTCTCCCGGCGCCGCCGCCGATCCGGAGGGCGCCATCCGGCGCATGGCGAGCCACCGCGCCCGCTTCGCGACCTGGCGAACGCTGAACCCGGCGACCTTCGCGAACAAGGCGCTGCTGCTCGATGCCGAGGCGGCGCGCCTCGCCGGCGACGGCCTCAAGGCGCAGAAGCTCTATGCCGAGGCGGCGGAGGCCGCGCTGGCCTCGGGCTTCATCCACGAAGAGGCCCTCGCCCACGAATTCGCCGCGCGCCACTTCTCGGGCGAGGGGATGGACATCGCCGCCCAGGGCCATGTTCTCGCGGCGCTGCGGCTCTACCGGCAATGGGGCGCCGAGGGAAAGGTCGCGCAGCTCCTTGCTGACTTCCCCTGGCTGAAGGAGGAGAGCGAGCCCCTCTCGCGGCCCGACGAGGGGCAGGGCGCGCTCGATCTCGCGGCCATGACGAAGTCGGCCCAGGTGCTGGCCGAGGAAGTCGGGCTCGAGCCGGTCATCCGCACGCTGATGCGCGAGATGATCATCCATGCCGGCGCTGAGACCGGCCTGTTGCTGCTCGTCCGCGACGACGAACCCGTCATCGAGGCGGCGGCGCGTGTCGAGCATCAGGACGTCACGGTGGAACTCCGGACGTCGCCGCCGACGGATCGTGATTTGCCACTTGCTGTCCTCAACACGGTGCTGCGCACCCGCAAGGCCGTCGTCTTCGCCGATGCCCTCGCCGAACTGCCGCATCTCGGCAAGGCCGGACCCGAGGAGCGCGGTGTGCGCTCGCTGCTCTGCCTGCCGCTGATCAAGCGCGGCGTCCTCGTCGGCGTCCTCTATCTCGAGAACAGCCTCGCGGCGAATATCTTCACGCCCGACCGGACGGCGATGCTGGAGGTCCTCGCGCCCCAGGCCGCGATCTCGCTGGATACGGCGCGGCTCTACCGCGATCTCGTCGACGAGAATACCCGCCGCGCCCAGGCGGAGATCGCGCTGCGCGAGGCGCGCGGGGAATTGGCGCGCACATCGCAGATGACGGCGATGGGCAGCTTCGCCGCCTCGATCGCCCATGAGATCAACCAGCCGCTGGCCAGCGTCGTCGCCCATGCCGACGCCACCCTCCGCTGGCTGAACCGGCCGGAGCCGGACCTCGGCGAGGCGATGAGCGGGCTGGAAAGCATCCGCACCGCCGGCATGCGCGCCGCCGGCATCGTCAAGTCGCTGCGGTCGCTGGCAAAGCGCGCGCCCGCGGCCTTCGCACCTGTCAGCCTCGAAGCCGTCGCCGAGGACGTGCTGCGCCTGACGGCCAAGGAGCTGGAGGCGCATCAGGTCACGGTCATCAGCCGCCTGAGCGCATCGGGCGCGGTCGTACTCGCCGATCCGGTGCAGTTGCAGCAAGTGGTCTTCAACCTCATCACCAACGCCATCCATGCGATGGAGGCGACCGCGCCGGGCGAGAGGCGCCTCGTCGTCGAGACGCGCCTCGAGGCGGGAGCGGTCGGCCTCGCCATCGGCGACACCGGCGCCGGCATCGCGCCCGAGATGCTCCAGCGCATCTTCGAGCCCTTCTTCACGACGAAGGCGTCGGGCATGGGCGTCGGCCTCGCGATCTGTCGTTCGATCATCGAGGCGCATGGCGGCACGCTGGAGGTGCGATCGGAGAGAGGCGAGGGAACCGTGTTTTCGTTCACCCTCGCCCTGGTGCCCGGCCAAACCCGGACCGGCCCCTGATCGCCGCTCTGACGGCGGGACGATCCCGCGCCGTCACATCGGCGAACGCGTCGCCTCGAACAGGAACCAGGTGCGGCGTTCGCTCTCGTCGATCCAGTTCTCGATGACGCTCGCCGTCGCGACGTCGTTGTACTCGTCGCAGACGGCGTGGGTCGCGCGCAGGAAGCCCGTGATCTGCAGATTGTCGCTGGCGAGCTCGGCCAGCATGTCCTCGGCGGTCACATAGGCGGCATCGTTGTCGGCGATCCGCTGCAGCCGCTGGATATGGCCGATCGAGCGCAGCGTCGTGCCGCCGACCTTGCGCGCCCGCTCGGCGATGTCGTCGGTCATCGCGAAGAGCTGGTCGCCCTGATCGTCGAGCATCAGGTGGTAGTCGCGGAAGTGCGGGCCGGACATGTGCCAGTGGAAGTTCTTGGTCTTCAGATAGAGCGCGAAGACGTCGGCGAGCAGCGTCGTGAGCGCGGCGGCAATGTCGCGCGTCGCGTCTTCGCCGAGGTCGGTGGGCGTCCGGAGCGGGGCGATCTGCCGCGTCTTCGCCGTGAGGGTGGTCATGGGTCTCTCCTTGAACGGGGCCTGAGCGCGGCAGCGACATCCGGCGGCATCCTGAGCGGGCCGCCACACAACGCGCTGTCATCACGGCTTCGACAGTAGAAGCGCCGGCGCTCCGCCGACATCGGCCGTTCGGTTGGCTGCCCCATACCAGGGTTTAGGGTCGCGGCGAGCCATGCGCGCCGGCGACCCCGCGATCTCTCCCAGGCGGCGCCCCCTGCGCCGCCTTGCCGTTGCCCCGGCCTTGGCGGAACATGTTTCCGCTGGTGGCATTCTTAAGCGAGCGACGTGTTCCTGCCCGAGGTGCTTCGATGGCGAACGACAAGCTCTCCCGCTACAAGACCAAGCGCGATTTCGAGAAGACCGAGGAGCCGAGCGGTCAGGGCGCGGTCGTGGCGTCGAACCGGCGCCGCTTCGTCATCCAGAAGCATGACGCGACGCGGCTGCACTATGACCTTCGCCTCGAGCTGGACGGCGTCTTCAAGTCCTTCGCCGTGACGCGCGGCCCCTCGCTCGATCCGCATGACAAGCGTCTCGCCGTCGAGGTCGAGGACCATCCGCTCGACTATGGCGACTTCGAAGGCACGATCCCGAAGGGGCAGTATGGCGGCGGCACGGTCATGCTGTGGGACCGCGGCTATTGGGAGGCGGAGGGCGACACGAGCCCGGAGGAGCAGCTCGCCAAGGGCGATCTCAAGGTCCAGCTCGATGGCGAGCGGCTGCATGGCAGCTTCGTGCTCGTGCGGATGGCAAAGGATCGCGACAACGGCAAGCGCACCAACTGGCTGCTGATCAAGCATCGCGACGCCTTCGCGGTCGACGGGAAGGGCGACGCGGTGCTCGAGGACAACAACACCTCCGTCGCCTCGGGCCGGACGATGGCGGCGATCGCGGCCGGCACCGGCCGCAAGCCGAAACCCTTCATGCTCGAAGGCGGCAGCGCCGAGGCCGACGCGGTCTGGGACAGCAATGCGGGCCTCGCCGCCGACAAGCGCCGGGCTGCGGGCGCCGGGGGAGCGGGCGGCAAGACGCCGGCCAGCAGGAAGATGGCCCGCAAGCCGCCTGCCCACAAGCCGTCGGCCAGCAAGGGAGAGTCATCGGCGAGCCTTCCCGCCTTCATCGCGCCGCAGCTCTGCCGGACGGTCGAGCGGCCGCCAGCCGCAAAGGGCTGGATCCACGAGATCAAGTTCGACGGCTATCGCATCCAGCTGCGCGCCGCGGATGGCGCGGTGACGCTGAAAACCCGCACCGGCCTCGACTGGACCGACCGGTTTGCGGCCATCGCCAGCGCCGCACATAAGCTGCCCGATGCGATCATCGACGGCGAGATCTGCGCCCTCGACACCAGCGGCGCGCCCGATTTCGCGGCGCTGCAGGCAGCGCTGTCCGAGGGAAAGACCGACGCCCTCGTCTATTTCGCCTTCGACCTGCTGTTCGATGGCGCCGAGGACCTCAGGGCGCTGCCGCTCACCGAGCGCAAGGCCCGCCTGCAGCAGCTGCTGGCGGCAAGCGGCGAGGACGCACGGCTTCGCTTCGTCGATCATTTCGAGACCGGCGGCGACGCAGTGCTGCGTTCGGCCTGCCGCCTGTCGCTCGAAGGCATCGTCTCGAAGCGCGCCGACGCGCCCTATGTCTCCGGCCGCAGCGAGAGCTGGGCGAAGTCGAAGTGCCGCGCCGGCCATGAGGTGGTGATCGGCGGCTATGCCACCACCGACGGCAACTTCCGTTCGCTGCTCGTCGGCGTCCATCGCGGCGATCACTTCGTCTATGTCGGCCGGGTCGGGACGGGCTATGGCGCCGCGAAGGTGAGGACCCTCCTGCCGAAGCTGCGCGCTGTGGAGGCGAAGACCTCGCCCTTCACCGGCATCGGCGCGCCGAAGCGGGAGCCGGGCGTCGTCTGGCTGAAACCGGACCTCGTCGCCGAGATCGAGTTCGCCGGCTGGACCGGCGACGGTCTCGTCCGCCAGGCCGCCTTCAAGGGCCTGCGCGAGGACAAGCCGGCCGAGGAGGTCGAGGCCGATGCGCCGGCGCCGCCCGAGACCACCGAGGCCCCCGAGCCGGCGGCCCCGGTGGCGCAAAAATCCCCCCGACGCGGCGGCAAGGTCGAGGTCATGGGCGTGATGATCTCGCATCCAGACAAGCCGCTCTGGCCCGATGCCAATGACGGCACACCGGTGACCAAGGAAGATCTCGCCCGCTACTATGAGGCGGTCGGACCCTGGCTGATCGAGCATGTGCGCGGGCGGCCCTGCTCGATCATCCGCGCACCCGACGGGATCGAAGGCGAGCAGTTCTTCCAGCGCCACGCCATGCCGTCGACGTCCAATCTGCTCGAACTCGTCATCGTCTCCGGCGACCGGAAGCCTTATCTGCAGATCGATCGTGTCGAAGGGCTGATCGCGGTCGCCCAGATCGGCGGCCTCGAACTGCATCCCTGGAACTCGGTGCCCGATCAGCCGGAGGTGCCCGGCCGCCTCGTGTTCGATCTCGACCCCGGCCCGGATGTTCCGTTCACCGCCGTGGTGGCGGCGGCGCTGGAGATGCGCGAGCGTCTCGACGCGCTCGGCCTCGTCAGCTTCTGCAAGACGACGGGGGGCAAGGGCCTGCATGTCGTCACGCCGCTCAGCGTGACCAAGCGCAGCCCGATCGCCTGGCCGGAGGCGAAGGACTTCGCCCGCGCCGTCTGTCAGCAGATGGCGAGCGACCGCCCGGACCTCTATCTGATCAAGATGACCAAGAGCCTCCGCGGCGGGCGAATCTTCCTCGACTATCTCCGCAACGATCGCATGGCGACGGCGGTAGCGCCGCTGTCGCCGCGCGCCCGGCCCGGCGCGACGGTGTCGATGCCGCTCACATGGGATGCGGTCGACGACACGCTCGATCCGAAGCGCTACACGCTGCGCACCGTGCCGGCGCTGCTGGCGAAGACGACGGCCTGGCAGGACTATGCCGAGGGCTATCGCCCGCTCGGCCTGGCAATCAAGCGACTCGGCGGGAGGAAGAAGGCTGCCTGAGCGGCCTCAGCGCTTGCGCGGGCGGGATTCGGCCTCGATGGATTTTCGCAGCGCATCCATGATGTTGATGACGTTGCCCGGCGTCTCCGTGGGCTCCACGACCTTCGCCTTGGCCGGCCGCTTGGTCTTCTTGCGCTTCGCCGCGATGATCTCCAGCAGTCGTTCCTGCACCGGGTCGGCGACCAAAGCGCTCGACCAATGGCGGGTGCGCTGCTTGATCATCTGACGGATCAGCGGCATCGCCTCGGCATCCGGCGGCGTCGCGTCGATGGCGCCGAAATAGGGCTCGGCCTCGCGGACCTCGTCGCCATAGCGCAGCGTCCACAGCACGATCCCCTTGTCGCGCGGCTCCAGCATGACGGCGCGCTCGCGCCGCGAGATGACGAGGCGCGAGATCCCGACCATGTTCTCCGCCGCCATGGCGTCGCGGATCACCGCGAAGGCCTCCTGGCCGACATCGTCGTTGGGCGCGAGATAATAGGGCGTATCGAGCCAGATCCATTCGATCGACTCGCGCGGCGCGAACAGGCCGATGTCGATGGTCTTGGTGCTTTCGAGCGCGACCTGGTCGAGCTCGTCATCCTCCAGCATGACGTAGTCGTCCTCGCCGCGCTGATAGGCCTTGACCTCGTCGTCTTCCTTCACCGCCTTGCCGGTGACGGCGTCGACATAGCGGCTGACGACGCGGTTGTGCGTCTCGCGGTTCAGCGTGTGGAAGCGGACCTTCTCGCTCTCCGAGGTCGCCGGCATCATCTGCACGCGGCAGGTGACGAGCGAGAGCTTCAGATAGCCTTTCCAGGAGGGATGCAGCGCCATGGCGGTCTCCGATCACGCTGCTTTCTTGGAACGGGAGGGGCGCTTCTTCTTCGGCGCCGCCGCCCCGGTGTCGGCCTTGGCGTCAGCCTTCGCGGCCCCGCGCTTCGGCTTTGCCGGCGGCGCCTTGCCGGCGCTCTCGCGCAGCGCCTGCAGCAGGTCGCTCGGCTTCGAGGGCGCGGGGGCCTTCCGCTTCGGCAGCGTCCGGCCTTCGCTCTTCGCCTTGACGAGTTCGGCGACGGCGTCCTCATAGCGGTCGTCGAAGCTCTTCGCGTCGAACGCGCCCTTCTTCGTCGCGATGATGTGCTTGGCGAGGTCGAGCATCTCGCCGTCGATCGTGACGTCAGGAAGGTCGCCGAAGGCCTCCTTGGCTGCGCGGACCTCGTAGTCGAAGTTCAGCGTGGTGCCGATCAGCCCGTCGCCATAGGGACGGATCAGGACGGTGCGCAGCCGCCGGAACAGGACGGTGCGCGCGAGCGCCGCCACCTTCGCCTGTCGCATGCCGTCGCGCAGCAGCTTGAAGGCCTCGGTGCCGACCGTGTCGGGCGCGAGATAATAGGGCTTGTCGAAATAGACGTCGTCGATCTCGCCAGCCGGGATGAAGGCCTCGATCGCCAGCGTCTTGTCGCTGTCCGGGACCGCGGCGGCGACCTCGTCCGGCTCCAGCACGACGAAGTCGCCATTCTCGATCTCGTAGCCCTTGACCTGGTCGTCGCGCTCGAGGAGGTCGCCGGTGTCGCTGTCGACGAATTCGCGGCGGACGCGATTGCCGGTGGCGCGGTTCAGCGTGTGGAAGGCGATGCGTTCGGACGAGGACGCGGCCGTGAAGAGCGAGACGGCGAAGGTCACCTCGCCTAGCTTGATGAAGCCCTTCCAGTTCGCCCGTGCCGCCGCCATCGCCCGCCCTCCGACAGTCCAACCCACGCCGGAAACGGCCCGGCGCGACACTCGTTCCGCAAAAGCCGCGTCCGGCCGCAGGTCGAGGGAGCGAAGCGGCGCCGCGCCTCAGCGCGGGGCGCGCTTGGCGAGGATCCGCTGCAGCGTGCGCCTGTGCATGTTGAGCCGGCGCGCCGTCTCCGAGACATTGCGTTCGCACAGCTCGTAGACGCGCTGGATGTGCTCCCAGCGGACGCGATCGGCCGACATCGGATTGTCGGGCGGTACGGCCTTTTCGGTCGGATCGCGCGTCAGCGCCAGGAACACCTCGTCGGCATCGGCGGGCTTGGCGAGATAGTCGACCGCGCCGAGCTTCACGGCGGTGACGGCGGTGGCGATGTTGCCATAGCCGGTCAGGACGACCATGCGCGATTCCGGCCGCTTGCGGCGGATCAGCTCGATCACGTCGAGCCCGTTGCCGTCTTCGAGCCGCATGTCGACCACCGCGAAGGCCGGCGGCCGCGCATCGACCTTGCGCATGCCCTCGGCGACGCTGTCGGCTGTCTCGACCTCGAAGCCGCGCGTCTCCATGGCGCGGGCGAGGCGCTGCAGGAATGCCTTGTCATCATCGACGATGATGAGCGATGTGTCTGTGCCGGCCAGTCCGGCGCTGTCGATATCCGTCATCGGATCCTGCCTCGGCCCCCCGTTCAATGGTTTCGTTCCTCTTGGCCGGGTTATAGGAAGGGCGAGCCCATCCGCCAACCCCGCGCTGTCTTTCCCATCATAGACGGCAAATCGCCGCAATGCGCGGGTGTTCGGCGTTTCAGCCGGCGGCGAGCGGGCGGCGGCCGCCGTCGTCGCGCTCCTTGGCCTCCTCGCCCACCTTGCCGGCGAGCGCGTCGCGGTCCATCGCGTTGCGCGGCCAGTCGATGCGGACGATGGCGCCATGCGCCGGCGGCAGGCGATTGGAGAGCTCGACCCTCGCATGCGAGCGTTCGAGCAGCGTCTTGGCGATGAAGAAGCCGAGGCCGAGCCCGCCGGCCCGTTCCTCGCCGTCGCCGGTGATCGGCGCCCGCGTCGTCACATACGGCTCGCCGATATGGTCGATGACGTCGGCGGCGAAGCCCGGTCCGTCATCGGCGATGACCAGCGACACGCTGGTGTCGGTCCACACCGCCGAGACCTCGACCAGGCTCTCGGCGAAGTCGACGGCGTTTTCGAGGAGATTGCCGACGCCATACATGATCGCCGGATTGCGCCGTCCGACCGGTTCGCTGCCGGCCGGGCCGACCAGCTTGACGTCGATGCGCACGCCGGTGCCCTGATGCGGCTCGACCACCTCGGCGATCAGGTGGCTGATCGGCAGGCGGTCGAGATGCTGGTCGGTCTGGGTCGAGAGCGAGGTCAGCTTGCCGAGAATGTCGCGGCAGCGCGCCGACTGGCTGCGCAGCAGCGCGACGTCCTCGGCATAGGGGCTGTCTGGCGGCAATTCGCGCTGCAGCTCCTTGGTGACGAGGGCGATGGTGGCGAGCGGCGTGCCGAGCTCATGCGCGGCGGCGGCGGCGAGCCCGTCGAGGGCCGAGAGATGCTGCTCGCGCGCCAGCACCAGCTCCGTCGCCGCGAGCGCCTCGGCCAATTGGCGCGATTCCTCGGCGACGCGGAAGGCGTAGTTGCCCATGAAGAAGACGCCCGAGGCCAGCGCGACCCAGACGCCGGCGACATAGGTGAGCGGCAGGCTGATCGGCTCGCCGGCCCATGGCAGCGGCAGGTGGACCACGGCGAGCAGGCTGACGGCGATGAGCACCAGCGCGCCGAGCGCGGTGGTGAGCCGCGGATCGAGTGTCGTCGCCGAGACCATCACCGGCACGATCAGGAGGATCGAGAACGGGTTCTGCAGCCCGCCGGTGAGATAGAGGAGGGCCGAGAGCTGCAGCACGTCATAGGCGAGCAGCAGCGCCGCCATGCGCCCGCGCAGGCGGAGGCTCGAGGGATAGCGGATCTTCAGGAAGAGGTTCAGCCAGGCCGACAGCGCGATCGCGCCGAGGCAGAGGCCGAGCGGCATCGGAAAGTCGAGCCAGAAGCGGACGACCACCACGGCCGTCGTCTGACCGGCAACGGCGAGCCAGCGCAGCCGCACCAGCGTGTCGAGCTTCAGCCGCGGCTGGTTGGCGTTCTGCGAGGGCAGGCTTTCCTCGGCCATGGTCATGCGGGGTGGCTCTCCTTGCTGCCGCGCCGGGGCCGTGCATCGGCCCGAACATGGCCGCGAGCATAGCATGCTCCGCCGGGCGGCGGCGGCGCGGGGCGGCGCCCTCTCGAATGACTTGCGTGGCGAATGAAATCGTCCTTACATATTGCGGCGCAAAAACAGCCGGCCCCGCCTCCTGCCCGACGGTCATGGCCGACTTCCAGCTTCCGCCGAGCGGCAGACGGACGGTCTGATGACGCCCTTTTCCTACTACCAGATGTATGAGTTGCACCACGCCGCGATGACGCCGCTCCGCGCGGCGGCCGATGCGATGAAGCTCGTCCTGCAGAACCCGCTCAATCCCTTCGCCAAGACGCCGGTCGGCAAGAACTGGTCGGCCGGGCTCGAACTGTTCGAGCGCGCCACCCGCCGCTATGGCAAGCCGCAATTCGGCCTGCCGACCACCCTCGTCAGCGGGACGCGCGTCGCCGTCACCGAGCGCATCGTCTGGTCGCGGCCCTTCTGCAATCTCATACATTTCGAGCGCGCGCTGGAGCGGCCTCGCAACGATCCGAAGCTCCTGATCGTCGCGCCGATGTCGGGTCACTACGCGACGCTGCTGCGCGGCACGGTCGAGGCGATGCTGCCGCGGCATGAGGTCTACATCACCGACTGGATCGACGCCCGCGCCGTGCCCCTCAACGAGGGCGGCTTCGATCTCGACGACTATATCGACTACCTGATCTCGATCCTGCATGCGCTTGGGCCCGACACCCATGTCGTGGCCGTCTGCCAGCCGGCGGTGCCGGTGCTGGCGGCGGTTTCGGTCATGGAGACGAAGGGCGATCCCTATGCGCCGCGCTCGATGACGCTGATGGGCGGGCCGATCGACACCCGCATCAATCCGACCGCGGTCAACAAGCTCGCCGAGGGCAAGACGATCGACTGGTTCCGCGACAATGTCGTGATGAAGGTGCCGTTCCCGCATCAGGGCTTCATGCGCGACGTCTATCCGGGCTTCCTGCAGCTCTCGGGCTTCATGTCGATGAACATGGACCGCCATGTCACCGCCCATAAGGAGTTCTTCGGCCATCTCGTCGCCGGCGACGGCGACAACCAGACCAAGCATCGCGACTTCTACGACGAATATCTCGCGGTGATGGATCTCTCGGCCGAATTCTATCTGCAGACCGTCGATACGGTGTTCATCAAGCATTCCCTGCCCAAGGGCGAGATGATGCATCGCGAGACGCGGGTCGATCCCGGCGCCATCCGCAATGTCGCGCTCTTGACCGTCGAGGGCGAGAACGACGACATCTCCGGCGTCGGCCAGACCGAGGCGGCGCAGCGTCTCTGTGCCAACATCCCGGACGACATGCGCGCCCATTACGTGCAGCCGAAGGTTGGCCATTACGGCGTGTTCAATGGCTCGCGCTTCCGCGCCGAGATCGCGCCGCGCATCTCGGACTTCATCCTGACGCACAACCGCCGGCCGCTGCCCGCCGAGGCGAAGCCGGCGCCGCGCCGCAGCGCCGAGGCAGCCGCGGATACGCTGGCGGCCATCGTGCTGGCGAAGCCGAAGGGCGCCGCCGACGATCTGAAGGCCATCACCGGCGTCGGTCCGAAGCTGGAGACGACGCTGAACGCCGTCGGCATCTTCCATTTCTGGCAGCTGGCCGCGCTGACGGCGGCGCAGATCGAGGAACTCGACGGCCGCCTCGCCTTCAAGGGCCGCATCGCGCGCGACCGCTGGGTCGAGCAGGCAGCGGCGCTGGCCGGCGAGCACACGAGCTGACCGCGGCCGGCGGCGGGCCAGCCGGAGCGTCCCCGGCAGGGCCATTCCGATTTTTCTTGAAGTGGGGGCACACCCTTCCCACCTGATTTTGCGTTGGGGATTTCCAGGAAGGAAAGGGATCCATGACCCATACTCAGGCCTTGCGTCCGGGCTGGACGCCGCTCACCATCGCGCTGATGGTCATCGGCTTCGTCGTGTTCTGGCCGCTTGGTCTCGCCATGCTCGCCTACATCATCTGGGGCGATCGCATCCCCGAATTCCGCCGCAATGCGGAAGGGATGCGCGACGATTTCAAGCGCTCGTTCGGCGGCTGCGGCGCCAAGCGCTGGAATGCCGGCAGCACCTATCAGAGCGGCAATTCGGCCTTCGACGCCTATCGCGCCGCTGAGCTGAAGCGCCTCGACGAGGAGCGCCGCAAGCTCGATGGCGAACGTGCGGAGTTCGAGGAGTTCGTTCAGAACCTGCGCCGCGCCCGCGACCAGGAAGAGTTCGATCGCTTCAAGACCGATCGCAGCCGCGCCCGCCAGGCGCCGGCTTCCGAAAGCCGCGATGCCGGCAACGGTCCGGTGATCGATCTCTGACCCCTCTCGGGTGACAAGCAATGCGGCCGGGCAGCGATGCCCGGCCTTTTCGTGTCAAAATCTCCGTGACCATCGAATCAGGCGCGGGCGCAGCGAAGCCCCTCGCCGGTGAAAGCGGGCGGCGGCCGCAAACGAGCGCAATGAAGGGCTTTCTCTCCAGGCTGCTGGCGCCGCCGCGCGCCTCCGAACGCGTGACGGGCCGCGTCGCGGCGCCGCTGCCGGATCATTGCCATGTCGAGATCGACGGCCGCGCAGTCCGTGTCGCGCTCAACTGGAACCGCCGCGCCCGCCGCTACACGCTGCGCCTCGCCGGCGCCGTGCGCGAGCCGGTGGTGACCATCCCGGCGCGCGGCAGCCTCGCCGAGGCGCGCGTCTTCCTCGAGCGCCATGTCGGCTGGCTGAAGGCGCGGCTCGACGCCCTGCCGGCGGCGATCCCGCTCGCCGATGGCGCGCTGGTGCCGCTGCGCGGCGAGATGCTGCGCGTCGCGCATCGGCCGGGCCGCGGGCTCGTCCGTGTCGAGCGAGAGGGCGACGAGCCCGTGCTGGTCGTCCATGGCGAGGCCGCGCATCTGCCGCGCCGGATCGCCGATTTCCTGAAGCGCGAGGCGCGGGCCGATTTCGCCGCGGCGACCGCCCGCCATGCCAAGGCGCTCGGCGTCACCGTCGCGGCGATCCGCCTCGGCGATCCCGCCAGCCGCTGGGGCTCGTGCTCCTCGTCCGGTACCATCGCCTATTCCTGGCGCGTGGTGATGGCGCCGCCCGCCGTGCTCGACTATCTCGTCGCCCATGAGGTCGCGCACTTGCGCGAAATGAACCATTCGCCGCGCTTCTGGAAGCTGGTGCGCCAGCTCTCCCCCGGCATGGACGAGGCCAAGACCTGGCTGACCCGCCACGGGGCTGGGCTGCATGCGGTCGGGGCTGGGTGAGGGACGCAGAGCAAGACCCCCTCTCCATCTCTCCCCCGCTGCCGCGGGAGAGAGGGCAGGCTTCGGCCTTCATGGCGGCTTGGCTGAGGCGCCGGCCATCCCCTCTCCCGGGCAGCGGGGAGGGAAAGGGAGGGGGCTCGCGGGGCGTGACCTCTCCGGAGAGGCTGTAGGCCCTCACCCGCCGGCTGCGCCGTCGACCTCTCCATGAGGGAGGGTGAAGGCACCACGGCTAAACCTCGGAGAAGCCCGCCTCCGGATCGAACAATCCCTGCAGCCGCCGCGCGGCGACCTGGCCGAACTGGATCATCATCGCCTTGCGCCGCGCGGCGCTGAGCGGCGTCAGGGGTGGCTCGCGTAGGATCTCGGCGCCATAGGCGTCGGCGAGGATGAGGCCGGCCGCGGCCGGGAAGATCTCGGCCGGCACGCCGGCATGGCTGGCGAAATAGAGCCGGTCGCAGTAGGGGGCATAGTCGAACCATTTCCGGTCGGCGCGGAAATCCTCGATCGACGACTTGATCTCGACGATCGTGATCTCGCCACCGGGGCCGAGCGCCACGACATCGGCGCGGCGGCCGCTCGAAAGGCCGAGCTCGGTGACGACGGCATGGCCATGGGCACGGAACAGGCGGCCGACGCCGCGTTGCAAGGCGAGCGCCATCTCGGACTGGCGTCCGTCACGCGGAAAGGCGATGGCTGCGGAATAAACCATGAACATCAGTCTAGCGCTGCGGGCGGCCGATGTTCAAGCCGGTGGCGTGCTGGCACCGCATAACAAGCGTGGGCTGGAAGGAAGGCCCCCACCCAACCCTCCCCCGCAAGGGGGGAGGGCTTCAGGGCACGCGGCGAGGCGTGCCGCCTGTGCCCGGGCGTCGATGAAGCGGGAGACCGGCTCCCTCCCCCCTTGCGGGGGAGGGATGGGGTGGGGGACTTGCTCTCTCGTCGGCGCCTCACGAACGGCGTCGCCCACGACGCCTACCGCCAGCGGTTATGCAGCCAGAGCCACTGGTCGGGATGATCGCGGACCCAGCCCTCGACGGTCGCCATGACCAGCGCGGTGCCGCCGGCGACGTCGATGCGGCCGTCTTCGTCGCGCGGCATGTCGAGCGGCGGCGTCAGCTCGACGCGGAAGCGGCCGTCCGGCAGGCGGATGGTGCGCGCGCCATGCACCGGGCAGTCATATTGCCGGGCAAGGCGGGCGACGAGCGGATTGGCGGAGACGAGGCGGCCGAAGAAGGGCACGCGCGGGCCGCCGGTGTGATGCTGGTCGGTGAGGAGGCCGAGATGCTCGCCGCGATCGAGCGCCGCCGCCACCTCGAAGGTCGCGCCGCGGCCGGAGGCGACGAGCGTCCCCATCAGTTCCTCGCGCCGCTTCATCAGGTCCTGCGCGATGCGGTTGTTGGAGGGCATGCGGAAGAGGGCGACGACCGGCAGGTCGAAGCGCGCCGCGACGACGGCGAGCGCTTCCCAATTGGCGAGATGGGCCGAGAAGATGATGCCGGGCTTGCCGTCTTCCCGCAGCGCCAGGAACTGGTCGAGACCGGAAATCTCGGTTCGGCCGCGCTCGGGATGATAGGGGTCGATGTCGATCAGTCTGTCGAGATGGACATATTCGACCACCGTCCGGCCGAGGCTCTCCCAGGCGCCGTCGAGGATCGCCTGGCGTTCCGCATCGGTCTTTTCGGGAAAGGCGGCCTTGAGATTGGCGAGCGCCAGCTTCGATTCCGGCACGAAGCGGCCGACGAAGCGCGAGAGCCCGGCGGCGAGGCTGCCGGCGCGCCTGGGGCCGAGCAGGCGCACGAAGCCGATCAGTCCGCGCACGCTGCCGCCGATGATCGCGTTCACGGCCGGCGAGGCGAGCAGCCTGCGCGTGAAGTCCTTCCGGCGCCGCTTGCGCTCAGCCTTGCCCATCGATCCGCCTTCAGAGCGTGACGATGATCTTGCCGAACACCTGGCGCTGCTCGATGCGGTCGAGCGCCTCGTCGATGTTCTCGAGATCGACGGTGCTGTCGATCACCGGGCGGACGACGCCGGTGCCGATCTTGCCGAGCGCATGCGCGATGTTCTCGATCCGGCAGCCGAACGAGCCGATCAGCCGCAATTGCTGCTGGTAGAGCTGGAACAGGTTGATCTCGGCCGAGATGCCGGTCGTCGAGCCGCAGGTGACCAGCGTGCCGCCCCGGCGCAGCGAGAACATGCTGCCGGCCCAGGTGTCGACGCCGACATGCTCGAATACGACATCGACGCCGCGCTTCTTGGTGAGCTTGCGCACCACGCCCTCGAAGCGCTCCTCGCGGTAGTTGATGACGTGATGGGCGCCGAGCTCCAGCGCCTTCTCGGCCTTTTCCGGGCTGCCGACCGTGGTGATGACGGTGGCGCCGGCGGCGCGGGCGAGCTGGATCGCCGCCGTGCCGATGCCGCTGCCGCCGGCCTGGACGAGGATCGTCTGGCCGGCCTCGAGCTTGGCATTGTCGAACAGCATGTGCTCGACGGTGCCGAAGGTGATGGGCGTGCAGGCGGCATCGCGCACCGAGACGCCATCCGGCGCCGGCACGACGAGGCGCGCCTTCATCGTCACATAGTCGGTGGCGAGGCCGTCGATATGGAAGCCGCGCACGCCGGCGACGTTCTCGCAGAGATTGTCGCGGCCAGCATGGCAGGCCGGGCACATGCCGCAGGTCTCGGCGCCATAGATGGCGACGCGCTGGCCGACCTTGAGCCCTTCGACGGCGGGGCCGATGGATTCGATCGTCCCGGCCGCCTCGGCGCCGATGGTGAGCGGCAGCTTGCGCTTGGCGAAGGCCATGCCGCGCCAGCCCCAGACATCGATATGGTTGAGCGCGACGGCGCCGATCTTGACGCGGACCTCGCCGGGGCCGGGCTCCGCCGCCATCGGCACGTCGACGATCGAGAGCTTGCGGTCGGAGAGGAGTTGCAGCGCGCGCATCGGGTCGGTTCCATCCGGCCGCGAGGCGGCCGTCCTTCGAAAACTTAAGTTCAAGAGGAGGCTTTAGCCGTTCACGCGCCGCCGCGCCAGAGCCGCCGCCGGCGACCCGTCAGGCGCCGGCTGCATGGCTGAGGCGGATGGCCGCTGGCCCGCTCAGGCCGGCTCGGCCGCGATCAGCAGGCACGCATTCTGGCCGCCGAAGCCGAACGAGTTCGACAGCACCATCGAAACCGGCTGGGCGCGGGCGACATTCGGCACGACGTCGAGATGGATGGCCGGATCGGGATTGTGGAAATTGATCGTCGGCGGGATCAGGCCTTCCTGGATCGTCTTCAGCGAGAACACCGCCTCGATGGCGCCGGCGGCGGTCAGCGTATGGCCGATCATCGACTTGTTGGACGAGGCCGGGATGCCCTTCAGCGCGTCGCCGAACACGGCCTCCAGCGACATCGCCTCCATCTTGTCGTTCTCGGGCGTGCCGGTGCCATGCGCGTTGATGTAGTCGACATCGGCGGTCGAGACGCCGCCGTCGTCGAGCGCCTGCTGGATGGCGGCGATCACGGGCGAGCCATCCGGCTTCGAGCGCGTGCGATGGAAATCGTCGGCCTTCTCGGCGATGCCCCTGATGATGCCGAGGATCTTGGCGCCGCGCGCGCGGGCCGCGTCGTAATCCTCGAGCACCAGCGCGCCGGCGCCCTCCGCCATCACGAAGCCGTCGCGATCCCTGGAGAACGGGCGCGAGGCGCGCTCCGGCTCGTCATTGGCGGTGGACAGCGCCGAGAGCAGCGAGAAGCGCACGAGGCCCTCGATCCGCACCGAGCCGTCGGTGCCGACGACGAGGGCCGCATCGGTATCGCCGCGCCGGATCGCCTCGACGCCGAGCTGGATCGCCGAGGCACCGGAGGCGCAGGCAGTCGACAGCGAGATCGGGGCGCCGCGCGTGCCGAAATGATCGGCGGTGCGGTCGGCGACGCAGCCATAGAGCGCGAATTCGTAGGTGTCGGGATCATTCAGCGACAGCACATGCTGGATCATGCGGTCATAGGCATCGCCCTTGGCCGGATCGGTTCCGGCGAAGAAGTCGCGCCGCGCCGGCCATTCGATCTCGACCGGCGGCACCGCCATGAACAGCATGCCCGGAAAATCGCCCGGCGATCCGATGCCCGACTGCTCGACCGCTTCGCTGGCGGCAAGATGCGCGAGCCGCTCGCTCAGAACCGGCGAGCGGACCTCGTCGGGAAAGAGGAAATCGACCGTGCCGGCTATTGTTGTGCGCATATGCTGCGTCGGGAAGCGCGTGATGCGGTGGATGCCCGAGCGGCCGGCGGTCAGCGCCGCCCAGTTGTCGTCGATGCCCTGACCGAGCGACGAGACGACGCCCATGCCGGTCACGGCCACCACCGGCCGTCCGAGGTGATCGCGAGTCTTGCCAGACGCCATCCGCGTAGTCCTTTCGCTAGTCCGCCGCCTCGACGAGGGCCATGCCCTCGCCGCGCCAGAAACCCCAGCTCGTGGCGAGGATCTGCGCCGGCGTCTCCGCCGGCTGCTCGATGCCGCTGGCGTCGGTCGGAAGGTAGAAACCGCGCCGCTGGATCGCAAGGGCAGCGAGCGCGACCTGCACCGGGAAGGCCGCCTCGATCGCAGTGCCGATCAGCGTCTGCGAGGCGCGGATGCCGCCGACCTTGCCCTCGGCCGCAAGCCCTTCCCAGAGCGCGCGTTCCTCGGTCGTGGCCGCTGCGATGCCGTTGGCGCCGGAGAGGACGCCGGGCGCAGCGGCGCCGAAATGCTGCGAGAGTTCGTCGAACTGCCTGCGCGCGACCGCGGCCGCCTCGCCGGGCCCGCGGCGGCTGCGGCCCGACAGAACCGAGGTCAGCTTGGCATAGGCGGTCTTGCCGCGCGCCTCGGCATGGGCGCGCGATTCGAGAACCAGGAAGGCGCCGGCCGAGCCGGTGATCATGCCGCCTTCGCCGCTGGCGCCGCGCTCCCAGACCGTGCGCGGCTCGCCCTGCCAGAGCGTGCGGCCCATGGCGAGCGAGAGCAGCATGTCCTTGCGCTCGGCATTGTAGGCGGCGCCGACGATGAAGAGCTCGCCCTGGCCGGCGCGGATGCGCCGCGCCGCGACTTCGACCGCGCTGATGCCGGCGATCTCCTCGCCCATGAAGGTGCGCGAGGAGCCGGTCACCTTGTGCACGATCGAGATGTTGCCGGCGAGCAGGTTGGAGAGCTGCGCGAGGAACAGCGTCGGGCGGAGGTCGTTCGAGAGATGCTCGTTGAGATAGGAGGCGGGATCGGCCGCGGTCTCGAGACCGGCGAGGATCTGGCCGTCGACATCGAGATCGCGCTCGCCGCCGCCGGCCGCGACCACCATGTCCATGCGCGCGAGCCGCTCGGCATCGCCGGTCAGGCCGGCGTCGTCGAGCGCGAGGCCGGCGGTATAGGTGCCGAGCCGCTGCCAGGTTTCCATCTGGCGGATGTCGGCGCGGCGCGGGATTTGCTTGTCGAGTTCCAGCGGCACCATCGGAAAGACCGGAAACGGCTTGAACGCCTCCGTCTCGGCCGGATGCGGCCGCGCGCCGCTTTCGGCCATCGCCTGCCAATGGGCATCCAGCCCCTCGCCGAGCGAGGAGACGAGGCCGATGCCGGTCACGAGAACGTCGTTCGGGGCGCTCATCAAGCCTCCGGGCTTTGTTCGGGCCGCGGCATCGGCACGAGGCCGATCGCCTCGGCGCGCTTCAGGATGTCGCCGCGCAGCTCGGGAGCGGGGAAATCCATGATCCGCAAGGTGAGTTCGGCGTCGCAGACGGGGCCGTCCTGCGCGATCCGCGCCTCGGTCACCGTGAAGCCGGAGCCGTCATGCACGATGCTGGCGAAGACGTCGAGCACGGCGCCGGGCTGCACGAACTTGCGGAACTTCGCCTTCTTGACGCCCATGAAGAAGGGCATGCGCGAGAGGCCGTTCATGCCGAGGATCAGATAGCCGGAGGCCTGCGCCATCGTCTCGATGAGCAGCACGCCGGGCATGATCGGATAGCCCGGGAAATGGCCCTCGAACACGGGGCTCGTCTCCGGGACGATCGCTCTTGCGTGAATGGTGCCGGCGGCGCCGTCGAATGCGACGACGCTGTCGATCATCTGGAAATATTCGAGGCGCATCTCGCCGTCAGGCGTTCTTCTTGGCGATCAGTTCGTCGATATGCGCGCAGAGGTTCTTCAGGAGGAAATACTCCTCGACCGAAGCCTTGCCGGCATTCACTTCCTGCGTCCACTGCTCGAGCGGGATCTTGATCCCGAACTTCTTGTCGAGCGCGAACACGATGTCGAGGAAATCGAGGCTGTCGATGCCGAGGTCGTCGATCGCGTGCATCTCGGGCGTGATCTTCTCGCGCGGGATCTCGCTCGTCTCGGAGATCACATCGGCAACGATGTCGAACGTGGATGACATGACGGTCAGTGGTCCTATGTTCTCGCGGGGGTTCCGGGCTGGCGACGCCGGCAGCATCGAAGCGGCGCTTGGCCGCGGGCGCTGCCATCGAACCAGTCCGGCGAGCCGGCGTGCGAAGCAATTGCTGCCGTCCTGATACCGTGTGCAGCCGCGAAATACCAGCCCGTCGCCTCAGTCGGTCGCTGCGCCGCACCCGCCGGTCCCGCCGGGGCGCGCGCCTGCTGCTAGGGTGACCGGCGCAGAACGCGAGGCCGGCGTCGGGGCCGGCGTTTTCGTCGGGGTCGGGGCGGACTATACTCGGCGCGTGAACCGGCGATGCGTGGCGCCATGGCAACGCTGATGAGCTTCGGCCCATTCGAACTCGATCCCGCCGTCCCGATGCTGCGTCGGGACGGGCGGGTGCTGAAGGCCGGGCGGCGGGCGCTCGATCTTCTCGCGGCGCTTGTCGAGGCGAGGGGCGCAGTGGTGTCGAAGCCGGCGCTGATGGATCGCGCCTGGCCCGGCCTCTTCGTCGACGAGGCCAACCTCACCGTCCAGATGTCCGCGCTCCGGCGCCTGCTTGGCCGTCGCGACGACGGCGGCGACTGGATCGTCACGGTGCCCGGTCTCGGCTACCGCTTTGCGCCCGGGACGGCTGGGGGCGGCGGACGCGACGAACGACCGGGTCTTGCCGTGCTTCCGTTCGACCATGCCGAAGGCGATGCCGATATCGGCTATTTCGCCGACGGCGTCGTTACCGATCTCATCGCGGCGCTGTACCGCTTCCGCGGCATCCTCGTCATCGCGCGCAACGTCGCCTTTGCCTGTCGCGGCCAGGCGGCGGACAGCAGGGCGCTCGCCGCCGCCCTCGGCGTCGGCTATGTGCTGGAAGGGTCGCTGCGGCGCGATGGTGACCGGCTTCGCGTCGTGACCGCGCTCGTCGATGGCCGCAATGGCGGCCAGATCTGGTGCGGACGCTTCGACGGTTCGCTCGGCGATGTGTTCGCGGTGCAGGACCGGATCGTCGAGAGCGTCGCCGCCCATGTTGCGCCGCAGATGCTCGACAGCGAGATCGCACGCTCGCGGCGCGAGCGGCCGGCCAGCGTCGCCGTGTACGACCTCGCCTTGCGCGCCCTCGCGGATCTCAAGGATGAATCCGAGCCGGCGAATCGGCGCGCCTTTGCGCTCCTGGAGCGGGCCCTCGTCCTGGAGCCCGACAACGCCGCGCTGCTCTGCCATGCGGCCTGGGCGCTGGAACACCGTCACGCCATGGGCTGGACGCCGCTCGGCGAGGACGATGTCGGCCTGTGCCTCCGCCTGACGCGACGCTCGCTGCAGCACGGCCGGGGCGATGCCCGCTTGATGGCGCAATGCGCCATGAACCTCATGCAGGCCGGCCGCGACTATGCCTCGGCCATTGCCATCGCCAAGGCCGCCGTCGCGGCGAATGCCAACGATCCGCTGACGCGCGTCGTGGCCGGACTGGTGGCGGCGCATTGCGGCGATCTCGACGAGGCGGAGGCGCATCTTAGTCACGTGCTCGCGATGGCCCCACTCGATCCCGACACCCGCTTCGCTCTCTGCGGCCTCGCGATGATCGCCATCATCCGCGGCGATGATCACCTCGCCCTTGCGCGGGCCGGCCATGCGCTCGCGGTCAACCCGCATTTCGACGCCACCTACTGGATGCTGATCGCCGCCAACGCCTATCTCGGCCAGATGGCTGAGGCCCGTCGCCATGTTGCAGCCCTCCGCCGTCTCGTACCGGGCGTGACGGTGGCGCGCATCCGCCGCGGCCAGCCGGCGATGATCCCGGCGCGCCTCGAACGGTTGCTGGACGGCCTCCGCCGCGGCGGTCTGCCCGATACGTGACTTTGGAAGAATTTGGCGCCGCTTTGGGACAGTGGCCACTCCGGCCGGCACACTCGCTCCGATGGTTGCCGAGAGGAGAGAGCGATGACCTTCGTCGATGCGAGCGCCGGCCTTCATCGTCCAGAAGAGTGGCCCGAGAACCGCGACGCGGTCGCAGCCGCGCCGTCCAACCACGTCGTTCTCTATGAGGACGACGTCATCCGCGTCCTCTCGGTGACGCTCGAACCCGGCGTCCCCGAGCCGCTGCATCACCACCGCTTCCCGTCGATCTTCGTCATCGATCGCATCGTACCGCTGCGCGATTTCGACGCCGAGGGCAACGAGGTCGCGCTGCCTCTCCCAAGTTCATTCACGATGCCGCTGGTGCTGCAGATGCCGCCGCAAGCCCTCCACTCGGTCTTGAACGAAGGCGCGACCCGCTTTCACGGCACGCGGATCGAGTTCAAGCAGGGCTTCGAGCCGCCCCGATAGTGGGCCTCACGCCGCGACGGGAACGACGTCGACGGCGACGTCGATCGTATGGTCGCCGGAGATGACGATGACGCCGCCCGAGGGAGCCGCGTCGGAGTAATCGCGGCCGATGGCGAGCACGACGTGATCCTCCGCCGCCATGACGCCGTTGGTCGGGTCGAGGCCGACCCAGCCCATCTCGCGGCCGCACCAGACGGCGACCCAGGCATGGGTGGCGTCGGCGCCTTCGAGCCGCGGCTTGCCCGGCGGCGGCTCGGTGCGCAGGAAGCCGCTGACATAGGCCGCCGGCAGGCCGATGGTCCTGAGCCCCGCGATCATGACATGGGCGAAGTCCTGGCAGACGCCGGCGCGCTTGGCGAAGGCGTCGGCGGGCAGCGTCGAGACGTCGGTCGCGTCCGGATCATATTTGAAGTCGGTCTTGATCCGCTTGGTCAGTTCGAAGGCGCCCTCGAGGATCGGCCGTCCCGGCGGGAAGCTCTTCTGCACATAGGCGGCGATCGTCTCGTCCATGGCGATGAGACGGCTCGGAAACAGGAAATGCACCGGCGACTGCGCGCCGAGACGGGTCTCCGCCACCGCCTGGCGGCGGATCTGCTCGAAGGCGGGCGTCGCCGCGGCGTCGCGCGGCGGCGCCTTCTCGACGAGCACGCGGGCCCGCGTCTCCAGCCGCAATTCGCTGTGCGGAAAGGCGAAGGCGACCGTGGTCAGGCGGTTGCCGAAGAAGTCGAAGCTGTCGCTGCGCTCGGTCGGCGCCGGGCGGATGACGAGATCGGCGGCGACGACCCGCTGGCCCGGCCGCTCGACCGGCAAGAGGCGCAGCACCTGGCGCGCGAACGGCACCGGCGAAGCGTAGCGATAATCGGTCACCAGACGGATGTCGTAGAGCACGGTCAGTCTCCGCCCTCGATCGGCTCGGCCGGCCGGCGATGGGTGAAATAGGCCAGCGCGATTTCGTCGGAAATGCGCATCAGGGCCTGCTCATAGCCGATGATCGTGTCGACGGCGAGGACGGCGGCATCCGCCGTCTCGAGTTCCGAGGCGAGGCGGGAGGCGAGCCGGTCGGCCGGCGCCAGGATGCCGGCCGGGGCATGGCCCGGCAGATTGGCGAGCGAGGCGCGGATGCGGTCGGCCTGGAAGGCGAGCGAGCGCGGATTGCCGCCGTCGAGCAGCACGAGGTCGACCACCGGCACGCGGGCCGCCTGCATGACATAGCGGATGCGATAGGTGATCTGGCTGTCGGCGATCTCGAGCAGCGCGTCGAGCTCCGCCGGCGCATTGCCGAGGCCGCAATGGCGGGTGGCGCGGGCGACGCCGAGGCCGCGATCGATGCGCCGGCCGATCTCGAGGAAGCGCCAGCCATTGTGGCGCACCATGTTTTCCTGGGCGAGGCCGGAAAAGGCGGCGACGATCCTGAGCGCCTCGCTCGCCCGCTCGTGCATGTCGCTGCCGGTATGGGCCGAGAGCGGCTTGTTGAGCAGGATTTCGAGGTCCGCCACGGCGCGCCAGGCGTCGGGCGACAGGCGGTCGCGGATGACCGAGGCGGCCCGGCGCGAGGCTTCGGCGAGCCGCGGGATGGTGTTGAAGGTCTTGCGGTCGGTGAGGGCGGCGAGCGCGAGGCGCGCCGGCTGCACCGGCCCATGCACCGATCCGCCGGCGCCGGCCGCGACGAGCGCATCGACGAGGCGGGACACCGCGCCGCCGCTGCCCTCGGCATCGACCAGCCGGCCGGCAATGGCGCGGACGAGCCGCAGCGCCTGCTCGGTGCGCTCGACATAGCGGCCGAGCCAGAAGAGGTTCTCCGCCGCCCGGCTCGGCAGCGTCGAGGTCGCCCGGCGCAGCGCCACCTTGTCGGGCGAGGCGAGCAGCGTCGTCTCGGCCACCGGCCGGTCGGACAGCACCCAAACATCGGCCGAGGCGCCGCCCTGCTGCAGCGTCACCGCGCGCGCATCGGCCCGGTCGGAGATGCGGCAGAAGCCGCCTGGCATCGCCTTCCAGCCATCCGCGGTCCGCGCGACATAAAGGCGCAGGATCGACGGGCGCGGCTCCAGCCGGGCTTCGTCGCCTTCGCCGCTCCACACCGGCGTCGTCGAGAGCTTCACCGCTTCCTGGCCGACATAGTCCTGGCCGCGCCGGCTGATGGCGTCGATCAGCTTCGCCTTGTCCTCGGGCGAGAGATTGCCGCCGAGCACCGGCCCGCGCGCCAGCACGCCCGGCATCGTCGCGCCGAGCGCCGGCGCGATCACCAGCCGGTCGAACGCCTTGACGACATGGTCGCGCTCCAGCGTCTGGCCGCACCACCAGGTCGCGACATTCGGCAGGATCAGCTTCTCGCCGAGGATGCGCTGGGCGAGCCCCGGCAGGAAGCCCATCATGGCGCGCGCCTCGGCAACGCCAGAACCGAGCGCATTGGCGATCGCGACATTGCGGTGGCGCACCGCGCCGGCAAGGCCCGGCACGCCGAGCCGCGAGGCGGGGTTGAGCTCGAGCGGATCGGCAAAGTCCGAATCGAGGCGGCGCAGCAGCACGTCGGCGCGCTTCAGCCCCGAGATGGTGCGCATGTAGACGGTGTCGTCGCGCACGGTGAGGTCCTCGCCCTCGACGAGGACGAAGCCGAGATAGCGCGCGAGATAGGCGTGCTCGAAATAGGTCTCGTTGAGCGGTCCCGGCGTCAGCAGCGCGACGCGGGTCTCCTCATGCCGGTTGAGCGCGTTGAGGCCGGCGCGGAACTCCTGGAAGAAGCCGGCGAGCCGCTCGACCTTGAACGAGCGATAGACATCGGGCAGCGCCTGCGACAGCGCGATGCGGTTTTCGAGCGCATAGCCGGCGCCCGACGGCGCCTGCGTGCGGTCGGAGATCACCCACCAGTCGCCGTCCGGGCCGCGGCCGACATCGACGGCATAGAGCCGGAGGTGATGGCCGCCGACCGGCTGCGAGCCGACCAGCGGGCGCAGGAATTCGGGGCTTCCGGCGAGGATGGCCGCCGGCAGCGCGCCGTCGGCGGCAAGGCGCCCCTCGCCATAGGCATCGCCGAGGATGGCATCGAGCAGCTTCGCCCGCTGGATCAGCCCGGCCTCGAGATGCTTCCACTCCTCGGCCTCGATGAGAAACGGCACATGCGCCAGCGGCCAGGGCCGCTCGTCGCCGTTCTCGGCGCCATAGACGCGCAGCACCACGCCCGATTCGGCCAGATGCCGGTCGGCGAGCGAGAAGCGATGCGCCACCTCGCGATTGCCGAGCTCGGCCATCGTGTCGACGAAGCGCTGCCAATGCGGCCTTATGCTGCCGTCGCGACCGATCAGTTCGTCGGCGACGCCCGGCAGCGGCTTGTAGTGCCGCACGAGGCGCTGGGCCCGCTCGGCGACGGTGCGGCTCTTCCGCGTTGTTTCCCGGCGCGGCATCGTCGCCTCAGAGCCCCGCCGGGCGGCGGAGATCGAGGGTCAGCGGGAATTCGGCCGAGACGGGTTCCACTGGCGGCATGAAGGCGCCGCCGGTATGGCCGATCGCCTCGAAGCGGGCGAGGCGGCGCGCCTCGGCCTCGTAGGAATTGACCGGGAAGGTGTCGTAGTTGCGCCCGCCGGGATGGGCGACATGATAGACGCAGCCGCCGAGCGAGCGGCCCGACCAGCTGTCGACGAGATCGAACACCAGCGGCGCATGCACCGGAATGGTCGGATGCAGGCCAGAGGCCGGCTGCCACGCCTTGAAGCGCACGCCGGCGACGAAGCTGCCGGCCGTGCCGGCCGAGGTCATCGGCAGGCGGCGGCCGTTGCAGGCGATGACATGGCGGCGCGGATCGAGCCCGTCGGCCTTGACCTGCAGCCGCTCGACCGAACTGTCGACATAGCGCACGGTGCCGCCGATCGCACCCTCCTCGCCGAGCACATGCCAGGGCTCCAGCGCCTGGCGCAATTCCAGCCGCACGCCCTGCTGCTCGACGACGCCGGAGAAGGGGAAGCGGAACTCGCGCTGCGCCTCGAACCAGGCCGGATCGAAGGCATAGCCAGCAAGGCGGAGATCGCGCAGCACGTCGAGGAAATCGGCCCAGACGAAATGCGGCAGCATGAAGCGGTCATGCAGCTGCGTGCCCCAGCGCACCAGCGAGCCCTGCTGCGGCTGCTTCCAGAACCAGGAGATCAGCGCCCGGAGCAGCAATTGCTGCGCGAGGCTCATCCGGTAGTCCGGCGGCATCTCGAACGAGCGGAACTCGACGAGGCCGAGCCGCCCGGTCGGGCCATCGGGCGAATAGAGCTTGTCGATGCAGATCTCGGCGCGATGCGTGTTGCCGGTGACGTCGACGAGCAGGTTGCGAAACAGCCGGTCGACCAGCCAGGGCGGCGGCGGCGCGCCCCAGCCGGGCGGCGACACCTTCGACATCGCGATCTCGAGCTCATAGAGCGAGTCGTTGCGCGCCTCGTCGATGCGCGGCGCCTGGCTGGTCGGGCCGATGAAGAGGCCGGAGAACAGGAACGACAGCGAGGGATGGCGCTGCCAATAGGTGACGAGGCTCTTCAGGAGATCGGGCCGGCGCAGGAACGGGCTGTCGGCCGGATGGGCGCCGCCGACCACGACATGGTTGCCGCCGCCGGTGCCGGTGTGGCGGCCGTCGGTCATGAACTTTTCGGTACCGAGCCGCGACTGGCGCGCGTCCTCATAGAGATCGCGGGTCGTGGCGACGCACTGCGTCCAGTCGGCGGAGGGATGGATGTTGACCTCGATCACGCCGGGGTCCGGCGTCACCTTGATCACGTTGAGGCGCGGATCGATCGGCGGCGGATAGCCCTCGACATGCACCGGCAGGTTCAGTTCGCGCGCCGTCGCCTCGACCGAGGCGATCAGCTCGAGATAGTCCTCGAGCCGCTCGGTCGGCGGCATGAACACGCAGAGCCGGCCGTCGCGCGGCTCGATGCTGATGGCGGTCCGGACCGCGCCGGTGCCGGTGAAATACTGCTCGATCTGCTCGGCGCGCTCGGCGTCGCGCTCGCGGCCGGGCTGCGACAGCTGCGCCGCTATCTCCTCGGGATCGGGGAGGGGCACGTTGATCGAGCCGGGATCGGCCTGGATGATGAAGGGATAGGACGAGGCCGGCACATAGGGCAGCGACGACAGCGGCAGGCGGAAGCCGACCGGGCTGTCGCCGGGCACGAGGAAGATGCGGCCGCGGCGCATCGGCCAGCGCTCGGAGGCCCAGCGCCGCTTCGGCCGCGCCTGCGACTGCCAGCGCTGCACGGGGAGCACATAGCCGGACGGGCTCGAAAGGCCGCGCTCGAACACGCGGGCGATGCGGGCGCGCGCCTCGGCGTCGTCGAGCTTCGAGTCCGAAGCCGTGACGTTTTCCGGCAGCTCGGCTTCCTTCAGGATCCAGTGCGCCGGATCCTCATAGGCGGGAATGACGAAGGAGGGCGGAATGCCGAGCCGCTCCGAGAGGTTTTCGAGCAGTGCCCGGGCATCCTCGGCCGCCGAGCGCTCGGGCCGGCTTTCGGTGGCGATGAGGCTCGCATCCTGCCAGATCGGCTTGCCGTCCTTGCGCCAGTAGAGCGCGAAGGTCCAGCGCGGCAGGCTCTCGCCCGGATACCACTTGCCTTGCCCGTAATGCAGGAAGCCGCCGGGCGCGAAGCGGTCGCGCAGCCGGCGGATCAGGTCGTCGGCGCGGCCGCGCTTGGTCGGGCCGACCGCGGCGGTGTTCCATTCGGCGGCCTGGTAGTCGTCGATCGAGACGAAGGTCGGCTCGCCGCCCATGGTGAGGCGGACGTCATTGGCCTTGAGATCGGCGTCGACCTGATGGCCGAGCGCGTCGAGCGCGGCCCAGCTCTCGTCCGAGAAGGGCAGCGTGACGCGCGGCTGCTCGGCGATGCGATCGATGCGCATCTCGAACGCGAATTCGGTGTGCGTGTCCGGATCGGCCGCGAAACTGCCCGAGATCGGCGCCGCCGAGCGATAATGCGGCGTCGCGCAGAGCGGCAGATGGCCCTCGCCGGTGAAGAGGCCGGAGGTCGGGTCCATGCCGACCCAGCCGGCACCGGGGATGTAGACTTCCGCCCAGGCATGGAGGTCGGTGAAATCGACCTCGGTGCCGGAGGGACCGTCGAGCGCGGCGACGTCGGGCTTCAGCTGGATCAGATAACCGGAGACGAAGCGGGCGGCGAGGCCGAGATGGCGCAGCGCCTGCACCAGAAGCCAGCCGGAATCGCGGCAGGAGCCGGAGGCGTTGCCGAGCGTCTCCTCCGGCGTCTGCACGCCGGGCTCCATGCGGATGAGATAGCGGATATCGCCCTGCAGGCGCTGATTGAGCGCCACGAGGAAGTCGACGATCTGCGTCTTCTCGCGCGAAATGCTGGCGACGAAGGCGTCGAGCAGCGGGCCGGCCGGCTCGGGCTTCAGATAGGCGGCGAGCTCTTCGGCGAGTTCCGGCTCATAGGTGAAGGGAAAGGCCTCGGCATAGGGTTCGACGAAGAAATCGAACGGATTGTAGACCTCGAGCTCGGCGATGAGATCGACGGCGATCGAAAACTCGGTCGACTTTTCCGGGAAGACGAAGCGGGCCTGCCAGTTGCCGTGCGGATCCTGCTGCCAGTTCACGAAGTGATTGTCGGGCTTCACCGTGAGCGAATAGCTCGGCACCTTGGTGCGGCAATGCGGCGCCGGACGCAGGCGGATGACCTGCGGCCCGAGAGCGACCGGCTTGTCGTAGCTGTAGCTGGTGACGTGGCGAAGCGCGGCGAGGATTGACATCGGTCAGCGGAACTCTTTCTGGCGGCGGGGTTCACCACAGGAGGATACACGAACACGCAACAATTGCGCCAAGGCAGGCGCGACGCATCGGCGCGGCGTGCTGTCGAGGCTCAAGTCTTCACGACGGTCGAGCGGAACTTGGCGGCGAGATATTCGCCGGATCCGATCGGCGGATACTGCGGGCTTTCGCCCGGCGCGAGGCAGGTCTCGATGCAGGCGATCGAGGCATCCCAGTTCGGCTGGTGAAAGAAGGCGATCGACTGCCGCCGCGTCGGCCGGCCCGGCGAGGGCGGCGGCACGGCGACGCGGTGCAGCGTCGATTTCCAGCGGTCGTTGGTCCAGCGCTGCATGAGATCGCCGATATTGATGACGAAGCTGTCCGCGACCGCCGGCACTTTCACCCAGGCGCCGTCGAGGCCCATCACTTCAAGGCCGCCGGGCGAATCTTCCTGGCAGAGGATGGTGAGCGAGCCATAGTCGGAATGGGCGCCGGCGCGGAGCTGGCCCTCGGCCGGCGGCTCGTCGACCTCGGGATAGTTGAGGAGGCGCAGCGCGCTCGCCTCGCGGTCGATGAAGCGGTCGAAATAATTCTCGTCGAGCCCGAGCGCGAGCGCGAAAAGCCGCATGATCCGGCCCGAAAGTCCGGACATCGCCAGGTAGTAGTCCATCACCGCGCGGCGGAAGGCGTCGCCCTCGAACGGCCACGGATTGGCCGAGAAGACGAAGGCCTCGGCGTCGTCGGCGGGCTTGTGGTCGAGCCGCCGGAAGGCCGACGGGCCGAAGGAGAAGGTCTCCTTGAGATCGGCCGGCCGCGCCGCGCCGAGCGAGGCGGCCAGCGTCTCGCCCTTGACGGGGCTGTAGCCATAGGGATAGCCGGGATAGGGCATGGAGGCGGAGAGCTTCTCCGCGAGCGGCCGGTCGAAGAAGGCGCGGGCCGCGTTCCAGCCGGCGTCGATGGCCTTCTGGTCGACGCCATGCCCCGTCACGAGGAAGAAGCCGGTCTCGCGGCAGGTCTGGCCGATCGCCGCGGCGACGGCGTCCTTGCCGCGGGGGTCGGCGAGGTCGATGAGAGGAATGGCGGTCATGCAGGCGGGTCCGACGTGGTCTTGATCAACGGGACAAGATTATGGGGGCTGGCGCGGCTTGGGAACTGCCAATCGACGGAGCATGCACATGAATGAGGCAGTGTTGCCGCGGCGCATTGCTCTGATCGACGTCTGGCGCGGCATCGCGCTGGTCGCGATGATGACCTATCACGGCGCCTGGGACATCGCCTATCTCCGCCTGTTCCGCTTCGATCCGGGCGGCGCGCTGCCCTGGCGGCTCTATGCCCATCTGATCGCCGGCAGCTTCCTCTTCCTTGCCGGCGTCAGCCTCGTGCTGGCGACGCGGAGCGGATTTCGCCTCAAGCCCTATCTCCGCCGGCTCGGCGTCATCGTCGCCGCGGCGGCGCTGGTCTCGCTCGCCACGTATTTCGTGATGCCCGAGGGCTGGGTCTATTTCGGCATCCTGCACCAGATCGCGCTGGCGAGCATCATCGCGCTGCCCTTCCTCCGCCTGCCGGCGCTCGTCACGGCGCTGGTCGCGGCGGCCGTGATCGCGCTGCCGAACTTTGTTCGGACGGAGTTCTTCGCGGCGCCGTGGTTCTGGTGGGTCGGCCTCGCGCCAGTGGCGAAGACCTCGTTCGACTATGTGCCGGTGTTCCCGTGGACGGGCGTCGTGCTCGCCGGCGTCGCCGCGGCGCGCTTCGCGGTGGCGAGCGGGCTCGATCTGCGGCTGGCAGAATGGCAGCCGCAGGCCCGCCTCTCGCGGCTGCTCGCCTTTGGCGGCAGGCACAGTCTTGCGGTCTACCTGATCCACCAGCCGATCCTCTACGGGATCTTCTTCGCCATCGCGCAGTTTGCGATGCCCAACGCCGCCGTCGACGGCGCCAGAGCCGATTGCGCCGATCGCTGCGTCGCCTCGCGCGGCGACGTCGCCGGCTGCACCGCCTATTGCGGCTGCGTCTTCGACGATCTCGCCGAGGCCGGCCTGATCCAGCCGCTGATGAAGGGCACGCTGACCGAGGCCGACAACGAGCGGCTGCGCGGCATGGCGATGACCTGCACCGCGCTCACATTGCCGCCCCAAGCTCCGGCGTCGCCCGAGACGTCTGCACCCGAGGCCTCCGCACCCGAAACGGCGCCGGCGCCGGGCGGATGATCCTCAGGGATCGATGACGCCCATCTTCAGGATGACATTGCCATAGAGGCGGCGCTCGCCGGTGGCGACGATGGCGAAGCTCTGCTTGGCGCGCTCGTAGAAGGCGAAGCGCTCGAGCTTCGCCAGCTTGTAGCCGGGATCGCGATTGTCGATCACGTTCTGGAACAGCGTGCAGACGGCCGGCTCGGCCGCCGGGTCGCCGACAACCTCCATGCGGATCGCGGTCTCGTCGGGCGCGAAACGGTCGAGCGGCATCAGCGAGAGGATGGCGTCGGTGACGCGGACCGCGTCGTGGCCGTCCATGCGGATCAGCCGCTTGGCCATGGCGAGCGCCGGGAAATTGGCGTCGACAATGGTGATCTCGTCGCCATGGCCCATGGCGCGAAGCGTGAAGAGAAGGTCCGGTCCGATGATCGGATCGATGCCGCGCAGCATGGTGGTCCCCCCGGGATGATGTGCCGGCTCTCCGCCGGCAATGCTTGTTGGAGGGCGATGATCGGGCGGCGCGGCGGCGCCGTCAACCGGTCAGGGCGGTCGATGCGCGTTTCCAAGCCCCGCCGTATCCGCTAAGAGGAACGGCAGAGTTGAAGCCCTTTCCCGCCGGACGACGCATGATCTCGCAAAAGGCCAAATACGCGTTCAAGGCGCTGATCCATCTGGCGCGGCAGCCGAAGGGCGAGACGATCCAGATCGACGACATCGCGCGCGAGGCCGGCGTGCCGCGCAAGTTCCTCGAGCATATCCTGCTCGACCTCAAGCATCGCGGCATGATCGCGAGCCGCCGCGGCCGGGCCGGCGGCTATTCGCTGATCAAGCTGCCGACGGAAATCACCATCGGCCAGGTCCTGCGCGCCATCGACGGGCCGATCGCCCCGCTCTCGTGCATTTCGCGCACCGCCTACCAGCCCTGTGCCGATTGCCCTGATGAGGCGAGCTGCGGCGTGCGCCGCATGTTCGCCGCGCCCTATGCCGCGCAACTGGTGCTGTTCGATGCGACCACGCTCGCCGATGCCCTCAGTGGCGACGACGAGGCCGCGGCCTTGACGGAATCCGGCGGAATTTCCTGAGAGGGCCGTTTCCAGGAATGATTTTCTAATCGGGTCGGGCCGATCGCACGCTCACGGGTTTGAGATTGTCGACTTCCTATGTCGAGATAGGACATCTTCTCTCAAGGGAGCCTCAGATGGTGCCTTTTGGAACTCGGTTCACCCAGCATGTCCGCCGCCTCGCCGTCGCCGCGACGCTCGGCCTCGCGGCCGCATTTCCGGGCGCGATCCTGCCGGCTCATGCCGATGTCACGCTGCTCAATGTCAGCTACGACCCGACCCGCGAGCTCTACAAGGCCTATGACGAGGCGTTCGCCGCCTACTGGAAAGAGAAGACCGGCGAGACCGTGACCGTCGAGCAGTCGCATGGCGGCTCCGGCGCGCAGGCGCGCGCGGTGATCGACGGTCTCGATGCCGATGTCGTCACGCTGGCGCTCGCCGCCGACATCGACGCGATCGTCACGAAGAGCGGCAAGGTTCCCGCCGACTGGGCGACCAAGCTGCCGGACAACGCGACCCCCTACACCTCGACGATCGTCTTCCTCGTCCGCAAGGGCAATCCGAAGGGCATCAAGGACTGGGACGATCTCGTCAAGGACGGCATCCAGGTGATCACGCCCAATCCGAAGACCTCGGGCGGCGCGCGCTGGAACTATCTGGCCGCCTGGGCCTATGCCAACAAGGCGTTCGGCGGCGACGAGGCCAAGATCAAGGACTTCGTCGGCAAGCTCTACAGGAACGTGCCGGTGCTCGATTCGGGTGCCCGCGGCTCGACGACGACCTTCGCCCAGCGCGGCATCGGCGACGTCCTGCTCGCCTGGGAGAACGAGGCCTTCCTCGCCATCAACGAGCTCGGTCCCGACCAGTTCGAGATCGTGACGCCGTCGCTGTCGATCAAGGCCGAGCCGCCGGTGGCGCTGGTCAAGGGCAACACCGACAAGAAGGGCACGACCAAGGTCGCCGAGGCCTATCTCGAATACCTCTACAGCGACCCGGCGCAGAAGATCATCGCCAAGAACTATTATCGCCCGGCCAAGCCTGAGGCGGCCGATCCCGAGGATCTGAAGCGCTTCCAGCCGCTGACGCTGGTCACGGTCGACGATGCGCAGTTCGGTGGCTGGTCCAAGGTGCAGCCGGCGCATTTCGCCGATGGCGGCGTCTTCGACCAGATCTACAAGCCCGGCCAATAGGACGAACCGACCCGCCTCATGACCGCACACGCCGCCTCCGCCTGGCGCAAGCCGAGCGTCATCCCGGGTTTCGGGTTGGCGCTCGGTTTCACGCTGGCCTATCTGTCGCTGATCGTGCTGATCCCGCTCGGCGGCCTCGTGCTCAGCACGGCCGGTCTCGGCTGGCCGGCCTTTCTCGCGATCGCCACCGACCCGCGCACGCTGGCCGCGCTCCGCCTCTCCTTCGGCGCCTCGGCGCTTGCGGCGCTGGTCAACATGGTGTTCGGCCTCGTCGTCGCCTGGGTGCTGGTGCGCTATGATTTTCCCGGCCGCAAGATCGTCGATGCCGTCGTCGACCTGCCCTTCGCGCTGCCGACGGCCGTCGCCGGCATCGCCCTGACGGCGATCTATGCGCCGAACGGCTGGATGGGCCAGTATGCGGCGGCGCTCGGCCTCAAGATCGCCTATACGCCGGCCGGCGTCTTCATCGCGCTCGTCTTCATCGGCCTGCCCTTCGTCGTCCGAACCGTGCAGCCGGTGCTCGAGGACATGGATCGCGAGGTCGAGGAGATGGCGGCGACGCTCGGCGCCCACCGCTTCGTCACCATCCGCCGCGTCGTGCTGCCGACCCTGATCCCGGCCCTTCTGACAGGCTTCGCGCTCGCCTTCGCACGCGCGGTCGGCGAATACGGCTCGGTGATCTTCATCGCCGGCAACATTCCCTATGTCTCCGAGATCGCGCCGCTGCTCATCGTCATCCGCCTGACCGAGTTCAACTATGCGGCGGCGACGGCTGTGGCGAGCATCATGCTCGCGCTCTCCTTCGTGCTCCTCTTCGCCATCAACCTCTTGCAGGCCTGGAGCCGCCGGAGACTGTCGCATGGCTGAGACCGCCGCACCGGGCCGCTTCGTCGCGGCCTCCACTGAGCGCCCGCTGGTGCGCATCGTGCTGACGACGGTCGCGCTTGTCTTCCTCGCGATCTTCCTCGTGCTGCCGCTCGCCAGCGTGTTCTACGAGGCGTTCCGCTCCGGCTTCGGCGTCTTCCTGAAGGCGATCGGCGAACGCGACACGCTCGCGGCCATTCGCCTGACGGTGATCGTCGCCGCGATCTCCGTGCCGGCCAATCTCGTCTTCGGTCTCGCCGCCTCCTGGGCGATCGCCAAATACGAGTTCAAGGGCAAGAGCTTCCTGATCACGCTGATCGACCTGCCGTTCTCGGTCTCGCCGGTGACCTCGGGCCTCATCTATGTGCTGTTGTTCGGCGCGCATGGCTATCTCGGGCCCTTCCTGCAGAGCCAGGGCATCCAGATCATCTTCGCGGTGCCCGGCATCGTGCTGGCGACGATCTTCGTCACCTTCCCGTTCATCGCCCGCGAGCTGATCCCGATCATGCAGGCGCAGGGCACGCAGGACGAGGAGGCGGCGCTGTCGCTCGGTGCGAGCGGCTGGCGCGTCTTCTTCCGCGTGACGCTGCCCAACGTCAAATGGGCGCTGCTCTACGGCGTGCTGCTCTGCAACGCCCGCGCCATGGGCGAGTTCGGCGCCGTCTCGGTCGTCTCGGGCCATATCCGCGGCAAGACCAACACGATGCCGCTGCAGGTCGAGATTCTCTACAACGAATACAGCTACCAGGCCGCCTTCGGCGTTGCGTCGCTGCTGGCGCTGCTGGCGCTGGTGACGCTCATCATCAAGACGCTGCTGGAGTGGCGCTTTGCCGAAGAAATCGCCGCCACGCGCCGCCACTGAGGTGATATCCATGAACGCGATGACCGAGTTCGAGCAAGAGACGTCGATCGCCCTCGGCGCGCCCGTCGATGTGACCATCGAGAGCGTCGCCAAGGATTTCGGTGATTCGCCGGCGCTGCACGGCGTGTCGCTTGCCGTCGAGGCGGGCGAGCTCGTCGCGCTGCTCGGGCCCTCGGGCTCCGGCAAGACGACGCTCTTGCGCATCCTGGCCGGCCTCGAGGCGCCGACCGCCGGCCGCGTCCTCTTCGGCGGCGAGGATGCGCTCGGCCTGCCGGTGCAGGACCGCAATATCGGCTTCGTGTTCCAGCACTACGCGCTGTTCCGCCACATGACGGTGTTCGACAACATCGCCTTCGGCCTCACCGTGCGTCCGCGCCGTGACCGGCCGTCGTCGGCCGAGATCCGCCGCCGCGTGCTGCACCTCCTCGATCTCGTCCAACTCACGGGGCTCGAGAAGCGCTATCCCTCGCAGCTTTCCGGCGGCCAGCGCCAGCGCGTGGCGCTCGCCCGGGCGCTCGCCATCGAGCCGCGGCTCTTGCTGCTCGACGAGCCCTTCGGCGCGCTCGACGCGCAGGTTCGCCGTGATCTCCGCCGCTGGCTGCGCGAGATCCACGACCGCACCGGCCACACCACCTTCTTCGTCACGCATGACCAGGAAGAGGCGCTCGAGCTCGCCGATCGCATCGTCGTGATGTCGAAGGGCCGCATCGAGCAGGTCGGCTCGGCCGACGACATCTATGACCGGCCGGCGAGCCCGTTCGTGTTCTCCTTCATCGGCGAATCCTCGCTGCTGCCGGTGGAGCTCGCCGATGGCAAGGTTCTGCTCGACGGCCAGCCGACCGGGCTCTCCTCCTCCGAGCCCGCGGCGGCGGCGGCGACGCTCGGCTTCCGCCCGCATGACGTGACTTTGGTCGCCGGCGATGGCCCGGCGATCCGCGGCCGCATCGTCGCCGAACGGCGGCATGGCGCCCGCCGGCGCCTCGAACTGCAGGTCGGTCCGCGCCAGCTCCGCGCCGAGATCGATGTCGAACTCGACGCTGAGCGGCCGATCGGCGGCCTCGTCGCCTTCCGGCCGGAGCGGTGGCGAATCTTCCCGGCCTGACGGATAGGCCCTTCACCTCGCGACGGCTTTGCGGTTAAGTCGCGCCGCCGGCGACGACGGCCGGACATGCCCGGGAGGAGACAGTCAAATGAAGCGCTCGCGTGTCAACGAGATCATGCAGGAAGCGGACGAGTTCATCCGCTCGTTCGGTTTCGTGCTGCCGCCTTTCGCCTATTGGACGCCGGAGACGTTCCAGGCGAACCAGGCGAAGGCCAAGGGCATCATCGACGCGCGGCTCGGCTGGGACATCACCGACTACGGCAAGGAAAAGTTCGACGAGCTCGGCCTGTTCCTGTTCACGGTGCGCAACGGCAACCAGGCCGATCTCGCGACCGGCCGCGGCATGCTCTATGCCGAGAAGATCATGATTTCCCGTCAGGACCAGATGTCGCCGATGCACCGGCACAATCTGAAGGCCGAGGACATCATCAATCGCGGCGGCGGCACGCTGACGCTCGAACTGTTCATGCCCGATGCCGAGGGCAATATCGACCGCAACGCCGAGGTGCATGTCCCGACCGACGGCGTCATCCGCACGCTGCCGGCCGGCGGCATCCTGCGGCTTGATCCCGGCGAGAGCGTCACGCTGCTCCCCGGCGTCTGGCACGCCTTCTGGGGCGAGGGCGCCGACGTGCTGATCGGCGAGGTCTCGACCGTCAATGACGACCTGACCGACAATGTCTTCGCCGAGCCGATCGGCCGCTTCGCCGAGATCGAGGAAGACGTCGCCCCGACCCATCTCCTCGTCGCCGATTACGGCACCTGGCTGAAGGGCTGAGGCAGGGTCCTCGCAGGGATGAGGCAAGGCAAGCAAGCCAAGGCCCTCACCCTGGCCCTCTCCCTGTGGGAGAGGGAAGGCCGGCCTCGATGCTGGTCACTGCCTGAGGCGCTGCCAAGGGCTCAACGCCATCCCCTCTCCCCCAGGGAGAGGGTCAGGGTGAGGGCCTTACTGCGCCCAGCTCTCTGAGCCCTCAGTCCTCGATCCGCTCATGCGCATCGGCCTCGCCGCGCTTCCAGTAGCCGGCCGCCTTGATGAAGGCCTTGGGCTGCCCGCGCTCGGTCAGCCGGGCGCGCAGCGCGCGGGCGACCGAGGATTCCGCGGCGATGAAGACGAACCCGTCGCCCGCCGGCAGCGGGTGCGCGTCGAGCAAGGCCTGAAGCGCCGAAGCATCATCGCCGCCCCCGCTGCGCTCGGCCCAGAGCCCCGTCCAGTCGGCCCGTGTCGCGAACTGCTGGCGCTCGCCGGCATCCGCGATGGCGACGGCGGTCAGCACGGGCACGTCGGCCCGCAGCCCTTCGACGAAGCGGCCGATCGCCGGCAGCGCGGTCTCGTCGCCGATCAGCCAGTACCAGTCGAAATCATCCGGCACCACGGCCGAGCCGCGCGGCCCGCCGATCTCGAGCCCGTCGCCGGGCTTGGCGGATGCGGCCCATGACGTCGCCGGCCCCGCCTCGTGCAGCGCGAAATCGATGGTGAGCGTCCCCGCCGCGACATCGAAGGCGCGCGGCGTGAAATCGCGCATCACCTGGCCGCCCGCGCCGTCGGCGAAGAACAGCTTGATGTGGTCGTCGGCGCCAAGGCTGGCGAAGCCGGCGAGGTCGCCGGCAAGCTCTATGCGCTGCATGCGCGGCGTGATCGCGGTCGCGCTGGTCACCGTCAGCGCGCGGCGGCGGGTTTCATGGCGCACGCGGCGGATCGCGTGCGGCTCGGTGGTCATCTCGGTCATCAGTGCTCTCATATCGTAAGACATGTCTAACGATATGTCATAAGAGCATCGCCCGCAAGGCGGCTCACTCGGCGGCAGGCATGCGCCCCGCAGGCGCCGGGCGCGGCACCCGGCCTTCGACGTGCAGCGGCACCGCGTGCTCGTGCACATATTTGCCGCCGGCGAGCCAGGAGGCCGCCGCCGCCAGCAGGTTGAGGATCATCGAGAACGAGAAGGCGAAGACGAGCCCATGCATGAACGGGCCGGCGAGGAGATGCGGGAAGAAGGTCTTGCCGGTGATCTCGGCGGCATTCGGCAGGCTCGCCATGACGCCGGGCGGCAGCAATTCGCCCATCGGATTGTAGCCGAGGAAGGCGGCGAAGAGGCTCGCCACGGCCGGCGCCGAAGCGACATGATGGGCGATCGCCTCGGGAACCTGCTGCGCGATCAGCGCCGCCTCCATCGAGGCCGGCAACTGCTCGGTGAGGCCGACGATCATCAGGCTGAAGAAGATGCCGATCGAGAGCACCTGCCCGGCGTTCAGCGTCGTCGCGCGCATGCCGGCGGCCTGGCCGCGCTCGGCCGGCGGCACCGAGTTCATGATCGCAGTCGCGTTCGGAGCGATGAAGAGGCCGGAGCCGAGGCCGTTGAGGAAGAGGAGGACGGCGAAGAGCGGATAGGGGAAGTCGGGCGGCAGTTCCATCAGCGCGGCGAAGCTCGCCGCGCCGATCAGCATGCCGCCGACGGCATAGGGCCGCGCGCCGTGTCGATCCGACAGCCATCCGGACACCGGTGTCGCGACGAGGAAGCCGAGCGTCAGCGGCAGCATGAAGATGCCGGCCCAGAGCGGCGTCTCCTCGAAGGAATAGCCGTGCAGCGGCAGCCAGATGCCCTGCAGCCAGATGATCAGCATGAACTGCAGCCCGCCGCGGCCGATGGCGGCGAAGAGGCTGGCGAGATTGCCGGCGGTGAACGGGCGGATGCGGAAGAGGGCCAGATCGAACATCGGGAAGGCGACGCGGCTCTCGACGACGAGGAAGGCGACGAGCAGCGCGAGGCCGACACCGATCAGCGTCATCACCTCCGGGCTGGTCCAGGCCATGGCGTGGCTGCCATAGGGCTGGATGCCCTCGGTGATGCCGATCAGGACGAGGATCAGGCCGAGGCCGAAGGTGAGATTGCCGAGCCAATCGACCGGGCGATGGCGCGGCGTGCCGCGATCCTTCAGCTTCCAGTAGGCCCAGGCGGTGCCGATGACGCCGAAGGGCACGTTGACCCAGAAGACGAGGCGCCAGTCGATATCGGCGAGGAGGCCGCCGATCAGCAGCCCGATGAACGAGCCGCCGATCGCGGCGATCGTGTTGATGCCGAGCGCGAGGCCGCGCTGTTCCGCCGGGAAGGCGTCGGTGAGGATAGCGGTGGAATTCGCCATCAGCATCGCGCCGCCGACGCCCTGCAGGATGCGCACGACGATGAGATACCAGGCGGCGAAGGCGCCATTGTCCGGCATCAGGCTGAGCGCCACCGCCGCGACCGTGAAGATGAGGAAGCCGAGATTGTAGATCCGCGCCCGTCCGAGGCTGTCGCCGAGCCGGCCGAAGGTGACGACCAGCACCGAGGTCGCGACCATGTAGCCCATGATCGACCAGAGCAGGATGTTGACATTGCCGGGCTCGAGCGGCTTGAGGCCGATGCCGCGGAAGATCGCCGGCAGGCTGATCAGGAGGATCGAGCCGTTGATGGTGGCGGCCAGCATGCCGAGCGTCGTGTTGCTGAGCGCGACCCATTTGTACTGCGGCGGGCGGGCAGCCGGCGCGGCGGCGGACGGGTGGGGAGGGGCCATGGCAGCGGATCCTGCGGAACGGCCCCGCTCCCCCGCGCGGCGCGGCAGGAGCGGGACGGTCCGGAATTGATATGTGACACTTATCGTCAGTGACGCGTCACATCAGGATAGAGCCGCCGCAGGGAGGCCGGCAAGCGCGGCATACTGCCTTTTGCGCGCGTCAGGCGCCGATCACCGATTCGAAGCCCTCGAACACGGGATGGCCGGAGAACATCGGCTTGCGGTCGCCGCTGCCGCCATGCGCCTTGCGGAACTGCTCGGACTTGGTCCAGGCGAGGAAATGGTCGCGCGTCTGCCAGACCGTGTGCGAGGCATAGAGCGTGTGGTCGTCGGCCTCAGGCCCCTTCAGGAGGTGGAAATCGACGAAGCCATCCATCTCGGCGAGATGGCGGTCGCGCGAGCGCCAGACCTCCTCGAACTCGGCCTCCGAGCCCTTGATGACCTTGAAGCGGTTCATGGCGATGAACATGGGGAAATGCCTTTTCTGCGTGCCGATGGGGTGCGTCGTCGAGGTGGTGGATCATCGTGGACCATGGGCCACGATTGGGGAAAAGATGTGAGGAGGGAGGCTCGGGGGAGCCATCCCTCCTCGCGCCGGCCGGAGTCACCACACCACCGTCCGGCGTTTCGCGGGAGCCGGCCTAGAACTGGTAGGTGAGGTTCACCTGGTAGTTCCGGCCGGGCTCGGAATAGAAGTCGAGATTGCTGCTCGATGCGGTGACCGAGGTCGGGATGTCGAGCGAGTTGAAATAGGTCTCGTCGAAGAGGTTGAAGACGCCGGCCTGGACGCGGAGGCCCTTGATCTTCGCCGGCTGCCACCAGGCCGTCCAATCGACGACCGCATAGGCCGGGGCCTGGAAGCTCGCCGAGGTCTGCGCATTGACGGCGGCGGCGGTGAGTAAGAGGTCGGTGCCCCATTCGATATCGGCATAGCCGATGCCGATGACGCCCTTCAGCGGCGGCACGCTGTCGAGATAGGTGCCATTGGCGAGGTCCTGTCCGACCATCCACGCCATCGAGCCCGAGAGCTTCCACTTCGGCGCGAACTTCCAGGCACCGCGCGCCTCGATGCCGTAGATGTTGACGCTTTCGAGGTTCACATATTCGCTGATGCCGAAGGGATATTCGGCAAGGTCATAGCCGCGCTCGGCCGCCTCGGCTGCCGTCAGCTGCTCGCTGTCGATGAAGTTCTTGTAGAAATTGGTGAAGGCCGAGAAGCCGCCGCCGAGATGGTCGTCACCGAACTTGGTGCCGATCTCGTAGCCCGAGCCTTCCTGCGCCTCGAGATCGGGATTGCCGATCGAGAGATAGGCGCCGGGGCCGCCATAGGTGAGATAGAGCTGGCCGGGGGTCGGCGCGGTGAAGGCCTGCGCCCACTGCGCATAGAAGGAGAGCTTTTCGGTCGCCTTCCAGGTGCCGAGCAGGCTCGGCGAGAACTTGGAGCCCGACGAGGTCTCGGGCAGGCCGATATAGGCCTCGTTGCCGCCGCCATAGCCGGCCGTCTCCTGCGGGACCTGCTGGTACCAGTCGAAGCGGAGGCCCGGCGTCAGGAAGAGGTTGTTGCCGAGCGCGATCTCGTCGCGGCCATAGATGCCGAAGGTCGCCCCGTCGGCGTCGGGCATGTCGGCCTGGTTGGTGTGCAGCATCGAGCAGGGCGACGTCGTGGCGTTCGGCGGGCAATTGTCGAGGCCGGCCGAATACTGGCTGGTGTTCGTCAGGTAGAACTCGCCGCCCCAGGTGAAGCGGTTCTCATAGCCGCCGAGCGTCATCGCCTTCTCGGCGAAGCCGTTGAGGCCGTATTCCTGCACCTGATTGCTGTTCGAGCGCTGATACGGGCCGATGACGCTGGTCGAGCGATAGGCATCGGTGGTGTTGTCGAGCTCGAGATTCTGCCAGTAGAGGATCGCCTGCGCCCGGTCGACGACACCGCCCGGCTCCGGCGAGAGGAAGTCATAGGTCAGCGAGAAACGCTGCCGCCGTGCTTCCTCGCCGGTCGTGTAGTCGCCGGGGCGATAATTTCCGGTGAGCGACTGGCTCGACATGGCGTCCGTGGTCGAGTTGCCCTGGAACATCTCGCCGGTCAGCGTGAAGGTGTGGCCGCCATCGACCGTGTGCGCCAGCTTGCCGAGCAGGCTGTACTGGTCGAAGTCCTCCGGATTGGCCTCGGTCCGCGCCGTGCCGTAGCCGCCGGTCTCGCCATTGGTCTCGGTCTGGTGGCCGGTCGTGTAGGAGCCCTGCAGCAGCGCCGAGGTGTCGCCGAAGCGGGCGGCGACCGCGTCGCTGGTGGTGAAGGAGTTGTTGGCGCTCGCATAGAGGTTCTTGGTCAGGAAGCCCCAGTTGCGGCCCTCGGCGATGATGTCGTCGGCCGACAGCGTCGTCAGGGCGACAAGGCCGCCCATGGCGCCCGAGCCGCCGATGCTCGAATCGGCGCCGCGCACGATGTCGATGGCGCTCAGCGCATTGAAGTCGAAGGTCGAGAGCCCGCCGGTGACGCCGCGCGGGTCGCCCGAGCCGAGCCAGGGCAGGCGGATGCCGTCGATCGTCGTGAGGACATTGTTCTCGTCGAGGCCGCGGACATTGATCGAGTTGTTCTGGCTGGAGAAGCTGACGCCGGGCTCGGCGCGCTGGCCGAACGCCTGCCACGAGTCGATCATCCGGTTGGTGAGCTCCTGCTGCGTCGTCGTGGTCACGAGCGCCGTGCCTTCCTTGGCGGTGACGGCGGGCGTCACATCGCCCGTCGAGGCGCCGGCGGCCGAGCCGCCCTGAACGATGACGGCATCGAGCTGCACCGTGCCGTCCGCGGTCGCCGCCTGCTGGGCCGTTGCCTGTTGCGCCGTGGCGCTGCCGGCGGAAACAGCCAGGCAGGCGAGGAAGGTTGAGCCGGCCAGAAGCCGGGCGTTCAGTCGCGCGATGCTCATCGGAGCCCCCAGGAACGAAAGACGGGAAGCGCCTGGCTGGCTGTCGCGACCGCGATGCGGACGAACTGGCGGGCTTGGCGGAAGCCGCCGGCCTCAAGAGGCGGGCGGCGATGGATTCGACATTTGGTCGTTGCGATCCATAGGAAAGGTGAGTATGGCAGTCAAGTAATTAGTTGCGAATGGTTCGCAAGTTTAGAAGTGCTCAAGACTGCCCCCCGCGTGGCCGTCCAGCCGGAGTGAGCGATGTCCGCAGAGAACGCACAGAATGGGGATGACGAGGCCGAGCGCCGCACGCCGCGCATCGTCGCCAGCGAGGACCTGCTCAAGGGCGCCCGCGAGATCATCATCCGCCACGGCGCCGACGACTACCGGCTGCGGCTGACGCGGGTCGGCAAGCTCATCCTCAACAAGTGACCCATCGTCCCGATTTGACCGTCAACCCGTGACCGGAGGCTCCCGATGCGTGCCCTGTCCCTTCTTCCGCAGACTTTCTTGCCGATGCCCGGCCGTCAGGCCCGCCTTGCGCTCGGCTTCATGACCGCCCTGGTGATCACCCTGTTCGCCATCCAGCAATCCATCGCGGCAGAGCGCACCATCGTCGACGCCAAGGGCCGCACGGTCACCATCGGCAGCACGGAACGCATCGTCTCGGTCGGCGGCGCTGCGACGGAGATCCTCTATGCGCTCGGCGCCGGCGACCGCGTCGTGGCGCGCGACTCGACCAGCCTCTGGCCGAAGGAGGCGCTGGCGAAGCCCGATGTCGGCTATATGCGCGCGCTCGCCGCCGAGAGCGTGTTGTCGATGAAGCCGGATCTGATCCTCGCCGTCGAGGGCGCCGGCCCGAAGGAGGCGATGGACATGCTCGAGGCGGCCTCGGTGCCGATCGTCATCCTGCCGGAGCCGCATAGTGCCGCCGGCATCGCCGCGAAGATCGCGATGATCGGCGCGGTCATCGGCGAGGACGAGAAGGGCAAGGAGCTCGCGGCCGAAGTCGAGCAGCGCGCGGCGGCGCTCGCCGCAGCCACGGCCGCCATTCCCGAGGCCGAACGCCGCCGGGCCGTCTTCCTGATGAGCCTTGCCGGCGACCGGCCGCTCGCCGCCGGCAGCAACACCGCCGCCGACGCCATGATCACCGCCGCCGGCGGCATCAATCCCTTCGCCGGCGTACCAGGCTACAAGCCGGCGTCGGCCGAGGCGATGGTGGCAGCGAAGCCGCAGAGCATCGTCATGATGACGCGGCCGGGCGCTGAGGCCATGACGCCATCAGCCGTGTTCGGCATTCCGGCGCTCGCCGCGACGCCGGCGGCAGCGACCAAGTCGCTCGTCGTCATGGACGGGCTCTATCTGCTCGGCTTCGGCCCGCGCATGCCGGATGCCGCCCGTGATCTCGCCGCCGCCTTCTATCCGGCGCTGGCGCTTCCGGCGGGGAACTGATGGCGCTCGTCATGGCCGCGCCGGCGCAAGGCGACCGCCGCGCCCGCGCAAGGCTCGCGATCCTCGCCCTCGCGCTGCTGCTGGCCTCTGTGATGCTCTCCGCGCTCGTGCTCGGCCCCTTCGGCCTGCCGGCGGGCCGGGCGCTCGCGATCCTCGCCGACTGGGTGGCGGGACACCCGGCCGCCGATCTGACCGAGCGTATCGTCGTCGTCGATATCCGCCTGCCGCGGCTCCTCCTCGGCGCGCTCGTCGGCGCGGCGCTTGCGGTCGCCGGTGCCATGCTGCAGGGCCTCTTCCGCAATCCGCTCGCCGATCCCGGCCTCGTCGGCGTCTCCTCGGGCGCGGCGCTCGGCGCGGTGCTGGTGATCGTCGTCGGCGGCGCGGCGCTCGCCCCGCTCGCTGCGGTGCTCTCGGTCGGCGCGCTGCCGGTCGCTGCCTTTGCCGGCGGCTTCGCGACGACGCTCGTGCTCTATGCCATCGCGACGCGGCGCGGCCGCACCTCGGTCGCGACCATGCTGCTCGCCGGCATCGCGCTCGGCGCCTTTGCCGGCGCGGTCACCTCGTTCCTCGTCTATCGCGCCGATGATGCGCAATTGCGCGAGCTGACTTTCTGGACGATGGGCAGCCTCTCGGGCGCGACCTGGCTGAAGCTGGCGCTCGCCGCGCCGCCGATCCTCGGACTGCTGGCGCTCGCCCCTTTCATCGGCCGCGGCCTCGATGCGCTGGTGCTCGGCGAGGCCGAGGCCCGCCATCTCGGCGTCGATGTCGAGAAGCTGAAGGCGCTCATCGTCTTCGCCGTCGCGGTGATGGTCGGTGTCTCCGTCGCCTTTACCGGCGTCATCGGCTTCGTCGGCATCGTGGTGCCGCATCTCCTCCGCCTCGCCATCGGCCCCGAACACCGCACGCTGCTGCCCGCCGCGGCCCTGCTTGGCGCGAGCCTCCTCGTCGGCGCCGACATTGTCTGCCGCATCGTCGTCGCGCCGGCCGAGCTGCCGATCGGCATCGTCACCGCGCTGATCGGCGCGCCGTTCTTCGTCTCGATCCTGCTGCGTCGCCGCGGCATCGTCGATCTCTAGGGGACCGCCATGATCCGCGCCGAACACATCACCGTCCGCGCCGGCCGCCGGGCTCTCGTCGACGGTGTCAGCCTCGCGATCCGCCCCGGCCGCGTCACCGCGATCATCGGTCCGAACGGCGCCGGCAAGTCGACGCTGGTGAAGGCGCTCACCGGCGAGATCAGGCCGTCGGGCGGCCGCGTCACCCTCGACGGCGCTGATCTCGCGCGGCTGCGTCCCGGCGATCTCGCCGCGCGCCGCGCGGTGCTGCCGCAGGCGACGTCGCTCGCCTTCCCCTTCACCGTGCATGAGGTCGTGCGTCTCGGCGCCGTCGACCGGGGCCGCGGCGCGAGCGTCGAGGCCCGCGTCGCCGCGGCGCTGGCGCGGGCCGATCTCGCCGGCTTCGGCGCGCGGCTCTACCAGGAGCTCTCGGGCGGCGAGCAGCAGCGCGTGCAGCTCGCCCGCGTGCTCTGCCAGGTGCCGGACCCCTGCCGCGACGGCGTGCCGGCCTATCTCTTCCTCGACGAGCCGACCGCGAGCCTCGATCTCCGCCACCAGTTGATGACGCTCGCCGCGGCACGCAGCTTTGCCGAAGGTGGCGGCGGCGTCGTCGCGGTGCTGCACGACATCAATCTCGCCGCGCTCCATGCCGACACCATCATCGTCATCGATCGCGGCCGCATCGCCGCCGAGGGGACGCCGCCCGAGGTCCTGACCGACACGCTGCTCAGCACCGTCTTCGGCGTCGCGCTCGGGGTCGGCCGGACGGCGGCGGGCGTGCCCTTCATCCTGCCGGGAGCCGCGGCCGCCGCCTGATGCCATCCGCAAGGGTGGTCCTTCGCGGCCGCCGCCGCTAGATTGCCGGCCTCGACAGCAAGGCGACGGCGGCGACATGGCAGCGGAACGGATTCTCATCATCGATGTCGGCACCTCCTCGGTGAAGGCGGTGCTGTTCGATGGCAGCGGCCATGTGCTCGCAGCCGCCGACAGCCCCGTTACGACCGATGCGCCGCAGCCGGGCCATGCCGAGCAGTCGGCGGACGACTGGTGGCAGGCGACGACGAGCGCCGTCCGCGCGCTCGCCGTCGACCGCGCGCCCGACGCGATCACGCTGACGGGCTCGATGCAGAATGTGCTGCTTCTTGGCAGCGACGGCGCGGCGCTGCGTCCCGCGATCCTCTACAGCGACGCCCGTGTCGATGCCGCGCGCGTCGCCACCGTCGGCGCCGACCTGCCGGCGGATTTCGAGCAGCGGATCGGCAATGCCGCCGATCCCGCGCTCTGCCTCTACCGGCTCGACTGGCTGCACGAGCACGAGCCCGATGTGATGGCGGCGACGGGCCGCATCCTCTTCGGCGCCAAGGACGCGGTGATCGCGCGGATGACCGGCCGCGCCGTCGTCGATCCCGCGACGGCGACGACGTCGGGCCTCATGAATCTCGCCGCGCGCAGCTGGGACGCCGCGATCCTCGCCGCCATCGGCCTCGGGCCCCACCTCCTGCCCGACATCCTCGATGCCGATGCGCTCGCCGGCCCGCTGCTGCCCGAGGCGGCGGCGGCGCTCGGCCTCGCGCCCGGCATTCCGGTCCATGTCGGCTCCGGCGATGGCGGCGCCACCTCATGGGGCACGGCGAGCGAAGCGCATGACCGGCCGCATGCCTATCTCGGCACCACCGGCTGGATCGCCGCCGCCATGCCGCTCGAGACGGCCGCGCCGCCGCGCGCCTCCTATACGCTCGCCGGCGCGGTCGGCAGCGATGTCGTCGTCATCGCGCCCTTCCTCGCCGCGGGCCTCGCGCTCGACTGGTTCGCGACAATCGCCGGCCGCGGCGTCGCCGAGCTCTATGCCGCCGCCTCGACCTATGACGCCGAGCCGCCGGCGGCGCTGTTCCTGCCCTATCTCATCGGCGAGCGCGCCCCCTTCGTCGATCGCAGCGTGCGCGGCGCTTTTCTCGGCCTCGACAAGGCGCAGCCGGCCGAGGCGCTGGCCTATGCCGTGCTGGAGGGGCTTGCCTTCGCCATCCGCGACAATCTCGATGCGCTCCCCGTCCGTCCGCGCGCCATCGTGCTCGCCGGCGGCGTCGCCGGCGCCGGCCTGATGGCGCAGCTCATCGCCGATGTCACCGGCGCCGATGTCGAGGTGCCGCCCGAAAGCCGTCTCGTGACCGCCTATGGCGCCTATCGCATGCTGGCGCCGGTCGTCGGCGCCTCGTCTGCGCCGGAGGCCGGCAGCCGCGTGGTCAAGCCGCGCGCCGAACGCACCGAGCGGGCAGCGCGGCGCTTCGCCGCCTATCGCAAGGCGGGCGAGGCGGCGCGGGCGCTGGCCGCCGATCTCTGAGCGGAGCGGCTCGGCCGCGCTTGCGCTCCTGCCCGGCGAGGCGATAACAATCGAACCTCAAATCCTCGGGGGACAACAACAATGATGCGCGCCAAGATCCTCGCACTCTCCTTCGCTTTGGCCGGCCTCGCCGCCACCGCCTCGGCGGCCAGCGCCGTCGACGTCGCCGTGCTGACGCCCTATCAGAGCTCGGTCGCGACCAACCAGATGATCAAGGTGTTCGAGGAGAAGGCGAAGGCGGCCGGCTGGAACGCTTCGGTCGTCGATACGCGCGGCGATATGGGCCAGCTCGCGAGCCGCATCGAGGACGTCACCGCTGCCAAGGTCGGCGCGATCGTCCTCGTCAGCGTCGATCCGAAGCAGATCCAGGATCAGGTCAGTGCCGCCGCGGCCGCCGGCATCCCGGTCGTCACCATCGACGGCGCCACCGCGCCTGGCGTGGTGCTCAACGTCACCTCGGACAATTTCGAGCTCGGCAGCAAGCTGAGCGCCTTCCTGTTCGAAAAGCTCGGCGGCAAGGGCAACATCGCCAAGTTCTACTATTCGGCGCATCCCGGCGTGCATCAGCGCGAACTGGCGCTCGACGCGGCGCTCGCCAAGAACCCCGACATCAAGGTCGTCGCCGAGCACTACATGGTCGTGCCCGGCCCGATCGACGATGCGCGCAAGGTCACCGAGGACCTGCTGAAGAGCCAGGGCGACCAGATCGACGCCATCTGGGCCGCCTGGGACGAGCCGGCGATCGGCGCGCAGCTGGCGATCGAGGCCGACAAGCCGGACTCGAAGATCATCATCGCCGGCATCGACGGCAATCCGCAGGCCGTGGAGCTGATCAAGTCCTGCAGCCATATCAAGGGCACCGTCAGCCAGGATTTCGACGCCATGGCCGGCCTTGCCGCCGAAGGCCTCGGCAAGATCCTCGCCGGCGCGAAGCCTGAGAAGGCGGAACTGTTCGCCCCCGCCAAGCTGATCACGCCCGAGACGCTCGGCGTCACCTGCCCGTGACGGATACGGACGAAGGGCCGCGGCCCTTCCTGGTCCTTGACGGCGTCGCCCGGCAGTTCGGGGCGACGCGCGCGCTCGACGGCGCCGATCTCGCCATTCGCCCCGGCGAGGTGCATGCGCTGGTCGGCGAGAACGGCGCCGGCAAGTCGACGCTCATCAAGCTGCTGTCCGGCCTCTACCAGCCGGACAGGGGCCGTATCCTCATCGACGGCTCTCCAGCGGTGATCGGCAGCCCGCGCGCGGCTGAAGCGCTGGGCTTCGGCTTCATCCATCAGGAACTGAACCTCGTTCCGCATTTCGATGCCGTCGGCAATGCCTGGATCGGCCGCCGCCATCCGCGCCGCGGCCCCTTCCTCGACCGCGCCGCGATGCGCGCCTCCGTCGAGGCTGTCGCCGGCCGCATCGCGCCCGACCTGCCGCTCGGCCGTCCCGCCGCGCGGCTGACGCCCGGCCAGCGCCAGATGGCGGAGATCGTGCGGGCGCTGCTGCTGGAGACGCGCCTCCTCGTCATGGACGAGCCGACATCGAGCCTCAGCGAGGCCGAGGCGGAGCGGCTGCATGCCGTCATCCGCCAGCTCGCCGCCGCCGGCACGGCCGTGCTCTTCATCTCGCATCGGCTCGACGAGGTGCTGGCGCTTTCGGACAGCTACACGGTGCTGCGCGGCGGCCGCAGCGTCGGCAGCGGCAGCATTAGCGCCATCGATCGCGCCGGCCTCGTCCGCCTGATGTCCGGCAGTGATCGCGGCCGCGATGAAGGTGTGACGCCCGAGCGTCGGGCCAGGGACGGCGAGGCGCCGCTGCTTGCGGCCGACATCGTCTTCGGACCGCCCGGCGGGCGTATCAAGATCACGGCGCAGGCCGGCGAGATCGTCGGCCTTTACGGGCTGGTCGGTGCCGGCCGCTCGGCACTCCTGAAGACGCTCTGGGGCGCGCTGCCGGCCTCGGGCGAGGTCGGCCTCGCCGGCAGCCTGCTGAAGGGCGGCCCTGCCGGGCGCATCGCGCGCGGCGCCGTCTATGTCCCGGAGGATCGCCGCCGCGAGGGCTTTGCCGGTGCGCTGTCGATCGCCGACAATCTGGCGCTGGCTCATCTCAGGGATTTTCGCAGGGCGCCCCGCCTGCCGCTGCCGGCGCGCGCCAGGATCGACGCCTTCGCGGCCAAGGTCGCGGCGCGGCTCCGCCTCGTCGCGGGCGGCGTCGGTCACTCGCCGCTGACCCTTTCCGGCGGCAACCAGCAGAAGCTCCTGTTCGGGCGCTGGCTCGGCCGGCCGATCCGCCTCGCGCTCATCGACGAGCCGACCCGCGGCGTCGATGTCGGCGCCAAGGCGGAAATCCACGCCGAGATCCGCCGCATCGCCGATGAAGGCGCCGCTGTGCTCGCCGCGACCAGCGACATCGAGGAACTGATGGCGCTTTCCGATCGCGTGCTGGTCATGAATGGCGGCCGCCTCGTCGCCGCGCTTTCCGGCGCCGGTCTCACGCGGGATGCCGTTGTCGCCGCCGCCTTCGGCCATCGTGCCGAGCCTCTCCCGCCACCGGACCGCGCCGCCGCATGACCCTTCTTCGCCGCTACGGCACGCTTCTCGCGCTGGCGCTGATCATCGCCGTCTTCGCCGCCGCCTCGCCCGGCGCCTTCGGCACGCTCGCTAATCTCGTCAACATCACGCAGCAGATGTCGCTGCTCGCCATCGTCGCCATCGGCGCGACCCTCGTGATGGTGGTCGGAGAATTCGATCTCTCCGTCTCGGCGGTCGTCTCCTTTGCCGGCATCGCCGCCGTCGCGCTGTTCGGCGCCGGCTTCGGCATCGCCGCGGTGTTCGCGATCGTGCTCTTCGCCGCGCTCCTGTTCGGGGTCGTCTCCGGCGTGCTGGTGGCGCGCTTCGCGGTGCCGAGCTTCATCGCGACGCTCGCCTTCGGCACCATCATCGGCGGGCTCACCTTCTGGATCTCCGATGGCGCGACGCTCTTTTCCGGCATCCCGCCTTCCTTCCGCAATCTCGGACGCGGCGCGGTGCTCGGGCTGCCGGTGCCGACGCTGTGGCTGATCGGCACGGCGGCCATCGTCTGGCTGCTGCTCGACGCGACCGAATTTGGCCGCCGCCTCTATGCGATCGGCGGCAACCGCGAGGCGGCGCGTCTTGTCGGCCTGCCGGTCCGGCGCGACATGATCCTCGCCTTCGCGCTTTCGGCCGGGCTCGCGGCGCTGGCCGGCATGCTGCTCGCCGCAAGGCTCGGCAGCGCCCACCCGACCGGCGGCGGCGGCTACCTGCTCTCGGCCTATGCGGCGGTATTCCTCGGCATGACGGCGTTTCGCGAGGGCGAGCCGAGCGTGCCGGGCACGCTGGTCGGCGCCGCCATCATCGCCGTCGTCTCGAACGGCCTCACCATTCTCGGCGTGCCGAGCTTCCTGCAGGACCTCATGACCGGCGCGATCATCCTCGCCGCCGTGCTGGTGCGCCAATTCGGCCGCGCCGGCGATTGAAACGTCACCATTCGGACTTAGCTTTTGCCGGGCGGTGCCCCCCGCCGCGCCCCTTCACGACGAAAGACGAGAGCCATGCCGCGCACAATCGAGATCGAGACGGCCGACGGAATCTGCCGGGCGGAGCTGCACAGCCCGGCCAGCCCTTCGACGACCGGCGTCATCCTCTACATGGACGCCTTCGGCCCGCGCCCGGCCCTCTCCACCATGGCCGCGCGGCTGGCGGAGGCCGGCCACTACGTCCTGGTGCCCGATCTCTTCTATCGCTTCGGCGCCTATGGCCCCTTCGCGAGCGACGCCTTCGCGCATGACGAAAGCCGCAATGCGCTGATGCGGATGATCACGACGACAACGCAGGCCATGACCGAGGCCGACAGCGGCGCCTTCATCGCGGCATTGACGGCGGCCGGCGCCACGGGCGCGCTCGCCACGGTGGGCTATTGCATGGGCGGCGGACGCGCGCTGGTGGCGGCGGCGGCCTATCCGGACCGCGTCAAGGCAGCGCTCTCGTTCCATGGCGGCAATCTCGCGAGCGACTCGGCCGATGCGCCGGTCCAGCGCGTCTACACGATCCGCTGCCCGGTCTATATCGGCCAGGCCGGCGTCGATGCCAGCTATCCGCCGGAGCAGTCGACCCGGCTCGCCGAGGCGCTGCGCATCGCCGGTGTCGATCATGTGATCGAGAATTATGTCGGGATGAACCATGGCTGGACGGTGCCGGACAGCCTCGCCTACGACGCGCGCGGCGCCGAGCGTCACTGGAAGCGGCTGCTGACCATGCTCGAGGAAACGCTCGGCTAGGGCGTCTGCTTCGCGAGGCGTCGGCGCGCCGGCATCGCCGCAAGTGCCGCGCCGGCGACGACCAGCACGGTGGCGATGCCAAGCCGCCAGCTCGGCTCGGCGGCGCCGGCGGCCACCAGCAGGATCATCGACAGCGGGGGCGTCGCATAGGAGAGCGTGCCGAGCATGGCGATGTCGCCCTTCTTCGTCGCATGGTCCCAGGCCGCGAAAGCCGCGCCGACAGGGCCGACGCCGAGGATGACGAGCGCCAGCGCCGTGCTGCCATCCGGCATCACGAAGCGCTCGCCGATCGCGACATGGCCGATGGCGCCGAGCAGCGCGACGACGGCGCAGACCCCGATCATCGGCTCGCTGCCCGTCGCGCCGAGGCGATTGTTCAGCACCGAATAGAGGCCCCAGACGAAGGCGCAGGCGAGCGCGCAAGCGTAGCCGATCAGCGCATCGCCGCTGAGCGCGATGTCGCCGGAGCCGACGAGGAGCACCGTGGCACCGAAGCCGACGACGCCGCCGACGAGCTGCCGCCAGCCGAGCGGGCTGTCGCCGCCGGGCAGCAGGCCGGCGAGGATGACGATCACCAATGGCCAGAGATAGTTGATGATCGTGACCGGCCCGACCGGGGCGAGGCGGAACGAGACGAAATAGAGCGCGTGGTAGATGAAGATGCCGCCGATCGCGAGCGCCCAGGCCCGCGGCGGCCAGCGCCGGAAGGCGCTGAGGATGCCACTGACGCCCTGCCGCGGCAGGAAGCAGAGGAGCAGCGTCAGCGCGCCGATGGCAAACGTGATCGCCAGCGCCTCGAAGGTCGGGATGGCCCGCGACAGGCTGGTGACCAGCGCGAGGCAGGACCACAGCAGGATGGCGAGCGCCCCGATCGCGGTCGCGAGCCGCTTCGCCTTGTCCATGGGATCAGCCCTTCAGCGTGCCGGCGAGCGCGTCGATCGCGCCGAAATCCTTCGCGACCGGATGGCCATGGCCCTCGGGCAGCACCGCCTCGCCGCGGTCGAGCGCGATGGTGACCATCCCGGCCGCCCTTGCCGCGTCGAGCTCGGCGGTGTTGTCGGAGAGGAAGAGGATGCGGAACGGCGGCAGGTCGGCCGATTCGGCGATCGCGCCATAGGAGGCCGGATCCGTCTTGGCGCCGACCAGCGTGTCGAAGAAGCCGGAGAAGAGGATGGTCAGGTCGCCGAATTCGGTGTGGCCGAAGATCAGCTGCTGCGCCAGCACCGAGCCGGACGAATAGACGTAGAGCGAGAGGCCCTCATTGCGCCAGCGGGCGAGAAACTCGGCCGCATCCGGATAGATGTCGCCCTTGAGCGCGCCCGAGCGATAGCCATCCTCCCAGATGAGCCCCTGCAGGCTCTTCAGCGGCGTCGCCTTGCGGTCGGCATCGATCCAGCCTTCGAGCAGCGCCACGGTCTCGTCCTGAGAGAGGCCCGGCTGGCCCGCCAGCGCCCGCGCCTCGGAAAGCGCCGACTGGACGGCCGCCTCGTCCGCATGCGCGGCGACATAGGCCCCGAGCCGCTGCCGCGCATAGGGGAAGAGCACGTCCTTGACAAAGGAGATCGAGGAGGTCGTGCCCTCGATATCGGTGAGCACGGCGCGGATCGGGTGGCTGGTCATCTCTTGCGCGTCCTGGTCGGTCCGGCCCCGAAGCGGCCATGCCTGCACGATAAGGCGTCTGCCGACGGCCGTATCGGGGTTGAACAAAGGAGGCTCCGCCTCTACTCGATTACGCCGTCGGGGTCATCCCCTTTCCGCCGGCAGCGCCGGCCCTCTGGAGTAACGTGATGAAAGTCGACGGCGTCGCCTATCGGTCGATCTGGCGGGACGGCAACGAGGCCGCGGTGACCGTGGTGGACCAGACGCTGCTGCCGCATCGCTTCGAGACGCTCCGGCTCGAAAACGTCGCCGAGACGATCGACGCGATCAAGCGCATGGTGGTGCGCGGCGCGCCGCTGATCGGCGTCACCGGCGCCTATGGCTATGCGATGGCCCTCAGTGCCGATCCCTCCGACGCCAATGTCGCCGCCGCCTATGACGCGCTCTATGCGGCGCGGCCGACCGCGGTCAACCTGCGCTGGGCGCTCGACATCATGCGCGCAGCCGTCGCCGGCCTTCCCGAGGACGAGCGGGCCGCCGCCGCCTTCGCCACCGCCGACAGCCTGCTTGGCGAGGACATCCGCACCAACGCCACCATGGCGGCGCATGGCGCCGCGCTCATCCGCGAGATCTGGGAGGCCAAGGGCCGCTCGGGTCCCGTCAACATCCTCACCCATTGCAACACCGGCTGGATCGCCTGCGTCGACTGGGGCACGGCGCTCGGCGTCGTCTATCAGGCGCATGACCAGGGCATCCCGGTTCATGTCTGGGTCGACGAGACGCGGCCGCGCAACCAGGGCGCCAGCCTGACGACATGGGAGCTCGGCGCGCATGGCGTGCCGCATACGCTGATCGCCGACAATGCCGGCGGCCATCTGATGCAGCATGGCGCCGTCGACATCTGCCTCGTCGGCGCCGACCGCGTCACCGCGTCGGGCGATGCCTGCAACAAGATCGGCACATACCTCAAGGCGCTCGCCGCGCATGACAACAAGGTGCCGTTCTATGTCGTGCTGCCGTCCTCGACCATCGATTGGCGCGTCGACGACGGCGTCAAGGACATCGAGATCGAGGAGCGCGGTGCCGACGAGGTGACCCACATCACCGGCATGTCGGGCGACGGCACGCTGGTGAAGGTGCGCCTCGCGCCGAAGGGCACCAAGGCCGCCAATCCCGCCTTCGACGTCACGCCGGCGCGCCTCGTCACCGGCCTCGTCACCGAGCGCGGCGTCGCCAAGGCGAGCCGCGAGGGCCTCGCGGCGCTCTTTCCCGAGCGCGGCTGACGTTCAGTTCGGCAAAGCGGGGCGCGCGTCCTGCGGCTTCGTGCGGGTCGTGCCCTGGCGCGTCCCGCCGCCGGACGAGGCGCAGTAGCAGCGCGAGCCCGAGCGCTGCAGCCGGCCGAGCGGACAGGTTCCCGCGGCAAGCTGGCACTGGTTGGCGTCGAGCGAGGGCATCACGGAAGGCGGCACGCTCTTGATGATCTTCGGCGGATCGAGGCCGATCGAGGGCTGCTTGAAGAGCTCGCCCGCCCCGGCCATCGGCGCCACGCAGACAAGCGCCAAAGCGAGCGCGAGAGCGCGTCCCCATCGTCTGTTCCGGCCGTCTCGCGTCATCGCGCTTCTCCGCCGGCAAAGAGACCGGGCCTCGTGTCATGCCGCAGCGCGGCTTGAAAAGCCGCCGCCGCACGGGCTTTCGAACAGGGGGAGCCTATGTTAGGAAGGCCTCGGCTCGGGGCCGGTTCGCTTGTCGCTTTCGGCGCGCCCGACATGGTGCATATGGCATCCGCCGGCGAAATGCGCCAGCGGAACGCCGAAAAGAGGTAGACTGACGGCAATGGCAGACCGCCCGTCGAGTTACGACTATGAGCAGCTTCTCGCCTGCGGGCGCGGCGAATTGTTCGGCGAGGGCAACGCCCAGCTGCCGCTGCCGCCGATGCTGATGTTCGACCGCATCACCTCGATCAGCGAGGAAGGCGGCGAGTTCGGCAAGGGCCACATCCGCGCCGAACTCGACGTGACGCCGGACCTCTGGTTCTTCGCCTGCCACTTCAAGGGCGATCCGGTGATGCCGGGCTGTCTCGGCCTCGACGCGCTCTGGCAGATGCTCGGCTTCTTCCTCGGCTGGTCGGGCTCGCCCGGCCGCGGCCGCGCCCTCTCGACGGGCGAGCTGAAATTCTCCGGCATGGTGCTGCCGAGCGTGAAGCGCGTCGAATATGGCGTCGATCTGAAACGCGTTCTCCGGTCGAAACTCGTCCTCGGCATCGCCGATGGCTGGCTTAAGGCCGATGGAGAGACCATCTACCGTGCGAAGGACCTGCGCGTCGGCCTGTTCAAGGGCGATGCGGTGCCGGCAGCCGGTTGAACGGCGCCGTCGGCGGGGGCCGGGCGCAACGACATTATGAAGGACAGCGGACCATGAAGCGGGTCGTCGTCACGGGGATGGGCATCGTCTCGTCCATCGGCAACAACACCCAGGAAGTGCTGGCGAGCCTGCACGAGGCGCGAAGCGGCATTTCCTTCGCGCCCTCGCAGGCCGAGCACGGCTTCCGCAGCCATGTCTATGGCGCGCCGACGCTCGACCCGGCCGAAGTGGTCGATCGCCGCGCGATGCGCTTCCATGGCGGCGGCACCGCCTGGAACCATGTCGCGATGGACCAGGCGATCCGCGATGCCGGCCTTGAGGAGAGCGAGATCTCCAACGAGCGCACCGGCATCATCATGGGCTCCGGCGGCCCGTCGACCCGGACGATCGTCGAGTCGGCGCAGAAGGCGCTTGCCTCCGGCTCGTCCAAGAAGGTCGGCCCGCTGGCGGTGCCGAAGGCGATGTCGTCCTCGCCCTCCGCGACGCTCTCGACCTGGTTCAAGATCAAGGGCGTCAACTATTCGATCTCCTCGGCCTGCGCGACGTCGAACCATTGCATCGGCAATGCCTATGAGACGATCCAGTGGGGCAAGCAGGACCGCGTCTTCGCCGGCGGCTGCGAGGAGCTCGACTGGACGCTGACCGTCCTCTTCGACGCGATGGGCGCGCTCTCCTCGCGCTACAACGAGACGCCGCAGGTCGCTTCGCGCGCCTATGACGCGAACCGCGACGGCTTCGTCATTTCCGGCGGCGCCGGCGTGCTCGTGCTCGAGGAACTCGAGGTCGCGAAGGCCCGCGGCGCGCGCATCTATGGCGAGATCGTCGGCTATGGCTGCTCGTCGGATGGCGCCGACATGGTCGCGCCGTCGGGCGAGGGCGCCGCGCGCTGCATGCGCCAGGCGATCTCGAAGGTCGGCAAGGTCGACTACATCAACCCGCATGCCACCTCGACGCCGGTCGGCGATCTGAAGGAGATGGAAGCGATCCGCGAGGTGTTCGGCTCGGGCGACGACTGCCCGCCGATCTCGGCGACCAAGTCGCTGACCGGGCATTCGCAGGGCGCCACCGGCGTGCACGAGGCGATCTATTCGCTTTTGATGCTGAACAACCGCTTCATCACGAAGTCGGCCCATATCGACGAACTCGACCCGGCCTTCGCCGACATGCCGATCGTGCGCGAGCGCATCGACAACGCGAAGATCGACACCGTGCTCTCCAACAGCTTCGGCTTCGGCGGCACCAATGCGTCGCTGGTCTTCCAGCGCTATGCCGGATGATCGGCGAGACCTGCGGCATGGCTGGAGAGCTTCAATGACGACGACGACAACGCTGATGGCCGGCAAGCGCGGCCTCGTCATGGGCGTCGCCAATGACCATTCGATCGCCTGGGGCATCGCCAAGGTGCTCGCCGGCCACGGCGCGGAGCTCGCCTTCACCTATCAGGGCGAGGCCTTCGGCCGCCGCGTCCGCCCGCTCGCCGAATCGGTCGGCGCCAAGCTGCTGATCCCTTGCGACGTCGAGGATCTCGCCTCGGTCGATGCCGTGTTCGAGACGCTGCGCCAGGAATGGGGCGGTATCGACTTCCTCGTCCATGCCATCGCCTTCTCGGACAAGAACGAGCTGAAGGGCCGCTACGCCGACACGACGCGCGAGAACTTTGCTCGCACGATGATGATCTCGTGCTTCTCCTTCACCGAGGTCGCCAAGCGCGCGGCCGCGCTGATGACCAAGGGCGGCTCGATGGTGACGCTGACCTTCGGCGGCTCGACCCGTGTCTCGCCGAACTACAATGTCATGGGCGTCGCCAAGGCGGCGCTCGAATCCTCGGTCCGCTATCTCGCCAGCGACTTCGGCGGCGACGAGATCCGCGTCAACGCCATCTCGGCCGGGCCGGTGCGCACGCTCGCCGGCGCCGGCATCGCCGATGCGCGGCTCATGTATAATTTCCAGAAGAAGAACGCGCCGCTGCGCCGCACCGTCTCCACCGAGGAGATCGGCGGCACCGCGCTCTATCTGCTGTCGGACCTCTCCACCGGCGTCACCGGCGAGATCCACTTCGTCGATGCCGGCTACAACATCATCGCGATGCCGCGCCTCGACGATCTGAAGGTGCACGAGGCCCAGGCCGAAGGCACGCCCGAGGCGGCGGAATAGGGGCGGCCAGAGGCTTTCCTTTACCTCTCCCATGGGGAGAGGTCGGCCCGAAGGGCCGGGTGAGGGGCGTGACTTCTCCGGAGAGGCCGAAGACCCTCACCCGCCGCGCGATGCGCGTCGACCTCTCCCTGAGGGAGAGGTGAAAGACAGGGCCAGGCTGCACCGCTCTCCCTTTGGCCGGATCACGGGAGACGACGACCATCCGCCCCATGCTACCCGTTGAAGACGCCCTTCCCGAGCTGACGGCGGCCCTTGCAGCCGGCCGCAATGCCGTGCTGGTCGCGCCGCCCGGCGCGGGCAAGACGACGCGCGTGCCGCTGGCGCTGCTGGACGCGCCCTGGCGTGGCGATGGGCGCATCCTCGTGCTGGAGCCGCGCCGCCTCGCCGCGCGCGCCGCCGCCGCCCGCATGGCCGCGACACTCGGTGAAGAGGTCGGCGCCACCATCGGCTATCGCGTCCGCATGGAGCGCTGCGTCTCGGCCAAGACGCGGGTCGAGGTCGTCACCGAGGGCGTGTTCACGCGGATGATCGTCGAGGACCCGTCGCTGGACGGCATCGCGGCGGTCATCTTCGACGAGTTCCACGAGCGCAGCCTCGAGGGCGATCTCGGCCTTGCCTTCGCGCTCGATGCGCAGGCGGGCCTCCGCGAGGATCTCCGCATCCTCGTGATGTCGGCGACGATCGACGGCGCCCGCGTCGCGCGGCTGCTCGGGCCTTCGGCGGTCGTCGTCGAGAGCCTTGGGCGGATGTTCCCGGTCGAGACCCGCTATAGCGGCCGCGACGGCGCCAGGCGGATCGAGGACGAGACGGCGGCGGTCGTTCGCCGCGCGCTCAGCGAGGAGACCGGCAGCCTGCTCGTCTTCCTGCCCGGCCAGGCCGAGATCCGCCGCACCGCCGAGCGGCTCGCGGAGGGGCTTCCCGCCGGCGTCGAGATCGCGCCGCTCTATGGCGCACTCGATTTCGCGGCGCAGGACCGCGCCATCCGCCCGGCCGCCCCCGGCCGCCGCAAGGTGGTGCTGGCGACATCGATCGCCGAGACCTCGCTCACCATCGAGGGTGTGCGCGTCGTGATCGATTCGGGCCTTGCCCGCGTACCCCTCTATGAGCCGGCGACCGGGCTGACGCGGCTCGAGACCCGCCGCGTCTCGCGCGCCTCGGCCGACCAGCGCCGCGGCCGCGCCGGCCGCACGGAGCCAGGCGTCTGCTACCGGCTCTGGGACGAGCCGCAGACGGCGGCGCTCGCCGCCTTCGACCGGCCCGAGATCCTCGATGCCGATCTCTCGCCCTTCGCCCTCGATCTGATCGCCTGGGGCGTCGATGATCCCCAGCGCCTCGCCTTTCTCGACCCGCCGCCGCGCGCCGCCTATGACGAGGCGATGGCGCTGCTCGCGCGGCTCGGCGCGGTCGACGCGGATCGCCGCCTCACCACTGAGGGACGTGGGCTCTCCAGCCTCGCGATGCCGCCGCGCCTCGGCCATATGCTGCGTCGCGGGGCGGCCCTTGGCCTCGGCGGTGTCGCCGGCGCGCTGGCGGCCCTCCTTGCCGAGCCGGGCCTCGGCGGCAACGGTGCCGATCTCCGCGACCGGCTGCGCACGCTGCGCATCGCGCGCGACCAGCGCAGCCGCGACGCATTGGCGCTCGGCGCCCGCTTCGCCCGCGCCGTCTCAGCCGATCCGGCCTTCGATGGCGCCGCCATCGAGGCGACCGGCCTCCTCGTCGCCTTCGCCTTCCCCGAGCGCATCGCGATGGCGCGCGGCGCGCCCGGCGCCTTCGTGATGGCGAATGGCCGCGGCGGCATGCTCGATCCCGCCGATGCGATGGCGCGCGCAGACTTCATCGCGGTCGCCAGCCTGCAGGGCGCCGCGGAAAATGCGCGCATTCTCGCGGCGGCGCCGATCGATCTCGCTGAGATCGAGCAACACTTTGCCGACTCAATAATGACCGAGGAAGGCGTCGCCTTCGACGAGACGACCGGCTCTGTCAGGGCAAGGCGGAGCCGCCGGCTCGGCCGCTTGGTCCTCGCCGAGAGTGCGGCCGGCAAGCCGTCCGACGCCGTGGTCGCCGCTGCGCTGATGGCCGCGATCCGCCGGCGCGGCATCGGCGCGCTGCCCTTCGAAGGCGCAGCGGCCGCGCTGCGCGCCCGGCTCGCCTTCGTGCGCGCCAAGAAGGGTGGCGACTGGCCCGATGTCTCGGACGAGGCGCTGCTGGCGGAGCTCGAGACCTGGCTTGGCGCGCATCTCACTGGCAAGCGGCGGCTCGATGCCATCGACGCCGGCCTGCTGCACGAGGCGCTGGCGGCGCTGCTGCCCTGGGACCGCAAGGCGCTGCTCGACCGTCTCGCGCCGACGCATTTCGATGCGCCGTCCGGCTCGCGCCTGCCGATCGACTATTCGGACCCGAACGGGCCGGTGCTCGAGGTGCGCGTGCAGGAACTGTTCGGCCTCGATCGCCATCCCGCGATCGCCGACGGCGTGCCGCTGACGCTGCATCTCCTGTCGCCGGCGCGGCGGCCGATCCAGATCACCGGCGATCTGCCGTCCTTCTGGCGCGGCTCCTGGCGCGATGTCCGCGCCGATCTCCGCGGCCGCTATCCGAAGCATCCCTGGCCGGAGGATCCGCTCGCCGCGCCGCCAACCGCGCGGGCGAAGCCGCGCGGCACGTGACGGGACAGCGAGGACGTCAGCGGCGCCAGTGGCGGCCTTCGGTAGAGACGCCGAAAGTCTCCGGCCGGCGCGCATAGGCGGTCAGCCCGGCCAGCGCCGGCTCGGGATGGATCACGACGGAGGTCGGCATCTTGTCCATCAGCGCCTGATGCGGCGCCTTGTCGATGAAGGCGGCGCGGAAGCCGCTCTCGGCGAGGAACGGCGCGATCCGGGCGGCGATGCCGCCGGCGAGGAACACGCCGCCGCGCGCCATGAAGGCGAGGGCGAGATTGCCGGCAAGACGGCCGAGATGGACGCAGAACAGCGACAGCGCCTCCTCGGCGGCGCCGTCGGAGCCGTCCATCGCGGCGGCCGTCACTTCGGCCGGATCGTCGAAGCGCGCCTTGGCGCCGTCGGCCGCGACGACCGCCTTGTAGAGCCGGACGAGGCCGGCGCCGCAGAGCAGCGTCTCGCCGGAGATGCGGCGATAGGGGCCTGAGCTGAACGGCTCGTCGATATGCGGCCAGATCGCGAAATCGCGTGCCGTGACCGGCGCGAGATCGATATGGCCGCCTTCGCCCGGAACCGGGAACCAGGTGCCGCGCGCATGGATCATGCCCGCCGCGCCGAGGCCGGTGCCGGGCCCGACCGCGACGCGCGCCGCGTTCTCCACCGCCTCGCCGTTGCCGATGGCGAGCAGGTCGCCGGCGCCAAGGCCTGGCAGCGACAGCGCCTGCGCCTCGAAATCATTGAGGAGGATCACCTCGTCGAGGCCGAGCCGCTCGATCATCCGTCGCGGCTCGACCACCCAGGGGCAGTTGGTGAGCGGCACGCGGTCGCCCTGCACCGGGCCGGCCACCGCGAGCACCGCCGAGCGCGGCCGCGCGACCGGCAGCACGGTCGCGGCGATGGCGTCGTCGATGGTGGCGAAATCGGCCGTCTGGGCATTGGCGAAGCGATGCGCCGGGCCGTCGCCATCGCCGACCAGGGCAAAGCGCGCATTGGTGCCGCCGATATCGCCGATCAGCGCCGGAAAGCGGATGACATCGCGGTCGGGGGGGGTCTCTGACATGCTGCCTCGGTCGACGCTGGCGTCCGGCGTGGTCATGCGGGTCGTCCCACGGCGCCGGGATGGGTGATGATGAGTTCGGCTGTGGCGCTGTTGAGCGCCATCGGGATGTCGTAGAGCTCGGCGAGGCGGGTCAGCGCCTTGACGTCGACGTCATGCGGCATCGGGGTGAGCGGATCGACGAAGAAGATCAGCGCGGTGATGCGGCCTTCCGCGATCATGGCGCCGATCTGCTGGTCGCCGCCGAGCGGGCCGCTCTTCAGACGCGTCACCGGCAGTTCGGGCGCGGCCTCGACGATCCGGCTGCCGGTCGTTCCGGTCGCGAACAGCTCGAAGGCGGCGAGACGCTTCGCGTGGCTCCGCGCGAAACGCACCATGTCGTCCTTCTTCTGGTCATGCGCGATCAGCGCCAGGGCCGGCTTCTTCGGCGTGTTCGTCATGGATGGCGTGCCCCCGCTGGCGACCTGTCGCCCGCCAGTGATAGAAAGATCGGGGTCCGACGAAAAGCGGAAAGTGCAGTTCGTGCCCTTGAAATCGGCGGATGGCGCAAAATCATGGCAACGGCCCCCGCCGCGCCGGCGTCCGCTTGACGGGCTCTCCCGCCGCGCGCTTCAATCGCCACGACCCACCCGCCGACGCGCCGCGCTCGGCCGCGACGACCGGAGGAATGCCCTGTGGATGCCGATCTCTTCGAACGCGCCAAGGCCGTTCGGGACAATGCCCATGCCCCCTATTCGCGCTTCCATGTCGGGGCCGCGATCCGCACCGAGGACGGCCGCGTCTTCGTCGGCGCCAATGTCGAGAACGCATCTTTTCCCGAGGGCTGGTGCGCCGAGACCTCGGCGCTCGGCGCGATGATCGCGGCGAGCGGACCGGGCCTGAGCCGCCGCGTCGCCCATGTCTCCGTCGTCGCCGACCGCGTCGATGGCGGCATCGTCTGCACGCCCTGCGGCGGCTGCCGTCAGCGGCTGCGGGAATTCTCGACGTCGGCGACGGTCATCGAATGCGTCGATCCGGCCGGCCGCGGCCAGAGCTTCGGCATCGCCGACCTGCTGCCATCGGGCTTCGTGCTCGAGCCAGACGCCTGATCAGGCGGCCCGAGGCTCCCCGAAGGGCGTCCGGGGCTCAGACCCAGCCGCCGTCGACGATATAGGACTGGTTGGTGCAGGCGCCGGCCTCGTCCGAGGCGAAGAAGAGCACCGGCCGGGCGATGTCGTCTGGATAGAGCTTCCGCTTCAGGCACTGCCTGGCCATGATCTCGGCCTCGGCTTCCGGCGTCAGCCAGAGATCGAGCTGGCGCTGCGTCATGATCCAGCCGGGCATGACCGAGCAGACGCGGATGTTGAACGGCCCGAGATCGCGCGCGAGGCTGCGCGTCAGGCCGAGCACGGCCGATTTCGACGCGCTGTAGGCCGGCATGCCGCCCTGGCCGATCTGCCAGCTGATCGAGCCCATATTGATGATCGCGCCGCCGCCGGCCGCCTTCATGTCCGGGACGACGGCCTGGGCAGCGAAGAACTGGTGGCGCAGATTGACCGCGATCCGCTCGTCCCAATAGTCCGGCGTCACGTCCTCGAGCTTGTGGCGCTGGTCGTGGGCGGCGTTGTTGACGAGGATGGTGATCGGGCCGAAGGCGGTGCGCACAGCGTCGATCGCGCGGCGCAGCGCCTCGATGTCGCGGAGGTCGCAGTGCTCGAAATGCACGGTGCCGCCGGCGGCCGACAGCTCGGTGACGAGCTTTTCGGACGCCGCCTTGTCGATGTCGAGAAAGCCGACCTTCGCGCCCTGGGCGACGAAATGGCGGACGATCGCCTCGCCGATGCCGCTGCCGCCGCCGGTGATGATGACCGTGCGGTCCCTGAGGCTCGGATAGATCGCGCCGCTCGTCATGTGATCTCGCAGTCCCTGAATGCATGCAAAGGCCGGCCAAATCAGGCCGGCCTTCTTCTAGGATAATCCTCGGCCGCCGCAAGCGCCCAATGCGCGCACCATAGGCGATCGATGCACAGCCGCTCTCAGGAGATCGCGGCGTCCTGGTGGCTCGTATCGGAAGCGAGCGCGGCGTCCAGCACCTTCTGGATCGTGGCGGCGCGGCGGAAGGACGGCTCCTGCGTCTTGCCGGCGCGGACCGCGGCGACGAAGCGCTGATAGTTCGTCTCGACCGGATCGAACTCGACATCGCGCCAGGTCGCCGTGTGCACGTCCTCGCCGATGCAGGCGCGGAGGCTCGACTTGCCGGTGTCGTAGATGATTTCGATCGAGCCGGCCGAGCCATAGATGCGCAGGCGAAGCTGGTCGAGCTGGCCGGGCGCCGTCCGCGTCGCCTGGATCGTGCCGATGGCGCCGTTGGAGAAGTCGACATTCATGGTGAAGCTGTCATTGGCGTCGAGATCGTATTCGCCGATCCGGTTGCCGGGCGCCTTGTCGAAGGTCTTGAGGCGGCCGAAGACATGCGCGACGTCGAGCCCGGAGCCATAGGACGCGAAGTCGACGATGTGGATGCCGATATCGCCGAGTGCGCCGTTCGAGCCGTGCTTCTTCGAGAGGCGCCACAGCCACTTGCTCTCGCTCGTCCAGTCGCCCCAGGCCTTGCCAACCAGCCAGCTCTGCAGATGCGAGGCCTCGACATGGCGGACGCTGCCGACGGCCCCGTCCAGCACCATCTGGCGGCCCTTCTGCAGCGCCGGCGAATTGCGATAGGTGAAGTTGACCATGCCGACCTTGCCCGAGGCCTCGATCGCCTCGGTCATTTCCATCGCCTTGACGGCGTCGGTCGCGAGCGGCTTCTCGCAGAAGACATGCTTGCCGGCAGCGATCGCCTCGAGCGTCGTCGGATGATGGATGCGGTCGGGCGTCACATTGGCGACGGCGTCGAACTCGCCCCAGGCGAGCGCCTCCTCGAGCGAGGCGAAACCGCGGGGTATGCCATGCTCGGCGAGGAAGGCCGCGAGGCGCTCGGGCACCACGTCGACGCCGCCGACGATGCTGACGCCCTCGATGGCACTGAAATTCCGGGCATGGGCCGCGGCCATGCCGCCGGTCCCGAGAATGAGAAGTCGCATGAAAATCCTCCCAGGGGGCAGAGCGCCAACTCGTTGCACTGGCTGGCTGCCGGCCACTTAACGTCAGTCTGCCGAAAGATTCCAGACCGTTGACGTGCGTACGTCAATGCTCCCGCATTTTCGGGGACGATCATTGCCGGAATGAGGCGAAGCGCCCTGGCTCTGTCGGCATGCGATCGCTCCGATCGTCCTCGGAGAGAGAAGAGGGAGGCTGCAGATGGTCATCAACGGCGCGCAGGACGCGGCAGTGCCGCGCGTGGTCGCGGAGGGCTTCCTCCTCGGCGAATCGCCGCGCTGGCATGACGGGCGGCTCTATCTCTCCGACTGGGGCGCAAGGCGCATCGTTGCGATCGACACTGGCGGCCGGGTCGAGGAGATCGCGCGTGTCGACGCGATGCCGTTCTCGTTCGCCTTCCTGCCCGATGGGCGGATGGCACTGCTCGCCGGGACGACGCTCCAGATCCGCCGGCCGGACGGCAGCTTCGCCCCGCATGCCGATCTCGCGGCGCTCTCCGCAAAGCCCTGGAACGAGATCGTCGTCGACGGCGAGGGGCGCGCCTTCGTCAACACGATCGGCTTCGATTTTCCGGGCGGCGACTTCCGGCCGGGCCTCGTCGCCGCGGTCGGCAGCGACGGCGTCGCCCGGCTGGTCGCAGAGGACGTCGCCTTCCCGAACGGCATGGCGGTGACGCCGGACGGTCGCACGCTGATCCTCGCCGAATCCTATGCGAACCGCCTGACGGCCTTCACCATCGGCTCCGCCGGCCAGCTCATGGACCGTCGCGCCTTCGCCACGCTGCCGGGGTGTTACCCGGACGGCATCACCATCGATGCCGAGGGCGCTGTGTGGTTCGCCGATGTGCCCGGCCGCTGCTGCACGCGCGTCGCGGAAGGCGGCGAAATCCTCGCCCGCGTCACGATCGATCGCGGCTGCTTCGCCTGCATGCTCGGCGGCGCGGACGGTCGCACGCTCTTCATCGTCGCCGCGAACTGGAACGGACCGGAGGCGATCGGGACAGGCGGACCGAGCGGACAGGTGATCGCCGTGGAGGAATCTAGTCCGCGCGCCGGCTGGCCGTGAGGCCGAGCCGGCGGGCAATGCCGATCATCGCCGTCAGTCGAGGCCTTCGAACAGCGCGGTCGAGAGATAGCGCTCGGCGAAGGAGGGGATGATGAGCACGATGTTCTTGCCCGCCATCTCCGGTCGCTGGCCGACCTTGACCGCCGCGGCGATGGCGGCGCCCGAGGAGATGCCGACCGGGATTCCTTCGAGCCTCGCCGCGAGGCGGGCATAGTCGAGCGCCTCGGCGCTCTCGACCTGGATCACCTCGTCATAGATCGTGGTGTCGAGGATCGACGGCACGAAGCCGGCGCCGATACCCTGGATCTTGTGAGGGCCGGCCGCGCCGCCCGAGAGCACCGGGCTCTCCTTCGGTTCGACGGCGATGACCTTCAGCGAGGGGCGGCGCGGCTTCAGCACCTGGCCGACGCCGGTGATGGTGCCGCCGGTGCCGACGCCGGCGATGAAGGCGTCGATCTCGCCATGGGTGTCGTTCCAGATCTCCTCGGCAGTGGTCTTGCGGTGGATCTCGGGATTGGCGGGGTTCTGGAACTGCTGCGGGATGATGGCATCGCCGATCTCGCCGACGAGCTCCTCGGCTCTGGCGATGGCGCCCTTCATGCCCTTCGGACCCTCGGTCAGCACGAGCTCGGCGCCGAGCAGCTTCAGCATCTTGCGCCGCTCGATCGACATCGTCTCCGGCATGACGAGGATCAGGCGATAGCCGCGCGCCGCGGCGACGAAGGCGAGCGCGATGCCGGTGTTGCCCGAGGTCGGCTCGATCAGCACGGTCTTTCCGGGCGTGATGCGGCCCTCGCGCTCCAGCGCGTCGATCATGGCGACGCCGATGCGGTCCTTGACGCTCGCGATCGGATTGAAGAATTCGAGCTTCGCCAAAAGGTTGGCCTTGACGCCCTTGGCCTCGGCGATGCGTTTCAGGCGGACGATGGGCGTGTCGCCGATCGTGTCGGTGATCGAATTGTAGATGCGGCCGCGCCCGCGCGCGGCGCCCGTCGTTTCCTCGGCCATGGCTCTTCCCGGCTCCCTGATTGTGTCGCGACTTTAGTTCAGCCCGCTGTCCCGGTCGAGCCGAAGCCGCCTTCGCCGCGCGCCGTCGGGTCGGTGAAGGCGTCGACCAGCGTGAAGCTCGGGCGGGCGATCGGCAGGAACAGCATCTGCGCGATCCGCATGCCGGGCTCGATGGTGACGGGCGCGCTGCCGGCCGCGTTGCGGTTGACGAGGCTGACGAGGATCGGGCCCTGATAGTCGGCATCGATCAGCCCGGCGCCGTTGCCGAGCACGAGGCCCTGCTTATGGCCGAGGCCCGAGCGCGGCAGGATGACCGCGCAGAGATGGGGATCGCGGATGAAGAGCGCGAAACCGGCCGGCACCAGCACCGCCGGCGCGTCGGGCTCGATCGCGAGCGGCGCCTCGATGCAGGCATGGAGGTCGATCGCGGCGGCGGAGGGGCTCTGGTAGGCGGGCAGCCCCCAGGCGGCAAGGCGCGGGTCGAGGATCTTCAGCTCGATCGCTGGCGCGGACGTCATGGTCTCACCTTCAGGCTCAGTTGGCGGGCGGCGGCGGCGCCAGCGGCGCGCGGATCCGCGAGGAGAAATCGAGCGCCGCGCCGGCGGCCTGCGCCCGCTCGCTGATCGCGGCGGCGCTGCGGAAGTCTTCCAGCGTCATGCCTTGTGGATGTGGCTGGCGGTCGAAGATGTAGCCGGGCAGGAAGCCCGAGACGAGGATGCGCCAGTCGAAGGGCAGCCTGCCCGGATCGAGCGCCTGCACCAGGCGGAAGACCACCGTCGTGCAGTTGGTGGTGAGCGTGTTGTAGAAGCGCGGCTCGGCGGCGAGCTCGTTGCCGAGCGTGACGAAGGAGAGGAACAGCGCCCGCATCCCCGCCTTCGGCAGCTGCAGCGGATAGAGATAGACGTCTTCCTTGCGGATAGTGGTGCGCAGCTTGACGACGTCGCGTTCGTCGGCGCCGATCAGCACCAGCTCGAATTCGCGGAAGAAGCCGCCGATCGCCGAGAAGCTCTCCTGCGCCTCCGGGCGGATCTCGGCCGAGAAGGCGATGTGGTCGCCATTGTCGAAGCCGAAGGAAAGGATCGTGTGGGCGATCTTCGGGCCGTCCCAATAAGCGAGGATCAGGTCGACCGAGGAGAGTTCGTTGAGATCATAGGTCCGCGTGTCCCAGCGCGGCGTCACGTCCATCTCCGAGCGCCAGTCGAAATCGCGCACATTGTCGAGCGTGACCTTATCGCCCTCGACCTTGCCCGAGACGCCATGCGCGACCAGCTCGGCCCAGTCGCGGTCGTTCGACGGCCGGATCGTCGACCACCAGACGAGCACGGCGGCGAAGGCGAGAAGATAGACGATGCGCGAGCGCCAGCTCGGCTTGACCAGTTCGTTGAGCGCGATGGCGATGACGAAGATCGTCCAGACGACGATCGCGGCGACGACGCCCTGTTCGCCGAAGGGCAGCTGGAACCAGAAGGCGAAGCCGGTCCAGGCGCCGGTTGCGAGCACCAGCACCGCGGCGAGAAGCCGTCCGAGGCCGCGCAGGATCATCATGGCGCGATCCGCCCGGCGATCCAGGCGACAAGCCGCTCCGCCACCGCGTCCTTGCCGAGCTTCGGCCAGGTCTCGATGCCGGCAGGGGTGACGATCGACACCGTATTGTCGTCGCCGCCCATGACGCCGCCAGCCGGCGAGACGTCATTGGCGACGATCACATCGGCGCCCTTGCGGGCGAGCTTGGCGGTCGCATGGGCGAGGAGATCGTCCGTCTCGGCGGCGAAGCCGACGACGAGGCCGGGGCGCCGGTCGGCGCGTTGGGCGATCGTCGCGAGGATGTCCGGGTTCTCGGTCATGGCGAGCGCCGGCGCCGCGCCGCTGCCATCCTTCTTGATCTTCGAGGCCGCTTCGCTCACGGGCCGCCAGTCGGCGACGGCGGCCGCGAAGATGGCGATATCGGCCGGCAGGGCGGCTTCCGTGGCGGCGAGCATCTCGCGCGCCGTCTCGACGCCGATCGCCATGACGCCGGCCGGCGGCGCCAGCGCGACCGGCCCATGCACCAGCGTCACCCGCGCGCCGGCCTTTGCGGCGGCGGCGGCGATGGCGAAGCCCTGCTTGCCGGAGGAACGGTTGGCGATATAGCGCACCGGGTCGATCGGCTCATGCGTCGGTCCGGCGGTGACGAGCACATGTCGTCCGGCAAGCGGCTTTGCCCCCGGCGCCAGCAGCTCTTCGGCGGCGGCGACGATCGCGAGCGGCTCGCTCATGCGCCCCGTTCCGGCCTCGCCGCTCTCGGCCATCTCGCCGCTTTCGGGGCCGACGCTGGCGATGCCGTCGGCGGCAAGGCGGGCGGCGTTGCGGCGGGTCGCCGGATGCGACCACATCAGCGGGTTCATCGCGGGCGCTATCAGCACCGGCGCGCGGGTCGCGAGCAGCACGGCGGTGGCGAGATCGTCGGCAAGTCCCGCCGCCATCTTCGCCATCAGATCGGCCGTGGCCGGTGCGACGATGACGAGATCGGCGCCGCGCGCGAGGCGGATATGGCCGACATCATGCTCGGCGTCGCGATCGAAGAGGTCGGTATAGACCTTGCCGCCGGCGAGCGCCCCGGCCGCGAGCGGCGTCACGAAGCGCGACGCGGCGCTGGTCATGATCACCGTGACGGTCGCGCCGCGCTCCTTCAGCCGGCGGATGAGGTCGAGCGCCTTGTAGGCGGCGATGCCGCCGCCGATCACGAGGAGGATGGCGCGGCCGGCAAGGGGGGAGGAGACCGTCATCGACGCGCGCCTCCGCTCATCTGAGCGCCAGATAGGCGAGCAGCGCCGCGACCACCCAGACGCCGATCGCCAGCCAGCGATTGCCGCGGCCTTCGGCGCGGCCGATGGCGGCGACCGTCTCCGGCGACAGCGTGATGCCGTCGCGGGTCGCCGCGTCGAGCTGCGCCGCGACGCGCGTGCCGTGCTCGATGAGCGACGGCAGCCGCGCGGCGGCGCGGCCGAACTCGCCGAGCCCGCTCGCCGCCTGGCTGAGCTGGCCCATCGGTCCGAGATTCTGCTCGATCCAGTCGCGCACCACCGGCTCCGAGGCGCTCCACATGTCGAAATCGCTGTCGAGCGAGCGGGCGACGCCCTCGACGACCACCATGGTCTTCTGCAGCATCAGCAATTCCGGCCGCGTCTGCATGTCGAAGAGTTCGGTCACTTCGAAGAGGAGAGTCAACAGCTTCGCCATTGAGATGTCGCGGGCGGGCTGGCCGTGGATCGGCTCGCCGATGGCGCGCAGCGCCTGCGCGAAGTCCTCGGCGGCATGGCGCGGCGGCACATAGCCGGCCTCGATATGCACCTCGGCGATGCGCAGATAATCGCGGCGGATGAAGCCGTAGAGGATCTCGGCGAGGAAGCGCCGCTCGGCGAGGCCGAGCCGTCCCATGATGCCGAAATCGACCGCGACGACATCGCCGGCCGCATCGACGAAGAGATTGCCCTGATGCATGTCGGCGTGGAAGAAGCCGTCGCGCATCGCATGGCGGAGAAACGCCTGCATCAGACGCCGCGCCACATCCTTCGGATCATGCCCGGCCGCGGCGATGCCGGCGGGATCGGAGAGCTTGACCCCGTCGATCCATTCGAGCGTCAGCACGTCGCGCGCCGTCTGCGCCCAATAGACCTTGGGGACTCTGAAGCCGGGATCGCCGCTGGTCCGCTCCGCCATCTCGGAAAGCGCGGCGGCCTCGAGCCGGAGGTCCATCTCCATCGACACGGAGCGGGCGAGGATGTCGACGACCGCGACCGGCTTCAGCCGCTGCATCTGCGGATCGAAGGCGTTGGCGAGCTCGGCGCCGGCATAGAAGGTCGAGAGGTCGCGGCGGAAGCGGCCGCGGACGCCGGGCCGGAGCACCTTGACCGCCACAGCGACGCGGCGGCCGTCGGCCTCGACCAGCTCGGCCTTGTGCACCTGCGCGATCGAGGCGGCGGCGACCGGCGGCGAGAAGGCGGCGAAGATCGCCTCGGTCGGCCGGCCGAAATTCTGAGCGATCGTCGCCCGCGCGGCAGGCTCGCCGAAGGGCTCGATCTCGTCGCGCAGCTTGCCGAGCGCATCGGCGACATCCTGCCCGACGACATCGGCGCGCGTCGCCATGAACTGGCCGAGCTTGACATAGGACGGGCCGAGCCGGTTCAGCGCCGCGGAGATGCGCGCGCCGCGATCCTCCTTGCGCGCCCGCCGCCGCTCGAACAGGCGCGCGAAGCGCACGCCGAGCGCGGCGCCGGCCGGCAGGTCGTCGATCTCGACAATGCTGAAGGCGCCCTCGCGGGCGAGGACGAAGCCTGCCTGCGCGAGGCGGAAGAGCTGGACGGGGCCGATCGCCATGGGCCGGTCAGATCTTCCAGCCGGAATGGATCGCGGCGATGCCGCCGGTCAGGTTGCGATAGCTGACGCGGGAGAAGCCGGCCTGGCGGATCATCTCGGCAAAGCGTTCCTGATGCGGGAAGCGGCGGATCGATTCGACCAGGTAGCGATAGCTCTCGGCATCGCCCGCCACCAGCTGGCCCATGCCGGGAATGACGTTGAACGAATAGGCGTCATAGACCTTGTCGAGCAGCGGCACGTCGACGGCGGAGAATTCGAGGCAGAGGAAGCGCCCGCCCGGCTTCAGCACGCGATAGGCCTCGGCCAGCGCCTTGTCGATGCGCGGCACGTTGCGGATGCCGAAGGCGATCGTATAGGCGTCGAAGCGGCCGCTCTCGAAGGGCAGCTCCTCGGCATTTCCGAGCGTGAACTCGACATTGCCGGCGAGGTGGCGCTTTTCGGCGCGCTCGCGGCCGACCTCGAGCATCGAGGCGTTGATGTCGGCAACGGTGACATGCGCCGATCCGCCCGAGCGGCCGACGATGCGGAAGGCGATGTCGCCGGTGCCGCCGGCGACGTCGACCACCTCGAACGGGCGGCCGCGCGGCGGGGCCAGCCAGGAGACGGTGGCGTCCTTCCAGATGCGGTGCATGCCGGCCGACATCACGTCGTTCATGATGTCGTAGCGGGCGGCGACCTTGTGGAACACCGCGTCGACCATGCCTTGCTTGGCATCGACGGCGACATCGCGGAAGCCGAACGACGCGCGCCGCTCGGCCCGCTCGGCGACGGTCTCGCTGGTCGGCCCTGTCGCAGTTTCGCTGGCCGTGCTTGTCCGGGTAGCCATGGCACGCGGCTCCTTATATGACGCTCTCGCGCCCTTGATAGCCGAAGCGCTGCGCCCGCGCCACGGTGGCGGGGCGGCAAGGGAGGACAAGCGACACCATGCCCGAGCTTCCCGAAGTCGAAACCGTCCGCCTCGGCCTGCAGCCCGTGTTCGAGGGCGCGCGCATCGAGGCGCTCGAACTCAGGCGCCCCGATCTCCGCTTCCGCTTTCCAGACGGTTTCGCGGCGCGCCTGACGGGCCGCACCGTCGCCTCGCTGTCGCGGCGGGCGAAATATCTCCTCGCCGATCTCGATGACGCCACGCGCCTCATCATGCATCTCGGCATGTCGGGCTCGTTCCGCATCGAGGAAGGCGGCGCCAGCACGACGCCCGGCATCTTCTATCATCCGCGCGACAAGCAGTCGGTGCACGACCATGTCGTGTTCCATCTCTCGAACGGCCATGCCGTCGTCTACAACGATCCGCGCCGCTTCGGCTTCATGGACCTCGCCGAGGGTCCCGCCGACGCCGCCTCGCCGCATCTTGCCGGCCTCGGCCTCGAGCCGGTCGGCAATGAATTCGACGGCGTGGCGCTCTCGCGCCTCTTTGCCGGCCGCCGCACGCCGCTGAAGGCGGCGTTGCTCGACCAGCGCCTCGTCGCCGGGCTCGGCAACATCTATGTCGCCGAGGCGCTCCACCGCGCAAAGCTCTCGCCGATGCGGCCGGCCGGCGCGATCACGAGGGCCGAGGCGGACCTTCTTGCGGCCGCCGTCCGCACAGTGCTCGGCGAGGCGATCGCCGCCGGCGGTTCGTCGCTGCGCGATCATCGCCAGGCGAATGGCGAACTCGGCTATTTCCAGCACGCCTTCCGCGTCTATGACCGCGAGGGCGAGGCCTGCCCGACGCCGGGCTGCAGCGGCACGATCCTGCGCAGCGTGCAGTCCGGCCGCTCGACCTTCCATTGCGCCCTCTGCCAGCGCTGAGGGCCGGGCGGCCGCGCTTGCCTGCCAGCAGCGGCTCCGCTACCCCTTGGCCGACCCATTGAAGGAGGCCGCGCGTGAATCTGGAGACGGTGATCGTCGAACGAGAGGGCGGTGTCGGCATCATCCGCCTCAACCGGCCGAAGGCGCTGAACGCCCTGTCGCGCCAGCTGATCGCCGAGCTCAACCAGGCGCTCGACGCCTTCGAGGCGGATGCCTCGATCGGCGCCCTGGTCCTCACCGGGTCCGACAAGGCGTTTGCCGCCGGCGCCGACATCCGCGAGATGCAGCCGCTCTCCTATGTCGATCTCCTCGGAGATGATTTCGTCGCCGAATGGGAGCGCCTCGCTCGCATGGGAAAGCCCGTGGTCGCGGCGGTCGCCGGCTTCGCGCTTGGCGGGGGCTGCGAGCTGGCGCTGATGTGCGACATCGTCATCGCCGCCGACACGGCGAAGTTCGGCCAGCCCGAGATCACGCTCGGCCTGATGCCGGGCGCGGGCGGCTCGCAGCGCCTCGCGCGCTCGGTCGGCAAGGCGAAGACCATGGACATGGTGCTGACCGGCCGGATGATCGACGCCGCGGAGGCCGAGTGGATCGGCATCGTCTCGCGCGTCGTGCCGGCGGCGGAGCTGATGGAGACGGCGCTTGCCGTCGCGACCCGCATCGCCGCCCTGTCGCAGCCCTCGGTCCGCCTTGCCAAGGAGGCCGTCAACCGCGCTTTCGAGACCGGCCTTGCCGAGGGAATCCGCACCGAGCGGCGGCTGTTTTATTCGCTGTTCGCGACCGAGGACGCCCGCGAGGGCATGGCCGCTTTCGCCGAGAAGCGGCCGCCTGCGTTTCGCAATCGCTGAATCGGTCCCCGCCGATTGACGGCGCCGCCTGAGCCGACTATAAGCCGCCCTCGAACCGAGGCGGGGTCAAGACCGCCATTCCGTGCTTGAGCGGCCCAACGCTGCCGAACCGGAAGCCCGACGAACAGTTGATGGATCAGGAAGGCCCTGAATGGCCAATACGCCCTCTGCCAAGAAGGCCGCGCGCAAGATTGCTCGTCGTGCCATCGTGAATCGCAACCGCCGCAGCCGCATGCGCACCGAGGTCCGCAAGGTCGAGGAAGCGATTGCCTCCGGCAATGCCGCCGCCGCTGCCGAAGCGCTCCGCAAGGCGCAGCCGGAGCTGATGCGCGCCGCCCAGAAGGGCGTGCTGCACAAGAATACGGCGTCGCGCAAGGTGGGCCGGCTTGCCGCCCGCGTGAAGGCGCTCACGGCGTAAAACAATCCTTTCTGGGGATGATGGAAAGCCCGGCTCTGGCCGGGTTTTTTGTTATGCGGATAAGTGGTTGTTCCGGCATGAAATTGCGCTTCTTCCGTGATTCCCGTCTCGCCGAGGCGCGCCGGCTTCACATGAAAATACCTTATAAAACAATGCGTTGAGGGTTGGTCTCCGGATGCGGGCAGATTCCCTGCGAGTCAAGGGGCGGGGGGTCAAATTTTTTCGCTCCCTATGCATCGCCTGCCCGTCGCGCTGATGCATCAACCGAATCCGTTGACTCGCAATGGCTTACCCGGCGGCTCCGGCCAAAAGGGTCTCTCGGGGGTGCGTCGCCGGGGCCGAGCCGAGTCTTTCTGCCGTTGCGGGGCCCCCCCACCCTGTGTATTTTCCCCTCATGGAGATGGCGGCCGAAGATATAGCCGCCGGGGCGTAATGAACGCCTGTAAGTCTCCCTGTAGAGTTGTCGCTTCCGTCGATTTGCAAAGAGTACGCGTATTCAAGAATTGTGAAGTCGTGTCTGATTAGTCTGTAGCATACCTGCTTATTTTAGCGCCGTTCCTCGGAAGGGCTTTCCAACATCCATCGTCGTCCATGATCGACATTGTTGCCGCGCGAATGCGGCCGCAAGAGGGGTTTTTTATGTCCGGTTCGCCTGCTGGAACCTTTGCCGGTGACGTCTCCGCCGCTGAAGCCTTCGATGGTCTCGCCAGCGAGCCGCAGTCGATGCTGATCGATGTCCGCACCAAGCCCGAATGGGCCTATGTCGGCATCGTCGACCTGTCCTCGCTCGGCAAGGAGACGCTGCTGGTCGAATGGCAGAGCTTTCCGGCGATGACGGTGAACGAGGATTTCGCCGAAGTGCTTTCAGCCGAGCTGACGCGGCGCGGCGTCGGCCGCGAGACGGCGCTCTATTTCCTCTGCCGCTCCGGCGTGCGCAGCCTGGCTGCGGCGCGGGCGATGGCGGCCGAGGGTTTCGACCGGTGCTTCAACATCGCCGGTGGGTTCGAGGGGCCGCTCGATGAGACGCGCCACCGGGGTTCGGTCGACGGCTGGAAAGCCGCCGGTCTGCCCTGGGTACAATCCTGATCACGACAACAATGAGCACAGGGGCAGCGATGCGCGATGACAGGACGGGTGACTTCGGCTCCGGCACGGCGGCGCTCAAGGCGATCGCCGATGTGGAGAGCGTGGCCGTGAGTGCACCCCGGGCCGCAGGTCCCGCCGATGCCGCTCTCTGGGACCGCGTCAAGCGGCGCCTTCGGAGCGAGCTTGGCGAGGACGTGTTCCAGAGCTGGTTCGCCCGTGTCGAGTTCGCCGAGGCGGATGGCCTGCAGGTGAATCTCTCGGTGCCGACGCGCTTCCTGAAATCCTGGATCCAGGCGCATTACATCGAGAAGCTGCTCGGCCTCTGGCAGGACGAGATCGAGAGCATCCGCCGGATCGAGCTCATCGTGCGCGGCGCCGTCCGTGCCCGCCCGCAGCCGCGCGTCGAGACCGCCGTCACGGCGGCGGAGCCGGTGGCGCCCGCCCCGATCCTGTTGCCGTCCGCGCCGCTCGCCACTGTTGCCGCCCCCGCTGCGCGCAGCGAGAGCGAGGGTCCCGGCTCGCCGGTCGACCCGCGCTTCAGCTTCGACACCTTCTGCGAGGGCGCGGCCAACCGCGTCGCCTATGCGGCCGCCCGTGCCATCGCCGAGACCCCCTCGGGACGGCCGACCGCGTATAATCCGCTCTATCTCCATGCCGGCGTCGGCCGCGGCAAGACGCATCTTCTGCATGCGATCGCCCAGGCCGCCCGCGCCGCGGATCCCTCGCGCAAGGTCGTCTATCTGACGGCCGAGCATTTCATGTTCCGCTTCGTCGCCTCGCTCAAGAACCAGTCGGCGATCGCCTTCAAGGAGGGCCTGCGCGAGATCGATCTGCTCCTGATCGACGACCTGCAGTTCCTGCAGGGCAAGTCGGTGCAGCAGGAATTCTGCCACATGGTCAATGCGCTGATCGACGGCGCCCGCCAGGTGGTGGTCGCGGCCGACCGGCCGGCGGCCGATCTCGAAACGCTCGACGAGCGGGTGCGCTCGCGCCTTCGCGGCGGTGTCGCCTTCGAGATCGACGCGCCTGACCTCGACTTGCGCCGCCAGATCCTGAAGAGCCGCTATCGTCTCGCCCAGGGCCAGAACGCCAATGTCGCGATCCCCGAGACGGTGATCGAATATGTCGCCCAGCAGGTCGTCTCCAACGGCCGCGATCTCGAAGGCGCGCTCAACCGCCTCGTCGCGCAGTGGCAGTTCACCAACCAGCCGGTGACCATGGCCTCGGCCGAGATCACGCTGCGCGATCTCGTCGGCGTGCGCGAGCCGCGCCGCGTCAAGATCGAGGACATCCAGAAGGTCGTCGCCGTCCATTTCAACGTGTCGAAGGCCGATCTCCTGTCGAGCCGCCGTACCCGCACCATCGTCCGGCCGCGCCAGATCGCGATGTATCTGTCGAAGACGCTGACGCCGCGCTCGCTGCCCGAGATCGGCCGCCGCTTCGGCGGACGCGATCACACCACGGTGCTGCATGCCGTCCGCAAGGTCGAGGAACTGATGCGCGATGATCGCAACCTCGCCGAAGAGGTCGAGCTCCTGAAGCGCATGATCGACGAGTAGGCGGCCGCCCGCCTGCCGCCCGGCATCGGCCGCCGCCCGCAGCTTTTGCGGGCCGGCGCCGATTTCCAGCCCGTGAGGGTGCGGGCCGCTCTTGCCTTCCGCGGCGGAAACCGCCACTTTCCTCCGTCCATAGAGGAGGCTCGTCCGCCTCGTCCGACCCCGCGCCGCGCGCGGCTTCACTCCCAGGGTTCCCGCGTTTCCATGAGAGCGATCCTCGAGCGTTCCAATCTCTTGAAGTCCCTCAACCACGTTCATCGCGTCGTCGAGCGGCGGAACACGATCCCGATCCTCTCCAATGTGCTGATCCGTGCCAGCGGCGCGGCGCTGACGCTGAAGGCGACGGATCTCGATCTCGAAGTGCTGGAGACGGTGCCGGCCGAGATCGGTCGCGCCGGCGCGACGACGGTTCCAGCCCACATGCTCTACGACATCGTGCGCAAGCTCCCCGACGGCGCGGAAGTGGCGCTCGAGACCGCGCCGGACGGGCAGACGCTGCTCGTCCGCTCGGGCCGGTCGAGCTTCTCGCTGCAGATGCTGCCCGAGACCGACTTCCCGGATTTGACCACCGGCCAGTTCCCGGTCCGCTTCGAACTGCCGGCGACGAGCTTCAAGACGCTGATCGACCGCACGCAGTTCGCGATCTCGACCGAGGAGACGCGCTACTATCTGAACGGCATCTATCTGCACACGCCGACGGTCGAGGGCCGCACGCTGCTGCGCGCGGTCGCGACCGACGGCCATCGCCTCGCCCGCGCCCAGACCAGCGTGCCCGAGGGCGCCGACGGCATGCCCGGCATCATCATTCCGCGGAAGACCGTCGGCGAGATCCAGAAGCTGCTCGACGGCGCCGATCCGGCGGCGCTGGCCGCGATCGAGATCTCCGACACCAAGATCCGCGTCACCTTCGGCCCCGTGGTCCTGACCTCGAAGCTGATCGACGGCACCTTCCCGGACTATGCCCGCGTCATCCCGCAGGGCAACGACAAGGCGCTGAAGGTCGATCGCGCCGCCTTCTCGGACGCCGTCGACCGCGTCTCGACGATCGCCAGCGAGCGCGGCCGCGCGGTGAAGCTCTCGCTCGGCGAGGACGGGCGGCTGTCGCTCACCGTCAACAATCCGGACTCCGGCTCGGCGACGGAAGAACTCGACGTCGACTACAGCTCCGCTGCGCTCGATATCGGCTTCAATTCGCGCTATCTGCTCGACATCGCCGCGCAGCTGAAGACCGGCACGGCGCTGTTCCGCTTCGCCGATCCGGGCTCGCCGACCCTGATCCAGGACGAGGGCGATGAAGACGCGCTCTATGTCCTGATGCCGATGCGCGTGTGAGCGGCACCGACACCGCCGCGCCGCGCGTCGCGCGGATCGTCCTCGCCGATTTCCGCTCCTATGCCTGCCTCGATCTTCAGATCGGGAGCCGCCTGGTCGCGCTCACCGGCGAGAATGGCGCCGGCAAGACCAACCTGATCGAGGCGCTGTCGCTGTTCACGGCGGGGCGGGGCCTCCGCCGCGCCGATCTCAGCGAGATGGTGCGCGCAGGGTGCGCGGGCGGCTTCGCGGTCTCGCTGGCGCTCGAACATGACGACGGGCTGCTGAAGCTCGGAACCGGCATCGAGCGGCTCGCCGACGGCACGCTGTCGCCGCGCCGCTGCCGCATCGACGGCGCCACCGTCTCCTCGCCCGCCGCCTTCGCCGAGCATCTCCGTCTCGTCTGGCTGACGCCGGCGCTGGATGCGCTCTTCACCGGCCCGGCCGGCGACCGCCGCCGCTTCCTCGATCGCCTCGTGCTCGCGCTCGATGCCCGCCACGGCGCGCGCGTCTCCGCCTATGAACGCGCGCTGCGCGGCCGCAACCGCCTCTTGGAGGAGGCGCGGCCGGATCGCGCCTGGCTCGACGGCATCGAGGCGGAGGCGGCGAGCCTCGGCGTCGAGATCGCCGCAGTGCGCGCCGGCATGGTGGAGAGGCTGGCGCTCATCGCCGCCGGCGCCCGCGACGATGCCGCGCCGTTTCCCTGGGCCGATCTTGCCCTTGAGGGGACGATCGAGAGCCTCCTTCCCGAGGGCGAGAGCGCGGCGACCGAGCGCTTCCGGGCGCTGCTCCGCGATGGCCGCGCCCGCGATGCCGCCGCCGGCCGCGCGCTGACAGGTCCGCACACCAGCGATTTGAAGGCCCGGCATGGCCCCAAGGATGTCGCGGCGGACCGCGCCTCGACCGGCGAGCAGAAGGCGCTTCTCGTCGGCATCGTGCTCGCCCATGCCCGCCTCGTCGCCGAGGCGAGCGGCCTCGCGCCGATGGTCCTTCTCGACGAGGTCGCCGCCCATCTCGACCGCCGCCGCCGCGCCGCGCTCTATGCCGCGCTCGATGCGCTCGGCGGACAGGTGTTCATGACCGGCGCCGATCCGACGCTCTTCGGCGAACTGCCATCCTCGGCCGAGATTTTCGCGGTGCGCTGGGGTAGAGTGGAGCGCGTTTCGGCCGGGGAGGGAGACCCATCATGAGCGGATTGTCCATGTCGGGCCTTGCCATCTTCGCGCTCGCGCTGGCCGTCGCCGCCTTTTCGCCCGGACCCGGCATCGCGGCGATCGTCGGGCGGGTGCTCGGACGGGGCCGTCCAGGGGCCGTCGCCTTCGTCTCCGGCATGGCGATCGGCGATGTCGTCTGGCTGTCGCTGGCCGTGCTCGGCCTCGCCGTCCTCGCCGAGACCTTCCGCGAGGTGTTCACGATGGTGAAATATGCCGGCGCCGCCTATCTGCTCTATCTCGCCATCAAGATGTGGACGGCCCCGGTCTCGGCGCGCGAGATCGCGCCCGCAGCCGGCCGCGAGAGCCGGGCGCGGCTCTTCCTCGCCGGCCTTGCCGTGACCATGGGCAACCCGAAGACCATGATCTTCTATCTGGCGCTGCTGCCGAACCTCATCGATCTCGGACGTGTCGATGCGCTCGCCTATCTCGAGCTCGCGCTGGTGACGCTTGGTGTCCTCGCGGTCGTGTTCGGCTTCTATATTCTCGTCACGCTGCGCGCCCGCGACCTCATCACCAGCCCGCGCGCGCTCCGCCTCGTCAATCGCGGCAGCGGCGCGATCATGGCCGGCGCGGCGGTCGCCATTGCCGCACGCTGACGGCTCGGCGGCGAAAGGCGTGAATTGCGGCGCGCCAGCCGTTAGCATCGCGGTAACGAATCACCCCGTCCCCGGACCTTCCATGACGCTGTCGCGCGCCCGTGCCGCGCTCAATACCATTTTCGGCTATCGCGATTTCCGGCCCGGCCAGGAAGAGGTCATCGGCGCCGTGCTGGCCGGCGAGGATGTGCTTGCCGTGATGCCGACCGGCTCCGGCAAGTCGATGTGCTACCAGCTGCCGGCCGTGGTCGAAGGCGGGCTCACCGTCGTCGTCTCGCCGCTGATCGCGCTGATGCGCGACCAGGTGCAGCAGATGGCGCATGTCGGTGTTTCCGCGGCGACGCTGAATTCCAGCAATGGCGACGAGGCCAATCGCGACGCGCTCGCCCGCGTTCGCTCCGGCGACCTTTCGCTGCTCTTCGTCTCGCCGGAGCGGCTCGCCTCCGACGGGCTCGTCTCGCTGCTCGCCGCCTCGAATGTCCGCCGCCTCGCCATCGACGAGGCGCATTGCGTCTCGCAATGGGGTCACGACTTCCGCCCGGAATACCGCCAGCTCGCCGCGGTCAGGACCGCGCTCGGCAATGCCCAGGTGGTGGCGCTGACCGCGACCGCCGATGCCGCGACGCGCGGCGATATCGCCAGCCAGCTTTTCGCCCGGCCGCCCCGCATCGTCGTCCATTCCTTCGACCGGCCGAACATTCATCTCCGCTTCGAGGCCAAGGACCGGCCGCGCAGCCAGATCGCCGATTTCCTGAAGCGGCATGAGCGCTCGAGCGGCATCATCTATGCCTCCTCGCGCGACCGCACCGAGAAGCTGGCCGAGTGGCTCTCCGCCTCCGGCCGCCGCGCCGTCGCCTATCATGCCGGCATGGACAGTGCGCTCCGGGCGAAGAACCAGGACATCTTCCTGCAGGAGGACAATGTCGTCGTCGCCGCGACGATCGCCTTCGGCATGGGCATCAACAAGCCGGATGTCCGCTTCGTGATCCATGCCGACCTGCCGGGCGGGGTCGAATCCTACTACCAGGAGATCGGCCGTGCCGGCCGCGACGGGCTGCCCGCCGATACGCTGACGCTCTACGGCATCGAGGACATGGCCTTCCGGCGCCGCCAGATCGACGACAAGGCGGTGTCGGAGGCGCAGCGGCGGCTGGAGCATCGCCGCCTCTCGGCGATGATCGATCTCGCCGAGAGCGCCACCTGCCGGCGGCAGGCGCTGCTCGCCTATTTCGGCGAGGAAAGCGGCCCCTGCGGCGCCTGCGATCTCTGCCAGGGCGGTGCTGCGCTCGGCGACGCGACGCGCGAGGCGCAGATGGTTCTCTCAGCGGTGGCGCGGACCGGCCAGCGCTATGGCGCCGGCCATCTCATCGACGTATTGCGCGGCGAGGCGACCGAGGCGGTGCAGCGCCAGGGCCACGACACGATCAAGACCTTCGGCGTCGGCAAGGCGCGTAGCGCCAATGGCTGGCGCACGCTGATCCGCCAGATCTTCGCCGCCGGCGCGCTCACCGAGGCGAGCGAGGAGCATGGCGGCTTCCGCCTGACCGAAAAGGGCGAGGCGATCCTGTTCGGCCGCGAGACGATCGAATTGCGCCAGGTCGAGGATGCGCCGGCGCGGCCGCGCCGTCAGGCCTCTCGCGAGAGCCGCGCCGACGGGCTCGAGGGCGAGGCGGCGAGCCTCTTCGAGGCGCTGCGCGCGCTCCGCCGCGAGATCGCGCGCGACGAGGGCGTGCCGGCCTATATGGTGTTCCCGGACCGGACGCTGATCGAGATGGCCGAGCTCAGGCCCGCCTCGCGCGAGGCGCTGCGCTCCGTGCAGGGCGTCGGCGAGCGCAAGCTCTCGCTCTATGGCGATGCCTTCCTGGACGCGATCCGCGAGGCCTCCTGACATGCGGGCCTTTCTGCGTATCATCCTGATCATCCCGCTCGGCCTGATCGCAGCGATCCTCGCTGCCGTCGCCGTCTATCTCCTCGCATTCGGCTTTGCGGCGGCGGATTTTCAGGCCTCGGTCGGCGGCATTCCGCCGGACGTGCTGGCGCCGGCGCTGGTGCTCACCGCCGTCATCGCGCAAGGCGCGCTGCTGCCCTTCCTCGTCGCGATCGCGCTTGCCGAGATCTTCGCGCTCAGGTCCATGCTCGGCTGGGTGCTGTTCGGCGGCGCGCTCGGCTTCGCGCTGCAGCTGATCGGCCTGCCGGGCAACATGGCGTTCCTGCCGCCCGTCGCGGCCGGGCTCTCGGGCGGCTTCGCCTATTGGCTGGTCGCCGGCCGAGGCTCGGGGCTTTTCGGGCGCGCTACTTCCCCTGCGCCAGAATGAGGCGGACGGCGAAGGCGCCCATGACGCCGGCGAAGAGATAGTCGACGGCGCGCGTCGCCTTCGGCGAGCGCTTCAGGAAGGTCGCGATCGAGCCGGCCGACCAGATCAGGGCAAGGCTGATCGGCGTCGCCACGACCACGAAGAGAATGCCGAGAAACATCAGTTTGCCCGCGGCATGCGGATCGCCGGGCGAGACGAATTGCGGCAGGAAGGTCACGAAGAAGACGATGATCTTCGGATTGAGCAGGTTGATGGCGAGGCCCTTCAGATAGACCTTGCGGATCGGATCGGCCGAGCCCTTGCCGCCGACCGAGAGCGCCGAGCCATGGCGGATCGCCTGATAGGCGAGAAAGACGAGATAGGCCGAGCCGACGACCTTGAGGATCGTGAAGGCGGTGACCGAGGCGGCCAAAAGCGCCGAGAGGCCGACGGCGACCAGCACGGTGTGGATGATGAGGCCGGTCGAGGCGCCGAGAAAGGCCGCGACGCCGGCACTCCGAGACTGGCCGATCGCCTTGCCGAGGAAGAGCGTCATGTCCGGCCCCGGCGTCAGCGTCAGCGCGACCACGGCGATGACATAGGCGACGAGGATCGGGGTCTGGGGCACGAAGGCGAGCATGAACGATCATCCCGTTGGACGCGCTAGCTATAGCATGTCGGCGCGAAATGCGTCATCGACGGTGGCCTGCGCCCTCCGATCGGCTATCATAAGGGCGCAGTAGCGATCAGGCCCCGATGACATCCCCCGTGCCTCTGTCCCTGCTCGGCCGCGCGCCGCGGCCGCTGCAATGGGCAGCCCTCTTCGCCGTCTCGGCCCTGCTGGTCGCAGCCTTGATGGCCGTCGGCCTGCCGGCAGCCCTGCTGATCGGGCCGATGCTGGCCGGCATCGCCGCGGGCCTTGCCGGCGCCTCCATCCGCGTGCCGGGCCCGCTGCTGCTCTCGGCCCAGGCGATCGTCTCCATGCTGATCGCCTCGGCGATCACCCCGGCGATCGTCGTCGCCTTCCTCAAGGACTGGCCGCTCTTCCTCGCCGTGGTGCTGGCGACCGTCGCGGCGTCCTCGGCGCTCGGCTATCTGATGAGCCGCCGCCGCATCCTGCCCGGCACGACCGCGGTCTGGGGTTCCTCGCCCGGCGCCGCCTCGGCCATGGTGCTGATGGCCGAAACCTTCGGCGCCGATGCGCGCCTCGTCGCCCTGATGCAGTATCTCCGCCTCGTCATGGTCGCGAGCGCGGCGGCGCTGGTCGCCCGCTTCGTCGTCGATACGAGCGGCGTCGCCCCGCCCGAGATCGTCTGGTTTCCGGCGCTCGATCCCGCCGCCTTCGGTGCAACGATCGCCATCGCAGTGGTCGGAACGCTGGTCGGCCGCGTCCTGCCGATCCCCTCCGGTGCGTTGATCGTCCCGATGGTCGCGGGCGCGCTGCTGCAGGGCTTCGGGCTCGTCCAGATCGTGCTGCCGGAATGGCTGCTCTCGATCGGCTATGCGCTGATCGGCTGGCGCATCGGCCTCGGCTTCACGCGGGCCGTCGTCCGCCATGCGGCGCGGGTGATGCCGCAGATCGCGCTGTCGATCCTCGTCCTGATGGGCTTCAGCGCCTCGCTCGCCGCGCTGCTCGTCCATCTCCTCGGCATCGATCCGCTCACCGCCTATCTCGCCACCAGCCCCGGCGGCATGGATTCGATCGCCGTCATCGCGGCGTCGACGCCGGTCGATCTCTCCTTCGTCATGGCGCTGCAGGCGGTGCGCTTCTTCATCATCGTCCTCACCGGCCCCTCGATCGCCCATTTCATCGCCCGCCGCATGCAGCCGCATCCGCCGGGCTGATCCGGACGGCGGACGCAAAAAATGCGCAATCGGAGGCGCGCGCTGCAGTGTCGCGGCGGGCGAAACTCATCTAGCCTCGCCGTCCCGCCGGGCAATGGCGATCGATCAGGGAGGATAAGACGATGCAGGGCTTTGGAATTCACACCAGCCTCTGGGCGCATAGCTGGACGCGGGACGCGGCCGAACTCGCCATCCCCGAGGCGGCGCAGCGCGGCCTCGCCTTCGTCGAGATCGCCCTGCTCGAGCCGGCCAAGGTCGACACCGCCCATACCCGCGCGCTGCTCGAGAAATATGAGCTCGGCGCGGTCTGCTCGCTCGGCCTGCCCGACGATGCCCGCCCGACCAGCAATCCCGACAAGGCCTATGACTTCCTGAAGCTCGCGCTCGACAAGTCGGCCGAGATCGGCGCCAAGGCGCTCTCGGGCGTCATCTATGGCTCGATCGGCGAGCGCACCGGCAAGCCGCCGACGGAAGCCGAATATGACGTCGTCGCGCGCGTGATGCAGAAGGTCGCCGCGCATGCGCGCACGCTCGGGCTCGAGCTCGGCATCGAGGCGGTCAACCGCTACGAGAACCACATGATCAACACGACCGAGCAGGCGATCGGCCTGATCGAGCGGATCGGCGCGCCGAACGTCTTCCTGCATCTCGACACCTATCACATGAATATCGAGGCGAAGGGGCAGGCCAACGGCATCCTCGCCGCCGGTGAGCATCTCAAATACATCCACCTCTCCGAGAGCGACCGCGGCGTTCCCGGCACCGGCACCATCGCCTGGGACGAGGTGTTCGCCGGCCTCAAGGGCATCGGCTTCAAGGGCGGCATGGCGATGGAGAGCTTCATCCACATGCCGCCGCAGCTGGCCGCGGCGCTGTCCGTCTGGCGGCCGGTCGCCGACAGCCGCGAGCAGATCCTCGCCGAGGGCCTGCCGTTCCTGCGCAACAAGGCGCGGCAGTACAAGCTGATCTGATCCGCACAGGCGCTGTGCCCGGACCTTCGGCCTGGGCTCGGCGCCTCTGCCCGGCGGGCTGCCGAGCCCGCCATCGGCGACGATCAGGAGCCGGGCGGCGCCATTCGCCATTGAAGCGCCGCCCCGCTTCGTCTAAGAGAAGCGTCGGCTCAGCACCCGTAGCTCAGCTGGATAGAGCGCTGCCCTCCGAAGGCAGAGGCCAGGGGTTCGAATCCCTTCGGGTGCGCCACCCCCTTCTTGGTTGTCACGACCGATAGGTTCTCCGAGCTCGCTTAGCCCGACCCGCGCCGCGCATCGGCGAAGCCCTATAGCGTTGACCTGAGACCGTTTCTCCTCCGGCTTAGGGTCCAGACCCATAAAATGGCTTTGTGATCAGCGGCACCAGGATGGGACGCCGCGAGCCGAGCGCGCGCTTGCGTCCTCCGCGCCGTTGCACCTGGAGCTTCTCTTGCCCGTACAGCCGCCGGAGCTTCGTCATGGGTCATGACGATACCCTGGCGCCTCAGCATGACGTGGATCCGCCGCCTTACGGCAATTGCAAGCAATTGCCTGCCGGCCAAGGGATAGCCGAAGCGGCGGCGTTCGCCGGCCACGGCCCTCATGGCCTCCCTCAGGGGTGCCTCGTCGGGACGCACACTTCGGGAGCGCACGCTGGTGCGATCGACGCCCAGCGCCTGACACGCCCGACGCTGGCTCACCCCCTGCGCGACACAGGCATGAGCCACGGCTTTGCGCCTTGCATCGGGCGTCACAATTTATTCGAACTGACATCCCTCAGGATCGCGGTGTCGAGCATCTGCTCGGCAAGCAGCTTCTTCAGCCGCGCGTTCCAATCGTCGGGAAATCGATCCACTGGATCGATTTCTGACCCTCCTCATACCTCGAGCGCCGAACGGGGCGCCGGACCGGTGCTCGGCATGTCCGGTGGAGATGAAGGTTCGCCTTGTCTCGCTCATGCCCCGACAGCAGCGCCCGCGGGCCGCCGGACGCGTGAGGCGCTGTCATCGGCCAGAAGCGACGCGGCCATCGCCATGGCAGCGTCGGGAGCGCGAAGACGAATGTGGTCCACGAGCCGCTCGTGCAGTTTCAACGCCTCGCGTGGACGAAGGCCACGCAGTGCATTGACGCGGAGGCAATAACCGTCTGTTGGGGCGATGACGGCAGCGAGTTGCTCGAACATCCGGTTACCGCTCCCCTTCACCAGCGCGCGATGAAAGTCGGCATCGGCCGCCACATAGGCCTGGATATCGTCAAGCCGCGCCGCCGCCGACATCTTCGCAAGCGCGGCCTCCAGCGAGACGAGGTCCTTGCCTGTCGCGACACGCGCGGCCATCGCCGCGGCGGCAGGCTCCAGCCAAGTGCGAACGGCGACGAGATCCGCCACGAACGCACCATCATGATCGGCCGCAACCATCCAGTCGATCATCTGCGCGTCGACGATGCGCCAGGCTCCCCGCGGCTGCACGATTGTACCGATGCGTGGTCGCGCCTTCACCATTCCCTTGCCGGACAGCACGCGTAGCGCCTCGCGCAATGCGCTATGACTGACCTCGAGCTCAGCACAGAGTACGGATTCCGCCGGCAAGGGCTCTCCCTCCCGATAGAGCCCACCGAAAATCCGCCCGACCAAGGTTTCGATCATGCCGGCATGCACCCGAGGCCGCCCCAAGACAGCGGTTGCGCCGCCAGACGCTTCACCCGGCTTTATCAATGACGGCGCGGGTGGCGCGACGTCTTCGTCTTCGTGTTCTACACCACCGTCCAGCGGCTCGGGCGGCTGGTCGCGGCGACAGACGAGCTGATCGTTCTCAACCGTCAGCGTCGCCGCATGGATCACCGTGCGCCGATCGGAAAAGCTGACGGCCTCTGCCGTGTGGGCAGCCGACCAGTGAGGATGGGTGAAGTAATAGATCGCCGCCCGGTCGCCGAGCGGGACGACATCGGCATGGCGGCCGATCTGGCGGTCGAGCGGATCGGAGCCGGGACGGTCGAGGATGAGGCCCTGACGGTCCCATGCGCGCGCATCGGAAGACCGGAAGACGGCGAGACCCCGCCATTCGTCGACGATCATCCAATACCAACCGCCGAGGATGAAGACATTCGGGCCCTCGTGACCCGGTGCCGGCGGGATGGCGACTCCCTCGACCGTCCACTCATAGAGATCGGAGCTCGCCGCGACGCCGGTACCGGAGCCGTTGCCCTCGTCCTTGTACCAGAGGCGGTAGAGCCCGTCGGGGCAGCGCGCCACGGCGGCGTCGATCACGTAATCCGAGCTGAGCGCAATCGGGCCGATGCGCCGCCAGCTCATGAGATCATCGCTGACGAAATGCACAATCTGGCGTTTGTGGCCGGGCCAGCGATCGGGTGTGCCGGAAATATAGGAGAGATACATGTGATATTCGCCTTCGGCGAAGATCACTTCCGGCGCCCAATGCGTATTGAGGCCGGGGTCGGCCGGATCGTCGAGCCCCGACACCGTGCCGCGATAGTGCCAGTTGCGGCCGCCATCGCTCGATACGGCAATGCCGATCGGACTGCCATGCACCCAGGCGACGCCCGGCCCTTCGAAGGTGGCGCGCCGGTTTGTGTAGAACATCCACCATTCGTTCGTCCCCCGGCGATGGATGACAGCCGGATCGGCCGCTCCGTCGAGAATGGGATCGGCAAAAATCGGCGCGGACAATCGGCATCTCCTGAAAGGCAATGCTGCCTGCGGCAGCCCATGTGCCGGACGACGCGGCGCATCTGTCCGTCAAATGTTACGATGAATGCAGGCTTGTCAACAGAGCATTAGATCGGTTATTCGGATGAATGACGGCAGCGCTTGTAGGCTGTTGCGGCGGCGGGCTGGAGGGCTCGCTGCGTGAAGTTCAATGAACGGGAGGAGTGAATTGATGATCCTGAACAATTGCACGAAACCGGCACGCGCCCGGCGTGTTCGGCGGGTGATGGCCGCGAGCATGCTGATCGCGGGCTCCCTGCTCGCTGCCGGCTCGGCGATGGCCGAACCGACGCATCTCAGCTTTTTCTCGTGGGACAACGAGCAGGTGATGAAGCCGGTGATCGCCGCCTTCGAGCAGGCCAATCCCGACATCAGGATCGACTTCTCGAACGCGCCGCCGGTCAACGAATATGAGCAGACGCTTCAGACGCGCCTGCTTTCGAATACGGCCGCCGACGTCTTCATCATCGCTGCGGAGAACAAGAATGCGCTGATCGAGGGCGGCTTCGTCAAGGATCTGTCGGGCTACGATTTCGTCAAGACGATGAACCCGCAGAACCGCGCTGCCTATGGCGTCGACGGCAAGGCCTATGGCCTTTCGCTCGCCTCATGGGGCGGCGGAATTCTCTATAACAAGGCGCTGACCGACAAGGTCGGCATGACCGAACCGCCGAAGAGTTGGGATGAATTTCTCGCGCTCGCGAAGAAGCTGAAGGACGCGGGTATCACGCCCTACTACGACGGCGTGCAGAGCGGCAACCTCATGCCGCTTTATGCCCTGATCGGCCTCGCTTTCTCCAAGGAGGGCGGCAATGCCGACCAGCGGATCTTCTCCGGTCAGACGAGCTTCGAAAAGGAATGGACGGGCCCGCTTTCGCTCTATGCGAAGCTCTATGACGATGGCCTTGTCAGCCGCGATGCGCTTGGCCTGTCGGATGACCAGATCGTCAACGAATTTGCCACCGGCAAGGTCGCCATGATGGGCGCAGGTCCCTGGAACCTGCCGACCATCCGCGGCATCAATCCGAAGATCGACATGAACTTCATGGCGGTGCCGGGCCCGGAGGCCGGAGAGACCTTCCTGACCGGCGCGGCGTCACCGGGCTATGCGATCAACGCGGCGACCGAGCATCTGCCGCAAGCCGAAGCCTTCCTGGCCTTCCTCGCTTCGCCGAAAGCCGTCGAACTTTATCACAAATCGTCGGGCGCGATCACGACCACCGCGGACTACAAGCCCGATCTCGACCCCGCGCTCGCCGCGATCTATGCCGGGATCGAGGCAAGCCGGATCTATCTGCCGATGACGTCCTGGCCGCGCGCTCAAGACGCGCTCCACACCGACATGGTCGCGCAGATCCAGAACATGGTCGCCGGCGGCATCAAGCCCGCCGACGTGGGCAAGGCCCTCGACGCAAAGCTGGCCGACAGCCAGTAGACGAGCAAACGGACCGCAGCGGGGCGGTCGCCTCTCCTCCCAAGGCCGCCCCGCTCTTAGTGGAGCTCCCAGTGAACATCGACAGAAATGTGGTGGTCAGCGCAGCGCTGCCCGGTACCGTCGCACGCCAACGGATACCCCGGCGCCAGTGGCACGAGGCAGCGGCGAGGCAGGTCTTCCTGCTTCCGGTTGCGGTGGTTTTCCTGGCACTGTTCCTGATCCCGCTCGGCCAGTCTCTGTGGTACAGCCTCACGGATTTCAACGGCTATTCGCGCGCGCTGCGCTTTGTCGGCATCAAGAACTATGTCCGGGCGTTTACCGATCCATCGATGGTCGCCTCGCTCGGATACACGTTCTTCTATGCCATCGCGACGACGATCATCGTGACGGCACTTGCCATCCCGCTCGCCATCACGCTGAACGAGCGCTTCTTCGGGCGCAATGTCGTACGCGCGGTCTTCTTCTTCCCCGCCATCCCCAGCATTGCCGTGCTCGGGCTCGTCTGGTCCTTCATCCTGTCGCCGCTTTCATCCGGTGCAGTCAACACAGTGCTCGGACTCGTCGGTCTCGGGCCGGTGCCGTGGCTCTCCGATCCGACGCTCGCTCGGCTTTCGACGGTGCTCGTTTCCGTCTGGGGGCAAACCGGCTGGCACGCGATCCTCTATCTCGCCTATCTGCAGTCGATCCCGAGCGATTTCTACGAGGCAGCGGCAATCGATGGCGCCAATGCGCGGCAGCGCTTTTTCCATCTGACGCTACCGCTCCTCGCGCCCGCCGTTACGGTAAGCCAGATGCTGCTCCTCACCGGCGGGCTCAAGGTGTTCGACCTTCCCTATACGCTGACCAAAGGCGGGCCGGGCTATGCGACAACAACGCTGTCGCAGGTGATCATCCGCCGGGGGCTTGGCGAAGCGAAGTTTGGCGAGGCTTCGGCGCTCGCTGTCGTCTTCATGCTGATGGTGCTGGCCGTGGTCGTCGCGCAGCTCGCGATCTCGCGCCGTCTGGAAAGGCGTACCTAGATGTCACGGCATCAGAGCTTGACCCGGGTCGCACTCAGCATCGCGATGATCGCGCTCGCGGTCATCATGGGCTTGCCCTTCTATTATATCATCGTCAACACGCTGAAGACGCAGCAGGAAGCCGGCAATCTGCCGCTCGGCCTGCCGTCGCAACTGTTCCTCGACAACTACATTTCCGTGTTCCGGACAGTTCCGATTCTGCGTAGCGCGCTGAACACGCTCTACGTCACTGCCGCGTCGGTGTTTCTCATGCTGCTGATCGGCTCCATGGCCGCTTATGGCATGATCACGCGACGCACCGGGCTCAACAGGCTGTTCGGAGCAGCACTGCTGCTGGCCTTCATGGTGCCGTTCCAGTCGACGCTGATTCCGCTCTACCAGATGCTGGCGCGGGTCCATCTCGTCGACAGTCTGAACGGGCTTGTCGTGATGTACAGCGCCGGCTCGATCTTCTGTTACTTCCTCATTCTCGGCTATATGCGCACCGTTCCGTTCGAGATCATCGAGGCTGCTCGTATCGACGGCTGCGGCACCTTCGGCATTTACTGGCGGATCGTCCTGCCGCTGATCCGGCCGATCCTGATCACAGTCGGCGTCTTCCAGACCATGTGGGTCTGGAACGATTTCATCACGCCGACCGTGTTCCTCAGCTCTCCCACCAACAAGACCTTGGTGCTGCAGGTCTATTCCGCTGTCGGCCAGTTTGCGATCAACTGGCCCGCCTTCATGACGCTGACGGTCATCGTGCTCTTCCCGGTTGTCGTCTTCTTCATCGCGATGCAGAAGCACATCGTGAATGGCCTCGTCAGCGGCAGCATCAAGGGTTGAGCAGAGAATTATAGCGAACATTCTCTGCTTTTAATTTCAAAGGGTGCTCTGGCAGCGTTGGATAGTAGGATCAGGGGCTCAGGTCAGAACCGATATCAGCCCCATTTCATTTCGCCGGTGATGACCTTGGAGCCGATATCGAGCGCGACGCCCATGCCGAGGCCAGGGAAGCGGCGTTCCATGGCCGCCTTGAGCGTGGCCGAATCCTTGGCCTTGGCGGCTTCTTCCTCGAAGGCGGTCAGATAGGCGATGGTGAAAGCAACGCTCGACGCGTCGGTGGCGAAGGCCGGCGTCATGTGGCCGGGCACGACGATTGCGGGCTTGCGCGCCGCGATCTTCTCGAGATTGGCGATCCAGGCGGCACGCTGCTCCTTGGTTGGCGTGTCGGCCGTCCAGACATGGACACCACCGAAGATCATCACACCGCCGAACACCGCGTTCAATGACGGCACGAAGAGGTAGCGACGGTTGGCCAGGCCCTCTGCCGCGACGATCTCGATGGTCTCGCCATCGACAGTCAGGGTCTTGTCGTCGAACGCCTCGGGCAGGACGATATCAGCCAGCGTCTGCGGGCCGTTTTCCTTGAGCTGCGGACCCCAGATCGCGAGCTTCTTGTCGACGCTCGCCTTGATGGCGGCCAGCGTGTCGGAGGCGGCGATCACGCGCGCGTCGGGGAATGCTTCCTTGATTGGCTTCAGGCTGAAGTAATAGTCCGGATCCGACTGGCTGATATAGATGCTGGTGAGCGTCTTGCCCGTCGCCTTGATCGCGTCCGCGAGGGCGCGGCCATCGGGGAAGGTGAAGCCGCCGTCGATCAGCACGGCTTCGGTCGCGCCGGAAACCACAACCGGGGCGCGGTAGAAGCCGTTTTCGCCGGCGGGAAAGTGCTTCCAGCTCAGCCCGGAAGCAGCATGGCCAAGTCCGGCGGGAGCGAAGACAGCCGCGGCACCGGCGGCGAGGGTCGATTTCATGATGGATCTCCGTGTAAGCATAATGGTCTCTTGTCTAGGTTGGTAAAAAATGAGGGAAGTGCAGGAAGATATCGAAAAATCTATTAGTTAAACATAATTCTATTATGTATATAATGCTAATCTGAAACGAAAGTGAGAATAGTAGCTATTGTAAATATATGATTTAGACTTGAGATTATATCTCAGTTGCCCGTCGTTCTTGGCGGGTTTGCTGTCAGCATGGCCGCTAGCGCCTGATGAGCGCCAACTCCTCGAAAAGCTGCGCAACTGCGAACAACGCGTTGGCCCGGACGAGGCGGCGTCCTTCCCGGCTTTCGACGATCAGCGCCGGGACGCCATCGAGAGCGAAGGCACGCATCGCAGCCTGCGCCGCTTCGATGCGGCTGCGGGTTTCCGCGAGCAACTGCGCATCCGGCGCCTCCAGACGGTCGGCCGCGGAATGAAAGCCGGCGCTGGTCAGGATGATCCTCAATTCCTGCACGTCGGTCACATCCCTGCCTGACACGTAGCGCGCCTCCTGTATGACGCCGAGCCCGGCCAATTGCCGTGACGGTTCGGTCAGGGCGACGGCCATGAGCGCCAACGTGGCCGGGCCAGAATCAAGCGTGCCGCCAGGTGTGCCGAGAACCTTCTGTCGATAGGTCTCGCTGAAGATCTGTCCTGAAAGCTTGGCGATGCGCTGGTCGTGCGACCAGGCAAAGGCTGCGAATTGTGCATCCATCGGCCGGGCGCCTCGGCCGGAGAACAGGCCAGTTGGAGCCAGTTCGAGGGCGATGTCGGGATGCGCGGCGAGCTCGCGGAGGGCTGGTGAGGCGCCGTAGCACCAGCCGCAGAGCGGATCGAGCAGATAGGTGATGTGGGTCTGGGGTTTCATGTGCCACTCCCTTGCTGGGTCTATAGATGGCACGACCCGCATCGATCGAAAATCACGACGATCGCGACAGATCGTATGCTATTATCATCCAATGATGCGGGAGTGTCGGATGCCCGAAACTGCAAATCTCAATCGGCTCGCCTATTTTGCCGCTGTCATCGACGCCGGCTCCTTCACCCGGGCGGCCAATCTTCTCGGGATCACCAAGGCAGTCGTCAGCCAGCAGGTGGCAAAGCTGGAGCAAGAGGTTGGCACCACATTGCTGGTGCGCACCACACGCCACCTGCAGCCGACCGAGGCGGGCTCCGCCCTCCACGCCCATTGTGTCCGAATTCTTCGCGAGGCCGACGAAGCCTTTGCCGAGCTCGCTCAGGCGCGAGCCGAGCCCATCGGCGTCCTGCGGCTGACGGCACCCTATGACTATGGCACCGCAATCATCGTTCCGCTGGTTACAGCGTTCATCGCCAGATACCCGGCCTGCAAGGTCGAACTGCATCTCAGTGACGAGACGCTCGACCTCGTGGCTGGTCAATTCGACCTCGCGATCCGCGTCGGCTGGCTGATGGACTCAAGCCAGCAGGCGCGGCGGATCGGGTCTTTTCGTCAGTTTCTGGTCGGCGCTTCGGCTCATGCCGAGCGAGCTGCCACCATGAGTGAGCCGGAGGACCTGCTCGCCTTGCCATTCATCGCCAACTCAGCTCTGCGCGAGCCGCTGCAATGGTCTTTCTCTCAGGGCGCTTCCAAGCATCAGGCTGTTCGCTTCAAGGCCGCCATTGCGATCAATACGACGCCTGCGGTCCACCGGGCTGTGCTGCAGGGGGGAGGTATAGCCGTCTTGCCGGACTTCCTGGTCGCTGATGACGAGCGGCAGGGACGCCTTCGCCGGCTTGTTCCAAACTGGTCGCTTCCGATCGGCGGCATTCACACAGTCTATCCCGCCGGCCGCTTTCGACCTCGCAAGGTGACCGCCTTTGTCGACATGCTGACCGATGCTCTCAGGTGAGAGGTCAAAAGCATTCTGTTACTGGTCTTGAAGTGTTGCAGGGGGGCGCCCGTGTCCAACCCAAGTCTCGATCGATCGATCATCGTCCATCGTTCAACCTGATAGCTGAGGTCGGCCTCGCGCGGTCCTCGGTCAAGCCGAGCGTTCGCGGCGCCAAGCGTTGGGGCTCATGCCGACCGTCTTTGCGAACAGCCGGGAGAAGTGGGCCTGGTCGTAGCATCCGACCTGCAAGGCGATATCGGCGAGGCCGCTGTCCGTCTCCATCATGAGCTGCTTGGCGCGCTCGCATCGGGCGGACAGCAGCCATTGATAGGGCGGCGTTCCGGTCGTCGTCTTGAAGGCGCGGCTGAAATAGGAGGGTGAGAGGCTGGTCATCGCCGCCAGGACGTCGATCGAGGTGTCCGCGCCCAGATTGGCGGACAGATAGTCCGTGACGCGACGGAGTTGCCAAGGAGCAAGGCCACTGGTCTTTCGCTTCGCCCGGCTTGGCGCATCGAGACTGGCCAGGCGCCGGATCAGCGCCACGGACAGGCCGTCGCCGAAGAGGCGGTTTAAAGGCTCGTCATCCGTCAGTTCTTCGGAGAACAGGCGGCAAAGCCGCGACAGCCGCTGGTCATCGACCTGCAACCGCCAGCCAAGCGCCCGATCGAGATCCACCGGCTCGCCGAGAATCGCTTCCATGGCCTGGTCATTGAAGTCCAGCACGAGGTGGCGCACGAACTTCACGTCGGACCCGCGGGCCCAGGCCTCGCACGATGCCGGCACGATGCTGATCCCCATCTCGGCAGAAGAGGGGCTCGCCAATCCGTTGCGACTGGCTGAGACGCCGATCCGTCCTCCCACCTGTTCCACGATCGCCGAGAGCCGCGGTGAACGGGACGTCAGCTCCGCCTCGACCCGCTCGCCGCAGCGGATGTCGATGAGCTTGGCGGCGACGCCGGTCCAGGACATCGCGCGCAGCCGGAGGATAGTCCCCCCGATATAGTCGGGAATATCGGGCGTCTCGCCGGTGGACATGTCGGCAGGCCGGACCAGGCCGCGTGGGGTGTAGCGCCTGCCTGCGGAATGAATGTCGCTTTGGGGCTGCATGGTCGTCGCTCCGTTTTCGATGGGCCGAGCGTGCGGCGGCTGGTCGAAACGAGCGAGTGAATCGGTGTGAAGAGTTGCTCTCTATCGGGTGAGAGCGTGAAGGGGCGCGGGTGTCAGCGTCGAGGCACTGTCTGTCCAGTGTCCCCGACGCCGCATCATTCCGCGCGACATCGACCATCGGTCAGGCGGACAGGCGGCGCCGGTGGCCAGGGCCTTTCAGGGCTCAGAGATCGGCGAGCAGCCTGCCGAGGTCGTGTTCGAAGGGACCGCGCTGGCCAAAACCCGCGGCCATGAACTGGCCGACCCGCGCCCCGGCGGGGGCGCCGGCGAGGAGGCTGAAGAAGAGGGCCTCCGTCGCGATCAGATCATCCTTCCGCGCGGTCTGGATCCGATGGTTGATGGTCTTCTTGGCGGCGGCGAGCGCATTGCGATCGAACGAGGCGATGCGCCGCGCGAGCCGCTCCACGAAGGGGCCGAGTTCCGCATCGGCGATCGCCCGGTTGATCCAGCCATAGCGTTCGGCGGTATCGGCGTCGAAATCGTCGGCGCTGAGGATGATCTCGAGCGCGCGCTGACGTCCGGTCAGGAGCGGGAGGCGCTCCGATCCGCCGCCGCCCGGCAGCAATCCGCAGCCGACCTCGATCTGGCTGATCACGGCCCGCTCGCGGCTGGCGAAGGTCATGTCCAGCGATTGGAGGAACTCGCTGCCGACCCCGCGGGCGCGTCCCCGCAGCACACCGATGGTCGCAAAGGGCGCATGTTCCAGCCGCATGCTGACATCCGCGAAGGGCGACAATCCGCTGGCGCGCGGCGTCAGATCGACCTCTCCCGCGGTCGCGAGGTCGAAATGCGCCATGAAGTAGTCGGCATCGGCGCTGTCGAACACCACGACCTTCACCTGGTCGTCAGCGTCGAGATCATCGACCAGACGGGCGAATGCATCGATCAGCGGGCCGTCCAGCATGTTGATGGGCGGGTTGTCGATCGTGACCGTCCAATAGGCCGGGCTCTTCTTGTCGATATGCAGTCGTGTGGCTGGGGCGGTCATTCCGTCGTCCTTCCTTGAGTGTGATCCGGGTGCGCCTTCATCGCCGAGCACAGGGCTCGCGCCGGCTCGGTCTTCTGCACGGCGACACTGGCTGCTCGGGCGGCGGCGGGATTGCTGAAAGGCGGCGTCCTTGGTCAATCCAGCCGATGGGCGATTTTGGGGCCGCTCCTGAGACGCTCGAGGACTGCATCTCCCGGCCATCGACGACCTGCTTCAGGGCGTCCGAATGGATCGGCGACAGGATGTGAGAAGTCGCGCCGGGTTTCGACAATTGCCGGCGTCGATGCGCGCCTAGGGTGTGTTTGCGGGGCACGAGCCGATGGCGGGCGCTTCCCGTGCCGCAAGCGGCGGAACCGCCGTCAACGAAGAGGCATCAGAATGACGAACTTCAGCAAGGTATTGGTCGCGGTCACCGTGATGGGCGCGGCCATCGGCAGCACTGCGGCATCGGCAGCCGGGGCACCCGGCACGACGGTCGTGCTGGTCCATGGCGCCTGGTCGAACAGCTCCGCCTGGGACAAGGTCATCCCGCGTCTCGAGGCGGCGGGCCTCAAGGTCGTGTCGGTCAACAATGCGCTCGGCTCGCTCAAGGATGACGTCGCCAACACGCTGCGCGTCATCGACGACCAGGCCGGCCCCGTCCTGCTCGTCGGCCATTCCTATGGCGGGATGGTGATCACCGAAGCCGGTCTGGACGACAAGGTGAAGGGGCTCGTCTATGTCGCGGCCTTCGTTCCGGGGCCCGGGCAGTCGACCAATGCCATCCTCTCGCAGTTCCCGGCCCCCGCCTGGCTCTCGAGCCTTCATGTCGATGCCAAGGGCTATGCCTATTGGCCGGCCGACGCGATGGGCAAGTATTTCGCCGCCGGCCTCCCCAAGGCCGAGGTCAAGCTGCTGGCGGCGACGCAGGGGCCGGTGAAGCTGTCGGTCAACGGCGACGCGGTCGGCGACAAGGTCGCCTATACCGACAAGCCGGCCTGGTCGGTGGTGTCGACCGAGGATCAGATCATCCCGGCTCCGCTGCAGGCGCATTTCGCCGAGGTGATCAAGTCCAAGGTCATCAACGTGAAGGCGGGCCACCTGCCCATGCTGGTCGCGCCGAAGGCTGTCGCTGACGCGATCATCAAGGCGGCCGCGTCGATCTAGCGGCCTTCGATGATCCGCTAAGGCCATCGGCGCTCATGCGTCGGTGGCCTTGGCGAGAGCGGCAGCGCCGGCTCGGGGACGGACAAGCCATGGAAGTCCAGCAATCGCTATCCGGCGGCGTGCCGGCGGCATCCATCGTTCCGCATCCGGACGTGCCGGTCCTGACGCCGCTCTGCGCCTCGATCGTGGAGAGGACGCTCGTCCCCCTCGGCGCGACGGGATCGACGGATGTGATGTTCTATCGACCGCGCGGACCGGGCGGCCCGCTGCCGCTCGTCTACTTTCTGGCTTCGGGCGAAGCAGGCTCCGATGCGGCCGACTACGGAGCCCTCGCAAACGAACTGGCAGAAGGGGCGGCGGTCAATGTCGTCCTGTTGCGACATGACAAAGGCGGTGGCTATCCCGCGCGGAACCGCCTCGCCCTGGAGATCCTGCGCCATATCCTGGCAAGTCCGTGGGACTACGGGATCGATCCGGAGCGGGTCGCGATCGTCGGCGACGGACTTGGCGGCAATCTGGCGGCGGCCCTCGCCTTGCCAGAAGGGGGCGCAGCGATAGCGGGCCTTCGGCTTCAGGTTCTGATCTGTCCGATCCTTGCCGAACTGCGCATGAACGGCCGCGGCGATACAGACGAACATCCCAACACGACGGCGATCCTCGACCAGACGAACCGCATCTTTCCCGACCGGTCCGCGCGCCTGTCACCGGCGGCATTCCCGGGCCTTGCCGGAGCGGAGCAGCTTGCGGGATCGCCGGCCGCGCTGATCCTTGTCGCAGAGAAGGACGCCACGCGGGCCGGGACGGAGTCCTTTGCAACGTCGTTGCGCCTCGCCGGGGTCGGTGTCGTCTGCGTGACGATCAATGGGGCGCGGCACGACTTCATCGCCCATCGCTCCGCGGACCCCGGCGCGTATCGGGCGGCGAAAGCCCTGATCATCGCGTCCATTCGCGACGCGATGGATCGCTGACCCCGGAAGCCATGACGTGCTCCGGCCTCGCCGGTTGGCTTACTCTGCGAGCAGCTGCGTGGCGCGCAGGTAGTCTTCCGTGCCGAAGCCCTCGATCATCCGACTGACGGTGCCCGCGAGCCGGGTCCGGGAGATGTCATCGCCGAGCAGCGAGAAAAGGCTCGTTGCCGCGCGCAACTCAAAGGCCAGCGCGCCCTGGCGGCTGGCGATGTCGAGGGCGTTGCCCATCGTGGTGGCGGCGTCCGTGCGGCCAAGTGCGGCTTGCCGTTCGCCCCAGGCCCTCAGGATCTCCGCGGTCGCCCAGTTCGGCCCGCTCGTCGCCGCCTCGCCATAGGTCCGCTCGTCGACGAGAGCGGGCAGGACCGTCACGAAGGTCTGTCGCTGGAACGTGCCGAGCTCTGCAAAGTGCTGGCCGAGCACATGGCTTGCAACGGGGTCGGAACCCCACCGGGCCGCAGCGATGGCCCGGTATCTGACGGCCCATTCGAGCATGTAGAGAAAGCCGTTATGCTCGGCCTGGCGATGAAGAAGATCGCAATAGCGGCCAACGAGGTCGCGATCGCCCAGCCAGAGGGCGAGCGGGCACGCGTTAAAGGACAGGATGAAGCAGAGCGTGCTCGGATCCTTAGTCGCCACCGCCATGTCGACGGCGTCCTCGATGAGCGTCCTGGCCTGATCGCCGAGCCCCTGGACCCAGAGGATATTCGACAGATTGGCCTTGGCCGTCGGCGGATGCTGGTAGACGAAATTCCCTCGTGAGGCGCGCTCGGGTTTATGCGTCCGTCCGACGGAGAGGTCGCCATAGTGACGCGCCAAGGCGAGGTCACCGGAGCGGAAATGCGCGACGCTGTGAATGCGGTCGGTCATTCCGGTGGCCTCCGGCGAGGGGCTGCTGGCGGTGAGTTCGGCCAGAGCCTTCGCGATCGACAGGATCCCGGCATAGTCGGCCCGGGGATAGGCGATCCCCATGCGCGACCACCACGCCCACATCTGGGCGCTGACATCCTTGAGGGCCAGGGCTGTCGCCAAGGCGCGATCAAGAGCGGCCGTATGCTCGGGACCGGGGCCGGACACGTTGAAGCTGATGCCGCCCAGCACGAGATTGAGACGCACTTCGGCGGGCGTTCCCGCGATCGACTGCGAATTCAGCCGCTCGAGGTTCGCCCGGATCAGGCGGCCATATTCCTCCACCTTGGACAGGCTGAGCCAGAGCGGCGCCGATGCCGTCAAGAGGTCGACACCTAAGGGGGCATCGCCGTCTTCCGAAAAGGCCCATGCGATCGCAGCGCGCAGATCCTCCACCCGGCGTGCCTGGCGGTCCCAGAGTTCGTGCTGGGAACGCGCGGCCCATTCGTGCTCGGCCTCCTTGAGGCTTCCCAGGATGTAGCGGCCGTGCAGCGTCCGTGCCTCCCTGCCATTCTCGCCGATGAGCAGGCGTTCGCGGCCATACATCCTCGTCGTTTCGAGGATCCGGTACTCGGCCTCGTCATGGCTGAGATCGGCGGCGATCAGCGATTTCGAGACGAGGCTCATGAGGCAGTCGATCGCCCCCCGTCGATCGATCGCCCCGTTCACGAGCACGGCCAGCGCCCCTTCCAGCGAAAACGGCACCTGAAAGACCGAGAGCCGCTCGAAGACGAACTGCTCCTGCCCCGTCAGCGAGGCATAGCTCCAGTCGAGCATCGCGCGCAGCGTCTGGTGGCGATCATGGCCGCGTCGCCCGCCCCGAAGCAGCGTCAGGCGGTCGTCGATGCCCGCGAGGAGCCCCTTGAGGCCGATCGACGGCAGGGCTGCCGCCGCAAGCTCGATGGCGAGCGGCATGCCATCGAGACGACGGCAGAGATCCGCGACGAGCCGTGCGTTGTCCGGCCCGATCCGGAACCCGCCGAGGCTCGCATCCGCCCGCTCGGCGAAGAGCTGCACGGCGGCATAGCGCGCGATCACCGCCGGCTCGGCCACCAGATCGGCAGGGGCCGACTCCAGCGAGGTCAGGTGCTGGATGATCTCGCCTTCGGCGCGGAGCGGCTCCCGGCTCGTCGCGACGATGACGATCGCCGGGCAGGCGCGCAGCAGGATCTCCGCCGCCTCTGCGGCGGCGTCGATCACATGCTCGCAATTGTCGAGGATCAGGCAGAGATCGAGCGCCTCGATCGAACCGGTCAGCGCCTCGACGCTGCCCTGCGCGGGAACGGCGAGGCGCAGGCTCGACGCGAGCAGGCTCGGCAATTGCGCGCCGGTCGAGATCGTGGCGAGGTCGACGAAGCAGATGCCGTCGAGAAACCGCGGCAAGGCCGCCTGCGCCGCAGTCAGGACCATGCTGGTCTTGCCGATCCCGCCCGCTCCGACGACCGTGATCAGCCGCCGCTTCGACATCTGATCCAGCAGAGCGCGGATCGCCTCCGTCCGCCCGATGAGCGAGGTGAGGAGAATGGGCGGGCGATAGGCGGCCGCAAGCCTCGGCGCCGGCAAAGGCGGCCCGTCTGCGATGGTCGCGCTCTCGACCGCGGCCGTGAAGACATAGCCGCGACCGGGCTCGTTGACGATGAAGCGGTTTCCGTCCTGCCCGTCGCCGAGCGCCTTGCGGAGCGAGGCGATGTGGACGCGCAAGCTGCTCTCCTCGACGAATGTGTCGGGCCAGACCTCCGACACCAGCCTGCGATGGCTGACCGTCTGGCCGCGAGACGCGACGAGCACATCGAGGATCGCGAGGGCACGGGCCCCGAGCGGGATCCGTTCGCCCTTGCTCACGAGCAGGCGCTGCTCGGGAAAGAATTCGTAGGCGCCGAAGCGAACGCTCTCTGTGCCCATGACGGCCAAACGTCTTTCATGATGATCGACCTTATAATGACGCAGAATGATGCCACAACCAAGACGCGATCCGCCCCCTGGCGCGATTCGGTGGAGTGGCCACTCCGCAGCAAGGATTCACAGCGTTTCACTGGCGAGCGGCGACGCTTGGACCATCCTGCAGAGGCGGTCACGGGACCGCGCCAAAGGAGGCTCCGATGACGTCAATCGCTGAACCCCAGACCATCACCGACCACGAAAAGGCCGACGTTGCCCGCGCCAACGCGACGGGTCTGCGGCCCGTCGTTTTCGTGCATGGTCTCTGGCTGCTGCCGAGCAGTTGGGACCGCTGGGCCGCTTTGTTCGAAGAGGCCGGCTACATCGCCCTCGCGCCGGGCTGGCCTGACGATCCGGAGACGGTCGAGGAAGCGGCCGCTCACCCGGAGGTGTTCGCGAACAAGACGGTGGGGCAGGTCGCCGATCACTTCGACGAAGTCGTGCGTGGCCTCAAGATCAAGCCCGCGATCATCGGCCATTCGTTCGGCGGTCTCCTGGTCCAGATCCTCGCCGGGCGCGGACTTGCCGCCGCCAGCGTCTCGATCAATGGGGCCCCCTTTCGCGGCGTCCTGCCATTGCCGTTCTCGGCGCTGAAGTCGGCGTTTCCCGTGCTCGGGAATCCCGCCAATCGTCACCGCGCGATACCGCTGACCTTCGAACAGTTCCGCTTCGGCTTCGGCAATGCCGTCTCCGAGGAAGAGGCGCATGACCTCTACAAGACCTTCGCGGTCCCTGCCTCGGGTGCGCCGCTGTTCCAGGCCGCCGCCGCCAATCTCAATCCGTGGACGGAAGCCAAGGCCGACTATCTCAATCCCGAACGCGGCCCCATGCTCATCATGGCCAGTGACCGCGACAACACGGCGCCGACCGCGATCCAGAAGGCGGCCTACGACCTGCAGCAGAGGAACCCGGGCGTCACCGAATTCGTGGAACTGCCGGATCGGGGACATGCGCTGACGATCGACAGCGGATGGGAACTGGTCGCCCGGACTTCGCTCGATTTCATCAAGCGCTTCGCCTAGCTCTCGCTGCGCTCATCCCGCCCGCGGAGGAAGAGAACGCTGACCACGGCGGAGAGCGCGGCGAAGGTCACCAGATACCAGAGGCCGGCATAGGGGTTGCCCGTGGCGATGACGAGCGCGACCGCCGTCGCGGGCAGCAATCCGCCGATCCAGCCATTGCCGATATGATAGGGCAGCGACAGGGCGGTGGTCCGGATCTGGGGCGGAAAGAGCTCCACGAGATAGGCCGCGAGCGGGGCATAGACCATGGCGCTGTAGAGCCCGAGAATGGAGAGGATCGCGATCATCGCCAGCGCCTGCGGGTGCAGGATATCGCCGAGGCTCCGAACCTGGACGATGCCCGGCGATCCCGGATCGGGATAGCCGGCGGTCCTCAAGGCGGAGGCGAGCTTTGCGGCGAGGTCCGGATCCCCGCCCTCGATGCGCGTCGCATCGATCGTCACGCTCGTCTCGGCAGCGCGCGCCGTCTCGAACCGAGCGCCCTTCGCGGCCAGCAAGGCGCGGATCTTGTCGCAAGGGGCGGCATACCGCGCTGTCCCGACCGGATTGAACTGGAACGCGCAGTCGGCGGGCGATGCCACGGTAATCGAGACGGAGCGCTGGGCCCGTTCGAGATCCGGGTTGGCGATGCTGGCGAGCCCGTGGAACAGCGGGAAGATCGTGGCGACGGCGAGGATCAGGCCGGCGACGATCACGGGCTTTCGGCCGACCAGGTCGGAGAGCCAGCCGAAGACGATGAACCCGACACAGGTGACAGCCATCGCCCATGCCGTGAGGACTGTCGCGGTGAAGGCGTCGATCTTCAGGACGGTCAGCATGAAGATATAGGGATAGAGCTGCCCGCCATAACCGAGCACCGCCTGGCCGGCAACCAGGCCGAACAGCACGATGACCATCGTCCGGACCGTCTTTCTGTCACTGAAGACGTCGCGCAAGGGCGAGCGCGACAGCATCCCCTTTCGTTTCATCTCCAGAAAGACCGGGCTCTCGGTCAGCCGCAGCCTCATCCAGACGGAAATAGCCAGCGGAATGACGGCGAGCAGGAACGGAATACGCCAACCCCACGCCGCGAAGGATTGCTCGCCGAGCCCCTGACGCAGCGCGAGCAGGAGCAGCAGCGACAGCAGGAAGGCGGCCGTGATCGAGACCTGGACAAAGCTCGTCAGCAATCCGCGCCTCTCGGCCGGGACATGTTCGGCGAGGTAGACTGCGGCGCCGCCATATTCCCCGCCGACGGCCAGCCCCTGCAGGATCCGGAGTGCGAGGAGCAGGAGCGGCGCCAGAATGCCGATCTCGGCATATCCCGGCAGCAGGCCCACGGCGATCGTGGACAGGCCCATGATGAGGACCGTGGCGATGAACGTGGTGCGGCGCCCCTTGGTGTCGCTGAGCCGCCCGAATATCAAGGCGCCGAGCGGACGGACCATGAAGCCGACCGCGAAGATGAGGAGGGCGAACAAGGCGCGCATGCCTTCGGGCGCGCCGGCAAAGAACTGTGCCCCGAGGACGACGGCGAGTGTGGCGAAGAGGTTGAAATCGTACCATTCGAACAATGTGCCGAAGGCGCTGCCGGCCACGGCGCGCCGTTGCGACATCTGCGTATTCGGGGTTGCCGTGACCATTGGATCGGGAGCCATATGAAATGTCCGCTGGACCGACAGCACGGTTGCATGATTGGGTTCGATTTGATGATTAACGTCATAAAAAATGTCGACGCGCAACGGAGGCGTGTGTGAAGGTCACCAAGGAGAAGATGCGGGAGAACCACGCCGCCATCATCGCGGCGGCGAGCGCGGAATTCCGCAAGCACGGCTTTGACGGCGTGACCGTGGCCGAGATCATGAAGGCCGCGGGGCAGACCCATGGCAGCTTCTATGGCCATTTCGAATCCAAGGAGCAGTTGATCGAGGACGCCAGCGCGCATGCGCTCGACGCCGCGCTCGACTATTGGCGCGGGCTGGTCCAGCGCGAGCCGGGCAATCCGTTGGGGTCGGTCGCGCGGATCTACCTGTCCGAAGGATTGCGCGACGATGCGAGCCTCGCCTGCGCCTTCGCAACGCTCGGCAGCGACGTGGTCCGTGGCCCGAAGGATCTTCGTGCGCTCTACTCCGCAAAGCTGCGCGACTATATTCGCTTCCTCAGCGCCTTCGTCCGGGGCAACTCCGCGCGCCAGCGGCGCAAGAAGGCCATCACGGCCATGTCGCAACTGGTCGGCGCGATGGTGCTCGCCCGCGCCGTCAACGACATCGAGCTTTCCAACGAGATTCTCGAGGCCACTGTCGAGGAATTCGCAAGCGAGCCGTAGGCCGGGACGCGACAGGACGCGCGAAAGGCCGCCGCCCGGCAGCACTCTGCGCCGTGGCCGAAGCGGAACATGGACCGACCCTTGCCCGCATGCCCCCGCGATCGCGGCGGGGGATCCGCGGCGCGCATTCCGCGGCAGGATCAGCCAGCTTTCGCCGTTAACTCCAAGCTGCTGCCCAAGAAGAAGCGCTAGATTGCGGTGAACAGGCAGTCATGGAAAGGCCGGCAGCAATGCGCGTACTCCTGATCGGATCGTCGGGCCTGGTAGGGCAGATCGTGTTGACGAGCGTGCTCGCCGATCCGCGCTTCACCGAGGTCGTTGCGTTGACGCGAGCGAGCCTTCCGCCGCATCCGAAGCTCCTCAACCCCATCGCCGACTTCAGGGATCTTCCCCTGGATGCTGCGTGGTGGTCGGTCGACGGCGTCATCTGCACGCTGGGAACGACATTGCGGAAGGCGGGCTCCGAGAGCGCCTTTCGCGAGGTCGACCATGACTTTCCCCTCGCCGTGGCGCGGGCCGCCTTTGCAAAGGGCACGCGCCGCTTCGCCCTCAACTCCGCGCTCGGTGCCGACGCCGCATCGCGGTTCTTCTACAATCGCGTCAAGGGCGAGACCGAGCGCGATCTGGCCGCGATCGGGTTCACATCGCTGGCCTTCGTCAGGCCGGGTCTCATCGATGGGTCCCGCGCCGAGTTCAGGCTGGGCGAGCGGGCCGGCCTGTTGGTCTCCCGCATCGTGAGCGGTGTCCTGCCGGCGCGGCTGCGTCCCTCCCGCGCCGACCGCATCGCGGCAGAACTGGTCAAGGCGATCGCCGAGCCGAAACCCGGCATCCGCATCGTCTCGTCGGCCGAACTCGCCTGATCGGAGCCCGCCGCGCTCTTCGCGACTGTCAGGCAAAAACCGATCCGGCAAGGTGGAGCGGTCGTCGGATAGCCGTGTCGGCTTCGTGCGGTCGCCGTTCGCCCGTCGATGGCTGCGGCCGGTCAGAGGTCCCGCAGCAGAGACCTCAGCCGGTCGGGGCGGAGGACGGTGATGCGGCGATAGGATTGGTGGATGAAGCCGGCCGCCTCCAGCCGTGCCAGCTGTGCGCGGGCGGTTGTTCTGGAGACATTGGCGAGCGTCGCGAGATCCTCCTGGCTGATATCGACATCGACAGGACCCGGTCCGTCCGGGTCGTCCCGACGATAGCCGCTGAGCCGGAGCAGCACCGCCACGCAGCGCGCGGAATGATCGCGGATCATCAGATCGTCGCTGGCGCCGATCGCGAGGTCGAGATGGCCGATGGTGATCAGCGCCATGAAGCGCCAGATGGTGGGGTCGGCACGGGCCATCTCCAGGATGTCGTGCAGCGGCAATTGCAGCAGCGCCGTGTCGCGCGTCGCGGAAAGGCCGACGCGGCGGTTCTGCCCGGTGATCGCCGCGGCCTCGCCGAACCAGGCGCCGGGCCGCGCGAGATGGGCAAAATACGGCCCGCGCTCGCCGGGCGCGATGGCGATGCCGAGGCCGCCGCTGACGAGACCATAGAGGCCGCCCGGCGGATCGCCGACGGCATAGACCGGCTCGCCCGGCTTGAAATGCATCAGGTGAACACGCGCCAGCACCGCCGCGCGAAAGGGTTCCGGCACGATACTCAGCCAGCCGATGCGGCCCATCTTCTCGCGCGCCGCGGCGAGACTGCTCATGATCATCCCCCGATTGATCGCCGGCGCTCAATTAAGCCGCTCAGTCCGATGTACACACAAGGGCTGTTTCGATCGGTACAGGGGGAACCGTTCGAAAGATCACGCCAAGGTCCGCCGCGCCGCGTCCAAGAGACGGTCCGGCCCGCGGGGATCAATGCTCGCGATCAAGGCGGATTCCCCGGACAGGGCGACTGTACAGAGGGGAGTTCATCATGGTTCGTGCACCGGTTGTCGCCTGGATCATCCTGCGCGCCACCGTCGGGCTTGCCGCGGCGCTTGGGGCCACGGCCGCGGGGGCCGCCACGACCGAGAAGCCCAACATCGTCGTCATCTTCGGCGACGATATCGGCTGGATGAACATCTCGGCCTATGGCGGCGACATCATGGGCGTCGCGACGCCCCATATCGACCAGCTCGCGGCCGAGGGGCTGCGGCTCACCTCCTTCTACGCCCAGCCGAGCTGCACCGCCGGCCGCGCCGCCTTTCTTACCGGCCAGCTGCCGGTGCGTACCGGCCTGACGACGGTCGGCACGCCGGGATCACCGGCGGGGCTGCAGAAGGAAGACATAACCCTTGCCGAGATCCTGAAGACCAAGGGCTATGCGACCGCGCAGTTCGGCAAGAACCATCTCGGCGATCTCGAGGAGCATCTGCCGCATCGGCATGGCTTCGACATGTTCTGGGGCAATCTCTATCACCTGAACGCCAACGAGGATCTCGAGGACCCCGACCGGCCGACCGACCCGGCCTTCCGCAAGGCCTTCGATCCGCGCGGCATCATTTCCGGAACCGCCGATGGCCCGACGGTCGACGAGGGGCCGCTCACCGTGAAGCGGATGGAGACCTTCGACGACGAGGTGACGGCGAAGTCGCTCGCCTATCTCGACCAGCGCGCCGCGGACGGAAAGCCCTTCTTCCTCTGGCACAACGCGACGCGGCAGCACGTCTTCATCCATCTGAAGGACGAAGCGAAGGGCCAGTCGCGCGCCGGCCGCGAGGACATTTACGGCAACGGTCTCAAGGAGCACGACGCGCAGGTCGGCGAGATCCTGGCGAAGCTCGACCAGACGGGCCTCAGCCGGAACACGATCGTCATCTACACGACCGACAACGGCGCCTATCAGTATATGTGGCCGCAAGGCGGAACGACGCCGTTCCGCGGCGACAAGGGCACGACGTGGGAAGGCGGCGTCCGCGTTCCCTTCATCATGCGCTGGCCCGGCGCCCCGGGCGGCCGCGTCAGCGCCGAGATCGTCGACATGACGGACCTCCTGCCGACGCTCGCGGCGGCGGCCGGCGAGAGCGAGGTCGTCGCCAAGCTCGCGCAAGGGGCGAGCTATGGCGGCCGCGACTATCGCCTCCATCTCGACGGCTTCGACCAGACGGCGTTCTTCACCGGCAAGAGCGATCAATCGGCGCGCGATTTCGAATTCTACTATGACGAGACGGTGCTGACGGCGGTCCGCTACAAGCAGTTCAAGGTCACTTTCTCGGCCAAGGAAGGCAATCGCTGGGACGATCCGCTGCTGAGCTACAGCCGGCCGCTCATCACCAACCTGCTGATGGACCCGTTCGAGCGCCAGACCGGCGACCTCAACCGGCAATATGACGAGCACAAGGCCTGGGTGCTGACGCCGATGGTCGGCATCGTCCAGAAGCACCTCGCCACCTTCCAGGCCTATCCGATCCGCCAGCTCGGCCTCAGCGCCGCCGTCGGCAAGACGATCGATGAGGCCCAGTCGCAGCTGCTGAAGCTGCAGCGGCAGGATTGAGGGGACGATCCATGACCATGCGCAGGCTCCTCATCGCCGGACTGCTGACGATGGTCGGCTGCAGCGCCGCCCTTGCCGCAGACAGCCCGCCGCCGAACGATGGCTCCGTGCTGCCCTTCCCGCCGGTGCCCTCGGCCAGCACCGCCGGGCCGACGCTGCAGCAATCGAGGCATGTCCGCCGCGCCGAGCCGGATCATCTGCCAAAGGGCGCGCCGAACATCCTGATCGTCCTGCTCGATGATGTCGGCTTCGGCCTGCCGAGCACCTTCGGCGGCGAGGTCAACACGCCGACGCTCACCCGTCTCGCCAATGAGGGCATCAGCTTCAACAGCTTCCACACCACCGCGATCTGCTCGCCGACCCGCGCCTCGCTGCTGACGGGGCGCAATCACCAGCGCATCGGCTCCGGCACGATCGCCGAGCGCGCGGTGGACTGGGACGGCTATACCGGCGTCATCCCCAATACCTCGGCGACGGTCGCCGAGGTGCTGCACGATTATGGCTACAAGACCGCGGCCTTCGGCAAATGGCACAACACGCCGGCGACCGAGACGACGGCGATGGGGCCGTTCGATCGCTGGCCGACCGGCTATGGCTTCGATTATTTCTACGGCTTCCTCGCCGGCGAGACCTCGCAATACGAGCCGCGCCTGTTCGAGAACACCAATCCGGTCGAGCCGCCGCATGATCCGACCTATCACCTGACCGAGGATCTCGCCGACAAGGCGCTGACCTGGCTGCACCGCCAGCGCTCCTTCTCGCCGGACAAGCCGTTCTTCATGTACTGGGCGCCGGGCGCGGCGCATGGGCCGCATCAGGTGTTCCACCCCTGGGCCGACAAATACAAGGGCAAGTTCGACACCGGCTGGGACGCCTATCACAGCCGCGTCTTCGAGCGCCAGAAGGCGATGGGCTGGGTTCCCGAAGGCACAGAGCTGACGCCGCGCGACCCGACCATGGCCGGATGGGACAGCATTCCCGCGGCGGAGCGGCCGTTCCAGGAACGGCTGATGGAAGTCTTCGCCGGCTTCGTCGAACACGCCGATACGGAGGTCGGCCGGCTCGTCGACGGCCTCGAAGCGATGGGCGTCCGCGACAACACGATCATCATCTATATCTTCGGCGACAATGGCTCGAGCGCGGAGGGCCAGAACGGCAGCATCAGCGAGCTCCTGGCGCAGAACCAGATCCCGAACACCGTCGCGCAGCAGATCGCGGCGCTCGGCGCGATCGGCGGGCTGGACGCGCTCGGCACCGACAAGGCCGACAACATGTATCACGCCGGCTGGGCATGGGCCGGCAGCACGCCGTTCCGCTCGACCAAGCTGGTCGCGGCGCATTTCGGCGGCACGCGCAATCCGATGGTCATTTCCTGGCCGAAGGGCATCACGCCGGATCCGGCGCCGCGCGCGCAGTTCCACCATGTCAACGACATCGTGCCGACGCTCTACGACATCCTCGGCATCACCCCACCCACGGTCGTCGACGGCTATGCGCAGGACCCGATCGACGGCATCAGCCTTGCCTATACCTTCGCGGATGCGAAGGCACCGGGCCGGAAGCGGGTGCAGTATTTCGAGAACAATGGCAGCCGCGGTATCTATCACGACGGCTGGTTCGCCTCGACCTTCGGCCCGCTGATCCCGTGGCTGACGGTCAGTCCGGGCCTTGCAAGCTGGGATGCCGACACGGATGTCTGGCAGCTCTACGATCTCACCACCGATTTCTCGCAGGCGCATGATCTCGCGGCCGAGGAGCCGCAGCGCCTCGCGGCCATGAAGCAGCTGTTCCTGGCCGAGGCAGAGAAGAACAAGGTCTTCCCCGTCGGCGCCGGCCTCTGGACGCGGCTGCATCCGGAGGACCGCGTCACCGTGCCCTATACGCATTGGGACTTCGACGCGACGACGACGCGGCTGCCGGAATTCGCGGCGCCCGGCCTTGGCCGGCAGAGCAACGAGGTCGTGCTCGACGTGGAGGTTCCGGCCGAGGCGTCCGGCGTGCTCTATGCGCTCGGCGGCGTCGCCGGCGGAATGACGCTCTATCTCGACGCCGGACACCTCGTCTACGAATACAACATGATGATGATCGAGCGCTCGATCGGCCGCTCGGCCGCTCCGCTCGCGCCCGGCAAGCACCGCATCGTCGTCACCACCGCCATTCCGAAGCCGGCCGGCCCTGCCGATGTGACGATCACCATCGATGGTGCCGCAGCGCTCAGCGTCCCGGTCGCGCGGACGGTGGCGGGGGCGTTCTCGGCCAGCGAAACGCTCGATGTCGGCACCGATCTCGGCTCGCCGGTCTCGCTCGCCTATTTCGACCGGGCGCCGTTCGCCCTCGACGGCCGCATCGACGCGATGCGCGTCGACCTCAAATGAGCCCTCGGAGAGAGATCATGCGCAAGGGATTTCGACGTCTGGCCGCCGGGCTAGCGCTGCTCTGGCTCGCGACATCGGGCGCCGGCGCCGAGCCGCTGCGGCCCAACATCGTCTTCATCATGGCCGACGACCTCGGCAATGCCGATCTCGGCTATCGCGGCGGACTGATCAAATCGCCGAATATCGACGAACTGGCCAAGGGCGGCGTCCGGCTCGAATCCTTCTATGGCGAGCCGGTCTGCACGCCCTCGCGCGCCGCGCTGATGACCGGGCGCTATCCGATGCGCTACGGGCTGCAGACGCTCGTCATCTTCCCGAGCCACACCTATGGCCTGCCGACCGACGAGAGAACCCTGCCCGAGGCGCTGAGGGAGGCCGGCTACAAGACCATGATGGTCGGCAAGTGGCATCTCGGCCATGCCGACCAGAAATATTGGCCGCAGAACCGCGGCTTCGATTACTTCTACGGCAATGTCGTCGGCGAGATCGACTATTTCACGCATGAGCGCGGCGGCGTCGTGGACTGGCAGCGCAACGGCACCTTCCTCAAGGAAGACGGCTACTATACGGAGCTGATCGGCGACGATGCGGTCAAGCTGATCGACTCGCAGGACGGCAAGACGCCCTTCTTCCTCTATGTCGCCTCGCTGGCGCCGCATGCGCCCTATCAGGCGCCGCAAAGCTATATCGACCAGTACACCGATGTTCCCGATCCGCTGCGCCGCTCCTATTCCGCGATGATCACCGCGCTCGACGACCAGATCGGCCGCATCGTCGCGGCGCTCGACCGTAAGGGACTGCGCGACAACACCATCATCCTCTTTTCGAGCGACAATGCGGGGGCGATCAGCGGCCTGTTCGCCAGCGGCTCCAAGAGCAAGCAGGAGCGCGACACCGAGGTTGGCGGCATCGACCAGAGCCAGAAAGCGCCAGCCTCCAATGCGCCGTTCCGCGGCGGCAAGGGCAGCCTCTATGAAGGCGGCGTGCGCGTGCCCGCCTTCGTCAACTGGCCGGCGCAGCTAAAGCCGGCCGTGGTCGATGCGCCGCTGCATATGGTCGACGTGATGCCGACCTTGCTCGATCTTGCCGGCGGCACGGGCAGCCCCGACCACCCCTTCGACGGCCGCGACATGTGGCCGACGCTCGCCGCCGGCGCCCCTTCTCCCAATGAGGACATCCTGATCAATGTCGAGGCGTTCCGCGGGGCGGTGCGCAAGGGCGACTGGAAGCTGATAAAGGTCGCGCTGCTGCCGGGACGGACCGAGCTCTATGATCTTGCGAAGGACCCCGGCGAGACGACCAATGTCGCCGCCGACCATCCCGAGATCGTCGCCGATCTCGAGGCGCGGCTCATCGCCTATGCGCGGGAGCAGAAGCCGAGCGAATGGATCAAGGCGCAGCCGGGCTTTGTCGGCGAGCAGGGCAAGACGATCTTCGATCCCGACTTCGACATCGACGATGACGGCCTGCCGCAGCTGAAGGTCGTCCTGCCGGCGGAATGAGCGGGCGAGGGGGCCGTGGCAGACCGGTGCGACGCCGGCCCGGAGGCGCTCCGCTTGCCGTGCTCACCCTGCCAGCCGTCGCAGCTCCTCGAGGTCGCCGGCGGCGAGGCTGAGGCCGCTGGCGAGGCTGCGCCGGCGGTTGACAAGGCGGCGGTCGCCTGGGAGGCGGGAGACGCCGGCCTCCGTGAGGCGGGACAGCAGGAGTTCCGTGCGCGCCGCGAAGGACGGGCGGCGGCCGCGGTCGGGATCGACGACGATGACGACCTGGCCGGTATGCGGCGTCTGCGCGCCGGGATAATCCGACCAGTCGACCTCGAACGAGAAGTCGCCGCCGGTGAGCGCGGCGCAGAAGAGCTCGATCATCAGCGACAGCGTCGATCCCTTGTAGCCGCCGAAGGTCAAGAGCGCGCCGCCGTCGAGCACGGCGGCCGGGTCCGTCGTCGGCTCGCCGCTCCGGTCGACGCCCTGGCCGGGCGGCAGGCGGCGGCCTTCGCGGCGCGCGATCTGCACGTCGCCATTCGCCATCGTGGTGGTCGCCATGTCGGCGACGAGCGGCGGCGCCCCGTCGCGCGGCGCGGCGAAGGCGATCGGATTGGTGCCGAGAACGGCGCGCTTTCCGTCGAAGGGCACGGCGCAGGCGAAGGAATTGACCATGGTCAGCGCCAGCAGGCCCTCTTCGGCGAAGGGTTCGACGTCAGGCCAGAGAGCGCTGAAATGGTGCGAATTGCGAATGGCGAGCACGGCGGCGCCGGAACGCTCGACCTTGTCCAGCACCAGCGCTGTAACCGCCTCCAGCGCCGGCTGGGCGAAGCCGTTCATCGCGTCGACGCGGACGAAGGCCGCCCCGACATCCTCGATGACCGGTTCCGCTGCCGCATCGACCCAGCCGCTTTGGATCGAGGAGACATAGCCGCGCATGCGGAAGATGCCGTGCGAGGTGGCGCCGTCGCGTTCGCAGCCGGCGCAATTGCGGGCGAGAATGCGCGCCACACCGTCGCGGGCGCCCGATTTCAGGAAGACGGCGTAGAGAAGATCCTCAAGCGCCGCATAGGATATCTCCACGCGCGGGTGATCGGTGCCATCGATCCATCTCATCAGGCCATATCCCATCCGTCTGCCGACGAACCGTGTTGACAGGTTCGAGCGCCAGATTACCATCGGAAAAGAAAGTTCCTATAGGAAATGACGGTGCGCGGCCAACGGTCCCGCCCGGCGAGGGGCAGAACCAGCGCTCATGCCGACCAGCCGCGTCATCCATGTCGTCGGCGCGCATCCCGAGAGCGGGAGCCTCGCGCTGGAGGGGCGGCCGCTGGTGGGCGGCAGCGGCGCGGGCCCATTGCTGGTTGGGGATGTGGGCCTCAGCTTCTGGGGCGGGGTCGATCCGCAGAGCGGTCTCGTCATCGACACGCATCATCCGCTGGCCGGCCAGTGCGTCACCGGGCGGGTGCTGGCGATCCCGCAAGGGCGCGGCTCCTGCACGGGCAGCGCTGTCCTGCTCGAACTGATCCTCGCGGGTCGGGCGCCCGCGGCCATCATCGTCTCGGAGCCGGAGGAGATTCTGACCCTCGGCGCGCTGGTCGCGCAGCAGCTGTTCGGCCTCGATATGCCGGTGCTGCAGGTGAGCGCGGCCGACTTCCAGCGGCTCGGCGACTACAGCCATGCTGCCCTCAAGGCGGGGCGGCTCGTGCTCGCCGACCGCCCGCTCGGGATTGACGATGGCGCGGATGGCGATCGCCCGCCAGCGCCGCCGGCGCTCCGCCTCGACGCGATCGACCGCGATCTGCTGGAGGGACGCCACGGCGCGGCGGCCGCGGCCGCGATGCGCCTCGTGCTGGCCATGGCGGCGCTGCAGGGCGCCGACAGCCTCATCGACGTCGCGCAGGTGCATGTCGACGGCTGCATTTATATCGGCCCGGCGAGCCTCCGCTTCGCCGAGCTGCTGGTGTCGCTCGGCGCCCGCGTGCGGGTGCCGACGACGCTCAACGCGATTTCCGTCGATCGGCGGGGCTGGCGCGCGCAAGGCATCGACGCGGAACTCGGCGTGCCCGCGAGCGCGCTTGCGGATGCCTATGTCGCGATGGGCGCGCGGCCGACCTTCACCTGCGCGCCCTATCTGCTCGAGAGTGCGCCGGCCTTCGGTGACCAGATCGGCTGGGCGGAATCGAATGCCGTCGTCTATGCCAACAGCGTCATCGGCGCGCGGACGATGAAATACCCCGATTTCCTCGACATCTGCATCGCCTTGACCGGGCGGGCGCCGCGGGCCGGCTGTCATGTCGATGCCGGCCGGCGGGCGGTGCTGGCGATCGACATGGGGCTGCCGGACGGCGCCGACGACGCCTTCTGGCCGCTGGCGGGCTATTGCTGCGGCCTCCTCGCCGCGGGCGACATCCCGCTCATCCGCGGTCTCGAGGCGAGCCGGCCGAGCCGCGATGACCTGAAGGCCTTCGGCGCGGCGTTTGCCACCGTTGCCGCGGCGCCGATGTTCCACATCGCCGGCGTCACGCCCGAGGCGGACGGGCAGGCTCCCGGGCGAAGCGTGACGCTCGCGGTGGAGGATCTCCGCCGTGGCTGGGACGAACTGAACAGTTCCGAGGACGCCGAGATCGGCCTCGTCAGCCTCGGCAACCCGCATTTCTCGCTGGCGGAGTGTGAAAGGCTCGCCGGGCTCGTCGAGGGGCGGCGGCGCGCGCCCGATGTGCCGGTGGTGGTCACCTGCGGCCGCGCCGTCCATGAGGCGGCCGAGAAGGCGGGCCATGTCGCGCGGGCCGAGGCCTTCGGCGTCGCGTTCGTCACGGACACCTGCTGGTGCATGCTGGGCGAGCCGGTCATCCCGGTGACCGCGAAGGCCCTGATGACCAATTCGGGCAAATATGCCCATTACGCGCCGGGACTGGTCGGCCGCAGCGTGCGCTTCGGCAGCCTCGCCGCTTGCATCGAGGCGGCCTGCAGCGGCAAGGCCGCGCTGGCGAGGCCGGACTGGCTCTAGGCGACCCGCGCGTCAGCTGTGCGGCCGCTCGTGGCGGATGACGTTGCGGATCGCGAAGCTCGACTGGATGCGCGCGACGCCGGGCAGCCGCGACAGCACGTCGGTGTGGATGCGCTCGTAGTCGGCCATGTTGCGTGCCTCGACGCGCAGGAAATAGTCGGTCATCCCGGTCATCAGATAGCACTCGCGCACCTCGACCGTGCGACGCACCGCCGCCTCGAAGGTGCGCATCACCGTCTCGGTCTGCCGGTCGAGCGAGATCTGCACGATGATCACCGCGGTATCGTCGGGACCGGGATCGGCGATGATGGCGGTGTAGCCGCGGATCGTGCCATTCGTCTCCAGCGTGTGCAGCCGGCGCAGGCAGGCCGAGGGCGACAGCCCGACCGCCTCGGCGAGCTTGGCATTGCTGATCCGCCCATCCTGGCGCAGCAGCTGAAGCATCTTTCGGTCGATCGGATCGAGGCTCATGCAGGTTTCATCCAAAAGGCGATCGATCATTGCGCAAATGGCTACAGATCGCAAGAAAGCGCCGATGATCTGCAGGATTTTCGATGATCGTTGCGCCTATGCTTGGGGATCGCCACGGGAGGTCACGATGTCTGCAGTGTATGGCATGCCAGCGTTTTCGTCGTTTCCGGCAGAGCGCGTCACCGGCGCCGTGCTGCATGTCGATCTCGATGCGATCGCTGCCAACCATCACGCTCTCAGCCGGATGGCGCCGTCGGCGACCGTCGCCGCGGTGGTGAAGGCTGATGCCTATGGCATTGGCGCCGAACCCGTCGCCCGGCGCCTGCTGCAGGAGGGCTGCCGCCGCTTCTTCGTCGCGACCTTCGGCGAAGGCGTCGCGCTGCGCCGCGCCCTCGGCGTGCTGCCCGAGATCATGATCCTCAACGGCGTTGCGCCGGAAGACATCGCCGCCTGCCGGTCGCTCGGCCTGACGCCGGTCCTGAACAGCCTCGTCCAGGCCAAGGCCTGGGCGTCGTCGCGCGGTCGCGAGCGGCAGCGGGCGGTGCTGCAGGTCGATACCGGCATGTCTCGGCTCGGCCTCTCCGAGGCGGAGCAGGCGCAGCTTCTTGCGACCCCCGGCCTGCTGGAGCGGCTCGATCTCGGCCTCGTCATGAGCCATCTCGCCGTCGCCGACGAGCCGGAGCACCCCGGCAATGCCGCGCAGCTCCAGGCCTTCGAGGCCGCACGGCTGCGCTTTCCGGGCGTTGCGGCGTCGCTCGCCAATTCGGCCGGGATGTTCCTCGGGCCCGCCTATCACTTCGATCTCTGCCGGCCGGGCGCGGCGCTCTACGGCATCGAGGCCGGCCCGCGCATGAGCGGCATCCGCCCGGTTGTCCGGCTGACCGCGCCGGTGATCCAGATCCGCACGATCGAGCGCGATACGGCCGTCGGCTATGGCTACAGCTTCCGGGCCTCGCGCATGATGCGGCTGGCGACCGTCGGCTTCGGCTATGCCGATGGCTGGCCGCGAAGCCTCTCCTCCGTCGGCGCGGCCTTCCTCGGCGACCGCCGCCTGCCGATCATCGGGCGCATCTCGATGGACAGCTTCACGGTCGATGTCTCCGCGCTTCCGGCCGACGGCCTGAAAGAGGGCGATGCGCTCGAACTCATCGGCCCGCAGCAGAGTGCAGACGACGTCGCGCGGGCGGCCGGCACCATCGGCTACGAGATCCTGACCCGGTTCGGCCAGCGCCATCATCGGGTCTTCAGCGGGCAGGTCCTGTCATGAAAGTCGTCGTGCTCGGCGCGGGCGTCATCGGCGTCACCACCGCTTATTTTCTCGCCAAGGCCGGCCACGAGGTCGAGGTGATCGACCGCGCGGCCGGGCCGGCGCTCGAGACCAGCTTCGCCAATGCCGGCCAGGTCTCGCCCGGCTATGCCTCGCCCTGGGCCGCGCCCGGCATTCCGCAGAAGGCCGTCAAGTGGCTGCTGATGAAGCACCCGCCGCTGATCCTTCGGCCGCATCCCGATCCCGCCATGCTCGATTGGCTCGTGCGGATGCTCGCCAATTGCACCGCCGGCCGCTACGCCATCAACAAGGCGCGCATGGTCCGCGTCGCCGAATACAGCCGCGACGTCCTGAAGACGCTGCGCGCCGACACCGGCATCGCCTATGACGAGCGCACCGGCGGCACGGTGCAGCTCTTCCGTGAGCAGAAGCAGGTCGATGCCGCCGCCAAGGATATCGCGGTGCTCGAGGCCTATGGCGTCGGCTATGAGGTCCTCGACCGCGCCGGCTGCCTCCGCGCCGAACCCGGCCTCGCCGGATCGGCGGCGACCATCGCGGGCGCGCTGCGCCTGCCGGGCGACGAGACCGGCGACTGTCATCTGTTCACGACGCGGCTCGCGGCAATGGCCGAGGCGCTCGGCGTGACCTTCCGCATGAACACGACGATCGAGGGGCTCCACACCGAGGGCGGCAAGGTAACGGGCGTCGAGACCAGCGCCGGCACGATCACCGGCGATCACTATGTGCTCGCGATGGGCAGCTTCTCGCCGATCATGGGGCGCACGGTCGGGCTCCGCCTGCCGATCTATCCGGTCAAGGGCTATTCGATCACCGCGCCCGTCGTCTCGGCCGCGAAGGCGCCCGTCTCCACCGTGCTCGACGAGAGCTACAAGATCGCGATCACCCGGCTTGGCGATCGCATCCGCGTCGGCGGCATGGCCGAGATTTCCGGCTACAACAGCCGCCTTTCCGACAAACGGCGCGAGACGCTGGCCTTCTGCGTCAACGATCTCTTCCCCGGCGCCGGCGACACGGCCAAGGCCAGCTTCTGGACCGGCATGCGGCCGATGACGCCCGACGGCACGCCGATCCTCGGACGCAGCAAGCTCGGCAATCTCACCGTCAATTCGGGCCATGGCACGCTCGGCTGGACCATGGCCTGCGGCTCGGCCCGCGTCGTCGCGGACCTCATCTCGGGCAGGAAACCGGAGATCGATACGACCGATCTCGGCCCCGAGCGCTACGCCTGAGGCCCGCCGGCCTCCGGCGTCGCCGCGAGCGACCTTGATGTAGGTCAACGACGGAAATCCGTAAGGCTCCACTATGGATGCCGAGCGGCGGCATCGTCCACTCCTTCTCCCGCGTCACGCGGGGCGGGTGGCAGGCCAGAGCTCACCAAGCAATCGAGGTGGGACCGGGCATGGCCGCAGCAGGCTGGAAGAAACTTGTCGCCATCGGTGTGGCGATCATCGTCGCCGGCGGCGGCTACTATGCCTGGACGCTCTCGACGCGGAGCGACCTGCCGGCGGGGATCGCCAGCGGCAATGGCCGCATCGAGGCGGTGGAGATCGACGTCTCGACCAAGACCTCGGGCCGGATCAAGGACATCCTGGTCAATGAAGGCGATTTCGTCGAGGCCGGTCAGGTTCTCGCCGTCATGGACACGCAGCAGCTGGAGGCCAAGCGCCGGCAGGCGGAGGCCGAATTGCGCCGGGCCAGCGTCTCGGTCGACGCCGCCCGGAGCCTGGTGACCCAGCGCGAGGCCGAGCGGACGGCGGCCATCGCCGTCGTGGCGCAGCGGCAGGCCCAGCTCGACGGCGCCGACCACCATCTCGCCCGCTCCGTGGAGCTGGCGCGCACCAACACCACCTCGCAGCAGACGGTCGACGACGATCGCGCCACCGCCGAGGGCGCCAAGGCCGCGGTCGCGGCGGCGAATGCGCAGCTTGCCGCCACGGACGCGGCGATCAGCACTGCGAAGGCGCAGATCATCGATGCGCTCGCCGCCGTCGACGCGGCCACGGCCGCGATCGAGAGCATCGCCGCCGATATCGAGGACAGCACGCTGCGCTCGCCGCGGGCCGGCCGCGTCCAGTATCGTGTCGCCCAGCCCGGCGAGGTGCTCGCGGCCGGCGGCGTCGTGCTCAATCTCGTCGATCTCGGCGATGTGCACATGACCTTCTTCCTGCCGACGGCGGAAGCCGGGCGGGTCGCGATCGGCAGCGAGGTGCATCTCGTCCTCGACGCCATCCCGCAATATGTCGTTCCCGCCACGGCGACCTTCGTCGCGGATGTCGCGCAGTTCACGCCGAAGACGGTCGAGACCGAGGAAGAGCGGCAGAAGCTGATGTTCCGCATCAAGGCGAAGATCGCGCCCGAACTGCTGCAGAAATACATCCGCCAGGTGAAGACCGGCCTGCCCGGCATGGCCTATGTCCGGCTCGATCCTTCGGTCGAGTGGCCCGCCAAGCTCCAGACGACGCTGCCGAAATGACCGACGCGCCTGTCGCTTCGGGCGGCGATCTCGCGCCGGTCGCCCAGCTCGCCGCGGTCTCGCTCGCCTATGGTAAGACCGTGGCGCTCGATGGCATCGATCTTTCGATCCCCGCCGGACGCATGGTCGGCCTGATCGGGCCGGATGGTGTCGGCAAGTCGAGCCTCCTGTCGCTGGTTGCCGGCGCGCGGGTGGTCCAGATGGGTCGCGTCGACGTGCTCGGCGGCGACATCGCCGATCGGCGCCATCGCCAGTCGGCCTATCCGCGCATCGCCTACATGCCGCAGGGGCTCGGCAAGAACCTCTATCCGACGCTGTCGGTGGCGGAGAATGTCGACTTCTTCGGGCGCCTGTTCGGCCATGACGGCGCCGAGCGCCGCCGCCGCATCGCCATGCTGCTCGAGCGCACCGGCATGTCGGCCTTCGCCGATCGCCCGGCCGGCAAGCTCTCCGGCGGCATGAAGCAGAAGACCAGCCTCTGCTGCGCGCTGATCCACGATCCCGACCTGCTCATCCTCGACGAGCCGACGACGGGCGTCGACCCGCTCTCGCGCCGCCAGTTCTGGGAGCTCATCGACGATATCAGGCGCGAGCGCCCCGGCATGAGCGTGATCGTCGCCACGGCCTATATGGAGGAGGCGGCGCGCTTCGATTGGCTGGTGGCGATGGATGCCGGCAAGATCCTTGCCGTCGGAACGCCGCAGGATCTGCTCACCCGCACTGCCACCGCCGATCTCGACGCGGCCTTCATCGCGCTGCTGCCGGAAGAGCGCCGCAGCGAGCATCATGAGGTCGTCATTCCGCCGCGTCCGCCCGGCGCCGACCATGACATCGCCATCGAGGCGGATGCGGTCAGCGTCACGTTCGGCGACTTCACCGCCGTCGATGCGGTCAGCTTCAAGATCGCGCGCGGGGAAATCTTCGGCTTTCTCGGCTCGAACGGCTGCGGCAAGACCACGACCATGAAGGTGCTGACAGGCCTGCTCCCGGCGAGCGCGGGCACGGCGCGCTTGTTCGGTCGCGAGGTCGATCCCGACGACCTCGAGGTCCGCCGGCGCGTCGGCTATATGAGCCAGGGCTTCTCGCTCTATTCCGAACTCACCGTTCGCCAGAATCTCGACCTGCATGCACGGCTCTTCGCCCTGCCGGCGGACACGATTCCCGGCCGCGTCGATGCGATGATCGCCCGCTTCGGGCTCGGTTCGGTCGCGGATGCGCTGCCCGATTCCCTGCCGCTCGGCATCCGCCAGCGCCTGTCGCTCGCCGTGGCCATGATCCATGCGCCCGACATCCTGATCCTCGACGAGCCGACTTCCGGCGTCGATCCGATCGCGCGCGATGCCTTCTGGCAGATCCTGTCCGATCTCTCGCGCAAGGACGGCGTCACCATCTTCGTCTCGACGCATTTCATGAACGAAGCCGAACTGTGCGACCGCATCTCGCTGATGCATGCCGGCAAGGTGCTGGTGAGCGATGCGCCGGCGGCGATCGTCGCGGGCGCGAAGGCTGCCTCGCTGGAGGACGCGTTCATCGGCTATCTGGTGGCGGCCGGCGCAACGGCCCCCCCGCCACCGGAAGCGGCGCCCGCCGCCCAAGAGACGCCGGCGAATCGCGCCGACACGCCAGCGCCGGCCCGCCGCGCCTTCGATCTCCGGCGCATGTTCGCCTATACGCAGCGCGAAAGCCTCGAGCTTCGCCGCGATCCGATCCGCGCGACGCTCGCCATTCTCGGCTCGCTGATGCTGATGGTCGTCATCGGCTACGGCATCAACATGGATGTCGAGAATCTCACCTTCGCCGTGCTCGATCGCGACGACACCGTCATCAGCCGCGACTATGTCCAGCAGCTCCAGGGCTCGCGCTACTTTTCCGAACAGCCGCCGATCACCGACTATGCCGCGCTCGACCGCCGCATGGCCGACGGCGAGATCAGCCTGGCGCTCGAGATCCCGCCCGGCTTCGCCCGCGACATCAAGCGCGGCCGCCCCGTCGAGATCGGCGCCTGGATCGACGGCGCCATGCCGATGCGTGCCGAGACCGTCAAGGGCTATGTCGAGGGCATGCACCTCGCCTGGCTGACGCAGAAGGCGCGCGAGGACTATGGCGTCACCGCGGCCGGCAGCTTCAACATCGCGCTGCGCTACCGCTACAATCCCGACGTCCAGAGCCTCGTCGCCATCGCGCCGGCCGTCATCCCGATCCTGCTCCTGGTCATACCGGCGATGCTCGCCGTCCTCAGCGTCGTCCGGGAAAAGGAACTCGGCTCGATCATCAACTTCTACGTCACCCCGGTGACGCGAATGGAGTTCCTGCTCGGCAAGCAGATCCCCTATGTCGCCCTGGCGATGCTGAACTTCTTCATGCTGTCGGCGCTGGCGGTCTTCGCCTTCCGCGTCCCCTTCACCGGCAGCTTCGCGACCTATGCCGCGGCGGCGCTGCTCTATGTGATCTTCACGACCGGCCTCGGGCTGGTGATGTCGACCTTCATGAAGAGCCAGATCGCCGCCATCTTCGCCACGGCGCTGATCACCATCATCCCGGCGGTGCAGTATTCCGGCCTCGTCAATCCGGTGTCGTCGCTGGAGGGCCTCGGCGCCTGGATCGGGCAGATCTATCCGACCACCTATTTCGTCACCATCTCGCGCGGCACCTTCTCCAAGGCGCTCGGCTTTTCCGAGCTCGCCGCCTCCTTCATTCCCCTCGTCATCGCCATCCCCCTGCTGCTGGGGCTTGGCGCGGCGCTGCTCAAGAAGCAGGCGGACTGATCCATGCGCCTTGCCAATATCGCCGATCTCGGGATCAAGGAACTGCGCGGCCTCCGGCGCGACCCGATGATGCTGGTGCTGATCGTCTATGCCTTCTCGGTGGCGATCTACACGGCGGCGACCGCCATGCCCGAGACGCTGAATCGCGCCACGATCGCTGTCGTCGACGAGGACCAGTCGCCTCTCGCGAGCCGCATCATCTCGGCCTTCTACCCGCCCTATTTCGTCGTGCCGGCGCTCATCAGCCCGTCCGAGATGGATGGACGGATGGACGCCGGCATCGATACCTTCGCGCTCGACATTCCGCCCGATTTCCAGCGCGACCTCATCGGCGGCAAGGCGCCGACCATCCAGCTCAATATCGACGCCACGCGCATGAGCCAGGCCTTCACCGGCGGCAACAGCATCGCGCAGATCGTGTCGGGCGAGGTCAGCGCGTTTCTCGCCGGGGAGGGCGGCACCGCCGAAGTGCCGGTGACGCTCGCCCTCCGGTCGCGGTTCAATCCGCAGCTCGACAAGGGATGGTTCGGGGCGATCGACAACGTCATCTCCTCGATCACCATGCTGTCGATCATCCTGACCGGCGCGGCGCTCATCCGCGAGCGCGAGCACGGCACGATCGAGCATCTCCTGGTGATGCCGGTGACGCCCGCCGAGATCATGCTGAGCAAGATCTGGTCGATGGGCCTGGTCGTCCTCGTCGCCGCGTCGCTGTCGCTCGTCCTGATCGTCCAGGGGCTGCTGCAGGTTCCCGTCAACGGCTCGCTGGCGCTGTTCATCGCCGGGGCGGCGCTGCAGCTGTTCGCGACGACGTCGATGGGCATCTATCTCGCGACGCTCGCCGGCTCCATGGCGCAGTTCGGGCTGCTCCTGATCATGGTGCTGCTGCCGCTTCAGCTGCTCTCGGGCAGCATGACGCCGCGCGAGAGCATGCCGGAGTTCATCCAGACCGTGATGCTGGCCGCGCCCAACACGCATTTCGTCATTCTGGCGCAGGCGATCCTGTTTCGCGGCGCCGGCATCGACGTGGTCTGGCCGCAATTCCTGGCGCTTGCCGCCATCGGCACAGCCCTGTTCGCCTTCGCCCTCCGCCGCTTCCGCAAATCGCTGCAGTGATGATCTGCGGCGCTGGTCGCCGGCAGGACCCGTGGTGCCGGATCACGCCTTGCGGAGGAACTCGGTCTTCAGCACCAGGCCCTTGACCTGCTTCGTGTTGCACTCGACCTCGGCCGGGTTGCCGGTGAGGCGAATGCCCTTGACCAGCGTGCCCCGCTTGATGGTCTCGGACGTGCCCTTGACCTTGAGGTCCTTGATCACGGTGACGGCGTCACCGTCGCTCAGCGCATTGCCGTTGCTGTCCCGCGTGATCGCGTCGCTCATGGCCGTATCTCCTGGTTGTTCGCTCCCGACGCCCGGCTTATCCGCCACGGCGCCGGTGATCAATCGGCCACTGTGACGCTGACGCTTGAGGTCATCGCTGCCGTTCGCAGGATGGCCATTTCGAATCGGATCGATGATCGGAATGACAGCGATTGATGATCGGGGCTTGTGCAAAGGAGAAATAGCGCCTATATCACGGTCATCGATCTTACTTGTTGAATTTTGTTTCGGCGCGATCCGCGTCTTTGGCGAACTTCCCCGATCAAATCGATGTCTCTACGGCGTTCGGCGCGTTGTCGAACGGCGAACCTCTATGTCGATTGAAAGGAAATCGTCATGAATGTTGGAACCGTCAAGTTCTTCAATGCCACCAAGGGCTTTGGCTTCATTCAGCCGGACAACGGCGGCTCGGATGTGTTCGTTCACATCTCCGCCATCGAGCGTGCCGGCATGAGCTCGGTCAGCGAAGGTCAGAAGCTCAGCTTCGACGTCGTCACCGACAGCCGCAGCGGCAAGAGCGCAGCCGAGAACATCAAGGCCGCGTAAGGATTTCGTTTCTAGCCCGAGACCACGGATGTACTGGCGACGGCTATCGAGACGTATCGGAGAAGGTCGGGTTTGCCCGGCCTTTTTTCTTTTTTGAGGCCTAGGAGGATGCCATGAAGTCCGCCCCGGATGCCGCTCCCGCGAAGCCCGCCGCCTCGCGTATCGAGGCCAAGAACGAGCTGACGACCAAGGCCGCGCGCTCGATCATCGATGGCGAGGTCGCCAAGCGCGTCGCCAAGACCGATCGGCTGCGGGCGCTCAGGCTCGAGCAGGAGGCCGTCGCGGCCGCCGCTGCCGCCGCCGAGCCGAAGAAGCCCGCCAAGAAGGCGCGCAAGGCCGCCGTCAAGGCCTGATCAAGGCGCCGGCCGGACTGCGTCCGGCCGTGCCTCTGGCTTGAAGAGCGGCACAGCGCCTTCAGGCCGACTTCCACCAGCGTGCGATATCGATCCGCCGCATGAATTCGGCGCCGCCCTTGTCGATGGCGTAGTCGAGGAACTCGCGCAGCGCATGCACGCGGCTCGCCTGGCCGATGATGCGCGGGTGCAGGCCGATCGACATCAGGCGTGGGCTCTCCTCGCCCTCTTCCCACAACAGATCGAAACCGCGCTTCAGGTTGTCGAGAAAGTCGCTCGGCGAGCCATAGCTCGGCAGCAGGCTGAAGCGCGCGTCGTTGTAGGTCGCCGAATAGGGGATGACGAGGTGCTGCCTGTCGCCGACGGCGACATAGTAGGGAAAGTCGTCGTTATAGGCGTCGGAGTCATATTCGAAGCCGCCTTCCTCGACGAGCAACTCGCGCGTATTGACCGAGGCGCCATAGCGGCAATACCAGCCGAGCGGCCGCTGGCCGCAGGTCTCCTCGAACGAGGCGATGGCGCGGCGGATATGGTCGGCCTCCTCGTCGCGCGAGAGCTTCCAGACCTCTTCCCAGCGCCAGCCATGTGAGCAGGGCTCGTGCCCCTTTTCGACGATCCAGGCGGCGACATCGCGGTTCTTCTCGAGCGCCACCGCGCTCGCGAAGAAGGTCAGCGGAATGTTGCGCGAGGAAAACAGCCGCTCCAGCCGCCAGATGCCGACGCGCGAGCCATATTCGTAGACGGACTCGGCGCAGAGATCGCGATATTGCGGATCCATCGCATAGAGCGATTCCGTCATGCCGTCATTGCGGCCATCGCCATTCGGATGGGCGTATTCCGACCCTTCCTCATAGTTGATGATGAGGCTGACGGCGACGCGGCCGCCGTTCGGCAGCGCCTTCTTCGGCACGGTGCGACCATAGCCGATCAGATCGCGCTGCGGCCCGGGCACGGGCGTATCGGCAAAGGGACGAAAGGCGCTCATGCCGCCTCCTTCGTCGCTGCGAGATAGGCGAGCACTTCGGCCTGCGGTACGACATCGCCGCAGAAGCGGTTCATGTCGAACAGGCTGATGCGATGCGAAATGTCGATCCGGTCGAACACCGCTTCCTCGGGAATGATGGTGAAGAAGTTGTTCTGCTCGCTGTCGATTGCCGTGGCGCGGACGCAGTTGGACGTCGAGCCGCCGACGATGATGCAGGTGTCGATGCGCGCATCGATCAGCAGCGACAGCAGCGGCGTGCCGTAAAAGGCCGATTTCTTCTTCTTGTCGAGGACGATCTCGTCCTGGCGCGGCTTGAGGACATCGACGATCTCGGCGCCGAACGTGCCGGCGAAATAGAGATTGTCGCTGCGTCCGGCACCGACGCCGACCTTGCGGTGGAACATGCCGCAGTCGTCGGCATGCGGATTGACGATGAAGCGGGTCTGGAACACCGGAACGCCGTTCGCACGGGCGGCCGCCTGCAGTTCCGCGATGCGGTCGACCGCCGCGAAGCCGGCCGCGCCGCAGGCGAGCGGAAACTTCTCGGCATTGTCGGGTGCGCCCTTGATGCCGGTCATGTAGTTCTGCGCATCGACGATGATGAGCGCCGGCCGCTTTCCGTAGCCGGCGCGCTGGGCCCATTGGCCGCGCGCCAGGACGGCCCGGTCGTTTTCGGAGAGAAGATGGCGCCAGTCGGTATCGGTCACGGAAAGCTCCACGCGCAGGGGATCGGGCAGGGCGGCCGTCAGGCCATATGGTCGCCGCCATTCATGTTGAGGCAGGCGCCGACATAGTAGGCGCCGCCATCGCCGGCCAGCAGCAGAACGGTCGGGGCGACTTCGTCGACGGTGCCGAAGCGGCGGATCGGCGTCCCCTCGACCTTCGCCTTCACCCATTCCGGCGGCAGCGTGTCCTTGATCGGGGTGTCGATCGGCCCGGGCGCGATGGCATTGACGGTGATGCCGTCGCCGATCACTTCATAGGCGAGCGCACGGGTGAAGCCGAGCACGCCGGCCTTGGTGGCGCAGTAATGCACCATGCCCGGCGCGCCCTTGTAGGCGCTCTGAGAGGCGGTGTTGATGATCCGGCCCCAGCCCTTGCGCTTCATCCCCGGCAGGACGGCGCGCGTGCAGACGAAGAGGCTGCGGAGGTTGACCCGGATCATCTCGTCCCAGACCGCTTCCGACATGTCGACGAGATCGACCGAATTGTCGATGCCGGCATTGTTGAAGAGGATGTCGATCTCGCCAAAGGCCGCAACGACCTTAGCGAAGGCGGCCTCGACCATGGCGACATCGGCGACATCGGCGACGACGGCCAGCGCCTTGATGCCCTGCGCCGTCAGGTCGGCCGCGACGGCCTCCGCCGAGGCACGGTTGCGGTCGAGCACGCCGATGGCGGCGCCCGCTCTGCCGAGCGTCAGCGCGACGCCCTTGCCGATGCCGCTGCCGGCGCCCGTCACCACGGCGACTTTACCACTGAGGTCGGTCATGTCTGGCTCACCTTCCACTAACTGTCTTCCCGTCTATACCACGTCCAAAAAATTGTCTACAGAAGACAGAACTCAAACCAACGCGTGAGGCGGACATGAAGGCGGTAGTGCTCAAGGCCTATGGTGGCACGGATCAGCTCAGCTATCAGGACGTCGCCGACCCGGTGCCGGTGCGCGACGAGGTGGTGGTGCGGGTGCATGCGTCCGGCCTCAATCATTGCGACATCGACGTCCGCCGCGGCGTCTTCGGCGTGACGCAGCCGCTGCCGCATGTCATGGGCGTCGATGCGGCGGGCGAAGTCGCGGCGATCGGCCCGGATGTCACGCGCTGGAAGGTCGGCGACCGCGTCTCGCCGCATTTCGTCCTCGCCTGTGGCCACTGTGCCAATTGCCGGGACGGGCGCGAGAACATCTGCCTCAACGTGCAGATCCTCGGTGTCGATGTCTGGGGCGGCTATGCCGAGCAGCTCAAGGTGCGCCAGACCCAGCTGATCGCGCTGCCGGACGGCGTCTCCTACGTCGATGCGGCGGCCTCGATGGTGCCGTTCGCGACCGCCTGGGAAGCGCTGGTCGCGACCGCGAAGATCCGGGTCGGCGAGACCGTGCTGATCAATGCAGCGGCCGGCGGCGTCGGTTCGCACGCCGTCCAGGTGGCGCGGCTCGCCGGAGCCCGGGTGATCGCCAGCGTCGGCGCGGCCGACAAGGTCGACAAGGTCAAGGCGCTCGGCGCGCATGAGGCGATCAACTATCGCGAGGAAGGGCTCGCTGAGGGCGTCATGCGGCTCACCGGTGGCCGCGGCGTCGATCTGGCCTTCGACGGCGTTGGCGGCGACATCCTCAAGGCCAGCATCAAGGCGCTCGCCGATGGCGGCCGCCTCGCCTCGATCGGCGCGCATGGTGGCGAGATCGTCGACATCGACATGATCGACTTCTTCCGCCGCCACCTGACCGTGATGGGCTGCGGCCGCTTCACGCAGGAGATCGCCGCGACGGTGCTGGACCTGATGGCCCGCGGCGACCTGAAGCCGGTCATCCACGACGTGTTCGACCTCAGCGCCGCTGCAGAAGCGCAGGAACTGATGGAAAGCCGCAACTTCTTCGGCCGCATCGTCCTGAAGCCCTGACGAAACGAGAAAGGCCGGAGCGTCGCGAGACGCTCCGGCCTTTTGGCATCAACGAAGGAACGACGCGCCGTGCGGTGCGCGGCGCCTTCGCCTCAGTCGAGGTCGTTGATCGGAATGTCGATGGCCAGCAGCGGCGCATGCTGCTGCGCGCCATAGACGTCGCTGTCGCCGATGTCGCCGGCCGGAATCCGCCGCGGCACCGTCGCCTTGAAGGCGAGGGCGGCCGGATAGATGGTGAACTGAACCTGGTCGAGCTCGACCTGGTAGAGCCGGGCGAAGAGCTCGGCATTGAGCACGCCTGTCGCGCGCACCCGCTCGAACATCGCCTTCTTCTCGAAGACCACGTCGATGGTGAAGAAGAACGGCCCGGCATTCTTGCTCTTGCAGACCTGGGCGATGGACGCGATGGAAGCCATGGTCAGACGGTCTCGTAGGTGATGGGGAACAGCGCGGTCGGCGACGGCGCCTCGACCGTGTGGAAGACGCTGAAGCGATACATCGCGCCGGCCTCGAGATCGGAGGGCGAGAAGGGGATGGCCATGTTGCCTTCCTTGCACAGCCGCCCGGCGAAGTCCGAATGCAGCATGGTCGTGCGCGCGATCGCGATCACCGCCGACGCCTGTTCCTGCGTCGGGCAGATCGCCTCCAGCACGAAGCAGAGCTCGTGGCCGAGCGGGCCCTTGTAGGGCTCCAGCGCGCCCATGACGCCGTCGCGGCCGTAGACGCGGATGACCAGCTGATAGTCCTCGCCCGAAATGCCGAAGGCGCTCGTCTTCTCCGCGACGATCTCGCGAACGCGGACGAGATAGGGGTCGATGGTGGCGATCAGCACCGGATCGCGCGTCGCGCAGATGGCGACGGCGCGATAGCCGACCAGCTCGACACCCTCGAGCTTGATCGTCAGCAGGTCCGACGGCTCCCAGCGCATGCCGGAAATGCGGACGGCGCGGTCGGAGACGGCCTCGAACACGCAGTCGGTCGTGTCGAGGATGCCGCCCGGCTCGACATGGCGCACCGGGCTCGCATTCTCATGCAACGCGAAATTCGCCACCGACATCGGCGTGCAGCGGCGGATCGGATTGGTCGGCTCGCACTCAACATAGCCTTCGCCGACGGTCACGAACAGGCAGTCTTCCTTCTTCGGCAGCGCGGGTTCGGCGCCGCATTCGAGCATCTTGCCGGCATACCAGGCCTCGGCCGTGCCGAGCCCTGCGCGGATGACTGCGGCCGCCCAGGGGGCCGGATCGGTGCTGCGGCCGCCGATGATCACCTGCGCCCCCGCATCGAGCGCCTCGATATAGGGCTCGGGGCCCATCAGGCCGACGACGCGCGTCGCCTTGTCGATCGTCTCGCGCGAGAGCGGCGGCAGGCCGGCCAGCGCCCGCACCTTGCCGGCCTCGGCTTGGGCTGCGAGGAACCCCTTGTCCTGCTCGGAACCGATCAGGGCCATCTTGAACTGGAGCTTGTCCTCGCGCGCGATCTCGCGGGCGAGTTCGGCCGTCGCCTCGAGATGCGGCGTGCCGCCGGCGCCACCGGCCGTGCTGATCGCCACGGGAACGCCCGTTTCCGCCGAGGCGCGCAGCATCAGCTGCAGATCGCGCTTGATCGCGCGCGGCGACGCGAAGCTCTTGCCCGAGCCGAGATAATAGGGCCCGGGATCGACGCTGCCGGCATCGGCGCCGATCAGGTGCGGATCGCGGGCGAGGCCGCGCTTCAACGAATCCTCAGGAAAGCCGTAGCCAAGGATGGCGGTCGTCGAAAGGAGGCGAACCTCTGTCACAATGCAAACTCCTCGATAGGAATCGCATTATCCAGTAGACTGTCTACAGAAGTCAATGCGCCTTCGCGGCGTCACGCCATATGCGCGCCGCCATTCACCTGGATGACCTCGCCATTGATGAAGCTGGCGGCGTCCGAGACGAGGAAAGCGACGACGGACGCGACCTCCTCGGCGCTGCCGAGCCGGCCGGGGACCGTGGCCGCGGCCATGCGCTCCAGCTCCTCGCGGTCGTTGCCGCCGAGGGCCTGCGCCGTCAGGATCATGCCGGGCGCCACGGCATTGACGCGGATGCCGTCGCGCGCGACGTCGAGCGCCGAGGCGCGGGTGAGCGCATCGAGGCCGCCCTTGCTGGCGCTGTAGTGCACGCCGCGCGCCGTTCCGAACGAGGCGACGGAGGAGACGTTGACGATCGCGCCGCCGGTGCCGGCCTCGCGCATGATCGCGACGGCGGCCTGCGTGACGAAGGCGGCGGCGCGCAGGTTGACGTCGAGCGTCAGGTCCCACACGGCCTCGCTGAGCTCGGCGAGGGTGGAGCGCGGGAAGACGCCGGCATTGTTGACGACGGCATCGAGCCGGCCATGGGCCGCATGGGCCGCCTCGACCAGCGCCTGCGCCTCGCCGACGGCGCTAAGATCGGCGCGGTGCAGCGTCGCCCGGCGGCCGAGCGCGGCAATCTCGGCGCCAAGCGCCGCGGCGGCAGCCTCGTCGTCGAGATAATGCGCTGCGATGTCAAAGCCCTGGCGGGCGAGGGCCAGCGCGCTGGCGCGGCCGATGCCCTGCTGGGCGCCGGTGACCAGCGCGACCTTCATCATGGACGGGGACATGGTCCGGAACCGCTCTCTGCGCTCAATCGAGCTTGATGATCGCCCCGTCCTTGCGGACGTCGCGGGTGATGTAGCTCATGGTCGAGCTCGGGATCGGCTTGTTGATGTTCTGATAGGCCTTGAGCAGGATGACGCTGCGGAACAGCGCCTCGGCCTCGCCGGGATCGCCGGATTCGAGCACCTTCAGGAAGGCGCCGTGCCGGCGGGCGACATCGGCGGGCTCGTCGTGATAGAGCGCGCTCTTGGCGAGATAGGCATAGAGCAGCGTCCTGAGCGAGCGCCAGCTCGACAGCAGGAAGCGATTGCCGGATCCGACGACCACCGCCTCGTGGAATTGGGAATCGAGGTCGCGATAGGCCGTCTCGTTGCCGGAGGAGGCCGCCTCCATCATCGCCTCATAGATGCGGCGGATGCTGGCGAGCGAATCCGGCGTCGCCGCCGCCACGAACTGCCGCGCCGCGAGGCCCTCGAGCAGGGCGCGCAGCAGCGACATGTTCTCGACCTCCTCGGCTGTCAACTGTGAGACGCGCGTCCCCCGGCCCATGCTGGTCTGGACGAGACCTTGCCCGGCAAGGATCTTGAGAGCCTCCCGGAGCGGACCGCGGCTGACGCCGAGGCGGGCGGCCAGCTTCGTCTCGATCAGCCTCTCACCCGGTTGAAGTGTTCCCCCGACAATCGCGTTGATCAGCTTCTGGACAACTTGCTCCGTCAGCGCGACCTGCGCCGGCACGGCCATGTCTTCGCCCTCAGCCTCGTCACTGTTCGGTGGTGTCACTTGACCGGTCCCTTGGTTCTCAGCGCGATCTGTTTCCGCCACATGTCGATTTCGACGCCGATCCTCGACTGCGCGCGCGTTTCCTGTTGACGGCTCACAACCAGAATCGACCAGTCGCGCCGGCTCTGCAAGCGATCGGAACACCGAAACAGGCCGGCTTCAAAAAATTCTTTCAATCAGCGCATCATTCTGTAGACTGCATACAGAAACCGATTATCGTGGTTTCGATCACTGCGCAACAAGAGAGGGTCGACATGAATCGACAGCAGGGAAGATGGGGCAAAGTCGCCCTCGGTCTGGCGGCGATGGCCTTCGTGGCGGCTGCGGGCGTGATCGCTCAGCCGGCGTCGGCGGAGACGCTGGATCTGCAGCCGTTCAAGGACAATCTGGCGCGCTTCCAGCAGAAGCCCGCATTCAAGGCGGCCGGGCCCGCCTTCGATGCCAAGCAGTGCATGGCCGGCAAGAGCATTCTCTCGATTCCCGTGTCGAGCGAGAACACCTTCACGGCGGCGATCGAGAAGGAAATGAAGGCGATCGCCGACAGCCTCGGCTTCAAGTTCATCATCTGGGAGAACCAGGGCACCAGCCAGCAATGGGCCCAGGGCATCAATGCCGCCATCACCGAGAAGGTCAATCTGATCGACCTCCTGGCCGGCGCCGATCCGCGCACGCTGGTGCCGCAGGTTCTCGCCGCCCGCGAGGCCGGCATCCCCGTCGTCGCCTCGCATAACAGCGGCAAGGAACAGCGCGAGGAAATGCTGAAATATGTCGATGGCGACGCCGTCGTCGACTATCGCACCGTCGGCAACATCCTCGCCGACTGGGCGATCGTGAAGCGCGAGGGCAAGCTCAACGCGCTCGTCCTGATCGCCACCGGCCCGCTCGCCACCGGCCTGATCGAATCCGGCATCAAGCAGGAGCTCGAGAAGTGCCCGACCTGCAAGAGCACGACGATCAATGTGCCGCCGGCCGATTGGGCGACCCGCCTGACCCCGACCGTGCAGTCCGCGCTGACCGCCGACCCTTCCATCAACTACATCATCACCATCTATGACGGCATGACGCAGTTCGTCGTCCCCGGCGTCATCCTCGCCGGCGCGCAGGACCGCGTGCTGATCAACGGCTTCAACGGCACGCCCGGCGCGATCAGCCTGATCCAGAACGGCCAGGTCGACATGACCATCGGCGAGAATCTCAACTGGATCGCCCATGCCGTGCTCGACGCCAACATGCGCCGGGTCTGCGGCCTCGCCCCGGTCGATGATCCCTTCATCCCCTTCTATCTCTTCGACGCCATCAATGCCGCCGAAGCCGGCACGCCGCCCGAGCTCTCCAAGGGCTATGGCGATGCCTATGTCGAAGGCTACAAGAAGCTCTGGATGCTCGACTGATGATCGGGGAGGCCATGGGACTGGAAGCGCGCCATTTCTCGAAGACGTTCGGCGGTCATCGTGCCTTGGACGATGTCTCGCTGACGGTTCGGAAGGGCGAGGTCCACGGCCTCCTCGGACAGAATGGCTGCGGCAAGTCGACCTTGATCAAGATCCTGGCCGGCTATCATGATCCGGATCCGGGCGCCGAGCTCAGTCTCGGCGGCCGGTCCGTGCCGCTGCCGCTGCCTTCCGGCCAGTCGCAGGCGCTCGGCATCAGTGTCGTGCACCAGCATCTCGGCCTCATTCCCTCGCTGAGCGTCGTCGAGAATCTCGAGCTGACGCGGCTCAGCGCCTCGCGGGAACTCGCGATCTCCTGGCGGGCCAAGCGCGCCAGGGCCGCCGAGATCTTCGCCCGCTACGATCTCCCGATCGATCCGGCCGAGAGCGTCGGCCGTCTCGCCGCCGTCGAGCGCGCGATGGTCGCCATCGTCCGCGCGGTCGAGGATCTCCGCAGCGGCGACGGCGCCGAGACCGGCGTGCTGATCCTCGATGAGCCGACGCCCTTCCTGCCGAAGGCGGATGTGCAGAAGCTGTTCGGCCTTGTCCGCCGCATCGTCGCCGGCGGCGCCAGCGTGCTGTTCGTCTCGCATGACATCGACGAGGTGCGCGAGATCACCGATCGCGCCACGATCCTGCGCGACGGCCGCAACACCGGCACGGTCGATACCGCCGCCTGCAGCCGCCAGGACATCATCGAGCTGATCGTCGGCCGCAAGATGACGGAGAGCACCAAGGCGCCCTCGCTCGCTTTGTCCGCGCCGGCCCGCGTCTCGATCGACAGCCTCTCCGGCGGCAGCGTGCGCGGCCTTTCGCTCGACATCCGTCCCGGCGAGGTGGTCGGATTGACGGGCCTGCTCGGCTCCGGCTTCGAGCAGGTCGTCTACCAGCTCTATGGCGCGAGCCCGGCCCGCACCGGCACGCTCACGATCGACGGCCGCACCACCGCGATCCCCGGCCATGTCCCCGAAAGCTCGATCCGCGGCGGCATGGTGCTGATCCCCGGCGACCGCAACCAGAATGCGGCGATCGGCGTGCTGCCGATCGAGGACAATGTCACGATGCCGCTGCTCGGCACCAAGCTGAACCGCTGGAATGTGCGCCGCGCGGCGATGCGCAAGCTGGCGCTGAAGCTCGGCGAGGACTTCGGCGTCTCGCCCAACCGGCCGTTCCAGCCGCTTGCCTCGCTCTCCGGCGGCAATGCGCAGAAGGTCGTGCTGGCCAAATGGCTTCAGACCCATCCGACGCTGATCCTGCTCGACGAGCCGACGCAGGGCGTCGATGTCGGCGCGCGCGAGCTGGTGTTCGAGGCGATCCGCAAGGCGACGTCGTCAGGCGCCTCGGTCATCTGCGCCAGCTCCGACTATGAGCAACTGGCCATTCTCTGCCATCGCGTCCTCGTCTTCTCGGACGGCCGCGTCGTCCGCACGCTTGATGGCACCGACGTCACCAAGGACCAGATCGCGCGCACCTGTCTGGAGAGCCCCTCTTTGATCCGAGCCGCCTCATGAGCACCGCCGCCGCCCATTCCAGCCATCGCCGCCGCCAGATCGGCGTCCAGCTCGAGCGCTACGGCCTCGTGATCGGGCTGCTCGTGCTGGTCGCCTTCTTCGGCGCCGTGCGCCCGGACACCTTCCTCAGCTGGGGCAACATCTCCGGCATGCTCGGCAGCCAGGCGATCCTCGCCATCGTCGCGCTGGCGCTGATCATCCCGCTGACCGCGAACGATTTCGACATGTCGATCGCCAGCGTGCTGGCGCTCGCCTCGGTGATCGTCGCCGTCCTCAATGCGCAGATGGGCGTGCCGCTGGGACTGGCGATCGCCGCGGCGCTGGCCATGGGCCTCGTCGTCGGCATCATCAACGGCTTTCTCATCACCTATTTCCGTATCCACTCCCTGATCGTGACGATCGGCACCGGGACATTCGCGACCGGCGTCGCCGTCTGGTTCAGCGGCGCGCAGACGATCAGCGGCGTCGACTTCGCGCTGATGCAATATGTGATCGTGCAGCGCATCTTCGGCATACCCATCGTCTTCTACTATGCGGTGCTGCTCGCGCTCATCATCTGGTACGTCTTCGAGCACACGGCGATCGGAAGGCGGGTGCTGTTCGTCGGCCGCGGCCGCGAGGTCGCGCGTTTGAGCGGCATCAACACCGACCGCGTCCGCTGGGGCGCGCTGATCGCCTCCAGCCTGCTCGGCGCCATCGCCGGCATCCTCTATTGCGGCACGCAGGGCGCCGCCGATCCGTCCTCGGGCACCTCGTTCCAGCTGCCCGCCTTCGCCGCCGCGTTCCTCGGCTCGACGGCGATCATTCCCGGCCGCTTCAATGCCTGGGGCACGCTGATCGCGGTCTATTTCCTCGTCGTCGGCATCACCGGACTGATCTTCATGGGCATGAGTTCCTATGTGCAGTCGATGTTCTATGGCGGCGCGCTGCTCGTCGCCGTGGTGCTGTCGCAGCTGGTCCGCGGCCGCGCCGAACAGCAGTTCTGAGCCGTTTCGAGCCAAGCCGGGCGCAGAGCCCGGCTTGGCTTCCGTGGTCCGACAGCCGGCGCCCGGCGCTCAGGCGGCGTCCTTCAGCGAGGCCATGTCGATGACGAAGCGGTAGCGGACGTCGTTCGTTTCCAGCCGCTTGAAGGCCTCGCCGATATCGGCGATGGCGATGACCTCGACATCGCTGACGATGCCGTGCTTGGCGCAGAAATCGATCATCTCCTGCGTTTCCGAGGGGCTGCCGATCGAGGATCCGGCGACGCTGCGCCTTGCAACGATCAGGTTGCCGCCGACGACGGGGGCAAGCGGCGTCAGCGCGCCGACGATCGCCATCGTCCCGTCGAGGCGGAGCAATTCCAGATAGGGGTTGGCGTCGTGCCCGACCGGCACGGTGTTGAGCAGGAAGTCGAAGCTCCCTGCATGCCGGCGCATCGCCGCCGGATCGGTCGAGACGAGCACCGCGTCGGCGCCGAGGCGGAGCGCATCCGCGCCTTTCTCCGGCGAGGTGGTGATCATCACGACCTCTGCGCCGAGCGCCTTGGCGAATTTCACCCCCATATGGCCGAGCCCGCCGAGACCGATGACGCCGACCTTCTGGCCGGGGCCGACGCGCCAGTGCTTCAGCGGCGAATAGGTGGTGATGCCGGCGCAGAGCAGCGGCGCCACGGCCTTCAGATCGAGCGAGGCCGGGATGTTCACGGCGAAATGCGCATCGACGACGATGCGGTCGGAATAGCCGCCGAAGGCGAGCTGCTCGGAGCCGCGTTCGCGCGCATTGTAGGTCCAGGTCGGGACCTCCTCGCAATATTGCTCGAGCAGGCTCGTGCACGGCCGGCACTGGCGGCAGGAATCGACCATGCAGCCGACGCCGGCGAGGTCGCCGACGCGGAAGCCCTCGACATCGGCACCGACAGAGGCGACTCGGCCGACGATCTCGTGGCCGGGCACCATCGGATAGAGCGCATTGCCCCAGTCGTTGCGGCTCTGGTGCAGGTCGGTGTGGCAGACGCCGCAATAGAGGATCTCGATCTCGATATCGCCAGCGCGAGGGTCGCGGCGCTGGAAGCGGAACGGCTTCAGCGGCGTGTCGGGACCCGTGGTCCCGTAGCCGATCGCATCGATCATGTCGGTCTGCCTTTCGAATGGGGCGCGGACGGCGCCCTGACTGTGGGATGACGCATCTGTTGCGGCCCGTTGCGCGGGGTGCCGGCCTGTTGCGGGCGCGCCGGCGGGACGGGGAATCGCGTCCGCTCGGCGGCAGGACCCGGCGTCTGGCCGCGAACGACGCCCCTGCATCGGCAAATGAACGACAATTTCTGTCGTCAGTCTACAGAAACACGCAGGCGGCGCGTGTAGCGGATGGAGTGTGTGCGCGCTGCTCGTTGGCATGCGCGTTCACTGGCGGGGATGGCGCGCGGAAAGCCGTCCCGGCATTCGGTCTTGCGCCTCGGAGAGGGCCCTATGCCAACCGCCAGACGGTCGCTGATCCTTGCTGGTCAGGGCTTGGGCAGCAACATCAAAATGTAGACAGAAAAACGCGCGATGGCGACGCGCTTCTCGCTGTGGCGCTGGCCATGCGAGACGATAAATAAACCATAGAAAACAACGAGGTGGCGCCGCGCCGCGTCAGGCGTCCAATCGCCGGGCACTGCCTGCTGCGCTCATTGTCATCATCATTATGTTTTCTGTTGACAGTATGTAGGATTTAGCCGAGCTTTTTGGCAGGCGCTTTTGCGAGCCCTCAACAAACGAGCAGGGAACACAGTCATGAAGAACGGCACCCATGCGCCGACGGCCATCAGCCGCCGCGATACTTTTCGGCTTGCCTCGCTGTTCGCGGCATCCGCCCTCACCAGCGATCTGATCGGCGGCGCGGCGGCCTTCGCGGCGACGCCGGGTCGGCTGGTCGTCGCGGCGCCGGGCACGCCGCAGAGCCTCGACAACGAATATGACGGCAGCCTCGGCACAATCGACGCGATCGGCCAGCTCTATGACAGCCTCGTCGCCTACAAGAAGATCCCCGACCCGAAGGTGCCGGGCGTGATGCGCGAGAACATCGTCGATGTTCCCGGCCTGCCGGGCGACGCCGATCTCGAAGGGCGCCTTGCCGAGAGCTGGGAGGTCGCGCCCGACGGCATGATGCTCAGGATGCGGCTCAGGAAGGGCGTCAAGAGCAACTGGGGCAACGAGCTCACCGCCGACGACGTCAAGTGGACCTGGGACCGCAAATTCGCGCTCAACGCCATCGGCGGCTTCCAGGTCGGGCTGATGGATCTCGCGACGCCTGACAGCGTCAAGGTCGAGGATCGCTACACGGTGTCGTTCCACCCGGCGCATCCGAACCCGATCATGCTGAAGATCCAGACGCACCGCTATGCGAACATCTTCGATTCCGTGAAGTGCAAGCAGATGGCGACGCCGGAGGATCCCTGGGCGCGCAAGTTCCTGGAGAACAATTCGGCCGGCTTCGGCCCCTACAGCCTGAAGTCGCTGGTGCGCGGCCAGCAGGCGGTGTTCGAGGCGCGCGCAGACTACTATCTCGGCAAGCCGGCGATCGACACGATCATCTACAAGGAGGTGCCGACCTCGGCGACGCGCGTCGCGCTGCTGCAGGGCGGCGCGGTCGATATCGCGCAGGCGCTGCAGCCGCTCGAGATCAAGCAGCTCGCCAAGGCGCCCGGCGTCAAGATCGAGACCGTCGACGCCTCCTCGATGATGTGGATCATCCTCAACGCCAAGGTCGCGCCCTTCGACAAGCCCGAAGTGCGCCAGGCGATGAATTACGCCTTCCCGCGCGATGCCGTCATCGCCTCGATCTTCCAGAACATCGCCGGACCGCTGAAGGGCTGCATGCCCTCGATCTATCCGGGCTTCAGCGACGCCTTCGACGACTACACCCTCGATCTCGACAAGGCCAAGGCGCTGCTCGTCAAGGCCGGCCTGCCGGACGGCTTCAAGGTCGAGATCTCCTACAATGCCGGCGATCCCGTGCAGGAGCCGATCGCGCTGCTCTTCCAGACCTCGCTCCGCAAGATCGGCGTCGACCTCGTGCTGCACAAGGTGCCGGCCGGCACCTATTTCAACGAGGTCTCGGGCAAGAAGCAGGCGATGCTGTTCTTCGTCGATGCGCCCTGGACGGCGGATCCCGTCTTCGCGCTCCGACTCTACTTCTATTCGAAGTCCTTCGTCGACTATTCGAACTACGCCAATCCAGAAGTCGACAAGATGATCGAGGCCGGCTCGCAGATGACCGATCTCGCCAAGCGCACCGAGCTGATGCTGGAGATCCAGAAGATCGTCATGGCCGATGCGCCCTGGGTCTTCGTCGCCTCGCCGAATTTCACCATGGCGCGGCGCGACAAGGTCGAGGGCTTCACCTACTACACCTCGAACTCGATCAACTTCGCCGACTTCTCGGTCAAGGGATGACGGCAGGATCCGAACCAGCGCGCGCCGGCTCGTTTGCCGGCGCGCGGTCGGCCTTGCCGGCGGGGCAGGGGCGCGGCGGCGCGGGGGCGGTCTTCCGCCGCCGCCTCGCCGTCTTCCTCGCGGTGCTGCGCTGGAAGCCGATCTTCGCGCTCGGCTATGCCATCGTGCTCGGCGTGACGCTCTGCGCGATCTTCGCGCCCTGGCTCGCGCCCTTTGATCCGGTCACGGCCAATCCCGAGGTCTATCTGCTGCCGCCCGGCCTCACGCACTGGTTCGGCACCGACAATACCGGCATGGATATCTTCAGCCGCATCCTCTACGCGCCGCGCACCGATCTCACCATCGCCGTGCTCGGCACGGCGCTGTCGGCGGCGATCGGCATCCCGCTCGGCGCTGTGGTCGGCTATTACGAGCGCCGCTCGCCGGTGCGCTCCGCCTTCAGCATCTGCGTCATGCGCGCCGCCGACGTGCTGCAGGCCTTTCCCGTCTTCGTCTTCGCCATCGCGCTCGTCGCGGTGTTCAGCCAGGGCATCCTCAGCGTCGTCATCGCCATCGCCTTCGTGAACATCCCGATCTATCTCCGCCTGATGCGCAGCCAGGTGATGGCGATCCGCACCATGCGCTATGTCGATGCCGCCTTCGTCTCCGGCGCCTCCGATTTCGCGATCCTTTCCCGCCACATCATGCCGAACGCCATCGGCGCGGCGATGGCGCAGCTCTCGATCAATATCGGCTGGTCGGTGCTCCTGACCGCCGGACTCAGTTTCGTCGGCGCCGGCGTCGTCGCGCCGACGCCCGAATGGGGCTCGATGATCGCCACCGGCTTCCAGAACGTCACCACCGGCCAGTGGTGGCCCTCGGTCGTGCCCGGCATCGCCTTGGGGATCACGGTGTTCGGCTTCGCACTCGTCGGCAGCAGCCTCGAGGTCCTGACCGACCCGGCGCAGATGCGCCTCGTCGTCCGCCGCGACAGGGGAGCGTGACCGCCATGGCCCTTGCCCGCTATATCCTTCGCCGGCTTGCCTTCGTCATCCCGCAGCTCCTCGGCATCCTCATGGTCAGCTTCTTCCTGGTGAAGCTGATCCCGGGTGATCCCGCCGTGCTGATGCTGGGTCCCAATGCGACGCCCGACTCGGTCGCCGCGCTCCGCACCTCGCTCGGCCTCGACCAGTCGGTGCCGGCGCAGTTCCTCGTCTATATCGGCCATGTGCTGCGCGGCGATCTCGGCATCTCCTGGCAGTCGACGCGGCCGGTGCTCGACGATCTCGTCGAGCGCTTCCCGGCGACGCTGGAGCTCGTCACGCTCGGCCTCTGCCTCGCGCTCCTGATCGGCGTGCCGCTCGGCATCGCCGCCGCCAGCGAGCGGCGCGGGTCGCTCCGCAAGGTCGGCGACGTCTATGGCCTCCTCGCCGGGGCGATCCCCGACTTCTGGCTGGCCCTCGTCATGATCTATGTCTTCTATTCGCTCTTGAACATCGCGCCGCCGCCGCTCGGCCGCATCGACATCGCGCTCGCCAATCCGCCCTTCGTCACTGGCAGCATGATCATCGACAGCCTCTTCGCCGGCGATTTCGAATTGCTCGGCTCGGTGCTCGGCCATCTCGCGCTGCCGGTGCTGACGCTCGGCCTCATCAATGCCGGCCCGATCCTCAAGGTGACGCAGTCGACGATGCTGCGCGTGCAGGCGTCCGACTTCATCCGCTATGCCGAGATGTGCGGCCTGCCGCGCAAGGTGGTGCGGCGGCAGGCGATCCGCGCCTCGCTGCCCTCGATCGTCACCATCGTCAGCGTGCTCTACGGCTTCCTGATCGGCGGCGCCGTGCTGGTCGAGATCGTGTTCAGCTGGGGCGGCGCCGGCCAATATGCGGTGCAGGCGGTGCTGAATGCCGACATCAACCCGGTGCTCGGCTTCGTCGTGTTCTCGGCGATCTTCTCGCTGGTCGTCTATCTCGTCGTCGACCTCGCCTATTTCATGCTGGATCCGCGGACGCGAGGCTGAGATGACCACAGCGCTGAGCCCCGAGCCGGCCGGCGAGCCCCTGCTCGACGTCCGCAACCTCAACGTCTCCTTCCCGCATCCGACCGGCGCCGCGGTCACGGCGCTGCGCGGCATCGATTTGACCATCGCCCGCGGCGAGATGGTCGGCGTCGTCGGCGAATCCGGCGCCGGCAAGTCGACGCTGGCCAGGGCCATTCTCGGCCTCGTGCCGCGGCCGGGCCGGGTCGATGCCGGCAGCGTGACCTTTCGCGGCGAGGTGCTGACCGAGCTCTCGGACGACGCCCGCCGCGCGATCCTCGGCCGCGACCTCGCGATGATCATTCCCAATCCGCGCAGCGAACTGAACCCGGTGCTGACCGTCGGCGAGCAGATCGGCAATGTGCTGCGCTACCATCTCGGCCTCGACAAGGCCGCGGCCCGCAAGGGCGCGCTCGAGATGCTGAAGGCGGTGTCGATCCCCGATCCCGAGCGGCGGCTCTCCGCTTTTCCGCATGAGCTTTCCGGCGGCATGGCGCAGCGCGTCGTCATCGCCATCGCGCTCGCCTGTTCGCCGACCCTCGTCGTCTCCGATGATGCGACCAGCGGCCTCGACGTCACGGTGCAGGCGCAGATCCTCGAACTGATGAAGACGCTGATCCGCGCCAAGAACGCCTCGGCGATCTTCATCACCCGCGACATCGGCGTCGTCGCGCATTTCTGCGACCGCATCGCGGTGCTCTATGCCGGCGAGATCGTCGAACTCGCCGATGTCGCCACCTTCTTCGACCGGCCGACCCATCCCTACAGCATCATGCTGCTGGCGGCCTTCGCCTATAGCGCGGAGCTTCGCCGGCACTGGACGCGGCCGCTGGAGGACGACGACGCGCCGGTCGGCACTGGCTGCCGCTTCGCGCCGCGCTGCGTCCGCCGGCAGGAGCGCTGCTTCAGCGAGCATCCCGAATTGCGCCAGCTCGCCGACGGCTGCGCCGTGCGCTGCCATTTCCCGGTCGGAGGCTGATCGTGGCGCTTCTCGAAGTCCGCAATCTCGTCAAGCATTTCCCGATCAGCGGCTCGCGCCGGCGCGTCCAGGCGATCAACGACATCAGCTTCCAGATCGAGCGCGGCCAGACCGTCGCCCTCGTCGGTGAATCCGGTTCCGGCAAGACGACGGTCGGCCGCTGCATCCTCGGCCTCGTCGAGCCGACCAGCGGCACCATCCTGTTCGAGGGCGAGCCGATCGGCCGCCGGCTCAATGTGCGCTCGCCGCGCCTCCGCGGCCGGCTGCAGATGGTGTTCCAGGAACCGGCGGAATGCCTCAATCCGCGCATGCATGTCGCCGACATCCTGGCCGAGCCGCTGATCTATGGCGGCGTGGCGCGGGCCGAGCGCGAGCGCCGCGTGGTCGAGGTGGCCGAGCAGATCGGCCTGCCGCTTTCGCTGCTCGATCGCCTGCCGGCCGAGCTCAGCGCCGGCTTGCAGCAGCGCGTGGGCATTGGCCGCGCCATCATCACGCGGCCGGATCTCGTCGTCTTCGACGAGCCGACCTCCGCGCTCGATCCGACCGCGCGGGCCGAGATCGTCGATCTCTTGCAGCGGCTGCAGGCCGAACTCGGCACCGCCTATCTCTTCATCTCGCATGATCTCTCGACCGTGCGCTTTCTCAGCGACCGCGTCGTCGTGCTCTATCTCGGCTCGATCGTCGAGGACGGACCGGCGGCGCCGGTCTTCGCGGCGCCCGGCCATCCCTACAGCAACGGCTTGCTCGCCTCGGTGCTGCTGCCGCATCCCTCGCTGACGTCAGGGACGCGCCTGACGCTCGCCGGCGAGATCCCGAGCCCGATCGATCTGCCCCCCGGCTGCCCGCTCGCCGGCCGCTGCCCCTTCGTCGAGGAGCGCTGCCGCGCCGCGATGCCCGCCCCCGTCAGCGTCGGGCCGCTGCATGACGTCTTCTGCATCAACCATGAGAAGGTGACGTCGCTCGGCGCCGTGACCGATCATGCCGCCCGCTTCCAGGAGATCGTCGCCCGCGTGCTCGATCCCGAGCGGGCGTGACCATGACCCTGACCTTCTCGCCGGCGGCGCATCGGCGTCGCCGGCCCCGCTCCCTTTCGCCGGCCGCCCTGGTGGCGCTCGGCTTCGGCCGCTGGACGGCCTATAACTTGAGTGAGCCGACCGTGACCCCCTTCACCTTCTCGACGACCAGAAACGTCCATTTCGGAGCCGGCCGGCTCGCTCTCATCGGCGATGTCGTCCGCGACCAGATCGGCCGCCGCGTGCTGCTGGTGACCGATCCCGGCATGGTCCGGACCGGCATCGTCGAGCGAACCATTGTCCTCCTCGAAGCGGCCGGGGTCGCGGTGACGCTCTTTGCCGAGGTCGAGGCCGATCCGCCCGAGCCCGTGATCCTCGCCGCTGTCGAGGCGGCGCGGGCCGCCGGCGCCCTCGGCATTGTCGGGCTCGGCGGCGGCTCCTCGCTGGATGTCGCGAAGCTCGTCGCGGTGCTGGCGCGCGGCGAGGAAAAGCTCGCCGATATCTACGGCATCGGCAAGGTCAAGGGCGGGCGGCTGCCGCTCCTCCTGGTGCCGACGACGGCCGGAACCGGCTCGGAAGTGACGCCGGTCTCGATCGTCACGACCGGCACCAGCGAGAAGATGGGCGTGCTCTCGCCGGTGATCCTGCCCGATATCGCGCTGCTCGATCCCGAACTGACGCTCGGCCTGCCGCCGCATGTCACCGCCGCGACCGGCATCGACGCGATGGTGCATGCCATCGAGGCCTATGCCTCGCTCGGCGCCAACAACAATCCCGTGTCGAAGCTCCTCGCCAAGGAGGCGCTGACGCTGATGGGTCGTTCGCTGCTGGTCGCGGTGCAGGACGGCAGCGATCTCGATGCGCGGAGCGCGATGATGCTCGGCTCCATGCTGGCCGGGCAGGCCTTTGCGAACTCGCCCGTCGCCGCCGTGCATGCGCTCGCCTATCCGCTCGGCGGCCAGTTCCACATTCCGCACGGGCTCTCCAATGCGCTGGTGCTGCCGCATGTGCTGCGCTTCAACGCCGAGGTCGCGCCGGATCCCTATGTCGAGCTCGCGCCCTTCGCCTTTCCGGATCTCGCCGCGATCGACGGGTCGGCCCGGGCGTTCGCCTTCGCCGATCGCCTCGCCGCGCTGTCGGCCGATTGCGGCCTGCCGCAGTCGCTTGCCGCGATGAACATCCCGCGTGAGGCGCTGCCGCGCCTTGCCGCTGACGCGATGCGGCAGACGCGCCTCCTCGGCAACAATCCGCGCGCGGTCAGCGAGGCCGATGCGCTCGCGATCTACAGCGCTGCTTATTGAGGATCTCAGCATGACGCTCCAGCTCGACGATCCCGGCCTTCTCGAGACGCGCGGCTTCATCGCCGGCGCCTGGCAGGAGGCGGAGACCCGCTTCCCGGTCCTCAATCCGGCGACCGGCGAGATCATCGCCCATGTCGCCAATCACGGCGTCGCATCGGCGCGCGCCTCGATCGATGCGGCGCATGTCGCGCAGAAGGGCTGGGCGGCGCGGACGGCGGGCGAGCGCTGCGCCATCCTCCTCAAATGGCAGTCGCTGCTGCTCGAGAACCGCGAGGATCTCGCCCGCATCCTGACGGCCGAGATGGGCAAGCCGCTCGCCGAGGCGCGCGGCGAGATCGCCTATGGCGCCAGCTTCATCCAGTGGTTCGCCGAGGAGGGCCGCCGCGTCTATGGCGACGTCATCCCCGGCCACCAGCGCGACAAGCGCATCCTCGTCCTGAAGCAGCCGGTCGGCGTCGTCGGCGCGATTACGCCGTGGAACTTCCCGAACGCGATGGTGGCGCGGAAGGTCGGGCCGGCGCTCGCCGCTGGCTGCGGTTTCGTCATGCGCCCCGCCGAGAAGACCCCGCTGTCGGCGCTGGCGCTGGCCGTGCTCGGCGAGCGGGCGGGCCTGCCGGCCGGCCTCTTCTCCGTCGTGACGGGTTCGGATTCGAAGGGGATCGGGCTCGAACTCTGCACCAATCCGAAGGTGCGCAAGCTGACCTTCACCGGCTCGACCGAGGTCGGCCGCATCCTGATGCGGCAATGCGCCCATGACATCAAGAAGCTGTCGCTGGAGCTTGGCGGCAATGCGCCCTTCCTCGTCTTCGACGACGCCGATCTCGATGCCGCCGTCGAGGGCGCGCTGATCGCGAAGTTCCGCAATTCCGGCCAGACCTGCGTCTGCGCCAACCGCCTCTATGTCCAGCGCGGCGTCATGGACGCCTTCGCCGCCAAGCTCAGCGCCGCGATGGCGCGATTGAAGGTCGGCAACGGCATGGAGGAGGGCGTCATGATCGGGCCGCTGGTCGATGCGGCCGGTCTCGCCAAGGTCGAGGACCACATCGCCGATGCGCTCGAAAAGGGCGCGAAGGTGCTGGTCGGCGGCAAGCGCGCGGCGGCGGGCGGCACCTTCTTCGAGCCGACGGTGCTCGCCGGCGTCGCGCCCGGCATGAAGATCCTCACCGAGGAGACCTTCGGCCCGGTCGCGCCGCTGATCACCTTTGACAGCGAGGCGGAGGGCGTGGCGATGGCCAACGACACCGAATTCGGCCTCGCCTCCTATTTCTATGCCAACGATCTCAGCCGTGTCTGGCGCGTCGCCGAGGCGCTCGAATATGGCATGGTCGGCATCAATACCGGCCTGATCTCGACCGCCGAGGCCCCCTTCGGCGGCATCAAATCCTCGGGCCTCGGCCGCGAGGGCTCGAAATACGGCATCGACGACTATCTCGAGCTCAAATATCTCTGCATGAACGTCTAGCGCCCGCCGCAGACGGCGCGGACGCAGTCGCGCAGCCAGCGATGGGCGGGGTCGGCATCGAGCCTTGGATGCCAGAGGAGCGCGATCGCGAGTTCCGGTGTCGGAAACGGCAGCGGGAAGCTGCAGAGCCCGTCCCGAAGCGTGCGCGTGTGCCGCTCCGGCACGCTGGCGACGAGGTCCGAGCCGCGGGCGAGCGCCAGCGCCTCGGTGAAGCTGCCGACGCTGGTGGCGATCCGCCGCGTGAGCCCGAGCGCCGCCAGCGCCTCGTCGACAGGTCCGCCGTCGAGACCGCGGCGCGAGACGCGGATGTGCCGCTCGGCGGCAAAGCGCGCCGCCGTCATCGCGCCGCTCGTGAGCGGATGGCCCTCCCGCACCACGCCGATGAGCTGGTCGCGGAAGAGCGCCTGCGCGCGCAGCTCCGGTCCAAGGCTTGCGCCGACGACCCCGGTCTCGAGATCGACCGAACCCTCGCGCAGCGGCGCGCTGTCGCGATCTGATTTCACGACGAAGCGCAGCCGGACCCCGGGCGCCTCGGCGGCGACGCGCGCCAGCAGCTGCGCGCCGAAAGTCTCGACGAAGCCCTCGCGGTTGCGCAGCGTGAAGGTCCGCGTGAGCTTTTCGAGATCGAGCGCCGCCTCGGGCCGCAGCAGCGCCGCGGCCTCCTCGACGACCCTGCCGACGCGGCTGGCGAGTTCGCTGGCGCGCGGCGTCGGCACCAGGCCGCGCCCGGCGCGCACCAGCAGCGGGTCGCCCGTCGCCTCTCGGAGCCGCGCCAGCGTCCGGCTCATCGCCGAGGGGCTGAGCCGCAGCCGCCGCGCCGCGCCGGCGACGCTGCCCTCCGTGAGGAGCACATCGAGCGCGACCAGAAGGTTGAGATCGGGCATGGCCATGCGCCCGATCCTAGCATGGGCACCGCGCCGAGGCATGGCGTTCCATGCAGGGATTAAGTGCAAACCGTGCGCGTTCCGCCTTATCCCCATGCCGCCTAACTTCCCCGACGCCGCACCGTCGCGGCGGATGATGAAGGGGATGGCGATGACATCAGCGATCGCGGCTAGCACCAAGGTTGGGGAGGGACCGGCCTCGCCGCGCCTCGCGCTCGCGAGCCTCTCGCTCGCCATGCTGCTCTCGGCGCTCGGCGTCAGCAGCGCCAATATCGGCCTGCCCGTGCTGGCCGCGTCCTTCGGCGTCTCGTTCGGCGCCGTGCAATGGGTCGTGCTCGCCTATCTCTTGGCGTTGACGGCCTCCATCGTCAGCCTCGGCCGCGCCGCCGACCTCGTCGGCCGCAAGCGGCTGCTCCTCTTAGGCATCGCGCTGTTCACGCTGGCATCGGTCTTCTGCGGGCTCGCGCCGCGTTTCGAGGTCCTGCTCGCCGCCCGCGCGCTGCAGGGCCTCGGCGGCGCCGCCATGATGGCGCTGACGGTCGCCTTTGTCGGCGATATCGCGCCGAAGGCGCGGATCGGCAGCGCCATGGGCCTGCTCGGCACCATGTCGGCCGTGGGCACCGCGCTCGGCCCCTCCCTCGGCGGCGTCCTCGTCAGCCATTGGGGCTGGCCGGCGCTCTTCCTCGTCAATGCGCCGCTCGGCCTCGCCGCGCTGGCGCTGGGTGCCTGGTCGCTGCCCTCTGGCGCAGCACGGCCGGGCGGCGACCGGCCCGGCTTCGATCTCACCGGCGCGCTGCTGCTCGCTGCGAGCCTCATCGCCTTCGCGCTGGCGATGACGGCGGAGCGCGGTCCTTTCGGCGCAAAGACCCTCGCGCTTCTCGGCGTGGCCGTTCTTGCCGGCGCGCTGTTCGTTGTCGCCGAGCGCCGCGCCCACGCGCCGCTGATCCGCCTTGCGATGCTGCGCGAGAGGCTACTGCGCGCGAGCCTCGTCATGAACCTCCTCGTCGCCACCGTGATGATGGCGACGCTGGTGGTCGGCCCGTTCTTTCTCGCGCGCGGCCTCGGGCTCGACGCGGCCGCTTCCGGCCTCGTGATGGCGACCGGCCCCATCGTCTCGGCGCTCGGCGGCATCCCGTCCGGGCGCATCGTCGATCGCGTGGGGGCCGGGCGGACCGTGATCGCCGCGCTCGTCGTCATGGCGATGGGGGCGGTCGCGCTCTGCCTGCTGCCGGCGCTTGCCGGCACGGCCGGCTATGTCGCGGCGCTCGCCGTGCTGACCTCGGGCTATGCGCTCTTCCAGGCCGCCAACACCACCGCGGTGATGGCCGATGTCGCGGCGGGGCAGCGCGGCGTCGTCTCGGCGCTGCTGAGCCTTGCGCGCAATCTCGGGCTCATCGCCGGCGCCGCGCTGATGGGCGCCGTCTTCGCCGTCGCAGCGGGCGCGTCCGATCTCGCCGCGGCACCGCCGGACGCGATCGCCCTGGGCATGCGGATCACCTTCGGCGTCGCTGCCCTCCTGATCCTCGCCGCGCTGGCGGCGGCGATATCGAGCCGCCGCCTGCCGGCGTGAGAGCCCGTCAGGCGGCGGCGAAGAGGCCGGTGTCGTCGCGGACGGCGCGGCCGCCCTGCAGCACGGCGGTGACGCGGTTCGCGTCCTTGGCGAGGCATTCGAGACCGTCGAGCGGATTGGCGTCGACGACGACGAGATCGGCGAAGGCGCCTTCCGCGATCACGCCGACGAGGCCTTCCATGCGGATGATCTTCGCATTGTTGATCGTCGCATGGCGCAGCGCCTCGACCGGGCCGCAGACCTTCTGGTGGATCAGCAGTCCGTCGGCCTGGTAGGTCTTCGGCGACCAGCAGAGATCTGTGCCATAGCCGACATTGACGCCGTTGCGCAGCGCCACCTCCAGCGATTTCAGCCCGCTCGCCAGCACCTCGGCGTTCTTCTCCTGGTTCTCCTCCGACCAGCCGAAGCCCATGCCGTAGATGGCGTCGGCCTCATAGGTGATGAGGGTCGGCACCAGATGCGCCTCGCGCTCGGCCATCAGCTTGGCGGTCTCCTCGGTGAGGAAATTGCCGTGCTCGATCGAGCGGACGCCGCAGGAGACGGCGCGGCGGATGCCGATGTCGCTATAGACATGCGCCATGACATAGCGGCCGGCGCGGTTCGCCTCGTCGGCGATCGCCGTGATCTCGTCCAGCGAATATTGCGGATGGTTGAGCTTGTCGCCGGGGGAGGAGACGCCGCCGCCGGCCATGATCTTGATCTGGTCGCAGCCCTGGCGGATGTTCTCGCGCGCCGCGCGGCGCACTTCGTCGATGCCGTCGGCGATGCAGGTGATGCCGCCAAGCGAGGCGCCGCAGGTGCAGGTCTCGGCGCGGCCGCGATGGTCGCCATGGCCGCCAGTCTGCGACAGGATGCGGCCCGAAACCAACATGCGCGGCCCCTTGAAGAGGCCCTTCTCCAGCGCTGCCTTGTGGCCGTAATCGGCGCCGCCGGCATCGCGCACGGTGGTGAAGCCGCGCTGCAGCATGCCTTCGAGATGGATCCCGGCGCGGGCGGTCATCTCCGAAGGCAGCACCGTGCGGCCGTCGTTGAAGGCGCCGATGAAGACATGCGAATGGCAGTCGATGAGGCCGGGCGTCAGATAGCGGCCGCCAAGCGGGATCCGCTTCACGGAAGGATCGAGCTCGCCTTCCTCGGTGATGGCGAGGATCTTGCCGCCGCCGATGGTGACGGCCCGGTCGCGGAGGATGGTGCCGCCGACAACGTCGACGACATGGACATCGGTCAGCGCATAATCAGGATTTGGCATAGGTTTCCACCGTGATTGGCTCGATCGGATCCGCGGCGGGATCGACATAGCCGTTGTCGATATCATATTGGGCAGCCGCCGCATCGCGCGCGGCCGGGTCGCCCCAGCCGGAGCCGCCGGCGGAGTAATTGACGAAGCGCTCGCCCTCTTTCAGCGTCGCGCGATACATGCCGACCGTCTTCTCGCGCGGCTCGCCCGGCCACAGCACCATGTGGTTGCGCACCGGCGAGGGCTCGCCGCCTTGAAGGCCCCAGCCGCCGGTCTTCGACTTCTTCTTCATCGAGATGATCTCGGTCTCGCCGACCATGCGCATCGCGCGCCGCACGCCGAGGCCGCCGCGATAGCGGCCGCGTCCGCCGGAATTCGGCACGAGCTCCAGCCCCTCATGGAAGAGATTGGCCTGCCGCTCCAGCACCTCGATCGGCGTGTTGCGCACCGTGCTGGTCGAGGGATGCTGAAGGGCCGTCGCGCCATCATGGCGGTGGGTGGCGCCCCAGCCGATGCCCTCATTGTTGCTGATGACATAGGTCTTGCCGCTGCGATGGTGGCGGCCCATCGCCATGAAGCCCGGCTCGTCGCCGCCGGAGGCCATCGGCAGCCAGTCGATCGCCGGCGCCAGCGCCTTGGCGATCAGCTCGAACGCGACCATGTGCGTCCACGGCATATAGGTCGAGCAGGGATAGACGGCGTGGAAGAGATTGCCGGGATCGGCCTTGACGTCGAGGGCCATGAAGTTGCCGTGGTTGCTCGGCGTATCCGGCGAGGTCAGGAACTTGAAATAGGTCTTGGCCATCGAGATCGTCGCGCCGAACGGCACGTTCACAGGCCCCGGCACGATGGCATGCGAGCGGTTGTAGTCGACGGTCATGCGGTCGTCGGTGATGGTGACGTCGACCGCCATCTGGATCATGTTGCTGGTGACGCCGTCATCGTCGAGCCATTCCTCGGCCGACCAGGTGCCCTTGGGGAGATGCGCCAGCGCCTGGCGCGTCTTCTCGTTGGCATGGACGAAGAAGGCCTCGATGGCGGCGAGCACGCGCTCGCGGCCGAACTTGCGATAGATGTCGCGCACCGACGCCTCGCCGGTCCTGAGGCAGGCGACCTGCGCGCCGAAATCGCCGCGGATCGCCTCGGGCAGGCGGGAATTCGCCTCCAGCACCTTCCAGAGATCGGCGTCGAGCTTGCCTTCCTTGATGATGCGCACGCCGGGAAGGATCAGGCCTTCCTGGTGGATATTGGTCGAATCGATCACATAGCCGGGGTCCTTGGCGCCGAGATCGAGCCAATGCGCGCGCACGCAGAGGAACATGTCGATCGCATCGCCATCGACGAAGACGGGCGCCATCAGAAGCGCATCCGACATATGCGCCGAGTTCCAGTAGGGATAGTTGAGGATCACGACATCGCCGGGCCGGAGCGATGCCATGTCCATGTTCTCGATCAGCATCTTCAGCGCGTAGTCGTTGCCGCCGATGAACGAGGTGATGCCGGCCGCCTCGGCGACCATGCGCCCGCTCGCATCGGCGATCGAGATGCCGAAATCGAGCACCTCGTAGATGACCGCGTTGAAGGCCGTGCGCACCAGCGTGCGCCGCATCTGCTCGGCCGCCGAGAAGAAGAGGGCCGAGATGATCTCGGTTTCCGCCGCCTTGCTGATCGTCATCTCACGCCTCCAGGGGGGATGCGGCCGCGCGGCGCCGCACCGAGATCATGCCGTAGGGATCGACCGACAGCTGTTGGTTGCCGTGGATCGCGAGCGAGGAGCCCTCGTCGATGACGAGCAGCGGCCCGTCATAGGTCGTGCCCGGCTCGAGCGCGTCGCGGGATATCTTCAGGCAGTCGGTCATGCGGCCGCTCGCCTGGTCGAAGAGCCGGTGCGGCACGCTCGGCGCGAGCGACGCGCTTGAGCCGATCCGCGTCGCGAGGTCCGGCTTCTCGGTCACCACGACGAGCTTCACCATCAGCGAGACGATCTCGGCCTCGCTCTGGAATGTATGGCCGAAGCGGTCGTGATGGGTCTTCCTGAAGCGCGCGAAGAAGGCGGCGGCGTCCTCGCCCGGCGCATAGGGGATGCTCAGCGTGTGTTCCTGGCCGATGAAGCGGAGCCGCGCCACCATCTGCACGTCGGGATCGACGGGACGGCCGACCTTCTCGCTGAGCGCCGCCGTGCTGCGGCTCGCGAGCGCTTCGGCCGTCTCGGCGAGGCGCGCCATCGCCTGATCCGAGATCGTCGCCAGCACCGAGACGCTGTCGCTGAAAGACAGGTCGCTCGCCAGCATGCCCCAGGCGGAGAACACGGAAGGGAGCGGGGGAATGACGAGTTCCGGCATTTCGAGCTCGTTCTGCAGCATCGGCCCGAGCAGCGGACCGCAGCCGCCGAAACCGAGCATCGAGAATTCGCCGGGGTCGAGCCCGCGCTCCAGCATCATCTCCTTGATCGAGGAGGCGGTGCGCGAGATCAGCACGTCGAACACCGAGCGCGCGGCTTCCTCGAGCGAAAGGCCGAGCGGCGCGCAGATGGTCTCGCGGAGGGCGGTCGCCGCGAGATCATGGGCGACGGTCATCGAGCCGCCCATGAAATTGCCGGTGTCGATATAGCCGAGGATGACGGCGGCGTCGGTGACGGTGGCACGCGTGCCGCCGCGGCCATAGCACGCGGGGCCGGGCACCGCGCCGGCACTTTCCGGGCCGACGCGGAGCAGCGCATTGTCGATCCAGGCGATCGAGCCGCCGCCGGCGCCGAGCGTGCGCAGGTCGAAGATCGGCTGCAGGATCGGGAAATTCTCGATCCGCGCCTCGAACACGTCCATCGGCTGGCCGTCGACGATGAGGCAGGCGTCGAGGCTGGTGCCGCCGACATCGACGGAGAGCACGTTCTGCCGCCCCGTCTCGCGCGCGACATGCAGCGCGCCGGAGACGCCGCCGGCGGGACCGGAGAAGACGGTGGCGATCGGCTCGGCCTCGGCGAGATCGAAGGTGAGCGCCCCGCCGGAGGAGTTCATGACGAATTTCTGCCCGGCGAAGCCCTTGGCCGCCATGCCGGAGGAGACGCGGCCGAGATAGTTCTTCAGGACCGGCTTGATATAGGCGTCGAGCACTGCCGTGCTGGTGCGCTCATATTCGCGATATTCATTGGCGATGAGCGCGCCGGCCGAAACCTCCAGCGCCGGCAAGGCCGCGCGGATCAGCGCCACCGCGTCGCGCTCATGCGCGGTATTGGCATAGGAATGCAGGAACGAGACCGCGAGCGCCGCGCAGCCGGCCTCTTGCAGCGCCTTCGCGGCGGCGACGACCGCGTCGCGATCGAGCGGGGTGACCTCGACGCCCTCATAGGTCATGCGTCCGCCGACGCCGGCGATATGGCGCCGCTCGACGATGCGCGGCGGCGGTTCCAGGTCGAAGCGGTACATGTCGACGAAATCGACGGCGCCGCGGCCGATCTCGAAGATATCGCGAAAACCTTCATTGGTGATGATGCCGACGCGCGCGCCCTTCCGCTCCAGAATGGCATTGAGGCCGAGCGTGGTGCCATGCACGAAGTCCGAGATGGCGGCGGGCGGAAAGCCGAGCTCACCCACGGCCGCGACGACGCCCTCGGCCGGGTCATGCGGCGTCGTCGGCAGCTTGAAGGCGCGCAGCACCTTGTTGTCGAGGTCGAAGACGACCACGTCGATGAAGGTGCCGCCGATGTCGATGGCCAACTTGTAACGGCTCATTGTTGCCTCGGATCAGTAGACGGCCTCGAGCAGCCGCGCGGTATATGCGTTCTGCGGGCGGCTCAGCACCTCCCGCGCGAAACCCTCCTCGACCACGGCGCCCTGGTTCATGACATAGACGCGGTCGCAGAGAAGCCGCACGACATTCACGTCATGCGAGATGAAGACGATGGTGAGATCGCGCTCCTTGATCATGCGGACGAAGAGTTCGAGGATCTGCGCCTGGATCGAGACGTCGAGCGAGGAGAGCGGCTCGTCGAGCACGAGCAGTTGCGGCTCGACGGCGATGGCCCTCGCGATGGCGACGCGCTGGCGCTGCCCGCCGGAGAATTCGTGCGGATAGCGATCGCCGGCTTCCGCCGAAAGGCCGACTTCCTCGATCAGCTGGTCGGCGCGCTCGATGCGCGCGGCGCGCGAAAGGTCCTTCCGGTGCAGGATCAGGCTCTCGATCACGCTGGCGCGGACGGTCGCGCGCGGGTTGAGGCTGCCATAGGGATCCTGGAAGACGATCTGCACATCCTTCTTGAAGCCGAAGCGCTCGGCCCGCGTGAAGGCGGCGACGTCGCGGCCCATGAAGCGGTAAGTGCCGCCGTCATAAGCGGTGAGGCAGGTGATGATGTTGGCGACGGTGGACTTGCCCGAGCCGCTCTCGCCGAGGATGCCGACCACCTCGCCGCGGTTGACGGTCATGTCGATGCCGGCGAGCGCGAAGCTGCGGTTCTGCACGAACAGGCGGCGGGCGAAGCTCTTGGCGATGCCGGAAAGCTCCACCATCGGCACGGGATCGGGGCCGGCCATCATGGTGCGCCCCGCCCGAGGATGCAGGCGCTGAAGCGCGGCGCGATGGCGGCGTTCAGCGGCAGCGCCGTGGTCCGGCAGGCCTCGACCGCATAAGAGCAGCGCGCGGCGAAGGCGCAGCCGACGCGGCCGAAGCCGGCGCCGACCGGTTCGCCCGGGATCGAGCGGATCTCGTCGAGGCTCTTCTCGCGCGTCGGAATGCAGCGGAACAGCGCCTCGGCATAGGGATGGATCGTGTGCGTGCCGATATCGGCGGCATCGACGATGGTGTGCAGCTGGCCGCCATAGAGCACGGCGATGCGGTCGACGCTCTGGCGCAGCAATTCGAGATTGTGGCTGATCAGGATCACCGCGAGGCCGTGCTTGCGGCTCCGATCGAGGATCAGCTCGATGACGCGGCGCTGCGTGATCGCGTCGAGCGCCGTCGTCGGCTCGTCGGCGACGAGCAGCTTCGGCTCCTGCGACAGCGCGATGGCGAAGACGATGCGCTGGCGCATGCCGCCGGAAAACTGGTCGGGAAACTGGTTGAAGGCGAGCGCCGGCTCGGGAATGCCGACCTCGGCCATCAGGCTGATCGCCGCCTCGCGCGTCCGCTCGGCGCCCATCGGCCAGCCCTTGGCGAGATGGATCGCCTCGGTGATCTGCTTGCCGATGCGCATCGAGGGATTGAGCGAGGAAAACGGGTCCTGCGGCACGAAGCCGATGGCATGGCCGAGCAGGCGGCGGACGCGGCGGGCATAGCCCTCAGTCGGCAGCGTCTCGCCATCGAAGCGGACCCTGCCGCCGGTGACGGAGGCATCGTCCTGCAGGCCGAGCAGCGTGCGCGTCAGAAGCGTCTTGCCCGAGCCGCTCTCGCCGACGATGCCGAACACCTCGCGCGGGCGGACCGCGAGCGAGACGCCGGAGACCATGGTGCGGCCGCCCGTCTTCAGCGCGATCGAGACGTCGCTGATGGCGAGCAGCGGTTCGGCGGCGGTGGCGGGGGTGATCGACATGGTCAGCGCCGCCGCGACGTCGGATCGAGCTCACGCCGCAGCATGTCGCCGATCACGTTGAAGGAGACCGCGGTGATGAAGATCGCAAGGCCGGGCGCCAGCACGATCCACCAGCCATTGGCGACATAGGAGCGGCCGTCGGCGATCATCGCGCCCCATTCCGGCTGCGGGATCTGCGCGCCGACGCCGATGAAGGAGAGGCCGGAGATCGCCAGCATCACGGCGGAGACGTCGAGCGCCACCTGGATGACCAGGACGTCGAGCGCATTCGGGATGACATAGTTGAAGAGCTTGCGATGCGTCGGCACGCCGAGCGCATCGGCGCTGGCGATGAATTTCTGCTGCAGGATGTCGGTCGTCACCATGCGCGAGAGCCGCGCATAGTTCGGCCACCACGAGAAGATCAGCGCGAAGATCGCCGCCTCGAGGCTGGCGCCGAGCGCCGAGGCGAAGCCGAGCGCGAGGATCAGCGGCGGGAAGCCGAGCCAGATATCGGCGAGCCGCATCAGCATGTTGTCGAGCGCGCCGCCGACAAAGGCCGAGAGCATGCCGATCGAGCAGCCGATGATGACGACGACGAGGATGACGATGAAGGTCGAGGAGAGCGTCAGCTGCGCGCCATAGAGGAGCCGGCTCAGCACGTCGCGGCCGGAGCCGTCGGTGCCGAGGAGGTGCGTCAGCGAGGGCGCCTGCAGCTTGCCGCGGAAGTCGATCTTCATCGGATCGAACGGCACCAGCAGCGCGCCGAACACCGCCACCAGCAAAATGAGGATCGCGAGAACGACCGCCGTCCGCTCGACATGGGTCTTCGGATAGGACCAGAGCTTGCGAAGCACCCTCACGCCCCCGCGAGCTTGCGCGGGCTCAGGAGATAGAGCGCGATGTCGACGAGGAGATTGGCGAGGAGGAAGACGAGGCCGACGACGAAGACGACGGCGACGACGGCATGGATGTCGGACTGCGTGACCGCCTTGACGGCATAGCGGCCGATGCCGGGTCGGCCGAAGATCTCCTCGACCAGCACGGTGGCGCCGAGCATCCAGCCGAACTGCATGCCGAACACGGTGAGCGCCGGCGTCGCGCCATTGGCGAAGACGTGGCGGAACATGATCCGCGCCTCGCTGGCGCCCTTGGCCCGCGCCAGCACGACATAATCCTTGCGGAATTCGCCGATCATGGCGGTGCGGGTGATGCGGACGCCGACGGCGGTGAAGAGCAGCGTCAGCGCGAAGGCCGGCAGCACGAGATGGGCGAGCGCATCCGCGAAGACATCGAACCGCCCCTGCGCCAGGCTGTCGAAGAGGGTGAAGCCCGAGGCGCCGACGAAATCGCGGTTCTCGAAGGAGAGGCGGCCGGCGGTCGGCAAGAGATGCCACTGCCCGGCGACGACCTGCTGCAGGATGATCGCGAGCCAGAAGATCGGCAGCCCCGCGCCGGCCATGACGACGAGGCGGACGACGTCGTCGAACGTCGAGCCATTGTAGCGCGCGGTCAAAAGGCCGAGCGGCAGCGAGATCGCGAGATTGATCAGCATGGCGACGAAGACGAGTTCCAGCGAAGGCGGCAGTTCGCGCATCATGTCGGCGGCGATCGGCTGCCGCGTGAACCAGGAGGTGCCGAGATCGCCCTGAAGGACCTGGCTGCAATAGATCCAGAACTGGACGAGCAGCGGCCGGTCGAGGCCCATCTCCTGCCGGATCGCGGCGATCTTGTCGGCGCCGGCATTCGGCCCCGCCGCGACGATGGCCGGGTCGCCCGAGACGACATGGCTGAGCAGGAAGGTGATGAAGAGCAGCACGCCGAGCGAAAGGATCGAGAACAGCAGCCGCTGAAGCACGTAGCGCATGTCTCGATCCTTCAGTCTCGAACGCTGGAGAGCGGCCTATTTCAGGCCGATATCCATGTAGTTGAAGGTCTGGTGGTGGGCGGCGTTGTACTTATAGCCCTCGACCTTGTCGCTGAGCGCGACGACCGAGCCCGGATAGGACACGGTGATGACCGGGAAGTCCTTGCCGATCAGCTGCTGCGCCTTTTTGTAGAGCTCGGCGCGCTTCGCCTGGTCGGCCGAGCTCGCCGCCTCGTTGAGGAGGGCGTCGACCGCGGGATTGGCATATTGCGCCCAGTTGTAGCCGCCCTTGGCGCCGGTCAGCGCCGAGTTGAACGAGGAGTTCAGGATGGCGTGCGGATCGGGGAAGGGCGGGAAGGAATAGATCATGTTGATGTCGGCGGTGGTCTCGACCTTCTGCAGCGTCGCCGCCTGCGCCGGCCAGGTCATGCCCTCGGCCTCGAGCGTGATGCCGATCTCGGCAAGGTTCGACTGCAGCTGCTCGACGGCGCTCTTCTCTTCCTGGATCGCCGGGAGATAGCGCACCGTCAGCTTGGTGCCGGCCCAGCCATTGTCGTCGACCATCTTCTTGGCGGCGGCAAGGTCGAAGGCCTGCTCGGTGCCGCTCTCATGGCCGGGCCAGGACGAGGGCAGCGGACCGTCCGGCAGCGTGCCGAGGCCCATCAGCACCTGGTCGAGATGCAACTGGCGATCGAAGGTCTTCGCCAGCATCTCGCGGAACTTCGGATTGCCGGTCGGGCCCTTGCTCGCGGTGTTGAAATCGAAATAGAGCGGCGTCGCGGCATTGCCGACATCGACGAGGAAGCCCGGCTCCGTCTTCAGCGCCAGCTTGTCCTCGACGGTGATGTCGGGCGCGATCTGCACCTCGCCGCTCTTCAGGAGCGACAGCTGCGTCGACGGCTCGGAGATGTAGCGGAACACGACCTCGGCGACATGGTTGCCGTCCCAGCCGCCCCAGTACTTGTCGAAGGCCTTCAGCGTCACCGCCTCGGTCGGGTTGTAGGCGGTGATCTGGTAGGGGCCGGAGCCGGCTTCGTTGACCGCGAGCCACTGGCGCGCATTGTCCTCGGCCATATGCGGCTCGACCAGCGCCTTGTTGACGATGTAGATGCGCGACAGCGCCGGCAGGAACGGGCCGAAGGGGGCCGAGAGCGTCAGCTTCACGGTGTGGTCGTCGACGACTTCGGCGCCGGAGAGCAGCGAGATGTCGTTGAGCACATTGGCCTTGGCGGCCTTGAGGCGGTCGAGCGTGAACTTGACGTCGGCGGCGGTGAGCTTGGTGCCGTCATGGAAGACGACGTCGTCGCGCAGCGTGAAGGTGTAGGTCAGCCCGTCCTCGGAGATCGTCCAGCTCTTGGCGAGCGAGGGCGACAGCGCGGTCTCGCCGGCCTTGAACTGCACCAGCGCGTCATAGGCGCCGACGAGCAGCTGGTCGACCGTCGAATTGGTCGCGTTGGCCGGATCGAGATTTTCCGGCGTCTCGTTTTCGGCGATGACGAGCGTTCCCGACGGCGCGGCCAGCGCGATCGTCGAGACACTCGCCAGCGCGACCGCAAGGATGGGCACGAACCGTGTAAAGGAACGCATTGACGACCTCCGGAATTCGTTTTGTATACCGTGTGTATTCGATGCTAGCATGCAGCGAGGGTCTGTCAACGGCTTTCTCGGCCGCAACGGCGCTGAATCAGGGTCGGGGAGGGCGTGCGGCGAACCTTGGGGCGGACGGTGCGCAACCTCGCAAACCGTCCGGATTCCGCCTGTATACGTCGTGGACAATCGAGGTCCGATCGACTAGGCATGGGCCATGGAGACGGAGCCTATCCTGATGCGCAAGACCGCAGCAAGCACCGGGTCGGCGGACCGCAAGGCGGGCGAGCCGCCAAAGCCTGCCGCGCCGGCCGTCTTTGCAACGCGCCCCGCCGCGAAGAACCTTTCCGCGCTCGCCTATACCGAGATCGCGCGCCTCATCGAGAAGAAGGAACTGCGCGCCGGCGAGGTCGTCGTCGAGCAGAACCTTGCCGCCTATCTCGGCATATCCAGGACGCCGGTGCGCCAGGCGCTGCAGCGGCTCGAGCTCGAGGGGCTTCTCGTCAAGTCGAACACCAAGTCCTTCGTCGTCCGCAAGGTCGATCTCAAGGAATATCTGCAGAGCCTCAAGGCGCGCGAGATCATGGAATCGGCCGCCGCCGGCATGTGCGCCGAGCTCGCCCCGGCCGAGCGCGTCGCCGCCGCCAAGGCGACGCTGCAACGCCTCAAGGGCGCAGAGCGCTACGACCAGGAGGAGCACTGGGCCTCCGATCGCGAAGTGCACGACATCATCGCCGATTATTGCGGCAACCAGGTCGTCGGCAATATCGTCAAGTCGCTGCGCGTCACCACCAAGCTGTTCGAGGTCGAGCGCCTCGCCGAGCGGCTGGAGCCGGACACGCGCCAGCATGAGGTGATCCTCGACAAGATCGAGCAGCGCGACGCCTCCGGCGCCCGCAAGGCGATGGCCGACCACATCAAGTCGCTGTTCCAGTTCGCGCTCGACACCGTCGCCTGAGACCGCCATTCGCCGTTGACGCGGGCGGCGGAGCCGTCGATACCGGCCTTGCGCCAATCCGGGCGCGGGGACCATGAGATGGCCGAGACGGCATTGTTTTCGGGGCGGAGCTTCGCAGCCCTTCTCTTCGACATGGACGGAACGCTGCTCTCCTCGCTGGAGGCGGCCGAGCGCATCTGGGGCCGCTGGGCGGCCCGGCATGGCCTCGATGTCGAAAGCTTCCTGCCGACCATCCATGGCGTGCGCGCCGTCGACACGATCGCAAGGCTCGGCCTGCCCGGCGTGGATGCGCAGGCCGAGGCCGATGCACTCACCGCCGACGAGATGGAGGACATGGGCGGCATCAAGCCGATCCCCGGTGCGCCGGAATTCCTCGCCGCCCTGCCTTCCGATCGCTGGGCGATCGTCACCTCGGCGCCGCATGCGCTCGCCCGCCGCCGCCTCGCCGCTGCCGGCCTGCCGGTGCCGCAGCTCCTGATCGCCGCCGAGGATGTCACGCGCGGCAAGCCGCAGCCGGATTGCTATCATCTCGCCGCCGAGCGCCTCGGATTCGCGACGGCTGATTGCCTCGTGCTGGAAGATGCCCCGGCCGGCATCGCCGCCGGCGAAGCCTCGGGCGCCGCTGTCGCCGTGATCGCGGCGACGCATCTGGAGCCGATGGCAACGCCGCATCCCCTGTTTATGGACTATCGCGGCCTGACCCCGTCGATCATCGCCGGCCGCATCGGCCTCTCCGCGCGCGGCTGATCGGCGCGCGCCGCCACTCTGGTACCGCTCGACATTCAGGCCTTTTCCATGCCGTGAATGCTCAGAACTGTCATCGCCGGGTCAGGCCCGGCAATGACAGGTGGGAGAGGTCTCGCGCGACGACCGAAGCCGAACGCCGCCGTGCTAGGATGCACGCATCGAAGGGCGGTCGGGGAGGCGGTCGTGGCGGGGGAAGGCAACATCGAGGCGCGGGCGCTTGCCGAAATCGCGGCGATACGGGCGCTGCTCGGCGCGAAGCCGCGGCCTGTCGGCTGGTCCGAACGGCGGCACCGGATCGAGGAGGTCGGCGCCGCCTCGCCGGCGGCGGACGACATCGCGCTCGAGCCGGTCACCATCGGCGGCATTCCGGCCGAATACTCGCTGGCGCCCGGCAGCGATCCGTCCCGCGTGCTGCTCTTCTTCCATGGCGGCGGCTATTGCTCGGGCTCGATCGCCAGCCATCGCCGCCTCGTCACCGAGGCCGGCCGCGCGGCGGGGATGCGCACGCTCGCCGTCGGCTACCGCCTGGCGCCGGAACATCCTTTTCCCTCGGCGCTCGAGGACGCCGCGGCCGCCTGGCGCTTCCTTCTCGAGAGCGGCATCCGGCCGGAGCATATCGTCGTCGGCGGCGACAGCGCCGGCGGCGGCATCACGCTGGCGCTGCTCTGCGAGCTGCGCGATGCCGGCGCGGCGCTGCCGGCCTGCGGCTGGCTGATGTCGCCCTGGACGGACCTGACGCTCTCGGGCGAGACCCTCGCCAGCAAAGACGCCGTTGATCCGCTCATCCATCGGGGCTATCTCGCGGAGCTCGCGGACGCCTATGTCCCGGCCGGGATCGACCGGCGCGACCCGCGCGTCTCGCCGCTCTACGCCCCGCTCGCCGCCCTGCCGCCCCTCCTGATCCAGGTCGGCTCGAACGAGACCCTGCTCGCCGATTCGACCCGCCTCGCCAGCGCCGCCGGCGCCGCCGATGTCGCGGTGACGCTCGAGATCTGGCCGCACATGATCCATGCCTGGCCGCTCTGGAACGCCACCCTCGAACGCGGCCGCGCGGCGCTCGCGAGCGCCGGCGCCTTCATGCGGCAGGCGATGGGGTGACGCCGGGGCGGACGCCTATTCGGGAAAGGCGAGCGTCAGTCCGGGATTCGATGCCTGGGCCTTGGTGTAGGAGACGCCGTGCACCTTGACGCCCCGCTCGTCGAGCAGGGTGATGATCCCGCCCTTGTTCGAGAGGCTCATCGGCTTCTGGACGAGCACCCGCAGCGTATCGCCCGGACCGATTGCGCCGGTGAGCGGCGAGGCCTTCTTCTCCTTGTCCTTGAGAACCCAGCCGGCGAGGTCGATGGCCTGACTGGAGGTATTCAGCAGCGTCACCGTCTCGCGCTCTTCGGCGGCGGTGTCGTTCACGAGCGCCGCGACGATCCGGATCAGTCCGTCCGGCTTGTCGCTGGTCGGGACATGGTGCTGCGGGATGACGCCCGGCGCGACCGGCTTGTCCGCAGGGGCGCCGCCGCCGCCAAGGTCGAGCACATCGCCCGTCGTGTCGTCGGTATGCCAGGCCTGGCTCTGGAACTTGAGGAAGACGGCCGACCACTGGCCGGCGGTCGGGAACTCGAAGATCAGGCCGCCATCCTGATAGACGCCGTTGTCGTCGTCATGGCTGCCGGGCGGATTGCCCTGGTTCATGTGGATGTCGTGGATGCCGCGCCCCGGCAGGAAGCCGAAATAGCGGTCGCGCTTCTTATCCTCCGGCCCCCACTTTTCGCCGAATGCATAGACGCGGGCCTTTTCGTCGGCGAGCGCGCGCTGCACGAACTGGCCGATCTTCTCGTTGAGGTCGTTGTCCGGCCCCGGCGCGACGATCGGCAGCGGGCGCATCTCGGAGGGCTGCAACAGGTTGCCGCGGATATAGTCGAGCGCCAGCCCGCCGGGACGCGACTGGCCCGGATGCAGTCCGTCAGCCAGCGGGTGCAGCTGGTCGCAGATCGGATGGCTGAACCGCGTGCGCACCAGATACTGCACCATGCTGTGGTCCTGCGACTGCACATTGATGGCGATGCGATAGCGATCGGTGTCGTCGACGACGAGCACCTGGAAATGCGGGCTCTCGCCCGAGCCCTGGCGCATGTCGACGACACGCCCCTTCAGCACCGAATAGGCCTTCAATCCACGCGTCATGACCTGCCTCCCCCAGCAGCCCGATCTGCGACCTATAGTTGCATGATCCGGCGACGCTGTCATCAAGGCTGTCGGGCGGGGTTTTGCTGCGCCGGCGCAGTGATTGCGCGGCCGGTCGCAGCTGATCTCGCGGCATGGCGCCGCGAGGCGGACGGACCCGCTACCAGCTTCCGTCCCAGAAGGCGGCGGGGTCGCTCGCCATGATTGCGTTGATGCCGGGGGGGATGACGGTGATGACCTCCTCGCCGACGCGCTCGCGGAGTTCCGCCTTGGCCGCGGCGACGCGGTCGGGCCGCGTCAGGAAGGTGACCGCCGCGAGCGCGATCGCCTCCGATCCCATCAGCGGGCCGGGGCTGCTCGCGGTGTGGCCGGAGAGCGCCGTCCAGGCCCAGTGATGGATCGGCACGGTGGTCGGATAGGCCCAGTTGAGCCGGGCGAGCGGCACGATCCAGCTCGCATCGCCATCGTCCTGGCCGTAATAGTCGATGCCGCTGTCGTAGAAGGCGATGTCGCGGTCGAGCGCGAACGGCTTGCCGGGGCTCGCCGCGGCCGAGAGCTCTTGCATGAAGGCGATGTCGTCCGCGCTCCAGTCCGGCGGGCCGACGACGCGGAGGCACTCGTCGAGCACGCGGCCGGCGGTGTCGTTGGCGAGATAGCCGCGGCAGGCCGAGATGAACTTCTCCTCGAGCCCGACGCCGGAGCGCGCCGCGACCTCGGTGAAGGTCGCCTTCATGCCCGCATAGGCCTCCATCATCGGCTGCAGGTCGCGATGGTGCAGCGAGCACCAGAGCCGCACCTCCTCGGGCATGACGCCCGGCATCACGCCGGCGGAGCGGAAGATGTGCTTCTCGCCGGCGCCCGGAAAGCGTTCGGGCAGGATCGCGTTGAAGGCGGCCATCGCCTCCTCGGCGGTCTTCAGCGCGTCGCGGACCGTGCCCATGCCGGCATGGGCGCTGTCGCCGCGGAAGACGAATTCGGCCGAGACGAAGGCATGGCAGGGCCGGGACAGCGCGCCGTTCTGATAGTCGCCATGTGAGGTCAGGATGATGTCGAGATCATCGAAGATGCCGGCCTCTTGCAGCGCGATCTTGCCCCAGCAGATCTCCTCGGCCGGGCAGCCGATGACGACGATCTCGCCGGCGATGCCGAGCCGCTCGGCCGCGAGCGCCGCGGCGATGCCGGCGCCCGTATTGGCCGGGCCGATATGGTTGTGGCCGCAGCCATGGCCGGGCTTGCGGCCGGAGCCCGAGCGATAGGGCACCGCGTCGTTGTCGAGGCTCGCGAGCGCATCATATTCGGCGAGGATGCCGATGCGGGGGCCCTCGCCACTGCCCTTCCGCGCCACGAAGGCCGTCGGCACGCCGCCGCTGCCGCGTGTCACGCGGAAGCCGTGCCGTTCCAGGAAATCGGCGAGCAGCGCGGCGCTTTTGACCTCCATCCCCGGCATTTCCGGCACCTGCCAGAGCGCCGCGAACAGCGCCTCGATCTCAGGCCGCAGCGATTGCCAGGCGGAGCGGACGGCGGGGATATCGGGCATGCGGAACCTCGTGGCGGGCAGGGGACGGCAGCGGCATGCGCCGCCGCGTGGCCCGCATGATGTTGGCCCGCCCGCCCGCCGGTCAAGCGCGCGGCCGTCCTTCGCCCCCCGACGGCGGCGCCAAGCCGCTCAGGACTTCCGCGAACACCCCACCGGTCATTGCCGGGCCTGACCCGGCAATCCAGACTTTCTTCGACTGCCTGCCGACGATTGCGGTCCGCAAAGAGAGGCTGGATTGCCGGGTCAGGCCCGGCAATGACAGGGGTGGGGGCGGTCGCTCACAATGACCGAGGCCGAATGTCGCCCGCCGTCAGAGATCCTGGTTCTGCGGCAGCATCACGAGGTCGCGGACCGTCACATGCGCCGGGCGCGTCAGCATGAAGAGGAGCGCCTCGGCGACGTCCTCGGAGAGGAGGCCTTCATGCGCCTCGGCGCGGCGCTTGATCTCGTCGGCGTCGTGGAGGCCCCAGAGCTCGTTCAGCACCATGCCGGGCGCCAGCGCGCCGACGCGGACATTGTGCGGGGCGACCTGGCGGCGCACGCCATGCACGAAGGACTGCACCGCATGCTTGGTGGCCGAATAGACCGGCTCCCAATGGATCGCCTGATGGCCCGAGATCGACGAGGTCACGACGACGTCGCCCGAACGGCGCGCGATCATCTCGGGCAGCACCGCATGCACGGCGCGGAAGACGCTGTTGACGTTGACGTCGATGATGGTGTCCCAGAGATCGGGATCGCCCTCCGCGACATCGCCGGAGACATAGCTGCCGGCATTGGCGAAGAGGATATCGATCGGCCCGAAATGGCTGCGCGCGGTCTCGACCATGCGGGCGATGTCGGCGGCGACAGTGAGGTCCGCCGGCACGGCGAGCGCGCTCGCGCCGAGTTCCTCGGCGAGGGCTGCGAGCTTCTCGGCCGAGCGGGCGACGAGCACGAGCTTGACGCCCTCGCCGGCGAAGCGGCGCGCGACGGCGCGGCCGATGCCCGAACTTGCGCCGGTGACGATCATAACCTTGCCGGCAAGCGACTGTGTCATGTCCTTGGTTCCTTCCCGCTCAGCGGATCGTGTAGCCGCCATCGACCATGAGATTGGCGCCGTTGACCATCGCCGCGGCGTCGGAGGCGAGGTAGAGCGCGGCGAGCGCGATCTCGTCCGGCTGGGCGAAGCGCCGCGTCGGGATCTCGGCTCTGGCGCGCACGCCCTTTTCGCCCGACCAGCCGATCTTGCCCATCTCGGTCTCGACCACGGTCGGCGAGATGCAGTTGGCGGTGACGCCGCGCGGGCCCCATTCGAGCGCCATGCAGTTGGTCATGCCGAGGAGGCCGGCCTTCGAGGCGCTGTAGGCGACATGGCCTTCGATGCCGATGACGGCGGCCTGCGAGGCGATGGTGACGACGCGGCCCCAGCCTGATGCCAGCATGTGGTTCGCCGCCTCGCGGGCAAAGAGGAAGGGCGCGCGGAGGTTCACAGCGAGCGTCAGGTCAAAGTCGCCGGTCGGCATTGCCTCGGCGGGGTAGAGCGTGCCCATGCCGGCATTGTTGACCAGGATGTCGAGGCGGCCGAAATGCGCGGCGGCGGCGGCGACGCCGGCGATGATGGCCGCCTCGTCGGTGACATCGCCGACGAAGCCCTTGTGCGCGGAGCCGAGCGCTGCTGCAGCCTCGATGACGGCCGGATTGCGGTCGAACAGCGCGATGCGGGCGCCGGCCTCGGCGAAGCGGCGGCAGATCGCGCCGCCGATGCCGCCGGCAGCCCCGGTGACGATCGCGACCCGTCCGGTCAGGTCGAAGGGCCCGGCGGCGGCGGCCGGCGTGCCAGTCTGTTCGCTCATTCCATCCTCCCGATCCCGCGCTTTTGCGCCGGTGTCTTGTCCTTGGACGTGAACCTATCCGCAGGCTCCCCTTGAAGGCAAGTTAGTTTGCTGCTACTCACAACAAATAGGCGATGGAAGATCGCCACGCGATAACAGCCTCGGAAACGCTCATGACCAAGCTCGGCATTCACTCGTTCGTCTGGACCGGCGGCAGCACGCAGGAGGCGCTCGAGGGCGCCATGGAGAAGACGCACCGGCTCGGCTACGGGCTGATCGAATTCCCCCGCCTCGACCCGAAGAAATTCGACGTGTCGTGGCTCGCGCGGCGCCTTGCCGACTATGGCCTCAAGGTCGTCGTGACCATGGGCCTGCCGGCGGATGGCGACGTCTCCAGCGAGGATGCGGCGGTGGTGGCGCGCGGCGAGGCGATCCTCGACGAGGCCGTCTCGATCACCCGCGATCTCGGCGGCGAGAAGCTCGGCGGCATCATCTTCTCGGCGCATACCAAGTATCGCAGCCTGCCGACGAAGAAGGGCTGGGACAATTCGGTCGCGGCGCTCGCCCGCGTCGCCGATCGCGCCAAGTCGTCCGGCGTCTCGCTCAATCTCGAGCTCGTCAACCGCTTCGAGACCAACCTGCTCAACACGACCGCGCAGGGCCTCGCCTATATCGCGCAGTCCGGCTCCGACAACATCTTCCTGCATCTCGACACGTTCCACATGAACATCGAGGAGGCCGATCCGGCCGCGGCCATCCGCCTTGCCGGCGACAAGCTCGGCTACTTCCATATCGGCGAGAGCAATCGCGGCTATCTCGGCTCCGGCGTGATCGATTTCACCGCCGCTTTCGATGCGCTTCACGCGATCGGCTATGACGACTGGATCACTTTCGAGAGCTTCTCCTCGGAAGTCGTCGACGAGGATCTCTCGGTCACCTGCGCGATCTGGCGCAACACCTGGACAGACAATGTCGAGGTCGCCCGTCTCGCCAAGGCCTTCATCGAGGCCAAGCAGGGCGAAGCGGTGCGCAAGGCCGTGGCCAACCGCACGCCGTAGCGGCCGGACGACAGCAAGGCTTTGGTCCTGCCGTCTCTCTGGTGTCGTTGCCGGGCCTGACCCGGCAATGACAGGTCTGAGCGGTTGCTCACGCGGGCCGAGGCCGGATGCCGATCCGTCCCCGGCCGTCTCCAGGCGGGCGCCGTCCGCCTCATTATGTTTGCTGCCACAACCAACAAAAATCGAAGTCCGAACATAATCGGATCGTTGGGAGGACACGCATGAATGATCCAGCATCGAGAGACCCGGCATCCGGCGGTGGGTCGTCCGGCAAAGCCGGGTTCGGCCCGGCGCCGTCCGACGGCGGCGCTGGTACGGCTCCAGGCGGCGCATCTCCCCCTGCGCCGCCGGCCGCCCCCCAGCCGCCGTCCCTCTCTCCTCCCGCGGCGGCTGGGGCGGCGGACGATTTTCTCCTCGCCGCCACCAGCATCGCCAAGGCCTATGCCGGCGTGCCGGCGCTGCTCGACGGCCGCATCCAACTGAAGCGCGGCTCGATCCACGCGCTCTGCGGCGGCAATGGCGCGGGCAAGTCGACCTTCCTGTCGATCCTCATGGGCCTGCAGCGTGCCGATGCCGGCGCGATCCTCGTCAAGGGCCGCCTCGTCCATTACGGCTCCGCCGCCGAGGCGCTCGCCGACGGCATCGCCATCATCACGCAGGAGCTCTCGCCGGTCCTCGACATGACGGTCGCCGAGAACATCTATCTCGGCCGCGAGCCGCGCCGCGGCGGCTGGTTCGTCGATCGCGCCCGCATGGAAGCCGATGCCGGCGCGCTGTTCGCCCGCCTCGGCTTCGACATCGATCCGAAGGCGCGCATGCGCAGCCTGTCGGTCGCGCGCATCCAACTGGTCGAGATCGCCAAGGCGATCAGCCGCGACAGCGACATCCTGATCATGGACGAGCCGACCTCGGCCATCGGCGAGAAGGAGACCGCGACCCTCTTCAAGGCGATCCGCGGCCTCGCGGCGGCCGGCGTCGGCATCATCTATGTCTCGCACCGCCTCACCGACATCTTCGAGATCGCCGACAGCTACACCGTCTTCCGCGACGGCCGCTTCATCGAGAGCGGCGCTCTCGCCGATATCGACCGCCAGCGCCTGATCGCGCTGATCGTCGGCCGCGACCTTCGCGACGCCACGCGGCGCGAGAGCACGGCGCGGCCTGAGACGATGATCGAGATGCGCGGCTTCTCGCGTGCGGGGCAGTTCGAGGACATCTCGCTGGCGATCGCCAAGGGCGAGATCCTCGGCCTCTACGGGCTGATGGGCGCCGGGCGCAGCGAGTTCGCCAATGCCGTCTACGGCAATGCGCCGAAGGACAGCGGCGCGGTGCTGATCGAGGGCGCGCCGGTCACGATCGAGACCCCGGCGCAGGCGCTCGCGCATGGCATCGCCATCGTCACCGAGGATCGCAAGGAGACCGGCCTCGTCCTCTCTTCCAGCGTCTCGGCCAATATCGTGCTCGCGGCGCTGCATCGCTTCTCGCGCTTCGGCGTCGTCGATGGCGGCCGCGTGGCGCGCTCGGTCGACGGCCAGATCGCGCATTTCCGCATCCGCACCGCCTCGCGCGATCTCGCCGTGCAGAGCCTCTCCGGTGGCAACCAGCAGAAGGTGGTTCTCGCGCGCTGCGTCGAGACGGAGCCGCGCATCCTCATCTGCGACGAGCCGACGCGCGGCATCGACGAGGGCGCCAAGCGCGAGGTCTACGCCTTTCTCTCGGCCTTCGCGGCGGCCGGCAATGCCGTGCTGATGATCTCCTCCGAGATCCCCGAAATCCTCGCCAATGCCGACCGCATCGTCGTCTTCCGGCGCGGCCGCATCGCCGGCGAGGTCATGGCGCGGGACGCGACGCAGGATGCGCTCGTGCATCTGGCGAGCTGACCCGACCACACCCCTTGCAAACGCCGAGACCCGCCATGTCCCAGTCCACCGCATCCCCGCCGGCAGCAAGCGAGCATCGCGGCCGCGCGCTCGGCCGCTTCCTGTCGCGCTACGGCATCCTGATCTCGTTCCTGATCCTCTTCATCGCGCTCTCCTTCGCCCATCCGAACTTCCTGTCGACGGGCAACCTGACCAATGTGCTGCGCCAGGTGTCGATCAACGGCATCCTCGCCATCGGCATGACCTTCGTCATCCTCACCGGCGGCATCGATCTCTCCGTCGGCTCGATCCTCGCGGTGGCCGGCGTCGTCGCCGGCAGCCTCGTCACCGGCGGCGATCCCTCGCATCCGATGGTGGCGATCCTCGCGGCGGTCGCGGTCGGCGCTGCCGTCGGCACGCTCAACGGCACGCTGATCGCCCGCTTCGGCGTCCCGGCCTTCGTCGCGACGCTCGGCATGCTGTCGATGGCGCGCGGCGCGACGCTGCTCTACAGCGACGGCCGGCCGATCCCGAACCTTTCGCCAGCCTTCCGCTGGCTCGGCCAGGGCTTCATCGCCGGCGTGCCGGTGCCGGTCATCGTCTTCCTCGCCGTCTTCGTCATCGCCTGGATCGTGCTGCGCTTCACCGTCTATGGCCGCTGGATCTATGCGGTCGGCGGCAATGTGAAGAGCGCGCGCACCTCGGGCATCCCGACCCGCAGCGTCGTCTTCTCGGTCTATCTGCTGATGGGCGCGCTCGCCGGCCTCGCCGGCGCCATCCTCACCGCCCGCACCACCTCGGCGCTGCCGCAGGCGGGCCTCGGCTACGAGCTCGACGCGATCGCGGCGGTCGTCATCGGCGGCACCTCGCTGACGGGCGGCATCGGCTCGGTCGTCTACACGCTGATCGGCGCCCTCATCATCGGCGTGATCTCCAACGGCCTCGATCTCATGGGGGTCTCGTCCTACTACCAGCAGATCATCAAGGGCGCGATCATCGTCGTCGCCGTCCTCGTCGATCGCTCCCGCAACATGAATCCGTGAAGGATCCGCGCACCCCGGTGCGCGGCAATCAGAAGCCATCATCAAGGGAGGAACCCGACACATGGCATTCCGCATCATCACCCGCCGCAGTTTCGCGGCGCTGGCCGGCGCCGGCCTTGCCGCGCTCGCCATCGGCAGCGCCCATGCCGACGCGGCCAAGCCGCGCATCGCGGCCGTCGTCCAGAGCCTCGATACCGAGTTCAACGTGCTCTGGGCCAATGCCGCCAACAGCCATCCGCTGGTCAAGGACGGCACCGTCACGCTCACCGTGCTCGACGGCCGCATGGACGCGCTGACGCAGTCGAACCAGTTCGACACCGCGATCAGCGAGAAATACGACGCGCTGATCTTCGTGCCGGTCGACATCAATGCCGGCAACGATCCCGTGCAGCGCGCCAAGGAGGCCGGCGTGCCGGTGATCGGCTCCAACACGCTGATCTCCAACACCGATCTCTACAAGGCCTATATCTCCTCGAACGACGTCGAAGCCGGCAAGATCCTGGCGAAGTCGGTGTTCGACAAGATGGGCGGCAAGGGCAATGTCGTCATCGTCGAGGGCATGATCGGCCAGTCGGCGCAGGTGCAGCGTCTCGAGGGCATCGAGGCGACGCTGAAGGAATATCCGGACATCAAGGTGCTCGAGCAGAAGACCGCCAACTGGTCGCGGGCCGAGGCGCTCTCCCTCGTCGAAAACTGGCTGACGGCGCATCCGGACGAGATCCAGGGCATCATCGGCGAGAATGACGAGATGGCGATCGGCGCGCTCGAAGCCGTCAAGGGCCACGGCCTCGATCCGAAGAAGATCCCGATCGCCGGCGTCGACGGCGTCACCGATGCGCTGCTCGCCGTCCAGCGCGGCGAGATGATGTCGACCCTGCAGGATGCCGACGCACAGGCGCAGGGCGCGATCGATCTCGCCCTCGCGGCGGTCCAGGGCGAGAGCTACAAGCCGCTCGCCAAGGTCTGGGACGTCAATGGCGGCAAGCTCGCCTGGGAAGGCGGCAAGGCCCAGCATTACTCGGTGCCGTGGGTTCCGGTCACGGGCGAGAATGTCGAGGCGCTTCTCGCCATGCGCAAGACGCAGTAATCAAGACGCAGTAGCGTTCACGACACGAATACGGCGAGGCGGCTTCGGCCGCCTTGCCACCACCGAGGCGGAGGGGCCTCGCCACAGACCGTCCGGATGCGGCGCGCTCGCCTCCGGGTTTCGATCGTCATCCGAAGCGCCAGAGTCCTGAGCCGAGTCCCGAGCCAAGTGGCAACGCCCCAGTCCGTCCGCTACCTCAACGAGATCCGCGCGCTCAACGCCCTGTTCCGCAATGGCGGCATGAGCCGCGCCGATCTCGCCCGCCTCGTCGGCCTCAACCGCTCGACCACCGGCAACATCATCGCCAATCTGATGGCGGAGGGCCTCGTCGTCGAGCGCGCCGACCAGACGCGCAGCGACGGACCGGCCCGGACCGGCCGGCCCGGCATCCGCATCGACCTCGATGCCGACGGCGCCACCTTTCTTGGCGCCGAGATCGGCGTCGACCGGCTGACGGTGGTCGCCATCGACATGGCCGCGCGCGAGATCCGCCGGCAATCGATCGCCTTCCCGACCTTCGACCAGACGCCGGCCGCCGCCTCCGACCGCCTCGCCGCGATGATCGCCGAGACGATCACGGCGATCGGCCGGCCGGACCGGGTGCGCGGCCTCTGCGTGACGCTGCCGGCCCTCCTCGACGACGAGGGCCGCGTCATCAACGCGCTGATCATCGGCTGGCGCGATGTGCGCCTCAAGGACATGGTCGCCGCGCGGCTCGCCGCCCGCCTGCCGGGCCTCGACATTGCCATCGAGGTCGAGAACGACGCCAATGCCTTCGCCATCGCCGAGACCTATCGCGACACCTCGCATCGCTCGGAGACGGTCGCCTTCCTCTTGATCGAGAACGGCGCCGGCGGCGGCATCGTCATCGGCGGCCGCCTCTTCCGCGGCTCGGCCGGGCTTGCCGGCGAGTTCGGCCAGATGGTCGTCGGCGGCGACGGCTTCTATGTCGGCCGCCACAAGCCGGGCCATCTCGAAAGCTATATCGGCAAGGACGCGGTGGTCGCGCGCTACCGCGCCAACGGCGCCGATCCGGCCGCGACGCTCGAGAGCCTCGTCGCCGCGCTCGCCGCGCGCGAGACGGCGGCGCTGCGCACGGCCTCCGAATGGGGCCGGCATCTCGCCATCGGGCTCGTGCAGGTGACGAGCGTGCTCAATCCCGGCGCCATCATCCTCGGCGGCACGGTGGCGCCCTTGTTCCGCGCCGTCGCCGGCGAGGTCGAGGCCGCCATGCGGCGCGAATTCCTCGACGGCTTCCCGATGCCGCGGATCGAGGTGTCGGCGCTCGGCCTCGAGGGCCCGGCGCTCGGCGGCGCGCTGATCATGCATCAGCGCATGTTCTCGATCGACGAGAGCGCGATCTATGCCGGCGAACAGCCGATCACGCTGTTCCGCAATTGAGCCGCGGCCCGCCGCGGGAGAGGTGAGGAGACATCATGAACGGACCCATCGTCACCATCGGCGAGATCCTCGTCGAGGTCATGGCGACGACGCTCGGCGAGGGCTTCCTGGAGCCGCAGCCGCTGGTCGGTCCCTTTCCGAGCGGCGCGCCGGCGATCTTCATCGACCAGGTCGGCCGGCTCGGCGCCGCCGCCGCCATCGTCTCGGCGGTGGGCGACGATGATTTCGGCACGCTCAATCTCGATCGGCTGAAGCGCGACGGCGTCGATGTCTCGGCTGTCGCGGTCCTGCCGGGCGCCGCCACGGGAAGCGCCTTCGTCCGCTACCGCGCCGATGGCAGCCGCGCCTTCGTCTTCAACATGCGCGACAGCGCGGCCGGCAGGATCGCCGCGACCACAGAGGCGCAGGCCGTGCTGGCGGCGGCGAGCCATCTCCATGTGATGGGCTCGGGCCTGCCGATGCCGGCCGTCAGCGAGATGGTGTTCGCGACGATCCCGGCCTTGAAGGCGCGCGGCGGCACGCTCTCGTTCGATCCGAATGTGCGGCCTGAAATGCTGCGCGATCCGGCCGGACGCGCCGCACTCGACAGAGTGCTCGCCGTCACCGATCTCTTCCTCCCCTCCGGCGAGGAACTGATGATGTTCGCCGGCGCCCATGAGGAGCAGGCCGCCGTCGCGGCGCTGCTGCAGACGGGCATCGGCGAGATCGTCTTGAAGCGCGGCGCCGCCGGCGCCAGCCATTTTGACCGGAACGGCCGCACCGACATGCCCGGCTTCGTCGTCGAGGAGGTCGATCCGACCGGCGCCGGCGACAGCTTCGGCGCGACCTTCCTCGTCTGCCGCCGATTTGGCCTCGGCATCGCCGAAGCGCTCCGCTATGCCAATGCCGCCGGAGCGCGGACGGTGACGATCAAGGGCCCGATGGAGGGCACCTCGACCTTCGCCGAGCTCGACGCCTTCATCGCCGGCGCGACCGTGAGGAGCCTTTGATGTCCGATTTCTTCCTGGCCTTGCCGAAGGCGCGCCGCGAGGGCCGTCGCCTGGGCATCACCTCGGTCTGCTCGGCCCATCCCGCCGTCATCCGCGCCACCTTCCGCGAGGCGAAGACCGGCAGCGCGCCGGTGCTGATCGAGGCGACCTGCAACCAGGTCAACCAGGATGGCGGCTATACCGGCATGCGCCCGGCCGATTTCCGCCGTTTCGTGCTGGAGATCGCGGCCACCGAGGGCTTCAATGCCGGCCGCATCCTGTTCGGTGGCGATCATCTCGGCCCCAATCCCTGGCGGAAACTCCCGGCCGAAGAGGCGCTCGCCAAGGCGGAGACCATGGTCGCGGCCTTCGTCGCAGCCGGCTTCACCAAGATCCATCTCGACGCCTCGATGGGCTGCCTCAATGAGCCCGACGCCCTCGACGACGAGACGACCGCCCGCCGTGCAGCCCGCCTCGCCGCCGCCGCCGAAAAGGCGGCAGCGGATGCCGGCCTGCCGCCGCCCGTCTATGTCATCGGCACCGAGGTGCCGACGCCGGGCGGCGCGACGCATGCGCTCGATCATCTCGTGCCGACCACCGCCGCGGCGGTCAGGCAGACCATCGCCACCCATCGCGCGGTGTTCACGGCGGCGGGGCTCGAGGCGGCCTATGACCGCGCCATCGGCATCGTCGTGCAGCCGGGCGTCGAGTTCGGCCATGAGAGCGTCGTCCGCTATCGTCCGGAGCTCGCGCGCGACCTCGTCGCGGTGCTGGACGGCGAGCCCGGCTTCGTCTTCGAGGCGCATTCGACCGATTATCAGCCCGTCGACCGCCTCGCGGCATTGGTCGGCGACGGCTTCTCGATCCTGAAGGTCGGGCCGGGCCTCACCTTCGCGCTGCGCGAGGCGCTCTATGGCCTCGACCTGATCGCCGCCGAGCTCGATCCGGCCTATCGCGGCCGGCCGCTCATGGACGCCATGGAAGCGCTGATGCTGGCCGAGCCGAAGAACTGGCAGAGCCACTATCCGGGCACGGCGGAGGAGCAGCATGTGCTCCGCCATTACAGCTATAGCGACCGCATCCGCTATTACTGGCCGCACCCGCTCGCCGAGGCGGCCGTCGCCCGGCTAATGGCAACGCTCGATGGCCGCACGATCCCGGAGACGCTGGTGTCGCAGTTCCTGCCGCGCGCGATCGCGGCCGGCCCACTGACGGCGGAAGGCCACGTCTCCTTCGCCGTCGAGCAAGTCCTCGCCGACTACGCCGCGGCGATCCGGGGATAGGGCGGAGCCGTCGAGGCTTCTTCTAAGCGACGTGTTCTCTCGGATGTCATTGCCGGGCTTGACCCGGCAATCCAGACTTGACGCTCTGCCGGTAGACGCCGCCGGTCCTGCCAGGAGAAAGCCTGGATTGCCGGGTCAGGCCCGGCAATGACAGTCTGCATATAGCCCTCACGACGACGGACGCCTGATCTCAGTCGGACTCTCGTGTATCCGCCCGCGCTGTTGTCCACCGAAGCGCGCCGCCTCGGTTGGATCGACTTTCGGCTTCGGTCATTGTGAGCAACCACTCCCACCTGTCATTGCCGGGCTTGACCCGGCAATCCAGCCTTCCTGCCTGTAGACCCGAAATCGTGGGCGGACAGTCGAAGAGAGTCCGGGTTGCCGGGTCAGGCCCGACACCTAGGGGGCAGTCTCGACATGGCCAAAGCCTTGGTGTCGGTCGTGCCTAGGTCGGGCAGCCCTTGGCCGTCATCGCGCTGCGGATCGTCGAGCGGTCCTGCGACGAGCGGTTGGAGGGCGAGCCGGCGCTCGGGCCGCCGCCGCCGATCGGGAAGCTGACCGTGGCATTGGCATTGTTGGTCGGGCCGCTGCCGAAGGTCTGCTGCTGCTGGCGCCGCGCCCAGGCGGCGTCGGAACTCTGCTGGCGGGCCGCGGCCTCGAGCTCGGCGCAGCTCATGTCCTGGTAGGACGTGGCGGCGGCCGGGCCCGGCACGCTCGGCGCCGGGGCGGTGGTGCTCGCGCAGGCCGCCAGCGGCAGCAGGGCGATGATCATCAATGCGGACGTTTTCATCGAGGGTCCTCCACGCGTCGATGCGCGACAGATGACCCTTGAGGCGCGCCGCCGGCAAGTCCTTTCGCGCGAACGAGCGCTCAGCCGCATTTCTTGGCTTTCCGGACATCGGCGATCGCCGCCTGCTCGCCCTTGAGGCGGGCGACCTCCGGCCCGATGTCCTGCCCGGCCATGGTCGCGACCGAGACGCCGATGACGAAGCCGCTGACGGCGTCGCCCGCATAGGCCTGCTGCTGCTGCTTGACCGCCTTGGCGAGGGCGGCGTCGTTGTTCGACTTGGCGGCGGCGAGCTGGCGGCAGCTCATCTTCTGGAAGGAGAGGCTGCTGACATAGGCCGGCTGGATGCGATCCGGCGAAGCGGCGCTCGTGCAGGCGGCGAGCAGCAGCGCGGCGCCGACGAGGGCGGCGGCCGTCAGGACATGCGGGGTCATGGGGGTTGGTCTCCGGGCCGGCAAATGCGGCCTATTCTGTCGTGAATGGGCGAACGAGGCCAAGGTTCCACCGAAGGCCTCCGATTGCCGATGCTGGCGCGCCGGGGGTTACCGTTTTCGGAAGATCGGCGCCGCGATTGTCGGCAAAGGCGCCATTCCTATGCTTTTCCTATGCCGCGCCGCCGGCCGCCTTCTCGCATTCCTATGCGCCGATGCCGATCCTTGCAGCGTCGGGCGATCGCGCCTCCTGCCATGCGGCCGGGGCGACCGCGCCGATGCCGGAAGCGATGGGTGCCATCGCGCGGCAACCAGCACATGGCAGTTCCATCATGCTCGACATTCTCATGCTTGCCCTGGGGTTCGCATGTTTCGGCGTGGCGATCCTCTACGCCCGGGCCTGCGGCAGCTTCTGAGGCGGAAGGCCTTTTCCATGACAACAGATCTCTGGCTTGGCGGCGCCGTGACGCTGCTCATTCTCGTCTATTTGACCTATGCGCTGCTGCGCCCCGAGCGGTTCTGAGAGGCGGCAATGACCATCAACGGTTGGCTCCAGATCGCCCTCTTCATCGGCCTCGTCGTCGCGTTGACGCGGCCGGCGGGCGGCTACATGACCCGCGTCTTCAACGGCGAGCGGACGCTGCTCTCGCCGCTGCTCGTCCCCGTCGAACGCGGCCTCTACCGCCTCGCCGGAACGAGCGAGCGCGAGGAGCAGCACTGGCTCGTCTATGTCGGCGCGATGCTCCTCTTCAATCTCGCCGGCTTCGTGCTGGTCTATGCGCTGCAGCGCCTGCAGGCCGGGCTGCCGCTGAACCCGATGGGCATGCCGGCGGTGCCCGAGGCGCTCGCCTTCAACACGGCGGTCTCCTTCGTCACCAACACCAACTGGCAGAACTATGGCGGCGAGGGGACGATGTCCTATCTCGTCCAGATGGCCGGCCTCACGGTGCAGAACTTCCTGTCGGCCGCGACCGGCATCGCGCTCGCCGTCGCGCTCATCCGCGGCTTTGCCCGGCATGAGATGCGCACGATCGGCAATTTCTGGGTCGATATGACGAGGACGACGCTCTACGTCCTGCTGCCGATCTCGATCCTCTTCGCGCTGTTCCTCGTCTGGCAGGGCGTGCCGCAGACCTTCGGGGCCTCGGTCGAGGCGACGACGGTGGAAGGCGCCAAGCAGCTGATCGCGCTCGGGCCGATGGCCTCGCAGATCGCCATCAAGATGCTCGGCACCAATGGCGGCGGCTTCCTCAATGCCAATGCCGCGCATCCCTTCGAGAACCCGACCGCGCTCTCCAACCTCGTGCAGATGGTGTCGATCTTCGTGCTCGGCGCCGGCCTCACCAATGTGTTCGGCCGCATGGTCGGCAACGAGCGCCAGGGCTGGGCCATCCTCTCGGCCATGGGCGTGCTGTTCGTCGCCGGCGTCATCGTCTGCTATTTTGCCGAGGCCTCCGGCAATCCGCTGATCCATGCGCTCGGCATCGGCGGCGGCAACATGGAAGGCAAGGAAGTCCGCTTCGGCATCGCGCTCTCGGCGCTGTTCGCGGTCGTCACCACGGCGGCCTCCTGCGGCGCGGTCAACGCCATGCATGACAGCTTCACCGCGCTCGGCGGCATGATCCCGCTGATCAACATGGAGCTCGGCGAGATCATCATCGGCGGCGTCGGCGCCGGCCTCTACGGCATCCTGCTCTTCGTCGTCATCGCCGTCTTCATCGCCGGGCTGATGGTCGGGCGGACGCCCGAATATCTCGGCAAGAAGATCGAGGCGCGCGAGGTCAAGTTCGCCCTCCTGGCGCTCCTGATCCTGCCGCTGGTCATGCTCGGCTTCACCTCGATCGCGGTGGTGCTGCCCTCCGCGGTCGCCTCGATCGCCAATCCCGGCCCGCATGGCTTCGCCGAGATCCTCTACGCCTATACCTCGGCGGCGGCCAACAACGGCTCGGCCTTCGGCGGCCTCACCGGCAATACCGACTGGTACAACATCACTTTGGGCATCGCGATGTTCGTCGGCCGCTTCCTGATGATCATCCCGGCGCTCGGCATCGCCGGTGCGCTCGCCGCCAAGAAGACCGTGCCGGCCTCCGCGGGCACGCTGCCGACCGATGGCGGCCTGTTCGTCGGCCTCCTGGTCGGGTCGATCGTCGTCATCGGCGGGCTGACCTTCTTCCCGGCGCTCGCGCTCGGGCCGATCGTCGAGCATCTCCAGATGCTCGCCCCGGCGGGAGGCTGATCATGGATCTCGGCCGCATCGGTTACCCTAGGCCGGCGCCGGGGCGGACGGCCCCGCCGCCGCCCGCCGCCTCCCTCATCATCCTGGCCATGATGGCGGTGCTCGCCGCCGCCGCGGTCCTTGCCGCGCTCATCGCGGATCTCTTCCCGGCCATCGCCGCCTAGGCGGTGGCAAGGCCCAGCATTGGACACGACCCATGTCGAAAACCGCATCCGTGAGCATGCTCGACCGGAGCATCCTCGTCCCCGCCATCGGCGACGCCTTCCGCAAGCTCAATCCGCGGACGCTCGCCCGAAACCCGGTCATCTTCGTCGTCGCGGTGGTGACCGTGCTCACCACCGTGCTGTTCCTGCGCGATGTCGCCTTCGGCCGCCCCGGCCTCGGCTTCGCGCTGCAGATCAATCTCTGGCTCTGGTTCACCGTGCTCTTCGCGAATTTCGCGGAAGCGGTGGCCGAGGGGCGCGGCAAGGCCCAGGCCGATGCGCTCCGCCGCACCCGCAGCGAGACCGAGGCGAAGCTGCTGACAGGTGACAGCCGCACCGACTTCACGCTCGTGCCCGGCGCGAGCCTCAAGGTCGGCGACATCGTGCTCGTCGAGGCCGGCGACATCATTCCCTCCGACGGCGAGGTCGTCGAGGGCGTCGCCTCGGTCAACGAGGCGGCGATCACCGGCGAATCCGCCCCGGTCATCCGCGAATCCGGCGGCGACCGCTCGGCCGTCACCGGCGGCACCGAGGTGCTGTCCGACTGGATCCGCGTCCGCATCACCGCGGCGGCCGGCTCGACCTTCCTCGACCGCATGATCGCGCTCGTCGAGGGCGCCGAGCGGCAGAAGACGCCGAACGAGATCGCGCTCAACATCCTGCTCGCCGGCATGACGCTGATCTTCGTCTTCGCCACCGCGACCATCCCGAGCTTCGCCGCCTATGCCGGCGGCACGATCCCGGTCGTCGTCCTCGTGGCGCTGTTCGTGACGCTGATCCCGACGACGATCGGCGCGCTGCTCTCGGCGATCGGCATCGCCGGCATGGACCGCCTGGTGCGCTTCAACGTGCTCGCCATGTCCGGCCGCGCGGTCGAGGCGGCCGGCGACGTCGATACGCTGCTGCTCGACAAGACCGGCACGATCACGCTCGGCAATCGCCAGGCGACGGCGTTCCGCCCCGTGACCGGCGTCACCCCGGCCGAGCTTGCCGATGCGGCGCAGCTCGCCTCGCTCGCCGACGAGACGCCGGAAGGCCGCTCGATCACCGTGCTCGCCAAGGAGCAATACGGCATCCGCGCCCGCGACATGGCGAGCCTCAACGCCCAGTTCGTGCCCTTCACCGCGCAGACGCGGATGAGCGGCGTCGATGTCGGCGGCCAGGTCATCCGCAAGGGCGCCGTCGACGCGGTGCTGGCGCATGTCGGCGCCGAGGCCGCCACCTCGGCGGTGGCGCGCGAGGTCAACGCCATCGCCGGCGAGATCGCGAAGGCGGGCGGCACGCCGCTCGCGGTCGCCCTCGACGGCCGTCTGCTCGGCGTCGTGCAGCTCAAGGACATCGTCAAGGGCGGCATCCGCGAGCGCTTCGCCGAGCTCCGCCGCATGGGCATCCGCACGGTGATGATCACCGGCGACAACCCGATGACCGCCGCCGCCATCGCCGCCGAGGCCGGCGTCGACGATTTCCTGGCCCAGGCGACGCCCGAGGCGAAGCTGGCGCTGATCCGCGCCGAGCAGGCCAAGGGCAAGCTGGTCGCCATGTGCGGCGACGGCACCAACGACGCGCCGGCTCTGGCGCAGGCCGATGTCGGCGTCGCCATGAACACCGGCACGGTCGCGGCGCGCGAGGCCGGCAACATGGTCGATCTCGATAGCGATCCGACCAAGCTCATCGAGATCGTGGAAATCGGCAAGCAGCTCCTGATGACGCGCGGCGCGCTGACGACCTTCTCGATCGCCAACGACATCGCCAAATATTTCGCCATCATCCCGGCGATGTTCGTCGCCTTCTATCCCGAGCTCGGCGCGCTCAACGTCATGGGGCTCGGCACGCCGCAGAGCGCCATCCTGTCGGCGATCATCTTCAACGCGCTCGTCATCGTCGCGCTGATCCCGCTCGCGCTGAAGGGCGTGCGCTATCGCCCTGTCGGCGCGGCGCAGCTCCTGAAGCGCAACCTGCTCATCTACGGTCTCGGCGGCATCCTGGTGCCCTTTGTCGGCATCAAGCTGATCGACGTCGTCGTCACCGCCCTCGGTCTCGCGTGAGGTCCATCATGCTGAAGCAACTTCGTCCGGCGATCGTTCTCATCGTCGCGCTCACCCTCATCACCGGCGTCCTCTATCCCTTCGCGATGACCGGCATCGCCGGCGTCCTGTTCCCGCGCCAGGCGGCAGGCAGCCTCATCACCCAGAACGGCACTGTGGTCGGCTCGGAGCTGATCGGGCAATACTTTGCCGGCGAAAAGTACTTCCACGGCCGCCCCTCGGCGACGCTGGGTCCTGATCCGGCCGATCCGTCGAAATCCGTGTCGCAGCCCTATAACGCGTCCAACTCGATGGGCTCCAATCTCGGCCCGTCCAATCCGGCGCTGATCGACCGCGTCAAGACGGATGCCGCGGCGCTCAAGGCCGAGAATCCCGGGGCGGCTGTGCCGATCGACCTCGTCACGACCACGGGCAGCGGCCTCGATCCGCATGTCTCGCCCGATGCCGCCTTCTTCCAGGTGCCGCGCGTCGCCAAGGCCCGCGGCCTCAAGGAGGACGACGTCAGGGCGCTGGTCGCGGCCCATGTCGAGGGCCGGCTGTTCGGCCTCATCGGCGAGCCGCGTGTCAATGTGCTGGCGCTCAATCTCGACCTCGACAAGAGCGTCGGCGGATAGAATGGTGACGGCGATGAAAGGGCCGGCCGCGCGCCTGCGGCCGGCAGGGAGCATCGATGGCTGACGACGAGGACGAGGGCGGCAAGCGCCCGTCTCCCGATGCACTGCTGGAGGCGGCGCGGCGTGAAGGCCGCGGCCGCCTCAAGCTGTTCCTCGGCGCGGCGCCTGGCGTCGGCAAGACCTGGGAGATGCTGACGACCGGCCAGGCGCGCCGCGCCGCCGGCATCGACGTGGTGGTCGGCGTCGTCGAGACGCATGGCCGCGCCGAGACCGAGGCGCTGACGCATGGCTTCGAGATCGTGCCGCGCCGCCGCATTCCCTATCGCGGCCAGAGCCTCGAGGAGATGGATCTCGACGCGATCCTCACCCGCCGGCCCGAGCTCGTCCTCGTCGACGAGCTCGCCCACACCAATGCCGAGGGCAGCCGCCATCCGAAGCGCTACATGGATGTCGAGGAACTGCTCGCCGCCGGCATCGACGTCTATTCGACGCTCAACATCCAGCATGTCGAGAGCCTCAACGATGTCGTCGCCGAGATCACGCGCGTGCGCATCCGCGAGACGGTGCCGGACAGCGTGCTCGACGGCGCCGACGACATCGAGGTGGTCGACCTGTCGCCGGCCGATCTCATCCAGCGGCTGCACGAGGGCAAGATCTACCTGCCGCGGACGGCGAAGCGCGCGGTCGACCACTTCTTCTCGGCCGGAAACCTGACCGCGCTGCGCGAACTCGCGCTCCGCCGCACGGCGCAGCGCGTCGACCAGCAACTGCTCAGCCACATGCAGAGCCATGCCATCGCCGGACCCTGGTCGGCCGGCGAGCGGGTGCTGGTCTGCGTCAGCGAGGATCCGCGCGCCGCTGCGCTCGTCCGCTATGCGAAACGCCTCGCCGATCGCCTCCGCGCCACCTTCGTCGCGCTCTATGTCGAGACGGCGCGCAGCCAGCTGCTCGGCGAGGCGGCGCGCGACCGCATTGCCGAGGCGCTGCGCCTTGCCGAGCATCTCGGCGGCGAGGCGGTGACGCTGCCGGGCGGCGACCGTGCCATCGCCGACGACGTCCTCGCCTATGCCCGCTCGCAGAACGTCAACCACATCATCATCGGCAAGTCCGAGCGCTCGCGCTGGTTCGAGATCCTGCATGGCTCGGTGGTGCATGATCTCGTCCGCCGCGCCGGCACGATCAGCGTCCATGTCATCGCCGGCGAGGACATGCCGGCGGCGAGCACGCCGCCGGCCGCCGAGACGCCCGCCGTGCGTCCGCGCCCGGGCGCCTATCTCCTCGCCGCGGCGATGCCCGCCGTCGGGATCGGCATCGGCAAGGTGATCGAGCCGCTCGTCGGCGTCGCCAGCGTCGACCTCATCTTCCTGCTCGGCATCGTCATCGTCGCGAGCACGGTCGGCCTGCTGCCGGCGCTGCTGTCGACCGCGATCTCGCTCGTCGCCTACAACTTCTTCTTCATCCCGCCGACCTATACGCTCACCATCGCCGATCCGACCAATGTCGCGGCGCTGGTCGTGTTCACGCTGGTGACGTTCCTCGTCGCCAATCTCGCGGCGCGGGCGCGGGCGCAGGCCTTGGCGGCGCGGACCCGCGCGGCGACGACCGAGGCGCTCTATTCCTTCAGCCGCAAGCTCGCCGCCGTCGTCGCCATCGACGACGTGCTGTGGGCGACCGCCTACCAGATCGCCTCGATGCTCGATGTCCGCGTCGTGCTGCTGCTGAACCAGGACGGCGCCTTCACCGTCCGCGCCGGCTATCCGCCCGAGGACCAGCTTGACGATGCCGACATCGCCGCCGCCAAATGGGCCTTCACCAACAACCAGCCGGCCGGCCGCGGCGCCGACACGCTGCCGGGCGCGAAACGGCTGTTCCTGCCGCTTTCGACCGGGCGCGGACCGATCGGCGCCGTCGGCATCGACACCGACGACCGCACCGGCCCGATCCTGACGCCGGACCGCCGCCGCCTGCTCGACGCGCTGACCGACCAGGCGGCGCTCGCCATCGAGCGGGTCTATCTCGCCGAGGATGTCGAGCGCGGCCGCCGCGACGCCGAGGCCGACCGGTTGCGCTCGGCGCTCCTGACCTCGATCTCGCATGATCTGAAGACGCCGCTCGCCGCGATCCTCGGCGCGGTGGGAACGCTGCGCGAGCTCGGCCCGTCGCTCGACGAGGGTACGCGGCGCGAGCTGCTCGCGACCACCGAGGAGGAGGCCGAGCGGCTCAACCGCTTCATCACCAATCTCCTCGACATGACGCGGCTCGAGGCCGGCGCCATCCGCCCGAACAGCGCGCTCTGCGATCTCGACGAGATCGTCGGCAGCCTGGCGCGCCGCGCCGCGCCCGTGCTCGCCGCCCATCGCCTCGTCGTCGATGTCGCGCCCGGCCTGCCGATGGTCGATGTCGATCCGGTTCTCCTGGAGCAGGCGCTGTTCAACCTGCTCGACAATGCCGCGAAATATGCGCCCGCCGGCACGACGGTGACGCTGGTCGCGCGGCAGGAGGGTGATACGGTGGTGCTGCGCGTGCTCGACGAGGGCAAGGGGCTCGCGGCGGAGGATCAGGAGCGGGTGTTCGGCAAGTTCTATCGCGTGGAGAAGGGCGACAGCGTCCGGGCCGGAACCGGCCTCGGCCTCTCGATCAGCCGCGGCTTCATCGAGGCGATGGGCGGCAGCGTGACGGCGTCGGCCCGTGCGGACGGTCCCGGCGCCATGCTGACCGTTCGCCTGCCGGTGCCGCCGGGTTCGCCCGCCCTGCCGCGGCCGGCCGGGAACGTCCTTGGATGACCACGCTCCGATGAACAGCCGAGCGCCATGAACAGCCGAGCGCCATGAACGCCGTCCGGATTCTGATCGTCGACGACGAGCCGGCGATCCGCCGCCTCCTGAAGGCCGGCCTCGGCAGCCAGGGCTATGTCCTCGACGAGGCCGCCGACGGCGCGGCGGCGCAGAAGGCCCTCCGCGAGGATGCGCCGGATCTCGTCATCCTCGATCTCGGCCTGCCCGATATCGGCGGCCAGGCGCTGCTCGAGGGCTGGCGGCGGTCGGGGATCACGCTGCCGGTGGTGATCCTCTCCAGCCGCTCCGACGAGGCCGGCATCGTCCAGGCGCTGGAGGCCGGCGCCGACGACTATATCGTCAAGCCCTTCGGCATGAACGAGTTGCTGGCGCGCCTCCGCGTCGTGCTGCGGCGGCGGCTGCAGGCCGAGGGTCAGGCGCCGCTGTTCAAGGCCGGTGCGCTTCAGGTCGATCTCGTCCGACGCATCGTCCGCCTCGGCGAGGACGAGGTGCATCTCTCGCCGCGCGAATACGACATCCTGCGCGTCCTCGTGCAGCATGCCGGCAAGGTCATTACCCATCAGCACCTGATGAAGGCGGTGTGGGGCGGCGCCATCGATCCGCAGCAATTGCGCGTCTATGTCCGCCAGATCCGCCAGAAGCTCGGCGATACGCCGGAGCAGCCGGTCTATATCCGCACCGAGACCGGCGTCGGCTACCGCATGCGCGAGGCGGACTGAGCGCGGCCTTCAGGCGCTCAGGCGGGCTCCGTCTCGGCCGCCGGTGATGCGCTGTGGCGGCCCCGCCAGACCGTCGGCGAGACCGAGGCCCAGCGGCGGAAGGCGCGGTCGAAGGCGCTCGGCGTGCCATAGGCGAGCGCCGCCGAGATATCGGAAATGTCGAGATCGGTGAGGCTCAGCAATTCGCAGGCGATGGCGTAGCGCACCTCCTGCTCGATGGCGCGGAAGCTGGTGCCCTCGTCCTTCAGCCGCCGGTTGAGCGTGCGCAGATGGATGCCGATCTGGCGCGCGATCCGCTCGGCCGAGGCGTCGCCGAGCAGGATGTTGGGCTTCAGGATGTGGCGGACATGCGCCGAGAAATCGAGCGCGCCGAGCATGATCGCCGCTTCGACCATGGCGGCGAGCTTCTGCCGCAAGGCCGGGTCGCCGCCCGCGATCGGCAGGCGCATCGCCTCCTCCGAGAGCACGATGGCGGCATGCGGCTGGTTGAGCCGTACTGGACAGCCGAAGGCGGCCTCGTAATGCGCCCGCGAGGCGCTGCCGCGGTGGCAGATCAGCACCTCGACCGGCCCGGCGCGGGCGCCGCCGAGCGCGCGGACGGTGTTGACCGCGACCGCGAGGGCGATGTCGTAGACCTGGTCGGCGCCCGGCTCATGGCGCTCGTAGATGCCGTAGCCGAGATTGAAATGTTCGCCCTGCGGCATCAGGTAGACGACCGCGCCGCGCGAGTTGCGATGCTGGTTGCGCACGAAATCGAACAGGGCCTCGCCGAGCGTCGGCGCCTGCTGGATCAGTTGGCCGACGACGCCGAGCACGCGATGATCGTTGAGAAACCCGATCTCGAGCCCGATCGACGCAGTGCCGGTGAGCCGCGCCGATTGCCGGAGCAGGCGGACGGCGGCGCGGAACGGGATCGCTCCATCGGCATGGCTCAGCATCGCCGGATCGATGCCGGTGCCGGCGGCGGCGGCGTCGAGCGTCACGCCATAGCGGCCGAGCACCTCGGAAAGTCCAACCAGCGGTCCGACCCGCTGCATCCGTTCGTCCGACATGACCCCCGCCTGTCGTGAAATGGCGAATCGCCATGGCTGTACATTGCCCCGGCATCGCCCATTTTCAAATGGAGGCGGACGGCCGCAAATCCAGTGCCTGCGTGCCTGCCTGTCCGCCGCCGTCAGGGCGAGGGCGGCTGTCTGGCGGGCGCCGCGACCGGGATCGCGACGAGGTCGTCCGGTTCGAGCAGATCGGTCGGGCCGATCGGCACGAAATCGGCGGCGTCGCGATGCCGCACCATCGGGTGGTCGAAGCTGAGCCCGGCCGTATCCGGCAGGCGGCTCTGGCCAGTGCTGATGCCGCGCGCGACATCGATCTGCGCGGCGACCGCGGCGATCGCCGCCTGCTGCTGCGCGACCTCGTCGCCGGCGCCCTTGATGCCGTTGAGGATATCGAGCCGGCGGTCGGAGCGGAGATTGAGCTCGGCCTGGTCGGCCAGCACGATCTCGCGCCGCGCCCGCGAGATATAGGCCTCGACCTCGCGGCGGTCGGCCTCGGTGCTGATCACGGTGCGCTCGAGCTCGAAGACGCGCGGGCTCGGCACCAGGCCCTTGTCGATGAGCTCCTTCAGCGACGCCTGCTCGCGGCGGAGACTGTCGGCGAGCTGCAGCTTGGCGTCGCGCTGCGCTTCCAGCGCGCCGATCTCGTTGTTCAATTGCTGGCGGCGCTGGTCGATGGTCTTGACCGAGGCATCGAGCGAGACCTGCCGCTCGGTCATGATCGCCCCTTCCTGGCTGACAAGGGCGGCGAGCCGCTCCGGCGTCACCAGCGGCGCCGCCGCCGTTGACGCCGTGATGGCGGCGGCGCCATCGCGCTCGGCCTCGAAGCGGGCGAGGCGGACATAGGAGATCGCGAGCCCATCCTCGAGCTGCTGCTGCCGCTCGGCGAGCCGGCCGACCTCGAGCCGCGCGGTCGCATCCCCCGGCTCGGCGCGGTGATAGCCGCCGGCGAGCGCGATCGCATGCAGGAGCGTCATGCCCGGCGAAAAGGCATAGGCGCCCGGCTTCTCGACGTCGCCGATGATGAAGATCGGGCGATAGTCGGCGATGCCGATGCTGACATCGGGATCGGAGAGGCCGAGCGCCTTCTTCAATTGCGCCGTCAGCAGCGCCTCGGCCTCCGGCAGCGTCAGCCCGCCCAGCATGACGGCGCCGACGCGCGGCAGGCGCACCGTGCCATCGGCCTGCAGCAGCACCTCGCCGCTCAGCGCCGGCTGGTCGAGCACCTCGATGGCGATGCGGTCGCCGGCATCGATCCGGTAGGGCGCCGCCGCGAGGGCCGGAGAGGCCACGAGCAGCGCGAGGAGCGCCGCGAGGGCGAACCGCGTCATCGACAGGATGGCCCGGATCATGCTGCGCTCCGCATCATATGGCGATGGCGCTCGGCCGCCGGATCGAGGCTTCGATCCGCGCTTCGAGCGTCCGGAAATGGGTGTTCCAGTCATAGTCGCGCTCCATGCGGCGGCGGCCGCCCGCGGCGATGCGCGCGCTGAGCGCCGGATCGCCGAGCAGCCTCAGCGTCGCCGCCGCGAAATCCGCCGCCGTCTCGGCGGCGAGATAGTCTGTGCCGTCGGTGAGCTCCAGCCCTTCGATGCCGACGGCCGTGCCGACCAGCGGCGTGCCGAGCGCCATCGATTCGATCACCTTGAAGCGCGCGCCGCCGGCGCCGAGGCGGAGCGGCACGACGGTGGCAGTCGCCGCGGCGATCTCCAGCCTGACGTCCTCGACCCGTCCGGTCAGGACGACGCCGGGCGCCTCGATTTCCGTGCCCGGCGGCACGGCGCCGGTGACGCGCAGCGTGACCTCCGGCCGTTCGGCGCGGATCAGCGGCAGAACCTCAGCGGCAAACCAGGCGACCGCGTCGCGATTGGGCGGATAGCCGATCGAGCCCGGATAGATCAGCCGGTCGGCGACCGGCGCCGCGAGGCCGAGCGGATAGGCGGTGAGATCGAGGCCGTTCGCGACATGCAGCAGTTTCGCGCGCGGCCAGATCCTGGCCAGCGCCTCGACATCCTCGCGCGAATTCAGGAAGGCGGCGTCGTAGAGCGGCTCGATGCGCTTCAGGAAACGCGCATATTTGGCGCGGCGCAGCGACCACAGCGGCCGCTCGATCGGTCCGGCGAGCGCAGCGATGCGCTCCAGTTGCAGCGTGACCTCGCAGACATAGTCGAGCACCAGCGCCCGCCCCGCGAGGCCCTCGACATAGGGCGTCAGCGCGGGATCGCCGACGAGGATCGCCTCGGGATCATGCCGCGCGACCAACCCGGCGACATGCGCCGCCATGGCGTCCGAGCGGAAACGATAGACATCGGCGGGGTTGGACGAGAGCCGCTGCCCGAGCGCCTCGCTGAGGCCGGGCGCCGGCGGTTCGAGCGGGGCGAGCGCGATCTCGGCGAAGAGCGCGCGGGTGGCGGCGTCGATCTCCGCCTTCTGCCCCGGCTCGACCAAGGCGGCGAGGGCGACATGATGCCGTTCGGCGAGCGAGCGCGCGACGAGGGCGAGCCGATGCGTCTGGCCGTTATAGGCCGGGAAGGGCTGGCAGGGCAGCAGAACGAGAAGCCGCATCGGTCAGAGCCCGAGACCGGCGGGCCAGTCGGCGATCTCGGTCCGGCAATCGACCATGCGCGTCGGCGAGATCACGAAACCGTCGAGATCCTGCCCGCCCTTGACCACCGCCTCGTCGAGAATGACCGAGCGGCGCACGGTGATGCCGCGCTCGACGCTGGCGCTGCGGCCGACGACGACATTCTCCATCACCGCGTCCGGATGCAGACGCGCGCTGGCATCGACGACATTGCCGCTGCCAAGGCTCGCCGCGACGCGGAGATTGCAGCGCAGCAGATCCGACGGGAAGGTCAGGTTGATGTCGTCGGCGATGCAGTCGCTGACGCGGACATGATGGCCCTGGTCGATCATGATCTGGATCGAGTCCGTCAGCTCATATTCATTGCGCATCGCCGTCCGCGGCGTCCGCTTGACCGCGTCGAAGATCACCGGGTCGAACAGATAGAGCCCGACGCCCTTCAGCCGGTTTTCGGCATGGCGCGGCTTCTCGATCACGCGCGTCACCCGCCCCTCGCCGTCGCGGAGGATGGCGAAGTTCTTGCGGATCGCGACGGGGTCCGGTTCGTCCTTGGCCGCCAGCACGCCGGCGCAGCCATGGCGGTCGAAGGTCTCGACCATGTCGGCGAGGCGGCGCGGCTCGAAGAAGATGTCGCCGAGCATCAGCAGGAACCGCCCGGTGACCACCTTCTCCATCTGGCCGAGCGCATGGGCGATGCCGGCCATCTCGGTCTGCTCGACATAGCGCACGCGGATGCCGAGCCGCTCGCCATTGCCGAGAATGCTGGCGATCTGATAGCCGCGATGGCCGATCAGGACCGCGACCTCGGTGATCCCCAGCGAGCGCATCTGCTCGATCTGGTATTCGATCAGCGGCTTGTTGGCGATCGGCAGCGCCGCCTTCGGGATCGCCTGGCCGAACGGCGCCATCCGCTCGCCGCGGCCGGCCGCGAGGATCACGCCCATCAGTCCCGCCGTCATGACCGCCCCTCCTGCCGGGAAATGCCGCCGGGCATCGACGGCTTGCTCGCCCGGAGCCGCTGCCATTCGTCCTGGCCGAGAATGAGCGCGGCGCGCGTCGAAAGCGCCGCGAGCGCGACATAGCGCATCGGATTGAGCGGCCCGGCATGGTGCTTGGCATAGTAGCGATAGGCGCCGCGATGGAAGTCGACCACCATGCGCGTCCGCCGCACCTTGCGATGGCGCGCCTTCAGATTCTCGTTGTGCACGACGGTGGCGCCGGGCAGCGACAGGATGCGCCAGCCGCCGGCCTTGATCCGCTGGCACCAGTCGGTGTCCGACCAGTAGACGAAGAAGGCCTCGTCATAGGCGCCGACCGCCTCGACCACGCTGCGCCGCACCGCCATGCAGGCCGTCGACAGCGTATCGACATCGAAGGGGACATCGACGCCGTCCTGGTCGGCCATCAGGTAGCGGCGCGAGAAGGGATTGTTCGGGAAGAGCCGCGTCAGCGCCGAGCGGCGCCCGAACAGGCCGGCGAGCGGCGAGGGGAAGCGCCGCGCCGTCTTCTGCGGCGTGCCGTCCGGATAGACGAGCGTCGCGCCCGCAGCGCCGGCATCCGGCGTCGCATCGAGCACGGCGAGCATGGCGTCGAGCGCGCCCGCCGTCACCTCGGTGTCGCTGTCGAGCGAGAGCAGGACGCTGCCGCGCGCCGCTGCCACGCCGCGATTGAACCCGCGCGTCAGGCCGAGATTGGCCTCGAGCGCGATCAGGCGGATATCGGGACGCGTCGCCGCGACCCGCTCGCGACTGCCGTCGACGGAGGCGTTGTCGACGAGGATGATCTCGGTCGGGACGGAAGCGGGATGGGCTGCGAGCGAGGCGAGGCAGGCGTCGAGCAGGGCGCCGCCATTATAATTGACGATGATGACCGAGAGGACGGGGGAGGTCATGCCGGTCACTGCGGCTCGGTGGACTGCGCGGCGGCGGCCGGGCTCGCGGGCTCGCTCGCCGGGCGCGGCGGACGCGCCGCCTTCTTCGGCCGCACCTTGCTCGGATGGCGCTCGAAGATATCGCAGCCGTCGCAGATCGTCCGCGGCCGGCCCTCCCATTCCTTGTCGGTGTAGAGGGCGCGGGCGCTCTTGTATTTCTCGTTGTTGTAGATCGCGCCGATATCGATCGTCGCGTGGTTTTCCATGTGGTCGAAGTCGCGCCGGTCCTTGTAGACGATGCAGCAGGGCGAGACGCCGCCATCGGTGTTCACCACCATCGAGCGGTAGAGATAGTAGCAGGGCGCCGGGCGGTCGGCCTGGCCGAAGGTCTGCGGAATGTCCTTGCCGTTGTCGCGGCCGGAGAACTTCGTCGGGAACCACTCGTCGGCCAGCGCCTGGCGGTTGCGCGTCTCGAAGGGCAGGCCGACCGGGATGAAGCGGATGCGGTCGACGCCGAGCTTGGCGGCGATGCGCTCGGCCTCCTCGACCTTATCCTCGTTGTGCTTCATGACGATGTACTGCCACTCGACGAAGGGCGTCTTGCGGCCGCGCGCGTTCCGCTTCTGGATGAGGTCGGCCATGTTCTCGATGACGCGGTCGAATTTTCCGCGCACGCGGTATTTCAAGTAGGATTCCTCGTCGGCGCCATCGAGCGAGACGGTGAGATGCTCGAGCCCGGCATCGATCAGCTTGTCGAGATCGTCCGGCTGCGCGATGACGAGGTTCGACGACATGTTGGTGCCGACATTGCGGCTCTGGGCATAGTCGATCATCCGGAAGATCTCCTTGTTGATCAAGGATTCCCCCCAGTTGTGGACATTGACCTCGAAGAGATAGGGCACGTGCGGGTCGAGATAGCGCTGGAAGCACTCGAACGACATCATGCCCTGCTTGCGGCCGAGATCGTCCATGCCGGTCGGACAGAGCGGGCAGCGCAGGTTGCAGACATTGCACGGATCGAGAAAGAGGATATAGGGCCGGCCCTTGACCTCGATCCGGCGAAGTTTCCGCTCGGCCTCGATCAGTGCAAGATTCGCCCATTTGCGCGGCGTGCCATGGTCGATCACCGCGCGGACATGACGACCAGCGCGTGTATACTGCGGGATACGCTTCAGGAAGTCCTGGGCTCTGGTCATCGCAACCGGTCCTGTCGCAGCAGATCGAGTTTGGATAGATCAGAACTACACTCTAGGTCCCGCTTTTCATGCGCACAACGGGATTCGCAGTTGCAATCCTCATCACGGTCAATTCTTATATCTCGGCCCGCGAGCGGGATCGTTATTCTTGTCTCTGAGCGGGCTAAGCGGTGCGGCTCTCCCTCGATGCCCACCCGATCGAAGAGGTGGCGAGGTGGAAACCGCGAGCGTCGTCTGTCCCGCCTGTCATGGCAGGCTGAGTGTCGATGACGAAGGCGCTGCTGTCTGTGATGTCTGTCACGCCCGCTATGCGGCTGAGGCCGGCCGGCCGGTGCTGCTCGTGCCCGGCGACCAGCGTTTCGACGATGCGCTCGACTGCTGCCTGCTCGCCGACGAGGAGCGCACCAATGCCTTCACGACGACGAGCTATCATTTGCCGCTGCTGAGACGGCTGCTCGGGCCGGACTTTGCCGGCCGTGCGGTCCTCAGCGCCGGCTGCGGCGTCGGCGTCGATGTCGATCTCTACCGCGAGGCCGGGCTCGACGCGCATGGCGTCGATTGCGGCTCGCGCGTCGAGGCCTGGCCGCGCCGCCGCCATCCCGGCGCCTTCGAGATCGGCAGCGTCACGCATCTGCCCTATCCCGACAATGCCTTCGACGCGGTGATCACCGGCTGCCTGCTGCCGCATATCGGCGTCGTCGGCGACAGCGCCGAGCTGCGCCCCGAGGGCGAGGCGGAGCGCCGCCTCGTCGCGGCCGAATTGCTGCGCGTCACCAAGCCCGGCGGCCATCTCATCATGGGCAATCCCAACCGGCTCTGCCCGGCGGATCTCTTCCACAAGGGCCAGATGGCCGGCCCCGGCAGCCTCATCCGCTGGCATGGGCCGTCGGAACCGTTCCTCTTGTCCTTCGCCGATTACGAGGCGCTGTTCGGCGGTGCCGCGACGATCGAAACCCTGCCGCCGAGCAACTATTGGGGCTTCCATACGAAGGAAGAGAGGCCGCACACCCGCCTGCTCGCCCGCGCCCTCAAGGCCTATTTCGCGCTGCTGTCGCTGCCCGCGCTCGGCTGGCTGCGGCGTTCGCCGGCCAATCCCTGGCTGATGGTGCTGGCGACCAAGCCGCGGCAGCGCGGCACGCCGGCGTGACCCGCATCGCGCTCTTTCCGGTGATGGCCGGGCGCAGCGGCGGCGGGCCCGAAACCTATGAGCGCGAACTGGTGCATGGCATCGCCGCGCTCGACAGCGACACCGACTATCGCCTGACCTGCCTGAACGAGGCCGCCGCGAAGGCGCTCGATCCGGGGCAGGCCAATTTCCGCAGCCACATCCTGCCCGGCCGGCTGCGGCCCGTCGCGATGACGCTCGGCCTGCCGCGCGTCCTGAAGCGCGAGAAGATCGACTTCATGCATGCCGCCTATATCGCGCCGCCCTGGTCGCCGGTGCGCTACATGTTCACGCTGCATTGCTCGAGCCCGTTCGCGGCGCCGGAACTGTTCCCGCCGCTGATCCGCGCGCGGCTGCTCTATCTGATCGGACGCGGCATGCGCGAGGCCGAGCATGTCGTCTGCGTCTCGCGCGACGTGCTGGAGCGGGCGCGCGACCATTACGGCGTGCCGGAAGAGCGCATGAGCGTCGTGCACAACGGCGTCGGCGCGCATTTCCGCCCGATGAGCGAGGCCGAGCGCGCGCCGGTGCTCGCCCGCTACGGCATCAGCGGGCGCTATGTGTTCGCGGCGGCGCGCTTCGAGAAGCGCAAGAACCTCCTCCGCCTGCTCGAGGCCTTCGCCCGCTACCGCGCCGAGGTCGATCCCGAATGCCGCCTCGCGCTCGCCGGCGACATGACCTGGGAGGCCGAGGCGGTCGGCGGCAAGATCGCGGCGCTGGGGTTGCAGAGCGCCATCCTCCGCCTCGGCTATGTCGCGCATCACGACCTGCCGGCGCTCTATGGCGGCGCCGAATTCTTCGCCTTCCCCTCGCTCTGGGAAGGCTTCGGCATCCCCGTTCTCGAGGCCATGGCCTGCGGCACGCCGGTGCTGACCTCGAACGTTACCGCGCTGCCGGAGATCGCGGGCGACGCCGCCGTGCTGGTCGATCCCCTGTCGGTCGAGGCGATCGCCGCTGGCATGGCCGAGCTCGGGCCGGGCTCGGCGCTCAGGGAACGCTGTGCGGCGGCCGGGCTCATCCAGGCGGCGCGCTTCTCCTGGGCGAAGACCGCCGCCGAGACGCTGGCGCTCTACCGCCGCCTCGCCTGAGCGCTCGTCGCCAGCACGCGGTCATAGAGACCGCCCATCTCCTGGAGCATGCCGGCGAGCGTGAAGTCGCTGGCGATACGGGTGCGCGCGGCGGCACCCATGCGTTGGCGGAGGTCGGGGTCTGCCAGCAGCGGCTCCAGCGTCGCGGCCAGCGCCGCCGCGTCGCCGGGCGGGCAGAGGAAGCCGGTCTCGCCGACGACGAGCGTCTCGCGCGTGCCGCCGATATCGCTGGCGACGATCGGCAGCCCGGCGGCCTGCGCCTCCATCGCCGCGGTCGGAAAGCCCTCGGCGAGCACCGAGGGCAGCGCGGCGATGTCGAGCGCTTCGAGGATTTCCGTGGCATCGGCGACATAGCCCGGCATCACCAGCCGGTCCGCGATACCGAGTTCGGCGGCGCGCTGCTTGAGCCGCTCGACATCCGGCCCTGTGCCGGCGAGCACCGCGGTGAGTCCCGGATAGCGCGGCGCGAGGCGGCGCACCGCCTCCAGCAGATGCTCGTGTCCCTTCTCGATAGAGACGCGGCCGACGGCGCCGACGGCGAGCGCCTCCGGCCCAAGTCCGAGCCGCGCCCGCACCGCCGCGCGGCGGCCACGCGGCGCGAAGCGGGCGGCGTCGAGCCCGGTATGGATGACGGCGATGCGCGCCTCGGGCGTGCCGCCACGGCGGATCTTGGCCGCCATGTCATGCGACACGGTGTAGACGGCATCGAAGCGCGGCAGCACCAGCCGCCGCTCGATCGCGTAATAGGCCTTGAGCTTGGCGTTGAGCTCCCACCAGCCGAAGGCGGTGGCGATCGCCGGCAGGCGCGGACGGACGCCGAGGCCGACCAGCGTGTTGGAGAGATTGTCATGGCTGTGCACGAGGTCGATCCGCTCGGTGGCGATGATCCGGCGCAGCGTCGCTGTGGCGCTTTGCCAGTCGCGAAAGCCGCGCCAGCAGACCGGCTCGGCGATCGTCGCGCCGGCCGCCGCGGCGGCCTCGGTGAAGGTCCGGTCGGCCTCGCCCGCGTCGAACGGCGCCAGCACGATCTCGAACTCCGAGCGCGGCAGCGAGCGGATCAGGGTGAGCAGGATGGTCTGCGCCCCGCCCATGGCCCAGGTGCGACTGAGATAGAGCAGCCGGCGCGCCATCGCGTCAGGCCGCCTGCGGGTCGACGGCGGCCGCGGCCTTCGCCATAGTGGCGCGACCTAGCGATCGCGGGGGACCGATCCGGTGACCGGCTTCCATTTCTCCATCGACGACGTGTTCGATTGCCTCATCGAGACGTCCGAGCGCGGCATCGCCGCCGAAGCACAGCCCGTGCTCGCCTTCTGCCGCGCGCTCGCGGAGGAGGGGGCGCTGACCGATCTCTATCTCTTCCGCCGCGGCGTCGGCCCGGATGGCGCGCTCGCGCGGCTCGATGATCTCTCGCCCGCCGCCCGCGACAGCCTCCGCCGCCTCGAGGGCGTCCGTTTCGGCCCGCATGCCGAGGATTATGCGACCGCGCCGCATGCGCAGACGCTGGACGAGCAGACGCGCACATTCGAAGGCCTGTTCGCGGCGATCGATCGCTTTGCCGGCGAAGAACAGCGGGCGCGCTGGCTGCGGCTGCACTACTTCTCCGAATGCCATGAACTGGCTCCGCTCTGGCGGGCGCATGGCGTCGAGGCGCTGCTGACCACCGACAAGCCGGCCATCGCCTATCGGCTGCCGCCGCAAGAGCGCGAGGTGCTGGCCCGGCAGGGCTCGGTGATGGTGGACGGCCTTCGCTTCATCCGCAGTCATCTGCGGCTGGAAAGTTTCGCGGACGAGGCCGCCGACCCGCCGCGCTTCCTCGCCCGCGTCGATGCGGCGCTGGAAATGCATGGCTTCGTGACGCTCTTCACGCATGAGATCGATCTCGCCGATGCGCGCGTGCGCGCGCTGGCGCTCGCCAGCATCCGTCATCTGGTGGCGCGGGGCGCGACGGCGCTCTAGGACGGATCGACATTCAGACATTGTCCATGCTCAGAATGTTCTCCGGTGTCGTTGCCGGGCTTGACCCGGCAACCCAGACTTTCTTCGACTGTCCGCCTGCAACTGCGTGCTCGCAACAAGTGAGACTGGATTGCCGGGTCAAGCCCGGCAATGACAGGTGGGAGCGGTCGCACCACGACTGACGTCGACTGTCGATCCGTCCTGACCTCATGCATAGACGGTCGCGAGCCGCTGCTCCGCCCAGCCATAGAGCGCGGCGATGCCGGTCTCGAAATCGACCTTCGGCCGCCATCCGAGCAGTTCGCGCGCCTTGGAATAGTCGGCGCAGCGGCCAAGATCCCCTTCCGGCTTTGTCGGGTCGTAGCGGATCTCGATCGGCTTGCCGGAGACGCGCACCACCGTCTCGGCCGCCTCGCGGATGGTCGTGCAATGGTCGGGCCCGAGCTGGATCGGCCCATGGCCGAGGCCGCGCTCCATGACGGCGAGGAGGCCGTCGACGACATCCTCGACATGGACGAAGGCGCGGCCCTGCCGGCCCGTGCCCCAGACGGTGAAGGCGCCGCGCGGCCATTCGATCGCCCGGCGGACCAGCGCCGGCAGCACCTGGCTGCGCTCGCGCGAGAGATCGGACGGCGTGCCATAGACATTGTGCAGCATCGGCAGGCCGACCGGGATGCCGGTCTCCTTCTGCAGCAGTTCCGCCTCATACTGGCCCATCAGCTTGCTCCAGCCATAGGCCGATTCCGGCGCTGCCGGATAAAGCTCCTCCTCGCGCAGCGGCGCGGCGTCGGGGCCGGTCTGGCGGGCGGCGGGAAAACTGCAGGCGGTGCCGACATAAATGTAGGACTTCAGCGCCGGGAAGCGGCCGACGCTCGCCACGACATTCGAATTGATCAGCATGTTCTGGCGGAAGATCGCGCGCTCGTTGGCGAAGACGAAGCCGATCCCGGCGACGACGTCGGCGAGATGAAAGACATGGTCGACATCGCCGAGCAGCCCGTCGAGCGCACCCGGAACCGACAGGTCGAGCTTATGCAGGCTGCGCTCGCGATCGATGAGCCAGCTTCCATCGCTGCGTCGCAGATTGTCCGGATGCCCGCGCGAGAAATCATCGACAACCGTGACGCGCAGGCCTTCGCCTGCAAGTCGCCGCACGAGATTCGAGCCGATCATCCCGGCGCCGCCGGTTACCAAGATGTGTGTCATCACGCCATCCATTGGTCGTCAGACAGACTAACCCCCTGATGACGCCGACTTCAAGTTCGCGCGGCGCGTTCTGCTGTGACCGAAGTCTCTGGAGAGAGGCGGTGTTTCTGCTAGTCTCCCGAGGCGCGAGGTTTGGAGAGCGGGGCATGACGGTCGGGGGCTTTCGAGGGGTCGCCTTGGCACTGGCGGCGGCATGGCTGGCGCTGGCGGGACCGGCGCGGGCGGATGTCCTCTATGGCTTCACCGCCTTTCCGCATGACTATACGGCGGAGGCGGGCGACCAGGTCCATGCGCTGATCCTGCCGAACGAGACGCTCTATGCGCAGCACATGGACCAGTGCCTGCCCTGGTACGAGGCGCTGTCCGGCGCGCCGTTCCCCGCCTGGCTCCAGGGCGATCTCGCCGAGATAACGAGCCGCAAGACCAAGGCGCAGACGCTCTATGTCGCGATGACGCCGACGGCGAATGATCGCAAGAGCCTCGCCGCGGCCTGCGGCGCCGAGGAAGGGCAGGAGCGCGACCTGCCGCCCGAGATCGCCGGCGCCGCCTTCGATGCGCCCGCGGTCGAGACGGCCTATCTCGCCTATGTCCGCCGCATCGTCGACACGCTGAAGCCGACTTACGTCAATATCGGCATCGAGATGAGCGAACTGGCGCTGCAGCAGCCGAAGGACTGGCCGGCCTTCGAGCGGCTCTTCCGCCACACGGTCGACGGGCTTCGCCAGTCGCATCCCAAGCTCAAGGTCGGGCTTGAGCTGGTGCTGCAGTCGATCATGAAGCCCTCGGTCGGCGCGATGGTGAAGCCGGCCGCCGAATATGGCGATTATGTCGGCATCAGCTTCTATCCCTATGGCAGCGCCTTCGGCGAGATGTTCGGCGCGCCCGCGCTGCCGGCCCCGCCCGAGCAATGGCGCGCGCCGCTGCGCTTCCTGCGCGACTGGACGACGAAGCCCGTCGCCTTCGCCGAGACCGGCTATACGACCGAGGATGTGCGCATCAATGTCGGCGACGGCATCGATTTTCCCGGCACGGCCGAGTTGCAGACCGCCTTCCTCACCGACCTGATCGATGAGGCGGTGCACCAGCGCTATCTCTTCGTCGTCTGGTTCGTCCCGGTCGACTACACCAAGCTGCTGGCGAAGCTCGACGCGCTCGGCGCCGGCGCCGAATGGATGAAGATCTGGGTCCATGCCGGATTGTGGGACGCGGACCTGCAGCCAAAGCCCGCCTTCGGCGTCTGGCCGCGCTGGCGCGACCAGGCGAAGATCGCTGCCGGCAAGCCGCGCTTCTGAGGCGCGCGACGCGCCGCGTCCCTGGCGCGGCGGGGATGAACCATCGGCCTTGCGGCGGTGCCGCGGGCGAAAGCTGAACCGAACCGGTCCGAGGACCCCGCATGCCCCTGTTGCCGGACGCACGGAACCCGCAGGACGACCGGCTCGATCCGGTCGAGGCGATCGCCATTCTGGCGGCGGCGATCCTCCGGCGCTGGCGGCTCGTGCTGCTCGTCGCCGTGACCATGCTGCTCTGCGTCTATGCCGCGGTGCAGCTGATGAGCGACGGCTACGACATCGACGCCAGCCTGCTGGTCACGGTCGGCCGCGAGAATCTCGAAGTGCCGACCGCGCTCGGTCCCGGCGCCGTCGTCTCCAGCGGCGTGCGCAAGGAAGACGTCAATTCGGACGTGACGCTGCTTGAGGATCGCGCCCTCGTCGAGAAGACGGTCGATGATCTCGGCGTCGATGCCTTCCTGCCGCAGCCGCCGCCGGCCGTGACCCTCTTCCAGAAGGCGAAGCGCCTGTTCAAGGATGCGGCGACGGCGACACTGCGCGGCATCGAGACCGTGCTGGTCGATCTGAAGCTCGCGACCGCGCTGACCCCGCGCGACAAGATCGTGAACAAGCTCGAACATGGCCTCTTTGTGCGGCGGAGCGGCGAGTCCGACGTCATCCAGATCACCGTGCGCTGGAGCGATCCGCAGATGGGCGTGCGCTTCCTCGATCGCCACATCGAGAATTTCATGCTCCAGCGCGCCGCGGCGCGCCGCAGCGTCGGCACGGTCGATTTCTTCGCCGACAAGGTCGCGACCTCGAGCCAGCAACTGGCCGATCTCGACGCGGAGATCGGCACCCTCCGGTCGAGCGAGAATTTGACCTCGGTGCCGCTGGAGCGCGAGCATCTCCTCGCCCGCGTCGCCGGGCTCGACGAGGAAATCGCCGCCGTGACGGCGGCCGGGGCGTCGGCGAAGTCGCTCGCGAGCTTCGCCGCCAAGGAGGACGGCGGCACGGCCGCGGGCGGCGGCGCCGCACCGGCTGCGGTCCGCGACAGGCTCGGCGCGCTGATCATCGAGCGGGCAACGCTGCTTCAGAACTACGCCTCCGGCAGCGAGCCGCTGCGCGAGGTCGAGGGCAAGATCGGCCAGTTGACGGCCCTACTCGGCAGCGCGGCCGACAAGGAGCTGGCGACCCTCACCGGCGAGCGAATCGCGGCCGAACAGCGGCTCGCGACGCTCACCGCCGGCGAGATGCGGCTCGACCGCCTGCAGATCGAGCGCGACCTCGCCCGCACGCGCTATGGCGAATACATGCGCCAGTTCGAGATCGCCAAGGTCGGCGCCGAGCTGGAGCGCCGCCGCGTCGCCAACATTTCGGTGCTGAGCCCGCCGACGGCGCCGCCGGCTCCCTCCGCGCCGCGCAAGCTGATGATCGTGCTGATCGCGCTGCCGCTCGGCATCGTGCTCGGCATCGCGCTCGCGGCGCTGCTCGCCTATCTCGACCAGCGCATCTTCACGCTGCGCGAGCTTCGCCGCATCCGCGGCCTGACCATCCTCGGCAGCTTCCGCGACGCGGGCGGCCAGCATGCCTGAGGCGGTTCTCGCCCGCGACGGGCGGCGCGGCCTCAAGGAAGCCGTGCTGGCGCTCGGCGTCGGCGGCTTCGGCGCCGTGGTGATGATCCTCGGCATGGCGCTGACCTCGCCGCTGCTCGGCGCCGCCATCTTCGTCTCGGTCGCGGCGGGTCTTGCGATCATCGCCTTCGCCCCCGGCCTCGCGCTCCTCGCCGTCGCCTTCGTCGTGCCGCTCGAACGGCTCGGCCGCTTCGGCGACGACCTGTCGCTGCAGACCTTCTCGCTGATGCGCCTCGTCGGGCTGCTGGCGCTGATGGCGGTGCTGGCGCACATGATCATGAAGCGGCAGAAGCTCGAATGGTCGCTGCCGCTCACGCTCTACGGCATCCTGCAGCTGATGGCGTTCGGCTCGATCTTCTATGCCGTCGATCCCGAGGCGACGCGGGCCGAGGCGCTGACCATGCTCGGCTCGTTCCTGATGATGCTCACCATCTCGCAGGGCGTCCGCGACTGGCGCCTCGTCGACGGCATGATCCTCGCCTGGCTCGCGGCGACGCTGATCATCGGCGTCTACCAGGTCTATGACTGGCATTTCGGCATCGTGCTCAGCGACACCGAGATTGGCGAGGTCTCGACCCGCTTCTCGACGACGATCAACGCCATGTCGGAAAGCGATACGCTCGGCGCCGTCCGCCGCGCCGTCGGCACCACCTCGAATTTCGCCGTCTACGGCATCAACCTGCTGCTGGCGACGCCATTCCTGTTCTATCGCATGCGTCTCTCGCGCCACCTTGCCGGGCAGATCTTCTGGGCGTTCGGCGTCGTGCTCGTCTTCTACAATATCATGCTGACCAACACGCGCGCGACGCTGCTCTTCGCCCTTCTGCTCTATGCGATGATCGTCGTGACCGGGCTGTTCCGCCTGACGCCGGCGCGGGTGATGCTGGCGCTGGCCGGCGTCGTCGCGATGATCCCGTTCCTGCCGCAGAGCATCTGGGACCGCATCCTCAATCCGCACGCCTATGAGCTCGACAAGGCGACCAACCTCTCCTGGCGCTTCGATCTCTGGGAGGCGGCGCTGAAGCTCGGCGCCGACAACTGGCTGTCCGGCATCGGCGTCGGCAACCGCACCGCCATCATCGCCGGCCTCGACCCGACGCGCTTCGAGGGCGACTGGATCATGGCGCATAACGAATTCCTGCAGCTCTTCACCGAACTCGGCCTGCCCGGCGTCCTGGTCTTTGTCGCCTTTCTGGTCGCGATCATCGCCAAGACGGCGGTGCTGTTCCGCCGCTCCGAGGGCGACCCGGCGCTGGAGCGGCAGCGCTGGTTCGCCGCCGCGGCGCTTTCGGCGCTCATCATCGCGCCGCTGTTCGGCCTGCAGGTCGACGTCTTCCATTTTCCGCTGAAGGGCTGGTGGCTGGTTGCGAGCCTCGTCCTCGTCGTCGATCGTCTCTTTGCAGAAAGCGGCGCCGCGGCGCCCAGGAGGAGTTACGCTTGAGCGCCCTCGAGACCGACGCCACCGCGCCCCGCTCCGAGACGCTGCGTCTCGCCGCAAGGCTCAATCCGACGCTGCACGAGCCGGCGGTGGTGATGGTCTGCGGCGTCGACCGCGACGACGGCGTCGCGGCGCTCGCCGTCGAGCTCGGCCGCTCCTTCGCGCTGATGCGCGGCGGCTCCGTGCTCGCCGCCGACTGCCGCTTCGGCTCGGCGGCCGAGCCCGCCTTCGGCGCGGCGGCGGGACGCCCGGGCATCCGCGAGCGGCTGACCGGCGCGCGGCAGCTCAGCGAGATCGAGACCGCCGACAGCGTTGCCGGCCTCGCTTTGATCGGCACCGGCAGCGCGCATCAGGCGCCGAGCCCGCTGCTCGGCCCCGACGCGGTGACGCTGACCGACGAGTTGCGCAGCCGCTACCGCGTCGCCTTCCTCGCCGTCGATCCGCTGTTCGCGAGCCCGACCGCGCTGCGCTTGGCGCGCGCCGTCGACGGCGTCATCCTCGCGATCAAGGCCGGCGAGGATCGCGGCGACCGCATCCAGACGGCGGTCAGCCTGCTCGAACAGATGGGCGCCAAGCTTCTCGGCGGTGTTCTCGTCGAGTGAGGCAGCGCAACCGCGTTGTAAGGTTGCCCTCCGGGCATCCTGGACTGGTGTAACCGAGATCACAGCCGCCCTCGCGCGGGGCCGGCGCGCTGTTAAAGCCCCGATCTGTTTCCGCTATACAGGACGCTGCGGCCGCGATCGCCCCCGTTTCGGGGGAGAGGCCGGGTGGCTGGTGGACATGGCCCGTATAGCAGTCATCGGGGCTGGCGGAATGCTTGGCCATGTGGCGAGCCGCGAACTCGCGCGCGACCACGCCGTGGTCGCGACGCTGCGCGCCGTGCCCGAGCCGGGCTCGAGGCTCGCGATGGAGCTCGCTGGAACGGAGATCGTGTCCGGATTCGATGTTCGCGCGCCCGGCGCGATCGCGGCGCTGCTCGCTCAGCACGAGGTCGATGTCGTGCTCAACTGCGTCGGCCTCATCAAGCAGCGCCCGGAAGCGGCCGATACGGCGCTCGCGATCGAGCTCAATGCGCTGTTGCCGCACCGCCTCGCCGCCGCCTGCGACGCGCATGGCGCGAAGCTGATCCAGGTCAGCACCGATTGCGTCTTCTCCGGCCGGCGCGGTCTCTATGCCGAGAGCGACCAGCCGGATCCGGTCGACAGCTACGGCCTCTCGAAATGGCTCGGCGAGGTCAGGACGCCGCCGCATCTCACCATCCGCACCTCGATCATCGGGCCGCAGCTCGAAGGGACCGAAGGCCTCGTCGGCTGGTTCCTGTCGCAGGAAGGTCGCGACATCAAAGGCTATACGCGCGCCGTCTTCTCCGGCTTGACGACGCGGGCGCTCGCCGCTGTGCTCGGCACCGTGATCGCCGATCACGCGGATATCACCGGCCTCTATCACGTCGCCGCCGCGCCGATCGGAAAGTTCGATCTGCTCAGCCGGCTCAGCAAGCGCGTCGGCTGGCGAGGATCGATCCAGCCCGTCGACGCGCCGGCGATCGACCGCAGCCTCGATGGATCGCACTTCCGCCATGCGACCGGGATCGCGAGCCCGGACTGGGACACGATGCTGGATGCCCTCGCCGCCGATCTCGGCCGTGCGGGGGGAGGGAGCGGCGGCGCAGCGGACTGAACGGCGGCGAGGGCCGATGGGCCGGCCGAACTCTGGGGGGAGGGACGCGCATGATCACAGTGCCGATCGACGAGGCGCCGGTTGCACGCGGGCGGAGGGAAGGGGCGCGCTCGCGCCTCCTCACCATCCTGACCTCGGGCTGGCGCCACCAGACCTTTCTCGGCAATCCGCTGCTGCCGCTCCTGATCCGCGCGACTCCGGCGCCGGCGCGGCGCGCGCTGGTGCTGCATCTCCTCGGCATCAGCCCGCATTATTTCACCGAGCGCGACAGCGCCCGCTATCCCGAGGGCATGCCGCAGGCCGAAATCCTCGAGAAGGAACTCGAGCGCAACATCGTCTCGCGGCGCCTGCTCTTCAACGATGTCGTGGCGCCCTATCTCGCCAGCGACATGACGGCGCTCGATTTCGGCTGCGGCGCCGGCATCCTCGCCGCCGAGATGGCCCGCCGCTGCAAGGCGATGATCGCCGTCGACATCTCGGCAGGGGCGCTCGCCTGCGGCGCCGTGCTGTTTCCGCTTGAGAATCTCCGCTTCGTGCTGTCGGCGCGCGGCCGCATCGAAGGGGTCGATGATGCCAGCGTCGATCTCGTCACGGCGATCGCCGTCATCCAGCACATGACCGACGCGGAGCTCGACGGCACCTTCGCCGAATTCGCCCGCATCCTCGTCCCCGGCGGGCGCGCGCTCTGCCATGTGCCGCTCATCGAGACCGCCGCCGCGACGCCGGCCGCGACGCTGCACCGCGACCGCCGCAATCCGCTGATGCGGCGGCTGCAGAAGCAATATGGCCTGTTGATGCTCTATCGCGACCGCGCGGCGCTGGAGGCGATGGCGGCGCGGCATGGCATGCGCGTCGAGAGCGCCGCGGTGATCGGCACCCTCAGCTCGATCGACGACGACATCGCCCACCAGCAGCTATTCGTGCTCCGCCGTGAGGGGGCGGCGGAGGCTCCATAGTGCGATGCCCTGAACGGCCGCTGAGCGCAGCAGCATCACGCTCGTCGTGACGATCGCCGCGCCGATGATGCCGCTCTGGCCGATCGCCAGCCAATAGGCGGCGGCGACGAAGGGGAACAGCGCGAGATCGAGCAGGAGCAGCGCCCGCTTGTGGCGGAACAGCACCAGAGGCAGGGCGAGCGGCACGGTCGCGAAGGCGGCGAGCGTCCCGGGCATCAGGATGAGCGCCACGGTGCCCGACAGCGCATAGGCCGGCGGCAGCACGACCGGCAGCACCAGCGGTCCGATGAGGAGGGCGGCGACGAGGCCCGCGCCGGCCAGCGCGAGCAGCGCGCCCTGCACGCGGCGGAACAGCGTCGCCGTCGTGCCCGCGCGCATGGCCCCGACCAGCCGCGGCGTCAGGAACACCGCGAGATAGCTGCCGGCAAGCTCGGCGATCGAGGCGATCACCTGGCCGGCGGTGAAGAGACCGATGCCGCTCGCCGGCGCCAGCCAGCCGAGGGCGAGCACGTCGAGCCGACCGATCAGCGCGCCGACTGCCGTCGTCGCGAGAACCCAGAAGGCGACGCCGGAGAGGCGCGCATAGGGAAGATCGCCCCGCCCGCTGATGCGCAGCAGGCCGGGCTGCAGGCCGAAGCCGCCAAAGGCCGCCGCGATGAGCGCGCCGGCGCCGAGCGCCGCGATGGCGAGCGCGGCGCCGGGCGGCAGCAGCAGCACGGCGGCGGCGATGAACGCGACGCGCAGCACCAGCTGCAGGCTTTCGATGCTCGCATAGGCGAGGAAGCGTCCAGAGACCTGCAACGTCACCTGGACGCTGCGCACCACCAGCATCGAGGTGATGGCGAAGAGCGTGGCGGCGAGGAGGCCGCCGCGGTCCTCCGGCGCGCCGACCAGCGCATCGAGCCCGGCCGCGACGACGCAGAGGCCGGCGGTGACGGCGAGCTTCACATGCAGCGCCGCCCGCGCCGCCGCCATCGGCGTTGCAGCTCCCGCTGCCCGCCCCTCGCCGCTGAGCTTGATCACCGCGAGATCGAACGGCGCGCCGATGATCGCATCGGCGAGGAGGATCAGCGTCATGCAATAGGCGAAGCGGCCGAACGCGGCCGTGTCGAGCACGCGGACGAGCAGGAGGTTCAGCGCCAGCAGGAACACGCCGCCGCCGGCCTTCGGCAGCGCGAGCAGCAGGAAGCGGCCGACCTCGCGCGCGATCAGCCGCCAGTCCGCGGCGGTCCTTCGCCGTCTCATCCGCGCGGCAGCGCGGCCGAGGCGGCGCGCGCCCGCCGCGGTTCGCGCGCCGTGATCTCGAGATACCAGGCGGCGTAGTCGTCGACCCCGTCGCGCCAGTCGACGCGCGGGCGCCAGTTCCAGCGCGAGAGATCGGCGATGTCGGCGATGAAGGCGCTCGGATCGCCCGGCCGATGCGCGCCGGTGAAGCGGATCGGGATCTCCGGCGCGAGCGCGGCGCCGAGCCGCTCCAGGATGCCGCCGACCGGCGTGCCGATCCCCGTGCCGCCATTGGCGATCGGGCACTCCACTGAGGCGAAGCCGGCCGCGGCGACCACGAGCGCGGCGGCGTCGTCGACATGCAGCCAGTCGCGCAGCTCACGCCCGGAGCCGCTGAAGGCGCCGTCGCCCGCCTGCAGCCGGTTGCAGGCGTCCCACAGCAATTGCTTGCGGAGATGCCGCCCATAGATCGAGAAGAAGCGGAGAATGGCCGAGCGGACGCCGAAATGCAGCGCATAGCTGCGGCAGAGCTCCTCGGCCGCCCGCTTGTGCGTGCCATAGGGCGAGAGCGGCCGGGAGGTCGCGCTGGTCGGGATCGGCAGCACCTTGGCATCGCCATAGACGGCGGCGCTCGAGGGATAGACGAGACGGGCGCCGGGCGCGGCGAGCCGCATATAGTCGAGCAGGTCCGCCGTGGTCGCGACCGTCCGCTCGAAGTCGCCGCGCGGGTCCTCGAAGGAGCGCCCGACCAGGCTGCCGCCGGCGCAATGGGCGATGATGTCGGGCCGCGGCGTGACCGCTTCCAGCGCCGCCCTCGTCACATCGCCGGGCCGCCAGTCCGAGAGCCCCCAGTCGGCCGGGCTGCCGCCCTCGAAGGGGCCATGGCCGAGGCCGACGACCCATGCGCCGCCGGCCGCGAAGCGGCGGGCCACATGGCGGCCAAGGAAACCCGACGCGCCCGTGACAAGAACAACTTCGCGGCTCGCCTCTGGCATGTCTCCGCTCTCCCCCCGCTCGGATCGACAAGGAAACGCTTCGATGAAGTTCTGGCGGCGGACAGCAGTAGACGGCGCGGATCGCGAACCGGCAAGCCGTAAACCTTGTGACCGGGGTCACACATCCGCCGGTCGCCAGCGGCTAGTGTCGCGATGACATCCAGGGATTGCAGAGAGGCCGGTGGATGGGTCGGTCGTGCGGGTTGGCTGCCTTATCGTCATTGCTCCGAACGGAACAAATTTGGTCTTTTGAATCAAGCCAGAGCATCCGGAACAGCGATAAACGAGAAGTTCAGTCACGGCGGATCGATACAGTTCGATGAGTTCGTGGGCAACACGTCATGAGTGCTGCGTTGATCCGCAACAAGGCTTGGGACGGCCCAAAAGAACAACGCGAGAGCCGTGGTCTGGACGCCGAGTCCGTTGCGAAGTCTTGAGGAACGACGCAGTATACGGCCGTCAGCCACACCGAATGTTGCCAATCTCGCATGAGGGTTTTTCATGGCGATCCGCGTGGTGCCCCAATCCGTGCTCGAGCAGGCAGCGCCCCCCGCATCCGAGGTGGCCGCGCCGGTCGCCGGCGCCGCCGTGGTGCCGGTTGCCGCCGATCACCGGCCGCTCTGGTACCGCATCGGCGAGATCGTCGCGGCGGCGCTGGCCCTTGTCGTCTTCGCGCCGCTAATGCTCGTCGTCGCGATCCTGATCAAGTTCGACAGCCCCGGCCCGGTGTTCTTCACGCAGCAGCGCGTCACCAAGGGCGGGCGTCTCTTCACCTTCATCAAGTTCCGCAGCATGATGGTCGACGGCAACAGGCGCTTCCCGTCCTTCGCCCCCGAGGCGCTGCAGCGCCAGGAGACCGCGACGCTGCATCTCTCGGTGCCGCATGATCCGCGCGTGACGCGGTTCGGCGCCTGGCTTCGCCGCAGCAGCGTCGACGAGATCCCGAACTTCCTGCATGTGCTCACCGGCGACATGGCCCTTGTCGGGCCGCGGCCGGAAATGCCGGAATATCTCGGCCATTACAGCGCCGATCAGCTGGCGAAATTCTCGGTGCCGCCCGGCATCACCGGCTATGCGCAGATCTTCGGTCGCGGCGAGCTCTCCTTCGGCGAGACGCTCGACTTCGACCTCGCTTATGTGCGCGAGCGGTCGACGCGGGTCGATTTCATGGTGCTGGCAAAGACGATCCGCGGCGTGATCGCCCACAAGGGCGCCTGGTAACAGGTCCGCCGGCGAACGCGGCCGGCGACAACGCCAACGCGGCAGGGATGGTTTGGGAGGAACGATGGCAGACCCCTTTGCGGCCCCGCTGCGCCACGACGAGCGCATGTTCGACGGCAAACGAATCCTCGTGACCGGCGGCACCGGCTCGCTCGGCAAGGTGCTGGTGCGCCGGCTGCTGTCGGGCCTGCACGGCCGGCCGGAAAGCGTCACCGTCTTCAGCCGCGACGAGGCCAAGCATTACGACATGCGCCTCCTGTTCGACCGCATCGCCGCGGCCTCGGAGGATGTCGTCTACCAGGATCACGCCAAGACGCTGCGCTTCCGCCTCGGCGATGTGCGCGACTACAATGCGGTCCAGCATGCGCTCGCCGGCGTCGACATCGTCTTCAACGCCGCCGCGCTGAAGCAGGTGCCGAACTGCGAGTATTTTCCGGGCGAGGCGATCGCGACCAATGTCGGCGGGCCGCTCAACATCACCAGGGCGATCGCCTCGGCCAAGCTGCCGGTCGAGACCGTCATCGGCATCTCCACCGACAAGGCCTGCCACCCGGTCAATGTCATGGGCATGACCAAGGCGATGCAGGAGCGCATCCTGATCGCGGCCAATCTCGATTGCCCGGATACGCGCATGATCTGCGCCCGCTACGGCAATGTGCTCGCCTCGCGTGGCTCGGTCGTGCCGCTGTTCCATCACCAGATCCGCTCGGGCGGGCCGGTGACGATCACGACCTCGGAGATGACGCGCTATTTCCTGTCGCTCGAGCAGGCCGTCGACACCGTGATCGACGCCTATCGCTTCGGCGAGGCCGGCGACATTGTCATTCCGCGCGTGCCGGCGTCCGGCATCCGCATGATGGCGGAATGCCTGATCGGCGATCGCGACATTCCCATCCATGAACTCGGCATCCGCCCCGGCGAGAAGATCCACGAGATCCTGATCGCCGACGACGAGGCCGAGCGCACCGTCGCCCGCGAGAACTACTATGCGATCCGCCCCTCGCTGCCGGAATTCTCCGAAGGCGCGCCGATCGTGCCGGTGCTGAAGGCGGAGTATTCTTCGCGCGACCATGTCATGGACCGCGCCGAGCTGATGGAGATGCTGCGCTTCAATCGCCTCCGGATCGAGGACGAGCCCGACTTCACGACGATGTTCGGCACGCGCTCCTTCCCGACCCGCACGCCGCCGGCGACCGTGCCGGCCTGACCGGCCGCGCCCACGCAGCAGGCCGGCGCGGCGCCCGCAGGCGGAACATGCCGGCGCTGGCGAAGATCGCTCTGCCCGTCCCCGCTCCGACGTCAACCCCGACGCCATAGCCAGCGTCCTCGCCGCCGAGCGATCGGCCGCGAGCCCGCCGCCGGCTGCGCGCGCGCCATCTGCCGCCGATGCCGATCGCAATGCTGCGCCAGAATTTGTGCGGGGTAGGAATGTATCGGCGGAAGAGAATTCAATAAGAGTCACAGTCGATGCAACGAATGCCTCATGACAATAGTTGATGTCATGAAGTTCCGTTGCTTCTTCAAATTGTGAGCAATAAGAGACAATTGTTCTCGCCGCGGCGCTGTCATTCATTTGAATCGAAAGCGAAGCGATGCGAAATGATTTCGGAGTATTCCTCTCGAGGACAGGCCGTCTTCTCTGCCTCGCCGCTCTGGTTGCCTGCGTCGGCGGAGGGCCGGCCGGGTCCGAGCCGCGCACCGATAGCATGGTGACGGGCAGCGTCAGCGGCGGTTCCGCAGAGGCCGCCGCTGTGGCGATCTCGGCCTATCGCGCGACGCATGGCCTCGGTCCGCTGCGGGTCGATGCCTCGCTGAACCGGCTCGCGGCGACGCAGGTCCGCGCCATGGCCCGGGCCGACACGGTCGGACACAATGTTCCCGGCGGCGGGACGCTCGCGAAGCGGGCGAAATCGGCCGGCGTCTACAACGCCCATGTCATGGAAAATGCCGGCGGCGGCGAGCGCTACCGCAGCTTCGGCCAGGTCTTCGCCGGCTGGCGCGGCTCTCCCGGCCACAACGCGGCCATGCTGAAGCCGGACATGACGCGGCTCGGCATCGCCACGGTGTCGGCGCCGGGGTCGAAGCACAAGGTGTTCTGGGTGCTGGAGATGGCGGGCCCGCGCGTCCATTGACCGCGAGGCGCGCGGTCGGCGCCTCCGGCATCATCGCGCCGACGGCGCCCTCCGACAGGCTGCGACGCTATTCGCCCGCTCTCTCCGGCCGCCCGAACAGGATGGCGCGCATGCGCGGCCAGCCGATGATCCGCGTGACGTTCTTGAAGGCGAAGAACGGGATCAGCGAGATGAAGAGGACGGCCGCCACCAGCGCGACGCCGAGGAGGCCGCCGCCGCCCATCGAGAGCACGCCTTCGCCCCCGCCGCCGCCGCGGAAGGCCTCGATGGCCAGCCGCTCGACGATGTGGAAGCAGATGAACAGCACCGTGCAGAGCAGGGCTTCCATCACGATCGAATAGATCGCCGGCTTGCTGCGCAGCCAGCGCGCGAAGTCGAGATGCTCGGCGACCATCATCACCTTGCCGAGCACCAGCGCGTTCACCAGCGCGAATCCCTGCATCAGGAACGCGTCGCCATCCTGGCGCCGGGCGATGTTCTGGTTGAGCACGAAGACGCCGAGCAGCACCCAGAGATACATGAACAGCGTGAAGAACAGGCGGAACTCGGCCATCAGCCGGGCGCGAAGCGTGGGCCGGGTCGTGCCGCCGGTGGATCCGTGTGTCATGGTTGCGTCTGCCATCGAAAGAGGTCGTCTGCGCCGGCTGCGGCCGCCGTCACGATCCCGGCGCATCCGGCATCGAAGCGGGCCGCCCCGTCAAGACCCGCGTCAAGGAGCGCGTCAAGGCGCGTGTCCTGGCCGGGCCAGGACCAACTGTTCGGTCCAGTGCGGGTCGAGCGCGAGGAAGGGGTCTGAGGCCGTGTTCCACCGCGTTCAGAAGGACGGGCGAATGGTCTCCGCCCTGGCGGAGAGGTTTGCTCGGAAAGCTGTTCGCTGCCGGGTCATCCAGCGTCCGTCCGATGGCACATTGCCCATGGCTCGTGCCCCATGGCTCAAGGCCTGAGTTCAACCGGACTGCGCTGGGGTGGGCGAGGAACCGAGGAGCCGGACCACGTCATCGGCTCCGTGAGCCTCGAGAACTCTGTTGCAAACCTTCCAGCCAAACTCGGCTGCGCGCAACGCTCTCGACCGGCTCAAGGTCTTGATCCAGCGGAGGGATCAAGGGGAAATGGTGCCCAGAAGAGGATCGGGCAAACCAGCCATCAGAACGTTGAAATCATTGATGATTTCTCACTGTCCATGAAGCGTTGTATAGCAGTGGCGTTGGCCGTTCGCAAGCCGCCAGCGTGATCAACCGACCCCCGGGCTCAGCGTTGCCGGCAGCGCTTTAGTTCTGTGGCGAAAATCTGCGCGGCCGCCTCGATAGGCGATGCAACTTCTTCCCCCCTCCACCCGGCTAGGGATGCCCCACCGGCGCGATAGACGTGTCCATGGGCAGGGTCGATGCCACCAGTCGTGGCACTGCCGCGATGACCAAGCCCGCCGAAGCCAGTTCGTCCGGAGCGATGGCAAACCCGGCAACCATCAAGGCCACGGCCGCATGGTTCAACGCGGGCTCTGCTGGGACATCCGACTGGGGGTCTCTTAGTCGAGCAACGAACGCCTCGACGGCATAGGTTGCGTCGTGGTGATGCTCCACGCCCTTCGCCGCGCCGGTTACCAGCGCTTCCCAAACGAACAGGCCGCCCCTCCACTGACGGAAGCGCTCGACTGAAGTGGTCGCCGGGACGACGCCACCAGCAGCCAACTGCGTGAAGCACCACGGCATCAGAGCAAGCGCCGCGCCCAGCGCCCCGCATCCAGCACCGGCAGACCAGGCCCTCTTGAGGGCAAGCTCCGCACCGCCACGGCTGGACGTGAGCCGGGCGAACTCGCTTCGGCGCGGCGTCCATATAGGAGCCTCGAAGCCCAGCGCTACTAGTTCGCCTCGCTGGAGCCGCCGCGAGACGTTGAGCAGCGCACCCTCAAACGCCGCCGGTCCTCCAGCATTGCCCTCGCTGTCCGCCCAGCCGACGTTGTTCGGGCTCCCTACGTCCACACAGAAGACGTAGACGCTGCGTTCCGACATCTCGTTCTCCCCACAACTCGATGCGGAAGTGTCGCGCCTTACCGCGTCGCAAGTCGAGGGCGATGGGCATACGGAAAACCCGTCAGAACGCGAGGTGCGGAAGCCGAGGAAAACCGCGCCGCTGCAGAGGCTCTCAGATGCATACGAAAATCACTTGTTTATCGTATGTGTTGACGTTATGGATGCGGTCATCCCCTCCGGCGAGCGAGACCGAACATGACGACCAAGCGCGTGGCCCTCTATCTCCGCGTCAGCACCTCAGGCCAGACCGTCGAGAACCAGCGCCTGGAGCTTCAGGCCGTGGCTGCACGGCACAGCTGGGAGGTCGTGGCGACCTTCGAGGATGCGGGGATTTCAGGCGCCAAGGGCAGGGACAAGCGGCCGGGGCTTGACGCCATGATGAAGGCGGTCGTCCGTCGTGAGGTGGACCTTGTCGCGGCGTGGAGCGTCGACAGGCTTGGACGTTCTCTTGTCGATCTGCTCGGCCTTCTGGGCGAGATGCACGGGAAGGGCGTTGACCTCTACCTTCACCAGCAGGGCCTCGACACCTCGACACCGGCCGGCAAGGCGATGTTCCAGATGATGGGCGTCTTCGCCGAGTTCGAGCGGTCGATGATCCGCGAGCGCGTCAATGCCGGCCTGTCGCGTGCCAAGGCGGCGGGGACCAAGCTTGGCAGGCCCGCAAGAGGCGCCGAGAAGGACCGCAAGAAGGCCGGCGAGTGGTCGCATGTCCATGCCGCCGTGCTGGCGGCGAGAGCGACCGGCAAGGGCAAGGTGAAGATCGCTAAGGAGCTGGGCATCGGCGTTAGTACGGTCGATAGGATCGTACGCGAGGCTGAGGCAGGTGCGGCTCCTGATGCGGGTCGGCTGAAGACGCAACAGAAGGGCGAGAACCATGCCTGATGCGAGGCTCTTCAACTTGCCCTCCTCTAGAGGCGGGTTCACCTGTCCCGTCTGTGGCTTGAGCGGTGCTTTCCAAAGCGAGCCCTACGATGAGACGGGCGGCCTTATTGGGTCGGGGATTTGCCCCTGCTGCCTTTGGGAGCCGGGCTTTGATGACGACCCGGCAGCGAGCGGCGCTGCCAGTCTCGTGCTGCAATCCATCTACGTCCATCGAGCCGCATGGCTTTCGGATGGGTCGCCTTGGCGTGGCCAACCGCAACGCAAGCCCAGCGGATGGAGCGGTCCGCATCAACTTGATGGCCTGCTTCGGTCAGCACCGCATCTCCGGTGAAGCCGGCTTCGGGCGGCCTAGCACTTCACCGCCAAGTCCCCTATCACGGTCACACAATCCCCTTCGCGCCTGTCTCTCCGGGGACGGATGCCACTATCGCAATCGTCCTGAGGCTCCATGATCCGACCCTGTCGCGTGCCTGGATGCGGCGCGCACACGACCCGTTACGGCCACTTCTGTCCCACCCATAAGAGCAACCTCAGGCGCCACGGTCATCCCGAACAGCGCGCCGTCACCAAGGCGGACTTGAAGCCGTTCCTCGGGATGGTCCGCAGACGGATCGAGAAGAACGCTGATAATGCCACATGGGCGCATTGCGAGGCGCGCTGGCTGGCAGTGGTCGAGCATGGCCGAGCGATCCTCAGTCAGGCGCAGCGCGGCCTTCCCGGCAATCGCCATGAGCGCGTTGCGGCGCAGGAAGTAGCTGCGCTTGGTGGCGGAGCCGAGCCACGCGTGATCATCGAGACGGCCTTCGCCATGTTCCTGCTGCAAGAGCACGAGCCGAGGCGGTTCCGTTCGGATGATGCGTTCAGGGCGCAGCTCGCGCGGCGGCTCCGGGGCCTCACGGAGGCCTCCATCAGCGAATGGCAGGGCAGCACCGGCGGTCGACCGAAGCGCGCCCAGCGGGACATTCCGCCGAAGGCAGCAGCGGTCATCGGGCAATGGGTCGCCGAGGCGGTGGGCGGTGTTGGCATCCACCTCGCGCGCCTGGAAGAGCGGGACAGGATGGAAAGCGAGACCAAGGCTGCGGCGTTGGCCGACGCAATGAGGGAGTTGAAGTGATGTGGCCACAATGGCGCGCCTAGGCCCCATCGAACGTCACAGCTGGTTCGACGATTGGCTTTGTGCTCGCGGGCCTGCCTTACAAGAACTTGTCTTATCAGTTGTCGCCTCGGTTGAAGATGCCGAGCGCGCTGGGGCTTTGCGTAGGCGCAAGAGGCGCGTGGTCGATCAACAGCACCACCTCACCGCCATTGACGTCGTTGTGTCGAACCTTGCCCGTGCCGTGCTCTACCCGCCGGACACTGGGCATCTGGCGGTGCTGACTGGCAATGGCAGCGAGCCGAGAACACGCTATGACAATCCCGCTTTCGGCAAGCCGTTCAGGACGCTCCTGGGTCGCCTGGAGATGCTTGGCCTAGTCCGCTGGCATCAGTCGCGCCGGAGGCACGAAGCCTCGTCTCTGGCGCCTACAGAGGCATTTGGCGAGAGAGTGCGCGCGGCCGGAATTACGCCTGATGACTTCGGTCGCATTGAGGGCGAAGAGGTGATCGTTCTGGCGCGGATCGACGTCAAGCGTCTAGGCAACGAGCGTGTTCGCCACCGCAAGCCGGTCGACTACGTCGATACCGCCGAGACGCTGGACATGCGGTCCGAGATGCGGGCGCTAAACGCCTTCCTCGCCGAGGCGGATATTTCATTCATCGACGACCGCAATGGGCCTATTGACCCACATGACCGTCATATGAGGCGTAACTTCGTCATCGATGGCGAGGACCCGCTGCAGCAGCGGTTCGACCGCAGTGGTCGCCTCTACGGTGGCTTTTGGCAGAACCTAAAGCGGGCACGAAGGGCCAGCATCAGGATCGAGGGCGAGCCGGTTTCTGTGCTCGACTACTCCGCCATGTTCCCCAGACTTGCCTACGCCGTGGCAGGAGTGCCCCCACCTGTCGATGACCCCTATGCCATTCCCGGGCTTGAGGCGCATCGGCGGGCCGTGAAACTCGCGATGAACACTCTGCTCTTCGATGGGCATCGACACAGGAAGTCGTGGCCGGAGGCTGATGATCCTGGTGGAGACATGCCAGAGGAATGGGCCGTAAGTCGCTTCAGAAAGGCGCTGCTTGCGCGTCACCCTGCCCTCAAGGACAGCTTCGGCATAGGCCTTGGGCATCAGCTCATGAACACGGAGAGCCGGATCATGATCCGCTTGTTGATGGCCCTGAAGGCTAAGGGCCTGGTAGCACTGCCGCTGCATGACGGCGTGCTGGTGGCCGGGTCGAGAGGCGATGAGGTTGGCAGGATGATGAGGCAGGTGGCCAAGGAAATCACCGGCTACGACCTGCCCGTGGCGTGAACTGGGGGCATGCGAAGGACGCCTTCATCCCCCACCTCACTACCATATACAGGACCCGTAAGGGCTCAGAAGCCGATGCAGGTTCCAAGGCTAGGCTGGGATGGCTCAGGCCGTCTCGCTCAGCAGCGCCTCGGCCTGTGCCAGGACGGTCTGGACCGCGATGTCCGAGAGGTCGGGCGGGTAGCCGTAGCGGCGGAGGATGCGCTTGACGAGGATGCGCATCTGGGCGCGGGCGCTTTCCCGGTGGTGCCAGTCGACGGTCGCGTTCTTGCGGAGCTGGTCGACCAGTTCATGGGCGATGACGCGAAGGGCATCGCTACCCATGATCTCGACGGCCTTCTCATGCTCGGCGAGCGCGTCATAGAAGGCGAGTTCGTCCGGCGAGAGGCCGCTTTCCTCGCCCCGCGTATGCGCTGCCTGGACGTCCTTCGCGAGCCCGATCAACTCCTGGATCATCTCGACGGCCGAGAGCGCGCCCGCGTGATAGCGCGCGACGGCCTCTTCCAAGCGCTCGGAGAAGGCGCGGCTTTCGACGACGTTGGTGCGCGAGCGGCTCCTGATCTCGCCCGCCAACAGCTTCCTGAGCGCGTCGAGGGCGAGGTTCTTCTTCTCCATGCCGGCGACTTCGAGAAGGAACTCGTCGGAGAGGATCGAGATGTCAGGTGACCTCAGCCCGGCTGCCTTGAGAATGTCAACGATCTCGGCCGAGGCAATGGCCCGGTCGATGATCTGCTGGACTGCCAGCGTCCGCGCGGCGGCGCCGAGCTTGCCATGGGCGCTTCTCTTGACGATGGCGGCACGCACGGCCTGGAAGAAGCCGATCTCGTCGCGGATCGCGCGCGCCTCGTCGCTCGCCCCGGCCAGCGCGAAGGCCTTGCTCAGCTCCAGCATGAGATCCTGGAAGCGTCGATGCGCCTTCTTCTTCTCGTCGGGCGTCGAGACCTTGGCGGCTTCGCTCTCGCCCCACTTCAAGGCCCAGTCGACGGCGCCCGCGAGACAGGCGAGGCGTTGCAGTGGCTGGCCTTCAATCCCCGGCCGGTAGTCAAAGCCATGGAAGATGCCCCGGATGATCTCGTAGCGCTCCATGAGCGCGGCGACGGCCTCTTCCTCGTCGATGCCGGTCCGCTCGCGGTCGGCCTGCGTATACTGCCCGAGGGCCGACTTCAGGTTGCCGGCGATGCCGATATAGTCGACGACGAGCCCGCCCGGCTTGTCACGGAAGACACGGTTGACCCGCGCGATGGCCTGCATGAGCCCATGCCCGCGCATCGGCTTGTCGATGTACATCGTGTTCATGCAGGGGGCGTCGAAGCCGGTCAGCCACATGTCGCGGACGATCACCAGCTTTAGCGGGTCGTCCGGGTCGCGGGCACGTTTGGCGAGGTCGTCGCGGCGCTTCCTGTTGCCGATGTGCTGCTGCCAGCTCAGCGGGTCCGAGGCCGCGCCGGTCATGACGATCTTGATCGCGCCCCCGCTGTCGTCATCGGAGTGCCAGTCCGGCCTCAAGGCGACGATCTCGTTATAGAGGTCGACGCAGATACGTCGGCTCATGCAGACCGCCATCGCCTTGCCTTCGAGCGCCTGGAGGCGGGCTTCGAGATGCGCCACGAGATCGGCCGCGACCTGCGACAGGCGCTTCCCTGACCCAACGAGCGCCTCGACGGTCGACCACTTGGCCTTGGCCTTCTCGGCTTCGGTCAGCGTCTCGTCCTCGACCATCGCCTCGATCTCGGCGTCGATGAGTGGCTTCTCGTCGTCGTCCAGCTCGATCCGAGCGAGGCGGCTTTCATAGTAGATGGGCACGGTCGCGCCATCCTCGACGGCGCGGCTGATGTCGTAGATGTCGATGTACTCGCCAAAGACGGCCGGCGTGTTCACGTCGTCCGCCTCGATGGGCGTGCCGGTGAAGCCGATGAACGAGGCGTTGGGGAGCGCTTGGCGGATGTAGTGGGCGAAGCCGTAGCGCCGCGCGCCGGATTGCGGGTTGAGCCGGGCATCGAAGCCATACTGGCTCCGGTGCGCCTCGTCGGCCATGACGATGATGTTTCGCCGCCCGCTCAGCTCGGGGAAGCTCTCCTCGCCGCGCTCGGGCGAAAACTTCTGGATGGTCGAGAAGATCACGCCACCCGTCGTGCGGTTGAGGAGGCGCTTCAGATCATCGCGCGTGTCGGCCTGTTCAGGCGTCTGGCGAAGGAGGTCGCGGCAAAGGCCGAAGGTCGAGAAGAGCTGCTTGTCGAGGTCGTTGCGGTCCGTGAGCACGACGATGGTGGGGTTTTCCAGCTCCGGCGAGCGGATCACCAAGCCGGCGAAGAAGGCCATCAGCAGGCTCTTGCCGGAGCCCTGCGTGTGCCAGATCACGCCGATCTTGCGGTCGCCTCCCGGCCGGCTCGCCGCGATGGCCTCCTGCAGCGCCTTCTGAGCGCCGTGGAACTGGTGGTAGCCGGCAAGGATCTTGAAGGGACCGCTGCCGCTGTCGCCGAAGACGGTGAAGTCGCGGAGGAGTTCGAGGAAGCGCTGCCTGTCGAAGACGCCGCGCAGCAGCGTGTCCAACTCCGGCGTTCCCCGATGGGCGAAGTCCTCCCCGGTGGCGGTGCGCCAGGGCATGAACCGCTCGAAGTCGGCCGTCAGCGAGCCGATGCGGGCCTCGATCCCGTCTGAGACGACGAGCGCCGCGTTGGTGCGGAAGAGGCTCGGGATCCGCTTCTTATAGGTCTCCAGCTGGTTGAAGGCCCCGGCCGTGCTGGCGTTCTCGGCGGCGGCGTTCTTCAGTTCCAGCACCGCGAGCGGCAGCCCGTTGACGAACAGCACGACGTCGGCGCGCCGGTTCTGTCCGGCCTCGACAACGGTGAACTGGTTGACCACCAGCCAGTCATTGGCATCGGGCTCAGAGAGATCGATGAACCAGACCTTGGTGGAGGTGATCCGGCCCTCCGGGGCGCGGTACTCGACCGAGAGCCCGTCCGTGAGCAGGCGGTGGATGCGGCGGTTCTCCTCCACCAGCGAGGGCGTCTGGCTGGTCAGAAGCTGCCGCATCGCCTCAAGCCGCGCGGCCCCCGGCACATCGGGGTTGAGGTCCTCCAGCGCACGCTCCAGGCGCGGCAACAGGATGACGTCCGAGTAGGACGGCCGCTGCGGCGCCGGCCCGTCTGGGGCGATGCTGCTGCCATGAAGATGGAACCAGCCCAGCTCCTTGAGGACCTCAATGCCCGCGTGCTCGACGATGTCCTCGGAGAAGCCATCCCACCGGACATCGAGTGCTGGGTCCCCGGGCGCTGAACCTCCAGCGGATTGGTTAGTCATTCCAGTCCGCCTTCGATCAGGCTGATCAAAAGATCTTCTATCCCTTGGTCATGGTCCTCGGGCGGATAGTAGATAGGAAATATGCCGGCAGCCAATAACTCGCCGCGTCGAGTCACGGCCTCTCCCTCGCCAGGAAAGGGTAGAAACGCGTAGTGACGGGCTCCTTCGATCACTGCAGACTGTCTGAGTGCCACTAAAGCCGACATGGTCCTATCATGCTTCAAACTACATCCCATGAACAATAGGCTTCGTGTGCCGGTGATGGCATTCAAGATCGCGGATACTCGATTACTATCGTGGTATGCGGCTATGTACTCAGCTAGTGTCAGGACACGGCCATCGTGTGTGTCTGCCTCGCCGTGAAGCCGTAGAAGGCAGTGCGGGGCGTTCCCTAAGCGCCCTGGTGCGGTCGATAGTGCCTCGCCGCAGAACGACTGCAAAAAGGGGTTTCCCGCACGTTGGTATATCCTCGGCAGAACGTAGTCAAAATTAGTCGTGAGTACCTCCGCGTTGAAGGCATCAGGAAGGAGACATACTGGGCCGGCCTCTTGACTTCTCACATGCGACCCAAGTCGATTGTGAAGTTCTTCGTTGAGTGCAACCCGCCCCAGCGCGTCCTCCACAGCCTGCGCGGCCTCCTCGTACTTTGCCTCTGTTAGCAGTTCCTGCACGACGCCGTGCGCGTCCGGATGAGTTCGCACTAGAGACGTCAGGAACGGCCCCCAGCTGGGATAGCCGCTTCTGACGGACATGCCCGCTCCTACAAACGGGATCACGTTCTGGTTCTGCTTTCGGTGCAACATCGTCTCGAACCGCTCAAGGCAGCCATACTCGCGGAGGAAGTCATGCGCGCGCTCCCGGGACCGGGCCTTGGCGCCGTCGACCCATTGACGGAAGACCTCATCAAATCCCTCCCGGTCCATCTTCTTGAGCACTTCGTGCCGTGGCCAAGTGAGGCCAGCGATTTCGATTTCTCCAGGCTCGTTCAGGGCCTCGGCGAAACGCGGGTGGAAGTAGTCCACGTCACTGGCCCCCATAGCTACGGATCCAAGGCCGCGTCAAAACGAACCTCTCCGGACAATAGGCGCGGCAAGAGGTAGTTACGGGTCTTGACGAGGGTGCGGCTCTCGTTCGCGACCGAAGCGATCCTGGCGATCAAAGGCTCGACAACTTCAGAGAATGCCCTCAGCACCCGCATGTCGTTTGGGACAGGAGAACCAATGGGTCGGAAGTTCTTCTTGCTTATCTCTTGGAAAGTGGAACCGTTGGCGTTGGCAACGATGGCGTCCATGTTGGCCTTACACCACAGATATAGATAGCCGCTCCCAAACCATTCGTTTGGCAGCAGGGCGATGAAGCCTTGATTGATCGCCACCTTCTCTTGCGCGATAGCCAGATAGCCGATGGGCGCCCGCGACGACAACAGAACCGTTCCAATTGGCAGGAGGCCGGAAGAGATCTTGGCCAAACCGGCAGAGCTCACTCTTCGGCCGGTATCGAAGAGCGCCAAGTCCAGCATGCCGGCAAGATCCTTGGGTGTCGCCCAGCGGTGCTCGGCTGGCGACCACAACGTCACATCCGCAGTGCTGGGGGTGGAACCGCCAGCGACTTCAACCATGTCGCCGATGGACCGTACCGCCCATTGGAACGGCAAACTGTCCTCGTCGAAGCTAGCCGGGAACAGTGCCGCAAGCTCGGCTGCTCGTTCCCCATCCGTTGTCAGGCCACCCATGACTGTGACCGGGTCGGCTGCGCCTTCCATCTGGCGGCGGACGGGCCCGAAGTCGACGAACCAGTCGCGGAAGATTGCCTGCGCCATAGCTTCCAGCGTCTCGTTCATCCGCCGGTTAAGCTCGATCTTGTCGTCGATAAGAGACAGAGCGTAGCCGACCGCTCGCTGCTGCCTTATGGGAGGCAGTGGGATTTGTAGTCGAAGCTGATCTCTGAGGCTGAGGTAAGGCGCCATGTCTGTACTGGCTGCCATTCCAGCGAGTTGCTTCTTGAAATCCGATGACTGCGACCAATAGAATAGAAAGCGTTGATCTATCCGGCTGTCGTCCGATGAGCGCCAATACGAAAGATGTGGCGAGTAAACGGCCCCAGACTCTCCCTCTCGAACCATCCCTACTCGGCCAGTTGAGTTTCCCTTCGTAGTGATAACGACGTCCCCTAGACGAGAGACTTTAGATCCAAAGTCTGTTATTTTATAAGAGTCAAATCGATCAGCGTCCTTTATATTAAATCCTGTGTCTTGAAGGTATGCGGAACGAAGAAATACAAGCCCGCCGCCTCCAAGCTCTTCGTTCTTCGCTCTATAACCATCGCCGATCTCAAGATATCCGAACTTTACTAAAGAACTGAAGGAAATGCGATCGTTAGTCATGCGCGAAGGCCGATTAGTATGTCGTTTATCTTCGCTTCTAGGGCGTGCCCCTCGGCGAATTGGCGGATGAGCCTAGCCCTCAGTTCCGCGATTTGCTCTTCGAACGGCAAGCCATCGTCCTCTGCATCGGTAGCGCCGACATACCGCGCTGGCGTTAGAACATGGCCGTGGCCGCGCACCTCCTCCAGGGAGGCCGAGCGGCAGAAGCCCGGCTCGTCGGCGTAGGGCGCAACCCCCGCCACCTCGTTCGCCTCCGGCCGGTTGCGCCAGCGGTGATAGGTCGCCGCGATCCGGGCGACCTCCTCGGGCGTAAACTCGCGCCGGGTGCGGTCCACCATGCGGCCGAGCTTGCGGGCGTCGATGAACAGGATTTCGCCGCGCCGGTCGCGGTGGCCATTGGCGCTCTTGTTGCGGGCGAGGAACCAAAGGCAGGCGGGGATCTGCGTCGAGTAGAACAGCTGGCCGGGCAGCGCGACCATGCAGTCGACGACATCGCCCTCGATCATCGCCTTGCGAATATCGCCTTCGCCGGACTGCTGGGAGGACATCGAGCCATTGGCGAGGACAACACCAGCCGTGCCGCGCGGGGCGAGATGATGGAGGATGTGCTGTAGCCAGGCGAAGTTGGCGTTGCCCTGCGGCGGCGTGCCGAAGGCCCAGCGCGCGTCGCCTTCGAGTTGCGGTTGCCACCAGTCCGAGACGTTGAAGGGCGGGTTGGCCATCGCATAGTCGAACTTCAGCTGCGGGAAGGCGTCGCGCAGGAACGAGCCCTCGGTGTTCCAGGCGATGTCGGCATCGATGCCGCGCACCGCGAGGTTCATCTTGCAGAGCTTCCAGGTCGTGTTGTTGCGCTCCTGGCCATAGATGGCGATGTCGCTGCGGCGACCCTGATGAGCCTCAATGAACGCCTCGGACTGGACGAACATGCCGCCGGAGCCGCAGCAGGGATCGTAGACACGGCCCTTGGTCGGCTCCAGCATCTCGACGATGGTCCGCACCACCGAGCGTGGCGTGAAGAACTCGCCGCCCCTGCGGCCCTCGGCGCCCGCGAACTGCGAGATGAAATACTCATAGGCCCGGCCGAGCAGGTCCTGAGCGCCACCCCGTCCGGCCGTCATGTCGACATTCGAGAAGAGGTCGACCAGCTCGCCGAGCATGGTCTTGTCGAGCTGCGGCTTGCCATAGATCTTGGGCAGGACGTCCTTCAGCACCTTCACATTCGCCCGCTCGATGGCCTCCATGGCGTTGTCGATGAGGTCGCCGATGTCGCCCTTGCGCTCGCGCCCCGTGGTGACGTCGACAAAGGTGATCTCCGAGCGCTTGGCATTGGCCTGCAGATGCGCCCAGCGCGCCTCGGGCGGCACCCAGAACACATGCGCGGCGAGATACTCCTCCGCGTCCTCCGGGTCAGCGTAGGGCTCCGCCTCAAGCTTCGCGTGTTGCGTCTCGAACGCCTCGGAAATGTATTTGAGGAAGATCAGGCCGAGCGCGACATGCTTGTACTCGGATGGTTCAAGGTTACCCCGGAGCTTGTCGGCGGCCTTGAACAGCTCGGCCTCGAAACCGAGGTCGCCGCCGTTGCTCGATATCGCTGATGCCATGCAATGTGTCTCCCCCTGCAATTTCTAGGCGGCTGGTAGCGCCGGCGCAATCGCTGCTTCACGCGGGCCGTCGATCTCATATCGCGGCAGCGTGTCGATGGCGGTGGCCTTGGCGATGAAGGATACCTCGCCATAGGTCTCGGCAACGCTCACGGCGGCATGCCCTTGGATGGCGCGCTGCACATCAGGGCGCATCCCCAGATCCCGGCAAACACTAGAGAAGCGATGGCGCCAGCCGTGGTTGGGCGCCACACGCGGATCGGTGAAGACCTCGCGCACGAACTCGGCCTGCCGGTTCTTCAGACCCTGTAGCGGGCCGAGAACGTCACCGTCCTTGGCCGGCACCAGAAACAGTGGACCTGGTTTCGCGCTGCTGACGAAGTCGACGAACCCTTGCTCTACGAGATGAGGATGCAGAGGCACATCGCGAGCCTCATCAGTCTTTACCGTGCCCGCGTCGGGTGTGATGTGGATGAGCCAGCGTCCAGCTTCCTGTCGAACGTCCTGCTGCCGTAGTTGGGCCAGTTCGCCTACGCGGCCACCGGTATAGGCGCAAAGCCATGGCACCCAGCGTTTGGCGGCAGCTGTGGGGGCGCGTTCCTCGCCGCGCCGATGGTGGGCAGCATGGCGGAGGATGACCAGCGCCTCTTCGTCTGTGAACCCCAGGGGGCGCGTCCGCCTCGTCTTGCCGACCTTCATCGTGACGCCAGCGGCCGGGTTGCTGGCGAGCTTGCGGTTGGCGACCGCCCAGTCGAAAACGACCTTGAGGCCGGCGAGATCGCTGCCCTTCACGGTCTTCGGTGAGATCGGCTTGCCGTTCCTCGGGTTGATCTCGGCGAGGCGGGCATCCTTGAAGGCGATGACGTCCTCGGGCGCGACCCGAGACGCGTCCTCGTGGCCGAGGTGCTTGATGAAGCGCGCCATGGTGTTGGCGTAGCTCTCATGCGTGCTCGGCTTGCGGCCAAGAGCCTTGGCCTCGATCCACCAGCCGTCGACGAGCCCGCTAAGTGAGGTCTTCCCGGCAACCCCCGGTGCGCTCGGCGGCGCGCTCGCTGGCCTCTCAGTGCTCGCCAGCAACGGCTTGGGCGCGGTCCACTCGGGATACCGCAGGACATGGTCGTCCGGCCGGTAGTCGCCATTGGCGCGAATGGCCAGCAACTCGCCTGCCCTGGACAGTGCCGACATCACCGCCCGAACGAAAGACGCACGGCTGGAGAGGCTCAGGAGGAGGCCTTCGCTCGCGAGGAACTGGTCCACATCGAAGATGGTGGCGAGGGTCTGTTCGGCTCTGCGGGGCTCGTAGGCGGGCGTCTGGATGCCGTCCCCGTCCGGGTCGATGTACTCGGCAGCGTCCGCCACGAGTTCGCGGAACAGCTCCCAATGCTCGGCCCTGCCGGGGTCGTCCTCGTTGTCGGCGACGAGCCTGCGATAGGCGAGGCCGGCGAGCGCCTGCGTCTGCTTGAAGGTGAGGTCGATGGGGCCGGTTCGCTCGGCCTTGAAAAGCGCTTCGACCTGCGTTGCAGCGGCGGCATGACGCAGCTTCGTCAGCGACACATCGGCGGTTTGCAGGGAGAAGCTGATGTGCTCGCCAGCCTTGGCGCGGACGATGATGTCCGGCTGGTCGAGGTCGCCGCTAGGAAGCCGGAAGGGGAACGTGCGGCCGGCCAACCGGGCCTTCAGATCCGCCGGTACGCGGCGCGTAAACTGATTGTTGGCAGAGCCGTTTCGCTTCATCGAGCGGGCCATCCTCAGCACCATGTTTGGCACCCCTGTATAGCAGTCGGGGTGGACCAAGTCCCTGATTTACCAAGAAACCAGGGACTTCAACGGTACTGAAGGGAAATGGTGCCCAGAAGAGGACTCGAACCTCCACGACTTTCGTCACACGGACCTGAACCGTGCGCGTCTACCAATTCCGCCATCTGGGCGACGGGCGGATGCTTAAGGGGCCGCTTCCGCCTTGTCAATCGGGATTGCCGGCTTGGTGTGCGCTACAGGGGATAACCGTGCTGGCGGGCGAGGTCCTTGAGCGAGACGGCGGGGCGCGGGCCGATATGGGTGATGACTTCCGCCGCCACCAGCGAGCCGAGCGCGGCGGCGTCGGTGAGCGCAAAGCCCTTGGCGACGCCGTAGAGGAAGCCCGAGGCGTAGAGATCGCCGGCGCCGGTCGTATCGACCACCGTCTCGACCGGCGTCGCCGGCACCTGCTGGATGCCCTCGGCCGTCACCACGAACGAGCCCTCGGCGCCGACCGTCACCGAGGCCATCCGGCAGTCGGCACGCAGCGCCTCGAGCGCCGCACCGAAGCTCGACGTCTGGTAGAAGGATTTGAGCTCGGCCTCGTTGGCGAGCAGGATGTCGATGGTGCCATCGCGCAGGAGGCTCTTGAAGTCGCCGCGGAAGCGATCGACGCAGAAGGCATCGGAAAGGGTCAGCGAGACCTTCCGCCCGGCCGCATGGGCGATCGTCGCCGCCTTGTGGAAGGCATCGCGCGCGCTCGGCGCATCCCAGAGAAAGCCCTCGAAATAGGTGATCGCGGTGTCGGCGACGAGGTCGGCGTCGATGTCGTCGGGCCCGAGCTTGTGGCAGGCGCCGAGATAGGTGTTCATCGTGCGCTCGCCATCCGGCGTGATGAAGATCATCGAGCGGGCCGTCGGCAGGCCGCCCGCCGGCAGCGGCGCGACGTCGAAGCGGGCGCCGATCGCGCGCATGTCGTGCTGGTAGACGGCGCCGAGCTGGTCGTCGGCGACCTTGCCGACATAGGAACAGCGGCCGCCGAGCGAGGCGATGCCGGCGACGGTGTTGCCCGCCGAGCCGCCCGAGGCCTCGATCGCCGGGCCCATGGCCGCATAGAGGCGCTGCGATTCGTCCATGTCGACGAGGCGCATCGATCCCTTGGACAGCTTCTGCTCGACGAGGAAGTCGTCCTCCGCCCGCGCCAGGATGTCGACGATCGCATTGCCCATGCCGAGTACGTCGTAGCGGGCGTCTGTCATCAAGGATGTCCTGGGCTGGCGGGGCCGGGGAGCCGGCCGTGAAACGGGATAAAATCCGTGATGGACTATACAATCCGCCCCTCGCCGCGCAACCATTCCCCTCAGGACGCCGTGTCGGGCCGCCAGCCTGTTGCAGGGAAAGACGGCCGTCTCTATCTGCAGGCCGCCGGCGATGGTCCGGCGATGCTGCCGGAGGGAGGCTTCAATGCTCGCAGCCGCATGGCTCGCCCTGAACGATCTGCCGACGCCGCCCTTCCGGGCCGCGCTCTGGAAGATGCTCGGGCTGACGCTGCTCCTGCTGCTGCTCGCCTGGTTCGGCCTGCAGGCGCTGGTGCTGCATTTTGCCGTCTGGCCGAGCCAGCCCTGGATCGAGACCTCGGTCGCGATCGTCTCGGGCTTCGGCTTCGTCGTCGGCCTCGCCTTCCTGATCGGCCCGGTCTCGGCGCTGATGGCCGGTCTCTTTTCCGACGATGTCGCCGCCGTCGTCGAGACGACGCACTATCCCGCCGATCCGCCGGGGACGCCGCTCTCGCTCGGCGAGAGCATCCTCGGCACGCTCGGCTTCACGCTGACGACCATCCTCGTCAATCTCGTCTGCCTCGTTCTCCTGCTGGTGCCGGGGGTCAATCTCGTCGCCTTCTTCATCGGCAACGGCTATCTGCTCGGCCGCGAATTCTTCGAGGCGGCGGCGGCGCGCTTCGGCGGCGTCCAGCATGCCCGCGCGGTCCGGCGCGAGAATGCCGGCCTCGTCTTCGTCGGCGGCCTCGTCATCGCGCTGTTCCTGGCGATCCCGATCCTCAATCTCTTGACGCCGCTCTTCGCCATGGCCTTCATGACGCATCTGAGCAAGCGCGTCGCCGGCCGCCGGCCCGTCGCGGCCTGAGGAGCAGTCTCATGCTGGTCGACCTTGTGCTCGCCATCCTGCACCATCTGCTGGTGTTCGCCCTGTTCGCGATCCTCGCCGTCGAGCTGGTCTGGCTGAAGCGCGACATCGACCTGCCGGGCCTTCGTAGGATCGGCAAGCTCGACGCGACCTATGGCGCCCTCGCGGGCGCCGTGCTGGTCGTCGGCATTGCCCGCGTGTTCTTCGGGCTGAAAGGCTACGAGTACTACGTCTCCAGCCACTCGTTCTGGGCCAAGATGGCGGCCTTCGCGGTGGTCGGGCTGCTTTCGATCCCGCCGACGCTGCAGATGATCAAGTGGCGGCGCCGCGCGGAGGGCGAACCCGGCTGGCTGCCCTCTGCGGCCGAGATTTCCGGCGCGCGGCGCTATCTCCATATCGAGGCGGCGGTGTTCCTGCTGATCCCGATCTTCGCGGCGGCGATGGCGCGCGGCTACTGAGTTCGAGCGCCGCGGCGCTTCAGGTTCGACAGCACGATCCCGGCGACGATGCAGGCGGCGCCGGCGAGATGGTAGGGATGCAGCCGCTCGCCGAGGATCAGGAAGGCGAGGATCGCGACGAAGATCGTCTGCGCATAGAGCATCAGGCTCGCCTTCGACGGTCCGAGCGCCTCGATGCTCCAGTTGAAGAGATAATACATCAGCGCCCCGCCGGGCAGCGCGCAATAGAGCAGCGCCACGAGCCCGCTCGTTGTCAGCGCCGAGCGGGCGCCTGAGAGCTCCTCGACGAGAAAGAACGGCAGCGCCGTCACCGCGCCGGCCGAGAGCAGCAGCACCAGCAGCGGCAGCCTTGCGAGGGTAAAGCGCGCCCGCTTCAGGAACACGGTGTAGACGCCGAAAGCGATGGCGCTGGCGAGCACCCAGAGCTCGCCCTGGTTGACCTCGAGCCGCAGCAGCGTCGCCGCCTCGCCGCGGGCGATGATGACGAGGACGCCGGCAAAGGCCGCCGCCGCGCCGAGCCCCTGCAGCAGCGTCATCCGCTCGCCGAGCACGATCCAGGCGATCACCATGGTGGCGAGCGGCATCAGCGCCATGATGATGCCGGCAGTGATGGCGTCGGACGAGCGCAGCCCGACATAGAGGAAGCCCTGGCAGATCGCGAGGCCGAGGCCGCCGATGAAGAGGAGCTCGAGCCCGCGCGTCCGCACCAGCGCGGCCATGTCGGAAAGCTGGTGCCGCACCACGGGGGTGAGCACCAGCGCGGCGAGGAAGACGCGCCAGAAGCAGAGCGTCCAGGGCGGCATTTCCGGCGAGATCCACTTGGCGGCGATATAGACGCCGGCCGACAGCAGCCAGCAGAGCGCCGCGACGCCATAGCCGGTGGCGAGCGATGTCCCGGTCGCACCGGCCGGCGCGGCGCCGGGCTCCGACTTGCCCTCGATGGCCGCCATTGGAAGTGCCATGCCCGATCCCCCGATGCAGCGCGACGGCGGAAGACTAGCATGGTCGGGGTCGCTTCAGCCGATCGTCTTCTCCGGCCACCGGCAGAGATCGGCGACGATGCAGAGCGGGCAATCGGGCTTCCGCGCCTTGCAGACATAGCGGCCGTGCAGGATCAGCCAGTGATGCGCATGCAGGCGATACTTGGCCGGCACGACGCGTTCGAGGCCCGCCTCGACGGCGACGACGTCCTTGCCGGGCGCGAGCCCCGTCCGGTTGCCGACGCGGAAGATATGCGTGTCCACCGCGATGGTCGGATGGCCGAAGGCGATGTTGAGCACGACATTCGCCGTCTTGCGGCCGACGCCGGGCAGCGCCTCGAGGGCGGCGCGATCGGCCGGGACCTCGCCGCCATGGCGGGCGAGCAGGAGCTCCGACAGCGCGACGACGTTCTTCGCCTTCATGCGGAAGAGGCCGATCGTCTTGATCATGTCGCGCACGCGGTCCTCGCCGAGCGCGACCATTTTGTCCGGACTGTCGGCGGCAGCGAAGAGGGCCCGCGTCGCCTTGTTGACGCCGGCATCGGTCGCTTGCGCCGAGAGCACCACGGCGACGAGCAGCGTGAACGGATTGACGTAGAGCAGCTCGCCCTTCGGCTCCGGCTCGCGCGCGGCGAAGCGGGCGAAGAAGGTCTCGACCTCGGCCTTCGTGAACGGGCGCGGGCGCCGCGGCCGGGCGGCGGCTCGCGGGCGTTTCGGTGTGGCGGGAGGCTGGGAATCCGGCATCGATGATCTATACTGAGGTGCTATGGATGATCGCAACAACGACGACCATAACAGCGACGAGACGGGCGGAATCCTGTTCGCGGCCGAGCTGAAGCCCTATCGCTCGCTCGGGCCGCGCGGCTTCGGCCTGTTGCTCATGCTGATCGCCGGAACCTGCTTTGCGAGCGGCCTCCTGTTCTGGTCGCTCGGTGCCTGGCCGATCGCCGGCTTCTTCGGCCTCGACGTCCTCGCGATCCAGTTCGCCTTCCGCATCAACTACCGGGCGGCGCGGGCGCGCGAATATGTCGAGATGACGCGCGAGACGCTGAGGATCCGCCGCGTCCAGGCGAATGGCCGGGAGCAGGTCTTCGACTTCAACCCCTATTGGGCGCGGCTCGAGGTGCAGCGCGTGCCCGATTGGGGCATCACGCGGATGGAACTCGCCTCGCATGGCCGCCGCCTCGCGATCGGCTCGTTCCTCAATCCCGACGATCGCGAAGGCTTCGCCACTGCCTTCCAGAACGCGCTGACGCGCATGCGCAGGGCCGATCCCGCAACGCTGTGACGGCGCAAGAATCGGGTGTCGCCGGCGCTGGGCGGCTCCTAGATTGCAATCCTCGTTGATTGCGAGCCTCTTCATGGGACTTCGGAAGCATGCTCAACATTGCCACTGCCCTCGCCAAGGCCGATCCCGTTCCGCCCGCGCCGCATCAGGATTATGAGATCGTCCGCCGCGCGATCGAGTTCCTGACCGAGCATTGGCGCGAGCAGCCCTCGCTGGAGCGGCTCGCCGCCCATGTCGGCATGAATCCGCTGTCGCTGCAGAAGCTGTTCACGCGCTGGTGCGGCCTGTCGCCGAAGGCCTTCATCCAGGCGCATACGCTCGATCACGCCCGCATGCTGCTCGACGCCGACGCCTCGGTGCTCGACACCAGCTACGAGGTCGGCCTCTCGGGTCCCGGGCGGCTGCATGATCTCTTCGTCACGCATGAGGCGATGAGCCCCGGCGCCTACAAGGCGCGCGGCGAGGGCGTCGCCATGAAATGGGGTTTTCACAGCTCGCCCTTCGGCTCTGCGCTGATCCTCATCACCGATCGCGGCCTCGCCGGCCTTGCCTTCGCCGATCCCGGCGAGGAGAAGGCGGCGCTGGCCGACATGATGCGGCGTTTCCCCTGCGCCTCCTACGAGGAGGACTGGGAGGCGACGGCGCCCTATGCCGCGCGCATCTTCGAGCCCTCGCGCTGGAAGCCGGATACGCCGCTCCGCCTCGTCTTCATCGGCTCGGATTTCGAGGTGCGCGTCTGGGAGACGCTGCTCTCCGTCCCGCTCGGCCATGCCGCGACCTATTCGCAGATCGCCGAGAAGGTGAAGAACAATCCGAAGGCGGCGCGGGCCGTCGGCGCGGCGGTCGGTCGAAACCCGATCTCCTTCGTCGTGCCCTGCCACCGCATCCTCGGCAAATCCGGCGCGCTGACCGGCTATCACTGGGGCCTGACGCGCAAGCGCGCCATCCTCGGCTGGGAGGCCGGCGTCGTCCAGCAGCCGACGGGCGGCTGAGGCGGGCGCGGTCGCCCGGCGCCCTGCGGGAGGCGATCTAATTCGCGGCGTTTATCATATACCGTACAGCCGTTTCATATAAGTATGCCGCTTTTCTCTATTTGCAGACTTATCAAGACCTCCCCGCTTTTCAAGTTTGTCTCTCATCGCCGGAAGCTGAAAGATGACTTTATTCGGTCCTTCTATGCTCCATCGACGCTTGACATACTGCGATTGATTCTCAATATCGGGGTAAATCATCGCTTCATTAATGCCGAGCCGATCGAGTTCTATCATCATGCGACTGACAGCTCGTTTGGAGATGACGAATTTCTTCATGAAGGGTTTGTCAGATGACACATCAGCGCGATTTTCACTTCCCGGCCGCCATAGTTTTTCAGTGCTCGGCAATTTGCCGTTGATCTCGTGCAGATGAGTCGGCTCAGGAATGAAGTGCCACTCTTTGCGCCGGGTTGGCCCACCCCCGGCTTCGCGGTAATACTTGCCACCATGAACGGTAAAGCAGCTGAGTTGCGCATCCATTCTAGGGTGATTCCGCCGGGGCATGACCGCCACTGGAGCGCGAAGTCGTTCCATGAATGTCAGATCGACCTGATCAAAAGTATCGCGATACCAATCTTGTGCCAGGCGTGAGGCGTGCGGTTTCGATTCCATTTGCTCTCGCAGCCTGGACAAGGTCGTCGCCATTTCGTCGGCGACCCGGTCGTGCGACAAATATTGAAGCTGTAAAACCTTCGAGAGAATGCTCTCGAAATAGGTGTGCTCTGCCGTCAGGCTGCGTAGAACGACGTCCGCCTCCTGAGGATGGAAGATGTTTGCGTCTTTATGAAGCGATAGGTTCGTGTATGTGTTGAGGCGATATGCGTTCAGCACGTAAAGCGCGGCATCCTCGTCGACGCTCGGATCGTACTCGCCCTTGTTCGTTAGAAACGGCATTTGCTTGTAGTAAGGAGACGAGGTCGCAAAATACGCGGCGACAAGGGGGCTTTCAGACCAGTCCATCAGGCGGGTGGGCAGCGAGTGGTGCTGCATGACCGCCATAAGCTCAATATTGTTGAAGCCACGAAGATCTATATTAGTCGCACGCAGCCGTAAATCTGCGAACATTTCGCGTTCGTCATAGAATTGCACGTGGCCGGCGGGACTTTTACGCCGGAATATGGATGGGATCGGTTCATGACTGGCCTTGGACTGGCCTCTGAACCATAATCCGTTCGGAAAAGGCCGCGGCGCTCCCTTGTGGTTGATGCCAAGCGGAGCGGTCAAGGGATCGCCTTCCAGAATGTCCCCTAAAAATTCGCCCGGGCGACTAACAATATCGAGGAGGTCGGAAACGGACTCGATCTTCCCGTGAGGATAAGTGTTTTCATTAGTCTCAACCGGCGTCGTGCGTCCCATGAGATACGTGGCCCCCGAGCCAGCATGCGCTTTCCGATAGACTCAGTGCAGTCGAACGATGCGATCGCAATAGCTGCCTTCCCCATCATTAGGTGTTTAGTCTTGGCACTTGATGGGTTGGATAGAGATTGAACTCGTTTGGCTGGATCGTCCAGAGATTGCAGATGAACTCGCAGGGCGTAAGGCCTTTGAGGCTCTAGAGTCTGCGGACGGACCGCCTCTGTCGTTGTGGCACTCACATGAAGAACCTGCCCCACAGCGCATCCATCAATTTCTTCGCACAGTCTGGATCAAAGCCCAGATCAAACAGCTAGCGCCTTGTTTTCGCATCGGATTGTCGCGGCGCGGATTCCCCTTGGGCGCTTGATGGTCTAGTCTCGCGGGCGCAGCGCCCGGAGGCTTCATGCAGGACGACCATCTCTTCATCTTCGGCCTCGGCTATTCGGCACTCGCCTTTGCAAGGCTTTCGCGCGGCCGTTTCGCGTCGATCGGCGGCACGGTGCGGACGGAAGCCAAGGCCGAGCGGCTCCGCGCCGAAGGGATCGACGCCCTCGTCTTCGACGGAGCGGAGGCGACCGAGCCCGTGCGCGCCGCGCTTCTCCGCGCCACGCATCTCGTGCAGTCGATCGCGCCCGATGCCGCCGGCGATCCGGCGCTCCGGGCCTTCGAGGGCGAACTCAGGGCCTCAACGGCGCTTGCCTGGATCGGCTATCTCTCCACCGTCGGCGTCTATGGCGATCATGGCGGCGGCTGGGTCGACGAGGCGAGCCCGCCACGGGCGCAGTCCGAGCGCTCGCGCTTTCGCGTCGCCGCGGAAGCTGCGTGGGAGACGCTTGGCGCCGAGTTGGGCGTGCCGGTCGCGCTGCTTCGCCTTGCCGGCATCTATGGTCCCGGCCGCAACACCTTCGTCAATCTGGAGGACGGCTCGGCGCGGCGGCTGGTCAAGCCCGGCCAGGTGTTCAACCGCATCCATGTCGACGATATCGCCGCGGTGATCGCGGCCGCGGCCGAGCGGCGGGCGGCCGGCGTCTTCAACGTCACCGACGACGAGCCGGCGCCCCCGCAGGATGTCGTCGCCTTCGCCGCGGCGCTGGCGGGCTACCCGCCGCTGCCCGACATCCCGTTCGAGACGGCGGAACTCTCGCCGATGGCGCGCTCCTTCTATGGCGAGAACAAGCGCGTCTCGAATGCACGCCTCGCCCGCGATCTCGGCATCACGCTCCGCTATCCGACCTATCGCGAGGCGCTGACGGCCTTGTGGCAATCCGGCGACTGGCGCGGGCCGGAATAGGGCAGATCGAGAGTCAGGGTTTGTAAGGCTCCGGATCTCTCAGGTGTCGTTGCCGGGCTTGACCCGGCAACCCAGACTTTCTTCGACTGACTGCCTGCAATGTCGAGTCTGCGAGGAGGGAGGCTGGATTGCCGGGTCAAGCCCGGCAATGACAGTTTTGAGAGGTCGTTCACATTGATGGAAGCCGACTGTCGATCGCCTTGCGGTCCATCAGACCCTCTACCCGCCGTAGCGCTCTGTCCGGATGCTGCCGAAGGGGAGGCCGGCCGCGAGGGCCAGCGATGCCGCCGCCTCGACGAAGGGGTTGGAGCCGCAGATATAGGTGAGCTTCGGCGCCTCGTTGCCGATCGCCCGCGCCATCAGCGCGGCGTCGATACGGCCGAAAGCGAGGCCCTCGCGCGCGGATTCGCGGGTGAGGGCGATCTCGAGCCGGAAGTTCGGATCGGCGTCGCGGCGTCGGAAGAGCTCCTCCCGCCAGATGAGATCGTCATAGCGCCGCGCGGAATAGACGAGCGTTGCCGGAATCTCGGGCGCTGCGACCGCGCGATGGCGGAGGATCGACATCAGCGGCACGAGGCCCGAGCCGCCGCCGATCAGGAGCAGCGGGCCGCCGAGCGGCGCATCCCAGATGAAATGGCCGCCGATCGGCCCGCGGATCTCGATCGTGTCGCCGACCTCGACCACATCGTGGAAGAAGGGCGAGACCTCGCCATCGGGCAGCGCCTCGATGGCGAGCTCGAACGTGCCGCTCGCGTCCGGCGCCGAGCCGATCGAATAGGAGCGCTGCGCCTGGTAGCCGTCCGGCGCGGTCAGGCGGATATCGACATGCTGGCCGGCGGTGAAGCTCTGCCACTGCGCCGGGCGGAGGCGAATGCTCGTCACCGTCGGTGTCAGCACGGCGATGGCCTCGACCACCGCCTCCTGCCAGAGGAGGCGGGCGGGCTGCTGCGCGCTGTCCATCGCCGCGCTCAATCGCCGGTGAAGCGCTGCTCGCGCCACGGATCGCCATACATGTGATAGCCGCGCAGCTCCCAGAAGCCGCCTTCGTCACGCTTGGTGAACTGCAACCCGTTCACCCATTTGGCCGATTTCCAGAAATAGAGATGCGGCACCAGCAGCCGCGCCGGGCCGCCATGATCGGCGGTGATCGGCTTGCCCTCATAGAGGGTCGCGATCATCGCCTTGCCGCCGACGAGATCGGCCGTCGGCACATTGGTGGTGTAACCGTCGAAGGAATGCGCCAGCGTGAACTCGGTCGGCGGGGCGATGCCGGCCTCGGCGAGGAGGTCGTCGATCATCACGCCCGACCAGGCGGTGTTGAACTTCGACCACTTCGTCACGCAGTGGATATCGCGCGTCAGCTTGACATGCGGCAGTTTCGCGAACTCGTCCCAGCTCCACTTCGCCACCGGCTTGACGCCGTCCTTCAGCGTGAAGCTCCATTTCTCGTGGTCGATGCGCGGGGTCGGCCCGGCCGAGAGCACCGGGAAGTCCTCGGTGAGATATTGGCCCGGCGGCAGGCGGTCGCTCTCGCCCTCGCTCGGCCGCTTGCCGAAAAAGCCTCTGGTCGCCATGCGCGTGCTCCTCTGCTCTCGGGGGTTCGCTCAGATCCGTCTCAGGCGATCGCCGTCACCGCGGCGATGATCTTGGCAAGGTCTTCCGGCCGCGACAGGCGATGGCCGGCGTCCTTGACGAGGGTCAGCACGACATCGTCTTCGGCAAGATGCGAAACGAGGTCGAGCGCGTGGTGATAGGGCACGTCCTCGTCGAGGACACCCTGGATGATATGAACCGGCGCGCCGATGGCAATCGGCTTTCCATCGAGGAGATGGTTGGCGCCGTCGTCGATCAGCGCCTTGGTGATGAGATAGGGCTTGTCCGAATAGGCGCTCGGCTGCCGATAGGCGCCGGTCGCCGCCATCTCGGCCCGCGCGGCCTCGCTGAGATGCGGCAGGATCAGGCTGTGCGTCATGTCGACAGCGGGCGCGAGCAGGACGAGCCCGGCGATCCGCCGCCGCCCCGACTTTGCCTCGGCGAGCGCCAGCAGCAGCGCGATCCAGCCGCCCATCGACGAGCCGACGACGACGAGCGGCGTGCCCTCGGCGCGGTCCAGCACGGCGGCGGCTTCCTCCAGCCAGCGCGAGATGGTGCCGTCCGCGAAATCGCCGCCCGATTCGCCATGGCCGGAATAGTCGAAGCGCGTGAGCGCGCGGCCCTCGCGCCCGGCGAAGGCGTCGAGTGCCTCGGCCTTGGCGCCGCGCATGTCCGACATGAAGCCGCCGAGAAAGAGAAGGCCGGGCGCCCGTCCTGCCCGCTGCAGAAGCGCGATCCGCCGCGCCGCATCGCCGCTGCCGACCGTGATCTCCGTCCGCGCGAGGGTCATTCATCCGCTCCTTGATCGCCAGCCGGCCGCCTCCTATCTAGGGAAACACCCGGCCAGGGTCCAGTTCCGGTTGACTTTGCGGGGCTTTTGGCCGATTTTCGTCACCAAGTCAGGGTCGGAGGACCCGATGGGCCGAGCACGATCTCCGCACGAATTGCCGGAGACAGTCGCGTCGGTCATTGTCGTTTTCCCCCATCGCCCCGCTTGCCTGCAATAGCTAGAGGAGTCCGCCCCCATTCGCCGCCCCTTCAAAGCGCCACTTCCTTCCAAGGATGGTCCGCGCATCAACCGCGAGATTCGCGGCATCCGCGAGGTCCAGCTGATCGACCAGGACGGCCAGAATGTCGGCCTCACCCTGCTCGACGAAGCACTTGCCATGGCCTCCGAGGCCGGTCTCGATCTCGTTGAGATCTCGCCGAACTCCGAGCCGCCGGTCTGCAAGATCCTGGATTTCGGCCGCTTCAAATATCAGACGCAGAAGAAGGCCAACGAGGCCCGCAAGAAGCAGAAGATCGTCGAAGTCAAAGAAATCAAGATGCGCCCGGCCATCGATGACCACGATTACGAGGTCAAGATGAAGGCGATCAAGCGTTTCTTCGAGGAGGGCGACAAGGTCAAGCTGACGCTGCGCTTCCGCGGTCGCGAGATGGCGCACCAGCATCTCGGCATGAAGCTGCTCGAGCGCGTGCGCGACGAGACGGCCGAACTGTCCAAGGTCGAGGCCGAGCCGAAGCTCGAGGGCCGGCAGATGATCATGGTGCTCGCTCCTCGCTGAGCGGGTACCACCCACGCCTTTCACCCGGCTGGAACGTCGCGGGAACAGCCCGCGACGGGGGAAGGGCGCCAGTTGGCGCTTGTGCTGGCGAAGCATCGCCGCTATAACCGCGCCGTTTCCGAGCCGCCCGGCGCGAGGGACGCTCCCCATGGGAGTTGTCGCTCAGGGCATGCCGCGGCGGTTCATGAATGCTTCCATGCCGAAGCGGACCGTCCCACTGTGCATCGCAAGATGCGCGGCGCGGCGGCCGTTCACGTCGGCGCAAAGTCGAGGATGTGAAAATGCCCAAGTTGAAGACCAAGAGTGGAGCGAAGAAGCGCTTCAAGCTCACGGCCACCGGCAAGGTGAAGACGGCTCAGGCCGGCAAGCGGCACGGCATGATCAAGCGCACGGCCAAGTTCATCCGCAATGCGCGTGGCACCACCACGCTCTCGGATGCCGATGCGAAGATCGTCAAGCAGTTCCTGAACGGCTGAGCCACCTGAACCGGAGATAATGCCATGTCACGAGTGAAGCGGGGCGTAACCGCCCATGCCAAGCACAAGAAGGTTCTGAAGCGGGCCAAGGGCTTCTATGGCCGCCGCAAGAACACCATCCGGACCGCCAAGGCTGCCGTCGACAAGGCCGCCCAGTACGCGTTCCGCGACCGCAAGGCCAAGAAGCGCAGCTTCCGCGGCCTGTGGATCCAGCGCATCAACGCTGCCGTCCGCGAAGTGGCCGAGGGTCTCACCTACAGCCGCTTCATCGACGGCCTTGCCAAGTCGGGCATCGAAGTCGACCGCAAGGTGCTGGCCGAACTCGCCATCAGCGAGCCCGCGGCCTTCAAGGCGCTGGTCGACCAGGCGCAGAGCGCGCTCGGCGCAGCCCAGACCGCCCAGGCGGCCTGAACCAGGCTCTTCACGACAGGACGCCGGCAGGGCTCATCGCCCCGCCGGGTTCGACCAGACCTCTCCCCTCAAGGCCATGTCGCGCCGCGCGCGGCTTGGCGCCTCTTTGGCGGCTGACGCGATCCGGCATCGCCGCCGCCCCAGCGAGGAATGACATGGCCGATCTCGACGCGCTCGAATCCGAACTCCGCGAGGCGATTGCTGCGGCCTCGGACGAAGGAGCGCTCGAAGCGGTCCGTGTCGCGACCCTCGGCAAGAAGGGCGCCGTCTCCGAACTCCTGAAAAGCCTCGGCACGATGTCGCCGGACGAGCGCAAGACCGCCGGTCCCGCGCTGAACGGCCTGCGCGACCGCGTCACCGAGGCGCTCGCCGCCCGCAAGGCCGTGCTGAAGGCCGAGGGCATCGCGGCCCGCCTCAAGGCCGAGGCCGTCGACGTCACGCTGCCGGTCAGGGCCGGCGCGCTCGAGAGCGGCCGCATCCATCCGGTCAGCCAGGTGATCGACGAGATCACGGCGATCTTCGGCGATCTCGGCTTCGCGGTCGCCGAAGGCCCCGACATCGAGACCGACCATTACAATTTCACGGCGCTGAACTTCCCCGTCGGCCATCCGGCGCGGGAGATGCACGACACCTTCTTCTTCAATCCCGACGAGAACGGCGAGCGGCTGCTGCTGCGCACGCACACCTCGCCGGTGCAGATGCGCACCATGGAGCGCCAGGCGCCGCCGATCCGCATCATCGCGCCCGGCCGCACCTATCGCATGGACAGCGACCAGACCCACACGCCGATGTTCCACCAGGTCGAGGGCCTCGTCATCGACCGCTCGAGCCATATCGGCCATCTGAAATGGCTGCTCGAAGCCTTCTGCCGCGCCTTCTTCGAGGTCGAGGCGGTCGAGATGCGCATGCGCCCGTCCTTCTTCCCGTTCACCGAGCCGTCGATGGAGGTCGACATCCGCTGCCGCCGCGTCGGCAACGAGGTGCGCTTCGGCGAAGGCGACGACTGGCTGGAGATCCTCGGCTGCGGCATGGTGCATCCGAACGTCATCCGCGCCGCGGGCCTCGATCCGGACGTCTACCAGGGCTTCGCCTTCGGCATGGGCATCGACCGCATCGCCATGCTGAAATACGGCATGCCCGACCTCCGCGCCTTCTTCGACGCCGACATCCGCTGGCTCAGCCACTACGGCTTCCGCCCCCTCGACATGCCGACGCTGGTGGGAGGGTTGTCGTCGTGATCGCGCGAGTGGCACGACAGGAAGACCCCCACCCTGTCCCTCCCCCGCAAGGGGGGAGGGGACGCGCGTCACTGGTCTTGCAGGACGCCGACCGACGGCCGCGTTGCCTCGGAAGTCGTGCCGGCAACCCCTCCCCCCTTGCGGGGGAGGGTTGGGTGGGGGCCTTTGCCATGGGACGGAGCCGACTGCCCGGCGCTCTGCTGAACCGCGCCCGCCATCTGCGGCGCGAGATGACGGATGCGGAGCGCAAGCTGTGGTCTGTACTGCGCGACCATCAACTGGACGGGTGCCGCTTTCGCCGGCAGGCGCCGATCGGCCCCTATGTCGTCGATTTCGTCTGCCATGAGGCCCGGCTGGTCGTCGAAGTCGACGGCAGCCAGCACGGCGAACAGCGCGGCCTCGCGCACGACGCGGTGCGTGACAGCTGGCTGGCGACGCGCGGCTATCGCGTGCTGCGTTTTTGGAACAACGACGTGCTGAGCAACATCGACGGCGTCGCCGAGGCTCTGCTTTCCGCCCTGCGGGCGGCGGGGGAGCCGGCCGCGACTGAAGCCGCGCAGGAGTCCGAGGAATGAAATTCACCCTCTCCTGGCTCAAGGAGCATCTCGAGACCGAGGCGTCGCTTGCGGCGATCGATGAGGCGCTGACGCGCGTCGGGCTCGAAGTCGAGGGCGTCGAGGACAAGGCGAAGGCGCTCGGCGCCTTCACCATCGCCTCCGTCATCTCGGCCGAGCAGCACCCGAATGCCGATCGCCTGCGCGTCTGCATGGTCGACACCGGCTCGGGTGCGCCGGTGCAGGTCGTCTGCGGTGCGCCGAATGCCCGTGCCGGCATCAAGAGCGTGTTCTCGCCGCCCGGCACCTATATTCCGGGCAAGGACATCACGCTCTCGGTCGGCACGATCCGCGGCGTCGAGAGCCATGGCATGCTGTGCTCGGCGGCGGAGCTGGAGCTCTCCGAGGATCACGACGGCATCATCGAACTGCCTGCCGATGCGCCCGTCGGCATGGCCTATGCCGACTGGGCCGGCCTTGCCGATCCGGTCATCGATATCGCGATCACGCCGAACCGGCCGGATTGCCTCGGCGTCTATGGCGTTGCGCGCGATCTCGCCGCCGCCGGCCTCGGCGCATTGAAGGACGGCGCCGTCGCGCCGATCGCCGGCGAGGGCGCATGCCCGGTCGCCGTGCGCTTCGAATTCGGCGATGCGCCGCCGCTGTCGCCGGCCTTCGGCCTCCGCCTCATCCGCGGCGTGAAGAACGGACCCTCGCCGGACTGGCTGCAGGCGAAGCTGCGCGCCATCGGCCTTCGCCCGATCAATGCGCTGGTCGACGTCACCAATTTCCTCACCTATGACCGCGGCCGTCCGCTGCATGTGTTCGATGCTGCCAAGGTCGCCGGCGATCTCGTCGTGCGCCGCGCGCGCGCCGGCGAGAGCCTCACTGCGCTCGACGGCAAGACCTATGTGCTCGACGAGACCATGTGCGTCATCGCCGACGACAATGGCGCCGAATCCATCGCCGGCATCATGGGCGGCGAGGCCTCGGGCTGTTCGGAGGCGACCGTCGACGTGCTGGTCGAATCCGCGCTCTGGGAGCCGCGCAACATCGCGCAGACCGGCCGCAAGCTCGGCATCAACTCCGACGCGCGCTACCGATTCGAGCGCGGCGTCGATCCGGCCTTCATGCTGCCGGGGCTCGATCTCGCGACAAGGCTGATCGTCGAGCTCTGCGGCGGCACGCCGAGCGAGGTCGTCGTCGCCGGTGCCGTGCCGGAGCCGCGGCTCGTGCTCGCCTTCCCGGTCTCCGAAGTGAAGCGTCTCGCCGGCATCGATCCCTCCGTCGACGAGATCCGCACGGTGCTTGAGGCGCTCGGCTTCGGCGTCTCGGGCGAGGCCCCGTCGCTGACCGTCTCGGTGCCGTCCTGGCGGCCTGACATCGATGGCAAGGCTGATCTCGTCGAGGAAGTGGTGCGCATTCTCGGCATCGACCGCGTGCCGTCGACGCCGCTGCCAAAGTCCGACGATGTGACGCGGCCGGTGCTGACGCTGATCCAGCTCCGCACCCGGCGCGCCAAGCGGGCGCTCGCCGCGCGCGGCCTCGTCGAGGCTGTGACCTGGTCCTTCGTCAGCCGTTCGGCGGCGCTCGCCTTCGGCGGCGGCGCAGGCGAACTGGTGCTGGCCAATCCGATTTCTTCCGACATGTCCGACATGCGGCCGAGCCTCCTGCCCGGCCTCGTGCTGGCGGCCCAGCGCAATGCCGATCGCGGCAATGGCGACGTCGCCCTGTTCGAGGTCGGCCAGATCTTCAAGGGAAGCCGGCCCGAGCAGCAGAAGATCGCGGCAAGCGGCGTCCGCCGCGGCACGGCGACGGTGGGCGGCGCCGGCCGGCATTGGCAGGGTGCGGCGAAGCCCGTCTCGGTCTATGACGCCAAGGCCGATGCGCTCGCGCTGCTCGAGGCGCTCGGCGCCCAGGTCGACAAGTTCCAGATCGTCGCCGGCGCGCCGGCCTGGTTCCATCCGGGCCGCTCGGGCACGATCCAGCTCGGCCCGCAGACGGTGATCGGCTGGTTCGGCGAGTTCCATCCCGAGACGCTGGAGGCGCTCGACGTCGCCGGCCCGCTCGCCGGCTTCGAGCTGATCCTCGACCAGCTGCCGGTGCCGCGCGCGCGGCCGACCCGCACCAAGCCGCCGCTGGAGGCGCAGCCCTTCCAGGCGGTGACGCGCGACTTCGCCTTCGTGGTCGATCGGACGGTCGAGGCCGGCCGCATCGTCAAGGCGGCGCTGTCCGCCGACAAGGCCTTGATCGCCGGCGCGGTCGTCTTCGACATTTTCGAGGGTGCCGCGCTCGGTGCCGACAAGAAGTCCGTGGCGATCGAGGTGACGCTCCGTCCGACCGAGCGCACATTGACCGACCAGGATATCGAGGCGGTCTCGACGCGCCTCGTCGCGCAGGTGTCCAAGGCGACGGGTGGTGTGCTCAGAACGTGATGAGTGAGCGGATCATGGCGTGATCCGTGCAGCGAACGGTCGCCCGGCTACGCCAGGGCCAAGGCCCCCGGGTGGCGCGAGTCATGACGCGGGCAGCGGGAACAGAGACGGTTCATGCCACGCTACGAGATCCACGGCCACGCGATCGTCTCGGCGGACGATTGCATCGCCAATGCCGATGGCAGCATGCCCTCGGCGTTGAAGAACGCTGCCGACTGGCGCCGCTTCCAGGCCGAGCTCGACCGCGCCGTGCTGCAGGTGGTCGGCCGCATCGGCCACCAGTCGTTCCCCAACCGGCCGGGGCGCCGCCGTATGATCGTTTCCTCGCAGGCCGCGGGGGTCGAGCGGCGCGAGGACGGCTGGTGGTGGAATCCGGGTGAGGCCTCGCTCGGCGAGGCGCTGAAGAAGGCCGCGCCCGAGGGCGGCATCATCGCCGTTCCCGGCGGCCGGCGGGTCAACGACCTCTTCCTCAGCCTCGGCTACGACGCATTCCATCTGGCGCGCAAGAGCACCGTCCGCCTGCCCGGCGGCGTTCCGGTGTTCAGCCGCGCCTGGGCTGCCGGCTCGGCCGAGCGGCTGCTGGTGAGCCACGGGCTGCATCCGACCGACACCGTCGTTCTCGACCCGGACGAGCACGTCTCCGTCACGGTCTGGATGCGCTGACCGCCGAATCGGCGGGCATATCGACGACATCGTCAGGCGGCCGGCCGTGGCTTTCGCCCGGCAGGTCGCCTGTTGCCGTCAATGCAGGCTCACGGCCTCGAGGTCGTTTTCCTTGGCGTTCATGACGACGGCATCGCGGCTGTCGGACACCATCAGCGGTGCGCCGGCGGCATCGAGCAGCGCCCAGAAGGTCTGGCCGGGCGCAAGCTGCGGCGCGTCCGGGAAGAGCTGGCGGATCTGCTCGGAGCGGACCGACTTGACGAAGGCGATCTCGCCGCTGCCGAGGCCGGCGAAGTGTTCAGGCGACATGACGAAACGGGGATCAGACATGACGATGTCTCCTCAAAATGAGCGAGGTCAGGGACGGGAGAGCCTTTTCGCGGCGCGGCGTCGGTCGTGCGCGAAGGGGGCTGGCAACGGAGCAGGCGGCTTGGGCGAACAGCGGATCGCCCCGGAGATGTCTAGTCGCGGACGCCGATCTCGATCTTTCGGATGATCCGCTCGGGGGTCGGCCGCATGAGATCGATGGCGAGCAGTCCGTCCTTCAACTCGGCGGAGCTGATTTCGATGCCGTCGGCGAGTACGAATGTCTTCTGGAACTGGCGCGCCGCGATGCCGCGGTGGAGATAGATCCGCTCGCGGTCGTCGACCTGGCGGCCGCGAATGACGAGCTGGTTCTCCTCGACCGTCACCTCGAGCGACTCGCGGGAAAATCCCGCGACCGCGAGCGTGATGCGGAGACACTCGTCGCGCGCATCGCTCTTGGCGATCCGTTCGATATTGTAGGGCGGGTAGCCGTCGCCGGAGGCCTTCGCGACCCGGTCGAGCGCCCGCTCGATCTCGTCGAAGCCGAGCAGCAGCGGGCTCGAAAACGCTGAAACACGCGACATCACAAAGTCCTTCCAAAGCGACCTTGCAGTCGGACCCTCATGGAGGCATCCGGCGGGAACCGATCCCGCATGCCATCATATGGGGGCCTGCGCGAGGGGTTCAAGCGGCGCTGCCGCAGGCCTCACGGCGCCTCGAAGCCGCCCGAGCGTTCGGAGCGGACAAGTGCATCGAGCACGGCCATGTTGGCGATGGCATCGTCGATGCCGTGCTGCCAGGGACCGGTGCCGGCGACGGCGCGCGAGAACGCCTCGACCTGTAGCTGATACTGGTCGACCGCCGGCAGCTCGACCGCCTCCATCGCCTCGCCCGGCCCCTTCACATCGACGAAGAAGGCCGAGATCGCGTCTGTCGGCGCCGAGAACGGCGTCGGCATCTCGATGCGGCCGAGCGTGCCGACGATGCCGATGCGCTGGTGGCGGAAGGCCTGCGTCGACAGCATGGCCGAGAACTGCCGCCCGTCGCCGAAATCGGCGATGATCGTGTCGGTGCGGTCGGTCTTCATCGCGGGGTCGCGGTCGATCAGCGCCAGCACGCGCTCCGGCTCGCCGCCGAAGATCGTGCGGGCGGCGCAGATGGCATAGCAGCCGATGTCGAGCATCGCGCCGCCGCCGGTCTCGGGCCGGTTGCGGATATTGGCCGGATCGACATTGAGGAACGAGAAGAAGGCCTGCGCCATCCTGACCTCGCCGATGCGGCCGGAGGCGATGATCTCGCCGACGCGCTGCCATTGCGGATGATGGCGGATCATGAAGGCTTCGGCGACGAGGAGAGGGCCCGCCACCTGCTTGAGGGCGACGGCCTCGGCGCGGCTCATGCCGATCGGCTTCTCGACGAGGACATGCTTGCCATGCGAAAGCGCCGCGCGCGTCGTCTCGAGATGGAGGTGGTTCGGCAGCGCGTTGTAGACGGCGTCGATCTCGGGATCTGCGATGAGCGCCTCGTAGCTGCCATAGGCCTTGGCGATGCCGAACGGCTCGGCGAAGGCGCGTGCGGTGTCCTCGCTGCGCGAGGCGACGGCGGCGACCACGGCCGACGGGCTCTTCTGCAGCGCCGGCACGATGCGCTGGCGCGCGATCCGCGCGGTGCCGAGGATGCCCCAACGCACCGGTTTCGGCGCCACCGCGCCGGCAAGCTCCACCATGCTGATCGTCTCCCTCTGGCCGGGGCGGCCGGCGCCCCTCAGCGTCATTGCAGAATAGCCGCGCCTTCGATAGAGGGACAGGCAGCATCGCATCGGCGCCTTCAGGCGCTTTTCTCAGGAAAACGGCCTCTTCCCATGACGATCCGCCTTCATCGCGGCGACCTGCCCGATCTCTCGCGCTATCAGGGCTCGGTCGCGATCGACACCGAGACGCTCGGCCTCAACCCGCATCGCGACCGTCTCTGCGTCGTCCAGCTTTCGCCGGGCGACGGCAGCGCCGATGTCGTCCAGATCGCGCAGGGCCAGACCGAGGCGCCGAACCTCGTGCGTCTCCTCGCCGATCCCGCGGTCACCAAGATCTTCCATTTCGCCCGCTTCGACGTGGCGGTGCTCTCGAAGACCTTCGGCGTCACGGTGAGCCCGATCTTCTGCACCAAGATCGCCTCGCGGCTGACCCGCACCTATACCGACCGGCACGGCCTCAAGGATCTCGCGCGCGAACTGCTCGACGTCGACATGTCGAAGCAGCAGCAGAGTTCGGACTGGGCGGCCGAGACGCTGAGCGACGCGCAGATCGCCTATGCCGCCTCGGACGTGCTCTATCTGCATGCGCTCCGCGACCGGCTCGAGGCGATGCTGGCTCGCGAGAACCGCACCGCGCTGGCCGCCTCCTGCTTCGACTTCCTGCCGACCCGTGCGGCGCTCGATCTCGCCGGCTGGCCGGAGGAGGACATCTTCGCGCATTCGTGAGATAGCGCCGCGGCCAGACCTTTCGGGCCGCCGCCGTTAAGCCATATATATGCTAGCTTGGTGGGCGGGCTTGTCGCGGCGGGCCGATGGAGACTGTATGCGTTCGACGCCGGAGACGGTCGGGGAGAGCGAGGACTACGGCTGGTTCGATCAGACCCGGGCCGAGATCGACGCGCGCTATGCGCAGGCGCAGCGCCACAGCCGGCGCGTGCGCATCCTCAAGGTGCTCCTGCCGGTCGCCAGCCTCCTCGCGATCGCCGTCATCGTCGTCTATGTCTATATCATGCCGAGCCTGCCGCCGAGCTTCGGCGCGAGCTCGATCGACGTGTCGCACAATTCGATCGTGATGCAGGATCCGCATGTCTCGGGCTATCTCTCCGGCGGCCGCTCCTATGAGCTCAAGGCCGACCGCGCCGAGCAGTCGCTGCAGAACACCAAGGTGGTGACGCTCAGGAACATCGGCGCGACGATCGGCCTCGGCAATGACGACAGCGCGCGGGTTCTCGCCCGCACCGGCACCTATTATTCGGACGCGGAACGCATCGTCCTCGACGACACCATCACCTTCAAGACGACCAACGGCATCGAGGGCGCGCTGGAGTCGGCCGATATCGACCTGAAGTCCGGCACGATGAGTTCGGACAAGCCGCTGTCGTTCCGCTCGGCCGGCAGCGAGATCAAGGCCAACGGGGTGCAGGTGCGTGATCGTGGACAGCGCATCTCGTTCTTGAATGGGGTAAAGGTAACCTATTCAATTCCGGCCGAATCGTCCCAGCCTGGCCAACGCGCAGCTCCATCGGTGACCGAATGACTTCTTCGACCATTCGTTTCTGCTTCGCTCTCGCCCTCGCGGTGCCCCTGGTTGTCGGTGCGGTCTCCGCGCGCGCCCAGACGACCGGCGAAATGTTCAAGGGCTTCCAGTCCGACGAGAAGGGCCCGGTCAATGTCGAGGCCGATGCGCTCGACGTGCAGGAGAAGGACGGCCAGCGCGTCTCGACCTTCTCGGGCAACGTCACCGTGACGCGCGGCGACTCGGTGCTGAAGGCTGGCAAGATCTCGATCTACTCGTCGAACGACAAGCCCGCCGACGGCGCCAAGCCCGCGCCGGGCAGCGACGTCATGCCGGGCGCCGGCAGCTTCACCCGCATCGAGGCGAGCGGGAAGGTCTATGTGAATTCCGGCGACCAGACCGCCACCGGCGATGTCGGCGTCGTCGACATGCTGACGAAGCAGGTCACGATGACCGGCAATGTCGTGCTGAGCCAGGGCCCGAACGTCATCACCGGCGACAAGCTGACCTGGGACATGACGACCGGCAAGGCGCGCGTCGACCAGAAGCAGGGCGGCCGCATCCGCGGCGTGTTCACGCCGGGCGCCACCCCCGGCGCGCCGGGCGGCCCGGCCGAGCCGGCGAAGAAGAATTGAGCCCTTCCATGATGCGGTCTCCCGCGCATCGCCTCGCCTCCCGCCGGACGGAGCGTCTCTGATCGTGGCCGGTCCCCAGCGCGGCGACGGCGCCGATCAGGATTCCTATGGCGAGATGATCGCCGAGCCGGCTCCGGTCACCCGCTATGCGGACAATGCCGGCGGCCCCGGCTGGCTGGTCGCGCGCGGGCTCGGCAAGAGCTATCGCCGCCGCCGCGTCGTGCATTCGGCGAGCCTTGCGGTCGCGCGCGGCGAGTCTGTCGGCCTGCTCGGCCCCAACGGTGCCGGCAAGACGACCATCTTCTACATGATCACCGGGCTCGTGCAGGCCGACCAGGGCATGATCGAGCTCGACGGCCATGACGTCACGACGCTGCCGATGTATCGCCGCGCCCGTCTCGGCATCGGCTATCTGCCGCAGGAAACCTCGATCTTCCGCGGGTTGACGGTCGAGCAGAACATCCGCGCCGTGCTCGAAGTGGTTGAGCCGGATCGCGATCGCCGCGAGGCGGAGCTCGATTCGCTGCTCGACGAATTCCATATCGCGCATCTCAGAAAATCCCCCGCCATCGCCCTCTCGGGCGGCGAGCGGCGGCGCTGCGAGATCGCGCGGGCGCTGGCGAGCCGCCCGGCCTTCATGCTGCTCGACGAGCCCTTCGCCGGCATCGATCCGATCGCGGTCGGCGACATCCAGGCGCTGGTGCGCCATCTGACGGCGCGCGGCATCGGCGTCCTGATCACCGACCACAATGTCCGCGAGACGCTCGGCCTGATCGACCGCGCCTATATCATCCATTCCGGCCAGGTTCTGATGGAAGGCCGCCCCAGCGACATCGTGGCGAGCCCCGAGGTCCGCCGTCTTTACCTTGGCGAACAGTTTACGCTTTGAAGGCGGCCCGGCTTGGGCTACCTAATGGGTAGCCAAGCAAGAGTTGGACCAGTTTTCTGAGGCCGCCGCGTATCGATGTCGCTATCACCAAAACTTGAGTTCCGGCAGACCCAGTCGCTGGTGATGACGCCGCAGTTGATGCAGGCGATCAAGCTGCTGCAACTGTCCAATCTCGACCTCGTTTCCTATGTCGAGGCCGAGCTCGAGCGCAATCCGCTCCTGGAGCGCGACGAGCGCGACGATGGCGACGGCATCCTGGTCGGGCCGGACAAGGCCTCGATCGAGACCGAAGGCTTTGCGCAGGCCGAGAGCGGCGAGGAGCGCACCGACTGGCTGGAGACGCGGCTCGAAACCTCGCCCGACGCCATCGCCGAACGGCTCGACACCGATCTCTCCAACGTCTTCCCCGACGATCACGGCCAGGTCGCCGGCGAGACCATGCCGCAATCCGCCAGCGGCGACCCCTGGTCGACGCAGCCGGGCCGCGCCCAGGCCAGCGCCGAGGACTATAATCTCGAGGCCTTCGTCGCCGAGGAGAAGTCGCTCACCGACCATCTCGCCGACCAGCTCGGCCTCGCCGTCACCGATCCGACCATGCGCCTCATCGGCCATGCCCTCATCGACGAGGTCGACGAGGCCGGCTATATCCGCGGCGATCTCGGCGCGGTCGCGAGCCGCCTCGGCGCGCCGCTCGCCCTGGTCGAGGAGACGCTGGCGATCATGCAGGGCTTCGAGCCGACCGGGATCTGCGCGCGGACGCTGACCGAATGCCTCGCGCTGCAGCTCGCCGACCGCAACCGGCTCGATCCCTCGATGCTGGCGCTGATCAATCATCTCGATCTCGCGGCCAAGCGCGATTTCTCGGCGCTGAAGCGCATCTGCGCCTGCGACGACGAAGACCTCGCCGACATGCTGCAGGAACTCCGCGCGCTCGATCCGAAGCCCGGCGCTTCCTTCGGCTCGGCGCCGGTGCAGCCGGTCGTGCCGGATGTCATCGTGCGCGCCGCGCCGGACGGCAGCTGGCTGATCGAACTGAACTCCGAGACGCTGCCGCGCGTCCTCGTCAACCAGACCTATATGGCGAGCGTCGCGCGCGCGCCGAAGCAGGATGCCGAGCGCGCCTTCCTCGCCGACTGCCTGCAGACCGCCAACTGGCTGGTGAAGAGCCTCGACCAGCGCGCCAAGACCATCCTGAAGGTCGCGACCGAGATCGTGCGCCAGCAGGACGGCTTCCTGACGCATGGCGTCCGCCATCTGCGGCCGCTTAACTTGAAGACCGTCGCCGAGGCGATCGGCATGCATGAATCGACCGTCTCGCGCGTCACCTCCAACAAATACATGGCGACCTCGCGCGGCATCTTCGAGCTCAAATACTTCTTCACCTCCGCCATCGCCTCGTCGGAAGGCGGCGAGGCGCATTCGGCGGAGGCCGTGCGCCATCGCATCCGCAGCCTGATCGATGCCGAGAGTGCCGAGGACGTGCTCAGCGACGACACGCTGGTCAAGATGCTGCGCGAGTCCGGCATCGATATAGCGAGGCGCACCGTCGCGAAGTATCGCGAGGCGCTCCGCATCCCCTCATCCGTCCAGCGCCGGCGCGAAAAGCTGGCCGAGGCGTCGTCGGCCCGCTGAGGCCGTTCGCGCCTCGTCATGCGCTTTACCCTTGTCGTGGCCTCGACGGATGCCCAGCTTCAGGTGATGATGGTCGGGATCGCCGGGTTTCCTTGACTCCGGAACCGGCCGTCACTAGAAGGGCGCGGCGCCGGACGGCGTGTTGGGCCTCGGGACCGGAGAAAACTCCGGCCAAGCGAAGGGTGGGCCCGGACGAGGCTGATATCGGCAACGTGCCCGACGGGGCATCGGCTCGCTTGCGAACCGGGCCTCGGATCGCAACGACGTCGAAAGGGTACGTGCTCCCATGTCTCTCCGCATTTCCGGCAAGCATATCGAGATCAGCGACGCCTATCGCACCCATGTCGAAAGCCGTGTCGGCGCTGTCGTCGGCAAGTATTTCGACGGCGGGTTTTCCGGCCGTGTCGTGCTCGAGCGCGATGGTGGGGGATATCGCGTCGATTGCGCCCTGCATCTCGACAGCGGGCTCGACCTCCAGGCTGAAGGGCGGGGCCACGAGATCTACCCGACCTTCGAGCAGGCGGCGGATCGCATCGAGAAGCAGATGCGGCGCTACAAGCGGCGGCTGAAGGAACACCACCACGAGGTTCGCGTTATCCCGGACGAGGATGCGAGCTACACGGTGCTGGCGGCAACGCCGGAGGCCGATGAGGAACTCGCCTCGGATTACAGCCCGATGGTGATCGCGGAGGAGACGAAGTCGCTCCGCACGCTGTCGGTGTCGGGCGCGGTCATGGCGATGGATCTCGCCGATGCGGCCGTCGTCGTGTTCCGGCATGCCGGCCATGGCGGCGTCAACGTCGTCTATCGCCGCCGCGACGGCAATATCGGGTGGATTGACCCGGCTGCGGCGGGCAAAGGGGATTCCGTCAGCCCGTGATTCCGCATAAGATCGACCAACTGCCCGGCGCGCATTGCGTGCGCCGGGAAGGTGGGTCGCGTACCCAGGGTTTGAACGAGGCATTTTGAACCAAGTCATGGACCTCAGCGATCTCATCAGCCCGGACTCGATCATTCCGGCGCTGAAAGCGAACGGCAAGAAGCAGGCCCTGCAGGAATTGGCCGAGCGGGCTGCCCGCCAGACCGGCCTCGACGAGCGCCAGATCTTCGACACGCTGCTGCAGCGCGAACGCCTTGGTTCGACCGGTGTCGGCAACGGCATCGCCATCCCGCATGGCAAGATCCGCTCGCTGAAGCGGATCCACGGCATCTTCGCCCGTCTCGCCAAGCCCATCGATTTCGAATCGCTCGACGACCAGCCGGTCGACCTCGTCTTCCTGCTGCTGGCGCCCGAAAGCGCCGGCGCCGATCACCTGAAGGCGCTGGCCCGCATCGCGCGGCTGCTGCGCGAGCCTGGCCTTGCCGCCAAGCTGCGCGCCTCCAGCGACCAGGCCGCGCTCTATGCGGTGCTGAATGGCGGTGCCGCGGCCTCCAACGCCGCCTGAGACCGTCTGGCGGTCGCCGTTCGCGGCGACGCCTCGGCGTCTCGCCCTCAATCGGTCCGAAATCGGTGCTACCGTCCTCTCATCCACCCGCTCTGGCTGCGGGGTGCGGAGGGGACGGGTGATGCGGCACCTCGTGATGCTGATGGCGGCGTGGCTCTGCCTCGCCGCGGCACCGGCGATGGCCGTGACGGCCGATCCAGCGCCGCCGGTCTCGTTCGAGGCGACCTTCCATGGCATGGGCATCGGCCGCGGCAGGCTGGTGAGCCGGGCGATCGGGCTCGACCGCGGCTTCCTCGTTTGGACAAAGGGGCGCGAGAGCGGCGGCGTCTTCGTCCTTGAGCAGTTTTTCCGCTTCGATGATGGCGAGACCGACCGCCGCACCTGGCGCTTCCGCCGCACGGCGCCCGGCGTCTATGTCGGCGAGCGGCAGGATCTCGCGGCGCCGGCCAAGCTCTGGATCGAGGGCGACCGCGTCCGCCTCTCCTACGACATCTGGCTGAAGCGGCGCGGCAAGGCGCCGATGCGGCTGCATTGCGAGGACCGCATCATCCGCCTCGCCAGCGGCGCGCTCTTGAGCCGCGGCACGATCTCGCGCCTCGGCGTGCCGGTCGGCACCGTCGAGACGCATCTGATCCCCGATCCCGTCAGACGGCCGCAGGGTCGCTGATCTGCGAAGAGGCGGCGGGCCGCGCCGATCGCCCGGCCCGCCACCCGTCAGCGGTAGCGCACCTGGTTCCAGCGATGGCCGAGCAGCGACAGGATGATGATCAGCCCGTTGAAGAACTGCACATAGAAGCCGGAGAGGCCGCCGGCGACGATGCCCGTCTGGATGAACGAGACGATCACCGCGCCGATCGCGCCGCCCGCCACCGTGCCGACGCCGCCCCAGGTCGGCGTGCCGCCGACGAAGACGGCCGCCAGCGTCGGCAGCAGATAGGCGTCGCCCGAGGACGGCCACCAGGTGAAGTTGATCATGGTCGAGAAGACACCGGCGAGTGCCGCGCCGAGGCCCATGAAGGCGAAGGTCGCGACGCGGACGCGCTTCGTGTCGATGCCCATCTGCGCGGCGCTGTCCGGATTGTCGCCGACGGCGCGCACGCGGACGCCGAAGCGATGGCGGTTGTAGAGGAAGATCGAGATGATGACGAAGATCAGCGCCCAGACGACCTGGATCGGAAAGCCGCCGACCGAGCTCGACAGCATCTGGTAGGCCAGCGTGTCCTTGAGGCCGAGCAGCGAGATCGACTTGCCCTCGGTCGGGATCATGATCAGGCCGCGCAGCAGGAAATTCATGCCGAGCGTCGCCACCAGCGACGAGAGGCCGGCATAGACGACGATCGCGCCGACGCCGAAGCCGAGGCCCATGCCGACGGCGACGGCGCCGATGATGCCGAGGAACGGGTCGTAGCCCGCCTGGACGATCAGCGCGAACACCCAGGCCGAGAAGCCCATCGTCGCCGGGAAGGAGAGGTCGATCTCGCCGACCGTGACGATGAAGACGAGCGGCACCACCAGGAAGAGCGCGACCGGCAGCGTCAGCAGCACGGAATTGTAGATCGGCCAGCGCGAGAAGATGCCGGGCGCGAAGGCGAAGAAAATCAGCATCATCACCACGAACACGGCGAGCGTGCCGAGCGAGGCGCGGTTGCCGAGGACGAATTTCCGCCAGGGGCTGAGCTGGATGGAGGCGTTGTTCGGCTGGCTGAGGCTGCTCATGCCCGTGCTCCCTGCCGCGTCGCGGCGCGTTCGGCGAGGATCGCTTCCAGCGGATTGGCGCCGCTCGGATGGGCGACATGCTCCATGAAGCCGATGAGGTTCTCGGCGCTCTTCGCTTCGTCCTTGGTGATCTCGAGCGCGACGCGGCCGCGGTCGAGCACGATGAAGCGCTCGGCGATGTCGAAGACGTGGTGGATGTTGTGGCCGATGAAGAGGATCGAGCGGCCGCTCTCGCGCACCGTGCGCACGAAGCGGAACACCTTCTCGGTCTCGGTCAGCGACAAGGCCGTGGTCGGCTCGTCGAGAATTATCAGGTCGGCCTTGTTGTAGATGGCGCGGGCGATCGCGACGCCCTGCCGCTCGCCGCCGGAGAGCTGGCCGACGATCGAATCGGGCGAGAACACCTTCGAGGTGAAGCCGATCTCGCGCATCAGCCGCTCGGCCTCCGATCGCTCCTTGGCGATGTCGAGGAAGCCGAAGGCGGTGGTGATCTCGCGCCCCATGAAGATGTTGCGCACGATGGTCTGCTGCACGGCGAGCGCGCGGTCCTGGAACACCGTCTCGATGCCGGCATCGCGCGACTTGGCCGGGCTCCAGCCGGGAACCGCCTTGCCGCGCACGAAGATCTCGCCATCGCTCGGCCGGATCGCGCCGGCGAGGATCTTGATCAGCGTCGACTTGCCGGCGCCGTTGTCGCCGAGGAGGCCGACGACCTCGCCGCGATCGACATGCATGGAGACGCCGCCGACGGCGAAGACATTGCCGTATGATTTCTTGATGTCGCGAAGCTCGATCAGCCGTTCGCCCATTTCACGCTCCCTGTGGCAGGTCCGGCCGGGCCGGAGAAGGGGCGAGGCGGCCGAAGCCGCCCCGCCCGGCCTTCTCGCGCGATCAGCGCAGGCCCTCGGTGGCGAGGTCCGCCACGGTCTTGTAGTTGTCGGGCGTGACGAAGCCGGCGCCGGTATCGACATTGAGCGGGCCGAGGCCATAGACGATCTGGCCGCAGAGGCTGACGATCGGGATATAGCCCTGCAGGAAGGGCTGCTGGTCCGAGGTCAGCTGCACCCAGCCGTCCTTGAAGGCCGAGACGATCTGCGGCGAGGTGTCGAAGCCGATATTGGCGATCTCGCCCGGCTTCTTGCCGACCGTCTGCATGTAGACCGGCGCATTGCCGAGCATCTGGCCGCCGGGATAGCCGATCAGCTTGGTCTCCGGATTGGCGAGGAGGCCGGCCGAGATCACGGGGATGGCGAGGTTCGGGTCGCCGGCCATGTCGGGCGTGCCGTTGAGCTTCACCACCTTGACGCCGGCATCCTCGAGCGCCTTCACCGTCGAGGCCTCGCGCACGACGCGCGTCTCCTGCGACCAGTCGGCGATGACGATCGCGGTATCGCCGGACTTCAGGCCGAACTGGCGGACCGCCTGCTCGCCCAGCGCCCGGCCCTGCGGCTCGAGATTGGCGCCGACATAGCCGCCGCCGAACTTCGCGCGCACTTCCGGCACGTCGACATTCTGGTATTCCATCTTGATGCCGGCGGCCGCGGCCTGCTCGGCGAGCGGCATGATCGCGGCGGGGCCGGGATGGCCCATCATCGCGATGCCCTTCGGCGCCGAGGCGATGGCTTCGCGCAGCTGCTGCACCATCTTTTCGAGCTGCCAGCCCGAGAAGACATATTCGACATCGGCGCCGGTATCGAGCGCCGCCTGCTTGGCGCCGTTATAGACGATCGTGCCGAAGGCATCGCCCTCGGCGCCGCCGACGAAGAAGCGGATCTTGACGTCCTTGCACCACTTGTCGCGGAGCGCCTCGGCCTGGGCGGCCGTCCCGGTGGCGACAAGCACGGCGCCGATCGACGCCGCGGCGAAAAGAAGACCGCGAACCCGCGCGGTCGTTACTGAAAAAGCCATGAGTTCCTCCCTCTGTTCAGTCAGCCGGCCGGCATCGGCGCGGCTCCGTCCTCGTGCCCGGGGCAAAACCTGTCCCGGCCATCGGTTGTCGGGGCGTGTCCGGCGGTTCTCCTCCCCCCGGCCTCGTCCCGTCTCGCGATCCTCTGCTCGGCGCCGCCCTTGGCCGCGCCTCCTGTGCTGGCGTGCCGGAGCCTCTCGGCTCAGGCCGGATTGGCGATGAAGGCGGCGCCGCCGCGCGCGCTCTTCAGATGGTTGAGCGCATAAACCTGTCCGGTCATCTCGAGCGCATCACGATAGACCGGATCGTGCCAGCCCTCGATATCGATCGTGCCCTTGAAGCCGGCGAGGCGCAGTTCGCTGATGACGCGCGTCCAGTCGCTGTCGCCGAAGCCGGGCGTGCGCATCTGCACGAAGGGATGCTTGCCGAAGATGCCATGCTCGCGGATCACGTCCCAGCGGATGGTCGCGTCCTTGCCGTGGATATGGAAGAACTTCGGCGCCCATTTGCGGATCTGCGGGATCGGGTCGATCAGATAGACCATCTGGTGGCAGGGCTCCCATTCGAGCCCGAGATTGTCGTCCGGCGTCTCGTTGAACATCAGCTCCCAGGCGTCGGGATTATGGGCGATGTTCCAGTCGCCCGCGGCCCAGTTGCCGTCCATGGCGCAATTCTCGAAGGCGAGCCGCACGCCCTTGTCGGCGGCGCGCTTGGCAAGCTCGCTCCAGACGGCCTTGTAGCGCGGCAGGCTCTCCTCGAGCGGGCGGCCGCGAAGGCGCCCGGTGAAGCCGGCGATCGTCTTGGCGCCGAAGAGATGGGCGTGGTCGATCAGGGTCTTCCAGCCGTCCAGCGTCTGGCGGTCGAGATCGGTGTCCTCGAGCGGATTGCCGAACATGCCGAGCGTATCGATGACGACATCGCGGTCGCCGATCGCTTCCTTCAGCTCGGCCGCGAGCTTCGGAATGTCCTTGCCGCCGAGCGTCTGCCAGAAGAACGGCTCGATCGACTCGAAGCCGTGCGGCAGGATCTCGCGCACAGTCGCCGCGGGATCGTCGGCATTGCCCTTGATCATGGTGCCGATGCGGATGTCGAGGGCGGGATTGGTCACCGGTCTCTCCTTGTGGAACCCTTGCGGCCGCGCACGCTCAAAGGGCGCGGCCTAGATGCGGATATCGACCCGGCGTGCGGCCTCGGCGCTTTCGATCGCGCCGAACACCATCGCGAGGCTCTTGATGTTCTCTCGCCCGACCGTTTCCGGCTCCGGCCCGCCGCGCGTCGCGGCGATGAAGTCCTGGAGGAGGCCGAGGTGGCCGCCCGTGCGGTCGGACGGGTCGAGGGGAGGGATCTCGACTGCGGCCACCTCGGAAAAGAGTCCGGCGCTGGCGCCGGTGGCGACCTCGGCCCGAATCGCGTCATGCCCGTCCCAGGTCAGCGTGCCCCTGGTACCGACGATGCGCCAGGCGCTCTCCCAGCTGGTGCCGAGCCCTTCGGCGCACCAGGAGCCGCGATAGTTGAAGAGGACGCCCTCGCCGAATTCGAAGATCGCGACGGCGGAGGACCCCTGCTTGTACCAGGAGTTCTTCGGCTCCCACTCGCGGCAATAGACGCCTTCGGGGTCGGCGCCGGCGAGGAAGCGCGCCGCGTCGAAGGTGTGGATCGCCATGTCGAGCAGCAGCACGTGATCCATCTCCTCGCGGAAGCCGCCGAAATGCGGGCCGAGGAAGAAGTCGCAATGGAGACTGGTGACCTCGCCGATGAGGCCCGCCGCCAGCGCCCGGCGGATGCGGCGCGGCCCTTCGAGATAGCGGCGGTTCTGGATCACGACATGCAGCCGGTCGGCGGCTTTGGCACGGGCGACCAGATCGCGCGCCTCATCCAGCGAGCCGGCCATCGGCTTCTCGGAGAGGACATGGCAGCCGGCCGCCAGCGCCGCCGAGACGACATGATGGCGCGCGCCGGGAACGACGACGTCGAACAGGATGTCGGGCGAGGACTTGGCGAGCAGTTCCTCGATGCTGGTCGCGATCACGGCCTTGCCGAGCCCGAACTCGGCAGCGCGCGCGGCGGCACGGTCGGCGGCGATATCGGCGACGCCGACGATCTCGAGACCCTCGATCGTCTGCGCGGCCTCGAACCAGGCGCGACTCATTGCACCGCACCCAATCAAGGCGGCTCGCTGCATCAAGGGTCTCCTCCCCCTGCGGCGTCATTTGGTGCGCTGCAAACGTTTTCGATGCAGTGCAATCGCGCCGTAAACGTTTACAATCACACATCAGGCTTTCCCTCTTGTCAAGAGAGACGATGTGCTCGACCAATGGGGCGGGGCCTCTCCGGCCCCTTGAGGGACGTTGCCGCGCCCGGCGGCCGCGACGATCGTCGGCATTGCCGGCGGCGTGGAAAGAGGATCGGTCCGCGTGAGCATTCGCGAGCTGGCGAAGCATCTGAACATCTCGATCGGCACGGTGTCGCGGGCGCTCAACGGCCGCTCCGACGTCAATGCCGAGACGCGCCGGCGCGTCTTCGAGGCCGCCGCGGCCTTCGGCTACATGCCCAACCAGTCGGGCCGGAGCCTCCGCCAGGGCACGACCAACGCCATCGGCTTCGTCGTCGAGACCAACAGCGAAACGAGCCTCCATGGCGATACCTTCTTCACCAGCGTCTATGCCGGCGTGCAGCAGGTGTTCGCGGCCCACCATCTCGATCTCGTCGTGCTGCTCTGCCCGTTCGACGAGGACCCCTATGACCACATCCGCCGCGTCGTCTCGCGCCGCTTCGTCGACGGGCTGTTCATCTCGGCGATCAAGCGCCACGACCGCCGCATCGATTATCTGATCGAGCGCCAGATCCCGTTCATGGCGCTCGGCCGCAGCCTTTCCGGCGGCGCCCATCCCTGGATCGATCTCGATTTCGCCGGCGTCGCCACCGCCGCCGTCAACCGCCTCGCCGCCGCCGGCCACCGGCGCATCGCGCTGGTCAATCCGCTGTCAGAACTCAATCTTGGCTATGTCTTCGCCGATGCCTATCGCGCGGCGCTGGCCGCCAACGGTCTTGCCTATGATCCGGCGCTGCTCGTCCGCGCCGAGACCAGCGAGGGCGGCGGCTATGCCGCCGTCGACCAGTTGCTGTCGCTCGCCGACCGGCCGACCGCGACGGTGCTCATCAACGAGATCATGGCGATCGGCGTCTATCGACGGCTGCACGATGTCGGGCTGACGCCGGGGCGGGACATGGCGATCATCGGCTTTCGCCAGTCGCCGCAGTCGCGATTCCTCTCGCCGGCGCTGACCTGCTTCCGCCTGTCGCTGTTCGATCTCGGTCGCCGCCTGGCGGAAGGGCTGCTCGCGACCATGCCGGCATTCCGCGACGACCATCCCGTCGGGCTCGTCCAGGACATCTGGCCGATGGAGCTGGTGCCGGGCGAAAGCGATCCGCCACGCCGCTGACGGACGCGCGCCCGTCCGCGAACGGGGTTCGGTCTCCGAAGAAAATATTCACCGCGTGTGCAATGCCGGCGCGCCCTTTTTGCCGGGACGCCGTATAAGCTCGGGCCACGGCTACCCCCGGAGCCCACCATGTCCCTCTTTGAAACGCTGAACGGCCGCGTCAGCGGGCACGGCACCGTGCCGGTCATGCTCGCGCATGGCTTCGGCAGCGACCAATCCTCGTTCGACGCCATCCGGCCCTGGCTCGATGCGCGGTTTCGGACTGTGTCGTTCGATCTGGCCGGCGCGGGCCCGTCCGGCGCGGCCGCCTATGATCCGCGCCGCCACGGCGGGCTCCTCGGCTATGCCGACGACCTCCTCGCCGTGCTCGAGGAACTCGATTGCGGCCCGGTGATCTATGTCGGCCATTCCGTCGGCGCCATGATCGGCGCGGCGGCCGCCGTGGCCCGGCCGGAGGCCTTTTCCCGCCTGGTGATGATCGGCGCCTCGGCGCGCTATCGCAACGACAGCGACTATCGCGGCGGCTTCGAGCAGGCCGAGCTCGATGGCCTGTTCGCGGCCATGGCCGGCAATTTCCAGGCCTGGGGCGCGGGCTTCGCGCCGGGTATCGTCGGTGTCGCCGACGCGCCCGCCATCCATGAATTCTCGCGCACGCTGTTCCTGATGCGGCCGGATATCGCGCTCGCCATGGCGCGCACCATCTTCCAGTCGGACATGCGCGCGATCGCCGCGCAGGTGACCGTACCGACCCATATCGTCCAGGCGAAGCGCGATGCCGCCGTGCCGCTGGAGGCAGCGCTGTGGCTGCATGACGCGATCGCCGGATCGACTTTCGCCGTCATCGACGCCGAGGGCCATCTGCCGCATGTGACGGGCCCCGCGGCGGTGATCGCGGAACTCGCTGCCGCGATCGGCTGACACACGGGAGAGCGAGCGTGATGGAACCGGGCGCGCCCGATCGCGACACGCAGGCCGGCGGGCTGGCAAGCCTGCTGCGGCTCGCCCGTCTCGGCTCGGGCGCCGACTATGCGCTGGCGGCCGAGATCGGCGCCGATGGCGTCGCCGTTCCCGCCGCGGCAGATCCTCAGCCGTGCCCGCCGGCCTTCCTCTGGCGATCGCCGCCGGATCGCCCGGCCGGCGATGCGGCGCCGGAGCCGGTGCGGCAGCTGCATCTGCCGGGTTCGCTGACGCTCGCGACGGGGCGGCCCGCCCGCGCCGCCCTCGTCGTGCCGCTGGCGACGGCCGGCGGCCTCGGCGCGGTGCTGATCCTGCTCTGGCACGAGGAGGCGCCCGCCTGGACGGCCGGGAAGGCCGAGGCGCTCGATCATGTCTGCCGGGCCGCGGGCGAGGCGCTGGCGGCGCGCAGCCTGCTCAAGCGGCAGGTCGAGGCGCGCTTCCACGATCTCTTCGAGAGTGTTCCGCTCGGCATCATCGTCATCGACGGCTCCGGCCGCGCGCCGCAGATCAACGCACTGGCAGCCGCTTTGCTCGACCTGCCGGCCGGTTTCGTCGATCCGGCGCGCCTCGCGGCGGCGATGCGGCAGCTGCGCGAGCGCTGCAGTAATGCGGATGCGCTCGCGGAGCGCTACGAACTGCTCGGCGCCGATCTCGATTATGCCGCGACGCTGCTCTGGCAGCTCGGCGAGCGGGTCATCCAGGTCGACAGCCATCCGGTGCTCGGCGATGGCGGCAATGGCCGTATCTGGCTCTTCCATGACGTCACGGCCCAGCAGCGGCTCGAGGATGATCTGCGCCGCCTCGCCGGCCAGGATCCCCTGACCGGCCTCTCCAACCGGCGCGCCTTCGAAGCGGCGGCCGAGCGCGCCTTCGAGAAGGGCGGCGCGCTGGCCATGGTCATGATCGACATCGATTTCTTCAAGCGGATCAACGACGAGCATGGACATGCCATCGGCGACACCGTGCTGGCGCAGGTCGCCCAGCGCCTCGGCGGCGCGCTGCGCGACGGCGATCATGTCGCGCGGATCGGCGGCGAGGAATTCGCCTGCCTGCTGCCGTTGACGGCGCCTGATGATGTCGCGGCGATCGCCGAGCGGCTCCGCGCCACGATCGAGCTTGCACCGGTGGTGACCGGCATCAAGGCCGTCAGCGTGCGCATCAGCGTCGGCGCCGCCAGCCGCGCCGCCGGCGATCGCAGCGCTTCGGCGCTGCTCGCGCGCGCCGACCGAGCGCTCTATGCCGCCAAGCGCGCCGGCCGCAACCGCGTGGCACTCGCCCCGTAGGGCGACGCCCGGCGCCGATGAACCATTCGCAGGACCGTGCGTTGATCGTGGCAACAACCAATGGAGCACGCGATGGCACACGCCAGTGAACTGCATCAGGCCGCGGAGAAGATCGGTGCGCGGGCGAGCGCGGCGTCCGCCGAGGCACGGCGCGCGGCACGCGCGGCGACCTCCGAGGCAGCGCGGGCGGTCCGCAGCAATGGCGAAGTGGTGCGCAACGTCTTCCACGATCTCGCCGATGAAGCCGAGCAGCGGGCCCGCAGCGCCGGCGAGGCGACGACGGCGGTCGGCCGCATGGTCGCGCGCGGTACAAAGGGGCAGCCGCTGCTGACCGTCGCCCTCATCGCCGGCGGCGCCGCGCTGGTCGGCTGGGCGCTGACGCGGCGCTGAGACGCTGCGGGCGCGTTTTCGCCTCGGCGCGTCATTCTGCTAGGATGATCGGCAACGAGGTCGGGAGTGCCGGATGACGGTGATGCGGGTCGAGGCGGGAGACGGCGGCGCGGCCGAGCGGGTGGCTGTCGGCGCCCCGGCTCAGCCCGCCGTGATGCCGGCCGCGCCCCTTCCCGCCACGACCACGCGCCGGCCGCCGCATGTCACGGCCTGGAAACTCGTCTCGAACGTCTTCGCGCGCTTCGTCGCCCATGACGACATGCTGATCGCCGCCGGCGTCGCGTTCTACGGATTCCTCGCCGTCTTTCCGGCGCTGGCGATCTTCATCTCGATCTATGGCATGTTGTTCGACCTTTCCGGCGTCACCAAGCATGCCTCCGAGATCGCCTCGGTGCTTCCCGACGAAGCCCGCCCGATCGTGCTCGATTTCCTCACGGCGCTCGCCCTCAAGGGACCGGCGCAGCTGAATGCCGGCCTCATCATCGGTCTCGCCATCGCGCTGTGGAGCTCGCGCGCCGGAGTGGCGGCGCTGATGAGCGGCGTCAATTTCGCCTATGAGGTCAAGGACGACCGCAACATCTTCGTCTCGATCGGCATTTCGCTCGCCTTGACGCTCGGCGCCGTCGTCTTCGCCATCCTGACGCTGACGGTGATCGCGGCGGTGCCGGTCGCCCTGTCGATCCTGCATGTGCCCTATGCGAGCGTGACGACGCTGCTTTTGATCCGCTGGCCGATCCTGGCGCTGATCGCCTTCTGCTCGATCTCGGCGATCTATTTCGTCGTGCCGCACAGGAAGCCGGGCGGCCCCTGGCGGCGGGCGCGCCGCATGCTGCCGGGCGCCATCGCCGCGACGCTGATCTGGCTGCCGGGCTGCTCGCTGTTCTCGATCTATGTCACGCGCTTCGCCGTCTATGACGCGACCTACGGCTCGCTCGGCGGCCCGGTGATCTTCCTGCTCTGGCTGTGGTTTACCGCGCTCTCGGTCCTGATCGGCGCCGAGATCAATGCGAGCTGGTCCGGCCTCAAGACCCCGAAGCAGCGCCACGAGACGCCCGAGCCGAACTGACCGGGCGTCAGGGCTTCGCCTCGGGCGGCCGCCCCTGCCGCTTCATCAGTTCGCCGCGGGCGAGATGCAGGATCGCCAGCGAGACGAGGCCGATGGCGAGCGCGATCAGGAGCTTGTGCTCGAGCCCGTGCAGGCGGCCGGAATAGGTCTCGATCAGCTGTCCGAACACATAGCCGATCGCCGTGATCAGCGCCGCCCAGGTCGCGGCGGCGATGACGTTCAGCACGGTGTAGAGCAGCGGCGGCACGCCGGCGATGCCGATGGCGATCGGGCTGATCGTGCGCACGCCATAGATGAAGCGGAACGACAGGATGAACAGGACCCGGTGCCGCGTGATGAGATCGAGCACGCGCACGAAGGCCGGCCGCGCCGTCTGCTTCTTGACGAGGCGTGAATCGCGGGCGTAGCGGCCGACATAGTAGAGCACCTGGTCGCCGGTCAGCGAGCCGGCGAAGGCGGCGAGGAACACGCCTGTCGGGTGCAGGATGCCCTGATGGGCGAGGAATCCGGCGGCGAGCAGCACGCTGTCGCCCTCGATGATGACGCCGAGATAGACGACGATCAGTCCGTAGCTGGCGAGAAACTGATCGATCCAGTGCATCATGGCGCGGCTCTTCGTGTCGCCCGGGCGGGGTCCCTTGCAACGCCGACCATCGGCCGGCCGTTCCCCGCGCGCAAGCGCTGATCGCGCGCCTCCCCGCCGCCACCTTCGCGCCGTGTTTCCGCGATAGGGCTAAAGGTGCAATTTCGAAGAAGAAGCAATAGATTAGCTCTACGAATCGATGCTCGCGCGCGCGCTTCCAGCGCAGCTCGCGCGACCACCCAGGAAAGACTGAATGTCCGATATCGCCCGCGACAATGCCTCGGAAGCTTACGGCGCCGATTCCATCAAGGTGCTCAAGGGCTTGGATGCCGTTCGCAAGCGGCCCGGCATGTATATCGGCGACACCGACGACGGCTCGGGCCTGCATCACATGGTCTATGAGGTCGTCGACAACGCCATCGACGAGGCGCTCGCCGGCCATGCCGATCTCGTCAGCGTCACGCTGAACCCCGACGGGTCCTGCACGGTGATCGACAACGGGCGCGGCATTCCGACCGATATCCACACCGGCGAAGGAATTTCCGCGGCCGAGGTCATCATGACCCAGCTGCATGCCGGCGGTAAGTTCGACCAGAATTCCTACAAGGTCTCGGGCGGCCTGCATGGCGTCGGCGTCTCCGTCGTCAACGCGCTCTCGGCCTGGCTGAAGCTCAAGATCCGCCGCGGCGGCAAGATCCACGAGATGAGCTTCACGCATGGCAATGCCGACGCGCCGCTGCGCGAGACTGGCACCTACGAGTCGCGCGTCGTCACCGGCGTCTATGAGGGGCGGTCGGGCAGCGAGATCACCTTCCTGCCCTCGACCGAGACCTTCACCAAGGTCGAGTTCGATTTCGACACGCTGGAGCACCGGCTGCGCGAGCTCGCCTTCCTGAATTCGGGCGTGCGCATCGTGCTGACCGACCGGCGCGGCGTCGAAGCGCGGCGCGAGGAGCTCGTCTATGACGGCGGCCTCGAGGCCTTCGTGCGCTATCTCGACCGCGCCAAGCATCCGCTGATCGCGGGCCCGATCAGCCTCTCGGCTGAGCGCGACGGCATCACCGTCGAAGTCGCGATGTGGTGGAACGACAGCTACCACGAGAACGTGCTCTGCTTCACCAACAACATCCCGCAGCGCGACGGCGGCACCCATCTCGCCGGCTTCCGCGCCGCGCTGACGCGCCAGGTCACCGGCTATGCCGACCGCGAGGGCATCTCGAAGCGCGAGAAGGTGTCGCTGACAGGCGATGATTGCCGCGAGGGGCTGACCGCCGTGCTCTCGGTCAAGGTGCCCGATCCGAAATTCTCCTCGCAGACCAAGGACAAGCTGGTCTCCTCCGAGGTGCGCCCCGTCGTCGAGAGCCTCGTCAACGAGGCCCTCGGCATGTGGTTCGAGGAGCACCCGTCGGAATCGAAGCAGATCCTCACCAAGGTGGTCGAGGCGGCGACGGCGCGCGAGGCGGCCCGCAAGGCGCGCGAGCTGACCCGCCGCAAGGGCGCGCTCGACATCGCCTCGCTGCCCGGCAAGCTCGCCGACTGCCAGGAGCGCGATCCCTCGAAGTCCGAGATCTTCATCGTCGAGGGCGATTCGGCAGGCGGCTCGGCCAAGCAGGGCCGCAACCGCGAGAATCAGGCCGTGCTGCCGCTGCGCGGCAAGATCCTCAATGTCGAGCGCGCGCGCTTCGACAAGATGCTGTCGTCCGAACAGATCGGCATGCTGATCATCGCTTTGGGCACGTCGATCGGCAAGGATGAGTTCGCGCCCGACAAGCTGCGCTACCACAAGATCATCATCATGACGGACGCCGACGTCGACGGCGCCCATATTCGCACGCTTCTCCTGACGTTCTTCTTCCGCCAGATGCCGGAACTGATCGAGCGCGGCCATATCTTCATCGCGCAGCCGCCGCTCTACAAGGTCACCAAGGGCCGCTCGGAGCAATACTTGAAGAACGAGCGCGCGCTCGAGGACTATCTCATCGACCAGGGCGTCGACGACGCCGCGCTGCATCTCGAGAATGGCGAGGTACGCGCCGGCGCCGATCTCGCGGCGATCGTCAACGACGCCCGCCAGGTCAAGCATCTCATCGACGGGCTGCACACCCGCTACGACCGCCGCCTCGTCGAGCAGGCGGCGATCGCCGGCGCGCTGAACAGCGCCGTGATGAACGATCCCGACGCGGCGCTCGCTGCGGTGAAGAAGGTCGCCGAACGGCTCGATTCGATCTCCGACGAGATCGAGCAGGGCTGGACCGGTTCGATCGGCCGCGACGGCGGCTATCTCTTCGAGCGCGAGGTGCGCGGCGTGCGCGAGGCGGCGATGATCGACGCGGCGCTGATCGACAGCGCCGATGCGCGCAAGCTCGACGCGCATTCGGCGCGGATGCGCGAAGTGTTCGAGCGCCCGTCCGTGTTCCGCCGCAAGGATCTCGCGACGCCGATCTATGGCCAGCGCTCGCTGCTCGAGGCGGTGTTCGCCGCCGGCCGCAAGGGCATCACCATGCAGCGCTACAAGGGCCTCGGCGAGATGAATGCGAGCCAGCTCTGGGAGACGACGCTCGATCCGAACGTCCGCTCGCTGCTGCAGGTCCGCGTCAAGGAAGCCGACGCCGCCGACGACCTCTTCACCAAGCTGATGGGCGACGACGTCGAACCCCGCCGCGAATTCATCCAGGACAACGCGCTCAGCGTCGTCAATCTGGACGTTTGAGGGTGAATGGCGGGGCGCTGTGGACGGCGGCGGCCAGCGCACCTATATTTGCCCGATGACAACGGCTCCCGCCATGGTGGTGCCGCGGGACTATCCGGAACTGGCAGGACTCGTCTGGAACGGCGATCCGGCCCGCCCGATCACTCCCGACGAGGCCCTTTCCCTCTACGAGCGCAATTGGCGCTTCGTGGATCGCGAGCGGCTGACCGAAGGGGAGGCTGCTCTCATCCGGCGTCTCGTCGCTACGGTCGGCAACGGGCATCTTCTCGTGTGAAGACGGCGGGACACGGCAACACTCCATGTCCTTTGTCCGCATAGCCCATCAGCACATCGCCGAAGCGCTCGCCTCCATGGACGCCGAGCGCCTCATGCGGGATCGATGCTATTTTGGCGGCGGCACGGCGATCGTGCTTCAGAACGGCGAATACAGGCAGTCGCTCGACGTCGACTTTCTCTGTGCCGATATCGATGGATATCGCAATCTCCGGGCCTCCGCGGCCATGGACGGCGCCGGGGCGTTTTTCGGGCCAGAGGCACGGACGCGCCGCGACTTTCGCATCGATCAGTATGGGCTGCGCACGATCATCGACTGGCACGGCCAGCCGATCAAGTTCGAGATCATTCGCGAGGCCCGAATCGCGCTCGACGGGGCGATCGACCCGGCCCTCGGGGTCCCCGTTCTCCTCGCCGACGATCAGGTCGCCGAGAAGCTGCTCGCCAACGCTGATCGCTGCTTTGATCGTTCGGTCGCCTATCGCGATGCGCTCGACCTCGGAGTCCTCGCAGCCGTTCATGGCGGCGTATTCCCGGCGCAAGCGGTTGCCAAGGCCGAAAGGGCCTACGGCGCCGACGTCAGGTCAAAGGCGATGGCGGCAGCCGAGCGCCTGTCCGATGTCGCCGAGATTCGTCATGCGGCCACGACACTCGACATGCAGCCGGCCCGAGCTCTGAGTGCGGCGAAGGCCTTTGCAGGTGCCGTTGCGGCGACCTGGACCGCCTGAGCTCCTCGTCCTACTCCGCCCTGAGCATCGCAAACCCTTCGTCCGTCAGCTGGTAGCCGGAGACGCGGGTCTTGACGAGGCCGAGCTCGATCAGGCGCTGGACGGCCTTGCCGTCGAGGCCGACATAGGGGCCGGGGCGGGCGACGCGGGCGAGCATCTTGAGTTCGATCGCCGAAAGGTCGGCCTTGGTCGGGGCGGGCTTGGCAGTGGCCATGGTCATGTCCTCGTGTTGTCAGGGGCTGTGTGCGTCATTCAGACCGCCGTGTCCATCAGGCCGCGCTTGCGGAGCAGCGCGGAGGGATCGGGATCGCGGCCGCGGAAGGCGCGGTAGGCGGCGTCCGGCGTGCGGCGATTGCCGGCGGCATAGACGAATTGCTTGAGCTTTGCGGCGACCTCGGGCGCGAAGATGTCGCCGGCCTCCTCGAAGGCGTCGAAGCCGTCGGCGTCGAGCGTCTCCGACCAGAGATAGCTGTAATAGGCCGAGGAATAGCCGTCGCCGGCGAAGACATGCTGGAAATGCGGCGTGCGGTGACGCATCACCATCGCCTCGGGCATGCCGATTTCGTCGAGCACGGCCTTTTCGAACACCGTCGAATCGAGGCCCGCGCCGTCGGCGAGGAGATGCAGCTTCAGATCGACCAGCGCCGAGGCGACATACTCGACCGTCGCGAAGCCCTGGTTGAAGCTGCGGCTCGCCTTGAGGCGCTCGATCAGCTCGGCCGGCATCGGCGCGCCGGTCTGGTAATGCACGGCGAAGCGCTCCAGCGTTTCCGGCCGCTCGAACCAGTGCTCGTAGAGCTGCGAGGGGAATTCGACGAAGTCGCGCGCGACGCTGGTGCCGGCGATCGAGGGATAGGTGACGTCGGACAGGAGCCCGTGCAGGCCGTGGCCGAATTCGTGGAACAGCGTCCGCGCATCGTCATAGGAGAGCAGTGTCGGCGCGCCATCGGCGCCCTTCGCGAAGTTCATCACATTGACGATGATGGGGCGGATGTCTGCGACGAGCTTCTCCTGGCCGCGATAGTCGCTCATCCAGGCGCCGCTGCGCTTCGAGGGCCGCGCGAAATAATCGCCGAGGAAGAGGCCGACCGGCGCGCCAGCGGCATCGTTCACCTCGAACACGCGCACATCGGGATGATAGGCGGGAATGTCCGCGCGCTCGACAAACTGCAGACCGAACAGCCGCGTCGCCGTGTCGAAGGCAGCTTCGATCACTTTGTCCAGTTGCAGGTAGGGCTTGAGGCCGGCCTCGTCGAGATCGAACTCGGCCTTGCGCCGGCGCTCGGAATAATAGCGCCAGTCCGAGGCGGCGAGCTCGAAATTGCCGCCCTCCGCATGCACCAGCGCCTGGAGCGCGGCGCGTTCCTCGATCGCGCGGGCCCGCGCCGGCACCCAGACAGACTCGAGCAGCGCCATTGCTGCTTCGGGCGTCTTGGCCATGGAATCGTCGAGGCGGAAATGCGCGAAGCTGGCGAAGCCGATCAGGCGCGCCTGCTCAGAGCGCAGCGCCACCGTCTCGGCGATGATGGCGCGGTTGTCGGTCTTGCCGGCCTCGCCGCGCGCGGTCCAGGCGGCGAAGGCCTTCTCGCGCAGGTCGCGGCGCGACGAGAATTGCAGGAAGGGCTCGATCGAGGAGCGTGACAGCGTGATGAGATACTGGCCGTCGAGGCCGCGGTCGCTCGCCGCCTGCGCCGCGGAGGCGATCAGGAAGTCCGGCAGACCATCGAGATCCTCCGGCCCGAGCACCAGCGTCCAGCCCTTCTCGTCGGCGAGAACATTCTGGCCGAAGGTCGTGCCGAGCGTCGCCAGCCGTTCCGAGATCGCGGCGAGACGCGCCTTGGTCTCGGGGGGCAGGCCGGCGCCGGCGCGGCGGAAGCCGGTGTGATAGCGCTCGAGCACACGCTGCTGCTCGGCATCGAGCCCGGCGCCATCCGAGGCGGCGGCGGCCTTGGCGACGGCGTCGATGCGCTGGAACAGCGCCTCGTTCAGCGAGATCGCGCTGCGATGGCGCGACAGGATCGGCGCCACCTCCATCTCGATCGCCTCGAGCGCGTCGTTGGTATGCGCGCTGGTCAGGTTGAAGAACACCGACGCGACGCGGTCGAGCAGCCGGCCGGCCCGCTCCATCGCCTCGATCGTGTTGGCGAAGGTGGGCGCCTCGGGATTGCCGGCGATCGCGTCGATCTCGGCGCGATGGGCCGCGATCGCCGCCTCGAAGGCCGGGCGGTAATGCGCCGGTTCGATCGCGGAAAAGGGCGGCAGGCCGAACGGCGTCGTCCAGGTGGAGAGAAGCGGATTGTCTTCTGTCATCGACGCGGCCTCGGCGGGAGGTGGTGAGCGGGCGAAATGGTCCGGCTGGCTGACATGGGACCATGCGCCGCCCGGATCAAGCATAACGAGCCGCGCGATTCGCATTATAGAAGGGCGGAAGCAAGTCCTCCGTTGCGATTCGATCCGTCCGTCATGTCTGCGTCCGCCTCACAAACCCCGCTGCCGCCGCCCCGCGTCCTCGTCATCGGCGATGTGATGACCGATGTCATCGTCCAGCCGGAAGGGCCGATCGTGCCCGGCTCCGACCGCCGCGCCCGCATCGGGCTCTATCCCGGCGGCTCCGCCTGCAACCAGGCCGCCTGGCTGGCCCATCTCGGCATTCCCGTCGCGCTTGCCGGCAAGGTCGGCCGCCGCGATGCCGAGGCGCAGGCCGCGGCGCTCCGGGAAGCCGGCGTGACGCCGCGGCTCGGCATCGACGAGACGCGCGGCACGGGCATGCTGATCGCGCTGATCTCGGAGGGCGGCCAGCGCTCGTTCCTCACCGATCGCGGCGCCAATGACGCGCTGTCGATCGAGGACCTGCCGGTGTCGCTGCTCGCCGGGCTCGATCTCGTCCATGTCTCCGGCTATGCGCTGTTCACGCCGGGTCCACGCGCCGCGGTCATGTCGCTGATGGCGGTTGCCCGCTCGCGCGGCATCGCCGTCACCGTCGATCCGGCCTCGGTCGGCTTCCTCGACGAGGTCGGGCGCGACAATTTCCTCGGCTGGACGCGCGACGCGACGATCCTCTTTCCGAACGAAGACGAGGCCGCCTTCCTCGCCGGCTCGTCGGATCCCCTGACGCAGATCCGCTTTCTCACCGAGCGCTATGGCCTCGTGGCGGTCAAGCGCGGTGCGGCCGGCGCCGAGGTCGCGAGCCCGCATCTCCGCCTGAAGGCGGCGCCGCCCGCTGTCGACGTCGTCGATACGACCGGGGCGGGCGATGCGTTCCTCGCCGGCTTTCTCGCGGCACGGCTCACCGGACAGGGCATCGAGCAGTGCCTCGCCGCCGGCGTCGCGGCCGGGGCCTCGGCGACGACGGTGGTCGGCGGCAGGCCGCCGGCGCGGGCCGCCTGATCAGTTCGGGAACAGTTTTCGCACCCGCGCCACCTTCTTCTGCGCCCGCCGCGTGCGCAGCATCAGCTTGATGAAGCGGTGCACCTTGGCAAACAGCGACTGCGTGCCGTCGTCCTCGCGCGCATCGAGCCATTTGGCGATCGAGAGCGCCTCGGCGGTATGGCCGAACAGCTGCGAGATGAAGCGGTTGATGGTCGGGTCGTTGAAATCGACGGCGACCAGCTTGCTCGGGTTCTGCTCGATCTTGGCGAGCCAGAGATTCATGAAGACGGCGCTGTCCTTGATCTTCTTCTCGGTCGCCGGCTCGAACGGGCCGCCGAGGAAGCCCTCGAGCCCGGCGAGAAAGGCCGCCGCGCGCGGCCGCGCCGTCTGGTAGCGCCGTGCATGCGCGATCATCACCTTGACCGCGCGCTCGCGCAGCATCTTGTAGTCGGTGCTGTTCCAGCGCGCCGGATGGATCTCGTGCAGCAGGAACGGCGCCGCGATGAATTCGACCGGATGGTGCAGCGAGGCGACGGTCGGCAGCAGGATGTCCCAATAGGGGGCGCCCATCTGGAAGGCGCCGACATCGGGATCATCGGCGAGCTCGGCCAGCGCGCCACCGGAGAAGAAGATGCCGTCGATGCCGCGATTATAGGTGCCGACGACGCCGGTCGCCGCGGTGGCGACGTCGAGCCGGCGCGCGATCAGCACCGTGCCCGGCCGGGCGCGCAGCACCTCGGCGACGTCGCTCTTGACCATGTAGATGTCGGCATTGACGACGGCGCCGGGCTCCTCGCCGAACTGGGCGAGGATCTGGCCGAAGTTCGGGCCGTATTTGTTCGGGAACAGCCCGCCCGGCGGCACTTCGCGGATCTCGACCGTCGGGAAGCCGCGAATGCCCGCGGCCTCCCCCTCGCGGTTGACCGAGACGACGCGAAAGCCCGCCGCCTCGAAGGAGGCGATGGCATCGGCCATGGTGAGGCCGGCGCGCGAGAGCTGGCGCGCCTCGTCGTCGCCGCCGAAGCGCGGCGGGATCGAGGTGCAGAGAAGCATGTCCCGGCTGCCGTCCGTCATCAGGGCGCGATCCTCAGCCATTCAGCCATTCAGCCAGGTGGCGGCGACGATGGTGTCGAAATAGAGCGCCAGGAAGCGCTCGGCGTCGCCGTCGATGCAGATCGTGTTCTCGGGCCGTCCCTCCCAGGCATTGCCCGGCGGGAAGCGGCGCGTGTTCGGCATCTGGATCGTCTGGCCGATGGCGATGCCCTCGGTGACGACGCGCAGCGGGCCGCCGCGCGTGGTGAACAGCGAGGGGTCGAGCAGATAGGCGACCGCCGAACTGTCATGGACGGGGATGCCGGGGAGGCCCGTCGCCTTCAGGTAGAAGTTCTCGTAGAAGCGCGAGATGTCCCAGATGAACTGGCCGGTGCGGCCGGCGGCATCGCGCAGCCGCTCCAGATAGGCCGTGCTCATCACGGCTTCCTGCGTCACGTCGAGCCCGACCACGACGATCGGCCAGGCGGCGGCGAAGATCTCGTCGGCGGCATGCGGATCGCCGACGATGTTGGCCTCGGCCACCGGCGTCACATTGCCGGAATGGCCACGATAGCCGAAGGCGCCGCCCATGATGATCACTTCCTTGACGAGGGAAGCGATCTCGGGGTCCTCGCGCAGCGCCAGCGCGAGATTGGTCATGCGGCCGACGGCGACGATCGAGACCTCGTGCGGATGGGCGCGCACCGTCTCGATGATGAACTTGTGGGCGGGCAGCGGATGCGGCTCGGAGCGGATCACGTCCGGCAGCGCGATGTCGCCGAGCCCGTTCTCGCCATGGACATAGGTCGGCGGATTGCGCTCCTCGATGACGAGCGGTGAACCCGCGCCGCGCGCGACCGGCGCCTTCAGGTTGAAATAGTCCTTCAGGAACAGCGCATTGCGCGTCGTCGTGTCGATGCGGTGATTGCCGAGCACGGTGGTGATGCCGAGGAGCTCGACGTCAGGCGCAGCGACGAGGAAGAGGAGGGCCATGGCATCGTCGATGCCGGGATCGGTGTCGTAGATGACTTTCTTCACGGCCATGGCGGCGCTTATCCTTCAACGATGCATGCGGCGGCAGGCGGCGACCGCCGCCCTCCGATCATGGGCTAACCTCTCCCGCGCCGGATCGCAAGGCGGCGCATGCGAGAGCGCCGCCCGCCGTCAGAGGAAGCTCTGCGGGTCGATGTCGATCTGGACCTTGACGCTGCCGCGTGGCGGCGGCGCGCTCGCGAGCCATGCGGCGATGAAGCCCTGCAGGTCGAAGCCGCGCGGCGCCCGCACCAGGAGGCGGAAGCGGTGGCGGCCGCGCAGCACGGCGAGCGGGGCTTCCGAGGGGCCGAGCACCATCGCGACATCCTCGGGCGGCGCCGCGCGGCGCAGCGCCGTCGCATGGCCGAAGGCGCTGGCGCGGTCGGCGCCCGAGATCACGATGCCGGCGAGGCGGCCGAAGGGCGGCAGTCCGGCGACGCGGCGCGCCTCGATCTCGCGGGCGTAGAAGGCCTCGCTGTCGCCGGAGGCGATCGCCGCGATGACGGGATGCTCCGGCGCATAGGTCTGCAGGAAGGCGCGGCTGTCGCCGCCGGCGCGGCCGGCGCGGCCCGTCACCTGCGCCAGCAGCTGATAGGTGCGCTCGGCGGCGCGCGGATCGCCCTGGGCGAGGCCGAGATCGGCGTCGACCACGCCGACAAGCGCGAGGCCCGGGAAGTTGTGGCCCTTGGCGACCAGCTGCGTGCCGATGACGATGTCGACCGCGCCGGTGCGGATCGCGTCGAGCTCGGCGCGCATCTGCTTGACGCCGCCGAGGATGTCGCTCGAAAGGACGATCCGCCGCGTCTCCGGGAATCTCGTCGCCACCTCCTCGGCGATGCGCTCGACGCCGGGGCCGCAGGCCACGAGACTGTCCTCGGCATCGCAGATCGGGCAGCGATCGGGCCGCCGCTCGTGATGGCCGCAATGATGGCAGACGAGCTGGCCGCGGAAGCGATGCTCGACCAGCCAGCTCGAGCAGTTGGGGCACTGGAAGCGGTGGCCGCAGCTACGGCAGAGCGTCAGCGGGGCATAGCCGCGGCGATTGAGGAAAAGGAGCGCCTGCTGGCCGCCGGCCACGGTTTCCTCGATCGCCTTGACCAGCACCGGCGACAGGAAGCTGCCCTTTTCGGGCGGATCGGCGCGGAGATCGATCGGCTTGATCTCGGGCAGGCGAGCGCTGGCGAAGCGGGCCGGCAGCTTCAGCCTGACATAGCGGCCCTGGTCGGCATTGACGCGGCTTTCGATCGACGGCGTCGCCGAGGCGAGGATCACCGGGAACGCGCCGATGCTGCCGCGCACCACCGCCATGTCGCGTGCGTGATAGGTGACGCCCTCGTCCTGCTTGTAGGCGCCGTCATGCTCCTCGTCGACGACGACGAGCCCGAGTTCGCGGAAGGGCAGGAACAGCGCCGAGCGCGCGCCGACGACGGCGCGGACCGTGCCGTCGGCGACGCCGCGCCAGACCCGCTCGCGGCCGCGCGGCGGCAGTTCGGAATGCCATTCGGCCGGCCGCGCGCCGAAGCGGCGGGCAAAGCGATCGAGGAAATCGCCGGTGAGCGCGATTTCCGGCAGGAGGATCAGCGCCTGCCGTCCGCGCGAGAGCGTCTCCGCGACGGCCTCGAAATAGACTTCGGTCTTGCCCGAGCCGGTGACGCCGTCGAGGAGCGCGGTGGCGAATACGCCATTGCCGACCATCGCCGCGAGCGCCGCCGCGACCTCGATCTGGCCGGGGCCGAGCGCCGGCGGGGCGTGGTCCGGATCCGGCAAAGGCGGGGTCGGCGGCGCGATGCTGGTCTCGATCAGCACGCCCTGCTCGACGAGACCTGAGATCACCGAGGGCGAGACGCCGGTCGCCCCGGCAAGGCCGGCCTTCGGCCAGGCGGCGCCGTCCGCCATCTGCTCGATCAGGCGGCTGCGACCGGGCGTCAGCCGTGCCGGCGCGCTGCCGGAGAATTTGAGTGCCGCGATCGCCTTTTCCGGCATCAGGGCCTCGGGCGCGCGGAGCACCATCCGCAGGATCATCCCGCGCGGCGTCATCGTGTAATGCGCCACCCAGTCGACGAAGCGGCGGAGGCTTTCGGCGAGCGGCGGCGCGTCATAACGCTCGGCGACGGGCCGGAGGCGGTTGTGGCCGACCGAGCCGTCCGGCGGCTCGTCCCAGACGGCGCCGATCATCTCGCGCGGGCCGAGCGGCACGCGCACGATGTCGCCCGGCGCGAGATCGAGGCCCTGCGGCACGCTGTAGGTATAGGGTCCCTCAACGGCCAGCGGCAGCAGGACGGAGACGGTTCGGCCGGGCAGCACGTGCGGCGATCCTCGCGTGAAAGAGCGCGACCATGGCCTTGCCGCGCGCGAAAGGGAAGGCTCCGATGTTAAGCCCTGCCGCAGGGGCGCGGCGGGCCGACATGGGAAGCGAGATCTTAACATCTTGCCTTCAAACTCCGGCCAATCTCCGTTCGAAGGCGGCTGATCCCGTGAAATCGCCGCATTCGGCGGGCATCAGGCGGAAGGACCCACCCCAAAGACTGAGCAAAGGACCCGCAGCCAGCATGGCGAGACCGCCTCCGCGCCGCGATCGGATCGAGCCCGTGCTCGACAGGCCCCGTGAACGAACGGACGACGAGCTCGACATCGGCCTCGGCGAGCGCGACCGCGCCTCGTTCGGCCGGGCAGCCGGGTCGGCACGCAGGGCCTCCCGCGACGATGACGGCATCGAGGACGCGGAGTTCGTCGACTTGGGCAGGGACGATGGCAGGGCGCGCAGCCGGCGCAGCAAGGCGTCGGACCGGCGCAGCGAGGCGCGCGAGAAGCGGCGGCAGAGCGGCTTCGGCGTCTTCCGCCTGTTTCGCTCGACGGTCAAATGGGGCATCATCCTCAGCGTCTGGGGCTCGATCGCGCTCGTCGCCGGCGCCGTCTATTTCGCCAGCCAGCTGCCGTCCTCGACCGACTGGTCGGTGCTGCCGAAGCGCCCGCCCAATATCAAGATCCTCGCCAATGACGGCGCGCTGATCGCCAATCGCGGCGATACCGGCGGCGAGTTCGTGCGCATCGACGAATTGCCGCCCTATCTGCCGGAAGCCGTCGTCGCCATCGAGGATCGCCGCTTCTACAGCCATTTCGGCGTCGATCCGCTCGGCCTCGTCCGCGCCGCCGTGGTAAACGCCCGCGCCGGCACGGTGGTGCAGGGCGGCTCGACGCTGACGCAGCAGCTCGCCAAGAACCTCTTTCTGAAGCCCGAGCGCACCTTCAAGCGCAAGCTGCAGGAGGCGATGATGGCCGTCTGGCTCGAGATGAAATACTCGAAGAGCCAGATCCTCGAGGCCTATCTCAACCGCGTCTATCTCGGTGCCGGCGCCTATGGCGTCGATGCCGCCTCGCGGCGCTATTTCGGCAAGTCGGCGCGCGAGATCTCGCTGAAGGAGGCGGCGATCCTCGCGGCGCTGCTGAAGGCGCCGTCGCGCTATGCGCCGACCAGCGATCCGAAGGCGGCCAACGACCGCGCCGATCTGGTGCTCGCGGCGATGCGCGAAGAAGGCTTCATCACCGCCGACCAGCAGAAGCAGGCGACCTCGGTCACCGTGGAGCCGCAGAGCGAGGGCGTCGGCGGCAGCTCGCTCTATGTCGCCGACTGGGTCGCCGATCTCGTCCCCGATGTCGTCGGCGCGCTCGACCAGGACGTCATCGTCGAGACGACGGTCGATTCCCATCTGCAGGACGCCGCAGGCCGCGCCATCACCGAGACGCTCGACAAGAGCGGCAAGTCCTTCGGCGTCAGCCAGGGCGCGCTCGTCGCCGTCGACGGCACCGGCGCGGTCCGCGCCATGGTCGGCGGCCGCGATTACCGCAAGAGCCAGTTCAACCGCGCCGTCGAGGCGAAGCGCCAGCCGGGCTCGGCCTTCAAGCCCTTCGTCTATCTGACCGCGCTCGAATTCGGCCTCGTGCCCGAGACGGTCCGCGTCGACCAGCCGGTGCGCATCGGCAAATGGGAGCCGAAGAACTACGAGAAGACCTATCGCGGTCCGGTGACGCTGCAGACGGCGCTGGCGCTCTCGATCAACACCGTCGCCGTCGAACTCGCCAACGAGGTCGGCCCGGCCGGCGTCGTCGCCACCGCCCATCGCCTCGGCATCAAGTCGGACCTTCAGCCCAATCCCTCGATCGCGCTCGGCACGTCGGAGGTCAACCTGCTCGAGCTGACCGATGCCTATGCGCCCTTTGCCAATGGCGGCTATGCCGTGCCGCCCTATGTCATCACCGCGATCAAGACCGTCGACGGCAAGGTGCTCTACCAGCGGCCGAAGAGCGAGGTGACGCAGGTCATCGATCCGACCCATGTCGGCATGATGAACGCGATGCTCTCCGACACGCTCTCGCGCGGCACCGGCCGCAAGGCCGCCATCGCCGGCTGGCCGGCCGCCGGCAAGACCGGCACCACCAATGATTCGCGCGATGCCTGGTTCGTCGGCTACACGGCGAACCTGACCGCCGGCGTCTGGCTCGGCAATGACGACTTCAAGCCGACCAAGCGGATGACCGGCGGCTCGCTGCCGGCCGAGATCTGGAACCGCTTCATGGTCGAGGCGCATCAGGGCGTCGCGGTCGCCAATCTGCCGGGCGACTATTCCTTCCGCGATCCGGCCCGTTTCCAGGCCGACGCGGCGCCGCCGCAGGAGATCGGCGACGGCGCGATTGTGCCGCAGCAGGCCGCCTCCGGCGCCGACATGCCGCAGCAGGGCGCGATCACCGAGCCGGGCGCGCCGCAGCCGGGCGGTCTGGTCGATCCCGCCGAGACGACCGGCAGCACGCATCCCGCCAATCAATATGCCCGCTATGGCGATCCGGAAAGCGGCGCCGGCACCCTTGCGCCGCCGGAGGAAGACCCCGGCTATCGCGCCAATGGCTATCCGCAGATCCAGCGCGAGCCGCTGTTCGGCGATGGCTCGGACCAGGGACCGGTTCCCCCGGCCGGCGTCGGCGAGACCGAGGGTGGCGGACTGTTCTGAGGCCGCTCGTGCTGCCGCCGGCTGGACTTCGTTTCGATGACGCGGCATGAGGAACGCCTTTGGCGATGAGGGCGGCGTGATCGACAGGAAGAGCCTCTACAGCGAATTGTCGGTGGCGCGCGAAGCCTCGTCCGCCGAGATCGACAAGGCCTATCGCCGTCGGGCGCGGCAGGCTCATCCCGATGCCGGCGGCAATGCCGAGGCGTTCCATGCGCTTGCCCATGCCCATGCCGTCCTGTCCGATCCCGACCGCCGCGCCGCCTATGACGCCACCGGCTATGAGGGCGAGATCGACGCCGAGACCATCGCCGCGCGCGCGATGGACCATATCCAGCAGCTCGTCGCCACCGTGCTCGAAAGCGACATTCCCTTCGAGGAGATCGACCTCGTCGCGGCGATCCGCGACACGCTGGTCAAGCAAAAGGCCGAGATCGCCGCGGCCGTCGTGAAGCTCGAGAAGCAGGCAAAGCGCGCCGAGGCGATGGCACGGCGATTTCGCCGCGGCAGGGGCGAGGATTTCATCGGCGCCGCGCTCGACCGCCGCGCCGGCGAGGCGCGGCAATCGGCCGAGAAGACACGGCATGAGGAGGCGGTGTTCGCCAAGGCGATCACCCTGCTCGCCGACTATGCCTTCGAGCATGAGCCGCCGGCGGCCAAGGCCGGAACCCAGCGTCAGGCGGCGAAATAGGCGCGGATGAAGTCGCGCTCGACGGCGAGATGGCGGATCTCGTCGTCGTCGGGCCCGTCATAGATCAGTGTGTAGGGCCCCTCGAAGCCGGCGGCCGCGGCCGCTTCGAGGCAGGCGCCATAGTCATCGGTGTCGAGCGCGCCGGACGAGAAATCGCCCTTGGCATGGCAGCAGACGGCGCGCGGGAAGATCGCGCGGAGATCGTCATATTTCGACGGGCCGTCCCAGTTGCCGAAATCGCCATTGAGGGCGACGCTGCCATCGAGCCGCGCGAAGAGCGCATCGACATCTTCGGGGCTCGCCAGCAGGTCGAACCAGTTCTCGGTGACGATCTGGACGCCGCGTTCGGCGCCATGGCGGCCGAGCCGGTTGAGGCCGCGAGCGCTCCGCTCGATCGCCTCGGGCGTGGGCTTCGCCTTGCCGGCGATGACGCGCGCCTTCTCCGCGCCGAGCGCGGCCGCGGCATCGATCCAGCGCTCCATCCAGAGAAGGTCACGCTCGGCGGTTGCCGGATCGGTCAGGTCGCCATATTCGATCAGGAGGGTCTGCAGCGTGACGCCGTTCTTCGCCAGCGCCGCCTTCAGCGCGGCGAGGAAGGCCGGATCGCGGCTTTCGAGATGGAACGAGCAGATCTCGACCCTGTCGATGCCGAGCGCGGCGACGACGGCGGGAAATTCGAGCAGCGTGATCTCGCCCTCGCCCCAGGTCGGCTCGGCGGCGGGCGTCACGTCATGGTCCGGCCGGTTCGGCCAGGAGCGGCCGAGCGCGCGATGCAGGCTCCAGCTCGAGACGGCGAGCGGCGGGGTCCTCGTCATGCGGCATTCCTCCCTCGGCAATCGAGTTCTGAAGCCTAGATCAAGCCGTCCCCAGCGGATACCCTCCCGGCCGATGGTGACAGACAGGAGTTTTTCGATGGCGAAGGTGGCGTTTCTCGGCCTCGGCGTGATGGGCTTTCCGATGGCGCGGCATCTTGCGGCCGCCGGCCATGCCGTGACGGTCTATAACCGCACGCGGGCGCGGGCCGAGGCCTTCGTCGCGGCGCATGGCGGCAGCCTCGCGCCGACGCCGGCCGAAGCGGCGAAGGGCCAGGACATCGTCTTCGCCTGCGTCGGCAATGACGACGACCTCCGCGCCGTGACGACCGGCGCGGACGGCGCCTTCGCGGCGATGGCGCCTGGTTCCGTCTTCGTCGACCACACCACCGCCTCGGCCGATGTCGCGCGCGAACTCTTCGCCGCCGCGCAGTCGGCCGGCTTCGGCTTCGTCGACGCGCCGGTCTCGGGCGGCCAGGCCGGCGCCGAGAACGGCAAGCTCACCGTGATGTGCGGCGGCGAGGCCGAGGATTTCGCGAAGGCCGAGCCGGTCATCGCCGCCTTTGCCCGGGCCTGCCAGTTGCTTGGGCCCGCCGGCTCCGGCCAGCTCGCCAAGATGATGAACCAGATCTGCATCGCCGGCGTCGTGCAGGGCCTCGCCGAGGCGCTGCATTTCGGCAAGCGCTCGGGCCTCGATGTCGAGGCGGTGATCGAGGTGATCTCGAAGGGCGCCGCGCAGTCCTGGCAGATGGAAAACCGCTACAAGACGATGAATGCCGGATCGTTCGAGTTCGGCTTCGCGGTCGACTGGATGCGCAAGGATCTCGGCATCTGCCTCGACGAGGCCCGCCGCAACGGCGCGAAGCTGCCGGTCACGGCGCTGGTCGACCAGTTCTATGCCGATGTGCAGGCGATGGGCGGCAACCGCTGGGACACGTCGAGCCTCATCGCGCGGCTGGAGAAATAAGGCCTGAAAGCATGAAGGGCGCCGGATCGATCCGGCGCCCTCCACCTGTCGGTCGGTGCCCGCTCAGACGCGGGCGTATTTGTCCTCGAGGCGGACGATGTCGTCCTCGCCGAGATAGGAGCCGGTCTGCACTTCGATCAGCTCGAGCGGGATCTTGCCCGGATTGGCGACGCGGTGGATCGAGCCGATCGGCAGATAGGTCGATTCGTTCTCGTTGACCGTGTAGACCTTCTCGCCCAGCGTCACCTCGGCGGTGCCCTTGACGATCACCCAATGCTCGGCGCGGTGATGATGCTTCTGCAGCGACAGGATCGCGCCGGGATCGACGACGATCTTCTTCACATGGAAGCGGTCGCCCCGGCAGATCGTCTCATAGGTGCCCCAGGGCCGGTGGATCTTGATGTGCTCGTTGGCCTCGTTGCGCTTTTCCTTCTTGAGGCCGGCGACGAGGTTCTTGACGTCCTGGCTGCGGTCGGTCGGCATAACGAGGATCGCGTCGTCGGAGGCGATGACGGTGAAGCCGTCGAGGCCGATGCCGGTGACGAGCGGGCCTTCCGAATGGACGAAGGCATTGCGGCTGTCGAGCAGCGAGACCGGGCCGAAGGTGACATTGCCCTCTTCGCTCGGCGTGCCGAGCTCGCGCACAGCGTCCCAGCTGCCGATATCCGACCAGGCGAAGCGGCCCTCGATGACGGCGGCGCGCTCGGTGCGCTCGAGCACGGCATAGTCGATCGACTTGGCCGGGGTGGCGAGGAAGGCCGCCTTGCCGAGGCGGATGAAGCCGAGATCCTCGGTGGTGCTGGCGACCGATGCGAGGGCGCCGGCGGCGATCTCGGGCTCGAACTTCTCGGCCTCGGCGATCATCAGCGCCGCCGGGAAGATGAAGTTGCCGGAGTTCCAGAGATAGCCTTCGCTCAAATAGGTCTCGGCGGTGGCGCGGTCCGGCTTCTCGACGAAGCGCTCGACCTTGAAGCCGCCCGGCACGCCGAGCGGCGCGCCCGGCTTGATATAGCCATAGCTGGTGCGCGGCTCGGTCGGCGTGATGCCGAAGGTGACGATATAGCCTTCCTCGGCAACGCTGGCTGCCGTCAGGCAGGCCTGGCGGAACGTGGCGGCGTCGGGCACGAGATGGTCGGCGGCCAGCGCCAGCACCAGGCAGTCATCGCCATGGAGCTGCTGCGCGATCCGGGCCGCGACGATCATCGCGGCCGCGCTGTCGCGGCGGGCCGGCTCGAGCACGACGGTGGCGTTGATGCCGATCTCGGCCGCCTGCCGGCGCGCGAAGAAGCGGAAATCGTCGCTGGTCACGACGATCGGATCGGCGACATCATCGCCCGCTTCCGGCAGCCGCAGCAGCGTCTCCTGATAGAAGGTCCGGGCGGAGCCGAGGCCCAGGAACTGCTTCGGCAGGCTATCCCGGGAAATGGGCCAAAGCCGCGTTCCCGAACCACCAGCGAGAATAACGGGAACGATCTTCGAACCGGTCATCAGTGATCCTCTAGCCCTATCGCACTGCGGCATTTCATGCTGCACTGCCGCGTGTTTCTGCCGGATGTTCGCATGCCGGGGCCGGAAGTTCAACGCATTGCAGCATTCTTCGGCGGTTATGATCCGCGCCAGAGCGCCGGCGGCCGTTGCTTCATGCGACGGGCGATGCCCGTTCCGGCAGGGCCGGTGGCCCAATCGCGGCGACGCCACGCTCCGACATTGCGAACAAAACGGGAAACGTGGTGCAGTCGGGCGGGCGCAACCGCCTGATTCGGAAGGATTTGCCTGCCATGGACCCTCTGCCATGAGTGCAGCGACCAGCGCCGCGCCCCATGCCGCGCCGACAGTCGATCCGCTGGCGCGGCTGAACGATGAGCAGCGCCGCGCCGTCGAGCATGGCGTGACGACGGAGGCGCGCGGGCCGCTTTTGATCATTGCGGGCGCGGGGTCCGGCAAGACCAACACGCTCGCCCATCGCGTCGCCCATCTCATCCGCCACGGCGCCGATCCCGGCCGCATCCTTCTCCTGACCTTCTCGCGCCGCGCCGCCGGCGAGATGAACCGCCGCGTCGAGCGCATCGCCGCGGCGACGCTCGGCGACAAGGCCGAGGCGCTGACCCGCGCGATCCTCTGGTCCGGCACCTTCCATGCCATCGGCGCGCGGCTCCTGCGCGAGCATGCGGCCTGGCTCGGCCTCGATCCGGCCTTCACGATCCATGATCGCGAGGATTCCGCCGACCTGATGAACCTCGTCCGCCACGAGCGCGGCCTGTCGCGGAAGGAGAGCCGCTTTCCGCAGAAGAGCACCTGCCTCGCCATCTATTCGCGCGTCGTCAACGCCGAGATGTCGCTGGAGACGGCGCTCAAGGACGTCTTTCCCTGGTGTGCGATGTGGAAGGACGATCTCGCCGGGCTCTTCGCCGCCTATGTCGAGGCGAAGCAGCGCCAGGGCGTGCTCGACTACGACGATCTCTTGCTCTATTTCGCGGCGGCGATGGCAGAGCCGCAGGTGGCCGAGGCCATCGCGGCCCGCTTCGATCATGTCCTCGTCGACGAGTACCAGGACACCAACCGCCTGCAATCCTCGATCCTGCACCGGCTGAAGCCGGACGGCGACGGGTTGACCGTGGTCGGCGATGATGCGCAGTCGATCTATTCCTTCCGCGCGGCCGATATCCGCAACATCCTCGATTTTCCCGGCCGCTTCGCGCCGCCCGCTGCCGTGGTGACGCTCGCCCGCAACTATCGCTCGACGGCGCCGATCCTCGCCGCAGCCAACGGCGTCATTTCGCTCGCCAGCGAGCGCTTCACCAAGGACCTCTGGACCGAGAAGACGGCCGGCGAGCCGCCGGCGCTCGTCGTCGTCCGCGACGAGACCGACCAGGCCCGCTATGTCGTGGAAAAGATCCTCGAGAAGCGCGAGGAGGGCACGGCGCTGAAATCGCAGGCGGTCCTCTTCCGCACCTCGCATCACAGCGGCCCGCTCGAGGTGGAGCTGACCCGGCGCAACATTCCCTTCGTCAAGTTCGGCGGCCTCAAATTCCTCGATGCGGCGCATGTGAAGGATCTGCTCGCCGTGCTCCGCTTCGCCGAGAACCCGCGCGACCGCGTCGCCGGCTTCCGCGTCGTGCAGCTGATGCAGGGCATCGGCCCGACCACCGCCGGCAAGGCGCTCGATGCGGCCGCAGGCGCCGCCGATCCGCTGGCGGCGCTCATGGCGTTCGCTCCGCCCGCCCGCTCCGGCGAGGACTGGCAGGGCTTCACGGCGATGATGACGGCGCTGCGCGGCCGCAGCCTCGGCTGGCCGGCCGAGCTTGGCGTCATCCGCAATTGGTATGAGCCGCATCTCGAACGCCGGCATGAGGACGCCGCCATCCGCCTGCTCGATATCGTGCAGCTCGAGCAGATCGCCGCCGGCTATCCCTCGCGCGAACGCTTCCTCACCGAGCTGACGCTCGACCCGCCCGATGCGACCTCGGATCAATCCGGCGTGCCGATGCTCGACGAGGACTACCTGATCCTCTCGACCATCCACTCGGCCAAGGGGCAGGAATGGACGCAGGTGTTCGTGCTGAACAGTGTCGACGGCTGCATCCCCTCCGATCTCGGCACCGGCACCTCGGCGGAGATCGAGGAGGAGCGGCGCCTGCTCTATGTCGCGATGACCCGGGCCAAGGAGGCGCTCCACCTCGTGGTGCCGCAACGCTTCTTCGTGCATCAGCAGGCGCGCGGCGGCGACCGCCATGTCTATGCCGCGCGCACGCGCTTCATTCCGGCGGCGCTGCTGCCGCTGTTCCGCCAGAGCACCTGGCCGATGGCGCGGGAGGCGGCTGGCGCGGCGCCGGTGCCGCCGCCGGCCCCGGTAGATATCGCCGCGCGGATGCGCTCGATGTGGCGCTGAAGCGGGCAGGGCGCGGGGGAGGCCGATGGCTGCCCTGCTTGAAACCGGCGGCGCTCTCGTATTGAACGGAAGATCAAGAACAATCGGCAGGGGATGAGACGATGCATGTGTTGATCGTGGGCGCGGCCGGAATGGTCGGCCAGAAGCTGACCGCCTCCCTCGTCGCCGATGGCGGAATGGGGGAGAGGGCGCTGTCGCGGCTGACGCTGGTCGACATCGTCGCGCCGCCGGTGCCGGCTGCCTTCTCCGGCAGCCTCGCGACGCTCGCGGCCGATCTCTCCGAGCCGGGCACGGCCGAGCGCCTCGTCGCCGAGCGGCCCGACGTGATCTTCCATCTCGCCGCCATCGTCTCCGGCGAGGCCGAAGCCGATTTCGACAAGGGCTACCGCATCAATCTCGACGGCACGCGCTATCTGTTCGACGCCGTGCGGCTGGTCGGTGACGGCTACGCTCCGCGCCTCGTCTTCACCTCGTCGATCGCCGTGTTCGGCGCGCCGTTTCCGACCAAGATCCCGGACGAGTATTTCACGACGCCGCTGACGAGCTACGGCACGCAGAAGGCGATCGGCGAACTGCTGCTCTCCGACTACACCCGCCGCGGCTTCTTCGACGGCGTCGCGATCCGCCTGCCGACCATCTGCGTGCGGCCCGGCAAGCCGAACAAGGCGGCCTCCGGCTTCTTCTCCAACATCATCCGCGAGCCGCTCGCCGGCCATGAGGCGGTGCTGCCGGTCGAGGAGAGCGTCAGGCACTGGTTCGCCTCGCCGCGCGCCGCGGTCGGCTTCCTGAAGCATGCGGCGGTGCTCGATGGCGCGCGCATCGGCCCGCGTCGCGCGCTGTCGCTGCCGGGCCTCTCCTGCACGGTCGGCGACCAGATCGCGGCGCTCCGGCGCATTGCCGGCGACGGCGTCGTCGCGCGCATCCGCCGCGAGCCGGATCCCGTGATCGCGCGCATCGTGGCGGGCTGGCCGAGCGATTTCGACGCGAAGCGCGCCGCCGACCTCGGCTTCGTCGCCGAGACCGAATTCGACGAGATCATCCACGCCCATCTCGCCGACGAACTGGGCGGTAGCTTCGTCGCCTGACGGGCGAACGCTCAGCCGCCGCGCGGCAGTCGCGCACTCGCACTGAGCGTTGCCGCCAGCGTGCCGTCATCGAGCAGCGGATCCTCCAGCAGCGGCGTCGCGCCGCGCGCCGTGCGCATTGCCGCATGGACGTCGCCGTCGGCCGGCATGACCACGGCCGCGCCGCGCGCGATGCGCGTCGTGCCTGAAGGCGCCAGCTCGTCGGCGACGGCAGGTGCGATAGCGGCCGCGCCGATCAATGCAACTGCGGCGATCCGCCTGAACAATCCCAAGTAGAGCATCCCCGAATCCTCCCCAGAAAGACGTTCTATTGTGCGATGCACAATTGTCTTTTCGCGACACGCTCTGTCTTCGCTCAACAGAGTGCGAAGCAAAAGTCGCGCTTGGCGCATGAAGATCGTCGGAAAGGCGGCAAAGGACCTGAAATGACAGTCGCCACGGACGATCCGCCGAGGCCGAATACTGCGGACAGATGCGAGGATATGTCAATCCAGATTGTATGCAATCTCTCGAAATTGCATACAATCTGGCGATGTGGGGCCGGGCGGGGCCGGAAGGGTTGGCGTGCTGCCGCCCTCCGGTCCGGTTCACCGCTCAGCCTGCGGCCCGCCTCCGGGCTCAGGAGGGAGGCGGGCGCGCCGGCGCTTGGGACGCGGCGCGTCAGGGCGCGGGCGTGAAGACGCGGATGCGGTGGCCGTCCGGATCGAGGCCGACAAACGAGCGCCCGAAATCGAGCGCCGTCGGCGGCTGCGCGATGGCGACGCCCTTGGCGGTCCAGTCGGCGAAAGTCGCGTCGAGGGTCTCCGCCGCGACCGTGATCGCGATCTCCGCGGCGCCGGCGGTTCCGGTCGCCGCCGGCAGGACGGTGTGCTTAGACCAGAGGCCGAGCTTCAGCCCGCTCTCGAACACGAACAGGACGAAGGTCGGCGAGTTCTCGACCGGCGCGCGGCCGAGGAGATCGGCATAGAAGGCGCCGCTCGCTTGGGGGGCGTCGACATAAATCAGGATGTAGCTGGGGGTCATCGGAGGGCTCCGTCGTTGGTGACGGGACGGGTCTAGCGCAGCCTGCTGTCAGTTTTTGTCAGCATGCCGCCATCCACCTCCTGCGCCCGCCACGCCTTCAGCATGGCGGCGCGGCGGCGCGGGTAGCGCGTGTCGGTGACCGTCGCCGCGGCGATGCGGTCGGTGCGGAAATGGCGGAAGTCGCTGCGCAGCTCGCACCAGGCGACGAGCACGCGCACCTTGTCGAAGAAGCCGATCGCGAACGGCCAGACGGCCCGCTCGCTGGTGGCGCCATCGGCGTCGGCATAGCTGATCAGCAGCCGCCGCTCGGTGCGGATCGCCGTGCGGATGGCGGCGAGGTCGATCCGGTCCGCCGGCGGGCCGGTCGGGCCGACGAGGAGTGTGGATGTGTCGATGCCGGCGCGCAGATCCTCCGGCAGAACGCCGGCGATCTTGGCGAGCACATGCTGCGCCGCGCGCTGCAGCGGCGCGTCGGCTCTTGCGGCGACGAAGCGCATGCCGAGCACCAGCGCCTCGATCTCCTCTTCCGCGAACATCAGCGGCGGCAGCAGGAAGCCCGGCTTCAGCACATAGCCGAGCCCTGGCTCGCCTTCGATATCGGCGCCCTGCGCCTTCAGCGTCGCGATGTCGCGATAGAGCGTGCGGAGGCTGATGCCAAGATCCTCCGCCAGCGTCGCGCCGGCGACGGGCCTCCGGTGACGGCGGAGTTCCTGGATGAGATCGAGCAGCCGTTCCGAGCGCGCCATCGCCGCCTCCCTGGCGCGAGTGTGCCACATCAGGCGCCGCGATGTCCGCCCCCAGCCGCGCCGCCGGCTCCGGGTCGTGTCGTTTGCCGGCTTATCATGAGCCGGCATGTCATTGAAACTTCATTACTCTTGGGCGTCACGATCGGTTAACCCGATCTCCGTCGCGCCGGACGAGGCGCTCCACCCCATTTCCGTGAGGCTTCCATGCACGCCAAATTCCTCGGCGCCGCCGGCATGTTCGCGGTCGCCGCCATGCTGGCCGGCCCCGCCATGGCCGAGAAGACCAAGATCGATTTCTGGTTCGGCAATACCGGCGATATCGCCAAGCGCGTTCAGGAACAGTGCGACCGGTTCAACCAGTCGCAGTCGGATTATGAGGTCGTCTGCACCTCGCAGGGCTCCTACGACGCCTCGCTGCAGAACACCATCGCCGCCTTCCGCGCCGGCAAGCAGCCGACCATCGCGCAGGTCTCCGATGCCGGCACGCTCGACATCATGCTCTCCGGCGCCTTCTATCCCGCCAAGAAGCTGATGGCCGACATGGGCTATTCGGTCGACTGGAACGACTATTTCTCGGGCATCAAGTCCTACTACGCCACCTCCAAGGGCGACATGGACTCGTTCCCGTTCAATTCCTCGACCGCGCTGCTCTACTGGAACAAGGACGCCTTCGCCAAGATCGGCAAGACCGCGGCGCCCGCGACCTGGGAAGAGGCTGCCGCCGATCTCAAGGCGCTGAAGGAAGCCGGCTACGCCTGCCCGCTCGGCTTCAACATCTCGCGCGACGAGGTGTGGCAGTATGAAGAGCAGTTCAACGCCGTGCATGGCGAGCCCATCGCCACCAAGCGCAACGGCTATGACGGCCTCGATGCGGAACTCGTCATCAACAAGGGCAAGTGGGTCCAGTTCGTCAAGGATCTGAAGAGCTGGTACGACAACGGCTATGCCGTGCTGAAGTCGAAGGACACCGGCCAGACCTTCGTCGAGGCCTTCGCCCAGGGCGATTGCCAGATGATCCTGACCTCGGTCGGCGACCACGGCAATATCGGCCGCACCGCCAAGGAAGGCATGAACTGGGGCGTCGCCATGCTCCCGGTCTATGCCGGCACCGAGCGCAAGCACTCCTTCGTCGGCGGCGCCTCGCTCTGGGTGCTCTCCGGCAAGTCGGACGCCGAGTACAAGGGCGCCGCTTCCTTCTTCAACTTCATCGCGAAGCCCGAGGAAGCCCTGACCTGGTCGACCGTGACCGGCTACATCCCGGTCCGCACGTCGGGCTACGACTACCTGGTCAAGCAGGGCTTCTACGACAAGGCGCCCTATGCCGGCCGCGAACTCGCGATCAAGAGCCTGACCGCCTCCTCGACCGACGATCCGAACTCCTATCCCGGCATCCGCCTCGGCGGCCTGCTGCAGATCCGCCAGGAGATCGCCAACGGCCTGCAGGCGATCTTCGTCAACAATGCCGACGTCCAGACCTCGCTCGACGAGTCGGTCGCCCGCGGCAACCAGATCCTGCGCCGCTTCGAGCAGACCTATAAGGGCAAGCAGCTGCCCTAGGCTGCGTCTCTGACACGGCCCCGTCGGCTTTTGCCGGCGGGGTTCTTCACCTCTCCCATGGGGAGAGGTCGGACCGCAGGTCCGGGTGAGGGACCAGCCCTTTCCGGTGAGGCCGTAAACCCTCACCCGCCGGCCTCGCCGTCGACCTCTCCCTCAGGGAGAGGTGAAGGGTCGCCGGACGGCATTGATCGGGAACCATGGAAAAGCGCGCCACCTTCTCCTCGACGACGATCGGCCTCCTGTTCGTGGCGCCGATGCTGCTGCTCATCTTCGTGTTCTTCTACTGGCCGAGCGGGCAGGCGCTCTACTGGGCCTTCACGCTCGAGCAGCCCTGGGGCGGCGGCAACCAGTGGGTCGGCCTGCAGAACTTCCAGCAGCTGCTCTCCGACCCGATCTACTGGAACGCGATCAGCCGCAGCCTCGTCTTCGGCCTGTCCTCCACCGCGATCGCCATGGGCGTCGCGCTGGTGCTGGCGCTGTTCACCGATCGCGAGCTCCGCTTCCACCGCGCCTATCGCTCGATCTTCGTCTGGCCCTATGCCATCGCGGCGCCGGCGCTCGGCCTCGCCTTCCGCTTCATCCTGGCGCCCGAGGCGGGACTGCTCTCGGTGATCAATGCGATCTGGCCCGGCGCCTGGAACCCGGCGCTCGACGGCACCGACGCGATGATCTCGATCATCGTCGCCTTCTCGTGGAAATATATCGGCTACAACTTCATCTTCTTCCTGTCGGCGCTCGCCTCCATTCCGCGCTCGCTGATCGAGGCCGCCGCGATGGATGGCGCCGGCCCGGCGCGCCGCGTCTTCGACGTGCAGCTGCCGCTGCTGACCCCGACACTGTTCTTCCTGCTCGTGATCAACATCACCGAGAGCTTCCAGGATAGCTTCGGCATCGTCGACATCATGACCCAGGGCGGCCCGGCGCGGGCGACCGAGCTCATGGTCTACAAGATCTATTTCGACGGCTTCAAAGGGCTCGATTATTCTGGCGCGGCCGCGCAGTCGATCATCCTGATGGGCCTCGTCGTCCTGCTCACCATCGTGCAGTTCCGCTTCATCGAGCGGCGCGTGCACTACAAATAGGAGCGGGAACCATGGTCGAGCGCACGCCCATCTTCGACGCGATCTGTCAGACGATCCTCGTCATCGGGCTCCTGATGGCGCTGCTGCCCTTCGCGATCGTCATCATCGCGGCGACGCATGACATCCGCACCGTCAACATCGTGCCGATGCCGCTGATGCCGGGCCGCGATCTCTTCGTCAACTTCGCCGAGGCCTGGGTCAGGGCCGATCTCGGCCACAAGCTCTTCAACAGCGTCGTCTTCGCGGTCTCGGTCGCCTGCGGCAAGGTCATCCTCTCGGCCATGGCGGCCTTCGCCATCGTCTATTTCCGCTTTCCCGGCCGCTCGCTGCTGTTCTGGGCGATCTTCATCACCTTGATGCTGCCGCTCGAAGTGCGCATCGTGCCGACCTATGCGGTCGCCGCCAATGCGCTGGCGCCGTTCCAGGCGATCCTCGACCTGACCGGCATCAGCTGGCTCATCCATGCCGTCTCCGGCATCGAGGTGAAGCTGCAATGGGGCCTGCTCAATTCCTATCCCGGCCTCGTCCTGCCGCTGGTCGCGACTGCCACCGGCACCTTCCTCTATCGCCAGTTCTACCTGACGGTGCCGGACGAACTCGCCGAAGCCGCCAAGATGGACGGCTCCGGGCCGATCCGCTTCTTCTTCGACATGCTGCTGCCGCTGTCGCGGCCGAACATGATCGCGCTCTTCACCATCATGTTCGTCTGGGCCTGGAACCAGTATCTCTGGCCGCTGCTCGTCACCACCGATCCGAAATTCGGCATCGCCGTCACCGAGCTGAAGACGCTGATCCCGTCCGAATTCGGCCTGCCCGACTGGAACGTCGCCATGGCCGGTACGCTGATCATCATGATGCCGCCGCTCATCGTCGTCATGCTGATGCAGCGCTGGTTCGTGCGCGGTCTGATCTCCACCGAGAAATAGAGGGAAGCGGACCATGGCCTCGATCGGCATCCGCGGCGTCCGCAAGGCGTATCAGAAGAACGCCGTCGTGCATGGCGTCGATCTCGAGATCGCCTCGGGCGAGTTCATCGTGATCCTTGGGCCCTCCGGCTGCGGAAAATCGACGCTGCTCCGCATGATCGCCGGGCTCGAGGAAATCTCGGCCGGCGAGATCGCCATCGACGATGTCGTCGTCAACACCCTCGAGCCGCGCGAGCGCGGCTGCGCCATGGTGTTCCAGAACTACGCGCTCTATCCGCATATGAGCGTCGCCGACAATATCGGCTATGCGCTGAAGGTCGCCGGCGTGCCGAAGGCCGAGCGCCGCCGCCGCGTCGAGGCGACGGCGAAGATCGTGGCGCTCGAGGCCTTTCTCGACCGCCGGCCGATGGCGCTCTCGGGTGGCCAGCGCCAGCGCGTCGCCATGGCGCGCGCCATCGTGCGCGAGCCGAAAGTGTTCCTGTTCGACGAGCCGCTCTCCAATCTCGACGCGAAACTCCGCGTCGCCATGCGCGCCGAAATCCGCCGCCTGCATCGCCGCCTCGGCGCCACCTCGATCTTCGTCACCCATGACCAGGTCGAGGCGATGACGCTCGGCGACCGGCTGGTGGTGATGAATGCCGGCCGCGTCGAGCAGGTCGGGGCGCCGGCCGAAGTCTACAACCGCCCGGCCAGCCGCTTCGTCGCCGGCTTCGTCGGCTCGCCCGCCATGAACCTGATGGAAGGCGTCATCGATCGCCAGGGCGTGTTCGTCTATGACGGCGAGCGCCGCATCCCGGTCCCCGGCGCGCTCGAATCGCGCCTCGTCGGCCAGAAGGTGGCGCTCGGCGTCCGCGCCGAGGCGGCGCGCCTCACCGCGCCTGGCACCGCCGGCAGCATTCCGGCAACGGTCGATTTCGTCGAGGAACTCGGCGCCGGCCGCGTCGTCCACACCGATCTCGACGGCCTCTCCTTCGCGGTGGCGGTCAGCGAGCCGGTGACGCTCGCGCCCGGCACGCCGGTCGGCATCGCCATCGACGGCGCCGATATCCACCTCTTTTCGATCGAGACCGGCCTCCGGATCGACGCCACGCCAGCCACATCCGTCAACGCGGCGTCGTGATAGTCCTCTTTAGTCTGCGCTGAGACGTCAAACCCGCCAGGAGCCACACGCCATGTCCGCGACGCTGCCCATCTCGCATGTCGGTTTCTCCACCTCGCCGCATAAGGGCGACCTCGCCGATCTCGAGGCGTCGATCGCCGCGATCGTCGATCTCGGCGCCGATGTCGTCGAACTCGGCCTGTTCGGCGAGGATCTCATCGCCGGCGGCCGCGTCATCGAGGGTCGGGCGAAGCGCCTCGCCGAAATCTGCGCCAAGTTCGACATCCGCTACACCGTGCATGGCCTCATTGTCTCGAACTTCATGGACGAGGCGCATCTCGCCTATCAGAAGGCGGCGGTGACGGCGATGATCGAGCTCTGCGACCGCATCGGCGCCGACACGCTGGTGCATCACTCGGGTCATGCGCCGATCGGCTCGCGGCCGCTGCTCCAGCATTACGATCGCGTCGAGCGCGCGGCGCTCGCCGAGATGGCGGTGGTGGCCGCCCGCCATGGCATCCGCATCGCGCTCGAGAACATCTTCGCGATGGAGAATACGGAATATCGCCAGCTGCCCTCCGAGGTCGCGGCGACCGTGCGCTCGGTCGGCAGCCCGCATCTGGTCGGCCTGATCGACTTCAGCCACGCCTATATCGAGGCGACGCGCACCGGCGCCGATTTCGTCCACGAGATCAAGGCGATGGCGCCGACCGCCGGTCACCTACATGTGCATGACAGCTTCGGCCGGCCCTATACGATGTCGAAATTCTACTACACCAGCGAGGCGATCGCGCTCGGCATCGGCGATCTGCATCTGCCGCTCGGCTGGGGCGACCTGCCTTTCGCCACGCTCTTCGACCAGATCGACGTGCTGCCCGGCACCGCGCTGATCATGGAGATCGGCGAGCGCTTTGCCACCGAGCGGGCGGAGTCGCTCGAAAAGGCCCGGGCGCTGGCGGCGCGGATCAACGCCCGCCACGCCGTCGCCGCGGCCTGAGGCGGCGCGATGCGCTTTGCCGACACGGCCGCCGCGGCCGGGTTCACTTATGTCGTGGCGGCGAGCGTTCCGGCGCTGCCGAAGCCGCCGGCCGCCCTGTTCGAGGAGGCCGAACGGGCCGCGCTGACCCATGATGCGCATGACGCGCTGGCGCTCGACCTGCCGGCCTTCAACGCGCTCGAACTGCGCGCGCGCCCCGCGATGCCCGCGGCCGGGCCGCGGCTCCGCGTCGCCGCCTGGAATGCCGAGCGGCTGAAACATGCCGATCCCTCGGCCGCGCTCGTCGCCGGCAGCAAGGCGGATATCCTGCTGCTGACCGAGACCGATCTCGGCATGGCGCGCTCCGGCAACCGCCACACCACGGCCGATCTCGCGGCGGCGCTCGGCATGAGCTATGCCTTCGGCGTCGAGTTCCTCGAGCTCGGCCTCGGCGATGATCGCGAGCGCAGCTGGCATCAGGGCGAGAGCAATCGCACCGGCTTTCATGGCAATGCGCTGCTTTCGCGGCTGCCGATCGTCGATGTCGCGCTGATCCGCCTCGACGACGGTGCCGTCTGGTGGCTCGATGCCCCGAAGGGCCAGCGCCGGCTCGGCTGGCGCATGGCGATCGCGGCGCGCGTCGAGACGGCATCGGGCCCGCTTCTGGCGGTCAGCGTCCATCTCGAAAGCAAGTCCGACCCGGCCGACCGCGCCCGCCAGGTCGCTCGGCTCATCAGGACCATCGACCTCCTCGCCGAGGGACTGCCGGTCGTCATCGGCGGCGATTTCAACACCAAGGCGCTGCCATCAGCGGGCGCGGACTGGTGGGCCGATCCGGCGGCGCATGAACCCCTGTTCGGCCTGATGGCGGCGGCCGGCTTCGACTGGCATGGCGCCAATACGGCCGAGGTGACGATGCGCACCCTGCCCGACGGCAAGCCGCAGCCGCCCTTCCATCGCCTCGACTGGCTCTTCGTCCGCGGCCTTGGCGCCGGCGCTGCGGCAACGGTTCCCGCCGTGGACGGCAAGGGCGACGCGATCTCGGATCATGATCTGGTGCTGGCGGATGTGATGGTGGGGTGAAGCCCCCCGAACGGCGCGAGGGTCATGTATCATCTGGCGATACATTCCTCTTGCATCCGGGTCGTATCATGTCATGATACGATCCGTGACGGGATACGGGAATGATCCGGTCGTTCAAGGACAGGATGACGGAGACGGTGGCGTCCGGAAGGACGCGGAAAGGTTTTCCGGCGGACCTGCTGCGGCCGGCGCTCCGCAAGCTGACCATGCTCGACAATGCAGCAGTGCTCGGCGATCTGCGCGCGCCGCCCGGAAACCGTCTCGAGGCGCTTGTCGGCGATCGGGCAGGGCAGCATTCGATCCGAATCAACGATCAGTTCCGGATCTGCTTCGTCTGGACCGATGCCGGTCCGGCCGAGGTCGAGATCACGGATTACCATTGAGGAGAGCCAGATGACGAGCCTTCTTCCGCCCGTTCATCCCGGAGAGATCCTGCGTGAGGAATTCCTTAAGCCGCTCGGCCTGAGCGCCGGCGCCCTTGCGAGGAAGATTCGCGTGCCCCGGACGCGCATCGAGCGGCTTGCCGCCGAGCAGACCGCCGTCACCCCCGATACGGCCCTGCGGCTCGCCAAGGTTTTCGGCACGACGCCTGAATTCTGGATGAGCATGCAGGCGAGCTTTGATCTCAAGACCGAGCAGGCCCGACTCGCCGCCGATATCGACGCCATCGAACCGCTGGCGGCCTGACGCGGGCGCCGATGGCGCCTCGTTCCATCGGAAAGGGTAACCATCCCCAGGAAAATCGCCGCTGATTGACTCTTGCGCCATCCGGAGTCGTTATAGAACAAAACAGGAACATACGGATTGGACGGGGATGGCCAGTGGTGCAACGGCAATTGGCGCGAGCCTTCAGGCGCTCCGCCAGAAGGTGGCGGCGATCGAGCGGGCTGGCGATGGCACGCGGGCGGCGGCCGGGCGGCGGGTGGCGCTCGACCATGGCGCCGTCGACGCGGCGCTCGCTGGCGGGCTCGCGGCCGGCGTGCTGCACGAGATCCTGCCCGGCACGGTCGCCGACAGCGCGGCGGCCGGCGGCTTCGCGCTGGCGCTCTCGCTCTGCCTCGCGCCATCGGAGCGGCCGCTGGTCTGGATCCGCAGCCAGGCGGCGGTGCGCGAGAGCGGCGAGCTCTATGCCGATGGCCTCGCCGCGCTCGGGCTCGATCCGGCCCGGCTCATCCTCGTGCGCCTCAAGGATGCGGGCGCGATCCTCCGGGCCGGCGTCGATACCGCCCGCTGCGCGGCGCTCGGCGCGGTGATCGTCGAGCTCTATGGCGACCCGAAGGCGCTCGATCTGACCAGCGAGCGGCGCCTCCTGCTCGCCGCCGAGCAGTCGGGCGTCAGCGTCATCCTGCTGCGTCCCGGCGCGAAATCGGCGCCGGGCGGCGCGAAATCGGCGCCGGGCGGCGCGGAAACGCGCTGGCGGGTCGCCTCCGGCCGGGCGCGGCCGCTGCCGATGAACGCGCCGGGCCGTCCGGCCTTCGACCTGACGCTCGTCCGCCATCGCCATGGTCCGCCCGGCGGACCCTGGCGCCTCGAATGGAACGCCGATGCGAAACGCTTCGAACCCGATGTCATCGATCCCCGGCGCATCCAGCCCGAGACGCTATGGCGCGATCTGGATGCCGTGCCTCGCCTCGAACCGGCTGCGCCGCCTGCCGGGGGCGCCCTATGGCGCCATGCCGGCTGAGGCGCCGCTCTTGATCGTCGAGAAGGTCAAGGGCGCGCTGGTGATCGCGGCGCCCGATCCGGCCGCCGTCCGGCTCGGGCTCGCGCCGGGGCTGACGCTCGCCGAGGCGCGGGCGCGTGTCGCCGATCCCGCCGTGGCCGAGCTGGACGCCGCCGCCGACGCGGCGCTGCTCGAGCGGATCGCCGACTGGTGCGATCGCTACACGCCGCTGGTCGCGCTCGATGGCGCGGCGGGGCTGATGCTCGATCTGACCGGCGTCGCCCATCTCTTCGGCGGCGAGGCGGCGCTGCTCGAGGATTGCCTGAAGCGCCTCGGCCGCTTCGGTGTTGCGGCGCGCGGCGCCATCGCCGGCGCGGCCGATGCCGCGCGGGCGCTCGCCCGCACCCGCGGCGGGACGATCGTGCCGTCCGGCCGCGAGGCCGCCGCCGTGCGCGATCTCCCCGTCGCGCTTCTCGGCCTCGACGCGGCGCGCACCCTCGCGCTGACACGGGCCGGGCTGAAGACGATCGGCGATCTCATCGACCGGCCGCGCGCCCCGCTCGCCGCGCGCTTCGGCGCCGAATGCGTGACGCGGATCGCCGCCCTCACCGGGCTCGTCCATCATCCGATCTCGCCGCGCCGGCTGGTGCCGGTGGCGCTCGCCGAGCGCATCTTCTTCGAGCCGGTCTCCCGCAGCGAGGATATCGAGGCGACGCTTGCCCGCCTTGCCGCCGATGTCGCTGTGCTGCTCGAAAAGCGCGGCGAGGGCGGCCGCCGCTTCGAGGCAGTCTTCTACCGGGTCGACGGCCTCATCCGCCGCATCGGCGTTGCGACGACGCGGCCGAGCCGCGAGCCGAAGGCGCTGCTGCGCCTCTTCCGCGAGAAGCTCGATGCGCTGTCCGATCCGCTCGAGGCCGGCTTCGGCTTCGATCTGGTGCGCCTCGGCGCCTTCGAGACCGAGCCCTTCGCGGAAGCGGAGACCAGCCTCGACGGCCGCGCCATCGCGGAGGATGCGCTTGCCGATCTCGTCGACCGGCTCGGCGCCCGCTTCGGGCCGGAGCATGTGCTGCGCTTCGTGCCGGAGGATACGCATATCCCCGAGCGGCGGGCGCGCATCGTGCCGGTGCTGTCGCAGGCGGCGGTCGCCTGGGAGGCCGATCGCGTCGCCGGCGAGCCGCCGCTGCGCCCGCTCAGCCTGTTCGATCCGCCCGAGCCGGTCGAGGCGCTGGCCGAGGTGCCGGACGGGCCGCCGCTGCGCTTCCGCTGGCGCCGCGTCTTGCACCGCGTCGCGCGCGCCGAGGGGCCGGAGCGGATCGCGCCGGAATGGTGGCGGCGCGGCGACGACAGTCTCGACCGCGACTATTACCGCGTCGAGGACGACGAGGGCCGCCGCTTCTGGCTGTTCCGCGAGGGCTTCTATGGCGGCGAGGCGGCGAGCCCGCGCTGGTATCTGCATGGGCTGTTCGCATGAGCGAGCTTCGCATCAGCGGCGCGATGACGGGCGGCCCGCCCGCCTATGCGGAGCTTGCCGCCATGAGCAATTTCTCCTTCCTCGAAGGCGGGTCGCATGCCGGCGAGCTGATCATGCGGGCGCATGCGCTCGGCCTTGCCGGTCTCGGCATCGCCGACCGCAACACCTTCGCCGGCATCGTCCGCGCCCATGACGCCTGGTGCGACGAGGATCTCGGCAATGCCCGCGCCAGCGGCTTCCGCCTTGTCGTCGGCGTGCGGCTCTGCTTTCGCGACGGCACGCCCGACATCCTCGCTTATCCGACCGACCTTCCGGCCTATTCCAGGCTCAGCCAGTTGCTGAGCCTCGGCAAGAAGCGGGCGCCGAAGGGCGATTGCCATCTCGATCTCGCCGATTTCCTCCATCATGCCGAGGGCGTGCTCGCGATCGTCATGCCGCCGGAGCATCCGGACGAGGGTTTCGCGAAACTGCTGAGCCGGCTTTCAGGCGAGATGCCGGGTCGCGTCTGGCTCGCCGCCAGCATGCCGCGCCGCGGCGCCGACCGCCGCCGCCTTGCCGCTCTGGCAGCGCTGGCCGAGGCGGCGCGGCTGCCGCTCATCGCCGTCGGCGACGTGCTTTATCATGCGCCGGACCGGCGGCCGCTGCAGGATGTGCTCACCTGCATCCGCGAAAAGACGACGATCGAGAAGGCCGGCCGCCTGCTCGAGGCGAATGCCGAGCGGCATCTGAAGGACGGGGGCGAGATGGCGCGTCTCTTCCGCGACCGCCCCGGCGCCGTGGCCGAGACGCTGCGCTTCCTGGGGCGCATCAATTTCACGCTCGACGAGATCAAATATCACTATCCCGCCGAATCCGTGCCGCGCGGCATGACCCCGCAGCAGCATCTGGAGGCGCTCACCTATGAGGGCGCCCGCGAGCGCTTTCCGGACGGCGTGCCGGACGAGGTCGCGGCGACGCTCGCCAAGGAGCTGGAGCTGATCCGCCAGCTCGATTACCCCGCTTATTTCCTCACCGTGCACGACATCGTCGCCTTCGCCCGCTCGGCCGGCATCCTCTGCCAGGGCCGCGGTTCGGCGGCGAATTCCGCCGTCTGCTACTGCCTCGGCATCACCTCGGTCGATCCGGTCCGCCACCAGCTCCTGTTCGAGCGCTTCGTCTCGGCCGAGCGGCAGGAGCCGCCGGATATCGATGTCGATTTCGAGCATGAGCGGCGCGAGGAGGTGATCCAGTATATCTATCGCCGCTATGGCCGCCTGCGCGCCGGTATCTGCGCCACGGTGATTTCCTATCGCACCAAGAGCGCCATCCGCGAGGTCGGCAAGGCGCTCGGCCTTTCGGAAGACGTGATCCTCGCGCTCGGCGGCACGGTCTGGGGCGGCGGCTGGGGCTCGGCCGTCCAGGACAAGCATATCCGCGACCAGGGCCTCGACCCGAAGAATCCGGCCATCGAGCGCGCCGTCCGCCTCGCCATGGAGCTGCGCGGCTTTCCGCGCCATCTCTCGCAGCATGTCGGCGGCTTCGTGCTGACGCGGCGCCTCCTCAACGATCTCGTGCCGAGCGGCCCGGCGGCGATGGAGGGGCGCAGCTTCATCGAATGGGACAAGGACGATATCGACACGGTGAAGATGATGAAGGTCGACGTGCTCGGATTGGGCATGCTGACCTGCATCCGCAAGGCCTTCGACCTCATCGCCGGCGCCGGCGGCCCGCTCTATGAGCTGCACACCGTGCCGCCCGAGGATCCCGCCGTCTATGCCATGCTGCAGAAGGGGGATTCGATCGGCGTGTTCCAGGTCGAGAGCCGCGCGCAGATGAACATGCTGCCGCGCCTCAGGCCGAAGGCCTTCTACGATCTCGTCATCCAGGTTGCGATCGTCCGCCCCGGCCCGATCCAGGGCGATATGGTCCATCCCTATCTCCGCCGGCGGCAGGGGCTGGAGGAGGTGAGCTTCCCGTCCCCCGCGCCGGAGCATGGGCCCGCCGACGAGCTCGAACAGGTGCTTGGCCGCACGCTCGGCGTGCCGCTGTTCCAGGAGCAGGCGATGAAGATGGCGATGGTGGCGGCGAAGTTCACGCCTGCCGATGCCAATGGGCTCCGCCGCGCCATGGCGACCTTCCGCCATAACGGCACCATGCACAAATACGAGACCATGCTGGTCGAGGGCATGGTGAAGCGCGGCTATCAGCGCGATTTCGCCGAGCGTTGCTTCAACCAGATCAAGGGCTTCGGCGAATATGGCTTTCCGGAGAGCCATGCCGCGAGCTTCGCCCGCCTCGTCTATGTCTCGTCCTTCCTGAAGCACTACCATCCGGCCGCCTTCGCCGCGGCGCTGCTCAACGCGCAGCCGATGGGCTTCTATGCCCCGGCCCAGATCGTGCGCGATGCGGCCGAGCATGGCGTTCCCGTGCTGCCGGTCGACGTCAATGCGAGCCATTGGGACAATCAGCTCGAGCCACAGCAAGGCGCGCTGGCGCTCCGCCTCGGCTTTCGCCAGATCGACGGCTTCCGCGAGGATTGGGCGATAGAGATCGCGGCGCGGCGCGGCGCGGGCTTTGAAGATTTCGATGCCTTCGTCCGCCATACCAGGCTGGAGCGGCGCGCCTATGAGCGCCTCGCCGACGCCGATGCGCTGCGCTCGCTCGGCCTTGACCGCCGCGCCGGCCTCTGGAGCGTCCGCCGCCTGCCGGGCACGCCGGCGCTGCCGCTGTTCGCGGCGGCCGATGCGGCCGAGCTCGGCCGCGAGGTCGATCGGCCGCTGCCCGAAATGCCGCTGTCAGAGCATGTCGTCGCCGATTACCAGACGCTGCGGCTGTCGCTGAAGGCGCATCCGATGAGCTTTTTGCGCGCCGATCTTGCCCGCGAGCGCATCCTCTCGGCCGCCGAGACCACGGCGCTGCGCGACGGCGCCTGGGCGCGCATGGCCGGCGTCGTGCTCGTCCGCCAGCGGCCCGGCAAGGGCAATGTCGTGTTCATGACGCTCGAGGACGAGACCGGCATCGTCAATGTCGTCGTCTGGACGCGCCTCTTCGATACGTTCCGCCGCGCCATTCTCGGCTCCAAGCTGGTGCTGGTCGAGGGCCGCATCCAGAAGAGCGAGGAGGGCATCATCCATCTCGTCGCCGACCGCCTCATCGACCGAACCGGCGATCTCGCCCGCCTTTCGGAGGACAGGAAGCCGAACCTCCAGCTCTCGCGCGCCGACGAATTCGTCCATCCGCAGAACCCGCGCGGACCTGCCCATCCGAGGAATGTCCGCATCATCCCGAAGTCGCGCGACTTCCACTGATCGCGCTGCCGCCGGGCGAAAAGCGCTGGACAGACGCGCCGCCCCGATTATGGGTTATCGCCGCATCGAGGGAGGAAGAACGATGGAACAGTGCTGGCGTTGGTTCGGGCCGGAGGATCCGGTGACGCTCGATCATGTCAAGCAGGCAGGCGCCAGCGGCATCGTCACGGCATTGCACCATATCTATGATGGCCGCGCCTGGACGCTGGACGACGTGCTGGAGCGGAAGGCCATCATCGAGAAGGCGGGCCTCCGCTGGAGCGTCTGCGAATCGATCCCTGTCCCCTCCGAGATCAAGCTGCGCTCCGGCGCCTATCGCGAGAAGATCGACGCCTGGAAGACGAGCCTCACCAGCCTCGCCGAGGGCGGCGTTCAGGTCGTATGCTACAATTTCATGCCGGTCGTCGACTGGACGCGCACCGACTTGATGTTCCGCCGCCCGACCGGCGGCTATGCGCTCCGCTTCGACATGCCCGATTTCGTCGCCTATGACGCCTTCATCCTGAAGCGGCCGAACGCCGAAGCGGGTTATGACGCGGCCCTCCTCGCCGAGGCCGAGCGCCGCGCGAAGGCGATGGACGCGGCGGCGATCGCGAGGCTCGAGAAGAACATCATCGCCGGCCTGCCTGGCGGCGAGGACAGCTATTCGCGCGAGGGTATCGCCCGCCAGATCGCCCGCTTCGACGGGCTCGGCGACGCGGAGATGCGGGACCACCTCATCGAATTCCTGAAGGAAGTCGCCCCGCTCGCCGAGGAGCTCGGCGTCCGCCTCGGCATCCATGCCGACGACCCGCCCTTCTCGCTGTTCGGCCTGCCGCGCGTCGTCTCCACCGCCGCGGACGCGCGCACCATCCTCTCGGCCGTCGATATCCCGGCCAACGGGCTGACGCTCTGCTCCGGCTCCTATGGCGCGCGGCCCGACAACGACCTGACCGCGATCGCCGAGGAATTCGGCAGCCGGGTGCATTTCGTCCACCTCCGCAACGTGACGCGCGAGGCGGACGGCTCGTTCTTCGAGGATGACCACCTCGCAGGCTCGACCGACATGGTGAAGCTCATCGTGGCGCTGACCCGCGAGGAGCGCCGCCGCCGGGCGGAAGGCCGCGCCGACGCCGAAATCCCGATGCGGCCCGATCACGGCCATCTCCTCGTCGACGACATCGCCAAGGTCGAGGCGGGTATGCGGGTCAATCCCGGCTATTCCTGCATCGGCCGCCTCAAGGGCCTCGCGGAACTCCGCGGCGTCATGACGGCCGTCGAGCAGCTCGTCCCGGCCTGAGCCGTCGCGTCTTCCCCCCTCTCCCGCATGGCGGGGGAGGGGCCCACGCACGCACTGCGATCCGGCGAAGCGCCGCCGCGATCGACGCCGATCAAGCACTCAGGGCAACGTGGCGGCAGATTTCGGTGCCGCCGCGGCTTGACTCTTCTTGCTGCGCCGCCCATGTCGAGAGCGAACGTTCATTCGCAAGGCGGGGCGCGGCTTTCGGCATGGTGGCGATCGCGGGACCAGAGACGGTCGAGAAACTGCAGGCTGCACAGGATGCGCGCCGCACGCAGGTGCTCGACGCCGCGCGCATCTGCTTCACGCGCTCGGGCTTTCGCGGCGCCTCGATGCAGGAAATCTGCGCCGAGGCCAAGATGAGCCCCGGCGCGCTCTATCGCTATTTCCCGTCCAAGGAAGCGATCATCGAGGCGATCGCGGAGGACGAGCGCTGCGACGCGGCCGCGATCGTCGAGACCATGCGCGGCAGCGCGCCACTCATCGACCGCATAACCGGCTGCTCGCTCGGCTACTTCGCCTATATGCGCGAGGAGGGCGCCTCCAGCCTGATGGCCGAGATCGGCGCGGAGAGCCTGCGCAACTCGGCGATCGGCCAGCGCTTCGCCCGCATCGACAACAATGTCCGCGACACCGTCCGCGAGATCTTCCTCGAGGCGGTCGCGGCTGGCGAGATTCCGCCGATCGATGATATGAACGCGACGATCGGCATGCTGATGGCGGCCGTCGACGGCATCGCGCTGCGCCAGATTTCCGATCCAGACATGACCCTCGCCCGTATCGAGCCGGTGTTGCGCCGGATGCTCGCGGGCGTGCTGCAGATCAAGACCTGACGGCAGGGAACGCGGCGCAGGGCCGCCCCAGCCACCCTTTCGTGCAAGAGGCGCCGCCGACGCGGCGATCACCAGTGATGTCGATCCTTCGCCTTGTCGCCACGGCCGCCCTTGCCGCCTTCCTCGCCGGTTCGGCGCTCGCCGTGCTGACCGCGCCGTCCTTCGGGGCCGAGCCGCAGCCGAAGGCGGGGGCCGCCGTCGCCAAGCCGCCCGCGATCACCGTGGCGCCGGCGGCGCGCGGCGTCGTCGTCGAGACCGAGACGGTGGTCGGCTCGCTGGTGCCGCGCGAGGAAGTGCTGGTCGGCGTCGATCTCGACGGCTACCGGCTGACCGAGCTCAATGCCGAGGAAGGCGACGCCGTCAAGGCGGGGCAGGTGCTGGCGCGGCTTTCGACCGACACGCTCGAGGTGCTGCTCGCGCAGAACAGCTCCTCGCTCGCCCGCAACGACGCGGCCATCGCGCAGGCCAAGAGCCAGATCGCCGAGGCGGTGGCGACCGAGGTCGAGGCCAAGGCCTCGCTCGATCGCGGCGCCTCGCTGCAGGAAAAGGGCTTCGCCTCGGCGAGCGTGCTCGACCAGCGCCGTTCGCTCGCCGGTGCCGCCAGCGCCCGCCGCGCCGCCGCCGAGCAGGGCCTTGCCGTCGCCGAGGCCGACAAGACGCTGACCGAGGCGGTGCGCCGCGAACTGGAGCTGCGCCTCGCCAAGACCGAGATCAAGGCGCCGACCGACGGCATCGTGCTGGCCCGCAGCGCCCGCATCGGCGCCATCGTCTCGGCCGGCAGCGAGCCGCTGTTCCGCATCGCCGAGGACGGCGCCATCGAGATGGAGGCGCAGGTGCCGGAGACGGCGCTCGCGCGCATCGGCGTCGGCCAGCCCGTCGCCATCCATGCCGCCGGCATCGACCAGCCGATCACCGGCACGGTCCGCCTCGTCGCCCCGCGCATCGACAGCGCCACCCGCCTCGGCCGCGTCCGCGTCGCCTTGCCGGCCGGCTCCCGGGTCAATGCCGGCGCCTTTGCGCGCGGCACGATCGAGATCGCCCGCCGCGAGGGGGTGACGCTGCCGCAATCGGCGATCGTCACGGTCGCCGGCAAGCCGACGGCGCAGGTCGTGGTCGGCGGCAAGGTCGAGACGCGGGCGATCGAAACCGGCATTTCCGGCAATGGCATGGTCGAAGTGCGCTCCGGCGTCGCGGAGGGCGAAACCGTCATCGTGCGGGCCGGAACCTTCGTGCGCGATGGTGACCAGGTGACGCCGATCGAGGCTGTGGTGGGAGCGAAGGGATGAACTGGAACTTCTCCGCCTGGGCGATCCGCAATCCGGTTCCGCCGATCCTGCTCTTCGTCGTCTTGATGGCGCTCGGCCTCTATTCCTTCGCCCATCTGCCGATCACCAAGTTCCCGAACATCGACGTCCCCGTCATCGCGGTGACCGTCTCGGATGTCGGCTCGGCGCCGGCCGAGCTCGAGACGCAGGTGACCAAGAAGGTCGAGGATGCGATCGCCAGCATTTCCGGCGTCAAGCATGTCACCTCGACCATCACCGACGGCTCCTCGACCACGGCGGTCGAGTTCCGCCTCGAGATCGATACCGATCGCGCGCTGAATGACGTCAAGGATGCGGTCGCCAAGATCCGCGCCGACCTGCCGGGCTCGATCGACGAGCCGATCGTGCAGCGCATCGACGTCGAGGGCCAGTCGATCCAGACCTATGCGGTCTCGGCGCCGGCGATGACGCCGGAGGAGCTGTCCTGGTTCGTCGACGACACCGTCATCCGCGACCTGCAGGGCCTCAAGGGCGTCGGCCGGGTCGAGCGCATGGGCGGCGTGACGCGCGAGGTCCAAGTGCGCCTCGATCCCGACCGGCTGATGGCGCTCGGCGTCACCGCGGCCGAGGTCAGCCGGCAGCTGAAATCGACCAATGTCGATCTCTCCGGCGGCAAGGCCGAGGTCGGCGGCCAGGAGCAGACCATCCGCACGCTGGCCAATGCCGGCACGCTCGATGATCTCGCCGCGACGCGCATCGTGCTGACGGGCGGCCGCGAAGTGCGGCTCTCCGATCTCGGCACGGTCGTCGACGGCTATCAGGAGCCGAAATCCTATGCGAGGCTCGACGGCAAGCCGGTCGTCGCCTTCGCGATCTATCGCGCCAAGGGCGCCAGTGACGCCTCGGTCTCCGATGTCGTCGCGGCCGAGGTCGGCAAGCTGCGCGAGGCCTATCCCGATATCGGCTTCACCCGCATCGACGACAGCGTCTACTACACCTATGGCAACTACGAGAGCGCGATGGACACGCTCGTCGAGGGCGCGCTGCTGGCGATCCTCGTCGTGCTCCTGTTCCTGCGCGATATCCGCGCCACGCTGATCGCCGCCGTCGCCCTGCCTCTGTCGGCGATCCCGACCTTCTGGGCGCTGTCGATGATGGGCTTCTCGCTGAATCTCATCAGCCTGCTCGGCATCACGCTGGTGACCGGCATCCTGGTCGACGATGCGATCGTCGAGATCGAGAACATCGTCCGCCATATCCGCATGGGCAAGAAGCCCTACAAGGCGGCGCTGGAAGCGGCCGACGAGATCGGCCTCGCCGTCATCGCCATCTCGGCGACCATCATCGCCATCTTCGCGCCGGTCTCCTTCATGGGCGGCGTCGCCGGCCAGTATTTCAAGCAGTTCGGCCTGACGGTGGCGATCGCGGTGTTCTTCTCGCTGCTTGTCGCCCGCCTGATCACGCCGATGATGGCGGCGTTCTTCATGCGCGAGCCCTTCGTCGGCGACGGAACCGACGGGCGCAAGGTCTATCCGGGCGTCTGGGCCTCCTTGCGCCGCAGGGTGAGCCTCTATGCGATGCTCGGCATCGGCTTCGTCGCCCTGCTGCTCCTCGTCGAGAATGCCGGCCCGGCCGCTTCCTGGTGGTCGCCTCTCGCAGCGCTCGATACGCTCGCCGCCCGCCTTGCCGGCTATGGCTGGCCGCTCGTCATCGGCGCGACGCTCGGCGTCGTTCTCTTCGCCGCCGCCTTCATGACCTGGCTCGGCCGGCCGCATCCCGAGGAGCATGAAGACGGCTTCATCATGCGCCTCTATACCGGCCTCTTGCGCGTCACGCTGTGGCGGCCGCGCATCCGCGTGCCCTTCGCCCGCCGTCTCGAGGGCGGGGTCAAGCGCAAGATGTATGTCCGCGTCCCGGTCATGCCGCTCGTCACCATCGCCGCCGGCATCGCCTTCTTCCTCGTCTCGATGAGCGCGACACAGTATCTGCCGACCGGCTTCATCCCGCCGGTCGACGAGGGCCGCATCGTCACCTCGGTCGAACTGCCGCCGGGCTCGCGCCTCGACGAGACCGAGCGGGTCAGCGATGCCATCTCGGCCAAGCTCGGCGCCATCCCCGGCGTCGAGAGCGTCTTCGTCATGGGCGGCACCTCTCCGACCGGCACGCTGGAGAAGCGGCGCGCCACCGTCATCGTCAACCTGACGCCGAAGGAGACCGGCCGCCTCGCCCAGAAGGACCTGCAATTCGTCGTGCAGGACGCGCTCACCGAAATCCCCGACATCCGCGCCTTCTTCATGAACGAGCGCGGCGACCGCGAGGCGACCGTCGGCATTCTCGGCCGTGACGGCGATGCCGTGGCGACGGCCGCCAGCAATCTCGAAGCGGCGATGCGCAAGGACCCGATGTTCTCCAATCCGGCGGCGCAGGCTTCCTTCGCCCGGCCGGAGATCCGCATCAATCCGAAGGCCGACCAGGCCGCCGATCTCGGCATTTCCACCGCCGCGATCTCGGAGACGGTCCGCGTCGCCACCATGGGCGATGCCGACAGCCAGCTGGCGAAGTTCACGGTCGGCGATCGCCAGATCCCGATCCGCGTCGAGCTGAAGGAAGGCTCGCGCGGCGATCTCAATCTCCTCTCCGCGCTGCGCGTCCCGACCGGTTCCGGCAGCTCGGTGCCGCTCGCGACCGTCGCCGATATCGGCTTCGGCCAGGGCCCCTCGACCATCGAGCGCTATGACCGCGAGCGGCTGGTCAAGGTCGGCACCGACATGGCGCCGGGCTATACCTCGGGCCAGGGGCTCGAGCGGATCCAGGCGCTGCCGGAGGTGAAGGCGTTCCCGGCCGGCGTCCGCATCCAGGAGACCGGCGACGCCGAGATCCAGGGCGAGGTCTTCTCGGGCTTCGCGCTCGCCATGGGCTCCGGCATCATGATGGTGTTCGTGGTGCTGATCCTCCTGTTCAACAGCGTCATCCAGCCGATCACCATCCTTGCCTCGCTGCCGCTTTCGGTCGGCGGCGTGGTGGCGGCGCTGCTCCTCACCAACAATGCGCTGTCGATGCCCGTCATCATCGGCATCCTCATGCTGATGGGCATCGTCACCAAGAACGCGATCATGCTGGTCGACTTCGCCGTCGAGCGCGAGAAGCATGGCATGGAGCAGACCGAGGCGGTGATCGATGCCGGCCGCAAGCGCGCCCGGCCGATCGTGATGACCACCATCGCCATGGCCGCCGGCATGCTGCCGGCCGCCTATGGCGTCGGCCAGGGCGGCGAGTTCCGCGCGCCGATGGCGATCGCGGTCATCGGCGGCCTCCTGGTCTCGACCGTCTTGTCGCTGGTGTTCATCCCCTCGGTCTATTCGATCATGGACGACGTCTCGCGCGGCATCTCCGGCCTCTTCCGCTGGATCGTGAAGCCGAACCGCGCCGAGGAGGACACGGATGCGCCGGTCCCTGCGGCAAGCGTGCCGGCCGCCGGCGACACCCCGGCGGGCGCCGAGCATGCCGCCGCGATGCGCATCGCGGCGGAGTAGGGCGGCCATCAACGGGATTGCCGGGCACGACCCGGCAATCCGGCTCGCGCTTCGGCTCGGGGTGGCCAGGACCCCGGCAACCGGCCAAGAACGTTGGAACGTTCCATTTGGACGGCGTAACGCCTATGCGACCGGCCGGCCATTCCCTTCTTTCGCGAGCGGACGTCCCGAAGCCGGCCAGCTGTCCTCTTGACTCGATGGCGTCGGGGCTCTATCAGAAATTGGAACGTTCCAAAACGAGATCGCAATCGGTCCATGAACGCCCGGGAAACGCCAGCCTCCGCGTCACGCGTCACGATGATCGACATCGCCCGCCATGCCGGCGTGTCGAAGTCGACGGTGTCGCTCGTGCTGCAGGCGAGCCCGCTGGTGAAGACCGAGACGCGCGACAAGGTCAACGCCTCCATCGAGGCGCTCGGCTATGTCTATAATCGCGGCGCGGCCAACCTTCGCGGCTCCCGCTCCAACATCGTCGGCATGGTCATCAACGACCTGGCCAACCCGTTCTTCGCGGAACTCGCTGTTGGCATCGAGCGCGTCTTCCACGCCGCCGGCTATATCCCCTTCATCGCCAACACGATCGAAAACCCGAAGCGCCAGAGCGAGGTGCTGCGCTCGATGTCGGAGCACGACATCGCCGGGCTCATCATCTGCCCGGCGCGCGGCACCAGGCCGGCGGATATCGAGGCCCTGGCGCAGCTCGGCGTGCCGACGGTGCTTGCCATGCGGCGCCTCGCCGGGCCGAAATTCTCCTCGGTGACGCCGGACAATCTCCGCGGCGCCCGCCGCGCGACGGAGCATCTCCTCGCGCTCGGCCATCGGCGCATCGCCTTTTTCGGCGGCTATGCCGACATGATCGCGCAGAACGACCGCTGCGGCGGCTATCAGGCGGCGATGCTGGCAGCCGGCCTGAAGCTCGATCCCTCGCTCGTCATCGAGGGGCCGCCCAATCGCGACTGCGGGCTGACCGCCGTCGGCCATGTGCTCGACATGGCCGAGCCCGCGACGGCGGCGCTCTGCTTCAACGATGTCGTCGCCTTCGGCGTACTGTCGGGGCTGGAGCGGCGCGGGCTCGCCGCCGGCCGCGATTTCGCGCTGGTCGGCTTCGACGACGTCGCCGAGGCGCGCCACACCAATCCGCCGCTCACCACCGTGCATGTCGATACCGGCGCCCTCGGCGAGCGGGCGGCGCATCAGGTGTTGCGCATGATCCATGGCGACACGCGGCCAGAGGAGTTCGTCAGCGATGTCGACCTCGTGGTGAGAGCGAGCTGCGGCGCCCATTCCGGGAGAGAGCAATGACCACCATCCGCTGGGGCCTGATCGGCGCCTCCAACATCGCGCGCGAGCACGTCATCAACGCCATCCGCATGAATGGCGGTGACGTCCTCGCGGTGATGAGCGCGAATACCGGCCGCGCCAATGAGTATGCGGCTGCCAACGGCATCCCCTCGGCGACGGACAGCCTTGATGCGCTGCTGGAGCGGGCCGATATCGACGCGGTCTATATCTCGACCACCAACGAGCTGCATCGCGACCAGGCGCTGGCGGCGGCGAAGGCTGGCAAGCACATCCTCTGCGAGAAGCCGCTGGCCCTCGACCTCGCCGATGCGCATGCCATGGTCGCCGCGGCGAAGCAGGCGGGCGTCGTCTTCGCCACCAATCACCATCTGCGCAATGCCGGTGCGCACCGGGCGATGCGCGAGGCGATCGCCGAGGGCCGCATCGGCCGGCCGCTCGCGGCGCGTGTGTTCCATGCCGTCTATCTGCCGCCCTTCCTGCAGGGCTGGCGCATCAACAAGCGCGAGGCCGGCGGCGGCGTCATCTTGGACATCGCCGTGCATGATGCCGATACGCTCCGCTTCGTGCTCGGCGACGAGCCCGAGAGCGTGCAGGCGCTGACGCAATCGGCCGGCATGGCCGAGGGCGGGCTCGAGGATGCGGTGATGACGACGGTGCGCTTCCGCTCCGGCTTGATCGCGCAGACGCATGATGCCTTCACCTCGAAATATGCCGGCACCGGCTTCGAGGTGCATGGCACCGAAGGCTCGCTGATCGCGCGCGATGTCATGACCCAGCGGCCGATCGGCTCGCTGGTGCTGCGCAACGACAGCGGCGAGCACGTCATCGATTTCGACCGCGGCGATCTCTATCTGCGCGCGCTCGGCGCCTTCCATGCCGCCGTGCGCGGCGAAGGCCAGCCGGCGGCGACCGGCGAGGACGGCATCCGCTCGCTCGCCTTCGGCCTCGCCGTCCAGGAAGCCGCGCGCACCGGCGCGCTGGTCCAGGTGGAGACGGGGCTCTGAGCATGGCGTCCAAGGTCATCACGGCCGAAGCGGCCGCTGCCCTCATTGCCGACGATGCCGTCGTCACCGTCTCCTCGGCGAGCGCGCTCGGCTGTCCGGACGCGATGCTGGCCGCGATCGGCCGCCATTTCGACGAGACTGGCCATCCGAAGAACCTGACGATGCTGCATCCGATCGCCGCCGGCGACATGTATGGGGTCAAGGGCATCGACCATGTCGCGAAGCCCGGCCTGCTCGGGCGCATCCTCGCCGGCTCCTATCCGTCCGGCCCGTCCTCGGCCGAGCCGCCGGCGATCTGGAAGATGGTCGGCGACAATGCCGTGCCGGCCTACAACATCCCCTCCGGCATCCTGTTCGACATGCATCGCGAGGCGGCGGCGAAGCGGCCGGGGGTCATCACCAAGGTCGGGCTCGACACCTTCGCCGATCCGCGCCGGCAGGGCTGCGCCATGAACGCCGCGGCGGCAGCCGCGCCTGTCGTCGAGGTGATCCAGTTCCGCGGCGAGGAATGGCTGTTCTTCCCCGCCGTCGTGCCCGATGTCGCGATCATCCGCGCCACCACGGCCGACGAGCGCGGCAATCTCACCTTCGAGCATGAGGGCGCCTATCTCGGGCCGCTCGACCAGGCGCTCGCCGTCCGCAACAATGGCGGCATCGTCATCGCGCAGGTGAAGCGCATCACCCGGTCCGGCACGATGAAGCCGCTCGAGGTGCATGTGCCGGGCATTCTCGTCGACCATGTCGTCGTCGCGCCCGACCAGTGGCAGACCTGCCAGACCCCCTATGAGCCAGCCATCTCCGGCGAGATTTCGCGGCCGCTCGAAAGCTTCGAGATCCCGGCCTTCGACATCGCCAAGGTCATCGCCCGCCGCGTCGCGATGGAGCTGCACGCCGGCTGGGCGGTCAATATCGGCTTCGGCATCTCGGCCAATGTGCCGCGCATCCTGATCGAGGAAGGCCGCCACGGCGATGTCACCTGGGTGATCGAGCAGGGCGCCGTCGGCGGCGTGCCGCTGCTCGATTTCCAGTTCGGCTGCGCCTCGAATGCCGAGGCGATCGTGCCGAGCCCGCAGCAATTCGTCTATTTCCAGGGCGGCGGCTTCGATTGCTCGCTGCTCTCCTTCCTGCAGATCGACGCCGCCGGCTCGGTCAATGTCTCGCGCCTCGCCGCCCGCCCGCATGTGACGGCCGGCGCCGGCGGCTTCGTCGACATCACCGCGCGGGCGAAGCGCATCATCTTCTCCGGCTATTTCAACGCCGGCGCCAAATTCGCGATCGAGAACGGCGCGGTCGCGATCGTCAAGGAAGGCAAGGTCAGGAAGCTGGTGCCGGAAGTCGAGCATGTCTCCTTCTCCGGCCGCCGCGCCGTGCAGCAGGGCCAGGAGATCCTTTATGTCACCGAGCGCTGCGTCATGCGGCTGACGGATCGTGGCGTCGAGGTGATCGAGATCGCGCCGGGCTTCGATCTGGAACGCGACATCCTCGGCCAGGCCGATTTCCCGCTGCTCGTCGCCAAGGACCTGAAGCGCACGCCGGAGCGGCTCTATCGGCCGGAGACGATCGGCCTCGCGCTCGATGGCGCGCCGCATGGGGTGCAGCATGGCTGATGCCCGCCTCCGCACGGACTTCGAAGGCCCGGTCGCGATCCTGACGCTCGACCGGCCGGAAAAGCTGAACGCGCTCGATCAGGCGATGATCGCCGGCATCGAGGACTTCGTCATCGCCGCGGAGCGCAATCGCGACATCCGCGTCGCGATCATCACAGGGGCGGGCGAGAAGGCCTTCTCCGCCGGCGGCGACATCGCCGCCTGGGCGGGGCTCGATCCCGTCACCTTCATGCGCGACTGGATCCGCAACGGCCACCGCGTGTTCGATCGCCTGGCCCGGTTGCGCCAGCCGCTGATCGCCTGCCTCAACGGCCATGCCTTCGGCGGCGGGCTCGAGCTTGCCGCCACCGCCGATCTCATCGTCATGGAGGCGCATGGCCGCATCGGCCTGCCCGAGACCGGCCTTGCCATGGTGCCCGGCTGGTCGGGCACGCAGCGGCTGGTGCGGCGCTTCGGCTCGCGCATCGTCAAGCGCATGGCGCTCGGCGGCGAGATGTTCGGCGCCGAAGACGCGCTGGCGCTGGGGCTCGTCGACAAGGTCGTGCCGAAAGGCGAGGGGCTGGTCGCCGCGAAGGCACTCGCGACCGCCATCGCCGCGCGCGGCCCGGTCGCCGTCCAGGTCACCAAGCAGCTCATCAATGCCGCCGAGGGCGAGGAAGAGGCGGCGGCGATCGAAAGCGTCGCCGGCGCGCTCGCCGCCTTCACCGAGGATCTGAAAGAGGGCGCCGCCAGCTTCCGTGAGAAGCGCGCGCCCCGTTTTGAGGATTGCTGACATGACGCTGCACATCGATCCCGCGAGCCTCGCCGAGGCGACGAGCGGTCCGCGCCGCTACCAGATGCTGATCGACGGCAAATGGACCGATGGCGAGATCGGTCTCGAAGGCGAGCGCGTCAGCCCCGGCCATGGCATCGTCGTCAGCCGCTATGCCTTCGGCTCCGAGAGCGACGTGGCGCGCGCCGTCGCCGCTGCCCGCCGCGCCTTTCATCGCGGTCCCTGGCCGCGCATGAAGGCGTCCGACCGGGCCGCCGTCCTGCTCAAGGCCGCCGATCTCATCGATGCGCGGCGCGAGGAGATCGCCCGGCTCGATGCGATCGAGAGCGGCAAGCCGATCGCCCAGGCGCGCGGCGAGATCGCGGGCGCTGCCGATATCTGGCGCTATGCCGCCTCGCTCGCCCGCACGCTGCATGGCGAGAGCTATGCCAATCTCGGCGATGCCATGCTCGGCGTCGTGCTGCGCGAGCCGGTCGGCGTCGTCTCGATCATCACGCCGTGGAACTTCCCGTTCCTGATCGTGGCGCAGAAGCTGCCCTTCGCGCTCGCCGCCGGCTGCACCACCATCGTCAAGCCGAGCGAGATGACCTCGGCCTCGACCGTCGTGCTCGGCGAGATCCTGATGCAGGCCGGCCTGCCGGAAGGCGTCTGCAATATCGTGCTCGGCACCGGCGCCGATGTCGGCAAGCACATGGTCGCCCACCCTGCCGTCGACATGGTGACCTTCACCGGCTCGACCCGGGTCGGCCGGGCGACGGCGGAAGTCGCCGGCGCCGGCCTCAAGAAGGTCGCGCTGGAGCTCGGCGGCAAGAATGCGCAGATCGTCTTCCCGGATGCCGATCTCGAGGCCGCCGTCGACGCAGCCGTGTTCGGCGCGTTCTTCAACGCCGGCGAATGCTGCAATGCCGGCAGCCGCCTGATCATTCACAAGGACGTCGCCGCGGACTTCCTCGCTGCCTTCGAGGCGAGGGCGGCGCGGGTCAAGGTCGGCGATCCGCTCGACGAGACGACCAAGGTCGGCGCGATCATCACGCCCGAGCATCTGAAGAAGATCGAGAACGCCATCGTCGATGCGGCCGCCGACGGCGCCGAAGTCGCGCTCGGCGGAGCCGGCATCGCCAGCGGCGCCGGCCAGTACATGTCGCCGACCGTCGTCACCGGCGTGAAGGCCGAGATGGCGATCGCCCGCGAGGAGGTGTTCGGCCCGGTGCTCTCGGTGCTCGCCTTCGAGCGGATCGAGGAGGCGATGCGCCTCGCGGACTCCACCGATTACGGCCTCTCGGCTGGCGTGTGGTCGCGCGACATCGATACGGCGATGACCGTCGCCCGCTCTGTCCGCACCGGCACCGTCTGGGTCAACACCTTCATGGACGGCTACCCGGAACTGCCCTTCGGCGGCATGAAACAGAGTGGTCTTGGTAGAGAACTCGGCAGAAATGCTGTAGAAGATTTTTCGGAGACCAAAACAATTCAGTTCCACCGAGGTCCGCGCACATCATGGTGGGTTGCGGACTGATGGAAGAAGAGTGGTCGTGACCTGGAGGGGGCACGGCCGGTTTCAATCGGGAGGAGAGAGACTATGCGTAAGCTGATGATGGCTGCGGCCATGCTCGCGTCGACGGCGCTCGTTGCACATGCCGATGACGTCAAGGAAGTGCAGATGCTGCACTGGTGGACCTCGGGCGGCGAAGCCGCGGCCCTCAACGTCCTCAAGGACGATCTCGCCAAGGAAGGCTACACCTGGAAGGACGTTCCGGTGGCCGGCGGCGGCGGCGATGCCGCGATGACCGCGCTGAAGGCGATGGTGGCTGCCGGCAACCCGCCGACCGCCTCGCAGATGCTCGGCTACACGGTGCTCGACTATGCCGAAGCCGGCAAGATGGGCGACCTGACCGCGACCGCGGTCGCGGAAGGCTGGGACAAGGCCGTTCCGGCGGCGCTGCAGAAGTTCTCGGTCTATGACGGCAAGTGGGTCGCGGCGCCGGTCAATGTTCACTCGGTGAACTGGCTCTGGATCAACAAGGCCGTGATGGACAAGATCGGCGGCACCGAGCCGAAGACCTTCGACGACTTCATCGCCCTGCTCGACAAGGCCAAGGCGGCCGGCGTCACGCCGCTCGCCCTCGGTGGCCAGAACTGGCAGGAAGCGACGATGTTCGACAGCATCGTGCTCTCGACCGGCGGGCCGGAGTTCTACAAGAAGGCCTTCAACGACCTCGACGAGGAGGCGCTGAAGTCCGACACGATGAAGAAGTCGTTCGACAATCTCGGCAAGCTCAAGGCCTATGTCGATCCGAACTTCTCCGGCCGCGACTGGAACCTCGCCACCGCCATGGTCATCAATGGCGATGCGCTGGTCCAGGTCATGGGCGACTGGGCGAAGGGCGAGTTCGTGGCGGCCAAGAAGGTGCCGGGCACCGACTTCCTCTGCTACCGCTTCCCCGGCACCGACGGCTCGGTGATCTACAACTCCGACATGTTCGGCATGTTCGACGTGCCGGATGACCGCAAGGCGGCGCAGGTCGCGCTGGCCAAGGCGACGCTCTCCAAGAGCTTCCAGTCGGCCTTCAACGTCGTCAAGGGCTCGGTTCCGGCCCGCACCGACGTTCCGGACACCGACTTCGATGCGTGCGGCAAGAAGGGCATCGCCGATCTGAAGGCGGCCAATGAAGGCGGCACGCTGTTCGGCTCGCTCGCCCAGGGCTATGGCGCCCCGCCGGCCGTCGCCAACGCCTACAAGGACGTCGTCTCCAAGTTCGTCCATGGCCAGATCACGTCCTCCGACCAGGCGGTCGAGGAACTGGTCAAGGCCATCGACGACGCGAAGTAAGCAGCGGATTGGGCTCCCTCTCCGCCAAGGGGAGGGAGCCACCGCCGCTTCGCCTCTCGTTGCTTCACCTCTCCCTGAGGGAGAGGTCGGCGCGAAGCGCCGGGAGAGGGTTTACGGCGCTCACAGAGAGGTCCTGTTCCGAGCCCTCTCCGGATCCGTCCCTAAACCCTCTCCCGCCGGCCTTCGGCCGTCGACCTCCCCCTCAGGGGGAGGTGAAGTCCAGCGCTTCGATGTCCAGCTCTTGAGACCACGGCCCTCGGGGAGGCCCCATGACAACGATCGCAACATCGCGAAGAGGTGCCGCCGACGCGGCCAGCGCGCCCATTCGGCCGTCGCTGCGCGCCCGGATGCAGGATGCGCTGCCGAAGCTGGTGCTGGCGCCGAGCTTCGCGATCACGCTCATCTTCGTCTACGGTTTCATCCTGTGGACGATCTACCTCTCCTTCACCAATTCGAAGGCGTTCCCGAAATATGTGCTGACCGACGCGCGGGCCTATCAAAGGCTGTGGCGCTGGACCTTCGAGAGCGATCCGCCGTCGTCCTGGTACACCTCGATCACCAATATGGGGATCTTCGGCGTCCTCTATATCGTCATCTGCCTCGGCCTCGGGCTCCTCATCGCCATCCTGCTCGACCAGAAGATCCGCGGCGAAGGCCTCTTGCGCCCGATCTATCTCTATCCGATGGCGCTTTCCTTCATCGTCACCGGCGTCGCCTGGAAGTGGTTCCTCGATCCCGGCCTCGGCCTCGAGCAGACGCTGCACCAGTGGGGCTGGACCTCGTTCCATTTCGACTGGATCAAGAACAAGGACTTCGTCATCTACACGGTGGTGATCGCCGGCGTCTGGCAGGCGTCCGGCTTCGTCATGGCGATGTTCCTCGCAGGCCTCCGCGGCATCGATAGCGAGATCGTCAAGGCCTCGCAGATCGACGGCGCCTCGACCTTCCAGCTCTATCGCCGCATCATCATCCCGCTGCTGCGGCCGGTCTTCCTCTCGGCGCTGATCGTGCTCGCCCATATGGCGATCAAGTCCTACGACCTCGTGGTGGCGCTGACGTCCGGCGGTCCCGGCGGCTCGGCCTGGCTGCCGTCCAACTTCATGTATGAGTACACCTTCAAGCGGAACGAGATGGCGGTCGGCTCGGCCAGCGCCGTGATCATGCTCGCCACGATCTCGGCGATCATCGTGCCCTATCTCTATTCCGAGCTGCGGGAGAAAGCCCGATGAGCGCCGCCGCCGCCCCGCGCGCCACGCCCGGTTCATCGATCGGTCCGCGCATCGTCATCTACGGTCTGCTGATCTTCTTCGCGCTCGTCTACCTGATCCCGTTCTTCGTGATGCTGGTGACTTCGCTGAAGACGATGCCGGAGATCCAGCACGGCAACATGCTGGCGCTGCCGAAGGCGCCGACGCTCGATCCCTGGATCCGCGCCTGGGGCGAGGCCTGTGTCGGCCTCACCTGCGAGGGCATCCACGGCTATTTCTGGAACTCGATCAAGATGGTGGTGCCGGCCGTCGCCATCTCGACGCTGCTCGGCGCGCTCAACGGCTATGTGCTGACCAAATGGCGCTTCAAGGGCCACCGCCTCGTCTTCGGGCTGATGCTGTTCGCCTGCTTCATCCCGTTCCAGGCGGTGCTCCTGCCGATGGCGACCGTGCTCGGCCAGTTCGGCCAGTTCGGCAAGTTCCTCGCCAACACGACCGGGCTCACCTTCGGCTTCGGCAATCCGACCGTGAACCTCGTCTTCGTCCACGTCGTCTACGGCCTCGGCTTCACGACGCTGTTCTTCCGCAACTATTACGAGGCGTTCCCGACCGAGCTGGTCAAGGCGGCGATGGTCGACGGCGCCAGCTTCTTCCAGATCTTCCGCCGCGTGCTGCTGCCGAATTCGCTGCCGATCATCGTCGTCACCGTGATCTACCAGTTCACCAATATCTGGAACGACTTCCTGTTCGCCTCGGCCTATGCCGGCTCGGGCGACGTGATGCCGATGACGGTGGCGCTCAACAATGTCGTGAATACCTCGACGGGCGTCGTCGAATACAATGTCAACATGGCCGCCGCGATGATCGCCGCGCTGCCGACCCTCCTCGTCTATGTGCTCGCCGGCCGCTACTTCGTGCGCGGTCTGATGGCGGGCGCCGTCAAGGGATAAAGCCATCTTGGGCGGGAACCAAATCTTGGGCGGGAACTAGATCATGGCGTTTCTTGAAATCGACCGTCTCGTCAAGCGGTTCGGCGCGACCGATGTCCTGAAGGGCATCACCCTTTCCGTCGAGGAGGGCGGCTTCCTGGTGCTGGTCGGGCCCTCCGGCTGCGGCAAGTCCACGCTGCTGTCGATGATCGCCGGGCTCGATACGATCTCGGAGGGCGAGGTGCGCATCAATGGCCGCCGCGTCAACGAGCTGCATCCCTCGCAGCGCGACATCGCGATGGTGTTCCAGTCCTATGCGCTCTATCCGAACATGAGCGTCGCCGAGAACATCGCCTTCGGCCTCGAAATGCGCGGCGTGCCGAAGGCCGAGCGCGAGGCGGCGGTGGCGAAGGTCGCCGACATGCTGCAGATGGGCCATCTTTTGAAGCGGAAGCCCAGCCAATTGTCCGGCGGCCAGCGCCAGCGCGTCGCCATGGGCCGGGCGCTGGTGCGCGATCCGCAGGTGTTCCTGTTCGACGAGCCGCTCTCGAACCTCGATGCGAAGCTCCGCGTCGACATGCGCACCGAGATCAAGCGCCTGCACCAGCGCATGAAGACGACGATCGTCTATGTGACGCATGACCAGATCGAGGCGATGACGCTGGCGACGCAGATCGCGGTGCTGAAGGACGGCGTGCTGCAGCAGTTCGGCACGCCGGCCGAGGTCTACAACAACCCGGTCAACGTCTTCGTCGCCGATTTCATGGGCTCGCCCTCGATGAACCTCGTGCCGGCGGCGATCCGCGCCGAGAACGGCAAGACCATCGTCGCGCTCGCACGGGCGAACGAGGACGATCTCGTCCTCGATCCCGGCGCGGCGTCGGAGAAGCTTGCCGCCGTCGTCGGCCAGAACGTGCTGCTCGGCATCCGCCCCGAGGCGATCACCGACCATGACGGCGCCGACCGCAATGCGCGCACGCTGGTCGACGTCGCCTGCCATGTCGACGTGGTCGAGCCGGCCGGCTCCGACACCTTCGTCGTCACCCAGCTCGGCGGCAAGCACGTCATCGCCCGCATGCGCTCGGATGCCGCCGTCAAGGCCGGCCAGCGCGCGCCGTTCACCTTCAACATGGACAAGGCGGTCTTCTTCGATCCGAAGACCGAGCAGCGAGTAGCCTGAGGCATGACCCCTGACATCGTCATCATCGGCTCGGGCATGGGCGGCGCGACGCTGGCCGCCGGGCTCAAAGGCTCGGGCGCCCGCGTCGTCATCCTCGAAAAGGGCCGCCAGCTTGCCGATCGGCCGGAGAACCGCGACGCGCGCGCGATCTTCCAGCGCGGCTATTTCCGTCCCAAGGAGCAGTGGTACGACGCCGAGGCGAACGGTGCGCCGTTCAACCCCGGCAACTACTATTATGTCGGCGGCAATTCGAAATTCTATGGCGCGGTTCTGATCCGCTATCGCGCCGAGGATTTCGAGGCGATGGAGCATGATGGCGGCGTCTCGCCGGCCTGGCCGATCCGCTATGCCGAGATGGAGCCCTATTACAGCCGCGCCGAGCAGCTCTACCGGGTGCGCGGCGAGCTCGGCGACGACGACACCGAGCCGTTCCATTCGGCGCCCTATGCCTATCCAGCCATCAAGGACGAGCGGGCGTTGGCCGAGGTTCGGGCTCGGCTCAAGGCCGTCGGCCTCAATCCGGCCTCGCTGCCGCTCGGCGTCGACATCGATCAATGGCTGAAGAAGGCGCGGACGCCCTGGGACGCGTTCCCGGACGCCCGCACCGGCAAGATGGACGCGGAGACCTGCGGCCTCGCGACCGCGCTCGCCGATCCCAACATCACGATCGAGACCGGCGCCGAGGTGACGCGGCTCGTCGCGGGGCCGGACGGCCGCATCACCTCCGTCGTCTATGTGCAGGACGGCGAGACCAAGACGCTGTCGCCGAAGATCGTCGTCCTCTCGACCGGCGCAGTGAAATCGGCGGCCATGCTGCTCGCCTCAAAGAGCGAGGCCTTCCCGAATGGGCTCGCCAACGGCTCCGATGTCGTCGGGCGCTATTTCATGAGCCACAACATGACGGCGATGATCGCCGTCGATCCGCGCTTCACCAATGATTCCATCCATCAGAAGACGTTCGGCTTCAACGACTTCTACCTCTCGGACGGCAAGGGCGGCAGGCCGCTCGGCAACATGCAGCTGCTCGGCCGCGTCTCCGCCGAGATTCTGAAGGCCAATGTCCCCTTCGCGCCGGAATGGGCGCTCCGGCTGCTGTCGCGGCGCAGCGTCGATTTTCTCGCCATGAACGAGGATCTGCCCGATCGCGACAGCCGCATCCGTGTCGATGGCGACCGCGTCATCATGCAGTGGAAGCGCTCCAACATGGAGGCGCACTGGAAGCTCGTCCGCGTCATGAAGGATCGCTTCCATGCCGCCGGCTTCCCGCTGGTGCTGACGCATCATTTCGATGGGCGCACGCCTTCGCATCAGTGCGGCACGGTCCGCTTCGGCACCGATCCCGCGACCTCGGCGCTCGATACGAATTGCCGCGCGCATGACCATCGCAACCTCTTCGTCGTCGACGCCGCGTTCCTGCCGACCTCGGCCGCGGTCAATCCGGCGCTGACGATTGCGGCGCAGGCGCTCCGAACCGCCGACCATATGATCGCGACGGGCTTCGAGGCATGACGGTGACAGGCCACCAGCGACCGGTCGCCCTCGTCACGGGCGCGCGGCGCGGCATCGGCCTTGCCATCGCCGAGGCCTTCGCCGCCGCCGGCCATGATGTCGCGCTGACCGATCGCGTCCGTGATGATGCGGCAGAGCAGGCGCTGGCGCGCGTTGCAGCGCATGGCGCGCGCGTCCATTTCGAGGCCTTCGATCTCGCCGACCTCTCTGCCCACACGCCGGCGCTCGCGGCGGTGGAGGCGGCGCTCGGTCCGATCGACGTGCTCGTCAACAATGCCGGTATCGGCGCCGTGGTGCGCGGCGACCTGCTCGATCTCTCGCCCGAGAATTTCGACACGGTGATCGACGTCAATCTGCGCGGCACGCTGTTCCTGACGCAGCAGGTGGCGAAGCGGATGCTGGCGCGCCCGCCCTCGTATCCGCGCGCGATCCTGACGATTTCCTCGGTGTCGGCGGCGCTCGCCTCGCCCGAGCGCGCCGATTACTGCATCTCGAAGGCGGGCCTCGCGATGGCCGTGCAGAACCTCGCCCTTCGCCTCGCCGCGACCGATGTCGGCGTCTACGAGATCCGCCCCGGCGTGATCCGCACCGACATGACGGCTGCTGTCAGCGAGAAATATGACCGGTTGATCGCGGGCGGTCTCGTGCCGGCCGGCCGCTGGGGCGAGGGTGCCGATATCGCCCGGGCCGCTGTCGCGCTCGCCTCGGGCGCCTTCGGCTTCGCGACCGGCGCTGTGATCGATCTCGATGGCGGGCTGGCCATCCCGAGACTTTAGCAACGGGCAGCGGCCGCCAGGGACAGCGGCTGCGCCGAATGGTTGGAACGTTCCAAAGTGCGCGGGGCGCATGGCGGAGGGAGGAAGCGATGGCGGATTACATCATCATCGGCGGCGGCCCTGCCGGCTGTGCGATCGCGGCGCGGCTGTCGGAAGATCCGGCGGTCAGCGTGCTGCTGCTGGAAGCAGGCGGCCGCGACAACAACCTGCTCTATCACTGGCCGGCCGGCTTCGCGAAGATGACCAAGGGCATCGGCTCCTGGGGCTGGTCGACCGTGCCGCAGAAGCACATGCAGAACCGCGTGCTGCGCTATACGCAGGCCAAGGTGATCGGCGGTGGCTCGACCATCAACGCGCAGCTCTACACGCGCGGCAACCGGCTCGACTATGACGAGTGGGCCCAGGCCGGCTGCCGCGGCTGGTCCTATGAGGATGTGCTGCCCTATTTCCGCCGCGCCGAGGACAACCAGCGCTTCAGCGACGATTTCCACGCCTATGGCGGGCCGATCGGCGTCTCGATGCCCGTCGCCCCCCTGCCGATCTGCGATGCCTTCATGCGCGCCGCGCAGGAGACCGGCATTCCCTATAATTTCGATTTCAACGGCGCGCGGCAGGCCGGTATCGGCTTCTACCAGCTGACGCAGAAGAACGCCCGCCGCTCCTCGGCGGCGACGGGCTATCTCGGCCAGGCGTCCGGACGCCGCAATCTCACCGTCCGCACCGGCGTCGAGGTGCTGCGCGTCGTCGTCGAGAAGGGCAGGGCCATTGGCGTCGAGATCGCGGAAGGCGGCGGCAAGACGCTGCTCCGCGCCGAGCGCGAAGTCGTGGTCTCCTCCGGCGCCATCGGCTCGCCGCGCCTCCTGATGCTGTCCGGCATCGGCCCGGCCGATCATCTGACATCGGTCGGCGTCCCGGTCGTGCATGACCTCCCCGGCGTCGGCGGCAATCTGCAGGATCATCTCGATCTCTTCGTCATCGCCGAATGCACCGGCGATCACACCTATGATTCCTATGCGAAATGGTATCGCTCGGCCTATGCCGGCCTCGAATATCTTCTCTTCAGGAAGGGTCCGGTCGCCTCCTCGCTCTTCGAGACGGGCGGCTTCTGGTATGCCGATCCCGAGGCGCGCTCGCCCGACATCCAGTTCCATCTCGGCCTCGGCTCAGGCATCGAGGCCGGCGTCGCCAAATTGAACAATGCCGGCGTGACGCTGAACTCGGCCTTTCTCCGTCCGCGCTCGCGCGGCAGCGTGCGCCTCGCCTCGGGTGATCCGGCCATGGCGCCGCTGATCGATCCGAACTACTGGGCCGACCCTTACGACCGGGAGATGTCGATCCGCGGCTTGAAGCTTGCGCGCGAGATCTTCCGCCAGAAGGCGCTCGAGCCTTACATCCTCGCCGAGCGGCTGCCCGGCGACGGCGTCGTCAGCGATGCCGACTACTTCGACTATGGCTGCCGCCACGCCAAGACCGATCACCACCCGGCCGGCACCTGCAAGATGGGCATCGACGAGCACGCCGTGGTCGATCCGGAACTCCGCGTGCGCGGCCTCGAAGGGCTCCGCATCGCCGACAGCTCGATCATGCCGCTGGTCAATTCCTCCAACACCAACGCCCCGACGATCATGATCGGAGAGAAGGCGGCTGACCTTATTCGTGGCGCAGCGCCGCTGCCGAGGGCTACAATCGCTCCCGTCGAAGAAGCGCGGCCGCGAGTCGCCTGAAAAAAGGGCAGGAAACCAAGCATGATCACCCATTGCGTCTTCATCCGCTATCGCGCCGAGGCGAATGACGGCACGCGCGACGACATCTACAAGGCGTTGCATGCGCTGAGGCCGCGCGTTCCCGGGCTGACCAACATCATCATCGCCGCCAACTCCAGCCCCGAGGGTCTCGACAAGGGCTTTTCCGAGGGCTTCATCGTCACCTTCCGCGACGCCAAGGCGCGCGACGCCTATCTCGCCGACAGCGAGCATGCCAAGGTCGGCGCGATGATCGTCGCCGCGGCCGAGGGTGGTATCGACGGGATCCTCGTCTACGATCTCGAGCATTGACCGTCCGCTGAACACCGCGTCAACCGAATGCGGCGCCGGCAGCGCTGGCGCAGCGGGCGGTTTGGCTGCTAAGACGGCGGTCTGTTGAAGACGGCCCGGTGGAACCTGGACATGACGCTGAACAAGGTTGAGGAAGCCATCGCGGCGATCGCCGCCGGTGAACTCGTGGTCGTCGTCGACGACACCGATCGCGAGAACGAAGGCGACCTGATCATGGCCGCGTCCAAGGCGACGGCCGAGAACGTCGCCTTCATGATCCGCCACACCAGCGGCATCATCTGCGTGCCGCTGATGCCGGATCGCGCCGAGCATCTGCACCTGCCACCGATGGTCGCCAACAATCGCGACCCGATGCGCACCGCCTTCACGGTGACGGTCGACTATCGCGTCGGCCTCACCACCGGCATCTCCAGCGAGGAGCGGGCGAACACCATCCAGGCGCTCGCCAACGACAATTGCACCGCGTCCGACTTCCTGCGGCCGGGGCATATCTTCCCGCTGATCGCCCGCGAGGGCGGCGTGCTGATCCGCTCGGGCCACACCGAGGCGGCGATCGATCTCGCCCGCCTCTCCGGGCTCGAGCCGGCCGGTGTCCTCGCCGAGGTGGTCAATGACGACGGCACGGTCAAGCGGCTGCCGCAGCTCATCGAATTCGCGCGCGAGCACAATCTGAAGATCGTCTCGATCGAGGACCTGATCGCCTATCGCGCCCGCAACGAGAGCTTCATCAAGGAAGTCGACAGCTTCCAGGTTCCGGTCGGCGGCCGCACGGCCACGGCCTATGTCTATGAGACGCCGTTCGACCCGATCCAGCATCTCGCCATCGTCTTCGGCGATGTCGCCGAGCAGCCGGACGTGCTCGTCCGCATCCACCGCGCCAATCCGATCAGCGATCTCGTCTCGCGCGGCCCGGATTCGAAGAGCTGGCTCGAGACCACGCTGCGCAAGGTCGGCACCGCCGATCGCGGCGTGTTCCTGATGATCCGCGATCCGGCCGTGGCGAGGCCCGACGGCTCGCTCGCGAGCGACGGCGAGGAGAAGCATCTCTCCGCCCGCCAGCGCAAGGAACGCTGGCGCGAGATCGGCGTCGGCGCGCAGATCCTGCGCGATCTGAAGGTGCGCTCGATCCGCCTCCTGACCTCGCAGGAGACGCAATATGTCGGCCTGCAGGGCTTCGGCATCGAGATCACCGGCCGCGAGCCGGGCGCCTGACGCCGCGCGGGAACTCTTCCGTCATCATCGCATTAGTCCTGCGAAGCGGTGCTGGGACCGCAGAATTGACGGGAGTTTCGTGATGCTGAACTGGGCTATTCTCTTCCTGATCGTCGCGCTGGTCGCGGCCGTCCTCGGCTTCGGCGGCATCGCCGGCACGGCGATCGGCATCGCCAAGATCATCTTCGTCGTCGCGATCATCCTCTTCCTGATCTCGGCGGTCATGCATGTGATGCGCCGCGCCTGACGAGGCTGCATCTCGCCGCACAAGAAGCCCGCCGCGTCCTCGCGGCGGGCTTTTTCATGCGCGGTCAGGACTTCTGCACGGCCGAGGCAACGAGGCGCGCGACCTCGGCGATCGCCGCGTCGCGGTCTTCGGCCGGGGCGGTCGTCTGCGTCAGATAGACGGCGACGACGAGCGGCTGCCGCACCGGCGGCCAGATGATGGCGATGTCGTTGCTGGTGCCCTGATCGCCGCCGCCGGTCTTGTCGCCGATGCGCCAGCGCTTCGGCAGCCCGGCGCGGAGCTTCGTGCCGCCGGTCCGATTCGCGATCATCCACTCGGCGAGCTGCTTGCGCGAGCGCATCGAGAGCCGCGATCCGATCAGCACGGCCTGCAGCGCGCGCGCCATGGCATCGGGCGTCGTCGTGTCGCGCGGATCGCCGGGCGCCGCCTCGTTGAGGGCGGTTTCCCAGCGGTCGAGCCGGGTCTCGTCATCGCCGATCGAGCGGGCGTAGCCCGTCAGTCCGGCCGGCCCGCCGATCGCCTTCAGCATCATGTTGCCGGCGGTGTTGTCGCTGGTGGTGATGGCGGCGCGGCAGAGCTCGCCGAGCGTCATGCCCATGCCGCCGACCTGGCTTTCCGTCACGGGCGAATGGGCAACGACATCGCCGGCGCGGATGACGACGCGGCGCTCCAGCGTATCGGTGCGCGCATCGACGCGCGCAAGGATCGCCGCGGCGGCGAGAACCTTGAACGTGCTGCACAGCGGAAAGCGCTCGTCGCCGCGATGGCTCCAGCGCTTGTCGCTGTCGCTGTCGATGACGGAAACGCCGAGGCGTCCCGGCAGGCCGGCCTCGATCGCGGCGAACTTGCCCGAAAGGTCGATCGGCGCCGTCGCGGCCAGCACGGTCCGCGGCAGGACCGCACTGAGGCCGGCTGCGGTCAGGACAGCGAGGCAGTCGCGTCGCGTCGGTGGTGGCAGCATCGTGGATCCCCCTGCACGGCCCCTTTTGACCGGCGTGGGATCACTGCGGTTTCAGCCCTTTTGATGGCGCGTCAGGCGCGGAGCCGCATGGCGTCGGCGATTTCCCCGGCCGATTTGGCGGCGCTGTCGCCACCCGGCAGCTCGACGCCGCCATTCATGATCTCGTCGAGGCGCGAGCGGGCGCGCGAGACGCGGCTCTTGACGGTGCCAACGCGCACGCCGCAGATCTCGGCCGCTTCCTCATAGGAGAAGCCGCTGGCGCCGATCAGGACCAGCGCTTCGCGCTGTTCATCCGGCAAAAGCTGCATGGCGCGCAGGAAGTCGTCGAGCTCGAGATGGCCGGGCTGGGCGGCGATCGTCGACAGACGGCTCGCATGCGTGCCCTCGGCGTCCTCGACCTCGCGCCGGCGCTTGCGGACTTCCGAATAATACTGGTTGCGCAGGATGGTCACCAGCCAGGCGTGGAGATTGGTGCCTTCCTGGAACTTGTCGCGATTGGCGAGGGCCCGCATCACGGTCTCCTGCACCAGGTCGTCAGCGCGGTCGCGATTGCCGGACAGGGACCGGGCAAAGGCACGCAGCATGGGCAGGGCCCCGACCAGTTCATCTTTCATGGATGCCTCCTCGGCGCCGGGCACCGTGCATGCAGAAGTGTCACGCGCCGTCTTTGGCGGGCTTGCTCGGTTCGTCGATCCGCTCCAGGAGCGACATGATGTCGTCGGGAAGAGGCTCGTTCAGCGCATCGTCGAAGACGCGGCGCAGCTGTCGGCCGATCCAGTCCTCCTTGCCGTCGCGCGGAGGAGAGGCCGGCGGCGCGGAGAGAGGGGCTGCGCCCTTCAAGTCCTTCTCGTCATTGCTCACATCATTTGTCCCAGCAGTTGCCATGCGGCTCACCCGTTCTTCCATCGGCGCGCGGCCGTTCCAGCGCCTCCTCGCGGCTCGCAGCATTCGACAATGCGCTCGCCGCTTTTTGGTTCCATCCGGTTGGAACCGGATGCAACATTCCGCGTTGAAGCATCAATGACTGGTCCTGATAAGGGGGAACCCATGCCTGATAGCCTGTCGCAGTTGCTGGCGCCGCATCTGCCTTTCCTGCGCCGCTATGCGCGTGCCCTGACAGGAGGGCAGCAGAGCGGCGACGCCTATGTGCGGGCCTGTCTGCTGGCGATCATCAACGAACCTTCAGCCATCCAACGCGATGTCCATCCCAAGGTTGCACTCTATCGGCTGTTCCATGCGATCTGGGCCGGAACGCAGTTTGGCGACGACACGGGCATCGAGGGTCTCAGCCGCCAGGAGGAGACCGCGCAGCAGCGCCTCGCCGCGATGACGAAGGAGAGCCGGCAGGCGCTCCTGCTCTCGGCGATGGAAGGCTTCTCCGATGCCGACACCGCCGCGGTCATGGGCATCGACAAGGCCGCGGTTCAGCCGCTGATCGCCGAGGCGCTCAGCGAAATCGACCGGCAGACGCGCACCCGCGTCCTCATCATCGAGGACGAGCCGATGATCTCGATGGATCTCGCCGGCATCGTGCAGGAGCTCGGCCATGAGGTCGCGGCGATCGCGCGCACGCGCACCGAAGCGGTGGCCGCGGCCGGCAAGGAACTGCCCGGTCTCGTCCTTGCCGATATCCAGCTCGCCGACGGCTCGTCGGGCATCGATGCGGTGAAGGATATTCTCGCCGGCTTCAGCGTGCCGGTGATCTTCATCACGGCCTTCCCGCAGCGCCTTTTGACCGGCGAGCGGCCGGAGCCAACCTTCCTGCTGACGAAGCCCTTCGATCCGCGCACGGTCAAGGCGGCGATCAGCCAGGCGCTGTTCTTCAATTCGACGGCCTCGATGGCCGCCTGAACAAGCGCTTCCAACACGACGCGTTTTGGCCCCGGATGTCGTCCGGGGCCTTTTCTTTTGGAGAACCGTTTGCCTGTCAGCGGCGGCGGCCGAGGCCGGACAGAAGGCCCATGGCGAAGGCGACGGCGGCAGTGGTCGTGTCACCCGTCTCGGCCGGGCGCCGGCGCGGTCGCGAGGAGCCGTAGTTGACGGCGACGATAATCACGAGGCCGACCAGCACGAAGGCGCCGGCGAAAATCAGCTTGGCGGTGCGGGGGCCGAGGGCGATGGCGAGGGCGTCATAGCCGGCAGCCGCCGCGAAGGCGACGCCGATCAGGATGAAGACGGCGGCGAGCGACGTCCAGGCGAGCTTCTTGACGACACGCGCGGTGGCCTGCGCCGCCACTGCCGTGGCGACGCTGGCGAGGGCTCCGAAGACCCCGTTCATCGACGGCCCAGGACGGCGCCGATGACGAGGCCGATGCCGGCGGCGATCAGGACGGACGGCAGCGGATTGGCGGTGATGCGGCCCTGCAGATCCTCGGCGAGCTGTTCGCCGCGGCGGTGCGCCTCATGGGCCGCGCCATAGGCCGCGTCGCTGGCCTTGCCGGCCGCATCGCGCACCGCTTCGGCGCCGGCGCTCGCATGGTCCTTCGAATAGGAGCGAACGGTCTCGGTCAGCGACAGCAGCTCGGCCTGGATGGCCTTGATCTGTTCGGAGAGGTCGGAACCCACGGTCTTTTCTGCCATCATGCACTCCTCTTGAAGCGGTCTCGCCAGTCCGCGCGACCCGTCGCTGGAAGCCGCCTGCCACGACTATAGCGCGGCGGCGGCCGGTTGTGGCCAGCCTCCACCGCCGCGCCGACGATTTTCCGCGCTGTTGGTGCAGACTGATCCCGCCGGTCAACGGCGGAGGAGGAGGAGGGTTCCGGCGATTGCCGTCATTCGCCGAGCCCGGCAAGGCGGGCTGGCAGCGATTTCCGCCGCGGCGGCGCCCATCCGCCGATCTTCGAGGTGGCAAGGCCGAGCGAGGCGAGCGTCTCGACGAGCCGCACCGCCGCCGAGACGCCCTCGATCACCGGCAGGCCATGCTCGGACGACAGCGAGCGGGCAAGATCCGCAAGGCCGGCCGTGCCGAGCACGATCGCCTCGGAACGGTCCTCACGGATGGCGCGGTCGATCTCGGCCGAGATGCGGTCGCGCGCCGCCGAATGCGGGTCGTCCAGCGACAGCAGCGACACCTCCGCCGCCCGCACGCGGGCGCAGCGCCCGGCAAAGCCGTAGCGCTGCAGATTGTGCTCGATCAGCGGGACCGTGCGCACATGGGTGGTGATGACGGTGAAGCGGCCGGCGACGAGGCTGGCGAGATGGAAGGCCGCCTCGCCGATGCCGACGACGGGCGCGCGGGCGATCGCGCGGGCAGCGTCGAGGCCCGGATCGTCGAAGGCGGCGATGACATGGCCGGCGACGCCCTCGCTCTCGCCGCGCGCCACCTGCTCGATGATGCCGGCAAGCGCCAGCGCCGCTTCGACCGGCCCTTCGATCGATTGCGGCCCGCCTTCGGCGGCGATGGCGGTGATCTCGGTTCCGGCCGAGGCAAAGGCGTGCGCCGCTGCCGCGATCCGGGCGGTGGTCGGCGTCGCGCTGCCCGGATTGATGATCTGGATGCGCATGCGTGCCGTTATAGACCCTTGCCGGCGTCCGATCCAAGCCGTCGCCGCCGCGCCTGCACGATGAGCAGCGTCAGGATGGCGATGGCGATCACCGCGAAGGAGACGGCGGTGGTCACCGTGCCGAGCGCATAGATGACCGGCGTGGTGACGGTGGTGGTCAGCCCGCGCAGCGTCAGCGGCAGCGTGTTGGCCGAGCCGACGGCCTGGCTCGAGCGGGCGATCTCGTCCCAGGAGAGCGTGAAGCCGAACAGCGCCACGCCGACCAGCGAGGGCAGGATCATCGGCAGCACGACGAAGCGGAAGGTCTGCCAGGGCGAGGCGCCGAGGTCGCGCGCCGCCTCCTCATAGGCCGGATTGAAGCGGTTGAAGACCGCGAACATGATGAGGAGGCCGAAGGGCAGCGTCCAGGTCAGGTGCGCGCCGAGGCCGGAGGTGAAGAGCCCCATCAGCGTCAGGAAATTGTCCTGGATCGTCGTGCCGACAAAGCCGAGGAAATTCGTCCAGGCGGTCGGATCGTCGATGTCGACATAGGTGTCGACGAGATGATCGCCGAGGCCGGCGATGGTCTGGTTGAACAATTGGAACTCGAGCGCGATGCCGAGCGAGACGATGATCGAGGGCAGGATCAGGCTGGCGATGGCCGTGAAGAACAGCGCGTCCTGGCCCTTGAAGCGGCGGCGGAAGGCATAGCCGGCCATCACCGAGATCACGACCGTCAGGATGGTGACGACGATGCCGAGCTTCAGCGAGTTGAGCAGCGCGTCGACGACATTGGGCACGCCGATGCCGGCCCACAGATTATGGAACCAGTGCAGCGAGACGCCATTCATCGGGAAGGTCATGCCGCCCGAGGGCCCCTGGAACGACAGCACCAGGATGGTGATCGTCGGCCCATAGAGGAACAGCACATAGAGGGCGAAGATCGCCGAGAGGATGTAGAACGCGCGCGAGCGACCCTCGGTCATGCCTCAGAGCTCCTTGCGGATGTCGACAAAGCGCAGCAGCGTCCAGATGATCATCATCACCACGACGAGCAGCACAATCGCGTTGGCGGCGGCGATCGGGAATTGCAGCGCCGTGATCTGGGTCTCGATCACCTTGCCGGCCGAGGCGATCTGCTGGCCGCCCATCAGGCCGACCGAGATGAAGTCGCCCATCACCACGGTGACGACGAAGATCGAGCCGATGGCGATGCCGGTCTTCGACAGCGGCACGATGACGTTCCAGATCGTCTGCCAGGCGCTGGCGCCATTGTCATAGGCGGCCTCGATCAGCGACTTGTCGATGCGCGACATGGAATTGAGGATCGGCACGATCATGAAGACGGTGTTGATGTGCACGAGCGACAGCGTCACCGAGAAGCTCGAATAGAGCAGCCAGTCGATCGGTTCCGACGTGATGCCGGCGCCCATCAGCGCCTGGTTGACGAGACCGTTGCGGCCGAGCAGCGGGATCCAGGAGATCATGCGGATGACGTTCGACGTCCAGAACGGGATCGTCGTGATGAGCGCCAGCACGATCCGCGTCGTCGGCGACTTGATCTCGAACACGAGGTAATAGGCGATGGTGAAGCCGAGCACGAGCGTGATCAGCCAGACCAGCAGGCAGAACTTCAGCGTCGAGAGATAGGTGCGGAAGGTCGTGCAGAGGTCCGGCAGGCTGGCGATGCACTTGTCGAAGGCGGTCACATAGTTGTCGCCGACAAAGGCCGGCTCGATCGAATAGCCGGTATAGGTCCAGAAGCTCACCATGAAGGTGATGGCGAGCGGCAGCACGAAGAACAGCAGGAAGACGACGGCAAGCGGCGCGGCCTGCCAATAGGGCGTCCAGCGCGATTTCGCATCCAGCATGGATCTGGTGTCTCCGTCCGTCGTCGCAAGGGAACGGCGCGGGCGCCTTGAGGCGCGCCGCGCCGCGGCATGATGGGCCGGCGGGAGGGAGCCCGCCGGCCGTGTCGGATCAGGCGGCGATGAACTCGTTCCACTTCTGGATCATGTAGGCGTTCTCATCCATGATCGAGTTCCAGCAGGCGACCGCACCCATACGGGTGTTGTAGGAGCCGCCGTCGCGGGTCGAGCCGGCCTTCTCGAGCAGCCCGCCATCCGGACCGAGGATGTCCTGCTCGGCCGGCTTGCCTTCCATCCAGAACGCCCATTCGTAGGGCTTCATGTTCTCCTTGGCGGTCTCGAGCACGGCGGCGTAGTAGCCCTGACGGTTCAGGTAGGCGCCGGCCCAGCCGGAGAGGAACCAGTTGATGAACTCGTAGGCGGCGTCGAGCTTCTTGCCCTTCAGCGTCTTCGGCAGGCCGAAACCGGCCGCCCAGGCGCGATAGCCTTCCTTGAGCGGCTGGAAGGTGCAGGGGATGCCCTTGAGGCGGACGGCGGTGACAGCCGGCGACCACATCGACTGGATGACGGTCTCGCCCGAGGCCATCAGGTTGACGCTCTCGTTGAAGTCCGACCAGAAGGCGCGGAACTGGCCGGCCTTCTTCGCCTCGATCAGGGTGGCGATCGTCTTGTCGATCTCCTCCTTGGTCATGTTGCCCTTGTCGCCATATTTGACGACGCCCATCGCCTCGTTGACCATCGCGGCGTCCATGATGCCGATCGAGGGGATGTTGAGGATCGAGGCCTTGCCCTTGAATTCGGGGTTGAGCAGTTCGGCCCAGCTGTCGATCGGGCGCTTGATGAGGTCGGGGCGGATGCCGAGCGTATCGGCATTGTAGGTGGTCGGGATCAGCGTGATCCAGTCGGTCGGCTCGCTGGCGAAGGTCTTGCCGCGCTGCTTCTCGAGATAGAACACCTTGTGCGGCGCCGTGCCCTGGTCGCCGATCTTCTTGCCGTCGATCTCGCCGCGCGTCAGCGCCGGCACCAGCTTGTCGACGAGCTTGATCTTCTTGGCGTCGATGCCGACGAGGCTGCCCGAGGGGATCAGGTTCTTGAGCTGGAAATACTCGCTGTCGACGAGGTCGAACGAATCCGGCTGCGTCAGGATGCGCTTGGTGACGTCGTCGGTGGTGACGGTCACATATTCGATGTTGATGCCGGTCACTTCCTTCGCCTTGGCGGCGATGGCGGGCGACTGGTTGGTGGCGGTCGAGAGATAGCGCAGCGTGATCGGCTCGTCGGCATGCACGGCCGGGAAGCCGGTGACGGCGGTGGTGCCGATGAAGCCGGCGGTGATGGCCGAGCCTTTGAGCAGCGTACGGCGCGAGATGCCGCCGGTGTCGGTCTTTTTCATGACAGTTCTCCTCTGGTGGACCCGTGGCCGCTAGGCGGCGAGCTCGTGGATATCGGCCGCGTCCCAATGGACCTTGACCGCTTCGCCGGCCTCGAAGGGACGGCTGTAGAAGACGCGTTCCGGCACGATCGCCATCATCTCGACGCCCGCCTCGGTGGCGAGGCTGACATGCACGGCGATGCCCTGATATTCGACGTCGCGCACAACGGCCGGCGTGCCGTGGCCGCTGCTCGTCACATGCAGCCGGTCGGAGCGGATGCTGATCGTGCGACCATCGCCCGGAATGATGTTGTGGCCGCCGATAAAGCGGGCGACGAACTCCGTCGCCGGCGCGTTGAAGATGTCGCGCGGCGCGCCGGCCTGCTCGATGCGGCCGTTGTTCATGATGATGACGAGGTCGGCGAGCGCCATCGCCTCTTCCTGGCTGTGCGTCACATGGATGAAGGAGATGCCGAGCTCGCGCTGGAAGCGCTTCAGCTCGGCGCGCACCCGCACCTTGAGGAACGGGTCGAGCGCCGAGAGCGGTTCGTCGAGCAGCAGGATCTGCGGGTCGGTGACGAGCGCGCGCGCCAGCGCCACGCGCTGCTGCTGGCCGCCGGACAATTGGCTCGGCAGACGCGCCTGGTAGCGCTCCATGTCGACCGTCTTCAGCGCCTCGGTGGCGCGGATCGAGCGATCGACCTTGTTCATGCCCTTCATGCGCAGGGGAAAGGCGACATTGTCGCGCGCCGAGAGATGCGGGAACAGTGCATAGGACTGGAACATCATCGCCGTGCCGCGCTTGGCCGGCGGCAGGTCGTTCACGACTTCCGGCCCGAGCACGATATCGCCGTCCGAGACGCTCTCATGGCCGGCGATCATGCGCAGGGTCGAGGACTTGCCGCAGCCGGACGGGCCGAGCAGGCAGCAATAGGTGCCGGCCTTGATCTTCAGATCGATGCTGTCGACAGCGGTCGTCTCGCCATAGCGCTTGGTGACGGACGCGAGTTCCAGATCGGCGGGTCTTGCCATCGTCGTCTCCGTTGAGGGCCGGCGCACTGGATCGCAAGTCGTGTGCCAAGCCGTGCCGGACCGAGGGAGAGCGCCGTAAGCCGTTGACGATGATGGGATTTGCGGGCTCGGCGCATTGAGGCCGGCTGGAAAGCCTGCCGAATTCGCATGCACAAAGATTCAGCGTTGAGGACGATCGAATGCCTCAATCGTATACGATCAAGCCCTTTGCGCTCACCGCCGCCTCATCTAGACTCGGTGACGAGGGTTCGGCCCGGCAGCGTCCGCAGCCGGCCCTTGGAAAGGCCGTCATGTCGAGACCAGAAGGCGCGCGCGCCGAAACCGCCGCATCGATGGAACACCGCGTGCCGCTGCGCAGCGCGCGGGCGGCGGCCGTCTATCGCGAGCTGCTCGCGGCCATCCTCGATCATCGCCTCACGCCGGGGACGCGCCTGCCCGAGGATGAGATCGGCGCCGTCTATGGCGCCAGCCGCACCATCGTCCGTTCGGCGCTCGAGGCGCTGTCGCATGAAGGCGTCGTGCATATCGAGCCGAACCGCGGCGCGATGGTGGCGCAGCCGACGGTCGCCGAGGCACGCAGCGTCTTCGAGGCGCGCCAGCTGATCGAGCCGCGCGTCGCCGCCGCCGCGGCGCTCCGCGCCACCGCCGCCGATATCGACAGCCTCCAGGCCGAGATCGAGGCCGAGCATCAGGCGCTGCATTCCGGCGACCATCGCCGCGCCATCGTGCTCTCGGGCTCGTTCCATGTCTCGATCGCCGAGATCGCGGGACAGCCCGTCTATGCCGGCTTCGTGCGCGAGCTCGTGGCGCGCTCCTCGCTGATCATCTCGCTCTATTGGCGGCGCAAGGAGAACACCTGCGCGACGCCCGCGCATGGCGCGCTGATCGCGGCCTTCGCCGCCGCCGATGCCGACGCCGCCGCCGCCTGCATGGAGGCGCATATCGCCGATCTCCTTGCCGGGCTCGATCTCGTCGAGCGGCCGGCGGCGCCGATCGCGCTCGCCCGTCTGCTCGGCGGCGGGGACTAGCCTCGCTCTGCTGCGAAGGGGCGCCGGGAGCCTTGCCAGCCGCCGGGCCCGCGGCTTATATGGCCGCGCTCCGGTGCATTGCGCCGGACCGTAAGCGTTACCGTCAATCAACGCGCTCCTTGACCCACGCCGTGGGTCTTTCCGGCTTGCCGGCGGGCGCATGGCGTAACCTTACGGACAGTCTCATGACATCCTCCACTTCGCGGCCTCGCCGCTCCCGCCTCCCGGCCCGCTATGGCGCGGTGGTGTTTCCCTTCATCCTCTCGATCTTCATGTGCGGCACGGTTTCGGCCGTCTCGACCCTGAAGGGCCTCGGCCTCACCGCCGATTTCCCGATGCGCTGGGGCGTCGCCTGGGCGCTCTCCTGGCTCGTCGCCTTTCCCGTGCTGCTCTTGATCCTGCCGCTCGTGCGGCGGGTCGTCGGGCTCCTCGTCGAGCCCGCCGGCCGCTGATCCGGCAAGCTGCCTGCATCACGGTCGGTCGGGCGAACCGGCCGGCCGTGATGCAGGGTCCGGCATGCTGCGATTTTGAGCATTCCTAGATTGGAATTGCTCGAATCCACGCCTTGACGCGTGATCTGGAATTTGTCCAAATGATCAAGAGTTTTCCGGCCCGGTGTCGCGACAGCAAGACCGCGCGAGGGTCGATCGTCCGGGCGCCGAGACCGCCCGGCCAGGGAACGGCCGCGGGGCCGCAGGGAGAGTGATCATGGCGACGACAGCGCCGGACATCGCATCGGGCCGACTGACGTCCGAGCAATATGCCGTCAACTTCAGCGACATCCATCCGCCGCTCGGCCGCCACGAGGCGCTCGTCGAGGCCGATCGCTGCTACTTCTGCTACGACGCGCCCTGCGTGAAGGCGTGTCCGACGACGATCGACATCCCGCTCTTCATCCGCCAGATCCTCACCGACAATCCGATCGGTTCGGCCGAGACGATCCTGTCGCAGAACATTCTCGGCGGCATGTGCGCCCGCGTCTGCCCGACCGAGACATTGTGCGAAGAAGCCTGCGTCCGCGAGGAGGCCGAGGGCAAGCCGGTCAAGATCGGTCTCTTGCAGCGCTATGCCACTGACACGCTGATGGACGAGAAGGGCGAGCAGCCCTTTGCCCGCGCCGCCTCGACGGGCAAGCGCGTCGCGGTCGTCGGCGGCGGGCCGGCCGGCCTTGCCGCTGCGCATCGCCTCGCCATGCACGGCCACGATGTCGTCATCTATGACGCGCGCGAGAAGGCCGGCGGGCTCAACGAATATGGCATCGCCGCCTACAAGGCGCCGGATGACTTCGCACAGGCCGAGGTCGATTTCGTCCTCTCGATCGGCGGCATCACCGTCGAGCACGGCAAGGCACTCGGCCGCGACATCACGCTTGGCGAACTGCGCCAGTCCTATGACGCGGTGTTCCTCGGCATGGGTCTCGCCGGTGTCAATGCGCTCGCCCTCGAGGGCGAAAGCCTTCCCGGTGTCGAGGACGCCGTCGACTACATCGCCGATCTCCGCCAGGCCGAGGATCTCGGCGCGCTGCCGGTCGGCGGCCGCGTCGTCGTCATCGGCGGCGGCATGACCGCCGTCGACGTCGCGGTCCAGTCGAAGCGGCTCGGCGCGCGCGAGGTGACGATGGTCTATCGCCGCGGGCCGGAGAAGATGGGCGCCTCGCTCTATGAGCAGGAGCTCGCCCAGAAGAGCGGCGTCGTGCTGCGCTTCCATGCCCGGCCGCAGCGGCTGGTCGTCACGGACGGCCGCGTCGCCGGCATCGTCTTCGAGGAGACGGCCGATCGCGACGGGCGGCTCGTCGGAACGGGCGCGACCTTCGAGCTTCCGGCCGACATGGTGTTCAAGGCCATCGGCCAGACCCTCGTTCCCGGCGTGCTGAACGGCGCGGCCGAGACCATCGCCCTTGTCGGCGGCAAGATCGGCGTCGACGCCGAGCGCCGCACCTCGCTTGGCGGTGTCTGGGCCGGCGGCGATTGCGCCGCGACCGGCGAGGATCTCACCGTCGCCGCTGTTGCCGACGGCCGCATCGCCGCCGAATCCATCCATCGCGCGCTCAGCGCCGGCTGAGGGAGGACGTCACCATGGCCAATCTCGCATCGAGCTTCGTCGGCATCAAATCGCCGAACCCGTTCTGGCTGGCGTCGGCGCCGCCGACCGACAAGGCCTACAATGTCGTCCGCGCCTTCAAGGATGGCTGGGGCGGCGTCGTCTGGAAGACGCTCGGCACCGATCCGCCGGTGGTCAATGTCTCCGGCCCGCGCTATGGCGCGATCCATTCGAATGACCGCCGCCTGATCGGCCTCAACAATATCGAGCTGATCACCGATCGGCCGCTCGAGATCAATCTGCGCGAGATCAAGGAGGTCAAGCGCGACTGGCCCGATCGCGCCCTCGTCGTCTCGCTGATGGTGCCCTGCGAGGAGCACTACTGGAAGGACATCCTCGCCAAGGTCGAGGAGACCGAATGCGACGGTGTCGAGCTCAATTTCGGCTGCCCGCACGGCATGTCGGAGCGCGGCATGGGCTCCTCGGTCGGCCAGGTGCCAGAATATGTCGAGATGGTCACGCGCTGGTGCAAGCAGCACAGCCGCATGCCCGTCATCGTCAAGCTGACGCCGAACATCTCGGATATCCGCCAGCCGGCCCGCGCGGCCAAGCGTGGCGGCGCCGACGCGGTGTCGCTGATCAATACCATCTCCTCGATCATCGGCGTCGACATCGACACCTTCTCGCCGCTGCCCTCGATCGACGGCAAGGGCAGCCATGGCGGCTATTGCGGCCCGGCGGTGAAGCCGATCGCCCTCAACATGACGGCCGAGATCGCCCGTGATGCCGAGACGCGCGGCCTGCCGATTTCCGGCATCGGCGGCGTGACCACCTGGCGCGACGCAGTCGAGTTCATGGCGCTCGGCGCCGGCAATGTGCAGGTCTGCACCGCCGCCATGACCTATGGCTTCCGCATCGTGCAGGAGATGATCACCGGCCTCTCCGAATACATGGACAGCCACGGCTTCACCTCGGTCGAGGAGATCACCGGCCGCGCGGTCGGCAATGTCACCGACTGGCAGTATCTGAACCTCAACTACGTCGCCAAGGCGAAGATCGACCAGGATCTCTGCATCAAGTGCGGCCGCTGCCACATCGCCTGCGAAGACACCTCGCACCAGGCGATCACCTCGATGGTCGACGGTATCCGCCATTTCGAGGTCATCGACGCCGAATGCGTCGGCTGCAATCTCTGTGTCAATGTCTGCCCGGTGCAGGACTGCATCACCATGGAGCAGATGGTGGCCGGCACCGACCCGCGCACAGGCTTCCCGGTGACCGGCGAATATGCCAACTGGACGACGCACAGGAACAATCCGATGGCCAAGCCCGCGGTGGTGGTCGAGCCGGCGGAGTAAGATCGGGTCAGGCGTCCAACGGGCTCTCGAGCAGCCTTCCGCGCCGGCGCAATCCGCCGGCGACGGAAGCAACCAGTGCCTCCGGAAAGCCGGATGGCAGCGAGGCGACTGTCTCGGCGATGGCTGGCTCGATCCGTGCTGCGATCTGTTGGAAGAGGTCGCGCACCAGGCTGCCCCCGATGCCGGCAGCGTCTGCCGTTTGCAGAAAGTGGCGCGGCATGATTTCGCCGACGAGGTAGTGGCGCGTCTTGCCGACCGACATGGCCAACTTGAACGCCTTTGCGGGGATTTCGCCGGCATCGACATTGGGCTGGGTCGACAGCACATCGTAGAGCGGGGTCAGCGAAAAGCCGCGCGGGACGAGAAAGAGGCTTAAGTTCTTGGCATGGCCATCTGTTGCGCCGAGGAGCCAGAATAGGATCGCGGCGGTCATGGCCGATCGGATGTCGCGCTCCGGATCGTCGCTGCCTCTAAGCAGCTTGACGACATCCATGAGTCCCGGTCCTCCATCAGACTGGTACTTGGTGTTGGGCGGAACCGACAGCGCCTGGCAGAAGTCCTCCTGCGGCCGCCGGAGGAGGAGGCCATCAGGCGTCCATATCCGGTCAAACCGCTCGACGACCAAGGTCGGAATTCCGAAGTCGACAATCTCGGCGTCGGCGACCGACAAGCCGAAGGCCTTGAGCAGTCTCAGGCATACGTACTCATTCTCGACACTGCTGGAGAGATCGAGGCCATTGGGGCGGCGGCCGATGCGCGGCTTCAAGATATGCGTGGTTGCCGTCGTGTGATGGGGGCGATACCAGCGCCCGTCCATGCGCAGCAATGCCGTCTTCTCCTGCGCTCCCGCGAGGGAAATGCGAAAGTCGTTCTCCCTTGTGATGCCCAGAGGGTCGTTGCCAAGCGTGGCTACAGTCCTTGCGATCTCATCGTCGGTCACCTCCTCGGCCTCGATCTGTCCTGCTGGTCCAGGGTCGTGACCTTCCGGAAGGAATTGAAGGGCGCCGACGCAGTCAGCGCCGATCACAGACAGGAGGCTGTAGACGTCGGTGCCGGCTGCCCCGACCCGTTCAGCAATACGGCGGCGGATGGAGAGTTCGTCCGGCAGGAGATTTTCGAAGACATTGATGACGGACCCACCCGTATAGGGCTCCTCTCGCAGCGGCATGGAGAGGGAGACGGGGGAAGGATTGGAGGCTGTCAGCCAATGATCAGCGTATCGAAAGCTGACGGCTCCCGAGGGCGCCTTGCGCAGGTTTCCGACAAGCCTGCTGTTTTGAAAGACATTGAGCGCAACATGGCTTGGGCGGCGCGCCATCAGACGAGATCTCGGATCAAGGCATCGATGTCGTGGACATCGGTCTTGGACCGCGGCCGCACCACCAGTTCGAGGTCGAGCGCGGCGAGGACGGACATGATCGTGCTGAGCTGGACGGCGGGCTCGCCGGCCTCGACACGCGAGATCGTCGCCTGGCGGAGATGAACCCGCTCGCCGAGCGCGGATTGCGACTGGCCTCTCTTGCGACGGACGCGGCGCAGCGCGGCGCCGAGTTGCTGTTCGTTGCGGACGATCTGCTCGGTCATGAAAGAGAGATACGCGAAGGCGTATGGATCGTCAATATACGCTATCGCGTATTTCTTCGACATATACGCACTGGCGTATATGTCGTGCCCATACGCGACTGCGCATATCGACGCCGACGGGTCACGGCCGTCTATCGCCCGAACACGCCGTTGAGGATCACGGTTTCGAGCGCTTCGGTCGCGACCGCGAAATGGCGGTCGCCCTCGGCCTTGTCGCCGAGGACGGCGCGGACCTGGACTTCGAAATCGGCATAATGCTGCGTCGTCGCCCAGATCATGAAGATGAGATGGTCGGGATCGACAGGGGCCATGCGCCCTTCGGCGATCCAGCGCCGCATCAGCGCCGCCTTGTCGTCGACCAGCGACTTCAGGCGCGTGCCGAGCACCTTGCCGAGCATCGGCGCGCCCTGCAGCATCTCCATCGCATAGAGCCGCGAGGCCTTGGGATTGTCGCGCGACATCTCCAGCTTGCGGTCGATATAGGCGCGGAATTCCTCGCGCGGGTCGTCGCCGGCGCCGAGCAGCTCGAGCGGCTGCAGCCAGTCCTCCAGCGTGCGCCTCAGCACGGAGACGTAGATGTCGTCCTTGCGGCGGAAATAATACAGGAGGTTCGGCTTGGTCATGCCGGCGCTGGCCGCGATCTGGTCGATCGTCGATCCGCGCAGCCCATAGCTCGAGAAAACCTCGAGCGCCGCATCGAGGATGCGCTGCTCGTTCTCTTCCTGGATCCGCGTGCGCTTCTTGGTCTGGTGGGCGCGCGCCGGCTCGGCAGGGTTCATCGCAGCTGTCCGGTTGACCATGGGGGACGACAGTCTCGCGGTTTTGGCGCCGCGATCAACATCCCCGACGATCGGCCGCGTTCCCCCGCCCGCTGGCGGCCGGGGGAACGGAGGGTGTCGATCGGATCAGGCGCCGACCATCACCTTGCGCTCGCGCCGACGGTCATGGACCGGCTGGTAGGCGATGCGCGAGTGATACTCGCAGTAAGGGATGCCGCTGCCCGAGCGCTGGCCGCAGAAATGGAATTCCTCGGTGCTCGGATCGCCGATCGGCCATTTGCAGGTCTGTTCGGTCAGCGTCAGGATCGTCGCATGCAGGCTGATCGGCACGACGACGGCGCCCGAGGCTTCCGCGCGAAGCGTGCGGCGCGGCTCGGGCGCGGTCTGCGCGATCGGCTTCAGCGCGGTATTGCCGGCAACCAGCGGCCGGGCCGGTGCCGCGCCGCGCGGCTGAACGCCGACGCGGCTGTTCGCGACGGCCGGCTTCCGGGTGCGGGCCGTCGGCGCGGTGGCCGGCTTTGCCCGTCCGGACAGGCTCAGCCGGTGCACCTTGCCGATCACGGCATTGCGCGTCACCCCGCCGAGCTCGGTTGCGATCTGACTGGCGCTGAGGCCGTCGATCCAGAGCTTCTTCAGCAACTCAACCCGTTCGTCCGTCCAAGTCATCGCGTATCCTTGTCCGTCGGAGGGACGGTCCGAATCCCTTATGAACACCGTCCTGGACTGCGGACGGCGACACACTCGACACATTGTTCAGGGGGGACCGACGCTCGATATTTCGTATCTTAACAGTTGTTAAGCTACTATATGGCGTGACTCCCTGACAAGAGTCGGCGGGAATCGAGGGGGCCGATCGCGGCGTTTTCCCCAGTTTCGGCCCGTGGGGCGGAACAGTGAGTCGCGTCAATCGCTTAGCCGACTGCGTGGCTGTGGATGGCGGCGGTCCATTGACAGAAATCGTCACGACCGTGATATAAGGGCAACGCAAAAAGGTGCTGCCCGGCGCGACGGCCTCGGGTGGCACCTTTGATTTTTGGCATCCGGCATCGTACCGCCCGACCCGAGGAGGGCCAATGACCGCCCCCGCATCCAGCGCTCCCACCCCTTCCAGCAGCCTGTTCGATACCTTCGCGCGGGCTCCGCTCGCCTTCGAACGAGGCGAGGGCGCCTGGCTCTACACGCCGGAGGGCGAGGCCTATCTCGACTTCTCCTCGGGCATCGCCGTCAATTCGCTCGGCCATGCCAATCCGGTCCTGGTGGCGGCGCTCGCCGAGCAGGCCGGCAAGCTCTGGCATACGTCGAACCTCTTCCGCATTCCGGGGCAGGAGCGGCTTGCCGACCGCCTCGTCGCGGCCAGCTTCGCCGACCGCGTGTTTTTCGCGAATTCCGGCGCCGAGGCCAACGAATGCGCCATCAAGACGGCGCGGCGCTATCACTATGTCGCCGGCCATCCCGAGCGCTTCCGCATCATCACGGTCGAGGGCGCCTTCCATGGCCGGACGCTGGCGACGCTCGCCGCCGGCGGCCAGCAGAAGTATCTCGATGGCTTCGGCCCGAAGTCGGACGGCTTCGATCAGGTCGCCTTTGGCGATATCTCGCTGATCAAGGCGGCGGTGACGCCGGAGACGGCCGCGATCATGCTCGAGCCGATCCAGGGCGAGGGCGGCGTGCGCGCCTTCTCCAACGGCTTCCTGCGCGAGGTGCGGGCGCTCTGCGACGCCGAGGGCCTGCTCCTGATCATGGACGAGGTCCAGACCGGCATCGGCCGCACCGGAAAGCTGTTCGCCTATGAATGGACCGGCATCACGCCCGATATCCTGACCTCGGCCAAGGGCATCGGCGGCGGCTTCCCGCTCGGCGCCTGCCTTGCCACCAACGAGGCGGCCCGCGGCATGACGCCCGGCACGCATGGCACCACCTTCGGCGGCAATCCGCTCGCCATGGCGGTCGGCAATGCCGTGCTCGATGTCGTCCTCGCCGACGGCTTCCTCGATCATGTCCGCGAGACCGGTCTCTACATGAAGCAGCGGCTCGCCTCGCTGGTCGATCGCTTCCCGGACGTCTTCGACGGCGTGCGCGGCGAGGGGCTCCTCGTCGGCCTGCACGGCGTCAAGCCGGTGCCGGAGATCGTCCTCGCGCTTCGCGCCGAGCACATGCTCGTCGCCGGCGCCGGCGACAATGTCGTCCGCCTGCTGCCGCCGCTCACCATCGGCCATGACGAGGTCGACGCGGCGCTCACGAAGCTCGAGGCGGCCGCGGCCGCCCTCGCGCCGGCGCGGCCAGACGCGCGGCTCGAAGGCTGAATCGGAAGATCCATGGTCCGTCATTTTCTTGATCTTTCCGATTTCGATTCCGCCACGCTCAACGGCATCCTCGATCGCGCGCGCCGCCTGAAGGCCGTGCGCGACGGCGCCCGCGACGGCGTCGGTCCGCTCGCCGGCAAGGTGCTGGCGCTGGTCTTCGAGCAGCCCTCGACCCGCACCCGCGTCTCCTTCGATGTCGGCATGCGCGAGCTCGGCGGCCAGACGCTGATGCTGACCGGAGCCGAAATGCAGCTCGGCCGCGGCGAGACCATCGCCGACACGGCCCGTGTCATGTCGCGCTATGTCGATGGCATCATGATCCGCATCCTCGACCAGGATGCGCTGGCCGAGCTTGCGGCCAATGCCAGCGTCCCCGTCATCAACGGCCTGACCCGGCGCTCGCATCCCTGCCAGGTGATGGCCGATATCCTCACCTTCGAGGATCATCGCGGCTCCATCGCCGGCAAGACGGTGGCCTGGGTCGGCGACAGCAACAATGTGCTGGCGTCCTGGGTCCATGCCGCCGCCCGCTTCGACTTCAGCCTGAAGATCGCGACCCCGGCGGAGCTCGCCCCCGCGCGGCGCCTGCTCGACTGGGCGCGGACGGCCAATGCCGCGGTCGTCGCCGGCGAGGAGGCCGACTGGGCCGCTGCCGACGCCGACTGCATCGTCACCGACACCTGGGTGTCGATGGGCGATAGCGAGGCGGAGCGTCGCCACAACCTCCTGAAGCCGTTCCAGGTCAATGCGCGGCTGATGGCGCGGGCGAAGCCCGAGGCGATCTTCATGCACTGCCTGCCCGCCCATCGCGGCGAGGAAGTGACGGCCGAGGTCATGGACGGCCCGCAATCGGTGGTGTTCGACGAGGCCGAGAACCGGCTGCACGCCCAGAAGGGCATTCTCGCCTGGGCCATGGCCGGCGAGGCGGAGACAGCGTGATGGTCGAAATCGGCGCACTCGGACCCCGCTCGGTCCAGCCGGCGGGCGATGATGCCGTGCTGCCCTTCGAGGTCGAGGGCCTCGACGTGCGCGGCCGTGTCATCCAGATGGGTCCGGCGCTGTCGAGCATGCTGGCGCGGCACGATTATCCGAAGCCGGTGTCGAAGCTGCTCGGCGAGGCGATCGTGCTCGCGGTGCTGCTCGGCTCGTCGCTGAAATTCGAGGGCCAGTTCCTGCTGCAGACGCAGACCGACGGCCCCGTCGACATGCTGGTCGTCGATTTCCGCACGCCCGGCAACCTGCGCGCCTATGCCCGCTTCGACGCCGAGCGCGTGGCGGAGATGGAGGCCGAAGGCACGCTGGAGCCGTCCGAGCTGCTTGGCAACGGCATCCTCGCCATGACCATCGACCAGGGCGCGCACACCAGCCGCTATCAGGGCATCGTCTCGCTCGACGGGTCGAGCCTCGAAGAGGTCGCGCACACCTATTTCGCGCAGTCCGAGCAGATCCCGACCGCCGTGCGGCTTGCCGTCGCCGAGATGATGACGCGCGAGGACGGCGGCGTCACGCATAGCTGGCGGGCCGGCGGCCTTCTGGTGCAGTTCCTGCCGCAGTCCTCGGATGAGACGCGCCACCGCGATCTGCCGGGCGGCGATGTTCCGGGCGGCGGCGAGGACGAGGGCGAGGAGGACGACGCCTGGGTCGAGGCGAAGTCGCTGGTCTCGACCACCGAGGACCACGAGCTGATCGATCCCGAGGTGCCGGCCGAGCGGCTGCTCTACCGCCTCTTCCACGAGCGCGGCGTGCGCGTCTTCGATCCGGTCAGCGTGCGCGACCAGTGCTCCTGCTCGCGCGAGCGCATCGTCGGCGTGCTGCGCTCGTTCTCGGCCGAGGAGATCACCGAATCGATCGAGGACGGCGCGATCACCGTCACCTGCGAGTTCTGCGGGCTGAAATACGGTTTCGACCCGGCCGAATTCCTGTCCTGACGGGTTCCGCGCGACCGCGCGGGCGCCCCGTTCAGTGGACGACGCGGGCGCCGTTCGGCAGGTCGAGCGAGAAGGCCGGGATGTCCACGACGAACATCTCGCCGCTGTCGGTCTGCATCTGATAGGTGCCGACCATGATGCCGGAGGGCGTCGTGAGCGGGCAGCCGCTGGTATATTCGAAGCTCTCGCCCGGCTTCAGCGTCGGCTCCTTGCCGACGACGCCGCGCCCGCGCACCTCCTCGGTGCGGCCGCTCGCATCGGTGATGCGCCAGAAGCGCGAGCGCAGCTGCACGTTCTCGAGGCCGAGATTGAGGATTTCGATGCGATAGGCCCAGACATAGCGGCCCTCGCCCGGCGAGGATTCGTCCTCGACGAAGCTCGGCTCGACCGTGACCTGGATCGATCGCGTGACGGCGCGGTACATCGTTCGGCGCTCCTCGTGAGCTCGGCTCATAATCGAATTCCGCCGGCCCCGTCAACACGCCGCCTCAGCATCGGACGGCTGCCCGTTCCTTGTCATGGCGTCCGGCTCCGCTAATGTCGGTCTGATCAGGCAATGGTGAGGATTCGCCGGCCGGCCAAAAAGGGAAAAGGACGATGCTGAAGGAATTCCGTGAATTCGCCTTGCGCGGCAACATGGTCGATCTGGCGATCGGCATCATCATCGGCGCCGCCTTCAGCGGGCTCGTCAATTCGATCGTCAACGACATCATCATGCCGATCATCGGCCGCATCACGGGCGGCATCGATTTCTCCAACAAATATGTCCAGCTCGCCGGCGATCCGCAGACGACGCTCGACGCCGCCCGCAAGGCCGGCGCTACCATCGCCTATGGCAATTTCCTGACCCTGCTCATCAATTTCGTCATCATCGCCTGGATCCTGTTCATGATCGTCAAGGGCATGAACACGCTGAAGCGTCAGCAGGCCGCTGCCCCGGCTCCGGCTGCGACGCCCGAGGACGTCGCTTTGCTGCGCGAGATCCGCGACCTGCTCTCTGCCCGGAAATAGCCGCCTTTTGCTGGTTTCGAGGGGCTGTGATGCCGGTCACTGCGAGCGCGGGCCGGGTTTGATTTTCTGACTTGCTGGCGGCGCGTGGCGTGTCGGCAGGTCTTGCCTTGATTGATCGGAACACCCCTTTGATATCCAAGTTCGCCACTGACCGGCTGCGTCCGGAAGCCGCCGATGCCCCCGAAAGCGGGATCGTCGAAGTCTTCAACTATGGGCGCGACCGCAAGGGCCTGATCCCGCTCTGGGTTGGCGAGGGCGACCTGCCGACGCCGGACTTCATCGCCGAGGCGGCGCGGGCCGGCCTCGACGATGGCGAGACCTTCTACACGCATCAGCGCGGCATCCCGGAGCTGCGCGCCGCGATCGCGCGCTACCATGAGCGCCTCTACGGACGCCCCTTCGATCCCGAGCGCTTCTTCGTCACCTCGGGCGGCATGCCGGCGATCCAGATCGCGCTGCGCATGATCGCGGGCCAGGGCGACGAAGTGGTGGTGCCGACGCCGGCCTGGCCGAACTTCGCCGCGGCGGCCGAGATCGGCGGCGCGCGCTCCGTCGAAGTGCCCATGCAGTTCGGCAATGACGGCTGGTCGCTCGATCTCGATCGCTATTTCGATGCCGTGACGTCGCGCACCACTGCGCTGTTCCTGAATTCGCCCTGCAATCCGACCGGCTGGACCGCGACGCGCGAGGAACTCGTCGCCATCCGCGATTTCGCGCGGGCGCGCGGGCTCTGGATCATCGCCGACGAGGTCTATACCCGCTTCGTCTATCAGGGCGACCGGGCGCCGTCCTTCTACGACGTCACCGAGCCGGACGAGCCGGTGCTCTATGTCAACACGCTCTCGAAGAACTGGGCGATGACCGGCTGGCGGGTCGGCTGGCTGGCAGCGCCGCCGCGCTATGGCCAGACGATCGAGAATCTCATCCAGTATTCCTCGTCCGGCACGCCGAAGTTCCTGCAGCGCGGCGCGACGGCGGCGCTCGACCGCGGTGACCACTTCATCGAGTTCCAGCGCGACCGCGCCATGGCGGCGCGCGAGATCGTCTGCCAGGGCATGGAGGCGACGGGGCGCGTGCGCTTCACCTGGCCGAAGGGCGCCTTCTACCTGTTCTTCTCGGTCGATGGCGAGCGCGACACCCGCAAGCTCGGCATGCGGCTCGTCGACGAGGCGAATGTCGGCCTTGCGCCGGGCGATGCCTTCGGCGCCGGCGGCGCCGGCTTCATGCGGATGTGCTTCCTGCGCAATCCCGACCATGTCGCCGACGCGACGGATCGCCTGACCGACTGGCTGATCGACCGGAAATAGGGCGGGACCCATCGCCGTGCCCGGCTATGGCCGGGCGCGCGCGGAGGAGAGGGGCCGGCGGCGGGTGAGAGCGGGCCTCGCGGCGCTCAGCCGCCTGAGGCCGAGACGGCCAGCCGCTCGACGCCTTCGAGCGCGCGCAGCGGCATTTCCGGGGTGCGGCCGAGCGGCAGCCACAGCCGCCGCCAGACATCGACCAGCGCATCGCGGAGGCCGAGGATCAGCGCCTCGTCATGGCAGGGCGTCGGCGTGATCCGGAGCCGCTCGGTGCCGCGCGGCACGGTCGGATAATTGATCGGCTGGATATAGATGCCGTGCTCCTCGAGCAGCATGTCCGAGGCCTTCTTGCAGAGGTCCGGATTGCCGACGAAGAGCGGCACGATATGCGTTTCCGACGGCATCACCGGCAGCCCGGCATGGATCAGGACCGACTTGGTGCGCTGGGCATAATGCTGCTGCAGCGCGCGCTCGGTCTGCGACACCTTCAGGTGCCGGATCGAGGCGGTCGCGGCGGCGGCAATCGCCGGCGGCAGCGCCGTCGTGAAGATGAAGCCGGGCGCATAGGAGCGGACGGCATCGACCACCGCGCGGCTCGCGGCGATATAGCCGCCGAGCGCGCCGAAGGCCTTGGCGAGCGTGCCCTCGATGACGTCGATCCGGTGCATGACGCCGTCGCGCTCGGCAATGCCGGCGCCGCGCGGGCCATACATGCCGACGGCATGGACCTCGTCGATATAGGTCATGGCGCCGTATTTCTCGGCGAGGTCGCAGATGCCGGCGATCGGAGCGACATCGCCATCCATCGAATAGACGCTCTCGAAGACGATGAGCTTGGCGCGGCCCGGCGCCGTCTCGGCCAGCAATTCCTCGAGATGCTCGAGATCGTTGTGGCGGAAGATCTTCTTCTGCGCGCCCGAGCGGCGCACGCCCTCGATCATCGAGGCGTGGTTGAGCTCGTCCGAGAAGATGATGCAATCGGGAAGCAAGCGCGCCAGCGTCGAGATCGACGCCTCGTTGGAGACGAAGCCCGAGGTGAAGACGAGGCCGGCTTCCTTGCCATGCAGGTCGGCGAGCTCATGCTCCAGCTCGACCAGCGGATGATTGTTGCCGGAGATGTTGCGGGTGCCGCCGGCACCGGCACCGAGCCCCTGCGCGGCGGCGACCATCGCGCCGACGACGTCGGGATGCTGGCCCATGCCGAGATAGTCGTTCGAGCACCAGACGGTGATCTCGCGCTGTCCGCGCTCCGAGCGCCAGATGGCATGCGGGAAGCGGCCGACGATCCGTTCGAGATCGGCGAAGACGCGATAGCGCTTCTCACTGTGGAGGGCGTCGATCGCGTCCGTGAAGAACGACTGATAATCCATCAACTCGGCCTGCTACCTGGAACCATTGCAAACTAGCGGAGGGCGTCGAACCTGTCCAATGGAGCCGGCCGGCGTCGGCATTCACTTTCCTGTAACCGGCCCACACTTAAGGCGCGTGCTCCCCGTCCCGCCATGACGCAATTTACCGCATGGGGGTGCCTCGACTTTGATCCAGGTCACGGAGGGGCGCGGCAAGCCGTCCCGCCCGGAGACGACAATGCCGGCGCGAGGCCGGCATTGCCTTGAGCTCAGAGGGGTATGGCGGCCTAGAAGGCGTACTTCATCGCGGCGGCGATGTTGATCTTGTCGCCGTAATAGCCCGAGCCCGTGTTCTTCCAGGAATAGCCGACATTGAGGTTCAGCTTGGCCTGGTCGCTGAAGCTGTAGGTGAGGCCGGTCGAGGCCTTCGGCGTCTGCCACTGGTAGTCGAACGCGTCGCGCCAGCGCAGATTGAACACCGTCCACGACCACTGCTTGTTGAGCTTGAGGTCGCCGGCGAGATAGAGGGCGTAGTAGAGCGCATTGGCGGTGCCGTCGTCGCCGAGGCCGGTCGCGTCCCAGGTATCGCCGAGGGCGGCCTGCGGGGTCAGCGTGAAGTCGCCCCACTTGAACTTGTAGGCGAGACCCGCTTCCGCATAATACTGCTCGGTGTTGTTGTTCTTCAGCGTCGCCTGGACCGAGCCGTTCAGAACCCAGTTCTTGTCGAAGCTGTAGGCAACGCTCGCCTTGATCGCCGTGTCGGCATAGTCGCCGGCCTTGTTCGAGCCTTTGGTGGTCGCGTAATATTCCGGGCTGACCTCGAGCCCGACCGACCAGTTGAGCATCTTGTCCGGCGCCTTGACCGGGCCGAGATCGGCAGGCGCAAGGTCTGCGGCGAAGACGGGCGCGGCGACGAGCATCAGCGGCGCGGCGAGCAGTGTGGCGAAGGTGCGCATTGGCATTCCCCGGTTTTCGGTCCGAGCCAGTGGCTCCGGGCCGGTTGGTCCTACCCCGAGGGCACCCTATTTCTGCTGGTTAATGAAAGGTTATGACGGCGCCGACACAGCGTTCTGTCATAGAGTCGTCATGCTCGATCACGGCGGCGTCGCTCATCCGCGACCCGTCGCGCCGGAAAATCGGCAAGCGCTTGCCGCCGATGGCAGCGATGCGTGAGCCGGCTCAGGATGCGTCGGCACGGGACCCGGCGCGCCGCCTGCGCTCGCTGCGGCGACACGCCGCCCCTGTGTCTCAAAGAGCGCGCTTCATTCCGAAGGCGAGGGTGATGCTGTCGCCGTTGAGACCGTCGCCGGTGTTCTTCCAGCTGTAGCTGCCCTTGCCATAGAGCGAGGTCGCCGCATCGAGATGATAGGTCAGCCCGGTGTCGATTTCGGGGGTGACCCACTCATAGTCGAAGGCATCGCGATAGCGCAGCTTGAAGGCGTTGAAGGTCCAGTGGCTGTCGAGGTCGACATCACCGGCGAGATAGAAGGCGTAGTAGAAGGCCTGGTCGTCGCCATTCGGGCCGAAGCCGGTATCCTCGAAGGTGGTGCCGAGCGCTGCGGATGGCGTCAGCGTGAACGGCCCGGCCCTAAGGGCATAGCCGACGCCTCCCTCCAGGAAGACTTGCTGCGAGCCGCCATTGTTGAGCTGCCACTCGGCCGATCCGCTGGCGACGAAGCCGGTCGCGAAGCGGTGCGCGAGGCTCAGCGTCATCGAGGTGTTGTCGTAGCTGCCGGCCTCGTGCGAGCTCGTCGTCGTCGCATGGACGGCGGGGCTGACTTCGAGGCCGATGACCGTCGACGCGGCGGCGATGCGCCCGTCCGGCATCTTGACCGCGCCGAGCTCCGCCGCTTCCGCTATCACGCAGGAACCAATGAACAGTGCGATGAACGCCGCACCCGCAATCAACCTCAACACCATCGCCCCCGACGACACGCGACGCCCACGCTTTTACCAGAGACGCACGGTCCGGTCACGCCTCGCGCGTCTCACGCCTTGTCGAGTGCCGCGGCGATATCCTCGATCAGGTCTTCCGGGTCCTCGAGGCCGATCGAGAGGCGCAGCATGCCCTGCGTGATGCCATAGCCGAGACGCGCTTCCTCGCTGAGGCGCTGATGCGTCGTCGTCGAGGGATGGGTGATGAGGCTCTTCGCGTCGCCGAGATTGTTGGAGATCTTGACGATCTCGAGCGCGCTGGCGACGCGGAACGCCGCCTCCTTGTCGCCCTCGACCTCGAAGGCGATCAGCGTCGAGCCGCCCTTCATCTGCCTTGCGATGATCGCGGCCTGCGGATGGTCGGCGCGGCCGGGATAGATCAGCTTCGTGACCTTCGGATGGGCCGCGATGACGTCGGCGATGCGGGCGGCGCTGGCCGTCTGGCGCTGGACGCGGATCTCCAGCGTTTCCAGCCCCTTCAGCAGCACCCAGGCATTGAAGGGCGAGAGGCTCGGCCCGGTCTGGCGCAGGAAATTGTGCAGATGGTCGGTGACATAGGCCTCGTCGGCCGAGAGGATGATGCCGCCGAGGACGCGGCCCTGGCCGTCGATATGCTTGGTCGCCGAGTAGACGACGACGTCGGCGCCGAGTTCGATCGGCGACTGCAGGATGGCGGTGGCGAAGACATTGTCGACGACGAGCCGCGCCCCGGCCGCATGCGCGATCTCGGCCACGGCGGCGATGTCGATCACCTCCAGCGTCGGATTGGTCGGGCTTTCGAGGAAGAACGCCTTGGTGTTGGGACGGACGGCGTCGCGCCACTGGTCGAGATCGGTGCCGTCGACGAGCGTCGAGGCGACGCCGAAGCGCGGCAGCAGCTCCTCGACGACATAGAGACAGGACGAGAACAGCGCCTTGGCGGCGACGACGTGATCGCCGGCCTTGAGCATCGACACCAGCGAGGCGGTGACGGCGGCCATGCCGCTGGCGGTCGCCCGCGCGGCGGCGGCGCCTTCGAGGAGGCGCATCCGCTCCTCGAACATGAACACGGTCGGGTTCGAGAAGCGCGAATAGATGAAGCCGGGGCTCTCGCCCTTGAAGCGCGCCTCGGCGGCCTCGGCGTCGTCATAGGCGAAGCCCTGCGTCAGGAAGAGCGCCTCCGACATCTCGCCGAATTGCGAGCGGAGCGTCCCGCCATGCACGAGTTCGGTGGCGGGGCGACGGCGGCGAGGCGGCTTCAGGTCGGACATGACGGTTCCCGATACGAAAATCCCGGCCAGGGGCCGGGCGCAAAAGATCGGGATACGGGTTCGCCGCAACCGACCTTTTAGCGACCTTGTTTAACGTGGCGGCAAGCCGGTCGGCTCAAAGGACCACGAACGATGGATTTTGATAGGCCGCTTGCCGCGCGCCGTCAATCATGACCGTGCTGCGACGTGCTGGCGCGGCCTGGACGGGCGTGGCTTGGCCTCAAGCCGCAGTTCGGCTAAAGCCGGGAGCAGCTTCCCCCCGGAAGCGGCGAGGGGCAGGGCGAGGCAATGAGCGACGAGACCAAGATCGAGAGCAAGATCGGAATCCTGTCGGACCAGCGGATCAGGGCCGCCTTCGCGCGCGCCGAGATCGTGGCCTCGCGCCCGCTCGACGCCGACCAGGTCCAGCCGGCGAGCCTCGACCTTCGCCTCGGCGATGTCGCCTATCGCGTCCGCGCGAGCTTCCTGCCGGGTCCGACCGTCACGGTGCAGGAGCGGATCGACCAGCTGAAGCTGCACGAGATCGACCTCTCGCGTGGCGCCGTGCTCGAGACCGGCTGCGTCTACATCGTGCCGCTGCTCGAGCGCCTCGCGCTGCCCGAGGGCATCGAGGCCTCGACCAATCCGAAATCCTCGACCGGCCGGCTCGACATCTTCACCCGCGTCATCACCGACCGCGCCCAGTCCTTCGACACGATCCCGCCCGGCTATGCCGGGCCGCTCTATCTCGAGGTCAGCCCGCGCACCTTCCCGATCGTCGCGCGCACCGGCTCGCGTCTGTCGCAGATCCGCTTCCGCCATGGCGATGCGCGGCTCGGCGACACGGCGCTGCGCGCCCTGCACGAGGCCGAGCCGCTCGTCGACGGGGTGCCGGCGATCGCCAACGGGCTGCTGCTCTCGATCGACCTGATGGGCACCAATGGCATTCTCGGCTACCGCGCCAAACGGCACACCGGCGTCATCGATGTCGACAAGCGCGACGCCTGCGACCTGCTCGACTATTGGGAGCCGATCGCGACGCGCGGCCGCGCCGAGCTGATCCTCGATCCCGACCAGTTCTACATCCTCGTCTCGCGCGAGGCGGTGCATGTGCCGCCCGATTATGCCGCCGAGATGGTCGCCTTCGATCCGCTGGTCGGCGAATTCCGCGTCCACTATGCCGGCTTCTTCGATCCGGGCTTCGGCCACAGCGCCGCCGGCGGCGCCGGCAGCCGCGCCGTGCTGGAAGTGCGCAGCCACGAGGTGCCGTTCATCCTCGAACACGGCCAGACCGTCGGCCGCCTCGTCTATGAAACCATGTCCGAGCGCCCGGCCGTGCTCTACGGCGCCGGCGCCGGCTCCAACTACCAGGCCCAGGGCCTGAAGCTCTCCAAGCATTTTCGCGTCGCCTGAGCGCGGATTTCGGCCGTGCCGTCGATTGCGCGGCGCTTGCAGACCGGTCCGCGTCTCGTCAGCCGTCTTCCACCGGCCTCTCGCCCTCCGGCAGATAGGCGAAGTCCGGCAAGATGTCGGCGATGTCGACCGGCGACGGCGGGGCGGGCGTTCCCTTGTTGGCGGCGTTGAGCAGGCCGGCATTCGACAGTTGCGCAAATCCGTGGGCGAGCGACCACAGCATGATCTCGGTCCGCCTCTGGGCGTCGGGAGCGTCTCTCTTGTCCCAGTCAAGCCCGGTGGCGATGTCGGCCAGGACAGCGTAGCTCCCGGCCGCCGCGACGCGGAGATCGGGGTCGGTGAACTCGCAGTGCTCCGCTGAGAACATGAGCAGGAACAGCGCTCTGTGCTCCTCGGCGAAACGGACATAGCCCTCCATCGCCGCATGCAGCCGATCGACGCGCCCCGAGGCCTCGGAGACGCCTCTCCGCATGAAGGCGGCGTGCCGCCTGAAGCCCTCGGCCGCGATCGCCGTCAGCAACTGGCGCAAGGAACTGAAATGGTTCTTCGGCGCGGTGTGGCTGACGCCGACGCGCGCGGCGATGGCGCGGAGCGAAAGCGCCGCGAGCCCCTCTTCCTCGAGGATTGCGATCCCTGCCGCGACCAAGGCCGTCTTGAGATCGCCATGGTGGTAGCTGCGTCGGGTGTCGCTGTCGGTACGCATCGTCGTCCTTCGAACTATCTTTCCACCGTAAACATCTTCGCTGGACGGCACAAGAAAGATAGGGCATGAATATTTCCACTGGAAATTTCCAATGGAGATATCGCGTGCCCCCCGAGACATGGTTCAGCCTGGCCGCCCCGCCCGCGATGATCGGCTGGGCCATCCTCATTCTTGGTCCGCGCCGGTTTGCATGGATCAACGCCGTGCCGCAGCTGGTGATCCCGTTGGTCCTCTCGTTCGCCTATGCCGTCCTGGTGCTGAGCTCCTTTGCCGAGGCTGACGGTGGGTTCGGCAGCCTCGCCGACGTGCGGCGGCTGTTCAATTCCGACTGGGTTCTGCTGGCCGGCTGGATCCACTATCTCGCCTTCGACCTCGCGATCGGCGCCGTTCTCGCCGCGCGCATGGACCGGGCCGGCATCGGGCGGCTGATCCAGGCCCCGATCCTCGTCACGACATTCCTGTTCGGGCCGATCGGCTTCGCCCTCGCTGTCCTGACGGAAGCGGCGCTGTCGGTCCGTCCTGCTCACCGTGTTCCTGCACCGCGCCCGATCGGAGCCTGATGCCATGATGTCCTTGCACCTGCCGATGTCGCCCGAGCCCGCCCGCCGCAGCCAGATCGCGGTGATGGCAGCGCTGTCGCTTGCCCTTCTGCTGCTGACGGCGGCATGGGCCCTCGTCGATGGCCGCCTCATCAACGAGGCCCCGGTCTGGGCAAAGCCGTTCAAGTTCGCGCTGTCATTTGCCGTGCTGTTCGGCACGCTGGCCCTGATCGCCGAGCGCCTTTCGCCCGGCTGGCGCAACAGCTGGACGCTGCGGATGACGACGGCGGTCATGACGGCCGCGATGATCATGGAGATGGGCTACATGATCGTCATGGCAGCTCGGCAGCAGGCGTCGCACTTCAACGTCTCGACCCCGTTCACGTCGCTGATGTACAGCCTCATGGGCGTCGGCGCCGTGGCCCTGATGGTCGGCGTCGCCGTCTTCGGCGTGGTGGCGTTGCGCGATGCCAAGGCGGCGTTCGGCCCGGCGCTCCGCTGGGGTGTTGGCTGGGGGTGCATCCTGTCCTTCGCGCTGACGCTGGTGACCGCGGGCACCATGGGTGCGGCGGGTACCCATGTCGGGGTCGCCGCGGCGGGGGCAGCCACCTTGCCGCTGATGGGATGGTCGGCGACCGTCGGTGACTTGAGGCCGGCCCATTTCCTGGCGCTGCACGCCATGCAGGTGCTGCCGCTGGTCGGGCTCCTGTTCGACAGGACCGGCATTCCCGCGCGCTGGATGCTCTTTGTCGGTCTTGCTTATGCGGCACTCACCGCGCTGGTGTTCGCGCAGGCGCTGGCCGGACTGCCGCTCGTCGCTCTCTAGAGACCAGCCCCTGGTTGATCCAATGCGGGCGGCAGCAGACTGAGGTCGACGGCGCCGAGGCCGTCGATCGCGATCCGAGCGCTGTCGCCGGGTTCCAGCCAGCGCGTCTCGACGAGGCTGCCGGTCAGCACGATCTCGCCGGCCTCGAGCCGCTTGCCGCGCGCGGCAAGCGAGGCGGCGAGCCAGGCGAGCGCCGCATAGGGATGGCCGAGCACGTCGGCGCCGACGCCGCGGCCGCGCTCCTCGCCATTGATGGTCATGACGCCGATCACCGCGGCGAGATCCGGCAGCGCAGCCACCGGCACCGCGTCGCCGAGGACGCAGCCGGCGGCGAAGAAATCATCGGCGATCAGTGTCGGCGCGCCAAGCGAGCGCCAATCGGCATAGCGGTCGTCGACGATCTCGATCGCCGGCATTGCGCTCTCGATCGCGGCCGACACCGCGGCGAGGTCCGGAACGCCGCCCGCCCCGTCGAGCGGGCGGCCGAGCCGAAGGGCGATCTCGCATTCGATGCCGATGCGCCGGAAGCCGCTCGCGCGAAGACGCGCCGGCGACGGGTGCCGCGTCCCTTCGAAGAGCCCGGCGCCGCAGGGTGCGTCGATGCCGAGATAGGCCTGCATCACCCTTGTGGTGCAGCCGATCTTCCAGCCGATGCGGCGGCCGAAGCGGGTCGGCGCCAGCAGCCCATGCACGCGATCCTGGATGGCATAGGCGGCGGCGAGATCGGCCGGCCGGTCGTCCGCGCCGAGCGGTTCGACGGAAAGGCCGCCCAGCCGGCAGTCCGCGAGCCGCCGCGCCGCGTCTTCGGTCGGCATGATCCCCTCCTTCGTTCGTCCGCTCTGCCCGCTTGCTCTTGTCGGATCGGCTGGTTCATGCTGTGACACGAAGCGGAAGAGCATCCGGGAGGCGATCTTCATGTATGTCGGCGTCGAGGGAAAGGTGCTGCTGGTGACGGGCGGCACGCAGGGCGTCGGACGGGCGATCGCCATCGAGGCGGCGCGATCGGGCGCGGAGGGCGTCATGATCACCGGGCGCAACCTCCGCCGCGGCGCCGCCGTCGCGGAGGAGCTCGAGGCGCTCGGCATCGAGGCCGGCTTCGTCGATGCCGCGCTCGATGATCCGGACGCGCCGGCCGCCATCGTCCAGGCGACGCTCGATCGCTTCGGCCGCATCGATGCGCTCGCCAATGCCGCGGCGCTGACCGAGCGCGGCTCGGTCGCCGAGGCCGATGTCGATTTCTTCGACCGGATGTTCGCGGTCAACACGCGCGCGCCGCTGTTCCTGATGCAGGAGCTGATCCGCCATCTGAAGGAACGCCGCGCGCATGGCTCGATCGTCAACATCCTCTCGGTCAATGTGCATGGCGGCACGCCCGATCTCGGCATCTATGCCGGCAGCAAGTCGGCGCTGGCGACGCTGACCAAGAACGCCGCCTACTCGCATCGCTTCGACCGCGTCCGCATCAACGGCATCCTGCTCGGCTGGGCCGATACGCCCGGCGAGCGCGAAATGCAGTCGGTGCGGCTCGGCAAGGGCGAGGGCTGGCTGGCGCAGGCCGAGGCCGGCATGCCCTGGGGCCGGCTGATCAAGGCGGAGGATGTCGCGCGGCTCGCGCTGTTCCTCCTCTCCGACACGTCGATCCCGATGACCGGCTCGCTCATCGACCAGGAGCAGAGCTACATCCTCGGCGTCAGGGACTGATCCCTGCCACCGCCCCGCCGGACGCCGCCATGCCGCATCATCAGAGCCTGACCGATCAGGCCGTCCTCGCCGCGCTGTTCGAGGCGGCGCTGGCCGCCGCGCTGCCCGATGGCCGCTTCGAGGGCCATCTGCCCGAGCCGCCCAAGGGGCGCGTGATCGTGCTCGGCGGCGGCAAGGGCGCGGCGCGGATGGCGGCGGCGTTCGAGACGGCCTGGATCGCGGCCGGCCATGCCCCGCCCGAGGGCCTCGTCGTCACGCGCTATGGCCACAGCGAGCCGACCCGCTTCATCGAGGTGGTGGAGGCGTCACACCCCGTCCCCGACGCGGCCGGGCTCGTCGCCTCGGAGCGCATTCTCGCGAGGGCGCTCGAGGCCGGCCCCGACGATCTCGTCGTGTTCCTGATGTCGGGCGGCGCCTCGGCGCTGATGGCGTTGCCGGCGGCCGGGCTGACGCTCGAGGACAAGCAGCGGCTGAACAAGGCTTTGCTGAAGAGCGGCGCGCCGATCGGCGCGATGAACCGCGTGCGGAAGTCGCTGTCGGCGATCAAGGGTGGACGGCTCGCCGCAGCGGCCGCGCCAGCGCGGATGGTGACCTATCTCATCTCTGACGTGCCGGGCGATGATCCGGGCGCCATCGGCTCGGGCCCGACGATCCCGGACGCGTCCGATCCCGAAGGCGCGCTGGCGATCCTTGCCGAGTATCGCATTCCCATTGATGCGCGCATCGAGGCCGCGATCCGCGCCAATCGCGTTTCTGCCGGAACAGGCGGCCCGCTGGTGATGCTGGCGACGCCGAAGATGGCGCTCGACGCCGCCGCCGCCAAAGCGCGGTCGCTCGGCCTCGCGCCGCTGGTGCTCGGCGATGCCCTCGAAGGCGAGGCCCGCGACGTCGCCCGTGTACTCGGCGCCATCGCCACCTATGCCAAGGCGCATGGCGAGCCGGTGCGCGCGCCCGCGGTCATCCTCTCCGGCGGCGAGACGACCGTCACGGTGCGCGGCGAGGGTCGCGGCGGCCGCAATGCCGAGTTCCTGCTGGCGCTGGCGCTCGCCCTCGGTGGCCATCCCGGCATCGCCGCGATCGCCTGCGACACCGACGGCATCGACGGCTCCGAGGACAATGCCGGCGCCTGGTTCGGGCCGGACGACCTCGCCGAGGCCCGAAGCATCGGCCTCGATGCGGGCGCTTCGCTCGCCAACAATGACGGCTACGGGTTCTTCTCCACGCTCGGCCGCCTCGTCGTGACCGGCCCGACGCGGACGAATGTCAACGATTTCCGCGCTATCCTCATCCGGTGAGTCGTTTGCCGGCGCGGTCATGCCGGGGGCATGCCCGCAGCGAAAGCCTTGGCGCGCGGGGCGGCGGGCCTTAAGACAGGCGGATGGCTTCCGGATGGGGCCATGGACATAGAGCCATGACGGATCAGCTCAGTCATCACGCGGGCCGCGGCTTCGGCCGCAGCTATCGGCATGTCGCCCGCCGCATCGTCGCCTCGCGCCGCGACGGCATGGCCGACAACCAGCTCGGCCTCGTGCTGACCTTCGTCGCCGGCGCGGTCAATGCCGGCGGCTTCTTCTATGTCGGCCAGTACACCTCGCACATGTCGGGCATCGTCGCGGCCATGGCCGATCATGTCGTGCTCGGGCTCGGCGATCTCGTCCTCGCCGGCCTCGCGGCGTTCTCCGCCTTCCTGTTCGGCGCCGCCACCTCGGCGATCCTCATCAACTGGGGCCGCCGCCATTATGTCAGCACGCAATATGTGCTGCCGATCTCGCTCGAATCCGCGCTGCTGCTCGTGTTCGGCGTCGTGGTCGGGCCGACGCTGCCGGCCGCGCTGGTGCAGCCGATCGCCATTCCGCTGCTCTGCTTCATCATGGGGCTGCAGAACGCGACCGTGACCAAGATCTCGGGCGCGCGCATCCGCACGACCCATGTCACCGGCATGGTGACCGATCTCGGCATCGAGATCGGCAAGTTCGCCTATGAGATCACGGCCCGCTTCCGCGTCGCCGATCCCTATCCGCCCGTCATCGCCGACCGGGCGAAGCTCGGCCTGCTCGCCTCGCTGCTCGGGGCCTTCGTCGCCGGCGGCATCATCGGCGCCCTCGGCTTCAGCCGGATCGGGCCTGTCTTCGCGACCTTCATGGCGCTGGTGCTCGCCGCCTTGGTCGCGCCCTCGCTCGGCGGCATCCTGCGCCACCGCCGCCTGCTGGCCCGCCGCCGGCAGCGCCGGGCGCGGCGCTAGAGCCCGTCCTCGTCGTCCTCGTCGTCCTCGTCCAGCCCCTCCGTCTCGACGACTGCCTCAGCCTCGGAATTCGGCCTTCCGTCGGTGTCGAAGAGCGTGTCGAGAAAGGTCGCGTTGGCGCGCTCGTCGACGGGCGGCACCTCCGGATAGCGCGGCTTCGGCAGGTCCTTGGGATCGGTCATGCTGTCCTCCTTGCGGTTTCAGGATCAATGCCGGAAGGCGAGGAGCCGTTCCGTGCGAGGGACGGGATTGACGCTCGCGCCGCCGCGCGCTTTTGATGCCGGCAAAGCGGGGGACCAGGACGATGACCATGAAACGACGGGCGCGCTTTGCATGGGCGCTCGCTGCGCTGCTGATCGGGTCGCAGGCGGCTATCGCCGATGAGACCGCAGCGCCAGCCTTCGACCGGGCGCTGCTCGGCACGCTTTCCGAGGCGAGCCAGGGCGGCATCACCGTGCGCACCAGCGTGCCCGGCGCCGCCGAGGCCAAGGCGATCCTCGGCATGCCGGTCATCGAGAAGGGCATCCAGCCCGTCTTCGTCGAGATCGTGAACGCGAGCGGCGCGCCGCTCTGGTACATGCCGATCACCACCGACGAGACCTATTTCTCGCCGGCCGAGGTCGCGTTCCGCTTCCATGATTCGATGCATCCGGACCGGAGCGTCGACCAGGCGCGCCGGGCCGAAGAGCTGGCGATGCCGATGTCCATCCCGGCCGGCGCCACCGCCTCCGGCTTCGTCTACACCCATCTCGAGACGGGCCTCAAATTCCTGACCTTCGGCATGCTGAAGGACGGCAACGAGATCGATTTCCGCTTCATCCTGCCGGTGGCGGGGCCGGGCTATGCGACGCCGCAGCTCGGGCCGAGCCATCTGCCGGCGACGGCCCCGATCGAGGATGTCGACCTGCCGACGCTGAAGGCGCGCCTAGACGCGATGCCCTGCTGCACCACCGACGCCGACGGCACGCGCAATGGCGATCCGCTCAATCTCGTCGTCATCGGCAGCGGCATCGACACGCTGTTCCCCTTTGTCGGGCGCGGCTGGCATCTGACCGAGCCGCTCGACCTGCACAGCGCCGTCGACACGGCCGAATCCTTCCTGCTCGGCACCGAATACAGCACCTCGCCGGTCAGTCCGCTCTATGCCTTCGGCCGCCACCAGGATGTCGCGCTCGAAAAGGCGCGCAGCTCGATCAACGAGCGCAACCACATGCGCTTCTGGCTGACGCCGCTGCGCTATCGGGGCCAGTCCGTCTGGATCGGCCAGATCAGCCGCGATATCGGCGTCGAGCTCACCGACAAGTCCTGGTACCTGACGACGCACAAGATCGGGCCCGAGGTCGATTTCGACCGCGACTACCTGCTGCAGGACATGCTGAAGGCCGGCGCGGTCGCCCATTTCGGCTACGCGGACGGCGTCGGCGTGTCGACGCCGGATGATCCGCGCGTCAATCTCACCAATGATCCCTATTTCACCGATGGCCGCCGCCTCGTGCTGATGATCGACGACGCCGGCGGCCGTATCCAAGGCGCCGACGCGCTCGAATGGGGCAAGCTGCCGTTGCCGGCGCCGTAGCGGCGGGCCGCGGTTCAGCCGCGGCGCGCTGCCTCGATCGCGGCGACGTCGATCTTCTGCATGGTCATCATCGCGGCGAAGGCGCGCTTTGCCTCGTCGCCGCCGGCTGCGAGTGCCTGCATCAGCACGCGCGGCGTGATCTGCCAGGAGATACCCCAGCGGTCCTTGCACCAGCCGCACTCGCTCTCCTGGCCGCCATTGCCGACGATGGCGTTCCAGTAGCGGTCCGTCTCCTCCTGGTCGTCGGTGGCGATCTGGAACGAGAAGGCCTCGCTGTGCTTGAAGATCGGCCCGCCATTGAGGCCGAGGCAGGGAATGCCGGCGACGGTGAATTCGACGGTGAGCACGTCGCCCGCCTGGCCGGAGGGATAGTCGCCCGGCGCCCGGTGCACGCCCGTGACGGCGCTGTCCGGGAAGACGCTCGCATAGAAGCGCGCCGCCGCCTCGGCGTCCTTGTCGTACCAGATGCAGATCGTGTTCTTGGCCATGACTGTCGCCTCGCAAAGGTTCGGGCTGGATCCTGCCCCCGCCCAAGGACGATCCGCGGTGGGTGCTCCCGACATCAGGCCGGCGGATCGGCGATCGTCTCCGGCTCCTTCTGCGTGATCAGCCGCGAGCCGCGCTGGTTGCGGAGATAGATCCACAGCCAGCTGAGCGCGACGGCGAGGCGATAGCGCACGCCGATCAGGAAGAAGACATGCACGATGCCCCAGATCCACCAGGCGAGCACGCCCGAGAGCTTGATGCGCCCGAAATCGATCACGGCGCGGCGCTTGCCGATCGTGGCGAGGCTGCCGTCGTGATGATAGCGGAACGGCGCCGGCGTTCCTCCGGCGAGGCGGGCGCGGATCGCCTTCGCGACATGGCGGCCCTCCTGTTTGGCGGCGGGCGCGATGCCGGGCACCGGCTTGCCGTCGGGGCCTTCAATGCTGATCGTGTCGCCGACGGCGAAGATCTCGGGATGGCCGGGCACGCTGAGATCGGGCAGCACCTTGAGCCGTCCGGCCCGGTCGGCCTCGGCGCCGAGCCAGGCGGCCGCCGGCGAGGCCTCGACGCCCGCCGCCCAGATCACCGTCGCGGCTTCGAGCCGTTCGCCGCCCTTGACGATGCCGCCGGCATCGATCTCCGTCACCGCCGCGCCGAGCGCGACCTCGACGCCGAGCCGCTCCAGCGCCGCCTTGGCATAGTCCGACTGCGCGGGCACGAAGGCCGGCAGCAGGCGCGGCCCGGCCTCGACCAGGACGATCCGCGTCTCATGTGTGTCGATATGGCGGAAATCCCGCTTCAGCGTGTCGCGCGCGAGCTCCGCGATGGCGCCGGCCATCTCGACGCCGGTCGGGCCGCCGCCGATAATGACGAAGGTCAAGAGCGCCCGCTGCCGGATCGGGTCGCTCTCCGCCTCGGCCTCCTCGAAGGCGGTCAGGACACGGCGGCGGACCCGCGTCGCATCCTCGAGCGTCTTCAGCGCCGGGGCGAAGCGCTCCCAGTCGTCATGGCCGAAATAGGAGTGCCGCGCGCCGGTGGCGAGCACCAGCATGTCGTAGGGCACGGGATCGCAGGCGGCGAGATGGACGAGGCGGCGCTCGGTGTCGATGCCCGTCGCGGTCGCCATCAGGACGGTGACCTCGGGGCGATCGCGGAACAGGAAGCGGATCGGCCAGGCGATATCCGAGGTCGCCAGCGAGGCGGTCGCGACCTGGTAGAGCAGCGGCTGGAACAGGTGATGGTTGCGCGCGTCGATCACGGTGATGTCGACCGCCTCGCCCTTCAGCCCGCGCACTGCCTCGAGGCCGCCGAAGCCGGCGCCGATGACGACGATGCGGGGGCGGGTCGGCGTCGTGTCGCTCATGACAGCGTCCTTCCGTTCGGTCCTCCCGTCCTCCAATGCCCAGTCTTTCACGATGGCGCGGTTTGGACGAGTGCCGAAATTTCATGCTCGGAAACGGGCTCGATGCGGAAGAATCGATCTCGCCGATGAGGCGGGACTGGCCTATTCAGAACGCTATGCTGCGACGGCGCCCCTTCGCGACCGTCCGGCCCCGCGAGATGCCGCAATGCCGATCGAGACCGCCCCGCCCGCCGTCGCGCTTGTCGATGTCAGCAAGAGCTATGGCGGCCGCACCGTGCTGAACGGCGTCACGCTCGAGGTCCGCAACGGCGAGTTCCTGGCGATCCTCGGCCCCTCCGGCAGCGGCAAGACGACGGTGATGCGGCTCATCGGCGGCTTCGAGGCGCCGGACCGCGGCCGCGTCTTCATCGCCGGCGAGGATGTCACCGCGCTGCCGGCCGAGCGGCGGCGGGTCAACACCGTCTTCCAGAGCTATGCGCTGTTCCCGCATCTCTCGGTGCTCGACAATGTCGCCTATGGCCCGCGCATGCAGGGCCTTGGCCGCACCGCGCGGCGCGACAAGGCGATGGCGATGCTCGCCCTCGTCCGCCTCACTGACGCGGCGGAGCGGAAGCCGCACCAGCTTTCGGGCGGCATGCAGCAGCGCGTCGCGCTCGCCCGCGCGCTCGCCAATGATCCCGCCGTGCTGCTGCTCGACGAACCGCTCGGCGCGCTCGACCGCAAGCTGCGCGACGAGATGCAGCGCGAGCTCCGCCGCGTGCAGGCCGAGCTCGGCGCCACCTTCATCTATGTGACGCATGACCAGGACGAAGCCTTCGGCATGGCCGACCGGCTCGCCGTCATGCGCGAGGGCGGCTTCGTGCAGATCGGGCCGCCGGCCGAGGTCTATGACCGCCCGGCCGATGCCTGGGTGGCGCGCTTCGTCGGCAGCGCCAACAGCCTTGCGGCGCGCGTCGAGCGGCCCGGCGCTCCGGCCCGGCTCACCTCCGATCTCGGGCCCATCGAGGCGGCCTTCCTCAAGCCGGGGCTCTCGCCCGGCGAAAAGGCGCTGGTGCTCGTTCGGCCCGAGGCGACGCGCTTCACGCCTGCCGGGGGCCGGGCCGCCGTCAACAGCCTCCCGGCGACGCTCATCGACAGCGTCGCGATCGGCCCGGCGCTGCGCCTTCGCGCCGTCACGGCCGGCGGCGTGCCCTTCGAATCGATCGAGACGCGGCCGCTCCATGCCGCGCCCGGCGCCGCGCTCGCGCCCGGAGATCCCGTCCTCGTCAGCTTCGACGCTGATGCCGCCCGCGCCTATCCAGACGAGACAACGCTTTGACGTTCACACCGAAAGGACAGAGGTCATGACATCAGCCTTCCGCCGCGGCGGGGTTCCGAGCCGCCGCTCCGTTCTCGCTTTGCTCGGCGCCGCGCCGGCCACCGCCGCGCTCTCCGCCGCCTTCCCGGGCGCCTTCCGCGCCGAGGCCGCCGGCAGCGGCCAGCTCAATGTCTATTCCTGGCCCGACTACTTCTCGACCGGCAATCTCGAGGCCTATGCCAAGACATCCGGCGTCACGCCGAACATCACCACCTATGATTCCAACGAGACGCTGTTCGCCAAGCTGAACAGCCCGGCCGGCGCCGGCTTCGACATCGTCATCCCCTCGTCGAGCTGGATCCAGCAGCTCGCCGCCAAGGGCCTGCTCGCCGAGATCGATCATTCGAAGCTGAACCTTGCCTCGCTCGATCAGGACCTGCTCAACCGCGACTACGACCCCGGCAACAAGTATTCGATCCCGAAGGACTGGGGCCTGCTCGGCGTCGTCTATGATCCGGAAGCCGTCGGCGGCGAGATCGAGACCTGGGACGACTTCTTCAAGGCCGGCGAAAAGCCCGGCGTTTCCGGCAAGGTGCGCCTCTCCGACAGCGGCTGGGAGACGATCGGCCCGCAGCTCTGGCTCGAGGGCAAGGACTGGAACACGGCGACGTCAGACGAGATCAAGGCGGCCGGCGAGAAATTGAAGGCCTTCGCCAAGCATGTGAAGTCGTTCTCGGGCCTCGATCCGAACCAGGTCGCCAATGGCTCGATCGTTCTGGCCCAGACCAATAACGGCACGGCGCGGGCCGCGATCGGCCTCAATCCCAAGCTGAAATGGGTCGTGCCGGGTCCGTTCAGCGAGCTCTGGGTGGACAACTACGCGATTCCGAAGGGCGCGCCGAACCTCGACCAGGCCTATGATTTCCTCGCCTACCAGCTGCAGCCCGAGGTCCAGCTCGAGGAGACGAAGTATATCGGCTTCCCGGCCGCGCTCGCCGGCCTCAAGGAGAAGCTGCCGGCCGACACCAAGAATGTCGACATCATCTTCGGCGGCAAGGATCTCGACTTCAAGAAGCTGACCTCCTTCGTCGTCAATCCGGAGACGATCGGCACCTATCTGCAGGTGCAGACGGAGATCCAGGCGGCGGCCGGCGGCTGAGCGTGGCGGCTGTCCCGACCATGGCAGGCGGAACCAACCCCGGCGGCGTCGCCGCCGGGGGAATAGCGCCGCGCGCCACCGACCATGTGCTGGCGGCGGTGCCGGCGCTGTGGCTCGCGGTGTTCTTCCTGGCGCCGCTTTGCTTCACCGTCGTGTTCTCGTTCGGCCGCTCGACCTTTGGCGGCGTCGAGCTCGGCTTAACGCTCGACAATTACGCGACGGCCCTCAGCGGCTTCTATGGCGCGACCTTCCTGCGCACGGTGCTGTTCGCGGCCTCGGCCTCGGCGCTCTGCCTCGCGGCCGCCTATCCGGTCGCCTATTTCATCGCCCGCCACACCGCGAAGCGGCAGACGCTGGCGATCCTCCTGATCCTCATCCCCTATTTCTCGAGCTTCCTCATCCGCGTCATGGCGCTCAACATGCTGATGTCGCGCGGCGGCGCCAGCGAGATCGTGCTGAACGCGCTGCACCTGCATCAGGGCCCGCTCGACATTCTCGATACGCAGACCGCCGTCTTCATCGGCATGGTCTATGCCTATCTGCCGATCGCCATCGTGCCGCTGTTCGTGGTGCTCGGCCGCATTCCGAAGCCGCTGATCGAGGCGAGCCGCGATCTCGGCGCCTCGCGCTTCAAGACCTTCCTGCATGTGACGCTGCCGCTGTCGCGTCCCGGCATCGCCACCGCCGTGCTGCTCACCGCCGTGCCGATGCTCGGCGAGATGGTGATCCCGAAGCTGCTCGGTGGCAGCCGCGGCGTGTTGATGGGCCAGGCGATCGCCTCGCAATATCTGCAGTCGCAGAACTATCCGCTCGGCTCGGCCATGGCGGTGCTGGTGCTCGTCGCCGTCGCAGTCATCGTCGTGGCGCTCGCCCGCCTCACCAAGGGCTTCGACGAGGTGACGGCATGACGGCGGCCCGCGCGCGCCTTGCCGACTGGCGCAGCCGCCTGCCGGATGCCCTGCTGCTCGTCTGGTACGCTGTCGCCGTTGTCTTCCTGTTCGCGCCGATCGTTGCGGCGATCATCTACTCGTTCAATCTCGGCGTGGTGAACAAGCAGACTGCGACCTGGACCGGCTGGACGCTCCAATGGTATCCGGCGGCCTGGTTCGATCTCTCGCTCCGCCGTGCCGTCGAGCAGAGCTTCGTCGTCGCCTTCTGGACGGCGCTGGTCTCGGTCGGCGTCGGCGCGGCGCTCGGCTACGCCATGGTCCGCCATCCCTCGGCCGCCATCCGCCGCCTGCTCGCCGGCCTCACCTATGTGCTCCTGATCGTCCCCGAATCGGTCATCGGCGTCTCGCTGCTGCTGTTCTACGCTGTGACGCGCATCCCGCTCTCGATCGCGACGCTCGTCGCCGGCATCACGCCGCTCACCATCGCCGTCGTGGCGCTGATCATGCGCGCCCGCGTCTTGACGCTCGACCGCCGCATCGAGGAGGCGGCCGCCGATCTCGGCTCGTCGCGGCTCACCACGCTCCGCCTGATCATCCTGCCGCAAGTGGCGCCGGCGCTCCTGGCGGGCGCAGTGATGGCCTACACCTTCGCCTTCGACAATCTCGTCGTCTCCGCCTTCCTGACGACGCCGCAGGTCAACACGCTGCCGGTCTATCTCTATGGCAGCCTGCAATATGGCCCGTCGCCGGCCGTCTATGCCGCGGCCTCGGCCGTATTCGTGTTCACGCTTCTGATGCTCGGCATCGCCGGGCTCATCTACCGCTCCAGTCGGCCTGCCCCCGCCGCCGACGCTTGAGGATCGTGCCGTGCCTGCTGACGATTTCCTGCCGCTGCTCGACGTTCCAGCCTTTCCCGCCGACGGCTTCGCCCCGCTCGCCGACCGTCTGACGGCGATCCTCGGCACCACCGCCGATCTCGTCTTCGTCCAGGCCGAGGCGCTGCTGGCACTGGAAGCCGCCGCGACCAGCCTGGCGCGGCCGGGCCTCCGGGCGGTCAATGTCGTCACCAGCCCCTATGGCACCTATTTCGGCGCCTGGCTCCGCCGCGGCGGCGCCGAAGTCGTCGACGTCACCGCGCCGCCGGGCCAGCCCATCGATGCCGCGGCGGTGGCGGACGCGATCGCTCGGCAAGGCCGCGTCGATCTCGTCGCCATCGTGCATGGCGAGGCGGCGAACGGCGCGCTCAACCCGCTGGAGGCGGTGGCGGCGCTTGCCAAGGCGGCCGGCGCACTCCTCGTCGTCGATGCCGTCGCCTCGGCCGGCGGCCATGTCGTCGATGTCGACGGGCTCGGCATCGATCTCGCCGTGTTCGGGCCGCAGAAGGCGCTGGGCGGCCCGGTCGGCCTCTCCTTCGTCACGGTGAGCCCGGCGGCCTGGGCGGCGATCGAAGCCGCGCCGCGCCGCTCGCCCTCGCTGCTGTCGCTCCTCGATATCAAGGAGACCTGGCTCGATCGCGGCCGCGGCGCCTTGCCGGGAACACCGCCGCCGCTCGAATTCCGTGCGCTTGCCGCGGCCGTCGATCGGCTGGAGGCCGAGGGGCTCGCCGCCCGCATTGCTCGCCACCACCGCGCCAGGGATGCGAGCCGCGCCGGCCTCCGCGCCCTCGGCGTCGCGCCGTGGATCGCGGAGGATGCGCGCGCCTCGGCCCTCGTCACGGCCGCGCCCGTGCCGCCCGGCATCGAGGCCGGCGCGCTGATCGCCGCGGCCGCCCGGCTCGGCATCACGCTCGGCCGCGGCTTCGGCGACATCGAACAGCGCCTCGTGCGGCTCGACCATACCGGCGCGCGCGCCGGTTTCGCGCCGGTCCTCGCGAACATCGCCGGCTATGGCGCGGCGCTGGCAGCCCTCGGCGCCAGCGTCGACATCGGCGCCGGCTGCGCCGCCGTCGCCGCCCACTACAGCGAGGCTGGCTGATGTTCTCGCTGCCCGCCGCGCAGTCCTTCATGGCCGAGAACGGCATCGATGCCTGGCTGCTGCATGACTATCGCGGCTCCAACCCGCTGTTCTGGCAGGTGCTCGGCGTCGAGCGCGCGCCGACCCGGCGGGCGATGCTCGTCGTGCCGCGCGCGGGCGCGCCGACGCTGCTGATCCACACCGTCGACCAGTTCTTCTTCTACGACATCGACCTCGAAAAGCGCATCTATCGCGGCTGGGAGGAGATGCGGGTGCTGATCAAGGCACTCCTCGGCGATGCCCGCCGGATCGCCGCCGAATATTCTGTGGAGGGCAGCGTCCCCGCCGTCTCCTTCGTCGATGCCGGCACGATCGAATGGCTGCGCGCCTCCGGCTATCAGATCGTGACCTCGGCCGATCTCTTCCAGGTCTCGGCGGCCAGCTGGGACGATTTCGCGATCACAAGCCATGAGCGCGCCTGCGTACTCGTCGCCGGCATCAAGGATGCCGCCTTCGAGCGGGTGCGGAGCGCGATTGCGGCCGGCGGCAGCATCAGCGAATATCGGCTGCAGCAGTTCATCGTCTCGGAGTTCGAGCGGCTCGGGCTCGAGACGGAAGGGCAGCCGGTCGTGCAGGCCAACGCCCATTCCGGCATCGTCAGCTATGAGCCGAAGGCCGAGGGCTCGGCGGCGATCGGCGCCGGCGACTGGTTGTTGATCGATTTCTGGGCGCGGTATCCCGGCACGCGCAACGTCTATTCCGACATCGCCTGGGGCGCCTTCGCCGGAGCCGTGATTCCGCCGCGGCTGCAGCATGTCTTCGACATCGTCCGCACGGCGCGCGATGCCGCGCTGGCCGCGATCGAGACCGCCTGGCGCGAGGGCCGCGTGCTCGCCGGATTCGAGGTCGACGACATCGCCCGCGGCATCATCAGGGCGGCGGGCTTCGGCGAGAATTTCCACCACCGCACCGGCCACAGCATGGGGCCGGGCAAGCGGCTGCATGCGGTCGGCGTCAATCTCGACAATCTCGAGACGCATGACACGCGGCTGATCCTGCCGCGCACCGGCTTCTCGATCGAGCCCGGCATCTATCTGCCGGAGTTCGGCGTCCGGCTCGAGATCAACGTCTTCATCGATCCCGCCCGCGGCCCGACCGTGACGACGCCGATCCAGGACGCCATCGTCCGCCTCGCCTGAGTCGTTAACCGATCGCTAACCATGCCGGCGCAAGCTTGACGGCAATGGTGGTCGGATGAGGAAGCGGCGCATGCTCAGGAAGATCTATTTGACCTCGGCGCTCGAACAGCTGATGGCGCAGGGACGCATCCAGCGGCCCTCGCGCGCCCATTCGATCCTGCGTCTCGTCATCCAGGGCGGCGCTGCGACGCTCTCCGACGCCGACCGCCGGTTCTACGATCTCGAGCTGGTGCCGCTGATCGAGCGCGCGGCCGCCTGACACTCAGCCCTTCTCGAGCGCGTCGCGCTTGGCCGAGAGGCGGTCGAGTTCGGCCTGCTGCTGCGCGATCCGCCGTGCCGCGAGGTCGTCGTCGCCGGCGCCGGAATAGGCGGCCGCCTGCTCCGTCAGCTCGATCAGATTGGCGCGGATATCCGCGATTTCCCGTTCGATCGCAGCAAGTTCGCTCTTGTCGGTGGCCATGGGTCTCTCCTCGTCTTGGGAGGCGAGGAGAGCACGAAGCGCGCCGTCAGTCTATTCCGCCGCCGCCGCGACGCGCCCGCCGGCATCGTCGATGAAGCCGACCAGTTCGTCCGTCATCATCACATCGGCGAAGATCGAGACCATGTTGTTGAGCGTCGCGTTGTGGTCGGCGTCCGACAGCGCCGCCGTGCCGTCGGCGACGAAGATCACCTTGTAGTCGAGCTGCATCGCATCGCGCGCCGCCGATTCGCAGCAGCAATTGGTCACCGTTCCCGTGATGATCACCGTGTCGATGCCGCGCGCCTGAAGGATCGCGTGCAGATCGGACGAGCCGGGCACGAAGGCGGAGAAGCGCGATTTCGGCACCTTGAGATCGTCGGGCCGGACAGTGAGCGCCGGCATCAGCGCGCCGCCCTCGGCGCCCGGCGCGAACAGCGCCTTGGCCCGCTCGCCGCGCTCCTCGGTGCAGAAATAGCCGAGCCAGGTCGACCAGCTTTTCGGCGTCTCCTCGTCGACGACGAACTGGATGAAGACATTGGTGCCGCCGGCCGCCGTCAGCGCCTCGGAGATGCGGTTGATGTTCGGCACGATCTCGCGGCAGAGCGGCACTTCGAGCTCGCCGCCGACTTCGCCGAACGCGTTCTGCATGTCGATGACGAGATGGGCCGTGCGGGCCGGATCGATCGCCTCGAACATATGCGGCTTGCCGCGCCAGCGCGTGACGCGCGCCAGAATCTCGGGGTCGATGGCGATCTGATGCATGGCGGCGGTTCCGGTCCTCGCGGGGAAGCGATGATTGAACCCGAGGACGGCCCCGCTGCGCAATCGCGCGGGCGAATGATTCTGCGGCACGACGCGAAAATTTGCGGCAAGGGGCGGCGGCGCAAAATCGGCTAGGCTGCCGCGCCGATCCGCTCTGGAGCCCCCATGCCCTTCGATCTCGTTCTCGACCACGCCCTCGTTCCCGAACTGTCGGACCGGCCTCTGTCCATCGCCGTCGAGAACGGGCTGATCGCCGCCATCGGCGCGGATATCGGTTCGGGGCGCGTCCATGAGGATGCCGGCGGACGGCTGGTGCTGCCCGGCTTCGTCGACAGCCATATCCATCTCGACAAGTCCTGCATTCTCGATCGCTGCCGCGCCGAGGGCTCGCTCGCCGAGGCGATCGCGGAAGTCGGGCGCCTCAAGGCGGATTTCGATGAGGCGGATATCCATGCCCGCGCCGAAGCGACGCTCCAGAAGGCGATCCTGCAGGGCACCACGCGCATGCGCACCCATGCCGAGATCGATACGCGCATCGGCCTTCGCGGCTTCCATGCGCTGCAGCGGCTGAAGCGCGACTATGCCTTCGCCATCGATCTCGAGATCTGCGTCTTCCCGCAGGAGGGGCTGACCAATGATCCGGGCGCCGAGGATCTCCTGGTCAAGGCCTGCATGGAGGGCGCCGATCTCGTCGGCGGCTGCCCCTATACCGACACGGATCCCGACGAGCAGATCGCGCGGATCTTCGCCATCGCCCGCCGCTTTGATCTCGACGTCGATTTCCACCTCGATTTCGACCTCGATCCGAGCTGGACCCATCTCGATGCGGTGATCGCGGCGACCGAGGCGAATGGCTGGCAGGGCCGCGTCGCGGTCGGCCATGTCACCAAGCTCTCGGCGATGCCGCGCGCCCGCGTCGCCGACTATGCGGCGCGGCTGGCGCGGGCCGGCGTCGCCGTCACCGTGCTGCCGGCGACCGACCTCTTCCTGATGGGCCGCGGCCGCGAGGGCGATGCGCCGCGCGGCGTCGCGCCGGCGCATCTCCTCGCCGGCGCCGGCGTCACCTGCTCGCTCGCCACCAACAATGTCATGAACCCGTTCACGCCCTTCGGCGATTGCTCGCTGAACCGGATGGCCAATCTCTATGCCAACATCGCCCAGCTCGGCCGCAAGGCGGAGATGGCGCTCTGCCTCGATATGGTGACGCGTCAGGCCGCGCGGCTGATGCGCTGCGAGGGCTATGGCATCGCTATCGGCAATCCGGCCGATCTCGTCGTCATCGACGCCGTGAGCCCCGCGCATGCGGTCGCCGAGATCGCGCCTGTCGTGATGGGCTTCAAGCGCGGCGTGAAGACCTTCGAACGGCCGCTGGCGCGGCTGATCCGCCCGCTTGCCGAGGCGCCGTCCGCTGTTCGTTGACAAGCCCCGTCGCGTCCTGTCCGATCCGGCGTTGAGGCTGGGCGGTCATGCCTGATCGCGCCGGCACCAGAGACAACGAGGCGGATGTGGCAGCGGCAGGTCGAGGCTCGGGCAGCGCCGGCGCGGTCTTCGCGCTCGTCGTCGTGGCCGCCGCCATCGCCGCGGCGGTCGATCGCTTCGGCGTCGCCATGCCACTGCCTGCGGTGCTCGCCTTCGTCCCGCTCGCCGCCGGCCTTGCCGTCGCCGTCCGGGCGCGCAGCCTCGTTCTTCGCGACGTCGCCGGCGGCGCGGCACCCGGCGAAGCCGGCGCGGCGGCGGGGACGGCGCTGCTCTCGGCGCTCGCGCTGGTCGCGGCGCCGATCGCGATCGGCCTCAGTGGCCTCGCCGGTCTCGTCCTTGTCTCTGCCGCCGTGGCCGGCGCCGCCATCGCACGCTTCGGCATCGCGCCCGCGCTCGGCCGCACCGGCGCGACGACCGTGGCTGGCGCTCTGGGCACGCGTTTCGGCGCGCGTGCCGGCGCGCTCGCGGCGCTGGCCGGGCTGCTGGCGCTGCTGCCGCTCATCGCCGCTGAGGCGGCGCTCGCCGGAACGGTGCTGCGGCAGACGCTCGGCCTTGCAGAGGCGCCGGCCCGAGCGCTCGTGGTCACCGCCGCGACGCTGGCTGCGCTCGCTGGCGGCCGCCGCTCGGCCATGCTGATGGCCGCGGCGCTGCTGCCTGTGCTGGCGCTCGCCTATCTCGCCCCGGTCGTGCTCGCTGCCATCGCAGCCGATGCTCTGCCGCTGCCCTGGCTCGCCTTCGCCGATGCCAACGTCTATGCGACCGCCACCGCCATGCCGCCGCCGGTGGCCGCCATCCTCGCCCTGCTGCTGCTGGCCGGCCTTGCGGCGCTGCCGAGCCTCGCGGCGCCGGTGGCGGAGGGCGCCCGGCGCGAAGGCCGCGGCGCCGTGCTGGCCGCGCTGCTCGTCATCGCCGCCGCGCCGGCCTATGTCCTCTATGCCCGCCTCGGCGGCATCGATCCCACCGTCAACCCGGCCGGGCTGGTGCTGAACTTCGCCGCCTATGTGCCGATCGGCACAGCGCCGGCGCTGCTCCTCGCCGGAGGACTGGTCGCCGCCGCCGCCGTGGCGCTCGCGCTCGGGCTCTCGGCCTTCGGCGCGATCGTCGGCGAGGTTCTCTATCCGCACTTCGTCGAGCGCGGCGCGCCCGCCGGACGGCGCGGCTTCATCGCGCGCCTCGCGATCATCGCCGCCGCCCTCCTGGCGCTCGTGCTCTCCGCCGGCGCGTTCGGAACGGCGGCGCTGGCGACGCTCGGCCTCTCCTTCGCCGCGGCCGGGCTGGCGCCTGCCGTCATGGTCGCCTGGAACTGGCCGTCGGCGCGCGGGCTCGCCGTCAGCCTCGCCATCGGCGCCGGCCTTCTCTTCGTCGCCGCCGATGCGCTCTTCGCCCTGCAGCTTCCCGCCCTCGGCCGTGCGCTCGGCATGGCCCTCGCGCCGACTGTGCTCGGACCGACCGCCTGGCTCGGTCTTCCTGTCGGCGCCAGCGGCGCCGCGGGCGCCGTGCTCGGCCTCGCCGTCCTTTCGCTCGTGACCCTTGCCGACCGCCGGCCCGTCCGCTCGCCGATCGCGGCCGAGCCGCCGCTGCTGCCGATTTCCGCTGAAACCGATCCGCCTTCCGACCCTGGAGTCCTTCGACCGTGACCGCCGACGCTTCCGACACCCACCACGCACTCTTTCCCCCGATCGAACCCTATGCCGTGCACCGGCTGAAGGTGTCGGACCTGCACGAGATCCATGTCGAGGAGTGCGGCAATCCGCAGGGCAAGCCGGCGATCATGATCCATGGCGGCCCCGGCGCCGGCTGCAGCCCGAACATGCGCCGCTATCACGACCCCGAGCACTACCGGATCATCCTGTTCGACCAGCGCGGCTGCGGCCGCTCGACCCCGCATGCCGAACTGCGCGAGAACACGACCTGGGATCTCGTCGCCGACATGGAGCGCATCCGCACGCATCTTGGCATCGAGCGCTGGCAGCTCTTCGGCGGTTCATGGGGCTCGACGCTGGCGCTCGCCTACGCCGAAACCCATCCCGAACGGGTCACCGAAGCGCTGCTGCGCGGCATCTTCACGCTCCGCCGCAGCGAGTTGCTGTGGTTCTACCAGGAAGGCGCCTCGTGGCTGCTGCCCGAGGCCTTCGAGGCCTACACGAACGAGATTCCGCCGGACGAGCGCGGTGACATGATCGCCGCCTATTATCGCCGGCTGACAGGCCCGGACGAGGCGGCGCGGCTCTCGGCGGCGCGCGCCTGGAGCATGTGGGAGGGCGGGGCACTGTCGCTCTTGCCAGATCCCGGCCGCGTCGCCGCTTTCGGCTCGCCGCAATATGCGCTCGCCTTCGCCCGCATCGAGGCCCACTATTTCGTCAATCGCGGCTTCTTCGACCGCGACGACCAGTTGCTCGCCGATGCCGGCAGGCTCAAGGGCATCCCCGGCGTCATCGTGCATGGCCGCTACGATCTCTGCACGCCGGTCGCCAACGCCATCGACCTGCACCGGGTCTGGCCCGAGGCGGAGCTGGTGATCGTGCCGGATGGCGGCCATGCCATGTCGGAGCCCGGCATCCTCGACGCGCTGGTGCGCGCAGCGGATCGCTTCAAGGCGTGAGCGGCGCGACGGCGGTCTCCGGTGGCTTTTGCCGGTCGAGGCCGCCCTTCCATTCGCGCGTTAGGGCAAACAGGCGGCGGAGGCCCTCCGCGCCGACGCCGCGCGCGCGCTCCAGCGCGGGCGTGCTTGTCGCCGCCGCATGGCTTTCCAGCGCGCCGACGCGGCGGGCGAGGTCCGCCACCGCCGCGGCGAGCGCATCGATCCGCGCCGCGAGGGCGTCGCTGCGCGGGTCCGCGGGCGAGGCCGTCTCGGGGATCAGGGTGCAGCGCCAGTCGCTGTCCGCGACGCCCGGATCGCGGCGGCATTGCGCGACCTGGCCGGTTTCGGTGTCGAGGCGCACGAAACCGCCATCGGCCGGCACCATGGTGAAGCGGCCGGGGCCGGGAGTATCGCGGGCCGGCGCGGCCGGCGCCTGATCCTCGGCCAGCGCGGCGAGCGGCGCGAGCAGGAGCGACGCGGCCAGCAGCGCGGCGAGCATCGGCGTCGGCAATCGCTGCATCGAACCTCCTCTCCCCAGAAAGCGCATCAGCCGCCGGAGGACTCCTTCTGCCGGATCAGTCCGTTGACGACGCTGACCGTGCGGCGCAATTCCTCGAGCGCCTGTTCGATATCGACCTTCTGCCGCTCGAGGATCTCGATCTGCTCGGTGAACTTGCCGAGCGCGAGCCGCATCTGCGGCACCTGCCCATCCTTGAGATCATAGAGGTCGAGCATCGCCTTGATCTCGGTCAGCGAGAAGCCGACCTTCTTGCCCATCAGCACCAGCTTGAGGCGGCCGCGGTCGCGCCGCGAATAGATCCGGTTCGGGCCGTCGCGGCGCGGGCTGAGCAGGCCCTTGTCCTCATAGAAGCGCAGCGTGCGCAGCGTCACGTCGAATTCGCGCGCGAGATCGCCGATGGTGAAGCTCGTCTGCCGGTTCCCGTCCGGAAGTCCGGTCCCGTCGACATCGTCCCGCGATATCTCTGCCAGCCGCGTCGCGCTCATCGATCCCTACCTCGTCGGCCGCGCCCTGCCGCGCCGCCCTACCAATCTCGTCATGCGCGCGCCTTGTGGCAAGCGCGGGGCCGCAGGCAGGTGATCCGGGCCCGGCGATGAAGCATCCATTAAGGGGCGTTACCCAATTCTGACAGCGGCGGCCCCGGGTTAACGCCTTGTTTACCATGATTTGCCAAAGCTCGTGGTCAGGCGAACGGTTCGGTGTGTTCGCGCCCCTGGAGAGTGGTCCGGGCCGGCGCGGCGGGATCGGGCCACTGAGGCGGGGTCGGGGGTCGATCGGCGATGATGACGGGCACAAGATCCGATTTCGGCGCGGCGCGGCCGGCGGCAGGCCAGCCGGCCTATCCGGCGGCGGATGCATCGCAAGGGCGGCGCGCGCCGAGCGCGGATCGCATTGCCGCGCTGTCGGCGCTGGTCGAGAGCATCACCGAACAGATCGACGCCATCGAGGGCGCGGCCCGGCGCGGCGGTGGCCAGCGGCCTTATCCGCAGCGCCCCGAGCCGCAGCGCGCGCCCATGCAGCGCCAGGAACCCTTGCAGCGCCAGGAACCCTTGCAGCGCCAAGAGTCCTCGCAGCGCCATGAGCCTTTCGCGCAGGAGCCGCCGGCCTACGAGCCGCAGCGCCGCGCCTATCCGGCGCAGGAACGCATGCCAGAGCGCGTGCAGGAACGCGCTTTGCCCGAGCCCGACCGGCTCGGCGAGATCGAGGCGCGGCTCGCCGCCATCGCCAGCCAGATGTCGGCCGCCCAGCCTGCCGCCGCCCCGATGCCGGCCGCGCCGCGTGCCGAGCCGCCGCGCGCCGCCGCCGAGCCGCCGACCGGTCTCAAGAGCGCCATCGCCGAGATCGCCGCGCGCCAGCAGGCGATCGATGCCGACGCCGGCCGGCTTGCCGCGGTCGATTCGATCGCCATCGAGGATGCGATCACGGCGCTGCGCAGCGACATCGCGACGCTCGGCCGCCGCATCGGCACCGAGGCCCGCCGCAGCGAGGACATGGACAAGGCGCTCCGGGCCGATTTCGCCGCCCGCCTCGAGCAGCTGCCGCGCGAGAATTCCGGTCTCTTCGACGAGCTCCGCCGCCATCTCGACGACATCCGCGGCGCGATCGAGGCCTCGGCGCGCGAGACGACGCTCGCCTCGATCGAATCGGGCTACGGCCATGTCATCGAGCGGCTCGACGATATCGTCCGCCGCGTGCCCGAGCGCGGTCATGTCGAGACGCTGGCCGACGAGGTCGCCCGCATCGGCGGCCTGATCGAGCGCGCGCAGCCGTTCCGCTCGATGGAAGGCGAACTCGAGGATATCCGCAACGCCATCGCCTCGCTCGCCGCCGTCCGCGTCGATACCGGCACCGAGCGCCAGATCGCCGAGCTGCGCCAGACCATCGAGCGCCTCGCCGCGATCCCGCGCGACCGCGTCGACCTGCAGCCGATCGAGCGCGAGCTCGCCGCCATCCGCCGCGAGGTCGACGGCTTCGCCAAGGGCACCGATCCGATCCTCCTGATCCGCCTCGAGCAGCAGGTCTCGGCGATCCACGCCATGCTGGAGACGGTCGCCGCGCGCGGCGCCACCGGCGGCGAGGCCGCGCTCGGCCGCCTGGAAGAGCGCATCGACGCGCTGTCGGGCCGCTTCGACGCCATCGTCGAGTTCCCGAGCCTTGCGCCGGCGCCCGACACCTCCGCCGCGGCGATCGCCGCCATCGACGCCCTGCGCGGCGAGATTTCCGGCCTCCGCGATCATATCGTCGAGCGCGAGCCGGTCCGCTTCGATGCGATCGACCAGCAGATGCAGGCGCTGATGGAGCGGCTCGACGCCGCGACGCAGCGCGACGACAACCAGACGCTGGCGCAGCTCGAGGCGCAGGTCACGGCGCTCGCCGACAAGTTCACGGCGATTTCCCCCGGCGTCGACGCGCTCTCGAAGGTCGAGCAGAATCTCGACCGCATGCAGTCGCTGCTCGGCGATTCCCGCCGCGAGACCATCGAGGCGGCGCGCGATGCCGCCCGCTCGACGCTCAGCGAATTCGCCGGCCAGCTGCCGAGCTATCCGGACGAAGCGCTGATCCAGGCGTTGCGCGAGGACCTCCGCAGCCTGCAGCAGGCAGCCCTCAGCACGGATCGCCAGAATCACGAGACGCTGGAGGCGGTGCACGACACGCTGGCCCGCGTCGTCGAGCGCATCACGCAGCTCGAGGCCGACGAGCGCGCCGTCGCGGCCGAGCCGGCGCCGCGCCGCTTCGCCGAAATGCCGGAGGACCATCGTCCGCTGGCGCCGGGCTCCGGCAAGCCTGACCTCTCGATGCGCATGCCCTTCCTGCCGGCCGAGCCGCCGCGCGAGGAGCCCGCCGCGCGCAACAGCGATCGCAAGGCCGACTTCATCGCCGCCGCGCGCCGCGCCGCCCAGGCCGCCCAGGCCGAGACGGCGAAGCAGAGCAAGGCCGAGAAGAAGGCCGCGCAGGCCGCTCGCGATCTCGCCGCCCGCACCGCCGAGGCGGCCGATGACGCCGCCGGCGAGGGAGCCGAGCGCCGCCCCGGTCCGCTCGCCCGCATCGGCCAGGTGTTCCGCTCGCGCCGCCGGCCGCTGGTGCTCGCCATCGCCGCCGTCGTGCTGGCGCTCGGCGCCGTCAAATATGGTCCGCCCGTCGCGACGCGGTTGATGGTGCTCGCCGGCGACCAGGCCGCGCTCGACTATGCGACGACGGCGTCCATTCCCCAGCCGTCCGCCCGCCCGGCTGTCGCCGCGACCCCGGCGATGCCGGCTCCGGTCGCCGCTGCCGTCCCCGCCGCACGGCCCGCCGTCCCCGCCGCGGCGCCGTCAGCCGAACCTTCGGCGCTCTCGGCCGCCCCCTCGCTCGTTGCGCCCGGCAACAGCGCCGCCGTCGCCTTCGCGCCGACGAGCAGCCTGGCGAGCCCGATGACGGAAGCGCCTGCCGGCACGGCCGCCGCCACTCCCGCAGCGCCGTCGGTCGATGCGGCCGCCCCGCTGCCGATCAACATCGCCTTCGTCAAACGCGACGCGAGCTCCGGCGATCTCGGGGCCGCCTTCGAGCTCGGCAAGCAATATGCCGAGGGCATCGCGGTCCGCCAGGACGTGCAGCTCGCCGCGGAATGGTATGGCCGCGCCGCCAAGGGCGGCCTTGCCATGGCGCAGTATCGGCTCGGCAGCCTCTATGAGCGCGGCGAGGGCGTGAAGCGCGATCCGGCCATGGCCGAGGAGTGGTATCGCAAGGCGAGCGCGCAGGGGAATGCCCGCGCGCTGCACAATCTCGCGGTCCTCGTCAGCGAAGGCGCCAACGGCACGCCTGACTATATCGGCGCGGCGCAGCTCTTCATCCAGGCCGGCAATCTCGGCGTCGCCGACAGCCAGTACAATCTCGGCGTCCTCTATGCGCGCGGTCTCGGTCTCAAGATCGACCTGATCCAGTCCTACAAGTGGTTCGCGCTGGCCGCGGCGCAGGGCGATATCGATGCCGGCAAGCGCCGCGACGAGGTCGCCAAGGCCCTCCGGCCCGGCGAGCTCGCCAGCGCCCGCGCCGCCGTGATGGCCTTCCAGCCGAAGACGCCGGATCCGGCCGCCAACCAGGAGCCGGAGCCGAAGGCCTCCTGGTTGCAGACGGCGTCGACGGCCTCGACGGCCTCGACCACGGCGCCGTTCTCCGGCGCCAGCCTCTCCGACGCCAAGGGCTGAGCGCCAGCATCGACCGGCGGCCCTTCGAAGGGCCGTTCGCGTTGACAGGCGGCCCTGCTGCGGCTCTATCGGGCGGCCGGCGCACCCGACCTCACCGGGGCCGTCCGGCCCCGGAACCGCCAGCGGGCACGCGCCGTGCAGATCTATCTTCCCATTGCCGAACTGCCCGTGAACATGTTCCTCCTCTTCGGGATGGGGGCGGCGGTCGGGTTCCTGTCGGGATTGTTCGGCGTCGGCGGCGGCTTCCTGCTGACGCCGCTGCTGATCTTCTCGGGCATCTCGCCGGCGGTCGCCGTGGCGAGCACGACGGCGCAGGTCGTCGCCTCGTCCTTCTCGGCGGCGCTCACCTATTGGCGGCGGCGCCTCATCGATCTGAAGCTCGCGGCCGTGCTCGTCGTCGCCGGCATCATCGGCTCGGTCATCGGCGTCGGCGTCTTCACGCTGCTGCGCCGCTCGGGCCAGCTCGATCTGATCATCGCCATTTGCTACGTGACCTTTCTCGGCCTCGTCGGCGGCTTGATGCTGACGGAATCGGTGCGCTCGATCATCAATGTCCGCCGCGGACGGCCCGCGCCGCTGCGCCGGCCGGGGCAGCATGGCTGGCTGCACGGCCTGCCGTTCAAGATGCGCTTCAAGCGCTCGAAGCTCTATGTCAGCGTCATCCCGATCCTCGCCATCGGCATCGGTATCGGCGTGCTCGGCTCGCTGCTCGGCATCGGCGGCGGCTTCATCCTGGTGCCGGCGCTGATCTACATCCTGCGCGTGCCGACCAACATCGTCGTCGGCACCTCGCTGATCCAGATGATCGGCACGATGTCGGTGGCGACATTGCTGCAATCGGGCAACAACCATTCCGTCGACGGCGTGCTGGCGCTGATCCTGATGGTCGGCGGCGTCATCGGGGCGCAGTTCGGCGCGCGGCTCGGCGCCCGCGTCGGCGGCGAGCAGCTGCGCGCCATGTTGGCTCTCCTGGTGCTCGCGGTCGGCATCCGTTTCCTCGTCAACCTCGTGACGACGCCGGACGAGCTCTATTCGCTGGTGACGCTCGGCGGGGATGCGCGGTGAGCCCGCCGCTGCGGCTGCTGCTGCTCGTCGCCGCCCTGCTGCTGGCGGAGTTCCGTCCAGCCGCGGCCGAGTCGCTGGTCGTCGCCCTCTCGACCGATCATGTCGAGATCTCCTCGAGCTTCGCCGGCACCGGGATCACGGTGTTCGGCGCCATCGAGCGCGACGGCGCAGCACTGCCTGAGCGACCGGTCTATGACATCGTCGCGGTGGTGCGGGGGCCTGACGAGACGCTGGTGACGCGGCGCAAGGAGCGCGTCGCCGGCATCTGGCTGAACCGCGCCGCCCGCACCTTCCTCGAGATGCCGTCCTTCTACGCGGTGCATTCCTCGCGCCCGCTCGGCGAGATCACCAATCTCACGACGCTCCGCCGCTACCAGCTCGGCCTCGGCAATCTCGCCTTCCGCAGCGAGGGCGGCTTTGAGGCGGCGGACGATCCGGCGTTCGAGGCCGCCTTCGTCCGGCTGAAGAAGCAGGCGGGGCTCTATCGCGATGCGCCCTATGGCATCACCTTCCCCGGCGGATCGCTGTTCCAGACCGGCGTCGCCATCCCGGCCAATGTGCCTGTCGGCACCTATGTCGTCTCGGTGTTCCTGTTCGCGGACGGCGTGATGCTGGCGACGGGCAACGCCGCCTTCGGCATCGGCAAGACCGGCTTCGAGCAGTTCACCTTCGATCTCGCGCACGAGAACGGCTATCTCTACGGCCTCATCTGCGTCCTGCTGGCGCTGCTCACCGGCTGGCTGGCTGCCGTGCTGTTCCGGCGAGACTGATGGCTGCCGAGCGCGGAAAGACGAGGCGGAGCCATAGCTTGACATCAAGAGGCGGGACGCCTACCTGACTGGCGCCGAAAAGAGTAAGGCCGGTTGGTTATCCCGGCCCCCGCGCGAGCGGGCTCCAGTCGCTTTCCGCGAACCCACGGCACCAACCTTGAACAAGGCGGGTGCCAGAGTTGCGGACGATCTCCGTCATGGTTCCTGCCAACCTTTCGGAGACAACGATGATCAACAAGACAGCCCTTGTCGCCCAACTGCTCATTTCCTGCTCGATGGCATTCCTGATGTCGGGTTTCTTCGGCTTCCTGCATTTGGGGCCGACGGTTCACTGGCTTCGCGAATGGGCCGGCGCCTTCGTCATCGCCTGGCCGGTGGCCTTCTGCCTCTCGCTGATCGTCGGGCGCTACTCGTTCAAGATCGCGGCGATGATCACGGCTCGGTAGAGATCATCCCGTGCTCGCCATGCCCGCGCTTGCCGGGCCAGCCCTTGACGGACCAGCCCTTTCCGCCTCGACGCATCACGCCTTGCCGCGGCCCATGTTGAGCAGGCGGAGGATGATCCAGATGGGGATGACGACCACGGCGCCGACCAGGAAATAGTTCCAGATCCAGCCGACCGCGCCGAAGCCCATGTTCCAGATCCGCCGTACGAAGGCCTCGAGCCGGTCGAGGATCTCCCAGGGCGTGACGCCGAGCGCCGACAGCACGATGCCGACGACGAGCGAGAGCACCACGAGGCGCAGCAGCACCTGCGCCGGCGACCCGCCCATGAAGCGCTGCAGCCCGTTCATGTCACTCTCCATCGGCTTCGAATCATGCCGTCATCATAGCGCGAGGCGATAGAACTTGCTGTCGACCGCCATGCGCGGAAAGGCAGCGGGGAGATCTTCAGCCGCGATCTCGGCAAAGCCGTTCTTCTCATAGAAGCGATGCGCGGCGAGGAAGCGCGCCGTCGTGCCGAGCAGGATCCGCTCGAGCCCGGCCGCCCGCGCATGATCGAGCAATGCGGCGAGGAGGGCGCGCGCCGTGCCGTCGCCGCGATGGTCCGCGCCGACGAACATCTTGCGCAGCGCCGCCTCGCCATGGCCGATGTCCTTGAGCCCGATCGTCCCGACGATCGCGCCATCGGCGGCGAGCGCCACCCAGAAGCCGCCCGCGCCGCTCTGGTAGAAGGCGGCGATGTCGCGAAGGTCGGGCTGCTCGTCATAGGTGATGGGTATGCCGAATTCCTCGCGCTGGATCGGAACGATCAGGCGGCCGATGGCCTCTTCGTCTCCGGGTACGAAGGCGCGGATCATCGTCGCGGCAGAATGCGATGTGCTTGTCATGCGCAACCCACTGCTCCGCTGCTTGCGGCCTGTCAATCGGCGACCGCGAGCAGCGCTTCCAGCGTCTCGATGCGGTCGGCCTCGCGCGGCGGCTTGTCCCATCGGAGCCGGGCGATGCGGGGAAAGCGCATGGCGACGCCGGACTTGTGCCGGGTCGAGCGGTTGAGGCCCTCGAAGGCAACCTCGAACACCAGCCCGCGCTCGGCCTCGTGCGCCACCTCGCGCACCGGGCCGAAGCGGTTGACGGTGTTCTTGCGCACGAAGCGGTCGATCGCGGCCAATTCCTCGTCGGTGAAGCCGAAATAGGCCTTGCCGACCGGCACCAGCTCCGCGCCGCCGGCGCCGTCCTTCCAGACGCCGAATGTGTAGTCGGAATAGAAGGACGAGCGCTTGCCATGGCCGCGCTGCGCATACATCAGCACCGCATCGACCGTGTAGGGATCGCGCTTCCATTTGAACCACGGCCCCTTGGGGCGGCCGGGTTCATAGACACTGTCCCAGCGCTTCAGCATCAGCCCCTCGATGATCGCAGCCGGCGGGGCGGCGCGCTTCGCCATCAGGTCGTCGGCATCGGCATAGGGAATGATCGGCGAGAGATCGACGCGCTTTGCCAGTGATCCGGCGATAAGGTCCTCGAGCCGGGCGCGGCGCTCGCGGAAGGGAAGGGCGCGCGTGTCCTCGCCGCGATCGACGAGACAGTCATAGGCGCGGATGAAGGCCGGATGGCTGATGACGAGCTTGCCCGAGACGGTCTTGCGGTTCAGCCTCTGCTGCAGCTCCGAAAAGCTGCCGGCGGCGATCGTCTCGCCCTCCAGTCGTCCGACCAGCAATTCGCCGTCGATGGCGCCCTCGAAATCGAGGCCGTCGAGCACGTCGGGAAAGGCGTCGCCGATATCCTCGCCGGTGCGCGTATAGAGGCGGCGGACGCCCTGGTCCGAGACGGCCTGCACGCGGATGCCGTCCCATTTCCATTCGGCGGCATAGGTCTCGGGCGTGATGCGTGAAAGGTCCGCTTCCTCGAGCGGCTGCGACAGCATCACGGGGCGGAATGGGGCCAGCGCCAGCGAGACCGGCTTCTCGGTGCGGCCCTCGAGCCAGGCGAAGAGCTCCAGATAAGGTGGCGAGAGCCCGTGCCAGAGCTCCTCGACGGCATTGACGTCATGGCCGCCGAGATCGGCGAGCGCCTGCTTGGCGAGGCGCGCGGAGATGCCAATGCGCAAGCCTCCCGTCACCAGCTTCAACAGCGCCCAGCGGCCGGAGGCGTCGAGCCCATCGAGAAAATCGGCGACGCGGCGCGGTCCTTCGCTGCGCGAGGACGCCTGCAGCGTCTCGACGATGGCGGCGAGCGAGGGGGTGTTGCGACGCAGCGGCGGTGTGCCGGCGCCCAAGGCCCCCACCCAACCCTCCCCCGCAAGGGGGGAGGGCTTTTCCGCCTGTGATTCGGAGCCGTCCGTGCCAGCCTGAGGCACGCCCTCTCGCCCCTTGCGGGGGAGAGCTGGAGAGGGGGCCTTCACTTCGCGCGCAAGATCGGGCGATGGCGAGCCCTCCCCCCTTGTGGGGGAGGGTTGGGTGGGGGACTGCCTCTCATTGAAGCCGGGGGAGCGGGCCTCCCCCTGTTCCCAGACCAGCGCGATCGTCTCGGCGAGATCGCCGACATAGTCGTAGGAATAGGCGAAGAGCACGGGATCGATGCGCTCAGTGACGAGCGCGCGCAGCATCGCCGGCTTGACCGCGGGCATGTCGAGTTCGCCGGTGAGCGCCGCGAGGGCGTAGCCGCGATCCGGATCGGGCGTCCGCCGGAAATAGTCCGTCAGCAGCGTCAATTTGGCATTGCGCGACGGCGTCAGGATCAGGCGATCGAGCAGGGCGGCGAAGTCTTCCATGGCCAATAGGTATGGTTTTTCCGCGCGCTGAAAAGGATGGAGATCGGCATTCCTTGCAGGCTGCGCGCCCGCGGCCTAAATCTCGGCGGTCCGGCGATGTGCCGGATCTCGTTCTCAGGGCGGGGTGAAACTCCCCACCGGCGGTAGGCAGGCAGAGCCCTGCAAGCCCGCGAGCGCTCTTTCGCTTGTCGGAAGAGGTCAGCAGATTCGGTCGAACTCCGAAGCCGACGGTCACAGTCCGGATGGAAGAGAACAGCGTCGATGCGGCGGACCGGCCCTTTGGGACGGTGCGTCGTCTCATGCGCATGCCCTGATTTCGTGTTGTCCAGAGATCGAGGATCAACATGAGTCAGACTGTCGTCGTTTCCTCCCGCCCCACCCTCGGGGCTCCTCTTGCCGGTGCCGTCTTCATGGTCGCCGCCGGTATCGCCTTTGCCGGCGTCAATACGCTCGAGCAGATCGCCACAACGAGGCTCGGCCTGCCGGCGCCGACCGCCGCCTTCCTGCAATATGCCGTCGCGCTGCTGGCCGTCCTGCCTTGGGCGCTCCGGCGCGGATGGCCCTCGCTCGCGACCCGCCATCCGGTCCTGCAGCTCTTCCGCGTGCTGCTGGCGGCGCTCGGCGTCCAGGCCTGGGTCGCCGGCCTTGCCCATGGCGTGCCGATCGGCCAGGCGGTGGCGCTGGTGATGACCTCGCCCTTCGTGGTGACGCTCGGCGCCGCGCTCCTGCTCGGCGAGAAGGTCACGGCCGAGCGCTGGCTCGCCGTCACGGTCGGCTTTGCCGGCGGGCTGATCATCCTCGATCCGTTCTCGGCCGCCTTCACCCCGGCGAGCCTCTATCCGCTCGCCGCCGCCGTGCTCTGGGCGGGGGTCTCGCTGCTGCAGAAGCGGCTGCTGGTGCAGGACAGTCCCGAGGCGGTCGCGGCCTGGCTGCTCCTGCTGCTGGCGCCGGTCAATCTCGTCTTCGCCCTGCCGGCCGGCCTCGTGCTGCCCTCGGCCGAGGGCTGGATCGCCATCATCGCCGTCGGCATCCTGACCGCGGCGGCGCAGGCCTTCCTCGCGCTCGCCTATGCCAAGGCCGATGCCGCCTATGTGCAGCCCTTCGACCATGTGAAGCTGCCGCTCAACGTCATCGCCGGCTGGCTGGTGTTCGGCTGGCTGCCGCCGAGCCAGCTCTGGATCGGCGCGGGGCTGATCGTCGCCGCCTCGATGTTCCTGCTCTGGCGCGAGAGCCGCGGCGCGGCGCCGGGCGCTTCTCAGTCGCCCTCGTCCTCGTAGCCGACGAGATGCAGCGGGCGGGCGCGAATGCCCGCCAGCTCGCACCAGCGCACCAGCGCCTCCTCGCGGCCATGCGTCACCCAGACCTCGCCGGGCGCGATCGCGGCGATGGTGTCGATGAGTTCGTCCCAGTCCGAATGGTCGGAGATGATGAGCGGCAGCTCGACGCCGCGCTGCTTGGCGCGCTGGCGGATGGTCATCCAGCCGGACGCGAAGGCGGGCACGGGATCGGGGAAACGCCGCGCCCAGCGATCGGCGAAGGCCGAGGGCGGACCGACCACCACGGCGCCGGCAAAGGCCGCGCTCTCGCCGCGCTTGCCGGTCGCAAGCGTCGCCGGCGCCAGCGGCCCGAGCGCGATGCCCTCGGCCTCATAGAGCGCGCAGAGCCGCTCGAGCGCGCCGTGGATATAGATCGTCCGGTCATAGCCCTCCTCGCGCAGCCGCTTGATGACGCGCTGCGCCTTGCCGAGCGCATAGGCGCCGACGAGATGCGCCCGTTCGGGAAAGGCTTCGAGCGAGGTGAGCAGCTTGCCGATCTCGATGCCGTCGTCCGGATGGCGGAAGACGGGCAGGCCGAAGGTCGCCTCGGTGATGAAGACGTCGCAGGGGACCGGCTCGAACGGCGCGCAGGTCGGATCGCGCCGCCGCTTGTAGTCGCCGGAGACGACGATGCGGCAGCCGCCCGCCTCGACGGCGATCTGGGCCGAGCCGAGCACATGGCCGGCTGGATGGAACGAGACCGTGACGCCGCCGATCGTCATGCGCTCGCCGGGCAGCGCGACCTGTGTCGCGCCGGCGAAGTCCTCGCCATAGCGCACCGCCATGATCGCCAGCGTCTCGCGCGTTGCCAGCACGGCGCCGTGTCCGGAACGGGCGTGGTCGGCATGGCCATGCGTGATCAGCGCCCGCTCGACCGGCCTGACCGGATCGACATGGAAGCCGCCGAGCGGGCAATAGAGCCCGTCCGGTCCGGGGGCGAGGAGAGCGTCGGGGCGGATCATTGCTTCTAGATAGGCATTGTGACAGCGCCGAAAAGACGCGTGGTGGCGCCTCGGACACCGCTTGCGGGGAAAACCTCGGATTGTAAAACTAGTCGTCAATCTCGCAATGACATGCAAAGCCGGTCTGCCCATACTGTGGGCGTCTCCGGCAAAGCCGAGATCGCCGCGGTCCGGTCGGACGGCCGCCATGAGTGTTGGGTGAGGAGCCGACGCAGCCGATGAAGCTCAACGCAGACAGCGGATCGATGACATTCGATGCCGGCACGCCGCGCGATGAACGCGCCGCCGCGCTCGACGGGCTCTGCCGCACGGCCCTTCGCCTGTTCGATGTCGCCGTCGCCGGCGTGGTGATCGAGGGCGAGGCCGACAGCCACCTCGCTTTCGCGGACGGCGTCGATCCCGCGGCCTGGCGCTTCGCCGGTGAAGCGATCCGCCGGATCGGCCGACCCGGCGGCCCGGTCGTCCTCGACGAAGCTGCCATCGCGGCGGCGATCAACGGTCTTGTGGTCGGGGCAGCGCCGTCTGTCCGCTTCTTTGCCGTGATCGGCTTCGGCGAGGGTGGCCGCCTCGGTCTGCTCGGCAGTGCCGCGCGGGCGTTCGGCGCCGAGGATGCAAGGCGGCTGGGCGACCTCGCCGCCATCGCCGGCGGGCTCTGCAGCCTCGTGCGCCGCGCCCGCGACGCCGAGCGGCGCGAGGCGCATTTCCGCCTGCTCGCCGAGACCTCGACGGATACGATCGTGCGCGGCGACCTCGACGGTGTCCGCCTCTACATCTCCCCGGCGGTGCGCGAACTGCTCGGCTACGAGCCCGCGGACCTGGTCGGTCGGCGCGCGATCGATATCACCCATCCGGACGACGCGGCACCTCTTGGGGCCATCATGCGCGACGTCCGCGCGGGGCGCCTCGCGGTCGGGCGGTCGGAGCAGCGCCAGCGTCACAAGAACGGCTCGTGGGTCTGGCTCGAATCGCATCTCCGCCTGACCTATGACGCGACGACGGGCGAGCCCGACGGCTATGTCGCCTCGGTGCGCGGCATGGACGAGCGCAAGGCGATCGAGGCGCGGCTCGAGCATCTCGCGACGCACGATGCGCTGACCGGACTGCCGAACCGCACGCTGTTTCGCCAGCAATTATTGGCCTCGTTGGCCGAGACGGCGGCGGGCCGGCGCTTCGCGCTGCTGTGGATGGATCTCGATAGCTTCAAGGAGATCAATGACAGCCTCGGCCACCAGGTCGGCGACAGCGTTCTCTGCGGAGCGGCCGAGCGCTTCCTGTCGAGCATCCGCCAGGGCGACCGCGTCGCCCGGCTCGGCGGCGACGAATTCGCGCTGATCGCGGCGATCGGGCCGGGCAGCGAGGATGCGGAAGAGCTTGCCCGCCGGCTGATCGAGGCGATGGCGGCGCCGATCCTCATCGCCGGGCATGCGATCGAGGTCGGCCTCAGCATCGGCATTGCCTGCGCGCCCGAGGCCGGCCTCGATCCAGACATGCTGCTGGCGGCGGCGGACAAGGCGCTCTATGCCGCGAAATCGGCTGGGCGCTGCACCTATCGCGTCTTCGATCCGCTGGCGCCGCTCCCCTGATCGACGGCGAGGGCCCGGCGCGGCTCGACTTGCCGGTCGCCGAGCCCTACCTGTTGACCGTGAGCGCCTCCACCGACCTCCTGCCGACGCCTTTCACGGACTGGTTCGCGCTGCGCGGCTGGGCGCCGCGCCCGCACCAGCTCGAACTCTTGGAAAAGGCGCGCGAGGGCCGGCCGGCGCTCCTGATCGCGCCCACCGGCGCCGGCAAGACGCTGGCCGGCTTCCTGCCGAGCCTCGTCGATCTCGCGACGCGTCCGAAGCGCGCGCGGCGGCCCGGCATTCACACGCTCTACATCTCGCCGCTGAAGGCACTCGCCGTCGACATCGCGCGCAATCTCGAAGCGCCGGTGGCCGGCATCGGCCTCGACATCAGCATCGAGACGCGGACGGGCGATACGCCGGCGCACAAGCGCCAGCGCCAGAAGCTCAATCCGCCCGATATCCTGCTCACCACCCCGGAACAGCTGGCGCTGCTCCTCTCCAATCCCGATGCCGGCCGCTTCTTCGACAGCCTCGAAACCGTCGTGCTCGACGAGTTGCATGCGCTGGTGACGGCGAAGCGCGGCGATCTCCTCTCGCTCGGCCTTGCTCGTCTCCGCCAGTTGCGGCCGGAGTTGCGCGCCGTCGGCCTCTCGGCGACCGTGGCGGAGCCGGACGACCTCCGCCGTTGGCTGGTGCCGCAGGCGGAAGGCGCGCCGCCGCGCCTCGCCGATCTCGTCACGGTCGCCGGCGGCGCCGCGCCCGACGTCACCATCCTGCCGACCGAGAGCCGCATCCCCTGGGCCGGCCACTCCGCCGTGCATGCGATGGACGCGATCTATGCCGCGATCAAGGCGAGCCGGATGGTGCTCGTCTTCGTCAACACGCGCAGCCAGGCCGAGCGCATCTTCCAGGAGCTCTGGCGCATCAACGAGGACAGCCTGCCGATCGCGCTGCATCACGGCTCGCTCGATGTCGGCCAAAGGCGGCGCGTCGAGGCGGCGATGTCGGCGTCGAGCCTCCGCTGCGTCGTCTGCACCTCGACGCTCGATCTCGGCATCGACTGGGGCGATGTCGATCTCGTCATCAATGTCGGCGCGCCGAAGGGCGCGAGCCGCCTGGCGCAGCGGATCGGCCGCGCCAATCACCGCATGGACGAGCCCTCGCGCGCGCTGCTGGTGCCGGCCAACCGCTTCGAGGTGATGGAATGCACCGTGGCGCTCGAGGCGAGCCTCGTCGGCGCGCAGGATACGCCGCGCCTTCGCACCGGCGCGCTCGACGTGCTGGCGCAGCATGTCCTCGGCATGGCCTGTTCGGCCCCCTTCGCCGCCGATGATCTCTATGCGGAGGTCACCTCCGCCGCGCCCTATGCGGCGCTCGATCGCGAGAGCTTCGACCGCGTCGTCGATTTCGTCGCGACCGGCGGCTATGCGCTGAAGAGCTACGAGCGCTTCGCCAAGATCCGCAAGGGCGGCGACGGGCTCTGGCGCGTCACCCATCCGGCGATCGCGCAGCAATATCGCCTCAATGTCGGCACCATCGTTGAGGCGCCCTTGATGAAGGTGCGGCTTGCCTCGCGCCGCAATGGCGGGCCGATCGGCATGGGCGGCCGTGTCCTCGGCGAGGTCGAGGAGTATTTCGCCGAGCAGTTGGCACCTGGCGATACGTTCCTGTTCGCCGGCCTCGTCGTGAAGCTCGAAGGCATCCGCGACAATGTCGTCGTCGTCTCGCGCACGCATGACGAGGCGCCGAAGGTGCCGGCCTATAATGGCGGCAAGTTCCCGCTCTCCACCTATCTGGCCGATGGCGTCCGCCGCCTTCTCGCCGACGAGACCGCGTGGAGCCGGCTGCCGGAGCAGGTCGCCGACTGGCTGCGCATCCAGAAGGAGGTCTCGGTGCTGCCGGGCGCCGGGCAATTGCTGGTCGAGACCTTTCCGCGCGGCGGCCGCTTCTACATGGTCGCCTATCCGTTCGAGGGGCGGCTCGCGCATCAGACGCTCGGCATGCTCCTGACGCGCCGGCTGGAGCGGGCGCGGCTGAAGCCGCTCGGCTTCGTCGCCTCCGACTATGCGCTCGCCGTCTGGGGCCTCGGCGACATGGGCGCGGCCTTCGCCAAGGACAAACCGGCGCTGGGCGATCTGTTCGCGCCGGATATGCTCGGCGATGATCTCGATGCCTGGCTCGCCGAAAGCTACCTGCTGAAGCGCAGCTTCCGCTCCTGCGCGCTGATCTCCGGGCTGATCGAGCGGCGCCATCCCGGCAAGGAGAAGAGCGGGCGCCAGGTGACGATCTCGACCGACCTCATCTATGACGTGCTCCGAAGCCACGAGCCGGACCACATCTTGCTGCGCGCCACCTGGGCCGATGCCGCCACCGGCCTCCTCGACGTCGCGCGGCTCTCCGAGATGCTGATGCGGGTCGAGGGCAGCATCCTGCATCAGCGGCTGGAGCGGATCTCGCCGCTCGCCGTGCCGGTCATGCTCGACATCGGCAAGGAGAGCATCGCGGGAGCGGCCGCCGACGAGATCCTGCGCGAGAATGCCGACGATCTCGTGCGCGAGGCGATGGGCGAGGGCTATGCGGCCTGATGCCGGCCTTGCCGAGGGGATTCGGGCTCGTCTAGGATCGCCAGACGTGAACGAAACACGAATCGACGCATGATCCTCGAGACTTCAGCCTTGGCCGCCGACGTGCCGACCGACGCCGCGCCGCTCGCGGCCGTCTGGACGATCGCCGGCGCGCGGGTCGATCTCCTGGCCGAAGGCGCGCTCTATCTGCCCGAGGCGGCGACGCTCGTGGTTGCCGATCTCCATCTCGAAAAGGGCTCGTCCTTCGCCGCCCGCGGCCAGATGCTGCCTCCCTATGACACCGCCGCGACGCTGAAGCGGCTCGCAGCCCTCGTCGCGCGGCTGGCGCCGGCCCGGGTGATCGCGCTCGGCGACAGCTTCCATGATCGCGGCGCCGACCGCCGCATGATGGAGGCCGATCGCGCGGCGCTCCGCGTGCTGACTGCGTCGGCGGACTGGATCTGGATCGCCGGCAACCACGATCCCGAGCCGCCAGAGAATGTCGGCGGCACGGCGATGGCGGAGCTCGCGCTCGGGTCACTGACCTTCCGCCATGCGCCGCATCCAGGACCCGCGACGGGCGAGATCGCCGGCCACCTGCATCCCTCGGCCCGCGTCGCCGGACGTGGCCGCTCGGTGCGCCGCCGCTGCTTCGCCGCCGATCGCGAACGTCTGGTGATGCCGGCCTTCGGCGCGCTCGCCGGCGGCCTCTGCGTGCTCGACGCGGCCTTCCGGCCGCTGTTCGAGCGCCGGCCCTTCCATGCCTTCATGCTCGGCCGCGACGTGCACCCCGTCGCCAGCCACCGGCTGGTCGGCGAGGCGCGGATCGCAGCCGCGCGCTGAGCTATTTGGCCGCCTTCGGCAGCGCGTCGCAGTTCGACGCGGCCTTTTCGCCGGCGAAGCGGGCCTTCAGCCAGTTTGCGGCATAGTCGGCGCCGTCCTTCATGACGCCCTGGTGGTCGGCGCCGGGATAGGTGCGGTATTCGAGCACCGATCCGCCCTGACAGAGTTCCGCGGCGACCGCGTCGGTATCAACAGGTCGCACGGTGACGTCGGCATCGCCCTGCATGATGACCGTGGGAACGCTGATCGTGAGCAGTCCCGGCTCGTTGTCCTTCGCCATGGCGAGGAAGGCATCCAGCTTCGGCTCGGCCAGGAACGCGTCCTTGGCGATCGCGGTCGCGAAGGAGGTCTTGGTCAGCGCATAGCTCATGCACTGTTCCTCGAGCTCCGGCAGGTTGGCGATCGTCGTGCTCGAGAGGATCCCGGAGAGGTCGATCGACGGGTCATAGGTCGAATAGGAGCGCATCACATAGAGCACATAGGGCAGCGCCAGCTCGGTCTGGTCCGAGGCCATGATCGTCTCGAGCCGGGCCTCGATATGCGAGCCGGGCGCCATCGCGATGTTGCCGACCAGCGTGTAGTCAGGGAGATAGGCCGGCCCTTCGGCGGCGGTGAAGAGGTCGGCCTGGCCGCCCTGCGAATGGCCGACGACGGCATAGCGCTTGCCGATCGCCGGCTCGATCGCCCGCGCCGCCCGTAGCATGTCGAGCGCGTTCTTGCCGTTCGGCACGCCGATCAGGAAGGGATGGAAGCCGGCCGCGGTGCCGAGGCCCTGATAGTCGGTGGCGACGACCGCGAAGCCGTCTGAAATGAAGCGGTCCAGCAAAGGCTGGATCACCTTAATATAGCCATGCTCGGGGCCAGTCTCGGTGTCGAGCGAGGGCGCGCAGACCGGCGAGAGGCCGGTGGTGCCATGTGTCCAGACGATCACCGGCCAGCCGCCTTCCGGCGCCGTGCCCTTGGGGATCGAGAGGGTGCCGGAAACCGGCACGGTCTTGCCGTCCGGATCGACCGAGAGATAGAGCTGCAGCTCGTTTTTCGCCGCGGAGGGCAGGGCCATCGTGCCCGAAAGGGCGCGCGACCAGATCGGCGTCCCGGGGCCGCCGTCCGGCAGCGGCGCGGGCGGCACATAGAAGGCGTCACCGGCCGGCCCGACAGCCGCGGCGAGCGCCGCCCCCATCGAGACCATGAGCGTGGCGGCTGTCGCCAGCGCCCTCAGTCCAGTCGCAATCGCCACGTCCGCTCTCCATCGTCGCCGCCATGGCGCATGGCGGCGATCATCGGGGAGCAGCATTACCGGCTGATGAAGAGCGGCAACGCGCTTTGCCCGCTCAGTGCTCCAGCAGCACGGTGAAGCCGCCGAAGATCATGCGCTTGCCGTCGAAGGGCATCGCCTCCATCGCGCCCTTCAGCCGCTCGTCGGCCATGACCTTGGCGTTGACCGCGTCGCGATGGGCGCGGGATTCGTACCGGATCCAGGAGAAGACGACGACTTCGTCGTCCTTGGCCTGCACGGCGCGCGGAAACGAGGTCAGTTCGCCATAGGGCACGTCGTCGCCGAGGCATTCGACATAGGCGAGCGCGCCATGCTCCATCCAGACGCTGCCGCCGAGCTTGGCCATCTCCCTGTATTCCTCGAGGCGCGCCTTCGGCACGGCAATCACGAAGCCATCGACATAGGACATCCGTCTCTCCTCTTGACCAGATACGGATCAAGGACGCCCGACGGCGTGCGGTTCCGACACCGCCGGGGATGATCGTTGCCGTCAGGCGGTGTCCGCGCGGCTGCGACGCGGTGGCCGTCCGACATGCGGCGTCTTCGCCCAGTGATGCGGCGCGACCAGAAGTTCGAACAGGGCGCGGTAGCAGGCGAGCGACAAGAGCAGCCAATAGGCCGGCAGATAGAGCAGCGCTCCGGCCGGCCGCTTGGTCCGCCTGAGGCGATAGGTCTGCCGCGACAAGAGCACGAAGACGAGATAGGCCGCGACGAGATTGACGAGATTGAGCGCCGTTATCGTGGCGAGCGCCGGGCTGTCGGCGCGCCAGAGCCGTGCCGGATCGACGAGCAGCATCAGCGCCGTCGCGAGATAGAGCGGATGCACCGCCGCGGCGACCAGCGCGCCGATCGAGGTCAGCACGAAGCCGGCGAAGCGGCGGAGGCCGATGTCCGCGACGAGGCGGCGCGGCGCGCGGAGATGCACCAGCGCCGTTTGCATCCACCCCTTCAGCCAGCGCGTGCGCTGGGCGAGCCAGCTGCGGACCGTCGCCGGCGCCTCCTCATAGGTCGGCCGCTCCAGCATCGCGGCGCGATAGCCGAAGCGGGCGAGGCGGATGCCGAGATCGGCATCCTCGGTGACATTGTAGGGATCCCAGCCGCCGATCCGCTCCAGCGCGGCGCGGCGGAAATGATTGGACGTGCCGCCGAGCGGCAGCGGCAGGTCGAGCGTCGCCAGCAGCGGCAGCACGCCGTCGAACTGCACCGAATATTCGAGCGCGAACAGGGCGGTGAGCCCGTTCCGGTCCGCATTGTCGATGAGAAGCGGTGCCTGCAGGCAGGCGAGATCGTCCTCCGCCGCCGCAAAGGCGGCATGCGCCTCGAGCAGCTGCAGCGGGTCGGGCCGGTCCTCGGCGTCATAGACCGTGACATAGTCGCCGCGCGCCAGCGGCAGCGCGAAGGCGAGCGCCTTCGGCTTGGTGCGCGGCCGCATGACAGGGACCTTGATGAGCTCGAACGGCGCCGTCAGCTTCAGCGCGGCGATGGCGGCGATGGTCGCGGCATCGTCGGCCTCGACGACGAGCTTGATGTCGAGCTTGTCGCGCGGCCACGACAGCCGCTCCATCGCGGCGACGAGGTCGGCGACCATATGCGCCTCGTCATGCAGCGGCAGCAGCACCGTGTAGACGGGGAGGCCCGCCGGATCGACCGGCGGCAGGACCGACGGCCGCTGCCGGGCGCGGTGCGCGACGAGCGTGATCGCCTGCATCCGGAGGATGACCACCGCGAGGAAGAGAAGGCCCGCAAGGATGTCGAGCACGGCAACCGCGGTCCATCCGGCGACGGAGATCGAGCCGGCGATAAGCGCGACGAAGGCGAGGAGAACGACGATCTGGGGGAGGGTCGCAAGCCGCGCCGCCGAAAGGTCGGGACGCCGCCGGTTCAGCCGCGTGACGGCGCTCTCCACCAGCGCCTGCTGGTTGGCGACGAGCAGCAGGCGGCGGATCGCGGCCGGCGTCGTCAGGACGATGCGCTCGCGCAGCGTCGGCTGCTGGGCGATGCGGGTCGCGAGGAGGGCGGCGTCGTGGACGGCAGGCGCAACGAAGAGCCGCGACTGGCCGCCGCGCGTCGCCATCGTCGCCTTGCCCTCCCGGATCGCCGCCGCCACCCCCTCGATCGCGCCGGCGTCGAGGGCCTCCTCGGGCAGCGCCCTGTAGCCGTCGCGGTCGGGCCGGGGCTCGAAGGGCAGGCCGAGCGTCGCGGCGCGCGCGGCCGTCGTCCGTCTCTCGCCGGATGGATGCCGAACTGATGCGGCGTCGTCGCCAATGGCGAGCCGCCCGTCGCGGATGTTCAAGGACGCCCCCGTCCACCGTCTCTCGCGAAGACGGTTCCTCGTCTATAATGCCGCCGTGTTCGTCATCCCTCCGGGCGGACGTGCCCCGCCACAACCAAGAGTTATTCCAGATGCGCCGGTTCTTGGCAATTCGCGCCGCGGCACTTTGCCTGCTCGCCGGCCTCGCGTTTCTCGCCCCCGCCGGCAGCTCAATGGCGATGGCCGCCGATGCCGAGGCTCCGCGCGCGATCATTCCCGATTTCTTCGATCCGAACCGGCGTCTCGATCATCCGCCGGCGGATGAGGTGCGCAGCATCCGCTTTGCCGCGAGCGCGGACTTCCCGCCCTTCAGCTTCATCGGGCCCGGCGGCGCGTTCACCGGCTTCAATGTCGATCTCGCCCGCGCGATCTGTGCCGAGCTTCAGATCCCCTGCACGATGCAGGCGCGGCCCTTCGACAGCCTGGAGGCCTCGCTGCTCGAGGGCCGCGTCGATGCCGTCATCGCCGGCCTTGCGATCACGCCGGCCTCGCGCCAGCGCCTCGCCTTCTCGGATGTCTATCTGCGTCCAGCCGCGCGCTTCCTCGGCCTCGCCCCGCGCGCGAAGGACGCGGTCACCGCCGCCTCGCTCGATGGGCGGGTGGTCGCGGTCGTCACTGGGAGCGCGCACGCGGCCTATCTCGCCGCGTTCTTCCCGAAGGCAAGGCCGCTCGCGGTCGAAACGCTGGCGCTCGCCACCGAGGCGGTGAAGGAAGGCAAGGCCGAACTCGCCTTCGGCGACGGATTGGCGCTCGCCTTCTACCTGCAGTCGGAGGCGGCCGGCGAGTGTTGCGCCTTTGTCGGCGGCCCCTATCTCGAGCCGCGCTTCTTCGGCGAGGGCTTCGCCATCGCCCTGCCGCCGGACCGGCCGGAACTCCGGCGCGCGATCGATTGGGCGCTCGACAGCCTCTATGACAAGGGCGTCTTCGCCGAGATCTACCTGCGCTCGTTCCCGGTCGGCTATTTCTGAGTGATCAGAGCGTGCGGTAGCGGGCGCGGGCGCCGCGCTCGATCGCGGCGGCGGTGAGCGTGTCGACGTCGAGCACGTCGCGCAGCAATTCGAGGAAACGGAGTTCCTCCTGCTCGACATGCAGGTCCGCGGCGGCGACCTCGACGGCCAGCGCATAGGCCGTCTCGTGCAGCTTCTTCGGCAGCGCGGTCGCGATCACCGTCAGCACCTCATGCAGGCCGTCGGCCTCGCGCGTGATGGCGCCGCAGGCCTCGGCGACATGGATCAGGCGGTCGGTGTCGAAGCCGCCGAAGATCGGCAGCGTGTTGACGACATCGCCGATCTTGCGCAATTCGCGATCGGTCATCTCGCGGTCAACGGCCGAGAGCGTCACCATGACGTAGATCAGCGCCTCCTGCGGCGAGACCGCGCTCTCCTGGGTGGCGATGGCTTTGTCCATGTCAGTGAAACTCCCGTCGAAAGGCGGCATCGCGCCGCGCGAGCCCGAAACTAGGATGTCGGGCCTGCATGTTCAACGTTCCTCGCGTCGCAGCCGCCCTGCGGCTTCTCCATTGACGGCGCCGTGCCGCGTCCCTATGGCTCTCGCGCCTGCGACGCGCCCTTTGCGCAGCCGCGCTTTCACGAGGTTTCCATGCCCGACGCCACGCCGCCAGTCCTCGACCTCTCGCCCGCGATCGTCGCAGCGGCGAAGGAGTCGAAAGCCTGGCCGTTCGAGGAGGCGCGGCGCATCATCACGCGGCTGGAGACGCGCGGGCCGAAGTCGCCGGTGCTGTTCGAGACCGGCTACGGACCCTCGGGCCTGCCGCATATCGGGACGTTCGGCGAAGTCGCCCGCACCACCATGGTGCGCACGGCCTTCCGCCTCCTGACCGAGGACAAGATCGAAACCCGGCTGCTCTCCTTCTCGGACGACATGGACGGGCTGCGCAAGGTGCCGTCCAATGTCCCGAACCAGGAGATGATGCAGGCGCATCTCGGCATGCCGCTGACGCGCGTGCCGGACCCGTTCTCGAACGAATATCCCTCGTTCGGCGCCGCCAACAATGCGCGCCTCCGCGCCTTCCTCGATGGCTTCGGCTTCGCCTACGAGTTCGCGAGCGCCACCGACTACTACGCCTCCGGCCGCTTCGACGCCGCGCTCCGCCGCATGCTCGAGGTCTATGACGAGGTGATGGAGATCATCCTGCCGACGCTCGGGGCCGAGCGCCGCGCCACCTATTCGCCGTTCCTGCCGATCTCGAAGAAGACCGGCCGCGTGCTGCAGGTGCCGATGGTCGATCGCGACGTCGCCGCCGGCACGATCACCTATGTCGATCCGGAGGATGGCGAGCGGGTCACGACGTCCGTCACCGGCGGCCTCGTCAAGTGCCAGTGGAAGGCCGACTGGGCGATGCGCTGGTTCGCGCTCGGCGTCGACTACGAGATGAGCGGCAAGGACCTCATCGACAGCGTCAAGCTGTCGACGCGCATCTGCCGCGCGCTCGGAGCCGAGCCGCCGGAATGCTTCACCTATGAGCATTTCCTCGACGAGAACGGCGAGAAGATCTCGAAGTCGAAGGGCAACGGCCTCACCATCGAGCAGTGGCTGACCTATGCTTCGCCCGAGAGCCTGTCGCTGCTCATGTATACGAAGCCGAAGACCGCGAAGCGCCTCGGCTTCGAGGTGATCCCGCGCCATGTCGACGATTATGCCGGCTTCATCGAGGCGCTGCCGCGCCAGCCGCTCGACCAGCAACTCGGCAACCCGGCCTGGCACATCCATTCCGGCAAGCCGCCGTCCGTCGTCTCGCCGATCAGCTTCGCCATGCTGCTGAACCTCGTCTCGGTCTCGGACGCGTCCGACAAGGCGGTGCTCTGGGCCTATGTCTCGCGCTACCTGCCGGAGATCGCGCCGGCCGAGCGGGCGATCCTCGACGACCTCGCCGGCTTTGCCATCCGCTATTTCAACGACGTGCTGAAGGCGAAGAAGCACTATGTGCTACCGGAAGGCGCCATCGCCGAGGCGCTCCAGGCCCTCGACGATGCGCTGGCGGCTTTGCCGGCCGCCTCGACCGCCGACGACATCCAGACCGTCGTGTTCGATGTTGGCCGCCGCTATTTCCCCGACCCGGCCAAGAAGGGCCCGGACGGCAACCCGCCTGGCGTCTCGCTCGACTGGTTCCGCGGCCTCTACCAGGTGCTGCTCGGCCAGGACCAGGGCCCGCGCTTCGGTTCTTTCGTCGCGATCTACGGCATCCCGGAGACCCGCGACCGAATCGCCCGCGCGCTGGCGGGGACGCTCGCGGGCGGCTAGCCGCCGGTCGGGGTTGCATTCGCCGCACGGCTATGGATCGATCGGCGGCATCAGGGAGTGCCGCCGATGACACTGGAACACTGGCTCGCCTTCGCCGCCGCCTCGGCCGTGATGCTGGCGATCCCCGGACCGACCGTCCTGCTCGTCGTCAGCTATGCGCTGGGGCACGGCCGCCGTGCGGCACGGGCGACCGTCGCCGGCGTCGCGCTCGGCGATTTCACCGCGATGACCGCCTCCATGCTGGGGCTGGGCGCGCTGCTCGCCGCGTCTGCCGCCGTCTTCACCGTGCTGAAATGGGTCGGCGCCGCCTATCTCATCTATCTCGGCATCAAGCTCTGGCGCGCCAAGCCGGCGGCTGCAGGCGTCGACGAGGCGGCCGAGACACAGCCGCTGCGCATCTTCGCGCATGCCTATGTCGTCACGGCGCTCAATCCGAAGAGCATCGTCTTCTTCGTCGCCTTCCTGCCGCAGTTCCTCGTCGCCGGCGCACCGCTGCTGCCGCAGATGCTGGTGTTCGAGGCGACATTCCTTGTCCTCGCGACGCTGAATGCAGCCCTTTACGGCTGGCTGGCGGCCAGAGCCCGCACAACGATTCGCAAGCCGAGGGTCCAATCCGCCGTCAACCGTGTCGGGGGCACTCTCCTCATCGGCGCCGGATTGCTGTCGCTCGGCCTTCGCCGCGCGCAGGCCTGATCCGTCAGCGCGCCGGGCAGCTGTCCGGGCGCGGCGCGTCGGCCCACATGCCGGCACCGGCGCAGCGGGCGGTGTCCTCGGCCGTGCGATAGGCCTCGGGCGCGTCGCCGGCGGGCGTGGCCCAGCCCTGCTCGAGCAGCCACTGGCTGAGATCGGTCGTCCCGATGCGGCAGGAGGCGGGCTCGATGCCGATGGTCTCGAGCTGCGAGAGCTGGCATTCGACGCCGCGCGCCCGGAGCCGCTGGCGCAGCGCCTGCATGGCGAGGAAGGCGCATTCGAACGTCTCGGGCCCCGCGCTGGCGCGGCAGCGCAGGCCGCTCTCGGGCGGTGCGACGCCGGCGAGCTGCACCTTGCGGCCGCCGAGATTGAGCGTGCCGGCGCCGATGACGACCACCTGCGTGAACGGCTGCCAGGCCGGGCCGCTGTCCACCGCCACCGTCTCGATGGGCTGTGGCGGCGGCGCCTCGCGCTCCATCCTCCCATGCACCACCGGGCCGGGGCTGATGCCGGGCCCGCCGACGATGCGCGGCGGTGGCCCTGCCGCCGCCGGATCGTCGGCCGGCACGGCGCTGGTGATCATGTCGGCGGGCGGCGGCGCCGTGCGCGGCACGAGCAGTTGCGGCGCCGCCGGGACGACAGGGGCCGGAGGCGCAGCCGGCGCGGTGCGCAGCTGTGGCTCGGACGAGGGCGCCATCGGCTCAGGGATCCAGAGCTCGCCGCCGATGAGAAGCGTCAATGCGCCGGCGAGCACCAGCGCCAGCATGGCCCCGAGGGTCATCGCCCATCCCCGCTTCATTGGCTGGCCCAGATGATCCTGGCGATCCAGTCGATCTCGCGCGCGGCGATCAGACGGTTCGGATGCTCGGGATTGAGCGAGGAGAGCTCGACGCTGCGGCTGTTGCGGCGGGTCAGCACCTTGGCCATCACCTCGCCCTGGCGCGTGCGCACGACGACCCGGTCGCCGACGCGGCAGGGCGATGTCGGCGAGACGATGATAACGTCGCCGTCGCGATAGAGCGGCATCATCGAATCACCCGACACTTCGAGCGCATAGACGCCCTCGACCTTCTGCGTCTGCGGGAAGGCGACCTCGTCCCAGCCCTGGCCGGCGGGAAAGCCGCCATCGTCGAAGAAGCCGCCGGCACCGGCCTGCGCGAAGCCGATCAGCGGCACCTGGCGAAACGGCCGGTCGATCTCGGCGAGGGGCGGGGCGGGCGGCGGCGCGGCGAGATCGAGAAACCGTTCCAGCGTTTCCCCCGTGGCTTCGAGGATCTTGGAAATGCTCTCGGTCGAGGGCCAGCGCGGCCTGCCGTCATGCGCGACGCGCTTGGAGCGGTTGAACGTCGTCGGGTCGAGGCCGGCCCGCCGGGCAAGGCCTGAGACGCTGAGCGCGTGGCGCTCCGCCAGCACATCGATCGCCGCCCAGATCCGCTCGTGTGACAACATGGCCGGACCCTCCGGAAACAGGAGCCTGGCTGGCTCTCACCCGCCACGGCTCATTGCGTGGACTCCCTGGAACGCGGCACATTGGAACGCACGAAAGGAATAAAATCCCTGAAAGCAGGATTTATCCCCGCGCGCCGAGCCTGTCCAGCGCCCGCCCGCGCTTTCTTCGGCATCAGCCCTGGCGCTTGCCGGCAGCCGCCGGGACGGTTAGGCTTTTTGATCTCAACGGGAATGACGATGACCCTCATCTACAAGATCGCGCCGGGCGAGCTCTGGCGTGCCGCCGAGGCGCGCGGCGTGTTCGAAGGCGCGCCGATCGACCTCGCCGACGGCTTCATCCATCTCTCCGCCGCCGACCAGGTGCGCGAGACGGCCCGGCTCTATTTCGCCGGACAGGATGATCTGGTGCTGGTGGCGATCGAGGCGGAGCCCTTCGGCGCGGCGCTGAAATGGGAGACCTCGCGCGGTGGCGCGCTCTTCCCGCATCTCTTCGGCGCCCTTGCCACGGCCGATGTCGTCTCCGTGCAGCCGCTGCCGCGCGGCCCCGACGGGGCGCACCTCTTTCCGGCCGAAATCCCGTGAGCCTCTATGATCTCATGCGGCCCGCCATCTTCCGGATCGATCCGGAGACGGCGCATGGCCTGTCGCTGAAGGTGATCGGCGCCGGCCTCGCGCGGCCGGTCGATGGCGCCGCCGATCCGCGCCTCGCGCGCCGCCTGCTCGGGCTCGACTTCGCCAATCCGCTCGGCCTCGCCGCCGGGCTCGACAAGAATGCCGAGGTGACCGACGGCCTGCTCGCGCTTGGCTTCGGCTTCATCGAGATCGGAACGGTGACGCCGCGCCCGCAGGCCGGCAATCCGCGCCCGCGCATGTTCCGCCTGGTGGCGGACAAGGCGGTGATCAACCGCCTCGGCTTCAACAATGAGGGCCAGGCGGCGGCGCGGCAGCGCCTCGCGGCGCGGCGGTCGCGCGGCGGCATCGTCGGCGTCAATATCGGCGCCAACAAGGATGCGCCGGACCGCATCGCCGATTATGTCGCGGGCATCGAAGCCTTTTCCGATCTCGCCAGCTATTTCACCGTCAACGTCTCCTCGCCCAATACGCCGGGCCTCCGCGACCTCCAGGGCCGCGCCGCGCTCGACGCGTTGCTGGCGCGGGTGGTCGAGGCGCGCGACGCGCAGCCGCGCCGCGTGCCGATGCTGGTCAAGATCGCTCCCGACATGGACGAGGCGGCGCTGGCCGACGTCGCCGACGTCGTGCTCGCGCGGCGGCTCGACGGCGTCATCATCTCCAACACCACCGTCTCGCGGCCGCCGCTCGCCGATCGCGCGCAAGGCGCCGAGACGGGCGGCCTTTCCGGCAAGCCGCTGTTCCAGATGTCGACGGTGATGCTCGCCCGCTTCAGGGGGCTCGTCGGACCCGATCTGCCGCTGGTCGGCGTCGGTGGCGTCGATAACGCCGAAAGCGCCTTCGCCAAGCTCGCGGCCGGCGCCGATCTCGTCCAGCTCTATACCGGGCTCGTCTATGGCGGTCCTGGCCTGCCGGGCGAGATCCTCAAGGGGCTCTCACGCATTCTCGATCGCCGCTGCCTTGCCTCGATCGCGGATGCCGTCGGCATCGAGCGCGAGCGCTGGGCCGCCGGCGGCTGAGCTAGCTGCCGAAGGTCTCGCGGATGCGCGCCCGGCAGCGCCAGGCGAGCGAAAAGCCGCGCGCACTGAGGAACACGATGAGCGCCAGCCACAAGCCGTGCGTTCCGAGCGCCGGCTCCGCCCACCACCAGACGGCGAGGTAGAGGGCGAGCGAGGCGAGCATCATGTTGCGCATGTCGCGCGACCAGGTCGCGCCGATGAAGACGCCATCCATCTCGAAGGCGAGTACGCCGGCGAGCGGCGTCAGCGCCGCCCAGGGCAGATAGGTCCGCGCCGCCGCCCTGACCTCCTCGTTGGTCGTCATGAAGTCGATGACGGCGGGTCCGGCGAAGGCGAAGAGCGCGGCCGCGATCGCCGCGAGAACATAGCCCCAGCCGAGCGTCAGCTTCAGCGCGCGGACAAAGGCCGGCCGATAGCGGGCGCCGACGGCGCGGCCGGCATATTGCTCGGCCGAGGCCGCGAAGCCGTCGAGGAAATAGCCGCCGACGAGGAAGAAGTTCATCAGGATCGCATTGGCCGCCAGCACGACATCGCCATGGGCGGCCCCGCGCGCGGAGAAGAAGCCGAAGGCGAACAGCAGCGCGAAGGAGCGGATCATGATGTCGCGATTGACCGCGATCATGCGGATGAGCGCCGTCCGGTCGAGCACGGCGGCGCGCGAGGGGCGCTGTCCGCGATCGAACGAGGGAAGGACGACCAGCAGCCCGACGCAGGCAGTGACCGCCTCGCCGATGGTCGTGCCGAGCGCGGCGCCGGCGACGCCCCAGCCGAAGCCGAGCACGAACAGGATGTTGAGCGCGATGTTGAGGCCGTTGAGGAAGGTCTGCAGCACGAGGCCGGCGCCGGCCCGGCCGAGCCCGACCAGCCAGCCGAGCATGACATAGTTGGCGAGCGCGAACGGCGTCGAGAGGATGCGGATGTCGTAGTAGGTCGAGGTCGCCGCCTTCACCGCCGGGCTGCCGCCGAGCGAGGCGAGGGCAAGCGCGAGGATCGGCCGGCCGAGCAGGATCACGGCGAGCCCGATCACGACAGAGAGGAGGAGGGCGCGGAAGAAAATCGCCTGGATCTCGCGCTGGTCGCCGGCGCCAAAGGCCTGCGCCGTCAGCCCGGTCGTGCCGGCGCGGAGGAAATTGAAGGTGGCGAAGACGAAATCGAAGATGACCGCGCCGAGCGCGATTCCGCCGATCAGCGCCGCATCGCCGAGCCGGCCGATCACCGTCATGTCGGCGATGCCGAGCAGCGGCGTCGAGAGATAAGCGAGCGTCATCGGCACGGCGATGGCGAGGATGCCCCTGTGGGTGACGGCAAAGGGGCGGACGGGATCGGCGCTGGTCGCGGTGGACATCGCTGTGCCTTCATGCGGGGACGCCAGCCATAGACGGGAGAGGACGCGTCGTCGATGCCCTCGCGGCGCATTGCCCCTGTCTCGCTGGCGCTGGCGCGCTATTCTCCCGGCCATGTCCCTGCCGATCGTCCATCACGCCGCCTATACCGCCGATATTCCCGCCGACCACCGCTTCCCGATGGGCAAGTATCGCCGGCTGACCGCGCTCCTCGTCGAGGCGGGGCTCGCGCCCGGCGGTTTCGTCGTGCCGGAGCCGGCCGGCGCCGCGGAACTCGCTCTGGCGCATGACGCTGGCTATGTCGACCAGGTGCTGTCGCTCACCGTGCCGAAGCCGATCGAGCGCGAGATCGGCCTGCCGATGAACGAGACGGTCGTGCGCCGTGCCGCCGCCGCGACGGGCGGAACCATCGCCACCGCAAGGCTCGCGCTGGCGCATGGCCTCGCCTGCAACACGGCCGGCGGCAGTCATCATGCCCGCACGGAGCAGGGCGCCGGCTTCTGCACCTTCAACGATGTCGCCGTGGCGATCCGCGTGCTGCTCGCCGAGCGTCTGATCGAGACCGCTCTCGTCGTCGATTGCGACGTGCATCAGGGCGACGGCACCGCCGCGATCTTCGCGGGCGATGCCAATGTCACCACGTTGTCGCTGCATGCCGAGCGGAACTATCCGGTGCGCAAGCGGGCGTCATCGATCGATATCGGCTTTCCGGATGAGACGGGCGATCGCGATTATCTCGAGGCGCTGGCCGGCATCCTGCCCGGCCTCGTCGATCGGCTCGGTCCGGACATCGTCTTCTACAATGCCGGCGTCGATCCGCATCGCGACGACAGGCTCGGCCGGCTGGCGCTCAGCGACGACGGGCTCGCGGCGCGCGACCGCTTCGTGATCTCGGAGGTGCGACGCCGCAAGCTGCCGCTCGTCGGTGTCATCGGCGGCGGCTACGGCGCCGATGTCGAGGCGATCGCCGCCCGGCACGCGCTTCTGTTCAAGGCGGCCGCGAGCGAGGCCGGCTGAGGCGTATCAGAGCAGGCGGCGCACCGGCTTCGGGGCGGCATCGCTCTCGACGAGGCATTCCGGCGCGATATAGGGCCAGGACTGCACGTCGCAGCCCTTGCGACCGCCGACGCCGGCCTTGTCGTAGCTGATCACGGCCGTCGGATCCTTCGCGCCGCTGCCATGCCCGGTGGCCTGGGTGCCATAGGCGGTGATGGCGACCGCCACGATCGCCGCCGTCGCGAGGATCCCCGCCAGACTCTGCTTTCCAAAACCGATCATCATCGCCCCCGCCGCTGAGCGGCGCCCCTGTCATCTGTCATCCGGTCAATGCCGCAGGACGGCGGAGGTTCAATCACATCGACCGATGCCGGGCTGTGACGGCCATCACCGCGAGGCTGTGACCTCTGTCCGCCCGAACGCAGCGCCTTGTGCGCCGGAGGGTTCCGAACGGGATTTCCATTCCGCATCGCGCACGGGCTCGAAAAATAGTGTTTCTTGATAGAAATGGTCGTGATGGCTTCAATGGTGTCGAGGCGCAACCGAACGCCCATGCCCATCGAAAGCCGGAGACAGACCCATGACGATCTCGCGCCGCACCTTCGGCCGATGGACAGCCGCTGCCCTCATCGGCGGAGCCGGCATCGCCGCCTCGCTTCGCGGCGCCGTCGCCGCCGACGGCCTGCCGGCCCTCAAGATCGGTTACCAGAAGGCAGGGCTTCTCGCGATCGCCCGGCGGCAGAAGGCGTTCGAGACCGCCTTCGCGGCCGAGGGCACGGCCGTCACCTGGGTCGAGTTCGCGTCGGGACCGCCGCTGCTGGAAGCGCTGAATGCCGGCGCGGTCGATATCGGCTGGACCGGCGATGCGCCGCCGATCTTCGCGCAGGCGGCCGGCGCCAATCTCGTCTATATCGGCGCCGCCCCGTCGAATGGCAAAGGCGAGGCGATCATCGTCAAGGACGGTTCGCCGATCCAGCAGGTCGCCGATCTCAAGGGCAAGAAGATCGCCGTCACCAAGGGCTCGAGCGCGCACAACCTGACGGTCGCGGCGCTGGAGAAGGCGGGCGTCGCCTTCGCCGACGTGACGCCGGTCTATCTCTCGCCGGCCGATGCCGCCGCCGCCTTCGCCAATGACAGCGTCGATGCCTGGTCGATCTGGGACCCGTTCCTGGCGCTCGCCGAGAGCCGCGCCCCGGTCCGCCAGCTGACGACCACGGCTGCGACGCTCGAGGTCAACACCTATCTCCTCGCCAACAAGAGCTTCGCCGACGCGCACCCCGCCGCCATCGGCACCATCCTCGCGGCGCTCGCCACGACGGCCGACTGGGCCAACGCCCATCGCGGCGAGGTGGCCGCCGCGCTGTCGGAGATCACCGGCGTGCCGATCGCTCCGCAGACGGTTGCCGTAGACCGCGCGGTCTACGGCATCCTCCCGCTCACCGACGCCGTTATCGCCGGGCAGCAGGCGACGGCCGATCGCTTCCAGAAACTCGGCCTGATCCCGAAGCCGATCACCGTGCGCGACATCGTCTGGCAGGCGCCGAAGGCCTGATCCGAACCCTCGCGCCTTCCTGGAGCCGCCCACGATGTCGACCGCACAGCCGCTGAACTTCTTCTGGTTCATCCCCACCCATGGCGACGGATCCTATCTCGGCTCCGAGACGCAGCAGCGCCCGCCGGAATTCGCCTATTTCATGGAGATCGCGCAGGCCGTCGACCGGCTCGGCTTCGGTGGCGTGCTGCTGCCGACCGGCCAGGCCTGCGAGGACAGCTGGATCACCGCCGCCGGCCTCGCGCCGCTGACGGAACGGCTGAAGTTCCTCGTCGCCCTGCGCCCCGGCGTCGTCTCGCCGGCCTTCGCGGCGCGCCAGACGGCGGCGCTCGACCGCCTCTCCGATGGCCGCCTGCTGCTCAACGTGGTCGTTGGCGGCAATCCGGCAGAGCTTGCCGGCGATGGCGTCTTCCTGCCGCATGACCAGCGCTACGAGCAGGCCGGCGAGTTTCTGGAAATCTGGTCGCGGCTCCTCACCGGCGAGACCGTCGACTTTGCCGGCAAACATTATCGGGTCGACAGGTCCCGCCTCGATTTCCCGCCGGTGCAGGCGCCGCGGCCGCCGCTCTATTTCGGCGGCTCCTCCGATGCGGGACAGGATCTCGCCGCCGCGCAGACCGAGCTTTATCTGACCTGGGGCGAGCCGCCGGCCGGCGTCGCCGAGAAAATCGCGAGCGTCAGGGCCAAGGCGGCGGCGCGCGGACGCTCCGTCCGGTTCGGCATCCGCCTGCATTTCATCGTCCGCGAGACCGAGGACGAGGCCTGGCGCGCCGCCGACCGGCTGATCAGCCGCGTCTCGGATGCGCAGATCGCGGCGGCGCAGGCCCGCTTCACCAAGGACATGGATTCGGTCGGCCAGCGGCGGATGGCGGCGCTGCATGGCGGCCGGCGCGACAGCCTCATCGTTTCGCCGAACCTCTGGGCCGGCGTCGGGCTCGTCCGTGGCGGCGCCGGCACGGCGCTGGTCGGCACGCCGGAGCAGGTCGCGGCGCGGCTTGCCGAATATCAGGCGCTCGGCATCGATACGGTGATCGGCTCCGGCTATCCGCATCTCGAGGAGGCCTATCGCGTCGCCGAGCTGCTGTTCCCGGTGCTCGGGCTCGACAATGGCCGCTGGCGCGGCTTGCGCGCCTCGATCGAGAACGAGTTCTCCGTCGGCGCGGCGAGCCTCAAGCTCGCGGCCTCGTCCTGAGCCGGTGATGCAGCGTCTCCGTGGTCTCACCGGCTGGATCCTGCCGGCTCTCCTGGTGATCGGCTGGGAGGCGCTGTCGCGGGTCGGCTTCATTCCGGCCAATATCCTGCCGGCGCCGACGGCGGTCGCCGCCGCCTTCTGGCGGGTGACGGTCTCGGGGGAACTCGCGCGCAATATGGGCGTCAGCGCCTGGCGCGCCGGCGTCGGCTTCCTGATCGGCGGGGCGATCGGCTTCTCCTTCGGTCTCGCCAATGGCCTCTCGCGCTTTTCCGAGCAGCTGACCGACACGACGCTGCAGATGGTGCGCAACGTGCCGCATCTCGCGCTGATCCCGCTGGTGATCCTCTGGTTCGGCATCGACGAGCAGGCGAAGCTCTTCCTCGTCGCGCTCGGCGTGTTCTTCCCGATCTACATCAACACGCTGCACGGCATCCGCAGCGTCGATCCGCAATTGATCGAGATGGGCAAGACCTATGGCATGAACGGCGCCGAGCTGTTCAGCCGGGTGATCCTGCCGGGCGCGCTGCCCTCGATCTTCGTCGGGCTGCGCTTCGGCCTCGGCATCATGTGGCTGACGCTGATCGTCGCCGAGACCATCTCGGCCTCGTCGGGCATCGGCTACATGGCGATGCAGGCGCGCGAATTCATGATGACCGACGTCGTCGTGCTCTCGATCCTCATCTATGCGCTGCTCGGCAAGCTCGCCGACAGCATCGCCCGGCTGCTGGAGCGCCATCTCCTGGCCTGGAACCCAGCCTTCGCGGGAGCCTGACCATGTTCACCGATGCGCTGGCCATGATCGAGACCGCGGCGCGCCAGTCGCCGCCTGAGCTGCCGCGCCCGCTGCCCGCGCATTTCGAGGTGACGGGCGATCTCGCCGCCCCCGCCGCGACCGGCGCCGCCGTCCGCCTCGCCGGCCTCTCCAAGAGCTTCGGCGCGACGCCAGTGATCGGCGGCATCGATCTCGACATCGCGCCCGGCGCTTTCGTCGCCGTGGTCGGCAAGAGCGGCTGCGGCAAGAGCACGCTGCTGCGCCTCATCCTCGGCCTCGAGACGCCGAGTGCCGGCAGCATCACCGTCTCCGAGGGCGCCTCCGCCCGCTTCATCTTCCAGGAGCCGCGGCTTCTGCCCTGGGCGAGCGTCGCCGACAATGTCGCGGTCGGCCTCGGCCGTGGCGGCTCGCGCGCCTCGCGCCGCGCGGCGGCGGCCAAGGCGCTCGCCGAGGTCGGTCTCGACGGCCGCGGCGGCGCCTGGCCTTCGGTCCTCTCCGGCGGCCAGAAGCAGCGCGTCGCGCTCGCCCGGGCGCTGGTCAGCCGGCCGCGCCTGCTGGCGCTCGACGAGCCGCTCGGCGCGCTCGATGCGCTGACGCGCATCTCCATGCAGGGCCTCGTCGAACGGGTCTGGCTCGACCAGCGCTTCACCGCCCTCCTGGTGACGCATGACGTCTCCGAGGCGATCGCGCTGGCGGACCGCGTGCTGCTCGTCGATGGCGGCCGCATCGCGCTCGATATTGCGGTCGATCTGCCCCGGCCGCGCCGGCGCGGCACGCCGGCCTTCGCCGCGCTCGAGAAACAGGTGCTCGACGCGCTGTTCGGCGGCTTCGAGGATGGCGACGCCATCTGATTGGCAAGATCCTTCTGAGCGGCAAGATCCTTCTGAGCGGCGGATCCTCGCGGCTGAGACAGCACGCCGCGTCACGCGCCTCGCAGGCGGCGTGCAAGCCGCCGCTTAATCGTCTATCCCTCGGCATCGGCGAGTGCGAAGGTGCGGATATGACGGCGGACGACAATCGCGGGCGGTTCAGGCTTTTTCTCGACACGGCCGACAAGGCTGCCTGGCGGACATGGCTGCCGACCGGCCTCTTCCATGGTGTGACCACCAACCCGACCCTCCTCGCGGCCGCCGGCATTCCCTGCGATCTCGGCGCCCTGAAGCCGCTGGTCGATGCCGCCTTCGGCTTCGGCGCCGCCGAGATGCAGGTGCAGACCTTCGGCCGCAGCACCGACGCGCTCGAGCGCAACGGCCGCGCCATCGCCGCTCTCGACCCCCGCATCGTCGTCAAGGTGCCGATCACCCGCGAGGGCGTGCTGGCGGCGCGCAGCCTCGGTGCCGACGGCATCCGCGTCACCATGACCGCCGTCTATGCCGCGCATCAGGCGCTCAGCGCCGCCGCGCTCGGCGCCGACTATGCCGCGCCCTATCTCGGCCGCATGAACGACGCCGGCCGCGACGGCATGGCCGAGATCGCCGCGATGCGCGACATGGTCGCCGCCAGCGGCAGCACGATGCGCATCCTCGTCGCCAGCCTCCGCTCGGCCGAGGATCTTGCGAAGCTCGCCGCGCGCGGGCTCGATACCTTCACCTTCAGCCCGAAGGTCGCGGCGATGCTGTTCGCCGATCCGCTGACCGAGGCGGCGGCGGAGGCGTTCGAGGTCGCCGCAACCGGCGGCTGAGGGAACGTCCGTCGCGACGCGCCATTGATCATGATCAAGGCCCGGCGCCCGCTGCTACTGCTTTAGTGCGGCCGACCGCGACAGGTCGAACGCGGCTACGGCCGGCACAAAGGAGACGGGCATGGCAGCAGACGGACCGTTGGACGCTGAGGAGCTCGACCTCCTGCATCGTTATTGGAAGGCGGCTAACTTTCTCTCGGTCGGCCAGATCTACCTGCTCGACAATCCGTTGCTGCGCGCGCCGCTCCTCAACGAGCACGTCAAGCCGCGCCTGCTCGGCCACTGGGGCACGACACCCGGCCTCAACTTCATCTATGCGCATCTGAACCGCATCATCCGCGCCCGCGACGCCAATGTGCTCTATGTCTGCGGCCCCGGCCATGGCGGGCCTGGCATGGTCGCCAACACCTATCTCGAAGGCTCCTACAGCGAGATCTATCCGGAGATCGGGCAGGACCTCGACGGCCTCCACAAGCTGGTGCGGCAGTTCTCGTTCCCGGGCGGCATTCCGAGCCATGCCTCGGCCGATACGCCCGGCTCGATCCATGAGGGCGGCGAACTCGGCTATGCGCTGGTGCACGCCTATGGCGCCGCGTTCGACAATCCCGCTCTCGTCGTCGCCTGCGTCGTCGGCGATGGCGAAGCGGAGACCGGCCCGCTCGCGGCCTCCTGGCATTCGAACAAGTTCCTCAATCCGGCCCGCGACGGCGCGGTGCTGCCGATCCTGCATTTGAACGGCTACAAGATCGCCAACCCGACCATCCTCGGCCGGATGAGCGACGCCGACCTGACGCATCTCTTCACCGGCTTCGGCTATGAGCCGTTCTTCGTCGAGGGCCACGAGCCTGCGCTGATGCATCAGGCGATGGCCGCGACGCTCGACACGATGTTCGACCGCATCGAGGCCATCCAGGCGGCGGCCCGCGCCGGCGACGGCGACAGTGGCGCGACCATGCCGCGCTGGCCGATGCTGATCCTCCGCTCGCCCAAGGGCTGGACGGGTCCGAAGGAGGTCGACGGCAAGAAGGTCGAGGGCTTCTGGCGCGCCCATCAGGTGCCGATCGCCAATGTGCGCGACAATCCCGCTCATCTCGCGCTGCTCGACACCTGGATGCGCTCCTATGATCCGGATGACCTCTTCGATGCCAGCGGCGCTCTGAAACCCGAGTTGGCGGCGCTGGCGCCGGAGGGCATCCGCCGCATGGGCGCCAATCCGCATGCGAATGGTGGCCTGCTGAAGCGCGAATTGAAGCTGCCCGATTTCCGCGCCTATGCGCTCGCGGTCCCCGCTCCGGGCGCCACCAGCGGCGAGGCGACCCGCGTCATGGGCACGTTCCTGCGCGACGTCTTCGCGCTCAACGCCGAGGCGAAGAACTTCCGCCTGATGGGCCCGGACGAGACCGCCTCCAACCGGCTCGACACGGTGTTCGAGACCACCGACCGCGTCTGGATGGAAGAGATCGAGAGCTATGACACCAATCTGGCGACGGATGGCCGCGTCATGGAAGTGCTCTCCGAGCATCTCTGCCAGGGCTGGCTCGAGGGCTATCTCCTCACCGGCCGGCACGGCTTCTTCTCGTGCTACGAGGCCTTCATCCACATCGTCGATTCGATGTTCAACCAGCATGCGAAATGGCTGAAAGTGTCGCGCGCGCTGCCCTGGCGGCGGCCGATCGCCTCGTTCAACTACCTGCTCACCTCGCATGTCTGGCGGCAGGACCATAATGGCTTCAGCCACCAGGATCCGGGCTTCGTCGATCTCGTCGCCAACAAGAAGGCCGACATCGTCCGCATCTATTTCCCGCCGGACGCCAACACGCTGCTGTGGACGACCGACCACTGCCTCAGGACCTATGACCGCATCAACGTCATCGTCGCCGGCAAGCAGCCGGCCCCGCAATGGCTGACGATGGAAGAGGCGATCCCGCATTGCGAGGTCGGCATCGGCATCTGGTCATGGGCCGGCACCGAGCATGGTGGCGTCGAGCCTGACGTCGTCATGGCCTGCGCCGGCGACGTCCCGACGCTGGAAACGCTGGCGGCCGTCGACATGCTGCGCCGGGAGCTGCCGGACCTCCGCATCCGCGTGGTCAATGTCGTCGATCTCATGACGCTGCAGGCCAAGGAGCAGCATCCGCATGGCCTCACCGACCGCGAGTTCGACGCGATCTTCACGCGCGACAAGCCGGTGATCTTCGCCTATCACGGCTATCCGCAGCTGATCCACCGCCTGACCTATCGCCGCGCCAATCACGCGCGGCTGCATGTTCGCGGCTTCATCGAGGAGGGCACGACGACGACGCCCTTCGACATGACGGTGATGAACGAGCTCGACCGTTTCCACCTCGCCATCTCGGCGATCGAGCGTGTTCCGGGTCTCGCCGTCGCCGCGGCCGCCGTCACCCAGGGCTTCCGCGACAAGCTCGTCGAGCACGGCCATTATGTGCGCGAGCATGGCGAGGACATGCCCGAGATCCGCGACTGGGCCTGGCCGCCCCGCACGTAACCCATTGCCCGGCGGCGCAGAGGCGCTGCCGGGCAATGCCCGTCACTTGGCGAAGATCTGGCTCATGTCGGCGAAGGCCTTGAATTCGAGCGCATTGCCGGCCGGATCGAGGAAGAACATCGTCGCCTGCTCGCCGACCTCGCCCTTGAAGCGGATATAGGGCGCGATGATGAACTGCGTGCCGGCGGCGGTGAGCCGCTCGGCCAAGGCTTCCCAATCCGCCATCTCCAGCACCACGCCGAAATGCGGCACCGGCACGTCATGGCCGTCGACGGGATTGTGGTGCGCGCCAGCGGCAGCCGGATCCCTAGGCTTCAGATGCGCGACGATCTGGTGGCCATAGAGGTTGAAATCGATCCAGCGCTCGGAACTCCGCCCCTCCGGGCAGCCGAGCACCTCGCCATAGAACGTGCGCGCCGCGGCGAGGTCGTCGACGGGAAAGGCGATGTGGAAGGGCGTCAGCTCTGTCATGACCTGGTCTCTGAAGGGATGGAAGCACCGCCGCCGCCGGCGGCAGCCTCGCCTATGACAGGTGATAGCGCCGACCGGCCGTCTTGTCAGTATCGGCCCGCCAGCACGTGCCGACGGGAAGCCGCCGATCGCGCCGGGCGGCGCAGCGATGCACCGGCGTTTCATCGATGATTTAAAGACAATCCTAATCAGTAATGATCCCCGGCATGGCGGAGCGCCGCACTGCCATGCTAGGCATTTCCGATACCGGCATGCCGCCCCAGGGTTGAGGCGGCCATGACGGCGAGGGAGGAATGATGTCGGATATCGTCTTTTCAGGTCCCTCGCGCATCGACGGCCACGCGGCGCGTCGGATGCGCGACTTCACGGTGAGCGACGCCGAACGCACCGACTGGCGCCCGGCACCGATCGATCCCGCCTGGATTCTGTCCGGCGATCCGGTGGCCGAGTACATTCCCGTCGAACAGGGCGCCGATGGCTATTCGTCGATGTCGCTGTGGAAATGCAGCGAGGGCCGCTTCCGCTGGACCTTCGACTGGGAAGAGTCCGTCTATATCCTCGAGGGCGAAGTCGAGATCGCCTCGCCGGATGGCAGGATCGCCCATCTCCGGCCGGGATCCGTCGCGCTGTTCCAGGCGGGGACCTCGTCGATCTGGACGGTCATCCGGCCGGTGCAGAAGCTGGCGGTGTGCCGGCGCGCGCTGAGCCCGCGCCTCTCGAAGCTGCTGCGCTTCGTCCGTCGCCCATGGAGCCTGCCGATCCTCGCCGCCGGCCTGATCGACCGTCTGGTGATCTTCGAGCCGGCCTTCATCTGAGGCGGCCCTCGCCGCGCGAAGCGCTTGATCCGGACCGGGTGAAGCGCTTACAACATGGCGGCGTAGAGCGGCGGTCCTCTCGGATCGGCCGCTGACCGGGTCTTCCTTCGTGGAACCCGCGCGGGTGTAGCTCAATGGTAGAGCGAGAGCTTCCCAAGCTCCAGACGAGGGTTCGATTCCCTTCACCCGCTCCAACTTCCCATAGGCATCATTCGGTCAGGCCGATCCCGCTTGGCGTCGGCACCGTCCTCAGGTCGATCCGACCATCAGCGGCTTCTTGTCGTTGCCCTTCTTCATGAGCACGCCGGTGTCGGGTCCGAACATCGAATAGATCGGCAGCAGGCTGGCGCCGAGCGCCGAGCCGCGGGCGCCGATCGAGCCGGCGAGAATGGTCGGGGCGATCAGGCCGGGCGGCAGCATCTCGGCGAAGGCGGCGCGCACGCGCGTCACCGTCTCGACGAGAACCGAGGCCGGCAGCAGCCCGTCGATGACGACGGCCTCGAGGTCGACGAGGGCGATGCTGCCGATGATCGCCTGCGCCAGAGCGTCGGCGCAGTCGCTCTGCCATTCCGAGACCAGCGCGCGCGCCGCCGCGGGCATCGGCTCGAGATCGCGCACCCGCGTGATGTCGAAGCCGTTGGCGCGGAGATGCGCGACGAGCGTGTAGACCGAGGCGCGATGCAGCAGGACCTCGAACTTGCCCGCCGGGCGCGGCACCGAGGCGAGGCTCGAGAAGGTGACGGGAAACGGACCGAGCGCCGCGGTGTTGCCGTTCGGGCCCGTCTGCAGCGTTCCGTTCAGCACGAGGCCGCCGCCGACGAAGGTGCTGAGGGAGATGTGCAGGAAGTCGGAGAACTGCTTGCCGACGCCATAGACGAGCTCGGCGACCGCCGCCGCCGAGGCGTCGTTCTCGATCATCACCTGCAGCCCGTCGGCGCCCTGGAAATGGGTGCGGAGATCGACGGCCCGCCAGGCGGTCTGGACATGGCCGGGGAAGCCGAGTTCCTCGTCCCAGCCGCCGATGAAATAGGGCGCGGAGATGCCCATGCCGATGAGGCGCGCCGCCGCCTCTGCGCCGAGCTGGCCGCGAAAGCGCGCGATCGCGGCGCTGCCGATCCGCTTGATGCTGTCGGGATCCGGATGGTCGTAGTCATGCGTCTCGAAGGCGCAGGTCTGCCCGGCGAAATCGATCAGGATCGCGTCCATCGCGCGGCGGCCGATATGCAGGCCGATCGAATAGGCGCCGCCGGGCGCGAGGCCATACATCGCCGAGGGCTGGCCCTTGCCGCCGAAGCGCTTGCCGTTTTCGACGACATAGCCGCCCGCCACCAGCGCATCGATGATCGCCGCCACTGCCGGCGGCGTCAGATGCGCGAAGCGCGCCACTTCGGCCTTCGAGGCCTGGCCTGACCGCCTGATGGCATCGAGCACCACGCGCTCGTTGTAATGGCGCAAGTGAACCGAATTGCTGCCTTTGCCGGCCATCAACGCCCCCGCGCGGATCGGACTTGTTCAAGCATATTGCTTTATTACCTCAAATTCGCCCGTCCGCCAGCCACCGGAGCGCGTGAGTGCGCTCGCGATGCCGCGCCAACCAGAGTCGCCATTCACCGCCAAAAATCAACCGCTCCGCGCAGAGGTCGCCATCTTGACGGCCTCGATCTTTGTTTATAGTAATTTGCTTTAAGTAATGGCGGAAGCGATTTCCGCCGGGAGGAGCGCCTGATCGGGACGAGGATGCGCATCCGGACGCGACGAGGACGTCGTTCGGGCGTTGTGCGTGTGTGACGTGCCGGCGGGTGGAGGGTTCGCGGCAGCGAGCCGGAACGAGGTGAGGACCGATGCGCGTTGAGATGATCCATCGCGGCCCAGGCAGATGTGTGCCGGGCCGGAGCGCCAGCCGCCATGCTTGAGCGGCCCGCCCCGTTGACCGCGGAACCGGCAAGCGGCGCGCACCGCGTAGTGGCGGCGCTTTCGGGCGCGACCAAGGTCTTTGGCGGCACCGTCGCCATCGCCGACGTCTCGATCGAGCTGCGCGCCGGCGAGGTTCTGGCGCTGCTCGGCGAAAACGGCGCCGGCAAGAGCACCTGCGTCAAGCTCCTGGCCGGCGTCTATCGCCCCGATGCCGGCAGCGTCCGCGTCGAAGGCGAGGCGGTGTCTTTCCATTCGCCCTTGCAGGCGCAGCGCGCCGGCATCGCCGTGATGCATCAGCATCCCGGCCTCTTCCCCGATCTCAGCATCGGCGAAAACCTCTTCATCGGCCAGACCGGGACCAGCTCGGGCTGGCTGATCGACCGCGGCCATATCCGCACCGAGGCGCGGCGGCTGTTGAAGCTGGTCGGCCTCGATGCCGATATCGATGCGCCGCTGTCGCAGCTGCGCACCTCCGAGCAGCAGCTCGTCGAGATCGCCCGCGCGCTGTCGCAGGACGCCCGCGTCCTCATCATGGACGAGCCGACCGCGGCGCTGTCGCAGCGCGAGGTCGAGCGCCTCTTCGCCGTCGTCAACGACCTGCGCGCCCATGGCGTCGCGATGATGTTCGTCGGCCATCGCATGGACGAGATCTACCGCGTCGCCGACCGCATCGCGGTGCTGCGCGACGGCCGCCTCGTCGGCACGGAGCGCGCCAGCGACCTGACGCGCGAGCACGCCGTCCGCCTGATGGTCGGCCGTTCGCTCGACGGGCTCTATCCCCATCACATGGCGGCGCCGGGCGAGGTCGTTCTGCGCGCCGAGGGCCTCTCGCGTGAGGGCGCCTTCAAGGATGTGTCGTTCGAACTCCGCGCCGGCGAGATCCTCGGCTTCGGCGGTCTCGTCGGCAGCGGCCGCACGGAGGTCGCGCGGGTGCTGTTCGGCATCGACCAGCCGACCGCCGGCACGATGACGCTCGACGGCGCCCCGGTCCGCTTTGCCTCCGCGCGCGACGCCATGGATCGCGGCATCGCCTATGTCTCCGAGGACCGCATCGGCCAGAGCCTGGTGATGGATTTCTCGATCCTCACCAATGCCTCGCTGACCGTTCTTGACGAGACCACCCGGCTCGGCCTCGTGTCGCGCGCCAAGGAACTCGCCTTCGCGACGCCGTTCCTCGACAGGCTGCGGCTCCGCTTCCGCTCCTATGACCAGCCGGTCTCGACGCTCTCGGGCGGCAACCAGCAGAAGGTGGTGCTGTCGAAATGGCTGGCGACGCGGCCGCGCGTCCTCATCCTCGACGAACCGACCCAGGGCATCGACGTCCAGGCCAAGGCCGATGTCCATGCGATGATCGCCGACCTCGCCGCGCAGGGCCTCGCTATCATCCTGATCTCCTCCGAGCTGCCGGAGCTGCTCGGCATGTGCGACCGGATGATCGTGCTGCGCGAGGGCGAAGTCAGTGCAAGCTTCGTTCGCGCGGATGCGACGCAGGAAAAGGTCATCGGTGCGGCGACCGATTCCGGCAAGGCCGCCTCCGAGACGGCGCCGTCGACGATGGCGGAGGATCTGCTCGATCCCGGCGAGGGCGAGGGAGGCCCGTCCTGGCGCCGGCTGTTCGCGCGCCGCGAGTTCGGCCTCATCGCCGCGATCGCCGCCGTGGTCATCCCGATCTCAATCCTCAATCCGCGCATGCTGAGCGGCGCCAATCTCTCGGCGCTGGCCATGGATGCCGGGCTGCTGATGACTGTCGCGGTCGGGCAGATGCTCGTCGTCATCACGCGCAACATCGATCTCTCGGTCGCCGCGGTCATCGGCCTCGCCGCCTATGGCGCCGCCTCGACGCTGCATGCCCATCCCGAGATCGGCATCGTCGGCGGCGTGCTGCTCGCCTCTGCCATCGGCCTTGCAGCCGGCCTCTTCAACGGCTTCGTCGTCACCTGGGGCAAGGTTCCCGCCATCGTCGTGACGCTCGGCACGATGACGATCTTCCGCGGCATCAACAGCCTCTGGGCCGGCGGCAAGCAGGTCAGCGCCGACCAGGTGCCGCAGGCCTGGCTCGACATGACCAGCGCCAATCTCTTCGGCATTCCCGCCGTGCTGCTGATCGCGCTGGCGACGCTCGGCGTCATCGCCTTCGCGCTGCGCCGGACGGTCATCGGCCGCGAGCTCTATGCCATCGGCTCCAATCCCGCCGGCGCGGCGCTGATCGGCATTCCCGCCCGCGCCCGCATCCTGCTCGCCTTCGCCATCGGCGGCCTTCTGGCCGGCTTCGACGGTGCGCTCTGGGCCTCGCGCTATGCAACCGTCGATGCCCGCGTCGCCTATGGCTTCGAGCTGACGGTGATCGCGGCGGTCGTCGTGGGCGGCGTCGCCGTGCGCGGCGGCTCCGGCACCGTGCTCGGCGTCGCCCTTGGCGCGCTGACGCTGCTCGTCATCAACAACGGCCTGACGCTGGTGCGCGTCGATCCGCTCTGGCTGCAGGGCGTCTACGGCCTCGTCATCCTCGCCGCGATCGGCATCGATGCCTATGTCGCCCGCCGCGGCGCCCGCGGCCGCAAGGGAGCGCGCGCATGACCCGCCCCTCGGACACCGCGCCGGATTTCGTCGCGCGCTTCGCCAACTGGGACAATTTCCTGGCGGCCCTGACCATCGCGGTCATCGCCTATGCGGTGCTCTTCGTTCCGAACTTCGCGTCGGCCTTCAACATCTCGCAGGCGATCGCCGGCGTCTCCGAGCGGGCGCTGATCGTGTTGCCGATGGTGCTCCTGATCATCGCGCGCGAGATCGACCTGTCGGTCGCGAGCATCCTGGCGCTGACCAGCGTCGTCTTCGGGCTCATGGTCCAGGCCGGCGCGCCACTGCTCGTCGCCATTCCGCTGACGCTCGTCGCCGGCGCGCTTTGCGGCGCCTTCAACGGCGCGCTCGTCACCGCCCTCGGCCTGCCGTCGCTGGTGGTGACGCTCGGCACGATGGCCCTCTATCGGGGCATCGGCTACATCCTGCTCGGCTCGGGTTCGATCAATATCTTCCCCGACAGCTTCCTCGATTTCGGCATCAACATGGTCGGCCCGACGCCGATCCCGTGGACGATCGTGCCGTTCCTCGTGCTGGCGCCGATCTTCGCGGTCGTGCAGCAGAAGATGCCGCTCGGACGGCGCATCTATGCGATCGGCGGCAACCCCGACGCCGCCCGTTATTCCGGCATCCGCCTGGCGCGCACCGTGTTCGGCCTGTTCGTCACGTCCGGCGTCGTCTGCGCGGCGGCGGGCATGGTCTATGCCGCGCGCCTCGCCAATGCCCGCGCCAACAACGCGCTCGGCATCGAGCTCGACGTCATCACCATCGCGCTGCTCGGCGGCGTCAGCGTCTTCGGCGGCAAGGGCCGCCTGACCGGCGTGCTGTGGGCGCTGCTCCTGGTCGCCACCATCCGCAACGTGCTCGGCCTGCTCCAGATCGGCGGCGATGCGCAGGGCAGCATCATCGGCTCGCTGCTCATCCTGTCGCTGCTCGTCAGCAATGCGGCCGAGCGCCTGTTCGGCCGCGTCCGCTTTCATCTCGCATCCCGAAAGGCTGGCGACTAGCGGCCGGAGCCTCGCCAGCTTGAATGAAATCCGGATTGGACGTCTTGAGGAGGACACCCATGACATCGAAGCTCCTGAAATCCCTGCTGCTCGCCAGCAGCCTGATCGCCGCCGGTTCGGTTGCGACGGTCGCCAGCGCCGAGGAATGCGCGACCGGCCCCGTGACGGTCGGCTTCCTGCCGAAGCTCGACACCGACCCCTATTTCCAGGTCGCCCAGACCGGCGCCGAGGAAGCCGCGGCCGAGATCGGCGGCAAGGCGCTCAAGCAGGCCCCGTCGCAGGCGACCGCCGAGGCGCAGATCGAGTTCATCAACAATCTCGTCTCGCAGAAGGTCGGCGTCATCGCCATCTCGGCCAATGACGCCAATGCCGTCGCTCCGGCGCTGAAGCGCGCCATCCAGCAGGGCGTGAAGATCGTCTCCTACGATTCCGACGTCGCCCCGGCCGCGCGCACCGTGTTCCTCAATCAGGCGGCGGGCGACAGCCTCGCCGAGATGATGCTGGAATCGATGGGCAAGCTCATCAACTATGAGGGCGAGTTCGCGATCCTGTCGTCGACGCCGACGGCGTCGAACCAGAATGCCTGGATCGACTTCATGAAGGCGAAGATGGCCGCCGAGCCGAAATACGCCAAGATGAAGCTCGTCCAGGTCGCCTATGGCCAGGAAAGCGAGCAGGTCAACCAGCAGCAGGCGCTGGGTCTCGCCCAGGCCTTCCCGGACCTGAAGGGCATCATCATCCCGGCCGGCATCGGACTGCCCGCCGCCGCCCGCGCCATGGAGCAGGCCGGCCTTCTCGGCAAGATCAAGCTGACCGGCCTCGCGCCGGCGACGCTGATCAAGAAGTACATCCAGGACGGCTCCGTCCAGGACATCTGGTGGAACGTCAAGGATCTCGGCTACCTGACCTATTACGCGGCGCAGGCCGTGGCGCAGTGCAAGGTCACCGGCAAGGAAGGCGAGACCTTCAAGGCCGGCCGCCTCGGCGACTACACGGTCGGCAAGGGTGGTGAAGTGCTGCTTGGACCGGCCGACATCGTCACCCCCGCGAATGTCGAAGAGTTCAAGTTCTGATCGCCAGAGCCTGACCACCCGGCGGCGCCGTTTCTCCCCGGCGGCGCCGCCGGGCCTTTCGGACCGCACGATGCCTCCCGCTCCCGACCCAAGGATCACCCCATGAAACCCGTCCTGCTGGCCGGCGAGACGTTTCACATCACGTCCTTCGCCTCGAAGGGCTACGAGGTCGGCGCGTCCTCGCGCTACACGAACGGTGCCGAGCGCTACCTGGCGGCGATGACGGCGGCCGGCATCAGCGTGACGCAGATCGGCGGCGAGCGCTGCGAAGCCGAGTTCCCGACCAGCCTTGCGGCGCTTTCGGACTATTCCGCCGTCGTGCTGTCGGATGTCGGCGCGCTGTCGCTGCTCTATACGCCCGAGACGCGCGCCGGCCGCCGCTCGGTCAACCGGCTCGAACTGCTGCGCCAATGGGTCGAGGCCGGCGGATCGCTGATGATGGCCGGCGGCTATACGAGCTTCCAGGGCATGGACGGGCTGGCCCTGTTCCATGGCACGGCCGTGGAGACCTGCCTGCCGGTCGAATGCCTCGCCGGACCCGATGGGCTCGAACTGCCCGAGGGCTTCGATCCCGTCGCCAGCGAGCCCGGTCACCCTGTGCTCGAGGGCATTCCGCTGCCGATCCCCTATGTGCTCGGCCTCAACCGCGTCGTGGCCCGGTCCCAATCGGTGGCGACGACGCTGCTGCATGGCCGAGCGCAGGGTGCGATGCTGCCGCTGCTCGCCGTTCGCAGCTATGGCAGCGGGCGGACGCTCGCCTGGATGACCGATATCGGACCGCACTGGCTGTCGCGGGATTTTCTCGATTGGCCCGGCTATGATCGGCTGATGACCAACATGGTCCGGTGGCTGGCGCGCGAGATCTGAGGGGCGACAACGTGGCGAACGGCGAGACTGCACTTCCTGTGGCATCGATCGATGCGCTGGCGGATATCCTCCTGGCGCGGAAGGGCGATGCCCGCCTCATCGTCGCGCTTGCCGGCCCGCCCGGCGCCGGCAAGACGACCACGGCCGCCGCGCTCGAGGAGCGCATCAACGCGCTGGCGCCGGGGATGGCCGCTGTCCTGCCGATGGATGGCTACCACTATGACGATCGCGTGCTCGTCCCGCGCGGCCTCCGGCCCCGCAAGGGCGCGCCCGAGACCTTCGATGTCGCCGGCTTCGCGCAGATGCTGCGGCGAATCCGGGCGGACGAGGAGGCGGAGATCGCGGTGCCCGTGTTCGATCGCGACCTCGAGATCGCGCGGGCCGGCGCGCGGATCATTCCGCAGACGGCGCGGATCATCCTCGTCGAGGGCAATTACCTGCTGCTCGACCGCGCGCCCTGGCGGAGCCTTCCCTTCGACGTGACGGTCATGATCTCCGTCGACCGGAGCATCCTCCGCCAGCGCCTTTGCGAGCGCTGGACGCATTACGGCCTGACGGGCGAGGCGTTCCTCGCCAAGGTGGACGGCAACGACATGCCGAATGTCGATCTCGTGCTGTCGCAGAGCCGGTCGCCGGACTATGTGCTGAGAACCGACGGCTGAGCCTGCGCGCGGCGACCGGCGGTCTACTTGCCCATGCCCGCGACCACGCCGCTCACCAGGTAGCGCTGGAAGAAGATGAAGGCGAGGATCGGCGGGATGGCGCTGAACAGCGATCCTGTCAGCACGAGATCCATCGAATTGGCGCGGACGCCCTGCAGCGTGGCGACGCCGACGCTGATCGTCCGCTGCGCCGGGTCGGGCAGGAACAAGAGCCCGACCAGGAGATCGTTCCAGCTCCCGAGGAAGCAGAGCACGCCGACGGTCGCGAGCGCCGGCGCCGCCAGCGGCACCATGATGTGGATGAAGACCTGCCAATAGGAAGCGCCGTCGATGATCGCGCTCTCGACCAACTCGTTCGGCAGCGAGCGGAAATAGTTGGTCATCAGGATGACGGAAAACGGCGTCGCGCCGGCGGCATACATCAGGATCGCCGCCCAATGGCGGCCGATGCCGTCGATATGGGCGAAGTTGAAGTAGTTGGCGATGATCGTCGTCGCCTGCGGCACGCTGAGCGCGGCGACCACCGCGACGAGAAGGATGTTGTGGCCGGGGAAGGGCAGCTTCGAGAAGCCGTAGCCGGCCATGCAGCTGACGATCGCGACCAGCACCATCGCCCCGCCCGACACGATCGCCGAGTTCAGCATGTAGGTGCCGACGGGGATCTGCGTGAACAGCTGCACCCAGAGCTGGAACCAGTGGCCGTTGATCGGCGGCAGCATCGAGGCCACCGTCAGCGACACGAACGGATAGAGCGAGGCAAGCGCGGCGACCAGTACGACGAGGAAGGCCGTGTGCCGGCCGCGCACCGGCGCGCCTGAGCGGATCGGGAGGGCTGCGGCGGTCATGCGTCGGTCCTGTCGCGGAACAGAAGGCGGATGAGGGCGATCGCCAGCAAGGTGACGATCATCAGCGTGATGCCGATCGCCGCGCCCGCCCCGAACGCGCCGGTCGAGAAGGCGCGGCGCCAGACGGCGAAGTCGAGCGTCAAGGTCGCCGAGCCCGGGCCGCCGCCGGTCATCACGTAGATCATGCCGAAGAGGCCGGTGAACGAGGTGACGACGGTGATGATCAGCACGAATTCGACGAAGCGGCGCATCGCCGGCAAAATGACATGGCGGATGATCTGCCATTCGCGGGCGCCGTCGAGGCGCGCCGCCTCGATGGTCGAGTTGTCGATGGTCGAGAGTCCCGTGAGGAAGATCGTCGTGTTGATGCCGAACAGCGCCGCGTTGAAGGTGACGATGACGGCGGCGAGCGCGAAATTGCTTTCGGCGAGCCAGTTCGGGGCCGTCAGTCCCACCAGGTGAAAGGCGCCGCTGATCGGGCCGTGCAAGGCGAAGAACTGCCGGCCGACAATGCCGATCACGATCCAGGACAGCGCCGTCGGGGCGAAGATCAGCGCCCGGAACAGTCTATGACCCGGCACTTCCCGGTGCAGGTAGTAGGCGGTGACAAAGGGCAGCACCAGGCCGAAGGGGACCGAGGCGAAGAACAGCAGGCTGTTGACGAGGCTTCGGCGCAGCTCCGGATCGCGGAGCATGTTGAGGTAGTTGGCGACGCCGATCCACTCCGCCCGCGCGCCGTTCCAGTTGGTGAAGCTGTAATAGGCCGCCTGGCAGAGCGGCAGCGCGATGACGAGGCCGACCAGCAGGACCGCCGGCAGGACGAACAGCACGCCGTTGATCCGCGCCGCGCGGCTCTTCGAGGCGCCGCCCCATCCGGCTGTCTTCGCCGTTTCCGCTTGCAAGCTCACGCAACCGATCCTCAAGGCTGGAAAGGCGCCTCCCGCCGGGCGGGAGGCGCGGTGACGGCTGGCGCTCTACTTGAAGACTATCTTGGTCTTCTGGTCGTCCGGCAGCGAGGCGTAAGCGGCATCCATCGCCGCGAGCGCGTCGGTCGGGGTCTGCTGGCTGACGAGGACCTGGGCGATGTTGCGGTTGAGCGCGTCGGTGACCGGGCCTTGCGTGAAATTGTCGAACATCGGGTAGTTCACCGTGTCCGCCTTGCCGCTCAGGCTCGCGAGCTCGTTCAGCAGCGGATTGGAGGTCGGGAAGCCGGCCCTTGTCGGCGCATCGAACTTGGCGATGACCTTCTGGCCGTCGTCGCTCAGGACGAAGGCAGCGAACTTGCCGGCCGCGTCCATGTTCTTGCTGGTGTTCATCACGGCATAGCCGCCGCCGGCAAAGGAGACGGCCGCCTTGGTCGGCGTGTCCGAATAGGGCGGCACGATCACGCCGACATCATCGCCCATGGCCGTGACCAGCTGGCCGGCCTGCCAGGAGCCGCCGCCGAGATACATGCCGGCCTTGCCGGCGATGAAGTCCTGCATCACGGTCGGCGAATTGTAGGCGTCCTGGTTGAAGAAGCCGTCCTTGTAGAGCTGGTTCCATTTCTCCAGCTGGCTGACGAGGACGGAATTGTTGTAGGGCATCGTGCCCGAGATCATCTTGCTCCAGTCGCTGGGCGGCAGCGCCGCGGCGAGATAGGACCAGTCCTCCCACGAGGCGAACTGCGCACCGCCATCGGCCGCGCCCTGGACGATCGGCGTATAGCCCTTGTCCTTGAGGAGCTTGGCGGCGGCCCGGAGCTCGTCCCATGTCGTCGGGACGCTGGCGATGCCGGCGTCCTTGAACACCTTCTTGTTGTAGAAGCCGATGTACCACTGCGCCGTGCTCGGCGCGGCGTAGACGGCATTGGCCCTGTTATAGCCGTCCGAGAAGAAGTCGATCCCGTTGACCGAGGCGATGATCTCCGCCGGCACGTATTTGTGCTGGTCGGCCATGTAGGGCTTGAACGGATCCATGTAGGTGCCGGCCCACATCGCCGCGATGTCGGGCCCGCGCCCGATGACGGACTGCGCCAGGAGATTGGTGAAGTAGCCGTCGACCGGCTGCTGCACCAGGTCGATCTTGATGTCGGGATTGGCCTTCTCAAAGGCCTCGACCAGCGCCGCGCCGACGCAGTTGCCAGGCGGACAGTCGCCCTGGCCCCACATCGTCAACTGGACCTCCTCGGCGAATGCCGGCGCGCCCCAAAGCGCTCCGAGCAGCATGGATGCAGCAAATGTCGAGCGGACCCACATCTTCATCGTCACCTCCCTGGTTCAACAGCATCGCAGCCGTCGAATGGTCCGGCCCTGCGTGACACGCGGTCACGGCCGACAGGATCATCAGATGGCGCTTGACAATTGCACTGATTGCAATTGACTATTCTCCCAATGCAAACCATCAGGACGCTATTCCTCAGCGCGCGGCCAAGTCAAGCGGATTCCCCGGCCGGGAACGCGCGGAGGGAGCAAGGAATTCTGCGATGCGACGTGCCGACCAAGCCAATTACAGCCTCGAGTCCGTGGACCGGATGGCCGCCATCCTGAAGGCGCTCGAGGCGGCGCCCGAGCAGTCGCTCGACCAGGTGGCGCGCGCGGCGGGGCTCAACGAGTCGACCGCGCTCCGCTATCTCCTCAGCCTCGGCAAGCACGATCTCGTCGAGCGCGACGAGGCCACCGGCCGCTTCCGGCTTGGGCTCAGCCTCTTCCGCCTCGGCGCCCGCTCGATCGCCTTTCGCGACATCGTCACCGTGTCGCTGCCGGTCATGGAGCGCCTGCTCGCCCAGTTCGGCGAGGCGGTGAACCTCGCGACGCGCCAGCAAGGCCAGGTCGTGCTGCTCAAAGTCCTCGAAAGCGCGGTGCCGACCCGCAAGGGCTCGAAGGCCGGCGAGACGGACGCCTGGCACGCCACCTCGCTCGGCAAGGCGCTGATGGCGGCGATGAGTGCGGAGGAGGTGGCGGAGATCGTCGGGGACGATCCGCTCGCCGGCTTCACGCCCAACACCATCCTGCTGCAGCAGGATCTGGCGCGCGACCTCGAGGGCGCACGCCTGCGCGGCTATGCCATCGACGACGAGGAATCGGTCGAGGGCCTGCGCTGCGTCGGCGCGGCGATCCGCGACCATGACGGCATCCCGCGCTATGCGCTCAGCGTCTCCGGCCCGAAGAGCCGCATGCCCTATAGCCGCACCGACGAGATCGGGCTCGCCGTCGCCGAGGCCGCCGAGGAGCTTTCGAAAGCCCTCGGCGCCTGACTGCTAGCCAGCCGCTGCGCGATCTGCTAATTTCGCTGAGTAGATCATCAATTGCAGTGGATGAAAATGGCGCAATTGGTCATGAAGCGGCCTGCCGGGGCGGCGGAACCCGAGGTCGCGGCGGTCACGATCCGCGAGGCGACGGCCGCCGATGCCGCGGCGCTGGCGGCCCTGCTCGGCGCCGCCTTTCCGGAGATCGAATGGGACGAGGCGCGGGCCCGTCGCGATCTGCTCGATGCCGCCGACGTTCCGGTGACCTATGTGATCGAAGGCGCTGACGGCGGGCTCAAGGCGACCGCCTCGGTGCGCTACACCGACCGCTTCCCCGGCTGCGGCTATGTGCATTGGGTCGGCGTCGCGCCCGAAGAGCGCGGCAAGCGTCTCGGCACCGCGGTGATGACGCGCGTGCTCAGCCGCTTCGCCGAGGACGGCATGACCACGTCGATCCTCGAGACGGACGATGTCCGCCTTCCCGCGATCGCCTCCTATCTCGGCCAGGGCTTCATCCCGCATTACACCGATGCCGACCATGAGGATCGCTGGTCGCGCGTCTTCGAAACCCTCGCGGCCTCGCGCCGTTCGACCAGGGGCAACTGACATGGCAGCAGGTGGACAGATGCGCGTCGGCGTCATCGGCGCACGGCGCGGCGGCGGACATATCGTGGCGCTCGGCAAGGCGAACAGCCGCATCGTTCTCGGCGGGGTCTATGATCCGCTGCCGGCGACGAGCGAGGAATTCCAGAAGAAATACGGCGGCAAGATCTACCGCAACTTCGAGGAAGCGGTCGAGGATTGCGACATCCTCGTCATCGCCTCGCCGCAGCATTATCACGCGCCGCAGGCCGATTATGCCCTGCGCGCCGGCGTGCATGTCCTCTCCGAGGTTCCGGCGGCGGTGAGCATGGAGCAGGCCTCGCTCCTGCTCGCGGCGGCGCGCCAGTCCGACGCCTATTACATGATCGCCGAGAACTACTGCTATTCGCGCCTCAATCTCGTCGTCGCCGCGATGGCGAAGGCCGGCGCATTCGGCGAGCTCTATTTCGGCGAGTCCGAATACATCCACGAGATGAAGAGCTGGCATTTCAATCCGGCGACGGGCGAGCCGACCTGGCGCCGTCACTGGCAGGTCGGCAAGAACGGCATCACCTATCCGACCCACAGCCTCGGTCCGCTCTTGCAGTGGATGGATGACCGCATCACCGCGATCAGCGCGATCGGCTCGGGACGCTGGACGAAGCCCGAATACGAGATCGAGGATACGGTCACGCTGTCGGCGCGGACGCGGCGCGGCGGCCTCATCCGGATGCGGCTCGATCTCGTTTCCAACCGGCCGGAAGTCTGGAACTACTATTCGCTCCAGGGCACGAAGGGCGCCTATGAATCCGGGCGCCTCTTCGGCGACACGCCGCGCATCTATCTCGAGGGCCTCTCCGAGCGTGAGACCTGGCAGACGCTCGAGGACTATGCCGAGCAGTATCTGCCCGCGCGCTATGCGACGCCGCCGGGCGAGGCCGGCCATGGCGGCTCCGACGCCTGGCCGCTGCTCGACTTCGTCGACGCCATCGAGCAGGGGACGCCGCCGCCCTTCGATGTCTACAAGGCGCTGGACATGACGCTGCCAGGCATTATCTCGGAGCAGTCGATCAACCAGAATGGCGATTGGCTGGCGGTGCCCGATCCGCGCACGATGACGGCCGGCATCGGCCTCAATCCGGGCCGGGAGGCTCCGCTGGTCTGAGGAGAGGGTCGATGACCGACTGGTCCGATCAGGTGGCGGTGATAACGGGCGCGGCCGGCTCGATCGGCAGCGCGATCGCGCAGCATCTGGCCGCGCTCGGCGCACGCGTCGCGGGCGGCGATCTCGCCGGATCGCCGGCGTCTCATGCCGCCGCGGGCGATCCGCCGCTCGACGTCACCGATCCCGCCTCGATCGAAGCCTGGCTCGATGCCGTGACAGAGCGGCTCGGGCCCCCGACCATCGGCATCATCTGCGCCGGCATCACGCGGACGGGCCGGCTCATCGATACCAGCGACGAGGATTGGCGCGATGTCATCGACGTCAATCTGACCGGCGCGTTCTACTGCGGCCGCGCCATCATCCGCCGCATGCTGGCGAGCGGCGTCAAGGGCCGCATCGTCTTCATCGGCTCCTGGGCGGCGCATGCCCCGCATCCGCATATCGGCGGCTATTCGGCCTCGAAGGCCGGTCTCCGCGCGCTCTGCCGCACCTTCGCGCTCGACCATGCCGGCGACGGCATCCTCGTCAACGAGGTCGCGCCCGGCATCGTCGATGCCGGCGTCTCCAGGCAGATTTTCCGCCGCGATCCCCATATCGAGCGCCGCACGCGGGCAGCGATCCCGTCCGGCCTCGTCCTCCAGCCCGAAGATGTGGCGCGCGACGTCGCCTTCCTCGCCTCGCCCGACAACCGACACACCACCGGAACGGTGATCGTCTCGGATGGCGGCATCTCGCTCGCCTCGCTGATGAACCCCGGCAAGCTCACCTGAAGACGACCGCCGGCGCGCCGCATCGATCAGATCGACGCGGCGGCGACGGCGAGGCGGGCGAGCGCCGGCAGCGACTCGGCGCCGGTCTTCTTCATGATGGCGGCCCGATGATTCTCGACCGTCCGCTGGCTGATGCCGATGTCGGCGGCGATGTTCTTGCTCGGGTGGCCGGCGAGAACGAGATCCATGATCTCGCGCTGCCGCGCCGTCAGCAAAGCGAGGTGACCCGCGGCGCTCGCGCGCCAGTCCGAAAGCGCCGTGCTGTCCCGCGACTGCGCCAGGGCGCGCGCGATCGAGGCGATCAGGTCCTCGCGCGAGGCGGGCTTCTCGATGAAGTCGGAGGCGCCGGCCTTCATCGCGGCCACCGCCGTCGCAACGTCGCTGGCCCCGGTGATCATGATCGACGGCAGGCGATCGTTGGCGTCTTGCAGCCGCCGCAGCAGATCGAGGCCCGACAGGCCGGGAAGCGCGGCGTCGACGATGAGGCAGCCCTCGCGCCCGGGCCGATAGGCCGCGAGAAAGGCCTCGCTCGACTCGAAGTCCTCGACCACATGCCCGTCGGCCTCGAGCAGCCGGCGCATCGTCTCGCGGATCGGGTTGTCGTCGTCGATGACGAAGATCACCGGCGCCGGGTTCGCGGCAGGAAGGGGCGCGGGCCTTGATGCCGGCTTCGCCGCGGGGGCGCTCGCCAGCATGCGCTGGATGGCCAGCATCACCTCCGCCGTCTTGACCGGCTTGTTGAGCTGCACGCAATCCTGGCCCGCGATCCGCTTCAGCGTCTCCGTCGAGATGTCGCCCGTGAGGATCATGACCGGGATGAGCCGATGCAGCTTGTCGCGGATCTTCGCCGCGGTGACGAGGCCATCGAGGTCGTTGGGCAGATTGTAGTCGGCGAGGATCATGTCCGGCACCACGCCGCCCTCGTCGACGAGGGCGAGCGCGGCCATGCCATCGGCGGCCGCGACCGGACGATGACCCTCCTCCTTGAGGACGACCTCGAGCAGTTCCCGGAGGTCGGTATCGTCCTCGACGATGAGGATCTTCGCGGACGGCTTGCTGTCGGTCGCGCCAGCCTCGGCCGGCGCCTTCGCCGATCGGGTGTCGTGCGGCGCCTCCTCGCCCGTCTGCAGCAGGACGTTGATCGAGAAGACGGAGCCCCGCCCGGGCTCGGAGCGAACTTCGATCGGATGACCGAGAAGATCGGCGAGGCGCTTGACGATGGAAAGGCCGAGCCCGAGCCCGCGCTCGCGGTCATGCGCCTTGTTGTCGAGCTGGTGATACTCGTCGAAGATCGTGCCGAGATCCGCTGCGGCGATGCCGAGGCCGGTGTCCCAGATGCCGATGCTGAGCATGTCGCCGCGCCGGCGGCAGCCGAGCAGCACCTTGCCGCGCTTCGTGTATTTGAGCGCGTTCGACAGCAAGTTGCGGATGATCTGCTCGAGCAGGCGCGGATCGCTGCGGACCATGAGCCGCGACGAGACCATGCGCAGTTCGAGCCGCTTGGCGCCGGCATGGTAGGCGAATTCGTCATGCAGCCGCGACAGCAGGTCGCTGATCGGGAAGGTCACCACATGCGGACGCACGGTGCCGGCCTCGAGCTGGTTGATGTCCAGCATCGAGTTCAGCATGCTCGTCATCGCGGCGGCGGTTTCGTCGAGCCGGTCGACGAGCGCGAGCGCCTCGACCTTCCGGTCGTCGCGGATCCTTCGAGCGAGCACGCCGCGCATCAGGCTGAGCGCCTGCAGCGGCTGTCGCAGGTCGTGGCTCGCCGCGGCGAGGAAGCGCGACTTGGCGATATTGGCCTGCTGCGCCTCCTTGCGGGCAGCTTCCACCGCCTCGGCCGCGTTCCGCCGCTCGGTCACGTCGACGAAGGTGATGACGACGCCTTCCGTCCCCTCGTTCTGTCCGCGATAGGGCAGGATGCGGCGGACATACCAGAGCCCGTCGCGCGCCTGGATCTCGCTCTCGATCGGCGCCGCCGACCGCAGCACGGTGCGGGCGTCGACGAGCAGCGTGCTGTCGCCCGCCAACTGGTTGAGGTCGGCGAGAGGGCGGCCGATATCGGAGGGGATGATATTGAAGAGCGCCTTGGTCGCCGGCGTGAAGAAGCGGATGCGGAGGTTGGTGTCGAGGAAGATCGTGGCGACGTCGGTGCTGTAGAGGATGTTCTGCAGGTCGCTGGCGGTCGTCCGCTGGCGGTCGAGCGTCTCCTGCAGCTGGACATTCAGCGCCGTCAGCTCCTCGTTGAGCGACTGCAGCTCTTCCTTGGAGGTCAGCAGCTCCTCGTTCGTCGACTGGTATTCCTCGTTGATCGACAGCGCCTCCTCGTTGAAGGCCTTCTGGTCCTCGGTCGATGCCTCGAGGCTGCGCAGCGCGGATTGCAGCTCGCCGCGCGTCGCCTCGAGCTGCTGCTCGAGTTCGGCGATGCTTTCAGGATCGGCCGTGCCACGGGCGGCGGGGCGTGCGCCGGCATCCGGCGGCCTCGCGGGCGCGTCGTCGTCGATGAAACAGACCAGCACGAGGTCCTCGCCCTCGATCCGGGCGGGCTGGACGGCGATCTGGTAGGGCACCGGCGGACCGGCGCTCTCCGTCCGACCGCCGGCGACGACGACGCGCTTCCTGTCGAGGAACACCTGCTGGATCGCCGTCCGCAGCGGCGCGCGCAGATGCGGCGGCACCATCGCCAGGAGGTCGTAGGTCGGATGTCCGGGCGGCACGCGCAGGTAACGTTCCGTCGGACCGAGCGAAAAGAGCCACTCCGTCTTCGGGTTGATGAGGACGGCGGCCGGCGCATAGGCGTCGAGGATCAGCCGGCGGCTGCCTTCGGCAAGCCGGCTCTGCCGCGTCGCGAGCGTCCCGGCGCCGCGGGCCGGCTGCCGGACGGGCGACGCCTCGCCGAGCAGCGAGCCGGCCTCGCCCGGCCGGCTGTGGCCGACATGCCGGTAGAGCCGTTCCGCCTTGGCGATGACCTCGAAGCGGCCCATCGGCTCGCCGATGGTCTCGGCGCTGCCGAGCAGGAGAATGCCGCCCTGGCGCAGCGCGAAGTGGAAGAAGGCGATGACCTTCTGCTGCGCTTCCGGCTGCAGATAGATTAGGAGGTTGCGGCAGGAGACCATGTCGAGCCGCGAGAAGGGCGGATCGGACAACACGTCCTGCACCGCGAACACGATGGTCGCCCTGAGTTCGGGCAGCACGCGGTAGCCGCGCCCGTCCTTCGAGAAGAACCGCGCCAGCCGTTCGGCGGAGACATCGGCCGCGATGGTCGGCGGATAATGTCCCTCGCGCGCCGCAGCGACCGCGTCGGCATCGATGTCGGAGGCGAAGATCTGCAGCTTGATCTCGCGCTTGGCCGCCGTCACGGCCTCGCGAAACAGCATGGCGAGCGAATAGGTCTCCTCGCCCGTGCTGCAGCCGGCGATCCAGATCCGGAGCGGCTGGTCGATCGAATGCTGGCCGACGAGGTCGGGGATGATCGTGTTCGCCAGCGTCTCGAACACGCCGGGGTCGCGGAAGAAGCTGGTGACGTTGATGAGCAGGTCGGAGACGAGCTGGCCCTGCTCCTCCTTGTCGCTCTCGAGAACCGTGCCATAGGCGTCGAGATCGTCGGTCGCGATCTGGAGCTTCGCCATGCGCCGTTCGATCCGCCGGCGCAGCGTGCCCTGCTTGTAGAGACGGAAGTCGTGGCCCGTCGTCGTCCGCAGAACGTCGATGATGCGGGCAAGACCTGTCGCGGAAGGCGAGGGGCCACCCGTTGCCACATCAGCCCCCGGCGTGACCTTGCGGCGATGAAATGCGATCAGCGCCTCCGGCATACGCGCGATCGGCAGGATGGCATCGACGGCGCCGGTCGCGATGGCGCTGCGCGGCATGCCGTCATAGGCCGCCTCGTCCGGGTCCTCGGCGATGGTGAAGCCGCCGCGCTGTTTCAGCGCCTTGACCCCGATGCTGCCATCGGCGCCGGTCCCCGAGAGGATCACGCAGGAGGCGCGGCTGCCGTGCTGGTCGGCCATCGAGTTCAGCAGGAAGTCGAACGGCAACCGTGCGCCATGCGGCGCTTCAGGCGCCGACACATGCAGCACATCGCCTTCGAGAAGCGAGAGATAGGTGCCGGGCGGGATGACATAGACATGGTCCGCTTCGAGCCTCATGCCCTCGATCGCCTGCACCACGGTCATGGTGGTGTGGCTCGACAGCAGGTCCGCCATCAGGCTTTCGTGGGTCGGATCGAGATGCTGGACGAGAATGAAGGCCATGCCCGTATCGGGCGGCAGGGCGTCGAGAAGGCGGGTGCAGGCATCGAGCCCGCCCGCGGATGCGCCGATCCCGACGACGGGACACTTTTCAGCGGCGCCGACCGGCGGACCGCGCGCGGCAAGGGCCGGCTCGGCCGTTTGCGAGCGGCCCGACGTTCCGCTCTGCCGTCGGGATTTGACCATTGCAGCTCACTCTTCAACGATACGCCATCTCGCAACCTACGAGACTAGTGCGCGCGGCATCGCACGCGTTGATCCGTGTCAACGGCCGGGAATGAAAGGCCCGGCTCGATCGACCCTGTCACGGTTGGCATCCGGTGGCTATCGCCAATCCGTCCGGAGGGCTGCCGTCGCCTGAGTAGTTTCCGAGCCTCGCCGCGCGGTTTTGCCGTCGGTAATCTCGCTCGGTTGAGCTCCAGCGGACGATGATCCAGCCGGTTGGCCCCGGATCACGCGGGGTCTGGAGATCTGGGCCGGGGAATTGCCATGACCGACGACGAACTACTGCGCGCGGCCAGGATTCTCATCGTCGAAGACGATGATTTCATCGGCATGATGTATGCGGAGTCGCTCGCCGAGATGGGCCATGGCGTCTGCGCGGTGGTCACCACGGAGCAGGGCGCGGTGGCCGCTGCGGCGAAGTACGGCCCCGACTTCCTGATCGTCGACGGTTCGCTGGCAGAAGGCAGCGGAACGGCGGCGGTCGCCGAGATCCTGCGCGGCGGCTTCGTGCCGCATCTCTTCGTCAGCGGCAATGCGGCCGAGATCGCGGCGCTGGTACCGGGTGCGAGCATCCTCGAAAAGCCGTTTCGCGTCGCCGAACTCGGCCGTGCCGTCCAGCGCACGCTCAGGGCGTCGCTCGCGGTCGAATAGTCGTTCCCTTCGCGGTGGCCGATCGGGCCGTGGCTCGCCGCCGCCTGAGTAGTTTCCGAACCTTCCGCTGAGCGGGCCGCGGGCGCAGTTTCGCTCGCATGGCCGGCCGCGACTGCGGATCGGCAACCATCCGCGGACGGGAGCCGGTGGCGGCAGCACCGCACGCCCCCTGTCGTCGCGATCGCCTGCGTCTCCGCGCGCCGCCTCGCCTCGCAGCGCGAGGGTCCGCGCCGGGCGCCACGTCAAAGGACAGACAATGACCTATCAGAGCGTCAACCCGTTCAACGGCGTCGCCGTCGAGCCCCTGAAGCAGATGACCGACGCGGAGCTCGATCGCGCCATCGCCACGGCGGCGGCCTGCTTCGAGACCTGGCGCAGGAAGAGCTATGCCGAGCGCGCCGTGATCATCGGCATGGCCTCGGATCTGCTCACCGCCCATGTCGACAGGCTCGCCCGCACCATGACGCTCGAAATGGGCAAGCGGATCGGCGAGGCCCGCGGCGAAGTCGAATTCAGCGCGCGGATCATGGCCTACTATGCCAGGAACGCCGAGCGCTTCCTGGCGCCGGTGACGCTCGATCCGGTGGCGGGCGAGGCGCATATGGAGAGCAGCCCGCTCGGGGTGATCTTCGGCGTCGAGCCGTGGAACTTCCCCTATTACCAGCTCGCCCGCATCGCCGGTCCTCATCTCATGGCCGGCAACGTGCTCGTGGTGAAGCATGCCGGCATCGTGCCGCAATGTGCCATCGCCTTCGAGCAGCTGCTGCTCGAGGCCGGCGCGCCGGCCGGCCTCTACACCAATCTGCTGATCTCGCATCAGCAGGCCGATACGGTCATCGACGATCCCCGCATCAAGGGCGTCTGCCTGACCGGCAGCGTCGCGGCGGGCCAGAGCGTCGCCGCGCGCGCCGGCCGCAACGTCAAGATCTCGTCGATGGAGCTCGGCGGCAGCGACGCCTTCATCGTGCTCGAGGATGCCGATCTCGACCACACGATCCCGTGGGCGGTGTGGGGCCGGATGTACAATACCGGGCAGACCTGCTGCGCCGCCAAGCGCTTCATCGTCGTCGACGCGCTCGCCGATGCCTTCCTCGCCCGCTTCCGGTCGGGGCTCGCCGCGCTGAAGGCCGGCGATCCGCTCGACGAGGCGACGACGCTCGGCCCGATGTCGAGCGAGGAGTCGCTGCTGCAACTGCTGCAGCAGGTCGACGCCGCCGTCGCCGGCGGCGGAAAGCTCATCCTCGGCGGCAAGCGCATCAGCCGGCCGGGCTCCTATATGGCGCCGACCATCCTGACCGACATCCTGCCCGGCAATCCCGCCTTCCGCGACGAGTTCTTCGGCCCGGTGGCGATGGTCTTCCGCGTCAAGGACGAGGACGCGGCGATCGCGCTCGCCAACGACAGCGATTTCGGCCTCGGCGGCTCGGTCTGGACGCGGGATATCGCGCGCGGCAAGCGCGTCGCGAGCCGCGTCGACACCGGCATGATGTTCATCAACACCATCGACTGGTCGGACGCGGAACTGCCCTTCGGCGGCATCAAGAATTCCGGCTATGGCCGCGAGCTTGGCGACATGGGCATCCAGGCCTTCGTCAACAAGAAGCTGGTCCGCACCGCCACGATGCACGCCCCCTCCTAGCGCTGCGAGCGCCAGCGGCCGGCGGCCATCCGCGCTCGGCTGGCCGCTGGCCGCTCCTCCCCATTTTCAGAGAGAAGGATCCCGTCATGTTGCCTCGAACGATGCAGGCTGCGGTCGTCACGGCCTTCGGACAGCCCCTTTCGCTGCAGGAGTGGCCCGTGCCCACTCCCGGCCCCGGCCAGATCCTCGTCAAGACGGAGGCCTGCGGCGTCTGCCACACCGATCTTCATGCCCGCAACGGCGATTGGCCGCTGAAGCCGACCCCGCCCTTCATTCCCGGCCATGAGGCGATCGGCATCGTCGTCGCGCTCGGCGCCGGCGTGACCACCGTCAAGGAAGGCGACCGGGTCGGCGTGCCCTGGCTCTATTCGGCCTGCGGCCATTGCGAGCATTGCCTCGCGGCCTGGGAGACGGTCTGCGGCGAGGCGGAGTTCGGCGGCTATACGCGGAATGGCGGCTTCGCGGAGTATCTCGTCGCCGATCCCGATTATGTCGCGCATATCCCCAAGGGACTCGGCGCCCGGGAAGCCGCGCCGATCATCTGCGCCGGCGTCACCACCTATAAGGGGATCAAGGAAACCCGCGCGCGGCCCGGCGAGTGGATCGTCATCTCGGGCGCCGGCGGCCTCGGCCATCTGGCGATCCAGTATGCCAGAGAGATGGGTCTCAAGGTCTGCGCCGTCGACATCGACGACGGCAAGCTCGACCATGCCGTTCGCCTCGGCGCCGACCTCGTGGTCAACGTCAAGCATGGCGATCCGGTCGAAGCCGTCCGCAAGGGCACCGATGGCGGCGCGCATGGCGTCCTCATCACCGCGCCCTCGCTCAGCGCCTTCCACCAGGGCGTCGCCATGACGCGGAAACGCGGCACCTGCGCCCTTGTCGGCCTGCCGCCGGGCGATTTCCCGCTGCCGCTGTTCGACGTCGTCGCCAACTGCATCACCGTGCGCGGCTCCTTCGTCGGCACGCGGCTCGACATGGCCGAGTGCCTCGCCTTCGCCGCGGACGGCCGCGTCAAGGCCGATATCGAGCTGCAGCCGCTTTCGGCGATCAACGACGTGTTCGACCGCCTCGGACGCGGCGATGTCCCCTCGCGCGTCGTGCTCGACTTCGCGCCCGAAACGGCTCCGACCAAAGCCGAACTGGCGCGCCCGCTCGAGATCGCCTGAGCGGCGCGGGCCTCTCGCGCGCCGGAAGGCGACCGGCGGTGACGTGAATCAAATCGGGAGGCCGGCCGCCTGCTAGGGTCATGCCGAGAGGCCGGCCTCGGTCCCGGCGACGCGCGGGCCGCCATCGGTCGATCGAACCGCAGGGAGTGTCGCATGCACGCCATGTTCCTGAACGCGCTGCGGACGCCGCTCGAATGGACGGAGCTGCCGGACCGCCAGCCGGGTCCGGGGCAGATCCGCCTCACTGTTACCGCTTGCGGCGTCTGCCGGACGGACCTGCATGTCGTCGATGGCGACCTGCCGCACCCGCGGCTGCCGATCATCCCGGGGCACGAGATCGTCGGCCGGATCGACGCCATCGGCGCCGGCGTCGAAGGCTTGCGCCTCGACGAACGGGTCGGCGTGCCCTGGCTCGGCCATACCTGCGGCGTCTGCCCCTATTGCCGGATGCAGCGCGAGAACCTCTGCGATACCCCCGTCTTCACCGGCTTCACGCGCGACGGCGGCTTCGCCACCGCCACGATCGCCGATGCGCGCTTCGCCTTTCCCCTCGGCGAGGCCGGCAGCGACGTGTCGCTCGCGCCGCTGCTCTGCGCCGGGCTGATCGGCTGGCGCGCGCTCGCCATCGCCGGCGCGGGCAAGCGGATCGGCCTCTACGGCTTCGGCGCCGCGGCGCATATCATCGCGCAGGTGGCCGCGTTTCAGGGGCGGCGCGTCTTCGCCTTTACCAAGCCCGGCGACAGCACCACGCAGGACTTCGCCCGCACGCTCGGCGCCGTCTGGGCCGGCGGCTCCGACGAGGCGCCGCCCGAGCCGCTCGATGTCGCGATCATCTTCGCGACCGTCGGCGCGCTGGTGCCGGTGGCGCTTGCCGCCGTGCGCAAGGGCGGACGCGTCGTCTGCGCCGGCATCCATATGAGCGATATCCCGAGCTTTCCCTATGCGGCGCTCTGGGAGGAGCGCGAGCTTCTGTCGGTTGCGAACCTGACCCGGCAGGACGGCCTCGACTTTCTCAAAAAGGCGCCGGCCATGGGCATCGTCACGCACACGACGACCTATCCGCTCCGCAAGGCCAACGAGGCCCTCGCCGATCTCCGCGCCGGCCGTTTCGATGGGGCGGCGGTGCTCGTTCCGTGAGGCCCCGCCGTGGCAACGGCGCAATCGGGCTCTATGTCGGCGAAGGGCCGATGCTGAAACCATCGCCCGAGCCACAAGTTGGACGGATGCGGCGACGAGATCTGTTCCGCGTTGCATGAGAAAAGAGCCGCGCGGTGCGGCAGATCGGCATCACGCCGTCAGAGGAGCCTCGACCATGCTGTCCATCTGTTCCCGGCCGCCCCGGCTTCGGCCGCTGCAGCGCGGTCTCGGCAAGGCTGCCGCTGCGATGGGCCTCGCCTGCGCGGTGCTTCTTGGCCTCAGTTTCACGGGATCCTCCGCCATGGCGATCGAAGAGCCGAAATACACGGTCGTCCTGAAGGACGGCGACATCGAGATCCGCGACTATGCCGCCGTCGTCGCCGCGGAGGTCACGGTCACCGGCGACCAGGCGAGCGCGGCCCGGCAGGGCTTTCGCCTGCTCGCCGGCTATATCTTCGGCGGCAATACGAGCCGGCAGAGCATCGCGATGACGGCGCCGGTCGCGCAGCAGCCGACCAGCGAGAAGATCGCCATGACGGCGCCGGTCAGCCAGACAAAGGCAGACGGCGCCTGGGTGGTGCGCTTCACGATGCCGAGCGCCTATTCGCTCGAGACGCTGCCAAAGCCCAATGATCCCCGGGTGAAGCTCCGCGCCGTTCCGCCCGCCCGCTTTGCCGTGCTGCGCTTTTCCGGGCTCGCCAGCGAGGCCAACGTCAAGGCGCGCTCCGCCGATCTCGAAGCCTTCGTCGCCGCGCGCCGTCTGAAGCCGATCGGTCCGATCTCGCTCGCGCAGTACAATCCGCCCTGGACGCCGTGGTTCATGCGCCGCAACGAGGTCATGATCCCGGTCAAGCCGTGAGCGCGTCTGTTGATCCGAGGCGAAAGCGGATCCGGGCGCACTTGTTTGTGACACCTGAATGACGATCACTGCGGCTGGGATGGATTATTTGCATCGCCCGGACGCATTCGGGCGACGAAGGAGAGTGACGTGGCGGATTCGAAGAAGCAGATCCAGCAGGCCCTGCTTGAAGGCGTGGCGGGCGGCCTCAGCGGCGAGGCGCTGCTGCAGTTCGTGAAGCGTGAGACCAAGGCCAAGAGCAAGAAGATCGTCCATGCGGCCTTCTTCGCGCTCAGCGACCCCGACCTCAAGGATCGGAAGGCGCTCGACGTGCTGTTCGAGCTCGGCCTCAGCTATCGGCTGCGCGCCGAGGAGGAGGACCAGTCCGCCGAGGAGCCGGCTCCGTCGAAGGCCGCGACGCTGCCTCTGCCGGAGAAGTCCAAGAAGAAAAGCAAGAAGGCCGAGGGCTGAGCGGCGATCGGTTCCGATCGTCGGCCGCTGCCGATTGAAGCTGTCATTGCCGGGCCAAGCCCGGCAATGACGATTCGAAGGGAATGAGCGTTAGGCGCCGAGGCGCCGGCTCAGCGCGGCTCTAGCGCCAGCGTCGCGACGCGGCCGGTGGTGCCGGCGAGCGTGCGGGCGAGCTTGTAGGCCGCTTTCCGGCCCTTGAGATCGCGCGTGACCATCACCGGCGGCCCGAGCCAGCCGGGCCGGTCGGCGAAGGCGGCGACCTGCCAGCATCCGGGGGCGAGTTTCGAGACCTGGTAGAGCATCATCCGTCCGCCTCCGATTCTCGAGTGATTCAACCATCGCCCGTCATGCTTAACAAGGTGTGACCGCGGCGGTGGTTCCGTCCCGCGAGCGGGAGCGATCAATAGATCTCGGGCACGTACATTTCGGCCGGCACCGGCGTGCGCTTGTAGTCGGGATGATGGATGCGCTCCGGCAGCTCGATCTCGGCCTTCGGCACATCCTCATAGGGGATCTGCTTGAGGAGGTGGGCGATGCAGTTGAGCCGCGCCTTCTTCTTGTCGACCGCCTGCACCACCCACCACGGCGCATCGGCCGTATGCGTGCGCGCCAGCATGTCTTCCTTGGCCTTGGTGTACTCCTCCCAATGGACGCGGCTTTCCATGTCCATCGGCGAGAGCTTCCACTGCTTCAGCGGATCGTGGATGCGCATCTTGAAGCGGAATTCCTGCTCCTCGTCGGTGATCGAGAACCAGTACTTGATGAGGATGATGCCGGAGCGGACCAGCATGCGCTCAAATTCGGGCACCGAGCGGAAGAACTCGTCGAGCTCCTCGGGCGTGCAGAAGCCCATCACGCGCTCGACGCCGGCGCGGTTGTACCAGGAGCGGTCGAACAGCACGATCTCGCCGCCGGTCGGCAGATGCGGCACATAGCGCTGGAAATACCACTGGCTGCGTTCGCGCTCGGTCGGCGCGGGCAGGGCGACGGTGCGGCAGACGCGCGGATTGAGGCGCTGGGTCACGCGCTTGATGGCGCCGCCCTTGCCGGCGGAATCGCGGCCCTCGAAGATCACGACGACCTTCAGCTTCTTGTACTGAACCCAGTCCTGCAGGCGGACCAGCTCGTGCTGGAGCTGGAACAATTCGCGGAAATAGGTCTGGCGGTCGAGCGTCTGCGCCGCCGGCTCGGACATGCCCTCGGCGACCAGCTCGTCGAGCCGGTCCTCCTCGAGCTGCATCTCCAGCTCCTCGTCGAAACTGTCGGCGATCTCCGCCTTGATGCGGCTGAGCTGGTCCTGATCAATGGCAGCCATGGCAGTATCCCTCCGTTGCCCGTCGCGCCGATCCTCGCCGCCTCGAGGCGGAGCGTGGCGCAGAGGCTGAGAGGGAGGCCGCATCCGAGCCTCCGGACACGAGCGCCAACCGCAGACCGCCGTCCATGGGGAGGATAGCCTCCCCCGCACTATTGGGGATTCATGACCGCTGCATGACAGCAGCGACCCCCACCGCCGTGGCGGCCGGCTCCACGAACCGCGTCAGATCCGTTCGAGCGCGATGGCGATGCCCTGGCCGACGCCGATGCACATGGTCGAGAGCGAGCGGCGGCCGCCGGTGAGGCTGAGTTCGAGCGCCGCCGTGCCGGTGATGCGGGCGCCCGACATGCCGAGCGGATGGCCGAGCGCGATCGCGCCGCCGTTGCGGTTGACGCGCGGATCGTCGTCGGCGATCCCCAGCGTGCGCAACGTCGCGAGGCCCTGCGAGGCGAAGGCCTCGTTGAGCTCGATGACGTCGAAATCGGCCTCGCCGAGCCCGAGCCGCGCCATCAGCTTCTGCGAGGCCGGCGCCGGGCCGATGCCCATGATGCGCGGTGGCACGCCGGCGGCGGCCCCGCCGAGAATGCGCGCGATCGGCGTCAGCCCATGCTTCCGCGCGGCGTCCGCGGAGGCGATGATCAGCGCGGCGGCGCCGTCATTGACGCCCGAGGCATTGCCGGCCGTCACCGTGCCGCCCTTGCGGAACGGCGTCGGCAGCTTGGCGAGCGCCTCGATCGTCGTCGCGCGCGGGTGCTCGTCGCGATCGACGATGATCGCCTCGCCCTTCCGCTGCGGGATGCTGACCGGCGTGATCTCCTGCGCGAGGCGCCCATTCGCCTGCGCCGCCGCTGCCTTGGCCTGGCTCGCCAGAGCGAAGAGGTCCTGATCCGCGCGCGACACGGCGAAGTCCTCGGCGACGTTCTCGCCGGTCTCGGGCATCGAATCGACGCCGTATTGCGCCCGCATCAGCGGGTTGATGAAACGCCAGCCGATCGTCGTGTCGTGGATCTCGGCGTGGCGCGAGAAGGCGCTCTCGGCCTTCGGCAGCACGAAGGGCGCCCGCGACATGCTCTCCGCGCCGCCGGCGATGACGAGCTCGGCCTCGCCGGCCTTGATGGCTCTTGCGGCAGTGATGACCGCGTCCATGCCCGAGCCGCAGAGACGGTTGATCGTCGTGCCGGACACGCCGACGGGAAGTCCCGCGAGCAGCAGCGACATGCGCGCGATGTTGCGATTGTCCTCGCCGGCCTGGTTGGCGCAGCCGAAGACGACGTCGTCGACCGCCTCCCAGTCGACGCCGGCATTGCGGGCGACGAGCGCGCGCAGGGGAATGGCGCCGAGATCGTCGGCCCTGACGGAGGCGAGCGCGCCGCCGAAACGGCCGATCGGCGTGCGGATGAAGTCGCAGATATAGGCGTCGGTCATGTCAGAGCTCCGGGACGATCAGATCGGCGACAGCGCCTTCAACGTGGAGTTCGGCCCCGGTGACGGCCTGCAGCTCGGCGAGCGACAGCGAGGGCAGCTTCTCGCGCAGCACGAAGCGTCCGCCTTCGATGTCGATCACGGCGAGCGAGGTGTAGACGCGAGTGACGCAGCCGACGCCGGTGAGCGGCAGCGTGCAGCGCGCCAGCAGCTTCGGCTTGCCGTCCTTGGTGACATGGTCGGTGATGACGGCGACGCGCTTCGCGCCATGCACGAGATCCATCGCCCCGCCGACCGCCGGCACGCCCTTCGGCCCGGTCGACCAGTTGGCGAGATCGCCGTTCTCGGCGACTTCATAGGCGCCGAGGATCGCGATATCGAGATGGCCGCCGCGCACCATAGCGAAGCTGTCGGCATGGTGGAAGAAGGCGGCGCCGGGCTTCAGCGTCACGGCGCGCTTGCCGGCATTGATGAGGTCCCAGTCCTCTTGGCCGGCCGGCGGCGCCTCGCCGAAATTCAGGATGCCGTTCTCGGTGTGGAAGATCGCCTCGCGGCCCGGCGGCTGGTATTGCGCCACCTTCTCGGGAAAGCCGATGCCGAGATTGACATAGGCGCCGTCATGGATGTCCTGCGCGGCGCGCCAGGCGATCTGGTTGTTGGAGAGCTTCTTTGTCATCTCAGGCAACTCCCGGATAGACGGCATTGGCGCGGTTGAGGTCTTCTTCCTGCGCAGGCTCCGCGACGAGCACGACCTTCTGCACGAAGATGCCGGGGGTGACGACGCTTTCCGGGTCGATGCCGCCGGCCGGCACGATGTGCCGCGCCTGCACGACGGTCTCGCGCGCGGCCATGCACATCAGCGGGTTGAAGTTGCGCGCGGCGGCGCGGAAGGTGAGGTTGCCCTGCGGGTCGGCGGTCTCCGCCTTGACGAGGGCGACATCGGCCTTCAGCCAGCGCTCCTGCACATAGGGGCGGCCGTCGAATTCGGCGACCGGCTTGCCCTTGGCGAGATCGGTGCCATAGGAGGTCGGCGTGTAGAAGGCCGGGATGCCGGCGCCGCCGGCGCGGATGCGCTCGGCGAGCGTTCCCTGCGGCACCAGCTCCAGCTCGATCTTGCCGGCGAGATAGAGGTCGGTGAAGACGACCGGATCGGCCGAGCGCGGGAAGGAGCAGACAAGCTTCCGGACCATCCCCGCCTCGATCAGCGCGGCGAGGCCGACATGGCCGTTGCCGGCATTGTTGTTGATGACGGTGAGGCCGATCGGATGGCCTGTCGCGCGGAAGCGGTCGATCAGCGCGTGGATCAATTCGATCGGCGCGCCGGCGCCGCCGAAGCCGCCGATCATGACGCTCATGCCGTCGGAAATGCCGCTCACCGCCGTGGCGAGGTCTGCCACCGTCTTGTCCATCCGCGTCCCTCCGCAAGCGCGCGGCAGCATCCGCGCACGCCGACCGATAGGCGCCTCGCGCCCTTCCCGGCAAGCAGATTGTGCGATATCGTGCATTTGTTCGGATATCGCTCAAATCGAGGCAGGCGCAGCTGTGACGACCATTCCCGACCGCGACCTGATGGGGGGCCTCGCCAAGGGGCTCGCCGTGATCGAGACCTTCAGCCCCGAGCATCCGCGCCAGTCGATCGCCGAGGTCGCGGCGGCGACGGGGCTCGACCGGGCGACGGCGCGGCGCTGCCTGTTGACGCTCGCCCATCTCGGCTATGCCGATTATGACGGCAAGTTCTTCACGCTGACGCCGCGCGTGCTGCGGCTCGGCACCGCCTGCCTCGCCACCATGCCGCTGCCGCAGCTGGTGCAGCCGTTGCTCGACCAGCTCTCGGAGGCGATCGGCGAGAGTTCCTCGGTCTCGATCCTCGACGGCGCCGAGATCGTCTATGTCGCGCGCGCCGCGCAGAAGAAGGTGATGTCGATCACGCTGATGCCGGGCTCGCGCCTGCCGGCCTATTGCACGTCGATGGGGCGCGTGCTGCTCGCGGCGCTGCCCGAGCCCGAGGCGCGGGCGCTGCTCGGCCCCGGCCCGCTGCCGCGCCGGACACCGAAGACGCTGACCGATCCCGTGGCGATCATGGCCGAGCTCGCCCGTATCCGTGCCGAGGGCCATGCCGTCATCGACGAGGAGGTCGAGATCGGTCTCCGCTCGATCGCCGTGCCGCTGCTGACCGCGCGGCGAACGACCGTGGCCGCCGTCAATCTCGGCCTTCCCGCCCGCGGCGAGCCGGTCGAAGCGCTGGTGGCGCGCTACCTGCCGGCGCTCAAGGACGTGCAGAGCCGCATGCGCGAGATCCTGCGGTGAGCGCTACGCGCGCCCCGCGGCGATGATCAGCTCGGCCGCTTTCTCGCCGATCATGACGGCCGGCGCATGCGTGTTGCCCGAGACGATGGTCGGCATCACCGAGCAGTCGGCGATGCGGAGGCCGTCGAGCCCATGGAGCCGCAGTTCAGGATCGACCACCGCCTCGGCGTCGCTGCCCATGCGCGCGGTGCCAACCGGATGGAAGATCGTCGTGCCGATCGCGGCGGCGAGGGTTGCCAGCGCCTCGTCGTCGTCGGGGCCGGGGCCTGGCTTGATCTCGGTCGGGTGGTAGCGCTGGAGGCGCGGCTGCGCCATCAGGCGGCGGGCATGGCGGATGCTCTCGGCCGCGACCTTGCGGTCGGCGTCGGTCGAGAGATAGTTCGGCTGGATCACGGGCATGGCGGCAGGATCGGCGCTCGCGGCATGGGTCGCGCCGCGGCTCGACGGCCTTAAATTGCAGACCGAGATGGTCAGTGCCGGCGTCCGGTGCAGCGGCTGGCCGAAGGCGTCGAGCGACAGCGGCTGGACGTGATACTCGATATTGGCGCGGTTATGCTCCGGACCGCTGCGGGTGAAGATGCCGAGCTGGCTCGGCGCCATCGCCATCGGTCCGCTCTGCGTCAGCGCATATTGCGCGACGATGCCGGCCTTGCCCCAGAGGGTCGCGGCGCGGTCGTTCAGCGTGCGCGCGCCGGTGATGGAAAAGATAGTGCGGAGCTGCAGATGGTCCTGCAGGTTCTCGCCGACGCCGGAAAGCGCATGGACGAGCGGAACGCCGATCCGCTCCAGCACCTCCGGCCGGCCGATGCCGGAGAGTTCCAGGAGCTGCGGCGAGCCGATCGCGCCGGCCGAGAGCACCACTTCCTGCGCCGCTCGCGCCTCGAAGCGCGCGCCGCCGCGCGTGAACAGAACGCCGGTGACCCGCCCGCCCGCGATCACCAGCCGTGAGACATGGCATTCCGTGAGAATGGCGAGATTGGCGCGCTGCCGCGCCGGATCGAGAAAGGCCTTGCGGGCGTTCCAGCGGATGCCGCGCTTCTGGTTGACCGGGAAATAGCCGACGCCTTCGTTGTCGCCGGCATTGAAGTCGGATGTCGAGGGAATGCCCATCTCGCTAGCCGCCGCCGCGACCTCGTCGAGGATCGGCCATTTGAGCCGCTGCTGCTCGACGCGGAGTTCCCCGCTGGTGCCATGCGCAGCGTCCGCGGCGCCGAAATGATGCTCCGAGCGGCGGAAGAGCGGCAGCACATCGGCCCAGCCCCAGCCGGGATTGCCGAGCGCCTGCCAGCCGTCATAGTCGGCGGCCTGGCCGCGCATATAGATCATGCCGTTGATCGAGGAGCAGCCGCCGAGCACCTTGCCGCGCGGATAGAGCAGGCTGCGGCCGCCGAGGCCCGGCACCGGTTCAGTGCGGAAGCCCCAGTCGAGCCGCGGATTGCCGATGGCATAGAGATAGCCGACGGGAATGTGCACCCAGGGATGGTTGTCGCTCTTACCGGCCTCGATCAAGAGCACGCGGCGGCGCGGATCGGCCGAGAGGCGGTTGGCGAGCACCGAGCCGGACGAGCCGGCGCCGACGATGATGACGTCGAAACTGCCGAAATCGGCAGGCGTTGAGGGCGCAGCGCGCATGTCGTCTTTCCGTCAGGGCCAATAAGGCGCGGTGGCGGCTCGTGGGTTGCCAGCCGCTCAGAGGAAATGCGACGAGTCCGGCAAGGACGAGGCAGCGTCCAGCTCCTTCTGCAGGCGATGCCAGCGCCGGTCGAGATAGACGAGCGAATGCGTCTCCGGCGGTTCCTCGTCCGGATGCGCCTCGCCCTCCAGCAGTTCGGCCGCGACCAGCGTCGCGCCCTCGATCGGCAGCACGCCGAGCCGGCGGGCGCGGAACCAGGTCGCGACCTTGGTATAGCGCGGCTCGCCGGTGGCCAGGCGCTCCCAGGCGCCGCCGGGCGGAAAGCGTTCGGCGCCGCTGGAGGCGCAGAGGCGGGCAAGCTCGATATCGGTGAAGCGCAGCAGATGGATGACCATGGTCTCGGCCTGGAGCAGCGGCCCGGCCGAGGAGGAGCGCGTCGACAGCGAGAAGGCGACGACGGGCGGGGCGGCGCTGACCGAAATCAGCGACGACACGGTCATCGCGACCGGCCGCGCGCCGGGATCGGCCGTGATCACCGCGACGCCGGCGGGATGGCGGCGGAAGGCTTCGCGGAAGGCATCGGTCATCGGATGCGGCTGGCTCATCGGCGTCTCGCTGCTTGATCGGGGAGGGCCGGGCGGCGGATGCCGTCCGGCCCCGGGGAAGGGCCTTACTTCTTCTCGATGAGGTCGTAGAACTGCCAGACGCGGTCGGTCCACTGACCACCGACCTCGCGGCCGGCCGAGGTGACGATCGAGGGGGCGATGGTGAAGTGGTTGGCCGCCACCATCATCTCGCGGAAGGTGCGCTGGATGACGCCCGCCCGGAGGCCGGCGCCACCGGCGGCGCGATAGGCGAAGGTGCAGACCTCGACGCCGACTTCGTGGATCTCGGACTTGGCGAGATGCACGAGGCTGATCTGGCGGGTCGTCATCTGCTGGCCGGCCTCGACCTTGGCCTCGATCTCGCGCCACACCTCGAACACGAAGGCGCGGGCGGCGCGATAGCGGGCTTCGGCGCGGCCATAGTCGTTCCAGAACTTCTCGCTCTCGCCGATCAGCCCGGCGCGGCCGGACTTCGAGCGCGCGAACTTGGCGATCTCGTCGAGCATGCGGCGGCCGGTGCCGAGCGCCCAGCCGGTATGGCCGATGGCGGCGAGGCCGACGACGCCGAGGCTGAACAGTTCCTTCTGGCGCATCGGCGGCGCGGTCAGGATCGGGAACACGAGGTCCTCGGGAATGAACACGTCCTCGGCCGCATAGTCGATCGAGCCGGTGCCGCCGAGGCCGAGCACGTCCCAGTTGCCGAGCTGCTTGTGCTCGTCGATGGGCGCATGCGCGCACATGACGATGACATTGCCGTTGGCATCCTTTGCCGGCTTACCGTTGCCGTCGTCGACGAAGGCGGCGCTGTGCGAGTAGGTCGCGTGGCTGAAGCCGCTGCCATAGCTCCACTTGCCAGTGAGGCGGTAGCCGCCCTCGACCTTCTTCAGCATGCCGAGCGGCGCGCCCTGGCCGGAGAAGCGGTTGTCGGTGCCGGGGGCGAACAGCCGCTCGACCGCGCTGTCGGGCAGGAAGGCCGCCGACATCGCGCCGATGCAGCAATGCACCATCGAGACCCAGCCGGCCGAGCCGGAATGCCAGGTGATCGCCTCGAGCAGGGTGAGCACCTGCGTCGGCGGCAGCTGCGTGCCGCCGAGCGCCTCGGGCGCCAGGGTATGCGACATGCGCAGCGGCTTCAGCGCCTCGAAGCTCTCCTTGGTCAATTCGCCGCTTTCCTCGTCGGCGGCGGCATTGGCCTCGAGCAGCGGTCCGATCTCCTCGATCCGCTTGAGCAGGTCCTGGTAGTCCACCGTCGTTCCCCAGGCGGTGTGCTTGATGGGCTTGTTCATGGTCTCTCCTCCTCTCGAATGGGTTCAGCTGGCGAGAAAATCGCCGATCTTCGCAAGCGTTTCGGGCTTCTCCTGCAGAACGAAATGGCCGGCGTCCTCGACCAGCAGCAGTTTGGCGTCAGGCAGCGCCGCGACGAACAGCGGCGCCTGGCTTGCCGGCAGCAGCTTGTCCTCGGTGCCCCAGACGACGAGCGCCGGATTGGTGATACGGCCGAGATAGCGTCTGAGATTGGGATGGCCCATGCCGAAGGGCGCGAGCACGCGCGAAAGCGTCTCGCCCTCGCGGGCGCGGTCGGCGCCGAAGGCCTCGGCAAAGGCCGCATCGGAGCCATCCGGGAAATAGCGCAGCGCCACGCCGACATCATGCGCGAGATAGCCGGGCAGGTCCTGCGGCGCGAGCGCGCCGAGATTGGTCGCGGGATGATCGGGATCGTTGAGCCCGGCCGGGGCGACGAGCACGACCTTGTCGAAGCGCTCGCGCGCAAGGCCGGCGAGTTCGCTCGCCATCCAGCCGCCCATCGAGAAGCCGATCAGATGCGGCTTCTCGTCGAGGTCGAGCGCGTCGAGCAGGTTGAGATAATGCAGCACCATATCGGCCATGCCGGTGATGTGCGGCGCCGGACCCGAATGGCCGAAGCCCGGATGGCTCGGCGCCAGCACGCGGAAGCGATCCGCGAGCCCCTCGGCGAAGTCGAAGCCTTCCAGCGTCGAGGCGCCATGCAGGAACAGCACGGGCTTGCCCTTGCCGATGGCCTTGACCACCGTCCTGACCCCGCCGATGTCGTAGTCGAGCGTTTCGAATGCCACGGCCATGTCGTTCTCCTCCTCAGGCAAGGTCCGGCTGGATCAGGACTTTGCATTGCGTTGTGCGGCGCCGCAGGCTTTCGAAGATCTGCGGCACCGGTGAAAGGTCAATCCGGTCGGTGATCAGCGCCTGCGGCGCGAAGGGACCGCCGCGCAGTGCATCGAGCGCGACGCCGAACTCGTTCTTCTGGTGGAAGAAGACCGAGAACAGCAGGCTCACCTCCTTGGTCAGCGCGATGAAGGGATCCCATTCATCGCCGCCGATGCAGAGGCCGACGCCGACCACGGTGCCCTGCAGGCGCACGGCATCGACCGCGGCGGCGAGCAGGCCGCGCTTGCCGACGCATTCGAACACGATGTCGGGCGCGCCGCCGCAAAGCGCCGCGAGGTTTTCGGAAAGCCCGGGCCCCGACAGCGCGAAGCCGGTCGCGCCGAGCGCCAGCGCCCGTTCGCGCTGATGCGCGTGGATGTCGGCGACGACGACAGCGCCGGCGCCCATGCGCCGCGCCCAGAAGGCGACGAGCAGGCCGATCGGCCCGGCGCCGATGATGGCGACGCGGTCGCCCGGCTTCATGCCGGAGCGGACGATGCAGTGCAGCGCCACCGACAGCGGCTCGGCCAGCGCGCCGTCCTCGAGCGCGACCTCGTCCGGGAGCACATGGCATTGCCGCGCCGCCACGGTGACATAGTCGGCATAGCCGCCGCCGATCAGCACCATCTCCGGGCAGCGGGCCGGGTCGCCGCGGAGGCACGACGCGCAATGGCCGCAGCCGCGCATCGGCACGACGGCGACGCGGTCGCCAACGCTGAGCGTGGTCACGTCCGATCCGGTCGCGACGACCTCGCCGGCGAATTCATGGCCGAGCACGAAGCCAAGGCCGATGCCGAACGGCACGGGATCCTCGGTGATGTGCAGGTCGCTGCCGCAGATGCCGCAGGCGGCGACGCGGAGCAGGACCTCGTCGGCGGCGGGCGAGGGATCCGGCAGCGTGCCGATCCGGAGCGGGCTGCCGACGCTATCGAAAATCGCGGCTCTCATGGTGTCCTCCCTCTCAAGACTTCGGCTGGATCAGCTTGCGGCGGATCGGGAACCAGGGCGCGTCCCATCGTTTCGAGACGAGGCCCCAGATGCCGGTGCGGGCATAGAGCGCGACCAGGAGCGTCGCGACGCCGAGGACGACGAAATAGGTCGCGCCATATTCGCCGAACCATCGGTCGGCGATGAAGAAGATCAGCGAGCCGATCAGGACGCCCTCGATCGAGCCGATGCCGCCGATCATGACGATGAAGATGGCGACATTCGCCCACATCGGATCGAAGGCGGAGCCGGGGGTGATGCGGAGCTGCGCCATGAAATAGATGGCGCCGGCGAGGCCGCAGCCGACCGCCGAGGCGACATAGACGAGGAAGCGCAGCTTGGCGACATCGACGCCCTGGCTCGCCGCGGCCACCGGATTGTCGCGCATGGCGATCAGCGCGAGGCCGAAGCGCGAGCGCAGCAGCCAGTAGCTGCCGCCGAGCGTCAGGAGCAGCATGCCAGCACAGAGCAGCGACATCGCGACATTGCGCTCGAAGGACGAGAAGTCCTTCATGACGCGCAGCGACATGCCGCCGCCGGCATTGACCAGCGGCAGGTTCGAGGCGGTGAGGCGGAACACCTCGGCGACGACCCAGGTGCCGATCGAGAAATAGGGACCGTCGAGGCGGTGCAGCAGCAGATAGATCGGCACGGCGAGGATGGCCGGCACCAGGAGCGACAGGAACACCGCCACGAAGGGATTGATGCCATAGGTCTGCGCCATCACGAACAGCGCATAGCCGGCGGCGCCCATGAAGGCCTGCTGGCCGACCGAGACGAGCCCGGCATAGCCGGCGAGGAGGTTCCACATCTGCGCCACGGCGATGTAGCAGCAGAGCTCCAGCAGCGAGCGGATGGTACCGGTCGAGGCCCACCACGGCATCGTGACGAGGGCGACGAGGCCGGCGGCGGCCAGCGTCATCGCGATGCGGCCGGAGGGCGTCTGGCGCTGGACGGTGACGGAGGGCGGCGCGGTCGCCGCAAGGGGAAGCGCGGTCATGCTCATGCCTTTCCGAACAGGCCCTGCGGGCGGGTCGCCAGCACGATGAGGAACACGATGTGGCCGGCAAGGACGCCCATGCCGGGATCGATGCGGAAGCCGATCGCCTGGGAGATGCCGAGCACCATCGAGCCGATGAAGGCGCCCCAGACGGCGCCCATGCCGCCGATGATCACCGCCTCGAAGGCATAGATCAGCTGGGCCGGGCCGTCGGCGGGGGCCACCGTCGAGCGGAGCGCCTGGAACACGGCGGCGAAGCCGAGAATGCCGACCGCCGCCGCCGTCGCCATCGCATAGACGGCGCGCGGGTTGATGCCGGTCATCGAGGCGGCCTCGACATCGGCCGAGGCAGCGCGGAGCGCCCGGCCGAAGCGGGTGCGCTTCAGCATCAGGTCGAGCCCGCCGGTGAGGCCTGCGGCGACCGCGAGCACGATGACGGGCAGGAGGCCGATATAGATGCCGCCGATCTCGATCGACTGGCTCTCGAGCCCATAGCCCGGCAGCGAGCGGCTGTTCGCCGACCAGATCTGCAGCATGGCATTCTGCAGCGCCACCGAGAGACCGAAGGTCGCGATCAGCGAGGGCAGCGGATCGCCGCCGACCACGCGGTTCAGCACCGCCTTCTGCAGGATCCAGCCCATCAGCACCGCGAGCGGCACCAGCGCGACCAGCACGGTGAACGGCCCGAAGCCCCAGGCCGAGGCCATCGAGATGCCGATCAGCGACAGGAGGATCACGAGATCGCCATGGCTGATATTGACGATCCGCATCACGCCGAACATCAGCGCCATGCCGAGCGCATATTGCGCATACATTCCGCCGAGCAGGATCCCCTGCACCAATGCGTCAAACCACTGCATGGCCCGCTCCGAAATAGGCTGCGCCGATCTGTTCCCGCGTGATCTCGGCCGACCGGCCGGTGAGGGTCACGCGCCCCTCCAGCATGCAGTAGAGGCGGTCGGTGGCGGACTGGGCGAGGCCCACATCCTGTTCGACGACGATCATCGCCGTGCCGGCGGCGCGGATCTCCGGCAGCGCCGCATAGATTTCGCGGATGACCTTCGGCGCGAGGCCGAGGCTGATCTCGTCGCAGAGCAGCACCCGCGGCTGGCAGAGCAGCGCCCGCCCGATCGCGACCATCTGCTGCTGGCCGCCCGAAAGGCTCTGCACCGGCGTGCGCGCCTTTTCCTTCAGGATGGGGAAGAGGCTGTGCAGCCGCGCGAGCGTCCAGCCGCCCTTGGCGCCGGCGCGGGCGGCCTGGTCGATGGCGACGCGCAGATTGTCCTCGACCGACATGCCGGTGAAGAGCCGCCGACCCTCGGGAACGATGGCGACGCCGCGCTGGACCATGCGGTCGGTCGCGGTGCCGCCGACGGGCTGGCCGTCGAGCTTGACCATGTCGCGGGCGACCGGCAGCAGGCCCATGATGGCGCGCAGGAACGTCGACTTGCCCGCGCCGTTGGCGCCGATGAGGGCCACCGCCTCGCCCTGGTGCAATTCGGTATCGACGCCGTAGAGCGCCTGGAAGTCGCCATAGCGGGCGACGAGCGCGTGTGTCGAGAGAACGGCGGTCATGCCTCGATCCCCATATAGACGCGCTGCACTTCGGGCAGCGCGATCACCTCGGCCGGCAGCCCCTCGGCGATCTTCTCGCCGAAATTCAGCACCAGCAGGCGGTCGGCGACGGCGAGCAGCGCGTGCAGCACATGCTCGATCCAGACGATGGTGACGCCGCGGTCGCGGATGCGCCGCACGAGCCCCACGAGCGCCGCGGATTCCTCGTTGGTCAGTCCGCCCGCGATCTCGTCGAGCAGCAGCAGCTTCGGATCGGAGGCGAGCGCCCGCGCGAGCTCGAGCCGCTTGCGATCGAGCAGCGTCAGCGACCCGGCCTGGACATTCGCCTTGTCGATGAGCTCGCATTGCCGGAGCACCTCGGCGCAGAAGGCATAGCTCTCCTTCTCCGAGCGGCCGCCGCCGAACGCAGCGGCGACCAGGAGATTCTCGAAGGTCGTCATGCCGGAATAGGGGCGCGGGATCTGGTAGGTCCGCCCGATCCCCATCTTGCAGCGGCGGAACGGCGGCTCGCTGCCGAGCCGGACCGTGCCGAACTGGATCTCGCCGGCCGACATCTTGAGATCGCCGCTGATCATGTTGAACAGCGTCGTCTTGCCGGCGCCGTTCGGGCCGAGGATGCCGAGCACCTCGCCCCGACGGACGTCGAAACTCACCTCATGCAGGACGCGGACGGCGCCGAAGGATTTCGACACGCCGCGCGCATTCAGAAGGATATCTCCACCCATCACCGTCCCTCCGCGTCCTGTCACCTCACCAGGCGATCGGAACGATCTTCTGCTGCGGGGCGAAGAGCTGGTTGACCGAGTTGTCGACGATCTTCAGGTCATAGGGCCACTTCTCGCCCTTCACCCACTGACCGCCGAAGATCGGCGTCTTGCAGATGTTCTTGTGCGGCGAGCCGTCGAACTTGATCGGGCCGACCAGCGACTGGATGTTGGTCGCCGCCATCGCGTCGCGGTTGGCCTCGCGGCTGAGCGGATCCGACGAGCGCTTGAGGATGTCGATCGCGACCTCGAGCAGCGCGTGCGAATAGCCGAGCGGCTGCGTCCACTGCTTCTTGGTGTCGGCTTCCCACTGGTTGGCGATGTCCTGGCTGACCTGGCCGGTCAGGGTCGACTTGAACGGGAAGGCCGGCGTCCACCAGACTTCCGACGACATGCCGTTGCCGAGCGGCCCCATCGCCTCGACGCCGCCCGGGAACAGGAGGGCAGCGGCGACCGTCACGGCCTTCGGCTTGAAGCCCTGCTGGTTGCACTGGGTGACGAAGGTCTTGAGATCGTCCGGATAGGTGATGCCGCCGATGATCTCGCAGTTGTTCTTCTTGAACTCGGCGATCTGGGCCGAGAAATCATTGGTGCGCGGCTGGAAATAGCCGGGAACGAACACTTCGTAGCCGGCCTTCTTGGTCGGCACCGGCAGGCCGTATTCGTTGTTGCCCCAGGTCTCGCCATCGATGTTCTGCGGGAACAGCATGCCGACCCGCTTGTTGGTCTCGAGGCCGTTCCAGAGACCGACGAAGGTGTTGAGCGCCTCGTCGAGGCCCCAGAAGAAGTGATAGGTCCAGTCGAAGGTCTGCTTGCCGCCGCCGCGCGGGAACACGACCGCCTGCCAGGGCGCGCCGGAGGAGAGGCACGGCGTCTCGTAGAGCTCGGCCTGTTCGGCCGCCGGCAGGATCGTGTCGGTGGTCGAGGCCGGCAGCAGCAGGTGGATTTCCTCGTTGAGGATCAGGTTGCCGGCGATTTCGGCCGACTTGTTCGGGCTCGACTGGCTGTCGCGATCGAGGATCTCGATCTCGTAGGTCTTGCCGTTGGACGACTGCAACTGGCCGCCGAGCACGGCGCGGATCTTCTCCAGCGTGTAGCCGTCGGTCTCGCCGAACAGCGCCAGCGGGCCGGTGGTCGGGCTGATATAGCCGACCTTGATCTTGCCGGCCGTCTCGGCGCGCGCATAGCCGGGCAGGGCCAGCGTGCTCGCCGCGGCGCTGGCGCCGAGGCCCTTCAGGATCGTGCGCCGGCTCGGCGCGATGCCCGATTTCAAGAGCTTGTTGTAGTAGGTCATTTCGGTTCCTCCCGTTGGTCAGGTGTTTCCGGCCTCGCCCTCCCTGGCGGTGCCGGCCTCAGTGCAAGGGTGACGTCACGTCATGCGGGTCAGCGAGCCCCCGTCGATGACGATCAGCGAGCCGGTGAAGAGCGCGCCCGCCGGCGAGGCGAGCAGCAGCGCGAGGCCCTTGATGTCCTCGACGTCGCCGATCCTCCCGATCAGCGACTGGCTCTCGAAGGCGGCGCGGTCCGCCTTGTTGCGCAGCCGACCGCCGGCGATGTTGGTGATGAACGGCCCCGGCAGTATGGCGTTGACGCGGATGCCATAGGCGCCGAGCTCCATCGCCATGTGGCGGACGAAATGGTTCACCGCCGCCTTGGCCGGCATGTAGGACGTGCCGACGATGCTCTCGTTGATCAGCGAGGCGATCGACGAGGTGACGATGATCTCGCCGCCACCGTTCGGCTTCATGTGGCGGACGGCGTTCTTCACCGTCGTGTAGACCGAGGTCAGGTTGATCTCGATGCCGCGGTCCCACTGCTCGTCGGGAATGTTCTCGATCGCGCCGTCGGGATTGCGCTCGCCGGTCACGGTGTTGAAGCCGGGGCCGGGATCGATGCCGGCATTGGCGAAGACCGTGTCGATGCGGCCGTTCCGCGCCGCGACGGCGTCGAAGGCGGCCGCCATCGCCGGGCGATCGCCGACGTCGACGACCTCGCCGAAGACGTCCCAGCCCTTGGCCGTCATCTCGCCGACGACGCGCGAAAGGCCGTCGGGATCGATATCGAAGATCGCGACCCGCGCGCCATGCTCGGCCATGATCTCGGCAAAGGCCTTGCCGATGCCGCTGGCGCCGCCGGTGACGATCACCGACTTGCCCCTGACATCGAACATCGTCTCAAGCGCGGCCATGGTTTCCTCCCGTTCCGCAATACTCAGCTGTCGTCACGACGCCTTGGCGCGCGACAGCACGAAATCGAACTCGACATCGAAATAGGGGGCGCTGACGCCGACCGTCTCGGCAGCTTGCGCATCGTCGACGCGCGCGAACTCGGCGAGCAGGCTCTTCTTCACGCCGAACACCGCATCGGAATTGATGTAGGGGTCGTCGGGATCGAAGATGTGCGTCGTTAGCGGCTCATAGCCCTCGGCCGAGACGATGTAGTGGAGATGCGCCGGCCTATAGGGATGGCGGCCGAGCGCGCCGAGCAGCTTGCCGACCGGGCCGTCATCGGGGATCGGGTAATATTTCGGCTTCACGCCGCGGAACCAGTAGCGGCCGTCGGTGCCGGTGCGGAACACGCCGCGCAGGTTGAATTCGGGCTGGATGCCCTTCTGCTGCACGTCGTAGAAGCCCTCGTCATTGGCCTGCCAGACATCGATCTTGGCGCCGGCGACCGGATTGCCCTTGGTGTCGAGGATGTGGCCGTGCACGAACATCGGCTCGCCCTTCTGGTCGAGGCAGATATTCGCGCCCATCGGCAGTTCCGGCGCATCGGCGACATGGAACGGGCCGAGCACGGTCGATTCCGAGGCGCCGGAGGGCTTCCGGTTGTTGATCGCGTCGACCAGCATCGAGACGCCGAGCACGTCGGACAGCAGGATATATTCCTGCCGCCACTCGTTGCAGATCTGGCCGGTCTCGGTGAGGAACAGGATCGCGCGGAACCATTCCTCCTGCGTCGGCTCGATCTCCTTGACCGCCTCGTGCAGCTTGCGGGTGATGACCTCCATCACCTGCTTGAGCCGCTCGTCCTTGGCGTTCCTGTTGCGCGCCACGACGACATCGGCCGAGTTTTCCTCGGTGAAATAGCCGTATTCGTGTTCGTTGCTCATATCGGCCTCATCGCGCCAGGATGGAGGTGAGAACGCGGCGGAGCTCCGCCGCCGGATCGGCCGCGAGCCCCTCCGAGCGCCAGGCGACGTGATGGTCGGGCCGCACCAGGAGGCAGCCGGCGTCGCGGATCTCGCGGGCGCGGGCCCAGTCGCCGGTGTGATCCTCGATCGCGCGGCGCGGACCGATGACATGGGTGCGGATCGGCAGGCCGAGTTCGGCGCCGACGCTCTCCGCCGCCGCGACCCAGGCCTCGCCGCCGATGCCGGTCAGCAGCGTGAATTCGCCGCGTCCGCAGAGATCGAGCGTCGAGATCGTCTTGCCGGCGCGGTCGAACACCCAGACATGCGGCAGCCGCGCGCCCGGCCAGGTGGTCGGCGCATAATGCAGCTCGCGGTCCTTCTCGAAGGCGGGCTCCGCCTGCCCGTCGGTGACGACGGCGCCGGAGGCATAGCGCTGGTTCATCTCGACGCCGTGGCAGTCGAACTCATACTTCTTGAAGGCGATCGCCTGGCGCAGCGCCTCGCGCTGGGCCTCGGCGGCCGGCGTCGCGTCGCAGCGCGCCTCCATGTTGCGCTGGATCTTCTCGTGGTCGACGCCGCCATCCATGCCGAGCGCCTCGAAGATCGGCCCGAACTCGGCGATCGACTGGTTGGCGCGTGTCACGATCTGCCTTGCGATCGGCGCCCGCTCGGCCGAATAGCTGTCGAGAAGGCCCATGCCGGCCTGGCCCTTGACGACCTTGGCGAGCTTCCAGGCGAGGTTGAAGCCGTCCTGGATCGAGGTGTTCGAGCCGAGGCCGTTCGAGGGCGGATGGCGGTGGGCGGCATCGCCCATGATGAAGACACGGCCCTTCTGCATATGGGTCGCGAAGCAGTTGTTCACCGTCCAGGTGTTGGCGCCGAGCAGCTCGATCTCGAGAGCGGGATCGCCGACCAGCTGGCGCGCCACTTCGGTGGCGAGTTCCGGCGTCACCTCGGGCGGCGGCTGGTTGATGTCGTAGCCCCAGACGATGAGCCACTCGTTCCACGGCCGCACCATGCGCACGAGGCCCATGCCGATGCCGCCGACATCGGCGCCGGGCTGCATGACCCAGTAGAGAACGCTCGGGCGATGGGCGACATATTTCGAGAGATCGGCCCGGAACAGGATGTTCATCGAGCCGCCGACGCCCATGCGGCCCTCGAATGGCAGGCCGAGATGCTCGGCGACGGCCGAATTGCCGCCATCCGCGCCGACGAGGAACTTGGAGCGGACGGTGAATTCCTTGCCGGTCAGGCGGTCGCGGCAGGTCGTGGTGACGCCGTCCGCGTCCTGGACATGGCTCACATATTCCGTGCTCATCCGCGCCTGCGTGCCGCGGGCGCAGGCCGTCTTGAACAGGATCGGCTCCATGAAGGTCTGCGGCAGGTCGTTCATGAAGGTGGGCGAGGAGAGGAGATGCTCGGCCTTCGAGGTGGGGTGCGTGCCCCAGCTCTTCATGCGGCCGATCTCCTCGCCGGCGAGGCTCTCGCAGAAGACGTTCTCGCCCATCAGTTCCTGCGGCGAGGCATGCATCACCGCCTCGGCCTCGACATCGGGCCCGAGGTCGCGCAGCACTTCCATGGCGCGCTGGTTGGTGATGTGGGCGCGCGGCGTGTTGGCGAGCCAGCGATAGCGGTTGATGACCATGTTGGCGACGCCGCTGCTGGAGAGCAGCGCGGCCGTCGCCGAGCCGGCCGGGCCCGTGCCTATGACGAGAACGTCGGTTTCGATATCGGCCATCAGTTTCCTCCCTCGATCTTCGGACCGGTCAGCCTGCGGCGGACCGGAAACAGGTGCAGCCCGGAACGGCTGGAAATGAGGCCCCACAAGCCTTTGGGGGCAAACAGCATCACGGCGATGGCGATGAGGCCGAGCGTCATCAGGTACCAGCTGCCGTAATCGGCGAGCGCCTGGCGCAGGGCGAAGAAGACGAGCACGCCGAGGATCGGCCCCTCGATGGTGCCGATGCCGCCGATGACGACGATGAAGATCACGTAAGCCGTCCAGTCGGTGACGGCGAAGGCGGCGTCCGGCGAGATGCGCGCGGTCTGCATGAAGATCAGCCCGCCGACGAGCCCGGTCGCCGCGGCCGCGATCAGGAACACCGCCCATTTGAGGCGCCCGGTATCGACGCCGACCGAGCGCGCGGCTTCCGAATTGTCGCGCACGGCGGCGAGCGCCAGCCCGAGCCGGCTCCGGAGCAGCCAGTAGATGCCGCCCGTGACGACGACGACGAGGAGGAGCGCCAGCCAATAGGCGAGGATGTCGCGCGCCGCGGCCTCGCGGACGCCGAACAGCGCCCGGATCGCGTCGGTGCCGAGGATGGCGCTGGTCGCCTCACGCGGCAGCGAGGTGCCGGTGCCGCCGCCGAGCGTCTTCCATTGCGCGACCAGGAGGCGCGTCACCTCGGCCATCACCCAGGTGCCGATGGCGAAATAGGCGCCCTGCAGGCGGAAGGCGAAGAAGGCGGTCGGCACGGCGAGCGCCAGCGCCGCGAGGCCGCCGAGCGGGATCGCGAGGACCGGGTTCCAGCCGAAGAGGATGACGCCGGCAAACATCGCATAGGCGCCGATGCCGACAAAGGCCTGCTGTCCCACCGAGACGAGGCCGCCATAGCCGGCGAGCATGTTCCAGATCTGCGCCAGCGTCAGCATGGTCAGGATGAAGAAGAGGTCCTGGATGACCGAGCGCGGCGCCACCGCGGGCAGGGCGAAGCCGGCGGCGATGATCACGACGGCGGCGATCGCTGCGAGTGTGCCGGCGCGGGTGCGGGTGGTGAGCCTGTACATGCCGCCCCTCAATCGACCGCGCGCGGGAACAGGCCGCGCGGCTTCAGCAGCATGACGGCGAGGAAGGCGAGATGGCCGGCGAGAATCTGCCATTCCGGATTGATCGCGGCGCCGAAGGTTTGCGCCACGCCGATGATGATTCCGCCGGCGAGCGTCCCCCAGAGGCTGCCGAGCCCGCCGATGATCACCGCCTCGAAGGCATAGATCAGCCGCGCCGGCCCGATCGACGGATCGAAATTGGCGCGCATGCCGAGATAGAGCGCCGCGATGGTGACGACGACCATGGCGATGCCGGTCGCCATCGCGAAGACGCGCTTCGGCTCGATGCCCATCAGCCCGGCGGTCACGGCGTCGTCCGACGTCGCGCGGAAGGAGCGGCCGAGCGCGGTGTGATAGAACAGCGCGTTGAGCGCGACGATGACGGCGATGGCGGTGGCGAAGGTCAAGAGCGGCATGACGCCGACCGTGACGAGGCCGAGATCGAGCGAGGCGCCTTCGAGCGCGCCGGCCGGGATGCGGCGGCTATCGGCCGAGAAGGCCTCGAGCAGGCCGTTCTGCAGCGCGACCGAGAGGCCGAAGGTGACGAGCAGCGGCGGCAGGATGTCCTTGCCGAGCACGCGGTTCAGCACCGCGGTCTGCAGCAGCCAGCCGAGCGCGAACATGACGGGCGCCGCGACCAGCGCCGCGATGAAGGGCGAGAGGCCGAGCATCGTCGCCGCCATCAGCACGAGATAGGCGGCGAAGACGATCAGGTCGCCATGCGCGAGGTTCACCAGCCGCATGATGCCGAAGACGAGGCTGAGGCCGGCCGCGAACAGGGCATAAAGCCCGCCGAGAAGGATGCCCTGGACGAGGGTGTCGAGCCAGATCATGCCGCCTCGCCGAAATAGGCCGCGTGAATCTGCTGCCGCGTGACGTCGGCGGCCTTGGCGGCCAGCGTCACGCGCCCCTCCATCATGCAATAGACGCGATCGGCGACGGCGAGCGCCTTGGCGATATCCTGCTCGACCACGACGATCGCCGCGCCGCCGGCGCGGATCTTCGGCAGGGCGGCATAGATGTCGCGGATGACGACGGGGGCGAGGCCGAGGCTGATCTCGTCGCAGAGCAGGAGTTCAGGGTTCGACATCAGCGCCCGGCCGATCGCCACCATCTGCTGCTGGCCGCCGGATAGCGCCGTGCCGGGGTTCCTGCGCCGCTCCTTCAGGATCGGGAACAGATCGTAGATCGCGGCGAGATCCCAGGGCCCCGCGGCCTTGCGCATTTGGCCGCCGATGAGGAGGTTTTCCTCGACGCTGAGCGAGGGGAACAGCCGCCGGCCCTCCGGCACCATGGCGATGCCGCGCATCATGACGGCCGCCGAGGTGAGCGCCCCGATCGGCTCGCCGCGATGGACGACCATGCCGGGCTCGTTGCGGAGGACGCCGGTGATCGAGCGCATCAGCGTCGACTTGCCGGCGCCGTTGGCGCCGATGATCGCGACGCATTCGCCGGCGGCGACGGTGATGTCGACGCCGAACAGCGCGCGGAACTGGCCGTAATTGGCGGTGAGGGCGCGGGTCTCCAGCATCAGACCTCGAGCCCCAGATAGATTTCGCGGACTTCTTTCGAGGCCATGATCGCCTCGGGCTCGCCAAGGCCGATGACGCGGCCGAAATCGAGCACCAGGAGACGCTCGACCACCGAGGTCAGCGCATGCAGCACATGCTCGATCCAGATGATCGTCGTGCCCTGCGCATGAATGCCCTTGATCGTCGCAACCAGCGCCTTGCACTCGCCCTCGGTGAGGCCGCCGGCGATCTCGTCGAGCAGCAAGAGCTCGGGCCCCGTCGCCATGGCGCGTGCGAGTTCGAGGCGCTTGCGATCGAGCAGCGACAGCGAGCCGGCGAGGATATTGGCCTTCTTCAGCAGTTCGGTTTCTTCGAGGATGCGGGCGCAGCCCTCGACCATCTCCGCCTCGCGTCCGCCACGGCCGAAGGCGGCGGCGGTCAGGAGGTTCTCGAACACCGTCAGTCCCTCGAAGGGCTGCGGGATCTGGAACGAGCGGCCGACGCCCATGCGCACGCGCTCCATCGCCGGCGCCCGTGTGACGTCGCGGCCGAGAAACTCGATGCGGCCGGCTTTCGGGAGGATGTTGCCGGTGATGAGATTGAACAGCGTCGACTTGCCGGCGCCGTTCGGGCCGATGATGCCGAGCGCCTCGCCGCGCGGCACGGCAACGCTCACGCCGTCGGTCACCTTCAAGGCGCCGAAGGACTTCGAAACGTTGTCGAGCGTCAGGATCATCGCTGTGTGTGTCCGGTCTCGGGCGCACGGGGGGCGGCGCGGGCGCCGCCCCCCGGATGCCTCAGGAGAGGGCTTCCATCTTGCCGGCGACCGGGATCTCCGGCGCCGTCGCGTTCTCGACGATCACGAGGTCGAAGCCGCCGCCGGCCTTCTGCCGCCACTGGCCACCGACGAGCGGCGTCTTGCAGACATTCTTGGCCGCGAAGGGCGGCAGGCCCGCGCCGTTCCACGCGACCTTGCCGACCACGGTCGCCATGTCGGTCGCTGCGATCGCGGCGGCGATCGCCTCGGCGTCGGTCGGGTCCTGCACGCGGCCCATGACATTCGCCGCCACTTCGAACAGCGAATGGACGAAGCCGATCGGCTGGGTCCAGGGGCGGTTCGTCTTGGCGGTGTAGTCGGCGGCAAGCTCGGCCGAGGACTGGCCGGTGATCGACGACTTGAACGGATGCGAGGCCGACCACCAGACTTCGGAGGAGAGGTTGTTGCCGGCATCGCCGAGCGTCTCGACCGATTGCGGGAACAGGATCGCCTTGGCGACCGTCACGGCCTTCGGCTTGAAGCCCTGCTGGCGCGCCTGGTTCCAGAAGGTCGTGAAGTCGGGCGGGATGACGACGCCGGTGACGATCTCGATATCCGCCGCCTTGAAGGCGTTGACCTGCGCGGTGAAGTCGTCCGAGAGGTTCTGGTAGCGGCCGGGATCGGTCAGCGAGAAGCCGGCGGCCTCGAGGCCGGGCTTGAGGCCGTTCTTCGGATCGCCCCAGGCATTGCCGTCGGCATCGTTCGGGAACAGGCCGCCGACCTTGCCGTTGGTCGAGAGCTGCTTCCACATCCCCGTATAGACGGCGATGATGTCCTCGAGGCCCCAGAAATAGTGATAGGCGAACTTGAACGGCTTCCACGAGGCGGGATCGCCGGGATTGCCCTGCTGGCCGATGAACCAGGGCTGCCAGGGCGCCATGGTCGAGATGACCGGGATGCCCTCGGCCTCGCAGGTGGTGGCGACCGGATTGGTGTTCTCCGGCGTCGATCCGACCACCATCAGGTTGATCTCGTCATCGACGATGAGCGACTTCGCCACTTCCGCGGCGCGGTTGGGGTTGGACTGGCTGTCCTTGACGATGACCTCGAAATTCTTGCCGGCCGGCGAATCGAGGAACGCCTTGATGTTGTAGGCATCGCTCTCGGCAAAGCCGGCGAGCGGACCCGTCTGCGGCGAGACATAGCCGAGGCGGATCTTGGCGCCCTGCGCGAGCGCGGGCGCGGCAAGGCCGGAACCGGCGAGCGTCAGCCCGGTCGCCGCCGATGCCTTCAGGAAACTGCGTCGCGAGATCTGCATGCGTCGTGTGGTCATGGTTCCCTCCCTCTTCTTCTCTGTTCAGCCTGCGGGCCGGCGTCCATCCCACGCCGCCTGCAGGAGTTCCCGGATCGATCCCGGGTCGATGGGTCTTGGATTGGCATAGGCATTGCGAAGCGCGATCGCCGCCGCGCGGTCGAGATCGCTCTCCTTGATGCCGATCTCCTTGAGGCTCAGCGGGGCGCCGACGCTGTTCGCGAAGTCCCAGAGCCCGCCCCCGGCCGAGCCGCCGCCGAAGGCCTCCGCGATCGGCGCCAGCAGCGGCCCGACCGCGACTTCGTTGAAGGCGGTCGTGTAGGGCAGCAGGATGGCGTGGGTCTCGGCATGCGGCGTATCGAACGAGCCGCCGAACACATGCGCCAGCTTGTGGTGCAGCGCCATCTGGACATAGCCGAGCGCCGTCGAGCAGCACCAGGCGGCATAGAGCGCCTTGGCCCGCGCTTCGTGATCGGTTGGATCCTTGATGAGGCGCGGGATGCCGTCGCGGAACGCGGCCATCGCATCCTTGCACATCAGCACGATCACCGGGTTGCGGTCGGGCGCATAGAACGCCTCCATCGCATGGGCGATCGCGTTCATCGCCGAGGTCACGGTGAGCCCGACCGGCAGCGACAGCGTCAGGTCGACGTCATAGATCACGGTCTCCGGCCGGATGTCCGGCGAGCGGCGCGTCGTCTTCTCGCCATTGGCCGTCTCGCCGAGAATGTCGGTCATCTCGGAGCCGGCATAGGTGGTCGGGATGACCACCTGGTCGGCGCCGGTGCGGAGCGCGATCGCCTTGCCGAGCCCGGTGGTCGAGCCGCCGCCGAGGCTGACGACGGCGGTGGCGCCGCTCGCGCGATAGGCTGCGACCGCCTCATCGGTGACCTCGACCGGGGTGTGCATCACCGCGCCGGCGAAGAGCCCGGCGGAGAGATCGCCGAGGCGCGCGGCAAGCTGCTCGGCGTCGGCCTTCTGGTGCGGCGTCGCCAGCACGAGCGCCTTGGCATGGCCGAGGCGGCGGACCTCCTCGCCGGCGCTCGCCATGGTGCCGGAGCCGAAGACCACACGCGTCGTGAGGCCGGGGAAGACGAAGCTGTCCATCATCGCGGCGCCTCCATGCGCGGGGCGCGTCCGGCCGAAAGATCAGTGAGGATCGCACTGAGCATCGCGATCTCGGCGTCCGAGACTTCGTGGCCGCGCCCCGGGAACACATCGGCGCGCAGCCTTGCGCCGCCGCGGCCGAGCGCGTCGGCGGCATCGGCGAAGGCCGAAACGGGAATCCAGGGATCGGCATCACCGCCGGTCAGATAGACCGGGATGCCGGCCGGCATGGCCTCGCTGCGCCCATCGGCGGCAACGCCGACGCGGCTGCCGGTCAGCGCGGCCAGCGCATCCGGCGGCGGCAATCCGGCGAGGAGATATTCGATCGAGAGGCAGGCGCCCTGCGAGAAGCCGGCGAGCAGCAGCGGCACGCCGGGCAGTTCGGAGCGGGCAGCGGCCAGCGCCGCGGCGAGATGATCGAGGGCGGCGGCAAGCTCGGCGCGGGCGACCGGAGTCAGCGGATCGACGGCACGGGCCGACCACCACGCGCCCTTCGGCGCGCGCGGCAGCAGGTAGGCGATGCCCGGCACGGCAAGCCGCGCCAGCACATGCGCCTCCATTTCCTCCGGCGACTGGCCGCGACCATGGACGAAGACGCAGATCGCCTTCGCCGCCTGGCCTCTAGCCCCAAGCCGCAGCGGACCGCCGCCCTCGTTCATGCGAAGGCCGCCTCTTCGAGGCCGGCGCGGAGCTCCGCCTCGCGGTCCTTGAACCACGGCGGGAACACCAGCGTCTTGCCGATCTGGCCCGGCGGCTCGTCCTTGGCCCAGCCTTCCGGCGTCGTCCAGGCGAGCTCGAACAGCGCGCCGCCCGGCGAGCGGACATAGCAGGACTTGAAGTAGTTGCGGTCCTTCTGCTCGGAGATGTCGGTGAAGCCGAGCCCCTCGATATGGGCGCGCAGCTTCAGCTGGTTCTCTTCATCGCCCGTGTTGAGCGCGAGGTGATGGATCGTGCCGCCGGCGAGCGTCCAGGTGCCCTGCGCGCTGTCGCGGTCGACGATGACCTCGACGCGCTGGTTGACGCCGTTCGCGTCGGGGACGCGGTAGACGAGGCCCTCGTGGTTGTCGGCTTCCTTTTCCAGCGGCAGCGCGATGGTCAGGAAATCGTCCATCGCGGTGCGGTCGGTCACGGCGACGACGGCGCCGTAGATGCCCTTGATGCCGTGGTCGATGCCGATGCCCTGCGCCTCGTTGGTGATCGGACGGCGCGGATCGCTGTCGCTTTCGACGAGTTCATGCGCGATGCCGCAGGGATGCAGGAAGGCGGCGCGGTCGGCGCCGAAGCGGGTGATCTTGGTCGCGGCGATGCCGCGGGCATTGAGCCGGTCGACCCAGAAATCGGCGGCGCCCTTCGGGATCGCCTGCAGGATCGTCCGCGACTGGTTGGTGCCGCGCCGGCCGAAGACGCCGGGCTTGCGGAAGGGGAAGGTGGTGATGATCGTCGAGGCGTCGCCGTCGGGCGAGCCGTAGTAGAGGTGATAGACGGGGATCGTGCCGTCGAACAGCACGGTGCGCTTCACCGAATGCAGGCCGAGCGCCTTGGTGTAGAAGTCAAAGTCCTCCTGCGCGCCGTCCGTCGACATCGTCAGGTGGTGGTAGCCGCTTACTCGGGCCATCGTTCATCTCCTCCCAGAGGGTTCATGGGCGACCCTGCCCGCGCGGGCAGAGCACAAGGGTGAGGTCGAGCGCGTGCTTCCGGGATCCTCCAACCGTCGGAAGCGCACGAAAATCGGCGAGCAGTTCGGGCTTGACCCCGAAGATCGCATCGCGCCCGATCGCAGGATCGGCGCGGTCGAAGACATGGGTGGTCAGCGTCTCGAACTCGTCGGCCGAGACGCGGAAGTGGATATGCGCCGGGCGATCGAGGCCGAGGCCGAGCGCCTTCATCAGATGGCCGACCGGCCCGTCCGCCGGCAGCGTGTAGCCCTTCGGCTTGACGGTGGTGAAGCTGAACCGGCCCTGCGGATCGGCCAGGAAACGGCCGCGCAGGTTGAATTCCGGCTGCAGGTCCGGCTCCTGGTTCTCGTAGAGCCCCTCGCCATTCGCCTGCCAGACCTCGACGACGGCATTGCGGACGCCCTGGCCGTCGAGGCCGACGATCCGGCCGGTGACAGTGAGCGGCTCGCCCTTGTGATCGCGCGAGATATTGGCGCCGAGCGGCAGTTCCGGCGCATCGGCGCGGTAGAACGGTCCGGCGACGGTGTTGGGGGTCGCACCCTTGGGGCGCGGGCTGTTCTGGTCCTCGATCAGCGAGGAGACGCCGAGCACATCGGCGAACAGCACCCATTCCTGCCGCCGCGCATCGGCGTAGTGGCCGATCTCGGTCAGGAAGTCGATCGCGAGGCGGAACTCCTCGGCGGTCGGCCGCAGCGCCGCCACCAGCGCATGCAGACCGCCGACGCCGGCCTCCGCCGCTTCGGCGAGGCGCGAGGGACCAAGGGCCACCAGACGGCGCGAGAAATCACGCGCCTGCGGCGAGATCGCCTCGGGGGCTTGCCCCCCTTGCTGGCCGTCGTGCTGGCCGTCCATCAGTCCGGGGCCTCCCTTCCCCTTGGATTGAGGGAATAGCATGGCGCCGGGCGTCGCTTGATCAGTTGTGGCGGGACTTGTATAGCAAATTGCTATGAAGCTGAACGAGCGCCACCTGATGCAGCTCGCCGCCGTGCTCGATGCCGGCGGCGTGTCGGAGGGCGCCGCCATGCTGGGGCTGACCCAGCCGGCCGTCAGCCGCTCACTGGCGATGCTGGAAGCGCGGGTCGGCGAGCCGCTCTTCATCAAGGGCCGGCGGCCGCTGCAAGCGACGCCGCTCGGCGCGCAGCTGGCGGCGCAGGGCCGCACCATCATCAGCGCCTCGCGCCAGGCCTCCGATGCCGTTCAGGGCTTCATGAAGGGCACCAAGGGTGTCGTCCGCGTCGGCGGCGTGCCGTTCTTCATGGATGCGATGATCAGCCGGATGATCGGCGAATTCCAGAACATCGAGCCGGAAGTCACCATCCAGCAGAGCTATCTGAACCTGCCCGAGATGGTCGGGGCGCTCGAGGGAAACCAGATCGATCTCGGCATCGTGCCGATCGGCGTGCTCGATCTCGGGCCCGGCTTCGAGTTCACGCAGATCCTGCCCGGGCGCAACATCGTCGCCTGCCGCCCGGCGCATCCGCTGCTGCGCAACCGCCGCCTCCGGGCGCATGACCTCACCAGCTTCCCCTGGGTCGCGCCGCTGCCGGGCTCGCCGCTGATGTCGGACCTGCAGATGATCCTGATGAGCATCGGCATGTCCGATCTCAACATCCGCTATTCCGGCGGCTCGCTGATGAGCGTCATCAACTATCTCGCCGAGACCGACGCGCTCGCCGTGCTGCCCTTCTCGGTCGTCTTCGCGCAGCGCAAGGAAAACCGCGTCACGGTGCTCCCTTACGAGATCCCGCAGCCGAACCGCTCTCTCGGCATCCTGCGCCGCGTCGGCGCGCCGCGCTCGCCGGCGGCGGAGCGCTTCGCCGGCCATGTGACGAGCGCCTTCGAGGATCTGAAGCACATCATCAAGCGGCATGAGAATGCCGTCGTCTGGGGTCGCTGACGGGCATCTATGCTTCGTCGCTGCGCCAGCGTTGCGCGCGTTCTTCGATTTCTGTTGATCTCGCCGCCAAGCGGCGCCAAAGCACCAGCCGGATGATGCGGAGGCCGGTCGATGGGCCGCCGGGGCGGGTGGCCAAGGCCGCGGCTCTGGCTCGCCGATGAGCGAGGGGAAAAGATGAGTGCTGGCTTGATCGGATTGGTCGCCTTTGCCTGCGTCTTCGGCGGCGCGCTGGTCGGCATGTTCCTTCGCAAGGTGCTGCCCGACGAGCATCTCGGCCCGGAGGCGCGCGACGCGATCAAGGTCGCCATGGCGATGATCGCAACCCTCGCCGCGCTGGTGCTCGGGCTCCTCACCGCCGCCGCCAACAGTGCGCTGTCTGACAAGCAGGCGGAACTTCGGACCAGCGCCGCCGAGCTCGTGCTGCTCGACCGGACGCTCGCCGAATACGGCCCCGAGACAGCGGCGATCCGCGCGACGCTGAAGGCGGTGCTGACGGCGCGCATCCGCTCGGTCTGGCCGGGCGAAGCGTCCGGCGATGTCGAGGTCGCCGCCATCGGCTCCGGCGCCAGCATCGAACAGGTTCAGACGATGGTGCTCGCCATGACGCCGAAGACCGATGCGCAGCACTGGCTGCAGTCGAATGCGCTGCAGATCAGCAACACGATCGCGCAGTCGCGCTGGGCGCTGCTCGAACAGATCGGCACCAGCATCCAGTGGCCGTTCCTGGCGGTGGTCGTCTTCTGGCTGACGATCATCTTCATCAGCTTCGGGCTGTTCGCCCCGACCAATCTCAGCGTGACGGTCGCGCTCGGCGTCGCCGCGCTCTCCGTCGCCGGCGCCATCTTCCTGATCCTGGAGATGGACCAGCCCTATCGCGGGCTGATCAAGATCCCGAGCGCCGCGATGATGAGCGCGCTGTCGGAACTCGGCAAGCCGTAGCGGCCCGCTGGAGGCGACGACGCCGGGCCTCGAGGCCCGAACTGTATTCACGCTTTGGTCCTGCTGAGAATGTTCTCAGTGTCGTTGCCGGGCTTGACCCGGCAACCCAGACTTTCTTCGACTGACCGCCTGCACGTCCAGTCCCCCACCAGAGAGGCTGGATTGCCGGGTCAGGCCCGGCAATGACAGGTGTGATCGGTCGCTGACAATGACCGAAGTCGACTGTCGATCCGTCCCTCTCCGTCAGACCGCGATGCGGATGACGTTGTAGGAGAGCGGCGGCAGCTTGGAGCGCAGCGTCGCGTCCTCGACCAGCGTTCCGCCGACCGTCTTCGGCACGACATTGTCCGGGTTCTCGGCCGTGTTGATGGCGCGCAGATCCGGATGCGTCATCTGGATATGCTCGATGAGCCGCGCCGCCGGGAAGCCTTCCAGCGCCGCCGCAAGATCGAGCGTCTCGGTCAGATGGCGGTTGACGGCGAAGAACGTCACCTCGTTGCCGGCGGGCGAACGCACCGCCGTGACGTCGAGATAGGGAATGTCATCGCCCTGCACGCTGTCATAGGTCGGCCCGTCGACGACGGCGCGCAGCGCCGTGCCGCGGCCATAGAGCGAGGCGTAGAGGAACGGATAGTAGATCGTCTGCCGCCAGGCCGGACCGCCCTCAACGGTCATGATCGGCGCGATGACGTTCACGAGCTGCGCGATGCAGGCGATCTTCACCCGGTCGGCCCGGCGGATGAAGGTGTTGAGGATGCCGCCGACCTGCAGCACGTCCTCGAAATTGTACATGTCCTCGAGAAGATGCGGCGCATCCGGCCACTCGTCGCCTTCGAGGATCTTCCGGTCGGCCTCGCGGCTGTGATACCAGACATTCCACTCGTCGAAGGAGATCTTGACGTCCTTCTTCGAGCGCTTCTTCGCCTTGATGAAGTCGATCACGCCGCCGATCGTGTTGATGTAGCGGTCGAGCTTCTCCGACTTCGCCAGATAGCCGAGCGTGTCGTGCTCGTGATTGGCGAAATACATGTGCAGCGAGATGTGGTCGATCGAATCATAGGTGTGCTCGAGGACCGTCGCCTCCCAGTCGGGATAGGTCGGCATGTCCGAATTGGACGAGCCGCAGACGATCAGCTCCAGCGACTTGTCGAACAGCCGCATCGCCTTGGCGGTCTCGTTGGCGAGGCGGCCATATTCCTCGGCCGTCTTGTGGCCGACCTGCCAGGGGCCGTCCATCTCGTTGCCGAGGCACCAGAGCTTGACGTCGTGCGGATCCGCCCAGCCATGCTTGCGGCGGAGATCGCTCCAGTAGGAGCCGCCCGGATGGTTGCAATATTCGAGGAAGTTGCGCGCCGCATCGAGGCCGCGCGAGCCGAGATTGACCGCCAGCATCGGCTTGGTGTCGGCCTTCTTGCACCAGTCGACGAATTCGTTGACGCCGATGCGGTTGTCGTCGCGCGTGCGCCAGGCGAGGTCGAGCCGGACGGGGCGATCCTCGCGCGGGCCGATGCCGTCTTCCCAGTTATAGGCCGAGACGAAGTTGCCGCCGGGATAGCGGACATAGGGGGTCTTCACGGCGCGGACGAGATCGATCACGTCGCCGCGGAAGCCGTCCGCATCGGCGGTCGGGTGGCCCGGCTCGTAGATGCCGGTATAGACGGCGCGGCCGAGATGCTCGAGGAACGAGCTGTAGACACGGTCGTCAATCGCTGAGATCGCGAAGTCCTTGTGGACGGTCACATTCGCTTTCACGGCACCCTCGCTCTGCGTTTCCTGATTTATGTATCATTAATTCCGATACGGTCCATAAATCATGGTCGAGAGATCGGGCTCTGTCAATCGTCGCAGCGCGCCGCGCGGCGCTACACTCTGCCGCTGTCAGCGCGGCGCGCGATGCAGCCGCATGATGATGTCCTGGTCATGATTGCCGAATCCGCGGCCGAAAATATTGATTCCGCCCGGATGTCGCGCGTCCTCGGCGATGCCGATGCGCAGACGGATCGAGCGATGCGCGCCGAGCGCGAGGTCATCGAGTTTAATATCAGAAATCTTGATATCGTCGATGAAGGTGCCCTGGTCCGAGATCGTCCAGTTGGTCAGCCGGCCATATTGCGAGCCTTCGAGCTTCCACCAGCGCGGCGTCAGCGCCCCGCGCGTGTCGCCATAGTCGCCGGGCGACGTCCAGGTGCCGACGGCGACGGTGTTGACCCAGAGCGTGATGTCGGACGGCCAGTCGGGATTGGTGCCGGGCACCTCCGAGGAGAGCTCGAGCGAGAACTCGATCGCGCGGATGGTCTCGCCGAGCAGCTTGGCATTGTTCGGGAACTTGTACTCGACATAGCCGCGCCCGAACCAGATCAGGCTCGCCTGCATGCGGCTCGGATCGAGGAAGAAGTTCGGCACGTCGAGCATGCCGATGACCCCCTCGCGCGAGCAGAGCCCGCACGGCGCCTCGACGGCGCAGCTCGTATAGAGCCCGATCGGCATCGACACCTCGATGGCGGCGTCGTCCTGCGGTTTCGCCGCGCGATCGAAGCGGATGACGATCTCGTCATAGCGGGCCGAGCAGATCTTCTGGTGGCCCTTCTTCGCCTTGACGGTCCGCGTCTCGATCAGCTCGGCCTCTTCCAGCATCTGGATGCCGGTCGCGACCGTCGACTGCGGCAGGGCGAGCGCCGCGCTGATCTCGTTGACGTTCATCGGCCCGCGCGCATGCAGCAGCCGAACAATCTCGAGCCGCGCCGGCGAGGACAGCGAGCGCAGCGCCGCCTGGCTCTCCGCGGCCTCGAGCGTGAGAAAAGTCCTGTCCAACGCGCGCACTCTCACCAGGCGATTTGACACCGCCCGAAGTCATAGCATCCAGCGCGATGATGTCGATGGCGGCGGGGGCCGTGCTTCGGACGGCGCCCCTGGCCTCACGTCACCATGAAGCCGCCGTCGACGGGGAGGGCGACGCCGTTCATCATCGAGGCGCGGTCGGAGAGGAGGAAGAGGATGACCTCGGCGACCTCGTCGGGGTCGGCGAAATGGCCGATCGGGATGCGCGAGAGCATGCCGCCCGACTTCACCGGGTCGCTCCAGGCCTTCACCGCCATCGGCGTCAGCGTCACCGTCGGGTTGACGGCGTTGACGCGGATGGCGTGGCGGCCGAGTTCGTTGGCCATCACGCGGGTGAGCGCGTCGAGCGCGCCCTTGGAGGCGCAATAGGCGGCGTGGTCGGGCAGGCCGTAGAACGAGGCCATCGACGAGACGTTGACGATCGCGCCGGGCAGGCCCTTGGCGACGCGGTCGCGGGCATATTCCTGCGCGACGATCATCGGCGCGCGCGTGTTGACGGCGTGGATCAGGTCGAAGGTCTCGGCGCTGACGTCGAGGAAGCTGTCGAGCGCCGTGGTGCCGGCGCAATTGACCAGATAGTCGGCCGGGACCGCGTCCTGTGCCGCGCGCCGCGTCGCGCCGGCATCGGCGAGGTCGACCGCGATCGCCTGGCAGCCGATCTCCTCGGCGAGGGTGTCGAGATCGGCCTGCGAGCGCGACAGGGCGATCACATGGGCGCCGCGCGCCGCCAGCATTTTCGCCGTGGCATGGCCGATGCCCTTGCCGGCGCCGGTGACGATGACGCTCTTGCCGCTGAATTCCATCTTCGAAGTCTCCTTGTGGCCTACCAGCAGGTGAAGCCGGCGTCGGCCTGAACGATCGATCCTGTCATGAGGCTGGCCGCGTCGGAGGCGAGGAAATGCACCACCGAGGCGATCTCGTCCGGCTGGCCGAGCCGGCCCATCGGCGTATCGCCGAGCCAGCCCTCGACCATGCCGGGCACGTCATAGGCGAATTTCATCAGGGGCGTCTCGATATAGGTCGGCGCCACCGCGTTGACGCGGACGCCGCGCGACGCCCATTCGGTCGCCAGCGACTTGGTCAAATGATGCACCGCCGCCTTCGAGGCGTTGTAGTAGGACTGGTTCTGCGGCCGGTTGACGATGAAGCCCGACATCGAGCCGATATTGACGATCGACCCGCGCCCGGCCGCCAGCATATGCCGGCCGAAGGCGCGATTGCACCAGAACACGCCGTTCAGGTTGACGTCGATGACGTTGAGCCAGTGCTCGTCGGTCGTGTCCTCGGCGGCGACGCCCGAGCGGGCGATGCCGGCATTGGCGACGAGGATGTCGATGCGGCCGTGCCGGGTAGCGATGTCGTCGGCGACGGCGGTCACATCAGCCGGCTTCGTCACGTCGAGCGTGACGATCTCGACGTCGAACCCCTTGTCCTTGAGGCTCGCCTGACCCGCGGCGGCGACGCCGGGATCCATGTCGGCGATGACGACTTGGGCGCCGGCTTCCGCCAGCGCCTCCGAGATCGCAAGGCCGATGCCGCGCCCGCCGCCGGTGACGACAGCGACGCGGCCGTCGAGCCTCAGCTTCTCCAGATACATCTGCTCCTCCCGCAGCCTTCCGCCCATTCCAGATGGGTCTAGGTTCGCGCGAGACCGACATTCGGATGCCGGTCTCGCGTGACGATGGGCGCATCTCAGTCCGGCATCTCGATCTGGATCTTCACCTGCCCCGCCGGCGAGGTCGCGGCATATTCGAATGCCTCGACGCTTTCGGAGAAGGGGAAGGTGCGCGTGATCAGCGAGGAGACGTCGATGGCGCCGGATGCGAGCATGCCGACGCAGCGCGGATAGACATGCGCATAGCGGAACACATGCTCGACGCGCACTTCCTTGATCTGGCCGCCGGCAACGTCATAGGGGATCGGCTCGAGCGGGATGCCGATGAAGACGACCTTGCCGCCGGGGCAGAGCGGCTCGAACACGGCCGCCGCGGCGCGCGCATTGCCGGAGCATTCGAACACGATGTCGGCGCCCCAGCCGGCCGTTTCGGCCTTGACCGCCTCGACCAGCGAGGTGCGGGCGACATTGACGGCGGTGACCGCGCCGAGCTTCTCGGCGATGGCGAGCTTGGTGTCGTCGACATCCGAGACGATGACGCGGGCGCAGCCGGCGGCAAGGGCGGCCAGCACCGTGACGAGGCCGATCGGGCCGGCGCCGATGACGATGGCGACATCGCCGGGCTTCACCTGCGCCTTGGTGGCGCCGTGCACGCCCACCGCGAGCGGCTCGACCATGGCGCCGGCGGCGAACGAGACGCTGTCCGGCAGCTTGAAGGTGAAGTCCGCCGGATGGACAACGGAGGGGCGGAGCACGCCATGGATCGGCGGCGTCGCCCAGAAGCGGACGGCGGGGTCGAGATTGTAGAGGCCGAGCCTGGCGGCGCGCGAAGCGGGCTCGGGAATGCCGGGCTCCATGCAGACGCGGTCGCCGACGGCGAGTTCAGTCACGTCGCTGCCGACTTCCTCGATGACGCCGGAGGCCTCATGGCCGAGGATCATCGGCTCGCGCACCACGAACGGGCCGATGGCGCCGTGGGTGTAGTAGTGGACGTCGCTGCCGCAGATGCCGACCGTCTTAAGCTTGATCCGGACATCGCGCGGCCCGAGCGTTTCCTCGATCGGGAAGTCGCGCAGCGACAAGCGGTTCTTTTCCTCGAGAACGAGCGCCTGCAAGGTCGTCACTCCAATTGGCGCGGCAGGGCGTCGCCTGCCGCTGCGGTTGATGGTCTCGCGCCGCGTCGGCCCCGGGGGGCGGGCTCAGCCGCGCGCGATGATGAAGGCTCCAAGGATCACGGAGAGCACCGTTGCCACATAGAGCGAAATATCCTGCTCGAGGAAGCGCATCCAGAACAGGTGGATGGCGACGAAGCAGACGACCGAGATGAACACGCGGTCGAAGCCGTTGGTGTGGATCGGCAGGAAACCCTGGCGCGGGGCGCGGCGGATCGGGACGTCGTTGCTCATTTCGCTCATCCCTTGACGGCGCCGAAGGTCAGGCCCGCGACGATATGCTTCTGCACCAGCGACAGGAAGATGATCGCCGGAATGAGGGTCAGCATGGCGGTCGCCGCCATCTGGCCCCAGTTGGTGCCGGTGACGGTGACGAATTCGGCGAGGCCCGTGGTGATGGTGCGGGCATGCACGCTCGTCAGCGTCGCGGCGAAGAGATACTCGTTCCAGGCGAACACCCAGGTCAGGATGCCGGTGACGGCAAGGCCCGGCCGTGCCAGCGGCAGGATGATGTGCACGAGCACCTGCCAGGTGCTGGCGCCGTCGACGAAGGCCGCCTCGTCCAGCTCCTGCGGGATGGCGTCGACGACGCCGCGCATCGTCCAGATGGCGAAGGGCAGGTTGAAGACGCAATAGAGCAGGATGAGGCCGATGCGCGTGTCGAACATCTTCCAGTCGCCGACGACGAACACCTGCGTGTAGAGCAGGAACAGCGGCAGCAGGAAGGCGGCCGGCGGCGCCATGCGGTTGGTGATCGTCCAGAAGAAGATGTTCTCCTTGCCGGAAAGCTTGTAGCGCGACAGGGCATAGGTCGCGAACAGCGACAGCGTAGTCACCAGCAGCGCATTCGACGTCGCGATGACGATCGAATTGAACATGTAGCCCTGGAAGCTCGTATTGGTCAGCGTCGCCCAGTAGTTCTCGGAGAAGAAGCTCTTGATGATGAAGGTCGGCGCGCCGAACAGCTCGACGCGGCTCTTCGCCGAGACGACGAACATCCAGTAGATCGGGAAGAGGGTGATCAGGCTCGAGAAGAGCCAGAACGCCAGGGACAGGCCTTTGCGGTCGCGGTTCATTCGGGCTTCCTCAAGTCGCGGCGGGCGACGAGACCGGCATAGAGCAGCCAGCACATCACGATGGTGAGATAGAGGGTGATCAGCGACATCGCCGAGCCGTAGCCATAATCGGTCTTCGGGAAGACGACGCGCCAGATATAGAGGCCGACATAGCGGGTCGCCGCGGCGGGGCCGCCGCCGGTGAGCATCCAGACCTCGTCGACGGTGCGCATCGCATCCATGAGGCGGATGAACACCGCCGAGAGGATCGCCGGCTTCAGGAGCGGCAGCGTCACATACCAGAAGGTCTGCAGCTTGTTGGCGCCGTCGATCTGCGCCTGCTCGAACGGCTCCTTCGGCATCGAGGAGAGCGCGGCGAGCAGCGTCAGCGTGACGAGCGGCGTCCAGTGCCAGACATCCATCACCACGGTGGTGAAGAAGGCTTGGCCCGCATAGCGGCTGATCAGGTAGTCGTAGCCGAACCACTTATCGAGATAATAGGGGATCGGCCCGAGCCCCGGCACGGTCATCAGCCGCCAGGTGGCGCCGACGGCGACGGGCGCGATCATCAGCGGCAGCGTGTGGATGGTGCGGAAGAAGCCCTTCAGCGGGAAATTGCGCATGAAGAGTTGGGCGAGGAAATAGCCGAGCACGATCTCGCTCGCCACCGCGAAGACGCCGAATTTCAGCGTGTTCCAGAGCGACATCAGGAAGCCGGTGTCGAAGACGAGGTCGCGATAGTTCTGCACGCCAGAGAACCGCATCGTCGGGTCGGCGGCAAACGAGTTCCAGTCGAAGAACGAGACGACCAGGACATAGATGAACGGCAGGACGCCGAACACCGCGAGGATCAGGAGGGTCGGTGCCAGGAACAGCCAGCCGACGGATTGGGGGCGCATGGAGCTCTGTCTCCTCGGACGGCCGGTCGGGGAAAGGCGCGGGCCGACAGGGAGACGGCCCGCGCGAGGAACGGCGCGGCCCCTCGGGGGGGCGCGCCGACCGTGTCCGGCTTACTTGCGGTAGCCGAGCTTCGTCAGTTCCTTCTCGGCCGCAGCCGCCATCTGGTCGAGCGCGTCGGAAGCCGACAGCTCGCCGGTGATCGCCTGGTAGAAGAAGGGCGCCGTCGCCTCGCGAACCTGCGCGTGGAACGGATAGGGCGGGGCGCCGGCGAAGAGGCGGCCGTCATTCTTCATCAGCGTGTAGTAGCCGTCGGTCTTGGCGTCCTGCGCCATCACCTTCGGATCGTCATAGGTCGCCTGGTGCGTGATGCGCGAACCGGCCACCGCCCAGTCGGCCTGGACCGAAGGCTGCGCGATGAATTCAAGGAACAGCAGCGCCGCGTCCTTGTTCTTCGAGGAGTGCGGGATGCCGAAGGCGCCGCCATCATAGTAGCCGATATAGCCCTTGCCGCTTTCGGCGGCTTCGAGCACGCCCGGCTCGAGCGGCGGCAGCGCGACGCCGACCTTGCCGACGACCTTGGACTTGGTGTCGTTGGTGGCGATCCAGGCGGCGTTCTCGCCATAGACGAGGCCCTGGGCGGTACGGCCGGCGGCGAACGTCGCCGCGACTTCATCCCAGGTCGAGGCGGTGGATTCCGGCGGTGCGTCCGGCAGCAGGCTCAGCCAGAACTCGAGCGCCTTCTTGGCCTCGGGGCTGTTCATCGAGCCGCCATTGGCCACGCTCGCGGCGTAGTTCTTGGACGGGTCGATGCCCCAGTTGTAGACGCCGAAGGTGGGCGCGATGCTCTCGAAGAACTCGTACCAGGACGCCGGATGGCCGGTATGCGCCTGGACGGTCGAGCCCCAGAGCTCGAGGCCGTTGTCCTTGCCCCAGGCCGTGAAGAAGTCGGCGTTGTCCTTGTACTGCTGATGCGTCTTGGCGACGCCGAGGTCATAGCCGTACTTGGCCTTGAAGGCTTCCTTGGCCTTCGGATCCTCGAACAGGTCCTTGCGATAGAGGTAGACCTTGATGAAGGCCTCCATCGGCACGCCGAAGATGTCGCCCTTGTCGCCCTTGAAGTAGTTGACGAAGGTCGTGAACATCGCCGGGTCGAAATCGGGCGCCTTCAGGTTCGGCTTGTCGGCGAGCGACTGCGTGATGTCGACCAGGAAGTTGCGCGACAGATACGAGTAGACGATGTCCTGCTCGATATAGACGAAGTCATAGATGCCGGTCTTGGCCTCCATGTCCTTGATCGCCTTGTCGTACATCTGGTCCCAGGACGTCGCCTCGAACTCGACCTTGATGCCCGTCGCCTTGGTGAACTGCGGCGCGAGCACGTCCTTGACGAAGTTCGACGGCGGCGTCGACTCGGAGACGCCGTGGATGGTCGTTCCCTCGAGGCCCTTGGCCGCGTCCGACCAGAAATCCGCCCGCGCCGGTCCGGCGCCAACCACCAGCCCTGCGACAGCAGCGCCGAGCATCATGCGTTTCAAACCTGACATTCCCAGTCCTCCCTCGGATGTCGGGTGCGCGACGGACAAAGACCAGCCATCGACGGAAACAGCGCGAGACGCGCAGTCCGAAGCAACCAAGCCTCTGTTGTCTGTGTTCCCTGAGATCAGGGAATACGCCCCTGGTAAACCCCGTGTATGGGCGGCGGAGCTTCCTCCAAGCTTCGGTTGTATTCCGAAACCCGCACGCCCGATCTCGACTCTAGAAGACGGGTCCTCGCCTCACCACGCGCATTCGAAACCTCATCTGTACAATTTTGCGGCGCCCGCAACGAAGACAGCTGGCCTCGCTAGACTCTGACCTCGATGATCGGATCGAGACGCGGCGCAGCGCCGATCCGCCGTGCATCGCGCCGATAGGCGGACGGCGAGCGCCCGCAGATCTTGACGAACTGGCGATTGAAATTGGCGATGTTGTTGAAGCCGACCTCGAAGCAGATGTCGGTGATCGGCATGTCGGAGGTCGACAGCAGATTGCAGGCGGCATGCACCCGCATGCAGTTGACGTAGCGGGCGAAGGTATGGCCGGTCTGCTTCTTGAAGAAGCGCGAGAACGCGGTCGCCTCCATGCCGCAGAGCGAGGACAACTGGGTCAGGCGGATCGGCTGGGCCGAATGCTCCAGGATGAAGTTGATCGCCGTCTCGATCTTCTCGGACGAGCGCACCTGCTGCCCCGGCGCCGGCGCGGCGCGCGAGAGGATGCGGCGGTCGCGCGGATTGCGCGCCAGCATGGTCATGAGTTCGAGGAAGAGGATCAGCCGCTGCGCGCCATGCGCGGTGCCGATCGCCCTGAGCAGCCGGCGGCCTTGCTCCGCGGTCGCGCCCGAGAATTCGATGCCGCGCGCCGCGTCTTCGAACAGCTCGCCGACATCGTCGAATTCGGGACAGAGCCCGGCGACCTTCTCGGCGAAGTCCGGGCTGAACTGGATCAGCATGTCGCGATGGACGACGCGCTCGCCGGGCTGGATGCGGCTCACCCAGTTGTGCGGCACGCCCGGCCCGGTCAGGACCAGGCTGCCGGCCTCGAAGCCGCCGACATAGTCGCCGATCATCATCTCGCCGGCGCTGGCCTGGATCAGATGCAGCTCATATTCCGGGTGGTAGTGCCACTTGGCGAGATGGTGCGGATAGTCATGCACATTCCATCGGAAGGATTCTTCCGGTGCGCACACGATCACCTCGAAATCAGGCACGATACGGCGCTCGAAACCCATGATCATCTTTCCTTGGCGAACAGCAGGCTCTCGCGCGTTGATCGCGCTTGTCCGAGCCGGCACCTCTCACTCCCTCGCCCGCCGCGCCGGCTTGCCGTTCGCGGCGGAGGCACACACTATCGGCATTCACTAATTCTTGGACCTAAAATTATCCTATCCTCAGATTCCGATCACGCGATCGCCACAGTTGGCTGCTCGGCGGCGGCCTCCGCGGCGATGAAGTCGACGGCGCGGCTCGCCAGCGCCATCACCGGCGCGTTGGTGTTGCCCGAGGGGATCGCCGGCATCGCGGCGCAGTCGATGACGCGGAGCCCCTCGATCCCGCGCACCTTGAGCCGCGTGTCGAGAACGGCGCCGGCATCGCCGTCATGGCCCATGCGGGCGGTGCCGATCGGGTGGTAATTGGTCTTGACCGTCTTGCCGCAATAGGCGGCGAGCGCCGCGTCGTCGGAGATGTCGGCGCCGGGCAGCAACTCGCTGCCGATCTTGGCGGCGAGCGGCTCGGTCGCGAGCAGCGTTCGCGCGAAGCGGAGCGAGGCGACCGTGAGGCGGAGATCGTCGTCGTCGCCGAAGAAGTTGGCGTCGACCAGCGGCATCGCCGCCGGATCGGCCGAGCGGAGGCGCACGCTGCCGCGGGCCTTCGGCCTCAGCAGGCAGGAGGTGAGCGTCACGCCATAGGTCGGCTCGGCCGAGGAGACGTCGCGGTCGAGATAGACGATCGGCGCGCAATAGAGCTGGATCGTCGGCCGCTCGCCGCCGTCCGGATCGTAGAAGAGGCAGGATTCGATGCCGGTCGTCGTCACGGGGCCGGTGTTGAAGAGGAGATATTGCAGCCCGTTGCGCAGCATGTTCCAGCCGCGATCCTGGCCGAAATAGCCGCTAGGGCCCTTGGTAGTGGCGATAACAGGGACCTCGTGATGGTCCTGCAGCATGCCGCCGACGGGAAGGTCGGCGACGACCGGAAGGCCGTGCTCTCTCAGGTGCGCCGCCGGACCGATGCCGGACAGCATCAACAGCTTGGCGGTGTTGTAGGTGCCGGCCGCGACCAGCACCTCGCGGCTCGCCCGCGCCGAGCCCTCGCCGGTCTCGCTGCGCCAGACGATGCCGGTGGCGCGCTTGCCCTCGAAGAGAATGCGGTCGACGCGCGCGCCGGTCACGATGGTGAGGCGCGGATCGTCCATCACGGTCGACAGGAAGGCGGTGACGGCGTCGCAGCGCTCCATGCGGCCGTTGAGAAGGCCCATCGTGTGCTGCATCACGCCGACGCCGGCCTGCCGCGCGCCGTTGAAGTCGGGATTGTAGGGGATGCCGGCGCCCTGGGCGGTCAGGATATAGTCCTGCGTCGTGTCGCAGAGGCTGCCGGGATCGGAGACGCGAAGCCCGCCCGAGATGCCGTGATAGGCGTCGTTGAACTTCGCATTCCGCTCCAGCGCGCGGAAATGCGGCAGGAGGTCGGCATAGGACCAGCCGGTGCCGCCGCCGAGCATCGCGTCCCAGCCGTCATAGTCCTCGCGCTGGCCGCGCATATAGACCATGGCGTTGACAGCGCTGCCGCCGCCGAGCGCCTTCGCCTGCGGCACGATCGGCGCGCGGCCGCCGAGCCGGGGCTGCGCCACCGTCTTATGCATCTCGAGATAGTCGTCGCGGCCGAGATATTTCATGTAGCCGGCCGGCATGCGCATCACGCGCGCCGTCTTCGCCGGGCCGCGCTCGACGAGAAGCACGCGGAAGCCGTGCTCCTTGACGAGCCGCATCGCCGCGACACAGGCCGCCGAGCCGCCGCCGGCGATGATGTAGTCGTAGGCCTCGCTCATGTATTCGGCCGGTAGCCGGGCCGCATCAGCACTTTGATCGAATCGAGCGAGATCGCCATCTTCAGCGCCTCGTCCCAGTCCTCGAGCGCATAGGAATGGGTGACGATGCCCTTCGACGTCACGAGGCCGCGCGACAGCAGGTCGATGGCAACAGGGTAGCAATAGGGCCCGAGATGGGCGCCGCGGATGTCGAGCTCCTTGCGGTCGCCGATGATCGACCAGTCGGCGGTCGTCTCGGAGCCGAACACCGAGAACTCGACGAAGCGGCCCAGCTTGCGGATCATCGTGAGGCCCTGCGTGACGCCGGAGGGGTGGCCGGTGTTCTCGATATAGACGTCGCAGCCATAGCCGCCGGTGAGCCCGCGCACGATCGCGTCGGCATTCTCGCGGCCGGGATTGATGGTGAGGTCGGCGCCGTAGCTCTTGGCGAGCGCCAGCCGCTCGTCGACCATGTCGACGACGATGAGCTTCTTCGGCGTCTTCAGCCGCGCCACCTGCGTCATCAGGAGGCCGAGCGGGCCGGCGCCGGCGATGACGACGACATCGTCGAGCTGGATGTCGCCGCGATTGACGGTGTGGATGGCGCAGGAGAGCGGCTCGATGATCGCCGCGTCCTCGAGCGGCATCGCGGCGGGAATCTTGTGCACGCGCGACGTCGCCGGATAGAGCATGAATTCGGCGATGCCGCCGTCGGCAACCTGGCGCTGGAAGCCGAAGATGTTGTGCACCTCGCACATCCAGTACTGGCCGGAGCGGCAGAATCTGCAGCGGTCACAGGGCACGATCTGCTCGGCGATCGCCATGTCGCCGATGGCGACGCCGTGATATTCGCCCGCGCCCTCGCCGAGAGCCTCGACCGTGCCGAAGAATTCATGGCCCGGAATGACCGGCGGCTTCACGTAAGGGCTGTCGCCGCCCCAGAACATCGGCGCGCCGGCCCAGCATTTGCAGTCGCCTGCGCAGATGCCGCAGGCGGCGACGCGCACCACGATCTCGCGCGGCCCGGGTTCCGGCTTGCCGACCCGCTCGACCCGATAGTCGCGCGGGCCGTGGCAGACCACGGCGGTCATCGTCCTGTCCAGTCTGGTCATTTTTCCATCCCTTCCCGGCGCGCTCTTCTTCTGGCGATGCGGGATATGGCGGGAAGTCTAGGAGCGGGGCGGCGCTTCGGCCACGATCAATCTTCCCGGCGGCGATACTTTCTTGCACCGACCGGTACCGATTTGGCCCATCTCACGTCGCGGAAGGGACGCGCCGCACGGTGCTGCCGCGCACGACGAGGCGCGGCGTGATGACGAGATGCTCGGCCTGTTCGCGCCCCTTGATCCGCTCGACCAGAAGCCGCGCCGCCTGCAGCCCGAGCAGCTGGCCCGACTGGTCGATCGAGGTGAGGGCGTTCTGGGCGAGGTCGCAATAGCGCGTGTTGTCGTAGCCGACGATGGCGACGTCGTCGGGGACGGAAAGGCCGAGTTCGCGCGCGACGGAGAGCGCCTCGAAGGCGATGAAATCCGTCCAGCAGAAGATGGCCTCCGGGCGCGGCCGTCCCTGCAGCAACTGGCGCACCATGGTGCGGACCTCGCGGGGCGCCTGTTCGGCCATCACGACCGAGATGTAGCGGCCAAGGCCAGCCTCGGTCATCGCCGCGCGATAGCCGATCTCGCGGTGATGGGTCACCTGGCTCTCGTTGAAGAGCAGGTCCTGGCTGAAATAGACGATCGAGCGATAGCCCATCCCGGCGAGATGCTGGACGATCAGCCGGGCGCCGAGCTGGTCGTCGTCGTTGACGGTGTCGAAGCGGGTGGGGCCGACGGCGTGGTGCGCCATCACCACCGTTGGCGCCCGCTCGGCGATCGCCCCGATGCGGTCGATGGTCATCCGCGGCCCGAGCAGGATCAGCCCGTCCATCTGCCGGTCGAGCATGGCGTCGACAAGTTCGAGCTCGACGGCTGGCGAGGACTGGCCGACGCCGAGCAGCGGCTGGTACTCCGTGCGCTCCAGCGCCGCGTCGATGCCGGCCATGATGTCGGCGAAGAAGGGGTTGGTGAGATCGGGCAGGATGACGCCGAGCGTGTAGCTCTGGCCGCGCATGCCGCGCGCCGCCGCATGCGGGCGATAGCCGAGCCGCGCAATGGAGTCCTGCACCTTGGCGCGCAGCGCATCGCTGACGCCATAGGCATTGCGCAGCACCTTCGAGACGGCCGCGACCGACACCCCGGCGTCAGCCGCGACGGTGCGGATAGTGACGCGCTCGCTCTTCTTCTTCACTGCCATGTCCGGTCGGTCTCGATCCCCGCGCGCATCGGCGCTGCCGCCTGCCATCAGTAGCAGTCCGAAGCCGGCGCCGGAACCGCCGGAGTGGCTTGACAGCATTTCGTAGAACGATATACGTAAAACGGTCTACGAGACGCTGCGAGGACCGGCACAGCCGGCGGCGGCTCGATGAGGGAGGACGAGATGCACGACGCCATGCCATCGCATGCGGAGAAGACGGCTGCCCAGTCGGACGGCTTCGTTCGCTGGACAGCCCAGATGGTTCGCCCGCTCACCGATGCCGGCGTCGGGACACAGGCCTCGTTCCTCCGCAAGTCGTTTCAGCTGCCCTCCGTCGGCGGCGGCGAGCGCCTCCGCATCAGCGCGCTCGGCCTCTATCGCGCCTTCATCAACGGCGTCCGCGTCGGCAACGACCTCCTGACGCCCGGCTGGACCGCCTATGACAAGCGCCTCTCCTACCAGACCTATGACGTCGGCGACCTGCTGCAGCCCGGCGAGAACGTCATCGACATCTGGCTCGCCGATGGCTGGTACCGCTCGCAGATGATGTGGGCCAAGCAGCATGCGCTCTATAACACCTGGGGCGACAAGATCGCGGCGATCGCCGAGCTTCGCGCCGGCCCCGGCGATGCGCCGCTGCTCCTCGCCACCGACGGCAGCTGGGAGAGCGGGCTGCTGCCGGTCCTGAAGAGCGGCATCTATTTCGGCGAGATCTACGACGCCCGCCTCGAGGAACTCCGCACGATCTCCGGCAGCGCGGTCCTGCCCTTCGATCCCGTGCGGCTTGTCGCCTATGAGACCGGGCCGGTGCGCGAACTGCCGGAGCTCAAGCCGATCGACAGCTGGCGCGATGCCGAAGGCCGGATGATCTACGATTTCGGCCAGAACTGCGGCGCCTATGTCGCCTTCCGCGTGCGCGGCGATCGCGGCGCCGAGGTCATTGTCGAGCATGCCGAAATCCTCGACGCCAAGCGCAACATCGACAATTCCAACTATCGCTCGGCCATCGCCCGCGTCGAATATGTGCTGAAGGGCGAGGGCGAGGAGAGCTTCCGCCCGCTCTTCACCTTCCAGGGCTATCGCTATGCCCGCCTCACCATCGCCGGCCACGCCGAGATCCTCGACATCGTCTCGGTGCCGATCTCCTCGGCGCAGCAGCTGACCGGCGGCTTCACCTCCGGCAATCCGCTGGTCGATCGCCTCGTCGAGAACACGATCTGGTCGCAGCGCTCGAACTTCATCGACGTGCCGACCGATTGCCCGCAGCGTGACGAGCGGCTCGGCTGGACCGGCGACGCGCAGGTGTTCGCGCCGACCGCCTGCTATCTGCATGAGAGCCACTCGTTCTGGGTGAAGTGGCTGCGCGACGTGATGGCCGACCAGCGCGAGGACGGCGCGGTGCCGCATGTCGTGCCGGATCCGACCCGCATGCGGCCCGACGCCTATCCGGGCTTCTACGGCTCGACCGGCTGGGGCGATGCGATCACCATCGTGCCGTGGACGCTCTACGAGCACTATGGCGATACGGCCATCCTCGCCGAGACCTTGCCCGCCATGGTGAAGTGGGTCGACTTCGTCTGGTCGATCAGCGACGGCCCGGTCGTCAAGCCACCGCGGCCCTGGGGCGATCGCGGGTTTACCTTCGGCGACTGGCTGCAGCCGAAGGGCCCGAGCGAGAAGCCGCTGCCGACCATCGGCGACGACGCCGCGGCGACGATCTATCTCTATATCTCCTCGCGCCTCACCGCGAAGGTCGCTCGCGTCGTCGGCGACGCGGCGACGGCCGAGCGGATGGATGCGCGCGCCGATCAGGTCAAGGCGGCCTTTGCCCGCGAGTTCATCGCGCCGTCGGGCCGTCTCGTCTATGACGACCAGACCTCCTATGCGCTCGCCTTCCTGCACGACCTCATCCCGGCCGAGCAGTTCGAAGCCGCGAAGGGTTATTTCAGGGCGACCATCTCCCGTTCAGGCGGACGCATCGGCACCGGCTTCATCGGCACGCCGGCGCTCCTGCCCGCGCTGGTCAAGATCGGCGAGGCCGGTCTTGCGAGCGACGTCTTCCTGCAGGAGGGCGTGCCGGGCTGGCTCTATCAGGTGAAGACCGGCGCCACGACGATCTGGGAGCGCTGGGACGCGATCGGCGCCGACGGCACGCCGTTCGATCCGGCGATGAATTCCTACAACCACTATGCCTATGGCGCCGTCTGCCAGTTCCTGTTCGAAGAGGTCGCGGGCTTCCGCCCCGATCCCGAGCAGCCGGGCTTCCGCCATGTGCTGTTCGAGCCGCTGGTGATCCCGCAGCTCGCCCCGGTCGCCGCGCACCACGACGGCGCGACCGGCCGCATCGAGGCCGGATGGACAATCGAGGACGGCCTCGTCCGCTATCGCTTCACGGTGCCGGAGGCGGCGACCGCGACGCTGCTGCTCCGCGAGGGCTATGCCGACATCAGCGTCGATGGCAAGCCGATCGCCGCGGCGGCGGAGGGGACGACCCGCATTCCGGTTACGGCCGGCGCGCATGAGGCGACGTTCAGGATTGGCTGACGCCGGGCGGCGCGAGGAGGCGCCGGCCGGTGACGAGGATCAGCTGACAGGAGCCGGACGCCCGTCCGGCCGGGGAAGAGGGAGGAGAGACCCATGACCGATCACAAGATGCGCCTCAGGGCGCTGGCCGGCGGCGCAGCGTTCGGGTTGGCCGCGATGCTGGCCGGGCCGGCGCTGGCCGAAGAGGTGACGCTGAGCTTCCTCGTCGACAACGGTCCGCAGACCGTGCCGGCGGCGCAGAAGCTGGCCGACGACTTCATGGCCAAGAATCCCGACATCAAGATCGAGCTCGAGACGCGGCCGGGCGGCGGCGACGGCGACAACATCGTCAAGACCCGCCTTGCCACCGGCGAGATCGGCGATGTCTTCCTCTATAATTCCGGCTCGCTGTTCCAGCAGATCAATCCGGGCAAATATCTGGTCGACCTCAGCGCCGAGCCCTGGCAGGCCGACATCCAGCCGGCCTTCCAGAAGGTCGTCACCGCTGGCGGCAAGATCTATGGCGCGCCGATCCAGACCGCCATGGGCGGCGGCGTGCTCTACAACAAGAAGATCTATGCCGATCTCGGCCTCTCCGTGCCCAAGACCTGGGCCGAGTTCATGGCCAACAACGCCAAGATCAAGGCCGCCGGCAAGGTGCCGGTCATCCAGACCTTCAAGGACACCTGGACCAGCCAGCTCTTCGTGCTCGGCGATTTCTACAATGTCCAGGCGGCCGTCCCGGGCTTTGCCGACGACTACACCGCCAACAAGGCGAAGTTCGCGACGACGCCGGCGGCGCTGAAGGGCTTCGAGCACCAGGCCGAGGTGTTCAAGGCCGGCGATCTCAACGCCGACTTTGCCGCCGCAACCTTCGACGACGGCATCCGCATGCTGACCGCCGGCGAGGGCGCGCATTATCCGATGCTGACCTTCGCCGTCGGTGCCATCAAGACCAACGCGCCCGAGCATCTCGGCGATGTCGGCTTCTTCGCCCTGCCGGGCGATGATGCCGCGAAGAACGGGCTGACCGCCTGGATGCCGCCGGGCGTCTACATCTCGAACGAGAGCGCGCATGTCGACGCCGCCAAAAAGTTCGTCGCCTTCATCGCCTCGAAGGAGGGCTGCGACGCGCAGACCGCCGGCGCCGGCGTCACCGGTCCCTATCTGGTGAAGACCTGCGCGCTGCCCGCCGACGTCCCTCCGGCCGTCGCCGACCTGCAGACCTATTTCGACAAGGACGGCGCCGCGGCGCCGGCGCTCGAATTCGTCTCGCCGGTCAAGGGCCCCTCGCTCGAGCAGATCACGGTCGAGGTCGGCTCGGGCATCCGCACGCCGGCCGATGGCGCCGCGCTCTATGACGAGGACGTCAAGAAGCAGGCGCAACAGCTCGGCCTGCCGGGCTGGTAGGCTCGCCGCGGATATGAGATCGGACCGGCGCGCTGGCGTGCCGGTCCATGACCGACGAGGGCAAGGAGCGCCGCCCATGGCCAGCCTGACCGCCTCTGCCGCGATCGCGCCGCCGGCCTCGCGCCGCGCCGCCGTGCGGACGCCCTATCCGACCTGGTTCTATCTGCCGGCCGCGGTCATCTATGCCGTGCTCTTTCTCTTCCCCACCATCGCCTCGCTGTTGTTCAGCCTGACGCGCTGGACGCTCTCCGACGCGACCTTCATCGGCCTCGACAATTTCCGCCAGTTCTTCAGCGAGCCCTTCCTGGTGCAGGGTCTCGTCAACACGCTGATCTATGCCGGCGTCACCTCGGGGCTGAAGGTCGTCCTCGGGCTCCTGCTCGGCATGTTGCTGACCTCCGAGATCATCGCCCGCGACTATCTGCGCTCGGTCGTCTTCTTCCCGGTGCTCGTCTCCACCGTCGGCGTCGGCATCACCTTCACGGTGCTGATGCACCCGACGCAGGGCCTCATCAACGAGACGCTGGCCGTGTTCGGCATCCCCGGCCCCGGCTGGCTCACCGATCCGCGCATCGCGCTGCTCTCGGTCGCTCTCGTCGATGTCTGGAAGGGCGTCGGCCTCGCCACCGTGATCTACATCGCCGGCATCGTCTCGATCCCGCGCGACTATTACGAGGCGGCGATGATCGACGGCGCCAGTTCGCTGCAGCGCTTCTGGAACGTGACGCTGCCGCTCGCCCGCCCGGCCACCGTGACCGTGGTGATCCTGTCGCTGATCGGCGGGCTGCGCTCGTTCGACCTCATCTGGTCGATGACCCGCGGCGGGCCGGGCTTCACCTCTGACGTCATCGCCTCGGTCATCTACAAGCAGTACCAGGCCGGCTTCTACGGCCTCTCCACGGCCGGCAATGTCGTGCTGTTCGTCATGGTGGCGCTGATCATCGTGCCGCTGTCGGCGGTCCTCAACCGGCGGGAGGTCGCGCGATGAAGCGGGGTGGCGTGATCCGCGGCGGTGTGGCGATCCTCGCCTCGATCGTCATCTTCATCATTCCCTTCGCCTTCATCGTCATCACGGCGCTGAAGGACAAGAAGGAGGCCTCGCTCCGGAGCTTCGCCTGGCCGAGCAGCTTCCATCTCTGGGACAATCTCGTCGCGGTGATCAAGGCGCGCGACTACATGCTGCTGACGGCGCTGGTGAACAGCACCATCCTGACGGTGGCGAGCGTGACCCTCATGGTCGTGCTCGGCGCCATGGTCGGCTTCGTCATGCAACGCCGGCCGTCCGGCTGGACGCGGCTCGCCAATTTCCTCGTCCTCACCGGTCTCATCATGCCGCCGGCGGTGGTACCGACCGTCTGGACGCTGCAGGGGCTTGGCCTCTTCAAGACGCTGCACGGCATGGTGCTGATCGAGGTCGCCTATGGGCTCTCCTTCAGCATCCTGCTCTTCCGCGCCTTCGTCTCGACCATTCCGCGCGAGATCGACGAAGCCGCGACGATAGACGGTGCCGGCCCGCTCAACCTGTTCTTCCGCATCATCCTGCCGCTGCTGAAGCCGGTGATGGTGACGGTGATCGTCGTGCAGTCGGTGGCGGTGTTCAACGATTTCACCAATCCGCTCTATTACCTGCCCGGCAAGCAGAACGTGACGGTCCAGCTGACGCTCTACAATTTTCAGAGCATGTTCGACACGTCCTACAATCTCCTGTTCATGAATATCCTCATCATCACCATCCCGCCGCTGATCGTCTTTCTCTTCTTCAACCGCCAGATCGTCGTCGGCATGACCGCGGGCGCCGTCAAGGGCTGAAGCCGTACCGCAAGGCGCGCTGGCCGCGCCCTGGACATGGTTCGAAACACTTCCTTGCTTGATGTGGGAAAATATCCCACGTACTGTCATCCGTGTTGATCGGGCGCCGGCACTCTGGCCGTCGTACCAGCGCGGAGCCTCACGATGCGGGTGGTGATGAATTCGGCCGGGATGCCCGCGACGGGCGGAGCGCGCGGATGGCGGCCCGCCGGCGTCGACGCCTTGCCGGCGCAGCGGACGGCCCTCCGCCTCGGCGCTGCCGCGCCGCTGCCGGTTCCGCGCCGCTTCCAGCCGCGTCTTGCCGCCGGCTTCGACGACGCAGTCGGCCCTGAGGACCGCGACCGGACCGTGCCGCGCTTCCTGGTCGAAGCGCCGTTCGGCGCTGTCCTCGCCTCTGCCGTCCTGCTCGCCGTCGCCGCGATCCTGATCGCTGCGGCTGGCTGAGGCGCTCTCGCGCATGGGTGTCGCGAAAGGGCAAACGAAGTCTGAAAGCCCCTGATACAATTCATCAGGGGTTGCGCATCGCTGCTCCCGTTTCGGCCTTTCGGGGGAGGGCTGGGGCGGGAAGGCTGATGCGCGACCCTCGTTCGGTTCGTTACCGATTTCGGGGGATACATGCGCATTACGACTCTCTGGACGACGACGGTCGCCTTCGCCCTGCTGGCCCTCGGGTCGGCGGCGTGGGCCGACGACGCCACCACCCTGCCGGCCGGCCGGCCGGAGGCGCTGCAGACGACGGGGGTGCCGGGCTCACCCAATGCCACGACGACGGTCGATGGCCGTATGCTGCCCAATCCGCCCGCCCCGTTTGCCGGGCGCATCGACCTCAACGCCCTCCAGTCCGTTCAGGCCTGGGCGCCGCGCATCGTGCCGCCGAAGGGCGCGCCGAACATCCTCCTGATCATGACCGACGATGTCGGCTTCGGCGCTCCGTCGACCTTCGGCGGCGTGATCCCGACGCCCTCGCTCGACCGCATCGCCAATGACGGCCTGCGCTACACGAATTTCCATTCGACATCGCTGTGCTCGCCGACGAGAGCCGCGCTGATCACCGGCCGCAACCACCATTCCGTCGGCTTCGGCGTCATCGCCGAGCAGTCGACCGGCTTCCCGGGCTACAATTCGACCATCGGCCCGGAGAATGCCACCATCGGGCGGATGCTGCTCGAGAACGGCTATCGCACCGCCTGGATCGGCAAGAACCACAACACGCCCGACTTCGCGCAGACCCAGGCCGGCCCGTTCGACCAGTGGCCGACCGGCATGGGCTTCGAGCACTATTACGGTTTCAATGGCGGCGACACGAGCCAGTGGCAGCCGAACCTCTTCCTGAACACGACGCAGATCTACCCGTTCCAGAACAATCCGAAATGGAACCTCATCACGGCGATGGCGGACGATGCCATCGACTGGATGAACGAGCTCAACGAGATCGATCCGTCGCTGCCCTTCTTCCTCTATTACGTGCCGGGCGGCACGCATGCGCCGCATCATCCGACGCCGGAATGGATCGACAAGATCCATCAGATGCATCTCTTCGACGGCGGCTGGAACAAGCTGCGCGACACGATCTTCGCCAATCAGAAGAAGCTCGGCGTCATCCCGCAGTCGGCTGAGCTCACCGCCTGGCCGGACGGGCTGCTGAAGAACTGGGACCAGCTCGGCGATGACGAGAAGAAGCTCTTCATCCGCCAGGCCGAGGTCTATGCCGCCTATCTCGCCTATACCGACCACGAGATCGGCCGCGTGATCCAGTCCGTCCAGGACATGGGCAAGCTCGACAACACGCTGATCATCTATATCAGCGGCGACAACGGCGCCTCGGCCGAGGGTTCGCCCGTCGGCACGCCGAACGAGGGCCTCGTCTTCAACGGCATCGAACTGCCCGTCGCCGAACAGATGAAGTGGTTTGATGCCTGGGGCACCGACCAGACCTATCCGCATATGGCGGTGCCGTGGTCCTGGGCCTTCGATACCCCGTTCAAGTGGACCAAGCAGGTCGCCTCCTATTTCGGTGGCACGCGCCAGGGCATGGCGATCTCGTGGCCGGCGGTGATCACCGACAAGGGCGGCATCCGCAACCAGTTCGGCCATGTCATCGACATCGTCCCGACCCTCCTGGAGGCGACCGGCATTCCGGCGCCCGCCGTCGTCGATGGCGTCGCGCAGAAGCCGATCGAGGGCACCAGCCTCGCCTACACCTTCGACAAGGTGAATGCCGACGCCCCGACCCGTCACCACACTCAGTATTTCGAGATGTTCGGCATGCGGGGCCTCTGGCATGACGGCTGGATGCTGTCGACGCCGCCGCTGAACGATCCGTGGAACCTGTCGGGTCCGGCGATCCCAGATCCTGCCAATGCCTTCAAGTGGGAGCTCTACGACACGACCAAGGACTGGACGCAGGCCCATGACGTGGCCGCGGCCAACCCCGCCAAGCTGCGCGAGATGCAGGATCGGCTCTGGACCGAGATGGCCTCGCATCAGGTGCTGCCGCTCGATTCCTCGCTTGCGACCCGCCTGGTCTCGCCGCGCCCGAGCATGACCGCCGGACGGACCGAGTTCAACTATTCCGGTCGCCGGATCGTCGGCATTCCGCGCTCGGCGGCGCCCGGCCTCCTGAACACGTCCTACACGATCAAGGCCGACATCACCGTTCCCGAGACCGGTGCCGAAGGCATGATCAACACGCTCGGCGGCCGTTTCGGCGGCTATGGCCTCTATCTCCTCAAGGGCAAGCCGGTCTTCGTCTGGAACCTGCTCGGCCTCAAGGAAGTGCGCTGGGAAGGGCCGGCTGCTCTTGCTCCCGGCAAGCACACGCTCGAGTTCGACTTCGTCTATGACGGGCTCGGCTTCGTGACGCTCGCCTTCAACGACACCTCGGGCATCGGCCATGGCGGCACCGGCACCTTCAAGGTCGACGGCGTCGTCGTGTCCGAGCAGAAGATGGACCGGACCGTGCCGCTGATCTTGCCGGTCGACGAGAGCTTCGACATCGGCGCCGATACGCTGAGCGGCGTGTCGCCCGACTACCAGCTGCCGTTCGACTTCACCGGCACGATCGACGACCTCAAGATCACGCTCGATCCGCCGAAGATGACGCCGGAGCAGGAAGCGGCGCTGAAGGCGAAGCTCGCCGCCAGCCTGCAGAAGGCCAACGACTGATCGGGTCGCCCCGGCCGTCCGCGGCCGGGGCCTCCCTCTCCAGGAGACAGGATCATGACAAAGGACACCGCCGCGCCCGCCGCGGCGACGGCCTCGCGCCGCACCCTGCTCGCCGCTGCCGCTGCCGGCGCCGCCTCCCTCGGCAGCCTTGCGCTCGGCACAAGGACCGCCGCGGCCGCCGACGAGGCGAAGCCGATGCTGATGTTCGTCCAGCTGGCCGAGGACGTGAAGGTCGACGAGGCCGCGAAGACGCTGCGCCTCGTCGGCGTCGGCCAGCAGACGCTCTATTTCGCCGACCGTCCCGAGCGGATCGCCGGCCATATCCGGATGAAGAACTATCTCGAGGAATGGACCGCCAAGGCCGGCAAGGATAATTTCGGCAAGGATCCGCCGAACGCCGCGCTCTCGGTCTATGAGGCGGGCCGCGACGACAACACGCTCGCCGTGGTCGAGATCCTCAATCCGAAGCCGGACGGCCGCGACCTCGTCTATGACTACCGCCTGATCAGCGGCACCCTGCCGAAGGCGGGCGGCGAGACCTCGCTGTTCATCGACTGGATCGGCCCCGGCGGCGGGGTCGGTTTCGGCTTCCACGGCGTCGGCGTCGGCTATCGTGGCGTCGGCTATCGGTAAGGCGTGAGCGCGGCGGCCCGGCGGCCGCTGCGCCATTGTCCTGCTTCATTCGGGGCGAAACGTGTCATGGTGATCGCCGGGCGCAAGCACGGCGACCCGCAACGCTTTGGCATTGCCGGCGTTGGATGACGCAGGCGGCCGCCATGGCCGCCCCGACCGATCGAGAGCCCGGCAGCAGCGCCGCACCCTTCGATGCACTAGCCGCTGCTCGGAGTATCGATGTTCTCGCTTTTCCAGAATCTCATGAGCCTCGCGATGGAATCGCAGCAGGTGATCGTCCTCCGCACCCTGAAGATGGCCGCGGGCGGGCCGAGCGCCGAGGCCGAGGCGCGGTTGATGATCGCCGAGAAGCTGGCCGCCGCCGAGGATGCGACCTTCGCCCTGATGTCGGGCAAGCAGGTCGATCATGTCGTCGCGTCCTATCGCACTCGCGTCCGCGCCAATTCGCGCCGCCTGATGAAGGGCTGAGCGGCCGGGGAGGGCGGGGACCTTATGCCGCTCGCCGCATCCGCCTGAATTGACCTAGTCTCGCCGGCATCGGCGCCGAATCGCGCCCGCCGGGAACCAACGATTGGCCGAGATCCAGCCCGCATCGACCGAGACGAGCCGCGCTCGCACCATCGGCATCGCCTCGGCGATCTGGGCGGCGTCGATCTTCCTGTCGCGCATCATCGGCCTCGTGCGTGAGCAGATCGTCGGGCGCACGCTCGGCGCCAGCCGGCAGGCCGATCTCTACTTCGCCTCGTTCACGCTGCCGGATTTCCTCAACTACCTGCTCGCCGCCGGCGCGCTCTCGATCGTCTTCATCCCGATCTTCCTCGAGCATGTGCAGCGCGGCGAGCGCGAGGGCGGCTGGCGGGCGTTCAGTGTCATCACCAATTTCATGCTGGTGGTCGGCACGCTCGGCATCGTGGTCCTGATGGTGTTCGCGCGGCCGCTGGCCGGCGTCGTCGCGCCCGGCTTCAACGATCCGGCCGAGATCGACACGCTGGTCCGCCTGATGCGCATCATCCTGCCGGCGCAGTTCTTCCATGTCGTCGGCGGGCTCCTGTCGGCGACGCTGCAGGCGCAGGACCGCCACGTCCTGCCGGCCATGGCGCCGCTGGTCTATTCGGTCGGCATCATCGCCGGCGGCCTCATTGGCGCCTCGCTCGGCTGGGGCGCCGACGGCTTCGCCTGGGGCGTGCTCGCCGGCTCGATCATCGGGCCGTTCGGCCTGCCGCTCTATGGCTGCCTCAAGGGCGGCATGCGCTGGTATCCGCTGCTCTCCTTCCGCAATCCGGATCTCCGCCGCTATCTGTTCCTGTCGCTGCCGATCATGATCGGCTTCTCGATCGTGCTGGTCGACCAGTGGATCATCAAGAACCAGGCCTCCTATCTGCCGGCCGGCGACCTCTCCTATCTGCAATATGCGCGCACGCTGATGAATGTGCCGATCGGCGTCTTCGGCATGGCGGTCGGCGTTGCCGCCTATCCCTCGCTGAGCCGCATGGTCGCGAGCGGCAGCATCCCGGAGGCCTATGGCGTGCTCGTCCATGCCGTGCGGCTGATGCTGGTGGCGACCTTCGCCGCCGAGGTCTGCCTGACGCTGGCCGGCATCGAGGCGGTCTATCTCGTCTGGGGCGCCTTCGCGAGCCGCTTCACGGCGACGGACGCCATCGCCACCGGCACCATCCTCGGCTTCATGAGCCTCGGCCTCTGCGGCTGGGCGGCGCAGACGCTGATCAGCCGCGGCTTCTATGCGCTCGGCAGCACCTGGGTGCCGACCCTCGTCGGCACGATCGCGACCGTGGTGCTCATTCCGCTCTATGTCGTGCTGCGCCAGCAGGCGGGCGCCATCGGCCTCGCCATCGCGAGCTCGATCGCCATCATCGTCTATGTGCTGGTGCTCGGCGGCCTGCAGCGCCGCCGCTTCGAGCGCGAGGCGCGGGCGCGCGGCCTGACGCTCGGCAGCGGCCCCGGCATGCTCGACGGCGCCTGGCGCGCTGGGCTCGCCGCCGCGATCGCCATCGGCTCGGGCCTCGCGCTCCGCTACGGCCTGATGCTGTGGCTGCCCGGCATGCATGTCGGCGTCGTGCTCGTCCGCGCGGCGATCCTCTCAGGCTTCGGCGTCGGCCTCTATGCGCTGATCGTCAACCGGCTCGGCATGCACGAGTTCGGCGAGTTGACCGCCATGGTCGCCGCGCGCCTCCGCCGCCGCCGCCGTCGTCCGGCCTGAATGCCGCGGCGGACGATGCGCTGCCGCCTGATCATGCTATGACGGACGGGATCGGCCGGGCAGGCGGCCCTGGCCGGCAGCAAAGGGCAGCCGCCGGCACGATGGCATGGACCGATCGGGAAGCGATGCGGCAGCCGGCAGCACGGGAGCGCCCCCTGCGGCTCCGGGCCATCTTGGCTACCGGGCCGATATCGACGGTCTCCGCGCGCTCGCGGTGCTGCCGATCGTCCTCTTCCATGCCGGCGTGCCCGGCTTTGGCGGCGGCTTCGTCGGCGTCGATGTCTTCTTCGTCATCTCGGGCTATCTGATCGCCGCCAATATCTGGCGCGATCTCCGAGGCGGGCGCTTCTCGCTGCTTAGCTTCTATGAACGGCGCATCCGCCGCATCGTGCCGGCGCTCGTCGTGATGCTCGCCGCCACGACGATGGTCGCCTGGGTCCTGCTGGTGCCGTTCGACCTCGCCAAATACGCCCGCTCGCTCGGCGCCACCGTCGTCTTCGCCTCCAACATCTACTTCTACGGCTCGACGCTCTATTTCGATATCGCTGCCGACCAGAAGCCGCTGCTGCATACCTGGTCGCTCGCGGTCGAGGAGCAGTTCTACATCGTCTTTCCGCTGCTCTTGATGCTGCTGGCGCGCTGGCAGCGGCCCGTCGTGCTCGCGGGGCTTATGGTGCTCGCGCTCGCCTCGCTCGCCCTCTCGATCGCCTTGACGGCATCGCAACCCGCGGCCCTGTTCTACCTGCCGTTCGGACGCGCCTGGGAGTTTCTCGTCGGCGCGCTGCTCGCCATCGCGCCGCTGCCGCGCGCCAGACTTGGCGGGGTTCTTGGCGACGCCCTCGGCTGGCTCGGCATCATGATGATCGCCTTTGCCGTTGCGACCTTCGACAGCGCCATGCATTTTCCAGGCGCGGCGGCGCTCGTGCCCTGCATCGGCGCGGCGCTGGTCATCGGCACGGGCAGCGGCCTTTCGGCGCGGCTCCTCGGCGCCTTGCCGCTGCGTTCGATCGGCCTCGTCTCCTATTCGCTCTATCTCTGGCACTGGCCGCTGCTCGTCTTCTATCGCTATCTCCATGGGCCCGAGATCGGCGGCGCGGCAGTCGCGGCCATCCTCGCGGCCAGTCTCGTCCTCGCGGCCCTCTCCTGGCGCTTCGTCGAGCAGCCCTGGCGCCGTCCGGGCGGCGTCTGGACACGCCCGCGCCTCGTCGGCGCCGCGCTGGCCACAGCGCTCGTCTTCATCGCCGCGAGCTGGGCGCTGCCGCGGCTCGACAGGCATGTCGCGCGCTTTCCGCCGGCGGTCGACCGTCTGGCGAGAGGCTCGGTCGATCGCAATCCGCGGCTTGTGGCCTGCAACCGCCCGTCGATCGCCCGCATCGATGCCGACGACCTCTGCCGGATCGGCACGCCAGGCGCGCCGCCGCGCTTTGCCGTCATCGGCGACAGCATCGCCGATGCGCTGGTGCCGGGCTTCGATGCCGCGGCGCTCGCGAATGGCACGGCGGGCTACGCGGTCACCTTCACCGGCTGCCGGCCGCTGCTCGGCGCCTCGGCCGTCGACCCGACCTGCCCGTCCTCCTATGACGCGACGACGCGTTTCCTCGAGCGCCATCCGGAGATCCGCACCGTCGTCTTGATCGGCCGCTGGACGACGATCTTCGGCGATCCCCGCAAGACCGGCGAACTCGCCGACGGCATGCCGATGTTCGACAGCGAGACCGTCGCGCCGTCACCCGCCGAGAATGCGCGCGTCTTCGCCCGGTCGATGGCGCGCCTCGCCGGGCGCCTGCCCGGACGCAGGATTCTCATCGTCGCCTCTGTGCCGGAGCAGCGGATCGACGTGCCGCGCGTCCTCGCAATGGATGCGCTGCGTGGCGCCCCGCTGCCGCCGGGCATCGCGCGCGCCGACCACGACGCCCGCAGCGATGTCGGCCGCGCCGAAATCGAGGCGGTCACAGCGCGGCCGGGCTTCGGCCTCATCGACATGAGCGACACCGCCTGCACGGAAACCGAATGCCCGCTGATCGATGCCGCCGGCCACCCGCTCTACTACGACCACGACCACCCCTCGCGCACCGCCGCGATCCTCTGGCGCGCGGCGTTTATGGACGCGACGCGGTAGATGGTGGCTATCTTATGGATGTCGCGGCCCAACTTATAAGTTTGAAACTGAACTCACTCAGATTAGCTGCCAATCGACGCGCCGGCACTAAATCAGGTGGATGTCTCTAGCAACATCGAATTCGGACAGCAGATAGCTAGCTTCCACTGGGTGCTCATACTGCTCTATGACACCATTCCAGAAATCTCGATCAAATCGATCGTCCAGGACTAAGTAGCGGCAGGCTGCAAGGAGCTTGCTTCGATCCCATGGTGTGTCGCTTGAGCGCACCCGAAAATGATCCTCTAGGCCATAAAAGGTGATCGTCTTGCGTTCAAGCCAGAGATCATCAAGAAATCGAGACAAGTCGCTCAGCATCTTTTCCGAAACACGAAAGAAATGCTCATAGCTTGAGTGCAGAGACGTTTCGTCATGCAACGACGGATAAACGCCGCGATCCCAGGCGAAGACGTAGGCCGCTGGCCACAAGTTTGGGTTCGTTATCGCCGACCAGAGCACTTGGAATTTTGTAAGGTCGAACATTCGGCGGCTGTTTTGATCATCCATTCCTGTTCGCATCAGCCGTCGCATGGCCTCCGCGCGAGATGGAAAACCTTCCTGCTTCGACCGCCATTCGTCGATCCTGTCAAGAATTTCGCTGTCCAGCCTCAGTTCCACCCGTTCTGATTTGATTGGCATCCCGACATCTCCCTGATACCAATGACGGTTAATATCCGTACTATACGGCGAGTGTACGTATAATTCAAGGCTGCGGGCTGATGCCATTTTGTCAGGAGGAGCCGCGTCGCAGGAGCAAGGTGTCGGGAATCAACGAAACTCAGAGTGAACGGATACGAAACCAAGCTCGCGCAGCGACTCTCAGGACACAGGAACTTGGGGAGGAGAGGTGGTGCCTGGGGCCGGAATCGAACCAGCGACACGCGGATTTTCAATCCGCTGCTCTACCAACTGAGCTACCCAGGCGCCGCGCGCAGCGCTTGGCGCTGCGAAGACTGCGGCCTTATAGGGGAGCGCGGGGGACCTGTCCAGAGCCTCGGCGCGCCGCTTGTGGATGGATTTTGCCCGGCGCGCGGCGCTCAGCGATCCTGAGCCGGCCCATCATCGTCGCCGGCATCGACGCCCTCGTCGCTCTCGACGGCGGCAATGGCATAGCGACCCGAGAGCCAGCTGTTGAGGTCGATGTCCTTGCAGCGCTTCGAGCAGAACGGATAGGCGTCGCGCTCCGACGGCTTGCTGCAGATCGGGCAGGGGCGGCGCGGGCGGAGCGGCAGGATGTCCGCGGCGCGGGCAGGCGGGGTGGTGTCGTCGGTCATGATGGTCTCGTTGGTCAGGCGGGCTCGAGCCAGCCCTTGCGGACGGGATAGCCCTCGCCCTCGAGCATGGTGATGGTCTCAAAGAGCGGCAGGCCGACCACCGAGGGATAGGAGCCGGAGAGCTTCACCACGAAGCTGCCGGCGAGGCCCTGGATCGCATAGCCGCCGGCCTTGCCGCGCCATTCGCCCGAGGCAAGATAGGTATCGATCTCCAGCCGCGAAAGGCGCTTGAAGCGAACCTTGGTCTCGACGAGCCGCTGGCGGATCGTCCCCTTCGGCGTCGCCAGCGCCACCGCCGTATAGACATGATGCGAGCGGCCCGAGAGCAGCAGCAGGCATTCGGCTGCCTCGTCCTGGAATTCGGCCTTGGGCAGGATGCGCCGGCCGACGGCGACGACCGTGTCGGCCGCCAGCAGATAGGCGCCGGCCTGGTCCGGATTGCGGGCGGAGAGCGCCAGCGCCGCCTCGGCCTTGGCGCGGGCGAGGCGCTTCGCAAGGCTGCGCGGCAGCTCGTTCTTCAGCGGCGTCTCGTCGAGCGACGTGGGCAACAGGCCGTCCGGCTCGATCCCCGCCTGGGCGAGGAGCTGCAGCCGCCGCGGGCTGGCGGAGGCGAGCAGGAGCTTCGGCGTATCGGTCATCGGCAATCCGGAGTAGAGAGCAAGGCGCGCGGCGGACACTAGTCCATTTCGCGCTGCGAGCGATAGCCGGCGCGTCGATCAGCTGCCCGTCGGCATCCAGCCGAAGCGCGTCTTGATCCGCTCGGTTAGCTGGTCGCGCACGGCCCTGTAGGCGTCGAGGATCTGCTCGCGCGGGCCCGTCGTCAGCGTCGGATCGGCCGTCGGCCAGTATTCGACCGAAACGGCCATGGTCCGCGTCAGCTCGAGCGCCGCGTGATGCGCCTCGGGCGCCAGCGTGATCACGACGTCGAAATTGCTGTCCTCGAGATCCTCGATCGTCTGGGCGCGATGGCGCGAGATGTCGATGCCGTCCTCTTCCATGACCGCGACCGCGAACGGATCGACCTCGCCCTTGCGAACCCCGGCCGAGGCGACATAGAGCCCGCGCGGATGAAGCCGCCGCATGATCGCGGCGCCCATCGGCGAGCGCACGGAATTCATGCCGCAGACAAAGAGGACCGAGCTCGGCGGCCGCGACGGGGCACCGGCGGGCAGGGCCGGCCCGGCATCGGCGCCATCCTCTGCCGCGCCCAAGCCGCTCACCCTTTCCAGTGCAGCGCGCAGACGAGAGTGAACAGGCGGCGCGCCGTCTCGAAGTCGACGATGATCTTGCCGGCGAGCCGCTGCATCAACAGCTCCGATCCCTCGTCGTGCACGCCGCGCCGGCCCATGTCGATGGTCTCGATCTGGCTCGGCGTCGCCGTGCGGATCGCCGCATAATAGCTGTCGCAGATGGTGAAATAGTCGCGGACGATCTTCCGGAGCGGCGTCAGCGACAGGATATGCAGCACCAGCGGCGCGTCGTCGGCATCGCGCACGTCGAAGACGAGGCGGCTGTCGCGGACGGCGAGATGCAGACGGTAGCTGCCGGTCGGATGGCCCGGCAGCACGAAGCGGTTGTCCTCGATGAGGTCATAGATCGCGATGCGGCGCTCATGCTCGACATCGGGCGTCGAGCGTCCGATCGAGGCCGCGTCCAATTCGACCGCGACCAGCCGTCCCGCCTCCTCCTCGATCCCGTCCGCCATTGGTCCCCGGTCCGGTCCAGCGCTCCCGGACCCGATCCTGCTACAGATTGAGACGGATGGCCACCGAGCGGGCGTGGGCGCCGAGCCCTTCGGCTTCGGCGAGCGTGATCGCCGCCGGCCCGAGGGCGCGCAGCTGCTCCGGCCCGGTCTTCAGGATCGAGGTGCGCTTCATGAAATCGAGCACCGAGAGGCCCGAGGAGAAGCGCGCCGAGCGCGCCGTCGGCAGCACATGGTTGGAGCCGCCGACATAATCGCCGATCACTTCCGGCGTCGAGCGGCCGATGAAAATCGCGCCGGCATTGCGGATCGCGGCCACATAGGGCTCGGCATCGGCGACGGCGATCTCGAGATGCTCGGCGGCGATGCGGTTGGCGAGCGGGATGGCATCGTCAAGCCGCTGCACGACGATGACGGCGCCATAGTCGCGCCAGCTCGCCGCCGCCGTCTCGCCGCGCGGCAGCGTCTTCAACTGCCGCTCGACCGCCGCCTCGACCGCGCGCGCGAACGCCTCGTCGTCGGTGATGAGGATCGACTGCGCCGCGGTGTCGTGCTCGGCCTGTGCCAGGAGATCGGCGGCGATCCAGTCCGGATCATTGTCGCCATCGGCGATCACCAGCACTTCCGACGGGCCGGCGATCATGTCGATGCCGACGGTGCCGAACACCTGCCGCTTGGCCGCCGCGACATAGGCATTGCCGGGCCCGACGATCTTGTAGACCGGCTTGATCGTGGCGGTGCCATAGGCAAGCGCCCCGATCGCCTGCGCGCCGCCGATCCTATAGAGCTCGTCGACGCCGGCAAGCTTCGCCGCCACCAGGACCAGCGGATTGACGATGCCATCAGGCGTCGGCACGACCATGACGACGCGGTCGACGCCGGCGACCTTGGCCGGCACGGCGTTCATCAGGACGGAGCTCGGATAGGAGGCCGTACCGCCCGGCACATAGAGCCCGACCGCCTCGATCGCCGTCCAGCGCGAGCCGAGCTCGACGCCGAGCGCGTCGACATAGCGGTCGTCCTGCGGCTTCTGGCGTTCGTGATGCGAGCGGATGCGGTCGCGCGCCAGCGTCAGCGCGGCGAGCGTCTTGTCCTCGACGGCGAGCGCCGCGGCCGCAAACTCGGCCTCGCCGACGCGCAGCTTCTCGGCGGTCAGCGGCAGGCGGTCGAAGCGGGCGGTATAATCGAGGAGCGCCGCATCGCCCTTGGTCCTGACATCGGCGAGGATCGCGCGCACGGTGGCGTCGACATCCTCCGATACCTCGCGCTTCGCGGCGAGCAACTCCGTAAAGCGCGATTCGAAATCGGCTTCCCGCTGATCGAGACGAATGGCCAAGACACGGCTCCTTCTTCTGGCGCGCCGTGTCTAGCGCGGTTGGCCGCCGGGCGAAAGGCTGCGCGACGCCGCTGCGGCGAAGGAGCCTTGGAGCACCGGCCGCCCTCGCTAGGCCTTCATCGTCACCGGCGCCTTGGCGGCGGCCGGGGCCTTGCCGTCGGCGGCATCGACATCATGCTGCGGGCAGCAGGCGGTCGCCCAGGCAGGGCCGAAATCGCTGATCGAGGCCTCGATGCACTCGACATCGAGAGCGATCGCGCCGCCGCCGGCGAAGATCAGCGTCACCGTGCCGGCCGGCTGTTCGGCGGCGTCGAAACCGATGGCGAGGAGGTCGAGCACCGCTTCGGGATTGCTACGGTCGATGCCGATCGAGCGCACGGCGGCGACGCGGTCGAAATGGAAGCCGGCGCGGCGGCGTTCCCAGCTCTTGCGGATGGTGCCTTCGGCCGGCTTTTCCCAGACGAAGCGATTGATCACGGCGGCGAAGCGGCCTTCCTTGGGCAGGAAGGTCATGTCCTTGACCTTCAGCACCGCATCCTGGACATGCGCCGAAACCACGGCGAGATCGTCCTGGTCGAAAGCGACAAGCTTCAGTCTGTCCATCATCACGCACCCCTCGGGCAGAGCTTCTATTCTGCAGCCAAGGTGGTTACGCCCGCCACGAATCGCAAGCTCTTCTTGCCGTAGCGGCGGGGAAGGGCGCGAGGCGGCCTTTGCCGTGGCTCAGCCGTTGATGCGCTCGATCGTGGCGCCGCAGCGCGAGAGCTTGTCCTCGAGCCGCTCGAAGCCGCGATCGAGATGATAGACGCGGTTGACCATGGTCTCGCCCTCGGCGGCGAGGCCCGCGATGACAAGCGAGACAGAGGCGCGCAGATCCGTCGCCATGACAGGGGCGCCCTTCAGCACGGGAACGCCGACGATGGTTGCGTTCTGGCCGTCGAGATGGATCTCGGCGCCGAGGCGGGCGAGTTCCTGCACATGCATGAAGCGGTTCTCGAAGATCGTCTCGCGGATATGCGAGGTGCCCTTGGCGCGGCAGACCAGCGCCATCAGCTGGGCCTGCAAATCCGTCGGGAAGCCCGGGAACGGCTCGGTGATGACATCGACCGGCTGCAGGTCGGCGCCGTTGCGATAGACGCGCACGCCCTCATTGGTGACCGTGATCTCGGCGCCGACCTCGGTCAGCACCTCGAGCGGACGCAGCAGTGTGTCCTCGCGGGCGCCCTCGAGCAGCACGTCGCCGCCGGTCATCGCCACCGCCATCGCATAGGTGCCGGCCTCGATGCGGTCCGGCATCACCGAGTGGCGCGCGCCATGCAGGCGGCCGACGCCCTCGATGCGGATGGTCGAGGTGCCGGCGCCGGTGATCTTGGCGCCCATCTTGATGAGGCAATCGGCGAGATCGACGATCTCCGGCTCGCGGGCCGCATTTTCGATGATCGTCTCGCCGCGGGCGAGCGTCGCCGCCATCATCGTCACATGCGTCGCGCCGACGGTGACCTTGGGGAACACGACATGGCCGCCGGTAAGCCCGCCCGGCGCCTTCGCGATGACATAGCCGGCATCGATCTCGATCGAAGCGCCGAGCTTTGCGAGCGCCTCCAGGAAGAAGTCGACCGGCCGCGTGCCGATGGCGCAGCCGCCGGGCAGCGACACCTTGGCATAATGCTCGCGGGCGAGCAGCGGCCCGATGACCCAGAAGCTCGCGCGCATCTTGGAGACGAGCTCATAGGGCGCGGTGGTGTCGACGATGGTGCGCGCCGTGAAATGCGCGGTCTCGGACGAAAGCTCGGGATCGCCGATGCGCTTGCCCGAGATCGTCATGTCGACGCCGTGATTGCCGAGGATGCGCTTCAGGAGCGCAACATCGGCAAGGCGCGGCAGATTGGCGAGCGTCAGCGTCTCGTCGGTCAGGAGGCTCGCGATCATCAGCGGCAGAGCCGCGTTCTTGGCGCCGGAAATCGGGATCGTGCCATTCAGCCGCGCGCCGCCGACGATGCGAATCTTGTCCATCAAGAAGGCCCCATGTTCGAATCACCGGCAGGGCATGAAGCCGCCGAAGCGTGAAGTCGGCCTGATTACATGAGGAATGGGGCCGACTCAAGGTTAGCCGCCGCGACAGGGCGCGGCTGGCGCCCGCTAGTCTCGTGCGCGCGGTGTCGCCCGGCGAACAGCCATGGCGGCCACCGACGGGTCCGCCTCCGCCTCGCGGTCTGACGAATCGACGAAGGGGGCGGCGGCGCAATCGATGCGGCGAGGGGCCGATCGCCATTCAGGCTCTGCCCATGCTTTGGCTGCCCTCATCTGTCGGTACCGGGATCGATGCGGCAATCCAGACCGTCTTCGGTCGATCGAGGAGAGCAATCGCGGGCTGTCAGGGCGAGAGCTGGATTGTGGAGGGCCAGGCCCGACGAGGAGAGGTGCGGAGCCGTCCACCACGATCGAGGCCGAATAGCGATCCGTCCTCAGTCTCCGCTCAGTCCACCTCGCCGGCCGGCTTGCCGTCGCCGGGCCGCCCGGCCGCAGCCGCCCGCGCGGCGGCCTTGCGCTTGGCGAGATTGGCTTTGAGCGCCGCGGCGAGCCGTTCTGCGCGCTGATCCTTCGCGCGCGCGCCGTCCGGATTGGCGCCCGGCCGGGGCTTCGGTTTCGGTGTGGTATCGTCGGTTGTCATGGCTTGAGACTAGCATCGCCGGGGGCAGGCGGAAATTGCTTGCGGGCGAAAGGATCGGGGAAAGCGCAAGCCATTGGCCGAAGCGGCTTGATCCGCCCGCCCCGCTGTGGCAGTAACGCGCCGTCCGCGTTACCGACGCCCGGCGCGCTGCAGTAGCTCAGTGGTAGAGCACTCCCTTGGTAAGGGAGAGGTCGAGAGTTCAATCCTCTCTTGCAGCACCATTCTTTTCCAGGGATTGATCACGGCTCCGGTCAGCGACCGCTTCTGGTCTGCCGCGAGGGACAGTTCCATGCGCTATTCCGCCTGCCTTGAATGGCTGTTCGCCGCCGAGGCGCCCGATTTTGCCGATCGCGTCCGCCTCGCGAAGAAGGCCGGGCTCGACGGCGTCGAGTTCTGGCTTTGGAGCAACAAGGACATCGCCGCCATCCGCGCCGCGCTCGACGAGACGGGGCTGCCGCTCACCGGCTTCGTCGCCGAGCCGATGGTGCCGCTCACCGATCCGGCGCAGCATGGCGCCTTTCTCGAGGGGCTGAAGCGCTCGATCGCGGTCGCGCAGCAGCTTGGCGCGCCGATGCTGATCGCGCAGGCGGGCGCCGATCTCCCTGGCCGCAGCCGCGCCGAGCAGCGGCTGGCGCTGACCGAATGCCTCAGGAAGGCGGCGGAGATCCTTGCCGGCAGCGGCGTCGTGCTGGCGGTCGAGCCGCTCAACACGCTGGTCGACCATGTCGGCTATTTCCTGCCCTCGACCGAGGAGGGGCTCGACATCATCGACGATGTCGGCCGCAAGGAGATCCGCATCCTCTATGACATCTATCATTCCGCCGTGATGGACGAAGAGATCGCGGAGGTGCTTTCAGGCCGCCTCGACCGCGTCGCCCATGTCCACCTCGCCGATATGCCGGGCCGCCACGAGCCGGGCACCGGCCGGCTCGACTGGCAGGCGCGCGTCGCCTGGCTCGAGGCGAGCGGCTATGGCGGCATGGTCGGCCTCGAATACAAGCCGACCGTCGCCACCGAAGCGAGCCTCAAAGCCGTGCTCGGCCGCTGACAGGGCGCGGCGACCCTCTCCCGCTGGGCGGGGGAGGGCATTGCCGGCGGCGCCTCAATGCATCGCGGCGCCTGCCACGATCTCGCCCGCGGGCTTGCGGACGAAGAAGGCGGCGGCCACGGCGGCGAGCGAGATGACCGCGCCATAGAGGAAGGCGGTGGCGATGCCCGATGTCAGCGCCGCCGTGGCCGTGGCGCCGGCCGTCGCGGCCTTCTGGCTGCCGAGCGTCATCACCGCGACGAACAACGCCGTGCCGGCGGCGCCGGCGACCTGCTGGGTCGTGCCGATCATCGCGCTGCCATGCGAATAGAGATGCGGCGGCAGCGCGCCGAGGCTGACGGTGAAGAGCGGCGTGAACATCAGCGCGAGCCCGACGCTGAGCACGAGATGGGCGGCGAGCAGCCACCAGAACGAGGTCTCGGGCGTCACCAGCGTCAGCCCCCACAGCGACGCCGCGAGCAGGAACGCGCCGGGGATGACCAGCGGCTGCGGCCCGTAGCGATCGAAGAGGCTGCCGACCGGCGGCGCGCAGAGGCCCATGATCAGCCCGCCCGGCAGCAGCAGAAGGCCGGTCTGCAGGGTGGTGAGGCCGAGCACGGTCTGCAGATAGATCGGCAGCAGGATGAAGGCGCCGAACATCGCCATCATCAGGATCGCCATCATCAGCGTGGCGATAGTGAAGGTCTTGTTGGTGAGGGTCCGGAGGTCGAGCAGGGCGCGATCCTCGCGCTGCAGGACGAGCTGGCGCCAGATGAACAGCAGGATCACCACGACGCCGATGGCGAGCGGCACGGTCGGCGGCACGGCGGCGGGATGCAGCGCGCCCTCGCCGAGCTGGCTGAGGCCGTAGACGAGACCGCCGAAGCCGATGGCCGAGAGCAGCACCGAGAGGAGGTCGATCCGCGCCGTCGTCGGCGTCGTCACGTTGACGATCCATTTGGCGCCGAGCGCGAGCGCCGCGAGCGAGATCGGCAAGACGCTGAGGAACAGCCAGCGCCAGTCGAGCACCGAGAGGATGAGTCCGGACAGCGTCGGCCCGATCGCCGGCGCCACCGAGATGACGATCGAGATATTGCCCATGGTGCGGCCGCGCGTCTCGGGCGGGACGAGGTTCATGACCGTCGTCATCAAGAGCGGCATCATGATCGCCGTGCCGGAGGCCTGGACGATGCGGCCGACGACGAGCAGCGGGAAGCCGGGCGCGAGCGCCGCGACCAGCGTGCCGGCCGAGAACAGCGACATCGCCAGGATAAAGACCGGCCGCGTGTTGAGCCGCTGCAGCAGCATGCCGGTGATCGGGATCACGACAGCCATGGTCAGCATGAAGGCGGTGGTCAGCCACTGCGCCGCGCTGGCGGTGATGGAAAGGCTCTCCATCAAGCGCGGCAGGGCGACGCCCATGATCGTCTCGTTGAGGATGACGACGAAGGCGGAGACGAGCAGCAACCCGATCACCAGCCGGTCGCGCGCCGCGCGCTCATGCGGCAGGAGAACGGCGGTCTCCGAGGGGGACGGCAGCGGAGCGGTCATGGCGTTTCCATGGATCGGGGGAGGCAGATCGGGGCGGAAGCCCAAGGACGCACTGGCGTCGCAGATTCCGACAGAAGCCGCAACCGACGGGCGCCATCTTCCGGCGGGCGGTCGTTCGCCGGCCGTGGTTCGGCGCAGGCGGCGGCGCATGGCCGGGCAGCGGAGGGGCTTGCCGGCGCGGGCGGCGCGCGGTTAGCTCGGCCTCCGGTCGGGGCTCGTGCCCGAATCCGCTCCTCCGTTCACCGACAAGGTCGCCATGCCCGAACGCATCGCCTTCCGCATGAAGGTCCATCCCGGCAGGATCGCCGAATACAAGAAGCGCCATGACGAGATCTGGCCGGAGCTCCAGGCGGCGCTGACGGCGGCCGGCATCTCCGATTATTCGATCTGGCACGATCCCGAGACGGACTACCTCTTCGCGACGCTGGTCCGCGCCGACGACCATACGATGGCCGATCTGCCGAAGACCGAGGTCAACCAGCGCTGGTGGGCCTTCATGGACGACATCATGGACTATGACGCCGACGGCACGCCGACCGTCGTCGCGCTGGACAAGGTGTTCCATCTCGCCTGATCCGCGCCGGGGCGGCTGGTCACCGGAAGCGAACTGCCGCACAATGTGGGCGGCCGCAACAAAGGCGCCGCGTGCCGGGTGGGCCACCGCCGCCCGCCAACAGCAAGAACGAGATGCCCGGGAGGCAATTTAAGGACATGAATCAGATCGATCTCGTCGGCCAGGTCGCCGTCGTCACAGGCGGGGCGCAGGGCATCGGCTATGCCATCGCCGAACGTCTCGTCGCCTCGGGCGCCAAGGTGGCCTTGTGGGACATGAATGCCGAACTGCTCGCAGGCGCCACCGGGCGGCTCGGCCAGACGGCGTCCGCCTTCACCGTCAACATCGCCGACTATGACGCGGTCGCCGCCGCGCTGGCCGAAACCGAGGCGAAGGTCGGCCCGGTCGATATCCTCGTCCATTCGGCCGGCATCGCCGGCAAGAATGCCCCGCTCGACGAATATGACCTCAATGAGTGGCGCCGCGTCATCGATATCGACTTGAACGGCGCCTTCTATGTCAATCGTGCCGTCATCCCCGGCATGAAGGCGCGCAATTACGGCCGCATCGTCAACATCGCCTCGATCGCCGGCAAGGAAGGCAATCCCAACGCCTCGGCCTATGCCGCCGCCAAGGCGGGCGTCATCGGCATGACCAAGGCGCTCGGCAAGGAAGTCGCGAAATACGACATCGCCGTCAACGCGATCACGCCGGCCACCGCCAAGACGCGCATCCTCGACGAGCTGAAGCCGGAATTCATCGACTACATGCTGTCGCGCATTCCGCGTGGCCGTTTCCTCGAGGTCAACGAGGCCGCCAACATGGTGGCCTGGCTGGTCAGCCGCGAGAACTCGTTCACCACCGCCTCGGTGTTCGACCTCTCCGGCGGCCGCGCCACCTACTGATCGAGGCCGCCGACCGCGAGCAGCTTCGCCATCCGGGCCGCGGCGCGGTCCGGATCGGTGAGGCAACGCGCTGCGTCGGCGAGGCGGAACAGCTCCGCGAAATGCAGGAGCGAGCGGGTGCCCTGCTGCCCGCCCGCCATCAGGAAATGGTCCTGATGGCCGTTGAGGAAGGCGAGGAAGACGACGCCGGTCTTGTAGAAGCGGGTCGGCGCCTTGAAGATGTGCCGCGACAGCGGCACGGTCGGCGCCAGCAGCGCATGGAAGCCCGCCTCGTCGCCCTCGGCAAGTCTGCCGAGAGCCAGCGAGGCGGCCGGGGCGATCGCATCGAAGATGCCGAGCAGGGCATGGGAAAAGCCCTGATCGTCGCCGGCGATGAGTTCGGCATAGTTGAAATCATCGCCCGTATACATCTTGACGCCGGTCGGCAGCCGCCGGCGCATGGCGATCTCCTTCTCGGCCGAGAGCAGCGAGATCTTGATGCCGTCGACCTTGTCGGCATGGGCGGCGATGATGGCGAGCGCCGTGTCCATGGCTGCCATGTGGTCGCTCGTGCCCCAATAGCCGGCGAGCGCCGGATCGAACATCTCGCCGAGCCAGTGGATCACTACCGGCTGCCGCACGGCGGAGAGGATGCGGTCATAGACGCGGATATAGTCGTCGGGACCGCGGGCGGCCCTCGCGAGCGCCCGGCTCGCCATCAGGATGATCCGCCCGCCGGCCGCCTCGATCGCGCCCACCTGCAGCTCATAGGCTGCGATCACGTCGTCGATGGTGACGTCGGGGCCGGGCTCCAGATGATCCGTGCCGGCGCCGCAGGCGATGACGGCGCCCGGCCGGCTCGTGGCCTCGGCGATGGCGCGCTTGGAAAGCTCCAGCGCGTCGGGCCATGACAACCCCATGCCGCGCTGCGCCGTGTCCATCGCCTCGGCGACGCCGAAGCCGAGATCCCAGAGATGATGGCGGAAGGCCAGCGTCCGTTCCCAGTCGAAGGCGATCTCGAGCGAGGGGTCGGTGTCGGCGAAGGGGTCGACGACGATATGCGCCGCCGCATAGGCGACGCGCGAGAAGGCTGGCGGCGCGCCCTTTGCCGGCGCCGGCAGGGGCGCGTTCTGAACCGTGTAGCGCTCGGCCGCGCCGCCGCTGGTCGGAAGCAGGATGCTGGTCATGTCGGGATCCTCGCCCTCGCGCGGCGCCCGTCTCCTCCGGCGCCATTTGTAACCAATTAGTTACAAGTGAGCGTTGCCCGTGTCAAGGACCGGGCTCTCCCGGTCGCGCGAAGGCGAGCACGACCTCGGCGATGTGGCCGCGCCAGGCCTCGATCCGCTCGGCTTGCATGAGGTCGCGGCCGAAGATCGCCGAGAGCGTGTAGCGATTGGAGAGATAGAAGGCGCCGAGCGCCGCGATGGTGATGTAGATGTCGAGCGCATCGAGCCCCGGGCGGAAGACGCCGGTTGCCGCGCCGCGCGCGAGCACGCGGTCGAGATCGCCGAGAAAGGCGCCGTGCATGGTCCGCAGCCGTTCCGACGCGCGGATCGTCTCGGCCTTCAGCAGGTTCTCGGTCGCGAGCAGGCTCAGAAAATCGGGGTTGGCGCGGTAGTAGTCGAAGGTGAAGCCGGCGAGGCGGGCAAGGCTCGCCTCGGGCTCCAGCGCATCCAGATGAAGCTCGGCCTCGGCGGCGCGGATGCGGCCATAGGCGGCCTCGAGCACGGCGAGGTAGAGCCCCTCCTTGTTGCCGAAATAGTGGTAGAGCATCCGCTTGTTGATGCCGGCGCGCGCCGCGATGGCGTCGACGCGCGCGCCGGCAAGACCCTTTTCGGCGAATTCGCCGGTGGCGGCGGCGAGGATCGCGCGTTGCGTCCCGTCCGGATCGCGCGTCGCGGCTGTGCGCGCCGCGGCGTCGTCCCCGCCCGCCTCCGTCACGCCGGTCAAGCCTCCCAGCAGGCGAGGTCCTGCGGCGCGATCGTCGCGCCGCCGAGGCGGAAGCGCTTTTCGTCCGCGCCCGGAACCGTCCAGTCCTCGCTGCCATAGTTGAAGGCGAAGACGAGGTTTCCGCGTCGGCGGAGGCGGATCGTATCCGGCAGGTCGAGTGGCGCGAGCGTCGTCTTCGGCAGCGCGATCTTCGTCAGGATCTCATGCAGGAGATCGGCTTCCGGCCAGGTGGCGGCATAGATGAAGCGGCCGTCGGCGACCACCGCGGCGCCGCCGTCCTCGAAGGTCGCGAGTGCCGGCAGCTCGGTCTCGAGCCATTCGCGCCAGCGCGTCGCATGACCGTTGAGCGTGCCGGACACCGCATGCTGCGCCGGCCGCATCGAGGCGACTTGCGTCACCTTGACCGCGACGAGATCGGCGAGCGGGCCGGGCGGCAGATTGTCGGGGAAGGCGAAATTGCGCGTCTTGGAGCCGGCGCGCGGGCCGGCCAGCACGACGGCCTTCGTCGCCTTGAGGCTCGCCAGCATCGCCTCGCTCACATGCGGCAGGCTCGGCAAGAGCACCAGCGCATAGGCCGAGAGATCGCTGCCCGGCTTGACGATGTCGACATCGAGACCGAGACGGCGCACCGCCTCGTACCAGCGATAGCTGATCTCGCCATGGCTGTAGTCCTTGCCCTGCGGCTGGATGCGGGTCATCCACGAGGCTTCATAGTCGAACACCAGCGCGACCGGCGCCGGGGTATTGTCCGGCAGGGCGCCGAAGGTCTTGAGCTCGGCGCCGACCTTGGCCGCCTCGACGCCGCCCGGCGAGGGCACGCGATCGGGACGGTTGAGGCCGGCATGCATACGCTCCTGCCCGAACGAGGCCTGGCGCCAGCGGAAATAGCTGACGACCTCGGCGCCATGCGCGAAGGCTTCCCAGGCCCAGAGCCGCACCATGCCGGGCGCCGGAACGGCGTTCCACGGCGCCCAGTTCACCGGCCCCGGCTGCTGCTCCATCACCCAGAAGCGATTGCCGGCCATGCCGCGATAGAGGTCGTGGTTGAAGGCGGGCACATCCGGATGCGAGGTGCGCGTGAAGCGCGTGCGCTCCTCCTCCGAGAAGGGGAAGACTTCGAGGAAGCCGAGCGGGTAGGAATCCCACGAGGCGAAATCGAGCGACTGGCTGACGTCGTAATGGTCGAAATCGTGGAAGAAGCCCATGAAATTATGGGTGACGAAGCGGCCGGGCGAGAGCCGCCGCAGGATCGCCACCTGCATCTCGTTGTAGCGGGCGACCTGGTCGGAGGCGAAGCGCCAGTAGTCGAGCCGTGCCGCCGGATTGGTCTCGGTCACGGCGCCGACCGGCAGCCCGATCTCGTCGAAGCTCGCGACCTCCATCGACCAGAACACGTTGCCCCATTCGGCGTTGAGCGCCTCGGGCGTCTGGTAGCGCCGGCGCAGCCAGCTGCGATAGGCGAGGAGGTCCTCCGGCCCGTAGGAGAGCACTGTGTCGTGGCAGCCATATTCGTTGTCTGTCTGCCAGCCGGCGACATGGGGATTGTCGCCATAGCGCTCGGCCACCGCCGTGACGATGCGGGCGCTCTCGCGGATATAGGCGGCGCTCGAAAAGGTGTAGTGGCGGCGCGAGCCGAAGCCCTTGACGCGGCCATCCTCGCCATAGGGCAGGATTTCCGGATAGCGGTCGACCAGCCATTTCGGCGGCGTCGCGGTCGGCGTGCCGAGCACGACCTTGAGCCCGGCGCTGCCGAGGACCTCGATCGCCCGGTCGAGCCACTCCCAGTCGAACGCGCCCGGTTCCGGCTCCAGCCGGCTCCAGGCGAATTCGCCGATGCGGACATAGCGGATGCCGAGCGCGGCCATCTCGGCGGCGTCGCGCGCCCACCAGGCCTCGGGCCAATGTTCCGGGTAGTAGCAGACGCCGAGCATGGCAGGATTCCGTGATTGACGGGTTTTCGAAGCGGATAGTTGCCATATAGCACCGCTTCGGTCCCTGAGGGGAAGGGCGCTTCGCGCGTCTTGGCGCGATCGGACGAGAGCGTTGACGAACCGCATTTTGGCTCTTGATTCACCGCCGAACTGCCACTAGCCTGATCTGAGAAAAGGGTTTCTCAAGCCCTCGGGGTGGCCGCCGACAGGTGTCTGCCTTTTTTATGAGCAGTCTGGGAAAAGCTTTTCTCACGCTGCGGGGTGGAGCGCGCATGTCGGATGGGATCGAACGCGAGAGTGTCGCGCCGCGCAGGCGGCCGGTGACCTTGCGCGACGTCGCCGAGACGGCTGGCGTCAGCCTCGCCACCGCCTCGAAGGCGCTGAACGATCAGGGCCGCATGACGGCCGAGACGCGCAGCCGCATCAAGGAGACGGCGAGCCAGCTCGGCTTCCGGCCGAACAGCCTGGCGCAGAGCCTGCTCCGCCGGCGCAGCTTCACGGTCGGCATGCTCACCAACGATACCTATGGCCGCTTCTCGCTGCCGCTGATGGCGGGCATTTCCGAGGCGCTGGTCGACAATGGCGTCTCGGTGTTCCTGTGCAATGTCGAGGACGATGCGCGTCTCGGCCAGATGCATGTCGAGGCCATGCTCGACAAGCGCGTCGACGGCATCATCGCCACCGGCAAGCGGCTCGATCGCCGCCTGCCGGTCGATCTCTCCAGCCTCGGCATCCCCGTCATCTATGCCTATACCGAGCCGGATGCCGGCTCGATCGGCTTCGTCTCCGACGACGAGGGCGGTGCCCGCCTCGCCGTCGAACATCTCGTGCGCATCGGCCGCAAGCGCATCGTCCATGTCACCGGACCGGAGCGCTTCGCGGTCGTCCACCAGCGCGCCGCCGCCTATCGGGCGGTGCTCGCCGAGGCGGGTCTCGCCGAATATCCGGTCCTGATGGGCCGGTGGCTCGAAAGCTGGGGCCGCGAGGCGGTCGAGATCCTGTTCGGAAGCGGCGGCGAGACGCCGGACGCCATCTTCTGCGGCAACGACCAGATCGCCCGCGGCGTCATCGACGCGCTGCGCGAGCGCGGCATCGACGTGCCCGGCGATGTCGGCGTCGTCGGCTTCGACAATTGGGAGATCGTGGCGACGGAGTCGCGGCCGCCGCTGACCACGGTCGACATGAATCTCGCCGCGCTCGGCCGTGAGGCCGGGCTGACACTGCTTTCGCTCGTCGACGGCAAGCCCGTCGAACCGGGCATCAGGAAGCTGCCGTGCCGCCTGGTGGTGCGACAGTCATGCGGCCGTCCTGAAGGCGGCTGAACGGGAATATCGGCGCCAGCCCGGGGAGGAGCCACGGGCGGCGATCAGAGAGGGAGGAAGAACCTATGAAACGCTTGACCAGCCTGATGGCCGCCACGGCGGCGCTTCTGTCGATGACGGCGCTTGCCGGCGCCGCCGAGACCGCGAATATCTGGGTCCGGGCCGACGGCTCGAATTTCATGCCGCAGATCGTCGAGGCCTTCAACAAGAGCCACGAGAACCAGATCAAGCTCGACATCATCCCGAATGGCGAGATCGTGCAGAAATACGCGACCTCGGTCGCCGGCGGCACCGCCCCGGACGGCCTGTCGCTCGATCTCATCTATACGCCCGCCTTCGCGGCGGCCGGCCAGCTCGAGGACATCACCGACTGGGCGAAGTCGCTCTCCTATTTCAAGGATCTCTCGCCGGCGCATGTCACCACGGGCACCTACAAGGACCGCATCTACGGTCTGCCCTTCTCGGCTGACAGCTCGGTGCTGATCTGGAACAAGAAGCTCTTCAAGCAGGCCGGTCTCGATCCCGAAAAGGGCCCGACCACCTGGGCCGAGATCGAGGCCGACGCCGAGAAGGTCAATGCGCTCGGCGGCGACATCAAGGGCTTCTATTTCTCCGGCGCCTGCGGCGGCTGCAACATCTTCACCTTCACGCCGCTGGTCTGGGCGACGGGCGGCGAGATCCTCTCCGCCGACGGCAGCAAGGCGACGCTCACCGATCCGAAGCTGCGCGAGGCGATCGACTTCTATCGCTCCATGGTCAAGAAGGGCCTCGTGCCGGAAGGCGCGCAGACCGACAACGGCGCCAACTTCTTCGCCGCCTTCGCCGGCGGCAATATCGGCATCGCGCCGTCGGGCGCCTTCGCCATCGGTGCGCTCAACACCCAGTTCAAGGACATCGACTACGGCGTCACCTACCTGCCGGGCAAGGACGGCGGCTGGTCGTCCTTTGCCGGCGGCGACAACTTCGTGTTCACCAAGGGCACGCAGAAGGCCAAGGTCCTGCAGGAATTCCTCGACTACGCCTATTCGCTCGAGGGCCAGACCCTGCTCGCTAGCCGCGGCAGCCTGCCGGTGCGCGGCGATATCGCCAAGGAAGCGCTGAAGGATCTCGATCCGCGCTACCAGATTGCCGCCGAGGCGATGGCCAAGGGCCGCACGCCCTATTCGGTGGTGTTCAACGACATCATCAACTCGGCCAATGGTCCGTGGGCGCAGATGATCAGCGAGGTGTTCTTCGGCGATGACGTCGACGGCGCCATCGCCAATGCGCAGGAGACCATGCAGGGCATCATCGACGGCGCCGCGAAGTAAGCGTCGCCGCCCGCCCTCGCTCTGGAACCGGAGCGGGCGCCCAGCGCCCGCTCCACCAGCCGCCACGCTCCAGGGAGAGCGCCATGTCCACGATCTCGGCCGTACCGGCCACTCCAGGCGGCAGCAGCCAGGGCGCTCACCGGCCGGCGCGGCGCCGCATCGACCGCAGCCAGTGGGTTGGCCTCCTCTATATCGCGCCGGCGATCGCGCTGGTGACGGTGTTCTTCGTCATCCCGCTGGTGATGACGGTGTGGATGTCGCTGCACAACTGGCCGCTGATGGGTGGCCACACCTTCATCGGCCTCGACAACTACATCGCGATCACCAAGGACACCCGCTTCTGGAACGCGCTGAAGTTCACGCTCTACTATACCGTGATCATCACGATCGCGATCTTCGCCGTCGCTTTCCCGCTCGCCTTGTATGTCGAGAAGCCGCGGCCGCTGAACGGCCTCTATCGCACGGCGATCTTCATGCCCGTCGTCGTCGGCTTCGCCTCGGCGAGCCTGCTCTGGGCCTGGCTTCTGAATGTCGATGCCGGCCTGTTCAGCCCGGCCGCCTTCCGCCTCGGCCTCACCGAGAAGAAGTTCAACCTGCTCGCCACCTTCGATCCCGCCTTCTGGTCGATCATCGTCATGGTGGTCTGGAAGGTCGCCGGCTTCACCATGGTGATCCTGATGACCGGGCTGCAGTCGATCCCGGGCGACCTGATGGAAGCCGCCAAGATCGACGGCGCCAATGGCTGGCAGCGCTTCCGCACGATCACGCTGCCGCTGATGCGCCGCACGCTGGCGCTGGCGCTGATCCTCTCGGTCGCCGGCTCGATCCTCGCCTTCGACCAGTTCTACATCATCCTGCGCGGCGGCCCGCGCAACCAGACGCTGACGGCGGTCTACTGGATCTTCAACCAGTCCTTCGTCTCCTTCAAGCTCGGCTATGGCGCGGCGCTGTCGGTCGTCCTGCTGGTCATCCTGGTGGTGATCAGCCTCATTCAGCTCCGCCTGTTGCGCAATCCGGAGGGCACCTGATGTCCAGCATTGCCCCCGACCGCAGCCCCGGCAAGTTCATCGCCGAGCACGCCACCGGCATCTTCCTGTCGATGATCTTCGTCGCGCCGATCGCCTGGACGGTGCTGTCCTCGCTGAAGCCGCCGCCGGAGGCGACCCAGCCGCCGCTGCCGCCCTGGCCGACCACCGGCTTCTCGGTCGAGAACTATGTCTCGCTCGACAGTTTCGGCGCCGGCCTCTGGCATTCGGCGGAGAACAGCATCTTCGTCGCGGTCTCGAGCGTCGTGCTGACGGCGGTGATCAGCCTCCTCGCCGGCTACGGCTTCTCGCGCTTCCGCTTTCCGTTCAAGAACCTGTTCTTCGTGCTGATCCTCTCGACGATCATGATCCCGTTCCAGTCGATCCTGACGCCGATCTTCCTGATGCTGGCGACCTTCAAGCTGCAGAACACGCTGACCGGGCTCGTCCTCGTCTATGTGACGCTGCAGATGCCGTTCTCGATCTTCATGATGCGCAACGCCTTCGATGCGGTGCCGAAGGAGATCGAGGAGGCGGCCCGCATCGATGGTGCGCGGAGCTTCTCGCTTCTGACGCGGATCATGCTGCCGCTGGTCTGGCCCGGCCTCGTCACAGTCGCCCTGTTCGCCTTCCTCAACACCTGGAACGAGTTCATCGCCGCGCTGGTGCTGATGACCGACCAGGAGAAGTTCACGCTGCCGATCATGATGACGGCGGTGCAGTCCGGGCGCTTCGGCGCCGTCAATTGGGGCGCCGTGCAGGCCGGCGTCACCGTGATGATGATCCCGTGCCTGATCCTCTTCCTGCTGCTCCAGCGCTTCTACATCCGCGGCCTGACGGCCGGCGCGGTGAAGTAGCCGCCCCCCCTGACAAGACCCAAGGAGAATGCCATGACCGCCCAGTCCGCTCCCGATCGCGAAGCGCCGCGCGCGCGCTTCCGCCCCCCGTCCGTGCCGCAGGTCGACGTGCACGGCTTCTGGGGCAGCCGCGTCGATGCCGTCGCCGACAAGACCGCCGACATCCTCTATGAGCGCTGCGTCGAGGCCGGCATGCTCGACCAGCTCGATCCCGACCGGCCGATCCCGGCGCTCCGGATCCCGTTCCATGTCAGCGACGGCTTCACCGCCTCGACGGTGACGACGCAGATGTTCTGGGACAGCGATCTCGGCAAGACGATCGAGACGGCGGCCTATTCGCTCTATCGCAAGAAGAACCCGGCGCTCGAGGCCAAGATCGACGCCGTCATCGACATGTTCGAGAAGCTGCAGCAGCCGGACGGCTATGTCTCCAGCTGGTATCAGCGCATGCAGCCCGGCCTCCGCTGGACCAACCTCCGCGATTGCCACGAGCTCTATTGCGCCGGCCATCTGATCGAGGGCGCCGTCGCCTATTACCAGGCGACCGGCAAGCGCAAGCTGCTCGACGTCATGTCCCGCTATGCCGATCACATCGACACGATGTTCGGCACCGAGCCCGGCAAGAAGAAGGGCTATTGCGGCCATGAGGAGATCGAGCTGGCGCTGGTCAAGCTCGCCCGCGTCACCGGCAACGACCGCTACATGAATCTCGCCAAGTACTTCATCGACCAGCGCGGCCAGCAGCCGCACTATTTCGACGAGGAAGCGCGGGCGCGCGGCGCCGATCCCAAGAATTTCCACTTCAAGACCTACGACTACAACCAGTCGCACAAGCCGGTGCGCGAGCAGGACAAGGTGGTCGGCCATGCCGTCCGCGCGATGTATCTCTATTCCGGCATGGCCGACATCGCGACCGAGTATGGCGACGACACGCTGCGCGTCGCGCTTGACCGGCTCTGGGACGATCTCAACTCGAAGAGCCTCTATGTGACCGGCGGCCTCGGGCCGTCGGCCGACAATGAGGGCTTCACCAGCGACTACGACCTGCCGAACGAAAGCGCCTATGCCGAGACCTGCGCCGCGGTCGCGCTGGCCTTCTGGGCCAACCGCATGCTCGGCATGGGTCCGAACACCCGCTATGCCGACGTGATGGAGCTCGCGCTCTACAACGGCTCGATCTCCGGCCTCTCGCTCGACGGTTCGCTGTTCTTCTACGAGAACCCGCTGGAGAGCCGTGGCGGCCATAACCGCTGGAAGTGGCACCGCTGCCCGTGCTGCCCGCCGAATGTCGGCCGCATGGTCGCGTCGATCGGCACCTATATGTATGGCGTCGCCGACAACGAGATCGCGGTGCATCTCTACAGCGATTCCGTCGCCCGCCTTGAGGTCGCCGGCACCGAGGTGACGCTGACGCAGGAGACGCGCTATCCCTGGGACGGGGCCATCGCCATCGGCCTCAAGCTCGCGAAGCCGACGCGATTCACGCTGAGCCTGCGCATTCCCGGCTGGTGCCGCAAGGCGAGCCTTTCGGTCAATGGCGAGGCGATCGACCTCTCCGCCGTCAGCGTCGACGGCTATGCCCGGATCGACCGCGAATGGAAGGACGGCGACAGCGTCGCGCTCGACCTCGAAATGGCGGTCGAGCGGATCTACGCCCATCCGGAAGTGCGCCAGGATGTCGGCCGTCTCACGCTGAAGCGCGGCCCGCTGGTCTATTGCCTCGAGGGCGCCGACAACGCGCTCTCGCTCAACCGGATCCGCGTGCCGCAGTCCGCCCGCTTCGAGGCGACCTTCGAGCCGGAGCTGCTCGGCGGCGTCGTGACGATCGCGGCGGAGGCACAGGACGACTCGGTCGCCGGCTGGAGCGGGACGCTCTATCGCAGCGAACCGCCGAAGTCTGAGCCGGTTACCATCAAGGCGGTGCCGTACTACGCCTGGGACAACCGCGAGCCCGGCGAAATGCTGGTCTGGCTGCGCGGCGGCTAGAGCCTTCTCGAGCAAAGGGGGGGCCGGTTCGCGTGACGATCATGCGTCAGGACCGCCCCTAGAGATCCCGCACCGTCCGGTTCCTCCTCCCGCCGGACGGGACCTGTGCCCCACCGGACCCTCCAGTCCGGTGGGGCCTTTCGTTTCGGCTATGTGACGCTGACCGGCTTCGAGCGCAGTCTGCTCGCGATGGCCGGATCGGCGCGGCGGCAGAGCTGCGGCGGCAGGCCGCGCATGATCAGCTCGGCATCGGCGACCGCCATGCGGCCGATCGCATAGAGCGCGTCGACCGTGCCGCCGGTGCGATGGGCCGAGAGGATCACCCCGTCGAGCGAGCGCACCGGATCGTCGGCCGCCACCGGCTCCTCCGGGAACACGTCGACGGCCGCTGTGATGTGGCCGCTTCGGATCGCATCCAGCATCGCCGGGAAATCGACCACCGCCGCGCGGCTCATCAACAGGAAGGCGGTGCCCTTCTGCATGCGCGCGAAGGCGTTCGCGTCGATGAAATGCTGGTTCTCGCTGGTGACGCTGGCGAAGACGAAGATCACCTTGGAGGTCGCGAGCACCTCGTCGAGCGAGGCGGGGGTGCAGTCGTTCCGCGCGATGATCTCGTCGGGCAGCCAGGGATCGAACACCTTGACCGGATTGCGGAACGGCCGGATCAGGTCGCGCAGGTTTCGGCCGAGATCGCCGAAGCCGATGAGGCCGACCGGCGCGCCGGCGAAGCGGAAGGTGTCGCGATTGCCGGCAAGGCCATATTCCTCGGTCCCGGCGCGGAAGGCGCGGTCGGCGGCGGTGATGCCGCGGGCGAGATCGAGCGCGAGGCCGAGCGCCGCTTCCGCCACCGGCGAGGCGAAGGCCGAGCCCGGCGTGATCACCGGGATGCCGCGCTGCTGGCAGGCGTCGTAGTCGACATTCGGCATGAAGTTGGTTTCGACATTGATGATCGCCTTCAGCTTCGGCGCGCGGTCGAGCCGCTCGCGCGGCATCGCCGTCTGGCCGAAGATCAGCGCCGTCTCCGGCAAGAGCGCGTCGATGGTGGCGTCGTCCATCGGCTTGTCCTCGGAGATCACCAGCCGCCCGAGCTTTTCGAGCCGCGCCCGCACATCGGGCTCCATGATGAGATCGAGCGTCCGCGGCAGCGGATCGACCAGGATCACCGGTTGCGTCATGTCGTCATTTCCTCCCGTCTTTTCTTGTCGTGGCGGCAGACGCTAGACGACTTCGCAGCGGAGTGAAATCCGGCATCGGAGGGGAGTTCAGCCGGCCATGGCCTTGGCGGCGCTTTGGCGGCAAACTCGGCCGAACGGTTCAAGCAAAGGCCAAGCCCCGTGACCTCGTCCGACCTTCTCGATGCCTTCATCCGCCTCGGCCTTGCCAGCCTTTGCGGCCTCCTGATCGGCATCGACCGCGAGGCGCGGGCCAAGACGGCCGGCATGCGCACGCTGGCGCTGGTCGCCCTCGGCGCGGCGCTCGTCACCATGGCGGCGACGACGCATCCCGATTTCGGCGGCCATGCCGATGCCGAGAGCCGCGTGCTGCAAGGCGCGATCCAAGGCGTGCTCGCCGGCATCGGCTTCATCGGCGCCGGCGCGATCCTCCGCCATGGCCGCCATGAGGAGATCGTGCATGGCATCACGACGGCCGCGACCGTCTGGATGGCGGCGGCCCTCGGCATTTCCTGCGGCCTCGCGCGCTGGCCCCTGGTGCTGGTCGCGCTTTTCTTCGTCTTCGTGATCCTCATCGTCGCGAAGCCGATCGAGCGCTGGATCCTGCTGCGCTTCGGCCTTCCGGAGGAGGCCGCGAAGCCGGCGCCGCCATCCGAGCCTACTGGATCAGGCTCGCCGCCACATTGACCGCGAGCGCCAGCAACACGGTGTTGAACACGAAGGAGGCGATGGCGTGGAACAGCACGACGCGCCGGAAATCGGTCGATTTCAGATCGACATCGGCCGTCTGTGCCGTCGCGCCGATCGTGAAGGAGAAATAGACGAACTCGATGATCCCCGGCTCCTCGGTGTCGAGAAAGGCGAGGCCGCCGCTGTCGCGCTGCTTGCCGTCCGAGGCGCCCGCCGGCGCATAATAGAGCCGGGCATAGTGATAGGCGTAGAGCATATGCAGCGTCGCCCAGCCGAGCGGAATGCTGGCGACCGCGAGCCAGAGATGCGCCATGGTCGGATTGGCATCCTTGCCGAGCAGCGAAAACACCGAGACGAACGAGAATCCGATGGCGATTGCCGTCAGGATCACGATCAGGAAGATGCCCTCGTCCTCGTTGCGGGCGCGATCCCTGAGCTTCTCGATGGTCGAATGCGCCGCCATCCAGATCATCGCGCCGAGATAGACCGTGAAGAACACGTCGCCGGCACCGATGGCGGCGAGATGCGGCATCAGGATCGCCAGGACGGCGAAGGTCACGACGGCCGCGGCGACGGCCCAATAGAAGCGGACATGCTGCCGCCAATGCCGCTTGAGGAACGAGCCCATGCTGGATGGAAACCTTATTCGACGAACACCGTCACCCGGTCGGACCGACCGGCCGAATCGACGACCGACAAGGTAACGAAGCCGGGGCCATCCGGCTCCCAGCTTTCGGAGCGGGCAAACGGCGTCTGCGCGATCGGGTTGCCGTTGGCGAACCAGGTGAAGGGCGGCTTGCCGTTGCGGATCTTGATGATGAGCGGGCCGGGATCGCCGGTGCGGATGCCGAGATCGACCTGAACGCCATCAGGCGGATAGGCGATCTCAGGCCGGTCGGGCGCTTTGCCGGCGACCATGTCGGGCGTGCGGAAATGGCGGAGCGGGGCGGGCAGGTCGCCATTGGCGGCGATGAGCGCGCCGGCCGGCGCCGGACGCAGCGGGCTGCGCTCGCCGCCGACCCGGTCGAAGCTCTCGAACAGGATCGGCGCGGCCGTGCCGATGCCGGAAAGGCCGGGGACCGGAGCGCCGTCGGCACGCCCGACCCAGACGCCGATCACCATGCGCCCGTCGAAGCCGATCGACCAGGCATCGCGATAGCCATAGGAGGTGCCGGTCTTGTAGGCGATGCGGCCGCGCGCGCCGATGGTCGGCGGCGGCACATCGGCGAGGATATCGGAGACATACCAGGCGGCGAGCGGCTCCAGCACCGGCGCGCCGTCCTCGATCTTTGCCGGCGGCCCGGCGCCATCGTGCAAGGCGATGGGCCTCCCGCCGCGGGCGAGCGCGGCATAGACGCTGACGAGGTCCTCGAGCGAGATGCCGACGCCGCCGAGGCCGATGGCAAGGCCGGGCGCCGAGAGATCGGGCAGCTTCGGATTGGCCGCCGCCCGCTTCAGCCGCGCCACCAGCCGCGCCGGCCCGACCGCATCGAGCACGGTGACGGCAGGAATGTTGAGCGACTGCGTCAGCGCATCATGCACGGTCACGGTGCCGCGATAGAAGCCGTCGAAATTGACCGGCGCATAGCCGCCGAAGGCGCTCGGCCGATCCTCGATCAGGCTCTGCGGATGGGCGAGGCCCTGCTCGAAGGCAAGGCCGTAGATGAGCGGCTTCAGTGTCGAGCCGGGCGAGCGGATCGCCCGCGTCATGTCCACGAAGCCGCTCCGCGCATCGTCCATGAAGCCGGCCGAGCCGACCGAGGCGAGCACCTCGCCGGTGACATGGTCGGCGACGAGGATCGCCACCGAGGCCTTCGCGCCGACCTTCATCGCGCGCTCGGCGGCGAGCTGCTCGAGCTTTGCCTGCAGCCGCGCATCGATGGTGAGGCGCAGCACCGGGCTCGCCGGGTCGCGCTTGCGGGCCGCATCGCCGAGATGGGCGGCCAGCATCGGGAAGGTCTTGCGCGCCGTGGCGATGCGCTCGGTCTTGGCCGAGGCGGCGGTCTCCGCGTCGATGACGCCCGCCGTCACGAGGCGGTCGAGCACGCGGTCGCGCGCCGCCTTGGCCGCCTTCGGGTCGCGGTCGGGACGCCTTGCTTCTGGCGCCTGGGGCAGGGCGACCAGCAGCGCCGCTTCCGCGATCGTCAGCCGCTTCGGCTCCTTGCCGAAATAGGCGAGCGTCGCGGCGCGGATGCCTTCGAGATTGCCGCCATAGGGCGCGAGTTCCAGATAGAGCGAGAGGATCGCCGCCTTGTCGAGCTGATCCTCGATGGTGCGCGCGAACACCATCTGCCGAAGCTTGCCGCTCGCGCCGCGCGTGAAGGTGCCGTCGACGAGCCGCGCCACCTGCATGGTCAGCGTCGAGCCGCCCGAGACGATGTGCCCACTCCGTGCCATCTGCAGCGCCGCGCGGCCGATGGCGCGCCAGTCGATGCCGCGATGCTCGGCGAAGCGGCGGTCCTCGTAGCCTTCGAGCATGGTGATGAACATCGGATCGACATCGGCCAGCTGGACCGGCAGCCGCCAGCGCCCGTCGGCGATCGTATAGGGCCGCAGCAGCTGCCCGGCGCGATCGACGACGATGGCAGACGTCGGCACGGCGGCAGGCCGCGGCACCTCGGGCAGGCTGGCGCGGATGTCATGCAGCGCACCGCCGAGCCCGGCCGCGGCCAGATAGCCGATGAAGGCCACGACAACGCCGGCAATCGCGAGCCGCCGCGGCCAGCGCGCCTCTTCACCCTCCCCCCTTGCGGGGGAGGGCCGGGGTGGGGGGAATGCCGGGGAAGCGTCGGGCTTGTCAGACCGCGTCACGGCTGCAACCCCCTCTCCATCTCTCCCCCACAAGGGGGGAGAGGGCTGCGTTTCCCGTGTCATCGGCGCATCGCCTCTCTTGCGGCGATCACTTCGTCACGGTCGGGCCGACCACCTCGACGCGGCCGGTGTCGGTGTGGGCCTGCCGGTCGGGGTCGTACATGTCCTCGACAGTCGCCGCCGGATGCACGAAGCGGCCGGGCGAGACGGCGCGGACACCATAGGCGACCGAGAACTCGACCGGATCCTCCGACGTGCGGTTCAGCGCCGCCATGAAGCGGTCGGTGCGCGCCTCGGTGTGGGCGACGTTGCGCTCGACCGAGAGCCACTCATAGGTCGAGGTGTCGCCCGAGGCCGAGATGTTGGGGTTCTCGATCTCGAAGCCCGCCGGCAGCGGATCGACCACCATCAAGCGGCCGAAGCGGGCCCGGTCCGCCAGGACCTTCAGCACCACCACGAGACGGTCGTTCTGCGCGACCGTCGTCGGGTCGGCCTCGGTACCGTCGGTGTTGTAGTAGCTGCGCGTGATGGTGAAGCCCTCGCCGCCCGCCGGTTCCGGATCGAGCGGAATGCCGGTCAGCGTCAGCGACGCATCGAGCGGGATGCTGCTGGTGTTCTCGACGACCAGCGGCCGTCCCGCCACGTCGGCGCCGAGCAGCTTCCGATAGAGCGGCACGTCGGCCTTGTTGCCGTCGACATCGAGCGAGGCGTCCTTGAGCTCCTTGGTGAGCGAGGCCGCCGCGAGCAGCATCCAGCCCTCTTCCTGCGTCGAGAGGAAGCGGCGCTGCTCCCGGGTCGAGACGACGGTGTCGACGAGGCCCGGCAGCTCGGCATCGCCGGCGCTCGTCTCGGCGACGAGGGTCAGCACGCCGGCCTGGTCGCGCAGCATCGAGCCATAGTCCTCGCGGTAGCCGGGCGCCGGTCCGTAGCCCGCCTTCACATTGGCGACGGCGACCTTGAACACCTCGGCGGCGCGGGCCCTGTCGCCATAGAGGGCGAGGCCGGCGCCGATCTGGGCCTGCGCCAGCGGCGTCGCGAAGCTGCCGAGCTTGCTTTCGGCATAGTAGCGGAGATCCCCCACCGCCGCCTTGCCGTTCGCCGCCAGCACATAGAGGCTGTAGGCGATCGCCTCGCCGCCGCGATCGAAGTCCTGCGCATAGCCGATGCGGTTGGCGAGGTTGTCGAGCGCGTTGTTGAAGGCGATCTCCGGCACGTCATAGCCGGCCGCCTTGGCGCGGGTCAGGAAGTCGGTGACGAAGGCGTCGAGCCAGAGATCGTCATAGCCGGGTCCCCACAGGCCGAACGAGCCCGAGGCCGCCTGGTTGTCGAGCACCTTGCCGATCGAGGCCTGCACGCGCTTGCGGATCTCGCTGTCGCTGGCAAGCCCGATCGTCGCCGCCACCTGGTTGAGATAGAGCAGCGGCATCGCCTTGGAGGTGATCTGCTCGGTGCAGCCATAGGGATAGCGGTCGAGCGAGGCGAGGATCGCCGCGACGTCGAGCCGCGCCGAGCCGCCGACGGCCAGCGTCGCGCTGGTCGTGCCCGGCTTGAACTCGGCGAAGGCGCCGTCGTCGACGCGGAGCTTGGCGCCCGGCGCGAGAGCTATCAGCGAGCGGCGCGAGATCGGCTGCCCGGCCGGACGGATGCCCAGCATATAGGTGCGGCCGAAGCTTTCCCCGTTCGGGCCGTTCAGCGTCACCGAAATCTGGTGGTCGCCGATATCCTCGGCCGTGATCGGCAGCGCCAGCGTCGCCTTCGCTTCCTTCTCGAGCCGGATGCCGCGATCGTTGTCGCCCGGCTGCAGGCTGAGGCCGGGGGCGTCGACGGCGAGGCGATAGTCGCCGGCCGCGCCCTCGACATTGTTGATCTCGACGAGCAGGCGGCTTTCATCGCCCGGCGTCATGAAGCGCGGCAGGCTCGCCATCACCACGACGGGGTCGCGGACGATGACGTCCTTCTCGGCATGGCCGATGCCGTCCTTGGTCCAGGCCATCGCCATCAGGCGGACGGTGCCGTTGAAGTCGGGCAGGTCGAAGGTGATCGTGGTCTTGCCGTCGGCGCCGACCTTCACCACGCCCGAATAATAGGCGATTAGCTTCTCAGTTGGCGGCGGGGCCTTGAGGCCGGGCGCGCCGCCATCGCCGCCGGAGCGGAGCTTGCCGGGCACGCCCTGCATGCGGTCGATCAGCTGCCCATAGAGATCGCGGATCTCCATCCCGAGCCGGCGCTGGCTGAAATACCAGTCGTCGGGCGCCGGCGTCTTGAAGCCGGTCAGGTTGAGGATGCCGAGATCGACCGCCGCCACCGTGACATAGGCCTCGGTGCCGGCAGGGACATTCGCCAGCGTGACGGGGATGGTCAGCGGTCCGCGCGGGCGGATCTGCTCATCGGCATCGAGCGTGATCGCGATCCGGCGATCGCCGGGATCGACCGGCACCCAGGCAAGGCCGAGCGCCCGCGTCGGCATGCGCTTGGCGGCGATGTCCATCGGCCGATAGAGCGTGGCCGTGACATAGGCGCCGGGTCCCCAATTGGCGGTGACCGGCAGGTCGACCGTCGTGCCGCCCTCGGGGACGGCGACGGTCTTCATGTCGATGACGCGGTCGTCGATGACGAGGATCTGCGCGATGCCCGGAAAGCGCGGATCGAGCCGGAGCTTCGCCGTCTCGCCGACCTGATAGTTCTGCTTGTCCATCGAGACGGCCAGCATGTCCGGCGTCTCGGACTGCGCGGCGGCTTCGACATACCAGCCGGCGTCGAAGTCGACGCTCGACGAGGTCTCGTCCGCGCCGGTGAGGTTCACCGTCAGACGGTAATGGCCCCAGTTGACCTTCGCCTCGACGGGAACCGACCCGTCGGCGGGGATGTCGACGGTGCCGCTCGCGACGCGCTGCGTCGTCGTGATCGGCTCGTATTTCCAGGCGCCGTCGCGCCGGTACCACTGATAGTTGGTCTCGAGCTTCTCGATCGACCAGTCGGCCGCCTTGGCGGCGCTGCGGTTGCCATCGGCGCCGATGGCGATCAGCTCGAACTTGGCCGCGCCGCCTTCCGGCACGGCGTCGCCCTCGAAGGCGGGCTTGATGCCGACATGCGGACCGCCGGCGCTGGCCGGCAGCTGCAGCCGCCGTTCCACTGCGCGGCCATTGGTGTCGGTGACGCGGACGATGATCTCGGCGTCGAACAGCTTGGTCGTGGCCGGGAGTTCCGGCACGGTGACGTCGAGCGTCGCGTTGCCGTCCTCGTCGGTGATGGCGGTGGCGCCGAGCGAATCGCGCATCGTCTCGACCGGATCGTCGGAGAGGCCGAAGCTGTAGCCGGGAAAAGCGGCGGAGGAACGCGTCGGCGTCGCAACGAAGGTGCCGTCGACGCCGAGGCCGGTCGCCTTGGCGCCGTAGAGATATTTGGCGGAGAGATCGATCGGGAAGCTGTCGCCGGAGGTCAGCCGCGTCGCGGTCGTCGAGAGTTCGAAGGCGATCCGCTCCGGCTCGAAATCATCGACGAGCGCCGAGACATCGGCGAGCGCCGCCCCTTCGGGATCGGCATAGACGGAGAAACTCCAGGCGCCGCGCTGCGCCCCGTCCGGCATGGTGATGTCGGCGCTGTAGCCGCCGAGGCCTTGATCGGTGAGCGTCTTGCGCAGGAATTCGACGCCATCGGGCCTGTCGACGACGAGCGTCAGCGGCAGGCCGGTGACGGCCCGCGCCTCGGCGTTGCGCAGAAGCGCGGTCAGATGAACCGTCTCGCCGGGGCGATAGATGCCGCGCTCGGTGGTGAGGAAGGTGTCGAGCTTGCCCGGCGCCGGACGGCCGTCGACGCCGCGATCGGTCAGGTCGAAGGCGGTCTTCTTCAGATCGAGGAAGGCATAGTCGCCGCTGCCGGTCTCGGCGACGAGGAGTTGCGGCGCCATGCCGCCCTGGCCGCGGGCAAGGCCCGGCTCGAAGCGGACATAGCCGTCGGCATTGGTCTTCGCTTCGCCGAGCACCTCGTCATTGGTCGCGACGAGGCGGACGGTGACGCCGGCCAGCGCCTCGGCCGTGTTGAGCGAGCGGACGATGGCATGGACGCCGTCCGTGCCCGAGAGCGCGGAGAGGCCGAGATCGGAGACGATGAACCATTGCGTGGCGAGCTCGCCATAATAGTCGGCGTCGTTCACCTTCGCCCGCGCGGTGATGACATAGACGCCGGGCTGCATGCTCTTCAGCGCATCGCCGATCGGGATCGCCGTCGTCACGGTCTCGTTGAGCTTCGCGCCGACCTCGATCACGCCCTTCCAGATCTCCTGGCCGGACTGGCTGGCGATCTGCTCGGCCGAATAGGTGTCGAGCTGGCGCAGGAACGTGCCGTCGCGCACGGCGATCGCCACCGAGCGGTCGCCGATCCGGTAGACGGTGGCGGCGATGCTGGCGGCGTTGACGGAGTCGATCGGGATCGACGCGCCCTGGCCGGCCGGCAGCACATAGGCATTGCCGGCAAAGCCGACCCATGGGTCGCGGTCGCGGATGAAGCTCGTGATTTCCGCCGTCTGCGCCAGCGTCTCGCCCGAGGCCGACGGCAGGCCGGCCCGGATGCGGACGGTGTAGCGGTTGCCATGCTTCAGCCCGTCGACGCAGATCTGGTTGTCCTCGGGCTCGATGGCGAGGCCGGCGCCGCCCTCGACGACGACGAAACTGGAGAGATCGGGATCGGCGACCGGCAGCGGATCGGAGAAGACGACGCACAGCCGCGGCGAGGCTGCGTCGGCATCGACGCTGTTCGAGACGATGCGGAAGCCGTGGTCGCGCAGCGCCGTGTCATAGGCGGCGCGCACCGCCTTGTCCTCGCGCAAGGTCAGCGCCAGGCGATAGGTCTTGATCGCTTCCCGCCACATCTCGCGCCGCTCCAGCGCCTTGCCGAGCAGGCCGAGCGCCAGCGCCTGGTCGCTGGCGCCGTCGGAGCGGAGATAGGCGTTGATGGCAGCCGCGCTGGCGCCGTTCGCCGCCTGCTGGCGGAGGCTGCCGTCATTCGGGTTCTGGTCGAGGAAAGCCTCGGCGAAGGAGCGCCAGACGGCGGGATCGTCGGGGGAGATCGCGAGCATGGCGCCATAGGCGCGCGTCGCGACGAGCGCATCGCGGCCGAAGGCCGGCGCCTCGGTGGTGCGTGCGATCTGCTCATAGCCAAAGCCGTTGGCGGGATAGGCGCGGGCAAGGCCGCCCAGCTGCGCCTTGGCCTCGTCGAACGGGCCGGGCCCGAGGAAGGAGAGCTCGTCGGTGCGCGTCGAGGCGATCGTTGCTGCGACCGGCTTGGCCGTGACGATGCGGCCGGCGATGGCGCCGGTCGCGGTCGAGAGTGCGCCGAAGTCGCTCTTCAGGAAGCACCAGCGCGCCTTGGTGTTGTAGGTGAAGGCGTGGCAGGTCATGTCCGTGACGCAGGCATTGGCGCAGGCCTGCTGGTCGACATCCTTGAGGGTCTGGAAGTCGAAGCCGGCATAGTCGGCATCGCGGCTGGTGATCACGCTGCGATCGGCGCCCTGGGCCGCGGGCGATGCCAGCAGTCCGGAAGCGAGCAGGAAGCCAAGCGCGAGGCGCCGGAATGCGCCGGAAATACGAGCCATGATCTTCTCCCCGTGGCAGACGCCACCCTCAATCGGGCCGCAGTCTACGTCCGCACCGCCGCGCGGTCAAAGCACCCGGCGGGCAGCAGGAAGACAGCTAAGATTCTGGCGCTGTTCGGATTTTAGGCCGACGCCAAGCCCCTTGTGAAAGCTGTCACAGAGGCTCACGCCGCGACGTCATCGCGCGCTGAGGCTGGCGCGCCGCACGGCGTCCGGCTCGCGCTCGATGACCCGAAGCAGCAGCACTGTGGCTGCGTCGGGCCGACGGCGGCCCTGTTCGTAGGCCTCGATCGTCCGTGCCGGAATGTTGAATTCGGCCTCGAAGGCCTTGGTGCTCGAGGCGACCGAGCGGCGAATCGACCGGATGCGCTCGGGCGTCAGGATATCGGCCTGCAGCGGGCGCTGCTCGGCCTTCGTGTCGCCCTTCAGATAGGCGGCCATTTCGGCAATGGCCTCGACAAGATCATCGCCGACGCGGCTCATGTCATGCTCCCTTGATGGCATCCAGCGCAGCAAGGATGGCCTTGCGCTGGTCGGATGTCAGGTCGTCCTGCTCGTTCTTCGGATAGGCCGTCAACATGAACAGGATCGATGGCGACAGCGTCACGTAGTAGATCACGCGACCGCCGCCGCTCTTGCCACGGCCGGGCAAGGCAAATCGCGCTTTCCGGACCCCGCGCACCCCTTCATCATGGGATGGGAACCGGGTGCCGCGGCGATGGCGTTCTCGATCGCCTGAATATCGGCCTCGTCCAGCCCCATGCCCTTGCAGGCACGAAGATATGGTTTGAGGCGAACGATATCCATGGGTCAAGGATACGCCATTGGCTGACTACGTCAACGGCGTAGCGTCACGCCTCGCCGAGCGCGGTCAGCGCCACCACGGCGGCGGAGGCGCGGTTTTCGACGCCGAGCTTCTGGTAGATCTGTTCGAGATGCTTGTTCACGGTGCGTGGCGAGAGGCCGAGGATCTCGCCGATGTCGCGGTTCGACTTGCCGCGCGCGATCCAGAACAGAACCTCCGCCTCGCGGGCGGTGACGGCGAACTGGCGGCGGAGCAGCGCTTCCTTGCCGCCTGAATCCTCGCTCGTCAGGCGGAACAGGAACTCGTCCTCGCCGGTATTTCCGAGATAGGAGAGCTGCAGCTGCTTGCCGTCGGCGGTGACGATCGGCGCCGGCGGCGGGATGCTCCCACGCGGGCCGGCCGAGATCTTGAGCCAGACCTTGACGCTCTCCGGCAGCATGATGGTGCCTTCGCGCGAGGGCAGCGCCGCTTCGAGCAGCTTCACCGCCTGCGGCGTGCACCAGAGGATCTCGCCGCCGCCATTGGCGGCGAGCAGATAGCGGCCGGCCGTATCGAGCGCGAGGCGCGCGCTCTGCGCCGTGCGGGCATTGGCGAGATGGACGCGGATGCGCGCAAGCAGCACGTCGAGCACGATCGGCTTCGTCACATAGTCGACGCCGCCCGCCTCCAGCCCCTCGACGATATGCTCCGCCTCGGAGAGGCCGGTCATGAAGATCACCGGCACATGCGACAGCGCCGCATTGGCCTTCAGCCTCCGGCAGGTCTCGAATCCGTCCATGCCGGGCATCACCGCATCCATCAGGATGACGTCCGGCGTGATCCGCTCGACGAGCGCCAGCGCCCGCGCGCCTTCGGTGGCGACGAGCACGGTCGCGCCGGAATGCTCGAGCGCATCGGTGAGGAAGCTCAGCGTCTCCGGCGAATCGTCGACGACGAGCACGATGTCGCGGGCCTTGGAGAGTTCAGCCATCGACGCCGATCGCCTCGAGCACGGAATGGTAGCGGTCGAAATCGAAGTTTCGCAGATGCGTGCGCATGGCGGCGACGAAGACCCGGTTGTCGGCCTCGGCGTCCAGCTGGTCCAGCTTCGCCTCGATGCCGCGGACATAGCCGATGCGGCCGAGATGCAAAAGCTCCTCGACATGGCCGCGCCCCGGACTCTTCAGCACCGCCGGTTCCTCCGCCTTCGGCGGCTGCGCCAGCTCGCTGGTCCAGTCGAGCTTCAGGAGCGACTGGATCCGGTCGAGCAACTGGCGCAGCTCGAACGGCTTCGGCAGTGCGCCGTCATGGACGGCATCCTCGGCGGCGGCCGGCTGCGTCTCGCCGACATTGGCCGAGAGCATGAGGATCGGCGCGACATGGCCGAATTCGCGGAGCCGCCGCGCCAGTTCCCAGCCGGTCATCCCCGGCATGGAGATGTCGAGCAGGAAGAGATCGGGGCGGATGTCGCCGGTGAGCGCGAGGCAGGATGGCCCGTCGGGCACGGCGAGCACGATGAAGCCGAGCGGCTCCAGGATATGGCGGACGAGCTCGCGGTGATCCTCGTCGTCATCGGCGACAAGGATCGTCCGCCTGGAGCCCTCATAGCCGTGGATGCGCAGCGCCGGCGGCGGCAGGGCGGCGGCCGGCCGCTCGATCGAGGCCAGCATCAGCCGCACCTCGAAACGGCTGCCTTCGCCGACCCGGCTCGTCACGGCGACGTCGCCGCCCATCAGCTGCGCCAGCATCTTGGTGATGGTGAGCCCGAGCCCGGTGCCGGGCACGGCGCGCGAGCGGGTCGAGGCGCCGCGCTCGAACGGCTCGAAGATGCGCTCGAGATCGCTCTCCGGCACGCCCGGCCCGGTGTCCTCCACCGCGATGGTCGCGATCTGGTTACGATAGGAGATGACCAGCCGCACCGAGCCGGTCTCGGTGAACTTGATCGCGTTGGAGAGGAGATTGACGAGGATCTGCCTGAGCCGCTTCTCGTCGGTATGCACGAGATCGGGCAGATAAGGCGGCCGCTCGAAGGTGAAGCCGAGGCCCTTGCCCTCGGCCTGGAAGCGGAACATCTCGACGATCTGGTCGAGGAAGTCGCCGAGGCGCACCTCGTTGCGCTGCAATTGCAGCCGGCCGGCCTCGATGCGCGAGATCTCGAGCAGCCCGTCGATGAGGCCCGAGAGATGCTCGGCGCTGCGGCGGATGACGCGGATGCGATCCTGGCGCGAGGGCGCGATCGTCTCGTCGCGCTCGAGGATCTGGGCGTAGCCGAAGACGGCGTTGAGCGGCGTGCGCAGCTCATGGCTGAGGCCGACGAGATAGCGGCTCTTGGCAAGGTTCGCCGCCTCGGCCGCTTCCTTGGCGCGCTGCAGCTCGGCGTCGGTCTTCCGGTGCGCCTGGATCTCGCGCAGGAGCAGCGTGTTCTGTCTCGCCGATTCCTCCTGCGCGACATGGCGGCTCTCATTGGCGAGCACCAGGAACCAGGAGGCGATGCCGCCGACGATGAAGAGGATGAAGAAGGCTGCCCACAGCGTCTGCGTGATGATGGTGTCGTGCAGGCCGCCATGCGCCGTCGCCTGGACATGGATCAGCATCAGGACGAGGCTGATCACCGCCATGAACAAAGCGAGGATGCCGAGATATTGCACGATGCGCGGGCTGATCCGCGCCGCGACGCTTGCCGGCAGCACCGCCGCGACCGTCGCCGAGACCTGCGTCTGCAGCCGTGCATGCGGCTTGCAGAGGTCGTGGCAGCGGGCATCGAGCGAGCAGCAGAGCGAGCAGATCGGCCCGGAATAGGCGGGGCAATAAGCGCTGTCCTCGGGCTCGAACTTGAGTTCGCAGACCGTGCAGGTAATCTCCGTGCGCAGGGCCCAGGACGCGCGCGGCTTGCGGGCGAGGTAGTAGCGCCCGCCTGTGGCATAGGCGATCGCCGGCGCCGTCACCAGCGCAAGGCCGAGCGCGATGAACGGCGCCAGCGCCTTGGCGACCTCGCCGAAGAGGCCGACGGCGGCGACGAGCGCCACGCCGGCGGCAAGCGCCATCGCGCCGACGCCGACCGGATTGATGTCGTAGAGATGGGCGCGCTTGAACTCGATCCCGGGCGGGGAGAGGCCGAGCGGCTTGTTGATGGCGAGATCGGCGACGATCGTGCCGAGCCAGGCGACCGCGACCACTGAAAAGAGGCCGAGCGTCTGTTCGAGCGCCCGGTAGATGCCGAGCTCCATCAGCAGCAGCGCGATGGCGACGTTGAACATCAGCCAGACGACGCGGCCGGGATGGCTGTGCGTCAGCCGCGAGAAGAAGTTCGACCAGGCGAGCGAGCCCGCATAGGCGTTCATGACGTTGATCTTGAGCTGCGACACCACCACGAAGGCGGCCGCGAGGAACAGCGCTGCGTCCCCCCATGGCAGGACATAGCCGAAGGCGACGACATACATCCGCGCCGGCTCGCCGGCATGCTCGACCGGCACGCCGTGCCGCAGCGCCAGCACGGCGAGGAACGATCCGAACAGGAGCTTCGGCGCGCCGACGATGATCCAGCCGGCGCCGGCCAGCAGCGTCGCGATGCGTCCGCGCCGGCCGCGCAGGCCCTCCGGCGGCAGGAAGCGCAGGATGTCGACCTGCTCGCCGATCTGCGGCATCAGCCCGAGAATGACCGAGCAGGCCGAACCGAAGGCGACGAGATCGAGCCCATGGCCGCTGCTGCCGGGGGCGAGGCCCTCGAAGTCGAGCCAGGTCGAAACCGAGCCCCAGTCCTGCCAGAGGATGAAGCCGACGGGCAGGATGTTGAGGATGATCCACAGCGGCTGCGTCACCAGCTGGAAACGGCTGATCCAGGTGATGCCATGCGTCACCAGCGGAATGACGGCCGCCGCCGAGAGGATGTAGCCGAGCCAGATCGGGATGCCGAAGGCGAGCTCCAGCGCCGTCGTCATGATCGAGGCTTCGATCGCGAACAGGATGAAGGTGAAGGTGGCGTAGATCAGCGAGGTGATCGTCGAGCCGATATAGCCGAAGCCGGCGCCGCGGGTGAGCAGGTCGATGTCGACGCCGTAGCGCGAGGCGTAGCGGGCGATCGGCAGGCCGGTGAGGAACAGCACGACGCCAACGACTAGCGTCGCCGCGAGGGCATTCGTCGTGCCATGCGACAGCGTGATCGCGCCGCCGATCGCCTCGAGCGCCAGGAACGAGATCGCGCCGATCGCCGTCTGGGCGACGCGCGGCGTCGTCCAGCGCCGGGCGCTCTTCGCGGTGAAGCGGAGCGCATAGTCCTCCAGCGTCTGGTTGGCGACCCAGCGATTATATTCGCGGCGGACCGGTAGGATCCGCTGTCGTCCCGCCATCGTCCCCTTGCCCAGTTTAGAGGCGTGCACACCGATCAGGCGAGAGTAGCGAAGCTGCCGCCCGGCGCAAGCGCCGCGTGAGGACGACGGCGTCGCGCCGGCCACGCGGCCTTCTGCGCCGCATCTACGTCAATCGACGTATATCCCGCACTGCGAAAACAAGTCGAAACTCCGTCCGAGCGTCAGGGCGGCGCGGTTTCAGGTCGGCCCTGTCGTTTCGGAAAACGATCGAAACCAGAAGCGACGATCGCCCGGGCCCCGAGCCGGAGGGCGCCGTCACAGCAGGGGGACTTCCTCAATGTTCAAACGAGTAGGCCGGACCCTCGGCGCGCTCGCGACGGCTGCCATCATCGGCGCCGGCGTTTCGAGCGCTTTTGCCGCGGACGATACGATCAAGGTCGGCATCCTGCATTCGCTGTCGGGCACGATGGCGATCTCGGAGACGACCCTCAAGGATACGGTGCTCTTCCTCATCGACGAGCAGAACAAGAAGGGCGGCGTTCTCGGCAAGAAGCTCGAGGCGGTCGTCGTCGATCCGGCCTCGAACTGGCCGCTCTTCGCCGAGAAGGCCCGCGAGCTGATCAGCCAGGACAAGGTCTCGGTGGTGTTCGGCTGCTGGACCTCGGTGTCGCGCAAGTCCGTGCTGCCGGTGTTCAAGGAACTGAACTCGATCCTGTTCTATCCCGTCCAGTACGAGGGCGAGGAGAGCGAGCGCAACGTGTTCTACACCGGCGCTGCTCCGAACCAGCAGGCGATCCCGGCCGTCGACTATCTGATGAGCGAGGAAGGCGGCGCCGTGAAGCGCTGGGTGCTCGAAGGCACCGACTATGTCTATCCGCGCACGACCAACAAGATCCTCGAAGCCTACCTGAAGTCGAAGGGCGTCGCCGCCGAGGACATCATCGTCAACTACACGCCGTTCGGCTTCTCCGACTGGCAGACCGAAGTCGCCGCCATCAAGAAGTTCGGTTCGGCTGGCAAGAAGACCGCCGTCGTCTCGACCGTCAATGGCGACGCCAACGTTCCCTTCTACAAGGAACTCGGCAACCAGGGCATCAAGGCCGAGGACATCCCCGTCGTCGCCTTCTCGGTCGGTGAAGAAGAGCTCGCCGGCATCGACACCGCCCCGCTGGTCGGCCATCTCGCCGCCTGGAACTACTTCCAGTCGATCGACACGCCGGAGAACGAGGACTTCATCAAGAAGTGGCATGCGTTCATCAAGAACGACAAGCGCACCACCAATGACCCGATGGAAGCCACCTATATCGGCTTCAACGCCTGGGTCCAGGCCGTCACCAAGGCCGGCACCACCGATCCGGACAAGGTCATCGACGCGCTGATCGGCGTCTCGGTGCCGAACCTGACCGGCGGCTTCTCGACCGTGATGCCGAACCATCACATCACCAAGCCCGTCTATATCGGCGAGATCCAGGACAACGGCCAGCTCGACGTCGTGTGGCAGACCCCCGGTCTCGTCGTCGGCGACGAGTGGTCGGACTACCTGCCCGACTCGAAGGACCTGATCTCCGATTGGCGCGCTCCGCTCTCCTGCGGCAACTTCAACGTCGCCACCGGCAAGTGCGGCGGCTCCTGAGCCCCGCCAAGCGGCACGGTTCATGCTTCGGCGCATGAACCCTGTTGCCGCCTGATCGACACCGGGAGGCGGTTCGCCGCCTCCCGGCCTCCGCCGGCCCCGATGTCGGCTTCGTCTCCGGGAGAATGGCTTTGACGACCCTGCGCCCGACCCAGCCGATCATTGCTCTGCTCTTCGCGCTCCTCTTGGCGCTCTTCGCCACCCTGGCGCTGTTCCGGCCCGCCTATGGCGCCGACGTGCATGCCGAGGTCAACGCCCTCGGCCAGGGCGACTATGCCGCGCTCGAGGCCGCGATCACCGCGCTCGCCGCGACCGGCGACCCCGCCGCCGCTCCCGTTCTCGACGCGCTGTCGAATGGCGATCTCTATGTGCGGAAGTCCGACGGCGCCGTGCTGAAGGCCGTCAAGTCGGGCGACGGCTATGCCCTGACCGATCTCGTGACAGGCGCGGATGCCGGCACCGCCGCCCGCACCGATGTCACCAAGATCAAGGTCAACAACAAGATCCGCGGCCAGATCCGCGCGGCGTCCGGCTCGCTGACGCTGATGAACCCCGATCCGAAGCTGCGCCTCGCGGCCGCTGCCGACGTCTTCAAGAGCGGCGACCCGGCGCAGATTCCGCTGCTCGACCAGGTGATCGGCAAGGAGAGCGACGCCGCGGTCAAGGCGATGCTGATCGAGGCGCGCGCCGCCGCGGTGCTGAAATCCGACATGAGCAGCGACGAGAAGGTCGCCGCCGTCGCCATCATCGCCTCGCGCGGCGACCAGGAGGCGCTGGCGATCCTGACCGGCGCCGGCGCCGCGGGCGCCGATCCCGCCGTCAAGGCCGCCGCCGACAGCGCCGCCGCCTCGATCGCGGGGCAATTGCAGCTCTGGAACGGCGTGCAGAACATCTGGTACGGCGTCTCGCTCGGCTCGGTGCTGCTGCTCGCCGCCATCGGCCTCGCCATCACCTTCGGCGTGATGGGCATCATCAACATGGCGCATGGCGAGATGGTCATGCTCGGCGCCTACACGACCTATGTCGTGCAGGAGATCATCCGCAACAGCTATCCGGACCTGTTCGACTGGTCGCTCGCCATCGCGCTGCCGCTCGCCTTCCTGGTGTCGGGCGCGGTCGGCATCCTCATCGAGCGCTCGGTGATCCGCTTCCTCTACGGCCGCCCGCTCGAGACGCTGCTCGCCACCTGGGGCATCTCGCTGATCCTGCAGCAGGCGGTGCGCACCTGGTTCGGGCCGAACAACCGCGAGGTCGGCAATCCCTCCTGGATGTCGGGCACCTTCGATCTCGGCCATCTCGCCATCACCTACAACCGCATGTGGATCGTTGTGTTCGCGCTCGGCGTCTTCGCGGTGCTGATGCTGGTCCTGAAGCGCACCCCCTTCGGCCTGCAGACCCGCGCCGTGACGCAGAACCGGCCGATGGCCTCCTCGATGGGCATCCGCACGCCCTATGTCGATGCGCTCACCTTCGGCCTCGGCTCGGGCATCGCCGGGATCGCCGGCGTGGCGCTGTCGCAGATCGACAATGTCAGCCCCAATCTCGGCCAGAGCTACATCATCGACAGCTTCATGGTCGTGGTGTTCGGCGGCGTCGGCAATCTCTGGGGCACGCTGGTCGGCGCCTTCACGCTCGGTATCGCCAACAAGTTCCTCGAGCCCTATGCCGGCGCGGTCCTCGCCAAGATCCTGGTCCTCGTCTTCATCATCCTCTTCATCCAGAAGCGGCCGCGCGGCCTGTTCGCCCTCAAGGGCCGGTCGGTGGAGGCATGATCATGATCGCAAGGGCATTCCGGTTCGTCGACCTGCCGGTGTCGTGCATGTCGGCCCCCCTCTCCAACTCTCCCCCACAAGGGGGGAGAGGGCGCGTCTCGCGCTTCATCGACGCCGCATGCTCTTCCTTCTCCTCCCCCCTTGTGGGGGAGGCCGGGAGGGGGGTGGCCGGGGCAGCGCTCGGTCGAGGCAAACGAGCCGACGAAACATCGCAGCAAAAGGCGACGTCATGATCACCGCCTTCCTCTTCCGCGCGCTCGACCGCAACACCTATATCGTGCTCGGCCTGCTGCTCGCCGTCGGCATCCTGCTGCCGCTGCTCAGCCTCACCGATCCGAGCTTCCCGCTGCATGTGCCGACCTACGCGATCGCGCTGATCGGCAAGTATCTCTGCTACGCGCTGCTCGCGCTCTCGGTCGATCTCGTCTGGGGCTATTGCGGCATTCTCTCGCTCGGCCATGCCGCCTTTTTCGCGCTCGGCGGCTATGCGATGGGCATGTATCTGATGCGCCAGATCGGCGCGCGCGGCGTCTATGCCAATCCGATCCTGCCCGATTTCATGGTCTTCCTGAACTGGACCGAACTGCCGTGGTTCTGGTACGGCTTCGACCACTTCTGGTTCGCGATGATCATGGTCCTCGCGGTGCCCGGCCTGCTCGCCTTCGTCTTCGGCTGGTTCGCCTTCCGCTCGCGCGTCACCGGCGTCTATCTCTCGATCATCACGCAGGCGATGACCTATGCGCTGCTGCTGGCCTTCTTCCGCAACGACATGGGCTTCGGCGGCAATAACGGCCTGACCGACTTCAAGGACATCCTCGGCTTCAACATCCAGGCGCCGGAAACGCGCGGGGTGCTGTTCTTCGCCTCGGCCCTCGCGCTGGCGCTCGGCTTCCTGATCTGCCGCGCGGTGATCGCCTCGAAATTCGGCAAGGTGTTGATCGCCGTGCGCGATGCCGAGAGCCGGACCCGCTTCATCGGCTACCGCGTCGAGGGCTACAAGCTCGTCGTCTTCGTCCTCTCCGCCATGATGGCCGGCGTCGCCGGTTCGCTCTACGTGCCGCAGATCGGCATCATCAATCCCGGCGAATTCGCCCCGGCCAATTCGATCGAGGCGGTGATCTGGGTCGCGGTCGGCGGCCGCGGCACGCTGATCGGGCCGATCGTCGGCGCGCTGCTGGTCAATTTCGGCAAGACCTGGTTCACCTCCGGCGCGCTCGCCGAATACTGGCTGTTCGTGCTCGGCGCGCTGTTCGTCGCCGTGACGCTGTTCCTGCCGAAGGGCGTCATCGGCACGCTGCTGGCGCGGGCGCGGGTGAAGCCGACCTCGACGTCGGCGCCGCCCGCCGTCTCGCCGATCAAGGCCAGTGTCGCAGCGGAGGAAGGGGCATGACCGAGATGGCAACGACAGGCGCGAAGCCGAAGCCCGCCGAGGGCGCGACGCATGAGCGGGCGAAGAACTCGCTGCTCTATCTCGACGGCGTCTCCGTCTCCTTCGACGGCTTCAAGGCGCTGCGCTCGCTCTCGCTCGTCATCGAGCCCGGCGAGATGCGGGCGATCATCGGCCCGAACGGCGCCGGCAAGACGACGATGATGGATGTCATCACCGGCAAGACCAAGCCGGACGAGGGCGACGTCTATTTCGCCGGCAATACCGACCTGACGCGCATGGACGAGGCCTCGATCGCCTCGCTCGGCATCGGCCGCAAGTTCCAGAAGCCGACGGTGTTCGAGAGCCACACCGTCTGGAACAATATCGACCTCGCGCTCGCCGGCGTCCGCAAGCCCTTCGCGACGCTGTTCCATCGCACCAGCCTTAAGGAGACGGCGCGGATCGAGGAAATCCTCTCGATCATCCGCCTCACCGACAAGAAGGAATGGCTCGCCGCCAATCTCTCGCACGGGCAGAAGCAGTGGCTCGAGATCGGCATGCTCCTGGCGCAGGAGCCGCAATTGCTGCTCGTCGACGAGCCGGTCGCCGGCATGACCGATGCCGAGACGCGCGAGACCGCGGCGCTGCTGAAGGAGATCGCCAAGACCAAGTCGGTGGTCGTCGTCGAGCACGACATGTCCTTCGTCCGCGAACTGGATGTGAAGGTGACCGTGCTGCATCAGGGCTCGGTGCTGTCGGAGGGCACGCTCGATGCGGTGTCGGCCGATCCGACGGTCATCGAAGTCTATCTCGGGCGGTGAGGACGATCATGCTGGACAGAACTGCCGGATCTGAGACGACGCCGATGCTCGAGGCGAAGAATGTCGACCTCTATTACGGCGCGGCGCAGGCGCTGCGCGGCGTCTCGCTGACGGCCGAGATCGGCAAGGTCACCTGCGTCATGGGCCGCAACGGCGTCGGCAAGTCGAGCCTCCTGCGCGCCATCGTCGGCCAGAAGCCGATCTCGGGCGGCGAGATCCTCTTGGACGGCAAGGTGCTCGGCCGCATGCCGGCCTATGACCGCACGCGGGCCGGCATCGCCTATGTGCCGCAGGGCCGCGAGATCTTCCCGCTGCTCACGGTCAAGGAGAATCTCGAGACCGGCTTCGCCCCGCTCGCCCGCAAGGAGCGCTTCATCCCGGACTATATCTTCGAGCTGTTCCCGGTGCTGAACGACATGCTCGGCCGCCGCGGCGGCGATCTCTCCGGCGGCCAGCAGCAGCAGCTCGCCATCGGCCGCGCACTGGTCACGCGGCCGCGCCTCCTCGTGCTCGACGAGCCGACCGAAGGCATCCAGCCCTCGATCATCAAGGATATCGGCCGCGCCATCCAGTGGCTGCGCGGGCAGGGGACCATGGCGATCCTCCTGGTCGAGCAGTATTTCGACTTCGCGCACGAACTCGCCGACACCTTCGCCGTCATGGACCGCGGCGAGGTGGTCGCCTCGGGCACGCAGGCCGAAATGGGCAGCGAAACGGTGCGGGCGCATCTGACGGTGTGATGCTGTCCGCCCTCTGTCCGGCGCAGGGAGGCGATAGCGGACAGCCACCCGGCCCCATGGCGCCGTCATCCCGGCGAGGGCCGGGATGCAGGAACACCGGCCATCCTCCAGCCTGCAAACGCCGGAGTTCATGGGCCCCGGCCTTCGCCGGGGCGACGGAGATGGTTCTGGATGGCCCGCGTCTGTCGCCGGAATGCGTCTTGGCTGTGCCTTCCAACCGTCCGTCGCAAGATTGAGCGCCACCGTCGCACAGAGGCGTCGCTGTTGATCGGACACCACACCATCAGGCTGTCATTGCGGGGTCTGGCCCGGCAATCCAGACTTCCTGTGGTGCTTAGCGTGCGTTCTGATGCTGCAAGCAAGACTGGATTGCCGGGTCAAGCCCGGCAATGACAGTGCAGTGTGGTTCCAGGATCGCCAGCGAAAACCGTGCGCCGCCTCAGCGGTTCAGGCAGCTCTCGAACAGCTGGCGCGGGCGCGGGGCGGCGCGCTTGCTGTCCTTCGCGGCGACGTCGCGGAACAGCGCGCGGATATCGTCGGAATGCACGCCGTCGCTCGACATCAGCATGGCGATGATCGGCTCATGCAGAAGTTCGTTCAGCGAAGAGTCCTTGCCGGAGCAGGAAGTGGAGTCGTTCATCACGAACCTCCTTGGGCGTTCGGGCATTGCGTGCCTCCCGAACATTAAGGAAGTCCATGACGTTTGTAAGAAAGAAGGCGCCGCAGCCGTTCACGATCGTTTGATGCTGCGCGGCAATATTCGTTAGGCGGCTTATGTTGCAGCGTCGAAGGCGGCGACGAGTTCGGCCGCCCGTGCCGCGACATCGGCGATGCTGGCGCCCGGCTTGTAGAGGAACGAGCCGATGCCGAAGCCGGCGCAGCCGGCCTTCAGATACTCGCCGAAATTGCCGGCATTGGCGCCGCCGACGGCGAGAACCGGCAGGTCCTTGGGCAGGACGGCCTTCATGGCGCGGATGCCGCCCGTCCCGATCAGTTCGGCGGGAAAGAACTTGAGCGCATCGGCGCCGGCATCGATGGCGGCGAAGGCCTCGGTCGGCGTGAACACGCCGGGATAGGAATCGAGCCGCAATTCCTTGGTCCGCCTGATGACGGCGACATTGGCGTTCGGCGAGACGATCAGCGTGCCGCCGCAGTCCTTGACCGCATTGACCTGCTCCACCTGCAGCACGGTGCCGGCGCCGATCCGCGCCCGCCCGTCGGCGCGCTTCGCCATTGTCTCGATCGAGAGGAAGGGATCCGGCGAATTCAGCGGCACCTCGATCAGCGTGATCCCCGCCTCGACCAGCACGTCGAACACGGCCGCGGCCTCGCCGGGCGCGATGCCGCGCAGGATGGCGACGAGCGGGCGGTGACTTCCGAACAGGGGATGGGTCATCGAGGGTCCTTCGAAGAGGCGTTGGTACAGCGCTCCGCCGTCATGGCGCGGAGCGTCACAGCAATCCGTTGACGCGCGCGATGCGGACGAGGCCGCGCCGCACGAGGGCCGAGCCGTCGCGCGCCTCGGCCGACTGGCCGGCAACAGCGAAGGCCGCCTGATAGGCGCGGGCGAGCGAGCGCGAGCCGATGATGCGGATCGGCTGGTCCGCCGCGAGCAGGCCGGCATCGCGCGCCGCGGCGATCTCGCCGCCGATGACGAGGCCGGAGAGATAAGCGAGATTGTCGTCGCCGGAGACGCCGTCGAGCAGCTGGCGGACACGGACGGAGAAGATGGCGCCGAGGAAGGGCAGGCCCTCGACGACGCTGCGGCGCACCGCGAGCGCGAAATGCTCGGACGAGGCGATGTCGTCGGCCTGTTCGGACACCGAATGGCGCAGGAAGGACTTCCGCGCCAGGAGCTCGAACATCTCGCCGGTCATGAAGGTCTGGAAGTCGCGGATGGTGCCGTCACCGACAGCGGCCCATTTCGAATGGGTGCCGGGCAGGATGGCGATCCCGGCGAAATCGGGCTCCTCTTCCATCAGGCCGACGAGCTGCGTTTCCTCGCCGCGGATGACGTCGCCGTCGCGCGCTGCCGAGCGCAGCACGAGGCCGGGGACGATCGCGAGCGGGCGATGGTCGGCGCCCTCGAAGCGCTTGAGTCCAGCCGCCAGCGCCGCGCTGGTCGCGGGAACGGGAACATAGGCCGCTTCGCGCCAGCCTTGCCGGCTGCCGACCATGCCGGCCATCAGCACGGGCACGCGCGGCCAGCCGGCCGTCAGCCGCTCGAAGGCCTCTTCATGGCCTTGGCCGCCGAGCGGCCCGATGCCGTCATTGCTCTCGGCTTCCGTGATCAGGCCGCCGTCGCGGTCGAGCAGCATGGCGCGGCAGCGCGACGTGCCCCAATCGACCGCGACCAGCGCGGCGTCGGTGAGGGAAGGCGCGGCGCGGCGACCCGGCGCCGCGGCGTCGATCTCGGAATCGGCATAGGTCTCGGCGGAAGAGGGGGCATTCACGGCTGGGAACTCGCGGCGCACGGTCCAAAACGGTCGAAAGCGTTGTTCGACGTTCGCCGGCCCCTGTCAAGCGCAGCGATCAATCGGCCGGTGCCGGCCCCGTCGAGGCGCGCACGACCAGTTCGACCGGCCAGAGTTCGTGCACCGTCTCGGGCGCGCGGCCGTCGACGATCTCCATCAAGAGCTCGCCGACGCGCTTGCCGGCGGCGCGGATCGAGGAGCGCGTCGTCGACATGGTCGGCACCATGCTGTCGGGATTGAGGAACGGAAACACGTCGTCATGCGCGATCATCGAGACGTCGCGGCCGAGCTCGAGGCCGGCGGCGCGGATGGCGCGGAAGGCGCCGAGCGACATCATCATCGAGGAGACGAGCAGCGCCGTCGGCCGCGGCCGCTCGGCGAGGAAGCGCTCCGCGATGCGGTAGCCGACCTCGTCGCTCATCACACCGCTGGCGATGATGCGCTCGTCGGCGGCGATGCCGCGCGCCGCGAGCGCCGAGCGGAAGCCGATCTCGCGGTCGCGGGCGAAGGTGAAGCGGGCCTCGCCATTGACGAGGCCGATGCGGCGATGGCCGAGATCGATGAGATGCTTGGTGGCGTGGCGGAACGCACCCTCGTTGTCGATGTCGATCCAGGCATGCGGCGTCGCCGATTCGGTGCGGCCATGCAGCACGAAGGGCAGGCCGAGCTCGGTGAGGAGCGGCACGCGTTCGTCCGAGATCAGTGGGCTCGACAGCACGACCGCGTCGACGCGCGAGCCGACCGCCATGCGCTGGTAGTTGGCGATCTCGTCGCCGCCGCGCGAGGGCGACAGCACGATGTCGATCTCGTCGGCGAGCAGCGTTTCGCCGAGCCCGGCCTGGAATTCCATGTAGTGCGGATCGAGCAGCATGTTGCGGTCGGTCGGCAGCACGATGCCGATGGCATTCGCCCGTCCGGTGGCGAGCCGGCGCGCATTGGCGTTGGGCTGATAGCCATGCCGGCGCGCAGCCTCGAGCACGCGTCGCCGCGTCTCCTCGTTGACTTCAGGATAGCCATTGAGCGCCCGGCTCACGGTCGTCTGCGACAGACCGAGATGCAGAGCGAGATCCTTGAGCTTCATCGAGCCCGTTCCTCCCCACGCCGCCTCATTCAAAGCGCTTTCAAATCGTCTTGCAAGGCGCTTCCCGCGACCGGCCCGATCGCGACAGTGCTATTCGCACCGCAGCATGACAGGCGATAGGCCGATTCTATCGAAGATTCAGAGAAGTGCACTGTTTTATCATACGAAATCATCGACGTTTCGTGCTGCACTGCATCCTATCGCGCCGATGCGGGAGCTTGACAGCCGCGGCGTCACCTGTTGAAACTGCTTTCAAAGCGCTTTGGGTTCTCGTCTCGGGGCGGGAGTTCGACGAGCGTTTTATGGGGAGGAGTGGATGCAGGGGCCGGTCGGGGGACTGGCCCGGCCTCTTTGCTCACCCTCATGAGCTACGACTGTCTCTCAGGGAGGTTTTCACATGAACATGCGTTCCGCGCTCCTCGGCTTCGCTGCGGCGATCGCCGTTGCCAGCGCTGCCAATGCGGCCAATCTGTCCATCGTGTCGGGCGATACCGGCAACGGCCTCGCCGTCCTGCGCGAGAAGCTCGACATCTACGAGAAGTCGAGCGGCAACAAGGTCACCATCGTCCCGATGCCCTCGTCGACGACCGACCAGTTCGGCCAGTACAAGCTCTGGCTCGCCGCCGGCAATTCCGACATCGACGTCTACCAGACCGACGTGATCTGGGCGCCGCAGCTCGCCGAGCAGCTCGTCGACCTGACCGAGGCGACCAAGGACGTCATCGGCCAGCATTTCCCGTCGATCGTCGAATCGCAGACCGTGAACGGCAAGCTCGTCGCCATGCCGCTCTTCACCGATGCGCCGGCGCTCTACTATCGCAAGGACCTGCTCGAGAAGTACGGCAAGACCCCGCCGAAGACCTGGGAAGAGCTGGCCGCCACGGCCAAGGAGATCCAGGACAAGGAGCGCGAAGCCGGCTCCAAGGACATCTGGGGCTTCGTCTGGCAGGGCAACGCCTATGAAGGCCTGACCTGCAACGCGCTCGAATGGGTCAAGTCGAACGGCGGCGGCCAGATCGTCGAGGCCGACGGCACCATCTCGATCAACAATCCGAAGGCCGCTGAGGCCCTCGAGGCGGTCAAGGGCTGGGTCAACACCATCTCCCCGCCCGGCGTGCTCGCCTATCAGGAAGAAGAGTCGCGTGGCGTCTGGCAGACCGGCAATGCCGTGTTCATGCGCAACTGGCCCTACGCCTACTCGCTCGGCAACGGCGCCGACTCGGCCGTGAAGGGCAAGTTCGACGTCGCCCCGCTGCCGGCCGGCACCGGTGAGGGCGCCGGCTCGGCGGCAACCCTCGGCGGCTGGAACCTCGCGGTCTCGAAATATTCGAAGAACCAGAAGGAAGCCATCGATCTGGTCAAGTTCCTGACCTCGAAGGAAATGCAGAAGAAGCAGGCCATCGAGGCCTCCAACCTGCCGACGATCGTCGAGCTCTATGACGACGCCGACATCGCCAAGGCCGTGCCGATCATCCCGCGCTGGAAGGACGTGTTCCTGAACGCCGTTCCGCGTCCGTCGGCGCCGACCAAGGTGAAGTACAACGAGGTCTCGTCGAACTTCTGGACCGCCGTTCACAACACCATCTCCGGCAACGGCTCGGCGGCCGACAACCTCGAGCTGCTCGAGGCCCAGCTGACCAAGCTCAAGGGCGCCAACTGGTAAGCGTCCCGTTCTCGCCGCCTCCCGCGTTCGCGCGGGGGGCGGTTTTCCGATTGCATTCATCGCGTCCTTCCTGTCGGCTGCCGCTTCGGGCCGTCCGCCAGAGGGACACGGGCATTCCGTGAGTGAGCGGCCGCAAGGGCCGCGGGGGACGATCAGCATGGCCATTGCCGAAACCGCCGATGTCGCCGAAGTCAGCGCCGGCTCGGACCTCTTCCGCCAGCGCGTCCGGTCCGCCTGGCTGTTCCTGACGCCGATGCTGATCGTGCTGGCGATGGTCGCCGGCTGGCCGCTGCTGCGCAGCATCTATTTCTCCTTCACCAACGCCTCGCTGACCAATCTCGACGCGGCGCAGTGGGTCGGCTTCGAGAACTACCTGTCGATGACCACGCTGAAGAGCGGCCGCGTCATCTATGACGGGCTGCTCGTCGATCCGCTCTGGTGGAAGTCGGTGTGGAACACCGTTCGCTTCTCCGTCGTCTCGGTCATCCTCGAGACCGTCATCGGCATGATCGTCGCGCTGGTGCTCAACGCCGAATTCAAGGGCCGCGGCTTCGTCCGCGCCGCCATCCTCGTCCCCTGGGCGATCCCGACCATCGTCTCGGCCAAGATGTGGGCCTGGATGCTCAACGACCAGTTCGGCATCATCAACGACATGCTGCTGCATCTCGGGCTGATCTCGCAGAAGATCGCCTGGACCGCCAATCCGGATACCGCGATGCTGGCGGTGCTGATGGTCGACATCTGGAAGACGACGCCGTTCATGGCGCTCTTGATCCTCGCCGGCCTGCAGATGATCCCGGGCGACATCTACGAGGCCGCGAAGATCGACGGCGTTCATCCGGTGAAGGTGTTCTTCAAGGTGACGCTGCCCTTGGTCCGGCCGGCGCTGATGGTCGCGATCATCTTCCGCATGCTCGACGCCCTGCGCATCTTCGACCTCATCTACGTGCTGACCGCCAACAATTCGCAGACCAAGACCATGTCGGTGTTCGCCCGCGAGAACCTGTTCGATTTTGACAAGTTCGCCTATGGCTCGGCGGCCTCGACCATGCTGTTCCTGATCCTGACCGTGATCACGGTCGTCTATATCATCGTCGGCAAGGTCAATTTCGAGGGAGGCCGCTGATGCTCTGGCATGTCGTCAAGCGCACTGCCTTCTACCTGCTGGTAATCGGCATCGTCCTCATCTCGATCTTCCCGTTCTATTACGCGATCATCACCTCGTTCAAATCCGGAACCGCGCTGTTCCAGATCAACTACTGGCCGACGAGCTTCTCGCTCGCCAACTACACGCAGGTGCTGACCACCGGCAGCTTCGTGCGCAATCTCGGCAATTCGCTGCTGATCGCCTCCGTCGTCGTCGCGATCTCGCTGCTCCTCGCCGTCACGGCCTCGTTCGCGCTGTCGCGTGTCCGCTTCCGCGGCCGCTCGCTGCTCCTCTTTACGATCCTCGCGGTATCGATGTTCCCGCAGATCGCGGTGCTCTCGGGCCTGTTCGAGCTCATCCGCTTCCTCGGCATCTTCAACACGCCCTTCGCGCTGATCTTCGCCTACATGATCTTCACGCTGCCCTTCACCGTGTGGATCCTGACGACCTTCATGCGTGACCTGCCGATCGAGATCGAGGAGGCGGCCATCGTCGACGGCGCCAGCCCCTGGGTCATCATCACCAAGGTGTTCCTGCCGCTGATGTGGCCGGCGCTGGTGACGACGGGCCTGCTCGCCTTCATCGCCGCCTGGAACGAGTTCCTGTTCGCGCTGACCTTCACCTCGTCCAACAACACGCGGACGGTTCCCGTCGCCATCGCGCTCTTGTCGGGTGCCACGCAATATGAAATCCCGTGGGGGAACATCATGGCCGCATCGGTCATCGTCACCGTGCCGCTCGTCGTTCTCGTGCTGATCTTCCAGCGCAAGATCATCTCGGGTCTCACCGCCGGCGGCGTGAAGGGCTGATGATGGACCAGATCGTGCAGCAACAGGTTCCCGGCTCGATCCTGTCGAGCGACCCGGATTGGTGGCGGGGTGCCGTCATCTACCAGGTCTATCCGCGCTCGTTCCAGGACACGAATGGCGACGGCATCGGCGACCTCAAGGGTATCGCCGAGCGGCTTCCCTACATCTCCGCGCTCGGCGCCGACGCGATCTGGATCGCGCCGTTCTTCAAGTCGCCGATGAAGGATTTCGGCTACGACGTCTCGGACTATTGCGCCGTCGACGGCATGTTCGGCACGATCGAGGACTTCGATCACCTGATCGCCGAGGCGCATGCCCGCGGCATCCGCGTGCTGATCGACCAGGTGCTGTCGCATACCTCGGATCAGCATGCCTGGTTCAAGGAAAGCCGCTCGTCCAAGGACAACGACAAGGCCGACTGGTATGTCTGGGCCGACGCGAAGCCCGACGGCAACCCGCCCAACAACTGGCTGTCGATCTTCGGCGGCTCGGCCTGGGAGTGGGACACGACCCGCTGCCAGTATTACCTGCACAACTTCCTGACCTCGCAGCCCGACGTCAATTTCCACACCATGGCGGCGCAGGACGCGCTGCTCGAGACGGTGGAATTCTGGCTGAAGCGCGGCGTCGACGGCTTCCGCCTGGATACGGTGAACTTCTACGTCCACTCGCAGGGCCTCGAGGACAATCCACCGTCGAAGCTCGAGGACCGCAATTCGCCCGAGGCGCCGGCGGTCAATCCGTATAACTGGCAGGATCATATCCACGACAAGAGCCAGCCGGAGAATCTCGAATTCCTGAAGCGGCTCCGGGCGCTGCTCGATCGCTATCCCGGCCAGACCACGGTCGGCGAGATCGGCGACGGCCCGCGCTCGCTGCGCACCATGGCCGCCTACACCTCGGGCGGCGACAAGCTGCACATGTGCTACACCTTCGACTTCCTGTCGCCGATCTTCACGAAGGAGCACTTCGTCAAGCGCGTGATGGCCTTCGAGGAGATCGTCGGCGATGGCTGGCCGTGCTGGGCCTTCTCCAACCACGACATCGTCCGCCATGTCAGCCGCTGGACGACCGACGGCGACTATGACGGCGTCGCCAAGATCGCCGCGGCGATCCTCCTGTCGCTGCGCGGCTCGGTCTGTCTCTACCAGGGCGAGGAACTCGGCCTGACCGAGGCGGTGATCGCCTTCGAGGACCTGCAGGATCCCTACGGCATCCGCTTCTGGCCGGAATACAAGGGCCGCGACGGCTGCCGCACGCCGATGGTCTGGGAATCGAACGGCACCTATGGCGGCTTCTCGAGCGGCAAGCCGTGGCTGCCGGTGTCGCAGGATCACATCGCCCGCGCCGCCAATCGCGAGGATGTCGACCAGTCCTCGGTGCTCGCGCATTACCGGCGCATGATCGCCTTCCGCAAGGCGCATCCGGCGCTGGTCTCGGGCTCGATCCGCTTCGTCGACACGCCGGACGACGTGCTCGGCTTCATCCGCGAAGGCGGCGGCGAGAAGATCCTCGCGCTGTTCAATCTCGGCGCGGCGCCGGTCACGGCCGACCTGCCGCCGGGCATCGAGGTCACCGTGCTCGACGGGCACGGCTTCACGGCGACGCTGCATCAACAGGAACGAACCATCAGCCTCAACGGGCGCGACGCGTTCTTCGCAAGGATTGCCTGAGAAGGCTGGGAAGGGGAACGAACATGGCTGGACTGCTGCTGCGCGGCGTCAAGAAGAGCTACGGCACCGTCAAGGTGCTGCATGGCATCGACCTCGACATCAAGTCGGGCGAATTCATCGTCTTCGTCGGCCCGTCGGGTTGCGGCAAGTCGACCCTCCTCCGGCTCATCGCCGGCCTCGAGGACATCACGGCGGGCACGCTGCAGATCGACGGCCAGGTGGTCAACCAGCTGGCGCCCTCGAAGCGCGGCATCGCCATGGTGTTCCAGTCCTATGCGCTCTATCCGCATATGACCGTCTACGACAACATGGCCTTCGGCATGAAGCTGGCGAAGGGCCATGAGGCCTCCGAGATCGACAAGCGCGTCCGCGAGGCGGCCGACATCCTGCAGATCACGCCCTATCTCGATCGCCTGCCGAAGCAGCTCTCGGGCGGCCAGCGCCAGCGCGTCGCCATCGGCCGCGCCATCGTGCGCGACCCCAAGGTGTTCCTGTTCGACGAGCCGCTCTCGAACCTCGACGCGGCGCTGCGCGTGCAGACCCGCATCGAGATCAACAAGCTGCACGAGCGCATGGCCGGCGTGACGATGATCTATGTCACGCATGACCAGGTCGAGGCGATGACGCTCGCCGACCGCATCGTCGTGCTGAATGCCGGCCGCATCGAGCAGGTCGGCGCGCCGATGGAGCTCTATCACCGGCCGGACAACCTGTTCGTCGCCCGCTTCCTCGGCTCGCCGTCGATGAACACCATTCCCTGCACGATCGTCGCTGGCGGCGCGACGCCCTCGGTGCAGCCGGATGGCTGCGGGCCGATCAAGGTCTCGACCGTCATCCCGGCCGCGAATGCCGGCAAGCGCGGCACCTTCGGCGTCCGTCCGGAGGATCTGCTGCTCACCGAAGGCGATGACGCCATCTTCCACGGCACGATCGACATCGTCGAGCAGCTCGGCGAAGTGACGCTGATCTATGTCGATGTCGGCATCGCCGAGCCGATCGTCGCCAAGATCGAGAACGATATCGAGGTCAGCAAGGGGCAGAAGGTGGCGCTGACCACCGACATCCGCCACCTTCACGTGTTCGACGAGAACGGCATCGCCTTCCCGCGCACCTGACCGCCGCCGGATGGCGCGGCGGCAGCGCCGAGCCATCCATTCTGCCGATACCAGGCGACCACGTCGGCGATCGTCTCCTCGACCGGGCGGAAGCTGAGGCCGAGTTCGCGCGTCGCTTTTTCGGCGCTGAAGCGATAGCGGCCGTCTTCGCGATCCATCATCCGCACGGCGGCGAGGCTGAGCAGCGCCGGCCGGCCGAACAGCCGCTTGCCGAGCTCCTCGATCCCGCCGAGCACATACATCATCGCCAGCGGCACCTTCATCTTCGGCGCCGGAACGCCGGTCGCCGCCTGCAGCACGGTGACGAGCTCGGCCATCGTCATCGGCCGCCCCGCCGCGAGATAGAGCTCGCCCCGGCGGCCCTTGTCGGCGGCGGCGATTTCCGCGAGCGCCACATCGCGCGCATCGACGACCGAGAAGCCGCCCGGCGGAACGCCCGGCAGCTTGCGGCGGGCATAGTCGAGCACGATCTGCCCGGCCGAGGTCGGGCCGGCATCGCCGGGGCCGAACATGAAGCCGGGCCCCACGAAGCAGCCGTTGACGTCGGGATGGGTGTCGAGGAAGGCGCGCACGGCGCGGTCCGACAGGATCTTGCTCGCATAATAGTCGTCAGCGTCCTCGAGCCGCCGCGGCATGGTCTCGTCGATCAGTCTGCCGCGCGGGCCATCGACGACCGCGATCGAGGAGGTGTGGACGAAGCGGCGGATGCCGGCGGCATAGGCCGCGCCGAGCAGCGCCTCGGTCGCCGTGACATTGGTCGCGATCAGGGCGTCGCGATGGCGCCCGCCCTTGTAGCTGTCGCGGAAATAGGCGGCGGTGTGGAAGAGCACATCGTGGCCGGCGAGATGCTCCGCAAAGCCCGGAACATTCCCCATGTCGCCCTCGACGATCGCAACGTCGAGATCGCCGAACATCCGCGCCGCCTTGTCGCGCGAGCGCACCAGCGCCGTGACGCGGACGCCGCGTTCGATGAGCAGGCGAACCAGATTGTAGCCGAGAAGTCCGGTTGCTCCGGTGACGAAGGCGCTCGCGAATGCCATCCTGCTCTCCATCCGATCGGGGATTGAAATACTGATCGGTATGTAAGATACCAGTCGGTATTCGGATTTCAAGTGGTTTGTGTGAGGGTGTGATGGCGCGCTTGTCGCGGGAAGAAAGCCGGGTCCGGACACGGGAATTGCTGCTCGCCTCGGCGGCGGCGGCCTTCGCGCGCTCGGGCTATGCCGGGGCGAGCGTCGACGACATCGCCGAGGAGGCCGGCTTCTCGAAAGGGGCCTTCTATTCCAACTTCGCCTCCAAGGAAGCGATCTTCCTGGCGCTGCTGGAGGAGAAGAAGCGCGCCGAGATCGCCTCGATCCGCGCGATGCTGGCCGAGACCGAGACGGCGAAGCTGATGGCGACGCTGACGGCCTGGCTCGACAGCGCGCACAGCAATCCGCAACTGGCGCTGCTGTCGGCCGAGCTCGAATTGCAGGCGCGGCGGAGCGCCAGCCTCGCCGCCGGCTACGAGCAGCTGCAGGCCGGCTTCCGCGCCGAACTCGCCGCCTTCATCGCCATGGTCTTCGAGCGGCTCGGCCTCGCGCCGCCGGCGCCGATCGCCGACATCGCCCAGACCTTCATCGCGATCTCCAACGGCTCGGCGCTCACGGCCGGCCAGGACAGCGGCTCGGCCGGCCGCGCGATGCGGCTCTTTCTCGACATGGTGATCAAGGCGAGCGCGCCGGCCGTGGGGGCAGGGGAGCGCGACCCGGCCTGACCTCAGGCGAGGCGGCGCGCGATCATCTTGCCCTCGGTGCGCAGCGTCAGCTCGATATGGCCGGATTGCGTGACATCGAGGATCTTCGAGGGGCGGTAGGCGCAGACATTCTCGCCGCCCTGGTGGCGGACGCTCGCATAGAGGATGCCGTCCTCGCCGGCGGCCCGCACGCTCTCGCCGAAGGCCTGCGCCGCCGCATAGTCGGAGGAGGCATAGAGGCCGGGCTCATCGGCGAGGCCCGAGCGGATGTCGCGATAGCTGCCGGCGAGGCGGGCGCCATAGACGCGGTAGGTGGCGACGCGCCGCTCACTGCGGCTGCGGATCATTTCCCGGCGGAGGTGATGCGCCACCTCGGCCACCGCCGTCTCGATCCGCATCGCGCCATACCAGGCGCCGAGCGCGCCGGAGGAGAAGCGGAGGCCCGTCGGCGGCGTGTGCAGGAACGAGGCCATGATGACGCTGGAATTCGGCCTGCCATAGACCCATTCGCTGGCCGGCAGCCGCGCCAGCCGCTCGGCGACGAGGCGGTCATTGGTCCAGCCTTCGAGCTCCATCACCGCGGCGAGTTCATCCTGCGACACGACATCGTCGAAGGCGCCGATCGGCGGATAGCGCGAGGGGATGAGCCGCTGCGTCGGCCCGTCGACGGATGTCATCGGAAAGCGCCGCATGTCAGATCCAGACGATGTCGTCATCGCCGATCGGCGTCGCGAGATCATCGAGCGCCGGCAGCGGCGCCGAGAACAACCCGCCGCGCCAGGCATCGAGATGGCGGCGGAGCAGCAGCAAGCCGTCCTGCGTCCCGTTGGCGGCGAGCGTGAGCGGCGGCTGGCCGCCGAACAACGGGCCGCTGTTCGGTCCCCGCAACCAGGCGAGCGCCTCGGCATCGTCGGCGAAGAGGATGCGCAGCGCCTTGTGGATGCCGAGCACGGCCGAGATCCTGAGCAGCGTATCGAGCGGCAGGCTGAGAGGCGCATCGGCGCGCGCCTTGGCGAGCCAGCCGAAATAGGTCGAGCGGCCGGGGAGGCCGAGCATGCGCATCCGCTCGGCCTCGCCGAGGCCCCAGAGATCGGCGATGGCGATGAAGGCCCGAAGGCCCGGTCCGCCGAGACGCTTGCGGTCGGACGCCGCGAACAGCTGCCCGGCAGAGGGCCCGGGATCGGGCAGCGACGGCTTGGCTGAGATCATCGGCAGGCTCCTGTCCATCTTCGGACAATATAGTCCAGATATGGACAGATGCAAGGATCAGGGCGCCGCTCCATGCCGGTTCAGCGAGCCTGTCTTTGTTGTGAATAGCGCCGTGCCCGGCCGCGCGGCCTTGTCGTCGCGCGGCCCGACACGGCGATGGACATCGCTCAGCGCATCGCCGCCGAAAGCGCTCGCTTGCAGCCGGAGGAGAGCTGCGCCGCATTCGCCCGGAGGCAGGCGACGGCATTGCCGCCGCCCATGCGGACGCTGCTGCAGAAGCGGTTGAAGTCGCGCCCGCAATATTGGCGGACCAGCATCATCTCCTGCCGCGGCGACATCGGCGGTGGCGGCGGCGCGACGGCTGCGGCCGGGGGCTTTGTCGCCGGCGGCTTGCCCGCGGCGGGAGGCGGCGTTGCCGGTGCCGTCGCCGCCGGCGCAGTGGCGGCGGGCGCTGCGGCCGGGGCCGCGGTGGTGCCGCCGCCCGAGACGGCGTTGACGGCCTGCTGGCATCCGGCCGAGAGCGTGGCGACATTCTGCTGAAGGCATTGCAGCGCCGCCGAGCCGCCGGGGGAGACGCCCGAGCAATGGGCGCGGAAATCGCTCTGGCAGGAGGATTTGATCGCCTGCTGCTGCGCGCTGGTCGGCTGCGCGGCGGCGCTGGGGGCGACCAGCGGGCCGGCGACGAGAAGCGCCAGTGCAGCGAGGAGCGGGGCGCCCCCCTGCCGCAGCCTCGGTATGGGTGATGCGGACGATGTCATGGCGTTTTCTCCCTGGCCCAGGGCCGATCGGGGGAAAGCGCAAGGCCCGGGCGGCGCACCTTGCCATGCGCGCGCCCGGCCCCGCAATCGCCGCTCAGCGATCGAGGCGGAACACCGTCTCTGCCGTGCCCGGAACGTCCGAGGCATAGGTGAACAGCCCGCCGGCGAGCCGCTCGAGCGGGCCGTCGCCGCCTTGCGCGGTGGTGATGTAGAGCGTCTTCAGATCATCGCCGCCGAAGGTGCAGTTGGTGATGTTGCCGACCGGCATGTCGACGATGCCCGCGATCGTGCCCTCCGGCGCAATCCGCACGATGCAGCCGCCGCCATAGCGGCAGTTCCACAGCGTGCCTTCGGCGTCGATCTGCGAGCCGTCGGGCGAGCCGCGTTCGAAGCCGGCGAAATGATCGCGTTCGTTCGACAGCGCGCCGGTCGCCGCGTCATAGTCGAAGGCCCAGATCTCGTTCTTCAAGGTGTCGGCCGTATAGAAGCGGCCGCGCGGAAGATCCCAGGCCATGGTGTTGGTGATGCCGATCTCCGCCTTGATCGTCTCGCTCGAGCCATCGGTCCGGACGCGGTAGAGCGCGCCGAGGGCCGGGCCGGAGATCGGGATGCCCGAGCCGTCGGGCGCCACATTGTTGAACATCGAGCCGACGATGAGATCGCCAAAGGGATCGGGCCGGCCGTCATTCATCCGCGCCGCCGGCGTGTTGGCCTCGGGCGTCGCGAAGTCCGTGCGCGTGTCGGTCGCCGGCTGCCAGAGGATCACCTTGGAGCCGAGCGCGACGATGAGCGTGCCCGGCCGGTCGGTGAGGCCGATCGTGGTGGCCGGCTCGGCGAAGAACCAGCTCCGCACGGCGCCGCTTGCGATGTCGAGCCGGTGGATCAGGAAGCGGTTGATGTCGGTCCAGTAGACGGCGCGCTCGGCCGCATGCCAGACGACGCCCTCGCCGCAGCGGTCGCCCGCCGGTACGATGCAATGCGGTTCCGCCATGTCGTGATCTCCCTTTGGCCCATATCCTGCTTGATACTCCGCAACGCTTCGGCGCGGCGCCGGCACGATAGGGCAAACTCGTCGCAGGAGTTTTATTTCGATGCTCTAATTTTCTCCCTCAACATATGAAGCGGAATTGGCTAGGACACGCAGGCCTGCCGGCTGCCGGGATGTCCGGATATCGGGAAAGAGGGATTTCATGACCAGTCGAATCATCGCCGTCGACCCCTTCGACCTCGTCGTGTTCGGCGCGACTGGCGACCTCGCCTATCGCAAGCTGATGCCGGCGTTGTATCACCGCCATCGCGACGACCAGATCCCTGAAGTCTCGCGCATCATCGGCGCCTCCAGGCGCAAGCTGAGCGACGACGACTACCGCCGGCTGACCGAGGAGGCGCTGACCAAGTTCGTGCCCGCCGAGGAGCGCGAGCCGGAGCAGATGGCGTCCTTCCTCGCCCGCATCTCCTATGTCTCCGTCGACGCCAAGATCGACGACAGCGGCTGGGCCGATCTCGCCGCGACGCTGGAGGAGGGCAAGGACCGCATCCGCGCCTTCTATCTCGCCGTGTCGCCCGATCTCTTCGGCGTCATCTGCGAGGGCATCGGCGCGCATGGCCTGATCACGCCCGAGACCCGCGTCATCATCGAGAAGCCGATCGGCAAGAGCCTCAAATCCGCCAACGCGCTCAATGACGCGGTCGGCAAGGTGTTCGACGAAAGCCAGATCTACCGCATCGATCATTATCTCGGGAAGGAGACGGTGCAGAACCTGATGGCGCTGCGCTTCGCCAACGCCCTGTTCGAGCCGCTCTGGAACGCCGCCCATATCGACCATGTCCAGATCACGGTCGCCGAGAATCTCGGCGTCGAGAGCCGGGCCGGCTATTACGACACCGCCGGCGCGCTGCGCGACATGGTTCAGAACCACATCCTGCAGCTGCTCTGCCTCGTCGCCATGGAACCGCCGAACCAGTTCGAGGCGGATGCGATGCGCGACGAGAAGCTGAAGGTGCTGCGCTCGCTGAAGCCGATCGCCGCCGCCCAGCTCGAAACCGTCACCGTGCGCGGCCAGTACCGCGCCGGCGCCTCGGCCGGCGGTCCGGTGCCGGGCTATCTGCAGGAGCTCGGCCGCAGCGATTCCTCGACCGAGACCTTCGTCGCCCTGAAGGCCGAGATCGAGAACTGGCGCTGGGCCGGCGTGCCGTTCTACATCCGCACCGGCAAGCGCCTGCCCGAGCGCATTTCCGAGATCGTGGTCTCGTTCAAGTCGATCCCGCATTCGATCTTCGGCAGCGCCGCCGGCCAGCTCGTCTCCAACCAGCTGGTGATGCGCCTGCAGCCGGACGAGGGCGTCCGCCTCTGGCTGATGATCAAGGATCCGGGCCCCGGCGGCATGCGGCTTCGCCATGTCCCGCTCGACATGAGCTTCGCGCAGACCTTCAAGACGCGCAGCCCCGAGGCCTATGAGCGGCTGCTGATGGACGTGATCCGCGGCAATGCCACGCTGTTCATGCGCCGCGACGAGGTCGAGGCGGCATGGAAGTGGATCGATCCGATCCTCGAGGGCTGGGCGGCGCTGCGCGAGGCGCCGAAGGCCTATACGGCGGGAACCTGGGGTCCCTCGTCGGCGATCGCGCTCATCGAGCGCGACGGCCGCACCTGGCATGAAGAAATCGAATAGCCGTCTTCGGAGCGGGCTCCGGCCCGCGGTCGACGCATGCCGGGCGCGGTCGTGCCCGGCACCATCTGGAGTTCAGCCATGAGCATTCACCCGAAGGTCGCCGAGGTCACCGAACGCATCCGCTCCCGCAGCGCGGCGAGCCGCGCGCTCTACCTGAAGCGCGTCGCCGCCGCGATCGCCAGCGGCAGGAGCGGGACGCGGCGCGGGAACCTTGCCTGTGGCAACCTCGCGCATGGCTTCGCCGCCTGCGGCGTCGACGACAAGGCGGCGCTGAAGGGCGACGTGGTGCCGAATATCGGCATCATCACCGCCTATAACGACATGCTCTCGGCGCATCAGCCCTATGAGACCTATCCCGAGCTGATCCGCCAGGCGGCACGCGAGGTCGGCGGCGTCGCGCAGGTCGCGGGCGGCGTCCCGGCGATGTGCGACGGCGTCACGCAGGGCCAGACCGGCATGGAGCTGTCGCTTTTCTCGCGCGATGCCATCGCCATGGCGGCGGCGATCGGGCTCTCGCACAACATGTTCGATGCCGCGGTCTTTCTCGGCATCTGCGACAAGATCGTGCCCGGCCTGATGATCGCCGCGCTCTCCTTCGGCCATCTGCCGACGATGTTCGTTCCGGCCGGTCCGATGACGACGGGCCTGCCCAACGGCGAGAAGGCGCGCATCCGCCAGCTCTATGCCGAGGGCAAGGTCGGCCGCGCCGAGCTGCTGGAAGCCGAGAGCGCCTCCTATCATGGCCCCGGCACCTGCACCTTCTACGGCACCGCCAACACCAACCAGATGATGATGGAGATCATGGGCCTGCATCTGCCGGGCTCGTCCTTCGTCAATCCGAACACGCCGCTGCGCGAGGCGCTGACCAAGGCGGCGACGAAGCGCGTCCTCGCCATCACTGCGCTCGGCAACGCGTTCACGCCGATCGGCGAGATCGTCGACGAGAAGGTGATCGTCAACGGCGTCGTCGGCCTCAACGCCACCGGCGGCTCGACCAACCACACGATGCACCTGATCGCCATCGCCAAGGCGGCGGGCATCCAGTTGACCTGGGACGACTTCTCCGATCTCTCGGACGTCGTGCCGCTCCTGACCCGCGTCTATCCGAACGGCCTTGCCGACGTGAACCATTTCCATGCCGCCGGCGGCATGAGCTTCCTGATCCGCGAGCTGCTCGACGCCGGCTATCTGCACGAGGACGTCAAGACCGTCTGGGGCCAGGGCCTCGCCGCCTATACGGTCGAGCCGAAGCTTGGCGAAGACGGCACGATCGCCTGGCAGGAGGGCGCGCGCGAGAGCCTCGACGAGAAGGTGCTGGCCCCGGTGGCGCGGGCGTTCCAGCCGACCGGCGGGCTGAAGCTCCTCTCCGGCAATCTCGGCCGCGCGGTGATCAAGATCTCGGCCGTGAAGCCGGATCGCCATGTCATCGAGGCGCCGGCGAAGGTCTTCGAGGCGCAGGACGCGCTCATCGCCGCCTTCAAGGCCGGCGAGCTCACCGGCGATTTCGTCGCCGTCATCCGCTTCCAGGGCCCGAAGGCCAATGGCATGCCGGAACTGCACAAGCTGACGCCGACGCTCGGCATCCTGCAGGACCGCGGCCATCGCGTGGCACTCCTGACCGATGGCCGCATGTCCGGCGCGTCGGGCAAGGTGCCGGCGGCGATCCATGTGACGCCGGAGGCGCTGGCCGGCGGGCCGATCGCCAAGATCCGCGACGGCGACATGATCCGCATCGACTGCTTGACCGGCGAACTCGCCGTGCTGGTCGACGCCGCCGAATTCGCCGCGCGGCCGGCCGCCACCCGTCCCGAGGAAGAGGTCTACGGCATGGGCCGCGAGCTCTTCGGGATGTTCCGCGACCAGGCCGTCTCGGCCGAGCTCGGCGCCGGCGTGTTCTAGGCGGGGAACGAAATTCTACATAGGCGACTGATTAAGTCGCCTATTCGCATCGCTGCCGCGTCGGCGTCGTCGGTGACAGGGCCGCGAACCCCGAGGCAGGGCCTTGGAAAGGCGGGCGTTTCCTCGCCTCTGCCGATCCCGTCATCTCCGGCGCGCCGATCAGGGCGCTGGAATGATTTTCCATGCGCGATGCGGAGATTGGAACCGCCTTTGTCGCGTTTCCATTCGGCATTCACTAAATACCATGCAAGAATTTTCCGAACTTCATCCGCATGCCGAGCCGGAGATGTCGATGGCGCCTGCCCATCGGAGACTGTCGACCTTTCCCGCCTTCCACAAAGTGGAGGGGCGCAAGGTCGTGGTCGTCGGCGGCGGACGCGAGGCGGCGGCGAAGCTGAGGCTGTTGTCGGAAACGAGCGCGCTCCTCGTCGTGTTCGCGCCGGAGCTCGAGGCCGAGGCCGCCGAGGATCTCGCAGCGGCCGGTGCCGCCCATGAGGCGCGCTGGCCCGAGGCGGCGGACCTTTCGGGGGCCGCGCTCGTCTTCGCGGCGACGGGCGAGCTTGATCACGACAGCATGGTGCGCGATCTCGCCAAGTCGGCCGGCATTCCGGTCAATGTCGTCGACCGGCCCGATCTCTGCGATTTCTACGTGCCGGCCCTCGTCAACCGCGCCCCGCTCAGCGTCGCGATCTCGACCGAGGGCGCGGCGCCTGTGCTCGCCCGCCATGTCCGCGCCCGCATCGAGCAGATGCTGGCGCCGGCGATTGGCGATCTCGCCCATCTCGCCGAGGGCCTCCGCGAGCGTGTCGCTGCGCATATCCCCTCCGGCGACGCGCGCCGCCGTTTCTGGGCGCATTTCTTCTCGGGGCCTGCCGCGGCCCATGTGCTGGCCGGCCAGATCGAGGAAGCCGGCGCCGCGGCGGTCACGGGCATCGAGGCGACGGCCGCCAAGGGCCTCGCCGGTCATGTCAGCCTGGTCGGCGCCGGTCCCGGCGCCGAGGACCTCCTCACGCTGCGCGCCGTGCGGCTGCTGCAGGAAGCCGACGTCATCGTCTATGACAAGCTGGTGCCGGAGGCCGTGGTCGCCATGGGCCGGCGCGATGCGCTCAGGATCTATGTCGGCAAGGCCAAGGGCATGCATGCCGCCAGCCAGGACGAGATCAACGCCATCCTGGTGCGCGAGGCCCGCGACGGCCGCCGCGTGGTGCGGCTCAAGTCTGGCGATCCGCTCGTCTTCGGCCGCGCCGGCGAGGAGATGGCGGCGCTGCGGGCGGCCGGCATTTCCTTCGACATCGTGCCCGGCATCACGGCGGCGATCGCAGCCGCAGCCGAGAACGAAATCCCGCTGACGCTGCGCGACGTCGCCTCGACCTTCGTCCTCGCCACCGGCCACGACATGCGCGGCGATACGCTGCCCGAATGGGCGGGGCTCGCGCTCGCCGGCTCGACCATCGCCGTCTATATGGGCCGCAGCGTCGCCTCGAAGGTCGCCGCGCGGCTGATCGAGAACGGCCTCGCCGCCTCGACGCCCGTGGCCGTGATCGAGAATGCCTCGCGCGCCGACCGCCGCGCCTATGCCGGCCGGCTCGACGAACTCGCCATGATCGCCGATCGCCCGGAGATCGACGGACCGGTGGTGATCATCGTCGGCCGCGTCATCGCCGAGAGCGCCCTTGGCGTCGCCCCTTTGCCGCTTGCCGCGATGGCGGCGTGACGCGCCCGAACGGAACCGCATGACCGACAGCATCATCACAGCGAACGACCTCGGCGACGGCCTCGTCGTGTTCCTCACCGCCGATGGCGGCTGGTCGCGCCGCCTCGCCGATGCGCGTGTCGTCGGGCCAGAGGCGCTGGCCGAGGCGATCGCCTATGGCAAGGCGCAGCACGACGCCCGCATCGTCGTGGAGCCCTATGAAATCGAGGTGACGGTCGAGGCGGGGGTGCCGATTCCGGTGCGCCTGCGCGAGCGTATCCGCGCCGCCGGCCCGACCGTCGCCTATGGCGAGGCGGAACTTGCCGAGCGTGCCGCAGCGAACCAGGCAGGTTGACGTCCATGTATCGCTATGACGAGTTCGACCAGGATTTCGTGACCGACCGCGTCGCGCAGTTTCGCGACCAGGTGGAGCGCCGCGTCTCGGGCGAATTGACCGAGGACCAGTTCAAGCCGCTGCGCCTGATGAACGGCGTCTATCTGCAGCTGCATGCCTATATGCTGCGCATCGCGGTGCCCTATGGCACGCTGTCATCGAAGCAGATGCGCAAGCTCGGCGACATCGCGCGGCGCTATGACCGTGGCTATGGCCATTTCACCACCCGTCAGAACCTGCAGTTCAACTGGCCGAAGCTCTCGGACATTCCCGATATCCTCGCCGAGCTCGCCTCCGTCGAGATGCATGCGATCCAGACCTCGGGCAACTGCATCCGCAACGTCACCGCCGATCATTTCGCCGGTGCCGCCGCCGACGAGGTCGCCGATCCCCGGCCCTATGCCGAAATCCTCCGGCAGTGGTCGTCGCTGCATCCCGAATTCGTCTTCCTGCCGCGGAAGTTCAAGGTCGCCGTCACCGGCGCCGAGCGCGACCGCGCCGCGATCCAGGTGCACGATATCGGCCTGCATCTGAAGAAGGATGCCGAGGGCCGGCTCGGCTTTGCCGTCTATATCGGCGGTGGCCAGGGCCGCACGCCGATGATCGCCAAGAAGATCCGCGACTTCCTGCCCGAAGAGGATCTCCTGTCCTATTCGGAGGCGATCCTTCGCGTCTACAATCTGAACGGCCGCCGCGACAACAAGTACAAGGCGCGCATCAAGATCCTCGTCCACGAGACCGGCGCCGACGAGATTTCCCGCCAGGTCGAGGACGAATGGGAGCGCATCCGCCACGGCGCGCTCAAGCTGCCGCAGGGCGAGGTCGAGCGTATCCGCGCCTATTTCGCGGCGCCGGAAGGCCTCGCACCGCGTGGCCCCAGCGCCGCGCTCGCCAGGGCGCGGGCGGACGATCCGGCCTTCGATGCCTGGGTCCGGCAGAACACGGTGCCGCACCGCGTCGCCGGCCATGTCTCGGCGACGATCTCGCTGAAGGCGATCGGCGGCACGCCGGGCGATGCCACCGCCGACCAGATGGATGTCGTCGCCGATCTCGCCGAGCGCCTCGCCTTCGACGAGATCCGCGTCAGCCACGAGCAGAACCTGATCCTGCCGCATGTGGCGGAGGACGATCTCCGCGCCATCTATGACGGCCTCGTCGCCGCCGACCTCGCCACCGCCAATGCCGGTCTCGTCACCGACATCATCGCCTGCCCGGGCCTTGATTATTGCGCGCTCGCCAATGCCCGCTCGATCCCGGTCGCGCAGCGCATCTCGCAGCGCTTCGGCGACAGCGCCCGCCAGCGCGACATCGGCGAACTGAAGATCAAGATCTCCGGCTGCATCAATGCCTGCGGCCATCACCATGTCGGCCATATCGGCATTCTCGGCGTCGAGAAGAAGGGCGAGGAGTTCTACCAGATCTCGCTCGGCGGCTCGGGCGACGAGAACTCGTCGATCGGCGACATCATCGGCCGCGGCTTCTCCACGGAAGAGATCGTCGACGCGGTCGAGACCATCGTCGACACCTATATCGCCCGGCGCACGGCGCCGGACGAAACCTTCCTCGCCGCCTATCGCCGTCTCGGCCAGGCGCCGTTCAAGGAGGCGCTCTATGGCACGGCTTGAGGACGGGCTGACCGGCGCCACCGGCAGCGCGCCGCTGTTCGATCACGAGAATGCCGGCCTCGAGGAGGCCGCCATCCTCAATGCGCGCTTCGGCCATCTCGCCTCGCGCGAGGCCGTCGCCAAGGCGCTCGAACTCTTCGGCGAGCGCATCGCGCTGGTCTCCTCCTTCGGCGCCGAATCCTCGGTGCTGCTGCATCTCGTCGCCTCGGTCAGCCGCGACGTGCCGGTGGTGTTCATCGATACGCTCCGCCTCTTTCCCGAGACGCTCGCCTATCGCGACACGCTGATCGAGCGCATCGGGCTTCGCCAGGTGCGCACCGTCACGCCGGATGAAGCGGTGCTGAAGGCGCGCGATCCCTATAAGGCGGCGTGGATGAGCGATGCGGACATGTGCTGCCACATCCGCAAGACCGAGCCGCTCGCCCGCGCGCTGACCGGCTTCGACGCCTGGTTCACCGGGCGCAAGCGCTTCCAGGCGGCGACGCGCGCGGCGATCCAGCTCTTCGAGCAGGATGGCGCCCGCGTGAAGGTCAATCCGCTCGCCACCTGGTCCTCGGCCGAGCTCAAGGCCTATATCGCCGACAACGACCTGCCGGCGCATCCCCTCGTCGCCGAGGGCTATCCCTCGATCGGCTGCGTGCCCTGCACCTCGAAGGTGAAGCCGGGCGAGGACGAACGCGCCGGCCGCTGGCGCGGCCTCGGCAAGGTCGAATGCGGCATCCATCTTGGCGAGAGCGACGGAAGCGGAATCTGATGGCACTGTGGAAGAACGGCCGCTTCGTCGAGGACGGCTTCGTGCGCCTTGCCGATGATGCGGCGATCCCTGACGGCGCGGCGGTTCTCGTCTCGCTGGCGCGATTCCGGGCCGAGCGCGAGGCGCTGCTTGGCCTCGGCGTGCCGGTTGGCGTCGTGATCGAGCCCGGCGCCGACTGGTCCGACATCGTCGCCGACCTGCCGCGCCTTGCCGTCGTCGCCGCCGACCTGCCGAAATTCGCCGATGGCCGCGCCTTCTCGATCGGGCGGCTGCTGCGCGATCGCGACGGCTTTCAGGGTGAACTGCGCGCCGTCGGCGCCTTCTTCCTCGATCAGGTGCCGATGCTGAAGCGCGTCGGCTTCGATGCCTTTGCGACCAGCGATCCGCTCGTCATCAAGGGGCTCGAGGAAGGCCGCTGGCCCGAAGTCGCCGAATATCTGCAGCCGGTCGCCGACAATGGCGAGCAGCCGGCCGGCAAGCGCCCCTGGGCGCGGCGTCCGGCAGCGTCCGGGAGTGCACGCTCGTGAAGCTCTTCGTGACCGATCAGGATGGCGGCGAGCACGAACTCGAGGCACTCGAAGGCTGGCGCGTCATGGAGGTGATCCGTGACTGGGGCTTGCCGATCAAGGCCGAATGCGGCGGCGCGCTCGCCTGCGCCACCTGCCATGTCTATGTCGATCCGGACTGGCTGGACCGCCTCGTGCCGATGAGCGAGGAAGAGGAAGAGCGGCTCGACGACGCCATGCTGGTCAAATCCAACTCGCGCCTCTCCTGCCAGATCCTGATGTCGGACGAACTCGACGGGCTCCGCGTCCGCCTCGCGCCGGGCAGCGAACCTTAACCTTCGGTTCGCGCTGCCGCTTTGCAGCGCCTGTCACGCGCCGATCATGCATGCTATGCGATCGTTGCGTTCGATCTGTTCACCTCCGGAGGAGCCTCCATGTCCGATCTCGTCGCCATCGTCTATCCCTCGCTCGAGAAGGCGGAAGCCGTCCGCCAGGAATTCCTGACCCTTCAGAAGGAATATCTGATCACGCTCGATGACGCGGTCATCGCGGTGAAGACCGACGACGGCAAGATCAAGCTGCACCAGATGGTCAACACGACCGCGACCGGCGCCGCCTCGGGCAGCTTCTGGGGCCTGCTCGTCGGCATGGTCTTCCTGATGCCGGTCGTCGGCGTCGTCATCGGCGCCGCCTCGGGCGCGCTCGGCGGCCTGCTCGCCGATTTCGGCATCAACGACAAGTTCATGAAGGACCTGTCGGAATCGATCCAGCCCGGTAATGCGGCGCTGTTCCTGCTCATCCGCTCGATGACCGCCGACAAGGTGCTCGAGGAGATCCAGGGCTACGGCGGCGTCGTGCTCAAGACCTCGCTCGACAACGACAAGGAAACCGCGCTGCGCAACGCGCTCGCCGGCCATGCCCACGAGGCGCATGCCGACGCCCCCGTCGCGCCGCCGGCTCCCTCCGTCTGATATCAGCGTTTCGAGCGGCTGGCCCCAGGCCGGCCGCCCTCAATCGAGCGTCCGGCGATAGCGCAGCAGCGCGATCGCCGCGACCGCCAGCCAGAATGCGGCGAGCGGCCAGATCTCGCCGACGAGATCGGCCGGGCCGCTTCCCTTCAGCATGATACCGCGCACCGAGCGGATGTAATGCGTCAGCGGCAGGATGGCGCCGACCGCCTGCGCCCAATCGGGCATGCCGCGGAACGGGAACATGAAGCCCGACAGGAGGATCGACGGCAGGAACCAGAAGAAGGTCATCTGCATGGCCTGCATCTGCGTCCGCGCGATCGTCGAGAAGGTGTAGCCGAGCGTCACATTGGCGGCGATGAACAGGAACGTGATGCCGATGAGAAGCGGCAGCGATCCCAGCATCGGTACGGCGAACAGCACCCGCGCGCAGAGAATGATGATCGCGACCTGCAGCGTGCCGATGCCGATATAGGGCACGATCTTGCCGACCATGATCTCGAACGGCGTCGCCGGCGTCGCCATCAGGTTTTCGAGCGTGCCGCGCTCGCGTTCCCGCGTCAGAGCCAGCGCCGTCATCAGGATGGTCGTCATGGTGAGGATGGTGCCGAGCAGCCCGGGGACGATGTTGTAGGCCGTGATCCCCTCGGGGTTGAAGCGCCGGTGCACGACGATCTCGATCGGCGCCGGCTGCGGCGCCTCGCTCGCCAGCGGCCCGCGGAGGCTGACGGCGAGCGCCGAGCCGATGATCTCCGGCAGGCCGGCCAGCGCATTGGCCGAGGCGGACGGATCCGTCGCGTCGGCCTCGATCAGGATCTGCGGGCGCATGCCTCGGGCGAGATCGCGCTCGAAGCCGGGCGGGATCGAGATGACATAGGCGGCGCGGCCATCGACGAGGGCGCGGCCTGCCTCGGCCTCGGAGACGAAGCCGGGCTCAAGCGCGAAATAGCGCGAGGTGGCGAGCGCCGCGATGACCGCGCGGACGCCGGGACCATTGTCTGCCGAGGTGACGAGCGTCGGCAGCTCCTTCGGGTCGGTGTTGATCGCATAGCCGAACAGCACCAGCTGCATCACCGGGATCGCGAGGATCATCGCGAAGGTCATCCGGTCGCGCTTCAGCTGGATGAATTCCTTGATCATCATCGCCAGCACGCGCGACAGCGAGAAGCGCGACGCCCGGCTCATCGATGCGCTCCGTCGGTGGAGCGGTCCTCGACGGCGGCCTGCTGCATCAAGCGGATGAACACGTCCTCGAGGCCGGTGGCGCCCGGCGCCGCGCTGACCGCGCCGCCGACCGTGGCGATCGCCGCATCGACGGAGGCCTTCAGGAGGTCGGGGTCGGTGCCGACGATATGGAGATCGTTGCCGAAGGGCGCGATCTGCTCGATGCCGGGGCGGCCGCGCACGGCGGCGGCGACCTTCATGACATCGGCGCCAGTGACGACGATCGTGAACAGGCCCGAGCGAGCGATGACGTCGGCGACCGTCCCGCGCGCGACGATCCTTCCATAGGCGATATAGACGATGCGGTGGCAGCGCTCGGCCTCGTCCATGTAGTGGGTCGAGACCAGGACGGTCAGCCCGTCCTCGGCGAGGCGGTGGATCTCGTCCCAGAATTCGCGCCGCGCCTGCGGATCGACGCCGGCGGTGGGCTCGTCGAGCAGAAGCAGCTTCGGCTGGTGCATGACCGAGGCGGCGAGCGCGAGGCGCTGCTTCCAGCCGCCGGAGAGGGACCCGGCCAGCTGGTTGCGCCGCCGCTCCAGCCCGAGCCGGGCGATCGTCTCGGTGACGCGCGCGTGGCGGTTGTCGAGATCGTAGACGCGTGCCACGAAATCGAGATTCTCGCGGATGGTGAGGTCCTCGTAGAACGAGAACCGCTGCGTCATGTAGCCGACCTCGCGCTTGATCCGCGTCGACTGCGTCAGGATGTCGAGGCCGAGACAGGTGCCCGAGCCGGCATCGGGCTTCAGCAGGCCGCAGATCATGCGGATCGTCGTCGTCTTGCCGGAGCCGTTCGGACCGAGAAAGCCGACGATCTCGCCGCGCCGGACATCGAGCGCGACATCGTCGACCACCGTGCGGCCGCCAAAGCGCTTGGTGAGGCCGACGATCGAGATGACCGTCTCGCTGTCGGCCGCCGTCACGGCTCGGCGCCCGTGAGCGTCACGTCGAGCGGCTGGCCGGGCTCGAGCGCCAGCGCCGCCTCGTTCGGCCGCGCCTCGACGCGGTAGACCAGCTTGGCGCGGCTGCCGGTCGAATAGATCACCGGCGGCGCGAACTCCGCCTCCGTGGCGATGGTGCTCACCGTCGCCGCGAGGCCCGCCCTGCAGCCGTCGCAGCCGAGCGCCACCGTTGTACCCGGCCGAACGGCGCTCCGCTCAGGCTCGGGCAGGAAGAACACGATCTTGCGGTTCTCAGGCGGCAGCAGCGCGACGACGGGGCTGCCGGCCGGCACGATCTCGCCGACGCGGAAATAGGTGTCGGCGACGCGTCCCGCGACTGGCGAGGCGACGCTCCGGCGGGAAAGCCGCGTCCTCGCCGCCTCAACCGCGGCCTCGCGAGCGGCGAGGCTCTGGCGGGCCGCGTCGATCAGATCGGGCCGCGCCGGCATCTTCGCGACCGCGAGCGTCCGCGTCGCCGCGTCGACGCGCGCGGTCGCGGCATCGAGATTGGCCTTGGCCTGGTCGAGCGCCGCCGCCGAGGAGACAGCGCGCGTCTCCAGCGCCTGATTGCGGACATAGGCCTGCTCGGCGGCGGTGCGCTCGGCCTCCGCCTCGGCGAGATTGGCCTCGTAGACGCTGATTTCCTCGGCCCGCTTGCCGGTGGTGAGATCGGCGAGGTTGGCCGCCGCCGCGGCGCGTTCGGCCTCCGCCTCGGCCAGCGCCGCCTTTTCGTCACGGTCGTCGAGCGCGAACAGCGGTGCGTCCCTCGCGACATCGCCGCCGCGCTCGACCGAGAGCGCGACGAGCCGCCCGCCGGCCTCCGGCGCGATGCGCACGAAATCGCCTTCGACATAGCCCGGAATCGTCGGCGCCGCCTGGCCGCTGCAGCCGGCCAGCGCAGCGGCGAGCAGCAGGCCGGCGGCCGGCGGACGGGCGAGGGCGCCGATCATGTTGCCCCCGGCCGTGCAGTGACGCCGACGATGCGGTCGATATTCTCGGTGACGATGCGGGCGATCAGCCGCCGATCGGCGGGCCCGAGCCCATCGCGCGCCATCATCCGCAGCACCATCGGCTGCGCGACGCGGAACACCATCACCTGTCCCATCAGCGCGAAGGTGCGGAGACTGGTCTCGTCGTGGTCCGGATCGCTGTCGGTGAGAATGCCGATCAGCCGTCGCAGGACGGTGTGGACGGGCGCCATGCAGGCATAGACGGTCTCGAAGGCCGGTGACGGCTCCATCTGCTCGCGCACGATGAACCGCGCCCAGGACGCGGCGGCGTCGGCGCCGAGCATGGCCGCCATATGCGCCTCGACGATTTGCTGCAGCAGCGCTCGCGCCGCTTCCTTGTCCGGCGCGCCTTGCCCGCCCGTGTCCTGCCCGCCCGTGCCTTGCCCGAGCGCCTCGACCGCGCGGGCGACGGTCGGGCCGATGCGGCTGCTGATCTCATCGACGACATGCTCGGCGACCGCCTGGTGCAGGCCTTCCTTGCTGCCGAAATGGTAGACGATGGCGGCGAGATTGGCGTCGGCGCTGCGGGCGATCTCGCGCGTCGACGCGGCGTCGAAGCCCTGGCGGCCGAACACGTCGAGCGCGGCGAGGATGAGGCGGGCGCGGGTCTCGGCGCCGCGATCCTGGCGCGCGCGCTGATAATGCCGCGATTTCTCGATCGGCGCCGTGCGTTCCACCGGTTGCCAGTCCTCGGACATGCGTCTCGCCTCCGAAGCGCCAAAAGGGGGTGCGTCGCAAACTGGCCGAGGCGCGCGCCAAAGTCAATCAATCGTATGAATTGATTTTGATCTCGATCATCCGCGCCTTGCTGCATCGGGCGATCTCCCGCACCATGCCGCTACCTGAACGCGAAGAAGGGGCTCTTCGACGATGGTCTATCTCCTCGCATTGCTGATCGGTGTCGTTGCTGGACTGCGTGCCATGACCGCGCCTGCCGCGGTCGCCTGGGGCGCCTATCTCGGATCGCTGGCCGTTGCCGGCACCTGGGCCACGTTCATGGGCCACTGGATCGCCGTCGCCGTCTTCACGCTGCTCGCCATCGTCGAGCTCATCACCGACCAGCTGCCGTCGACGCCGAGCCGAAAGGTGCCGATGCAGTTCGGCGCCCGGATCGTCAGCGGCGCCTTCTGCGGCGCCGTGATCGGAACCGCCGCGGGCTCGCTGGCGGCGGGCCTTATCGCCGGCGCCATCGGCGCAGTGATCGGCACGCTCGGCGGCGCCGATATCCGTGGCCGTCTTGCGCGGGTCTTCGGCAAGGACCTGCCGGCCGCCCTCGTCGAGGACGCGGTCGCCATCATCGCGGCCTTCCTGATCGTAGGCGCCGTCGCGTGAGCCGGCGTTTCGACGCCATCGTCATCGGCTGCGGCCAGGCCGGCATCCCGCTTGCGGGACGGCTGAGCGCCGCCGGCAGGACCGTCGCGCTGATCGAGCGCAAGCTGGTCGGCGGCACCTGCGTCAATACCGGCTGCACGCCGACCAAGACGCTGGTGGCGAGCGCGGAGGCGATCCACACCGCACGCCGCGGCGCCGATTACGGCTTCATCGTCAAAGGCGAGATCGACGTCGATCTCAAGGCGGTGATGGCGCGCAAGGACGCCGTCGTCGCCAAGTCGCAGAAGAGCCTCGCTGCCTGGATCGGCGGCATGGAGAACTGCACGCTGATCGAGGGCCATGCGCGTTTCGAGAGTGCGCGCAGCGTCCGCGTCGGCGAGGACCTGCTCGAGGCCGACCAGATCTTCATCAACACCGGCGGCCGCGCCGTCGTGCCGGACCTGCCGGGCATCGGCGAGGTGACGTACCTCACCAACACCTCGATCCTCGAGCTCGAGGAAATCCCGCGCCACCTCGTCGTGATCGGCGGCAGCTATATCGGCCTCGAATTCGGCCAGATGTTCCGCCGCTTCGGCAGCGCCGTCACCATCGTCGAGAAGGGCCCGCGCCTCATTGCGCGCGAGGACGAGGACGTCTCGGACGGCGTCCGGCAGATCCTCGAGGCCGAGGGCATCGGCATGCGGCTCGGCGCCGAATGCATCCACTTGCGGGCCGAGGGCGAGGACATCGTCGTCGGCGTCGACTGCACGTCGGGCGACCGCGAAGTCACCGCCTCGCATGTGCTGCTCGCCGTTGGACGCCGGCCGAACACCGACGATCTCGGCCTCGACAAGGCCGGCGTGGCGGTCGACGGCCGCGGCTTCATCACCGTCGACGACCATCTGGAGACCAGCGTCCCCGGCATCTTCGCGCTCGGCGACTGCAACGGCCGCGGCGCCTTCACCCACACCTCCTACAATGATTTCGAGATCGTCGCCGCCAACCTGCTCGATGGCGATGACCGCCGCGTCTCGGACCGCGTCGAGGCCTATGCGCTCTATGTCGATCCGCCGCTCGGCCGCGTCGGCATGACCGAGACCGCGGTCAGGAAGAGCGGCCGCAAGGCGCTGATCGGCACGCGGCCGATGAGCCGCGTCGCCCGCGCCACCGAAAAGGGCGTCAGCGAGGGCTTCATCAAGATCCTCGTCGACGCCGAGACCCATCTCTTCCTCGGCGCCTCGATCCTCGGCGTCACCGGCGACGAGGTCATCCACGGCATTCTCGACCTCATCTATGCCAAGGCGCCTTACACGGTCCTCGCCCGCTCCGTCCCGATCCACCCGAACGTCTCGGAACTGCTGCCGACGATTGTTCAGGAGTTGAAGCCGCTGGAGTGAGGGGGGGGGCGTGGAAGGCCCCCACCCCAACCCTCCCCCGGAGGGAGAGGGGGGGGAGTCCCGTCCGTGCCGGGTGAAGGCCCTCACCCTAACCCTCTCCCTGAGGGAGAGGGGATGCGTCGTGCCGGTGGCGACTCTATCGATGAAGGCCGCTCCGCCTCTTCCCCCTCTCCCTCAGGGAGAGGGGGGGGTGAGGGCCTTCGGCCGCCGCCGCTGCCCCAGCCTGCAGCGCTAGATCCTGTCCCTGAGCGCATACCAGCTCATGCCGGCGACCAGCGCCGGCCAGCGCAGCAGCTTGCCGCCTGGGAAGCGCGGGCAGGGCAGGGCGGCGAAGCTGTCGAGGCGGCCGGGATTGCCGAGGATGGCGTCGGCGATGATCTTGCCGCCATAGGGCGCGAGCGCGACGCCCTGGCCCGAATAGCCCGAGGCGGCATAGACGCCGGGCCGGAGACGGCGCAGGAACGGCAGCCTGTTGACGGTGACCGCCAACGTGCCGCCCCAGGCATAGTCGATCCTGACATCGCCGAGCCCGGGATAGATGCCGAGGAGATGCCGCCGCACGAAGGCGAAGATGTCCTTGGGGTCGCGGCGCGAATAGGTCTCGCCGCCGCCAAAGAGGATGCGGCCGTCGATGGTCGGGCGCCAGTAATAGACGACGAAGCGCGAATCCGAGACCGCCTCGCCGCCCGGAATGAGCCCGCCCTTCATGCCGGCGCCGATCGGCTCGGTGGTGAGGATGAAGTTCTTGATCGGCATCGACCGCGTCTCGGTCTCGTCGTCGATGCCGTCGAGCAGTCCGTTGCCGGCGAGGACGACGATATCGGCGCTGATCGTGCCGCGGTTCGTCACCAGCTTCGGCGTCATGCCGTCGTCGAGCCGGACGGCGGCGGTGCCCTCATGCAGGCTGGCGCCGGCCTTGGCCGCGGCGCGGGCGAGGCCCTGCGCGAACTTCAGCGGATGCAGATGCCCCGCCGTCGCATCGTAGCGGCCGCCGAAATAGGCGTTCGTGCCGATCATCGGCGCGAGGCGCTCGGGCTCGATCCACTGGGCATGCGGATAGTCGTAGGCCTCGTTGAGGGTGTCGACATAATGCCGTTCCTCGGCGACGAGGCGGCGCTTGTGCACGGCCTCGACGAGGCCGCCGCGCCATTCGGCGTCGATCTGGTGCTTGTCGATGAGGTCGTGCACCAGCGCCTTCGCCTCTTCGGCGAGCAGCCAGAGTTCATGCGCCGCCGGGCGGCCGAGATGCCGTTCGAGCCAGTCCTGGTCGCGGCGCTGGCCCGTGTGCAGCTGGCCGCCATTGCGCCCCGAGGCGCCGGAGCCGACCCGGCCCGCCTCGATCAGCACGGTCTCGATGCCGGCCTCGGCAAGATGCAGCGCCGCCGACAGCCCGGTATAGCCGCCGCCGACGATCGCGACATGGGCCTTGCGATCGCCGTCGAGCGGCGGGAAGGCCAGCGTCGGGTCCGCCGTCTCCGCATACCAGGAGGGCGCATGCGGCGCCGTCACGAGCGGCCGCCCCGTGTGAACTCCGCCCGCGTCTTGACGAAGCGGCGCTGTCCGTCCGGCATCAGCCCGTCGCTGCGCCAGCCAAGATGCGCATAGAAGCCATGCGCGCGGATGCCGGGCGCGGCGCCCGCCTCGAGCCAGGCCGAGGCGCAGCCCTTCTCAAAGAGGAAGCCCTCGGCCGCAGCCATGAGCAGCCGCCCGAGCCCGCGGCCTTCATAGTCCGGCAGCACGAACATGCCGAAGATGTTGCCCTCGGCGCTGTCGGCGATCGAGAAGCCGGCGTCGACGCCGTCGATCGTGCCGATGAAGGCGCAGCCCGTGGTCGTGAGGAGATCGGCGATGACGTCGGGCGTGATGCCGTAATCCGCCATCTGCTCCAGCGTCATGTGATTTTCCCGCACGCTGGTGCGGATGTCGTTGAGGATCGGCACCTCGTCGGGGGTCGCGACGCGGATCGCGATCGTCATGCGAGCCCCAGCCGCTTCACCTCGGCCAGCGTGTCGTCGAGCGTCTTCTCCGCCACGGCGACGAGGTGGTCGGCCTCCTCGTGGCTCAGCGTCAGCGGCGGCGACAGGATCAGCGAATCGCGGACCGCGCGCATCACGAGCCCGTTGCGGAACGAGAAGTCGCGCGCGATCGTGCCGACCTTGCCGGTGTCGGCGAAGGCGTGCTTGCGCGAGGGCTTGTTCGGCACCAACTCCAGCGCGCCCATCAGCCCGGTCATGCGCGCCTCGCCGACCAAGGGATGCTCGCCGAGCGCCAGCCATTTCGCCTGCAGATAGGGCCCGATGTCGTCACGGACCCGCTCGACCAGCTTCTCGTCCTCGATGATGCGCAGATTCTCAATCGCCGCCGCGGCGGCCACGGGATGGCCGGAATAGGTGAAGCCGTGGTTGAAGTCGCCGCCCCCGATGATGACGTCGGCGACCTTGTCGGAGACCATGACGCCGCCGATCGGCAGATAGCCGGACGAGAGGCCCTTGGCGATCGGCATCAGGTCGGGCTCGATGCCGAAGGTCTCGGAGCCGAACCAGTTGCCGGTGCGGCCGAAGCCGGTGATGACCTCGTCGGCGACGAGCAGGATGTCGCGATCCCTGAGGATGCGGGCGATCTCGGGCCAGTAGGTCGAGGGCGGGATGATGACGCCGCCGGCGCCCTGGATCGGCTCGGCGACGAAGGCGCCGATCTTGTCCTCGCCGATCTCCTCGATGGCGGTCTCCAGCGCCCGCGCGGCGATGATGCCGAATTCCTCCGGCGTCGTGTCGCCGCCCTCGCCGAACCAGTAGGGCTGGGCGATGTGATGGATGCCGGGGATCGGCAGGCCGCCCTGCTCATGGATCGGCTTCATGCCGCCGAGACTGCCGCCGCCCATCGTCGAGCCGTGATAGCCGTTCCGCCGCGCGATGAGGATCGACTTCTCCGGCTTGCCGAGGCTCGCCCAGTAGTGACGCACCATGCGGATGACGGTGTCGTTGGCTTCCGAGCCCGAATTGACGAAGAAGACGTGGTTGAACGGAGGCGGCGCCAGCCGCGCCAGCTTCTCGGCGAGCGCGATCGCGGGGGGATGCGTCGTTTTGAAGAAGGCGTTGTAATAGGAGATCTCGGCCATCTGGCGCTGGATCGCGTCGGCGATCTCCTTGCGGCCATGGCCGATATTGACGCACCAGAGCCCGGCCATGCCGTCGAGGATGCGGTTGCCGTCGGAGTCCCAGATCCACGAGCCCTCGCCGCGGACGATGACGCGGCTGCCCTCGGCATTCAGCGCCTTCATGTCCGAGAAGGGATGGATGTGGTGCGCGGCATCGCGGGCGCGATAGTCGGCGGTGATGTTGGAGAGGGTCATGGTTGGCCTGCCCGCCTGCTTCTAGCGCTCGTCGGTTCTCGTGTGTCATGGCCGGGTCAGGCCCGGCCAAGACAGCGTTCCGGAACGTCGTCCCCGTCAGACGTTCAAGAGCAGGTATTCCCGCTCCCAGGGGCTGATCACCTGCATGAAGGTCTCGTATTCCGCCTGCTTGATCGCGCGATAGGTCGAGACGAAGCGCTTGCCGAAGATCTCGACCAGCTCCTCGCATTCCTCGAACAGCGAGACGGCTTCGAGGATCGAGCGCGGCAGGTCGATCTCGTCGGAATTCGCCGACCCCGTCACCGGCTCGGCCGGCTTCAGGCCCTCGACGAGGCCGAGATAGCCGCAGGCGAGCGAGGCGGCGATGGCGAGATAGGGGTTGGCGTCGGAGGAGGGCAGGCGGTTCTCGAGCCGCCGTCCGGCTGCCGTCGAATTGGGGACGCGGAGGCCAACGGTGCGGTTGTCGTAGCCCCATTGCGTGTTCACCGGGGCGGAGGACGAGCGCACAAGGCGGCGGTACGAGTTCACATAGGGCGCCAGCATGCACATCACTGCCGGCAGATATTTCTGCGAGCCGCCGATGAAGGCGAAGAACTGCGGCGTCGGATCGCCATCCTCGTCGGAGAAGATGTTGCGGCCGGTTTCGAGATCGACCACCGACTGGTGGATATGCATCGCCGAGCCCGGCTCGCGCGACATCGGCTTCGCCATGAAGGTCGCATACATGTCGTGGCGAAGCGCCGCCTCGCGCAGCGTGCGCTTGAACAGGAACACCTGGTCGGCCAGCGCCAAGGGATCGCCGTGCAGGAGATTGATCTCCATCTGCGCGGCGCCCTCCTCGTGGATCAGCGTGTCGATCTCGAGGCCCTGGGCGGCCGAGAAATCGTAGATGTCGTCGAAGAGGTCGTCGAACTCGTTGATCGCGGCGATCGAATAGGACTGCCGCGCCGCCTCCGGCCGGCCCGAGCGACCCGTCGGCGGCTCGAGCTGGTAGTCGGGATCGGTGTTCGGCTTGACGAGATAGAACTCGATCTCCGGCGCCACGACCGGGTTCCAGCCCTGGCGGTGATAGAGATCGACCATGCGGCGCAGCACCTGGCGCGGCGCGGTCTCGACCGGCCGGCCATCGCGGTGATAGCCGTCATGGATGACCTGCGCCGTCGGGTCGCTCTCCCAGGGAACGACCGCGAGCGTCGAGAAATCCGGCTCGAACAGGATGTCCTGGTCGGCGGCGTCGCTGATATAGTCGTCGTCGTCGGGCGGATAATCGCCAGTGATGGTCTGGGTCAGGATCGAGCCCGGCATCGACATGGTCGGCCCGGCGAGGAATTTCGACACCGGCATCATCTTGCCGCGCGCGACGCCCGCCTGATCCGGGACGACGCATTCGATATCCTCGATCCCTCTTGCCTTGAGCCAGTCGCGGGCCTCGTCCAGCGAGGCGGCGCCGCGTTTCGCGTCTTCGCGCGTCTTCGCGGGCCTTTTCCTTTTCGTCACGATATCCCCTCGGCGTCGTGCCACAAGACACTCACTGTGCCAACCGCCAAGCCGAAGTCAACTGCGGCGGGTCTGGCGGGCGGTGGAGCGCGCCCGGATGGTGTGGCGAACTGAGTTGCGGCGGGAGAGTCGCAGCCATTCGCCAGAATCGGGTTGAGCGAAGGCCGAAAGCCTCATAACGTCGCGAAATTAGGCATGCACAACGGACGTACAGAGGCGTCCGCCTCACGCCGAGATGGAGGGAAGTGTCGATGAAGAAGCTCACCGGACTGATGGCCCTGACCGCCGCTTTCATGGCCGGAGGGATCCTGTCCGCCGCCGCGGCGGACAAGGAAGTCCATGTCTACAACTGGTCGAATTACATTGACGATTCGATCCTCGCCGACTTCACCAAGGCGACGGGCATCAAGGTCGTCTACGACGTCTACGATTCCATGGAGACGCTCGAGGCCAAGATGTTCACGGGCCGTTCGGGTTACGACGTCGTCGTCCCGACCGACCGCAACATGCAGGTGCTGATCGAGGCCGGCGCGTTCCAGAAGCTCGACAAGTCGAAGATCCCCAATCTCAAATATGCCTGGCCCGAGATCTACCAGCGCCTCGCCACCTATGATCCCGGCAACGAATATGCCGTGAACTACATGTGGGGCACGACCGGCCTCGGCTATGACAAGGTCAAGGTGCTCGCCCGGATGGCGGATGCGCCGGTCGATTCGATGGACTTGATCTTCAAGCCCGAGATCGCGGCCAAGTTCGCCGATTGCGGCATCTACATCCTGAATTCGCCCGAAGACGTGATGCCGGCCGCGCTCAACTATCTCGGCCTGCCCGCCAATTCGAAGAACAAGGAAGACCTGCAGAAGGCCGCCGATCTCCTCCTGAAGATCCGGCCCTATGTCCGCAAGTTCGAGTCCTCGCTGATCAATCCGCTCGCCACTGGCGAGGCCTGCATCGCCTTCGGTTTCTCGGGCGATATCCTTCAGGCGCGCGACAGCGCCAAGGCCGGCGTCGAGATCGTCTATTCGATCCCGAAGGAAGGCGCGCTGCTCTGGATGGATTCGATGGTGATCCCGAAGGATGCGCCCAATCCCGACGCGGCGCTGGCCTTCATCAACTATATCCAGACGCCCGAAGTCATCGCCAAGGCGACCAACTTCGTGAAGTATCCGAACGGCAATCTCGAGTCGCAGAAGTATGTCGATCCGGCGATCCTGAACGATCCGACGATCTACCCGACCAAGGAGACGCTGGCTCATCTCTATACGACGACGCCGAACAGCGACGAGATCCAGGACGCGATGACCTCGCTCTGGCAGCAGGTTCTGGCCGGCAAGTAAAGCGGACGAAGGCAGCGGCCTTTCGCCTCGCCGAATTCGTCGCTTCCCGTCGATTGCAGCGCCCGCCGCCCTTGAAGGTGACGGGCGCTTTTCGTAGCGTCTCGAAACGGCTTGATGGCATCGGGGGTTAGCAGCATGGCAGGCGTCGCGATTGGACCGATCAGGCGATCCTTTGCTCCCTGGAACGATCCCGCCGCCAAGGCCTTCATCGAGTTCCGTCATGTGACGCGGTCGTTCGGCGATTTCACCGCCGTCGACGATCTCTCCCTCAAGATCTACGAGCGCGAATTCTTCGCGCTGCTCGGCCCGAGCGGCTGCGGCAAGACCACGCTGATGCGCATGCTGGCCGGCTTCGACGCGCCGACCAAGGGCGAGGTGCTGCTCGATGGCCAGAACCTGACGGGCATCCCGCCCTACAAGCGTCCGACCAACATGATGTTCCAGTCCTATGCGCTGTTCCCGCATATGACCGTCTGGGACAACATCGCCTTCGGCCTCAAGCAGGATGGCATGCCGAAGGCCGATATCGCGGCGCGGGTCGACGAGATGCTGACGCTCGTCAAGCTCGGCACCTTCGCCAAGCGCAAGCCGCATCAGCTTTCCGGCGGCCAGCGCCAGCGCGTCGCGCTCGCCCGCTCGCTCGCCAAGAAGCCGAAGGTGCTGCTGCTCGACGAGCCGCTCGGCGCGCTCGACAAGAAGCTGCGCGAGGAGACCCAGTTCGAGCTGATCGACCTGCAGATGCGGCTCGGCATGACCTTCCTGATCGTGACGCACGACCAGGAAGAGGCGATGACCGTCGCCGACCGCATCGCCGTCATGGATCACGGCAAGATCGTGCAGGTCGCGACGCCGGCCGAAATCTACGAGCAACCAAACAGCCGCTACGTCGCCGACTTCATCGGTGAGATCAACATCCTCGAAGGCAAGGTCGGCGTCGCGCCCCCGAACGGCGCCCGGCTCGAATGTGTCGCCGCAGGCGCGACGGTCGAGACGCGGCAGGCGATCGACGGCAAGCCCGGCGATCAGGCCTGGTTCGCGATCCGCCCCGAAAAGGTGAAGATCTCGCTCGATCCCCCCGCCGATCCGAGCGTCAACGCCGTCAGCGGCGAGGTCTGGGACATCGGCTATCTCGGCGACGTCTCGATCTTCCATGTGCGGCTGGCGAGCGGCGCCACGATGAAGGCGACGATCACCAACACGACGCGCCTGGTCGAGCGGCCGATCAGCTGGGAAGACAAGGTCTGGCTGACCTGGTCGCCGGATGGCGGCATCGTCCTGACCAAGTAGGGGCACGGTCGGCGCCGCGAGGCGTGTCGGCGCGATCGATGAAACGCAGGGGATGACATGGCGGCGACCGAAATGACGTCGAGGGACGCGAGACCGAGCCGGCTGCGCTGGCTGGTCGTGGCCGTTCCGCTCGTCTGGCTGCTGATCTTCTTCCTCATCCCGTTCTTCAACGTCCTGAAGATTTCGTTCTCGACGCGGGCGCGCGCGATGCCGCCCTACAAGCCGGCGCTGTCGCTCGGCGACGGCCTCGCCGGCCTCCTCGACAAGCTGCAGCAGTTCACCGGCGCCAACTATCTGATGCTGGTGAGCGATTCCAAATATTGGCAGTCCTATGTCTCCAGCGTGCAGATCGCGCTGGTCTCGACCCTGCTGATCCTCCTCGTCGCCTATCCGATCGCCTATGGCATGGCGCGCGCGCCGAAGCAGTGGCGCACGACGCTGGTGATGATGGTCATCCTGCCGTTCTGGACCTCGTTCCTGATCCGCGTCTATGCCTGGATCGGCATCCTCGCCGACGAGGGCCTGCTCAACCAGCTCTTGATGCAGCTCGGCCTGATCGACCAGCCGCTGCGCATCCTCACCACCAACTGGGCCGTCTATATCGGCATCGTCTATTCCTACCTGCCCTTCATGATCCTGCCGCTCTACGCGACGCTCGAGAAGCTCGACGAGACGCTGCTGGAGGCGGCCGAGGATCTCGGCTGTCCGCCGCTGCAGGCCTTCTGGAAGATCACCTTCCCGCTGTCGCTGCCGGGCCTCATCGCCGGCTGCTTCCTCGTCTTCATCCCGATCACCGGTGAGTTCGTCATCCCGGAACTGCTCGGCGGCTCCGGCACGATGATGATCGGCAAGACGCTCTGGTACGAGTTCTTCAACAACCGCAACTGGCCGCTCGCCTCGGCGGTGGCGGTCGTGCTGCTGCTCATCCTCGTGGTGCCGATCGTGCTCTTCCAGAACCAGCAGCAGAAACAGGCGGAGAAGTCGCGATGAAGCGCGGGGCTACCTGGTTCAACACGACCTCGATCGCGCTCGGCTTCGCCTTTCTCTATCTGCCGATCCTGCTGCTGATCATCTATTCCTTCAACGAATCGAAGCTGGTCACGGTGTGGACCGGCTTCTCATTCCGCTGGTATGGCGAATTGCTGCGCGACCAGGCGATGCTCGACGCCGCCTGGGTGACGCTGCGCGTCGCCTTCCTGTCGGCGACGATCGCCACTATCCTCGGCACGCTCGGCGCCATCGCGCTGGTCCGCTTCGGCCGCTTCCTCGGCCGCACGTTGTTTTCCGGCATGATCTATGCGCCGCTCGTCATGCCGGACGTGATCACCGGCCTGTCGCTCCTGCTCCTCTTCGTTTCGCTCGATCTTGATCGCGGCTTCTGGACCGTGATCCTCGCCCATGTGACGCTGACGATGTGCTTCGTCGCGGTGGTGGTGCAGTCGCGGCTCATCACCTTCGATCGCAGCCTCGAGGAGGCGGCGCTCGATCTCGGCGCGACGCCGGCCAAGACCTTCTTCGTCATCACGCTGCCGCTGATCCTGCCCGGCGTCGTCGCCGGCTGGATGCTGGCCTTCACGCTGTCGCTCGACGATCTCGTCATCGCCAGCTTCACCACCGGTCCCGGCGCGACGACGCTGCCGATGAAGATTTTCAGCCAGGTCAAGTTCGGCGTCACGCCGGAGGTCAATGCAATCTCGACGATCCTCATCGTCATCGTCGCGACCGGCGTCATCATCGCCTCGCTGATCACCAAGCGGCGCGAGGTCGAACGGCAAAAGGCGGAGCGGCTGGCCCTGCAGGGCTGAACGCTTATTTCATCCGGGTAATATTGACGGCTGGATTTAATCCGGGTAAAACTCCGCGCAACCGATGCGGAGAAGCCATCATGTCCGACGAAACCAAGACTGCCGCCCACGCCACGCCCAAGCGGCCGGCGGCGGCGAAGCTCGACCCGACCATGGCCTGCACCGCGTTCTGCGGGCTCCGGCGCGTCGCCTCGGGCCTGCTTTCCGATGTCGCGGCGGCGGTCAAGACGGTGGTGGACCGTGGCGACGCAGGCGCGATCGCCATTTTCGACGATGCCAGCAGCCGGCCGATCGAGATCGATTTCCGCGGCTCCTTCGACGATGTTCGCAGCCAGCTGGCGGCGCCCGGCGAGGCCAATGCGGACGGTGACGCGGAGAGCGAGGCCCAGCCGCGCGGACCCGGCCGGCCGAAGCTCGGCGTCGTCGCCCGCGAGGTGACGCTCTTGCCGCGCCATTGGGACTGGCTGACCGAACAGCCCGGCGGCGCCTCCGTCGCGCTCCGGCGGCTGGTCGAGGCGGCGCGGCGCGATGGCGAAGGCGCGGCGCGCATCCGAACTGCGCAGGAAGCGGCGAACCGCTTCATGACGGCGATGGCCGGCGATCTGCCGGGCTATGAGGAGGCGACGCGCGCCCTCTTCGCCGGCGACAGCGCCCGATTCGCGCGGGAGACCGAGGCGTGGCCGGCCGATATCCGCGACCACAGCCGCCGTCTCGCCGCCCCCACCTTCGCAGCGCTCTGAGGGATCGTCATGGCGAACAAGCCGAGCCTCCTGCCGGAGGGTCCGCTCTGGCGGACCTTCCTGCTGTTCCTCATCCCGATGATGCTGGCCAATGTGCTGCAGGCGCTGTCGGGCACCATCAACAATGTCTATCTCGGCCAGATGCTCGGCGTCGGCGCGCTCGCCGCCGTCTCGGCCTTCTTCCCGATCCTGTTCCTGTTCATCTCCTTCGTGATCGGCATCGGCAGCGGCGCCTCGGTGCTGATCGGCCAGGCCTTCGGCGCGCAGGAGTTCGGCGAGGTCAAGCGCGTCGCCGGCACGACGCTGGCGGTGGCGATCCTGTTCGGTCTTCTCGTCGCCGGCTTCGGCGGCTCGTCGACCGAACGGCTGCTGGCCGTCGTCGGAACGCCCGCCGACATCCTGCCGGATGCGACCCACTATGCCCGCATCATGCTGATCGCGATGCCGGGGCTGTTCGTCTTCCTGTTGTTCACGGCGATGATGCGCGGCGTCGGCGATACCGTGACGCCGCTCTATGCGCTGGCGATCTCGACCGTGGTCGGGCTGGTGGTGACGCCGATCCTCATCAAGGGCGCCTTCGGCCTGCCGGCGCTCGGCATCGCCAGCGGCGCCTATGCCTCGATCATCTCCTTCGTCGTCGCGCTGATCTGGCTTGGCTGGTTCATGCGCCGCCGCCGCCATCCGCTGGCGCCCGACGCCGTGCTGTTCCGCGCCCTCCTGGTCGACCGCAAGATCCTTCTCTCCGTGCTCCGGATCGGACTGCCGTCGGGCGTTCAGCTCATTCTGATCTCGCTGTCCGAGGTGGTGGTGCTGTCGCTGGTCAACGGCTTCGGCTCGGCCGCGACGGCTGCCTATGGCACCGTCAACCAGGTGGTGAGCTATGTGCAGTTCCCGGCCATCTCGATCGCCATCACCGCCTCGATCTTCGGCGCCCAGGCGATCGGCGCCGGCCGGGCCGATCGCCTCGGCCAGATCACGCGCACGGGCATCGCGATGACGCTGATCATCTCGGGCACGCTGGTGCTGCTCGCCTATCTGTTCTCGCGCACCATCATCGGCTTCTTCATCGTCGATCCCGAGGTGATCGAGCTGGCGCAGCGTCTGCTGCACATCACGCTGTGGAGCTATATCGTGTTCGGTCTCTCGGCCGTGGTCGCGGGCGTGATGCGGGCGAGCGGCACGGTGCTGGTGCCGACGGCGATCTCGATCCTCGCCATCATCGGCATCGAGGTGCCCGTCGCCTATGCGCTGTCGCGGCATCTCGGCATCGACGGGGTCTGGATCGCCTATCCGGTCGCGTTCACGGCGATGCTGGCGATGCAGTCGGCCTATTACTGGTTCGTCTGGCGCAAGAAGCCGATCAAGCGGCTGATCTGATCAGTCGCCGCGCTTGCCGGGCGGCGCGCCGATCCGGGCGCGCTGGTCGGCCGGCGCGCCGTCGAGCACGTCGAGCACGGCGCCCTCGCCGAGCGCCGCGACCGCGTCGGTGCGCGCGCGGAGCGTCGCGAGCGCGCTCTCGACAGTGGCGCGGTCATAGGGATCGGCCCGCATGGCCACGAACACGTTCTGCCGTGCCTCGCGCACCGCCCGGAGGGCATCGCGCAGCTCCGGCGCATCCGGCCGCAGCCGTTCGGCGACCGCTTCGCGGAGCGGCGGCGGCAGCGCGCGCGGCCCGAGCGACGACAGCCGTTCCGCCGGCGAGGGACGTCCGCGATCGGGCAAGGAACGCGCGACGAGAAAGCCGGCAAGGCCGAAATTGACGACGAGCGACAGGGCAAGCGCCGCCAGCACCGCGATCGCCGTGCGTCCGCTGAGCGTCACAGCACACCTCCGAGATCGCTGTCGTTGACGGCGAGATAGACCGTGTCGGTGCCGTCGTCATCGGTCGTGGACGGCAGCGCGGTGCCGAGCACGAAGCCGATCGCGAGCGAGGCAGCGAGCGCCGCCATGCCGACGCTGGCGAGCCGCGGCCAGGAGGCCGGCCGGATCGCCGGGCGCGCGGCCGTGCGTCGGAGCGGCAAGGGCAGCGGAGCCTCGGCCATTATCGTCTTCAGCGCGCCGTCGATGGCGGTGGCGGCGGCGAGCTCTGCCCGCGCGTCCGCATCGGCCGCGATCAGCCGCTCGGCCGCCGCGCGGGTTGCCGCCGGCCAGGCGTCGAGCCGCGGACCCATCCGATCGAGGAGATCGGCGAATTGCCGGCGCGTCAGGCCGCCGCCCTCGCTGGTCACTCTTGGTCCGCCCCTTCCTGGTTCAGCCTGGCCATGGCGCGCAGACGCAGCGTCCGCCGCGCCCTGACCAGCAATTGTTCCGTCGCTCCGACGGAGAGGTTCATCACATCGGCGATCGCCGCCGTCGAGGGCTCGTCGCCAGACGCGAGCAGGATAGCCGCCCGCTGGCGTGGCGGAAGCGCCTGGAGATCGCGCATCACGGCCGCGACCTCCGAACGGGCCAGCGTCACCGCCTCGGGTCCCGGCGCATCGTCCTGGGGATCGGGCGCCGTGTCGAGGCCGATGAAGCGCAGCAGCCGCGCGCGCCGGGCCCGGTCGATCGAGCGGTTGACGACGATCCGCGTCAGATAGGCGCCGATCGGCCCGCGCCCGGCCTCGAGCCGGTCCGCCTGCCGCCAGAGCGCGACGAAGGCATCCTGCACGACATCGTCAGCCTCGTCGGCGCGGCCGAGAATGCGCCGCGCGATCAGCCGAAGCCGGCCGCCATGGTCCTGCATGAGCGCTTCGAGCGCCCGCGCGTCGCCCGCCTTGAGGCGGAGGACGAGAGCGTCGCCGGGGTCCTCTGCGGTGCTGGCGCTGTCCAAGCTCGCTCTTCGCTCCACGCCATCCCTTCGTCCGTCGTCCCTTGGTCCATCGTCCCTTGGTCCATCGTCCCATGGCACGGCGACCCTTGGCACGGCGACCGACACGCGTAAAGTCTCGCCGCATGGCCTTGCCCGCGGCGAGGATGAGAAGGCAGCGCCGGGGGCGGCGAGACCATCGGGCATGACGAGACCATCATGCATCATGGCGCCTCGCCCGTCCCCGGCGCGCCGCTTTCCTTAGTTCGGCGCGGGGCCGCGATCCTTGCCGGGCTTCGCGGCGGCGGAGAGGAACTCGGCCTTGGTGATGCTGCCGTTCTTGTCGGCATCGGCGCGGGTCAGCATCGGCATCGGCTGGGCGAGGAAGGTCACGAGCGTCACCTCGGTGACGTCACCGGTGAAGCCGAGACGCTCCAGCATCCGCGCCTCGCGCTTCTCGCGCATCTCCTGCCGCTCGGCGCGACGCTCCTTCCAGCCATGGCCCTTGTCGCCGTGATGGCCAGGCCCCTTCGCATCCGGTCCCTTCCCATCCGGTCCCTTGCCGTCGGGGCCGTTGCCGTCCGGACCCATCGGGCCCGGGCCCATCCCGTCGGGGGCCATCGCGTCCTGCTCCATGCCGCCGCCCGGCTTGCCGCCATGGCGCGGGCCGTGGCCGGGCCGCTTCATTTCGGCGAGCACTTCGTCCTTGGTCAGCTTGCCGTCGCCATTCGCGTCGAGCGCGTTGAAGCGGGCGGTGCGATAGGCGGTGATCTCGGTGGCGTCGATGACGCCGTCGCCGTTGCGGTCGAGGAACCAGAACATCATCTTGGCGCGCGGGCCGGCATCGGCCGCGGGATCGCTCGCGGCAGGGCTCGTCGCGGCAGCCGGAGCGGCATCGTTCGCGGCGAACGCCGGAACGGCCAGCACGGGCGCGAGAACGAGCGCGGAGGCGAGGAGGATCGTCTTCATGGGGTGGTCTCCTTGGTGACAGCGAGGCCGCTTTGACCGCGACCTTCACAGCCATCACGAACGGGCGGCTCACCCCCTACGCCCGCGACGCGATTTAATTGCGGCGCCCGCGCCCGCCTCAGCGGTCCGCCGGCGCGGCGGTGAAATCGGGCGTCAGCACGGGGCGGCTCCACGTGCCGCCGATGGTGAACGGCACGAGGAGCGGCGGCACTCGCTGGCCCCCGATCGAGGCTTCGCCGCGCGCGCGGATCTCGGGCGTGCCGATCTCGGCCTCCGCCGCCATGTCGAGGCGGTAGCCGTTTCCGGTGACGGTGATCGCCGGCGCCGAGACGGTGCGCGCGGCGATCGTGACATCGCCCCTGGCGCTGGCAAAGCGGGTGCTGCCGTTAAAGAGGCGGGCCTGCAGGCTGGCCGGCGGCGCGGCGCTCCCGGTCAAGACGTCGAGCCGGATGCCCTCGATCGTGCCGTCTGTGATCGCGACGCTGCCGCGGCCGGCCAGCGAGCCGACGAGTGCGTTCCAGCTGGCGCCGCGGCCCTGCAGGCTGAGCGTGCCGCTGGCGAGGCCGTCGAGCGCGCTGATGCCGGCGAGATCCGACAGCGCCGCCTTCAGCGGCAGCGCATCGAGCCGGGCCTGCAGGCTGGCGGAGGGGGCCTCGCCCGGCATCTCCGCCGAGAGGCTGGCGGACAGGCGGCCGCCATAGACCTGCAGATCGCCGATCGCGACATCGAGGCGGCCGTCGCGCAGCGCGAGCGACGCCGCCATGCGCCCGGCGGTCTCGCCGCCGAGGCGGAGCTGATCGGCCGAGAGACGGAGATCGGCGTTGAAGCGGTCGAGCTTCGGCCAGCCGAGCGGCGCGTCGGGGGCGATCCGCGAGGCCGCGAGGATGGCCCGTGCCGCGGCGGCATAGGCGGTGATGTCGAGCGTGTCGAAGGCGAGCGTCGCCTGCACCTGGGGACGGGCGCCGGCAAGCCCGAGCGAGACCGCGCCGACGCCCTGGTTGCCGTCGAGCGTCAGGGCGGCATCGCCGAGCGTCAGCGTGCCGCGGGCGAGATCGGCGGTGGCGCTGATCGCGGCGGCGCCGAAGCGCGGCAGCCTCTCGGTCGGCACGGCGAAGAGGGCGGCAAGGCCGGAGAGCGACGGGGTCGAGAGCGAGAGCTGGCCATTCGCGGTCGGCCCGCCGAGCTGGCGGAGCGTGCCGGTGAAGGCGCCCCGCAGCGGCTCGGATTCGAGCACGACGCGGGCATTGGCCGGCCTGCCGTCGATGAGCGCCGCCGGCGAATCGATCGCGACATAGAAATCGGCTGTCTTGCCCTGCCAGCGCGCGCGGCCCTGCAGGCTCGCCGCCTCTTCGGGATCGGGCAGGTCGAGCACGGCATTGATCTGGTCGACCGTGACGAGGCTGCCGGCGCCGTCGGCATAGTCGATGCTGCCGTCGGTCACGATCAGCTGGCGCAGCGGCGCCGTCGTGTCGAGGCCCTTCGGCATGTCCCAGTTCGGAACGCCGGCCGCGTCGAAGGCGAAGCGGAAATGCGGCCGCGTGAAGGTGAAGGACGAGGGTTCGATGCGGCCGCGGAAGATCAGCGGCAGGATCGGCACCTGCGCCCTCAGCTGGTCCATCTCGACCAGCGTCGTCTCGTCGCGCGCCGAGCCGATGCGGGCCTTGGGAAAGGTCACGGTCAGATAGGGGGTGAACGCGACCTCGGGTGTTCCCTCGAAGGTCAGGCTGCGGCCGCTCCAGCCGGCGATCTCGCGCGACATCGAGCGGCGCACCACCTCGATCGAGACGAGGCGCGGCGCAAGCAGCACGAAGCAGAGGCCGAGCGCGGCAAGGATGACGGCGGCCGGAACGATGCGTTTCAGGAGGATGGCCGGTCCGCGTCCCATGGTTCGAAGGCACCGCTGCGAAGTGCCTCTCGGATAGGCAGAATTACCCGCCGCCGCAAGGCTTTTCGTGCCGGCCGGCCGCCATGCTTTCCGCGTGACAGGCCTTGGCGCCCTCGCTATCCATAACCATGAGGGCGCGGCATGCTGCGCTGCATCATGGCCAGGGAGCAGTCTATCCCATGACGCTGGTTGACGGGCAGGGCAATGAACGTCCCCTCTGGATCCCTTCGCCGGAGCGCATCGCCGCCGAGCCGATGACGCGCTTCCGCGCAGCGGCCTCGGAGCGGGCCGGCCGCCCGCTTGCCGACTATGATGCGCTGCATGCCTGGTCGGTCGCCGATCGCGCGGCCTTCTGGGATCTCGTCTGGGATTTCTGCGGCGTCGTCGGCGACAAGGGCGAGCGCCGCCTCACAGATGGCGACGCCATGCCCGGCGCGCAGTTCTTCCCCGATGCAAGGCTCAATTTCACCGACAACCTGCTGCGCCGCCGCGGCGATGGCGATGCGCTGGTGTTCTGGGGCGAGGACCGGGTCAAGCGGCGGATGAGCTGGGACGCGCTCGCCGCGCTGGTCTCGCGCCTCGAACAGGCCTTCCGCGCCGTGGGCGTCCTGCCGGGCGACCGCATCGCGGCGATGATGCCGAACCTGCCCGAGACCATCGCCGGCATGCTGGCGGCGGCGGCTATCGGCGCCGTCTGGTCGTCCTGCTCGCCCGATTTCGGCCCGCGCGGCGTGCTCGACCGCTTCGGCCAGATCGAGCCGACCATCTTCATCGCCTGCGACGGCTATTATTATGCCGGCAAGGTCATCGACATCGCGCCGAAGCTCGCCGAGATCGTGCCGGCGCTGCCGACGGTGCGGCAGGTGATCGTCGTGCCCTATATCTGCACGGCCGAGGCGACGGCGGCGGCGCTCGCGAACGGCGTCACGCTCGACGCGGCGATCGCGCCCTTCGCCGCCGGACCCATCGGGACGGTGGCGCTGCCCTTCGCCCACCCGCTCTACATCATGTTCTCCTCCGGCACGACCGGCGTGCCGAAATGCATCGTCCACTCGGCCGGCGGCACGCTGCTGCAACATCTGAAGGAGATCCATCTCCATTGCGGCATCGGTGACGGCGACCGCCTGTTCTATTTCACCACCTGCGGCTGGATGATGTGGAACTGGCTCGCCTCGGGCCTCGCCACGGGCGCGACGCTGCTGCTCTATGACGGCTCGCCCTTCCATCCGGACGGCAACATCCTGTTCAACTATGCCGCGGCCGAGCGCATGGCGATGTTCGGCACCTCGGCGAAGTTCATCGACAGCGTCCACAAGGCCGGCCTCCGCCCGGTCGAGACGCATGATCTCTCCGCGCTGCGCACCATCACCTCGACCGGCTCGCCGCTGGCGCCGGAGAGCTTTGCCTTCGTCTATGACGGCATCAAGCGCGACGTGCATCTCGCCTCGATCTCGGGCGGCACCGACATCGTCTCCTGCTTCGTGCTCGGCATTCCCGACAAGCCGGTCTGGAAGGGCGAGATCCAGGGGCCGGGCCTCGGCCTCGCGATGGATGTCTGGAGCGAGGACGGCCAGCATCTCGCGAGCGGCAAGGGCGAACTCGTCTGCCTGAAGCCGTTCCCGTCGATGCCGGTCGGCTTCTGGAACGATGCCGACGGGACGCGCTACCACGCCGCCTATTTCGCCCGCTTCGACAATGTCTGGTGCCATGGCGACTTCGCCGAATGGACCGAGCATGGCGGCCTCGTCATCCACGGCCGCTCGGATGCGACGCTCAATCCGGGCGGCGTCCGCATCGGCACCGCCGAGATCTACAACCAGGTCGAGCAGATCCCCGAGGTGCTCGAGGCGCTCGCCATCGGCCAGGATTGGGAGGGCGATGTCCGCGTCGTCCTCTTCGTCCGCCTGCGGCCGGGTGCCGTGCTCGACGAGGCGCTGGAGAAGACGATCCGCACGCGCATCCGCACCGGCTGCACGCCGCGCCATGTCCCGGCGCGCATCCTCTCCGTCGCCGATATTCCGCGCACCAAATCCGGCAAGATCGTCGAACTCGCCGTGCGCGAGGTGGTGCACGGGCGCCCGGTCAAGAACCAGGAAGCGCTCGCCAATCCCGAAGCGCTGGCGCTGTTCAGGGATCGCGCCGAACTCGCCGTCTGAGCCGCGGCAGATTGCGCCGGAAGTTATGGTTAACCAGAGGTAAATCGAACCCCCGGAAGCTCGGGGGTCGGCGCAATCTCGCGTTAATTCAATTTTAAACTGTAGCTGTTCTGTTAAGGTCTGATTAACGGACTGGGCTCGTTATGGCGTCGTCAAAGGGCGTCATCGGGGTTGCTCCATGTCCGTGTTCATGTCCGTGCTCGATTTCTTCCGCCGCGATCGGCGCGGCAATGTCGCGGTCATCTTCGCATTGTCCGCCATTCCCATTCTGGGTGCGACCGGCGTCGCGGTCGACTATGGCCGCTCGACCATGGCGCAGGCCCGCCTGACCGATATTCTCGATGCCGCCGTGCTCGCGGTCGGCGCCAAGCCGACCATGGACGACACGGCCGCGCAGACCATGATCACCGACTGGGTCAATGCCCAGCTCGGCGCCTCGGCGACCATCCAGGACTGGAAGATCGACAGCTTCACCCAGTCGAACGGCAAGATCACCGTCACCGCCTCGGCGACCGTCCCCGCGACCATCACCAAGCTGCTCGGCTTCGAGACCATGCCGATCTCGGTCCTCTCCGAGGCGATCCGCAGCATCAACAAGCTGGAGCTCGCGTTGGTGCTCGATACGACCGCCTCGATGAACCAGCCGAACACGAAGATGTCCGGCCTCAAGACGGCGGCCACAACCCTCGTCAACAAAGTAACGGCCGATGCGAAGGCCGACGTGAAGATCGCCGTCGTGCCCTATGGCCAGTACGTCAATATTGGTGTCGCAAACCGCAACCAGCCATGGGTGAGTGTCCCTGCCGATTACAGCACGACGAAGCCCCCGTATTGCGATGCGGACATCACGTCTGCGACGATTTGCGATGCATCGACCTCGACGAAGTCGACCTGCTACAACGATGGAATTCCCTATAGCTGCACGAAGACGACATGCACGCAGTCGCATGTGGAGACGTATAATCCGCCCAAGCCCGGCAAATGCTACCCAGAGAAGACGACGAACTATACGTTCAGCGGCTGCATCGGGTCTCCTGCGTATCCAGACAATGTCAAGGATGACAATCCGGCGCGCGTCTATCCCGGTTATCTGAATCTCTCTTGCACAAAGACACTGGTGCCGCTCACCACTGACTACACGGCGGTAAAGAACACAATCAACTCTCTGACGCCCAGCGACCCATACACCTATCTGCCGTCGGGTCTGGCCTGGGGATTCAATGCGCTGTCCGCTGCGGTTCCGCTTACGGAAGCTGCTGCCTACGACGCGACAGGCCGGAACCTCAATCCGTCCAAGGCAATCGTCCTGATGACGGACGGCTTCAACACCGTGACCCGCAATACGACTACCAACAAGTCGAACGCGAATTTCGGCAAGCACGATCAGTCGACCGCGCCCAAGATCGCCACGCAGGCCAATACATGGACGGCAGAGCTCTGCGCGAACATCAAGGCCAAGAACATCGAAATCTATACGGTGGCCTATCAGCTCGACAGCTCGCTGACCGGCGCGACCGAGGCGAAGGATATGCTGAAGGCCTGCGCGTCGAGCGCCAACAATTTCTACGACGCCGCCGATTCCGCCCAGCTTCTGGCTGCGTTCGGTCAGATCGCCGAAGACCTCAACAATCTGCGCCTGACCCGCTGAGGCTCAGCGCCGGCGGATCAGTGCGATCACCGGCGCGAGGCCGACGATAACGATCATGAGGGCGGCGATGGCGCCGTCCTCATGCGTTCCGCGCGCCGCCTCGCCATAGACGCTGGTCGCCAGCGTCTCGAAATTGAGCGGGCGCAGCAGCAGCGTCGCAGGCAGTTCCTTCATCGCATCGACGAAGACGAGGATCGCGGCGGTCGCGATCGGGGCGGCCAGCAGCGGCGCATGGATGTCACGCGCGATTGTCGCCCGGCTGGCGCCGAGGCTGGCGGCGGCGCCGTCGAGCGAGGGGCTGATGCGCTGGAAGCCGGCCTCGATGCCGCCGATGGCGATGGCGAGGAAGCGCAGCACATAGGCGATCAAGAGCGCCGCGCCGGACCCGATCAGCACGAGCCCGATCGAGCGGCCGGTGAGCGCCCGCGCCGCATCGGCGATGAGATTGTCGAGGCTCGCGAGCGGCACCAGGAGCCCGACGGCGAGCACGGTGCCGGGGATCGCATAGCCGATCGCGCCGACGCGCATCAGCGGCGTCACGAGGGAGCCGCGGGCGCCGCGCGCGGCGATGGTCAGCGCGAGGCCGAGGCCGATGGTGACGAGCGCGGCGAGCACGGCCATGGCGAGGCTGTTGCCGGCGGCGGCGAGTACCCCGGCCGGCAGCCCGCGCTCGGCGAGACGCGTCACGGCGGCATGGAGGAGATAGGCGGCGGGCACGCCGAAGCCGGCCAGCACCGGCAGCGTGCAGAAAAGGATCGCGAGCGCCGAACCGCGCCGTCCGAGCGGGATGTCGGCGGGCGGGCGGCTGCCGCGGCCGGGCGCCGCCGCGCCGAGCCGCCGCCGCGCATGGCGCTCGGCCAGCATCAGCACCAGCACGATGACCAGCATCGCCAGCGCGATCTGCGCCGCGCCCTCGATCGAGCCGCGCACGGCCCAGGTGGTGTATACGGCGACGGTCAGCGTTCGGATACCGAGAAATTCCGAGGCGCCGATATCGTTCAGCGTCTCGAGCAGCACGAGGCTGAGCCCGACGGCCGCCGCCGGCCACAGCGTCGGCAGCGTCACGGTGAGGAAGCTGCGCAGCGGGCCGGCGCCGAGCATGCGGGCCGTGTCGGTGAGCGCCGCCGCGCGCATCATCAACAGCGCCCGCACCGGCAGATAGACGTAAGGGTAAAGCACGAAGCCGATGACGAAGATCGCGCCGCCGGCCGAGCGGAGATCGGGCAGGCGGAGGCCGCGCGGATCCTCGATGCCGAAGAGGCTGCGGAGGGCTGCCTGCAGCGGGCCGACCGGATGGACGACGTCGAGCCAGGCATAGGCCATGACATAGGTCGGCATCGCCAGAGGCAGCAGCAGCGCCCATTCGAACAGGCGCCGGCCCGGAAAGCGGCAGCGCGCGACGAGGAGCGCCGCGCCGATGCCGACAACGGTCGCGATCACGCCGACGCCCGCGAGCAGCAGCAGCGTCGTCCAGCCGGCGCGCGGCAGCACATTGCGGATGAGCGAGGGCCACAGCGTGCCGCTGCCGCCGACGGCGAAGCTCACGAGGCCGGCGACCGGCAGCAGCGCCAGCACGGCGACGGCGAGGCAGAGCGCGATCCGGCCCCTGTCGACAGCAAGAAGCCGGCGCCACGCGGGCGCCGGCAGGATGTCGGGGAGTGCGGGTGAGGCGATGCTCACGGCGTCGTCGCGTCTCCCTGCGCTCAGCCGTCGAAGCCGGTCGCGTCGACCAGTTCGCTCGCCTCTGCGCGATGCTTGGCGATGTCTATCAGCGGCAGCGGATCGACCGTGAGCGGGCCGAGCGCGGCGATGAGCGGGTCGGCGGCGACGCCGGGGCGCACCGGATACTCGAAATTCGCCTTGGCGTAGATCTCCTGCGCCTTCTCGGAGGCGAGATAGTCGAGCAGCTTGACGGCATTGTCACGGTTCGGCGCGTTCTTGGCGACGGCAGCGCCCGAGATGTTCACATGGGTGCCGGCCTTGTCCTTGAAGGTCGGCAGGATGACGCGGATCGCCTCGCCCCAGGCCTTCTGGTCTTCGCCGCCCTTGCCGCTCCGCATCAGCCCGACATAGTAGGAATTGCCGATACCGACATCGCAGAGGCCGGCGAGAATGTCGCGGGCGACGTCGCGGTCGCCGCCGCCCGGCGTGCGGGCGAGATTGGCGCGCAGGCCCTCGAGCCAGGCCTTGGTCGCCTCGGTGCCGTCCTTGGCGATCATCGCGGCGATCAGCGAGGTATTGTAGGGGTGCTGGCCCGAGCGGATGCAGACCTTGCCCTTGAAGCGCGGATCGGCGAGGTCCTCATAGGTCAGCGTCTCATCGGTGACGCGGTCCTTGGCGACATAGATGACGCGGGCGCGCATCGAGAGGCCGAACCACTGGCCGGCGGGATCGCGGAGATTGGCCGGGATGCTGTCGTCGAGCGCCTTGGAGACGACGGGCTGCGTCAACCCGCGGTCGACCAGCTCGATCAGGTTGCCATAGTCGACGACGCTGAGCAGGTCGGCGGGGGAATTGGCGCCCTCGCTCTCGACGCGCTGGGCGAGGCCTTCCTTGATGAAGACGACATTCGCCTTGATCCCGGTCTCCGCCGTGAAGCCCTCGAGCAGCGGCTGGATCAGCGCGGGCTCGCGGGTCGTGTAGACATTGACCTCGCCGGCGGCGCTGGCCGGCAGCGCGCCGAGCGTGACGAGAGCCGCGAGCGCGGCGGTGCGGAGGAAGGCGGGGCGGGACAGCATCGAAAGCTCCGTCATGGGGGCGGAAGGGGCCGCGCGCCGAAGGAGCTGGGTGCTCGCCCGGCGAGAGGCAGCGCTGCATCGCATCAAGGCGCCACCCTGTCAAAGCCGATACCAAGCAAATTCAATAGCTTAGATTGATTCCAAGCTGGAGCGGTTCCAGATCACCGGCTTAGGTGTTGCTGTGCCGACAGAACATGTGCCAAGGCTGCCTGATCACCTGGAGATCACGATGGCGTGAGCATCACGGCCCGCCGGCTGCTCAGGCCTCGCGCCAGTCGCCGGCAACCGCCTGCACCAGCGCCAGCGCCGCGACGGCGGCGGTGTCGGCGCGGAGGATGCGCGGGCCGAGCGCGATCGCGGTGACGAAGGGCAGCGCCGCGAGCATCGCCCGCTCTTCCGGCGCGAAGCCGCCTTCCGGGCCGATCAAGACGGCGAGCGGGCCGGGCGCGAGGCGCGCGAGCACGGCGACCGGATCGGCGCCGGCTTCGTCCTCGTCGCAGAAGATGATCCGCCGCCCCGCCTCGGCGCTCTCCCAGCCGGCGAGGAGATCGGCGAGCGACACGGGCGCGGCGATCTCCGGGACCGTCAGGATGCCGCATTGCTCGGCCGCCTCGATGGCGTTGGCGCGCAGCCGGTCCTCGTTCAGCCGCGTCACCTGCGTGCGCCGCGTGATCACCGGCCGCAGCCGCCCGGCGCCCATCTCGACCGCCTTCTGCACCATGTAGTCGAGCCGCGCCTGCTTCAGTGGCGCGAACAGATAGTCGAGCGGCGAGGGCGGCGTCTGCGTCCGCGTCTGCGCCTCGATCACCAGCGCCGCCCGCTTGCGGTCGCCATCGAGCGCGGCGCGCCATTCGCCGTCCTCGCCGTTGAAGACCAGCACGGCGGCGCCGGGCCCCATGCGCAGCACATTGACGAGATAGTTCGCCTGGTCGCGATCGAGCGGCACGCGGGCGCCCTCGGCAAGCGGGGCGTCGAGGAAGAGTCTCTGGCTGGTGAAGTCGTAGCGGGACATGGCCGAGGGATAGTCGCCGGCTCCGCCGGCTGCAAGCGCTGATCCCGCCGGCAAGTCTTGACCGCGGCGGCCGTCCTCTGGCAATCGGAATGAAAGGAGAACGGCGTGACCGAATCTGCCTCGAATGTCGCCGAATATTCCGTCTCGGAAATCTCACAGGCGCTGAAGCGCACTGTCGAGGACACGTTCGGCCATGTCCGCGTGCGCGGCGAGATCTCGGGCTATCGCGGCCCGCACTCCTCCGGCCATGCCTATTTCGCGCTGAAGGACGACAAGGCCAAGCTCGAGGCCGTGATCTGGCGCACCAGCATGGCGCGCCTCCGCTTCCGCCCAGAGGAGGGCATGGAGGTGATCGCCGTCGGCAAGCTGACGACCTTCCCGGGCTCGTCCAAATACCAGATCGTGATCGAGACGCTGGAGCCGGCCGGCATCGGCGCGCTGATGGCCCTGCTCGAGGAACGCCGGCGGAAGCTCGCCGCCGAGGGCCTGTTCGATCAGGCGCGAAAGCGCCCGCTGCCCTATCTGCCCGGCGTCATCGGCGTCGTCACCTCGCCGACCGGCGCCGTCATCCGCGATATCCTGCATCGCCTTGCCGACCGCTTCCCGGTGCATGTGCTGGTCTGGCCGGTGCGCGTGCAGGGCGAGACCTCGGCGGCGGAGGTGGCCGCGGCGATCGCGGGCTTCAATGCGCTCGCCCCCGGCGGGCCGATCCCGCGGCCGGACCTTCTCATCGTGGCGCGCGGCGGCGGCAGCCTCGAAGATCTCTGGAGCTTCAACGAGGAGATCGTCGTCCGCGCCGCGGCCGCCTCCGACATTCCGCTGATCTCGGCCGTCGGCCACGAGACCGACACGACGCTGATCGATTTCGCGAGCGATCTCCGCGCGCCGACGCCGACAGGCGCGGCCGAAATGGCGGTGCCGGTCCGCGCCGAGCTGGTCGCGGCGGTCACCGGCCTCGGCCAGCGGCTCGACAATGCCGCCTTCCGCCATATCGAGATGCGCAAGCGCGAGCTCCGCGCCGCCATCCGTGCGCTGCCGCGGCTCGATGACCTCCTGGCGATCCCGCGCCGCTCCTTCGACGAGCGCGCCGCACGGCTCGGCCGCGCCCTCAGCGCCAACACGCTCGCCCATCGTGCAAGGCTCGGCCGCTCGGTGGCGCAGCTGTCGCCGCGCGTTCTGTCGCGGCGGATCGAGCGGTCGGCGGACCGTCTCATCAGCCTTTCGGAGCGGCAGGGCCGCGCGCTCGATGTCCATGCCGAGCGGAAGCGCGCCCTCTATGCCCGCACGGCGCATCGGCTGCGCCTCGATCCGCTCGCCGAACGCCTGCGCCGCGGCCGCGAACGGCTCGCCGATGGCGACGCCCGCATCGACAGGGCCTTCGCCCGCCTCGCCGAACGCAGCCGCGAGCGGCTCGACCGCGCCTGGCGGCTCGCCGAGACACTGTCCTATCGCAGCGTGCTCGCCCGCGGCTATGCGCTCGTCACCGACGCATCCGGCACGCCGATCCGCACTGCCGCCGCGGTCGGTTCTGGCGATGTGCTGACCATCGAGTTCCAGGACGGCAAGATCGGCGCGATCGCCAGCGGCACGGCGCCCGCCAAGCCGAAAACCCGCGCCAAGGCCAAGCCGCCGTCGCAGGAGAGTCTGTTCTAGCTGCGAGATCCAGGCGCTGCGCCGGCGAGCCGGCCGAGCAGCTCGGCGAGGGTCGCGGCGCTCGCATCCTGGCCGAGCCGTGCGCCGACATGGGTCGCGATCGCCGCGCGATAGACCGGCCACATCCGGGCCAGCAGCGCGCGGCCGTCGTCGGTGATCGCGATCATCTGGCCGCGACCGTCGCTCTCGCAGCGCTTGCGGGCGACGTAGCCTGCGCTCTCCAGCCGGTCGATCAGGCGGGAAACGTTGTGCTGGGCGAGCAGCAGCCGCTGCTCGATCTCGAGCGGCCGCAAGGCGCCGTCTGCGCCGCGCTTCAGCTCGAGCAGCGCGTCATACCAGCCGAGCGGCGGCAATCCGGCCGCCTTCAGATCGGCCTCGATACCAGCCAGCACCGCGCGCTGCGCACGATTGAGCAGCACCCATGCCGTCACCACGCTGTCGGTCAGCGTGGCGTCGGCGGGCGCACTGTCGGTCGGTCCGCATGCGGGCAAGGTGTCGTCGGTCATGGTGTCTCCGTCCAAGATCAATGCAATTGCATCGATCTTGACAAGGCGGTCCGCGGTCCTCTAGATAGATGCATATGCATCGAACTGGATGCCGTCAATGTTGGAGCGCCCATGAGCAAGCCGCTGACCCTCGTTTCCTTCGATCTTTGCCCCTATGTCCAGCGCGCAGCGATCGTGCTCGGCGAGAAGGGCGTGCCGTTCGAACGGATCGATATCGACCTTTCCAACAAGCCGGACTGGTTCCTGGCGATCTCGCCGCTCGGCAAGGTGCCGCTGCTGAAGGTCGGTGACGAGGTGCTGTTCGAGAGCACGGTGATCGCCGAATATGTCGACGAGACCGAGGCGCCGCAGCTTCATCCCGCCGACCCGCTCACCAAGGCGCGCCACCGCGCCTGGATGGAGTTCGGCTCGGCGATCCTCGGCGATGTCTGGGCGCTCGAGACGACGCCCGACCAGGCTGTCTTCGATGCCAAGGTCAAGCTGGTGCAGGAGAAGTTTGCCCGCGTCGAGGCCGAGCTCGGCGAGGGTCCGTTCTTCGCGGGCGATGCCTTCTCGCTAGTCGATGCGGTGTTCGCGCCGATCTTCCGCATCTTCGAGGGCTTCGACGCGGTGCGCGATCTCGGCGTCTTCGAGGGGCTTCCCAAGGTCTCGGCCTGGCGGGCCGCGCTCGCCGCGCGCCCCTCGGTCAAGACAGCGGTCGTGCCTGATTTCCAGGACCGCCTGCGCGTGTTCCTCAAGCGCCAGAACGGCGTCATCGCCGCCGCCATCGCCTGAGGCGGGCGCCTCTCCGGCGCGGACGGTCAGCCCGCCCCGCTCCCCCTCAAGCCGCTGATCGTCGCCGTTGGCGAGATGGCTTCGGGGTCGGCGATGACGTGCAGGATCGCCGGCTTGCCGGACGCTGCCGCGCGGTCGAAGGCGCTTGCAAACGCGTCCGTCGTCGCGACGGTCTCGCCATGGCCGCCATAGGCCCTGGCGAGCGCTGCGAAATCGGGATTGGCGAGCGCCGTCGCCGCGACGCGGCCGGGATAGGCGCGCTCCTGATGGGCGCGGATGGTGCCATACATGCCGTTGTCGACGACGATGACGATGACGGCGGCGCCTTCCTGGCAGGCGGTGGCGAATTCCTGGCCGGTCATCTGGAAGCAGCCGTCGCCGGCGAGCGCCACGACCTTGCGCTCCGGATGGCGCAGCTTGGCGGCGATCGCGGAGGGCAGGCCGTAGCCCATCGAGCCGGAGGTCGGCGCCAGCTGCGTGCCGGGACGGCGGAAGCGATAGTAGCGGTGCAGCCAGCCGGCATAGTTGCCGGCGCCATTGGTGAGGATCGCGTCCTCATCGAGCGTGTCGCGGAGATGGCGGATCATCGCGCCGAGCTCGACGCCCGAGACGGCGCGCTCCGCCGGCTCCGACCAGGCGCGATAGGCGGCGTTGGCGGCGCGCGTCTCCTCGCCCCAGGGGATCGTGACCGGCGGATGCACGACTTCGAGCTGCGCCGCGAAGCCGTTCGGCGTCGCATTGATGGCGAGCGTCGGGCGGTAGACGCGGCCGAGTTCCTCGGCGCTGCCATGCACATGCACGAGGGCCTGCCGCGGCTCCGGCGCCTCGATCAGCGTATAGCCGTTCGATGGCGTCTCGCTCATCCGCCCGCCGAGAAGCAGCAGGAGGTCCGCCTCCTTGATCCGCCTGGCGAGGGCAGGATTGATGCCGAGGCCGACATCGCCGGCATAGTTCGGATGGGTGTGGTCGAAGAGGCCCTGCCGGCGGAAGGAGACGCCGACCGGCAGGTCGAAGCGTTCGGCGAAGCGGCGCAGCGAGGCGACGGCCTTGTCGCTCCAGCGGCTGCCGCCGGCGATGACGAAGGGCCGCTTCGCCGCCCAGAGCAGCTTCTGCAGCTGCGCCGTCTGCGTCAGTCCCGGATAGGTCTCGATCGGCTCGAAGGGCGCGGGCGCTATGACCGAGGCGGTCTCGCGCAGCATGTCCTCCGGCAGCGCCAGCACGACGGGCCCCGGCCGGCCCGAGGTCGCGACATGGAAGGCGCGCGACAGCAGCTCGGGAATGCGCGCGGCCTCGTCGATCTCGGCCACCCATTTCGCCACCTCGCCGAACATGCGGCGATAGTCGATCTCCTGGAACGCCTCGCGCTCGCGATGGCCGCGGGCGATCTGACCGACGAGAAGGATCATCGGCGTCGAATCCTGCCGCGCGATGTGGAGGCCGGCCGCCGCATTCGTCGCGCCGGGCCCGCGCGTCACGATGGCGATGCCGGGCCGGCCGGTCAGCTTGCCATCGGCCTCGGCCATGATCGCCGCGCCGCCCTCGTGCCGCGCATTGACGATGTCGATCGCGCTGTCGCGCAGCGCATCGAGCACCGCGAGGAAGCTCTCGCCCGGCACGGTGAAGACCCGGTCGACCCCGTTCGCCGCCAGCGCGTCGACGATGAGCTGGCCGCCGGTGCGGGGCAGGAGGGGCGATGTCACGGGCAAGACTCCGATGGTTGCTCTCACGGCATTCTTATCGGCTGCGGGGCGGCGGCGACAAGCCTTCGCCCTGTTCGGCGCGGAGATGAGACCCTAGGATCGGCTGAGGCGATTCCGCGGCAGGACGAGGGAGTGACGATGCGATCGACGGCCGCCGGCCTCCTGCTCCGCGTCCTCGTGCTCGCCGCGCCGCTGCTCGTCTCCGCTCCGGTGAGTGCCGAAGAGGACCGCGCCCCGCCGCCGGCCTTTCCAACGACGGACTTCGCGGAAGGCGCGCGCGAGGCGAGCGTCAGCGAGGGCGGCCTGACGGCGCGTCTCTTCTATGAGCGCCGGCCGAAGATCGACCGCGACCTGGACGTGCCCGTCCTCCAGGTCACCGCCGGAACGCGCCTGCTGCTCGACATCGCCGGCGCAGCGTCCGGCATGGATGTCCCGGCCGCCAGCGCCTCGATCGCCGAGATCGATCCCTATCGGCTCGGCAAGGAGGTCTATTTCTCCAGCTATTCCGGCGGCGCCCATTGCTGCACCCGCGTCATCGTCGCGGAGGATGGCCCGAAGGGCTGGACCGGCATCGAGATCGGCTCCTTCGACGGCGATGGCGACTATCTCGAAGATCTCGATCACGACGGCGTCGCCGAGATCGTGACGACGGACGGCGCATTCCTCTATGCCTTCGATTGCTATGCCTGCAGCGCGGCGCCGCTGGTGATCCGCGCGGTGCGCGACGGCAAGGTGATCGATGTCAGCGCCGAACCGCGCTTCTTGAAGAACCATCGCGATTGGCTGGCCGAGCTCGAGATCAATGCCGAGCCGGAGACGCGCTGGTCCTCGCCCGGTTTTCTCGCCGGCTGGGTCGCGCAAAGCGTGCGCGCTGGCCAGGGTCCGGCCGCCTTCAAGGCGCTGCTGGAGAATTGGGATTTTGCCGCCGATGCCGGCGAGATGACCTGTCTCTCGGGCGATGATATCGACGCCTGTCCGAAGCGCGATCTGAAGCTCTTGAAATTCCCCGATCGGCTGAAGCTCTTCCTTGGCCGTCACGGTTATGTGATCTGAAGCTGCGTCGGCAAACGACGGAACGCCGCCGCCTCATGCGTTGTCCGTAAGCGGGCTTGATGGCGGCGCCAGCCGCCTGGACCAAGGAGGAACCCCCTTGAAGCTGACACGACGTTCTCTGCTCAGCGGATTGTTCGCTGCCGCGATCGTCGCGCCGGTGGCAAGCCTCTCGCTGCCGGACGAGGCCGATGCTCAGTCACGGCCACCGCCCGGCCATCGCCCGCCTCCAGGGCCCAACCGGCGACCACCCGCCCCTCGTGTGGAACGCCGGCCGCCGCCGCGCCGTGGCTATGTCTGGGTCCCAGGACACTGGGTCTGGAGCCGCGGCCGCTATGTCTGGGTATCGGGACGATGGGTCCGGGGCAGACCGGGCTGGCACTATCGCAACCCGCGCTGGGTCTGGCGCAACGGCCGCTGGGTGTTCATCCCGGGCGGCTGGGTCCGCTGAGGCGGGCCGGCACCATGCCATGACGACGAAGGGCGGTGCCTCTGGCGCCGCCCTTTGCGTTTGATCAGGGAGCGCCGTCGACGACCTGGAAGCCGGCCCAGAACGGGTCGCGGTCGTCGACGAAGATCGTGTTGTAGCCGGTGACGCGCGCCCAACCCTCGATGGTCGGGATGATCGCCGGAAGGCCGCCCACCGTCGTCGTCCGCGCGACGCGGCCGGTGAAGGTCGAGCCGATGATGCTCTCATGCACGAAGGCCTCGCCCTCCTTGAGCCGGCCCGTCGCGAAGAGCTGCGCGAGGCGCGCCGAGGTGCCGGTGCCGCACGGGGAGCGGTCGATCGCCTTGTCGCCATAGAAGACGGCGTTGCGGGCGCTGGAGCCCTCGTTCTTCGCCTTGCCGGTCCACAGCACATGCGTCAGCGCATTCAGCGCCGGGTTCTCGGGATGGACGATGGCATGGCGCGCATTGAAGGCGGCGCGCAGCTTCGGCGACAGGCGGACGATGTCCGACGGCTCAAGATCGGCGAGGTCGGCATAATTCGCCTGCGGCTCGACGATCGCATAGAAATTGCCGCCATAGGCGACGTCCACCTTGAGCGTGCCGATGCCCTCGACCTCGACCTCATAGTCGCGGCCGAGCAGGAAGGACGGCACATTGGTGAGCGTGACGCTCTCGACATAGGGCCCGTTCTGCACATAGCGCGCCTCGACGAGGCCGGCCGGCGTCTCGAGCCGGAGGAGGCCCGGCGTCTTCGGCGTGACGAGGCCGTGCTCGATGATGAAGGTCACCGTGCCGATCGTGCCATGGCCGCACATCGGCAGGCAGCCCGAGGTCTCGATGAAGAGGATCGCCGTGTCATAGGCGTCCGAGGACGGCGGATAGAGGATAGAGCCGGACATCATGTCGTGGCCGCGCGGCTCGAAGCAGAGGCTCTTCCGGATCCAGTCGAACTCGGCGAGGAAATGCTGGCGCTTCTCGAACATGGTCGCGCCCTTGAGCACCGGGATCGAACCGCCGGTGACGACGCGCACCGGGTTGCCGCAGGTGTGGCCGTCGATGCAGAAGAACGAGTGGCGCGCCATGGTCAGTACCTTGCCTTGAAGCGGGTGACGGAATAGGGGGCCGCGTCGATCGGCGTGGCGCGGCCGGCCAGGAGAGCTGCGACGATTTCGGCCGTCGCCGCCGCCTGCGTCAAGCCGTAATGGCCATGGCCAAAGGCATGCACGATGCGCGGATCCTTCGTCGAGGGCCCGATGACCGGCAGCGAATCCGGGATCGAGGGCCGGAAGCCCATCCAGCGCGTGCCGCCGGCAAGGTCCGCTTCGGGCAGGAAGCGGCGGGCGCGGCCGAGGATCGCGTCGATGCGCCTGTCGTTCGGCGGGGCCTCGAGGCCGGCGAATTCGACGCTGCCGCCGATGCGGTCGCCACTATCGAGCGGCGTCGTCACGAAGCCCTCGCCCTCATACATCACCGGGCGCGACAGGCCGAGCCGGCCGGCCGGCAGCGTGACATTGTAGCCGCGCTCGGTATCGAGCGGCACGTCATCGCCGATCGAGGCGGCGAGCGGCTTCGACCAGGCACCGGCGGCGACGACGACGCGGTCATAGAGCGCGAGGCTGTCGAAACCGGTGACGATCGCCACCGCCTTGCCGGCATCGCGGATGGCCGCCGCCTCCAGCTTGACGAAGCGGGCGCCGCGCGCCATCGCGGCCTCGGCGAGCGCCAGCGTCAGCGCCTTCGGATCGGAGACATGGCAGCCGCTCGCATAGAGCGCGCCGCGCGCCGCGCGGGGTCCGAGCGCCGGCTCGAGCTCGCGCAGCGCATCGCCGCCGAGCCACTCGACCGGGATGCCCAGCGCCTGCTGGCGGGCGATCAGCGGCTCGGCCGCGGCGGCTGCCGATGCCCTCGACCAGACCGAAAGGAGGCCCTTGCGGCGGAGATGGCCCTGGAGGCCGAGCGCATCGAGGCGGCGCTCCCAGGCGGGGAGGGCGAGGCCGTTCAGCGCGGTGATCGCCGCGATCGAGGCTTCGATCCGGCCGGGACGGCTGGCCGCGACGAAGCGGCCGAGAAACGGCAAGAGCTTCGGCAGATAGGACGGGCGGATCGACAGAGGCCCGAGCGGATCCATCAGCCAGCGCGGCATCTGCCGCCACACCTTGGGCGAGGCGAGCGGCAGGATGTCGATATGGGCGATCCAGCCGGCATTGCCGGCCGAAGCGCCCGCGGCGATGCCCGCGCGGTCGTAGAGGTCGACCGCGTGGTTCTCGTCGATGAGCGCATGCGCGATGGCTGCGCCGACAATCCCGCCCCCGATGACGGCGATGCGCATCCGCGCGGCGCCGGTCAGGCGGCGGCCGGGAGGCCGGTCTCCGGCAGCGCCGGCCGGGTCGCCAGCGCCTTGGCCATCACGGCTTCGAGCTCGGCCTTTTCGGCGGCGTCGAGCGCGAGGCGGGGCGGGCGGGTCAGGTCGGTGCCGCGGCCGAGGATCTTCTCGCAATACTTGATCGCCTGGACGAGGTCCGGGCGGGCGTCGAGATGCAGGATCGGCATGAACCAGTCATAGAGCGGCATCGCCTCGGCGAAGCGGCCGTCGCGCACCAGGCGGAACAGCGTCTCGCCCTCGCGCGGGAAGACGTTCGACATGCCCGACACCCAGCCGACGGCGCCGAGCGCCACGGTCTCGAGCACGACATCGTCGAGGCCGCAGAAGGGGATGAAGCGGTCGCCGGTCATGTTGCGCACATCGACGATGCGGCGCGTATCGCCCGAGGAATCCTTGAAGGCGACGATGGTGTCGATATCGGCAAGGCCGGCCAGCATCGTCGGGGTGACGTCGGTGCGGTAGCTCGGCGGGTTGTTGTAGACCATGATCGGCGTGTCGGTCGCCTTGGCGATCGTGGTCAGGTGGTCGATCGTCTCGCGGGGCTTCGCCGGATAGACCATGGCCGGCATGACCATCAGGCCGTTGACGCCGGCCTTGGTCGCCTCGCGGGCATAGTCGGCGCCGAAGGCGCTCGTATATTCGGCAAGGCCCGAGATCACCGGGACGCGGCCGCGCGCAACGCTGACGGCGGTCTCGACCAGCGACACCTTCTCGGAGCGGGTCAGCGAGCAGTTCTCGCCGACCGTGCCGCAGATGATGAGGCCGGAGACACCATCGGTGACGAGCGCCTCGATGACCTTGGCGGTCGCCTCGAGATCGACCGAGAAATCCGGCCGGAACTGGGTGGTCACCGCCGGGAAAACACCCTTCCAGGTCGTCTTCGGATCCATCGTCATCGCCGTCATGCTCTCCGGTTTCTGTCTTGTCGACAGTTTGTATTTATCTCGTTGCTGGCGGCTTGGCAAGGCATGGGCCAAAGAAAAGCCCGCCAGGGCGAACCATGGCGGGCTGATCGGCAGAGCCTCGGGGCGGACCCGGGCGGAGAGGTCAGGCGGCGACCGTCTCGAGCTTCTTGGCGACGAGGCCGCGCAGCGTCCGAAGGTCCTTGGCGAATTGGCGGATGCCTTCCGACAGCTTCTCGGTCGCCATCGGGTCCTCGTTGAGGGCCCAGCGGAAGCCCTTCTCGTCATAGGTGAGCTTGGCGGGCGCCTCGCCGGCATTGGCCGGATCGAGCTTGCGTGCCAGCGTGCCCTCGTCGGCGGCGAGCTTCTCGAGCAGCGCCGGGGCGATGGTCAGGCGGTCGCAACCGGCCAGCGCTTCGATCTCGCCGGTCGAGCGGAACGAGGCGCCCATCACGACGGTGTCGATGCCATGCGCCTTGTAATAGGCGTAGATCTGGCGAACCGAGAGGACGCCCGGATCTTCTTCCGGCTCGAAGGTCTTGCCCGTCGACTTGACGTACCAGTCGAGGATGCGGCCGACGAAGGGCGAGATCAGGAAGACGCCGGCATCGGCGCAGGCCGCGGCCTGGGCGAGCGAGAACAAGAGCGTCAGATTGCAGTCGATGCCTTCCTTCTGAAGGATCTCGGCGGCGCGGATGCCTTCCCAGGTCGAGGCGAGCTTGATCAGGATGCGCTCGCGCGGAATGCCGAGATCGGCATAGTCCTTGATGATCGAGCGGGCGCGGGCGAGCGAGGCCTCGGTATCGAAGGAGAGGTCGGCATTGACCTCGGTCGAGACGCGGCCGGGAACGAGCTTCGACACCTCGGCACCGAACGCGACCGAGAGGCGGTCGGCGACGGCGGCGGCGATGGCGTCCTTGCTGCCGCCCTGCTTGTTGCCCCAGGCGACGGCGTTGTCGATCACGTCCTTGTAGAGCGGCAGTTCGAACGCCTTCAGAACCAGCGAGGGGTTGGTCGTGCAATCGACCGGGCGGAACGTCTTGATCGCCTCGAGATCACCCGTGTCGGCGACGACCACTGTCATGGACTTCAGTTGGTCGAGTTTGGATGTCATCGACGGTCCTCCAGCTAGGGTGCGGCATTCTTGCCGCAAGGGTCTGTGTCCGGCATATGAGCACCTTGCCGGCCAAATGGAAGCCAAAAATACGCCCCCTTGCAAAACGGCAGCGTGACACTCCCGGTCCCGCTTCGGCCATGTGAGGGCGCCGTGCTAAAGCCTGTTCGTTCGTGCCGATCCGCGTTCCCCGTCCTTCCGGAGACCCTGCCTTGACCGACATCAAGACCCAAGCCGCCCATCTGTCGCTCGCCGGCGACTGGACGCTCGCCGATGCCGAGGGGGCCGTGCTCGGCGACTGCGTCATTCCGGGCGACATTCATTCGGCGCTGATCGCGGCGGGACGCATTCCCGATCCGATGATCGGCCGCAACGAGGCCGAGGTGCAGTGGGTCGGCGAGAGCGCGTTTTCGATCAGCCGCAGCTTCGACATCGCGCCGGGCGCCGCCGCGGGCCGCTGGGCGGTGCTCGAGCTCGAATTCGTCGACACCTTCGCCGAGGTGGTGCTGAACGGGCAGAGCGTCGCGCGGCTCGAATCGAGCTTCATCCGCCACCGGATCGACGTCACCGACGCGCTGGTCGAGGGCACCAACACGCTGACGCTCCGCTTTTCCCCGGCCGGCGCCGAGGCGAGCCGCCGCGCTGCGCGCCAGCCTTTCCCGATCCCGTGGAGCGTCAACAACAACAAGGTCGCGGACCTCAACATGATCCGCAAGGCGCAGTGCCATGGCGGCTGGGACTGGGGTCCGTGCCTGATGGTGATGGGCGTCTATGCCGAGCCGGTGCTGCATCTCTATGAGGCCGCCCGCATCGAGAGCGTCCAGATCCGCCAGCGCCATGCCGCCGACGGCACGATCACGGCGATCGCCGAGATCGAGCTGGTCGCGCCGGCGGATGGAGACGTGCCGGTGAGCTTTACACTTGCCGGCGCCGAGACGTCGGCCGTGGTCACGATCGAGAAGGGCAGGGCGCATGTCCTGCTCGAACTCGATGTCGGCAAGCCCGCGCTCTGGTGGCCGGCCGGCCATGGCGCGCAGCCGCTCCATGAGGCGCGCGTCACCATCCCCGGCGACAGCGTCACGCAAAAGATCGGCTTCCGCACGCTCGAGGTCGTGACCGAGAAGGACGCGGCCGGCGCCTCGATGATCTTCCGGGTCAACGGCGTCGACATCTTCGCCAAGGGCGCCAACTGGATTCCGGCCGATGCTTTGCCGGCGAAGATCACCGCGCCGCGCATCCGCGCGCTGCTCGCCTCGGCGGTCGAGGCCAACATGAACATGATCCGCGTCTGGGGCGGCGGCTTCTACGAATTCGACGCCTTCTATGATCTCTGCGACGAACTCGGCTTGCTGGTCTGGCAGGACATGATGTTCTCCTGCTCGCAATATCCCTCGACGCCCGATTTCCTCGCCGATGTCGATGCGGAGCTCCGCTACCAGATCAAGCGCCTCTCCAGTCGCCCGTCGATCGCGCTCTGGTGCGGCGACAACGAGGTCGTGGGATCGCTGACCTGGTACGAACTCTCGAAGAACAATCGCGATCGCTACCTCGTCAACTATGACCGCCTCAACCGCGTCATCGAGAAGGCGGTGATCGACACCGATCCGGACAGGCGCTTCTGGCCGTCCTCGCCCTGCAACGGCGATCTCGACTATGGCGATGCCTGGCATGACGACGGCTCGGGCGACATGCATTTCTGGGACGTCTGGCACTCGAACAAGAATTTCGAGCACTACTACACGGTGAAGCCGCGCTTCTGCTCGGAGTTCGGCTTCCAGTCCTTCCCGTCGATGACCGGCATCCGCGCCTTCGCGGAGCCCGGCGACTGGAATGCGACCGCGCCGGTGATGGAGTTCCACCAGCGCGATCTCGCCGGCAATTCGCGCATCATCGACACCATGGCCCGCTATTTCCGCGTGCCCTCCGGCTTCGAGCAGTTCGTGTTCCTGTCGCAGTTGCAGCAGGCGCTGGCGATCGAGACGGCGGTGCGCTACTGGCGCAGCCTGAAGCCGCATTCGATGGGCGCGCTCTACTGGCAGCTCAACGATGTCTGGCCGGCGGTGTCCTGGTCGTCGATCGACCACACGCTCGCCTGGAAGACGCTGCACTACCATGCGAAGCGCTTCTTCGCGCCGGTGGCGCTGGCGGCCCGTATCGACGGCGGCGTGCTGACGCTGCGCGGCATCAATGATCGCCATGGCGATGTCCGCCTCGCCGTCCGCATCCGCACGCTGGATCTTGGAGGCGCGCTGCTCGCCGAGCGCATCGCCGAGGCCCATCTGCCGCCCGACAGGGCCGTGGACGTCGTCGCGATCGAGGCGCCGAAGGCCGACGACCGCTTCTATGTGATCGACGCGCTCGTCGATGGCGTTGCCGATCCGACGCTGCAGATCGTGGTGTTCCCGGACGTGCCGAAGCGGTTCGATCTGCCGGTTGCCAAGGTCACGGTGACGGCAGTGGGCGAAGGGCGCTTCACGCTCGCCTCAGATGCGCCGGCCTTCCATGTCCGCGCCGAGGCGCCGGCTTCGCCCGGCCATTTCGACGATGCGAGCTTCCTGCTGCTGCCGGGCGAGCCGCGCACCGTGACCTTCAAGCCCGAGGCCGGCGCCGCCATGCCGACCGTGGCCGACATCACCGTCCATCACCTCGGCGCCACCTATCGCTGAGGCGGCAAACGACAATGGCCGCGGCAGTGCCGCGGCCATCGAAGCGTTCAGAGCGTTCGGTCACACCATCCAGTAGGGCGGCAGGCCGTAATAGTCGTGAACGCGCTTCTCGTAGTCGCGATTGCCCCAGGCCGGCTCGTCGCCGTCGTCATAGACGGGGCCGCCTTCGAGCTGGTCGCGCGTCAGGTCGACGACATAGCCGCCGAGATCGACATTGTATTTGAGCGCGTTCCACGGCAGCGGGTGATACTTCTCGCCGATGCCGAGGAAACCGCCGAAGGACAGGATCGCATAGGCGACGCGGCCGGACTGCTTGTCGATCATCACGTCATGCACGTCGCCGAGGCAATCGCCGGCGCCGTTATAGACTGCGGTTCCATCGACCTTGTCGGCCGAGATCAGCGGATTGACCGGCGTTGCGGTTGCGGGAGAGAGAGACATCGTCATCCTCCTTTGATGCGCTTCAGGTGTCAGGACAACGCCGTCTCGGCCTGATCGTTCCGCGCGGCGCGGCTCAGTCCGGCCGCGGCCGCCGCACCGCGCGCAGCCTGCCGCTGCTGCCGCCGCCGCAGAAGAAGCGGTCGCCGCCGTCGGATTCGAGGCCGGAAACGCCGATGCCGGGCGGCATCTCGAGCGTCTCCAGCACGGCGCCCGTCGCGGTATCTAGCCGGCGCAATTCGCTCTCCTCGCCCTCCCAGGTCGCGTGCCAGAGCGCGCCGTCGACGAAGGTGACGCCGGTGACGAAGCGGTTGGTCTCGATGCTGCGCAGGATCGCGCCGGTCGCCGGATCGATCTGGTGAATGCGCCGCTCGCGGTGCTGGCCGACCCAGAGGGTCCCTTCGGCATAGGCGAGCCCGGAATCGCCGCCATTGCCGGGCGCCGGGATCGTCGCGAGCACCGCGCCGGTCGCGGGATCGATCTTCTGGATGATCGTCCCGGCGATCTGGAAGATGTGGCGGCCGTCGAAGGCAGTGCCGGCATGGCCGACAACGTCGAGGACGCGGACTTCGGCGCCGCTGTCCGGGTCGATGGCATGCAGCTTCTCGCCGGAACTGAACCACACATGGTCGCCGTCGAAGGTCACCCCGTTTATCCGGTCGGCGCCCTCGAACGGGCCATAGTCGCGGATGATGTCGGCGGGCGCTTTTTTCATGGGACGATCCTCTCGGCTGTGTTCTGCACGCCGGGCGATGCTCGCCCGGCCGTCTTATGGGCGCACCCTAGTCGTTCGGCAGCGGGCCCGGGAGCAACAAGCTTGTCGGGAATCCGGGGACGGGCGGCGCCAGCCAGCGCCGCGCCCGCCCGAGCCCGACATGGCGCACGCGGCCGCCGGCGTGAAGGTCCTCCAGCGCGCGCTGAACGGTGCGGGCGCTGGTGCCGAGCGCCTCGGCCAGCGCCGAGCTCGACCAGGCCTCGCCATCGCCGAGGAGTGCCAGCAGCGCCGCATGCGGCTCGTCGACCGGCGGCGCCAGCACGACGACATCGGACGCGTTGAGCAGCGCGAGGGCGAAGCCGCGCCGCGTCGCGCTGATCTCCGCCATCCCGCGCAGCGCGTCGCGGAGCCGCCCGATCTCGACCCGGAGCCGCGCGCGGTGCGAGAGATCGGCCTCACGGGCCCGGAAGGCGCGGGCAACGAGATCGCCGCGCGAGACGTCGCCGGGCCAGGCCCCGGCGAGCGCGCGGAGGAGGGCGAAGAGGACGGGGCGGGTGGTGAGCGGCAGGATCACGCCGCCCTCGCGCACGACATGCCGGCAGGCATCGACCACCAGCGCCGGCGAGGCGAAGAGGTCCTCGACGGCAGCGAGCGTCAGCGGCACGGCGCCGGCCCGCCGGATGAGCCGCGCCGCCGGGGCGTCGAGCGCATGGGCCGCGCTCTCCACCTCGGCGAGAAGCGACGGAATGCCGGAGCGCCGCGCCGCATCCTCTGCGCGATCGAGCGCCGTGCGCGCTGCGCGCGGGCGGATGCGGCGGATCGCGAGGCCGGCCTCGGCGAGGGCGCGGCCGGCCTCGGTCGCGGGCGGCAGCGGCGCAGCGTCCGCGGCCGCGAGCAGCCGCTCGGCCTCGTCCAGACGGCCGATCAGGATCAGCCGCCGCACCGCGAGATTGCGGGCATGCGCCGCGTTGGCCCGGTCGCCATGCGCATCGAGCGTCGCGAGGGCGTCGTCGAGGGCGGCGGATGGCCAGCCGAGATCGCGCGAGACGAGGGCGATCTCGGCCTCGGCGACGATGCAGCGCGCGCGGGCGACCGCTTCGCGCGGACCGAAGCCGAGCGCGGCCCGCTTCAGCAACAGTTTGGCGCGGGCGAAGTCGCCGAGCTGCGCCATGGCGATGCCGCGCAGCGCCAGCGCCGCCGCATCCTCGCGGAGGCCCACCGCCTTGAGCGCGGCCAGCGGATCGCCCGCCGCAAGGGCATGGGCGGCGGCGGTGATCAGCGAGTCCATCGCATTCCCGTCACACTTGTCACTCCCACCCCAAGGTCGATCGGCAGCAGTGTCCACGGCGTGGGCGGCCGGCGCGGCCGTCGCGGATCAGCAACGGATAGCGGAAAATGACGATGGCGATAACCGCTCGGGACAGGAAGCCGGCCGGGGTCTCTCTGGGGCGACCCGCCGACTGGCTGATGCTGGCGGCCGCGCCGCTCTTCGCGGTCATGACCCTCGTGACTGTTCTCGCCCCGGCGCCCGACGCCGCCCTTCTCTGCGGCGGCGATGCCACGGGGTTTGGCGGCATGACGGTGATGTACGGCCTGATGGCGATCGTCCATCTCGCCCCCTGGCTCCGCCTTATCGCCGGCTCATGCCGCGCCTGACGTCAATCCCAGCGCCGGCTCTGGCCATTGCGCCTGCCGGCATCAACCAAGGAGGTTTCCATGCACGAGATCGTCACAAGCGAGGCGTGGCTCAAGGCGCGCCTCGAACTCCTCGAAGCCGAGAAGGCCTTCACCCGGGAGCGCGAGGCGCTGACCCGCCGCCGCATGGCCATGCCCTGGGAGAAGGTCGAGAAGGACTATCGCTTCGAGGGACCGGCGGGGCCGCTGTCGCTCGCCGATCTCTTCGGCGATCACTCGCAGCTCATCGTCTACCACTTCATGTTCGGGGCGGACTGGGAGGAGGGCTGCAAGTCCTGCTCGTTCTGGGCCGACAATTTCGACCACATCCCGGTCCATCTCGCCCATCGCGACGTCGCCTTCACGGCGGTCTCGCGGGCGCCGCTTGCAAAGCTCGAAGCCTATCGCGACCGCTTCGGCTGGTCGTTCCCCTGGGTCTCGTCCGCGGGCAGCGACTTCAACCTCGACTTCCAGGCCGGCTTCACGCCGGAACAGCTCGCCGAGGGCACAGTCTACTACAATTACACGATGCGGCCGAACAAGGCGTCGGAACTGGTCGGCATCAGCGTCTTCGCCAAGGGCGAGGACGGCGCCGTCTATCACACCTATTCGTGCTATGGGCGCGGCGTCGAGATGCTGAACGGCGCCTATCATTTTCTCGATCTCGTCCCCAAGGGACGCGACGAGGAGGGCCTGCAGTTCCCGCAGGCCTGGGTCCGCCGGCGCGATCAGTACTGAGCGCCGACCTTTCCCCGATTCATCGTCGCGCCGACCTGGCTTCGCCCGGCCGGCGCGAAATGAGGATCAGTTCACCCAGCCGCCGTCGATGATGTGCATCTGGCCGGTGGTGTAGGTCGCGGTGGCGAGATAGATCGCAAGATCCGCGATCTCCTCGGGCGTGCCGATGCGGCCGATCGGCTGCCGCGCGATGAAGGCGGCGCGGGCGGCCTCGTAGTCGCCCTGCGCGCGCAGCCGGTCCTGCAGCGACGGGCTCTCGACCGTGCCGGGGCAGATGCCGTTGCAGCGGATGCCGCGCGTCACGAAATCGGCGGCGACCGACTTGGTGAGGCCGACCGTCGCCGCCTTGGTGACGCCATAGGCAAAGCGGTTCGGGACGCCCTTGATCGAGCCGGCGACCGAGCAGATGTTGACGATCGAGCCGTCGCCCTGCGCCAGCATGCCGGGCAGCACCGCCTTGATCGTGCGCCACATCGACTTGACGTTGAGGTCATAGGCGAAATCGAGATCGGCCTCGGTCGCCTGTTCGATCGTGCCGGCATGGACGATGCCGGCCGCATTGAACAGCACGTCGACGGTGCCGATCGTGCCGACGAGCGCGTCGACCGCGGCGGCGTCGAGGACGTTCAGGCCGCGGGTCGTCACATTGGCGCGATGGCTGAGATCAGCGAGCTTCGCCTCGTTGATGTCGGTCGCCCAGACAGTCGCGCCGGCATCGGCCGCGCTCTCGGCGATCGCCCGGCCGATGCCCTGTGCCGCTGCCGTCACCAGCACGACCTTGCCCGCGAGCTTCTCGCTCATCCGATCATTCCTTCTAGCTTGCAATGGCGAAGCGCGAGCCCGCGACCGTCTGCCGGTCGATGGCCGCGAAGTCCCAGTCGATGCCGAGGCCGGCTTCGCCGCTCGGGATCGCGTGGCCGTTTTCGATCCGCATGCCGGTCAGCGTCAAGCTGTCGAGCTGCGGGATATACTCGACCCAGCGCGCATTCGGCACCGCGGCGCAGAGCGCGACATGCAGCTCCATCAGGAAATGCGGGCAGACGGCGATGTTGAAGGTCTCGGCGAGGTGCGCGACCTTCAGCCAGGGCGTGATGCCGCCGATGCGGGCGACGTCGACCTGCACGATCGAGCAGGCGCGCCGTTGCAGATAATCGCGGAACTGCGGCGCCGAATAGAGGCTCTCGCCGACCGCGATCGGGATCGATGTCGCGGCCGAGAGGCGGACATGGCCGTCGACATCGTCGGCGGCGAGCGGCTCTTCCAGCCAGCCGATATCGGCCGCCTCATAGTGGCGCGCCCGCCGGATCGCCTCGTCGACGGCGAAGGCCTGGTTGGCGTCGGTGAAGATTTCGAAGCCGGCGCCGACCGCCTCGCGCACGGCGGTGAGCCGCGCGACATCCTCATGCACGGGCCGGCCGACCTTGACCTTGGCGCCGGAGAAGCCGCTCTCCTTGGCGCGGATCGTGTCGTCGACGATGGCGGCCGTGTCGAGATGCAGCCAGCCGCCTTCGGTGGTGTAGAGGCGGATTCTCTCCTGCGCCCCGCCGGCGAGCATGTGCAGCGGCAGGTTTGCGCGGCGGGCGCGGAGATCCCAGAGCGCGGTGTCGATGGCGGCGAGCGCCAGCGAGGTGATCGCGCCGACCGCCGTCGCATGGGTGAGGAACAGGAGATCACGCCAGATCTGCTCGATCATGCCCGCCTCGCGGCCGATCAGGGCCGGGGCGAGCGTCTTCTCGATCAGCGACAGGATCGCCGGGCCGCCGGTGCCGATCGTATAGCTGTAGCCGGTGCCGACGGCGCCATCGGCATCGGTGATGCGGATGATCGGCGTCTCCTGGCTGACGAAGGACTGGATCGCGTCGACCCGCTTCACCTTCGGCTTCAGATCGACCATCAGGCCTTCGACGCGGACGATCCGGGCCATGTTCGCAGTCCTCCCCCGAGCGACACGGTCGTGCCCCGGCCGCTCCCGGCACCGGTCGATGCCTGCGCCGCGGTGCGACGCAGCCGCAGAGTTTATCCACCCTTGAATGGTGTATTCGTATATAAGCGAAATTGACGCAGGCGAGTCAATGTCTAACCTGAGGCAGCGCCGATCGTCAGCTGCCCGTGGAGGGTTGCTGCCGCCTGCGGGAATCGGGATCCATGCTCGACGACGCCAATGACCGTTACCGCGCGCCGGCGCTCGACAAGGGCCTCGACATCCTCGAGCTGCTCGCGGCGACCGACGAAAGCATGACGCAGGCCGAGATCGCCAAGGCGCTCGGCCGCTCGCCCAATGAAATCTATCGCATGCTCGACCGCCTGGTGCGCCGCGGCTATGTCGCGCGCATTCTCGGCGACCGTTATGAGCTGACGCTGCGCCTGTTCGCGCTCGCGCATCAGCATGCGCCGGTGCGGCGGCTGGTCAGCCAGGCGCTGCCGGTGATGCGACAGTTCTCGAAGCGGGCCGAGCAGGCCTGCCATCTGACGGTCTATGACCGCGGCCGCGTCATCGTCGTCGCGCAGATGGATGCGCCGTCCTACTGGAGCTATTCGATCCGCGTCGGCGCGCGCGTCAGCCTCTACAACACCGGCTCCGGCCATGTGCTGCTCGCTTTCGCGAGGCCGCATGAGCGGGCGCTGATGGAGGCCGAGCGCGAGGACCTCGCCGAGGATCGTGGCCGGCCGGAGGGTCTCGACGAGCGGCTCGCCGCCATCCGCCGTGCCGGATATGAGGCGATGGAGAGCTTCCAGTCGGAGGCGGTGTTCAATCTGTCCGCGCCGATCCTCGGCCCCGGCGACACGGCCATCGCCGCGCTGACCTGCCCGTTCCTGCCGCGGGTCGATCGCCAGGATGTGCCGGGCAAGGAGGCGGCGCTCGCGATCCTGCTTGAGGCGACGCGCGAATTGTCGGTCGTGCTCGGCAAAGGTTCGGATTGAGTTGGTTTCGGAGCGACGACGTTTCGGAGTGAACCGCCGCGCGCATCCTGCCGCGGCGCAGGGAGGACATGACGATGCAACGCATGGGTTTCGTGCTCGGCCTCAAGCCTGAAGCAATCGCCGAGTACAAGCGCCTGCATGCGGCCGTCTGGCCGAGCGTGCTCGCCACCATTTCCGCCTGTCACATCAAGAACTACTCGATCTATCTGCGCGAGCCCGAGAACATTCTCTTTGCCAGCTTCGAATATCACGGCAGCGACTTCGCCGCCGACAGCGCGCGGATGGCGGCCGACCCCGAAACGCAGCGCTGGTGGTCGGTCTGCATGCCGCTGCAGGCGCCGCTCGAGAGCCGAGCCGAAGGCGAATGGTGGGCGCCGATGGACGAGGTCTTCCACGTCGACTGACCGATAGGGCCGACTTTCTCGGTCGCCATTCGCCGAATTTTCACGAAGAAAACTCTTCGGGCGCTGTATGCAGTCTGCACGGCCGATTATTTCGGCGCGATTGCGTAGTGTCGCCGCAAGAGGCTGCGGGGCACTCTTCGATTCGCGGAATCCTTCGGTCATGACCGGAGCCGTTCCCCGCTTGCCGTGCGATGGTGGCTGGCGGTGCCGATCCCGTCAGACCATTGATGAGCGGAGAACGGGAAGGGCGGGCGTTGACCACGGTTCTCAGGAAAGCGACCCGGATCTCGGTCTGGGTTCTCTGCGGCATTCTGCTCGTCTCGGCCGGTTTCGAGGCCGTCAACTGGGAAAGGCGGCAGAACGCGCTCGAATTCCAGGCCGACCTCATCCTCCGCCGCTCGGTCGCGATCGCGACGGAGACACGCGGCCTCATCCGCGCGGCGGCCAAGCTGAAGACCGTGCCCTGCTCGCCGGAGGATATCGAGGCGCTGCACAGGCTGGTGTCGCGCTCGGCCTATCTGGTCGATATCGGCCGGATCGAAGGGCGGCGCATTCTCTGCGACACGAGCGGCATCCGCTCATCGGACGACGAACTGCGCAAGCCGGACCGGATCAGCAGCCGCGGCGCGATGGTCTGGTTGAGCACGCCGCTCCGCGGCGACTGGCGCATCAATGTGACGGCCGCGGCCCTCCACGGCATCATCATCTTTTCCCGGCCGGCCGCCGCCGCCGATCTCTTCGAGTCGCTCGGCGATGCCGTCGTGACCGTGTCGCCGCCGAATTCGTCCAGCCAGTACATGAGTTCGGTAAGGCCGAGCCGGCTAGTCGGCGCCGAATATGCCCTGAGGTCGCGGGGCGAGCATTGGCTGGATCATCGCTACGAGCGTTGCGACCCGGCCTATGATCTCTGCGTCCACATTGCCCAGCCGGCCGACTGGAGCATTGCTGTCGCCTCGATCGAGGAAGTGCTCGGGCTTCTTGCGAGTGGCCTCGTCTTCGGCGTGCTGGCCAATGCCGCCGCGAGCAGCTGGCTTGCCTCGCGCCGCGCGCTGCACAAGCGCCTGAACCGGGCCATCCGCCGCGACCAGATCGTCGTCCATTATCAGCCGCTGGTCAGTCTCAAGGAGCGCAGGCTCACCGGCTTCGAGGCGCTGGCGCGCTGGCGCTGCGGCAAGGACGACGATGTCCCGCCCGACGTCTTCATCCCGATCGCCGAACGGCATGGACTGCTCGCCGCGCTGACCGAGCGGGTCGCGAACCGCGCCCTCGCCGATCTCTCCGCGACCCTCGCGCAGCGACGGGATCTCTATGTCAGCATCAACATCGCCATCCAGACGCTGCTGTCGCCGGACTTCAAGCCGATGCTCGACCGTCTGGCCACCGTTCACGACGTCGACCGACGCTCCATCGTGCTGGAGATCACAGAGCGCGAGACCGGCGACGTCGCGCGGATCGCCGACGTGGTGAAGGGCTTGCGCGACGGCGGCTACCGCGTGTTCCTCGATGATTTCGGCACCGGCTATTCGAGCCTTGCCTATCTCACCACCCTGCCGATCGACACGATCAAGCTCGACAAGCTGTTCAGCCGTTCGGTCGGAACCAGCCTGGTCGGAACCCTCGTGCTGCGCGAGATCTGCCGCATGATGATGACGCTCGGGCTCAGCGTGATCTTCGAGGGCATCGAGACCGAGGATCAGGCCCGCGTGCTGGAGGAACTCGCGCCGGGGGCGATCGGCCAGGGCTGGCTGTTCGGCCGCCCGGTGCCGATCGCGGAACTCGCCGCGACGCATCTCGCCTAGGGCCTCGTCGGGTGCCGGCGGGCCGGCCCCCCTTCCGTCTGGAGTGTTATTCGGTGACGATCAGGTGTTTGCCGGAGGGCGGAAAATCAGACTGCATCCCTGGCGTGTTGAGTCTGCGACATCATGGCCCGCCGCTGCGAGGTCCTTCGTCATGAAAGGATAGTCGACTTATCTCAGTCTGAGATGACCGACAGCGCCTTGACGGAAGACAGCGCCGGGGCGAGCGTTCGACGGGTTTGCTGAGGACTAGATGGCGGATTTTCGAGCGGTCGCTCCAGTTTTGCTAAGGATATCTTATGTCTCCGGCGCAATTCTGGTCGGCTATCTGGTGGCGACGCTGCTGTTTGTCGTCGTCGCCTGGCACCAGCGCGACTCCGTTCTCGAGGACCATGCAGCGCTCCTTCTCGAGCGCGCCAATGATCTCGTCTTCGAGACGCGCACGGCCATCACGGCCGTCCACGCCCTGAAAACCGAGCCCTGTTCGGCCGACGACCTGGCCGCGATGCGGCTGATCGCCATCAACCTGTTCTATCTCATGGATATCGGCCGCGGGCACGACGGCCAGCTCCAGTGCGACATCATCCATGGCACCAATCTGCCCGTCTCCGATCTGGGCCCGCCTGACTTCGTGTCGCGGCTCGGTCTCAAGGTGTGGGTCAGCGCTGCGCTGTTTCGAAACAGCGAATTGCGCTCGATCGTCGCCAACGGCGTCGGTGTCATGACGTTCTCCCGCCCGATCATGTTCCGCGACATGTTCAGGGCGCTCGGCGATGCCAATGCCATCATCGCCTCGGTCGACGGCACCCGGCTCTATGCCTGGTCGGACAACACGGACGGGCCGTCGGCCCTGCCCGCGCGCGCGGCCGCCGAGCCGCCCGGCCGGTTCGAACACCGCATCCGTCGCTGCGACGAGGATGGCAATCTCTGTGTCACTGTCCGCGGCGCCGCCCATATCCGGATCCTGCCGATGCTGACGCCGGTCGGCGTGGCGCTCCTGGCGGGCGGTTCCGTCGTCGGCCTCATGGGCTATGCCCTGATCGCGGCCACGCTCGCGCGGCGCCGGACCATGGCCAACCGGTTGCGGCGCGCCATCCGAAACGACGAGATCCACCTGCTCTACCAGCCGCTTGTCCGCCTCTCGGACCGGACGCTCGTCGGGGTCGAGGCGCTGGCGCGCTGGCGGCTGCGCAGCGGCGAGATGGTGTCGCCCGACATCTTCATCCCGATGGCCGAGCGTCACGGGTCGATCAAGGACCACACCGCCAACATCATCGCCCGCGCCCTCAGCGAATTGTCGCCTCTGCTGCAGTCCGGCGCGCTCAGCTATGTCAGCCTCAACATCACCGTTGCCGATCTCCTGTCCGATGATCTGGCCGAGCACCTGGCGGCGGAATGCGGCCGGCACGGCATCGCGCGCGACCGCATCGCGCTCGAGATCACCGAGCGCGCGTCGGACGATCTGGGACGGATCAGTGCCGCGGTCAACGCGCTGCGCGTGAGCGGCTATCGCGTGTGCCTCGATGACTTCGGCACCGGCTATTCGAGCCTTGGCTATCTCGCCGAACTCCCGATCGACAAGATCAAGCTCGACAAGCTGTTCACCCGCGCGATCGGCACCAGCTTCGTCGGAACGATCGTCCTGCGCCAGATCTGCGCCATGGTGAAGACGCTCGATCTCCGGATCGTCTTCGAAGGGGTGGAAACAGAGGAACAGGCGGGTGTCCTGTTCGCGATCGAGCCGAGCGCGATCGGCCAGGGCTGGCTGTTCGGCAAGCCGATGTCGGCCGCCGATATCGAGCAGCTCGCGATGGCGTCGGCCGCCTGATCCCGTCTGGCGAGGCGGCGCCGCCGACTGGCCGGACGGCGGCGCCTCTTCTACAGGCTTCCGGAGTGAGGCTACCCGGCGTCGACCACGCCCTCGAGCACCAGTAGCGAGCGGCTCGCCACCTTCAGCACGGCGCCGGCGTCGGTCCGCTCGCCCTCGATCCGCTCGGCCGTATCGAGGACGATGGTCCAGCCGCCACCCTCCTTGCCGGGCACGGTGAAGTCGACGTCGACATGCGAGGCGTTCATCATCACCATCATCACCGGTTCGTCGGCCCGCATCGGGGCGAGGCGAACCGTGAGGCATTTGGCGTTCGGATCGCCCCAGACATCGTCCGACATGCGCGCGCCGCTCGGATTGAACCAGGCGACGTCGCGCTGCCCGAGCGCCGTGCGGGCTCCGGTCAGGAACTCGGCCCGCGAGAAGGCGCTGCGGCCGCGGCGCAGCGCGATCACCTTGGCGGTGAACTCGGCGAGCTCAGGATCGGTGTTGCCCCAGTCGACCCAGCCGATCTCGTTGTCCTGCGCATAGGCATTGTTGTTGCCGCCCTGCGAATTGCCGATCTCGTCGCCGGCGAGCAGCATCGGCACGCCCTGCGAGAGCATCAGCGTGGCGATCAGGTTGCGCTTCTGCTGCTTGCGGAGCGCGATGATCGCCTCGTCCTCGGTCGGGCCCTCGACGCCGCAGTTCCAGGAGCGGTTGTCGCTGTGGCCGTCGCGGTTGTCCTCGCCATTCGCCTCGTTGTGCTTGTCGTTGTAGGAAACGAGATCCTCGAGCGTGAAGCCGTCATGCGCGGTGACGAAGTTGACGCTCGACCAGGGACGGCGGCGGCCTTCGTTGAAGAGATCGCTCGAGGCGGCGAAGCGCGCGGCGAAGCTCGGGAGGAGCCCTTCGGCGCCCATCCAGAACTCACGCACCACGTCGCGATAGTCGCCGTTCCATTCCGAGAAGCCGGCCGGGAAATTGCCGAGCTGGTAGCCGCCGGGGCCGACATCCCAGGGCTCGGCGATCAGCTTCAACTGGCCGAGCACCGGATCCTGCAGGATGGCGTTGAAGAAGGCGTGGCGCGGATTGAAGCCGGACGGCTCGCGGCCGAGCGTCAGGGCGAGATCGAAGCGGAAGCCGTCGACGCCATAGACGGTCGCCCAGAGCCGGAGGCTGTCCATCACCATCTGCAGCACGCGCGGATGGTTGGTGTCGATGGCGTTGCCGGTGCCGGTCAGGTCGTCATAGTAACGCTTGTCGTCCGGCATCAGCCGATAATAGGAGAAGTTGTCGATGCCCTTGAAGGAGAGCGTCGGCCCGAGATGGTTGCCCTCGGCGGTGTGGTTGTAGACGACGTCGAGGATCACCTCGATGCCGGCCTCGTGCAGGCGGTCGACCGCCTCGGCGATCTCGGCGAGGCCGCCGCCATCGACATAGTTCGGCTCTGGCGCGAAGAAGCCGATCGTGTTGTAGCCCCAGAAGTTGCGGAGGCCCCGCTCGCCGAGATGGCGATCCTGCACGAAGGCGTGCACGGGCATCAGCTCGATCGCCGAAACGCCGATCTTGGTCAGATGCTCGATCGCCTTTGGATGGCCGAGGGCCGCGAAGGTGCCGCGGACATCGTCCGGAATGAAGGGCTGGCGCATGGTCCAGCCGCGCACATGGCTCTCATAGATCACCGTCTGCGGCCACGGCGTCATCGGCCGCTTCGAACGCGTCAGGATCTTCGGCGAGACGACGCGGGCCTTCGGCATGAAGGCGGCGCTGTCGCGCTCGTCCTTGTTGAGGTCGGCGTCATCGCCGCCGCCGACCGGGTAGCCATAGAGCGCGTCGTCCCATGTGATCTCGCCGACGAGTTCGCGCGCATAGGGGTCGAGCAGCAGCTTGGCGTCGTTGAAGCGATGGCCATTCACCGGATCGAACGGGCCACGCACCCGGTAGCCGTAGAGCTGGCCTTCCTTGATGCCGCCCAGATGGCCGTGCCAGACGCCGTTGGTGCAGTCGGGCAGGTCGATGCGTTCGATCTCCTTGGCGCCGTCCTTCGAGAAGAGGCAGAGCGTGACGCCCTCGGCATGGTCGGAAAAGAGCGCGAAGTTGGTGCCCTTGGCGTCGGGAACGGCGCCAAGGGGGAAGGGGGATCCCGAAGTCAGTTTCGTCATCTGGCGGCGGCTTTCCGGTCGTTTTCAGGGGTGATGAGCGTGGGCAGGCGGGCAACTCCGGAAAAGCCGCGATCCGGAGGCTTGCTCATTGGGACGCCGGCGATGCTGGCGAACAGTTCCTCATAGGCGCGCGCCGGCTCGTCCCAGGCGAAGCTTTTCGCCATGGCGCGGTGCTGCATCGCCGCGAGGCGATCGGGATCATGGAACACGGCAAAGGCGCGATCGACCGCTTCGAGGAAGCCGGCTTGCGAGAAATCGGTGAAGAGGAAGCCGGTGTCGCCGTCCTCGATGGTGTCGGCAAGACCGCCCGTCGCATGCGCGACCGGCAAAGCGCCATAGCGCTGTGCCTGCATTTGCGTCAGTCCGCAGGGTTCGAAGCGCGACGGCATCAGGAAGAAGTCGCTCGCGGCGACGAGACGGTGCGCCATGGTGTCGCTGAAGCCGGCGACGAGGCCGATCGAACCGCGATAGCGGCGGGTCATGTCGAGCAGCATGCGCTCGACGCCGGGATCGCCGGTGCCGAGGATCGCGATCTGGCCGCCGCGCTCCACCACCTCTCCGGCGATGTCGACGACGAGATCGAGGCCCTTCTGGTGCACGAGCCGCGACACCACCCCGAACAGCGGGCCGTCGGAAGTGTCGAGGCACAGCGAGGTGCGGATGAACTCCTTGTTGATCGTCTTGCCGGCAAGGTTCGAAGCATCGAAACCGCGCGGCAGATGGCGATCATTGCCGGGGTCCCACTCCGCCTCGAGCCCGTTGACGATGCCCGAAAGCCGTCCGGCCGCGGCAAGGCCGCGCGTCACCCCATGCAGGCCCGAACCGCGCGCATCCGTCGTGATTTCCTCGGCATAGGTGCTGCTCACCGTTGTCACATGGTTGGCGTACAAGAGGCCCGCCTTCATGAACGAGATGTAGCCGTGGAACTCGACGCCATCGGTGCGGAACGCCTCAGCCGGAATACCGAGCGCTTCGAGCCTGTCGGCGCCGAAAAGGCCCTGATGCGCGAGATTGTGCACGGTGTAGACCGAGGGAACCTCCGCGCCCATCCAGGCGAGATAGGCCGGCGCCATCGCCGACGGCCAGTCATGCGCATGCACGAGATCCGGCGTCCAGCCGAGGCTGGCGATGCCGCGGCCGAGCTCCGCGGCGGCAAGGCCGAGCCGCGCGAAGCGCACGTCGTTGTCGCCCCAGTCATAGCCTTCCGGCGTCGTGTAGGGCGTGCCGGCGCGCTGATAGAGCGAGGGCGCGAGGATCAGGTAGACGGTAATGCCGTCTGCCGTTTCCGTCTCGCCGATGAGGCACGGCTCGATCGAGGCATGGCCCGGCAGCGAGGCGACCACCTTCAGCTGCGTGATCTTGTCGAGAACGTTCTGGTAGGCCGGCATCAGGATTCGGATGTCGACGCCGCGCCGCTTCAGGGCGCGCGGCAGGGCCGCCGATACGTCGGCGAGGCCGCCGGCCTTGGCGAAGTCGCCGAATTCGCTGGTAACGAACAGTATCTTCATGGCTCGGACGGCCCTTTGCCCTTCAGGTCGAAGCGATCACAGCGACCCGCACGAAGCCGGCGATGCTCATGTCCAGATGCGTTGACGAGGTTGCGCTGCGGTCCATCAATGATCGGCGCCGTGTTTTGGTTGCCGCGCCAATCGCCCAATTTCGCGCCATGCGACGATGCTGCCGCCTGCAGCGGCACTCTTGTTGCATGGCATTCACTTAGGTTCTAAACGGCATCGGGCCGGGGGCGGGTGAGCCGCTCCGCCGGTCCATGTGGGATGGGGAGACACCATGGTCGAAGCCGTCGTGAGTTCAGAAGTCCAGGCGCCCGCCGAAGCGCAGTCCGCGAGCGGGCCGGATACGGCCAGCTACGAGGCGCAGGTTGCGGCCGCGCGTACGGCGATCACCGCCAAGCTCACCTATGCCGTCGGCAAGAATACCGTAACGGCGAGCGACCGCGACTGGTTCCTGGCGACGGCCTTCGCCGTGCGCGACCGGATGGTCGATCCGTGGATCGCCTCGTCCAAGGAGACTTACGCGACCGGCGCCAAGCGGGTCTATTATCTCTCGCTCGAGTTCCTGATCGGCCGCCTCCTGTTCGACACGATGAACAATCTCGGCATCACCGACGTCTACCGGGCGGCGCTCGGCGATCTCGGCGTCGATCTCGAAAAGCTGAAGACGGTGGAGCCGGATGCGGCGCTCGGCAATGGCGGCCTCGGCCGTCTCGCCGCCTGCTTCGCCGATTCGATGGCCTCGCTGTCGATCCCCGCCTATGGCTACGGCATCCGCTACGATCACGGCCTGTTCCGCCAGGTGGTGAAGAGCGGCTGGCAGCAGGAATATCCCGAGAACTGGCTGTCCTTCGGCAATCCCTGGCAGTTCGAGCGGCCGGAAGTCATCTACGACATCCAGTTCGGCGGCAGCGTCGAAGCGATCATGCAGCCGAGCGGCTATCCGCGCTATGTCTGGCATCCGGCCGAGACGATCGAGGCGGTCGCCTATGACACGCCGATCACCGGCTGGCGCGGTCGCCACGTCAACACGCTCCGCCTCTGGTCGGCGCGCGCCGTCGATCCGCTCCGGCTCGACGCCTTCAATTCGGGCGATCACATCGGCGCGCTGGTCGAGCAGGTCAGGGCCGAGGCGATTTCGAAGATCCTCTATCCGAGCGACGAGACGCCGGCCGGCCAGGAACTCAGGTTGCGGCAGGAGTATTTCTTCGTTTCCGCCTCGCTGCAGGACCTCATCTATCGCCATATGCGCACCTATGGCGACATCCGCTCGCTCGCCGACAAGGTCGCCATCCAGCTCAATGACACCCATCCGGCGATCAGCGTCGCCGAGCTGATGCGCATCCTCGTCGACGTCCGCGACATTCCCTGGGAAGAGGCCTGGGACATCACCTGCCGCACGCTCGGCTACACCAACCACACGCTGCTGCCCGAGGCGCTCGAGACTTGGCCGGTGCCGCTGCTGGAGCGGCTGCTGCCGCGCCAGATGCAGATCATCTATCTCATCAACGCCATCCATCTCGAGACGGCGAAGAAGCTCGAGGGCGCCGATGACGCCTTCCTCTCCTCGATCTCGCTGATCGACGAGAATGCCGGCCGCCGCGTCCGCATGGGCCATCTCGCCTTCATCGGCTCGCATTCGATCAACGGCGTCTCGGCGCTGCATTCGCAACTGGTCAAGGAAACGATCTTCCGCGATCTCGACCGCGTGTATCCCGGCCGCATCAACAACAAGACCAACGGCATCACCTTCCGCCGCTGGCTGCAGGGCGCGAATCCCGGCCTGACCAAGCTCCTCGTCGAAACCTGCGGCGAGAGCATCCTCGACGACCCCTCGGGCCTCTCGGCGCTGGTGCCTCTCGCCGGCGATCCCGCGCTGCAGGATGCGTTCGCAGCCGTCCGCCGCACCAACAAGGTCGCGCTCGCGCGGCTCATCCGCGACCGGCTCGACATCCGCGTCAATCCGAATGCGCTGTTCGACGTGCAGATCAAGCGCATCCACGAATACAAGCGCCAGCTGCTCAACATCCTCGAGACCATCGCCCTCTATCAGGCGATGCGCGCCCAGCCGCACAAGGAATGGGTGCCGCGGGTCAAGATCTTCGCCGGCAAAGCAGCGGCGAGCTATCATCAGGCCAAGCTGATCATCAAGCTCGCCAACGATGTGGCGCAGGTCGTCAACAGCGACCCGACGGTGCGCGACCTGCTCAAGGTCGTGTTCCTGCCGAACTACAATGTCAGCCTCGCCGAGATCATCATCCCGGCCGCCGACCTCTCCGAGCAGATCTCGACCGCCGGCATGGAAGCCTCCGGCACCGGCAACATGAAGCTGGCGCTGAACGGTGCGCTCACCATCGGCACGCTCGACGGCGCCAATGTCGAGATCAAGGAGCATGTCGGCGACGACAACATCTTCATCTTCGGCCTGACGACGGCCGAGGTCGCCGAGCGTCGGCGCCAGGGCATCGACGCCTCCGCGACGATCGCCAATTCGCGGACGCTGGCGGGCGTTCTCGAGGCGATCGAGACCGGAATCTTCTCGCCCGGCGAGCCCGGACGCTTCGCCGCGCTCACCACCGCGCTCCGTCATCACGACTATTTCCTCGTGACGGCCGATTTCGATTCTTACTATGCAGCCCAACGAGACGTTGACGCGTTGTGGCTAGACAGAGCAGCATGGTGGAAAGCGAGCCTCACGAACACGGCTCGGGTGGCCTGGTTCTCCTCGGACCGCACGATTGCGGAATATGCCAAGGATATCTGGAACGTACCCGTACGCCCTGCCGGATGAGGATCGCGTCGGGGAGACGCAATGGCCGGGTGGCGTGCAAGTGAAGTCGATGTCGGTAATCTGATCGGCGCGCGGAACGGTGACCCGTTCTCGCTGCTCGGATTGCATGAGACGCGGGCCGGAATGGTGGTCCGCGCCTTCGTGCCGAATGCCGAAACCGTCGAGGTGGTCGATCTCGACGGTCATCCGATCGCCCAGCTCGAGCGGCGGACGGGGACCGACTTCTTCGAGGCCCTGATCCCCGGCAAGAGCCGTCGCTTCGCCTATCGGCTCAATGCGGCCAACGCCGGCGGCGCCTGGTCGCTGATCGACCCCTATGCGTTCGGGCCGGTGCTGGGGCCCCTCGACGACTATCTGCTCGTCGAGGGCACGCATCGCCAGCTCTACGAAAAGCTCGGCGCCCATCTGATCGAGCATGGCGGCGTCGCCGGCGTGCATTTTGCCGTCTGGGCGCCGGATGCGCAGCGTGTTTCGGTCGTCGGCGATTTCAATGACTGGGACGGCCGCCGCCACCAGATGCGCAAGCGCATCGACAGCGGCATCTGGGAAATCTTCGCCCCCGAACTCGCTGAGGGCGTCGTCTACAAATACGAGATCGTCGCGCCTGACGGTGTCGTGCTGCCGCTGAAGGCCGATCCGTTCGGCTTCGGCAGCGAACTTCGCCCGTCGACCGCCTCGGTCGTCGCGCGCACCGACAGCTTCACCTGGAGCGACGAGGATTTCGTCGCCGAACGCGGCAAGGTCGACCAGCGGCGCGAGCCGATGTCGATCTACGAGGTGCATCTGCCGTCGTGGCAGAAGGCCGACGGCTGGCGCTTCATGACCTGGGACGAGCTCGCCGACCGCCTCATTCCCTATGCGGTCGATCTCGGCTTCACCCATATCGAGCTGCTGCCGATCACCGAACATCCGCTCGATGCCTCCTGGGGCTACCAGCCGATCGGCCTGTTCTCGCCGACGGCGCGGCATGGCGATCCCGCCGGCTTCGCACGGCTGGTCAACCGCGCCCATCGGGCGGGGCTCGGCGTCATCCTCGACTGGGTGCCGGCGCATTTCCCGACCGACCAGCATGGCCTTGCCCATTTCGACGGCCGGCCGCTCTACGAATATGCCGATCCGCGCCGCGGCTTCCATCCCGACTGGAACACGGCGATCTTCGATTTCGGCCGTCGTGAGGTGGCGAATTTCCTTGCCGCCAGCGCGCTCTATTGGCTCGATCGCTTCCATGTCGACGGCCTGCGCGTCGATGCGGTCGCCTCGATGCTCTATCTCGACTATTCGCGCAAGGCTGGCGAATGGCTGCCCAATCCCGACGGCTCCAACCAGAATAACGACGCCGTCGCCTTCCTGCAGACCGTCAACCAGCTCTCCTATGGCGAACATCCCGGCACGATGACGATCGCCGAGGAATCGACCTCCTGGCCCGGCGTCTCGGCGCCCGTCCATGCCGGCGGCCTCGGCTTCGGCTTCAAGTGGAACATGGGCTGGATGCATGATGCGCTCGACTACATGGCGCTCGATCCGGTCTATCGCCGCTTCCATCACGACAAGCTGACCTTTGGCCTGCTCTACGCCTTCTCGGAGAATTTCGTCCTGCCGCTCAGCCATGACGAGGTCGTGCACGGCAAGGGCTCGATGCTGGCGCGCATGTCCGGCGACGACTGGCAGCAATTCTCCAATCTCCGCGCCTTCTACGGCTTCATGTGGGGCCATCCCGGCAAGAAGCTCCTGTTCATGGGTCAGGAATTCGGCCAGCGCCGCGAATGGAACTTCGAGCAGGAGCTGGACTGGTACCTGCTCGAGGCGCCGCTGCATGCCGGCATCCGCGATCTCGTCCGCGATCTGAACCGCGTCTATCGCGCCCATCCGGGGCTGCATGCCCGCGATTGCGAGGGCGAGGGCTTCCGCTGGGTCGTGCCCGACGACAAGGACCAGTCGGTCATCGTCTTCATCCGCTATGGCGCGCCGGGCGACAAGCCGGTGGCGGTCGCCTGCAACTTCACGCCGGTCGTGCGCTATGGCTATCGCATCGGGCTGCCCGAGGCCGGCCGCTGGCGCGAGATCCTCAATACCGACGCGGCCCAGTATGGCGGCTCGGGCATCGGCAATCTCGGCGCGGTTCATGCCGCCAGCTTGCCGTCGCATGGTTTGCCGGCTTCGGCGGATATCATCCTGCCGCCGCTTTCGACGGTCTATTTCGAGTTCGATGGTTCGTAAGGCGGCCGCAAGGGTGCCGATTGCATAACAGACGAGGGGGAGAAGCGACGATGCAGAAGCTCGGCAGTGCGCCTTTGGCGCGCCAGACGATGGCCTTCGTCCTGGCTGGTGGACGCGGTAGCCGCCTGATGGAACTCACCGATCGCCGTGCCAAGCCGGCGGTGTATTTCGGCGGCAAGTCGCGCATCATCGATTTCGCGCTGTCGAACGCGCTGAATTCCGGCATCCGCAGGATCGGCGTCGCGACGCAGTACAAGGCGCACAGCCTGATCCGCCATCTGCAGCGCGGCTGGAACTTCTTCCGCCCCGAGCGCAACGAGATCTTCGACATCTTCCCGGCGAGCCAGCGCGTCTCGGAGGAGCTCTGGTATCTCGGCACTGCCGATGCGGTCTACCAGAACCTCGACATCCTCAAGGACTATGACAGCGAGTATTTCGTCGTCCTCGCCGGCGATCACATCTACAAGATGGACTATGAGGACATGCTGCAGCAGCATGTCGAGGCCAAGGCCGACGTGACCATCGGCTGCCTCGAAGTGCCGCGCATGGAAGCGACCGGCTTCGGCGTCATGCATGTCGACACCGAGGACCGGGTGATCTCCTTCATCGAGAAGCCGAAGGATCCGCCGGCGATGCCCGGCCATCCCGACAAGGCGCTCGCCTCGATGGGCATCTATGTCTTCAACACCAAGTTCCTGATGGAGGAGCTGCGCCGCGACGCCGAGGATCCGAATTCGAGCCACGATTTCGGCAAGGACATCATCCCGCACATCGTCAAGAACGGGAAGGCGGTCGCGCATCACTTCGAGACTTCCTGCGTGCGCTCGCGCGCCGAATCGATCTCCTACTGGCGCGATGTCGGAACGGTCGACGCCTATTGGGAGGCGAATATCGACCTGACCAGCGTCGTGCCGGACCTCGATCTCTATGACCGCGACTGGCCGATCTGGACCTATGGCGAGGTGACGCCGCCGGCGAAATTCGTCCACAACGAGGAAAACCGGCGCGGCTATGCGCTGTCCTCGCTGGTCTCGGGCGGCTGCATCGTCTCCGGCGCCTCGCTCAACCGGGCGCTTCTCTTCACGGGCGTGCGCTGCAACTCCTATTCGCATGTCGAGAGCAGCGTGATCCTGCCCTATGCCGAGGTCGGCCGCTCGGCGCGGCTGCGCAATGTCGTCGTCGACTCGCGCGTGCAGATCCCCGAGGGTCTCGTCGTCGGCGAGGATCCGGATTTCGATGCCAAGCGCTTCCGCCGCACCGAGAACGGCATCTGCCTGATCACCCAGCCGATGCTCGACGCCCTCAAGTGAGCACGCTCAACGTCCTTTCCGTCGCCTCCGAGGTCTATCCGCTGGTCAAGACCGGAGGGCTCGCCGATGTCGTCGGCGCGCTCCCGGCCGCGCTGGCGGCCGAGGGCATCCATGTCACGACGCTGGTGCCGGGCTATCCGGCCGTGCTCGCCGCGCTCGAGGGCACGGAGACGGTGCACATCTTCCACGGCCTCTTCGGCGGCGATGCGCGGCTCCTGAAGGGCCGCGCCGGGGGCCTCGATCTCCTGGTGCTGGAAGCGCCCTATCTCTATGAGCGCCCCGGCAATCCCTATGTCGGCGCCGACGGCCGCGACTGGCACGACAACGCCATCCGCTTCGCGGCGATCGCCCGCGTCGCCGCCGATCTCGGCCTCGGCCTGATCGGCGCGCTGCAGCCGGATGTCGTGCATGCGCATGACTGGCAGACCGGCCTCGCGCCGGCCTATATGCGCTATTCCGGCCGCCCGCATGCGCCCTCGGTCATGACGGTCCACAACATGGCCTTCCAGGGTCAGTATGGCCGCGGCCTGATGCAGGCGCTCGGCCTGCCGCCGCATGCCTTCTCGATGGAAGGTGTCGAATATTTCGGCACGATCGGCTTCCTGAAAGCCGGGCTGCAGCTCGCCGACCGCATCACCACGGTATCGCCGACCTATGCGGTCGAGATCCGCACGCCCGATGGCGGCATGGGCCTCGACGGTTTGCTGCGCAGCCGCGCGGGCGTCGTTTCCGGCATCCTGAACGGCATCGACGACACGGTCTGGGATCCGGCCACCGATCCGATGATCGCCGCGCCCTTCAGCGCCGCGAAACCTGCCGGCCGCGCCGCGAACAAGGCGGCGCTGCAGGCGCATCTCGGCCTGGCGCCCGATCCGGATGCACTGCTGTTCGGTGTCGTCAGCCGCCTCACCTGGCAGAAGGGCCTCGACCTCCTGCTCGACCGGCTCGGCCCGCTGCTCGCGACCGGGGCGCAACTGGCGATCCTCGGCTCGGGCGAGCCGGGCATCGCCGAGGGCTTCGCCCATGCGGCGCTGACCAATCCCGGCCGCGTCGGCATGGTCAACGGCTATGACGAGAAGCTCGCCCATCTGATCCAGGCCGGCAGCGACGTCATCCTGGTGCCCTCGCGCTTCGAGCCCTGCGGGCTGACCCAGCTCTGCGCACTGCGCTACGGCGCCATTCCGCTGGTTGCCCGCGTCGGCGGTTTGACCGACACGATCATCGACGCCAACGAGGTCGCGAGAGCGGCTGGCATCGGCACCGGCGTGCAGTTCGGCCCGGTCACCGGCGATCATCTCGAGGCGGCGATCCTGCGCACCGCCGATCTCTGGCGCGACCGCGCCTATTGGAAGACGATGCAGGCCAACGCGATGAAGACCGACGTCTCCTGGCGCCGGCCGGCGGCGGCGTATGCGAAGCTCTTCCGCAGCCTCAGCTTCGCAGCGGGCTGAGACGCCATGCATCAGCGCCAGGGGGGCGATGGAGTGAGCGATGGCGCGAGCGCCCCGCTCGGCGTGACGCCCGCCGGCGACGGCATCAACGTCGCCGTCCACTCGGCGGCGGCCGAGGCGATCGAGCTTTGCCTTTATTCGGACGACGGTGAGCGGGAGCTTCGGCGCATCCGCCTGCCGGCGCGGACAGGCGATATCCATCACGGCCATGTCGCGGGCGTTTCGGAGGGTGCGCGCTATGGCCTTCGGGCCCATGGGCCGTGGCAGCCGGAGGCGGGGCACCGCTTCAATCCGGCGAAGCTCCTCGTCGATCCCTATGCGCGGGCGCTCGACCGCCCCTTCCGCCATGATCCCCTGCTCTTCGATGCGCGCCGGCTCGGCGCCGCCGAGGACACGGCCGACAGCGCCGGCGTCGTGCCGAAGGCGATCGTCACGGCAGATCTGCCGCCGGCCGCGCGCCTCTCGCCCGCGCCGGCCTTCGAGCGGCAGGTGATCTACGAGCTGCATGTGCGCGGCTTCTCGAAGCGCAATCCGGATGTGCCGGAGGCACTGCGCGGCACCTTCGCCGGCCTCGGTCATCCCGCCTCGATCCGCTATCTGCAGGCGCTCGGCGTTACCATGGTGGAGCTGCTGCCGGTCGCCGCCTGGCTCGACGAGCGCCATCTGCCGCCGCTCGGCCTCTCCAACTACTGGGGTTATAACCCCGTCGCCTGGTTCGCGCCCGATCCGCGCCTTGCCCCCGGCGGCATGGACGAGGTCCGCGCTGCGGTCGCCGCGCTGCATGCGGCCGGCATCGCCGTCATCCTCGACGTCGTCTACAACCATTCCGGCGAGAGCGATCATCTCGGCCCCACCGTCTCGATGCGCGGCCTCGACAATGCCGGCTATTACCGCCTCATTCCCGAGGACAGGCGCTCTTATGTGAACGACGCCGGCTGCGGCAATGTGCTGGCGCTCGAGCGGCCGGCCGGCCTTCGGCTCGTGATGGACTGCATGCGCCACTGGGTGGAGGCTGCCGGTATCGATGGCTTCCGCTTCGATCTCGCGACGACGCTCGCCCGCCGCAGCAACGGCTTCGATCCGGCCGCGCCGATCCTCGCCGCCATCGACCAGGACCCGCTTCTCTCCGCGCTCATCCTCATCGCCGAGCCCTGGGACATCGGCTATGGCGGCTATCAGGTCGGCGCCTTCCCGCCCGGCTGGGGCGAATGGAACGACAAATATCGCGATACGCTGCGCCGCTTCTTCAAGGGCGAGGGCGGCATGATCGGCGAGCTCGCGACGCGGATCGCTGGATCGGCCGACATCTTCGCCGGCCGCCACCGGCCGCTGTCGCGCAGCGTCAACTTCGTCACCGCCCATGACGGCTTCACGCTCGCCGATCTCGTCGCCTATGAGCGCAAGCAGAACCGCGCCAATGGCGAGGACAATCGCGACGGCACCGACGGCAACCACTCCTGGAACAACGGCGTCGAGGGCGCGACCGAGGATCCGATGATCCGCCGCCGCCGCGCCGCCGACATGCGGGCGCTGTTCGCCGCGCTCGTCTTCTCGCGCGGCACGCCGATGATCGCCATGGGCGACGAGATCGGCCGCAGCCAGGGCGGCAACAACAATGCCTATGCGCAGGATAACGCTATCGCCTGGATGGACTGGAGCGCGGCGGATACCGAGCTGCTCGGCTTTGCCCGCGCGGTCATCGCGCTGCGCGCCGCCCATCCCGTCCTCCGCGACCCGCGTCCGCTGACCGGAGAGCCGCGCGACGGCCTTGCCTTCGCCGATGTCGCCTGGTTCGGCGCCGATGGCCGCCCGCTCGAGGGCGGGGCGTGGAACGACGGCAATGCGCATGTGCTCGCCGCCGTTCTCGCTGGCCATGACCCACATGGTCATCCCGAGCGTCTCTGCCTGGTGCTGGCTGGCGGCGAAGGCGAGCGCGCTTTCACGCTGCCGCCGAGCCGGGGCGCCGGCTGGCGCCTCCTCGTCGACAGCGCCGAGGGTCTCACCCCCGAGATCGACCGCCGCGATCCGCGTCAGGCCGAGCCGTCGCTGACGCTGCGCGGCCGGACGGTGCTGCTCTTCGCCGATCTCGTCGGCTGATCAGGCGGCCGCGGGGCTGCCGGCCGGCTCCAGCGGGAAGACGCGGTCATAGGCGAGATTGAAGACGAACGCGTAGCCCATGTAGAAGAGCGAGAACGACACGTCCATCAGGAAGGCCTGGACGAGGCCGATGCCGAGATACCAGGCGATGATCGGCATCAGCATCAGCATCAGCCCGCCTTCGAACAGCACCGCATGCAGGACGCGGAGGGCGATGCCGCGGCTGGTGTCGCCCTTGAGGCGGACCAGCGCATGGTCGAAGCCGAGATTGTAGACATAGTTCCAGAGCGCGGCGACGATGCTCGTGCCGAGCCCGACGACGCCGACCTCGGCGAGCGGCAGGCCGAAGGCGAGGGCCGCGAGCGGCGTCGCGATCAGGAGCCCTATGACTTCGAAGCTGAGTGTGTGACGGATACGATCACGGATCGACCGCATGATAAAACCCCATCGGCAGCGTCGGGTCGTCCCGACAAGAATCCCCGATGGGGGAGGCCGTCCTCTATGCCGCAGATATAGGCATCCCGACCGGAGGTGGCAAGGCTCCGGCTAAGGCAATTGCCTCAGCGTTGCGCATAGCGGCAATGCTCGGAGGCATTGATCGCCCGCACTTCGCCTTCGGGCGCTGCCGTCTCGCTCGCTGCGAAGGGTACGAGCCGCACCGTTCGCGCGCTGCCCGGCGGGAGGTCGAAGCCGCTGTCGAGGGCGCGGTAGCGATCGTCGGCGATGGTGACATGCGCCGCCATGCGCGCGGCTGAAAGGGTCAGGAACCAGCCGTCGTCGTCGCGCTCGAGCAGCGCCTGGAGGCCGAGGGCGTGGCGCTCGCTGCGGCGGCCGGGCAGCCAGTGCGTCGCCTCCGTGAGCAGCGTGCCGTCCTCGGCGGTCAGACGGGCGAGGCTGACATCGTGGCCGGCCGGGCCGAAGCGATAGGCATAGGTCGTGTCAAAAAAGGCGCCGAGGAGATCGGTCGCGGTCAGCGTCAGGCCGCCGCGCGCGGGGATCGTGACGGCGCGGCTCCCCTGCGCCACCGGCAGGCGGCCGTCGCGCAGGCAGGCGAGCGAGAGCGTTGCCGCGATCGGCTCGGCGCCGTCATTGACGAGATGGAGATGCAGTCCGTTGACGCCCTCGTCGGTCAAGGTGAGCGTCAGCGGGCGGAAGGCGCGCTTCAGCGCATGATAGATCGCCTTGGGACGGCCGAGCGCATCGACGATGCCCCAGCCGGCGCCGGGAACGAGATCCCTGAAGAACCAGACGAGCGCGCCTGCTGAAGAAGAACCCGGCCGCCGCCACTCGCCGATCGTCGCCTCCGCGACATCGGCCGTCGTGGCGCGGGCGAGGTCGAGCGCGCGGGCCGGGTCCTCGGTGCGGAGCCGCGCGACATCGACGCCGTAGAGGAGGGCGGTGTAGTGCTCGCGCACGTCCTCGAAATCCCAGCTCGCGCCGAGATCGCGCGGCACCGCCTGCTTCCAACGCGGATGATGGAACGCGGCGACAGGGAGCGCGTCGTGCAGCGTCGCATCGTCAGGCACATTGGCGAAGGCGAGGCATTCGGAGGCGAAGCGCACATCCGCCCGCCGCGCATCCTCGAGCGGCCGCCTGTAGGCGCCGACACCGTAATAATGCGTGACGCCGGCATCGGCGACGAAGGGCAGTTCGCCGCCGATCGGCGAGGAGGCGACGAAGGGCACATCGGGCCTGAACGCCGCCACCGCGCCGGGCAGCACGGCGTCATAGAGCCGGCTGGTCCAGGAGGCCGGCGGCAGGCCCATCATCGCCGCCTGCTGCGCTACCTCGCTGCCGCCGCAGAGCACGGCGAGCGAGGGCGACAGCACCAGCCGCCCGAGCAGCGCCTCGGCCTCGGCGGCGACCGTCGCCGCGAAGGCATCGTCGGCCGGATAGTCGCAATTGGCGAACATGAAGTCCTGCCAGACCAGGATGCCCGCCGCGTCGCAGAGATCGTGGAAGGCGCGGTCCTCATAGAGCATGGTGCCGCCGATGCGCAGCATGGTGAAGCCCGCCTCTTGCGCGAGGCGGATCAGCGGCTCCAGCGTTGCCCGGTTGCTGGCGAGCGAGACGATGTCGGCCGGCGTCCACACCGCGCCGCGGCAGAAGATGCGGCTGCCGTTGACGACCAGCCCGAAGCCGTTGCCGTCGGCGCCGCGATCGATCGCGATGGTGCGAAAGCCGGTACGGCCGAGATCGATGACGCGCGTGCCGATGCGGAGGGCAACCCGATAGAGCGCCGCCTCGCCAAAGCCATTCGGCCACCACAGCTCTGGATCGGGGATGGTGAGCCGGCCCGACACCGATGAGCCCTCGCGCTGCAGCGGCGTCTCGGCACCGCCGACCACGAGGCTGATCGGCTCGTCCGGCCCGTCATAGTCGAAGCGGACGGCGACATGGCCGCCGCCCTCGTCGAGCGTCACCTCGGCGCGGAGGCCCTGCAGCGCGGGCGCGGCGCTTTCGACGAGCCGCACCGGCCGGTACGGCCCGACGGCATCGACCGGCGGGCACCAGCCTGGCATGTGGCCGAGCAGCGTCGTGCGGACGAGCCGGAGGCGCTGGTCGTCGATCATGGTCGGCCGCCAGCGCGCACGCTTGCCCTTGCGGCGATCGAGCTCGGAATTGAGGCTGCGGAAGCAGATCGCGAGTTCGCTGCCGGCCTTGCGGTCGATGGCGACGCCGACCGGCTGGAACATGCTGTCGCTGGCAAGGATCGGCGCGCCGTCGAGGAGCACCTCGGCGATGGTGGCGAGGCCGCCGAAATCGAGCCGGCACGGGCCGCTGCCGGGCAGTGTGACGCGGTACCAGATATCCTTGTCGGCCAGCGGCTCAGGCTTTTCCAGCAACCAGAGCCCGAGCGCGGCGAGCGCCTCCGCCGCCGTCCCCGGCACCAGTCCCGGCAGCCAGTCGGCATCATCAGGCGGAAGATCGAACGCGCCCGCCGCCGTCAGCGCCAGCTGCCAACCGCTGTCGAGGTCGAGAACGCGGCAGGCGCTGTCGGAGATCGGCTGCATGAAGCGCTCAGGCGGCCTTGCGGGTGCCGGGCATCGCGTCGGTTGCGGCGACGAGATCGCCGATCACGGTGTCATAGGCGGCGGCCATCGGCGCGATGAAGCTGTCCAGCCCGTCATAGCGTCCGCGCGCCATGGCCCGGGCGAGCTTGAACTGCATGACCTTGGCGCTCGAGGCGATCTCGAGCGCTGCGCCTTCCGCGCGGCCGAGCCCGGCCATGCCATGCGCGGCGAGCCAGGCGAGATGGCTCGCCAGCAACTCGAAATTGGCGCCGAGCTGGCGCAGCGTGTTGAAGGCATAGGCGTGGAAATATTCGGGCGGCCGCTTGCCGAGATCGGCGAGATGGCTGCCGAGCGCCTCGCCATAGGCGCGGATCGGGTTGCTCGCCGGGCGGCGCGCGAGGTGGCGCGCGAGCAGGGTCTTGGCGACCGCGACCGTATCGATCGCGAGCGGGGCCTCCGGCAGCTTGACGAATTCGACATAGGGGAAGAGCGCATCAGCCGCGCGCGCGGCGCCGGTCGCGCCGAAGAGCCCGTCATAGTCGGCGCCCTCGAGCGCGAAGAAGCCGCCATTGTGGAAATAGCGCATGCGGCGGGCGACAGGGTCGAGATGGGTGATGCCGACCGTCGTCTTGGTGTGCTGCAGATGGTAGGAGACGCCGCCGGTATCGGGCAGGAAATAGCCGTCCATCTCGATCAGCACGACGCGGCGGCGCTGCAACTGTTCGGCGACATGGCGTTCGAGCGCGTCGAAGATCGCGAGCTCCTGCACGCGGAGGCCATAGAGCGCCTCGAGATCGTCGACCGGCACCTTGAAGAAGGTGAACTGGTCGCCCTCGAAATCCTGCGTCACCGTGAAGCCGAACATCGCCTCGACCTCGAGCCCGAGCGCGCCGACCAGCTCGATGAAGAGGTCGACATAGCAATTGGTCTCCGGCCAGTGGCGCGCGCCGTCATGCAGCGCGTGCGGATGGTGGGAGGCGGGGTCGAGCGCGAAGAGATCGGCCATGGCTCAGCTCCAGAGCACGTCGCGAACCGATTGCGGCCAGTCGGCGACCTTCATGCCGTGATGGCGGAACAGCGCCAGCGCGACGCGTTCGAGGCCGAAGCCGACACAGGCGGAATGGGCCTGCTGGCCGTTCGCCTGGGAAATGCCCCAGAGCGTGCCGAAATGGTCCTGGTGATAGTTGAAGGAGAGGCAGGCGGTCGGCTTCTCGTTGGCGACCGGGATCAGCAGCTCGAATTTGAGCCCCTGGTCGCGCTGGTTGTTGGCCAGCATCTTGCCGGCGCGGCCGAAGAACGGGTCGTTGGCGAGATCGATCTCGCAAGGGAGGCCGAGCGAGCGGATCAGCGCCGGCCCGCGTTCGAGCCAGCTCTCGCGGAAGGCGCGAACCTCCTCGGGCGAGCCGATGCGGACATATTCGCGCATCCGGAAGAGCTGCATCCGCGCCGGGTCCTGCGAGGGCTCGTGGCGGAAGCAATAGGATTTCAGGTCGAACAGCACGCCGCCTTCCGGCATCGGGCCGCGCTTCGCCACCGTCGGATAGAGCGGATAGCAGGCCGCGGGCGTCAGCACGACGTCGGTCGCCTTCTGCAGCTCCGTCCAGTCCTCGCCGTCGGCAAGCATCTGCAGCAGCTTGGCATGGTCGGCCTCGCCGCCCATGAAGGAATGGACGCAGCCGGCGAGCTGCGGGAAGCTCTTGAGATAGCCGGACTTCTCCAGCATCGGCCGCGGCATGCCGGGCGGGAAGTGGATGCGCTCGGCCTTGTCGTCGCCGGCATAGCGGGTGACGAGGGCCTCGAAGCGCTCGATCACCTCCTCGAAATCGCCGGAGCGGCCATAGAGCCCGTCGACACCGGTCTCGGTGAGGACGCCGGCGCCGAACAGCTGGTCGAGGAATTCCTTCGCGCCACCCTTGCTCTGGTTGGCTGCGGTCGCGGTCTCTGCCAATGCGTCCATGTCAGTTCACCAGGCTGGTGTCGAAGCGGCTGACGAGCAGCAGGTTCGACGTGTTGGAGAGAATGCGGTCGTTCGAGATCATGATCGCGGCCGAGGTAACATCGCGCAGATGCCGGCCGACGCTGAACGGCGTGTCGTTCTTGTAGCCGGAGAGGCCGGTGATCAGCATTGCATGCGTCACGATCTGGGCGGCGCGCTGCGATGTCGTGACCTTCAGGTTGTTCATCTCGGCGGCGAAGCCGATCGAGGAGAGCTCGTCGGGCCGGCTCATCGCCGCCTCGTAGCGCATGGCGCCGGCGACGACGCTCGCCTTCATGTCCTGCAGCATGGCGACGACTTCGGCGAGGCGGAGCGCGCCCGGCGGAACGCTGCCCGGCTGCTTGCGGGCGGCGGCGCGGACATAGGCCTGCGCCCGCGCGACCGCGTCGGCGGCGATGCCGAACCAGACGGCGCCCCAGAGGATATGCGAGGCCGACAGCATCGACTGCGCCGCGATCTCGGAGAAGGGCTGCGGGAAGATCTGCGCCGCGTCGCCCGATGAGACCAGCTTGTGGCCCTCCGAGCAGGTGCCGCGCATGCCGAGCGTGTCCCAGCCCGTGGTCTTCTCCAGCGTGTAGTCGCCGCGCTTCAGCACGACCATCGACTGGTCGGAGCTCTGCGCTTCCGGCGCGCGCCGGCAGGTGACGAGGATCGCGTCGGCATAGACGCCATAGGAGATGACGGTCGCGTCCTTCTCCAGCGTGAAGCGGCCGTCCGCGACATGAACCGCGCAGATCGAGTTGCGGAGATCGCCGCCGATGCCGCCTTCGGTCGTCGCCGAGGCGAGGAGATACTGCTCCGCCACGAGGTCGCGCATGAAGCCGGCATGCCAGGGGCTGCTGCCGCCATGCGTCACGAGGCTCGAGGCCTTGATCTGGTGCATCGCATAGATCATCGCGGTCGAGCCGCAGGCCTGGCCGAGGATGGTGCAGAGCTCGGCGACCTCGAGCAGGCTGAGGCCCTCGCCGCCGAAGCGCTGCGGAACCATGACACCCATCAGCCGCTCGGTCTTGAGCGCGTCGACGGCCTCCTGCGGGAAGCGGCCTTCGCGGTCGACATCGCCGGAATGGCGCGCCGCGATCTCGGCGACGGAGCGCATGCGCTCGGCCGGGGCGCGCAGTTCTTCGATCGTGCGGGAGGGCATCGGCATGATGGTCACACCTTCTCGGCCAGCAATTCGGTAATCGAGCGATCGATCGCCTCGATCGATGCGAAGGTCTTGCGGGTCAGCATGCGCTCGGGAAACTCGATATCGAAGGCATCTTCGAGCGCCAGCATGAACTGGATGGAGGCAAAGGAGCTGAGGCCTGCTTCATAGAGGTCGGCAGTGTCGGACAGACTGGCGACATCGACGGCGACGACCTTGCGCTCGGCGATGAGCTGACGAATACGATCCCGCATGATTCTCCTCTCCATCCAAACAACATCTAATTTGATGCGAATTCTTAGGTCTCGGCCTGCGAACGAATTATGAATCCGATCGCATAAACTTGGACCTATGTCGGCTCAATCTTCTAAATTGGAAGGGCTCCGGCGCCATGATGAACGGACTCTGAACCCGTGCTGCCAAAGTCGGCATCGTTTGCTGCATTGCGGCCGCCGAGCACCGCGTCATAGACGGCGCGGTAGCGCGCCGCGACATGGCCCCAAGCATAGTCTTGAACCCAGTCCGGGACCAGCGGGTGCTCGGGCAGCGCCGCAAAGGCGTCGATGACGGCTCGGCTTGCCGCGACCGGATCCGAAAAACGCGTCAGCGTGATGCCGCCATGGCGGGCGGCGAGGTCGCTGAAGGCGGTGTTGGCATTGACGACGATGCCAAGCCCGGCGCTCGCCGCCTCGACCAGCGCGATGCCGAACCCCTCGAATTCGGACGCCGAGACGAACAGCGAGGCGCCGGCCATGGTCTCGCGCACCACGGCGTCGGGTGCATCGAGATGGAGATCGACATGTCCGGCAAGGCCGAGACGGTCGACCTCGGCACGAAACCGTTCGCCCGACCAGTCCGACGCGGCGCCGACGACGGAAAGGCGCCAACGGGCGTCCTGCCGCACCAGTTCGGCCATCATGGCGAGCAGCCATTCCGGCCGCTTGTTCACGGCGAGGCGGCCGATCGTGATCATCCGCCGGGTCTTGAGCGGGCTCGCGGCGCCGCGGAATTTCTCGATGTCGACGCCGTTCTCGATCACCGTCAGCCGCTTGCCGACGATCGGCGCGAAGCGGGCGGCGTCCTGCCGGCTGCAGGCGACGATGGCGCCATAGGCCTTGGCCGAGAGCCGCGTCGGACCGTTGAACCAGAGCCGCTTCAGCCCGGAATAGGCGCCGGAATGGAAGAAGCCGCCATGGGTGGTGGCGACGAGGGGCTTCCGATGGATGAAGCGCGTCGCGGCCAGCGCATCGAAGAAGAAGTCGATGGCGTGGACATGGACGATGTCGGCATCCCCGAGCCCGTTGAGGACGCTTGGCGCCAGCGGATAGCGGCTCGATCCACGGAAGGGAATGCGGCGGATGGCGATCGGGCCGAGATGGTCGCGCGAGGGCAGCCTCTCATCGGGACGCACGAACAGCCGGTCGAGCGTCAGCACCGACACCGCATCGCCGCCGGCGGCCTGGACGCGGGCGAGATTGGCGACGAAGTCCTCGAGCCCGCCGCGGTTCGGGTGGAACTGCCGGACAACATGCAGGATGCGAAGCGGCGCCGCCGCGGCGGGCGCGCTCATGGCTTCGCCGCCTCGCCGCAGGGCGCGTCACCCGTAGCCATCAGCGGCTTCAAGGTCACCGCCTGCGGCCGGTCGCCGGCATCGGTCGGCTGGATGGTGAAGGGATAGTCGTCCGGCCACCACGGCCCGCCCGCCCAGTAGGTCCAGCCGATCCACTCGGACTTCGCCGCGTTCACGGTCGCGACGATCCGCGTCATCGCCGCGAGGCATGCGGGATCATCGCTCGCGGCGAATTCGCCGAGGAAGCCGCGCTTGCCATTGGCCTTCAGCCATTCGGTGACGCTGGCGATGCCGGCGAGCGCCGCATCGGCGCCGGAACACTCGGCATTGCGCCCGGAAAAGTCGGCATCGAGATATTGATGGACATCGTAGGCATAGCGGCCGAGCGGATCGACGACGCCGCCCATGACCTTGCTGTTGTTGCCGACGGGGAGATCCTTGGTCCAGCTATGGGCGCCGGTATAGGCCGTGCCAGGGACGAGGATGAGATTGGGCGCGCCGACCTCGCGGATCGCGGCGATGGCGGCGTTGGCCATGCCCAGCCAGTCCGATGCCTTGACGTCATAGGGCTCGTTCATCAGCGAGAAGACGACCTGCGGCTGGCCGGCATAATGCGCGGCGAGGCGCGCCCAGAACAGGGCGAAGGCCGAGGTGGGCACGGCGTCGGAGCCGATCGGCTGCTCGTTGTAATAGGCATAGTTGTGCGGATCGAGGATGACGGTCAGCCCGGCCGCCGTCGCCATGCCGACGACGGCGTCGAGCGCTGCAAGTTCGTCATCCGCGAGCGGCTCGCCGAGGACGGGCTGCAGCCGTTCCCAGCGGAAGGGCAGGCGGATCGCGCTGGCGCCGAGCGAGGCGAAGTACTGGATCGTCGCCGCGTTCGGGTAGGTGTAGTCGGTGTCGCGCTTGCCCGGCAGCGATCCGAACTCGGCACCGGCGAGGTTGACACCGCGGAGGCACGTCTCGGCCAAGGCCGGCGTGAGGCTGGCGAGAAGCGCGAGGGCGAAGGCGGCTGAACGGGCAATGCGGACCATCATGACGCGAGCACCTTTCGCAGGGCAGCCAGCAGGCGGTCACGCGCGCCGCGATGGGTGAAGTTGTGGTCGGCGTCGTCGATCAGCTGCATCGTGACGAGGCGGTAGCCGGCAAGGCGCTGCCCCTCGGCGCCGAAATAGGCGTGGAATTCCTTCAGCCCGGCATCGTCGCTTGAAAACAGCATCGAGACGCGGGCGCCGCGCTTTTCGAGGTCGCGGAACTGCCGGTGCACGGCCCGGTGCATGCGGGCATGCTTGGAGAGCCCGCCGAGGAACGGCGCGAGGCGGCGGCTCACCTTGGTGCCGATGCTGCGCAGGATGTAGCGGCCGGCCTGCGCGACATTGAGCTGGCCGCGCAGCAGCCGCTTCAGCGTGTCGCGCTTCATCAGCGTCGCGCCGAAATTGGCGACGCTGCGATGGCCATAGCGCACGGCCGTGGCGACATCCTCGTCCGGGTCCCAGACGAAGCGCTGCGTGTTGACGATCACGAGCTGGCGCACCCGTTCGCGCTGCACAGCTGCCTGCAAGGCCGCGTAGCCGCCGCTGCAGCGGCCGACGAGAATGATCGGACCGCCGGTCAGCGCCGCGACATGGTCGACCGCCGCGACCGCGTCGCCGACATGCGCGCTCGAATAGAGCACCTCGGCCGGCGCGCCGGGATGCGCCGGGCTGTCGCCGATGCCGTCCATGTCGAAGCGGAAGCTGCCATAGCCGTCCAGTGCCAGCGCCCGCGCGAGCTCCACCGTCACGCGGGCCCAGCCGATGTGATAGTCGTGGCCGGCATTGGTGAAGACGAGCGTCGGTGCGTCGGGACGGCCGATCGGCCGGCAATAGACGCCGAAGAGCCGCCCGTCCGGCCCGAACCGCCCCGGGATTTCCTCGAAGCCCTCGCCGATGAGCGGCAGCGGCGCGGGTGCCCGCGCGATCGGGCCTTGCCCGCCGGTGTTGAAGGCGGCAAGCCAGCCGGCGATGCGCTCAAGCGTCGGCATCGGCGGCCGCGCCTGTGTCGGGTCGGTCAAGAGCGTCTCGTAGCCCTCGAAATCCTGCCGGGTGACGCGCGTGCCGAGGGTTTTGAGGCGGTCGGCCAGGACGCTGTCGCGGTCCGACATCATGCGGCCGACGACGAGCACATCCGCCGCCGGGCTTGTCGTCAGCGCCTCCAGGCGGATCGCCTTGATCGCCGCCGCGCGCGCCGGCGGCAGGCTGAGCCCGGCGACGGCAAGGCCGGTGTCGTCGGCCGGATCGCGGCCGATGCCGATCGAGTCGGTGACGATGCGCGACCAGGCCGCGAGCTCGCGGAGATAGTGGCGGCCATTGTCGACGGCGGCCATGGAGACGACCGCGCGAACGCCGCTGATCTCGGGCGCGAGCTGCAGCGCCAGCGTCGCGCCGAAGCCCTGGCCGACCAGGGCGATCTCGTCGACGCCGGCCGTCCGCTTCAGCCAGGCGGCGGCCTGCCGCACGGCCTCCTTCCAGTCCTCGATGCCGTCGGGCTCGCCCTCCGGGTCGAGCGCATCGCCGGTGCCGGGATAGTCGAAGCGGAGGCACGGGAGACCCGCGCCGGAAAGAAGCGTCGCGAGGGTCCGCCAGGTCGAGCGGACGCACATTTCCTCGAAGCCGATCGGCGAGAGCATCAACACGGCGAGCGCGCCGCCAGCCGGATGATAGAAGCCGCCGAAACGGCCGAGCGTCACCGGCTCGCCGAACGAGGCACCGTCGGGCGCGGGCGCTGCACTCTCTGCCGTCGCCGCGCGGTCGCTGCGCGCGCCGCGGGCGAAGGGCGTGTCCGCCAGGACGCCGTCAGCGGCGACCGATCCGCGCGATGTGATCATAGCGAGGCCTCTCCCTTGCCTTCGGCCAGCGCGACGGGGGCGCCGGGGGTCACATCGCGCTCGGACGCTGTGCGGCCCGGCCGCGCGTCGAACAGCAGGAACGGCTTCAGGAAGGCGGTCGCCATGTTGTCGATACGCCAGCGCCGCATCACCCAGACTGTGGCGATCAGGTTCGACGCGACATTCAGGAGCAGCCCGGCGATAGCGATGCCCATCAGCCCGTCGAGCCGGGCAAGGCCATAGAGCAGGCCGAGATAGAGCACGAACAGGATCGAGCGTCCGATCAGGAAATAGCGCTCGCCGCCGCCAATCATCAGCAGCCACGAGCCGGGGCCGAAAAAGGCCAGCGACACCGCCGAGAGGCAGAGCGCGATGAGGACGTCGTGATGCTGCGCGAATTCGGCGTTGAAGAGGACCAGCACATAATTGCCGACGACGGCGAGGCAGAGCGCGCCGGCGAGCGAGATCGCGAAGCTCGCAAAGGAGAGCCGGCCGACCAGCCGCTGCGCGCCCGGCACATCCTCGGCCTGGAACCGCGCCGCGATCATGGGGATGCCGACCGTGTCGATGGCGGCCACCGGCAGCGTCAGGAACATCGCGATGCGGAGCGCCACGAAATAGAACGCCGCCTGGTCGAGCCCGAGCGCGGCGCCGATGACGATGGTCTCGAGATAGGACGAGGCCGAGTTCAGGATGTTGTTGGCGATGAAGTAGTAGCTCTCCTTGCGCCACTGCCGCCGCGTCGTGCGATCGGTCCGCCCCGAGCGGCCGAGCCAGCCGAGCCCCTCGTCATGCACGAAATGGCGCAGCTGATAGGCGGTGACGGCGGCGAGAAGCAGCGTCACCACCCAGAACGCCTCGGCGCCGCCATAGAGCAGGCCGCCGGCGGCGAGCCCGCCGAGCGCGATGGCCGAGGCGACGCGCCAGGCGATCTCGCGCGGCGTCAGCGACAGGCTGATGCGGCCGTGAATGCGGAAATAGTTCTGCAGATATTCGCTGATCGCGAACACCGCCGCGAAGATCAGCGCCACATAGAGCTGGTCATAGGGCGAGGCGAAGCTGTGGCGGAGGACGAAGGTCACGGCTGCCGCCAGCGTCAGCGTGCCGACGCCGAGCATCAGCCAGAGCGCATTGACCCGCAGCAGCGCCTTGTTGCCCTCGTGATCGAGGCCGATGCCGGAGCGATAGTGCTTCACCACCAGGATCTGCTGGCCGAGCACGAAGATGAGCCCGAGCGCGCTGCCGAGCGAGAACAGGAAGACATAGAGGCCGTATTCGGTCGTCGGCAGGGCATGGCTGGCGACGAGCAGCACGACAAAGGACAGCACCGCGCTGCCGAGCCGCGAGGAGAAAGCGGAAGCGAAGCGCCCGGCGCCCGGCCGGCCGCGGAGGCGCGCGAGAAGGTTCATCGCGCGCCCTCCAGCGGCAGGGCCGGACGGAGGATCGCGGGCGAGACGAGTTCGGTGAAGAAGGTCGTGTAGGCGGCGCCGATCACCGGCGGCAGGTAGCGCCGGGCCGAGGCGAGCGCGCCGGCCGAAAGCGCCGCGACCTCTTCCGGCGCCCCGGCGAGGCGGTCGAGGGCGGCGGCGAGCGCCGCGGCATCGCCCGGGGGCACCGAATAGCCGTTGACGCCGTCCTCGATCGTCTCGGCGATGCCGCCCGACCGCGCGCCGATCACCGGCACGCCCTGCGCGAAGGCCTCGACGATCACCCGGCCGAACGGCTCCTGAAACAGCGACGGCACCACCAGCACGTCGATGGTCGGGAAGAAGCTGTCCGGATCAGACCAGCCGAGGAAGGTGGTGTCCTCGGCCGGAAACTGGCTGACGAGGCGGTCGGCATAGTCGCCCGTGCCGCTGCCGGCGATGCGGAACTCGAAGCGGCCGGTCCCGGACAGCGCCTGCGCCGCCTCGGCGAGGACATGTGGCCCCTTCATCGGGGTGTGCACGCCGATGAAGCCGACGCGGAGCGGCCGGCCGATGGGCGGCGGCCGCGGCGCGTCGGTCATCAGCCGTGGCACGACGCCGGGGATGCGCCGCGTCGACGCGTTCGGGAAATAGCCGGCGTCGACATGGCGGGCGATGATGAAGTCGGTTTCGCCGACGACGCCGTCGACGAAACGGCTCATCGCCTTCTTGCCGATCGAGGTCGCCTTGCAGGAGGCGCAGGCGCCGACGCAATTCTCGCCGCCGCGCATCATCGAGCCCTTCCAGCAGAGGAGGAAGGTCGAGCGCAGGATATGGCAGACGGGGACGCCCGCGGCCCGTGCCGCGCCCCAGGTCGCGACATTGATGTTCTCGATGCTGTCGGTCAGCACGAGATCGGGTTCGAACTCAGCGATCTCGCGCCGCATCGCGAGGAAGGCGCGCGGATTGAAGTTCTCGAGCGCATGCCAGGCCGCCTTCTTCCAGGCAGGGCGCGGCACGCGGTAGTTCCAGTAGAGATTGAGCGTCTCGAGCCGGCGCACCGGCACGCCGTCGAACACCTCGTCCTTCGCCGCGTCGGCGACGTTGACGACCCGGAGCTCATGGCCGGCGCCGAGCAGCAGCTTCGCGACCAGCAGCGCCGAGATCGGGCCGCCGCCGTCGATGAAGGGCGGAAACGCCGCCGCCGCCATCAAGATCCGCATCGGATCCCCCCGATCGCCGCTGCCATGCCCGCCTCAGTTCTCAGGCCTGAGCCGCTTCGGCAGCGCCTCTTCCTCGCGCGCGAGTTCGTCCGGCTTCATGCCCATCCGGGCGAGGCGGAGGCGGAGGACCTCGACGAGAAAGATCGCGAGTCCCCCAGTATAGCGCCAGCCGAGCCGGCGCGGCTCGATCATCAGGCGGAACAGCCATTCGAGCCGCAGCCGCCGCATCCACATCGGCGCCCGCGGAACCGTGCCGCTGATGAAATCGAACAGCGCGCCGACGCCGATGAGCACGCGCGGCCGAAGCTCGGCCGCATGGCGGTCGATGAACAACTCCTGGCGCGGATTGCCCATGGCGACCAGAAGGAGATCGGCGCCGGAGGCGTTGATCTCTTCGATGACGGCGGCCTCGTCGCCCGGCTTCAGATAGCCGTGATGCGTGCCGACCAGCCTGTGGCGCGGGAAGCGCTCGGCGATCTGCCGTCCGGTCTCCTCGACGACGTGCTGGCGCGCGCCGAGCAGGTAGATCGACACCGGCTTGGTCGCGGCGGCGAGGATGTCGGGCACGAGGTCGGTGCCGTTCAGATTGTCCTCGAAGCCGTGCCCCATGAACAGCGACGAGCAGATGTCGAGCCCAACGCCGTCATTGAGGACCAGAAAATGCTTCAGCGTCGCGGCATAGTCGGGCGAGCGCAGCGCCGAGACCATCGTATTGGCGTTGCAGAAGGCGATCCGGATCTGGCTGCCGTCATGAAACGACCGGTCGATGGTCTGCAGGACCTTCGCACGGGACGCATAGGGGATGTGCACGCCCCCGACCCTGAGAAAGCGTGGCACCCACCGACGATCTGGGCCGTCATAGGACATTTGATTCGAGTTTTACATTTCCGGTCACCGCTGGATACCCGATGCGGTGCCACGGCTAAAACGAAAACAGCCCCGATATAAAGAGCGCTGTTTTCAATGTTAAGACCCGATTTACAGATCGCGGCAAAAAGAATTGACGGTTGTTAACGCATTGGTGGCGGTACCGATTTCTTAACCCTGTTTCGGCGATCATGGCCTCGTCGCATCGAAAGGGTGGCCGTTCGGCACGGGTGCGCGGTCCGCGGTCTTCGGCTCTTGTCGCCGGAACCGCATGGCTGGCCGCCGCGCCTTGATGGGGATCGTGAATGCTCGCGCGGGAGGATGTTCGGCTCATGGAGGCGGCTGCACCCGCGCGCCGGCCGCTGTCCTCGATCGACGTCATGGAACTCGTCGGCGTGGTGCTGCGCCGCTACAAGATCGTCATCGGCACTGCCCTCGTCTTTCTCGTCCTCGCCGCCGTCTATATCCACCAGCAGCATCCGGTCTATCGCTCGACGGTGCAGATCCTGGTCGACCCGCAGGGCCTGCAGGTCGTCGGCCGCGACATCCTGCCGACCGACAGCTCCGCCTCGATCGACTTCGCCAATGTCGACAGCCAGCCGCTGATCATCGCCTCCAGCAATGTGCTCGCCGCGGTGATCCGCGATCTCGATCTGGAGCATGACGCCTATTTCGCCGGCAAGATGATCGACTGGCCTGATGACAAGGCCGGCGCCGTCAGCCCGCGTTTCGTGCATGTGCTCGATATGCTGCGTGCCAGCGTGGTCGTCAGCCGCGCCGATCCCTCGCTCGTCTTCCAGATCACGGTGACGCACAGCAATCCCGAGCGCGCCGCCCTCATCGCCAACACGATCTCGACCGTCTATCTCGCCCAGAGCCGGGAAGCCCGTCTCGCCGCCGCGCGCCGGGCGAATGAATCCCTGCTCGGCCAGGCGACCTCGCTGCGCGCCCAGTTCGTCGAGGCGCAGCAGAAGCTCGAGCAGTTCCGCGCCGATAACGGGCTCGTCACCACCGGGGTCGGCGGCCTCGTCGTCAACCAGCGCCTGCAGGACCTTACCACCCGCATCACCGCCGCCACGGCCGACCTCTCGCAGCTCGAGGCCCGGCGCGACCAGGTGCGCGGGCTCGATCTCGCCGCCGTCGAGGCGGGCGGCATCCCCGAGGCGGTGAGCTCGCCGACCATCACGGCGCTGCGCACCCAATATGGCCGCATCGTCCAGCAGCAGGCGGACCTTGCCCGCCAGCTCGGCCCCCGTCATCCGGCGCTGCAGCAGAGCGTCTCCGAGCGCGATGCCGTCGCGCGGCTGATCGATGCCGAGGTCGTCCGCATCAAGCAGGCGATCGAGGCGGACTATTCGCGCGCCAAGGCCAATCTCGCCGCGCTCAAGGCGCAGGAGCAGGCGATCACGGCGACGCAGGCGACCAGCAACACCGCCGAGATCCGTGCCCGCGAGCTGCAGGGCGATGCCGACGCCATCCAGCAGGTCTACAATGCGGTCCTGAACCGGACAAAGGAGCTCGATCTGCAGCAGCAGATCCAGACCAACAATTCGCGCGTCATCTCGCCGGCGGTGCCCCCGAACAAGGCCGCCGCGCCGCCGAAGGCGATCGTGCTCGCCGCCGGCACGCTGTTCGGCCTCGCGGTCGGCATCGGCCTTGCCTTCGCGGTCGATTTCTTCGCTTCGGACCCGATCTCGAAGCTGCGCGGCATCAGCGCCAGCCTCGGCACCGAGCTGATCGGCGTTCTGACTTCGCGCCGCCGTCGCTGGCTGAAGCGCTCCGGCAAGGCCTCGGCCCTGCCCGACGACCCGGACGCCGCCGATCGCGAGCAGCTGATGCCGGCGGCGCAGGCGCTGGCGATCCAGCTTGCCGATCAGTTGCCGGCGACGATCCTCCTGATCGAGGCCGGCCAGGTGGTGAACGGACCGCGCGTCGCGCGCGGGCTTGCCGGGGCGCTCGCCGATCTCGGCGAGGAGACGATGCTGTGTTCGGCGCATGATATGTCGTCGATGCTGCGGATCGAGCGCTCGGCGCCGGCAGACGAACGCGCCGCCCAGAAGGAGATGCGCGAGTCTCTTCTCGGCACCAGAGCCGCTCGCGATCGCTTCGGCGCATCGGCGCCGCGCCGCGGCCATCCGGAGCGCTTCGAGGGCCAGGAATTCATCCTGATCGACGGCGGCTCCTCGCGCGACACCCGCACGCTCGCCGCGAGCTACGGCTATGTCGATGCCGTCATCGTCGTCGCCACGACCGGTCAGAGCTCGAGCGAGGACATCCGCGACCTGATCGCCTCGCTCGGCCCGCTCGCCCAGGTGGCGATCGGCGTCGTCGGCGTTATCGATCGCTGACGGCGCGCGATGCGCCCCTTCGCCACCGGCCGCGTCGATCCCGCCTATGGCGCCTTCGATGTCGACGCGATCCGCGAGCGCGTGCATCGACCGGCGATCATCCTGGTGCTGATCGGCGCGCTCGTCTTCAACATGCTGCTCTGCTTCGTCAACACCGTCGTCTTCCCCGTCACGGACACGATGGTGATGGGCGCCGAGATGATCCTGATCAGCGCGGCCTTCGCGCTCGGCGTCAACCGGCGGGTGACGCTCTGGTTGCTTCTCGGCATCTTCATGAGCTATATGGCGCTGTTGATGGCGATGCGGCCCGCGCTCGATCTGAAGGCGGTGCGCGACTTCCTGATCCCGATCACCTTCTATACGCTCGGCCGCCAGTATCCCGACCGCCGCATCGCCGACGCCGCCGCGCTGATCTCCGGCTTCGTCGTGCTGGCGTTCGGGCTGTTCGAGTACTTCTTCCTCGACATTTACCTCAAATATTTCAACATCATCGCCTATTACGTCGCCCGCGGCACGGTCGCGGCCAGCGACGTCACCGGCGACAGCACGCTGTTTGCCAGCGGCCTCCGCCCCGACGCGCGCAACATCCTGCCCTTCCTCGGGCCGCACCGCGTCTCCTCGGTGTTCCTCGAGCCGGTCTCAGCCGGCAATTTCGGCGCGATCCTCTATATGTGGGCGCTCGCCCGCAAGGACATGCGCTGGCGGAAGACGCTGCTGGTGCTCGGTGCCATGCCGATCATCCTCTCCGATGCGCGCTTCGGCCTCTATGTCTGCATCGCCGCGACGGCGCTGCATCTGGTGCCGTTCCGCCTGCCGCGGCTTGCCTGGTATTTCCTGCCGATGGCGGTGATGCTCGGCCTTGCCATCTATGGCTTCACCAGCGCCGAGGTGAACTGGCAGAACAATCTCGGCGGGCGGCTCTTGTGGACGGCGCGGCTCCTGACTTCGCTCGATATCCGCGGCGCCTTCGGCATCTCGCCCGACAAGCCCTTCCTGTCCGATTCCGGCTATGCCCAGACCATCAACGAGATCGGCATCATCGGCGCGGTCGCGTTCTGGACGCTGTTCATCTTCGGCCGCGAGGACAATCCGGACGCCTGGCACTTCAAGATGCTGGTGGCGACCTATCTCTGCCTGCTGCTCCTGATCAGCGACTCGCCCTATTCGATCAAGACGGCGGCGCTGCTCTGGTTCATGGTCGGCACCAATGACGGCGCGATGCCGCAGCTTGTGCCGGCGCGGCCGCCGCCCGAGGCGCAGCGACCTAGTCAGCCGCCGGGTTCGATCCGCGCCTGAGGCCGTGCCTCGGCACGCCGTGCCAGGGCGCCGACCCGCTCGACCGCGGTCGAGGACGCGGCCCGCAGGCGCTTCCGCAGCGAGAGCGCCGGCTTTTCGACGAAATGCCAGGAAAGCGCCGCGAGGATCAGCGTCGGCACCATGCTGAGCGCGAAGAACAGCATGTAGTCGTGCGAGCCGCGCATGACATGCGTCAGCGTCTGCTGCACCGGATAGCCATAGAGGAAGATGCCGTAGGAATAGTCGATCCCGACGAGGATCGGCAGCACGAACCAGCTCGACAGGCCGAGAAACATCGCGAGATAGCCGAACAGCGGCGCCGAAATCGCCCAGACGACGGGTTCATCCTGCCAGTCCACCGTTCCGGCCAGCGCGAGCGCGACAAGGCCGAGCGCCGCGCCGCCGGCAATCAGCGCGTTATAGGGGATGCGGTCGCGATACTGGTAGAAGAGCACGCCGGTCAGGAACAGCGGCACCAGATGCGCGGCGCCGCGCCAGAGGAAGATGTAGTCGACGGCGGCGCTCAGCGGAAAGCGGATGCCGCTCCGGTCGAGCAGAGCGAGCAGGATCGCGATGCCATAAAGGGCGAGCGTCGCCGCGAGCACGAAAGCGCGCCGCCGGAGGGCGCCGGTCATCGCCAGGAGCGACAACAGCAGGTAGCAGACGACCTCGTGCGGCAAGGTCCAGAGCGAGCCGTTGACCAGCGTTTCCGGGTTGTCCTTGAAGACGCCGGGCAGGGCGTCGCGATGCAGCCCGACGACGTTCAGCAGGTAGATGTAGAAGCTGCGGTCGCCGAAATAGCTGCCGAGCGGCACTGTGGTGACCAGCGGGCCGAGCACGAAGGCCGACACGAGGACGACGACGACGAGGCCGGGCACCAGGCGGACCAGCCGGTTGACGAGAAACTCGTCGACGCGGCTGCGCATGACGCTGGCGGTGACCAGGAAGCCGCTCATCACGAAGAACATCGGCACCGAGAAATTGTTCAGCGCCCAGCGCGCTCCATAGGGCCACCATTCTCCGGCCGCGGCGGCGCCGTCGAGCAGGCTGCCATGCACATAGATGACCGAGATCGCCAGCACCATGCGCAACAGACGGAAGCCCGGACCGACTCCGTTCTGCGCCTCCAGCACGCTGCCGACCGTCTTCATGGTTCTGTCGATACTCCTTCGCACGCCTTCGTTGTGCGGTCGCGAGTCTTGACGATTCCTTGCGGCGATTCCTGCAAATTGACGGGTAATTGCAAATAAACTTGTCGGCAATGCTCAGCCGCCATGCGCCTCGAGAAAGGCTTCGATCGGCAGCGAGCGGAAGTCGCTAAGCGCTGCATGCAGCCGTTCATGGTCCCAGTCCCACCAGGCGAGGCGGAGGAGGCGTTCGGCGATCGCCTCCGGGAAGCGCCGCTTGACGACGCGCGCCGCGACGCCGACCGCGATCTCGTAGGGGCCGACATCCTTGGCGACGACCGCGCCGGCGCCGACGATCGCCCCGGTGCCGATGCTGACACCGGCGAGGATCGTCACGCCATGGCCGATCCAGACGTCGTGGCCGATGGTGACCGGCTGCGAGGCCCGCCAGTCGAAGAAGGCGGTCTCGTCGGCCTCGCCGTCGAAGTAATAGGACGAGCGATAGGTGAAATGCGATTGCGAGGCGCGCCATTGCGGATGGTTGCCGGGATTGATCCGGACCGCCGCGGCGATCGAGCAGAACTTGCCGATCGTCGTGTGGATCACGTCCCCGCCCGGCGAGATGTAGGAATAATCGTCCATCTCGCTCGCCGTAAGGCTGCAGCCGGCGCCGATCTCGGTATAGCGGCCGAGCCGGCAATCGCGGATCTCCGCGCTCGGGTGAATGGTCGGGGCTTCGCTGAGGCGCATCCTGGGTCTCCGGCGTTCGGGGCGCGCGGAGGGTCGCCATCGCCCATGACGCGACGATGACGCAGCCGGCTCACCGGATTGGCCGAGATTTGGCGAAGGCTTAGCGCGTGATCCACAGGGATGGGCGCCTGTCACACCGGTTTCGCACGGTTTCCGCACTATTGAGGCAACCGGGAGAATGCCTGATGCTCGTTCTCGACGACGTATCGCGACGCTTCAACAACAAGACCGCCGTATCGGGCGTCAGCCTGTCGATCGACGGCGGCAGCTTCGTCGGCGTGATCGGCCGGTCGGGTGCCGGCAAGTCGACGCTGCTGCGCATGATCAATCGGCTTGTCGATCCGACCTCGGGTTCGATCCGCTTCGACAATGTCGACGTCACCCAGCTGAAGGGCCAGGCGCTGCGCGACTGGCGCGCCCGCTGCGCGATGATCTTCCAGCAGTTCAATCTCGTCGGCCGCCTCGACGTTCTGACCAATGTGCTGATGGGCCGCCTCAACAAGGTGCCGACCGCCCGCTCGCTGCTGCGGCTCTGGAGCGAGGAAGACCGCGCCATCGCGCTTTCGGCGCTGGAGCAGTTCGATATCGCCGGTCTCGCCGCCCAGCGCGCCGACAGCCTCTCCGGCGGCCAGCAGCAGCGCGTCGCCATCGCGCGCGCCCTGGTGCAGGAGCCCGACGCGATCCTCGCCGACGAGCCGATCGCCTCGCTCGACCCGCGCAACACCAAGGTCGTGATGGACGCGCTGCTGCGCATCAATCGCCACTACGGCATCACCGTCATCTGCAACCTGCATTCGCTGGAGCTGGCGCGCGGCTATTGCGACCGGCTGATCGGCATGTCCGCCGGGCGCATCGTCTTCGACGGCGCGCCGGAGATGCTGACCGACGACGTCGCCCGCGAGCTCTACGGCCTCGATGACGGCGAGGCGATGGAGCATGCGCCGATCGCGCAGCCGCGTCCCTCCGTGGCCGAGCCGCTCGCCATCGCCGTCTGATGCCCCAATCCGCGTAAATCCGGCGCCGATCGGCGCTGGCAGAAGCAACCGGCGCCCTTCGGCGTCATCACCTGTGGAGAGACCGATGTTCAACCGCCGCACCCTGATCGGGGCCGCTTTCGCCAGCCTGGCGCTCGCCGGCGCCGCCCATGCCGAGGACTGGAAGGCCCAGTATCCCGAGCTGACGCTCGCCGTGATCCCGGCCGAGAACGCCTCGACCACCACCGACCGCTACCAGCCGCTGACCGCCTATCTCGCCAAGGAACTCGGCGTTCCGGTCAAGCTCGCGGTCGCCACCGACTACGCCGCCGTCATCGAGGCGCAGCGCGCCGGCAATGCCCAGATCGCCTTCTACGGCCCGGCTTCCTATGCCCGCGCCGTGCTGACCGGCGTCGCCACCGAGCCGGTCGCGGTCGCGCGTCATTCCAATGGCGCCGCTGGCTATTATTCGGTCATCTACACGCTCGCCAACGGCCCCTATAAGACGATCGACGAACTGAAGGGCAAGAAGCTCGCCCTCGTCGACCCGAACTCGACCTCGGGCAACAATGCGCCGCGCTATTTCCTGCATCGCGACGGCAAGGACGTCGACACGTTCTTCGGCGAGGCGATCTTCGCCGGCAGCCATGACAACGCCGTGCTGGCGCTTGCCCAGGGCACCGTCGATGCCGCCGCCAATTCCTGGAATTCGGAAGACGACAGCAACCTGACGCGCATGATCACCAAGGGCGTGCTCAAGGACGCCGACGGCAAGCCGATGACCAAGGAAGACTTCCGCATCGTCTTCAAGTCGGACTTCCTGCCGGAGGGCCCCTATTCGGTGCTCTCCTCGCTCCCCGAGGATCTGAAGAAGCAGATCACCGCCGCCTTCCTCGAGATGCCGAAGAAGGACAAGGCCGCCTTCGACGCGCTTTCCGACGGCAAGGACCTCGAATTCATCGCGACCTCGCCGGCCGAATACAAGCCGGTCGTCGACATGGTCAAGTTCAACGACGAGCAGCGCAAGAAGAGCTCGTAAGCCAAGTCCCATCGGAAAGGGCGGCCGCCTGTCGGCCGCCCTTTCTTTGCGAGTAACCTCGAGCACGGATATCTGGCCCTTGGCGTCCGCGATCCCCGTTCTGCCGGAGCCCCAGGCGCGCGCCCTCGCGACCGCCTATGCGTCCGCCGTCTCGGCACGACGCTGGCGCGGCGCCGCCGTGCTGGTGACCATCATCGTGCTCGCGCTGGCGAGCGGCTGGCTCGCCCATGTCCGGCCGCTGACGCTCATCGCCAATATCGGCAACTTCACCTCGTTCATCGGCCGCACGGTGCCCGATTTCTCCTCGGGCAATGTCCTCGCCGATCTGAAGGCCTGGTACTGGAATTTCCCGGACTGGCTCGCTCTGCTCGGCCAGACCATCCTCATCGCCTATCTCGGCACGCTGATGGGCGGCATCGTCGCCTTCCTGCTCTGCTTCATCGCCTCGGCAAACCTTGCCCGCAGCCGTTGGTCGCGCGTCGGCGCGCGCCGCCTGCTCGAATTCTGCCGCACGGTGCCGGACATCGTCTTCGCGCTGATCTTCGTCATCGCCTTCGGCCTCGGGCCGATGGCCGGCGTGTTCGCGCTCGCCATCCACACCGCCGGCGCGCTCGGCAAGCTCTTCGCCGAAGTGGTCGAGAACATCGACATGAAGCCGGTCGAGGGGCTGCAGGCGACCGGCGCCTCGTGGATCCAGACCGTGCGCTATGGCGTTCTGCCGCAAGTGGCGCCGGGCTTCGCCTCCTATGCGCTGCTGCGCTTCGAGGTCAATGTGCGCGGCGCCGGCGTCATGGGCTTTGTCGGCGCTGGCGGCATCGGCCAGGAATTCCTCGTCGCCATCCGCAACTTCTATTATTCCGACGTCAGCGCCATCCTGCTGATGATCATCGCGACGGTCATCATCATCGATCTCGTGACCGAGCAGATCCGCCATAAACTGATCGGCTTCGAGGCGACGCGATGAGCGACATGGCCACCCCATCGGGCCTTCCGGCCGGCCGCGGCCGGCTCAGCGCTGCCGCGCGCGCCGATCTCGCCGGGCTGAAGGCGCGCCATCCCGCCGCCTTCACGATGTCGCCGCGCAGCCGGGCGCTCGCGATCCTGGTGCCGCTCGCGCTCGTCGTTGTCGCCTTCGCCGCCATGGTCGCGCTCGACTTCTCGCTGGTGCGCATCCTGAACGGCCTGTCGCGGCTCGGCCGCTTCGCCGTGCTGATGATCCCGCCGGCGCCGGAAGGCCGCTTCTTCGTCTTCCTGTCGGCGCTCGGCGAAACGCTCGGCATCGCCTTTCTCGGCACGCTGACCGCGGCGCTGCTCGCTTTCCCGGTCGCTTTCCTCGCCGCCCGCAACGTCATTCCCAACATCTTCGTGCATTTCGGCGCGCGGCGGACCTTCGACGTCATCCGCTCGGTCGATACGCTGATCTGGGCGCTGATGTGGATCAACGTCGTCGGGCTCGGCCCGTTCGCCGGCGTGCTCGCCATCGCCTGCTCGGATTTCGGCTCGTTCGGCAAGCTGTTCTCGGAGGCGATCGAGGCGACCGACGGCAAGGCCTCGGAAGGCGTCGCCGCCTCCGGCGGCAGCCGCGTGCATCAGGTCCGCTTCGGCCTCGTGCCTGGCGTGCTGCCGGTCATCGCCAGCCAGGTGCTCTACTATTTCGAATCCAACACCCGCTCGGCGACGATCATCGGCATCGTCGGCGCCGGCGGCGTCGGCATCTACCTGACCGAGCTCATCCGCGTGCTCGAACTGAAGCAGGTGGCGTTCCTGATCCTGATGATCCTCGTGACGGTAGCCATCATCGATTACATCTCGACCAAGCTGCGCCTCGCCATCATCGGCAACAAGAAGATCGCCTGAGGGCGGCGGCCGGCGACGGTGGCGCAGGACAAGCCTTCACCTCTCCCTGAGGGAGAGGTCGACGGCGAAGCCGGCGGGTGAGGGCCTCGCGGCCTCGCAGGAGTGTCCGTAAACCCTCTCCCGGACCTCCGGTCCGACCTCTCCCTCAGGGGGAGGTGAAGGCTGTGTTTCGCGTCGGGACCCTAGCTCTCGATGACGATCTCGGTGCGGTCGGCGACGAAGAGGGCGTGCGTGAACTGGATCGGCAGACCCTCGGCGTCCACATTGATGCTGTCGACGGCGAGCAGCAGCCGTCCGGCGACGAGTTCGAGATGGGCGGCTTCGGCGCTGCCGGCGGGGCGGGCGGAGATGCGTGTCTCGAGGCGGCGATAATCGGCGACGCCGCGGGCGGCGAGCGCCCGCGTGATCGAGCCATAGGCGAGATAGGCATCGCCGAGACGCTCGAAGCGTGGCAGCGGGAAATAGCCGCTGCCGAGCGAGATCGGCGTGCCGTCGGCCGAACGCAGCGTGTCGAGGCGGACGACCGGCGTTCCCTCGGCGAGCCGCAGCGCCGCTGCGACGCGGGCATCGGCCGGCACGGTCGCCGTGCCGAGCAGGCGGCCGCCGGCCTCGCGGCCGGCGCGCGAAACGATCTCGGAGAAGCGGGTGCGCGGCCCGATCGGATAGGGGATCGGCCGCGCCTCGACAAAAGTGCCGCGCCCCTGCGTCGCCCGGACGAGGCCGCGCAGCGCGAGGTCGGCGAGGCCGCGGCGCACGGTGTGGCGGTTGACGGCGAAGCGCGCCGCCAGCTGGCTCTCGGTCGGCAGCTGCGTTCCCGCCGCGAAGCGGCCGGCGACGATCTCGGCCTCGATCTCGTCGGCGATCTGCCGCCAGGCCGAAATGCCGGCGCCGCGCGCGATTTCGCGCCCCTCGCCGGCTGGATCGGCGGGCTCTGCAATCGTCATGAAATCGTCACTGGACTGGCTCATGGAGTTGTCTATACCATTAGACAAATCGAAGCGAAAGCCTGTGGAGCTGCCGTGACCGACGATCTGAAGCGAGAGCGCGACGAAAGCGCAGCCACGGCCGCTGATGTCGCGGCGCGCCAGTCGCTGATGGCGACCATGGCGGAGGCCTCCGCCGAGGAACTCGCCGCGGCGCTCGGCGCGATCGGCCCCGTCCCCGCCGCCGTCGATATCCGCCCGGCCGAAAGCGGTCTCGTGATGCTGCGCGGCCGCGCCGGCGGCGAGGGTCGCCTCTTCAATCTCGGCGAGGCGACCGTCACCAGGGCCGCCATCCGCCTCGCCGATGGCCGCACCGGCTTTGCCTATCATCTCGGCCGTGACGGGACGAAGGCGCGGCTCGCGGCGATCCTCGACGGGCTCGCGCAGGGCACCGAGCGGCCGCGCGTCGAAACGGCACTCGAAGGCGTGCGCGCCCGGCTTGCGGCCGCGGCCGAGACCAAGGCGCGCCGTGTCGCCGCGACCAGGGTCGATTTCTTCACCATGGTGCGCGGGGAGGATTGATCATGCTGGATACGATCAGCACCGGCTTCGACGATCCCGTTCTCGCCTCGCAGGCGCATTTCCGCGCGCTGATGGACGCGCTGGCCCGGCCGGGCAGCCTGCAGCCCTTCGCCGCCGAGATGGTTCCCCCGGCGGGTCTCTCGCGCGAGCTCGCCGCCATCGCGCTGACGCTCGCCGATCACGAGACGCTCGTCTGGCTCGACGCGGCGTTGGCCGCCGAGCCCGCCGTCGCCGCCTGGCTCGCCTTCCACACCGGCGCCCGCGTTACCGCCGATCCGGCCGAGGCGGCCTTCGCCTTCGTTTCGGATTTCGCCGCGCTGCCGCCGCTCGGCGATTTCGCCGCCGGCGATGACGCCTATCCCGATCGCTCGACGACCATCGCCATCGCCGTGACGGAGCTGGCCGAGCGCGGCGCGCTGGCGCTTGCCGGCCCCGGCATCGACGGCGAGCGCCGCCTTGGCGTCGCAAGCTGGCCGGTCGGGCTGACCGAGGCGCTGGCCGCCAACCGGGCGCTGTTTCCGCGCGGCGTCGATCTCGTCCTGGCGGCGCCGGGACATATCGCGGCGCTGCCGCGCACGACCCGCATCCGGGAGGTTTGAACCATGTATGTCGCGGTCAAGGGCGGCGAGGCGGCGATCGACAACGCCCATGCGCTGCTGGCGCATGAACGGCGCGGCCCCGAGGCCGTCGCCGAGATCGCGACCGAGCAGATCGAGCATCAATTGTCCCTCGCCGTCGACCGCGTCATGGCCGAGGGCTCGCTCTATGATCCGGCCCTGGCGGCGCTCGCCATCAAACAGGCGCGCGGTGATCTGATCGAGGCGATCTTCCTCGTCCGCGCCTTCCGCACGACGCTGCCGCGCTTCGGCCATTCGGCCCCGCTCGATACGGCCAGAATGGCGATCGAGCGCCGCATCTCCGCCACCTATAAGGATCTGCCCGGCGGGCAGGTGCTGGGCCCGACCTTCGACTATACCCACCGCCTGATTGACTTCATGCTGGCGGCCGGCGTTCCCGTGCCGGAGCCGGTCGAGGCGGCGGCCGAGCGGGCGAGCGTTCCGCGCGTCACCGATCTCCTCGACGGCGAGGACCTGATCGAGGCCGAGGCGCCGGCCGACGATGAGCCGGTCGGCGACCTGACGCGGGCGCCGCTCGATTTCCCGGCCGAGCGCGATCTCCGCCTGCAGGGGCTGGCGCGCGGCGACGAGGGCTTCCTGCTGGCGCTCGCCTATTCGAGCCAGCGCGGCTATGGCCGCACGCATCCCTTCGTCGGCGAGATCCGCTTCGGCGAGGTGATCGCCGAGTTCGTGCCGGAGGAGCTCGGCTTCGCCGTGCCGCTCGGCCCGGTGGCGCTCACCGAATGCCAGATGGTCAACCAGTTCCACGGTTCGGCCGAGCGCCCGCCGCAATTCACCCGCGGCTATGGCCTCGTCTTCGGCCAGAGCGAGCGGAAGGCGATGGCGATGTCGCTGGTCGACCGGGCGCTCCGGACACGCGAGTTCGGCGAGGATGTCGTCGCCCCGGCGCAGGACGAGGAATTCGTCCTCTCCCATTGCGACAACGTCCAGGCGACCGGCTTCGTCGAGCATCTGAAGCTGCCGCACTATGTCGATTTCCAGGCCGAACTCGGCCTCGTCCGCCAGATGCGCGCCGAACACGCGGCGCAGAGGGCGGAACTCAAGGAGGCGGCGGAATGAACCGGCTAATTGCTTCGGTTGCCGCGGGCGAACAATCGCCAAGCGATCCAGATCGCGATGCCGATTCCGCTGATGGAGATGATGAAAATAATGGTCGTCGGGTCCATGTCACGTCTCCCCTGCTTAGCCCCTTTCTCAAGGGCGAACGTCCGATGACCGCACCCGTTCCGACCAGCGATGAGAGAGCCACCGGCTACAATTTCGCCTATCTCGATGAGCAGACGAAGCGGATGATCCGCCGCGCGATCCTGAAGGCGATCGCCATTCCCGGCTACCAGGTGCCGTTCGCCAGCCGCGAAATGCCGATGCCCTATGGCTGGGGCACAGGCGGCGTGCAGGTGACGGCGGCGGTGATCGGGCCGGACGATGTGCTGAAGGTCATCGACCAGGGCTCCGACGACACCACCAATGCCGTCTCGATCCGCAAGTTCTTCGCCAAGACCGCCGGCGTCGCCACGACGACGAAGACGACCGAGGCGACTGTCATCCAGACCCGCCACCGCATTCCCGAGACGCCGCTTAGCGAAGGGCAGATCCTCGTCTACCAGGTGCCGATCCCGGAGCCGCTCCGCTTCCTCGAGCCGCGCGAGACCGAGACGCGCAAGCTGCATGCGCTCGCCGATTACGGGCTGATGCATGTGAAGCTCTATGAGGACATCGCCCGCCACGGCCATATCGCGACGACCTATGACTATCCGGTCGAGGTCGCCGGCCGCTATGTGATGAACCCGTCGCCGACGCCGAAATTCGACAATCCGAAGATGCACCGCTCGCCGGCGCTGCAGCTGTTCGGCGCCGGGCGCGAGAAGCGCATCTATGCGGTGCCGCCCCATACCGACGTCGTGAGCCTCGATTTCGAGGATCATCCCTTCGAGGTGCAGCGCTTCGAAAAGCCCTGCGCGCTCTGCGCGGCGACCGGCGTCTATCTCGACGAGGTCGTGCTCGATGATCGCGGCGGGCGCATGTTCGTCTGCTCGGACAGCGATTATTGCAGCACCCGCCGCGCGGACGGCCATCGCGGCGAGATGGCGGGCGATGCCATTCCCGGAGGGCGGCCATGACCGGCCTCACGCTCCGCACCGCGACCGAGGCCGACTTGCCGGCGCTGCTCGCCCTCTACGGCCAGCCGAGCTTCAACAATGGCCGCACCATCAGCCTCGACGAGGCGCGGGCGATCCTCGCCCGCTTCGCGCTCTATCCGGATTATGCTGTCTATCTCGCGGAAGAGGACGGCGCCATTGTGGGCACCTTCGCGCTGATGGTGATCGACAACATCGCCCATTGGGGCACGCCGACGGCGCTCGTCGAGAATGTCGTCGTCGCCGAGGGACAGCAGGGCGGCGGCATCGGCCGCTGGATGATGCGCGAGGCCTTCGCGCTCGCGGCGTCGAAAGGCGCCTACAAGGTCGCGCTCTCCTCCAATCTCCGCTCGGAGAAGGCGCACCGCTTCTATGAGAGCCTCGGCTTCGAGAAATACGGCTTCAGCTTCAAGCTGGAGCCGGTGACGGCGGTGAATCAGTCCCCCACCCCATCCCTCCCCCGCAAGGGGGGAGGGGGTGGCGCTCCGGACGGCACTGCGGCCGCGCCGTCTTCGGACAGTCTCGGCATCGACACAGCAACGGCCCGAGAACCCTCCCCCCTTGCGGGGGAGGGCAGGGTGGGGGTCCTTCCTTTTGAAAGGCGTGGTGCATGATGCAGACCTCCCTTCCCCTTCTTTCCGCCCGCGATCTCGGCAAGCTCTATGGTCCGCGCATCGGCTGCGAGGCGGTGAGCTTCGACATCCATGAGGGCGAGGTGCTCGCCGTCGTCGGCGAGTCCGGCTCCGGCAAGTCGACCCTGCTGAAACTGCTCGCGACCGAGCTCGCGCCCACCTCCGGCACGATCCGCTACCGGATGCGCGACGGCGTCACGCGCGATCTCTTCGCGCTCAGCGAGGCCGAGCGGCGCTTCCTCTTGCGCACCGACTGGGGCTTCGTCCGCCAGGATGCCCGCGAGGGCCTGCGCATGAGCGTCTCGGCCGGCGGCAATGTCGGCGAGCGGCTGATGGCGGTCGGCGAGCGTCACTATGGCCGCATCCGCGGCACGGCGGAGGATTGGCTCGGCCGGGTCGAGATCGACACCTCCCGCATCGACGACCTGCCGCGCGATTTCTCCGGCGGCATGCGCCAGCGCCTGCAGATCGCGCGCAATCTCGTCACCCATCCCCGTCTCGTCTTCATGGACGAGCCGACTTCCGGCCTCGATGTCTCGGTGCAGGCGCGCCTGCTCGATCTCGTCCGCGGCCTCGTCGCCGAAATGGGGCTCGCGGTCGTGATCGTGACACATGATCTCGCGGTCGCCCGGCTGCTGTCGCACCGGATCATGGTGATGCGCCATGGCCGCGTGATCGAGGAGGGCCTGACCGATCAGGTGCTCGACGATCCGCGCGAGGCCTATACCCAGCTCCTCGTCTCCTCGGTGCTCGCAGCATGACCGATCTCGCCCCCGCCTCGCCGCTGGTCAGCCTCACCGGCGTCTCCAAGAGCTTCACGCTGCATCTCCGCGACGGCATGCGCATCCGCGTCGTCGACAATGTCGCCTTCGAGGCGCGGCCCGGCGAATGCGTCGTGCTCGGCGGCCCCTCCGGCGCCGGCAAGTCGTCGATCCTCAAGATGATCTACGGCAATTATCGCTGCGACAAGGGCACCATCCTCGTCCGCGACGGCGACGAGGCGGTCGATGTCGCCCGCGCCGAGCCACGCCGCATCCTGGCGCTCCGGGCGAGCGTCATGGGCTATGTCAGCCAGTTCCTGCGCGTCATCCCGCGTGTCTCGGCGCTCGATATCGTCGCGGCGGCGGCGGCCGAAGGCGGCGTCGGCCAGTGCGAGGCCTGGGCCCGGGCCGAGCGGCTGTTGACCCTCCTCAACGTGCCCGAGCGGCTGTGGAGCCTGCCCCCCGGCACCTTTTCCGGCGGCGAGCAGCAGCGGGTCAACATTGCCCGTGGCCTTGCGGCCGATCGGCCGCTATTGCTCCTCGACGAGCCGACCGCTTCGCTCGACGCCGCCAACCGGGCCGTCGTCGTCCGGCTCATCGAAGAGAAGAAGAAGGCCGGCGCGGCCATTGTCGGCATCTTCCATGACGAGGATGTGCGCGACGCCGTCGCCGACCGCATCGTCGACATGACCGCCTTCGCCACGGAAAAGGCGGCCTGACGGGCCATGATTGCGTTGACGCGACGCCCCCCGGCGGCGCGATGGGACCATGAAAACGGGAAGAGCCTGCCATGAACGAGCCGCGCCACTATGTGCTTGAAAATGCAAGGCTCGTCCTGCCCGACCGCGTGATCGAGAATGGCTGGATCGCCATCTCGGACGGGCGGATCGCCGAGATCGGCGAGGGTCCGGCGCCGGAGCGCGGCTTCGACGTGAAGGGCGATCATCTCGTGCCCGGCCTCGTCGAGCTGCACACCGATCATCTCGAGAGCCATTTCTCGCCGCGGCCGCATGTGCGCTGGCATCCGCTCGCCTCGGTCATGGCCTATGACGCCCAGATCGTCAGTTCCGGCATCACGACGGTGTTCGATTCGCTGCGCGCCGGCTCCGACATCGACATCAAGTCGATCGGCGCCGATCTGCAGACGCTGGCCGACGCCATCGACCAGGCGCGGGCGGCCGGGCATCTCCGCGCCGACCACCGCACGCATATCCGCTGCGAGATCGCGACACCCGACGTGATCGAGCATCTCGAGACCCTGATCGCGCGCCATCCGGTGCATCTCATGTCGCTGATGGACCACACGCCCGGCCAGCGCCAGTTCCGCGACCTCGAGACCTGGCGCCGCTTCTACATCCGCCGCAAGGACGTCTCGGAAGCGCATGTCGACCGCCTCGTCGGCGAGCGGCTGGCGCTGCACGACCAATATGCCAAGGTCAACCGCGCCCGCCTCATCGAGATCGCCGCCGAGAACGGCGTCGTTCTCGCGAGCCATGACGACGCCACCGCCGCCCATGCCCAGGAGGCCGCCAGCGAGGGCGTCTCGGTTGCCGAGTTCCCGACGACGCTGGAGGCGGCCGAGGCGTTGAAGGACGCCGGCATCGTGGTGATGATGGGCGGCCCCAACATCGTCCGCGGCGGCTCGCATTCCGGCAATGTCGCCGCCGAGGAGCTGGCGCGCGCCGGCCTGCTCGACATCCTCTCGTCCGACTATGTGCCAGCAAGCCTCTTGATGTCGGCCTTCGAGCTGCCGAACCGGGCGCCGGAGATCGACCTTGCCGCCGCTATCCGCACCGTGACGCTGACGCCGGCCAAGGCGACCGGCCTCACCGATCGCGGCGCCATCGCGGAAGGGCTGCGCGCCGATCTCGTGCGTGTCCATCTCGTCGAGACGACGCCGATCGTCCGCCAGGTCTGGCGCGAGGGCCAGCGGGTCTCCTGAGGCGGACGGCACGAGAACAGAGAAGCGCGGGGCAGACGTCGTGAGGCAGCGGTCGTGAGCGGGACATTCGTCGCCATCGTCGGGCCGAGCGGCGCCGGCAAGGACACGCTGATCGCGCATGCGCGCGCCGAGCTCGCCGGCCGCCCGGACATCCTGTTCGCCCGGCGGCTGGTCACGCGGCCGGCCAATGCCTTCGAGGACCATGACACGATCGACGAGGCGAGCTTCGCCGCCGGCCATGCCGACGGACGCTTCGCCCTCTCCTGGCGGGCGCATGGCCTCGGCTATGCGCTGCCCGCCTCGATCGGCGATGCGCTGGCGCGCGGCTGCGACGTCGTCTCCAATCTCTCGCGCGCGGCGCTGCCGATGGCGCGCGCCCGCTTTGCCCGCATCGCCGTGATCGAGGTGACGGCGCCCGCCGACGTCCTGGCGGCGCGCCTTTCGGCGCGCGGCCGCGAAAGCCGTGCGGCGATCGAGGAGCGGCTCGCCCGCGAGGCGGCGCGCCGCTTCGAGCTCCAAGCCGATCTCGTCATCGTCAACGACCGCCCCGTCGCTGAAACGGGCGGGACGCTGGTCCGCTTCCTCGAAGGCCTCCGCGCCGGAGCGGTGGCGGAGTAGGTCGCCGCCTCAGGGCAGGAAGCGCCTCACCATGATCACGCCTTCCGAGGTCTCGCCCTGGCCCGGCAGCTCCTCGAGCCCAACCGCCTTGTAGAAGGCGCGCGCCTTCAGATTGATCCGCGCGACGCCGAGATGCATGCCGGGCGAGCCTGATGCCGCGAGGCGCTGCATCACGCCTTCGAGCGCCCGCCTTCCCCAGCCGCCGCCGCGCGCCTCGGGGAGGAGGTTGATATGCACATGCGAAGGGTAGCGCTCCAGCAGCGCCGCTGATTCCGTCCGCCGCTGGTGAACCTGCCAGCGACGCGCGTCGCTGCCGCGCCAGAGCGCGGGATCATCGCCCGGATGCCGCGTCCGCGCGCGCAGCGCCGGCAGCCAGTCCCGCTCCATGCGATGATAGAACGCGACCGTATCGAGCGCACCGACGCAGAAGCCGGCGACCCCGTCGTCGCCGTCGATGACGACGCAATGCTCCGGCTCCAGCGCCACATAGGGCCCGGCATAGATGTGCCCCGGCGCGTCGGGATCGTCTTCTATTCCGGTCGCGTCGCCGCCGGAATCGGCTGTCACGAGGCAGATGCGATAGATGGCGGGCAGGTCGAACAGGGCTGCCTGGCGCAGCCGGTACGAGGTCGTCAACGGGCACTCCATGATCCGGATCGGATGCCCGCCTTGGAACCCATCACTGGCCGCGCGTCAACCTCAGGCCAGCGTGCGGCCGCCATTCACCGCGAAGGTCTGCCCGGTGATGAAGCCGCCGCCGGGCGAGGCGAGGAACACCACCATCGCAGCGATATCCTCCGGCACCCCCTGATGGCCGAGCGGCACCAGGCGGCGATAGGCCTCGAGGTCGTCCGCCGTCGCATCCGAGTGGCGCTCGACGGGAATGAAGCCGGGCGCGACCAGGTTGACGCGGATACCGTCGCCGCCGAGCTCGTTGGCCCAGGAGCGGGTCAGGCCGACCATCGCCGCCTTGGCCGCCACATAATGGCCGAAGGCGGCGTTGCCCATGTCGACGACCTCGCTGCCGATATTGACGACGATGCCGCTGCCGCGCGCCTTCCAGGCCGGCAGCACGCATTGCAGGACGAGCAGCGGCGCCTTCACGAAGAAGCGGAGCTGGTCGAGATGATCGTCCCAGCTCTGCTCCTCGATCGGCTTGAACGGCTGCGGCCCGGTGGCGTTGTTGACGATGAGGCCGAGGTCTCCGAGCCGGTGCTCGATCTCGGCGACGCCGTGGCGGACGCTCGCCTTGTCGGTGACGTCGAACTTGAAGGCGGCGGCCCGCCCGCCGGCGACCTCGATGGCATCGACGACGGCGGCGGCGCCGGCATCGTCATGGGCGTAGTTGACCGCGACCGCCCACCCGGCCGCGCCGAGCCCCTTGGCGATCGCCGCGCCGAGCCCGCGCGAGGCTCCGGTGACGAGGGCGGTTCCGTTCCTGGCGGGCATGGCGTCAATCCTCCGGCTCGATTGTTCTTTTCGCCAGCGAAGCACAAAGGGCGTCGGATGTCTTGGAATTCTGCGGAGGGGGAAGGCCCAGCCTTCATCGGGAGCAGAGGCGCTGGCCGCCTCCCTCCCCCCTTGCGGGGGAGGGTGAGGGTGGGGGACTTGCTTGGGACTGGTGTGCTTGGCGGTGAGGAAGGAAGGCCCCCCTCTCCAGCTCTCCCCCACAAGGGGGGAGAGGGCAGGACGCGGCCTTCATCGGGATCAGCCGATATGCCGGCGGCCCCCTCTCCCGCGGAGCGGGGGAGGGACGGGGAGGGGGTAGCTGCCGAAGCTTCGGAGGTTCGCCGGCCGTCAGTTGCGGCGTTGGGAGGAGTTGGAGCCCGCCGGCCCTCACGCCGCCGCCCAGCCCTCCTTCATCAGCCTGATCGCGCCCTGATAGACATCCTCGGGCGTCTCGAACAGCGGCCGCCAGACGCGCGTCGCGGCGGCGAGGGCGGGCAGGGCGGAGCCGAAGGCCTCGACGGTCATCCAGCCGTCATAGCCGCTGGCCTTCAGGGCCGTGAACACGCTTGCGAAGTCGATCGGTCCCGGGCCCGGCGTGCCGCGGTCGTTGGCGGAGATGTGGACATGGTTGAAGGCGCCGGCCGTCGCATGGATGCAGCGCGCCTGGTCGCGCTCCTCGATGTTGAAATGGAAGGTGTCGTAGAGATAGCCGTAATTCGGCTCGCCAACGGCGTCGACCAGCGCCTTGGCGGCTCCGGCCGTGTTGAGGAAATAGCATTCGAAGCGGTTGAGCGGCTCGACCGAGAGGCTGACGCCGGACGCGGCGGCATAGCGCGCCGCCGCCTTGTGCACCTCGACGCAATGCGCCTTTTCCTCCGCCGTCGGACCGGCGCCGGAGAAGCGGCCGAGCGTCTGGTGCAGCGGGCCACAGACGAGATCGGCGCCGAGCGCCGCCGTGCAGTCCGTGAGCCATTTCAGATGCTCGAGCGCCCCGGCCCGCTCGGCCGGATCGGCCGAGATCGAATCCTTGCCGCCGCCCGGCATGATGCCGACCCCGGTCGCGCCGAGACCGGCGTCGCGGAGGCGCTGGCCGAGCCAGGCATAGTGTTCGGGATCGCCGCCGAACATCGGCACCTCGACCCCGTCATAGCCGGCGGCCTTCAGGTCCTCGATGATCGGGAGATGCGCTTCCTCGACATGCGCGGTCCACAGCAGCAGGTTGAAGCCGAACCTCATGCTGTCCCCCCAGCGCCGAGATCCACCCACTGGCCGCTCCTGCCCGAGGCGATGATGGCGTCGCAGACGCGCGTCGTCTCCAGCGCGTCGCGGAAGGTCGGCGCCGCCGGCTTGCCATGCGCGAGCCCTTCCAGGAAATCGGCGACCTGGTGCACGAAGGAGTGTTCGTAGCCGATGATGAGGCCGGGCACCCACCACTTGCCGAGATAGGGATGCTCGCCGTCAGTGACGAGGATCGAGGTCCAGCCGCGCAGGGCGCCCGGCGTGCGGTGGTCGAACCAGGCGACGCGGTTGAGGTCGTGCAGGTCCCAGGCGAGCGAGCCGTTCTCGCCATTGATCTCGAGCGTATAGGCCGCCTTGTGGCCGCGGGCGTAGCGGGTCGATTCGAAGGTGCCGAGCGAGCCGTTGTCGAAGCGCGTGAGCACGGCGGCGGCATCGTCGATGCCGACCTCGCGCATCGCGCCGGTGAGCGCATCCTTGCGCTGCTTGACGAAGGTCTCGGTCATCGCCGTCAGGCTGCCGATCGAGCCGTTGAGCCAGATCGCCGTATCGAGGCAATGGGCGAGCAGATCGCCGGTGACGCCCGAGCCGGCGCTGTCGACATCGAGCCGCCAGGTGGCGGCGCCGCCTTGCGGCACGTCGGGCGAGATCGTCCAGTCCTGCAGGAACTTGGCGCGGTAGTGATAGATGTGGCCGAGCAGGCCCTGGTCGATCATCCGCTTGACCAGCATGACGGCCGGAACGCGGCGATAATTGTACCAGACCATGTTGGGGACGCCGGCCGCCTCGACGGCCTCGACCATCGGGATGCCCTCTGCCTCGCTGCGGGCGAGCGGCTTCTCGCAGAGCACCATCTTGCCGGCCTTGGCGGCGGCGATGGCGATCTCGGCATGGCTGCCGTTCGGCGTGCAGATGTCGATCGCGTCGATGTCGGGCCGCTCGATGAGCCGCCGCCAGTCGCTTTCGACGCTCTCATAGCCCCACTTCGCGGCGAAGGCGGTGGCCTTCTCGGTGTTGCGCGCCGCCACCGCCTTCAGCACCGGCTTGTAGCCGGTATCGAAGAAGTGGGACACCTTGCTCCAGGCATTGGAATGGGCGCGGGCCATGAAGCCATAGCCGACCATGCCGACATTCAGCGTCTTCGTCATGAAATCCTCCCGATCGATCTCTTGTGGTCGTGGTCGAGCTGCAGCGACGGCGAGGCGGGCCCGATGCTTCACCTCTCACCGTGGGAGAGGTGACGGGCGCTTGCTCGCCAGTCGCCGCCTACTCGCTCCAGCCATGCGCTTCGCGCACCTTGATCATGGCGCCGAGAACCTTGTTCCAGGTCGCCTGGCTCTCCATGACGGCGTTCGGGAACATGCAGCCATCCCAGCAGATGTGGCGCATGCGCTTGGTCAGGTTGCCCTCGCGGTCGCGCAGCCAGTAGCCGGCATGCTTGGCGACATCGAGCCGGCCGTTCGGATCGTCGACCTGGCAATGGCGGCCGGTCTTCTCATGGTCGCCCGAGCCGAACACGGTGCCGTCGTTCTGCGCGACGTGGAAATCCATCGTCCAGGGCCGCAGCGCGTCGGCGACCTTGCGATAGGCGGCGTCGAGCGTCGCGGTGTCGGCCCAGTCGAAATCCCTCGGCAGGATGCGGTCGTTCTCGGCGTTGTAGCCGAGCGTGTAGAGCATCGAATGCGCCATGTCGGCCTGGTAGCCGACGACGCCGGGCCGGTCGACCATCTCGAGCAGCCGCACCATCTCGCGCCAGGAATGCATGCCGCCCCAGCAGATCTCGCCCTCGGCGACGAGGAACTCGTCATAGTCCTCGGCGATGTCGGCGGCCTCGGAGAAGGTCTGCGCGATCAGCTTCGAATTGCCGACCGGGTCCTTGTCCCAGGCCTCGACGCCGACGGAGGAATCGATGCGGATGCCGCCCGTCGGCCGGATGCCGAGATCGCGCATCTGCCGGCCGATGGCGCAGGCCTTGCGCACCTGCTCCACGAAGCGCTTGCGATCGTCGGCCGAACCCATCGCCGAACCACCGCCGGCCCCGCCCCAGATCGGCGCGACGAAGGAGCCGACCTTGAGGCCGTAGGAGGCGATGTGGTCGCTCATGCGCTTGACCGCGTCGGCGTCGCTGTCGATGTCGAAATGCGGCGCGGTGATGAAGAGGTCGATGCCGTCGAACTTGACGCCGTCGACCTCGGCATTGGCGGTGAGCTTCAGAAGCGTGTCGAGCGCGATGATCGGCTCGCTGTCGCCGCCCTTGCCGACGACGCCCGGCCAGGCGGCATTGTGCAGCTTCGGATAGGTGTTCGGCATCGGATCCTCCCAGATCGTCCTGCTATTTGCCGTTCTTGTCGCGGCAACCGTCATGTCTGCTGTCATTGCCGGGCTTGACCCGGCAATCCAGTCTCCCTTGGGCCGGTTTGCTCCGGCCGCCTTGATCGAACGCCAGTCTGGATTGCCGGGTCAAGCCCGGCAATGACAGGAGGTGCCTTTTTGGTGACGCTCTATTTGCGCAGATCCTTCCACGGCGCCTCGCCGGCGACCTCGACCGAGACATAGCCGTTGACGCCGATGCAGGGGCCGAGAATGGCGACGACATGCGCCTCGCTGGTCCCGGCATTGAAGGAGGCATGGACGACGCCGGGCGGAATGAACGCGGCGTCGCCCGGCCCGAGCAGGCGCTTCTCCTGGCCGACCCACTGCTCGACCGTGCCGCCGGTGACATAGATCACCTCTTCCTGGTCGGGATGCTTGTGGAAGTCGTGCCCCTTGCCCGGCGACAGCGTGACGTCGATGACGGTCAGCTGCTCGGCGCCGGTCGCCGGCGGATGGCTCATCCAGCGCAGCCGGCCCCAATCCAGCACCTCTTCGGGCGTCGTCGCCGCGACGACGAACTTGCCTTCGCCCATGGTGGTTCTCCTCCCTCGATCGCTCCGGCTCAGAAGGCCAGTTCCTTGAATGTGCGCGTCTGCGCCGTCAGCGCCACCTCGACCGGCAGCCGCTCCATGCTGGAGGCGCCGTAGAAACCGTGGCAATGCGCGGTGCGCTGCAGCACATAGCCGGCGTCCTCGGGCATGGCGATCGGGCCGCCATGGCAGAGGATGATGATGTCGGAGCGGACGGCGCGCGCCGCCTCGGCTATGGCATCGATCTCGGCGATGCAATCATCCAGCGATTTCGCCGACGTTGCGCCGATCGCCCCGCCCGTTGTCACGCCCATATGGGCGACGATGATGTCGGCGCCGGCCTCGGCCATGGCGCGGGATTCGTCCGGATTGAACACATAGGGCGTCGTCAGGAGGTCGAGCTTGTGCGCCTCGCGGATCATGTCGACCTCGAGGCCGTAGCCCATGCCGGTCTCCTCGAAGCTTGCCCGCATGACGCCGTCGAAGAGGCCGATGGTCGGGAAGTTCTGCACGCCGGAGAAGCCCATCGCCTTCAGCTCGGCGAGGAATTGCGGCATCAGCACGAAGGGATCGGTGCCGTTGACGCCGGCGAGGACGGGCGTGTGGCGGACGACCGGCAGCACCTCATGCGCCATGTCCTTCACGATCTCGTTGGCATTGCCATAGGCGAGCAGCCCCGCCGCCGAGCCGCGGCCGGCCATGCGGTAGCGGCCGGAATTGTAGATGATGATGAGGTCGATGCCGCCCGCTTCCTCGCATTTGGCCGAGAGGCCGGTCCCGGCGCCGCCGCCGATGATCGGTACGCGGCGGGCCACCATGTCGTTGAACTTGTCGAGGATCTGCCGGCGGGGAATGAAGGGCATCCGCCTTCCTTTCGTATCAGATAGCAATGTCGTGGACGTGCCGGACCAGCGCTTCGGCGAAGTCCGGGTCGTTGATATGGAGCGGCAGGCGCACGAGCTGTCGCCGCGCGGTTTGCCGCACGCTGCGCTCCAGCGCCTCGAACAGGGCCGCATCCGCCTCTTCGTCGTGGAAGGCGCCGCCGGCGATATCGAGCGCCGAGACGCCCTTTTCCGGGATCAGGAAGCGCACCGGACCGTCCATGGCGTTCAGCCGCTCGCCGATCCAGGCGCCGAGCTGGCGGTTCTCGTCCGCCGTCGTGCGCATCAGCGTGATGTTCGGATTGTGCTTGTAGAGGAGGCGGCCGCGATATCGCTCGGGGACGGTGTCGATGGCCCAGAAATTGACCATGTCGAGCGCGCCGACCGAGCCGACATAGGGAAGGCCCGTCCGGACGATGGCGCCGAGCCGGTCGGCGCCTGCCGAGAGCACGCCGCCGAAGAGATGATCGGCGATCTCGGTCGTGGTGACGTCGACGACACCGACCAGCATGCCGCTGTCGACGAGCTTCTCCATCGCCCGGCCGCCGGTTCCGGTGGCATGGAAGACGAGGCAGTCGTGATCCGAACGCAGCAGCTCGGCGACGCGGGTGACGCAGGGCGTGGTGACGCCGAACATGGTCAGCGCGATCGGCGGCTTGCCGCTGGTCTCCACGGCGGGAGTGCGGACCATGCCGATGATCGCATGCGCCGCGTTCTGCAGCACGAGGCGGCTGATGCGGTTGAGCCCGGCGAGGTCGGTCACCGACGGCATCATCAGGATGTCGGAGACGCCGACATAAGGCGCGACATCGCCGGACGCCAGCGTCGAGACCATCAGCTTCGGCAGGCCGACCGGCAGTTCGCGCATCCCGGTGGTGATGATCGAGGTGCCGCCGCCACCGCCGATGCCGATGACGCCGGCGACATCGTCGCGGCTCTTGATGAAGGCCGCGAAGGCCGTACCCATCGCCGTGACAGCCTCGCCGCGATCATCCCGCCCGAGCACCGCACCGACGCCGTCCGGATGATGGGCGGCGACGCTTGCGGGCGGAAACTCGGCCGCGATATGCGAGGCGCGCGTGCCGACATCGACAAGGGCCGAGGCCATGCCGGAGGCCGCGATGACGCCCTCGAGGAAGGTGAGTTCCTCGCCTTTGGTATCGCCCGTTCCGACGATGTAGATGCGGCTCATGCTCGTCCTTGCACGACAGGCGGAGGTTGTACCGTGGCCATCCCGGGCCGAACGGAAGGCATCGCCGGAACGGCGGTTCCGACGCTTCAAAATGGCTGAATTGCTGGCTTCCCGGACCGTCCGATGTCCTCCCCAGGCATCGGAAAGGCGTTTTGCTCGGTTGCTTTTATTTTGAGACACGCGTATCGTATTGGCATGTCAGTCTCAGGTCAAGAGCACGGGCGACAAGCCGAGAAGGGGCCGCGCGGCCGCATGAAGCGGCTGATGCTGGATACGGCGATCCGTCTGATGCAGAGCGGGGGCAGTCCGTCGGTGTCGGAAGTGGCCGAGGCGGCCGAGGTGTCGCGCGCCACGGCCTATCGCTATTTTCCGAGCCAGGCGGCGATGATCCAGGCGGCCGTCGACGACGCGCTCGGGCCGATCCTCGACTGGACGCCGGGCGAGGGCGATGGCGACGCGGAGGCGAATGTCGTCGCGCTGTTCCGCTTCGCCTACAAGCGGATGGAGGCCTATGAGGCGACCCATCGCGCCGCCCTGCTGCTGGCGCTCGATCAGTGGCAGCGCCGCCGGGCCGGCACGCTCGGCGCCGAGGCGCGCGTGGTGCGCGGCAACCGGCGCGGCCTGCTGAAGGCGGCGACGGCGCCGCTCGAGGATGCGATCGGCCGCGATGCGGCCGAGCGGGTGACGCAGGCGATGTCGCTGGTGTTCGGCATCGAGGCGATCATCATTCTGAAGGATATCTGGGGGCTGGACGCAGCCGCGGCGGAGGATGTCGCGAGCTGGGCGGCCCGGGCGATGATCCGGACGGCACTGGCGGAGGCAGCGGAGGGAGAGACCGCTGCCGCCGCGGAGACAGTGCCGGACGGCAAGACGACAGGGAGACCGCGCAAGAAGGGGGCCTGACCAAAAAAAGGTCGGGCATGCCGCCGACCCCTGCGGAGAGACGGCGGCAAAGAGGGAAACAGGGAGGAGACCTGCAATGTCGAGGAAAGTCCTGACTGGATTGCTGGCAGGCGTGGGGTTCACGCTGGTCGGTGTTGCGAGTGCTGCTGCCGAGGATCTCACGATCTTCTGGGCCGAGTGGGATCCGGCCAACTATCTGCAGGAACTGGTCAATGAATATGCCAAGGAATCGGGCGACACGATCACGGTCGAGACGACCCCGTGGTCCGATTTCCAGACCAAGGCCTTCACCGAGTTCAACGCCAAGGGCGATGCCTATGACATGGTCGTCGGCGACAGCCAGTGGCTCGGCGCCGGCGCGACGCAGGGCCACTATGTCGACCTGACGGAATTCTTCGTCAAGAACAAGCTCAGCGAAGTCATGGCTCCGGCGACGGTGAAATACTACGCCGAATATCCCGGCGGCAGCGGCAAGTACTGGGCGGTTCCGCTCGAGGGCGACGCCGTCGGCTGGGCCTATCGCAAGGACTGGTTCGAGGACCCGAAGGAGAAGGACGCGTTCAAGGCCAAGTATGGCTACGAGCTCGCCATCCCCGAGACCTACGCCCAGATGCGCGACATCGCCGAGTTCTTCCATCGTCCCGATCAGAAGCGCTACGGCATCGCGATCTACACCGACAATTCCTATGACGCCATGGCGATGGGCGTCGAGAGCGCCATCTTCTCGTATGGCGGCGAGCTCGGCGATTACGCGACCTACAAGGTCGACGGCATCACCAATTCGAAGGAGGCCGTCGCCGGCCTCGAGATGTACAAGGAACTCTACAAGTTCACCCCGCCCGGCTGGGGCAAGACCTTCTTCATCGAGGACAACCAGGCCATCACCGAAGGCCTCGCTGCGATGAGCATGAACTTCTTCGCCTTCTTCCCGCCGCTGGTGAACAAGACCACCAACCCCTATGCCGACGTCACCGGCTTCTTCGCCAATCCGGCCGGACCGACCGGCAAGCGCTTCGCGGCGCTGGGCGGCCAGGGCATCTCCGTCGTTTCCTATTCCAAGAAGCAGGAAGCGTCGATGAAGTTCCTGGAATGGTTCATCAAGGACGAGACCCAGAAGAAGTGGGCCGAGCTCGGCGGCTATACCGCCAGCCAGTCCGTGCTGAAGTCGCCGGAATTCCAGAACGCCACGCCCTACAACAAGGCGTTCTACGACACGATGTTCATGGTCAAGGATTTCTGGGCGACGCCTGAATATGCCGAGATCCTCGACCAGATGAACCAGCACATCTATCCCTATGTTGTGGGCGACAAGGGCACGGCGCAGGAAGCGCTGGATGCGACGGTCAAGGACTGGACCGCCACGTTCAACAAGTACAATCGCTACAAGAACTGATCGCTCGATCGATCGCGTCCGGGGGCTTCAATGCCCCCGGATATCCTTTGCTTGTCCCCCGGGAGGCGGTGCGTGACCAGTCTTGCGACAAATCTTGATGCGGCCGCGCGGCCGGCCAGGCGGAACGGGCTGAGTGACCTCGGCATCCGCAATCTCTTCATCATTCCGACGGTCGTGTTCCTGATCGTCTTCAACATCTTCCCGCTGATCTATTCGCTCGGCTATTCGTTCACGGATTTCCGCGCCTCCTCGAATGCATCGCCGAGCTTCATCGGCCTGCAGAACTATCGCGACCTGCTCTCCGACGAGAAGATCTGGTCGAACTTCGCCATCACCGCGAAATATGTCATCGTTTCCGTGAGCGGCCAGATGATCGTCGGCTTCGGCCTCGCGCTGCTGCTCAACCGCACCTTCCCGATGAAGGGCCTCGTCACCACGCTGTTGCTGCTGCCGATGATGATGTCGGCCGCCGTGGTCGGCCTCTTCTGGAAGCTGCTCTACGATCCGTCCTGGGGCATCATCAACTATGCGCTCGGGCTCGGCGATTTCGCCTGGCTGTCCAATCCGGACGCCGCGCTGTTCGCGATCGCCATCACCGATATCTGGATGTGGGCGCCCTTCGTGATGCTCCTGTCGCTGGCGGGCCTTTCCGCCGTGCCGAAATATCTCTACGAGGCCGCGGCGATCGACCGGGCCGGCGCCTGGTACACCTTCCGCCGCATCACGCTGCCGCTGGTCGCGCCGCTGCTCCTGATCGCGCTGATCTTCCGCACCATGGAAGCGTTCAAGACCTTCGACATCGCCTACATCATGTCGACGCAGCCGACGACGGAAGTCATCGCCATCCGTCTCTACAAGCAGGCGTTCCAGCAGTGGGACACCGGCAAGTCCTGCGCGCTCGCCTATATCGTGCTGATCATGGTGCTCGCGATCACCAACATCTACGTCAAGTATCTCAACAAGGTGAAGGAGCGCTAGCATGGCCGCGGTCCAGTCGTCCGGCCGTGCCACGGTCAATCGTCTCGCCATCGTCGCGGTTCTGCTTGCGACGCTCGTCTTCCTCGCGCCGATCTACTGGATCGCCTCGACGGCCTTCAAGCCGCGGGCGCTGGCGACCACCGTGCCGCCGACGGTCCTGTTCCAGCCCGAGATCACCTCGTTCATCAAGCTGTTCGTCAAGCGCGTGCAATTGAACAAGCCGGTCGATCCGGCGACCTATGAGGCGGCGCCCTGGTGGGAGAAGCGCATCCTCGACAATGGCGAGCGCGTGCTCCGCACCGGCGACAGCGTGCAGGCCTCGGCCTATCCGAGCCGCTTCATGAACTCGCTGATCGTCGCCATCACCTCGACGGTGCTGGCGGTCGGCATGGGGACGTTCACGGCCTATGGCTTCTCGCGGTTCCGGGTGAAGGGGGAGGCGGATCTCCTCTTCTTCATCCTGTCGACGCGCATGCTGCCGCCGATCGTCGTCGCGATCCCGATGTTCCTCATGTATCGCGCCGTCGGGCTCACCGACACGCATGTCGGCCTCATCATCCTCTATATCGCCTTCAACCTCTCCTTCTCGGTCTGGCTCATGAAGGGCTTCATGGACGAGATCCCGAAGGAATATGAGGAGGCGGCGCTGGTCGACGGCTACACGCGCATGCAGGCCTTCTTCAAGATCGTGCTGCCGGAAGCGGCGACGGGTATCGCGGCGACGGCGGTGTTCTGCTTCATCACCGCCTGGAACGAATATGCCTTCGCGCTGATCATGACCAACCGGCGCGCCCAGACGGCGCCGCCCTTCATCCCCTCGCAGCTCGGCTCCGGCCTGCCGGACTGGACCGTGATTGCCGCCGGCACGACGCTGTTCCTGCTGCCGGTCGCGATCTTCACCTTCGCCCTTCGCGGTCATCTTCTGCGCGGCGTCACCTTCGGCGCGATCCGCAAATAGGGAGGGAGATCATGAGCTTTCGCGAATTTGCGGCCCGCTATCTCGAGCCCGCATCGATCTTCCTGATGGTCGGCGGCATCATCGCCCTCTGCCAGCCCTGGCATCTCGGCCTCCATTCCTGGAGCGTCGCCATCATCCTCGCCGGCCTTGTCGGCTTCAACATCGCCGCGCATGTGCCGAAGCCGGCACAAACCGGCAAGGACGCCTGAACCATGGCCGAGATCGTCCTTTCCAACGTGCAGAAGTTCTTCGGCCAGGTTCAGGTCATCCGCGACATGAACCTGACCATCGCCGATCGCGAGTTCGTCGTCCTGCTCGGCCCGTCCGGCTGCGGCAAGACGACGACGCTTCGGGCCATCGCCGGCCTCGAGGACATCTCCTCGGGCGAGATCCGCATCGACGGCAAGCCGGTGCAGGATCTCGAGGCGTCCGAGCGCGACATCGCCTTCGTGTTCCAGCTCTATGCGCTCTATCCGCATCTGACGGTGTTCGAGAACATCGCCTTTCCGCTGCGGGCCGCCGGCGGGCGCCGCGCCGAGGTCGACGCGCAGGTGCGCACCGTTGCCGAGGCGCTCGACATCAAGCACTTCCTGCACAAGCGGCCCTCGGCGCTCTCGGGCGGCGACATGCAGCGCGTCGCCATCGGCCGCGCGCTGGTGCGGCGTCCGAAGGCCATCCTGATGGACGAGCCGATCGGCGCGCTTGACGCGAAATTACGCGAGGACATGCGCAGCGAACTGAAGCGGCTGCATATCGAGAACAAGGCGACCTCGGTCTATGTCACGCATGACCAGGTCGAGGCGATGTCGCTCGCCGACCGCATCGTGGTGATGAACGAGGGCATCCTGCAGCAGGTCGGCACGCCGATCGAAGTCTATCGCCATCCGGCCAATCTCTTCGTGGCTCAGTTCATCGGCAGTCCGGTGATGAACATCGCCGATGCGCGGCTGGAGACGGAGGGGGAGCGGGCGCAGCTGCGGCTCGGCGATGCCGGCGAGGCCTTCGGCGTGCCGATCACGCTGCCGCGGGCGATCGCCGCCAGCGGCAAGGGCGCGGCGGGCTTGTCGCTCGGCATCCGCCCGGAAGGCGTCATCGTCGCGCATCAGCCCTCCGATGGCTTCGTGCCGCTCGAGGCGCATATCATCGAGCCGCTCGGCGCCTATGACATCGTCGATCTGAAGATCGGCTCGGGCGTGCTCCGCGCGCGCACCGCGTCCGGCTTCGTCGGCAAGCAGGGCGATACCGTCTTCGCCCGGCTCGACGCGGCACAGACGCATTTCTTCGACACCAAATCCGGGCAGTCGCTCGGCCTCAGGCTGGGAGCGTGAGATGGCCCATGTCCGTCTGAACGGCATCACCAAGGTCTTCGGCACGCATACCGCGCTCGAAAATCTCGACATCGAGATCGGCGACGGCCAGTTCTTCGTCCTGCTCGGGCCGACAGGCGCCGGCAAGACGACGACGCTGCGCCTCATTGCCGGGCTCGAGAAGCCGACCGCCGGCACGATCGAGATCGGCGGCATCGATGTCGGCGACTGGGGCGCGGCCGAGCGCGACGTCGCGCTGGTGCTGCAGCAATATTCGCTCTATCCGCGCTATACCGTGCGGCAGAATCTCGAATTCCCGCTGAAGTCCAACACCCGCCGCATGGCGCAGCCCGATATCGACCAGCGTGTCGCCAAGGCCGCCAAGACGCTGCGCATCGAGCATCTGCTGGAGCGCAAGGTCGACCGCCTCTCGGGCGGCGAGATGCAGCGCGTCTCGATCGGCCGCGCCATCGTGCGCTCGCCGCGCATCTTCCTGATGGACGAGCCGCTCTCCAATCTCGACGCGAAGCTGCGCGAGGCGCTGCGCACCGAGCTCAAGAACCTGCAGATGCAGCTCGGCGCCACCTTCCTGTTCGTGACGCATGACCAGATCGAGGCCATGTCGATGGGCGACAAGGTCGGCGTGCTCAACAATGGCCGCCTGGCGCAAGTCGGCACGCCCTATGAGATCTATCATCATCCGCGCGACACCTATGTCGCCGGCTTCGTCGGCTCGCCGGCGATGAACCTCATCGCAGCCGATCTCCTCGGCGACCGGCTGCGCATCCCCTCGGGCGCGATCGAGCTTGCCGTCGGACCCTCGCTGCGCGCCAGGCTTGGCCGGGCCAGCGGGCCGGTGACGATCGGCATCCGCGCCGAGAACGTCCATCTCGATCCGGGCGGCCCGATCGAGGCGCGCGTCTGGGGCGTCGAGAACCACGGCGTCGAGAAGATCGTGACGCTGAAGGCCGGCGACTGCCTGTTCAAGGCGACCATGCCGGCGATGACGCCAACCGAGATCGACGCGCCGATGCGCCTTTCCTTCGACCAGTCGCGCCTGCACGCCTTCGACGCCACGACCGGCGTCAACCTCTCGCTCGAGGGCCGCGCGCTGGAGGCGGCGGAGTAGGGGGCGTCAAGCAAGACCCCCTCTCCAGCTCTCCCCCGCTCGCGCGGGAGAGAGGGCGCGCTGTGGCTGCAAGAATACCTGCGGCTGAATCGTGCAGGACTGCGCTTGTCGTCGCAGTTGGCACCGTCGTCGCCCCGGCGAAGGCCGGGGCCGAGGCACACTGTCGCCTCATCGCTTGATGGACGCCGGTGTTCCTGGATCCCTGCCTCCGCCGGGATGACGCTGTCATGGATGCCGGACGCGAAGCCCTGGCAGGGATAGCTCCGGCGCAGACGCGGCCTCTCATCGGAACATGCCGAGTCGCCGGCCATCCCCTCTCCCGCAAAGCGGGGGAGGGCAAGGGAGGGGGCATCGGAGGGCTGTGGCTCATGACCCGCGATCAATCCGCGCCTCGCCGGGGCGAAGGCCCTCACCCCAACCCTCTCCCTGAGGGAGAGGGGGTCGATCGTGCGATGCGACGGGTTTCTGCCATCGATGCCAGCGCCCCCTCTCCCTGAGGGAGAGGGTGGGGTGAGGGCCTTCCCTTGCCTCCGCCACGAAGCATCGCCTTCGCCGTGATGCCGGCCCTCCCAAGCGCCTCAATCCATATGGAACACTTCCTCCATCATCACCCACCATTCGCCGGGCTTTGCGGACGCGAGCGGCTGCTGGCAGGGGTCGGTGAGCGCGAGCCAGGCCTTGATCGCCGGCTCGTTGCCGAGGCGGGCGGCGTCGGCCGGCCAGTCGGTGCCGTGATATTCCCAATAGCCGAACAGGAGGTTTTCCCCCTCGCGGAGATAGATCGAGTAGTTGCGCACGCCGCAGGCGGCGAGCAGCGCGTTGACGGCCGCCGAGCCTTCGGCGTGCAGGCGCTTGTACTCGGCGATCGCCTCCGCCTTGACGCCGATTGCCATGCCCATCCGCTGCATCAGAAAATGCCCATGGTTCGCTGCAGCGCCTGCGTGAAATGCAGCTGCAGCAGGGTTTCGGCGCGATCGGGATCGCGGGCGCGGCAGGCCGCGATGAGGTCGAGATGCTCGCGCAGCGTCCGGAGCACGATCGGGCCGGACAGCGCGCGGTCGAGCCGGATCAGCTGCAGATAGTTGTGCACGCGGCGATAGGTCGAGGTGATCAGCGGATTGCCGAGCGCGCCGATGATCTCGAAATGCAGCAGCGCGTCGAGCGCGACCGCTTCCTTGGCCACCTCCGGCGTGAAGCCGGTCTCGGTGAGCCGCGCGATGCAGGCGAGATGACGGTCGCGGATGTCGTCGAGCCGCTCGATCGGCGCCATCTCGGCGAAGACGCGCACCGCCGGCCGCTCCAGCGCGCCGCGGAACTGGTAGGTGTGGCGGGCGAACTCGAAATCGGGCTTCAGGAAGCGGATGCCCGAGCGCGGATGGATGGTGAGCAGCCCCTCCGTCTGCAAGACGCGCAAGGCATCGCGCAGCGGCGCCACGGGGATGCCGACGATCGCGACGAGGTCGTTCTGCGAGACGGAGGCGCCGGCCGGCAGCCGCCGCGCGAACAGCATGTCGAGAATGCGCTCATAGGCGATCTCGGACAGCGACAGCGCCGTGCCCTCGCGCTCCGGCCAGTCCGGCTGGTCCGGGGCGGCTTGCGAACTCTCTGCATCTGATCTATCAGATTGCCTGCGTGGCATATCAAATCCCGCGATTGATGGATCAGGCGACTCATATCATGCGCATTGTCGATTTTCGACTGACCCGTTTCCAATTCGCACGCGATCGCGTGATCGGCGACAGCCAGGTCAGGATCGAGCATGCGCATGTGGCGACGCTGGAGCTCGTCTCCGACACCGGGCTCACCGGCCTCGGCTTCGTGTTCTCGCTGTTCAATCCGCTGCCGGCGCTCGCCGAAATCGAGCGGCTGTTCCGCGCCGAGATCTGGCCGGGCCTCGAAGGGCAGGAGCCGGCGGCGCTGGTGCACCGTGTCCGCCGGCCGCGCGGCGGCAATATCCGCGGTGCTTCGCTCGCTTTCGGCGAAGGGGTCGACCAGGCGCTCTGGGACCTCTCCGCCAAGCAGCTCGGCCTGCCGCTGTGGAAGCTGCTCGGCGGCAGCAAGGAGCGCGTCAAGGCCTATGCGAGCGGGCTCGACTATCACCTCTCCGACGACGCCTTCTGCGCCCTGTTCGATCATGCCGCGTCGATCGGCTACACCGCCTTCAAGATCAAGGTCGGCCATCCCGACATCGAGCGCGACCTGCATCGGCTCGATCTCCTCGTGAAGACGGTCGGCAAGCCCGAGGCGATCATGATCGACGCCAATGAGGGCTGGTCGCCGCAGGATGCGGTCCGCCGCCTCAACATCATCAACAAGGCCGGCTTCGACATTCTCTGGATCGAGGATCCCTGCCTTCGCTACGATTTCGAGGGCCTGAAGATGATCCGGGCCGGCTGCCCGTTCACGCTGGTCAATTCGGGCGAGTATTTCGACGCCTCCGGCAAGCGCGCGCTGATGGAAGCGCGCGGCACCGACATGATCAACGTGCATGGCCATGTCTCCGAAGTGATGCGCATCGGCTGGCTCGCCGCCGAGCACGGCATCCCGGTCAGCCTCGGCAATTCGGTGCTGGAGATCGGCATCAACATGGCGATCGCGCTGCCCGAGGTCGAATGGCTCGAATACTCGTTCCAGAACTTCGATCACCTCGTCGAGCAGCCGATCGAGATCCGCGACGGCTATGCCTATCGGCCGGAGCGGCCGGGCCATGGCCTCGTTCTCAGCGAGAGCGCCCGCCGCGACCATGCCATTCCGGATGTCCGGGCGGCGAGCGATCTGCCGCCGGCGCCGCATAATCCTCGCCTTCCAGGCTGACGGAAGCGCGCCCGCCGGGAGGGCGGCGCGTGCACGACCCGAACGACCCGCTTTTCGCAACGGAGGAGATGCGAATGACGTCGATGAAGAAGGCGCTTGGCGCCGGAACCATGCTCGCCGCGGCGCTGGTCGCCATGGCCGGCATCGCCCATGCCGATACGACGCTGACCGTCTGGGACTGGAAGTCGGGCGACCCGACCACGGCGCCCTTTTTCGAGGCGGTCAAGAAGGACTTCGAGGCGGCGCATCCGGGCGTCACCGTCAAATATGTCATGCAGCCGCATGACCAGTATTACACGCTGCTCGGCACGGCGATCTCGGCCGGTCAGGGTCCCGACGTCGTGCTGCTGCATGGCGGCTCGCAGACCAAGGAGCGCACCGCCGCGCTGGTGAAGCTCGATGAGAGCGTCGCCGACATCAAGGACCGCATCGCCGGCTGGCCGGAATTCACCGGCACTGACGGCGGCGCCTATGCGGTGCCGATCTCGATCCAGGGCTTCGCGGTCTATTACAACAAGGATCTCTGGCAGAAGGCCGGGCTCGATCCCGCCGCGACGCCGAAGAGCTGGGCCGATCTCGAGGCGATCTGCGCCAAGCTGAAGACGGCCGGCACGACCTGCTTCGCCCTCGGCAACAAGGAAGGCTATGGCGGCGATTTCTTCCTCTCCGCCGTTGCCGCCAATGGCTGGACGGCCGCGCAGCAGGAGGCCTGGACCAAGGGCGACCTCAAATGGTCGAGCCCCGAGGTCAAGGCGATCGTCGACGCCTTCGTCGCGACCAAGGGCGCCGGCTGGTATGCCGATGGCGCCAACTCGACCGCGAAGTTCATGGACGAATATGAGAGCTTCGAGCGCGGCGAGAACGCCAACACGATCGGCCTCATCTCCGATGTCGCGCACTGGAAGGAGTTCGACGACTTCCTCGGCGCCGACAAGGTGGGCGTCTATGTCATGCCGCCGGTCGCGGGCGGCGACGGTTCGTTGAAGCTGCCGCTCGCCGGCGGCATCGGCTATGGCGTGACCAACTTCTCGCCGAACAAGGACCTCGCCATCGCGCTCGCCAAGAGCTTCGCCGACACGCCGCACATGCAGATCTTCTTCGAGTCCGCCGGCGCCATCCCGGCCGACACCAAGGTCGACACCTCCAAGGTGGCGAGCCCGTCGGCGAAGGTGATCCTCGGCTGGCTCGCCGATGGCGTGCCGCTCGCCCACAACAACATGTCGACCGCCGAGACCGAGGAATGGCATCGCCAGAGCCAGCTCCTCTTCACCGGCGAGACCACAGTCGACAAGGCGCTCGCACGCATGGACGAGGTCCAGGCGGCGGCGAAGAAGAAGAGCTGATCTTCTGTCCGGCCCGGCGGTTCACCGCCGGGCCGTCATCCCGGCGAAGGCCGGGATCCATGTTCCAGAGGCCGGTGTGCTTGGGTCCCGGCCTTCGCCGGGACGACGGAGCCATCTGGTCATCACGGAGAAAGTCATGACCGAGCGCAACCCGCCAGCCGTCCGCCGCCGTCTCTTCGGCGACAATCCCGAGCGGCTCGGCTGGCTCTTCGTCGTGCCGGCCCTTGCGCTGGTGATCGTGTTCCGCATCGTGCCGCTCGTCTGGGGCTTCGGCACGTCCTTCACCGACGCCACCGGCATGACGGCGCCGCGCTTCATCGGCCTCGCCAACTATGCGAGCCTCGCGCATGATCCCGTCTTCATGGACAGCATCGTCAACATGCTGATCCTGCTGGCGACGCTGCCGATCTGGATCGCGCTGCCTCTGGTGCTGGCGATCCTCATCCATCAGGGCGTGCCGGGCGGCAAGCTGTTCCGCGCCGTCTATTTCTTCCCGGCGGTGCTCTCCAGCGTCATCGTCGGCGCCATCTTCAACATGCTGCTGCGCTATGACGGCTCGATCAACGCCATGCTGAAGGGGATCGGCCTTTCGCCGGTCGACTGGCTCGGCAATTCGTCGACGGCCCTGTTCAGCCTCATCGCCGTGCAGCTCTGGGCGACCTTCGGCATGAGCCTCCTCATTTTCCTCGCCGGGCTCTCGACGGTTCCCTCCGACATGCTGGAGGCGGCGAAGCTCGACGGCGCCAAGCTGATCGCGACCTGGTGGTACATCGTCATCCCCTCGATCCGCCCGATCATCGAGTTCGCCGCCGTGGTCACCACGATCGGCATGCTCACCTCGATGTTCGGCCTCATCTATGTGCTCACCGCCGGCGGACCGGGTACGTCGACGACGCTGCCCGAATTCCTGATCTGGCTCGAGCAGGGGCGCATGAACCGGCCGGGCTATGCCAGCGCGATCTCGATGGTGCTGTTCGCAATGATGGCGGGGCTCGCCTTCATCCAGATCCGCATCATGTCCCGCAACGCCAGTCTCTGAGGATCGCATGGCCGCCGTCGAAACGAGGCAGAAGCGCCTCCTATGGCTGATCGCGGCGCCGATGGCGCTGCTCGCGCTGTCGGCCGTCTATCCGGTCTTCTTCACGATCAACGCCGCGCTGAAGACGCGCAAGGGCTTCGTGCTCGATCGGTTCGGCCTTGCCACCGATCCGACGCTCGCGAATTTCGGCCAGGCCTGGACGCAGTCGCGCCTCTCGGAATACTTCACCAATTCGGTGATGGTGACGATCGGCGCCGTCCTCGCCCTCCTGGTCGTCTCCTCGCTCGCCGGCTATGCGCTCGCCGTGCTGCGCTTCCGCGGCTCGAAGCTCGTCTTCACCATCATCCTCGTCTCGCTGATGATCCCGGTGCAGGTCGTGCTGGTGCCGTTCTACCGGACGATGATCGCGCTCGACCTCGTCAACTCGCGCGCCGGCCTCGTCATCGCCTATACGGCGTTCTTCCTGCCGTTCAGCGTCTATCTGATGACCGCGTTCTATGCGCGGCTGCCGCGCGAACTGTTCGAGGCGGCGCAGATCGACGGCGCGGGCCTCATCCAGATCTGGTGGCACATCATGCTGCCGATGGGGAAGCCCGCCCTCGTCACGCTCGGCATCCTCAACACGCTCTATTGCTGGAACGACGTGCTGATCTCGCTGCTCGTTCTGCAGGACCAGCGCACGCTGATGGTCGGCATCGCAGCGCTCCGCGGCGAATACACCACCAACGTCCCGCTGCTCGCCGCCGGCATCGTGCTGGCTGCGGCGCCGATCGTCGTGATCTACGTCGTCTTCCAGCGCCAGATCGTCTCCGGCATCGCCGTGGGCGCCGTGAAGGGATAGGCGGGGGCCGGCCCCCTCTCCCTCAGGGAGAGGGCGGAGGTGGCTCGGGTTGAAGCGAAGGCGCCAGCCAAGGGTCGGCTGCAACTCCCTGTACCTCAGGCAGAGGGTGGGGTGAGGGCCTACCCTTCACCTTCACCTCTCCCTGAGGGAGAGGTCGACGGCGAAGCCGGCGGGAGAGGGTTTAGGGAACCATCCGGAGAGGCCGAAGGCCCTCACCCCGGCCCTCTCCCTGATGGAGAGGGGGAAGGCAGAGGAGCTCGACCCTACGCCGCGATCCGCCGCCGCGAGGAGAGCATCAGCGCCAACACCGTCACCACGAACGGGATCGAGTGGATCACTTCGCCGGGCACGGAGGGCAGGATGCCGGGCAGCGCGATCGACAGCGCTTCGAAGGCGCCGAAGAGAACCGCGGCGACCGCGGTGCCGATCGGATGGCGGCGGCCGAGCAGCACGGCGCCAAGCGCGATGAAGCCGCGTCCCGCCGTCATGTCGCGGGTGAAGCCGACGAAATTGAACATCGCAAGCTGCGCGCCGCCGAGGCCGGCGAGCGCGCCGGAGGCGACGAGGCCATAGGTGCGCAGGCGGTTCGGCGAGATGCCGGCCGCCTCGGCCGCCGCCGGATATTCGCCGACGGCGCGGAAGCGGAGGCCCTCGGGCGTCCGGTAGAGGAAGTACCAGATGGCGAAGATCAGGAAGACGGCGAGCCAGGTCAGGTAGGAATGGCCCGAGAACATCTGCGTCAGCACCGGGCCGATGCCGGGGATGGCGTTGAGGAAGGACAGGTCGAGCGCCGGAACCGCCTTCGACGGCAGGTTGATCGAGGTGCCCTTGTCGCCGCCGGTCGCATAGTTGAGCGCGGTGACCGTGCCGCCGGCCGCGATGATGTTCACCGCGAAGCCGACCAGGATCACGTCCGCCTTGAAGCGGAGATGGAACAGCGCCATCAGCCCGCCGAGCAGCGCACCGACGGCAAGGCCCGAGGCGACGCCGACATACCAGGGCGCATAGGCCGAGACGACCACGGCCGTCAGCGCGCCGATAAGCATCATGCCCTCGAGCGCGACGTTGAGCGAGCCGACGAGGTCCGAGAGCAGGCCGCCGAGCGAGGCGAACAGGATCGGCGTCGTGGTGCGGATGACCGCTGCTACGAAGGCGGCCGAGATGACGGTTTCGAAGATCAGGTTCATGACGTGGTCGCTCGCGCGGCGGCGTTGCCCCCGCCCATCAGGCGGTTGAGGAAGGCGCGGCCGGGGACGGTGAAGGACGAGGCGACAAGCAGGATGACGACGCCCTGGACGATGCCGATCACTTCGGCCGGCACGTCGCTGCGATAGCCCATCAGCTGCGCGCCCTGGCGCAGATAGCCATAGCCGAGCGCGACGAAGGGAATGGCGAGCGGCCGGTTGCGCGCCACGATCGCAATCAGGATGCCCTCGAAGGAGAGGCCGGCCTCGAAGCCGATCGCGATCTTGGCAAAGCCCGTGCCCTGCACGAACAGCGCGCCGAGCAGCCCGCCGATCGCGCCCGACGCCGTCATGGCGCTGACCATGATGAAGTTCGAGCGGATGCCGGCATAGGCGGCGAAGCGGGCATTGTGGCCGGTGAGCCTGAGCTTGAGGCCCCAAGCGGTGCGGTAGAGCAGGAACCAGACGACCCCCACGGCGACGAGCGCCAGCACCAGCCCGAGATCGATGCGCGTGCGCGGCACGAAGGCGGGATAGACGGCGCTCGGCGGGAAGGAGTCCGAGGCGGTGAAGCCGGCCTTCGGCGAGGCGAGATAGAGGCGGAGGATCAGGTTGGTGAAGTCATAGGCGATGTAGTTCAGCATCAGCGACGAGACGATCTCGTTCGCATTCAGCTTCGCCTTGGCATAGCCCGGGATGAAGCCGAGAAAGGCGCCGGCAAGCATGGCGGCCGCGGCGCCGAGCGGGATCGACAGCCAGGAATAGCCGAGCGGCGACAGCGCGATCGCCGCCGCGACGAGGCCGCCGACATAGACCTGGCCCTGCACGCCGAGCGCGAACTGCCGCGCCTGGAAGACGAGGCTGAAGGCAAGGCCCGCCAGCGCCAGCTTGGCGCTGTCGTCGATCCAGGTGCCGATCGTGCGCTTCGAGGAGAGCGGAGCGGTCAAGAGCAGCTGGAAGGTTTCGAGCGGCGTCTTCGAGGCGAAGAAGATGATGACGAGCGCGACGACGAGCGCGACGACCGCCGCGAAGACGATGCGCCCCGTCTCGGAGAGGAACAGCTTGCCCTGGGTCATGCCAGTGCCGTCCGGCGTTCGTGCTCGGATTGCTCGGCAAAGCCGAGCATGTAGCTGCCGAGCGTCTCCGGGGTAAGCGTATTGGTGTCGGAGAACGCCGCGACGATGCGGCCGCGATAAAGCACGATCATTCTGTCCGAGAGCGAGAGGAGTTCCGAAAGGTCGGCGGAAGTGAGCAGGATCGCGGAGCCGGCGTCACGCGCATGGGCGAGGCGCTGCCAGATGAACTCGGTTGCGCCGAGATCGACGCCGCGCGTCGGGTGCGAGACGAGCAGGAGACGTGGCTCGGAGGAGAGCTCGCGCGCCACCACCACCTTCTGCATGTTGCCGCCGGAGAGCGTGCCGATGGCGGCTTCCGGACCCGGCACGCGCACGCTGAAGCGCTCGATCAGCTCGACCGCATGCGCGCGGATCGCGCCGAGATCGAGCAGCCCCTTGCGCACGAAGCGGCTGTCGCCGAGCTCGGTCGCGACGAAGTTCTCGGCGACGCTGGCCCCGCCCGCGCAGCCGGTCGCGATGCGATCCTCGGGAATGTTGGCAAGGCCCGCGTTGCGGCGCTCGTCGACGGACAGCGTCGTCAGGTCGGTGCCGCCGAGTTCGACCGAGCCATGCTCGATCGGGCGGAGGCCGCCGAGCGCGTCGAAGAGCTCGCTCTGCCCGTTGCCCTCGACGGCGGCGATGCCGACGATCTCGCCGGTGCGCAGCACAAGGTCCATGCCGGAGATCGCGTCGATGCCGCGGTCGTTCTTGATGGTGAGGCCGGAGATGCGGCAAAGATGCTTGCGCTCGCCGGGTTTCGCCCGCGTCACCTTCAGCGCGACGTCGCGGCCGACCATCATCCGCGCGAGGCTCGCCTCCGTCGCCTCCGCCTTGGCGACGCGGCCGACCATATGGCCGGCGCGCATCACCGAGATGGTGTCAGAGATCTCGATCACCTCGGGCAGCTTGTGGGCGATGAAGAGGATCGTGCGGCCCTGCTCGGTCAGCGAGCGGATGGCGGCGAAGAGCTCGACCACTTCCTGCGGCGCGAGCACGGCGGTCGGCTCGTCGAGGATGAGCAGCTTCGCGTCGCGATAGAGCGCCTTCAGGATCTCGACGCGCTGCTGTTGGCCGACGGGCAGCCGTTCGACCGGCGCCTCGACATCGACGGGCAGGCGGAAGCGGTCGGCCAGCGCCTGGACGGTCTCGGCGGCGCGCTTGCGGTCGAGATTGAGACCGGAGCGCGGCTCGACGCCGAGGACGACATTCTCGGCCACGGTGAACGAGGGCACGAGGGAGAAATGCTGGAACACCATGCCGATGCCGGCGGAGATGGCCGCGCGGGGCGAGGGCAGCGTGATCGGGGTGCCGTCGAGGCGAATCTCGCCGGCGTTCGGCTGCTCGACGCCGAACAGGATCTTCATCAGGGTCGACTTGCCCGCGCCATTCTCGCCGACGATGGCGTGAACCTCGCTGTGCGAGACCGTCAGATCGACGCTCTTGTTGGCATGGACGCCACCTGGATAGGTCTTGTCGATGCCGATCGCTTCAAGAAAAGGGGTCATGGCGGCCCGGGACTGGTGCTTCGGTCGGGCGTCCGGCGCCGGGGCACGTGAGCGCCGGCACCGGACAGGTGATGAAGGCGGAGCCCGCCCGCGCAACTGCGGGGCGGGCGCCTTGCCTCAGTTCATCGTGGTCTCGACCTTGATCTCGCCGGAGATGATCTTCTTCTCCTGCTCGTCGACTTCCTTGCGGACGGCTTCCGGAACAAGCGCGTCGTAGTACTTGTTCTTGGAGATGCCGACGGCGCCTTCCTGCAGGCCGAGGATCGACGACGTGCCATACTTGGCGGTGCCTTCGACGGTCTGCTTCAGGATCAGGAAGAGCGACTCGCCGACCCGCTTCTCGACCGAGGTCAGGATGACGTCGGCCTGGGCCGGGTCGGTCGCCGAGAAGATCACGGCCTGGTCGCTGTCGACGCCGATGGCGAGCTTCTTCGAGTCACGCACCGCCTGCAGCGCGCCGATGCCGGTCGAGCCGGCGATCGGGAACACCACGTCCGAGCCCTGCTGGATCTGGGCGAGGGCGAGTTCCTTGCCCTTGGCCGGATCGCTGAACGGGTTGGCCGAATTGACCGTGGCGCGCAGCAGCTTGACGTTCGGATTGGCCGCCTTGGCGCCCTGCTCGAAGCCGACGACGAATTCGAGGATGACCGAACCCTCGGTGCCGAGGATCTGGCTGAGCGTGCCGGTCTTGGAGACCTTGGCCGCCGCATAGCCGGCGAGATAGGCCGCCGTCGAGGTGCGGTACTGCACCGAGAGGACGTTGTCGAAGCCACCCTTCGAATAGTCGACGGTGTCGTCGAACAGGATGAACTTCTTGTCGGGATACTGCGGCGCGATCTCGGCCACGAAACCGGCCATGTCGAACGTGCCGGCGATCACGACGTCATAGTCGCCGTCGGCGGCGTCGGCCAGCGCCGGCTGCCAGTTGCCGCGATTGTAGCCCGGCTCGATCGTCTTCACGACGACCGGCAGGTCCTTCATCGCCTGATCCATGCCGCGCTGGGCCGAATCGAAGAAGCTCTTGTCGCCGAGCGTGCCGTTGAGGACGAGCGCGACCTTGAGCGGATTGTCCTTGGTGTAGGTGGTCTGTGCATTGGCCGGCGCGGCCACCGAGCCGAGGCCCGCCGCCACCGTCAACGCCGCCGCGCTCTGCGTCAGCGCCTTCATCATCTTCGTCATCGAACTGGTCTCCCTGCCGACTGGCTGTGACGATGAGAACGTCACATTCTTGGAAAAAACGACCCCGATTCGTTCCGCAGCAGCTCTGTCCGCGCTGGTCCGCGCCCGATGGGCCGCATGATCCTAGGTCGGCGTATTTTCTGTGCAAGCTCAAAATCTACACGGCCCACGGACATTCGTTGTGCTGCGGCGAGCCTGTGCGTGGATATCGCCTTTGGGTGGCCTGCATGCGCAAGTGCACATTGCGTATGCAGGGTTTGGCCCGCATTCGGTGTTTTCAGCACCCCGTCGATGTGCCTACAATCAGCCCAGCGGCCCCGCGGGCGGGCCGGCATCGCGAGGACCTTAATTTCATGCGCAGCGCGGCCATCCGACGTCTTGCTCTTGCCCTTCCGCTGGCGCTGGCGCCGACGCTGGCGCTCGCTCATCCGGGCCATGACGGGGCAAGCGGCTTCGCGCATGGCTTCCTGCATCCGATGACCGGCACCGACCATATCCTTGCGATGGTGCTGGTCGGCCTGTTCGCCTTCCAGCTCGGCGGCAAGGCCCGCCTGCTCGTTCCCTTGGCCTTCCTCGTCATGATGGCGGCCGGCGGCGCGCTCGGCATGGCCGGTTTCGCGCTGCCCGCGGTCGAGATCGGCATCGGCCTGTCGGTCGTCGTGCTCGGCGCCGCCGTCGCCTTCAACGTCAAGGTTCCCGCGGCGCTCGCCATGGCCGTGGTCGGCCTGTTCGCGGTGTTCCACGGCTTCGCGCATGGCGCGGAGATGCCCGAGAATGCCGCCGGCCTCAGCTACGCCGCCGGCTTCCTGCTGGCGACCGCCCTGCTGCATGCCGCCGGCCTCGGCCTCGGCTTTGCGGTCGGCGCGCTCGGAAATCGCCGCGGATCGTCGCTGGCCCGCGTCGCCGGCGGTCTCGCGGCCGTTGCCGGCATCGGCCTTCTCGCCAGCTAAGCGGCCCGACATTCTGCCGACAAATGAGGCGCTCCCGCAGGAGCGCCTTTTTTCATGTCGCGGTCAGACGGTCTTCGTCACATAGGCGAGGACGTTCTTCCACAGCGTCGCATAGCCCGGCCAGTCGACGAAGGGCGTCGGCAGCCAATGCGGCCCGATGTCGGAGGTCCAGGCGATGGTGCGGCCCTCGCCGAACTGGCCGGCGACGAGCAGCGGATGGCCGCCCTCGCTCTCCGGCAGCCGCGCCAGCAGCGTCACGTCGGGCCCGTCCTTCAGCGTCACCTCATTGGCGCCGAGCAGCAGCGGCCAGTCCGTGCCGAGGCCCTTGAGCACCGGATGGGCGGGATCGCCGACGATCTCGGCGCGGAAGCCCTCGGGCACCTCGATGCGGTCGTCATAGGGGAGGCACGTCACCGGCAGCGCATCCTCGACTGCGGTGCGATGCCAGCGGCCGCGGCCGTCGATGCCCTGGAAGGTCAGATAGCCGCCGATCATCACGAGCCCGCCGCCGGCGCGGGTGTAGTCGCGGATCAACTTGATGCGGTTGGCGACCGGCTTGCCGTGCAGCCAGACATCGGGATGCAGCAGGATCGAGTTGGCGCCGATATCCGAAAGCATGATCGCGTCATAGGCCTGCAGCCCCTCGAGCGTGAAGGGCAGCGCGTTCACCGCCTCGTGCGAGGGCATGTAGGTCAGCTCGAAATCGCTGTCCTTCAGCACCTTCACCAGCGGCTCGGCGCCGAGATGGAAGGTGACGCTGCCGAACTGGTCGAAGCCCTTGTAGTGGGTGGCGCTGGTCATCCAGCTCTCGCCGACCAGAAGCACCTTCTTGCGCGACATGGCTCTCTCCCTTGTTTGTTTTGATGAGGATCGTGTGGTCAGGCGTCGGCGAGCGCCGCGATGGCGCGCTCGAACAGCATGCCGAAGGCGGCAGCATCGACATGCTCGACGGTCTCGATCGCCGGCAGATCCCATTTGCCCGGCAGGTCGAGAATCGTCGCGCCGCGCGCATAGGCGCCGCCGCATTCGACCGCGACGCCTGAGCGGATGACATGTGTCGCGATCCCGCGCTCGAGGAGAACGGCTGCGGCGAGCGGATCGGCCGGCGACAGGCGGTCGCCTTCGCCATAGGAAATGGAGACGCGGCGGAGCTGGTCGACCAGCGCCTTCAGGAAGGCCTGCCGCGGTCCGCTTCCCGTCCGCGCGAACAGCGCGTCGAGATCGCCGCCGGAAAGCGCCGCCTCGACGCAGGGCTCCCACGGCACGAGGACGGTCGGCAGCGGCAGCGACAGGACGATCGCGGCGGCCTCGGGATCGGCGAGCACGTTGAATTCGGCCGCCCCGGTGACATTGCCGCGACCAAAACAGGTGCCGCCCATGATTACGAGTTCGCCGAGCCCGGCCGCGATCGACGGCTCGGCGCGGAAGGCGAGGGCGAGATTGGTCAGCGGGCCGAGCGCGAGGATGTCGATCGGAGCCTCAGTGCGCGCCGCCTCGCGCAGCGTGGCGCGCAGGAAATCGACGCCGTTGCGCGAGACGATGCTGGCCGTCCGCGCCGGCCGCGGTGCGCCGCCGAGCCCGTCGGCGCCATGGATGTCGGCGGCATCGATCGCCGCGCCGATCAGCGGGCGATCCGCACCGGCATGCACCGGTGCAGCGAGGCCGAGGATCGCCAGCGTCGCCAGGATGTTGTCGGTCGCCTGGTCGAGGCCGACATTGCCGAACACCGTCGTTACATAATCAGGCGCCCGGCCGAGCGCGGCGAGAAGGGCGATGGCGAGGGCATCATCGGTGCCGCCATCGGTGTCGACGAGAAGCTTGCGCGCCATCATGCCGCCTCCCGCCGGGCCGCGACGCGGCGCCAGAACGTCTCATAGGCCGCCGCATAGTCGGCGCGGATGTCGGCAAAGGCGCGCCGGGTCAGGCGGCGGTCGTCGACGATGCGCTCGCCGGCGACCCAGACATGGCGGGTGTCGCGGCCGGAGCCGGAATAGACGAGGAGCGTCGCGATATCGGGCGTCGGCGAATAGCCGGGGCCGGCGATGTCGATCGCGACGAGGTCGGCGGCCTTGCCCACCTCGAGGCTACCGATCTCGTGATCGAGGCCGAGCGCCTTGGCGCCGTCGATGGTCGCCATGCGCACCAGCTCGCGCGAGGAAAGCGGCTGTGCGGCCCGCTCCCGATGCGAGGCGACGAGCCCGGCGACGCGCATTTCCGCGACCATGTCATAGCTGTTGTTGGCGGCGACATTGTCGGTCCCGAGTGCCACGGTCACACCGGCCGCGCGCAGCGGCACCACCGGGCAGATCGCCTCGCGGCCCGAGCGGAGGCCGGCCGAGGCGCAATGCGCCACCGAGGCCGCTTCGGCGCGGGCGAAGACCGCGATATCCGCATCGGAGAGATCGAGGCAATGCGCGGCATGGATGCGGCCATTGAAGAAGCCGGCCTTCTCCAGCGCCACCGAGGCGGTGGTGCCATAGCGCGCGAGCGTCTCCTCATTGTCCTCGGGGCCGCAGGCCATGTGCAGATGGACGCCGCAGCCGAGCCGATTGGCGACCTGCACCTCTTCGGCGAGCAGCGCCTCGGAATTGTCGACATAGGGCGCATGCGGCCCGAACCACGGCACGATGCGGCCGTCGCTGGAGCGCTGGCCCTCGACGAAGGCGGTCGCCTTGGCGAGTTCCTCGGCGCCGCGCACTTCATCGCCGAGCTGGACGATGCCATAGGCGACGACGGCGCGAAGGCCGGCCTTTCCGGCAGCGCCCGCAATCTCCTCGGCGAAGAAATACTGGTCGCAGAAGGTGGTGGTGCCGGACAGCGCCATCTCGGCGCAGGAAAGCGCGACGGCCGGCGCGACGTCCTCGGCGACCATGGCGAGTTCCGGCTCGCGGATCGTGTTGTACCAGCCATCCATGGTGAGGAGGCTGTGGCCCTCGGCATGGCCGCGGAACAGAACCATGACGCTATGGGTATGCGCATTGACGAGGCCGGGCATCAGCAGATGGCCGGAGAGGTTGGTGACGCGGTCGAAGCCTGCCGGCGCGGGGAGGGTAGAGACGTCGCCGAGCCCGGCGATGCGCCCGTCCTCGATGGCGAGCCAGCCATTCTCGATGACGCGGTCGCTTGGATCGACGGTCATCAGGGTGGCATTGTGGAGAAGTTCACGTGTCATGCGGCGGCCCGGTCGAAATGCGAAGGGGCGCCAGAGTCGCCTGCGATCCGCCGCGAGGCAAGCCGCGATTGGCGGCAAGGGGACGGTGAATGTTCGGAAGGGGCGGGGGTCGATGCAGTTCCCCTTACGGCGGCGACTTCCCTCCGGCGGAAAGCGGCCGTCGAAGATCGCCCTTCACCTCTCCCTCAGGGAGAGGTCGACGCGCGAAACGCGCGGCGGGTGAGGGCCTGCGGCCTCACCGGATAGTCCGTAAACCCTCTCCCGGACCTCCGGTCCGACCTCCCCCTCAGGGGGAGGTGAAGAGGAGCGCGAGAGCTAGAGGGCCGAGGAAGGCCCTCACCCCGGCCCTCTCCCAGTGGGAGAGGGAGAAGAAAGAAAGAGCCGAACCCCGCGACGCCATGCGCCGCCATCGATGCCAGCGCCCCTCTCCCGCTGGCGGGAGAGGGTAGGGGTGAGGGGCCTGGTGGCCCGCCCGAATTACGCCGCGACCTGCTCGCCGAAGCGCGGGATGCTTGCCGAGATCTGGTCGCCGGTGAACTTGGCGACCCAGCCATCGGGCGTCACGAACAGGCGGATGCAGGTGAAGCGCGGCTCCGGGCCCATGTCGAACCAGTGCAGCGTGCCGGCCGGCACCGAGAGGAGGTCGTCACGGGTGCAGACCACCTGGTAGACCTTGTCGCCGAGATGCAGGTAGAAGGCGCCCGAGCCCTCGACGAAGAAGCGGACCTCGTCCTCGTCATGGATGTGCTCGTCGAGGAACTTGGCGCGCAGCGCGTCCTTGTTCGGATTGTCCGGCGTGATGCGGATCACGTCGACGGTCTGGTAGCCGGCCGCGGCGGAGAGGCGATCGACCTCGGCCTTGTAGGCGGCGATCACCTGCTCCTGCGTCGCGTCCTTCGGCAGCTCGACGCTGGCCTTCCAGCGCTCGAACTGCACGCCGACCTCGCCGAGCAGCTTGCCGATCTCGGCGCCGTCGCTGGTCGAGACGAGAGCCACATCCGGCTTCTTGTCGTCATAGATGGTAAGCGTCGTCATGGCGTGAACCTCCGATAGGAAAGCTCGAATTCGAACAGCGTTTCGAGCGCTTCGAGATGGCGGGCGGCCTCTTTCGGCGAGGCGCCCCAGGCGTAAAGTCCGTGTCCGGCGAGAAGATAGCCGGGTGCGAGGCGGCCGGCCACAGCGGGTTCTGCCAGCCTGGCCTCGACCAATCCTGCGAGGCGGTCCGTGTCCTGGTCATTGGCGAAGACCGGGACGTCGACCACCTGTTCATGAGACGTGATGCCGGGCAGCGCCTTTTGCAACTCCCAGCCAGTGAGGCGGAGCGAGCCGGGGCCGTTGACGCGCGCGAGCACGGTCGAGGCCGGCGCGTGCACATGGAAGATGGCGCCGATCGCCGGATCCTTGCGATAGAGCGCGAGATGCAGCGGCGCCTCGGCCGAGGAGCGCGGCAGCAGCGGCGCGTCGAGCGGCTGGATCAGGATGTCGGCAGCCGTGAGCGCGCCCTTGTCGACGCCGGAGCGCGTGATGGCGACGCGGCCCTCATCGATGCGCACCGAGAAATTGCCCGAGGTCGCGGGGACCCAGTGCCGCGCGGCGGCGGCTCGGCCCGCGGCGATGACCTCGGCAACGGCAGCGGCCTCCAAGGTCGGCTCGGCAGTCAAGGGAAGGGCAGACACCTGAACGCACTCCATAGCGGCGCCGCGCGCGGTCGGCATCAGCACCGTCTCTAGATAAACCTCCGCGCGCCCGCGAGGGGAGGCGGAATTTCCCAAACAGGCCATGGATAAGAGAAAATCGTTCGTTCCACGGCCCCCTGCGGCCGCTGTATCAAAAAACGATTGCGATTTCACCTGTCTTGGGCTGTTCGTTCCATCAGCTCGGAACTCATATGAGGCCGGCTCAATGACAAATTCGATCGGGGAGAAACATCCATGAAGCGTCTTCTTTCGGGGCTGGCCGGTGCCGCCCTTCTTGCCGGCAGCATCCTTGCGACGCCGGCCCATGCCGAGGGCATCGCCGGCGCGCCGGCGCCCTTCGACAAGGGCGGCGTCAAGGTCGCGCTCGTGACCTTCATCTCGGGCGGCGACTTCTTCCAGGCCTACCAGGCGGGGGCTGAGGCGCAGGCCAAGGCGCTCGGCATCGACCTCCAGATCTTCTCCGGTCGCCAGGACGCCGCCGCCCAGCGCGAGCAGGTCGAGCAGGCGATCAATCTCGGCGTCCAGGGCATCATCATCGACCATGGCCAGCCCGAGGCGCTGAAGGACGTCGCCCAGAAGGCGCTCGACGCCGGCATCAAGGTCGTCGCCTTCGACGTCAATCTCGACAACCCGAAGATCCCGCAGGTCGAGCAGAGCGACCACGAACTCGCCAAGGCGGCGCTCGGCCAGGCGCTCGCCGACAACGGCACCAGCTTCAATGCCGGTTATGTCTATGTCGCCGGCTTCGCGCCGCTCGATCGCCGCAACGAGATCTGGGAAGAAGTGAAGAAGGCCAATCCCGGCATCGTCGAGAAGGCGCGCTGGGGCGCGGTGAACGACACCACCGCCACCTCGACCGCCGACCAGACCAAGGCCGCCTTCCAGGCCAATCCCGACATCACCGTCGTGTTCGCGCCCTATGACGAGTTCGCCCGCGGCGTGAAGCTTGCCACCGACGAGGCCGGCATCTCCTCCAAGGTCAAGATCTACTCGGCCGACGTCTCCACCGCCGACATCACCGAGATCGCCGCCGAGGGCAGCCCCTGGGTCGCCACCGCCGCCACCAACCCGGCCGTCGTCGGCCAGGTCTCCGTCCGCGCCGTCGCCAAGCTGATCGCCGGCGAGGATCCGGGCCACAACATCGTCGTCAAGCCGGTCCTGATCACGCAGGCCGATCTTCGTGCAAACGGGATCAAGACGGTCGAGGATTTGAACGCTAAGCTGCCGGCCTTCGGAAAGAGCGACGCTGCAACGGCGCCGTGGATTCCGGCCGTCCAGTAACGCAAGGGGGTTTCCGTGCTTCGGAATTTCCGATCCTCACTCAGCAAGGCGGCCCTCGCGGCCGCCTTCGCCGTCCTCGCCGCCGGCCCGGTGCTCGCCGACGAGCCCGACAGCTATCTCCTCTCCTATGAGGCGACGCCCTCGGCCGGCTTCGACCTGCCGAAGCTGGAGGCGGCCGGCTATGACGAGCGCGCGGCCTTCGCCGCGAAGGTTCTCGCCGAGATCGTGCCGAAGATCGCAGATGCCGTCGGCATCGACGCGAACGATCTCGACACCGAGGTGACGCCGGGCGGCTATCTGCTGAAGACCAATGCCTCGCTGCAGACCGAGGCGGAGATCTCCAGCGCCGAAGCCGACCGCTTCGCGGCGGGCCTCGGTTATGTCTTCCGCCAGTACAGCGTGCTGGTCTCGGGCCTCGACGACGCCAGCGCCAAGACCGGCTATGTCGTCGTCACCTTCCCGGACAACACACTGAACGCGACGGTCGCGCAGGCCTTCTTCGAGAAGGCCGCCGCGGTCGACAAGGGTCTCGGCGGCGGCTACACGGCCTTCGGCGACGACCAGATCTTCCTCAATGTCGTCGGCGACGACGGCAAGCCCTATAGCGGGCTCGACAACGCCACCTTCCTCGCCGGCCTGACCAAGGCGGCGGCCGAGTTCGGACCGCCTCAGCCGAAGGTCTCGGATTCGGGCACTGCGACCGCCCGTTTCATCGGCAACGAGTGGGACAAGCAGCCGAAGGGCGAGGCCTATATCGAGAAGCTCGGCGGCGCGAGTTCCGACACCGTCAAGGCGCTCGACGTGATCGAGGCCGACTATGCCAAGCTGGTCGAGGCCGCCTTCAAGTAAGGCGGTTCCTCGCTGCATCTGACTTCCGTCATCATCGCCTCTCGCTTGCGGGGGGCGATGATTGCGTTCAAAGGACCCTTCCATGACCCTTGCCACGCCCGACGGCTATCGCCCGCTCGACGATGCCTCGCTGCGCGACTTCCTCGCCTCGCTGCCGGACCTCTCCGACCGTCTCGGCGGCCGGCCCGCCGACTGGTCGATCGTCGAGGTCGGCGACGGCAATCTGAACCTCGTCTTCCTCGTCGACGGTCCCGATGGTTCGCTGTGCGTCAAGCAGTCGCTGCCCTATGTGCGCGCTGCCGGCGAGAGCTGGCCGCTGCCGCTCGACCGCGCCTTCTTCGAGCAGTCCTATTATCGCGCGGTGGCGCCGATCTCGGACGGGCTGACGCCGCGCTTCTATCACTACGATCCGGCGCTCTACGCGCTCGTGATGGAGAAGCTCTCGCCGCACATCATCCTGCGCCGCGGCCTGATCGCGGGCCGCCGCTATCCGAACGCCGCCGCCGCCGTCGCCGAATTCGCGGCGCGCTCGACCTTCTCGACGTCCAATTTCGGCGCGACGATCGAGGAGCGCGCGGAGTGGCAGGCGACCTTTGCCCGCAACACCTCGCTGATCCGCATCACCGCCGAAGTCGTGTTCACCGATCCGCTCGGCACCTCGCCGCGCAATCGCTGGACCAGCCCCGAGCTCGACGGTCTCGCCGCCGAATTCCGCGCCGACAGCGCCCTGAAGGTCGTCGTCGCCGAATGGGGACGGAAGTTCCTGACCGATGGCGAGGCGCTGATCCATGGCGACCTGCACAGCGGCTCGGTGATGGTGACCGACACCGACACGCGCGTCATGGACCCCGAATTCGCCTTTGTCGGGCCGATCGGCTACGACGTCGGCGCCTTCATCGCCAATCTCGTCATGAACGCCATCGCGCAGCCAGGCCATGCCACGGCCGGCGACGACCGCACCGCCCAGGCCGAGTGGGTGCTGGAGCAGGTGCCTGTGTTCTGGGACACCTTCTCGTCGCGCTTCCTGCAGCTTTTCGAGACCTCCTCGCGCGGCGATGCCTATCCCCTCGCGATGTTTGCCGGACCCGGCGATGCGGCAGCGCTCGCCACGGCACGCAAGGCTATTGTCGACCGCATCTTCGCCGATGCCGTCGGCTATGCCGGCGTCAAGACCATCCGCCGCATCCTCGGCTTCGCGCACAACGCCGATTTCGAGCTGATCGCCGACCCGGCCCGCCGCGCCCCGCTCGAGGAGAAGTCGATCCGCCTCGCCCGCCGCTTCCTGCTGGAGCCGGCAAGCTTCAGGAGCCCGGCCGATATCGTGGCGGCGGTGCGGGAAGGGTGAAGGCGGCGGGCATCGGTGCTATATTGCCGTGTGAACGATGCCATCGGAGCAGACATCATGGCGGCTAAGCACAAGCAGGTGCCCGGTGGCGCCCAAAAGCAGTCTGCAGATGAGCCCGTGAGTTCGGCCGATACGGCACCGGCCCCTCAGCGTGACCCTTATCTCGCGGAGATGGCTCGGCGGCGCGCCGGCTCCTTCGGGATGCTGAAGGGACAGATATCCCTCACTCTGGAGGAGGCGATGGCGCCGCTGGATGACGAGGAGATCAGGGCCTGGGGCCTCGATTGAGGTTGCTCGTCGACACGCATGTCCTTGCATGGTTCGTCGGCGGTTCTGACCTTCTGCCACTTTCGATGCGCCAAAGCCTGGCATCGGGAGTGAACGTCGTCTTTGTCAGTCCCGTTTCCGCCTACGAGATTTCTCTGAAGTTCAAGCGGGGGTTCTGGCCGGAAGTGTCAGTCCTCGCGGCGGACTTTGAGCGGGTTTGCGACGCGGCGGGGTTCATCCCTTTACCGATCGAAGCGCGTCATGCCCGCGAGGCAGGCGCGCTGCCGCTGATGCATCGCGATCCCTTTGATCGAATACTGGCCGCGCAGTCGATGGTCGAGCAAATGCCAATCGTATCACTGGACGGCAAGCTCGACGCATTCCCGATCACGCGCGTCTGGGCCTGAGCCCTTCTACCTTCCGCGCTTGCCGAGGCCGAAGGTGAGCGCGAGCGCGCCGACGAGGACGACGCCCTTGACGAAGTCCTGCGTGTAATAGGGTGCGTTCAGCATCGTGAGGCCGTTCAGCAGCACGCCGACGAAGATCGCGCCGAGCACCGTGCCGAGCACATGCGGGCGGCGCTTGTCGAGCACGGCGAAGCCGATCAGCGAGGCGGCGACGGCATCGAGCAGCAGCGAGGCGCCGGCCGAGACGTCGCCGCGGCCGACGCGCGAGGCGATGATCAGCCCGCCGAGCGAGGCGAGGCTGCCGGAGATCACATAGGCCCAGAGCCGGTAGGCCTTGGTCGGCGCGCCGGCGAGATGGGCAGCGGTCTCGTTGCCGCCGATCGCGTAGAAAACGCGGCCGAAGCGCGTGCGCTCCATCAGGAACCAGGCGAGCACGGCGACGATCGCCATCACGATCACCGGCAGCGGCACGATATCGAACAGGCGAGAGCGGCCGAGGATCAGGAAGGCCGGATCATAGGCGCCCTTGGCCGTCGAGCCATCGGGCAGCATCATGCCGGCGGTGATCGAGCGGCCGCCGGTCGGGATCAACTGCAACCCGGCGAGCAGGAACATCGTCGAGAGCGTCGCCAGCAGGTCGGGCACGCCGACCTTGACGATGAGGAGGCCGTTGGCGAGCCCGATCAGCGCACCCATCAGCAGCACGAGCGCGAAGGTCGCGCCGGCATCCAGCTGCAGCACGACCATGGCATAGCTCGCCGCCATCACCGACGACGCCGCGACCGAGCCGACCGAGAGGTCGAAGCCGCCGGCCGACATCGTGATCGAGACGCCGACGCCGAGAATGGCGACGACCGAGACCGCCTGCAGGATGGAGAAGAGGTTGGCGGAGTTGATGAAGGCCGGCTGCGCCCACCAGAAGCCGACCAGCATGATGGCGAGCAGCACGAACAGCGCATAGCGCCGCGCCAGTTCGAAGGCGTTGCGGCGCGGGGCGGCGCCGGAAGGGGCGGGGCGGTCGGTCATCGGGCTGTGATCATCATGGTTGGGTGCTGGTCTCCGCCGCCTCGACGCCGGCAATGGCGCCTGCAAGCGCCGTCTCGCCGTCATCGGCCGCGAAGAGGGAATGGTCGCGCATGACGAGGATGCGGTCGGCGACTTCGAGCGCTTCCTCGGTGTCGCTGGTCGCGATCAGCGTCGCCGAAGCGCTCTGGCTGTTGCGGATGGCGGCGATGAGATCGGCGCGCGCGCCGACATCGACGCCCTGGAAGGGCTCGTCGAGCAGCAGCAGCCGGCAGGGCTCGGCCTGCCAGCGCGCCAGCACGACCTTCTGCTGGTTGCCGCCGGAGAGCTGGTCGAGCGTATCGTCGGCGTTCTTGGCCTTGATGCCGAGCCGGCCGATCGCCTCGTTGCCGATCCTGCGCTCGCGCGTCGTATCGAGGATGCCGAGCGGGAACCAGCGCTTCAGATGCGGCAGCGCGATCGTGCCGGCGATCGAGGCACCGGGCGTCTCGGGCGGCAGCAGCGAACTCGCCCAGCGGTCTTCGGCCACCATGAAGACGCCGCTCGCGATCGAGGCCGCCGGACCGGACGCGTGCCAGGCGGCGCCGTCGAGCGTCACGGTGCCGCTCGCTAACTGCTCGAGGCCGAACAGGACGCGCAAGAGGCGGCTCTTGCCGGAGCCGAGCGTGCCGGTGATGGCGACGACCTCGCCGGAGCGGAGGTCGAGATCAAACTTTCGCGCGCCCGGAACGAGTTCGGCGCCGCGCATCGAGAGGATCGACGGCGCCGTCGAGGCCTCGCCGGCGAGCGCTCGTGCCTCGAGCCGCCGGCCGATCATCGCCGTGACGGCGGCCGGGAAATCGATCGGCCGCGGGAATTCTCCGACCACGACGCCGCCGCGCAGCACGACCGCGCGATCGGCGATCGCCGCGAGATCACCGAGCCGGTGCGAGATGTAGAGGATCGCCATGCCCGAGGCCTTGAGGCGGCGGATAATGGCGAAGAGCCGTTCGGCCTCGGCGGTCGAAAGGCTAGAGGTCGGCTCGTCGAGGATGAGCAGCGAGGCCTTGGCCGCGACGGCGCGGGCGATCGCGATCAACTGGCGCTCGGCCGGGCGGAGATCGGCGAAGTCGCGCTCGAGCGGCAGATCGAGATCGAGCGAGGCGGCGACAGCGGCCGCCCGCTTGCGGATCGAGCGGCCGGAGACGATCAGCGGGCCGCGGCCGCAGAATTCGTCGAGCAGGAGGTTTTCCGCCACCGTCAATCCGGCGGCACCGGCCTGGTCGGTCGCCTGGTGCACGGTGGCGACGCCGGCGGCCTTCGCCTCGCGCGGGCTGGCGAACGAGACCGTCCGGCCACCGAGCGTGATCGTGCCGGCATCGGGGCCGAGCGAGCCCGAGATGATCTTGACCAGCGTCGACTTGCCGGCGCCGTTGGCGCCCATCAGCGCGACCACTTCGCCCGGCCGCACGGCGAGGTCGGCGCCGGCGAGCGCGCGCGTCGGCCCGAACGCCTTCTCGATGCCCGAGACGGCGAGGACGAAGTCGGCGAGGACGGATGCGGCGGCGGGCTGGGTCAAGGACGGACTGGCTTGGCGAGGATTGCAGGGCGGCGGTAAGCCGGCGGCGGAGTTATCGCCGGAACGGCGCCGCGGGCAAGGGGGCGCGGCAAGAAATCGGCCGTTTGGGCGCCCGAGGAGGTCGCGGCGAGGCGCATGCGTCAGCCTCCATATTCAAGGATCGACAGGCCGGCATTGTAGTCGGTCGCGTAGATGAGCCCGTTCGCATCGACGAAGAGATCGGCCGACTGGATCACCTGCGGCCGGTTCTGCCGCGCATCGACCATGCGGGTCGGGGCGGCGGGAACGAGCGCGCCGGTCTCCTTCGGCCGATAGGGATCGGCGATGTCGAAGACGCGGATGCCGGCATTTTGCCAGGTCGCGAAGATCAGCGTGTCCGACTGGAAGCTGCCCGGCCGGTTTTCATGCAGGTTGTGCGGACCGAAATGACCGCCCTTCGCCGTATAGTCGGCCTCGTCCGGGGTCGGCAGCGTGGCGATCGAGACGGGATTGGCGGGATCGCGGATGTCGAAGATCCACACAGGCTTGCGCCCGTCCTCCTCATGGTCGAGCACCGCCTCGTCGGCGACGACGAGGAGATCGCGCGCCGGCAGCGGCAGCGGCGAATGGGTGCCGCCGCCAAAGGGCGGCGACCAGTTGCGATGGGTGATGAGCTTCGGCGCGGCCTTGTCGGCAATGTCGAGGATGGTCAGCCCGCCGTCGCGCCAGCAGGCATAGGCGGTGTCGCCCTCGACAAGGGAATGATGCAGCGCGTAGCGGCGGCCCTCCGGCCAATTCGCCGTCTCGCCGCCGCCCGTATGCATGCCGGGGATCCACCAGCGTCCCGCCTCGACCGGCCGCGTGGGATCGGCGAGGTCGACGATGACGAGGATATAGTCGCTGTAGCCGTCGATGAGCGCGGAGACATAGGCATAGCGGCCGCCGACATACCAGATGCGGTGGATGCCGACGCCCGCGACCGGGAAGAAGCCGATCTGCCGCGGCTCGGTCGGCCGGGAGATATCGTAGATCGCCATGCCGGCCGACCAGTTCCGCCGTCCGTCGGCGCCGGTCGCGGTGCCGACCGTCTCGCCGACCGAGCGGGTGTAATAGACCTTCTCGTCGACGGCGAAGGCCGCGTCGGCGAAGAGATCGCGCGCATGGACGACGAGCAGCAGGTCGTCATGCGTCTGCAGATGGATCGTCCAGGTGTTCGGCGGCGAGGGGACGTACACCGTCGCGCCGGGGTTCGTGGGGTCGCGCACGTCGACGATCGAGAAGCCGCGCGACCAGGGATGCGCGACATAGGCGAAGCCGCGATGCACCATGACCTGCAGCGCATCCGGCCGCCCGCCCTGGTCGGAATGGCCGATCAGGCGGATGTTGCGGGCATAGTCGGGCGGCGGCAGGGTGGACATGGGCGGATCAGGCTTTCTTCCCCCTCTCCCGCTCGCGGGAGAGGGTAGGGGTGAGGGTCTTGCGAAAGGCGGGAGAGCGCCTGCGGAGATTGGGTCGGAGAGTGGAAGCGAAACAAGCCCCTCACCCCAACCCTCTCCCGCCAGCGGGAGAGGGGGAGCCTCGCCGCCTTCGCAGCATGCGACGACCTACTTCGGCTCGGGAATCCACGGCGCCTTGGCGGCGTCGCTGTCCTTGAAGCTCGGAACCTTCACCTGCAGCTCCTCGAAGGTCTTGATGCCGTTGTCGACGAGTTCCTTCTGCGTGACCAGCGCCGGCTTCAGGAGGATCGAGTGGCCGGGATCCTCGCCGGCGATCAGCTTGGCGAGCGCGCGCACCGAGGCTTCGCCGACGACGGCCGGGTTGGTCGCCGCGGTGGCGACCCAGGGGCTGCCCGGCTCGACGATCGCCTGGATGTCCGAGGTCGAGATGTCGATGCCGTAGATCTTAACCTTGTCGGCGACGCCGAGTTCTTCGATGGCGAGCTTGACGCCGCGCGCGAACTCGTCCCAGGGCGTGAAGATCACGGAGATGGTCGGATTGGCGCGCAGCACGGCCTTGGTCTGGTCGGCGACCGAGGCGGCGACGGTGTCGTTGACGACGCCCCAGGTCGCGACTTCCTTGATGCCCGGATAGGTCTTGGTGAACGCCTTGAAGACGGCATAGCGGCGGTCGAGCGGCGCGAAGCCGGCGACATAGACGACGCCGGCATCGAAGGTCTCGCCGCGCTCCTTGACCGCCTGGTCGAGCACCAGCTTGGCCATGTCGGCATCGGACTGCTCGACCTGCGGGATCTTCGGATTGTCGAGATTGACGTCATAGGCGATGACCGGAATGCCGGCGTCGAGCGCCGCCTGCGCCACGTCCTTGAGGGCCTCGGGCTGGCCGTTGTTGATGATGATGCCCTTGACGCCGAGATTGATCGCCTGCTGGATCAGTTCGCGCTCGGCATTGATGTCGTTGCGCGCCTGCGAGATGTTGGCCTCGATGCTGAGCGCTTCCGCCTGGCGCTTGACGCCGGCCTCGAAGGCCTGCAGCCAGTCGCCCGAGCCGAGAAAGCTGACCACGGCGATTTTGACGCCGCCCTTGTCGAACGGCGCCGGCGCGCCGGCGATGCCAGCCGCCGAGGCCGCGCCGGCAAAACCTGCGATGCCAGCAATGCCGGCAGCGACCGCGAGGGCGCGGATGCTCTTCTTCATGATGACCCCCTTGAGGACTTCGAAAGGCTTGCGGCGGGCGAACGCGCCCGGCTGCGCAGTGGTGCTCGAAGCTAGCCAACGGCCAAGGTGACGGTAAGGAAGAAAATTCCAAAGAATGGCCGCTTCGCGGTCGCATCGTCTCGCGGAGGTTGCAAGATCGCAATCGGGGAGCATGGTGTTGCGGCTCTGGCCCCTTTTGCCCCCGCGCGGCGGCGCTCCGTCTCCTTCCGCCCTTCACGAATGATCTGTTCACCTGTAAAGCGAAGCGATCCATCAGCGGAGGAGAGCGACATGGACACGCGCAGGCTGGGACGCACGCAGCTCGAGGTCACCACGCTCTCGTTCGGGGCGGCCGGCATCGGCAATCTCTATCGCCCGATCTCCCGCGCCGACGCCGAGGCGACGCTGCAGAGCGCCTGGGACGGCGGCGTGCGCTATTTCGACACCGCGCCGCGCTATGGCCACGGCCTGTCGGAGCGGCGGCTCGGCGATTTCCTGCGCGACAAGCCGCGCGAGAGCTATGTCGTCTCGACCAAGGTCGGGCGGCTGCTGGCGCCGGTGCCGGAAAGCGAGGTGCCGGACTACGGCTTCGTCGACCCGCTGCCGTTCCGCGCCGACTATGACTATTCCTATGACGGCATCATGCGCTCGGTCGAGTTCAGCCTCGCCCGTCTCGGCCTCAACCGCGTCGAGATCCTGTTCGTGCACGACATCGGCGTGCTGACGCATGGGGCCGAGGAGAACGCCCGCCATTTCCGCGATCTGATGGAGGGCGGCATGAAGGCGCTGGACGAGCTCAAGTCGTCTGGCGCCGTCAAGGCGATCGGCCTCGGCGTCAATGAGACCCAAGTTTGCCTCGACGTGATGGACCGCGCGCCGATCGATTGCATCCTGCTCGCCGGCCGCTACACGCTGCTCGACCGCAGCGCCGAAAAGGAGCTGATCGCACGCTGCCGCGACGCTGGCACCTCGCTGGTGATCGGCGGCGTGTTCAATTCCGGCATCCTCGCCACCGGCGCGGCGCCGGGCGCGCCCTTCGACTATGAGCCGGCCTCGGCCGATATCCTCCGCCGCGTCGAAGGCATGGAAGCGATCGCCAAGCGCCACGGCGTCTCGCTCGCCGCCGCCGCGCTGGAATTCCCGATGAAGAGCGACGTCGTCGCGACGGTCCTCGTCGGCACGGCGAAGCCCTCGAGCATGCAGCGCAATCTCGATCTCCTCAGTGAGACGATCCCGGACGCCGCCTGGGCCGAATTCGACGCGCTGGCGCTCCGACCCTGAGGCGTTACCGCTCCAGCGGATAGGCCTCGGCGTCGGGCGCATTGGCCCAGCTCTGCATGGTCTGGCCGCCATCGATCAGCCAGCCGGCGCCGGTGACGTGGCGGGCGTCGTCGGAGGCGAGGAAGGCGACCACCGCCGCGACATCCTCCGGCTGGCCGATGCGGCGCAGCGGAATGCGGTTCGCGAACCGCTCGATGCCGCGCTGGTATTCGCCCTCGTCGCCGGCCGGGACGCCGAGCCGCGTCTCGATCACGCCGGGGCAGACCGCGTTGACGCGGATGCCGTAGCGGGCGACGTCGAAGGCGGCGACCTTGGTGAGGCCGAGGATGGCATGCTTGGTCGAGGCGTAGCCGGCGCCGCCGGCGAGCACGTCCCAGCCCGACATCGACGAGGCCATGTTGACGATCGCGCCCTTCGTCCGCGCCGCGATCATCGCCCTGAGCGCATAGCGCTGGACGAGGAAGACGCCGCGCAGATTGATGCGGACGATGTCGTCGAAGTCTTCGGCCGAGAGCTCGTAGACCGGGGCGACCTTGCCGGGGATGCCGGCATTGTTGAAGAGGATGTCGATCCGCCCGAGCGCCTCGACGCTCGCATCGATGGCCGAAGCCACCGCCGCCTCGTCGCCGACATCGGCGGCGACAGTGAAGAGATTGACGCCGGCTGCCCGGAGCGTCGCGCTCGCGCTCTCGATCCGCGCGGGATCGCGATCGATCAGCGCGATCGAGGCGCCTTCGGAGGCAAAACGCCGGCAGGCGGCGAGGCCGATCGCCCCCGCGCCGCCGGTGATGAGCGCCACCTTGCCGTCGAACCGTCCGCTTGCCATGGTCATCCCTCAGTAATCGCGCCAGGAATGCGCGGCGGTGAAGCCGAGCGCGGCCTTCGCCGCCGATGTGTCGATCACCGCCGCATGACCCTCGAGCGGCTGCCGCATCGTGACGCCAGGAAAGGCGGCGCGGACGAGATCGGCGGTCGGCGTCTCGCTATAGGTGTCGGCGGCGCTGAGGAAGAAGCGGTGATGCCCGTCCGTCTTCGCCTCGACGGCGGCAAGGAAGCCGGCCGCCGCGTCGCGCGCATCGATATAGGACCAGAGGTCGCGGCCGGAGTCGGGACTGGCGCGGCGCGGGCCGACTTCCTTGAGAAAGGTTGCCGGGCTCTGGATCCAGGGCATGCGCAGGCTGACCGCGTCCAGCTTGCCGCGCCGCACGGCTGCGTCGATGACGTCCTCGCCGAGCGTCTTCGACAGCGCATAGGCATCCTGCGGCGCCAGCGGATGGCTCTCGTCGATCGGCAGGAAGGCGAGCTCGACCGGCTTTGTGAAGAACGGGAAGCCGAGCACCGAGAAGGACGAGGCATAGACGAGCCGGCTTATGCCGAGCACCACCGCCGCCTCGACGACATTGAAGGCGAGCGCCATGTTGGTCGCGAACACGTCGCTGGCGACGCGGCCGGTCGGGCGCGGGATCGCCGCGGCGTGCACGACGACGTCGGCGCCGGCGAGCGCCTGCACGGCGCTGCCGAAATCCTCGAGCCGCACCGTCAGATGGCTGGTGAGGGCGGTCGTCGGCGGCACGGCGTCAATGCCGCGCACGTCGTGGCCGGCGGCGAGCAGCGCCTCGGCGATGGCGCGGCCGAGCAGGCCGGAGGATCCCGTGAGGGCGATGAGCATGGTGGTTCCCTTCCGCCTCAGGCCGGCCGCGGCGGCATCGCCTTGATGATCGCGACCGCGAGGTCGAGATCGGCGAGGCCGCCGGAGAGCGGCGTGCGCGGCTTGGTGCCGTTCAGGATGCAGTCGGCGAAATGCTTCCATTCGCGGCGGAAGGCGGTGTCGGGCACGCCCGGCAGCCGCTGCTCGGAGGCGCCGCTCGGCGCCGCCTCGCGCACGGTCACGACGGCCGAGGCCTGGCGCCAATAGGGGTTCTGGAACTGGATGCGCACCTCGTCGGTATCACCATGCACATGCAGGAACTCGTCCCACCATTCATAGTGGGCGACGCCGATGTCGAGATAGCAGGGGACGCCCTCGCCGAACTCGAGCACGGCGAGCAGCTGGGAGTCGCCGACCGGCTGGGCGTAGCGCACGCGGCCTTCGCTGCCGAAGGCGCCGCGCAGCACCGCAAGGTCGTGGCTGCCGAGCATCAGCAGCATCAGATAGAGCCCGACATAGCCGGCATGATCGGGGCCGAGGCTCGCCTCGATGCGGCCGGCGGCGGCGGCTCTGCTGGTCGCCATGACGTCGGCCGGGATGTCGGTCGCCTTCACCTGCGTATAGAGCGCGCCATAGGTGTCGAAGCGGCCGGCGAAGTCGTGGATATGGATCGAGCGCGGCGTGCCGATCGCGGCGATCTTCTCGAGCCCGATCTCGTAGCCGGGATCGTAGAGCTTCATGTAGCCGATCATGGCGACGAGGCCGCTCGCCTCGGCCTGCTCGACCATCGGCCGCGCTTCTTCGGGCGTGAAGGCGAGCGGCTTCTCGACGAAGACATGCTTGCCGGCGGCGAGCGCCGCCGCGACGATGTCGCCATGGTCATAGGTGCAGACGACGACTGCATCGACGGCGGGATCGGCGATCAGCGCCTTGTAATCGCTGTAGAGAGCCTCGACGCCGTATTGCGCGCCGAGCTTCTCGATCACGCCGACGGAGATGTCGCAGAGCGCGGCGATCCGGAAGGAAGGCAGCTCGTCGATGAAGGGAAGGTGCATCAGTTGGGCGATCTCGCCGCAGCCGATGACACCGACGCCGATGACCGTGTCGTTCATGTTAGCCCTTTACCGCCCCGGCCGTGAGCCCGGCGATGAACTGCCTCTGCATCAGGAGAAAGACGACGATCACGGGCAGCGTCGTGATCATCAGCGCGGCGAAATAGAGGTTCCACAGCGAGTCATACTGCTGGAAGAAGCTGACGAGGCCGAGGGGAATCGTCTGCAGTTCGGGCTTCCGCAGCAGCAGGAACGCCAGGAAGAAGTCGTTCCAGATCTCGATGAAGCCGAAGATCAGCACGAGCGCGACGCCCGGGCGCACCAGCGGCAGCATGATGTGGATGAGGATCTTGAAGCGCGAGGCGCCGTCGACGCGGGCGGCATCCTCGAGGTCGGCCGGCAGCGTCATGAAGAAGCTTCTGAGGATGAACACCGACAGCGGCAGCGAGGTCGCCGCATAGATGATGGCGACGCCGAGCCGGTTGTTGATGAGGCCGAGATCGCGCGCCACCATGAAGAGGGGGATCGCCATCACCTGCGGCGGCATCAGCATCGCCGCCACGATGATGGCGGTGACGGCGTTGCGGCCGCGAAAGTTGAGCCGCGCGATCGCATAGGCGCAAGGCGTTGCCGCCGCGACCAGAATGACCAGCGCCGAGGTGGTGATGGCGACGCTGTTCAGGATGCGCATCCCCATGCCGGCCATCCGCCAGGCTTCGGCATAATTGGAGAAGACGAAGCCCGCCGGCGGGCCCCAGACATTGGTGATGATCTCGTCCTTGGTCTTCAGCGAGCCGGCGAGGACCCAGAACAGTGGATAGATCGTCTGCACCAGCACCACGACGAGCGCCAGGTAGATGAGGGCGAGTTCGCCGATGCCGCGCCAGCCGAGCGCGGCCAGCTGATCGCCGAAGCGCGGGCCGGAGCGGCGGCCGGGGAGCGGCGTAGAGGGGGCGAGGGCGTTGCTCACAGCGCGAGCCTCTGGCGGCGCATCAGCGCGAGAAGGCCGACGCAGGCGAGCCCGACGATCATGAACAGCACATAGCCCATGGCGGCGGCATAGCTCATCGCGCCATCCTGGAAGGCCTTTGTCATCATGTAGGTCAGCGCCACCTCCGTGGCGTGGTTTGGGCCGCCCTTGGTCAGCACATAGACGATGTCGAAGTTGCGGACGAAGGCGCCTGACAGCCCGAGGATCGAGTTGATGAAGACGATCGGCATTATCAGCGGCAGCGTCACATGCCAGAAGCGGCGGGCCGGGCCGGCGCCGTCCATGGTCGCGCTCTCATAGAGCTCGGCCGGAATGGTCTGCAGGCCGGCGAGATAGATGACGCCATGGAAGCCGAGCCATTTCCAGACATCGACGGCGATGATCGCATAGAGCGCGGTGTTCGCATCGCCGAGCCAGGAATGCTTGAGGAAGCCGAGGCCGACGAGTTCGAGGGCGGCATTCAGCAGTCCGAAGACGGGATTGTAGATCCAGGACCAGAGCAGCCCGACCGCCACGAACGACATCGTGACCGGCACGAAGGCGGCGGCGCGGAAGAACGAGCGGCCGATCAGCGCCCGGTTGAGCAGCAGCGCGAGGGCAAGGCCGAGCACATTCTTGAGGATCAGGATGGCGACGACGAAGATGACGTTGTTTTCGAGCGCGCCGAGGAAGATCCGGTCGGAAGCGAGGCGGATATAGTTGGCGACGCCGATGAAGACCGGCGGCGAGAAGCCGTCCCAGCTGTGCAGCGACAGCCAGAAGCCGCTGGCGAAGGGCCAGATATAGAAGAGCCCGAACAGGACCGCGGCGGGCAGGATCATCGCCGCGGCGACGAGGCCGTCGCCGCCGGCGGCGCGGCCGCGGGGCGACCGGCCGGGGCGCCCCGGGAGGGGGTGGGCGCCCCGGCCTTTGCCGGCAGCCGTCTCGGGTGCCGGCGCCGTGCTCATGCGGCAGTCTTTCCGGGGGTCAGCACGAGGCCGAGCGTGTCGCGGACATAGGCGATGCTCTCCAGCGTCGACTGCTCGGCCGTCTTCTGCGAGGCGTCGAGCTCGATGATGGCAAGGCCGGCATAGTCGGCGTCGAGCAGCACGTCGACGAGGCCGGGCAGATCGACGACGCCGGCGCCGAGCTCGCAGAAGGCGGCGTAGCGGTCATAGCCCTTCAAGGCCGGATCGACGCGCGTGTCCTTCAGATGCATGTAGCGGACGGCCGACATGTAGGTCTTCAGCGTGCCGACCGGGTCGGAATTGGTGTGCGCGAGATGGGCCGGATCGATGCAGAGGCCGGCATGGCGCGTGTCGAGCTCGGCCATCATGATGTCGAGCTGGTCGCGCCGCTCGATGAAGGTGTCGAGATGCGGATGGTAGACCGTCTCGATGCCGAGATCATGCGTGCGGCGGCCGATATCCTCGAGCGAGCGGCAGAAGGCCTTGTAGTCGTCGGCGGTGTGCTGGCCGGCGATGCCTTCCGAGGGGCCGCCGCCGAGCACCAGCACCGGCGCGCCGAAGCCCTTCAGCAGCCGCGCCAGCGCCACCAGCACGTCGCGCTCATACTCCCAGGCGACCGGGTTGGTGAAGATCGCGTTCACATAGAGCGAGGAGAGGTTGATGCCGTAGGCCGACTGCGCCTCGGACAGGAGCGCATAGCGGCGGAGGATATCGGTGTCGGTGGTGACGCCCATCGGCGCCTGGTTGCCGAGCTGCATGTATTTGCGGGCGTACTGGTCGGAGAGGCTGGTGAAGGCCAGGATCTCGAACCAGCCGAAGCCCTGCTTCGCGAGGAACTCGATCGCCGGCGTCAGCGGCAGCCCCGCGAGGTCCCAGCTGTTGAGGTGATAGCCGATCTGGAATTTCTGCCGTTCGGCACGGGATGCGGTCATGTCTCTCTCGGGCGCTTCGAGGTCAAAGGGCATGCGCTGCCGGCGGCCGGCTTGCGCGGTCGTGGTGGGGCCGCCCCCTCTGTGGGCAAGGGGGCGGCCGGCCGGGTCAGGGGCTCAATGAAGCCCGAGGCTCGCGTGAGCAGGGCTCACGTCTGCCGAAGGATTACTTCGGCGGCCACTGGCCCTGCGCCTTCAGGTCGTCGAAGACGGTCTGGATCGAGGTCGCGGCGGCTTCGGGCGTCATGGTGCCGCCGACGACACCGGCGATCGCCGAGGCTGTGGCGGAGGAGACTTCCGACGGCCAGATCCAGTCGAGGAACTTGATCGTCGCCGGGAAGGCTTCCTTGCGCAGCTCGACGGCATAGGCGTCCTCGACCTGCGGCACGCCCTTGATCGAGGCGGCGATCGGCTGCTCGGGGGCGAGATAGAGCGTCGCGACCTCGGGCTGCGTCAGATAGGAGATGAAGCGGACGGCAGCGTCGAGCTTCTCGGGCTTGATCGAGGAGGAGACGCAGATGCCGTTGTCGGCACCGCCGCCATGGCCGGGCTTGCCGGAAACGCCTGCCATCTGCGGGAAGGCGAAGACGCCCCACTGGAAGTCCTTGACGCTCGACTGCAGCGAGGGGATTTCCCAGGTGCCGCCGTAATACATCGCGCTCTTGCCGCTGGCGAAGGCGGCGCGCATGCCATCCATGTCGACCGCGAGCGAATCCTTCGACAGGATGCCGTCGTCGACCCACTGCTTGATCAGCGTGAAGGCCTCGACATCGGGCGCGTCCGAGAACTTCGCGGTGCCCTCGAGGTTCTTCTGCGTCTTGCCGACGGCATCACCCGTCGCCTGCGACAGCGTCTCGAAATACCACATCGGCCACATGACCGTGTTCGAGCCCTGGTGCAGCAGCGGGATGACGCCGGCTTCCTTGAACTTGGGCACGGCCGCCTTCAGATCGGCATAGGTCGGCGGCACGGGAATGCCGAGCTTCTTGAAGAGGTCGACATTGTAGAAGATCGTCGAGGTCGACAGCGTCGAGATCGGCACGCCATAGACATCGCCATTGATCGTGAAGGCGCCGAGCGCCGCCGCGTCGATGCGGTCCTGGAACGGCTTGATCTTGTCGGTGATCGGCATCACCAGCTTGCGGCGGACATAGGCACCGTTGGTGTAGAAGGCCGGGCAGGCGATGAGGTCCATCTCCTGGTCGGCGAGGCGGGCGGTCATCAGCCGCTGGATCGCGTCGGCCTGCGGGCCCTGCGCATCCCATTCGACCGCCGTGACATCCGGATTGGCCTTCAGGAAGCCGTCGATGACCTCCTGCTGGATCTTGGCCTGCATGTCCGGCGCCTGGCGCGGTGCCAGCTTGTCGAGCGACGAGCCGCCGAACACCTTCAGCGTGATCCCGTCGGCCGAGGCCGGCGAGGCCGCGAGGCCGAGGCCGATGATCGCCGCCGAGGCGATGCCTGCGGCCGACCTCCACAACGCACTGCGAACTGTTCCCTGCTTGATTGGCATCTCGATCTCCGTTTCAGCCAATGCGGGGCCACCTTTCCCGGCGGCTCCCGCGACCAAGTCGTTGATGGTCTAACAATCCTGTGCGCCGGATTTGTTTTTTGTCAATCAGGCAGGCACGCCAAAAAAGGGCGCAAATGCTGCGTCCCGGCGATGAAAAATTCATCAGCTCGGTCCGGCGCATGGGTGGATGGCGCCGTCGCCAAATTCGACAGGACTCGAAGAAATACGGGGCCGGCCATGACTTCCGGGAAGACGCGCGGCGGATCGGCCGCGGCCGCGGGCCGTCGGCGGGGCGCGCTGACAGCAATGCCTGTTCAAGAGTCAGGCATGGCTCTCCCTTGAGCATCGATGCCGATTGACAAACTTCAAATCTGCGGCAGGATTGTTAGACCATCAACGATATCGGCCTCGGCGCAGGGAAAAGCAGCCGGGCCGTCCGCATCGGCGGTGGCGCGCCTCGCCGCGTGCGGGGGCGCGTTCTCCAACTCCAGGGGTTTGGGTCATGAAGTCCAACTGGTCCCGTCGTCTCATCGCGATCTGCGGCGCCTCGGCGCTCGCTCTCGCCGCCACCGCCGCCTCCGCCAAGGAGGTCTCGATCGCCGCCATCTCCGGCTATTTCGCGCAAGGCTTCGGCGTCTCGATCGTCAACGGCCTCAAGAAGGCCGAGACCGATCTCGGCGTGAAGGTCAAGCTGATCGACACCGGCAACCGCGCGCTCGACTACGAAGAGCAGTTCAACAATGTCGGCAAGTCGGGCGAGTATGATCTCGTCTTCGTCATGGGCTGGGAGCTGGTCGACGCGCTGACCAAGGCCGCCGCCGCCTATCCGAACACCAAGTTCGTGTTCATCGACGGCGTGCTCGATTCCAAGCAGATCGTCTATGCGAACTTCGCCCAGAACCAGGGCTCCTTCCTCGCCGGCGCGCTCGCAGCGCTGATGGCCGAGAAGGGCAGCGCCATCGAGGGCTTCGGCGACGGCAAGGCGATCGGCTTCGTCGGCGGCCGCGACATCCCGGTGATCCGCGACTTCCTCGGGGGCTACGAGGCCGGCGCCAAGGCGGCCGCGCCCGACGTGCGCGTCGACAGCGTCTTCGCCGGCACCTTCGATGATCCCGCCAAGGGCAGCGAGCTCACCATGGCCCTCTACGGCCAGGGCTCGGACACCGTCTACAACGTCGCCGGCCCGACCGGCGAGGGCGTGCTGCAGGCCTCGGCCTCTGCCGACAAGTATTCGATCGGCGTCGATATCGACCAGTGCGACGTCGCGCCCGGCCATGTCATGGCCTCGATGCTGAAGCGCGGCGACGTGGCGGTCTACAACCTCGTCAAGGACCTCGTCGACGGCAAGGCGATCGATCCCGGCTCGGTGCACACCTATGACCTCAAGACCGGCGGCGTCGAGCTGCTGCTCTGCCCGAAGGTCACGGACAAGATCCCGGCCGACGTCAAGGCCAAGGTCGAGGCGCTGAAGGCCGACGTCATCGCCGGCAAGATCGACGTCCCGACGGTCAAGTAGGCATCGCCGGCCTGCTGAACCCTCCCCTTGCGGGAGGGTCAAAACCGCGGAGCGGTTTTGGGGAGGGGTGCGCCCGATCAAGGGCGAGAACGCTTGGGCCTTGCCCAAGCTAGCCCCCTCCCGAAGCCGCTTCGCTTCGCGCCGCGCCTTCGACCTCCCCGCAAGGGGGAGGTTCAGAACGCGCCTTCTGCTCGCCGGACCTCTCCATGACCCCCGCCATCGAGCTTCGATCCATCACCAAGCGCTTCGGCAGCTTCACGGCCAACGAGGCCGTGAACCTTTCCGTCGCGCGCGGCAGCATTCACGCCATCATCGGCGAGAATGGCGCCGGCAAGACGACGTTGATGAATGTCCTGTTCGGCCTGCTGCAGCCGGACGAGGGCGAGATCCTCATCGACGGCCAGCCGATGGTGCTGCCCAATCCGGCCGCGGCCATCGCCGCCGGCATCGGCATGGTGCATCAGCACTTCAAGCTCGTTCCCTCGCTCACCGTCGCCGAGAACGTCTTCCTCGGCATGGAGATCCTGAAGGGCGGCCTCATCGACCACGACGCGCAGATCGCCCGCACGGCGGAGCTCTCGCGCCAGTTCGGCCTCAAGGTTGATCCGACCGAGCGCGTCGGCCTGCTCTCCGTCGGCATCGAGCAGCGCATCGAGATCCTCAAGGTGCTCGCCCGCGGCGCCCGCATCATCATTCTCGACGAGCCGACCGCCGTGCTGACGCCGCAGGAGAGCCGCGACCTGTTCGAGACGCTGCGCGGCTTCGTGGCGCAAGGCATGACGGTGCTCTTCATCTCGCATCATCTCGAAGAGGTCATGGAAGTCTCCGATACGGTCACGGTGCTCCGCCTCGGCAAGGAGGTCGCGACCCGTCCGACGTCCGAACTGACCAAGGCCGATCTCGTCCAGATGATGGTCGGCCGCTTCGTCTCGTTCGACCGGCGCCCGCGCCCGCCCGTCGCTGGCGGGACGGTGCTCGAGGTCGAGGATCTCTGGGCGCGCGATGATCGCCGCCTGCATGCGCTGCGCGGCGTTTCCTTCTCCGTGCGCGCCGGCGAGATCGTCGGCATCGCCGGAGTCGCCGGCAACGGGCAGACGGAGCTCGCCGAAGTCCTGTCCGGTCTCCGCCCGTCAACCCATGGAACCGTCACGCTCGGCAGCACGCCGCTGACCGGCCTCTCGGCGCGGGCGATCCGCGCCGCCGGCGTCGCGCATGTGCCGGGCGACCGCCTGGTGCGCGGCGTCGACCGCAACGCCAGCATCGCCCTCAACCTCCTGATGGGCCGGCAGGACCGCGCGCCCTGGTCGCGCGGGGGTATCATCGACCGCTCCTATCTCGCCGCGCAGTCGAAGGCGCTGATCGAGCGCTTCGACATCCGCACCCGCTCCGCCGCGACGCCGGTGAAGAGCCTCTCCGGCGGCAATATCCAGAAGGTGGTTCTCGCGCGCGAATTCTCCAGCGACGCGCGCTGCCTGCTCATCGACCAGCCGACCCGCGGCGTCGATATCGGCGCCACCGAGGCGATCCATTCGGAAATCATGCGCCAGCGCGAGGCCGGCAAGGCCATCCTGCTGATCTCCGTCCAGCTCGACGAACTGATCGCGCTCGCCGACCGCATCCTCGTCATGTTCGCCGGCCGCATCATGGGCGATCTCGACGGCGGCTCCGTCTCGGAAGAGCGGCTCGGCCTGATGATGGCCGGTGTCGACGCGGCCGGGCATCCTGTCGCAAGGGAGGCCGTCTCGTGAACGACCGTATCGCGGCCATCAGTGGCCAGGCGCTCGCTCTGCTGATCGCCCTCTCGCTCGGGGCGATGGTGGTGCTCGCCGTCAACGAGAGCCCGTGGAAAGTGCTGGTGACGCTGATCGACGGCGCCTTCGGCAATCCGGAGCGCATCGCCGGCACGCTGCTGCAGACGACGCCGATCCTCATTTGCGGCATCGCCGCCTGCATCTCGCTGCGCGGCGGGCTGTTCAATATCGGCATCGAGGGCCAGCTCTTCATGGGCGGCTTCGCGGCGACCTGGGTCGGCTTCACCTTCGAGATGCCGGCGCCGCTGCATGTCCTCGCCGGCCTCGGCTTCGCGGCGCTGGCCGGCGTCGCCTGGGTGGCCGTCCCGGCCTTCTTCCGCGCCCGCTACCAGACCAACGAGGTGGTCTCGACCATCCTCGCCAACTATGTCGCGGTGCTGGTCACGTCCTATCTCACCATCAACATCTTCAAGCGGGCCGGCGGTGCGCCCGATACGCCGCCGATCCTCGAAAGCGCCTATCTGCCGCAGCTCTTCTCGTTCTCGCGCGCCAATTGGGGCCTCGTCATCGGGCTGGTGCTGGCCGTCGGCGCGCATCTCTTCTTCACGCGCACGGCGCGCGGCTATGCCGTCACCGAGATGGGCGCCAATCCGAAATTCGCCGAATATGGCGGCATCGACATCAAGAAGCAGACCTTCGTCGTGCTGCTCGTCTCCGGCGCGGTCGGCGGTCTCGCCGGCGGCATCGAATCGCTCGGCGTGCATCACCGCTTCATGGAGGGTTTCGCGCCCGGCTTCGGCTTCGACGGCGTCATCGCGGCGCTGCTCGCCAACGGCAATCCGCTCGGCACCATCCTGACGGCGCTGTTCTTCGGGGCGCTGCGCAGCGGCTCGCTGCTGCTCGAGGTCGACACCACCGCCTCGCGCGAGATCATCACGGTGATCCAGGCGCTGATCATCCTCGCCGTCTCGGCCCAGATTCTCGTCCGCCGCCGCGCGGCCGACAGCTCCGCGGGAGAGCGACGTTGGAAATTCTAGAACGCCTGTTCAATGTCACGCTGGTGGTGGCGACGCTGCGCACCACCGCGCCGATCCTCTTGGTGGCGCTCGGCGGCTCCTTCACCACGCGCGCCGGCATCTTCAATATCGGCCTCGAAGGCCAGATGCTGCTCGGCGCCTTCTTCGCGGTGATCGGCACGATCTTCACCGGCTCGCCCTGGATCGGCATGCTCTGCGGCGTCGCGGCGGCGCTGGCTCTGGCCTTCATCTTCGCGCTGCTGGTCGTCACCTTCCGCGCCAACGAGGTCGTCGTCGGCCTTGCGCTCAACATCCTCGCCGGCGGCATGACCGTGTCGCTCCTGAAGGCGATCTTCGGCACGCGCGGCTCGATCTTCGGCCATGGCCTCGTCGGCCTGCCGGTGGTGCGATTGCCCTTCGCGAAGGAGATGGGCTGGTTCGGCCAGATGATCTCGGGCTACACCCCGCTCGTCTATGTCGCCTTCTTCTCGGTGCCGCTGTTCATCCTGTTCTACAAGCGCACCAAGCTCGGCCTCTATATCCGCGTCGTCGGCGAAAAGCCTGAAGCCGCCGAGGCGCTCGGCATCTCGATCACGAAGATCCGCTACACCGCCTCGCTGCTCTGCGGGTTGTTCGCCGGCCTTGCCGGTGCGCATCTCTCGCTCGGCTACACGACGATGTTCACCGAGAACATGTCCTCCGGCCGCGGTTTCATGGCGGTCGCCATCCTGATCTTCTCGGCCGGCGATCCCGTCCGCATCCTTGCCGGCTGCCTTTTGTTCGGCTTCTCCGATGCACTGTCGCTGCGCCTGCAGACCTTCGGCGTCTCGTCCTTCCTGGTGCTGATGGTGCCCTATCTCGTCGCGCTCGCCGCGCTGTTCGCTCTGTCCTATCGTGCGCGTCCGCGCATCATCCAGGAAACCCTGGCCTCGATGGGCCGGGCCCTGTCCGTCACGCCGCAATCCGCCACTAAGCCGCCCGCCATGGCGAGGGAACCCTAATGGAACGCATCATCCTCGACGTCGATTCAGCCGGCGACGACATTCTCGCGGTGCTGTTCGCCGCCGTGTCGCCGCATGTGAAGCTCGAAGGCGTCACCACCTGCACCGGTGCCGCCGGCCCGATCGAGCAGGTGACCAATGTCGTGCTGAACACGCTGGCGCTCGCCGGCCGCAGCGACATTCCCGTCGCCAAGGGCGCCTGGCGGCCGATCGTCGGCAACGCCAAGGCCGACATGGAAGCGCCGGTTCATTTCGAGAAGCGGCTGACGGCGCGCTTCGGCGACCGCCTGAAGAAGTTCAATCCGCCGGCGCCGAAGCCCGCGACACAGCCGATCGACAAGCACGCCGCCGACTTCATCATCGACACGGTGATGGCCTCGCCCGGCGAGATCACGCTGGTCGCGACCGGTCCGATGACCAATCTCGCGATGGCCTTCCTGCAGGAGGAGCGGCTGAAGGACAACGTCAAGCGGATGTGCCTGCTCGGCGGCAACTTCGTGACGCCCGGCAACATCACGCCGCTGTCGGAATATAATATCTGGGCCGATGCCGAGGCCGCCCGCGTGGTGCTGAACCAGGGCGTCGACACGATCCTGGTGCCGCTCGATGTCTGCGAGGACAATCGCGCCGCCGCCTCGATGCTGACGCGCGATGATCTCGCCGATCTCGAAGGCGCCGGCAATCATCCGGTGCTCGCCATGATCCGCGAGACCTTCCCGATCTATATCGACATCTGGCGCGAGTTCTTCGATCTCGTCGGCTTCCCGATGGACGACATCATCACGGTGGCGCTCGCCTTCGACCCGACGCTGTGCACGATGACGGCACCCCTCTTCTGCGACATCGTACTCGACGGGCGCCTCGCGCGCGGTCAGACGGTCGCCTATCGCGGGCGGCAGCTCTTGCCGGGCGGCGGGCCGAAGACGACCCGCATCTGCACCGATATCGACGGGCGGCGGTTCATGCAGCTCTTCAAAGAGACGATCGCGCTCTATCAGGCGGCCTGAGGACGGACCATGACCATGACATCGACTGCCCCCGCCCGCCCGACGCCGATCATCCTCGATTGCGATCCAGGCCATGACGACGCCATCGCGCTGGTGATGGCGCATCGCTCGAAGGCGATCGACCTTCTCGGCGTCACCGTCACCTGCGGCAATGCCGAGCTCGACAAATGCGTCTCCAACGCGCTGCGCATTCTCGAATTCATCGGAGCCGGCGATGTGCCGGTCGCGGCCGGCTGCTATCGCCCGCTCGCAAGGCCGCTGGTGCTCGGCACGGCCGACGGCCCCTCCGGTCTCGAAGGCTCGCCCTATCTGCCGATGGCGACCAAAAAGCTCGAGCCGATGCATGCGGTGGACTTCATCGCGAAGACGCTGCGCGAGCAGGACGAGCCGCTGCGGATCGTCGCGACCGGACCGCTCTGCAATATCGGGCTGTTCGTGCTGAAGTATCCGGAACTCCTGCACAAGATCAAAGACATCACCTGGATGGGCGGCGTCTTCTATCGCAAGAGCGAGATCATCACGCCGACGGAGTTCAACGCCTTTTGCGACCCCGAGGCGCTCCGCATCGTTCTCGATAGCGGCGTCAAGCTGACCATGGTCGGCCTCGACGTGACCATGCAGGTGCTGGTCGAGGAGCCGCAATACGCCGAATTCAAGAAGATCGACACCGAGCTCGGCCGTGTCGTCTATGACTGGCTGCTGTTCTACGAGAAGCTGCACCGCAACTCGATGGGCGTCGGCGGCGCGCTGCACGACCCGCTGGCGCTCGCCCTCATCATCGATCCTAGCCTCGTCCGCACCCGTCCGGCCCATATCGGCGTCGATCTTGCAGGCACCTATGCGTTCGGCGCCACGGTCGCGGATTTCTGGAAGGAACGCGGCCTCGCCGACAACGCCGAGATCTGCACCGAGGTCGATGCCGACCGCTTCTTCGACCTTCTCTACAGCCTGCTGCGCGACTGACCCGAACGAACCGCTGAACAGGAGAGCCCGATGTCCATCGATGTCTTCTCGGCCCACAACAATCCCGAACAGGCGCGGCTCGATCCGGCGCGCACGGCGGTGATCGTGGTCGACATGATCAACGAGTTCTGCAAGCCGGGCGGCCGCATGGTGCTGCCGGGCTATGAGACGCTGGTCGGCCCGCAGCTTCAGGTGATCGACGCCGCCCGCAAGGCCGGCGCGCCGGTGATCTGGGTGCATGACAGCCATCGCCGCAACATGCGCCGCGACCGCGAATGGGTGAAGCGCACGCCGCATGGCGTCGAGGGCACCTGGGCGACCGAGATCATCGAGGATCTCGGCGCCCGCGACGACGAGATCCACGTGATCAAGCATCGCTATTCCAGCTTCTTCCAGACCGATCTCGACCTCGTCCTCAAGGACATGCTCGTCGACCAGCTGGTCGTCTTCGGCGTCGTCACCAATATCTGCGTGCGATCGACCGTTCACGACGCCTTCTTCAACGGCTATGAGGTCGTCGTGCCGCGCGACTGTTGCGCGGCGACCGGCCCGCGCGAGCAGGAATCGACCCTCTACGATATCGCCACTCATTTCGGCGTCGTCAGCGACGCGGCATCGGTGGTGGCGGCGCTGACCGAGGGTCAGGTGATCGACAATCAGCAGATCGCGGCCTGACGCCGCCTGCGACGAAAGAGGTGTGCCGGATGGCATCCGACGACGAGATGGACGGGGGGCTCGTGAGCCTCGACGGCGAGCCGATGAAGACGCGGTCGGCCGCTGCCGAGGCGACGCAGCGCGACCTCTTCGCCTCCACCGGCTACGAACTTGCCGTCCATCCGGCGCACATCATCCGCAAGGCGCACCAGCGCGCGACCATGCGTTTCCAGCAGGTCATGGGCGAGCACGACCTGACGCCGACCCAGATGGCGGCGCTCGCCACCGTCATGAAGCATGGCGAGGTCTCGCAGAACCAGCTCGGCCGGCTGACGGCGATGGATCCCTCCACCATCAGCCTCGTCATCCGCAAGCTGTCGAAGCAAGGCCTCGTCGAGCGCTATGCCTCGCCCGACGACCAGCGCCTGTCGATGATCCGCCTGTCGGAGAAGGGGCTGGCCTACACGCTGCCGCTTCTCGCCAAGAGCGTCGAGGTCGGCCGCCGCGTGCTGGCGCCGCTGAAGCCGAGCGAGCGGGCGCTGTTCATCGAGATGCTGAGCCGCATCGCCGACGCCGAAGACGATCCCGAGGCGTGAGGATGCGCGGCGCGGGCCTGTCCCGCCGCTCCTCGCCCCTAGAGCTGCCACTTGATTGAAAGGACGACCCATGAGCCATGACGCCCCGGCCGCGAGCGAGGGTCCGACCAAGCTCGTCATCGAGAATATCGGCCTCGTCCTTTCCGGCGACCTCGCCCGCCCCATTCTCGACGCCGACACGATCATCGCCGAGAACGGCCGCATCACGGCGATCGGCCGCAAGGGCGACCTCGACACCACCGGCGCCACGACCCGCATCGACGCGCGCGGATCGGCGGTCACGCCCGGCCTCATCGACAGCCATGCCCATCCCGTTGCCGGCGACTGGACCCCGCGCCAGAACCAGCTCGGCTGGATCGATTCCTGCCTGCATGGCGGCGTCACCACCATGATCTCGGCCGGCGAGGTGCATACGCCCGGCCGCCCGCGCGACATCGTCGGCCTCAAGGCGATGGCGATTTCCGCGCAGCGGCAGTTCCAGAATTTCCGCCCCTCCGGCGTCAAGGTTCATGCCGGTGCGCCTGCGATCGAGCACGGCATGGTCGAGGAGGATTTCGCCGAGCTCGCCCGCGCCGGCGTCCGCCAGATCGGCGAGGTCGGCCTCGGCTCCGTCAAGGACGGCGAGACGGCCCGGCAGATGGTCGCCTGGGCGCGCAAATACGGCATGAAGTCGATGACCCACACCGGCGGGCCGTCGATCGCCGGCTCGGCGCTGATCGACAAGGATGTCGTCCTGGCCGCCGACGCCGATGTCATGGCCCATATCAATGGCGGGCCGACGGCCCTGCCGGACGAGCAGATCATCGCCCTCTGCAAGAGCTGCAATCGCGGCATCGAGATCGTCCATAACGGCAATCCGCGCGCCGCGCTGGTCGCGCTCAGGACCGCGACCGAGATCGGGGCGCTCGACCGCGTGCTGCTCGGCACCGATGCGCCCGCCGGATCCGGCGTGCAGCCGCTCGGCATCCTCCGCACGATCTCGCTCCTCTCTTCGCTCGGCGGCGCACCGGCGGAGATCGCCTTCTGCTTTGCCACCGGCAATACGGCCCGCATCCGCGATCTCGACTGCGGTCTGATCGAGGTCGGCCGCGCCGCCGATTTCGTGTTCATGGATCGGCCGGAGCAATCGGCCGGCCAGACCCTGCTCGAGGCGGTGGCGCTCGGCGATCTGCCGGGCATCTCGATGATCGTGATCGACGGCGTCGTGCGCACCCACCGCTCGCGCAACACCCCGCCGGCAGCGACGATGGCGCAGGTGGTCGCGTAGGACGCGACCTATATTCGGCCTGTGTTATTGTGAGCAGCCGCTCCCACCTGTCATTGCCGGGCTTGACCCGGCAATCCAGCCTCTTCCTTGCGAACCCGAAATTGCAGGCGGGCGGCGCAGATAAGTCTGGGTTGCCGGGTCAAGCCCGGCAACGACAGCTCTGAGAATTCGCAGCCGAGCCAAAGCTTGAATGTCGATCGGTTTTCGCAAGCCGTGAAACGCTCCCGCAGTCGCGATCCCTGCCGGGCGCGCTATGATCGATTCTGCGAAGTTTAGTCGAGGGAGGATCGGCCATGCGCATCGTCGTCATGGGCGCCGGGGCGGTCGGCTGCTATTTCGGCGGCATGATGGCGTTGGCCGGGCATGCGGTGACGCTCATTGCGCGGCCGCAGCATGTCGAGGCGATCCAGCGTGACGGGCTCCTGATCGAGCGCGCCGACGGCCCGCATCGCGTGCATCTCGCCGCGACCGAGGATCCCGCCGCGGTCGCCGGAGCCGACCTCGTCCTCTTCTGCGTCAAGTCGACCGATACCGAGGCGGCCGGCGAGACCCTTCGCCCGCATCTTCGCAGCGAGACCGCGATCTGGAGCCTGCAAAACGGCGTCGACAATGCCGAACGGCTCGCGGGGACGCTCGGCCGGCCGGTGAGTGCCAGCGTCGTCTATGTCGCGGCCGGCATGGCCGGTCCCGGCCATGTGCGCCATCACGGGCGCGGCGAGCTGATCGTCGAGCCCGGCCCCGGCAATGACGCGTCCGCCGACGCCTTCACGCAAGCCGGCCTGCCGGTGACCGTCTCAGTGGATGTCGCGACCGCGCTCTGGACCAAGCTGGTCATCAACTGCGCCTATAACGCCATCTCGGCGATCGCAGGCCTGCCCTATGGCCGCTTCGTCGCCGAGCCTGGTGTCACCGACATGATGCGCGATGTCGTCGAGGAGTGCCGCGCCGTGGCCACGGCCGCGGGCATCCCGTTGCCGGACGACCTCTGGCACCAGGTGCAGGCCATCGCCGTGACGATGAAGGGCCAGATGTCGTCGACCGCGATGGATCTCGCCCGCGGGCGGCCGACCGAGATCGATCACCTCAACGGCTATATCGTCGCCAAGGGCGCCGCGCTCGGCGTCGCGACGCCGGTCAACCGGGCTTTGCTGCTGCTCGTCAGGCTGCGCGAGCGCGCCGCGGCCGCGGCACCCTCCTGAGCTACCGGATGCCGTCTTCGCCGATGACCTCTTCCTTCCTGAGGCCGCCGACGCGCGGATGCGGGCGGCCGGAATCGGTGAGCGCCACGGCGACGACGATCTCGTCGGCGCGCGGGGCGTCGGCGACGCGCACCTCCATGCCGTCGAAGTGGCTGCGCACCCGCGCGGCATCCTTGTGGCCGAGCGGGATGTCGAAGGTCGCGCCGGGCGCGATGCGCTTCTTCGAGGAGGGGATCAGCGCGGCGCCCTTGCTGAGCAGCGCCCGGAGCGGCGCGCCGAGGCGCGGATGCATCAGCGCGGCGCCATGCTCGAGCCCGCCTTCGGCGCCGATCGCGGTCGCCTTGCCGAAGCTCTCGACGGTATCGCCGGGAATATCGAGCGCCGCCAGCGCCCGCGCGCCGAGCAGCGCGCCGAGTTCCTCGCCGGCGACGAACAGCGGCTCGAGATCCTCTTCATAACGCCCCGCGAACGGGTTCTCGATCACGGCCAGCGCCGCGGCCCGGCGCGTCGGCGTTGCGAGCGTGCGGCCTTCCTCGATCAGCGTTTCCTCGATGATGGTGACGATCTTGCGGATGCGCGCGCTCACCGGAGGCCGTCCCCGGCCTTGATGTCTTCCTTCTTGAGGCCGCCGACGCGGGCATGCACGCGCGCGCCGGTCGTCATCGCGAGGATCAGCACCATCTCGTTCCGGCGCGGCGCATCGCCGATGCCGATCTCGATCGCGTCGAAATGGCTGCGCACATAGGAGGCGTTGATATGGGTGATCGGGATATCGATCTTGGTGCCGAGCCCGCCGACTTTCTTGGCCGAGGGGACGATCGCCTTGGCGCCGCCGAGCAGTTCGCGCATCGCATAGCCGCCGGGATTGTGCCACAGCGCGCCATGCTCGAGCTCGCCCGCCTCGCCGACGATCGCGCCCTTGCCATAGCCTTCGACGACCGCGGCATCGCCGCCGAGCGCCTTGACGAGACGCGTCGCCATTTCGAGACCGAGCGGCTTCAGGTCGTCCATCAGCTGGACGATGTCCTCGACATAGGCCCCGGCATAGGGGTTCTCGATCACCGCGGCGACAATGGCGCGGCGCGGCGGCACGGCGGCCGGCGGGCCACCCTCATGCAGGATCTCCTCGACCACCGTCACGAATTTGCGGACCTTGATATCGGGCATCGGGCCTTCCTCGGCGTGGTTGCGGACCCGTGCCTGCAACCAAGATTGTTAGACCATCAACAATCTTGCGCAGCGGCCATCCTGTCAAGAAAGCAGCGGTGGCAGCAGCGTTGAAATTCACTGGGGCGTCTCGGGCGGGCCACCATGGCGGCCTTGGCCGGCATCCGGAGCCGCGCTTTCGTCGCCGCCGGGTGGGGCCCGGCGACGGAGGCGTTCACGAACGAGGCGTCGACAGATCGAGGCCGGCCGCCCGGGAACCCGGCATGGCCGGGTCGCGCCCGGACCTCTTCAGCGTGCGACCCTGCCGCCATTCAGCGCCAGCACCGCCTCGAAATCGTCCGGCAGGACGAGGTCGGCATCGGCATAGGCGGCGAGGCCCGGAATGATCGCCTGCTGCTGGTCGAGCAGCAGCCTGAGCGTCAACCCGCGGATGAGCCGGGGCAGGGCATGGCGATGGCCCGAGATCGAGGTCGAATGCGGGCCGTTGCTGACCATGGACAGCGAGTTGAACGCATGCACCCGGCTGACCCAGGCCGGTCCGCCCGGCTCGCGCGGCTGGAGCTGATAGGCATCGCCGAGATAGGGCAGGCTGGCGAGCCCGTCGTCCTCCTCACCGGGCGGCGGCGCGAAGCAATCCTGCCAGCGCGCGATGATGCCGTGCAGCGATTTCAGCTCCGGCCGCGACGGCAGGTCGATCGCCTGGCCGGTCGCCGGGATGACATGGTCGAACTGGAACACCTGGCCGGGCGTCGTCACGCGGATCTTGTCGCCGTCCATGCCGATGTCGAGCCAGGGCGATCCGGCATGCATCCGGAAGCCCGGCAGCACGACCGCGCGCTCGAAGCTCGCCCAGGCCGGCGGCTGGTCGTGCTGGCGGAAATGCCGGGCGATGCGCCAGCGCACGGTGTCGTCGAGCAGCGGGTGATGCGACATGATCCCCGCATTCTCGATATAGCGATGCGGGTTGGCGCGCGGCAGGCGGGCGCGGCGGAAGCAGAGATCGACCGAGGCGACGCCGGCCTCCAGCGCCGCCACCGCCGTATCGAAGGCCGAGGCGCCATGGCCGAGAATGCCGATCGCCTTGCCCCTGAGGCGCTCGAAGTCGATGGCGTGGTTCGAATGGTCATAGCGATCGGCCGGCAGCGCGTCGGTGATGAAGCGCGGCACGCGCCAGGCGCCGGCGCCATCGGACCCGGTGGCGAGCACGACCAGCTTGGCGTAACGCAGCCGCGTAACGCCGCCGGCGCGGCTCTCGACCGCGACGAGACCGCCGGCGTCCGCGATGTCGGTCACCACGGTGTCGTTCTCGACCTTGATGTCCCAGACGGCGCGGTACCAGTTGAGATAATCCATCCAGTCCGTGCGCGGCAGCCGGGCGAGGCCGTCCCAGGCGCCGGCGCCGTAGCGCGTCTCGAACCAGCGCCGGACACCGAGATTGGGAATGCCGAACTCCATCCCGACCGTGATCTTCGGGGTGCGCAGTTCCGGCATGCGGGCAAAGCTCACCCACGGTCCCTCGACGCCCTTCGGCGACTGGTCGAGCACGACCACGTTGCGGATGCCCTCGCGGCGGAGCGCGGCCGCGATCACGAGGCCCGATTGGCCGGCGCCGACGACGAGGACATCGGCGGCCGTCTCGCCATCGGGTGCCGTCGCCGGCTGGACCCAGGCCTTGTCGGGATAGGCGAGCGCCGCGATATCGGCGCGGGCGGCGTCGGCAAGCGCATCGAGCGCCGGCTCGGTGGTTGAAAAGTCGAAATGATCGAGGGGCAAGCTCGGCTCCGGACGTTGGATCCCGGCAGCAAAATGGCCCCGGGCGTGCGCGGCGAGCGACGGCCGCACAAGACTTCATCATGCACGTTCCGAAGGCAGGACGACAAGCGCCATCCCGCGGCAATCCGTCGCCCAATCGCATGGCGAGCGACAGCTGTCATGTTGAGGCGCTATATAGGCTAGAATTATTCCAAGAAAGGATCTGGCCATGGCGCCGTCGGCACATGCGGAATCTCATCTCGTCCACCGGATCGGATGGCTGAGGGCCGCCGTGCTCGGCGCCAATGACGGTATCGTTTCGACGGCCAGCCTCATCGTCGGCGTGGCGGCGGCCTCGACGGGCCGCGGCGACGTGCTTCTGGCCGGCGTCGCCGGCCTCGTCGCCGGCGCGATGTCGATGGCGGCGGGCGAATATGTCTCGGTGTCGTCGCAGTCCGACACGGAGAATGCCGATCTCGAGCGCGAGCGGCACGAGCTCGAGGTCAATCCCGAGGCCGAATTGTCGGAGCTCGCGGCGATCTATGTCGAGCGCGGCCTCGATCCAGAACTCGCCGAGCAGGTCGCCATCCAGCTGACGCGGAAGGATGCGCTCGGCGCCCATGCCCGCGACGAGCTCGGGCTCTCCGATCTCGCCTCGGCGCGGCCTGTGCAGGCGGCGCTGACCTCGGCCGCGACCTTCGCCGCCGGCGCCGCCATGCCGCTGATCGCCGCCGTGTTGGCGCCCGAATCGGTCATCGTGCCGACGGTGTCGATCACGACGCTGTTCTTCCTGGCGCTGCTCGGCGCGCTCGGGGCGCGGGTCGGCGGCGCGACGCTCTCGAAGGGGGCGCTCCGCGTCACCTTCTGGGGCGCGCTCGCCATGGCGATCACCGCCGGCATCGGCGCGCTGGTCGGCACGGCGGTCTGAGACCGCCGCGCCCTCGTCATCAGGGCTAGAGCCCCGCCGCTCAAGCCTTGTGGGCTCAGGCCTTGGCGGCGACGATGATGATCTCGACCTTGTACTTCGGCGCGGCGAGCTTCGCCTCGCCGGTGGCACGGGCCGGCGGATTGGCCTTGTCGACCCAGACGTCCCACACCGAGTTCATCTCGGCGAAGTCGGCGATGTCGGCGAGCCAGATCGTCGCCGAGAGGATGCGCGACTTGTCGGAGCCGGCCACTGCCAGCAGCCGGTCGATCTCGGCGAGCGCAGCGCGGGTCTGGCTGGCGACGCTGTCGCCCTCGCCGACCTGGCCGGCGAGATAGACCATGTCTCCATAGACGACGGCCTGGCTCATGCGCGGGCCGCTCTCGATCCGGGTGATGGTGGTCATCGGGTGTCTCCTTTGTGTGAACTCTTCGAAACGCAGCGCTGCTATCGGCAAGCCGGCGGCTCCGGTCAAGACCGGCCGCCGTTCTTGCCGCAATGCTCGGCGATCTATCGGCCGCGCGTCAGGAAGGCCGCGTCGAACGGCACCGTGAGGCTGGCGCCGCCTTCATCGCGGATCGTGACGCTGTCGGCGCCGACATCGACATCCGCGGCGCGCGTCCAGCCGTCCGGCAGCGGCAGGCCGCCGATGACGTTGCGCACCTCGACCTCGCCGTCCGGATCGAGCACCAGCGCGGTCGGCACGCCGTCCTCGCTGAGCGGGTTCGGCGCGATCGAGGCCTTGTGGCCGGCGCCGCCGAAGGTGCGGCCTTCCTCGATGCCCTGCACGCCGATATGGCGCGAATTCCACGGCGCATAGTCGCGGCCGCCATTCGAGAACCAGAGCAGCGTGACCGGAAGATCGGCCGGGTTCTTGAGGCTGAGATAGATATCGCGCTTGTCCGGCCGCGTCGCCGCCGCCCAGCCGATCCGGGCGCCTTCCGCCTCGACCAGCATGATGAAGTCCTCGTTCATCGAGGCGAAGGGATAGGTGGTGACATCGGCGAAGGAGCCGTCCGCCATCGGCACGCGGGTCAAATCGGTGAAGCGGGCGGGATAGGCAAGGCTCGAGCGGCCGAGGCTCGGATCGGGCTCGGGCGCCGTGTCGGGCGTCGTCGCATAGCGCTTCGGCGAGAAGGCGAGGCGGCCGCCCGGCGTGAAGCGCGTCATGCCATGGCTCGCGACCGGCAGCGCACCCTCGCCGCCATAGAAGATGTGGCGCTGGTAGAGGAAGGGATGGCCGTCGCGCAGCGCGAATTCCTTGACGAGGCGCGCGCCCATCACCGGACGCGACAGCTCATAGCGCGCGATCGTGCCGCCTTCGGGATGCGGCACCGTCTCGAGCACGGTCCAGCGCGCATTGGCCGGCCAGCCATGCGCCGGCGCGCCATCGACATCGGCGGTGCTGAACGGGGCGCAGAAGAAGTCGCCGGAGAGATAGCGAAGGTTCGGCAGGATGCTTTCGTCGGCCTGGATCGCCGCGTCGTCGGCCCAGGGCGCCGTATGCGTCGGCTCGATCACGCGGCCGCCGCCTTTGACCGCGAAGCGCCGCACATGGCCGCCGCGAAGGTCGAGGACGGCTTCGGCGCCATCGGCGGTGATCGTGTGGGTATCGGCGCTCTGCACGGTGTCCTCCGGGATCAAAGGGCCTCTTCTTGGGCCCGCTTGCGATGCCATGGCCCTAGCATGACCGGCCCGGAGCCGCACGGCAAAATCGCGCCCCGATGGAACGCTCCGCCGGTTGAGGCATTGGCTTCCCGTGTTCAATCAGCCCATCTGGGAGAAACGACATGACCAGCAGCACCACCGACAAGATCAAGGGTCTCGCCAACGAGGCCGCCGGCAACGTCAAGCAGGGCGTCGGCAAGGCAGTCGGCAATGAGCGGCTCCAGGCCGAAGGCATCGCCCAGGAAGTCAAGGGCGAGACGCAGCAGGCCGTGGGCGACGCCAAGGACAAGGTCAAGGATACGGCGGACAAGCTGCGCGACGCCGCGCACCGCAATCTCTGATCGATCCCCCTCTCTGATCCGTTTCGACGGATGACTGGAAAGGGCCGCGCCATGCGCGGCCCTTTTCGTTTGGGCGCTTTCTTGTAGAACCGTGTCGGCCCGCGGCGGAGGATTGCGGGCCGAGGCGCAGGAGGCCGCTCATGACCTATTTCATCGGCATCGATGTCGGCACGGGCAGCGCGCGCGCCGGCCTCTTCGACACTGACGGGCGCCTCCTCGCCAGCGCCCGCCGCCCGATCGCGATCTGGCATGCGCCGGGCGACCAGGTCGAGCAATCCTCGCGCGACATCTGGCGCGCGGTCACGGAATCGGTCCGCGAGGCGGTGGCGAGCGCCGCCGTCGATCCGGGCGCGATCGCCGGCATCGGCTTCGACGCGACCTGTTCGCTGGTCGCGGTCGGCAGGGATGGCGCACCCGTCGCCGTCGGACCCTCGGGCGATCCCGAGCGCGACATCATCGTCTGGATGGATCATCGCGCGCTCGACCAGACCCGCCGCATCAACGACACGCGGCATCCGGTGCTCGCCTATGTCGGCGGCCAGGTCTCGCCCGAGATGGAGACGCCGAAGCTGCTCTGGCTGGCCGAGACCATGCCCGAGAGCTTCGCGGCGGCGGAGCACTTCTTCGACCTCTCGGACTGGCTGACCTTCCGCGCCACCGGCAGCCTCGACCGTTCGATCTGCACGCTGACCTGCAAATGGACCTATCTCGCGCATGAGCGGCGCTGGGACGAGGGCTTCTTCCGCCAGATCGGCCTCGGCGTCCTCGCCGACGAGGGCTTCCGCCGCATCGGCACGCGCGTCGTCGAGCCCGGCACGCCGCTCGGCCAGGGACTGACCGCGGCCGCCGCCGCCGAACTCGGCCTCCGTCCCGGCATCGCGGTCGGCGCCGCGCTGATCGATGCCCATGCCGGCGGCGTCGGTTCGATCGGCGCGCGCGACACCGATGGCAAGGCGACCGACCCGACCCGCCAGCTCGGCTACATCTTCGGCACCTCCGCCTGCGCCATGGCCTCGACCCGCGCGCCGAGCTTCGTGCCCGGCGTCTGGGGCCCCTATTATGCGGCGATGCTGCCCGGCCTCTGGCTGAACGAAGGCGGCCAGTCGGCGGCCGGCGCCGCCATCGACCATCTCGTCACGCTGCATCCGGCGACGCCCTCGGCCCGCCAGGAGGCAGCGCGGCGCGGCCTGCCGCTGTTCGCGCTGCTCGAGGAGCGGATCACCGCGCTGGCGCCGACGGCGGATGCCGTCGCCCGGCTCGCGGCGGCGCTGCATGTCGTGCCGGAATTCCTCGGCAACCGCGCGCCGAACGCCGATCCCGACGCGCGCGCCACGATCGTCGGTCTCGGCATGGACGAGGACCTCGACAGCCTGGCGCGGCTTTATCTCGCCGGCCTCTCAGGCCTCGGTTATGGCGCCCGACAGATCGTCGACGCCCTCGCCGGCGAAGGCGCTGTCATCGAGACCATCGTCATCTCGGGCGGGGCAGGTCAGAGCGAACTGGTGCGCCACATCCTCGCCGACGCCACCGGCCTTGCCGTCGCGATCCCCGAGACGGCGGAGCCGGTGCTGCTCGGCGCGGCCATGCTCGGCGCCGTCGCGGCCGGGGCCTTTCCGGACACGCTGGCCGCCATCGACCGGATGTCGCGGCTTTCGGCGCGCTATCTGCCCTCCGGCGGCATGGCGAGCCGGATTCATGCCGCGAAATATGACATATTCCTCGATCTGCAGCGCGCCGAGGCGCGGGCGCGGTCGATGATGCAGGCGGCGGCCGACTAGGGGTACAGGGAGAGCGGATGCCGTTCGGCAGGGACTATCATCCACGCATGGCCGACCGACCGCCGCATGAGCGGGCGGCGCCGCCGCGCGGCTCGGCCGGCCGCAATCTTGTCCATGCCGCCGATCACAATGCCCGCGTGACGCTGGAGGCGCTGCGCCGGGCCGTCTCGCTGACGCGGCAGGACCTTGCCGAGGTCACCGGCCTCACGGCGCCGGGCATCACCAACATCATCCGCCGCCTGGTCGAGGCGCATCTGATCCGCCCCGTCGACGGTGGCCGCGCGACGCGCTTCGCCATCGAGCCCGACGGCGCCTTCGCGCTCGGCGTCGATCCCTATGGCGATCTGGTGCAGGTCGCGATCGTCGACTTGAAGGGCCGCATCGTCCATCGCGCCCGCCGGCGGGCCGCATCGGCGGCGATCGAGGATGTCGGGCCGGCGATGCGCGCCGCCGTCGAAAGCGTGCTGTCCCTCCTCGATCCCGCGCTGGCAGGTCGCCTGCTCGGCATCGGCGTCGCGACCCCGTTCGATCCCGCCGCGATCACCGCAGCGCTCGCCGACCATCCGGTGGTGGTCGAGCGCAGCTCCGTCGCCGCGGCGCTCGGCGAACGCCTGCTCGGCAACGCGCCGGCCGATGGCAGCTTCGTGCATGTGCTGTTCGGCCGCGAGGTCCGCGCCGGGCTGATGATCCGCGGCCATCTCTTCCATGGCGTCACCGACCGCGCCGGCCGCATCGGCCAGATGCGCACCGGCGAGGACGGCATCCTGCTCGACGAGGCGGCGTCGATGACGGCGCTGCAGCCGCTGCTCGACCGCCACTGGGACGCCGGCGGCGATCCCGACGCCTTCCTGGAAGCGCTCGCTCCCGCCGATCGCGCCATCGCCGAAGCCTGGGTCGACCGGGCGGCACAGCATTTCGTCGATGCCGCAATCGCGGTTTCGGGATTCCTCGCGCCGGGCGGCATCTTCGTCGGCGGCCGCCTGCCGCGCGATCTCGTCCGCCTGTTCGCCCATCGCTTCGCCGCCATCCGGGCCGAGCGCATGGCCGGTCCCCTGCAGCCGCAATGGCTGCCCGAGATCGTGCCGGCCAGCCTCGGTTCGGATTGCGTCCTGCTCGGCGCGGCGATGCTGCCCTTCCTGGAAACGCTGCTGCCCGATCCGCGCGCGCCGCCTGAAGTCAGCGGTTTCGCGGCCGGATGATCTCCGGCCGCGACTTGGTCAGTTGGCATCCGCCCTGGCAGCGTCGCAGCTGACATGCGGATTGTTGTCGGAAAAGGCGCCGGTCGGATTGGCGCGCCACGCCCAGACATGCAGCTCGTAGAACGGCCCGAGTCCGTAGCGGTTCGGCGCGCCCGTGAAGTTGAAGAGCTGCCCCGCCAGCGAGGCCGGGCCCTTGCTGGTGATATATTCGACGGCAACCAGTTCCAGCCGGCCATCGGCCTTCGGCTCATACACGACAGCCTCCGGCCGGGCGATGTCGACGGCATCGTCCTTGAGATAGGCCGCATTCACATAGTGGATGCCCATAGCGCCGCCCGTCGGACTGCTGGCGCAAGGGATCGGCGCGTAGCCTTCGGCTTTTGCCGCGGCGACGTTGCGGAAGCGATCATTCGCCTTGCGGACGGCGGTGACGAGGCCTGGATCGGCGGAGCCGTGCTGGCCATGCGCCAGCGCCGGCGCGCTGAATGAAACAAGGCAAGCGACGGCAAGCCCTGCCGAAAGGGAGAGTGTCTTCATCGATGATGTCCTCAGGATGGGGGGCGGGGCTGAGGCGCCGGTAGCGCCCGGGCCCCGCAGGAGGGGCGGCGTTGCGCGCTGCCTACGGGTTGCCCGTCCGCGGGCCGATGATCGCGGCGACTTCCGTCACGCTGTTGGCCGGAAAACCGGCCTCGTGGGCGTGACGGCGGATGGTCTCGGCGTCGTCAGCCTCGTGGACGCAGTAGACCTTGTCGCCGGCGACATAGCTGGTGTGCCATGTATAGGGAACGCCGAGGCCGGCGACGACCTCGTTCGACTTTGCCGCGATATCGCGGAGCTCGTCGGCGCTCAGCCTGTTGGCCCCGGGAATCTCGCGTTCGATGACGTAGATTGGCATGATCGGTCTCCTTTTGCTGTGACCGCGGCCGAGGAATGACGGCGCCGTTTGACGCCGCGCGCCCGATCTCATCGAAGCCGAAGGGAGCGATCCAACGCCCCATCAAACGCTTCCGGATGATCTGCGGCGCGCGTCGTAGAGAGGGACTGAGCCATGCGCATGACGATCAGGCTGCTGGGCGAGCCGGCGATCCTCGATGCCGGGGGCGTCAGCCAGCCCGTCCGCGGCTATCAGGCCTGGGCGCTGCTGGCGCGGGTGGTGCTGTCGCGTGCGCCGCTCGACCGGCGCGGCCTCGCGGCCGAACTCTTCCCCGAAGCGGCCGACCCGCTGGCGGCACTTCGCTGGTGCCTGGCCTCGCTCAGGAACGCGCTGGCGACGTCCGACTGCCTGCTCGGCGATCCGATCGCACGCGACTTTCCGGCCGATATCACGATCGATGTCCGGCAGATTGAGGACGATGACTTCGATATCGAGGCCGCCGGGCCGCTCCTTCTCGGCATCGAGCCGCGATCGAGCCCCGAATTCGCGACCTGGCTGCTCGTCGAGCGCGAGAGGATGGCCTCGGCCGTTTCTGCCCGGCTGCGCCGCGAAATCCTCAAGGCCATCGCGCTCGGCGACGCGGATCGCGCGATCCGCCTCGCCGCGCAGGCCGTGCACCGCGATCCGTATGATGAGGGCGCGCATATCCTGCTGGTGCGGAGCCTCGTCCAGGCCGGGCGCCATGATGCGGCCCTCAGCCATGTCGAGGCCACGGAGGCGCTGTTCGCCGCCGAACTCGGCGAGCGGCCGACGCCGGCGCTGAGGAGCGCCGCGCGTCGCAGCATCGCGGCGCCGCCCGCTGGCATTGCTCCGGCCACATTCGTCCGATCGCTGATCACCTCCGGTCTCGCGGCGCTCTCCGCCGGAGCCGTGGATGCCGGCGTCGAGTCGCTGCGGCGGGCGGTCGACGATGCCGAGAAGATCGCGGATGCGGGGCTGGCCGCCGAAGCGATGTTCGAGCTCGGCACGGCGCTGGTCCATGCCGTGCGCGGCTATGATGATGAGGGGTCGATCATCCTGCGATCCTGCGCCGAACTGGCCCTTCGCACTGGCGCCACCGAACTCGCGGCCTCCGCCTATCGCGAACTCGGCTATGTCGAGGCTCTCGCCGGTCGCCGACCGGCCGCGGAGGCCTATCTCGCTGAGGCCGGCGCGCTCGCGCTCTCGGCCGACAACCGGGCCGGCATCCACGCCGTCGCCGGCTTCAACCTCATCGACTGGGGCCGCATCGACGACGGGCTGGAGCAGCATGCCATCGGCCTCGAGCTCGCCCGGGCCGCGGGAAATGCCCGGCGCGAGATCTGGTCGCTCGGCATCGGTGCCTGGGGCCTGCTCGCGGCCGGCCGGCCGGTGGACGCCGAGTCGTGGCTCACCAGTTGTCTCTCTATGGTCGAGGCCCAGCGCTGGATCGCCTTCGAGCCCTGGCCGGTCGCACTGCAGGCCGAGGCGCGGCTGAGACAAGGGGCGAAGCCCGCCAGTCTTCGTCCCGCGCTCGAAGCGGCGTTCGCGCTCTCATGCCAGCTGGCCGACCGCTGCTGGCAGGGCGCGACCGCGCGGACGATTGCCCTTACCTATGCCGCCGAGAACGACTTCGCCCGCGCGTCCGACTGGATTGCGGATGCCCGCATCCGCTGCACGCGCAGCACCGATACCTATGTCGCCATGGCCGTCGAGATTCTGGCGAGCGAGGTCGAGATCAGCCTGCGGCAGAACCGGCTCGCCGAGGCCGAGCGCATCGCGCGCGACTGGGTGGCGCTGGCGGCACGAAGTCATATGGACGCTCATGTCGCGCGGGCGGCGACGGTGATCGCTGGTCGATGACGGGCGGCCGAGCTAGACGATGAACGCGCTGGCCTGCGCCGGAAGCCCGGTCAGCGGCTTCCGGTTCAATTGGGCCGGATCATAGGATTCGAGCCGGAGCACCTCGGCGAGCGGCATGGTGGCGGCGCCGAGCGCGGTGGCGTCCTCCGATCCGGCGGCGCGATGGATCGCAGGGGCCGGACGCGGATCACGCGCCAGGAACTCGTTGACATAGAGCAGCATCTCGTCGACGAGCCGCACCGGCAGGCGGCCGCCGATCACCACCGCGTCGGGATCGATCAGGAGCCCGATATGCACGGCGGCCTCGGCGATGTAGCGCGCCGCCTCGCGCAGCCAGTCGGAGACGAGCGCGCGCCCGCGCGTGTCGAGCAAGAGCAGGTCGGCCGGCCGCGCCACCTGGATGCCGTGCCGGGCGAGGAAATCATACAGAACATAGAGCGAGACGAGCTGGCCGAGCGGCTGCACGCGGCTGCCCTCCGGCTGGTTCTGCGCCAGCGTCGGCAGCCAGCCGATCTCGCCGGAAAGCCCGGTCACGCCGTGATGGCACATGCCGTCGAGCACGACGGCGCCGCCGAGGCCGGCACCGATGAAGATGTAGAAGAAGCTGCGGCTCTCGACGCCGAGGCCGTAATTGAGTTCGCCGATCGCCGCCGCGATGGCGTCGTTCTCGATATAGAGCGGCAGGTCGGTGAAGCGCGCGAAGCGGGCGCGGATGTCGTAGCCGGTCCAGGCGGCGTAGTCGGCCGGCATGCCGGGGAAGGGGATCTCGCCGAGCCAGTCGGGCAGCGCGAGGCCAAGGCCGGCGAGGCGACGGTCGTCGATGGTCCGGCGGCGCTTGAAGGTCGCGAGCGCGTCCTCGATCAGGCCGATCGCCGTTTCGGGCTGCGCATAGGCGATCTCGTGATGGATGCGGCCGCGCACTGCGCCGGAGGCGTCGATGGCGACGATGGTGACATGGTCGCGGGCGACATAGGCGCCGATGGCATGGCAGCCATCCGGATTGATCTCGAGCTCGATCGCCGGCTGCCCCGGCTGGCCATGCCGCCGCCGCGCTTCGAGCACCAGCTTCTCGCCGATCAGTCGCTCGGCGATGCGCGTCACGGTCTGCTTGGTGAGGCCGGAGCGGCGCGCGAGCTCCGTGCGCGAGATCGGCTGGTGGCGCTGGATGGCACGCAGGATCACGCCGCGATTGTGGCTGGCGGCGAGCTCGGAATTGGATCCGGCGAGATCGTTCATAATGCGCCCTGCTTGCCGCATTGCTGCGGCGGAAGCAACCGACAAGCCCCGAAAGGCTCGAGGAGTGAGCCCCGCTGTCCGCCGATCGGAGAGGATCGGCGGACAGCGGGGCCGGGCCGGCACCGGCCAACGCCCCGCGGGAGGAAACCGGGGCGGTGCGCCGGCGCGGCGGGTCTTATCGGGCGAGGCGGAGGCTCCTCACCTCGAACGGGCGGATGCCGAAATCATCCGTCCGCTCGACCGCTTCCTCGAGCAGGTTGACGTCGCCGGCGACCGACCAGCCACCGGCGAGGCTGACCTCGAGGCCGCCGCGGCCGCCGACCGGCTCATAGACGCGCAGCACGATGTCGGCGGTGTCCTCGGCGGGCTTCAGACCCGCGAGGGCGACGCCATGGCCCGACAGGCGGACCGGCGTCACCTCGCCGACCTGCAGCCCATGCGCGGCCGTCGCCAGCAGCGGCTGGTTGAGATCCTCAGCCTCGCGGAGGACGCCGGCGGCGAACCAGTCGCCGCCATGCGGCATCAGCGCATAGGTGAAGCTCTGCTCGCCCTCGTCGGCCAGCGGATCGGGATAGATCGGCGAGCGCAGCAGGCTGAGGCCGAGCACATTGCCGCGCACGCTGTGGCCATACTTGCCGTCATTGAGCAGCGCGACGCCGAAGCCGGGCTCGGCGAGATCGGCGAAGCGATGGCCGGGTACCTCGAACTTGGCCGCGTCCCACGACGTGTTCTCATGCGTCGAGCGGCGGACGATGCCGAAAGCGCATTCGAAGGTGGCATAGTTCGAGCGGACCGCGACCGGGGTCAGCGTGCGCAGCAGCACGCGGCGGTCATGCCAGTCGAGATGCGTCTTGATGTCGAGGCGCGGCGCATTGGCCCACAGCGAATAGGTCTGCGTCACCACCGAATCGCGGAAGCGCTTGACGATGCGGATCGCGGCGCGATGCGGGCCGTTCTCGACGATTTCGACGCTCTCGACCTCGGTCAGTTCCTGGGCGTTGGCGGTGTAGTCGTCCTCGACGTCCCAGGCGTCCCAGTTGCGCGGCTTGTCCATCGGATAGGCGACGAGCTGGTTGCCGCGGCCGGCGAGCGCCTCGCGGCCGGTCTGCTTGTCGAAAAGGCTGGTGATCGTGCCGTCCTTGCCGATGGTGACGCGGATATGGCTGTTCTCCAGCCGGTCCGCGCTGACGGTGAGGCCGGGCGCTGCGGTGAGCCCGGTCGGGCCGACGACGGAAATGCCGAGCGCGGGAACGCTGGAGCCAGCCGCCACCGGACCATTCTTGCCCTCGAAGCGGAGCGGGCGCGGCGACAGCGTCGGGTTGACGACAACCTCGACATCCGCGGCTTCGCCCTTCGGCAGCTTGCCGACGAGCGCCGCGAGCGCCTCCTGCTGGCGGGCGAGACCGGCGTCGCGCGCGGCGGCCAGCTCGCTCTCGGCGTCGACATAGACCTCGCGCACGCCGGAGCCCGGCAGGATGTCGTGGAACTCGTTCTTGAGCACCGGACGCCAGAGATCCTCGAGGCTCGACGGCTTGTCGGCGCCGAGCAGCATGGCGAGCGAGGAGATCGTCTCGGCCGTGATCAGCGCGCGCTCGGCCTCGCGATGCTTCTTCTTGGTGCCGGACTGCGTCGTCAGCGTGGCGCGGTGCAGCTCGAGATAGATCTCGCCGTTCCAGACCGGGACATTCGCCGGGAGGTTGTCATGGATGCGGCCGAAGAATTCCTCGACACGCGCCGGGCGCATTGCGGGCACCGCCGGGAAATCGGCGAGCTGCTTCTGCCGCTCCAGCATTTCCGGCATCACGCCGCCGCCGCCATCGCCATGGCCGACGGCGAGCAGGCTCTCGTCATGGATCACCTTGCCGCGGAAGTTCTTCCAGGTGCCGATGATCGCCTTCGGCTCGGTCGAGCCGTTATAGCCGTTGACCGGATTGTCGAAGGTGTGCGCGAGCACGCGGCTGCCGTCGAGGCCTTCCCACCAGAAGAGGTCATAGGGGAAGCGGTTGGTCTCCGACCAGTTGACCTTGATCGTGAAGAAACTGTCGACGCCGGCCTGGCGCAGCAGCTGCGGCAGCGCGCCGGAGAAGCCGAAGCAGTCCGGCAGCCAGCAGACGCGGTGGCGGACGCCGAACTTCTGCTCGAAATAGCGCTGCCCGTAGAGGAGCTGGCGCACGAAGCTCTCGCCGGTCGGCATGTTGGTGTCGGGCTCGACCCACATCGCGCCGATGGTTTCCCACTGGCCGGCCTTGACGGCGGCCTGGATCGCCGTGAACAGCGCCGGATCGTCTTCCTCGATCTGCGCGTAATAGGCCGCGGTCGACTGGTTGAAGACGAAGTCCGGGAACTGCTTCATCAGCTGCAGCGCCGTGTGGAAGGTGCGGCGCGCCTTGCGGCGGGTCTCGGCATAGGGCCAGAGCCAGGCGAGATCGATATGGGCATGGCCGGTGACCGCGAGCTTGCCCTGCTGCGGATAGATCGCCTTCAGCGCCTTCAGCTTGCCGCGCAGCGCCTCGAGCGCGGCCGTGACGCTGGCGCGCTGATCCTGCCGGAGGGCATCGGGATTGTCCTTCAGCGGCGGCAACTGCCAGATCCGCTGCTGGCCGCGCTGTGGCGCCGTGCGCGCGACATAGTCCGCCGTCGCCGACGGCCAGTCGAGCGCGGCGAAGGTCTCCTCGGCCGCCTTGATCAGATGCGGCACCACCTCGTGCTCGCCGAGATACTGCACGGCCTCGGCGACCTGCTTCAGCAGCAGGCGGAGCTCGTGCACCGGCTTGTCGATGCGGGCCAGATGCGCCCGCGTCAGCCGCGGCTCGCGCACCGGCTCGCCGAACGGCTTGCGCGCCACCGCGTCGATGTCGATCGCGAAGCTGCGGGCGGGAACCGGGAATTCCTCATGGAACGGATCGAGGCCGAAGCGCTCGGTCTCGCCGCTCTCGGGCGTCAGCGCGATCAGGCTTTCGCCGCCGACATTCAGCATCAGCAGCGTTTCGTCGAGCGGCCAGTGATCGGGCACCACGGCATGGGCGGCGAGCTTGCGGACGCCGTCGCGCTCAGGCCAGAAGCCGCCAAGCGCGATCGGCTTGCCGTCGAACTGCCAGCCCTCGACGGGCACGGTTTCGCGTTCGCGCCAGAATTCGAGCTCTTCGACGCGCACATTGATGCGATCCAGCCGCTGCTGGAGGGTGAGAGACATGGAGGCTACTCCTCAGGGGGCGAGATTGGAGAGAGGGAAGGGGGCGCGCCGGCGGTCAGCCCTTGACTGCGCCGGCCGTCAGCGCACCGACGATCAACCGCTGCAGCAGCAGGAAGGCGACGATGGCGGGGACGACGGCGACGAGACAGGCCGCGGCGAGCACCTGGGTGGAGGAGGCGTTCGACGTGCCGGCGAAAGTGAAGATCGCGACCGAGATCGGCAGCTTCGAATCGGTGCTGAGCAACAGGAACGGCACCAGGAACTGCGACCAGTTCAGGATCATGATCAGGATGAAGGCCGAGGCCATGCCGGGCGCCACGAGGGGCAGCGTGATGCGCCAGAAAATGCCGAACCGCGTGCAGCCGTCGATCTCGGCCGCTTCCTCTAGCGATTTCGGAATGCCGTCGATCGAGCTCTTCAAGAGCCATACGGCCATCGGCAGGCTGACGGCAATGTAGATCATCGTGACGCTGAAATGGCTGTCGAGCAGGCCGAGCGAGGCCATGTAGCGGTAGAGCGGCACCAGGATGACCAGCGGCGACACCATCTGGAAGGCGAGGATCGCCATCATCAGCGAGCCGCGGCTGCCGAAGCGGAAGCGCGAGAAGGCATAGGCCGCCGGCGCCGCGACGATCAGGCAGCCGATGCCGCCGAGCGCCGACAGCTTCAGCCCGTTCCAGAGATAGGTGACGAAGGCCGGGTCGGAGAGGATCTGCTCGAAATTGGCCAGCGTCGGCCGCTTCGGGATGAAGCGGCTGGCGCCGAGGAACACTTCCTGGCGCGTGCGCAGCGACAGCGACAGCAGCCACAGCAGCGGGACCAGGAAGAAGGCGGCGGTGATGATCGCCAGCAGATAGGTGACGGCGTCCCAGAGGCGTTCGCGGGCGTCCGAGGTCATTCCGAGGGCTCCCGGCGTGGCAGGAAGGAGGCATAGCCGATGGCGAGCACCAGGCTGATGGCGAGCATCAGCACCGAGAGCACGCTGCCGCCGGCGAGGTCGAGATTCCGGAACACCGTGTTGAAGGTGTAGAGCGAGAGCACTTCGGTGGCGCGGCCGGGCCCGCCGCCCGTCAGCGAGATGATCGCATCGAAGGTGTTCAGCGTCGCGATGGTGATCAGGATCGAGTTGACGAGGATCGCCGCGCGCATCTGCGGCAGCGTGATGAAGATGAACTTCTGGAAGCCGTTGGCGCCGTCGACGCTCGCCGCCTCATAGAGCGTCGGGTCGATCGCCTTGAGGGCGGCATAGAACACGATCATCGAGAAGGCGGTGCCGCGCCAGACATTGGAGACGATCGCCGAGACCATGGCGATGTTCGGGTCCGACAGCCAGGCGACCGGCTGGACATGCATCAGGCGGAGCACGCTGTTGATCGCGCCGAACGGCGCCTCGCTGAACAGCATCTGCCAGATGAGGCCGTTGGCGATGCCGGGAATGACCCAGGCGACCAGCACGATGGTGCGCAGCGCGGTCATGCCATAGAGGCGCCGCCGCTCGCCGCGCATCACGAGGACCGCGATGCCGAGGCCGAACAGCTGCTGGCCGACGACGCTGCCGGCGGTGAAGACGAAGGTCGTCCAGAGAATGTCGACGAGGACGTGGTTGCCGAGCAGCGCGACGAAGGAATCCGTCGTGTAGACCTCAGCTCCGCCGCGCAGGCTCGCATTGGTGAAGGCGAGCCGCACCACGTCGATCAGCGGATAGAGGTAGAAGACGCCGAGCAGGATCGCCACCGGCAAGAGCCACGAGAACGGATTGTCCTCGATGCGCCGTCTGAGGCCGGAGCGCGCGATCACGTCGCGCCGGCCCGTCGCGGCCGCTGCACCCATCGTCATGCCTTCGGCCTCCTCACCTGGCCACCTTCAGAAGATGCGAGGTCCCGGACAGGCATGCCCGCCGGGACCTCGCCTCATGTCACGTGAATGCCAGCCTCAGAGGCGGGCGTAGGCAGCCTGGACGGCGGCGTTGGCGGCGTCGAGCGCAGCTTCCGGCGTCTTGGCGCCCGTCAGCACGTCGCCCATCATCACCTGGATCTGGTTGGAGATCTCGGGATAGATCGGAACGCCCGGGCGGGCCTGGCCGTCGACCAGCGCCGCGGCGAAGGCCTTGTTGCTGTCCGACTTGAAGACGTCGAACTTGTCGTAGAGCGCCTTCGACGTCGGCAGCTGCTGCTGCAGAGCGTTGCCGGGGCCGGAATAGACTTCCTTGGCGATGCCGGCGCACATGGCGACCTTCTCGGGGTCGGCCGAGAACGCGCCGATCGTCCAGCCACCGGTGCCGGTCGAACGCTGGTCCTTCGTCGGGCCGGGGATGGCCGAGAAGGTCCACTTGGCGAATTCTTCCGGCTCCAGCGTGCTTTTCAGCTGGGCGAGCTGCCAGTTGCCGCCGATGAAGAGGGCGGTGGTGCCGGCAGCGGCCGCGGCGTTGAACTCGTCATAGTTGACGATCGTGGCGATGCGCTTCGGCGCGGCGCCCGAATCGACGAGGTCCTTGAAGTAGTTGACGGCCTTCAGGAACTTCTCGCGGTTCTCGCCCTCGGCGAAGATCGGCTTGCCGCTGTCGTCGACGAGCTTGCCGCCCTGCGCCCAGAAGTTCGCCAGCCAGTCGAACGTGGTGCCTTCCCAGCGGCCGCCATTGACGAGCACGCCTTCCATGCCCTTGTCCTTGGAGGCGATGGCGGCTGCCTTGAGCTCGTCCCAGGTCTGCGGCGCCTCGGCGACGATGTCCTTGTTGCGGTAGAGGACGCGCAGATCGGTATCCCACCACCAAGCGTAGAGCTTGCCGTCCTTGCCCGTGACGCCCTCGCGGACGAACGGGAACAGATCGTCGATCTCGTCCTTGGTGAAGTAGTCGTTGAGCGGCTTGAGCACGCCGGCATTCATGAACAGGGCGAGCACGAAGCTGTCGACCGCGGCGCAATCCGGGCCGCTGCCCGACTTCGCCTGCTCGAGCATGCGCGCCTGCTCCTGCCCGATATTGTCGGACATGCGCTCCAGCTTGATCTGCCAGCCGGGATGCTTCTTGATGAATTCGACGAAGAGCTTCTGGTAGCCCTCGGCAACGGCCGGGTCGGTGTTGCCGGGACCATCGCCGGTCAGACGGAACGACAGCACCTTCGGGGCGTCGGCCGGGCCGATGCGGTCCTTGGCGACGAGGTCGTCGGCCAGTGCAGCGCCGGCAACGAACGTCGCCACTGTCGCCAGCATGGCGACGCGCAAGGATCTTCTCATGTCTCGCAACTCCTCAAGAAGCGGTTTCCATCCGGGAGCCGGCTTGGCCGGTCCGACACGCCTGTCAACGGCGCTTGAGGGGGAGTAAATCACTTTGCTTTCACTTGGGCAACGGCGAATCGAGCCCATGATCCGAGTTCGCCACAGGGATCGTGATCGCTGTCCGATCAGGACGCCGTGCGCACGAGGCGGAGGCGCGCCGGGGCGCGCTTCAGGTAATCGGGGTGGTAGAGCCCGTCGGAAAAGCGCATCGCGCCGCGCCGCGCGCCGTCTGCGGCGCTCGACCAGTACCAATGCGCGTCGAAGAGACCGAGCCGCGTCCGCCGCTCGAAGAGCAGCGCCAACTCGTCCGGCGTCGGCACACGCCAATCGGCATGGCCGTGCAGGAGCGCCTCGCGCGCGATCGCCTCGACATCCTCGCCGCGAATGGGGATGAGGTGCAGCGGGAACAGGCTGATGTCGGATCTGGCGGCGAGGAGCGGCCGGCCGCTCGCCGCGATCACGGCGACGAACACCGTTCCATCCGGCATGTCGAACGGCCGCGCCGGCCGTGGCTTCATGAATTCGGGCTCGTCGAAGAGCGTGACGATGGCGTCGAGCGGATCGCCATCGAGCGGCGATCCGTGCGGGCCGGGCGGAGGTGTCTGCGCCATCAGGATCGTTCCGTTGCGATGGTCCGGCCCGCGGGCCGGACCATCCAGAGGGCGGCGCCCGGCGAGAGGCTATCCGCTTTGCCGGGCATGGCGGCTGAAGAAGGCCCGGTCGTGATTGTCCAAACGGTCGACATAGTCGGCGATGTCGCGCTGATCGGCGTCGGAGAGGGGGCCGAGACCGCGGCAAAACGCGATGAACGTCAGAATTTCCTTCTGCGTCGCCGTGAGTTCGCCCGCGCCGGGAGCCGTTGGGTCGAGGTCGAGATCGCTCTCGATCGGCGGCGAGTCGGGCAAGACGACGGTGTCCATGGTCTCGGTCCTCTCAAATACGGGCCCTAGGGAACCCAGACATTGCCGTTGCCGAGATAGCTGCCCTGCACGACGGTGCCGCAGGACGTGTGCACCATGACGGTGCCGCCGGCCACCGGGGCGGAATTGTCGCTCGTCGTCATCCAAGTGTTGGTCATTCTTCTTCTCCTCATGCTGGCGGCACCGCGCCGCCTCTGTGACAAGAACGACCCTAAGTCGTTGACGTTCATGATGAAACGTCAAACTCTCCCATGTCTTTTTGACAGGGTCAGCGGCGTTTCGGCGGCCGGTCGCCGCGGGTCCGCACCGCCCAGCTCGCCTGCCGCGCCTTCCGCGCCGTGTCGGCGTCGTCGGGGTCGAGCCCTTCGGCCTTCAGGGCGCGCGCGATCGCCTCGCGGTGCACCGGCAGGTCGAGATGATCCTCCTTCGGATGCCGCTTCTTCCACTGCGCATAGGCATTGTAGAGCGGGCGGTCGAGGCTGCCGAGGAGGCGGAGGGTGAGGTTGCCGGCCGCCAGCTGCTGGCCATAGACGCGGCGGATGAAATCGACGCAGCGCTCGTCGCGGTCGGGCCGGGCCGACCAGAGCGCGGGCGCTTCGACGATCGCGGCGGCGACGGGTTTCACGCGTGCGAGGTGATGCAGCAGCATCGTCCGCGCGAGGCCCTGCTTCTCAGCCTCCGGAAACGCGGCAAATTTCAGCCTGGCGGCAAAGAGATCGAGCCGCGTCCCGTCCAGCCACCATTGCGTCGCGCCTGTGGCCTCGATCACCGCCGGACCGCTGTCCCGGTGGCGCTGGCCGTGGCGAAACCAGCACTTCGATCCGTCCGCGCCCTCGATCGCCGGTAGGTCGCCGTCGCGATGCGGCTTGCCGTCGCGATGCCATTGGCGCCCGCCATCGGTGTCCTCGACGGCTGGGCCGTCGTCGCGATGGGTCAGCCCGCGCCGGTACCAGATCGCGCTGCCGTCCGCGAAGACGAGGGCCGGACCATCGTCGCGATGCAGCGCGCCGTCCTGCCACCATTCACGCGTGCCGTCGGGCCTCATGACGGCAGGCCCGTCGTCGCGGTGGATGCGGCCGTGCCGGTACCAGGTCTGCGTGCCGTCGGGCGCAATCAGGGCAGGTCCGTGTTCGCTGTGCCGTGCGCCGTCCCGATACCATTCCCGTGTCCCGTCCGGGTGCTCGACCGCCGGTCCGTCGTCGCGATGCAGGCGGCCGCCAGAGTACCATTCGATGACGCCGTCCCGACGATCGCGTCGGACCAGCGATCCGTCGACATGCCATTCGGCGTAGCCATAGGCATGCTCCACGGCCGGACCGTCGCTCCGATGGAGCAGGCCATGCCGATACCATTCGCGGACACGCCGTGCTTCGATGGCGGGCCCGTCGTCGCGATGGAGCGCGTCGTTCAGATACCAGTGTCGCTCGCCATGCGCCGTCTCGATCGCAGGCCCGTCGCTTCGATGCAGCATGCCGTGGCGATACCAGGTGCGGCTGCCGTCCGGGTCGATCTGCGCAGGTCCGTCGACGCGGTGCTTGCGGTCCGCCTGGCACCAAAGGCGCGTGCCGTTCGGAAATTCGACGGCCGGGCCATCGTCGCGGTGGATGGCGTTGTCCTTCAGGCGGCGCCAGATCCTCGCGCCGTCCACCTGGATGTCCAGGTAGAGTCCAGCCGGGACGTCCTCCGCCTGTGGCATCTGCTCGGCTCCCGCTGCGCCGTGTTGAAAGCACCGGCCGCGATCATTGTCGGTCGTGCTGCCACGTTCAAGGTCGGGCGCTGACCGTCAGTGCCGGACGCCGTCGATCAGCCTTGGCAGGCTCTCGGACTTCAGCACCGCCGGCAGCAGCGCCTCGGGCAGGTTCTGGTAGGAGACGGGCCTCACGAAGCGGCGGATCGAGAGCGTGCCGACCGAGGTGAAGCGGCTGTCGGCTGTGGCGGGATAGGGGCCGCCATGCACCATGGCGTGGCTGACCTCGACCCCGGTCGGCCAGCCATTGGCGAGGATGCGGCCGACGCGGCGCTCGAGGATCGGCAGCAGGCGCCGCGCAGCCGCGATGTCGCCGTCGTCGATCTGCAGCGTCGCGGTCAGCTGGCCCTCCATCCGCTCGGCCGCCTCCAGCATCGCGTCGAAGCTTTCGCAGCGCACGATCATCGACGAGGCGCCGAACACCTCATGGCCGAGGCTCTCGTCCGCCTCGAACCGCTCCGCATCGGTGAGGAAGACGGCCGGCGCCGTCGCATTGGCGTCCTGCCCGTCGCGGCCGCGCGCCAGCGTCTGCACGTCGGGATGGCCGGCGAGCGTGGCGATGCCCTTGTCGAAGGCGGCATGGATGCCGGGCGTCAGCATCGCTTCGGCCGCCTTGCCGGCCAGCGCCGCCTCGACATGGGCGAGGAACGCTTCGAGATCGGGGCCGTCGACGGCATAGACGAGGCCGGGATTGGTGCAGTACTGGCCGCTATCGAGCGAAAGTGAATCGACGAAGCCGCGCGCGATCGCCTCGGTGCGCTCGGAAAGCGCCGCCGGCAGGATGAAGACCGGGTTGATGCTGCTCATCTCGGCGTGAACCGGGATCGGTTCAGGACGCGCGGCGGCGATTGCCATCAATGCGAGCCCGGCGCCCCGCGAGCCGGTGAAGCCGACCGACTTGACGAGCGGATGGCGCACCAACTGGGTGCCGGTCTCGACGGCGCCGTTGAGGAGCGCGAAGACGCCCGCCGGCAAGCCGCAATTGGCGACGGCCGACTGGATCGCGCGGCCGACGAGTTCGCCCGTGCCCGGATGGGCCGGATGGCCCTTGACGATCACCGGGCAGCCGGCCGCGAAGGCCGCTGCGGTATCACCGCCGGCGACCGAGAAGGCGAGCGGAAAATTGCTGGCGCCGAACACCGCGACCGGCCCGACGCCGATCTGGCGGAGGCGGAGATCCGGCCGCGGGAAGGGCAGGCGATCCGGCAGCGCGCCGTCGATGCGAAGGTCCAGCCATTCGCCGGACCTGACGACCTTGGCGAACAGGCGCAATTGTCCCGTGGTGCGGTTCCGCTCGATGCTGAGTCGCCGCCGCGACAGGCCGGTCTCGAGCGCGGCGCGGTCGATGAGCGTCTCGCCGAGCGCGTCGATCGCGTCGGCCACCGCTTCGAGGAAGCGGGCGCGGGCGTCGAGATCGGTCTCGCGGAAGGCGTCGAAGGCCTGCCAGGCGAGCGTCGCGGCGCGATCGACCATCGCGGCATCGGCGAAGGCGAAGGCCGGCTCGAGCAGAGTGCCCGTCTTCGGGTCGATAGCGCGGTGGCTGCGCGCGCCGCCCGTCTCCGCCGTCCCGCCGATCAGGATGTCGCCGGTGATCCCTGCCATGGCCGCGCTCCGCTTGGTTGATGAGCCCCATAGATCGAGTGCGGCAGGCTGCGGCGCAACGGGCTCCGCGGTCGCACCCGGACGGCGCCAAGCGGAACGATTTGCCGCCGCCAGCCGTTTGCCCACGATAGACAACAACAGGCAGGAGCACGGTGAGCATGAGCGCGGAACGCGGGACCATCCTCGTGGTCGAGGACGAACCGATCCTGCGCATGGTGCTCAGCGATCATCTCGCCGATCTCGGCTATCGGACCATCGAGGCCGAGGACGGCAACGCCGCCTTGCCGGTCCTCGAAGGCGACACGGCGCTCGCGCTTGTCATCACCGATGTCGACATGCCCGGCATGGATGGACGCGCGCTCGCGGAAGCGGCGCGCCGGCTTCGCCCCGCGCTCGGCATCGTCTTCTCGACCGGCGATACCGGCGCGATCCGCGATTGGGCGGGCTTCGACGCCGCGATCATGCAGGCGGTCTCGAAGCCGTTCCAGGCGGACGAACTCGCCGCCGCCATCGACCGCTTCGCGCCGAAGCCGTCCGCCGGCTGACCGGCGCCGCTAGTAGGGCGTCTCGCCGGCATCGGCGTTGACCGCCTGGCCGCGGATCAGCATTGCGTCGTCGGTGAGCAGGAACGAGGTGACGCGCGCCACTTCCACCGGCTGCAGATGGCGCACCAGCTGCTGGCTCAGCATCTTGTCGAAGATCGCGGGCGCCGCCTCGCCGCTGAAGCCTGAATAGGCCTCCGACACCTCGCGCAGCATCGGCGTCGCGACGCCGCCCGGGCAGACGCAGTTGACGTTGATGTCGTGAGGCGCCAGCGTTTCCGACAGCATGCGCGTCATCGAGATCAGAGCCGCCTTCGAGGCGCTGTAGGCGAGCGATTCCTTGTGGCCCTTCTTGCCGGCCTCCGAGGCGATCGAGACGATGGCGCCGCGCGTGCCCTTCTCGATCATGTGCTTCGCCACGCGCCGCGAGGCTTCATAGGCGCCGAAGAGATTGATCTCGAACTGCCGCCGCCAGTCGGACCAGCTCACCTCGAGCGGATCGGAATGGAGCACGATGGCGGCGCAGTTGACGAGGCCGTCGACGGTGCCGAGCGCGGCGATGGCGGCGTCGATGCCTGATGCGACCGAGCTCTCCGAGCCGACATCCATTGCAATCGCGAAGCAGCCCTTGGCCGCGCCGCCGAAGCCCGCCGCCGTCGCCTCCGCCGCTGCGGGCGAGAGATCCGCCACGACGACGCGGGCACCCTGGGCGAGCAGCAGGCCGACGATGGCCTTGCCGATGCCGCCGGCGGCGCCGGTGACGATGATGCCCTTGCCCTCATGCACCGGGAAGATGCGCGGTGAGCGCAGCGGCAGCGCCGTTTCGGGGCGGGAGGTGCTGTATTTCGACATGGGGAAGAGGTCCGGGGGATGCAGTTTTCGGTTGACGGAGGATAGGCGCGGTCCCGCCGGGGTCAATCGCTGTTGTCGCCACTGCCGCGACTGGGTTAGCTTCGGCCATCGCATGGCATGAGGAGTGGACAATGAACGTTCGTGGCTTGGTGATGGGCGGCGCGGCAGCGCTCGTGGCGGCTTCCGCGCTGATGGCGCAGCCGGCGGCCGCGGCCGATCCGAAGCTCGTCGTCTTCGTCTCGCCCAATCCGATCGGCGTCAACGACTTCCTGAAGCTCGCCAAGGCCGGCACCGAGCGCGCCGCGGCCGCCATCGGCGGCACCGCCAAGGCCTATGAGAGCACCGATCCGACCACGATCCGCCAGAATCTCGAGGCGGCCGCCAAGGAGGCGGGTGTCGTCGTCGCAGTCGGCTTCGAGTTCAACGACGTCCTGCCCGAGGTCGCGAAGGCCAATCCCGAGACGAAGTTCCTGCTGGTCGACAGCTGCCCGCAGGCGCTCGCGCCGAACATCTTCTGCTCCGTCTTCCGCGAATATGAGGCGACCTTCCTCGCCGGCGCCGAAGCCGGCCTCACCACCAAGTCCGGCAAGGTCGGCGCCATCGGCGCGCTCGATATCCCCTTCATCCATCGCTACACCGATCCCTTCCTCGAAGGCGCCAAGCACGTCAATCCGAAGGTCGAGGCGGCCGCGCCGCTGTGGATCGGCGGCAACAATCCGTTCTCCGATCCGGCGCGTGGCCAGCAGCGCGCCGCCGTGCTCGTCTCGGACGGGGTCGACCGCGTGATGGCGGCCGGCGCCGGCTCGAATGGCGGCATCTTCAAGGCCATGGCCGATGGTGACGGCGCCGCCTCCTTCGGCGTCGACGTCAACCAGTGCAAGCAGGCCGAAGGCGTCGTCATGGACAATGTCGAGAAGCGCACCGACGTCGTCATCGAGAAGGGCGTCGCCGGCATCGTCAAGGGCGACCAGCCGCAGGTCGCGGCGCTCGGCCTTGCCGAAGGCGGCATGACGCTGACCGGCCTCGAGCCCGGCGTCGAGACGTCCGGCTGCCTGATCGCCGAATATCCCGAGGCGCTCGCCAAGGTGAAGGCGCTGCGCGACGAGATCGTCGCCGGCACGCTGAAGGTCGCCGACCCGATGAAGCTCGCCAAGTAGGGCGCTGCCGATGGCATCGGGGCAGGTCATCGCCCCGGCGGAGCTCGAGGCGCGCGGCATCGTCAAGCGCTACGGGCCGCTCCTCGCCAATGACCGGATCGACCTCGTCGTCGCGCGCGGCGCGGTTCACGCCGTCATGGGCGAGAACGGCGCCGGCAAGTCGACGCTGATGTCGATCCTCTACGGCATGCAGCAGCCCGACGCCGGCGAGATCCTCGTCCGCGGCCGCAAGGTCGAATACCGCTCCGCCCTCGACGCGATCGCCGAGGGCATGGGCATGGTCCATCAGGCGTTCAAGCTGTTCAATTCGCTCACCGTCTGGGAAAATGTCGTCTATGGCATGGAGCCGTCGCGGCACGGGCTGATCGACCGCAACGCGGCCATCGCGCGGGTCGGCGACATCGCGGCGCGCTATGGCCTTTCGGTCGATCCCCGCGCCGTCGTCGGCACGCTCTCGGTCGGCGTCCGCCAGCGCGTCGAGATCCTGAAGGCGCTCTATCGCGACGCGCGCATCCTGATCCTCGACGAACCCACCGCCGTGTTGACGCCGCAGGAGCGCGACGGCCTCTTCGACGTCATCCGCCATCTCGCCGCCGACGGCCGCACCATCCTCTTCGTCACGCACAAGCTGCATGAGGTGATGACGATCACCGACCGCGTCACGGTGCTGCGCGACGGACGCGTCGTCGAGACGATGGCGACGCGCGAGACCTCGCCGCGCGCCATCATCCGCGCCATGACCGGCCGCGCCGTCAGCCTGACGGTCACGAAGACCCCTGCGGCGGCGGGCGCGCCCGTTCTCGTCGCCGAGGCGCTCACGGTCCGCGCCGAGCATGGCAGGCCGCTCGTCGACCGGGCGAGCCTCACGGTGCGCGCCGGCGAGATCGTCGGCATCGCCGGCGTCGCCGGCAACGGCCAGACCGAGCTGATCGAGGCGCTCACCGGCCTTCGCCGCCCGGATGGCGGCAGCGTTGCCATCGCCGGCCACGACGTCACGGCGGACGACGTCGCCGCGCACCGGGCCGCCGGGCTCGCCTATATCCCCGAGGACCGGGCGACGACCGGCACGGCGCGGGCGGCGAGCGCCGCCGACAATCTCGCCATGGGCTTCCACGCCGAGCCGCCGCTCGCGCGCCACGGCCTGCTCGATGGCCGCGCCGTGGCCTCGGCGGCGCGCGCGATGATCGCCCGCTTCGGCATCAAGATCGGCTCGGAGAAGCTCGCCGTCGGCACGCTCTCCGGCGGCAACCTGCAGAAGGTCGTCGTCGCCCGCGAATTGACCCATCGGGCCAAGCTCCTGATCGCCGAGCAGCCGACCCGCGGCGTCGATGTCGGCGCGATCGAATTCATCCATGCCGAGCTCGTCGCCGAACGCGACCGCGGCGCGGCGGTCCTCCTCGTCTCGGCCGAGCTCACCGAAATCCTCGCCCTCGCGGACCGCATCCTCGTGATGTATGAGGGCCGCATCCTCGCCGAAGTCGCCGCCGAAACGGCAACCGAGGAAGGCCTCGGCCTCGTTATGGCCGGCCGCGTCCCGGAGGCCGCATGAGCGCAGAGGAGCTACATGAGTTCCGGCAGGGTCCGCCGCGCCATGAGTTCGATGAGGGCGGAGCGCGTCAGTTTGCGGCGCGCCGCCTCCTCGTCGATCGCAGCGAGGATGCCGGCATCGATCGACAGATTGGCCTTGGCCGGGCGGCCGGAATCGCGGATCAGCGGCACGACGGCGAGGCTCGCGCCGTCACGCAGCGCCTCCAAGACCTCGGGGTCCCGCCGAAGCTCTTCGGCCGGTCGCGGCGGCGGGATCTGGCCCTGATCCTCGATCAGGTCCATCCAGTCGCGCAACGCCTCGGCCGCGTTCGCCAGCGCCTCGTCAACGGTCGAGCCCATGGCGACACACCCCGGCAGCTCCGGAAAGGAAACTCCGTAGCTGCCGGCTTCTCCGTCGACGAGTGCAATATATCGAGCCATATCAGCCGCCTCCTTTCAGCGCCAGCCAGCCGCCTTGGCGATACTGCGCGCCACTCCGGGACTGAGCGTGCGGTGGCGCGGAACGACGACGGGAAAGTTCTTCTCGGGATGCCTGTAGATGTCGTGCTCGCCGCCGTGCCTGGCGAGCTCCCAGCCCTCGCGCGTGAGGCGCGCCACGATTTTCCCACGGTCGCGCTCGGGTTCCACGACGGTCCCTCGACGTTTATGCGCCTATATAGGCGCACGGTGCGCGCCCGGTCAAGCCTTTGCCGGGCCTGGTCGGGTCGTTCGGTGATTGGACAGCCGTCATGAGCGACCTCGCCCCGCCCGCGCGGCGGCTGCCGCGCATTCCGCCGGTGCCGCTCGCGATCCTTGTCGGCGTCGTGCTTGGCGGCCTGCTGGTGCTCGTCTCGGGCGGCAACCCCATCGAAGCCTATGCCGCCATCGTTGCCGGCTCGCTCGCCTGGTCGAGCCTGCCCAACACGCTCAACTGGGCGGTGCCGCTGGTCGGCATGACGCTGGTCGCGGCGATCCCGCTGCGCGGCGGCATGATCAATCTCGGCGGCGACGGCCAGATGGTGATCGGCGGCCTCGTCGCGGCGCTGATCCCGCTCTATCTGCCGGGCCCCGGCTGGCTGCTGATCATTGTCGCGATCCTCGTCGCCATGCTCGCCAGCGGCCTCTATGCCACCATCGCCGCCTGGGGCGAGACGCGGCACGGCATCCCGATGCTGATCTCGAGCCTGCTGCTCTCCTATCCCGCCATCGGCATCTGCTCCTATATCGTCGGCTTCCCGCTCCGCGACGTCACCACGGGCCTCGCCCAGACGGCGATGATCCCCGATGCCGTCCGCCTGCCGACGATCAGCGGTCCGCTCAATGTCGGCCTCCTGATCATGGCAGCGGTGGCGATCCTCGTCGTGCTGTTCGATCGCTTCACCGTCGGCGGCTATGAGCTGCGCATGCGCGGCCTCAACGCCCGCTTCGCCGGCTATGGCGGCGTCGGGCTCGCCCGCCAGATGACCGCCGTCATGTTCGCGAGCGGGGCGATTGCCGGCCTCGTCGGCGCGCTGATCGTGCTCGGCTCGCAGTTCCGCTTCCAGGACGGCGCGCTGCTCTCGCCGGGCTACACCTGGTCCGGGCTGATGGCGGCGCTCCTCGCCGGCGGCGAGCCGCTCGGCGCCATCCTTGCCGGCGCCTTCTTCGCGGCCTTGCAGACCGGCGGCTTCGCCATGCAGCGCGAAACCGCGATCCCGCGCGTGCTCACCATGGTGCTGCAGTCGATCATCATCCTCTTCCTCGCCATTCGCCATGGTGTCGGCGGGACGGGTATCGGCCGGCGGGATACGCGCTGATGCTGGATCTCATCACGCCCTTCCTCGTCAATTCCGCCGTGCAGGCGATCACGCCGATCCTGCTCGCGGCGCTGGCCGGAACGCTGTGCGGCCGCGTCGGCGTCTTCAACATGGCGCTCGAAGGCCAGATGCTCGTCGGCGCCTTCGCCGCGGTCGTCGGCAGCTATGCGACCGGCAGCGCGCTCGGCGGCATCGTCTGCGCCATGCTCGCCACCGCCGCCTTCTCGCTGATCCTCGCCTATGGCGTCACGGTGTTCCGCGGCGATGCCGTCGTCATCTGCGTCGGCATGAACCTGCTCGCCGCCGGCCTCACCGCCTATCTGCTGCGCCAGATGTTCGGCGTCAGCGGCACGTTCAGCGACCCGGCGATCGTCGGGCTCGACAAGATCAAGATCGCCGCCATCCACAGCTGGCCGGTGGTCGGCTGGATCGTCTCGCGCCAGACGGCGATTACCTGGGCGGCGTGGATCCTCGTCGCGGTCGTCACGGTGGTGATGTTACGCACGCCGCTCGGATTGCGCCTGCGCGGTGTCGGCGAGGATGCCGAGGCCGCCGAGACCATGGGCGTCGACGTCACCCGCTACCGCATCGTCACCGTGCTCGTCGCCGGCGCGATAGTCGGTCTCGCCGGTGCGCAGCTCTCGCTCGGAACGGTCAGCATCTTTTCCGAGGACATGAGCGCCGGCCGCGGCTGGATCGCCGTCGTCGCGGTGATGCTCGGCCGCAATCACCCGCTCTATGCCGCGCTCGCCTGCGTCTTGTTCGGCTTCGCCGACGCCTTCTCGGTCCGCCTGCAAGGGCAGGGCCTGCCCAACCAGTTGACCGATGTCGTCCCCTATGTCGTGACGCTGGTCGCGCTGGTGCTCAGCCATTCGAAGCGCCGCCGCCGCCAGGAACCCCTCCTCACCGCCCAGCCTTAGCGAAAGCCAGTCCCTTGACCGAACCCTGCCGCATCATTCTCGACGTCGACACCGGCATCGACGACGCCATGGCCATCTTCTATGCGCTGCGCCGCCCGGGCATTCGCCTGGAGGCGCTGACGACGACTTTCGGCAATACCGATACGGCGATTGCGACCGAGAACACGCTGAAGATCCTCGAACTGCTGGGACGGCCGGAGATCCCGGTGGCGCAGGGCGTCGGCCGCTCGCTGATCCGTCCGTACCAGCGCATGGCCGATCATGTGCACGGCTCGAACGGGCTCGGCGATGTCGATCTGCCGGCGCCGACGATCAAGGCGACCGACGAGCATGCGATCGACCTGATGATCCGGATGATCAAGGAGAACCCCGGCGAGATCACGCTGGTGCCGGTGGGCCCGATCACCAATGTCGCGCTCGCCCTCACCAAGGCGCCGGAGATCGCGAAGCTCGCCAAGGGCATCGTCATCATGGGCTCGACGATCCTGCATCCGGGCATTCACGGCCCTGTCTCGCCGATGGTCGACGCCAATTTCGCCAATGATCCGGAAGCTGCCCATATCGTGCTGCAGGCCGGCGCCAATGTGACGCTTGTCGGCATGGACGTCACCATGACGACGCTGCTCACCGACGCGATGCGGGCCGAGATCGTCGCGGCCGGCGATCCGGCGGCGGTGACGCTGATGCGGATCACGGATTTCTACGTCAATTCCTACAAGACCATGTATCCGGGCATCCGCGGCTGCGGCCTGCATGATCCGCTGGCGGTCGCCATCGCCGAGGATCCGAGCCTTGCGACCATGGAGCGGATGTATGTCGACATCGAACTCCATGGCGAACTGACCCGCGGCCAGACCGTCGCCGACCGCCGCCGCACCGCCATCGACCGTCACAACGCCAATGTCTGCATGGCGATCGACCGGCCGCGCTTCGAGGCGGACTTCGTCGCGCTGATGAAGCGCGCGGGATGAGCGCGCCATCCGTCACATGATCGTCACACGCTGCGGCTTGGTAGGCCGCAGCGACCTTCGGAGGCGATCAGGTGCAGTTCATCCATACATTCGACCCGGCTCAGTTCCTCGATTCGGTCGCGAGCCTCGTCGCCGCCTTCGTTCTCGGGGCGCTGATCGGCGCCGAGCGGCAGTATCGCCAGCGCACGGCGGGCCTCCGCACGACGGTTCTGGTCGCGGTCGGCGCGGCCGCCTTCGTCGATCTCGCGGTGCGCATCGCCGGCTCGATCGAGGCGGTGCGCGTCATTTCCTATGTGGTCTCGGGCATCGGCTTTCTCGGCGCCGGCGTGATCATGAAGGAAGGCATGAATGTCCGCGGCCTCAATACGGCGGCGACGCTCTGGTGCGCGGCGGCGGTCGGCGCCTGCGCCGGCACGGACATGCTGGCCGAGGCGGCGCTGCTGACGGTCTTCGTCATCGCCGGCAACACGCTGCTCCGGCCGCTGGTCAACTTCATCAACCGCATCCCGATCAGCCATGAGCAGGCGGAGGCGACCTATGAGGTCCACCTCATCGTCAGCGACAGCGAGCTCGGCGATATCCGCGACCAGCTGGTGGCGCGGCTGGCGGCGGCGAAATATCCTGTCGGCGATGTCGAGGTGATCGAGCGCGACGACGACGTCATGGAGCTGGTGGCGACGCTCGTCAGCACCTCGGTCGTCGGCAAGGAGCTCGATGCGGCGACGCGCGGCCTCGCGCTGCTGCCGGGCGTCCGCCATGCGAGCTGGGAAGCCAGCACGACGGACTGAGGCATCGCCGCGCCTTGCGGGGCGGCGATGCTCGCTATGTTAGGGCAGTTCAGGCCGAGGTCTGGACTTCGCTGCCGTCCTGGCTCCAGCGGGTGTGGAACTTGCCGGGCTTGTCGAGGCGGCCATAGGTGTGGGCGCCGAAATAGTCGCGGAGGCCCTGCAGCAGGTTGGCCGGGCCGCGCGCGCGGCGGAGCCCGTCATAATAGGCGAGCGAGGAGGCGAAGGCCGGCACCGGGATGCCCTCGGCGACGGCGAGGCCGACCACCTTGCGCCAGCTGGATTCCGCCTTGATCACGGCATCGGCGAAATAGTCCTGCAGCAGCAGGTTGCCGCCGCCCGTGCCGGCCGCATAGGCCTCGCGGATGCGGTTGAGGAAGCGGGCGCGGATGATGCAGCCGCCGCGCCAGATCGTCGAGATCTCGCCGAGCTTCAGCTCCCAGCCATACTGCTCGGCCGCGACCTGCAGCTGCTCGAAGCCCTGCGCATAGGCGACGATCTTGGAGGCGTAGAGCGCATCCTTGATGGCGTCGATCTCGGCCTTCGAGGGCGCGCGCGCAGCGACGGGGGCATGCGGGAACCGCGCCTCGGCGCTGGCGCGCTCGGTGCGGCGAGCGGAGAGCGCGCGGGCGAACACCGCCTCGGTGATCGAGGTCAAGGGAATGCCGAGATCGAGCGCCGACTGCGCCGTCCAGCGTCCCGTACCCTTCTGCTCGGCCTCGTCGACGATCGAATCGACCAGCGGCTTGCCGGTGTCGTCGATCTTGCGCAGCACGGCCGCGGTGATCTCGATCAGGTAGGAGTTGAGCTCGCCCTCGTTCCATTCGGCGAAGATCTCGGCGATGGCGGGGGCGTCGAGGCCGTAGACCGTCTTGAACAGGTCATAGGCCTCGGTGATCAGCTGCATGTCGGCATATTCGATGCCGTTATGCACCATCTTGACGAAGTGGCCGGAGCCCTCGGTGCCGATATAGGTGCAGCACGGCTCGCCATCGACCTGCGCCGCCATCTTGGTGACGATCGGCTCGATGCGGGCATAGGCCTCGCGCGTGCCGCCCGGCATCATGCTCGGACCCTCGAGCGCGCCTTCCTCGCCGCCGGACACGCCCATGCCGATGAAGCGGAGCTTCTTCTCGGTCAGGTAGTGGAAGCGGCGGTTGGTGTCGGTGAACAGCGAATTGCCGCCATCGATGATGATGTCGCCTTCGTCGAGATGCGGGATCAGCTCCTCGATCACCTCGTCGACCGGCTTGCCGGCCTTGACCATGATGATGATCGGCCGCGGCCGCGCGATCGAGGCGACGAAATCCGCGATCTCCTTCGACGCCGTGAAGCGCCCTTCGCTGCCATACTCGGCGATGAGCTCGTCGGTGCGCCCGCCATGCCGGTTATAGACCGCTACGCCGAAGCCCTTGCGCGCCGCGTTGCGCGCGAGGTTCGCACCCATGACGGCGAGCCCGAGCACGCCGATATCCGCCAATTCCACCACGCTATCCACCCTGTCGAGGCCGTGAGTCCTGAATTCGAGGCCGGACCTTACACCGCTGGAGCCGGGCGGGCTATCGGGAACGACCGACTGAATGGATCATCAAGGCGTCCCGGCCGGCAGTCGCAAGAGCGCAAGCTTTTCGGCCTGGGGATGTCACACCGGGAAGGTCCGTCTCGTCTTTTCGGTGTCGACAGCAAGGAGACGACGATGACCGAACGACTGCCCTTCCATGCCGCCTCGCCCGAGGCGGTCAAGGCCATGCTCGCGCTGAGCGCCTATGTCGCCGATTGCGGCATCGAGATGAGCCTCGCCGAACTCGTGAAGATTCGCGCCTCGCAGATCAATGGCTGCGCCAATTGCCTGCACATGCACACCGCCGATGCGCGCAAGGCCGGCGAGAGCGAGGAGCGGATCTATCTGCTGACCGCCTGGCGCGAATCGCTGCTCTATACGCCGCGTGAGCGGGCGGCTCTCGCCTGGACCGAGGCGCTGACGCGGCTCTCCGAGACGCATGCGCCGGATGAGGATTATGCGGCGCTCGCCGCCTATTTCTCGCCGAAGGAGCAGGTGGACTTGACCCTCATCATCAACGTGATCAACAGCTGGAACCGGCTCGCCGTCGGCTTCCGCACCGTGCACCCGAACGATCGGCGCGGCGCTGCCCGGGTGGCCGCATGAGGCAGGAATGACCGACGCGACGGCAGACGCGTTCGAGCGGCAGCGAGCCTTCCTGACGGGGCTTGCCTATCGCATGCTCGGCTCGCTCGCCGATGCGCAGGATATTGTTCAGGACGCGTTCCTGCGCTGGCACGGCCGCGCCGCGGGCAACATCGAAAGCCCGCGCGCCTTCCTCGCCACCGTGGTGACGCGGCTCTGTCTCGATCGCCTGCGCTCGGCCCGCCATCGTCGCGAAACCTATGTCGGTCCATGGCTGCCGGAGCCGATCATCGCGCGCTTCGGCGTCGAGCCGGAGACGCCCGATGACCGCATCGACGCACCGGTCGCGCTGATGCTGGCCATGGAGCGGCTGTCGCCGCTCGAGCGGGCCGTGTTCATCCTGATCGACCTGCTCGAGCATGACATTGCCGAGGTGGCGGCCACCATCGAGCGCAGTCCGGCCGCCTGCCGGCAGTTGCTCTTCCGCGCGCGGGCCCATGTCGGCGAGCAGAAGCCGCGCTACGCCGTCGATCCCGAAGAGGGAAGGCGAGTCGCCGCCGCCTTTTTCGAAGCCATCCGCAGCGGCGATGTCGCGCCCCTGAGCGCGCTGCTGACCGAAGCCGCCATCCTCCACACCGATGGCGGCGGCAAGGTTCTGGCGAGCCTCAACATTATCGCGGGCAGCGACCGCGTCTTCCGATTCTTCCGCGGCGTGTCGGCGAAGCGGCCGACGGGTCCGGAACGCTGGTCCGGTGTGGTCCTCGTCAACGGACTGCCGGGCTATGTCTCGGTCGATCCGGCCGGCGTCGCGCAGACAGTCAGCTTCGCCCTCGCCGAGGGCCGCATCGCCGCCATCTACGTCGTCCGAAATCCCGACAAGCTCGCGGCGGCTCTGCCATTCGCCGACCTGCCAATCGGAGAGCGCGCATAGAAAAAGGGGCGCCTCGCGGCGCCCCTCCATTCTCTATCGACAGGCCGATCACTCGGCCTTGAGCGGAACCTTCGGCACCAGGCCGCCGCGCTTCGGCGGGGTCTTTTCGGCGACCGGCTTCTTGGCCGCCGCAGGCTTCCGCTTCGGACGCGCGACCTTCGCCTTCGCCTCTTCCGGCTCCGGCTTCGGCGTTACCGGCGAGTCCTCGATCGGCTCGAGCTTCAGGCCGGTCTCGCCATTCTCCTTGGTCTCGACCGTGATCTTGACCGTGCCGCCCTTGCGCAGCTTGCCGAACAACACTTCGTCGGCCAGCGGCTGCTTGATGTTCTGCTGGATGACGCGGCCGAGCGGCCTCGCACCCATCTGGCGGTCATAGCCCTTCTCGGCCAGCCAATCGATCGCCTCGGACGAGAGCTCGAACGTGACGCCACGATCGGCGAGCTGCGCCTCCAGCTGCAGGACGAACTTCTGCACGACGCTGCGGACCACCTCGATCGGCAGATTGCCGAACTGGACGATCGCATCGAGCCGGTTGCGGAATTCCGGCGCGAACAGGCGGTTGATCGCCTCCTGGTCGTCGGCGTCGCGCTGCGAGTTCTTGAAGCCGATCGCGGGCTTTGCAAGGTCGGCGGCGCCCGCATTGGTCGTCATGATCAGCACGACATTGCGGAAATCGACCTGCTTGCCGTTGTGATCGGTCAGCTTGCCGTGATCCATCACCTGCAGAAGGATGTTGAACAGGTCCGGATGCGCCTTCTCGATCTCGTCGAGCAGCAGCACGCAATGCGGATGCTGGTCGACGCCATCGGTCAGAAGGCCGCCCTGGTCGAAGCCGACATAGCCGGGCGGGGCGCCGATCAGCCGCGAGACCGTGTGGCGCTCCATATATTCCGACATGTCGAACCGGATCAGCTCGACGCCGAGGCTGGCCGCGAGCTGCTTGGCGACTTCGGTCTTGCCGACGCCGGTCGGGCCCGCGAAGAGGTACGAGCCGATCGGCTTCTCCGGTTCGCGGAGGCCGGCGCGGGCCAGCTTGATCGCCGACGTCACCTGCTCGATGGCGCGGTCCTGGCCATAGACGACGCGCTTCAGCGTCGTCTCCAGCGAGCGCAGCACCTCGGAATCGTTCTTCGAGATCGTCTTCGGCGGGATCCGCGCCATGGTGGCGATGGTGTCCTCGATTTCCTTGACGCCGATGGTCTTCTTGCGCTTGCCCTCGATCAGCAGCATCTGCGACGCGCCGGTCTCGTCGATCACGTCGATCGCCTTGTCCGGCAGCTTGCGGTCATGGATGTAGCGCGCCGAGAGCTCCACCGCCGCCTTGATGGCGTCGTTGGTGTAGCGCACGCGATGGAAATCCTCGAAATAGGGCTTGAGGCCCTTGAGGATCTCGATCGCATCGGGAACCGTCGGCTCGTTGACGTCGATCTTCTGGAAGCGGCGGACGAGGGCCCGGTCCTTCTCGAAGAACTGGCGATACTCCTTGTAGGTGGTCGAGCCGATGCAGCGGATCGAGCCGCCGGCGAGCGCGGGCTTCAAGAGGTTCGAGGCGTCCATCGCCCCGCCCGAGGTGGCGCCGGCGCCGATCACCGTATGGATCTCGTCGATGAACAGGATCGAGCCCGGATATTCCTCGATCTCCTTGACGACCTGCTTCAGCCGCTCCTCGAAATCGCCGCGATAGCGGGTTCCGGCGAGCAGCGTGCCCATGTCGAGCGAGAAGATGGTCGCGCCGGCGAGCACGTCGGGAACGTCGCCCTCGACGATGCGCTTGGCGAGGCCTTCGGCGATCGCCGTCTTGCCGACGCCGGGGTCGCCGACGAAGAGCGGGTTGTTCTTCTGGCGGCGGCAAAGGATCTGGATCGTCCGCGCGATCTCGGTGTCGCGGCCGATCAGCGGGTCGATCTTGCCCTTCTTGGCCTTCTCGTTGAGGTTGACGCAGTAAGCATCCAGCGCGTCGGCCTTCTTCTTGCTGCCTTCCTCGCGGCTGTCGACCGTCGCCGCGTCGTCGTCGACGCCGCGCACCGGCCGGCTCTCGCTCATGCCGGCCCGCTTGGCGATGCCATGCGAGATGTAGTTGACCGCGTCGTAGCGGGTCATGTCCTGCTCCTGCAGGAAATAGGCGGCATGGCTCTCGCGCTCGGCGAAGATCGCGACGAGCACGTTGGCGCCGGTCACTTCTTCGCGACCGGACGACTGGACATGGATCACCGCCCGCTGGATGACGCGCTGGAAGCCGGCGGTCGGCTTCGAATCCTCATCCGGCCCATGCGCGAGATTGGCGAGTTCGGTGTCGATATAGTCGATCAGGCTGCGCTTCAGCATGTCGAGATCGACATTGCAGGCGCGCATGACGGCGGCGGCGTCCTGATCCTCGATCAGGGCGAGCAGCAGATGTTCGAGGGTCGCATATTCCTGATGCCGCTCGTTTGCGAAGGCGAGGGCCTGGTGAAGTGCCTTTTCGAGGCTGCGGGAGAATGACGGCACGTTAGGACCTCACTTCCTTTCCATCACGCATTGCAGCGGATGCTGGTGTTTGCGCGCGAAATCCATCACCTGGGTGACCTTCGTCTCGGCCACTTCATAGGTGAAGACACCACACTCCCCCACGCCATGCTGATGAACATGCAGCATGATCTGCGTCGCTTCTTCGCGATTCTTGTTGAAGAACCGCTCGATGACATGCACGACGAATTCCATCGGCGTGTAGTCGTCATTGAGCAGCAGGACACGATAAAGGCTCGGCCGCTTCGTCTTCGGCTTGACCTTGGTCGCGATGCCGATCGATGGATCGCCATCCTCGGGTCGGCGGATATCCTTGCTCATCTGGAACCGATCGCAGGTCGCATGAAGGGAATCCTGCCGAGAATCTCGCTGCAGCGCAATCGCTTAGTTTGACGAGGATGCGCCGCCTTGCCGAAACGGCCGGGCAGGGGGTGTTGATCGCTATATGGGATCGGCCGCGGCGGTTAAAAGAGCCGCCGACGCGCCGTCCTCAGGCGAGCGCGATGGCATGAAACCAGCTGCCCGAAACCGGGCCGCGCCGGCCGCCGCCATCGCCGAGCAGCACCCCGCGGGCATCCTCGATGCTGGCGAAGGGTGCATCGCTGCCCGCCTCGAGGATCGTCGCATAGTGGAACTCGTGGCCGGCGATGATCGTGCCGGCGCGCCCGAGCGCGCTGCCCTCGGCCAGCGTCGCCTTGCGGTAGCCGAGCGAGAGGCGGCGGCTAGCGAAGCTCGTCACATGATCGAGCAGGCCGGCCATCGCATGTTCAGTGCCGTCGGCATCGACCAGCGCCCGGCCGAGCACCATGTGGCCGCCGCACTCGCCATGCACGATCCTGTCGCGGCCGAAAGCGCGGAGGCCACCCAGAAAGGCCTCGGCCGCGGCGAGGCGGCCGGCATGGAGCTCGGGATAGCCGCCCGGCAGCCAGCAGGCATCGCAGCTGGGGTCGGGCGGCTCGTTGGCGAGCGGCGAAAACGGATGAATGGTCGCGCCGGCCGCGCGCCAGCCCTCGAGGAGATGCGGATAGAGGAAGGAAAAGGCCTCGTCCCTGGCGAGTGCGATCCGCTGCCCCGGCGGCGGCAGCAGCGGCAGCGGGCCGTCGGCAGCGGCGAGGCGCGGCACCCGCGCGAGGGCGAGCAGCGCATCGAGATCGACATGGCGGGCGACGAGATCGGCCGCAGCCGAAATGCGCGCCGCGAGATCGGCCTGTTCGCCGGCCTGGACGAGGCCGAGATGCCGCTCCGGCAGAGCGAGGGCGCCGTCGCGCGGCAGGCTGCCGAGGATCGGCAGGCCGAGCGGGGCGACAGCTTCAGTGATCAGCAGGCGATGGCGTTCGCTGGCGACGCGGTTGAGGATCACGCCGCCGATTGCGACGTCGGCGTCGTGCAGCATCAAGCCGCGCAGCAGCGCCGCCACCGTCTGCGACTGGCCGGAGACGTCGATGACCAGCACGACCGGCAGCGCGAGGCGCGCGGCGAGATCGGCGGTGGCGCCGCGCGCGCCCGCCGGTCCCGAGACACCGTCGAAGAGGCCGAGCGCCCCCTCGATCAGAAGAATGTCGGCATCTGCGCCGGCGCGGGCGGCAAGGCCTGACAGCAGCGCCGGCGGCATCGCCCAGCTGTCGAGATTGAGGCTCGGCCGCCCGGTCGCGGCGGCATGGAAGGCCGGGTCGATATAGTCGGGGCCGTTCTTCGCCGAGGCGACCGCGAGCCCGCGCCGCTTCAGCGCCGCCATCAGCGCCGTGGTGACGATGGTCTTGCCCTCGCCGGAGCGGATAGCCGAGACGATGAGCCCGCGCGGCGCGCTCACGACGGCCCGCCATTACGGTAGCGGCGGACATAATCGGTGCTGTAGAGCGCGCTGTCGCGGAAGCCCTCCGCCGCGAGCGCCGGACCGACGAGGATCGTCGCGGTGCGGTCGATGCCGCTGCTCTCTAGCGCCGCCTCGATCGTCGAAAGGGTCGCCCGCACCACCTGCTCGTCCGGCCAGCTGGCGCGGAAGACGACGGCGACCGGTCCGTCGGCGCCATAGAAGGGCGTGAGCTCCGCGACGACGCGGGAGAGGGCGGTGATCGCGAGATGCAGCACCAGCGTCGTGCCGGTCGCGGCGAAGGCGGCCAGCGTCTCGCGCCCCGGCATCGCCGAGGCCCGGCCCGAGACGCGGGTCAGCACGACGCTCTGTGCCAGCCCGGGCACCGTCAATTCGCGGCCGAGCACGGCGGCGGCGGCGGCGAAGGCCGGCACGCCGGGCGTCAGCGTATAGGGAATGCCGTGCCGCTCCAGCCGGCGGATCTGCTCGGCGACGGCGGAGTAGATCGAAAGATCCCCGGACTGCAGCCGGGCGACGTCGAGGCCGGCGCGGTGCGCGGCGAGGAACTCCGCCTCGATCGCGTCGAGATCGAGCGCGGCGGTGTTGACCTTGCGCGCGCCGGGCGGACAGAAATCGAGCAGCGCCTCGGGAATGATCGAGCCGGCATAGAGGCAGACCGGCGAGCGCGCGATGAGGTCGCGGCCGCGGAGCGTGATGAGATCGGCGGCGCCGGGGCCTGCGCCGATGAAATGCACGGTCATGCGCCGGCCTCGCTGTGACTGGCGGCGATGGCGCAGGTCGCGGACCCGGCGACGCGGCGTGGCGCGATCAGCCGGGCGCCGTCGCCGGCGGCGGCGAGCGCGGCGGCTTCCGCAACCGAGGGTACCGCGAACAGCGCGACCACCCGCTCCGACCGCGTCACCGCATTCTCCCCCGCGCGGCGAAGCTGTTCGCCCGGCACCAGCACCAGCGGCCGGCCGAGCAGGGCTGCGGCAGCGGCAATGCCCTGTTCGCCGCCCTTTTCCGCCGCCGTCGCGACGAGGTCGAGACTGTCGGCCGCAAGGCCCGCCGCCTCGCAGGCGCTGGCGATGGCGGCGAGCACATCGGCGTGCGGCGCGCCGCGGCGGCAGCCGATCCCGGCGACGATCATGGCGCGCTCCCAGTCTCTGGCGACCACCATGTCCATTGCGTGATCGGCCGCGCCGGCTCCCATGAGGTCATGCCGGCGAGCGGCATGGCGCGGTCGATGGCGATGCGGAGGAGACTGCCGCCGAGCCTTGCATGGGCGTCGAGCACGAGCCGCTCCGTCTCCAGCGTCACGGCGTTGATCACCAGCCGCCCGCCGCCGCCGAGCGCGGCAAGCGCAGCCTCGAGCACGCCCGGCTCAGTGGCGCCGCCGCCGATGAAGATCGCGTCGGGCCGCGCGAGACCGGCAAGCGCATCGGGCGCCGCGCCGCGGACGAGGTCGAGCCCCGGCACGCCGAAGGCCTCGGCATTGCGGAGAATGCGGTCGGCGCGATCGGCGCGCGGCTCGATGGCGATGGCGCGCATGGAACGGCCGGCCAGCATCCATTCGATGCCGACCGAGCCCGAGCCGGCGCCGATATCCCAGAGCCGTTCGCCCTGCCTTGGCGCGAGCGCCGAGAGCGTCAGCGTGCGGATCTCGCGCTTGGTGATCTGCCCGTCGCTCTCGAACAGCGCATCGTCGAGCCCGCTGGCGCGCGCGAGGATCCGGGCGCCGGGCGCGGCGACGACCGTGATCGCGAGCAGATTGAGCGGATGGATGCCGCCGAGGTCGAAGGTGGCAGCGGTCGTCGTGCGGATGCGCTCGTCCGGCCCGCCGAGCGCTTCGAGCACTGTGACGGCCGAGCCGCCGAAGCCACTCCCCGTCAGCAGAGCCGCGATCGCAGCCGGCGCCGCCGCATCGGAGGTGAGCGCGAGCAGGCGGGCGCCGGGATGGAGATGCGGCCTTATCAGGCTGATCGGCCTTCCATGCAGCGACAGTGTCGTCACCTCTGCCAGCGGCCAGCCGAGCCGGTTTGCTGCAAGGCTGAAGGCCGAGGGCGCCGGCAAGGCGATGAATTCGGCCGGCGCGATCGCGGCGGCGATGACGTTGCCGACGCCGAAGAGGAATGGATCGCCCGAGGCGAGCACAGCGCACCGCTCGCCGCGCCGGGCGAGCAGCGGCGCGATCGAGAACGGCGTCGGCCAGGCCACGGCCTCGCCGGTGACGAGGGGTGCGGCGAGTTCGAGATGCCGACGGCCGCCGAAGACGACGCTCGCCTCAGTGATGGCATGGCGGGCGCGCGGCGACAGGCCGTCGGTGCCGTCCTCGCCGATGCCGACGATGGACAGCCACGGCTTGGCCGGGGCAGGGTCGGCGCTCACGATGCGACTCGCAGATTGTGCCCATGGCGACCAGACTGCTCATCCTCGGCGGGACGACCGAAGCGCGCCTGCTTGCGGAGCGGCTGGCAGGGCATCCGGGCTATGCCGCCACGCTGTCGCTCGCCGGCCGCACCAGCGCGCCATTGCCGCAGGCCGTGCCTGTCCGCATCGGCGGCTTCGGCGGCGCAGCGGGGCTCGCCGCTTATCTGCGCGCCGAACAGATCGATGCGCTCGTCGTCGCCACGCATCCCTTCGCGGCCCGCATCGCCGCCAATGCCGCCGCCGCGGCGCGCGAAACCGGACTTCCCGCCGTGATTCTGGTCCGCGCGCCCTGGCAGCCCGAACCCGGTGACGACTGGCGCGCGGTGCCCGATCTCGCCGGTCTCGTCGCTGCGCTCGGCGCGGCGCCGCGCCGCATCCTCGTCACCATCGGCCGCCAGGAGGCAGCCGTCTTCGCGGCGGCGCCGCAGCATACCTATTGGTTTCGCAGCATCGAGCCGATCGTGCCGGCACTGGATCTTCCCGACGCGACCTATCTGCTGGAGCGCGGCCCCTTCACCGTCGAGGCCGAGATCGCGCTGATGCGGGAGCATCGCATCGACCTCCTCGTCAGCAAGAATAGCGGCGGCGCGGCGACGCGCGCCAAGCTCGACGCCGCCCGCGCGCTCGGGCTTCAGGTGTTGATGGTTTCGCGCCCCGCGCCCTGCGGCTTGCCGGAGGTGGAGAGCATCGAGGCCGTGCTCGATTTCCTGGGGCATCACGCGCCTCCCGCCGAGCGCGGCGCATAGATGAGCGGCGGCAGGCCCGGCCGCTCGATGATCCGCGTCTCCACCGTGCCGATGATGACCAGCGTCGCCATGTCGGCCTTGTCGGGATCGGCGCTGGCGAGCGTCTCGATCGTGACGGCCTGGTCGGGCCGGCCGACCGCGCGGCCGAAGATCACCGGTACGCTGCCCGGCAACACGTTCTCCAAAAGGGCGAAGGCGGCGCCGAGCTGCCAGGGCCGGGCGCGCGAGATCGGATTGTAGAGCGCGATGACGAAGCCGGCCGAGGCGGCGGCCGCGAGCCGCTGTTCGACCAGCGGCCAGGGCTTCAGATTGTCGGAGAGCGACAGCGCGCAGAAATCATGCCCGAGCGGCGCGCCGCAGGCGGCGGCGACGGCGAGCATGGCGGTGACGCCCGGAATGATGGCGACATCCAGCGTGCGCCAATCGGCCGGCCCGTGCTCGATCGCCTCGCAGACGGCCGCGGCCATGGCGAAGACGCCGGGATCGCCGCCCGAGACCATGGCGACCTCGGCGCCGGCGGCGGCATGGGCGAGCGCCGCGCGGGCGCGGTCGAGCTCGACGCGGTTGTCGGAGGCGATCTTCGCCTGGCCCGGCCGCTCCTCGACCCGGGCGAGATAGGGCCCATAGCCATAGAGCGCCTCGGCCCGGGCAAGCTCCGCCTCCGCCTCGGCCGTGCGCTGCAGCGCGCCGCCGGGGCCAAGGCCGATCACGGCGAGGCGGCCGCTCACGGCATGCCCTCCCAGCCCGGCACCAGCACGATCGAGAAATAGGGCGCGTCGTCGTCCGGTTTGTCGGCGAGCGGCAGGATGCGCTGGGTGGCGGCCGTGGCGCGCTCGACATAGAGCGCGCGGCCGAGCTTGCCGGCGGTCTGAAGCGCCCGGCGGACCTTGGCGAGGTTGCGGCCGAGCTTCATCACGACGGCGGCGTCGGCGCTGGCGAAGCGGGCGGCGAGATCGGCCTCCTCCAGCGTTCCCGGCACGATCATCAGGATGTCGTCGCCCTGCGCGATCGGCACCCCCGCCTCCGACCAGCCGCCGGACATGCCGGTGACGCCCGCGACGACCTCGGCCTGATAGCGGAGGGCCAGCCGGCAATGGAGATGCATGTAGGAGCCATAGAAGAGCGGATCGCCCTCCGAGAGCACCGCGACCGTGAGGCCCTGGTCGAGCAGGCCCGCCACTTGGGTTGCGGCCTCCTCGTAGAAGGCGCCGATCGCGCTGCGATAGGCCGGGTCGTGCCGATGGATCTCGGTGGTCACCGGATAGGGCAGGGCGAGTTCCTGCTGGCGGCCGAGCCGTCCGGCAATGACGGCGCGGGCATTGGAGGACCGGCCTTCCTTGGCGAAATAGGCGACGACATCGGCCGCGTCGATGATCCGCGCCGCCTTCAGCGTCAGGAGTTCGGGATCGCCGGGTCCGACGCCGACGCCATAGAGCCGGCCGCTGTGCGCCGCGCTCATAGAAGGTCGCTCGCGAGCGCATTGACGGCGGCGGCGGCGATGGCGCTGCCGCCGAGCCGGCCTTCGACGATGACGAAGGGGATCGCGAGCGGGCTCGCCGCGAGGGCCTCCTTCGATTCGGCCGCGCCGACGAAGCCGACCGGGGCGCCGATGATGGCGGCAGGGCGCGGCGCGCCAGAGGCGATGGCCTCCAGGAGATGGAAAAGCGCGGTCGGCGCATTGCCGATGACGACGAGGCTGCCGGCGAGCCGCTCGCCCCAGAATTCGATCGCTGCCGCCGAACGGGTGGTGCCGAGCCGCGCCGCCTCCGCCGCTGTGCGCGGATCGCGGAGCGTGCAGATGACGTCGTTGCCGGCCGGCAGCCGAGCCCGCGTCACGCCGCGCTCGACCATCTCGCTGTCGCAGAAGATCGGTGCGCCGGCGAGAAGCGCGGACCGCGCGGCCTCGGCAAAACCGTGGCCGAACTGGACGACCTCGGCGAGAGGAACGAAGCCCGCGGCATGGATCATGCGCACGACGACATGCGCCTCGGCGGCCGAGAAGCGCGCGAGGTCGGCTTCCGCGCGGATGATGGCGAAGGAGCGCGCATAGATCGCCTCGCCGTCACGCAGATAGTCGCTCGCCGCCTGATGATCCCCGCTCGCCGCCATGCTCCGCCGTTATCCCTCCCGTGATCGCTTCCACGATGCCGGCCTGTCCGATCCGATCGAGCGCCGCGCGGGCCGTTTCGCCCTCGGCGCGCCTCGCCCCCAGGAGGGCCAGTTGCTCGACCAGCTTTTCCGGCAAAGCGAATCCGATCGCCGTATCCCGCGCCCGTCCGTCAAGCACGAGTCCGGCGCCCTTGTCGATACCGGAAAGGGTGACGTCCGCCGGCTCGGGATGGGCGCAGCCCTTGGCGCAGCCGGAAAAATGCACCGCCAGCGACCCGTCCAGGAGGGTTTCGAGCGCGCCGACCGAGGCGGCCGCGAGTGCGCGCGCCGGGAAATGCCCCGAGGCGCAGCCGGCGCTGCCGATGCAGGCCGAGATGAGCCTGCGCGGATCGGCTCTGTCGGTGACGAAGCCGAGCGCTGCCGCCTCGGAGAGGACGTTCGCTACGGCTGGAGCCGGCCCGGTGAAGAGCAGCCCGCGCTCCGGCGCCGGCGCGAAGGCCCTGATGCCGGCCGCGCCCGCCGCGTCAGCGAGCGCTGCGAGGGCGTCGGCTGTCGATTGTCCGAACGGAAAGGCGAGGCCGGCGGAGGGCTCCGCGAGCCCGTCGATGCGGCCGACCGGCGGCAGGGCGTCGGGCGCGCCCGGCGCGGCGGCCGGCCGCAGCGTCGGCACCGCGCGTGCGAAGCTGGTGTCGTCCCGCAGCCCGGAGGGGCCAACCAGCCGCGCCTCGGGACCATGCTCGGCCAGCACGCTGAGGATCGCCAGCGCGGCGGTCACGGCCTCGTCCGCCGGGACAGTGCCGATCCAGCGCGCGGTGGCGTGCGTGCCGCCGAGGCCGAGATGAACCTCCGCGCCGCGAAAGGCGAGGCGGAGATCGGCGGCGACGCCCGCAGGCGCGGTCGGCGTGCCGAGATCGAGCGCGAGCGCGACCTTCGGCGCGAGGCGCGCGCCGATGCCGGACTGCGCCAGCCCGGCATGGATTGCGGCGATGATCGGCGCGGCATCGGGGGCCGCTTCCGACAGCACCGCCAGTGGATCGGAACTGACGGGAAGGCCTTCGGCGAGATCGAGCCCGGCGGCGGCGAGATCGGCGGCGAGCGCCGCCGTATCAAGCGAGGCGAGGCCGCGCAGCTGCAGATTGCCACGCTTCGAGATTTCGACGAGCCCGTTGCCATGCGCCCGCGCCGCCGCCGCGATGGCGCCGAGCTGGTCCGGCGTCAGCGCCCGCGCCAGGGGCGGCAGCCGCGCCAGAAACCCGTCGCCGGTGCGCATCGGCACGGCGAGGCTCGGACAGGCATTGCGGCGAAGATCGGTCATGCGAGGACGGTAGGCCGGAGCGGCTGCGATGGCCAGAGCCAAGCGGTGTTCGGCCGGCTGCGGCGTGGGCGCGTGCGTCGGGACAAAGGAAGGCCCCCACCCCAACCCTCCCCCGCAAGGGGGGAGGGGGCCCGTCTCTGGCTGTCATCGACGCCCGAACACAGGCTTGCGGACTCCCTCCCCCCTTGCGGGGGAGGGCGGGGTGGGGGCCTTGCTTGCTGACAGCGGGCAGCCGGCGGCGGGAGACGGACCCGCCGCCCGCTAAAGCCGGTACGCCTTCTTGGCGAGGCCATAGGCGAGATCCTGCGCGAGTTCCGCCGCCTCGTCTTCGCCCAGCCGATGCGTCACCACCAGCTCGGCCAGGGTGGCGCAATCGACGCGGCGGGCGACGTCGTGGCGGGCGGGGATCGAGCAGAAGGCGCGGGTGTCGTCGTTGAAGCCGACGGTGTTGTAGAAGCCGGCCGTCTCGGTGACGAGTTCGCGGTAGCGGCGCATGCCCTCGGGCGAATCGTAGAACCACCAGGCCGGACCGAGCTTCAAGGCCGGGTAGTGGCCGGCGAGCGGGGCGAGTTCGCGCGCATAGGCGGTCTCGTCGAGCGTGAACAGGATGACCGACAGCGCCGCCTCGTTGCCGAAGCGACCCAGCAGCGGCTTCATCGCGTGGACATAATCCGTCGGCGCCGGGATATCGGCGCCCTTGTCGCGGCCGAAGCGGGCGAAGAGCTGCGGATTGTGATTGCGGACCGAGCCCGGATGGATCTGCAGCACCAGCCCGTCGTCGAGGCTCATCGCCGCCATCTCGGTCAGCATCTGCGCGCGGAAGAGTTCGGCATCCGCGGCCGAGACATGGCCGGCATGGACGCGGTGATAGAGCGCCTCGGCCTCGACCGGCGTGAGATCGGCCGTCGCGGCGCTCGGATGGCCGTGATCGCTCGATGTCGCGCCGTGCTCCTTGAAGAAGGCGCGCCGCGCGCGATGGGCATCGAGATAGCCGGCAAAGGTCGAGACGTCGCAGCCGGTCAGTTCGCCGAAGGCGGCGAGATTGTCGCGAAAGCCGGGAAAGTCCGGATCGACGACGGGATCCGGCCGATAGGCGGTGATGACGCGGCCGGACCAGCCGGACGCCCGGATCGCCTGGTGATGGCGGAGATCGTCGAGCGGGCTCTCGGTGGTGGCGATCACCTCGATGTTGAAGCGCTCGAAAAGGGCGCGCGGCCGATAGGCGGGCAGAGCCAGCCGCTCGGCGATGCGGTCATAGATCTCGTCGGCGGTCGTCGCCGACAGCCGCTCGTCGATGTCGAAGAGCGTCGCGAAGGCATGGTCGAGCCACATCCGCGTCGGCGTGCCGCGGAAAAGGTGATAGTTGGCCGCGAACAGGCGCCAGATCGCGCGCGGATCGGTCTCGACCGGTGTCCCGTCCAGCGTCGGCACGCCGAGCCGCTCGAGCGCGATGCCCTGGCTGTAGAGCATGCGGAACACATAGTGGTCCGGCACGACGAAGAGCCGGGCGGGATCCGGGAACGGCTCGTTCAGCGCATACCAGGCCGGGTCGGTATGGCCATGCGGCGAGACGATCGGCAGGTCGCGGACCTCGGCATGGAGCCGGCGCGCCACGGCGCGGGTCGCCGGATCGGCGGGAAAGAGGCGGTCCTCATGGATCAGCATTTGTCGGCCCTTTCGAAAGGCCGCCATATCATCACGGATGAAGCGGCGAGGCGATGCCGGCGTCTGGGATGCTTCGTCGCGGGGTTGTCCCGCGCTCATCGGGCAGCCGAGGCTTGATCCCGGCGCCGGAAGCGGCAAGTCTGGAACCAATCAAGAGTCACGAAAAAGGATCGGGTGGGAGGATGCAGGATCAGGCCGGCCGCGTCGCGGAGATCGTCGAGCGTTTTCGCGGCGTCGAGGGGGCGACGCTGCCGATCCTGCATGCCGTGCAGGAGGCGTTCGGCTATGTGCCGGCCGAGAGCGTGCCGATCATTGCAGCAAGCCTCAACCGCACGCGCGCCGAAATCCACGGCATCGTCACCTTCTATCATGACTTCCGCGACACGCCGGCCGGGCGCCATCTCGTGCGCGTCTGCCGCGCCGAGGCCTGCAAGTCGATGGGATCGAACGCCGTGCTGCGGGGCTTCGAGGAGGCGCTCGGCCTCCGCCTCGGCGAGACGTCCGCCGATGGCAGCGTGACGCTGGAGCCGGTCTATTGCCTCGGCCTCTGTGCCACCGCGCCGAACGCCATGATCGACGGCAAGCCGGCCGGGCGGCTCGATGCCGAGAAAGCCGCGGCGCTCGCCGGGGAGCTCGCGCGATGAGCGCCGTTCGCCTCTTCGTCCCCGGCGATGCCGGCGCGCTCGCCGTCGGCGCCGATGATGTCGCCCGCGCGCTGGCGGAAGCGGCATCGGACGCCGGCATCGCCATCGAGATCATCCGCAACGGCTCGCGCGGGCTCTATTGGCTGGAGCCGATGGTCGAGGTCGAGACGGCGGCGGGCCGTGTCGCCTTCGGGCCGGTCACGGCCGCCGATGTCCCTTCTCTGGTCGCCGCTGGCCTCTTCGACGGGCGCGGTGACCACCTTGCGCTCGGTCCGACCGAAGAGATCCCGTTCCTGAAGGCGCAGACGCGCTTCACCTTCGCCCGCTGCGGCATCGTCGATCCGGCCTCGCTCGCCGACTACCGCGCCCATGGCGGTGGCGCCGGGCTGATGCGGGCAGCGGCGATGCAGCCGGCCGAGATCGTCGCGCTGGTCGCCGCCTCCGGGCTGCGCGGCCGCGGCGGTGCCGGCTTCCCGACCGGCATCAAGTGGAAGACCGTGCTCGAGGCCGAGGCGGCTCGGAAATTCATCGTCGCCAATGCCGACGAGGGCGACAGCGGCACCTTCGCCGACCGCATGCTGATGGAGGGCGACCCCTTCACCGTCATCGAAGGCCTGGCCATCGCCGGCCTCGCCGTCGGGGCGACGCATGGCTATCTCTATATCCGCTCGGAATATCCGCATGCGATCGCCCGCATGCAGGCGGCGATCGCGACCGCGCGCAGCGCCGGCTGGCTCGGCGCCGATTGCGCCGGCTCCGGCCGCGCCTTCGAGATCGAGATCCGTGTCGGCGCCGGCGCCTATGTCTGCGGCGAGGAGACGGCGCTGATCGAATCGATCGAGGGCAATCGCGGCGAGGTGCGCGCCAAGCCGCCGCTGCCGGCGCTGAAGGGCGTGTTCGGCCTGCCGACGGCGGTCAACAATCTGGTGACGCTCGCCTCGGTGCCGTTCATCCTCGCCGAAGGGGCCGAGGCCTATGCGGCGGTCGGCATGGGGCGCTCGCGCGGCACGATGCCGATCCAGCTCGCCGGCAATATCCGCCATGGCGGGCTCTTCGAGGCAGCCTTCGGCGTGACGCTCGGCGATCTGGTCGATCAGATCGGCGGCGGCACGCTGACGGGGCGCCCGGTCAAGGCCGTGCAGGTCGGCGGGCCGCTCGGCGCCTATTTCCCGCCGTCCCTGTTCGATACGCCCTTCGACTACGAGGCCTTCGCCGCCCGCGACGGGCTGATCGGCCATGGCGGCATCGTCGTCTTCGACGACACGGTCGAAATGGCGGAAATGGCGCGCTTCGCGATGGAATTCTGCGCGCTCGAGAGCTGCGGCAAGTGCACGCCGTGCCGCATCGGCTCGACGCGCGGCGTCGAACTCATGGATGCGATCATCGCCGGGCGCGAGGTCGCGAAGAATGCCGCCCTCGTCGAGGATCTCTGCGATATCATGAAGTTCGGCTCGCTCTGTGCGCTGGGCGGTTTCACGCCCTATCCGGTGATGAGCGCGCTCCGGCATTATCCTGATGATTTCGGGCTTTCGCCCGCGCTGCCCGCGGCGGCCGAGTAGGAGATCACGACATGGGCATGATCCACGAGATCGACTACGGCACCCCGGCTTCCACGTCGGAGAGGCTCGTCAGCCTCACCATCGACGGCCGCGCCGTCACCGCGCCGGCGGGCACCTCGGTCATGCGCGCCGCCGCCGAGATGGGCACCGCGATCCCCAAGCTCTGCGCCACCGACCGCGTCGAGGCCTTCGGCTCCTGCCGGCTCTGCCTCGTCGAGGTCGAGGGCATGCGCGGGACGCCCGCCTCCTGCACGACGCTCGTCACCGAGGGCATGGTGGTGCGCACCGAGACCGATCGTCTTCGCAAGCTCCGCCGCGGCGTGATGGAGCTTTACATCTCCGATCATCCGCTCGATTGCCTCACCTGTGCGGCGAATGGCGACTGCGAATTGCAGGACCAGGCCGGCGCGGTGGGCCTCCGCGAGGTCCGCTACGAGACGGGCGCCAATCATGTCGCGAAGGCGGAAAACCCGCTGTTCCTGCCGAAGGACCAATCCAACCCCTATTTCGACTATGACCCGTCGAAATGCATCGTCTGCTCGCGCTGCGTGCGCGCCTGCGAGGAGGTGCAGGGCACCTTCGCGTTGACGATCGAGGGGCGCGGCTTCGAGAGCCGGGTGTCGCCGGGGCAGCATGAGAGCTTCCTCGGCTCCGAATGCGTCTCCTGCGGCGCCTGCGTCTCGGCGTGCCCGACGGCGACGCTGATCGAGAAGAGCGTCGTCGAGAAGGGAACGCCCGAGCATTCTGTGGTGACGACCTGCGCCTATTGCGGCGTCGGCTGCTCGTTCAAGGCCGAGATGCGCGGCGAGGATCTCGTGCGCATGGAGCCCTGGAAGGACGGCAAGGCCAATCACGGCCATTCCTGCGTCAAGGGACGCTTCGCCTGGGGCTATGCCAACCATCGCGACCGCATCCTGAAGCCGATGGTGCGCGAGAAGATCTCCGATCCGTGGCGGGAAGTCACTTGGGACGAGGCGCTGGCGACCGTCGCCGCGAAGTTCCGCGCCATCCAGGCCGACTACGGCAAGGACGCGATCGGCGGCATCACCTCCTCGCGCTGCACCAATGAGGAAACCTATCTCGTCCAGAAGCTGGTCCGCGCCGGCTTCGGCAACAACAATGTCGACACCTGCGCCCGCGTCTGCCATTCGCCGACCGGCTACGGCCTCAAGACCGCCTTCGGCACCTCGGCCGGCACGCAGGATTTCGACAGCGTCGAGCATGCCGATGTCGTGCTGGTCATCGGCGCCAACCCCACCGACGGCCATCCGGTCTTCGCCTCGCGGCTGAAGAAGCGGCTGCGCCAGGGCGCGAAGCTCATCGTCATCGATCCGCGCCGCATCGATCTCGTCCGCTCGCCGCATGTCGAAGCGGCGCATCACCTCGCGCTGAAGCCCGGCACCAATGTCGCGCTGCTCTCGGCGCTCGCCCATGTCATCGTCACGGAAGGCCTCGTCGACGAGCGTTTCGTCACCGAGCGCTGCGACCGCGACGCCTTCGAGCATTGGGCAAGCTTCGTCGCCGAGCCGCGCAACAGCCCGGAAGCGGTCGAGCGCGTCACCGGCGTCGCGGCCGCCGAGATCCGCGCCGCCGCAAGGCTCTATGCGACCGGCGGCAATGCGGCGATCTATTACGGCCTCGGCGTCACCGAGCACAGCCAGGGCTCGACCACGGTGATGGCGATCGCCAATCTCGCCATGGCGACGGGCAATCTCGGCCGCCCCGGCGTCGGCGTGAACCCCTTGCGCGGGCAGAACAATGTCCAGGGTGCCTGCGACATGGGCTCGTTCCCGCATGAACTGCCCGGCTACCGGCACATTTCCGACGATGCGACGCGCTCGATCTTCGAGAAGCTCTGGGGCCGGCCGCTCGACGACGAGCCGGGCCTCCGCATCCCCAACATGTTCGATGCCGCGCTCGATGGCTCGTTTCGCGGCCTCTATATCCAGGGCGAGGACATCGTCCAGTCCGACCCCGACACGCATCATGTCACCGCCGGCCTCTCGGCGATGGACTGCGTCGTCGTGCACGATCTCTTCCTGAACGAGACCTCCAACTACGCCCATGTCTTCCTGCCGGGCTCGACCTTCCTTGAGAAGGACGGCACCTTCACCAATGCCGAGCGGCGCATCAATCGCGTCCGCAAGGTGATGACGCCGAAGAACGGCTATGCCGACTGGGAGGTGACGCAGAACCTTGCCAATGCCATGGGCCTTGGCTGGACCTATACGCATCCCTCCGAGATCATGGACGAGATCGCGCTGACGACGCCGAGCTTCGCCGGTGTCTCCTATGACGCGCTCGAGCGGCTCGGCTCGGTGCAGTGGCCCTGCAACGAGAAGGCGCCGGAGGGCACGCCCGTCATGCATATCGGCGGCTTCTCTCGCGGCCTCGGCCAGTTCATGATCACCGAATATGTGCCGACCGACGAGCGCACCGGCCCGCGCTTCCCGCTGCTGCTCACCACCGGCCGCATCCTGTCGCAGTACAATGTCGGCGCGCAGACACGGCGCACGGCGAATACCGTCTGGCACCAGGAGGATCGGCTCGAGATCCATCCGCACGACGCTGAGAACAGGGGCCTCAAGGACGGCGATTTCGTCCGCGTCGCCAGCCGCGCCGGCGAGACGACATTGCGCGCGACGATCACCGACCGCGTCGCGCCCGGTGTCGTCTACACGACCTTCCACCACCCGCTGACCCAGGCCAATGTCATCACCACCGATTATTCCGACTGGGCGACCAACTGCCCGGAATACAAGGTGACGGCGGTGCAGGTCTCGCCCTCCAACGGCCCGAGCGCCTGGCAGGAGGAGTATCGCGAGCACAGCGCCGAGAGCCGCCGCATCCTCGGCCGGCTCGACGCCGCGGAGTAGGCGGCATGGCGGGCGACATGCCATCCGGCGACGACGTCGCAGCTGTCGCCTATCGGCGCGGCCTCGTCGTGCCCGCGCGCCGCACCGTGCCGACGGAAGTCGCTATCGCCATGACCTATGGCGGCTCGACGCAGGCGGTGTTGATGGCGAGCCCCGACGATCTCGAGGATTTCGCGGTCGGCTTCACGCTGACCGAGGGCATCGTCGACAGCGCCGACGAGATCGAGGCGATCGAGCGCATCGACAGCGATCTCGGCATCGAGATGCGGCTGACGCTCGCCCGTCCGCGCGAGGCGCGGCTGGCGGCGCGGCGGCGCTCGATGGCCGGCCCGGTCGGCTGCGGCCTCTGCGGCATCGAGAGCCTCGAGGCGGCGACGCGGTCGCTGCCGCGCATCGGCGCCGAGACCCGCTTCGCGCCGGCGGCGATCCTCGCCGCGATGGCGGCACTCGAACCGCTGCAGGCGGTGAACGCGGCGACCCATGCCGTTCATGCCGCCGCCTTCTGGCACCCCTCCGAGGGCGTCGGGCCGGTGCGGGAGGATATCGGCCGCCACAACGCGCTCGACAAGCTCGCCGGTGCGCTCGCCCGCCGGCGTGCGCCGGTCACCGAGAGCGCGGTGCTGCTGACGAGCCGCGTCTCGGTCGAGATGGTGCAGAAGACGGCGGTGATCGGGGCGCCGCTCATCGTCGCGGTCTCGGCGCCGTCGAGCCTTGCCATCCGCACCGCCGAGGCGGCGGGCATCACGCTCGTCGCCGTCGCCCGCGCCGATGGCTTCGAGATCTTCACCCATGAACGGCGCATCGGCGCCGTCAGCGGAGCCGCGCGCGATGTCGCCTGACAAACTCGTCCGCATGGTCAACCAGATCGCGCTGTTCTTCGCCGCGCAGGGGGCGGAGACGGCGCCCGATCAGGTGGCCGCGCATCTGAAGCAGTTCTGGGACCCGCGCATGCGCCGCGCGATCCTCGCGCATGCCGCCGCCGGCGGCGCCGGGCTCGATCCGATCGCCGCGCGAGCCGTGGCCCGTCTTGCTGTTGACGAACCGGCGTGATGCACTGCGTCCCACAGGGTGCAGTGCGGGCAGGATAGAACATGGACACGATCAAACTCACCAACGGCCAGATCGCGGTCGCCATCGCGCCGAAGGGCGCCGAGCTGCAGTCGCTTGCCGATGCCGAAGGGCGCGAATGGCTCTGGCAGGCCGACCCGGCCTTCTGGAACCGGCACGCGCCGATCCTCTTCCCGATCGTCGGCCGCGCCGCCGGCGACAGCATCCAGGTCGGCGACACCCATTATCCGATCGGCCAGCACGGCTTCGCGCGCGATCGCGCGTTCGAGGTGCTCTCCTTCGGGCCGGAGCGGGCCGGCTTCCGCCTCGCCGCCGACGCCGAGACCCGGCGCCACTATCCGTTCGACTTCGAGCTCGATATCCGCTTCGAGATCGCCGGCACGACGCTCTACCAGACCGTGACCGTGCGCAATCAGGGCACCGTGCCGATGCCGGCCTCGATCGGCTTCCATCCGGGCTTCCAGTGGCCCCTGCCCGGCGCCAGCGCGCCGCAGACCGGCCATGTCGTCGTCTTCGAGCGCGAGGAAAAGGCGGATATCCGCCGTCTGAAGGAGGGCGGCGTCGATGCGAGCGGCCGCCCGACGCCGGTCGAGGGCAAGCTGCTGCCGCTCGATCCCGCGCTGTTCCTCGAAGACGCGATCATCTTCGATGATCTCGCCAGCCGCTCGCTCTGGTTCGGCGCGCCGGGCTCCGACGGTATCCGCATCGACTTTCCGGACCTGCCATATCTCGGCATCTGGACCAAGCCGGGCGCGCCGTTCCTCTGCATCGAGCCATGGCAGGGCCATGCCGCGCCGCTCGGCTTTGCCGGCGAGATGGACGCGATGCCGGGCATGGTCGTGGTGCCGCCCGGCGGCAGCATGACGCGCCACATCGCGATCCGCATCGGCGCCCCCGCGCCCTGAGCGCACGCTGGCATGCAATTCGCTAGGCAACAGGCATTGTGCAGGAACAACGGAAGCGCGTGATGGATCACAAGGCCTCGGTGCGGGAACGGGTTTGGGGCGCGCTGCGCGACGTGGCATTCCCCGATAGCCGGTTCGACTTCGATTTCGCGGAATTCATCGCCGATTTCGAGGGCGGCGAGGCGGCCTGCGAACGGCTCATCGCCGACGCGGCCTACCAGACGGCCCGCCTCATCTTCATCACGCCGGACAACTGCCTCGAAAGATTGCGCCACCGTGCCCTTCTCGACGGCAAGACGGTGCTGGTGACCACCTATTCGATCAAGCGCGGCTTCTGGCTGCTCGATCCGGCCACGATCGCCCCCGAGCTGCTGCTCTACGCCGCGACGCTCGACGGCATGGAGCGCGTCGGCCGCCCGGTCGATCTGAAGGCGATCGCGGCCATGCCGCCGGTCGACTATCTCGTTACCGGAACCGGCGCGATCAACCATGAGGGCATCCGCTTCGGCAAGGGCCACGGCTTCTTCGATGTCGAATGGGGCATGCTCTACCGCCTCGGCCGCGTCGGGCCGGACACGCCGGTCGCGGCCGTCGTGCATGACTGCCAGCTGCTCGACGAGGACCTCGTCCCGGACGTCTTCGACACCACGGCCGATCTCGTCTTCACGCCGACAAGGACCATCCGCGTCGCGGGCGCGCAGAAGCCGGATTGCGGCATCCTGTGGGACCGGCTCGACCCGAAGATGTTCGCCACCATCCCGCCGCTGCAGGAACTGAAGGCGATGCGGCTTTAGCCACCGCCCGCGATCAGAGGGGGCCGGCTGCCTACTCAGTGCCGGTCAGGTTGGAGATCCGCCTGTAGGCGCCGTGCCAATAGAGCAAGGGCTGCGCCTCGGCCGTCAGCACGACCTCCTTGACCGCGCCGATCAGGATCGCATGCGAATGGCGTTCGATCGCCTCCTCGAGCACGCAGTCGATGGCGACGAGCGCGCCGGCAAGGCCTGAGCCGCCGCTCGCGAAGCGGATCCATTCGGCGCCGAGATAACGATCGGGGCCCTTGATGCCGCCGCGGCCGGAGAAGTTCTCGGCAACGGATTTCTGCGCATCGGCGAGGATGTTGACGCAGAAGCGGCCGCTGCGCTCAAGGATCGGCCAGGACGACGAGCTGCGGTTGAGCGAGACGATGATCGAGGGATTGTCGGCCGAGAACGAGGACACCGACGTCGCCGTGAAGCCGGTCCGCTCGTCGCCGTCACCCGTGGTGATGACGCTGACGGCGCCGGCGAGATGGCGCATCGCATGCTTGAAGGCGCCGGCATCGACGCGGCTGGTCTGGTGATCGAGGGCGTCGGCGAGCGACATCGGCATTCTCCCGGCCAACACGGCTGCTCCCGGCGCTTTGCGAGCGATCCGGGACGCGGCGTTCGGCGTCAAAGGCTACAGCGAACTGATTAAGCCATTTGAACATGGAGCGGGAGGCTGGGCGAGACCAGAGCGTGCGCGCTGATCCCGCATGGTAGGTCGAACATTGCGCCATTCGGCCGCGGCGGAGCATGAGACCGCGGCCGGATGCGCAAAGGCGAGGCTATTTCGCCTGTTCGAGGCACTGGCCGGCGGCCATGGCGGAATCGCGCGCCGTGCCGCGGGCGATCGTGCCGGCCGCGACCAGGCTCTTGGTGCTGGCGGTGACGACCGACTTCAGATCGCCGCTGCCGATCGAGCTGATCGAGGCGGCGTAGATGGCCTTGGCGTCGGGGGCAAGGCCCGCGGCGCAGGCGTCGGCCGCGGCCTTGTCGGCGAAGGCGGAGGCGCTGCCGAGCGCGAGCACCAGTGCGGCGGCGGCGAGGAACGTCTTCATCATTGGTTTACCCTTCCAGGTGAATTCAGCGGACGCCGACCCGGTTGACCGGACCGCCGCGGTTCATCGGCTGCACGCCGACGCCGGGCGCACCGACGCCGACACCGCGCGTCACGCCGACGCCGGGGGCACCGACACCGACGCCGCCGACGCAGCCGACCGGATAGCCCGGACGGGTGCAGGCGATGGCGGCGGCCGTCGGACGGGCGACGCAGCCCTTGGGAACGCCGACGGTCTTGCAATAGACGACGGCCGAAGCCGGGGCCGGCAGCAGGACAGGCGTCGCGCCGGCCAGTGCGAGCGCGGCGGCGAACAGCCCATTGCGTGCGAATCGGTTCATTGCTTCCTCCATGACTGTGGTGACGCGGTTCTTGCGCGCATTGGCCGAACACCTCAATGTCGTTTTTTGACCGGATCGGGGGCGGTGCGGCAAAGCAGGTCGAGAATGAGCGTAGCGGCGAACGCCGGCGAAATTGAGGGTGCGGCGGACGCCGGCCCGGCTCTCACCCCCCTCTCAGTGGCGGCGCTCCGCGCGCATCCCGGCTTCGAGCGCGCGATGATCGTCGCAGCCAACGGCATCATCGCCGGCTTCGACGGCAACCCGCTGGTCAACCGCGTCATGAATGATCGCGGACGGTCGCTGTTCGCGGTCGGTGCGCTCTATCTCGATGCGACCCCCGACGCCTTCGGCCGCCGCCTGACGCCGGCGCGCATGATCGACCTTGCCACCAGCATGGGGCTCGGCAGTGCCGGGCGCGCCAAGGCGATGCTGGCGCTGCTGCGCTGGGGCGGCTATCTGGTGCCCGCCCAAAGCGAGGATCCGAGCCGGTCGACAGGGGCAGGCGACAGGCGCGAGCGGCCGCTCGCCCCGACAGAAAAGCTGCGGGCGGTCGTGCGTGAGCGCTGGCGAACCTTCTTCGTGGCGTTGGCGCTCATCCGGCCGGAGGGAGCGGCGGCGCTGGCCGGGCTGTCGGACGCCGGATTCGAGCGCGCCTTCGTCGCCGAGCTCGGTTCCGCCTTCCGCGCCGGCTTCCGCCCGCTCGACAGGGCGCCGCTGCTCGGGCCCGTCTCCGAGCGGGACGCCGGCCTCGTGGTGATGCTGGTGCTCGTCGTCGCCAGCCATGAGGGCGGGCCGCCGCCGCCGATCGCGCGCATCGCCAGTCGCTTCGGCGTCTCGCGGGCGCATATCCTCGACGTGCTGCGCGAGGCGGAGGCCGGAGGTCTCATCCGCCGGGACGGTGCGCGGAGCACGCCGGTGGTCACGCCTGTCTTGCGGGAAAGCGTCGAGGACCTCATTGCCGGGGTCCTCGCCATGGCCCTCGCCGCCGGGACGGCAGCGCTGGCGCAGACGGGCAAGGCCTGATCGAGGGCGCCGCCCGTCTGCGGCGACGCCCCTTGTCTCGAGCGTCGGACCCCGGCGCGCGCTTTACCGCTGCGCTTACGTCTCTGCGCCCGCTCCAGTCGGCTTTCACCTGGGCTGCCATCGCAATGCGGCGGGTGGGCGGCGAAGCGTGCATCCCCACACCCCGTGCAGAATCCACAAGGAGCGACCCTCCACCGTCTTGCGGCCTCCGCCTCGTCTGGTCTATACCGTTCCAAGCGGTCTATACCAGACAGGGAAGCCGACGTGTCCTCCTCCGTTCCGCGCTACCGGGCCATCGCCGACGCGCTTGCAGGCGCCATCCGTTCCGGTGCGCTCGATGTCGGCGGCCAGCTGCCGTCCGAGCGCGAGCTCAGCGCCGAATATGGCGTCAGCCGGATGACGGCGCGCGTCGCGCTCAAGTCGCTCGTCGATCAGGGGCTCGCCTCCAGCGTCGAGGCCAGGGGCTATTTCGTCGCCGCCAGCCGCATCGACCAGCGGCTGCAGACGCTGACCAGCTTTTCCGAGGACATGCGCCGCTCGGGCCGCCGCCCGTCCAGCATCGTGCTGGCCGCGCGGATGGTGCAGGCCGGCGCCGATGTCGCCGCCCGCCTCGCGGTGGCCGAAGGCGCGTCCGTCTATCATCTTTTGCGCCTTCGCCTTGCCGATGCCGTGCCGGTCGCGCTCGAGGCGGCGCATATCCCGGACAGCCTCGCGCCCGGCCTGATCGATTCCGCCGACTTCGCCGCCGAGTCGCTCTACGCCACGCTGAAGCGCCGCTTCGGCATCCTGCCCGTCGAGGCGGAGCAGAGCTTCGAGGCGAGCGCCGCCAGCGCCTCCGACGCCGCCATCCTGCAGGTCGAGCTCGGCTCGCCCGTGCTGCGCATGACCCGCCTCAGCCTCGCCGCCGACGGACGACCGATCGAATTCGTCCAGTCGGTCTATCGCGGCGACCGTTTCACCATGCGGGTGCGCCTCGCGCCCGGCAGCACCGACGCCTGAGACGAGACACCATGACAGCCGCCAGCTACCTTTCCGAAGCGATCGCCCTGCTCGAAGCCGCCGCGACCCGCGAAACGCCGACCCTCGTCGCCGCCGCGGCCGTCGCCAGCGAGGCCGTCGCCAGGGGCGGCCTCATCTACATCTTCGGCACCGGCCATTCGCACATGATGGCCGAGGAAGGCCATTTCCGCGCCGGCGGGCTCGCCTGCGTCGTGCCGGTGCTGTCCTCCGCCGTCATGCTGCATGAAGGCGCCATGGCGAGCACGCAGCTCGAGCGCCTCTCGGGCCTCGCCGACATCGTGCTCAGCCGCTATCCGATCGGCCCCGCCGACGTGCTCGTCGTCTTCTCGACCTCCGGCGTCAATGCGGCGCCCGTCGAGGCGGCGCGGTTCGGCCGCGCCCGCGGCGCCACTGTCATCGCCGTGACCTCGGTCGCCTATTCGACCGCCGCCGCCCATGGCCGCGAGCGCCTCGCCGATCTCGGCGACTTCGTGCTCGACACCGGCGCGCCGCCCGGCGACGCCATCGCCACCATTCGCGCGGACGCCACCGCCGGCCCGGTCTCGACCGTGCTCGGCGCGGCGCTGCTCAATGCTCTCCTCGTCGAGGTCGCCGTCGACCTCGAACGCAAAGGCCACCCCGCCCCGGTCTATCTGAGCGCCAATATGCCGGGCGCGGCGGAGAACAACGCGAAGCTGACGGAGCTCTACAAGGCGCGCAATCCGCACCTCTGAACGAGGGCGGCAAAAGAGGGATAGACCATGCGTTTCAAGGGAACAGTACTGGCCGGTGCCGCGGCACTGACCATCTTCGGGGCGCTGCCGGCTCTGGCGGTCACCGACGTCAAGATCTGGCACATGGAGCAGCCGCCGCACCGCGTCCAGCGCGTGCAGGAGCTCATCGATGCCTTCAATGCCGCCAATCCGGACATCAAGGTCAGCCAGGAGCCGCAGAGCTGGGGCGAGGTCTATGCCAAGGTCCCGGCCTCGATCGCCGCCGGCAATGCGCCCGACATCCTGTTCGCGATCCCCGATTTCACCACGGTGATCCGCAAGGCCGGCACGCTGGACAGCGTCGCCGACTTCGTCAAGGAACTCGACGCGAAGCACCATTTCATCCCCGCCACCGTCGAGCCCTACAGCTATGACGGCGGCGTCTGGGCGGTGCCGCTCTACAATATGAGCCTCAATTTCTGGTACCATAAGAAGATGTTCGCCGACGCCGGCGTTGCCGTGCCGACGACCTGGACCGAATGGAAGGCCGCCACCGAGAAGCTGTCGAAGGACGGCGTCGTCGGCCTCGGCCTCCCGGCCAACAAGCAGCTCTACACCGACCAGACCACCTATGCCGTCATGGTCAACAACGGCGCCTCGGAGCTCTTCAACGCCGACGGAACGCTGCGCTTCGACAATCCGAAGACGGTCGAGTCCTATGCGTTCTACAAGGATCTCTACAAGTATTCCTCGCCCGACGCCGCCAACTGGACCTGGGGCGAGGCCGAGGCCTGCTTCGCGTCGGAGACCTGCGCCTCGATCCTGCAGTTCTCGGTGATCTCGACCTTCGACCAGCAGGGCGGCGGCGACGCGGCCGAGCTCGGCATCGCGGCGGTTCCCCATGCCGATGGCGAGAAGGGCTCCTCGACCATCGCCTATTCCAACGCGGCGATCATCCTCGCCAAGGACGCGGCCAAGCGCGAGGCGGCGAAGAAGTTCATCGCCTTCCTGCTCGAGCCGGACAATTACGGCAAGTTCCTCACCATGGAGCCGGGCCTGTTCCTGCCGGTCACCAAGGACGGCGCTGAGGCCAAGACCTTCTGGAGCGATCCGCTGGTCGTGAAGTACAAGGCCCAGGTCGAGCAGATGATCGCCAACTCGCATGGGGGCAAGCTGTTCGGCTTCACCGATGGCCGCGTCTTCCCGGCGATCGGCCCGATCTCGGCCCAGAACATCCTCGCCGAGACGCTGCAGAAGGTCGTCATCTCCGGCGAGGACCCGGCCGCCGCCGTCAAGGCCGGTCAGGCCCGCATGGTCGAAGCGACGAAGTAGTCTTTGAGGCGAGGGTCTCCCGCAGGGGAGGCCCTCGTCCTCCGAGCGGCCGGGGAAGTCCCTCACCCCAACCCTCTCCCTGGGGGAGAGGGGGCAGGCCGTGCCGTTTGGGACCCCCTCTCCCTCAGGGAGAGGGCGGGGTGAGGGCCTTCAACTGGGCTTGGGGTCTTCCACGCCCGCCGGGCGTCAACAAAGGTAAAGCGGTGGCATCGCACTCTTCCTCCCGCGCGCGAACAGGTGACGGGCGCATCGCCCTTCTCCTGCTGGCCCTGCCGCTCGGCCTGCTGGCGGCGACGCTGATCGTGCCGATGCTCTCGGCGATCAATATCAGCCTGCACGACATCCGCGTCATCGGCTCCGACGGTCCCTTCGCCGGACTCGACAATTATGCCCGCGTGCTCTCGGACGGCACGTTCTGGCATGCGCTCGGCATGTCGGTCGTCTGGGTGGTCGGCAATGCCGTGGTGCAGACGGCGCTGGCGCTCACCGCCGCGCTGGTGCTCAACGAGAAGTTCCCCGGCGTCCGCGTCGCGCGCATCTGGATCATCCTGACCTGGATCATCCCGACGGTCGTCGTCGTCATCATCTGGCGCTGGCTGCTGTCGCCGTCCGGCGGCATGGTCAATCCGCTCCTGATCCAGCTCGGCATCATCGATCGCCCCATGGGCTTCTTCGCCAGCGGCCCTTCCGCGATGACGAGCCTCATCCTGATCAATTCCTGGCGCTGGTTCCCCTTCGTCGCCATCATGCTGCTGGCCGGCCTGCAGCGCATTCCGGGCGACATCTATGAAGCCGCCGCGGTCGACGGCGCCGGCGCCATCGCCAGATTCCGCGCCATCACCTGGCCGCTGCTGCAGCCGACGCTCTTGGTGCTCACCGTGATGGGCACGCTGCTCTCGTTCAACGTCTTCGACGTGATCTGGCTCCTGACAGCCGGCGGCCCGGCCGGCGCCACCGAGACGCTGCCGGTGCTCATCTACGAGACGGCGTTCAAGGCCTATCGGATGGGCGATGCCGCCGCGATGTCGGTGGTCGCCAGCGTGCTGATGATCGGCCTCGCGCTGCTCCTGCTCGATCGGCTCGCGCCGAAGGAGGCGGGACGATGAAGCGCAGCGCCCTCGGCTGGCTGATCCTGATCCTCGCCGTTCTCGCGCTCGCCTTCCTGGTGCTGGCGCCGATGTGGCTGGTCGGCTCGTCCTCGTTCAAGCTGCCGCGCGAGATCATCCACCGCGTGCCGACCTGGTTCCCGCAGAGCTTCACGCTGCAGCACTACCAGAAGCTGCTGCAGACCTCGGCCTTCCCGACCTATTTCCTGAATTCGGTGCTCGTCGCCGCCGCCTCGGCGCTGGTGACCGTCGTGCTCGCCCTGATGGCCGGCTATGCCTTCTTCCGGCTCGAATTCCGCGGCCGCGACTTCCTCTATCGCCTGATCATGGTCGCCTATGCCTTCCCCTCGATCGTGATCCTGATCCCGATCTATCTCATGTTCGCCAAGCTCGGCCTGATCGATACCGATCTCGCGCTGGTGCTGGTCAACGTCACCTTCGCGCTGCCTTTCTCGATCTGGATGATGCGCACCTTCTTCGCCTCGCTGCCGCGCGAACTGGAGGAGGCGGCAGCGATCGACGGCGCCGGGCGCTGGAAGACGGTCGTGCATGTGCTGATCCCGCTGCTCCGGCCCGGCATCGCCGCCATCGCGATCTTCGCCTTCGTCGCCAGCTGGACCGAATATCTCTTCGCCTCGGTCCTCATCATTTCGGACGCGAAACGGACGCTGCCCGTCGGGCTGTCCGGCATCATCGGCCAGTACCAGATCGACTGGGGCCTCCTGCTCGCCGGCGCCTCGCTGTCCGTGCTGCCAGTGGTGGTGTTCTTCGCGCTGGTCGGCCGCTGGTTCGTGGCGGGTCTCACCGAGGGCGCGGTGAAATAGCGCCCTTGCCGGCGCCGCCGCGCGACCCGACACTCACCCACCGCCAACTGGAATAGGCCGCATGACCACACGGGCAGTTGTTGGCATCGACATCGGCACCTCCTCGGTGAAGGCGGTGGTCGTCGACGACGCGGCGCGCGTGCTCGCCTCCGGCCGCGCCGCCTATCCGACCCGGCAGCCGCGCGACGGCTGGTCGGAGCAGGACCCGGACGACTGGGTCACGGCCGCTATCGCCGCCTGCCGCGCGGCGCTCGCCGGTTTTGGCGGCACGATCGAAGCGATCTCGCTCTCCGGCCATATGAGCGCGCCGGTGCTGGTCGATGGCGACGGCCGGCCGCTCGGCCCCTGCCACACCATCACCGATCGCCGCGCCGCATCCGAGGCGGAGGGCATCGCCGCCGATGTCGTCGCGGCGCTGGCGAAGAGCTCCGGCAACCTTCCCGCGACGCATCTGATCCTGCCGAAGCTGATCTGGTGGCGCGACCGCCATCCGGAGGTCTGGGCGGCAACGCGCGCCATCCTGATGCCGAAGGACTATGTCCGCCTCTTCCTCACCGATCGCATCGCCAGCGACCCGACCGACAGCGGCAATTCCATGCTGTTCGATCCGCTCGCCTGGGCCTGGTCGGCCGATCTGCCGGCGCGCGCCGGCATCGATCCCGCGAAGCTCGCGCCGCTGCTGCCCTCCGCGGCGGTGGCCGGGCCGCTGACCGCTTCGGCCGCCGCGGCGCTCGGCCTTGCCGCCGGCATCCCCGTCGTCACCGGCGCCGCCGACATGGCGGCGACGCTGCTTGCCGCCGGCATCGACCTGGCCGACGATGTGGCGCTGACCATCGGCACCAGCGCGACCGTGATCGCCGGGCTTTCGCGTGTCGAGCCGGCGCTTCTCGGCGCGATGAACATCAATGTCTCGCTCGACCCCGGCGTGCTCTATGCCATCGGCTCGCATTTCGGCGGCGGCGGCGCGCTCAACTGGCTGGCGAGCCTTGCGACCGGCCTTGCCGAGCCCGACCCCTCCTGGTTCGCGCCGGTGACGGCGGAAGCGAGCCTCATCCCGGAGGGCAGCGAGGGGCTGGTCTTCCTGCCCTATCTCTCCGGCGCCGGCAGCCCCGCCTTCGATACCGAGGCGCGCGGTGCCTTTCTCGGCCTCTCGATGAAGCATGGCCGCGGCCACATGCTGCGCGCCATCGTCGAGGGCGTGACGACGGATGTGGCCGCCTCGATCGACCTCCTCGCCTCGGTCGGCGCCCGCAAGCGCATCGTCTTCACTGGCGGCGGCTCTCGCATTCCGTTCTGGACGCAGCTGCTCGCCGACGTCACCGGCCTTCCCGTGATCAACTCCGCCGCCGCCGACGCCTCGGCCCTCGGCGCCGGGCTCATCGCCGGCGTCGGCATCGGCTGGTATGACGGCGACTTCGCCGTAGCCCGCCGTCTCGTCGCGCCGCGCGGGACGCTCATCCCGCCGAAGGACATTGAAGCCGGCCGGGCCCTCCGCCAGCGCTTCCACCGCGCCCGCGCCGCAAGGCGGATCGATCTGCTGCCGGAAGGGTAGGGACAGGCGCTCACCCTGCTGCCGGAAGAGCAAGAGTAGGCCCTCACCCCACCTTCTCCCTGAGGGAGAGGGGGCGCTGGCCCTGATGGCGGAGCTCTATCGACACTCTCTCCACCGGCCGGGCCGCTCCCCCTCTCCCTCAGGGAGAGGGTGGGGGGGGGGAGGGACGGGGAGGGGCTCAAGCGCTCCGAGCGTCCAGTTCCGCCAGAACCTCTTCCGTATGCTCGCCGAGCCTTGGCGCGCGGCGACCGAGCGCGAGTTCCGAGGCGGAGAGCGTGATCGGCGTGCGAACCCCCGGCACCCCGTCCGGCGCGATCTGCATGCCGCGGGCGATCACCTGCGGATCGGCGAAGACCTCCGCCACCGTGTTGATCGGCCCGGCCGGAACGCCGGCGGCCTCCAGCGCCTTGAGAAGATCGTCGCGCGTCCACGTCGCCGTCCGTTCGCCGATCAGCGCGGTCAGCGCGGCGCGGTTGGCGACGCGGTCGGCATTGGTCAGGAAGCGCGCGTCGCCGGCCAGCTCGGGCGCGCCGACGACGGCGGCGAAGCGGGCGAACTGGCCGTCATTGCCGACGGCGAGAATGAAATGCCCGTCCGAGGTCGCGAAGGTCTGGTAGGGCGCGATGTTGGGATGGGCGTTGCCGAGCCGGGTCGGGCTGACGCCGGTGGCGAGGAAGTTCATCGCCTGGTTGGCGAGCACGCCGGTCATCGAGTCGAGGAGCGACATGTCGACATGCTGGCCGAGCCCCGACTTCTCGCGCGCGGCCAGCGCTGCCTGGATGGCGATGACGCCATAGAGGCCGGTGAAGATGTCGGCGAAGGCGACGCCGATCTTCTGCGGCTCGCCGTGAGGATCACCTGTCAGGTCCATGATCCCGGCCATGCCCTGGATCAGGAAGTCGTAACCGGCGCGCGCCGCATAAGGGCCGGTCTGGCCGAAGCCGGTGATCGAGCAGGTGACGAGGCGAGGATTGATCGCGGCGAGGCTCGCATGATCGAGCCCGTATTTGGCGAGCCCGCCGAGCTTGAAATTCTCGATGACGACATCGGCGGTGCCGGCCAGCCGCTTCACCAGCGTCGCGCCCTCGGGCGTCGCGAAATCGGCGACGACCGAGCGCTTGCCGCGGTTGCAGGCGTGGAAATAGGCGGCCGTCGTCTCGCCGCCATGCGTGATGAAGGGCGGCCCCCAGCGGCGGGTATCGTCGCCCTCGGGGCTTTCCACCTTGATGACGTCGGCGCCGAGATCGGCCAGCGTCTGGCCGATCCAGGGGCCGGCGAGGATGCGGGCGAGTTCGATGACCCTGAGCCCGGCGAGCGGCGCGGCCATCGGCTAGAAGAACGCCTGCAGGCCGGTCTGCGCGCGGCCGAGGATCAGCGCATGCACGTCATGCGTTCCCTCATAGGTGTTGACCGTCTCGAGGTTCTGCGCGTGGCGCATGACGTGGTACTCGATCTGGATGCCGTTGCCGCCATGCATGTCGCGCGCAGCGCGGGCGATATCGAGCGCCTTGCCGCAATTGTTGCGCTTCACCAGCGAGATCATCTCCGGCGCCGCCTCGCCGGCCTCCATCAGCCGTCCGACCCGAAGCGAGGCTTGCAGCCCGAGCGCGATCTCGGTCTGCATGTCGGCGAGCTTCTTCTGGAAGAGCTGCGTCTGCGCCAGCGGCCGGCCGAACTGCTTGCGGTCGAGGCCGTAGCTGCGAGCGCGATGCCAGCAATCCTCGGCCGCGCCGAGCACGCCCCAGGAAATGCCGTAGCGGGCGCGGTTGAGACAGCCGAACGGTCCCTTGAGGCCGGAAACGCCGGGCAGCAGCGCCTCCTCGCCGACCTCGACATCGTCCATGACGATCTCGCCGGTGATCGAGGCGCGGAGCGACAGCTTGCCGCCAATCTTCGGTGCCGAGAGGCCCTTCATGCCCTTTTCGAGGATGAAGCCGCGGATGGCGCCGTCATGCGCCTCCGACTTCGCCCAGACGATGAAGACATCGGCGATCGGGCTGTTGGAGATCCAGGTCTTGGCGCCATGGAGGCGATAGCCGCCCTCCGTCTTCACCGCCCGCGTGACCATGCCGCCGGGATCGGAGCCGGCATCCGGCTCGGTGAGGCCGAAGCAGCCGATCAGCTCGCCGCGCGCGAGCTTCGGCAGGTATTTCTGCCGCTGCGCCTCGCTGCCATAGGCATAGATCGGATACATGACCAGCGAGGATTGCACCGACATCATCGAGCGATAGCCACTGTCGATGCGCTCGACCTCGCGCGCCACGAGGCCATAGGCGACATAGCCGGCACCCGCGCCGCCATAGGCTTCCGGAACCGTGACGCCGAGCAGGCCCTGCTCGCCCATCTCGCGGAAGATCTCGGGGTCGGTGACCTCGTCGAGATAGGCTTTCTCGATGCGCGGCGCGAGCCGGTCGCTCGCGAAGGCGGCCGCCGCGTCGCGGATCATCCGCTCCTCGTCGGTCAGCTGGCTGTCGAAGCGGAACGGATCGGCCCAGTCGAACCGCGAAAGATCCGGGCGATCCTTGGCGGCGAGGGCAGCGTGCGCGGCGGCGGGGGCGTCGTTCATGTGAGGGGCATCCACGGCAGGGCGTCGTCATGGTCTGGCACGCTTTGTAGCAGCCGGACCTGCCAACACCATAGAGCGGAGATTGTTAGACCATCAACGACTTTAGCTTCACCGACGCATCGGCGAGCTCTGCAGCGGCGGGCGCGGCCCGGCGGGCGATCAGCATTTCGGCGAGGCGGACATCCTTGGCGATGCGGCCATTCGGGCCGACCGCGCTCACCGCGACGAGGCGCCCGTCGGCCGCGCGATGAAAATCGATGCGCGCCCCGTCGCCGGCATCGCGCGTCACCGTCTCGGTGCCTTCGTCGGCAAGCCCGGCGATCTGAAGCGTCAACTCGTAATGATCCGACCAGAACCACGGCACGGCCGCATAGGGCTCGCCGGCGCCGAGCATCGATTTCGCCACCGCAGTGCCCTGGTCCTGCGCGTTGCGCCAGGCCTCGAGGCGGATGCGGCGGCCGCCATAGAGGGCGTGCGGAAACGAGCAGCAGTCGCCGGCGGTGAAGATGTCGGGATCGCTGGTGGCGAGATACGCGTCGGCGGCGATGCCGTTGTCGAGCGCGAGGCCCGCCTGCTCGGCCAGCGTCGTCTCGGGCAGCGCGCCGACGCCGGCGATGATCGTGTCGGCGGCGACGGCCTCGCCGCTGCCGAGGATGACGCGGTGGCTGCCATCGGCATCCGTCTCGATCCGATCGATCGTTGCCCCGACGAGAATGCGCACGCCGGCCGCCTCGTGCCGTGCCGCGATGACGGAAGCGATCTCGGCCGGCACGGCGCGGCCGAGCAGGCGCGGCGCCATCTCGATCACAGTCACCACGGCGCCGCGCGCCACGGCGGCAGCGGCGAGTTCGAGCCCGATGAAGCCGCCGCCGATGACGACGAGCCGGTGGCCGGCATGGAGCCGCCGCCGCAGCGTCAGCGCCTCGGCGAAATTGCGGAGATAGTGGACCGTGTCCGGCCCGGCGCCCGGTACCGCGAGCCGCCGCGCGCGCGCGCCGGTCGCAATCAGCAGCCGGTCGTAGCGCAGGGGATCGCGGCCTGCGAGCAGGACGAGATGGCCGGCCCTCTCGATCGCCGTCGCGGCGGTGCCATGGAGATGGGTGACGCCGTGCGCGGCGAGCCGCGCCTCGTCGAGGATATGCGGCGGGCTCGGTTCGCCCTCGCCGGTCAGCACCGCCTTCGACAGCGGCGGCCGCTCATAGGGCAGGTGGATCTCGTCGCCGATGAGGCTGATCGCGCCGGCAAAGCCGTTCTCGCGCAGCGCCACCGCCGCCCGCGCGCCGGCCTCGCCCGCGCCGATGACGACAAACTGTTCGGTCATGGTGGCATGCCTCTGCTGCTTTCCCTCTCCCTCAGGGAGAGGTCGACGCACCGAAGGTGCGGCGGGTGAGGGCCTGCGGCCTCTCCGGATGCTCCGTAAACCCTCTCCCGGACCTTCGGTCCGACCTCCCCCTCAGGGGGAGGTGAAGGCAAGAGACCATCCCCGTCTCAATCGAGCCCGATCAGCACTTTCCCGGCCTCGACCTTGACCGGATAGGTCTTCAGGTCGACGCAGACGGGGGCGCCCTTGGCCTTGCCGGTCGTATAGTCGAAGCGGCCATTGTGCTTCGGGCATTCGATGATCGCGCCCATCACCAGGCCATCGGCGAGATGCACCTTCTCATGCGTGCAGAGGCCGTCGGTGGCGAAGTAGCGGTCGTCGGGCGAGCGATAGATCGCGAAGCTGCGGCCGCCCTCGTCGAAGCGGATGACGTCTTCCTCGTCGATCTCGTCGGCGTCGCAGGCCTCGACCCAGCGCGCGGCAATGGCGGTCGTCATCAGTCTCTCCGGAATGCGTGGGGCTGGCGTCTATTCGGCCGCGACGGCGCCGGCAGCGCCGATATCGAGCGGCTTCGCATGGCTCGGCAGTTCGCGCTTCACATACCAGCCGGGCTCGCGCCGCTGGCGCAGGAGGGCCGGGATGATCTCGCGATAAGCTTCCCATGTGTTGGCATAGGGCACCGGGCAATCGTCCTTGATCGCCTCGTGCAGCCGCGGCAGCGCATGGTAGGGCACCATCGGGAACATGTGGTGCTCAACATGGTAGTTCATGTTGAGATAGAGGAAGCGGAAGACAGGGTTCATGTAGACCGTGCGGCTGTTCAGCCGGTGGTCGAGCACGTCCTCGTCGAGGCCGGCATGCTGCGTCAGGCCGAAGAACACCATCATGAAGGCGCCATAGAAGCTCGGCAGCCCCAGGAACATCGCCGGCAGGATCGAGCTGACGGCGATGCACCAGACGGGAATGGCGAGATAGAGCAGCACCATGATCCGCGCCTCGAGATAGACCTGCGGCCGCTCGCTCTCGGGGATATAGGTCTCCTCGCCCGGCTGCAGCTTCCCCCGCACATGGTAGGAGAGCTTCTTGACCAGCGCGATGGCACTCTTGATGCCGAAGAGGTTCAGCAGGATGCCGGCGATATCAGGCGGACGCGGCACGGCGATCTCGGGATCGAGGCCGACGATGATCGTGTCGGTGTGGTGGCGCGTATGGCTCCAGCGCCAGACGGTCGGCTCGCGCAGCACCATGAAGCAGGCGATGTAATAGACGACGTCGTTCATCCAGCGCGTCTTGAAGGCGGTGCGGTGGCCGCATTCATGCCAGCGCGAATCGCAGGACGAGCCATAGAGCACGCCATAGACGAGGAAGAACGGCACGGCGGCCCACGAGCCCCAGAAATACCAGCCGCCGAAGCCGGACAGCGCCATGGCGCCGAACCAGATCGCGGTGTCGCGGAGCGCCGGGCCGTCGGAGCGCTGCATCAGCGCCTTCATCTCCTTGCGGCCGACCGGGCACTGATACCACTCGGCCGTTGCGAGACCGCGCTCGATGGCGCGATCATGCTCGGGCCCCACCAGCGAATAATCGCGGGGTTTGAAAGCTGCGTTCATCAGGCTCCTCCTGCCGTGACGCGCCGGGCTGTTCCGCCCATGTTCTTCAGCCAATGAATCTAGCGAGGCTGCGCGCCAGCGACAATGCAGCTATGATGGTTTCTATCAGGAGTGATCAAAAGGTCTGCGCCGGACCATGATAGAATCCATCATCGCGCCGCCAGCCGGCCGCCGCCCGACCATCGACGATGTCGCCCGCGCCGCCGGCGTCGGCGTCGCCACCGTCGACCGCGTGCTCAACAAGCGCGCTCGCGTCCGCCGCGAGACGGCGGCGCGCGTGCTCGAGGCCGCCGAGGCGATCGGCTATCACGGCGCCGGGCTCCTGCGCCGCCGGCTCGACGAGGCGGTCGATGACAAGAGCTTCGGCTTCCTGCTGCAGCGGCGCGGCGATACGTTCTATCGCAACCTCTCCGCTGCGCTCACCGGCGCCACGCGGCGGCTGACGCGGCTGCGTGGCCGGCCGGTGGTCGAGTTCGTCGACGACATCTCCGCCTCCACCGTCGCCGGCGAGTTGCTGGCGCTCGGCTCCCGCGTCGATGCGCTCGCCGTCGTCGCCGCCGATCATCCGAAGGTGACCGAGGCGGTGAGCGAGCTCGCCGCGCGCGGCGTCCCCGTCGTCACGCTGCTTTCCGAGCTGTCAGCCCCGGTCGCCGGCCATTTCGGCATCGACCATCGCAAGGCCGGGCGGACCGCCGCCTGGATCGTCAGCCGCCTCGCCCGCGAGGAGGGCGGCGTCGGCGTCCTCGTCGGCAGCCACCGCTTCCTCGGCCATGAACTCTCGGAGATCAGCTTCCGCTCCTATTTCCGCGAGCATGCGCAGGGCTTCCGCCTGCTCGAATCCTTCTCCAATCTCGAGGATCCCGGCCTTGCCTATGAAGGGACGCTGGAGCTCGTGAAGCGCAATCCGGATCTCGCCGGCCTTTATCTCGCCGGCGGCGGCATGGCGGGCATGGTCGCGGCGCTGCGCGAGGCGGCGAGCGCCCGCCACATCGTCGCCGTCTGCAACGAGCTCATTCCGGAAACGCGGGCTGCTCTCGTCGACGGCGTGCTCGACGCGGTCATCGACACGCCGATCGCGGCGCTGGCCGAGCGGGCCGTCGATCTCCTCGCCTCCCTGGTGTCGGGCGGCGGCGGCGAGCCGGGCGGGCCGCATCTGCTGCCGTTCGGGCTGTATGTCTCGGAGAATGTCTGAGCCGGGGCGGCGCGCGGCCGCCCCGGCTCGTGCCGCTCAATCGTCGGCGTAGATGTCGCGATCCTTCGTCTCGGGCAGGAACAGCATGCCGATGACGAAGCAGATCGAGGCGAAGGCGATCGGGTACCAGAGGCCGAAATAGATGTCGCCCGTCTGCGCCACCATGGCGAAGGCGGTCGCCGGCAAGAGGCCGCCGAACCAGCCATTGCCGATGTGATAGGGCAGCGACATCGAGGTGTAGCGGATGCGGGTCGGGAACAATTCGACCAGCGCCGCCGCGATCGGCCCGTAGACCATCGTCACGAAGATGACGAGGATGAACAGGAGCCCGATGATCGCCGCGACCTGCCCGCGGAAGATGTCGAACGGGTTCGACATCTTGACGATGCCGGCATCGCCCGCCTTCGGATAGCCGGCCGCCTGCAGCGCCGCCAGCATGGTCTTGTCGAAGTCCGCCTTCGCCGCCTTGACGTCGGTGGCCCCCGTCGGATCGAAGGCCGGGAACTCCTGGCCGTTGATGACCATCTTGGTCGGCGAGCCCGCCGGCGCATCGACCAGCGTGTAGCGGATCGAGTTCTTGGCGAGGAAGTCGCGCGAGACGTCGCAGGGCGCGGTGAAGACCCGCGTTCCCACCGGATTGAACAGCTTGCCGCAGGTAGCGGGATCGGCGACGACGTCGACCTTGACCGTGTCGAGCGCCTTTTCGAGCGCCGGGTTGGCGGTCGAGGTGATCGCCTGGAACAGCGGGAAATAGCAGATCGCCGCGACGAGGCAGCCGGCCATGATGATCGGCTTGCGGCCGATCTTGTCCGAGAGCCAGCCGAAGAACACGAAGAAGCCGGTGCCGAGCACCAGCGACCAGGCGATCAGCAGGTTGGCGGTATAGCCGTCGACCTTCAGGATCGATTGCATGAAGAACAGCGCATAGAACTGGCCGGTATACCAGACGACGCCCTGGCCCATGGTGAGCCCGAGCAGGGCCAGCAGCGCGATCTTGGCGTTCGACCATTTGCCGAAGGCCTCGGTCAGCGGCGCCTTCGAATGCGTGCCTTCTTCTTTCATCTTGAGGAAGGCCGGCGATTCGTTCAGCTGCAGGCGGATCCACAAGGAGACGCCGAGCAGCACGACCGAGACGAGGAACGGCACCCGCCATCCCCAGGCCGCGAAGGCCGGCTCGCCGACGGCCGTCCGGGTGAACAGGATGACGAGCAGCGACAGGAACAGGCCGAGCGTCGCCGTGGTCTGGATCCACGACGTGTAGAAGCCGCGCCGGCCATGCGGCGCATGTTCGGCGACATAGGTCGCGGCGCCGCCATATTCGCCGCCGAGGGCGAGGCCTTGCAGCAGCCGCATGATGATCAGGATGATGGGCGCGGCGATGCCGATCTGGTTGTAGCCGGGCAGGAGGCCGACCACGAAGGTCGACATGCCCATGATCAGGATGGTGACGAGGAAGGTGTATTTGCGGCCGACGAGATCGCCGAGGCGGCCGAACACCAGCGCGCCGAACGGGCGGACGAGGAAGCCCGCGGCAAAGGCGAGCAGCGCGAAGATGTCGGCCGTCGCCTTCGGGAACTGGCTGAAGAACTGCGCGCCGATGATCGTGGCGAGGGCGCCGTAGAGATAGAAATCGTACCATTCGAAGACGGTGCCGAGAGAGGAGGCGAAGATGACCTTCTTCTCGCCTCGTGTCATCGGACGCACGGGATCCTCGCCCGTGCTCGGAATTGACCGCGTCGCCATGTCCCCTCCCTGGTCGGCTATACCGTCGACATTCCCAAAGGGAGTTCTCCCGGCCTCGTTGAGATGGGCCGCGCCGTTTTTCCGAGTAAGAAGCTCCCCGCGACACAGCAGAGGAGCATGTTCGACCTTTGTCAATCGCATTGACGGCGATCGAACACATTCCGGCAAAGACAAAGCGGCGGCCGACATTGCGCCAGTCGGTTGACAACAAGGCAAAGTTCGGCAGCCGGCCGCATCGACCACTGTTGCATTTTACAACAGTCCGCCTCGGAAGCTGCAACTTAGCTGTTCGCGACAGAGATCGCCGCTCCGTCGCCGGCTGAAACCTGTCCGCGATCAGTTATCGCAAGGTCGTCGATGAGATATCGCGCCGGGTCGGTGCAAGACGTCCGAAGGCCTCTCCGCGGTGCTCTCCGCGACGGGGAGGCGAGACGAGGCCGGTTCAGCCCGCTCCGCGCTGTGCGGGATGCGGGCCTGTCACACATCGGATGCTATCACGCTGCGCATCCAGCCCGAGCGCGCCGAACTTGTCGGCTCCGGCGTTTGGTGCTTGGGGCAGGCGCCCTCAGGCGCCCGCCCTTCCGTTTGGTCAGCGACCTTCGCGGAGAATCTCGCGCTTGCCCGCGTGGTTGGCGGGGCCGACGATGCCTTCCTTCTCCATCCGCTCCATGATCGAGGCGGCGCGGTTGTAGCCGATCTGCAGCCGGCGCTGGATGTAGGAGGTCGAGGCCTTCTTGTCGCGGAGTACGATCGCCACCGCCTGGTCATAGGCGTCCTGGCCGTCGTCGCCGAAGGCGCCCTTGTCGAAGACGGCGCCGTCCTCGGCGGGGGCCGCCGCCTCGGCCTCGTCTTCCTCGTCCGAGGTGACGGCGTCGAGATATTCCGGCCGCGCCTGCAGCTTCAGATGCGCGACGACCTTCTCGACCTCGTGATCGCTGACGAAGGGGCCGTGCACGCGCTGGATGCGGCCGCCGCCGGCCATGTAGAGCATGTCGCCCTGGCCGAGCAGCGTCTCGGCGCCCATCTCGCCGAGAATGGTGCGGCTGTCGATCTTCGAGGTGACCTGGAAGGAGATGCGGGTCGGGAAATTCGCCTTGATCGTGCCGGTGATGACGTCGACCGAGGGACGCTGCGTCGCCATGATGATGTGGATGCCGGCGGCGCGGGCCATCTGCGCGAGGCGCTGGATCGCGCCCTCGATGTCCTTGCCGGCGACCATCATCAGGTCGGCCATCTCGTCGACGATGACGACGATATAGGGCAGCGGCGCGAGGTCCATCACCTCTTCTTCATGCGTGATGTCGCCAGTGTCCTTGTCGAAGCCGGTCGCGATCTGGCGGGTGATCACCTCGCCCTTCTCGCGCGCCTCCGCGACGCGGGCATTGAAGCCGTCGATGTTGCGCACGCCGAGGCGCGACATCTTGCGATAGCGCTCCTCCATCTCGCGCACCGCCCACTTCAGGGCGACGACGGCCTTGCGCGGGTCGGTGACGACGGGGGTCAGGAGATGCGGGATGCCGTCATAGACGGAGAGTTCCAGCATCTTCGGGTCGATCATGATCAGCCGGCACGCCTCGGGGCGATACTGGTAGAGCAGCGACAGGATCATCGTGTTGATCGCGACCGACTTGCCCGAGCCGGTGGTGCCGGCGACGAGGAGGTGCGGCATGCGGGCGAGATCGACGATCACCGATTCGCCGCCGATCGTCTTGCCGAGGCAGATGCCGAGCTTGGCCTTGGCCTCGCTGAATTCGTGGCTCTCCAGCAGTTCGCGCAGCCACACCGTTTCGCGGCGGTGGTTCGGCAGTTCGATGCCGATGACGTTGCGGCCCTCGACCACGGCGACGCGCGCCGAGACGGCGCTCATCGAGCGGGCGATATCGGCCGAGAGCGCGATGACGCGCGAGGACTTGGTGCCCGGCGCCGGCTCCAGCTCATAGAGCGTGACGACGGGGCCGGGATTGGCGTCGATGATCTCGCCGCGGACACCGAAATCGCGCAGCGTCTGCTGCAGCGTCGTCGAATTCTTGACCAGCGCCTCTTCCGAGAGCTCGGAATCCGGCTCGACCAGCGGCGGCTCGGCGAGCAGTTCGAGCGCCGGAAACTCGTAGTCGTCGTCGCCGGCGATCGCATGCGGCCGCGCCACGGTGGTGCGGGGGGCGGGCGGCGCCTCCGGGACGGGGGCCTGAGCGGCGACGGGCTTCGCGACCGGCGCGACGATGACGGGCTTCACCACCGGCGGCGCTGCGGGCGGTGCGACGGCAACCGGCGCCGCGACGACAACAGGGGCGCCAACCGGAGCGGCGGGGGTGAGCGGCGGCAGGTCGATCGCCTCGCCGGCGTCGAGCTCGCTCTCGGCCTCGCCATCGAACGCGTCCTGCACGCCGTCGTCGACCGGCCAGACGAAGGAGACACGCACGGTGGCGCGCAGCGGCGGCTCGATCGGCAACACCGTCGGCACGATGCTGTCCGGCGGCGGGAACGCGGCCGAAGGGGTGTCGATGCGGCGTTCGATGCGCGGCTGGATCGGCTGCGGCGCGTCGTCCTGATCGGCGGCGCGGGCGGGCGGCGACACGATATCGGTGCGGATCATCCGCGCGATTGTGCGCAGCGTCGGCAACGCCGCCGGCACGGTCTCGGTGACAGGATCGCTGGCGCCGAGGCTCACGGTCTCCTGCACGGCGATGGTCTCGGCAGCAGCGTCCAGCGGTCCCGTCTCGACGGCAACCGCGACCGGCTCATCGGAGGGCGCTGCGGGCTCTTCGGCAACGGGAGCGGTCGGCGTCACCGCGGCCGGCGGCGGGGCCGCGACGGGCGGCCGCGGCGCGGCCGGTCCCCGCGCCGGGGCATGCAGGCGCGTCGTCGGCTTCGGGGGAACGCGCACCGGCAGGGGCGGCGGCACCAGGTCTTCCTCGCGCGGCCGCATCAGATAATCGGGCGTGCGGGTGAAGCGGCTGGTCGGCGTCGTGGTGAACGGGCGCAGCCAGCTCGGCACGGTGTCGAGCGCGGCGAGATCCTCGGCGCGCAGCTGGAACGGGTCCGGCTTGCCGGCATTCGGCTTGCCGGCGTCCGGCCGCGCGTCGATCGGGCGGCGCAGATGCAGCGTGCCACGCTCGGGCCGCCCCTTGTCCTCGGCGGTGAGGCCGGCGGCTGCCGAATCATCGGGCGAATGAGGAGGGCGGGGTGGGGATCGCATGATGCCGGAGACCTTGCGCTCGGAGCTTCTTCAGTCCGTTGCTGACCCCACAAGGCATACGGAGCACAGCGTTAACGAAGCGTTTTAGGCTTCAGCGTCGCCAGGCGGAAAAGCGCGGAATCGCGGGCTTCTGCCGTTCCGCCTGTGGAGAAATCCCTGCCCTGTTGCCGGCGGGTCGCAGCCCGCTCGAGGAGTGCGGCCGGCAGACGAACTCTTCAGACTTCCCTGCCATCCTCGCCTCCGACCGGTTGCTGGCGAGCCTCGCCAGAAACCTGTCGAGCGCGGAGCGCGCAGGACGGGGGCTGCGTCCAATAGGGAGCTGGATAATGAACATGACGACGGCGGTTTCGACCGTCCTCTCCAAATATGTGACCTTCTCGGGCCGCGCCTCGCGCTCCGAGTTCTGGTGGTGGGTGCTCTTCATCATCATCGTGAGCATCGTCGCCTACGGGCTCGATAGCGCCTTCGGCTGGAACTATGACGAGCTGCAGTCTGCCGGCCCGCTGTCGGGCCTGTGGTCGCTGGCGACGCTGCTGCCGAACCTCGCCGTCACCGTCCGCCGGCTGCACGATACCGACCGCAGCGGCTGGTGGATTCTCATCACCTTCATCCCGCTGATCGGCGCGCTGGTGCTGCTCTACTGGTATCTGAAGGCGGGCACGCCGGGCACCAACCGCTTCGGCTGAGCCAAAGTCACGACGCGCGGCGGGTCTCCGGCCCGCCGCTCTTCCAGATCAGCCGGCGATAGAGCGTCGAGCGATCGATGCCGAGCTTCTTGGCGGCGCGCGAGACATTGCCGTCGCACTCCGCGACCGCGCGCGCCATCGCCTCCAGCGTCAGCGCCGACAGGCTGGTGTCGCCGGCCTTGGCGGCGGTCGCCGCCGGCATGTCCTCGGCGCCCCGGCGCTCCGGAAGCGACCCGTGCTGCACGATCTCCTGCGGCAATGCCTCCAGCGGCAGCGGCTCGCCCGGCTCGGCCAACGCCAGCAGCGCGCGCAGCATGCCGGCGAGCTGGCGGAAATTGCCCGGCCAGTCATAGGCGGCAAGCGGTCCGAGCGTTTCCTCGGTCAAGGTCACGCGCGCCGCGTCGCCGCCGAGGCCGGCCCAGAGCGTGCGGATGACGCCGCGCCGGTCGGCCATGGTCCTGAGCGCCGGCAGCTCGACGACATATTGCGCGATGCGGAAATAGAGGTCTGAGCGGAAGCCGCCGCTTTCGACCAGCGCCGCCAGCGGCCGATGCGTCGCGCAAAGAAGGGCGAAATCGACCGGAACGGCCGCGCCGCCGCCGAGCGGCAGCACCTGCCGCTCCTGCAGCACGCGCAGCAGCCGTCCCTGCGCCGCGAGCGGCATGTCGCCGATCTCGTCGAGAAAGAGGATGCCGCCCTCCGCCTGGCGGATGAGGCCGCTCTGGCCCTGCCGGCGCGCGCCGGTGAAGGCGCCTTCCTCATAGCCGAACAGCTCCGCCTCGATCAGGCTTTCGGGCAGGGCGGCGCAGTTGACGGCGACGAACGGACCGTCGCGGCGGGCGCCGCGCGCATGGACGCGGCGGGCGAACACTTCCTTGCCGGCGCCCGTCTCGCCATGGACGAGCACGGGCACATCGGCATCGACGAGGCGGACGGCGCGGTCGAGCGCCGCCAGCGTCGCCGCATCGAAGACCGGTTCCGGCGCGATGCCTGAGGATCGCGTCATGGCGCGCGGCGCGCGGGCGATCGTCTCCTGCGGCGCGGCGAGGCGACCATGCAGCACGGCGCCTGAGCGGCTGCGGATCGCGCGGACCTCGTCGGAGACCTCGACGGTCTCGAACAGTTCCGGCAAGCGCACGCTGTCGATGGCCGACCAGTCGAGCTTGACGAGGCCGAGGCCGCGGCGATTGCCGCCGACGAGCCGGTCGCCCTCGAAGACCAGCACCGCCTCGCGCGTCGTGCCGACCAGTTCGGCCTCCTCATGGAAGCGCAGCACGCTGAAGCGCTCAAAGCCGCGCTCGAACAGGCGATGCTCGATCTGCTCGACGGCAAGGCGCACGAGCCCCAGCGCGTGCACCGGCCGCACGGAGGCATGGCCCGACATGTCGAGCACGCCGGCGAGCTGGCCGCGCGGATCAAAGATCGGCGCGGCGGCGCAGGTGAGGATGCGGTGCGGCTCGAAGAAATGCTCGGCGCCATGCACGCCGATCGGCCGCCGCTCGACCAGCGCCGTGCCGATCGCGTTGGTGCCGATGGCGGCCTCGTTCCAGGCGACGCCGGGGCGGAGCGCCACCCGCGAGGCGCGCCCGGCGAATTCGGGATTGCCGGTCATCTCGAGCACGAGGCCTTCGCCGTCGGTGAGGATGACAACGCTGTCGGTGAGCTTGGCCTCCTGCCGGAGCGACATCATCTCCGGCCGCGTGATGCGGCGCAGGAGATCGTGCCGCTCCTGCTCGCCGCGCAGCGCCGCGCTGCTCATCGGCTCGACATGCGGCCGTTCGCCGGCGTCGAGGCCCTGCGAAGAGCAGCGCTGCCACGAGCGGAGGATCGGCGCCGCGACAAGTCCTTCCGGCGAGGTGCCGTCGAGAAAGAAGCGCTTCCGGGCGGCCTGGACAGTATCCGCCGGTGCAATAGGCGCCATGATCACGTCCTCCCCGCTGTTGCATCCTGCAACAGATGTCGCGTGGTGCCCCAGTCCTTTCCGAAACTGTTGCACCCATTCGCGCGCGCCGTCCACTGGCAAGGTGGCAAAGCAGACGAGCCCGTTTGGCGAGGCGAATTCTGTCAGTCACTTACCGCTATGCAGCACGGAATTGCGCCGTCGCGGCGGGCCGTCGGCATGGCCGCTGCAGAGGACTTTCCGTGTTCACCATGGGAGGAAACCATGAACAAGCCCGAATTCCTTGGCGCCAAGACCGCCGCCCCGTTCAAGCCGCGCTATGAGAATTTCATCGGCGGCAAGTGGGTCGCCCCGGTCGGCGGACGCTATTTCGACAACACCTCGCCGATCAACGGCCAGAAGATCACCGAGATCCCGCGCTCGCAGAAGGAAGACGTCGAGCTGGCGCTCGATGCCGCCCATGCCGCGAAGGTCGCCTGGGGCCGCACCAGCGTCGCCGCCCGCGCGCTGATCCTCAACCAGATCGCCGACCGCCTCGAGCAGAACCTCGATCTCCTGGCGCTCGCCGAGACCTGGGACAACGGCAAGCCGATCCGCGAGACGACCAATGCCGATATCCCGCTCGCCGTCGATCACTTCCGCTATTTCGCCGGCGCCATCCGCGCGCAGGAGGGCTCGCTCTCCGAACTCGACCACGACACCGTCGCCTATCATTTCCATGAGCCGCTCGGCGTCGTCGGCCAGATCATCCCGTGGAACTTCCCGATCCTGATGGCGGTCTGGAAGCTCGCCCCGGCGCTCGCCGCCGGCAATTGCGTGGTGCTGAAGCCGGCCGAGCAGACCCCGGCCTCGATCCTCGTCCTCGCCGAGCTCATCGCCGACCTGCTGCCGCCGGGCGTGCTCAACATCGTCAACGGCTTCGGCCTCGAGGCCGGCAAGCCGCTCGCCTCCTCGAACCGCATCGCCAAGATCGCCTTCACCGGCGAGACGACGACCGGCCGGCTGATCATGCAATATGCCAGCCAGAACCTCATCCCGGTGACGCTGGAGCTCGGCGGCAAGTCGCCGAACATCTTCTTCTCCGACGTCGCCGAGGCCGATGACGATTTCTTCGACAAGGCGATCGAAGGCTTCGTCCTCTTCGCCTTCAACCAGGGCGAGGTCTGCACCTGCCCGAGCCGGGCGCTGATCCAGGAGGACATCTACGATCGCTTCATGGAGCGGGCGCTGCCGCGCATCCGCGCCATCAAGCAGGCGAGCCCGCTCGATTCGTCGACTATGCTGGGCGCGCAGGCCTCCAGCGAGCAGCTCGAGAAGATCCTGTCCTATATCGACATCGGCAAGCAGGAAGGCGCCGAGCTCGTCATCGGCGGCGCGCGCGCCGAGCTCGAGGGGGAACTGGCCGGCGGCTACTATGTCCAGCCGACCGTCTTCAAAGGCCACAACAAGATGCGGATCTTCCAGGAGGAGATCTTCGGGCCCGTCGTCTCGGTAACCACCTTCAAGACCGAGGAAGAGGCGCTCGCCATCGCCAACGACACGCTCTACGGCCTCGGCGCCGGCGTGTGGACCCGCGACGGCAACCGCGCCTACCGCTTCGGCCGCGGCATCGAGGCCGGCCGCGTCTGGACCAACTGCTACCACGCCTATCCGGCCCATGCGGCCTTCGGCGGCTACAAGCAGTCCGGCATCGGCCGCGAGAACCACAAGGCGATGCTCGACCACTACCAGCAGACCAAGAATCTCCTGGTCAGCTACAGCCCCAAGAAGCTCGGCTTCTTCTAGGCCGGGCGTCTTGCGGGGCGAGGACGGGCGGAACCCGCGCCGCCCGTTCCTCGCGCCCGGAAAGAGGGCGGCATCCCCGAGGGGTGCCGCCAAGCGATCGCCGGGCCGGATGTCCATCAGGCGCCGCCAGCGATCCGGACTGTCAACAGGAGGGTCACCATGGCCGATCCACGTTCGATCGAACCCATACCCCGCGTCACCGCCACCCCTGCCGCCATCTCCCTCCTCCGCACGCTGCGGCAGGACTACGGCGACATCCTGTTCCACCAGTCCGGAGGCTGCTGCGACGGCTCCTCGCCGATGTGCTTTCAAAAGGGGGACTACATCGTCGGCGATACGGATATCCGGCTCGGCGAGATCGACGGCGTGCCGTTCTTCATGACGGCCTCGCAGTTCGACTACTGGCAGCACACCCAGCTCATCATCGACGTCGTGCCGGGCCGCGGCGGCATGTTCTCGCTGGAAAACGGCCGCGAGATCCGCTTCCTGACCCGCTCTCGCCTCTATGACGACGCCGAGGCCGACCGCCTCGCGCCGGTGACGGCGGCGGGGGAGGCGACCGGGTGACGGGGGGGCCGATGACTGGTTGCAAAGCGTCATTATCGTAACTACGATAATTGGCATGGTCATCCTCTGGGACGAGCCGAAGCGTCTTGCCAATCTCGACAAGCACGGCATCGACTTTGCCGATATCGGCTTCGACTTCTTCCTCGGTGCGATGGTGCTTCCGGCTCGTCTCGGCCGCATGATGGCCATCGGGCGGCTGGCGGATGGGGCACTGGCCGTCGTCTTCGTCCATCTTGGCGAGGAGGCGATCTCCATCATCAGCGCCCGGCCCGCGAGCCAGAAGGAGAGGGAGTTCCTGCCATGACCGATCAGAAGGACTTCGAGCCCGGCCGCGGCTACACGAAAGAGGATTGGGACGCGGTTTCCGACAATCCCGAGTGGTCGGCCGATGATCTCAAGCGCGCGCGGCCTTTCGCGAAGGCCTTGCCGGCTCTCGCCGAGAGCATCGAACGCTCTCGCGGCAGGCCGCGCCTGCCCGTCGCGAAGAAGCAGATCACGCTGCGGCTCGACCAGGACATCATCGACCGCTTCAAGGCCTCCGGCCCCGGCTGGCAAAGCCGCATCAACGAAGCGCTGCGCAAGGCGGGCGGGCTTTAGTCTTGATCTGGACGACCTCGCGCCGGTGACGGCGGCGGGGGAGGTCAGTCCTTGATCGCGCTCGCCAGATCGCTGAGCGTAACCATGAGCGTCATGGGATCGAGCGGGGAGGGCGCGAGGCCGAGCGCGAGATAGAAGGCCTTGGCATCCTCGGAGAGGGCATGCACCAGCAGCGCGCGTATGCCGAGAATCTCCGCGGCCTGCAGCAGCCGGAGGCCGGCATCGCGTACCAGCAGGCGGCCGAGACCGCGGCCCTGATAGGCCCGGTCGATCGCAAGCCGCCCCAGGATGGCGACCGGTATCGGGTCCGGCATGTTGCGGCGAACGCGGCTCGGCGCCTCGTGGACGGTCACGGCGCCGGAGGCCAGCGCATAGTAGCCGACGACGCGGTCCCCCTCGCAGAGGACGAAGGTCCGCGACGCCCCGCTCGCCTGGTTGGCGCGTGCCCGGCGCTTCAGCCAGTCGTCGAGGAGCGCGACGCCCGACGTGAAACCGTCGATATCATGATGCGCGGCAAGCGGCGCCGGGGCCGACAGCGTCACGTCGCATCCCACGGCGCCTTGCCGGACATGGTGCGCCTCAGGCGCTCGTTCGGCGCCGGCGGTGCATCGAGCTGGGCGAGGAAGGCGTCATAGGCCGCCTGGTCCACCGACAAGGTGGCCCGGTCCATCAGGATATCCGCGGCGCGCTGCTCGGACGCGTCGATCATGAAATCGGTGCGGGTCTTGCCGACCAGTTCGGCCGCGCGATCGATCATGTTGCGGACGGCAGGCTTGATCCTGAAATTGAGCGGCACGGTGCCGGATGGGCGCTTGGCCGACGGGCGCTTGGCGGAAGGCGATGTCGACATCAGGGGGCTCCTTGCTCCCTGACATTGGTGTAACGCGATCGTCGTTACAAGGGCGAACCAGCAGGGGGAGCCCTAGGGCCGCACCATCCGGTTCCAGGCGTCGAGGCCGGCGATCTTGTAGGCCTCGGCGAGGGTCGGGTAGTTGAAGGTGTTCTCGATGAAATAGTCGATGGTGCCTTTGAGGTTCAGCACCGCCTGGCCGATATGGATCAGCTCGGTCGCGCCTTCGCCGACTATGTGAACGCCGAGGAGGCGGCGCGTCTTGGTCGAGAAGATCATCTTCATCATGCCGGTGTTGAGGCCCATGATGTGGCCGCGTGAGGTCTCGCGGAAGCGCGCGATGCCGCATTCATAGGGAATCTCGCGCTTGCGCACCTCTTCCTCGGTCATGCCGACGGTCGAGATCTCCGGCACCGAATAGATGCCATAGGGGAAGAATTCCGGCGGCGGCGGCGGCTGCAGCCCGAAGGCGTGGCAGGCGGCGACGCGGCCCTGCTCCATCGAGGTCGAGGCGAGGCTCGGAAAGCCGATGACATCGCCGGCTGCATAGATATGAGGCACCGATGTCTGCATCGTGTTCGCCTCGACGACGATGCGGCCGCGATGGTCCGTCTTGATGCCGACCGCGTCGAGATTGAGCGTGTCGGTGGCGCCGACGCGGCCGGCGGCGAAGAGCAGCATGTCGGTCGTCACCATGCGGCCGTCGGCGAGCGCGGTCACCACCTTGCCGGCGTCGTTGACGGTGATGGTCTGCACGGCGGCGCCGAGCCGGAGCGCGACATTGCGGTCGCGCAGGTCATGCATGAACTCGTCGATGAGTTCCTTGTCGATGAAATCGAGGAAGGTGTTGCGTGGCTCGATCAGTGTCACCGAGACGTCGAGCGCGCTGAAGATGGTGGCATATTCGACGCCGATGACGCCGGCGCCGATCACGGCGAGGCTGCGCGGCAGCTTCGGCAGTTCGATGATCTCGTCGCTGTCGAACACGTTGATGCCGTTGAACGGCACATAGTCGGGCCGGAACGGCCGCGTGCCGCAGGCGATAAGCACATGGCCGGCGCGATAGATCCGCGTTTCGCCGGTCTCGCCGGTGACTTCGACCTCGTGCGCCGAGACGAAGCGGCCGGAGCCGTTGGCCGTCCAGACGCCGTTGCGATTGAACTGGTGCTCGAGCACCTCGACCTCGTGGTCGAGCGTCTTGTGCAGCCGCGCCATCAAATCGCCGGCGCTGATGTCCTGCTTGACGCGGTAGGAGCGGCCATAGAAGCCGCGCTCGCGCCAGCCCGAGAGGTTGAGCACCGTCTCGCGCAGCGTCTTCGAGGGGATGGTGCCGGTGTGGACGGAGACGCCACCGACCCGGCGGCCCTTCTCGACGACCAGCACGGTCTTGCCGATCTTGGCCGCCTGCACGGCGGCGCGCCGGCCGGACGGGCCGCTGCCGATGACGATCATGTCGAAATCGTTGCTGGCAATCATGGGGTTCCGGTCGGTCAGTTTCACGGGGACAGCATCCGCTCGTTCAGCGAAGCCAGGGTCGGCGGGGGCATTGAGACGCGTTGCGCGCAGGCGTGATTGTCGATCCCGGTCGCGCGCAGGCCGGTCTCGCCACAATTCCGAGCAATCGGCGTGCCAGTGAGGCGGATGGACCGATGACGCGATCATCGGCCGTGTTGTTGACAGGCCGATGACCGATGCCGCACTGCAATGGAATGACCGTGGAATTCCCATCCGCCGGCGCCGCGCCTAGAGGGGCGCCGCATGGCCGCTGCGAACGGAGCCGCTCCGCATGAGCCGCCTCGCCCGCATCGCCGGCTTCGCCGCCGTGCTCGCCTCGGGCCTCGCCATGGCGGCGCTGCTCGCCATCGAGCCGATCGAGGCGCACAACCGCAACGCGCTCGCCCTCTCGGTCGACGGCTGCCTCGTGACGCAGCGCACGCTGCATCTGCCCTTTCCCTGCCTCCAGGTCGACCAGGACAGCGGGCCCGCGGGAGGCTACGCGGTCATCCGGCCGCCGCTCGGCCGCAGCGAGGTCCTGCTGGTGCCGACCGCGCCGATCGTCGGCATCGAGAGCCCGGCGCTGCTCGCGAAGAACGCGCCGCCCTTCTTCCAGGAGGCCTGGGCGGCCCGCCGCTTCGTCGTCGCGGCGCTGCCGAACGATCCCGGCTGGGCCGGGCTCGGCATGGCGGTGAATTCGCGCCCGAGCCGCAGCCAGGACCGGCTGCACATCCATGTCGACTGCCTGCAGCCGGCGGTGGTCGCCGCGCTCGCCCGCTCCGCCCCGCATATCGGCGATCGCTGGACGCGGCTGCCGATGACGCTCGAGGGCGGCCGCTACTGGGCGCGTCAGGTCAGCGCCGCCGAATTCGCCACGATCAACCCCTTCGCCGAAATGCATGACGGCATTCCGGCGGCGCGCCGGTCGATGGCCGACATGACGCTGGTCGTGGCGGGCATCGCGCGGCCGGGCGGCAAGCCCGCCTTCATGCTGCTCGCCGCTGAGACCAGAGTGCGCGGAACGGCGCGCGCCGTCGGCGAGGACCTGCTCGACCACACCTGCCGGCTCGCCGCCGATTCCTGAGCGCCGCGCCGGTGCCCTGCGTCAGTGGGCCATGCCGGGCGCGTCGGCGCCCTCCTTGTCATGGACGGCGAAGCGCTCGACGAGGCTGGCACTGGCGCTGTTGAGGCCGACGACCTCGATTTCGAGGCCGTGGCGCCTAGCCTTGAGCACGACCCTGTCCAGCGCGCCGACCGCCGAGATGTCCCAGAAATGGGCATTGCGGAGGTCGAGCACGATCCGGTCGACGGGCTCGAGGAAGTCGATCGCGTCGACGAAGGTGCCGGCCGAGGCGAAGAAGATCTGGCCTTCGACGACATAGAACCGCGTCCTGCCGTCTTCCGAGATCGCCGAGGTGACGCGGCTGAGGCGCGACACCTTGCCGGCGAAGAACACGCCGGAGAGCAGCACGCCGACGAGGACGCCCTTGGCGAGATCATGCGTCGCCACCACGGTCGCGACCGTCGCCAGCATCACGACAGAGGAGGGGAGCGGATTGGTGCGCAGCCGCGCCAGCGAGCGCCAGGAGAAGGTGTTGATCGACACCATCAGCATCACCGCGGTGAGCGCCGCGACCGGCACGATGGCGAGGAGATCCTGCAGCGCCACCAGGAGCACCAGCAGGAAGACGCCGGCGACGAGGGTCGAGAGACGGCCGCGGGCGCCGGAAGAGACGTTGATCACCGACTGGCCGATCATGGCGCAGCCGCCCATGCCGCCGAACAGCGCCGAGGCGATGTTGGCAAGGCCCTGGCCGCCGCATTCGCGGTTCTTGTCGCTCGGCGTGTCGGTCATGTCGTCGACGATCTGCGCGGTCAGCAGCGATTCGAGCAGCCCGACGGCGGCAAGGGTCAGCGCGATCGGCAGCAGGATGCGCAGCGTCTCGAGCGTCAAGGGCACGTCGGGCAGGCCGAAGCTCGGCAGCGCGGAGGGGAGCTCGCCGAGATCTGAGACGGTGCGCACGTCGAGATGGAGCACGACCGAGAGCACCGTCACCACCGCGATCGCGACGAGCGGCGCCGGCACGGCCTTCGTCAGCAGCGGGAACAGGTAGATGATGGCGAGCCCGAGCGCGATCAGGCCATAGGTCGCCATCGGCACATGGATGAGCTCGGGCAGCTGGGCGAGGAAGATGAGGATCGCCAGCGCGTTGACGAAGCCGGTCATCACCGATTGCGACACGAAGCGCATGAGCCGGCCAAGCTTCAGGAAGCCGGCGCCTATCTGGATGAGGCCCATGAGGATGGTGGCGGCGAAGAGATACTGGACGCCGTGCTCGCGGACGAGCGGACCCATCAGCACGGCGGTCGCGGCGGTGGCGGCCGAAATCATCGCCGGCCGTCCGCCGGTGAACGCGATGACGATGGCGATGACCACCGAGGCATAGAGGCCGATCTTCGGATCGACCCCGGCGATGACCGAGAAGCCGATCGCCTCCGGAATCAAGGCGAGGGCGACGACGAGGCCGGAAAGGATATCGGCGCGCGGGTTGGCGAACCAACCGCGTCGGGCGGTATTGAAGGAGGGCATGGTATTGTTCCGCAGCAAACGACCCGCCGGAGAGACCGGCGCGGGTTTGTGTTCGTCTTGTGCGTGGTCCGGCGGATCGGCGGCCGGAAGAGCCACCCGGAGTTTCACCGGGTCCCTGTGAATACCCCTGATCTAGCCGAGGAACGGCTGCCGCGGCAATGTCGATCCGGGCATCGCGGGCCGGCCGTCTGGTCGTTCCCCGGCGACGTGGCCGATTTGCCATACTCGGCGCCGAGATTCGGTGAGACAAGCCGTTGACGGGCGGTCCGGGGTGATCGACATCGCATCTGGACGCGCTTCGGGTTAGCCTTCGCGCGCGGGCGAAGGTCTGCGGCGAGGGGATGCGGCCTCCTCGAATGAGGAACGATTGCTGTTGCTATACGCGGAATTAACCGCAATCACGCATAGCAAAGATCCGCAACAAAGCGGGCCGCGCAGCGTTGTGCGTTCGGACAAGGTGGGCGTTGCGTTGAATAATTCGGCCCGACCAGGCGAGAGGAGACGGCGTCCTGCAGCCCGCGGCGGGATCGCGGCGCTGGCGCTCGTCCTCGTCGCGGTCGGCTCTGGCGCCGCCATGGCCGAGGACAGCCCGAGCTTCATCGACCGCATCCGCGGCGTGTTCGGCCAGACCAAGAGCGAGCCGGTCGTCGACGCGGTGCCCTACAAGGCGACCATCGAGGTCGTCGACGCGAGCCGCTCGCTGCGGCGGACGATCATCGGTGCCTCTGGGCTGCAGAGCATGCGCCGCTCGCCGCCGTCGGGCGCCGCGGGCCTCCTGCGCCGCGCCCGCTCGGACTTCGACCTCATCACCGCCGCGCTCTATTCCGAGGGTTACTACGCCGGCCAGATCGCGATCACCGTGGCCGGTGTTCCGGTCGAGAGCGACGGCGCGCTGGCGGCGATCGAGGCGGCGCGGCCGGCCGGGCCGATCCCGGTGACGGTGACCGTCACCCCCGGCCCGATCTTCACCTTCGGCAAGGTCCAGCTGCTCGACGCGGCCAAGGAAAAGCCGATCGCCGACGTGCCGAGCCTCCGCGATCTCGGCATCATCCCGGGCCGCACGGCACAGTCGACCGCGATCCTCGCCGCCGAGAGCCGCATCACCGCCTTCTATCGCGACCGCGGCTATGCCTTCGCCAAGATCGCCGACAAGGATGTTGTCGCCGATCACGAGCGCCGCATCGTCGATGTCGATTTCTATGTCGCGACCGGCAGCCCGACCACCTTCGGCGCCGTCACCGTCACCGGCACCGAGCGGCTGAAGAAGAGCTTCGTCGAGGAGCGCGTCCGCATCATTCCGGGCGAGATGTTCTCGCAGAAGCGCCTCGCCGAGACCCGCCGCTCGCTGCTCAAATATGACGCGATCTCGGGCGTGCGCATCGTCGAGGGCGACGCGCCCGACGGCAAGGGCCGCGTGCCGATCGACATCGAGGTGACCGAGCGCAAGCCGCGCTTCATCGGCTTCGGCGCCAAATACGCCACCACCGACGGCGCCTCGATCAACGCCTTCTGGGGCCATCGCAATCTTTTCGGCGGCGCCGAGACGCTGCGGCTCGACGGGCAGGTGTCCTGGTACGGCAATGTGCCGGACGCGGTGCCGGACGCCAATCCGCTCGGCTATCGCTTCACGGCGAGCTTCACCAAGCCCGGCATCCTGACGACGGCCGACGATCTCGCGGCCGAGGCGGCCGTGCTGCGCGAGGTCACCGACGCCTATGTCCGCGAGGCCATCACCTTCAACGCCAGCATCAAGCGGACGATCAACGATCAGCTCTCGGTGCAGGCCGGCGTCGACCTCGAAGCCTCGAACGTCCAGGACAGCACCGGCACCAACGCCTACAACATCGCCGGCATTCCGATCCAGGCGGCCTACGACACGACCGACAATGCGCTCGACCCCTCGCGCGGCATCCGCGCCACCGGCACGGTCGAGCCCTTCGTCTATCTCGGCGATGCCGGCGCCGGCCCGATGATGCTGCAGGGCCAGCTCGCCGCCTATCACGCCTTCGACGAGGACAAGCGCTACATCGTCGCCGGCCGCATCGCCGCCGGTTCGCTGTTCGGCACGGAACTGCTCAACGTGCCGCCGCAGCGCCGCTTCTATGTCGGCGGCGGCGGAACGCTGCGCGGCTTCGACTATCAGTCGCAGAGCCCGCGCAACGAGGACGGCGACATCATCGGCGGCCTGTCCTATGTCGCGGCCTCGCTCGAGGCGCGCATCAAGGTCACCGATACCATTGGCGTCGTGCCCTTCGTCGATGTCGGCACGGCCTCCGAAGGCAGCGTGCCGGAATTCGGCGATCTCGGCGTCGGCGTCGGCCTGGGCCTCCGCTACTACACCGCCGTCGGACCGGTTCGCCTCGACGTCGCCGTTCCCGTCGCCAATGAGGGCGAGGGGCAGGCCGGCTACGGAGTCTATCTCAGCCTCGGCCAGGCATTCTGATGCGGACCGCCCGCATCATCGTCGCCTGGCTCGGCGTCGTGCTGATCGGCCTCGTCGCCGTGCTGGTCGCGGCCTTCGCCCTGCTGCAGACGACGCCCGGCAAGAGCCTCCTCGCCGATCTCGCCAGCCGCCTCGCGAGCCGCGACGGGCTGACGGTCACGGTCAGCGACATCACCGGCTTCGTGCCGACCGACATGCGGATCGGCCAGGTGGCGCTGGCCGACGCGCGCGGCCCCTTTGCCAGCGTCGGCGGGATCGAAATCGCCTGGCGGCCGCTGGCGCTCTTCTCCGGCACCGTCGATGTCGAGCGCCTCACGGCCGAGCGCGCCTCGCTCGACCGCCTGCCGGTCCTGCCGCCGGCAGCGCCGGATGCCACCGCCTCGGGGTCGTCGATCCCGCGGATGCGCGTCGTGCTCGGCAAGCTGCAGATCGCCGAGATCGTGCTCGGCGAGCCGGTGGCGGGCGTCGCCTCCCGCCTCAGCCTCGATGCGTCGGCGCGGCTGGTCAATCTCGCCGAAGGGCTCGATCTCGACTTCGCGCTGGAGCGCATCGATTCGCCGGGCACGCTGCGCGGCCGCGTCGGCTACAAGGCGGGGGAGGGCAATGGCAGCCTGGCGCTCGACCTGACGGCCTCGGAACCGGCCGGCGGCCTCGTCGCCCGGCTCGGCCGCCTCGAGGGATTGCCGCCGCTGGCGCTGACGGTCAAGGGCGATGCGCCGCTCGACAACTGGAACGGGACCGTGGCGCTCGACGCCGGTCCCTCGGGCCAGCTTGGCGGCACCGCCGCGGTGCGCCGCATCGACGGCGGCCGCCGCGTCATGGTCGATCTCGGCGGCACCATCGACGGCCTGCTGCCCACGACGATCCGGCCGCTCTTCACCGGCCACAGCGCGCTGATCGGCTCCGCCGTCGTCGCCGACGATCTCAAGGTCGATGTCGAGGGCCTCAACCTCACCGCCGCCGGCTTCGGCCTCGCTCTGCTCGGCACCATCGACGCCGCCCATGAGACGGCCGACGTCACCTTCGATCTCGTCGGCGGCGATGCCTCCCATTTCGCGACGCTGCTGCCCGGCATCGGCTGGTCCGGCTGGCGGCTCAACGCCCATCTCGCCGGGCCATTCGGCCTGCCTTCCGTCGATGCGACGATGACGGCCGAGGATCTTTCCGGCCGCGGCTATGGCGCGCGGACGTTGAGCGTCACCGCCAAGGGCACGCCGGCCGACGCCGCGCTGGCGCTCGTCGTCAATGGGTCCGCCGAGGGGCTCACCTCCGACCAGCCGAAGGTCGCCGCGGCCCTTGGCACCAGCGCGCGCCTCTCCGCCTCGGCCTCGGTGTCGGCGAGCGCGCAGACGCTCAACGCCGCCACGATCACGCTGACGCCGCTGGAGCTTTCCTTCGTCGGGGTCGCCGATCCGAAATCGGTCAAGGGCAGCCTGAAGCTGGCGCGGCTCGATCTCGCCGCCTTCGCCGCGCTGACCAATCGCCCGCTCTCCGGCACGGTGGCGCTCGACGGCGCCATCGATACCGGCAAGGACTTGTCCGCGGTGTCGCTCACCCTCGACGGCTCGGCCAAGGATGTGCGCGCCGGCATCGATGCGGTCGACGGGTTCCTCGCCGGCACCAGCCGCTTCAAGGGCGCGCTCGCCCGCGCCGCCGACGGCAGCATCGCGGTCAAGGGGCTGACGGTCGCCGCGAACGGCCTCGATCTCGCCGTCGACGGCGGCATCGCCGAGGACACAGCCGATCTCAACGCCGTGCTGACGCTCGCCGATCTCGGCCGGCTCGATCCGCGCATCAAGGGCGGCGCCAAGGCCGATGTGCGCTTCAGCGGCGGCCTCGGCGCGCTCGCCATGGACGGGCGCATCGACATCGCCTCGGCCGAGGCGATGGGCAAGCCGATCCGCGATCTCGCCGTTACCGTCGATTTCGTCGACCTGACCGGCCTGCCGAGCGGCCAGGTCAGCCTGACGGGGCGCATCGCCGACCGCCCGGCCAAGGGCAGCGCCCGCTTCGCCACCGAGGAGAGCCGCCGCCGGGTCGATGATCTCAGCCTCGAGGTCGGCAGCGTCCGCGCGACCGGCGGCGCATCGATCGCCGCCGACAACATCGTCACCGGCCGCTTCAGCGTCGCGGCGCGCGACTTGACCGATCTCGCCCCGCTGATCCTGACCGAGATCGGCGGCAGCCTCGACGGAACGGTGGCGCTCGATGCCGCGAACGGCGCCCAGCGCGTCGCCATCACGGGCCGCGCGCAGAATGTCCGCTTCGCCGGCAACCGCCTCGAGGCCGCCGATATCGACCTCCGCGTCGTCGATCCCGCCGGAACGCCCGTCCTCGACGGCCGCGCGACGCTGACCGGCCTCCTCGCCGGATCGCAGCGCATCGACCGCGCCACGCTGACGGCGCGGAGCAGCGGCCAGACCACCGACGTGACGCTCGACACCGCCGTGCTCGGGGCGACCCTCGCTGCACGGGCCAACATCGCGCCGGCGGGCGCGGCGACGCGCATCCGGCTCGACCAGCTCCGCCTCGCGCGCGGCCCGACCACCGTGACGCTGTCCGCGCCGGCGACGATCACGCTCGCCGGCGGCGGCGTCGCCATCGACCGCATGCAGCTTGCGACCGGCGGCGGCGGCGCGACCATTGCCGGCCGTATCGGCGAGACGCTCGACATCACCGCCGATCTCCGCAACCTGCCGCTGACCCTCGCGGCGCTGGTCGCCCCGACGCTCGATCCGCGCGGCACGCTGTCGGGCACGGCGCGCATCACCGGCTCGGCTTCGGCGCCCGCGGGCAATTACGATCTCCGCATCGCCCGCCTGTCCACGGCCGACCTCGCCACCAAGGGCATCGGCCCCTTCGACATCACCGCGCGCGGCACGCTCGGCGGCGGCCGCGTCAATGTCGACGCGACGGTCAATGCGCCGTCGGTCTCGGGCCTGACGGTGCGGGGCTCGGTGCCGATCGCCGCCGGCCAGCTCGATCTCCGCGTTGCCGGCGCCCTCGATCTCGGCATCGCCAACACCTTCCTCGCCGATCAGGGCTCGACGCTGCGCGGCCGCGCCACCATCGACATGACGCTGCGCGGCACCAGCGCGGCGCCGGCAGCCTCCGGCACGATCCGCGTCGCCGGCGCCACCTTCACCGACAGCGTCAACGGCGTCACGCTCACCAATATCCAGGCCGTGCTGACAGGCTCCAACAGCCAGATCGTCGTCAGCCAGCTCACCGCGGCGACGCCGCGTGGCGGCTCGATCTCCGGCAGCGGCACGATCGGGCTCGATCCGGCTCGTGGCTTCCCGGCCAATGTCCGCATCGACCTCTCGCGCGCCAACATCGTCTCCAGCGATTTGCTGCAGCTGGTGGCGAGCGGCCGCGTCACCATCGAAGGCCCCGTCGCGACGCGCCCGCGCATTGCCGGGGCGATCGACATCATCCGTCTCGACATCAACATCGCCGACAACCTGCCGGGCGGCCTCGATCCGCTGCAGGTGCGCCATGTCAATACCGGCGGCGCCAAGCAGCCCTCGCAGCGCGGCCTCCGCGCCCAGTCGCAGACGCGGGCCGCGGCGACGGCCGATCGCAACGCCCGCCGCGCGGCGACGCCCGCCTTCGTCGCCGATCTCGATCTGACGATTGCCGCCCGCAACGCCGTCTTCGTGCGCGGCATGGGCATCGACGCGGAGTTCGGCGGCAACCTGACGCTGCGCGGCACCACGGCCGCCATGGTGACGCTCGGCGGCTTCGAGCTGCGCCGCGGCCGCTTCGACCTGCTCGGACGCCGGCTCGATTTCACCGAGGGCAAGGTGACCTTCGAGGGCAACACCGATCCGGCGCTCGATTTCACCGCCTCGACGACGACCAGCGACGTGACCGCCTCGATCATCGTGTCGGGCCGCGCCTCGGCGCCGGTCGTGAGCTTCACCTCGACGCCGGCGCTGGCGCAGGACGAGGTGCTGTCGCGCATCCTGTTCGGCCGCTCGATCTCGACGCTGAACGCCAGCCAGGCGCTGCAGGTGGCGCAGGCGGTGGCGCAGTTCTCCGGCGGCGGGCCCGGCGTGCTCGACCAGGTGCGCCGCTCGCTCGGCGTCGACAGCTTCGATGTCGACACCACCGGCCAGGTCGGTATCGGCAAGCGGCTCAACGACCGCGTCTATGTCGGCGCGCGCCAGGGCCCGAACGCCAATTCGGGCAAGGTGACCGTCGACGTCGACGTCACCCGCAATATCCGCCTGCAGGGCGCTGCCGGCGGCGACGGCTCGGGCGAACTCGGTGTCGGCGCGCAGTGGGATTATTGAGGGGACGCTTTCGGAAGCAAGCAAGGCCCCCACCCACCCCTCCCCCGCAAGTGGGGAGGGCTCTGCCACTCACCCGCGCTCAGGCGTTTGGACTCCCTCCCCCCTTGCGGGGGAGGGCGGGGTGGGGGTCTTCCGCCGTGCTCCGCGCCCCGTCTCCTCAGCGCACCATGAAGCCGATCGCGATCGCGTTGGCGATGTCGATGAAGAAAGCCGAGACCAGCGGCAGGATCAGGAAGGCGCGCGTCGCGGCGCCATGCACCTTGGTGACCGCCGTCATGTTGGCGATGCCGGTCGGCGTGGCGCCCAGCGCGATGCCGGCGAAGCCCGACGCGATCACCGCGGCGAAGTAGTCGCGCCCCATCAGCGGAAACACGACGAAGACGATGTAGAGCGCCGCCGCCAGCGTCTGCACGCCGAGGATGACGACGAGCCGCGGCCCGAGTTCCTCCAGCGTCCAGAGCTGCATGCTCATCAGGGACATCGCGAGGAAAATGTTGAGCGAGAGGTCGGAGACGAGCGCCAGCGAGCGCGTGCGGGACGGCCAGCCGATGCGCGGCGCCAGCCTTGGCACGAGATTGGTCGCGGCGATCGCGATCACCATGCAGACGACGAAGAGCGGCAGCTTGACGCCCGTCGCCTCGATCACTTCTTCCAGCGCATAGGCGATCAGGATGACGATGTTGATCATCAGGATCGTGCGCATCAGCGTGATGTGGTTGAGATCGTCCTCAGGCGCCGCGGCGGCCTTCTCCGGCAGGCCGACGACCGGACCGGCGTCTTCCCCCACGCTGGTGAGAGCGTAGCGGCGAATGAGGTAGCCGGCGATCGGCCCGCCGATCAGGCTGGCAACCACGAGGCCGAGCGTCGCGCTGGCGATGCCGGCCTCCAGCGCGCCGTCGAGCCCGAAACGCGCCGCGATCGTCGGCGCCCAGGCGATGGTGGTGCCATGGCCGCCGATCAGAGCTGCCGAGCCGACCAGCGGCGCGAAGCCATCGGGAAGGCCGAGCAGGGCGCTCGATCCCGCGGCGATCAGGTTCTGGATGACGAGGAAGACGATGGTGATGCCGAGCAGGATCGCCAGCGGCCGCCCGCCCTTCATGAGGTCGTCGATCTTGGCGTTGAGGCCGATGCCGGTGAAGAAATAAAGCAGCAGGAAGTCGCGCGCGGCGAGCGTGAACGAGACTTCGGTGCCGAAGACCTCATAGGCGACCAACGTCACCAGCGCCGCCAGCAGGCCGCCTGTGACGGCCTCGGGGATGTTCCAGCGCTGCAGCGGCGGGATGGCGCGGTTGAGGCCGGCGCCGGCGAAGAAGACGAGGATGGCGATGGTGAAGGTCAGGAGGCCGGGAACTTGGATCGCGGTCATCGGGGCTTCGCTCGTCGGGCGCCAGCGGCGCGGTCACGTTGAGGGGCGCAGGGTCTGGGCATGCAAGGAACCGGCCGGGCGGCGTCGCCCGATCGATCTAGAGGAGGGCCGCCGCGGGGGACGGCGCGAACAGGCTGAGGCCGAGCCGCTCGGCGAGGAAGCGGGCGGCGCGCTGGCCCTTGACGCTGTTGCCGGCGCCGTCGAGCCGCGGCGCGAATGTGCCGATGCCGCCTCGGCCGGGCGCGACCGTGACGATGCCGCCGCTGATGCCGCTCTTGCCGGGCAGGCCGACATCGAACAGCCAGTCGCCCGAGGTCTCGTAGAGGCCGGCGGTCGTCATCGCGGCGAGGGCGTCGCGGCAGGCGGCGGCGCTGACGACGCTGGCGCCGGTCAGCGGCTGCACCCCGCCATGGCCGAGCGCCGCGCCCATCGCGGCGAGATCGCGCGCCGTGACGGTCAGCGCGCATTGCCGCGTATAGAGTTCGACCGCCTCGACCGGATCGGTGCCGAGCCGGCCGAAGGTCGCGAGCAGCATGCCGAGCGCCTTGTTGCGCGTGTTGGTGAGGCTCGCCGAGCGGTAAACGGCGTCGTCGAGGGCGAGCGGATGGCCGGCGAAGCGCTCGATGCCGGCGCGGATGAAGCGCCATTTCGCCTCGAGATCGGCGCCGGGCACATGGCTGCTGACCGCGATCGCGCCGGCATTCACCATCGGATTGGTGCGGCCCTCGCGCCCGTTCTCGATCGCGGCGAGCGCATTGAAGGGCAGGCCGGTGGCGTTGAAGCCGATCTCCGCCCGCGCCGCCTCGCCGCCGATCGCGTCGCTGAGCAGCGCGAAGACGAAGGGCTTCGAGACGCTCATCAAGGAGAACGGGTGATCGGCATCGCCCGCAGCATCCACGCTGCCGTCGGTCCCGACCACGGCGACGCCGAAGAGATCGGGCTGCATGGCGGCCAGCGCCGGATAGATCTTGATCGTCTCGCCGTCGCGATCCGCGCGAAAGGCGGCATGCGCCTCGCCGACCGCCGAGGAAACGGCCTCGGGACCGCCGCTCACGGCACGGCCTCGCCGCCATGCGCGACGGCATGGCCCGTGACCTCAACGTCGACCGTGAGGCCGGCGAAGTCGCCGTCGCCGCCGATATAGGAGCCCGAGATCGGGCTCGCCTGCGCTGCGAGGCGCGTGACGCCGACGCGGACGAGGTTGGAGCCGGCGACGAGGCCGTTGGTCGGGTCATATTCGACCCAGCCCGCGCCCGGCAGATAGACGCTGCACCAGGCATGCGTCGCGCCGCCGCCCCGCGTTTCGCCGGAGAGATCGTCATAGAGATAGCCGGTGACGAAGCGGGCGGCGAGGCCGAAGCTCCTGAGCGCCTCCATCATCAGCACGGCGAAGTCGCGGCAGGTGCCGGAGCCGAGCGCCAGCGTTTCGGCGGCGCTCTGCGTGCCCATCTCGTGGCGGGCGCCATAGCGGAACTCGGCCCTGATCGCATGGGTCATGGCTTCGAGCACGCCGAGCGTGCGGCCCTCGCCCTCGACGATGAAGCGCTGCGCCCAGGCGGCGACGCGGCCGTCCGCATCGGCCGTCTCCGGCAGGGTCAGGGCTGCGAGATCCGGCATTTCCGCCGCGTCATAGGCGAAGGGAAATGTCGTCGCGGCGGGATCGAGGCTGTAGCGCGGCAGCGGCGGCCCGTCGGGGTGATGCGTCAGGTCGAGCGTCGAGATGATCTCGAGATGGCGCGTGCGCAGCGTTTCCGGCCATTCGAGGAGGCAGATCGAATTGTTGAACGGGTCATGCGACCAGTGGATGGCGGAGGGCGGGGGATAGATGTCGAGCCCGGCGTGATGCAGGCGGAGATCGTGGCTGTCGTCCGGCCGCACCATCAGGCGGTGCCGCATCAGGCCGACAGGATTGCGATAGTCGTATCGCGTCGTATGGACGATAGCGATCCGTGCCATGGTGCCCCCTCAGGCAAAGCCGCTCCCCGCGGGGGGCGGTCCGAACGTCTCGCAGCGCCTGCGAGACGACGGTCGTGATGCCATATCCCGCCTCATGGGAATTGTCATTCCCGCGCCGCGCCATATCGTGTCGCAGCCGCCGGCGCCCGGCGGCAACCGAGGACAAGCTATGAGCTTTTCAGCCTACGACATCACCATTCCCGTCTTCGAACGGGGCTTCGCTAGTCTTTCGTCGATCCTCGCCAAGGGCCTCGCTCATGCCGAGGCGGAAGGCATCGATCCGGCCAGCTATGTCGGAGCGCGTCTTTCCCCCGACATGCTGCCGCTGGCCGGCCAGGTCCAGCGCGCCAGCGACACGGCCAAGGGATGCGCCGCGCGCCTTGCCGGCATCACCCCGCCGAGCTTTGCCGACGAGGAGGTGAGCTTTGCGGATCTCGAGGCCCGCATCGCCAAGACGCGGGCCTTTCTCGCCGGCGTCGACGCTTCGGCGCTGGACGGCGCGGACGCGCGCACCGTCGTGCTCCGGGCCGGCGGCCACGAACACGCGTTTCTCGGCCGCGACTACATCCTCCAGCACGCGCTGCCGAACTTCTTCTTCCACGTCACCACCGCCTACGCGATCCTGCGCCAGAACGGCGTCCCGATCGGCAAGCGCGACTATCTCGGCTTCTGAGCAAGAGGGTCGATCGGCATAAAGGCTTTGGCCATGCCGATAATGCTCAAGGCTGTCGTTGCCGGGTCAGGCCCGGCAATGACAGCCTTGAGCGCTCGCTCACGGCGATGGAAACCCGATGTCGATCCGTGCTGCCGCCGGGCTCCGCCCGGCGCGGCTACTGGACGGGCGCCGGCATCGGCTGCAGCGAGCCGGCAGCGGGAGCCGTTGGCGCGATCGAGGCGGTGCGGGCCGGATCGACGAACTCGACATCGACGCCGGGGCGCACGAGATGGGCGAGCTCGAGCGCATCCCAATTGGTGAGGCGCAGGCAGCCGTGGCTGTTGGTCTTGTCGATGCGGCTCGGCTCGGGCGTGCCGTGGATGCCATAGGTCGGCTTGTCGAGCCCGATCCAGACCGCGCCGACCGGATTGTTGGGGCCGGGCGCCAGCTTCAGCGGCTTGTCGTTCTTGCCCTGCTGGAAATTGACCTTCGGCCGATACCAGTATTCCGGATTGACAGCGATGGCCTTGACCGCGTGGATGCCGCTCGGTGAGGGCATGTCGGTCGAGCCGATCGTCGCCGGATAGGCAACGACGAGGTTCCATTGCTGGTCGTAGCCGAGCAGCTGCCGCGCGGCGCTGTCGGCGACGAGATGATAGACCTTGGTCTTGGTGGGCGGGCCGACATCGGCGACGGTGATCGTCTCGCCCTCAGCGAAGCGGGCGCCCGGATTGAGGCGGCGCAGGAAGCCTTCGTCCATGTGGAAGCGCTCGGCGAGTTCCTCGGAAACGCCGCGATAGGCGAGCGCCGGCAGCTTGGCCATCTCGCCATAGTCCTTCGGCATCACCGGCACGAACGGCCCGGCGGTATCGGCGGCCGTGATCACATAGGGCACGAGCACGGGCGCGGCGCCGAACGAGGCGAGGATGGCATCGATCTCGGGCCCCATGCGCCCGGTCGAGGGCAGGCCGTTCATGTTCTCGAGCGCCGAGACCGCCTTGGCGAGATTGCTGCCGGTCATGCCGTCGATGACGCCGGGCGAGACATGGGCGCGATCGAGCAGGATCTGCAGCCGCGCCACCGCCGGCAGGGACTGCTTGACGCCGCGCTTCAGCGTCTCGGGCAGCACGGGCTCATTGGCACTGGCGATGAACTTCGCCGGAATGAAGGGGGGAACCGGAGCCGGCGCCTCCGCGACGGGCGCGGCAGGCGTTGCGTGCGGGGTCGCCGCGACGGAAGACGGCGCGGCGAGCGGCGGCTGGCCGGGCTGCGGCTGCGCGGCATCAGGAGAAACAGCCGCCGTATCGGGCGCCGGGCCGTAGGACGGAGCCTCGGCGGCTTGCGGTGCACCCGCTTCTGGCGGCTGGAAACTCTCCGACGGGGGCGCCGGCGCGTCGCCGCCATAGGTCAGGCCGGCGGCGGTGCCGGGCTCCGGCGCTTCGGGAACGTCGACGAGCGGCGGCGGCACCTCGTAGGTCCGATAGCCATAGTGGCGGTAGGCATAGCTGCCATAATCGCCATAGCCGGCGCTGGGGTCGTAGTCCTGCGCGGTCGCGACGCTTGGTGCGAACGCCAGGCAGGCCGGCAGCAGCCACAGGATGGACGAAGACGATTTCAGCACGCTCGACTCCACGCCAACGCAACACGCGCCCCAGCCTCGGGCCGGAACCAGCCACAACCCTAGAGGATCGTGGTTAAGGATCGATTGACCACATGATCGGGGCCTTGGAGGGGCAATGCGGTGGCGGCGGATCGGTTGCGGCGGCGGAGCGTCTGGACAAGGCGTGCCCGCGATGCGACGAAGCCGGCGGCCGGGACAAGGGGAGCGGATCGATGATGGACATGCGTGGCAAGGTGGTCAGCGGCCGGTTCCTGCATGCGCCGACGCAAGGCGGCGTCGAGATCCTCGGCGAGGCGCTGGTCGATGTCGACGCGTCCGGCACCATTCGCGCCGTCACGAAGACAGCCGATCCCCAGCATGCACGGCTGGCGGCGGAGGCGGCGCGCGAGGATCGCCTCGTCGTGCTGCCGCCGAAGACCGCGATGCTGCCCGGTTTCGTCGATCTCCATATCCACGCGCCGCAATATCCCCAGCTCGGCAAGGCGCTCGACGTGCCGCTCGAGGTCTGGCTGCAGCGCTATACGTTCCCGCTCGAAGCGCGCTATGCCGATCTCGCTTTCGCGCGGAAGAGCTATGAGGCGCTGGTCGGCGACCTGCTCGCCGGCGGCACGACGACGGCGCTCTATTTCGCCACCGTGCACCAGGAGGCGACGCGGCTCCTCGCCGAGATCTGCCTCGAAAAGGGCCAGCGCGCGCTGGTCGGCAAGGTCGCGATGGATCATCCGGAGGCCTGCCCGCCCTACTATCGCGACGCGAGCGCGCGGGCGGCGATCGAGGGTACGGCGGCGCTGATCGATCATCTCGCCACGCTCCCCGGCAATGACGGGCTGGTCATGGCGGTGGCGACGCCGCGCTTCATCCCCGCCTGCACCGATGCCCTGCTCGAAGGGCTCGGCGCGCTGGTGAAATCCTGCGGCTGCCATGTCCAGACGCACTGTTCGGAGAGCGACTGGGAGCATGGCGCCGTCAAGGCGCGCTATGGCGCCACCGACGCCGAGATGCTCGATCGCTTCGGCCTCCTGACTCGCCGGACGATCCTCGCCCACTCGAATTTCCTCACCCCTGCCGACATGGACCGCGTCGCCGCGCGCGGCGCCGGCGTCGCGCATTGCCCGCTCTCCAACGCCTATTTCGCCAATGCGGTGTTCCCGCTGCGGGCGGCGCTGGCCAAGGGCGTGCGCGTCGGGCTCGGCACCGACATCTCCGGCGGACCGAGCGCCTCGATGCTGGAGGTGCAGCGCATGGCGATCGCCGCCTCGCGCATGCTGGAGGGCGGCGTCGACCCGGACATCGAGGCCGAGCGGCGCGGCCGCCCCGGCGCCCGTATCGACGTGCCGCTCGCCTTCCATCTCGCCACCGCCGGCGGCGCCGATGCGCTCGACCTTCCGGTCGGCAGCTTCGCGGCGGGACGGCAGTTCGACGCGATCCTGGTCGATCCCGAGGCGCCCGGCTCGACCATGCGGCTGTTCGACGAGGTCGACGAGGAGGCGGACCTCCTGGAGAAGATCGTCTACACGGCGTCGCGGCCCAATCTCGCCGCAGTCTTCGTCGCCGGCCGCGCGGTCTCGGGCAGCAACAGGGATCGCCTCACGGCCTGAACGCGGCTCTAGACGGGCGCTTCGGCGGGCACGATCGGCAGGCGGATTTCCTGGACGAGGCCGCCACTTGATCCGTTGCGCACCGTGATGGTGCCGCCATTGCGCTCGATGATCTCCTTGGCGATGGCAAGGCCGAGGCCGGCGCCGGGAATGGACTGGCGCCGCGAGGGATCGACCCGGAAGAACGGCTCGAACACGCGCGCGATCAGCGCCTCGGGAATGCCGGGGCCATGGTCGCGAACGGTCACGACGATGTCCTCCCCATCGATCTCCGCGCCGACGACGCCGCCGCCGCCATGCGTGGCGGCATTGATGAAGAGGTTGCGGAACGCCCGCGTCAGCGCCAGCCGGGCGACGCCGACCGAGGCGGGCACGACCGGCCCGAGCTCGAGCTTCAGGCCCTGCGCCTTGAGTTCGCCGATAATGGTGCCGAGCAGTCCGGCGATCTCGACGCGCTCGGCAGGGCCCGTCCCCGCCTCCTCGCGGACGAGGCGGATGGCGCTGTCGGCGATGCGGTCGAGCTCCTCGAGATCGCGCAGCCACAGCGCCCGCTCGTCGTCCTCCGCGACGAATTCGGCGCGGAGCCGCATGCGGGTCATCGGCGTGCGCAGGTCGTGCCCTGCTGCCGCGACGAGGCGCATCCGGCTCTCCATCGACGATTTCAGCCGCGCCGACAGGCGGTTCAGCGCCTTCGCCGTCGCCTTGAGCTCGCCGGTGCCGATCTCCGGCAGCACCGGCAAGGTGCCGTCGGGGCCGACCGAGGCGATGGCGCCCTCGATCATCTGCAGAGGCCGCGTCAGGCGGTTGGAGATGACGACGGCGATGCCGGCGGCGCCGAGGACGATCGCCGACATCCAGCCGAGCAGGATGAACCAGGCGGCCCGCGGCGGCGGCGCGCGGGCCGACAGTGGCATCGCGATCCACCAGCCCTGGCTGGCGATCGGGACCGACACGGTCACCGGCGCCTCGGGCACGGACTGGCTGACGAGCACCGGCCGCGCCTGGCCGATCCGGGCGAGTTCGGCGCGCAGCACCTCCGTCAGCCGCTCGTCGACCGGTCCGCTGGCCGGCCCCTGCAGCAGGCGCATGCCGCGCAGCTTCGGATTGATCGAGCCGGGCTCGAAATCATCGGGCAGAAGCTCCGCGAGGCGGGAGATCAGGTCGACCTGCACGGCCGCATCCTGCACCATCCGGTCAGGGCCGGGCCGACCGATCACGGCGATGGCCGCCGCCGTCGCCATGCCGACGACCGCGACGATGGCGCAGACGATGAGCGCCGCGATGCGGAGGCGGAGCGTGTTCACCGTGGCGCCTCGACCGTCTCGACCTTGGTGGACAGCTGGTAGCCGCCGTTGCGCACCGTCTTGAAGATCTGGAAATTGCCGCCGTCGCCGAGCTTGCGGCGCAGGCGGCTCATCAGCACGTCGATGGAGCGATCGAGCGGATCGGCCTCGCGGCCCTGCGTCAGGTCGAGCAACTGGTCGCGCGAGAGCACGCGGCCCGGCCGATCGAGGAACACGCGCAGGAGGTCGAACTCCGCCCCGGTCAGCACGACGTCGAGGCCGTCGGGATCGACCACGGCGCGGCTCGTCGGCGAGGCGACGAAGCCGGCGAAGCGATAGGCGTCCACCGAGGAGGGCTCGGCGATGTCGGTGACCCGGCGTAGCACTGCGCGAATGCGGGCGAGCAGCTCGCGCGGGTTGAACGGCTTGCCGACATAGTCATCGGCGCCGATCTCGAGGCCGATGATGCGGTCGACATCCTCCTTCAGCGCCGTCAGCAGGATGACCGGGATATGCGGCTTGCGGTCCCTAAGCTGGCGGCAGATGTCGAGCCCGGATCCATCCGGCAGCATCACATCGAGCACGATGAGATCGATCTGCTGGGTGGCGAGCTTCTCCTCGAGCTCGCGCCGGTCGGCGGCGAGCGTCACCCGCAATCCCTGTTGGTCGAGATAGCGGCCGAGCAGCTTGCGGATTTCGAGATCGTCATCGACGACGAGGATGTGCGGCGTGATCTGCATGGTGGGGTGTACACTAGCGCGGTTGCCAATCTGAAATCGAGCCATACAGCCTCGCGGCGACACTCCGGCGACCAATTGGTAACCAAAGCTGTCCGGGGACGGACCAGCAATGTTGCGACACAAGAATTCCCGGACGGGCAAGGCTTCGCCATGCAATGTCCTCGCCAGGATACGACCGGCACCTAGCGTGACTGCGCTGTGACGCAGCCATGGAGGTTACGATGAAACGCATGACGGCAGCCCTTAGCGCACTGCTCATCCTGAGCGGTCCCGCTTTCGCCGCCCCGAGCGATCCCGGCCCGGCGACGGCAACCGAGCGGCCCGCCCTCGCCACGCCCGCGCCGACCGATGCGCGGCCGATGCCGCCGCGCGGCCAGCGGCCACCCGGGGCGGAGCGCGGCATGCAGCTCGCCGCCCGCCTTGCCGCGGCCGAAACGCTGATCGGCATCAAGAGCGCGCAGCTCGACGCCTGGCGCGGCTATACCAGCGCGCTGATCGACCTCGTCCAGCCGCCGGCGCCGCCGCCGCCGCCACCGCCCTCGGGCGATGCCGCCGCCGGCCGGGCCTTTGCCCGCCAGGAGGAAATGGCACGGCGGATCAAGGAGCGCGCGGCCAAGGCCGACACGTTGCTCGCCGCGATCGCGACGCTGCGCGAAACGCTCACCGAAGCCCAGCTCGCCGCGCTCGGCCGGATCGACCTCGTCCCGCGCCCGCCGATGCCGCCTTTCCCCGGCGGACCTGGACCGATGGGCGACCATGGCCCCGGCCATCCGCCGCGCGAAGGCGGCCCGATGATCGCCGGCCCGATGGGCGACCGCGATGCGCCGCCGCCCCCGCATGGCGATGCGCCGGACGGCGCCCCCGCGATGCCGGACGAGCCCGACATGGCGCCGCCGCCGGCTCCGTGAATTCCTGACACGCGTATCGACCAGCTACCGCCCCACGGCCCGGTCGATCGTCAGGAATGGGACGGCCCCCTCCCCATGGGAGGGGGCCGTTTCCCTATAAGGAACAGTAGCGGAGTGTCGGTCCGTCCTAGTAGGGGCCGTTGGCCGCGATCCGGTTGAAGGCGGCCTTGAGCGCGCCGATCCGGTCGGCATAGGCGGCGCGGAGGCAGGCGAGATCGCTGCCGCAGGCCTGTCGCCAGCCGAGCCAGGCCTTCTGGTCGTCGCGCAGCGCACCGGCGCTGCCCATCGCCAGCAATTGCAGCAGCATCGAATAGCGCGTCGCCATCTCGACATCGGCATCGTCGAGGTCGCGGTTGGCGCAGATGGCGATCTCGTCCGGCTTCGCCGCCTTGGCGCAATCGAAGCTGGCGGCGCCGGCGCCCGCCGGCAGCGCCATCGTGCCCATCACGAGCGCGAGCATGGCGCCGATCGCTCTTGGTCCGCTCGTCCGGTGTGCGCGCATGCTCTGCCCCTCTGCCGCCATCAAGGCCGGCAGCATAGGATGCATCGGCCGCGATCGCGAGCCGGGAAAGCGCTCAGAAGCGGGTCGCGAAGCCGACGAGCCAATCCGGCATCGCCTCGACCAGCGCGCCCTCGACCACCTTGTCGAGCCCGGTCACCATGCCGAAGCCGACCAGCGCGAAGGTGAGCCCGAGCAGCGCACGGCCGATCGCCGCCGAGCGGCCGGCGACGGTGCGCCCGCGCCGCGCGAGGCGGCCGAGGCCATAGCCGGCGGCGAGCAGCGAGGTGGCGGCGCCGAGCGCGAACACGGCCATGGTCGCCATCGCCACTGCCAGCGAGCCGCCGGAGGCCGCGAGCGTCAGCGCCGCGCCGAGCGTCGGTCCGACACAGGGCGCCCAGGCGAGCGCGAGGATGGCGCCGATGCCGGCCTGTGCCGCGAGGCTGGAGCCTTCGATGCGGCCGCTGCCCCGGTCGGCCCAGGCGCCGAGCGGCGCCATCGCCAGCTCGGCCCGGTGCGCGAGCGGCGGCACCAGCATGACGACGCCGAAGCCGAGCATCAGCGCGCCGATGACGATGCGGCCGGGGCCCGTGTCGCCGAGCTCGGCGCCGAGCGAGGCGAGAAGACCGCCGACCAGCGCGAAGGTGACCGCGAGCCCTGCCGCCAGCGCCAGCGGCGCCAGCGGATCGCGCGACCGTGCGCCGGCGACGATGATCGGCGCCAGCGGCAGCACGCAGGGATTGAGGATCGTCAGAAGGCCGGCGATATAGGGCAGGACGAGGACGGAGAGCATCAACCGGCCGCGTCGAGGACGCCCGCCACCGCTGCTTCCGACGTGCCCCAGGACATGCGGTCGACTTCCTTGCCGCCCTTGAAGGCGATCAGCGTCGAGCGCGGCACGCCGAGCGCCTTCACGATGTCCTTCTGCTTGTCGTAGTCGACCTTGAAGAAGGCGATGTCGCCATAGCGGCCAGCTTCCGAGAAGCGGTCGAGGATCGAGGCCTGCGCGCGGCACTGCAGGCACCAGGGCGCATAGACATGGATGACGACCGGCTTGCCGGACTTGATCGCCTTGGCGACGGCGGCCTCGTCATAGGGCTGAAGCGTGAAGGCGGCGGCTGCGGGCAGCGTGGCGCCGAGCGACAGCGCGGTGGTGGCGGCGAGCGACAGGGCGAACAGGCGGCGGCGGGTGACCATGCGAATTCCTCCGGAAGGGGACACGCCTCTTCATACGGAGCCGGCCGGCCGGCAGTTACGCCATCACGGCAAGTTGAGCGGCGGCGGGCTTTCCCACGTTCAGGATTCTCTCCGCTGTCGTTGCCGGGCCTGACCCGGCAACCCAGACTTTCTCTGGTCTGCTGGCAGACGACTGCGGGCCGAGGCTGGATTGCCGGGTCAAGCCCGGCAATGACAAGGACGGGCGGTTACCACGAAGGACACAGAGCGGATTCCAGAGCCCCAACAGGTCCTAGTCGATCACCGTGCAGGTGGTGGACTTGCCGGCGAGGGTCAGGCTCGCGCTCTCGCCCTTGATCCAGAATTCGTCATCGCCGGTCGCATAGCGGCCGCCATCGGCCGAGAGCGCCTGCGGCAGCGCGACCGCGCGACCATCGGAGAAGGCGAGGTCGGCCGCGCCCGGACTGGTGATGAAGGTCGCGACGAACACGGCGCCGTCCTCGCAGTGATACTTCGCCGTCGCGTCCGCGGCGGCGGGGCCGGCCATCGCGGCGAGGGCGGCGAGCGCGAGGAGGGCGGCGGTGATGAGGTGGCGTCGCATGCGTCAGCGTCCTTCGCGGTTCCGGCGCTCAGATCGCCAGCGCGCCGGCCATCAGTCCGACAAGGCCGATCGAGGCGAGCGCGCCCGTCCAGTAGAGCTTGCGGTGATGCTGGCTGCCGAGCGCCGCGCTCGGGCGCACGAACTGCGATCCGAGAGCGAGAGCGGCGGCAGCGCCCATATAGAGCAAGATTGCGATCATTGTCTTTTCCCCCTTAAGCTTTCCTTAAGACTATCCACGAGGGGGGGCACGAGTCCACGCTGTCGCAGCGGCTGCCCGCGACAATCGAAACCTATCGTTAAGCGTGAGGGTTAAAGGCGGCGGCCTATTGGATCGGCCGCCGCTTGGCAACGCCGCCTTCGGTGAAGCTCAGCGTGATCGGGCCGAAGCCGCGCGGCACCACGCGGCCGGAGGCCGTTCCGCGTCCAAGCCCGAGCGCAAGCTGCACGAGGAGGCGCGTGAAGATGCCGGGACCGCTCGAATAGGTGCGCCAGCCGCCATCGACCGCAACGGTTCCGGCCGAAAGCTGCCCCCAGTCGCTGGAGGCCTTGTAGCGGTCGGCGAAGGCGGCGTCCGAGGACGAGAAATAGGTGTTGCGCTGGCGGAGCGACGCCTCGGCGAGCACTTCGGTGACGCGGATCGGATTGGCAAGCGCGATCGCCTGCCAGAGCGCGTCGGCGGCGCCGAGCTTCGCCAGCACTTCGGCCTGGCGGAGATGCGCATGCACATACATGAGCCCGATCTCGCGCCCGAAGAAGGCGGCGGACTCGGCGCGGCGGAACAGCGTCTCCGGCCCGCCGGCATAGGCGACCGGCTTGTCCATCAGACGCATGCCGTCCGGGAAGGTCAGCGCCTGGTCGATCGCGGCGAGCTGGGCGAAAGTCTCGTTCTCCTCGACGAGGCCGCCGAGCATCGACTGCGTCATGGCGATCAGCGAATAGGAGAGCCCCGTCCGCCGGTCGTCCGGATGCAGCAGCAGTTCGGTGCGATGGCCGTGCGTGTCGAACAGCGCATAGCCGGCCGTGATGCCGCCGGCGATGAGATGGCGGTTGAAGTCCGTGCGGATCGCCTCGCAGAGCCGCTCCAGCCGCCGCGCCTCCTCATGACCGCCGGGCGGATTGTTCTCCGGCGTCTTTGCAAGGATCGCCGCATAGCGGGCGAGCTGCTCATAGAGGAGGCCGGCCGTCCAGGAGGACACCATCCAGTCGCGAAGATGCGGATCATGCGGCTGCAGCGAGTCGTTCCAGTCGCCCTCGCCATAGCGGATGAGATGCGTGCCCGGAATGAAGCGCTTCTCGCATTCGGCGACGAGCGCGCGGACATGGTCGGCAATGCTTGACGTCTCGCCCGCCGCGCCGCCGCGCCAGCCGACCTTCTCGGCGAGAATGCCGCTGTCGCCGCTCGCCTCGATATAGTCGCAGAGCGCCTTCAGCGGCCAGATGATGACGTCGCCATGCGCGTCGCCTGCCCGGATGTCGGAATAGGGCGGCAGCATGAACCATTGCGGCCAGTCCGCGCCTTGCTTGTCCTGCTCGGCGAACAGGGCGCGGAGAATCCGGTGCACGGCGGTGTCGTGCTGCATCGCCAGCAGGAACTCGACCGGCCCCTGGCAGACGTCGCGCGTCCCCCAGGCGGCGCCGGTATATTGCTCGAGCCCGTGCGGCACCGTGAGATGGACGATGGCGTCATGCGCGAGCCAGGGCAGCATCAGGCTGGCCGCCTCGATGTCGGGATGCGCGCCCGTGAGCGTCATGTCGCGGGTGGCGAGGCTCCAGAAGCGCCGCGCCGAGGCGAGCAGGTCGTCCTGCGTCCGTCCGCCGGCATAAAGATCCGCGAGCCGCTCGGCCTCGGGCGCGTCCTGCATCGATCCGGTGATGGCGAAGGCGAGCGCGCCGGTTTCCTCCGACAAGAGCGTGACGACGGGTCCGCCGCGCGTGGTGCCGTCGGGATAGACCAGTTCGTCGCCGCCGACCGCCGCGACCGCGTCCGGTGTCGATGTGACGAGATGCATCCGCGCGTCCGGGAAGGCGCGGCCCCAGAGCCAGTCGCTGCCCGGCGCGAAACTGATCCGCTTCCCGGCGCGGTCGATCGTGACGCTGCCCGACTGCTCGAACTCGCGCTCGCCGAGCACGAGATGGCCGACGACGAGGAACCGCGCCGGCGCGCCCTCGACCTCGATCCGCCATTGCATCGCGGCGCCGTCGCCGGCCGCCGCCGCATGCACGGTGACGATCCGCTCGCTGAGCGCATAGATCCAGCGGCAGTCCGAGAGGCCCATCTCGAACAGCGAGGGCACGCCGAGCAGCTGCCAGCCAGCGCCGGTGTCGATGAGGATGCGCAGGCCGCTGGCGCGGGTGAGGCCGTAGGGGTCGCGCGAGACCGACAGCAGCTTGTGGAACGAGGTGTTGCCGATGGTGAGCTGCGCGGCGAAGACGCCCTGCATCCAGCAGGTGGCGGAAAGCGTCTTCTCGTCCAGCATCAGGCTGTCGCCGGAGCGGAGGATCGAGCCGGTGCGCCGCGTCACCAGCGCTTCCTTGGCGGCGGTGACGACATGGCGGTTCTGCGCGCCTTCGGCGACGAAGAACGAAAGCAGCGTCCCGTCGCGGCTCTCCTCGCGGAGGCGGGCCGGATAGCGGCTGTCGAGCGCTTCGGCCGTCAGCGCGGCAGAGGTCGCGAGCGGCGCCGTCTCCAGCAGGCTGTGCACGGTGGCAGCCGTCTCGGGCGTCGCCCCGGCGCCAGGCGCGCGCTCGGCGATGCCGGCGAGGCGCGCGAGATCGTCAGGACCGGATGCGTCCGGATGGTCGGCGAGGAAGAGCGCGAACAGCGTCAGCCGCGCCGTCTCGCCGGGGCCGAGCGTGTGCGCCGCCGTCTGCAGCGTCGGGCAGGCGACCTCGTGCTGCAGCCGCAGCGAGGGCAGGCTGGTGCCGAAGGGCAGTGCGACCGTGCCCGAAAGGCGGAAGGCGGGCCCGAATAGCTGCAGAGCGTCGGTGGCAAAGGCCGCCGCGCCCTCGACGACGCCCTGCGCCAGCCAGGGATGGCGGCCGCCCTGGTCGAGATTCTGCCGCGACAGGATCACGGGGCCGAAGTCTGGATGCGTCTCGACATGGTGATCGAGATATTGCGAGGCATAGGCCTCGCTGCCCATCAGGAAGCCGCGCCCGCCGAGGCCGACATCCTGCGCCGCGACGATGTCGAAGGGGATGCGCTCGTCGCCCGCATTGGTGACGTCGATCTGCCAGAACCACAGCGCCTCGTCCCTCGCGAGCGAGAGGCGCGCCGCATAGCGAAGCGGACCGGCCGCGCCGGCATAGGCAAGGCTCGCCCCGTCATGGCCGAAGCGCGACGGGCTGCCGCTGCCGACGATCGTCGCGATATCGGGCGCGCTGCCGCCGAAGCGCAGCAGGATGCGGCCGATGCCGGCGGCGGTCGGCGCGCCGAGCACCTGGTTGATCATGATCGTGCCGCGCGGCTCGCGATGCGTGATCGCGAAGATCGTGCCGTTCGGCAGCGCCTCGACCGCGAGGCCGGCGCTGTTCTCGATGCGGACGAGGCCGAGGCCGCTGTCGCGCGGGGTTGCGAAGCGCGTGATGCCGTCGTCCATGCAGTGTCTCCTTCAGGCCGGATCGACCACCGCTTCGGCCTCGATCTCGATGTCATAGGACCCGACCAGCGCGCCGATTGCCAGCAGCGTATTGGCCGGCCTGACATGGCCGAGATAGCGGCCATGCACGCGCGAGGCGGGTTCCCACTGGTCGACATCCTTGAGATAGACACGTGTCCGCACGATGTCGTCGAGGCTGCCGCCGAGCGCCGTGATCGAGGCGGCGATCTTGTCGAGGATATAGGTCGTCTGGCCCGCGATGTCGCCGGGGCAGACCGTCGAGCCGTCGGTATGGGTGGCCGTCGTGCCGGAGACGAGGATGCGGTCGCCGATCCGCATCGCCCGCGAATAGCCGGCGATCGGCTCCCAGATGCTGCCGCTGTCGATGCGCAGGCGCCCCGGCTTACCGGGGACAGGCTCGGCCGTGTAGATCTGCGGCAGGCTGGCGAGATGGTGGCTGAGGTCGCCGGAGGCGGTGAGGAAGGGCGGCTTCCGATACTCATCGCCGCAATCGCCGGGCAGCGGCTTCGAGCCGGCAAAGGCGGCGTCGAGGCTCGCTTTGTCCTCGGCGTCGAGCTCGAAGGAAAACGCCTTCAGATTGTCCGCCCGGTGTTCGCGCTCCCCGAGCCGCGCGCCGATGATGACGGCAGCAACCGCGTCATGGCCGAGCACCCAGCGCGTCGCGACATTCGAGATCGAGACGCCGTGCTTCCGCGCGATGCCTGACGCCGCGCGGAGGATCGCCTGCAGCACGTCCCAGCCGCCGATCGCATCGACGAAGCGGCGATATTTCATCTTCGACCAGTCGCTGGCAGCTTCCGGCTCGGCGGCGCCCAGCCAGCGTTCCGACAGCCAGCCGCCGCCCATGGTGCCATAGGCGAGCAGGCGGACGCCGTTGTCGCGGCAGAAATCGCTCATCGCGCCGGCCGCGCGGCGGTCGAGCAGCGAGAACGACACCTGGTTGGTGGCGATGGTGATGCCGTTGCGGACGACGAGGGCGAGGTGGTCGGTGTTGAAATTGGTGAGGCCGAGATGGCGGATGATGCCCTCGCGGCGCATCTCCTCCATCTCGGCGAGCGCGTCGAGATAGGCCGGATGTTCGAAGCTCCACCAGTGGAACTGCATCAGGTCGACGCTGTCGGTGCCGAGCCGGTCGAGGCTCTTCTGGACCCCGGCCCGCACGACGGCGCGGGTCATCGGCCCCGGCTCCGGGCACCATTTCGTCGAGACGAAGGGCGTCAGCCCCTCGGCCTTGCCGAGCGTCAGGAAGCGGCCGGTGATGAGCTCGGCGCTGCCATAGTGGTCGGCCATGTCGAAGGCATCGAAGCCGGCGCGGGCATAACCGAGCATCGCCTCGGCCGCCGCGTCGATGTCCACCGTCCGCCCGTCGCGCTCCATGTCGGCGACCTGCCAGAGCCCGGTCGCGATGCGGGGCAACGCGAAGCCGGCAGGAACGGCGATACGGGGCGGGGTAGGGGCGATGGTCATGGATGCTTCCGGTCGGCAGTCATTGTCTTCACCGCCCCCCGAGGGGGAGGTCGGACCGAAGGTCCATGAAAGGGTTTACGGCCTCTCCGGATGGTCCGTAAACCCTCTCCCGCCGGCTTCGCCGTCGACCTCTCCCTCAGGGAGAGGTGAAGAAGCAGTTCCGCCATTTGCGCGAGGATAGCGATCGCGTCCGGCCCTTCCCTTCACCTCCCCCTGAGGGGGAGGTCGGGCCGGAGGCCCGGGAGAGGGTTTACGGCGCAAACCGGAGAGGCCGCAGGCCCTCACCCGCCGGCCTTCGGCCGTCGACCTCTCCCTGAGGGAGAGGTGAAGACGCAGCCCCGCTCGCGCAAGCAACCGTGTCAGGCTCTTCTCGCGCGTCACCCGCGTCGCCGCAGGCCCTTACCCCCAGCCCTCTCCCAAGGGGAGAGGGGGTTCGTTCGGAGAGGATCGAGCGCGACCGCACGGCGCTGCCGCTCCCTCTCCCTCAGGGAGAGGGTGGGGTGAGGGACTTCCTGGCCAACCTCACCCCGCAGCCCCGCTACTTCGCGATCGACGCCTTCACCTTGTCGACATCGGCGGTCGACATCGTACCGACGGTGGTGACTTCGCCGTTCTGGATCCGCCACAGGCGGAACGGGCCGGTGATGTCGCCATAGGCGTCGAAGGCGACCGGGCCGATGACGCCTTCATACTTGATCGGCTTGCCGTCCTTGATGAGGCCGAGCGCCTTGGCGAACTCGTCCTTGCCGGCATGAACGACGGTGCCCTGCGGATCGAGCACCTTCGGGATCGCGGCGAGGATCGCCGCGCTGTCGGCCTTGCCGGCCTCCGCGATGGCGAGGCCGACGATGGCGCCGGCATCATAGGAGCGGTCGGCGGCGGGGCTCGCCGGGTCGAGGCCGGAGAAGGCCTTGTATTCTTTGTTGAAATAGTCGGTCGAGGCGGTGGCGTCGGTGCCCGAGGAGGTGCCGAAGGCGTCGTTCAGATATTCCGGGCCGACATTCTTGATGAACTCGGCGCTGTTCATGCCGTCGTTCAGGAGGAACTTCTGCGGCCCACCCTGCGAGATCCAGGCGCGCGCGATCGTCGCGCCGTCAACCGGCGTCGAGACGAGATAGAGCGCGTCCGGCGCCGAGCCGAGCGCCGCCGTCACTTCCGACTGGTAGCTCGACTGCTTCTCGTTATAGGGCGTCACCGAGGTGATCTCGCCGCCGAGCGCCTTGTAGGCCGAGGCGAACTCGCCGACCATGTTGACGCCGAAGTCGTTGTTCACATGGATGACGGCGACCTTCTTGATGCCCTGGTCGAGGGCGAACTTCGCCGCCGCGATGCCCTGCAGCGCATCCGAGGTGATGGTGCGGAAGAAGACGCCGTTGGTCTTGCCGTCGCGGCCGAGCTTGGTCAGCGTCGGCGAGGAGGAGGCCGGCGAGATCTGCGGGATCTTGGCGGGGGCGGTGACCGAGGTCAGGATCGGGATCGACACCGAGGAGATGATGCCGCCGATGATGACCGGCACCTTCTTGACCTGAACCAGCTGCGTCGCGACATCGACCGCGACCGTGCCCTGGCTCTGGGAATCGCGGGTGTCGGTGACGATCTTGCAGCCGGCGACGCCGCCGGCATCGTTCAAGTCCCGGAACGCCATCTCGACCGACTTGGCGCCGGCCTGGCCATATTCGCCGGCCGGCCCCGTCAGCTCCATCACGAGCCCGACGGTGATGTCGCAATCGGCAGCGCGGGCAGCGCCCGAGGCGGCGAGCACGACGGCGCCGCCGAGCAATGCGGCGCGCAGCATGCGGATCGATGTCATGGATAACTCCCTGCTCCGCATTCGCGGATTATGCCCCCCGGCTGGATCGCTCGTCCGCCTGCAGCCAGGTTTCCTGCAGATGGCGCCACACGACCCCGCGCGGCGCGCTGTCGTCCTTCAGGAAGAACGCCATCGACTGCCGCCGCGTCGTGCGGCCGTCACGATACTGTCGCTCGACATAGATGAGCAAGACGGCATCGGCGCTGGCCTCGATCACCTCGACATCCTCGATGCCGATCTCGAAGCGGCTCGCCATCGAGCCCTTGGCGCTGCCGATCCAGGTCGTGATCGCGGCAAGGCCGAGCATGGTGCCCTCAGGCGTCGTCAGGCGGAATTCGGGCGCGGTCGTCCGCTGCCAAAGGGCGAATTCGTCGTCGCCCGCCGTGCCGAGGAACCAGCGGACGAAGAAATCATGCGAGGCCTCGATCTCGCGGATCGCGCTAGCTGCGAGGGGATGGGTTTCGGTCATTGGGCGTTCAGGTTGTATTTCATGATCGAGCCATGGCGGCCGGTGCGGTCGCGCTCCAGCGTATAGACATCGCCCTCCGGCCCCTGCCGCCGCGCCAGCACCGCGTCGATCCCGGCGCGATCGGCCTCTGTCAACTGAAGCGCGCCGATGGCGAGGTTGCGCGGCAAATGCGATCGGTTGCGGGCGCCGACGATGACGGCGGCGACGCCCTGGCGGTCGAGGACATGGCGGCTCGCGACGGTCGCGATATCGGTGCCGTGGCGGGCGGCGACCGTGGCGAGGGCCGCGAGCAGGTCCTGGAACAGCGCCCAGCCGCCGAAATCGTCGATGATCAGCTTGTATTTGACGAGCGAGCGGTTCTCGAGCGATCCTGTCGGCTCCGGCGCGCCAAGCCAGCGCTCGCTGAGGAAGCCGCCGGCGACCGTGCCATAGCAGAAGAGATCGATGCCCTCAGCGGCGGCCAGCGCGGTGAGGCCGTTCTCGGGGCGATGGTCGAGCACGGAATACTGCACCTGCAGCGTCCTGAGCGGCACGCCGGCATCGAGGATCTCGCGAACGCGCACCGTGTCGAAATTGGTGCCGCTGACATAGCGGATCTTGCCCTCGCGGCGCAGCTCGTCGAGCCAGACGGCGACGTCGACATAGCGCGGCACGTCATAGTCCCACCAATGGAACTGGACGAGATCGAGCCGCTCCATCTTCAGCCGCTTCAGTGACTGGTCGATGATCGCGGCGATGTCGGCCTTGCGGATGCGCTGTAGTATCGCGAGGTCGGGCACGCATTTGGTGTGGACATGGATGCGCTCCAGCGCCGCCTTGCCATGCGAGGCGCCATAGGCGGCGCGGAAATCGCCGATCATCGCCTCGACGCCGGTATAGATGTCGGCGCAGTCGAAGGTGACGATGCCGGCCTCGGCGAAGGCGGTCATGTCGTCGACCGCCATGGTCCGGTCGATGGCGCCATGGCCGCCGGCCAGTTGCCAGCCGCCGCGGATGACGCGGGAGATCGCATAGTCGGGCGCGAGATTGACGCTTTGCATCGAGGGTCCTTCAGTCCTTGTCCGGCAGCGGCACAGCCGTCGTCGCGGCATGCGAGAAGCGGCGGAGGCCGAGCCGGGTGATACGCAGCCGCGACGGGCAGTTCGGATCGGGGCAGGCGATCTCGGCGTCGCTGGTCATCCAGTCGTTTTGGTGCGTCGGCCGCTGCTTGGCGGCGAGCAGCGGCAGCACCGAGGCGAGCGAATAGATCGAGATGCCCTGTCCGGGCGGCAGATGCAGCATCTCGCCTCTGAGCTCGAAATGATCGCCGATGCTGGCGCCGCAATAGAGCTTCGCCCCCTCGGGCGCGACCACCTCGACGCGGAGGTCATAGAGATCGAAATGGTCGTCGACTGCCTCTTCCATCGCTGTCTCACTTCGCCGTTCACGTCGTCTTTTCACCTCTCCCTGAGGGAGAGGTCGGCCGAAAGGCCGGGAGAGGGTTTACGGCCTCTCCGGAGCGGTCCCTAAACCCTCTCCCGCCGGCCTGCAGCCGTCGACCTCCCCCTCAGGCGGAGGTGAAGACAAGCATGCCCAGCGCATTTCAAACGGGATCGCCCTTCGTCTTCGGTGCGCGCCCCTTGAGAGTTGGGCGGAGCCATGTAGAACGGAACGCGAGGCCCTGCAGCCCCTCCCGCTTTCCGCCTCTGGTCTGGCGCACGCATGCTCGAAGTGCAATCGGTTTCCAAGTCCTTCGACGGCTTTCGCGCCGTCGACGACGTCAGCTTCGCCGTGGAAGCGGGGGCGATCGTCGGGCTGATCGGACCGAACGGCGCCGGCAAGACCACGACCTTCAACCTGATCGCCGGCACGCTCCGCCCGACGTTCGGCGCGATCCGCATCGCCGGCCGCGAGGTGCAGCACGAGCCGGCGCATCGGCGCATCGAGGCGGGCCTCGCGCGCACCTTCCAGATTCCGAAGCCGTTCGGCGAAATGTCGGTGCTGGAAAACGTGCTGGTCGCGGCGCAGGCGCAGCCAGGCGAGCGCATGCTGCCGAACCTCTTTGCGCGCGCCGCCGTGCGCGGCCGAGAGCAGGCCAACATCGCGAAGGCGCGCGACATCCTCGCTTTCCTCGATCTGGCCGCCGTCGAGCGGCTGCCGGCGCGGGCGCTTTCGGGCGGCCAGCGCAAGCTGCTCGAGCTTGCGCGCGTGCTGATGACCGAGCCGAAGCTGATCCTGCTCGACGAGCCGGCCGCCGGCGTCAATCCGGCGCTGCTGGAGACGATCATGGCGCGCATCGAGACCATCAATCGCGGCGGCGTCACCTTCCTCATCATCGAGCACAACATGGACCTCGTGGCGCGGCTCTGCGGCGAGGTGATCGTCATGGCCGAGGGCCGCGTGCTCGGCCGCGGCGCTCCAAGCGTCATGGCGCGCGATCCGCGCGTCGTCGAGGCCTATCTCGGCGGCGCGCTCGCATGACGGCGCCCCCTGTTCTCAGCGCCGAGGCGATCGAGGCCGGCTACGAGCCGGGCCTGCCGATCGTCAAAGGTGCCAGCATCCATGTCGCCGGCGGCGAGATCGTCGTGCTGCTCGGCCCGAACGGCGCCGGCAAGTCGACGCTGATGAAGGCGATCGCCGGCCTCGTTCCGGTCACGCGCGGCCGCGTCACGCTCGAGGGCAGCGACATCACCGGGACGGCGGCGCACTGGATGGTGCGGCGCGGCCTCGCCTTCGTGCCGCAGACCGAGAATGTGTTCACCGCGATGAGCGTCGAGGACAATCTGGTGCTCGCCGGCCATGTCGCCCCGGCCGCCGAACGCGCCGCGCGCGTCGCGGCGATGTTCGCGCTCTTTCCCGATCTCCAGCGCCAGCGCCGCCTCGCCGCCGGCCGCCTCTCCGGTGGCCAGCGTCAGATGCTCGCCGTCGCCCGCGCGTTGATGATCGAGCCGAAGGTCCTGATGCTGGACGAGCCGTCGGCGGGCCTCTCGCCGAAGCTCGTCGGCGAGGTCTTCGCGAAGCTGCGCGAGATCCGCGCCGGCGGCGTCACCATCCTGATGGTTGAGCAGAACGCCCGCGCGGCGCTCGCCATTGCCGACCGCGCCTATATCCTCGCCGATGGCCGCAACCGCCATGAGGGCAGCGCCGCGATGCTGGCCGCCGATCCCGACATCGCCGCGCATTATCTCGGCCTCGGCGGGGCGGATGCCGGCGCGGGGAGGGCCAGCGCATGAGCCTGCAATTCCTCGCCGACGGCGTCTTCGCCGGCGCGCTGATCGGGCTCGGCGCGGTCGGCCTGACGCTGACCTATTCGATCCTGCGCTTCTCCAATTTCACCCATGGCGACTTCATCTCCTGGGGCGCCTATCTCGCGCTCGGCATGGTCGCCGCGCTGACGGCCTGGCTCGGCCCGGCGGCGCGCCTCGTGCCGTTCTCCTTCGGCTGGACGCTGATCGTCGGCGGGCTCCTCGCCATGGCGCTGACCGGCCTCCTGGCGCTCGCGCTCGACGCAGTGCTGTTCAAGCCGCTCAGGCGCACCGGCCACGGCATCGTCATGGTGATCGCGAGCTTCGGCGCCTCGCTGGCGCTCCGGGCGAGCCTCGAATTCCTCTTCACCTCCGAGCCGGCCTATTTCAGCCGCGCGATCCAGATCGCGATCCCGCTCGGGCTCGGCATCCGCGTGACGCCCGACCAGATGGCGATGATGGGGCTCGCCGTGGTGGTCGTCGTCGCCATGCATCTCCTTTTGACCCGCACCCATATCGGTCGCTCGATGCGGGCGGTCAGCGAGAACCCGGCGCTCGCCCGCGTCGTCGGCATCGATGTCGCCGCGGTCATCCGCGCCACCTGGCTCATCGGCGGCGCGCTCGCCTGCGTCTCCGGCATCATGCTCGGCCTCACGGTGCAGATCCGGCCGCAGATGGGCTTCGACCTGTTGCTGCCGCTCTTCGCCGCCGCGATCCTCGGCGGCATCGGCAGCGTCTCCGGCGCCATTGTCGGCGGGCTCATCGTCGGCATCGCCGAGGCGGCGGCGGTCCAGCTCGTCGGCGCGGAATACCGCTCGGCCGTCGCCTTCCTGCTCCTGATCGCCATGCTGCTGGTGCGGCCGCGCGGCCTCTTCGGAGTGCGCGAGGGATGATCGACCTTCTCGGCTATGGCGCCTTCTTCCTCGTCAACGCGCTCATCTTCGGCGTCGTCTGCCTCGGCCTCAACCTGCAATGGGGCCAGACGGGCCTGTTCAATGTCGGCGTCGCCGGCTTCGCGGCCATCGGCGCCTATGCCTCGGCCATCCTGACGACGCCGGATGCGGCCGAGCGGATCGGCGGCTTCGGCTGGCCGATCCTCGCCGGCTGGATCGCGGCGATGCTGATCGCCGGCGCCGCGGCGCTGCTGGTCGGGCTGGCGACGCTCCGCCTTCGCGCCGATTATCTCGCCATGACGACTTTCGGCATCGCCGTGACGATCCAGGTCATCGCGCTGAATGCCACCGCGCTCACCGGCGGCCCGTTCGGCATCGCCTTCATCCCGCGGCCCTTCGCCTCCCTCGCCGAGACCCCGATCGCCTTCAACACCGCCAATCTCGCGCTGACGGCCGGCGTGGTGCTCGGCCTCTTCCTGGTGCTGGAGACGCTGACGCGCAGCCCGTTCGGCCGCGTTCTGCGCGCCATCCGCGAGGACGAGGCGGCGGCCGCCTCGCTCGGCAAGAGCGTCAATTTCTACCGTCTGCAGGCCTTCGCCCTCGGCGGTGCCATCATGGGCCTCGGCGGCGCCATGCAGGCCCATTTCATCGGCTTCATCGCGCCGGACGCCTATTTGTCGATCCTGACCTTCCAGGTCTGGGCGATGCTGATCGTCGGCGGCTCCGGCAACAATCGCGGCGCGCTGATCGGCGCAGTCGTGGTCTGGGCGCTGTGGAGCCTCTCCAGCCTCGCCGTCGGCTCCTTCGTGGCGCCGGCCTTCCAGGCGCGCGCCGCGGCGCTGCAGATCGTCGCCATCGGCATCGCGCTGGCGCTCGTCCTCATCCTCCGCCCGCGCGGCCTCGTCGGCGAGCGCGCGATCGTGTCGCGCGATGTCGAGCCGCTCGCCGCCGCATCCGCCGCTCCCCCCGACCCCCCAAGGGATTGAGACCGCCATGTCGCTGCTTCCGATCTTCGACGGCCATAATGACGTGCTGCTGCGCCTCGCGCGGCGCGAGGGCGGCGCCCGCGCCTTCCTGGAGGGCACGGCCGACGGCCAGCTCGATCTGCCGCGGGCGCGGATCGGCGGCATGGTCGGCGGCCTCTTCGCCGTGTTCTCGCCGTCCTCCGGCGGCTTCGCCTATGCCGACAAGATGAACGGCGCCGAATATGACGTGCCGCTGCCGGCGATGCTGCCGATGAGCGAGGCTCGCGAGGCGACGCTGGCGATGATCGCGCTGCTCCTGCGCATCGAGCGGGAATCGGCCGGCGCCGTCGCGATCTGCCGGACCACCGCTGAAATCCGCGCGACAATCGCCCGTGGCGCCTTCGCCACCGTCCTGCATATCGAGGGCGCCGAGGCGATCGACGCCGATCTCGATGCGCTCGAGGTGTTCCATGCCGCCGGCCTCCGCTCGATCGGCCCGGTCTGGAGCCGGCCGACGGTGTTCGGCCATGGCGTGCCGTTCCGCTTTCCGGGCTCGCCCGATACCGGGCCGGGGCTGACCGAGGCCGGCGAGCGGCTGGTCGCCGCCTGCAATGCGCTTCGCATCCTCATCGATCTCTCGCATCTGAACGAGGCCGGCTTCTGGGATGTGGCGCGGCTTTCCAAGGCGCCGCTGGTCGCGACCCATTCGAACGCCCATGCCGTCACGCCCTCGGCCCGCAACCTGACCGACCGCCAGCTCGACGCGATCCGCGATAGCGACGGCATGGTCGGGCTCAATTTCGCGACCTGCTTCCTGCGCGCCGACGGCCGCATGCGCACCGACACGCCGCTCGACACGATGCTGCGCCATCTCGATCATCTCATCGGCCGGCTCGGCGAGGACCGGGTCGGCTTCGGCTCCGATTTCGACGGCGCGCTGATCCCGGCCGAGATCGGCAGCGTCGCCGGCCTGCCCAACCTCGTCGCCGCCTTGCGCGCGCATGGCTATGACGACGCGCTGCTGACGAAGCTCGGCAGCAAAAACTGGCTGCGCGTCCTGGAACAGACGATCGGCTGACGCCGTATCGCGTTGATGATCCGATAAAGAGTGGGAAGGCTTGGGTATGACGCTCGTCCGGCGACTGGCATCCGTTGCCGCAATCCTGGCCCTCATCGTGAGCCTGGAGGCGGTGTTCGCACCGTCCGGGGCCGAGGAGCCGGCTGCCGCTTCGCCGGCTGCCGCAGAGGTGACCTCGCCCGAGGTGGCGCCGTCACCCGTCGCGCCGCCGGCCGGCGATCCGCAGCCCGTCGTGGAGGGCACGCCCGAGCCGGCCGTCCCGGCTGACGAGTTGCAGGCCCCGCCGGCCGACGGCGACGACGTCGTCCAGGGTCCGCAGCGGCCGATCCGGGTCGGCGTCCATCTGAGCGCGCCCTTCGTCATGAAGCGCGCCGGAAAATACACCGGCATGGCGATCGACCTCTGGGAAAGCCTCGCCGCCAATCTGAAGCGGGAGTTCGTCTATCAGGAATATCCGACCGTCGGCGCCCTCATCAGGGCGGCCCATGACGACCAGATCGACATCGCGATCTCCAACATCACCGTGAACGAGAGCCGGGCGCGGCGGATCGACTTCACGCAGCCCTGGTTCGATGCCGGCCTCAGGATCATGATCAACGAGCGCTCGCATGCCAGCGTCTTCGACGTGATCGCCGAACTGCGCGATGCAGGCTTTCTCACCACCTATGCCCGGATCGGCATGGTCCTGCTGCTCGCTACCGTGCTGATGACGGTGTTCGACCGCCATTTCGACGGCGCATTCCCGAAACGCTGGCGCGATGGCCTCGGCGAGAGCTTCTACACCGTCATGCAGATCGCGACGACCGGCAAGCCGGCGGCGCGCAAGAACCTGTTCGGCTGGATCGGCCGCGTCTGGCAGGGCATCTGGCTGATGGCCGGCGTGGCGGTCATCGCCTATGTCACCTCGTCGGTGACGACAGTCATGGCGACGCTCTCGGCGGCCAACCAGATCCGCAATGTCGACGATCTCGAAGATCGCACGATCGGCGTGCTCAAGGACACCGTCTCCGACGAGTTCGTGCGCGCGCAGGGACTGCGCAATCTCACCTTCCTGACGCTCGATGAGGCGGTCAAGGCGCTGGAAAGCGGCGATGTCGACGCCATCATCGAGGATGGCCCGGTGCTGCAATATTACATTTATACCCATCCACGCGCCGACGTGCGGCTGGTCGGCCCGCGCTTCGAGCCGAGCAAATATGCCTTCGGCACGCCGCAGAGCAGCCTCTTGCGCCGCCCCGTGACCATCGAGCTGCTCTCCTCCGAGGAGCACGACGAGATCGACAAGCTGCGGATCAAGTATTTCGGAGAGGACGAGTAGCCGGTGACGTTCGCACGAAGCCCGTGCTCGCCGCCAGCATCGTCCGCGCCGTCTCGGTCGTGACCGAGCCGTCGCGCAGCGCCGCCGCCGTCGTCTCCTCGACGACGCGGCCCTGCCGCATCACGATCAGCCGCTCGCAGAGATGGGCGACCACCGCCAGGTCGTGGCTGACGAGGATATAGGAGAGGCCGAACGCGCCGCGCAGCGTTTCGAGCAGGTTGAGGATCTCCGCCTGCACCGAGGCATCGAGCGCCGAGGTCGGCTCGTCGAGCAGCACGATACGCGGCCGGAGGATCAGCGCCCGCGCGATCGCGACGCGCTGGCGCTGGCCGCCGGAGAGCTGGTGCGGATAGCGGAAGCGATAGGACGGGCCGAGCCCGACCTCGCCGAGCGCCGCGACGATGCGCGGCTCGGCGTCGGCGATGCGGTTGATCGCCAGCGGCTCGGCGAGGATCTGGTCGACCGTGTGGCGGGGATGCAGCGAGGCATAGGGATCCTGGAACACCATCTGCACAGCGGTGAAGAAGGCCTGCCGCCGCGGCGTCTCGACCGGCGCGCCGTCCAGCATGATCGTGCCGCGCGCGAGCGGCGCGAGGCCGGTCAGGGCGCGCAGCACGGTCGATTTGCCCGAGCCGCTCTCGCCGACGAGCCCGAGCGATTCGCCGGCCTTGAGCGTGAACGAGACATCCTCGAGCGCCGCGACCCTCAGGCGGCCGATGCCGTAGCGGACGGAGAGGTTTTCGGCTTCGAGGAGGGGCGGCGCCATGGTCAGAGCGCCCAGCCGGGATCGCGGGAGAGCACCGGCAACGGATGGCTGTCGCCGGAAAGCCGCGGCAGGCAGCCGATCAGCCCGCGCGTATAGGGATGGCGCGCCTCGCTGAGCGCGCCGCTCGCCAGTTCCTCGACGACGCGCCCGGCATACATCACGAGAATGCGGTCGCAGAACGAGGCGACCAGTTCGAGATCGTGGCTGATCAGGATGAGCCCCATGCCGCGTGTCGAGACGAGGCGGTCGAGGATCCTCAGCACCTCGATGCGCACGCTGACATCGAGCGCCGAGGTCGGCTCGTCGGCGATGAGGAGGTCCGGATCGGTGATCAGCATCATGGCGATCATCACGCGCTGGCCCATGCCGCCCGAGAGCTCGTGCGGATAGAGCGCCATCACGCGGCCGGGCTCGCGGATCTGCACCGCCTCCAGCATGGCGAGCGCCGCCGCGCGCGCCGCCCGCTTCGAAACGGGCTTCGCCGCACGATAGGCCTCGACGATCTGCTGCTCGACCGTCATCACCGGATTGAGCGAATAGCGCGGGTCCTGCATCACCATGGTCATGCGGCTGCCGCGCAGCGCCCGCCGCTCCCGCGGCGAGGCCGTGAGGAGATCGATACCGTCAAAGGCGAGGCGCCTGGCGCTGACCTCGCCCGGCTTCGCCGTCAGGCCGAGAATGGCGCGGCCGGTCTGCGACTTGCCCGAGCCGCTCTCCCCGACGATGCCGAGCCTTTCGCGATGAAGGGTGAACGAGACGCCGCGCACTGCCTCGACGACGCCCTCGCTGACCGCGAAGCGGACGCGGAGATCCTCGACTTCGAGCAGAGGTGCCGTCATCGCGAAGCCTTCGGGTCGAGCGCGTCGCGGAGGCCGTCGCCGAGCAGGTTGAAGCCGAGCGAGACCACGAAGATGGCGATGCCCGGCATGGCGGCGACCCACCACTGGTCGATCAGGAAGCGCCGGCCGGCGGCGATCATCGTGCCCCATTCCGGCGCCGGCGGCTGCGCGCCGAGGCCGAGAAAGCCGAGCCCGGCGGCGGTCAGGATGATGCCGGCCATGTCGAGCGTCACCCGCACGGTGACGGAAGAGAGGCAGAGCGGAACGATGTGCTTGAGGAGAATGCGCGCCGAGGAGCCGCCCTGCAGGCGGACCGCATGGATGAAGTCGCTGTTGCGGATCGTCAGCGTCTCGGCGCGGGCAAGGCGGGCATAAGGCGGCCAGGCGGTGATGGCGATGGCGATGATCGCGTTCTCGATGCCGGGCCCGAGCGCCGCGACGAAGGCGAGGGCGAGGACGAGGCGCGGAAAGGCGAGGAAGATGTCGGTGATCCGCATCAGCACGCGGTCGATCCAGCCGCCGAAATAGCCGGAGACCGTGCCGACGACGAGCCCGATTGGCGTCGCGATCACCGAGACGAGCACGACGACGGCGAGCGTCAGCCGCGAGCCGTAGAGGAGGCGGGAATAGATGTCGCGCGCCTGGTCGTCGGTGCCGAGCCAGAACACAGGGCCGGGCGGCAGCAGCCTTTGTGTGCGGAGGTCGCCGCCCTCGATCGGCGAATGCGTGGCGAGCAGCGGCGCGAAGGCGGCGACGAGGACGAGCAGGACGATGACGGCGAGCCCCGCCATCGCGGCCCTGTTGCGGGCGAGCCGGCGGAAGGTCTGGTAGGCATGGCCGAGCCGCGCCTGCCGCCGCGACTGCGGCTCGGCCGTCGTCAGCCAGTCCCGCAAGGATCCGGCCTCGCCCGCCATCAGCGCGTCCTCGGATCGAGCAGGCGGTAGAGCAGGTCGCTCAGGAGATTGAGCGTCACGAAGGCGGCGCCGACGACGAGCGTGCCGCCGAGCACGGCGTTCAGATCGGCATTCTGCAGCGAATTGGTGATGTAGGAGCCGATGCCGGGCCAGGCGAACACCGTCTCGGTCAGCACCGAGCCTTCGAGCAGCGTCGCATAGGAGAGCACGACGACGGTCAGAAGCGGGACGGCGGCGTTGCGCAGCGCATGGCGCCAGATGACGCGCGCCTCGGAGAGGCCCTTGATCCGCGCGGTCACGACATATTCCTGCTGCAGCTCGTTCAGCAGCAGGGCCCGCGTCATGCGGCTGATATAGGCGAGCGAGAAATAGCCGAGCAGGGCGGCCGGCAGGATGATGTGGCTGACCGCGTTCCAGAAGACGTCCACCTGCCCCTGCATCAGGCTGTCGACCAAGAGCAGGCCGGTGACCGGCGTCACCATGTAGTCATAGGCGATGTCGAGCCGGCCCGGGCCGGCGACCCAGTCGAGCTTGGCATAGAAGAGCAGCAGCGCCATCAGCCCGAGCCAGAAGATCGGCACGGAATAACCGACCAGCCCGACGATGCGCACGATCTGGTCGGCGAGGCTGCCGGAGCGCACCGCCGCGAAGACGCCGAGCGGCACGCCGATCAGCGTCCCGATCAACGTGCCGAGCGTCGCGAGCTCGATCGTCGCCGGGAAATAGGTGCGGATATCGTCGATGACGGGATTGGTCGTCAGCACCGAGCGGCCGAAATCGCCCGTCACCGCCTTTTTTAGATAGAGCCCGAATTGCTCATAGAGCGGCCGGTCGAGCCCCATCTCGGTGCGGACGCGCTCATAGACGGCGCCCGAGGCGCGGTCGCCGACGACGGCCAGGACCGGATCGATCGGCACGACGCGGCCGATGACGAAGGTCACGACGACGAGGCCGAACAGCGTGATGCCGAGCGTCAGCAGGAAGTTCGCGACGCCCTGCGCGAGGCCGAGCGCGGCGCGGCCGCGTCTGGGGCCCTCGGCGATCACGCCTCGATCAAGGCTCAATCCTTGCTCGCCGCCGTCGCCAGGTTGTTGTCGAAGGAGGGGCCCATGATGAAGTTCTTGACGTTCGCGCGCAGCGCCGCGTTCTCCGTCTGCTGGAACATGACCACGAACGGCCCGTCGGCCATGACCTGGCGCTGCATCGCCTCATAAAGCGCGGCGCGCTTCGCCGGGTCCTGCTCGAGGATGGCGGCGTCGACCTCCGGCCCGAGCACCGGCGTCTCCCAGGCATTGCGCCAGGCGAGCGTCTTCGACGAGGCATCGTCCTTGTTGTCGGGATTGGAGGCGAAGGTCTGCGCGTTGGTGTGCGGGTCCTGATAGTCCGGACCCCAGACGCCGATATAGATGTCATGCGTGCGGGCGCGATATTTGGTCAGCGTCTGCTTGCCGTCGCCCGGGATGATCTCGACCTTGACGCCGGCCTTGGCGAAGGTCGCCTGGATCGCCTCGGCGACGCCGGTGATCGGCTGCGTCGAGCGCACATCCATCGTGACGGTGAAGCCGTCCGCGAGCCCTGCCTTCGCGAGCAGCGCCTTGGCCTTGTCGACATCGAGCGCATAGGGCGTGTCGTTGACCGCGCCGAGGAAGCCCTTCGGCAGGAAGGCCTGATGCACGGCGCCCTGGTTCTTCATGATCGTGTCGGCGATCGCGCCATAGTCGACGAGATATTTCAGCGCCTCGCGCACCTCGGGCTTGGCGAGGTTCGGGTTCTTCTGGTTGAGGCCGAGATAATAGAGCGTGCCCTTCGGCGCCGCCTGGATCTTGATGTCGGGATTGCCGGAGATCGCCGCGATCTGTTCCGGCCCGAGATTGCGGGCGATGTCGACATCGCCCTTCTCGAGCAGGATGCGCTGCGTCGCCGTCTCGGGGATGTGGCGATAGATGACGCGCGCAAGCGGCGCCGGCGTGCCGGAATAGTTCGGGTTGCGCTCGAGCACCGCGACTTCGTTGGCGCGCCAGTCGCGGATCGTGAACGGGCCCGAGCCGGCATAATGCGTCTTCAGCCACTCATAGCCGAAATCGCCATTCGCCTCGTGCTCCATCACCAGCGTCTTGTCGACGACGGAGGCGACGGAGGAGGTCAGGGCATAGAGCGCGAAGCTCGGCGCATAGGGCCGGTCCATCGTGAAGTCGACCGTATACTCGCCGGTCGCTTTGATGGCTGTCTTCGCATTGTCCTTGGTGATGCCGAACTGGTTGATGATGAAGGCCGGCGACTTGTCGAGCAGCACGGCGCGCTGCAGCGAGAATTCGACATCGGCGGCGGTGATCGGATTGCCGGAGGCGAATTTCCGCCCCTCGCGGATCTTGAAGGTGATGGTCTTGCCGTCAGGCGACACCGTCCAGCTCTCGGCGACGACGCCGAACATCTTCGAGACGTCGTCGAGATCGTAGCCGATCAGCCGCTCATAGGTGTTGCCGGCGATCTCGGTGGTCGAGATCTCGAAGATCTCGGCCGGATCGAGCGAAATGATGTCGTCGATCTGCCAGGCCTGGACCAGCGTGTCCTTCGGCGTCGCCGCGAAGACCGGCGTCGTGGCCAGCACGGCGGTGAGCAAGCCCGCGGCGAAACCTGACCTTACAAATGCGAGACCCATGATCGCTCCCGGCTGCATGAGGCAGATCGTCGAAGTCTGCCTCGCCGCGCGGCCGCCGTCCATGGCCTTGCTTGCCGCGTCATGCGGCCAGCGGCTCGAACACCAGCGATTGGTGCAGGAAGACGCCGGCCGCGACGCCATCGGCGGACGCCCAGGTCGCATTGTGCGGCACGCGCGCGATGTCGCCTGCCGCGAAGACGCCGGCGACGGTGGTCAGCTTGCGCTCGTCGGTGCGGATGACCGGCCCGAGCGGGCTCTCGTCGAGCGCACAGCCGAGCCGCGCGGCAATGTCGCTGTTGTGGTGGACCTTCGGCCCGACATAGAGCGCATCGATCGGCAGCGCGCGGCCATCGTCGAGAACGATCCGGTCGAGGCCGCCCTTTTCTCCCTGAAGGCCCTGCACGGCGGCCGGTTCGATCGCGATGCCCCGCGCGGCGAGCTTCGCCGCGGTTTCCGGATCGGGCGCCGCTCCGCCATTGAGAAAGAGCGTGGTCGGCCCCCAGTCCGCGACGAGCAGCGCCTGATGCGGCGCCATCGGATGCGATTGCAGCACGCCGAGCCGGCCGCCGGAAAACTCGAAGCCGTGGCAATAGGGGCAGTGCAGCACCGTCTTGCCCCAGCGCTCGCTGAGCCCGGGAACGTTCGGCAGCGTGTCGGAGACGCCATAGGCGAGCACCAGCTTGCGCGCCCGGAACGCTTCGCCATCGGCAGTCGCCACCGCGAAGGCGCCATCGGACCCTTCGATAGCGGTTACGTCGCCGGCAAGGGCGCGCGCATTGGGATAGCGGAGCAGCTGTTCGCGCGCCGTGGCGATCATGGCGAGCGGGTTGCTGCCATCCTGCGTGAAGAAGCCGTGCGAGGCGGCCGCGAAGCGGTTGCGCGGCCTGCCAGCGTCGATCGCCAGCACCGGGCGTCCGGTCCGCGCAATCTGGAGGGCGGCGGACAGGCCGGCGAAGCTGCCGCCGATGATGAGGGCGTCATACGGGTGCATGATTGGTCTCCAGATCCACGGATCGGCCGCTGGCCACCATCCGGGCGTGAAAATCGGCGCTGAGCGCGGCGAGCGTGACCGTGCCGAACCGCGCGAGCAGCAGCGCCTCGGCTTCGGCGAGACTGTCGTCGAGGGCGGCGTTCACCGCCTGCTCGACGAGGCATGAGGGCGACTGCGTCCTGTTGCCCATGGCGAATAGATCGGGCCGGCCGAGCGCGTCGTAGATGTCGCGGAGCGAGATCTCCGAAAGCGCGCGCGCGATGGTCCAGCCGCCGCCATGTCCCTTTTCGGAGCGGACGAGGCCGGCCTCGCGCAGGCCGGCCATCAGCCGGCGGACGACGACGGGGTTGGTCTGCATGGCCAGCGCCATCGTTTCCGACGTTACCGGCCGCTTCATCTCGGCCATATGCAGGAGGACGTGCAGCACGCCCGACAATCGGCTGTCGTTTTTCATGTAACAATAAATGTTACGTGATGCGTCCGATGTCAAGTGGCGGCTGCCCGGCAGGATGCCGTCGCAGGGCTGAGGCGCGTGCCGTTGGCCTGGAGCGACCGTTCAGGCCCGCTGCGGCCGCCCGGCAGGGCGCCATTCTCCCGCGGAGAGAGGCCGGGGAATGCTGTTCTGCGGCGAGGCGAAGAAAAGCAAGCATCGTCGTTCCGCTACATGCGCGCGAAGGCTAGTCTTTCCAGAAGTTGCGATGGTCATCGAAGGGTCAACATGTGCACCGTTTCGATGAGTGCTGTCGATCGTCGATGACGTCTGTCCTGCCGAAGTAGAAACCCAGCATCATGACCGATATCACGTCCGGTGCCGCGCTGCCGCGCGTGCGTTCGCGGGTCGCCGTCGAATGGCCGACGCTCAGCCTCGTCATCGGCCTCTACGCCGCGTTCGCTGCGCTGACCTTGTTTCACGCCCGCCTGCCCGCCGTCGTCGTCGCCGCTGTCGGCGCCGTCCTGATCGCGCTGCATTCCTCGCTGCAGCATGAGCTGATCCATGGCCATCCGACGCGCTGGCGGAAGCTGAACCGGGCGCTGGCGCTGCCGCCGCTGTCGCTCTGGCTGCCCTTCGACAGCTACCGCATCGCCCATCTCGTCCATCATCGCGACGAGCGGCTGACCGACCCGCTCGATGATCCCGAATCCTATTACTGGACAAAGGAGAGCTGGTCCGGCCTGCATCCGCTCGCCCGCCTGCTCGTCCGCGCGCAGTCGACGCTGCTCGGCCGCGTCCTGCTCGGCCCGTTCTGGACCGTCGGTCGCTTTCTCGTCACTGAGGCCGGCGCGATCAGGGACAATCGCGGCGCGGCGCGGCGGATCTGGGCGCGCCATCTCGTCCATGTCGCGGCGCTCGTTGCCTGGCTCGTCCTCGTCGCCGACATGAACCTCCTGTTCTATGTCTTCGCCATCGTCTATCCGGGCACGGCGATCCTGCTCATCCGCTCCTATGCCGAGCATCGCGCCGAGCACGACGTGATCCATCGCACCGCGATCGTCGAAGGCTCCTGGCTGCTCGGACCATTGTTCCTGTTCAACAATCTGCATGCGGCCCATCACGCCATGCCGACCTTGCCCTGGTATCGCATCCCCGCCTGGTATCGCGCCCATCGCGAGATGCTGGTGCGCGCCAATGGCGGGCTGGTCTATCGCAGCTATCTCGATGTCGCCCGCCGCTACCTCGTGAAGCCGCATGACAGCCCGGCCCATCCGCACGGCCGCGCGCCGTGACGGGGCCGCGCGTTGCGGCGCTGCCGATGTATGGCGTCGACAGGCTTGCCGTGGAGCGGTTCTGGGACGCCCTCGCGAGCGCGCTGCGCGAGGGGGGCGTCACGCGCGTGCCGGAGCGGCTCGACTGGCCGGATGACCTGCCGCGCCACTGGCGTGACCCGAACCTCCTTCTCAGCCAGACCTGTGGCTATCCGCTGGTCGAGGGCCTCGATGCGGCCGTGCGGGTCGTGGGCACCTTCCGCTATGACGCCGACGGGGCGGAGGGCACGGGATATCGCAGCCTCGTCGTCGTCCGCGACAGTGATTCCGCCCGCGCGCTGACCGATCTCCAGGGGCGGGCGGTCGCCTATAACGGCCGCGACTCGCATTCGGGCACCAATGCGCTCCGGGCCCTGGTCGCGCCGCTCGCGACGGGCGGTCGCTTCTTCGGCCGGACCGTCGAGAGCGGAGCGCATCGCCGCTCGATCGATTTCGTGCGCGACGGCCATGCCGATGTCGCGGCGATCGATTGCGTCAGCTTCGCGCTGATCGCCCGGCACGAGCCCGAGGCGGTCGCGGGCCTTCGCGTCCTCGCCCGAACGGCGCCGGCGCCCGGCCTGCCGCTCGTCACGGCGCGCACGACATCGGAGGACGAACTGGAGCGCATTCGGCGCGGGATCGAGCGCGTGCTCGCCGATCCGAAGCTTCGGGACGCGCGGACGGCGCTGCTCATCGCCGGCTTCGAGCGGCTCGGCCGCGCCGACTACCACCCCATCGCCACGATGCGCGATGCGGCGCGCGCCGCCGGCTATCCGGAATTCGCCTGACCGTCCTCCGCGTCGATGCGGTAGCGGAAGTCGCAGCGTTTGGCCCCCGACATGATCGTCGTCGTCCGAGTCATCTGGATGCGCGCGTCATAGCCCTGGCAGAAGGTGCCGTCGCGCTGGCAGGAGAGGATGTCGCCGATCTCGCCGAGCCCCATGCCGTGATACATCTCGGCATAGCGGCAGCGGGTGACGTCATAGTCGAAGCGGTCCTTGGTCTCGGTGAGGATCTCGAAGCGGAGCGCGTCGTCCTGGCGCCATTTCGGCTGCAGCGCCGCGAAGGTGGAGAGATCCGTCGGACCCGGCTCGGCCGAGGCGAGACGGCGCCCGCTCTCGATCGCCGCCCGCGTGATGGCGGCGCGGAGCGCCGCGCGGGCCGCCTCCTTGCCGAAGCGGGCGACCATCTCCTCATAGATCGGCTTGATGATCTCCGCCTCGATCTTGCGGCGGGCGAGGATGCCAAGCCCGTTGACGGCGGCCTCGACCGTGGCGGCGGGATCGTCGCTCTTGCTGCCCTCGGCCATGTCAGGAGGCCGGCTTCAGGTGACGGATCGGCCGTGCCGGCGCCAGCGCCGCGGCGGCGCGGGCGATGGCGGCGGCGTCGATGCCGTGATGGCGATAGAGGTCGGCGATCGTGCCGGTCTGGCCGAAATGCTCGACGCCGAGCGACCGCGTGCGATGGCCGCAGACCGAGCCGAGCCATCCGAGCGTCGCCGGATGACCGTCGATGACAGTCACGAGGCCGCAATGGCCGGGCAGCTTTTCGAACAAGCGCTCGACATGCGAGCGGGCATGTTTGAGCCCGCGTTCCCTCGCCCGTCCAGCCGCGGTCCAGCCGGCGTTGAGCCGGTCGGCCGAGGTGACGGCGAGCAGGCCGATGTCGCGACGGTCCTCGGCGAGCAGCCCGGTCGCCGCGATGGCTTCCGGCGCCACCGCGCCCTGATAGGCGATGACGAGCTCGGCATTTGGCCCCGGCTCGCGCAGCCAATAGGCGCCGTCGACGATGGCGCGGGAAAGCTCCGGCGTGATCGGCCGCTGCGGCTGCTCGAGCGGGCGCGTCGAGAGGCGGAGATAGAGCGAGCCGCCGGTCTCGTCGCGCAGCCAGCTGCGCTCGTCCGGCTCGCCGCCCTCGGCGGTGCGCTGGATATAGTCGAAGCCGAAGGCGAGGATGGTCGAAAGCTCGTCGACGAAGGCCGGCTCGAAGGCGGCGAGACCGTCCTGCGCCATCCCGATCAGGGGCGTGCCGATCGATTGATGCGCCCCGCCTTCCGGCGCCAGCGTCACGCCCGACGGCGTCGCCACCAGGATGAAGCGCGCATCCTGGTAGCAGGCATAGTTGAGCGCATCGGCGCCGCGATAGATGAACGGGTCGTAGAGCGTGCCGATCGGCAGCAGCCGCTCGCCATTGATGGCATGCGACAGGCCGAGCGCCGAGAGCATCAGGAAGAGGTTCATCTCGGCGATGCCGAGCTCGAGATGCTGGCCCTTCGGCGAGAAATCCCAGTTGAAGGTCGAGGGGATGCGCTCCGACTTGAAGAGGTCGGCCATGCTTTCGCGCGCGAACAGGCCGCGCCGGTTCACGAACGGTCCGAGATTGGTCGAGACGGTGACGTCGGGCGCGGTGGTGACGATGCGGCTGGCGAAGTCGTCGTCGCGGCGCGCCACCTCGTTGAGGATCTGGCCGAAGCCCGCCTGCGTCGACAGCAGCTTGCCGCTGGCGGGCGGGATCGGCAGCGTGGCCGGCACGGCGATCGAGGCTGCCGCGCCGCGCGTCTGCCTCTTAGCGAAGGGGGCGCCGGCGATGAAGCGTTCGAGCACGTCCGGGGGCGTTGCGAGCCCCTCGAACTTCTCCCATTCATGCCCCGGCCGCACATGGAGGCTCTGCTGCAGCACCTCGATCTGCGCCGGCGTCATCAGCCCGGCATGGTTGTCCTTGTGGCCGGCGAGCGGCAGGCCGTAGCCCTTGATCGTGTAGGCGATGAAGCAGGTCGGCCGCTCATGCGTCCGCGCCCTGGCGAAGGCCTCGGTCAGCGTCGGCAGGTCATGGCCGCCGAGATTGGTCATGAGATAAGCGAGCTCTTGATCGCTCCGCCGCTCGATCAGCGCCGTGACGGCGCCCTGGTCGCCGATCTCGTCGAGAAGCCGCTTCCGCCAGGCCGCGCCGCCCTGGAAGCAGAGCGCGGAATAGAGCTGGTTCGGGCAGGTGTCGATCCACTGCCGGAGGCGATCGCCGCCCGGCTCCGCGAAGGCGGCCTCGAGCAGCACGCCATATTTCAAGATGACGACGTCCCAGCCGAAATTGGCGAAGATCGCCTCGAAGCGCTGCCACAGCCCCTCGCGCACGACGGCATCGAGGCTCTGGCGGTTGTAGTCGACCACCCACCAGCAATTGCGCAGGCCGTGCTTCCAGCCCTCGAGCAGGGCCTCGAAGATGTTGCCCTCGTCCATCTCGGCGTCGCCGACGAGGGCGACCATGCGCCCGGCATTGCCGCCGCCGGTCCAGCCCTTGGCGCGGACATAGTCCTGCACCAGCGCCGAGAACAGCGTCTGCGCCGCGCCGAGCCCGACCGAGCCGGTCGAGAAATCGACGTCGTCGGTGTCCTTGGTGCGCGAGGGATAGCTCTGCGCGCCCTTGAAGGCGCGGAAGGCCTTGAGCTTCTCGAGGCTCTGCCGGCCGGAGAGATACTGGATGGCGTGGAAGATCGGGCTCGCATGCGGCTTGACCGCGACGCGGTCCTCCGGCTGCAGCGCCTCGAAATAAAGCGCCGTCATGATCGTCGCGAGCGATGCGGACGAGGCCTGGTGGCCGCCGACCTTGATGCCCTCGTCATTGTCGCGGAGGTGATTGGCATTGTGGATCATGAAGGCCGCGAGCCAGAGCACCTTTCGCTCGAGCTCGGCGAGGATCGCCGCGTTCCCCGTGCCCTCGACCCCAGATGCGCCGCCCATCCGAACCTCCCGCGTCAGTGTGCCGGAAGACTAGCGCCGTTGCCCGTCCGCGTCGACGAAGGATGACGACGGCAGGCCGCCGTGATACTGCCCGTGCCGCCCTGCAGCGGGGCAGGAGGACGAGCGAGAATGACAGAGGGTTTGGCAACGCCTCAGGCGGACGGGTTCAGGGCGAGCGAAGAAGCGGTGCGCGCCTTCATCGACACGGCGCTGAGGGCGGCGGGTTCGGATGCGGTCCAGGCCGGCTCGGTCGCCGACGCGCTCACCGAGGCCTCGCTGCGCGGCGTCGACAGCCATGGCGCGCGCCTCCTCGTCCATTATGCCCGCGTGGTGAGAAGCGGCCGCATCAACCCGTCGCCGAAGCTCTCGGCGCGCGTCACCGGCCCCGGCACGGTCATCGTCGACGGCGACCACGCCTTCGGCCATCACGCGAGTTTCTTCGCCATCGACGAAGCGGTGGCGCTCGCGAGGACAGCCGGCATCGCCGCGGCCTCGGTGATCAATTCCTCGCATTTCGGCGCCGCCGGTTGCTATGCGCTGCGCGCCGCCGCCGCCGGCATGGCCAGCTTCGCCTTCTGCAATTCCGACAGCTTCGTGCTGCCGCATGACGGCGTCGCGCCGTTCCATGGCACCAACCCGCTCGCCTTCGCGGCGCCCGTGGCCGGCAGCCGGCCCTATCTGCTCGACATGGCGACCAGCATGGTGCCGTGGAACAAGGTGCAGGACATGGCCGCCAAGGGGCTGACGCTGCCGCCCGACGTCGCCGTCGATGCTATGGGCCGCCCGACGACCGAGCCGATGCAGTCGGCCGCGCTCTTGCCGCTCGGCGGCCTCGGCTTCGGCCACAAGGGCGCCGGGCTCGCCAGCGTCATGGAGATCGTCTCGGCCGTCATGACCGGCATGCCGCATTGCACGGAAATCCTCGGCATGGTCGGGGCCGACCAGTCGACGCCGCGCCGGCTCGGCCATTTCTTCATCGTCATTGATCCCGAGCGCTTCGTGCCGCGCGCCGTCTATGATGCCGGCATGGCGGCCTATCTCGCCAGCCTCCGCGCAGCGCCCGCCCGCGACGGCAAGAGCGTCATGGCGCCGGGCGACCGTGAATGGAAGGTCGAGATCGAGCGCAGCCGCGACGGCATTCCGGTCGCGCCGGCCCTGAAGCTCGCCTTCGACGCGATCGCCGACGATCTCGCCATCGCGCCGCTGGTCCTGCTTTCCTGAGCGGCCGGGCCCTTTGCTCCGCTACGGCGCCCGCGTGCCGAAGGCCCAGGCGAAGTCGTCCCGGAAGGCGTCATAGACGGCGGCAGCGCCAACCGCGTTGACGTGGTGATCGTCGAAGAACGCCACCGCGCCGTCCTTTTCCGGCATGCAGACCCGCGTGTCGCAGAAGACGTCGACCGGATCGACGAAGCGGATGTTGCGGAACTCGGCGATGACGCTCTTCATGATCGCGACGGTGCTGGCGCGCCGCGCGTCTTCAGCCGCGCGTGTGACGCCGCAGCGCTCCGGCGTCATGCCGAGCGCCTGGCTGAGGTCGATGCAGTTGAGCGGGTCGGTGCGCTCGAATTTGGGCAGCGGCCCGACCACGAGCAGCCGCCGCGTGCCGTCGGCGGTGAAGCGCTGCAGCATTTCGCGCAGCGCCTTGCCGAACCGCTCCTCTGCCCAGGCCGTATCGGAACCTCGATACCAGTCCGGCACGGCGGCCCAATAGCCGTCGAAGATCGCGAAGCCGGCCTCGGGTCCGAGCCGTGGCAGGAAGCGCGCGAGCCGCTCCGCCATCGGCTGGCAGGCGACGTCGTCGCGTCCGGCGGCGGGGTCGAGAAAGAGGTTCTGCAGATTGCAGCCAGGTCCGGTCATCTGCAGCAGCCGCGTGCCGTTCCGCTCGGCCTCGAAGCCGAAGCGCGGCAGTGTCGCCAGCGCATGCGAATCGCCGAACAGCACGCCGAACGATCCCTTCTGGTCGAAGCAGCCCATCTGCGTGTCGATCGAGGGGGAGAGGCAGACGCTGGTCCCGGCGACATCGGCGGCGTCGATGCGGGCGGTCATCGGATCGCTGCGGGCGCGCTGATAGCCGAGTTCGGCGATGCCGGTTCCGACGAGCGCGAGGGCGATGGCGGCGGCGACGCCGGCAAGCGTGATGCGGAGGCCAAGGCGGCTCGACGGGCCGAGATCGACACGCCGCCGCCAGGCGAGGATCGGCAGCTCGATGGCAAACCGCGTCGCGATCGCCAGCAGCACCGCGAGGGCGACCGCGATGGCGTTGACGAGCGGGGGCGCGAGGTCGGTCGGCAGCAGGCGGCCGAAGACCAGCAGCGGCCAGTGCCAGAGATAGAGCGCATAGGAGATCTGGCCGATGAAGACGATCGGCGCCAGCGAGAGAAGGCGGCCGGGCAGCGTCTCCCGCTGGATGAGGCCCGAGAGGATGACCAGCATCGCACCGACAACCGGCAGCAGGGCCGCCGCCCCCGGATAGCCGAGCACGCGGTCTTCCGTGCCGGTGCCGGCGCCGAGCCAGCCGAGCCCGACAAAGCCGACGGAGAGGGCGATGCAGACGAGGCCGGCGAGGCCGGTGAGCGTGGCGACCAGGCGTGATCGACGGTGCCATGGCGCTGCCGCGATGGCGGCGATGACGCCGCCGGCGACGAACTCCCACGCCCGCCACCAGGTCAGGAAGAAGGCCGGGTTGCGGTCGGAGACGCGGAGGTCGATGTCGGGCGGCGTGAACAGGATGCAGCCGGCAAGGCTTGCCGCCGCGATGACCACCGCAGCGAGCGCCAGCACGCGGCCGATGCGCCAGGCGCGTCCGGCGGCAAGGCTCGTCAGCCCGACCAGCAGGATCGGCACGACGAGGTAGAACTGCTCCTCGACCGCCAGCGACCAGGTGTGCAGCAGCGGCTTCAGGTCGGCGCTGCTGTCGAAATAGCCGCTGCTCAACCAGAAATAGACATTGGTGAGGAAGGTCGGCGCGTAGAGCGCCGAGCGGGCGACACCGCGCAGATCCGCCGGCGACCGCAGCAGGATGGTCGCGGCGATGACCGTCACGACCACCATGGCGAAATAGGCGGGCAGGATGCGCAGCGCGCGGCGCGCATAGAAATCAAAGAGGCCGAACCGCCCCGCCGTCAGCTGGGCGAGGATCTGGTTGATGATCAGATAGCCGGAGATGACGAAGAAGATATCGACGCCGACAAAGCCGCCGGCAAAGCCGGGGACGCCGGCATGGAAGGCGACCACGGCGATGATCGAGATCGCGCGCAGCCCGTCGACATGCGGCTGGTAGCCGTCGGCAAGGCCGGCCGGCGATCGGGCGGGGCCGGTCTCGCCCTGTCGGGCCATGGCGCCAGGGCGCATGCGGCGGTTTCCAAAGCGGACAAAGATGCGCCGCCTTATGCGGCACCGCCCGTCCGACGGCAAGGGACTGCGACCGCGGAGATCGCGGGCGATGGTTTGGGCGGCGATTCCACCGTCTCTCTGCTAGGCTTGGATGCGGATTCCCCCGAAGGAGACTGTCCGATGGAGCATGCGAAGGTGAAGACGCGGCCGGCCGGGGCCGAGGCGTCGCTGGCGCGGGCCGGGCGCGTCGCGCTCACCACCGAGACCGGCGGCCTGATGGGAGTGACGACCCATGTGAGCGAGGCCGGCTTCAGCCCGCTCGATCTGCTTCACTCCGCGCTCGCCGCCTGCCTGGCGCTCAGCGCCCGCGTCGCGGCGAGCCGGCTCGGCGTGCTGGACCGGCTCGAGCATGTGCGGGTCCACGTCACCGGCGACAAGGCGGAGGAGGGGCCGAGCCGGATCGACCGCTTCCGCGTGCGCTTCGAGATCGAGGGCGACTTCGACGCCGCGACGCGCGATGCGATCATGGCCGCAGCGGAAGGCGAGATCTGCACGGTGAGCAACACCTTGCGCGGCGGGCCCGACATCGTGCTCACTGGCGGCGGACATGCGTGACGGGTCCCGGCCGCTGCGTTGACGCGCAGGCGGTCGTCACCTCAGAAAAGCCGCCTGTGAAAGCCGGAGCTCGGGATGATCGACCGTCAGTCTTCTTCCCTGCTCAGGACGGTCGAAGGTGTCGTTGCCGGGCCTGACCCGGCAACCCAGACTTTCACGCACTGCCGGTCGGCAATCCGAGCCGGTGGAGAGGCTGGATTGCCGGGTCGAGCCCGGCAATGACAGCTGCGTGGAGTTGGTCGCGACGAAGCGCGCCGAACGTCGATCCGTCCTGAGGCCCCCGGCGACGGGCGGCGGACTACTCCGGCTTGTTCCAGCGGATGAGATAGGTCCAGGCGGCATAGACCAGCATGGCGCCGATGATCATCAGCCACAGCGGATCGCGGATGAAGAGGGACTCATAACCGAACCATGCGGCGATCAGCCCGACCATCGCCACGCGTCGCCACAGCGGGCCGAAGAAGGCCCGTTCGGTTTCGCTCTTCATCGTCTTCTCCCATTGGCCCCCGCCGCCGCTCTTTCTCGCGAGGGAAGGCGCGTCGGTCAAGCCTTGCCGCACAGCCTTGCCGCTTGCCGGTGCGTTCGGCGCCGGCACTTCGGCGGATCGACCGATGCACGCAGTCATCTGTTCTGCACGCGTTAAGGGAACACAGCTTAGGTTCTCGCATTGTTGATCAAGTGGTCTAATATGTCGGCGCAAGGGATGTGGCTCAGCGATGTCACTATGACCAATCCAGGGCGGTTGCTGCTTCAGGATTTCCAGAACGAGATCCTCGAAGCCATCGTCGTGGGCCAATCATTGGCGGGTGTCGCCAATCTGATCTGCCGCCGCGTGGAGGCGCTGGCGCCGGGCGCGATCTGTACGTTGATCCGCATCCGGGAGAGCCGGTTGCGGCCGCTGGCGGCGCCGAGCCTGCCTGCCGCCTATTCCCGCGCGCTCGATGGTGTTGCGATCGGTCCGGATGTGGGCTCCTGCGGCACGGCGGCCTGGCTCGGCAAGCCGGTCGAAGTGACCGACATTGCGACCGATCCGCTCTGGACGGACTATCGCGCGCTCGCCCTGCCGCTCGGCCTTCGGGCGTGCTGGTCGAGCCCGATCCTCACGGCCAGCGGCGCCGTGCTCGCCACCTTTGCGCTCTATTTTCGCGAGCCGCGCGGTCCGACCGAACTGGAGCGGCGTCTCGTCGATGCGAGCCTGCACCTCTCGGCCATCGCGATCGAGCGGAGTGAAGCGGCGCTCCTGACCGATCGGCTCGCGAAGTTCGATCCGCTGACCGATCTGCCCAATCGCCGGTCGTTCGATGCGGCCATCGCCGGGCTGTGCGCCGATGCGCAGTCGCATTTCGGCCTGCTGCTGGTCGGCTTCGACCGGCTCGATTCGCTGGATATCGGCCTTGAGGAGCTCTCGTCCGAGCGGCTCGTCCGCGAAGTCGCCGCCCGGCTGAAGTCGATCGGCCCCGGCTCCTGGGCGGCCAGCCTCGGCGGCGACCGCTTCGCCGTGCTCGTCCAGCCCTGCCCCGACCATGCCCATCTGCGCGAGGTCGGGCACCGCATCCTGGCCGCCCTCAAGCAGCCGAAGGATTGGTCGGCCGGCGGCGTCGAGCGCGGCGTCGCCATCGGCGGGGCGCTGAGTGGACCGGACGGGACGACGCCCGATGTGCTGCGCCAGAACGCCGAACTGTCGCGCGCGGCCGCCAAGGCGCTTTCGCACCGCGGCTATGTCGGCTTCGACCCGAGCATGCGCGCGGCGGCGCTCACCCGCCGCACGCTGCTGCGCGACGTCGAGACGGCGCTTGCCGAGGGGCGGATCACGCCGCACTACCAACCGGTCGTGCGTCTCGCCGACAGGCGGATCGTCGGGCTGGAAGCGCTGCTCCGCATGTCGCTCAGCGACGGTCGCATCGTCGCGGCGGCCGAGTTCCACAGCGTTTTCACCGATCCGCGCCTCGCTTATGCGCTGACGGACCGCCTCATCCATCAGGTTGCGAGCGACGTCGCCGGCTGGATCGCGGCCGGGATCGATTTCGGCCATGTCGGCATCAATGTCTCGATGGGCGATTTCCTCGAGGACGACATCGGCGAACGCCTCGACGCGGTGTTCTCGGCGGCGGGGGTGCCGCTGCATCACCTGATCGTGGAGATCACCGAGCTGATCGCGATGGACGACCCCAGCCACGATGTCAGCGATGCGGTCGAGCGGCTGCAGAACCGGGGCATGCTGGTCGCGCTCGATGATTTCGGCACCGGCTTCGCCTCGCTGACGCATCTGCTCGGCTTTCCGAGCGACATCATCAAGATCGACCGCTCCTTCATCGACCGCATGCTGGTCGACCGCAAGAGCCACGTGATCGTCGAGTCGCTGATCGATATCGCGCGCAAGCTGAACAAGCAGGTGGTCGCCGAGGGGATCGAGACCGAGGCGCAGGCCGAGCGGCTGCGCGAGCTCGGCTGCCTGCTCGGCCAGGGCTATCTCTATGCCCGCGCCGCCGACAGCACCGTGACCCGCCAGCGCCTCATCGACGGGATCCCGCCGGCGACGCCCTGAACGATCCGGCCGGCTGATCGCTTGCCTCGGGCGCGCGCTTGATACATACAATTTTTAATGTATGGATGGCGCATGCATTTTTCCACGCAGGGATGGCGGATCCGCGCGAGAGCGCTGTCGTCCCACGCGTGAAACATCGCGAAACGCATCGTTCTCCCGGCGCAGCTCGACGTTCTCCCGGCGCAGCCCGAAATGCGCCGACGATTTGAAACAGCGTGAAACGTGTTGCTCTCTCGGCGCAGCAAGAAACGCGTCGACGATTTGAAACAGCGTGAAACGGCGGGAATGAAACAGCCCGAGACGACGGGAAACGGCGGGAAACAAGACATGTCCGATTGGATACCTGTTGTCGACCGCAAGGCGGGGCCGCTTTACCGGGCGATCGTCGATGCCATGGCCGCCGACATCGCCGCCGGGCGGCTTGGCGAGGGCGACCGGTTGCCGCCGCAGCGCGCGCTCGCTGAAAAGCTCGGGATCGATTTCACAACCGTCACGCGCGCTTATGCCGAGGCGCAGCGGCAGGGGCTCGTCGAGGCGCAGGTGGGGCGCGGCACCTTCGTGCGCCGGCGTGCCAAGCCGCCGCCCTCCGGCCGCATCGATTTCGCCATGAACCTGCCGCCGCGGCCGAGCGATCCGCGGCTGGCGCGGCGGCTCGCCGAGGGACTGGCGGCGATGGGCGAGGAGCGCGGGCTCAATCTCCTCATGCGCTACCAGGCGCCGGGCGGAACCGCGGAAGACCGCACCGCCGGCGCCGCCTTTCTCGCCCCCCGCGTGCCCAGCGCCGAGCCGGGGCGCGTGCTGGTCGCGCCGGGTGCCCAGGGTGCGCTCGCCGCGGTGATGCTGCATCTTTGCCGCGCCGGCGACGTCGTGCTGGCCGATCGCCTGACCTATCCGGGCTTCCGCGCGCTCGCCGGGCGGCTCGGCCTCAGCCTTGTCGGCGTCGATGGCGATGAGGAGGGTCTCCTGCCGGACGCCTTGGAAAGCCTTGTGATTCGGCACCGTCCGAAGGCGCTCTACCTCAATCCGACCCTCAACAATCCGACCACCATCACCCTTTCGCCCGAGCGGCGGGCGGACGTCGTCGCCATCGCGCGCCGGCACGGGCTGGCGCTGGTCGAGGACGATGCCTATGGCGCGCTACCCCTCCAGCCGCCGCCAAGCCTCGCGGCACTGGCGCCGGAGCTGACCTATCATGTCGCCGGCCTTGCCAAATGCCTGTCGCCAGCGCTGCGCATCGCCTATCTCGCGGCGCCGGACGAGGAGACCGCCGACCGCCTCAAGGACACGATCCGCGCCACCGCGACCATGGCCTCGCCGCTGTCGGCGGCGCTCGCGACGCTCTGGCTCGCCGACGGCACCGCCGCCGCGATGCTGGCGGCGATCCGCGTGGAGACGAGGATGCGCGAGGCGATCGCGCGGACGCTGCTGCCGGCCGGCTCCCTCCTCTCCGACCCCGCCTGCTTTCACGGCTTCCTCACCCTGCCGGAGGGCTGGACCCGCGACGCCTTGCTCGTCCGGCTCGAAGGCATCGCCCTCGGCGTCGTCCCGAGCGAGGCCTTCGCCCTCGGCGATCCTCCCGAATCTGTCCGCATCGGTTATGGAACCGCGCCGGACCGAAACAGTTTCGAAACGAGCATCGCTCGTATCGCCGCGTTGCTGTCCGTTCCGCCCTCGGCGTCCGGAAATTGGGTGGTCTGACCTTCGGAAATTGTATGGGCCGATTTCCGGAAATTGTATGGCCCGAGCCGAGGACATTGGCTGCCGTGAGCCGAGGACATTGGCTGGCGTGAGCTGCACGGCTTGCCTGATCTGAGCTGCGGCGCAATGTCAGCCTTTCAATCGCATGATTGTATGCATACATTGCGCCCTGACAGAGGCTGTTTCAGTCCGGAAAGGACGTGCCATGACCATGACCGACGCCGCGGCGAAGCCGGACACGCGGACGATCGACGCCCGCTATCCGCCGCTGCCGCCATTCCGCACCGGGATCCGCTGCCGCTGCCCGCGCTGCGGCGAGGGGCATCTCTTCACCGGTTTCCTGACGCTGAAGCCGGCCTGCGAGGTATGCGGCCTCGACTATTCCTTCGCCGATCCCGCCGACGGACCGGCGTTCTTCGTCATCTGCTTCGGTTGCATCCCGAGCGTCGTGCTGGCGCTGTGGATCGAGACCGCGTTCTCGGCGCCCTATTGGGTGCACCTCTTCACGACGCTGCCCTTCATGCTGCTGACCTGCATTCCCCCGCTCCGTCCGCTGAAGGGCTGGCTCATCAACAGCCAGTATTATTTCAAGGCCGAGGAGGGCCGCATCGCCGAGCCGCCGGCGGCCGGGACCGATCGTCCCTGAGGCCAGGCCGGTGCGGCGACCGGGTCAGGGCACCAGCCGGTCGCGGAGGCTGAGGAAAGGGCGCTCGATCAGGCTGTAGGTCACGAAGGCGAGGGCATAGAACAGGACGCCGAAGAGCGGATAGGCCAGCCACCAGGTGTCATGGATGAAGCCAAGTCCGTGCTGCATCAGGAACCGGTTGACGAGGATGATGACGATGATGTGCCCGAGATACATCGAATAGGAGAGGGTGCTGGTCCAGCGGAAGAAGAACTGCGCGACCTTGTGCCTGTCGAGCGAGAGACGGCTCATCCCGGGCAACAGCAGCGCCGAGACCAGCGGCGTCACCAGGAACAGCAGCGCCACGCGCGCGACCGTCGGCTCGCTCTGGTGGATCCAGACCCAGTAATAGAAGAGCAGTCCCGCGAAGAGCGCCAAGGCCAGCGGGAACAGTCGTACCATCTGCCGGAAGATGTCCGGCTGCCAGCTGCGGATCGCCGCGACGATGACCCCATACATGATGGCGTCGAAGCGGAAGGCCACCGGCAGGCGGATCGCCCCGAACAGGTCCGTTGGCGCCGGGCCGAGCGCCACCGACAGGCGCGCCGCGAGCGGCACGAGGATGAAAAGCAGCGTCGTGACAATGAAGGCACGGCGCGCCGGAAGTGTCGCGACAAGCGCCAGCAGCGGCAGCGGGAAGAGAAGATAGAACCATTCCTCGACGGCAAGGCTCCAGGAGAGCTCGAAGAAGGGCGGGGTCGGCGTGAAGAGGTTCTGGGCGAAGACGAAATATTCTAGATGGTCGAGCGGTGAAAACGGGCCGCGCCAATCGAGCCGCAGCCAGACCAGCAGGAAGACGTAGTAGAGCGGCAGCGTCCGCATCCAGCGACGGGCCCAGAACCGCCCGACATCCTTGAAGCGCGAGAATTGCCCGCGGTCGAGCGCCTGGATGATGATCCCGCCGATCAGGAAGCCGCTCAGCACGAAGAACAGCTCGACGCCGACGCTGCCGAGCGGCGCGAAGACGAACTTGAACCATGCCGGCGGGCTCGCATGTTCCGAGCCGTGACCGAAGAGCACCATCAGGATGGCGACGGCGCGGACGACATCGAGCCCGTCGAGGCGCTTGTGCGGCACCAGCCCGGCGGCCGGGCGGCCACTCGCGGAACGCCGATCGCCGGTGGCTCCCGCTGCGCCGGGTGCAACGCCCGGTTCGGTCCGGCCGAAATCGGGTCCCGCTCCGCGCGCAGCGCTTGGCGATTCGGTGAGAGGCGAGCGCGGACCGGGTTGCATGGCAAAGTTCCTTGTCGCCGTCTCCTTACAGGGATTGCGTCGCCCTCCCAACGCTGAAATGCGGTCGTCCTGTGGCGTTTGGCTCTGTGGGGCGTCGTGGGCGGGGATCAGGCCGTCTTCTGCAGGATCCGCAGCGTGACGAATTCGGCCGGACGGAGGGGCGCGAAGCCGATCTCGATGGCGACCAAGCCGCTCGCGCGCTCGTCCTCGCTCGCCGTCGCCCCGTCGCAGCGCACGAAATAGGCGTCGCTGGCCTTGGCACCCTGGAAGGCGCCTTGGCGAAAGAGGCTATCGAGGAAGCGGGTGATGGCGAAGCGCAATTCCGCAAAGAGCGGCTCGTCGTTCGGCTCGAAGACGGCGAAGGCGATGCCGCGCGCCACGCTCGCCTCGATGTGGAGGGCGAGCCGACGCACGGGAATGTACTTCCAGTCGGAGGCGAGGTCGTCGGCGCCTAGGAGAGTGCGCGCGCCCCAGCAGACGGGGCCGTGACCGGTGAAGCGGCGTAGCGCGTTGATGCCGAGCCGGTTGAGCGCGCCGTTCTCCTCGTCCGACAGAAGATAGACGAGGTCGTCGATCGCAGTGAGGCCGGCCGATGTCCCCGCCGGCGCCTTCCAGACGCCGCGCGTGCTGTCCGTCGCCGCATAGAGACCGGCCATGCTGCCGCCGGCGCCGATGGTCCGCGGCGTGGCGGGGTTGAGCGGATCGAATACGCAGACGCGCGGGAAATAGACGGCGGCGTTCGCATGGCGCAGGCTGTCATTCGTCGCGAGCCAGGCGATCATCGCGTCGGGCGTCGCGACATCGGGCGGACTGTCGATGATCAGCATGGCGCGATGGCGGGCGACGGCGGCCTCGGCCGCCGCATAGACGGAAAGCATGTCCGCCGTCGGCAGCTGGGCTGCTTCCGGTATCACGAGGATGTCGAAGGTCTCGACGAGGTCGAGCGCCGCCAGCCCGCCGCCGGCCTCGCCGCTGCCGAGAAAGCCGGCAAGGCTTGCCGCGCCCTCGATCCGGATGACGAAGGCCGAGAGCCCGCCGGTCTGGAAGAACTGCGAGAGCGCATAGGACGTCTCGCTCGTCGCATCGAGCCCGCCGAACACCTGCTCGAATTCGAGGAAGCTCGTCACGCGGACCGGGCTGCCGACCGGCCCTGCCGCGAAGCTGCCGATGAAGGCGGCGATGCCGGTCGGGAGGCCGGTGATCGCCCGCGGGCTGGGGGTCTCGTCGATGAAGACGCCGGGAAAGACGGGCTCTGGCGACATGGCGATGCTCACTGGAGACGAGAGGCGGTCACGAGCCGGCCGCACAGCCCGAGAGTCGACCTGGACAGGCCGCCATCCGCCGGCCCGGCTCTGCCACCGACTCTATACCGGCTCGGGCAGCGATGCCCATGCCTTGATGCTGTCCGCCATCGCTTCGGCGTCGGCAGGCGCCGTCAGCGCGAACTCGGCAAGCTCCGAGAGCCGCAGCACGGCCGCGAGCAGATGCACGCGCCGCCGGTCGATCTGACGGCCCGTTTGCCGTTCATAGGCCGTGATTACCCGCGCTGTGAGATCGGCCGAGATGAAGGCCGGGTAGATGAACTCCTGATGCAGGCCTGCAAAGCCGGAATCCGAGAAATCGTAGATGCCATTCAGCCGCTGCGCCGCGTGATCGAAGGCCATGTTCCAGCCATGGCCGTCGAAAAAGCCATAGACCGCGCCGAGCGGATCGGGCGGCAGTGCTTGCCAGCGGGCGATGATGCGATCGGCATAGCCTGCGAGCGCCGGGCCCAGACTGTCGCGCGCGCCGCGGAGGATCGCGTCCGGCCCTAGCCAGGGCTTGATGGGGCCGGCGCCGGCCGCGGCCATGCGGGACGGGTCCAGCGCGTGCACCTCGGCGAAGAAGCGGGCGAGGTCGGCGGCGAGGCGGTCGCGCGCCGCGACTGGCAGCTCGGCATAGTCCGCGGCGACGAGATGCTCGCCCTTGATCTTCGTATGGCGCGAGAATGGCGGTGTCGCCTCGACGATGACGAGATCGGGGACGGCAATCGACACGGACGGGCGCACAAGGGCAAGCAATCGCGCCTCTCGGGCGAGGGCCGCAGAGGCAGCGTCATGGCGCGGAAACTTGAACACGAGACGGTCGTCGACATCGAGCGCGACGCTGTCGAAGCCCGCGCCGAGGATGCGGCAGGGGAGGCCGGCGAGGTCCGGGAAGACGGCAGTGACGCGCTGCATCAGCGCGTCGGCGGCCGGCGCCTTCGCGCTCATGCGCTCAGCGGGCCCAGATGTCGGATTGCAGCAGGTAGTCGCGCGTCGAGCGGTCGAGCGGATAGACCATGACGCCGTCGCGGCCGAACCACTTGTCGTGGATGTCCATGTAGCGGCCGCGATAGTCGGCGAGCCCGTCCTCGAGGTCGATGATCGTGTGGTTGACGAAGTCGCGCCAGGCGCTGTCGTCCTGCGGCACCATGCAGGACATCGTCTCGTTGCCGAAGGGCGCGGAGCGCGGCAGCAGCACGACGCTGCGGGTCGGCTCGAACTTGCGCGACAGGCCGAGCAGAACGACGCCGATATTGGCGACGCCCTGCACCTCGCCCTTGCCGAGCGCGATGAAGGCATCGTCCATCGAGGGGTAGTTCTTGATGCGGATGCCCGGCAGCGCGTCGGCGAGGATGGTCGCCGTGGTGGTGCCCTCGGCCACGCCGATCAGCATGTCCTTCGGATTGGAAATGGCGCGCACCGTGTCGCGGAAGGCGAGGATGCGGGTGCCGTCGCGGAAGATCGGGATCGAGAAGTCGACATGCTGCTCGCGTTCCCAGGTCGGCGTGGTGATCTCGCAGACGATGTCGAGCTCGCCATCGGCGACGCGCTGGACGCGGTTGGCCGGCGTCACCACGGAGAGCTCGAGCTTGATCGGCTTGCCGAGCGACTTTTCCGCCGCGGCGCGGATCTCCTCGATGAGGTCGACCGAGAAGCCGATCGGCTTGCCGTTTCCGTCGTCGAAGGCGAAGGGAATCGCATCCATGCGCGTGCCGGCGCGGATGACGCCGGTCTCGGCGATGCGGTCCAGCGTTCCGGCCGCGGCGGCGGTGATGCCGGAAAGCAGGAGGGCCAGCCAAGCCGCCGTCGCGATCCATGCTCGCTTCGATGTCACGTCGCGATGCTCCCTGCCGTTCCGATGCCTGGACTCTGGAGAAGGCCTTGTTGACGGGATAGCGTTTATCATCGCCGACGACAATCGACGCGCGGCCGGACAGGCGAGGGACGGGGGCGGATCAGTGATCATCAAGCATGCGGGCGGCGGCGGCTGGCCGCGTCTCCTCGCGCTGACGGCGCTGGTGCTGCTCTGCCTTGTCGGAGCGCAGGAGGCGCGGGCTGATCGGCTCGACGAGATCAGGGCGCGCGGCAGTCTCGTCGTCGGCGTCAAGTCGGACTATGCGCCCTTCGGCTTCCGCGATGGTTCAGGTGTGCTTGCCGGCTATGATGTCGACGTCGCCGCGGGGCTCGCCGAAAAGCTCGGTGTCGCGCTGACGCTGGTGCCGGTGACGAGCGCCAACCGGCTGCAGAAGCTCGCGGCCGGCGATGTCGACGCCATCGTCGCGACGCTCGGCGATACCGTCGACCGCCGCCGCCTCGTGCGGATGATCGAGCCCGGCTATTATGGCGGCGGCGCCAGCGTCATGCTGCCGGACAAGAGCCCGGTGCGCGACTGGACCGATCTGCGCAACCGCCCGCTCTGCGCCGTCCAGGGCGCGCTCTGGAACCGGCTGGTCGCGACGCGCCTCAACGCGGACATCGAAGCCTTCGGCAGCATCCGCGATGCCGAGCTGGCGCTGCGCGACGGCGCCTGCGAGGGCTTCCTCTATGACGAGGCGGGGCTGCTGCATCTGATCGCGAGTGGCGAATGGCCGGGCTACCGGCTGCTGCCGGCCGATTTCATCGCCCCCTGGGCGGTCGCGGTGGCGAGCGACGGCCGGCTTGCCACGCTCTTCGACGATGCCGTCGCCGGCTGGCTGCGCGACGGCCATCTGAAGGCGCTGGAGGCGAAGTGGCAGTTGCCGCCGTCGCGCTATCTCACCGAGGCTGGAGCCTTGTGGTCGGCGCGCGAGGCCGACGGCGCCTATGTATGCCGGCGCCAGGCCGATGGCGCCTGGCCGCTCGCCTGCCGCGAACTCGATCTCATCGAGGCGCAGGAAGTCGTCGGCCTCGCCGGCGTCGCGCTGATGCTGCGCGACCGCTTCGGCATCGACGTGACGCCGTTCTATGACCGCTATCACCGGGCGGGCCTTCTCAACGGGCTGCTGGTCACGCTGGCGCTGGCGGCGTCCGTGCTCGTCGGCAGCCTTGTCGTCGGCGTCGGTGGCGCCTTCATTCTCGTCCGCCGCGTGCCGCTGCTGACGCCGCTGTTGCATCTGTCGCTGACGCTGATGCGGATGACGCCGCCGCTCTTGCAGCTCTATCTCGTCTTCTTCGGCGTCGGCGGCCTCGTCGCCGTCTACGGCCTCTCGCTCTCCGCCTTCTGGACGGCGGCCGCCGTGCTCTCCTTCTATGCCGGCGCTGCCAATGCCGCCGTGCTGGCGGAGGCCGCGACGACCATCGGGCCGGCGCCGCAGCAGCGGCTGAAGCGTATCCTCCGCCTCGCCCATCCGGCGGTGATGGGATCCTCGATCAACGTGGTCAAGGCGACGGCCATGGCGAGCGCCATCGCCGTGCCCGAACTCGTCCATGCGAGCACGGCGATCGCCGCCGACTATGGCAACGGCCCGGTGATGATGAACATCCTGCTCGCGACCTATGTCGTGATCGTGCTCGCCGTGGCGCATCTCTTCACGGCGTTCGAGCGGCGGATGCTCGGCCGATGACGATGTCCGAAATCCTGCCGATGCTGATCGCCTGGACGCCCTATCTCGGCATGGGCTTCCTCATCAATATCGGCATCTCCCTGCTGACCATGGCTATCGGAACGCCGCTCGGCTTCCTGCTGGCGCGGGGTCGCCTCAACGGATCGAAGGTCGCGGGCTTCCTGACGGCGGCGGCGCGCGTGCCGCCGACCTTCGTGATGATCTACTATCTCGCCTATGTCGTGCCGCCCGAGGTGACGCTCGGCGGCCTCACCGTGCCGCTGCCCGACTGGCTCAAGGTGTCGCTGGCGCTCTCTGTCGCGGTCACCGGCTTCGTCTCCGACAATGCGCTGTCGGCGCTGCGGCATCTTGGCCGCGGCGAGCGGATCGAGGCGCTCTACTTCATCCCCGCCTGGACGACCTATCTGCTCATTATCGTCATGGCCTCGTCGACCGCCTCGGTGATCGGCGTGCCGGAGATCGTCGCGCGCGCCAACACCGTCATCGCCGCCGTCGGCGATCCGGGCGCCATTCTCTGGATCTATCTCTATACGATGCTGTGGTTCCTCGCCCTGTGCTGGCCTTTGGCCCGCCTGATGGGCTATGCCAAGGTGAGGCTCAGTCGTCGGGCGGGCTCCGCGAGCGGAGCGCGGGTCGATCTCGGCGAGCGGACGGCGCTGGCTGAGGAGAGCCTGATGGCCCTGCCTGAGGGAGACGAAAGCGTGGGCGGCGAATCGGTGCTCGATCTCACCTTCGACCTTCCGGTCTCGAACGAATCGATCGCGATCATCCAGGAGGGCGTCGAGACGGCCGGGGAGGGCGCGCTCGACGCTGCGGCGATCTTCCGCCTGACGCTCGCGGTCGAGGAGCTCGTGACCAATGTCGTCAAATATGGCGGCAGCGTCGCCGGCCGTCTCGCGGTCGCCATCCACCGGCGGCCTGATGGCGTGACGGTCGAGCTCGGCTATGGCGGTGATGCCTTCGACCCGTTCCGCGACGCGCCGCATCCCGATCTCGCCGCTTCCGTCGAGACGCGGCCGATCGGCGGTCTCGGCGTGCATCTCGTCACGCAGATGATCGACCGCGCCTATTACCGCCGCGAGGGCGAGCGCAACGTGCTCCGCCTCGTGATGCTGCGCAAGGATGCCGTCAGCGGCGGGATCATGCCGTGACGCTAACCCGCCGCCTCGTGATCATGGTGGCGAGCTGCATCGCTTTCGCCATCCTCGTGGTCTCGATCGTCTTCGGCCTGCTCGGCCGCAACGCGCTCATCGCGCAGGCCGAGGGCCAGGCCCAGGTCGTCGCCCGCATCATCGCTGAGAGCGCGCGCCTCTCGGAAGTCGCGATGGAAGAGGCGCAGGAAGTCGTCACCGACGTGCTGACGACGCTGGCGCTCACCGCCGACCACGTCGAGCAGGTCTCGATCCCCGATGTCAGCGACCGCTTCGCCGAGATCGTGGCGCGCGGCAATCTCGATTCGATCTGGCTGGTCGACAGCGATCTCAAGGTGCTCGCGAGCTCCGTCGGCAATTACGGGCCGGTCATCAACGGCCAGAGCCTGCCCGACAGGCTGTCGCGCGATGCCGTGCGCGGCCTCGTCACCGGCCGCAAGTTCAGCGTCGATTTCGGCCCCGCCCTCGATGGCGTGCGCTATGTCGGCGTGCGCGCCGGCCCCGGCCAGGCCCTCATCGTCGGCCAGCCGGTGCGCGCGCTCGACGCCGTCAAGGCCGCCAACAGCGTGCCGGTGCTGCTCGAGGCGCTGCTCAACCGCAACGACATCATCTCGATCGAGGTGATGGACGACCAGTTGAAGAGCTTCGCGCAGGTCGGCGCCACCAAGACGCCGGAAGACCTGCTCGGCCTCGCCGCCAGCGCGATCTCGACGGGACAGCCGGATTCCGAACTGAAGGAGCGCCATCTCTGGGTCTCGGCGCCGATCCGCGACACCGCCGGCATCGTCATCGGCGCCGTCGTCATCCAGTTGTCCAACCAGCGGCTGGACCGCCTTCTCTCCGACATCATCGTCTATGGCGTCGGTTCCGCCGCCCTCGTCTTCGCCTTCGGTGCCTCGATCGCCGCCATTTCGGCAAGGCGGATCGCCCGGCCTGTGCTCGCGATGACGAGCGCGGCGCGCGAGATCGAGCAGCGCAGCTTCCTGCCGGCGAGCCTCGATCCGCTCAGCCGCCGCAAGGACGAGATCGGCACGCTTGCCCGCGTCTTCCAGGACATGGCCGTGAAGGTCGAGCGGCGCGCCGAGGACCTCGAGGCCGAGGTGAAGGCGCGGACGCTTGAACTCGAGCAGAAGAACGCGCTGCTCGAGGAATCGGCGCTGCGCGTCGAGGCCGAGCTGCAGGCCGCCAAGACGCTGCAGGCGGCGATGCTGCCCGAGGTCCTGCCGGCCAACGCCCGCTATGCCGGCAAGGCGTCGATGGTGCCGGCGCGCGAGATGGGCGGCGACTTCTATGATTTCTTCCTGCTCGACGAACGCCGCCTCGGCCTCGTCATCGCCGACGTCTCGGGCAAGGGCGTGCCGGCGGCCTTCTTCATGGCGATCTCGCGCACCGTGCTGCAGTCGAGCGCGCTCGACGGCGGCACGACCGGCGATTGCCTGGCGCGCGCCAACGAGGCGCTCTGCGCCCGCAATCCGATGGAGATGTTCGTCACCGCCTTCTATGCGGTGCTCGACATCGAGACCGGCGACCTCGCTTATTCGAATGGCGGCCACAACCCGCCGCTGATGGTCCGCCGCGCCGATGGCACGGTCGCCGAACTGCCGCGGACCGGGGGCATGGCGCTCGGCGTCATGCCGGATCTCGCCTATGACGAGAAATTCGCCCGTCTTGATCCCGGCGATACGCTGTTTCTCTACACCGACGGCATCACCGAGGCGATGGACAGGGACGGCCACGAGTTCACCGAGGCGCGCCTCGAACGCTCGCTCGAAGCCACCGTGCTGCAGCCGGTCGAGGTGGTGCTGTCGGAAGTGACGCGGGCGGTCAACGCCTTCGTCGCTGGCGCCCCGCAATCCGACGACATCACCTGCCTCGTCGTGCGCTATCTCGGCCCGGAAGGCCTCACGCCGCCTCCGTCCGCTTGACCGCCTCGCTGCGCGAGGGGGCGACATCGAGGATGTTGAGGAAGCCGCTGATCTCGAACACGTCCTTGATGTTGCTCTGGAAACCGGTGAGCACCAGGCGGCGCCCCGCCTGCTTCATCCGCTTGGCGACCACGAGGACGATGCGCAGCCCCGCCGACGAGATGTAGTCGAGGCGGGTGAAGTCGATGACGACGCCGCCGCTGCCGTCCGCAAGGCGCGACAGGAGCTCCGCCTCGACGGTCGCCGCGTTGGCGCTGTCCAGCCGTCCGAACAGATCGATGATGATGGCCGGGCCGACGCTCTCGAACGTGACGTTCATCTCAACTCCCATGCGACGAACAAAGCCGCGACGATCGGTCAACCATCAGCGGCCAAAGGACAAAAATGACTTTTCACGACTCCATCGACCGGGCATGTTGCGCGGGGCCGGAGTCGAGTGGGGACCAGCATGCATCGATCGGATTGTCGCGGCAATGACTGCCGCGTGAGCGCTGGGCCGAACGGGTCATGATTGCGCTCAAAATGCCGCCGTCGCGGCCGCGCCGTCGCCCGCACGAACTCTCCTTCTCCGCCGACGAGCGTCCGCCGCACGCGACGACGCTCATGCTGGCCTTCCAGCACGCCGTCATGGCGCTCGGCCTGCTCGCCTATACGCTGGTGCTCGCGCGCTATGCGAACCTCTCCGTCGACCAGACCCGCAATCTCCTCGCCGTCACCATCATCACGATGGCGATCGGCACGGCGCTGCAGGCCTGGGGCGGGAAGACGGGCTCGGGATCGCTGATGATCCACATGCCCTCGGTGTTCATGGTGCCGCTGGCCGGGCCGATCCTCGCCGTGACGGGCCCCGGCGGCATGGTGACGATGACGGTCGTCTCGGCCGTGGCGACGCTCGCCATCGCGCCGCTCCTGCCGCGGCTGCGCGGCCTGTTCCCGCCGATCGTCGCCGGGCTCGTCGTCCTCATCGGCGGCATGTCGCTGGTCAGCGAGGCGGTCGAGCATTCCTGGAGCCTCGACCATGACTTCGTGATCGACGTGCCGAGCCTGGTCATGTCGTCGATCACGCTGTCGCTCATCGTCGGTCTCTCCGTCTGGGGCAACCGCCGGCTGAAGCTGATGGCGCTCCTGATCGGCATCGTCGCCGGCGTCGTCGCCGCCTTCGTCATGGGCCGGCTCGATGGCGGGGCGGTGCTCCTGTCGGCGCCGCCGGTCGCGATGCCCGACCTCGTCGTGCCGGTCTTCGACATTCCCATCAGCCTGCTGGTCGGTCTCGCCTTCATCGCCATCCTGACCCAGATCGACACGGTCGGCAGCCTGATCCTGCTCGACAAGATGGACGATGCCGACTGGCGCCGTCCCGACATGAAGCAGGCGAGCCGCGGCGTGCTCGGCGCCGGTATCGCCGACCTCGTCGGCGGCCTACTCGGCTCGATGCCGACCGCGACCTCCTCGGCCAATATCGGCCTTTGCCATGCAAGCGCCGTCACCAGCCGCACCGTCGGCCTCGCCACCGCCGGCATCCTGCTGCTCATCGCCTTCCTGCCGCAGGCGACGCTGGCGCTGACGCTGATCCCGACGCCGGTGATCGGCGCCATCGAGCTCTACGCCGCCGCCTTCCTGATGGCGGCCGGCATCGACCTGATCGCCTCGCGCGAGCTCGACACGCGCGGCATCTTCATCGTCGGCATCTCGCTGCTCGGCGGCGTCACCGTGCTGCTGATGCCGGGTCTTGCCGAACAGGCGCATCCCGCGCTCCGCCATCTCGTCGGCTCCGGCTTCATCGTCACCGGCGTCATCGCCATCGTGCTCAACCTGATCTTCCGTCTCGGCATCCGCCGCCAGCTCGCGATCACGCTTGCCGCCGATGGACCGCCGGTGCCGATCCAGATCACCGATTTCATCGAGGAGGCGGGTGGATCCTGGGCGGCGCGGCGCGATGTCGTGCGGCGGGCGGCGCTCGCCGCTGTCGAGGCGGCCGAAGCGATCGCGCAGGCGGGCGGCGACCGCCATGTCACGGGCATCGGCGGCAGCTTCGACGAGCTCAACCTCGATATCGAGCTGGTGCATACCGGCGCGCCGATGCCGGTCGGCGATGTCGCGGCGGCGGATCTCGCCAGCCTCCTGGATGGCGACGACGATTCGGCGATCGACGCGGCGATGTCGAGCATTTCGAGCACCCTGCTGCGCCGCCTCGCCGACAAGCTGTCGAGCCGGCCGGGCACCAAGCCCGGAACATCGGTGCTGCGCCTGCATTTCGAACACTGACAGAAGATAGCCGGCCGGGCGCGCCGGCCTCAGAAAGGGTTCCGCTTGACCGCCCGACCGCCGGCCGATGGGGCGCCGCCGCTCCCCGACATGGCGGCGAGCTACGACGCCTATTTCGCCTCAGGCCTCTATCAGAGCCGCTATCCGCATCCGAACCGCCGCACGCTGCGATTCCTGCGCGCGGCGCTGCCTTATGGTGGCCGGTTGCTCGATTTCGGCGCCGGCGAAGGTCGCTATTGCCTGGCGCTGGCGAAGGAGGCGGGGGCGACCGTCGTCGCGGTCGATATCAGCCCGGTCGCGCGGGCGCATCTGCGCGCCGCCGTCGATGCCGCCGGGCTCGGCGAGACGATCACCGTCACCGATGCCGTAGGCGCCGACTATGCCCGCCTCGTCGCGGGACGCGGCGCGTTCGACGTCGCGCTGCTGGCCTTCGGCGTGCTCGGCCATGTCGCGGGCCGAGCGGCGCGGCTGGCGCTGCTCGAGGAACTGCGCCGCAATCTCGCGCCCTCGGGCCGCCTGATCCTCGGCCTCCCCAATGCGGCGAGGCGCTTTCGCGCCGCGCAGGCCGAGGCGGCTGCGATGTCTGGCCTCGAGCCCGGCGACATCCGCTATGCCCGTGCCGCAGGAAGCGGCACGATCGATCTCTTCTATCATCTCTACCGGCGCGCCGAGATCACGGCCGAGCTCGCCGCCGCCGGCTTCGCCATCGAGCGCCTCACCATCGAGAGCGTGCTGCCGGAATATGCCGTGACGCATCGGCCTGTTGTCGGCTGGCTCGACGACCGTCTCTCGGGCATGCTGCCGGTCGATTGGGGCTATGGATATCTGGTCGTGGCGCGGCCCGCCGCCCGACAGCACGAGGACCTCTAGGATGACCAAACTGCCGAGTTTCGATCTCACCGGGCGCGTGGCGCTGGTGACGGGGGCCGGTCGCGGGCTCGGACGCGCCTCTGCCTTGGCGCTGGCCGCCGCCGGATCGCATGTGGCGCTCGGGCTTCGCGATGTCTCGACCGACAACGGTCTCGTCGCCGAGATCGAGGCGCTCGGCGTCCGCGCGCTGCCGGTCCAGCTCGACGTCCGCCGCCTCAACGAGGGCCGCGCCGCCGTCGATGCCGCGATCGAGGCGTTCGGCCATATCGACATCCTCGTCAACAATGCCGGCGGCGGCATTCCGATGGCGCCGATCGAGAGCGTCAGCGAGGCCGACTACGAGGCCGTGCTCGACGTCAATGTCCGCTCGACCTTCTTCCTGTCGCAATATGTCGGCCGTCACATGATCGCGCGCCGCAAGGGCGCGATCGTCAATATCGGCTCGCAGGCCGGCAGCGTCGCCCTGCCGGGCGAGGGGCTCTATTGCCTGTCCAAGGCCGCCGTCGCGCATATGACGAAGTGCTTCGCGGTCGAGTGGGGCATCTATGACGTCCGCGTCAACTGCGTCGCGCCGACCTTCATCCGCACCGACGGCACCACGGACATGCTCGCCGACGAGACCTTCCATGCCGATGTGATCGAGCGCATCGCCGCGCTGCACCGGATCGGCGAGCCGCACGAGGTGTCGGGCGTCGTCGCCTTCCTCGCCTCCGATGCGGCGTCGATGATCACCGGCCAGACCATCCTCGTCGACGGCGGCTGGACCGCCCGCTGAGCGCGGGCCTTGGCCCCTGCCTTGCACGGCGAGGCGTCGTCCGGCCGGCGCGGTGCCCGCCGGCACGATTTCAGGCTTGCGAGGGCGCATGCGCATACGTTCGATCGACGTCGTCCTGCTCGGCCATCGCAAGATCGACCCGCCGATGCAGCGGACCTATGCGCTGATCCGCGTCGAGGCGGAGGGCGGCTTCGTCGGCTATGGCGAGGCCTCGAGCAATTACGGCCACTCCTATCCGACGGTGGTGAAGGCCATCGTCGAGGATGTCGTGGCGCGCAATCTCGTCGGCCAGGACGCGCGCGATATCCGCGGCCGCCTCGCGCAGATGCATGTGCTGCTCGACGGCTATCTCGGCTGGGACGGCATCAGCGCACAGGTGATCGGCGGCGTCGAGATCGCGCTGTTCGACATTCTCGGCAAGAGCGTCGGCCTGCCGATCTGCCGTCTTTTGGGCGCGGCACCGACGAGCCTGCCGCTCTATGGCACGGGCACGACGATGTTCGAGGCGACGCCCGCCTGGCACGGCGCCTATTTCGACGCGTGCCTCGCCCGCGGCTTCACGGCGGTGAAGGTGCGCCTCGATGTCACGATCCCCGAATGCGTCGAGCGCGTCGCGGCGGTTCGCGCCCATGTCGGACCTGAAGTCAGGATCATGGTCGACGCCTATTGGGGCTTCTCGACCGAGGATGCGCTGACGCTGGCGCGGAAGCTGGAGCCCTTCGACGTCTTCTTCTTCGAGGAGCCGTCGCCGCAATATCAGGCGATCGGGCTCGCCCGCCTCGCGAAGGCCTCGCCGGTGAAGATCGCCGTCGGCGAGCGGGTCTATTCGCCGGCGCAGTTCCACGAGATCGCAAGGAGCGGCGCGGCGCAGGTGTTCGAGCCGGACCCATGCCTTTGCGGCGGCATCATCGCGGCGATGGAGATCGCGGCGATCGCCCGCCTGCACGACATCATCCTGGTGCCGCATACCGGCAGCCCGACGCCGGTCGGCATGGCGGCCGGGCTGCATGTCGCCGCCGCGGCCGGCGCGACGCTCCTCGAATATGACATCGATCCGTCGCTGCCGGTGCGGGACGCGCTCATGCCCGAGCCGATCTTCGATCTCTCCCATGTCGTCGATGGCCGCCTCGCGGTGCCGGACGGGCCTGGTCTCGGCATCACCATCGACGAAAGCGCCTTCGCCCGCTTTCCCTATGTGGCCGGCGAGACCTATGCGGAGGTGTTTCCCGAGCATGAGGCCGGCGGCTTCCGGCGGGGCTAGACGTCAGCTTCCTCGTCGGTAGACCGTGCCGAGCATGGCGGGGGCCGCGGCGCGCGAGCGCTGGACGACCAGGAAGACGATCGCCAGCACATAGGGAGCGGCGAGCAGGACCTGGAACGGCATGGCGACGCCGATCCCCTGCGCCTGGATCTGCACCGCATCGAGAAAGGCGAACACCAGCGTCGCGATCAGCACGCGGCCGGGTCGCCAGCCGCCGGCGATCACCGCGACGATGGCGAGCCAGCCGCGGCCGTTGCTGATATTGGGCACCCACTGGCTGGCAGCCGTGACGACGATGAAGGCGCCGGCGACGCCGCCCATCAGGCCGGAAAAGGTCAGCGCCGCCAGTTGCCGCGCGGGAACCGACAGCCCGCGCGTGTCGAGCGCCTTGGGGTTCTCGCCGGCGCAGCGCAGCTGCAATCCGGCGCGCGTGCGGAACAGGAAGAACGCCGTCACCGGCACCATGGCGAGCGCCAAATAGGTGAGGAGGCTCTGCTGGAAGAGGGCCGGGCCGATGAAGGGAATGCTGGAGAGGAACGGAATCTCCGGCGCCGGGATCGGCGTGATCGTCGGCAGCGACCCGCTCGGATAGAGCACCCGATAGGCAAAGCCCGTCGCGCCGATGGCCAGAAGGTTCAGCGCGAGGCCGGCGATGATCTGCTCGACCTGCAGCAGCACGGCGAGAAGGGCGAGCAGCAGGCAGACGACGAGCCCGGTCAAGGCGCCGGCGCCGATGCCGACGAGGCCCGAGCCCGTCGCATGCATGGCGGCGAAGCTCGCGAAGGCCGCCATCAGCATGGTCCCCTCGAGGCCCATATTGTAGACGCCGGCCCGCTCGGCGACGGTCTCGCCAAGGGCGGCATAGAGGATCGGCGTCATCGTCTGCAAGGTCGTCGCGACGAGGCTGACGAGGACGATCGGCGTCAGGAATTCAGACCACACGCGGCGCCCTCCCGATGCGATAGGTCGACAGCGCGGCCGCGCCGACGAACATGATCAGCGCAACCGCCTGGATCATGTCGCTGAGCGCCGCGGGCACGCCGATGCGCACAGGCAGCGTGATGGCGGCATTGTCGAGACAGCCGAACAGGAAGGCGGCGAGGATGACGCCGAGCGGGTTCAGCCGGGCGAGGATGGCGATCATGATGCCGGCATAGCCATAGCCGGCCGAGATTCCCTCGAGCAGGCGATGATGCACGCCATAGACCTCGCCGACGCCGGCAAGCCCGCTCAATCCGCCCGAGAGCGCCATCACCGTGATCAGCAGTCGCGCGCTGCCCTTGCCCTTGAGCGCCAGCACGCGCGGGTTGAAGCCGAAGGCGCGCAGCTCGAAGCCGAAGGCCGTGCGGTTGATGAGGACATGCACGACCACCGCCGCGAGGATGGCGAGGATGAAGCCGACATGGAGATGCGACTTCTCGGCGATGAGCGGCAGCCAGGCCGCCTGCGGCAGCGTCGGCGTCCGCTGGTAATAGGAGTTCGCGTCGCTCCAGGGCCCGTTCAACAGCAGCAGCGAGAGCCCATAGAGGATGATGTAATTGAGGAGGACGGTGGAGATCACCTCCTCGACGCCGAGCCGCGCCTTGAGCCAGCCGGCGAAGGCGGCATAGGCGGCGGCGCCGGCAAAGCCCGCCGCGAAGGCGAGCGGCAGAATGACGAACGAAGGCGCGGCGAGCGCATGCGTCGCCCAATAGGCCGTCATCGCGCCGGCGAAGAACTGCCCTTCCTGGCCGACATTCCAGATCCGCGCCCGATAGGCGACGACCGTGCCGAGGCCGGTGAGGATCAGCGGCGTCGCCCGCGTCAGGCTTTCGAGCAGATTGCGCCGCGAGCCGACCGCGCCTTCGATCAACGCCGCGAAGCCGGTGAAGATATCGGCGCCGGCGATCCAGAACAGTAGCGCCGTCACCAGCAGCGAGGCGAGGGTGGCGATGGCGAAGGTCTGAACCCAGAAGCCGCGGCCACCATCGGGCCGGCGCTCGATGCGGAAGGGCGGATCGAGGGTGAGGCGCTGGCTCATGCCGCCGCCACGATGCTCGCCTCGCCGGCCATCATCAGCCCGATGCTGGCAAGATCCGCGCCCGCCGCCTCGACGATGCCCATGATGCGGCCGCGGAACAGCACCATGATCCGGTCTGCGATGCGCACGAGATCCTCGAGTTCCTCGCTCGCGAGCAGCACGGCGCAGCCGGCCGCGCGGCGCTCGAGCATCTGGCGGCGCACATATTCGATGACGCCGACATCGAGCCCGCGCGTCGGCTGGTTGCAGAGCAGGAGCTTGCGGGCGAGCGGCAGTTCGCGCGCGAGAATGACTTTCTGCGCATTGCCGCCGGAGAGCGTTCGCGTCTTCGCGTCGACGCTCGGCGTCCGGATGTCGTAGGCCCGCACCGCCTCTTCCGCGGCGAGGCGGATCGCGTCGCGCTTCAGGAATGGACCGAAGCGGAACCGCGGATCGGCCTGGTGGCCGAGCAGGAGGTTCTCGGCGACGGTAAATTCCCCGACGAGGCCGTCGCGGTAGCGGTCGCCGGGCACATAGCCGACGCCTTCGGCCGCGATCGCTGCCGGCGTCCAGCCGGTCATCTCGACGCCGTCGAGGATCACGGCCGAGCCGGGCTCCACCGCACGAATGCCGACCAGCGCCTCGAACAATTCGTCCTGTCCGTTGCCGGCGACGGCAGCGATGCCGAGAATCTCGCCGCGCCGGATGGTGAACGACAGTCCGTCGAGGGACTCGCGGCCGCGAGCGCCCCTGACCTCCAGCCTGCGCACATCGAGCATCGCGACCGGCGAGGGCAGTGTCGCCGGACGCTCCTCGCCAAGGCTCACCGCGCGGCCGACCATCAACGCAGCGAGCGCCTCGCGCGTCGTCTCGCCAGCCGCGACGCTGCCGACGACGCGGCCGCGGCGGATCACGGTGATGCGGTCGGAGCGCAGCACCTCGTCGAGCTTGTGCGAGATCAGGATGACGGCGACGCCCCTTGCGGTCAGGCGGCGGATCATGGCGAACAGCTCGGCCGATTCCTGCGGCGTCAGCACGGCGGTCGGCTCGTCGAGGATCAGCAGCCGCGCCTCGCCATAGAGCGCGGCGAGGATCTCGATCCATTGCTGCTCGCCGACCGAAAGCTGCCCGACGGGCCTCGCGAGGTCGATCGAGAGGCCAAGTTCGGCGGCGAGCGCCTGGATGCGCGCCTCGGCCTCGGCGCGGTTCTGCCGCGGCGCGCTCACCAGGATGTTCTCGATGCCGGTGAAGGTCGAGACCAGCGTGAAATGCTGATGCACCATGCCGATGCCCGCCGCGATGGCATCGCGCGGCGAGCGGAAGCGGACTGGCTCGCCGTCGAGGCGGATCGTCCCGGCATCGGGCGTGAGCAGGCCGTAGAGGCAGGCCGACAGCGTCGACTTGCCGGCGCCGTTCTCGCCGAGCAGGCAATGCAGTTCGCCGGGCGCGACACTGAACGAGACGTCGTCATTGGCAATGACGGCGCCGAAGCGCTTCGTGAGCCCGCTGACGGCAAGCCGGGCCTTCCCGCCGGAAGGCCCGTCGCCGTCGGGCGCCGCGAAGGCGCGCATCAATCCGATTTCGGCTCGCCGACCTCGAGCGGAACCTTGAGGCTGCCGTCGAGGATCGCGGCGCGGGCGTCGGCGACCTTCTTCTTCACGTCGGCCGGGATCTTGTCGTCCCAGGCGTGATAGGGCGCGATGTCGAGGCCGCCCTTGGCCATGCCAAACCACACCGGCTCCAGCGGCGCGTCATAGGGCTTGCCGCTGTCCTTCTTGGCCTTCCACTGGTCGATGATATAGTGGACCAGCGGATCCCACTGGGCGGTCGAGGAGGTGACGATGACCTCCGGCGCGCTGTCGCTCATATCGGCGAAATTGCCGAAGCAGCCGATCTTCTTCTGCACGCAGCCTTCGAAGGCGGGGGCGAGCTGATAGATGAAGTCGGCGCCGGCCGCGGCCTGCGCCACTGTCGCCGCCGTCGATTTCGGCGGGTCGTACCAGCTCTGGATGAAGGTGACCTTGCCCTTGATCGCCGGGTCGACCGACTTGGCGCCGCGGAAGAAGGCGTTGATCTGGTCATTGGCATCGTCGGCCGGGAAGGTGCCGATGACGCCCACGGTCTTCGTCTTGGTCATCTCGCCGGCGAGGAGGCCGAGCAGATAGGCCGGCTCGTGCAGATGCAGATAGACGAGATAGCCGTTCTTGCCGAGCGGCTTGTTGCCGGAGCCCGAGACGACGAACAGCGTGTCGGGATAATCGCCCATCACCTGCTCGACCGCGTCGGCATAGCCGCCATCGCCGAAGATGATGTCGTATTTGCCGCTCTCGGCATAGGTCCGGTAGACCTGCTCGGCCTGGTCGTACTGGACGTTCTCGGTGTAGTCGAAGGTGATGTCGAGACCGTAGGGCTTCTCGGCCGCGACGCGCTTGACCGATTCCATGAAGGCGCGGTCCCAGGCGCTCTCGACGCCGCCCGAGACGACGCCGGCGATATGCAGCTCCTCGGCCGCCGCAGCGGAAAGACCCATCATCGCAGCGAAGCTCGCCGCCATCATCAGCTTGAACGGTTTCATCGCGGTCCCCTGACTTCGTCGGGGAAAGGTTAGGTCCCGCTTTCCATGGCTGAACAGGCCGATTTCTGGGCAGCAGCGGCCCAAATTCTGGTCGGTGACGCTGGATGAGGCATGGCGCAGGCCGATTTACGCGGCGCATTGGAAAATTGTTCCAGCCTGACGGCGTCAGCCCGCCCTCCATTGCGGCTCCCGCCAAAGCGAGCGCCAAAAGGCAACGGTGTGAACGGAAATTCATGCCGTGAGGATGGCAGCAGGCGCCTAAAGCGGCGGCTCGCCCGCCAGGACGTTCTCGTCCTCGATCAGGCGGAGGGCCGCGCCGATCGCTTCCTCGATGAGACTGACCGCCGGATCGCTGGCGGTGCCGTGCGCCGACCGCGCCATCGTCAGCTCCTGCCGACGGATATAGGGGCCCTGGATCGGCACGAAGACGAGTGTCCCCTCACGCTGGTCCTCGGCGACGTCGATCCGCGACAGGAAGGTCACCGCCTCGCGCGAGCGGGCCATCGCCTTCATGAATTCGACCGAGTTGGAGAGGAAGTCCGGCTTGAAATCGAGGCCGGCCCTGGCGAAGCCGTCGGTGATCAGGCGGTGGATCGTCATGCTCTCGTCGGCCAGCACGATCGGATAGTCGAGGCAATCGGAGAGGCGCGCCGGCGAGCGCAGCGCGAGCGGATGCGAGGGCGAGACGACGGCGCCCATGCGGGTCGGGAAGACCCCGGTCGCGACGAGGTTCGGATTGTCGGGCAGGCGATAGGCAAGGCCAAGATCGGCTTCGCCCGACAGCAACGCCTCGACGATGCCGCCGACGACATCGGCGCTGAGCGTGACGAGAACGCCCGGATGGTCGCGCCTGAAATTGGCGATGATCGGCCGGAGCACGCCGCCGGCGATGCCATGCATGGCCGCGATGCGGATCTGGCCGCCCCGCACCCCCTTCAGTTCCTCCAGCCGCGTCTGCAGGCGGCCATATTGCTTCAGCGTCTCGCGGATATGGGCGATGAGCAGTTCGCCGGCAGCCGTCAGCCGCAGCTTGCGCGGCAGCCGGTGGAAGATGGGGGTGCCCATCTCCTCCTCGAGGGCGATGATCTGGCGATTGATCGAGGAGGCGGAGACGTGCAGTCGCTCGGCCGCCTGGCGGATCGAGCCGGCGCGCACGACCTCGTCGAGATAGCGGAGCATGCGTGAATGCAGCATCGGCACCTCCTGCCCAGCGAATGGTCTCTAGCCGATCACCATGCCTCGGAACAAGGCATCGTTCTTCGAAAGCGCACGCTGCGACCGGAAAAAGGTGCTGGCACGCAACGCGGCGGCCGGTTCCAATGATGGCCTGCGAACCGTCTCATCCCGCGAAAGGTCGACATGCGCGCGTTGTTCCGCTCTGTGCCCGCTGCTGCCCTGTTGCTCGCCGCCAGCGCCGCACCCTTTGCCGCCGCTCCGGCTCATGCCGCCGAGAGCATCCGCTTCGGCCTCAACTGGCTGCCGCAGGCCGAGCATTGCGGCTTCTATGAAGCCAAGGAAAAGGGGCTCTACACGGCTGCCGGGCTCGATGTGACGCTCGAGCCGGGCGGTCCCGACAAGAACGTTCCCCTGAGCGTCGCCGCCGGCAAGCTCGAGCTCGGCATGGGATCGAGCTTCACCACCTTCAACCTGTTGAAGGAAGGCGTCGCGGCCGAGACCATCGCCGCGTTCTTCCAGAAGGATCCGCAGACGCTCGTCGCGCATGCCGGCCAGGGGGTCTCGACGCTCGAGGACCTCAAGGGCAAGCCGATCATGATCGCCAAGTTCTCGCAGTTCGAGTTCTGGCAGTTCCTCAAGACGAAATACGGCTTCTCGGACGACGACATCCGCCCCTACACCTATTCGGCGGCGCCGTTCCTCGCCGATCCCAAGGCCGTGCAGCAGGGCTACATCACCGAGGATGCGCTGCTGCTCGGCAAGGAGCTGCCCGAGCCGCCGGTCAGCATCCTGCTCGCCGATTACGGCTACCAGAACTATGCCTCGACGGTGTTCGGCACCAAGGCCTATCTCGAGGCGCACAAGGACGCGGTGAAGGCGTTCGTCAAGGCGACCGCGGAGGGCTACAGGCTCTGCGTCACCGGCGACTATGATGCGGCCAAGAAGGCGGTCATGGCGGCCAATCCCGATCACTCCGCCGAATTGTTCGATTTCAAGATCAAGCAGATGGTCGAGCGCGGCCTCGTTGCCGGCGGCGATGCCGAAGGCGGCAAGATCGGCGCGATGACGGAGGCCCGCTGGAAGGACTTCTTCGATACGATGGCGGCCTCCGGCGTCTATCCCGCCGACACCGACTACAAGGCCGTCTATTCGCTCGACTACCTGCCCTGATCGGGCACCGAAGGGGAGGAGGCCGTCATGGCTGCGATTGAGATCGCTATCGTCGACATCGCGCCGTTCATCCATGGCGATGCCGAGGACCGCCGCCGCGTCGCCCGTGCCTTCGGCGCGGCGTTCGAGACGACCGGCTTTGCCGTCATCGTCGGGCATGGCGTTCCCGAGACGCTGGCGAGCGGCCTCTATGACGCGGTGACCGCGTTTTTCGAGGAACCCTATGCCGTCAAGGCCGGCTATATCCCGCCCGAGCAGACCAAGGGCCGCGGCTATCTTCCGGTCGGCATCGAGAGCGTCGCCAAGACGCTGTCCGGCGAGACGCCGCCGGATCTCTGCGAGGCGCTTGTCTTTTCCGCGCCGCATCGGCCGGAAGCTGCAACCGCCAATCTCTGGCCGGCCGAGCCGCCGCGGCTGAGGGGTCTCGTCGAGGACTGGACAGCAGCGATGGTCACGCTGACGCACCATCTCTCCGAACTGTCGGCGCTGGCGCTCGACCTGCCGGAAGACTATTTCGCCGACGCCTATCGCGACCCGGCGCTGGTGCTGCGCTTCGTGAACTATCCCGACCAGATCGAGCCGCCGCGTCCCGGCCAGATGCGCTATGGCGAGCATCACGACTATGGCGCGTTGACCATCCTGCGCCAGGATTCCGCGCCCGGCGGGCTGCAGATCAAGGACCACGACGGCGAATGGAAGGAGGCCGGCGTCGTGCCCGGCTCCTTCGTCATCAATGTCGGCGACCTCATGGCGCGCTGGACCAACAATCGCTGGCGCTCGACGCTGCACCGCGTCTCCAATCCCGGCCGCGAGCTGACCGGCTCGACCCGCCGCCTGTCGCTGGTCGCCTTCACCGGCCCCAACGAGCAGTCCGAGGTCGCCTGCCTGCCGAGCTGCACCGATGCCGACCATCCGCCGCTGTTCGAGCCGGTCACGGCGGGGGACTATATCCGCGCCAAGCTGACCGCCTCGATGCAGCTGACGCCGGGAACCTGACCGCCATGACCTCCGCCATCCCCGCCGAGCCCGGCAGCGCCGCGGCCAATCGCGCCGTCGTCACCGCCTATCATCAGGCGCTGTGGCGCGACGGCGACCAGGGCGCGATCGACCGCTACTGGGATCCGGCCGCCGTCGTGCACATGACCGATTTCGAAGGCACGGCGGTCGACGTGGTCCGCGAGGATGTGACGCGCTATTTCGGCGCCTTCACCGAGATCGAGACGCGCATCGACCATCTCGTCGCCGAGGGCGACCGCGTCGTGCTGCACTGGACGACGTTCGGCCTGCATGTCGGCCCCTATGGCGATGTCGCCGCCACCGGCAAGCGCATCACCATGACCGGCATGGACCTCTTCCGGATCGCTGGCGGGCGGATCGTCGAATGCTGGTCGATGTGGGACGGGCTCTCGGTCTATGACCAACTCGGGGTCCTGAAGATCGGCGCCTGAGCCTCGGCCGTCCCGTCGCCGTCAGGCGGCGAGGCCGGGACCGTCCAGCCGGCAGCCGCGGCCGGGTTCTGCAGTGATCGCGCCGCCAAGGAAGATCGTCTCGCCGCGGCTCAGCGTCCGGATGACCGCGCCCCTGAAGGCGCCGCCGACATAGGCGCTGTGCGGGTTCTTGTAGAAGAGATCGCTCTCCGCGAGCGCGTTGCTTGCATCCGGATCGACGAGGACGAGATCGGCATCGGCGCCGACCGCGATTGCGCCCTTCTGCGGATCAAGGCCGAAGAGCCGCGCCGGATTGGCGGCGGTCATGCGCGCGATGGCCGCGAGCGACAGGCCGCGCTTCGGCCCCTCGGTCAGGAGCACCGGCAGCGTCGACTGCAGCCCTGATATCCCGCCCCAGGCCTTGAAGATGTCGTCCTCGCCCGCCGTCTTCTCCTCGATCAGGCAGGGCGAGTGATCGGACGCGATGACGTCGACCGCGCCGTCCAGCACCCGCTCCCATAGCGCCTCGCGCTCGCGCGCGTTTCTGAGCGGCGGCGCGCATTTCGCCAGCGGCCCGATCCGCTCGAGATCGCTGTCGTCGAAGAAGAGGTAATGCGGGCAGGTCTCGGCGGTGACGCGGACGCCGCGCGCCTTGGCGGCGCTGATCCGGTCGATGCCGGCCGCCGAGGAGACATGCACGACATGCAGCCGCGCACCGGTCTCGTCGGCGAGGTCTATCGCCGTGTCGATGGCGGCGAGTTCGGCGGCGATCGGCCGGGCCTCGCCCCAGGCGGCGCGATCGGTCCGCCCAGCGGCGCGCAGCGTCGCGGTGAGCGCGGCGGTCATGGCCTCGTCCTCGGCATGCAGCGCGAGGAAGGCGCCGAAGCCGGCGATCGCCCGCATGCCCTCGCGCATCAGCGCCGCGTCGATGCGCGGAAAATCGGTCGCCGTGCACATGAAGGCCTTGAAGCCGACGACGCCGCCTTTCTGCAGGCTGGCGAGGTCGGCGCGGTTGTCGTCGACGAAGCCGCCCCAGAGCGCATAGTCGGTGATGCTGACGCTGGCGGCCGCCTGCTTCAGGGCGAGCGCCGCGGCATCGACGGTCGGCGGATGCGCGTTCAGCGGCATCTCGACGAAGGTGGTGATGCCGCCTGCCGCCGCGGCGCGGCTGCCGGTCGCAAAGCCTTCCCAATGGCCACGGCCGGGCTCGGAGAAATGCACATGCGCATCGACGAGGCCGGGCAGCAGGGTGAGGCCCCTGGCATCGATCGTCTCGGTCGCGACGGCGTCGCTTTCGCCCTCGAACACGGCCGTGATGCGCCCGCCGCTTACGGCGACACCGCCCGCAAAGACACGCTCGCCGGCGACGACGCGGGCATTGCGGATGAGGAGATCGGCGGTCGCTCCGGTCACGCGCGGGCTGCCGAGGCTTCAGGATCGATGGCGGACATGCGTCTTCCCCCGGGAGCTGAAAGCGGCCGCTTCGCCGGCGTCGCTTCCCTTCGGCAATAACCGACGCGGCGCGGCGAGGCGAGCCCGATTTGCGGGCAGTCCGGCGCCGTGATGGGCGTCAATTTCAGGCGTTTCGCCAGTTGACCGGGACGCTGCCGACCGGCAAACAGCGGCGGCCTTTCATCTTCCTAAGCGCCAGCGCCCAGGACCGTCCCGATGACCGAACTCGACATCCGCCGCGACATCATCGCCCACTGCCTGATGATGAACGGCAACGGCCTCAACCAGGGCGTCTCCGGCAATATCTCGGCCCGCTACGAGGACCGGATGCTGATCACGCCGACCTCGATCCCCTATGACCGGATGCTGCCGGAGGAGATCGTCTCGATGTCGCTCGGCGCGGATGACGGCGCATGGGAGGGCCCGCGGCCACCCTCGACCGAATGGCGCTTCCATCGCGACATCATGCGCGCGCGGCCCGAAGTCGGCGCCATCGTCCATGCCCATCCGACCTATTGCACCAGCCTCGCGATCACGCGGCGCGGGATTCCCGCCTGCCACTACATGATCGCGGTGTTCGGCGGCGACAGCGTCCGCTGCGCCGACTATGCGACCTATGGCACCGAGCAGCTGTCGCAGAACGTGCTCGCCGCGATGGAGGGCCGCTCGGCCGTGCTGCTCGCCAATCACGGCGCCATCGCGACGGGGCATGATCTCGGCAATGCGATGTGGCGCGCGGTCGAACTCGAGACGATCGCAAGACAGTATTACAACGCGCTCCTGATCGGCGGCCCGGTGCTGCTCAGCGAGGCCGAGATGCAGGAGACCTTCGATAAGGGTCTCGCCGCCAACTATGGCGGCATGCGCAAGCCGCACTGATTCAGGCGGAGCGGAGCGAGTCGAAGCGGTCCAGCACGGCCGGGAAATCCGCCATGCTGTCGAAGACGATCTGCGGCGCGAGGGCCAGCGCCAGCGGGCGCAGCTTGCCGGGGCCGATATGCGAGCCGCCGAGAAAGGCGGCGACCGTCATGCCCGCCGCCTTGCCGGCCTCGATGCCGGCCGGGCTGTCCTCGATAACGAGACAGTCGGCCGGGGCGAAGCCCATCGCTGCGGCGGCATGGAGGAAGAGGTCGGGCGCCGGCTTGCCGCGCTGCACCAGCGCGGCCGAGTAGACATGCGCGCCGAAGCGCTCCGCGAGCCCGGCCTTGCCGAGCGCGACCGCGAGGCGTTCCGGCGTGCTGGACGAGGCGATGCAGACGGGCCGATCGAGCGCGGCAATGGCGTCGACGATGCCCGGCATCGGCTCGACCTTCGCGCGGATGCGCTCGAACAGCAGCTCCTTATAGGCCTCGACCTCCTCGGTGGAGAGGCGGATCTGGTAGTCGCGCGCGAGCAGCGCCGTGACGGTCGCCCAGCTGCGGCCGAGAAAGTGGCGATAGACATAGTCCTCGGCCACCGGCAGGCCGATGCCCTGCAGGAACTCGGCGAGCGCCGCGATGGCGACCGGCTCGCTGTCGACGACGACGCCGTCGCAGTCGAGAATGACCAGCCCGGTCTTGTTCACGGCCCCCGGTCCCGCGTCAGCGCGCGAGATAGGCGGTGAGCGTCGCGGCGGTGCCGTCCTGCCAGAGCGCGCGCAGCCCCTTCGAGAAGGCCGCGCGGAAGATCGCGTTTTCGCCGACCGCGCCATAGATGTCCTGCATCGCCAGCCAGGCGAACGGATCGTCCTTGGCGCGTGCCGCTGTCTCGGTCAGCCGCTCCCAGTTCGGATCGTTCGGGGCGATTGTCGCGCCGCTGTCGGTCGTGCCGAAGCAGTAGCGGCACCAGAGCGCCGATTCGAGCGCGAGACCCTCGATCGGGAGGCCCTGCGACAGGCGGTCGGCGATGGTCGGGATGATGAATTTCGGCTGCCGGTTGGAGCCGTCGAGGCAGAGCCGGCGGATGGTGTCGCCGATCTTCGGATTGGCGAAGCGATGCTTGATCAGCACGAAATAGGCGGTGGTGTCGGTATCGGGCACCGGCGGCACCACCGGCACGATCTCCTCGGTCTCGATCTTCTCGAGGAAGCCGGCGACGAGCGGATGCTCCATCGCCTCATGCACGAAATGGATGTCGAGCAAGCCGCCGGCATAGGCGATCACGGCATGGCCGCCATTGAGGATGCGGATCTTCATCATCTCGAACGGTGTCACGTCGGGTACGAACTGCACGCCGACATCCTCGAGCCGCGGCCGCCCGGCCGGGAAATCATCCTCGAGCACCCATTGCCGGAAATCCTCGCAGAACACCGGCCAGGCGTCGTCGATGCCGAATTCCTCGGCGAGCAGCGTCTTCTCGCGTGCGCCGGTCGCAGGTGTAATGCGGTCGACCATGCCGTTCGGGAAGGCGACGTTGTCCTTGATCCAGGCGGCGAAGGCCGGGTCGGAGAGCGCGGCGAGGCCAACCACGGCATTGCGCGTCACCGCGCCGTTATGGGGAAGGTTGTCGCAGGACATCACCGTGAACGGCGCGATGCCCGCGGCGCGGCGGCGCTTCAGCCCGGCGATGATGAGGCCGAACACCGTCCTCGCGTGATCGGGATCGGCGGCGTCGGCGAGGATCTGCGGATGCTGCGGGTCGAAGGCCGCCGTGGCGGCATTGATGAAATAGCCGCCCTCGGTGACGGTGAGCGAGACGATGCGGATCGCCGGGTCGGCGAGCCTTTCAAGGATCCCCTCGCGATCGTCAGGCGCGATCGTCGCGATCATCGATCCGGTGACGCGGGCGAGCGAGCTGGTCGCCTCCTGCTCGACAAGGGTCGTCAGGAGGTCCTGGCCGGCGAGCAGGCCGGCGATGCGGCCGTCATGCTCGGTGACGCCGGTGCCGACGATCGCGAAATCATGGTCACGGCCGGTGGCGAAGAGGTCGTCGAGATAGGCCGCCTGGTGGGCGCGATGGAAATTGCCGATGCCGAAATGCAGGATGCCGGCGCTGAGCCCGGCGCGGTCATAGGCCGGCACGCGCGCCTTGGCGGCGATTTCGGGCAGGTTGGTCGTCGACAGCTTGATCGCCATGGCCGCTCTTCTTCTCGCTTCTCGTTTGTTCGCCGCGTCGGGGGGCGATCATTCCCGCCCCCGCGCCGACATTCAACCGCGCCGGTGAGCTGTCCTCAGCTCCGGATCGCCTTGCCGCTCTTGTCGAAGCGGTGCAGGCGGGCCGGATCGGGCTGCAGTTTCACGCGTTCGCCGGTCTTGTAGCCGACCTCGCCCTGCGTGCGCACGGTGACGAGGCCGACGCCGGGCACATCGACATAGAGGAACGTGTCGCTGCCGAGATGCTCGGCGACGCTGATCGTGCCGTCCCAGCCGCTGCCCTCGCGGCTGACGAGGAGATGTTCCGGCCGGATGCCGATCGTCTCGGCGCCATAGGGCGCGGCCGTGGCGCCGCCGACCAGGTTCATCTTGGGCGAGCCGATGAAGCCGGCGACGAAGAGATTGTCCGGCCGCTCATAGAGTTCGAGCGGCGAGCCGACCTGCTCGACCGAGCCGGCATTCAGCACCACGATCTTGTCGGCCATGGTCATGGCCTCGACCTGGTCATGGGTGACATAGATGGCGGTGGTGGCGAGGCTCCGCTGGAGCCGCGCGATCTCGATGCGCATGTTGACGCGCAGCGCCGCGTCGAGATTCGACAGCGGCTCGTCGAACAGGAAACCCTTCGGCTGGCGCACGATTGCGCGGCCGATGGCGACGCGCTGGCGCTGGCCGCCGGAGAGCATGCGCGGCTTGCGGTCGAGATAGGGCGTCAGGTTCAGCGTCGCGGCGGCGGCCTCGACCTTCCGCGCGATCTCCTCCTTCGGCATGCCGGCCATCTTGAGGCCGAAGCCGATATTGCCGCGCACGCTCATATGCGGATAGAGCGCATAGGACTGGAACACCATCGACAGCCCGCGCTTCGAGGGCGGCATGTCGACGACATTGACGCCGTCGATGAAGATCTTGCCGGCGGTCACGTCCTCGAGCCCGGCGATCAGCCGGAGCAGCGTGGACTTGCCGCAGCCGGACGGCCCGACGAACACGACGAAGGCGCCGTCCTCGACGGTCAGGCTGACATTCGAGATCACCTTCACAGTGCCGAAGTGCTTCTCGACGCCTTCCAGGACGATCTTGCCCATTTTGGTTCTCTCCCCGTCGTCTATTTCACGGCGCCGAATGTCATGCCGCGCACCAATTGCTTCTGGCTGAACCAGCCGATGATCAGGATGGGCGCGATGGCGAGCGTCGAGGCTGCGGACAGCTTGGCCCAGAACAGACCCTCGGGGCTCGAATAGGAGGCGATGAAGGTCGTCAGCGGCGCCGCGTCGGCCGCCGACAGGTTCAGCGTCCAGAACGCCTCGTTCCAGGCGAGGATGATGTTGAGGAGCAGCGTCGAGGCGATGCCGGGCACCGCCATCGGCAAGAGGACAAAGACGATCTCCTGCCAGAGTTCGGCGCCGTCCATGCGCGAGGCTTCGAGGATGTCGACCGGAATCTCTCGGAAATAGGTGTAGAGCATCCAGACCATGATCGGCAGGTTGATCAGCATCAGGATGCCGGTGAGGCCGCCGAGCGTGTCGAGCAGGCCGAGATTCTTGAAGATGAGATAGATCGGCACCAGCACGCCGACCGCCGGCATCATCTTGGTGGAGAGCATCCACATCAGGATGTCCTTGGTCCGCTTCGACGGCGCAAACGCCATCGACCAGGCCGCCGGCACGGCGATCACAAGGCCGATCAGCGTCGAGCCGAGCGAGATCACCACCGAATTGAAGAAGTGCTTGAAGTAGTTCGAGCGCGTCTGCACCTCGACGAAATTCTCGAACGTCCAGTGCGGCGGCAGGAAGGCCGGCGGGAACAGGATCGCGTCACCCTCGGTCTTGAAGGCGGTGAGGAACGTCCACAGGATCGGGAAGAACAGGATCAGCGCCACGACCCAGGCGAGGATCGTGAAGGTCCATTTCTTCTGCGGGCTGATTGCGCGGGCCATGGGTCTTTCTCCTCACGCGTCGAGGTTCTTGCCGACAAGGCGGACGAGGAAGATGGCGACGATGTTGGCGAGGATGACCGCCACCACGCCGCCCGCGGAGGCGCCGCCGACGTCATAGTCGAGCAACGCCTGGTGATAGATGAGATAGGCGATGTTGGTGGAGGCATAGCCCGGTCCGCCGCTGGTCGTGACCAGGATCTCGGCGAACACCGAGAGCAGGAAGATCGTCTCGATCAGGATGACGACCGTGATCGCGCGGGCGAGATGCGGCAGCGTGATGTAGACGAAGAGGCTGGCGAAATTGGCGCCGTCCATGCCGGCCGCCTCCTTCTGCTCCTCGTCGAGCGACTGCAGCGCCGTCAGCAGAATGAGCGTCGCAAACGGCAGCCACTGCCAGGCGACGATGAGGATGATCGAGAACAGCGGATAGGTTTCGAGCCAGGCGACCGGCGCGAAGCCGAGCCGCGTCGCGATGAAGGCGAAGATGCCGTAGTTCGGGTTCATCAGCATGTTCTTCCACACCAGCGCCGCGACGGTCGGCATGATGAAGAACGGCGAGATCACGAGAATGCGGACGATGCCCTGGCCATAGATGAACTGGTCGAGCAAGAGGCCGAGCAGGATGCCGCCGATGACGGTGATCGCCAGCACCGAGAGCGTGAGGATCAGCGTGTTGGCGAAGGCCTGGAAGAAGGCGGGATCGGTGAGGAAATACTTGTAGTTGGACCAGCCCGCGAAGCCGGCCTCGCCAGGGCTCAGCAGGCTGTAGTTCTGGAACGAGTACCAGAGGGTGAGGAGCAGCGGCACGATCATCCAGATGAACAGGATGACCACTGCCGGCATCAGCATGCTGCGCGCGAGCTTGCGCGTATTGACGGTCGCCGCCATGTCCCTCACTCCCCGGCTTGGCTCTTCTCGGTATCGCCGCCCGGCCCGGCGCGTCCCGCGGGTTCCGCGGCACGCATCGGCGCTAAAGGCGCTCCGCCGCGATACCCTCTTGGGTCAGGAGATGCCCGCGGCCGCAGCCGCGGGCATCGGAGCGGTCCGCTACTTGATGTAGCCGGCCTTGGTCATCGTGCGCGTCGCGACGTCCTGCGCCTGCTTCAGCGCATCGTCGACGCTCGACTGGCCGGCGAGCGCCGCCGAGAAGAGCTGGCCGACGGTGTTGCCGAGACCCTGGAACTCGGGAATGGCGACGAACTGCACGCCGGTATAGGGCACCGGCTTGACGGTCGGCTTGGTCGGATCGGCGGTGTTGATCGAGTCGATCGTCATCTGGGCGAACGGCGCCGCCTTCAGATAGTCGGCGTTCTTGTAGAGCGAGGTGCGCGTGCCCGGAGGAACGTTGGCCCAGCCTTCCTTGGCGGCGACGAGCTCGGTGTAGTGCTTGGAGGTCGCCCAGCCGATGAACTTCTCGGCGGCTTCCGTCTTGGCCGAACCGGCGGGAACCGCCAGCGACCAGGCCCAGAGCCAGTTGCCGCGCTTGCCGAGGCCGGTGTCGGGCGCCAGCGCGAAGCCGACCTTGTCGGCGACGGTCGAGGCCTTCGGATCGGTCACGAACGAGCCGGCGACGGTGGCATCGATCCACATGCCGCACTTGCCCTGCTGGAACAGCGTCAGGTTCTCGTTGAAGCCGTTCGAGGACGCGCCGGCGGGACCGGCCGACTTCATCAGGTCGACATAGAACTGCAGCGTGTTCTTCCATTCCGGCTGGTCGAACTGCGGCTTCCAGTCCATGTCGAACCAGCGCGCGCCGAACGAGTTCGACATCGCGGTCAGGAAGGCCATGTTCTCGCCCCAGCCGGCCTTGCCGCGCAGGCACACGCCGTTGATGCCATTGGCGCGGTCGGTCATCTTGTCCGCGGCCTGGCGGATGAAGTCCCAGGTCGGGGCGTCGGGCATGGTCAGCCCGGCCTTCTCCATCAGGTCCTTGCGGTACATGACATAGCTCGACTCGCCGTAGAACGGCGCCGCGTAGAGCTTGCCGTCGGTCGAGAGGCCCGAGCGGATGGCGGGCAGGAGGTCGTCGACATCGTAGTCGGCGCCGAGATTGTCGAGCGCGACCAGCCAGCCGTTCTTCGACCAGATCGGAACCTCATAGGTGCCGATGGTGAGCACGTCGAACTGGCCGCCCTTGGTGGCGATGTCCGTCGTGACCTTCTGGCGGAGCACGTTCTCCTCGAGCGTGACCCACTGCAGCTTGATGTCCGGATTGGCCTTGGTGAAATCGTCCGTCATGCCCTGCATGCGGACCATGTCGCCATTGTTGACGGTCGCGATGGTCAGCGTGGTCTCGGCGAGAGCCGGTCCGGCCGCTGCGACCGCGACCAGCGAGGCGAGGCCCGCCAGGTGTCGATTGAGTTTCATTGCATCCTCCCTGTACCGGGCATTTGCCCGATGGACGGGAAAATACTCACAACAGGCCAAGCGCGGTCAACGAAATTCGATACTGCGGCGCAGCATGCGCGGAGGACGGGGAGGGGCCGCCAGGGGCTAGCGACTGGTCAACACTCAGGCACTGTCCATGCTGCGGTTGCCCGGCAATGACAGGTTTCAGCGGTTGTTGACGACGGTGGACGCCGAGCGTCGATCCGTCCTAAGGCGCGAGCAGCATCGCCGCCATCGCCTCGTCGGTGACGAGGCCGTTGACGAGGCGGCCGGCGAGGGCGGCGCCGATGGCGGTGCGCTTGCGGGCGCCGGCGGCGATGCCGATGACGAGGCCGCGGTCGCGATCGGGCACCGGCGCCGAGGCGACGCGGGCATTGGTGCCGATGTCGAGGATGCGTCCGTCGGTGTCGAAGGCCCAGCCGATGATCTCGCCGACCGCGCCGGAGGCCTCCAGCAAGGCCTGCTCGTCGGTGCTGATGAAGCCGTCGAGCACCATGGCCGCGTCGCGCGCCATGTCGCCGATGCCGATGAAGGTCACCTCGGCCCGCTCGGCCAGCGCCAGCGTCGGCTTGATCATCGCCTGGGCATGCAGCGTCTCGCGCTCGCTGCGCGAGGAGGCGACGACCGGGAAGGGCAGCGGGAAGGTGGCGCCGCTGATCCGTCCGGCCAGCGAATAGATCACGCTGTGATGCGAGGTGCTGCCGTCCGGCAGGATCGAGCCGGTGAGCGAGACGACGCGGTGCTGCGGGCAGTCGATATGCAGCATCTGGTCGACCGAGGCCTGCAGCGTGCGGCCGGTGCCGATGGCCATGACCAGCGGCGCCGGCCGCGACAGCCAGCGCTCCATCTCGGCCGCCGCGGCGCGGGCGATGCCGCCGAGCGCGCCGGGCGCCGCCGGGTCGGAGGGGACGATCTCGCAATGGCTGAGCTGGAAGCGATCGGTCAGCCGCCGCGCAAGGTCGAGGCAGGCCGCGATCGGGTGGTCGATGCGGACCTTGACCAGCCCCTCGGCGACCGCGAGCGACACGAGCCGCTGCGCCGCCTGCCGGGAGACGCCGAGCTTCTGGGCGATCTGGTCCTGCGTGTTCTCGGCGACGTAGTAGAGCCAGGCGGCGCGCGACGCGTCCTCGAGCCTTTCAGACGAAACCATATGCGCGCTGCTCCGCTGGTCCGGCACGGCGCTTGGCAGGTCCTTCCGCCGCCGGCCCTGGCGGAAAGTCGCGGCAGGCTAGAGCCGCGAGCCCTCGAAAGTCCATGGGGATCACGCGGATAGCGATCGGGGAAACGAAAGCCCGCTCAATACCAGCCGGGCTTGGCGCCGCTGCCGAGCATCTCGTCATAGACGTCGCGTCGGCGGTCGCGCATCACCTGGTTGAAGTCGTTCCAGTTCCGCTTGCGCCTTGCATCGGCGAGATTGATCGTCGCGACGAGAACCTCCTCGCGGTCGCGGCTGGCGGGGCCGGCCACCGGCCAGCCTGTCTGCGCGACGATCAGGCTCTGGCCGATGAAGGGCTGGCCGCGCTCGGTGCCGATGCGGTCGGCGCAGACGACGAAGACCGAGTTCGAATGGGCGGCGCCCATGACGATGATGTTGGCCATCGCCTCGCGCGTCGGGTCCTGGCCGGGGATCGGCACCCAGTTTGTCGGCACGCACACGATCTCGGCGCCCTGCAGCGCGGCGAGGCGGAAGCTCTCCGGAAACCAGCAATCGTAGCAGATGTGGCAGCCGATGCGCCCGAACGGCGTGTCGAACACCGGGAAGCCGAGATTGCCGGGGGCGAAATAGAGCGCCTCGTCGCCCCAGAGATGCACCTTGCGATAGCGGCCGATAAGCCCGTCCGGGCCGACGATGACGGCCGAATTGTAGAGGAGCTCGCCCTCGCGCTCGGTGATGCCGGCGACGATATGGAGATCGAGCCGGCGGGCGGCTTCGATCCAGGCCTTTGTCGAGCGTCCGTCCGGGATGACCTCGGCGAGGCTGCGCGCCTCCGCGCGGCTCTCGAAGACATAGCCGGTATTGCAGAGCTCGGGCAGCACGACGAGCTTGGCGCCCTTGGCCGCCGCGTCCTCGATCAGCGCGATCGAGCGCGCCAGATTGCGCGCGACCTCGCCGATCAGCGGCTCCATCTGGATGGAGGCCACCGTCAGCGGCGCTTCCTTGACGCGGGTCGCGGGCATCAGCAGCCTCCTCGGGCCATCGGCCGGTTCAGTCCTTGGCGACCGCCCACGCGATCATCTGTTCGAACAGCGGGCCATAGCCCTCCCAGGCGACGAATTCCGGCGGCAGCCAATGCGGCCCGACATCGGAGGTCCACACCACCGAGCGGCCGGCGCCATGGCGGCGGGTTGCGATCAGCGGCAGCGCGCCATACTCGGTCGAGACGGTGGCGAGCACCTCGGCGTCGGCCTTCAGCATCACCTCGTTGAAGCCGAGCAGCGGCGGCCAGTCGGCGCCGAGGCCGGCGAGGATCGGGTGGTCGGCCTTGCCGGTCACCACCGGCGTGAAGCCCTCGGGCACCTCGACGCGGTCGTCATAGGGATGGCAGGTCACCGGCAGCACCGCCTCGACCGCGGTGCCGCGATAGCGGGCGGCGCCGTTGATGCCCTGGAAGCTGAAATAGCCGCCGAACATCAGCAGCGCGCCGCCCTTCGCGACCCAGTCGCGGAGCGCGATCAGCCGGTTGGGCGTGCGCTTCGAATTCAGCCAGGTATCGGGATGCAGGAGCAGTGTGTTGGCGCCGATGTCGGAGAGGATGACGGCGTCATAGGCCGAAAGCGCCTCGACGCTCTGCGGGAAATCGCGCTGCGCCTCGTGCGAGGGCATGAAGGTGACGTCGAAACCGCGCCCGCGCAGCAGCGCCAGCAGCGGATCGGCGCCGGTGTGATAGGTCACCGACTGGAACTGGTCGAAGCCCTTGATATGGGTCGCGGACGACACCCAGGATTCGCCCGCCAACAGAATCTTCAACCCGGCCATACGCTTCGCCCTCGTTTTTTCGACGCGCAAGAAGTCAAGAATCCGCGGCTCTTGTCAAGTCACTTGAACGGCGATCAGAAGGTCGGCGGCGTGTTCACCCAGAAGATGCTCGCCCGCTCGGTGCCGACGTTCCGATAGTGGTGCGGCCGCTCCGATTCGAACACGAAGCTGTCGCCGGGCGAGAGGTGGAACTGGCGCTCGCCGACGCTGAGCTCGATCTCGCCGCAGATGACATAGCCGACCTCCTCGCCGACATGGCGGATCGGCCCGGCGCTCTCGCCGCCCGCTTCGATATGGTGGATGTTGCACTGGAGCAGGTGGCCGGCCGAATAGGGGATGACGCGTTCGAGCGTGATGCCGTCGCCCTGGCGCAGCGGGTCGAGCGCGATCAGCGGCCGTGCGCCGGCGCGGAAGATGATGCCTTCCTCGCCGTCGACCTCCTCGAACATCCAGCCGATATTGGTCTCGAGCACCTGCACCAGCCGATGCAGCATCGGCAGCGAGGGCGAGGCCTTGCCGTTCTCGATCTTCGACAGGAGGCTCTCGGAGCAGCTCGCGGCCTCCGCCAGCGCCTTCAACGTCATGCCGCGGATCTGCCGCGCCAGCCTCAGCCGCATGCCGAGCCGCAGTTCGGCCGTGGGGGCCGCATCCTCGGCGGCCGACGCTTTCTTCGCCATCGTCATTCCAATCACGTGCATCACCCGCCCTCAGGCCGGGATCGCGGCAGTGTCCACCCGCGGCGGCGCTTTCGCAACAGGATTGACAAGCGTTCAAGTCCCTTGAATGATGATCGGCGTGGACGGGGGAGCACAGGGTGGACCTCGACCGCGATCCTAGCAGGGGGCAGGGCTGATGTCGCGCCGTTCAAGTGAGTTTCACGCGGCTTCGTCGCGGAGCGGTCGGCGGTGACGACCCCCGCAGTCGACGGCGCGCGGCTGCTCGCCCGGCTCGATGCCTTCGCGGCCATCGGGGGCCTTGCCAATGGCGGCGTCGATCGTGCGGCCTTTTCCCCGGCCGACCGGGACGCGCGCGGCCTTCTGGCCGAACTCGCGGTTGCCAGGGGTTTCGCCGTGTCACAGGACAGCATCGCCAATCTCTTTATCCGCCGCGGCGAGACGAGCGGCGCGCCGCTCCTGATCGGCAGCCATCTCGACAGCCAGCCGACCGGCGGCCGCTATGACGGCGCGCTCGGCACGCTCGCCGCCTTCGAGGTGCTGGAGACGCTCGAGGACCGAGGCGTGGCGACGGCGCTGCCGGTCGAGGTCGTCGTCTGGGCGAATGAAGAGGGCAGCCGCTTCCTCCCCGGCGCGATGGGCTCGCGCGCCTTCGCCGCGCGGAGCCTGCCCGAGGGCACGGCCGAGGATGCCGCCGGGCTGACGCTGGGGGGCGAGGTGGCCGCGACCCGCGCCGCCTTGCCGGGCGCCGCCGACCGGGGGCTCGGCTTTCCGATCGCCGGCTATCTCGAACTCCATATCGAGCAGGGCCCGATCCTCGAACGCGCCGGCCTTGCGATCGGCGCCGTCGAGGGCATCCAGGGCACGCGCTGGCTTTCCGTGACCATGAGCGGCGAGAGCAGCCATGCCGGCACCACCCCGCTCGACGCCCGCCGCGACGCGGTGGCGGCGCTGGTCGCCGCGCTCGCCCGGCTGCAGGACGAGATCATGCCCGGCGATGCCGAGGCGCGGCTGACCGCCGGGCGGCTCGCCTCGCTGCCCGATTCCGTCAATGCCGTGGCGCGGGAGGCGCGCTGCACGCTCGATCTTCGCCATCCGCGCGCCGACCGGCTGGCCGCCATGGAGGCGCGCGTCCGCGCTGTCCTCTCGGAAGCCGCCGTCGCGCATGGCTGCAGCCTCGATGTCGATCCGCTGTTCGCCGCGCCGCCGACCGCCTTCGATGCGGACCTCGTCGACACCGTCGCGGCGGCGGCGGCAGCCAAGGGTTTTGCCGCGCGGCGCATGGTCTCCGGCGCGTTCCACGACGCGCTGTCGATCGCGGCCATCGCGCCGACCGCGATGATCTTCGTGCCGTGCCGCGGCGGCATCAGCCACAACGAGCGGGAATTCGTCGAGCCGGGCGATTGCATCGCCGGCGCGTCGGTCCTGCTCGGCGCCACCATCGATGCGGCGGACCGACTGGCCCGGAGAGGCTCTGCGGACGCCGGCAACCACCAGAGGAAGAGGATCGGAACATGAGCATGACCTTGACGAGACGCACTGTCCTGGCGGGCCTCGCGCTCGGCGCGACGCTGGCGATGGGCCCGGCCCCGGCGGCGAGCGCGGCCGAACTGACCAAGCTCACCTTCGTGCAGGAATGGCCGACGCCGGACGGCTTCTGGATCCCGTGGATCCTCGGCGCCAAGAAGGGCTTCTATGCCGAGGAAGGGCTGGAACTCGAGATCGTCGTGCCGCCGACCGTCGCCGACACGATGAAGTTTCTCGGCACTGGCCGCGCCGATGTCGCCTTCACCACGGTGATGGACGTCATCTTCGCGCGCGGCGAGCAGGCGCCGGTGACCGCGATCGGCCGCTATGGCCGCGGCAACAACTGGGGCATCATCAGCCCCGAGGGCAAGCCGCTCACCGTGGCGGAGCTCAAGGGCAAGCGCATCGGCATCTATAACGACGCCTGGACCAAGGCCCAGCTAGGCATGATGCTGGCCGACGCCAAGCTGACGCTCGACGATGTCGAGATGGTCGCCGCCGCCGACGACACCGTGCCGCTTCTCCTGCAGAACCGCGTCGACGCGATCACCGGCATCACCAATGCCGAGGCGACCGCGATGATGACGGCCGGCAACCAGAAGGCGTCGTTCCTGCCGGCGACCGAGCATGGCGTTCCCAACACGCCGATCTTCATGCTCGCCGCCAATGACGACTGGCTGAAGGCGCATCCCGACCAGGCCAAGGCCTTCCTGCGCGCCACCGACAAGAGCATCCGCTATGCCGCCACCCATCCGGAGGAAGGCGTCGCGGCGTTCAAGGATCTCTATGCCAAGGCGTTCGACGAGAAGTTCATCACCCAGCAATGGGCCGACACGATCCCGCTGTTCGGCACGCTCGGCGATGACCTGCTCGTCAATGACGAGGCCGACTGGACCGCGCTGCTCGCCGCGCTGACCAAGTTCGGCGTGGTCAAGGAGGTCGCGGCGCCGTCCACCTATTTCACCAACGCCTATCTCGCCAAGTAACGCCTTTCTCGACAAGCAAGACCCGCAACGCCAGAGACTCGGGGACACCCGAGACGAGACCCGGAGCAGGAGCGCCCCGACATGACAGCACCCACCGCCGCCAAGCGGATCGTTCCTGCCTGGAGCTACAAGCCGGGCCCCGATGTCTCCGATGTGCCGCCGCCCGGCCTTGTGAGGGCGCAGGCCCTCGCAAGGCAGGCCTGCGCCGTCGGCCTGTCGGCGCTGGAGCCCGGCCGCACCGAGGAGGAGATCGACCTCGTCGTCAGCGATTTCCTCGCCCAGAACGGCGTCGAGCATGTCTGGACGATCACGGTGGTCGGTCTCGGCGAAAACGCCAAGATCTGCTTCCCGACCAACGGCCCCGGCGCCATGAAGGCGGCGGAGCGCGACGTGCTGATGCTCGACGTGCATCCGATCACGCCGGATGGCCATTGGGGCGATTGCACGCGCTGCCGCGTGCTCGGCGACTGGCCGGAGGCGAGCCTGGCGCTTGCCGATCTCGAACGCATCCATGCCAAGACGCTCGCCTATTGCCGGCCGGGCATGCCGGCCAAGGAGCTGTTCGGCTTCTGCAACGACCTTCTCGTCGCCGACGGCTTCGTGCTGCTCGATCTGCTCGGCAATATCGGCCATTCGCTGACGGCGGGCGCCGCCTATCTGCACAACTTCATCGATGCCGGCAACGACGCGCCGATGTGGGGCGCCTGGGCGATCGAGCCCTTCGCATCGCGCGAGGACATCGCCGTCAAGGTCGAGGATCTCGTCTGGTTCGGCCGCGAACGCTGCGTGGTGATGTGAGCCCCGATCCGCGCATCCTGAAACCCGTTCCCTGCCCGAAGGCCCGATGACCGACGCCGCTCCCCCCAAGCTCGCCCTCAAGGCCGTCATGCAGCGCTTCGGCGAGACGCTGGCGCTGGCGCCGACCGATCTTGCGATCGGCGCCGGCGAATTCGTCTCGGTGGTCGGTCCGTCCGGCTGCGGCAAGAGCACGATGTTCAACATCGTCGCCGGCGTTCTCAAGCCGAGCGGCGGCCACGTCCTGATCGATGGCCGCGACGTCACCGGACGCGCCGGCGAAGTCGGCTACATGCTGCAGAAGGACCTGCTGCTGCCCTGGCGTACCGTGCTCGACAATATCGTGCTCGGCGCTCTGCTGAAGGGCAAGGCGACGCGGAAGGAGCGCGAGGAGGGCGTCGCGCTCGCCCGCCGCTACGGGCTCGGCGACTTCATCAACCACTATCCCTCGGCGCTCTCCGGCGGCATGCGCCAGCGCGTCGCGCTGATGCGCACGCTCGCCATGCATCGCGACGTGCTGCTGCTCGACGAGCCCTTCGGCGCGCTCGATTCGCAGACCCGCTTCGCCATGCAGCAATGGCTGCTCAGCGTCTGGGAGCGCGAGCGCCGCACCATCGTCTTCGTCACGCATGACATCGACGAGGCGGTGTTCCTGTCGGACCGCGTCGTCGTGATGTCGCCGCGCCCGGGCCGCATCCGCGAGATCATTCCCGTGCCGATCGCGCGGCCGCGGCCGGTCTCGGTGCTGACGAGTCCGGTGTTCAGCGCGATCAAGCAGCGGATCATCGACTTGATCTATGAAGAGGCCCCGGCCCTGGAGAGCGCCCATGTCTGATCGCGGCGCCTTGTTCCTGAAGCTCTTCTATCCGGTCGTGGCCCTCGTCGTGGTGATCGGCGGCTGGGCTTTCGCGGTCGATCACTATCAGATCCCGCGCTATGTCATGCCCTCGCCGATGGATGTCGCCCGCCATATCGGCGACGACTGGCCGGCGCTGGTGAAGGGCTTCTGGCAGACCTTCATGGAGTTCCTGATCGGCTTCGTGCTGGGCGCGCTTGCCGGCTTCGTTTTCGCCGTCCTGATGGACGCCTCGAAGCCGGTGCGCGGCATCCTCTATCCGATCCTCATCACCAGCCAGGCGATCCCGATCGTCGCCATCTCGGCGGCGCTCACCATCTGGCTCGGCTTCGGCCTCGCGCCGAAGCTCGTCATCGTCGCGCTGGTGGTGTTCTTCCCGGTCGTCGTCAATGTGCTCGACGGCCTCGCCTCGGTCGATGGCGACATCCTCAATCTCGTGCGCTCGATGGGCGCCTCGCGCGCAAGCATCTTCCGCCACGTCAAGCTGCCGGCGACCTATACGCCGCTGTTCTCGGCGCTGAAGCTCTCGGCGACCTTCAGCGTCACCGGCGCGGTGATCGCCGAATGGACCGCCTCGACCTCGGGCGGCATCGGCGCCTATCTGCTGCAGGCGAATTCCCGCCTCAACACGGCCGGCACCTTCGCCGCGATCGTGTTCCTGGCGCTGCTCGGCCTCGTCAGCTTCCTGATCGTCATCGCCGCCGAATATGCGCTGACGCCCTGGCGCTCCGGCTCCAAGGCGCGGCGCTGGTCGCCGAGCTTCTGGAAGGACTGAGGGATGGCCGGATGGCCGGGCCTCGGACAGCTCGACATTCGGCCTCCGTCGACGCGCACGACCTCTCCCCCCTGTCATTGCCGGGCCTGACCCGGCAATCCAGCCTCGCTTCGGGCGCATCCACGATTGTGGGCGGGCAGCCCACGAAAGCCTGGGTTGCCGGGTCAAGCCCGGCAACGACAACCTGAGACCATTCCCAGCATTGCAAGGCCTGACGATCGATCAGGCCATGCGTCCCGCGTTCCGATCAGTCGAACTGGTCGTAGAAGGCTTCGCTGTTCGGCAGGGCCGGCTTGCCGACCTCGCGGCCGAGATAGGCCTTGAAGGTCGCCTCGAAGAACTGCGACGGCTTCATCTCCTTGGCGAGTTCCTGGATGCGCGCCTGAAGCTTCGCGACGATGTCGGGATTGGCCGCCGCGAGGTTGGTCGCCTCGCCCGGATCCTTGGCGATATCGAAGAGCTCGACCCGCGCCGGCAGCGGCGTGTTCCAGATGAGCTTCCAGTCGCCATCGCGCACCGCGCCGCGGAACATCTCGATATTGTAGACGACTTCCTTGCGCGGCGACGGCGCGCCGGTGCTGATCGTCTGCCACTGGTCGATACCGTCGAGCGGCTTGGTGCCCTCCGTGGAGGCGCCGGCCTGACCGGCGAGCGTCGGCAGCATGTCGACGACATGGATCGGCCCGTCGACCGCGCCCGCCTTGATATGGCCCGGCCAGTTGGCGAGCGCGACGACGCGCGTTCCGCCCTCGTAGAGCGAGCCCTTGCCATCGCGATAGGGCGCGTTCGAGGCCGGCAGTTCGCCCTTCGGACCGGTGCCCTCGCCGGCGAACAGCGCGTTGCGCACGCCGCCATTGTCGCTCTGGAAGACGATGATCGTGTTGTCGCGGAGGCCCTTCCGGTCGAGCGCGGCCAGCACGTCGCCGATCTGCCTGTCCATGACTGAGACCATCGCCGCATAGGTGCGCCGATTCGGATCGGCGATGTCCTTGTACGTCTCGACATCGGCCTCGGGCGCCTGCAGCGGCGTGTGCGGCGCGTTGAAGGCGAGATAGAGGAAGAACGGCTTGCCCGGCGCGCGGCCGTCGATGTAGCGCACCGCCTCCTCGCCGATCAGCGTCGTCGAATAGCCCTTCTCGTCGAGCGGCTTGCCGTCGCGGTACCAGTCGGGAACGCCGTGCACGGCATGGGTATAATAGTCGATCTCGCCGATCAGCGGCCCATACTGGTAGTCGAAGCCGCGCGCAGTCGGCAGCAGCGCCAGGCTGGCATGGCCGAGATGCCATTTGCCGATGATGGCCGTGTCGTAGCCGGCCGATTTCAGCACCTCGGGCAGCAGCTTCTCGTCCTGCGGGATGCCATAGGTCTGCTCGGGCAGGATGACGAAGCTCTGCAATCCGTAGCGGAGCGGATAGCGGCCGGTCATCAGCGCCGCGCGCGTCGGCGTGCACATCGGCTGCGCGTAGAACTGCTCCAGCCGGGCGCCGCCCTTGGCGAGATCGTCGATGCTCGGCGTCCGGATCTCGGAGCCGTGGAAACCGACATCGGCATAGCCGAGGTCGTCAGCGACGATATAGACGATGTTGGGCGGCGCTCCGGCGGCAAGTCCGGCCGTTGCGGATGCCGCCAGCGCGAGCGCTGCCAGCGCGAGCCTTCGCAAGAGATGTGACACGATCATTCCCCGATGCGAGCCGCGACGGGGCGGCTCTTCCCCGAACCGGACGGCGACGCGACGAGCGGGTCCCGCGTCCGGATCGGCGAGCGGTCTAGCGGACGCTTCGGGCGCAATCGTGGCTGGAGGCGAGGCGCGGGCCGGTGAAACGGGCCATGCGGCGGGCTTGCGGCCGCCGCATGGCCCCTTGCGATGTCAGTTCGACAGGAACTTGAACGGCTCGGCCTCGACGAACTTCGCCGAAGCTTCGCCGGCGATGATCGGGCGGGTCGAGAGGTCGAGTTCGCGCGGCTTGGCGCTCTCGGAGAGGTCGAGCTTGTCGATGTCGACCCAGAAGATCGTCGGGCTGTAGGACGATTCGAAATAGTAGCGCTTCTGGCCGATGTCGGAGACGCTCCGCCAGATCGTCGAGGCGATGTTGGGCTCTTCCTTGTCCTTGATGCCGAGCGGCACCGACACGGCGCGGATCAGCGAGAAGGCCGTGGCGACCGCGAGCCGCTCGTCGGTCTCCTTCGGCGCGGCGTTCAGCGCCCAGCTGGTGCGCACGAAGCGGTCGGGCGACTTGATGGTGCCCGGCAGGAAGTTCATGCCGCCGATCGCCTCCCAGTAGGCGGAGAGCGCCAGCTGCTTCTCGAAGGTCGGCGAATTGGTCATCACCGTGTATTTCGGGTCGTGGTGGATGACGAGCTTGCCATCGAGATATTCGAAGATGGCGCTGTCGCCGGTCTTGTCGGCCAGCGAGAGATGGCCGCCGGCGGCCGAGCCGTTCGGCAGCGTCGGCGCGACGATGGCGAAGGGCTCCTTCGACAGCGCGTCCACCGCTTCGGCGACGGTGGCGTAGTTGTCGAGCGCATATTGCGTCCAGGCGCCGACCGAGATCAGCGGCTTGCCGGAGGCCTTGGCGTCGCCATAGTCGGTCTCGGTCAGATAGAGCGTGTTGGCGACGAGGCCGGCATCGTTCATGCCCTCGACGGTCGCGACATCGTAGAACGAGGAGACGACGGAGCCATATTTCGACGTCCAGCTGATCGAGCCGTCGCCGACGCCGCCGTCGCGCTTCATGCCCTTCGGGAAGGCCCAGAGATTGGTGCCGGGGTCCTGCATCCAGTCCATGGAGCGGCCGACGATGTAGCCGTCGCTGCCCGTCGTATAGATGAACCGCGTGCAGGCATCGGCCTCGATGCTGAGCATGGCGAGCGACGTCGCGGCGATCATGCCGTATTGCTTCAGTCTCTTCATGGCGAATGGACCCCCATCGCACGACCAGTGATCGACCCCGCCGCGATCGCCGGAGCGTCGACCGGCCGAGTCGCGGCAATCTAGTCCACGCCGCGACGGCCGTCTCGATCGATCCGGCGCGTCAGCCGAGCGCCGCTGCGATCATCTCCGCGTCATGGTGTCCCGCGGCCGCGACCGCGGCGGCGAGGCCGCCCGAGGCGGAGAGGATCGCGCCCTGGTAGAAGGTGGCGAGGAGCTGGCGGCCTGCCGCGCGGCCGGCATCCACTTCGGCCTCGGCGAGGCGCTGCAGCTCGGCGCCGCCGATGACGAGGGCGAGCAGGCGCAGATACGGCGTCGCGGCCGCGAGCGCCTCGCTGCGGCGTCCCTCGCCGAGCCGGGCGATCAGCAGCGCCGTGGCAGCGCGGAGATCGGCGATCGCCGGCGCAAGGCGGGCCGCCGCCGCTCCATCGGTGATCGCGCCTTCGAGCTCCGCGATGAGCGCCGCGATCGTCGCGCCGCCATCCCCGCCGATCCGCCGCGTGACGAGATCGATCGCCTGGATGCCGTTTGTGCCCTCGTAGATCGGGGCGATGCGGGCATCGCGGAGGTGCTGCGCGGCGCCGGTCTCCTCGACATAGCCCATGCCGCCATGCACCTGGATGCCGAGCGAGGCGACCTCGACGCCGATATCGGTGGCGAAGGCCTTGGCGACCGGGGTCAGCAGCGAGGCGAGCGCCGAGGCCTCCGCGCCGCGGTCGATCGCGGCGGCGGCCCTGTAGCAGATCGCCCGCGCCGCGCCGGTCAGCGCCTTCATGGTCAGCAGCATGCGCTGCACGTCGGGATGGGCGATGATCGGCGAGAGCGTGGCGGACGCGGGATCGGCGCGGCCCTGCAGCCGTGTCTCGGCATAGGCGCGCGCCTGCTGCAGCGCCCGCTCGGCGATGCCGACGCCCTGGATGCCGACGGCGAGCCGCGTGTTGTTCATCATGGTGAACATGCAGTTGAGGCCGCGATTTTCCTCGCCGACCAGATAGCCGACCGCGCCCGTGCTCTCGCCGAAGATCATGGTGCAGGTCGGCGAGCCATGCAGGCCGAGCTTGTGCTCGAGCCCGGCGCAGACGAGATCGTTGCGCGTGCCGGGCGTCCCGTCGGCGCCGACGAGATGCTTCGGCACCAGGAACAGCGAGATGCCCTTGGTGCCGGGCGGGGCGTCGGGCAGCCGCGCCAGCACGAGATGGACGATGTTCTCGGCCAGGTCGTGCTCGCCATAGGTGATGTAGATCTTCTGGCCGAAGATCCGGTAGCTGCCGCCCGCATGGCGCTCGGCGCGGGTGCGGATGCCCGAGAGATCGGAGCCGGATTGCGGCTCGGTCAGGTTCATCGTGCCCATCCAGCGCCCGGCGACGAGCGGCGGCAGGTAGGTGGCGCGGAGATCGTCGGAGGCATGCGAGAGCAGCGCCTCGATCGCCCCTTCCGTCAGCGTCGGGCCGATGCCGAAGGCCATCGAGGCGGCGTTCCAGATTTCGCGGCAGGCGGCCTGCACGGTCGCCGGCAGCGCCTGTCCACCCCAGTCGGCCGGGGCCGAGAGCGCGTTCCAGCCGCCGTCGCGCCAGGCTGCATAGAGCGCCTTCCAGCCCGGCGTCGTCGTCACGACCCCGCCGTTAAGGCGCGGGCCGTTGCGATCGGCGACGGCGTTGAGCGGCGCGATCTCCTCCGCGGCGAAACGGCCGGCCTCGGTGAGGATCGTCTCGACCAGCTCGATCGTCAGCGTCTCGTCGAGCCGGTCGTCGAGCCCGCCGGAAACGCGCAGCGTCGACAGGATATCGGCCAGCGGGGCGGTGTAGCTCACTTCAATCCCTCCACAGGCGCGCGCCAGGCATTCTCAGGCGGATAGGTCGCGGCGAGCCATTCGCGGCCGCCGAGCGCGACGAAGAGGGCTGCGGCCGTCGGCGCCAGCGCTTCGAGGATCGCGAGATCGGCCGGGCCGAGCGTGCCGCGCGCCTGCGCCGCGACGATGATGAGGCCGAGGATCTCGCCCTGGAACAGCAGCGGCGCATAGGCGGCCGAGCCCATCCGCGCCGTCTTCAGATATTGCCGGAAGCCGCGATCCTCGTCGGTATTGGCGAGCAGCAGCGAGCGGCGATTGGCGACGACAAAGCCGGGATGGCCGCCATCGATCGGCACCAGCAGCCGCTGCTGCTCGGGCGGAAAGCCGGTATTGCCGACCAGCATCTGGAAGGCGCGGTCGGGCGTGATCAGGAAGGTGCCGGCGACGAAGAACTGGCTGAGGCCGGCATCGAGCGCGCCGGGCGCGAGATGCGCGGCGCGGTCACCGAGGCGCGCGTGGCAGGCGCGCATCAGCGTCTCCAGCGCCGCTTCCGGGCCGTCGGCCTCGGCGGCGGCGCCGGCGGTCGCGGCGATGAAGGCGGCCGAATCGAGCGTCATGGACGAAGCTCCGAGAGTGCGCGGGCAAGGCCGAGCAGGGCGCCTTCCGCGAACGGGCGTCCGACCAGTTGCGCCGAGGTCGGCGGCTCGTCGGCGGGGCCGGGCAGCGGAAAGGCGACGGCGGGAAGGCCGGCGATATTGGCGAGCGCCGTGAAGTCGGCCTGGTTCACCGGCGCCGGCGCGCCATGCGCGAAGGCGCGCTGCGGCGCGGTCGGCAGGATCAGCGCATCGACGCCGCCCAAGGCATTGCGCGCGGCGAGTCCGAGCTGACCCAGCGCATGATAGGCGGCGGCGATGCGCTCGCCCGGCGCCTTGCGGCCATAGTCGATCATCGCGCGGAAGCTCTCGGAAAAGGCCTCCGGCCGCGCGTCGAGATCGGCGCCGATCAGGCTGCCCGCCTCGGCCTCGGAAACGAGCAGGCCGGCGCGGCGGGCGCGGCCGGTGTCCCAGCCGGCGATGTCGAGATCGACGATTTCGGCTCCGGCGGCGCGGGCGCGTTCGAGCAGCGCATCATAGGCGGCGCGGACCGCGTCCTCGGTGGCGACGGCGTCGACGACGCGAGGCCGGCCGAGCCGGATGCCGCGAAGATCGGTCGGAAGCGGCGCCGGGTCCCAGCCGGCCGGCGCCGTGACGCTGCGCGGGTCGTCGCGATCGGGGCCGGCCATGATGCGGATCGCATCGGCGAGATCCTCCGGCGTTGCCGCCAGCGGGCCGATCGTGTCGAGTGTCCAGGAGAGATAGACGAGGCCGGAGGTGCCGACGAGGCCCTGCGTCGGCTTCAGGCCCCAGCAGCCGCAATAGGCGGCGGGGATGCGCACCGAGCCCATCGTGTCGGTGCCGAGCGCGATCGGCACCAGCCCGCCCGCGACCGCCGCGCCGGAGCCGCCGCTCGATCCGCCGGGCGTGTGGCCCGGCGCGCGCGGGTTCTCGCAGCGGCCATAGAAGCGGTTGTCGGTGGTGGCGCCGAGCGCGCCCTCATGCATGTTGAGCTTGCCGAGGATGACGGCGCCCGCCGCCCGGAGCCTCGCGATGACGGCGGCATCGCGCTGGGCGACGGCGCCGCGATGCGCGTCGGTGCCGACCGTCGTCGGCAGCCCGGCGACGTCGATATTGTCCTTGATCGCGATCGGCATTCCGTCGAGCGGCGAGAGGACCGCGCCCTCGGCCCGCCTCGCGTCGCTGTCGGCGGCGGCTTTCAGCGCGCCCTCGGCATCGACGGTGATGAAGACATGCCAGTCGTCATTGGTCGCCGCGATGCGCTGGAGCGCCGCGCGCGTCGCCGCGAGCGATTGTCCCGCCGTCATGCGCCGTCCTTGCGCTTGTCGATGAGGCGGATCGGCTTCTGCCGCACCTCGATCTGCGTCAGGCTGCCGAGCGTGCCGGGCGCGGCGAGGCTGACGGCGATCTCGACGCCGAGCCGCATGCGCAGCAGCGCCTCGTAATCTCCGGTCGGCCGGTCGAGCGGGCCGCTGGTCTCGACATGCACCACCATCTCGTCGCGCCCGTCCGTCCGCGTGACCTCGCAGACATATTCGCTGAGGAGTTCCTCGTGGTTCTCGGTCAGGATCGCGCCGATGCCGGTCGGATAGATGTTGATGCCGCGCAGCTTGACCATGTTGTCGCTGCGGCCGAGGAAGCCGACGATGCGGCGGAGGTTCAACCCCATCGGCGAGGCATCGGTCCTGAACTGCGACACGTCATGCGTGTTGAAGCGGATGATCGGGAAGACGTCGTCCTTGAAGAGGCACGTGCAGACCATGTCGCCGCTGACGCCATCCGGCACAGGCTCGCCGCTCTCGATGTCGAGGATCTCGAGATACTGGGCGTCCTCCTGCACATAGAGGCCTGAGAGGTCAGGTCCCTCGCCGGCGATGGCGCCGGTGTCGCCGACGCCATACCAGTCGAACACCTTGGCGCCGCCCCAGGCCCGGCTCATCGAGTCGCGGCTTTCCGCGCCCATATGGCCGGAGATGATGCGGACCGGAATGTCCTTGCCGGGCTCCAGCCCGCTCTCGCGCGCGACATCGGCGAGGCGCTTGATATAGTCGCCGAAGCCGATCACGACGGTCGCGCCGAATTCCTTCATCAACCCGACCTGGTTGGCCGAGCGCGTCTCGATGCCGGTGCCGGCAGTCATCATCTGCGCGCCGACCCAGTGCAGCACCGCTTCGCGCACATAATGGCCGCCATTGACCATGCCGTGGCCATAGACCGAGTGGATGACGTCGTCGCGCGTGATGCCCTGCAGCGCATAGAAGCGGCCGAGCAAGAGGTTCTGGATCTCGCGGCTCTTCGGGCCGAATAACAGCGGCTGCGGCTTGCCGGTGGTGCCGCTCGTCGTCTGGAACACGAGCGGCGGCCGCGTCTGCGGCGGATAGGTATCGAGGCCGTGGAAATCGCCGATCGGCGGATGCGCCTCGACGGATGCCATCAGGTCGGCCTTCGAATAGGCCGGCAGCTTGACGATGTCGTCGATCGACCTGATGTCGCCGGGCTCGACGCCCGCCGCGCCCCAGTGGCGCTGGTAGAACGGCACCTTCCAGGCGAAGGCGACGATCTTCAGGAAGCGCTCGTTCTGGATCGCGCGGAGCTCGTCGCGGCTCATCGCCGTGAAGCGCTCCACGAAGCTCTCCGGGCGACCGTAGTCGCGGATCATCCCGGCATAGTCCATGGCTTCGAAATAGTTGGGCGGCAGCATCGGACGGCGATTCCCTCGGGAGGTGGCGGGGCAGGGGCCTAGCGGGCGGCGCTCATGGCGCGGCGAAGATCGGAAAGGGGCGCGCCCTCGGCGAGCGAGAGGGCGGCGAGGATCAGGTCTTCGGCGACGTTCGGGGCAAGGCCCGCGGCGGTCATCAGCATGCGCGCCTTGTCGAACAGCGCCTCTTCCGCGACCGGGTTCTCGCTGTCGCCGAGCGCATCGGCGACGCGGCGCGACAGCGTGCGGCCGTCGGCGAGCGTGACGGTGACGGCGCTGCCGAAATGGCGCGGATAGCGGTCGGTGAAATCCGCCGTCGCGGTGACGGTCGCGATGTCGCGCAGCGCGACGAGATCGGGCCGCGTCAGCGCGGGAAGGTCGAAGGCGGAAAGCGGCGGCGCGCCAGAGGTCAGCGTCACCGCCACCGCATGCTGCAGGCTGAACTTCGCCTGGTGCGAGGTCAAAGGCGTCGGCCGGTCGCAGAAGAGCTTGGCGTCGGCGAAGGTCTCGATAGCGATCGCCTCGATCGGCGTGGTGCCGATCTCCTCGCGCAGCAGAAGGGTCGCATCGATCGCCGCATGCGCATGGCGGCAGGCCGGCCACGGCTTGAAGCTCGTGTCGAAGATCAGCCAGTCGTCATCTTCGGCAAGGACGTGTTCCGGGTCGGCGCCGGGGCAGAGCGCGGCGAAGAAGCCTTGCGGGCCCTCCAGGATGAGGCGCGGGCCGGTGAAGCCGTTCGCGGCGAGGCGGGCGGCGGTGACGCCGCGCCGGGCGCCTTCCGCGCAATGCAGCGTCTTGGTCATCACCGCCTCGTTGCGGCATTGCCAGAGACCGCCGGAAAGGCTGCCGGCATTGCCGAGCGCCGAGGCGAGGCTAGCGCGGTCGAGGCCGACGAGGTGGCCCGCCGCCGCCGCCGCGCCGAAGCCGCCGCAGGTCGACGTGTTGTGGAAGAAGGCATAATGGCCGGGCCCGACGGCACGGCCGATGCGGATCATCGCCTCATAGCCGAGGATCATCGCGTCGAGCAGCGCGGCGCCGGCGGCTGCATCCGGCGCTGCAGCCAGCGCGGCCGGGATGACCACGGGGCCGGGATGCAGCAGCGCGGTGCGGTGGACGTCATCCATTTCGTAGAGGCTGCCGAGCGCGCCGAGCGAAAAGGCGGCGCCGGCCGGATCGGCGCTGTCGCCGCCGAAGAGCGGTACCGACCCGGTGCCGCGGGCCTCGGCGGCGAGGATCCGTCCGGCCTCGACCGTCCGCCCGATGACGGCACAGCCGATCCAGTCGACGAGATGCAGCGCGGCGCGGCGGCGATCAGCGGCGGCGATCGGCCGCTCCAGCCGCTCGATCAGCCGTTCCGTCACGCTTTTTTCGCTCGCGGCCGCAGCCATGCGCCTTGCTCCCCGGCGGCGATTGCCGCAATGTGCAGGAGAATTTGTCCGGACATATTTGCCCGAATGGAGGGGTCGCGCAAGTGCCGAGAAGGGGTTTTCCGCGGTGATCGGTTCGGCGCCCTTGCTTTCCGGTCGCGGTGCTTCCGTGCCCTTCGTCACGGCGGCCGAGGCCGCCCGTCTCGCCGCGCCGGGCAGTCGCATCTACATCGCCGGCTGCTGCGGCGAGCCGACGGCCGTGCTCGACGCGGTCGCGGCCGACCCGGATCTCTGGCAGGGCGCGGAGCTCACCGGCGCCTTCATTCCAGGCGTCAATCGCCGCGACCTCTCGGGGCTCGGCCGCGCCACGCGCGTGCGCACCATCTTCGCGACCGAGGGGCTGCGGCCCGGCCGCTCTGCCGGCGACGTCGCGCTGTGGCCGGCGCATTACACCGAGCTCTGGCGCGCGCTCGCCGCCCCCGGCGCCGTCGACATCGCCTATTTCCAGGTGCCGCCGCCGCGCGCCGACGGGACCGTCGGCTTCGGCGTCGCCGGCGATTTCTCGCCCGCGACGGTGCTCGCCGGTGCGCGGCTGGTCGGCATCGTCAATCCGAACATGCCCGACGTCGTCGACGGGCCGCGCCTTGCGGCCGACCGTTTCGCCGCCTTCGTCGACAGCGACGCGCCGCTCCTCACCTATGATGCCGGCGCGCCGGACCCCGCCATCGAGCGCATCGCCGCCCTGATCGCGCGCGAGATCGCGCCCGGCGACACGATCCAGCTCGGCCTCGGCAAGGTGCAGAAGGCAGTGCTCGGCGCGCTCAAGGACCATCGCGATCTCGGCTTCCATGGCGGCATGATCTCCGATCCGATCCTGCCGCTCATCGAGGCGGGCGTGTTCGCACGCGGCATCACCACGGGCGTCGCGCTCGGCAGCGCGGCGCTCTATCGGCGCTGCGGCGCGGCGGGGCTTGCTTTCCGTCCCGTTGGCGACACTCATGCGGAGACGCGCTTGTCGCGAATCGAGCGTTTTGTCAGCATCAATTCGCTCGTGGAGGTCGATCTGTTCGGGCAGGGCAATGCCGAGATGCTGGAGGGGCGCCAGATCAGCGGACTTGGAGGATTGGCCGATTTCGTGCGCGGTGCGCGCAGCTCGCCCGGCGGGCGGTCGATCCTCGCGCTGCCGGCGACCTCGCAGCGGGGCACGCAGAGCCGCATCGTCGCGGCGCTCGCGCGCGGCACGCCGGTTGGCGTCGCCCGCTCCGACATCGACTGCGTCGTCACCGAGCATGGCCTCGCGGATCTCCGCGGCGCCGATGTCGAGACACGCGCCGAACGGCTGATCGCGATCGCCGCGCCGCAGTTCCGCGACGGCCTCGCCGCCGACTGGGCAGCGCTGCAGCAGGGCGCGGGGCGGCCATGACCATCGCCGACGCCGCCGAGCTGCCGCGCTACCAGGAGATCGGCAACATCCTCATGGCCCGCATCGTCGCGGGGGTCTATCCGATCGGCGCGCTGCTGCCGACCGAGATCGACCTCTGCGAGGAGTTCGGCGTCAGCCGCTACACGATCCGCGAGGCGCTCCGCCGGCTCACCGATGCCGGCCTTGTCCGCCGCCGTCAGGGCTCGGGCAGCCAGGTCGTCGCCGATCGTGCGGCCTCCGGCTATGTGCACACGATGCGCTCGCTGAGCGAACTGTTCCAATATGCCGCCGACACCGTGTTCCGCGTCACCACGATCGAGGAGCGGGTGCCGGAGGCGGAGTTCGCGCCCTATTTCGGCGCCATGGCCGACCGGCCCTTCGTCTATGTCGAAGGCGTCCGCCTCGATCAAGACGGGCGCACGCCGATCGCCTTTTCGCGCGTGTTCATCAATCCGGCCTATGCCGCGATCGTGCCGGATCTGAAGGGCTTCAGCGGCGCGATCTACCGGTTGATCGAGCAGCGCTTCGGCGTCGCGGTCGAGGATGTCGAGCAGGAGATCCGCGCCGAGCCGATGGGCAAGCACGCGGCGCGGCAGCTCGGCTCGACGACGCGGGTCTGGGCGGTGCGCGTCATCCGTCGCTATTTCGACGGCGAGGGCAACATCATCCAGGTCTCGGTCAACTATCACGCCGCCGACCGCTTCTCCTACACGATGCATCTCCGCCGCGAGGGCTCGAAGGGCTGGGCCTGAGCCTCAGCGCTTCGCGGGCGCCACCAGAGCCGCGATGGTCTCGGCCGGGAGTCCCGCCGATGCCAGTACCGCTTCCGTATGCTCGCCGAGCGCCGGCAGGCGCGGGTCGAGCCGGCCGGGCTCGTCGGCGAAGCGGATCGGCAGGCCGATATGCAGCGTGCCGTCATCGGCGCGCACCAGCATCTCGCGCGCCGCGACCTGCTCGCTAAGGAACGCCTCGCGAAGATCGAGCACCGGCGCGAAGCAGACATCCTTGTCGGCGAAGAAGGCTTCCCAGTCGGCGCGCGTCCGCGTGGCGAAGGTCTCGCGAAGAAAGGCCTTGACCGGCTCCTGGCCCGGCCCGGGCGGACCGAAGGCGGCCGCCTCGAGGTCGGCGCGACCGAAAGCGGTGAGGAGATTGCGGACGAATTTGTGCTCGACGCCGCCGAGCGCGACATGGCCGCCATCGGCCGTTGCATAGATCGAATAGAATGCATAGCCGCCGAAGGATCGCTCCTCCTTGACGCGCGGCGCGCGATCCTCGGCGAAGACGGGGCCGGTGACATTGGGCAGCCAGGCCATCGTCGCATCCTGCATGGAGATGTCGAGATAGTCGCCGCGGCCGGTCTTCTCGCGGCCGATCAGCGCCATCAGGATGCCGGCGAGCGCCGTCATCGAGCCGGCGAGATCGGCGACCGGCATATGCGGATTGGTCGGCGCGCCGTCGCTGCCGAGATTGAGGCTGACGACGCCCGAAAGCGCCTCGATGGCGAGATCATGCGCCGGCCGGCGGCTCTCGGGCCCGGTCTGGCCGAAGGCCGAGATCGAGGCATAGACGATGCGCGGATTGACGGCCTTCGCCGCGGCATAGCCGACACCGAGCCGGTCGACGACGCCGGGCCGGAACGCCTCGACGACGACATCGGCCGTCTCGACCAGCTTCAGGAAGGCATCGACGCCGCGCGGATCCTTGAAGTCGAGTACGATGCTCTTCTTGCCGCGATGGGTGTTGCGGAACCAGACGCTCTCGCCCTGCGCGCGATAGCCTACATGGCGCACCGGCTCGCCGGCGCCGGGCGGCTCGATCTTGATCACCTCGGCGCCGTTGTCGGCCATCATCTGCGTCAGCATCGGGCCGGGCAGGAACAGCGAGAGATCGAGGACGCGGATGCCGTCGAGCTTCATGGCGGGCTCCTTCAGACGATCCGGGCCGCGCGCAGCGCCGCGATCTCGCCCGCCGCATAGCCGAGGTCCGCGAGGATCGCGTCGGTGTGCTCGCCGAGCGAGGGTCCGCGCCGCGCTTCGGGCCGGCGGCCATCGACGCGGATCGGGTTCGAGAGCACGGCGAGTTCGTCCCGCGCCGGATGCGCCACGGTCTGCATTCCGCCATGCGCGCGGAAATAGGGATTGTCGAGCGCTGAGGCGACGGTGAGCACAGGCGCCGCCGGCACGTGGCCCGCGAGCAAGCCCATCCAGTCGCCGGTGCTGCGCTCCTTGAATGCCGCGTCCAGTCGCGCGACCAGCGCCTCGCGGTTCTCGAAGCGGTCGCGATTGCCCTTGAAGCGGGGATCGGCGAGGAGATCCTCGCAGCCGATGAGCCGGCAAAGGTTCTCCCAGAACTTCGGCAGGATGCACATCACGAAGATCTGCCCGTCGCGCGTCGGGAACACCTCGCAGGGCACCACGGAGGGGTGGCCGGAGCGCGGGCGCCGTCCGGTCTCATGGCCCTCGTTGAGATACCAGGTCGCCGGATAGGTCAACTGGTGCATGGCGACGTCGTAGAGCGTCACGTCGACATCGCCGCCCGTGCCGCTGCGCGCGGCGCCATAGAGCGCGGCGGTCAGCGCGAAGGCGGTGGTGATGCCGGTCAGATAGTCGACGATCGAGAGGCCCATGCGGGTCGGCGCGCCGTCCGCCTCGCCGGTCAGCGACAGGAAGCCGGCCTCGGCCTGCATCAGATAGTCATAGGCCGGCCAGGTGGCGCGGCTGCCCTCGCGGCCATAGCCGGAGAGATGGGCGCAGACGATCGCGGGCTTCACCGCCTTGAGGCGGTCATAGGCAAGGCCGAGCTTGCCGGGCTGGTCGCCGCGCAGATTGTTGAGCACGGCATCGGCGCCTTCGACGAGCCGGTGCAGGATCGCCTGGCCCTCGCTCTGGCGGAGGTCGAGCGTCAGGCTCTTCTTGCCGAGATTGAAGGTCTGGAAGAATTCGCTGTCGTTCTCGCCGAGGAAATAGGGCCCCGACTGGCGCGAGCTGTCGCCGGCCGGCGGCGCCTCGATCTTGATGATCTCGGCGCCCATGTCGGAGAGATACATCGTCGCGAACGGGCCGGCGCCATATTGCTCGACGGCGATGACGCGGACGCCGGCGAGCGGCGGCCGGGCGAGCCCGAACCGCGCCGGTGGCTCGATCGCTTCGCCGGTCACACCGGGTTCCTCTCGATCAGCTGCTTGGCGATGATCATGCGCTGGATCTCGTTGGTGCCCTCGCCGATAACCATCAGCGGCGCGTCGCGATAATAGCGCTCGATATGGTATTCCTTCGAATAGCCATAGCCGCCATGGATGCGCATCGCTTCCAGCGAGTTCTCGACCGCCGCTTCCGAGGCGAAATACTTCGCCATGCCGGCTTCCATGTCGCAGCGCTCGCCGCTGTCATAGGCCCGCGCCGCGTCATAGGTCAGAAGCCGCGCCGCCTGCAGCCGCGTCGCCATTTCGCCGAGCTTCAGCTGGATCGCCTGATGCTGGGCGATCGGCTTGCCGAAGGTCTTGCGGATCTGGGCGTAGCGCACGCTGTCGTTGAGGGCCGCCGCCGCGAGGCCGCAGCCGCGCGCCGCGATGTTGATGCGGCCGAGCTCGAGCCCGCCGAGCGCCGCCTGCATGCCGCGGCCCTCTTCGAGACCGATCAGGTTGGCGGCGGGAATGCGGTAGTTCTCGAAGATCAGCTCGGCGCTGTCGACGCCCTTGTAGCCGAGCTTCTCGAGCTTCTTCGAGACGGTGAAGCCCGGGCCCTTCTCGGCCAGGAACATCGACATGCCCTTGTGGCGGGGCTCGGCATCGGGATTGGTCTTCACGAGCAGCGCGAAGCAATCGCCATAGATGCCGTTGGTGATCCAGGTCTTGGTGCCATTGATGATGTAGTCGTCGCCCTCGCGCACGGCGCGAACGCGGATCGCCTGCAGATCGGTGCCGGCGTCGGGCTCGGTCAGCGCGAGGCCGCCGCGCTTCTCGCCGGTCGCGAACAGTGGCAGGAAGCGCTGCTTCTGCTCCTCGGTGCCGTTGCGGGCGATGCAGGCGGCCATGATCAGATGGCTGTTCAGGATGCCGGACAGCGACATCCAGACCGAGGCGATCTTCTCGATGATGCGGGCATAGGTGGTGGCGCTGAGGCCGAGACCGCCATAGTCGGCCGGGATCGTCGCGCCGAACAGGCCGAGCTCCTTCATCTGCTCGACCATCGCATGCGGATATTCATCGGCATGGTCGAGTTCGAGCACATGCGGCCGGACATCGCGATCGAGCCATTTCTCGATCGCGTCGAAGATCATCGCATCCTCGGGGCTGAGGTCGGCGCTGCTGGTCATGGTTGTTCTCCCGCGCGTCAGTAGCGCGCCTTTTCCTCGACGTCGAAACCGCGCTTGGCGATCAACATGGTGCGCTCGAATTCGCAGACCAGCGTGCCGTCCTGGTTGAAGCCGCGCGTCTTGACGCTGACGATGCCGGCATTCGGCCGCGACTTGCTCTCGCGCTTGCCGAGCACCTCGCTCTCGCCCGAGAGCGTGTCGCCGGCGAACAGCGGATGGGTCAGCTTGATCTCGCTCCAGCCGAGATTGGCGATCGCCTTCTGGCTGACATCGGTGACGCTCATGCCGACGAGGAGGGCGACGGTGAAGGGCGAGCAGATGATGCAGCGGCCGAATTCACTGTGCTTGGCATATTCCGCATCGAAATGCATCGGATGCGTGTTCATCGTCAAAAGCGTGAACCAGGTGTTCTCGGTCTCGGTGATGGTCCGGTTCGGGCGGTGCTCGTAGATGTCGCCGGTGACGAAATCCTCGTAGTAGCGACCGAAGCTCTCGCGGTAGCGGTTCGGGCCGACCTCCTTGATGGTAACCACCATTGTCCTGTTCTCTCTTTTTCTAAGACTGATGCGAGGGCGCGCCGCGGCGCGCCAGAATCTGTTCCATGGCCCGGATGACCGGCTTCTCGACAAGCTTGCCATCGACGACCGCGAGCCCGTTCGGGCTGGCGCGATAGGCGGCGATGACGCGCTCGGCGGCGGCGATCTCGGCGTCCGATGGCGTGAAGGCGGCGTTGACCACGGCGATATTGGCCGGATGCAGCGCACCCTTGCCGGTGAAGCCGAGCGCCTTGGCGGTCTCGGCCTCGGCCTTGACGACATCGGCATCGCGGAAGGCGAGGCAGGGAACGTCGAAGACGTCGACTTCGGCGAGGCGGGCCGCATGCACGACGCGCGAGCGGGCATAGAGCAGCGGCTCATGCGCCACGGCGACGCCGAGTTCGGCCGCAAGATCCGCGCCGCCGAACATCGCGAAGCGGATGCGCCGGCTCGCCTTCAGGATGGCGGCGACATTCTCCAGCCCCTCGACGCTCTCGATGAGCACCGCGAGGCCGAGATCGAGGCCCGCTTCGGTGAAGAGCCCGTCGACGAAGCGCACCTCGTCGGCGGTCGCGACCTTCGGCAGGAACACGGTGCCGCCGGACGGGCGCGCCTCGATGATCGCGAGCAGATCGCGGAGGCCCTCGGCGCTGCGGGCGCTGTTGATCCGCACCACCCGCTCCGGACCCTCGTCCTCGACCAGGAACGGCAGCGCCGCCGCGCGCGCCTCGGCCTTCAGCGCCAGCGGCACGGCGTCCTCGAGATCGAGGCACACGGTGTCGGCGCCGGCGGCGAGCGCCTTGGCATGGACCTCGACGCGGTTGCCCGGTGCGAAGAGCAGGGATCTGCGGGCACGCATGATGGAGGCTGGTTTCCTCACGGCTGGATGATGATTTGTCCGGACAAATATGGAAGGACGAAGAGAGTTGTCAATCAATTTGTCCGGACAAATCCGAGGGTCTGGATCAGGCGAGCGTCAGGTCGACGAGGCGTGCGGCATCGGGAAGTGATTGAAGATCGGCGATCGTGGCGATCATCGCCTCGACCTTCTCCTCGGGCAGGGGGCGCGCGCCATAGCCGGCGCAGCGGCGGAACTTGGCGATGTTCTCGGCCTCGCTGAGCGGCGCGCGCGGATGGCCATAGACCTCGGTGAGCGTCACGGAATGCTCCGCTCCGGACGTGAGGCGGACCTGGATGGTTTGCGGATCGAGCGCGTTGAGATCGGGATTGTCGTCGAGGATCACCTCGACGAGGCCGGCATAGCGATGCACCTCGGGATCGTCGAGCACGGCGCGGCCGCGGAAATCCGGCACATCGACCTGGCCGCGCGCGAGGAACGTGCCGGCGACGAAGCGGAGGCACAGCTTGGCGTAGTTCGCTTCGGGATGAGGAATGTCGGGCCGGCCGACCAGCCGGTGCACCAGCGGCGGCACATGGCAGGTCACGGCCGCGATATCGCCGGCGGCAAAGCCGTGCTGCCGCATCAGTCTGCCCAGGCCGTCGACGGCGCCATGGGTCAGGCGGCCGCTCGGATAGGGCTTGTGCGACATTTCGTTGATCTGCCAGTCCTCGCCGAGCCGGGCGAGGAAGGGATCGAGATCGTAGTCGTTCTGCTCGAACAGGACGAAATAGCCGTAGGGGCCGGTGAGGATGTCGTGGGGCCCTCGGAAACCGGCGGCGGCAAGATCGGCCGAGACCAGCGCGGCGCGGGCATTGAAGCCGACCTGCAGGCCGAGCATCGGCGAGCCCTCGACATGGGGCTGCAGCGTGCCGCTCGTCTGCGAATATTGCGCGCCGAGCGCGTTCTTCAGCGTCGTCGCGTCGAAGCCGGACAGTTTGCCGATCGCCGCCGCCGCGCCGAAGCCGCCGGCCGTCGCGGGCCGGAAGAAGCGCAGCGCCGCATTGGTGACGACGCCGAGCATGGTCGAGACGTCGACGCCGAGCGCGAGCGCCGTGATGAGATCCTTGCCCGGGATCAGCCGGCCCTTGGCCCGCTCGCGCTCGGCGAAGGCGAGCAGCGCCGAGAGGATCGTCGCCATCGGATGCAGAACCGCGCCCTCGTGGACGCAGTCGAATTCGAGGCAGTGGATCTGGTAGGCGTTGATGATCGCCGCCTGCTGCGCCGGCAGCCTCTCGCCGGTGAGCCAGACGGTCGCTTCCTCGCCCGCGCCCCAGCCGGCGGCGACCTGCTTCAATTCGGGGATGCCCGTCCCCGCCGAGCCGGCGATGCCGACGCCGAGCGTATCGAGCAGGAAGGTCTTGGTCTTGGCGACCGCGCTTTCGGGCAGATCCTCGAAGCGCGTGTTGAGGACATGGTCGACGACGGGATCGAGCGGGTTGGCCATGGCGCTGCTCAGACCGGAGCCGGCACGGCGGCGGCGAAATGCCGGGCGATGTCGAGGCGCGTCGTGCACCAGACGTCGGAATGGCTCTTCACATGGCCGATGAACTTTTCCAGCGCGCCGATGCGGCCGGGGCGGCCGATGATGCGCAGATGCAGCCCGAGCGACATGATCTTCGGCGCGTCGGCGCCTTCCGCATAGAGCTGGTCGAAGGTGCCGATCGCATAATCGAGCCAGTCCTGCGGCGTATAGGACGGCGCGGTCCAGAACTTCATGTCGTTGGTGTCGAGCGCATAGGGCACGATGACGATCGGCTTCGGTCCGGCCTCCGTCTCGACCACGTCCCAGCGCGGCACGTCGTCGGAAAAGTCGTCCATGTGATAGGCAAAGCCCGCCTCGGCGAGCAGGCGGCGCGTGCGGTCGGTGTGCAGATAGCGCGACAGCCAGCCATAGGGCCGCGTGCCCGTGGTCGCCGCGATGCTCGTCACCGCCTTGTCGATGAAGTCGCGCTCGCGCGCCTCGTCATAGGAAAACTGGTGGATCCAGCGCCAGCCATGGCTGCAGGTCTCGTGGCCGCCGTCGCGGATGAAGGTCGCAAGCTCCGGCGCATTCTCGATCGCCATCGCCGCCGCCGTCACCGTGGTGCGGATGCCGTGCTTGGCGAACAGGCCGAACACGCGCGGCGCGCCGGCGCGGATGCCGTACTGGTAATTGCTCTCGTTCGCATAGTTGCGGATCGGGATCTTCAAGGAGACGCCGAGCTCGTCGACCGGCTCCGGACCCTTGTCGCCGCGGGCGACGGTCATCTCGGAGCCTTCCTCGATATTGATGACGAAGGACATGGCGAGCCGGGCCTTGCCCGGCCAGGAGAAGGCGTTCGACATCAATGATATTCCTCGCCGCCGGAGACGTTGATCGCCTCGGCGGTCACATAGGCTGCGGCGTCCGAACAGAGGAAGGCGGCGAGTTCGGCGGTATCCTCGGGCGTGCCGGTGCGGCCGAGCGGGATGCGGCCGCGCATCGCGGCGAGATACTCGTCCATCGTCTGGCCGCGCGCCTCCGACATGAAGCGGTTCTGCCAGGCGCCGAGCCCGGTCGTGACATGGTTCGGGCAGATGGCGTTGACGGTGATGCCGTGGGCCCCGAGCTCCAGCGCCGCCGAGCGGGTCAGGCCGACGAGGCCGTGCTTCGAGGCTGTGTACGCGCCGGCGAAGGCAAAGCCGGACTTCGCCGCCTGCGAGGCGATGTTGATGATGCGGCCGCCCTCGCCCTGCGCGATCATCTGCGTCGCCGCATGGCGCGTGAGCAGGGCCGGGGCGCGGAGATTGACGCCGAGCACGGCGTCCCAGGTCTCGGCCTCGAGCTCGACCAGCGGCCCGAACAGATAGCCGATGCCGGCATTGTTGATGAGGATGTCGAGGCGGCCGAAGGCGTCGACCGCGCCGGCGACGATATCGGGCAGAACCCGCGCATCGAGAAGGTCGCCGGTCACGGTCGCCGCGGTTCCGCCGGCGGCGGTGATCTCGGCGGCGTTCCGCTGGAGATCGCTCGCGACGCCGATGCCATGCGCCGGGGCGAGGTCGCCGGCCAGCGCGCCGCGGTCATGCAGCACGACCTTGGCGCCGGCGGCGGCGAGGCGCTTCGCCATCGCCTGGCCGAGGCCGGCCGGGCGCCCGGCGCCGGTGATGAGCGCGACCTTGCCGGAAAGGTTCATCACGCCGCTCCGAGCGGGCGGGTCAGGATGAAGACCGGGTTGTCGGCAAAGGCCTGGAACTCGGCCGCCACGGCCTGCATCGTCTCGGTCGCGACGTCGCGGCCGAACTGGTCCATGTCGGCGATGTCGACGATCTCGACATAGGCGTAAGGCGGCTTGGCGTCGGAGCCGAGCACGCCGGTCGCGGCATGGACGGAGAAATTCTCGATCGAGGCGAGGGCGTTCACGACGGGAATGTCGCGCGCCGCCGCCCAGGCCTCATAGGCGGCGACATCGACGCCCGCCCGCAGATTGAACAAGACAACGATCCGCATCGCTTCCACCCTTGCCGAGTCACCCGTCGACGTCACCGCGTCAACCGGTCTGGTCCGCTATTTGTCCGGACAAATGTTCCGGTCCCCGTCGCCGGAGTCAACCCCTGATCGCGTCCGACTTTTTCCAAGAAGCGCTTGACAAGGCGCCGATGCTGATGCGTGATTTGTCCGGACAAATCCATAAAAACCAGAGGGAAGCTGCTATGTTGAAGAGGAACACGCTGCTGTCGGCGGTTGCCGCACTGGCGCTGGGCGCGACGGCCATGCCGGCCTTTGCCCAGCAGATCCTGGTGCTTTCGGAGGATGTTCCCGCCGGCCTCGACTATGACGGCCCCTCGGCCGCCATCCCCGCGAGCCAGCAGGGCATGGTCACGCTGATGGAGCCGCTGGTGAGCTATGCCGCCGGCGCCACCAACGCCGATGGCGTCGTGCTGCCGGACTTCTCGAAGTTCGAGGGACGGCTGGCCGAGAGCTGGACCTATGATCCGGCGACGCTGACCTGGACGATCAAGCTCCGCCAGGGCGTCAAGGGCTGCGACGGCGCCACCTTCAATGCCGACGACGTGGTCTACACCTTCGCCCGGGCGAAATCGGTCAGCGGCGCGGCGCCGATCGGCTGGTTCCTTTCCAACGTCGCCTCGATCGCCGGCTTCACGCCGGATGTCTTCGGCAAGGACCCGAAGGCCAAGGAACTCGGCGACGAGGTCAAGAAGATCGACGACTACACCGTCCAGATCAAGCAGTCCGAGCCGAACTCGCTGTTCCTGCCGGTGCTCTCGATCTTCGGCCTCCTGATCTACGATAAGGAGACCATGGAGGCGCACAAGACCGACAAGGACCCGTGGTCGCACGACTATGCCAACACGGTGAACGCCCCCGGCTTCGGCGCCTATTGCCTCGACAAATGGGCCAAGAACCAGGACATCAGCTACAAGGCGAACCCGGATTACTACCGCGGCAAGCCGGCGATCGAGAAGGTCACCGTCAAGCGCGTGCCGCAGTCGTCGAACCGCGTCGTCGTGCTGCGCTCGGGCCAGGCCCAGCTCGTCAACGGGCTGACGCCGAAGGAATTCGACAGCCTGCGCAACGTCAAGGGCGTCAAGGTCGGCGGCGTGACCGGCAACGAGAACCTGTTCATCCACATGAACTTCGCCACCAAGCCCTTCGACGATCCGAAGGTGCGCGCGGCGATCGGCTATGCCATCCCCTTCGACCAGATCATCAAGACCGGCTATTTCGGCCAGGCGACGCAGTGGAAGGGCTCGGTGCCCTCGAGCTATCCGGGCTTCAAGGAAGGCTCGGTCTCGCTCACCTATGATCCGGCCAAGGCCAAGGCGCTGCTCGCCGAAGCCGGCTATCCGGACGGCAAGGGCCTCGAGAAATTCGCCGATGCGTTCCAGCTCTCCTATGTCGCGGAGAAGGAATCGACCCTCGGCCCGATCGTCAACATCATCCAGTCCTCGCTGCGCGAGGTCGGCGTCCCCGCGACGCTGAACCCGATCCCGCAGACCCAGTATGGCGATCGCCAGCTGGTGAAGCGCGATCTGCCCTTCGCGGTCAACGACCAGGAGAAGCCGATCGGCGTCGATGCCGGCTATGCGATCCAGCTGTTCTTCGTCTCCAAGGACAAGGGCGGCCTCAACAACATGGTCAACTACTCCAATCCGAAGGTGGACGATCTCTGGTCCAAGGCCCGCGTCGAGCCCGATGCGGCGAAGCGCACCGTGATCCTCGGCGAGATCCAGGACATCCTCTCGGGCGACATGGCCTGGCTGCCGGTGGTCGAATACAAGACGCAGTGGGCCTATTCCGACAAGCTGAAGGGCCTGCGCTGGTATCCGGACAACTCCGTCCGCTACTCCGATCTCAGCCTGCAATAACGGGCGCGGTGCGGACCGGCGCGTCCGGTCCGCACCGATCGAGCCGGAGTTGGTTCATTGCTTGTCCGCTACATCACCAGGCGCTTCCTCGTCGGGCTTCTGCAGCTTATCGGCCTGACGATCGCGGTGTTCTTCATCATCCGCCTTCTGCCCGCCGATCCCGTCTCCCGCCTCGTCGGCCTGAATTCGAGCGCCGATGCCTATGCGCAGGCGGCCCGCCAGCTCGGCGTCGACCGTCCGCTGCTCGCCCAGCTCGCGACCTATCTCGGCTTCCAGCCCGATGTCGCGCCCGGCCTGCTGCAAGGCTCGCTCGGCGTCTCCTGGGTGACGGGAACGCCGGTCTCCGCCGAGATCGCCGCCTATCTGCCGGTGACGATCGAATTGGTGACGCTGAGCTTCCTTCTGGCGCTCGCCGTCGCGGTGCCGGTCGGCATGTTCGGCGCGCTCAATCCGGGCGGCAAGGCCGACAAGGGCGTCTTCGTCTACAGCCTCTTCGCCGGCTCGCAGCCGGAATTCTGGTGGGGCCTGCTCTTCGTCTATGTGTTCTATTTCCAGCTCGGCATCGCGCCGGCGCCGCTCGGCCGTCTCTCGCCGATGACCAGCCCGCCCGATGTCGTCACCGGCTTCATGACGGTCGATGCGCTCATCGCCGGCCAGTTCGACGTCTTCATCGAGGCGCTGCACCATCTGATGCTGCCCGTCATCACCATGGCCTTCATCCTGTCGGGGCCGATCATCAAGATGGTTCGCCAGAACATGGCCCGTGCCCTGCAGTCGGATTTCGTCCTCTATGCGCGGGCCAGCGGCCTCTCCGGCCATCGCGTCGCCCGCTATGCGCTGCGCGCCGCGCTCGCGCCGTCGATGACGCTGATCGGCATTCTCTACGGCTTCATGCTGAGCGGGGCGGTGCTGACCGAGAGCGTGTTCTCGCTCGGCGGCATCGGCCAATATTCGGTGCAGGCGGTGCTCGCCTTCGACTATCCGGCGATCCAGGGCGTCGTGCTGGTCATCACCGCCATCTCGCTCGTCGTCTATCTCGCGCTGGACCTCCTCCATGCCGCGATCGATCCGAGGATCGCCTACTGATGGCCCTGACCGACCCCCTCGATCTCGCCGGCGAGGCGCTGCCGAAGCCGCGGACGGACTGGCTGCTGCGCCTTGGCGTCGCGATCGTCGCCACCGCCTTGGTGCTCGCCGTCATCGGCCCCTATATCGGCCCCTATGACCCGACGCTGACGACGCCGGACGTCTCGGTGCCGCCGCCTTCGCTTAGCGAGATTCCGGGCCTCTTCAGCGCCTGGATCAGCGGCAGCCTGGCAACCCCGCCGCACTGGATGGGCACGGACGCCAGCGGCTTCGACGTGTTCTCGCGCGTTATCGCGGCGCCGCGCACGGATCTTGCCATCGCACTCGTCGCCAATCTGCTGTCGCTGGTCGTCGGCGTCTTTCTCGGGCTGATCGCCGGCTATTTCCGCAATTTTGCGACCGAGTTCATGATGCGCGTCTCCGACGTGATGCAGTCCTTTCCGGTCTTCATCTCGGCGATGGTGCTGGTCGCGCTGGCCGGCCGCTCGACGACCAACATCGTCATCGCGCTCGCCTTCGTCTATACGCCGATCTACATCCGCCTGACCCGCGCCGAGGTGATGAGCCAGAAGGTGCGCGGCTTCGTCGAGGCGGCGCGCGCGCTCGGCAACACCGAATTCGCCATCGCCTTCCGCCATGTGCTGCCGAATTCGCTGACGCCGGCGCTGATCCAGGCCTCGGTCACCATCGGCTTCGCGATCCTGCTCACCGCCGGTCTCTCCTTCGTCGGCGCCGGCGTGCGCCCGCCGACGCCGGAATGGGGCCTCATGATCTCGACCGGTGCCAACCAGATCATCCTCGGCGAATGGTGGCCTTCGGTCATGCCGGGCATCGCCATCTCCGTCACCGTGTTCGGCTTTGCCGTGCTCGGCAATGCGCTGGAGCGTCGCTATGGAGCCGGTTGAAATCCTGTCGCCGCCGGCGACGAGTGGCCGGGCCGCCGGCAAGGTCATCCTCTCCGTCGAGGATCTTTCCGTCGGCTATCCCTCCGATGGCCGCATGATCCGTCCCATCGACGGGCTCTCCTTTCAGATCCGCGAACGCGAAGTGGTCGGGCTGATCGGCGATTCGGGCTCCGGCAAGTCGACCGCCGCGCTGGCGCTGCTCGGCCTCGTCAAGCCGCCGGGCAAAATCCTCTCCGGCCGCGTCGCGCTGGACGGCCGCGATCTCCTTGCCCTGCGCGAGGCGGAGCTTGCCGCCATCCGCGGCCGCGACATCTCGATCATCGTGCAGAACCCGCGCTCCTCGCTGCATCCGATGCTCCGGATCGGCAAGCAGATCGGCTACGCCTACCAGGCGCATCATCCGGCAAGCGGCCGCGATGCCGCCGGCCATGCGGTCGACATGCTGCGCATGGTCGGCATCAACGACCCCGAGCGCCGCGTCGATTCCTACGCGCACGAGCTCTCCGGCGGCATGGCGCAGCGCGCGCTGATCGCCATGGCGCTGTCGTCGAAGCCGAAGCTGCTCATCGCCGACGAGCCGACCAGCGGCCTCGACGTCACCATCCAGGCGCAGTTCCTCGACGAGCTCTGGGCGACGGTGCAGAAGACCGGCTCGGCCATTCTCCTCATCACGCAGGAACTCGGCACGCTCGCCAATTACTGCGACCGCGTGCTTGTCCTGCATGACGGCAAGATCGTCGAGGATGCGCCGGTGCGGCAGTTCTTCGAGGCGCCGCAGCATCCCTATAGCCAGGCGATCCTCAAGCTGCAGCGCGAGCGCGGCCTCGATCGGCTCGCGAGCCCCGGTCCCGCGCGCGTCGTGCCGCCGCTGGTGACGACGCGCGACCTCCGCATGGTCTTCCCGATCCGCAATACGGAAAAGGTCGTCCAGGCGGTCGACAAGGTCTCGATCACGATCGGCAAGGGCGAGACGCTCGGCCTCGTCGGCGAGAGCGGCTCCGGCAAGACCACGGTCGGCCGCTGCCTGATGCGGCTGCTGCAGCCCTCCGGCGGCTCGATCCTCTTCGACGGCGAGGATCTCGTCCGCCTGCCGCCGTCAGACCTCCGCCGCATCCGTGCGCGGCTGCAGATCGTGTTCCAGGACCCGTTCGACAGCCTCAATCCGCGCTGGACGATCGGCAAGATCCTGGCCGAGCCGCTCGATCTGCATACGAAGCTCTCGGCGGCCGGCAAGCGCAGCCGGGCCGAGGAGCTGCTGCGCCTCGTCGATCTCGATCCGGCGCTCATCGATCGCAAGCCGCGCGGGCTCGGGGCAGGCGCCCTGCAGCGCATCAATGTCGCGCGGGCGCTTGCCTGCAATCCCGAATTCATCGTGCTCGACGAGCCGACCTCGGTGCTGTCGCCGCGCGCCCGCGTCGGGCTGATCGAGCTGCTGATCCGCCTGCAGAAGGAACTCGGCATCAGCTATCTGTTCATCAGCCACGACCTGACCACCGTGCGCTATCTCTGCGACCGCGTCGCGGTCATGTATCTCGGCCAGATCGTCGAGACGGGGACGGTCGCCGATGTCTTCTCCGATCCGCGCCATCCCTATTCGCAGGCGCTGCTCTCGGCGCATCTCTTCCCCGATCCGACCGATCGCCGGGTCGACAAGGTGATCCCGGCGGCGCTCGAAGGCGAGATTCCGAGCCCGATCGACCTGCCGCGCGGCTGCTATCTCGCCAGCCGCTGCCCGCATGTCACCGACGCCTGCCGCGCCACGCCGCAGCTGCTCGCCGAGATCGGCGGCGGCAGGGAGCTCCGCTGCATGCGCGCGGTCGCCGGCGAACTCCAGCCGCAGGGAGGTCACCCATGAGCGATGTGACCGACGACGTCGTCATCGTCGGCGCGGGCGCCAGCGGCGCCGCGGCGGCCTGGCGCCTCGCCCGGGCCGGACTGAAGGTCACCTGCCTCGAGCAGGGCGACTGGGTCCGCTATGACGACGTGCCGAGCCTCCGCACCGACTGGGAAGTGGCGCGGCAGACGACGCATCATCCGAACCCGAATGTCCGCCGCGCCAAGGTCGATTATCCCGTCGACGACAGCGAGGCGGCGATCAAGCCCTTCCTTTACAATGCCGTCGGCGGCTCGACCATTCTCTGGGGCGCGCATTTCCCGCGCTTCCGCCCGTCGGATTTCCGCGTCAGGACCCTCGACGGCGTCGGCGACGACTGGCCGATCTCCTATGCCGATCTCGCGCCCTACTATGAAGAGAACGACATCGTCATGGGCGTCTCCGGCCTTGCCGGCGATCCCGGCAATCCGCCGCGCGCGCCAAGGCCGATGCCGCCGCTGCCGCTTGGTCGCGGCGGCGAGAAGATGGCCGCGGCCTTCGACCGGCTCGGCTGGCACTGGTGGCCCTGCGACGTCGCGATCAATTCGGTGCCCTATGGCGACGGGCGCGAAGGCTGCAACAATTGCGGTCCCTGCGATCTCGGCTGCGCCCGCAAGGCGCGGAGTTCCACGGACCTGACCTATTGGCCGCTGGCGCTCGCCGCAGGCGCCAAGCTCGTCACCGGCGCGCGCGCCTTCGAGATCGAGACCGACAGCCTCGGCCGCGCCACCGGCGTCGCTTATTTTGATCGCGACGGCGCCACCCGCCGCCACCGCGCCAAGGTCGTGATCCTCGCCGCCAACGGGCTCGGCACGGCGCGGCTGATGCTGCTGTCGCAGTCGAAGCGCTTTCCGAACGGCATCGCCAACGACACCGACCTGGTCGGCCGCCGCCTGATGCATCACCCGACCGGCATGGTGACGGGAACCTTCGACGAGCCGATCGACGGCTATGCCGGTCCCTTCGCCGTCTCGATCCTCAGCCAGCATTTCTACGAGACCGATCCTGCGCGCGGCTTCAAGCGCGGCTACCAGATGCAGCTCGTCCGCTCGAACGGGCCGGTCGGCACCGCCTGCGGCGGCTACCTGCCGCGCGTCCCCTGGGGCGAGCGCCATCATCAGGTCTTCCGTGACACCTTCGCGCGCACGGCGAGCCTCACCGTCACCACCGAGGACCTGCCGAACCCCGACAACCGCGTCACGCTGTCGGACAGCCTCAAGGATGCCTGGGGCATCCCGGCGCCGAAGATGACCTATCGCCTCGACCAGAACACGCGCGACATGATCGAGCACGGCATCGTCCAGGCGACGACCGCCTTCCGCGAGGCGGGCGCCGTCGCCGTCGCTGCCGAGCGGCTCGTCGTCAATGCCGGCTTCCACCTGCTCGGCACCGCCTGCATGGGCGCCGACCCAGCTTCGAGCGTCGTCGACGGCGACTGCCGCGCCCATGCCGTGCCGAATCTCATGGTCGTCGACGGCTCGGTCTTCACGACCGCCGCCGCCCTCAACCCGACGCCGACGATCCAGGCCGTGGCGCTGCGCGCCGCCGACCGGCTGATCGCCGCCCGCCGCGACGTCGAGGTGGCGGCATGAGCACGACCGAACGGCTCGCGCGCCTGCTCGACATCCTCATTCCGGGCGATGCCGACTTCCCGCCGCCCGGCCGGATCGACCTCGCCACCGCGATGCTCGGCCATGACCGCTTCGCCGCCTTTGCCGAGACGGCGCTCGCCGGCCTGCCGGACGGCTTCGAACGGCTGGCGCCGACCGAGGCGATCGCCGCCGTCGCGGCGCTGGAGGCGGCCGATCCTGCCGCGTTCGGTGCCCTTTTGACCGGGCTCTACAGCCTCTACTACGTCCATCCCGCCGTGCTCGAGGCGGTCGAGCGCGTCTCCGGCTATGCCGCGCGGCCGCCGCAGCCGGAAGGCTACCGCCTCGCGCCGTTCGATCCGGCCATCGTCGCCATCCCCGCGGCGCGGCGCCCGCATTATCGTGATCCCGAGGAGCAGCGCCGATGAACATCCGCGATCCCCACCGCCATCAGGGCAAGGGCGTCCTCGTCACGGGCGGCGCCAGCGGCATCGGCCTCGGCATCGTCCGGCGCTTCCTCGCCGAGGGCGCCTCCGTCGCCGTGCTCGATCTCGCCCCGCTCGCGAAAGCCGAGGCGAGCGAGCGTCTGCTGAGCCTCACGGGCGACGCCACCGACGAGGCGACGGTCGACCGCGCCGTGACCGAGACGGTCGCGGCCTTCGGCAGCCTCGATGTCATGGTCTGCAATGCCGGCGTCATCGCCATCGGCCCGGTCGCCGAGATGAGCTTTGCCGAGTGGCGCCGCGTCATGGGCATCAATGTCGACAGCGTCTTCCTCGGCTCGCGCGCCGCGGCCCGGCAGATGATCGCGCAGGGGAGGGGCGGCGCCATCATCAACGCTTCGTCCGGCGCCGGCCGCCGCGGCGTGCCCAACCTCTCGCATTACTGCGCCTCGAAGGCGGCCATCATCACGCTGACGCAGGCGCTCGCGATCGAGCTCGCGCCGCATCGCATCCGCGCCAACACCTATGTGCCCGGCCATATCGAGACGCCGTTCTGGGAGGGCATCGCCAACGGCTTCGCCAAGGTGACCGGCAAGACGCCGGCCGAGGTCGTCGAGGGCTTTCGCGCCACCGTGCCCTGGGGCCGGTTCGGCACGCCGGACGACGTCGCCGCCGCCGTCTCGTGGCTCGCGAGCGAGGAGGCCGAATATGTCAGCGGCCAGGCGATCGCGATGAACGGCGCCGAATTCCCCTATTGAGGACAGACGCATGACCGCCGTGGCGGAGTTCGATTTCATCGTCGTCGGCGCCGGTTCGGCCGGCTGCGTGCTGGCCAATCGCCTCAGCGAGGACGGCCGCAACACCGTGCTGCTGCTCGAGGCGGGCGGGCGCGACAGCAATCCGCTGATCCGCGTGCCGATGCTGGCCGGGCTCGTCTATTTCTGGAAGTCGATCAACTGGAACTACCAGACGGCGCCGCAAAAGGGCCTTGCCGGCCGCGCGATCGCCTGGCCGCGCGGCCGTGTCCTCGGCGGCTCCTCCTCGATCAACGGCATGATGTATATGCGCGGCCATCGCGCCGACTATGATCTCTGGCGCCAGCACGGGCTGCCTGGCTGGAGCTATGCCGACGTGCTGCCCTATTTCCGCCGTTCGGAAGGCCATCTCGAACGGCCGGAAAGCGCCTATCACGGCACCAAGGGTCCGCTCGCGGTCGTCAAGGCGAAGGGCGATAACCCGCTCTATCGCGCCTTTCTGGAGGCGGGACGCGCCGAGGGCTTCGCCGCCAATGACGATTTCAACGGCGCCGAGCAGGAAGGCCTCGGCCTCTATGATTTCAACATCCGGGGCGGCCGCCGCGAGAGCACGGCGACGGCCTTTCTCCGTCCCGCCGAAGGGCGCGCCAACCTCACCGTCTGGACCGGCGCGCTGGCGACCAGGATCGTCCTCGCCGAGGGACGGGCGCGCGCGCTGGAGATCCGGCGCGGCAGCGAGACCGTGACGGCCCGGGCGCGGCGGGAGATCATCCTTTCCGGCGGCGCGATCAATACGCCGCAATTACTGCAGCTCTCCGGCATCGGCGATCCCGACTGGCTCTCCGCCGCCGGCATCACGCCACTGGTCGCGCGCAGGGCGGTCGGCCGCAACCTGCAGGACCATCTCGGCGTCTATCTCAAATATCGCTGCGCCGAGCCGATCACGCTCTATTCGCTGTTCCGCCCGGATCGCGCCATCGCGGCGGGCCTCTCGGCGCTGCTCTTCGGCAAGGGCGTCGCCACGGCGGTGCCGCTCGAAGCGGGCGGCTTCCTGAAGACGCGGCCCGACCTCGACATCCCCGACATCCACATCACCTTCGTGCCGGGCCTCAATCTCGAGACGACCCGCGCCGGCCAGGGCCAGCACGGCTATCTGATCAATTTCTACCAGCTGCGCCCTGAGAGCCGCGGCGAGATCCGCATCAACGGCCCCGACGCAGCGACCGCGCCGCGCATCGATCCGGGTTACCTTTCCGCCGAGGCCGACCGGCGCTGCATGCGCGACGGCGTCCGCCTCGCGGCGCGGATCGGGGCGCGCGATCCGCTTGCCGGCTATGATGCCGGCGCGATCTCGCCGCTCGCCAGCGATCTCGCCGACGATGCCGCCATCGACGCCTGGGTCGCCGGCTCGTCCAACACCATCTTCCATCCGGTCGGCACCTGCCGCATGGGCAGCGACGCCGACGCGGTCGTCGACGCGGAGCTTCGGCTCAGAGGCGTCGACGGGCTTCGCGTCGTCGATGCCTCGGTGATGCCGACCATCGTCGGCGGCAACACCTCCGCGCCGACGATGATGATCGCCGAGAAGGCCGCGGACATGATACTCGGTCGTGCGGCGCCGCTGCGGGCCGAGGCCGTTTGAGGGGATGGGCGTGAGCAACGAAACCTGGTTCGCCGAGGGCCGGCTCTGCCTCGTCCGCCGCGCAGCGGTCGCGACCATCGTGCTGAACCAGCCCGAGCGGAAGAACGCCATCTCCTTCGCCATGTGGCAGGCGCTGCCGGAGGTGACCGCCGCCATCGCCGCCGACGAGAGCATCCGCGTCGTCCTCGTCACCGGCGCGGGCGGCACGGTGTTCAGCGCCGGCGCCGATATCAGCGAATTCGCCGCCGTCTATGCCGATGCGGAGCGGACCATCGCCTATAACGCCGCCGTCCGCGCCGGGCAGGCGGCACTGCGCGGCCTCGAGCGGGCGGTCATCGCGGTGATCGCCGGGCCCTGCATCGGCGGCGGCTGCGGCCTCGCGCTCGCGAGCGACCTCCGCTTCGCGGCGAGCGACGCGCGCTTCGCGATTCCGCCGTCGAGGCTCGGTCTCGCCTATTCCTATGAGGACACGGCGCAGCTGGTCGAGAAGGTCGGGCCGGCCCGCGCCAAGGACATGCTCTTTTCCGCAAGGCAGCTCGATGCCGCCGAGGCGCTGGCCATCGGCCTCGTCGATCGTGTATTCCCCGTCGCGGAACTCTCTGGGGCGGCGGAAGCTTACGCAGAGGAACTCGCGTCGCTCTCGCAGACCTCGATCCGTGCCGCCAAGGCGATCGTCAACCTGATCGCGGACGGGGCCCCGGATGGCCGCGAGCAGGCCGCGTCGATCGCCGCGGCGAGTTTCGCCGGACCCGATTTCAAGGAAGGCTTCCGCGCCTTCCTGGAGAAGCGCCGGCCAAGGTTCGGCTGAAGGCTGAGGAGAACAGGATGACGGCGGACGAGCTGCCCGCGCGCGAGGCGATGGAATTCGACGTGGTGATCGTCGGCGCGGGGCCGGCCGGTCTCGCCGCGGCCATCCGCCTGAAGCAGATCGATCCCGACATCTCCGTCGTCATCGTCGAGAAGGGCTCTGAGGTCGGCGCGCATATACTCTCCGGCGCCGTCATCGATCCGATCGCGCTCGACCGCCTCTTGCCCGAATGGCGCAGCGAGGAGACGCCGATCAAGACGGCGGTGACCGAGGACCGCTTCCTCTATCTCGGACCGGCCGGTGCGCTGAGGCTGCCCAACTTCGTCATGCCGCCGCTGATGTCGAACCACGGCAATTTTGTCGTCGCGCTCGGCAATGTCTGCCGTTGGCTCGCCGGCAAGGCCGAGGCGCTCGGCGTCGAGATCTATCCGGGCTTCGCCGCGGCCGAGCTGCTGTTCGACGAGAACGGCGCCGTCGCCGGCATCGCCACCGGCGACATGGGCGTTGGCCGCGACGGCGAGCCGGGCCCCAATTACCAGCGCGGCATGGAGCTGCGCGGCCGCTACACGCTGATCGGCGAGGGCGCGCGGGGCTCGCTCGCCAAGCAATTGATCCAGCGCTTCGGCCTCTCCGACGGCCGCGAGCCGCAGAAGTTCGGCCTCGGGCTCAAGGAGCTCTGGCAGATCGATCCGGCGCTGCACCGGCCGGGCCTCATCCAGCACACCTTCGGCTGGCCGCTCGGCAACAGCGTCGGCGGCGGCTCGTTTCTCTATCATCTCGAGGACAACCAGGTCGTGGTCGGCCTCGTCGTCCATCTCAACTACGCCAATCCCTATCTGTCGCCGTTCCGCGAGTTCCAGCGCTTCAAGACGCATCCGGCGATCGCGCCGCTGTTCGAAGGCGGCAAGCGGCTCTCCTATGGCGCGAGGGCGATCACCGAGGGCGGCTACCAGTCGGTGCCGAAGCTCGTCTTCCCGGGCGGCGCGCTGATCGGCTGCTCGGCCGGCTTCGTCAACCTGCCGCGCATCAAGGGCAGCCACAACGCCATGCTCTCGGGCATGCTCGCGGCCGACCATCTCGGCACGGCGCTCGCCGCCGGCCGCGCCCATGACGCACTCGACGATTACGAGGCGGCCTGGCGCGCGTCCGAGATCGGTAGCGACTTGCGGAAGGTGCGCAACGTCAAGCCGCTCTGGTCGAAGCTCGGCACGATCGGCGGCATTCTCGCCGGCGGCATCGACATGTGGGCGAACACGCTCGGCTTCTCCGTGTTCGGAACGCTGAAGCACGGAAAGGCGGATTTCGAGGCGACGAAGCCAGCGGCCGGCCAGCCTGTGATCGACTATCCGAAGCCCGACAATCGCGTCAGCTTCGACCTGCCGTCCTCGGTGTTCCTGTCGAACACCAATCACGAGGAAGACCAGCCGGTTCACCTGAAGGTCGCCGATCTCGCGCTGCAGAAGACGTCGGAGCACGACGTCTATGCGGGGCTCTCGCAGCGCTATTGCCCAGCCGGCGTCTATGAGTGGATCGAGGAGCCGGCCGGCCCGCGCTACCAGATCAACGCGCAGAACTGCGTCCACTGCAAGACCTGCGACATCAAGGATCCGAACCGCAACATCACCTGGACGGTTCCGGAAGGCGGCGGCGGCCCCAACTATCCGAATATGTGAGGCCGCCGCAAAGGCGCGCTACTCGTCGTAGTCGCCATCGCTGTCGTCGTGGCCGTGGCCCTCGGCCTCGTGCGCTTCGCCATGATGCGAGCGGCCGCCTTCAAGCGCGCCGGGCGCATCGTCGTCGTCCTCGCCGGCGACACCCTTGACCGACAGCGGGCCCTTGACCGGCTGGACCGGGATCGCCTCGAGATCGAGCGCGGCGGGGTCGGCGGGGCTGGTGACGGCCGCCGTCTGCGCGAAGGCGGGAAGGGAAAGACTGCCGCCGATGAGGAGGCCCGCGGCGAAGGGGGCGAGGGCAGCGGCGATAAACAACGATCTGGCCATGGTTCTGATATCCTGCTTGACGTCTGTTGGGCATCCGCAACGGGACGCGACGATCCTGCCTAGCCGGCCCGGCCTTGCGGCGCGCTGACAGGGTGTGTCAGCGCCTTGACAGGTTCCGCGTGGCAGGAAGATCGGATGGGTATGCGCGTTCGACGATCGGTCCTTCTCTGCCTTGCCGCCACGGTGGTCGCCATCCTGGCCTTCGCCGGGCCGCTCGCCGTGCATGCGGCCGCTGACGACGACGACGACCATGATCGCGCGCGGGAACTGCGCGAGGGCGGCGAGATCCGCGCGCTCTCGGAGATCCTCGCCGAGGTCTCCCGCCGCGTTCCCGGCGAGATCGTCGCGGTCGATCTGGTGCGCGGGCGCGACCGCTGGGTCTACCGCGTCCAGGTCGTCAGCGCCGACGGCCGCCGCCAGATCGTCGATGTCGATGCCGGCAAGGGTACGGTCTTCGACGACGAGGGGGGCGAGCGATGAGGATCCTGGTCGTCGAGGACGAGCGCCGCATCGCCGAGGACATCGCGGCGAGCCTCAAGGCATCCGGCATGGCGGTCGATATCGCCTCGGACGGCGAGGACGCCTGGTTCCGGGGCGATGTCGAGACCTATGACGCCGTCATCCTCGATCTTGGCCTGCCCCGCCTCGACGGGCTGACGATCCTTCGCCGCTGGCGGGCGGCCGGCCGGACATTTCCGGTGCTGATCCTGACGGCGCGCGGCGTCTGGACCGAGCGGGTCGAGGGCATCAATGCCGGCGCCGACGACTATCTGCCGAAGCCGTTCGAGATGGAGGAACTGATCGCCCGCCTGCGCGCGCTGCTCCGCCGCGCCGCCGGCCAGCCGGCGCCGGTGATCAGCGCCGGTCCGCTTTCGCTCGACACTCGGCAGATGCGCTTTGCGCTGAACGGCGTGCCGATCGCGCTGTCGCCGCTCGAATACCGCCTGCTCGCCTTCCTGATCCACCATGCCGGCGAGGTCGTCGCGCCGACCGCGCTTGCCGAGCATCTCTATGATTCCGGCCATGACCGCGATCCGAACGCCATCGAGGTCATCGTCGCCCGCCTCCGCCGCAAGTTCGGCCCCGACATCATCGAGACGCGGCGCGGCTTCGGCTATCTCGTGCCCGGCAATCCCTCATGAGGCGCGGCTCGATCCGCTTCCGCCTCTGGTCGGCCGCGGCGATCTCCGTCCTCGTCGCGCTCGGCATCGCCGGCGTCGGCCTTCGCTTCCTGTTCGAACGCCATGTCGAGCGCCGCGTCGAGGCGGAGCTGACCGTCGATCTCAACCAGCTGATCGGCGCGACGACATTCGGTGCTGACGGCATGCTCGCCGTTGCGCCGGTCCTCACCGATCCGCGCTTCCAGGCGCCGCTCTCCGGCTACTATTGGCAGCTGCGCGATCTTTCCAGCGGCCGGCTCGTCCGCTCGCGCTCGCTCTGGGACCAGGCGCTCGACCTGCCGCCGGGCGGCAGCGACGGCACGCTGCAGGTGAGCGAGGTCGCCGGTCCCGATGGCGCGAGGCTCCTCGTGGTCGGGCGGCGGATCACCGATGCCGACGGCCGCGGCTTTGCAGCAGTGGTGGCGGAGGACCACCGGACGATTGCGACTGCCGTCGACGACTATCTGCTGCAGCTCGTCCCGGCGCTGGCGCTGCTCGGCGGCGTCCTGCTCGCGGCGATCTTCGTGCAGATCTCGGTCGGCCTCGCGCCGCTGGAAGCGCTGCGCAAGGCCGTGCACGATGTCGGCGCGCGGCGCTCCGCCCGTCTCGATGCCGCCGTGCCGAGCGAGGTGCTGCCGCTCGCCGACGAGATCAACCGCCTGCTCGATGGCCAGGAGCGCGCGCTCGCGCGCGCCCGCACACGGGCGACCGATCTCGCGCATGGGCTGAAGACGCCGCTGCAGATCCTCGCCGCCGACATCCGCGCGCTGCGCCAGAAGGGCGAGACCGAGCTCGCCGACGAGATCGGCAAGAGCGTCGCGGCCATCCGCCGCCATGTCGAGCGCGAGCTCGCCCGCGCCCGCATCGCACCCGGCGTCGGCGGGCCGGCCTCCTGCCGCGTCGCCGATGTCGCCGCCCGCGTCGTCTCCGTCGTGGCGCGGATGCCGGGCGGCGATCGCCTCGCCTTCGGGATCGAGGTGCCGGATGGTTTCGAGGCGCCGATCGACGACGGCGACCTCTCCGAGATCCTCGGCAATCTCCTCGAGAACGCCGCCCGCTTCGCGCGCTCCTCGATCACCGTCACCGCTTCGGCCGATGCCGCGGGAACGCTGATCACCATCGCCGATGACGGCCCCGGCATCGCGAGCGCCGACCGCGAGGCGGCGCTCGCCCGCGGCGCCCGTCTCGACGAGAGCGGCGGCACCGGCCTTGGCCTCGCCATCACCTCCGACATCGTCGCCGCCTATGGCGGAACGCTGACGCTCGGCGACGCCGGGCCGGGGCTCACCGTGTCGATCCAGCTGCCTCGCCCGGCCTGACGATCGGGCGGAGGGCCACAGAACTCCGTCCAATTTGATCGATGTCATTTCGGCGGCGTCCAGTATGTGACGGACGGCAGCCATGTCGTCACGTACACGCAGAAATTCGATGATCTGGATCAACACAATCGAACACGGACTCTGCTACACCGATGACATTGTCTGTCACAGTCCGCAGAAGGCGTGCCGTGTCGATCTTCAAGCGTCCACTGCTGCCTCTGGCGGCCGGCGAGACGGCGGTCGACTTTGAGGCAGCCCTCAGGTTGATCCCATCGGGCTGCGTCCTGACCGACGCGACCCTTCCCGGCAATCCGATCGTCTATGTCAACACCGCCTTCGAGGCGATGACCGGCTATGCGGCGTCGGATGTCATCGGACGAAACTGCAACTTCCTGCAGGGCCCCGGCAGCGACCCGGATGTCGTTGCCGCCATGCGGGGGGCGGTCGCGCGCGGCGAAGAGATCGAAGTCCAGATCCTGAATTACCGCAAGACGGGCGAGCCGTTCTGGAACGAATTGAGGATCACGCCCCGCCGGGACGCAGGCGGCAGCGTCGTCGGCTTCATCGGCATTCAGAATGACGTCACGGCAAAGCGGACGCTCGCCGCCGAGAAGGAGCAGTTGCAGGAGCGACTGAACGCGATTGTCGAGAACATGCCGGGCTTCGTCTTCCAGCGTGTGCTCCGGCGGGACGGCACGCTCGAATTCAGCCATCGCGGCTCGCTTGCGATCCAGGCCCTCGGCATGCCGCAGGGAGAGCAGTCCACGGTCGACAGACTGTGGGGGTGCATTCATCCGGACGACCGGCAGATGTTCCGCGACAATCTGCTCCGCTCGGCGGCCGACCTCTCGCCGCTAACGCTCGAGTTCCGCATCAGGACCGACGCGGGCGCCGTCCACTGGCTCCGGACCTATTCCAAGGCGCGACGGAACGAAGCCGGTGACACCCTCTGGGATGGCGTCGGCGTCGATGTGACGGACGAGAAACGGGTCGAGGAGCGGCTCTCTTATCTCGCCTATCACGATCCCCTGACTGGTCTCGCCAACCGCTCGCTGTTCGGCACGTCGCTGCGCCGCGCCATGGCGGTGGCCGAGGCAGCGGGTGACCGGGTCATCCTGCTGAAGGTGGACCTCGACAGCTTCAAGGAGGTCAACGAGCTGATCGGACAGCAAGCCGGCGACATGATCCTGAAGGAGATCGCGCGCCGGATCAGCGATTTCGCGGAGACGAGGCACGGCTATGCCGCGCGCATGGGCGGCGACGAGTTCGCCGTCTTCTATGCGACGCCCGATGCAAGCCATGACATCGGCGACTCCGCCGCCGCGCTGGCCGCGTCCCTGGCGGTCCCGATCGTGGGGCAGGGCGAGCCCGTCGAAATCGATGCCAGTATCGGCTCGGCCTATTTTCCGTCAGTCCAGGCCGGCACCGCGCTTTCGACCGAGTCCGAACTGATGCGCCGGGCAAGCGTGGCGCTGCAGGATGCCAAGCTCGCCGGCCGCGGGCTTCATCGTGCCTACGCGTCCGATGAGGTCGATCGGAACAGCGCGCTGCTGCTGCGCCAGGCGTTGCGGCATGCCATCGATGGCGGGCAGCTGCGGCTGCACTATCAGCCGCTGGTCGATATCCACACCGGCGTGATCGTTGGCGCCGAGGCGCTGATGCGCTGGCAGCACCCCTCCCTCGGCCTGCTGCCGCCCTCGAAGTTCATTCCGCTCGCCGAGGCGTCGGGATTGATGGTGCCGCTCGGCAACTGGTTGCTGGACGAAGCGATGCGCCAGGCGCGTGCGTGGGCGGACAACGGGCTGACGGTGCCCACGATGTCGCTCAACATCTCGGCGATCCAGTTGCGCGAACCGTCCTTCGTCGGCTCGCTCGCCGGTATGCTGGCGCGTCATGGGGCCGAGGCGCGGCAGTTCGAGCTCGAACTGACCGAGGGCGTCATGATCGATTCGTCCGAGACGACGCGCGCCACGCTGCGGCGCCTGCGTGACGCCGGCTTCGGCCTCGCCGTCGATGATTTCGGCGCCGGCCACGCGTCCTTCCAGTATCTGCGCGACTTCCCCTTCGGCCGTATCAAGATTGACCAGGTGTTCATCCGCCACATGGTCGTCGAATCGAGCGACGCCTCGATCCTCAGGGCCATCCTGCTGTTCGCGCGGACGCTGAAGCTCGACGTGGTCGCGGAAGGCATCGAAACCGTCGAGCAGCGGGATTTCCTGCGCGATGAAGGCTGCCGGATCGGGCAGGGCTACCTCTACAGCAAGCCCTTGCCGCCGGAGGACTTCGCCCGTCTTCTCGAGCACCACGTCCATCTGCCCCAAGGGGCTAAGCCGAGCAAGCGGCGGCCGTCTGCCGCCGCGCCGAGGCCGCGCTAGGGGCTATCTCCTCAGGCGAGCCCTGAGAAGAAGTCGGTCCGGATCCGCCGCCGCTCGACGCCCATGCCGATGAGGAGGCTCCGCATCGCCGCGACCATCGCGCCGGAGCCGGAGATGTAGAAGGTCCGTTCGCGATAGTCCGGGATCGTCTCGCGGATGAGCGCCGCGTCAATCGGTCCGCGATGCTCACCCGCCTCGGCCCCGCGCGAGACGGCATAGACGGTCGGGATGCCGAGCCGCGTTTCCGCTGCGTCGAGCACGTCGCGATAGGCGACGTCCTCGGGGCGGCTGACGGCATAGAGAACCTTGATCGGCCGCGCCTCGTCGCGGTCGAGCAGCAGGCGCAGCATGCTGCGGAACGGCGTGATGCCGATGCCGCCGGCGATGAAGGCGAGCTTCGCCGTCGGGTCGGAGGGCAGGGTGAAATCGCCGGCGACCTGCGACGCCTGGATCGTGTCGCCCGGCCGCATCGCCGCCAGCCCCCGCTTGAAGGCGCTCGGCTCGGGATAGAACTTGACCCCGAGCCGCACGGTCTCCTCGGTCGGCGCCGAGGCGAGCGTGAAGGTGCGGCGGTTGCCGCGGTTGTCGGGATGATCGAGCGCGAGCGTCCATTCGAGATACTGGCCGGCGCGGAAGGCGAGCGTCTTCGGCGAGCGGAAGATGAAGTCGTAGCTGTCGGCTGCCGACTGCTCGATCCGCTCCAGCGTCAGCACGAAACGGCCGCGCGGGCCCGCCGCATAGGCGAAGAGATTGCCGATGAGGAGCGCCAGTTCCGGCGTGAAGTAGAACGCGCCGACATGGACATTGGGCGCGAAGAAGAAGCCGGTGATCGCGGCGAAGGCGAGGCGCGGCCAGCGCATGGTTGGCGAGGTCAGCGGCTCTGTCAGCATGACGAAGGCGAAGAAGAGGAGCGGCGAGGAGGTGAGCGTCTCGATGAGGACGGTGCCGAACTGTGACGGCGCGGCGGTGGCGAGCGTCGTCGCGAGCGCGGTCGCCGCGAAGACAAGCGCCATGTCGAAGCGGCGCAGCTTGCGCAGTACCAAGAGACCGCCGATGAGCACGACCGGCAGCAGCGGCAGATTGCCGGCCACCCACCAGGTGGCGGGATGGTCGAGCAGGAAGGCGGTCATCACGACGGCGACGGCCGCCGGATTGAACAGGTGCCGGCCGCCGACCGCGAAGATGTATTTCGACGCCATCGCCCAGACCGAGGCGAAGATGAGCACGCCGACGCCCCTCGTGTCGGAGGCGGTCACCGGGTCGAGGATCAGCGCCAGGATGAAGGCGGTGATGGTGATCGAATCGCTATTGGCCGGCACGCGGAAGACGGCGGCGAACAGGCGGTTGGACAGCCAGCAGGCGCTCGTGATGACGACGGCCGAGAAGGCGATCGCGGTCGGGTCATGCGGCGTCAGCCCGAAGAAGCCGAGCACGAAGGCTGTCGCCAGCAGCGCGCCGAGATAGGTCAGCACCAGGCGGTACATGGTGATGGGGTCGAGGACCCGGTCGATGAGCGAGATCATGATGTCGCGAAATCTCCGAAGCCGCTGGTGAGCGTGGCGCGTCCGGCGCGGTCGACGGCGTAGCCTTCAAGACCGGGGCGCTGTTCGATGAAATGGATGCCGTCGCGGCCCATGGCGAAACCGGCGGTGGCGAAGCGGTCGGCCTCGAGCACGTCGGCCGCGATGACCGTCAGGCTGACGATCTCGGCGAGCGGATCGGCGGGGGCATGCGGATTGCGGATATGGCGGCCGCGCACATAGGAGCCCGAGGTCGCGATGCCGTAGCCGCGCGGCTCGACCACCTTGATGATCGCGGTCTCGTCGAACGGGCTGCGGATGCCGACGCGCCACGGATCGCCCTTGGCATTGACCCCCGATGACTGGATGTCGCCGCCGGCATCGACGAAGAAGTCGCGCGCGCCGGTGGCGGCGATCAGCCGGGCGGCGTTCAGGATCGCCCAGCCCTTGACGATGCCGGAGGGATCGAGCGCTCCGGTCGGGCGGCGCATGTCGAAATAGCCGCCGCTCTCGATCCGTGTCTGCTCGGCCAGCGCGAACACCTCGCGCATCTCGGCGCTGTAGTCGGCCGGGAGAAAACGGCCGCTGTTGATCGCGGCGATCTCGCTGTCCGTCCGATAGGTGCTGAAGCGGCGATCGACCGCGTCGAAGGACGCGAAGGCCGCTTCGATCGCGGCGCCATCGCTGGCGCCGACGATCTCGATGGTGATCGGCATGCCCATCATGAGCCGCGTTTCGCGCATGGTCAGGCCGTCGCCTGCTTGAGCGCGCCGCTGAGCGAGCGGATGAAGGCCTTGCTGGTCAGCGTCGCGCCCGAGACGATGTCGATCGTGGCGCTCTGCGCCGCCACCGCCTCGTCGCGCAGCATCGGCAGCGCCTGGCGATTGATCGCGACCGAGGTGCGCCGATCGGAGGGATATTGCAGCACCTTGATGCCGGCGAGGCGGCCGCCGCGCACGATCGCCTGGATCTGGACGAGGCCGTAATAGGCATCGACGGCCGGGCCGGTATAGGCGCCGTCGGCGAGGCTGCCATTGGCTGCGACCGTCATCGACACATTGGTCGCGAGCGGCCGGCTGGCTGCGACGCGCTGCGGCCGCGGCCTGGGACGCGGCGGATCGGGCAGCACGGAGGCGACCGTCGCCGGCGCGGGGGCAGGGGGAGCAGGCGGCGGCGCCGGGACGGCGTCGGCGGTGATCGGCTGCACCGGCGGCACAGGCTTCTCGATGACGAAGGGCGCCGGCAGGATCACGGCGGCCGGCTCCGGCGTCGGCGCGGGCGCCGGGTCCGGCACGGCGGGGACGGCCTCCGGTGCGACTGGCAAGGCGCCGCTGTCCGGGCCGGACGCGGTACCCGCCGGCGACAGACCGAGCAGGGCGTCGTTCTGGTCGGTGCCGGACTGCGACCAGACATAGGCGCCGGACGCCGCGACGACGAGGAGCGAGAGAGCGAGCTTCTTCATGAACAAGGGGGTCCCGGTGGTGAAGAGACGGGTGTGTCGGCGCCGGCGCGCCGCATGCGGCAACCGGCCTGTCGCGACACTCGCAAAGGTCACCTGACAGGGCGCTGTCATTCTCCCCAGAGGCGAAAATCCGCACGGCTTTGGCCTTGCCAGGCGGCGGCGTCCGCAGGAAGCTGGCGCGCCAAACCGGGAGAGGATGCAATGCCGCTTTATGATTTCAGCCTGAAGGACCTGCGCGCCTATCACAGCGACGTGGTGACGCCGCCGGACTTCGATGCCTTCTGGCAGCGCACCCTCGCGGAAACGCGCAGCGTCCCGCTCGCGGCGAGCTTTGCGCCCCATGAGTCCGGGCTGAAGCTGGTCGAGGTTTTCGACGTCACCTTTGCCGGCTTCGGCGGCCATCCGGTCAAGGCCTGGCTGACGCTGCCGCGCAAGCGCACGGGGCCGCTCCCCTGCGTCGTCAAGTTCATCGGCTATGGCGGCGGCAGAGGCTTCCCGCAGGATCACCTGCTGTGGCCGGCGGCCGGCTATGCCGTGCTCGTCATGGACACGCGCGGACAGGGCAGCACCTGGTCGAAGGGCGACACCGCCGATCCCGTCGGCTCCGATCCGGCCCATCCCGGCTTCATGACGCGCGGCATCCTCGATCCCGAAACTTACTATTACCGCCGCGTCTTCACCGATGGCGTCCGCGCCATCGAGACAGCGCGCAGCCATCCGGCGATCGACGGCGGCCGCATCGCCGTCATCGGCGGCAGCCAGGGCGGCGGCATCTCGATCGCCGTTGCTGCGCTCGAGCCGGCCGTCAAGGCGCTGATGCCCGACGTGCCCTTCCTCTGCGATTTCCCGCGCGCCGTCACGGTGACGCCGCGCGATCCCTTCCCGGAGATCTCGCGCTTCCTCGCCATCCATCGCGACAGCGTCGAGCGGGTGTTCAACACGCTCAACTATTTCGACGGCGTCCATTTCGCGCGCCGCATCGACAAGGCCGCGGCGCTGTTCTCGGTCGCGCTCATGGATACGATCTGCCCGCCCTCGACCATCTTCGCCGCCTTCAACGCGGTCGCCTCAAAGGACAAGACGATCCGCGAATACGGCTTCAACGACCATGAAGGCGGCGGCGCCTTCCAGGAGCGGACGCAGCTCGCCTGGCTCGCCGAGCGCTTCTAGCGTCGCGACACGGTCAGGGCGCCGCTGCGCGCCCTGACCGTCGCCACGCCTAGATCATGCCGGCCTGGCGGAGTTCCAGCTTGGCGAAGGCGTAGAAGACCGGGGCGGCGATGAGGCCGGCGACGCCGAACGCCGCTTCCATCACGATCATGGCGACCAGCAGTTCCCAGGCTCTTGCATGGATGCGCGAGCCGATGATCGCGGCGTTCAGGAAATATTCGAGCTTGTGGATGACGATCAGGAAGACGAGCGCGCCGGCCGCCGCATAGGGCGAGACGCTGAGCGCGACGAGGGCGATGGCCGTGTTGGAAATGAGATTTCCGATCACGGGCAAGAGGCCGACGACGAAGGTCACCACGATCAGCGTCTTGGTCAGCGGCAGCGGCACGCCGACGAGCGGCATCACCACCGCGAGGAAGAAGCCGGTGAGGGCGGTGTTCACCGCCGAGATCCGCACCTGCGAGAACACCACCTGGCGGAAGGCGACGGCGAGATTGCGCGAGCGGCGCCGTCCGGCCTCGGCCAGCGGCGGCCGGCGGCGGTCGGCGGCGCCGGTCACCTGCTCGCCGATCTCATGCGAGAAGGCGACGAGGGCGCCGATGGCGATGCCGATGATGATGTGCACCGTCAGCCGCCCGACATCCTGGCCGACCGAGGCGACCTGCCTGCCATTGCTGCGCAGCCAGTCGGCGCCGAGCACCTTCAGCGCGTTGAGATCGGCCGGAATGAGATCGGCGGCCCATTGCGGCAGGTTCGGGCGGATATGCTCGAGCGCCACCGCCATCTGGCTCATCAGTTCCTGGATCGGCTGCCCGCCGGCGGCGATGAACGAGCCGAGCCACAGCGACAGCACCAGCAGCGCGCCGGCGATGGCAGCCGTGATCACCGCGATGGAAAAGGTCTTGGCGAGGGCGGCATTGACGCCGAACCGGCGAAAGGACGGCACCGTCAGGTCGACGAGCTCATAGACGAGCAGCGCCGACAGGAGGACGGAGAGGATATGCAGATGGAGGACCAGCCAGAGCGCGAGCACGGCAAGGATCAGGGACGCGATGTCCCAGCGGTCAAGTCTCTGCAAATCCGGTCTCGATTCGGTTCTTTCCAACATGGCGCCGATGCTCGCATTTTTCCGCGATCGGCTGGGTGACAATCTTGCTGTCGGCGGCGCCCGGAACGACACCGCCGATCGCCTGCGCAAGCCCCTCTCCGAGGCGTCGCCGGTCCCCCGTCAGGTCTGCGGCACGCCCGATGTCAGCCTTGCGACCATCAGCGCGCCGAGGATGATGGCGCCATAGATCGCCTGGATCCAGAACGAGGGCACCTGCGCCAGCGTCAGCAGGTTTTGCACCACGCCGAGCAGCAGCACGCCCGTCAGCGCGCCGAACATGGTGCCCTTGCCGCCGTCGAGCGAGATGCCGCCGATCACCGCCGCGGCGAAGACGGTGAAGATCATGCCGTTGCCCTGGTTGGCGCTGATCGCGCCGACATAGCCGGTGATGACGAGGCCGCCGATCGAGGCCAGCACGCCGGCGAGCACATAGACGCCCCAGGTGATCCGCTCGACGCGGATGCCGGCGGCGCGCGCCGCCTCCGGGTTGCCGCCGATCGCATAAAGCGCTCGGCCGAGCCGGTGATATTTGAGCACGAGGCCGGCGATCAGGAAGGCGAGGGCGGCGAGCCAGACCGCGAGCGGAATGCCGAGAAAGGTCACGATCATCAGCGCGTAGAACGCATCCGGCAGGTCGAACAGCGTCCGCCCCTTCGAGGCGCCGACCAGCATGCCGCGCAGGATGATCAGCATCGCGAGCGTGACGATGAAGGCGTTGAGCTGCAGGCGGACGATCAGGAAGCCGTTGATGAAGCCGACCAGCGCGCCGATCGCCAGCACCAGGAGCATGCCGACGATGGTGGGCAGTTCGAGGCCGAAGCCGTTGCTCGCGATCGGCAGCACGACCAGCGCGCCGATCGCCGGGGCGAAGCCCGCGATCGATTCGAGCGACAGGTCGAATTTGCCGGTGATGATGATGAGCGATTCCGCCAGCACGACGAGGGCGAGCGCTGCCGACGAGGTCAGGATCGTGGTGATGTTGGCCTGGGTCAGGAAGGCCGGGCTCACCAGCGCGCCGACGATGACCAAGACGATGAGCGCCGGCAGCAGAGCGAGGTCGCGGATGCGGCCGGCGATGGCGCTCGAGGCTCCCCTGCGGCCGGCGGGAAGGCCGGGCGCGGACGAGGCGGCGGAGGGCGTGGTGCTCATAGGGCCTCTATTCCTTCTATCGAGGCGACGAGCGCATTGTCGCTCCAGCCCGCCTGGTGTTCCGCAACGATCGATCCGTGCCGCATGACCAGCACCCGGTCGCAGGTCCTGAGGTCCTCGACCTCGCTGGAGACGACCAGGATGGCCTTGCCCTCCTGCCGCATCCGTTCGACGACCCCGAGCAGCGCCTCCTTCGACTTGACGTCGACGCCGGCGGTCGGGTCCATCAGCACCAGCACCGAGGGGTCGTTGGCGAGCGCGCGGCCCATGACGACCTTCTGCTGGTTGCCGCCGGAAAGGCCGGAGACCAGCTGCTCCGGACCCTGCGTCACCACGCCGAGCGCGCGGATCGTCTCCTCGGCGAGGCCGGCGCGCTTCCGCGGCTTGATGAAGCCGAACGGCCCCAGCCGGTGATTGATGGTCATGGTGGTGTTGTCGGCGATCGGCATCGTCAGCACGAGGCCCTGCTTGTGCCGGCTCTTCGGCACGCAGCCGACGCCGAGCGCCAGCGCCGCCGGCACGTCGGCCGAGGGCAGCGTCCTGGCGCCGATGCGGATCGTCCCGTCGCGATAGGGCTCGAGGCCGGCGATCGCCTCGGCGACGCCGACGCGTCCGCTCGAGGTCGAGCCCGAGAGGCCGACGACCTCGCCGCGGCGCACCGTGAAGCTGACATCTGCGAAATCCTGGCCCGAGATCTTCTCGACCGCGAGCGCGACGGGCGCCGCGGCATCGACCGTGCGGCCGGCGGCATCGGCGATGTCGAGATGGACGTTCTCGCCCGTCATCGCCTCGATCAGGCGGTTCTTGGGCAGGTCCGCGACCGAGGCGGTGATGATGTGGCGCGCGTCGCGCAGCACCGTCACCGCCTGGCAGATCTCGTAGACCTCCTGCAGATGGTGCGAGATGAAGAGGAAGGTGACGCCGGCCGCCTGCAATTCGCGGATGCGCACGAAGAGGCGCTTGATCTCCTCGCCGTCGAGCTGCGCCGTCGGCTCGTCGAGAATGATGAAGCGGGCGCCATAGGAGAGGGCGCGCGCGATCTCGACCAGCTGCCGCGCCTCGACGCGGAGGTCCCCGGCGCGCATGTCCTCAGGGACGGAGACGTTCCAGCGATCGAGCAGCTCGCGCGCCTGCCGGCGCAGCGTCGGCCAGCTGATCATGCCGCGCTGCAGCGGCTGGCGGTTTATGAAAAGGTTTTCCGCGACCGTGAGGTCCGGGATGATGGTCGAATGCTGGTAGACGCAGGCGACGCGCTGGCGCCAGGCCTCGCGGTCGGCGATCGGCGGCGCCGGCTCGCCGGAGAAGCGCACCGTGCCGGTGTCGGAGGCGCGCAGCCCGGTCAGGATCCCGACCAGCGTCGATTTGCCGGCGCCGTTGCGCCCGACGAGGGCATGCGATTCACCCGCATGCACGACGATGCCGGCATCGCTGAGCGCGATGGTGGGGCCGTAGCGCTTGGATACGCCGATCGCCTCGACGATCGGCGGCGCGGCGTCCGTGGACGTCAGGGGCATGGCAGGGGTGCTCGTCATGGGAGAGGGTGCGCGCCCCGAGTGGATCGGGGCGCGCGGTGAGCGTCAGAGCTGGTTGCCCCAGAACGCCTTGTCGTCGACATTCTCCTTGGTGACCAGCGGCGCCGCCAGCTGGTCCTCGAGCACGCCGGGGCGAACCTCGACGATCATCGAGTCATGATCCGTCGCGCCGGGAGCGAAGGTCTTCCCCTCCATCGCCTGCTTCAGATACATGATGCCGTACTTGGCATAGAGGTCGGCCGGCTGCGAGACGGTGGCGTCGATCTCGCCCTTGCGGATGGCGTCGAACTCCTGCGGAATGCCGTCATTCGAGACGATGACGATGTGGCCCGCTTCGCCCGCGGGCTTCAGGAGGCCCTTGCGCTTCAGCGTCTGCAGCGTCGGCGCCAGGAAGACGCCGCCGGCATGCATGTAGATCGCCTTGAGGTCGGGGTTCGAGTTCAGGATCGCGTCGAGGCCGGCCGCCGCGTCCTCGCCCGACCACGCCTTGGTCGGCACTTCGAGCTGCGTGAGCTTCGGATAGTTCTTGGTGATGCAGTCGCGGAAGCCGTTGCCGCGGTCGCGTCCGTTGATCGAGGCCTGGTCGCCCATGATCTGCAGGACGGCGCCTTCCTTGACGGTATCGCCGATGAACTTGCAGGCCTTCTCGCCATAGGCGACGTTGTTGGCGCGCACGACGATGGCGACCGGGCCATTGTCGGGGGCGACGTCGACGGCGACGACCTTGGCGCCGGCCTTCTCGGCGGCCTTCAGCACATTGCCGGCCGCGGCCGATTCGAAGGGCGAGAAGATGATGCCCTTGGCGCCGAGCGCCAGCGCGTTCTGCACGCCGGTGATCTGCTTGGCGGTGTCGAATTCGGAGTTGAACGGCTCGAGCAGCTCGACGCCCTGCGCCTTCGCCTCCTCGATGATGTACTTGTTGTACGACGTCCAGAACGGCGAGGTGAGCGTCGTCAGGTCGACGGCGACCTTGCCGGATTCGGCCTTGGCGCCGGTGACGCCGAGCGCCATGACGCCGGCGAGCAGCATGGCCTTCGCAATCGCGACCGGCCCCTTGTTCAGAGACTTCATTGGCAGTTCCTCCCTCAGGTTTTTTATGGGTAGTGCCTTCCCGTGCCGCAGGGCGGCCGCGCCCGTTGGACGCGGAAATCCGGCGACGACGACCCTCCCTCGGTCGTCCCGTGCAGTCCGTCGCAGCGACCTCCACCGCCGCGACCCGTCCGGTCAGCCCCTGACCGGCAGTTCCTCCGGCGCCCGAGACAGCATCGCGTCGCGGCTCGCGGTCAGATGCGCCCGCAACGCGCCGACGGCCCCGTCCGCATCGCCGCGGCCGATCGCCTCGACGATGGCCGAGTGCTCGCGTTCGGTGCGTTCCAGCGAATAGCTCTTCAGGGTGAAGTTGCGGATCGTCTGCGTCTGCCGCTGCACGACGCGGTGCCAGCCGGCGATGGTCTCGTTGGCGCCGAGACTGACCAGCATCTCGTGGAATTCGCGGTCGAGCCGGATCGCATCGACGAGCGCTTCGTCGTTCTGCTTGCGCACTTCGGCAAGATGCGCCTGGAACAGGCTGTTGAGGCGCGCGACGAAGTCCGCGCTCGCCCGTCCGGCGGCCATGCCGCTCGCCACCGCATGCAGCTCGACGAGCATGCGGGCCTCGAAGATCTCGACGATGTCGGCCGGCTCGAACCGCCGCACGGTCGAGGCCCGCCGCGCCGAGCCGCTGACGAGGCCGTCGCGCTCCAGAAGCGCCAGCGCTTCCTTGACCGGGGTCTGGCTGATCGCGAGCTTGTCGGCGATCTCGTCGGCGAGCAGCCGCTGGCCGCCTTGCAGCCGACCGGAGACGATCTGGCTGCGCAGCTCTTCATAGGCCTGTTCGGCCAAAGTCGCTCGTTTCAAGGCTCGCATGATCGCAACCTATGCGGCAGCCGGCCCGCTTGGCAATAAAAAATTTTTTGTTTCGCATTTCACGATGATGCGCTACCCGATGACGACGCTGCGCCCGCGACGGCGACTGTCTCCGGAGGAAATCGTGCCTTCATCGATCGACCCCCGCCTGCTGCTGCTGCATGACGGCGACAATGTCGTCGTGGCGCGGTCGCGCATCGCGGCCGGCGAGGCCCTGGTGCTCGACGGCGTCGCCGTTCCGCTCGCCGCGCCGCTCTCGATCGGCCACAAGCTGGCGCGGCGCGACATCGCGGCCGGCGAGAAGATCCTGAAATATGGCGCGCCGATCGGCTCGGCGACCCAGCCGATCGCTCGCGGCGCGCATGTCCATGTCCACAATGTGAAGAGCGACTACACGCCGACCTATCACCTCCTCGAGGAGCAGGTGGCGAGCGGAGCACGGTCATGATCGAAATGCGCGGCTATCTCCGCGAGGACGGGCGCAAGGGCATCCGCAACATCGTCGCGGTCGGCTATCTCGTCGAATGCGCCCATCATGTCGCGCGCGAGATCGCCATTCCCTTCCGCGAGGACGGCGTCCACGTCATCGGCTTTCCCGGCTGCTACCCGAACGATTATGCCGCGCGGATGATGGAGCGGCTCTGCACGCATCCAAATGTCGGCGCCGTGCTGCTCGTCTCGCTCGGCTGCGAGAGCTTCAACAAATATGCGCTGGAACGAGCCGTCCGCGCGAGCGGCCGTGCCGTGAAGACGATCGTCATCCAGGCTGCCGGCGGCACGCGGTCCTCGATCGCGGAAGGGCGCGCCTTCATCGAGGAGCAGCGCGCGCTGCTCGATGCCGCCCCGACGGTGCCGATGGAACCCGGCGAACTCGTCATCGGCACGGTCTGCGGCGGCTCGGACGGAACCTCGGGCATCTCGGGCAATCCGGCCGCCGGACGCGCCTTCGATCTCTTCGTCAGTGAAGGCGCCGCCTGCATCTTCGAGGAAACGGGCGAACTCATCGGCTGCGAGCACATCATGGCCGCGCGCGCCGAGACGCCGGCGCTCGGCGCCGAACTGGAGGCGAGCGTCGCCAAGGCGGCGCGCTATTACGCGACGCTCGGCTATGGCTCGTTTGCCGCCGGCAATGCCGATGGCGGCCTTTCGACCATCGAGGAAAAGTCGATGGGCGCCTATGCGAAGTCGGGCACCTCGGCCATCTCCGGCCTGATCAAGCCCGGCGACGTGCCCCCGCGTGGCGGCCTCTACCTGCTCGACGTGGTGCCGGACGGCGAGGTCCGCTTCGGCTTCCCCAACATCAACGACAATGCCGAGATCGCCGAGCTGATCGCCTGCGGCAGCCACGTCGTGCTGTTCGTGACCGGCCGCGGCTCGGTCGTCGGCTCGGCGATCTCGCCGGTGGTCAAGATCTGCGCCAATCCCGAGACCTTCAGGCGGATGGAAGACGACATGGATGTCGATGCCGGGCGGATCCTCGAGGGGCGTGCCGGTCTCGCCGAGGTCGGCCAGGAGATCCACGACCTCGTGCTCGGCCTCGCGGCCGGCGGGCGCACCAAGTCGGAAGAGCTCGGCCACCAGGAATTCATCCTGACCTACAAGTCGTTCGAGCCCATCGGGCCCGCCTGCCTGCCCGCCTGAGGAGGTCATCCTGCCGACGCTCACCGAACGCCTCGAGGCCTGCTACACCGGCGTCGTGCACGACGTCATGCGCGCCATGGGCCTCCGTGACTTCACGCTGCCGCCGGACCTCCGGCCGATCCTGCCGGAGCGGGCGATGGCGGGTCCCGCCTTCACCATTCTCGGCAAGGTCGACAGGGACGCCGATCCGCACGAGACGCTGCTCGCCTGGACGGGCCTCCTCTCCAAGGCGCCGTCCGGCGCCATCTGGGTGTCGCAGCCAAATGACGATCAGGTCGCCCATATGGGCGAATTGTCGGCGGAGACGCTGAAGAACAAGGGCGTGCGCGGCGCTGTCGTCGATGGCTTCGCCCGCGACGTCAATTTCCTGATGGCGATCGGCTTCCAGACCTGGTGCCGCGGCTTCACCCCGCGCGACATCGTCGGCACCTGGCTGCCGGCCGCGACCGATGTCGAGATCCGCATCGGCGATGTCGTCATCGCGCCCGGCGATTATCTCGTCGGCGACCGCGACGGCCTGATCCGGATACCCGCCGCCCTCGCCGAGGAGGTCGCCGGCAAGGCGGAGACGGCCATCGCCACGGAAAACCTCGTCCGCACGGCCATCCTCGCCGGCGTCGATCCGCAGCAAGCCTATCTCCGCTACGGCAAGTTCTGACCAAGCATTTCATCCTCGCGGCCTTTGTCGAGGGGGCGTTCGTCATCGCTGACGAGGTCGACCGCAAAGTTTTGCTAAAAAGTGCCGGAGCTTTCACGAGGCAAGTTCATTGTTTGTCGATGCCCGCACACTAAGGGTGTCGCCCTCGTCCTCCAGCATCACAGGTCTTTTCATGCAAGCGCGCGTTTTTCTCATCGTCGGCGCGACTCTCGCCGGCCTCATCGCCGGGCCCGCCCTCGCGGCGGATGCGCCGAGCCTCGTCGGCACCTGGAAGGGGCAGAGCGACAGCGTCTCGAAGGCGGACGGCTTCACCGGCGGCACGGTGACGATCGTCGTCGGCGAGCAGCAGGGCCGCTCGTTCCGCGCCAAGCTCGTCTATCCCTCGCCGAAGGGCGATGTCGGCGAAGTCCTGATCGGCACGATCACGCCGGACGGCAAGGGCGCCTATTTCGTCGGTGACGACGGCGTCCATCTCGGCACCCTGAGCGGCACCACGCTCGACGTCTGCTATCTCGAAATGGGCGACGACGCGATGGCGTCATGCTCGCGGCTCGAGAAGCAGCCCTAGGGCCGCTCCACTTCAGGCTTTGGCCCTGCTGTGAATGTTCAGAATTGTCGTTGCCGGGCCTGACCCGGCAACCCAGACTGTCTTCGACTGTCCGCCCCCAAATCCGGGTCTACAGGCAGGAAGGCTGGATTGCCGGGTCAAGCCCGGCAATGACAGGTGGGAGCGGTTGCTCGCACTGACTGAAGCCGCATCCGCGCCGCCGCGTGTTCGTTCAGCCGGCTAAGAGGTCCGCGATGCGCGCGTTGATGAAGGCCTCGTCGGCGGCGTTGGCGCCGGGCGCGCCGGCGATGTGGCCCCAGAGCGAGGGGATCGGCGCGCAGCGGGCGTCCCGCATCAAGGCGACCTCGGCCTCGTTGTCGGCGACCGGGAAATAGAGATCCGTCTCGCCCGGCATCACGACGGCGCGGGCGGTGATCGCCGCCAGCGCCGCGCCGAAATCGCCGTTGAAGACGGCGTTGGCGCTGATGTCGGCGTGCTGCCAGGTCCAGACCATGGCGAGCAGGTCGTTCGGGTCGCATGCCTGGAACAGCGTGTCCCAGTAGGTCGCGAGATAATCATCCGACGAGGCGAAGCCCATCACGCGCCGGTCGATCTCCGCGCGATAGAAGGCCTGCGAGAACGCCCAGCCGGCAAAGACCCGGCCGAAGGCGGCAAGCCCGGCGACCGGCTTTTCGGTGGTGTCGCCGCCATTGAAGCGTGCATCGGCCTTGAGCGCCGCGGCGAGGCCGGCGAGGAAGACATAGTTGTGGCGCGAGCAGCGCGCGGCGCCGCAGATCGGCGCGATGCGCGCGACCATCTCGGGGTAGTGCGCGGCCCAGTGATAGGCCTGCAGGGCGCCCATCGAGAAGCCGGTGACGAGCGCGAGCCGCTCGATGCCGAAGCGCTCGGTGACGAGGCGGTGCTGCGCGCGGACATTGTCGGCGATCGAGACGGGGGGAAAACGCGGCCCGTCGAAGGGCGGCGGCGTATTGCTCGGCGAAGACGACTGGCCGTTGCCGATCAGCGGGATGACGATGATGAACCAGCGCGCCGGGTCGAGCGGCGAGGCGCCGCCGATCCGCGACGCATGCTCGGCGACGCTCGCGTTGAAGCCGCCGGTCATGAGGATGACGTTGTCCTTAGTCGGCGAAAGAGTGCCATAGGTCGTGTAGGCGAGCCTCGCGCCGGGCAGGACAACCCCGCTCTCCAGCGCGAAATCGCCGAGCGCGAAGAACGCGTGGTCGGCCGGGGCCATGCCGGGTTCGGCCATCAGAACGGTGTCTCGTCGAGGAAGCGCTCGAGCACGTTGAAGGTGATCCGCGAGACATTGTTGTCGCAGTCCTGGTGCAGCAGCGAGCCGCACCAGGCGATCGACGAGGTTGCGAACACCGCGCCGCCGGCCGCCGTCTCGTAGAAGGCGAGATCGGCATGGACGCGTTCGTTCTGGTCGCCGCCGAGATTGGGCAGGACGACGCCGAACTCTTCGTTGACCAGCATCATCATGCCGCTATGCCCGTCGGAGGAGGCAAGGCGCAGGATGTTCGGCGCCGAGCCGAGCGGCACGGAGATGCAGTCGAGCTCGATGCCGGCGGCGCCGCCGCCGACAAGGCCGAAATCGCCGATGATCTCGTCCGGCACATCCTTGAAGATGAACTGCGCGCGTGGATTGTCGGCGTCGGGCGCGCGGCGGTAATAAGCCGACATGTCGAAGCCCTGCGCGATGAAGCCGACGCCGCAGATGACATTGGGCGCACGGCCGATGCGCCGCCAGAGCCCGCCGAATTCGCCGTTGAAGGCGTGGTGATATTCGCCGGGCTCCTGTTCCCAGGTGCGGATGCCGTCCTCGGCGCGGCGGATCTCGATGACCCCCGGCTCGGTTTTGTGGAAGGCGATGCGCCAGTACCAGCCATTGGCGCCGAGATATATCAGCCGCCCGCCACGATCGATCCAGGTCTTCATCGCGTCCCACATCGCCGTCGAATGATATTCGGGATGCGTGCCGGTCAGGACGACCTGATAGTCGGCGAGGAGGTCGTAGCCTTCCTCGTGCAGGTCCTCATCGGTGATGATGTCGTAGTCGATGCCCTTCCGGTCGAGCCAGGCGAAGAGATGGGTATCGGCATTGTACTGGTAGAGCGCCGAGCCGGGGCCGCCGAGCCAGGAATGATAGCGCGGCGAGAAATTGAGGTTCGGCCTGAGGCGGCTCGAATAGTTGACGCCCGAGCCGTCGGCATGGGTGTCGTAGAGCGAGCCGCCGATCTCCGGGTGGTCATACATGTAGAGATCGGCATGGCCGAAGGTCAGCAGCCGGCCCATCTGCCGCTCGGCGCCGCGCGCCGTGATGTGCTCGGCGTGATTGGCATAAGCGAGATAGGACATGGTCGGCGCGAGCAGCACCACCTTCGGCCGGTTGGCCCGCGCGGCCTTCGATCGCGGCGGGCGCACGAAGAAGGCGATATAGGCCTCGCGCGTCGCGGTCTCGTCGCTGTCGCCCGAGACGGCATGCAGCGCATAGGCGCCGCTCGGCAGGTCGTGCGGCAGCGTCACCGCGACCGAGGTCTCCCAGGCGGCGTCATAGACGTCGTCATGGTGGAAATGCACGGCGCCGTAGTGCTCCGGCTTCCGCGTCCAGGACTGTTCCTCGCCGGTCCAGTTCCAGCCCTTCATGCCGCGCGTCGGCATCTGCGCGAGCCGTCCATGCAAGAGCGACGGCCCGGCATCGACGGCCTCGACCGTGTCGATGCCGCGCGAGAAATCCCAGCGCGCGATGACGGCGGCGGCAAGCTCCGGCGGCACATGCGGCTGCAGCAGGCGGAGATGCGCCGCGCGCGGATGCCCTCCGGCGAGGAGGGTGGGGCTGTCGATCTTGCCGTCGAAATGGCGGTCGACGGTGCCGTCGGCAGCGATCGTGCCGGCGAGAAGGAATGGCGCCGCGACCGCGGCCGGGCGCACATCGAGCGCGCCGGAGAAATGGCCGGCATCGCCGGTCTTGGCATAGGCGACGAGCGGATGCTGATCGATGGTGACGGCGCCGCTCGCCGGGTCGATGGTGACCGCGAGGTGGTACCAGCGGCGGGCGATCATCACGCCGTCGACGAAGGCGGAGGCGATGCCGCCCTTGCCGTCGCCGACGACGATGCCGGTGCGGCCGCCGGCGATGACGACGCGGAAGCCGGCGCCCGCGCTGCTGTCCCACTGCGCCGCCACGGTCTGGTCGGGCCGGTTCGGCAGCGTCGGCCAGACGAAGGCGCAGACGGTGAACGGCCGCGCGGCGAGGGGCGGGACGCCCGCGGCCTTCATGTAGGAGCCGGCGTCGACGCGCTGGACCTTCGCCTTGTGGCGGCCGTCGGCGGCGGTCGGCACGTGGCGGAAGTCGAGGCCTGGGCCTTCGGGATTGCAGTCGCCATTGACGACGCGGACGACGCGCGCCTCGAAGCTCTCGCAGTCCTCGGCCGAGATCCTGAAGGCGATCGTCTCGCCCGGCGCAACGCTGTAGCGATCAGGATAGCCGACGATTGTGAGCATGGCTGCAATCCGGTGAGGCGAGGTCAGTCGCGGAAGGGCATGTTGATGTCTTCGCCGGTGATGACGCGCCAGCGGCGGCGGAAGACTTCCCATTCGGCCGAGCCGATATCGGTGAAGACGGGCTCGTCCTCGATGGCGATCGGCGCCGATCGGTCGGCGGGCATCAGGCCGAGCACCCATTCCTCGAACGGCTTGCGGCAGACGAGCACCACCTGGCGGCCGCTCGGATCGTGCCGCATGATGTTGAGCAGGCGCTGCAGGCCGGGGCTATGCGCGCCGATCGGCTTCTGGCGGAATTCCTCAATATAGACGCGATCGGCATCGGGATCGATCTTGTAGACCATGCGGATCCTCCCCCGGCGTGGCGTCGTCGATGTTTCGCTTCGATCAGGATAACCAGCAAGCGAACAGATTCAAACGAATTATCGCAAGCGTCGACGGGTTCTCCGACCAAGGGGCGCCGCGCTCACCCGCCCGCGCGTGCGAAATCGCACAGCGCTAGAGCGGAAAGTGCAGCAGGTCCGACAGCACCAGCCCGGCGGCGCCGAGCAGGGCGGCGCGGTCCTCGGTGTCGCCGGTCTCGAAGCTGACATCGCCGCCCGGCCGGCTCGGCACGAGGCGGCGCACATGCGCGGCGATGGCCTCGACCATGCGCGCGCCGCCGCCGACGACGTCGCCATGCAGGATGTAGAGGTTCGGCGCCACGGTCTGCTGCAGGTTGGCGATGCCGATCGCGACATTGCGGGCATAGAGGTCGATGAGCGTCGCCGCCCGCTCGTCGCCGTCCTCGGCAAGGGCGACGAGCCGGCGCGAGGTGATCGTCTCCGGCTCGGGAAGCCCGGCCGCGAGCGCCTCGCGGCGCAGCCAGCCGAGCGTCGCGATCGTCTCCCAGCAGCCGCGGCGGCCGCAATGGCAGAGTGCCCCGTCGACCTGCACGAAGGTGTGGCCGAGCTCGCCGCCGGCTCCTGAAGGTCCGCGATAGAGATGGCCGTCGAGATAGAGCGCGCCGCCCAGCACCTCGCCGGTATAGATGACGGCGAAGCTGCGGATGCCGCGGCCCTTGCCGAACCAGCGGTCGCCGACGAGCAGGGCGCGCGGGTGATGGTCGATCTGGACGGGCAGGTTGAATTCGCGCGCCAGGATGTCGCCGAGCGGATAGCTGGCCAGCACGGGCGCGAGGTTCACCGCGATGATCTGGCGGCGGTCGGTATCGACCATGCCGCCGACGGCGACGCCGATGCCGAGCGGGCTGCGCTTGGCCGAGGCGAGCGTGCGCGCGACGCAGCGCTTGAGCAGTCGCGTGATCTCGTCGGGTCCGGCCGGATGGGCAGGCAGCGCCTCGCTGTGCTCGGCCTCGATCTTGCCTTCGAGACTGACGAGGCAGGAGCGGACCTCCTCCGGCATCAAGAGGATGCCGCAGATCGGCCGTGACTGCGGCGAGAACCAGAGCGGCCGCGCCGGCTTGCCGCCGACATCGCCGGCCGGGAGGGGATCGCCCTCGACGAGGAAATTCTGGTCGAGCAGCGGCTGCACGATGCCGGAAATCGTCGTCCGGTTGACGCCGGCGAAGCGGGCAAGATCCGCCCGGCTGCTCGGGCCGCGATCGAACAGCGCCTGGACGACGCGGCCGCGATTGGTCGAGCCGACGAGCGAGGAGGAGAGCAGGGACGGGCGTTCGCGGGTCGTCATCGGACCGTCCGAAGGCGAAAAGGCCGACCGATCCTGATCGAACAAACCGTCCTCGTGCGTCGCCATGTGATCCCGTGTCCCAGCTTCTCGCCCTGCGCATAGCCCTTTCGGGGGCAGCCGCCAAGCATTCCGCCAAGCATTCAGCCAAGCATCCCGCATGCGCCGGTTGCCGGAAGCGTCCGGAACGCGCCGTGCGGGAAGGCTGCCCGAAGCGGCAGGGGGCTCCGGCCGCCTCGTTCCTCCCGCTTCTTCCTAGCCGATCTGCCGGCCGTTGACGATCACGAATGTTTGTGCGAGCCTCAAACATACAGGGAAGTCCAGCGGCCAGGAGCGCCCCGAAGAGGGCGGTCCGAAGGTGGCGGATATCGGGAACGCAGCGTCAAACGCTGTGCGCATGCCAACCTTAGGGATGAGGAGACTCGGAGAATGGCGACACATTTCACACCGACCCGTCGCGGCCTGCTGAAGGGCGGCACGGCACTGGCCGGCGCCGCGGCGCTCGGCGGCCTGCCGCGCGGCGCGTCGGCCCAGGGGAAGACGCTGCGCGTCCTCCTCGCCGGCGATCCGTTCTATTATGCGATCGAGGGGCTGAAGGACGATTTCCAGAAGTCGACCGGCATCACGCTCGAGATCGAGGCCATCTCGCTCGAGGCGCTTCAGGCCCGCCTGACCTCGTCCTTCGTGTCGAACGAGCCGGATGCCGACGTCATCTCGGTCGACCAGATGTGGCTCGGCCAGTATCTCGGCTCGAAGTGGATCAAGCCGCTCGACGATTTCATCAAGGCCGACAAGGATACGGATATCGGGGACTTCGTCCCGGAGATCCTCTATTCGATGAATACCTGGCGCGGCCAGGTCGGCACGCTGCCCGTCGCGTCCTATGCGCAGATGGTATTCTACCGTCAGGACCTGATGGACCAGAAGGGCATCAAGATCCCCCAGGACGGCAGCTGGACCTGGGACGAATATGCCGAGATCATCAAGCAGGTGAACGGCGCCGACTTCGCCGGCAACAAGATCGTCGGCACGGTCCTCGCGGGCCAGCAGCCGGCGCCGGTCGTGCACATGTATACCCAGCTCCAGGCCAGCAAGGGCGCCCGCTGGTTCAAGGCTTTCCCGGCCGCGCCGACCTGGGACTTCGAGCCGACCATCGACAGCCCGGAAAATCTCGACGCGCTCAAGGCCTTCGTCGATCTCTACAAGTTCGCCCCGCCGGAATCGATCAACTACAACTGGTTCGACGCCGGCATGCGCTTCGCCAAGGGCGATATCGGCATGTTCTACTGGTGGACGGCCTATTCCTATCTTTGCAAGAAGGACGGCTATATGTCCGGCAAGGATTCGGTCGTCGCCGACAAGATGGGCATCGTCCCGCTGCCGAAGCAGCCCGGCAAGGATCAGGTCGTCTCGCTCGGCGGTCATAGCCTCGGCATCGCCGGCAACACGCAGAAGCCGGACGAATCCTGGCAGTTCATCAAGTGGGCCACCTCCGCCAAGACGCAGAAGGCGATGGGCCTCTTCAACAAGTTCGGCTACCAGTTCTCGGATTTCGCGCGCAAGTCGCTCTATTCCGACGCCGACCTCCTGAAGATCTATCCCTATCTGCCGGGCCAGCTCGTCGCCCTGCAGTCCGGCAATGGCAAGATCGTCCGTCCGCCGGCGCCGGTCTACACGACGCTCGAAGGCATCTACGGCCTCAACCTCAACAACGCGCTCTCCGGCGCGATGACGCCGGAAGAGTGCCTGAAGCAGACCTCGAGCTATTTCACGAACATCCTCAAGGGGAACTTCCTCATTCCCTTCAGCCAGCCCTCCTTCGACGATACGCTGGACGCCACCAAGGCGCTCATCAAGTCGCTCGCCTGAGGCTGACATCGGGCGGCGCAAGGCCCGGTCCTGCGCCGCCTCCTTCGTGAAAGAGGTCCTCGATGACGCTCGCTTCCAGCCCGGCGGCGCCGCAGAGGCGTGTGCGGCGGCACATGCCCGATTTCGTTCCGTGGCTGCTGATCAGCCCGTCCGTCATCCTGCTCCTGACGCTGATCGCATTCCCGCTGCTGTTCGCGCTGAAGAACAGCTTCTATTTCTGGAATCTGCAGATGGGGCCGGAGCCGCTCGGCTTCGTCGGCCTCGACAATTACAAGATGGCGCTGCAGGGCGGCTTCTTCCTCGGCGCGCTGTGGAACACGGTCCTGCTGACGGTGGTCGGCACGGCGATCGAGTTCATGCTCGGGCTGATGATCGCGCTCCTGCTCGCGCGGCAGCTGAGGGGCATGAACGTCGCCCGCGCGCTGCTCATCATGCCGACGACCATCGCGCCGATCGTGGTCGGCTTCCTGTTCCGCTACATGTATGATCCGGGCGGCGGGCTCATTCCGTGGCTCTTGACCTCGGTCGGCATTCCGATCCCGGCGCAAGGACTGCTCGGATCGAGTTCGACCGCGCTCTGGGCAGTGCTTGCGGCCGATATCTGGCAATGGACGCCATTCTTCGCGATCGTGCTCTATGCCGGACTGCTGTCGATCCCCGACGACATCCTCGAGGCGGCGCGGCTCGACGGGACCCCGCCGCTCGCCATGCTCCGCCACATCAAGCTGCCGCTCATCAAGAAGACGGCGCTGATCGTGGTGATGCTGCGCTTCATGCAGCTCTTCAACACCTTCGATCTCATCGTCGTGCTGACCAAGGGCGGCCCCGGCGCCTCGACCCGCACGCTCGGCTACACGCTCTATCAGGCCGGCCTCGTCGACTTCAACATCGGCCTCTCCAGCGCGATGACCTGGCTGATCGTCATCATCGTCAATGCGATGATCGGCCTGTTCGTGTTCTTCGCGTTCCGGGACTGGGATTGAGCATGGACCAGAACGAAACCCTTCCGAGCAAGATCATCGCCTATGCGCTGCTCGCCGTGCTGCTGCTGGTGTTCATCGGGCCGATCCTCTGGTTCTTGCTGCTCGCCATCCGCCCGACGGCGACCGCCTTCACGATGCCGCCGGTGCTGTTCTTCGAGCCGACCTGGGACGCGATCCGCTACACCTTCATCGATCCCGGCAACAACCGGCCGCAGCTTCTGAACAGCGTCATCGTCGCCGCCGGGGCGGTGATCCTCAACCTGCCGTTCTCGTTCCCCGCCGCCTATGCGCTGTCGCGCTACAGGATCCGCGGTCGCAAGAACATCATGCTCTGGTATCTCGGCCTGCTGATGGCGCCGCCCGTCGCCTTCCTCATCCCCTATTCGATCCTCGCCAGCGCCGTCGGCCTCAAGGGCAGCTATTTCTCGATGATCCTCATCTGCCAGACGCTGACCATTCCCTTCTCGGTCTGGCTGATGCGCTCGTTCATCGACGAGGTGCCCGTCGAGATCGAGGAGGCGGCCCGCGTCGACGGCGCCGGCACGCTCGACATCATGCTGCGCATCGTGCTGCCTCTGGTCAGGCCCGGCATCATCGTCACCTCGATGTTTGCTTTCGTGTTCTCGTGGAACAATGCCGCCTTTCCGCTGGTCCTCGCCAACCGCGCGACGACGACGCTGCCCGTCGGCACGCTGCAATATTTCGGCACGGCCGGCGTCACCTGGGGCTTCATCGCGGTCGCCGCCGTCGCGGCCATGATCCCGCCCATGATCATCTTTCTGGCCCTCGACCGTTACGTCGTGCGCGGCCTTACCTTCGGTTCAGTGAAAGGATGACTGACATGTCGCACCAAAGCGCTCCGGGCCGGAAGACCCGTTTCGGGGTGATCGGAGCCGGCCTCTGGGGCTCGTTCCACTGCCAGACGCTCAACGCCATCGCGGCGTCGGAGCTCTACGCCGTCTGTGACCTCAATCCTGAACGCGGCGCCGAGATGCAGCGCCAGTTCGGCGCCACCAAGGTCTATACGGACTATCGCGAGCTGATCGCGGATCCCGATGTCGAGGCGATCACGGTCGCGACGCCCGACTTCGCCCATGGCGACATCGTCCTTGCCGCGATCAAGGCCGGCAAGCATGTCATGAGCGAGAAGCCGCTCGCGACCACGCTGGCCGAGGCCGAGGCGATCGCGAGCGCCGCGGCGGCCTCCAGCGCCAAGACCATGGTCGACTTCCACAACCGCGTCAGCCCGCCGGTCGTCGCCGTCAAGCAGGCGATCGACGCCGGCGAGATCGGCCAGCCGTTGCATGCCTCGGCGCGGCTCTCCAACACGCAGTTCGTGCCGTTCGAGCTGCTCTCCTGGGCGTCGAAGTCGTCGGCGCTCTGGTTCCTCGGCAGTCACGCCGTCGACGCGCTGCGCTTCGTCATGGGCGCCGAGGTCCGCCGCGTGCAGGCGATGGCCCGTCACGGCCATCTCGCCGGCAAGGGCGTCGACACCGCCGACGTGCACATGGCGCTGCTCGAATTCGACAACGGTGTCGTCGCGACGCTGCAGAACAGCTGGGTGCTGCCGCTCGACTTCCCGAGCATCGTCGATTTCCGCATCGACATCGTCGGCGACAAGGGCGCGGTCGAGACCTATCCGACCATGAACGACGTCGTGAAGAAGTTCTCCGGCAATGGCCTGCGCAATGCCGACGTCATCGGCGTGACGCCGACCGCCGGCGGCCGCATCGGCGGCTTCGTCACCGAGGCGATCGCCCGCTTCGTCGACTCGGTCGTCCTCGACGTGCCGGTGCTGGCCGATGCCCGCGACGGCCTGCAGGTGACCCGTGTCCTCGTCGCGATCGAGGAAGCCGCCAAGACCGGCAAGACGATCACTCTCGCCGAAGGCGTCGCCTGATCTCCCCGGCGGCGGCGGCGTGTCCTCCTCCCGCGCCGCCGCAGCGCGGACGGCCGCGCGTTCCTCCCTCATCCCCGGGATGGCGGAACGCGCGGCCGTCGTCGCTCAGACGCGCAGCAGCGCCTTGATGGCGCGGCGCTCGTCCATGGCCTTGTAGCCCTCGGCGACATCGGCGATCGGGAGTTCGAGATCGAACACCTTGCCGGGATTGATCTGGCGGGTCAGCACGAGCTCCATCAGATGCGGCAGGAAGCGGCGCACCGGCGCCGGTCCGCCGAGCAGGCTCGACTGCGCGAAGAAGAGGCGCTGGCCGTCGAAGGTCACGCCGTGCGGCACGCCGACATAGCCGATGTGGCCGCCGGGACGGCAGACGCTGATCGCCTGTTCCATCGATTCCGCCGTGCCGACGCATTCGAGCACAGAATCGGCGCCGATGCCGTCGGTGAGTTCGCGGATGCGGCTGATGCCGTCCGCGCCGCGCTCGGCGATGATGTCGGTGGCGCCGAACTCGAGCGCGAGGTCCTGCCGGGTCTTGTGCCGGCTCATGGCGATGATCCGCGCCGCGCCCATCTGCTTGGCCGCCAGCACGCCCATCAGCCCGACCGCGCCGTCGCCGACGACGACCGCCGTGCCGCCCTCCCTCACCTGCGCCGCGTCGGCCGCGTACCAGCCGGTGCCGAGCACGTCCGAGGTGGCGAGGAGGCTCGGGATGAGATCATCCGGCGGCAGTTCGGCGGTCGCAACCAGCGTTCCATCGGCGAGCGGCACCCGCGCGAAGGGCGCCTGCGCGCCGGTCATGAACTCGCGCTGTTCGCAGGACGAGGGAAAGCCGAAGCGGCAATGCGGGCAGGTGTTGTCGGAGGTCGCGAAGGAACCGACGACGAACTGGCCGGGCTTCACGCTCGTGACCGCGCTGCCGACGGCGACGACGACGCCGCAATATTCATGGCCCATATTGGCCGGGCCGGACAGCGGCTGCAGGCCGCGATAGGGCCAGAGATCCGAGCCGCAGACGCATGTCGCCGCGAGCTTGATGATCGCATCGGTCGGCTTTTGCAGCGTCGGTTCGGGCACCTCCTCATAGCGGACGTCGCCCGGTGCGTGGAGAACGGTTGCGAGCATGATGTGGTCCTTGCTGTCTGTCAGGCGCCGTAGTCGGCGTCGGAAACGGGATCGGCCCAGTCGACGGCCTTGCCGTCCTTGACCTCCTGGATGGCGATATGGGTCATCGCGGTGGCCGGCGAGGCGCCGTGCCAATGCCGCTCGCCGGGCGCGACCCAGACGACATCGCCCGGCCGGATTTCCTCGACCGGCCCGCCCTCGCGCTGCGCGCGGCCGAGGCCCGCGGTGACGATGATCGTCTGGCCGAGCGGATGCGTGTGCCAGGCGGTGCGGGCGCCGGGCTCGAACGTGACCGATGCGCCCTGGACGCGGGCGGGATCGAAGCTGTTGAAGAGCGGATCGATGCGGACGGTGCCGGTGAACCAGGCCTCCGGGCCCTTGCCCGAGGGGCGCGTACCGGCGCGGATGATGTCCATGCGTGGTCTCCTTGATCTCTGTGTCAGAGCGCTTCGATGCGCAGCGGGTATTCGCCGCGCACATGCAGCGCCTCGAAGCCCGCGTCGAAGCGGCCGAGCCGGATGAGCCCGGGATGACGATAGGGCGCGTGGAACATCGCAAGATTGCCCCATGGCTTGTAGTAGCAGAGGTCATAGGGGCGTTCGTTATCGAAGGGGCCGCTGCCCGCCTCGGTGAGCTTCCGCGTCAGGTAGGCGATCTTCTCGTTGGTCGAATAGTCGGAGATCACGAGATCGAGCGGCAGCATCGCGAAGAAGTCGCGCGCCGAGGGATTGTCAGCGAGCGTCGCCGTCATCACGCGGCCGTCGAAGCTCATGCGGATGCGCATCGGGGAAGCCTCCTTGGTGGCGGCATCATTCGCCGCCCCGGCCTCGGCAAGCGCTGGCAGCAGGGCTGACGCGGCGAGACCGCCGATGAGGCGGCGCCGATCGAGGAGCGAGCCTGTCATCATCGCGCCTTTCCAACTGAGGGCCGCGCCGCCACGGCGAGCAGCGCGGCGCCGGTGAGGAGGAAAGCCGCGAGCGCGAACGGCGCCCACCAGCCGGCCCGGTCGAACAGCAACCCGCCGCTGGCGGCGCCGAGCGTGATCGCGAACTGGATGATCGCGACCTGCAGCCCGCCGCCGGCCTCGGCATCCTCCGGCAGCGTCCGCGCCAGCCAGGCGCCCCAGCCGACCGGCGCCGCCGTGCCGAAGAAGCCCCAGCCGACCAGCAGCGCCGCGACGAGGATGGGCGAATGGCCGAAGACGATGAGGGCGAGCGCGAGGCCGGCCATCACCAGCGGGATCACGGCAAGCACGCTGAAGAGCCGCCGTCCGAGCAGCCGACTGATGACGCCGGTCCCTGCGACACCGGCAAGGCCCATCAGGAGCAGGATGGCGGAGAGCGCGGGGATGCCGACGCCCGTCACCTGTTCGAGAAAGGGCCGCAGATAGGTGAAGAGCGCGAACTGGCCCATGAAGAGGAGGAGGATCGCGGCCATGCCGATCGCAACCGGCCGCCGCCGCAGGAGGCGGAAGACATTGGCCGAGCGGCCGGCATGTTCGGGTGGCATGGGCGGCAGGACGATCCACTGCCAAAGAAGCGCGAGGAGAGCGAGGGGGACGACGAAGGCGAACGCCCCGCGCCAGCCGAGCGCGCCGCCGACGAGGCTGCCGAGCGGCGCCGAGACGGTCGCCGCGACCGCATTGCCGGCATTCAGCATAGCGAGACCCTTCGGCACGCTCTCGGCCGGCACGAGGCGCATAACGATCGCCGTCGACATCGACCAGAAGCCGCCGATCGCGACGCCGAGCAGCGCCCGCCCCAGCATCAGCACGCCGGGGCCTGGCGCCAGCGCGACCATGCTGCCGGAGACGACCAGCAGTCCTGAGAAGGCGAGGATCACCGTCCGCCGGTCGATCCGGCGCGTGAGCCCGGCGACGACGAGGCTGGTCACGACCGCGAAGAGGCCGGAGATCGAGATCGCCTGTCCGGCCTGGCCCTCGGTGATGCCGAGATCGGAAGCAATCGGCGTGAGCAGGCTCACCGGCATGAACTCCGAGGCGATCAGCGTCGCGACGCAGAGCGTCATCGAGACCACCGCGCCCCAGGCGGCACTGCCGCGTTCGATCGGATGGTCTGAGGTGATGGCCATGGCTCTTGCACGGCGCGGGCCTTGCGGCCGGGCGCCTCCCTGTCTCGTTGCGCCCTGATATAGCAGCGCGGCATTATTCCTATTATCCGCTATGATCCGCATGGACTTATCGATAGCGGACATCAATCACATGGGAGAGGGGCGATGCGACGCGAGGAGATGACCGATCTCTTGTGGTTCCTCGCCGTCGCCGAGGAGCGGAGCTTCACCAAGGCGGCGGCGCGGCTCGGCACGTCGCAATCGACGCTGAGCCACACCATCAAGCAGCTGGAGGCGCGCATGGGCCTCCGCCTGCTGACGCGGACGACGCGCAGCGTCGCGCCGACCGAGGCCGGCGAAAAGCTCGTCGCCGCGCTGGCGCCGCGGATCGCGGACATCGAGCAGGACGTCGCGGCGCTGCTGGCGCTCAGCGAGAGGCCCTCTGGCACGGTGCGGCTCACGGTCTCCGACCATGCCTTCGAGACGGTGATCTGGCCGAAACTGCAGCGGGTCCTGACCAGCTATCCCGACATCCACCTGGAGTTCAGCATCGACAATGGCCTCCGCAACATCGTCGAGGAGCGCTTCGATGCCGGCGTCCGCCTCGGCGAGAGCCTCGACAAGGACATGATCGCCGTCCGCGTCTCCGAGGACTGGCGGCTGGTCGTGGTCGGCGCGCCTGCCTATTTCGCCGGCCATCCCGTGCCGGCCGCCCCGCAAGATCTCGTCCGCCACAGCTGCATCAACCATCGCCATGGTCGCAGCGGCGGCCTCTATGCCTGGGAGTTCGCGAAAGACGGCCGCGAACTGCGCGTGCGCGTCGAGGGACAGCTGACCTTCAGCTCTTCGCTCCCCATGGTCGATGCCGCGCTCAGGGGCTTCGGCCTCGCCTATGTCCCCGAGAACCTCGTCGCGGACCACATCGCCGCCGGCCGCCTCATCCAGGTGCTGGACGACTGGTCGCCGTTCTTCGCCGGCTATCATCTCTACTACCCAAGCCGCCGCCAGATGTCCCCGGCAATGACCGTGATCGTCGAGGCGCTGCGCTTCAGGGGGTGATCGCGATGGGCCGCGGAAATCGCATCACGACGGAACAGCCGGTTCGCGGCGCCTTACTCACCGTCTGCAAAGGCCCTGAGCGCGCCTGGATCGAGGATCGTCAGCGCCCGGTAGCCTTGCGCGATCAGGCCGTTGTCGGCGAGGCGCTTCAGGATGCCGTGCACGGAGCTGTGCGAGAGATTGGCGGCGCCGGCGAGCTCCTCCTGGGTGATCCCGACATCGGCCTGCCGCTCGGCGGCGCGGCTCGCGGGGCGATGGCCGCTCAATCGGAGCAGGACGGCGGCGCAGCGGCGTTCGCTGTCGCGGATGAGCAGGTCCGCCGCGACGCGCGATGCGACATCGCCATAGCTGATCGCGAGCGGCATGAAATGCCGCCACCAGGTCGGCCATCGATCGAGCATGGCCCGGACATCCGCGTGCGGGATGCATGCCAGCCAGACATCCGTGCGCGCTGTCGCGGCGAGCGGTCTCGGGCGACCGGTGAGGATCGGGATATAGCCGAACCAGAACACCGGATGGACGAAGTGCATCAGCGGCAAGTCGGCGCGGCCGAGCACGGTCCTGAACTCGACGACGCCCCTGACCAGCCCGAGAAGTTCACCGCTCTCTTCTCCGCCGCTCTGGATCAGCTTGCCGCTGTCGAGATGCTGCCAGCGAATGCGCGACAGGACATGGTCGCGGAACTCGTCTGGAACCTCCGTGAGCCAGCCTGACCGACCGAGCAGGGCAACGCCATCGGCATGATCCAGCATGTGGCCGACCTGTCGCATGTCGCCTTCAGCCCGCGCGTGAGGATTACCCAAAATTGTGAAAAGCGCCGCTCAACCGTCGAGTACACTAGAAGCGTCGGATGGATCGGCGTCAAGATGATTGCCGAATAGACGGTGCCCATCGCGCCATTCGAGTGTAAGATCGAACAGAGAGCAGAAGACGTGCAGAAAAGTCCGGTTCCAGGGGCCGGGTTCGTCGACGAAAAAACACAAGGCGGCCTGCGGTCAATCGCCTGGCCCGAGCCATTCAACTTCTGTCGCAGCGGAGGCACGGTCTCCCTCGTCATGGGATCATTTCGCCGGGTCATCGATCGCGGCGCCGGGGGAGGTTCGAGTTGCGGCATCGTTGGACGCATCGGCGCCGCTCGCCGGCATGAACAACGACGGGACGACGATTTCGAATTCGGGCCGTGAACGGGGGAGAGCGCGATGCTCTGGCCTCAAGCAGCGATGATGGGGGAGAATGTCATGAGTTCGCAGTATTCGTGTCGACCAGAAGGACGCAAGGAGGCATCGGCCTGGAGGAGGGGACTGATCAGCGCGGGACTGGCGCTGGTCGGGACGGCGCTGCCGCTGGCAGCCGCCTCATCAGCCACCACCGACAAGCCGAACATCCTCTTCATCATGGGCGATGACATCGGCTACATGCAGCCGAGCATCTATCATCGCGGGCTGATGGTCGGCGAGACGCCCAATATCGACCGGATCGGCAAGGAAGGGGCGCTCTTCACCGACTACTATGCCGAGCAGAGCTGCACCGCCGGCCGCAATGCTTTCTTCACCGGCATGCATCCGCTCCGGACCGGCATGATCCCGCCGCAACTTCCCGGCAGCCCGTCCTATCTGAAGCCCGGCACGCCGGCGATTGCGAAGTTCCTGCTCGACCTTGGCTACACCACCGGCGAATTCGGCAAGAACCATCTCGGCGACCATACCGACGCGCTGCCGACCGCGCATGGGTTCCAGGAATTCTGGGGCTATCTCTACCATCTCGACGCCATGCAGGGCGTCAGCTTCCCGGACATCAACACGTCGCCGCTCGAACAGACCGTGGCGCCGCCATGCAGGAACACGCCGATCCCCGGCCTGCCCGAGGTCCCCGGCGCGGTCGATCCCGCAACGACCACCTGCCTGACGCCGCCTCGTCCGGTGATGTGGTGTCATTCCGCCGATGGCAGCTCGGCCAAGCAGTCCTGCGAGGATCAGGGGCCGCTGACGCTGGAGCGCTCGGAGACGGTCGACGAGGAGATCTCGTCGAAGGTCGTCGACTTCCTCGACCGCAACGACCCCAAGAAGACCAGCAAGCCGTTCTTCGTCTGGTACAACCCGGCCCGCATGCACATCACCACCATGCTGTCGCCGAAATATCTCGGCATGATCGGGGAACCCGGCGGCAAGGACTGGGGCGTCAACGAAGCCGGCATGAAGCAGCTCGACGACAATATCGGCACCGTGCTCGACAAGCTCTCCGCGATGGGTCAGCTCGACAACACGATCATCGTGTTCACCACCGACAACGGCGCCGAGACGATCACCTTCCCCGATGGCGGCACCACGCCGTTCAAGGGCGGCAAGCTCACCACATGGGAAGGCGGCATGCGCGCGCCGATGGTCGTCCGCTGGCCGGGTCATATCCAGCCGGGCACGATCGTGACCGAGATGTTCGCCTCGCTCGACTGGCTGCCGACGCTCGTCAATATCGCCGGCGGTCCGAAGGGCAACGGCCTCAAGGAAGAGATCCAGAAGGGCGCCTATCCCGGCATCGTCAAGACGACGCTCGACGGCGTCGACCAGCGCGATTTCCTCGAGGGCAAGCAACCCCACTCGAACCGCAACACCTTCTTCTACTACTCGGGCAAGGACCCCTCGGCGGTTCGCTACAAGAACTGGAAGATGTACTTCGCCATGGTGTCCGACTCGCCGACCGGCTTCCTCACCGGCGTCGTTCCCTACCACTGGACCCAGGTCGTGAACATCAAGCGCGACCCGTTCGAGACCTCGATCGGCGACCAGGCGAAGACGCTGCTCGGCATGGGCGGGGCGCTCGCTGCGCCGGTCACCGCCTATATCTACGACTGGAACATCCTGCCCATCGGCCAGGCGCTCTGGCTGAAGGAGCTCTCCTCCTACATCGCCTATCCGCCGATGCAGGACCCCGCGAGCTACAATCTCGACCAGGTCATGCAGCAGGTGAAGGACATGCGGTCGTCACACGTCGGCACCGACTAGCGGCTGCTCGCCAAAGGCAGGCGCCCGCATGCGGGGCGCCTGCCGCAGTCCTTCTCAACCGAACGAAGCCTGAATGGACTTCGGCATAGCCAAGGACTTCCCCGGGCCGACAAGCCGTCAAAGGCGCCGGCCGATGATCACCATCACCACGCCCGCTGCCGCGAGGACCGCACCACGGGTGATCCACGGCGTCTGGCTGATCATGAAGCTGCTGGCCGGATACGGGAAATAGCCGCTGCCCTGGCCCATCCAGATGAGGCCAAGCAGGGTGGCGACGATGCCGACGGCGGTCAGCGCGAGTTTCAGGATTTTCAAGCTCTTGTCTCTTTCTAAGGGTTGAGCGTGCCGGCCTCTGGCGGGTGCGCTCTCGCGAGCCGGCCATCAGCGCCCTGCCGCGCGCTTGGCCCGCAAGCGGCAGATTTGCCGGCCGGGACTATCCATCGCGGCCGGCTCTGCAACGCCTGCACATATCTACCAGTTGGTGAAGCTGCCGTCCTCGCGCCGGAACAGCGGCAGGTTCTCGTGCACGAACGGGTAGCGCGCGAGGCCGTCCCAATCCACCTCGAGGCCGAGGCCGGGTGCGTCGGAGGGGATCAGCCAGCCATCGTCCCAGCGATGCCCGCTGACGATCACATCGGCGAGGCTCTCGCCCGGCCGGCGCGGCAGCTCCTGCACCAGCATGTTGGGCGTGGCGACGTTCAGATGAAGGCACGCGGCCGTCGATACCGGCCCGATCGGGTTGTGCACGGCGATATCGATCATGTGCGTCTCGCACCAGCCGGCGATCTTGCGCGATTCCGTGAAGCCGGCGCAGATGCACATGTCGATGCGGGCATAGTCGATCAGCTCGTCCTCGATCAGGGCACGAAACTGCCATTTGGTACCGAGCTGCTCGCCCGCCGCGATCGGAACGGCGGTCTGGTCACGCAGGCGGCGATAGGTTTCAGGGTTTTCCACCCGAAGCGGATCCTCGATGAACATCGGACGATAGGGCTCGACGCCCCGGCAGAGCCGGACGGCATCGGCCACGCTCATGCGGGTATGCGCGTCGAAGCAGAGCTCGATATCGGGTCCGAGCTCGCTGCGCAGCAGGCGGAAGGTCTCGATCGCGGCATCGACCGTCTTGCTCGGTTCATAGACGCCGTCCTGCCGGGCGCCGCTCGCCCAGCGCAGGCAGTTCCATCCGTCGGCCACATGCGCCCGTGCGGATTTCAGCAGCGTTTCCGGCGCATTGCCGTCGCCGAGATGGCAGTAGGTGTCGACCTTGTCCCGCACCTTGCCGCCGAGCAGCTGGTAGAGCGGGACGCCGAGCGCCTTGCCCTTGATGTCCCAGAGCGCGATGTCGATCGCGGCGATGGCCGAGGACAGCACCTGGCCGGAGGGGTGGAAGCCGCCGCGCCACATCAGTTGCCACAGATGCTCGGAGCGCATGGCGTCCTCGCCGACGACGAGCGGCGCCAGCGCGCGCACGATTCCAGCCACGCCCTCCTCGCGCGACGTGAGGCCGGCTTCGCCGATCCCGACGATGCCCTCGTCGGTCTCGACCTTGACGAACAGCATCGTCCGCCATTCCTTCACGAGGAACGGCGTGACTGCGGTGATCTTCATGGACTTGTCTCCTCCGGATCGTTGCCGCGATTGCGCGACTGCGGCTGGCATGGCCATCGACATCGTGACGAGCCTAACCCAGGGCTGCCGCTGCGGTCACGCCGCGAGGATCGCGACTGCGCGGCGCCGCTCACGGGGAGGACGCGGCCTTTGTCGCCAGGGGAAATGCAGTCCGCGCGCCGCGATCAGTGTGGCCAACCATATTGATGGGCCTCGCAAATCGCACTACGACGGGACTGCGGGTTCGCGGCGCCTTGTAACGCTCGGGGGAGTGAGATGGCGAATGGAACGTCCTTGATGCTGAGGCGCCTTGCGGGCGCAGCGGTCGTGCTCGTCGGCCTCAGCGCCGCGGGACGTCCGGCGCTGGCAGCTGAAAGCGCGACGGATCTCGCCAAGGCGGCGCAGAATCCGGTCGCCGACATGATCAGCCTGCCGTTCCAGTTCAACACGAATTTCGACACAGGGCGCTATGGCGGCACGCAGGAGATCCTCAATATCCAGCCGGTGATCCCGTTCAACCTGTCGCCCGACTGGAACCTGATCACCCGCATCATCACGCCGCTCGTCGAGCAGCCGAAGCTCTATCCGGGCGATGATGTCACCTATGGCCTTGGCGACATCACGCCGACCCTGTTCCTGTCGCCCGCCCATAGCGGCAAGTTCATCTGGGGCGTCGGCCCCGTGTTCCAGCTGCCGACCGCGACATCGAGCGATCTCGGCAGCGGCAAATGGGGCATCGGACCTTCGGCGGTCGGCCTCGTGATGGACGGGCACTGGGTCTATGGCGCGCTCGTCAACAATATCTGGTCGGTCGGCGGCGATTCCGGCCGCGGCAACGTCAACCAGATGACGCTGCAGCCCTTCCTCAACTACAATTTCAGCGACGGCTGGTACCTGACCTCGTCGCCGCTGATCACGGCGAACTGGGAGGCCGACAGCGACAATCGCTGGACGCTGCCGCTCGGCGGCGGCTTCGGCCGCGTCTTCCGCGTCGGCAAGCAGCCGGTCAATGCCCAGCTCACCGCCTACTACAATGCCCTTTCGCCCGAGGACACCGGCTCGGAATGGCAGCTTCGCTTCAACCTGCAGTTCCTGTTCCCGACCAAGAAGTGAGCGCGGCGCGGAGGCCCGCCGGACCGTGATTGAGCTGCTGCCGGTTTGGAAGGCACCGAGTTAAGCTGTTATTGGCAGCGGCTCATGGCCTCCTGCGCCGCGTCAGCCTAATACACCTCCGGAATCCTGTGCAGCGGCTGGTCGGGCTCGACATAGTCGCCCGGCTTCTGGCGCTTGGGGAGTTTGACCTTCTCCGACTTGATGCGCTCGTAGGGGATCTTCGAGAGGAGATGGCTGAGGATATTGAGGCGGGCGCGCTTCTTGTCGTCCGACTGGGCGACATACCACGGCGCCCAGGGCGTATCGCTGGCCGCGAACATCGCGTCGCGGGCGCGCGAATAGTCGTACCAGCGCTCATAGGACAGCACGTCCATCGGCGAGAGCTTCCACACCTTCTTCGGGTCGTCGATGCGCGCCTCGATACGGCGGGTCTGCTCCTCCGGGCTCACCTCCAGCCAGTATTTCAGCAGGATGATGCCGCTGTCGACCATGACGCGCTCCACGCCGCCGACACCGCCGAGGAATCTGGTCGCCTGATCCTCGGTGCAGAAGCCCATGACGCGCTCGACCCCGGCGCGGTTGTACCAGGAGCGGTCGAAGATCACGATTTCGCCGGCCGCCGGCAGATGCGGCAGGTAGCGCTGGACATAGAGCTGGGACTTCTCGCGCTCCGTCGGCGGCGGCAGGGCGATGACGCGGAAGACGCGCGGATTGACCCGCTCCATGATCGCCTTGATGACGCCGCCCTTGCCGGCGGCATCGCGGCCTTCGAAGATGATGCAGATCTTGGCGCCGGACTGCTTGACCCATTGCTGCATGCGCACCAGTTCGGTCTGCAGCTTCTCGAGCTCCTCCTCATAGGTCTTGCGTCCGACCTTTTCCTTGCTGCCGGGATCGCTCGTCGCAGCGGCGAGCGTCCTCGGGTCGACGCGCATGTCGCTCTTGCTCTTGTCGGTCCTGGTCCTGTCGTCCTTGTTCTTTTCGCCCATGGCGCGTCTCCCCTTGCAATAGGCGGGTGCCTTACGCCGCCCTCAGACAGACGTCGGCCATGATCGCGTAGGCCGCGTCGAACAGTTTCAGCGTGAGCACCCCATCGGTCCGATCAGGATCGGTGACCGCGTAGTAGATGGCCCGGCGCAGGATCAGGATCGGCTCCTCCGGATAGGCCCGCCGGATGGCCGCCGCGAGGTCGTGGGCGTCACCGTCCTCGCGGGCGATGGCGTCGATCGCGCGCGCCAGTTCTTCGACATGGGGATCAATCATCTCGACCTCCTCCTCCTCCTTTTTGGAGGGTGGCGTTCGGATGCGCCTCGCCCTCCTCATCGGCATCGCCCGCTCCGCTGCCGGCGCCCTCTGGTGCGAGCGCGTGAACCGCCCGGCGCAGCGTCGGATAGATCGCCACGGCCGGATCGTCGAAGCCGCGCTCGTCGAGCCAATGCTGCCATTCGGTGGCGCGGCCGGCGCCGGCGAGGGCGATGTCGCGCCGCTTCAGCGCCTCGCCGATCTCGCGCAGCGTGAAGAGGCCGGTGACATCGACGCGCGTCATCGGCAGGAGATCGATCAGGACGGCCCTCGGCGGCACCGGCGCCGCCGCCACGGCGGCGAGGAGCTCCTTGCGGAAATGACCGGCATTGAAGAACACCAGCGGCGCGTTGAAGCGGAGGATGACCAAGCCCGGCACCGGCCGCGCCGTCTTGTGGCGGCCGAGCGCGTGGAAGCCCGGCATGCCGTCGACGGTGCCGAGGCGATCCATGCCGGGGCGGGCGGTCAATTGGATGAAGCGCAGCAAAGCGAGGACGACGGCGAAGAGAACGCCCTTGGTGATGCCGAGGCCGACGACGCCGAGCGTCGCGAGCACGGAGATCGCTGCCTCGAAGCGGTCGGCGCGCCATATGAGGCGCAGCGTCTTCACATCGATCAGCGACAGGCCGGCGAAGACGAGCACGGCGCCGAGCGCCGCCAGCGGAACGTATTGCAGCGGCGCGGTGAAGACGACGAGGACCACCCCGACGAGGGCCGCCGCAATGAGCCCGGTGAGCCGGGTCCGGCTGCCATTGGCATCGCCCACCGCGGTCCGCGAATCCGCCCCGCTGATCGCAAAAGTCTGCGACAGCGCCGCGGCGAGGTTACAGGCACCGAGCGCCGCGAACTCCTGGTCGGCGTCGACGTCATAGCCGTTCTTCGCGGCAAAGGACTGCGCCGAGAAGATGAGGCTCGCATAGCTGACGAGAGCGAGCGCCGCCGCGCTCGGCAGCAGTTCGGGCAGATCGGCGAGTGTCGCGGCCGGAAAGGCGAAATGCGGCAGGCCGCCGGGGACTGGCCCGAGCGTCGCGAGACCCATCCGGTCGAGGCCCAAAACGGCGACGGCGCCGGCGGCGAGCGCCATCGCGACGATCCCCGACGGCAGGGCCGGCAGGAGGCGCGGCAAGAGGCCGACCACGAGCAGCGCCGCGAGCCCGATCGCGACGGCAACCGGCACGGCCTCGTGCGCTCGGCGCAGCGTCTCGACCGCGAGCGCGAGGCCGTGGCTTTCGAGCCTGATGCCGGTCAGCTTGCCGAGCTGGCCGAGGATGATCGTCAGCGCGATGCCATTGAGGAGACCGACAAGGATCGGCTTCGACAGGAAGTCGGCGAGCGTCCCGAGCCGCATCAGGCTGGCGAGGAGACAGATGAGGCCGGCGAGCAGCGTCATCATGCCGGCAAGCGCTGCATAGCGGACGGGATCGCCGGCCGCGAGGGGAACGACGCCGGCGGCGAGCACCGCGCAGGTTGCGGCATCCGGGCCGACGATCATCTGCCGCGACGAGCCGAAGAGCGCATAGACGAGCGGCGGCACGAAGCAGGCATAGAGGCCATATTCGGGGCGGAAGCCGGCGAGCTCGGAATAGGCGATGCCGACGGGGACCGCGACCGCCGCGACGGCGATGCCGGCCCGGAGGTCTGCCGGAAGATCGGCGCGGTCATAGTGGCGGACGGCATCGATGCCCGGCGCCCAGCGGTCGATGCGGCGAACGGCGCCGAGAACACGGCGGACCGCTCCCGCGCTTGTCTCGCCGGCGCTGTTCATGCCGCGGCTCCGGCTGGCGAGGCCGGCGCGGCCGAAGGCGGCGGCGGAGACGCGGCGGCGGTCCTGTCCCGCTTCAACCCGTAGAAGGTCGAATAGAGCACCGGCACAAGGACCATGGTCAGCAGCGTGCCATAGGTGAGGCCGGCCATGATGACGACGGCGAGGCCGACCCAGAACACGTCGGCGAGCAGCGGGATGACGCCGAGCACGGTCGTTCCGGCGGCGAGCAGCACCGGGCGAAGGCGCGAGACGGCCGCCTCGATCGTCGCGTCATAGCGCGACAGGCCGCGGTCGATGCCGGCATTGATCTCGTCGAGGAGGACGAGGCCGTTCTTGATCATCATGCCGGCAAGGCTCATCGCCGCCAGCAGGGCGACGAAGCCGAAGGGCACGCCGGTGATCAGGAGGCCGAAGATGACGCCGGCGAGCGCGAAGGGAATGGTGAGCGCGATCACGAGCGGTGGACGCAGCGCATTGAACAGCGCCACCATGATGAAGATCGTGATGCCGAGCGCGGGGATCGCACCCGGCAGCAGCGAGGCCTGGCTCTTGCTGCTGTTCTCCTGCTCGCCGCCCCATTCCATGCTGTAGCCGGGCGGCAGCGGCAGCGCCTCGATCTTCGCCTTCACGTCCTGATAGAGCGTCGGGAAGGTCTTTCCGGGCGCGGCATTGGCCTGCACCGTCAGCGTCCGCCGGCGGTCATAGCGGGCGATGACCGCCTCCTCGGGCGCGACGCGGACGCCGTCGACCACCTGCGCCAGCGGCACGCTCTGCGTATTGGCGATGCCGCGTACGCCGAGTACGTCGATGTCGCCGGGACGGTCGCGCTCGCTGGCGACATTGCGCATCACGATCGGCACGAGTTCGTCGCCGTCGCGGAAGAGGCCGATCGGCAGGCCGTCATAGGTGCGCCGGGTCGTCCGCGCGAGATCCTCGCGGCTGATGCCGGCCCAGGCCGCGCGCACGGGATTGTAGTCGGGCCGGACCTCGAGCACCGCCTGGCGCCAGTCGGTCTGCATCAGCCCGGCATCGGGGCTGGCGCGGAGGATCGCGAGCACCTCGTCGCCGAGGCCGCGGAGCACGTCGGGGTTCGCCGTGCCGGGGCCGCTGATGCGGAGCTCGAACTTCCAGGTATCGCCGGGGCCGACGCCGAACTTCCGGAGCGGCATCAGGGCCGTCGGATAGGTCTCGGCGAGCCAGGGCTGCAGGTCGGCGATGAGGCCGTCGATCTCGCTGAGATCGTGGACGTTGACGACAAGCTGGCCATAGGCGGAATTCTGCGATTCCGGCTCGACCGGCAGATAGAAGCGCGGCGGGCCTGCGCCGACGAAGGTCGCAACGTCGGCGACGCGCGGATCGGCCCGCAGATGCTCGTCGATCGCGGCGAGATCTGCCGAGACCCGCTCGATGCGGGTGCCCTCGGGCATCCAGTAGTCGACCATGAACTTGGTCATGGCGGCATCGGGGAAGAACAGCTTGGTGACGCTGCCGAACGAGCCGAGCGCCGCGATCAGCACCGCCACCGCGACCGCGATCGTCGCGAAGCGGAAGCGGATGGCGAGATGCAGCAACGCCCGGAAGCCGTTGAAGAAGGGGCCACCGAAGGCTTCGGCGCTCGGGTTCTTGGCCGGCTGCAGCAAGGCGATGCATTGCAGCGGCGTCACCGTCACCGACAGCACCCAGGAGACGAGCAGCGAGATGGCGACGACCGAGAACAGGCTGGCGCAGTATTCGCCCGCGCTCTCCTGCGAGGCGAAGATCGGATAGAAGGCCATCACCGCGATCACGGTGGCGCCGAGCAGCGCCATGGCCGGCTGGCTCGCCGCCTCGATCGCGGCGGCGCGGCGCTCCATGCCCTGGTTGATCCGGACGGCATAGCCGTCGGCAATCACGATGGCGTTGTCGACCATCATGCCGAGCGCGATGACGAGGGCGCCGAGCGACATGCGCTGCAGGTCGATGCCGAAGATGCCCATCATCAGGAAGGTCGCCATCACCGTCAGCATCAGCGCGGTGCCGATGACGACGCCCATGCGCCAGCCGGACGGCACCGTGAGCACGACGAGCACGATGACGATCGATTCGAGCAGGCTGATGAAGAAGCCGCGCACCGACTGGTCGATGGTCTCGGACTGCCAGTTGACCTTCTCGACTCCGACGCCGATCGGCAGGTCCAGCACCAGTTCGGCGAGGCGCTTGTCGACAGCCTGGCCGACGGTGACGACATTCTCGCCGGGCCTGTTGGTGATGGCGATGCCGATGGCGGGGCGGCCGTTGAAGCGCATGATCTGGCTGGGCGGATCGACATAGCCCTCGCGCACCGTGCCGACATCGCGGAGGCGTATGACCTCGTTGTTGGCGCCCTGCGACTGGCGATTGGCGTTCTGCAGCAGGTCGAGCGCGGTCGGCTGCAAGGCGAGGTCGCCGATCTCCTCGGCGAGGTTGAAGGTGCCGGTGGGGGCGATGCGCAGCTTGCTGTCGCCGAGATACATCTGCCCGCCATCGACGACGGCGTTCTGCGTCGCGAGGCCGCTCGCGATCGTCGCCTCGGAAATTCCGAGCTGGGCGAGCTGGCTCTGGCGGACATCGACATAGATCTGCCGGTCCTGCACGCCCCAGAGATCGACGCGCGCGACGCCGGGCACGAGGCTCAGCTCGCGCTTCAGCTCATCGGCATAGGTCTTCAGCTGGCTCGGCGAATAGCCGTCGCTGGTCACGGCGAGCAGCAGTCCGAACACGTCGCCGAAGTCGTCGATCACCCGCGGCTTGCCGGCGCCGGGCGGAAGCTCGCGCGCGGCCTCGTCGACGCGGGCGCGCACCTTGTCCCAGATGCCGGGCAGTTCCTCGGAGCCGTAGGAGGCCTTGATGTTGACCTTGATGCGCGACGAGCCGGCGCGCGAGAAGCTCTCGAGCGTATCGAGCTCCTTCAGCTTCTGCAGCGCGATCTCGAGCGTGTCGGTGACCTCCTGCTCGACCTCCTCGGGGCTGGCGCCCGGATAGCTGGTCGTGACCACGGCGGTCTTGATCGTGAATTCGGGATCCTCGAGCTGGCCGAGCGTGAAGAAGGCGGCCAATCCGCCGATCAGGATCAGGGCGGCGGCGAACCAGGTGACCGTGGGGCGGTCGACGGCGAATTCGACGATCTTCATGATTTTGCCCCCGCGACCGGCGTCTGGTCCGCCGGCGCCGCGCCGGGCAGACGGACGACCTCGCCCTCGACGAGGCTGTTGGCTCCGGCGGTCGCCACCCACTCGCCGGCCTTGAGGCCATCGGTGACCTGGAGGCCGCCCTGGACGACCCGTCCGACCGTGACGGGACGGAGCGAGACCTTGCCCGTCGCCGCGTCGACGACCCAGACGCCGAGCGGCGCCTTGCCGGGCTCCAGCGGCCGAACGGAATTGGCAGGCACGACGATCGCCTTCGCCGCCTCGCCTTCATTGACGCTGGCGACGCGGAAATTGCCGGCCATGCCGGGCAGGATGACGGTATTGGCGTCGGCGGATTGCTCCAGGGCGATGGTGACCGGGTAGGTCCGCGTCAGCTGCGAGGCCTCGGTGCCGATCTCGACCACCTTCCCCTTCAGAACGACATCCGGATAGGCGTCGAACCGCGCTTCGATCGATCCGACCAGCGGCACGAGCGTGATCAGCGTCTCCGGGATGTCGATCACGGCTTCGAGCTCGGTGAGGTCCAGCAGGCGAACGATCTGCTGCTGCGCCCGCACCTCCTCGAACACCTCGGGATAGACGGCGACGACGCGGCCCTCGAAGGGCGCCTTGAGGACGGTCTGGTCGAGGTCGATCTGCGCCCGCTGCAGGGCCGAGCGCACCGATTGCGCCCGTGCGGCCGAGCCGTCGCGGGCGCTCAGAGCGTCGTCGCCGCGCGCCTTCGGATAGGTGCCGCTCTCCACCAGCGGCAGGATGCGTTCATACTGGTCGCTCTTCAGCTGCAGATCGGCATTGGCCTGGTCGAGATCGGCCTGAAGGCGCGTCACGTCGGAGAGGTACTGGCTGTCGTCGAGCGTCGCCACCCTGGTGCCCGCCGCGACCTTCTGGCCGACCTTGACCGGCAGCGAGGAAATCTGGCCGGAGACGCGGAAGGTGAGCATCGCCTCCTGCGCCGCCCGTGCGAGACCCGGGAACTGCCGCTGGCCGAGCTCGGTCGCGACGCCGACCTGGATCGCGGAAACCGGTCGCGGGGCAGGCGGCTTGGCCTCCTCCTTGGGCGAACACGCCGCCAGCGCCGCCAGCAGCGGCAGCATCCAAACCATGGTTTTCATGTCTGCACCTACGCAAGACGAGCAAAAGCATTCGTAGCGACGTCACATGAATTCAAGACGCTCATTCGATAAGTATGCCATACAAACTAAAATATGAATGCCAAGTGTTTGTAACAATCATGGCGAGTGCTCGTATTCGGTGAATATAGCAACAAACCGGCTTACCCTTGACGGACGTCGGATAACACTACAAACCAATATGACGCCTGATGATAGATCGATTTGCTCCAGATCGATGATTTATCATTTTGGCCAGAGTATTCATGCAGTGCAGTAGTTGCATTGCGGGAGGAGGGTTCGGCCGTGCCTCAGGTGCCGATCACCTACGACAGGGTTCTTTCGATCATCGGCGACGTGCTCCGGATCGCCTTGCCTCCGGGCACGGCCGAGGATCCGAACGGGCCCCGCTTCGGCGATCTCGCCCTTGTCGGTGAAGCGGGGGAGGCGCCGCGCCTTGCCCAGGTGGTGAAGCTTGCCGAGGGCGAGGCCTCGCTGCAGATCTTCCCGGGCTCGCGCGGATTGTCGACCCGTGCCCGCACGCGCTTTCTCGGCCATCCGCCCGAGGTCGCCTTCTCGCCGAACATCTTCGGCCGCGTCTTCGACGGCGCCGGCCGCGTCTCCGATGGCGGCCCGGCGCTCGATGACGAGCCGGTGGTGGAGATCGCCGGCCCCTCGGCCAATCCGGCGCGCCGGGCGCTCGCCTCGCGCATGATCCGCACCGACGTGCCGATGATCGACGTGTTCAACTGTCTCGTCGAAAGCCAGAAGATCCCGATCTTCTCGACCTCGGGCGAGCCGCATGACACGCTGCTCGCCCGCATCGGCATCCAGGCCGACGCCGATGTCGTGGTCTTCGGCGGCCTCGGCCTCGGCTTCGACGAGTTCTGGCGGTTCCGCACGGCCTTCGAGGATGCCGGCGTGTTCGGCCGCACGGTGATGTTCGTCAACCAGGCGTCCGATCCCGTGCTGGAGCGGCTGCTGGTGCCCGACATGGCGCTCGCCGTCGCCGAGAAATTCGCCAGCGAGCAGAAGAAGCGCGTGCTCGTGCTGCTCACCGACATGACCGCCTATGCCGATGCGCTGAAGGAAGTCGGCATCGCGCTCGACCGCGTCCCGTCCAATCGCGGCTATCTCGGCGATCTCTATTCGCAACTGGCGCGGCGCTACGAGAAGGCGGCGGTCTTCCCCGGCGGCGGCTCGGTCACCATCCTCTCCGTCACCAGCATGCCCGGCGGCGACGTCACCCATCCCGTCCCCGACAACACCGGCTACATCACCGAGGGCCAGTTCTACTTGCGCGGCGGCCGCATCGATCCGTTCGGCTCGCTGTCGCGCCTCAAGCAGCATGTCATCGGCAAGGAGACCCGCGAGGACCACAGCGCGGTCATGAACACCATGATCCGGCTCTATTCCGGCGCCCGCGACGCCGAGCGCAAGCAGGCGATGGCCTTCGAGATGTCCGATCTCGACGAACGGCTGCTGAAATTCGGCGGCCTGTTCGAGACGCGCTTCATGGACCTCACCGTCTCGCTGCCGCTCGATGCCGCGCTCGATCTCGGCTGGGCGACCATGGCCGAGTGTTTCGCGCCCGAGGAACTGCTCGTGCGCCAGAACCTGCTCGACAAATACTACCCCGCCAGGAAGGCGGCCTGAGCATGGCCCGCATTCCGCTCAGCAAGTCGCAGCTGCGCCGGGAGAAGGAGAATCTCTCGGCCTTCCGCCGCTATCTGCCGGCGCTCGATCTGAAGCGGCAGCAACTGATGGGCGAGCGGGAGCGCGCCGAACGCGGCATTGCCGAGGCCGAACGGAAGGTGGCCGTTGCCGCCGCCGAGGCCGGGGCGGCGCTGCCGATGCTGGCCGACGAGCGCATCGATGTCGCCGGCCTCGTCACCATCAAGGCGGTGCGGCTCGGCACGCAGAATGTCGCTGGCGTCAAGCTGCCGGTCGTCGAGGCGGTCGAGGTGGAGCGGGCGCCCTATGGCCGCATGGTCCGGCCGCACTGGGTCGATGTCCTGGTGCAGCGGCTGGAAGCTGCCATCCGCCTGGAGATCGAGGTCGAGGTGGCGCGCCAGCGCGTCGCCGTGCTGCGCAAGGCCGTCGCGACCGTGACGCAGCGCGTCAACCTCTTCGACAAGGTGCTCATTCCCGAGACCGAGCAGAACATTCGCCACATCCTCGTCTATCTCGGCGATGCCGAGCGGGCGGCGGTGGTCGGCGCCAAGATCGCCAAGCGCGCCCGCCAGGGCCGTGCCGCGGCCGGGGGGCGGCCATGAGCATCGCTCCGATGGTCCGCGTCACGATCGCCGGCCCGCTTGCCGAGAAGGCGGCCATCCTCGATGCGCTGCAGGGCCTCGGCGTCCTGCATGCCGTGTCGCTGAAGGCGCCCGACCCGCTGGCGCCGATCGATGCCGCCACGCGCCGCCGGGCAGAGACCGCCTTCCGCCATATCAGCGAGGCGCCCGAAACGCGCCGGCCCTACCGCAGCGGAACGCCGTTCGACCGCGATGCCGTGATCGCCGAAATCACCGCCAATCGCCTGACACTCCAGAAGCTTGCCGATCGCCGTGACGAGCTCGTGGCGCGCGTCGGCGCCGTCTCCGAATGGGGCGAATTCCAGTTCCCCGAGCTCGCGGCGCTGGGCGGTCAGCGGCTCTGGTTCTATTGCCTGCCCGTCAAGCAGCGGGCGGCGCTGGATGGACTGACGCTGCCCTGGCAGATCGTCGGGCGCGAGCCAGACCGCCTCTTCGTCGTGGTGATCGCGCCGGACGAGCCGCCCATCGACCTCTTGCCGGTGCCGCGCGTGCATATGGGCGCGAAATCGCTGCGCGAACTCCGCGACGAACTCGACGAGGTCGAGATCGCCATCGAGCGGGCAGGGGCCGCGCGCGCCGAACTGACCCGTTGGCGGCGGCTGCTGGCATCCGAGCTGGCAATCGCGGAGGACCGCGACGCCTGCCGCGCGATGGCCGCAAGGACGCTCGACACGGACCGCCTGTTCGCGATCGAGGGCTGGGCGCCGGCGGCGCGCATTCCCGCGATCGAACGCTTCGCCGCCGAGAGCCGCGCCGCCGTGCTGTTCGCCGAGCCGGGCGAGGACAACATGCCGCCGACGCTGCTCGAAACATCCGACCCGCGCTTCGGCGCCGGCAGCGATTTGACGAATTTCTACACGACGCCGGCCTATCGCAGCTGGGACCCGAGCTTCATCGTCTTCGTCTCCTTCGCAATCTTCTTCGCCATGATCATCGCCGATGCCGGCTATGCCGTGATCATGGCGGCCATCACCGCGTTCTTCTGGAAACGCATGGGCGCGACTTCGAGCGGGCGGCGCATGCGCATGATGCTGGCGGTGATCAGCGCCGCCTGCCTCATCTATGGCGTGCTGGCCGGCTCCTATTTCGGCATCGCCCCGCGCAAGGGGAGCTTCCTCGCCGCGCTCGCGCCGATCGACGTCACCTCGTTCGATGCGATGATGAAGCTCTCGGTGCTGATCGGCGCCGTCCATGTCGGCATCGCACTGGCCATGGCGACGTGGAAGAAGCGCGCCTCGCTGGCCGCGCTCTCCTCCGGCGGCTGGATCATCGTCATCGCAGGCGGTCTCGCGATGTGGCTCGGTGGCGCGGCGCTGAAGGCGCTCGGCCCGTTCCTCCTCGCGGCCGGGCTGATTGCGGTCTTCGTCGGCGGCGCCGCCGGCCGCAAGGCCGAGAGCCCCAAGGACTGGCTGCTCAAGGCGGTCGACGGGCTGATGGGCCTCACCTCGATCACCAAGCTCTTCGGCGACATCCTCTCCTATCTCCGCCTGTTCGCGCTCGGCCTCGCCAGCGCCTCGCTGGCGACGACCTTCAACGACATGGCGGCGGGCGTCGATCTCGCGCGGCCGGGGCTCGGTCTCCTGCTCGCGATCCTCATCCTCGCCTTCGGCCACGGCATCAACTTCGTCATCGGCATCATGGGCGGCGTCGTGCACGGCCTCCGCCTCAACTACATCGAATTCTTCGGATGGGGCCTTCCGGACGAGGGCTACCCGTTCAGCGCATTCGCCAAGAAGGAGATCCGCGAATGAACGAGCTCATGGTCATTCTCGGCTGGCTCGGCGTCTTTTCGCCGGTCGGCCTCGGGGCGATCGGCAGCGCCATCGGCGTCGCGGTCGCGGGGCAGGCGGCGATCGGCGCCATGCTGGAAACGGACAGCGGCTATGGCCGCTTCGTCGGCGTCGCCGCCATCCCGTCCTCCACCGTCATCTACGGCATCGTGGTGATGTTCGCGCTGCAGCGGACGATCACGCCGGAGAACGGCGCCGGCCTGTTCGCGATCGGCATCCTGACAGGCCTCGCTCTCGCCTACATCTCCGTCTGGCAGGGCAAGGCCTGCGCCAGCGCCATCGCTGCTTCCAAGTCGAAGCCGGAAATCTTTGGGCTCGCGCTCGCGCCGGCGGCCATCGTCGAGGGCTTCGCGGTGTTCACCTTCGTCTTCGCGCTCGTCCTCGCCGGCAACATCAAGGGATAGGGGGCGGCCATGGCAGCGCAAGCAAACAGCAAGCCGGCCTCGGCCGGCGTCGAGGCCCTGATCGCGCGGCTTCGCGACGAGGGCGTCGCTGCCGGCCTCGGCGAGGCCGAGAAGGTCACGGCGGCCGCCACGGCGAGGGCGCGGGCGATCGTCGCGGAGGCCGAGGCCGAGGCGACGCGGCTGACGCGGCAGGCGCGCAGCGAGAGCGAGAGCTACCGGCGCGCCGCGGAGGACGCGCTGAAATCGGCCGCCCGCGACGCCGTGCTGCAGCTGAAGGAGCGCCTCGTGCGCCGCTTCGCCGACGAGATCAGCGGCGCCGTTTCCAAGGCCATGGCCGACGAGGACCTCTTGCGGCAGATGATCATCGCGCTGGTCGGCCGGGCACGGACGGATGCGCAGATCGATCGATCCGAGGCTGTCGAAGTCGTCCTGCCGCGCGAGGTGGTCGGTATCGATGCCCTCCGCCGCAGCCCCGAGACCGTCGACAAGGACCCGCTGACCGCCTTCGTCGCCGCCAAGACCGGCGACATGCTGCGCGCCGGCATTCATTTCAGCCGCGCCGACGACAAGGAAGGCGGCATCCGCATCGTCATGCATGACAGCGGCATCTCGGTCGACCTCACCGACCGCGCCGTCGCTGGCGCGCTGCTCGTGCATCTGCAGCCGCGCTTCCGCGCCCTGCTCGAAGGCGTCGTCACATGACAAGCCGCGAGCGCTACGTGATGCTGATGGCGAGCCTGCCGTCCATCCGCTTCCTCGCCGACAAGGCGCTGCCGATCAACCAGGCGCGGCTCGGCGAGCGTCTGAAGCTGCTCGAGCCCGCGGATCGCGACGAGCTGCTCGGCATTGCCTCGATCATTTCGTGGAACCGGATCGACACGGGCGACAACGACGCGGGTTTCGTCGCCCGCGCCGAGCGCACCATCGCCGGCATCCGCAGCAATGCGCTCCGCGACGCTGTTCTCGAACGTCTCGAGATCCGCACGGTCGTGGCGGCGCTCCGGCGGCGCTCTTCGGGGGAGGATGCGCCGCCGGCCCAATTGCCCTGGGGGATCGGCCGCCCTGTCGAAACCATCCGCCGCAACTGGACGGCGCCCGATTTCGGCCTCGCGCGGGTCTATCCCTGGGTGAGCGCGGCCAAGGAAAAGCTCGACCAGGGCGATGCGGCCGCTCTGGAGCGGCTGATCCTCGACGTCACCTGGGCCGCCACGGCGCGGCGCGAATTCGGCCACGACTTCGATCTCGAGGCCGTCGCCTTTTATTTGATGCGCTGGCAGCTCGCCGACCGCTGGGCGCGCTATGACGCCGACGCGGCCGCGCTCCGCTTCCGGGGGCTGCTCAGCGCCGCGCTTTCCGACCGACACGAGGTGACGGCATGACCGAAATCGCAACCGCGCGCATCACCGCCGTGCAGGAAGACATCGTCCGCCTCCGGCTCGACGATGCGAGCGCCGGACGGCTGATCAAGAACGAGGTCGTCTATATCCGCCCGGCGCGGACGCCGGACCAGCGGCTGAAGGCCGAAGTGCTGCGCGTCGACGGCGACAGCGCCGATGCGCAGGTGTTCGAGAGCACAGGCGGCGTCGGCCTCGGCGATGCCGTCGAACAGGAGGGGCGCCTGCTCTCGGTGAAGCTCGGCCCGGGGCTGCTCGGCAAGGTCTATGACGGGCTGCAGAACCCGCTCGAGGCGCTCGCGGTCGGCCATGGCCAGTTCCTGCCGCGCGGCGTCGCGGCGCCGGCGCTGGATCAGGCCGTCAAATGGTCGTTCTCCGCCACGCGGCGGAGCGGCGACAGCGTCCGCGGCGGCGAGGTGATCGGCACTGTTCCCGAGGGGCCGATCCAGCACAAGATCATGGTGCCCTTCGAACTCAGTGAGCCGCACGAGATCACCTTCATCCGCGATGGCTCGGTGACGATCGACGAGCCGGTCGCGCGGCTGAAGGCGCCTGACGGCACCGAGCGCGCGATCACGCTGGCGCAGGACTGGCCGGTGCGCGAGCCGCTGCCGCGGCGCCTTTTCGCCAGCGGCGCGGCCACAAGGCTTTATCCCGATGCGCCGATGATCACCACGCAGCGCATCGTCGACGTGTTCTTCCCGATCGCGCAGGGGGGCGCTGCCTGCATTCCCGGCCCGTTCGGCGCCGGCAAGACGGTTCTCCTCAACCTGATCGCCCGCCATTCCGATGTCGATGTGGTCATCCTCGTCGCCTGCGGCGAACGCGCCGGCGAGGTGGTCGAGACGATCACCGAGTTCCCGCAATTGAAGGATCCGCGCACCGGCGGCTCGCTGATGGACCGCACGGTCATCATCTGCAACACCTCCTCGATGCCGGTCGCCTCGCGCGAAGCGTCGATCTATACGGGCATCACCATCGGCGAATATTACCGCCAGATGGGGCTCCGCGCGCTGGTCATCGCCGACAGCACCTCGCGCTGGGCGCAGGCGATGCGCGAGACCTCGGGCCGGCTCGAGGAAATCCCCGGCGAGGAAGCCTTCCCGGCCTATCTCGACAGCGCCATCAAGGGCGTCTACGAGCGCGCCGGCGTCATGCGCACCGCCGATGGCTCGGTCGGCGCGCTGACGATCATCGGCTCGGTGTCGCCGGCCGGCGGCAATTTCGAGGAGCCGGTGACGCAGTCGACGCTGGCCGCGGTGAAGTGCTTCCTCGGCCTCTCCTATGACCGCGCCTACAAGCGCTTCTATCCGGCCATCGATCCGCTGATCTCCTGGTCGCGCTATCGCCAGCAGATCGCCGCCTGGTCGGCGAAGACGCTCGGCGACGACTGGACGGGCAAGGTCGAGGCGATGACGGCGCTGCTCATCCGCGGCGACGAGGTCGCCCGCATGGAGCAGGTCACCGGCGAGGAGGGGATCAGCCTCGAGGACTTCGTGCAGTCCGAGGCCGCCCGCTTTCTCGACATGGTCTTCCTGCAGCAGGATGCCTACGACCCGATCGATTCCTCATCCTCGATCGAACGCCAGCGCGACCTCTTCGAACGCGTCCACCGCATCTGCGCCCGCGATCGCGCCTTCGCCGACAAGGACGCGGCGCGCCAGCATTTCACGAAGCTGACCGGCCTCTTCAAGAACTACAACTACGCCGCGGCGGGCTCGCCCGAGGCCGACCGCCTCCTCAAGGAGATCGACGCGCTCGAGGCGGCGTAGAACGTCGCTCGGCCGCTCCCGCGCACCCACCAGCATTTACGCCGCCCCTGACGGTGCCCTAGAGTGCACGCGGGGGTGGCGCCATTGACGATCGCATTCAGTGAATTGGAAGACCTGATCGCGCGCGTGAAGGCGTCGGGCGGTTCCGAGATCGCGAACACGCAGCCCTTCATCGTGCGGCTCTGCCAGGCGCTCGGCCTCGCACCGCCGGAATTCAGCACCTCGCAGAACCACTTCAACGATTACGTCTTCGAGCGGCGGGTGCAGTTCAAGCATCCGGACGGCTCGACGACGACGGGCCGCATCGATCTCTACAAGCGCGGCTGCTTCGTGCTCGAATCGAAGCAGTCGAGCATCGCCCATCGCGTGAAACCCGCCGGCGGGCAGCTCGACCTGATGCCCGAGGATGCCGGCCAAATGAAGCTCGGCACGGCGCGGCGCGGCACGCGCGGCTGGGACCGCGCGATGCTGGAGGCGCGCGGCCAGGCCGAGAGCTATGCCCGCGCCCTGCCGGTCGAGCACGGCTATCCGCCCTTCCTGATCGTGCTCGATGTCGGCAACGTCATCGAGCTCTATGCCGACTTCTCGGGCCAGGGAAAGAACTACGCGCATTTCCCGGATCGCCAGTCCTATCGCATCACGATGGACGATCTGCGCGAGGCCAGCGTGCAGGCGCGGCTCCGCGCGATCTGGACCGATCCGCACAGCCTCGATCCTGCCAGGCGCTCGGCCGAGGTGACGCGCGACATCGCCGAGCGGCTGGCCCGGATCGCCAAGAACCTCGAAGGGCGGCACGACCCGCGCGATGTCGCGGAATTCCTGATGCGCTGCCTCTTCACCATGTTCGCCGAGGATGTCGGCCTCTTGCCGAAGGCCGGCTTCGCCGAACTGCTCAAGGAGCTGCACGCCCGCCCCGAGACCTTCCCGCTCGCGCTCGAAAGCCTGTGGCGGACCATGGACGAGGGCGGCTACGAGCCGCGCATGATGCAGAGCCTCCGCCGCTTCAACGGCGCGCTGTTCAAGACGCGGCGCGCTCTGCCGTTGCAGGCGGAGGACATCCACGAACTCTATGTCGCCGCGCGGCAGGACTGGTCGGATGTCGAGCCGGCGATCTTCGGCACGCTGCTCGAGCGCGCGCTCGATCCGCGCGAGCGCTCGAAGCTCGGCGCGCATTATACGCCGCGCGCCTATGTCGAGCGGCTGGTGGTGCCGACCATCATCGAGCCGCTCCGCGCCGACTGGACGGAGGTGCAGGCGCATGTCGTCGACCTCCGCCAGGCCGGGCGCAACGACGAGGCGCTGCAGGCGGCGAAGGACTTCCATCACCGGCTCTGCACCATCCGCGTGCTGGATCCTGCCTGCGGCACCGGCAATTTCCTCTATGTCGCGCTCGAATTGATGAAGAAGCTGGAAGGCGAGGTGCTGGAGGAGATCGAGCAGCTCGGCGAGCAGCAGGCGCGCTTCGTCATGGAGGGCGAGACGGTCAATCCGCGCCAGTTCCATGGCCTCGAGATCAATCCCCGCGCCGTGCCGATCGCCGATCTCGTGCTGTGGATCGGCTATCTGAAATGGCAGCTGCGCACCATGGGCCTCGCCGCGATCACCGAGCCGGTGCTGCACGCCTATGGCACCATCACCGAGCAGGACGCGATCCTCAGCTATGACCGCAAGGAGTTGCGCCGCGACGCGAGCGGCAAGCCGGAGACGCGCTGGGACGGCGTGACGACGAAGCTCCACCCGGTCACCGGCGAGGCGGTCCCCGATCCCTCGGCGACGATCGAGCTCTATACCTATGTGAACCCGCGCCCTGCGCCCTGGCCGGAAGCGGAGTTCATCGTCGGCAATCCCCCCTTCATCGGCGGCAAGGACATGCGCGCCGAGCTTGGCGACGGCTATGCCGAGGCCTGCTGGAAGGCGCGGCCGAAGCTGCCCGGCGGCGCCGATTTCGTCATGCATTTCTGGGACGAGGCGGCGACGCGGCTGCTGCGCCCCGGCACGAAGGAGGCGCCAAATCCGCTCAACCGCTTCGGCTTCATCACCACCAATTCGATCACGCAGACCTTTTCCCGCCGCGTCATCGAGAGCCACATGGCCGCGAAGGAGCCGCTCGCGCTCGTCTACGCCATCCCCGACCATCCCTGGCTGAAGGCCTCCGACAAGGCGGCGGTGCGCATCGCCATGACGGTCGCGGTCCGGGGCGCACGGGAAGGGGTGCTGGCAGAGGTCGTCAGCGAAGAAGGGCTGAACACGGACACACCCCAAGTGACCCTGAAGACGCGAGAGGGGCGGATCGATCCCAAACTCTTGCTGGGCTTCGGCCTTACTAGCGTCATTGAGTTAACGGGAAACCGGTCGATTGCCTTCCAAGGATTCAAGCCATATGGCGAAGGATTCATTATTACGCGTGGATTCATGGAGAGGCTTGTTGAGCTTGATCCGCCCGTTCTGGATCACATCAGGCCCTACTTCAATGGACGCGATATAGCTCAGAGGGCTAGGGGAATATTTGTTATTGACTTAAGCGGCATTGACATACGTCAATTGCAATCTGAAATGCCACATACCTATCAATACCTATTAGACTACGTGAAGCCACAGCGTGACCAAGTAAAAATGGCATACCGGCGTGAAAATTGGTGGCTGTTTGGTCAACCCTCGACCGAAACGAGGAATGCACTTAGAGGAATTGTGCGTTTCTTCATCACCCCGGAAACTGCAAAGCACCGCTATTTTGTCGCAATGTCAGCTCCAGCATTGCCAGACCAGAAGCTTCGCGTAATTGCCAGCGGGGACTTTCGAATCATGACGGTCCTGTCGGCGCGTAGTCACGTCTGCTTTGCGCAGGAACAAGGAAGCTGGCAGGGGGTTGGGAATGATCCAGTCTACACGCACGACTCGACGTTCAACCCCTTTCCCTTCCCCGCCTTCGCCGACCTGCCGCCGGCCTTGCTCGCCCGGCTCGGTTCCCTCGGCGAGCGGCTCGACGCCTTCCGCAAGGCGCGGCTGGCCGAGCATGAGTTTCTCACCATGACCTCGCTCTACAATGTGCTGGAGCGGCTGCGCGAACTCGACGATGGCGCCGACGTGCCGCCGCTCGACGAGAAGGAGCGCGCCATCCACGAGGCGGGGCTGGTCTCGGTGCTGAAGGAGATTCACGACGACATCGACCGCGCCGTGTTCGAAGCCTATGGCTGGTCGGATCTTGCGCCGGCGCTGGTCGGAAAACCCGGCGCGACGACGCCGAGCCCCTACAAGAAGCCCGAGCAGGAGGCGGCGGAGGAAGAGCTTCTGACTCGCCTCGTCGCGCTCAATCGCGAGCGGGCGGCCGAAGAGGCGCGCGGCCTTGTGCGCTGGCTGCGGCCGGACTACCAGATCCCCCGGCTCGGCGCCAAGGTGGCAAAGCCGGCCGGCGAGCAGATCGAGGCCGACATCGCGCTGCCCGAGACGAAGGACGCGCCGAAATGGCCGTCGGACGCCTTCGACCAGATCCGCATCGTCCGCGACGTTCTCGCCCGGGCGGCATCCCCCTCCGAGCCGGACGCCATCGCCGGCGCCTTCCACGGCCGCGTCACCGACAAGCGCAAGGCGCGCATCCAGCAGGTTCTGGAAACGCTCGTCGCGACCGGCGCCGCCCGCACCGGCATTCTGGAAGGCACGACGCGCTACTTCGTCCCGCGCTAGGACGGATCGACCGTCGGCCTTCCTCGTCCTGAGCGATCACCCACGCCTGTCATGGCCGGGCCCGACCCGGCAACGACACCCGACTGCGTCCAGCGCACGGCAAGAGCCTGAAAGGCTCTCGCCCCAACGACCAAAGGCGACGCGCCCCGGAGGGCGGCCGCCTGAACAGTCCAGCGATGTCGTGGAGTTTGCTTTGGTACAGCTGGGTGGTCTCGAACCACCGACCTCCGGAGCCACAATCCGACGCTCTAACCAACTGAGCTACAGCTGCCTGCCCAAAGCTGGCGGGAACCTAGAAGCAATGTCGCCGCGTTTCAAGCCCCATCAACCCGCCCTCAACCGGTTTCGCCGGCTGTGCGAAGAATGGGCCGATCCGCAACGAAAAGGCGCCGGGTGGCAGGGCCGCCGGCGCCTTGATGGGTGCGGTCGCGATCAGCTCAGTTGAGCGTCGCGCCCTTGAAGGCCTTCTCGACGCTCGCCTTCACCGGGCGCGAGGCCTCGGTGACATACTTCTGCGAGAAGTCCTGCAGGTCCTTGACCTGGGCGGCGAAGGCTTCGGTCTGCTTGCGGGCGAAGCCCATCTGCAGCTCGAGCGCCTCGGCGAAGGTCTTGACGCCGATCAGCTCCTTGAAGAAGGCGTAGGTCGCGTCAGTGTTCTGCTTGGCCGCGTCGAGCGACTTGTGGCTGAACTCGACCGCGCCCGAACGGGCCGTCTCGATGCTGTCCTCGAAGACTTCCGTCGCCTCTTCGGCGGCGGCCTTCATCTTGGCATAGGCTTCCTTGCTGCCGGTCAGCGACTTCTCGGCGAAATCGCGGAAGGCGGCGGGGATCTCGACGCCCTGGGCGCCGAAGCCGAAGGCTTCGAACGGGGCTTCGAACGCCTTGGCGGCCTTGGCGGCAGCGGCCTTGGCGGGCTTGACGACGGGGGTATCGGACATTTCGGCTCTCCTTGAGAATGCGTTGATCTCGAGAGCGCGGAAGCCGAACACCCTGGGTGCCTGGCTCCGATCGAGATGCATCCTATATAGCCATGCCTCTTGTGCGTTGCAACATCATTTCGCGACGCACAACCTGAAAATCGTAACGACCTTGTCCGAAAACGGCAATTTTCCTGAGGTGCGAATTAATCCTCGCCGCTGCTGGCCCCGCAGAATGTTGCACTGCGGTGCCTAAAAATGAGGCGGCCGCGTGATGCGGCCGCGCCATTGCTCAACGCTTCATCGTGTCCTTGATCGTCTCGGCGACGCCGCTGGCCGCCTTGGTCAGCGTCTCGCCGACCGACTTCGTCTGCGTCTGCGCCGCCGCGATCTGGCGCTGCAGGAAATCGCGATGGAGGGTCTGCAACTCCTCGAGCGTGCGGGCCCGCACCATCTTCTGCGCGAACTCGAAGGAGGCGGCGACATTCTCCTCCAGGAAGCCGATCGCCTGGCGGTTGGCGTCGCGGGCGCCGTCCTGCAGCGACTTGGTCGAGGTCTCGGCCTTGTCGACGGCCTTGACGGTCGCGGAGACGAAGTCGTCGAAGGCCTTGCGCGCCTGGTCGACGCTCTTGTCGGCGAATGCGCGCATCGGTTCGGGAATCTCGAAAGAGGTCTCGTCGGCCATGATGTCCTCCTGCCCGGATGGGAGAACGCAGCATAGCCCCATCGGCCGCCGCTGGAAATGAGAGGCGGCTGGTTAACCAAGCCGCGGAAGACTGCGGTGGGTCAGTCGCCGTGCGCGTGGACCTTCCGGCGGCATGGCTCTATTAGAGTCTTGTTAAGCAAATCGGGCCGTCCCCCTGGCGGCGGACCTTGGCTGGCGCGGAGCGCGACGGACGATGAACGGACGCGACTATGCCTATCTCGATCTGGCGGCGCTGCCGGCAGTCGGATCGGCGTTGCTGGCGCCGCGGCCTGTCCTGCTGTTCTCCGCCGATGGCCGCCGGATCCTGTTCGCCAATGCCGCCGGCGCCGCCTTCTTCGGCGAGCGCAGCATGGAGAGCCTGCTCGAACGCCGCTTCTCCTCGGCGCTGCCGGCCACCGAGCAGATTGCCCGCGCCGCGCGCAGCCTGTCGCCAGGCGGCAGCCGGCTGGAGCGCATCCGATTCGCGGTCGGCGCCGGCTTCGGCAGCCTCGCGGCCGAATGCATCCGCCTGGCGCTGCCGGATGGCGAGGCGGCGGTGCTGGTGCGCCTGCCCGAGGCGCCGCGCCGTGGCGGCGCGGTCGAGGCGGCCCGGCAGCTGGTCGCGCTGCTCGCCGCCGAGGATTGCCTCGTCGCGGTGCTCGATGCGGACGGCGCGCCGATTGCCGACAGTGGCGATTTCGATCTCTTCGTCGGCCCCTCGGCGATCCCCGAACTGATCGCGGCCGCGGCGCGGGCGCCGGGCCGGGCGCTGAAGCGCGCCATCCGCATCGGCGACACCCGCCGGCCGGCCGGGCTCGCGGCGGTCGAGACGGCAGAGGGCCGCGTGCACCTCCTCGTCGTCGGTCCGGCCGAGCGGGTCCAGTTGGAGCCGGCCGAGACGGTGCCTGCACCTGTCGCGGCTGAAGCCGAAATCCTATCGTCCGTGACGGCCGCTGCCCCGCAGGCAGAACCGGTCGCGCTGCCCGCTGCGCCTATGGCGGATTCCGAGCCGGAACCGACGCCCGAGCCCGCACTTGAGGCGACAGCTGATCTCGCCGCAGCGGTGGCGGAGCCGTCGGCTGTCCCCGCCGAGGCACCGGCAGCAAGCGCGGAGGCGCCGGCCGAGGACGCTTCGCCGGACGAGCCGGAAGGCGAGGGCGCAGAGGAAGGCTTTGCCTTCGCCCCGCCATCCGGCCCGGTACGCTTCGTCTTCCAGATGGATGCCGACGGCCGCTTCACCTTCGTCTCGCCCGAATTCGCCGAGGTCGTCGGCCCGGAAGCGGCCATCGCGGTCGGCGAGCGCTGGTCCGACATGGCGGCGCGGCTCGGCCTCGATCCGACCGGCGCGGTCGCGCGGCTGATCGCCCGGCGCGATACCTGGAGCGGCGTGTCGCTCGATTGGCCCGTCGCCGGCAGCGATGTCCGCATCGCCGTCGATCTCGCGGCATTGCCGGCCTTCTCGCGTGATCGCCTGTTCGAGGGCTATCGCGGCTTCGGCGTCATCCGCCCGCTCGACCGGCGCGAGGCCCCGGTGGCGCCGCCAAAGCCGGTCGTGCTCGCGACGCCGCCGTCGCCCGTCACGCCGCCGGCCTCCAATGTCATTCGCCTCGCCCGTCCGCCGGCCGAGCAGGAGCGGCTGAGCCCGCCCGAGCAGGACGCATTCCGCCGCATCGCCGCGGCGCTTGGCGCCGGCAAGCCCGCCGCCGTGACGCCCAGCGCGCAGGAGCCGCCCGAAGCCGAGCCGGCAGAGCCCGCGCTGGCGTCGTCTGAGGCCGCGACGGAGGCTCCGGCCGAGGCGGCCAGCGAGGAAGCCCCGGTGATCGCTCCGATCGCGCCCGAGCCCGCGGCGCCCGAGCCTCTCGAGACGCCCTCGGCCGCCGCGCTGCGGGAACTGCCGGCCGAGACCCCCGATGCGCCCTTCGCCGAGCCGGAGGAGGGGGCCGCGCCGATGCCGGTCGTCGATATCGAGCCCGAGGTGCCGGTCGCGACGGTGGCTGTCGTCGAGATGCCGCCTGCCGCCGTCGTGGTGATGGAGACAATCGCCGTGACGGACGCCCCCGCGGCTGCCGTGGCCGAGGCACCTGCGCCACTCGCTGTCGCCGAGCCGCAGCCGGGCCTTGCCGAGCTCGCCGCAGCGCGGCAGCGCATCGTCGAGCTCGAGGCGATCCTCGATACGGCGACCGACGGCATCATCGTCGTCGACGAGGACGCCCGCATCGAGCGGATCAACCGCAGCGCCGAGGCGCTGTTCGGCGTCGAGACGGCCGCGGTCACCGGCCTTCGCCTGCCGGACCTCCTCGCCGAGGAAAGCCGGCAATCGGCGCTCGACTATCTCGACGGCCTTGCCCGCAACGGCGTCGCCAGCGTGCTGAATGACGGCCGCGAGGTCATCGGCCGTGTGCCGCAAGGCGGGCTGATCCCGCTGTTCATGACGATGGGCCGCCTGCCCGAGACCGGCAAATTCTGCGCGGTGCTCCGCGACATCACGCAATGGAAGAATGCGGAAGGCGAACTCATCAATGCGAAGCGCGCCGCCGAGAGCGCGTCGATGCAGAAGTCCGACTTCCTCGCCAAGGTCAGCCACGAAATCCGCACGCCGCTCAACGCCATCATCGGCTTCTCTGAGGTGATGATGGAGGAGCGCTTCGGCCCGATCGGCACCGAGCGCTACAAGGAATATCTGCGCGACATCAATCTCTCCGGCGCGCATCTGATGAGCCTCCTCAATGACCTGCTCGACCTTTCCAAGATCGAAGCCGGCAAGCTCGATCTCTCCTTCGAGGCGGTGGCGCTCAACGAGATCGTGATGGAATGCGTCGCGCTGATGCAGCCGCAGGCCAATCGCGAGCGCATCATCATCCGCACCTCGCTCTCCGGCCAGGTACCGAACATCGTCGCCGATCCGCGCTCGATAAGGCAGATCGTGCTCAACCTCGTCTCGAACGCGGTCAAGTTCACGCTGGCCGGCGGTCAGGTCATCGTCTCCACCGCGATGGAGCCGCATGGCGAGGTGACGCTGCGCATCCGCGACACCGGCATCGGCATGTCGGAAAAGGATATCGAGACGGCGCTAAAGCCGTTCCGCCAGCTCTCGGCCTCGCGCGAGCGGCGCAGCGACGGGACCGGGCTCGGCCTGCCGCTGACCAAGGCGCTGGTCGAGGCCAACCGCGCCGCCTTCGCCATCGATTCGCAGGTCGGGCAGGGCACGCTGATCCGCATCACCTTCCCGTCGACGCGCGTTCTCGCCGGATAGACGCGCGCTCCGGATTGTCGCATTTTCGGGCGCCGCCGCCGCTTTGCCCGTGATTGCCCAAGGGACCGATGCCAGACCTCCAGACCGTCCTCGAAGAGATCGCCGCCGATCTCAAGACCACCACCGAGCGCGGCAAGGTCGCGTCCTATATCCCGGAGCTCGCCAAGGTCGATCCCGGCCATTTCGGCATCGCCGTGCTGACGCCGGATGGCGCCCTTCATGCCGCTGGCGATGCCGACACCGCCTTCTCGATCCAGAGCATCTCCAAGGTGTTCACGCTGACGCTGGCGCTCGGCCAGGTCGGCGACACGCTCTGGAACCGCGTCGGCCGCGAGCCCTCCGGCAATCCGTTCAATTCGATCGTCCAGCTCGAATATGAGCATGGCATCCCGCGCAATCCGCTGATCAATGCCGGCGCGCTGGTCGTCACCGACGTGATCCTTGCCGGCTACAAGCCGCGCGAGGCGATCGGGCTGATCCTTCGCTTCATGCGCGCGCTCGCCGACGATGATTCGATTTCGATCGACCACGGCGTCGCGCGCTCGGAGGAGGAGACCGGGTTCCGCAACCGCGCGCTCGCCAACTACATGAAGGCCTATGACAATATCCGCCATCCCGTCGAGATGACGACCGGCGTCTATTTCCATCAATGCGCCATCGCCATGAGCTGTCGCCAGCTCGCGGTCGCCGGCAGCTTCCTCTCCGGGCAGGGGCGGCATCCGCTCACCGGCAACAAGGTCGTCTCGGCCGAGCGGGCGCGGCGCATCAACGCGCTGATGCTGACCTGCGGTCATTATGACGGCTCCGGCGACTTCGCCTTCAAGGTCGGCATTCCCGGCAAGAGCGGCGTCGGCGGCGGCATCCTCGCCATCGTGCCCGGCAAGGCCTCGATCGCCGTGTGGTCGCCAGGCCTCAACCAGGTCGGCAATTCGCTGCTCGGCTCGCGCGCGCTGGAGCGCCTCGCCAAGGCGATGGACTGGTCGATCTTCGGGCCGTAGCGCGGTGGCATCCATGACAAAGAAAGCCTTCGGGGCTCGGCGCCTCATAATGGCCGCGACGGTGCTGCTGCTCTCCGCCACTGCTGCGGCCGCGGCCGAAAGCGCCCGCATTCCCTTGCACGAACGGCCTGATGGCAGCGGCTTCGCCAATCTCGTCAGCGTCTCCGTCGGTGGCGGCGCGCCTGGCGCTGTCCTCTTCGACACGGGGTCGACGGGCCTCCGCATCCTCGAGAGTGCGGTCGGGCCGGATGTCCGCCTCACCGACACGCCGCTCACCTATTCCTATACGAGCGGCAATGTCCTTCACGGCGTGCTCGGCTATGCCAGGGTCGCCTTTCCAGGCTCCGATCCCGCCGTCGCGACGGAGCGGGAGATCGCGATCCAGGTGGTCCGCTCGGTCGGTTGCAAACCTGAAAAGCCGCGCTGCCCAGGCTGGCGGCATGGCCAGGTCGGCGTCATGGGCGCCGCCTACCGGCCGGGCGCCGCGTTCAATCCGCTGGCGCAGCTCGGCGGCACGCTCGGCAACGGTTTCATCGTCGCCGCCAACGACCTGACCCATCCGGAGCTGTCGCCGCATCTGACCGTCGGCCTCACCGCGGCCAACACGGCCGGCTTCGCCTTCGCGCCCTTCGACCGGATCCCCGATGGCGAGCAGCCGGCGGGCCTCAAGGCCTGGGACACCAAGAGCGTGCACACCTGCTTCTCGGTCGATGGCGGGCGGGAGGGCTGCTTCGGCACGGTGTTCGATACCGGCGCGGCGCTCGGCAGCTTCGAAGTGCCGGGCACGCCGGTCGGCCGCCTGGTCAAGCCCGGCTCGGTCGTGACGACGCGCGTGCCGGAGGCGGGGATGGAGCTCTCCGTCGTGGCCGGCCTCAAGCCTTGGCACAACAGATATCGCTATGAGCCGCCGCATGGCAGCGTGCTCGGCTTCAATTCCGGCGGCCTCGTGTTCCGCAGCATGGAAATCGCCTTCGACGCCGAGCGCGGCCGCATCGGCTTCCGGCGGTAACCGCCGTCAGCGGCGCTCGGCCAGCTGCTCGAAGGCGGACGGGTGCGGAATGCCCTTGGCGAAGGTGGCGAGGATCAGCGCCGCGGCCTCGTCCGGCGTCACCCTGCTCGTGTCGATCGTAAGATCGTAGAGGCCATGCGCATGCACGGCCTGCTGCCAGAGCAGCACCGGCGCCGGCGGTGGTTCACCCTCGGGTGCGCTGGCATAGAGCGTCTCCCGGCCCTCGGTCAGCTGCCGCCTGCGGTCGAGAATCGTGTCCAGCGGGCAGCGGACGCCGACGAAGAGCGCCGGCAGGCCTTTGAGCCGCCGCGCGCAGTCGGGGAGGATGCCGAGCGGCTGCGCATAGGCGTCGTGATGGCCAAGATCCGCGACGACATCGAGGCCGAGCCGGCTCTGCGCCGCGATCGCCTCATAGAGGCCGGCATAGAGCCTCGGCAGCAGCGGTTCGAGATCGGGCCGCTCGCCGCCCGGCCGCACGCCGATCCCCGGGCGAAGCCGCGGCGGCAGCATGGAGGCGCTGTGCATGTCGACGCCGAGATTGATCCAGATGGCGTCGTCCCGCGCCTGCAGGGCCGCGACGATCGAGGATTTGCCCGAGCGCGGCGCGCCGTTGAGGACGACGATGCGGCCTGCCGCTCCGCTCACTCGGCCGCGATCCGCATCGAGAGGTTGTCCAGCGAGGAGACGATGTGCTCGGCCAGCGCATCGACGATCGCATTGGTCGGCCGGCCGGGCGCGCGCAATAGGCCGATCTCGCAGGGCGCGAGGCGGGGCAGGCCCTCCGATTCGCCGAGCACGCGCATGCCGGGGCGCAGCGCCGATTCGGGCAGCACGGAAATGGCAAGGCCCGCGAGAACGGCGGCGGCGAGCGCGGTCGAATTGTTGGAGGCATAGAGCAGGCGGCTCTTGCGGCCCGAGGCGCCGAGCGAATCGAGCGCGGCCTTCCGCCAGCAGCAGGTGTCGCGGCCGAGCGCCAGCGGCAGGACGTCTTCTTCTTCAAGTCGGTGCTGGTTGGAAACGACCCAGAGCAGCGGCTCCTGCCGCACCACCTCGGCGCCGGACGTGTCCTTGAAGCTGGTGACGATGGCAAGATCGAGCGACCCAGCGCGGAGGCACTCGACCAGCTGCAGCGTCGGCTCGCAGACCACGGTCACCTCCACGCGCGGATTGGAGCGCGAGAAGCGGGCGAGGATCTCCGGCAGGAAGCGATCGGCATAATCGTCCGGCGTGCCGAGGCGCACGCGGCCGGACAGTTCCTCGTCGTCGAAGGCGGCGACGGTCTCGTCCGAGAGGCGGATCAGGCGGCGGGCATAGCCGAGCAGGCGTTCGCCTTCCTCGGTCAGCTTGGCGCTGCGGCCGTCGCGGCCGAAGATCGGCTTGCCGATCCGCTCCTCGAGCCGGCGCATCTGCATCGAGACGGCAGACTGCGTCTTGTGCACCGTTTCGGCGGCGCGGGTGAAGCTGCCGGCGTCGCAGATGGCGACGAAGGTGCGCAGCTGGTCGAGATCGAGCATGGCAGCCATGTGCGATACCTCACAATTCCGTCACAATTGCCCCGCGGTGGTGCTCGCGGCCCGCCCCTTTCGCCGGATCGGCAGGAAACGGGTGGCGAGCTGCTGTCGGGCGGGGCATCAATGCGGCCAACACGCCGCAATTCGCATCATCAATTCCGATGGCTGATATTAGAAACATTCGTTGGAATGATCAATGCGGATGCGTCAATGTTCGATTGTTCCCAAGACGCACGCCGAGCAGCCCCTTCCGAAGAGCGGAAGGACCTCGAAGCGTCAGCCGATGGAGGCACACCATGACGACATTCGAGACGTTCACCACCGAGAGCCGGCCGACCTCTGGCCGCAGGATCGCCGCCCTCTGCGCCACGGTCCTCGCCGCCGCGGCACAGCGCATCCGCGTCTGGAACAATCGTCGCCAGGTGGCCCATCTGCTGAGCTGGGACGCCCATATGCTGCGCGACATCGGCCTGACGCAGGGCGACGTCTACAGCGCCATGGCGACCCGCGTCGACGAGGACGCCTCGACCCAGCTGGCCATGCTTTCGCTCGAGCGGCGCTTCGCCCGCAACGCGCAGATGCGCGAGCGCCTCGCCCAGGGCGCCGAACTGCATGTCGGTTCAGCCCGGTACCGCGTCAAGCGCTGACCGCCCGCCGGCACTGACGCGCCGCGAAAGGCGCGCCGCACCCCACCCCATCGGGCGCCGCCCTCCGGCGCCCCACACTCTGCAGCCGGAACCCCCTCGATCCCCGGGGTGGTTCCGCCCTTGGCCCGCCGTTCATCGGCGGGCCTTTTTTGTTTGTTCCTGGCCGCCCGCGACAGTCAGGCTTTGGTCCTGCTGAGAATGATCAGACAGGCGGGAACGGTTGTTCACAATGACCGGAGCCAGATCTCGATCGACCGCTAAGCCTTCTTCTCCGGCGAGAACTGGTCGAAGATGCGTTCCATGGATTTCCAGTAGGCGTCGGTCATCGAGCGGTTGGCGTCGAACAGGCGGTCGATCACCTCTTCATTGGTGACGGGCGCGTCGGCTTCCGGCTCGGCGGGCTTTTCCGGCTCGGCCGGCTTGCCGAGGAAGGCGTTCATCAAGGTGACGAAGGGCAGGTCGGGCTGCTTCTCGACCTTCGGCTTTTGTGGCTGCGTCATGTCCTGCATGAAGCGGAAGAACGGGTTCTGCACCTGCTCGGTCTGCCGCTGCAGCCCGCCCATCATCATGTTGGCGACGACCGGCATCATCCGCCTGACGACGTCCTGCGTAATGCCGGTGGCGGCCTCGACCTGAAGCGAGACGGCGCGCGCGATCTCTGGCGAGCCGAACAGCTTGTCGAGCATGCCGTTGCCGTCATCCATCGCCTTCGGCGACATCGCGGCGAACGGATTGTCGAAATAGGAGCGGTAGGGGCCGCTGCCCAGCGCCTGCCAGAAGGCGGCGACGCCGAACGGGTCGCCGGCGTTCTTGCGCATGCCGAGCCAGAAGGCCGGCATCATCGCCTCGACCGCCTTGGCCTGCTGCTCGGCGGAAAGGCCGAACTCCTTCTGCATGGCCGTGCCGAAAGAGCTCTGCTGAGCTTCCCGCATCAGATCGTAGAAGGTTTTCATCATGCACTCCCGCTGGAAGCGCCATGATCGGGCCGCGCCGGCCTTTCGTCAAATGCCGGCGCGCCGCAGCTCAATGCGCCATCAGGATCGGGATCGACTGCTTGCGCAGCATGCCGCGGGTGGCGCCGCCGAGGATCCATTCGAGCAGCCGGCTATGGCCATAGGCGCCCATGACGATGAGCCCGGCGCCGGTCTCGGCCGCATGCTGGCGCAGCACCCCGGCGACATCCTTGTGCGGATTGGGAAGCGTTACCGTGGTGGCGGCGACGCCGTGCCGGGCGAGATAGCCGGTGAGGCGCTGGCCGGTCGGCAGTTCCTTGCCGTCATCCACGACGACGATCTCGACCGACGACGCGGCGGTGAGGAAGGGCAGGGCCGAGCGGACGGCGCGCGAGGCGGTGATGGTGCCGTCCCAGGCGATGATGACGCGGCCAAGATCGGCAGGGGCTGCCTGCGGATGACGCGGCACGATGAGGAGCGGCGCGCCGGCATGGAAGAGGATCGCCTCGATCAGCTGCGCGCGCAAAGGCTCCGGATGGTCGGTATCGTCCTCGGCCACGACGACGAGATCGGAGAGGCGCAGTTCATGCACCACCTCGTCGAGCCCGCCCGCCGAGACGATCTCGACCGAGCGCGCCTCGCTGGCGACACCCGCCGCCTTCGTCGCCGAAAGGAACACGTCCTCGGCGGCCTTGGCCGCCTTCACGGCCTCGCTGCGGGCGCTGATCATGAAATCGACCGGCACCGGCGAGACGGCATAGCCCGGCACGACCGGGTCATAGACGAGCGTCAGGCCGGTCAGATGACCGGACAGCCGCTCTGCGAGATCGATCGCGACGGCGAGCGAGGGCCTTGAGCCGCGCTGGTCGACGACGACGCTGATATCCTTGATGTCCACGAAGCCTCTCCCCGCGCTAAGCCGGCCTGATGCCGTCCCGCGTCAATATGCGTGCCGCCTGAATACTTCGCCAATATCACCATGCCAATCGCCGCGATAGGCGGCGAGAAGGCGCTCCGCCGGCGTCAGTCCGCTCGCCACCGTTTCCTGCAGCGGCGCGAGATAGACGCTCTCGTCGACGCCCTCGCTGTTGCGGCGGGCGCGGCGGACGAGCCCGCCACGGGCGATCTCGACCATCTGGCCGGCGATGTCGCGGACGGTCGTCCGGCGGAACGGCGTCTTGAGGCCGCCGCGCGGCACGCCGTCACGCAGCGCCTGCCGCTCCTCTGCCGTCCAGTCGGCGATGAGGTCATAGGCGGCATCGAGCGCGATCTGGTCATAGAGCAGGCCGACCCAGAGCGCCGGCAGCGCGGTCAACGCCCGCCAGGGGCCGGCATCGGCGCCGCGCATCTCGATATATTTCTTGAGCCGGACGTCCGGGAACAGCGTCGTCAGATGGTTGTTCCAGTCGGAGAGCGTCGCCCGCTCGCCCGGCATGCCCGGCAGATTTCCGGCGAGGAGGTCGCGGAAGGACTGGCCGGCGACGTCGTGATAGGTGTCGCCGCGCTTCACGAAATACATCGGCACGTCGAGCGCCCACTCGACATAGCTCTCGAAGCCGAAGCCCTCGTCGAAGACGAACGGGATCAGGCCCGAGCGCTGGTTGTCGGTGTCGCGCCAGATCTCGGCGCGGTTGGAGAGGAGGCCGTTGGCCTCGTCGTCGATGAAGGGCGAATTGGCGAAGAGCGCGGTCGCGACCGGCTGCAGCGCCAGCGACACGCGCATCTTCCTGACCATGTCGGCTTCGGAGGAGAAGTCGAGATTGACCTGCACCGTCGAGGTGCGGAACATCATGTCGAGACCGCGCGTGCCGACCTTCGGCATGTAGCGCGCCATGATCTCGTAGCGCGACTTCGGCATCACCGGCGTCTCGGCGAGCGACCAGATCGGCGAGGTGCCGAGCCCGATGAAGCCGATGCCGAGCGGCGTCGCGCATTCGCGCACCTGGGCGAGATGGGCATGCAGCTCGCGACAGGTCTGGTGCACGGTTTCGAGCGGCGCGCCGGAAAGCTCGAACTGCCCGCCCGGCTCCAGCGAGATGGCGCCGCCGCCGATCGGGTCGACAAGGCCGATGATGAGGCCGCGATCCTCGATCGGCTGCCAGCCGAGCAGCCCTTCCATGAGGCGCAGGATCCGCTCGATGCCGCGCGGTCCCGCATAGGGAACGGGGGTCAGGTCGTCGGTATAGAAGCCGAATTTCTCGTGCTCGGTGCCGATGCGCCAGGCCGATTCCGGCTTGCAGCCGGAGGCCAGCGCCCCGATGAGATCGTCGCGTGTTTCGACGATCGTGGAATCGGACACGTCACGGGCCATGATCACTCCGGTCTAGAAAGGACCGGCACATTAGCGACGGTCCCGCCGCTCGGCAAGGAAGGGCGTTCCGCGCAGCGACGCCAGGCGCATGGACGCGATGCCGGGTTCCGTGCTCCTCTCCGGGCGAGCCAGCATGGGAGGACAGCATGGCAGACGAGGAACGGCCGGTCGCCATCATCACCGGGGGAACGCGCGGCATCGGCGCGGCGCTTGCGCGGGCGCTCGCCGCGCGGGGCGTCGATCTGGTGCTGTTCGGCCGCCACCGCGACGCCGAGGTCGAGGCGCTCCTCAGCGAGCTCGGCGCGGAGACGAATGTCGTCTTCGCGGCGGGCGATGCCGGCGATCCCTCGAGCGCTGCGCCGCTCGTGGCGCTGGCCATGGAGCGCTTCGGCCGCATCGACTATCTCATTCCCGCGGCCGGGGGCGGCGTGCCGGGCACGGCGCTTTCGGTCAGCCTGGAAGCTTGGGACGATGCCTTCCGCGTCCATGTCCACGGGCCCTTCCACCTCTTCCGCGCGGCGCATGCGGCGCTCGCTATCCGTGGCGGCTCGGTGCTGCTCGTCTCCTCGGTCGCGGCGCTGCGCGGCATCCCGAGTGCCGTCGCCTATGGCACCGTCAAGGGGGCGCTGCTGCAGCTCGGCCGAACGCTGGCGCGCGACCATGCCGGCGAGAACATCCGCGTCAACATGATCTGCCCCGGCATCATCGAGACGCGCTTCCATGCCGCGATGACGCCGGAGGCCCGCCGCAACAATCTCGACAACCGCATCCCGCTGCACCGCTTCGGCAGCGCCGAGAATGTCGCGACCGCCTCGGTCGAGCTCCTCACCAATCCCTTCATCACCGGCGAGACGCTGGTCGTCGACGGCGGCATGAGCATGCGGATGGTGTAGCCGGTCCGCGCCTGCCCGGGCCGGAACGAAACCCTTATCATGGCGTTCCCTTCTCGAACGGCACCCGCTGGGCTGCCTGCACGACAAGGAGAAACGCCATGACTTTCAAGGGTCTTGCCGGAGCCGGCATCGTTGCTGTCGCGCTGCTCGCTTCCGCCGGCGCGCAGGCGCAGGGCATCATCATCGACGAGAACGGCGTGCGCATGGCGCCGCCGATGGCCGACCGCGTGCCGCCGCCGCCGCCGGCGCAGTGGGACAATGGTCCGGGCCGCGGCGCCTATGATCGCGGCGCCGAGCGCAGCATTGGACCGCGCGAGGCGCGCCGCATCGCCCGCAGCGCCGGCATGGCCGACACCTATGGCGTCGATCGCCGGGGACCGGTCTGGGTCGTCGAGGGCGCCGATCGTCGCGGCCGCGGTCTCCGCGTCACCATCAGCGCGCGCTCGGGCGACATCGTGAACGTCGACCGCGCGCGTCGCGGCTGATAGGCAGCTAAAGAGGGCCGGTGCGGCCGGGCATAGGCCCGGCGCCGGCCTTACTCCTCTCCGTCGCCGCCCGTCTCGGCGACGGCATCCTTGCGGCGGACGGGCCGGCTGGAGGCCGCCCGCTCCTCGAACTGGATGAGGCGGAGCGAGGCGAGGTCCGACCGCGCGCCTGCTTCTGCGCTTGCGACCAGCGAGGCCTCGACATAGGCGATATGCGCCCGCGCGGCCTCTTTGGCGGCTCCCGCATCGCCCGAAACGATCGCCGTCAGCAACGCGCGATGCTGCGACAGCAGATCGTCGCGCGAGCCGGCATGCCCATAGAGCCGGCTGCGATTGTAGAACACGCCGTCGGCCAAGAGGCGGTAGCACGCCCTCAGCACATGAATCATGACTATGTTGTGCGACGCCTCGCCGATCGCCTGGTGAAACTCGACATCGAGCGCCGCCTCGCGGCGGAAGTCGGCCTCGCCATGCGCCGCCTCCATCGCCGAGAAGATCCGCGACAGGATGGTCTTGTCCGCCTCGGTCGCGCGCGTCGCCGCCATCGCCGCCGCCGTCGCCTCGACCTCGCGCCGGAATTCGAGATAGTCGCCGCCGGCCTTCTGCGAGCCGGCGATGAGTTCGATCAGCGGGCTTGCGAACAGCGTCCCCTCGATCGCGGCGACATAGGTTCCCCCGCCATGCCGGCTCTCGATCAGCCCGCGTGCCTCCAGCGCCTTCAACGCATCGCGCAGCACCGGCCGCGACACCGCGAGCCGCGCCGCGAGATCGCGCTCGCCGGGCAGCCGGTCGCCAGGATGCAAGACGCCCTCCAGCACCAGCATCTCGATCTGGCCTGCGACCACATCGGCGGTGGGGCGTGCGGGAATCGGTTGAAACGGCATGTCGATCAGTGTAGGAGTTTGGCGAGAGTGGTCAATTAAATGATCCAGTTCTCCGCCGCGCTGGCTGAGGCGGCGGTTTCACGAAAGATGGATGGAACCGATGTCCCTTGCAACCGCGACGTCGATCGATGACCTGCGCCTCATGGCGAAGCGCCGTGTGCCGAAGGCCTTCTTCGAGTATTGCGACCACGGCTCTTATGCCGAGGAAACGCTGAACGCCAACCGCGCCGACCTGAAGGCCCTGCGCCTCCGCCAGCGCGTCATGGTCGACGTCTCCAACCGCTCGACCGAGACCACCATCCTCGGCGAGACGGTGGCCTATCCCTTCGCGCTGGCGCCGACCGGGCTGACCGGCATGCAGCATGCCGATGGCGAGATCCTCGCCGCGCGCGCCGCCGAGAAGGCCGGGATCCCGTTCTGTCTCTCGACCATGTCGATCTGCTCGATCGAGGACGTCGCGGCCGGGACGACCAAGCCGTTCTGGTTCCAGCTCTATGTCATGAAGGATCGCGGCTTCGCCAAGTCGCTGGTCGAGCGCGCCATCGCCGCCAAATGCAGTGCGCTGGTGCTGACCGTCGATCTGCAGGTGCAGGGCCAGCGCCACCGCGACATCAAGAACGGCATGACCGTGCCGCCGCGCGTCACCCTCGCCAATGTCGTCGACATCGCCACCAAGCCGGATTGGGCGCTCAAGGTGCTGCGCGGCAAGCGCAAGACCTTCGGCAATCTCGACGGCTTCGTGAAGGGCATGAGCGGCGTCAAGTCGCTCGGCGCCTGGATCGCCGGCCAGTTCGATCCGGCCCTCAATTGGGACGACGTCGCCTGGATCCGCTCGATCTGGCCGGGCAAGCTCATCATCAAGGGCGTGCTCGATGTCGGCGACGCCAAGCTTGCCGCCGGCACCGGCGCCGACGCGATCGTCGTCTCCAATCATGGCGGCCGTCAGCTCGATGGCGCCCCGTCCGCGATCTCGACCCTGCCGCGCATCGTCGAGGCGGTCGGCGGCGGGACCGAGATCATCTTCGACAGCGGCGTCCGCTCGGGCCAGGACGTGCTGCGCGCGCTCGCGCTCGGCGCGAAGAGCTGCCTGATCGGCCGCGCCTTCCTCTATGGCCTCGGCGCCGGCGGCGAGGCGGGCGTCGCCAAGGCGATCGACATCATCGGCAAGGAGCTGAGCGTCTCGATGGCGCTGACCGGCCGCCGCTCGATCGCCGAGATTGACGGCACCGTTATCGACCGCGGCTGAGGCGCGGCTTCTTCACGAGCCGAAATAAAGCGGCCGCCGATTGCGTGGAGCGGCCGCATTTGACTTACTGCCTCCAACTAGAGGGGGCGGGACCAATGCGCGAGGGGCCGAGGCGTTTCGCCGATCATCCGATGCGGACGGCGGCGCTGCACGAGGTGCATGCGCGGCCGTTCCACATGATCGAGGCGCCCCGCCTCCTGCTCCACTATGCCTTCATGACCGATGCCGCCCAGTCGGAGGCCGCGACGCGCCGGCTGGCGGCACTGTGCCTGCGCATCGGCGAGCCGCCGCCCGCGCCCGAGGCGCGCCACCATGTCGTGGCGCTCGCCGGCGGCTTCCTGCGCTTCGAGAGCCATGCCGAGTTCACCACCTATAGCTGGGACGTGCGCGGCGGGCCGGGCGCGCTGCCGGCGGAGACGCCGTTCGGCGATGCCTTCGAGCCGCCGGGGCCGCTGATGGTCGCGGCGCGGCTCGACCTCGTCGCCGACAACAGGCCGCCGGCCGAACTCTTCGCCGCCTTCGATCCGGGCTCGCTGGCCGCCTCGCAGGCGGCGGGCGGCCGTGCGCTGATCGCGACCGATTTCCGCGAGGACGGCGACGGGTTCACCCGGCTGCTGGTCGTTGATCGCGGGCTCGGTCCGCAGGAGGCCGGGCCGCTGGTGCAGCGCCTGCTCGAGACCGAGACCTATCGCGTGCTCGCCATGCTCGGCCTGCCGGAAGCGCAGAAGCTGCAGCCCGAGATCCGCCGCATCGAGACGCAGCTCGTCGCCGATACCGGCCGTTTCCGCTCCTCGACCGGCTTCGAGAGCAACCGCGCCCTGCTCGACGACCTGACGGCGCTCGCCGGCGATCTCGAGGCGGGCGCGGCCGCGACGGCGTTCCGCTTCGGCGCCAGCAGAGCCTATGCCGAGATCGTCAATCTGCGCCTGACCGCGATGGACGAGCATCCGATCGAGGGCTATTCGAGCTTCACGGCCTTCCTCGCCCGCCGCATGGCGCCGGCGATGCGCACCTGCCTGACGCTCGAGCAGCGCCAGCAGGACCTCTCGCGCAAGCTCGCCCGCGCCGCGGCGCTGCTGCGCGCCCGCGTCGATGTCGAGCTGTCGCAATCGAACCGCGCCTTGCTCGATTCGATGAACCGCCGCGCCCGCCAGCAATTGCGGCTGCAGCAGACCGTCGAAGGCCTCTCGGTCGCGGCCGTCAGCTATTATGTCGTCGGGCTGCTCGGCTACCTCGCCAAGGGCTCGTCGGTGTTCGGCATCGAGATCGACCCCGCCCATCTGACCGCCGCCGCCGTCATCCCCGTGGCGCTCGCCGTCTGGTTCGTGGTCCGCCGCATCCGCTCGCGCCACACGGATGGGGCGGGGGAGGAGTAGCGACCGGCGGTTGCTCTGATCATCGAGCCGTGCGGCGCGCTCGCGGCGATCAAGGTCTTCGGCTGATCACGCCGCCAGCATCGCCTCGAGGCCGTCGTCCCAGGCCGGGTGTTCGCCATAGAGGCCGGCGAGATAGTCGATGAAGAGGCGCACCTTGGCCGCGAGATAGCGGCGGCTCGGATAGACGGCGTGGACCGCGACATGGCGCGAGGCGCGATAGGCCGGCAGCACATGCACCAATTGGCCGGAGCGGAGTTCCGGCCCGACATCCCAGGTCGAGCGCAGCGCGATGCCGAGCCCGCCGAGCACGGCGGCGCGCACCACCTCGTTGGAATTGGTGCGAAGCCGACCGTCGATATGGACGGTGACAGGGCCTTCGCCGCCTTCGAGCCGCCAGGGATCCTGGCCGGCGGTGGCGAGCAGGGCGTGGCGCGCAAGATCGCCGATGCCCGTCGGCGTGCCATGCGAGGCGAGATAGCCCGGCGTCGCGCAGAGCAGGCGATGATTGGGCGCGAGGCGGCGGGCGACGAGGCTCGAATCGGTCAGTTCGGCGATCCGGATGGCGACATCGACGCCGTCCTTGACGAGATCGACGAAATCGTCGGAGAGCGACAGATTGACCGTGAGGCCCGGATTGCTCTCGAGAAAACGGCCAAGATGCGGCGCCACATGCAGCCGGCCGAAGGAGGTCGGCGCCGAGATCTTCAGCGTGCCGCGCGCGACATCGGATCTTCGGCTGACATAGGCCTCCGCCTCCTCGATCGAGGCGAGGATCTGCACGACGCGGTCATGAAAGCCGCGCCCCGCCTCGGTCAGCGCGATCTGCCGCGTGGTGCGCTGCAGGAGCCGTGTGCCGAGCCGTTCCTCCAGCCGTTTCAAGCGCTTGGAGACGACCGCCGGCGACAGCCCGAGCTCCCGTCCCGCCGCTGACAGACTGCCGGCGGTGATCACCCGCGCGAAGATTTCCATGTCGGTGAAGGCACTCATCGCCGGCATGGTGGCAATAAAAGGCTGTGACTTTCAACCCCAGGGAAACGATGATTGTTGGCGACGCCGCTTTAGGCGAGGACTGCGCCGTCCTAGAGTGCGAAGCCGTTGCCGACGGCGGGAGGAACCGATGTCTGCCATCTTGATGCCGAAGCCGGACCAGCGCGTGCTGGATCGGCGCGACGCGATCATCGCCGGCCTCGCGCGCCTGCTGCCGGCCGAGGCGCTGATCACGTCGGAGGACGAGCGCCGCGCCTATGAGACCGATGCGCTGACCGCCTATCGGCAGATGCCGCTCGCGGTCGTGCTGCCGCGGACGACGGCAGAGGTTTCGGCGATCCTCGCCTTCCTCAATGCCGAGGGCGTCAAGGTGGTGGCGCGTGGCGCCGGCACTTCGCTTGCCGGCGGCGCGCTGCCGGCCGCCGATGCCGTCGTGCTCGGCGTTTCCAAGATGAACCAGGTGCTGGAGGTCGACACCGCCAACCGGACGATCCGCGTCGAGGCCGGCGTCACCAATCTCGGCGTCTCCGCCGCCGTGCAGCATCTCGGCTTCTTCTATGCGCCCGATCCGTCGAGCCAACTCGCCTGCACCATCGCCGGCAATATCGGCATGAATTCCGGCGGCGCGCATTGCCTCAAATATGGCGTCACCACCAACAATGTGCTCGGCGTCACCATGGTGATGATCGACGGGACGGTCGTCGAACTCGGCGGTGCCGCGCTCGATGCGGCCGGGCTCGATCTCATCGGCCTCATCGTCGGCTCCGAGGGCCAGCTCGGCGTCGTTACGGAGGCGACGCTGCGCATCCTGCCGATCGCCGAGGGCGCGCGGCCGATGCTGATGGGCTTCCAGTCGGCCGAGGCCTGCGGCGCCTGCGTCGCGGCGATCATCGGCTCCGGCATCATCCCGGTCGCGATCGAATATATGGACCGGCCGGCGATCCGCGTCTGCGAGGCCTTCGCCCACGCCGGCTATCCGCTCGATGTCGAGGCGCTGCTGATCATCGAGGTCGAGGGCTCCGAGGAAGAGATCGCCGACCTCATCGCGCGCATCACGGCCATCGCGGCTGAGTTCGAGCCCTCGACCTTCAAGGTCTCGCAATCCGAGGCCGAAAGCGCCGCCATCTGGAAGGGCCGGAAGTCCGCCTTCGGCGCCATGGGCCGCATCGCCGACTACATGTGCATGGACGGCACCATCCCGACCGGCCAACTCCCGCGCGTCCTCACCGGCATCGCCGAGATCTGCGCCGGCTACGGGCTCGAAGTCGCCAACATCTTCCATGCCGGCGACGGCAACCTGCATCCGCTGGTCCTCTTCAACGCCAACAAGCCGGGTGAACTCGAAAAGGCCGAAGAGGCCGGCGCCGACATCCTGAAGCTCTGCGTCGCGGTCGGCGGCTGCCTCACCGGCGAGCACGGCGTCGGCGTCGAGAAGCGCGAATTGATGATCCACCAGTTCAACACCATCGACTTGGGTCAGCAGATGCGCGTCAAGACCGCGCTCGATCCGCAGTGGCTGCTCAACCCACACAAGGTCTTCCCGCTCGAAGGACGGCCGGTTTGATGCCAAGTCACGTCACGACCGCCATCCTTTCTTCCCCCTCTCCCGCAAGGCGGGAGAGGGTCGGGGTGAGGGACTTCCTGTCCGCTCGAGCCGCCATCACCAAGGCAAGCAAGACCCTCACCCTGCCTCTCCCGCAAGCGGGAGAGGGGAAGGAAGAAGGCGCTCACCTATGACCGCAACGCTCCTCCCCACCAGCGAGGCCGAGCTCGAGGCGATCATCGCGGAGGCCGCCGCGACATCGGCGCCGCTCAGCGTCGAAGGCGGCGGCACGCGCGATATCGGCCGTCCCGTCCAGGCGGCGCGCACGCTCTCGACGCGGGCGATGACCGGCATCACGCTCTATGAGCCGACGGAACTGGTGCTCTCGGCCCGTTCCGGCACGCCGCTCGCCGAGATCGAGGCCTTGCTGGCAACGAACCGCCAGCGCCTCGCCTTCGAGCCGATCGACTGGCGGCCGCTGCTCGGCACGACGGGCGAGCCGACCATCGGCGGCGTCACCGCCTCGAATGCCAGCGGCCCGCGCCGCATCCAGGCCGGCGCCGCGCGCGACCATCTCATCGGCGTCCGCGCCACCACCGGCCGCGGCGAGACGGTGAAATCCGGCGGCCGCGTGATGAAAAACGTCACCGGCTATGATTTCGTCAAGCTGCTGGCCGGCTCCTGGGGCACGCTCGGCGTCTTGACCGAGGTCACCTACAAGCTGCTGCCCGTCGCCGAGACCGAGACGACCCTGGTTTTCGAGGGGCTCGACGATGTCAGGGCGGTCGAGGCGATGACGACGGCGCTCGGAACGCCGTTCGAGATCACCGGCGCCGCGCATCTTCCGGGCGCCCCGTCGCGCACGCTGCTTCGCTTCGAGGGCTTCGCCAATTCCTGCGAGTACCGCACGGCGCGGCTCCGCGAGCTCCTCGCCGCCTTCGGCAGCGCGGATGCCGTCCGCGACGAGGCTTCAAAGGCGCTCTGGTGCGACATCCGCGATCTCCGTCCGCTCGGCGCCGGCGGCGACGATGTCGTCTGGCGCATTTCGGTGAAGCCGACCGACGGGCCGACCGTCGCGGCGCGGCTCAAGGCCGAGCTCGGCGCGCGCTGCTTCCTCGACTGGTCGGGCGGCCTCGTCTTCGCGGCCATCGCCGGCCCCGCCGACGGCGGCGCTGCGACCGTGCGCAGCCTCGTCGCCGCGCTTAGCGGCCACGCCACGATGGTCCGCGCCCCGCACGGCCTCCGCGCCGCGATCCCGCCCTTCCAGCCGGAAGCACCGGCGGTCACGTTGATTTCGCAGAAGATCAGGCGGACGTTTGACCCTGCCGGTGTGCTCAATCCGGGGAGGATGGGGTGATGGGAGGCCTTCGATATGTTCAGCAAAGATAGTTTAATCGACGCGGTTCTGCGTGGGGTAATTGGTGCAAACAGTTACTACGAAAGAATTTCGAGTGGATTTTGGCTTTCGGAAGCGGGTGTTGAGAACGTCATTCAGTATAAAGTTTCCGAGTCGGTGTTCAGGCTAGTGAAGGAATATGGATTTTCTGTCCATCTTGAACTTCCTATGAGAGAATTCCTTGCGATTTCGGGGGTGCCGACGACCGGGCCGGTTCCGAGGCTCTTGGATGGAAGCAAGAGAATCGATGTGGTGATTTTGAATGAAGCTGGAAAGCCGGTTGTTCCGATCGAGATAAAGCGTGGCATTTCCGGCGATGGACTCGGCACCGATGCCGGTCGAATTTCAAAGCTTGTGGAGCGAGCGTCGACTGCCAAAGGGGGAGCCGCAAAGTATGGGCTCATTTGCGGGTTTGTCGCGGGATCCGGCACGGACCGTGAGTCTGCAATTCGGAACCTGACGCAGAAAATATCCACCGCAAAGGAGAATGTCTCCGAATTGGTGACCTCGAAATACTCAGTGTCTGCCGTGTTCAACTCCAGAACAAGTTCGCCGTCGCAATTCGAATTAGTTGATGGAGCCACAAAATGGTGGGCCGCAGGGGCGGTTTGCGTTTATATTCGCTATCGAGATTCAGGCGATTGACTTTTGTAATACTATTACGTCAATCCATCGGAACCCGTTGTCCTTATAGGCACGCGAGTTAAATGCAAACATCCTTCACCCTCGCCCAGCTCGCTGATCCGGATACGGCCGAATCCGAGAAGATCCTCAGGACCTGCGTGCATTGCGGGTTCTGCACGGCGACCTGCCCGACCTATCTGCTGCTCGGCGACGAGCTCGATAGTCCGCGCGGGCGGATCTATCTGATCAAGGACATGCTCGAGGGCGGCAAGCCGGCGAATGACGAGGTGGTTCGGCATGTCGACCGCTGCCTTTCCTGCCTCTCCTGCATGACGACGTGTCCGTCCGGCGTGCATTACATGCATCTCGTCGATCATGCCCGCGCGCATATCGAGGAGACCTATCGCCGGCCCTTCGCCGATCGCGTCATGCGCAGCCTGATCGCGCATGTGCTGCCGCATCGGAGCCGCTTTCGCCTGGCGCTGGTCGGCGCGGCGGCGGCACGGCCGTTCGCGAAGACGATCGGCCGCATGCCGGGCCTCGCGCGGGTCGGCGCCATGCTGGCGCTGGCGCCGCGCTTTCCCTCGGGGCGCAGCCCGTCCGAGGTGCCCGGAACATTCCCCGCCGAGACCGAGCGGCGCGGCCGTGTCGCGCTGCTCGCCGGCTGCGTCCAGCCGGTGCTCGATCCCGCCATCAACGAGGCGGCGATCCGCCTCCTCAACCGCGTCGGCGTCGAGGTGGTGATCGCGAGGGGGGATGCCTGCTGCGGCTCGCTCGCCCATCACATGGGTCGTTCCGAGGATGCGCATCAGACGGCCAAGGCGACGATCGACGGCTGGATCGCCGAGATGGACGGCGCCGGGCTCGACGCGATCCTCGTCACGGCCTCCGGCTGCGGCACCACGATCAAGGATTACGGCTTCATGTTCCGCGAGGACCCCGCCTATGCCGCCAAGGCGGCACGGGTCTCGGCCATTGCCAAGGACATCACGGAATATCTCGACAGCCTGAAGCTGGAGCGCGCCGCGCCCCCTGAGCCGCTCACCGTCGCCTATCATTCGGCCTGCTCGCTGCAGCATGGCCAGCAGATCAAGGTGACGCCGAAGACGCTGCTGCAGCGCGCCGGCTTCACGGTGCGCGACGTGCCCGAAGGCCATATCTGCTGCGGCTCGGCCGGCACCTACAACATGCTGCAGCCCGAACTCTCCGGCCAATTGAAGGCGCGCAAGCTCGCCAACATCGCCAAAGTGAAGCCCGACATCATCGCCGCCGGCAATATCGGCTGCATGACGCAGCTCGCCTCGGGCACGGCGACGCCGGTCGTCCACACGGTCGAGCTGCTCGACTGGGCCTATGGCGGCCCGAAGCCGGAAGGGCTGGCCTGAGCGTCGGCGACGCCTTTCGGGCCAGACCTGATCGGACGTCCAACGATGAAGGCTGTCATCCCGGCGAAGGCCGGGATCCAAGAACACAGGCCATCGTCGTCAGCCTGTGTTCCTGGGCCCCGGCCTTCGCCGGGGCGACGGAAACCTGCCCGGAAACGACGTGCGGCGGGTGAGGGCGCAGACCCTCACCCGCCGCGCTGCGTGCGTCGACCTCTCCCTCGGGGAGAGGTAAAGCAAGCTTCGGCGCGGCCGTTCAAGCTTCAGCCGCGCCGCCTGTCCTCGCCTAGCGCCAGCCGAGCGCCGGGGCGACCTGCGTCAGGATCGCCTCGATCACATGGGCGTTGTAGTCGACGCCGAGCTGGTTCGGCACCGTCAGGAGCAGCGTATCGGCGGCGGCAATGGCCTCGTCCTGCTTCAATTGCTCGATGAGGACATCCGGCTCGGCCGCATAGCTGCGCCCGAAGATCGCCCGCATGTTCTCGTCGAGGAAGCCGATCTTGTCCTGGTCGTTGCCGCTGCGGCCGAAATAGGCGCGGTCGCGGTCATCGGTGATGGCGAAGATCGAGCGGCTGACCGAGACGCGCGGCGTGCGCGTATGGCCGGCTTCCTTCCAGGCCTCGCGATAGACGGCGATCTGCTTCGCCTGCTGGATATGGAACGGCTCGCCGCTCTCGTCTTCCTTCAGCGTCGAGCTCTGCAGGTTCATGCCGAGATTGGCCGCCCAGCGCGCGGTCGCGTTGGAGCCGGCGCCCCACCAGATGCGCTCGCGCAGCCCTTCCGAATAGGGCTCGATCCTGAGCAGGCCCGGCGGGTTGGGGAACATCGGCCGCGGGTTCGGCTTGGCGAAGCCTTCGCCGCGGATGACGTCGAGGAACACCTCGGCATGGCGACGGCCCATGTCGGCGTCGGTCTGGCCCTCTTCCGGCGCATAGCCGAAATGCCGCCAGCCCTCGATCACCTGCTCAGGAGAGCCGCGGCTGATGCCGAGCTGCAGCCGGCCGCCCGAGATGATGTCGGCGGCGCCGGCATCCTCGGCCATGTAGAGCGGGTTCTCGTAGCGCATGTCGATGACGCCGGTGCCGATCTCGATCCGCTTGGTCCGCGCGCCGACGGCGGCGAGCAGCGGAAAGGGCGAGGCAAGCTGGCGCGCGAAATGGTGCACGCGGAAATAGGCGCCGTCCGCGCCGAGCTCTTCGGCGGCGACGGCGAGATCGATGGACTGCAGCAGCGTGTCGGCGGCCGAGCGCGTGCCGGATTGCGGCGAGGGCGTCCAGTGGCCGAACGAGAGAAAGCCGATGTTCTTCATGGAATGAGCCGCCAATGTCTGTGTCGTCTGTTGGCACAGAGATGGCGGTTGCGGCGGTGCGGGGCAAGCCGCAACCGCCACCAGCGTCTGTCAGTTCCGATAGACGCTCTGTTCACAGCAGGGCGTTACTGGTGCGCGCTGCAGCGCATGGTCTTCGAGGCCTTCAGCTTGCCCGTGACGAGGTCGAAGGTCGTCTCGACCTCGATCACCGGCGTCAAGCCGTCCTTGGTGATGGTGGCGAAGGTCTTGCAGGTCTTCTTGGTCGCCGGCGTGTCGCTCGTCGCCCAGAATGTCGCCTTGGCCGGGGTGATGCTGATCTCGTTGTCGGCATAGCCGCCCTCGAACGCCGTCGTGCCGGCCTTCAAGTCGCGGATCACCAGCGTCCGGTCGGGGCCGGTGCCCGCGTCGAGCAGCAGATAGCGGCCGGCGAGCCGCAGCAGGAAATAGGGATCGTCGGCGCTGCCGATGACGACATCGCCGGCGGCCGGCTTGGTGCTGCAGGCCGATTTCGGCGCCGCCGTCCGGTCGCGCACGATGTAGCTGTTGCCGACGCCGTCCTTGTGCGGCGTTTCGACGACGAGATAGGCCGCGTTGGAAATGCAGGTCGGCGCCGCCGCGCGCGCCTCTGCGCCCGAGCCTGCCGCAAGGCCCGCGCCAAGAACGACCGCCGTCATCAGCGCGCGCCAGTAGGTCGCGCCGTCGAGAGAATTCCGCATCATCGCCCCTCCGCCTCATCCCTCGCCCCGGTCGCGGCCGAGGCGCTGGTCAGCGCGTGCCGGCCTCCGCCAGCGCGCCGCGCACGAGAATCCGTGCAAGCGATTGAGCCTCGCGCGCCACGGCGTCGTTGTCGAGACCGCAGACATCGCCGAGCACCACGATCGTCTCGATGCCGGTGAGGAGGGCGAGGCCGAGCACGATCCGGTCGAGCGCCCCGGGCGGCAGGTCGCTCGCGACGGGCTCGAGCGCCGCGCGGATCCAGCCGAGGCGGCGGCCGCCGCGCGGCGCCGCCGGCCGCGTGCCGCCGCCGACCGCGACGCTGAGAAAGGTGCGGAACAGCGCCTCGTTGGCGAAGACGAGGGCAAGGATCGCGCCGACGATGCGCTCGGCCCGGTCCGCCGGCGTGGTGCCGTCCGGCGCCGGGGTGAAGCTAACCTCGGCGAATTCGCGCGCGATGGCGTCGAGCACCGCCTCCTGCGCCATGGCCTCCGGCGCCGAGAAGTAGCGATAGGCGGTGGCGCGCGAGATCTGCGCCCTGTCCGCCGCCTCGGCCACGGTCGGATGCCGGCCCTCGGCCAGCAGCGCGCGCGCCGCCTCCAGCAAGGCACTCCGGGTGCGCTGCTTCTGCGCAACGCGCTCAAAACTCGCTTGACTGCTCACTCACATGCCCTTATGAGACAAAAATCTCGTAACGAGAAAAATGTAGCATCAACAAGGAGCCTCAGCAATCATGAATGTCCATCAGTCCACGACGCGCCCCGCCGCCGCTGCGGGCGAGACCGTCCATCTTCTGGGAACCCTGGTCACGTTCCGGGCGCTCGCGGCAGATACTGAAGGCAGCTTCTCGCTGGTCGAAGCGGTGACCGCGCCGGGCCAGGGCACGCCGCCGCATCTGCAGCGCGACGACGCCGAGGCTTTCTATGTCCTTGAAGGCACGTTCGAGTTCATGCTGGCGGGTGAGCGGGCGCAGAGTGGTCCGGGCGCGTTCCATTATGTGCCGCGCGGCGTCGCGCATGGCTTCCGCAATGTCGGCGACACGCCGGCTCGCATGCTGATCATCAATCTGCCCGGCGGGCTGCATGAGAACTTCTTCCGCGAGGCCGGCGATCCCGTCACTGACGCCACGGCGTTTCCGCCGATGAGCCCGCCCGACATCCCGCGCCTCCTCGCCGCCGCCGGCCGCTATGGCATCGAGATGCTGCCGCCGGCGTGACGAGAAGGGCAGGGCGCGATCCGGGCGGCTACTGCGCCTTCCGGATCGCCGCGACCGTGAGGTCGATCAGCGCCGAGGTCGTGGTCTTCGCGGGGCGGCGCATATAGGTGACGAGGTCGTCGCCGAACGGCTCCGTCCAGCGGCTCGCGATCGCCGCCATGCCCTTGGCGGCACCGATCGCCGAGAGGATCTGCGCGGCGTTGCAGTCGACGTCGTGGCCGCAGCCACCGATGATCGCCAGCGTCTCGTCGAAATCGCCATTGCCGAACCAGAGCGCGACGATTTGGGCCGCCGCGTTCGGATAGGCGTGGATCCAGTTGTATTCGACATATTCCGCGTCGCAGCGCGCCCAGGCGGTCTCCCAGTCGGGCGAGGTCTTGGCGGCGTCGAGGGCGAAGCGGACGACGGCGCCATATTCGGTGTCGTCGGGCATCAGCGCGACGGTTTCCTCGGTCAGAGCCCGGAAATCGCTGGTGACGAAGGCGCGGGCGACGAGCACCGCGCTGAACACCTCGCCGAGAATGCCGTTGCCGGTATGCGAGACCTCGGCATCGAGCCAGGCGAGGCGGGCGGCCTCCGCGGCGCGGCCGGGCGCGACCATGCCGCAGATCGCGCCGCGCATCTGCGCGCCGATCCATTCGTCGAACGGATTGCCGTCCTCGGCCGAGAGCGGCGGATAGAGGCCGCGCTTCAGATTGTCCAGCGCCACCGCCTCGGCCGACCAGGCGACGGGGATCAGCCCGACCCAGCGATCGGCGACATCGGCGCTGGTGACGGCATAGCCCTTGTCCTCGAAGGCATAGAGGAAGGCGAGTTCGAAGGTGATGTCGTCATTATAGGTGTTCGGTGGGCGCATGTAGCGATCGATCCGGCCGAACGCCGCCTTGAGCTTCTCGGCCGTATAGCCCTCGAGCGCCGTGCCGACGGCGGCGCCGACGATCTGGCCCCACCAGGCGGCGGCGATGCGGTCGCGGAAACCGTCCGCGCCGACATCCACCGCGACATCGGCCGGGAAGGAGGCGCCGGCGGCGAACTCCTCGAAGCGCGCGATGCGGCGCGTCTGCTGCGAGGGATGCGCGGGATCTGGCACCGCGGCGCGCAGCACGCCCTTGAGGCGCGCATGGATCGCATGCAGCGTCTCGAAATCGCCGCGCTCCGAGGCGGCGAGGCCGGCGGTCAGGAGATCCTCGGTCGGCGGCACGCGCCAGCCCTTGTTCTCCAGCGACTGCACCGCCGCGACGGCGAGGCTTTCCGGCGCGCCGGAGCCCGGCACATTTGATTGCCAGAACAGCTTCAGCCAGAAATCCTGTTCGCGAATCGCTGCCGAGGCGTCCCAGGTCTGCTCCTCTTCGGCGAGCAGCACCGGTTCGGCGGTGCGGAGGAGGTCGCGGGCATATTCCCAGGCTTTCATCAGTCGGTCCTGCTTGCGGGCTGTTATCGTCGGGGGAAGGGCGGAAGCCCGCCCTGGCGCGGAGACGGTCTCCGGCGGGGAGAGAGTAGGGAATTTTGCCGGCCTGTCGACCGCCCGGCCGGCTCGAAACGGAGATCGTCGCCCGTGCCCCACACCGTCGCGCTGCTCTATTCGATCGTGCTCGGGGAAGGCCGCCGCCTCATCATGGCCGATCTCCGCGCGATGGTGGCCGATCTTGGCCTCAGTGCGCCGCGCACGGTGGTGGCGACAGGCAATCTCGTCTTCGAGGCCGATGCGGAGCCGCCGCGGCAGCTCGAGGCCCGCCTCGAGGCGGCCTTTGCCGCGCGCTTCGGCAAGCCGATCGCGATCATCGTGCGGAGCGGCGCGGACTGGCTGCGCCTCGCCGCGTCCAATCCGTTTCCGCAAGAAGCCGCCGCGGCGGGAAGCCGCGTCCATGTCCGCGTCATGCGCGAGCCGATGGGCGAGGGGGAACTGGAGCGGCTCGCGCCCTATGCCGATCACGGCGAAGAGCTTCGCCTCATCGGCGGCGATCTCTGGATTCACTTCAAGGAGGCGCTGCCGAGCGAGGGACGCCTGCTCGGCCAGCTCTCATCACGCCGCGGCGGCATCGGCACGGTGCGCAACTGGAACACCGTCGTAAAGATCGCGGCGATGCTGGAGGGCGGCTGAGCGCTATTGCGACCGCTCGGCCTTGGCGAGGACGGCTTCCGTGTCGGAGCCGATCTTCGCCTTCAGGAAGGCTTCGGTCTCGGGCAGGGCGAGGTGGAAATTGCTGAGCGGCTCGACTGCGAGGCTGAGGCCCGCCGCCTCGACATCGAGCAGATGGCCGCCCTTCAGCCGGTCCTTCGACAGGAAGTGGAAATGATAGCCGGCGACGCCGAAGGAGCCCGAGAATTCCGGCGACCAGATGCCGACCAGCGTGCCCTCGATATCCTCGAAGGTGAATTCGTGCTGCGTCTTGGCGGCCTCGGCGAGGCGCATGCCGGGCGGCGGCGGATCGATCGCGCGCGCCTTCACCCGGGCGAAATGCCCGTCGAGCCGGATCGCATAGAAGATGTTGGCGGACTCGCGATAGGCATCGCACGCCTGTTCGAGCGCCGCGAAGCTGCCGACCGGCGGCAAGGTGCCGAAGCTCTCCGGCGTGAAGCGGGCGACGATCGCGAAGGGCGCGCCGGCGTCGATGGGCGCAGCGGTGACATGGCCGTGGCCATCGGCGTGATAGGCCGCGCCGTCGAGGACGATCATCTCGCCGTCGAGGCCGGTGAAGGTGCCGAGCCCGAAATCGCCATGCTCGAGCAGCGTCGCGACGCTGACCTCGCGGTCATAGACGCCGGCGACCAGCGCGCCTGATGTCGAGACCTGGAAGACGGTGTGGAGCGACGTCTCGAAATAGAGCGCGAGCGCATCGGCGACGATCCGGTCGACGCCATGCCCCGTCTTCGCGCTTTCGGCCTCGATCCGCGCCTGCAGCGAGGCCGGAATCCTTACCCATCGATGCTGCATCGCTGCCATCTCCCAAACGCCGAACGCGCGGGCGGACTGTGCGATGGTTCCGCGTCCTCCGGCAATGGCGAAGATGCGCGCTGTCGGCGACCCGAGCTGGATCGCCGACCCCATTGGTCCCGCCGTCAGCCGGTCTCGGCCAGCCGCTTCAGCTTCGCGACCCGAACGGCCTGCTCTTCCTCGAGCGAGATCGTTCCGCTGAGCGCGCCCTTGCCGTTCATCAGGAACACCGTGGCGGTGTGGTTCATCGTGTAGTCGCCGCCCTCGGTCGGCACCTTCTGGTAGAAGACGCGATAGGCCTTGGCGAGGCTGGCGATCTCGTCCGCCGTGCCCGAGAGGCCGGTGATGCGCGGATCGAAGGCGGTGAGATAATCCTTCAGCGATTGCGGCGTGTCGCGCTCCGGATCGACGGTCACGAACAGCACCTTCAGCCTGTCGGCGAGGGGGCCGAGCTGGCCGAGGTCGAGCGTCAGATCCGACAGCGTGGTCGGGCAGACATTCGGGCAATGCGTGAAGCCGAAGAACACGGCGAAGGGCTTGCCGCCGAGATCGGCGCTGGTGAAGCGCCGTCCGGTCTCGGCCGTGAGATCGATCGGACCGCCGATCGCAAGGCTCGTCGCGGGCGATTGGGCGCCGCCGCGCGCGATCTGGTAGCCGATGGCCGCCGCGGCGCCGATGGCGATGATCGCCACCAGCGCCACCAGGCCGAGCCGTCCTCGTCCGGTCATGGTCACATCTTCATGCCGGGCATCGCGTCGTGACCCATCGCGTCGTGGCCCTCCGCCTTCGGTTTGGCGCCGATCGCATCGACCGCGAATTCGACCTCGACGGTTCCCGCCTTCTCGAAGGTCAGCGTGCCCTTCACCTCGGTGCCCTGCACCAGCGGCGCCTTCAGGCCGACGAACATGAGATGCAGGCCGCTCGGTGCGAGCGTCACCGTCTCATGCGCGGGGATCGGCAGGCCGTCGGCGAGCTCGCGCATCGTCATGACGCCGTCCTTGACGGCCATCTCGTGAATCTGGGCGGTCGCAGAGCCCTCGAAGGTCGCCGAGACGAGCCGGTCGGGCGTGTCGCCCTCATTGGTGATCGTGACATAGCCGCCGCCGACCTTGGCGCCGGGCGGGGTGGCACGCGACCAGGGATGGCCGATCTCGAGGGCGCCGATCTTGAACTCGTGCGCGGCGGCCGCGTCGATCGAGACCAGCACCAGCGCGGCGGCGAAGGTGGCGATGCCGATCCGCTCCTCGGCGGACCTGAGCAGGCGGCGGAGCGTATGGCGGACGGGTCGATGGGTGGTCATGGCAGATTTTCCGAACAAGGGGACTGAACGGCCGCGCGGACGCGCCGGCGGCAGGGAGAGGGGCGGCGAGGCCTGCCCGTCTGGTTCAGCTCCGCGGCGGCGCCCGTGAGCGCAGCGGCATCAGTTCGGCGCGCCGGCTGGTTGCCCTCTCGCCCGCCGGCCACTCCGCCCGCAGCATCGGTGCCGCCGGCAGCGGCAGCCTGGCGGATGTGGGCGGCATGAATCCGCCCTGCAACGGGCAGCCGAGTGTGCAGCAGCCGGAAAAAGAGGCAGCCGTGCCGCCAGGCGCCGGCAGGTCGGCATGGGCGGTTCGGCCGGTGCCGCAGAGGATGCGAAGGCGCGCGGCGGTCGTGTCGGCATGGGCGCCGAGCGCGAGGCCGCCGAACAGCGCCTGCACGACCAGGACGAGGGCAAGCAGCAGCGCTGCCTCGCCTCCCGGTCTCCTGATCGTCCGCCGCGCCATCGTCATCGGTCCGCTTGTTCAGACCGGAAGGCGTAGCATTCCGGACACGGGGCGGAAAGCGTGGCCGGGGCGGCAAATCAACCCGCCCCGCTGGCCGGCCCTCCCGCAAGGGGAGGGCTCAGGGAAGGAAGAGCGGATCTGTCGCGTGGCCCACGCTCCCCTGGAGCCCTCCCCTTGCGGGAGGGCCAAAACCGCGGACGCGGTTTTGGGGAGGGGTCTCGGGCGCCCGCAATCAGGCGGCGGCCTTGTCCAGCTGTTCGGTGATGACGGTGAACTTCGTCAGGATGTTCGGCCCGAATGTGTGCGTCAGCGGCACGTCGCCAGCGTCGCGGCCGCGCGCGATCAGGATGCGGCCGATGCGGCGGCGGTTGTTGCGCGGATCGAACACATGCCAGCGGCCGCCGAGATAGACTTCCATCCAGGCCGCGAGGTCCATCGTGGCATAGGGCGGCGGCTCGCCGACATCGGAGATGTAGCCGGTGCAGTAGCGCGTCGGAATATTGAGCGCGCGGCAGAAGGCGACGGCGAGATGGGCGAAGTCGCGGCAGACGCCGACCTGCTCGCGATAGGCGCCGGCGGCGCTGCGGAAAGGACTGGCCAGCTGGTAGTTGAAGGTCAGGTGGCGATTGACGAAGTTGCACACCGTCTGCACGCGCTCCCAGCCGGGCGGCGTATTGCCGAACAGACGCCAGGCCTCGTCGGAGAGCTGGTCGGATTCGCAATAGCGGCTCGGCAGCAGGAACATCAGCGCCTCGTCGGGCAGGTCCTCGATCGCGTGCTGGACAGCGCCGTACTCGACCGGATCGGGCTCGCCATCGTTCCAGATCACCGTGCTGGTGCCGAGCGTGAACGGACCTGCCGGCGCCACCAGGCGGCAGCAGCGGTTGCCGAACATGTCGTAATAGGCCGAGACGTTGACGACAGGCGTGGTGAACAGCGTATCCGAATATTCGAGCAGCGGCTCCAGCGACGGATGCACGTTGAGCATCACGATCATCGGGGTTGGGACCTGGAACTGGTAGCTGAGCTCAGTACCGAGCTTGAGGCGCATGGGACGTCCTTTATACGGAGAAGGGTTGCGCCAGCGGTCCCCGCCGGGCCGATCCATCGATCGACCCCGTCGAGCCCAAAAGCGCCATGATCCCCTAATGGTCACGGTGCGCGCGGGTTCCACAACCACGCTTCGGCAGCCTTGCAAGTTCGGTGCCCCCAAGCTGGGTGCCCATCGGACGTTGCCACCATTGCGGACGGAAAGCGAGCGCTCGCGGCGCGGGCTCTCGGTCGACGCCGCTTGCGCTCCCGCTGTCACATGATAGGTTGCCGGCGTCTCATCGGGGTGCCTCGGTCCGTTCGCGGATCCTGGCTGAGAGGCTTTCATAGCTAACCCGCGAACCTGATCCGGATCATGCCGGCGGAGGGATTGAGCCAAGCGCGGCCGGATCGTCCGGCATTATGCCATCGCGCCCAAGCCGTCGTTCCGTCCTGCGCCAGACGCCAAGGACGACTAAATGCCCGTGACCACCGAAACCCATACGATCAGCGCCGCCGTCGCGGCCCTCGCCGATCTGCAGGACGCGCGCCCGCTCGTCCAGAACATCACCAACTATGTCGCCATGACCATTTCCGCCAATGTGCTGCTCGCCGTCGGCGCCTCGCCGGCCATGGTGCATGCGCCGGAGGAGGCGGCCGATTTCGCGGCGATCTCCAGCAGCCTCGTCGTCAATATCGGCACGCTGTCGGAGGTCTGGGTCGACGGCATGCGCCGCGCCATCGCCCGGATGAACGAGGACGGCAAGCCCTGGGTGCTCGATCCTGTCGGCTGCGGCGCGACGCCCTATCGCACGGCGGTCGCCGTCGAGCTGTCGCGGCTTTCGCCGGCGATCATCCGCGGCAATGCCAGCGAGATCCTGAGCCTTGCCGGTGCGTCGGGGGCCGGCGGCAAGGGCGTCGATTCGACCGCGAGTTCCGACGCCGCGCTCGCCGCCGCCATGGCGCTGGCGCGCGACACCGGCGCCGTCGTCGCGGTCACCGGCGCCACCGACTATGCGACCGATGGGCGGACCGTGGTGGCGATCAGCGGCGGCGACGCGCTGATGCCGCTCTCGACCGCGCTCGGCTGCGCGCTGTCGGCGACCGTCGCCGCCTTCGCCGCCGTCAGGCCGCCGCTCGAAGCCGCCGTCGCGGCGCTCGCCATCTATGGCGCGGCGGGCGCCATCGCGGCCGAGGGGCTGCGGGGTCCCGGCCTGCTGCCGGCCGCGCTCTGCGACGCGCTCTATGGGCTCGATGCCTCGCAAATCGCCGCCCATGCCGAGATCGATGTGATGCCGGTGAAGGCCGCGTGATGGCGCGTCCGTTCGATCTCTCGCTCTATCTCGTCACCGACGAGGGCCTCGCCGGCCCGCGCGGCGTCGTCGAGACTGTCCGCGAAGCCATCGCCGGCGGCGTCACGCTGGTGCAGCTGCGCGATCCGCAGGGCAAGGGCGGCCATCAGGTCGAGATCGCGAAGGCCCTCCTCGCGATCCTCCGCCCGCACGGCATTCCGCTCATCATCAACGACCGGGTCGATGTCGCGCTTGCGGTGGATGCCGACGGCGTCCATGTCGGGCAGAGCGACATTCCGGCCGGGCTCGTCCGCCAGATGATCGGTCCGGACAAGATCCTCGGCCTCTCCATCTCGAAGGCCGACGAGCTTGCCGCGCCGGATCTTGCCGCCGCCGACTATCTCGGCATCGGCCCTGTCTTCGCGACGCCGACCAAGACCAATGCGGCCGCGCCGATCGGCTTCGACGGGCTCGCGGACCTCACCGCCGCGACGGCGCTTCCGGTCGTCGCCATCGGCGGGCTGAAGGTGGAGCATGTCGAGCCGACCCTCGCGGCGGGCGCCGCCGGGCTCGCGGTCGTCTCGGCGATCATGGCGGCAGCGGACCCAGAGGCCGCGGCCGCCGCATTCAGCGCGGCGCTCGCGCGGGCGCGCATCGGACGCTGACGGCGCGCGCCGTCCTCGCTCCCGCCGCAGACCAGCGGCGAGGGGCGGGGCGGGAGATTTTTGCCGTGAGGGAAACAGTGCTCGTATCACTCCGCTTGTTTCGTTGAAGACGCCGAAATGAGATGGTGGCGCCAGCAAGCCGTTCGCCTGAGGAGAGTGCCATGTCCGTTCACGCCAACCGCCTCGTCGTCACCGGCGCGTCCGCCGCGCGCTATGACGAGATCCTGACCCCGGAGGCGCTCGCCTTCGTGGCCGAACTGCATGGCCGCTTCGATGCCCGCCGCCGCGCGCTGCTCGAATTCCGCGCCGAGCGGCAGAAGCTGTTCGATGCCGGCGGCCTGCCGGATTTCCTGCCCGAGACGGCGGCGATCCGCGCCGGCGACTGGAAGGTCGCGCCGATCCTCGCCGATCTCCAGGATCGCCGCGTCGAGATCACCGGCCCCGTCGATCGCAAGATGATCGTCAATGCGCTGAATTCCGGCGCCAGGGTGTTCATGGCCGATTTCGAGGATGCGTCCTCGCCGGTCTGGTCGAACATGGTCGAGGGCCAGCTCAACCTGAAGGACCGCTGGGCCGGAGAGATCGACTTCACCGACGCGAAGACCGGCAAGGCCTACAAGGTCGGGCCGACGCCGGCCGTCCTCATCATCCGGCCGCGCGGCTGGCACCTGCCCGAGCGCAACATCACCTTCGACGGCCAGGCTGCCTCCGGCTCGCTGGTCGATTTCGGCCTCTATGTCTTCCACAACGCCAAGGCGGCGCTCGCCGCCGGCTCCGGTCCCTATTTCTACCTGCCGAAGCTCGAGAGCCATCTCGAGGCGCGGCTGTGGGACGAGGTGTTCTCGGTCGCCGAGGAATGGATCGGCCTCGCGCATGGCACGATCAAGGCCACCGTCCTGATCGAGACGCTGCCGGCCGCCTTCGAGATGGACGAGATCCTCTATGAGCTGAAGGACCACATCGTCGGCCTCAATTGCGGCCGCTGGGACTACATCTTCTCGTTCATCAAGACGCTGCGCAACAACAGCGCCTATCTGATGCCGGACCGCGGCCAGGTCGTCATGGGCAAGGCCTTCCTCAAGGCCTATTCGGAACTCCTGATCAAGACCTGCCACCGCCGCGGCGCCTTCGCCATGGGCGGCATGGCGGCGCAGATCCCGATCAAGAACAACCCGGCCGCCAACGAGGCCGCCTTCGCCAAGGTCCGCGCCGACAAGGAACGCGAGGCCGGCGCCGGCCATGACGGCACCTGGGTCGCCCATCCCGATCTCGTCCCGGTGGCGATGGAAGTCTTCAACCGCATGATGCCGACGGCCAACCAGCTGTCGCGGCTGCGCGAGGAAGTTTCCTACGGCCAGAAGGACATGCTCGAGATCCACGAGGGCACGCGCACGGAAGAGGGGCTCCGCCACAACATCCGCGTCGGCGTCCAGTATATCGAGGCCTGGCTGCGCGGCCGTGGCGCCGTGCCGATCTACAACCTGATGGAAGATGCCGCGACGGCCGAGATCAGCCGCGCGCAGATCTGGCAGCAACTGCATTTCGAAGCGACGCTCGAAGGCGGCGTCACGGTGACGGAAGCGCTCTTCCGCCGCTGCCTCGCCGAAGAGATGGAGGTCGTCAGGGGCGAGATCGGACCGGACAACTATGCCGCCGGCCGTTTCCCCGAGGCGATCGACCTCTTCTCCCGCCTCTCGACCGCGCCGACCTTCGAGGCCTTCCTGACCGTCCCGGCCTATGCGCTGATCGACTGAGGCGCTCACCGATCGACAGTTAGGCTCTGGCCTTGTTGGGAAATGCTCAGCTGTCGTTGCCGGGCTTGACCCGGCAACCCAGACTTCTCCGGGCTGCCGGTCGGATAACTGTCGAAGGATAGGCTGGATTGCCGGGTCAAGCCCGGCAATGACAGTTGAATGCGGTGGCGCGTAACGAACGAAGCCGAAAGTCGATTCGTCCTAAGCCTCCAGCGGGCGCGTCTCGACCGTGAGATGCGCCAGCCCATGCATGCCGGCGAGGCGGCGGCGGATCTCCGCAGCCTCGACGCTGCCTGCGACGCTGACGATCGCGGCATGGGCGCCGGGGCCGACCCGCCAGACATGCAGGTCCGTCAAGGTGATCGGGCCGCCCGTGCGCGGCATCTTCATGACGCGCTCGCGCAGCGCCGCCTCGAGCGCCGGATCGCCGCGATCGAGCAGCACCGCGCCGGTATCGCGCAGCAGCGTCCATGACCAGCTGGCAATGACGACCGCGCCGACGATGCCCATCAGCGGATCGAGCCAGACGAGCCCGAAGGCGCGGCCGGCGACCAGCGCCGCGATCGCCAGCACCGAGGTCAGCGCATCGGCCAGCACATGCACGAAGGCCGAACGCATGTTGTTGTCGTGTTCCGCGACGGCGGGCTTCGGCGCCGCATGATGATGCCCCTCATGATCGTGGGCGTGCCCATGATCGTGCGGGTGGTCGTGATCATGGTCATGGTGATGCTCATGCCCGTGCGCGGCGGTGTGCGCGTGGCCATGGCCGTGATCATGGCCGGGGCCATGGTGATGGCCCGCGCCGAGCAGCACGGCGCAGACGATGTTCACGCCGAGCCCGATGACGGCGATGACCGTGGCCTCGGCGAAGGCGACCGGCCCCGGCTGCAGCAGGCGCAGCACTGATTCGACGCCGATGCCGAGCGCGATGATCGCCAGCACCAGCGCCGAGGCGAAGCCGGCGAGGTCGCCGACCTTGCCGGTGCCGAAGGTAAAGCTGCGGTCATGCGCGTGGCGGCGCGCGAAGGCATAGGCGAGCGCGGCGACGCCGAGCGCGCCGGCATGGGTCGCCATGTGGAAGCCGTCGGCGAGCAGCGCCATCGAGTTGAACGCATAGCCCGCGACGATCTCGGCCAGCATCATCGCCGCGGTGACGATGACGACGATCAGCGTCCGCCGCGCATTCTCGTCGTGCCGGCTGCCGAGGAAGACATGGTCATGCGTCAGGAGGTCGAACTCCCGGTCGAAGGTCGTCTCGTGTTGGGCAGACATCGGCTGCTCCCTAGCGCGCGTGGCGGCGGATCACCGCGATGAGTTCCTCGGCGCCGGCGGCGCGCTCGGCCTCCGACAGACCGGGATGGGCGACATGCTCGCGCAGATGATCGGCGATGAGCTCGTCCATCAACCCGTCCAGCGCGCCGCGCACGCCCGCCACCTGATGCAGCACCTTGGCGCAGCCGGCGTCGCCGGCGATGGCGCGCTCGACGGCCGCGATCTGGCCGGCGATGCGGCGGACGCGGGCGAGCAGCGGATCCTTGTTCGATGTGAGATGCGACATAGGATAGGGGTGTACCCTATCCAGGATGACAAGAAAAGACCGCCCGGAGGGGCGGTCTCATGAGGATTGCGCGAAGTCGGCTGCTACTCGAGGACGGGCGGCGGAGCCTGCTGGCCGCCGCGCAGCGGCCGTTCGTCCATGATCAGCAGGAACACGAAGGCGATGAGGATGCCGAGCGTGGCGGCGCCGAAGATGCCGCGGAAGGCGCCGCCGAGCGACTGGCCGCTGGCGCTTGCATGGGCGATCAGCGTCTCGACCGAGATGCCGCCGCTCGCGCCGACGCCGGCGAGGAAGATCGCCCCGAAGATGGCGACGAGGATGGCGCTGCCGAGCGCGCGCATGAAGTTCACCGTCGCGGTCGCGGTGCCCATATGCTGCGGCGTGACGGCATTCTGCACCGCGACGACGGTGACCGGGAACAGCGTGCCGAGGCCGGCGCCGACGAGGACCAGCAGGCATTCGACGGCGACGAGCGACATCGTGTCCGCGGCCGTCGTCAGCACGGCCATCGCGAGGATGCTGACGACCAGCCCGGCCATCGGCGCGCGCTTGTAGTGCTTGACCCGCGCCATGAAGCGGCCGGAGGCCTGTGCACCGGCGACGGTGCCGACCGAAAGCGGGATCAGCGCGAAGCCTGAGCTGGCGGCGTCGAGATGCAGCACCGACTGGAAGAACAGCGGCAGATAGATCGAGAGGCCGACCATGGTGCCGATGCCGAAGAAGCCGGAGAGGGTGGCGCTGGCGACGACGCGGTCGGCGAGGACGCCGAGCGGCAGGAACGGCTCCGGCGCCGTCATCAGGCGGAGCGTGAACAGCGCCCAGGCGACGGCAGAGGCGGCGAAGAGGCCGAGAATCTCGACCGAGGCCCAGGGGTAGACGACGCCGCCCCAGGAGAGCGCGAGCAGCAGCAGCACCGCGGCGAGCACCAGGAGGCCCGCGCCGGCATAGTCGAGCCGGTGGGCGCGCTCGTGCCGCGGCAGCTTCTTCAGCGCGTTGTAGGTCATGAACATCGCGAGCGCGCCGAGCGGCACGTTGATCCAGAAGATCGCCGCCCAGCCGACGGACTGCGAGATGACGCCGCCGAGCACCGGCCCGGCGATGCTGGAGAGCGCGAAGACGACGCCGAAATAGCCCATGTAGCGCGAGCGCTCCTTCGGCGAGACGGCGTCGGCCGTGATCGTCTGCGCCAGCGAGATCAGCCCGCCGCCGCCAAGGCCCTGCACGAAGCGGGCGATGATCAGCGCGAACATGGTCGGCGCCAGCGCGCAGGCGATCGAGCCGATGATGAAGATCACGATCGCCGCGAGCAGGGTCGCCCGCCGCCCGTGAATGTCGCTGATCTTGCCATAGAGCGGCGTCGAGGCCGTCGAGGACAGGAGATAGGCCGTCACCACCCAGGAGATGTTCTGCAGGTCGCCGAGTTCGCGGCCGATGGTCGGCAGCGCGGTCGCGACGATCGTCTGGTCGAGCGCGGCAAGGAACATCGCCAGCATGATGCCGATGATGATCGTGCGAACGGTGGCGTGATCGAGCGGCGCGGCTTCCGCGCGCGGCGAGACGGTAGCATCCATGACGAGGCCAAGCTTTGTGAGAGGGCAGCTGCCGGTCGCCGGCGCGCCGCCTGTGACGGTCCGTAAGGACCCCGAATGATAGCGCGAGGGGCGGGGCTTCTCAATGCGGCGCGCCAAATCTTTGCGTCGGACGCGATCGGCCTGAAATGATCGACCTGCCCCTCAGGGCGCGTGCGGCCTCAGTGACCGCCGCCCGCGGCCGCGGCGCCGCGCGGGGCCGGCTTCTGCGCCAGCGGCACGAGCAGCACGATGGCGGCGAAGATCAGGGCGAGCACCAGGAAGACGTCGGAGAACGCCATCACGAGGGCCTCGCGCTTGATCGATTGCGACATCGTCTTGAGCGCTGCGATCTCGGCATTGCTGCCGAGCGCCGAGAAGCCGCGCGTCAGCGCGCTGATCCGCTCGGTCGCGGCGACGCTGCTCCAGGTCACGGCTTCGTGCAGCCGCGCGATATGCAGGTCCCAGCGATCGTTGAGCAGCGTCGTGATCACGGCGAGGCCGACGGCGCCACCGAGATTGCGCGTCAGGTTGAAGAGGCCCGAGGCGTTCTTGATCCGCTCCGGCGGCAGCGTGCCGAGCGCCAGCATCGAGACCGGGATCATCGAGGTCATCAGCGCGACGCCGCGCAGCGCCTGCGGGAAGAACAGCTCGTTGAAGGCCCAGTCCTTGGTGATCGGCACCAGTTCGAGGCAGGAGATCGCGAACATCGACAGGCCGGCCGCCATCATCACGCGCGGATCGAGCTTCTGGGCGAGGTTTCCGGCGATCGGCGCCGTGATCATCATGAAGATGCCGGTGACGAACATCGTCTCGCCGATCTGCAGCGAATCATAGCCGCGCACCCGCGCGAGATAGACCGGATAGAGATAGACGAGGCCGTAGAGGCCGACGCCGAGCATGAAGGAGAACAGCGAGCCGGTGGCGAAGTTGCGGTTGTTGAAGGCGCGCACGTCGACGATCGGCTCCTTCGCGGTCAGCACGCGCCAGAAGAAGCCGATGCCGGCGACGACGGTGACCACGGCGAGGATGGCGATGGTCTCGTCCTGGAACCAGTCATTGGCCGATCCCTCCTCGAGCACATATTCGAGGCTGCCGAGGAAGGCGGCGAGGGTGGCGAGGCCGAAATAGTCGAAATGGTCCAGCAGCTTGAGGTTCGGCTTGTCCCAGTCGACGCAGGTCAGGACGCCGATGGTGACGGCGATGCCGGGGATGACGTTGACGAGGAACAGCCAGTGCCAGGAGAAGAGATTGGTGAGGTAGCCGCCGATGGTCGGGCCGATGGTCGGCGCCAGCGTCGCGATCAGGCCGACGATCGCGGAGACCATCGCCTGGCGGTTCTTCGGGAAGATCGTGAAGGCGGCCGCGAACACCGAGGGGATCATGCCGCCGCCGATGAAGCCCTGCAGGCCGCGCCAGATGATCATCTCGGTGATCGTGTTGGCGGTCGAGCAGCCGATCGAGGTGATGGCGAAGCCGCCGGCGGCGATGGCGAAGAGATAGCGCGTCGACAGGGCCCGGCCGAGGAAACCCGACAGCGGGATCATGACGATCTCGGCGATGAGATAGGCGGTCTGGACCCAGGAAACCTCGGACGATGAGGCCGATAGGCCGGCCTGGATTTCGGCGAGCGAGGACGACACGATCTGGATGTCGAGGATCGCCATGAACATGCCGACGCACATGGCGACGAAGCCGAGCACGCGGCGCGGCGTCATCACGGGCTGTTCGAAGGCGGCGGGACCGGCCATGGCGGAAGGCTCCGGAATTCGCGTCGGCGGTCGGCGAGCGGCCTTTCCGGCGTTCGGATGAACGGGGTCGAGAGGGGAAGCGCCCGCCGGGGTAGGGACCGCGGGCGTTTCCCCTCTCTCTTCCTCCCGGGGGAGGATGTCGTCGATCGGCGGCCGAGACGTGTCGTCAGCCGGCCGATCGTCAGCCGGCCGTGCGCGGGCCGGTGCGGCTGTCGACCTCGACCGTGACCGAGAGGCCCGGCCGCAGCGTGCCCTCGGCGATCGCCGAGGCCGGGATCTTGATCCGGACCGGCACGCGCTGGGTGATCTTGGTGAAGTTGCCGGTCGCGTTGTCGGTCGGCAGCAGGCTGAACACCGAGCCCGAGGCCGGCGCGATGCTCTCGACGGTGCCGTCGAAGCCCTCGCCGTCGGCGGCGTCGACCGTCACATGGGCGGTCGCGCCCGGACGGATGCCGGCCAGCTGCGTTTCCTTGAAGTTCGCGTCGATATAGACCTCGCTGAGCGGCACCAGAGCGAGCAGGCGCTGGCCGGAGGCGACGAACTCGCCGGGCTCGACGGCGCGGTTGCCGATGATGCCGTCGAACGGCGCATGGATGACCGTGCGCTCGAGGTCGAGCTTCCGCTGGTCGAGCGTGGTGCGATACTGGTCGAGCAGCCGCTCGGCCTCGACGCGCTGCGCGGTGAGCACGTCGACATTGGCCTTGGCGGCGGCAAGTCCGGCCGTTGCCGACGTGACCGCGGCGGCGGCCTTGTCGTTGGTCGCCTTGGCCTGGTCGACCGACTGCTTGCTGGCGAACTGGCTGGCGTTCAGCTGGGTGGCGCGGCTGAGATCGGCGATGGCGAGTTCGCGGTCGGCCTCGGCCGAGGTGATCGCGGCCGCGGACTGCTCGACAGCGGCATTCGCCGCGGCGATCTGCTTGTCGATCCGCGCCAGCGTCGCCTGCTGCGAGGCGATCTGGTTCTCGGCGGCGGTGATCGCGACGCGCTGGTCCGAATCGTCGAGATAGACGAGGGCGTCGCCCGCCTTGACCGCGCTGTTGTCGACGGCCTCGACCCGCTCGACGGTGCCGGCGATGCGCGGCGCGACGACAGCCGCGTCGGCGCCGACATAGGCGTCATCGGTCGAGATCATGAAGCGACCGGTCGTCCACCAGTCATGGCCGTAATAGCTGCCGGCGGCGATGGCGACGAGCGCCACGGCTCCGAGGATGACGCGGCGGCGGCCGCCCTTTGCCGGCGGCTTCGGCGCGGCGGCGACGGGCGCGCCGGCCGGGGCTGCCGCCGGCTCCTTCACGGCAGGCGCAGCCGGGGTGGGGGCTGCGGGCTGCTCGGCAGTCTTGCGCAGGGCGGGCGCCAGATCGCTCGATCCGGTATCGCCGGCATCCTCGACGAGGGCGACTTTGGCCATGGCCCGCTCCTTGAGACTCAGTGCATTGACCGAACGGTTCGGTCAGTTGCGGCTTGATTTAGCGGGGAGCAGTGCCTAAATCAAGATCGAACCGAACGGTTCGGTCAATTTTTTCTCCGGACAGCGTCCGGGGGGCGGTGCAGGCGTTGGTTCGGCGATAGGATTTTGCTAACCTTTGCCACCGTCGGGACCGAATCCGCTCGCGAAACAAGAGCCGCGATGGCGGCAGAGAGGATGCGAGGCGTGTCGATTGTCGAAGCCGATCTGGCCCTGGCCGATGAGGGCGCGGCCGGTCAGGATCCGCGCAAGCGGAGGCAGATCCTTGAGGGCGCGCGCACGGTCTTTCTCGACAAGGGCTTCGACGCCGCCAGCATGAACGACATCGCCCGCGTCGCCGGCGTCTCGAAGGGCACGCTCTATGTCTATTTCGAGAACAAGGAGCGGATGTTCGTCGAGCTGATCTCGACCGAGAAGCGCGAGGAACTGTTCAGCGTCATCCAGCTCGACCATGACGATCACGATGTCGCCGCCGTCCTCACCGATTGCGGCACGCGCCTCGTCGAGATCCTGACGCGGCCCTATTACGTTCGCGCGATGCGGACGGTGTTTTCCATCGTCAATCGCATGCCGGAGATCGGCGCCGAGTTCTACGGCCGGGGTCCGGCGCTCTGCGCCGACCAGATCGCGGCCTATCTCGCCACGCAGGTGAAGGCCGGCATCGTCGAGATCGAGGATTGCGAGCTCGCCGCCTCGCAGTTCATGGAACTCGCGCAGACGGGCGTGCTGCGCAAGCTGCTGTTCGGCGTGATCACGACGCCCGACCAGGATGAAGTCCGCCAGCGTGTCGAGCGGGCGGTCTCCTTCTTCATGAAGGTCTACGGCAAGCGATCCGAAGCCTGATCCGGCGCGCGTCAGAGCGCGCGGAAGAGCGGCGCGATCGTGTCGATGACGGCGCGAAAACGCGGCTGACGGGCAAGGTCCGGCCGCGTCACCAGCCAGACCGGCCGGTCGGCCGGCCGCGCGCCGAGATCGATGCGCGTGAGGGCGGCATCGGCGTCGCCGAGAAAACGCGGCAGCAGGGCAAGGCCGAACCCCGCTCGAGCCGCCGCCGCCTGGGCCGTGTGTCCATTGACGCGGAGCGCCATGCGCGCCGCCGGATAGCGCTCGGCGAGCCAGAGCGCCTCCGCCACGACGGCCGATGTCGCGACGTCGAAGCCGACAAAGGCGGGCGCCGCGCCGGAGGCGAGACGCGCTGCCCAGTCGGCATTGGCATAGAAGTCGTAGGCGAGGTCGCACAGCCGCCGGCAGAGCAGGGCGCTGTCGCGCGGATGGCCGAGGCGAATGGCGATGTCGGCTTCGCGCCGCGCGATCGAGAGCAGCCGCCCGTCGATCAGGATCTCGATCCCGGGATGGGTTTGACGAAGCGGCGCGAGACCTGGAACGAGGACATGTTCGGCCAGCATCGCGGTCGCGGTGAGCCGCACCGGGCCGCCCGGCGGGCCGACATCCTCGATCCGGTCGAGGATCGCATCGGCCGCGGCGGCCATCGCCTCGGCCTCGTCGACGAGCAGCCGGCCCTCCGCCGTCAGCACATAGCCGTCCGGCCGCCGGTCGAAGAGCGCGGTTCCGAGCGTCGCCTCCAGCGATGCGACATGGCGCGACACCGTCGCATGGTTGACGCCGAGGCTGCGGGCCGCGGCCGACAGGCTGCCGACCTCGGCGAGCCGCCGGAAATAGCGGATATCCTCCCAGTCGAGACGGCGTGTGCGCTTTTGTATGTCCATCGCCGGAGGCTAGGCGTCTTTCCTCACAGCCTCAACCGCGTCATCGCCGAAGCGGAGCGCCGTCGCCGCGCCGGGTGCGAGCTGGACATAGCGATCGGCGAGGCCGAGCGCCCTGAAGGCGGCGGCGAGCGCATCGCCGTCCTCCTTGAAATGCGCCCAGCCGTCGGTATGGACGCCGACGACCGTCGCGGCCGGGAAGGCGGCCGCCGCCTCCAGCGCGTCATTGGCGTCCATGGTGACGTGGAAGGCGCCGCGCGCCTGCGCCGATCCGACATTGAGGATCAGCAGCCGCGGGGAAAAGCGCCGGGCGATGGCCGCGACGCCCTCGTACCAGACCGTATCGCCGGAGACATAGACGGCATCGCCGGGCGCCTCGATGCCGAGCAGGAAGCCGATCACTTCGCCGGTGATCGGCTCGATGCCGGGCGGTCCGTGCCGCGCCGGCGTCGCGGTGACGAAGAGGCGCCGTCCATCTCCTCCCTCGATCACGACGGTTTCAAACGGCGACAGGCCGGTCGCCGACCCGCCGAGACGCCCGGCGCCGACCACGGTGGTGAATGTACGCGCGACGGTGCCGAGCAGCGCGCGGCCGGCATCGTCGAGATTGTCGGCATGCTGGTCATGGCTGAGCAGCACCGTGTCGAGGGGACCGATGGCCTCCGGTGGCAGCGCCGGTCCGCTCGTCTTCTCCAGCGTCACGCCGCCGCGCGGATAGGCGCCGGGCGGATCGAAGGTCGGATCGGTGAGGAGGCGGAAGCCGCCGATCTCGATCAGGACGGTGGGGCCGCCGACAAGCGTGAGGGTGGTGTCGAATGCGGGCATGGAGCGTCTCCGAAGCTGATGTCGGAGGCGATCCTGCCGGGGGCGACGCTCTGCGCACAGTCGCCGAAGCTGCACAGCAGCCGATCGAAAACGATCGGCCGCGACGTCGGCTAGTTGACGATGACCCGCGTGCCGACCGGCGCGCGCTCATAGAGATCGGCGACGTCGTTGTTGACCATGCGGATGCAGCCCGACGACACATTGTGGCCGATCGTCCACGGCTCGCTGGTGCCATGGATGCGGAACATCGTGTCGCGGCCGCCGTCATAGAGATACATCGCGCGCGCACCGAGCGGGTTCTTCGGGCCGCCCTTCATCGAGGCGGGGAGGATGCGGCCCTTCTGCTTCTCGCGCTGGCGCATTTCCGGCGGCGGCGTCCAGGTCGGCCACTCGGCCTTGCGGCCGATCTTGACGCGGCCCTGCCAGCCGAAGCCTTCCCGGCCGACGCCGACGCCGTAGCGCATGGCGCGGTTGTCGCCCTCGACCAGATAGAGAAACTTCGCGTCCGAATCGATGATGATGGTGCCGGGCGCCTCGTCGGTGACGTAACGCACCCGCTGGCGCTTGTACTTCATCGGCACCGCCGCGCCGGGCACCGCCTCGACCGGCTGGACATCGAAGCCGCCGCCGAAGAGCTTGGCGAAGAAGCCTTCGGCATGCGCTTCGCCCGCCGTCAGCGTCAACGCCGCCGCGAGAACCGCCATCTGCAGGCTGCGAACAAAAGCCATGATCGTCCTCCGAAGCTCAGTCTTTTTGATCCGGCCGGGCCCTGAGACGCACCGGCCAGTTCGGCGAGGATAGGAAAGCCTGCCGAAAGCGGCAAGCGGCTGCCATCACATCACGATGACGCGCGTGCCGACGGCGACGCGCTCATAGAGGTCGGTGACGTCCTCGTTGCGCATGCGGATGCAGCCGGAGGAGACGGCCTTGCCGATCGACCAGGGCTCGTTGGAGCCATGGATGCGATAGAGCGTCGAGCCGAGATACATCGCCCGCGCGCCGAGCGGATTGTTCGGACCACCCGCCATGTGCACCGGCAGTCCGGGGCGGCGCTTGCGCATTTCCGGCGGCGGCGTCCAGTCGGGCCATTCCGCCTTGCGGGTGACGCGGTGCTCGCCGGCCCATTCGAAGCCGGGCTTGCCGACGCCGACGCCATAGCGCCGCGCCTGGCCGCCGCCCTCGACGAGGTAGAGATAGCGCGCATTGGTATCGATGATGATCGTGCCGGGCCGCTCGGCGCCCGAATAGGCGACGACGGCCGGCAGGAAGGCCGGGTCGAACTGGCGGGTCGCCTGCTTCTGCGTCGCGCGCGGCGGCTGCGTCGGCTGCGGCAAGGGCACCGGCGTGATGCTCGACACCATCACCGGCGCCACGGGCTTGCGCACCGTGCGCTGCGAGATCACCGGCCGCTTCTTGCCCGGCTGGTATTGCAGCAGCCAGGGCTCGGAGAGATCGGGGCTGAGCAGCACCGGCGGGCGCGGCACGTAGCGATCGTTGGCCGCGGCGAGCGAGGGCAGGGCGGTGGTCGCCGCGAGAGCGACGAGAAGGGTGCGGGCGAGGGCGAGGTTTCGCATGGACGTACTCTGTACAAGGCGTCTGGCGACGGGGTTTTCATCGGCGCGGCCGGCGCACGCGGCAATCCGGCGTCGAGGCGAGAATGAGGCACGCCCTGCAAAAGAAGGGTGAATGCGCGGTTACTCCTCGCAGCATGGTGAATTTCGGGTTAAGCGCGACCAGCTTGCGCAACGGTGGCGGGGCCGATACAAAAACCGGAACAAAGACTGAACATGCGAGGGGAGCCATGGCACTGGCCGATGGACTTGTGGCCGGCACCGACGGCACGGCGCGCTGCTGGTGGTCGAGCGGGCTCGCCGACTACGAGGCCTATCATGATGCCGAATGGGGCCGGCCGGTCACCGAGGATCGGCGCCTCTTCGAAAAGCTCTGTCTCGAGGGCTTCCAGTCGGGCCTCTCCTGGCTGACGATCCTCAGGAAGCGCGACAATTTCCGCCGCGCCTTCGCCAATTTCGAGCCGGCGGCGGTGGCGGAGTTCGGCGAGGCGGATATCGAGCGGCTGCTCGGCGACGCCGGCATCGTGCGCCATCGCGGCAAGATCGTCTCGACGATCAACAATGCCCGCCGCGCGCTCGACCTCACCGCGAGCGAGGGCTCGCTCGCCGCCTATGTCTGGAGCTTCGAACCATCGCCAGCGGAGCGCCCGGCACGGTTCGACCGCGCCTCGCTCACGGCGGCCTCGACGTCGCCGGCATCGGTTCGCCTGTCGAAGGACCTGAAGAAGCGCGGCTGGAGCTTCGTCGGGCCGACGACGGTCTATGCCTTCATGCAGGCGATGGGCCTCGTCAACGACCATCTCGACGGCTGCCCGTGCCGAGACTCGGCGCTGCGACTGCGCGCAGACCTGGTGCCGCCCGCGCGCAAGGCGGGGTGAGGATCGTCGGTGTGGCGGTGCGTCAGTAGCCGGCGCGGCCGCGATTCTGGCGGGCGAAGCGGCGGTGGATCATCTCGACCTCGATCCGGTCGACGGCCTGGTTCAGGGCGTCGGCCTCGGGATTGTGGTCGGTGAGGGTGCGCCAGTTGCGGCGCAGTCTGTCGATCAAGGGATGCATGGTCATGGCCTTTCGAAGGGCCGATGCCGGGGGCGCATCGGCGCCCAGTCACTCTGCACCCGTTATGCTGCAATGCGAAATGCAACTTTCGCAATGCAGCAATCCGCTCAGCGCATGAAACCTGCCTCGAAATCGCCGCGCTCGCTCCGAACGGGCGCGGGCGCCCTCAGGCGTGGCCCGGGCCGTCGAGCCGGCCGAGCAGGCGCGTCGCCAGCGGGCTCGTCGCCGAAAATACCATGTCGAGCCGCGTGACCGTGACGCTGCGCGCGCCGGCCCCGGTGCGCAGCCATTCGGCGCAGGCATAGACCTTCGCCGCCGGGCAATGCAGCGTCAGCGGGCCGGATGCCGTGCCGAACGGCGCCGTGGCGCCGAAGCGGTCGGCCGCGACGAGGGCGGCGCCGGCATTGTCGGTGACGTCGGCGCGGATCTCGCGCCAGGCCCGTCCGGCCGCCTCGGCCTCGATCCGATCGAGGATAATGCGCAGCGCCCCGCGCGCCTCGCCGCTCCAGTTCGCGGCGATCGAGGCGACGAGATGGGCCTCCGAGCGCAGGATGACGCCGTCCTCGATCACTTTCAGCGCATTGGCCGTCAGCGTCGTGCCCGTCGTCGTGATGTCGACGATGAGGTCGGCGGCGCCGGAGGCGGGCGCGCCCTCGGTGGCGCCGAGGCTCTCGACGATGCGGTAGTCGGCGATGCCGTGTTCCTGGAAGAAGCGGCGGGTCAGGTTGACATATTTGGTCGCGACCGTGAGCCAGCGGCCGTGGCGCGGCCGGAAATCGGCGGCAACATCGTCGAGATCGGCCATCGAGCGCACGTCGATCCAGCCTTCCGGCACCGCGACGACGACATCGGCATGGCCGAAGCCGAGCGGCAGCACCATATCGAGCCGCTCGGCGAAATCGGGCACTTCCTCTTCGACGAGGTCGCGGCCGGTGACGCCGAGATGGACGCTGCCGGCGGCGAGTTCACGCGTGATCTCGGAGGCCGAGAGATAGGCGATCTCGACCTCGCCGAGCCCGGCGATGCGGCCGCGATAGGAGCGCTCGCTGCCGGCCTGCTGCACCGGAAGACCGGCGCGGGCAAAGAAGGCATTGGCATTTTCCTGCAGCCGCCCCTTGGAGGGCACGGCGAGGATCAGCGGGGCGGTCATCGGGCGGTCTCCTTGGCGTCGGGGTCGCGGACGCGGTCGAGCCAGAGGGCGAAACCGACCGCCGGCACGCTCGTCTTGGCGCCGAGCGCCGGCAGAAGGCGGTCATAGCGGCCGCCGCCGACGACCGGCTGGCCGGCGACGCCTTGGGGATCGTGGATCTCGAAGACGAAGCCCGAATAATAGTCGAGCCGCCGCCCGAAGCCGGCGGCGAACTGCAGGCGCGACAGATCGATGCCGCGGCGGGCGATGCCTTCGGAGCGCTTCTCGAAGCTGTCGAGCACGGCGCCCATCTCGATCGCCTCCTCGCTGGCGAGCGCCCTGAGGTCTGCAAGCGCTGCCTCGGGCGTCCCTGCGACGGCGAGGAAACGCGCGATCACCGCACGGGCGCGATCGTCGAGCCCGGCGCCTGCGGCGAGCGAGGACTGCTCGAGGAAGCGATCGGCGATCTCGCCGGCGGTGCGGCCGCCGACCGAGCGGATGCCGGCGATGGCAAGCAGATCCTCGACGATCCGGTGCGCGGCAGCATGGTCGGTGCCGTCGAGCGCGGACAGGAAGCCGGCATGCGAGGGCGCCTCGGCCGACTTGCCGCCGGAGAGCCGGGCGATCGCCGCCTCGAGCCGCGCCGCGTCGCCGAAGGCGCGGGCGAGCCGCCGCTTCCAGACATTGGCGATGCCGAGCGCGTCGATCACGGCCGAGAACAGCAGCGAATCGCCGATGCGCACGTCGATCGTGTCGAGCCCGTAGAGCGAGACCGCGTCGATGGCGAGCGCCAGCACGTCGGCATCGGCGGTGACGCGGTCGGTGCGGCCGAGCGATTCGACGCCAGCCTGGTGGAACTCGCCGCTGGCGCCGAGGCGATGGCGGAAGACGGGGCCGACATAGGCATAGTCGGCCATGCGATGCGCATCGCCGGTGGCGAGGTGATGCAGGCAGACCGGAATGGTGAATTCGGGCCTGAGGCAGAGCTCACGGCCATCGGCGCCCGACGTCATGTAGAGGCGGCGGCGAAGATCCTCGCCCGCGACCTCGAGGAACACGGTCGCGTCGGAGAGGATCGGCGGATCGACGAAGCGATAGCCGGCCTCGGACAGGAGAATGCGCAGCGGCGCGCTGTCGACGGTCATTGGCTGTTCCTTCCGGCCCCGAAGGCCCTCACCCCGGCCCTCTCCCTGAGGGAGAGGGGGCGACTGCCCATGTTGCGTCCGGTGGCTTTGGGCATCTCGACCGGCACAATCAAACTCCCTCTCCCGCGCAGCGGGGGAGGGTTGGGGAGGGGCTTGGCAGGGCGAACGTTGGAGAGTGGGTTGGCTTCACCCGGCCGGCGACGGGTTGAACCCGTCAGAGAGGCCCCCCTCTCCAACTCTCCCCCACAAGGGGGGAGTGGGCGGGCCTCGGCCTTCATCGCAGCCGGCACGACGAAACCCCCTCGCCCGCTTGTGGGAGAGGGCAGGGGTGAGGGGCCTGCTCCGGCGATCATGCGGATCCTCCCTCGACGATCCGCCTGACGGCCGCGACCATGTCGGCCTCGGGCACTTCGAACTGTGCTGGCCGGCCTTCGCGCCAGGCGGCGTTGTCGGCGATCTCGGCCGACATCTGCTTGCCGAGCGCGAGATCCTTGATCTGGACGACGCCCTTGGCGAGTTCGTCGCCGCCCTGGATGATCACGCAGGGGCTGTTCCGCTTGTCGGCATATTTCAGCTGCGCCTTGGGCCCGGAGCCGCCGAGATAGAGCTCGGCGCGGAGGCCGGCGTCGCGGAGCTGCTTGACCATGCGCTGATAGTCGCCCATGCGGTCGCGGTCGAACACCGTGACGACGACAGGGCCGGGCTCGGGCGTGACGGAAATCTTGCCGAGCGCGGTGAGCGCCGCCATCAGGCGCGAGACGCCGATCGAGAAACCGGTGCCGGGCACGCTTTCCGAGCGGAAGCGCCCGACCAGCCCGTCATAGCGCCCGCCACCGCCGATCGAGCCGAACCGCGCCGGCTCGCCCTTGTCATTGACGGTCTCGAACAGCAGCTCGGCCTCGAAGACCGGGCCGGTGTAGTATTCGAGACCGCGGACGACGGAGGGGTCGATGCGGATTTTGTTCTCATCATAGCCGGCTGAATGAATCAGCTCAGCAATACTAACAAGTTCAGAGTACCCCTGGAGTGAAAGTGGCCGGTAGGACACGTCAGAATTGAGAGTTCTATAGAACGATTGAATATAACCAAAAGCCAGTGCGTTTAGTCGCCCATATTTTTCAATTGCGATCTTTGCTTTGTCTGGAAGGTTGCTGCTGCTCTCAAACGATTTGCGATCAACCCATGTAAAGTCAAACTTGTCGGGTTCAGACGTCGCTACCGCCACAGGCACAGTATCTAGTGCGGTCCCGGCACCTACGAACTGCAAGATTGCGTTTGCCGAGATCTCATCCAACCCAGCGCCCTTGGTAAAGTCCCCGCTCTCATCCTTGCGGCCCGCACCCAGCAACAGCCGCACACCCTCGACGCCAAACTTGTCGAGCTTGTCGATGGCGCGGAGCACGGTCAGCCGGCGGCCGGCATTCTCGTCACCCGCGAGGCCGATCGCCTCCATGACACCGTCGAGCACCTTGCGGTTGTTCACCCGGATTACATAGTCGCCGTCTGAAATCCCGAGCGCCTCCAGCGTGTCGGCCATCATCATGCACATCTCGGCGTCGGCGGCCGGCGAGGCGGCGCCGATCGTGTCGGCGTCGAACTGCATGAACTGGCGGAAGCGGCCGGGTCCCGGCTTTTCGTTGCGGAACACCCAGCCCTGGCGATAGCTGCGATAGGGCTTCGGCAGCGCGTCAAAGTTCTCGGCGACATAGCGGGCGAGCGGCGCGGTCAGGTCGTAGCGCAGCGACAGCCACTGTTCGTCGTCGTCCTGGAACGAGAACACGCCCTCGTTCGGCCGGTCCTGGTCGGGCAGGAACTTGCCGAGTGCGTCGGTGTATTCGATCAGCGGCGTTTCCACCGGCTCGAAGCCGTAGCGCTCATAGACGTCCTTGATTTTTGCGATCATGGCGTCGGCTGCCTTGATCGTCCCGGCATGGCGATCGACGAGCCCGCGCGGCAGTCGCGCCTTCAGGGCAGTCGTCTTCTTGATATCGGCCATGGCGTGCATTCCCGTGTCGCTGCCCCGGTGCCGGAGCGGAGCGTTAGGTACCGCATCGACCAAAGCGGGGCAACCTTCGGCGGCCCAAACGAAAGGGCCGCCCCGAAGGACGGCCCTGACGGCATGTGGCAGATCCGATGGATCAGAAGGAGCGGCCGAGCTTGGCGTCGACCGAATACTGGTTGCCGCCGCGGAACACGAAATAGAGCGTGCCGAAGAACCACAGCGCCGGATATTCGAAGCCGCCGGACTGGGCGAAGAAGCCGCTGCCGATATGGACGCTGAACACGGCGACCAGCAGGACGAAGCTGGTGACGGCCGCGGCCGGGCGGGTGAACAGGCCGATGGCGAGGAAGAGGCCGCCGAAGAACTCGCCGGCGCCGGCGAGGACCGCGAGCGGCAGGGCCGGCTCGAGGCCGATCTGGCTGAAGAAGCCGGCCGTGCCGGGGATGCCGCCGCCGCCAAAGAGGCCGAACAGCTTCTGGGCGCCATGCGGCACCATCCAGAGGCCGAGCACGACGCGCAGCAGCGCTTCGAACAGCGGCGTGGCGCGGGCATAGAGACCGCCGAGGGCGGGGACGACCAGCTTCTGGTGCGAGAGATCAGTCATGGGAGAGACTCCGTCTGTGAAATGCTGACTGAACGCTACAGCATTCACATTGTCGCCGAAATACGCCCCCATGCCGACATACTGTTCAATATTGGTTGACTATCGCGTGAAGCCGCGCCGCCGTGAAAAGGCGTTCCGGCCCCCTCAGCTCTGTGCGAGGGCCGGGGACTGGTCCTCGACCAGCCGGTGCATGCCGTCCTCCGCGCCGACGAGGCGCAGGAAGCGCTGGTGCAGCGGCACGAGGCTGGAGCGATGGCCGATCGAGACGACCGTCGTCTCGGGCAGCCGCTCCTCGATCAGGCGGTAGATGTCGAGCTGGCCCTGTTCGTCGAGCGCGCTGGTCGCCTCGTCGAGCAGCAGCCAGTCGGGCTTTGCGAGCAGGGCGCGGGCGATGGCGATGCGCTGCTGTTCGCCGCCCGAGAGGCGGTTGCCCCAGTTGGCGGCCTCGTCAATCTCGCCGGTGAGCCGCGACAGGCCGACCGCGCCGAGCACGTCGGCGATGTCGGCATCCGTGATCGTCTCCGGCTCGCGCGGATAGGCGAGCGCGGCGCGCAGCGTGCCGAGCGGCATATAGGCGTTCTGCGGCAGGATCAGCAGATCGGCGCCATCAGGGATATGCACGCCGCCCTCGCCGAACGGCCAGATGCCGCCGAGCGCGCGGAAGAGGCTGGTCTTGCCGGAGCCGGACGGGCCGGTGACCAGCACCCGCTCGCGCGGGGCAAGCGTCAGCTGGGGCACCTCGACGATCGGGCGGCCATCCGGAAGGCGGACGACGAGGTCCTCGATCGAGAGGCCGGCCTCGGCCTTGTCGCGGGCAAGCTGCGGCCCGGCTTCCGCCTCGGCCTCGACTGCGACGAGCGACTTGTCGAAGCCGTCGAGACGATCGACGACGGCTTTCCAGTTGGCCAGCGTGTCATAGGCCGTCACGAAGAAGGAGAAGGCGGCGCGGACGGTGCCGAAGGCGGAGGCGGTCTGCATCAACCCGCCGAGATCGACCGTGCCGGCGAAATAGAGCGGGCTCAGCACGAAGAACGGGAAGATGATGGCGATCTGGCTGTAGCCGCTCTGGAAGAAGTTCAGCCACTTCTGCCGCAGCATCAGCTGGAAGAAGTTGCCGACGACATTCTGGAAGCGATTGCCGAGCTGGGCGCGTTCGGCGGCCTCGCCGCGCAGCAGCGCGATCTCCTCGCCATTCTCGCGGTCACGCACCAGCGCGAAGCGGAAGTCGGCCTCGTAGCGCTGCTGCATGAAGTTGAGCTTCACCAGCGGCTTGCCGATCCAATGGGCGAGGAAGGTGCCGATGATGGCGTAGGCGAGCGAGGTCCAGACGAGATAGCCGGGGATGTAATAGCTCTCGCCGAACAGCACGAGCGGCTTGTCGGAGGAGAGATTCCACAAGATGACGATGAACGAGACCAGCGTGACGATCTGGCCGAGCATGGCGACGCCGATCGACAGCGTGCCGTCGACGAATTGCTGCGTGTCCTCGGCGATGCGCTGGTCGGGATTGTCGGCGGCGTTTTCGGAGAGGCGCATGCGGTAGTGCCGCGCATTGCTCATCCAGCGGCCGAGATAGCGCCCGACCATCCATTCGCGCCAGCGGATGCGCAGCCATTGCGACATGTAGGTCTGGTAGACGCCGGAGAGGATCGACAGCGCGGCGATCCACGAGAACACGACGAAGAGCTGATAGGCGAAGGTCGGCCAGTCCTTCTTCTGCAGCGCCGAATAGAAGTCGTTGTTCCACTGGTTGAAGCGGACATCGAGCCAGACGCCGAAGAGTTGCAGGCCGATGACAATCGCCAGCATGCCGAGCGCGAACCATTTCTGCTCGGACTTGAAATAGGGAACGGCGAGCCGCGCGATCGTCTTCAGGACATCGCGAATGGCGGAGAGCTTCATCGTCGGCTCCGGTCTCGGGATAGGGCGCGCCACTATGGGAAAGCCTCTCTGTCGGCGAGCTTGCCGGAATATTACCGGAAGATGACAGAGATCGGCCGCGCCGCAAATTGCGCGCCGCGGGCCAGGAGGCCGGGTCGCCGTGCGGAGATGAAAGAGGTCGGGCGCCCAAGGGCGCCCGGTGGATCAAGCGTGTGCGGAAAAGGGGCCGCTAGAACGGCCAGAGCTTGGTGATGTCGAACTTCTTCATCTTCGACTTCGGCGGATCCGACATCGGCGCGTTCGGATCGGGCTCGCGATAGGCGACCGGCGGCTCGGTCAGATATTTGCGCACCGGGTTGCCATTGGCGTCGACCGAGCCGGTCTTCGACTTGTGCAGCTCGTCCCAGGCCTTCTTGCCTTCGGCACGGCGCTGGGCGTCGTAGTCCTTGGCATTGGCCTGCGCATTGCCGATCGAGGTCTGACCGGCCGGCAGGATGAAGTTCGGCGAGGGCTGGCCGAACGAGGCGTCCTTGGCGGCCTTGCGCTCGCGCGCCTCGACATCGGGATCCTTCGGCCAGTTCGGATCGGTCTCGATCGAGGCGACCGTCTGCGCCGAGCCGGGCGGGGGCAGGGCGGCCGTGTTCGGCGGCGCGACGATGTTGCCGCGAGGGCGATAATCGATCGGCGCAGTCTTGTTGCCGCCGAGGCTCGCGATGCCCATCAGGTCGGTGACCGTCTGCTGCTCGGGCGAGATGCCCGTGCCATAGGTCGTTCCCGAGCAGGCGGCAAGAAGCCCGGCCAGGATGCCGATGGTCGGCAGGACGGCGAGACGCTGGATGCTGTGTGCGAGCATGTCGACGGGTCACTCCTCGGCGCCCGACGATGGACGCAGCATATTCGTTTCATCCTATCATGATGAAACGGGCAAAATTCCGGCACGCGCTTTGCCGCCGTTCTAAGCGATCGCCTCGGCATCGGCAATATCGCTGCCGCCCGCCAGCCGCGCATCGACGGCGGAGCCTGGGCCGGCCGCCTTGAGGATGGCGCGCGCGGCCAGCGAATCGCGGTCCATCTGCGCGATCAGCGCCTCGATCGAGGTGAATCGCTCCTCGCCGCGCAGGAAGGCGTGGAAGGTCACCGCGACCTCCTCACCATAGAGATCGCCGGCGAAATCGAACACATGCACTTCGAGAATCACCGCGCCATTGTCGAAGGTCGGCCGGCGGCCATAGCTAGCCACCGCCGGCAGCACGCGGCCGTCGGCCCGCGTCAGCGTCACGGCATAGATGCCGAGCGCGAGGCCGCAATCGGCGGGAAGGCGGATATTGGCGGTGGGATAGCCGAGTTCGCGGCCGCGCTTGTCGCCATGCTGGACGGCGCCGATGACGAACCAGCGATAGCCGAGCTCGGCATTGGCGGCGCGGATGTCGCCTTCGCCGAGCAGGCGGCGGATGCCGCTCGCCGAATAGGGCGTGCCCATCGCATCCGTCACCGCGCCGACCACCGAGGTCGAGAAGCCGTAGCGCCCGCTCGCCTCGACGAGGAAGGCGGGCGAGCCCAGCCGGTCATGGCCGAACTGGAAATCATGGCCGACGATGACGGCGGCGATGCCGAGCCGATCGACCAGCACGTCGGCGACGAAGGCCTCCGCGCTGACCTTGGCGAAATCGCCGTTGAACGTCGCGACGACGACGCCGTCGAGGCCGAAGGCGGCGGCGAGCCGTGCCTTGGCCGGCAGCGGCGTCAGGCGGAACAGCGGTTCGCCGGGACGCAGCACCGTGCGCGGATGCGGCTCGAAGGTCAGCATCAGCGCCGGCATACCGCGCGCATCGGCCTCGCGGCGTCCGGCAGCCAGCAGGGCATGATGGCCGCGATGCATGCCATCGAAATTGCCGATCGCCAGCGCCGCGCCGCGAAGGGCGGCCGGCACGTCGTCAAGCGGGATCAGTGGGGCCGCTGTCAGCATCGGTCCGGTGCCGGCATCATGGGTTGGGGGTCCTGCGCTGGTCCCAAAGTGGGAGGCGGAGGCGGGCGCCGTCAACGCGGCAGGCGGCCGCGCTCACCAGGAAAGCCCCGGCAGGAAGGCGGTCGCGCCGAGGCCTTCGGCGAGGAGGAAGCGGTGCACGGCCTCCGCGTCCGGCTGCGCTGCCGGGCCGAAATGACCCGAATGGATGCCGCCGGTGACGAAGAGGACGTCGAGCTTCTGCCGGTAGGCGCCGGCCAGATCGGTCGGGGCGCCATCGCCGATCGCCAGCACGCGGTCATTGGCCACCGGCGCGCCGCGGATCTCGGCGACGCGGGCGAGCGCCGCCTCGTAGATCGGCCGGTGCGGCTTGCCGGCGACGGAGGTCGTTCCGCCGAGCGCTGCATAGCGCTCCGCCAGCGCCCCGGCGCAATAGATGAGCTGGTGCCCGCGCTCGACGACGATGTCGGGATTGGCGCAGATCATGGGCAGTCCGCGCGCCGCCAGCGCCGAAAGCTCCGCCTCGTAGTCGTCCGGCGTCTCGTGGTCGTCATCGCGCAGGCCCGTGCAGCTGACGATGTCGGCGTCCTCGATCGAGGCGAGCGTCAGGTCGAGCCCGTCATAGAGGGAGAGATGGATGTCCGGGCCGATGTGCCGCACCCGCGCCGGCGCATGGGGGGCGAGCAGGCCGCGCGTCACGTCGCCCGAGGTGACGATCGCGTCGAAGCACTCCGGGCCGACGCCGAGGCCGGCGATCTGCTCGATGACATAGGGGCTGGTGCGCGGCGCATTGGTGATGAGGACCACCGTGCCGCCGCCGGCGCGGAACGTCTGGAGCGCATGGCGCGCCGGCGCAAAGGAGTCGACGCCGTTGTGCAGGACGCCCCAGACATCGCACAGCAGCGCATCGTAGCGCGGCGCGATTTCGGCGAGACCCGGGACACGGCCGGGCGTGGAGGAATTGGCCATGCGAAGCGCGTATTGGTTTGAGCAGCAGGGGTCAAGCGTCACCAGCAGCGGCGCAGCGAGATTGTGCATCGCCGAAATCGTGTTGCAGTGCAACTGACGATTGGAACCCTTTGTTTACCCTGTCCTGCCAGTCTCGTTCTCGACAGCGCGTTGGGCGCGTCGGAAGAGGGGTCTTCCTGAAATGGGGTTCGTCGACGGCTCGCAAGGGCCCGTCCAGATCGTGATCGTCGATGCCGATCCGGTGCAGCGCCGGATCATGGCCGGTCACGCCAGCACGCTCGCCGGGACGGCCGAGGCCCCCGTCGCCGTGGCGACCCGCGCCGAGGCGATCGGCTGGCTGACCGCGGACCGGCGCGCCGTCGTGCTCGCCGACCTCGAAACCATCGGCGGCGCCGAGCAGCTCTCGATCTTCTCCGAAGGCGCCACCCGCGTGATCGCGACCAGCGCGCGCGGATCGCTGAATACGGCCGTCGCCGCGATCCGGGCCGGCGCCGTCGACTATATGCCGAAGCCGTTCGGCGCGGCGGCGCTGATTGAGCGCCTCGAGGCCGCCATCCGCCAGTGGGATGTCGGCCCCTCGCTGCCGATGCCGTCCGTGGCGGCGCCTGCGATTGCCCGCGAGGCCGGATCGGTCCGCGAGGGCTTTGAAGGCTTTGTCGGCCGCTCGCCGGCCATGCAGTCCGTGTTCGAGCAGATCGAGCGCATCGCGCCCTCGCGCGCCCCGGTGTTCATCACCGGCGAGAGCGGCACCGGCAAGGAAGTCTGCGCCGAGGCGCTGCATGCCCGCTCCGGCCGCGCCGGCAAGCCCTTCGTCGCCATCAATTGCGGCGCGATCCCGAAGGATCTCATGGAGAGCGAGATCTTCGGGCATCTGCGCGGTGCCTTCACCGGCGCGACCGAGACGCGCGCCGGCGCCGCCGAGATGGCGGATGGCGGCACGCTGTTCCTCGACGAGATCGGCGAGATGGATCTCGGCCTGCAGACCAAGCTGCTGCGCTTCATCCAGAGCGGTACGGTGCAGCGGGTCGGCGAGGCCTCGGTGCGCCGCGTCGATGTGCGCATCGTCAGCGCCACCAACCGCGATCCCTTCGCCGAGATCGCCGCCGGGCGCTTCCGCGAGGATCTCTTCTACCGGCTGCATGTCCTGCCGATCCACATGCCGCCGCTGCGCGAGCGCGGCGAGGACATCCTGCTGCTCGCCAAGGCCTTCCTCGACCGCTACGCCGCTGAAGAGGGACGGTCCTTCCGCGGTTTTGCCGCAGACGCCGCCGAGCGCCTGGCCCGCCACCCCTGGCCGGGCAATGTCCGCGAACTCCAGAACGCGATCCGCCGTACCGTGGTGCTCAATCATGGCGGCGAGATCACGGCCGCGATGCTTCCGGCGACGATCCGCGGCACCGCCGGGCCCGGGCGCATGGACGAGGCCGCAAGCCCGCCGCGCCCGGGCACCGGTTCCATCATGCCCTTCTGGGAGCAGGAGCGCTCGATCATCGAAAGCGCTGTCGGCGCCTTTGCCGGCAACATCGCCCGCGCGGCGGCGGCGCTCGAAATCAGCCCCTCGACCATCTATCGCAAGCGCCAGGCCTGGCAGGAGCGGCGCACGGCCTGAGGCCCCCGAGGCACTTTGCCGGCGTTGCTCGACCAAAACACCGAAATGCTTGCGCGGAGCGAGCCGGAACGGCATGTTCCGCCTGATTGGGCTGGATTTCGGCGCTTTTTTGCGCCTGGCAAGGGGTAGGTCATGAGGTCAGGGGCGTCCCGGTTTTCCGGGATGGCGGCGGCGGGGGTGCTGGCGCTGGTGATGTCGGGGGCGATGGCCGAGGCAGGGGAGGTCGCGACCAAGGCGAGCAGCGCGGAGACGCTCCTCAGCGAGGGCAAGATCAACGAGGCGATCGATGCGCTCGATGCCTCTGTCGAAGCGTTCTGGAAGGCGGCGCCGCTCACCTTCCGCAAGGCGCTGTTCGTCGACGACGCCACCGGCTTCGGCGAATATGTGCCGCGCGCCAACGCAGTCTTCGCCCCGAAATCCGAGCTCAAGATCTATGCCGAGCCGGTCGGCTTCGGCTGGAAGGACGCGGATGGCGTCGAGACGATCTCCTTCCGCTCGACCATCGAGATCCGCAGCGAGAAGGGCCTGATCCTCGCCAAGTCGTCGACGCCGGCGGTGCTGGAAAAGGTCAGCCGCAGCAAGAGCCGCGATTTCCACATCACCGTCACCTTCGAGCTGCCGCAGCTGAAGCCGGGCGCCTATGAACTCATCCTCACGGTCACCGACGACGCCACCGGCAAGTCGGCGCCGATCAAGCTGCCGCTGACGATTTCCTGACGAAAGCCCGGCTGGCATCGAGGCGGGATCTGTGACCCGCCTCACTGCGCAAAGCGCCGCCGCGTGGTGGAGACGGTCGCACGGCCGCGCGGGGGGCCGATCGACCGGGGCCAGGCATGCCGAGCATCTATGATCTGAAGCCGCGATTCCAGGCGCTGCTGCGCCCGCTCGTCCGCGGCCTCGCCGCGCTCGGCGTCACGGCGAATGCGGTGACGCTCGCCGCCGCTGCGCTCAGCATCCTCGCCGGCCTCGCGCTCGCCATCTTCGCCGGCAACCGGGCGAGCCTCGCCCTGCTGCCGATGGTTCTCTTCCTGCGCATGGCGCTCAATGCCATCGACGGCATGCTGGCGCGCGAGCATCACCAGAAATCGCGGCTCGGCGCCGTCCTCAACGAGGTCGGCGATGTCGTCTCCGACGGCGCGCTCTATCTGGCGCTGGTGCCGGCGCTGGAGCCCTATGGCGCCCATGCGGCGCCGATCGTCGGCTTCGTCTTCGCGGCGCTCGTCTCCGAATTCGTCGGCGTGCTTGGCGCGGTGGTCGGCGGCAAGCGGCGCTATGACGGCCCGATGGGCAAATCCGACCGCGCCGCCGCGATCGGCCTGCTCGCCGCGGCGCTGGCCGCCGGCGCTCCGGGCGGCGTCTGGATCGACGCCGTCATGACGGTGCTGGCGCTGCTCGCGGTATGGACGAGCATCCGCCGTGCGCAAGCGAGCCTTGAAGATGCGACGAGCCTTGGGGACGCGCCATGACCGCCGCTGCCATGCTCGAGGGCGTGCTCGCCTTCTTCGCCGGCCGCGGCCTGCCGCCGATGCTGGTCGCGACGCTCGCGCTCATCCTCGCCGGGCTCGTCTTCGCCTCGGCCTTCGTCCGCCTGAAGGCACCGGCGACGGAGGGCAAGGCGGCCGAGAAGCAGCGCGAGCTCAAAGCGCGCATCCGCTCCTGGTGGGTGATGGTGGCGATCCTCATCGCCGCGCTGGTGCTCGGGCGCACGGCGATGATCGTTCTGCTCGCCTTTGTCAGCTATCTCGCGCTCAAGGAATATCTGACCATCATCCCGACACGCCGCGCCGATCGCGTCGTGCTGCTGCTCGCCTATCTCGCCGTGCCGATCCAGTACATCTTCGTCGGCACCGCCTGGTACGGCATGTTCGTCATCTTCGTGCCGGTCTACATGTTCCTGATCCTGCCGGCGGCGCTGGTGCTGCGCGGTGAGACCGGCGGCTTCCTGAAGGCGGCCGGCACGCTGCATTGGGGGCTGATGATCGCCGTGTTCGCGATCAGCCACGCCGCCTATCTCCTCGCCGTGCCGCCGCCGGGCTCGCCCGAGGGCACCGGCGCCGGCCTCCTCGTCTTCCTGATCATCGCCACCGAATTCAACGACGTCGCGCAGTTCATCGCCGGGCGCCGCTTCGGCCGCCGCAAGATCACGCCGAAGGTCTCACCCAACAAGACCGTCGAGGGCTTCGTCGGCGGGCTGATCGCGACGACGCTGCTCGCAGCCTTGCTGGCGCCGCTGCTGACGCCGATCCATGCGCCTGAGGCAGCGCTGATCGGCGCGATGCTGGCGATCGCCGGCTTCTTCGGCGACATCGTCATGTCTGCGATGAAGCGCGACCTCGGCATCAAGGATACCGGCACGCTGCTGCCCGGCCATGGCGGTATCCTTGACCGCGTCGACAGCCTCGTCTTCACGGCGCCGCTGTTCTTCCACACCGTCCGCTACTTCTATTTCTGAGCGAGCGATGCGCCAGAAACTCCGCGCCGTCCTTCGCCTCCTCTTCTTCGCGCTGATCGTCAGGCCGTTCCTGCTGGTCGCGATCGGGCTCTCGGTGCGCCATCCGGAGCGGCTGCCGAAGGCGGGGCCGCTGATCATCGCGGCCAACCACAACAGCCATCTCGACACGCTGGCGCTGATGGCGCTCTTTCCCCTTCGCCGCCTGCCGCGCATCCATGCCGTCGCGGCGGCCGACTACTTCCTGAAGAACCGTCTGATGAAGTGGTTCGCGGTCGATCTCCTCGGCATCATTCCGGTCGAGCGCGGCGCCACGAAGGGCGGCAAGGACCCGCTCGCGGGCGCGCTGGAGGCGCTCGACCGCCGCGATATCCTCATCATCTTCCCGGAAGGGTCACGCGGCGAGCCTGAGCAGAGGCAGGCCTTCAAGCGCGGCATTGGCCATGTCGCCCGCCGCCGGCCCGAGGTTCCTGTGCTGCCGGTGTTCCTCAATGGCTTCGGCCGCGTGCTGCCGAAAGGCGTTCATCTTCCGGTCCCATTCTTCTGCGATATCGTCATCGGCCTGCCGATGCACGGCGCCGGCGAGGGCTTCATGCAGCGGCTGGAAACGGCCGTCGACACGCTCGCGGCGGAGACGTCGAGCCCCGAATGGGTCTGACGCGAGGCGCTAGAAAAATGCGCGGACGCCCATGGGCCGCGCCTTGACATCGACCCACCCGACACCTAGATCGACGGCGCATGTTGGCACTCGCCACGAGTGAGTGCTAACAGCCCATTTCAGTCGAGGTTCCGCCGGTGAGCGGAATTTTCACGCGAGGAGAGAATTACAATGGGTTTCCGTCCTCTGCATGACCGCGTCGTCGTCCGTCGCCTTGAAGGCGAAGAGAAGACCAAGGGCGGCATCATCATCCCGGACACCGCCAAGGAAAAGCCGCAGGAAGGCGAAGTCGTCGCCGTCGGCCCGGGCGCCCGTGACGATGCCGGCAAGCTCGTTCCGCTCGATGTCAAGGCTGGCGATCGTATCCTGTTCGGCAAGTGGTCGGGCACGGAAGTGAAGATCGACGGCGAAGACCTCCTCATCATGAAGGAGTCGGACATTCTCGGCGTCATCGAAAACAAGGCTTCCGGCAAGAAGGCCGCGTAAGGGTTTCCCCTTCACGCGGCTTTTCATTGTCTGACAGCAACTCAAGGGAGCAAGCCACATGGCTGCAAAAGACGTAAAGTTCTCCGCCGACGCGCGCGAAAAGCTGCTGCGCGGTGTCGACATCCTCGCCAACGCCGTCAAGGTCACGCTGGGTCCGAAGGGCCGCAATGTCGTGATCGAGAAGTCGTTCGGCGCCCCGCGCATCACCAAGGACGGCGTCACCGTCGCCAAGGAGATCGAGCTCGAGGACAAGTTCGAGAATCTCGGCGCCCAGCTGCTGCGCGAAGTCGCCTCGAAGACCAACGACAAGGCCGGTGACGGCACGACCACGGCGACCGTTCTCGCCCAGTCGATCGTCAAGGAAGGCGCCAAGGCCGTTGCGGCCGGCATGAACCCGATGGATCTGAAGCGCGGCATCGACATGGCCGTCGCGGAAGCCGTCAAGGATCTCGAGAAGCGCTCGAAGAAGATAAAGACGTCCGAGGAAGTCGCTCAGGTCGGCACCATCTCCGCCAATGGCGAGAAGGAAATCGGCCAGATGATCGCTTCGGCGATGCAGAAGGTCGGCAACGAGGGTGTCATCACCGTCGAGGAAGCCAAGACCGCTGACACCGAGCTCGAAGTCGTCGAGGGCATGCAGTTCGACCGCGGCTACCTCTCGCCCTACTTCATCACCAATGCCGAGAAGATGGTCACGGAACTCGACGATCCGTACATCCTCCTGCACGAGAAGAAGCTGTCGAACCTGCAGGCGATCCTTCCGGTCCTGGAAGCCGTCGTCCAGTCGGGCAAGCCGCTCCTGATCATCTCGGAAGACGTCGAAGGCGAGGCCCTGGCCACGCTCGTCGTCAACAAGCTCCGTGGCGGCCTCAAGGTCGCGGCCGTCAAGGCTCCGGGCTTCGGTGACCGTCGCAAGGCCATGCTCGAGGACATCGCGATCCTCACCGCCGGCCAGGTGATTTCCGAAGATCTCGGCATCAAGCTCGAGAACGTCACGCTCGCCATGCTCGGCCGCGCGAAGAAGGTCACGATCTCCAAGGAGAACACGACCATCGTCGACGGCAATGGCAAGAAGAAGGAAATCGAGGCTCGCGTCGGGCAGATCAAGGCGCAGATCGAGGAGACCTCCTCGGACTACGACCGTGAGAAGCTCCAGGAGCGTCTCGCCAAGCTCGCTGGCGGCGTCGCGGTCATCCGCGTCGGCGGCGCGACCGAGGTCGAGGTCAAGGAGCGCAAGGACCGCGTCGACGACGCGCTCAATGCGACCCGTGCGGCTGTCGAAGAGGGCATCGTCCCCGGCGGCGGCACCGCTCTCCTGCGTGCCAAGAAGGCCGTCGAGAAGCTGAAGTCCGACAATTCGGACATCGAAGCCGGCATCAAGATCGTGCTGCGCGCCCTTGAGGCCCCGATCCGCCAGATCGCCGACAATTCCGGCGTTGAAGGCTCGATCGTCGTCTCGAAGGTTCTCGAGAGCAAGTCGGACACGTTCGGCTTCGACGCCCAGTCGGAAGAGTATGTCGATCTGGTCGCGGCCGGCATCATCGACCCGACCAAGGTCGTGCGTACCGCCCTGCAGGATGCGGCTTCGGTCGCCTCGCTGATCGTCACCACCGAGGCCCTCATCGCCGATCTGCCGAAGCGCGAGTCCGGCGCTCCCCAGATGCCGGGCGGCGGCGGCATGGGCGGCATGGACTTCTAAGAAGTCCTACCCCTCAGAAGTTCAGGAAGGGCGCGGCGCGAGCCGCGCCCTTTTTCGTTTGCGCCTGATTCAGTTTGCGCCCGAGCCGCATCCAGAGGTAGCGTGAGTATGTTGCACACGTTGATGGGGGTCGGCGATGGCATCGGACGAGACGGCTGCGCCGGTCAAACGGCCGGATCTTGAATGCGACATCGTGATGGCGGGCGGCGTCACGAGCGGCATCATCTATCCGGGCGCCGTGTTCGAGATCGCCAAGCGCTATGTCTTTCGCTCGATCGGTGGCACCTCTGTCGGCGCCATCGCCGCGGCGATCACCGCCGCCGCCGAATATGGTCGGCTGACGGGCAGGAATCCGGACGCCTTCAAGCAGATCGCCGCCATGCCGGCGAGCCTCGGCGAGAGGGCATCCGACGGACATTCGCGCCTGTTCCATCTCTTCACGCCCGAGCCTGCGACAAGGCGGCTATACGCCTTCATCATGCCGATGTTCTCCGATGCGCCTTGGCCGATCCGGCTGGTGCGCATGGCGTCGAAGACGCTGTCGACCTTGCCGGTGGCCGTTGCGATGGCGACGGCGCTTGTCGTCGGCCTGGTCGTAATGGCCGCCACGGTCGATAGTGCCGATTCAAGGTGGTTGGCCTGGACCTTCGCCCTGGTGGGCGGGCTCGGCACTCTTCTGCTTGTCGGCCTCGCATGGGCTGCCTCGACCGCGGCGGTGCTGACCAAATGGTGGCTGCCGGCGCTCAAGGACAACCGATACGGGATCTGCACCGGCCTCGGCGATCCGGCTGGCACATCTGGGACAGGCCGCGACCGGTTCCTCGGTCTGACCAACTGGCTGCATGCCGAGGTCCAGCGCGCGGCCGGACGGCAAGTCAGCGATGCCCCGGTCACATTCGGTGATCTCTGGGGCGCCCCCTCGAAGGCAGGCGATGCCACCGTCGACGGACTGAACGTCGATCCGACGAGGCCGCGTACGATCGACCTTGCGATGATCGCCAGCGATATCAGTCGCAACCGGACAACCCAGCTTCCCTTTCTCGAGATGCAGTCACCGCTCTATGTCGAGGAGGAGGTGCTTCGCAGCTATTTTCCGCCGGCAATCGTCAGCTGGATGCTCGCGCACGCGTGGAAGTCCGATCCTCGGATCGCGCATCCAAAACCCGTTGTGCGCCTTCCTTGGCCGCAGAACCTGCCGGTGGTCTTCGGAGCGCGGATGTCGCTGAGCTTCCCGATCCTGCTGTCAGCCGTTCCCCTGTTGACGCCCGACTTCTGGGGCAAGAAGAACCCGACTGGAAAAGTGGCGCTGAGGCGGGTGTGGTTTTCCGATGGCGGACTGACCTCGAACTTCCCGATCCACTTCTTCGACAGCCCGATGCCGAGCCGGCCGACCTTCTGCCTCAACCTCGTCGATTTCGCGAGCGGCACCGAGGCGGCTGCGGCTGAGCAGGCCAGTGCGGAAGACGCCGAGCCTGTCCCCACCGCCTCAGGCAAGGCCGTCGCCGATCCCAATGCCCCCGAGCGACAGGCCGCGGCCCGGCCGACAACGACGCCGGAAGGCGATCCCATCCCGGGGGATCCGCGCTGGACCTATATCTCGATGGTCAAGGGCAACCGCGTGCAGCCGGTCTCCTTCACGGATTTCGAGGCCGGCGGCCTTGGCTCCTTCCTGTCGACGCTCCTGAATACCGCCCGCTTTTGGAGCGACAACGAGATGCAGACTGCGCCCGGGACGCGCGATCGGGTGGTTAATATCGGCCTCCTCAGCGACGAAGGCGGGCTCAATCTCGATATGACGCAGAGGGTGATCGCCGAACTCGACTGGCGCGGCAAGGCGGCGGGCCAGCTGATCGCGGCTCGGTATGATCCGCTGGAAACCACCGACCCGGAGACGGGTGGTCCGAACAGCCCGAGCTTCGCCAACCACCGGTGGGTCCGCTATCGCAACTTCATGGCGGCGGTGGAGGATCTGTCCCGACGATTCGTGCTTGCGCGGCGCGCCTCGGACGCCGCAGCCGAAGCGCGGGGCGAAAAGAGTCTCGATGACATGATCGATGGCAAGGCAGAGCCGAGGCCGAGCTATGCGGCGCCTTCCCGGTCGAGGCCCTACTATCACATGGTCACCGACGGCTTCGAGAAGCTGGCGATCGCGATGGCCGACGCGCGTCGCAGGGACGAATACGCCACCTTTGACAGGACGACCGATGGGCATGACCGGCCGGTCGGTGCCGCCCCGCGGCCGAAGATGCGGTTTCGCCTGAGGCCGATCGTCAATGACGATCCGCGCCTCGCTCATGCCGACCTGCCGCCGCCCTTTCCGCCTGGCGGCGAGGGTGGCACGGGCAATGATGGTGGACCGCCTTCGTCGTGAGCGGGGTCACGCCCTTCTCACCACCACCCCCGCCCGCTCGAACGGCGCCAGCACCGCGTCGTCGATGTCGGCTTCCGTCACCATGCCGGCGAGTGCCGTGATCGGGGCGACGAGGAAGGGGGAGGCGGCGCCGAGTTTTTCGCGCGAGGCGAGGGCGATGGTCTCGGCCGCCTGGCCCATCAGCTGGCGCTTGATCGCCGCTTCTTCGATATCGCCGGTGGTGAGACCGGCGTCCGTGTGGATGCCGGTGACGCCGAGGAAATAGAGATCGGCGCGGATGCGCTGGATCTGTTCGGCGGCGATGGCGCCGACCGTCACGATCGAATGGCGGAACAGCCTTCCGCCGATGATCACCACCTCGACGCCGCCATGCGGCATCAGCGCCATGGCCGTGCTCGGGGAATGGGTGACGATGGTGGCATTGAGGCCGGGGCGGAGATGCCGCGCCACCTCGATCGCCGTCGTGCCGCCATCGAGGATGACGACCGCGCCGTCCTCGATCATCGCCGCCGCCGCACGGCCGATCGCCTGCTTGCCATCCGGCGCGATCGCCTGGCGCGCGGCGAAATCCGCGACGCCCGGGCTGGCGGGGAGGGCGCCGCCATGGACGCGCTGCAACAGCCCCTCGGCGGCGAGCTCGCGGAGGTCGCGGCGGATCGTGTCCTCCGAGAGCGCGAGTTCCTGGCTCACCGCCTTGGCGACAACGCGGCCGTCGCGCTTGAGGATCTCCAGGATGTGGTGCTTGCGCTCGCTGGTCAGCATGATCTCTCCGGATGTCTGCACGATATTGCACGAATTATCATGTTCGTGCAATGTGGCGCCGTTGACCCCAACCCAAGCGAGGCAGACACATGTCGACCGAACCCCCGTCCCTGATCATCCTCGTCGCCGGCCCCTACCGCTCGGGCACCGGCGATGATCCCGCCTTGATGGCCGCCAATCTGCGTGTGCTCGAGGAAGCGGCGCTGCCGCTGTTCCGCGCCGGCCATATTCCGCTGATCGGCGAATGGCTGGCGCTGCCCTTGATGGCGGTGGCCGGTTCGAAGGCGGTCGGCGATGCCCTTTATGAGGAGATCGCCTATCCGGTCGCCCATCGCCTGCTGCCGCGCTGCGATGCCGTGCTGCGCCTGCCCGGCGCCTCCAAGGGTGCCGACCTCGATGTCGAGATCGCCCTGAAGCAGGGGCTCGCGGTCTATCGCCGCCTCGAGGACGTCCCCGGCTGCGCCAGCCTCGCGGCGTAAATCGTGCAGTTTCGTGCAGGAGACGTGCACGATCAGCGCCGCCGGCGGAAGAAGTCGCGCAGCAGCGCGGCGGCTTCCGTCGCGGCGATGCCGTCATAGACCTCGGGCGCGTGATGGCAGGTCGGCTGGCTGTAGAGCCGCACGCCGCTCTCCACCGCGCCGCCCTTCGGATCGGCGGCCGCATAATAGAGCCGGCGGATGCGGGCAAACGAGATCGCCGCCGCGCACATCGGGCAGGGCTCCAGCGTCACATGGAGATCGGCGCCGATGAGCCGCTCGGAGCCGATCGCCGCGGCGGCGGCGCGGATGACCAGCATCTCGGCATGCGCCGTCGGATCCTTCAGTTCCAGGGTGCGATTGCCTGCGCGCGCGATGATGCGGCCGTCCAGCACCACGACGGCGCCGATCGGCACCTCGCCGCGGGCGGCGGCCAGACGGGCCTCGTCCAGCGCCGCCGCCATGGGTGTCGGCTCCGTCGGCTCCGGGTCGATCGCCGAAACGTCCGTGGCGGGGTCGGGGCGTTCCGCCCTGTCTTTGCTCATGGGTGCCCCGTGAAGCTGTTGCCGTCTCGCCTCGCAGGCAGCGCTCTGTTAAGGAAGCGGCCGAGGTGATCACCGATGAAGCCGCCGAACAAACGCATAGACGACGCCGCCGCCCCTCGCCAGAGCCGTGGCGATGCCGCAACGGAGGGCGACCGCATCGCCAAGGTGCTGGCCCGCGCCGGGCTCTGCTCGCGCCGTGACGCCGAGCGCTGGATCGAGGAAGGACGCATCGCCATCAACGGCACCGTCCTGACCACGCCGGCGGTCAATGTCGGCCCGCGCGACAAGGTGACGGTCGATGGCGAGCCGCTGCCGCAGCGCGAGCGCACGCGGCTCTGGCTCTATCACAAGCCACGCGGTCTCGTGACGACGGCGCGCGATCCGGAAGGGCGCCCGACGGTGTTCGACGCGCTGCCGGAGCATATGCCGCGCGTGATCGCGGTTGGCCGGCTCGACATCAACACCGAGGGCCTGCTGCTGCTCACCAATGACGGCGGCCTCGCGCGCGTGCTCGAGCTGCCCTCGACCGGCTGGCTGCGCCGCTATCGCGCCCGCGCCTGGGGCGAGGTGCTGCAGCCCGATCTCGACAAGCTGCGCGACGGCGTCACCATCGACGGCATGCTCTATGGCGCCATCGACGCCCAGCTCGAGCGCATCCAGGGCAGCAATGTCTGGGTCGCGCTGGCGCTGCGCGAGGGCAAGAACCGCGAGGTCAAGAATGTGCTCGCCAATCTCGGCCTCGACGTTAACCGCCTGATCCGCATCTCCTACGGGCCGTTCCAGCTCGGCGATCTCGCCGAGGGCGAGGTGGTCGAGATCAAGGGACGCGTGCTGCGCGACCAGCTCGGCCAGAAGCTCGCCGACGAGGCCGGCGCCGATTTCGATGCGCCGATCCGCGAGGCCGGGCGGCCCGGGCGCGGCCAGCGTGCGGCGGATCTGGACGAGAGCGAGGATGAGCGGCCGGCGCCGCGCGAGCGCGTGCCACGGCGCCAGCGCGTCGAGCCGGAGGGCGATCATCGCCTCAGGCCGCCGAAGCCGCCGGCCTCGCGCATGCGCGAGACGACGCTGGAGGAAGCGGCGCGGCCGGCCCGATCCAGCCGTCCCGCGTCGACGCGGCCGCCCCGGCGGACCGAAGCCGAGCCGCCGCGCGAGCGCACGCCGGAGGGTCCCGGCCGCATCGGCCGGACCGCCGCCGAGCGGGTGCCGCGGCCGGGCGTGCTCCGGCCCGAGCGCGGAACGCGCGGCCGCGCGCGCTTCGAGGAGCGCGACGCCGCCAAGACCGAAGTCGCCGAAGAGCGGCCGGCGCCCCGCATCGGGCCGCGTGGCGGCGTGTCGCGTCCGGGCGGCGCGCGCGCAGCCACGACCCGGTCTGGCGAGGGACGGGCACCTTCCGGCAAGCCGGTCTCGGCAAGGCCGGCGCGCTCCGGCGCGTCGGAGGACCGCGAGGGACGTCCGGCACGGACGGGCCCCGCCAAGCCGCGTCCGCAGCGTGGCGGTGCCAAGACGAGTTCGGGCGCAAAGACGAGTTCCGGCGACAGACCCTCCGGCGGCGACAGGCCGTCGCGGGACATGAAGCCGCCGCGCGCCGGCAAGCCGCCGTCGCGCGAGGGAAGAGCCGCGCGTGACGAGAGGCCGTCCCGCGAGGGCAAACCTACCCGTGACGGCAAGCCGGCGCGTGAGGGTCGTGCGTCGCGCAGTGGCGATGGTCCGGGCGCGAAGCGGACGCCTGGCGGCAGCGACAAGCGCCCCGGCGGGCGCGGCCCCGGCCGGCCGAAATCGAGGGGGCCGTCCGATGGCGGCGGAGCACCGGGAGGCGGCGGTGCGGATCGTCGGCGGTGAATGGCGCGGCCGCACACTGGCCGCGCCGAAGAGCCAGGCGATCCGACCGACGTCCGATCGCCTCCGCGAGAGCCTCTTCAACGTCCTCGCCCATGTCTATGACGACAAGGCGGCCGGCGCGCGCGTGCTCGACCTCTTTGCTGGCACCGGCGCGCTTGGGCTCGAGGCGATGTCGCGCGGCGCCACCTTCGCGCTCTTCGTCGACGAAGGCGTCGAGGCGCGCGGCCTGATCCGCCAGAATATCGAGACGCTCGGCCTCACCGGCCGGACGCGCCTGTTCCGCCGCGATGCGACCAAGCTCGGGCCGGCCGGCACCGTCGCGCCGTTCGATCTCGTCTTCGCCGATCCGCCCTATGGCCGCGCCCTCGGCGAACCGGCTCTCGCCTCGGCGGTCGCCGGCGGCTGGCTCGCCCCAGGTGCGCTGGTCGTGCTGGAGGAAACCGCCGATGCGGTGATCGGGCCCGTCGAGGGGCTGGAGCTCTCGGAGCGGCGCGAGGCCGGCGACACGCAATTGCTGTTCTTCCGCTTCGCCGGGTAAGGCGGCATATTTTCCTCGCCACGCCCGCAAGACTATCCTAGGCTTCTCGTCCGGGGGCTTTGGTGACGCGTGTCGAGGACAGATGAACCTGCGCATGTTGACCCCTGACAGTCGCCGCCGACCGGGCGCGCGCAGTCTGATCGCCGCTCTCCTTCTCACCGTTTCACTGGCCGGATCGGCCGTCGCAGCCGGCGGCGGCGCCGAACCGCCGGTGCGGATCGCGCCTGATGCGACCAGCTTCACGCTCGCCAATGGCATGGAAGTCGTAGTGGTGCCGGATCACCGGGCGCCGATCGTCACCCATATGGTCTGGTACAAGATCGGCGCGGCCGATGATCCGCCGGGCAAGTCCGGCATCGCGCATTTCCTCGAACATCTGATGTTCAAGGGCACCAAGGCGCATCCCGCCGGCGAGTTCTCGTCCAAGGTGTCGGAAGGCGGCGGGCAGGAAAACGCCTTCACGACGGCCGACGCCACCGCCTATTTCCAGACCATCGGCAAGGAGCGGCTCGGCACGGTGATGGCCTTCGAGGCCGACCGCATGGAGGGGCTGGAGCTCTCGGAGAAGGTCGTGCAGTCCGAGCGCGACGTGATCCTCGAGGAACGGCGCATGCGGATCGACAATGATCCGGGCGCCCAGCTTTCCGAGGCGATGAACGCCGCGCTCTACCAGAACCACCATTACGGCATCCCGACCATCGGCTGGATGCAGGAGATGCAGGGGCTGGAACTTGACGACGCGCTGGCGCAGTACCGCCGCTACTACACCCCGAACAACGCCATCCTCGTCGTCGCCGGCGATGTGACGCCGGAGGAAGTCCGCCGCCTCGCCGACGTGACCTTCGGCAAGGTGCCGCGCCGCTCCGAGCCCGGCGAGCGTATCCGGCCGAAGGAGCCGCCGCCGCTTGCCGCGCGCACGGTGGTGCTGTCGGATCCGCGGGTCAGCGAGCCGTCCTGGAACCGCGCCTATCTCGTTCCCTCCTATGCCTCGGGCAAGCCCGGCGAGGCGGAGGCGCTCGACGTGCTCGCCGATATTCTCGGCCGCGGCCCGACCAGCCGGCTCTATCGCGCGCTGGTGGTCGAGCAGGGCATCGCCTCCTCGGCCGGCTCCTATTATGGCGGCGAGTCGCTCGACTATGGCCGGTTCGGCATCTTCGCCAGCCCGCGCGGCGACGTCCCGCTGGCAAAGCTCGAGGCCGCCGTCGACAAGGTCGTCGCCGATATCCGCGACCATGGCGTCACCGAGGACGAACTCGCCACCGCCAAGCGCCGCACCCGCGCGCAGGCGATCTATGCCCAGGACAGCCAGGCCATGCTGGCGCGCATCGTCGGCATGGCGATGGCGACCGGCCAGCCGCTCGACGCCGTCCAGGGCTGGCCGTCCCGCATCGGCGACGTGACCGCCGCGGATATCTCGGCTGCCGCCCACACCTTCCTCGACGCCCGCCGGTCGGTGACCGGCACCCTCATCCCCGCGCCGGCCGAAGGCCGTAGCTGACCGAACGGAGACTGACCCTATGGCCAAGCTTCTCGTCCGCCTCGGCATGGCCGTGATCGGCTTCCTCGTCATCATCCCCGCGACACGGGCGATGACCATCCAGAAGATCGACGGCCCCGCCGGGGTCGAGGCCTGGCTGGTCGAGGACTATACGGTGCCGATGATCGCGATGGATTTCGTGTTCGCCGGCGGCGCCGCGCAGGACCCGGCCGACAAGCCCGGCGTCGCCAACATGCTGTCGAGCCTGCTCGACGAAGGCGCCGGCGATCTCCAGAGTGCCGCGTTCCAGAAGGCGCTCGACGAGCGCTCGATCGCGATCAGCTTCGATGCCGGCCGCGACGGCTTCTACGGCGATCTGAAGACGCTGGCCGAGGATCGGTCGGAGGCCTTCGACCTGCTGGCGCTGGCGCTGCAGAAGCCGCGTTTCGACAGCGAGCCGGTCGAGCGCATCCGCGCGCAGATCGACGCCGGCATCAAGAGCGACGCCAACGATCCGCAGACGGCGGCGACGCTCGCCGTCTGCGCCAAGGCCTTTCCGAACCATCCCTATGGCCGCCCGCTCGACGGCACGACCGACAGCGTCGCCGCCATCACGCGTACCGATCTCGAGACCTATCGCAGCCATGTCTTCGCGCGCGACAACCTGAAGGTCGCCATCGTCGGTGCGATCAGCCCGAAGGAAGCCGGCGCGATGCTCGCGCGCGTGTTCGGACCGCTGCCCGCCAAGGCGCAGCTGGCGCCGGTCGCCGATATCGTGCCCGCCGCCGGGATCATCGCCATCGACCAGCCCAATCCGCAGACGCTGATCCGCTTCGGCGGCCCCGGCATCAAGCGGAGCGATCCCGATTTCATGGCCGCCTATGTCGTCAACCATGTGCTCGGCGGCGGCTCGTTCTCCTCGCGGCTCTACAGCGAGGTGCGCGAGAAGCGCGGCCTTGCCTATTCGATCTCGACCTCGCTGGTGACGCTCGCCCATGCCGACGCCTTCGCCGGCGGCACGGCGACGCGCGCCGATCGCGCGCCGGAGACCATCGCCCTGATCAAAGAGGAGATCGGGCGCCTCGCCGCGGAAGGTCCGACCGAGGCCGAACTCGCCAAGGCCAAGAGCTACCTGATCGGCTCCTATGCGCTGCGCTTCGATTCGTCCTCGAAGATCGCCCGCCAGATCCTCGGCATCATGGTCGACAATCTCGGCATCGACTATGTCGAGAAGCGCAACGACCTGATCGCCGCCGTCTCGCTGGAGGATGCCCGCCGCGCGGCGCGGCGTCTTTTCACCGACGGCACCAGCATGGTGGCGACGGTCGGGCCGGCCAAGACCAAGACCGCCACGGCCGAAGTCGCGCCGTCGCCGCAGCTCTGAGCCGCGGCAGGGCGGAGACTACTCGGCCGCCTCGGCGGTCGCCTTTTCGGCGGCCTCGTTGAGCGCCTTTGCGCGGCGCTTCGGCTCGACCAGCGGCTCCGGCTTCAGCTTGCCCTGGATGTCGGTGTAGGAGACCTTGCCGCCGCTCATCTGGATGGCGATGCGGGCCGCCTCGCGTTCGCGGATCGTCTCGCTGATCTCGGCGACCTGCGCCTCGTCGTAGCCGAGCCCCTGCAGCGACTTCATGCCGAAGGCGAAGGCCGATTCGTACGTCTCGCGGATCTCGAAATCGACGCCCTGCTGGCGCAGCTTCAGCGTGTGCTGGCGGTCGAACGAGCGGACATAGAGCTTGGCGAGCGGGTATTCCGAGCGGATCAGCTCGACGATGAGGTCGGTCGCCTCGCGCTTGTCGGTGCAAACGACGACGAGATCGGCATGGCCGATGCCGGCCGCGCGCAGCACGTCGAGCCGCGTGCCGTCGCCATAATAAACTTTGAAGCCGAACCGCGCCGCGCTCCGGACCATGTCCGCGTCGGAATCGATCGCGGTCACGTCGATGCCTTCCGAGAGCAGGAACTGCGCCGCGATCTGGCCGAAGCGGCCGAAGCCGATCATCAGCACGCGCGCCTCCAGCCCGTCGGCGACATCGAGGTCGTCGACGGCCGCCTTCGGCTCCGGCAGCCATTTGAGCGCCAGGACGGTCAGCGGCGTCAGCGCCATCGAGATGATCACGGTGGCGGTCAGGATCGCATTGGCGCGGCCGTCGATGATGCCGGCGGCGGTGGCGGCGGCGTAGAGCACGAAGGCGAATTCGCCGCCTTGCGCCATCAGCGCCGCGCGCGACAGCGCTTCCTTGCGGCTCGCCTTGAACAGCTTGGCGACGGCGACGATGCCGAACGCCTTGATGATCATGTAGCCGAGCACGGCGACGAGGATGATGTGCCAATCGGAGACGAGCACGCCGAGATCGAGCGACATGCCGACGCCGAGGAAGAAGAGGCCGAGCAGGATGCCGCGGAAGGGCTCGATATCGGCTTCGAGCTGGTGGCGGAAGCTCGATTCGGACAGGAGCACGCCGGCGAGGAAGGCGCCCATCGCCATGGAGAGGCCGCCGAGCTGCATCGCGAGCGCCGCGCCGAGCACGACGAGCAGCGCCGCGGCCGTCATCACCTCGCGCGCATTGGCCCGCGCGAGGATGCGGAACATCGGATTGAGCAGCCAGCGGCCCGCCGCGACCAGCGCCGCGATGCTGCCGAGCGCGATCAGGGCCGAGATCCAGAACGGCTGGTGCGCGTCCTGGCCGCTGGCCGGGCCGAGCAGCACGACGGCGGCGAGCAGCGGCACGATCGCGAGGTCTTCGAGCAGCAGGATCGAGACGATGCGCTGGCCGGCGGGCGCCGCCGTATCGCCGCGCTCCTCCAGCAGCTGCATCACGGTCGCCGTCGAGGTCAGCACGAAGCCCATGCCGGCGACGAAGGCCGCCGCGGGCGGTAGTCCGACCGCGATGCCGGCGAGCGTCAGGAGCGCGCCGCAGACGATCACCTGTGCGAGACCGAGGCCGAAGATCTCGCGGCGGAGGCCCCAGAGCCGCGTCGGCCGCATTTCGAGGCCGATGATGAACAGGAACATGACGACGCCGAGCTCGGCGACATGGAGGATCGCCTGCGGATCGGTGAAGAGGCCGAGCCCGAACGGACCGATGGCCACGCCGGCGGCGAGATAGCCGATCACCGAGCCGAGACCGAGCCGCTTGAAGATCGGCACGGCGATGACGCCGGCACCGAGCAGGGCGACGAGCTGGACGAGGTCCGTGCCGGTAGCGTCGGCGGCCATCAAAATGTCTCCGTGGCGTGAGGCCTTACGATGGGCTGGGGCGACGGCACGCGCAAGGCGAAAGGGGAGGCTGTCCATGCATCGGCGGCATGCCCTCCGCGCGCACCTTGCCGCAAGGGGTTGTTCGCGCGCGCTCCGAACCCTACTAAAAGGTCCAAAGGAGACCATGCGATGACAGCATTGCCGGATCAGTCCCGCCTCGTTGATCGCGCCGCCGCGCTGGTCGAGGCCGCGCGCCGCGCCGGCGCCGATGCCGCCGACGCCTTCGCCGTGCGCCGTGTCGGGCTTTCCGTCGATATCCGCAACGGCAAGGTCGACGAGACCGACCGTTCGGAGAGCGATGACGTCGCGCTCCGCGTCTTCATCGGCCAGCGCAACGCGAGCGTCTCGACCAACGGCATCGCGCCGCCGGATGAGCTTGCCGAGCGCGCCGTCGCGATGGCGCGGGTGGCGCCGGAGAACCGCTTCGCCGGCCTCGCGCCCGCCGACCGCCTCGCCAGCTCCTGGCCGGATCTCGACCTGCTCGACCCGTCGATCCCCGATCCCGACATGCTGGCCGACCGCGCCCGCCGCGCCGAAGCCGCCGCGCTCGCCGTCGCCGGCGTGTCGAAATCGAGCGGCGCCTCGGCCGGCTGGGGCCTCACCGGCGCGGTGATCGCCACCTCGCACGGCTTTTCCGGCGCCTATCTCGGCTCGCGCCACAGCGTCTCGATGACCGCCATCGCCGGCGAGGGCACCGGGATGGAGCGCGACTACGACAGCGACTCGAAGGTCTACGCGTCCGATTTGAGGTCGCCCGAGGCGATCGGCACCGAGGCCGGCGCGCGCGCCGTCCGGCGGCTTTCGCCGGGGCGCCTGCCGACGGGCGTCGCGACGGTCGTGTTCGATCCGCGCGTTGCCGTCAGCCTCGTCGGCCATCTCGCCGGCGCGATCAACGCTGCCGCCATCGTGCGCAAGACCAGTTTCCTGCAGCATTCGCTCGGCCAGGCGGTGTTTTCGCCGGGCATCCGCATCACCGACGATCCGCGCCGCCCGCGCGGCCTCGCCTCGCGCCCGTTCGATGGCGAGGGTGTCGCCTCCGAGGCGCTCGATCTCGTGGCGGACGGCGTGCTGCAGACCTGGCTGCTCGACAGCGCCTCGGCGCGCGAGCTTGGCCTTCAAACCAATGGCCGCGGCTCGGGCGGCGGCGGCGGTCCGCATGCGACCAATCTGACGCTGCTGCCGGGCTCGGTCAGCCGCGACCAGCTGCTCGCCGATATCGGCGAGGGCTTCTATGTCACCGAGCTGATCGGCCATGGCGTCAACGGCGTCACCGGCGATTATAGCCGCGGCGCCGGCGGCTTCCGCATCACCGGCGGCAAGCTCGCCGAATCGGTCTCGGAAATCACCATCGCCGGCAATCTGAAGGACATGTATCGCCGGCTCATCGCAGCCGACGATCTCGTCTATCGCTTCTCCACCAATGCGCCGACGCTCGCCATCGAAGGCATGATGATTGCCGGCCGCTGACGCCGCCTCGCTGGCCGACGATCTCGCGCTGATCCGCGCGGCGGCACTCGAGGCCGGTCGCATCGCGCTCGGCTTCTTCGGCAACAGCCCGCGCGCCTGGACCAAGGCGGCCGACTCGCCGGTGACCGAGGCCGATATCGCCTCGGACCGCTCGCTGCATGCGGCGCTGACGGCGGCGCGGCCGGACTATGGCTGGCTGTCGGAGGAGACCGCCGACACGCCCGAGCGGCTTGGACGGTCGCGCGTGTTCATCGTCGATCCGATCGACGGCACCCGCGGCTTCATGGAAGGCAATCCCGACTGGTGCGTTTCCGTCGCCGTGGTCGAGGACGGTTCGCCGCGTGTCGGCGTCCTGTTCGTGCCGGCGCGCGAGGAACTGTTCACGGCGACGCTCGGCGGCGGCGCCACCCTCAACGGCGTGCCGATCACGGCCGCCGACCCGGAAGACGGCGCGGCGCTGCTCTTCGCAGGTCCCATGCGCCATATGCGGGCGATCACCGGCGCCGGGTTTGCGGTCGCCGATCGCCGCGTCACGCCCTCGCTCGCCTATCGGCTGGCGCTGGTGGCGGCGGGCCGGATCGACATCGCCACGGCGGCGCCGGATGCGCGCGACTGGGACCTTGCGGCTGCAGACCTTTTGGTGCACGAAGCAGGCGGAATGCTGCACGAGGTTGGCGGCGGGCGCATCGGCTACAACAGGCCCGATCCGCGCCATCCCGCGCTCATCGCGGCGCGGCCGCGTCTGCTGGCGGCGGTCGCGGCGCCGATCGCTTCGTCCGAGGCGGCGGCAGACGCCCTGCGGCGTTCCTGAACGGGGCCGGTGCCCCGCATGGCGATGTCAAGACAAGGAGAGCGGCGACGATGCCGGAGACCAAGAAACAGCTCCTCCATCTCGTGTTCGGGGGCGAGCTCAGCTCCGTGGACGCGACCGATTTCGCCGATCTCTCCAAGCTCGACATCGTCGGCGTCTTTCCGGACTACAAGACCGCATACGACGCCTGGAAGCAGGTTGCCCACAGGACGGTCGACAGCGCGCAGACGCGCTATTTCATCGTGCATCTCCACCGGCTGCTCGATCCGGAAGCGACCGCGGCCTGACGGGGACTGCCTCAGCCTGCCATGCGCGGCGGCAGGCGGTGGTCGAGGATGAACAGGAACGTGAACGAGACGGCACCCATTGATCCGGCCGGCGAGGCGGAGACGGCGTCCGCGGTGAAGCCCGCGCGGAAGCCGCCCGGCTTCCTGAAGCGGCTCGGCTCGTCGGACCGCACCATCCGCGTCGCCGGGCTCGCGGCGGTTGCCTATCTGAAGCTGGTGCGCGCCACGAGCCGCATCACCTTCGAGCCCGAAAACCCGCTCGAGGCCTATCGTGCCTTCCTGCCCGGCATCATGACGATGTGGCATGGCCAGCATCTCATGGCGCCCTTCGTGCCGAACAAGGGCTTCAACCTGAAGGTCATGGTCTCGCGCCATCGCGACGGCGAGATCAACGCCATCATCGCCGAGAAGTTCGGCTATGGCACCATCCGCGCCTCGGCGGCGCGCACCCCCTCGCGCACCATCGAGAAGGGAGGCCTGCGCGGTTTCCTCGAGATGAAATCGGCGCTCGCCGAAGGCGTCACCGTGGCGATGACGGCCGATCTCAGCCATGCCGAATCGCGCCGGGCCGGACCCGGCATCATCGCGCTGGCGCGGCTCTCGGGCCGGCCGATCCTGCCGATCGCGCTCGCGACCTCCCGCCGCCTCGTCCTCAGCAATTGGGATCGCACCACGATCAACCTGCCGTTCAGCCGCGGCGCCTGCATCTTCGGGACGCCGATCCTGGTGCCGGGCGATGCCGACGAGGCGCTGCGCGAGGAAAAGCGGCTCGAACTGCAGGACGAGCTCAACCGCATCACCGCCATCGCCTATGAGCGGGTCGGCGGGCGCGATGAGTGATCTCCTCGGCGGGACGGCGCGCGGCCTCTATCGCCTCGCCGGCTATGCGGCGCTGCCGCTGGTTCCCCTGCTGCTCGGCTGGCGCACGCGCAAGGGCAAGGAAGACCCTGCCCGGCGCAACGAGCGCTATGGCCGCCCCTCGGTAGAGCGGCCGGCCGGGCCGCTGGTCTGGGTCCATGTCGCGAGCGTCGGCGAAACCAATGCGGTGATGCCGCTGATCCAGCGGCTGACGGCCGAGGGCCTCACCGTGCTCCTCACCAGCGTCACGGTGACGAGCGCCCGCGTCGCCGCGCAACGCCTGCCGCGCGGCGCGATGCACCAATATGCCCCGCTCGACATCGAGCCGTTCATCGAGCGCTTCCTCGATGCCTGGAAGCCGGATCTCGCCCTCTTCTTCGAATCGGAGCTGTGGCCGACGACGATGACGCGGCTCGCCGCGCGGCGGATCCCCGAGATCCGCATCAATGCCCGCATGACCGCGCGCGCCTTCCGCCGCTGGAGCCGCCTCACCGGCGCCATGCGCCCGCTCTTCGGCGGCATCGACATGGCGCTGGCGCAGAGCGAGGGCGATGCCGAGCGGCTCAGGGCGCTCGGCGTCAAGCAGGCGCGCTCGGTCGGCAATCTGAAATTCGACGTGCCGGCGCCCGGCGTCGAGAGCGCGGCCTTCGACGATTTCGTCGCGGCGACGGCAGGGTGCGAGATCTTCCTCGCCGCCTCGACCCATGAGGGCGAGGAGACGGTGGTCGCCGCCGCCCACCGGGCGCTGCGCGCGGAGCGGCCCGAGTTCCTCACCGTCATTGTGCCGCGCCATCCCCTGCGCGGACCGGCGCTGGCGGCGAGCCTTGCCGCGTCGGGGCTTTCCGTCGCCCTCCGCAGCCGTGGCGATCGCGTGACCGAGGCGACCGATCTCTACATCGCCGATACGCTCGGCGAGCTCGGCCTTTTCTACCGCGCCGCGCCGGTCGCCTTCATCGGCGGCACGCTGGTTCCTGTCGGCGGCCACAATCCGATCGAGGCGGCGCTGCTCGGCGCGGCGATCCTGCATGGGCCGCAGGTCGAGAATGCCAGCGCGATCTATGCCGCCCTCGATGCCGGCACGGACGTCGCGCCGGTAACGGATGCCGGCAGCCTCGTCGCGGCGCTCCGTCCGCTCTATGCCGATCCCGCCGCGGCCGAGGCGCTTGCCGCGCGCGGTGCCGCGGCGCTGGCGCCGTTCTCCGGCGCGCTGGAGGCGACGCTGGCGGCGCTCCGTCCCTATCTCGCCCCGCTCGTCGTCGCCGCCAGCCTCGGCCAGGCTGATATGGTCCGCATGCGCCGCTCCCGCTCCGGCGGGGCGCGATGATCACCGCGCCGCGCTTCTGGTGGCGGCAGAACACCCATCCCGCCGCGCTGGCGCTCATGCCCGTCGCCGCCGTCTGGTCGGCCGTCGCCGGATCGCGCATGCGCCGTCCGCCCGCCGTTCACGCGAGCCTGCCGGTGATCTGCATCGGCAATTTCGTCGTCGGCGGCGCCGGCAAGACGCCGACCGCGCTCGCCGTCGCCGATCTCGTCACGCGCCTCGGCGTCCGGCCGGGCTTTCTGACGCGCGGCTATGGCGGCCGCGTCACCTCTGCCCATCTCGTCGATCCCTCGCGCGATGACGCGGCGCTTGTCGGCGACGAGGCGCTGCTGCTGGCCAGCAGCGGGCCGGTCGCCGTTGCGCCTGACCGGCCGAAGGGCGTGCCGCTGCTCGAGGCCGCCGGTGCCGACTGCATCATCATGGATGACGGCTTCCAGAACCCCTCGCTCGCCAAGGAACTGAGCCTGGTCGTCGTCGATGGCACTGTGGGCATCGGCAATGGCCGCGTGCTGCCGGCCGGACCGCTGCGCGCGCCGCTCGCCACGCAGCTGGCGCGCGCTGACGCCGTGCTCATCATCGGCGACGGGGAGGGCGGCGACCGCGTCCTCAGCCTCGCCGCGCGCGCCGGTCGCGCCGTGCTGCGCGGCGTGCTGGAGCCGGCCAACGGTGCCGCGTTCGCGCCGTCCGAGGCGGGCGGCGGGCGTTACCTGGCCTTTGCCGGTATCGGCCGTCCGGAGAAATTCTTCGCCTCGCTGGAAGCCGCCGGCATCGATGTCGCGGCGAGAGAGGCCTTTCCCGATCATCACCCGTTCAGCGATGCCGATGCGGCCGGACTGCTCGCCCGCGCGCGCGCCGAGGGGCTGCGGCTCGTCACCACCGCCAAGGACCATGTCCGCCTCCGTGCGACATCAGGCGCAAGGCACGCGCTCGCCGAGGCGGCGGAGGTCTTCGCGGTGCGGCTCCGCTTCGACGACGAGCCGGCGGTCATGCGGCTGCTCGAACAGGCGCTGCGGAGGCGCTGAGCGTCTGGGTCTCGAGAAGAAGTGGAAGGCCGGGCCGGGTCCGGCCGGCGCGCGATCAGACCAGCCCGAGCGCCTTGTGGCGGGCGAGCGAGGTCGCGGCGTCGGCATAGGCCTCTTGATGCGCGACGTTCCAGTAGCGGAGCTCGTCGAGCGGGATGGCAACGCCCGTGACGGCGCAGCGCACGAAGGCGCCGGGCGTCAGGATCTGATAGTCGCCGTCGAGGTAGCGCAAGCGCGCTTCGCCGCCGCGGCCGAGATTGTCCATGCGGTTCATGCTCGTCCTTATGCGGCGAAACTGACGGTTTCGCAATTGCCCGCTCAGCGCCGGCCGAACAGGCGCTCGATATCGGCGAGCTTCAGTTCGACATAGGTCGGCCGGCCGTGATTGCATTGGCCGGAGCCGGGGGTCGCTTCCATCTCGCGCAAGAGCGCATCCATCTCCTCGGGCCGAAGCTGCCGTCCGGCGCGCACCGAGCCATGGCAGGCCATGGTCGCCGCGACATGGTCGAGCTTTTCGGCAAGGCGGGTCGAGCCGTCCCATTCGGCGAAATCGTCGGCAAGATCGGTGAGGAGCGCCCGCGCATCGACGCTGCCGAGCAGCGCCGGCGTCTCGCGCACCGCCACCGCGCCGGGACCGAAGCCCTCGATGACGAGGCCGAATTCGGCAAGCTCCTCGGCTCTCGCGAGGAGGCGCGCGACGTCCTCGGAAGGCAGGTCGACGACATCGGGGATGAGCAGGATCTGCCGCGCGGCGCCCGAGCGGGCCAGCGCCTGCTTCAGCCGCTCATAGACCAGCCGCTCATGCGCCGCATGCTGGTCGACGATGACGATGCCGTCCTCGGTCTGCGCGATGACATAGGTGCCGTGCACCTGCGCCCGCGCGGCGCCGAGCGGCAGCGCGCTGCGCTCGTCGATCGCCTCACCATGGGCGCGCGCATCCGCCGAGGGGATGTCGACGGCGGCGAAGGCGCGCTGCGCCTCGACGAAGGGCTCCGCGAAGCCTTGCGGCTGATAGGCATAGGCGGCCGCCGACCGCGCCGCGGCCGAAGGTGGACGCGCGGCATAGGGGGCGGCGGAGGCGAGAGGCGGCGGCGTGCCCGGACGGAAGGCGGCGATGGTGGCGCCGCCGCCGGTCGAGGTGGCACGGTGGCCGGACTGCTGCACCGCCTGACGCAGAGCGCCAACGATCAGCCCGCGCACGAGGCCGGGATCGCGGAAGCGCACGTCGGACTTGGCCGGATGGACATTGACGTCGACCTCGTGCGGATCGAGCGCCAGCGACAGCGCCGCCACCGGGAAGCGGTCGCGCGCCATGACATCGGCATAGCCGGCGCGGAGTGCCCCGATCAGCAGCTTGTCGCGCACCGGCCGGCCGTTGACGAACAGGAACTGCTGCAATCCGTTGGCGCGGTGGAAGGTCGGCAGCCCCGCATGACCGGAGAGCAGGACGCCCTCGCGCGCCGCCTCGATCAGCATGGCATTCTCGATGAACTCGCGCCCGAGCACCTGCGCCAGCCGCTCGGCGTAGCCGCCTTCGCCGGTCGCCGGCAGGTCGAGCGCGGCGCGGTCGCTGCCCGAGAGACTGAAGCGGACTTCCGGATGCGCCATCGCGAGGCGCTTGACGACATCGCTGATGGCGCTCGCCTCGGCGCGCTCGCCCTTCATGAATTTGAGCCGTGCCGGCGTCGCGAAGAAGAGATCGCGCACCTCGACGCGCGTTCCCGCCGCGATCGCCGCCGGCCGCAGCGGATCGGTGACGCCGCCCGAGACCACGACCTCCCAGCCATGCGGCTCCGAGGCATGGCGGCTCGCGATCGACAGTCGCGCCACCGCGCCGATCGAGGCGAGCGCCTCGCCGCGGAAGCCGAGCGTGCGGATATCGAGGAGGTCGCCGGCGAGCTTCGAGGTGGCATGCCGGTCGACCGAGAGCGCGAGGTCGGCCGCATCCATGCCCGAGCCGTCGTCGGTGACGCGGATGAGCGCGATGCCGCCGCCGGCGGTGACGATCTCGATCCGCCGCGCACCGGCATCGATGGCGTTTTCGACGAGTTCCTTGACGACGCTGGCTGGCCGCTCGACCACCTCGCCGGCGGCGATGCGATTGATCATGTCGTCGGTGAGGCGGCGGATCGTCATCGCCGGACAGTGCCGGATTCGCACGGTCAGCGAAAGCGCCGAGACGGCCGGCGGAGGGGATGGCGCCCGTTCATGCTGTCGGCATCGGGCCAATGCTGCCATCGTCCCGCGTGGCGCCTTCACTTCCTGGGTCCAGGAACTCGTGACATAGTCCGGCCGTTGCCGACAGAAATACTCAGCATGCTCTCGATACGGAGGAAGAGAATGTCGACGGTGAAGGATGTAACCTTTGATCTTCTGCGCAAGCTGGGACTGACCACCGTTGTTGGCAATCCGGGCTCGACCGAGGAGCCGTTCCTCAAGGATTTCCCCGAGGATTTCGACTATGTGATGGCCCTGCAGGAGGCGAGCGTCGTCAGCATTGCCGACGGCCTGTCGCAGGGGCTGCGCAAGCCGGTGGTCGTCAATCTCCACACCGGCGCCGGCACGGGCAACGCCATGTGCGCCATCCTCACCGCCTATCTGAACAAGACGCCGCTCATCATCACGGCCGGTCAGCAGACGCGCGACATGCTCCTGATCGAGCCGATGCTGACCAATATCGACGCCGCGAACCTGCCGCGCCCCTGGGTGAAATGGGCCTATGAGCCGGTGCGGGCACAGGATATCCCAGGCGCCTTCATGCGCGCCTATGCAACGGCCGTCCAGCAGCCGGCGGGTCCCGTCTATCTGTCGCTGCCGCTCGACGACTGGGACCAGCCGATGGACCCGGTCGAGCTGCTGCGCACGGTCTCGACCCGTGTCGGGCCCGATCCCGCCCGTGTCGCCGAATTCGCGGCGCGCATCAATGCCGCCAAGGCGCCTGTCCTCGTCTATGGCGCCGATATCGCCCGCGGCGGCGCCGACGTCTGGGCGGACGGCATCACGCTTGCCGAGCGGCTCGGCGTCCCGGTCTGGGCCTCGCCCTTTTGCGAGCGGCCGGCCTTCCCGGAGACACATCCGCAGTATGCCGGAATGCTGCCGCCGGCCATCGGCCCTTTGAGCGCCCTGCTCGAGGGGCATGACCTCGTCGTCGTGATCGGCGCGCCGGTGTTCCGCTACTATCCCTATGTCGCCGGATCCTACCTGCCCGATGGCGCGGACCTGCTGCATGTGACGGATGACGCCAACGCCGCCGCCAAGGCCGCGATCGGCGACAGCATGGTCAGCGATGCCGGCCTGTTCCTGGAGGCGCTGATGCCCTTGGTGAACGCCCGGACGGCCTTTGCCGGCGCGCCGCTGCGCAAGCCGCCGCAGGAGCCGACCGCGGAGCTGCCGCTGACGCCGACGGCCGTCTATGCGACGCTGAACGCGCTGCTTCCGGCCGATTTCGTGCTGACGCAGGAATCGCCGTCGAACATCCCGCAGCTGCAGGACCAGATCCGCGTCGGCAAGCCGGACGTCTCCTATGCCTTTTCGTCCGGGGCGCTCGGCTGGACCACTCCGGCCGCTGTCGGCCTCGCTTTGGCGGAGCGCGAGAGCGGCCGCAACCGCCCGGTGCTCTGCATCATGGGCGATGGATCGTTCCAGTACTCGATCCAGGGCGTCTACACCGCCGTCCAGCAGAAGGCTCATCTCGTCTATGTCGTTCTGCAGAATGAGGAATACGGCATTCTGAAAGAGTTTGCCGAGCTGGAGAAGACGCCGAACGTGCCCGGCCTCGACCTGCCCGGCCTCGACATCGTCTCTCTCGGCAAGGCCTATGGCGCGAATACCAGCAAGGCGGAGACGACCGAGGAACTCGCCAGCGCCTTCAAGGCCGCACTCGATTTCCATGGCACCAGCGTCATCGTTGTGCCGATCACGCGCAAGCTCGGCGGCCTGCTCGGCTAGGCCCGCGCCGATCGCGGGGGGGCGTGGCGCTCGGGGTTCCCGCTCGAGGCGACAGCGAGACGAGGCAGGTGACGGAGCGTCGCGACACGCCCCAGGGGGGGCGTCGCGGCGTCTCCGATCTGTTATTGATGCCCTGAGCGCGGGTGTGCGCCAACAGGGGGTCGATACGGATCATGTGCCGCTTTTGTGTCGGGACGCTTTTCACCAATCCGAGCCTCTTCAGCGGCTGGACCGGATCGGGAGCCGGCGTTGACGGGCGCGACGGGCCCTCGCGACGCGCGTTCATGGCGCTCGCCGGGGCGGCGGCCGGCACGGCCGGCCTCGGGATGTCGGCGGGGAGCGCCCATGCCCAGGCGACTGCTGGCGCGGACATCATCTTTGAGGGCGGCACGATCATTCCGATGTCGCTGACGGGTCCGAAGCGGGCCGAGGCGCTGGCCGTCCGCGGCGGGCGCATCGTCGCCCTCGGCTCCGCGGCCGATCTCGCCGGGCTCAAGACCTCGGCGACCAAGATCGTCGATCTGGGCGGGCGCACGCTGCTGCCCGGCTTCATCGATCCGCACCAGCACACCTGCTTCGCGGCGCTCTTCGCCGAGATGCTCGCCGATGTCGGCTATGGCAATTATCGCACGCGCGCCGATCTGATCGCCGGCCTCAAGGCGCTCGATGCCAAGCTGCCGGCCGGCCAATGGCTCATGGCCTATAATTTCGACAATCTGCTGCAGGGCGGCGACCTGTCGATGACCGAGCTCGACGGCGTCTCGAAGGATCGGCCGATCCTGATCTGGTACATCAACATGCATGACGCGGCCGCCAATTCGGCCGCCTTCAAGATCGCCGGGATCCCCGAGAATGTCGGCACGCTGCCGGGCGGCGGAAGCTTCGGCCGCGGGCCGGATGGCAAGTTGAACGGCCTCATCTATGAAGAAAGCGCCCTGCTGAAATTTGTGCCGCATGGCGTGCCGCCGATGACGCCGGCGCTCTTCGAAAAGGCGATGACCGACTATTTCAAGGCGAGCGCGGCGCTCGGCAACACGACCACGCATGAGCCCGGCACCGTCCAGCCCGCCTGGATCGAAGGCCTCGTCAAGATGACGGCGAGCGGCACCGGCCGGCTCTCCGCCAGCCTCATGATCAACGATCTCGAGGCCGCCAACGCCTATCGCGACCTTGGCCACGGCGCCGCCGCGACGCTGTTTCCGAATTCCCGCTTCTCGCTCTTCGGCATCAAGATCGTCGGCGACGGCTCCAACCAGACCAAGACCGGGGCGCAGACGATCCCCTATCTCGGCGGCGACTGGAAGGGCACCACCAACTACAAGGCGGAGGAGCTCAAATCCCTCGTCGCCTCCGCCAAGGGAGCCGGCTGGCCGATCCAGATCCACTGCAACGGCGATGCCGCCATCGACGACGCGCTCGACGCGATCGAGGCGGCCTATGGCGCGAGCCCGCCGAGCGGGGTCAATCGCATCGAGCATTCGACGCTCGCCCGGCCGGATCAGCTGAAGCGCATGAAGGCGCTCGGCGTCGAGCCGAGCTTCCTGATGAACCACGTCTATCTCTACGGCGCGGCCTATCGCGACCAGCTGTTCGGCGAGCCGCGCACCGCCTTCATGGATCCCGCCGGCGCCTGCCTCGCGGAAGGCCTCCGCTTCACGCTGCATACCGACCATCCGTGCTCGCCGGCCGGCGCGCTGCGCCTCATCCAGACGGCCGTCACGCGGCGCTGCACGGTGGACGGCTCGGTCATCGGCCCGGACCAGGCCATCAGCGTCGAGGAGGCGATCCGCGCCGTCACTGCCTCGGCCGCGGCCCAGATCGGCCAGGGCGACCGCATCGGCACGCTCGATACGGGCAAGGAGGCGGATCTCGTGATCCTGGAGCAGGACCCGTTCACGGTCGCGCCGGACGAGATCGTCAAGATCGGCATTTCCGAGACCTGGGTCGCCGGCGAGCGGATCTTCGGCTAGGCGTCGCATCGCCCGTGCCTCTCGATCAGGCGGCCGCCCGTCTCACGGCGACGCGGCCGCCCGCTTCATCAACGCGCGTCCGATCCGCTTCGGCGGCTCGCTGCGCAGGACGATCGCCGTCGTGACCGAGCCATAGCAGGCGATGCCGTCGACGATCGGCTCGAGATCGGCCGGCGAGGGAACGATCACCTTCAGGTGAAAGCAGTCCTCGCCGGTCAGCCTGTACACTTCGATGACCTCGGGCATCTCCGCGAAGAGCTTCAGGCAGGTCTTGATGTGTTCATGCGTGGTGCGGAGGCGGATGATGACCATCATGCCGAGCCCGACGGAAGCCGGTTCGATGACCGCCCGGTAGCCGGTGACGATGCCCCGCTCCACATCAACGGCCAGAGCGGCCTCGGCGATTGGCCCGAGGGACGCGCGCTGCTGCAGGGCTTCATCGGCCGCGTTCGGGACGCATCCCAGACGGCGTTCCGTCGCTGCGCCTGAGCATGCCGCCGAGCGGTCAGCGCCGGCTCAGCTCCGGTCGATCGCCCGCCAGCCGATATCCGAGCGGCAGAAGCCCTCCGGCCAGTCGATCGCGCGAACGGCCTCATAGGCGCGGTCGCGGGCCTCGCGGATCGTGGTGCCGCAGGCCGAGACATTGAGCACCCGGCCGCCATTTGCCACCAGCCCGTTCAATGTCGACGCGGTGCCGGCCTGGAACACCTCGGCGCCGTCGATCGCCTGCGCGGCCGCAAGGCTGCCGATCGGCGTGCCCTTCTTGTAGCTGCCCGGATAGCCCTTGGCCGCCATCACGACCGTGAGCGCCGCCGCATCGCGGAAGCACGGCGCCTCGCCTTCGAGCCGGCCTTCGGCGGCGGCGAGCAGCAGATCGAGCAGGTCGCTCGTCATCCGCATCATCAGCACCTGGCATTCGGGATCGCCGAAGCGGACATTGTATTCGATGAGTTCCGGCCCCTTGGCGGTGATCATCAGCCCGGCGAACAGCACGCCCTGGAACGGCGTTCCGCGCGCCGCCATGGTCGCGACGGTCGGCTGGATGATCTCGGCCATGACGCGCGCGATCATCGCCTCGGTCATGACCGGCGCCGGCGAATAGGCGCCCATGCCGCCGGTGTTCGGGCCGGTGTCACCATCGAAGGCGCGCTTGTGATCCTGCGCCGCGCCGAAGGCGATGGCGGTCTTGCCGTCGGCGATGGCGAAGAAGCTCGCCTCCTCGCCGATAAGGCATTCCTCGATCACCACCTCGGCCCCCGCCGCGCCGAAGGCGCCGTCGAAGCAGGCGTCGATGGCGCCAAGCGCCTCGTCCAGCGTCTCGGCGACCACGACGCCCTTGCCGGCGGCGATGCCGTCCGCCTTGACGACGATCGGCGCCCCCATCGCGGCCGCATAAGCGCGCGCGGGCTCCGCCTCGGTGAAGCGCTGATAGGCGGCGGTGGGAATGCCGGCTTCCGTGCAGAGATCCTTGGTGAAGCCCTTGGAGCCTTCGAGCGCCGCCGCCGCCCTGGACGGCCCGAACACGCGGATGCCCGCCGCCGTGAGCGCATCGGCGAGCCCCGCGACCAGCGGCGCCTCCGGCCCGACCACGACGAGATCGATCGCCTCGCGCCGGCAGAAGTCGGCGACGCCCTGGTGGTCGTCGGCGTCGAGTGCGCAGAGCAGGGCAACTTCGGCGATCCCGGGATTACCCGGCGCCGCAAAAAGCCGCTTCAACCGCGGCGACTGCGAAAGCTTCCAGGCCAGCGCATGCTCGCGCCCGCCCGAGCCGATCAAAAGGACGTTGAGGCGCGTATCGGTCATGGATCGGTCCCCGCAAGCCGTGATGCGCGGCGCTTAGCAAGCGGGAAGGGGATTGTCGAGGGTGGTGGGGTGGTGGGGGAGATGGATCGGCGGGAGAGGGCAGTGGGAGGTAGCTATGCGGGTCGGGCTTGCGGGCGCGGCAAGCGGCGGAAGTTGGCTTGCTGCGTCGGGATTGGGCCTCCTTGTGATCCAATCCGGGACGTCAAAGTGTCAGAATTTAGAGGTCGGAGGCACATTTGCGCTGGCAGCGCGTCTTCAGGTTGAATGGGCATGGCGTTTTGGAGTGCCTACAAGTAAAGTCATATTGGCTTAAAAATTCTGTGGCGCAACAATGGCCTGGATCGCGAAAAGTAAGAATGTCAGTGCTGACTTGGTAACACCGCACAAAGCGTCGATAGCGGAAAATGTCAAAGGACGAGCGCCGAGTGTATTGACGATGTCCTTTACCCCGCAGGAGCTGTACGGGGCCATGGCGCGGTGTTCGCACTTGCACCCTATCAACCCCCAAGCGGTCACCTTCGAAAGCGAGGGATGTCGTCATCTAGTCTCCCAACACGTCGACGATCATGCTGACGACTTCTTCATCATGAAGTCTGCTAAGCGCCTGAAGGATTTTTCCAGAACACATATGGTCGGCGTAGTGGGCGCAGGCCTAGCATACCTGCAGATGGTCCGTGACGGCTATGTGTGGTGCGATCATTTTGAGAATCAACATTTAGCGGGCTCGGCGCCAACACAAAAGTCGCCCGACTTTGTATTTAGTCGCCCTGGCGAAAGCGATGTCGCCCTTACCGAATCTAAGGCGACACATGGCGCGTCCCGCAAGTCGTTCCAAGGAAGGGTCACTAGGGGATACCGCGACCAAGTATCACCCTATTTAGGGATGAAAGTTGGTGGCAGCGTAGTCACTCACGGGTTCTCCATTGGGTCCTGGATGACTTCGCCAACGCGGGCCGAACTCATCGTAGATCACACCGCCGTGACAACAACCCCAAGCCCGCCCCGCGATCTTGGTAGTCCGATTGCCATCAGGCGTGGAAACTATCTAACGGCCTTATCGCTTATGTTTGGGCCGTCGATAGCCTCGTCAGCAAGAGCCGGCACTTGGCCGAGTTCTGACAGCCGTTTGTTGACCGCGACTTGGCTCGGGCGGCAGTGGCTGCTCGGTTTTGCGCCGGACTATCTCGGCTCTCGATTCTGGACCGAAGAGTACAGGGAAATGGGCCAATACATAAATTGGGTATATTGGCCATTGATGTACGAATTTGCACTAGAAATGCGTGTCGCGGAAGCAGTATTTAAGTCATTGTATAATACAGAATCGGTTTATGATTCATTGAGTGAGATTGACGTCATGAGTGAAGACCTCATGGCTCGCGCGAGAGCGGCAGGTGGTGCAGTCTTTCCAGATGGACTTGCAGTTCTGGGAAAGGAGGAGAATATTGAGTCAGTCAAAGTCTCGTACTGGGACCCCCAAACCGGCGGAATTAAGGAACTTGCGCATGCCGCCCTGCAAGAGCGGGTTGGGGAGCCCGTATTATCGGTGAGGGAGTCGGGTTGGAATTGGTTCATCCGAGAGAAAATCGAGGATAGTGATGTTAAACAAGCCGTTCTTCTTCTGACTAGCAAGTAATGGGTTGTAGATAAACGGCCTAGGACAGGCCGCGGGGGACGTAGTTGCTCTGTTCAGTGTTCCCAAGAGCAGCCAGTCCGCACTTGCCCTTCTCGCTCTGGCTCCATGCACTCAGGCGGAAGCGGTTCGACATGGGTTTCTCCTCAACACCTTTCATGCCACGAGGACTGGCGGAAGAAAGGTGAAGCCGCCGAACACACCCAAGCCTACATTTCGCCTTGCCAAACTTGGCCGTCGCCGCCCGGCGCTGGCGTCCCGCTCGGCCTTCCTCGCAACCCCATCATCAGGAGCCCCCCGATGCAGCCGCTCGTTGTCATCCCCGACGCGCCCGATGCCGCCGATCGCGCGGCGATCCTTGATGCGCTCGTTGCCTTCAACGATGCGGCGCATGGTCCGGCGGGCTATGAAAATGTCGCCGTGCTGCTGAAGCATCCAGAGACGGGCGCGACGGTTGGCGGGCTCTGGGGCTGGATCGTCTATGACTGGCTGTTCGTGAACCTCCTGTTCGTGCCGCCGGAGCTGCGCGGGCAGGGGCTCGGCAGCCAGTTGATGCGGGCTGTCGAGGACAAGGCCCTTCTCGCAAGCGCTGCGCCGGCATCTGGCTCGATACCTTCTCGTTCCAGGCGCCGGGCTTCTATCGCGGCCTCGGCTATGAGCTCTTCGGCGAATTGCCGGACCATCCGCGCGGCCATAGCCGCCATCTCTTCCGGAAGATCCTGCCGCTGTCGCCCTGAGGCGCCCGCAGGGCGGCCGGCATTTTCTTGACCCGCGGGCGCCCGTTCGTCCGGCGACGTCCTGCGTCGCCTTGTGCCTCCTCCGGGTCCTCAGCGCGGCGCGTAGTCGAGCTCCGGATACCAGCTGGGGTCGCGGCCTTCGGGGCGGAGGTCGAGCATCGCCCAGAGCGGGGCGAGTTCGGGGGCGCCGCGCGGGTCCTGGCCGGGATCGGCCTCGGTCATCTCGCCGCTCCAGAAATGGCGGATGGTGCCGTCGCGGCGGGTGAAGACATGCATGCCGGGGATGTCGGCGCCGTCTTCGTCGACAGCGTGGAAATCGCGCGACCATTCCCGGTTGGCATCGCTGTAGAGCCTGAGGTCGCGCCAGCCGCGCTCCTGCTTGAATGCCTTCAGCCGCTCGATCGGCGCGCCGGCGACGATGGCGAGTCCCATCATCTGCTGCACGTCGCTGGCATTGCCGTCGAGCGCGCCGAGGAGATTGGTGCACATCGGGCAGGGGCGGGCACGCGTCGGGCCGAACATGAAATTGTAGATCGCCAGCGTCTCCTTGTCGCCGAAGAGCGCCGCGAACGGGACCTCGCTGCCGTCCTCGGCGATGAAGCGATAGTCGCCGGCAACCGGTGCGCCGGGCGGCAACTGCCGCCGGAGTTCCGCGACCCGCTCGGTCATGCGGCGGAGCTCGTATTCCTCGATCAGCAGCGCCTGCCGCGCCGCGCGATAGTCGGCGCTCTCGCCGAGGATGCGAACCGGATTTTTCGCGGCGAGCGCGGCGGCGGGAAGAAGAGGCTCGGTCATGCTGTGGTCCTCCAGAAACAAGCGACCCGGCGCCGGATGCCGGCAGCGCCGCTCTTCAAGGACGCCGCTTCGCGGCCGTTCCCGACAGCCCCCAGCCGCAATTGCGCGCGGCGGAGTGAACGCGCAGAGTTCGAACGAGGGAACTGCGAGACCGTTGCCGATGATCATCACCGAAGATCGCCCTGCGATCATGGCCGCCCTCGCCGCGCAGCCACTCGAGAATGTCGCGCTGCTGAAGCATCTCTTTCTCTACCCTCGCGACACCACGGCCGTGTCGATCACCGAGGGCGATCGCCGGGCGACGCTCGTGCTGCTGGAGACAAAGGCCAGTCCCTGGGATCAGGCTACATATGGCGATTGCGCCTGGGTCGCATTCCTCGCCAGCGATGCGGCGGCGCTCTCGGCGGCGCTTCTGGGTCGCGTGCCGCTGCAGGGCGGCGTCGTCTACAAGCTGCAGAGCGAGGCCGACCGTGCCGTGCTCGCCGAACGCTCAGCGTCCGAGCAGACCGCGCGCTTCTTCTCCTATACGGCCGACCGCGCTTTCCGCCGCGATGGCGCGGTGCGGGTGACGGTCGAGCCGCGCGCGGAAGACTACGCCCTCATTGCCGAGCAGGGGCATGACCGGGCCGGTCTCGCCGCGCAGCTCGCCTCCGGTGATGCCTACTTTTGCGTGCTCGATGATCGCGAGGCGCCGGACCTGCCCGCGGCGCTCTGCTGCGTCTTCCGCAATCACGGCGCCGTCTTCGAGATCGGCGGCGTGGTCACGCGGCGCGACCGCCGCCGCCAGGGCCTCGCCCGGCGCGTGGTGGCAACGGCGCTCGCCGTCGTTGGCGAACGCGGGCTCATCCCGCGCTATCATGTCGAGAGCGACAACACCGCGTCGATCGCGCTTGCCGAGGGGCTGGGGCTCCGCCGCTTCCTGACGCTGACGCATCAGAAGGTGCGGTCGCCGGGTGCCCCTGCGTCCATCTAGGGGCCTGAGGCTCCTCTAACTGCGCGCGCTGATCGGATGGAAGCCGGCGGCCGGGCCGAGCTCCTTCGAGACGAGGCGCTTTGCCAGGAAATCCGTGAAGCGGCGGACCTTCGAGGCGATGTTCCTGTTGTCCGGATAGACGGCATGGATCGGCACTGCGCCGAGCGGCCAATCCGCCAGCACGCGGGCGAGGCGGCCGGCATGAAGGTCCGGGGCGATCTGGAAGGCCGGCAGCAGCGTGACGCCGGCGCCAGCCAGCGCCGCCTCGCGCAGGCTGAGGCCGTCATTGACCTGGAAGCGGGGAAGGATGGGGACGCGAATGGTCTGGTCGTCCTTGCCGAAGATCCAGAGGCTGCCCCAGCGCAGCCCGGAGAAATGCAGGCAATCATGCCACGCAAGGTCCATCGGCTGCTCTGGCGTGCCGTGGCGCGCGAGATAGGCGGGGGCGGCGCAGACCATGAGGGGCGAGGCCGCGATCTGGCGCGTGATCAGCCCGGGCTCGACGGAGATCATGCCGCGAATGGCGAGGTCGAAGCCTTCCTCGACCAGATTGACCGGCTTGTGCGAGACCGACATGTCGATCGAGACGGCCGGATTCTGGATGAGGAACTCGGCGATAACAGCCGAGAGATGCAGCTGGCCGAGCTCGGGCGGCGCCGTGATCTTCAGGCGGCCGACCACTTCCTCCTGGAAGCTCATGGCCGCGCGCTCCGCCTCGCGCACCTGCGGCAGGATGCCGGTCAGCGCCTGGTAATAGGTCGCTCCGGCTTCGGTGAGCGAGACATTGCGCGTCGAGCGATGCAGCAAGCGGATCCCGGTCTTGCTTTCGAGCGCCTGCACCTGCGCCCCCACCGTCGCGCGCGAGAGGCCGAGTTCCTCGGCGGCCTTGGTGAAGCTGAGATGCTTCGCCACCGTGATGAAGGCGGCGAGGCCTTCCAAGGGATCGCGCGATTTCATGACAGTATATCCGAACAATGTTGCTCGATCATCGATCTTATCATTCGCCGGGAAGCCGTTAAATGCATCGCCAGCGGATTTGGCCGCAAAAACGGAGAATGAAATGAGCGAAGACAAGAACAGCCTGTGGTTCATGACGGCGCATCTCGTCGTGCATCTCGAGCAGGCCAAGAATGCCGACCGGCTTTCCATCATCGAGCATCGGATGGCCAAGGATTTCGCGCCGCCGCTGCATGTCCACCATGCCGAGGACGAGACGTTTCACGTTCTCGAGGGCCGGTTCCGCTTCCAGCGCGATGGCGAAACCCTCGAAGCCGCGGCCGGCGACACGATCTATCTGCCGAAGGGCAGCCGGCACGGTTTCCGCGTCCTCTCCGACCATGGCCGCTGCCTCACCATGACGACCGGCCCGTTCGAGGACATGGTGCGGGCGGCGTCGCGCCCGGCCCTCGCCGATGGCCTGCCGGAACAGCTGCCGCCGCCGGTCGAGGCGCAACAGGCGCTTGCGCGCATCTGCGCCGCCCATGCCATCGACCTCATCGGCCCGCCGATCGCGTGAGGCCGGCCGCTGTGGCAGGCATGATCGTCCGCCAGCGATCCGGCATCGCGCTTTGCCCCGGCAGGTGGCATAAGGCGTCGGACGATCTTGCTTCGAGGATGCCGGTGATGACCCATAGCCCCCCGGCCAGCCCGGTCGCCGATGCGCGGCGCGACAATCTGGTCGATCGGTTCGCGCCGGATTGGCTGAAGCCCTTTGCGCGTCTCGCGCGCTGGGACCGGCCGATCGGCTGGCAATTGCTGCTGTTGCCCTGCTGGTGGTCGGCGGCGCTGGCGAGCGGCGCGGCCGATGCGCCGCTGCCGAACCTCTGGCAATGCCTGCTCTTCTTCATCGGCGCGGTGGCGATGCGCGGCGCCGGCTGCACCTATAACGACATCGTCGATCGCGAGCTCGACGCCGGCGTCGCCCGGACGCGCTCGCGGCCGATCCCGAGCGGCCAGGTGACGGTGCGCGCGGCGAAGATCTTCCTGGTGCTGCAGGCGCTGGTCGGCTTCCTGGTGCTGATCAGCTTCAATCCGTTCACGATCCTGGTCGGGCTCTGCTCGCTCGGGGTCGTCGCGATCTATCCCTTCATGAAGCGCATCACCGACTGGCCGCAATCCGTGCTCGGCCTCGCCTTTTCCTGGGGCGCGCTGATGGGCTGGGCGGCGTGGTTCGGCAGCCTCTCGGCCGCGCCGCTGCTGCTCTATGCCGGCGGCGTCGCCTGGACGATCGGCTATGACACGATCTATGCGCTGCAGGACAAGGAAGACGACGCGATCATGGGCGTGCGCTCGACGGCGCGGCTCTTCGGCGATCGGGCGCCGCTCTATGTAGGCTTCCTCTATGCCGGCGCGGTGGCGCTGTTCACCGCGGCCTTCCTGTTCGCGAAGGCCGGGCCGCTCGCCTATATCGGGCTTGCCGCCGGCGCGGTGCATCTCGGCTGGCAGGTGGCGCGCATCGATCTCTCGGACGGGGCGCTGCAACTGCGCCTCTTCAAGTCGAACTGGCCGTTCGGCCTGATCGTGCTGGCCGGTCTGGTTCTGGACGGGCTGCTTGGAGCAGCCGGAACCTGATCGCGACTTAGTCGCGGGCGATGATCTCGTCGGCCTCGATGCGGACGCTCTCGCCCGGGACGCCGATCTTGCGGCGCTTCAGGAAGCGCGGGCGGCGGCGCTTCAGCGGCGAGGCCATGCGGCGGGCGCGCGGCGCCTGCACGTCGAGCCCGCCGAGCCGCGGCATCGCCTCGCGGATGGCACCATCGGCTTCGACGATCAGCAGCGGCAGGCCGAGCGCCTTGCCCCAGGCCTGCCAGTCGGCGGCGACGTCCTCGCCGTCGCCGAGATCCTCGACCGAGGCGAGCGGCAGCGACATGGCGCTGTCGGGATGCATCAGTTCGATCTCGGTCCTGACCCGGTCGGTGACGGCATCGACCGTCATCTTGACGGCGACGCCGCGGAAGGCGCGGATCGGGCAGGTGAGCGTGGCGTCGATCCCGCCGAGCGGGCGCTTGACGGTGACGCGGTCACGGCCGAGAACGATGGCGGCGACGCCGGCGGGGGCAGCGAGGGCAGCCGAGTAACGGACGGGCAGGGCGAACGGATCGAGCCGGAGATCGCGCTGGGTGGCGTTCGTGTTGGCGGCCTGACGTCCCATTTTCTGCCTCACTCTCACTGGTTAACAAGGTCTGAAGCGGTGGTTCCGAAGTGCCGGACCGCCGCGTCCTTGGAGGGGAGAATGGCATGGCCAGAGCCGTTTCCGCCTTAAGGAACGTGGTTAATATCCCTTGGTTTCAGAGAGGGTTAGCAGGGCGTGACCGCATAGGGTTGACGGGAAGTTGCTGATCTCGCCCCGACGCATCACCGCACGAAGGTCGTCTTCACCCGCCGTGACGTCAGAACGTAAGCCGACCAGCCGAAGGCGATGGCGAATTCGATCGCCATCGGCACGAGGACCGCGCGCGATGCGAGGCGGGCCGGGTCCATGCCGAGAAAGGCGATGGCGAGCAGCGGCTCGACACGGCCGATCAGGAAATAAGCGATCGCCGAGGTGACGAAGAGCGGCACGAAGGCGCGCGAGCGGAGCGCCATCGCGGCGAGCACGGCGAGCTGCAGCAGGAAGGCGGCGCCATAGAGCGCGAGGTCCGTCACGACGAGGCCGCGGTGGTCCTGCCAGACCGGCCCGCCGACGAGCGCCGACATCTTCATCAGCGTATCGATCATCCGCGCCGTCACCAGCAATTGCCCGATGGCGAGCAGCCACAGCCAGCCGCCGAAGCCGGTCGGCGCGGGCCGTGCCTTGGCCTTGGCCTTGCCAGAGGCCTTGCGGGGCGCCGCCTTCGGCTTGGATGCGGCCGACTCCTTTGTGGCCTGCTTCGGCTTGGACGAGCCCGGCGACTTGGCAGCGGATGCCTTGCCGGGGGCCTTTGGTTTCGTCGCGTTTTTGGGAATGGTGGCCTCTCCGGCGGTCGGCCGTGGTCTTTGTGCCGGCCGGGGCGGATCGGCGTCGAAGGGCAGGTCAGGCTGCTCGGGCGCGTCCACGCGCCCGCTGCCCGAGGAGCGGCCGCCCGCGCGTCTGCCCGTGCCGGTTCGGGGCGCCTTCGTCACGGCCACGGCGCCCGATCGCGCGTCGACTCGGCCGCACTGGTCCGGCCCGCAAACGAAGCCATGCTCCACCCGATTCTGTCGCTGACTTCAGGCAGGATAAGCGGTTCGGGGCCGCCGCGCGAGGCGCCCCGCGCGTTCAGAGCACCTTGCCGGGATTGAGGATGCCGTTCGGATCGAAGGCCGCCTTGATGGCGCGCATCATGTCCATGGCGACAGGTCCCTTGACGCCGGGCAGCAGGTCGCGCTTCAGCCGGCCGATGCCATGTTCGGCCGAGATCGAGCCGCGATAGGTCGCGACGATGCCGTGCACCAGCGCGTTCATCTCTTCCCAGCGCGCGAGGAAGGCGGCCTTGTCGGCGCCGACAGGCTGCGAGACGTTGAAATGGATATTGCCGTCGCCGAGATGGCCGAAGGGCACCGGCCGGCAGCCCGGCACCATGGCCTCGACGGCGGCGATCGCTTCGGTGAGGAAGTCAGGCACGCGCGCGACGGGCACCGACACGTCGTGCTTGATCGAGCCGCCTTCCGGCTTCTGCGCCTCCGACATGCCATGGCGGAGATGCCAGAACGCCTTGCGGTCGGCGAGCGATTGCGCGATGGCGGCGTCGGTGACGGCGCCGGCCTCGAAGGCCGTGCCGAGCACGTCCTCGAGCGTCGCGCTTGCCGCTTCGTCCGAATGGCCGGAGGCGATCTCGATCAGCACATACCAGGGCGAGGGCGAGGCCAGCGGGTCGCGCGTGCCGGGGAGGTGGGCGAGGACCATGTCGAGGCCGATGCGCGGCATCAGCTCGAAGCCGGTCAGATCATGTCCCGCCCGCTCGCGCGCCAGCGTGAACAGCGCCAGCGCCGCCGCAGGGCTCTCGACCGCGGCGAAGGCGACAGCCTGGCCGCGCGGACGCGGAAAGAGCTTCAGCACCGCCGCCGTGACGACGCCGAGCGTGCCCTCGCCGCCGATGAAGAGCTGCTTCAGATCATAGCCGGTATTGTCCTTGCGAAGCCCCGTCAGGCCTTCCCAGATGCGGCCATCGGCCAGCACCACCTCGAGCCCGAGCACGAGATCGCGGGTGTTGCCATAGGCGAGCACGGCCGTGCCACCGGCATTGGACGAGATATTGCCGCCGATGCGGCAGGAGCCTTCGGCGCCGAGCGAAAGCGGAAACAGCCGCCCCGCTTCTTCGGCCGCCGCCTGCACATCAGCGAGGATCGCGCCCGCCTCGGCGGTCAGCGTGTAGCCCTCGGCATCCACGGCGCGGATCCGCGTCATCCGGTCGAGCGAGAGCACGACCTCGCTGTCGCTCTGGTCGGGCACCTGGCCGCCAACAAGCCCGGTATTGCCGCTCTGCGGCACGATCGTGGTGCGCGTCTCGTTGGCGAGCGCCAGCACGGCGGCGACTTCCGCCGTCGAGCCCGGCCTGAGCACCAGCGGCGTCAGGCCGGGGAAGCGGTCGCGCCACTCCGTCCGGTAGGGCAGCGTGGCCTCGGCGTCGGTGAGCGCGTAAGCGGGGCCGACAAGAGCGGCGAAGCGGGCGATGAGGTCGGGGGAGGGGCGGTTCGACATGATCGCGGAGACTAACGTCACGGCGCGCCGCCGTCACCGGCCGCCTTGCCGCATCACGCGATCGTCCGGGGGTTCAGCAACTGTGATCCGAACCCGCCCCCCGTCGCTTGAAGCCTAAAAACGCCTGTGCGATAGGAGGCGCGCGTCCGGACGCCAAGTGACTGCGAAGAGAGAGACAGCGCATGCCAGAAGTCGGCGGGTTGATGAAGGGTAAACGCGGCCTCGTCATGGGCGTCGCCAACAACCGCTCGATCGCCTGGGGCATCGCCAAGGCTTGCCATGATCATGGCGCCGAACTCGCCTTCACCTATCAGGGCGATGCCTTGAAGAAGCGCGTCGAGCCGCTGGCGGCCGAAGTCGGCGGCCTCGTCGTCGGCCATTGCGACGTCACCGACGGCGCTTCGATCGACGCCGTCTTTGCCGAGATCGAGCGCGCCTGGGGCGGCCTCGACTTCGTCGTGCACGCCATCGGCTTTTCCGACAAGGACGAGTTGACCGGCCGCTATGTCGATACGACTGAAGGCAATTTCTCGAAGACGATGCTGATCTCGGTCTATTCGCTGACCGCGGTGACCCAGCGCGCCGAGAAGCTGATGACCAAGGGCGGCTCGATCCTGACGCTCACTTATTACGGCGCCGAGAAGGTGATGCCGAACTACAATGTCATGGGCGTCGCCAAGGCCGCGCTCGAGGCGAGCGTCAAATATCTCGCTGTCGATCTCGGGCCGAAGAACATCCGCGTCAACGCGATCTCGGCCGGCCCGATCAAGACGCTGGCCGCCTCCGGCATCGGCGACTTCCGCTATATCCTGAAGTGGAACGAGTACAACGCGCCGCTGCGCCGCACGGTGACGACCGAGGAGGTCGGTGATTCGGGCGTCTATTTCCTGTCCGATCTCTCGCGCGCCGTCACCGGCGAGGTGCACCACGTCGATTCGGGCTATCACGTCGTCGGCATGAAGGCCGTCGATGCGCCCGACATCTCCGTGATCAAGGACTGATCCTCGCCTCGTCTGAGCCTCTCGCCGATGGGAGATCGTCGTGCCCCGCATCGTCTTCATCCGGCACGGTGAGACCGACTGGAATGCCGAAGGGCGCTTCCAGGGGCAGAAGGACATCCCGCTCAACACGCGCGGCCGCGGTCAGGCCCGCCGCAATGGCGAGACGCTGAAGGCGCGGATGCCGGAAGCGCTCGATTTCGATTTCGTCGCCAGTCCGCTCCTGCGGACGCGCGAGACGATGGAGATCGTCCGCGCTGCCATGGGGCTCGATCCCGCGCTCTACCACACCGACCCGATCCTGAAGGAAATCACCTTCGGGCGCTGGGAGGGCTACACGGCGGCGGAGCTCGAGGCGCAGTGGCCCGAGCTCGTCAAGGCGCGCGAAGCCGACAAATGGGGCTTCACGCCGCCTTATGGCGAAAGCTATGCCGATCTCTCGGTCCGCATCGGCGCCTGGCTCGACACGGTCGAGAACGACACCGTCGCCGTGTCGCATGGCGGCGTCTGCCGCGTGCTGCAGGGGCTGCTCGCCCCGCTCGATCCGCAGGGCGTCACCATGCTCAACATCCGCCAGGACCGCGTCATGGTCTGGGACGGCGAGCACATCGCCTGGATCTGATCCGGCGGCTCATCTTGTAGCGCGACCTCGATACGAAAACGGCCTCCGGGGGGTGAGCGGAGGCCGTCTCGGGGAGGTCAGGGGTCAACTGCTTCCAGTTCACCAACCCATGTGAGTCAGCGGGCGCGGTCCGGATCGAACGCGCCGATGCCCTGATTCTGGCCCGTATAGGTCACGCCGACATCATCGCCCGGCATGAAACCGATCAGCACCGAGGGGTTGGCGAAGGTGTAGGTCGCGCCGTTCCGCAGCGTCAGCGTGCCTGCGCTGGGGTTGACGCTGCTGATGGTGCCCTTGGCTTCCTGGGCGGCCATGGCCGAGCCGGCGGAAGCGAGAAGGCCGATCGTAGCGGCAGCTATCATAAGTCCACGCATGGTATTGCTCCGTAGTCTGAACGCCTGGCTCACGCGGGTGTGGAAGCAGCTCCCTACCGCGACGTCCCGCCCGTTGCCGGCACGGCTGAAATGCGCCCGCCACGGCCGAAACTCCAATCACAAGGATGTGTTGGGGGTTGCACCTTGCGCAATCAGGTGCTTGACCAGTAGGGGCCAAAGCGGGCTCTGGCGGAGCATTTTATGCTCAGCGCTTGGCCATTTCGGCGGTTTTATTGGCACGCGCCGGGCGACTTCACAAGTTCGTGAGGTATTGGTCGCTTATAATAGCGACGCTCATTATCAAGGAATATGAGTTTTCTGCGGCCGGCTGCGGCGTGTTTCCGGGGCTGCGGTTCGGCTGTGATTCCGGCTTTGTTTGACGGCGGCGCCCGGCCTTTCTAGAACCCCTTCCTGAAGCCCGGGATCGATCCATGTCGCACAACACTTTCGGTCATCTCTTCCGCGTGACGACCTGGGGCGAAAGCCACGGTCCCGCGCTCGGCGCCGTCGTCGATGGTTGCCCGCCGCGCATCCCGATCTCGGAGGCCGAGATCCAGGTCTGGCTCGACAAACGCCGTCCGGGGCAGTCGCGCTTCACGACGCAGCGCCGCGAGCCGGACGAGGTCCGCATCCTCTCGGGCGTGATGCCGCAGGACGACGGCACGCTGCTGACCACCGGCACGCCGATCGCGCTCGAGATCCAGAATGTCGACCAGCGTTCCAAGGACTATGGCGACATCAAGGATCGCTACCGGCCGGGACATGCCGACCTCACCTATGACGTCAAATATGGCATCCGCGACTATCGCGGTGGCGGCCGCTCCTCGGCCCGCGAGACGGCGGCCCGCGTCGCCGCCGGCGCCATCGCGCGCAAGGTCGTGCCGGGCGTCTCCGTCCGCGGCGCGCTGGTGCAGATCGGGCCGCATGTCATCGATCGCAGCCGCTGGAACTGGAACGAGGTCGATAACAACCCGTTCTTCTGCCCCGATCCGGTGATGGCGACGGTCTGGGAGGAGTATCTCGACGGCATCCGCAAGGCAGGCTCGTCGGTCGGCGCCGTGATCGAAGTGGTGGCGGAGGGTGTGCCCGCCGGTCTCGGCGCGCCGATCTATGCCAAGCTCGACCAGGACATCGCGTCGCTGCTGATGTCGATCAACGCCGTCAAGGGCGTCGAGATCGGCGAGGGCTTCGCCGCCGCTGCGTTGACCGGCGAGGAGAATGCCGACGAGATGCGGATCGGCAATGACGGCGAGCCGCTGTTCCTGTCGAATCATGCCGGCGGCATTCTCGGCGGCATCTCGACCGGACAGCCGATCATCGCCCGCTTCGCCGTCAAGCCGACCTCGTCGATCCTGACGACGCGGCGCTCGATCACGGCCTCGGGCGAGGAGGTCGACGTGATGACCAAGGGCCGCCACGATCCCTGCGTCGGCATCCGCGCCGTGCCGATCGGCGAGGCGATGGTCGCCTGCGCCATCGCCGACCATTATCTGCGCCATCGCGGCCAGAACGGCTGAACGACGGTCTTCCGGCCGCGTTGAGCAAGAGGAACGGCCGCGCCGGACGGGGCGGTCGGCACGGATCGAGGAGGAGACATCGATGACGTCGATCGCCATTCGTCTGGCGCTGCCGCTTGCCGCCGCGCTGCTGCCGCTCATGGTCGCGGCGCCTGATCGTGCCGAGGCCGCCGATGCGAAGGCCGGCGAGCTCAAGCAGTACAAGGATTGGGTGATCGGCTGCGACAACACCCGCGCCTGCACGGCGATCGGCATGTCGCCCGACGAGAACATGATGAGCGGTTATATCCGCATCAGTCGCTCGGGCGAGGCCGGCGCCGCGCCCGAGATCGCGTTCATCGTGTTTCCGCCCGATGACGCGACCGGGAAGGTGGCCGCTCCGCGCGTGCGCCTCTCCCTCGATGCCCACAAGGAGGGCGGCCTGCCGTCGGGCGCGCTGCCGCTTGCGAGCGACGGCGATCTCTACCGCCTGCCGCTTGCGGCCGAGGCGGGTCCCGGCCTGATCGCCGCGCTCCGCTCGGCGAAGCGCATCACGCTCGATCTCTATGACGGCGACAAGAAGCTCGGCAGCCAGGCGATCTCACTCGCCGGCTCCGCCGCTGCGCTGTTGCACATGGACGACGTCCAGCAGCGCATCGGCACGGTGACGGCGCTGGCAAAGCCCGGCACGGCCGCTGCCGACACGATCCCGCCGGTGCCGGACCTGCCGGTGGTGACCTCGCTGCCGGTCGCCGACATGGCCGATCCTCTTCCCAAGGCGCCGAAGACGGCCGCCAAGCCCTCCAGCGACTGCATGGACGGTACGGCGCCCTACGTCGCGTTCCAGCTGCCGGGCGGCGCCTCGCTCTGGGGCGCCTGCGCCTCAACCGGCGCCTATAACTACGCCTATGACTATCGTCTCTTCGTGGACGGCAAGCCGGGGAAGCCCTGGGATGCGATCGTTCCCGGCACCAAGCGCGGCGGCGACGGCGACGTGATCTCCTGGCTCTGGAACGTCTATGTCGACGCCGACGCCAAGACGCTCAATTCCGGCTTCAAGGGGCGCGGCCTCGGCGATTGCGGCGACGCCACCGAATGGGCCTTCGACGGCAAGACCTTCGCCGCGCTCACCTACAGCGCGATGGGCGACTGCCGCGGCGTCATGCAGGAAGACTGGCCGGTGCTCTACCGCGCCCGGAAGGGCTGACCCCCGGGTTGCAAACCCAGCCAGCCAAGCGCACCTTCAGGGCGAGTGGGAGGCCGGAATGAGCAAGTCCGAACAGCGCAAGACGACCGGCGGACAGACGCGTGCGCATCACGATCGGATGCGCGCGCGCGGAATGAAGCTAGTTCATGTCTGGGTGCCGGACACCAAGTCGCCCGAGTTCGCGGCAGAAGCTGCCCGGCAATCCCGAATGATCGCGGAAAGCCCCCAAGAGCCGGATGACCAGGCTTTCGTCGACTCCATCTCCGAGATGAAGTTTGAATGAAGCGCGGCGAGGTCTGGACGACGGCGGGCGGTTCCGACTACGCGGGCAAGCCGAGGCCGGTCGTGATCGTGCAGAGCGACAAGTTCAGTCCCACCCAGTCTGTCACAATCTGCCTACTGACCAGCGACATGACAGACGTGCCCTTGGCCCGCCCTTTGATTGAGCCCGACGGGCAGAATGGATTGCGGCTGCCGTCGCGGCTGATGATCGACAAGCTCACGACCGTGCCGAGGTCCAAGCTCGGGCAGCGGGTCGGTGCACTGCAGTTGAAGGACATCTATGGCATGGATCGTGGGGTGGCCGCTTTTCTTGGATTGGACGGCTAGCCCATCGGGCTGGGCTGATCAGCCCTTCTCGAACGCCGCGACCACCTCGACATGCGAGGACCACAGGAACTGGTCGACGGGGGTGACGCTGGTGAGGCGGTAGCCGCCGTCGATCAGGATGCGGGCGTCGCGGGCGAGCGTCGCCGGATTGCACGAGACGGCGACGACGCGCGGCACGACGGATTTCGCCAGCATCTCGCATTGCGACTTGGCGCCGGCGCGCGGCGGATCGAACACCACCGCCTTGAACGGCTTCAGCTCGGGCGGCGCCATCGGGTTCAGCATCAGGTCGCGCCGCCGCGTCGTCACCGTCTTGATGCCCTTCGAGAAGCGCATCGAGCGGTCGAGCGCCTTCAGGAGGCCGGCATCGTTCTCGACCGCGAGCACCGGGAAGCGGCGCGCGAGGCGGAGCGTGAAGGTGCCGATGCCCGAGAAGAGATCGACGGCCGGGCCAGCTCTGCCGATGGCGGCGTCGACGAGATCGGCCATCGCGCGCTCGGCGGGCGCGGCCGCCTGCAGGAAGCCGCCCGCCGCCGGATAGAGCACGGTATCGCCGTGGCGAAGCTCCGGCTGCCGGCTGGTGGCGATCTCGGTGCCATCGATGGTGAGCCGCGCCAGCCAGCCCTCGGCGACGCTGCGGCCGAGAAACTCGTAATCGGACCGGCCGGGCGTCATGCCGCCCTCGATGGCGATGTCGAGCCCGGTATCGGTCGCGGTGACGATCATCTTGCCGCGCTTGGCGCGGGCGACCACCGTGGCCGCCAGCATGCGCAGCCGCGGCAGCCGGCTCTCGATCGCCGGCACCATCAGCGGGCATTCCTCGATCGCCAGCACGTCATGGCTCTCGCGGCGATTGAAGCCGAGCGTCACCGTTTCGCCCTGCCGCTCGATGGTGAACACCGCGCGGCGGCGGCTATGCGGGGCGAGCGGAACGAGCGGGGCGACCTCGGCGTCGATGCCGCGCTGCGCGAAGGCGGTCTCGACCAGCGAGCGCTTCCAGGCGCGGTAGGGCTCGGGTGCGAGATGCTGCATGCTGCAGCCGCCGCATGTGCCGAAATGGCGGCATTCCGGCGCGATCCGGTCCGGGCTCGGCGTGATCACCGAAAGGAGTTCGGCGCGCCCGCCCTCGGTCTCGATCTCGACCTCTTCGCCGGGCAGGGCGAAGGGGACGAAGATCTTCTCGCCGCCGCGCTCCGTGACGCCGTCGCCGTCATGGCCGAGCGCGGTGATCGTGAGCCGTTCGGCCATCAGGAGTTCGCTTTCCGCGCGCCGAGCAGGAATTCGTGATTGCCATCGCCGCCGGCGATCGGCGAGGGGATCAGTCCGTCGATGGTCCAGCCGGGCGTCGCATCGACGAAGGCGGCGATGGCATCGACGGAGGCGCGGCCTTCGGCGGCATCGCGCACGAGCCCGCCCTTGCCGATGCCGTCGCGGCCGACCTCGAATTGCGGCTTGACCAGGAAGACGCCCCAGCTGCCGGGCGCGGCCAGCGCAAGCGCCGGCGGCAGGACGAGGCGCAGCGAGATGAACGAGACATCCGAGACGAGCGCCGAGAACGGTTCGCCGAGATGATCGGCCGTCAGCTCACGGGCATTGAGGCCCTCGCGCGAGAGGACGCGCGGATCGGCGGCGATGCGCGGGTCCATCTGGCCATGGCCGACATCGACCGCATGCACGCGCAGCGCCCCGCGCTCGAGCAGCACCTCGGTGAAGCCGCCGGTGGAGGCGCCGAGATCGAGCGCGACGCGGCCTTGCGGCGCATACTGGAAATGGTCGAGCCCGGCGACGAGCTTCAGCGCCGCGCGCGAGACATAGCGCGCCGCCGGATCGTCGAGCGCCAGTTCCGCCTCGGGCAGAACGGCGAGCGAGGGCTTCGCCACCGGCTTGCCGTCGACCCGCACATGGCCGCGCAGCACGGCATCGCGGGCGCGCGCCCGCGTCGCGGCGAGGCCGCGCGCGACCAGCGCCTGGTCGAGACGGAGGGAGCGGTCGTTCATGGACGACGGATCGTGGTCGCGGTCTGAAAGGTCATTGTGGCGGAGAGATGCAGGGGATGGGCCCGCGGCGCAAGCGAATTCAAAGAAGCATGCCCGTCTCGGGCGGCGGTTCGCCGGCCTTCATGACGGCCACGGCGGTCGCAACCGCCACCGCGATGGCGAGGCACCAGAGCCCGACGAAGTGAAAGCTGGCCGCCGCGATCATCGAGCCGGCGCCGAAGCAGAGGATGGCGCGGGCGAGCGCGCGGAAGTGATGCCGCGCCGCATCGCTCGCCATGCTGGCCCGGCGGAAGAGCATGTCGGTCAAATCGATCGCGAACTGCGTCGTCGTGCCGGTGAGGATGGTCGAGGGCGGCTCTGTGGCGAGATGGACGCGCTGCACCGTGTTCTGGATCGCCATGGCGGTGACGCCGACGAGCCCGGTCAGCATGGCGGCCGGCGCGTCGCCATTGTGGAACGGGCCGAGCGCGACGGCGAGCAGGAAGAAGACGCCGAGCAGCACCGCCTGCGCCGCCAGCATCACCGGCATCGGCGCGTGGCCGCGATCGGTGAGCTGGTTGCCGGCAAGCCGCGCGAGCCCGACAGCGAGGATGAACACGGGGATCGCCGCCATCTTGGTGAGGACGCCGGAGGTTCCGAGCACCAGCGAGGCGCCGAGCGTGACGAAATTGCCGGTGACATGCGAGGTGAACAGGCCCTGCAGCCCGAGAAAGCCGGCGGTATCGACGAAGCCGCCATTGAAGCCGAGCAGGGCGGCGATCGGGATTGCGGGACGCAGCATGGGATCCTCGAGGACGCGACGGGTTCGAGACGGCAGCCTTGGCCGCCTATCGAGGATAGCCGGCTGGACGGGGACCGTCACCGGCCCGGCCTGCGGCAGAACCGCGTCGCAGCAGAAAGCTGCTGCATTGCAGTAAAGCCGGTTCGGAACGCAGGATTCTGCATGCCGTAACCATGCGGACGACAGAAAGACTTTCGCCGAATGGAGGTCGGTGCTAGTCATTGCATGCAATTCACAAGCATCGGGGGGTGTCATGCGCCAAGGGACCGCACTTGCCACTGTTGTTGCCAGCTTGACGATCGCCTTCAGCGCGAGCGCCGGCGCTGCGGAGGAGGATCTGGTGGCGCGGGGCGCCTATCTGGTCAACGGCCCGGTCGCCTGCGGCAGCTGCCACACCCCGCTCGGCCCCGATTTCAAGCCGATCGCCGACAAGACGCTGGCCGGCGGCTTCCATTTCGACGAGCCGGCCTTCAATTCCTATTCGGCCAACATCACGCCCGACAAGGAGACCGGCATCGGCAACTGGACCGACGCCGAGATCATCCGCGCCATGCGCGAAGGCGCCCAGAAGGACGGCCGCATCATCTTCCCGCCGATGCCGGTGCCGACCTACAACGCGATGTCGGACGACGACGCCAAGGCGATCGTCGCATATCTGCGCACCGTCAAGCCGGTCAGCAACAAGGTTCCGCTGGCGAAATACAACATTCCCCAGCAGACCATGCCGCCGGCCAAGGGCCTGCCGGCCCCGCCGAAGACCGACAAGGTCGCCTATGGCGGCTATATCGTGAACGCGCTCGGCCACTGCTTCGAATGCCACACGACGCCGGGTCCGCAGGGCGCCCCGGATTTCGCCGGCCATCTCGGCGCCGGCGGCTTCGAGATCAATCTCGGGCCGGGCATGACGATCAGGACCGCCAACATCACCTCCGACAAGGAAACGGGTATCGGCAGCTGGACCGACGCGGAGATCAGCCGCGCGATCACTCAAGGAATCGGCAAGGAGGGCCGGCCGCTGGCGCCGCCGATGGCCTACGCCTACTACGCGAACATGACGCCCGAGGATGTCGAGGCCGTCGTCGCCTATCTCCGCACCGTTCCGGCGGTCAGCAACACGGTCGAGCGCACGCCCTTCCAGCAGAAGGTCTTCCCTTGAATGGCAGAGGCGCACCGATCGCCGGCCTCCGGGCCGGGGTGTCGCGCGCCGCGCTCGCCGCGCTGATCGTCGTCGGCGGCGCCGGGGCGGCCTCGGCGGATGCGGCCGCCGACATCGCCGCGCGCCTGCGGCAATGGACCGAGGATTTCAATGCCGGCCGCAAGGTCGAGGCTTGCGAACTCTTCTCGAAGGAACTGCGCTCGGATTTCCGCGGCCAGGGCGAGGCCGATTATGCGACCCGCTGCCGGCTGATCGAGCGGGCCATCGACAACAAGGCGCATCAGTTTCGCTACGAGCCGCGCATCAAGGAGATCATCGTCTCCGGCGATCTCGCGGTCGTGCGGCTCGACTGGCTGTCGACCGTGCTGCCGCTCGACATCACCACCGTCGAGCCCGGCATGGACGTCTTCCGCAAGGAAGCGGACGGACGCTGGCGCATCATCCGCTACCTCGCCTATGAAGAGGAAGGACCGGTCCCTTAGCGCGTCAGGCGCGGTGCGCCGCCCTGATATGGGCGACAAAGGCTCTGAGCCCCGCCGAGGGCAGGCGCTGGCGCGGATAATAGAGGCGGAGGCCGTCGAAGGCCGGCGTCCAGTCGGCGAGAACGCGCCCGAGGCGGCCTTCCGCCAGAGCCGGCGCGGCCAGCCGTTCTGAAACATAGGCAAGGCCTGCGCCGGCGAGCGCCGCCCGGAAGCCGAGGTCGTGACTGCCGAGGGTCAGTCGCCCCGGCGGATCGATGCGGATCTGCTCGCCATGACGCTCGAATTCCCAGCGATAGAGCGTGCCGCTCGGCAGGCGGGTCCTGAGGCACTGGTGGTGGAAGAGATCGGCCGGCGTTGTCACCGGCGGGTGGCGGGAGAGGTAGTCGGCCGTCCCCACCACGGCATAGGCCTCGCTGCCGCCGACAGGAACGGCGACCATGTCCTGAGGCACCGATTCGGCCAGCCGCAGCCCTGCGTCGAAGCCGGCCGCGACGATATCGATGAAGCGTCCGTCGGTGACCATGTCGATCTGCATCTGCGGATAGGCGTCGAGAAAGCCGGTGATCAGCGGCAATATCCGCTCGGCCGCCCCTTCCGATCCGTTGATGCGCAGCAGGCCAGCCGGCGTTTCGCGGAAACGGTTGACGCCCTCGATCGCCTCGGTGATCGCGCGCAGCGCCGGGTCGACCTCGGCCAGGAAGCTGGCGCCGGCTTCCGTGATGGCAACGCTGCGGGTGGTGCGGTTGAAGAGGCGCACGCCGAGGCGCCGCTCGACGCTCGCCACCAGATGGCTGAGCGAGGAGGGGGGCAGGCCGAGTTCCGTCGCTGCCGCGCGAAAGCTGCGATGGGCCGCCACGGCCGCCACCGCCTTGAATTCAGCGAGCCCGAAATCTGTCATTGTACGGTCATCCGCATCAACACGAGCAAGTTTGAGCGGATTATATCATCAATCGGGGATCGCTAGATGGAGCCGGCCAACCAAGGAGGCTCCCATGACCAAGACCGATGCCAACACTGATGCCAAGACCGTTCTGATCACCGGATGTTCGTCCGGCTTCGGCGCTGCCAGTGCGCGGCTCTTCGCCGAACGCGGCTGGAACGTCGTCGCGACGATGCGGCAGCCGGAAGACGGCGCGGCGCTCGCCGCGCTCGGCAATGTCGCCGTCGAGAGGCTCGATGTTGAGGACCCCGCCAGCATCGAGGCCGCCGTCGCCGGCGCGATCGCGCGCTTCGGACGGATCGACGTCCTCGTCAACAATGCCGGCTTCGGCCTGTTCGGCATCTTCGAGCAGACGCCGCGCGCGAAGATCCAGCAGCAGTTCGACGTCAACCTCTTCGGCCTGATGGATGTCACCCGCGCCGTGCTGCCGCATCTTCGCCGCAACCGCTCGGGCGTGATCATCAATGTGAGCTCGGGCGCGGGCGTGTTCGGCCTGCCGATGATCTCGCTCTATAACGCCTCGAAATTCGCGCTGGAGGGCTATTCGGAATCGCTCTCCTACGAGCTCGCCGCGCTCGGCATCCGCGTGAAGGTCATCGAGCCCGGCGGCGTCACCAGCACCGGCTTCGGCACCCGCACTGCCGGGGAAGCCGGCGGTCTCACACCGATCGCCGATTATGACCGCTTCACTGCGGCCGCCATCCGCGTTTTCGACGGCCTGCGGGCGTCGCGCGCGGGCGCCACCAGCGAGGAGGTCGCGGAGGTGATCTGGACGGCCGCCACCGACGGCAGCGACCGCTTGCGCTATGTCGCCACCGAGGACATCAAGCTGCTTGTGAAGGCGCGGCGCGAGACCTCCGAGGACGCCTATATCGCCTTCATGCGCGAGCGGGTCGGACCGAAGCTCGAAGACTGATGAAGGCGCGTCAGCCCGCCAGCAGGCGCTTGATCTTGGCCAGCGCCGTTGCGTCGTCTTCCTGGTAGTCGACCGTGCCGACGAGGTTGCCCTTGGCGTCGAGCATGTAGACGGCGGCGGTGTGGTCCATCGCGTAGTCGTCGCCCTCGCCGACCTTCTTCGAATAGACGCGGAATTCCTTCAGCATCGGATCGAGGGCGCTGCGCGGGCCGGTGAGGCCGGTGATGCGCGGATCGAAGGCGCCGAGATAGCTCTTGATCTGCGCCACCGTATCGCGCTCGGGGTCGACGGTGACGAAATAGACCTTGAGCCGGTCGCCATCGGGGCCGAGCGCCTTCAGCCAGTTGCTGGCGGCGAGCAGCGTCGTCGGGCAGACATCCGGGCAGAAGGTGTAGCCGAAGAACATCAGCGAGGGATGACCCTCGAGCGCGGCCTCGGTGACCGTCGCGCCGTTCTGGTCAATGAGGCTGAACGGTCCGCCGATGGTGCTCGCCATCATCCGCCCGCCGGTCTCGGCCCTGTAGGCGACGACCGCGACGCCGACGATCGCGACCGCAACGGCGAGCCAGAGCAGGATACGGATGCGGCGGAGCGGCGAGGCAGCCTTGGGGGCCGGCGGCGGGCTCTTCTTGCTGGTCGGCCGCGCGGGCTTTGGAGATTTGCTCATGCGGCAGAGATAGACGGTCGGCGGCGATCACGCAAAGTCACGTTTCGCCGCGCGGCCGGGCAGCGCGCTCAGGCGCTGCGGATGGCGGCGGCCTCGACATCGCGGCCGAGCGCCTCGAACACGGTCGCGACGATGCCGCGCGCGTCGAGCCCGCTGCGGGCGATCATCGCTTCCGGCTTGTCCTGCTCGACGAAGAGATCGGGCATCACCAGCGTGCGGATGCGGAGGCCGCGATCGAAGGCGCCCGCGCCGGCGAGGAAGGTGAGCACCTGCGTGCCGAAGCCGCCGCCGGCGCCTTCCTCGATGGTGATCAGGACCTCGTGGTTGCGTGCGAGATCGAGCACCAGCTTGGTGTCGAGGGGCTTCGCGAAGCGCGCGTCGGCGACGGTGGTGGCGAGCCCATAGGTCTCGAGCTCGTCGGCCGCCTTCAGCGCGTCGGCAAGCCGCGTGCCGAAGGAGAGGATCGCGACCTTGGAGCCCTCGCGGACGATGCGGCCACGGCCGATGGCGAGCACTTCGCCGCGCGCCGGCAGGTCGATGCCGATGCCCTCGCCGCGCGGATAGCGGAACGAGGACGGCGCATCGTCGATGGCGACGGCAGTCGCGATCATGTGCACCAGCTCCGCCTCGTCGGAGGGCGCCATCACGATCATGCCGGGCAGGGCGGTGAGGAAGCCGGTGTCGAAGGAGCCGGCATGCGTCGGCCCGTCGGCGCCGACGAAGCCGGCGCGGTCGATCGCGAAGCGCACCGGCAGCTTCTGGATGGCGACGTCGTGCACGATCTGGTCATAGCCGCGCTGCAGGAAGGTCGAATAGATCGCGCAGAACGGCTTGTAGCCTTCCGAGGCTAGGCCGGCCGCGAAGGTGACCGCATGCTGCTCGGCGATGCCGACATCGAAGGTCCGCGTCGGGAAGGCCTCGCCGAACAGGTCGAGCCCGGTGCCGGACGGCATCGCGGCGGTGATCGCCACCACCTTGTCGTCGCGCTCGGCCTCCTTGATCAGGCTGTCGGCGAAGACGCGGGTATAGCTCGGCGCGTTCGGCGTCGCCTTGGCCTGCTTGCCGGTGATGACGTCGAAGCGGTTGACGCCGTGATATTTGTCGGCGGCGGCTTCGGCCGGCGCGTAGCCCTTGCCCTTCTGCGTCACGACATGCAGCAGGATGGGCCCCGCCGGCGCATCGCGCAGGTTGCGCAGCACGGGCAGGAGATGGTCGAGATTGTGGCCATCGATCGGCCCGACATAATAGAAGCCGAGCTCCTCGAACAGCGTGCCGCCGGTCCAGAAGCCGCGCGCATATTCCTCGGTGCGCTTCGCCTTGTCGTGGAAGAAGCGCGGCAGATGGCTCGCGAGCTGCTTCGCGACTTCGCGGATCGAGCGATAGGCGCGGCCGGAGACGAGGCGCGCCAGATAGGCCGACATGGCGCCGACCGGCGGAGCGATCGACATGTCGTTGTCGTTGAGGATGACGATCAGCCGCGAGCGCAGCGCGCCGGCATTGTTCATCGCCTCATAGGCCATGCCGGCCGACATCGCGCCGTCGCCGATCACGCAGACGACGGCATTGTCGTCGCCCGAGAGATCGCGCGCCACGGCCATGCCGAGCCCGGCCGAGATCGAGGTCGAGGAATGGGCGGCGCCGAAGGGATCATAGGCGCTCTCGGCGCGGCGCGTGAAACCGGAGAGGCCGCCCGGCTGGCGCAGCGTGCGGATGCGCCGGCGGCGGCCGGTCAGGATCTTGTGCGGATAGGCCTGGTGGCCGACATCCCAGATGATCCGGTCGCGCGGCGTATCGAACACATAATGCAGCGCGACGGTGAGCTCGACCACGCCGAGCCCGGCGCCGAGATGACCACCGGTTACCGAGACGGCGTTGATCGTTTCGGCGCGAAGCTCTTCGGCCAGCTGCGCGAGCGAACTCTCCGGAAGCTGCCGCAAATCCTGCGGGTTGGCGACGCTGTCGAGGAGGGGGGTATCGAGCTTGCCGGTCATTTCAAGTCGAACGAGTTTCCATCAGCCACGGTTACACGAGCGGCGAACGAGTGGCAACGCGGCGCGAAGCCGGCCTCCGGCCCGTTCTGCTCGGCAGTGCGAAATATGCATCGCAGAGCGGGACGTCGCCTCCTGGACATGGTCAGGGTTGCGGATCGCGTCGGCCGTGCGGCTGCGCTAAGCTCGGCTCGTAAGCACAAGGAACTGATGAGATGATCCGCCACACCGTCGCCTTCCGCCTTCGCCACGAGAAGGGCTCGGCCGCCGAGGCTCAGTTTCTCGCCGATGCCGTGCTTCTCGCCGCCATTCCCGGCGTCGAGGCCTTCGAGCGGCTGCGTCAGGTCAGCGCCAAGAACGGCTTCGATTACGGCTTCTCCATGGAGTTTGCCGACCAGGCCGCCTATGATGGCTACAACAGCCACCCGGACCATGTCGCCTTCGTCCGCGACCGCTGGATCCCCGAGGTCGCCGAATTCCTCGAAATCGACTACGCGCCGCTTTGAGGCGGCGCCGTCCTCGTGAACGCGAGCGGAGTTGCGGCGCATGGATCGCCCCGCCCTGACCGCCGACAGGCGAGCGCTGCCCGCGCCGGCGAGCGGCGCACCATGACCGGCCTCGATTTCGACGTTCTCGTCATTTCTATCGCAACATGGACGGCGCCGGCGTCCGCGCGCTGCGCTCGCCGCTCGCCGCTCGCCGCTCGCCGCTCGCGCGCTTCGCGCTGACGCGCGGCTTCGCGGCCGGCAAGACTGCGCGCGAAATCACCAGCCGCCCTTACCTCGCGCCCTTCTTCCGGCCGAGCCGCCCGCCGAGCCTTGCCGAATTCCTGGCGGCGGAGTGAAGCGCAGGCGGCGGCTCAGTCGATGCTGACTTGATAGGCCGGCATCTCCGGCAGCACGACGGCCGGTCTCGCCTCCGACACCTCCTCCTCGCCATGCGCCCTGAGCAGGTCCAGCAGGCGGCGGCGCATGATCATGCCGGGCTTGTCCGAGGGCATATGCGCCTCGACCTTCCGCTTCATGTCGACCGTGGCGTCGAAATCGGTCGCCTCCAGGATGTCGCGGTCCTCGTTGAGGATCGCCGCGTCCCAGGCGATCAGCGCCTCGGCCGGGCAATCGGCCTCGCTGTCATTGCGATAGAGGATCTGGGCGAGGCGGATCGTGCCGTCGTCGACCGGCGTCGCGCAGTTGAAGATGATGTGGCGGAGGCCCGAGGGATATTCGATGTCGAGCCGGCGGCAGAAGGGCAGGAACCACTTGTTGCGCATGTGCCGCCGCGTCGTCGGCGCGTCGCTGCCGGTGATCCGGTGCGCCGGCGGGGGATTGTTGATCGCGACGATGGTCTCGGCCTCGAAGCCGTAATCCGTCTCGGTGATCTCGTATTTCTCCGGCAGCGGCTGGTCGATCTGGCCGAAGGTCGATTTGTGCACGAAGGAGAAATGCGCGTTGTCGAACGAGTTCTCCATCAGCCGGAGCGGCGCCGTCTTCCAGTCCTCATGGAACTGCTGGATGCGCCGAAAGGCGGGGTCGCCGTCCTCGGGCATGACCGGAATATCGGCGAGCGGTTCGCCGAGGCACACCCAGGCATAGCCATAGCGGGCGACGCAGCGGAAGGCGTGCACGCCGATGCGCGGCACGATCTGCTCGGGCGAGAACTGCGGCACCTCGACGAGCGCGCCGGTGCGGTCATAGGCCCAGCCGTGATAGCCGCAGACGATCAGGTCGCCCTTGCACCAGCCCTTGGACAGCCGCGCCGTGCGATGGCAGCAGCGGTCCATCAGCGCCGCCGGCTCGCCCTTCGAATCGAGGAACAGCACGATCTTCTCGCCGAGCAGCGTGAACGGCTTCGGCCCGGCGCCGAGATCGGCGAGACGGTGCGTCGCATACCAGAAGCGGCGAAGGACAGGCTGGCGCGTGGTGAGCATCGAACGGGTCTCCGGCAAGGCAGGTCGGCCCCAGTGTTGGCCGAGCCCCGCCGCCGGAGAAGCATCAATTTCCGCCAGAAGCGTGAACTTTGCGGCAGTGCAGTTGGTGCGTCGCCAGCTGTCGTCCGCGCGGGTCGCCATGCTGCCGAGCGATGCCGAAATAGATAAGTTGTACAATTGAAAATATACAACCTTTACGGCATGATGGCAGGCAGTCATCTCGGGGGAGAGCGACATGTCCTATTCCGTCCACAATCATCGCCTGTTGAAGGCCGGCACGCCGGTTGCGTTCCATGCGTCGCCCAATCAGGGCGGTGCGGTGAAGCGCAGCTACCTGATCCTGCATTACACGGCGGGCGCGACGGGCGCCGGTGCGGTGAGTTGGCTGACCAATCCGAAGGCCAAGGCTTCGGCGCATCTGGTGCTCGATCGCAACGGGTCGGTGACACAGCTGGTGCCGTTCGATCGCATTGCCTGGCATGCCGGCGAAAGCAAATGGGGCAGCATCGTCGGCCTCAATGCCCATTCCATCGGCATCGAGATCGTCAATCGCGGCAAGCTTCGGCGCTCTGAGGCGGGTGACTGGAAAGATTGGAGCGGACGCGCCGTCCCGCCGGACGAAGTCGTGGTGGCGCAGCACAAGCACGAGAGCGCCCCGGCCGGATGGCATACATTCACCGAGGAGGAGATCGAGGAGGTGGTCGAGATCGGGCTCGCATTGCACGAGAAGTACGAGTTCCTCGACGTGCTCGGCCACGAGGATATCGCGCCTGTACGAAAGGTCGATCCGGGTCCGGCGTTTCCTCTTGCCAGCATCGCGGCCAAGATTCTCGGCCGCCAGTAGCCCTCACTCCGGCAGCGGGATGAACTCGTTTTCGTCGCCGAAGACCTTGTCGAAGCGGCCGGCTTTCCAGTCGGCTTTCGCCTGTTCGATGCGGTCCTTGGAGGAGGAGACGAAGTTCCACCAGATGTGGCGCGGGCCGTCCATCGGCGCGCCGCCGACGAGGAGCAGCCGCGCCGCCGTCCGCGCCTTAACTGTGATCGGGTCGCCCGGGCGCAGCACCAGCAGCCGTCCGGCTTCGAACACGTCGCCGGCGATCTCGATGGTGCCCTCGAAGAGGTAGAGCGCCCGTTCGACATGGGCGGCGTCGATCGGCACGCTGCTGCCAGGCTTCAGCAAAAGCTCGGCATAGATCGTGTCGCTGAAGGTCTCGACCGGGGAGGCCTCGCCCCAGGCTTCGCCGATGATGAGGCGAACCTTGGCGCCGCCGGCCTCGATCTCGGGCAGGCTGGCGCCGTCATGGTGATGGAAGGCCGGCGCCGTCTCCTCATGCGTCTTCGGCAGCGCGACCCAGGTCTGCAGGCCCGAGATGAGGCGGTCATTGGCCCGGTGGCGGAAGGCCTCGCTCGACCGTTCGCTATGGGCGATGCCGCGCCCGGCCGTCATCCAGTTGACGTCGCCCGGCCGCACCGCCGCCTCGACGCCGGTCGAATCGCGGTGGATGATCTCGCCGTCGAAGAGATAGGTGACGGTCGCGAGCCCGATATGGGGATGCGGGCGGACGTCGAGCCCCTCGCCGGAGGGAAAGGCGCCGGGGCCCATCTGGTCGAGGAAGACGAACGGCCCGACCATCCGCCGTTTGGCGGTCGGCAGCGCCCGGCGGACGAGAAAGCCGCCGATATCGGCCGTGCGCGGCACGACGACCAATTCGACCGCGTCGCTCGACGCCGCATCCCCGAAGATCGGGTCGTTGTCGTTGGGGCTGCTCATCTCGTTCGTCTCCCGCAATGGCTCCACCGCGATCAGATGGCGATAAGGCGCCGGGGCGGAAGGATCGCGGATGACGACAGACCGTTCAAGGGCAGGAGGGGCGGGCCGCGAAGCCCAGCCCTTGCCGCTCAGCCCTCGACGTCGAGCGGCTCGGTGCCGACAGCCTGGCCGCCGGCGCCGGTGCGGATCTTCTCGACCTTCGCCTCGGCCTGCGCCAGCAGCTTCTCGCAATGCAGCTTCAGCACCTCGCCGCGCTCATAGATGCGGATCGATTCCTCGAGCGGGACATCGCCGCGCTCGAGCTGGCCGACGATCGTCTCGAGCTCGGCGAGCGCCTTCTCGAAGGAGAGGCTGGCGATCGGCGTGGCCGTCTCGGTCATGGTTCGTTCTCCACCTTGCTCGTCATCTTTTCCGCCATCGGCCGGGCGGACGCAAGACTTCGCTGCAGGGATGCGTCGCCAGCCGGCCGGCGATCGATGGCCGCCCTGCCGCCGATCGCGCTAGAGTGGGCAAAGGCGCCGCGCCGACGGATGCGGGCCCTGTGGGGACGCTCGGGCATGGACTGGACCATCGGCATCAAGGTCGTGGCGGCGCTCTTCGCCATCATGAACCCGCTGACCACGCTGCCCGTTTTCCTGGCGATGACCGCCGGCCGCGATCCGGCCGAGACCCGGCGCACGCTGCATGCCATGCTGGCGACGGTGGTGATCGGCGCCATCGTCTGCGCGCTTGCCGGCCATTTCCTCCTGATCGTGTTCGGCATCGAGGTGGCGCATTTCCGCCTCGCCGGCGGGCTGATCGTGCTGCTCGTGGCGCTCTCGATGCTCGGCGGCGAGGAAAATGCCGCCCATGGCGGCGCGCCGGCCGAAAAGCGCGCCTTCGCCGAGGCCGCCAATATCGGCATCTACCCGCTCGGCATCCCGATCACGCTCGGCCCCGGCACGATGGCGACCATCATCATCTTCGCCGAATCGGCGGCGGATACGCGGTCGTACCTCTCCTATGGGCTGGCGCTCGCGCTCTATCTCGCTTTTTTCACGGCGGTGATGCTGGCGGCGCCGGTTCTCGCGCGCTGGATGTCGCCGATGGTGCTCAGCCTCGCGCGGCGGCTGATGGGGCTCATCCTCGCCTCGATCGCCTTCGAGATGATCACCAGTTCGCTCGGGAAGCTGTTTCCGGGCCTGCTCGGGTGAGAGGGATCGACAGTCAGCCTCCATCGTCGGAAAACGAACGCTCGAAACGGTCATTGCCGGGCTTGACCCGGCAATCCAGCCTCTCTGCCTGCCGACCGGTGATCGTCTCCTCTCGATCGAAGAAAGTCTGGGTTGCCGGGTCAAGCCCGGCAACGACAGCTGAGGGCAGCCGGAGCATGGCCAACGTTCGAATCTCGATCGGTTCTAGGCGCCCATCAGGCGGGTGACATGGGCGGCCGTCGAGGCGGCGAGGCCTTTGAGGTCGTAGCCGCCTTCGAGAATGCTGACGATGCGGCCGCGGCAGTCGCGGTCGGCGCGCTCCATCAACTGGTCGGTGGCAAGGGCGAAATCCTCCTCGGTGAGCTCCAGCCCGCCGAGCGGATCGCGCCAATGCGCGTCGAAGCCGGCCGAGATGATGATGAGGTCGGCGTGGAACGCGTCGAGCGCCGGCAGGATCCTGTCTGCGAAGGCGGCGCGGAAGGCGGCGCCTCCGGAGCCCGGCGCCAGCGGCACGTTGACGATGTTGCCGGCGCCCCGTTCCGAGGCGGCGCCGGTGCCCGGGTAGAGCGGCATCTGGTGCGTCGAGCAATAGAGTACGGAAGGATCGTCCCAGAAGATCGCCTGCGTGCCGTTGCCGTGATGCACGTCCCAGTCGATGATCGCGACGCGGCCGGCGCCATGGCGGGCCTGCGCATGGCGCGCGGCGATCGCCGCCTGGTTGAAGAAGCAGAAGCCCATCGCCCGTTCCGGCTCGGCGTGATGGCCGGGCGGCCGCATGGCGCAGAAGGCATTGGCGACGCGGCCCGCCATCACGGCGTCGACCGCCTGGCAGGCGCCGCCGACGGCGGTCAGCGCCGCCTCCAGCGTCTTCGGCGACATGATCGTATCGGCGTCGAGCCGGCCCATGCCCTCGGACGGGCTCGCATGGCGGAGCGCCTCGAGATGCGACAGCGGGTGGCAAAGGAGGATCATTGCCTCGTCCGCCATCTCGGCCCGCTCGCGCACGAGGCCGTCGAAGCCGGGCTCGGCCAGCGCCGCCTCGACCGCGACGATGCGCTCGGGCCTTTCGGGATGGCCGAAGGGAACGATGTGCCGGGCGAAGATCGGGTTGCCGATCAGGAGCGTCGCCATGGATGTTCGCCTCGCATCAAGGCCGGCCGCCGCTTGCCGGGCGGCTCCGTTCATAGCAGCCCGGCCGGTGGACAGCGAGCCCTCCCGCGCGCTGCGGCGCCGTGTCCGGCGAATCGCAACATCGGTCGGCGCGGCCAGCGACTTGACGGCGGCGCCGGGCTGGCCGCATGAGAGCCCGTTCGAACGAGGCGAAAAGCGGGACGCGATGATCAGGTCAGCCTTCGACGCGGCGGCGATCCGCGACGCCGTCGCCGTGCTCGGCGCGGGCGGGCTCGTCGCCATGCCGACCGAGACGGTCTATGGGCTTGCCGCCGATGCACGCAGCGGCGATGCCGTCGCGCGGATCTATGCCGCGAAGGGGCGGCCGCGCTTCAATCCGCTGATCGCTCATGTCGCCGATCTCGCCGCCGCGGAGCGGCTCGCTCTGTTCGATCCGCTGTCGCGCCGGCTCGCCGAAGCGTTCTGGCCGGGCCCGCTGACGCTGGTGCTGCCGCGGCGCGCCGATTCGGGGCTCTCGGACCTCGCCACCGCCGGGCTCGACACCGTCGCGATCCGCGTCCCCGCCCATCCGGCGGCGCAGGCGCTGCTTGAGGCCTTCGGCGGGCCGCTGGCGGCGCCGAGCGCCAATCGCTCCGGCCATGTCAGCCCGACCACGGCGGCGCATGTGGACGCCGATCTCGGCGCGGTCGTGCCGATCATCCTCGATGCCGGGCCGAGCGCGGTCGGCGTCGAATCGACCATTCTCCGCGTCTCCGAGGGCGCGGTGCATCTGCTGCGCGCCGGCGGCCTGTCGCGGGAGCGGATCGAGGCGCTGACAGGCCTGCCGGTCCTCTCGGTCGGGCTCGATGATCCCGAGGCGCCGGTCGCGCCGGGCCAGCTCGCCTCGCATTATGCGCCGGGAGCCGCTGTCCGCCTCGACGTGACGGAGGTCCAGCCGGGCGAGGCGCTGATTGCCTTCGGCCCAAATCTGCCACCGGGCGCCGAGCGGGCCGTGGCGGTGGTCAATCTGAGCCCGCGCGGCGATCTGATCGAGGCGGCCGCCGCCCTGTTCGCGGCGCTCCGCCGTCTCGACGGCATCGCGCCGACCATCGCGGTTGCGCCGATCCCGGCCGAGGGCCTCGGCGAGGCGATCCGCGATCGTCTCGCCCGCGCCGCCGCGCCGCGGCCCTAGCCGTCAGGCCTCGTATTCCGGCCCACGCGCAGAATAGCGCGCGCTGTCGCGCCAGCGCCGCATCATCGCCTCGAAATCGGGGTCGATCGTCTCGGGCAGCATCAGGCGGAGCGCGACCAGGAGGTCGCCATGACCGCCGGCTGTCGTCGGCAGGCCCTTGCCCTTCAGCCGCAGCAACCGGCCGCCATTCGACCCCGCCGGCACGGTCATCGTCACCGAGCCGCCAAGCGTCGGCACGCGCACCTTGGCGCCGAGCACGGCCTCGTCGAGCGTCACCGGCAGGTCGATGCGGAGATTGTCGCCCTCGACCTTGAACAGAGGATGCGGCACGAACTCGACCGTGACCATGGCATCGCCGGCCGGGCCGCCGTCCTGGCTCGCCCAGCCCTGGCCGCGCAGGCGGATCTGCTTGCCCGAGCGCGTGCCGGGCGGGATCGCCACTTCGAGCGTGCGGCCAGTCGGCAGTTCCGCGCGCACCTTGTCGCCGCGCACGATCTGCTCGAGCGTCACGGCGACGCTCGCCGTCACATCCTCGCCGGGCGTGCGCTGGGCCTGTGGCTGCGGACGCGGTCCGCCGCGACGGCCGCCGAAACCGGCCCGCGAGGAGAAGCCGCCGAGAATCTCGGACAGGATGTCGTCGTCGCTGGCGCCCTCGCTCGACCAGCGGAAGCTCTGCGCGCCGGGCCCGGGACGCGGTCCGCGCGACGTGAAGCCCTGGAAGTCGTCGAAGCCGCCGCCGCCCTGGAAGCGCGGCTTGCCGTCGGCGCCGATTTCGCCGCGATCGAACTTCTCGCGCTTTTCCTTGTCGCCGACGATCTCATAGGCCGAATTCAGCTCGGAAAAGCGGTCCTGAGCCTTCGGATCGTCCTTGTTGCGGTCGGGATGCGACGTCTTCGCCAGGCGCCGGAACGCCTTCTTGATATCAGCCTCGCTCGCCGTCTTCGCGACGCCGAGCACCTCATATGGATCTCGCATGAATACCCCCTCGACGGGCAGAATTCGTTCCCGGTCCGAAGACCCGGGTTATCCTGGTCATATAGGAAGATCTAGGAATTGATTCCAGTCGGCTCCGTGTCGCCGCGGCGACAAATAACAGGCCGATGATACGCCGTCGCCGGGTCAGAGCAGAGTCTTGTCGTCGGCCGTCATGTTGAACAGCTGCCAGCTATCGTCGCCCGACCGGCAGGCATCGCCCTGATAGCGGCGCACGCCGCGCACATCGCTGACGGTGAGTACAAAGGCGCGGCAGCTGAGCGCGCCGCTTTTCTTCGGATCGGCGAGGGCGGCGACCGTGCCGCTGTTGCCGGTCTCGGGATTGCTCCAGTCGAGCGGCGCGCCGTTCGGCGCCGTCCTGAAGCGGCCCGCGGCGACAGCGCGAATCGCCTGCCAGTCCGAATCGGCCAGCGCATCGACGACGGCGGGCTTGGCCGGCGGAGGGGCGACGAGGGCAAGCGGAGGGCCGGCCGGGGGCAGGGGGGCAGGCATCGCTGACTGCGTGGGGGCAGGCATGGCCGATGGCGTCGGGGAAGGCACGGCCGCGGGCGTGATCGAACCGGTGGTGACGCTGTCGACGCCGTCGCTGCCGAAAGGCGTCAATCCGCAACCGGCCAAAAGGCTCGCGCCAAGGCAGGCTGCGAGCAGCCCGTGGAGCAGGCGCACCCTCATGCGGGGGTCACGCCGGGCCGGCGGTGCAGCACGCTGCCGCCCCAGCCGATGAGGGCGAGGCTGGCAAAGGGGCTGGTCCCCGCTATATCTCTCGTCAGTCGCGGCATGCACGGCCCCTCGGGCAATCGCCGCAGCATCGGGGAAATCGGGTTAACAATGAGTGACTTCACAGACGCGACCGACCCCTTCAGCGTTTTCGCAACCTGGCTGCTCGAAGCGGAGAAGAGCGAACCCAACGATCCCACGGCCATGGCGCTCGCAACCGTCGACGAAGACGGTCTGCCCGATGTGCGCATGGTGCTGATGAAGGATTTCGACGAGCACGGCTTCGTCTTCTACACGAATTTCGAGAGCGCCAAGGGACGCGAGCTTTTGGGCCAGCCGAAGGCGGCTCTGCTTTTTCATTGGAAATCGCTGCGCCGGCAGGTGCGCGTGCGCGGCCTCGTCGAGACGGTGACGACCGAAGAGGCCGATGCCTATTTCGCCAGCCGGCCGCGCCACAGCCGCCTCGGCGCCTGGGCCTCGCAGCAGTCGCGGCCGCTCGAATCGCGCTTCGCGCTGGAAAAGGCGGTCGCCGCCGTCGCCGCCCGCTATCCGATCGGCGACGTGCCACGCCCGCCGCACTGGTCGGGCTTCCGCATCCGGCCGCTGCAGATCGAATTCTGGAAGGATGGCGCCTTTCGCCTGCATGACCGCGCCGTCTTCCGCCGCGCCGTGCCGGGCGAGGGCGAGTGGTCGCGCGAGCGGCTCTATCCCTGACGGGCGCTCAGTCGAGCCGCGTCCAGTTCATCGAGGTGCAGGCGAGGCCGCCGAGCATGCAGCCGCGGCTGGTGAGGAGCGACGGCTTGACGGCGATGTCCATCGAGAAAGTCAGCTTGCGGCGGCGGTCATAGGCCTTGCCGGAGAGCTCCGCGTCGCTCTTCGGCTCGACCATCATCACCAGCGTGTCGCCGACAGACTCGCCCTTGCGGCCGGGCTTCACCCAGATATTGGTGGCGCAGTAATGCTCACCGCACGGCTCGATCTTGACGCGGGCATTGCCATCGCCCCGCGCCCAGACGCCGGTGATCGAGGGGGCGGCGGCGGCGGTCTCTGCGAGCATCAGGACGGAGGCAAGGCCGATCAGGCCGGAAAGCACGGTGCGGGACATCGGGACCCCTTGCTGAAGGTTGGCGGTGTCGAACATCTGCCGTGAACAAGCCGCACAGGTGCGGCTCGTTCCCTAGGTCCTCAAATGTTCCGCGATCCGCCCTTGGCAAGGGGAGGCTGCAACTTTTCGTGCGATGCGAGGTCAGCCCGCCGTGCCGCCGACCGTGATCTGGTCGATGCGGAGCGTCGGCTGTCCGACGCCCACCGGGACGCCCTGGCCGCTCTTGCCGCAGGTGCCGATGCCGAGATCGAGCGCCATGTCGTTGCCGACCATCGAGACGCGGCGCATCGCTTCCGGCCCGTTGCCGATCAGCATGGCGCCCTTGACCGGCGCGCCGATGCGGCCGTCCTCGATCATGTAGGCCTCTGTCGAGCCGAACACGAACTTGCCCGAGGTGATGTCGACCTGGCCGCCGCCGAAGGAGACCATGTAGAGGCCCTTCTTCACCGACGCGAGGATCTCGGCCGGATCATGGCTGCCGCCGAGCATGATGGTGTTGGTCATGCGCGGCATCGGGATATGGGCATAGGACTGGCGGCGGCCATTGCCGGTCGGCTGCATGCCCATCAACCGGGCGTTCTGCCGATCCTGCATATAGCCGACGAGGATGCCGTCCTCGATCAGCGTCGTCGCCTGGGTCGGCGTGCCCTCGTCGTCGAAGGAGAGCGAGCCGCGCCGGTCGACGATGGTGCCGTCGTCGACGACGGTGACGCCCTTGGCCGCGACCTGCTGGCCCATCAGGCCCGCGAAGGCGCTCTCGCCGCGCCGGTTGAAATCGCCCTCGAGCCCGTGGCCGACCGCCTCGTGCAGCATCACGCCCGGCCAGCCCGGACCGAGCACGACATCGAAGGTGCCGGCCGGCGCGGGAATCGCCTCGAGATTGACCAGCGCCTGGCGCAGTGCCTCGTCGACGGCGTGCTGCCAGCGCTCGGCGGTCACGAACTGGCCGAAGCCCTCGCGCCCGCCCATGCCATAGGAGCCCTGCTCCTGGCGGTCGCCCTCGCCGGCGATGATCGAGACATTGACCCGCACCATCGGCCTGACATCGCGGCGATAGGTGCCGTCAGGCCGGAGGATCTCGACGACCTGCCATGAGGCGGCGAGCGAGGCGCTGACCTGCCGGACGCGTGGGTCCTTCGCCCGCGCATAGGCATCGATCGTCTCGAGAAGCGTCACCTTGCCGGCGAAGCTCGGCGCGCCGAGCGGATTCTCGTCGGTATAGAGGCGGCGATTGGTGCCGGCCGGCGGCTCGGCCAGCGTGCCGGAATGGCCCGACTTGACCGAAGCGACGGCCTCGCCCGCCCGGCGGATGGCGTCGAGCGACACCTCGCCGGCATGGGCATAGCCGACGGCCTCGCCGGCGACGGCGCGAAGGCCAAAGCCCTGGCGGACATCGTAGCTGGCACCCGACAGGCGGCCATTGTCGAAGACGAGGCCTTCCGACTGCGCATATTCGAGATAGAGCTCGCCATCGTCGGCGCCCGACAGCGCCTCGGCGACGACGGCTTCCGTTTCCGCCCGGTCGAGCCCGGCACGGGCGAGGATGGAGAGGGATTCGTCGGCCATGGGGAACTCCGGCAAGGGGCGGGCAATCGTTGCGTTCTGGAGCAGAGATAGGGGATCGGCCAGAGGATTGCACCCCTCGGCCGGGCCCGGCCCGCGCGTCAGGCCGCCTCACGCGCCCGGTCGGACTTCGCTGGCAGGCGCCACAGCCGCCGCGTCGCTGCATCGGCCCATGCGAGCAACGGCTTTTCGAGCACGACATGCAGCGCGATGCCGACTGCGGTGGAGAGGGCGACGCCGATCGCGATCGCGGCCGTGAAGCCGGCGAGACCCGTGTCCGCGAGCGGCCCCAGCGCCGGCATCAGGCCGATCATCAGGATCGTGTGCGACAGGTAGATCGCGTAGCTGGCCGCGCCGATGAGCATCAGGAGGCGCGACGGGCTGACGAGGCGCGGTTCGAGCGCCAGCGCGCCGGCGACGATCATCGCCGCGCCGGCAGCGGTGATGAGGACGCTGCCTGTAACGCCGGTGCTGCCGCTCGCCCACAGCACCGAGAGCACGGCGCCGACGGGCAGCAGCGCAGCCAGCGTGGCCGGGTAGGCCCTGGTGAACAGCCAGCCGATGCCGAGGCCGGCGGCGAATTGCACCAGCTTCGGGTCGGTCCAGACGATGGCGATCGGGCCCGTCAGGAGATCGCTCTTGCCGACGAGGGCGAGCACCACGAGCGCGGCGGCGCTGAAGGCGGCGGGGCGTCCGACCAGGAGGCCGATGGCGAAGAGGGCGTAGAACAGCATCTCCCGGTCCAGCGTCCAGCCGGTGACCAGCAGCGGCGTCACATGCGGCCCGATCACGGCGGGATGCGGAATGAAGCCGAGCGATAGAACGTAGCTCGTGAAGAGCGCGGCTTTCGTCACCTCGGGTCGGTAACCCGCGAGATAGATCGCCAGCAGGACCGTCGTCATGACCCAGTAAAGCGGGACGATGCGCACGAGGCGGCGGCGGATGAACTCGCCGGCCCGCTCGCGCCGCGCCGCGTGGTGCATCACGAAACCGCTGATGACGAAGAAGATCGAGACGCCGACATGGCCGCTGTCGAACGCCTCGATGCGGTTGGGGCCGCCGGGCAGCATGGCGCCGGCATGCTGCAGCACGACAAGGAGCGCCGCGATGGCGCGCAGATACTGGATCGAGACAAGCATCTTGCGTGGCGACGTCCCGGTCGCAAGGCCGGGCTCGCCAGCTAGGTCTCCGCGCGAGATCGCCTCAATCACGATATCCCTTCAATAAAGCGTCGCCCTGTAACGCTCGATCATCGACGCCTCCGATTCGGGCGCGTCGCTCGACCGTGTGTGGTCCTTCAGCATTTCGCCCATGGTCGGGAGTTCGGTCCTCTCCGGCCAGGTCGCGGCGTCCCAGAGCGCGGAGCGCATCATCGCCTTGCCGCATTGGAGGTAGGCCTCCCTCACCGTGACCACCAGCACGGTCGCGGGCAGGTTGTCGCCGGTGCGATGTGCCTCGCGGAGCGCAGGATCATCATCGATTGTCGCGGTGCCGTTGATGCGCAGCGTTTCGACGAAGCCCGGGATGAGGAACAGGATCCCGACGCCCGGGCGCTCGACGATGTTAGAGAGCGAATCGACGCGCCGGTTGCCTGGCCGGTCGGGAATGATCAGCGTCTTCTCGTCGGCGACGGTGACGAAGCCCGGCTGGTCGCCGCGCGGGGTCGCATCGCCGAGCCCGTCGGGCCCCTCGGTCGCGAGAACGAGGAAGGGCGACAGCGCGATGAACGTCCGGCAATGCCGGTCGATGTGATCGAGCTGCTTGGCGAGCGCGCGCGGCGAGGGCGCGCCGTAGAGCGCGCGGAGCGCTTCGGCGGAGCGAATCGGTGCCATTCCTCAGTCTTCCGTCAGGGCAGGGCGTCGAAGCCGGGGCCGAAGCCGTTCAGCGAGATCGGGATGCCGATGCCTTCCTCCGGTGTCTGGAAGATGACGAAGGTCGCCGTCTTGCCGGCGCGGAGCTTGGCGATGAGGTTGTCGTCGAGAATCACCTCGGCGAGGCAGCCATCCGGCAGGCAGCGCACGAAGCCGGCGCGGCCCATCTCGTTCTGGTCGATCTTGAGCCCGAGGCCGGAGGGCAGCAGCACGCCGAGCGGCGCCAGCACGCGCATGACCTTGGCCTTCTTGTCGGCCGTCTTCAGCACGATCACCGAGAGGCCGACATTGTCGCGGTCCTCGGCGGTGACGAACTGCATCATCGAGCAGATCTCGTCCTGGGCGCCCGGCGGCTTGTCGCAGCGCGTCTCCCAGTCGCCATGCATGCCCTTCGAGACGCCCTGCGCGCGCGCCGCGCCAGCCGGCACGAGGAGGGGCGACACGGCCATCGCCAGCGCCGCGAAAAGGGCCGTCAGCCGCAGCATCCGGCGCATCGGCCGACGGTCGAACATGGTGGTTTTCACCGGTCTGATCTCCTGGATTCCCGCGCTGTCCATCTCGCATTCATCGCATGCCGGTGACCGGCCCGGGCGCGCGAAACAGGCGCGCGATGGGCGCGATTTGCCGCATCAATTCTCACGATCCGCCGTTGCGAGGTAAAGGTCCATGTGGTTTGTCTCGGGCAAGTTGGGGTATTCCGAAATCGCAGCGTGGAAGCGTCCTGCCTTCGGCCTATACTGTTGTGGAAAGTGGCGCAACGGAGGCCGGACGTGCAAAGCATCCGGATGCCGGCGTGGAATTGAGAGGGAGTGACGACGTGACGAAGGCGAAGACGCGTCTCGGATCGGGCATCAAGCTCGGTGGGTCGATCGCGGCGGTCCTCGGCGCGATGTCGAGCGGCGCCGAAGCTGCGCAGCCGACGCCCTGGGCCATGTGGCTGCAGGAGCCGGCCTCCCCGATCATGGAGCGGATCAACAGCTTCAACACCGGCATCACCATCGCCATGGTCGCCATCGTGCTGATCGTGCTGGCGCTGCTGATCTATGTGATGATCCGCTTCAACGCGAAGGCCAATCCGGTCCCCTCGCGCACCTCGCACAACACGCTGATCGAGGTGGTCTGGACGGTCGCGCCGATCCTGATCCTGATCGCCATCGCCGTGCCGTCCTTCTCGCTCCTGTTCGCGCAGCAGGATCCCGGCCGCATCATCAAGGACTACGATCCGGCCAAGGTCCTGACCGTCAAGGCGACCGGCATCCAGTGGTACTGGAACTACGAATATCCGGACAATGACGGCGTCGCCTTCGATTCCAACATGATCCCGGAGAACGAGATCACCGATCCGGCGACCCAGCCGCGCCTCCTTGCCGTCGACAACGAGATGGTCGTTCCGGTCGGTACGGTCGTGCGCATGCAGGTCATCGGCCAGGACGTGATCCATTCCTTCGCGCTGCCGGCCTTCGGCATCAAGATCGACGCGATCCCGGGCCGGCTCAACGAGACCTGGTTCCTCGCCGAGCGCGAGGGCGTCTATTACGGCCAGTGCTCGGAGCTCTGCGGCATCAATCACGCCTTCATGCCGATCGCGATCCGCGTCGTGAAGCCGGAGCAGTTCAAGACCTGGGTGACCGCGGCCAAGACCGATCTGCCCGGTGCCTACAAGCAGCTGTTCGCCAGCATCAAGTCGGACGCCAAGGTTGCGGCCGGCGCGGCGACGGATGCACCCGCTGTCGAGGTCGCGACGCGCTGATCTCAGCGCCGTCGCACGTTTGCTGATTATTGGGTCCCGGCGCGCTGCGCCCGCGGGCCGATGAATAGGAAGGGGAGAGGCCATGGCTAGTCATGCCGCAGAGGCGTCGCACGATCACCATCCGACCGGATGGCGTCGCTGGGTCTATTCGACCAACCACAAAGACATCGGCACGATGTACCTGATCTTCGCGATCATCTCGGGCATCATCGGCGGTGCGCTGTCGGTCGGCATCCGCATGGAGCTGCAGAACCCCGGTCTGCAGATCTTCGGCAACCCCTACGTCTTCAACACCTTCACCACCGCGCATGGCCTGATCATGATCTTCTTCATGGTCATGCCCGCGATGATCGGCGGCTTCGGCAATTGGTTCGTGCCGATCATGATCGGCGCGCCGGACATGGCGTTCCCGCGCATGAACAACATCTCGTTCTGGCTGCTGCCGCCCTCGATCCTCCTGCTCGTCATCTCGCTGTTCATGCCGAGCGCGGCCGGACAGCATGGCGTCGGCGGCGGCTGGACCATCTATCCGCCCTTCTCGAGCTCCGGCCCCGAGGGCCAGCCCGGCCCGGCGATGGATTTCGCGATCCTGGCGCTGCATATCTCCGGCGCGTCGTCGATCCTCGGCGCGATCAACTTCATCACCACGATCTTCAACATGCGCGCCCCGGGCATGACGCTGCACAAGATGCCGCTGTTCGCCTGGTCGGTGCTGGTGACGGCCTTCCTGCTGCTGCTGTCGCTGCCGGTTCTCGCCGGCGCCATCACCATGCTGCTGACGGACCGCAATTTCGGCACCACCTTCTTCAAGCCTGAAGGCGGCGGCGATCCGATCCTGTTCCAGCACCTCTTCTGGTTCTTCGGCCATCCCGAGGTGTACATCCTGATCCTGCCGGGCTTCGGCATCATCAGCCATGTCATCTCGACCTTCTCGAAGAAGCCGATCTTCGGCTACATCGGCATGGCCTATGCCATGGTCGCGATCGGCGTCGTCGGCTTCGTCGTGTGGGCCCACCACATGTACACGACCGGCCTCTCCTTCGAGACGCAGGCCTATTTCGTCGCGGCGACCATGGTCATCGCGGTGCCGACCGGCATCAAGATCTTCTCCTGGATCGCCACGATGTGGGGCGGCTCGATCGAGTTCCGCACGCCGATGCTGTGGGCGATCGGCTTCATCTTCCTGTTCACGGTCGGCGGCGTCACGGGCGTCATGCTCGCCAATGCCGGTCTCGACCGCGCCTTCCAGGACACCTATTTCGTGGTGGCGCATTTCCACTACGTGCTGTCGCTTGGCGCCGTCTTCGCGATCTTCGCAGGCTGGTACTACTGGTTCCCGAAGATGTTCGGCTACCTCTATGACGAGCGCATCGGCAAGCTGCACTTCTGGGTCACCTTCATCGGCGTGAACCTCGTGTTCTTCCCGCAGCATTTCCTCGGCATGGACGGCATGCCGCGCCGCTATGCCGACTATCCGGATGCGCTGTGGGGCTGGAACTTCGTGTCGTCGATCGGCTCCTACATCTCGGCCTTCGCCGTGCTGATCTTCCTCTACGGCGTGTTCGATGCCTTCCGCCGCAAGGTGCCGGCTCCGAACAATCCCTGGGGATCGGGCGCCACCACGCTCGAGTGGCAGCTGTCGTCGCCGCCGCCCTTCCACCAGTGGGAAGTGCTGCCCCGCATCGGTGACGTCCGCCACTAGCGCACTCTGATGCCGGCCGGCGCGATCCTCGCGCCGCCGGACGAGACGATCGGCCGGGTGCCTGCTTCGCTGAAGCGGTGCCCTGCCGAACCGCCCTGGAATGACGGAGCCGGGCCCCGCCCGGCTCCACGTTGAGATGGTTGACCCTAGAATGTCCGACGTGCAGATCGACAGCATCGAGACCGCGAGCCTCGCCGGCCCGGCGGATTATGTCGCGCTGCTCAAGCCGCGCGTCATGTCGCTGGTCGTGTTCACGGCGCTGGTCGGCATGGTCATGGCGCCGGGCGGCATCCATCCGGTCATCGGCTTCACGGCGCTGCTCTGCATCGCCGTCGGCGCCGGCGCCTCGGGCGCCCTCAACATGTGGTACGACGCCGATGTCGACCGGTTGATGCGCCGCACCAGCAATCGCCCGATTCCCGCCGGCCGCGTCACCGAGAGCGAGGCGCTCGCCTTCGGGCTGACGCTCGCCGCCTTCTCGGTCGGCGTCCTCACGGTGCTGGTCAATCCGGTCGCCGGCGGGCTGCTCGCCTTCACGATCTTCTTCTATGTCGTCGTCTATTCGATGTGGCTGAAGCGCTGGACCTCGCAGAACATCGTCATCGGCGGTGCAGCCGGCGCCTTCCCGCCCGTCGTCGCCTGGGCCTCGGTGACCGGTTCGGTCAGCATCGAGAGCCTGGTGCTGTTCCTGATGATCTTCATCTGGACGCCGCCGCATTTCTGGGCGCTGGCGCTGTTCCGCTCCGAGGACTATGCGCGCGCCGGTGTGCCGATGCTGCCGGTTGTGGCGGGCCAGGCCGAGACCAGCCGCCAGATCCTGATCTATTCGCTGATCCTCGCGCCCGTCGGCGTGCTGCCGACGCTGCTCGGCTTCGCCTCTGTCGCCTATGGCGCCGCTGCCGCCGCGCTCGGCCTCGTCTTCGTCGTCCTGGCGCTGCGCGTGCGGCGGATGCCGGAGGGCGACGTCGCCATGCTGCCGGCCAAGCGGCTGTTCGGCTTCTCGATCTTCTATCTGTTCATGCTGTTCGCCATGCTGCTCGTCGAGCGCCTCGCACTGCTCGCGGGGCTGTCATGGTAGAGGGCCGCGATCCCCAGGCCGTTGCGCCGCTCGCCGACGGCGGCGTGCGCCTGACGCCGGAACAGCTCCGCCGCCGCCGTGCGCGCTCGATCGCCATCGGCCTCGCGCTCGGGGCGCTCGTCATCCTGTTCTGGGCGGTGACCATCGTGAAGCTCGGCGGCAATGTCGCCAACCGGAGCCTCTGAGCGATGAGCGCGCCCGAGAGCAGCAAGCCCGAGACGTTGCCGCGAAAGCGCGGGCGCTCGCTCGCCGTGACGGCGGCGGCCAGCGCCGTCTTCGGCGCGGCCATGCTCGCGGCGGCCTTCGCCTCGGTGCCGCTCTATCGCCTCTTCTGCCAGATGACCGGCTATGGCGGCACGACGCAGCGCGCGGAAGCAGCGCCCGGCGTCGTCAGCGACCGCAGCATCACGGTCCGCTTCGATGCCAATGTCGCCAACGGCATCGGCTGGGCCTTCCGGCCCGAGCAGCGCGAGATCCGCGTCAAGCTCGGCGAGGTCGGCCATGTCAATTTCATCGCCGAGAACCGCACGCAGGTCGCCTCGAGCGGGCAGGCGGGCTTCAACGTGACGCCGTCCTCTGCCGGCCAGTACTTCAACAAGATCGCCTGCTTCTGCTTCAACGAGCAGACGCTGAAGGCGGGTGAGCGCGTCCTGATGCCGGTCACCTTCTTCGTCGATCCGGCGATGGTGGACGACGTCGACAGCCGCTACACCGACACGATCACTCTTTCCTACACGTTCTATCCGAGCGTCGAGGCCAAGCCGGCGCCGCTCGCCTCGCTTGAGCCCGCCGCGGCGGATCCGAAACTTCGATAAGGACCGGGGAGCACGTCATGGCAGAAGCCCACGCCAAGCATCACGACTACCATCTCGTCAATCCGAGCCCGTGGCCGTTCCTTGGATCCGTCGGCGCGCTCGCGATGGCGATCGGCGGCATTTCCTACATGCACGGCGCCTCGCTGCTGTGGATCGTCCCCGGCCTCTTGCTGGTGCTCTACACCATGGCGTCCTGGTGGGTGGACGTGATCAAGGAAGGCCAGCAGGGTCATCACACCCGCGTGGTGCAACTGCACCTGCGCTACGGCATGATCCTGTTCATCGCCTCCGAAGTGATGTTCTTCGTGGCCTGGTTCTGGGCCTTCTTCGATGCCAGCCTCTTCGCCAACGAGGCGCAGCAGGTGTCGCGCGTCGCCTTCACCGGCGGTCACTGGCCGCCGAAGGGCATCGAGGTGTTCGATCCCTGGCATCTGCCGCTGCTCAACACGCTGCTGCTCCTGACCTCGGGCACGACGGTCACCTGGGCGCATCACGCCCTGCTCGAGAATGATCGTGAGGGCCTGAAGTGGGGCCTCATCTGCACGGTCGTGCTCGGCTTCATCTTCTCCTGCGTGCAGGCGATCGAATACAGCCACGCCGCCTTCTCCTTCGGCGGCAACATCTACGGCGCCACCTTCTTCATGGCGACCGGCTTCCATGGCTTCCATGTCATCATCGGCACGATCTTCCTGATCGTCTGCCTCGGCCGCGCGCTCGCCGGCCAGTTCACCCCGAAGGAGCATTTCGGCTTCGAGGCGGCGGCCTGGTACTGGCACTTCGTCGACGTGGTCTGGCTGTTCCTGTTCTTCGCCATCTATGTCTGGGGTGGCTGGGGCGCGCCGATCCACGCCGCCTGACATCGCCCTTCGGCCGTCGTCCGCGAGCGGGCGGCGGCCCTGGCTGCTGGAGTAACCCTATGAGCGACCCGGACGCGACGCCTCCGCAGCATGCGCCGGACCGGGCGCTCTACGCGCCGATCTCGCCGACGGCGAGCGGCATGCGCGGCCTCTGCCCGCGCTGTGGCCAGGGCCGGCTGTTCAAGGGCTTCCTCGATCTGCAGCCCGCCTGCCAGAATTGCGGCCTCGATTTCTCCTTCATCGATTCCGGCGATGGCCCGGCCGTCTTCGTCATCCTGATCGTCGGCTTCATCGTCGCCTTCCTGGCGCTCTATGTCGAATTCACCTTCCAGCCGCCTGTCTGGGTCCACATCATCCTGTGGGGCCCGCTGATCATCGGCCTCTCCATCGGCATGCTCCGGCCGCTGAAGGGCCTTATGATCGCGATCCAGTATCGCACCAAGGCCGAGCAGGGCCGGCTTGAATAGCCGGGCGAGACTGGCTCGGGTGATCACCGCGAAGCCGTTTCATGGGCGCATGTCATGAGCCGGACGCGATCGCCCATCCGCCGTCTGATCGCCCCGGCCATCGCCAGCGCGATCATGTTCGCGCTGCTCTGCAGCCTCGGCCTCTGGCAATGGCAGCGCCTCCACTGGAAGGAAGCGCTGATCGCGCAGGTCGACAGCCGCATCCATTCAGCGCCCGTGCCGGCTCCCGGTCCCGCCGCCTGGCCGAGCCTCGATCTCGCCGAAGCCGATTTCACCCCCGTCACCGTCAGCGGCACCTTCCTCGTCGACAAGGAGGCGCTGCTCTATGCGACGCTCTCCGAGCCGAAAGGGCCGATCGGCGGCGTCGGCTGGTCGGTGTTCGTGCCGCTGGTGACGGATGCGGGCTGGATCGTCTATGTCAACCGCGGCTTCGTGCCGGACCAGCGCCGCGATCCGGCGACGCGCGCCGAAGGCGAGCCGAAGGGCCGCGTCACGGTGACCGGGCTGCTGCGGCGGCCGGAGCGGCCGATGCATCTCTTCGGCGACGGGATGAGCCGCGACAATCAATGGTTCGCGCGCGAGCCGGCGCTCTTCGCGAGAGCCGCCGGCCTCGCGCCGGCCGAGGTCGCGCCCTATTCGATCGATGCCGACGCGACGCCTAATCCCGGCGGGCTGCCGCAGGGCGGCGAGACGCTGGTCGTCTTCTCCAACAACCACCTGCAATATGTGATCACCTGGTTCGGCCTCGCGCTGGCGCTGGTCGGCGTCTTCATCGCCTATGCGCGCGGCGTGCTCCGCCGCGACGGCGAGGACACCGAAAAGGCCGAGTAGCGCCGCTCAGGCGTGGCCGGCCTCGCCCGACAGCATGACCGGATCGATGCCGATCAGCGCCAGCGCCCGGCTGTATTTGCGCTCGAGATCGAGATCGAAGATGAGCTTCGCGTCGCCCTTCAGCGACAGCCAGCCATTCGCCTGGATCTCCTGCTCAAGCTGGCCGGCGCCCCAGCCGGCATAGCCGAGCGCCAGGATCGCCCGCTCTGGGCCGGAGCCCGAGGCGATCGCCTTCAGCACGTCGAGCGTCGCGGTCAGGCAGATGTCCTCGTCGATCGGCAGCGTCGAGTTCTCGGCAAAGTAATCGGCGCTGTGCAGCACGAAGCCGCGCCCGGTCTCGACCGGGCCGCCGCGCTGCACGATCATCCGGCTCGCCGCGCGCGGCAGGCGGATCTCCGGTCCATCGGGGATGATATCGAGCTGGACCAGCAGGTCGGGGAAGGCGATCTGCGGCACCGCCTGGTTGACGACGATGCCCATCGCGCCCTCGTCGGAATGGGCGCAGAGATAGATGACGGACCGCGCGAAGCGCTCGTCCTCCATGCTCGGCATCGCGACCAGGAACTGGCCGTCGAGATAGCTGCGCTCGCTCGCCCGCATGTGCATCGCCCTGCTCATTGCGAAAGTCTACCATCTGGGTCCGAAATTGAAAGCGCGCCGCCGTCGGCCCGGGCTCACCTCCGGCCACACGAACAAATGATGCGGGCCGTGCTGGCGCTTCGCGGCGCGCGCGTCTAGATGCGAGGGGCGTGGCGCGCCCTGGCCACGAGCCCGTATTCGGACCGCCCCGCCTGCCATGACGCCGCTCCCTGTTCCGCTCCTCGCCCGCCTTTGCGCCGTTGCCATGCTGGCCGTTCCGCTGCCTGTTCTGGCCGCGACCGGCGAGTGGGTGACGGGAAACCATGTCCGCATGCGCCTCTCGGCGACGCCCGCGGGACCGGAGTCCCCGCTCGAGGCGGCGATCGAGATCGAGCTCGATCCAGGCTGGAAGACCTATTGGCGCAATCCGGGTGACGCCGGCATTCCGCCGCGGCTCGATTTCTCGGCCTCCGCCAATGCCGGCGGGGCCGAGGTCGGCTTCCCGGCGCCGGAGCGCGAAGATGACGGCTTCTCGGCCTCGAATGTCTATCACGACCGCGTCGTGCTGCCGGTGCGCTTCGCCGCCCACAATCCGGCGAGGCCGTCGCAACTGGTGCTGGCGGCCGATCTCGGCGTCTGCAACGACATCTGCCTGCCGGTGAGCCTCGCGCTGGCGCTCGACGTGCCGGCGGGGATCACCGACGCCGCTGCTGCGGAAACGATCGCCGTGGCGAAGGCCGCATTGCCCGGCCCGGGCGAGGCGGGCCTGTTCGAGGTCGCGTCACTCAAGCGCGTCGGCGGCCCCGATACGGCGCCCGAATTCGAGGTGAACGTCGCGACGCGAGCGCCGGACGAGAGCGTGCTCTTCGTCGAAACGCCGCCCGACTGGTATGCGGCGCCCCCGATGATGTCGTCGTCGGGTGAGGGCAGGGCGACCTATCGCTTTACCGTCGACCGCAAGGCGGCCGAGGGGCCGCTCGCCGGTGCCGCGCTGCGCCTGACGCTGGCGACCCCGGATGCCGCGACCACACGCGCGTTCACGCTCGCGGCCGACGGCTCGGCGATCGCAGCGCCCTGAGCCCTCGACGGCCCGGTTGCGGTTGGGTAGGCTCAAGGCTCCTCAACCGGACCATCCCCTGATCTTGGAGACTGCCATGACGATTTCGGTCGGCGAGCGCCTGCCCGACGCCAAGTTCCGCATCAAGACGGCCGATGGTGTCGTCGAGAAATCGACGGCCGACATCTTCGCCGGCAAGAAGGTGGTGCTGTTCGCCGTTCCCGGCGCCTTCACCCCGACCTGCCACAACAATCACTTGCCCGGCTATATCGATCAGGCCGAGGCGATCCGCGCCAAGGGCGTCGACGAGATCGCGGTGGTCGCGGTCAACGATCATTTCGTGATGAGCGCCTGGGAGAAGGCGACGGGCGCCGAGGGCAAGATCCTGTTCCTCGCCGATGGCGCCGGCCTGTTCACCAAGGCCATCGGCCTCGACATCGACCTCGTGGCACCGGGCCTCGGCCTCCGCTCGCGCCGCTATGCCATGGTCGTCGACGACGGCGTCGTGACGGCGCTGAATGTCGAGGATGCGCCGGGCGTCACCGTTTCTGGCGCGGCGGCAATCCTCGACCTGCTCTGATCCTTGCGCGGCGCCGCGTTCCGGCTTAGCTAAGGGGTTAGCTAACCGAGGGCTGCGCCATGATCCGCGTCAAGATGCATGAGGCGAAGACCAACCTCTCCCGCCTCGCGGCCCGCGCCGCGGCGGGCGAGGAGGTGATCATCATGCGCGGCGACGTCCCGGTCGCCCGCCTCGTCCCGCTGGCGCCGGAGGAAAAGCCGCGCCGCCAGCCGGGCCGCCTCAAAGGGCTGGTCAATTTCGACGATCGGTTCTTCGAGCCGCTTCCCGACGATGAGCTCGAGGCCTGGAACAATCCCAAGTGAGGTTGCTGCTCGATACCCATGCCTGGTTCTGGTGGATGATGGGAAGCAAGCGCTTGCCGCCCGTTGCGGCGAGCGCAATCGGTAACAGCGACAATGAAGCTCTGGTCAGCGCCGTCTCGGTCTATGAGCTGATGCTGAAGCATCACATCGGCAAGCTGCCCGAGATGGAGCTGGTCGCCCGCGACGTCGAACGGCAACTCGATCTCGATGGCTTTGGCCGGCTCGCCCTGACATCGGTCCATGCCGCCCGGGCCGGCACCCTCTCCTATGGCCACAAGGCCCCCTTCGACCGGCTGCTGATCGCGCAGGCGCTCAGCGAGGGGCTGACGCTGGTCTCGAACGAGGCCCTGTTCGACAGCTTCGGCGTTACGCGGCTCTGGGATTAGCCCCGCCGCGCCGCCGGTTTGAACGGCGCCATGCCCTGGCGGGCCAGGAGATCGGCCTTCTCGTTCTCGACATTGCCGGCATGGCCGCGCACCCAATGCCAGGCGACGTCGTGCCGCTTCAGCGCCTCGTCGAGCTGCTGCCAGAGATCGACATTCTTGACCGGCTTCTTGTCGGCGGTCTTCCAGCCGTTCTTCTTCCAGCCATGGATCCAGCCGGTGATGCCGCCCTTCACATATTGGCTGTCGGTGTGCAGGTCGATCTTGCACGGCCGCTTGAGCGCTTCGAGCGCGGCGATGGCGGCGCTGAGCTCCATGCGGTTGTTGGTGGTCTCGGCGGCTCCGCCCGAGAGTTCCTTCTCGGTGCCGTTATAGACGAGGAGGGCACCCCAGCCGCCGGGGCCGGGATTGCCGGAACAGGCGCCGTCCGTCCAGATCTGGACGCGGTCTTCATCAGTCATGCATCGATACCATAGGCGCGGACATCCGCGACCGATTGATGGAAGCGCAGCTTGCGCCAGTATTCGAGCGGATCCTTCGGCGCCACCAGCGCGCCGGGCGGGACATTCAGCCAGTCATAGAGCCGCGTCAGCAGGAAGCGCAGCGCCGAACCGCGCGCAAGGATCGGCAGCGCCGCACGCTCGGCCTCGGAGAGCGGGCGAACCTTCTGGTAGCCGCTGAGCAGCGCCCGCGCCTTGGTGACGTTGAGCGCGCCGTCGGCCTCGAAACACCAGGCATTGAGGCAGATGGCGACGTCATAGGCGAGGAAATCGTTGCAGGCGAAATAGAAGTCGATCAGCCCCGACAGGCGGTTCGAGAGGAAGAAGACATTGTCGGGGAAGAGATCGGCATGGATGACGCCGCCGGGGAGATCCGTCGGCCAGGACGCCTCGAGCAGGTCGAGTTCGCTCGCGATCGCCGCGACGAGGCCCGGCAGCACGCTGTCGCCGCGCTCGGCCGAGCGCTCGAAGAGGGGCCGCCAGCCCGCGACCGAGAGCGCATTGCGCCGCGTCAGCTGGAAGCCTTCGCCGGCGAGATGCAGTTCGGCCAGCGCCGTGCCGACGGCGGCGCAGTGATCGACGCGCGGCCGGCGGATCCACATGCCCTTGAGGAAAGTGACGATCGCCGCCGGCTTGCCGGCGAGCGTCCCGAGCGCCTCGCCGCTGCGGTTGCGCACCGGCTGCGGGCAGGTGAGGCCACGCGCGGCGAGGTGGTCCATCAGCCCGATGAAGAAGGGCAGGTCGTTCGGATCGACGCGCTTCTCATAGAGCGTCAGGATATAGGGCCCGGTCTCGGTGACGACGAGATAGTTCGAATTCTCGACGCCCTCGGCGATGCCCTTGAAGGAGAGCAAGGCGCCGATGTCGTAGCCCTCGACGAAGCGGGCGATCTCGTCGTCCGCGATCTCTGTATAGACGGCCATGGATGTCTCAGGCCGCCACGGTTCTGAGTTCGCGCGGCAGGTTGAACGCGATCGTCTCTTCCGCCGTCTGCACGACCTCGACCTTGACGGCGTAGCGCGCGGCAAAGGCGTCGATCACTTCCTCGACGAGCACTTCGGGCGCCGAGGCGCCGGCGGTCACGCCGACGCGGCGGATCGATCCGAGCGCCGGCCAGTCGATATCGGCGGCGCGCTGGATGAGCACCGAGACGGGGCAGCCCTCGCGCTCGGCCACTTCGCGCAGGCGCTGCGAATTGGACGAATTCGGCGCGCCGACGACGATCATGGCGTCGACCGAGGCGGCGATGCGCTTGACGGCGTCCTGCCGGTTGGTGGTCGCGTAGCAGATATCTTCCTTGTGCGGCGCCGTGATCGCCGGAAAGCGCTCCATCAGCACGCGGACGATCGCCGCCGTGTCGTCGACGGAGAGCGTCGTCTGCGTGATATAGGCGAGCGAGGCCGGGTCGCGCGGCTTGAAAGCCGCGGCGTCCTCGACGGTCTCGATCAGCGAGACGGCGCCCGGCGGCAACTGGCCCATGGTTCCGATCACCTCGGGATGACCGGCATGACCGATCAGCACGATCTCGCGGTCGCGCTTGAAATGGATCTGCGCTTCCTTGTGCACCTTCGAGACGAGCGGGCAGGTGGCATCGAGAAAGAACATCTGCCGCGTCCGCGCCGCCTCGGGCACGCTCTTGGGAACGCCATGCGCGGAGAAGACTACCGGCTGGCCATCGTCCGGGATTTCGTCGAGCTCCTCGACGAAAACGGCGCCCTTGTCGCGCAGGCTGTCGACGACATAGCGGTTGTGCACGATCTCGTGCCGCACATAGACGGGCGCGCCGAATTTCTTCAGCGCCAGCTCGACGATCTGGATCGCCCGGTCGACGCCGGCGCAAAAGCCGCGCGGCGCCGAGAGCAGGATATCGAGCGGGGGCTTGTTGTGTTCAGGCATCACGGTCGCGTCCGTCGGCATGAGCGGAATAGAGGGACGGGGGCGGCTCCTGTCAAGCGGCTCGCATTGACGAAAGCACTGTAAGGCAATACCTTACGCCCCGTGATCCGGTCATTTCGCAGCAAGGCGCTGAGGCGGTTCGCCGAAACCGGCGATCCGTCGCGGCTGAGCGTGGCCAATGCCGGGCGTGTTCGGCGCATTCTCGCGCTGCTCGACGCCGCCAGGTCTCCGGAAGACATGAACCTCCCTGGTTTGCGGTTGCATGGCCTGAAGGGCGATGCAAAAGGGCGGTTCGCTCTCGATGCGAGCGGAAACTGGCGCATCACATTCGGATGGACCGGCGAAGACGCCGTTGATGTCGATCTTGAGGACTACCACTGATGAGCACGAATCCGCTTCTGTCGGGATTGGCGCCGACGCATCCGGGCGAAGTCCTGCGGGAGGACATTCTTCCCGCGATGGACCGTTCGAAGACCGAGATCGCACGCCTGCTCGGCATCTCGCGCCAGACCCTGCACGACGTGCTGGCCGAGCGGCAGCCGGTGACGCCAGCCATGGCCTTGCGGCTTGCGAAGCTGTTCGGGACCAGCCCGCAGATGTGGGTCAATCTCCAGCGCGACTACGATCTCGGCATCCTCGCCGCCTCCATGCGCGACGAACTGGCCGCGATACCGACACTGCCGCGCGACGCCGCCTGAGGCCCAGTCACGGCGCTTCTTCAGGGAAAACGAGGTGGTCGTCGTTGCCGGGCGCGAAGAACCGCCACGCCTCCCCGTCCGCCTGATCGACAAAGATGCGAAAAGCCAGTCCCGCATCAAAGGTGATGGCAACGTCGCCCGTCTCGCCCACCGCTACGGCTATGACGAGAGGCCCTTGGTGTCCGGGGCACCAGCCGAGCCGCTCGATTCTCGGACCGAAAAGCTCGGTCAGTCTGACGTCCTGCAGGCTGTTTCCGGTTTCATACGACCACCCGTCCGGCTCGGCTCCCGAGCCGGCGAATGTCCAGAGCTCGGACCGCCCCGTGACGATCCGGCCGGCACGATCAAAGCGCCAGGGCGCCTGAACGTGGAAAGTGAAGTCTGCAGTGGTTCCTGTCCGGCCAAGAGGGCTCACGCTCGCTCGGACCGTACCGAAGTGCAGGCCGAGCATGTCAGCGGCGCGGCGCACGATCGAGAGCCGCAGGCCGACGATGGACTGGAGCCGCCCGGACGCCGCGACGCCGCTCACGCGATCATCGCCTCTTCCTCGCGGAACAGCAGCGTGCCGGCCTCGGCGGCGGTCATCGCCTGGCCGAACAGCATGCCGGAGGCGAATTCGCAGCCGATGTCGTAGAGGTCGAGCGCGTCGTCGTCGGTCTCGGCGCCCTCGGCCATCACGTCCATGTGCAGGTCATGCGCGAGGCCGACGATGGCGCGCAGGATGACGCGCTTCTGCTTGGCGGTCGGGCCGCGGACGAAGCTCTGGTCGATCTTCAGCGTGTCGAACGGGAAGCGCTGCAGATAGCTCAGCGAGGAATGTCCCGTCCCGAAATCGTCGAGCGTCAGGCCGGCGCCGAGTTCGCGCACGCGCGTCAGCACCTGCACGGCATATTCCGGGTTTTCCATCACGAGGCTCTCGGCGAATTCGAGCTTCAGCGTGCCGCGTTGCACGGCCGAGCGCGAGAGCACCGACTTGACGTCGTTGATGAGGTCGTGCCGCAGCAGCTGCCGGCTGGAGGCGTTGACCGAGACGAACAGCGGCACATGCGGCCCGAGCTGTTCCTGCCAGTCCGAGAGCTGGCGCGCCGCCTTGTCGAGCACGAAGAGCCCGAGCGGCGTCATCAGCCCGTTGCGCTCGGCGAGCGTGATGAATTCGCTTGCCGGCACGCGGCCATGCTTCGGGTGGTCCCAGCGGATCTCGGCCTCGAAGCCGGCGACGGTGCGGTCTTCGAGCCGGACCACGGGCCGATAGAGAACCTTGATCTCCTCGCGGCCGATGGCGCGGCGGAGGTCCGCCTCGAGCGTCAGCGTGTCGGTGCCGTGCTGGCGCAGCGCCGGGCGGAACGCCTCGATGCGGTCGCCGCCGAGCCGCTTCGCGCAATACATCGCGATCTCGGCATCCTTGAACATCGCCGTCGCGTCATGCTGCTCGCCATCATGCATGGCGATGCCGATCGAGGCGGTGAGGAAGATCTCCTTGTCGCCGAACGAGATCGGCGCGCGGAGCGAGCGGCGGACGCTGTCGGCAAAGCCCGCGATCCGCTCGGGCTCCGATTCGGAGAGCAGCATGAAGCCGAACTGATCGCCGGAAAGGCGGGCGAGCGTATCCTGCGGCTTCAGGAGGCGCGACAGGCGGCGGGCGATGGTGAGGAGGATCGAATCGCCGACCGAGAGGCCGAACGTGTCGTTCACATGCTTGAAGCGGTCGATGTCGAGCACGAACACCGAGGGGAGGGCGGCCTCCTCGACCTCCGAGCGGATCAGGGCGCTCGAGAGGCGGTCGAGGAAGAGTTCGCGATTGGCGAGCCCGGTGAGGTTGTCATGGACCGCATCATGCAGCAGCCGCTCCTCGGCCGTGCGCTCGTCGGTGACGTCGCTCATCGTGCCGACGCAGCGCAGCACCTCGCCGTCGGAGCCGATGACGGGACGGGCGCGGAGATGGAACCAGCGATAATGGCCGTCCTCCGAGCGCAGGCGGAAATCCTGCGCGATGCGGCCGCGGCGCTGCTCGATCACGGCGTCGAGCGTTGCCTTGAAGCGGTCGCGGTCGGCCGGATGCAGCACGTCGAGCCAGTCGCGGGCAGGTCCCTCCAGCGTGCCGTGCTTGAGGCCGAGCAGGTCCTCGGCATCGGTGCCGGTCAGGATGCGGTCGCGCGCCACGTCCCAGTCCCAGACGATGTCGCCGGCGCCGACCAGCGCCAGCGCGCGCCGCTCGGTCTCGCCGATCGCGCCCTGGACGACGGTGCCGCCGGCAAAGGCGTGCTGCATCACCGTGAAGCCGATCAGGAGCACGATGAGCACCAGCCCGCCGTTCAGCGCCGGCTGGATGACGTCGTTGGCGAGCGTGCCCGAGACGGTGAGATAGGCGCCGAACACCCAGACCATCAGCAGCACCCAGGTCGGGATCAGCATGATGGCGCGGTCGTAATGGTGCAGCGACAGGTAGACGATGACGATGAAGCCGACGGCGACGGTGGCGCCGAGCGACATGCGCGCGACGCCGGCGGCGATGCCGGGCTCGAACACGGCGACGCCGAGCAGGATCATCAGGCCGACCAGCCAGGCGATCGTCGCGTGGCTGTAGCGCACATGCCATCGGTTGAGGTTGAGATAGGCGAAGGTGAAGATCAGCAGCGCCGCGGAGAGCAGCACTTCGGCGCCGGCGCGCCACATCTTGTCGTCGCCGGGCGCGATCTGGATCACCTTGTTCCAGAAGCCGAAATCGATGCAGAGATAGATGAGGACCGACCAGGCGAGCGCCGCCGTCGCCGGGAACATCGCCGTGCCCTTGACCACGAAGACGATGGTGAGGAACAGCGCCAGCAGGCCGGAAATGCCCAGCACGATGCCGTGATAGAGCGTGAAGGAGTTGATCGAATCCTTGTAGGCGTCGGGATCCCACAGATAGAGCTGCGGCAGCTTCGGCGTGCGCAATTCAGCGACGAAGGTGACGACGGCGCCGGGATCGAGCGTGATGCGGAAGATGTCGGCTTCCTGGCTCGCCTGCCGCTCGGGCGGGAAGCCCTGGCTCGGCGTCACCTGCGCGATGCGCGAGGCGCCGAGATCGGGGATCAGCAGCCCTGAATTGACGAGGCGGAAATGCGGCGCCACCAGGAGGCGGTCGATCTGCTCGTCGCCATTGTTTGCGAGCGCGAAATAGGCCCAGTAGGAACTGCCGCCGGCCTCGTTCGAGCGCACCTCGATCCGCCTGACGATGCCGTCGGGTCCGGGCGCCGTCGACACCTGCACGCGGTCCGAGGGATCGCGCGAGGCAAAGTCGATGGCCTTGGTGAGATCGAGCGTCTTGCCGTCGAGCGGCACGGTCAGCGCGTCCAGCGCAAGGGCGGGCGACGCCGTCCCGGCAATCAAGAACAGCACCACACCGATCGCAGCGACGATACGGTTAAGCGACAAACACACCTCCTACAGGCCGCCGAGAAGTACTATCCCGCGGCAGGGCCGTCCAAGGATTTTTCGGCAACGCGCCAAACGCTCGCTCCCCTCGGCCGTCACGGCCGGGGATCGTCGCTCACGATCGCGAACAGCAGGTGGTCCTGCCAGCGTCCGTCGATGTTGAGATAGCGCCGTGCGTAGCCCTCGCGGGTGAATCCGGCTTTTTCGAGAAGGCGGATCGAGGCGGCGTTGTGCGGCAGGCAGGCCGCTTCCAGGCGATGCAATCGGAGCGTGTCGAACACGAACGGGATCACCGCCTTGACGGCGGCGGTCATCAGTCCGCGGCCGGCATGGCGCTCGCCCATCCAGTAGCCGAGCGAGCAGGATTGCGTCACGCCGCGGACGATATGCGACAGCGTCAGCCCGCCGACAAGGGCGAGATCCTCGGTGCGGAAGACGAGGAACGGATAGCCGGTCGCCTCCTGCATCTCGCGCTGGTAGCGGCGAAGGCGGCGGCGAAAGGCGGGCTTTGTGAGGTCGTCGATCGGCCAGACCGGCTCCCAGGGCGCGAGAAATGCGCGGCTCGCCCCGCGCAGCTCGCTCCAGGCGGCATAGTCGGCCATCGAGGGACTGCGCAGGATGACGGTGTCGGTCGAGATGACCGGGGCGGGCTGGAACGGGACGACAGAGCGCAGGAATTCCATCGCCCGCCCGGCCCCTATGCCGCAACGGGTGAGCCGAGGCGCTCCGCGATCCGGCTGCGATCGGCGAGCGTGTCGATCGGCCCGATGGCAGCAAGCGTCGGCACGCTGCCGGTAAAGATCTGCTGCGCGAGCTGGCGCAGCTTGGCGACGCTGACGGCGTCGATCCGCGCCACCAGCTCGTCGACGGCGATCGGCCGGCCGAACAGCAGCATCTGCCGGGCGAGCTGTCCGGCCCGCGCCGCCGGGCTCTCGAGGCTCATCAAAAGGCTGGCGCGCATCTGCGCCCTCGCCCGCGACAGCTCCTGCTCGGAGATGTCCTCGCTCGCCCGCTCCAGTTCGCCGAGCAGCACCGGCATCAGCTCGCCGATATCCTCGCCGCCGGTCGCCGCATGGATGCCGAAGAGGCCGGTATCGGCGAAGCTCCAGTGGAAGGAATAGATCGAGTAACAGAGGCCGCGCTTCTCGCGCACCTCCTGGAACAGCCGCGAGGACATGCCGCCGCCAAGCAGCGAGGCAAGGATCTGCACGGCGTGGAAGTCCTCCGACGCATAGGGCAGGCCCTCGAAGCCGAGCAGGATCTGCGCTTCCATCAGCTTGCGCCGCTCGCGCACGTCGCCGCCGATGTAATGGGCGCGCTGCGGATCGGGCAGGGGCGATGACGGCAGGCCGGCGAAGCGATCCTCGGCGAGCGCCACGAGCTTGGCATGATCGACGGCCCCGGCCGCCGACAGCACCATCGAGGGCCCGTGATAATAGCGGTCGAGATAGGACGAGAGATGGTCGGCGCGCGCGCCGCGCACGGTTTCCTCGGTGCCGAGGATGGTCCGCCCGAGCGGCTGGTCCGGGAAGGCACCTTCGATGAAGAAATCGAACACGCGGTCCTCGGGCGTATCGAGCGAGGAGCCGATCTCCTGCACGATGACATGCTGCTCGCGCTCGAGCTCATGCGGATCGAAGGCCGAATGGCAGAGAATGTCGGAGAGGATGTCGACGGCGAGCTCGGCGTCGTCCTTGAGGATGCGCGCGTAATAGGACGTCGTCTCGACGCTGGTCGCGGCGTTCAATTCGCCGCCAACCGCCTCGATCTCCTCGGCGATGTCGGTGGCCGAACGGCGCGTCGTGCCCTTGAACGCCATGTGTTCGAGCAAATGCGAGATGCCGTGTTCGGCGGGCGATTCGAGCCGCGATCCGGCCCCGACCCAGACGCCGAGCGCGGCGCTTTCGAGATGGTCCATCGCATGGCTCGCGATCGTGAGCCCGGACGGAAGCGTCGTCACCTCGACACCCATCAGCGGCGCACCCGGCTGGTTGGAACCATCATCCTGCTGTTTCCTCGACGGCCCGGGCTCGCGCTTCGACGAAGCGGGCGACGGACTCTGTATCGTTGGGGAGAACCGAGAAGTGCTCGTCGCGGTCCATGAGATCGCCGAGCCAGAGCGGCAGCGCCGGCCGGACGCCGGTCGCGGCCTCGACGGCGGCCGGGAACTTGGCCGGATGCGCCGTCGCCAGCGTCACCATCGGCGTCGCCGAAGGCGGGAGGCGGCCGGCGACCGCAAGGGCCACGGCCGTATGCGGGTCGGCGAGATAGCCCGTCTCGGCCAGCGTCGACGCCATCGTCGCGGCCGTGGTCGCCTCGTCGGCGCGGCCGGCATCGAATTCGGAGCGGATCGCGGCGAGCATCGCCGGGGGAACCGTGAAGGCGCCGGATTGCGAAAGGCCGCCCATCAGCTGCCGCACGGTGGCGGCATCGCGGCCGGAGGCCTCGAACAGCAGCCGCTCGAAATTCGAGGAGATCTGGATGTCCATCGACGGCGAGGAGGTCGCCTCGACGCCCTGCATCTCGTAGCGCCCGCTCTGCAGCGTCCGCGCCAGGATGTCGTTGGCATTGGTGGCGATGACGAGCCGCTCGATCGGCAGGCCGATGCGCTTCGCGACATAGCCGGCGAAGACGTCGCCGAAATTGCCGGTCGGCACCGTGAACGACACCGGGCGATGCGGCGCGCCGAGCGCGAGGCCGGCCGTGACGTAATAGACCACCTGCGCGACGATGCGCGCCCAGTTGATCGAGTTGACGCCGGAGAGCGCGACGCGGTCGCGGAATTTCAGGTCGTTGAACAGCGCCTTGACCAGCGCCTGGCAATCGTCGAACGAGCCGTCGATGGCGATGGCATGCACATTGGCATCGCCCGCCGTCGTCATCTGGCGCTGCTGCACCGGCGAGACGCGGCCCTTCGGGAACAGGATGAAGATGTCGGTGGCCTTCCGGCCCTTGAACGCTTCGATGGCGGCGCCGCCGGTATCGCCCGAGGTCGCGCCGACAATGGTCGCCCGGCGGCCGCGCGCGGTGAGGACATGGTCCATCAGCCGCGCCAGGAGCTGCATGGCGACGTCCTTGAAGGCGAGCGTCGGCCCATGGAACAGTTCGAGAATGAAGGCGTTCGGCCCGGTTTGCACCAGGGGCGCCACCGCCGGATGGCGGAAGGTCGCATAGGCCTCGCGGCAGAGCCGGGCGAGCAGCGCATCGTCGATCTCGCCGCCGACGAACGGCCGGATCACCGCATGGGCGACCTCGTGATAAGGCCGGCCGGCAAGGCGGACCAGATCATCTTTGCTGAAGGACGGCCATGCCGCGGGCACATAAAGGCCCCCGTCGCGTGCGAGACCGGCGAGCAGCACATCGCAAAAGCCGAGCTGCGGCGCGGCGCCGCGCGTGCTCACATAATTCACGGAACTCGAAACCTCCACAGGCCGCTCCCCGTCACAAGCCGGCCGATCCGGCACCCTATCGCCGCGCGGAGCGACCGGCAAGCTTGCGCGGGAAACTTGATCGACGGCGCCATCCGGCGCGAATGAAGGCCGCGAAACTGCGAAGCCGCCACCAAGTCGCCAAAGATGGAACGGACTGTTATAGAGGTCGCGCTTCAGCGTCGAGGAATAATCGGAATGCAGTCTTCGTCGGTTCGCCGTCCGCGTCGTGTTCGCTCCAGCCTTGCCCGGTCCGCGTCGCTCGCGGCGATGGCGCTTGCAGTGGGGCTCCTCGCCGCATGCAGCAGCATCGGCGGGGGCGGTGGCTCGGAGACGGCCGCCGCGACGACCGTGCCGACGGATGGCAGCGCCCCGCTGCAGCCGGCGGAAGGCGGCAACAGCACGCTCGCCAACGCCATCTTCGGCGGGCCGAGCGCCGGCAAGGCCGGCGCCGTGGTGCTCGACCCGAGCCAGTACCAGAAATCCTCGGTCGCGCTCTGCCCGCCGGTCTCGATCCGTCCGGGCACCGAGCAGATGACCGCCTTCCAGGCCGGCGGCAAGCCCGATCCGATCACCGGCGCGCCGCCGCCGATCACCTACCAGTCCTCGATCGTCAAGACCGCGCGCGAATGCCGCGCCACCGAGGGCGGCGTCGCCGTCAAGGTCGGCGTCATCGGCCGCACCGTCGCCGGCCCCGCCGGCAAGGCCGGCACGATCACCGTGCCGCTGCGTATCGCCGTGGTGCAGGGCACCGACAAGATCATCAAGTCGGAGCTCTTCAAGATCCAGGTCGCGCTGACCGAGCCGACGCTCTCGAGCGATTTCACCAAGATCGACGACAGCATCGTGCTGCAGATCGCGCCGGGCAATTCCGACTTCCATATCTATGTCGGCTTCGACGACGCCCCGGCGAAGGCGCGCGGCCGCTGAAATCGCGCTGATCGCCCGCCAGGGGCTTGAACTTTGGCGGAGACGCGGCATCCTCGACGCGCAATGTCGATGCGGCCGGGGGGAGTTCGGTCATGCACGGGGCAGGCTCGGGGTCAGTGCGCGCCATTGGCGCGGCGCTGATCGTCTTCGCGATTGCGTTCAATCTTCCCTATGCCTGGCTCGCGGCACAGTTTGCCTATCCTGATATCCTCAGGCAGCCCGCCGGCACGATCCTCGCCGCCTTTTCCGCCGGCGGCGCGGCGCTCATCCTCGCCTGGGCTGCCTTTGCGCTCGCTGCGCTGCTGTTCGCGCCGATTGCGGTCGCCGTCGCCCGCGTCACGGAACGGACGCCCGGCGCTGGCGGTGCCGTGGCCGCGCTCGGGATCGCGGCCGGCGTGACGCAGGCGATCGGCCTTTCGCGCTGGGTCTATGCGGTGCCGGGGCTGGCCGCGAGTTGGACGTCGAGCGCCGCCGATCCGGGGCTGCGGGCAGCGCTGGAGGCCAATTTCATGGCGCTGCACCAGTTCGCTGGCGTCGGCATCGGCGAGGCGATCGGACAGTCGCTCACCGCGTTCTGGCTGATCGGCGTCGCGCTGGATCAGTTCCGCCATCGTCGCTTCGGCCCGGCGGTGGCGATCGTCGGTCTCGCCGGCGGTCTCGTCCTGCTGCTCGGCACCGTGGAAGGCATCGCGACGGTCATTCCGTTCGACCCCGGCCTCTTCGGTCTCGGCGCGCTGCTCGGCTTCCTGATCCTGACCGTCTGGATGATCTGGACGGGTCTCCTCTGCCTGCTGAGGCCGGTCGTCGCGGCCTGAGACAGCGCGGCGCGCCGCAAACGAGCCGACGTGCCGCAGGGCGTTTCCTTGACTAAGGCGCGGCGGCCATTACACTCCGCCACCAGGTTGGGTCTCCGTCGCGACCCGGCTGGAGGGTGCCGCTCGCGGCAGCTTCATACGACCGCCGGGAGAGACCGCCGGGGCCTTGGCCCTGTCGGCGCCGAAGGAGCAACCGCCCCGGAAACTCTCAGGCTCAAGGACCGGACGGTCGGCGACGCTCTGGAAAGCAGCCCCTCGCAAGGGAGGGCTCACCGAAGGAGCAACCATGCGTGCCTTAAGGGCGCATGGGAAATCTCTCAGGTTCTCGGACAGAGGGGGCGCGGCATGTCCGGTTTCGGACGTGGCGTGCATTGGAACCCCGTCCGAGGAGCCGTTGATGGCGCATGCCTCCGAGCCTGAGACCACGTCCGAACCGCTGAGCGAAACCCCGCTCGCCGACCTGCATCGCCGGCTCGGCGCGCGCATGGTGCCGTTCGCCGGCTATGCCATGCCGGTGCAATATCCGACCGGCATCCTGACCGAACACAACTGGACGCGCGAGAAGGCCGGCCTCTTCGACGTCTCGCATATGGGCCAGTGCTTTCTCGTCGGCCCCGACCACGCGACGACGGCGCGGGCGCTCGAGGCGCTGACGCCCGGCGACTTCCTTGGGCTTGCCCCCGGACGCATCCGCTACACGCTGCTGACGACGGCCGAGGGTGGCATCATCGACGACCTCATGGTGACGCGGCCGTCAGATCCCGCCGCCGACGGCACGCTGTTCCTCGTCGTCAATGCCGGCCGCAAGGCGATCGACTACGCCCATCTTGCCGCGAACCTTCCTGATGGCATCGATCTCGTCGTCGCCGAAGACCGGGCGCTGCTCGCGCTGCAGGGACCGCTCGCGGCCCTCGTCATGGCGCGGCATTGCCCGGCCGCGGCCGCGATGGGCTTCATGACCGCCATGCGGGCCTCGGTCGGCGGCATCGACTGCGCCATCAGCCGCTCCGGCTATACCGGCGAGGACGGCTACGAGATCTCCGTCAAGGACGGCGAGGCCGTGGCGCTGGCGGAACTGCTGCTCGCCGAGCCGGAGGTCGCGCCGATCGGCCTCGGCGCCCGCGATTCGCTGCGGCTCGAGGCCGGGCTCTGCCTCTATGGCCACGATATCGACGAGGCGACCTCGCCCGCCGAGGCCGATCTCGGCTTCGCGATCGGCAAGCGCCGCCGCGCCGAGGGCGGCTTTCCTGGCGCCGGGCGCATTCTCGGCGAGCTTTCGGGCGGGCCGGGGCGGCTCCGCGTCGGCATCCGCCCGGAGGGCCGGGCGCCGGCCCGCGAGGGCACCGAGATCCGCGACGCCTCCGGCAGCCTCATAGGCCTCGTCACTTCGGGCGGCTTCGGGCCGACCGCTGGCGGCCCGATCGCCATGGGCTATGTCAGCGCCGATTGCGCGGCGCCCGGAACACAAGTGACCCTTTCCGTGCGCGGCAAGGATCTTGCTGCGCGCATCGCGCCCATGCCGTTCGTGCCGCATCGCTACTTCCGCAAATCCGCCTCCTGACACCTTCGAGAGGGAACAGCCTCATGGCGACCTATTTCACCACGGACCATGAATGGGTCCGCATCGACGGCGACATCGCGACCGTCGGCATCTCCGACTATGCCCAGTCGCAGCTCGGCGACGTCGTCTATGTCGAGTTGCCGGAGATCGGCAAGACGCTCGCCAAGGGCGACGAGGCGGCCGTCGTCGAATCGGTCAAGGCGGCGAGCGAGGTGTTCGCCCCGATCTCCGGCACCGTCGACGCCATCAACGCCGCCATCGTCGAGGAGCCGGCCAAGATCAACGATGCGCCCGAGACCGACGGCTGGTTCATCCGCCTTCTCGTCGCCGACAAGGGCGAACTGGCGGGCCTCATGGACGAGGCGGCCTACAAGGCTTTTCTCGAGACGCTGTAGCGGGAGGAGGGAGCCATCCCTTCACCTCTCCCTGAGGGAGAGGTCGGACCGAAGGTCCGGGAGAGGGTTTACGGCCTCTCCGGATGGTTCCCTAAACCCTCACCCGCCGGCTTCGCCGTCGACCTCTCCCTCAGGGAGAGGTGAAGACTTCAGGATCAAACGCGAAGGCTCGCTGCGATGCGCTATCTTCCCCATTCCGAGGCCGACCGGCAGGCGATGCTCGCCACGATCGGCGTCGGCTCGATCGACGATCTCTTCTCCGACATTCCCGCGCATCTCCGCGTTCAGGGCCTCGACCTGCCCAAGGCGGCGGGCGAGCTCTCGGTCGAGCGCACGCTCGGGCGGCTCGCTTCCGGCAATGTCGCGGCGTCCACGGTGCCGTTCTTCGTCGGCGGCGGCGCCTACAAGCATCATGTGCCCGCCACCGTCGACCACCTGATCCAGCGCTCGGAGTTCCTGACCTCCTACACGCCGTATCAGCCCGAGATCACGCAGGGCACGCTGCAATATCTGTTCGAGTTCCAGACCCAGGTCTCGCATCTGACCGGCATGGAGGTCGCGAACGCCTCGATGTATGACGGCTCCACCGCCACCGCCGAGGCGGTGCTGATGGCGCACCGCGTCACCAGGCGCCGCAAGGCGGTGCTCTCCGGCGGCCTGCATCCGCATTATCGCGCCGTCGTCGAGACCACCTCGGTGATGGCGTCCGATGCCGTCGAGGCGCTGCCGGCCGATCCCGAAGGCACCGAGGACATCCTCGCCCGCATCGATAGCGACACCTCCTGCGTCGTCGTGCAGTCGCCGTCCTTCTATGGCCAGCTGATCGATCTCGCCCCGATCGCGGCACGGGCGCACGAGGTCGGCGCGCTGCTGATCGCCGTCGTGACCGAAGTCGTCTCGCTCGGCCTGATCGAGCCGCCGGGCGCCCAGGGCGCCGACATCGTCGTCGGCGAGGGCCAGTCGATCGGCAACGCGCTTTCCTTCGGCGGGCCCTATGTCGGCCTGTTCGCTGCGCGGGCGAAGCATGTCCGCCAGATGCCCGGCCGCCTCTGCGGCGAGACCGTGGATGCGGAGGGGCGCCGCGGCTTCGTGCTGACGCTGTCGACGCGCGAGCAGCATATCCGCCGCGACAAGGCGACCTCGAATATCTGCACGAATTCAGGCCTTTGCGCGCTCGCCTTCACCATCCATATGACGCTGCTCGGCGAGACGGGCCTCGCCCGCCTCGCCCGCATCAATCATGCGAATGCGGTCAAGCTTGCGGAATCGCTCTCTGAGCTTCCGGGCGTAACCCTCCTGAACGACTCGTTCTTCAACGAGTTCACGCTGCGCCTGCCCGGCAATGCCGCCGCGATCGTCGACAAGCTGGCCGCCAAGGGCATCCTCGCCGGCGTCCCGGTCTCGCGTCTCGAGCCCGGCAAACCGGAACTCGCCGACCTGCTCGTGGTCGCCTCGACCGAAGTGAACACCGACGAAGACCGCGCCGCCTTCGTTGCAGCGCTTGAGGAGGTGCTGGCATGACCATGAACACCCAGGGCCGTCCCACCGATGCCGGCAGCGTCGGAATTACAGCGACCGACACCTTCACCGGCAATCGCGGGCTGCAGATCGAGGAAGCATTGCTGTTCGAGGTCGGGCGGCATGACGTCACCGGCGTCGATCTCGACGAACCCGAGGCCTTCGCGCCGCGGCTCGGCAAGCTCGCCCGCAAGGCGCCGATCGATCTCCCCGGCCTCTCCGAGCCGGAAACGATGCGCCACTATGTGCGCCTCTCGCAGAAGAACTACGCCATCGACAGCGGGCTCTATCCGCTCGGCTCCTGCACGATGAAGCACAATCCGCGCCTCAACGAGAAGCTGGCGCGGCTGCCGGGCTTCGGCGACGTGCACCCGCTGCAGCCGCTGGCGACCGTCCCCGGCGCCGTCGCGCTGATGGCGGAGCTTGGCCGCTGGCTGATCGAGATGACCGGCATGACCAGCGTCGCGCTGTCGCCGAAGGCCGGCGCCCATGGCGAACTCTGCGGCATGATGGCGATCAAGGCGGCGATCGCGGCGCGCGGCGAGCCGCGCGACATCGTGCTGGTGCCCGAATCGGCGCATGGCACCAATCCGGCGACGGCCGCGCTGATCGGCTTCAAGGTCGTCACCGTGCCGGCGCGGCCGGATGGCACCGTCGATCCCGAGGCGGTCAAGGCGCTGCTCTCGCCGAAGGTTGCGGCGATCATGCTGACCAATCCGAACACCTGCGGCCTGTTCGAGCGCGACGTCGTCGAGATCGCGGCGGCGGTGCATGCGGCCGGCGCCTATTTCTATTGCGACGGCGCCAATTTCAACGCGATCGTCGGCAAGGCCAAGGTCGGCGAGCTCGGCGTCGACGCCATGCACATCAACCTGCACAAGACCTTCTCGACGCCGCATGGCGGCGGCGGTCCTGGCGCGGGTCCGGTCGTCTTCTCCGAGCGGCTCGCCGCCTTCGCGCCGCTGCCCTTCATCCGCATCGAGGCCGATGGCCCCGTGCTGATCGAGGACGAGACGGCGCTGGTCGAGGGCGAGCAGCCCTTCGGCCGCATGGTCGCCTTCCATGGCCAGATGGGCATGTTCGTGCGCGCGCTCTCCTACATGCTCTCGCATGGCGCCGACGGCTTGCAGCAGGCCTCGGAGGATGCGGTGCTCAACGCGAACTATGTCCGCGCCGGGCTTCGCGACGTCATGACCCAGCCCTCCGGCGACCGCACCTGCATGCACGAGGTGCTGTTCGACGATCATTTCCTCGACGGCACCGGCGTCACGACGCTCGATTTCGCCAAGGCGATGATCGACGAGGGCTATCATCCGATGACGATGTATTTCCCGCTCGTCGTGCATGGCGCCATGCTGATCGAGCCGACCGAATCGGAATCGAAGGCCTCGCTCGACCTCTTCATCGCGACGCTCCGCCACCTCGTGTTCAAGGCGAAGGCCGGCGACGTCGAGCGCTTCCGCGAGGCGCCCCGCTTCGCCCCGCGCCGCCGCCTCGACGAGACCCGCGCCGCCCGCGTGCCGAAGCTGACCTGGGAACGGCCCGAGGCGTTCGATCAGGCGGCCGAGTAGGGGAGACCCTCACCCCGGCCCTCTCCCGCAAGCGGGCGAGGGGGCGCTGGCATCGACATTGTCGGACCATTCCAGCCGATGCAGACCGGCACGATGGACCCCCTCTCCCGCTCGCGGGAGAGGGTAGGGGTGAGGGTTGCCTCAGCCGTTCCGAGCAGCCCCGATCGCCAGCCGCGTGCCCGCGAAGGCGGCGGCCGCCACCCCGTCGCAGAGCGGCGACCATTCGCAGCCGCCGCAGCCCTGCCGCGTCGTGCCGGCGGCGAAGGCACCGCGCATCTGAGCCAGCAGGCTGGCGTCGAGCGTGAAGCGCGCGCCGGCTGAGAGCGGTTGGCCGATCAGCGATGCGACGGCGTTCGCGGCCGCCGTGTCGCGGAGGACGACGCTCGCGTCATGGCAATGGGTGTCCGGCGCGTCGACGACGGGGCCGCAGATGTCGTCCGGCCCATCGACCATGACCACGTCCTCGCCGGCCGCAAGGCGCTGCGCGATGGCGTCATAGTTGTGGCAGAAGGCCTCGGAATAGCCCTTGCCGACATAGGTCAGCATGCAGAGGAGATGATGCGCGCGCAGCCTGACGGTCATGGCGCGGCTCCGCCTACTCGTCGAGGCCGGACCACTCGGCCAGCGCCGCCACGATATGCGGCAGGTCGGACATGCGGTTGATCACGGTCTCGGCGCCGGCGGCCGTCAGCGCGTCGGCATGGCCGGGCCAGGAATGCGAGCCGCCGGTGAAGCCAACGACGCGCATGCCGGCCGCCTTGGCGCCGTGGATGCCATGGGTCGAATCCTCGATCACGACGCAATCCTTCGGGTCGACGCTGAACTCCGCCGCCGCATGCAGGAACACGTCGGGCGCCGGCTTCGGCCGCTTGTCGCGGACCGCAACCGCCGAGAAGACATAGGGGCGGAAGCGGTCATAGAGCTTGGTGCGGGTCAGCGAGATCTTGAGCCGCTCGGGCGAGGAGTTCGAGCAGATGCAACGCTGGTAGTCGAGCCGGTCGAGCATCTCGTGCACGCCGGGGATGATCTCGAGCTCCTCAGCGAGGCGGCGGTCGAGCTCGCGGTCGGTCTGCTGGTGGAAGCCGTCCGGCAGCTGGTGGCCGAGATCGCTCTCGATGATCTTGGCGATCCGGTCCCAGGTCAGGCCGGCGAAGCGGTGCGACATCTCGTCGACGGAGATGTCGTAGCCGACCTCCTTCAGCCGCTCGCTGTCGACGCGCGAGGCAAGGATCTCGGAATCGACGAGCACGCCGTCGCAGTCGAATATCACCAGCATGGGAAGGGTCCGTATTGGGTTTGCGGCTGCGTCCTAGCAGATGCCGGCCGGGCTGTCTGCGCCGGATCGGCCCGGCGCCTGGCTCTAGTTGACCGAGAGCGGCACGGTGGCGAACACCGCCTTGCCGTCGCCGGCGACATAGCGCAGTTCGTAGCTGCCGGGTTCTGTCGGCACGGTGATGCGGACATTCGCCATGTCGGGCCGGATGCGCGACATGGTGACATGCTCGGACGAGGCCATGCCGGCGCGGGCGATCACCACGTCGTCATAGCGGGCGCCGGGCCCGGTCCAGGCGACGTCGATGCGGCTGCCGGCAGCGGCGGAGGCAGGCGCGGTCAGGGTCGCGGCCGGCGGATCGACGGTGAACTGCACCTTGGCCGCGGTCGCGTTGTCGGCGGCGGAATGGTAGCGCACCTCGTAGAGGCCGGGCTCGAGCGGCGCATCGAGCGACACCGGCCTGAAGTTGTGCTTGACCGGGACGCTGGCGAGCTTGGTCTCGTCGCCATTCGCCGGCGTGATCCAGATCTCGTCGAACTGCGCCGCAGGTCCCGTCCAGGCGATGGTCATCGGGGCGCCTGCGGGCGTGCGGGCGGGCGCCGAGACCGTCACCGGCCGCATCGCGACGTCGAGCACGCGCGTCGCCAGCACCGCGTCGAGCGCGGGATGGTAGTAGCGGATCTCATAGGTGCCGGCCTCCGCCGGCGCCATCATGCGGCGCTTGCTGCCGTCGGCCGCGGCGAGCACGCTGCGGATCTCGGAGCCGGCCGGCAGGCCCGGCCAGGAAATCTGGATGCGGTCGTCCTTGTCCTTCGGGCCGTCATAGCCGACCTCGAAGACATCGGACTGGACGACCTTCATCGGCGCGTCGAGCGAGGCGGCCGGCAGCGTCGCCGGCGGCGCCTTGGCGTTCGCCAGCGCCGCGGCGAGGCCGCCGGCAAGGTCGGTGCCGTCCTTGGCGTTGAGGAACTTGCCGCCCGTCTTCTCGGCGATGCAGGTGGCGACGGGAATATCGGTGTCGTCGAGACCGAGGCCGATCACCTCGATGGTGAGGTCGCGCGCCTTCTGCTTGATCGTCGCGGCCATCAGGCAGGGATCGGCGTCGCAGGCTTCGATCTTGTCGACGAAGAGGACGATCGTCGCCCGCTCCTTGCGATAGTCGAGCGCATTGGCGGCCCGGTCGATGGCGACCGCGAGCGGCGCCTTGCCGCGCGGCGCCAGCGCGGCGGCGGCCTGCGAGACCGCCTCGTTGCCGTTCGCCTGCGGCCGCACCACAACAGCGGCATCGGTGCAACTCGTCTTGCTGGCGCTGCCGAAGGCGAGCAGGCCGAGCCGCGCCCCGGTCGGGAAATCGGCGACGGCTGATGTCACCGCGTCGGCGACGAGATCGGCCTTGCGGTCGCGGCCGAGCTTGCCGGCCATCGAGGCGGAGGAATCGATCACCAGCATGGCGCTGTCGGCAAGAGCAGGCGCCGCCGAGAGGGCGAGGACGAGGGCGGCAAGGATCGGAAGGCGGGCAGTCATCGGGGCCTCGGACTTCGGCCCGGCCACGGGCCATTCGACAGGAGTTGCAGTGCCGCGACGGCCGGAGCGGCAGGCCGCTCCGCGCCGGGCGGCGCGATCAGCCTGCAATCTAGCCTGATATCTCCGGCGAAACGATGTCCGTCTCGCTTTTGGCGCGCGAAACCTTCTCTTAACCACGCTTCCTAACGCAACCTTCACCCTGTTCGCTAACCATGGTGGCTGTCGTGTGGCGTTGCGTTGGGAGTTGTGGGGCATGCGTGGAGTTCAGTTGAAGACGGCCGTGCCGGCGGGGCGGCCGGCCTTTGCCGACACGATCATCAAGGGCGACTGCGTCGCCGCGCTGGAGCAGCTGCCGAGCCATTCGATCGACGTCGTCTTCGCCGACCCGCCCTATAATCTCCAGCTCGCCGGTGGCCTGACGCGGCCCGATCAGTCGGTCGTCGATGCCGTCGACGACGCCTGGGACCAGTTCGCGAGCTTCGAGGCCTATGACGCCTTCACCCGTGCCTGGCTGCTCGCCGTGCGCCGCGTGCTGAAGCCGGACGGGGCGCTCTGGGTCATCGGCTCCTACCACAACATCTTCCGCGTCGGCACGATGCTGCAGGATCTCGGCTTCTGGATTCTCAACGACATCGTCTGGCGCAAGTCCAATCCGATGCCGAATTTCCGCGGCAAGCGCTTCACCAACGCGCATGAGACGATGATCTGGGCCTCGCGCGGTCCGCAGTCGCGCTACACCTTCAACTACGAGGCGATGAAGGCCTTCAACGACGACGTCCAGATGCGCTCCGACTGGCTGCTGCCGATCTGCACCGGCGGCGAGCGGCTGAAGGACGCCGACGGCCACAAGCTGCATCCGACCCAGAAGCCCGAGGCGCTGATCGCCCGCGTGATGCTCGCCTCGACGAAGCCCGGCGACATCGTGCTCGACCCGTTCTTCGGCTCCGGCACCACAGGCGCCGTCGCCAAGCGGCTCGGCCGCCACTATGTCGGCATCGAGCGCGAGCAGGTCTATATCGACGCGGCCGCCGCCCGCATCGCCGCCGTCGAGACGGCGCCGGCCGCGGCGCTCGAACTCCTGCGCGGCAAGAAGGCCGAGCCGCGCGTACCGTTCGGCGCGCTGGTCGAGCGCGGCCTCGTCCAGCCCGGCGAAATCCTGACCGCGGTCTCGGGCCGCTATCAGGCGCGCGTCCGCGCCGATGGCTCGGTCGAATCGGGCAGCCACACCGGCTCGATCCACCGCGTCGGCGCGCTGGTGCAGGGCTTCGACGCCTGCAATGGCTGGACGTTCTGGAACGTCCACCGCGCGGGCGTGCTCACCTCGATCGACGCGCTCCGCCAATCCGTCCGCGACGAAATGGCCGCCGCCGGCGGCTGAGCGGCGAATGCCCGCCTTACGCGAAGCGGAAGCCGGCCGGATAGGCGTGGAAGCCGTCGAAATCGGCCTTGCCGATCGGCACGCCGGCCATGCGCAGGATTGCGAAGGCGGTCATCAGGTGGAAGAAGAAGTTGGGCAGGGCGTAGTGCGTGACGAAGGTCAGCGCGTCCAGCTCGACCAGCGCCTCGCCGGCCCGCTCGCGGGCGCGAAGCTCTTCCTTGCCGTTGATGTCCTCCGGGCGGAGCCGGCCGAGCGCCTCGGCCCGTTCGGCGATGCGCGCCTTGAGATCGGCGAGCGTCAGGCCCTCGGCATGCGGCATCGCCTCCAGCGCCGGCACGATCGGCCGCAGCGCCCGCATCGAGAAATTGCAGGCGATCAGCACCTGCCGGCGGAGATCGAACATGCCCTCGTTGAGCGAGAGGGCGAGCAACTCCTCTTCGCTCCGCCCCTCGGCGGCCGCGAACGCGCCAAGGCGATCCAGCATGCGTCCAAGCTGCCCGAGATAGCGGATGAGGACGGGCACCGAGACACTGTAGAAATCGGCCATCGCTCGTTCTCCGCGCCTGTCGATCAGGACGGCAGCGTGATGCCGTAGCGCGCGAGATCGGCGCGCATCGTCGCCGGATCGATGAACTGCTCGGCATGCCATCCGGCCGCCCGCGCGGCGGCGATATTGGCCGGCATGTCGTCGAAGAACAGCGTCGCCGTGGGATCGAGGTCGAGCGTCTCGACATGGTGGTGATAGATGGCGACATCCGGCTTCACCAGGCGGATCGCGCCGGAGACGGTGATGCCGCGGAAGCTCGCGAGATAGGGGAAGCGCGCCTGCGCCTCGAGGAAAGTGTCCTCGGCAAAATTGGTGAGCGCGGTGACGTCGTAGCCCGCCGCGATCAGCGCTTCGAGGATCGCGGCCGTCTCCTCGATCGGGCCCGGCACCATCTCGTGCCAGTGCAGCCGCCAGGCGCGGATGTGATCGGCGCGGTGCGGATGGAGCGCGATCGCCTCGGCCTCGGCCTCGGCCCAGCTGCGGCCGCGATCCTGCTCGAGATTCCAGTCATGCGTGCAGACCTCGGCGAGGAACGCTGCCCGCTCGGCATCGTCGGGAATGAGGCGCCGGTAGAGCCGCTCGGGATCCCAGCGGATCAGCACATTGCCGATGTCGAAGACGATATGGCGAATCTCGGTCATGGCAGGCTCCAGCAGCGCGATGCAGCCTTGATGGCAAGGAAGTGGGCCGGCGGCAAGGCGGCGGCGATCGTCAGCGGCGCTTGCGGGTCGCGCCGGGATGGGCGACCTCGATCGCCTTCTTCATCAGCGTCGGCAGCGCCTCGCCGGGGAGATCGGCGGGCTTCGACCACCAGTGACCCTCCGGCAGGTTGAAGCCCGGCGGCGCCTCGGCCGAGTAGATGTCGAGCGTCAGACGGAAATGGGTGAAGACATGCACGACTTTCGCCTCGCCCAGCCGCCATGCCGCCGAAAACGGTACCGCCGCCAGCGCCTCTCGCGGCGCGAGGGCCGGCAGCCAGTCGGTGCCGGGCACCTCGGTCATCGCGCCGAGCAGGCCCTTCTCCGGTCGCCGGCGAAGCAGGATCGCGCCATCGGCGCGGCGGGCGATAAAGGCCGCGCCGACGCGGTCCGGTCGCGCCGCCTTGGCCGCCTTCAGCGGATAGCGCTCCTCGCGGCCCGCGGCATGGGCGGCGCAGGACGGCCGCCACGGGCAGAGCGCGCAGACGGGGCGCTTCGGCGTGCAGATCGTCGCGCCGAGATCCATCATCGCCTGCGCATAGTCGCCGGGCCGCTCATTGGGCGTCAGGCCCGCCTGCAGGCGGCGGATCTCCGGCCGGGCCGCCGGCAGCGGCGTTTCCAGCGCGAAGACGCGCGTCAGCACCCGCTCGACATTGCCGTCGACGACTGCGGCGGGCTGGTCGAAGGCGATGGCAGCAATCGCCGCCGCCGTATAGGCGCCGATGCCGGGCAGCGTCAGTAGGCCCGGTTCGCTCGCGGGGAAGCGGCCCCCATGCAGCGTCGCGACCGCCTCGGCGGCGGCCTTCAGATTGCGCGCCCGCGAATAATAGCCGAGCCCGGCCCAGGCCTTCATCACCTCTTCGGACGGCGCGGCGGCGAGCGCTTCGACATCTGGCCAGCGCGCCAGAAAGGCCTCGAAATAGGGCTTCACCGCCGCGACGGTCGTCTGCTGCAGCATGACCTCCGACAGCCAGACGCGATAGGGATCGGGCATCGTGCCGCTCGCGCGCTTCGCCGGCGCGATGCGCCAGGGCAGGCTGCGGGCATGGCGGTCATACCAGGCGAGGAGTGCGGCGGGATCGGGCGGCGGCAGTGTCGTCGAGGAGGGCGGCGTCATGGTCGGTGTCATGCGCGGCAGTGTCGTCGAGGCCGCGCCGCCGCGCCAGTGGCGAGATCGCGCGGCGTTTGGCGGCGGGTTTGATCCTGGTCATCACGACGTGGTGGTGAGCGGCTATCAGACCGGCAACGCGGAGCGGAGACGATCATGATGGACAGCGGCGAAACGGCTGGGTTGCGGGACGAGGTCGAGGCGCTGGCGCGCGCGGTGGCGGCGGAAGGCGCCGCAATCTATGCCGACTGGTCGCCGCTGATCGAGCGGGCCGAGTTCCACGAGAGCGCGCGCAATCTCGCCGATTATCTGGCGCTGCGGCGCCGCGACATCAGGGGCCTGCAGCGCCGGCTGATGGCGCATGGGCTCTCCTCGATCGGCCGGCTCGAAAGCCGCGTCGCGCCGACGCTCGCCGCCGTGCTCGCGGCGCTCGATGCGATCACCGACGCCAGCCCGCGCCGCCCCTTTCCGACCGAGGCCGAGTTCTTTGCCGGCGAGCAGCACCTCGCCGCCCGCACGACGGCGATCCTCGGCGCCCCGTCGGAGGGCCGCGCGGTGCATCTCCTCGTCACCTGCCCGAGCGAGGCCGCCGACGGACCGGAGTTCATGCAAGGCCTTGCCGAGCTCGGCGTCGAGGCGATCCGCATCAACTGCGCCCATGACGACCGCGAGGCCTGGGCGCGCATGATCGGCCATGCGCGGGCGGCCAGTGCCGCGACCGGACGGCCGATGAAGGTGTTGATGGACCTTGCCGGCCCGAAGATCCGCACCGGCGAGATCCGCGAGATGGACGGCCACAAGCGCGTCAAGGAAGGCGACCGTTTCGCCATCGCCGCGCCCGGCCAGCTCGGCCATGTGCCCGAGGACATGCTGGCCGTCGAATGCACGCTGCCGCAGGCGCTCGCCGCCTGCAAGCCGGGCGAGCGCATCTTCATCGACGACGGCAAGCTGCCGACCGACGTGATCTCCGTGGAGAGCTGGGGCGTCGTCGTCGAGGCGAGCGGCTCGCCGGACGAGGACGGCTACAAGCTGAAGGCGGAAAAGGGCGTCAATTTCCCCGACACGGAATTCTCGATCCCCGCTTTGACCGAAAAGGACATCGAGGACCTCGCCTTCGTCGCCATGAATGCCGACGGCATCGAGTTCTCCTTCGTGCAGTCGGCCGACGACATCGACGATCTGCAGCGCGCGCTCGCGGCGATCCGCCCCGATTGGCAGAGCCTCTCGCTGATCCTCAAGATCGAGACGACGCGCGCGCTCGGCAACCTGCCGGACATGATCGTCCGCGCCAGCGCCAGGCAGCCGACGGCCGTGATGATCGCGCGCGGCGATCTCGCGGTCGAGATCGGCTTCACCAGGCTCGCCGAAATGCAGGAAGAGATTCTCTGGATCGGCGAGGCGGCGCAGGTGCCGGTGATCTGGGCGACGCAGGTGCTGGAACACCTCATCAAGAAGGGGTTTCCCTCGCGCGGCGAGATGACCGACGCCGCCATGGCCGCCCGCGCCGAATGCGTGATGCTGAACAAGGGTCCCTATCTGATGCGGGCGATCCCCGAACTGATCGCGCTCCTCGCCCGCATGGGCGGCCACCAATACAAGAAAACCCCAACGCTGAGGAAGCTCGGCAGCTGGTAGGGCGCGCGGCCGGGTCTTCCGGGGACGTCTCCCGGTGATCCCATCGGCAGCGCAATCCGCCGCGTGAGGCCGAGCGCGGCAAGGACGTCCACGTCCTGGCTCGCTCCCATCCACGCGCCGTCGAAGCCGCCTAGCGCCTGTTCCTCCGCCTGGACCGAATCGAGGTCAAGATGGTTGGTGGGCTCGTCGGGGATAAGGAGCTGCGGCGGGCTCGTTCCGCAGAGCACGGCTGCCAGAGCGGCGCGCAGCTCTCGCCGCCTGATAGCTAGGAGACCAGTCGGCGAGCCTCCTCTTTGCGGGCGAGGAAGCTCGCCAGAGCGGCATGGGCCTCATTGATGGTCGCCTAGGGATTAAGCCGGCGGTAGGCGTCGAGGATGGTCTCGCGCCAATCAGTTGCTCGCCGCTATGCCGCCCTCGCGTTCACCTGCTGTTTAAAATGGAGCCAGCTTTCGCGCCTTTGTTTGAACGACTTAGCGGGAGCAGACGTGGCGTATACCCACATTCGCCGGAACCAGAGGCCGGCGATTTGCGTCATGCCTCCCTCGCCAGTCACCGTCGAGGTGGTTCCATCGGCGGTGCGGATTGTAGCGCTGAAGATCGGATCTGACGTCATGGCGGACATTATCTCGCGAGCGATGCTGGCCTTGGTACTGACGACGTCAACAATGAAAGGCGACACCGACTGTGGCGTCGCGGATGCGGCGAAAGCCTTGAACAGGACTTCGTTTAGAGCCAAGGGACCAGCCTCATCGACGAAGCTCGTCACCAACACCAGATGCCAATCGCCCAGACGCCAGCTTTCGATTGGGCCCTCAACCGGCACGTGAACTCGTGCCCATGCAAGCCCTTCCGGCTCAAGACCCAAGGACCTGAGTGCGTCAAGATAATCACCTCCGGCGCGCCTTAACTCAAATGGAAGGTCTTCGTCAGCCATTCCATCACTCCATATCTCCCGAACGCCGCATCGAAAATGTCGGAAACAAACCTCTCTGGCATCGGTTTCGGATCATAGCGCGCGTTGCGAACTAGAGCCGTCATCGTTGCGATTTTGGGGCCGAAGGCCTGATTGATGTGCCTCAAGTCGACGTCGAGTTGCTGGATAAGAAGCCCAATATCATGAGAATAAAGGGAGGGGCGCTCCTGCTTGGACGGAAACCGGTTCCATCGGAACTTCTTGACGATCGCCGCTTTGACAAGGCATTCGATGCTTAAGCCCGTTGACGTACAGCAGGCGGAATACCTTTTGCTCTTGCGCGCGGCATAGGCGTCGCCCCGATGGCGATGGGCCAACGCTATCCATTCCTCGACAGAGTGTGCTTGGCCTTCCATCAAATTTGATCCAGCCTTCCCTTCCTAAGGGAGCCGTGTTTCGGAACGCCTGTCAACGACCGCGCCTGATGCAGGACTAAGCGCGACGCTACTCCGCTGGTGCGCGTTAGGACGTTCGACTGAGTCGACCTAGGGTCCGGCAGACCGAACTCGATGCATAGAACAGTTGGGCCGGCGCACGCTTCGTCGAGGACAGGCTTACGATCGGTCTCGCCGCACCTAGCGGTCGACACGCTCGATGCTGCCGGCGCGCGGCGGCCCGCCGCTGGCCATCAGCCTGAGCAGCCTCGATTTGCCGGCGCCGTTGCGCCCGACAATGCCCGTGCGCTCGGCGCCGAAGGCGAAATCGAGATGGTCGAAGAGAATGCACCCGTCAGGAGCGGCGAGCGTGACGTCGTGCAGCGCGACGAGCCGAGCCCCGAAAGGAGCGGACATGATGGGGGGCCAGGGCAGGAGACAGGACGAGGGCGAAAGTCACCGTCGCGGTCCGATCCAATGCGACGTCTCCTCAATCCAGTCCTAAGGGCCGCTCACTTTGGTTCAGGCGCCGCCCGCGCAACCCATCAACTCGCCTCCAAAAACCGCTCCGCCGTCTCAAGGTCGACAGAGACGAGCTGGCTGACGCCGCGTTCGGCCATGGTGACGCCGTAGAGGCGGTTCATGCGCGCCATGGTGATCGGGTTGTGGGTGATGGTGACGAAGCGCGTGTCGGTCGACCGCGCCATTTCGTCGAGCAGGTTGCAGAAGCGCTCGACATTGTGGTCGTCGAGCGGCGCGTCGACCTCGTCGAGGACGCAGATCGGCGCCGGATTGGTCAGGAACACGGCGAAGATCAGCGCCATCGCCGTCAGCGCCTGTTCGCCGCCCGAGAGCAGCGTCATCGTCTGCGGCTTCTTGCCGGGCGGGCGCGCCATGATCTCGAGCCCGGCCTCGAGCGGATCGTCCGATTCGGTCAGCTGCAATTCGGCCGTGCCGCCGCCGAAGAGATGCGTGAAGAGGCGCTGGAATTCGGCATTCACCACCGCGAAGGCGGCGAGCAGCCGTTCGCGCCCTTCGCGGTTCAGGCTGCCGATGCCCTGGCGGAGCCGCCGGATCGCCTCGATCAGGTCGTCGCGATCGCCGGCGAGCGTGTCGCGGCGGGCGAGGCTCTCATTGACCTCATCCTCGGCGCGGAGATTGACGCCGCCGAGCTTCTCGCGCTCCTGCCTGAGCCGTTCGAGCCGCTTGTCGACCTGGTCGAGATCGGGCAGCGGCGCGGCTGGATCGATCTCGGCGAGCTTCGCCACCTCATGCGGCGCGCAATCGAGCAATTCGGTGATCCGCGCCTCGATCTCGGCCCGCCGCTCGAGGCTCGCCGACAGCCGCTCCTCGGCCCGTCCGCGCAGTTCGCGCGCCTCGGAGAGCGCGGTCAGCGCCTCGCGCGCGGCGGTATCGGCGAGCGATTGCTGCCGCTCGGCGGCCGCCAGCGCCTCGGCCGCCTCGCGGCGCACGACCTCGGCCTTGCCGATCTCGAAGACGACGGCCCGCCGCCGCACCTCGAAATCCTCGGGCGATTCGGCGAGCTTCACCCGTTCCTTCTCGATATCGGCGCGCCGGGCGGCAAGGCTCGCCATCTGCTCGGCGGCATTGGCGGCGCGGCTCTGCCAGTTGGAGCGCTCGCTGGCGATGGCGGCAAGGCGGCGCTGGCGGAGCTCGGCCTCGCGCGCCAGCCGCTCGGCACTCGCGCGCGCCTCGGTGTGGGCAGCGCGGCGCTCGGCGAGTTCGGCGCGCAGCAGCGTGCAGCGCTGGGCGGCTTCCGTTGGATCATCGGCGCCGGCGAGCGCCGCGGTGGCCGCCTCGCGCGCGCTCTCGGCCTCGCCGAGCGAGGCGTCGACGCGGCTGCGCGCCTCGGCCACCGCGGCGCGGCGGGCGGCGAGGCGACTCTGCTCGCGCTCGGCGCTCGCCATGCGGGCGCGCGCCTCGTCGAGGGCCTTCTGCGCGGTGCGCACGGCGTCGCGGGCGAGCCGTTCGGCGTCCGTCGCCTGCCGTGTGGCAGCGACCGCCTCGTCCAGCGCCGCGCGGCGGCCGGTGACGGCGGCGCGGGCGCCGGCAAGCTCGGTGCCGAGTTCGGCGAGACGGTTGCGATTGGCGAGGCGGATCGCGGCGGCGGTCGGCGCCTCGGCGGTGGCGACGAAGCCGTCCCAGCGCCAGAGGTCGCCCTCGCGCGACACGAGGCGCTGGCCGGTCTTGAGCAGGGCCTGCAGCGCGGCGCCGTGTTCTCGCGCGACGATGCCGGTCTGCGCCAGCGCCCGCGCCAGCAGCGCCGGCGCCTCGACATGATCGCCGAGCGGTTCGGCGCCATAGGGCAGCAGCGGATCCTCGGCCGAGGGCGTGGCGCCCGCCCAATGCGCCGCGGCGGCGGGATCGTCGGAGAGATCGAGATCATCGCCGAAGGCGGCGGCCAGCGCCGCCTCATAGCCCCGCGCCACGACGAGCGCATCGAGGATCGGCGGCCGGCGTCCGCTACTTGCCCCGGCGGAGAGAATCTTCTGCAGCGTCCGCATCTCGCTCTCGATGCCGGAGAGCGCCCGCTCGGCCTCGGCGAGCGGGGCGCGCGCCGCCGCCTCCTGCTCACGCGCTTGCGTCAGCGCCCGCTCGGCTCCGAGCCCGTTCGTCTCAGCCAAGGCGCGCGCGGCGTCGGCCGTGGCGACGGCCTCCTCCGCGCCGGCAAGGCCAGGCAGCCGCGCGATCTCGGCCGAAAGCGCCGCCTCGTCACGGGCAACGCCGGCCGCCTCCTGCCGCGCCCGTGCCAGCCGATCGTCGGCCGCCTTGACGGCGCGCTCCAGCTCGGCCCGGCGCGCGGCGAGCGCGGCATGGGCGGCCGTCGCCTCGCCGAGCCGCCGCTCGGCCTCCGCCATCGCGGCCTCGGCCGCATCGCGCTTTGTCACCGCCGTCGCAGAGAGCCCGACGGCGTCGAAGTCCTCGCCGCGGAGGCGCGTCTCTTCGGCATCGAGCGCCGCCATCATGTCGGCATTCTCGCGCTGCAGCTTGGCCTCGCGCTCGCTGTCGGCGGCGAGATCCTTGAGGCGGCGGTCGAGATCGGCGAGGCGCTCGCGCATGCGCCGCGCCTCTGCATCGATGCCGTCGCGCGCCGCGCCGAGGCGCTGCAACGCCGCCGCAGCACGGGTTTCGGCCTCGCGCGCCGCGGGCAGCGCGCTCGCCGCCACCGCCTGGTCGCGGGCAGCGCCCGTCTGCGCATCGGAGCGTTCGCCGACGCGAGCGGACGCGGCCGTGAGCTGTGCCTCGGCCTCGCGCATCTGCGCTGATGCGGCGGTGAGGCGGAGATAGAGCGCGGTCGCCTCGGCCTTGCGGATGTCGCCGGAGAGGTTGCGATAGCGATTCGCCTGCCGCGCCTGCCGCTTCAGCGTCTCGATCTGGCCGTCGATCTCGCCGAGAACGTCGTCGAGCCGCTCCAGATTGGCCTCGGCCGCCTTCAGCCGCGTCTCGGCCTCGTTGCGGCGCGAATAGAGCCCGGAAATGCCGGCGGCTTCCTCGAGCACGGCGCGGCGGGCCTGCGGCTTGGCGGCGATCAGCTCGCCGATGCGGCCCTGGCCGACCATGGCCGGCGAGCGGGCGCCGGTCGAGGCATCGGCGAACAGGAGCTGCACGTCGCGGGCGCGCACTTCGCGGCCGTTGATCCGGTAGACGGAACCGGCCTCGCGCTCGATCCGCCGCGTGACTTCGAGATGATCGGCGTCGTTGAAGGCGGCGGGCGCCGTGCGGGCGGAATTGTCGATCGCCAGCATCACTTCGGCGGTATTGCGCGCCGGACGGTTGCCGCTGCCGGAGAAGATGACGTCGTCCATGCCGGACGCGCGCATGTTCTTGTACGAGCTCTCGCCCATCACCCAGCGCAGCGCTTCGACGAGGTTCGACTTGCCGCAGCCATTGGGGCCGACGATGCCGGTCAGGCCCGGCTCGATGACGAAGTCGGACGCCTCGACGAAGGACTTGAAGCCGACGAGGCGGAGGCGGGTGAATCTCATCGCCCCGCCTCGCGCTGAACAACCGCCTGCCCGGATGATGCAGACGGCCGGAAACGAGGGCGCGACCCTGCGGCCGCTCCCTCGCCGGAGGGAACGCTAGGAGAGAAGCTTGTCGAGGTCCTCGAGCGAGAGCGCACCCGGCTTTTTCACTCCGTCCACGAAGAAGGTCGGTGTCGCGTCGACGCCGAATTCCTTGGCGCCGCGATCCTTCACGGCATTCACTGCATCGAGCAGCGCCTGATTTTTCAAGGCTAGCTCGAAAGTGTCCTGTGTAAAACCGACCTGCTTGGCAAGACCGAGCAGGGCCGTCACCGGATCATCGACGAAAGCCCACTTTTCCTGCTGGTCGAACAGGAGATCGACCATCGGGAAGAAGTTGTTGTTCGGGGCCGCATGCGCCAGCATGAAGCCGGCGGTGGCCAGCGGATCGAGCGGGAAGTCGCGCAGGATGAAGCGCACCTTGCCGGTGTCGATGTACTTTTCCTTGAACGGCTTCCAGGTCGTGTCGTGGAAATGCTTGCAGTGCGAGCAGGTGAGGGAGGCGTATTCCACCACCGTGTGCGGCGCCTTCTCGTCGCCGAGCGACATGTCGCCGAGCGGGCCGGGCTTCAGCAACTGGGCGAGGTCCACCTTGTCCTCGGCGAAGGCCGCCGCGGGCAGCATGGAGAAAGCGCCTGCGGCCAGCGCGCCTGCGCCGAGCCGGATCAGGACCTGTCTGCGAGTGACGTCCACGTGGGTCTCCCTGGAGTGAAGCGCGATCGTTGAGGCGCCACGATTGCCACGCCTTTCAGCGACAATACCAGAGAAAATGCGGCGCTTCGCAGGCCGCGTCCGTTCACGATCGCTCGACGTCGCCGTAAACGGCCTGCCCGAGCCGCTCGAGTGCGCGCCGCAGCGCCTCGCTCTCGATGTCGGCAACCGCCGCGGACGCCGCGCTCGCCGCTGCCGGCGACACCGACTTCGGCGGACGCGGAGGAGGGGGCGCATCGACCGGCCCCTGGATGATCTTCAAGGTCGTGACGGCGCCGAAGCCGAGAAAGCCGTTGACGCGCTCGAGGATCACCGATGTCTCGTGCTGCAGATAGATGGCCATGCCGGCATCGACCCGCACCACCAGCGTCGCGCCCTTGCGGGCATTGGCGCCCGCGGCCGCCGCCTCGCGGCGCGGCCAGATCAGCTTGTCCGGCTGGGTGGCGCGTGCATAGCGCGGGCCAACAACTTCGGCCCAGGCCTGGATGAGATCGGCGGTCGCGAATCCCCGCTTGGCGCAGATCGGCTCGATCACGGCGCCGATGAGGGCGCCGATCTGCGCCGCGTCGCGCTGTCGGTTGGGTTTGGCCGCGTTGCTCATGGTCGTTCTTGTCGCATGGCCCCGGCCGGCCTAGAAGGGCCGGGCGGCCGCGAAATTGCTGCGCGCGGTGGACAAGAGCGGGCAGAGATGCCAATCATCAAGTCGAATCAAGGATTTAGGCTTGTTCGCCTCTGCCTTGACACAATTTGAGCCCGTCACTATTGTGCGCGCGGTTTCAAGGGGGAAGGCCCGGCGGTCCAGTGGCTTTCCCGATATGCCCGACGAGGATGACGCGATGAGCGACAGCGGTTCGGCGGGCGGCGGGAAGAGCGGCAAGGCCTCGGCCGAGGAAGAAGCGGCGTTGTCCGAAAGGCTGCGCGCCCTCGGCACGAAGCTGGACAAGGCCAAGGCCGAATCGCAGCAGCAGGCGAAAGCCGAGGCTGCGAAGTCCGGCGGCATGCAGGGCGTCGGCTTTGCGCTGCGGGTGGCGAGTGAATTCGCCTCGGGCGTCCTGGTCGGAGCGGGCCTCGGCTGGCTTGTCGACCGGTGGCTGGGGACTGCCCCTTGGGGAATGATCGTGTTGCTTCTGCTCGGCTTCGCGGCGGGCGTCTTGAACGTGCTGCGGGTCGTCGGCAAGGTGGCGCAGCCGGAAGAGCGGGTGAAGCCGCGCTCCGGCAAATAAGACTGGCATGTGCCGTGGCGTTGGCCGCGGTTTTGTGACAGGGAAGGGCTGCGGCATTCGCCGTGGTTGGACACTTAGGCGAAGAGGCGGGCTCGGTGGCGAACGATCCGATCCATCAGTTTCAGATCCACGAGTATTTCCCGCTCGGCCAGTTCGGCGGCATGGAATTCCATTTCACCAATTCCGCGCTGGCGATGGTCGCCAATGTCGCGGTGGTGACCGGCTTCCTCTATTTCGCCACCTCGAAGAAGGCCATCATCCCTGGCCGTACGCAGTCGGTCGCCGAACTCGCCTATGAGTTCGTGGCGTCGACGCTGAAATCCTCGGCCGGCACCGAGGGCATGCGCTTCTTCCCGTTCGTCTTCTCGCTGTTCATGTTCATCCTGACGGCGAACCTCTTCGGCATGTTCCCGTATTTCCTGACGGCGACCAGCCAGATCATCATCACCTTCGCCCTCGCCATGACCGTCATGCTGGTCGTGGTCGGCTACGGCTTCTACCGCCACGGCGTGCATTTCCTCGGCCTGTTCGTGCCGAGCGGCGTGCCCGGGGCGGTCATCCCGCTCGTGTCCGCGATCGAGGTCATCTCGTTCCTCTCGCGTCCGATCAGCCTCTCCGTCCGTCTCTTCGCCAACATGCTGGCCGGACACATCACGCTCAAGGTCTTCGCCGGTTTCGTCGTGACGCTGGCCGGCCTCGGTGTTGCCGGCATCGGCGGCGCCATCGTCCCGCTGATCATGACCGTGGCGCTGACCGCGCTCGAATTCCTGGTCGCCTTCCTGCAGGCCTATGTCTTCACGATCCTGACCTGCATGTACCTGAACGACGCCCTGCATCCCGGTCACTAAGGCCGGGTCAGGCGAACCCTCGATCCTCGATAGAATTACCCTTCAAAGGAGAATGGAAATGGAAGCGGAAGCCGCGAAGTTCATCGGTGCTGGTCTCGCCTGCTTTGGCATGGCGGGCGCCGCCCTCGGCCTCGGCAACATCTTCGGCAGCTTCCTGTCGGGCGCGCTGCGCAACCCGTCGGCCGCTGACGGCCAGTTCGGCCGCCTCATCCTCGGCTTCGCCGTGACGGAAGCGCTGGGCATCTTCTCGCTGCTCGTCGCCCTGCTGCTGCTCTTCGTCGTCTGACATCCGCCTGGCCGCCCCTGTCGGGTGGCCGGACGGTTCTTCATGTGGCGGCGGCCCGCCGCCGCATGACGCTCTTCCTCGTTCCGGGGTCCCAGATGACTTGGCTCGTCACGTCCGCATCCGCTCAGGAAGCCACGCCTCCGGCGCCGGCCGCTCCGCAGGCGGGCTCGGCGCCTCCGCCGCCGGCTCCGCCGGCGCCCGCTGTCGACGCGCATGCGCCTCCGGCCGCCCCGGACGCAACGCATAGCGCCGTCGGTGCGCCCGAAGGGCACAAGGGACCGTTCCCGCCCTTCGACACGCACACCTTCCCCTCGCAGATCTTCTGGTTCGTGATCTGCTTCGGCGCGCTCTATCTCCTGATGCAGCGGGTGATCGTGCCGCGTCTCGGCGGCATCGTCGAAACGCGGGCCGCCAAGATCGCCGGCGACATCGACGAGGCGCAGCGTCTGCGCCTGCAGTCCGATACGGCGCTTGCGGCCTATGAGAAGGCGCTCGCCGATGCGCGCGCGTCGTCCCAGAAGATCGCCCAGGCGGCGACCGACAAGGCCAAGGCCGAGGCGGACGAGCGTCGCCATGCGATCGAGGCGGAGCTCGCCGGCAAGCTCGCCGAGGCCGAGCAGCGCATCGGCTCGATCAAGGACAAGGCGCTTGCCGATGTCGGCGCCATCGCCGAGGACGCCGCCGGCGCCGTCGTGCATGCGCTGATCGGCCAGCAGCCTGGCTCCGACGAAGTCGCGGCGGCCGTCTCGGCCGTGCGCGCGAACTGAGGAGGACGCCATGGACGCCACATTCTTCGCCCTTGTCGGCCTCATTCTCTTCCTGGTGCTGATGGTCTATCTCGGCGTGCACAAGACGGTCGCCAAGGCGCTCGACAACCGCGCCGACGCGATCGCCAAGGAGCTCGACGAGGCCAAGCGGCTCCGTGCCGAGGCGGCGCTGCTGCTCGCCGAATATCAGAAGAAGGCGCGCGACGCCGAGGTCGAGGCGCGCGCGATCGTCGACCAGGCGGCCCGCGAAGCCGCGGCGCTTGCCGAGGAAGCCAAGTCCTCGATGGAGGATTACGTCACCCGCCGCACCAAGATGGCGGAAGACAAGATCACCCAGGCCGAGCACCAGGCGCTGCAGGAAGTGCGGTCGCTGTCGGCGGATCTCGCCGTCGCCGCCGCCGAGAAGATCCTGTCGGCCCGCCTCAAGGGCGATGCCGCCGCCGACCTGATCCATTCGGCGATCGAGGACGTCCGCAACCGCCTCAACTGATCCGCCGCACGCGGCATGAGATTTCGAATGGCCGGGCCTCGTCCCGGCCATTTGCTTTTCTGGCGGCAGGTTCTCGTTCAGCCGTAGGATGCAGCGAGCAGGTCGTCGTCGAGCTCGGCGACGGTACTGGAGGGCAGGCAGACCGCCCGCACCGGCGCGAAGCTGACGCGATGCAGCGGCGTCGCGCCATGCGCGGTGAGCGCCGCGAGATGCACCGGCGTGCCATAGCCCATGTGTCGCTCGAAGCCATAGGCCGGGTAATGGGCGGCCGCGCGCATCATCAGCCGGTCGCGCGTCACCTTGGCGATGATGGAGGCGGCGGCGATCGAGACGGAGCGGGCATCGCCCTTCACATAGGCCTCGCCCGGGCAGCAGAGCCCGGTTGGCACATCATTGCCGTCGATGATCGCGAGATCGGCCGGCTGGCAGAGGCTGGCGACCGCCTGGCGCATCGCCCACAGCGTCGCCTGGCGGATATTGGTCGTGTCGATCCGCGCCACCGAGGCCGCCGCGAGCGAGACAGTGCTCGTCGCCATGATCAGCGTGAACAGCGCCTCGCGCTCGGCCCGGTCGAGCTTCTTCGAATCATCGAGGCCCGGCGGAATGCGATCGGGATCGAGGATGACTGCCGCCGCGACCACGGGCCCGGCCAGCGGCCCGCGCCCGGCCTCGTCGACGCCGGCGATCGCGCGGAGCCCCTTCAGCCGAAGCCGGCGCTCGATTGCATCGGTCGGCGCGGGCGGCAGGTCGAACAGGGACAGCGAATCGGCGGGACGGTGGGCCATGCCGGACCCTCGCCAAACGCGGTGGCGGACGCAAGGCGGCGCCGCGCAGCAGGCCTTGTCCGCGGCTCAGTCGAGACGGCGGACCATCACCGCCCTGCCGCCGCCGTCCATGTCGGCGCGGCGGATCTCGATCCCCGGCAGCGTCGCGATCAGGTCGACCAGCTTGCGATAGCCGAAATTGCGCGGGTCGAAATCCGGCATGCGCTGGAACAGCATGGTCCCGACCGCGCCGAGATGCGACCAGCCGTCATCGCCGGAGACATCCTCGATCGCCGACATGATCTCCTGCCGGGGCAGCTTGGGACCGGCCTTGGTCGCGGCCGCGGCGGCCTTGGCCGGCTCCTTGGCCGAACGCTCCTCGGCGAGCAGCAGGTCGCAATAGAAGAAGCGGTCGCAGGCGGCGACATAGGGCTTGGTCGATTTCTGCTCGCCGAAGCCATAGACGAGGAGCCCGTCCTCGCGGATGCGGCTCGCCAGCGTCGTGAAGTCGCTGTCGCTGGACGCGATGCAGAAGCCGTCGAGCCCCTTCTGGTGCAGCATGTCCATCGCCTCGATGGCGAGCTTCATGTCGGTCGCGTTCTTGCCGACGGCGGCGGGCGGCACATGGACGGGGGTCAGCGCGTGGCTGTGCAGCAGCGGCTGCCAGGCATTCATCGTGCTCGAGGCGAAATGACCATAGACGCGGCGGATGACCACCCGTCCCAGCGTCGAGGCCTCGCGGATGATGATCGGCAGGAAATCGGCGCGGACATTGTCGGCATCGATCAAGAGCGCCAGCTTCGCGCTCGCATCGGGCGGGGTCTCGGCCATCGTCAACTCCTGGCGCTGCGCCGGCAGGGAGGCCGGGCTTCGGGTCGGCCCTTCTCGCACGGACCGCGCCTTCGCGCACGTCTAGAGCCTTTCAGGGCTTGTTGGAAGCGTTCTGCCGGAGCGGATTCGGGCCAAGGTCGAGGGCTTCGGCGACGGCCGTACCGAGGTACGGCCGAGCCGGAGGCCGACGGATTTGGCCCGAAGCCGCCCGGCCCGAAGGGTTTCCCGCCGGCGGGCGCCCGCTGTGTCGGCCGGCTCGCCCGATGCGAAAGCATCGGGCGTCGCCACTCTCCTTGCGGGTCGCGCGCGCCGGCGGAAAACAGAACGGATTCCACCAAGTCCTGAAAGGCTCTAGAAGAGACTGAGCTGCGCCTGCGCCTTGGCCGGCGGCGAGAACAGGTCGGTGCGCAGCTTCAAGGTCCGGCGATTGAGGCCGAGGCGGCGCGTCGCGATCTCGAATCGGCGGCCGACCTGCCAGGCATAGGGGCCGTCGCCTTTCATGCGCTTGCCGTAGGTCGCGTCATAGTCCTTGCCGCCGCGCATGTCGCGGAGCAGCTGCAGCACATGGCGGAAGCGGTCGGGATAATGGCGGAGCAGCCATTCGCGGAAGAGCTCGCTCACCTCGAGCGGCAGGCGCAGCATCACATAGCCGGCCTCGCTCGCGCCCGCCGCCGCGGCGGCGTCGAGGATCCGCTCGATCTCCGAATCGTTCAGCGCCGGGATGATCGGCGCGGTCAGCACGCCGACGGGGATGCCGGCTGCGGCGAGGCCGCGAATCGCTTCCAGCCGGCGCGTCGGCGTCGCAGCGCGCGGCTCCATCGCACGGGCGAGCGTCCGGTCGAGCGTCGTCACCGACAGCGCCACCTTGGCGAGGCCCCGCTCGGCCATGCGCGCGAGAATGTCGATGTCGCGCAGCACCAGCGCCGATTTGGTGACGATGCCGACCGGGTGATTGAAGCGATCGAGCACTTCGAGCAGGTCGCGCATCATGCGATGCTGGCGCTCGATCGGCTGATAGGGGTCGGTGTTGGTGCCGATGGCGATGGTGCGCGGACGATAGCCGGGCGCGGAGAGTTCCTTTTCGAGGAGCGCGGCCGCATCCGGCTTGAAGAACAGCTTCGATTCGAAATCGAGCCCGGCCGAGAGGCCCATATAGGCGTGGCTCGGCCGCGCGAAGCAGTAGACGCAGCCATGCTCGCAGCCGCGATAGGGGTTGATCGAACGGTCGAAGCCGATATCGGGCGAATCGTTGCGGGTGATGATCACCTTCGCCTTTTCCGCCTGCACCTCGGTCTTGAACGGTGGCAGGTCCTCGAGCGATTCCCAGCCGTCGTCGAAGGGAACCGACGCCAGCTTCTCGAAACGGCCGCCGGCATTGCTGACCGCGCCGCGGCCGCGCCGCCGCTCCGGATCGATGCCGAGCGTCGTCGGGCCGGCGAGCAGCGGGTCGAGTTCGGGATCGAGGGGGCGAGCGAGCGACATGCCTCAAGAGATAGGAGACACATCGGAACAAAGCAAGAACATTAACCCAGAACCGCGCTGTTCCGCGCATTCGCGTCGCGATTGATGAAAATTGCAGTTAAGAATGAGCGCATGATTAGCGTGATCATTCCGACCCATGATGACGAGACCGCGCTGGCGCATGCGCTGGCGGCGCTGGTGCCGGCCGCCGCCGCTGGACTGGTGCGCGAGGTGATCGTCGTCGACGCCGGCTCGTCCGATGGCACGGCGCTGGTGGCCGACGCCGCCGGCTGCCGCTTCCTGCGCGGCGGCGGCGGTCTCGGCCCCGATCTCGCCGCAGCGGCGGCGAGCGCGCGCTCCGACTGGCTGCTCTTCCTGTCGCCCTCGGTCGCGCTGGAGCCGTCCTGGCAGCGCGAGGCGCATGATTTCATCGATCGGGTGGCGATGGCCGGCGATCCCAAGCATGCCGCCGCCTTCAGCCATGCCCGCGCCGGCTTCGGCTTCCGCGCCCGCCTCGCCGAGATCACGGCCTCGCTGCGGGCGCGCCTGCTGACGGCCGCCGATCTCGATCAGGGACTGCTGCTGATGAGCCGCTTCTATCGCGAGCTCGGCGGCCATCGCGACCTGCCGGCCATGGTCGATGTCGATCTCGCACGTCGGATCGGCCGCGGCCGCCTGTCGTTCCTCCGCGCCCGGGCGGTGCTGCGCGGCGACGCGAAGCGGCGCCAGGGCGCAGCGGCCCTGCGCAACGCCGCCTGCCTCGCTTTGCTGATGCTGCGCGCTCCGACGGGCCTGATCGCCCGCATCGCGGCGTGAATGCCGGCCGCGCCGTCGTCGCCACGCTATCATCGCCGCGCTGTCGCCGTCGTGGTGATCGCCGGTCTGACGGGCGCGTTCTGGACCGCAAGTATGCTGTCCTGGATGTTTCGCGAGGTCTGGCCCGTTCCGGTGACGGAATTGCACATCGGCGACATGCGGTTCGCGGTGCCGGCCCATGCTCAGCGGTACGTGAAGGCCGATGCGAAGACCCTGACCCTCAACCTGTATCAGGAGCGCGATCTTCCACCTTTGATCCGCTGCTGGCGGGTCGATCTGCTGATTGAGGCCGAGCCGGTGCGAAGACTCGAGGATCGCCGTTCGATTGGCGATCCGTCCGACCATCCGGGCCTCGCCACGTTCGAGATTCCTCAGGGAATGGAGGTGAGCGCGGTTGGTTCTGCTGGCGACAGCTTCGACTTCAGGGTGCCGGGGGCGATGATCAAGGGGCGTCCGGTGACGGTCACTTGCAGCGCGCGTCAGTGGCAATTTCCATTAGGACTGAGTGGCCACTCCTGCAACATCCGTCACGCGTTGACCGACGAGGTCAGGCTCAGCATCGGCTTTAATGACAACGTCGTGCCGCTTTCGTCCTGGCCAAAGCTGGTCGAGACCGCCGAGCGCGTAGTCGCCAAACATGTGATGACGGGCGACGCGGCAACGCCGGTGGCTGGAGCCGCTTCCGATCGCGGAACGGCGCCGAAGCCTGCGCCGTCGCCCCAGCGCGAGCCGGCGCTGGAATGTCCTAGGTCCTGAGTTTGCCGCGCTTCAGGTGTTCGTCGAGCCGCGGCATGATCTCGACGAAGTTGCAGGGCTTGTGGCGATAGTCGAATTGCGGCCCGATGATCCCGTCGAAGGCATCCTTGCAGGCCCCGGTCGAGCCGGGGATGACGAAGATGAAGGTCGAATTCGCGAGCCCGGCCGTCGCGCGAGACTGCACCGTCGAGGTGCCGATCTTGTCATAGCTGATGCGATGGAAGACGGCCGAGAAGCCCTCCATCTTCTTTTCGAACAGGGGCTCGATCGCCTCCGGCGTGACGTCGCGGCCGGTAAAGCCGGTGCCGCCGGTGGTGATGACGACATCGATGCCCGATTCCGCGATCCAGCAGCTGACGATGGCGCGGATCTCCTCGATATCATCCGGGACGATCGCCCGCTCGATCAGCTCATGCCCCGCCGCCGTGATCCGTTCGGCCAGCGTCCGGCCTGAGGCGTCGGTCTCCAGCGAGCGCGTGTCGGAAACGGCGAGCACGGCGAAGCGCACGGGGATGAAGGGGAGGGTCTCGTCGAGCCGGCTCATGGTCGCGTCTCCGGAAGGGGCGGATCAGTGTCCCACAGTTTCGGCCGGCCCGCGAGGCTGAGCCCGGCCGGGCGCAAGCGTCGTCGTCGCCACGACCCACCAGTCCGGCCGCGCCGCCTTGATCGCAGCCGCGGCCCGCCGCGCGCTGGCGCCATCGCCGAAGAGCCCGAACACGGTCGCGCCGGAGCCTGACATGCGCGCCAGCAGGCAGCCGGCACTCGCCGCGACCGCCGCCTCGGCCTCGGCGATCTGGGGCGCCACGGTCTTCGCCGGGGTCGCAAGATCGTTGCGGCTGGTCTCGGCCAGGAATGAGGCGAGTGCCGCGGCGTTATCGAAGGTCGGCAGCGCCTCCGGCAGCGGCGGATTGTCAGGCCGTGCCAGCGCGTTGAACACCGCCGGCGTCGAGACGGCGACGCCGGGATTGACGAGGACGAGATCGAGGGCCGGGAGCTTCCCCCAGTCGTCCAGCCTCTCGCCGATGCCGCGTGCCCGGAGCGGTTCTGACCTGAGGCACATCGGCCCGTCGGCGCCGAGTTCGCCGGCAAGGCTCGCAAGCGCCGCGCCGTCGACGCCGCCGGCAAGGAAGGCGAGGAGGCGCAACGTCGCCGCGCCATCGGCCGAGCCGCCGCCGATGCCGGAAGAGACCGGCAGGTGCTTCTCGAGCCGCAGCGTCAGCTCCGGCAAGGCCGGGAAGCGCTCCCGGAAGCGCTGTTCGGCGCGGCGGACGAGATTGTCGGCGCCGGCCGAGAGCCCGGCGGCGAAGGGGCCGTCAATGGCGAAGCCGGGTGCCCCGGCAGAGGCCGCCAGTGTGTCGCCGACATCGGCGAAGACGACGAGGCTGTCGAGGAGGTGGTAGCCGTCGGCGCGGCGGCCAACGACATGCAGCGCGAGATTGATCTTCGCCGGCGCGAACACCTGGCCGAGCGGCCGGGTGGCAGCGAGGCGGTTCTCTGCGGTCGTCGTCATGCGCTGCGTCCGCGGCAGGCGGTCAGGCGCAGCTAAAACCGCGCCGGCCGGTCACGGCGTGGCGGCCGGGATGTCGAGCACGGTGCCGGGCACGATCCGGTTCGGATTGCGCAGCTTGCCGCGATTGGCCTCGATCAGCTTGCGGTAGAGCTCGCCATTGCCATAGACGCGCTCGGCTATCTTCCAGAGGCTGTCGCCTTCGCCGACCGTGATCGAGCCGGGCACCGCAGGCGCCGGGCCGCTGGCGGTGGCATCGGTGACCGTGTTGCCGGTCATCGAGGCGACCTTGCTCTCCTCGACCTTGTCGAGCCCATGCGCGAGCTTCTCGAGGATGATCGCCTTCGCGGCCGGCTCGGGGTTCATGTCGCGGGCATGCGCCCACTGGAATGTCGCCTCGAGCTTGCGGCCGACCTTCCAATAGGCATCGCCGAGATGGTCGTTGATGGTCGAATCGTCCGATTTCAGCGCGATGGCGCGCTCGAGCTGGCCGACCGCCTCCTCATATTTGCCGGTGCGGTAATAGGCCCAGCCGAGGCTGTCGACGATGTAGCCGTCATCGGGCTTCAGCTCGACGGCCTTCTTGATCATCGCCATGCCGCGATCGAGATTGATCGAGCGGTCGATCCAGCTATAGCCGAGATAATTCAGCACCTGCGCCTCGTTGGGCGAGAGCTTCAGCGACTCGAGCAGGTCGGCCTCGGCCTTGTCCCACTCCTTCGCCTGCTCATAGGCGACGCCGCGATAATAATAGAGCAGCCAGTTGCGCGGGTCGGCCGGGTCGATGGCGGCGAGCGCCTTCGTGTACATCTCGGCCGATTCGAGGAAGCGCTTGTTGCCGCGATAGATGGTGCCGAGGCTGGTCAGCGCCTCGAAATCCTTCGGATTGGCGGCGATGATCCGCTTCAGCTGACGGATGGCGTCGTCGGTGCGGCCGAGACCGTCGAGATTGACGGCGATCTGCATGTCGGCGGCGCGGCGCAGCAGCGAGTTCTTCGGCACCTGCTGGAAGACGGCGTTCGACCGCTCGAACTGCTGCGCACCCTGCAGCAGGTCGCCGAGCGCCATGGTCATCAGCTCGGATTTCGGGTCGAGATAGCGCGCAAGCTGCAGATAGACGGTGCCGAGCTCGTCGCCGCCCTTCTCGGTGCTGAGCGCCGAGCCGATGCCGTAGAGCACCTCGGCGGCGCCCTGCTGCACCGTGGAGACCATCGGTGCCGGCGTCTTGCCGGCGCGGATGTCGTCGCCGAGCTTGCGGATCAGCGGCTGGCCGGCGCTCAGCTTCGAGAAGGTGTCGAGCGCCTTCAGCGCCTCGTCCTTCTTGCCGGCGCGCGCCATCAGCCGCGCATAGGCCTCGACGATGCGCATCGAGGCGGCGTCGGTCTTGTAGGCCTTGCCGATCGAGACCAGCGCCTCGTCATGGCGCCCGGCGAGATCGGCGATCAGCGCCATGTTGAAGTTCTTGAAGGTGCCGTACCACTCCGGCCCGTTCATCGTGTCGACGATCTTCAGCGCCGCATCGGTCTCGCCTTGACCCTCGGCCGCCCAGGCCGCCAGGAGGCTCGCCGTGACATTGGCCAGCGGCCCGCGGTCGCCCTTGGCAAGGCGCGTCGAGCTCTCGCGATAGTTCTTGGTCTTCAGCGCCTCGATGCCGAGCACGATCTGGCCCATCCGGTTGGCGTCGGACGAGATGATCAGCCGTTCGGCGATGGGCAGCGAGTCCTGGATCTTGCCGTTGACCAGCAGCATGCTGAAGGTGCGGTCGAGCAGCACGGGATCATCGGGATCCTGGCTGAGCGCATCCTCGAAGAACACCGTGGCCGCATCGATGTCGGAGGCGCGCGTGGCGCTCAGTGCCGCCAGATAACTGCCGGAGAGCGTCGGCACGATGTCGTCGGGCAGATAGTCCGTCAGCGTCTTTTCCGCATGCGCCGGCCCGGCGGCGAGGGCGAGAAGAGCAAGGAGGGCCGCCGCCTGGCGAAGCCTGCGGGCGCGGGAGATCGTCATGCGGGACACCGTGAGTTCGAACGTGACCGATACGGTCGAGGTTCAGCCACAAGCATGGCTGTTTTGCGGCTGTGCGGCAACAAGGCCCGGCCGCTCCGGCGCCTGCCGGTCACGTTGGCCGTGACCGTCTGGACAGGGGCGTGCCCGTCAATGGGCACGCTCGATGCAGAAGTCGACGACCTCGACGAGCGCGTCGCGATGGGCGCTGTCGGGGAAGGGGGCGAGCGCGTCGCGGGCGACGTCGCCATAGTGGCGCGCGCGCTCGACGGTATCCTCGATGGCGCGGTGGCTGCGCAGCAGGCCGATGGCCCGGTCGAGGTCGCCATCGGCGATCTCGCCCTTCTCGAGCACGCGACGCCAGAAGTCGCGCTCGAGATCCGAGCCGCGCCGATAGGCCAGCACCACGGGCAGCGTGATCTTGCCCTCGCGGAAATCATCGCCGACCTGCTTGCCGAGATCGGCCGAGGAGCCGCCATAGTCGAGCGCGTCGTCGATGAGCTGGAAGGCGAGGCCGAGATTGGTGCCATAGGAGCGGAAGGCGGCGCGCATCGCGCGGTCGCCGCCGGCGATGATCGGGCCGACCTCGGAGGCGGCGGAGAACAGCGCCGCGGTCTTGGCGCGGATGACGGCGAGATATTCGTCCTCGGTCGTCGCCATGTTCTTGGCGACCGAGAGCTGCATGACCTCGCCCTCGGCGATCACACAGGCCGCGGTCGAGAGCACGTCGAGCGATTCGAGCGAGCCGACCTCGACCATCATGCGGAAGGCCTGGCCGAGCAGGAAATCGCCGACCAGCACGCTGGCCTGGTTGCCCCAGACCATGCGCGCGGCGAGCTTGCCGCGGCGCATCTCGCTCTCGTCGACGACGTCGTCGTGCAGGAGCGTCGCCGTGTGCATGAACTCGACGCTGGCCGCGAGCTTGACATGGCCCTCGCCGCGATAGCCGAGCATGCGCGCGGCCGCGAGCGTCAGCATCGGCCGGAGACGCTTGCCGCCCGACGAGATCAGATGCTTCGCGACCTCGGGGATCATCGAAACATTGGAGCCCGCCTTCGAGAGAATGAGCTCGTTGACGCGCTGCATATCGGCGGAGACGAGGTCAAGAAGCGGCTCGATGCTCGCCGAGGCCTTCTTCTTGTTGTCCTCGAGCGGAATGACCAAACCCACGGGCGCGCTCCCGGATTGCATTTTCCGGGGACAATAGGGTCCACGGGCCGTGCGAACAAGTGACAGGATGGCTCACATCGTTCATCCCCGCGCGAATGTCCACCCCTTGGGGCCGGGCGATCCGGCGCGCGGTTGCCGCGGCCCCCGTCCTTCCCTAGGGTCTGAAGCCAAGAGGAAACGCGGCCCGCCTGCCGCCCCGCCGAGGAAGCATGGACGAACTCATCCGCACCAACGACATGGTCCTCATCTCCTTCGTCGATGCGCTGCTCAAGGAAGCCGGCATCGACCACTTCCTCGCCGATCAGAACATGAGCGTCATCGAGGGCTCGCTCGGCGTGCTGCCGCGGCGCATCCTGGTCGCGAGCGAGGATCTCGACGCCGCCCGCCGCCTCCTGACCGAGGCCGGCATCGCCGACGAACTCCGGCCGAAGGGCCGCGGCGGCTGATGGGCGGAGCGCTCACCCGCGACGCCTTCCTGGGCGGCCGCGTCACGGCGCTGCAGCCGGCCGAGAAGCACCATCGCTCCGGTCTCGACGCCATCCTTCTCGCGAGCCTCTTCGGTGCGGATACGGCGGGCCGCGTCTGCGATCTCGGCGCCGGCGCGGGCGTCGCCGGCATGGCGCTCGCCGCGCGCGCTGCTCATTGCAGCGTGACGCTCGCCGAACGCGAGGCCGATCTCGTCGCCGCCGCCACGGAGGCCGCGGCGCTTGCGGAGAATGCCGGCTTCGCCGCGCGCCTGCTGCCTGTCGCCGCCGACATCCTCGATCCCGCCGCGCGGCTCCAGGCCGGCCTCCTGCCGTCCTCCTTCGCCCATGCGCTGATGAATCCGCCCTATCATGACGAGGCGAGCGTCCGCGTCTCGCCGAAGGCTGAGCGGGCGCGGGCGCATGTGCTCGGCGAAAGCGGGCTCGACGGCTGGTTCCGCGCCGCCGCCGCGCTGGTGCAGCCGGGCGGTTCACTCGCCGTTATCCTGCCGGCCGCGCGGCTCGGCGATCTTCTCGAGGGGCTCGGTGGCCGCTTCGGCGGCGCCGCGCTCGTCCCGGTGCAGCCGCGCCGCGACGAGCCCGCCATCCGCATCCTCGCCCGCGCGATCAAGGGCAGCCGCGCGCCGCTCCGCCTGCTGCCGGCGCTGGTGCTGCATGAGGACGACGGCTCGGCCTTCACGCCGGCGCTCCGTGCCGTGCTCGGGGATGGCGCTTCGCTGGATGATGTCCATATGTCATGGCATGCGCTGGCCTTCCGGCCGTAATCCGTCTCGAGAGGTTTCCACGTGACGCTGTCCTTCCTCGCCCCCCTCCAGCGAATGCTGCCGGCCCGCTTCCGCAAGGAAGAGGTCGTCGTGCCGGTGGTGCGCCTCACGGGCGTCATCGGCCAGGTGTCGGCGTTCCGCCAGGGCATCACGCTCGCCGGCGTCGCGCCGCAGCTGAAGCGCGCCTTTGCGATGAAGGAGGCACCCGCCGTCGCCATCGCGATCAATTCGCCCGGCGGCTCGCCGGTGCAGTCGCATCTCGTCTTCAAGCGCATCCGCGCGCTGGCCGCGGAGCACAACAAGGAAGTCATCGTCGGCGTCGAGGACGTCGCGGCCTCCGGCGGCTATCTGATCGCGCTCGCTGGCGACAGGATCATCGTCGACCGTTCCTCGATCGTCGGCTCGATCGGCGTCGTCTCGGCCGGCTTCGGCTTCACCGGCCTCATCGAGAAGCTCGGCATCGAGCGGCGCGTGCACACGGCCGGCGAGAACAAGGCGATGCTGGATCCCTTCCAGCCCGAGCGCGACAGCGACATCGAGCATCTGAAATCGCTGCAGCGCGACGTGCACGACATGTTCATCGATCTCGTCCGCACGCGGCGCGGCACCAAGCTGTCCGACGAGCCGACGCTGTTCACCGGCGCCTTCTGGTCGGGCGCGCGCGGCGTCGAGCTCGGCCTTGTCGACGAACTCGGCGATCTCCGGTCACATCTGCGCGAGCGTTTCGGCGAAAAGCTGCGCCTTCAGGCCATCGAGCCAAAGCGCGGCCTGCTGTCGCGCTTTGGCGGCGATCGCGGCGTCAGTGCGAGCAGCCCCGTTTCCGGCGCATTTGTTGGCGAGGCTGTCGATCATGCGCTTTCCGCGGTTGCGGATCGCGCGCTCTGGAGCCGCTTCGGCCTTTGATGCAAGGCGCCGTTGCGGTGCGGTGCGGAAAGAGTCATGCTGCCATTTCGCGTCGGCGCATGATTGTGGAATGCGCCGGTTCGCAAGGCTGCAAGTGGGGAAAGGTCACATGCCGCAGGTCGTTTTCATTGCTCTTCTCGGCGCCCTCGGCGTCGTCGCGGCCCGTGCGTTCGCCCGCCAGAAAGCGGCCGTCGCCATCCGCATCCGCGAGGCCGAGCGCGCCATGGCGCACCGCCCCTCCGCCCGCCTGGTGCAGGACCCCGTCACCGGCATCTACCGCCCGGCCGACCGCGTCTGAGCGGTTCCGGGGTTTAGCGCTGTCTGAGAGACCGTGACGCGCCTTTGGCGCGGCGGCCGTGTTTGTCTGACACGACCCGAAGGCTGTGCCTGGACCGGCAAAGCCGTGCCCTCGTCCAATTCCCCCACCCGGCCTCCCCCGCAAGGGGGGAGGTGAAGGGCAGGGGGCAGTCGCCTGACCTTCCTTCCTTTACCTCTCCCTGAGGGAGAGGTGGCCGTGCCCAAGGCGCGGCGGGTCAGGGTTTACGACGTGACCGGAAGAGGCTGCGGCCTTCTCAATTCCCCCACCCGGCCTCCCCCGCAAGGGGGGAGGTGAAGGGCAGGGGGCAGTCGCCTGACCTTCCTTCCTTTACCTCTCCCTGAGGGAGAGGTCGCCGCGCCCAAGGCGAGGCGGGTGAGGGTTTACGGCCTCGACCAGCAAGACGGCCGCCCCTTCTCCCTCTCCCCGCAGGGGGGAGGGTCGGGGAGGGGGTTGCAGGCCGTACCTGTCGGAACGCCTCGACGCGGGGGACGAGGTCGGCGAGATCGTCATTGGCCGGATTCCCTCCCCCCTTGCGGGGGAGGGTTAGGGTGGGGGCCTTCGCTTCACTGACCAACCTCACGGCTGCAGCCCCCTCTCCATCTCTCCCCCACAAGGGGGGAGAGGGCAGGGCGGAGGCCGTGATGTCAGCCGCCGACCTTCGAGAAGTCGGCGACGGCGCGGGTTGCCGTGCGGATCGCGGCGAGCAGGTTGAGACGGTTGGCACGGATCGCCGCGTCGTCGGCATTGACCAGCACCTTGTCGAAGAAGGCGTCGACCGGCGCGCGGAGGCTAGCGAGCGCCGCCATGGCGCCGGCATAGTCCTCAGTCGCCACCGCTGCTTCCGCCGCCGGCAGCGCGACGCCGATCGCCGCGGCCAGCACCTTTTCCTCGTCCTCGACCAGGAGCGCCGCATCGACCGCGCCATCGAAGCGATCGCCGGACTTCTCCTCGGCCTTCAGGATATTTGCCGCGCGGCGATAGCCGGCGAGCAGGTTCTTGCCGTCCTCGGTCGCAAGGAACGCCCCCAGCGCCTCGACGCGGCGGACGATGTCGAGAAGGTCGTCATTGGCTCCTTCTCCCTCTCCCCGCAGGGGGGAGGGCTGGGGAGGGGGCGCGCCGGCCGAAGCGTCGGTGGAGGAAGCGAGGCCCCCCTCTCCATCTCTCCCCCACAAGGGGGGAGAGGGCTGGCCCGAGACCGTCCCCGCCGCCAGCACCGCATCGACGAGATCATGCCGCGCGCCGCTGTCGCGGAGTTGAACCTTCAGGCGGTCGTGGAAGAAGGCGAGCAGACTGCTCTTGATCACATCGATCTGAGCACTTCGAATCTTCTCGAATCCCTGCTGGAAGATTGAACCTTGGAGGCTTGATTGGTTGTCCACGAGGTTGACAAGCACGGTCCCAAAGGAGTCGTCCCGCAAGGCGAATTCTACAAGCTGACTTAGCCTCAACCGCAGCCCATTCTCCAGCACGATCCGGATCACACCCAGCGCCGCCCGCCGGAGCGCATAAGGATCCTTGCTCCCCGTCGGCTTCTCGTCGATGGCCCAGAATCCCGTGAGCGTGTCGAGTTTGTCGGCGAGCGCAACGGCGATCGAGACCGGGTTGGTGGGGACGCGGTCGCTTGGCCCCTGCGGCTTGTAGTGCTCCTCGATGGCGGCGGCGACGGCCGGCGACTTGCCCTCGGCGGCTGCATAATAGCGGCCCATCAGGCCCTGCAGCTCCGGGAATTCGCCGACCATCTCGGTGACGAGGTCGAGCTTGGCGAGGCGGGCGGCCTCGGTCGCTTCCGCCACATCCGCGCCGACAAGCGGCGCGATCTCCGCGGCGAGGCTGGCGATGCGCTCGATGCGCTCCGCCTGCGTGCCGAGCTTCTCGTGGAAGACGATGTCGTTGAATTTCGGCAGCCGGCTTTCGAGCGTCGCGGCGCGGTCGGTCTCGTAGAAGAACTTCGCGTCGGAGAGGCGCGCGCGGATGACGCGGCCGTTGCCGGCGGCGATCGCAACGCCGCCGTCGCGCGCCTCGATGTTGGAGACGAGCACGAAGCGGTTGGCGAGGTCGGTGGTGCCGGGCTTCCGCAGCACGAAGCACTTCTGGTTGGCGCGGATGGTGGCGCGGATCACTTCCGGCGGAATGGCGAGGAACGCCTCCTCGAAGGTGCCGGTCAGCACCACGGGCCATTCGACGAGCCCCGCGACCTCGTCGAGCAGACCCTCGTCCTCGACGAGTTCGAGCCCGAGCGCCAGCGCGCGGTCGCGCGCGTCATGCAGGATGATGTCCTTGCGCCGGTCGGGGTCGAGCACGACCTTGGCCTTTTCCAGCTTCTCGGCATAGTCCTCGAAGCGGCGCACGGTGAACGGCTCCGGCGCCAGGAAGCGATGCCCGCGCGTGACATTCGAGGAGGCGATGCCGTCGACGTCGAAATGCACGATCTCCGGGTCCTCGGTCTCCGGCCCGAAGGTGCAGAGGATCGACTGCAGCGGGCGCACCCAGGTGAGCCGGCCGGAGCCCCAATGCATGGATTTCGGCCAGGGAAAGGCGCGGATGATCGCGGGGATCGCCTCGGCGAGGATGTCCGTCGTGTGGCGGCCGTGCTTCTCGATCACGGCGATGTAGAAATCGCCCTTCTTGGGGTCGGACTGGATCTTGGCCTCGTTCAGCGAAGCGAGCCCGGCCGAGCGCAGGAAGCCCTGCACCGCCTGCTCGGGCGCGCCGACCTTCGGCCCCTTGCGCTCCTCGCGCGTCGCCGGCGAATGGGCGGGAATGCCGGTCACGGTCAGCGCCAGCCGGCGCGGCGTCGAAAACGCCTTGGCGCCCTCATAGGTGAGCCCGGCCGCGACAAGCGCATCGGTCACCAGCTTGCGCAGGTCGTCCGCCGCCTTCCGCTGCATCCGCGCGGGGATTTCCTCGGAGAAAAGCTCAAGCAGGAGTTCGGGCATCGCGGTCAGCAGTCTCTTTGATCGTTTGAAGAATGTCGCGGGCGACGAACAGCTTCGGGTTGCTGGTGCCGGCCATGTCGTGAAGGATTCCGGCTTCGACCAGCGTGGTCACATTCATGGATGCCGCTCTATAGGTCACGCCGAGCCGTTCGGCCACCTGCGGTATCGAAATGACCGGCGCTTCGAAGAGATGGTCGAGGATAGAGAGCACATTGGCCGACCGGCCCGCACCCTGCAGGATCTGCCGGTAGGCGCGCTGAAGGTCGAAAAGCCGGTCTGCCGTCTGGATCGCGGCATGACACGCGCGGGTCACCGCTTCGAGAAAGAAGCGGATCCAGCGCAGCCAGTCGCCGTCGCGCGAAACGGCGAACATGAGGTCGACATAGTCGTCCTTGCGATCCTCGATCGCGGGACTGAGGTAGAGCAGCGGCTGCTTGATGGCCCCGCGCGCCATCAGGAACAGCGGGATCAGCATGCGGCCGACGCGGCCATTGCCATCGGCAAAGGGGTGGATGGTCTCGAACTGGTAGTGAATGAGCGCGGCGTCGACGAGGTCGGGAATGCCGCCGCGATCGTCTCTGTGGATGTAGCGCTCGAGTTCGCCGAGGGCGGCCTGCGCCTCGCGGGCAGGCGGCGGAATGAACCGCGCGTGTTCGATGTCGCGGGCGCCGATGAAGTTCTGGTGCGCCTTCAGTTCGCCGGCCCGGACGGTGGCGCCGCGGTGCCGCGCAACATGCGAGAGCAGCGTATGGTGGGCGTTGCACAGGGTGCGGACCGAGAGCGGCAGGCTCGGCAGGCTGGCGACGGCCTCCGCAAGCGCGCGGCGGTAGTTGGCCACCTCGCGGGTATCCAGCGTCGCATCCGTATCGGGACCGCCAGCCTCGACGATCATCAGCGCGTCGATCGTCGTGAAAGTGCCTTCCATGCTGGAGGACGACAGCGCCTCCTGCGTCTGCAGCGGCGTGATCAGGAGCAGCGGGTTCTGCAGCGTCCGGCCGATGCCGTTCAATTCGCCGAGCGACTGCGCGGCTTCCGCGAGAACGTCGGCGATCGGTCCGAGATCGAGGCGGGGCGGCAGGGGACGAGGCACGAATGCCCATTGTCCCCGCTCGGTCGGAACGAGCGAGCCGCTGGGCGATGCCTCGAAGTCCTCGCGTTTCATGAAAGTATCAACCGGCTCAGGCGGATTATACTTTTGGCCCGTTTTGTATAATGCATCGGCCCGAGATTGTCGCTTGGTATCATCGCTGAGCCTCGCGGCTCACGCCTCCTTGCCGCCGGCCTCGGTCTGCAGCCAGGCGGCGCCGCAGGCCTTGGCGAGTTCGCGCACGCGCTGGATATAGCTCTGCCGTTCCGGCACGGAGATCACGCCGCGCGCGTCGAGCAGGTTGAAGCGGTGGCTCGCCTTGATGCACTGGTCATAGGCCGGCAGCACCATGCGATGGCGCTGGTCGTTGGACGACGGGTCAGGCGTGCCGGCCTCGAGCAGCAGGCGGCATTCGCGCTCGGCATCCTCGAAATGGCGCTTCAGCATCTCGGTGTCGGCATATTCGAAATTGTGCCGCGAATATTCCTGCTCGGCCTGCTGGAACACGTCGCCATAGGTCACCTTCTCGGCGCCCTCGCGGCCGTTGAAGTTGAGCTCGTAGCCGTTGTCGACGCCTTGCAGATACATCGCGAGGCGCTCGAGCCCATAGGTCAATTCGCCCGAGACCGGGAAGCACTCGATGCCGGCGACATACTGGAAATAGGTGAACTGCGAGACTTCCATCCCGTCGCACCAGCACTCCCAGCCGAGGCCGGAGGCGCCGAGCGTCGGGCTCTCCCAGTCGTCCTCGACGAAGCGGATGTCGTGCAGGCCGGTGTCGATGCCGATCGCCTTGAGGCTCTCGAGATAGAGCTCCTGCAAATTGGGCGGGTTCGGCTTCAGGATGACCTGGAACTGGTAATAGTGCTGGAAACGGTTCGGGTTCTCGCCATAGCGCCCGTCCTTCGGCCGCCGCGAGGGCTGCACATAGGCGGCGCGCCAGGGCTTGGGGCCGAGCGCGCGCAGCGTCGTCGCCGGATGGAAGGTGCCGGCGCCGACCTCCATGTCATAGGGCTGCAGGATCACGCAGCCCTTGTCGGCCCAGAAGCGCTGCAGGGCGAGAATGAGGCCCTGGAACGACTTTTCGGGTCGCATATGCGGGGGAAGATCGTGCGTGGAAAGCTCGTGGGACACCGGCGGACCTTCGCGGAAAGAAGAGCGGCAGCGGCCGCTTCAAAAGGCGGCGCACCCTAATCGCGTCGCAAGCACGCGGTCAACCGCTGCGCCCGATGCGGGGTTATGGCACGAGGCGCCGAGGCCTATATCAATGGGACGAGCAAGGACGCCGAAAGGGAGCGCGGACATGGCAGGGTTCAGAGCCGTTGTGATCGACAAGGCGGAGGGCGCGCCGCAGCACGTCGGATTCCAGACGCTCGATGACGCCGACCTCATGGAGGGCGACGTCACCGTGCGCGTCGAGCGCTCGACGGTGAACTACAAGGATGGCCTCGCCGTCACCGGCCGCGCGCCGGTCGTGCGGCGCTTCCCGATGGTGCCCGGCGTCGATGCCGTCGGCGTGGTCGAACAGTCGGAGAGCCCGCTTTTCGCGCCGGGGAGCCGCGTGCTGCTCAATGGCTGGGGCGTCGGCGAGATGCATCTCGGCGCCTGGGCGGAACGCGCGCGCTGGAAGAGCGACTGGCTGCTGCCGCTGCCATCAGGCTTTTCGCCCGACGAGGCGATGGCGATCGGCACGGCCGGCTATACGGCGATGCGCGCGGTGCTGGCGCTGGAGCGGCATGACATCCGGCCGGGATCGGGGCCGGTGCTGGTGACGGGCGCGGCCGGCGGCGTCGGCTCGATCGCCGTCGCGCTGCTCGCCGATCTCGGCCATCACGTCGTCGCCTCGACCGGGCGGCCAGAGGAAGCGGACTATCTGAAGGGTCTCGGCGCGGCCGAGGTGATCGAGCGCGCCAGCCTCGCCGGCCCGCCGAAGCCGCTCGCCAAGGAACGCTGGATCGGCGCCATCGACGCGGTCGGCGGCACGACGCTCGCCAATGTCCTCTCCATGATCCGCTATGACGGCGCCGTCGCCGCCTGCGGCATGGCCGGTAGCCTCGACCTCCCCGGCAGCGTGGCGCCGTTCATCCTGCGCGGCGTGACGCTCTATGGCATCGATTCCGTCTATGTGCCGAAAGCGGCGCGCCTCGTCGCCTGGGACCGGCTCGACCGCGACCTCGACCGCGCCAAGCTGGCCAGCGCCATGCGCCGCATCCCCTTCGACGGCGTCATCGACGCCGCGTGCCAGATCGTCGAGGGCAAGATCCGCGGACGGCTGGTGGTGGAGATCGGCTAGCCGGCGCCGAATGCGTCGCGCTGCAGGCGGCCAGTGCGCAAGAGATATTGCAGCGTGTAGGCCACGGAGAGGGCGTCATCGAGCGCGTCATGCCCTCGAAGCGGCGGATGCTCGACGCCGTAATAGTCGGCCAGCTTGTTGCTGGGCGTTCGGGCCAGATCCTCGATCGGCATGCCGGCGGCGAGCAGCAGCTTGACGGCGTTGTCGAACCGCCCGGCCGGGATCGATGGCGGGATACCGGCGACATAGCAGCTGATCGCCACCATGTTCAGTTCGTCCTTGCCCCATGACCAGAATCGGGCGCCGTCCGAGAAGCGGTCCACGGCATCGAGCGCGTCGGCAAGGTCAACGCCCCTGGTCTCGATGTCATCCTCGGTGATGCCGGTCAGCGCCGTAAAGAACGGATCGAGGCGGTAGCGATCGCCGAAACGATCGACCGGTCGGACATAGGCGGAAAAGCGATCGAGGACCGGTATGTCGCCGTCGAGGCCGAGCTTTACCGCGCCGATCTGGGCGATCACTGGATCGGGGTCGTGTGCTGCGCACCAGAACCGGCGCTGCGAGCCTTCAAGGCAGAGGAATTCGCAGTCGAACACGATGGCTGTCTTCATCGCCGCTACCCGCCCCCATTGTCTCCAGATCGCGCATCGTCTTCCGTGTGCCGCCCCGCCGCTCAGCTCCAGCCGCCGCCGAAGGTCTTGTAGAAGATGTGATGGCCGATCTTGTCCATCTTCTTCATCGTCCGCGCCCAGCGCGGCTTGACGTAGTTGGCGTGGTAGTGCGTCGCCGAGCCGACATCGGCGTTCCACCAGTTGTCCTCGGTGACGACGCGGCGGGCGAGTTCCTGGGCGCGCCGCCAGGCGGTCATGTCGGTGATGCGGTCCTTGATGCCGTCGCAGGCGAAGGAGAACTGGCAGGCGTCGCGCATGTCCTTGTTCTGGTAGACGACGCCGCAGATCGTGTTCGGGTAGGCGGGGTTCTTCAGCCGGTTGATGACGACCTGCGCCACGGCGAGCTCGCCCTTCACGCTCTCGCCGCGCGCCTCGAAATAGATCGCGGTCGCGAGGCATTTCTGCTCGGTCTTGGAGCGGGCGTTGGGCGGGATCGGATTGGTCACCCACCAGTGATCAGGCTTGCCGTCCTTGCCGAGCGCCATGGGCTTTGCCAGCACGGCATTGAACGGCGCCTCGATGGCGGCGGTGTCGTCGGCATTGGCATAGGCGCTGACGGCGAGGTCGTCCGCCATCTTGCCGGGATGCGGCGCGCGCGTCGAGCCGGCGATCGAGGCGAGCACGGCGACGGGGGCGGCGACGGGCTTTGGCGGCACGGCGGCCGCGACGAGGTTCGTGGGCGCCGAGGACGGCAGCAGCATCGCCACGGCTTCCGCGACGCGCGGCGCGCCGAAGACGAGCGCGCTTGCATCGCGCTGCAGCACGCCCGCGGAATAGCGCGTCGGCGCCACCGGATGCGGCCGCGACATCACGGCATCGCGCTTGTCGTCGCGGTTGACGCGCGGCGGAATGAAGGCGGGCGCCGAGACCGGCCCGGTCTCGACAAGCGCCAGGGTCGGCTCGACGACGACATCCGTGCGCGCGGCGAAGACGGGCCGTGCCTCCGGCAGGACGAGCGTCGGCACATAATGGGCGCCGGCCGGCGTCGGCACGAGGCGCGCGAGCCAGCGTTGCGCCAGCGGCACCTCACGTCCGAAGAGGCTCGCCACATCCTGCAGCGCGACCGTCGTCGAGGTCAGCGAGAGCAGTCCGGCGGCGAGGAGGGTGGAGAGCAGCGCGATGCGGCCGCGGCGCGGCTTCGACCTGCGGCGGCGGGCGACGTGGATCACCGCCGGCGGACCCGGCGGATAGTAGATCGTCAGCGATGACGGGCACGGCACATGGCTGACCATCGGGCACGCTACTCCACGCGCACTGACCGGAAGCGCCGCTGTGGCCTTCTGGCAACTCCCGTAAAATCTGCCGGATTAACCTTGAGACGGGGTTAACGCCGCGCGGTCGCTGCGCGGCACGGCCTCTCAGGCGAGGACGTCGGCGAGCGTCGCGGCGCCGGGCTCGGCAAGGCCCGCGGCGGCAATCGCCGCCTGCGCGGCCGCGAGGCGGGCGACCGGCACGCGGAAGGGCGAGCAGGAGACATAGTCGAAGCCGAGGCCGGCGAAGAAGTGGATCGAGGCCGGATCGCCGCCATGCTCGCCGCAGACGCCGAGCTTGATGCCGGGCCGAACCGCCCGTCCGCGCTCGGTGGCGATGCGGATCAGCTCGCCGACGCCGTCCTGGTCGAGCGTCGCGAACGGATCGGCCGGCAACAGGCCGAGCCCGAGATAGGTGTTGAGGAAGGGCGCGGCGTCGTCGCGCGAGATGCCGAAGGTCGTCTGCGTCAGGTCGTTGGTGCCGAAGGAGAAGAACATCGCGGTCTCGGCCAGCGAGCCGGCGGCGAGCGCGGCGCGTGGCAGCTCGATCATCGTGCCGAGCTCGTAACGCGGCGCCCGGCCGCGCTGGCGCAGAACCAGCGCCTCGGCGGCGCGGATGCGCTGATAGATGAGGTCGAGCTCGGCCTTGCTCGCGACCAGCGGCACCATGATCTCGAGATCGACGGCGACGCCGCTGGCGTCAGCGACATCGAGCGCCGCTTCGAGGGTGGCGCGGATCTGCATCTCGACGATCTCGGGGAAGGAGATCGCAAGGCGGACGCCGCGATGGCCGAGCATCGGATTGGCCTCGGCCAGCGCTTCGGCGCGCGCGCGGATGCGGGCCGGCGGAATGCCCATCGCGTTGGCGAGCTCTTCGATCTCGGCCTCGCCCGTCGGCAGGAACTCGTGCAGCGGCGGATCGAGCAGGCGGATGGTCACCGGCAGCCCGGCCATGATCTCGAACAGCGAGGCGAAATCGGAGCGCTGCATCGGCAACAGCCGCGCGAGCGCATCGGCGCGGTCGGCCTGCGTTTCTGCCAGGATCATCTCGCGCACCACGGCGATGCGGCGCTGGTCGAAGAACATGTGCTCGGTGCGGCAGAGGCCTATGCCCTCGGCGCCGAAGCCGCGCGCCGCCCGCGCATCGGCGGGCGTATCGACATTGGTCCGGATCTTCAGCGTGCGGAAGCTGTCGGCCCATTGCATCAAGGTCGCGAAATCGCCCGAGAGCTCGGGCTCGCGCAGCGGCACCGCGCCGATCAGCACGAGGCCCGTGCCGCCATCGATGGTGATCGTGTCGCCGCGCTGGATGGTGCGGCCACCGGCGGTCATCGTGCCGGCCTTGAAGTCGACGCGGATCGTGCCGGCGCCGGAGACGCAGGGCTTGCCCATGCCGCGCGCCACGACGGCGGCGTGGCTGGTCATGCCGCCGCGGGTCGTCAGGATGCCGCGCGCCGCATGCATGCCGTGCACGTCCTCGGGGCTCGTCTCGACGCGCACGAGGATGACCTTGCGACCCTGCGCGCGCGCCGTCTCCGCCTCGTCGGGCGTGAACACGACCGCGCCGCTGGCGGCGCCCGGCGAGGCCGGCAGGCCGCGGGCGAAGATGTCGCCGCGATCCTCCGGATCGATGGTCGGATGCAGCAATTGCTCCAGCGTGCGCGGCTCGATCCGCGCCACCGCCTCGGCGCGGCTGATCAGGCCCTCGCCGGCCATTTCCACGGCGGTGCGCAGCGCCGCGCGAATGGTGCGCTTGGCCGGCCGCACCTGCAGCATCCAGAGCCTTCCGCGCTCGATGGTGAATTCGAGGTCGAGCATGTCGCGGTGATGGCGCTCGAGCCGCTCGGCCACACTGGCGAAGGCGGCATAGGCGGCGGGCATCAACTGCTCGAGCGAGGCCGTCTCGGAGCCGGTCTCGCGCCGCGCCCGCTCGGTCAGGTCCTGCGGCGTCCGCGTGCCGGCGACGACGTCCTCGCCCTGCGCATTCGGCAGGAATTCGCCCCAGAGGATCTTCTCGCCGGTCGAGGGATGGCGGGTGAAGGCAACGCCGGTCGCCGAGGTCTCGCCGAGATTGCCGAACACCATGGCCTGGACGGTGACGGCCGTGCCGGCGTCGGTGTCGAGGCCGTTGATGCGGCGATAGGCGACCGCGCGCGGATTGTTCCAGGAGGCGAAGACAGCGCGCACCGCCGCCCAGAGCTGCGCATCGGGCGATTGCGGAAAGGCCTCGTCGGTCTCCTCGATGACGACGCCCTTGAAGATGTCGCAGACCTCCTGCCAGTCGTCGGCGCCGAGCTCGGCGTCGAGCGTCAGCCCGCGCGCCAGCTTCAGGTCTTCCAGCCGCTCCTCGAACACCGCATGGTCGAGCCCGAGCACGACATGGCCGAACATCTGGATGAAGCGGCGATAGCTGTCGAAGGCGAAGCGGCGGTCGCCCGAGGCGCGCGCGAGGCCCTCGACCGTCTCGTCGTTGAGGCCGAGATTGAGCACGGTGTCCATCATACCCGGCATCGAGGCCGCGGCGCCCGAGCGCACCGAGACGAGCAGTGGATCGGCGGCATCGCCGAAGCGGCGGCCGGCGATGCGGCCGATGCCGGCCAGCGCCGCAGCGACATCGGCCTCGAGACCGGCGGGAAAGACATGGCCGTTGCGGAGGTAGTGGCGGCCGATCTCGGTGGTCAAGGTAAAGCCGGGCGGAACGGGCAGGCCAAGCGCGCTCATTTCGGCGAGCCCGGCGCCCTTGCCGCCCAAGAGGTCGCGGTCGGCGAGGCCGCCCTCGGCAAGACCGCCGCCGAACGCATAGACCCATTTCGCCATCGCGACGCACTCCTTGCGGCGCACCAGCGCCTGGCGCCTAGCTAAATCAAGCTCTTGCTGCATCGCAATACGAATTTAATCGTCTGCGATCAGCGATGCGGCCGGCTGAGCACATAGGCGGCCGCCCCGAGCAGCGCCGCGGCGACGAGAGCGGCGAGCCAGGACGGCGGGCCGACGAGATAGACGAACATTGCGAAGCCGCCGGCCATGCTGACGACCGTGAACACCTTGGCGACCACGGGGACGGCGCCGGTCTCGCGCCATTGGACGATCGGCGGGCCGAATAGCGGATGGGCGAGCAGCCAGGCCTCGAAGCGCGGCGAGGAGCGCGAGAAGAACCAGGCGGCGAGGATCATGAAGACCGTCGTCGGCATCACCGGCAGGAAGAGGCCGACGATGCCGAGCCCGACCATCGCCCAGCCGGCGGCGGCATAGAGCGGGCGCTTCATGCTGCCATTCCGCCGCCCGCCGCTAACGGTCGAGCGCCAGCGAGAACGGATGTCCCTCGAAGGCGTCGTGGCCACGGCCGATCTGCTCGATCGCCTTCACCATGCGGCCGCGGCGCCCGAGTATCTCGTCGGCGAAGCGGACGAGGCGGAGGTTCGGCGTCGCCGAGGCGGATCCGGCGCGGATGAGCGCGGCGATCTCGGCCTCGTCGCGTTCGGGGCGAAGCGCGCAGACCGTGATGAAGGCCGCCGCCGTCGACCGGCTGATGCCGGCGAAGCAGTGGACGACGATCGGCTTCTCGGCCTTCCAGCTCTCGAGGAAATCGAGTAGCTGCTCGACATGCTCCGGCGCCGGCGGCGTCAGCCCGTCCATCGGCTCGAGGATGTCGTTGAAGCCGAGAAAGAGGTGGCGCTCGGCGGGGATCGCCTGCGGGCGCGGCACTGGCGTCGAGGCGTTGATCAGCGTCACCAGATGACTGGCGCCGGTCTCTGCCACCGTTGCGCCGATCCGGGACAGCGAACAGACGTAGACGCGCGGCATTGGGGGCTCCTGAAGGTCGATCGATGGGCCCGCCGACATGCGGGCCGCCATCCGTCATTCATGTAGTGCGCGCGGCCGCCCGGGTCACCTTGAAAGCGCAGCCGCGCCCATCGCGGCGGCGAGTTCCTCGAAGAGGGAGAGGAAGCGCTGCTGCGCCACCGCCGTCGGCCAGGGATCGAGCGGCAGCTTGCCCGCCTCGATGCCGCGCGGCCGGCCGAAGAACGACGTCGCCTCGGCGCTGCTGAAGCCGGCGAGACGGGTCGCCTCATGGAAGGCGGCGATCTTGTCGGCCGCCTTGATCGCGCGCGAAAGCTCGGTGCGCCGCTCCGCCGGCAGGCCGAAGCGGAGATGGATGGCCGCGAGCAGCCGCGCCTCGACCGCCTTGTATTCGCCCGCGACCAGCGCCTTGAACGGCGAGATCATGTCGCCGATGACATATTCCGGCGCATCGTGCAGCAGCGCCGCCATGCGGTCGACCGCCGGCATGGCAGGCGCAAGCAGCACGGCGATCTCGACCACCAGCACCGAGTGCTGGGCGACGGAAAAGGCGTGGTCGCCATGCGTCTGGCCGTTCCAGCGCGCGACACGGGCAAGACCATGCGCGATGTCGGAAATCTCGATGTCGAAGGGCGAGGGATCGGCGAGATCGAGCCGCCGGCCGGACAGCATGCGCTGCCAGACGCGCGGGGCAGCGGGAGCGCGGGTCACGCCGCGCCCTCGTCCTCGGCCCCCGCTGGCCAGGTGAAGCTGGCGAAGGGCGGCAGGCGGATCGAAAGCGGCACGCCGCCGGCCGTTGGGGTTGCGCCGGCATCGAGCGCGAGCCGCGTCCTGTCGAGCCGCAACAGCGCGATCGCCGCGCCGCCGGCGCTGCTGCCGAGCACGCCGAGGGCCTTGCCGCCGGCCTCGACCGCCGTTCCGGCCTCGGGCAGGTCGCCCTCTGCCGTGACCATCACGGCGCGGCGCCGCGCCGTGCCGCGATGCTGCATGCGCGAGACGATCTCCTGGCCGACATAGCAGCCCTTGCGGAAATCGAGCCCGCCGAGATCGTCCATGTCGGCGTCATGCGGGAAGGCCTCGCCGAAGGCGAAGTCCCGGCCGCCTTCCGGCACGCCCTCCGATATCCGGTGCGCATGCCAGGCCTCGGCCGGCTGCTCGGAGGAGCCGGGCGCCGCGGCGTCACTGTCGGCGGGAAGGACGGCGCGGAAGCCGAGCGCGGCGAGACGCGGGTCTGCGGCGAGCGCCACAGAGCCCGGGATCGCCGGTGCCGCCCCGCCGCCCCAGATGACGGCGACCTTGTGGCTCTCGGCAAGGCTCGTAAGCTCCACCTTCGCCCGCAGCCGGTAGAGCGTCATCCGCTTGAGGAAGCTCGCGAATTCGGACTGCGGCAGGTCGATCAGGAAGCCGTCGCCCTCTTTCAGGATCAGGAAGTCGGCGAGGATCTTGCCCTGCGGCGAGAGCAGCGCGCCGAAGCCGGCGCCGCTCGACGCGACCCGCGCCATGTCGGTGGTGATGATGTTCTGCAGGAAGCTCTCGGCCTCGGGGCCGCCGACGCGCAGCACGGCGCGATCGGGCAGAATGGCGAACGACCCCTCACGCATCGGCATGGTTCCCATGCATTTCGCGAACTTGTGCGGCGGCTGCGGTTTCCTTAAGCCGGGAAAGGTGGTCCGCCGAGGCAGGGGCGGGACACCGGCAAGCGCTGGGGAGGGCGGCCATGAGCAATACCTACGAGCTTCTGTTTCGCAACGGCACCGTCGTCAATCACGACGGCATCGGCACGCCCGACATCGCCGTCAGGGACGGCCGCATCGCCGCCATCGGCGATATCGATCCGCGCCGGGCCGACCGGGTCGTCGACTGCACGGGCCTGCATATATTGCCGGGCGTGATCGACAGCCAGGTGCATTTTCGCGAACCCGGCGCCGAACACAAGGAGAACCTCGAAAGCGGTTCGCGCGCCGCGGTGATGGGCGGCGTCACCGCCGTCTTCGAGATGCCGAACACCAAGCCGACGACGACCAGCGCCGAGGCGCTCGCCGACAAGGTGCAGCGCGCCACGGGCCGCATGCATTGCGACTTCGCCTTCTGGGTTGGCGGCACGCGCGACAATGTCGCCGACATCCCCGATCTCGAACGGCTGCCGGGGGCTGCCGGCATCAAGGTGTTCATCGGATCCTCGACCGGCGACCTGCTCGTCGAGGACGATGGCGGCATCGAAGCGATCCTCGGCAAGACGCGGCGCCGGGCGGCCTTCCATGCCGAGGATGAGCCCCGCCTCAACGAGCGCAAGCCGCTGCGCGTCGCCGGCGACGCCGCCTCGCATCCGGTCTGGCGCGATGCGACCGCGGCGCTGATGGCGACCGAGCGCCTCGTCGCCATCGCCCGCCGCCAGGGCGCGCGCATCCATGTGCTGCATATTTCGACCGCCGAGGAGATCGCCTTCCTCGCCGGCCACAAGGATGTCGCCACCGCCGAGGCGACGCCGCATCACCTGACGCTCTCCGCCGACGACTATGCCCGCCTCGGCACGCTGCTGCAGATGAACCCGCCGGTGCGCGACAAGGCGCACCAGGCCGGCATCTGGCAGGGCATCGCCAGCGGCGTCATCGACGTGCTCGGCTCCGACCACGCGCCGCACACGCTGGAGGAGAAGGCGAAGCCCTATCCGGACAGCCCCTCCGGCATGACCGGCGTGCAGACGCTGGTGCCGATCATGCTCGACCATGTCAACAATGGCCGCCTGTCGCTGGAGCGGCTGGTCGATCTCTCCTCGGCGGGACCCGCGCGCATCTTCGGCATCGCCCGCAAGGGCCGCATCGCGGTCGGCTATGATGCCGATTTCACCATCGTCGACATGAAGCGCCGCGCTACGATCACCAATCGCTGGATCGCCTCGCGCGCCGCCTGGACGCCCTATGACGGCAAGCGCGTCATCGGCTGGCCGGTCGGCACGATCGTGCGCGGCCGCGAGGTGATGTGGGACGGCGAGCTGGTCACGCCCTCGGCCGGCGCGCCGGTGCTGTTCAGCGAGGCGCTGCCGCGCGGCTGAGCCGCCGTCACGGCGCATCGGCTTCGATCACCACCGACGGCGCCGAGCGCCAATGCGGGCCGTGATAGACGGCCTCGATATTGTTGCCGTCGGGATCGAGCAGGAACGCGGCGTAATAGCCGGGGTGATAGGGCCTCTCGCCCGGAGCGCCGTTGTCCTGCCCGCCCGCCGCGAGGCCGGCCGCATGAAACGCCGCCACGCTCTCGCGGTCCGCGGCCTGGAAGGCGAGGTGGCAGCGCCCGGTCAGCGGCGTGCCGCCCGAGACGGCGAGCTCATCCGCAAAGAAGAACCCCTCGGCGTCGACGATGGGGATGCCCAGCGTCGCCAGCACCGCGCCATAGAAGTGCCGGCTGGCAGCGTAATCGGCGCTGACGATCTGGATGTGATCGATGAGCCTGCCACGATGGAATTGCATCTGTCCTCTCCTCCGCTCGAAGAGAACAAATCACGAACAGACTGCGCCGTCAACGGCCGGTTGCGTTGCGGCCGGGTCCTCGGAAGGGCCTCAGTCGCCGGCCTGGAACTCGGCCCATTTGCCGTCCGGCGTGATGCCGACGCGATAGAAGAGATAGGCGCCGTAGTTCTTCATCTCGTCGAAATCGGAGGCGGTGAGCAGGCGGAACAGCTCCACCATCTGCGCCGGCGACAGCTTGTCGAGCGGATAGCGCGCGAAATAGGGCCAGAGATAGACCTCGTTCGGCGTGCCGACATCGGCATGCACATAGCCGGCCTCGAGCACCTCGCTGAGGATGGCGAGGATCTCGCGTCCATCCGGATCGCCCGAGAGCGACTTCAGATAGGCGATCGGGTCCTTGGTGTCGCCCTCGTCGGCGCCAAGATTGGGCGGATGCGGACCCGATTCGATGATCGGCTTCAGCTTCTCGATGTCGCCGGTCTTGGCGGCGGCGAGGATGTCGTTGCGGAGCTTCTGCACGGCCGGTGGCAGCCTGCTGAAATCATATTCGACGACCGGCGTCGGCTCGTCCGCGGAGGGCGCGGCGCTGGCGGGGCTGTCCGGGGCCGGGCCGCTCGGCGGCGGTCCGTCGGCATCGCCGTCCTCGCTGGCGCCTGGCGGCGCGATGATGCTCTGGGTCGGAACCTGCTTCGCATCCGGGACCGGCTTGACGTCGATCGGGGCGGCCGCGAAGGCCGAGGCGCCCGCCGCCAGGACGAGCGCGAGGGTGGCGGTTCCGATCAGCGCTGCCAGACTATGCCCGCGCATGGCGTACTCCCTGATGTTCCGGCCGTGTCGGCCGAGCCTGGCCGAGCCAATGCATCGGCACCGCGCAAACATGGCGCTCGTGCCGCTTATCCGATCGGAACAGCAGATTGCGGCAGAACCGGGTTCCGCGACGACGAGGCGGGGCTTTTACTGGATGGTCCGCTGCAGCGAGAACTCGCCGCGGCGAACGCGGTCCGGCAGCGAGACGGTGAGGTCCGCGACGGCGTCTTCGCCATAGGTGAAGATGAGGTCGGACAGCGCCGCGAACAGCGCCGCATGCGCCATGATGTCGGTGTCGATGCCCTCGGCCACCGCTTCGTCCCATGCCTCGGTCAGATAAGCGAGAGCGGCCCGCTTCTGCTCGGCGATCTCGAGGCTGTCGAGGTCCTGTTCCATGAGCAGCGTGCCTTCCGTTGACCTGGGATCGATTCGACCTGCAGCGCGATCCGAATCGCCGACGGAAAAAACCTAGCACGCACAGACTCCGAGGGGACAGCTATCCTGAAGAAGGGGTTAATCCAACACTAAGAATCCGGTTAATTTGGTTAACGTGGCGGCGCTGCATCACTGCCGTAGCGGCTGGCCACCGCGCGGGTCAGCGCCGCGCCTTCCGCCCTGTAGCGGTCGATCGCCTCGCGCGCGGCCGGCGTGCAGCGGCGATAGAGCGCGGCAAAGCCCGCATAGCCCTGATTGAACGCCGCCGTCATCCGCGCCCGCCGCTCGAGTGCCGGCGCCTCGGCCTCGATGAGGGCCTGCATCTGGTCGCGCCAGAGGCTGGGCTCGGCCGCGCCGCAGAGCGGCCGGAGATAGTGCAGCGCGCCAAGAATCTCGGAAAGGCGGACGAGCGGCGCATCATAGGGCGCATCGGCGGCTTGGCCGATCGCGGGCGAGGCGAGGGCAGCCACGATCATCAGGGCGGCACCGCTTTGGTGGACACGGCGACGGATCGAAAGGAAAAGGCTCTGCATGGCCGTCCGGCGCAATGGGGATGGGCCCCGGTCAGTCGTGGCGCCCGGTCAGTGGTGGCGGGGGATCATGGTCCGGCGTCGCGAGGCGTGCAAGCCGCCGCCGGTCAGGCGGGACGGGAGAGGGCGAGCACGCGGAGGAGATCGGGCGTCGTCGGCAGGAGCGCTGCTTCCTCCAGCGTCAGCCAGGCGGCATCGGCCGCGTCGCTCGCTGCGATCGCCTCGCCCTCGGCCTCGCCGGCAAAGCTCACGACGATGAAATGGCTAGTCGCCGCTTCGCCGCTGCCGAGGATCATGTCGAGCGTCACGACCGGGCGGAGCGGGCCGGCGGCGAGCCCGGTTTCCTCGAGGAGTTCACGCCGCGCCGCATCCTCCAGCCGCTCGCCCCATTCGACGCGGCCGCCCGGCAGCGACCAGTGGCCCTCGAAGGGCGGCTTGCCCCGCCGGACCAGCAGGACGCGTCCCGCGCGCCACAGCGCCGTGCTGACGCCGACGCCCGGCTGCCGGGGCCTCGCGACGATCTCGGGCGGAACGGGCGCTTGATGCGGCATCAGGGTGGTCCTCACGCGATCAGACGAGACTGGCGCGAATCGGCAAGGCTGGGAAGCCGGATTGCGCCTCCGGGGCCGCGCCGCGCCCGATGACGGCCGGCGCGGCGGCTGCTAGAGGTGAGGCCGGCCGATGGATGGATGCGATGTGCGGACGCTATGCGCTGGCGATTGAGCCGGCGGACCTCGAACAGGAATTCTCGCTTGTCCGGATCGAGTGGTTTCCGCCGCGCTACAACATCGCGCCGACCCAGCCGATCCTGATCGTGCGCGCCGAAAAGGGCGCCCGCGCCGCCGCCCTGGTGCGGTGGGGCCTGATCCCGTCCTGGGCGAAGGACCCGGCCGATCTGCCGCTGTTCTTCAATGCCCGCGCCGAGACGGCAGCCGACAAGCCTGCCTTTCGCGGGCCGTTCCGCCATCGGCGCTGCCTCATCCCGGCGACCGGATTCTATGAATGGAAGCGGGCGGGCGGCCACAAGCAGCCCTTTCTCGCCGAAGGGACGACGCGGCGGATCCTCGCCTTTGCCGGGCTCTGGGAGGAATATGCCGATGCCAACGGCAATCTGCTCGATACGGCGACGATCCTCACCACGTCAGCCAATGCCGACCTCGCGCCGATCCATGACCGGATGCCCGTGGTGATCGATCCGGCCGACTTTGACCTTTGGCTCGGCCTCGCGCCGGCGGACCGCAGGACGGACGTCGCCGACCTGCTGGTGCCGGCCCCGTCAGGCACGTTTCGGCTCATCGCGGTCGATCCGCGCCTGGGCAATGCCCGCATCGACGACGCCGCGCTGCAGACGCCGGCCGAGCCCGTGGCGCCGGCCGCCGCAAGGCCTGGCCGCGACGCCCCGCCCGCCGACCGACAGCTCAAGCTTCTCTAGCGCCTCTGCCCTATCGGAACCCCTCGCATGATCCCGTCGCTCGCCGCGCCCGCGCTCGAAGGCTTTCTCCTCGCTGCCAGCCTCATCGTCGCCATCGGCGCCCAGAATGCCTTCGTGCTGCGCCAGGGCCTCGCCCGGCGCCATGTCTTCGCCGTCGCGACCTTTTGCGTCCTCGCCGATGCGACGCTGATCCTCGCCGGGGTCGCCGGGCTCGGCACGCTGGTGCAGCAGTCGCCGCGTCTTCTCACCGTGGTGACGCTCGCCGGATCCGCATTCCTGTTCGCCTATGGCATGATGGCACTGAGGCGGGCGCTGCATCCGGGCGGCCTTTCGGCGCGCGGCGCCGCCGAACCGAGGCTCGCCCCGGCGCTGATGACCGCCGCGGCGCTGACCTTCCTCAATCCCCATGTCTATCTCGACACGGTGGTGTTGCTCGGTTCGCTCTCCGCCCGCCATGTGGGCTGGGCTCGGGCCGCCTTTGCCGTCGGCGCCGCATGCGCATCGGCGGTCTGGTTCTATGGTCTTGGCTATGGCGCGCGGTTTCTGGCGCCGCTGTTCGCGCGGCCGGTCGCCTGGCGGGTGCTGGATGGCGTGATCGCGCTCATCATGACGCTGATCGCCGTGTCGCTGCTGCTGCAGCTGACAGGACCGGCCTGAGCACGGCCAGTGCGTGCGGATGGATGGATGACGCGGGAATCTGGATTTGCGGGAATGAGGACGGGCGCGCTGCCGGCGTCGTCTCAAGTCCTGAACCGCCACCGCTTTTGGCTCGGCCGTATGCGCGCGGCGTTCGATGACCGCTCTGTCGCGGCCATGACCGTCGGGGCAGGCGCGCGTGCGAAGTCACGCGCTGCGGTGGTCTCGCGGAGTGGCTGGACGTCGCGGGTCCGGCTTAGTCCTGTTCGCGGGCGGCGATCGCCATCTGCATCTGCTCCGACCGCGCGGCGGCCTTGGCAGGTGCGGCGCCCGGCTTCTGCTGGCGGATCACCGCCACCAGTTCGGGGTTGCCGAGTTCGCCATATTTCGAGCGCAGGTCGAGTTCCTGCTCACGTTGTGCTTTCGTCGTAAATGTAGAGTGATCTTTTCTGGTCATGATCTTGCTGTTGTCCTTGGCGTACTCACACTGCCGTGCCGATCTTCCGCCGGCTGACACATGCGAATTCCGCATATGATTACCCAATATGGCAGATTCGTGTTTTAGAATTTCGTTAACGACGGACGGCCGGTCCACATGCAATCCGTTGGACTTGAAAGGCGTTTGCTGTTGCCATTTCGACACATGACGCTGCGAGGGTTCTATTGGCGCCGCTCTTGCGGGGCAGCGCGATGATCGGCCGCCTGCCGCGACGGGAGGCGCCTGCCGCGCGTGCCGCGCTGCGTCTCGCCGCCCTGCCGATCCCGCTCTTGCTGCTGGCCGGCCTGCTGCACCGGGCGTCGATGATCACGCTGACGCCGCTGATGATCGTCATCGCCTTCGCCTGGCTGCTGGCGGCACTGGCGCTCGTCGCGGCCGTCATCGCCCTCCGCGCAATCTGGCTGCGCGGCGATCGCGGCGTCGGCGCGGCGGCCGGAGCGCTGGTGCTGGCCCTGATCGTGCTCGCGATCCCGGCTGCCATCGCGGTCGAACTGGTGCGCCTGCCGCGCATCGCCGATGTCTCGACCGACCTCGTCGATCCGCCGCTGTTCACGGCGGCGCCGGACCAGGTGGTGATGCGGCCGCTGCCGAACGCGGCCGAGCGCGCGGCGCAGCTCGCCGCCTATCCCGAGATCGTGCCGCGGCACTATCCGCAATCGCCCGAGCGGGTCTACCAGGCGGTGGCGGCGCTGGTTGCGGCGCGCGGCTGGCCGGCCACCGACCAGCGTGCGCCGGACAGCGACAACGAGGTCGGCTGGATCGAGGCGCGCGCGGCGACGCCGCTGCTGGCGCTGCCGGCCGACGTCGTCATCCGCATCATCGCCGACGAGACCGGCACGCTGGTCGACATGCGCTCGGCGTCACGGATCGGCGCGCATGATCTCGGCGACGACGCGCGCCGCATCCGCGGCTTCTTCGAGGATCTCGACGCGGCGCTGCAGGGGGTCGTCGAGACCGACGAGGATGCACGGCCGCAGGCGGAAGCGCCGGCGGACGACGCCCTGCCGCCGCTGCCGCCACCCGCTCCGGTCGTCAGGCGCTGACGGGGCCGTATTCGGCGGAGAGCCCCTCGCCGGAGAGAACGGCGACACGGCTGCGCGCGACGAGGTCCTCGATATGGGCGAGCACCGACAGGGCCGCCGCGCCATGCAGGACGGCGGGCGTCTCGCGATAGATGACGGCGACGATCGCGGCGATGCTGCGGTCGCCGCGCTCGATCCGGGCCATGATCGCCGCCTCGCGCAGCTTCCGATGCGCCTTCAGCGCGCGCACGAATACCGGCGCCTCGGCGATCGGCGCGCCATGGCCGGGCAGGTAGATCGTCTCCGGCCGCTCGGCGAGGATTTCCAGCGAGCGCAGATAGTCGGCCATCGAGCCATCCGGCGGCGCCACGACCGTCGTCGACCAGCCCATGACGTGATCGCCGGAGAACAGCATGCCGCTGCCCTCGAGCGCGAAGGCCATGTGGTTGGCGGCATGGCCGGGCGTCGCGATGGCCTCCAGCGACCAGGTGGGACCTTCGATGCGGCTGCCGTCAGTGAGGGTGACGTCGGGCGCGAAGCCGTCGTCGGCGCCGGCGTCGAGCCGGGCACTCTCGCCCGGACGCGGCGCGCGCGCGAAGCGATGGCGTCCGCCGGCATAGACCGGCGCGCCGCAGGCCGCCTTCAGCCGGTCGACGCCGGCCGAATGGTCGCGATGGCTATGCGTGACGAGGATCGCGTCGATGGTCTCGCCCGCCGTCGCCGCGAGGAGGGCGGCGATATGCTCGGCATCATCCGGGCCGGGATCGATGACCGCGACATGGCCGTGGCCGACGATGTAGCTGTTGGTGCCGCGAAAGGTGAACGGGTTGGCGTTCGGCGCCGTCACGCGGCGGACATGCGCGCCGAGCGGCACGGCCGTGCCGGTCTGCGGGTCGAAGTCGCGCTCGAAGCTGATCTCTGTCATGGGCGGGAGTTAGGCGCCTCGCGCCGGCAGCGCAACCTGAAACCGCGCGCCGCCGCCGAAACGACGACGCCCCGGCGCGGGCCGGGGCGTCTCTAGGAGCCGCGCCCGAGCGGGCGCGGCTGCAACGGATAGGGCCGTGATCAGACGGCGAGCTTGCCAGCGATCTGGGCGACATGGGCGCCCTGGTAGCGGGCGGCGTCGAGTTCGATCGCGGAGGGCTGGCGGCTGCCGTCGCCACCGGTGATCGTCGAGGCGCCGTAGGGCGAGCCGCCCTTGATTTCCTCGAGGCCCATCTGGCCCTGGAAGGCATAGGGCAGGCCGACGACGACCATGCCGTGATGCAGCAGTGTCGGGATGAAGCCGAGGATGGTCGACTCCTGGCCGCCATGCTGCGTCGCCGAGGAGGTGAACACCGAGCCGACCTTGCCGACCAGCTTGCCCTGCGCCCAGAGGCCGCCGGTCTGGTCCCAGAAATTGCGCATCTGCGAGGTCACGGTGCCGTAGCGCGTGCCCGAGCCGACGATGATCGCGTCGTAGTTCTCGAGATCGGCCGGGGTCGCGACCGGGGCGGCCTGGTCCATCTTGTAGTAGGAGGCCTTGGCGACGTCATCCGGCACCAGTTCGGCGACGCGCTTGATGTCGACATGGGCGCCGGCGGAGCGGGCACCCTCGGCGACCGCTTCGGCCATCTTCTCGATATGGCCGTAGGCGGAGTAGTAGAGCACGAGAACCTTGGTCATGGCGTGGCGTTCCTTTGAAGGGTGTATCGCGCTCTACATGGGCCGTTCCTGCACGCGGCGATAGGACCGCCGCGGTGAACAGTCTGTTATCGGTGAACGAATGACGCCGGATCGCCGTCCGGCTGTTGCGGCCTCTTCCAAACCGCCCGGCAGGCTCTATGCTCCGCCACGGGAGCGAAATGAGCCGGAGGAACCATGCTCGACAAGGATTTCAAGGTGCTGGACGAGCGGTTCCGGCGCTATGCGATGGGCAATGTCCATATCGAGAAGCTGTGGAGCGGAAGCCGCTGGGCCGAGGGCCCGGCCTATTTCGCGGCCGGCAAATATCTCATCTGGTCGGACATTCCCAATGACCGCCTGATGCGCTTCGACGAGACCGACGGGTCGGTGTCGGTGTTCACGGCGCCCTGCAACAACCAGAACGGCCACACCGTCGATCTCGAGGGCCGGCTGATCGCCTGCGAGCATCGCGGCCGCGCGGTGACGCGCATCGAGCATGACGGCTCGCGCCGCATCCTCGCCGACCGCTTCGAGGGCAAGAAGCTGAATTCGCCCAACGATGTCGTGGTGAAGTCCGACGGCTCGATCTGGTTCACCGATCCGACCTATGGCATCGACGGCGAATATGAGGGCGACTTCGCGATCTCCGAGATCGGCGCCTGCAACGTCTACCGGATCGATCCGATCAATGGCGCCGTGACGGCCGTCGTCACCGACATGGTCCGCCCGAACGGGCTCGCTTTCTCGCCCGACGAGAAGCTGCTCTATGTCGCCGACACCGGCCTGACCCACAAGGCCGACACCTCGCCGGACATCCGCGTCTATCATGTCGCGCCGGATGGCCGCAGCGTCGGCGCCGGGCGGAAATTCGTCACCTGCGATGCTGGCCTCTTCGACGGCTTCCGCGTCGATATCCACGGCAATGTCTGGAGCTCGGCCGCCGACGGTGTCCACTGCTTCACGCCCGACGGCACGCTGATCGGCAAGATCCTGATCCCGGAAGTGGTCGCCAATGTCTGTTTCGGCGGCCGCAAGCGCAACCGCCTCTATATCTGCGGCACCACCAGCCTCTACGCCGTCTATCTCAATACCCAGGGCGCGTTGCGTCCGAAGGTCTGAGTCCCCCAAAGGGGTGAGCCCGGCGAAAGGCCCTCACCCCGACCCTCTCCCTGAGGGAGAGGGGGGCGCTGGCCCCGAGGCCGCCGCTGAGCGCCCGCTGCTTCAAAGCGCACAACAGAGCTCCCTCTCCCCCAGGGAGAGGGCTGGGGTGAGGGCCTGACTTCCCTCTCTCCCTGAGGGCCTTCGCCCGGCCGCCGCCGCTAATGCGCCTCGTGCAGGCAGGCGTCGTGGTCGCCGAGCACCTCGATGACGCGGCATTCGGCGACGCGGCCATGCTCGCCCTCGTCGACCATCCGCTTCACCTCGCGGCGCAAGGCCGTCAGGCGGGCGATCTTCTCGTCGATATCGGCAAGATGCAGCCGCGCGATTACATCGACATCGGTGCAGGACCGGTCGGGCTGGTCGGAGAGATCGAGCAGCTGGCGGATCGCCTCGACGGCGAAGCCGAGATCGCGGGCATGGCGGATGAAGCGCAGCCGCTGGATCGTCGCGCTGTCATAGGTCCGCCGGTTGCTGTCGGTGCGATCGGCGACCGGCAAGAGGCCGACATCCTCATAGTAACGGATGGTGGGAACCTTGACGCCCGTCGCCTTGGCGACGGCGCCGATCGAAATCGCGCGCATGGCGAATTTCCTGCTTGATCCTCTAGTCGCTTGAGCATTTAGCCTCTCCCCATGAAAGTACAAGGGCTGAAAGGAACCGCCATGACTGCGAGGCTCGAAGCGGACACGGTGGCGACGTCAGAGGAGCGCTATCGCATCGGCGGCATGGATTGCGCCGCCTGCGCCGCCAAGATCGACACCGCCGTTCGCCGCATCGACGGGGTGATCGATTGCCGCGTCTCGGTCGCGGCCGGCACGATGACCGTGGCGCTGCGCGGCGAAACCAGCATCGAAGGCGCGGTGACGCGCGATGTCGCCGCGCTCGGCTACAGCGCCAAGCGCCTTGCCCCGCGCGAGGCGGCACCGGTAAGCGAGGGCGCTGCCGCGCCGCATGCCCATGCGCACGATCATCCCCACGACCACGACCACGACCACAAGCAGCCTGCCGCCGCCGCGGCACCCGCCGGCCTGCATGGCCACGACGACGACGATGATATGGAGGAGGGGACGCCCTGGTGGCGGACTGAGAAGGCGCGGCTGACGATTGCCGCGGGCCTCGCCATCGTCGCGGCCTATGCCGTCATGCTCGCCGTTCCCGCCGTCGGCCACTGGCCGTTCGCGCTCGCCATGCTGGTCGGCCTCGTGCCGATCGCCCGGCGCGCCTTCGCAGCGGCGCGCTTCGGCAGTCCGTTCTCGATCGAGACGCTGATGACGATCGCCGCCGTCGGTGCCGTCCTGATCGGCGCCAGCGAGGAAGCGGCGATGGTCGTCTTCCTCTTTCTGATCGGCGAGATGCTGGAAGGTGCCGCCGCCCGCCGCGCCCGCTCCAGCATCCGCGCGCTGTCGAACCTCCTGCCGGAGACGGCGCTGCTCGAAGGCGAGGGCGGCACCACGAGCGTTGCGGCGGCGAGCCTTGCCGTCGGCAGCATCATCCTGGTCCGGCCCGGCGACCGCATCGCCGCCGACGGCGTGATCCTGTCGGGCTCCAGCGCCATCGACGAGGCAACCGTGACCGGCGAGAGCGTGCCGAAGCGGAAAAGCGAGGGCGACGCCGTCTTCGCCGGCACGATCAACAGCGACGGCGTACTGCGCGTCGAAGTGACGGCGGCGGCGAGCGACAACACCATCGCCCGCATCGTCCGCCTCGTCGAGGAAGCGCAGGAATCGAAGGCGCCGATGGAGCGCTTCATCGATCGCTTCGCGCGCATCTATACGCCCGGCGTTCTCGTCGCCGGCGCGCTCGTCGCCGTGCTGCCGCCGCTCCTGTTTGCCGGCTCGTGGGACGAATGGATCTACAAGGGTCTCGCGATCCTCCTGATCGGCTGCCCCTGCGCGCTGGTGATCTCGACGCCGGCGGCGATCGCGGCCGGGCTCGCCGCCGGTGCGCGGCAGGGCCTCCTGATGAAGGGCGGCGCCGTGCTCGAACGGCTCGCATCGATCAACCGCGTCTGCTTCGACAAGACGGGAACACTGACGCTCGGCCGCCCGGTGGTGAGCGGGATCGTGCCGCTCGCCGCTGCGGACGAGCGCGAACTGCTGGCGCTGGCCGCGGCGCTCGAGGCGGGATCGAGCCATCCGCTCGCCAGAGCGATCCTTGCCCGCGCCGGCGAAGCGGGCGTCCTCCTTCCCGCCGCCGAGGCGGTCAGCGCCGTGCCCGGCAAGGGCGTCGCCGGCACGGTCGGCGGCCGCAGCCTCTTCCTCGGCGCCATCGGATCGGGCGCGGACCGTGTCAGCCTCGACGCGGCGGCGCTTGCCCGCGCCGAGGCGATGGCGAGCGCCGGCGACAGCGTCTCGGTGCTGATGGACGGCGCCCGCGCGCTCGGCCTCATCGGCATCCGCGACGGCGCCCGTCCCGACGCTAAGGCCGGCTTGCAGGAGCTCGGCGATCTCGGCGTCAGCGCGATCATGCTGACCGGCGACAATGCCCGCGCCGCCTCCCGCGTCGGCGCCGAACTCGGCATCGAAGTGCGCGCCGAACTCTTGCCCGAGGACAAGCAGCGCATCGTCGGCGAACTCCGCACTGCGGGCTTCCGCGTCGCCAAGGTCGGCGACGGCATCAACGATGCGCCGGCGCTGGCCGCGGCCGATGTCGGCATCGCCATGGGCGGCGGCACCGATGTCGCGCTGGAGACGGCGGATGCGGCCGTGCTCAACAGCCGCGTCGGCGATGTCGCGCGGCTGATCCGCCTCGCGCGCCGCACCATGGCGAAGATCCGGCAGAACATCGTCATCGCGCTCGGCCTCAAGGCGGTGTTCCTCGTGACGACGATCCTCGGCATCACCGGTCTCTGGCCGGCCATTCTCGCCGATACCGGCGCGACGGTGCTGGTGACGCTGAATGCGCTGACGCTGCTCGGCGTCCGCCGCAGCTGACGGCGGCCTCGCGGGGCTTGTCTCGCCGGCTCGGCCGGTGAGACTGGCGACAGAGTGGGAGCGCGTGGCATGGCGATTCGGATCGGGCGGGCAGTCGCCCTGGCGGCGGTGACTCTTCTGTCGGCACTGGGGTCCGCGGTGGCAGACGACAAGGCGCCGCCGTCCGGTTGGCTCTCCGCCTGCGAGGCGCCGTCGCGCACGGCGCCGCTCGATTGCCGCATCGAACAGCGCGCGGTGCTCGCCGCCAATGGCCAGCTGGTGGCGGCGGTGACGATCCGCGTCCCCGGCGCGACGCGCAAGCCGTTGTTGATGGTGCGCCTGCCGCTCGGCCTCTCGCTCGAAGGCGGCGTCACGCTCGCGGTCGATGGCGGCGAAGCCCGCGCGCTGCCGCTGCAGACCTGCGACGGCAGCGGCTGCTATGCCGGCGCTCCGATGCCGCCGGCGTTGCTCGCGGCCATGCGCAGCGGCGCCAGCCTCGATGTCGTCTTCACCGGTCTCGACAAGCGTCCGATCAAGCTCGGCCTGCCGCTCGCGGGCTTCGCCGCCGCCTTCGATGCGGTCAAGTAGGCCGTCAAGCACTCCTTAACCAAGATTACCGAAACTTGTTCTGGTTGATTCGCCGGACAGGCTTCCCCCCATGAGTGACTCATTCGACGAACTGGAGCCACCCGACCCGCGCTCGGTGCTGTACCGCGTGGTCGAGGGGCTGACCGTCGTCGCCTTGCTCGTCGCCGTGGTCATGTGGCAGTCGGACGGCACGCTGCAGGCCGCCCGCCAGATCTTCGCGCCCGGCGACGAGATCGCGCCGCAGCCGGTGATGGTGGCGATGCAGCCGCGCTCCTCCGATATCCGCCTGCTCGGCACCGCGGCGACCTCCGAGAAGCCCGCCGCCGATGTCGATCCCGTCGAGACCGGATCGATCGCCCGCTCGCTGCCCGTCCCCGCGCCCGCGGGGCCGTCGCCGCTGGTCGCGGCGCCGACGCGCATTCCCGCCACGCAGCGGCCGACGCCCGTCGCGGTCCCAGCGCCGATCGGCTGGTCGGCGGCCTGCGACAGCGCGAAGGGCGTCTTCTGCACGGCCTCGCAGACGCTGAGCCAGCCTGATGATCCGCTGGTCGAGACCTCCTGGACCATCCAGCGCGGCCCGAGCGGGCTCAGCGCCATCTGGACGACGCCGACCGGCGTGCTGGTGCCGCGCGGCATGGTGCTGATCATGGGCGACGGCCAGCCGAAGACCGTCCCCTTTACCGGCTGCGGCGCCCATTCCTGTGAGGTGCGCGCGCGGCTCGCCGACGATTTCATCGTCCTGCTGCGCCAGTCGAAGCGCGTCTCGACCGAGATCGTGCTGAAATCGGGTAAGACGGTCACCTTCGACTTCTCGCCCGAAGGGCTCGACGCCGCGCTCGCCAAGCTCGGCGTCTGAAACCTTCCGCCCGGATCGGACATTGACCTCCCGGAGCGGCAGCCCGCCGCACGAGGAGACCACAATGTCATCCCGAGACGAACGCATTCGCGACGAGGCCTACCGCCTGTGGCAGCAGGCTGGCGCGCCGGACGGCCGCGCCGACGAATTCTGGGCCGCGGCCGAGGCCGCCGAAGGCAGCCCGCCGCCGCCGGCGCCCGGCGACGAACTGCCATCCGCGGGGCCGCATTCGCGGACAGAACTCACCAACGAGGACGCCACGCCCGGCACCGGCATGCTGCCGCCGGTCGGCGAGAGCGACGACGGCAACGCGCAGCCCTCTGGCTGACCGGCGCCGTCATTCCGGCAGCAGGTGGCCCGGCGGCCGGCCGCGCACATAGCCGTAGCTGATCGTCTCGGCGCGCGCGTCGGCGACGATCAGCAGCGTCTCCAGCGCCGCGCGCCAATCGCCGTCATGCATGGCGATGATGTCGTCGATGCGCTCGTCGAGCGCCTGCTGCTCCGCGTCGTCGGCCCGTGTCAGTGCGCCCATGGCGATCATCCCGAATGAGAACATGTTCCTATTTTGTTCTCATTTGGCGGCGAGTCAATCGCCGGCGGGACGCTTATCCCCGGCAGGACGTCGCGGCGGCGCTGGCACGAAATCTGCTTTGAACGGAAGGCGCTTTGTCGAAAGTCGCGGTCTTTCGCGGGCTTCTCCGACAAAGCGTGGATCTCTGCCGGGAACCTGCAGCGACCCATCAGCCTCTTGCCGTTCAGGGATTGCCAGACATGCCGACCATCACCGCGCCCTCCAGCCTCGATGTCGGCGCCATGCTCGTGACGCCCGGCCGCGGCCCGGCGACGGGGCCGCGCCGCATCCACATCGCGGATGGCCGCATCACGGCGATCGAGCCTCTCGATGGGCCGGGCGATGGCAGCCTCGTCATCGCCGCGCCGGTCAACGCGCATGATCACGGCCGCGGCCTCAGGACGCTCGCCTTCGGCGCCGTCGACGATGGCCTCGAAGCCTGGATCACCACGCTCGGTCGCGAACCGAAGCTCGATGCTTACCGCCGCGCCGCCGTCGCCTTCGCCCGCATGGCCGAGGGCGGCATCTGCGCCACCAATCACAGTCACGGCCCGCAGGACGAAAGCCGCATCCTCGACGAGGCCGAGGCGGTGTCGATGGCGGCGCGCGATGTCGGCATACACGTCGCCTTCGCCGCGCCCTTCACCGACCGTAATCCGCTCGTCTATGGCGACCAGCAGACCTTCCTCGCCGCCGCCGAGCCGTCGCTGCGGCCGAAGCTGGAGGCGCGGCTCGGCCCGCCGAAATCCGTCCAGGATTTCCTCGCCAGCGTCGAGGCGATGGCCGCATTCGAGCATCCGAATTTCAGCCTGCAATATTGCCCGGTCGGCGCGCAGTGGGTCTCGGAGGCCTCGCTCGCCGCGATCGCCGAGGCCTCGGCGCTGACCGGCCGCCGCATCCACATGCATCTGCTGGAGACCCGCTATCAGCGCGAATGGGCCGACCACGCCTATCCGGACGGTCTCATCACGAGGCTCGACACGCTCGGCATCCTGTCGCCGCGGCTTTCGGTGGCGCATGGTGTCTATCTGACGGAGGCCGAGAGCGCGCTGCTCGCCGAGCGCGGCGTCATCGTCTCGGTCAACACCTCGTCGAATTTCCGCCTCCGCTCCGGCATCGCGCCCGTCGCCGGCTTCGTGACGGCCGGCCTCCGCTTCGGCATCGGCCTCGATGCGCAGCCGCTCGACGACGACGACGACATACTGCGCGAAATGCGGCTCGTCTGGCTCAATCACCGCGGCTTCGGCCTCGACGACGTGCTCTCGGCGGAGCAATTGTTCGAGGCGGCGAGCCTTGACGGCCGCCGGGCGGTGATCGGCGCCGACGGCGGCGGTCGGATCGCGGTCGGCACGCCGGCCGACCTCCTCGTCCTCGACTATGCCGCGATGACGCCGGACGTGCTCTCGGCGGATGCCGATCCGACCAATGTCCTCCTGACCCGGGCGACGCGGAAGCACATCCGCCGGCTCGTCGTCGGCGGGCGCACCATCGTCGAGAACGGCCGCTGCATCACGGTCGACAAGGAGACGCTCGAGGCCGAGCTGATCGCCGAAGCCAAAACCGCCTGGACCGCCGCCCCGCCCCCCCACGCCACCACCACCGCCATGAAGCACGCCATCCGCCGCTACTACGGCTGCGGCTGCCACAGGGGCGCCGGGCTGCGATAGACGCCGGCTCTCGCCCGGGCGAGGCGCAGGCGCGGTCATGCGGCTCGAAAACGGCGCGAAGGCCCTCACCCCGACCCTCTCCCGGAGAGAGAGGGGAAAGTCTCCGCCCGTCCCAAGCCGTTCAGGAAGCGCTGCGACGGCCGAACCGCTCCCCCTCTCCCTCAGGGAGAGGGTCGGGGTGAGGGCCTTTGGCCGGCCCCAAGGATGCTCAGAGGGAGCAAGGCCCCCTCTCCAGCTCTCCCCCGCAAGGGGGGAGAGGGCAGGGTTCGGCCGGCATCGAGGCTGTGCGTCGGCGGCTCGTCTCCCTCCCCCTTGCGGGGGAGGGCTGGGGTGGGGGTCTTGCTTCTGACGGCCGGACCGCCGGCGAAGAAAACCCCGCCTCAGCCGATGCCGTCCGGCCCCGCGCCGCAGACGAGCGCCAGCACCTTTTCGCCCGGCTTGACCGCGACCGCGCCGGATTTCAGCGCGGCGGCGGCGGCGGCGCCGGAGAGGTCGGCGGCGATGCCGAGCTCGAACCAGAGCCAGCGCGCGGCATCCTCCATCGCCGCATCGTCGATCAGCACGATGTCGTCCACCACCGAGCGGACGAGGTCGAACACGCGGTCGTCGGTGCGGGCGCAGCTCATGGTCGGCACGCGCGTGGTGATCTTGTCGATCGTCACGACATGGCCGGCATCGAGGCTCGCCTTCAGCGTCGGGCAGCCGACCGGCTCGATGCCGATGATGCGTGCTTCGGGCCTGAGCGCCCGGATCGCCGTGCCCATGCCGCCGATGAGGCCGCCGCCGCCGATCGCGATCAGGAAAGTGTCGACGTCGGGCAACTCGTCGAGAATTTCGAGCGCCAGCGTTCCCTGGCCGGCGACGACGAGCGGATCGGCGAAGGGATGGAAATAGATGGCGCCGATCTCGCGGGCATAGGCCTGCGCGGCGCGGTTGGCATCGTCGAACACGTCGCCGACGAGCTCGACCTTGGCGCCCCAGCGCTGGAGCTTGTCGAGCTTCGAGGGGTTGATGTTGCGTGGCACGAAGATATGCGTGGTGACGTCGGCGAGCTTGCCGGTGCGCGCCACGGCGACGCCGTGATTGCCGCCGGACGCGGCGACGATGCCGTTCGCGAGCTGGTCGCGCGGCGTCGCCAGCAGCCGGTTGGTCGCGCCGCGCGCCTTGAACGAGCCCGTCGCCTGCAGGCATTCGAGCTTCAGATAGAGCGCGGCGTCGGTGATCGGCGCGCTCAGATTGTCGGCGGCGATCAGCGGCGTGTGGCGGATCTGGTCGCCGAGCCGCGCACGCGCAGCCTCGACATCGGCAAGAGTGATCATGGCGGAAACCTCGGCGGGGAGGGAGAGCCTAGCGCATTTTCGAGCGAAGTGGGTACCGGTTCGCGTGAAGAAAATGCGTCAGAACAGACAGTTAGAGCAATTCCGGCCAACCGGAGGTCGCCGGAATTGCTCTAGAGCGACGCCCAGCCGCCGTCGACGGGCAGGTCGACGCCGGTGATCTGGCGCGAGACGTCGCTGGCGAGGAACAGGCAGGCATTGGCGACGTCGGCGTCGGTCGAGATGCGCTTCAGCGCATAGTCCTCGGCGTGGCGCCGCGCTGCCTCCTCCTCGGAAATGCCGTGCTTTTCCGCCATATTGCGGCAGACCTTGTCGCGGAAGCGCGGGCCGTCGACCATGCCCGGCGCCACGCAGTTGACGTTGATGTTGTGCGCGCCGAGCTCGAGCGCGAAGCTCTTGGTGAGGCCGCGCAGGCCCCATTTCGACGAGGAATAGGCGACGCGGCCGGCGCGGCCGCGCATGCCGAACGTGCCGCCGACATTGACGATCTTGCCGGAGCGCTCTGCCGCCATCACCGGGGCCACGGCGCGGATCATGTTGAAGCAGCCGGTCATGTTGACATCGACGATGTCGCGGAATTCCTCGGTGGTGGTCTCGGCGCCGGTCTTGCCGATCGGCCCGGTGCCGCCGGCGACATTGACGAGGATGTCGACACTGCCGAAGCGCGCCTTGGCCGCCGCGACCGCCGCCTCGCAATCGGCGGAGACCGTGACGTCGCAGCGCATCACCACGGCCTCGCCGCCGGCAGCCGCGATCGCCGCCGCGACGGGGGCGATGGCATCGGTGTCGCGGCCGAGCAGCAGCAGGCGGCAGCCTTCCGCCGCGAAGGCGAGGCTGACCGCCGCGCCCATGCCCTTGGCGGGCCCGGTGATCAGCGCGACCTTGCCGGTGAGATCGAGATTCATGCTGGCTCCTTGGATGGAGATGGTGTGGAGAGCGAGCGGCACTTCTTCACCTCCCCCTGAGGGGGAGGTCGACGGCCGCAGGCCGGCGGGAGAGGGTTTACGCGCTCGCCGGAGACGCCGTAAACCCTCTCCCGGACCTTCGGTCCGACCTCTCCCTTGAGGAGAGGTGACGTGAAGAGCGCCCCGCCCGCCTCAGTAGCCAGACTTCGCGCCGGCCTTGCGCAGATAGGCCATGCCCATCTCGTAGAAGTCGCGCATATAGGGGCCGTTCTCGAACGGCGCGAACTGCGGCGTCTCGCCCTCGCGGAGGATCGAGGCGATCGGGGCGATGGTCACGTCATAGTCGGGATTGGCGAAGAACGGGATCGAGTAGCGCGGCTTCAGGGCGCGGTTCACCACCCGATGCGGCGTCGAGACGAAGCGGCCATTGGTCCACTTCATCATGACATTGCCGATATTGATGACATAGGCGCCCTTGACCGGCGGCGCGCCGATCCAGACGCCGTCCTTGCGCTCGACTTCGAGCCCGCCGGTGTCGTCCTGCATCAAAAGCGTGAACGCGCCGGTGTCGCGATGCTCGCCGGCGCCGATCTCGATATCTTCCTCGCGCAGCGATGCCGGCGGGCGGTAATGCAGCAGCGAGAGCTGGACGACCGGCTTCTGGTAGAACGGCTCGAAATAGTCCTCCGGCAGGCCGAGCGCGAGCGCGAACGCACCGCGGAGATGCTGCGACAGCCCCATCACCGCGTCGAAATAGGCCTCGACGGTCGGCTTGAAGTCCGGCAGGCCCTCCGGCCAGCGGTTCGGCAGATGCAGCGGCTTGCCGGCGACAACGTCGGGATCGTCGGCGGCGAGGTCGAGCATGAAGCGGTAGGTCTCGATGGCGCCGCCGACCGTGCCGCCCTCGGCCTCGAGCTTCGAGGGCACATAGCCGCGCCAATGCTCCAGCGTCGCGGCGGACTTCATCCGCCCCTCGAAGGGCTGCGCATAGAACGACTTCGAGACCTCGAAGGTCGCGTCGACCAGCTCCTGCGGTACGCCGTGATTGATGAGGTAGAAGAAGCCGACCTCCTCGCAGGCGCGCCCGATCGCCGCCACGACCGCCAGGCGCTCGGCCTCGCTGCCATGGAGGTAGGGGCCGAAATCGATGATCGGGATATCGGCGACGTCGACGGTCTGCGCCTTCTCATAGGCCTTGGGCAGGTCGGCGATGGTCATGACGGGTGCTCCTCCGCTTGCGTGGGTTTGATCTATCGGGGGGTGAGGGGATCGACGGCCTGGCGGGCCATGACGCCGAGCGCGGCCTTGACCGCGCGGATTTGTGTCTCGAGCGCCATCGAGGGCAGTTCCATCGACGCGGCCATGGCGCTGCCGGCCTGGCCCGACTGCTGGCGCATCATCCAGACGATCTGCTCGGGCAGATAGGGGAGGTGCAGGAAGCCGCAGGGGCTCGACAGGCCCTCTGCCGCCAGCGCGCCGAGATAGGTGTAGAGCGTCAGGTTGCAGAGATGCGTGCCGGCATGGAACGAGGTCTTCGCCGGGATGCCGTCATCGAGGATCGCGGCGACGACGGCGTCGGCATCCCATGTCGCCATGCGGGCCGGCGGGCCGTCCGGCTCGATCGGCTCGCCGCCGAGCGGCCGCGCGCCCTCATTGTCAGGAATGCCGAAATGCATCGCGTTGACGGCGATGGTCTCGATGCGCACCGTCGGCGCGCCGAGCGCGAGGCCGAGCGCCAGCACGAAGGCCGGGCGATACTGCGCGACGAGCTCGGGCAGATGCTGCGGCAGCCCGGCCCGGCTGACCGGCGTCGCCTTGGCGACGATGGTGACGCCATGCACCACGAGCCCATCGAGATGCGGCAGCACCAGTTCGGCCGGATTGGTCGGCAGGCCGGCAAAGGGCCGCGACCCCGTGACGAGGCCGATCGGTCCCGTGATGGCGTGGCGCGCCGTCATGGCCGCAACCGCCGAGCTGAAAGACACGCTGCCGTCATCGCCTCGCCCTGCTGTTCAGGCCGCTCTACCGGCAAGAGCCGTGCCAGAGCGGATGCAAGGAGAGTACAGGCGCGGCGCGAGAGCTGCTGCGCAAAAAGGCACCAGCTTGCGCAAATTATCAACAAACCATCGCTTTATCGACGATCAGGCAGATTGCCGATAATCAGACGAGCTTCTTGATCCGCTCGATCACGGTCCGGCGCGTCAGGTCGATATGCGCGGCGAGGATCTCGCCGGCCCGCGCGGCATCGCGGGCGATCGCGGCGTCGAGCAGGCCCTCATGCTGCTGCGACAGGATCACCTGCGCCTTCGGATCGCGACCGGCGAGGCGGCGATAGCGGTCGAACTGGTCATGCAGCACGGCGCAGAAATGCAGCGTCCAGGGCGAGCCGCAGGCAGCGATCAGCGCGTTGTGAAAGGCGCGGTGGCGCGTCTCCCATTCCTCCGGCACGCCGTCCTCGTCGGGCGCGGCCTCCTGCCTTCCGAGGCGGCGCAGCCTGTGATGCGCCAGCACGATGCCCTCTTCCCAGGCCTCGTCGCCGGCCGCGACCGCTGCCTCGATCGCCTGCCGCTCCAGCGCGATGCGGAGCGCGGCGATATCCTCGAAATCCGCCAGCGAGATCGGCGGCACGCGGAAGCCGCGATTGACCTCCTGCACGACGAGCCGGTCGGCGGCGAGCCGCGACAGCGCCTCGCGCAGCGGACTGGTGCCGATGCCGTAGCGCGCCTGCAATTCGATGAAGCGGAGCCGCGATCCGGCAGCGAGCGCGCCCGAGATGATGTCGGCGCGCAGCAGGCGGAAGGCGTCGGCGGAGCTGGTTTCGTCCGGCGAGGGGACGGCGGCATCAGTCATGCATGGTTCTCCTCGACCGACGACCGGCCTGCCTGGCTCGTGATCGCGCCGATCGCGATTCTGTGGAAAATCCGACAAGTGCGGATTTTCTTGGCTGTTGTCGACAATATCAACGCGCTGCTAGCTTGCGCCACCTGCCGAGGAGATCGCGTCCATGCCTGAGTCCCGTCCATCCGCCGCCCCGCAACCAGAGACTGTGGACATGGTGCTGGCGGATGGCCTCGTCGTCAACGAGAACGGCGTCGTCGCCGCGTCGATCGCCGTGGATGGCGGCCGCATCGTCGCCATCGGCGAGGATCGGCTGATGCCGCCGGCGCGCGAGCGCGTCTCGCTCGAGGGGCTGCATGTCCTGCCCGGCGCCATCGACGTGCATGTCCATTTCCGCGAGCCGGGCATGCCGCAGAAGGAGGACTGGGGCACGGGCAGCCAGGCAGCGGCAGTCGGCGGCGTCACCACCGTCTTCGACATGCCGAACACCATCCCGCCGACCGACACAGTGGCGCATTTCGAGCTGAAGCGCGCCGCGGCGAAGGCGAAGTCGATCGTCGATTTCGGCCTCTACGGCCTCCTCGGCGAGCATAATCTCGCCGAGTTGCCGGCGCTGGCCGAGGCCGGGATCATCGGCACCAAGCTCTTTCTCGGCAATACGACCGGCGATCTGCCGTGCCCCAGCGACGGCGCCGTGCTGGAAGGCTTCGAGATCCTCGCCGAGCTCGGGCTGCGCTGCTCGATCCATGCCGAGAACTCGCCGATCCTGTTCTGGCGCCAGAACAAGCTGAAGGCGGCTGGCCGCACCGACATGCTCGCCCATCTCGCCGCGCGCACCGACGTCGTCGCGCTCGAGGCGCTCAACCGCGCCGCGACGCTCGCCGACTGGACCGGCGCGCGCATCCACATCGTGCATGAGAGCTCGGCCCGCTCGCTGCCCTTCATCCGCTTCTGGAAGGAGCGCGGCGTCGATCTCACGGTCGAGACGCTGCCGCAATATCTCTATCTCTCGGCCGAGGAGATGCTGGCGCCGGGCGGCGAAGTGTTGCGCATGAACCCGCCGATCCGCGAGGCCGCCCAGCAGGCGCCGCTCTGGGCGGCGCTCGCCGACGGCACGCTCGACATGATCGCCACCGATCATGCGCCGCATGCGATCGACGAGAAATACGGTCCCGTCGTCTGGGATCTCGCCTGCGGCTTCCCCGGCGTCGAGACGCTGGTGCCGCTCATGCTGACGGCCGTCGCCGATGGACGGCTGACGCTGGAGCGCGTCGCGACGATCACCAGCGCCGCGCCGGCGCGCGCCTTCGGGCTCTACGGCCGCAAGGGCGTCATCCGCGTCGGCGCCGATGCCGATTTCGCGGTCGTCGACCTCGCCAAGACGGCGACCCTCACGGCCGCCGCGCTGCATTCGCGCGGCAAGGTCTCGGCCTATGAGGGGAGGCAGGTCACCGGCGTGCCGGTCCGCACCTATGTCCGCGGCAGGCTCGTCGCCAAGGACGGCGCCGTCGTCGCAGCCCCCGGCTGGGGCGAGATGGTGCGCCCTCGGATGCCGGCCCCGGCGCCGCGCAATCTCAACACGACGATGAAGGCGATCCGCGTGCCGGGTCAGCAGCCGTGGTGAGGGTGGGCACACATCCTCGGCCGGCGAAGAAGGCCCTCACCCCGACCCTCTCCCTGAGGGAGAGGGAGCGCGGCTTGGCCGGTTCGGCGTTGCCTGGAGTGCCGGGAAAGGGCCGGGACTACCCCCTCTCCCTCAGGGAGAGGGCTGGGGTGAGGGACTTGCTCGGCGATATGCGGCGGGCGGGGGGCATCAAGTCCCCCTCTCCAACTCTCCCCCGTAAGGGGGGAGAGGGCCGGTTGCCCCTGTCTTCGGCGCTTGGCACTCACCCTTCTTCTCCCTCCCCCCTTGCGGGGGAGGGAGGGGTGGGGGCCTTTTGCGGGCGGCGGGCATGAGGGCTGACGCATGACTGCTCCCCTCCGCATCGGCCTCATCGGCGCTGGCGCGATCGGCGCGTGGCATGCGCGCATCCTCGCCGAGCGGCGCGATGCGGTGCTCGCGAGCGTCTGCGACGTCGATGCCGGCCGCGCTGAGGCCATCGCGGCGCTGCATGGCGCGCGAAGCTTCACGGATGCCGAGGCCTTCTTCGCGGCAGGCGGGCTCGATGGCGTCATCATCGCCAGCCCCGAGCATGTCCATGCCGAGCATGCGCAGCTGGCGGCGAAGGCCGGCCTGCCGATGCTCATCGAGAAGCCGGTGGCGCCAGATCTCGCCGGCATCGCCGCGATCCGCGCGGCAGCGGAGGCCGCCGGTGTCGCCGTGATGGCCGGCCATGTCGAGCGCTTCGAGATCGGCTCGGCACAGCTGAAATCGGCCGTCGCCGCGGGCCTCTGCGGCCGCGTCGTCACCATCGCCGCGCGCCGGCAGTTCGTGGCCGCCGACACGCCCCGCTTCAAGGGGCTGTCGACGACGCTGCGCATTCTCGGCGTGCATGATTTCGATCTCGTCTCCTGGGTGCATCCCGCGCCTGTGGTCGAGATCTATGCCGCCGCCGGCCGCGGCCGCGTCCATGAGGCGACCGGTCTCGACGACCATGTCGTGACGACGCTGCGCTTCGCCGACGGCGCCGTTGGCCTCATCGAGAGCGGCTGGACGCTGCCCTCGCCTTATGGCGTCACGCCTGAGGGCTGGTCGCCCGCCGGCAACAACCGGCTCGACGTGTTCGGTTCGACCGGCATGGTCTCCAACGACATGAGCCTCCGCGGCCAGCAACTGATCGCCTTCGACGAGGCGGCGGGCTTTCGCGCGGCGGGCATCCGCCACCAGCCGATCCTCCATGGCCGCGTCGTCGGTGCGCTGGCCGAGGAAGTCGGCGCCTTCCTCGCCATGATCGCCGAGGGGACAAAGCCGCTGGTCGATCTCGACGACGCCGCCCGCGCGGTGCGGCTCACCGTGGCGGCCGAGGCCTCGCTCGCGAGTGGCCTTCCGGTCCGGCTCGGCGATTGACCATGGCGCGCTATCGCGGGCCGATCGTCGACGCGCATCATCATCTCTGGCGCGATGCGGCCGCGACCATCCCGTGGCTCCGAGCGCCCGGCAACGCGAGCCTTGCCGCCGACTGCGGCCCTGCCGAGCTGCGCGCCGCCGCCGGCAGGCTCGACATCGTCGCCAGCGTCTGGATCGAGGCGCTGGCCGCGGACCCCATCGCCGAGGCGGTTGCGGCGGCGGCCGTCCATGCCGCCGATCCGCGCGTCGCCACGGCCATCGTCGCCCATGCGCCGCTCGACGCGCCCGATATCGGCGACCGGCTCGATCGTCTCCGCGAGGCCGTGCCGACGTTGCGCGGCATCCGCGACATCGTCGCCGTCAGGCCCGGCCAGGCCTCGTTCGCCCGCGCGCCGGATCTCCTGTCGCGGCCGGCCTTCGCCGAGGGGCTGCGTGCGCTGGCCACGCGCGGCCTCGTCTTCGACCTGATGCTGGAGCCGTGGCAGATGCCGGAGGCGCTGGCGCTCGCCCGCGCGATTCCCGAACTCACCGTCATCATCGAGCATGCCGGCAGCCCGGATTTTTCCACCGAGGAGGGCGCCGCTCTCTGGGGCGCGGCGATGCGGGCGGCATCACGCGTGCCGAATGTCGCCGTCAAGATCTCGGCGCTGCATTGCCGGATGCCCGGCTGGACCGATCAGCGCCTGCAAGCGCCGATCCTCGAACTCGTCGACTGGTTCGGCGCCGGCCGCCTCGCCTTCGCCAGCGATTTTCCGGTGCACGACCGCACCGTGCCCTTCGCCCGCGCCTATGAGACCTTCGCGCGCGCCGTGGAGGGTCTGACGGCGGCTGAGCAGGCGGCGCTGTTCCATGACACCGCACGGCGGCTCTACCGGATCTGACGGCTCCTCTCGGCGCGCGTCCCTCGCTCGCGACGCATTGTCGGCAAAACCGTATCTGGCACATCATTTGCGACAAAGAGTGCGACCGGCCGCTGGGCCGGGCCTGCATTTGCCGAAACCGGAGACACCCGATGCGCCTTCATTCCGTGGTCGAGGCTCGCGACGAGTATTACGCGCTCGAGCTCGCCGCCGCCGCCCGCCGCATGGTCGACGAGATCCTCGAGGTGAAGCCCGGCCAGCGCGTCGTCATCACCACGGATTCGCACACCGATGAACGCGTCGTCCGCGCTTCGGCGGCGGCCGTATTCGCGGCCGGCGCGTTGCCGATCCGCATCGACTATCCGCTGGCGCGCAGCCCGCTCGAGGAAATGCCGGCGCCGATCGCCGCCGCCGTCGCAGCGGCCGATATCTGGATCGAGCTCACCATCGGCTGCACGGTTTATACGAGCGCCTGGCAGGCGGCGGTCGATGCCGGCGTGCAGTATTACGGTCCGAACGGTGTCGACGTCGACGGCATGGTCCGCTGCATCGGCCGCACCGATGTACGGCTGATCGAGGAGCTCGGCCGGCGCCTCGAGCAGCTCCTGATCGGCGCCACCATGCGCGTCACCAGCGCCGCCGGCTCGGACATCACCTTCACCAATCCGAAGACGCCGCTCGCCGCCTTCCGCATGCGCGCCAACGCGGAGAAGATCCCGATCATGCTGGCCGGCCAGATCTCCTGGACGCCGGTCGAGGAAACCATGGCCGGCATTCTCGTCGCCGACGGCGTGCTGAGCGAGCCGAAAGAGGTCGGGCTGATCGACACGCCGCTGGTGGTGACGGTCGCGGGCGGCCGCATCCAGTCGATCGAGGGCGGCAAGGAAGCGCGTCTCCTCAGGAACTGGATCGCCGAGCGCCGCGATCCGACGCTGCACCGCATCGCCCATGTCTCGACCGGCTTCAATCCGGGCATCCTAACGCCGAGCGGCCGCATCCTCGAGGACGAGCGCGCCTTTGGCGACATCGATTTCGGCTGGGGCGCCTGGGTCGGTCGCCCGGCGGCCGGCCATGTCGATTTCACCTGCCGCCAGGTGACGATCGAGGCGGATGGCGTGCTGTTGCAGAAGGACGGGCTCTTCGTCCATCCCGACCTCGCCGAAATCTGCCGCGCCATGGGCGTGCCGCGCCACTGAGGCGCGGCGCCGGTCACACGATCGTGCCGCCGTCGACGAGGAGGTCCTGGCCGGTGATGTTACGCGCGGCAGGCGACAGCAGGAACAGCACGGCGGCGGCGATGTCCTCGGCCGTGCTCATCCGCCCGAGCGCTGCCGTGGTCGCGAAGCGGGCGAGGCGTTCCTCATAGGAGATGCCCATCAGTTCCGCCTCCTCGCCGAGCTGGCGCGTCAGGCGCGGGCCCTCGACGCCGCCGGGCGAGACCATGTTGACGCGGACGCCCGCGCTGCCGGCTTCCAGCGCCGCCGATTTGGTGAGGCCGCGCAGCGTCCATTTGGTGGCGCCATAGAGCGAGGCGTTGCGCACGCCCTTGAAGCCGAAGGTGCCGCCGATATTGACGACCGAGCCGCCGCCGCGCGCGATCAGCTCGGGCAGCATCGCCTTCATGACGAGGAAGCTGCCGAGCACGTTGACGTCGAAGAGCTCGCGGAAATCGGCGACGCTGTGCTGCCAGAGCGTCTTGCCGGTCGGCCCGGAGACGCCGGCGACATTGACGGCGCCGTAGAGCCGCGGCCCGAAATGCGCCGCGGCCTCGGCGACGGCGGCGAGCACGTCGGCCTCGTCGGTGATGTCGGCGGGAAGCGCGAGGACATCGCGGCCGAGGGCGCGCATCTCGCCGGCGATGGCCTCGATCGGGCCCATGTCGCGGCCGATCAGGACGAGATCGCCGCCGGCCGCGCCGATAGCGCGGGTGATGGCGCCGCCCATGCCCTTGGCGGGGCCGGTGACGAGGATGGCGCGGTCCTGGAGCGGCAAGGTCGTCATGCGGGAATCCTGGTCGGGCGGAGGGTCAGGTCCGCCATGAGGTGAAGCGCTTCTCGACGGTGGTGGTCAGCCAGAAGATGACGAAGGCGAGCACCATGCTGACGACGACCGCCGCCCAGAGCAGGTCGTTCTTCCGGTAGGAGGCTGCGTCGAGGATCATCGTGCCGAGCCCCGGCGCGCCGGAGAGCCATTCCGCCAGCATGGCCGAGAGGATGGCGCTGGTCGCGGCGCTTCTGAGGCCGGTGAAGATGTAGGGGAGGGCGAAGGGTAGCCGCACCTTGATGAAGGTCTTCGAGGCGCTGGCGCCGAGCACATGCATCAGTTCGAGCGCGTTCTTCCTCGTCGAGCCGAAGCCCTTCATGGCATTCACCATGATCGGGAAGAACGAGACGATGACGACGACCGCGATCGCCGTGCCGATGCCGCGGCCGAACACCATGATCAGGATCGGCGCGATGGCGAGCACCGGCGCGGTGCGGAGCCCGATGACGATCGGCAGCACCGCCCGCGTCATCTTCTGCGAATTGACGAACAGCGCGGCGAGGCTGATCGCCACCACGAAGGCGACGGCAAGGCCGGCCGCCGCGTTGCGCAGCGTGAAGAACACGGCCATGCCGATCTTGCCGGCATTGGCGATAAAGGCCGCGAGTGCCGCTTCCGGCGGCGGCATGATGTAGGGCGGCACGGCGAAGACCGTGACGATCAGCTTCCAGAGGCCGAACAGCACGGCTGCGAAGAGGATCGGAGCGACGGCGGATTTGAGCCGCGCGGCAGCGGGGCGCCCTTGGGACGGCGCGGCGATCTCAGCCATGACCACCTCCGCCGCCACCGATGGCCTCCTGCGGGCCACCGAGCAGGAGCCGCTCGGCCAGCGCGACGAGGCCATAGGCGGCGGTCGCGACGAAGCAGACGGCAAGGATGGTCAGCCAGGCGAGCGGCACGTCGAAGGAGAACAGCGCATAGATCATCATGATGCCGAGGCCGCGATCGGCGCTGACCCATTCGGCGATGAGGGCGCCGAGCACGGAGAGCGGCGCGGCGATCTTCAGCGCCGAGAAGAGGTAGGGAAGCGCGGAGGGGAAGGCGAGTTTCCGAAGCCTTTGCCAGGGCGAGGCGGCGAGGATGTGGAACAGTTCGGAGACGTTTCGGTCGACCGCCTTGAAGCCCTGCACGACGCCGACGAGGAGAGGAAACAGCGCGGCGATCGTGGCGATGACGATGCGCGAGGCGAGGCCGTTACCGACCCAGACCATCAGGATCGGCGTCAGCGCGATCAGCGGAATCGAATCGACGACGATGCCGAGCTTCAGGATCGTCGGCTCGGTCGACCGCCAGGAGGTCGCGATGGCGCCGAGCGCCAGCGCCAGCAGTGTCGCCAGCACGAAGCCGGCCGCGGCCGAGAGCACGGTCGGCCCCATATGGTAGAAGAGGTCGGGATAGGACTTGCCGAAGGCTTCCGCGATCTCGGACGGTGCCGGGACGGTGATCGGCAGCACGCCGCCCATCTTGGCCGCCTGCCAGAGCGCGACGATCACCGCGACGATGGCGACTGGCGCGAAGACCGGGCCGGCGCCGCGCCGCCGCCGCGGCGCGGCCGGAAGAGCGGCGCCGTCAGCCATGCGCGGCCTCGGCCTTCAGTTCGTCGCCGAACAGCGCCGCCCGCACTTCGTTTTCGAGATGGTTGAAGGCCGCCGTCTGCAGCATCGCGAGATGGCGCGGCCGCGGCAGGTCGACGTCGATCGTGGTGACGAGGCGGCCGGGATGGGCGGCGAGGACATGCACCTGGTCGGCCATGAACACCGCCTCGCCGATGGTGTGCGTCACGAGGATCGCGGTGGTGCCCGTCTCCTGCCAGATGCGCAGGAGCTCCATGTTCATGCGCTGACGCGTGATCTCGTCGAGCGCGCCGAAGGGCTCGTCGAGCAGCAGCACCTTGGGGCGCAGCGTCAGCGCGCGGGCGATCGAGACGCGCTGCTGCATGCCGCCGGACAATTGGGCGGGCTTCGCGTTCTCGAAACCGGTGAGGCCGACGAGGCGGATCAGCGTTTCCGGCCGCGGCGCGTCGCCGACCGGGCGGCCGGCGATCTCGAGCGGCAGCTGGATATTGTCGAGCACCGATCGCCACGGCAGCAGGCTCGCATCCTGGAACACGAAGCCGATCTCGTGCCGGAGCCGCGCTTCGCCGGGCGGCGAGCCGCCGATGCGGATCGTGCCGGAGGACGGCGCCAGGATATCGGCGACGAGCCGCAGCAGCGTCGACTTCCCGCAGCCGGACGGACCGATCAAGGCCGAGAAGCTGCCGGAGGGAAAGGTCAGCGAGATGTCGTCGATCGCGCGCACCGCGCGCCGCTCGATCTCGAAATCCTTGGTGACATGGTCGAGGATGATGGCGGTCATCGGTTCGGCGTTACTCCTGGACCGTCCTAGTCTTGGTCGCTGAACCCTCCCCTTGCGGGAGGGTCAAGACGGGCGCAGCCCGTCTTGGGGAGGGGTTGCTGAACATGCCGATGCCAGGCGGCATCGGCATGTCCGATCGCGACCCTTCCGGGCCAAGCGACCCCTCCCCAAAACCGCTTTGCGGTTTTGGCCCTCCCGCAAGGGGAGGGCTCAAGAAGGGATCTACTTCCCGTGCGCGGCGGCGATCAGCTTCTGCGTGACCACGTCCTCGACCTTGACCTGGCCTTCCTTGAGGTCGCCGGCCTTGATCGAGAAGTCGATGCCCTGCTGGAAGACAGAGGGCTCGATCCAGAGCAGGCCGTGCGTCGCGGCATCGCCGACCGGGATGAAGTCCTTGTAGACGCCGGCTTCCACCGTCTGCGCCTTGAGGTCGAGGCCGCGCTGGCCGTATTTGTCGACCATCAGCTTCGCCATCGCATCGGGATTGTCGAGGAACCACTGCCAGCCCTTGATCTCGGCCTTGAGCCAGCGCGTGATCAGGTCCGACTTGGTGTCGATCGACTCGTCGGTGGCGTAGAGCACGCCGGCATAGCCGGGCAGCCCCAAGTCGTTCATGTAGGCGACTTCGATGTCGACGCCGCGGGTCTTCAGCATCACGCCCTGGTTGGTCGCCCAGCCGTAATAGCCGTCGACCTGGCCGGCGGCGAGAATGCCGGGATCGGTGCCGACCGGCACATAGTTGACCGAGGCCGGATCGAGACCGGCAGCCTTCATCAAGACGTCCATCTGCGGACGGGTGGCGTTCGGCAGCGCGATCGTCTTGCCGGGGAAATCGGCCAGCGTCTTGATCGGCTTGGAGGCGAGCGACATGATCGCGCCCGGCGCCTTCTGCATGATCGCGGCGAAGGCCTTGACCGGCACGCCGCTGATGCGGGTGCGGATGACGCCCTCGACATCGCTGTCGCTGGTCATCGCCTGGCCGCTGACGACGACGGCGGTGCCGTCCGTGCCGGGGCCGCCGGCGAGGAATTCGGCCTCGATGCCCTCGGCCGCAAAATAGCCCTGGTCGATGGCCGCGAAATGGCCGCCGAACTGGATCGACTTGATCCAGCCGAGCTGGTGCACGAAGGCGTCGGCGGCGTAGGCCTTGCGGGCGCCGAAGGTCAGCGCGCCCGGTGCCATGAAGACGCCGGCGAGCAGCCCGCCGCCCTTGAGCAGCGAGCGACGATCGAGATGGAGGCTCGGCGCGCCGAGTCCGGAAGCGGTCTTGGAGGGGCGGCGGATCGTGTCAGTCATGCATGTGCCTTTCTGGCGTTCTCGCTGGAAGGAACCGCTGGTCAAGTCAGCAAGCTTTGTGCCAGAAGCATTTCGCGGAGAGCGGACTTTCTACAAAAGCTGTTTTTGCCGATAATCCGGCGATCTGTTGAAGATCGCGGCAAATGTATGAATCTTGGGCAGCACCGATGCAACTGACGTTGACGGCCAACGGGATCGAACACCATGTCGCGCTGGCGGGTCCCGACAGCGGGCCGGCCGTGCTGTTGGTGCATGGGCTCGGCTGGGATCATTCGCTCTGGGCCGGGCAGATCGAGACGCTGGCCGGGCGCGGCTGGCGCGTGATCGCGCCGGATCTCCGCGGCATGGGCGAGAGCGACAAGCCCGACGCGCCCTACACGATCGATCTCTACGCCTCGGACATGCTGGCGCTGATGACGGCGCTCGGCATCCAGCGCTTCGGCGTCGCCGGCTTCTCGCTCGGCGGCATCATCACGGCGGCGATGCTGGAAAAGGCGCCGGAGCGGATCCGCGCCGCGGTGATCGCCTGCTGCGCCGTCCATGCGACAGCGGAGGGCGAGGCGGCCACCGAGGCGATGCTGGCGCGGGCCGAGACGCTCGGGCCGCTCGCCTTCGCCGGCGAGCAGGCGCAGGCGATCTGGCATCCGGACTTCGCGGCGGCGCATCCGGACGCGGTCGCCCGCTTCATTGAATGGCGCGCGGCGATGGACCAGGCGGCGCTGACGCGCGCCTTCCGCTCCGGCTATGGCATCGATTATCGCGCGGCGCTCTCGCGGGTGACGCAAAGGGTGCGCTTCATCGCCGCCGATCGCGATCCCTTCGCCTCGGTCGCGGTCCTCGCCGACCTGCAGAGCCGCGTCGCCGGCTCCGATCTCGTCGTGATCGCAGGGGCCGGCCACATGGCGCCGATCGAGCAGCGCGCCGCCTTCGACGCGGCGCTGGTCGGGTTTCTCGAAGCGGGCTGAGCCTCAGGCGGCCCGCCGCCGCCGTCCTTCGGCGAGCCGGCTGGCCGTGCGGATCGCATCCGCGACGGCGGCGGGGCTCGTTGCCGCCGCGATCCGGCGGAGCGGGCTTCCCGCATGCATCGCCGCTTCGCCGACCCGCGCCATGCCGGCGCTGGAGATGTCGCCGAAGCCGAGATCGGCGAGCGTCGTCGGCAGGCCGAGATCGATGGAGAGGTCGAGCACCTCGTTGATCGCGTGCTCTGCCCTGTCGCCGAGCACGAGCAGCGCGATGGCGCCGAAGGCGGCCGTCTCGCCATGAAAGAATGCGCGCCCCGGCCCGAGCACCGCCAGGGCATCGGCGATGCCCATCGCCGCCGGCTCGGCGCTGTCGCTGCCGATGCGCCCCGCCCACAGGAGGTTGATCTCGATGAGCGTCTCGAGCGCGCGCGACATCCGCCCGCTCGCCGCCGCCGCGATTGCCGCGCGTCCGTCGCGCATCAGCGCATCGTGGCAGGCGGCCGCGACGACGAGGCCGGCTTGGGCCGATCCCGATTCCGGCTCCATCTCGGCTTCGCAGATGCGAGCGAGGACGCCGCCCATGCCGGCGGCGAGCAGCCGCGCCGGCGCCGCCGCGATCACGGCGCTGTCGACGAGGACGAGTTCGGCCGGTCGGTGGCAGGCGACGACATGGGCCGGCATACCCGCGGCCGGGCGCACGATCCCGAAGGCGGTAGTCGCGGCGGTGCTCGCCGCCGCGGTCGGCACGCTCACCAGCGCGGCGCCCTGATGCCGCGCCGCGATCTTGGCAGCGTCGAGCGCGCTGCCGCCGCCGAGCCCGATGACGGTGTCGCAATCCGCCGCCATGGCGGCCTCGGCGATGCGCCGGATCTCGCCCGCCGTGCAGGCGCCGCCGAAGCGGAGCGAGACCGAGGCGATCCCGGCCGCATCGAGCGCCGCCTCGACCTCCGGCCGCAGCGCGGCGAAGGCCGAGGGCGCGGCGACGATGAGCGCGCGGCTGGTGAACGGGGCGAGATGGCGGCCGATCTCGGCCAGCGCCCCGGGCCGCTGGATATAGACGAGCGGTTCGTCCTGATGCCGTTCCGACATGAGCCGACCTTCCCCCGCAAGAGCCGCGTTCAGCGCAGCGTCAGGCCGCCATCGACGGTGATGACCTCGCCGGTGGTGAACGAGGCGGCGTCGCTGGCGAGATAGACGACCGAGCCGGCGAGTTCGTCGACCGTGCCGATGCGGTTCATTACCGCGCCCTTGGCCCAGTGATTGGCGACGACGTCGGGATGCTCGCGCAGGACCTCGTCGGTGAGCTCGGTCATGATGTAGCCGGGGGCGAGCGCGTTGACGCGGATGTTGTGCTCGGCCCATTCGGTGGCGAGCGCCTTGGTCAGCATGTGCACGCCGGCCTTCGAGACATTGTAGGCGGCATGGCGGAACGGCCAGTTGACGATGCGCCCGGACATCGAGCCGATATTGATGATCGAGCCGCTCTTCTGCGCGATCATCATGCGGCCGATCGCCTGGCTGACCAGGAAGACGCCGTCGAGATTGACGCTCATCGTCTGCCGCCAGGCCTCGATGCCGTAGTCCTCGGCATTGCCCGGCAGCACGATGCCAGCATTGTTGACGAGGATGTCGGCCCGGCCCCAGCGCGCCGCGACCTCGGCCGCCATCCGCTCGACATCGGCCGGAACCGAGACATCTGCCTTGATCGCGAAGCTGTCGCCGCCCTTGGCGTTGAGCTGGTCGGCGAGGTCGTTGGCGAGTTCGATCGAGGAGCGGACGACGATCGCGACATCGGCGCCCTGCGCGGCGAGCGCCTCGCTCAGCGCCCTCCCGATGCCGCGCGAGCCGCCGGTGACGATGGCCTTGCGGCCGGTGAGATCGAAGAGGCGCGTATAGTCGCGCGGCGGGGTGGCGGACATGGCTTCGTTTCCTCCCGAAACGTCGTGTCGAACAGGTGTGGCGTCAGGCGGCGGTTGCGGCCGGCCGCTCCGTGGGGGCGCTCTCGCCGAATTGCTTCAAGAGATGCTCGCCGGTGCGCAGCGCCTGCGCGACGATGGTCAGCGATGGGTTGAAGCCGGTCGAGGAGGGCAGGAAGGACGCGTCGACGACATAGAGATTGTCGATGTCCCAGACCTTGCAGTTGGTATCGAGCACCGAGGTCGCGGGATCGGTGCCGAAGCGCGCCGTGCCGCACTGATGCATCGAGACCTTGATGTCCATCTTCTGCGTGATGATGATCGGATAGCCGAGCGCCCGCATATGGCGGCTCCATACCTTGACCAGCTCGCCATGCGATTTGAGGTTGTTCTCGGTGTAGGAGAGGCGGATGCGCCCGTCCGGATCGACCGTGACGCGGTTGTTCGGGTCCGGCAGGTCCTCCGACATCAGCCACCAGTCGACGCTGCGCTCGGCGAAGGCGCCCATCAGCCATTCCGGCGCCCAGGGCAGGTTGGCGGTCAGCATGCCGGCCTGCAGCTTGCCGAGGCCCTGTATATTGCCGAGCGGGTAGGGCCGCTCCTTGTTGGCGAGGTAGAAGTCGTTGATCGCCATCGACTTCTGGAACTTGACGCGGTTCTTCCTGAACGGCGACACGGCCATCATCGCCGTGTTGTTGTGCGCCATGTAGTTGCGGCCGAGCTGGTCGGAGGCGTTGTTGCCGAGCCCGCGCGGATGCTTGTCAGTCGCCGAGCGGAGCAGCAGCGCGGAGGAATTGATCGCGCCGGCCGAGGAGATGAACAGACCGCCGGCGATGGTGCGGACCGCACCGTCCTTCTCGATCTCGACCGAGACGACGCGCGTGCCGGAAGGGTCGGTGATCAGCCGCCGCACATAGGTTTCGGTGACGAGCGTGATGCCACCCTTGGCGAGCGCCGGATTGATCAGCCGCACCTCGGCATCGCCCTTCGCGCCGATCTTGCAGGCGAAGCCGTCGCAGGTCATGCAGCGGGCGCAGGCGCCGCCATCGTGATAGTCGATCGCGATCGGCAGCGGGAACGGATGGAGGCCGCGCTGGCGCAGCTTCCGGTCGAAGGCGGCGATCTCCGGCTCGTGGCCGATGGCGGGATAGGGCATCGGCCCGGAGCGCGGCGGCTCGATCGGATCGAGGCCCGCCTGGCCATGCGTGCCCATCAGCTTTTCGGCGCGGGCATAATAGGGCTCGAACGTGTCGTAGGAGACCGGCCAGGCCGGCGCGACGCCCGCCTCGTGCTGCAGCGCCTCGAAATCCTGCTTGCGGAAGCGCACCGTGGCGGCGCCGAAGAATTTCGAGTTGCCGCCGACATAGTAGTAGGTGCCGGGGCTGAACAGTGCGCCGTTCTTGTCGCGCCATTGTTCCTTGGCGGCATATTTCCGCTTGTGGAAGACGGCGTCGACACTCCAGTTGTCGGGCTCGCGCGGCAGCCGCGGGCCGCGCTCGATCATCAGGATGTCGCGGCCGGGCGCGGCGAGGCTGTTCGCCAGCGCGCCGCCGCCGACCCCGGCGCCGATGATGATGATGTCGTAGCTCGCCTTCAGCGTATCCATGTCGTTCCTCCCCCGGCTACGGTCGTATCGCCGCGCACCGGACATGCTGGTCTCGCCCGTCGCCCTCAGGCGCCGGACAACCCGGATTTCTTCCGGAATATCTGGCCGTCGCGATACATCGCGCTCATCACCGCGAAGGACGCGTCGAGATGGATCTTCATCGCGAGCTCGGCCTGGTCGGCATTGCGCCGCTCGAGCGCGCGGACGACGGCGGCATGCTGCTCGGTCACCTCGGCGAGATGGCCGGGCACCGGCGCGCTCAGCTGCCGCATCCGGTCGAGATGCGCCTTGACGAGGTTGATGAACTTCCAGATGCGCGGATAGCGGCTGATCTCGGCGATGGCACCGTGGAAGGCGTCGTCGACCTCGATGTAATCCTTGAGCGCCTCGCGGCGGAGAATGTCGCGCATCTCCGCGATGAGCCCGTCCAGCCTCGCGATATCGGCATCGGTGACGAAGGTGACCGCGCGGCGGATGCTCTCGATCTCGAGCGCGCGGCGGATGACGAAGCCCTCTTCCGCGACGTCATAGGAGATCTTGCTGACATAGGTGCCTGAATGCGGGAACACGTCGACGAGATCCTCGTCGACCAGCCGCTTCAGCGCCTCGCGCACCGGCGTCCGCGACACGCCATACTGCAGGCAGAGTTCCTTCTCCGAGATGGCGGCGCCCGGAACCATCGCCAGGCGAACGATCGCCTGGCGCAGCTGCTCATATATGTGTTCCGCTTTCTGAGGCGGCTTTTCGCTCGGCGCTCTCGACGTTCGCGGTGCTGGCATGCCGATTTCCATTGTCGTCGCTGGGCTTTCGAGCTTTGCCTGGTGCCGTGATCTGGACTGGCTCGAATAACTCATATATCGGTTGGCGTGGCAAGGGGCATCGCGCGATGCCTCCAGCGGTTCACCGCCGCATGCTAGATCAGGTCCTCTGTCACGTTACCCAGCACCGGAAACACCGCCGCGATGGCCCTCATCACCTATCTGACCCGCATCGAGTTCGACGAAGGCGCGATTGCCCGGCTGCCGGCGATCCTGGAGGGGCTGAAGGTCACGAAGCCGCTGATCGTCACCGATCGCGGCCTGATCGCGACCGGCCTCGTCGCGCGCGTCGCGGGCCTCTTCGCGGCGCCGCCGACCGTCTTCGGCGAGACGCCGGCCAATCCGACCGAGGAGGCGGTGCTGAAGGCCTTCGCGCTCTACGAGTCGGCCGGCTGCGACGGCATCGTCGGGCTCGGCGGCGGCTCCTCGATCGATCTCGCCAAGGCGGTGCGCCTGCTCACCGGACATCCCGGCCCGCTCGCGCAATACACCGCCGTCGAAGGCGGCGCGGCGAAGATCCATGGCGCTATCGCGCCGATGGTCGCCGTTCCCACCACGTCCGGCACCGGCTCGGAAGTCGGCCGCGCCGCGGTCATCATCACCGCCGAAGGCCGCAAGCTCGGCATCATCAGCCCCTTCATGCTGCCGAGCGTCGCGCTCTGCGATCCCGAGCTCACCTACGGCCTGCCGCCCTATCTGACGGCCGCGACCGGCATGGACGCGCTCTCGCACTGCCTCGAGACCTTCATGGCGCCCTCCGTCAATCCGCCGGCCGATGCCATCGCCATCGACGGGCTGAAGCGCGGCTTCAAGGCGATCCGCACCGCCGTCAAGGATGGCTCCGACCGCAAGGCGCGCTGGGAGATGATGATGTGCGCGCTCGAAGGGGCGATGGCCTTCCAGAAGGGCCTCGGCGCCGTCCATGCGCTGACGCATCCGCTCGGCGCGGTGCGCGAACTGAACCTCCACCACGGCACGCTCAACGCCGTGCTGACCCCGGCCGTGCTGCGCTTCAACCGCGAAGCGATCGGCGACAAATGGGACGTGATCGCCGAAATCGTCGGCGGCCCGCCGGATGAAGTCTTCGCGGCGCTCTCGGCCGAGATCGGCCTGCCCTCGGGCCTCGACGCGATGGGCGTCACCGAGGCGATGATGGAGAAGGTCGCGGGCGAAGCGCTGAAGGACCATTGCCACGCCACCAACCCGCGCCTCGCCACCCGCGAAGAGTATCTCGAGCTGCTGCACGCCTCGCGCTGAAGCGCTTCTCGGCGCCGTCGCCCCTTGCTCGCGGGCGGCGGCCTCGTGCTATTCAATTCAGGCAAACCAAGCGCACTCTGACACGGGAGGAAACGCCATGAAGGCGTCCGACAAGAAGCGCCTCAAGCGCGCCGGAATCGATTTGACGCTGCTCGGCCTCGGCACGGCGCCGCTCGGCGGCCTCTATGCGCCGGTACCGATCGCCGATGCGCGTGCGACCGTCGCCGCCGCCTGGCAGCGCGGCATCCGCTATTTCGACACCGCGCCGATGTATGGCCTCGGCCGCTGCGAGCATATCGCCGGCGAGTTCCTGCGCGAGGAGGACCCGGAGGCCTTCCGGATCAGCACCAAGGTCGGCCGCCTGATGAGCTTCGAGCGCCCCGGCCGCACGCTGCCGCCCGAGCCGCCGAAGAACGAGTTCGACAGCGGCTGGAACAACGGCCTGCCGTTCCGCGAGGTGTTCGACTACACCTATGACGCGATCATGCGCTCCTATGACGACAGCCGCCAGCGCACCGGCCTTTCCCGCCTCGACATCCTCTTCGTCCATGACATCGGCCGCGTCACCCATGGCGACCTGCACGACCATCACTGGACGGCGCTCACCAAGGGCGGCGGCTTCCGCGCGCTGATGGAGCTGAAGGCGGCCGGGCTCATCGCCGGCTTCGGCCTCGGCGTCAACGAATGGGAAGTCACGCGCGACGCCATGCAGGAGGCCGATCTCGACGTCTCCATGCTGGCCGGCCGCTTCTCGCTGCTCGATGATTCGGCGGTCGAAACCTTCCTGCCGCTGGCGCTGAAGCACGAGGTCGATCTCGTCATCGCCGGCGTGTTCAATTCCGGCATTCTCGCCTCGACCTCGGGCCGCAAGAAGTTCAACTATGCCGACGCTCCGGCCGCGGTGATCGCCAAGGCGGAACGGCTCGGCGCGGTCTGCGAGAGCTTCAACGTGCCGCTGCCGGCCGCCGCGATCCAGTATCCGCTGCGCCATCCCGCCGCCTCGGTCATCGCCGTCGGCGCCAAGACGGCGAAGCAGATCGACACCAGCGTCGACTGGTTCGAGCAGCCGATCCCCGCGGAACTCTGGACGACGCTGGAGAAGGAAGGCCTGATCCCGACCTTCTGATCCGCTCGCGCTCTTGCCCCGGCGCGCCCGATGGCGAGCCGGGGCGGGGCGAGGGAGCTACCGCTTGTCATGCAGGCGGTGGCCGCCGTCATAGAAGTCGCCGTCGCCGAACTGGTCGGGCACGCCGCGGAATTTCTGCTTGAGCGCATGGCCGAGATCGAGGCAGCGCCGGCAGAGCGGCGCGCAGGGCTGGCGCCTCGAATGCCAGCGCATGCAGATGATCCGCGCGATCTCGTCGCGCTTCGGATTGGCGACATAGGCCCTGAGTGCCTCGACGAGGACGAAGCTCGTCTCCCAGTGCAGCCGCGCCTCGCGCCGCTCGGCGACGACGCGCTCGAGCCGTTCGAGGATCGCCCAGGGCGTCAGGGATCGGCGCTCACCGTTCATGGCGGGCAGGTCGGCTGAGTGAGAACATGTTCCTATTTTGTTCTCTTGGCCGCCGCCGAGTCAAGGCGATGGCCAGCCACTCCCCAGCATGGCATTCTGGCCGCCATGTGCAATCTCTACAGCATGACCTCCAATCAGGAGGCGATCCGCGCCTTTGCGCGCTTCTATGCCGACCTGACCGGCAACCTTGCCCCGATGCCGGGCATCTTCCCCGACTATGCCGCGCCGATCGTCAGGAACACGCCGGCGGGCCGCGATCTCGCCATGGTCCGCTGGGGCATGCCCTCCTCCTCGCAGGCGCTGTTCAAGGCCGCGACCACGCGCGCCGACAAGCTGCGCGCCAAGGGCAAAGAGGTCGATTTCCCGTCGCTCCTGAAGGCCGAGCCGGATAGCGGCACCACCAATATCCGCAACACCGCCAGCCGCCACTGGACGCGCTGGCTCGGCACTGGCAACCGCTGCGTCGTTCCCTTCACGAGCTTCAGCGAATTCAACCGCGACGCAGGCGGCGATGTCTGGTTTGCGCTCGGTGAGGACCGGCCGCTCGCCTTCTTCGCCGGAATCTGGGTCGCCGACTGGACCAGCGTCCGCAAGATCAGGACCGGTCCCGAGACGATCGACCTCTACGGCTTCCTGACGACAGAGCCGAATGCCGAGGTCGGCACGGTCCATCCGAAGGCGATGCCCGTCATCCTGACGACGCCGGACGAGGTCGAGGCCTGGCTGACGCTGCCGACCATCGAGGCGCTCGCCCTGCAGCGCCCGCTCCCCGACGGCAGCCTCACCATCGTCGCCCGCGGCACCAAGCAGGACCCGCCGCCGGCAACGCTGCTGTAGCGAACGGCCGCGAGGCCGTCGATGTCAGGCTTGCCCCGCGCCCGCGCCGAGCGTGGCGAGCAGTTCGTCGAGCTGCGCGAACTGCTCGGGCATGCCGCCTTCCATGCCCTCGAGTGACGCGTCGAGCGCTTCCTTGGACGGGTAAAGCTCGCGAAGCGTCAACAGCGTCTGCGCGCCCCGCTCCTCGAAGGTCACCGTGGTGACGGCCCCGTCGGCGCTTTCCTCGTTGGTCCAGACGAGGCGCGCATCGGGCACCACCTCGAGATAATGGCCGACGAATTCCATCGCCGTCGCGGGATCATGGCCGAAGGCGACGCGGTAGCTGCCGCCGACGCGCACATCCATCGCGCAGGAGAGCATCGGCACACCGGATGATTTCGGCGCCCACCAGCGAATGAAGAGCTCCGGCCTGGTCCACGCCGCGAAGACGAGGCGCGGCGGCCCGTCGAAGAGCCGCGTGATGACCAGTTCGCGCTCCGACACCCGCTCCACGGTCGTGCGTGGCGGCGGGGTGTTGTCATTCGCTCGGCTCTCGGCCATCGGCCTTCTCCCTCTGCTTCAGATCCGCGACAACGGCGTCGAGCGCCATGAACCGGGCGTCCCAGAGCTGTCGATAGCGCTCGATCCAGGCGGCTTCGCCCTCGAGCCCGCTCCGGCCGAGCCGGCAGGTCCTGATGCGCCCGATCTTCTCGCTCGTGACGAGACCCGCCCGCTCGAGCACGTCGACATGCTTCTTCATGCCCGTGAGCGTCATGCCGAACGTCGCGGCCAGCTCCGTGATCGAAGCCTCCTTCCGCCCAAGCCGCTCCAGCACCCCGCGCCGGGTCGAATCCGAAAGCGCGGCAAACGAAGCATCAAGACGGGCGGCAAAAGACTGAACCATTTGGTTCAGTGTTAGCGGAGGAAGGCGTGCGGGGCAAGGGGGAGGGGAAGCCGGACCGCAGGTCCGGGAGAGGGTTTACGGGGCATCCGGCGAGGTCGCGAACCCCGCCTCTCCGGCGAGGCCGTAAACCCTCTCCCGCCGCGCTTTGCGCGTCGACCTCTCCCTCAGGGAGAGGTGGAGGAAGCGGGATACCCGGACGCGGGCGGCGTCGGTGATCAGTGCCCCCAGCCGTCCGGCAGGCGCTTTTCGCCGGCCTCGATCCGGATCGGCAGGATGTTTTCGGGCGGCGGCAGCGGGCAGACCGCGAAGTCGGTGAAGGCGCAGGGCGGATTGATCGCCTTGTTGAAGTCGATGACGATCGTCGTCGCCGTGACCACTTCGCCATAGACGAAGCGGCCGGCGGGATAGGTCGCGTCCGCCGCCGTCTGGTCGCGGAAGACGAATTGCGGTGCGTCCGGCGTGCCATGCGTCGCGGTCAGCGAGTAGCGCTGCCCGGCGAGTGTGAACACCGCCTGGTGCGTCGCCTCGACAGCGGTTGCGATCTGCCTGCTCGTGTCGACCGTGAGGCCGCGCGGCGCATCGAAGGCGATCCAATCGGCGACAACGCGGAGCTCCGGCCGCGCCGGAAAGCGCGCGATGCCGGGAAAGGCAGCCGGCGCCGGCGAAAGCGTATCGCGGACGCGCAGCGCGTTCTCGCCGTTGATCGTCGTCAGTTCGAGCAGCAGTCCGTCGACGAGAACCTTCGGCGGCAGCTTCTTGTTCGGCGAGAGGCGCGCCGCCGCCCCGCCCGCCGCCGGCACGAAGTCGACCTCGCCATCGCCGTGCTGCGTCAGCACGCCGAGCTTCTCCGGCCCGACCGGCAGCACGATGTCGTTCGTGGCGCCGCTGCCGACATTGAAGACGCCCGCCTGGAGCCAGTCGCGTGAGACGAGGTTCAGCCAGCCGTCCGCTGCCTTCAGCGCGGCGAGGCGCTTCGCCTTCCAACTGTCGAGGGCGGCGACATAGTCGGTGTCCGTGGTCATGACGGGGATGCTCCGGCAAGGAAATCGGGAAGGCGCGGCACGCTGGCGAGCAGTTGCTGCGTATAGGCATGGGCCGGCGCGGCAAGGACGGCACGGGTCGGGCCGGCCTCGACGATGCGCCCGCCGTCGAGGATCACGATCTCGTCGCAGAGGGCGGCGACGACGCCGAGATCATGCGAGACGAAGAGGAGCGTCGTTTCCCGGGCGATATCGCGGAAGAGATCGACGACGCGCACCTTGGTGGTGAGGTCGAGCGCGCTCACCGCCTCGTCGGCGAGGACGACGCGCGGTCCGGCGACAATGGCACGGGCGATGGCGATGCGTTGCCGCTGGCCGCCGGAAAACGCCGCGGGGTAGCGGTCGAGGATATCGGCATCGAGGCCGACCGATCGAAGCGCGGCGACGACCATGGCCCGCCGGTCGCCGGCGATGCCGAGCGCCCTGAGCGGCTCCGCGACGATCGCCTGCACCTTCTGGCGCGGATCGAGCGAGGCATAGGGATCCTGGAACACGGCCTGGACGCTCTTGCGATAGGTCCGCATCATCTGCCGGTCGGAGAGATCGAGCGGCGCGCCATCGAACAGCGCCGCGCCCGTCTGCGGCCGCATCAGCCCGAGCAGCAGCTTCAGGATCGTGCTCTTGCCGGAGCCCGACTGGCCGACGAGGCCGATCGAGCGCCCGGACGTGACGGAGAGGGAGACGTCGCGCAGCACGGGACGGCCGCCCGGATAGGCATAGCCGACATGGTCGAGACGGAGGATGTCGGTCATGCCGCCCCCAAGGCGCGATCGAAGCGCTCGGCGGCGGCGAGAAGCTCGCGCGTATAGGGATGGGCCGGCGTCGCGAAGACCTCTCGCACCGGGCCTTCCTCGACCACCGCGCCGGTCCGCATGACGACGACGCGGTCGACGATGCTGGCGACGACGGGCAGGTCGTGGCTGATAAAGAGGAGCGTCATGCCGCGTTCGGCGACGAGCCGCGCCAGAAGGGCGAGCATCTCCTTCTGCGTCGTGACGTCGAGCGCGGTCGTCGGCTCGTCGGCGATCAAGAGCTTGGGGCGGCAGGCGAGCGCCATGGCGATGGCGACGCGCTGGCGCTGGCCGCCGGAAAGCTCATGCGGAAAGGCGGCTGCGATCCGCTCGGGCTCGGGGAGGCTCACTTCGTCCATCAGGCCATGGACGATCCGGCGGATGTCGCCCTTGCCATGCGGCCGGCCCGCGCGCCGCTCCGTCCGCGCCGCGATCTCGCCGATCTGGCGGCCGACCCGCATCAGCGGATCGAGCGCCGTCAGCGGGTCCTGGAACACGGTCGCAGCAACGGCACCGCGCAGCGCCGTCAGCTCGGCGTCGCGCGCCCCGATGACCTCATGGCCATCGAGCCGCACCGATCCCGCCGCGCCGAGCCCCGCCGGCAAAAGGCCGATGATCGCCGAGGCCGTCAGCGATTTACCCGAGCCGGATTCGCCGATGATGCCGACCCGTTCGCCGGCCATGAGGCTGAAGGAGACGCGGTCGACCAGCGGCCGGCCGGAGGCGGCAACGGAGAGATCGCGGACATCGAGCAGGTTCATGCGCGCCCCCGTCTCAGCGGATCGGCGCGCTCGCGCAGGCCATCGGCGAAGAGATTGACGCCGATCGACAGCGAGACGAGGGCAAGGCCGGGCGCGATCGCGCCGAAGGGGGCGCTGTAGACCGTGCCCTGCGCCTCCTGCAGCAGCCGGCCCCAGGAGGCGTTGGGCGGCGGCGCGCCGAGGCCGAGATAGGAAAGCGAGGCCTCCGCGATCACGGCAAGGCCGAATTGCAGCGCCAGATTGACCGAGAGCGTCGGCCAGATATTGGGCAGCACATGCTCGCGCGTGATCGCGAGCCAGGACGAGCCGGAAACGCGGGCGGCGGTGACATAGTCCGTCTGGATGACGCGCTTGGCGAGGATGCGCGTCAACCGGGCGACGATCGCCGACAGCGCGATACCGAGCGCGAGGATGGCGGTGCCGAGCGAGGCCTGCTCGCTGGCGGCGACCACGAGCATCGCGATGAGCAGCGTCGGGAAGGCGATGAGGATGTCGAGCGTCGCCGCGAGCGCATCGTCGCGCCATCTCGTGGCGAAGGCGGCGATGATGCCGATCGTGACGCCGATGGCGGCGCCGATCGCGACCGCGCCGATCCCGACCTGAAGCGCGATGCGCGATCCGATCATCACCTGCGTCAGCACATCCCGGCCGAGCCGGTCGGTGCCGGCCCAGTGCGCCAGCGATGGCGGACTGAGCCGCCCGCCGGTCATGGCGCCCGGATCATAGGGCGTCCAGACCAGCGTCAGCAGGCCGACGCAGACATGCAGGCCGACCAAAACGAGGCCGATCCGCCAGGTCCAGGAGGCGCCGCGCCGCGCGGCGGAGGCGACGGCGTCGGTCATCGTCCCGCCCCCGTCGTCCTCAGGCGCGGATCGATGAGCCGCTGCAGGATATCGGCCGCAAATCCGATCAGGAGCACGATCAGCGTCGAGATGAAGAGAACGCCCTGGACGTTCGGATAGTCGCGCTGCTGGATGGCGAGCAGAAGCATCGAGCCGAGGCCGGGCAGCGCGAACACCTTCTCGACGACGACGGCGCCAAGAAGGGTCGTCGCCAGTTCGATGCCGAGGATCGAGACGACCGGGACGGCGCCGTTGCGGATGCCATGCCGCACCAGCGCTTCCGGAAAGCGGGCGCCGAGCGCGCGGGCGGTGCGCAGATAGTCGGAGGAGAGCACGTCGAGCGTCGATGCCCTGACATAGCGGATGAGCGAGGCCGCGATGACCAGCGCGACGGCGAGCACCGGCAGCGCCAGCGCCAACGCCGCCTCGCCCGGCCGCTCCCAGCCCTTGAGCGGAAAGCCGCCCGACGGGAAGAGGCGCCAGCGGATAGCGAACAGCGCAACGAGCAGGATTCCGAGCCAGAACACGGGAATGGCGATGCCGAGCTGGCTGAAGATCGAGATCGCCGCGCCATACCAGCGGTCGCCGCGCGCCGCCGCGACGATGCCGAGCGGCACCGCGATGACGACGGCAAGGAGAAACCCCGCCAGCGTCAGCGGCGCCGTCACGCTCATGCGGTTCGCGATCTCGCCGAGGACAGGGGCGTTGCTGACGAAGGATGTGCCGAAATCGAAGCGGGCGAGGCTCGAGACGAAGCGCAGGAACTGCACCGCGAGCGGCTGGTCCGAGCCGACCTGCGCACGGGCGGCGGCAATTTGCTCAGGCGTCGCGCCGACGCCGAGCAGCGCATTGGCGGGATCGCCGGGCAGGAGGCGCAGAAGCGCGAACAGCACGATGGCGGCGACGATGAGCGACAGGACGAGGATCAGCGATCGCCGTGCGATGTAACCGGCCACGTTCAGTCCTTTCGCCGCGTTGCCCGCACCCGAGCTATCACCAGTCGGGCCGGATGCGAAGCCTCGCGCCGCCGCGACCGCCCCGGCGAAGGGCGATCGTGGCGGCGCGGGCTCAGGGCGTCAGGGCGTCTTCTTGATGTCGTAGGCGTAGAACTGCGAGTTCAGGCCGTTGACCGGATAGCCGGAGACATTGGCCGCCGAAACGACGATCTGCGGATAGAGATAGAGCCAGTTGCTCGCCGCATCCTCGGCGATGATCCGGTTCGCAGCCTTCAGCTTCGCCGTCTGCTCGTCGGCCGTGGCCGCCGTCTCGGATTCGGCGATCAGCTTGACGACCTCGGGGTTGTTGTAGCCCCAGTAGAAGTCCGGATTGCCGTAGAAGACGATGTCGCGGTGATTGACGTGTTCCTGCAGCGTCGCCTGGAAATCGTGGCTCTTGTAGATCTTCGTGTACCATTCGTTGGCGGTGATGATGTTGATGTTCACCTTGACGCCGATCTTGGCGAGCTCGGCCTGCAGGAACTGCGCGACGATCGGATGGGGATCGTAATCGGGCGTGTCGAGCGTGAAGCTGAAGCCGTCCTTGAGCCCGGCCTCGGCCAGCAGCGCCTTGGCGCTTTCGACGTCATAGGGATCGACCTTGGTGAGGTCCTCGTACCAGGGATCGGTCGGCGGCACGAACGAGCCGATCAGCGTGCCATAGTCGCCCCAGATCGAATTGAGCAGCTTCGCCTTGTCGACGGCGCGGGCGAGCGCCTTGCGCACCTTCACATTGTCGAAGGGCGCGACGCGATCGTTATAGGCGAGGATTTCCTTCGTGGTCGACGCGCCGTCGGTCACCTTGAAGGCCGGGTTGTCCTTGAACTGCGCCAGCGAGTCCGGGCTCTGCACCGAGGTGATCACGTCGACGGCGTTGGTCAGCAGCGCATTGTTGAGCGCGGTCGCGTCGGTGAAATAGCTGAAGACGACCTCGGCATTGGTGGGCGGCGTGCCCCAGTAGCCGTCGAACTTGTCGAGCGCCAGCGCCGAGCCGCGCCGCCATTCCGAGAGCTTGTAGGGTCCGGTGCCGTCTTCCTTGCCGGTGATGTCGCCCGCGGCGTCGTTGATGATCCAGACATAGGAGAGATTGTACGGCAGCGAGATCGAGCGGCTCGACAGCGTGATCACGACGGTCTGGTCGTCGGGCGTCTCGATCTTCGAAATCGAGGCGAGGCTCTTCTTGCGCGAGCTCTTGGAGGCCTCGGCCGTCACCCGTTCGATCGACGCCTTGACGTCGGCCGAGGTCAGCGGATCGCCGGAATGGAATTTGACGCCGCCCTTCAGCTTGAAAGTATAGGTCAGCCCGTCGTCGCTCGTGGTGAAGCTCTCGACCAGCCGCGGCTCGACTGTCCCGGCATCCGTCAGTTGGAAGAGGGCCTCGTAGACATTGCCGTTGAAGGCTTCGTTGATGCCCTGGCCGGCGCCCGCGGTGTTGTCGAGGTTCTGCGGCTCGTAGAGCGACCCGATGCGGATCGTCGCCGACGGGTCGAACTCGGCCGCCATTGCTCCAAAGCCGGAGGCCGAGAGCAGCATGGCCGAGGCGAGGAGCCCCTTGCGCAGGAAAGCCTTTGTCGTCCGCATCATGTCTCCTTGGGTCGCGAAACTGCACCGTTCGGACAAAATTATACCAAGTCGTGCCGTCTCGCAGCGGCCAGACGCGCAAACGGCGGCTGATATTGGGCGTTAGCGTAAAACAAAATACTACGAGAGAGGAAAGCCGGCCAAAGCGTTTCTGAGCGACGGCAGCGGGCTCGCGGCAGTCGATCATGGCTTCACGAATTTCCGGATGGCGCGGTTGCTCTCGCCGATGCCAAGATATTTTGCGATCGGCGCGGATGCCGATATTCGGAAGGACCGATCACTCGCCGATCAACCGGCCCGGACGCCAAGCCCCGCGAGACGCGGGGCGTAGGCAGCGAGCCGCTGCGAGACGAACGCCGTGAACAGGCGGACGCGCTCGGTCTTGCGTGCCTCTCCCTGTGTCAGCAGCCAGAGCGTCGCCGGTGTCCTCGGAGCGATGCCCGGCACCCTCGCCAACAGGGGATCGGCATCGCCGACGAAGCACGGCAGCTTGGTCATGCCGATCCCTTGCCGCACCGCCGCGATCTGCGCATCGGCGTCCGGCGTCCTGAACGGGACGCCCGTCGCAGGAATCTCGCCCTCGACGGCCCAGTCCGGACGTCCTTGACCGCCGACGACGATGGGCCGGATGCTCTCGAGCGCGCCGCCTTGCCACGCGGCGAGCCGGTCGCGGGACATGTAGACGCCGGCGTACACCTCCGGCACCTTCAATCCATGCAGATTGAGCGGCAGGGTCTTCCGATCCGAGACCATTCGGATCGCGACATCCGCCTCCCGGTTGGTCAGGTTGGCCACATCGCCCGTCGAGACGACCTCGATCTCGATATCGGGATGACCACGCGCGAAATCGGCGAGGTCCGGCATCAGCAGATGCGTCGCAAGGAACGGCGGCAGCGTCACCCGGAGAAGCCCGCGCACGCTCTGGTCGCGGCCGAAGACGCGCGTTTCCAGCAGGTAGGACGAGGCTTCCATCTGCTGCGCGAGGTCGACGACCTCCTCGCCAGCCGCCGTCAGCCGGTAGCCCGAGGGCAGCTTCTCGAACAGGCGCGCCCCGAGCCGCGTCTCGAGCTCGGCGACGCGCCGCAAGACCGTCGAGTGGTTGACGCCGAGGCGTGCCGCGGCCGCCCGCACCGAGCCACCACGCGCGACGGCAAGAAAATAGCGGACATCATCCCAGTCGATCATGGTGCAATCCCGCACCGTAAGCCGTGCGCCTTCCTTGCATGCGTCTAGCACATTCCCGCGGCAAACGAGGCTGCCGACGCAAGAAATCCGAACATGGGCGGCTGGAGCCGAGTTGCGAAGCTACATCGACGCAGCCGCGTCCGCTGTCTGGCGGATCGTTCCTGCACCACCCTTCTGCGCGCTTGCGCACTGAGCACCCGAGCATCGCCAACCCACCTCATGCCTCGAGAGGCCGCCGCACGCAGCCGGATCTGGAAGCGCGAAGGAAAAGTCATGGGAAAGCTTGAGGGTAAGGTTGCCGTCATCACGGGAGGCGCGACCGGCATCGGCCTTGCCGCCGCAAGGCGCTTCATCGCTGAAGGCGCAATCGTCTTCCTCTTCGGCCGCCGGCAGGAGGCGCTCGACGCCGCCCTGGCGGAGCTCGGCGCCAATGCCCGGGCGGTCAAGGGTTCGGTCGCCGATGAGGCCGACCTCGACCGGCTCTACGCGGCGGTCAAGGCCGAGAGCGGAACGCTCGACATCGTCTTCGCTAATGCCGGGGCGGGAAGCCAGCTTCGGCTCGGCGAGATCACCGCCGCGCATATCGACGAGACCTTCGACACCAATGTGAAGGGCACGATCTTCACCGTCCAGAAGGCGCTGCCTCTCATGGGCAAGGGCGGTTCGATCATCCTGACCGGGTCCAGCGCCGGCACGACGGGCGCCCCGGGCATGACGGCTTACAGTGCCAGCAAGGCGGCGGTGCGCAACCTCGCCAGGACCTGGGCGGAGGACCTCAAGGGCACGGGCATCCGCGTCAATGTGCTGTCGCCCGGGGCGACGGCGACCGAACTTGCCAAGGAAGCCCTTGGCGAAGAAGGCCAGAAGGTCTTCGCCGCGATGACGCCGCTGCAGCGCATGGCCGATCCGGCCGAGATCGGAGCGGTGGCAGCCTTTCTCGCCTCATCCGACAGCAGCTTCATGACCGCCAGCGAGGTCGCCGTCGACGGCGGTCTGGCACAGCTCTGACGCGCCCCATCAATCGGCCGTTCCGGCCCTTCGATCACACCTGCAACCAAGGACACTCAGAATGACACACTCCCTCAGGGGCAAGACCGCCCTCGTGACCGGCGCATCGCGCGGCATCGGCCGGGCCATCGCCGAACGGCTGGCAAAGGATGGCGCGCTGGTCGCGCTCACCTACAACGCCAGCAAGTCCGGCGTGGACGAGGCGGTCGCGGTGATCGAGAACGCGGGAGGCGCTGCGTTCGCCCTCCACGCCGACCTCCTCGACCCCGCCGCCGTCCCGGCCCTGTTCGAGCGGCTCGACGCGGAGTTCGCGAGGCGCACGGGAAACACGACCCTCGACATTCTCGTCAACAATGCCGGCAATGCCGGCTGGGGCGGCTTCAAGGATGCGACGCCGGAGAGCTGGGACACGGTGATGGCCGTCTATGCCCGCGCGCCCTTCTTCATCGCTCAGGCGGCATTCAGCCGTCTTTCCGATGGCGGACGCATCATCAACATCTCCTCGGCCGCCGCCACCAAGCCCGTCACCGCCGCGCCGATCTACTCGATGGCCAAGGCCGCCATCAACAACCTGACCCATGCGCTCGCATTGGAACTGGGGCCGCGCCGCATCACCGCCAATGCCGTGGCGCCGGGCTTCACGCGGACCGACGCGAACGCCGCCTTCCGGGAGAACGCCGACCTCGTGAAGGCCGTCGAGGCCCAGATCGCGCTCGGCCGCTTCGGCGAGCCCGAGGAAATCGCTGCCGTCGTGGCGTTCCTCGCCTCCGACGAGGGCCATTGGGTCACCGGCCAGGTGATCGAGGCGAGCGGCGGCTACAGGCTCTGACAGGAAGCCGGCGAGGCGGACGCCAGTCCCCTGGCCGCCGCGCTGGAACGCATCGGCGATCTCCTGCTCAACACGCTCGGCGCAATCGTCATGGCGGCACCTCACTCGCCGGCGGCATCGGCGGCGTCCATCGCAGGCTGCTCGGCGTCCTCATCATCGCCATCCTCGACAATGGGCTCAACATGCTCGGCATCGATGCCTACACGCAGATGGTCATCAAGGTCGTCGTCATCATTGTCGCGGTGCTGGCTTCTCGCGGGACACAGGCCTTCGGCACGATCAAGTGAGCCGGAGGGCAATAGGCTAACTGATCGCACGGGCCGAGACAGCGAGCGGGCGACGCAAGGCCTACAAATGTCGCCGGCGACTTCGCCTGCGCGCCGATCTCTTCGGTATCGACTTTGGCCAGCCAAGTCGCACTCGGTAGGCCTTCAACCTCGCCGCAGGCTCACAATGCGACGTCGTGCCGATCAAGCCACGCCTGCGACGCGCTGCGACCGGCAGACGGATGGGGGCCTAGCCTCGTTCCATCGCGCGACGATCAGAGAGCGCCCGGCTTCGGCTTGGGCGCGCTCAATTTTGGCGTTTGATCGCCAAGCTCTTGCTCGGGCTCTCTATTCTTCCGCGTTCATACGGCTTAAGGCCATCTTTTTCAAACTCAGCCATCAGGGTTTGCCTATCGGACTCGATAGTTGCGCTTAGTTCTCTACCCTTCTCGATCATCTCTTCTGTCAGTGGCTCCTGTGACATCGGACCATAGCTCTTTTCGAACGCGGCTTCGGCGCCTCTGAATGAAAAGTCGTGCTGAAGGCCCTTTCGAAAGGCGTATGATAGTAGACGGTAGCAGTTCGGCGGTAGCGCGAATTCCTTGACCGCCCTTGAGAAGAGCCAAAGCACAATATCGATCACCTGGATACCGGAACTGTCGGAATCAGTTCGTATTTCAAACAAACTATCGGCGACCTTTTGTAGTGAGTGCTCTTCGCCTGCCCACCGGAAAACACCACTGGGCATACCGGTAACAATTTCATGGGCGTGAACAAGAGTCGACTTGAATTGACTCTGCTCATCATGAGTTATGAGCTTTACCTTTCTGCCCCACTTCTTTGATATGATGTCGATACCATCAAGAAGATTAATAAATGCGACGAAATTAGGCAAGTGACCAGATCGGGCAACTTTATCTGCGATGTGAATATCCAAAGTCTTGGGATGGCGAATAATCCATTCTAGACCGTCGCCCAAGATTTGCCGCGATCGAGCATCGGGAATGTTGTCGATGTTGGCCAACATTGCGGCACAAATACCAGGCAGCGCTTTAAATGCTCGCTCTTCGTTCTTATCTAGTATACAATTCCAGAATTCTTTCGCGATTTTGTCAGTAACAATCATAGTTAGTTTAAAAACTAGGATCATTCGCAAGGGGCGGAGATTGTATGCGGTCCAAGGAACTGCGGCATTCTCGCCGGAATCGAACAATGTATCAAACATCTTTGATATTAAAAGATATCTCTTATCGATACGAGAGATGAAGAACCGTGCATCGGATTTCTTCAGGACTGCAAGTACCGATGCGGCGATCGGCTCTATTCGACCAAATCCTAGTTCACCAGCGTGTAGTGTTTTAACACCCGCAGCATCTGCAATCGCGGCGACCCGAGGCCCGTACACGAGATCGAAGTTGGATTTGGTTATAAGCGCAGCGCTAAAGAAGTCTGGCTGATTTTTGTCAAAGATGTTTGCGCCGGTATTGCCGGATTCGTCGACATAAGCGTACATCACCCCCCCCCCCCCCCCCCCGCCCAACCAAAGTCCATAGACTGGGATACTACCGCGCGAACCCGCGCTCGAATAGCGCGCCACAGCGGTTGTAGCTGATCGCTGGTTTGAGAACGGTTCGAACAAGGTGGCTGATATGCTTCGCATCGTAGCAACGAAAGACTGCTACGATTTGCTCCGCAACCGACGCTCAAGAATGGCGGAATTCTGCGGTTCATAGGTCGTGGCTGGGGCGGGAGGATTCGAACCTCCGGATGGCGGTACCAAAAACCGCTGCCTTACCGCTTGGCGACGCCCCATCAGGTCGGCGGCCTCGCGCCGCGACGCTGGTGCTATAGCCGGAAGGATGGGCTGCCGCAACGGTACCCGCGCCCCGGAGCGCGTCCTGTGCCCGGCGCGCGCGGATCATGGGCCTGACGAGGACGCGGAACGGCTGTGTCTTGGCTCTGTCTTGGCTGCGTCGTGCGCCCGTCATTGTCCGTCATCCACAGGGACGATTTCCGCGCTTGCGGCGCGCCGATGCCGTCGCTATAACCCCGCTCGCTGATGGTCACGGAGTGTAGCGCAGCCTGGTAGCGCACGTCGTTCGGGACGACGGGGTCGCAGGTTCAAATCCTGCCACTCCGACCATCGCCAAATCCCCCGCGAAATGACGCGCTGGCAACAGCGCGGTTGAGAGTGTGACGGCCGGCGCCATGCCGTGGCCTGCGCTGCCTGTCGGGCATGTCGGCATGCGCATGGTGCGTGTCGGTCTGCCAGTGTTCGGCCCTGACGGTCCGGTCGCCTCAAGCGACCAGGCAGGACGGGATTGCGAGCCGGCTTCGTGCTAGGATGCGCGCGGTCAAACCTCGGGGGAGGGTGAGATGACGGTTTCGACGAGGCCACAGGGCGGGCGGAGGCTCCGTGTGCTGCTGCTCGGGGCGGCGGCCTGGCTGGCGCTTTCGGCGCCGGGCATGGCGGCCGAAACGCCGCCCGCTGCAGCGCCGCAGGCAAGCGCCGCAGAGCCGGCGCCGGCGGTTGCGGCCGAGGCACTGCCGGCCGAGGATCTCTTCACCAGCGAGGAATTGCGCACGCTGCTCGCGCCCTTCGCGCTCTATCCCGATCAGCTCCTGGCGCAATTGCTGCCGGCCTCGGCCTATCCGGTCGATATCGTGATGGCCGCCCGCTGGCTCGACAAGAACGAGGCCGCGGTCAAGGCGGGCGATTTCGCCGGCGCCGACGCGCAGGGCTGGGACCCTTCGGTGAAGGCGCTGGTGCGCTTCCCGACCATCATCGAAACGCTCAACACCGATCTCGACGCGACCAGCGATCTCGGCGATGCCTTCGTCAACCAGCCGGAGGATGTCGCCGATGTCATCCAGGCGCTGCGCCGCGAGGCGCAGGCGGCCGGCTCGCTGAAATCGACGCCGCAGCAGACAGTGACCGTGCGCCAGCAGACGAGCGGCAGCACCGTCAACGACTATGTCGTGATCGAGCCCGCCGAGCCCGGCGTCATCTATGTGCCGACCTATGATCCGGCGGTGGTCTATTACGAGGACAACAGCGACCTCGCCGCCGGGCTGATCGGCTTCGGCGTCGGCGTCGCGGTCGGCGTCGCCATCGACAATGCCTGGGATTGGGGCCGCGGCTGGGTCTATCCGCCGCGCTGGCCGGGCTATCCCGGCTATCGTCCGGGCATCGGCGGCATCAACAACGGCAACATCAATATCGGCAACGAGGTCAATATCGGCTCCGGCAACACGCGGCCGTGGCGGCCCGATGCCGGCAAGTATCATCCGGGCCAGGGCTCGAAGCCCGGCCTCGCCGCGACGGCCCGTCCCGGCGGCGTCAACCGGACCAATCTCGGCGAGCGCGCCAATGCCGGCGACCGCGTCAAGGCCGGCGATCGCGCGGCACTCGGCGATCGGGCCGAGGGTCTCGGCGCCGGCGCGCGGGCGGGCGGCGGCGATCTCGCCGGCAAGAAGGCGGCGGCCGGCGACAAGCTCTCCGGCGCCAGGGCCGACGGCAAGCTCGATGGCAAGCTTGGCGATGGCAAGGCCGATGGCATCCGCAACGCGGCGGCGGGCAAGGGCGCCGGCGGCGGCGCGGCCGCCGACAAGGTTGCCAATGCCAAGGCGGCAGGCGTCAAGAAGCCGGATGGCGGCGCCAAGAAGGCCGTTGCCAACAAGGCCGCGAACAAGCCCGTCGGCAAGCCGGCAATGCAGCAACGCCCGTCGCCGCAGCGTCCCGCCAACACCGCCTTCAGCGGCGCCAGCCTCGGCGGCGGCACGGCCGGCGCGATGGCCAATCGCGGCGCTGCCAGCCGGCAGTCGGTCGCGCGGCCGAGCGGCGGCGGCCGTCCGCAGATGGCGCGTGGCGGTGGTGGCGGCGGTGGTCCGGTGATGCGCGGCGGCGGCGGTGGCCGCGGCGGCCGGCGGTAGGGGGAGAACGACCATGCGGACATCTCTGACGCTTCCCGCCGTGCTCGTCGCCGGCCTGCTGTCCTTTCTCGCCGGCGCGGCCTCCGCGCAGCAGCGCTTCGAGACACCGGATGCGGCCGCGGCGGCGCTCGTCGCGGCGGCCAAGGAGCCCGGCAGCGGCAAGCTCGACGCGATCTTCGGCGGCAAGGCGACGGCGCTGCTCTCGAGCGGCGATGCCGACACCGACGCCCGCCATCGGGCGGACTTCCTGACGCTTGCCGCCAAGGGCGAGAGCGTGGTCGACGGCTCGGATGGCGAGAAGCTGCTCGTCTTCGGCGACGCCGGCTGGCGCTTCCCGATCCCGCTGAAAGCCGAGGGCGGCGGCTGGACCTTCGATATCGCCGCGGGCGAGCAGCATGTCACCGACCTGACGATCGGCGAGAACGAACTGGTCGCGATCGGCGCCTGCGCCGATTTCGTCGCCGCGCAGAACGAGTATTTCCAGAGCCTGCATGACGACGAGCCGGTGCAGCAATATGCCCGCAAGCTGGTCTCGACGCCCGGTCGGCAGGACGGCCTCTATTGGGAGCCGAAGACGCAGAGCGATCGCAGCCCGCTCGGCGATCGCATCGTCGCGGCCTCCGTCGCGGCGTCCGATGATCCCTCGGCACCACGCTCCTATCACGGCTATCGCTTCAAGATCCTGACCCGGCAGGGCCCGTCCGCTCCGGGCGGCGCCTATGACTATCTCGTCAAGGGTCGGCTGCTCGCCGGCTATGCGATGCTCGCCTGGCCGGCGGTCTGGGGCGAGACCGGCATCATGACCTTCCTCTGCGACCAGCGCGGCACGGTCTATCAGCGCAATCTCGGCCCCTCGACCGACAGCGTCGCGCCGACGATCGGCGTGTTCAATCCCTGGTCGGCCTGGACGCCCGTCGAGCGCTGAGGGACCGAGGCAGCGGTCGGCAGTGGCGCCGCCCTTGCGTCCCGGCTAGAACGCTTCGAAGGCGCCTCGGGAGGAAGACGGGATGCGTTGCGAAGAAAGCGCCGCTGGCCATGCGCCGGCGGCGGGCGGGAGCGTCATGCGATGACGGCGGCCGATTTCGAGGCGCGGGCCCGCCGGCTCATTGCCGATCTCGGCCTTGCCTCCGCCGACGCGGTGATGGGCGCGACGCTGCTCGCCGGCGGCGTCGCCTCCGATATCGGCGTCGTCGATCTCGGCGACCGCCAGATCTGCGTCAAGTTCGCGCTGGAAAAGCTGAAGGTCGCGGCCGACTGGCGGGCGCCGGTGCATCGAAACCGCGCCGAATATGCCTGGCTCGCCTTCGCGGCCACCGTCGCGCCGTCGGCCGTTCCGATGCTCCATGGCTGGTCGGCGACGGAAAACGGCTTCGCGATGGAGTATCTCGCCGGGCCTGACATCCTGCTCTGGAAGGCGGAGTTGCTGGCCGGGCGGGTGCCGCAGGGCGCCGCTGCCGCCGTCGGCGCCATCCTCGGCCGCATTCATGCGGCGTCTGCCGGGCCGGGCTTCGATGCCGCGCCGTTCCAGAATGCCGAGGATTTCCGCGCCCTGCGGCTCGAGCCCTATCTCGGCTTCACCGCGACGCGCCATCCGGATCTCGCCGAGCGGCTGAACTCTCTCGCGACGTCGCTCGATGAGGCGCGCACGGTGCTGGTGCATGGCGATGTCAGCCCGAAGAACATCCTGCTGCGCGAGGGCAGGCCGATCCTGCTCGATGCCGAATGCGCCACCATGGGCGATGCCGCCTTCGACGTCGCCTTCTGCCTCAATCATCTCGTGCTGAAGGCGGTGCATTTGCCGGCGAACCGACCTGCGCTCTTCGCAGAGGCGCGCGCGTTCTGGGCTGCCTATCGCGGCGAGGTCACCTTCGAGGACACCGACGCGCTGGAGGCGCGGATCGCCGCGCTCGTGCCGGCGCTGATGCTCGCCCGCATCGACGGCAAGTCGCCGGTCGAATATCTCTCCGAGGCGGAGCGGGACCGCGTCCGCCGCCTCGCCACGCCGCTCGTTGCGGCGCCGCCGGCGCGCCTTGCGGCGCTGTTCCCCATCCTGCAATCGGAACTCGACACACATGGCTGAGATCATCGCCGTCCGCGGCCGCCGCGTCTGGGATTCGCGCGGCAATCCCACCGTCGAGGCCGAAGTCGAACTCGCCGGCGGTCTCGTCGGCCGCGCCATCGCGCCGTCGGGGGCCTCGCGCGGCACGCGGGAAGCGCTGGAGCTGCGCGACGGCGGCACGTTTCTCCGCGGCAAGGATGTGCGCAGCGCGGTCGGCAATGTCGGCGGCGCCATCGCCTCGGCGCTGGTCGGGCGTGATGCGACAGATCAGGCCGGCATCGACGCGGCGCTGGTGGCGCTCGATCCCTCGCCGCTGAAGGCGGTGATTGGCGGCAATGCGATGGTCGCCGTCTCGCTCGCCGTGCTGCATGCGGCCGCGGCCGCCGCCGGCAAGCCGCTCTGGCGCCATGTCGCCGACGCCTATGGCCGCGTGCCCTCGCTGCCGCTGCCCGAAATCCAGATCTTCGGCGGCGGCGCCCATGCCGGGCGGCGGGTCGATGTTCAGGACTTCATGGTCATGGTGCCCGGCGCCGCCTCGTTCGACGAGGTGATGGAGGTGACCAGCGGCGTCTATTTCGCGGCCGGCGAGATCATGGCGAAGAAGGGCCGCATCGCCGGCGTCGCCGATGAAGGCGGCTGGTGGCCGGAATTCGCCTCGAACGAGGAGGCGCTCGAAACACTCACCGAGGCGATCCACCGCTCCGGCGAAACGCCCGGCAAGCGCGTCGTCATCTCGCTCGATATCGCCGCGTCCGAATTCGGCCATGACGGCCGCTACCGCCTGGCGCTCGACGGGACGGAGCTCGACAGCGCCGGCATGATCGACCTGCTCGGGCGCTGGATCGACGCCTATCCGATCGCCTCGATCGAGGATCCGCTGGCGGAGGATGACGCCGCGGGCATGCAGGCCTTCACCGCGCGCTTCGGCGATCGGCTGCAGATCATCGGCGATGATTATCTCGTCACCAATGCGCGTCTCGTCGAGCGGGCGGTCACGGAGCGCGCCTGCAATGCCGTGCTGATCAAGGTCAACCAGGCGGGCACGGTGAGCGAGGCGGTCGAGACCTTCGCGGCCGCCGATGCCGCCGGCTGGCGCGCCATCGTCTCGGCGCGCTCGGGCGAGACCGAGGATGTCTCGATCAGCCATCTCGCGGTCGGCCTCGGCGCGGGCCAGCTGAAGGTCGGCTCGTTCACGCGCTCCGAGCGCATGGCGAAGTGGAACGAATGCCTGCGCATCGCCGACGCGCTGCCGGCCGGCGCCTTTGTCGGCGGCGCGCCGCTCGCCGCGACCTGGTGGGGCAGGGCGCGCTAGCCACGGCGGAGATCGGCGGCCGCGACGGCTTGAATCGGTTCATGCGCCGTCCTACCGTTCGGGACGTTCCAAGGAGGATCCCCCATGTCGCTCAAGGTTCTGTTCGTCGGTGGTACCGGCCAGATCTCGCTTCCCTGCGTCGAGCGGGCCGTCGCGGCCGGCCATGACGTCACGGTGTTCAATCGCGGCCGCTCGGGCGAGGCGCTGCCCGATGGCGTCACGCTGATCACGGGCGACATGAAGGACGAGGCCGGCTATCGCAGCCTCGGCGAGGGCCGCTTCGATGTCGTCTGCCAGTTCATGCTGTTCACGCCCGAGCAAATGGAGGAGGACATCCGCGTCTTCGCGGGCAAGACCGGCCAATACATCTTCATCTCCTCGGCCTCGGTCTACGAGAAGCCGGCGCGGCACTATGTGATCACCGAGAAGACGCCGACGGTGAATCCCTACTGGCCCTACAGCCAGGCCAAGATCGCGGCGGAGGCGGTGCTGAAGGCCTCGAAGGACCTGCCCTGGACCATCGTCCGGCCGAGCCACACCGTCCGCAACGGCCTGCCCAGCATGATGAATGACGGCGATGCCGTCGCCCGCCGCATGCTCGCCGGCAAGCCCGTCATCGTCTGCGGCGACGGCACCTCGCCCTGGACGCTGACCCGCTCGGTCGATCTGGCGCAGCCTTTTGTCGGCCTCTTCGGCAAGGCCGAGGCGATCTCCGAGGATTTCCACATCACCGCCGACCGCGGTCATGGCTGGGACCAGATCTATCGCGCCATCGCGAGCGGCCTCGGCGTCGAGGCGAAGATCGTGCATGTGCCGACCGATACGCTGATCCGCTATCATCCGGCGTGGGAAGGCCCGCTGATGGGCGACAAGACCTGGGCGGCGCTGTTTGACAATTCGAAGGTCAAGCGCGTCGCCGGCGACTTCACCTGTGCCGAGGATCTCGGCACGATCCTCGAGGAGCCGCTCCGCCACCTGAAGCGCCGCCTCGCCGAGAAGCCCGACGAGCAGAGCGACACCGACGCGCTCAACGACCGCATCGCCGCCGAGCAGGCCGCGCTCGGGGGCTGAAGCATCGGACCGAAAAGTGGAATCCGGTTTTCGGGTCGATCCGATGCGCCGACAAGGCACTCGATCGCCATGCGTCCCGAAGGACGCGTGGTGATCCAGCTCAGCGGCTGAAGCGGACCGGCACGGTCAGCGCGATCCGCGCCGGCCCGAAACCATCCGGTGGCGCGGGCAGCGGACTGGCGCGGCGAAGCAGGTTGACCGCCTCGCCGTCGAGGGCGCCATCGCCCGACGAGCGCGCGAGCCGGGCCGAGAGAACGCGGCCCTGCCGATCGATGGTGAAGGCGACCGAGGCCGCGCCCGTCCCGGCGCCGCGCGGGAAGCGCTTGTGACGGTTGAGATGGGCGAGCAGCCGGCTCTTCCATGACGCGGGCGAGACCGACTGCACCCCGGCGCCGGCGACCGGCGCGGCCGACCGCGTGGCCTTGACCGCCTTGGCGTCGGCGCTGCGCGGAGCCGCGGCGCTTTTCGGCTTCACGGCGACCTTGCGCTCGGCCGGCTTCTTCGGCTTCGCGATCTCCGGCTTCGGCGCTTTCGGCTGTTCAGCCTTCGGCGGCAAGGGTTTCGGCGGCTCGGGCTTGGCCGGCTCCGGCTTCGGCGGCTCGACCTTGGGCGGCTCGACTTTCGGTGGCGGCGGCTTCACCGGCTGCGGCTGTGGTTCGACCTTGGGCGGTTCCGGTTCCTTCGGCGGCGCGGGCGGGATCACCTTGGGCGGCGCCGGCAGCGCGTCCGGCGCCTTGGCCTCCGGCAGCTTCAGCGGCGGCTCCTCGACGGGCGCAGGCGGCGTCGCAGGCTGCGGCGGCGGTGGCGGCGTCACGGGCGGCGGAGGGGGTGGCGGCGGTTCGGGCGGCTTGACCGGCTCGGGTGGCGGCGGCGGCGTTTCGGGTTCCGGCGGCGTGACCTCCGGCTCGGGCGGCGGCGCTTCGGGCTCGGCCGGTGCACTTTCGGCGGCGGCCACCGACTGGATTGGCACGACGTCGGGCGTCACCGCCAGCGGCGCCAGTTCGATCATCAGGGCCGGCGGCGGCTCGCTGGCGGCGGCCTCGCGCGGCTGCCAGTCGATCGCCACATAGACGGCGGCGGCATGGGCGCTGGCCACCAGCGCCCCGGCGAGCCCCCAGCGGAGCGCCGTCTTGGCGACGGACGCCGGCGTCGTCCGGCGGGCCGGCGTCATGGCTGCGCCCCCACGGATACGGGCGTGCCGGCGGCCCCGCTGCCTTCGATCCCGACCAGTGCGATCTTCAGATAGCCGGCATCGCGCAGCTGGTTCATCACCTCCATCAGTTCGCGATAGGCGACCGCGCCGTCGGCGCGCAGGAAGACCCGCTGCCCGCGATCGCCACCCGTGACCGCGTCGAGGCCGGACTGCAGCCCCTCGCGCGGCAGCGTATCGTTGCCGAGCGCCAGGCTGAGATCGGCGCGCACGGTCAGGAACAGCGGCTTGTCGGGCCGCTCGGCCGGCGCCGCGTTCGAGGTCGGCAGGTCGACGGCGACGTCGACCGTCGAGAGCGGCGCAGCCACCATGAAGATGATCAGGAGCACCAGAATGACGTCGATGAACGGCGTGACGTTGATCTCCGACATCTCGGCGGTGTCGTCGTCGGTATTCTTGAGCGAGACCGCCATGATCTACTCCGCCGCCATGCGCTCGGCCGCGCCGCGGCCGGTGAGGAGGGGGAGGCGGCTGCGCTCGAGATCGCGCGAGACATGCTGCAGCACCTCGCCGGAGGCGTCGGCGAGCAGAGCGCGATAGCCGGCGATCGAGCGGGAGAAGACGTTGTAGATGATGACGGCGGGAATGGCGGCGACGAGGCCGATGGCGGTGGCGAGCAGCGCCTCGGCGATTCCCGGCGCGACGACGGCAAGGCTGGTCGTCTTCGTCTGGCTGATGCCGATGAAGGCATTCATGATGCCCCAGACGGTGCCGAACAGGCCGACGAAGGGCGCCGTCGAGCCGATCGTGGCGAGGATGCCGGTGCCGCGCGACATCGCCCGGCCGGCGCGCGCCTCGATGCGGGAAAGCTGGATCGCCAGCCGCTCCTTGATGCCATCGGCCGAGAGATGCGCCGAGCGGCCGAGCTCGAGCGTCGCGGCTTGCGTCATCTCGGCGACGGGCCCGGTGCGCGTCGCGGCGCTGCCGATGGTCCGGATCGCCTGGTCGAGGCTGTCGGCATCGGCGAGCCGCCGCGTCGCCGCCTTCGCCTTGCGCTTCGCCGCCAGGAGCTCGACGGCCTTGGCGAGCCAGATCGTCCATGTCACCAGCGAGGCGAAGGCGAGCCCGCCCATCACCGCCTGAACGACGATGTCGGCATGCTCGACCATCGTCCAGGGCGACAGCCTTTCGGGCAGCAGCGCCGCGGTCGCCTCGACGGCGACGGGAACCTGCGCAGAGGCCGGCACCGCAGCGAGAAACGCCGGGAGCAGCAGGGTGGCGACGAGAAGAAAAGGTCGATCGAGCCGGGCTCGTCGGATCATGGCAGCCATCCAGCAGTCGAGAACGATTTCAAGCGCGAAATCTGTAATCGATCCAATGTAGTGCGTGGTGATGGATCGATGACTGCAGCAGTCCGGCGCGGGACGCAAGCAATAATTGAAGGATGCGAAAGATTAGATTTAGAGTAATTCGAGAGAGGGGCGAGGCCGGCCCGTCTCCGCGCGGCGGCGCGACGTCGTCAGCCGCCGACGGCCCTCAGCGCGGACGGGCGCGGCGCGAAGGAAGCGAGGAAATCGGGCACGCTCGAAGCCGGCAGCGGCATGGAGATCAGATAGCCCTGCACCAGATGGCAATCGAGCGCGCGGATGGCGTCGAATTCCGCCCGCGTCTCGACGCCCTCGGCGACGATGTCGAGGCCGAGCGCTGCTGCGAGCTGCACCATCGAGCGAACCACGGCGGTGGTCTTCGGGCTGCCGGCGATGCCGGTGACGAAGGAGCGATCGATCTTCAGCGTGTCGCAGGGCAGCGTGATCAGATGCGTCAGCGAGGCGAAGCCGGTGCCGAAATCGTCGAGCGCGACCGAGAAGCCGTGGGCGCGGAGTTCGTTCAGCGTCGCGGTGATTCGCTCGGCATCGCGCGAGAGCACCGTCGTCTCCGTCACCTCGATGGCGAGGTTGTGCGGCGCGAGGCCGCGCGCGGCGAGCAGGGTGTGGAGATCGGCGGCAAACCCGTGTGTGCGGAGGTCGAACGCGGTGACGTTGAGGCTGACATGCGGCGGGATGGTGCCGCCGCGCCAGCGATCGAGATCGTCGATGACGTGCTCGATCATCGTCGCGGTGATGGCGCGGGCGAGATCCGGCTCGTCGAAGGCCTCGCTGAAGTGGGCCGGCGTCAGGATGCCCTCGGCCGGGTGGTGCCAGCGCGCCAGCGCCTCGAAGCCGATGATCTGGCCAGTCCGGAGGTCGAGCAGCGGCTGGTAGTGCGGCCGAATCTCGCCCGAGGCCACGCCATGCGCCAGCGACTGCATCAGCCGGGTCCGCCGATCGGCCTCGGCGCGCATCGACGGCTCGAAGAAGGCGGCGCGGGCGCGGCCGCCGCGCTTGGCGCTGTAGACCGCGAGGTCCGCTGCTGCCCTGAGCTCGGCCTCGCCATGCGCATCGGTGGGGAAGATGGCGATGCCGACGCTGAGGCTGACGGGCACGTCCTGGCGCAGCACGGTCAGCGGCTGCATCACTTCGGTGAGGATGCGCCGGACCGCCGCATGCGCCGCTTCGAGATCGGCGCCATCGGTGAGAAGGAGCGCGAATTCGTCGCCGCCGAGGCGCCCGGCGATGTCGCTCGAACGGATGGTGCGCATCAGCCGCGCCGCGACCTCGCGCAGCACGATGTCGCCGGTGTTGTGGCCGAAGCGGTCGTTGATGTCCTTGAAATGGTCGATGTCGAGGATGCACAGCGCGACGCGGCGGCCGCTGCGGCGCGCATGCTCGATGACCTCGTGGAACCGCGTCTCGAAGAAGGTCCGGTTCGGCAGGTCCGTCAGCCCGTCGAAGCGGGCGCGATGGGTGAGCTCGCGCTCCAGCGAGCGGTTGCGCTCGATCTCCGCCCGAAGCTCGCGCGCCGTCGCCTCCAGCGTCTCGTTGGTCGCCTTCAGATCCTCGGCCTGCAGCGCCAGCAGCCGGTTGGCGGTGAGGAGTTCGTTGCGCTGGTTCTCGATGGCGCGGGCGGCGGCCCGCTGTGGCCCGAGATCGACATTGGTGACCGTCAACCGGTCGCCGTTCGGCACCAGGCGCAGCTGCCGCTCGACGATGACGCCGCGATGGGGATAGCGCGTCTCGACGACGTCGCGGGTCTGCGCCTCGATGGCGTGGATCATGCGGGCGAGGACGCCGTTGTCGTCGGCGAAGGGGAACATCTCGGTCAGGTAGCGGCCGATCATGCCGTCGGGCTCGAGGCTCATCCGCCGTGCCGATTCGGCATTGGCGGCGACGATGAGGAAGTCGATGATGCCGCCGACGCTGTCGCGCTGCGCCTCGAGCACCGTGATGCTGTCGGTGCTGGCGTTGAACACTGTGCGCATCAGGTCGCGCGCTTCCTCGCGGCTGCGCACATAGGTGATGAGCTGCCGCTGTGCGCCGGTCCTCACCGGCAGCAGCAGCCGCTCATTGGTTCCGATCGAATTGAGGCCGATCTGGTGCTGCACGGTGAAGCGGGGCCGATCGCCGAGGGCGGCCTCCAGATAGCGCTTCACGAAGGGCAGGACGCCCGGATTGTTCATCTCGCTGAGGCGTCGGCCGGTCGGGTCGTGGCCGAACAGCGACACCACGGCCGAGCCGACGCTGTCATAGACCATCGTGTCGTCGACGACGGAGAGCAGCAGCAGCCGCTGCGTGACCACGGACGGGACCCGCGCCATGAAGGCGGCCCGCTCGGGAACGCCGCCGGCCTCCGTCTCCGCCGCCCGCCACGCGCCGAGGAGATCGCGCACGTCGCAGAACTGCGTCGCCTGCTCGATGCCCTCATCCGTGTGGTCGACAATGCCGCGCACGCTCGTTCCCCGTCGCATCGATGACAATCCACCAGATGACGCGGGGGATAGTCTAGCGCCAAGCGGCTTAAGTCATCGTTTCACGCCAGCCGCAGGTAGAGCTGATAATCGAGATCCGGGATTTCGGCGTAGAAGCGGGCGCATTCCGCCTCCTTGATGGTCAGGTAGAGATCGACGAAGCGATGGCCCAGCCGTCGCGGCAGGAAGTCCGACGCCCGCGCTGCCGCGAGTGCGCCATGCCAGGTCGTCGGCAGGCTGGGGACGATCTGCTCGTAGCCGTTGCCGGTGATCGGGGCGCCCGGATCGATCGCCCCCTCGATGCCCTCGAAAATGCCGGCGAGCACTGTCGCCAGCGCGACATAGGGATTGGCGTCGGCGCCGCAGACGCGCTGCTCCAGATGGCGCGAGGCGGGCGGCCCGGCGGTGACACGAACCGGCACCGAACGGTTGTCGATCGCCCAGGCGGGACCGAGCGGCGCATAGGAATTGGGCTTGAAGCGGCGATAGGAATTGGCGTTGGGCGCGAACAGCGCCATGCTCTCGGCCATGGTGGCGTTGAGCCCGCCGATCGCGTGTTTCAGCAGCGGATTGGCCTCTCCTTCGCCGGCAAAGAGATTATTTCCCGCTGCATCGGCAAGGCTCGCATGCACATGCATGCCGCTGCCGGAAAAGCCGGCATAGGGCTTCGCCATGAAGGTCGCGACATAGCCGTGCTTCTCGGCGACGCCCTTGACGAGGCGCTTGTAGAGCACCGCGTCGTCGGCGGCGCGCAGCGCGTCGGCGCGATGGCCGAGCACGATCTCGAACTGCCCCGGCGCATATTCCGAGATCAGCGTCCGTGCCGGCAGGCCCATCGCCCTGGCGCCGGCATAGACCTCGTCGAGGAAGGGCGAGAAGTCCTCGAGATCCTGCAGCAGATAGGCTTGAAGCCGTTCCTGGCGGAAGCCGCTCTTGCCGAGAGGCGGTCGCGGCCGGCCCTCCAGCATGGCGGCGCGATCGATCAGATAGAACTCGAGCTCGATGGCGACGACCGGATGATAGCCGGCATCGGAAAGCGCCGCGGCGACGCGCGCCACCGCATGGCGCGGATCGGCATCGGTCGGGCTGCCGTCCTTCTCATAGGAGGTCAGGATCATCTGCGCCGTGGGGACAGTAAGCCAGGGCGCGGCGGTCAGCGTTCCCGCAACAGGCATGCAGTCGCGATCGGAATCGCCCTGGTCCCAGACGAGCCCGGTCTCCTCGACGTCGGCGCCGGTGATGTCGAGCGAGAGGATCGAGCAGGGCAGCGGCCGGCCATGGCGGAAGGCGCCGACCAGTTCCTCGCGGCGCAGGATCTTGCCGCGCTGCACGCCGCTCGGATCGGTGATGAAGGCCTCGAACTGCTCGACCTCGGGATGGGCGGCGAGAAAGGCTTCGGCCTCGCTCGGATCGGATCGGTTCATGTCTCTGCCTCGTCGGCGCCGGTCAGGAAGTCGCAGGCCTCGCCCATCAGCGTGACGAGGCGGTCGACATCCGATCCGCTCGTCGCCGGCGAGACCAGCATCATGTTGTGGAACGGCGTCAGGATCACGCCGCGATTGAAGAGATAGAGATGCAGCGCCCGTTCGAGCACGCTGTCGAGCGCCGCGCGTGCCTCGGCACCCGTGCGCGGCGGCCGCGCGCTGAACACGAGTTCGACGCGCGCGCCGAGCCGGATGATCGACCAGGGCAGGCGGCGGGCGCGGATCATCGCCTCGAGCCCGATGGCGAGGGTCTCCGCGAGGCCCGTCATGTGCCGATAGGCCGCCTCGGTCATGACGTCGACGAGGCAGGCGCGCATCGCCGCCATGGTCAGGAGATTGCCGGCGAGCGTCGTGCCGATGCCGCTATAGCCTTCGGGCCGCTCCGCCTGGATCCGCCGCATCGCGGCCTCGATCTCGGCCGTGAAGCCATAGACGGCGGCGGGGAGGCCGCCTGCGATCGGCTTGCCGACGACGAAGAAGTCCGGCGTGAGCCGCCCGCCGCCGGTATGGCCGCCACGGCCGGTCGAGATCGTATGCGTCTCGTCGAAGGCGACGAGCGTGCCATGCCGCCGGGCAAGCGCCAGCAGCCCTTCGAGGAAGCCGGGCGCCGGCAGCACCATGCCGGTATTGGTCAGCGCCGGCTCCGTCAGGATCAGCGCGACGTCGCCGCGCGCGAGCGCCGCCTCGACGGCGCCGAGATCGTTGAAATCGACCAGGATCGTATCTTCGGTCGCGCCCGCGATCGGGCCGATCAGGCTCGGCTTCGGCCGTGTTCCCCCTGCAGTACGCTCGGCGAAGGTCTCGTCGACCTGGCCATGATAGCAGCCGTCGAAGACGAGCAGCTTCGGCCGTCCCGTGATGGCGCGCGCCCAGCGGATGACGGCGCGGTTGGCGTCGCTCGCGGTCGCGGTCAGCTGCCAGAACGGCAGTCCGAACAGCTTCGCCAATTGCTGGCCGACGGCGGCCGTGTCGGGGCCGGGCAGCATCGCGGTCAGTCCGCGCATAGCCTGCTCGCCGATCGCCCTGGCGACGGCGGGTGGCGAATGGCCGAACAGCGCGCCGCTGTCGCCGAGACAGAAATCGGCATAGCTGAGACCGTCGGCATCGTCGATGGAGGCGCCGCGGGCGGCGACGATGGCGAGCGGGAAGGGCGTCTCCCAGTCGAGCATCCAGTGCATCGGGACGCCGCCGGGATAGTTCTGCCGCGACCGGGCGGCGAGCGCCTTGGAGAGGGGATGGGCCGCTTCGAAGGCGGCGAGCTCGCGCGCGATCAGCGTGCGCGCGCGGCTGTGCAGGTCGTCGTTGGAACGCAATTCGGCTCTGGAACCCCCATCGATCGGCGCCAGCATAGCCCGGCGGGGAACCAGAATTGAAGGCCCCGCGCGCGCCGATCGCGTGCGAGGCCGCGGCATCGTTCTAGCCGCCTATTTGGCGGCTCCGAGCGCGAAGGCGCCAACGGGGCTGCGGCGCATCTTGCGCACGGCCCGCTCGGCCGAGATGGCGTCGGAGAAGAGCATGCCTTCCAGCGCCGCGAAGGTCCGCTCGAGTGCATGGAACGCGAAAGCACGGCCGGACTTGACCAGAATGCCGGCGGCTTTGTCGTCGATTTCGATGATGTAGTTGTCGAACACCGAGTGCCTCCTTTCGCTGATCCCATCCATGCAAGGAACGGGCCGCGATTGAGAATGAGGTCGTTTGGCCGGTCGGCCTTCCGGCCGGCTCGTTCCAATGTGTGAAGTCAGGCTTCGTTCCGATGCGGCCGACAGCAGCGATGGCGGCCCGGCAGGGCGATCGGCGATGCGATGGCAAGGGTCAACGGATGCCTCCTCCTTCAGGGGGATGTCCGCCGCAAACGGCGTGTCCGCGGCGCTTTAGCGTTGGTTTCGCGGTGCAAGCTGTTGGTCAAATTCCCGCGGCATCGACGTGATGCGAGGCTCATGAAGCGCCGATGGCCGCCTTGCTACCAGCGAAGGATTTCCTTTTTTTGACAGTGATGGAGGACCTTGTTCTCGAAGTTGGGAAAGGGCGTCGCGGCAGTGCGCCGAGCCGGGTTTTCACGGGATTTGCACGGGTTCCGGCCCACCGGCCGCGCAAATCGGCAGCGCTGCCGACCGATAATTCTTCACAGCGGCGGAGGGGGATCGACGGCGGCCTCTGCACGATCCGACGGTGCGCGCGGGCGATTCTATCGGCGTCGCCGGCGCACGCCGCTTTGGGCAGATGCAGGGCGCTCTGCCCAGGGAAGAGGCCGCGATCGCGCGCCGGACGCCCATTTCGTCCGCTGCAATGCAGCGACGAATTGCAATTGACTCCGTTCGAGAGCCGGCGATTAATTGCATCAGGATGAATTAATAAGGCGGCCGCAAAGGTCGTGCCCGAAACGGGCAGGGGGAGGCGAGGGTGGAGAGGCTCGGCAACGGGCGCGGCAGCAATTCCGCGCAGCTGCGGCGCTATAATGAGCGGCTCGTCCTGCAGCGGCTGCGCCGCGCCGGCGAAGCCTCGAAGGCCGATCTCGCCCGCGCCGCCGATCTCACCAACACCGCCATCGGCGGCATCATCGAGAAGCTGGTCGATCTCGGCCTGATCGAGGCGGTCGGCAAGCGCCATGGCGGCGGCCGCGGCCAGCCGGCCACCATGCTGCGCCCCAATCCCGATGGCGCCTATGGCATCGGCGTCCGGCTCGATCGCCGCTCGATCGAGACCGTGCTCATTGATTTCGGCGGCAAGATCCTGGCGCGCCGCGATCATGACATCGTGCTGCCGGCGCCCGAGACGGCGCTGGAACTGGTCGTGCGCGACGTGTTCGATCTGCTGGCGACGCTCGGCCCCGCCGCGCGGGCCCGCTTCGCCGGCATCGGCGTCGCGCAGCCCTATAATCTCGGCGCCTGGCTCGGCCGGCTCGGCCTGCCACCTTCCGCCTTCCAGCGCTGGGATCTCTATGACTTTCCGGCGCAGCTCGAGGAGGAAACCGGCCTGCCGGTCTTCGCCGAGAACGATGGCAGCGCCGCCGCCATCGCCGAGCTCTTCTACGGCGTCGGCCGTTCGGCGGACGATTTCCTCTATCTCTTCATCGGCCCGGCCATCGGCGGCGGCATCGTCGTCGACGGCGACTGCCTGCGCGGCAGCCATGGCAATGCCGGCGATGTCGCCGTGCTGCAGGTGACCCCGAGCCGGCTCGCCTCGGCGCCAGCGGCGACGGACGGCCGCGACCTCCTGATCACCCGCGCCTCGCTCAACGCGCTGGCGCGCCATCTCGCCTTCAACGGGATCGAAGCCGACAGCGCCGGGGCGCTCGAAGCCGCGGTCCGGCGCGGCGATGCGGCCGTCGGCGAATGGCTCGACGACATGGTCGATGCGCTGGCGCCCTCGGTGTGGTCGGCGATCTCGCTGCTCGACGTGCCGCTGGTGGTTGTCGATGCCGATATCGATGCGGGCCTGATTGATGCGGTCCTCGCGCGGCTTTCGGCGGCGCTGGAGGCGGTCAAGCCCGAGGCACGGCGGCCGCCGCGGCTGCAGCGCGGCTCGTTCGGCCGCGACGCCGGCGCGATCGGCGCCGCCAGCCTGCCGATGTTCTTCAGTTTCTCGCCGCGCGCGTCGATCCTGACACGCGCCGACGACGACCGCGGGGGGAGAGACCTGGTCGTCGAGGCCTGATGCACTTCGCATCCGCTGGAGGGCGGATGCTTCAGAGATCCGGGAGGAGCCGGACGCGTCGCGGAGGAACTGGTCGCTCCGCGCGCCACTGCAAAGTCCGACCAGGGAGGAGAAGTCATGCTCAAGAAAATCCTGCTTGCCGCCAGCATCCTGACGCTGTCGGCCATGCCGGTTCTGGCCGACGAAGTCATCGGCCTCATCACCAAGACGGAGACCAATCCGTTCTTCGTCAAGATGCGCGAAGGCGCCCAGGCCAAGGCCGCTGAACTCGGCATCACGCTGCAGACGGCCGCCGGCAAGTTCGACGGCGACAACGACGCCCAGGTGGCGGCGATCGAGAACCTCATCGCCGCCGGCGCCAAGGGCTTCGCGATCGTCCCGTCCGACTCGAAGGCGATCGTGCCGACCATCCAGAAGGCCCGCGACGCCGGCCTCAAGGTGATCGTGCTCGACACGCCGCTCGATCCGATGAACGCCGCCGACGCGACGTTTGCGACCGACAACCGCAAGGCCGGCGTGCTGATCGGCTCCTGGGCCGCCAAGACGCTCGGCGACAAGGCCAAGGACGCGAAGATCGTGTTCCTCGACCTCGCCACCAACCAGCCGACCGTCGACTATCTGCGCGACCAGGGCTTCATGCAGGGCTTCGGCATCGACGTGAAGGACCCGAACAAGATCGGCGACGAGGACGACGCGCGCATCTGCACGCACGAAATCAGCCAGGGCGACCAGGAAAAGGGTCGTACCGCGATGGAGAACGCGCTGCAGAAGTGCCCGGACGTCAACGTCGTCTACACGATCAACGAGCCGGCCGCGGCGGGCGCCTGGGAAGCGCTGAAGGCGGTCGGCAAGGATGACGGCAGCGTCATGATCGTCTCGGTCGACGGCGGTTGCCCGGGCGTCAAGAACGTCCAGGCCGGCGTCATCGGCGCGACCAGCCAGCAGTACCCGCTGAAGATGGCCGCCATGGCCCTCGAGGCGATCCATGCCGGCAAGCTGCCGGAGATCGATCCGGCCGTCGGCTTCTTCGACACCGGCGCCCAGCTCGTGACCGCCAAGCCGGTCGACGGCGTCACCTCGATCTCGGTCGAGGAAGGCCTGAAGCTCTGCTGGGGCTGAGACGGGCTGGCCGGGCGTGAGCCCGGCCCGCAGACGAGCGGGAGCCGCAGCAGCGGCTCCCGCAACTGGGCGACAGGGGAGGAGATCGCCGCATGAGTGACAACGCTTCGGGCTCGGCATCGGCCGAGAGCGGACTTGCCGGCGCCGATCAGTCGGTCGCCAGCTTCGACGAGAACGATGTCGGCTTCGTCCGGCGCATCCAGGGTTTCCTGCATCAGTATCCGACCAGCATTCCCTTCATCGTGCTGCTGATCGGCGTCGTCATCTTCTCGATCGCGGCGCCCGGCAAGTTCTTCGCGCCGTTCAATTTCTCGCTCGTCCTGCAGCAGGTGACGATCATCGCGGTGCTCGGCATCGCGCAGACCTTGATCATCCTGACCGCCGGCATCGATCTCTCGGTCGGCGCGATCATGATCCTCTGCTCGGTGGTCATGGGCCGCACGGCGGTCGTCTATGGCGTGCCCGTCGAGATCGCCTTTCCGCTCGGCCTCATCTGTGGCATCGCCTGCGGCCTCGTGAACGGCATCATCGTCACGCTCCTGCGCCTGCCGCCCTTCATCGTGACGCTCGGCACCTGGAGCATCTTCGGCGCGCTCAATGTCTGGTATTCGCGCAGCGAGACCATCCGCTCGCAGGACATGCAGGAGGCGGCGCCGTTCCTGCAATGGACCGGATCGCTGTTCAAGCCCTACGACTTCTTCTCGAAGACGCTCGGGCTCGACTGGACCTTTTTGAAGGGCTGGGTGCTGACCTATGGCTCGATCGTCATGCTCCTGGTGGCGCTCGCGGTCTGGTACATCCTGAACCGCACCGCCTTCGGCCGCCATGTCTATGCGACCGGCGATGATCCGGATGCGGCGCGCCTTGCCGGTATCAGCACCACCAAGACCCTCATCGGCGTCTATGCGCTGGCCGGCTTCATCTGCGCCATCGCCGCCTGGGTCCTGATCGGCCGTATCGGCGGCGTCAGCCCACAGGCCGGCCAGACCGCGAACCTCGATTCGATCACCGCCGTGGTGATCGGCGGCACCAGTCTCTTCGGCGGCCGCGGCTCGATCGTCGGCACGCTGATCGGCGCGCTCATCGTCGGCGTGTTCCGCAACGGGCTCGCGCTCTCCGGCCTCGAACTGCTCTGGCAGGATTTCGCCGTCGGCGTGTTGATCATCGTCGCCGTCACCATCGACCAGTGGATCAGGAAGCTGTCGTCATGAGCCTGGAACCGATCCTGCAGGCGAGAGGCCTGAACAAGCGCTACGGCCGCGTCGTCGCCCTCGACAACGCCGATTTCGACCTGATGCCGAACGAGATCCTCGCGGTCATCGGCGACAACGGCGCCGGCAAGTCGACGCTGATCAAGGCGCTGACCGGCGCCGTGATCCCGGATTTCGGCGAGATCCGCCTGAACGGCCAGCCGATCGCCTTCAAGAGCCCGATCGACGCGCGCAATCGCGGCATCGAGACCGTCTACCAGAACCTCGCGGTCTCGCCGGCGCTCTCGATCGCCGACAATCTGTTCCTCGGCCGCGAGAAGCGGCGCGACGACTGGATCGGCACGATCTTCCGCACGCTCGACCGCGGCTACATGCAGCGCGAGGCGCGGCAGAAGCTGTCGGAACTCGGCCTGTTGACGATCCAGAACATCAACCAGCCGGTCGAGACGCTCTCCGGCGGCCAGCGCCAGGGCGTCGCGGTCGCGAGAGCCGCCGCCTTCGGCAGCCGGGTCGTCATTCTCGACGAGCCGACTGCCGCCCTCGGCGTCAAGGAATCGCGGAAGGTTCTCGAGCTGATGCTGAGGCTGAAGGCGCGGGGGCTGCCGATCGTCCTCATCAGCCACAACATGCCGCATGTCTTCGAGGTCGCCGACCGCATCCATATCCATCGCCTCGGCAAGCGCATCGCGGTGATCGATCCGAAGAAGCATTCGATGTCGGACGCCGTCGCGATCATGACCGGCGCGATGGCGCCGCCGGTGCACGAAGCGGCCTGATCAGCAATCCTTCGATACAAAAAAGGGAGCCGCGCCGCCGCGTGGCTCCCTTTCTTCTTGTGTCTACCCGTGCACATTTAGTGCCGCCGCCCTGTGATCGGGATCACTGGGGCGGGGGTCGATCAACCCTAGATTTCGGTCATGTCGGCAGCGATAAAGCTTTGACGGGAGCCCGCATGGACGACACAGCGCTTGCCGTGATCGCCGCCCTCGCGTTGCTGCAGGTCAAGCATCTCCTGTTCGATTTCTTCTTCCAGACGCCGCGCCAGCTGGCCCTGAAGGGCCGCTACGGCCATCCCGCCGGCCTCTCCCATGCCGGGCTGCATGCGCTCGCGACGCTGCCGATCTTCCTCGTGCTGCCAACGACGCTGCCGGTGGCCGCGGCGATCCTCGCGGCCGAGTTCGTGACGCACTACCACATCGACTGGCTGAAGGCGGTGATCGGCGAGCGCACCGGCTGGACCGTCCGCGACAAGCAATATTGGCGCGGCCTTGGCGCCGATCAGTTTGCCCACCAGATGAGCTATCTCGCCATCGTGCTGGTGCTGGTTCTCGTCAGGAACTGACGCCGCCCTGGCGGCCGAACAGCCGCCGCATCGCCTCGATGATCTCGCGGGTGCGGCCTTCGCTGGCGGGGAGGGCGGCCGGTCCGAGCAGCCGCGTCCGTCGCTCGGCCAGAAGGGCGCCCATGCGGTCGAGCAGTCCGGGCGAGCGCTGGAACAGCGCCTCGAGCGCGACCTTGGTGATCTCGACGGCGATGGTGGTCTCGATCGCGGTGACGGTGGCGGCGCGGCGGGCGCCCGTCAGCAGCGACATCTCGCCGACGATCTCGCCGGGACCGAGCGTCGCGATCTTGCGGCTCGTGCGCTCTGTCCCCGTGGTGACGCCGAGCCTGCCGGTGACGATCGCCAGCATGAAGCCGCCGAAATCGCCCTCGGTCATGACGACCATGCCGGGCGTATAGGTCACGAGGCGGCAGCGGCTCGCAAGTTCGGCCCGCTGCTCCGCCGTCGTTGCGTCGGCGAAGAGGCTGATCCGCCCGAGGACATCGCGAATGTCCATCCTGTCCGCTCCTCCCTGGAGCGCGGGCCGGGAGTTCTCCCGGCCGTCACCGCCTGAATGCGGTCAGGCGACATGCGCCGGCAGCGCCGGCGCATCAGTGAAGGCCGGCATCGGCTCGACGGAAAGGTCGAGCAGGCTGCGCAGCTGGCCGCGATCCTTGGCGACATCGGCGACCGTGTAGCGATCGAGCACGGCGAAGAAGGCGCCGAGCGCCTCGGCGAGGATCCGGTTCACGCCGCAGGAATCGACCAGCGGGCAGTCGCGATTGGCGGTGTCGAAGCAGTCGGTCAGGAAGAAATTGCTCTCGGTCGCGCGGACCACGGCGCCGATGCTGATCTCGTCGGCCGGGCGGGCGAGGCGGATGCCGCCATTGCGGCCGCGGATGGTCTCGACGAAGCCGCTCTCGACCAGGACGTGCATGATCTTGAACAGGTGCAGCTCGGAGATGCCGTAAGTCGCGGCGATGTCGCGGATGCGGCTGTTGTCGCTCGTATTGGCGGCGCAATAGATCAGGACACGGATCGAATAGCTGGTTTGCTGGGTAAGACGCATGCGACATCCCTCGCTGACGCCCCGGGACGGCTCGGATCGAGCAGGCCGGAACGCACCTCGTCGTTAAAGTTCCTTCTTAAAGTCTCCTTTGGAAGGATTCAACCTTTCGCGCCGCGCGCCCGGAAACGCAGAAGGCCCGGAAGCGTCACTTCCGGGCCTTCCTCGTCACCGAAACGGTGATGCGATCAGATCAGCGAGCCGTTGACCACGGCCTGGCCGTCCTTGTCGAACAGGTGGACCGTCTGCGGGTCGACGATGATGCGGACATTGTCGCCGGCACGCTGGCCGGCGAGGCCATCCGCCTTCACGACGGTCGATTCGGTGCCTTCGACGTCGACATAGATCATCGTCTCGCCGCCGAGATGCTCGGAGAGCACGACCTTGCCGGGAACGCCGGTGTCGGTCGGGGCGATGGTGAGATGCTCCGGACGGACGCCGAGCGTGTAGGCGCCGGGGGTGATCGAGGCGCCGCGGGTCGGGATGGCGATGGTCGAGCCGCCGGGCAGCTTGATGATCGCCGAGCCGCCGGTCACTTCCGAGACCTGGACGTTGAACAGGTTCATCTTCGGCGAGCCGATGAAGGTCGCGACGAAGAGATTGTTCGGACGATGGTAGAGCTCGAGCGGCGAGCCGACCTGCTCGATGCGGCCGGCCGAGAGCACGACGATCTTGTCGGCCATCGTCATCGCTTCGACCTGGTCGTGCGTGACGTAGATCATCGTCGCCTTGAGATCATTGTGCAGGCGAGAGATCTCGATGCGCATCTGCACGCGCAGCGCCGCGTCGAGGTTCGACAGCGGCTCGTCGAACAGGAACACGTCCGGCTCGCGCACGATGGCACGGCCGATGGCGACGCGCTGGCGCTGGCCGCCCGAAAGCTGGGCCGGGCGACGGCCGAGCAGCTCGGTCAGGTGCAGCATCTTCGCCGCCTTGGCGGTGCGCGCCTGGATCTCCGGCTTCGGCATCTTGGCCATCTTCATGCCGAAACCGATATTCTCGGCGACGGTCATGTGCGGATAGAGGGCGTAGGACTGGAACACCATCGAGACGCCGCGCTCGGCCGGCGCAAGGCGCGTGACGTCGCGCTCGCCGATCTTCACGGTGCCCTCGGTGGTGCCTTCGAGACCGGCGATCAGGCGGAGGAGCGTGGACTTGCCGCAGCCCGACGGCCCGACGAACACGCAGAATTCGCCGTCCTTGACCTCGAGATCGACGCCCCGAATGATCGGAACCTCGCCGAAGGACTTCTGCACCTGACGCAGCGTCAGACTTGCCATTGTATCATCTCCCAAAATGTGGGGCCGAAACGCCGAGGCATTCCAAGCCCATAACAGGCTAGTTTCCTCCGGGGGCTAACGTCCACGATCCTAAGGCGGGAGTAAAGTACGAATTCGCCGATTCCCGATACGATCCCGTGCGGGAGCGGCTTGCCGGAGGTGGCGCCGCCGCCCGCCTTCGCTATGATCGCGCGGCACCTCACCACCGAGCCGTCCATGCAGCATCAGGAATTTCTGGTCGATCCCGATCACCCGACCCCCGCGAGGGGCACGTTCCGGGTCGGCTCGATCGATGCCGTCCGCCTGATGCGCTCGGCGCATGTGCACAGCCATGTCGAGCTCAACCTGCTCGTCGCGGGACAGATGACCTATCTCTTCAACGGCCGCACGGTGACGCTGAAGAAGGGCGATCTCGGCATGTTCTGGGCGGCGATCCCCCACCGCGTCATCGAGGTCGAGGCGGGGACGCGCTTCATCTGCAGCGACCTGCCGATCGACATGTGCCTCGCGATGCCCGGCTGCGAGGTGCTGAAGACGGCGCTGCTGCAGGGCGGGCTGCTGGTGGCGCGTGTCGTGCGGCCCTTCGAACAGCAGCAGTTCGAATCCTGGCATGTCGACCTCGCCGAGCGGCGCGAAGAGATGCTGCCGGTGGTGCGCGACGAGCTGGCGGCGCGGCTGCGGCGCATCGAGATCGACGGCTGGCGCGACCTTGCCTCCGACGACGAGGAGCGGCGCGCCCGCGAGGCCGACCCCGACGCCGCCGAGGCGCATCGCGACAAGGTCCACCGCATGGCGCGCTACATCGCCGAGCATGCGACGCTGCCGATCGCCGTCGCCGACATCGCCGCCTCGGTCGGGCTGCATCCGAACTATGCGATGACGCTGTTCCGCCGCACGCTCGGCATGACGATCAACGAATATGTGACGCGCCAGCGGCTGATGCTGGCGCATGGCCGCCTGCTCGCCAGCGACGGCGAGATCGCCGACATCGCCTTCGAGGCCGGCTTCGGCTCGCTGAGCCGATTCTACGAGGCCTTCCGCGAGCGGTATGGCTGCACGCCGCGCGACATGCGTCGCAGCTTCCGCGAGACCCGCGCCGCCGCCGTCGCCGGCTGATCGCTTGATCACGATTTATTTCTGACATCACCGACGGATAGTGCCGGCTGGTTCGTATCAGCGTGGTCGGACCTCGGAGCGGATCAGCGTATGGCCTTTTGGAAGCAGTTGGTGCTCTGTCTCGTCGTGCTCGCGCTCGCGGGCGGCGGCTATTATGCGTTCCAGCATCGCGATCAGCTTCTGGGGGCGAGCGGCCAGCCCGTCGCGGCCGGTGCCGGCGGGCCGGGAGCCGGCGGCGGCCGCGCAGGCGGCGCTCCGGCGGGGCCGACGCTCATCGTCTCGGACGTCGTCGGCAGCGATATCGTCAACGACACCGTCCGCGCGGTCGGCACGGTGCTGGTCCCCCAATCGATCAATCTCTATCCGCAGGTGACCGCCCCGGTCACGGCCGTGCTGTTCAAGGCCGGCGACAAGGTCACCAAGGGCCAGCCGCTCGTCTCGCTCGACGACGCCGACCAGAAGGTGGCGCTCGATCTCGCCAAGGTCGCGCTCAGCGACGCCAAGAAGACCCTCGATCGCTCGCAGAAGCTCGCCAGCACCAACAATCTCACGCAGTCGGCGCTGCAGGATGCGCAGTCGGCGGAGCGCAAGGGCGAGATCGGCGTGCTCAGCGCCCAGATCGCGCTCGACCGCCGCACCATCACGGCGCCCTTCGACGGCGTCGTCGGCATCAGCACGCTCTCGGCCGGCGATCTCGTCACACCGACCACGATCGTCGCGACGCTCGACGATCTCTCGGTGATGAAGGTCTCGTTCCTGATTCCCGAGCGCTATGCCGGCCGCGTCGCGCTCGGCCAGCCGATCACGGCGTCGGCCGATTCGAAGCCCGGCGCCGTCATCAACGGCGCCGTCTCGGCCATCGACACCCGCGTCGACGCGACCGCGCGCACGCTGAAGGTCGAGGCGACGCTGGATGCTGCGGCGGCCGAGGCGCTCGGCGTCCGTCCGGGCATGGCGATCAAGGTCAGCCTGCCGTTCCCGGGCGAGAAGCAGCTCGCCGTCTCCGCGCTGGCGATCCAGTGGGACCGTGCCGGGTCCTATGTCTGGAAGCTCGCCGGCAAGGACGGCGTCGCGCGGGCGCCGATCACCATTCTCGAGCGCCAGAGCGGTCGCGTCCTCGTCGCCTCCAGCGACCTGAAGGAAGGCGACCGCATCGTCGTCGAGGGCCTGCAGCGGCTCCGGCCCGGCGCGCGCATCGCCGAGGCGGGCCAGGCGCAGAAGCCGAAGGCCGCGGGTGCGGAGGGAACAGCGGCGGCTGCCCCCGGCGCCGAGCCCGCACGGCAGGGAGGCTGACATGAGCGACAAGCCCAATCAGCCGCCGCCGTCGCACCATCACGACATGGACCACGATCCGATCCCGCCCTCGGCCGCGACGCCGAGCGGCATTTCGGCCCTGTCGGTGCGCCGGCCGGTGCTCGCCATCGTCGCCAATCTCCTGATCGTCGTCGCTGGCCTTGCCGCGATCGGCGGCGTCGAGATCCGCGAACTGCCGAATATCGACCAGCCGGTCGTCACCATCACCACCACCTATACCGGCGCGACGCCGGATACGATGGACAAGGAGGTGACCAGCGTCATCGAGAACGCCGCGGCCGGCGTCTCGGGCTGGACCGACATCCAGTCGCAGTCGACCAGCGGGCGCAGCCGCGTCACCGTGCAGTTCTCCGACTCGACCGATATCAATGTCGCGGCCAATGATCTGCGCGACGCCGTCGGCAATGCGCAGCGCAACCTGCCGACCGACGCCGACCCGCCGACCATCGCCAAGGCCGACACCAACGGCGACGCGATCATGCGCCTCGCCGTGACGTCGACGACCGAGAACATCGAGACGCTGACGCAGCTCGTGAACGACGTCATCGTCGACCGGCTGAAATCGGTCGAGGGCGTCGCCGACGTGCAGGTCAATGGCGGCCGCTCGCCGATGATCAGCATCTATATCGATCCGATGCGGCTCGCGGCCTACGGCCTCACGGTCGCCGATCTCAAGACGGCGCTCGACACGGTGGCGCTCGACGTGCCGGCCGGCAATCTCAACGACCAGAACCGCACGATGTTCGTGCGCGCCGATGCCAGCGTCAAAGGCGCCGACGACGTCAAGGCGATCCGCATCAAGGGCGACACCCGCGTCGGCGACGTCGCCGATGTCGTGTTCGGGCCGGCGGCGAAGTCGTCGACGCTGCAGATCAACGGCCGCACCGGCGTCGGCCTCGGCATCGTGCGCCAGGCGAGCTCCAACACGCTGACGATCTCCGAAGGCGTCAATACGGCGATCGAGGAGCTGAAGGCCAATCTCCCCGGCGATGTCAGCATCCGCGTCACCTCGGACGATGCCAACTTCATCGCCGGATCGTTCGAGGAGGTCGAGCGCAGCCTTGTGTTGTCGATCGGAATCGTCATCGCGATCATCTTCCTGTTCCTCGGCTCGCTGCGCACGACGCTGATCCCGGCGATCACCGTGCCGATCTCGCTGCTCGGAACGATCGCGGCGATGTATCTGATGGGCTTCTCGCTCAACATCCTGACGCTGCTGGCCCTCGTCCTCGCCACCGGCCTCGTCGTCGACGACGCCATCGTCGTGCTCGAGAACATCGCCCGCCGCCGCCATGAAGGCATGGGCCCGCGCGCCGCCGCGGTGCTCGGCGCCAAGCAGGTGTTCTTCGCCGTCATCTCGACCACGGCGACGCTCGCCGCCGTCTTCATCCCGATCTCCTTCTTCAAGGGAACGGCTGGACGGCTCTTCTCCGAATTCGGCTTCGTGCTCGCCTTCTCGGTGGCGCTGTCGGCCTTCGTCGCGCTGACGCTGGTGCCGATGCTGGCCTCGCGTCTCCTGAAGGAAGGCGAAGCCGGCAAGGAGGCGCGGCCGAACCTCTTCAATCGGGCCCTCGGCGCCTTCGGCCGTGGCGGCCACAAGCTCTATGAGCGGCTGCTCGACGCCTCGCTCAAGGCGCCCCTCGTCGTCATCCTGATCAGCGTGCTGTTCGCCGGCGGCGCCTTCCTCGCCTTCGAGAACCTGCCGCAGCAATTGACGCCCCAGGAGGATCGCGGCGCGGTCATCATCTCGCTTTCGACGCCGCAGGGCTCGACGGTCGACTATACGCAGGGCCAGATGCAGCTCGTGCAGGCGGCGATCCAGCCGCTCATCGATTCGGGCGAGGCGACCAACTCCTTCTCGATCGCCGGCAATTTCAACAGCCCCAACAGCGGCTTCATGTTCGTGACGCTGGCGCCCTGGGCCGAGCGCAGCCGCAGCCAGCAGGCGATCGCCGCCGAGGTCCAGGCCAAGATGCGCTCCATCCCCGGCGCCGTCGCCAATCTGCGCCAGGCCAACAGCCTCGGCATCCGCGGCGGCGGCCAGGGCCTCACCTTCGCGGTGACCGGCGTCGACTATGACTCGATCACCAAGGCGGCGACCGACCTCCTCAACACGCTCTCGGCCAATCCCGCCTTCGCCAATGTCCAGCTCAATTATGATCTCAATCAGCCGCAGCTGAGCGTGAACATCGACCGCGACCGTGCCGCCGATCTCGGCGTCTCCGTCGCCGATGTCGGCACGATCGTGTCGACGCTGCTGGCCGGCGCCGACATGGGCGATTTCTATATCGGCGACGACAAGATCGAGATCCGCGCCATGGCGCCGGACGGATTGATCGTGACGCCGTCGGACCTTGAGAATGTCCAGGTGCGCACGGCGAGCGGCGTCATGGTGCCTCTATCCTCGGTCATCACCGTCGCCGAGGAATCGACCTCGCCGACGCTGGCGCGCCAGTCGCAGCGCCGCGCGGTGCCGATCACGGCGACCTTGTCGCCGGGCGTCGATCTCGGCTCGGCGATGGGCATCCTCAACGAGGTGGCGGCCGAGAAGCTGCCGGCCGGCCTCGGCATCGTCTTCACCGGCGAGGCGGCGACGCTGAACGAGACCTCGAGCGGCGTCGCCACCACCTTCGGCTTCGCCATCATCATCATTCTCCTGGTGCTGGCCGCGCAGTTCGAGAGCTTCGTCGCCGCCGCCATCCTGTTCGCGACCGTGCCCTTCGGCGTCGCCTCCGGCATCTACGCGATCCTCCTGTCCGGCGGCTCGCTCAATATCTACACGCAGATCGGCCTCGTGATGCTGGTCGGCCTGATGGCGAAGAACGGCATCCTGATCGTCGAATTCGCCAACCAGCTCCGCGACGAGGGTCTCTCGGTGCGCGATGCGATCCGCGATGCCTGCCTCATCCGCCTGCGGCCCGTGCTGATGACGATGATCGCGACGGTGCTCGGCGGCCTGCCGCTGATTCTCACTGGCGGCCCCGGATCGGAGGCGCGCGCCGCGCTCGGCTGGATCATGGTCGGCGGCCTCGGCTTCTCGGCGCTGGCGACGCTGTTCCTGACACCGGTCGCCTTCCTGCTGCTCGCCGGCCTCAGCAAGCCGCGCGTCGCCGAGGAGCAGCGGCTGGTCCGCGAGCTCGCCGAAGCCGTCAGCGACGATGCGCGCCGGCGCAAGGACGAGGCCGCGACGAAGGACGAGCCGCGCCCGCCGCTGCAGATCGCGGCCGAGTGAGGGCATGATGCCGATCCGCCCCGTCCTGTCAGGCGATCGCGAGGCTGTCCCCCGGGCAGCGATGCGCTATCGTCTACTCGAAGGCGGAAAGGCGCAGTCGCCCGAGGGCGCCAGCGGCACGAAAGGCGAAAGCGCATCCTTGAGCGCGATGGATGACAGTGCCGCGCAGGCGGCGATCCGGGCCGATGAAGCGCGGATGCGCGCGGTCGCCGATGGCGATGGCGAGGAATTCGGCCGGCTGATCGCCGACGAGGCGCCGCGGCTGACCCGCTTCGTCGCCGCCGTGCTCTGCGATCTCTCGGAGGCCGAGGAAGTGGTGCAGGAGGCGCTGATCCGCCTCTGGCAGAACGCCGACGGCTGGGAGCCGCGCGCCCGCATCGGCACATGGCTGCATCAGGTCGCCTATCGCCTCTCGATCGACCGGCTGCGCCGACGGCGGCCGCATGTCGACATCGACGATCTCGACAACGTGCTCGAGGACGAGGCGCCGACGCCGGAGCGCAATCTCGTCCGCGTCGAAGACGTGCGCCTCGTCCATGAGGCGCTTGACCGGATGCCGGATCGCCAGCGCGCCGTGATCGTGCTGGCGCATTTTCAGGAACTGAGCCAGGCGGATGCCTCGGCGATCATGGGCATGAGCCAACATGCCTATGAGTCCCTCCTGGCGAGGGCAAGGCGGCGCTTGCGCGGCCTGCTCGCGGGCGAGGGCATGGAAGACGGGGAGGATTGGAGCGGATCATGACCGACAGGATCGAACCGGAGGCGAGCGGCCTCCATCCAAGCCCCATCAGCCTCCGCGACGCCGTCGATCGCTGGGGCGCCGATCTCGGCCGCTGGCCGGACGCTGGCCTCGCCAAGCGCGGGCGCGAGGCACTGCTCGCCGATCGCTCGTTCCGCGCCTATCGCGACGGGGCGATCGGCCTCGATCTCAGATTGAAAGTGGCGGCCGAGGCGCTCGACGCGCGTATCGAGGGCGGACCGCTGGAGCGCATCCGCGCCGGCGTCCTCGCCAAGGCGGCGCCGCGTCCGGTGCGCTGGCATCGCCGCTTCGCCGCCGCTGCGGCGGTCGTCGCGGTCGCCGGCGTGCTCGGCGGCGCCTCCGGTCTCGTCTTCGCGCCGCCCGGCGAGCAGCAGCGGCTGGCCGGCGTCGTCCAGCTCGATCCGCTGGTCTTCGGCCCGTCCGAGTTCGGCTATTGATGAGCATCGACCTCAAACCGCGGCGCCGGCGCGTCAGCTGGCTGTGGATCGCGCTGGTGGTCTCGGTCGCCGTCAACGCCTTCGTGCTCGGCGCCTTTTTGACCGAGCGGCTCGGCTTCCGTCATAGCGCCGATGGCGGCCCGCGCGCGGTCAAGATGGAGCTGCGCTGGCTGCGCGACCGCCTCTCGCCGGGCTCGGTTTCCTCTATCGAGACGTCGCTGGAGACGCTGAAGCCGGATGTGATTGCACGCATCGAGCGGCTGAAGGTGCTCAGGGCGGAACTGGCCGCGCTCGCGGCCGCGCCGACGCCCGACCGCGCGGCGATCGACGCGCACTTGCGCGAAATCCGGCTCGAAGTCGGCGCGATGCAGGAACAGATCCAGTCGCGCACCTTCGACGCGGTGCTGGCGCTGCCGCCCGCCGAGCGCGCCCCGCTCGCGACGCCGCCGAAGCTCGACTGAGCGATAGGCCGGCGGACCCCAAAGGAAAAGGGGCGGCCGAAGCCGCCCCAGTTGGGAGGAGTTCGAAAACCTCGGATCAGCGGGGCGCGAGCAGCCGCTCCGCGTCGGCGGCAGCGAGCGGCGCCGGCCGTTCGGTCGTGGTGGAGAGCGTGACGACGCTGCGCGCGGCGGCGGCATCGAGGATCGAGACCATGACGTCGAGCGCATGCAGCGCGACGCGGCCCGAGCAGCGCGGCTCGCGGCCGGTCTCGGCGGCGTCCAGCATGTCGGCGACGCCGAGCATGCGATAGTTGGCGTGGCCGTGATCGGCGCCCCAGTTGCCCTTGCCGAACGGCACGTCGGAGGTATCGACGGTCAGGAAATCGCCGCCGCGCTCGGAATACTGCACCTTGCCGCCGAAGAAGTTCGGATCGGGCACCAGCATCGTCCCCTCCGAGCCATAGAGCTCGATCGGGTTGATGTGGCCATGCTTCCAGACGTCCCAGGAGGCGGCCAGCGTCACCTGCGCGCCGGTCTTGAATTCGAGCACGGCATTGATGGTGGTCGGCGTCCCCACCGGCACGGTCTTGCCCTTGAGCGGGCCTTCGGCCGTCACCAGCCGCTCCTCGAAGCCCTTCGAGGCGAAGGCGGTGACATGGCTGACCGGTCCGATCAGGTTGACCAGCGCGGCGATGTAATAGGGGCCGAGATCGAGGATCGGGCCGCCGCCGGGCTGGAAGAAGAAGCCGGGATTGGGATGCCAGTGCTCCATGCCATGGCTCATGACATGCATGGTGCCGCCGACGATGCGGCCGATCTTGCCTTCATCGACCAGCCGGCGCGCCGTCTGGCCGCCGCCGCCGAGGAAGGTGTCGGGCGCGCTGCCGAGCTTGACGCCGCGGGCATCCGCCTCCGCCACCAGCTTCTTGCCGTCCTCGACCGAGAGCGCGAACGGCTTTTCCGAATAGGCATGCTTGCCGGCCGAGAGAATGGCGTGGCTGATCTCGTAATGGGCCGAGGGGATGGTCAGGTTGATGACCGTATCGATCTCCTCGTCCTTGAGCAGCTCATCGACCGTCAGCGCGCGGATGCCGAAGGCGTCGGCGCGGGCCTTGGCCGCGGCCGCCGCGATGTCGGCGACGGCGACGATCTTCGTCCCCGGGAAGAGCGGGGCGAGCTTCAGATAGGCCTCGGAGATGTTGCCGGCGCCGATCAGGCCGATCTTGTGGATGGTGGTCATGGTTGCTCTCAGATGGCGAAGGACTTGATGGCGGCGAACGACCGCTCGGCGAAGCGCTTCCAGTCGGCCGGATTGTCATGCTCGGCGACGAGGACGCCGGCCTTCGGCGCCTTGGCGATGTGCGGCCACAGGCCGGCCCAGTCGACGGTGCCCTGGCCGACATCGGCCCAGCCGTCCTCGACGGTCGTGCCGGCCGGCGCGAGGTCCTTGATGTGGAAGGCGATGACCTCGGCGGCGAGCTTGTCGATTTCCGCGGCGACGTCCTTGCCGGCCCGCGCGACCCAGCCGAGATCGAGCTCGGAGGCGACGCCGTTGCCGATCAGGTGGTCGATCGGACGCGAGCCGTCGGCCAGCGTCGCATATTCGAAATCGTGGTTGTGGTAGCCGAGCCCGAGACCGGCGGCCTTCACCTTCACGGCGGTTTCGGCGAGCGTGGCGCCGAGTGCCTTCCAGCCGTCGACATCGACAGGCCGGTCTTCGGCGCCGAGATAGGGAATGACGATCGTGTGGGCGCCGATCGTCTTGGCGATGTCGATGAAGCGCTCGGTCTCGCCGGTCACGCCGTCCATCGGCGCATGGAAGGTCGGCGTCTTGAGGCCGGCCGCGTCGACCTTGGCCCGGTAGCCGGCCGGATCATCGCCATAGAGCGGGTAATAGGGCTCGACCGCGTCATAGCCGATCGTCTTCAGGCCCGCGAGCACGGTCTCGAGCGGGGGGAAGTTGCGGGCGGAATAGAGCTGGAAGGAGATGGCGTGCTTCGGCATGGGGCTCTCGTGAAGCTGGCGGGGAACGGCGCCGGGGAGCGGGGGCTCGGCGGCAGGGAAGGGCGACTCAGAGGCGGGCGCCGCTGGTCTTGTCGAAGATCGATGCCTGGGCGGGCGAGAAGAAGGCATCGACGGTGGCCGGTGTCGTCACATGATCATCGCCGTCGATGCGGATCGAGAACTGCGTGCCCGAGACATGACCCCAGACAAGGCTGTCGGCGCCCATCGGCTCGATCAGGTTGAGATGGATCGGCAGCGTCGTCGCATCGGCCGCCTTTTCCTTGAGGTCGACCTGTTCGGGGCGGATGCCGAGCGTCGCCGGCCGCCCGTCGGTCGGCGCCGCCACGAATTCATAGCCGTCGAGAGCGATTCGTGTCCCGTCCGAAAGAACGAAAGAAGGCGTGCCGCCGCTGACCGACAGCGTGCCGTCGACGAAGTTCATGCCGGGCGAGCCGACGAAGCCGGCGACGAAGCGGTTGACCGGCCGGCGATAGATTTCCTTCGGGCTCGCCAGCTGCTGGATCACGCCGCCATTCATCACGGCGATGCGATCGGCGAGCGTCAGCGCCTCGATCTGGTCATGCGTCACATAGATCATCGTCGAGCCGAGCTCGTGATGCAGCCGCTTGATCTCGACGCGCAGCTCCGTGCGCAGCTTGGCGTCGAGATTGGAGAGCGGCTCGTCGAACAGGAACACGTCGACATCGCGCACCAGCGCGCGGCCGATGGCGACGCGCTGCCGCTGGCCGCCCGAAAGCTCGGACGGACGACGCTCGAGCAGTGGCTCGATCTGCAGGATCTTTGCGGCCTTGGCGACGCGCTTGGCGATCTCGTCGGCCGGCGTCTTCGCCATCTTGAGGCCGAAGGAGAGATTGCCGCGAACCGTCATGCGCGGGTAGAGCGCATAGGACTGGAACACCATGCCGATGCCGCGATCCTTCGGCTCCTCCCAGGTGACGTTCTTGCCGCCGATCCAGATCTGGCCGGCCGAAACGTCGAGGAGACCGGCAACGGCGTTGAGCAGCGTGGACTTGCCGCAGCCCGACGGGCCGAGCAGCACGATGAACTCGCCCTCGGCGATGTCGAGATCGAGGGTCTTCAGGACCTTCAGCGTGCCGAAATCGATCTCGAGATCGCGGATGGAAACGGTTGCCATGGATTACCCCTTCACGGCGCCGGCGGCGATGCCGCGAACGAACCAGCGCCCCGACACGAAATAGACGAACAGCGGAACGAGGGCGGTCAGGATCGTCGCCGCCATGTTCACGTTGTATTCCTTTTCGCCGAAGCTCGAATTGACGATGTTGTTGAGCTGCACCGTCATCGGGAAGTTCTCGCGCCCGGCGAAGATCAGGCCGAACAGGAAGTCGTTCCAGATGCCGGTGATCTGCAGGATCGCGGCGACGACGATGATCGGCGTCGAAAGCGGCAGCATCAGTTGAAGGAAGATCGCCCAGAAACCGCCGCCGTCGACACGCGCCGCCTTGAACAGGTCGACCGGGATGCCGGCATAGAAGTTGCGGAACAGGAGCGTCATCAGCGGCAGGCCGAAGATCGCATGCACGAAGACGACGCCGGGCACCGAATTATAGAGCGATACCATCGAGAGCATCCGCACCAGGGGATAGAGGAACACCTGGTAGGGGATGAAGGCGCCGAGCAGCAGCACGCCGAACAGCACATTCGCGCCCTTCGGCCGCCAGAACGACAGCGCATAGCCGGTGATGGCGCCCACCGTGATCGAGAGGATCACGCTCGGCACGAGGATCTTGACCGAGTTCAGCATGCCGACATGGATGCCCTCGCAATTGAGGCCCGTGCAGGCGGACGACCACGCCTTGGCCCAGGCCGCCAGCGAGGGCGCATCGGGCAGGGCGAACAGGTTGCCGAGCCGGATCTCGGACATCGGCTTCAGCGACGTCACGATCATGACGTAGAGCGGGATGAGGAAGAACAGCGCGGAGATCACGAGGAAGGCGTAGATGCCGAAGCGCGCCGCCGTGAAATGCACCGGCCGCGGGCCGGAGGGCTCTCTCTGGTCGGGCTTGCTCACGACGCGCTCCTCGGCTTGCGGAAGTACTGGACATAGAGCCAGGGGGCCAGCACGCAGAGGACCGTGATCAGCATGACGGTCGACGCCGCCGTCGCGAGGCCGAGATTCTGGCGCTGGAACAGATATTCGATGACGAACTTGGCCGGCACTTCCGTGGAGATGCCGGGGCCGCCATTGGTCAGCGCGACCACGAGATCGTAGACCTTGACCACCGCCGTCGCCAGAAGGACCGTCGCCGTCGCGAACATCGGCGCGAGGATCGGGATGACGATGTGGACATAGACGCGCCAGGTCGGGATGCCGTCGACCTTGGCCGCCTTCCAGAGCTCGCCGTCGACACCGCGCAGGCCTGCCAGAAGGATGGCCATCACGAGGCCCGACGCCTGCCACATGCCGGCGAAGGCGATGACATAGATGGCGCGGTCGCCGCGCGACAGCCAGTCGAAGGTGAAGTTTTCCCAGCCCCAGTTGCGCATGGTCTGCTGGACGCCGAGCGTCGGGTTCAGCGTCCACTGCCAGACAAGGCCGGTGACGATGAAGGACAGCGCGTAGGGGTAGAGGAAGATGGTGCGGAAGACGCTCTCGGCGCGGATGCGCTGATCGAGGAAGACCGCGAGCAGGAAGCCGAGGATCAGGCAGCCGGCGATGAACAGGACGCCGAAGATCGCGAGGTTTTGGACGGAGATGATCCAGCGCTCGGAGGAGAACAGCCGGGCATACTGCGTGAAGCCGACATAGTTCTGGACCGGGAAGACCTTCGATGACGTGAAGGAAATCTGGATCGTCCAGATGATCGTCCCGATATAGGCGAAGATGACGATCAGCCAGGCCGGGGCGAGCGCGAGCTGCGCCATCCAGAAACGTAGGAATCGAGGTTTCAAGTAAACGCCCTCCGGCTCTGCGATCCGCTGGACACACCGAGACCGACGCCCCTTGCGGGGCGGCGGCCTGGATGGTTTGACCCGGCCGGGCGAGGCCTGGCCGGGTCGAAGCGATTACTTCGCAGCGGCGAAGACGTCGGCGATCTTGGTCTGGAGCTCTTCCGGCGTCTGCGACGGCGTGGTCCAGAACTGGCCGATCACGTCCTGCAGCGAGCCGAGTACGTCGGGGGTCTGCAGGAAGTCGGAGCCGGGAACCGAGCCGTCGGGCTGCGCGAGCAGCTTGAGGCCGGCCTGGGCGCAGGCGTCGAGCTTCGAGGTGTCGACATCGCCGCGAACCGGGACCGAGCCCTTCTTCGCGTTGAAGGCGACCTGCGTCTCCGGGGTCAGCATGGTGTGGGCGAGCAGCGCCTGCGCCTTCTGGGCATCGGCATTGTCGGTCTTCGGGAAGACGAACACGTCGCCGCCGATCCAGTAGACCTGATGGCCGAGGCCGGGAATGCAGCCGACTTCCTTGCCGGGGGTGAGGCCGGCGGCAATGACTTCGCCCTTCGCCCAGTCGCCCATGAAGTTGAAGCCGGCCTTGCCGGTGACGACGAGGCCCGTCGCCTGGTTCCACTGGCGGCCCTGCTGGCCGGCATCGCCATATTCGCGCAGCTTGCCGAAGGTCTGGGCGACCTTCAGGAATTCCGGCGACTTGATCGCGTCGACGTCACCGTCCTGGAACACCTTGAGGAACAGGTCGCGGCCACCGACGCCGAGCAGGACGTCGTTGAACAGGAGAACCTGCGTCCAGGCATCGCCCGACTGCGCCATCGGGATGACGCCGGCCGCCTTCAGCGTGTCGAGGGCGGCGAAGAGCTCGTCCCAGGTCGTCGGCGGGGTGATGTTGTTCTTGGCGAGGACGTCGGCGTTGTACCAGAGCCAGTTGTTGCTGTGGATGTTGACCGGGACCGCGTAGAAATGACCGTCACGGCTGACGGCCTTGATCAGGACCGGCGACAGGAACTTGTCCCAGCCATCGGCAGCGGCGACCGTGTCGAGATTGGCGAGCAGGCCCTGCGCGACCAGATCCTCGAACTGCTTGCCGGTGTTGAACTGCATGGCGGTCGGCGGGTTGCCGCCGACGATGCGGTTGATGCCCGCCGCACGCGCCGCTTCGCCGCCGGCGATTGCCGCGTCGACCCATTCGCCGCCCGCGGCGTTGTACTGGTCGGCGAATACCGCGACGGCAGCCGACTCGCCACCGGAGGTCCACCAATGCAGAACCTCGGCCTTCTCGGCCGCGACGGCCGAGCCGGCCATCATCGCAACCACGGCGGCGGCACCGAGCAGTGCCTTGGTCATATGCTTCATACTATCACCCTCCCAGGTTCAGGCGCGGTAAAGGCAATGCGCCTATCCGAACGGGCGGCCAAACCTCTCCCGAGTTCTTGGCCATCCGAATTCTTGTAATCGATTACATCTACTGTATGCTTCCTGGGTCGGCTGTCAACGTGAACTTATTTTGCACTGCAAAAGAAACAGGGCCGACACGGCGGGAAACGGGTGGGACAATGTCTTCCGAGGAGATCGCGCCAATCGCGCGAACCGTGACGATTCAGGATGTTGCGCGCATAGCGGGCGTATCGACGGCGACCGTGAGCCGGGCGATCGCGCTGCCGGATCGCGTCGCCGAAGCGACGCGCGAGGCGGTGTTTTCGGCCATCCGCGAGACCGGCTACACGCCGAATGCTGCAGCGCGGTCGCTGCGCGCCAAGTCGACGCGCATGGTTCTCGTCCTGCTGCCGGGCATCGGTAACTCCTTCTTCACGCCGGTGCTGAACGCGCTGGAGGAGGTCTTTTCGAGCAAGGGCTATGGCGTGCTGGTCGGCTATGCCCGGCAGAGCCGCAGCCGCGAGACGCATTATGCCCGCCTGATCCGCGGCGGGCAGGTCGACGGCGTCCTGGTCGTGACCGGCAACATCCCGCGCGACGAGGAGTTCGTCGCCATCCCCGACACGGTGCCGATTTCGCTGATGTTCTCGGAAATTCCCGGCACCGATCAGTTCTCGGTGTTCGACGTCGCCAATCGCGCCGCCTCGGCCACGCTCGTCCGCCACCTGATCGCCGAGGGGCACCGGCGCATCGCCCATATCTTCGGCCCCGTCGGCAGCCTCGAATCGGAGGAGCGCTTCGCCGGCTATCGCGACGCCCTTGCCGAGGCGGGGCTCGCCGTCGACGAGCGCCTCGTCTGGCGCGGCGCCGGCAATTTCGATTTCGCCTCGGGCGACCGCGCGGCCGGTTTCTACATCGCGCTGCCGCCCGAACAGCGCCCGACCGCCGTCTTCGCCGCTGCCGACGAGATCGCGCTCGGCTTCATGCGCGGCCTCAAGAACAACGGCATCTCTGTGCCGGCGGATGTCTCGGTCGCCGGCTTCGACGACACCGAATATGCGGTGCACTACGACCCGGCGCTGACCACGATGCGCCAGCCGCGCACCGAGATGGGCCGCCTCGCCGCCGAGGACCTGCTCCGCCGCATGACGTCGAAAGGCGTGACGCTGCCGCCGGCGCATGTCCGCCTGCCCTGCGCACTGGTCATCCGCGAGAGCGTGCGGCGCGTGTGATCAGTCTCGCCGCCGCAGCGACAACAGCAGGGCCAGCGCCGCCGAAAAGGCTCCGAAGAGGCAGGTGCCGGTCCATCCCCATCGCGCAAAGGCCAGGCCCCCAAGCCCGGCTCCGACAGCGCCCGACAGCAGCATCGAAGCCATGAAGATCGTGTTCAGTCGGCTGCGCGCGGATGCATCCAGCGCATAGACCTCCGTCTGGTTGGCGACCTGCGATGACTGGACGGCGAGGTCGAGCAGCAGCGTGCCGATCACCAGCACCGCCATCGAGCCCTGGCGAAGCAAGAGCAACAGAAACGCAGCCGCGACGAGACCGGCGCCGATGGTCACGACGTGCCGGGGTCCCGCGCGATCGGCGAAGCGTCCCGCGATTGGCGCTGCCAGCGCGCCGGCCGAACCGACCAGAGCAAGCAGGGCGACGGCGCTGGCGCCCAGGCCATAGGGCGGCGCCTCCAGTGCGAGCGCCACGCTGGACCAGAAGCCGATGAAGCCCATGAAGATGAGACATTGGATGAGGGTGGCGCGACGCAGCGTCGGGTGTGTCACGACCAAGTGCCAGAGCGAGGCCAGAAGCGGTCCGTAGGAGTGGGTGGTGGTCGGTGCGGCGCGCGGCAGCATCGCTGCGAGCAGCAGGCCGATGGCTGCCATGACGCCGGCTGCGATCACGAACACCGGCTGCCAGCCCCAGAGATCCGAGCCGACGCCGCTGAAGGCGCGCGCCAGCAGGATGCCGACGAGAATGCCGCCCGTTACCATGCCGAGCACGCGGCCCCGCGCGCCATCGGGGGCAAGATGGATGGCAAAGGGCACGATCTGCTGCGCGACGGTTGCAAAGCCGCCGACGGCGAAGCTGGTCACGACGAGTGCGCCGAACGAGGGCGCAGCGGCAGCGGCGAGCAGCGAGAGCACCAGGGCGGCGATGGTTACGAGCATCAGAGAACGGCGCTCCAGGCGATCGCCAAGCGGCGCGAGGAAGAGCACGCCGATCGCATTTCCCAACTGCGTGACGACCGGAATCGCGGCGACGCCGGCTGCCGAGAGCGCGAAATCGCGTGCGATATGGCCGAGCATCGCCTGGTTGTAATAGCTGTTGGCGACGGCGGCTCCGGCGGCGAGGGCCAGGAGGCGGAAGAGGGCGGGCGAAGGGGCGTTCTGACTGGTCATGGCCGATTTCTGCGGCGCGGCCTCGGCGCGGACAAACCATTTGTCTTGCAGTACGCTTTAGCCAGGCTAATCTGAGGTGATGACCCCTTTGCCGTTGCTTGGCCTGCGCGCCTTTGTCGAAGTCGGGCGATGCGGTTCGATCAAGCGCGCGGCGCCGGTGCTCGGGGTAACGCCCGGCGCGATCAGCCAGCAGATCAAGGCGCTCGAACGACGGCTGGGCACCATCCTGTTCGAGCGCCACCACAGGCTGCTTCGCCTCAGCCCCGAGGGCGCGCGCCTGTTCGCCGAGCTGGACGACGGATTTGCGGCCATCGAGCGGGCAATGGCGCGCTATGACGGTCCGATTGGCCGGTCGGGGGTCGTCACGGTCACCACGACCCCGTCGCTCGCGGCCTCCTGGCTCGCGGCGCGCCTCGGCCGCTTTGCAGCGGCCCATCCTGCTGTCGAGATCCGATTGCAGACCGCCGTCTCGCTGGCCGACCTCAAGGGAGGAGAGGCGGATCTCGCGATCCGGCATGGGGCTGGCGACTATCCGGGCCTTGTCAGCGAGCGCCTCTTCACGCCGAGGCTCATCGTTGTCGCCAGCCCGGCATTTCTGGAGGCGCGCCCACCGATTCGCGTTGCGGCAGACTGTCTTTCCGCCCCCCTGCTGCAGGACCGCGATCGGATTGACTGGCCCGTCTGGTTGGCGGCGGCAGGGGTCGCTGTCGACTCGCGCGCCTCCGCAGGATCCAGCTTCGGCGACGATGCCCTGCTGATCCGCGCAGCCATCGCGGGGCAGGGGCTCGCCGTGGTCCGCGATGTCTACGCCGCCGACGATCTCGCCAGCGGACGGATCGTGCAGCCGATCGCGACGGCCGCACCGACAGCGACGGGATACTTCGTCGTGGCCGCGCCTGATCGGCTGGCGCTGCCGCGCATTGCGGCCTTCCGCGACTGGCTGCGCGAAGAAGCCTCGCGGTTTACCCTTCGGGACTGACCGCCTCAGCCGGCGCCGAGCTCCTCGCGCAGCATTTCGAGCGTCAGCCACTCCTCCTCGGCCGCGGCGCGTTCGGCGCTGGCGGCGGAGAGGCGGGCAGAGGCGCTGTCGAAGGTCTTGCGGTCGCTCGAATAGAGGCCGGGCTTCGCCAGCGTCGCCTCGAGCTTGGCGATCTCGGCACTGAGCGTCTCGATCCGCTTCGGCAGGGTTTCGAGGGCGTGCTTCTGCTTGAAGGAGAGCTTGGCGCGGCTCGTCGGCGCGGGCGCGCGCGGTTCGGCCGCCTTCTTCTCGGCCTTTGCCTCGGCGCGCGCCACTGTTCGAACCGGCGCCGCCGCGCCGCGCTGGGCCAGCATGTCGGTATAGCCGCCGGCATAGTCGGTCCAGCGCCCGTCGCCCTCGGCGACGATCACCGAGGTGGCGACGCGGTCGAGGAAGTCGCGGTCGTGGCTGACGAGTAGGATCGTGCCCGGATAGTCGTCGAGCAGCTCCTCGAGCAGGTCGAGCGTCTCGAGGTCGAGATCGTTGGTCGGCTCGTCGAGCACCAAAAGGTTCGACGGGCGGGCGAGGGCGCGTGCCAGCATCAGCCGCCCGCGCTCGCCGCCGGAGAGCGCCGTGATCGGCGCGCGCGCCTGTTCGGGGCTGAACAGGAAGTCGCGCATATAGCCGATGACGTGGCGCGCCTCGCCATTGACGATGACCGTGTCGCCGCGCCGGTCGGTGAGCGCCTCGGCCAGCGTCAGGCCGGGATCGAGGCTGTCGCGCTTCTGGTCGAGCGTCACCATTTCGAGATTGGTGCCGAGCTTGACCGAGCCGCTGTCGGGCACCAGCGCGCCGGTCATCAGGTTGAGCAGCGTCGTCTTGCCGGCGCCATTGGCGCCGACGAGGCCTACGCGGTCGCCGCGCTGGATGCGGATCGAGAAGTCACGCACGATCTCGCGCTCGCCGAACGACTTCGAGATGCCGCGCGCCTCGACCACCGCCTTGCCGGAGAGCTCGCCCTCGGTCGCGACCAGCTTGACCTGGCCGACGGCGCCGCGCTGCTCGCGCCGCTCGGTGCGCAGCCCTTCGAGCTTGCGCAGCCGGCCCATATTGCGCTTGCGCCTTGCGGTGACGCCGTAGCGCACCCAGTCGAGCTCCTGCGAGATCTTGCGATCGAGCCGCTCGCGCTCCTTCTCTTCCTCGTGCAGGACGGCGTCGCGCCATTCCTCGAAGGCCGAGAAGCCCTGTTCCAGGCGCTTGGTGTTGCCGCGGTCGAGCCAGAGCGTCGCCTTGGAGAGGCGTTCCAGAAAGCGGCGGTCATGGCTGATCAGCACCAGCGCCGAGCGCATGCCCCGCAGCGTCTCTTCCAGCCATTCGATGGCCGGCAGGTCGAGATGGTTGGTCGGCTCGTCGAGCAAGAGGATATCCGGCTCCGGCGCGATGGCGCGCGCGAGCGCCGCCCGCCGTGCCTCGCCGCCGGAAAGGCTCGCCGGCTGTTCCTCGCCGGTGAGGCCGAGCGCCTCCAGCAGCATACTGGCGCGGTAGAGATCATCGCCCGGCCCGAGCCCCGCCTCGACGTAGGCGCGCGTCGTCGCGAAGCCCGAGAGGTCCGGTTCCTGCGGCAGGTAGCGCAGCGTCGCGCCCGGCTGCACGAAGCGCGTGCCGGAATCGGCCTCGATCGTTCCGGCGGCGATCTTGAGCAGCGTCGACTTGCCCGAGCCGTTGCGGCCGACGAAGCAGAGTCGCTCGCCGGGCGAGACGGACAGCGTCGCGCTTTCGATCAGGGGCCGGCCGCCGAAGGTGAGGCGGATGTCCTGGAGCAGAAGGAGGGGAGGTGCCATGGCGGCGATGTAAGGGTTCGGATGGGCAGGAGGCAAGCGGCGCGGCGGGAATTCACGCCGCCCCCATGGCTCTTGGCCCCGATCCGCACTAAAAAGCATCGGCGACGGGGCACGCCGAGGGAGAGGCGATTTGATCGAAGCTGTGCGGGAGCGGCCACTGGGCGAGCTCGACACGCTGATGTCCGCAGTTGCCCGTGGCGACGAGGCGGCGTTTCGTCGGCTCTATGAGCAGACGTCGCGGAAACTCTTTGCCGTCATCCGCCGTATAGCTGGAAGTGAGGCGGCGGCCGAAGAGGCGCTGCAGGAAGCGTTCCTCCGGATCTGGAACCACGCCGACCGCTTCGATCCGGGCCTAGCCTCGCCGACGACCTGGATGACGACCATCGCGCGTCACGCCGCCATCGATGCCGTCCGCCGCAATGCGGAACGGGTTTCGGCGGCAGCGGTGGTGATCGACGAGGAATTGGCGGAGCGGCTGGCCGGACCGTCGACGACGACGGACGGCCTCGCGGCCCGGCAGTTGCATCGCTGTCTCGATGGTCTCGATGCGGACCGTCGCAGCATGGTGCTGCTCGCCTATTGCCACGGTTGGAGCCGCGAGGAGTTGTCGCGCCGATTCGATCGACCGGTGGCGACGGTGAAGACGTTGCTGCGCCGCAGCCTCATTGCACTGAAGGAGTGCCTCGGTGGCCGTTGACGACGAGAGAGGGTCTGGAGGGATGGACGACGACGACTTGGACGCCGTGGCGGCCGAGTATGTCCTCGGCACGCTCGATCGCCTCGAGCGTCGTGCCGCCGAGACGCGCATCCTGCGCGAGCCGGCCTTCGCGGCCGCCGTCGCCGCCTGGGCCGAGCGCCTGTCGCCGCTCGACGAAACCGTCGGCGAGGTCATGCCGCCCGATCGGGTCTGGGGCGGCATCGCCGGCCGCATCGGCGGCGCGGCCGGGCTCGGCCAGGTCATTCATCTCGAGCGCTCCGTGAAGCGCTGGCGGGTCGCGACCGGTGTCGTCGGCATCGCCGCGGCCCTGCTCGCCGTGGTCGTCGCCCGCGAGGCACTGGCGCCGCCGCCGTCGATGCCGAATGCGAGCTATGTCGCGGTGCTCGGCGGGGAGGGCGGCGAGCCGGCCTTCGTCGCCTCGGTCGATACGGCCGCGGGCACCATCCGCCTCCGCCGCGTCGGCATGGCGCCGCCGCCGGACAAGAGCTTCGAGCTCTGGCAGGTGCCGGCATCGGGGCCGACGGTCTCGCTCGGCGTCGCCGACAGCGAGCGCGAGCTGAAGGCCATCGGCGTCTCGCTGAAGCCGGGCGAGAAGCTCGCGATCTCCGTCGAGCCGAAGGGCGGCTCCCCGACCGGCCAGGCGACCGGCCCCGTCGTCTATATCGGCACGCTGCTCCCGGCCGAATGACCCATCGTCTTCGAGGCAGAGCGGCCTATATCACGATGCCGACGCAACCCATTGTCCGCATTGGCATTGCACCAGTACTGACAGCATGAGTGAGTAAAGATGACGATGCCTGAGGATGCGGGTCGAATGATCAAGTCAGGCGACGCGCAGTGCTTTCTGGCGTTCGGTAATGGTCAATTGCCCCGCCTGATCGCGGACCATGACTGGGCGGCGACCGCGCTCGGTCCGATTTCGGATTGGCCGGTGGCGCTGACCTCGACGCTGGGCCTTGCCCTTGCCTCGGAACCGGCCATGGCCATCCTCTGGGGCGAGGCGGGAACGCTGCTCTACAACGATGCCTATGCCGAGATCTGCGGCCGTCGCCATCCTTCCGTGCTCGGCAAGGGCGTCGTCGACAGCTGGCCGGAGGCTGCGGCCTTCAACCAGAATGTGCTCGATGTCTGCCTCGCCGGCGGACGGCTCGCCTATCGCGATCAATATCTGGTGCTGCAGCGCAACGGCGTCGCCGAGGACACCTGGTTCGACCTCAACTACAGCCCGATCCGCGATGCCGAAGGCCGTGTCCTCGGCGTGTTCGCGCTCGTCAACGAGACGACGTCGCTGCATGTCGCCGCCGATGCCCTGAAGCGCGACCAGGAGCGCTTCAGCCAGGCGCTGAATGCCGCCGGCGTCATCGGCATCTGGGATTGGCAGTTCGAGACCGACCGCATGTTCGCGGATCCGCGCCTCGCCGCCTTCTTCGGGGTCGAGACGGACGAGGCGCGCGAGGGTGCAGCCCGCGCCGCCTTCGACCGGCTCGTCCATCCCGAGGACCGCGCCTATGTCGAGGAAGAGATGCAGCGCTCGGCCTTCAACGGCGGCGACCTCTCGATCGAATACCGGCTGATCGATGCGACCGGGCGCATCCGCTGGGTCATGGTCCGGGGCACCGGATTTCGCGATGCCGCCGGCCAGCCCTCGCGGCTTTCGGGCGCCGCCGTCGAGATCACCAATCGCAAGAACGCCGAGGAGACGCGGCGGCTGCTGATCCGCGAACTGCATCATCGCATCAAGAACACCTTCGCCGTCATCGCCGGAATGATCACCATGACGGCGCGCTCGGCGACGAGCGTCGGCGAGATGGCCGATGTGCTGCGCGGCCGACTGGTGGCGCTCGCCGCCGCGCACGAACTCATCCGCCCGGCGATCACCGCGGAAGTCGGCCATACCGAGCGGACCTCGCTGTCCGATCTGCTGACGGCGATCCTCGCGCCGCATCTCTATTACCCCGAGCAGCTGACGCTGGAGGCGCCGCCGGTCGAGATCGGCGTGACCGCCGCGACCAGCCTCGCGCTGGTGCTGCATGAACTGGCGACCAACGCTGCCAAATACGGTGCCCTCTCGACGCCGAAGGGTCAGCTCAAGATCGCAGCCCGCTTCGCGCCCGAGAGCCTCGAACTCGAATGGATCGAGAGCGGCGGCCCGGCCGTCGAGGGTCCGCCGCGCCATGAGGGCTTCGGCAGCCGTCTCGCCACCATGAGCATCGTCGGACAGTTGGCCGGCTCGATCGATTTCAAGTGGAACGAGACCGGCCTCGTCGCCCGCCTCGTGATGTCGCGCGAGCGCCTCGCGCGCTGAGAGGCCGCTCAGGCGACCGCGCGCGCCCGCCGGGCGAGCCATTCTCCGAGCCGGTCGAGAGCGCCGTCGAGGATCTCGTCGCGCTTCGAGAAGCAGAACCGCACGAAATGACGCGGCGCTGACCCCGCATAGAAGGCCGACACCGGCACGGCTGTGACGCCGGCCTCGATGGTCATCTGGCGGCAGATCTCGACATCGTCGCCGACCAGTCCGAGCGGGGCAAAATCGGCGGTGACGAAGTAGGTGCCGCCGCAGGGCACGACGCCAAAGCCGAGCCGTTCGAGACCTGTCGCGAGACGGTCGCGCTTGACCGCCAGCGCGCCGGCGAGCTCGCCATAATAGCCGTCGTCCTTGCCGAGGCCGAAGGCGACCGCCTTCTGCAGATGCGGCGGCGTCGTGAAGGTGGTGAACTGGTGCGCCTTGGCGATCGGGTCGAGCAAGGCGGGCGCCGCCGTGACATAGCCGACCTTCCAGCCCGTGAGCGAAAAGGTCTTGCCGGCCGAGCCGATGCGCACGGCGCGCTCGCGCATGCCGGGCAGCGTCATCAACGGCGTGTGCGCGCGGCCATCGAACAGGATGTGCTCATAGACCTCGTCGCAGATCGCATAGGCATCGAAGCGCACGCAGAGCTCGGCGATCACCGCGAGTTCCTCGGGCGAAAACACCTTCGCGGCCGGGTTCATCGGGTTGTTGATGAGGATCGCCTTGGTGCGCTCGGAAAAGGCGGCTTCGAGCGCCGCCACGTCGAGCGTCCATTCCGGCGGCGTGATGCGCACGAGGCGCGGGATGCCGCCGGCCCGGCGCACCAGCGGCAGATAGCAATCATAGAGCGGCTCGATCAGCACGACTTCGTCGCCCGGCTCGATCAGCGCCGCGATGATATCGGACAGCGCCTCGGTCGCCCCCGACGTGACCAGCACCTCGCTCTTCCAGTCGACATCGAGCCCATAGAAGCGCGACTGCGCGGCGGCGACCGCCTGCCGCAACTCCGGCACGCCCATCATCGGCGGATACTGGTTCGGCCCGGCGATGAGGGCATCGGCCGCGAAGCGGCGCACATCCTCGGGACCATCGACGTCGGGGAAGCCCTGGCCGAGATTGATCGCCTTGTGCTCGAGAGCGAGCCGCGACATGACCTCGAAGATCGTGGTCGGCAGTCCGGTGTAGACGGGATTTGTCGGCTTCATGAAAGTCTCCGCTCGGCGGCGAAGATTATGTCTGCCGAAGCCGGCCGGCAAGCAAAGCCATGCCAGCAAACGACTGCGTCTTGGAATGCACTGCCGATCACGGGCTCGTGAACAACTTTTCTGGCGCGCATTGAAACCGGAACAAAATCGGCGCCGTATAAGTTCATGTAGCCAATGAAGCGATAGAGTTTCGGCAAGCGAGACAATCATCATTGCATGGATCTGAATAAAGGGAGCCTTCGTTCCTTGAGCGCTCCCGCATGTGTGATTGCAAGCCGGCTGTCCAGAGTCGGATCAATTCAAACTATCCATTCGTCGGCCTCTGGCCGGTGAATATGAAACAGGAGGACTAAGTATGTTCCGCATGACCACTTTGGCCCGCGCGGCCGCCATTGCCCTCATCGCAGCGACCGGCACCGTCGCGTTCGAGGCGCCGGCTTCGGCCAAGACCGTGATGGTCGGCGGCGCGCCGATGTATCCTTCGAAGAACATCATCGAGAATGCGGTCAACTCGAAGGATCACACGACGCTGGTCGCGGCGGTCAAGGCAGCCGGTCTCGTCGACACGCTCTCCGGCCCCGGCCCGTTCACGGTGTTCGCGCCGACCAACGAGGCCTTCGCCAAGCTTCCCGCCGGCACCGTCGAGACGCTGGTGAAGCCCGAGAACAAGAAGACGCTGACGGCGATCCTGACCTATCACGTCATTCCCGGCCGTATCACCGCCGCCGACATCATCGCCGCCGCCAAGAAGATGGGCGGCAAGGCCGAGTACAAGACCGTCAACGGCGAGACGCTCGCCTTCATGGTCAAGGGCAAGTCGATCACGATCGTCGACGCCAAGGGCGACAAGGCCAAGATCACCATCCCGAATGTCCAGCAGTCGAATGGCGTGATCCACGTCATCAACACCGTTCTTCTGCCGGGCTGACCACCGGGCGCCGGCCGATCCCGGTCCGGCGCCTGTCTTCCACCCCCGATGACCCGACCAAACGGAGACCGAACATGAAGTCGACCAACGCCAAGATCTCGTCCATCGGCAAGTTTTCGCGCGCCCTGGCCCTCGCCACCGTGGTGCTCGCCGGCGGCATGATGACCGCCCCGGCCGCCTTTGCCGAGGACACCGTCACCGTCGGCGGCGCGCCGATGTACCCCTCGAAGAACATCATCGAGAACGCGGTCAATTCGAAGGACCACACGACGCTCGTCGCCGCCGTCAAGGCCGCCGGCCTCGTCGAGACGCTGTCCGGCCCCGGCCCGTTCACGGTGTTCGCGCCGACCAACGAGGCCTTCGCCAAGCTCCCGGCCGGCACCGTCGATACGCTGCTGCTGCCCGCGAACAAGGACAAGCTCGTCGCGGTGCTGACCTACCACGTCGTGCCCGGCAAGGTTGCCGCCAAGGACGTGCTCGACGCGATCAAGAAGGGCAACGGCTCCGCTGAAGTGAAGACCGTCAATGGCGGGATGCTGACCTTCTCGCTCGACGGCAGCGACGTGATCGTCACCGATTCGTCGGGCGGCAAGGCCAAGGTCACCATCGCCGACGTCAACCAGTCGAACGGCGTCATCCATGTGGTCGACACCGTCCTGCTGCCCAAGAGCTGATCAGCCGACGCGCTGAGCAACGCTTCGGGCTGACCTCCCGCACGACGCCCGAAGCCTGGCCGTCCCGGTGCATTGCATCGGGGCGGCCTTTGACTGTCAGGCTGGCGGCGCCTGCGCATAGCCGAGCCGCTCGCTCAGCCGCTCGACGAGGGCCGCCGCCGCCTCGGTGATGACGGTTCCCGGCGGGAAGATCGCCTCGGCGCCCGCCGCTTCCAGCGCCGCGAAGTCCTGCGCCGGGATCACGCCGCCGACGACGATCATGATGTCGCCGCGGCCGGCCGCGTCGAGCGCCCGCTTCAGGGCGGGCACCAGCGTCAGGTGGCCGGCGGCCAGCGAGGAGATGCCCACGATATGCACGTCGGCAGCGATCGCCTCGGCGGCGGCTTCCTCCGGCGTCTGGAACAGCGGCCCGATATCGACGTCGAAGCCGAGGTCGGCGAAGGCCGATGCGACCACCTTCTGCCCGCGATCATGGCCGTCCTGGCCGACCTTGGCGACGAGGATGCGCGGCCGGCGGCCTTCATTGTCGCGGAAGGCAGCGGTCAAGGCGCGCACATGGGCGATGGCCTCGCCCGCCGAGCTTTCGTCGGCATAGACCCCGGCGACGGTCGTCGTCTCGGCCCGGTGCCGGCCGAAGGCCGCTTCCAGTGCGGCGCTGATCTCGCCCACCGTGGCGCCCGCCCGCGCCGCCTCGACCGAGGCCGCGAGGAGATTGTCCGTTCCGCGCGCCGCCGCCGTCAAAGAGGCAAGCGTGCGCGCGACCGCGCCGCCGTCGCGCTCGCGCTTCAACTGCTCGAGCTTCGCGATCTGGGCCGCCCGCACGGCGGAATTGTCAATCTTCAGCACCTCGATCGGCGCCTCGTCGCTCCGCCTGAAGGCGTTGATGCCGACCACGGTCTGGTCGCCGGCGTCGATGCGCGCCTGCGTCCGCGCCGCCGCCTCCTCGATCCGGCGCTTCGGAATTCCGGCGGCGATCGCCTTGGTCATGCCGCCGAGGGCATCGACTTCGGCGATGTGGTGCAGCGCCCGGGCGGCGAGGTCCGCCGTCAGGCTCTCGACGAAATGCGAGCCGCCCCAGGGATCGATGAAGCGGGTGATGCCGCTTTCCTGCTGCAGGATCAGCTGCGTGTTGCGCGCGATCCTTGCCGAGGCGTCGGTCGGCAGGGCCAGCGCTTCGTCGAAGGCATTGGTGTGCAGCGACTGCGTTCCGCCTTCGATCGCCGCCATCGCCTCGACCGTCGTACGGACGATGTTGTTGGCGACATCCTGCGCGGTCAGCGACCAGCCCGAGGTCTGGCAATGCGCGCGCAGCGCTAGCGACTTCGCCTGTTTCGGCGCGAAGCGCTCCGCGACGAGCTGGGCCCACAGCTGCCGCGCGGCGCGCAGCTTGGAGACCTCCATGAAGAAGTCCATGCCGACGGCCCAGAAGAACGAGATCCGCGGCGCGAAACTGTCGACATCGAGCCCCGCGGCGACGCCGGCGGCGATGTAGTCGAGCCCATCGGCGAGCGTATAGGCGAGCTCGAGATCGGCGGTCGCCCCGGCCTCCTGCATGTGATAGCCGGACACCGAGATCGAGTTGAACTTCGGCATCTCGCGCGAGGTGTAGCCGAAGATGTCCGAGACGATCCGCATCGAGGGCTCGGGCGGGTAGATATAGGTGTTGCGGACCATGAACTCCTTGAGGATGTCGTTCTGGATGGTCCCGGAAAGCTGCCGCGGGCTGACGCCCTGCTCCTCGGCCGCGACGATATAGAGCGCGAGGATCGGCAGCACGGCGCCGTTCATCGTCATCGACACGCTCATCTTGTCGAGCGGAATGCCGTCGAAGAGCTGGCGCATGTCGAGGATCGAATCGATCGCGACCCCGGCCATGCCGACATCGCCGGCAACGCGCGGATGATCGCTGTCATAGCCGCGATGCGTCGCGAGATCGAAGGCGACAGAAAGGCCCATCTGCCCGCCGGCGAGGTTGCGCCGATAGAAGGCGTTCGAGGCCTCGGCGGTCGAGAAGCCGGCATATTGGCGGATCGTCCAGGGCTGCTGGACATACATGGTCGGGTAGGGGCCGCGCAGGAAGGGCGGCAGGCCGGGATAGGTCTCGGCGAAGCCCGCGGCGGTACGGCGCGCTGCATCATAGCGCCCGGCGATGGCGATCCCCTCCGCCGTCAGCACGCTCTCCGCCCCATCCGCCACCGCGATCCGCTCGACGGTGAACGGAATGGTCGTGAAATCCGGCAGGCGGCTCATGGCTGAGGCTCCTCGAAGGGCGCGGCGAGCCGGCGCGGGCGAAGCGGCGCGGGCCGCTCGTGCCCGTCATCGACGCGGGGCCGCGGCGCTCGCGGCGGCGCGCCATCGGCGCGGAACAGCGTGACCCCAACGATGCCGCGCCGTCCCTCGGCAATCTCCGCCTCGGCGCGGGCAGCGGCCTCGGTGATCTCGGCCTGAAACTGCCCGCTCCCGAGCGAAGCAGCGATGCCGCCGGCCCGCTCGATCGCCTGGAAGCGCCGCCAGGCCTCCTCGGCAAGCGCCAGCGTCAGCGCGCCGATCGTCCCGGAGCCGGCGCCCGGATCGGCGACGCGCGCGACATGCGTTTCCTCGATCAGGATCGCCTGCGTCGTCATCGCCAGCCGCTCGGCGTCGGGGTCGGTGGCGCCACTCGCCGCGGTGAACGGCAGCACGGTTAGCGTATCCGCGCCGCCGATCCCGGCCGCGACGGCGGCGATGGTGGTCCGGATCACATTGGAGCGGCGATCCTCGTCCGCCAGCATGCGCCAGCTTGTCTCGCCATGCAGCACCAGCCGCGACGGCGGCAGCGACGCCGCCTGGAGCAGCTTCGCCTGCAGCAGGCGCATGGCGCGGAACTTGGCGATGGTGACGAACTGGTCGGCATCGGCGGCCAGCGCGACGTCGACGGCGGCCGCGGCAAGGGCCGGATCGACCCCAGCGTCGAGGAGGGCGCGGATCAGCGCCAGCAGCGACGCCAGCGCATAGCCGAGCTCCATCGACGCCGTGCCGCCGGCGGCATGGACGAGCCGGCCGTCGGCGGTGGCGAAGGGGCCGTCATAGCCGCGCGCGGCCAGCCGGCCGACCAGAGTGGCGAGAGTGTTCGCCTGCTCCCCCCAGCGATCGGCGGCGATGCGTCCGCTCGCGATGGCCCCGACCGGATCGAAGCCGAAGGAGAGGCTGAGCAACTGTGGATCGAGCCGGCCGGCGCCGACCGCCGCCTCGACGGCATCGGCGATCGCCTCACTGGCCGCGCCGGGCGCAAGGCGCAGGCGGCAGCGGTCAATCGCGATCGCGGCGAGGCACGCGCCGAGCCGGTCGGCCGCGAGCCCGTCGCCAGTGTCGGCAGCAGAGCCAGCGATGACGATTTCGAACCCGTCGGCTCCGGCGGCAAGCGCCGTCTCGATGGTTGTCGCATCGGCGCCGAAGCCGAGCCGCTGCAGCCGCGTCCAGCCCTTGCCGCCGCGCGACCAGAGCGGCTGCGCCGCCTCGGCGGGCTGCAGCGGATCGATGCTGATGCGAGGCTCGATCTGCGCATTGAGCGTTGCGATGGGGGCCTCGCCCAGCGACTTCGCGACGAGGCGGCGCCAGTCGGCGTCGGTCGGCGCCGGTTGCCGGTCGGCCGGGCTGTCCTTGGTCGGCATGTCAGCCTTGCTCATGGTTCAGGTCGCGGCGGCGGAGCGCCACCACGACCGGCATCAGCCTATCGGCCGGAGGTCGCGCGCGCGATGGCGCCGACCGCCGCAGCGCGATCAGTAGGTCATGATCGGCGGCAACGTCTTCGCCTGCTCGATCCAGTCGGAGACCTGCTTTTCGGACGGCAGCTGGCGCACGAGCTTCCGGGCCGCGTTCACCTCGGCCATCTTCGCCGTCAGATTGTCGGCGCGGCGCAGCTTCAGTTCCTTGACCGTATCGACGCCCGAAGCCTCGAGCAGATCGGAATATTCCTCCGCGACACCCTTGAGGCGCATCAGATCGGCCTTGTTGGTCCAGCTGAGGATCTTGCCCTCGTCGATGCCGGTCGCAGCCGCCAGCGCCTTGCGCCCCTTCGGGTCCTTGCCGGCCTCGAGCAGATGGTCGGTCGACTTGATGCCGGCCGTGCCGAGCTTTTCGGCGAAGGCCGGGCCGATGCCCTCGATGTCGATAATCGGATAGCTCACCAGAATCTCCCCGCGATCACTGGCCGATTTGGACCGGCCCGCTGGCGATGTTCGCGCCGCCGCGTCAGGAACGCAATATGATGGGCATGACGATTGCTGGCCGGCCTCGCTTGATTTCGCGCCGTCAAATCGCGACCTTCGTCGTTCGATTGAGTGACGCGCCGTTCCGGAGACCCTGATGCCGCTGCTGCAAGCCGACAAGATCTTTCTGGGCGCGAGCGAGAAGCCGGAATATCTCCTGCTTGCCCTCGCCAACCGGCATGGGCTCGTGACCGGCGCGACCGGCACCGGCAAGACGGTGACGCTGCAGGTGATGGCGCAGGGCTTCTCTGACGCTGGCGTTCCCGTCTTCTGCGCCGACATCAAGGGCGACCTCTCCGGCATTGCCCGCCCCGGCACGCCGAAAGAGTCGATGACGAAGCGCGCGGCGGAGATCGGCTTCGCCGAGGAATACCGATTCGCGCCGTGCCCGACGGTGTTCTGGGACCTCTTCGGCGAGCAGGGTCATCCGATCCGCACGACGGTCAGCGAGATGGGGCCGCTGCTGCTGTCACGCCTGCTTGGTCTCAACGACACCCAGGAAGGCGTGCTCAACATCGCCTTCCGCCTCGCCGACGAGAATGGCTGGCTGCTGCTCGACCTGAAGGACCTTCGGGCCATCCTCGCCTACCTCGCCGATGACCCTGCCGCCGCCGCGCATTACGGCAATGTCGCCAAGACCTCGGTCGGCGCCATCCAGCGCCAGCTGCTCATTCTCGAGAACCAGGGCGGCGCGGCGTTCTTCGGCGAGCCGGCGCTCGCCATCGCCGACCTCATGCGCACCACCATCGACGGTCGCGGCGTCGTCAACGTGCTCGCCGCCGACAAGCTGATGGCAGCGCCGCAGCTTTATGCGACCTTCCTGCTCTGGCTGATGTCGGAGCTGTTCGAGGTTCTGCCCGAGGTGGGCGATCCCGAAAAGCCGCGGCTCGTCTTCTTCTTCGACGAGGCGCATCTCCTCTTCAACGATGCGCCGAAGGCCTTGCTGGCGCGGATCGAGCAGGTGGTGCGGCTGATCCGCTCCAAGGGCGTCGGCGTCTATTTCGTCAGCCAGAACCCGCTCGACATCCCCGACACGGTGCTCGGCCAGCTCGGCAACCGCGTCCAGCATGCGCTGCGCGCCTATACCCCGCGCGATCAGAAGGCGGTGAAGGTCGCCGCCGAGACGTTCCGGCCCAATCCGGCCTTCAGCACCATGGAGGCGATCACCATGCTCGGCGTCGGCGAGGCGCTGGTCTCGACGCTGGAGCCGAAAGGCGTGCCGAGCATGGTCGAGCGCACGCTGATCCGGCCGCCGTCCTCGCAGCTCGGCCCGATCAGCCCGGACGAGCGCCGCCAGATCATCGCGGCGAGCCCGATCGGCATCGCCTATGACAAGACGGTCGATCGCGAGTCGGCCTATGAGGTGCTCGGCCGCCAGGTCGCCGAGGCGGCGGGAACGGCGCCGACGCCGTCCGCGGACGGCACTGAGGCTGCCTCCGCTCCAGCCCCGGCCGGCGCCGGTGGCGTCGATCTCGGCGGCATTCTCGGCTCGCTGCTTGGCACCAATACGAGGCGCGGCGAGCGGCTGACCGCGACGCAGCGCGTCGCCCGCGAAGTGACCCGCACCGTCACCAACCGTGTCGCGGGACAGGTCGCGGCCGATATCGGCAAGTCGATCGGCGGCTCGATGGGCTCCTCCGTCGGCCGCGCCATCGTCCGCGGCATGCTCGGCGGCATCCTCCGCCGCTGACGGTTTCGTGAAGGCGCGGCCGGCCTTTTCGGCCTGACGCGGGGCGCTATCTTCATCGCATAATGCACCTTCTCGCCCGAGCGGACGGAGGCTTTGCCGATGCGCCTTGGATTGGTCGTCGCCGCAGGATTGGCTCTCTCGGGCGCGCTGCCTGCCGCGGCCGAGCAGGTCGATGTCGAGCTGGTGCTGGCGGCCGACGGCTCCGGCTCGATCGACGCGGACGAGCTCGCGCTGCAGCGGCGGGGCTATGCGCAAGCGATCACCAGCCCCGAAGTGCTGTCGGCGATTCGCGGCGGCCTGATCGGGTCGATCGCGATCACCTATGTCGAATGGGGCGGGCCGGCATCGCAGCACACGATCGTCGACTGGCATGTCGTGCGCGATGCGCCGAGCGCCGCCGTCTTCGCCGAGAAGGTGATCTCCAGCCCGCGCCAGGCCTTCGGTTACAACTCGATCTCGGCGGCCATCGCCTATTCCGCCGACCGCATCCGCACCAATGACTATGATGGGCTCGCCAAGGTGATCGACGTCTCGGGTGACGGGCCTCAGATCGGCGGTCCGCCGCTCGCCGAGACGCGCGCGGCGGCGCTGGCCGAGGGGATCACCATCAATGGCCTCGTCATCCGCCGCGCCGGCGGCGGCGTGCGCGGGCCTGCCGGCATGAGCCTTTCCGATCACTATGCCCGCGACGTGATCGGCGGCCCCGGCGCCTTCGTCAAGGTCGCCGACGAGACCACCAGCTTCGCCGTCGCCATCCGCCAGAAGCTGGTGCAGGAGATCGCCGGCATCGGGGCGGGCAGGGTGCCGCAGGACCTCGCGCTGCGCTGATCCGCGACTTTCCTTCGTCCGAGGCGCGGCGTATGTCCTAGTCTTGCTTCAGCGCCGTGCCGATGGAGATCTGCCCGTGTCCGACCGTCTCGACGACGTCCTCGCCTATATCGATGCCGACCTCGACAAGAGCGTCGAGCGCTTGTTTCGCCTCGTCGAGATCGAGAGCATTTCGACCGACCCGGCCTATGCCGGCGCCTGTCTCCAGGCGGCCGAATGGCTGGCCGACGCGCTGGATGCGATCGGCTTCAAGGCAGGCGTCCGGCCGACGCCGGGCCATCCGATGGTCGTCGGCCATGGCGCCGGCGGCGCCGGTCCGCATGTGCTGTTCTATGGCCATTACGACGTCCAGCCGGTCGACCCGATCGATCTCTGGTCGAGCCCGCCGTTCCAGCCGAAGATCGTCACGGCGGCGGATGGATCGAAGCAGATCGTCGGCCGCGGCACCGCCGACGACAAGGGTCAGCTGATGACCTTCATCGAGGCCTGCCGCGCCTGGAAGGCAGTCACCGGAACACTCCCGATCCCCGTCACGATCCTGCTGGAAGGCGAGGAAGAATCGGGCGGCCATAGCCTCGTGCCGTTTATGGAAGCCAATAAGGACGAGCTCGCCGCCGACTTCGCCTTCGTCTGCGACACCGGCATGTGGGACGCCAAGACCCCGGCCGTGACCACGATGCTGCGCGGCATGGTCGGCGAGGAGATCACCATCACCGCCGCCTCGCGGGATCTGCATTCGGGCATGTATGGCGGCGCGGCGCGCAACCCGATCCATGTCCTCGCCAACATCCTCGACGGTCTCCGCGATGAGACCGGCCGTGTGACGCTTGCCGGCTTCTATGACGGCGTCGGCGAACTGCCGGCGGCGACCAAGGCGGAGTGGGACGGTCTCGGCTTCGACGAGGCGGAATTTCTCGGCGAGGTCGGCCTGTCGATCCCGGCCGGCGAAGCGGGCCGCAGCGTCATCGAGAAGATCTGGGCGCGGCCGACCTGCGAGGTCAACGGCATCTGGGGCGGCTATACCGGCAAGGGCTTCAAGACGGTGATCCCGTCCAAGGCCCACGCGAAAGTCTCCTTCCGCCTCGTCGACCGGCAGGATCCGGACGCGGTGCGCGACAGCTTCCGCACCTATGTGCGCTCGAAGCTGCCGGCGGATTGCTCGGCCGAGTTCATCGGCCATGGCGGCTCGCCGGGCGTGCGCCTGCCCTCGGATACCCCGGCGCTCGTCAAGACGCGCGAGGCGCTCACGGCCGAATGGGGCAAGCCCTGCGTCCACATCGGCGCCGGCGGCTCGATCCCCGTCGCCGGCGACTTCAAGAGCGTGCTCGGCCTCGACGCGCTGATGGTCGGCTTCGGCCTCGACGATGACCGCATCCATTCGCCGAACGAGAAATACAATCTCACCAGCTACCACGGCGGCATCCGCTCCTGGGCGCGGATCCTCGCCGCGCTTTCGGAAGGAGCGGCGGCATGAGGCTCTGCGTTTTCTGCGGCTCCAACGAGGGCTTCCGGCCGGACTATCGCGACGCGGCCGTCGCCCTCGGCACGGCGATCGCGGCGTCGGATGCGGCGCTCGTCTATGGCGGTTCCAAGGTCGGGCTGATGGGCGCTGTCGCCGATGCGGTCCTGAAGGCCGGCGGCACGGCGATCGGCATCATCCCGCAGGCGTTGGTCGACAAGGAAGTCGCCCATCACGGCCTCACCGAGCTGCACATCGTCGGCTCGATGCATGAGCGCAAGGCCAAGATGGCCGACATGGCTGAGGGCTTCGTCGCGCTGCCGGGCGGCCTCGGCACGCTGGAGGAATTGTTCGAGATCTGGACCTGGGCCCAGCTCGGCTATCACGGCAAGCCGGTCGGCGTGCTCGACATCGCCGGCTTCTACGACAAGCTCCTGACCTTCCTCGACCATCAGGCCGACGAGGGCTTCATGCGCCACGAGCATCGCGACATGCTCATCGTCGAGACCGATCCGGCAAAGCTGATCGCCCGCTACAAGAGCTACGTGCCGCCGGCCGTCACCAAGTGGATCAAGTCCGGCCAGCGCTGACCGGTCAGCTGATCAGCTGACGTCGCCGGTCCTCGAGAAAGGCGGCGATGGCGGGATCGCTGGAGAGCGCGGCGGCGCGCGCATAGGCGGCGAGGGCCTCGCCCCGCCGACCCTCGCGCGCCAGCAGCTCCGCCTCCGCCGCATGGTAGGGCTGGTAGGCCGCGACCCGCTCGGGATCGATGGCTGCGAGCAGGGCAAGGCCGGCCGCCGCGCCTTCCGCATCGGCCACCGCGACCGCGCGGGCGACGGCGACGCCGATGCGCGGGGCGCGGCGCCAGAGTTCCTCATGCAGCAGCGCGATCACGCGTGCGTCGGGCGCGCCCTGCAGCCGGGCGCTGGCCAGCGCCGACTGGATCGCCGCCTCGATCTGGAACCGGCCCGGCGCCTTGAGCGACGCGGCGTGCGCAAGCGTCTCCTCCGCCTCGCGCAGCGTCGCCATCGACCAGCGCCGCGTGTCCTGCTCGGAGAGAGGCACATAGCGGCCGGCCTCGCTGCGCCGCGCCGGGCGACGCGCCTCGCAATGGAGCATCAGCGCGAGCAGGCCCTGCGCTTCCGCCTCGCGCGGCAGGAGGGCCGCCAGCACCCGGCCGAGCCAGATCGCCTCGTCGGCGAGGCTCGATGACGCCGCGACGGCTGAGCCGTCCTGGCCATCGCCGCCCGCGACCTCGTCCCAGCCGCTGCCATAGGCGGCATAGATGGCCTCGAGCACGCTCGTGAGCCGCGCGGGTAGCTCGACCCGCTCGGGAACGGCAAACGGGATGCCGGCGTCGCGGATCTTCGCCTTGGCGCGCACCAGCCGCTGGCCCATGGTCGCGGCAGGAACGAGAAAGGCGGTTGCGATCCGTGCCGCGTCGAGGCCGAGCACCGTCTGCAGCATCAGCGGCGCCCGGATCGCCTCGTCGATCGCCGGATGGGCGCAGACGAACATCAGCTTCAGCCGCTCGTCGGGATAATGCGGCATCATCGGATCGGTCTCGTCGGCGAGCGCCGTGAGGAGAGTGAGCGAGCGCTCAAGCGCCACATCGGCGCTTCGCTTGCGCAGCCGGTCGGCGAGGCGGCGGCGGGCCACGGCGACGAGCCAGGCCTCGGGCGCATCCGGCACGCCGCTGTCCGGCCAGCTGCGCAGCGCCGCGACGACCGCATCGGCCAGCGCATCCTCCGCCGCGGCGATGTCGCGGCCGCGGCTGGCGAGGATCGCCACCAGGCGGCCGAAACTGTCGCGCACGGCTTGCTCGACGTCCTGCATCTGCGGCCCTCCGAAGGCAGCGCGCGGGTCGTGGCCCCGGCGCTGCCGTCGATGCTCACGTCATCATCACGTCTGCATCGGCAGGGTCGGCCGCACCTCGACGCCGTACTGGGCCGATGGCGCCTTGGCCGCCCAGGCGAGCGCGACGTCGATGTCCGGCACCTCGACGAGGAAGAAGCCGGCGAGCTGCTCCTTGGCGGCGGCGAAGGGGCCGTCCTGGACGTGGCGCTGGCCGTCCTTCAGCCGCACGGTCGTCGCGGTCGCGGGCGCGAGCAGGCCGGCGCCGCCGCGCACGATGCCGCTGGCGCCGATCTCGTCGACATAGGTCCGCCAGGCGCCCCAATAGGCGGCGCCCTCGGTGGCATGGTCGCGGGTCGCGAATTGTTCGTCGGTCTCATAGAACAGGATTGCGTACTGCATGACGGTCTCCGATCGGTTCGGCGCGTGGCCGGAAGGCGGGACTTTTCCCTCTTCACGGCCATGTCGGATAAGCATCGCTCACTTCGACATCGGCAGCCAAAAAAATCGTGACGTCAGCTTCCGGATGCGGCGCCCGCATCGACGCGGTCGATCGGCGGCAGGTCCTTCAGATAGGCGGCGATCGCGGCACGGTCGGAGGCGGGCAGATGCGCCATGTTCTCCTGCACATCGACCATGGTGCCGCCGACGCTGTCGAAGTCGGGCGTCATGCCCGTCTCCAGGAAATTCGCGATGTCCTCGGCCGACCAGTCGCCGATGCCGCCCTTGCCGCCGGTGATGTTCGGGATGAAGCCCTTGCCGGACGGGTTTGGCGCGCCGGCGAGATGGCGGCTGAAGTCGAGCGCGCCGAGCGCGTTGCGCGGGGTATGGCACTCGTTGCAATGGCCGGGGCCCTCGACGAGATAGGCGCCGCGATTGATCTCGTCGCTCTTGGTCGGGTCGGGCTCGAACGGCGCGCCGTCGAGATAGAGCAGCTTCCAGAGACCGAGGCCGCGCCGGATCCCGAACGGGAACGGCAGTTCGTGCTCTGCGCTGTCGGTGGCAACCGGCGGCAGCGTGTCGAGATAGGCCTTGAGGTCGACGATGTCGCCGATCGCCATGCGCTGGTAGGACGTATAGGGGAACGACGGATAGAGATGCTCGCCGCCCGGCCCGAGGCCCCGCTTCATCGCATTGACGAAGTCGAGCGTCGACCAGCTGCCGATGCCGTGCTGCTTGTCCGGCGAGATGTTCGGCGGATGGAAGGTGCCGAAGGGCGAGACGATCGGCTCGCCGCCGGCAAGGATCAGCTTGTCGTCGCCCTTGGCGCCGGGCGCCGCGTGGCACGAGGCGCAGCCGCCCGCCCAGAACAGCAGTTCGCCCTTCGCCGGATCACCCGGTCTGTCCGGGATTTCGGCGGCGGAGAGCGGCTTCGGCTCCGTCAACAGCCAGAACGCCGCGCCGCCCAGAAGGGCGAGCGCGACCGCGATGACGGCAAGGCGACGGAGCATGGAGACCTGCGGCTAGTCGGACAGGCGATAGAGCTGGTGGCAGCTCTTGCAATTGGCCGTCACGGTGCCGAACGCGACCTTGAAGGCGTCGAGGCCGGCATCGGCGGCCGTGGCCGCAGCCTTGGCGTCGCTGGCGAGCTTGGCCGCATGGGCCTCGAAATCGGCCTTGTTTTCCCAGATCTTGGGCGAGGCGCCCTTGCTGGCCGTCTCGGAACCGGCGGGGAACAGCGTCGGGAAATCGGTCGCCTTGGCGGCGATGGTTTCCATCGCGGCCTTCGCGGCAGCTGCATCGTAGGGAACCTTGTCGGTGGCGAATCCAGCCGAGGTCTTCACAGCCCCGCCGATCGCCTTCATGTCGGCCTCGCGCTGCTTGGCAAGGTCGGACGCCGCCATCGCGAAGCTCGCCGAGGCGACCATGGCCGCAAGGCCGAGCACTGCAACAATCTTCCGCATTCCTGCACCCCTCTGTTCGGAACAGTTCAAGACTGTGAAGGGATCAGGGGGCGAGATACAAGCCGGCCGCGTCGTCTAACGCAAAAATGATCTGGCCGTGATCGGTTGCGCGCGCCGGGCGGTGCGCGCGAGGAGGCGCGGGCGAAAAGTCTGTTGCAACCCCCCGGCGGCGCCGACGAGGGCGGTTGCCGCCGGCAGGCCGCGTGCCTATGGTGCAGCCGGAACGTACATCGCGGCAGGCCGTTTTCGACGCGGTAGCCCGATTTCCACCCTATCGTCGACAGGAGTTGTTCCGATGGCCTTCGAACTTCCCCCGCTTCCCTATGACTACGAGGCGCTCGCGCCCTTCATGTCGAAGGAGACGCTCGAATACCACCATGACAAGCATCACCAGGCCTATGTCACCAACGGCAACAACCTGCTGAAGGGCTCGGGCCTCGAGGACAAGAGCCTCGAAGAGATCGTCAAGGAGAGCTACGGCAAGAATGCCGGCCTCTTCAATAATGCCGGCCAGCATTACAACCACATCCATTTCTGGAAGTGGCTGAAGAAGGACGGCGGCGGCAAGAGCCTTCCCGGCAAGCTGCAGGCTGCGATCGACAGCGATCTCGGCGGCTACGACAAGTTCCGCACCGACTTCATCGCCGCCGGCACGACGCAGTTCGGCTCCGGCTGGGCCTGGGTCTCGGTCAAAAACGGCAAGCTCGAGATCTCGAAGACCCCGAATGGCGAGAACCCGCTCGTTCACGGCGGCGCGCCGATCCTCGGCGTCGACGTCTGGGAGCACTCCTATTACATCGACTACCGCAACGCCCGGCCGAAATACCTCGAGGCGTTCGTCGACAGCCTGATCAACTGGGACTACGTCCTGGAGCTCTACGAGAAGGCCGTCTGAGGCTTTTCTCGACCGAGAGACTTACGAGCCCCGGCCTTGCGCCGGGGCTTTTTCTTTGCAGGTTTCGTCCTGGCTTGCTCTCACGATCGCACGTCGTCGCCGCGGCGGAGGCCGGGGCCCAGGGACACCGGCCGTCCCGAACAGTGCACCGACCCTGTTCATGGATCCCGGCCTTCGCCGGGATGACGCCCTGTCTTTAATGACGCTCTTGTTGGCAAGCGCAGCAGGTCGGCAAAGCGCCCTGTTCGCCATGGAGGCAGGCGAGCACGCCTGTCGCGCCTATGCCTTGGCGAGCCCGCGCTGGCAGAAGGTGAAGTCCATCAGCTGCGGCCATTCCGACTGGACGTCGTAGAGCCAGCGCTTGCATGCGGCCTGAGTCTTGAAACAGCCATTGCCCCAGGCGGGCCAGAGGCCGGTGTCCCAGGGGTTGGGCTTCGACCCCGAGAAGCGCGAGAACCAGACATTCTGCGGTCCCACCGCGGCGGCGAGCGCCCGGCAGTCGCCGGCCGAGACATTGTCGCCGAAGCCCTGGATGCCGTAGAAGCGCTGGCCGCCGCCCGGCGTCGTGGCGGCGCAGGAGGCGACCGCGAGCGCAAGGATGGCGCCCCCGGCCGTTCTGCCGAACGCTGATAGGGTCATGAGCGGTCCTCCCTGGCGTCGATCGGTCCCGCCGGAGGGCGGGCCCGTCGCTCCTAAGGTGTCGCCGCAGCGGCCGCCGTCAAGCGCGGCCGGTCACCTTCAGCACGAAGGCGGTGGCAAACGCCGTCTCCTTGAGGCTGTCGAAGCGGCCGGACGCGCCGCCATGGCCGGCGTCCATGTTGGTCTTCAGCAGTAGCAGGGCGTCATTCGTGCGCGTCGCGCGCAGCTTCGCCACCCATTTGGCCGGCTCCCAATAGGTGACGCGCGGATCCGTCAGCCCGCCGATGGCGAGGATCGGCGGATAGGCCTGGCGGGAGACGTTGTCGTAGGGCGAATAGGCCGCGATCGCCTGGTAGTCGGCTGCGCTCTCGATCGGATTGCCCCATTCCGGCCACTCCGGCGGGGTGAGGGGGAGCGAGGCGTCGAGCATGGTGTTGAGCACGTCGACGAACGGCACCTCGGCGACGATGCCGCCGAAGAGGTCGGGTGCCATGTTGGCGACCGCGCCCATCAGCATGCCGCCGGCCGATCCGCCCCAACCGACGATCCTGCCGCGCGCCGTGAAGCCCTCGGCGGCGAGATATTCGCCCGCGGCGATGAAGTCGCGGAACGAGTTCTGCTTCTTCTCGCGGCGGCCGTCGGAATACCAGCGGAAGCCCTTGTCCTTGCCGCCGCGGATATGGGCGATGGCATAGACGATGCCGCGATCGACCAATGACAGCCGGGTCGTCGAGAACGAGGCGGGGATGGTGATCCCATAGGAGCCATAGCCGTAGAGCAGCAACGGCGCGGTGCCGTCGAGCGGCGTGTCCTTGCGGTAGAGCAGCGACACCGGCACCGTCTCGCCATCGCCGGCCGGCGCGAAGACGCGGCGCGTCACATAGAGGCTGGCGTCGTGGCCGGACGGCACCTCCTGCTCCTTGCGCAGCACGCGCGTGCGGGTCGCCATGTCGTAGTCGTAGACCCGCGTCGGCGTCGTCATCGACGAATAGGTGAAGCGCAGCAGCGTGGTGTCGAACTCGTAGCCGTCGCCGAGGCCGAGCGAATAGGCCTCCTCGTCGAAGGCGATCGCGTGTTCCTCGCCGGTCGCAAGTTCGCGGATGACGATGCGCGGCAGGCCGCCTTCGCGCTCGAGACGCACCATGAAGTGCTTGTAGAGCGTATGGCCGAGGATCAGCCGTCCGGGCTGATGCGGCACCAGATCGCTCCAGTTCTCGCGGCCGGGCGCGGCGACCGGCGCGGTGACGATCTTGAAGTCCTCGGCGCCGTCGGCATTCGTCAGGATGTAGAGCAGGTCACCATTGTGGTCGGCGTCATATTCCTCTGCCGGGCGGCGCGGCGCGACGAGGCGCGGCGCGGCCTCCGGGGCCTCGGCGTCGATGAGGTGCAGCTCCGACGTTTCGTGGTCGTGCGAATCGACGAGCAGGTAGCGGCCGGACTGGGTCTGGCCGATGCCGAGGAAATAGCCGGGATTGGTCTCCTCGAAGACCAGCACGTCCTCGCTCGCCGGCGTGCCGACGCGATGCCGGTAGATGCGGCAGGGGCGGTGGTTGTCGTCGAGGACGGTATAGAACAGCGTCTGGCTGTCGGCCGCCCAGACGGCGTCGCCCGTCGTCGTCTCGATGCTGTCGGCTAGGTCCTCGCCCGTCTCGGCGACCCGGACATGCAGCGTATAGGCCTCGGAGCCCTTGTCGTCATAGGCATAGGCGATCAGCCGGTGATCCGGGCTGTGTTCGGCACCGCCGAGCTCGTAATAGGCGTGGCCCTTGGCCATGGCGTCGACATCGAGCAGCACCGTCTCCGGCCCGCCGTCCCGCGCCGTGCGCACGATGCGCGGCTGCTCGGCGCCTTCGAGGAAGCGCGAGGCGTAGGCATAGGGGCCATCGACCGCCGGGACGGACGAGTCGTCCTCCTTGATGCGGCCGCGCATCTCCTTGAAGAGCGACGCCTGCAGCGCCTCGGTGTCGGCCATCTCGGCCTTGGTATAGGCGTTCTCGGCGTCGAGATGCGCCCGGATCGCCGGGGCGAGCGTCGCCGGATCGCGCATCACCTCCTGCCAGTTGTCGGCGCGGAGCCAGGCATAATCGTCCTGGCGGGTGATGCCATGGGCTTCGAGGGTCACGGGCTCTTTGGCGGCGAGAGGCGGTTGCACGGGCGGGCGATCTCCGGGAGGCGGGGCGCGGCAGAAAGGGGCTGCCGCAGGCTGGCCTCTAGATAGAGGGTGGCCTTGCCGCCGCCAAGCGGAAGCCGCCGCGCGGGACGGAGCGCCAGGCGGTTCCGACCGGTTGCGCCTTGGGTTGATCGCTTTTGCATGCTTTGTTGAGGGCGGACACGAATCGCAACGCGCCCCTCTGGCGCCTCCGACGACAAGGGCCCGATGATCAGAACCCTCAGCCTCGCGCTCTGGCTGCTCGCCTTCTGGCTGCTGCTGTCCGGTCACTATACGCTCTGGCTGATCGGCGCCGGCGTCGTCGTATCCGGCGCGATCGCGCTGCTCGGCCGCCTCACCGGCTTTGCCGACGAGGAAGGTCACCCGATCGAGCAGGTCATCGGCGGCATCAGTTATTGGCCCTGGCTCGCGATCGAGATCATCAAGTCGTCTCTGGATGTGGCGCGGACCATTCTCGATCCGCGGGCGAAGATCGAGCCGGAGATGTTCGACATCACGGTCGGCCCGAAATCGGCCGTCGGCGCGGCCACCTATGCCAACTCGATCACGCTGACGCCCGGAACCGTCACGGTCGGCGTCGACCGCGCCCATGACCGCTTCACGGTGCACGCGCTCACCAGGGCCGGCGCCGATGGCGTGCGCAGCGGCGAGATGGACCGCCGCGTCGTCGCCTTCGAGAAGAAGGGGCGGCGATGATCCTTCTTGCCGCGCTCTTCGCCGTTCTCGCCGCGATCGTGCTGATGATGGTCCGCACCCTTTCGGGGCCGACGACGTTCGATCGCCTGCTCGCTGCCAATTCGATCGGCAACGGCGCCATCCTGATCGTCGTGCTCTATGGCTTTGCGACCGGCCGCCCCGATTTCCTCGATCTCGCGCTGACCTATGCGCTGCTCAACTATGTCGGCGTGTTCGCGGTGCTGAAATTCTTCCGCGGCGGTTCGCTCGGCGCCGACGGCGGCGAGGAGGCGCAATGAGCGCGCTTCTCGTCGATATCGTCAGCGGCGTCCTCATCCTCGCCGGCGCCGCCTTCTTCCTGACGGGCGCCATTGGCTATCTGCGCATGCCCGATCTCTTCACGCGCCTGCACGCGGCCTCGCTCGCCGATACCACCGGCATGGCGCTGATCCTCATCGGGCTCGCCGTCAAGGCCGGTATCGGCCTCATCGCGGTGAAGCTCGTCTTCCTGATCCTGTTCCTCCTGTTCATGGGACCGGCGGCGACGCATGCGCTCGCGGCCGCGGCGCTCACCGCCGGCTTGAAGCCGATGGCGAAGGATCGGCCCGGCGACACCTCCAAGCCGTCGGCCAAGAAGGCCCAGATGAGCGCCAAGGAGAAGCCGACCACCAAGCCGGCGAAAGGGCGCCGATGACGCTGGATCCCGCTTTCGTCACCGCCTTCCTGTCGCTGGCGCTGATGCTGCTCATCGTCGTCATGGCCGCCGCCATCGTCCGCATCCGCGGGCTGTTCGCCGTGGTCGTGCTGCTCGGCGCCTACAGCTTCCTGATGGCGACGCTGTTCGTCGTGCTCGATGCCGTCGACGTCGCGATGACCGAGGCCTCGGTCGGGGCCGGCATCTCGACGGTGCTGTTCCTCGGCGCGCTGCATCTCACCGGCGTCAAGGAAGCGACCGGCACCGCGCGGCGGATCGCGCCGCTCTTCGTCGCCGGGATCACGGCGGCCGTACTCGTCTGGGGCATGAGCGATCTGCCGATGTTCGGCTCACCCGACCAGCCGATCCACACCGCCGGCGCCGATTATCTCGGCCGGACGCTGCCCGACACTGGCATCCCCAATGTCGTGACGGCCGTGCTCGGCAGCTATCGCGGCTTCGATACGCTCGGCGAGACGGCCGTCGTGTTCACGGCGGCGATTGGCGTGCTGGTGCTGCTGCGCCGGCGCGACGGCGGCGAGAGGTCTTAGCCATGCGCCGCGATATCGTCCTCCGCGTCGCCGCCAAGTTCATCATGGCGCCGCTGATCCTGTTCGCGCTTTATGTCCAGTTTCACGGCGACTACGGCCCGGGCGGCGGCTTCCAGGCCGGCGTCATCGCGGCGGCGGCGATCATCCTCTATGCGCTCATCAATGGCGTCGCCGCTGCCGAGCGGATCGTGCCGATGGCGCTGGCCGAGCGGCTCATTCCGGCCGGCGTCCTCATCTATGCCGCGGTCGGCCTCGTTTCGATGGCGCGCGGCGGCAATTTCCTCGACTACAATCTGCTCGCGCATGACCCGGTGCACGGGCAGGAATGGGGCGTCTTCCTGATCGAAGCCGGCGTGTTCGTCACCGTCTTCTCCAGCATGATCGCGATCTTCTACGCCTTCGCGGCCCGGAGGCCGTCATGACGCTGCTGGAGACGCTGGCCTCGGAGGCGACGCGCTTCACCATCGTCCTCGTGATGATGGCGGGGCTCTACATCGCCATCGCCCGCAACAATCTCATCAAGAAGCTGGTCGGCCTCTCGATCTTCCAGTCCTCGGTCTATCTGCTCTATCTGCTGCCGGGAAAGATCTTCGGCGGCACCGCGCCGATCCTCGATCCGCGCTTTACCGTCTATGCCAATCCGCTGCCGCATGTGCTGATCCTGACGGCGATCGTCGTCGGCATCGGCACGCTGGCGCTCGGTCTCACCCTCGTTATCCGCATCAAGGAAGCCTATGGGACGATCGAGGAGGACGAGATTCTGAACCGGGACGGCAAATCGAACCGGGCAGGCAAGCCCGACCGGGCAAACAAGTCCGACAGGGCAGGCAAGGTTCCCCGTGCCGCAGGGCGCGCTGGATGAGCCTTCTCGCCGCGCTCGATCCGCAGCTGCCTGTCATCGTCGTCCTGGCGCCGCTCATTGGCGCCCTGCTGGTCGCGATCCTGCGGCATGAGGCGGTCTCCTGGCCGATCGCGGTGCTTTCCGCCCTTGTCAGTGCCGCCGCCGCCTTTCGCCTCGCCGGGGAGGTGGCGCGCGTCGGCGTCGTCTCCTATCGGCTCGGCGGCTTCTCGCCCGAGCTCGGCATCGAGTATCGGGTCGACGCGGTCAATGCGCTGATCCTCGTCGTTGTCACCGGCATCGCGCTGGCGACGCTGGTCTATGCAAGGCAGAGCGTCGCCAGCGAAATCGACGCCGGCCGCGCTCCGTGGTTCTACGCCATGATGCTGGTCGCGACCGCCGGCCTCATCGGCATGGCGATCACAGGCGACGCCTTCAACGCCTTCGTCTTCCTCGAGATTTCATCGCTCTCGACCTACACGCTCATCGCCCTCGGCCGTGATCGGCGGGCGCTGGTCGCGGCCTATCAATACCTCATCGTCGGCACGATCGGCGCGACCTTCTATGTCATGGGCGTCGGGCTCCTCTACCTCGCCACCGGCACGCTCAATCTGGCGCTGATCATCGAGCGTCTCCCCGCCGTCGCCTCGCCGCGCGCGCTCATCGCTGCCGAGGCGTTCATCCTGGTCGGCATTGCCCTGAAGCTCGCGCTGTTCCCGCTGCATGCCTGGCTGCCGAATGCCTATGGCTATGCGCCCTCGGCCGCGACCGTGCTCATCGCCTCGACTGCCACCAAGGTCGCGGTTTATCTGATGGCCCGCTTCCTGTTCGGCGTCTTCGGCATCCATGTCGCGATCGGGCCGGTCTCGGTCACCGGCATCCTCATCGTGCTGTCGGTCGCGGCGATGTTCATCGCCTCGGGCGCGGCGGTGTTCCAGCAGGATGCGAAACGGCTCTTCGCCTTCTCCTCGGTCGCCCAGATCGGCTATGTGACGCTCGGTCTCGCGCTCGCCAACCAGGCCGGCGTCACCGGCGCCTTCCTGCATATCGTCAACCACGCCCTGATGAAGGGCGCGGCCTTCATGGCGATCGGTGCGATGCTCTATCGTTGCGGGTCCTCAAAGCTCGACGATCTCGCCGGCATCGGCCGCACCATGCCGTGGACGGCGGCGGCGCTCACCATCGGAGGCCTCGCGCTGATCGGCGTGCCCGGAACGAGCGGCTTCGTCTCGAAATGGTATCTCGTGCTCGGCGCCTTCGACGGCGGCAAGGGCTGGCTCGCCTTCCTCATCGTCGCGAGCTCCGTCATCGCCGTGCTCTATGTCGGCCGATTGCTGGAGATCGTCTGGTTCCGCGAGCCCGGCACGTCGGCGCTTTCAGCGCGCGAGGCGCCGCTCGGCTTGCTGCTGCCGACGCTGCTGCTCGCCGGCCTCACCATCCTGTTCGGCCTCGATGCTGAACTCCCGGCGCGGCTTGCCGGCGCTGCCGCCTCGACGCTGCTCGGAGCGCGGCCATGATCGCGTTTCCGAGTGGCCCGACCCTGCTGGCGCTGGCGCTCCTCATCCCGGCGGTGGTCGCCGCGCTGGTGGCCGTTCTCGGTCGCCGGCCCAATCTGCGCGAGGCGGCGACGCTCGGCGGCGCGCTGCTCCTTTTCGGCACGGTCTGCGCGCTGCTCGTCGCTGTTCTCGGCGGCGCCCGCCCGACGCTGCCACTCGCGCAGATCGCGCCTGGCCTTGACCTCGTGCTCGCCGTCGAGCCGCTCGGCATGCTGTTCGCGCTGGTCGCGGCGACGCTGTGGATGGCCAATTCGCTCTATTCGATCGGCTACATGCGCGGCAATGCCGAGCCGCGCCAGACGATGTTCTACGCCGCCTTCGCGGTCGCCATCGCCGCGACCATGGGCGTCGCGCTCGCCGGCAATCTGGTCACGCTGTTCCTCTTCTACGAGGTGCTGTCGCTTTCGACCTATCCGCTCGTCACCCACAAGCAGACGCCCGCCGCCATGCGCGCCGGCCGCGTCTATCTGCTGACCCTCGTCGGCGCCTCGATGATCCTGCTGCTGCCGGCGATCGTCTGGACCAGCATCGCGGCGGGAACGACGGAGTTCCGCGCCGGCGGCATTCTCGCCGGCAAGCTCGGCGGGACGGCGATGGCGATCCTGCTCGGCCTCTTCGTCTTCGGCGCCGCCAAGGCGGCCGTCATGCCGCTGCATCGCTGGCTGCCGGCGGCAATGGTGGCGCCAACGCCGGTCTCGGCGCTGTTGCACGCCGTCGCGGTCGTCAAGGCGGGCGTCTTCACCATCCTCAAGGTGACCATCTACATCTTCGGCCTCGATACGCTGCAGGCCACCGGCGCCTCGGCCTGGCTCGTCTATGTCGCCGGCTTCACGATCATCGCCGCCTCGCTCGTCGCGATGACGGCAGACGACCTGAAGCGCCGGCTTGCCTATTCGACGATCGGCCAGCTCTCCTACATCGTGATGGCCGCCGCCCTCGCGACGCCGGCCGCCGCCATCGGCGCGGCCATCCACATCGCCGCCCACGCCGTCTCCAAGATCACGCTCTTCTTCGCGGCCGGGTCGGTCTATACGGCCGAGCATGTCACCAAGGTCAGCCAGATGGACGGCATCGGCCGCCGCATGCCCTGGACGATGGCGGCCTTCGCCATCGGCGTCCTCTCGATGATCGGCCTGCCGCCGACGGCCGGCTTTCTCGGCAAATGGTTCATACTGAGCGGCGCCGGCGCGGCGCATAACTGGTTCGCCGTCGCGGTGATCATCGTCTCGACGGTGCTGAACGCTGCCTATCTCGTGCCGATCGTCGCGCGCGCCTTCCTGAAGCCGGCTGCCGGGCCGCGGCAGGAAGCGCCGCTCGCCATGGTCGTCGCCCTGACCGCAACCGCGATCGGCACGGTGCTGCTGTTCCTCTTCCCCGGCATCGTCTATCGGCTCGCAAGCGCGCTGGTGAACGGATGAGTGGGAAGGGCACATCACGGCTGACCGGAGCCCGCCGCCTCGCGGCTGCGATCGCTGCCGTCCTGGCGGTTCTCGTCGTCGCCGACTTCTTCGTCGCCCATCATCCGGCCTTCGGCATCGACGGCACGCCGGGCTTCGCCGCCTGGTTCGGCCTCCTTGCCGCGGCGGCGGCCATTGGTCTCGCCGAGGCCTTCGGCAGGCTCGCCCGCCGCGCCGAGACATCGGCCGAAGAGGAGGGCCGCGATGATTGAGGCGATCCTTCTCGCGCCCTGGCTGCCGCTGATCCTCGGCAGCCTTCTCGTCATGCTCCTCCGGGGCAGGGCGCAGGATGTCGCGTTCGTCGCGGCACCGCTGCTGGCGCTCGCCTTTGTCTGGCTGCTGCCGGCGGGGGCGGGGCCGTCCCTCTCCTGGCTCGGCCTCAGTCTCGAGCCGGTCGCCGCCGACGCGACGGCCCGCCTCTTCGGCACCGCCTTCGCGGTCGCGGCGCTCGCCGGCGCCGTGTTCGCGCTCTCCCAGCGCAGCACGGCCGAGCGGGCGGCGGCGCTGCTCTACGCGGGCGCGGCCGAGGGCGTCGTCTTCGCCGGTGATCTCGTGACGCTGTTCGTCTTCTGGGAAATCATGGCGATCGGCTCGGCCATCGTCGTCTTCTCGAACGGCGCCAACCGGGCCGGGCTCCGCTATGCGCTGATGCATGCCTTCGGCGGGGTGCTGTTCTTCGCCGGCATCGCCGCCTCGATCGGGGCGGGCGGCACTGCGATCCGGCCCTTTGCCGCCAATGACCTCGGCGCGGTGCTGATGCTGGCCGGCATCCTCGTCAATGCCGGCGCGCCGCCGCTCTCGGCCTGGGTCGCCGATGCCTATCCGCGCGCCTCCTGGTCTGGCGCCGTCTTCCTCTCCGCCTTCACCACCAAGGCGGCGGTCGCCGTGCTGATCCGCCTCTTTCCGGGCGAAGCGGCACTGATTCCGATCGGCCTGATCATGGCGCTCTACGGCATGATCTATGCGCTGCTCGAAAACGACATCCGAAAGCTGCTCTCCTATTCGATCGTCGGCCAGGTCGGCTTCATGGTGGTCGCGGTCGGCATCGGCACGCCCTTAGCGCTCGCCGCCGCGGCGACGCATGCGTTCGTGCATATCCTCTACAAGGGGCTTCTGATGATGGCGGCCGGCACGGTGCTGCGCGCGACAGGGACCACGCGGCTGACCGCGCTCGGCGGCCTCGGGCGGGCGCTGCCGATCGCGACGGGGGCGATGATCTTCGGCGGCCTCGCGCTGTCGGCGATGCCCTTCACCGCCGGCTTCGTCTCGAAATCCGCGATCATGCAGGCGCTCGCCGAGGACAAGGCGGCACTCGCCTGGTTTGCGCTGACGGCCATCTCGGCCGGCTCGTTCCTCTATGCCGGGCTGCGCCTGCCCTGGTTCGCCCTGCTGCGGCCGGTAGTGCCGCGAGCGATCATCGCGCCGCCGAAGCTCTCGATGACGATCGCGATGCTGGGGCTCACCTTGGCGATCCTCGGCCTTGGTCTCGTGCCCGGTCTGCTGGTCGATCTCGTCCCGGGGATCGCGGACGTCGCCGTGCTGACGCCCGACCACATCCTGTTCCAGTTGCAGCTCCTCGCCGGTTCGGCGATTTGTTTCGTTTTGTTGCTGGCATTACTTGCGCCCCGTGCGCGAACTACAGTCGACACCGACTGGTTGTGGCGCGTTTTGCCGCAGCGACTGAGGGCGCTGCTTGCGCGATCGAAAGAGCGCCTCGCCTCGGCGACGGAGGCCGAGCGCGCGGAAGCGGCCACGAAACTGCGAACTCTTTCAGACGCTTGGTCTCTCCGCAGCGCCGCTGCCGGCAACTGGCGCACCGGCGACATCGTCCTCGCCGCCACCGCGCTTCTCGGCCTCTGCCTGTTGATCGCGGCAATGTGAGCGCCGTGCAACGCAATCTGTTCGAAATATAGACCAGTCGGCGAGACCAATCGCCGCGTTTCGGAAGATGTGCAGCGAGATCGTATACGAATTTTGTCCCTTGTATTCGGCTGGCGCCACTTATATAGAAACCTCGAAATATAAGTTCGCCCGCTGATTCAGTTCGGATCGTCCCCCATCCGAACAGCGACCATCGCCCGATCGGCATTGAAGTCGTTCTAAACTGCTCAGCGATTTTATTGGTGGATCGATAGAGGCCCGTAGGCACGATGAACGATAAAGTAGTAGGCAGCGACCTGATTGATCTGACCGCGGACATCGTTTCCGCTTATGTCAGCAACAATTCGGTCTCGGCGCATGACCTGCCGGGGCTGATCTCCGAGGTTTTCGCCGCGCTCAACCGCACGCATGGCGGCGTGGTCGAGCCGGAGCCGGAGCCGCTGAAGCCGGCGGTCAACCCGAAGAAGTCCGTCTTCCCGGATTTCATCGTCTGCCTCGAAGACGGCAAGAAGTTCAAGTCGCTGAAGCGGCACCTGCGCACGCATTACGACCTCTCGCCGGAAGAATACCGCGAAAAGTGGGGCCTGCCGGCCGACTATCCGATGGTCGCGCCGAGCTATGCCGCCGCCCGTTCGGAACTGGCGAAGAAGATGGGCCTCGGCCAGCAGCGCAAGCGCCGCTAAGCCTCTCGGGCATCACGACGACGGAAAGGGTCCGCCTCACGGCGGGCCCTTTCTTTTTTTTGGCCGCCGCCCCCGAAAGGGCCGCCACGGCCGGGCCCCCCTCGGCGGCCAACCGTCCCCAAGAAATCTATCCCCGCTTCCGGAATCTGGATTAGCTTACCGCTAGGAAGTAATTCCTATTGTAGCAATCCCCAGTTGGCGTGGAGGCCGTGTCGTCATGCACTCTGAACCAGGTTGCCGGATCGCGGGCAAACCGCGACCTGCCGATCGCGACGCGGCGATGCGACGATTGCTGACCGAAGAGGTCGGCGCGGCCCTCGCGATCAGGCCGGACCGGATCGATGTCGCCACGCGCGGCACGGCGCGGGTCGCCTTTGCCCGCCAGCTCGCGATCTACCTCGCCCGCACGCGCCTCGGCCTCTCCTATACCGAGGCCGGGCGCCTGTTCCGCCGCGACCGCACCACCGCCGCCCATGCCTGTCAGCGGGTCGAGGAACTGCGCGATGATGCGGCGATGGACGCGCTGGTCGAGCGGCTCGAGCAGCGCGTGGCGCCCGCGACGCCGAATGGCGGAGCACGGCCGTGAGCGCGGAGGCGACCGAACGCCGCCTCGCCCGGCGGCTCGCAGCGGCGGGGGCCAGCGCCGAGCTCACGGCTTCAGGCGAGGCCTTTCTGCTCGGTGCCGACGGCGCGCGGCGCGGCGGCATCGATGCGGCGGCGCTGCGCCGGCTGATCGCCAGCGGCGCCGTCGGCAGTGGCGGCGCGGACCGCCGCTACCGCCTCTCGGAGGCCGGCCGCGCCATGGTCCGCCGCATGCTGGTCGGCGGTGATGCGCATGCCGCCCAGCATCAGACGCGCGCGCGCCGCCAGATCGAGAGCGACGGCGTGCGCATGAGCGTCACCGTCGATCTCGGCGAGAGCCCGCTTGCCTGGCTCCGCGCCCGCAAGGGCCGCGATGGCGCGCCGCTGATCGACGACGCGGCCTTTGCCGCCGGCGAGAAGCTGCGCAGCGATTTCACGCGCGGCCAGATGATGCCCGGCATCAGCGCGAACTGGAGCGCGGCCGGCGGCGCCGGGCGGGGCGGCGGCCATGCCGGCGGCATCGCCGAGATCACCGACGCGGCGCTCTCGGCCCGCCTCCGCGTCGAACGGGCGCTCGACGCCCTCGGCCCGGAGCTGTCGGGCGTCGTCATCGATTTCTGCTGTTTCCTGAAGGGGATCGACCAGATCGAGGGCGAGCGCGCCTGGCCGAAACGCTCCGCAAAGCTGGTGCTGCGCCTCGGCCTCGCGGCGCTCGCGCGGCACTATGGCCTCGGCAACGAGGCGCGCGGGCCGGACCGCTCGGCGAACCGCCGCGCGCGGACCGGCTAGAGAAATGACGGCGAACTTCGGTTCGCCGGAATGGCGTTCTCGATCTGTCTGGACGCTTTTTCTTCGCGCGAACCGGCATTCCCTTCGCGTGAAGATGCTCGTGAGTTCAGCGCAGCGCCGCTGCCTCGGTGCGGATGCGGCCGACCATGGAGCGAAGGCCGTTGGCGCGCTGCTGCGAGAGATGATCCTTGAGGCCGAGCGTCGCGAACAGCGCCTCGGCGTCGATGGCGAGGATCTCGTCCGGCGTGTGGCCCGAATAGAGCGCGATGACGATGGCGACGAGCCCGCTGACGATCAGCGCGTCGCTGTCGCCGCGAAATTCGATCCGCCGCGTGCCGTCGTCGTCGCGAACGCTCGTCTGCAGCCAGACCTGGCTGGCGCAGCCCTGCACCTTGTTGACGTCGTTATGCGCCTCGTCCGGCAGCGGCGCCAGCATCCGCCCGAGCTCGATCAGATAGCGATAGCGATCGTCCCACTCCTCGAGAAACCCGAAATTCTCGACGATCTCGTCGATCGTGGGCGGCGGCGCATGCGTGTCCATGCCGCGGATATAGCGCCAAGCCGGTCGGAGGGGAACAGGGGGAGGGCGCGCGGTTTCGCGCTCCAGCCAGTCACCATCGTCCCCGCGCCTCAGGCCGCGACCTCCCAGCCTGTCATTGCCGGGCCTGACCCGGCAATCCAGCCTTGCTCGCCTTCGGACCGGAACGGCATGCGGGACGCCTATGGAAGTCTGGGTTGCCCCGTCGAGCCCGGCACTGACAGCGGAGAGGATGGCGAGAGTGGGGAAGTCCTGCCGGCGGGCTGCATATGCTCCGCGCCGGCGCCCACACCCCCGTCGTGCCCGCTTTGTGCGGCCGGGATGAGCAGCAGCAGGATCGCCAGCCAGATGAGGGCGCGGATGATGAACATGGGGGCTCGTTCGGCGCGGGCGTGCGTCGCCCTGGTTGTGGTTGCGCGTGAGGATGCGGCTTGCGGCTGAAAGGCGGGTTGAGCGGCGCGGACGGAATTGAGTCGAATTCGATCGATTCCTGGAGGCAAACCGAGGGCCTCCGAACGCCTGCCGGGCGCTGCCTTCAGCGTTCCTTAAGCCGGAACTGCCAGCATGGAGACATCCCGCGAGAGGCGTCTTGCGGGGCGCGGTCATGGTGCGCCCTAGGGGCGCGACCTCGGGCCGGAACGGCGCCGGCACAGTGTTTTGCGTATGACGGTTTCCTTCGAGCCCTTGCGGCGGATCATGGACGGGCTGGTGCATGGCTCGGCGACGGGCGATCCGCTCCTCGCCCATCGCCATCGCGCCTTCATCGCCGCCCATCTCGCCGCCGGGCTCGCCGCGCTGATGGCGATGCCGCTGTTCCTCGCCTTTGCCGGGCTGCCGTCGCCCGCCGTCGCCGTCGCCTTCCTGTGGCTCGCGACGCCGCTGCCGATCGCCTTCTTCCTCTCGCGCACCGGCCGCTTCGCCGAGGCGCATCTGCTGTCGGCGCTGTCGCTGACCTCGCTCGTCATCTGGGTCGCCGCCTTCACCGGCGGCCTCGCCTCGCCGGCGCTGGTCTGGCTGGCCGTGGTCCCGGCCGAGGCGGCGCTGTCGAATGCGCGCCGCATCATGATCGCCGCCGCCGCCGCGGCGCTGGGCGGGCTCGCCGTCATCGGCGCGCTTGCCGCGAGCGGACTGCTGCCGGCGCCGCTCGCCGTCTCGCCCGGTTTCGCGCCGGTGGTCATCGTCGGGGCCATCCTCTATGCCGGGCTCGTCGCCTTCCGCATCGAGGCCGTGCACAGCGCGGCGAGCGCCGCCGCCCGGCTCGGCGATCATCGCTATCGCCTGCTCGCCGACAACGCGACCGATCTCATCACGCGCCATGGCGCCAATGGCGACGTCGTCTTCGCCTCGCCCGCCGCGCGGGCGATCGCCGGCTGCCCGCCGTCCGACCTCATCGGGCAGGGGCTGTTCCACCGCGTCCACATCGCCGATCGCCCGGCCTTCCTGCGCGCGCTCTCCGAGGCCGACCGCACCGGCGGCACGATCACGGCCGAATTCCGCTTCCGCGCCGGCCCGGCCGAGAGCGGCCCCTATCATTGGGCGGAGATGCGCTGCCGGCCGATCCTCGATCCGGCGACAGGCCGCGCCGTCGTCGCCGTGACGCGCGACATCTCGGGCCGCAAGGCGGAGGAGAACGCCTTCGCCGAGGCCCGCCGCGCCGCCGAGCAGGCCAACCGCGCCAAGAGCCAGTTCCTCGCCAATATGAGCCATGAGCTCAGAACGCCGCTGAACGCCATCATCGGCTTCTCCGACATCCTCGATCAGCAGCTGTTCGGCCGCTTCGAGTTCGAGCGGCATCGCGACTATGCGCGGCTGATCCGCTCGTCGGGCGAACATCTGCTCGAGGTCGTCAACTCCATCCTCGACATGTCGAAGATCGAGGCCGGCCGCTTCGAGATCCATGTCGAGCCGGTGCCGGTCGCCGGGCTCATCGACGGCGCCATCGAGATGATGGCGCATCAGATCGCCAGCCGGCAGCTGAAGCTCGTCCGCCGCGTCGAGCCGGGCCTGCCGGACCTTGCCGCCGATCGGCGCGCCTGCAAGCAGATCCTGCTCAACCTCCTCTCCAACGCCGCGAAGTTCACCGAGGCCGGCGGCACGGTGACGATCGGCGCGCGGCAGGAGCGCGGCGGCATCGTCATCGAGGTCGCCGATACCGGCATCGGCATCGCCGCCGCCGACCTGCCGCGGCTCGGCACGCCCTTCGTCCAGGCCGATGCCGATATCAATCGCCGCCATGAGGGCACCGGGCTCGGCCTCTCGGTCGTCAAGGGGCTGGTGCATCTCCATGGCGGCTCCCTCCAGATCGAGAGCCAGCCCGGCCGCGGCACCACCGTGTCGGTGACGCTGCCGATCGATGCCGCCGCGGCGGCGGCCGAGCCGCGCGCGGTCGCCCGCGCCGGGGCCGGATACGAGAAGGAGCGCCGCATTGCCTGAGCGCGCGCCGAAGCCGCGCCCGGTTCGCCGGCGCGATGTCTATACCGAGGCGGACGGGTTGTTCGGCCGCATCACCGATCTCGTGCTGGAGAATCCGGTCCGCTCGGGCGGCTTCGTCATGGTCGCGATGGTGATCGGCACGATCATCTCCAACGCCGCCTATTTCCAGACCGCGCATCACCCGGCGCCGTTCTTCGTCACCAGAGCCGAGGATGACGCCGCCGCGCCGACGCCGCCGGCGCCCCGCATCCGCGCCGCGACCGCCAATCCCGCCGGCGGGGCGACAGGGGCGCCGCCGCTGCCGACCGCCGCGCCCGATCCGGCACAGCTCGTCTCCGAGACGCAGACGGCGCTCGTCGCGCTGAAGCTCTATGACGGTCCCGTCGACGGCAAGCTCGGGCCGCAGACGCGCGCCGCCGTCTCGGCCTTCGAGAAGCGGCTCGGCCTCAGCGCCACCGGGCAGCCGAGCGCGCGGCTGCTCACGCAGATGAAGAAGGCGCTGGGGAAGACCGGCGCCGCCGAGGCCAGCGAGCCGGTGCCGCCGGCGCTGATCCCGACGACGGCGGTTGCCGGCGGCGAGGGCGGCGCCACCGATCCGGCCGCGACCGGCTCGGTCGATCCGGCGCAGTCGGCGGCCCGCATCCGCAAGGTGCAGGCGGCGCTGAACGATATCGGCTATGGGCCGATCCGCGTCGACGGCAAGGGCGGTGGCGACACCGAGGACGCCATCCGCCGCTTCGAGCTCGACAACGGGTTGCCGCTCACCGGCGAGGCGAACGACGCGCTGATGGCGAAGCTGGTGCTGATCGGCGCGCTGAAATCGATCTGAGGCGGGCCACGCCCGAGGCGACATGCAATCGCCCCGAAGACGGGCGATGATCCCGGGCGATTCTTAAGAATGGAAAACGACCGATGCGAGTGACGTCCGCGCTCTGGGTGGCGGCCTATGTCCGCCGCGCCTTCGTCGAGGGCGGCTTTGCGGCCGTGACGCGGCGCGGCGCGCAGGAGGCCGGCGCGATCTTCGTCGTCGTCGACCAGCCGGATGGCAGCGTCGATCTCTATGGCCAGGCGCCGCAGAGCGCCTTCGGCGCCGACCGCCCGGCCGACCGGCTGTTCACGCTCATCGAGAGCGGGCTCGATCGCGAGCGCCTCGGCGAGCGGATCGCCGCCGAAACGCGCTTCGATCCCGATCTCTGGGTGGTCGAGCTCGAGGAACGCAGCGGACGACCGCTGCTCGACCTCGCCGAATAGCTCAGCGTCCGCGCAGCCCGAAGGTGCTGCGCTCGGCCGGATCCTGGACGCGCGGGGCGGCGGTGGCGCCCTCGTGCCGAACCGCCTCGCCCGGCCCGATGCCGCGGCGGAGCGAAAGATCGGCGAAGAGCGGCGCATGCTGCGGCTTCGCGGCGGGGCGTTCCTCGGCGCGCCAGTCGGCGACCAAAGCGTGCGCAGCGCTCTCGCGCGTCTCGGCGAGGAGCTGCGCCAGCCGCTCGAAGCTGTCGATGCCGGCGGCGATGACCGGATTGGCGAACAGGAGCACCTGCTGCGCCTCGGCATCCGAAAGCCCGATCGCGCGGAGCAGCACGACCAGCGGCTCGCCGGAGGGATCGTCCATCAGCTGTGTGACGTCGCTTTCGTCCAGCCGGAGACCCTGCGCCAGCGTGCGGATCAGCGCGTCGCGCTGGCGTTGGCGGGCATGTGAGGCGAGGCGGGCGCGGCCGAGCGCGAGGCGAAAGGCATGGTCGGCATCAATGACCGTCGCGGCCGGACGCAGCGTCGTGCTCTGGTCGGCGAGAGCGCGGAGGCGCTGGAGCCGGTCGGCGCGATCGAGGCTCAGGAAGGCGGCGGCGCCGGCGGGCTGCTCCTCCGTTGCTGCCTCCTCAGTGACGGGGGCGGGCAGGGGCGTGACGGTCCTGAGCCGCTGCTCGCTTTCGAACGACGCGGCGAGGCTGCGCACGGCGGCGAAAATCTCGCGCGCCTCGGCGCTCATCGGCGCCGGCGGCTCGTCCGTCTCGGGCTCGTCCTCGGCGGTGGGCTCCGGCTCGATTTCGGCCTCTACCTCGGGCGCCTCGTCCGCAAGGAGGACGGGCGCGGCAGTCTCGACCTCGGCCTCAACAGGCGCCTCTTCCTCGGCGGCGAGCGCCTCGCTCTCGGTCATGACGGGCGGATAATGCGCGAGGCGGGCGTGGATATCGGCGTCGCCCGAGAGGCGGAGTGCCGCGACGACCAGCGGCGGCAATTCGGCCCGCGTCGCGATCAGCCGGTGATGGGCCGGGCCGGTCGCGGCCATGATGGTCAGGAGGTCGAATTCGCCGAGCGCCGGCGAGCGCTTCAGGATCGGGCTCGCGATTTCCGCGAGGTCCTTGCCGAGGAGGCGCAGGATCGAGGCCGGCGCATCGACGCTCTTCGATAGCCGTTCGGCGACGAAGGCGCGATCCGCGGCCGAGACGCGCGGCAGGAAATGCGTGGCGAGTTCCTCGAAGCGGCGGATCTCGTCCGCGTCATGCGTCTGCTCGAGGACGAACAGCTCCGTGGTGGCCCTGACGAGGGCTGCATCACGGCTTTGCTGGTTGGACACGGCCATGGCCATGAGACCATCCGAAGGAAATGAGGGATGCATGATGACGCGGATACCAGGAGAGCGGAGGGCTCGCGAATGAGTGTCGCGGCAAGACGTTGACGGACTGTTAACCTTGCGGGCGTTTTAATGATTTTCATCAACTTGCGAGTATCTGAAAGCCGGCACGAGGCACAGCCGGCCGAGCTCCGAGGGGGCGCGCATGGGAAGCATCCTGCCCTACACCGCCACGCGACGCCGCCGCATCCGGCCGCCGCAGAAGGGCGAGCCGCGCGGCGAGATCGTCATCTTCTCCGGCGTGCGCATCGAGCGCGAGCGACCCGAGCCGCCCGTGCTGCCGCGCCCGGCGCCGGTCAAGGCCGGATAGGGCACGGCGCGCGACGTTCGCCACTTCGGCGGAGACGCGGCTTGGTCTATGCTGACCGCAACGCTTCCGCCCTTCCCGGACGTCGACCCCCATGACGCGCTCTCTGCTGTGCCGGCCGGTCGGCGGGCTCAACGATATTCTCTGCGAGATCGAGCGATGCTGGCGCTATGCAGAGCGCTTCGGCCGCATCCTCGTCGTCGATACGCTCGGCTCGGGCCTCGTCGATCATTTCGACCGCTCCTTCGAACCGCGCTCGGCCGAGGCGCCGGTGCTCTTCCACGCCAGCGCGGATGTCATCGAGCGCCTTGCCGGGCTCAGCGTCCTGCCCGCGGTCCTCGGCGGCCGCCTCCGCGCCTATGAGACGCGTTGGCAGGGCACGGAGTGCCTCGACGCCGCCTCGGGCGTGCCGCTGACCTTCGACTTCGAGCGCGATCACGACGCCGACCTGCTCGTGCATCAGCAGAGCGCCGGCGGCCTCCTGTCGCTGGATTGCCTCGGCCGGTTGCGCTTTCGCGAGGATGTCGCCAAGGAGATCCGCAGGCGGCTGCCGATCCGCCCGAACGGCTATGCCGCTATCCACGTCCGCAACACCGACATGCGCACCAATTACCGGCCTCTGTTCCGCCGCCTGCGCAGGGAGCTCGCCGGCAAGGATGTGCTGATCGCGTCGGACAATGCCTCCGTCATCGCCTTCGCCAGGACCTATTTCACCGCCTCGACCATCTTCACCGTCTCCGACATTCCGGACACCGGCGGCGCGCGGCTGCATCGCAACGCCGCCCTCGATCGCCCCGCGACCAATCTCGACAGCTTCGTCGATCTCCTCGCCCTCGCCGGCGCCGAGACGCTGCATTTCGAGCGCCACGAGCGATGGAACCGCTGGCTCGGCCTCCTCGCCAAGCGCCCCGTCTCGGGCTTCTCCCAGCTCGCCGAGGGACTGCAGCAACGCCCCGACCTCGTCGAAAGCCTGCTGCTGCACGCCCCGCGCGCGGGTGGGTGAGGGCGCCGGAACCCTCCCCCCTTGCGGGGGAGGGAGCGCCGCGTCGGCCGGCATCGGGGTTGCGGCGAGGCGCCTGCCGCCCCCTCTCCCGCAGCGCGGGGGAGGGTCGGGGAGGGGGTTGCCGGCTGTAGCCTTGCGGGGGTTGAGAGGAAGAAGGCCCCCCTCTCCATCTCTCCCCCACAAGGGGGGAGAGGGCCGCGCTCGGCCTTCATCGAGGCTGTGCGTTCCTTGAGTGTTTCGCCCACAGGCGGGCTTCGCTCCCTTGGCGCTATTGCGGCCGCAGCTTCGTTCGAAGTCCCGCACGCCGGCGATCCGCGCACGCCGGCAACGCTTGCACGGCGGCAGAACCCTCCCCCCTTGCGGGGGAGGGCAGGGTGGGGGCCTTGCTGCTGCCGGGCCGGAAGGGAAGAAAGTCCCCCACCCCAACCCTCCCCCGCAAGGGGGGAGGGAGCGCCGCTTCGGCCTTCATCGGGGTTGTGCGATCCATGAGTGTTTCGCTCACAGGCGGGCTTCGCTCCCTTGGCGCTGTTGCGGCCGCAGCTTCGTTCGAAGTCCCGCATGTCGGCGACCCGCGCAGCCGGCAACGCTTGCACGGCGGCAGAACCCTCCCCCCCTTGCGGGGGAGGGCAGGGTGGGGGTCTTGCCTTCGGGTTGATCGCGCGGAGATGGTGGATGGAGTGGCCCGGCCCGCTTCGCGCGCTCTCTGGCGCAGAAAGTCCCCCACCCCAACCCTCCCCCGCAAGGGGGGAGGGAGCGCCGCTTCGGCCTTCATCGGGGCGCTCGCCGCCTGAGTCGAGCCCCCGCCTATGGCGCCGTCAGGCTTGCTGCGCAGCTTGCGGCCTTGAGGGCGGCTTCCGTGGCGGGGAGGAGTGTCGGGTCGGGGACGAAGGCGCGGATGAGGAGGAAGCCCTGGTCAAGCGGCAGTTCGATGACGATGGCGTTGTCGAGGGCCGGGTTGGGCGTCTCGCGCATCGCCAGCATCTGCAAGGGCGTTGCGATGACGAGGTCGATGTCGCGGCGCTCGGCGGTGCGGTCGTTGAGGCTGTAGACGTTGGAGCCGCGGCGGTCGAACACGGCGAGCGACCAGAATTCGTCCGGCATGCGCGCGCGGATGCGGATCGGCGCCTTGGCGAGGGTGAAGCGGCAGGCGGCATGCGCCATCGCCGGGTCGAGATCGGGCAGCGCGGCGGTGCCGGGTTCGGTCGGCGGCAGCACATGGAAGGCGCCGTCCGGCCCGAAGCGGCCGAGCGCGGTCCAGGCGTCGCGGGTCGCGAATTCGGGCACCAGGAGGATCACCACGATATGGATGATGCCGCCGAGCAGCAGGCCGCCGAGGGCGTAGAGCAGGAGGCGCCTCATCGCGGCGAGCCCGGCGTCATCGGCAGCTCCCGCGCTCGATCGTCGGCAGGGCGGCCTCGCCGATGCCGCTCGAGGTGAGCGGGGTGTCGTAGAGCCGCAGCGTCAGGCGGATCGGCCCGTCGCCCGCGACCGGCAGCCAGTTGCCGGGCGCGACGTCGGCGGCAACCGTGATGGTGAAGCTGCCATCCTCGCGGCGGAGGATCTCGCGGCTGTTAAAGCCGCTGCGGCGCGCCGGCGTCTCATAGAGATTGCCCTCGCCATCCTCGGCGGTGAGCGTCCAGAGCCGCGCCGGCGGAGTCTGGCCGGCGACGCGATAGTCGCAGCGGCCACTGAGCGGCGCGCCGCTGTCGTCGGAATCGGCGAGGAAGGCGATGCCCTCGCCGCTGCCGAGCGGCACCGTGCCGCTCCGCGCGAGCTCGGCGCGGCTATAGGGATCGGCACTCGGGCTGCCGAGCGCCGGCCAGGCGGTCCAGGCGCCGCGCGTCACCGCGCCGAAGATCCGCTCGCGATCGAGCACCATCAGCGCCGAGCCGAAACCGACGGCGGCGGCGATGATGATCGCGACGAGAAGATTGAAGAGCAGACGCACGCGCGAACCCGCATTGGACCTCGGGCCGATCGGTCGTCGGCCCGCGCCGGCTTCAGTCGCGCGGCCGGGCGAGGATAACGGCTCGCCCGCCCGGGCGCCAAGCTTTCATCGGCCCCAGAGCCGGCGCGCGCGATCAGCCATAGACGGCGTCGCGGATCGCCGTCGGATAGGCGCCGCCGACGCCGGCGAGCGCCGTGTTGCTGAACGAGACGACCGAGAGGGCGCGGGCCGGATCGACGAACCAGGAATGGCCATAGACGCCGCCCCAGGCCCAGGTGCCGGGCGAGACCGGGGCGCCGCTTGCCGCCGGATCCTCGAAGATCGACCACCCCAGGCTGAAGCCGCGGCCGAACACGCCGGTGTTGAAGCCGCCGACGGCGTTGGCCGAGAGGAGTGCGATGCTGGCGGGCGAGAGGATCGGCGCGCCGCCGCTGCGCAGCGCTTCGAGAAAGGCGAGGAAATCCGGCGCCGTGCCGACCATGCCGGCGCCGCCCGAGGCGAAGGTGGCGCGGTCGAAGGCGCGGCCCGGCGAGAAGGTGACGCCGAGTTCACCATTCGACACGACATGCGGATCCTCCATCCGCACCGCGGCCGCCGCGCCATCGGCATAGGCGGTAGCGAGGCGCTCCGGCTTCGAGGGGAAGAACTCCGTGTCGGCGAGGCCGAGCGGGCCGGTCACCTTGGCCGCGACCAGGTCCGGCAGGCTCGCGCCCGCCGCCTGCTCCAGGAGGCCGCCGAGCACATCGATGGCGACCGAATAGCGGAAGTCGCTGCCGGGCGCGAAGGCGAGCGGCTGGCTCGCGATGCGGGCGATGTTCTCGGCCATGCCGATGCTCGGCCCGGCGATGCCCTCGCAGATGCCGGACGCGGGATCGTAGCCATAGATGAGGCCGCTGGTATGGGTCAGCAGCTGGCGGATGGTGATGACGGGCGTGCTGCCATCGGCAAGCTTCGGCCGGAAGGCGGGCAGAAAGCGCGTCACCGGATCGTCGATGCCGATGACGCCGTCCTCGGCGAGCGAAAGCGCCGTCGCCGCCACCATCGGCTTGGTCACCGAGGCGAGGCGGAAGATCGTGTCGTCGCGCGTCGCGACGCCGGCCTCGCGGTCGGCATGGCCGGCGGCGCGCGCATAGGCGATCGCGCCGCCCTCCGCCACCATCACCACGGTGCCGACGATGCGCCCCTCGGCCACGGCCGCATCGATGACGGCATCGAGCCGGGCGGCGAGGGAAGGTTTGGCTGTCATCAAAGGGCTCCAATGGCGTGCCGGAAAGGGGTAGCGCCACCGGACGAGAGGCTCAAGAGCGGTCCGCACAACGCTGGAGAATCATTCGCACATGTGGTCCCAGCTTAGGCCGGGTTCCAATAGCGCAGTGGTCCTTGACCGCGCTGCGACATAGCGAATGGTTGCCTCTTAAGAGGATGCCATCGGCGCGGAATAAATCTATTGCTTAGGAGGCCTCGTTGCCGGTTTCGTGGTATCGGGCCTTGTCGGGGGTGATCAAGTTGAGGCCCTCGCGAGAGGCTGTTGCTCTATCTACACTGCGATCGTGACTCGCTCTAGCATAGCGATGACAGAATCGAGTGAAACGAATATTATCATACCCGTCGAGGTATTCTGCGATACCCCATACGAAAATGTATCCAGATTTTTGGATGACGCATTTTGCCAGGATGTCGTCGTCGGAAATGCTGCCCTGGGACATAGTGGCGTCAGGATGAATCGTTCGGCTCGACGGTTTGGCAACGCGACATTCGTCTGGCTGCCATTCATCTCGCTCGCAGATTTTCATTCTTACGATGATCGAGACATTCTTTGCCGGGAGGCGGCCAACGTTTTTAACTAGAACATGGCCCTTTGTACTTTGGTTGCCGATTAGGTGTCGGATGCCCAGAGGTTCGACGGAAAGATAGGCGCGAAGCTCATTGGCATCTCGGTCGCGCGCTGCCTGAAGTTGTAATACCGCGGCGTCAGCGGCTCGATTTGCTTCGAACCATGTTCTCTTTAACCAATAAAGAGCAAATAAACTAATTAAAGCGGCGCCGGCGCCGACAAAAAACATTAGCCACTGAGCAAGAGAGTCCTCTGCGTAGATCCATCCCTTAAGATCCAAAAACCAGAAATGAGAATCACTCGTAATTTGAGAAATATCCGGCGGGACTTCCGATTGACCATGGATGTAATAATCCATTGCAGATTCGATGCTGCGGAATTCTGGGACCGACCACACAAGAAATATCAATGAAGCTGCTGCCCCCAGGACTATTCCTACTGCGAGCCCCTCACACCACTTGCGCTCAGGCATGGTAAGGCGAATGCATCTTCGCACACATTGCGAGTCGCATTATCTGCGATAGTGCGTTCTGTCTCATTTGTTCGCCGCGCATTTTATGTTAATATGCTTGGCATTGATCTTACAGTCAAATTGAGTTGACGCCGCACTTAAGCGCCCCTGCCTTCGCTGACGCTCGCTGCGGGGGGGCTCGTGGGCCCGGCCAGAGCGCCTACCGGCCGGGACAGCTTGATGGACAATGCTCACCGCGTGATCGCCGTCAGCCGTCCCTCGGCCGGTTCGAGTTCCGCGAGCCCGGTCGTGCGCATCGGGCTCCGCGGGCCGGCGTCGGCCGCCTTGCCGGAGCGGATCGGCGGGGCGTCCAGCATCAGTTTCTCGATCTCGATGATCCGCGCCGTCGTGGCGCCGGAGAGCATCAGCGGCCGCGCGCCCGGCGCATCGGCCGCGGCGACCGCCGCCTCGGGCCGCGCGCCATCCTGCGGCGGCACGTCGAGATAGGGGATCGGCTTCAGCGCGATGCCGTTATGGGCGACGGTCATCACCTTGTTCCAGGTCTGCGCCGGCAAGGAGCCGCCGGTCATCTTGTTGGACGAGGTGAAGTCGTCATTGCCGAACCAGACGCCGCCGACATAGTTGCCGGTGAAGCCCATGAACCAGGCGTCGCGATAGGCATTGGTGGTGCCGGTCTTGCCGGCGGTCTTGATGCCCTGCAGCTTGGCCGCGCGCCCTGTGCCGCGTTCCGGCACCTGCGAGAGCATATAATTCATCTTGCCGACCGTATCGGCGTCGAGCACCCGCTCGGGCGGCGGGATGTCGCGCTTGCGGTCGAAGACGACCGTGCCCTGGCTGTTGGTGATCTCGGTGAAGGCATAGGGCGTCGCGCGGAAGCCGCCATTCGCAAATACGGCATAGGCGCCGGTCATGTCGACGACGCGCACATCGGTGGCGCCGAGCGGCAGCGACTTCGAATTGATGATCTTGGTGGTGATGCCCATGCGGTGGGCAAGCGCGATGATCGTCTCGCGGCCGACGACGCCGGCAAGGCGCACGGCGACGGTGTTCAGCGAATGGATCAGCGCGGTGGTGAGCGGGATATTGCCCATGAACTTGCCGCCGTAATTCTTCGGCGACCAGGTGCCGATCGAGATCGGCGCATCGCGGACGATGGTCTGCGGCGTGTAGCCATGCTGGATCGCCGCCGTATAGACGAAGGGCTTGAACGAGGAGCCGGGCTGGCGCAGCGCGTCGGTGGCGCGGTTGAACTGGCTCTCGCCATAGTCGCGCCCGCCGACCATGGCGCGCACGGCGCCGTCCGGCTCGGCGATCACCATCGCCGCCTGGCTGACGCGGTAGCGCTCGCCGCTCTCGCGGAGCGAACTTTCGACCGCGTCGTCGGCCGCCTGTTCGAGGCCGAGATCGACCGTGGTGCGCACGGTGAGGCTGCGGTCGCCGTCCGGCACCTGCTTCTTGACCTCGTCGAAGGCCCAGTCGAGGAAATAATCGGGCTCGGCGATGGCGGTCGCGCGCACGACATCGGCCGGCTTGCGGCGTGCGCCGAGCACCTGCCCTTCGGTGAGGAAGCCGGCCTGCACCATGTTGGTCAGAACTTCGTTGGCGCGGGCGCGCGCCGCCGGCAGGTTCACATGCGGCGCATAGCGGGCCGGCGCCTTGTAGAGGCCGGCGAGCATCGCAGATTCCGCGAGATCGAGATCGGCGACCTTCTTGCCGAAATAGAACTCGGCCGCCGCCGCCGCGCCGAAGGCGCCGCCGCCCATATAGGCGCGGTCGAGATAGAGCTGCAGGATGTCGTGCTTGGAGAGGTTGCTCTCGAGCCAGAGCGCGAGGAACGCTTCCTTGATCTTGCGGTCGATCGTGCGCTCGTTGGAGAGGAAGAGGTTCTTGGCGAGCTGCTGCGTGATCGAGGAGCCGCCCTGCACGACGGAATCGGAGCGGAGATTCTCGAAGAGCGCCCGCGTCGTGCCGAGGATGTCGATGCCGAAATGGGTGTAGAAGCGGCGGTCTTCGGTGGCGAGCGTCGCCTTGATCAGGCTGTCCGGCATTTCCTCCAGCGGCACGGCATCGGAATGGCGCACGCCGCGCTTGCCGATCGGGCTGCCGAAGCGATCGAGGAAGGTGACCGAATAGTCCTGCTGCGCCATCCAGTCGCCCTTGGTGGCGTCGAAGGCGGGCAGCGCCAGCATCAGCATGACGACGCCGGCGCCGGAGGCGAGCGTCAGCCCGTCGCCGGCGAGCTCCACCGGCACGCGGACGAGCCCCGAGACGCGGAAGCGCCGCATGAAGCGCGAGGCGGCCTCGGCGCTCTCGACCAGCTCGTGCCAGAAGGTGAAGAGGCCCGAATCGATGATCGCGTCGATCTCGATCAGGCGAAGGCCGCGGCGCAGCCGTGGCGGCTCGGAAGAAGACGCCGCCGGCTCAGGCCGTATCTCGGGCGGTGTCCCGGCAGGCGGGGGCAGCGTGCCGGCGCGAAGGCTCTTCACCAGTTCGCCCGCCGAGCGCGTGGCGGCGTCCGCGCCGGGCGCCGATAGGCCGCGCCGCCGTCCGAACCAAGCCGTGATACGATCGAAGATGTTCGGCACGCTCTGTTCCGGGACGCGCTCTGGACCATCCGGCGGCGTCCTGTACCATTCTCGGACGCAATTTCGCCAGGACGCTCCGGTTCTGGATGATTGATTAAGGATACGCAACTCCCATGCCCGTTCAAGAAAACGGCACCGGCGGCGAGCAGCCGTTCTGGAAGCGCCTGACGCTCGAGGAAATGAGCACGTCCGAGTGGGAATCGCTCTGCGACGGCTGCGCGCGCTGCTGCCTCAACAAGCTCGAGGATTGGGACACCGGCGAGATCGTGTGGACCGCGATCGCCTGCGAGCTGCTCGACGACGAGAGCTGCCGCTGCTCGGATTATCCGAACCGCACCACGCGCGTGCCTGACTGCATCCCGCTCGACCCGGAAAAGGTGCGCAGCCTCTCCTGGCTGCCGGCGACCTGCGGCTATCGCCTCGTCTCGGAAGGCCGCGACCTCTATTGGTGGCACCCGCTCGTCTCGGGCGACGCCGAGACCGTGCACGAGGCCGGCATCTCCGTCACCGGCCGCACCGTGAGCGAGGCCGACATCCCGATCGAGGACTATGAGGACTTTGTTGTGACCTGGCCGGGCGAGCGGCCGGATTAGGCGGCTGCCACCACGCGGTTGCGGCCTGCGTGCTTCGCCCGGTAGAGCGCGGCGTCGGCCTCGGCGATGAGCGTCTCCGCCGGCAGGGGGCTGCCCGCTGGCCGCGTCGCGACGCCGAAGCTTGCCGTCACCACGCCGCCCGCGGTCTCGGCGCCGTGCGGGATCGCCGCCGAGGCGATGGCGGCGCGCATGCGCTCGGCGATCGCGATGGCCGCCTCGCGGTCGGCGCCCGGCAGCAGCACGAGGAATTCCTCGCCGCCGTAGCGGACCATGCCGTCCTCAGTGCCGCGCAGCTCCGCCGCGAGGATCGCCGTCACGCGCTGCAGGCAGCGGTCGCCGGCGATATGGCCATGACGATCGTTGAACGCCTTGAAGAAATCGATGTCGATCAGGAGGATCGACAGGACGCCACGCTCCGTGCCCTCGATCTCACCGAGGCGGCGATCGAGCGCGCGGCGGTTGCCGAGCCCGGTCAGGGGATCGACCAGCGACAGCGCGTCGAGCGCATCGGCCTGCAGGCGGAGGCGCAGCGACTGCAGATAGATGACGCGCTCCTCACGCTCCAGCGTGTAGCCGCCGGCGAGCGAGAACAGGATGGCGCAGGCGACGAGCCCGGCGCTGTTGGCCGCCACCTGCCACGGCACGCCCGCGAGATGGGCGATCGCATATTGGTGCAGCACGAAGCAGGCGCCACAGGCGATGAGCGAATACCAGAAGCGGAGGCGCAGCACATTGGCGGCAAACATCACGACCAGCAGCAGCCCATAAGCGAGATGCTCGCGATAGGGCGCCGTCGACACCAGCATCAGATGGACGAGGATCGTCACGCCGACAAGGATGAAGAGCGTCGCGGCGCCCTCGCGCAGGAGCGGCGGCGGATTGCGGGCGAGCAGGGCGATCACCGCGAGCCCGAGCCCCGTCGCGACGACGAGGCGCAGAAACAGCGAGCGCGGCAGCACATCGGTCAGCATGACCGCATCGTTCAAGGCGAAGAGATTGAACACGACGATGGCGAGCGCGAGGCGCACCATCAGGTGGCGGCAGCGCTGACGGCCGGTGTCCGCCTCGAAGCGGCGCTCGAGCGCGGGCGGGAAGGCGAGCCGGCGCGAGGGAGCCGCGAGCGTCTCGTCGATCAGGGCGGTCTCCGCCGCCGGGCTCTCGGCGGCAGCCTTCTGCGCGGTCAGCATGGCCGGTCTTTCGAGATCATCGGGTGATGGCGCAGACCCTATCCGCGAAAGATTGCAGAACCCTCTCGCACTGCGACATCGAGACGAAAACCGCCAGGAGCAGACCGTGTAAGGCCCTTGCCGCGGCGGGACTGAAGGCGGTAGTGCTTGAAATGCGGCACAACCAAATCGATGGTTTCGCCATGGCCAGAACGCGCATCATGTATGTTGAGGACAAGTCGGCGTCACTGAACGGGCCGGCGCGCATCGGCCGCGTGACCTTTTCGAAGAGCGGCACGTCGCTCTCCTATGCCGGGAGGACGTTCCAGCGGCTGAAGGGCGGCGGGGCATCTAAGTCGAACTATTTCGACGTCGAGACGGGCGCGGAATTCTGGATCTCTGGGCCGCGCAAAGATGGCGCCGATCGTCTTTATCCCGGCAGCAGCCAGCCCGTCGCGATCGATGACGATGTCGCGGAGGAGTATTGGGCGGTGATCCGAGGCCTGCCGCCGCCCTGAGGCGATACACCCTCATCACGAAATGTCGACTACGATCCCGCCGCCGTCTGGGCTAACGTCGGGGCATGGAGTAGCCGGCCGCCATCGGCGCTCACGATATCCAAAGGAAAATCCCGCCATGGACTATACGCGTCTCGGCCAGACCGGCCTCGAAGTCTCGCGCCTCTGCCTCGGCTGCATGAGCTATGGCGAGCCGACCCGCGGCGGCCATGCCTGGACGCTGCCGGAGGCGGAGAGCCGGCCCTTCATCAAGAAGGCGCTGGAACTCGGTATCAATTTCTTCGACACCGCCAATGTCTATTCCGACGGCTCCAGCGAGGAGATCGTCGGCCGCGCGCTGAAGGATTTCGCCAAGCGCGACGATGTCGTCATCGCCACCAAGGTGCATGGCCGCATGCGCCCGGGCCCGAACGGCGCCGGCCTGTCGCGGAAGGCGATCCTTTCCGAGATCGATGCGAGCCTTCGCCGCCTCGGCACCGACTATGTCGATCTCTACCAGATCCACCGCTTCGACTATGCGACGCCGATCGAGGAGACGCTGGAAGCGCTCGACGACGTCGTCCGCGCCGGCAAGGCGCGCTATATCGGCGCGTCCTCGATGTTCGCCTGGCAGTTCGCGCAGATGCTCGCCGCCTCCGACCGGAACGGCTGGGCCCGCTTCGTCTCGATGCAGGATTATCTCAACCTGCTCTACCGCGAGGAGGAGCGCGAGATGCTGCCGCTCTGCGCCGCCGAGGGCATCGGCGTCATCCCCTGGAGCCCGCTCGCCCGTGGCCGCCTGACGCGCGACTGGGACGCGCAGACCGCCCGCACCGAGACCGACGAATTCGGCAAGACGCTCTATGCCAAGACCGCCGAGGCCGACAGCAAGGTCGTCGCCGCCGTCGCCCATGTCGCGGCCGAGCGCGGTATTCCGCGCGCCCAGGTCGCGCTCGCCTGGGTGCTGCAGAAATCCCCCGTCACCGCGCCGATCGTCGGCGCCACCAAGCTCGAGCATCTCGACGATGCCGCCGGCGCGCTCTCCGTCCGCCTCGACGACTACGAGATCTCGCATCTCGAGGCGCCCTACGAGCCGCATGCGGTCGCCGGTTTCGTCTGAGACGAGCTCAAAACGCGCCGGCGCTTGATCGCGGTCAAGGCGCCGGCCGCCGCGAGCGCAGAGCCTTCGTCCGTTACCGGAAGTTGCGGGGCGGGCGAGGCGGACATGAGCAAGCGGATCGTCATCATCGACGGACATCCAGATCCGGCTGACGGACGGCTCTGCAGCGCGCTCGCCGCCGCCTATGCCGAGGGCGCGGCGGAGGCGGGGCACAAAGTCACCGCCATCCGCCTCGCCAGCCTCGATTTCCCGCTGTTGCGCACCAAGGACGATTTCCAGCACGGCACGCCGCCCGAGAGCCTTGCCCCGGCCGCCGAGGCGATCCTGGCGAGCGACCATATCGTCATGGTCTTTCCGCTCTGGCTCGGCACCATGCCGGCGCTGCTCAAGGCCTTTCTCGAACAGATCTTCCGGCCGGGCACTGCCTTCGCCTCGCAGCCGAACGGCTTCCCGAAGAAGCTGCTCGCCGGCCGTTCGGCGCGGCTGGTCGTGACCATGGGCATGCCGGCGCTGGTCTATCGCTGGTATTTCGGCGCGCATGGCCTGCGCGGCATGGAGCGCAACATCCTCGACTTCGTCGGCATCAAGCCGGTGCGCGAGAGCTTCTACGGCAATGCCGAGGGCGCCAGCGCCGAGACGCGGGCCGGATGGCTGGACGAGATGCGCGCGCATGGGCGGCGCGCCGACTGAGGAGATTTCGGCGAAGGCCGAACCGGGCCGGGAGGGCGCGGCCGGAGCGGGCAGGCGGGCGGGGTGACCCGCCGCCGGCTCCGGCTGCAGCCCGGCTCTTCGCAGCCCTGCGACGGGCTGACCGCGCGGTCTACTCTGCCCATTCCTTGTCGGTGGTGAAGGCGATCGTCAGCCAGCGGTCGGGGCTTTCATCGCCGATGGCGATGCCGATCGCATTGCGCAGGCTGTCCCACGCCTCGAGCGGCCGCGCCGGCAGCCCGGTCGGCACGATGAAATAGAGCTCGATCTGCCGGCCGCGGCCGACCCGCGCCACATAGGCCCGATGCGACAGGAACCCCTCGCGCGCGACGACGTCGCGGGCGACCGCATCGACATGCTGCATGAGGTCGGGCGGCGTCACCAGCAGGATGTCGGCGAGCGCCCGCCGCACCGCGCCGAACGGCACCGGCAGGATGGCGAGCGCCACAAGAGCCAGCACCGCCGGGTCGACATAGGGCACGAGGAAGCCGAGCCGCGTGCCCTCGACGGAGAGGCCGAAGGCGAAGGCGACGAGCAGCGCCCCCGACAGCGCCGCCGACATCTGCCACGACTTGACGTCGAGCGCGACGAGCTCGGAGCGGATCTGCCGGTTGGCGCGCTGGCACCAGAGCGCCATGCCCGTCGCGGCGATGAGCGCCACGCCCGCATAGAGCACGGCGACATCGAGCGCGAGATGCCGGCCGCCGGCCGAAAGGCTGAGCAGCGCATTGATGAGCGCATAGAGCGCGGCGCCCATCAAGAGCGTGCCGTTGAGGCCGATGACGATCGGCTCGAGATGCCAGAACCCCATCGTGAAGCGCTCGCCGAGCTTGCCACGCGGCGCGATGCCGGTGGTGGCGCTGCCGATGAGGCCGGCGACCGACAGCGACACCAGCGTCATGGCGGCGTCGGTGAGCGAATAGAAGCCGTCGAACACGATCGCCGACGAGCCGGTGATGAGCCCCGACAAGACGCCGAACACTGCGAGCGCCATCGTCGCGACAACGGAAAGTCGAAGCACCTGCTGTTCGCTGGTCATGCCCACCTGGCGGATTCGGGAAACGGCTTCCGCTTCGATGCCACAGGCGGGCGCCGCGGGCCAGAAGGATCGGCGCGGCGCATGCACCCTCGCCGAGCGGCGCGGGCGGCTACGACATTCCTATGCCGGGAGGCGGGACGCCGTCTCGAACGCCTATGCGACACGGCCCAGATTTCGAGGCGTGGCGCCGAGAGCGCCTCGGATCCATCGAAAGAGCCATGTCCCAACGTGCATCAGCGTCTACCGGCAGCCGGGGCGCCTCTCCCGCCTGCCAACGCAACTTCGTCGTCGGCCAGGACTATCAGGGCCATTGGCTCGCCGTCGAAACCCACGGCCTCGGCGGCGGCATCTTCGCCGACCGCCGCGCGGCGCTCCGCTATGCGGCCTTCGAGACCGGCTGGCGCGAGAACGCCGTGAAGATCGTCGGCGGCAAGGTTCTCCTGGCGCTGTGAGGGGCCGGCGATGACCAATGCATGCATGCCGATACCGGCGGCCTCTGACTTCGCCGGCGCGATCACCGCGCTCGTCACCCCCTTCGAGGGCGAGGCGCTCGACGCGGACGCCTTCGCCGCGCTCGTCGAGCGGCAGGTCGGCGGCGGCGCCTCGGGGCTGCTCGTCGCCGGCATCGCGGGCGAAGGCCCCACGCTGTCGCCCGCCGAGCGCGACCTGCTGGTGGAGATCGCCGTCCGCGGCGCCGCCGGCCGCCCCGTCATCGCCGCCACCGGCTCGAACGGCACCGAGCGCACGATCGCCTGGTCGCGCGCCGCCTGCCGCGCCGGGGCCGACGCGCTGCTGGTCACGGTGCCCTTCTACAACAGGCCCTCGCAGGAGGGCGTCATCCGCCATTTCGAGGCGGTGGCGCGCGCGGTCGATCGCCCGATCCTCGTCCATCCCGCGCCGGAGCGCACCGCCGTCACGCTGGCGCCGGCGACGCTGGCGCGGATCGCCGCCCTTCCGGGCGTCGCCGGCATCGTCGGCGGCCTCGACAGGTTGCGGGGCCTGACCTGCGGCCTGTCGAGGCTCTCGGACGGCGACGGCGACGTGCTGCGCGGCACATTCTCCGGCGCGGTCGGCGGCATCTCCGCGCTCGCCAATGTCGTGCCGCGCCTCGTCGCGGCGCTGCACCATGCCTGCCGTGCCGGCGATCTCGGTTCGGCGCGGCGGCTGGAGCAGACCCTCGCGCCGCTGGCGGCGCTCGCCGCCGAGGAGGCGGAGGGCGTGATCGCCAAGGCCGCGGCGGCGATGTGCGGCGGCTTCGATCCCGCGCCGCGGCTGCCGCTCGTCGCCGCCTCCGCTGCCTCGCTGACGCGGCTCCACGCGCTGCTGCCGGCACTGCGTGATGCCGAGGCCGCGCTTGCCGGCGCCGTGTCTCGCGGGCGCACCCGCGCGCGGCGGCGAGGCTGACGCCATGCGCACGCAACGCTTTCCCGCCGCTGCCTCGATCCGGCCGCGCGCCGGCCTCCGCGCGTTCTTCCGCGCCTATGGCTTCGAGCTGACGCTGCTCGGCGGTTCGATCCCGCTCGGGCTGATCCTGCGCGCGCTGCTCGGCTGACCGCCCGGCCTTTGCGGCGCCGCGACATCTCCGCACCGCCTCGTGACGGAGGACCGGCCGCATTGTAAAAGCAGCGCATCATCAACTCGGGGGATTTCGATGAGACCTCTACGACCCGTCCGCCGCCGCGCCGCCCTCGCAGCCGGCCTCTTCCTCGCCGCCGCCAGCGCCGCATGGGCGCAGACGCCGACCTATTCGGCCGATGTTCCGGCCAAGATCACGACGCCGCCTGCCGTCGAGACCCGCCTCGGCACGCTGCGCTTCGAGAACGGCGTGCCGGATGCGGCGACCGTCAAGCTCGTCTACGACAATCTCGACTTCTCGCGCGGCGTCGAGGCCTTCCTCGAGGGCATGCCGGCGACTTCGGTGCGCGCCGCCTGCAACGGGCTGGAGAGCATCGGCGCAAAGGCCAACCAGAGCGTCGCCATCACCGAGACGCTGATGGACGCCCGCTCGCTGTTCCTGACGCCGAACACGACCACGGTCTATGCGCTCGCCTGCCTCGACCTCTCCGCCGGGCCGATGGTGCTCGAAGTGCCGACCGGCGTGCTCGGCCCGGTCGACGACGGCTATTTCCGCTGGGTCACCGATATCGGCCTCACCGGGCCGGATGGCGGCAAGGGCGGCAAATATCTGTTCCTGCCGCCGGGCTGGACGGGCGAGGCGCCGGCGGACGGCTATTTCGTCAAGCAGCCGCGCACCAACACGCTGCTCGTCTTCTTCCGCGTCTTCGTCAAGGACGGCGATCTCGCCGGCTCCGTCGCCCACGCCAAGGCCGGCACCAATCTCTATCCCTTCAACGCCACCACGGAGAGCGGCGAGACGCCGAAGGCGACCTTCGTCGACATCTCCGGCAAGAAGTTCAACACGATCAGCGCCAACGACATCAGCTTCTATGACGAGCTGAACGAGGTCGTGCAGCGCGAGCCGGCCGATTTCGTCGATCCCGACAAGGTCGGCCTCTTCGCCGCGATCGGCATCGCCAAGGGCAAGCCCTTCGCGCCGGACGCGCGCATGACGGCGATCCTCACCGATGCGGTGGCGGTCGGCAATGCGACGGCCCGCACGCTCCTCATCGACAGCCGCGATCCGCGCACGAAATTCTATCCCGACCGGCAGTGGTTCACGCCCTTCGTCGGCGGCAGCTACCAGTTCCTCGACGGCGCCGAGCGGCTGCTCGACGGCGAGGCGATGTTCTTCTACTACGCGACCGGCATCACCCCGGCGATGTCCTATGCGAAGCCCGGCTCGGGCTCGGCCTATGCCGGCGCGTTCAAGGACGCGAAGGGCGCGAGCCTCGACGGCGGCAAGACCTACAAGGTGACGCTGCCCGGCCCGGTGCCGGCCAAGGAGTTCTGGTCCTTCGTCGTCTATGACAACGCGACCCGCTCGCTGCTCGAGACCGACCAGAAGACCGCCGGCGTCGACAGCCACCATCCCGGCCTCAAGACCAACCCGGACGGCTCGGTGACGATCTTCTTCGGCCCCAAGGCCCCGGCGGGCGAGGAGAACAACTGGGTGCAGACCATGCCCGGCAAGGGCTGGAACACGCTGCTCCGCCTCTATGGCCCGCTCGAGCCCTGGTTCGACAAGAGCTGGAAGCCGGGCGACATCGAACTGGTCGAGTAGCGCGCAAGGACGACGGCGGCCGCACGGCGCTGCCGCCTTCGTCTCTCGACGGAAAACGCGTATCGCGGAGATGTGCAGCGCGCCGCCCCGGTCTGGACGGCGCGCGCCGTGAGGCTATTCTTCGGCTCTGGCGCCGGTTAGTGTCTTGGGAACGGCGTTGATCAGAGGCGCGAAGGTGTTCCCATGACGGATGAAAGTCTATCTGACAAGCCGCTCTGGTTGCGCATCCTCACATCTCCGTTCACGCGCATCGTCGTTCTCGGCGGGCTCCTCGTCACGTTCATGGCCTGGGCCGAGTCCTGGCTCGAAGACTTCCATGACCGGCCGCTACAGGGCATCGCGATCCAGATCGTCCTCGGACTGCTGGCGATCGCGCTCTATCTCGCCTATGGCCGGTTCATCGAACGCCGCGCCGTGACCGAGCTCGCGACGCCGGGCCTCGCGCGCGAATGGGCCGTCGGCGCGCTCTGCGGCGCGGGGCTCTACACCGCCTCCGCCGTGACGCTGATGCTCCTCGGCATCTACAGGGTCGAGGGCTTCAATCCGCTCGCCTTCCTCATTCCGGGCATCGCGCTCGCCATCAAGTCGGGCATCTTCGAGGAGCTGATCTTCCGCGGCGTCCTGCAGGGCTCGGTCGAGGCCGTCTTCGGCAGCTGGGCCGGCATCCTCGTCTCCTCGCTCGTCTTCGGCCTCTTACACATGCTGAACCCCGCCGCCACCCTCGGCGGCGCGATCTACATCGCCATCGAAGCCGGCCTGCTGCTCTCCGCCGCCTATCTCGTCACCCGCCGCCTCTGGATCTGCATCGGCTTCCACATGGCCTGGAACTATGTCCAGTCCGCCGTCTTCTCCGGCGCCGTCTCCGGCAACGCCGCCGAACCCGGCCTCCTCAAGGCGACCATCGAAGGCCCGGACCTCCTCACCGGCGGCAGCTTCGGCATGGAGCACTCGATCATCGCGCTGGTCTATTGCACCACGACCGGCGTGATCCTGCTCACGATCGCGATCCGCCGCGGGCACCTGGTGCCGGCGGTTTGGAGGAGGTGAGGGGGAAAGATGCCATCGTGATTGAGAAGATGACGGCAGAGAATATGCTGTCCGCCTGGTTCGATAAACGAGGGTAAAGCGGACGCTTGAATGTCGACGCTGTTTTCGGACGGCTCGGGCGGAGTGGATGTCCGCCGTGTCACTCGTCGGTTTCGGTGTTCGGAAAGCGTTCGTTATCGGGGCGCATAAGCCCTCACCGCCCATTCTAAGTTCGTGGCGCTCTGGATGCTTTTCGGATCAGCGTTTGCATTGCATCATTGACAACGGTGCAACGAATCTGATCGCTGTAACTATGTTTCGAAGTGTGGCTGAAACCATATCATCTAGTATCCACTCTGATATATTGCTAGTCGAGCTAGAGTGTCGTCGATCTACGACCTCGCGATGTACGAACGGATCGTGACGTGCCTCCATTCGCGAAAAACTTCCCGGAATACGCTCAGTCATCGTTCGAGAACCTTTGCAACGTTGCTGATCTGACAAAAAATCGTTCGATTCAGGATCGAGAGGGCTGGGACTATATTGTAGAGTTTCCCCGCGCGAAGGTTGCCGGCTTACCTCACGATCGGCAACCGGGCAACGCTACGGTCCGCGTTCAAGTTAAGTCGAAGACAAGCGGGAAGCCGACCGCGAGCATCAAGCTGAGCAATGCCCTTCGGTTCGCTAGTGAGCCTGACCCCTGTTTCATCGCGCTCTGGTGGCGGACTTCCGACCATAGCGAAGAACGAATTTACGCTAAGCATTTTGACAAGCCCTTGCTCGAAGCTACGCTCCGCCGAGCACGCGAAGCGCATCGCGACGGCAAGATGGATCTCAACCGTCTCCGCTTGTCGATCACGTTCGATAACAGCGATGACCATACCAACGATCTTGTGTCTTGGATCCGGTCAATCGCCGACACTGATCAGCATGACTATGCCAACCGAAAGCGCCAGCTCACCGACGAACTCGGATTTGAAGGCGGCCGGATCGGTGGCACCCTTAAGCTGCCATACGGCGACGTCCAGAAGCTGATCGACGCTGCGGTAGGATTGCCGACGACCCCCCCCGACGTTGAGATCAGCTTGGGCGATCGGCGGTTCGACATCGTTTCCCCGTTCTTTGAAGGCAAACCTACGGTTTTCAATTTCGAGGCGATCCCCAAGCCAGGCCAGCTCACCTTCCGAAACGATCGAGGGCGAGCCGCGACCTTCATCGGGGAGGTGCGCAGCCTCGCTTGGGGAGATCTGTCACTTGAGACTGTACGGGCCACATTCAAATCGCCGGGCATAAGCGGGATAGTGCGCGGGCGAGAGTTCAAAATAAGCTATGACTTCCGCGCAGACGATATTCACCCGCTCGATCTCCTCCAGAATCTTGTATGTTTCATGGTCATATCTGAGGATCAGTGCAGCGTCGCGCTGTCGCTCGACGAACAGGATGAGCCGCTGAAGACGACCTGCCCGCCTGTCGTCATCGAGGATCGTGAGGGGCTCGTCTGGCTAGACAAAGTCTTGGGACATCTACGGCGCTGCTGCGGCGCCAATGAAAACCCGCCACTTCGCGCTATGGATTTGATTGCAGCGCATGATGATCTCGTGAATTTCGCGATTGCCTGTGCGCCGGGCACCCCCACGTTTGATTTTGAGACCAACCGCGACATTAGCTTGCCGCTTGTGAGCAACTTGATTGGATATCGCCTCGTCCAAATCGGCGGGTTCAGTTTCTTCGGAGTATTTCGACGCGCTTGCCTTGAGCAATCCGTCGTGGGTCGGAAGATCCACCTGAGATTCAACGACGCCGTTGAACTGGAGGCGGGAATGTTGGCTATGGACGATGAGGCTGCTCGGAAGGTTGTTGAGCGGCGTTTCATTGAGCTCGCTTCGCGGGTCGGCACAGGAGCGCTAATCATGAACCGCGGCGACTATCTGTCATTGTTGCGGAAGGAAGGGCCATTGATCGAGATACTGTAAAGAGACAATCCAGCCTTTCTAGATCAAGGCTGCTCGCGCATCGGTTGTCCCAAGTCCGGTCGTGTTCTGAAGTGTCTCTTTGAGCCAGCACCCCACCTCCCTTCGGAGAAGCTTATGGATGCCCGGTTCGAGCCCGGGCATGACGCGCCGGGGTGCGGCTTACCAACAGCCAGGGGCTCGCTCGATTTCCGGTGATCCATCCGCTGTCATGGCCGGGCTTGACCCGGCCATCCAGGTCTTGCTTGTGAGGCGCAGCGAAGGTCACGGAGCGCCCGGAGAGCCGGGCACCACGCCCCACCCATCGCGGCAATTGAAATCAACTAGGAATAAAATCCTTGACAGCGTGACGGTTGGTCGGTAGGGTTCAGGCATCGTCGGAAAGCTGCGTTCGGGCGCTGCGGCCTCTTCCGGAGGGGCCGCAAGGCCCTCACCCGGACCTTCGGTCCGACCTCTCCCTGGGGGAGAGGCGAAAGGGGCGGCGGGGTTCGCTGCTTCGGCGTGGCGGCGGTTGTCGGGCCGTCGCGGTGACCATAGCCAGAGGGGTGGCAGCGTCATCGCCCTCTGGCTGTCGCCGCGGTCTTGTCTCGCCTCTCCCTCCGGGAGAGGTCGGGCCAACGGCCCGGGTGAGGGGCTTGCTTTCTTCTTTGCCTAGTGTCGTCCGATCGTGGCGCGCCGCCTCTTCGGGGTGGCGGCGGCGGACCGTTCGGCGTGGGAATAGCCTTGCAGTGCCGGTGGGGCCGGAAGGCCCTCACGTGGACCTTCGGTCCGACCTTTCCCTCAGGGAGAGGTGAAAGGGGCGGCGGCTCTCGGCTCTCAGGGCAGACGCCGCGCTGTCGCTCTCGCGGCGCGCGCAGACATGCGGTTTCTGAGGCGCCTTCGGGCGCCTTTTTCTTTTTCGGGGAGGGGCGCGTGCCGAAGGTGTCGGAGGCGGTGTGGGGCGCGATGCGGCTCAGATTCGAGACGACGCTGGATCCCGTCCGCGTCATCGCCGAGGCGCATGGCATCCAGCATGTCGCGCTGTGGCGGCGGGCGAAGCGGGACGGGTGGACGCGGCCGGGCGAGGCGCCCGCCGTGCCGGAAGCGGCCGACGACGACAAGCTGCTCGGGCGGCTGTTCCGCGCCTTCGAGCGGCAGATCGCCGATCTCGAGCAGCGCTTTCTCGCCGGTGGCGGCAGCGTCGAGGAAAAGGACGCGCGCACCTTGAGCGTTTTGGCGCGCACCTTCGAGACGCTCGCCAAGCTTCGCGATGAACGGGAAGGATCGACGGAGGATGCAACGGTCGATCTCGACGAGCTCACATCGCGCCTTGCGGAGCGCCTGGCAGCGCTCGGTCCATATGAACTGGCCGCCGGCGGCGCTGATGGCGCGGCTCGAGGCCTGGACGAGCCCGGCGGAGCGGGCGGCCCTCGCGCATGACTGGGATTTCTGGGCCCGCAACGACCAGCTGCCCCCCGAGGGCGACTGGCTCACCTGGCTGATGATCGGCGGGCGCGGCGCCGGCAAGACGCGCGCCGGCGCCGAATGGATCCGCGGCCTCGTCGCCGGGCGGCCGGGCTATGCCGCAAAGCCGGTCGGGCGGATCGCCCTCGTCGGCGAGACGCTGGCCGATGTGCGCGACGTGATGATCGAAGGGGTTTCGGGGCTGCTTGCCGTGCATCCGCGCGCCGAGCGGCCGCTCTGGCAGCCCTCGCGCCGGCGGCTCGAATGGCCGAACGGCGCCTCGGCGCTCTGCTTCTCGTCGGAGGATCCGGAAAGCTTGCGCGGGCCGCAATTCGAGGCGGCCTGGGCGGATGAGCTCGGCAAATGGCGCCATCAGGAGGCGAGCTGGGACATGCTGCAATTCGGCCTCCGCCTCGGCGCGCTGCCGCGGCAATTGGTGACGACGACACCGCGGCCGACGCCGCTTTTGAAGCGGCTGATCAAGGCGGAGCGCACGGTGATGACGCGCGCCGGGACGGCGGCTAATCTCGGCAATCTCGCGCCGGGCTTTCTGGAGCGGGTCATCGGCCGCTATCGCGGCACGCGGCTCGGCCGGCAGGAGATCGACGGCGAACTGATCGACGACCGCGTCGATGCGCTCTGGAGCCGCGAGGCGATCGAGCGGCTGCGCGTCGGCGAGGCGCCGAAGCTTTCGCGCATCGTCGTCGCGGTCGATCCGCCGGCCTCGCGCCGCAAGGGCGCGGATGCCTGCGGCATCATCGCCTGCGGCCTTGCCGAGGACGGCACCGGCTATGTGCTCGCCGATGCCTCGATCGCCGAAGTGAAGCCGGCGCGCTGGGCGGGGGCGGCGGTGGCGCTCTACCAGGCGCTCGAGGCCGACATGCTGGTCGCCGAGGTCAACCAGGGCGGCGACATGGTGGCGAGCGTCATCGCCGAGGTCGATCCGACCATTCCGGTCACCTCGGTCCGGGCGACGCGCGGCAAATATCTGCGCGCCGAGCCGGTCGCCGCCCTCTATGCGCAGGGCCGCGTCCGCCATGCCGGCGCGTTTCCGGCGCTCGAGGACGAACTCGCCGATTTCGGCCCGGACGGGCTTTCGAACGGTCGCTCGCCGGACCGTCTCGATGCGCTCGTCTGGGCGCTGACGCTGCTGATGCTGCGCGCCGCGGCCGAGCCGCGCGTGCGGCGGCTTTAGGCAATGCTCGAAAGGATGATCCGATGTTGGAAACGCTGAGGGCCCGCCTCTTCGGCGGCGGCAAAGCCGTGCCCGAGCAGAAGGCCTCGCGCAGCGGGCCGCTGATCGCCCTTCAGGGGCGCGGCCGCGCGGTGTGGTCGCCGCGCGATGCGGCGAGCCTCGCCCGCGAGGGCTTCATGAAGAACGCCATCGTCTATCGCGCTGTCATGATGACCGCGGAGAGCGCGGCGAGCGTGCCGCTCCTCGCCTATGACGGCGCCGCCGAGCGGCCGGAGCATCCGCTGCTGGATCTCCTCGCCGAGCCCAATCGCCGCCAGAGCGGCACGGCGCTGCTCGAAGCGCTCTATGCCAACCTGCTCACCGCCGGCAATGCCTATGCCGAGCTGGTCCTCCTCGGCGGCAGGCCGGCCGAGCTGCATGCGCTGCGGCCGGACCGCGTCAGGGTCGTGCCCGGCGCCGATGGCTGGCCGGAGGCGTTCGACTATACGGTCGGCAGCGAGACGGTGCGCTTCCAGGATCCGGGCGCCGGCGGCGTCGCGCCGGTGCTGCAGCTGCGCCTGCATCATCCGCTCGATGATCACTACGGCTTCGCGCCGATCGAGGCGGCGGCGATGGCGCTCGACATCCACAACGCCGCCGGCGAATGGAACAAGGCGCTGCTCGACAATTCCGCCCGGCCCTCCGGGGCGCTGGTCTATCGCGGCGAGGGCGGCGCCAATCTCTCCGCCGACCAGTTCGAGCGGCTGAAGGCCGAGCTGGAGGCGAACTATACCGGCGCCGTCCGCGCCGGCCGGCCGCTGCTGCTCGAAGGCGGGCTCGACTGGACGTCGATGGCGCTGACGCCGCGCGACATGGACTTCATGGAGGCGAAGAACGGCGCGGCGCGCGAGATCGCGCTCGCCTTCGGCATTCCGCCGATGCTGCTCGGGATTCCCGGCGACAACACCTATGCCAATTATGCCGAGGCCAACCGCGCCTTCTGGCGCCAGACCGTGCTGCCGCTGGTCGGCCGCACGGCGGCGGCGATCGCCGGCTGGCTCGGCCCGGCCTATGGCGGCGCCGTCCGCCTCGCCTATGACGCCGATGCGATCGACGCGCTCTCGGCTGAGCGCGAGGCGCTGTGGCGGCGGCTGGAGGCGGCAAGCTTCCTCTCGCGCGACGAGAAGCGCCAGGCGGTCGGCTACAGCCCGGCAGGGGAGGGCGCGGCGTGATGGACGAGCTGACGCGCGCCTTCGCCACGCGCGGCGATCTCGCCCATCTCGCGCTGTTCCTCTGGGCGTCCGGCGCCAGCGCGCTGCTCGTCTGGTCCCTGCGCGAGCTCGCCGCCTCCAACAAGCGGTTCAACGATTTCGTCGCCGAGATCGCGCGGCTCAATCACTTTTTCAACGACGACGCCTAACTGATTCAGGAGATTCGAGAATGACTGCCATCCTCAAGCGTTTGCTGAAGCCGGACGGCCCGGACCATCACACGGTGTTCCGCGATTTCGCCGGCGTGCTGGAGCGGCTGATCCGGCGACGGTGAGGGCGATTGTGCGAGGGTCCCCGTCGAGGCATAGTTTCCGCAGCTGGGTTGTGCTCATGGGACATCCGCAATGCAGATGACGATTGCGCTCGACGACGATCTGTTCGCCCGCGCTGCCGCGATCTCCGGCCTCGCCGAGCGAACAGATCTCCTCAACGAGGCGCTGGTTGCGCTGATCGAGCGCGAAAGCGCGCGGCAGCTGGCGCGCCTTGGCGGTAGCCAACCCGACCTTGCCGAGCCGCCGCGTCGGCGGTTCGGGGAGCGATGATCCTCGTCGATACCTCCGTCTGGGTCGACCATCTGCGGATGGGTGACAGTGACCTCGTGCGAGCCCTGCAGGCTGGCGAGGTTCTGGTCCATCCTTTCGTGATCGGCGAAATCGCGCTCGGGCATCTCAAGGACCGCCAGCTGGTTCTCGATCTCCTCGCCGGCCTGCCGCCGGTCGCGGTCGTCGATGACCCCGTCATCTGGAGGTTCATCGAGGAAGCAGGGCTCGCTGGTCGCGGCATCGGCTATGTCGATGTCCATCTTCTCGCCTCGGCTCGGGCGACCGATGGCGGCCGTCTCTGGACGCGCGATCGCCGGCTGGCTGCCCTTGCCAGGGACCTCGACCTCTCGATCTGACAATCCCAGCCGGCGAGTAGTTCGCCCGGTCGATCGCGCCCACTGAGGCGTCGGCCGCGGCCGTGCGCCGGTTTCGCCAGCGGCGACGTCTCCCGTCAACTGTCCCCACCAATCCCACCCTGCCAACGCGGCCCTTTCCGGGCCGGCGAAGGAGACTTGATGTCCAGATCCCTCTCGTCCCAGGCGCTGCCCGATCTCGAACGGAAGGCGGCGGCGGCCGATCTTTCCGGTGTCGATGGCGAGGGCGCCTTCTCCGGCTATGCCAGCCTGTTCGGCTTGCCCGATCTCTCCGGCGACATGGTGATGCCCGGCGCCTTCCTGCGCTCGATCGCAAGGCGCCAGGTGAGCGGCATCCGCATGCTCTACCAGCACGACCCGGCCGAGCCGATCGGCGTCTGGACGGAGCTGCGCGAGGACCAGCACGGCCTCTTCGTCCGCGGCCGCCTGATGCTCGACGTGGCGCGGGGCCGCGAGGTCGCCAGCCTGATGCGCGCCGGCGCCCTCGACGGGCTCTCGATCGGCTTCAAGACGGTGCGCGCCCGCGCCGATCGGGCCGCCGGCGTGCGCCGCCTGACCGAGATCGATCTCTGGGAGATCTCGGTCGTCACCTTCCCGATGCAGCCCGACGCCCGCATCCGCGCCGTCAAGTCGGGTCCCGCCCAGCCGGCGGTGCGTCTTGCGGCCCGCATGCGCCGCGCCGCGCAAACCCTCAACCAAAGGAACCCGAAATGAAGCCTCTTACCCTCGATGCACGCCGCGCCCCGGCGCCGGAACTGAAGGCGGCCCTGCCGCAGGCTGCGGCACAGAAGGCCGCCGAGACCAGGGCCGCCGAGACGAAGGCCGCCGAAACGAAGGCAGCGGAGCCCGGCGATGTCGGCGCCGCCTTCGACGATTTCCTGCATGCCTTCGAGGCGTTCAAGGAAACCAATGACGAGCGCCTCGGCGAGATCGAGCAGAAGCTCAGCGCCGATCCGCTCACCGTCGAGAAGCTCGACCGCATCAACCGCACGCTCGACGAACTCTCGCTGAAGAGCCGCCGGCCGCCGCTTTCCGGCGAGACGCGCGGCGAGCGCCGGCCGAGCGAGCACAAGGCGGCCTTCGAGGCCTATGTCCGCGGCGGCGACGAGGACGGCATGCGCCGGCTCGAGCAGAAGGCGCTCTCCGCCGGCTCCAATGCCGATGGCGGCTATCTCGTGCCGCTCGAGACCGAGACGGAGATCGGCAAGCGGCTGGCCGCCATCTCGCCGATCCGCGCCATCGCCGATGTGCGCCAGGTCTCCGGCGGCACCTATCGCAAGCCCTTCATGACGGCGGGTCCCGCCGTCGGCTGGGCCGGCGAGACCGATGCCCGCAGCCAGACGACCTCGCCGACCATCGCCGCGCTCGATTTCCCGGCGATGGAGCTCTACGCCATGCCGGCCGCGACGGCGGCGCTGCTCGACGACAGCGCCGTCAATATCGACCAGTGGATCGCCGCCGAGGTCGAGGCGGCCTTCGCGACGCAGGAAGGCACTGCCTTCGTCACCGGCGACGGCACCAACAAGCCGAAGGGCTTCCTCTCCTATACGACGGCGGCGGAATCGGCCTGGGTCTGGGGCAAGCTCGGCTACATCGTCACCGGCGTCTCCGGCGCGCTGCCGGCCTCCAACCCCTCCGACGTGCTGATCGACCTCGTCTATGCGCTGAAGGCCGGCTACCGCGCCAATGCCCGCTTCGTGCTCAACCGCCGCACCCAGGCGGCGATCCGCAAGCTGAAGGACGCGGACGGCAACTATCTCTGGCAGCCGGCGGCGAGCGCCGGCGGCGAGGCTTCGCTGCTCGGCTTCCCGGTCAGCGAGGCGGAGGACATGCCCGATATCGGCGCCAATGCCCTCGCGCTCGCCTTCGGCGACTTCAAGCGCGGCTATCTCGTCGTCGACCGGATCGGCGTGCGCGTGCTGCGTGATCCCTACTCGGCCAAGCCCTACGTCCTCTTCTACACGACCAAGCGTGTCGGCGGCGGCGTCCAGGATTTCGACGCGATCAAGCTGCTGAAGTTCGGCACGAGCTAGGAAGGGCACCCGGTTGCGCCAAGCCGGCCTGCAAAGGCCGGTCTCCTGCGCTTCCGGTGCTCACGTACTAACCCCCCTTCCTCGGGGTGGGGGCCTGTGAAGGGCCGCGAGCCGTTCCCGGACTTTCGACGTTGGCGTTGGCTGATGGTGCGCCTCCCGCCACAGCCGACGCCCGGCGGCGCCACGTCCTGCGTGGCGCCGCTTCTTTTTTCCAAGGCAGGCAACTTCAAGGAGGCAAAGCATGACCACCGCCCTCATTTCCGGGCCGACGATCGAGCCGGTGACGCTGGCCGATGTGAAGGCGCATCTCCGGCTCGACACCCCCGACGAGGACCGCCTGCTGCAGGCGGCGATCGTCGCGGCGCGGGTGCATATCGAGGCCGTGACGCGGCGCTGCCTGATCCGCCAGCTTTGGCGGATCTATCTCGACGAATGGCCCGAGGGACGCTCGGTGCCGATCCCGCTGTCGCCGCTCATCGCCGTCAACGAGGTTACCTTCTATGACGTCGCCGGCGTCGCGCGGCAGTGGAGCGCCGACAACTGGCGCGTCGATATCTCCTCCTCGCCGGCAAGGCTGATCGCCCGCATCCGGCCGCAGGCGGCGCTCTATGACAACGGCATCGAGATCGACGTGCTCGCCGGCTATGGCGTCTCGTCGATCGACGTGCCGGCGCCGCTGCGCCAGGCGGTGATGGTGCTGGTCGCGCATTGGTACGAGGCGCGCGGCATGGTCGGCCATGATTTCGCCGGGGCCATCGCGCCGCCCGGCTTCGACGCGCTGATCGCGCCCTACAAGGTGCGCTCGCTGTGAAGGGCGAGTTCGAACCGGGCTGGATCGCCCATCGGATCCTCATCGAGCAGCCGGTCGTGACCCCCGACGAGGCCGGCGGCGGCAGCATCGCATGGTCGCCGCTCGCCACCGTCTGGGCCGCGATCGAGCCGGTGCGCGCGGTGGTCGACACTGCCGCCGACCGGATCGGCAGCGCCATCACTCACCGCGTCACCATCCGCCATCGCAGCGACGTCGCAGCTGGGATGCGCATTCGCCATCGCGGCCGCCTGCTCGCCATCGCGACGGTCGTCGATCCCGACGAGCGCCGCCGCTTTCTTCTGATCGAGGCCAGGGAGGAGACACCATGAGCGCTGAGGATATCGGCCGCCGCATCGCCGCTGCCGCGCGCCGCCCGATTGCCGCGGCGGTGGCGAGCGAGGCGAGCCGCGTCGCCAACGCGCTTGCGGCGTCGGCGCCGGGCAGCAGTGCTGGCACCACGCGCCGCGAGGGCGGCGTCGAGGTGACGCTGACGGGTCCGGGGCTCTTCGCCCGCGAATTCGGCGCGCTGGACAGCGCCGCCGACTCGGTCGTCGCCCCGGCACTGCGCCGGCTGAAGCGGAGGCCGGCATGACCACGGCATCGCTCGATCTTCAGGCCGCCGTCTTCGCGCGCCTTCTCGCCGACGCCGATCTCCTCGCCGCGCTCGGCGGCCCGCGCATCTTCGATGGTGCGCCGCGCGGCACCGACTTTCCCTATGTGACGCTCGGCGCCGCCGGCCAGGCGGACTGGAGCGACGGCTCGGCCAAAGGCGGTGATGTCAGCCTGACGCTGCATGTCTGGTCGCGCCAGGGCGGCAAGAAGGAAGCCTGGGCCATCGCCGGCCTCCTGATGCGGCTGCTGCATGACGAACCGCTCGCGCTCGCCGATCACCAGTTGGTGACGCTGCGCGTCGCCTTCGCCGAAGTCCGCCGCGACCCCGACGGGATCACCGAGCACGGGGTGGTGCGGCTCGAGGCGCTGGTGGAAGGGTAGGGGTGCGGCGAGGATCGGGCGCCACCCTTTGAAACCAACGAGACGGTTCGCTCGACGAAGCTGATGCTGTGCACTGCAGGATCCAAAATGGCGCAGCCGAGGCTCGCGGCCCGGCGGACAAAGCTGGGCTGGGCCATCCGCGGTACAAGCGAGCGAACTAGCGCGACTGGACCGATGGACTGCGCCAAATCGCCGATGCCTGATCCCTCAGCTTTTCAGTGTAAGCGTCCCTACAATTGGAACTTCAATTGGTTGAAGTCCACGCCTACTGATCGGCAGAAGGACGTCGCTCTCTGAGCATATTGGAAGCTGAATGCGATCTCCAGCACTGATGATATTCTTCATGTTATCGACGCAGACAGCCAGAACCTCGAACTGCGCTGCCATTATCATTGCGCGCCGATCTTCTGTAAGATTGTGATTTTTATTTGTACGATATTTAAGATCGCGGAATGACGTCAGAATAATATTAAGAACCCTTCCGAACCTACCGTTCAGGCTGAATGCCTTAATCCGAAATTCCCAGCTCAAATCTCCGACATCTTGAGCCAGATCGTCACCATTGGCATACGCGTCCAGAGCTTGAGACAGTGTCAATAAGTCGAACCTCAAGGCTTCCATTATCTCGATTTGGTTGAATACGAGGTCCTCGCGCCGATGATTTTCGGCGGCCAGAATTTGCGCCTGCGCAGCATCCCAAGCGCGTCGTACGCCCCAGACTGCGGCGCATACTGCTGTGATCGTCGTCAGTGTCGGTCCGAGTTGGTCGATCGCTTTGACTGCCACCATGAAACTCTGCTGAGTGGTGGAGACGCCGAGAAAGACCCCAAGTCCGAGACACCCTAGGCCAACCACCACCAGTGCCAGCGGTACATCGTCGTTTCGAATTCCCAACTTGCCCCCCCAAGGGCTGATCTAGAGACAACGATGGTAGACGATCTGCCTCGACAAATCGCCCCGTCGAACGTGCAAGCCCGGCAGATCGGTTCGCAAACGTGGACGGTCGCAGCTAGGTACAATTTCGGCGGCGTGAAAGGCTCTTCGGACCTGTCCGTTGCTATAGTCAATACGTCCGCAATCGCTAGATGTGCGGCACTCTGCACTTCCGACAAGAATAGCGTCCAGTGGCTGTCAAGCATGTCAGAGAATGCCCAATGCCGTTGCGCCAGCTGCAAGATTGATCGAGGCTCGCCGTGCTCGTGTATCTGCCATTCTCCAGAAAAGACCGACCTACTCTCTTGACGGTTTCGGATGCAGCCGTCCCTCCCAGTCCGGCCGTAGCATCGCCATGACCTGTTCGTCGCGGTGCTCGCCGCCGAAGAAGACGGCGCCGCGCGCGATGCCCTCAGGGAGGAAGCCTGCGCGCTCATAGGTGCGGCGGGCGCGCGTGTTCTCTGGGAAAAGCCCGATGGCGAGGCGCCAGCACGCCGTCTCGGTGAAGACGCAGTCGATAACGCGGCAGAGCAGCGCGCTGCCATGGCCCTGGCCGGGCTCGGTGACGGCGATGCGCTTTACCAGCGAGACGCCGTCGACCGAGCCCCAGTCGCGCACCACGGCGAAGCCGACCGGACGGCCGTCGGCGCGGCCGATGAAATACGCGTGGCGGCCGTCGGCGAGGAAGGCGCGGTGCTGCGTCTCGCTCGAGCGGCCGACCAGCGCCTCGTAACCGGCGAGCCGCTCGGTCGCCATCATGAAGGGGAGGTCGTCCTCCCCGGCCCGCACCACCTCGAACGCACCGTCCATCGCCGCCCTTCCGCTCTGCCGCGCCGATCCTAGCGCGGGGCCGTCGGCCAGCGCACCCAATCAAACCCGAAAGGACCCGCCATGACCGCTCAGAAGGGCAAGGACCTTCTCCTGAAGATCGACACCACCGGCGCCGGCGCCTACCAGGCCGTGGCCGGCCTCCGCACGCGCCGCATCGCCTTCAACGCCGAGACGGTCGACATCACCGATACCGACTCGGCCGGCCGCTGGCGTGAATTGCTGGCCGGCGCCGGCGTGCGCCGCGCCAGCCTTTCGGGTTCGGGAATCTTCCGCGATGCCGCCACCGACGCCGCGATGCGCAGCGTCTTCTTCGACGGCACGATCCGCAGCTACCAGCTGATCATCCCGGATTTCGGCACGTTGTCGGGCGCTTTCCAGATCACGGCGCTCGAATATGCCGGCGAGCATGACGGCGCCGTCACCTATGAGATCGCGCTCGAATCGGCCGGCGCCATCGCCTTCGCGGAGGCCTGACCATGGCGCATTCAACGGCCGGATCCGCGGCCAACCGTCATCGCGGCGAAATCGACGCCATGCTCGACGGACGGCGCATGCGGCTCTGCCTGACGCTGGGTGCCCTCGCCGAGCTCGAGACCGCGTTCGGCGCCTCGGACCTCTCCGCGCTTGCCGCACGCTTTTCCGAAGGCCGGCTCGCGGCGCAGGATCTCGTGCGCCTCATCGGCGCGGGCCTCCGCGGTGCCGGCGCCACCATCGACGATAGCGACGTCGCCCGCATGCAGGCCGAAGGCGGCGCCAGCGGCTTCGCCCGCATCGCCAGCGACCTGCTCACTGCCACCTTCGGCGGCGCGGCGTGATGAGCACCGAGCCGTTTCCCTGGCGCGAGGCGATGGCGATCGGCTTCGGCGTGCTCCGCCTGCCCAGCCGCGAGTTCTGGGCGCTGACGCCGCGCGAGCTCGCCGCCGCCATCGAGGGCCTCGCCGGCCGCGGCACGGCGCCGATGGACCGCGCCGCCTTCGAGGCGCTGGCGCGGCGCTATCCCGATGACCCGAAAGGACAATGAGCCATGCCGACGACGATCGACGAACTCTCCGTCACTGTCAGCGCCGATACCAGCGGCTTTCGCAGCGCGCTCGACGACCTTTCCAAGCGCGCCGACAGCTTCTCCACCGCCATCACCCGCGCCTTCACCGGCGCCGTCTCGGGCGGCAAATCCTTCGAGGACGTGCTGAAGACGCTGGCGATCCGCCTCTCCGCGATCGCGCTCGATGCCGCCCTGACGCCGCTGGCGAGCGGCCTCGGCTCGGCGCTCAGCGGCGCCCTCGGCGGGGTCGCGACGAGTGCCTTCGCCAAGGGCGGCGTCGTGCCCTTCGCCGATGGCGGCGTCGTCTCGCGGCCGAGCTATTTTCCGCTCGGCAACGGGCTCGGCCTTGCCGGCGAGGCCGGCGCGGAAGCGATCCTGCCGCTCCAGCGCGGCAGCGACGGCAAGCTCGGCGTCGCCGGCGGCGGGGCGGGCAGCGTGACGGTCAATGTCGCGATCCAGACGCAGGACGCCGCAAGCTTCCGCAAGTCCGAGGCGCAGGTGACGGCGGCGCTCGCCCGCGCCGTCGGCCGCGGCCGACGGGGGCTGTGAGGCAGGCCGCTTCCGTCCACGCCGTCCGGCAATGCGCGACCCTGGCCCCGCCTCTCCGTCATCCCGGCGCAGGCCGGGATCCAAGCACACGGCGGCCGAAGTTCTGAAAGGCCTGTGTTCCTGGGCCCCGGCCTTCGCCGGGGCGACGGAGAGAGTTCGCTTCGGAACCGCCAAGACCCGCATGAACTCGGAGCCAATCCATGCCGCTCATCGACGCCTTTCACGAGGTCCGCTTCCCGACCGCGATCGCCTTTCGCTCCAGCGGCGGGCCGGAGCGGAAGACCGAGATCGTCGCGCTCGGCTCCGGCCGCGAGAAGCGCAACCAGCGCTGGGCCGACGCGCGCCGCCGCTATGACGCCGGCTATGGCGTCCGCTCGCTCGCGGATATCCATGCCGTCATCGCCTTCTTCGAGGAGCGGCGCGGAAGGCTGCACGGCTTCCGCTGGCGCGACCGCACCGACGACGCCTCGGCCCCGCCCGGCACCGCGCCGACGCCCTTCGACCAGCGCATCGGCACCGGCGACGGCGTCACGGCGAGCTTCCAGCTCGTGAAGCGCTATGGCGGCGAGTTCTCGCCCTATGACCGCGTGATCGCCAAGCCCGTCGCCGGCTCGGTGGTCCTGGCGGTCGCCTCCGTCGCCGTCAGCCCTGCCGATGTCGCCATCGACCCTGCCACGGGCCGCGTCACCTTCGCGGCGGGCCACATCCCCGCCCCAGGGGCCGCCGTCACCGCCGGCTTCCACTTCGACGTGCCGGTGCGCTTCGACAGCGACGAACTCGTCATCAATCTCGCCGCCTTCGAGGCGGGCGAGATCCCCTCGATCCCGTTGGTGGAGATCAGGCCGTGAAGACGCTCGACACGGGGCTCGCCGCCCATCTTTCCGGCGAGGCGACGACGCTCTGCCAGTGCTGGCGGGTGACGCTGAAGGACGGCGCCGTGCTCGGCTTCACCGACCATGACCGCGATGTGAGCTTCGAGGACACGCTGTTCGAGGCGGCGAGCGGGCTTTCGGCGAGCGAGGCGACGGCGGAGGCCGGCTTCTCGACCGGCGGCCTCGAGGTCGCCGGCGCGCTCTCCTCCGAGCGCGTCAGCGCGGAGGATCTCGCCAAGGGCCGCTTCGATCATGCAATCGTCGAGGTCTTCGCCGTCAACTGGCAGGAGGTGTCCGAACGGGTGCTCGTCCGCGCCGGCCATATCGGCGAAGTCGTGCGCGAGGACGGCGCCTTCCGGGCCGAGATCCGCGGCCCGCTCGCCGAGCTGGACGCGCCGCGCGGCCGCTTCTTCCGCGCCGCCTGCGACGCCGATCTTGGCGATGCGCGGTGCGGCGTCGATCTGGCGGCGCCGGCCTTTTCCGCCAGCGGCAGTGTCGTCTCGGCCGGCGAGGCGCGGATCATCGCGGTCGCCGGCCTCGATGCTTTCGCGCCGGGCTGGTTCGAGCGCGGCCGGGCGCTGTTCACGAGCGGCGCCAATCTGGGCTTTTCGAGCGCCGTGAAGACCCAGCGTGTGATCGAGGGCGTCGCGACGGTGGAGCTCTGGACCGCCGCGCCGCTCGCCATCGCGCCCGGCGACACGATCGCGCTCACCGCCGGCTGCGACAAGCGCTTCGCCACCTGCCGCGACCGCTTCGCCAACGCCCTCAATTTCCGCGGCTTCCCGCACATGCCCGGCAACGACTTCAGCCTCGGCTACGCCCGCTCCGGCAGCCACAACGATGGCACGCCGGTTGTAGGGTGAGGGGGGCAAGGAAGTCCCCCACTCCATCTCTCCCCCGCAAGGGGGGAGAGGGCTGCGTGGTGCCCTTCATCGGCATCGCGGCCAGCGATTGGCGAGGGTTCATCGACAGCTGAGGCGGCGCCGTCTCCCTCCCCCCTTGCGGGGGAGGGTTGGGGTGGGGGTCTTCCTCGCCGCGCGGATAGCGCGCGTGTGGGCGGTCGAGTGGGCCGCGAAGGCCCTCACCCCGGCCCTCTCCCTGAGGGAGAGGGGGAAGTGCCCGCCCTTCCCAGCCAGGTCCCGAAGCGCCGAGCCGGCCGAGCCGCGCTCCCTCTCCCTCAGGGAGAGGGCGGGGTGAGGGCCTTTCTTACGATTGCCCCGGCGCGTGTCCGCCCGTCTCCCCATCGGCCTCGTCGGCACGGAAGAGAGTCCCCCCCACTCCATCTCTCCCCCGCAAGGGGGAGAGGGCTGCGTCGTGCCCTTCATCGACGACCCCCCGCTTCACCTCGCCTGAGGGAGAGGTGACGACACACGCTGGAGAACCGCCATGTCCTCACCCACACGCGACGCCGTCATCGCCGCGGCGATCGGCTGGATCGGTACGCCCTATCGGCATCAGGCCTCGCTGAAGGGGGTCGGGTCGGATTGCCTCGGTCTCGTGCGCGGGGTCTGGCGCGAGGTCTATGGCGCCGAGCCGGAGGCGGTGCCCGCCTATACGCCCGATTGGGCCGAGGCGGCGGGCAGCGAGACGCTCGCGACCGCAGCCGGCCGGCATATGGCGCCGGTGGCGATCGAAAACGCGCTGCCCGGCGATCTGCTGCTCTTTCGCTGGCGCGAGAGCCTGCCGGCCAAGCATGCGGCGATCCTCATTGCATCAGGCCGTTTCATTCATGCCCATGACGGCGCCGCCGTCGCGATGGCCTCGCTGACGCCCTGGTGGGCGCGGCGGCTCGCCTTCGTCTTCGCCTTTCCGGAAAGGGCCCTGTGATGGCGACCATTGTCCTGCAGGCCGCCGGCGCGGCGATCGGCGGCGTTTTCGGTCCGCTCGGCGCCACGCTCGGCGCGGCGGTCGGCGCGCTCGCCGGCAGCGTCATCGACCAGCAGCTGTTCGGCAGCTCCAGCGAGGGCGCGCGGCTCGCCGATCTCGATGTGCAGCGCTCGGAGGAGGGCGCGCCGCTGCCGCGGCTCTATGGCCGCGCCCGCCTCGCCGGCCAGGTGATCTGGGCGACGCGCTTCGAGGAGGTGACGAGCGAGGAGGGCGGCAAGGGTGGCGGCTCCTCCGTCACGACCTATGCCTACTACGCCAATTTCGCCATCGGCCTTTGCGAGGGGCCGGTGGCGCGCATCGGCCGCTGCTGGGCCGACGGCGAGGAGCTCGATCTCGCGACCGTGACCTGGCGCCTTCTCGCCGGTCACGAGGATCAGGCGGCCGACAGCCTGATCGAGGCGAAGCAGGGCGCGGCGGCGACGCCCGCCTATCGCGGCACGGCGGTGGTGGTGTTCGAGCGGCTGCCGGTCGCCGCCTATGGCAACCGCCTGCCGCAGCTCGCCTTCGAGGTGTTCCGGCCGATCGGAGGGCTGGAGGAGGCGGTCCGCGCCGTCGTCATCATCCCGGCGGCGTCTGAATTCGCCTATGATCCCGAGCCGGTCTATCGCATCGCCGGCCCCGGTAGCCGCACGACGCTGAACCGCCATGTGGACGGCGTCCGCACCGACTGGCGCGCCTCGCTCGACGAGTTGCAGGCGCTCTGCCCCCATCTCGAACGGACGGCGCTGGCCGTCAGCTGGTTCGGCGATGATCTCCGGGCCGATCGCTGCACCGTCGCGCCGCGGGTCGAGACCGCGAGCGGCGCCAGCACGCCGGAATGGGGCGTCGCCGGACTGACGCGGGCCGGCGCGCGGCTGGTCAGCCAGATCGAGGGAAGGCCGGCGATCGGCGGCACGCCCTCCGATGGCAGTGTCGTCCGCGCGCTCCTCGACATCAAGGCGCGCGGCCTCGGCGTCACCTTCTATCCGTTCCTGATGATGGATATCCCGGCCGGGAACGGCCTTACCGATCCCTACGGCTGGGGCGAGCAGAAGGCCTATCCCTGGCGCGGCGAGATCACCGCGTCGATCGCGCCCGGCCGCCCGGGGACGCCCGACAAGACCGCCGCGATCAGTGCCGAGATCGCCGCCTTCATGGGCACGGCGGCGCCGGGCGATTTCTCCGTCATCGGCGGGGGCGTCGCCTATGCCGGGCCGGATGAATGGTCCTATCGGCGCATGGTGCTGCATGCCGCGCATCTTTGCCTCGCCGCCGGCGGCGTCGACGGCTTCCTGATCGGCTCTGAGCTGCGCGGCCTCACGACGCTGCGCGGCGCCGGCAACTCCTATCCCTTCGTCGCGGCGCTAAGGACGCTCGCCGCCGATGTGCGCTCCGTGCTCGGGCCCGACACGCGCATCAGCTATGCCGCCGACTGGAGCGAGTATTTCGGCCATCAACCGGCCGATGGCAGCGGCGACGTGCATTTCCATCTCGACCCGCTCTGGGCCGATCCCGCCATCGACGCCGTCGGCATCGATCTCTATGTGCCGCTGTCCGACTGGCGCGACGGCACTTCGCACCTCGACGCCGCCATCGCCACCAGCGGCCGCGACCGCGCCTATCTCGCCGCCAATATCGAGGGCGGCGAGGGCTTCGACTGGTATTATGCCAGTGACGCCGACCGCGCGGCTGAGATCCGCTCGCCGATCAGCGACGGCGCCTTCGGCAAACCCTGGGTCTACCGCTACAAGGCCGTGACCGACTGGTGGTCGAACCGGCATTTCGACCGGCCGGGCGGTGTCGAGCAGGCGACGCCCACCGCCTGGGTGGCCGGCATGAAGCCGATCTGGTTCACCGAGCTCGGCTGCCCCGCCGTCGACAAGGGCGCCAACGAGCCGAACGTCTTCCCGGATCCGAAGGTCGGCGGCATCCGCCTGCCGCATTTCTCGCATGGCGGCCGCGACGCCCTGATGCAGGCGCGGGCGATCGAGGCGCTGCTCGCCTTCCGCGATCCGGCCTCGGCGAGCTTCCAGCCGGCGAAGAACCCGGTCTCGGCGGTCTATGGCACCCGCATGGTCGAGCCCGGATGGAGCCATGTCTGGGCCTGGGATGCGCGGCCCTATCCCGCCTTTCCGCTGCTGACCGATGTCTGGTCCGACGGCGGCAACTGGCAGACGGGCCACTGGCTGAACGGCCGCCTCGGCGCGCTGCCGCTCGATCGGCTCGTCGCGCGCATCCTCGCCGATTATGGCATCGCCGGTGCTAAGATCGGCGATCTCGACGGGATGATCGACGGCTATGTCGTCGAGCGGGTCGGCTCGGCGCGCGAGGCGCTGAAGCCGCTCGCCGACATCTTCGGCTTTTCCGTCGCGGAATCCGGCGCCGGCGTCCGCTTCCTGCGCAGCACGCTGCCGGTCGCGACGATCGCCGCCGAGGACCTTGCCGAGGACGGCACGGCGCCGCTGCTCGCCGTACGCCGGGCGCAGGAGACCGAACTGCCGGCCGAACTCGCGCTCTCTTTCTATGACGGGCTCTCGGACTATCGCAGCCGCTCGGTCGCCTCGCGGCGGCTCGAAACGTCGAGCCGGCGCCAATCGTCGCTCTCGGCCGCGATCGTCATCGACGATGCGGTCGCGTCGACGCTCGCCGATGCGCGGCTGCAGGCGATCTGGGACGGCCGCGAGAGCGTCTCCTTCGCGCTGCCGCCGGGATCGCTCGCCCTGGAAGCGGCCGATCTCGTCGCCTTCGCCGAGGGGAGCCGCACAAGGCTGCTGCAACTGACGCGGATCGAGGACGGGGCGGTCCGCCGGATCGAGGCGCGGGCGCTCGATCCCGCCGCCTCGGCGCAGCCGGTCGGCAGCGGTTCGAGCACGCGCCCCGTCTCGCGCGGCGAGGCCGGCCCGCCCGAAGTCGTGGTGCTCGACCTGCCCTCGCTCACCGGCAGCGAGGCGGGCGCCGCGCCACGGCTCGCGGTCTTCGCCGATCCCTGGACGGGGCCGGTCTCGATCGCCATCGGCAGCAGCGAGGCCGGCTATCTCGCCCGCCAGCGCGTCGACCAGCGCGCCACCATCGGCAGCATCGCGAGCGCCGTGCCGCCGGGGCCGATCGCCCGTTTCGACGCGGCGACCGTGATCGAGGTCAGGCTTGCCGCCGGGGCGCTGTCGTCGCTGCCGCTGGCCGCGGTGCTGAATGGCGGCAATCTCGCGGCGATCGGCAGCGAGGCGGATGGCTTCGAGCTGATCCAGTTTCGCGAGGCCGAACTGGTCGGCGCCGGCCTGTGGCGGCTGAAAGGCCTGTTGCGCGGCCAGGGCGGTACCGGCGATCTCGCTTCGCGCGGCCATGCCGCCGGCGCACGCTTCATCCGCCTCGATGCGGCGACGCCGCTGTTTGCGCTGGAGAGCGGCGAGATCGGCCTTTTGCGGCGGCTGCGCGCCGGTCCGCTCGGCGCCGCCTATGACGCCGGAGATTTCACCGATCGCGAATTCATGGTCGCGGGCCGCGGCCTCGTCTGTCTCGCGCCGGTGCATCTTCGCGGGCGCCGCGACGGCACCGGCGATGTCGCGCTCGCCTGGATCCGCCAGACCCGCCGCGACGGCGACCGCTGGGACCAGGAAGAGGTGCCGCTCGGCGAGGATGTCGAGGCCTATGAGGTCGCGCTCTACGAGGGGGCGGTGCGGAAGCTGGTGCGCCGCGTCACCAGCCCTTCGACGCTGTTCACGGCGGCGGAGCTCGCCGCGGTCCTCTCGGTTCCCGGAGCCGCGTTCACGGCGCGCGTCTGCCAGTTGAGCCCCACCGCCGGTGCGGGCCTTGCCACGGAGATCACGATCGATGTCTGACCCGCTCGCGACGCCGCATCTGGCGCTGCCCTATATCGCCGCCGCGCAGGCGCAGAAGCATGTGACGCATAACGAGGCGCTGCGCCTCGTCGACGGCATCGTCCAGCTGGCCGTCGAGGCCGTGGCCGCGACGACGCCTCCCGGAAGTCCTCTGGAGGGGATGCGCTATCTGCTCGGCTCCGCGCCGACCGGGGTCTGGTCGGGCAAAGCGGGCGCGCTTGCGCTCTATGTCGACGGCGCCTGGCTGTTCGCGACGCCGGAGATCGGCTGGATCGCCTTCGACAAGGCGACCGAGACTGTTTTGGTTCGCAAGACTTCGGGATGGGCGGCGCTGTAGCGCCGCCCACTCGCTTGGCTCAATAGGGCGCGGGCACGACCTGATAGACGAGGCCGGTCGGCGCGTAATAGGGCTGATAATAGACGCCGCCGCAGCCATAGATGACGGTCGGGCCGGCGATGGTGGTGCAGGTGCGCGGCAGCGAGGCGACGGTAGCGCCGATCGCAAGGCCCGCGGCCATGCCGACCGCGGCGCCGGCAAAGGCCGCGCCGGCCGGGGCGCCATAGCCATAGCCATAGCGCGGGGCATAGCCGTAGCGTGCGCCGCCGCCGGCGACGACGGTGTCGTTATAGGTGTGGACGCCGCCGGCCGGTCCGCGCCAGGCGCCGGCGCTGTGCGCGGCGATCCAGGCCGAGGCCGGCATCGAGGAGGCGAGGAAGGCGCCGGCCGCGACGAGAGCGAGCACCGGCTTGGTCAGAGAGGTCATCGACATGGGTGTCTCCTTCGGGTTCGCGGGTCGGATCAGGACTTGCCGGGCGGCAGGAAGCTGATCGAGGCGGCATCCTTGGGCGGGGTGAAGGTGAAGGTGCCGGCGGCCGGCGTTGCCTTCAGATTCCAGGACTTGAAGTTGACCAGGAAGCGCGGCTCGCGCGGCACGTCATTATAGATGACGGAGAAGAGGCGCGGCAGATTGGTCGCCGGGTCGATCCAGAGCTGCCATTCGAGCCCCTTCGCCGAGAAGACGAGATGCTGCGTCGTGACGCCGTCGATCGTCGTGGTGCCGATGTCGTAGGCGTTAGTCAGGCCCTTGGAGAAGATCGCGTAGGGGTCGCTCGCGAGGAAATCGGCGACCGAGAACTCGATGCCGCGCGTCTCGGCGAGCGTCTTGAAGAAGTTCTCCATGGTGTCGGCGCCGATCTCGGCGGAGACATAGAGGTTCTTGCCCTTGTCGAGCGCGCTGAAGGTCTTGCCGTCGAAGACGAAGCTCGTCTCGGCGCCGTTGATGTTCGCCTCGGCGCGGAACTTGTTCGGCCGCTCGGCGGTGATCTCGGCGCTGGTGACGAGGGTCACCATCTGGCCCTGCGAGGACGGCACTTCGCGGAAATCGGTGATCGACAGCTCGATCGCGTTCGCCGCCTTCAGCGTGTCGGTCATCTTCTTGAGCGCGTCGAGCGCGCCCTGCTCGATCAGCGGCTTCGGCGCCTCATCGGCCGCGAGGGCGGGTGCCGCAATCGCGGCGAGCCCGAGAAAGCCGCCGACAACGGCGGCGCGCCAGAACGTCTGGATCATCATAGATCGGCCTCGCAAGGACATGAACGAATCTGTGCCCGCAAATGCAGGCGCATTCCGGGTTCATACCAGAGTCCGAGAGACGTTACCGTTTGATGAAGGGGGCGCCCCCTGACCGATCCCACCACAGAAAGAGCCCGCCGTCGGGGGGTCGGCGGGCTCCCCGGTGTGGGACCGGCTGTTGGACCGCTTGCGCGATCCAATGCATCAACCGCGATCATTCGCGCTGGTTCCGCCCGTTCGAACGAATTTTTTAGATCGACAGAACTTCGCCGACCAGAAGGGCGCCCGACCCGACGGTGTCGAGCAGCCCGAAGGCGCCGACATCGTGGCGGACCGACCAGTGATGGTGGACCGCCTCATAGGTCGTCTCGGCGCTGACGAGCATGAGCAGCAGGATCAGCGCCGTCCAGCCGCTCCTGATGGTGTGGCCGGACAGGACGCCGCCAAGGGCGGAAACCAGCAAGGCTTTGAGCATCATCCAACTCCGCTGCCCCCGCAGCCCCTGTTTGATCATCCCCAATTTGGGCGAAGGCGTGACAAAGCCGTCGCCTTCGCATCATCGCCATCGCCCCATGATCATGAAGGAGACGACCATGTCCGATCGCACCGGGCGGCCGCGCGCCGCCGACCGTCTCGCCGCTTCGCTCGCGCCCGCTCTCGCAAAGGCGGCGGCGCGCGGCGGCACGCCGGTCGAGGCCAGCGAACTGCCGGGCCTCGGCGGCGCCGTCGCCGCGGCCATCGCCGCCGATCCGGCGCTCCGCCATGCCGTCAACGGCGAGCCGTGGTATCGCTCGCGCGTCACCTGGGGCGCCATCATCGCCGGCCTCGCGCCGGTGTTGGGCCTCCTCGCCGGCCACGAACTCGGCGAGGACGAACGCTCGCTGCTCGTCGACATCGCCATGGCCGCCGCCAGCCTCGCCGGCGCGCTCATCGCCCTCTACGGCCGCTGGATGGCGCGCGTGCCGCTCGGGCGCTGAAACTGCGATTGGCAAGCCGACGCCGTCACAGACAACGGACAGCGCCCATCGTGTCCGTGCTTGCAAATCGCGCACAACGCGCCATGTTGACGATCAACTGGATGATGTTCATTGCGCTTGTATCTGCAGACGGTGTCGAGCGATGGCAGACGTCGCTGCCAGTGAACGGAGCACCTCGTGAACGAACATGATTACGATGAGCTGGTCGCAGCGCTGGAGCGCATCCGCGCGGAGCGCGCCTCCAATCAGCAGGATGCGCGGCAGCTGCTGCGCGATGAAGGCGTCATCGACGAGAATGGCGATCTGACGGAGCGATACGGTGGATCTGCGCCGGAACTGCCCCTGATTGCATAAGCTGTCGACGTCATTCGTCCTCGGATACCACGGTTGCGACAGGACCGTCGGCGAGGCGATCCTTGCGGGCGAAGCGTTCCGGCCGAGCGAAAACGAGTATGACTGGCTGGGTGGTGGCGTCTATTTCTGGGAAGCCAACCCTCAGCGCGCCCTGGATTTTGTCCAGGAAGTGAACGCGAGACGGACCGGTGCCGGCGCACCTTCGATCGACCCCATGGTCGTCGGCGCCGTCATCGATCTCGGGCTCTGCCTCGACCTCATGACAACGGGCGGACTGAAGAGCCTTGCAGCCGTCTATCGCGGCTTCAAGTCTGTCGTCGAGACCGCGGGCGTGCCGATGCCTCGCAATCATGGCGGCCCGGATCAGCTCCTTCGCAAACTCGACTGCGCGGTGATCAATTTCCTGCACACCGCCCGTATCGAAGCCGGACAGCCGGCCGTCGACACCGTCAGGGGCGTGTTCATCGAGGGTGAGCGCATCTATGAAGATGCGGGGTTTCGCGAGAAGACGCACATCCAAATCTGTGTCCGCAATCTGGACTGCATCAAGGGCGTCTTCAGGGTCTCGCCGAGCGCACTCGCATCCTAACCAGGCGAAGTGACCGCTCGGGCGCTGAAAAGCGGCGTTTTGCCGGCTCTGGCCGCGATCTCATTCAGCCGGTGTTCATCGGCTTCTGCTAGAAGAGGGGCATGGTCACGCTTCGCCTCAGCGCCGTATTCCTCGCGATCGCCCTCGTCCTTCCCGGGACGGCGTTCGCGCAAGGGTGCCTGTCGCAGGGCGAGGCGCGGCAGGCGGTGCAGAATGGCGAGGCGATCTCGCTCAGCGAGGTTCGCGGCAGCCTGCCGGGCGATGTCGTCTCGGCCCAGCTCTGCCATGGCGGCGGCGGGCTGGTCTATGTCGTCAACGTGCTCGGGGCGGGCGGCAAGGTCGAGCGGCTGCAGATCGACGCCCGCAGCGGCGCCGTCGCCGGACGCTGACAGCCAAGCGGAGTCATCATGCGCATTCTCGTCGTCGAGGACGATCCCGATCTCAATCGCCAGCTCGGCGAAGCCCTGAAGACGGCCGGCTATACGGTCGACAGCGCCCGCGACGGCGAGGAGGGCCATTTCCTCGGCGAGACCGAGCCCTATGACGCGGTCGTGCTCGATATCGGCCTGCCGCGCATGGACGGCATCAGCGTGCTCGAGGCCTGGCGGCGGGCAGGGCGCAAGATGCCGGTGCTGATCCTGACCGCGCGCGATCGCTGGAGCGACAAGGTGCAGGGCATCGACGCCGGTGCCGACGACTATGTCGCCAAGCCCTTCCATATCGAGGAGGTGCTGGCCCGCATCCGCGCCCTCGTGCGCCGGGCGGCGGGGCACGCCACCAACGAGATCGAATGCGGCCCCGTCCGCATCGACACCAAGGCCGGCCGCGTCACCGTCGACGGCAATCCGGTCAAGCTGACGGCGCATGAATACAAGGTGCTCGAATATCTGATGCACCATCGCGACCGCGTCGTCTCGCGCACCGAACTCATCGAGCATCTCTACGACCAGGATTTCGATCGCGATTCCAACACGATCGAGGTGTTCGTCGGCCGGCTGCGCAAGAAGGTGGCGCCCGATCTCATCGATACCGTCCGCGGGCTCGGCTACCGGATCGTCACGCCGGGCGCGCCGAAGGCGACATGAGGCCTGGCGCGCGATGAGCAGCGAGGGCGCCGGCAGCGGCAAGGCCAGACGCTGGCTGCGGTTCGATTCGCTCGCCTTCCGCCTCGTCGCCGGCGCGTCGGTGTGGGCCGCGATCGCGCTGATCGCCGCGGCGCTGATCCTGACCTCGCTCTACCGCGAGACGGTGGAGCGCGGCTTCGACGAGCGGCTCGCGGTCTACCTGAAGACGCTGGTCGGCAATCTCGCCATGATGTCGCCCGGCCAGCTCGGCGATCCCGGCAATCTCGGCGAACAGCGCTTCGAGCTGATCTATTCCGGCTGGTACTGGCAGGTGCGGCAGAGCGGCGGGCCGGTGGTTCTCGCCTCGCGCTCGCTCGCGACCGATACGCTCGATCTCGCCACGGCGACGAGCGTCAACACGGTCGACGGCGTCGTTTCGGCGGTCATGGCCGGGCCCGACAAGCAGGAACTGCGCGTCTTGAGCCGCACCATCATCTTCGACGCCGAACATCGCTACGACGTGCTCATCGCCGGCAATGCCAGCGAGCTGGAGCAGGAGATCCGCAATTTCCAGACCAGCGTGCTGCTGACGCTCGCTGTGTTCGGCGTCGGCCTCATCGCCGCGATCGGCGTGCAGATCCGCTGGGGCCTGCGTCCGCTCGACTCTGTCCGGCGGGGCCTCGCCGAGATGCGCAGCGGCCGCGAGCAGCGCTTCGAGGGGCCCTATCCGGCCGAACTCGAGCCGCTGGCGCGCGAGCTCAACGCGCTGATCGCCTCCAATCTCGAGATCATCGAGCGCGCCAGAACCCATGTCGGCAATCTCGCTCATGCCCTGAAGACGCCGCTCAGCGTCATCACCAACGAGGCGCGGGCCGGGCAGGGCCCGCTCGCCGCCAAGGTCGGCGAACAGGCCGAGATCATGCGCACGCAGATCAACCACCATCTCGACCGCGCCCGCATCGCCGCCCGCTCCAAGGTCATCGGCGCCGTCACCGAGGTCGAGCCGGTGCTGGAACGGCTCGTGCGGGTCATGAGCCGCATTCATCCCGAACCAGACCTCGAACTCGACGTCGCGCCCGGCCTCAGCTTCCGCGGCGAGCAGCAGGATCTCGAGGAGATGGTCGGCAATCTCGTCGACAATGCCTGCAAATGGGCGGCGACCCGCGTCGTCGTCACGGCCTCGATCGAGCCGGGCGATGCCGAGCGCGGCCTCGTGATCCGCATCGACGACGATGGGCCGGGGCTCACCGAGGACGAGCGGGCCGAGGCGACGCGGCGCGGCCGCCGGCTCGACGAGACGAAGCCCGGCTCCGGCCTCGGCCTGTCGATCGTCACCGACCTCGCCGCGCTCTATGGCGGCGATTTCCGCCTCGACCGGGCCGCGCTCGGCGGGCTGTCGGCCGAGCTCCGCCTGCCGGTCGCCGCGCCATGAGGCCGAGATCACATTCCGGTAACCAAACTTCCGCCATCCTGATGCGGCACTGGCGCACAAGAGGGGCCGACGCCGAGGCGTCACAAGCAGTGAGAGGCAGTATGCGGTTCGCACCATTCGTCGTCATCGGGGTCACGAGCATGGCGCTGGCAGCCTGCCAGAGCGGCCCCACCAACCAGCAGGTCGGCGTCGTCAGCGGCGCGGCGCTGGGTGCGCTCGTCGGCAACCAGTTCGGTTCGGGCGACGGCAAGGTGGCGGCGACGATCGCCGGCGGCCTCGTCGGCGCCTTCATCGGCAATGCCGTCGGCGTCAGCCTCGATGCGCAGCAGCAGCAGCGCGCCGCCGATGCGCAGTTCCAGGCGCTCGAGACCGGCCGTCCCGGCGCGCCGGTCGACTGGCAGCAGGGCGGTGCCCGCGGCGAGGTCATTCCCGGCCCGCGCTACCGCGTCAACGCCTATGAGTGCCGCGACTACACGCACCAGATCTGGATCGACGGCCAGCCGCAGACCGCGCGCGGCACCGCCTGCCGCCAGCCGGACGGCACCTGGCGCCCGGTGAATTGATCTGAGTCCGGTCAACTGATCGGCGCCTGGTCAAAGGATCGGCGGCCGGTGATCTGACCGGACGCCCGCGAAGGGAGCCGCCCGCGACAGTTTGCGGGATGCGACGGGCAGCCCGGCCCGGTATGGAGTGGGCCGGGATTGGAACCGATGCTGCAATGGATCCTCATGGCCGTGATGACGGCCGTTGCCTCGCTCGCCGTTCTGGCGCCGCTCGGCCGTCGGCCAGATAATGCCGAGGGCTCGGCGCGGTCGATCTATCGCGACCAGCTGGACGAACTCGGACGCGAGCGTGCCGAGGGGCTGATCGGCGAGAGCGAGGCCGAGGCGGCGCGCATCGAATTGTCGCGCCGGCTGTTGAAGGCGGACGCAGCGCCTGTCGGGGCTGCCGGCACGGGCCGGAAGTCGGTCATCGCCGTCTTCCTGGTCGCGGCGGTGCTGCTTCCCGCCGTGGCGCTCGCCACCTACCTGCAGCTCGGCGCACCCGCGACGCCCGACCAGCCGCTCGCCTCCCGCGGCAGCGTCGCCGCCGATGCCGATATCGCGACGCTGATCGGCAAGGTCGAGCAGCATCTCGCCACCGATCCCGAGGACGGCGCCGGCTGGGAACTGCTCGGACCCGTCTATCTAAAACTCGGCCGCTTCGACGACGCCGTGCGCGCCTATGGCAATGCCGTCCGCATCCTGGGGCCGACCGCCGATCGCGAGGCCCTGCTCGGCGAGGCGCTGACCAGCCAGGCCGGCGGCCTCGTCACGGCCGATGCCAAGGCCGCCTTCGACCGCGCGCTGGCGCTCGACCCCAAGAACGAGCGCGCCGCCTTCTATGAGGCCGTCGCCGCCGGCCAGACCGGCGACAAGGACGTTGCCGTCAGCGCCTGGACCAAGCTGATCGCCTCGGCGCCCCCCGGTGCGCCCTGGCTGCCGGTCGCGCGTGCCGAACTCGCCAAGATCGAGAATCCGGCGCCCGGACCCGACGCCGCCGCGATCGCCGACGCCGCGACCAAGCCGCCGGAAGAGCAGCAGGCGATGATCGCCGGCATGGTGGATCGGCTCGCGACGCGCCTCGATGGGGCGCCCGAGGATCCCGAGGGCTGGGCGCGGCTGTTTCGCGCCTATATGGTTCTGGGCAGGATCGATGAAGCGAATGCCGCGCTGGCGCGGGCGCGCACCGCGCTTGCCGCGAAGCCCGATCTTCTGGCGAAGGTCGAGAGCGCCGCGGCGGAGAACGGAGTCGACGGCAAGGCCGGCGGCGACAAGGCAGCCCCATGAGCGGACGGCATCCTTCGTCCGGCATTGGCCGAAGAGAGTGAAGGCGGGAGGACCATGACGCGGAAGCAGCGACGCCTCACATTGATCGGGCTGGCCGGGCTTGTGCTCGCCTCCTCGGTCGGGCTCATCCTGTTCGCGCTCTCCGGCGGCATCGCCTTCTTCGCGACCCCGTCCGAGATCGCGGCCGATCCGCCGGCGCCGACGCGGCGGCTCCGCCTCGGCGGGCTGGTCGAGACCGGGACCGTCGTCAAGGATGGCGCCACCGTCGCCTTCGCCGTGACCGACGGCAAGGCGGCCGTGCCGGTCCGCTTCACCGGCATGCTGCCGGACCTTTTCCGCGAGGGGCAGGGCGTCGTCGCCGAGGGGACGGTCGACGCGGCCGGAACCTTCCAGGCCGACACGATCCTCGCCAAGCATGACGAGACCTATATGCCGAAGGAAGTCGTCGAGGCGCTGAAGAAGAGCGGCGAATGGCGGCCCGAGGCGGCGGCCAGCGGCCCCGAACCGAAGACGGTGGCGCGGTGATCGTCGAGCTCGGCCACTACGCACTGGTGCTGGCGCTGGCGCTGTCGATCGCCGGCGCGCTGCTGCCGCTCTACGGGGCGCTCGCCGGCGACCGCCGGCTGATGGCGATCGCGCCCTCGGTGTCGATCGCGCTGTTCGTCTTCATCGCCTTGAGCTTCGCGGCGCTGACACACGCCTATCTCGTCTCCGATTTCTCGGTTCGCAACGTCGTCGAGAATTCGCATTCGATGAAGCCGCTCATCTTCAAGATCAGCGGCGTCTGGGGCAATCACGAGGGCTCGATGCTCTTGTGGGTGCTGATCCTCGCGCTGTTCGGCGCGCTGGTCGCCGCCTTCGGCAACAATCTGCCGATGCGGCTGAAGGCCCTCGTCCTCGCCGTGCAATCGGCGATCGGCACCGCCTTCCTCGCCTTCATCCTGACGACGTCGAACCCGTTCCTGCGCCTCGTCCCGGCGCCGGTCGAGGGCAATGATCTCAATCCGGTGCTGCAGGATATCGGCCTCGCGATCCATCCGCCGCTGCTCTATCTCGGCTATGTCGGCTGCTCGATCTCGTTTGCCTTCGCCATCGCCGCGCTGATCGACGGCCGCATCGACGCCGCCTGGGCGCGCTGGGTGCGGCCCTGGACGCTGGCCGCCTGGATCTTCCTCACCCTCGGCATCGCCATGGGCTCCTACTGGGCCTATTACGAGCTCGGCTGGGGCGGCTGGTGGTTCTGGGATCCGGTCGAGAATGCGAGCTTCATGCCCTGGCTCGCGGCGACAGCGCTGCTGCATTCCGCCGTGGTCATGGAAAAGCGCGACGCGCTCAAGGTCTGGACGATCCTGCTCGCGATCCTCACCTTCTCGCTGTCGCTGCTCGGCACCTTCCTCGTCCGCTCGGGCGTGCTCACCTCGGTGCATGCCTTCGCGACCGATCCGACGCGCGGCATCTTCATCCTCGTGATCCTCTGCCTCTTCATCGGCGGCAGCCTGTCGCTGTTCGCGCTGCGCGCCGGCACGCTGGCGCAGGGCGGGCTTTTCGCGCCGATCAGCCGCGAGGGCGCGCTCGTCCTCAACAACCTGCTGCTGACGGCGGCCTGCGCGACGGTGCTCACCGGCACGCTCTATCCGCTGGTGCTCGAGGCGCTCACCGGCGAGAAGATTTCGGTCGGCGCGCCGTTCTTCGACATGACCTTCGGCCCGCTGATGATCCCACTGCTCATCGCGGTACCGTTCGGCCCGATGCTCGCCTGGAAACGGGGCGATCTGCTCGCCGCCTTCCAGCGCCTCTTCGTCGCCTTCGCCGCGGTGATCGTGACCATCGGCGTCGGACTCCTCTTCGCCGGTCCCGCCAAGGCGCTCACCTTCTTCGGCATCGGCCTCGCCGTGTGGCTGCTCGTCGGCTCGCTCTCCGAATTCGCCTTCCGCATCAAGCTGTTCCGGGCCCCGGTCGCCGAAAGCCTCCGCCGCGCCGGCGGGCTGCCGCGCGCCGCTTTCGGCACCACGCTCGCCCATTTCGGCCTCGGCCTGACGCTGCTCGGCATCATCGCCTCCTCGACCTGGAACACCGAGACGATCACCACGCTGAAGCCCGGCGACAGCGTCACCGTCGGCGGACGCCAGGTGACGCTCGATGGCTTCATGCCGGTGACGGGCGGCACCTATACCGGCACCGCCGCCCGCTTCACCGTGCGCCAGGGCGGCGCGACGGTGGCGACGCTGGAGCCCGAGAAGCGGCTCTACAGCGTCCAGAACATGCCGACGACCGAATCGGCCATCCACAGCTTCGGCCTGTCGCAGCTCTACATCTCGCTCGGCGACGTGAAGCCGGATGGCGCCACCGTGGTGCGCATCTACTGGAAGGTCATGATCCTCCTGATCTGGCTCGGCACCCTCGTCATGGCGGCGGGCGGCGTGCTGTCTCTCTCCGACCGGCGCCTGCGGGTCGGTGCGCCGAAGCCGGCCCGGGCCGGCGCGGCCGTGCCGGCGGAGTGAGCGGATCATGCGCGCGAGCACGATGACGCGCCTCAGGCAGCTCTTCGCCGTGCTGCTGCTGGTCGGCTGGGTCATCCCCGCCTTCGCCGTGCAGCCTGACGAGGTCCTCGCCGATCCCGCCCTCGAGACGCGGGCGCGGGCGCTGTCGGCGGAACTGCGCTGCCTGATCTGCCAGAGCCAGTCGATCGACGATTCGGACGCCACCATCGCGCGCGACCTCCGCATCCTCATCCGCGAGCGGCTGAAGGCCGGCGACAGCGACGCCGCCGTCAAGGACTACCTCGTCGACCGTTACGGCGAATATGTGCTGCTGAAGCCGGCCTTCGCCTGGCACACGCTGCTGCTCTGGGGCATCGCCCCCTTGGCGCTCGTCCTCGGCGCTTTCCTCTCCTTCGGCCTCTTCCGCCGCCGCCGCGCCGCCGAGCCGCCGCGCCTTTCGGCGGACGAGGAGCGCCGGGTCGAGGCGCTGCTCGCGCGCGAGGACTGAGCGCCGGGCCTTCCGCCCGACATTACGAAACATTCATGCATGTGACAGCCGACCGTAAGGTGGCGGCCGCCATTCTCTCCCTCGAGAGCTTCGGTTTCACCCCCCGAAACCCCAAAGGCTCACCCGATTGCTTCCACGTTGGAGAGAGATCCCGATGTTCGAAAAGTCCCCGAAGGTTCCCCGTCCGATCCGCACGCGCATCCTGCTCGGAACCGCCGTGGCCGCGCTGCTCGTCGGCGGCTTCGCCGGCGAGGCCGTCATCGGCAGCCGCTCGCCGGCCTATGCCGAAGCCGTCAAGATCCAGTCCGCGGCGCCGCAGCTGCCGAACTTCGCCGACCTCGTCGACAAGGTGAAGCCGGCCGTCGTCAGCGTCCGCGTCAAGTCGGAAGTCGCCGACGCGTCCGATGATGAGGACGGCAACGGCTTCAGCATGCCGAACCCCGGCCAGTTCCCGCCCGGCTCGCCGATGGAGCGCTTCTTCAAGCAGTTCCAGGACCAGCAGGGCCAGCGCGGCCCCGGCATGAAGCGTCCGCAGATGCACAAGGCGGTCGGCCTCGGCTCGGGCTTCTTCATCTCCGAGGACGGCTATGTCGTCACCAACAACCATGTCGTCGACGGCTCGAGCGACTTCACGGTCACCGATTCGGCCAGCAAGGAATATACGGCTCGCCTGATCGGCACCGATCCGAAGACCGATCTCGCCCTGCTCAAGGTCGACGACAAGGCGCAGAAGTTCACCTATGTCGAGTTCGCCCCGGGTGACGTGCGCGTCGGCGAATGGGTCGTCGCAGTCGGCAATCCGTTCGGCCTCGGCGGCACGGTGACCGCGGGCATCGTCTCGGCACTCGGCCGCGACATCGGCGCCGGCACCTATGACGACTTCATCCAGATCGACGCCTCGGTGAACAAGGGCAATTCCGGCGGCCCGACCTTCAACATGAACGGCCAGGTCATCGGCATCAACACCGCCATCTACTCGCCCTCGGGCGGCAGCGTCGGCATCGCCTTCGACATTCCGGCCGCCACCGCCCAGCGCGTCATCGCCGATCTCAAGGATCATGGCGAGGTCGTCCGCGGCTGGCTCGGCGTCCAGATCCAGCCGATCACCCGCGACATCGCCGACAGCCTGAACCTCGCCGATGCCAAGGGCGCGCTCGTCGCCGAACCGCAGGAAGGCAGCCCCGCCACCCTCGCCGGCATCAAGTCGGGCGACGCGATCATCAATGTCGACGGCAAGAAGGTCGAGGACGCCCGCGATCTCAGCAAGATCATCGCGAGCTACTCGCCGGGCACGACGGTCAAGCTCGGCATCGTTCGCGGCGGCAAGGACCAGACCGTCGAGGTCAAGCTCGGCAAGCTGCCGACCGACCAGAAGATGGCCAGTGCCGATGAGCCGGCCAAGCCCGCTTCGGTCGCCGACCTCGGCTTCGCGCTGACCTCGACCCCCGACTCGAAGGGTGTCGTCGTCTCGGAGGTCGATCCGGACGGCGCCGCTGCCGAGCAGGGCATCCAGGCCGGCGACATCATCCTCGCGGTCGGCGGCAGCGAAGTGTCGCAGCCGGGCGATGTCGAGCGTGAGGTCGTCGACGCCAAGAAGGCCGGCATGAAGGCGGTCCTCGTCCGCGTCAAGTCGGGCGACCACACCCGCTTCGTGGCGCTGCCTTTCGGCAAGGCCTGATCCAGGCGCGGCCGGCCGGGACAGTCTCCCGGCCGAGCCCAACGCTTCGCGGTCCCTCGCGGTGTGTTTTTGCCGCGCGGCATCGCAAGATCGGCAGGCGGCGCCCCCCGCCTGCCGTTTCTCATTCCGGCGTCCGCTCAAGAGCCGATGCCTGTGCGTTCAGTCCCGCGGCCGCTGCCGCCTCGCGATGAATCGGCTAACGTTTCGAAATGCGCATCCTGCTTGTCGAAGACGACCGAGAGACCGCCGCCTATCTGGTCAAGGCGCTGAAGGAAGCCGGCCATGTGCCGGATCACGCCGCCGATGGCGAGGAGGGCGCCTTTCTCGCCGATACCAACCGCTATGACGTGCTTGTCGTCGACCGCATGCTGCCGAAGAAGGAAGGGCTCGTCCTCGTCGCCGAGGCGCGGGCGAAGGGCAACGACACGCCCGTCCTGATCCTCTCGGCGCTCGGCCAGGTCGATGATCGCGTCACGGGACTTCGCGCCGGCGGCGACGACTATCTCGCCAAGCCCTATGCCTTTTCCGAACTGCTCGCCCGCATCGAGGTGCTCGCCCGCCGCCGCAAGCCGGGCGAGGCCGAGACGCTGCTGAAGGTCGGCGATCTCGAGCTCGACCGCCTCAGCCATACCGTGCGCCGTGGCGGCACGCCGATCCCGCTGCAGCCGCGCGAATTCCGCCTGCTCGAATACCTGATGAAGCATGCGGGCCAGGTGGTGACGCGCACCATGCTGCTCGAAAATGTCTGGGATTATCACTTCGACCCCCAGACCAACGTCATCGACGTCCATATCTCCAGGCTGCGCTCGAAGGTCGACAAGGGCTTCGGCGAGCCGCTGGTGCACACGGTCCGCGGCGCAGGATACATGATCCGTGACGGCCATCGCTAAGGTCGTCCGCACGACGGCGTTCAAGCTCTCGGCGATCTATTTCCTCGTCTTCACCGTGTTCGCCGTGGCCTTCGTCGGCTGGATCTCGCGCGAGACCGACCGCATCCTGACCAAGCAGGTGCAGGATTCGATCGAGGCCGAGATCGGCATCCTCGCCGACGAGGGCCTCTCCAAGGGCCTGACCGGCATCGTCGCGGCGATCGAGCAGCGAAGCCGCGTCCCTGGCGCCAGCCTCTATGTCATCGCCGATGCGAGCGGCAATGTCGTCGCCGGCAATGTCACCGAGGTGCCGCCGGCCCTTCTCCAGCGCAGCGGCCTCGACCCCGTCACCATTCCCTACAAGCGCCTCGAAGGCGACAACGGCCGCAATCTCGCGATGGTGCAGGTCCTGCCGCTGCCGAACGGCCTGCGCATGCTGGTCGGCCGCGATGTCAGCGAGATCGAGCGCATCCGCGTCGTCGTCGCCAAGGCGATGATGATCGGCGTCGGGCTCTTGATCGGCCTCGCGCTCCTCTCCTGGTTCTTCGTTAGCCGCCGCGTGCTGAAGCGGATCGACCAAGTCTCGGCGACGAGCCTGCGCATCATGGCCGGCGATCTCTCCGGACGCCTCGAGGTCACCGGCACTGACGACGAGTTCGACCGCCTCGCCGCGAGCCTCAACGCCATGCTCGACCGCATCGAGGCCCTGCTGACGGGCCTCAAGGAGGTCTCCGACAATATCGCGCACGATTTGAAGACGCCGCTGACCCGCATGCGCACCCGCGTCGAGGCGGCGCTGGCCGGTCCCGACCAGAACGGCGACTACCGGGCGGCGCTGGAAGCGACGATCGACGACGCCGATCAACTCATCCGCACCTTCAACGCGCTTTTGATGATCGCCCGCATCGAGGCCGGCTCGCCCGATGGCGCGATGGCCCCGCTCGACATCGCGCGCGTCGTCGCCGATGTCGCCGAATTCTACGAGCCGGTCGCCGAGGAGGCGGAGGTCTATCTGGCGCTGTCGCTGGAGGAGCCGCTGCCGATGCAGGGCAGCCGCGAGCTGATCAGCCAGGCGCTCGGCAACCTGCTCGACAACGCGATCAAATATGTGAAGAGCGGCGACGCGCCGCCCAATCCCGCCCATGTCGCGGTCGCGGCGCGGCGCGAGGGCGGCGAGATCGTCATCAGCGTCGCCGACAATGGGCCCGGCGTCGCCGATCTCGACCGCGAGCGGGTGCTGGAACGCTTCGTCCGGCTGGAGAAGAGCCGCTCGCAGCCGGGCAGCGGCCTCGGCCTCTCGCTGGTCGAGGCGGTGACCAAGCTGCATCATGGTACGATCACGCTCGGTGATGCCGGGCCGGGGCTCATCGTGACGCTGCGATTCCCGGCCGCGACCTGAGGCGGGGAGGGCGGAAACGGCGATGGACCAGAGCGCGAGCCGCGACGACAGAATGCCGCTGGCCGCTCTGCTGCGGCCTTGCGTCGTCGCGCCGAAGGCCGATCTCCGCAAGGCGGCGCTCGTCGATCTCCGCGAGGCGCTGCAGGGCGCCGGCCTCGAGAAGCGCTGGGCGGAGCTTGCCGCCGGCCATGCCGACCTCGCTCCCTTCATCACCGCCGTCTTTTCCGCCTCGCCCTTCCTGAAGGAGACCGCGTTTTCCGATGTCGCGCGCTGGCTGAACCTCCTCGAAACGCCGCCCGATCGCCGCTTCGCCGCCATCCTCGGCGAGGTCGCGGCGCTGTGGCGGAGCGGCAGCGAGGCGGCCGTGATGGCTGGCCTCCGCCGCGCCCGCGCCGAAGTCGCGCTGCTGGTCGGCCTCGCCGATCTCGGCGGCGTCTGGCGCGTGGCTGAGGTGACGGCGCGGCTCGCCGAATTCGCCAGCGCCGCCATCGGCGCCGCCGCCGATTTCCTGATCGCCGATGCCGCCGCAACCGGTGCGATCCGCCTCGCGGATCCCGATCATCCCGCCGCCGGCAGCGGCTGGATCATCATCGGCATGGGTAAGCTCGGCGCGGGCGAGCTCAATTATTCCAGCGACATTGACCTCATCGTCCTGTTCGATCCCGAGCGGGCGCAGCTTGCCGAGCCGGACGAGATCGGCACCTTCTTCGTCAAGCTGACGCGGCGGCTCGTCCGCCTGATGCAGGAGCGCACGGCGGACGGCTATGTCTTCCGCACCGACCTCCGCCTCCGCCCCGATCCCGGCTCGACACCGCTCGCCCTCTCGACCCCTGCCGCCTTCCAGTATTACGAATCGAGCGGCCAGAACTGGGAGCGGGCGGCGCTGATCAAGGCGCGGCCGGTCGCCGGCGACGTGGACGCGGGCGCCGCCTTCCTCGCCGAGCTGACGCCGTTCATCTGGCGGAAATATCTCGATTATGCCGCGATCGCCGATATCCACTCGATCAAGCGGCAGATCCACGACCATCGCGGCCATGACAGCGTCGCCATCGCCGGCCACAACATCAAGCTCGGCCGCGGCGGCATCCGCGAGATCGAGTTCTTCGTGCAGACGCAGCAATTAATCGCCGGCGGGCGCGATCCGGACCTCCGCGGCCGCCAGACCATCGCCATGCTGGCGGTACTCGCCGAGAAGGGCTGGATCGAGCCGCGCGCGGCCGAGGATCTGACGCGCTGCTACGAGCAATTGCGGCAGGTCGAGCATCGGCTGCAGATGATCGACGACGCGCAGACGCACACGCTGCCCGAGGACGAGGCGGGGCTCGCCACGGTGGCGCGGCTCTCGGGCTTCCGCAGCGTCAAGACCTTCTCGGCCGCGCTGCGTGCCAGCATGGAGACGGTGCGCGACCACTATATCCACCTGTTCGAGACGGCGCCCTCGCTCTCCTCCAGCATCGGCAGCCTCGTCTTCACCGGCGACGACGAGGACCCCGAGACAGTGGCGACGCTCGCCGAGATCGGCTTCGCCAATCCGCGCGAGGTGAGCCGCACCGTGCGCGGCTGGCATTTCGGCCGCTATCCGGCGATGCGCTCGGCGGCGGCGCGCGAGCGGCTGACCGAGATCACGCCGGCGCTGCTCGAGGCGCTCGCGACCTCCGACAATGCCGATGCCGCCTTCAACGCCTTCGACCGGCTGCTGGCGCGGCTGCCCGCCGGCGTGCAGCTTTTCGCGCTGCTCTCCTCCAATCCCGGCCTGCTCAATCTCCTCGCTATGGTGATGGGCACGGCGCCGCGCCTCGCCGATATCGTGACGGCGCGGCCGCATGTGCTCGACGCGCTGCTCGACCCGGCCTTTTTCGGCCGCCTGCCGGATCGCGCGACGATCGCGGCGCGGCTCGAGGCGATGCTTGTCGGCGCGACGGCGCTCGAAGAGGTGCTCGACCGCGTCCGCATCTTCGGCAAGGAGCAGGCCTTCCTGATCGGCATCCGCGTCATCGCCGGCACGGTCGGCGCGCGGGCGGCCGGCTTCGCCTATGCCGATCTTGCCGAGCTGCTGGTCGCCCGGCTGCTCGCCGATGTGCGCGCCGCCTTCGAGGCGGTGCATGGAAGCATGGCCGGTGGGCGGATCGCGCTTGTCGCCATGGGCAAGCTCGGCGGGCGCGAGATGACGGCGGCGTCCGATCTCGATCTGCTGCTGCTCTATGATTTCGACGAAGGCGAACCCTCCTCGGACGGCGATCGCCCGCTGATGGGCAGCCAGTATTTCGCGCGGCTGACGCAGCGCCTCATCGCGGCGATCTCGGCGCCGACGGCCGAGGGCGCGCTCTATGCGGTCGACTTCCGCCTGCGCCCGTCCGGCAATGCGGGTCCGCTCGCCACCCATATCCGCGCCTTCACCGAGTATCAGGCGAGCGCGGCCTGGACCTGGGAGCATATGGCGCTGACGCGGGCGCGGCCGATCGCCGGCGACGCCTCGCTGATGGCGGAGACCGAGGCGGCCGTGCGCGCGGTTCTCGCAGCGCCGCATGCGGCTGGCGCTGTGCTCGCCGACGTCGTCGACATGCGCGCGATGCTCGAAGCCGAGAAGCCGGCCGAAGGGCCCTGGGACCTGAAGCTCGCGCCGGGCGGGCTGGTCGACATCGAATTCATCGCGCAGGCGCTGCAATTGCTGCATGGCGCCGATCATCCGGCGGTTCTGGGCACCGAGACAGAGACCGTGCTCGCCGCCGCCTCCCGCGCCGGGCTGCTGCCGCCGGCGGAGGCGGAGCTGCTGCTGCCGGCGCTCCGGCTCTACCAGCGGCTGACGCAGATCGTCCGGCTCTGCGTCGGCGGCGCCTTCAAGGTCGACGAGGTGCCGAAGGGCCTGCTGGCGCTTCTGGCGCGCGCCTCCGAGCTGCCCGACTTCGCCACACTCGACGCGCATCTCCGCGCCACGGAGGCCGAGGTGCGCGCCGCCTTCGAGCGGCTTATCGGGAAGGTTCCGCGGAAGCCCCGAGCCTGAGCGCGGCGCCGGCCGAGGCGCCGGTCGGGATCGGCATCTCCGCCGGGCGGCCGGTCGGCAGGCGGATCGAGACGATCGTGCCCTTGCCCTCCTGGCTGCGGATGCGCATCGCGCCGCCATGCAGCTCCGCCAGCGATCGCGTGATGGCAAGGCCGAGGCCGGAGCCCTTGTGGCTCTTGGTGAACTGGTTCTGCACTTGCTCGAACGGCCGCCCGAGCTTCTTCAGCGCTTCCTTCGGAATGCCGATGCCGGTGTCCTCGATCGTCAGCGTCACCGCCGTGCCGATCCGCCGGGCGCGCACGCTGACGCGGCCGCCCTCGGGCGTGAACTTCACGGCGTTGGACATGAGGTTCAGCACCATCTGCTTGACCGCCCGGCGATCGGCGACGAGCTGCAGATGCGGCTCGACATCGGTGTCGACGATGACGCGGCGCATCTCGGCTTCGGCGCCCATCACGCGCGAGGCCTCATCGACGATCTCGTCGAGCGACAGCGGCTCCATGTCGAGCGCCATGCGTCCGGCCTCGATGCGGGCCATGTCGAGCACGTCGTTGATGACGTTGAGCAGGAAGTTGCCGCTGGCGTGGATGTCCTCGCAATATTCGGAGTAGCGCGGCGAGCCGAGCGGCCCGAACAGGCCCGAGCGCATGATCTCGGAGAAGCCGATGATCGCGTTGAGCGGCGTGCGCAGCTCGTGGCTGATATTGGCGAGGAATTCGGACTTGGTCTGGTTGGCCGCGTTGGCGCGGTCCTTCTCCTCGGAATATTTCTCGGCGAGTTCCACCATCTCGCGTGCCTGCTGCTCCAGCTTCTGCCTGGACTGGCGGAGGTCGGCGATGGTCGCCATCAGCCGCCGCTCGCCGTCGATCAGCTTTTCCTCGTGCCGCTTGATCGTGGTGATGTCGGTACCAACGGAGACGAAGCCGCCGTCCTTGGTGCGGCGCTCGTTGATCTGCAGCCAGCGACCATCGGTGAGCTGGGCCTCGAAGGAGCGCCCGCCCGCCTCGTGGCGCTCGTCGGTCGGGATCTGCGTGCGCACGATCGGCTGGTGGCCGGCCGCGACGACATCGGCATAGGGCGTGCCGACCGAGAGCGCGTCATCCGGAATGCCGTGCAATTGCTGGTACTTCGAATTGCACATGACGAGCCGGTTCTCGGTGTCCCACAGCACGAAAGCTTCCGAGATGGTCTCGATGGCGTCGCGCAGGCGGATGTCGGCGGTGCGCGAGCTCTCGGCGAGGCGCATCTGCTCGGTGACGTCGACGGCGATGCCGATCAGATGCGGCTCGGCCTCGTCTGCATCGACCAGCTCGACGCGGATGCGCAGCCAGACATAGCCGCCGCCCGCCTTGCGCATGCGGAACATGCGGTCGACCGTCGTCTCGCCGGCTTCATAGAGCGCCTCGACGAGGTCCATGAGATCGCCGTCGTCGGGATGGACGAGCGCGTTGACCTCGCCGAAGCCGAGCAGCGTGTCGCGCGGCGTCATCCCGACCAGCTCGAACATCGATTTCGACCAGAACAGCCGCCCGCGCGCGACATCCCAGTCCCAGAGGCCGCAGCGGCCGCGGCGGAGCGCGGTGTCGAAGCGGGCATAGGTCTCGTGATAGATGCGGTCGGCCTGCTGGGCGCGGGCCGACTGGGCGAAATAGCCGTAGAGGATCACGAGCAGGATGGCGCTGGTGCCGACGAAGACGGTGACGTTGATCGAGACGTCGTCGCGCCAGCCGCGATAGACCGAGGCGAGCGGCGTCGTCGCGGCGATGTAGCCGAGCCCGCCCGAAAGCTGGCGCAGCGTGCCGAGGCCGGGGCCGACGCCGACGATGTCGATCGGCATGACGCCGGCGCGCTCGCCGAAGATCACCATCGGCTGCGCGTTCTGGATGATGTCGTCGAAGTCGCGGCCTTCCTCGCTCGGCGTGCGCGGCGCGGTGGCGAGGATGCGGCCGGTCGGGTCGGTGACGAAGAGCTTGCGGCCCATATCGGTTGCGACCGCCGGCAGCGTGTTGTCGAGCACGGTCTGCAGCGCCATCGCATAGCCCTCGGTGGGCAGCGAGGGTTCGGCCTGCGCCAGGCGCTCGGAGACGACGGTCGCGACCATGCTCAGCATGTCGCGGGCTTCGGTTTCGCGCTCGAGGCGCAGATCGTAGAGATGGATGACGCGCGAGCCGGCGACGAAGATCAGGAAGATGATGATGATGACGGGGATGCAACGCCTGAGGATCGGCTCAAGCGCCAGCAGCTTCTCGTAGGTCGGCTGCGCGAGCAGCCTTGCATGGCCACGAAGCGGCGGTTTCCGTGCGAACATGGTCTTGGCAATCGGCAAATGTCCGCTCTGAGACGCACCGGCTGTTTCTGCCCGCGCCATGCCAGCCCCCTGATTTATGCTGTCATCGGGAGGACCGCACGCCCCGAATCAGGCCCATTTGAATCGAGCCGAATCGGCTTGTCTAGGTGAATTAGCCTTTCGTTAAGCATATTCGTTAACCACGCCGAAACCCTCGCGCGGCGGCCCATGGGCGGCCGCGAAAACGCTCAGGCGAGGGTGCGCGTGACTATGTCGAGCGTGTCGGGCGAGAGCCGTGTCGCGGCGGCGATCTGGCGCAGCGCCGCCTCGGCGGCGGCGCGTCGGACGGGCTCCAGCGAGCGCCAGGAGCGGAAGGCGACGAGCAGCCGCGCCGCCGTCTGCGGATTGCGCTGGTCGAGGTCGAGAACGAAATTGGCGAGGAAGGCGTAGCCGGCGCCGTCGCGCCGGTTGAACTGCGTCTGGTTGGCGCTCGAGAAGCCGCCGACGAGCGCGCGGACGCGGTTCGGATTGGAAATCGCGAAGGAGGGATGGGCGAGCAGCGCCTTGACGCGGTCGAGCGTCTCGGCCGCCGGCACGCTCGCTTCCAGCGTCAGCCACTTGTCGAGCACCAGCGGATCGTGCCGATAGGCCTCGTGGAACACGTCGAGCGCCAGCTTCCGCTCGGGCAGCGCGGCGTGGCAGAGCGCGGCGAGGGCGCCGAGCCGGTCGGTCATGTTGTCGGCGGTCTCGAACTGCCAGACGGCGGCGCCGATCGCCGCGCGGCTGCCCGAGGCGACCATCAGGTCGAGCACGGTGTTGCGCAGCGACCGTCCGCCGGCGCTCGCGGCATCCGGCGAGAACGACTGCTCGCCGCCGAGGGCGGTGTGGATCGCGAGGAGCTTCGGGCCGAGGCTGGCGACGATGGCGTTGCGCAACTGCCGCCGTGCCGCCGCGATGGCGTCGGGATCGACATTCTCGCCGATCTCGCGGGCGATGTCGGCCTCGCTCGGCAGCTGCAGCACCTGCGCGCGGAAGGCCGGCTCGAGCCGGTCGTCGTCAAGGACGACGCCGAGCGCATCGACGAGCGCCGGCTCGACCAATGCGGGCCGCTCCGCCGCCACCGCCGCCGCGCCTTCGATCAGCCCGCGCATCGCCAGCGTCTGCGCCGCCTGCCAGCGGTTGAACGGATCCTGGTCGGCGCGCACCTGGAAGAGGAGGTCCGCCGCCGAGATGTCGATCGCGAGCCGGGCCGGCGCCGAGAAGCCGCGCAGCAGCGAGGGCACCGGCCGTGCGGCGACGCCCTCGAAGACGACCTGTTGCCGCGCCTCGGTGAGATGGATGACGTCGCCCTCGACGCGCGAGCCGGACGTCGCGGAGAAATCGAGATCGCCGCCATTCGGCCCGATCAGCCCGAAGCGGATTGGCACATGCATCGGCCGCTTGACCGGCTGGCCGGGCGTCGGCGCGAGGTTCTGCGCCAGCGTCAGCGTGTAGCGCCGGTTCGCGGCGTCATAGACGCCCTTGGCGGTCACCTGCGGCGTGCCGGCCTGCGAATACCACAGCTTGAACTGGGTAAGGTCGGTGCCGGTCGCGTCCTGGAAGCAGGCGAGGAAGTCCTCGATCGTCGCCGCGTCGCCGTCATGGCGCTCGAAATAGAGGTCCATGCCGCGGCGGAAGGCGTCCTCGCCGAGGATCGTCTTCAGCATCCGCACCACCTCCGCGCCCTTCTCATAGACGGTCGGCGTGTAGAAGTTGCTGATTTCGTGATAGATTTCGGGCCGCACCGGATGGGCGAGCGGGCCGCCGTCCTCGGGAAACTGCCGCGCCTGCAGCGTGCGCACATCGGCGATGCGCTTCACCGGGCGCGAGCGCATGTCGGACGAGAATTCCTGGTCGCGGAAGACCGTCAGGCCCTCCTTGAGGCAGAGCTGGAACCAGTCGCGGCAGGTGATGCGGTTGCCGGTCCAGTTGTGGAAATACTCATGAGCGATGACGCCCTCGACATTGGCATAGTCGACGTCGGTCGCGGTGTTGGCGTCGGCGAGGACGTATTTGTCGTTGAAGACGTTGAGGCCCTTGTTCTCCATCGCGCCCATGTTGAAATCCGACACGGCGACGATGTTGAAGACGTCGAGATCATACTCGCGGCCGAAGGCGGTCTCGTCCCAGCGCATCGAGCGCTTGAGCGCATCCATGGCGTAGAGGCAGCGCGCCTCCTTGCCGTGCTCGCAATAGATGCGGAGGTCGACCTTTCGTCCCGATTGGGTGATGAACTGGTCGCGGATCTGGCCGAGATCGCCGGCCACCAGCGCGAACAGATAGGACGGCTTCGGGAACGGGTCGTGCCAGACGGCGAAATGGCGGTCGGTGCCGGGCACATCGCCATGACCGGCCGGATTGCCGTTGCCGAGCAGCACCGGCGCCTCGGCCTTGCGGGCCTCGATGCGGGTCGTATAGACGGCGAGAACGTCGGGCCGATCGAGGAAATAGGTGATGCGGCGGAAGCCCTCCGCCTCGCATTGCGTGCAATAGGTGCCGGTCGTCCGGTAGAGGCCCATCAGCTTGGTGTTGGCCGACGGATCGATCACCGTCTCGATCTCGAGCGTGAACGGCCTGCCGGGCAGATCGCGGATCGTCAGCAGCGCCGGGGTCGCCGTGTAGCGCTCGGGCGCAAGCGGCACACCGTCGAGGGAGAGCGACGAGAGGACCAGTTCGTCGCCGATCAGTTCGAGCGGTCCCGCGCCTTCCGTGGCCGGGCGGACCGTGAGCCGGGCGAGGATGCGCGTCGCGGTCCGGTCGAGGCGGATGTCGAGATGGACGGTGTCGATCCGGTACTCCGGCGGCGAATAGTCCGCCAGTCGGAATGGCGCGTCGGCAGCCTTCATCTCATCCTCCCGCAATCGCGACCGTCATTCGAGGACGGTTCGCGCCGGCACCAGCGTCCCGCGTCCTCAACTTTGGACGTCGTTCGCCGGCACCGTTGATCGTGCGAATCTTCCATAACTCGCTGCCCGGCGCAAACCATCGGCCTGCTCGTGGCCTGAATGAGGGGCGTCGTCCACTCCCAATTCGCATGCGGACGCGGCAAGGCTTTGAGTTGCCTACCTCAGTTCCTGATGGTAACTCATCAGGCCGGGAGGATACCCGCTTGGGCAAGACGACGCTCCAGGATGTCGCGCGCGAAGCCGGCGTCAGTCTCGCGACGGTCGATCGCGTGCTGAACGGGCGCGCCGGCGTTCATGCGCGCACCATCGAGCGCGTCCAGGCGGCGATCGAGCGGCTCGGCTATCAGCCGGACCGGCTCGCCTCGCGGCTCGCGCGCGGCCGCGACTATCACTTCGAGGTCGTGCTGCCGGTCGGCGCCAACGACTTCATGCGCCTGCTCGAGCTCGAATTCCGCGACACCGCCGCGCGCTACGCGCAGGAGCGCGTGCGCATCACCGTCACCCATGTCGACGTCTTCGACGGCGAGGCGCTCGCCGCGGCTCTCGAAAAGCTGCCCGAGGATCTCGACGGCGTGGCGCTGGTGGCGCTCGATCATCCGGCGGTCTCGGAGGCCGTCAGCCTCCTCGCCGATCGCGGCACGACCGTGGTGACGCTGGTCTCCGATCTGCCGGGCACGCGCCGCGCCCATTTCGTCGGCATCGACAACTACGCCGCCGGCCGCACGGCCGCGACGCTGCTCGGCCGCTTCCTCGGCCATCGCAGCGGCAAGGTCGGCCTCATCGCCGGCTCGCTGGCGCTGCGCGACCATATCGAGCGGCAATACGGCTTCCAGCAGGTGGTCGAGCGCGAATATCCCGATCTCGAACTGCTGCCGATCCGCGAGGGCCGCGACGAGGACGAACGCGTCGAGAGCGTCGCCAGCGCGCTGCTCGCCGAGCATCCCGATCTCGTCGGCATTTACAATGTCGGCGCCGGCACGCCCGGCATCGTCGCGGCGCTGGAGGCCTCGGGCCGCGCGCGCGAGGTCGTGTTCATCGCGCATGAGCTCACCGCCTTCAACCGCCGCCAGCTGATCCGCGGCACCATCGACGCGCTCATCAACCAGGATGTCGGCCACATGGCCCGCAGCGCCGTGCGCATCCTGCTCGCCGCGCGCGAGGGCATGCCGATCGTGCCGGGACAGGAGCGTATCCGCATCGACATCTTCGTCAGGGACAACGTTCCCTGATGCCCAACCGGCGCCGCCCCCGCGCGCCACCCAGAACCGACCACCAAGGAGGATGCTCATGAAGACGATCAAGGGACCGGCGATTTTCCTCGCCCAGTTCGCCGGCGATGCCGCACCGTTCAATTCCTTCGACGCGATCTGCGGCTGGGCCGCCTCGCTCGGCTACAAGGGCGTGCAGATCCCGACCTGGGACGCGCGCCTGATCGATCTGAAGAAGGCGTCGGACTCGAAGGATTATTGCGACGAGCTCGCCGGCACCGCCGCGAGCCACGGCCTCGCCATCACCGAGCTCTCGACCCATCTGCAGGGCCAGCTCGTCGCCGTGCACCCGGTCTATGACGAGCTGATGGACGGCTTCGCGGCGCCCGAAGTGCGCGGCAATCCGAAGGCGCGGCAGGAATGGGCCGTCGACCAGGTCAAGCGGGCGCTGCGCGCCTCGCGCCATCTCGGCCTGACCGCGCATGCGACCTTCTCGGGTGCGCTCGCCTGGCCGTTCCTCTATCCGTTCCCGCAGCGTCCGGCCGGTCTCGTCGAGGCCGCCTTCGCCGAGCTCGGCAAGCGCTGGACGCCGATCCTCGATGTCGCCGACGAGAACGGCGTCGACGTCGCCTACGAGATCCATCCGGGCGAGGACCTCCACGACGGCATCACCTTCGAGATGTTCCTCGCCGAGGTGAAGAACCACAGCCGCGCGAACCTCCTCTACGATCCCTCGCACTTCGTGCTGCAGCAGCTCGACTATCTCGACTACATCGACATCTATCACGAGCGCATCAAGGCGTTCCATGTGAAGGACGCCGAGTTCAACCCGACCGGTCGCCAGGGCGTCTATGGCGGCTATCAGAGCTGGGTCGAGCGCGCCGGCCGCTTCCGTTCGCTCGGCGACGGCCAGGTCGATTTCGGCGCCATCTTCTCCAAGCTCACCCAGTATGACTATGCGAGCTGGGCCGTGCTCGAATGGGAATGCGCGCTGAAGCATCCCGAGGACGGTGCGCGCGAGGGCGCCGAATTCATCAAGCACCACATCATCCGCGTCACCGAGCGCGCCTTCGACGATTTCGCCGGTGCCGGCACCGACGACGTCGCCAACCGCCGTATCCTCGGCATCGCCTGAGCGGACAGAAGGAACACAGCAATGGCCATTGAAGGCAGCAAGGAAGAAGTCGCCTCCGGACGCATCCGCCTCGGCATGGTCGGCGGCGGGCAGGGCGCGTTCATCGGCGCGGTGCACCGCATCGCCGCCCGCATCGACGACCAGTATGAGCTGGTCGCCGGCGCTCTCTCCTCCGAACCGGCGCGTGCGAAAGCATCGGCCAAGGATCTCGGCATCGCCGACGACCGCGCCTATGGCTCCTTCGCCGAGATGGCGAAGGCCGAGGCCGCCCGTCCCGACGGCATCGAGGCGGTGGCTATCGTCACGCCGAACCACATGCATGCCCCGGCCGCCAAGGCGTTCCTCGAGGCCGGCATCCATGTCATCTGCGACAAGCCGCTGACGACGACCGTCGAAGAGGCCGAGGAACTGGTGGCGCTGGCCAAGTCCTCCGGCAAGATCTTCGCCGTGACGCACAACTACACCGGCTATCCGATGATCCGCCAGGCGCGGGCCATGGTCGCCGCCGGCGAGCTCGGCACCATCCGCCTGATCCAGGCCGAATATCCGCAGGACTGGCTCACGGAAAAGGCCGAGGCGACGGGCTCCAAGCAGGCCGAGTGGCGCACCGACCCGAAGCGTTCGGGCGCCGGCGGCTGCATCGGCGATATCGGCACCCATGCCTATAACCTCGCCTGCTTCGTCTCCGGCCTCGAGCTCGACGAATTGCTGGCGCAGCTCTCGACCTTCGTCGAGGGGCGACTGCTCGACGACGATGTCGAGATCCTGCTGCGCTGGAAGGGCGGCGCGCGCGGCATGCTCTGGGCGAGCCAGGTCGCGGTCGGCCATGAGAACGGCCTCAAGCTCCGCGTCTACGGCACCAAGGGCGGCCTCGAATGGACGCAGGCCGACCCGAACTATCTCTGGTTCACGAAGTTCGGCGAGCCGAAGCAGCTCCTGACCCGCGGCGGCGCCGGCGCCTGGCCGGAAGCGGCCCGCGTCACCCGCGTGCCGGGCGGCCATCCCGAAGGCTATCTCGAAGGCTTCGCCACGATCTATGCGGAAGCCGCCCGCGCCATCCGCGCCGCCCGCGAGGGCAAGCCGGTCTCGGCGGACGTGATCTACCCCTCGGTCGAGGACGGCCTCATCGGCATGAAGTTCATCGCCGCGGCGGTGAAGTCCTCCACCTCGGGCAATGTCTGGACCAAGGTCTGACGCCAGCGGCTTCGGCCGCGTCCTCCCATCTCTGACGAAGGGGCGCCTCGCGGCGCCCCTTTTTCTTTGCCCGGTGACAGCGAGCTTACCGGCCCAGAATTACTAAACTCGATTTAGTAATTCACTGCTGCACTGCACAACAAATAGCGGAAATTGGCCATTGCGTTGTTTAGTGAAATGGCTATCACTAAACACAATCACTAAACAGCAAGCCGGACCAACCGGCATCGGGGACTGCTTCACATCACCTGTCCGGATCGCCCGAGGAAGCGATCCAGCGCACGCGCGGGCTTTTTTGCGCGGTGTCGTGGCATGGGCAGATCGCAGCAACGGGACCAACGCCAGAGCGGGCTATCCGAAGTTCGGGCAATCGAGGGAGGGACGCATGAGGAAATTGTTGAAGCTGGCCGCTGCGCTGGGCGCGGCTGCCGTCATGGCAGGCGCCATGGCGGGCAGCGCCAAGGCGGCCGACAAGTCGTTGACGCTGTGCTGGGCGGCCTGGGATCCGGCCAATGCGCTGGTCGAGCTGTCGAAGGACTTCACCACGCAGTCCGGCATCGACATGAAGTTCGAGTTCGTGCCGTGGACGAGCTATGCCGACCGCTTCCTGAACGAGCTCAACTCGCATGGCAAGCTCTGCGACCTGATCATCGGCGACAGCCAGTGGATCGGCGGCTCGGCCGAGAACGGCCATTACGTCAAGCTCAACGACTTCTTCGAGAAGAACAACATCTCGATGAACGACTTCCTGCCGGCGACCGTCGTCGGCTATGCCGAATGGCCGAAGAACACGCCGAATTACTGGGCGCTGCCGGCGATGGGCGACGTCGTCGGCTGGACCTATCGCAAGGACTGGTTCGAGAAGCCGGAGCTCCAGAAGGAATTCAAGGAGAAATACGGCTTCGATCTCGCGCCGCCGAAGACCTATACCGAGCTGAAGAAGATCGCCGAGTTCTTCCAGGGCCGCGAGATCGACGGCAAGAAGGTCTACGGCGCCGCGATCTATACCGAGCGCGGCTCGGAAGGCATCACGATGGGCGTCACCAACGTCCTCTATGACTGGGGCTTCGAGTACCAGAACCCCAAGAAGCCCTATGACATGCAGGGCTTCGTCAATTCGCCCGAAGCCGTTGCCGGCCTCGAATTCTACAAGTCGCTGTACAAGTGCTGCACGCCGCCCGGCGCGTCGAACATGTATATGAGCGAAGCGGCCGACGCCTTCAAATCGGGCCAGGTCGCCATGCAGATGAACTTCGCCTTCACCTGGCCGGGCCTCTACAAGGACCCGAATGTTGGCGGCGACAAGATCGGCTTCTTCGCCAATCCGGCCGAGAAGTTCCACTTCGCCCAGCTCGGCGGCCAGGGCATCTCGGTCGTCGCCTATTCCGAGAAGCAGGCCGACGCGCTCGAATACATCAAGTGGTTCGTCAAGCCCGAGGTCCAGGCCAAGTGGTGGTCGCTCGGTGGCTATTCCTGCGCCAAGTCGGTGCTGGAAGCGCCCGACTTCGTGAAGAGCGCGCCCTATGCCGCGACCTTCCTGGAATCGATGGCGATCGTGAAGGACTTCTGGGCCGAGCCCGTCTATGCCCAGCTGCTCCAGGCGATGCAGAAGCGCGTCTCCGACTATGTGATCGCCGACCAGGGCACCGCCCAGGAGGCGCTCGACAAGCTGGTGGCCGACTGGACGACCGTCTTCCAGGACGACGGCAAGCTCTGAACCGAAACACCGCCGGCGCCGGGCTCGTCCCCGGCGCCGGTGCGGCCCACGCCGACGACACACGCTTCACGCACGGCCGACGATGCCGGATCGATCCCCCATAACCGGATCCCCCATGACCGACGCCTCGACCTCATCGGCCCTTCCGGACAGGCTGGCCGGCGCGACGCCGGAAGGCATCGCCAAGCCGCTGCGCGGGCTCTCCGACAAGGCCATCGCCTGGCTGTTCATCGGGCCGACCATCGTCCTCTTGCTCGCGATCAACATCTTCCCGCTGATCTGGACGATCTATCTCTCGTTCACGAACTACCGCGCTAACAGGCCGAATGCCGAGGTCAAGATGGTCGGCCTCGACTGGTACCGGAAGATCCTGACGGACAGCGATGTCTGGCTGGCGATGCAGACGACGGCGCATTTCGTTATCGCGACGATCGCCATCGAGACGGCGCTCGGCTTCGGCCTCGCCTGGCTCATCGACAAGAAGTTTCGCGGCCACGGCCTGTGGACGACCGTCATCCTCATTCCGATGATGCTGTCGCCGGCGGTGGTCGGCAATTTCTGGACCTTCCTCTACCAGCCGCAGAGCGGGCTGTTCAATTATGCGATCGGCTTCCTGACCGGCATCGATCCATCCTCGTTCCAGATGCTCGGCAGCGTGACCTTCAGCCCCTGGGCGATCGTCATCGTCGATGCCTGGATGTGGACGCCCTATGTGATGCTGATCTGCCTCGCCGGGCTGCGCTCGATCCCCGACTACATCTATGAGGCGGCCGAGGTCGACCGCGCCTCGCCCTGGCGCCAGTTCTGGTCGATCACGCTGCCGATGGCGCTGCCCTTCATCATGCTGGCGGTGCTCTTCCGCGGCATCGAGAACTTCAAGATGTTCGACATGGTGAACTTGCTCACCGGCGGCGGCCCCGGCTCGACGACGGAAGTGGTCTCGATCACGCTGAAGCGGCAGGCTTTCGAGAGCTGGCGCACCGGCTATTCCTCGGCGCTCGCCATCATCCTGTTCGTCACGGTGTTCGGCCTCGCCAACATCTATGTGAAGGCTCTCAACCGGGTGAAGCAGAGATGAGCGCCGCCAACCAGGCCCATTCGGTCGTCGCGCCCTCGACCGCGACCCGCCGCATCGCCGGCGCCCTCGTGATCGTCTATGCGCTCGTCACCATGATCCCGCTCGTCTGGATCATCGCCACCAGCTTCAAGACGCCGCCGGATTCGATCGCCTATCCGCCGAAGATCCTGTTCACCCCCTCGCTCGAGGGCTATGTGAACCTCTTCACGACGCGGACCCGGCAATCGCCGGAGGTGCTCGCCTCGATGCCGGCGCCGACGACCTGGTATGACAAGCTGGTCCGCTCGCGCAACATGGTCATCGCCGGGCCGTCCAACGTCATCCCGCGCTTCGTCAACTCGATCATCATCGCCTTCGGCTCGACCTTCCTCGCGGTCTTTCTCGGCACGCTCGCAGCTTACGGCTTCTCGCGCTTCCGCGTGCCGCTGAAGGAGGACCTGCTGTTCTTCATCCTGTCGACGCGGATGATGCCGCCGATCGCCGTCGCGATCCCGATCTATCTCATGTATCGCGAGCTCGGCCTGACGGACTCGAAGCTCGGCATGATCCTGCTCTACACGGCGGTGAACGTCTCGCTCGCCGTCTGGCTGCTCAAGGGCTTCATCGACGAGATTCCGCGCGAATACGAGGAAGCCGCAATGATCGACGGCTACACGCGGCTGCAGGCCTTCCGCCTCGCGGTGCTGCCGCAGGCCGCGACGGGGATCGCCGCCACCGCGATCTTCTGCCTGATCTTCGCCTGGAACGAATATGCCTTCGCGGTGCTGCTGACCTCGGGCAACGCGCAGACCATGCCGCCCTTCATTCCCTTCATCATCGGCGAGGGCGGCCAGGACTGGCCCGCCGTCGCCGCCGCCACGACGCTCTTCGTCATCCCGATCTTCGTCTTCACCATCCTGCTCAGGAAACACCTCCTGCGCGGCATCACCTTCGGAGCGGTGCGGAAATGAGCGGGTTCGTCGCGTCCAGGGACTCCAATCCCTCTCCCGCAAAGGGGCGAGGGGAGAAGGCCCCCCTCTCCAGCTCTCCCCCACAAGGGGGGAGAGGGCAGGCCAGTGCGCTGCATCGGCCTCTCTTCCCCCTCTCCCGCTCGCGGGAGAGGGCAGGGGTGAGGGGCCTTCGGCAGGACCCTCACGACGCTCGGGGCAAGCAAGTCCCCCACCCCAACCCTCCCCCGCAAGGGGGGAGGGGGCCGCTCTCGCCCTTCATCGACGCAGCGGCAAAGCGCCCATCACTTCCCCCCTCGCGGGAGAGGACAGGGGTACCGGGCCTTCTCCCTCCCCCCTTGCGGGGGAGGGCCGGGGTGGGGGTCTTCCCGTCCGGCACGTCGATCGAGAGGGAGCGCAGGCATGACTGACACCTCGAACCCGCCACGCCGCAGCTTCCTCGCCGGCCTCATCCGCCTTCGCCGCGGACCGTGGGAGGTCGTCGCGACCATCCTGATCGGGCTCGGCGTCGTCATGCTGATGCAGCCGCTGTCGGCGACCGCCTATGCCTATTCCTTCGTCACGATCCTCGCGGGCACGGTGATGTTCGCGGTCGTCAGCCATTTTCCGGAGTAGAGCGGTGGCCGAGATCCGCGTCGAGAACGTCCAGAAGAGCTTCGGCGCCTTCACGGCCGTCAAGGGCTCGACCTTCACCATCGCCGATGGCGAGTTCTTCGTCATGCTCGGGCCGTCCGGCTGCGGCAAGACGACGACGCTGCGGATGATCGCCGGCCTCGAACTGCCGACCGCCGGCCGCATCCTGCTCGGCGGCGAGGACGTCACCTTCAACCGCGCCGCGGCGCGCGACATCGCCTTCGTCTTCCAGCTGTTCGCGCTCTATCCGCATATGAATGTGAGGAAGAACATCGGCTTCCCGCTGAAATGCCAGGGCATGGGCGGCGCGGAGGTCAACAAGGCGGTCGAGGAGGCGGCGCGGCTGCTGCGGATCGATCATCTGCTCGACCGGCCGGTCTCGGGCCTTGCCGGCGGCGACCGCCAGCGCGTCGCGCTCGGCCGCGCCATCGTCCGCCGGCCGAAGGCCTTCCTGATGGACGAGCCGCTCGGCACGCTCGACACCGAGTTCCGCGACCTGATGGTCCGCGAGCTGCGCGAACTGCACAACCGCATCGGCGCCACGACCGTCTATGTGACGCATGACCAGCTCGAGGCGATGGCCATGGCCGACAAGATCGCCGTGATGAACCATGGCGTGATCGAGCAGTTCGGTCCGCCGCAGGCGATCTACGACCATCCCGCCACGATGTTCGTCGCCGATTTCCTCGGCTCGCCGCCGATGAACTTCCTCGCCTTTCATGCCGGCCTCGCGCCGGGCGACCGCAGCGTCAGGGTCGGCGAGGCCGAGGTGCCGGTGCCGGCGCTCGAGGAGGGCCGCGCGCCGGCCGATCTCGCGCTCGGCATCCGGCCGGAGCATGTCTTCCTCGACGATGCCTCGGCGCTCCGGGGCGAGGTGTTCGGCACCGAATATCTCGGCACGACGCAGATCGTCGCCATCGAGACCGGTCATGGCCCGATCAAGGCGCGGCTTCCGTCGGAACTTGTCGTGCGCGCCGGCGAGCGCGTCGGCCTCCGCTTCCGCTCCGACCGGTTGTCGCTGTTCGACAAGGGCTCGGGCAAGGCGTTGGCGACGGCGCCCTGGAGAGGAGGCGCACATGGCTGAGGTCATCATCGACGGCGTCACCAAGCGCTTCGGCAGCAAGGCGGCCGTCGACGGTCTCTCGCTCGGCATCGCCGATGGCGAACTGATCGTCCTGCTCGGGCCGACCGGCGCCGGCAAGACGACGACGCTGCGGCTTGTCGCCGGGCTCGAGGCGGCGGATGCCGGCCGTGTCTCGATCGGCGGCCGCGACGTCACCGGCATCGCCCCGGCCGGGCGCGACGTCACCTTCGTCTTCCAGCAATATTCGCTCTATCCGCATCTCTCGGTCTACGACAACCTCGCCTTTCCCTTGCGCTCGCCACAGCGGCGCGTCGCCGAGGACGAGATCAAACGCCGCGTCACAGACATCGCCACCAAGCTGCGCATCGCCCACAAGCTGGAGAATCGCGCGACGCGGCTCTCGGGCGGCGAGATGCAGCGGGTCGCCATCGGCCGCGCGCTGGTGCGGCGGCCGGCGATCTATCTGATGGACGAGCCGCTCTCTTCGCTCGATGCGAAACTCCGCTCGGAGCTGCGGCTCGAACTGAAGCGCATCCAGCAGGAGCTCGGCGCGACCATCCTTTATGTGACGCATGACCAGATCGAGGCGATGACGCTCGCCTCGCGCATCGGCGTGATGAGCGAGGGAAGGCTGATCCAGATCGGCTCGCCGCGCGAGATCTATCGCCGTCCGTCCAATCTCTATGTCGCCGCCCGTCTCGGCCAGCCGGCGATCAACTTCCTGCCCGAGGGATTGATCGAGGCCGGGGCCGCGCCGGGGGGAACGCGCACCATCGGCGCGCGCACCGAGCATCTCAAGATCGAGAAGGCTTTTGGGCGCGCCGGCAATGCGACGGTCGACTGGATCGAGCATCTCGGCGACCAGAACCACCTGCATATCCGCATCGGCGACAAGAAGCTGACGACGCTGGTCGACCCCGGCACAGACCTCGTCGCCGGCGATGTGGTTGCGCTCAGTCTGGTCGATCCGCTCTATTTCGACGGGGCGGGGAATCGGATCGGAGGAGGCGAGGGATGATCGACGAAAACGGCAGGCGGGCGCTGATCATGGCGATGGCGGAGGCGATGATCGCCCATGCCGATGAACTGACGGCGCTCGACCAGGCGATCGGCGACGGCGACCATGGCCTCAACATGAAGCGCGGCTTCGAGGCGGTGCTGGCCGATATCGACGCGATCGCCGCGAAACCCTTGCCCGATGGGCTGAAGGCGATCGGCACCACGCTGGTGATGAAGGTCGGCGGCGCCTCGGGACCGCTTTACGGCACGCTGGCGCTGGCGCTCGCGAAGACGATTCCCGCCGACCCGAGCGTCGCCGATCTCGCCGCCGCGCTCACCCAGGCGATTGAGGCCGTCAAGGCGCGCGGCAAGTCGGAGCTCGGCCAGAAAACGATGCTCGACGTGCTGGCGCCCGTCGCCGCCGCCCTGGCCGCGGGCACGGACCCGGTCGCCGCCGCCGATCAAGCGGCCGAGGCGACGATCCCGATGAAGGCAATCCGCGGCCGCGCCTCGTTCCTCGGCGATCGGTCGATCGGTCACATGGACCCCGGCGCGCGGTCGAGCGCATTGCTCGTCGCCGCCCTTGCAAGGACGATGGACGCAATCGCATGAGCGCAGCAAGCAACCAGTCCCCGGAGAATGTCGGCATCGTCATCGTCTCGCATTCGCCCGATGTCGCGCGCGGTACGGCCGAGATGGTGCGGCAGATGGTCGGCGACGAGGTTCCGCTCGCCTTTTGCGGCGGCAATCCGGATGGCGGCCTCGGCACCAGCGTCGAGGCTATCCTCGCGGCCATCGATCGGGCATGGACGGAGGCGGGCGTCGCGATTCTCGTCGATCTCGGCGGTGCCGAGACGAACAGCGAGATGGCGATCGAGATGCAGCCGGCGGAGCGGGCCGGGCGGATCGTCGTCTGCAACGCGCCGATCGTCGAAGGGTCGGTGATCGCCGCGACGGAAGCCTCCGGCGGCGCTTCGCTGGACGTCGTCCGGCGCACCGCCGAGGAACTGTCGCCGGCCTGAGGCCGGCATGTGGAAGGAACGTGCGATGGCGGATCTCGAAGGCGTGGGCGGCGATGTTTCCGGCGGTGTGAGCACCGCGAGTGCCGGCAGCGTGCTGTTGACCCATGCGGTCGGCCTGCATGCGCGCCCCTCGGTGAAGCTGACCAAGCTCGCCAAGACCTTCGGCGCCGCGATCGAGCTCGGGCTCGGCGCCGACGGGCCCTGGATCGACGCCAAGAGCATCGTCCGCGTCATGGCCGCCAAGGCACCGCAGGGCACGACGCTGCATTTTCGCGCTGAGGGCGCCGACGCCGATGCGGCTGTCGCGGCGCTGGTGGCGCTGGTCGAGCGCGATTTCGACGAGGCGGGAGCCCATGTCGCGGATTGAGCCATCGCCCGTCGCGCTCAGCGGCCGCGCCGCGAGCCCGGGCCTTGCGCTCGGCGCCGTCTATCGGCTCGAAACCCGGACGGCGGTCGAGCGGGTCAAGGGCTCGCCCGATGATGAGCGGTCGGCGCTCGCCGCCGCCATCGCCGCCGCGACCGAGGGCCTCGCCGCGGTCATTGCGAGCACTGATGGCGACGGCGCCGATATCCTCGAATTCCAGGTGGCGATGCTCTCCGATGATGAGCTCGCCGCGCCCGCCTTCGCCGCCATCGCCGCCGGGACCGACGCCGTCACGGCATGGACCGAAGCGCTCGATGAGGCGATCGCCGGCTACCGCGCGTCGGACGACGCCTATTTCGCCGCCCGCGCCGCCGATCTCGAGGATATTCGCGACCGCGTCACCGCCGAACTCGGCGATGCCGGCGGCGAGCGGCGCGTACCGCCGGGCGCCATTCTCATCGGCCGCGACGTGACGCCGAGCCTCTTTCTCTCGATCGACTGGACCGCCGGCGGCGCCATGGCGCTGGCCGAAGGCAGTCCCTCCAGCCATGTCGCCATGCTGGCGCGGGCGCGCGGCGTGCCGATGGTGGTCGGGCTCGGCGCCTTGCCGGAGACGGCGGCGAGCGAAGCGATCGTCGATGGCGATCGCGGCCGTCTCGTCCTTGCGCCCGGCGTCGCCGAACGGGCCGCCTTCACTGAGGGCAGCGCCGGTGCCGCCGCCCGCGCCGCCGTCGAAGCCGCCGCCGCGCTGCTGCCGGGGCGCACCGCGGACGGCCAGGCGGTCACGGTGCTCATCAATGTCGCCGAGCCCGAGGAACTGGACGCGCTCGATCCGGCGATGTGCGACGGCATCGGCCTCGTGCGCACCGAATTCCTGTTCCATGGGCCGGGCGGGCTCCCCGACGAGGAGACGCAGTTCCGCGCCTATCGCCGCATGCTGGAATGGGCCGGCGGCAGACCGGTCACCATCCGCACGGTCGATGCTGGTGGCGACAAGCCGGTACCGGGCCTCACCATCGATGGCGAATCGAACCCCTTTCTCGGCACGCGTGGCGTCCGCCTGTCGCTGGCGCGGCCGGAGATCTTCCGCCTGCAGCTGCGCGCGCTGGCGCGGGCGGCGGTGTTTGGAAATCTGAAAGTCATGCTGCCGATGGTGACGGCGCCGGCCGAGATCGACGCCGCCGCGGCGCTGCTCGGCGCCGCCGTGGCGGAGCTCGCCGCGGAAGGCGTGCCGCATGCCCGCCCGCCGCTCGGCATCATGGTCGAGGTGCCGGCCGTGGCGATCGTGCCCGATCTCTATGACCGCGCCGCCTTCTTCTCGATCGGTTCCAACGACCTGACGCAGTACACGACCGCCGCCGCGCGCGACATCGCCGGGGTCGCGGCCCTCTGCGATCCGGGCAACCCGGCCGTGATCGCGCTGATCGCCCGCGTCGCGGAGGCGGGTCATCGCCTCGGCCGCGAGGTCAGCCTCTGCGGCGACATGGGCGGCGATGCGCGCCATCTGCCGGCGCTGATCGGCGCCGGGATCACCACAATCTCCGTGGCGCCGCGCCTCGTCGGGCGCGTCAAGCGCGCGCTGGCCGCGATCGATGGCGGGCCTGCCGCATGAGCGCGGCCGGCGAGGACGACAGCAAGGCCGGCCAGGCCGTCGCCGCCTATAAGGCGATCCTGCAGCGCGTCCTGGAAAACCGTCCCTCCGGCACGCGCGGGCGCCTTGCCCAGGCGCTCGGCAAGAACCGCTCCTTCGTCAGCCACATCACCAGCCCGACCTATCCGACGCCGATCCCGCCGCAGCATATCGAGACGATCTTCGAGATCGGCCATTTCTCGCCGGAGGATCGCCGCCTCTTCCTCGACGCCTATGCGCGCGCCCATCCGCGCCGCGTGCCCTCGCTGAAGGAAGCGCGGCGGCTCCGGCCGCATGTCATCTACCTGCCGGATCTCGGCGATACGGAAAAGAATCAGGACCTCGACCGGCTGGTCGGCGATTTCGTGCAGCGCCTGGCGAAGCTGGTCGACGGGTAGGGGCGGGGAAGGCCCTCACCCCGGCCCTCTCCCTGAGGGAGAGGGGGAAGGGGGCGCGGCCCGTCCCCCCGAGGTAGTCCCCTCTCCCCCTGGGAGAGGGTTAGGGTGAGGGCCTTCCGGCCCGAAGAAGACAAGCGGGAGGGAGACCCATGAAGAAGCTGATCAATGCGCCGGAAAGCGTGCTTGCCGAGAGCCTCGACGGCTTCGCGGCCGCCCATGCCGACATCGTCCTCTTGGGCGAAGAGCGCAAGTTCGTCCGCCGCCGGCAGCTCTCGAAGGGCAAGCCGGCGATCATTTCGGGCGGCGGCTCCGGCCATGAGCCGCTGCATGCCGGCTTTGTCGGCTTCGGCATGCTCGATGCCGCCTGTCCCGGCCAGGTGTTCACCTCGCCGACCCCCGACCAGATGATCGAGGCGGTCGCGGATGTCGATACCGGCGGTGGTGCGCTCTTCGTCGTCAAGAACTACGAGGGCGACGTCATGAACTTCGAGATGGCGGCCGAGATGGCCGGCTCGGAGGTGCTGACCGTCATCACCGACGACGACGTCGCCGTCGAGCGCTCGACCTGGTCGCTTGGTCGTCGCGGTGTCGCCGGCACCATGATCGTCGAGAAGGTGGTCGGCGCCGCCGCCGAGGCCGGCATGCCGCTCGGCCCGCTGAAGGTGCTCGGCGACCGCGTCAATGCGGCGACGCGCTCGATGGGCGTCGCGCTGACGAGCTGCATCGTTCCGGCGGCGGGCACGCCGACTTTCCAGTTGCCCGACAACGAGATGGAGATGGGCGTCGGCATTCATGGCGAGCCCGGCCGGCGGCGGGTTGCGCTTGAAAGCGCCGACCGCATCGCCGAGGAGATGGTGGCGGCCATCGCCGGCGATCTCGGCCGCACGGGCGACGCGCTGCTGCTCGTCAACGGCTTCGGCGGCACGCCGCAGATGGAACTCTATGTCATGTATCACGCGGCGGCGAGGGAGCTCGAAAAGCACGGCGTCCGCATCGCCCGCAGCCTCGTCGGCAACTATGTGACGGCGCTCGAGATGGCCGGCTGCTCGCTGACCGTGACCATGCTCGACGACGAACTCGTGCGCCATTTCGATGCGCCAGTGCGGACCGCGGCGCTCCGCTGGGGCCATTGAGCGGCTGGCGGACGGCGATCAGCGCTGCGGCGTCGTCCGCGTGCTGCTCATGACGGTGACGGCGCAGCCGGCACGGTCGCTGTCGCGCACCAGCCTGTCGCGGCAGCGCGGCGCGGGCGCGGCGGCATGGCCCGTCGCGGTGATGCGGATGCTGCGGATGCCGAGCACGCTCGACAGCGTCGTCGTCACGGCGGCGCTGGCGACGCCGGAGAGGCCGGCGGCGTTGTCGTCGAACCGCCGCACCGCCGCCTTGGCGATGGCGCCGGTCGTCATCTGGTCGAACACCTCGACGGCGGTCTCGCTGCGCAGTCCGCTCGCCTCGCGCGCGCCGGCGGCGAGCGCGCGGTCGAGGCGCTGCTGCAGATCGCTGCGGGCGACGGCGAGCCGCGAGAGATCGACCGTGATACCGACGATGCCGAGCATGGCGATCGAGACGATGCCGAACAGCAGCACGGTATTGCCGCTGCGCGGTTCGCGCCCCATGTTACGGCTCTTCGCGATCGCGTCGTCCGGATGGGTCTGGCTGTCGTCGGTCGGCACGGTTGGCGTTCCTGGCGTGATCGGTCCTGGCGTTTGGCCAGGGCGGCTGTTGATTAAAAGTTGAAGCAGATGCGCTTTAACCTTTGTTTGCGGGAAAGCTGGAAAAAGCGTCAACTTCCGTTAACGACTGTTTTCCCGAGCATTCCGGCGGTGATGCCCTTGCGCGATCCGCCGATCGGCCGCCTGCTTGTGTCGGCGCGGCGTTGAGCTATCGTTGTGCGGTGCACTGCATCTGTTATAAGCACGCCCGGCCGCCGTTGGGCGCGGTGAGAGAGAAGACCTGTCAATGTCTCTGAATGTGCAAGGCGGGGGCGATGCTGCGCACGCCGCTCCGCCCGCGGCAGGCGGTTCGGCTGGCGAGAATGCCGGCCATGAAACCGCCCATGCCGGGTTCTGGACACTGACGCTCGGCTCCGTCGGCGTCGTCTATGGCGATATCGGCACCAGCGTGATCTACGCGCTGCGCGAGGCCATGCATGCCGCCAAGGCCGCGCATGGCGACGTCATCCGCGAAGACGTGATCAGCATCGTGTCGCTGATCCTCTGGACGCTGACCATCATCGTGACGCTGAAATATGTCGTCATTCTGCTCCGCGCCGACAACAATGGCGAAGGCGGCACGCTGTCGCTGATGGCGCTGGCGCAGCGCGCGATGGGCAAATCGGTCCCGATCGTCTTCCTGCTCGGCGTCGCGGGCGCCTCGCTCTTCTATGGCGACGCGGTCATCACGCCGGCGATCTCGGTCCTCTCGGCCGTCGAGGGCATCAAGCTGGTCACCCCTGCGCTCGACGATTTCGTCGTGCCGATCACCATCGCCATCATCACGGCGCTGTTCCTGGTGCAACGCTACGGCACGGCGCGCGTCGCCTCGCTGTTCGGCCCGATCACCGCCGTCTGGTTCATCGTCATGACGATCGGCGGCTTCCTGCATATCGCCGATGATCCCGGCATCTTCGCCGCCCTCAATCCCTATCACGCCGTCCGCTATATCTGGGTCAACGGCCATACCGGCCTGATCGTCATCGGCGCCGTGTTCCTGTCGGTCACCGGCGCCGAGGCGCTCTATGCCGATCTCGGCCATTTCGGCCGCAAGCCGATCCAGGCGGCCTGGCTCGCCTTCGTCTTCCCGGCGCTCGCCGCCAACTATCTCGGCCAGGGCGCGCTGGTGCTCGCCCATCCCGAGGCGGTGTCGAACCCCTTCTTCCTGCTCTTCCCGGAATGGGCGCTGCTGCCGGTGGTGATCCTTGCCACCATGGCGACCGTCATCGCGTCGCAGGCCGTGATCACCGGCGCATTCTCGATGACGCGCCAGGCGATCCAGCTGAAGCTGCTGCCGCGCATGGATATCGAGCACACCTCGGAGCAGCATGCCGGCCAGATCTACATGCCGCAGGTCAACACGCTGCTGATGGTGGCTGTCCTGCTGCTGGTGGTGCTCTTCGGCTCGTCGAGCCACCTCGCCACCGCCTATGGCATCTCCGTCACCGGCACCATGGTGATCACCGCCTGCCTCGCCTTCATCGTCGTCTGGCGCTTCTGGAAGTGGCCGGTCTGGGTCGCGGCGCTGCTGATCGCGCCGTTCCTCGTCATCGATGTCGTCTTCCTCGGCGCCAACCTGATCAAGATCACCGAGGGTGGCTGGGTGCCGCTGCTGTTCGCCGCCTCGATCATGCTGATCATGCGGTCCTGGGTGCGCGGCACCAAGATCCTGTTCGACAAGAGCCGGCGCAACGACGTGCCGCTCCACGAACTGGTGAAGAACCTTGAGAAGAGCAGCGTCGTTCGCGTTCCCGGCACGGCGGTGTTCCTGACCTCCGATCCCGAGACCGCGCCGTCCTCGCTGCTGCACAGCCTCAAGCACTATCGGGTGCTGCATCAGAAGAACGTGCTCCTGACGGTGATCTCGTCGAACGTCCCGCGCATCGACGATGCCGATCGCATCCGCATCGAGCCGGTCAACGAGAGCTTCACCCGCGTCTTCATGACCTTCGGCTATATGGAGACGCCGAATGTTCCGAAGGCGCTCGGTCTCTGCCGCAAGCAGGGCTGGAAATACGACATCATGTCGACGTCGTTCTTCCTGTCGCGCCGCTCGATCAAGCCGGCGAAGGACCGCATTTTCTCGCGCCTGCAGGACAAGCTGTTCATCAAGCTCGCGATCAACGCGAGCGACGCGACCGAGTATTTCCACATCCCGACCGGCCGCGTCGTCGAGATCGGTACGCAGATGACGATCTGAGGCGCCTGCCGGTAGGCGGGGGCGGCAGCGTCTCTGGTGCCGTCTGGCCTGCGCCCATCCGGCAGAGGCCGTCGCCCCGGCGAAGGCCGGGGCCCAGGAACACCTTCCATCTCGGTATTGGCCTTGGGCCTGTGGTCATGGATCCCGGTCTCCGCCGGGATGACGCCGTCATGGAGGGCTTCGCCTTCTCGATCGGCGTCACCGTGCCAGTGCTGCCGATCGGCAGCTGTCGCCGTCACTCCTCGACGATTTCCCGCCGCCGCGGGCGAGCCAAGAACAGCAGCAGTGCCAGGAAGCCGCCGGCGACGGTGACGGGCAGCGCCTCGGCGCCGAAGAGGTCGATCAGGTAGCCGATCGGCGTCGCGCCGATCACCGAGCCGGCCGAATAGGCCATGGCGAAGCCGGTCGAGACGACCGCGAGGCGCTGGCCGCGATAGTCCTGGCCGATCAGCACGATGCCGAGCGTGTAGAGGCCCGACACCGTGCCGCCGGCGATGAACAGCACCGGCTCCAGCAGCAATCCCCGGCCCATGACGAAGGGGAGGGCGAGCGTCGAGACGACGGCGAGCGCCGCGCAGCCGATCAGCGTCGGCCGCCGGCCATAGCGGTCCGACATCCAGCCGAGCGCCACGACGAGGATCGCCTCGCCGAGGCTGAACACGGCGACGAGCCGCGAGGCGGCCGCCTCGGTCAGCCCATGCGCGAGGCCATAGAGCGGCAGAAGGCTCTGCATGGCCGTCTCGCCGACGCCGGTCAGGAAGGCGGCGGCGATCAGCGCGCCGGCAAGCTGGATCGCGGTCTTGAGCGTGTTCGGGTCGCCGCTGTCCTCGTCCTCGCTCTCGCCGGCGGCCGACCGGATCGACAGCGCGAGGACGACGCCGATGGCGAGCGGCACCATGGCGGCGATCAGCGGCAGGCTGCCGGTCGATCCCGTGCCGGCGAGCAGCAGCGGCCCGGTGAACTGGCAGGCGGCATAGAGCGTGCCCGAGGCGCCGACGATGCGGCCGCGGCTGCGGTCATCGACGAGGCCGTTCAGCCAGATCTCCGTCGTCGTCCACAGCGCCGAGAAGCAGGTGCCCATCACGAACCGCGCGATGAACCAGACGGCGAGGTGATCGAAGGTGAAGATGGCCGCGAAGGAGAGCAGCGACAGGCCGAATTGCGCCGCCACGAGATATTTCAGGCCGAGCCGGTCGATGAGCTTCGGCAGGAACGGGCCGAAGAACAGGATGCCGGCGCCGGCCAGCGAGGCGTTGAGGCCGATCAGCCAGGTGGCGATGCCCTTGTTCTGGAGCGCCAGCGAGAAGAACGGATAGGTGTAGCCGAACAGCAGCGCCTCAATGCCGATCAGCACGAGGACGCCGGCGACCGGCCAGGCGCGTCGCGCGGCCATCATGGCGGGGCGCCGGATCAGATTTCGCAGAGCGGCTCAGTGCACCAGCACCGGATGCCCTGCGGGACGAGATTGAAGGTGCGGTAGTCGGCGGTCAGCTCTTCGCCCGGCTCGATGTCGCGCGTCGCGAACACATAGATATGGTCCTCGACGCGCGTGTTCGGCCGGCAGGAATGGTTGAGGAAATCGATGCCATCAGGCGTCTCGGTCGGCAGGAAGCAGAGCAGCTTGCGGCCGATCAGCTTGAGATGCACCGATTGCCGCCACCAGTAGTCGTCGAGTTCGTCGGCGCGGTCGAGATCGATCAAGAGCGCCTTGCCATCAAAGAAGCCGAGCAGCGTATCCTTCGGCACGCGCGCCTTGGCATGGATGGCCTTGTGGTCGTCGCTGATCTGGCGAACGGCGACATAGTCCTCGTTGGTGTAGCTCATGGATGCGCCGATGCCCTCATGTCGAATGCCGGTATGCCGCCGGACTGTCCATCGCGGCTGGCGAAGCGGCGCGCGCCCTCATAGAGCGCCGCCGTCCACTTGGCGGCGAGACGCTGCGCATAGATGACCGGCATCTCGTGGGTGTGCATCGCCTTTTCGAGTTCGGCGAAGACGGGATCGTTGTGCGGCGCCAGCCAGAAGTGCTCATCCTTGGAAAGGCTGACGGCGCGCTCCGGCGTAACGGCGACCTTCTGATAGGCCTGGATCGTGTTGACCGACATGTTCTGCCAGGCGGTGACGCAGCGGGCCAGCAGCCGCTCGAAGTCGCTGCGGCTCGGGATCTCGTGTGGCGGGCAATGGAAATGACGCAGCGAGAGATCGCGCACCAGCATGCCGAAGGCGAAGGCATCCGACGTCGTGTTGATGGCGAGGAAGGGCGCGCTCAGCGAGGGATCGTAGAGCGGATCCGCGGGATTGCCGGCATGGCAGCAGAAGGCGACGGGAAAGAACTCGTACGTCGTCGGCAGCCCCGTCACCGGGCAGTCGATATCGAGCGGGATGGCGACCGTCTCGCTGCGGATCAGCGCTCCCGCGCTCTCGGCATAGCCGGCATCGACGATGACTTGCCCAAGGAAGCGGAGTTCCTCGACCGAGTCGGCAAACTTCTGCCTGGTCGGGACGATGGCCAGAAATCCGGTCTTGTTGTACTGCGCGACCTCTTCCGCGAAGCCGTCGAAGGCCTCGGCGAACTGATAACCGTTGCGGACATGGGAGACGCTGTAGCGGCCGAGCTGGAATTCGCGCTTGCCGGCCGAGCAGCGCAGGTCGGTCGCGAGCCAATCATCGAAGCTGACAGCCGAGCGATCATGCGCCTGCGCGTGAAATGGACAGCCTGACACTGCACCATCCGCCGTCCCGGCCGCGGGACGATCCGGGACTACCTGCATGACGCCCCCGCAATCAACGCAAACGCAACACAACCAATGCGGTGCAATAAAGGTCGAATCTTAACCATTTGTCAACCATACGATAAACGCCTACGGCGCTGCCGTAAACACGCAGAGCGAGAAGTTTTCAATGAAATCAACCGCTTCGGCGCGGGGTCGGAAAAGCGCACGAACTGGCTGCGCACAGGAAAATATGAGCGCATCCTGCCCTCGGGATGCGCTGGAAGGCGGCGGCGGGGCCACGGATCGCAAAGGCCGTCGCCCTGGCGTTCCCAAGGCGATCGGGCGACGATCGGATGGGGGCTCGGCGAGAATGCACGGTTTCCGTGCGCTTTTATGCGTCCGGAACCGCAGCTGATAAAATTTGAGAGAGTTTCATTAAGTCCGCATAAAATTCCGTATCGTAGCATCGCGCCATCGAACGAGATGGACGATCGGAATGTCTAATCCCATCGCCGGGCGGATCACGCTGAATCTGGTGACCGGCATCGTCATCACGGTGGTGACGGTGATCGCCGGCATTGCGTGGATGGCGCATCGGCAGAATATTCAGGCCGCCGAAGGAACGCGGACGATGGTCATGGGCGGCATCGACGCCATGCACACCCGCGTCGAGGGGCTCGCCAACGACTATTCCTGGTGGGAAGAGGCCTATGACGCGTATCAACGCGGCGACGCCACCTGGATCGACGCCAATATCGGCACTGGCATCGTCGACACGCAGATCGCCGACTTCCTCGCGGTCATCTCGCCCGATGGCGAGGTGCGCTACAGCTGGTCGACGCCGGAGGACGCGCCGAAGCCGGAGAAGGTGCTCTCGCCCGAGACCATCGCGCGCATCCAGGATCTGATCCGCAGCGCCCCCGTCGAGAACAACGCCGCCCGCTCCAGCTATCTGGTGACGCCCGCCGGCGCGATGCTGTTCGGCGTCGCGCGCATCGCGCCCGTCTCGAAGCTCGAGGGCGTCGATCCGAAGTCGCTGCCGCTGCTCGCCATGGGCTTCTATCTCGACAAGAAGCGGCTCGGCACGCTCGGCAAGACCTTCCTGATCAACGACCTGCATCTCGAATTCGAGAACGGCGGCGAGCGCAACGAGGCCTTCCCGACGCTGTCCGACGTGTTCGGCAATCCGATCGGCCAACTCGTCTGGACCCCGCCGGCGCCGGGCACCGCAGTGCTGCGCAACGTGCTGCCGCCGGTCGGCGTCGTGCTCGTGCTGTTCTGTGGCATCGCGATGCTCACCGCCGTCCGCGCGCGGCGCCTCGCCCTGCTGCAGGCGCAGAGCGAGAAACAGGCCGTCAGCGCGGCCCGCACCGACAGCCTGACCGGCCTCACCAACCGCTTCGGCTTCAGCGAGATCAGCGAGAGCACGACCTTCGCCGAAGCCTGCAGCCGCGGCGAGGCGGCGATCGTCTATCTCGACGTCAACGGCTTCAAGGCGGTCAATGATTCTATCGGCCACCAGGGCGGCGACGAGCTCGTCCGCCGCCTCGCCGAGCGGCTGTCGATGATCATGCCGCCCGACGCCAATTTCGCCCGCGTCGGCGGCGATGAGTTCGCGCTGGCGCTGATCGGTCGCGCCGCGCCGCAAGCGGTTGCCGGCGTCGCCTCTGCCATGGTCCATGCGCTCGACCAGTCCTTCACGGTCGGCGGCTTCCAGTTCCAGGTCACTGCCGCGGTCGGCTATGCCGTCGCCGAGGGCGAGGACATGACGCCGGCCGAACTGCTGCGCCGCGCGGATCTCGCCATGTATCAGGCCAAGAACTCGGCCGAACGCGACGCGGTGCCCTATCATTCGGGCCTCGAGACCGGCGCGCTGCACAAGAAGCGGCTCGGCTTCGCGCTGCGCACCGCCATCGACGAGAAGGCGCTGTCGGTCGTCTATCAGCCGATCGTGCGCGCGAGCGATCTCGCCGTCGTCTCGGTCGAGGCGCTGGTGCGCTGGGATTCGAAGGAGTTCGGCCGCGTCTCGCCGGCCGATTTCATCCCCGTCGCCGAAGAGACCGGCTTCATCCACGATATCGGCCGCTTCGTGTTCCAGCGCGCCTGCGAGGACATGGCCAACTGGCCGGGGCTCAAGATCTCGGTCAACGTCTCGCCGGCGCAGCTGCGCGATCCGAACTTCGCCAACGATCTCGCCGCGATCGCGCGCCGCAACGGCGTGGTGCCCAATCGCTTCAAGCTCGAACTCACCGAGGGCCTGCTTGTCCGCAACCCGACCATCGCCAAGCGCAAGCTGGCACGGCTGAAGTCGATGGGCTTCGGCCTCTCGCTCGATGATTTCGGCACCGGCTTCTCGTCGATCGGCTATCTGCGCCAGTTCCCGTTCGACTGGCTGAAGATCGACAAGTCGTTCATCTCCGAGCTCGGCACCAATCCGACCGCGAATGCGCTGATCCAGTCGATGATCGCGCTCGGCGACGCCATGGACATCGCCGTCGTCGCCGAAGGCATCGAGACCTCCGAACAGCTGAAGCTGCTGCGCCTGCTGCAATGCGAGTTCGTGCAGGGCTATCATCTGGCAAAGCCCATGGCCGCCAGCGAGATCACCGCGCTGCTGACCCGGCTCGGCGAGGGCCGCCGCATGTTCTCCGGTCCCTCCGACTCAGGCTATGTAGCCGAACGCACGAGCTGACGCGGCCTCAAGACCGCCGGCCGGTGCAATGCCGGCCGAACGGGCGAGGACACCGCATGACCCAGCCTGACGCGAGCGCCGGCACGAGAATTTCGGCCGCCGAGGCCCGCCGCCTGTTCCTCGCCGCGCAAGGCTTTTCCGGACGGCGCAGCGCTTCACCTTCGCGGTGGCCGCAGGTCGAGGCGGCCGTCGCGCGGATGGGGCTGCTGCAGATCGATTCGGTCAATGTGCTGGTCCGCTCGCACTACCTCCCGGTGTTCAGCCGCATCGGCGCCTATCCGCGCAAGGCGCTCGATGCGCGCGCCTTCGAGAGCGGACGGCAGCGCCGCTATTTCGAATACTGGGCGCATGAGGCCTCGCTGCTGCCGCTCGAGACCTATCCGCTGATGCGCTGGCGCATGCGCCGCGCGGCGGCCGGGCAGGGGATCTATTCGGGCGTACACGCCTTCGCCGCCGAGAATGCGGCCTATGTCGCGGCCGTTCTCGACGAAATCCGCGCGAAAGGTCCGCTCGCCGCGTCCGAGCTCGACGATCCCGGTGCGCGCAGCGGCCCCTGGTGGGGCTGGCACAAGGGCAAGACGGCGCTCGAATACCTCTTCTGGACGGGAAGCGTCACCACGGCCTTCCGCCGCGGCTTCGAGCGGGTCTACGACCTGACCGAACGGGTCATCCCGCCCGCGATCGCCGCCTTGCCGGAGCCAGCCGAGGCCGACGCGATCCGCGCGCTGGTGCTCAGGTCGGCAGAGGCGCTCGGCGTCGCGACGGAAATTGACATCCGCGATTATTTCCGCCTGCCGGTCGCCGAGACGCGGCGGGCCATCGCCGAGCTTGCCGAGGACGGGCAGCTTGCCGCCGCGACCGTCGAGGGCTGGCGCAACCCGGCCTTCCTCGATCCCGCGGCCGCCGCGGCGCCGCGTCTCGCGCCGACGGCGCTGCTGTCGCCGTTCGATCCGCTCGTCTGGCATCGCCCGCGCACCGAGCGGCTGTTCGATTTCCACTATCGGCTCGAATTCTACACGCCGGGGCACAAGCGCCTCTTCGGCTATTTCGTGATGCCGTTTCTCTACAAGGGTGCGCTGGTCGGCCGCGTCGATCTCAAGGCCGACCGCGCCGCGGGCGTGCTGCGCGTGCCCGGCATCTTTCTCGAGCCGCATATCCGCCAGCCCGAACGCATGCTCGCGGCGCTCGCAGCGGAACTGGTGCATCTCGCCGGCTGGCTCGATCTGCCCGAGATCGCGACGAGCGGGCAGGACGCGGCCTCGTCCACAGTCTCGGCCTTGCTGGCCGGTTGAAAGCCCTCCCTTTTCCGCAATTGATTTCACCGGTCCTTAAAGCTCAGATGTCTTAGTTGGACCGGATGCGGAAGCTTTGGATGCCATGAAATCCTTGCGGCGGCCCACGGCGAGATTTGCGTTCCAGGTGGCCTTGCCGGCCCTCTTGATCGTTGCTGCCGCTATTTTTGCCGGTTATCTCATCCTGAACGAGATGGCCGGCGAGGTCGATCGAAGCGAGCAGCGCAGCGTCGAGCGCTCCGTCCATGCGGCGCTCGGCTCGTTCCTGATGCGCCTTCGCGAGACGCATGGCGACTATTCGGTCTGGGACGATGCGACGCGCAGCCTCTATGGCACGCCCGATCCGGACTTCGTCAGCAGCAACCTTCAGGATTCGAGCCGGCAGGGGGTTCTCTTCGACACCGTCTATCTGCTGGACGAGAACGACAGGCCGGTGTTCGGCTACCAGAAGGGCCAGCCGGCGATGCGCAGCGCGGCCGAGGAGTTCGGTGCCGCGCTCGTCACCTTGATCACGCGGGTCCGGAGCCATTCGGGCGCCTTCGATGCCGAGACCGGCTTCCTGCGCGGCCAGTCCGGGGCGCTTTATGCGGTTGCGATCGGCTCGGTCGTGCCCTCGTCGACGGATGTCGCGCCGCCGAGCGGGCCGACGCGGCTGCTGCTGCTTGGCCGCGAGCTCAACGAAGCCAGCATCAACCGGATGCGCCAGGAGTTCGTACTGCGCGGGCTGCAGCTGGTCGTCAATCCGGCCCCGGAGAGGGCCGGCGTCCAGATCCTCGATCCGACCGGAGCGCTCATCGGCGTGATGACCTGGCAGCCCTCGCATCAGGGCCAGGAGGCTGTCGACAGCGTGTTGCCGACAGCCTATCTGGCGGTCGGGCTGGTCTGCCTGACGATGATGTTCCTGATGGCGATCGGCTATTTCAATCTCGTCGAGGTCCGCAAGCGGGAGCGCGAGGCCGTGTTCGCCGCCAACCATGACGGTCTCACCGGACTGCCGAACCGCGCCGCCCTCGGCCGGGCGCTCGAGGCGGCGACGGCGGCCCATCTCCGCGACCAGACCCCCGTCGCCCTCGTCTATATGGATCTCGATGGCTTCAAGGAGGTCAACGACGCCTATGGCCACGAGTCCGGCGACTACCTGCTGAAGCATGTCGCGGCCGGCTTCGGCGCCATCTGCGCCGGCAGCGGGCTGCTCGCGCGGGTCGGCGGCGACGAGTTTGCCGTGCTGCTCGACCATGCGGACAGCGTCGCCGGCGCCGAGACCCTCTCCGAGCAGCTGATCCGCTTCTTCGACCAGCCGATCGCCCTTGGCGGCCGCATGGTGTCGATCGGCACCAGCATCGGCGTCGCTGTGATGCCCGGATCGTCGCTGACGGCGGAGGAGCTGCTGCGCCGCGCCGATGTCGCGATGTATCTCGCCAAGGAATTCGGCCGCAACCGCGTCGCCTTCTACGATCCATCCATCGATGCGGCCCGTGCCGAGCGCATGCAGCTCGCCGACCAGCTGCGCGAGGCGATCAAGACCGACCAGCTCGCCGTGGTCTACCAGCCGATCTTCGAGGCGACCTCGCTGCGCCCCACCGGGGTCGAGGCGCTGCTGCGCTGGCTGCATCCGGAGATCGGGCTGGTGCCGCCGGATATCTTCATCCCGATCGCCGAGGAAAGGGGGCTGATCGACCAGATCGGCGCCTTCGTGCTGGAGCGCGCCTGCCATGATGCGCTGGCCTGGCCGGATGTCCGCCTCTCGGTCAACGTCTCGCCGGTGCAGTTCCGCAATCCGAAATTCGACGTCGCGCTCGCCGATCTCGTCGCCCAGACCGGATTTCCGCTGGCGCGGCTCGAGATCGAGATGACCGAGACCCATCTCGTCGCCAATCCCGAGCGCGCGCAGAAGATCATCGCCAATCTCCGCTCGCGCGGCGTCGCGATCTCGCTCGACGATTTCGGCACGGGCTATTCCTCGATCGGCTATCTCCGCCGCTTCTCGTTCGACAAGCTGAAGCTCGACCGCTCGCTGGTGGTCGGCATTACCAGCAACGAGACGGCGCGCGAACTCTGCGAGGCGACGATCGCCATCGCGCGCGCGCTCGATCTCGAAGTGACGGCCGAGGGCGTCGAGACCGAGCGCGAGGCGGCGGTTCTGCGGCAGGCGGGCTGCGACTACCTGCAGGGCTATGCCTTCGCGCGGCCGATGACGGCCGAGGCGGTCGGCAGCTTCCTGCTCTCGACCCTGCCGCAGACGGTCGCGCTGCCCTGGACCCGCTGAGCTCTGGACAAGCTGTCCCCGTCGAAGGGGATCAGCCGAGCCGGCTGACCGCGTCCGCCACCGCCTTGCCGAGCACGGCATGGGCCTCCGGATCGAGATGCAGCCCGTCGAAGGCGCTCGACCGGATCAGCGTTCCGGCATCGAGGAAGGCGACGCCATGGGTCGCGGCGATCTCGGCATAGAGCGCGCCGAGCGCCAGCGACTTCTCGTAGCCGCCGACGAACATCCGCGCGATATGCACGGCCTCGCCGCAATCGGAGAGCATCGGTGGCGGCGCGATGACGAGAATCTTCGGAACGGTGCCGCCGGGGCCGGCCTCCGCCTGCCTGACGACCTTGATGAGTTCGCCGACGCCGGCCGCGATATCGGAGGCGGGCAGGGCGAAGCGGGCCTTCAGATCGTTGCTGCCGAGCATGATCGCGACCACGTCGAGCGGCCGATGGCTGCGCAGCGCCGGCAGCAGATAGGCCTTGCCGTTCATGTGCGCGCCCTCGACAGGGTCGTCGTGAACGGTGGTGCGTCCGGGCAGGCCTTCCTCGATCACCCGCCAGCCGCTGCCGAGCGCCAGCTGCATCACGCCCGGCCAACGTTCGGCGGGACCATAGCGGTTGTCCGGCCGCGCGACCGTCGCTTCACCGAACGTGTTCGAATCGCCATAGGCGAGCACCGTCTTCATCACCGTCCTCCCGAGGATGGCGGGTCGATTCGCGCCTCTGACGTCCGCCCCGCCTTTGCCGATCACTAGCCGAGAGCACGCCCGACGACAAATCCGCGGGAGGCTCGGAGCGCCGCCTTTCCGTCGTCGTGACCCGGCCCTAACCTTGGTCGTGGAGGCGCCGCGGGCGGCGCGTCCCCGCTGCCGGCCGGAGCCGGCGCCATGCAGCAGGACAGGACCCCATGCGCAAACCCGCCGAGACCGACGCCCCCATTCTCGACGTCATCGTCGAGCGCTGGAGCCCGCGGGCCTTCGATCCCGAGCGGACGATGAGCGAGGCCGATCTCGCGCCGCTGTTCGAGGCGGCGCGCTGGGCGCCCTCGTCCAACAACAGCCAGCCCTGGCGCTTCGTCTATGCCTTCCGCGGCGAGGCGGCCTTCGACGCGTTGCTGGATGCCGCGGTGCCTAGCAACCAGGCCTGGGTCAAGCGGGCTTCGGTGCTCGCCTATACGGTCGCGAAGCTCCATTCGGACAGCGGCCGCGCCCTCTGGCACAACCGCCACGACACGGGCATGGCGCTCGGCTATCTGCTGCTGCAGGCGACGGAAAACGGCTTCGCCGTGCATCCCTTCGGCGGTTTCGACAGCGAGAAGGTCATCGCGGCGGCCGGCATCACCGGCGATTTCGAGCCGGTTGCGGGCCTTGCCATCGGCTATCCCGGCGACCCGGCCTTGCTTGGCGAGGGCGCGGCGCGCGAGCTCGAGCCGAGGCACCGGCGCAAGGTGTCCGAGTTCGCTTTTCACGGGCGCTGGCCGTCGGAGTAGCGCGGCCTTCGTGTGCCGGTTTCCCGGATTGTTTGTTCAGTTCCGGAAAACTAAGATTGCATCTGCTGTGTCGTCTGCGTGCAGCGCAACAGATGCATTCCGCAGCGCCCAATTATCAAGCCTGATCAAGGAATTATGGCAGGCTCTTGCGGGCCGGTCAAATCTTGCCTGCCTCGACTTGACAATGGCTTGCAACGCCTCGCTAATAATCCCGGAATTGATACGGATGAACGTACCCCATGTGGCGCGCGGGAGGAGACGGCGAATGTGCCGTTCCGCGCGGCGCATCGGGCGGGATCCGCACATAACGGGAGGACACGATGAAACTGATGAATCAACTGGGCTTCGGCGCGCGGGCGGGTGGTCGCCTCATGTCCACGCTGGCTGGCGCCGCCATGCTGGCGAGCACGGCCTTCGTCGGCGCCGCCTCGGCGTCCGAGCTGACGGTCTGGTGCTGGGATCCGAATTTCAACATCCCCGCCATGAAGGACGCGACGGAGCGCTACACGAAGGCGCATGCCGACACGACCTTCACCATCGCCAACATCACGCAGGACGAGATCAACCAGAAGCTGCAGACGCAGTTCCTCGCCGGCGTCACCGACGGCCTGCCGGACATCGTCCTCATCCAGGACGACAACATCCAGCGCTTCCTGCAGTCGTTCCCCGGCTCCTTCGTGCCGCTGTCCGATTCCATCGACATGACGAAGTTCGCCGCCTACAAGGTCGCCGCCGCGACCCATGACGGCAAGTCCTACTCGCTGCCCTTCGATTCCGGCGTCGCCGGTCTCTTCTACCGCACCGATTATCTGGAGCAGGCCGGCTACAAGCCCGCCGATCTGCAGAACATCTCCTGGGCCAAGCTGATCGAGATCGGCAAGGACGTTCTCGCCAAGACCGGCAAGCCGCTGGTCAGCATGGACTACAACGGTGATGACCTCATCGTCCTGATGATGCAGTCGACCGGCCAGTGGTACCTGAAGAACGGCACCGAGCCGAACATCATCGGCAACCCGGCGCTCAAGACCGCGCTGCAGACCTTCCAGACCATGGCCAAGGAAGGCATCATCAAGTCCGTCTCGGGCTGGACCGACTACACCGGCTCCTTCACCTCCGGTTCTGTCGCCGCGGTGCCGCAGGGCGTCTGGATCACCGGCACGATCAAGTCGGTGCCGGATCAGTCGGGCAAGTGGCGCGTTGCGCCGATGCCGATCCTCGAGGGCGTCGAAGGCGCGACGCACTTCTCCAGCAATGGCGGCTCGAGCTGGTATGTGCTCGCCTCGTCCAAGCATCAGGAGGAGGCGGTCGACTTCCTCAAGACCGTCTGGGGCGGCGACGTCGACTTCTACCAGGGCATCCTCGTCAACCAGGGCGCCGTCGGTTCGCTCCTCGCCGCCCGTGAAGGCGCCGCCTACAAGGAGAGCGATCCGTTCTTCAACGGCGAGCCGGTCTGGCAGAACTTCTCCGACTGGCTGGCCAAGGTCCCGACCGTCGACTACGGCACCTTCACGCCGGAGGCCCGCATGGCCGTCCGCGCGCAGATCCCGAACATCGCCAATGGCGGCGACATCGACGAAGCGCTGAAGGCGATCGACGCGCAGCTGCGCCAGCAGATGCAGTAGTCGTCCCCTTTCCCGGCGGGCGGGCCTCGGCCCGCCCCGATCCAGCAGTCGCTTCACGGCGCGGTCCCCGGGCCACTCCGTGAAGCGCGGCATCCAAGATCGGAAGGGCGCATGGCGCGGACGCGACTAGACCGAAGCGAGCAGATCAACGGCTGGGCATTCGTCATGCCGGCGCTGGTGATGCTCGGCATTTTCATGATCTACCCGATCATCTGGTCGCTCTGGATGAGCTTCCAGGTCGGTCGCGGCGCCAATTTTTCCTTTGGCGGCTTCGCGAACATCCAGCGGCTCGCCAATGACGCGCTGCTGATCAAGGCCCTGACGAATACCTGCATCTTCTTCGTCATCCAGGTCCCGATCATGATCGTCCTGGCGCTGCTGTTCGCGGTCGCCCTCAACGATCCGACGCTGAAGTTCCGGGGACTGTTCAGGACGGCGCTGTTCCTGCCCTGCGTCACCTCCCTCATCGCCTATTCGAGCCTGTTCAAGTCGATGTTCGCCGCCGACGGCATCATCAACCACGCCCTGATGACGCTGCATGTGATCGGCACGCCGATCCCCTGGCTGACCGATCCCTTCTGGTCGCGCGTCGTCATCATCACAGCGATCACCTGGCGCTGGACCGGCTACAACATGATCTTCTATCTGGCCGCGCTGCAGAACGTGGACAAGTCGATCTACGAGGCCGCGCGGATCGACGGCATTCCGGCCTGGGCCCGCTTCACGCGCATCACGATCCCGATGCTGAAGCCGGTGATCCTCTTCACCACGATCCTGTCGACCATCGGCACGCTGCAGCTCTTCGACGAGGTCAACAACATCACCCAGGGCGGCCCGGGCAACGCCACGCTGACCCTCTCGATGTATATCTACAACCTGACCTTCCGCATGATGCCGAGCTTCGGCTATTCGGCGACGGTCTCCTGGGTCATCGTCGTCATCGTCGCGGTCCTCAGCCTGATCCAGTTCATGATCGCCCGCGACCGCAGGAGGCCGTCATGAGCCTCCGTCTCCTGCGCCGCGGCGGTGTCTATGTGTTTCTCTCGGTCGCGACCTTCCTGTCGGTCTTCCCGTTCTACTGGATGGCCGTCGGCTCGACCAACGCGTCGCCCGACATCGTGCGCGGCAAGCTCGGCGTCGGCGACAATCTGCTGGTCAATTTCCAGCACCTGATGACGCAGGTCGACCTGCCGCGCGTGTTCGGCAATTCGTTCCTGATCGCCGTCGTCTCGACGGTCCTGACCCTCGCCATCTCGTCCTTCGCCGGCTACGGCTTCGAGATGTTCCGCTCGCGCATCCGCGAGCGGATCTTCCAGCTGCTGCTCCTTCTGCTGTCGATCCCGTTCGCCGCGCTGATGGTGCCGCTGTTCGTCATGATCTCGCGCGCGCAGCTCAACAACACCTTCACCGCGGTCATCCTGCCGGGCATCGCGTCGATCTTCATCGTCTTCTATTTCCGCCAGGCGACGAAGGCGTTCCCGCGCGAACTGCGCGACGCGGCCCGTGTCGACGGGCTCAAGGAATGGCAGATCTTCCTCTATGTCTACATGCCGACCATGCGGTCGACCTATGCGGCGGCGACGATCATCGTCTTCATGAACGCCTGGAACAACTATCTCTGGCCGCTGATCGTGCTGCAGACGCCGGAAAACAAGACGATCACGCTGGTGATCTCGACGCTGACCGCGGCCTATACGCCCGACTACGGCGTCATCCTGCTCACTACCGTGCTCGCCACGGCTCCGACGCTCGTCATTTTCTTCGTTCTGCAGCGGCAATTCGTGCAGGGGATGCTGGGAGCGGTCAAATGAGGAACGCGTCATGACCAGTCTCAGCCTCAAGGGCATCCGCAAGTCCTATGGGCGGCATCCCGTCATCATGGGGGTCGATCTCAGCATCGACTCGCGCGAGTTCGTCGTCTTCGTCGGCCCGTCCGGCTGCGGCAAGTCGACCTTGCTGCGCATGATCGCCGGCCTCGAATCGATCACCGGCGGCGATCTCGAGATCGGCGGCAAGCGGATGAACGATGTCGACCCGTCGAAGCGCGGCATCGCCATGGTGTTCCAGTCCTATGCGCTCTATCCGCATATGAGCGTGCGCGACAATATGGGCTTCGCGCTCCGCTTCGCCGGCAAGCCGAAGGACGAGATCGCCCGCCAGGTCAACGAGGCCGCGCGGATCCTGGAACTCGGGCCGCTGCTCGACCGGCTGCCGGCCGAGCTTTCGGGCGGCCAGCGCCAGCGCGTCGCCATCGGCCGCGCCATCGTGCGCCATCCGGACGTGTTCCTGTTCGACGAGCCGCTGTCCAATCTCGACGCCGAGCTTCGCGTGCATATGCGCATCGAGATCGCGCGCCTGCATCGCGAATTGCAGGCGACGATCATCTACGTCACGCATGACCAGGTCGAGGCGATGACGCTCGCCGACAAGATCGTCGTGTTGCGCGAGGGCGAGGTCTCCCAGGTCGGCACGCCGCTGCAGCTCTACGACGATCCCGACAATCTCTTTGTCGCCGGCTTCATCGGCTCGCCGAAGATGAACTTCCTCGCCGGCGAGGTCGTCGACACAGGCGCCGGCACCGCGACCATCGCGCTGGTCAATCATGGCGGCGTCCGTCTCGCCAAGCCGCTCGGCGGCCCGCTGCCGCAGAAGGGCGAGAAGGTGACGCTCGGCATCCGGCCCGAGCATTTCGCCGTGGCGGGGCAGGGCACCGACCTTTCCCTTGCTGTCGACGTCGCCGAGCATCTCGGCTCGACAACCTATGTCTATGCCCATGGTGGTAGCGAGCGGCTGATCATCCAGCGCGAAGAGCGCCATGTCGGCGACACCGAAACCATTGCGGTCGCCATCCCTGCCGAGGCGGCCTTGCTCTTCGACAGCGCCGGCAAGCGGCTGCGCTGATTCCGAACACGCTTATTTCAATTCCATCGACCGAAGAGGACTGCCGTGACTATCCAACATCTGCGCTGGGGCATTATCGGGCCGGGCGCCATCGCCAAGGATTTCCGCCGCGGCGTGCTCGATTCCCGCTTCGGCAAGCTCGAGGCGATCGCAACCCGCAATCCCGGCAAGCCTGGCCTTGCCGAGGATTTCCCCGAAGCCCGCATCCTCGATGGCTATGACGCCATCCTGAAGGATCAAAATGTCGACGCGATCTATATCGCGACGCCGCATGTCGGCCATGCCGAATGGGCGATCAAGGCCGCCGAGGCCGGCAAGCATGTCCTCGTCGAGAAGCCGTTCGCGCTGAGCGCCTTCGAGGCCGATGCCGTCTTCCACGCGCATCGCAAGGCCGGCACCTTCGCCGCCGAAGCCTTCATGTATCGCCTGCATCCGCAGACCAAGGCGATCTACGATCTCGTCGCCTCGGGCAGGATCGGCGAAGTCCGCTCGATCAAGTCGAGCTTCGGCTTCCAGATGCCCGGCTTTATGCCGGATCATCGCCTCTTTTCGAGCGCACTTGCCGGCGGCGGCATTCTCGATGTCGGCGGCTATCCGGTGTCGATGAGCCGCTTCATCGCCGGAGCGACGGTGGGCAAGCCGTTCCTCGATCCCGTCAAGGTGTCGGGCATGGCCAATCTCAACGCCGAGGGCACCGACAACTGGGCCTCGGCGCTGCTGCAGTTCGAAAACGGCATCATCGCCGAGGTGAGCTGCGCCGTCATGGCCAATCTCGAGAATGTCCTGCGCATCATCGGCACCAAGGGCCGCATCGAGGTTCCGGATTTCTGGTTCGCCAATGGTGATCGCACCGGCGGCGAGGGCCGCATCGACATCATCACCAACGGCCAGACGGAGACGATCACCACCGGCAAGCAGCGGCATCTCTATTCCTTCGAGGCGGATGCCGCCGCCGAGGCGATCTTCGCCGGCAAGCAGCAGCTCACCTCGCCCGGCATGAGCTGGGCCGATACGCTCGGCAATGCCCGCGTCCTCGACAAGTGGCGCGCCGATGCCGGCATCGAATTCAGCGTCGAGAAGGCGGCCAACCGCACGCTGACGCTCTCGGGCCGCCCGCTGAAGTCCGGCGGCACCACCGTTCCGCGCCGGACGCTCGCCGGCATCGGCAAGGACATGTCGATCGTCGCGCTCGGCTTCGAGGATTTCCGCACCTTCGCGTCGGGGACGATCCTGCTCGATGCCTTCTATGAGGCAGGCGGCAATCTCTTCGACACGGGCTGGGTCTATGGCAGCGGTTATACGGAAAAGCTGCTCGGCGAGTGGCTGACCAATCGCGGCGTGCGCGAGCAGTCGGTCGTCATCGGCAAGGGCGCGCATAGCCCGCTCTGCTATCCCGACGTCATCGGCAAGCAGTTGACGCAGACGCTCGACCGGCTGCAGACCGACTATGTCGACGTCTATTTCATGCACCGCGACAATCTCGATGTCCCGGTCGGCGAATTCGTCGATGCCATGGATGCCGAGGTCAAGGCCGGCCGCATTCGCGGCATTTTTGGCGGCTCCAACTGGTCGCGCGAGCGGTTCGACGCGGCCGTCGCCTATGCCGAGAAGAACGGCAAGCAGAAGCCGGGCGCGCTCTCCAACAATTTCGCGCTTGCCGAAATGCAGACGTGATCTGGGCCGGCTGCGTCTCGTCCTCGGACGATGAGTGGAAGGCCTGGTTCCGCGATCGCCAGGTGCCGGACTTCGCCTGGTCGAGCCAGGGCCGCGGCTTCTTCACCGATCGTGCCGGCCGCGACAAGCTGGGCAACGAGGAGCTGGTCCGCGTCTGGTACAACGAGAAGAACTTCGGCCGCCGCGACCGTGCGATCGAACTGGCCGAGAAGCTCGGCCGCCAGCCGATCCACATCGCGCTCGCCTTCGTCCTGGCGCAGCCGTTCCCGGTCATCCCGCTGATCGGGCCGCGCACGCTCGGCGAACTGGACGACAGCCTCTCGGCGCTCGACATCCGCCTGACGCCCGAGCAGGTCGCCTGGCTCGACAAGGGCTGAGGCGGGTCAAGGCCCTCGCGCCGACCCTCTCCCGCTTGCGGGGGAGGGGGCAGGGGCCGCGGTCTCCGCGGCCTCATCACGCAATGAAGGCCTGAGCGCCTCCCTCTCCCTCAGGGAGAGGGCAGGGTGAGGGCCTTCCGAGGCAGGCGCCAGCGCCTGCCTCTTCAATCCAGCTTCCTCAATCCAGCTTCATCAATCCATGTCGCTGTCGCCGCCCGAAGGTTCGGGGCGGTCGCGGCGCATGTCGGTGCGCGCATGCAGCAGCGCGGCGCGCAGATGCGGACCGAGCGCCCCGTAGTGGTCCTGCAGGCGCTGGTCGGCCGGCTGGGTCTCGCGGCGGTCTCTAGCCACGTCGTGGCGCGCAGCGTCCTGGAATGACATGGTCGTCTCCTTGGTCTTGGCCGCTGCGTCAGGCGCAGCGGTCTCGTTGGGGCGCCTCAAACGCAGCGCCTTCATCATCGGGTTCAGGACCGATCGGCAGATCGGCGAGATCGTGCGGGCTGAGACGCCACAGCGCGTTCTCGTTGGCGGGCGCGATCACCGGCCGGGCGGCCCAGTCGATGATGGCGCGGAAGAGGCTCTCGATGGTCATGGGGTGGTCTCCGGTCGTTCCGGTTGCTGATACCCATGACAATGGGGATAGCCTGAAGCCCTCGCCATCGACATGATCTCGGTCACACTGTAGAAAATCTCTATGGCAAACCCTTTCAAAGTGCCGCTCAACGCTCTCCGGGCGATAGAGATTGTCGGCCGGGGCGGAACGTTGTCGACCGCGGCCGACGAACTCGGCGTCACGCCGGGAGCCGTCAGTCAACATATTCGGAGGGCCGAAGAGCGGCTCGGCTATGTTCTTTTCGAGAGGGACAGGGCCGGATTGCGGCCGACGCCGGCGCTCGACGCGGCCCTGCCGCATTTGCATCGCGGCTTCCAGGCTCTCGCGGAAGCCGTCGCGGCAATCGAACAGAGCCATCGCGGCCGCCTGACGCTCTCGGTCGCGCCGGCCTTCGCGGCGCGCTGGCTGGTGCAGCGGCTCGGGCGCTTCACGCGGGAAAATCCCGAGATCGAGATCCGCTTCGCCGCCAGCGTCGCCCTCGTCGATCTCAACCACAGCGACATCGACTGCGCGATCCGGCTCGGCCGCGGCGACTGGCCGGAGCTCGAGGCGGAATGCCTGTTGCCGCAGCCGTTCTTTCCGGTGGCGACGCCGGACTGGCGATCAAGGCTCGCCGCGCCCGCCGATCTCGCGCATGTGCCGATCATCCATGACGAGGGCACCATGGTCGACTGGCGCGACTGGTTCGCCGCCGCGGCGACGCCGATGCCGGAGCTCGCCGGCCCCCGCTTCTCCGATCCGATCATGGCCCTCGAGGCGGTGATGGCCGGGCAGGGCGTCATGCTCGCCTGGGACATGGTCGTCGCCGATGCGCTGGCGCTCGGAAGGCTCGTCCGGCCGTTCCCGATCGAGGTCGAGACGCGGCTCGCCTATTGGTTCGTGACGACGGTGGCCTCCAGCCGCAGCCGCAAGGTGCGCCTCTTCCGCGACTGGCTGAAGCGCGAGATCGCGCTCACGCACGGCCGGACTTGAGCGACCGGTCAGCCGCCCGAAAGCGCGGCGCGATTGCCGTCATGCAGGGCGCTGATCTCTTCCGTCAGCACCTCGGCGAAATCCTCCATCTCGTAGAAGGGGCGGATCTCGATCTCGCTCGGGCCCGGCATCGGATTGGGGCAGCGCTTTACCCATGCGACGGCCTCGTCCATGTCCTTGACCTCCCAGAGCCAATAGCCGGCGATGAGCTCCTTGGTCTCGGCGAAGGGGCCGTCGATCACCGTCCGGCTGGCACCGTCGAAGGCGATCCGCTTGCCGAAGCGCGACGGCTTCAGCCCGTCGCCGGACTTCATGATGCCGGCCGCGATCAGCATCTCGTTGTAGCGGCCCATCGCCTCGAACATCTCTGGCGCGGGCAGCAGTCCCGCTTCGCTGTCCACCGTCGCCTTCACGATCACCATCATGCGCATCACGTCATCTCCCTTGCCGGGTCGGCGCGGCCGGCCGCCCTTCTCATCGGTGACGAACGGGCGCGCCGCCCATCCGACATTTTCGCCCGATCTTTTCGCGGCGCGCCGTGTCGCGGGCGCGATGCCATCAAATCCGGTTTCCTCCGCGCCGCGATCGGCTATGCATGCTGCAACGCCACACGGGGATTCCCATGACTGACTGGAACGATCGGATCCGTCTCGTCGAGACGGTCGAACTGTCCCGCAACTGGGGCAAGCTCGACAAGAACATCTTCGATTATCAGCGCTCCGACGGGTCCTGGCAGCGCCAGACGCGCGAGACATATGACCGGGGCGATGGCGCCGCCGTGCTCGCCTATGATCCGGAGCGCGGCACGGTGCTGCTCACCCGGCAGTTCCGCTTTCCGGCCTGGAAGCGCGGCCATCACGAGCCGCTGATCGAGGTCTGCGCCGGCCTGCTCGATGCCGACGATCCCGTCACCTGCATCAAGAAGGAGGCCGAGGAGGAGATGGGCGTCGCGATCGAGCGGCCCGAACAGGTCTTCGCCTCGTTCATGTCGCCGGGCAGCGTCGTCGAGAAGCTGCATCTCTTCGTGGCGCGCTACACGCCGGCCGACCGCAACAGCGCCGGCGGCGGCCATGTCTCCGAGGGCGAGGACATCGAGGTGCTGGAGCTGCCCTTCACTGAGGCGCTCGCCATGTGCGACGACGGCCGCATCTCCGACGCCAAGACCATCATGCTGCTGCAATATGCGGCGCTGAAGGGCCTGCTCGCCCGCTGACCATCGGGCGCGATCCGCGCCGGTGTCGCCCTTGGCGCCCGCCGGCAATCCTGTATCTTCCCTGCTCTGACCTTTAAGCGGGCGCCGCGGGTGACGCACGCTGCAACCGGAACAACGCCATGATCCATCGTTCGCCACGCCTTGCCGCCGCCCTTGTCGCCGCTGCCATCCTCGCCGCCGGCGCCGGTTCCGCCGAGGCGGCGAAGGACCCGGCCTGCAAGCCGACCAAATGGACCCTCAACCTGCCCTCGGGCATGGACCAGGGCGAGGCGGTGATCGCGGAGACGCCCGAGAATCATGTCTGGCGCGTCGGCGTCGGCGGCGTTCCCGCCGATGCGATGCTGATCATCGAATACAAGAGCACGGTCGGCACCAAGGGCGAGGTCGTCCTGAACCCAGGCGCTGCCGAACTCGTCGACGGCGCGACCATCACCATGCGGCTGAAGCGCGGCGGCGCGACGTCGCAGAAGGCGATCGCCGTCGCCGGCACCTACAACATCAAGTGCGGCAAGTAACGCGCGCCGCGAGCAACGAGCCGGGCGGCCGAGGCTGCCCGGATGTGCGGCGCGGCTCAGTGGCGCAAGGGTCCGCTCAGGTCTCGGCGCCGTCGTAGCGCAGCCGCGCGGCCCGCACCGTGTCGTGATGGGTCGCCGCCCAGCGCGTCAACGCGGTCATCGGCCCGACCAGCGACTGGCCGAGTTCGGTCAGCCGGTATTCGACGCGCGGCGGCGTCGTCGGATAGACGGTGCGGCTGACGAGGCCGTCGCGTTCGAGGCTGCGCAGCGTCACCGTCAGCATGCGCTGCGACACGCCGCCGACCCGCCGCTTCAGGGCATTGAAGCGCTGCGGCCCTTCGGCGAGGCGGAGCACGACGAGGAAGCTCCAGGCATCGCCGAGCCGGTCGAGCACGTCGCGGACCGGGCAATCGGCGGCGGTTTCCGCGGCCGGGCCGAGCTTGACGGCCCATGCGCCGAGATCGGCCACGGTCGCCTCCGACCAGTCGCCCTCCCTCGGGTCCTCAAGAGTTTCGGTCATCGAAGTCTCATGCTGCTGCGGGGCCGGTTCCGCCGGTGTGCCTTGGCGTCACCAAGATGCGTTCTTCACAGACGCATTTCAAGCGCCTAGTTACGCTGGGTAACCGGGAGCGCTGCCGATCGGTCGGCCGGCCCGGGCCCCGTTTCGAGAAGGATATTCGCATGACCCATACGCCCACGCTCCTCGTCACCGGCGCCGGCGGCCATCTCGGCCGCCTGGTGGTGGAAGAACTCGTCGCCGCCGGCGCCAAGGTGATCGCGACGACCCGCGACACCGCGAGGCTCGCCGATCTCGCCGCCAAGGGCGTCGACGTCCGCCATGCCGATTTCGATGCGCCGGAGACGCTGACCGCCGCCTTCGCCGGTGCCGATCGGCTGCTGCTCGTCTCGACCGATGCGCTCGACGTGCCCGGCCGCCGTCTCGCCCAGCATCGCGCCGCCGTCGCGGCCGCGGTCGCCGCCGGCGTCAAGCACATCGTCTATCTCTCGGCGCCCGCGCCCTATCCGACGCCCGAGCCGAGCCTGATCGGCGATCATTTCTGGACCGAGCAGGCGGTCGTCGCCAGCGGCGCCGACTTCACGCTGCTCCGCGACCATATCTATACCGACTATCTCGTCTTCGGCCTGCCGCATGCCATCGAGACCGGAACGCTCTATACCGCGACCGGCACCGGCGGCCGCAGCTATGTCCTGCGCGATGATTGCGCGCGGACGGCCGCCGCTGTCCTCGCCCGGGCGACCGGCAAGTCGATCCTCGACGTGACCGGCCCCGCCGCGGTGACGCAGAACGAGATCGCGGCGCTCGCCAGCAAGATTTCCGGCCGCAAGGTCGAGCATGTCGCTATTCCCGCCGAGGCGCTGAAGCAGGGCCTCGCCGCTGCCGGTCTTCCGCCGGCGATGGTCGAAGGCCTCGTCGCCTTCGACGTCGCGGCGGCGGAAGGCTTCCATGCCATCACCACCTCGGTGGTGAAAGACTGGACCGGCCGCGAGCCGGGCACGGTCCGCGCCTTCCTCGAGGCGAACGCCGCGGCGCTCAAGGGCGCCTGATCCTCACTCGATGACGATGCGCGGCGCCGGCTTCAGCCCGGCGCCGCCGGCGACTGCCGCCATGATCCGGGCGGCGATCTCCTTATAGACGGCCGCATGGGCGCTTTCGGGATGGCTCGCGACGATCGGCGTGCCGGCATCGGAGGTCTCGCGGATGGCGAGATCGAGCGGCACCTCGCCGAGGAACGGCACGCCGAGCCGCTCCGCCTCGTGGCGCGCGCCGCCATGGCTGAAGATGTCCGAGCGGCCGCCGCAATGCGGGCAGAGGAAATAGCTCATGTTCTCGACGATGCCGAGCACGGGCACGTCGACCTTGCGGAACATGGCGAGGCCCTTGCGCGCATCGATCAGCGCGAGGTCCTGCGGCGTCGAGACGATGACGGCGCCGGCGAGCGGCACCTGCTGTGCCATGGTGAGCTGCGCATCGCCTGTGCCGGGCGGCATGTCGACGACCAGCACGTCGAGCGGCGCCCAGGCGACCTCGCGCAGCATCTGCGTCAGTGCCGACATCACCATCGGGCCGCGCCAGATCATCGGCGTGTCCTCCTCGACGAGGAAGCCCATCGACATCGCCTTGATGCCGAAGGCCTGCATCGGCTTCAGAGTGCGGCCGTCCTGCGTCTCGGGCTTGCCGGAAAGGCCGAGCAGGCGCGGCACCGAGGGGCCGTAGATGTCGGCATCGAGCAGGCCGACCTTGAGGCCGTTGGCGGCAAGGCCGAGCGCGATGTTGACGGCGGTCGTCGACTTGCCGACGCCGCCCTTGCCGGACGCGACCGCGATGATCGCGCCGACGCCGGGAATGCCGGGCTTGCCGCTCGCCGAGGCGGCGGGCGCTGCCGGCCGTGCCGCGGGCGGGGCAGGGCGGGGGGCTTCGCCGCCGCCCTTCCGCTCGGCCGTCAGGATGACCAGCGTGCTCTCGACGCCCGGAATCGCGCGCACGGCAGCTGCCGCCTGCTCGCGGAGCGGCTCCAGCTCGCGGGCGCGCGCCGCATCGACGGTGATCGAGAACATCACCTTGCCACCGTGAATCACGATATCGGACACGAGCCCCAGCGAGACGAGGTCGCCCTTTCCGTCGGGGCCGGGAACAGCTGCGAGTCGCTCGAGAATCGCTTCGCGGTCGATGGAGGCCATGGCCGTTCTATCCTTGCGCTTGATTTCGGCCGCACCATGCGTCGGAGCCGCTTTCGGCACAAGACGACGTGCGATGAGGGATGGTAGAAAGATGTGGTGTGTCAGTGTGTTATCAACTCTTACCAAGAGCTTAACCACCGAACCATGACGATACCCAGCAGTGTTGCATTTCCGTCATAGCGCCTCCGACGCCTTTCGGTATGATCGTTTTCACGGAATCGAAAGTGGTTCCGGTTGCTTTGCCTGTCACCCAGGGGTGGGGGACACATCGGGCAGATGCAGCTGAACGGGGATTTGACGGACTTCGAGCGAGCCTACTGACCAAGTCGATCTCACGATCGTCTCGGTGGCGACGAGAAGAAAGAAACAGTCTCCTGGTTTAACCTTTTGGAGGTCAGGACATGAACTTCAAGGCCCTTCTCCTCGGCTCTGCCGCAGCGATGATCGTCGCTGGTGGTGCTCAGGCTGCGGATCTCACGGTCGCCGAGCCGGTTGACTACGTGAAGGTTTGCGACGCCTTCGGCGCCGGCTTCTTCTACTCGCCCGGCACCGACACCTGCATCAAGGTCGGTGGCTACGTGAAGTTCGGTACCGCTTTCGGCGATACCGACTTCGGCACGTACAACTCGATCTACCCGAACAGCCAGTGGTCGAACTTCTACACGGAAGCCTCGATCCAGCTGACCGCTTCGTCGGTCACCGAGTTCGGCAACCTGACCGGCTTCTTGGACTTCCGCGCTCAGACCGGCAACACCGGTTCGTTCTCGCAGTCGGCCGTGCAGACGATCAACTCGGCCACGAACTCGGCCTATGTCGACAGCGCCTGGCTGTCGCTTGGTCCGGTCAAGGCTGGTCGCTTCACCTCGCTGTATGACTTCGGCCGTGGCTACACCGACACCGGCGCTTTCGGTTCGGACACCACCACCGACCACATCCAGCTGACCTACGCCGTCAACGGCTTCGGTCTCGCGATCTCGGTCGAAGACCAGCGTGACCGTGGTGCTGCTGGCGCCACGAACGGCATCGTCAGCGGCGCGAGCGGCTACTACGAAGGCGGTCAGACGAACATCCCCGACATCGTCGGTGCTGTGACCTACGCTTCGGGCATCTTCTCGACCAAGCTCGCTGCGGCCTATGTCAACAACGCGATCGACGTCAACGGCGGTACGGGCACCCTGCTCAACCCCTACGAAATCGATGCGAAGACCGGCTGGGCCATCGGCGGCAGCGTCGAGTTCGCTCTCGACAGCTTCTCGGCCGGCGACAAGTTCTTCGTCACCGGTTCGTATGGCGACAACGCCAACTCCTACACCGGCATCGCCGGCGGCACCTCGGTCGCTAACCTGACCGGCACCGTCGACGGCACGTTCGTCGCCTCCGCGGCTCCCGGCTCCAGCTGGTCGGCCCTGGCTTCGTACAAGCACGTCTGGACCCCGACCGTCTGGTCGGCCGTCACCGGCGGTTACGCTTCGTATGATGGCGATGGCTACTTCGACAACTACACCGTCGACGCTTATCGCGGTGTCCTGTCGACTGGCTGGACCCCGGTCACCGGTCTCGACCTGATGCTCGACGGCCAGTACTCGCATGTCGACATCAACGACGGCCGCGGCCTCGTTCAGAACGACACGGACGGCGACGCCTGGACCGTCAACCTCTGGATGAAGCGCTCCTGGTAAGCGTTTCCCGGAAGGGATAAGAGAGGCCCGGCGGAGCAATCCGCCGGGCCTTTTCGTTTGTCTGGCGTATTCCGGTGTGATCTGCGATCGGCCGGCTGGATCTGTAGCGGCCCGGTCGAAGCGTGGCGCGGTCGAAACGTCATTCGGTAGCCGGGTGTCCGGAACGCGTGACGGAGCGAATGGGCGATTGGCGGCGCCGCCGCTCATTGTGCCGAACGCCGCGACCGACCACATGTTTGAGTGCGGGCAGTCCAGCCGCGCACATGACGGTCCCGTCCCGGGGCTGCGCCGCCCTGATGCCGGGCCAGGGATTGCCATCTGGATGCAATGGACCGATCAGGGCATCGTTCTCGGCCTCCGCCGTCTCGGCGAGAGCAGTGCCGTGCTCGAAGTGATGACCGCGACGCGGGGCCGGCAGCTCGGCGTGGTGCGCGGGGCGCGCTCGCGGCGCATGGCGCCGATGTTGCAGCCCGGCAACCGGGTCGAGGCGACCTGGCGGGCGCGGCTCGACGAGCAGCTCGGCCATTTCACCGTCGAACCGGTGACGATGCGGGCGGCCCGGCTGATCGAGCGGCCGCTGGCGCTGTTCGCCCTGCAGGTCCTGGTCGGCCATCTCGGGCTTCTCGCCGAGCGCGAAGACCATCCCGAGCTTCATGGCGCCGTCGACGCGGTGCTCGACAGCCTCGCCGAGACTCCGGGCCCGACCGCGCTGGAGCTCGCGAGCTTCCTCGCGCGCTTCGAGCTGGCGCTGCTCAATGAAAGCGGCTTCGGCCTCGATCTCTCGCGCTGCGCGGTCTCCGGCAGCGAGGAGGGGCTGGCCTTCGTGTCGCCGCGGACGGGCAGGGCGGTCAGCGGCACGGCCGCGGCCGGCTATGAGGATCGTCTCCTGCCCCTGCCGCGCCTTCTGCTCGGCAGCCATGGCATCAATGATGGCCGCCGCGAGGTCACGGAGGCCTTTCGGCTGACCGGCCACTTCCTCGAGCGCCATCTCTACGCGCCGCGCAATCTGACCGAACCGCCGGCCCGGCGCGAACTCCTGACATGGCTCGGCCGCGAACTCGCTGGAAGCGAGCCGCGGCCGGACGGTCGGTCCCCTAGCGCAGCGCGCTAGCGGGCAGTCTTACTTCAAGGTGTCGCAGAACGACTTCACCGCCGACGAATAGCGGACCGGATCGATGGTGACGTTGTCACGGCAGATGTTCTTGGCCGACGTGATCTGCTCGGCCGTCAGGTTGGCCGTGCCCATGGTGATGTCGTAGCCGAACACGTCGGCGTCGGCGATCGGGCCGGACGGCTTGTCGGCCTCGCTGGACGACTGCGGCGACTCGCCGTTGTCGGTCTGCTGCGGCGTCGGCGACGGCGTGCTGGGCGCGGTCTGCACCGCCGGCGGGGTCGTGGTCGGCGTGTTGCTGTCCTGCGCGAAAGCGGGAACGAAGGAAACGCTGGCGAGCAGCAGGCCGGCGGAGATGATCTTACCGTAGCGAGACATCGTCATTCTATTCTCCCTTGAACGTGCGTCGTTCGATGAAAAAGCGAGCGCTGTCAAAGAATGCCTCTGCCAGTTCATTGCAGAGGCATCTGTCCGGACAGCGGAACACTTCCGGTTCCGGCATCTAAACGGGCAGGGGAGGAATTTGTTCCAGACAATAAATGCTGCGCCGCGGGGCAGTCCCGTCGGCTGGAGCGAACGACTTCGTCCGGCGCGGGTTCAATGGCCCCAGCAGAACATCCGGATCTTCGGCGAATAGCGCCAGGGCATGGCGACGATGTCCTGCTTGCAGCGATTGTTGACGGCAAGCTGCAGGCGCGGATCGAGCGAGGCCTTGAAGGCCATCAGCGAGGGAATGTCGCCGGGCACGCTGGTCAGGTCGAAGCCGAACACTTCCCAATCCGGAACGGGGGCGGTGTGGCCGTCATAATAGCTGAAGGCGGCGGCCTGCCGGGCCGCGGCCGTCAGCGCGACGGCCGAGATGACGGCGGCGACGGCGAGCATCGAGGCGGAACGGAGCATGGCGGCGGTCCTCTTGTCTGCATCGGGAGCGTCGATCGATCGCTCCAGCATGCCTCATCGGCGTGAGCGCTTCCATAACACGGCCCGCCGCGACCGCCCATGCGGGATGAATTGCGATGCGGGGCATGCGAAGGCTGAGGCTCGCCGAGCCGGCCGTGATTCGGCTATGCTGAGCCATCCTCCGTCGTCCGAGGCTTTCTTGCGCTACGCTCTTTACGCCACGCCCGCTGCCGATCATCCCCTCTGCCGCGCCGCCGTCGCCTGGCTCGGACGCGATGCGTTCACCGGCGCCGAAGGCCCGCTGCCCGATGTCGAGGGTCTCGCGCCGGGCATGCTCGAAACCTATGTCGCCGATCCCGCCCGCTATGGCTTCCATGCGACGCTGAAGGCGCCGTTCTCGCTCGCCGAGGGCGCGAGCGAGCAGGAACTGCTCCGCGCGGTCGATTCGTTCGCGGCGCAGTCGGCACCGATCAACCTGCCGGAACTCGTGATCCGCCGGCTCGGGCGCTTCTTCGCGATGGTGCCGAACGAGCCGGTCGCCGAGCTCGACGACTGGGCGGGCCGCATCGTTTCCGCCTTCGATCCGTATCGAGCGCCGCTGTCCGAGGCCGATATCGCGCGGCGCCGCGCCTCGGGACTGACGCTCGACGAGGAGTCCAATCTGCTCCGCTGGGGCTATCCCTTCGTCTTCGCCGCCTTCCGCTTCCACATGTCGCTGACCGGCCGCGTGCCGCGCGAGGACATGGAGGCCGTCGAAGCGGCGCTGCGCCGCCATTTCGCCGCCTTCGAGGCGCGGCCGTTCCTGGTCGACCGCCTCGCCGTGTTCGTCGAACCCGAGCGCGGCGCGCCCTTTACCGTCCGCCATGTCGTGCCGCTCGGGGGCGGTGCGTCAGGCTGAAGCTGGACCCTCCGCCGGGCTTGGCTTAGGCTTTGCCGGCGCCGCCCTATTGCCGGGAACAATCATGAGATCCTTGACCGCTTCCACGCTGTTGCTCGTCCTTCTTGCCGGTCCCGCGCTCGCCGATGGGGCGCGGCTGACCGGCCTGCCCGCCGCGCTGCTGTCGGGCGACGCCGCCGAGGGAACCCAGCACGAGATCCCGAACCAGCCCGCGCCGACCATCACCGCGGGTCCCGCCACGATTGTGCTCGGCCAGACCCGTCTCGGCGATTTGAAGGATGCCTTCGGCGGCACGCTGCATCATGCCGGCGACGGGACGGTGTCCGCCGACTGGCTCTGCTACGCCACCGGCTCCGGCGCCAAGGCGCAGATGATCTGGTTCGTCTCGGACGGCAAGGCCGGCGGCCCGTCGCGCGCGGTGACGCTGGTCGGAGCGAACTACACCCAGCCGAAGCCGAACTGCGACCAGGCGCCCTCGATCCTGCCCGGGCTCAAGATGGCAGCGCCCGGGCTCGGCGCCAGCGAGAGCGATCTCGAACAGGCCTTCGGCACGGTCGCGGCGCGCAACGGCATGGTCGCCTATCTCAACCAGAGCGCGGCCATGCAGGGCGGCGCGACCGTGTTCCAGAGCCTCAACTACCTGCTCGACGGCGAGACGATCATCGGCTTCGCCGCCAGCCAGGTCACGGTGGAATAGCGCTTCTATTTCGCCGCCGGCTCGTCGTCGGCCGCCGGCAGGGGACGCGGCTTCCTGTCCTTGTCGATCGCGACGAAGGTGAAGGTCGCGTGCGTCACCTTGGTGATGTCGTCGCTTTCGCGGTTGCGCCGCCAGGCCTCGACGAAGACGCGCATCGAACTGCGCCCGGTCGAGACGATGCGGCCATAGATCGTCACCTCGTCGCCGACGCTGACCGGACTGATGAACGACATGCCCTCGACGGCCGCCGTCACGGTGCGGCCGCGGGCCCGCCGCGTCGCGATCGTGCTGGCGCCGAGATCCATCTGCGACATCAGCCAGCCGCCGAAGATGTCGCCGGCCGGATTGGTGTCATGCGGCATGGCGATGGTGCGGATCACCGGGATGGTGGTGTGGTCGGGCGTCGCGTCGAGCGCCGTCCCTTGCGGGGCGGGCAGGGTCTGGCTGGCATTCGGGTCTTGGCTCAAGACAGTCTCCGGCTTGGCAGGGCGTCAGGCATCGCAGGAAGGCAATGGCGGGCGAGCAAAGTCTAGGCCAAGCGCGCCGGCTTGCAGAGGGCCCTCGGCGCGTGTTCACGCAGCGATCGGATGGGGCTAGAGTCCGAATCGCATCAATCGGGGAGAGTTCGATGCTGCGTCTTTTCAGAATCATGGCCCTGGCCCTCGGCGTGCTGGCGACGGCGTTCACGCCGCTGATCGCGGCCGCGCCGGCCGAGGCGCGTGCCGCCTGCGGACCGCGCGGCTGCGCCGCGGCAGGCTGCGGCCCGCGTGGCTGCGCGGCGGGCGCCGTCGGCCGGCCGGTCTATCGGCCGGCGCCGGTCTATCGCCATCCGGTCTATCGTCCGCCTGGCGTCGTCGTGGTCAATCCGCGCCGCTACTGGCCGCCGGGCGGCGCCGTGGCGGCTGGCGCTGCGATCGGCCTCATCGCCGGTGCCGCGGCCGTCTCGGTCGCCGGCGCGGCGCCGAAGCCCGGCTATTGCTGGTATTACACCAACCCGCAGAAGACGACCGGCTTCTGGGACGTCTGCCCCTGACACAAGCGCGGCGCCGCCCCATGTGCGGCGCCTCTCTTCTCTGTCATCACCCTCTCAGCTGTCGTTGCCGGGCCTGACCCGGCAACCCAGACTTTGCCGGGCTACCGGCCAACGAATTTAGCTTGGCAAGCAGACAGTCTGGATTGCCGGGTCAAGCCCGGCAATGACAGCTGTGCGTTGTTGTACGCGGCGACTGAAGCCGGTCTCGATCGGCCCTAGAGGCTCGCGGCGAGCGCTGCGAGCTGGTCGGTGCATTGGCCCCAGCCCTCGTGGAAGCCCATCTTCTCGTGCATGGCGCGGTCATCAGTCGACCAGTGCCAGATAATCGCGGTATAGCGCGTCTTGCCCGCCTCGTCGGCGAAGGTCACCGTGCCGGTCATGAAGGCCTTGTTCGACGGCACCCAGGCCTCGACGAAGGCATCGGTGAAGACGATCTTCTCGTTCGGCACCACATCGAGATAGACGCCGGGATTGGGGAATTCGTCGCCCTCGGGGCTGCGCATCACGATGCGGCATGTCCCGCCGGGGCGGAGATCGACTTCGGCGACCGGCGTCGTCCAGGGCAGCGGCGCGAACCAGCGCTTCAGGAGCTCCGGCTCCGTCCAGCAGCGATAGAGCGCGGCGCGCGGGGCGTCGATCAGGCGGGTGATGACCAATTCGCGGTCGGCGAGCGGGCTGGCGTCTGTCACGGGGGATCTCCCTTTCCTCTTGCGAGCCTAGGACGTTTCGGCGCGGCGCCGGCCTACAGGCGCTTGATCGAAAGTCGAAACTGGGGTCGCATCAGGCGATCGCGCCGTGTCGGCAGGACCGGCCGCCATTCGTCCTAGCTCCGAGAGGAACGGATCCCATGCTTTACGCCATCCTTTGCTATCACTCCGAGGACGTTGTCGGCGCCTGGACCAAGGAGGAGGACGCCGCGGTCATGGCGAAGCTCGCCGTGGTGCAGGAAAAGCTGGTGCGCGACGGCAGGCTCGGCCCGGTCGCGCGGCTGCTGCCGACCACCGCGGCGACGACGCTGCGCAAGGACCAGGATCCGCCGCTGGTCATCGACGGCCCCTACGCCGAAACCAAGGAGCAGCTGCTCGGCTTCTATCTCGTCGAGGGCGGCTCGCTGGAGGAGGTGCTGGACATCACGCGCGACCTCGCGGCGGCCAATCCGGGCGGCGCCTATGAAGTGCGCCCGGTCGGCACCTTCTTTCCGGGGGCCTTTTCACCGTGACCGATATCGGCTGGATCGAGACGGCGGTATCGGCGTCGCGGCCGAAGGCGATCAGCGCGCTGCTGCGCTATTTCCGTGATCTCGACCTCGCCGAGGAAGCGTTCCAGGAGGCCTGCCTCAAGGCCCTGCGGCTATGGCCGCAGAATGGCCCGCCGCGCGATCCCTGCGCCTGGCTGATCTTCGTCGGCCGCAATGCGGCGATCGACGTGGTGCGGCGGCGGAGCCGCGAGGCGGAGCTGCCGGACGAGGCGGTTCTCTCCGATCTCGACGACGCCGAGGCGACGCTTGCCGAGCGGCTCGACGATGCGCATTACCGCGACGATATCCTCCGCCTCCTGTTCATCTGCTGCCATCCGGACCTTGCGGCGACGCAGCAGATTGCGCTCGCGCTGCGCATCGTTTCGGGGCTCACCGTGCCGCAGATCGCGCGCGCCTTCCTCGTCAGCGAAAGCGCGATGGAGCAGCGCATCACCCGCGCCAAGAGCCGCGTCGCCAAGGCGGGCATGCCGTTCGAGGCGCCGGGGCCGGCCGAGCGCAGCCAGCGCCTCGCGGCGGTGGCGACCATGATCTATCTGCTCTTCAACGAGGGCTATTCGGCGCCGTCGGGCGAAGACGGCAGGGCGCGGCTCTGCGACGAGGCGATCCGCCTGGCGCGGCTGCTGCTGCGCCTCTTTCCCTCCGAGCCGGAGGTGATGGGGCTGACCGCGCTGATGCTGCTGCAGCATGCCCGCCTCGATGCGCGCTTCGATGCCGACGGCGCCATCATCCTGCTCGACGACCAGGATCGCAGCCGCTGGAACGGCGCCATGATCGCCGAGGGCCTCGCGCTCATCGACAAGGCGATGCGCCATCGCCGGCCGGGCGCCTATCTCGTCCAGGCGGCGATCGCCGCCCTGCATGCCCGCGCGGCGCGGCCGGAGGACACGGACTGGCCGCAGATCGACCTGCTCTATGCGACGCTCGAACATCTGCAGCCCTCGCCGGTGGTGACGCTGAACCGCGCCGTCGCCGTCTCGCGCAGCACCGGCCCCGAGGCGGCGCTCGCGATGATCGAGCCGCTCGCCGGCCCGCTCGCCGGCTATTTCCATTATTACGGCCTGCGCGGCGCCTTGCTGGCCCAGATCGGCCGCCCGCAGGAGGCGCGCGAGGCCTATGACCGCGCCATCGCGCTGGCGCGCACGGCCGTCGAGGCGGCGCATATCCGCATGCATCTCGATCGTCTGTCGGCGCCCGCGACCTCCCTGCCGGCGACCGGAGGCTGATCGCGGCCGAGATGTCGGCTCGACCGCCCTTGGATCGTCCTTGGGCACGGCGCGCCGGGAGGCGGCGGGCCTGATCGCGTGGAGGAAGTCATGAGCGAGACGACGTCAGCCGCCAACACCATCGCCGGTGTCGTGCCCTATCTCAGCGTCGAGGGCGCCGTCGCGGCGGCGGACCTCTACAAGCGCGCCTTCGGCGCCGAGGAGATCATGCGCCAGCCGGTCGACGAGAAGGGGCGCACCATGCACATCCATCTCAAGATCCATGGCGGATCGCTGATGCTGTGCGACTTCTATCCCGAGCATAACTACCCGTTCGAGCCGCCGCAGGCCTTCACCATCCATCTTCAGGTGAGCGATCCCGATGTCTGGTGGACGCGCGCGACGGAAGCCGGGCTCAGCGTGCTGATGCCGCTGCAGGCGATGTTCTGGGGCGATCGCTACGGCCAGCTCAAGGACGCCTATGGCGTCCGCTGGTCGATCGGCGGCACCTGAGGCCGCAAGGCGCGCCGGTTCGGCCCATGAAAACGGCGGCGCGGATCGCTCCGCGCCGCCGGGTTGTCGTTCGTCGGTCCGATCAGGCCGCGGCGGTCGCCGAGCTCTCGAGCGGCACTTCCGAGATCGTCTTCAGGATCTGCGAGGCGATCTGGTAGGGGTCGCCCTGGGAATTCGGGCGGCGATCCTCGAGATAGCCCTTGTAGCCGTTGCGGATGAACGAGTGCGGGACGCGGATCGAGGCGCCACGATCAGCCACGCCGTAGCTGAACTTGTTCCACGGGGCGGTCTCGTGCTTGCCGGTCAGGCGCTTGTCGTTGTCCGGACCATAGACGGCGATGTGGTCGAGAAGATTCTTCTCGAAGGCCGCCATCAGCTTCTCGAAATAGTCCTTGCCGCCGACTTCGCGCAGATAGGTCGTCGAGAAGTTGGCATGCATGCCCGAGCCGTTCCAGTCGGTGTCGCCGAGCGGCTTGCAGTGGAACTCGATGTCGATGCCGTACTTCTCGGTGAGGCGCAGCAGCAGGTAGCGCGCGATCCAGACCTCGTCGGCGGCCCGCTTCGAGCCCTTGCCGAAAATCTGGAATTCCCACTGGCCCTTCGCCACTTCGGCGTTGATGCCTTCATGGTTGATGCCGGCCTCGAGGCAGAGCTCGAGATGCTTCTCGACGATCTCGCGCGCGACGTCGCCGACATTGGTGTAGCCGACGCCCGTGTAGTAGGGGCCCTGCGGCGCCGGATAGCCGGCCGTGGGGAAGCCGAGCGGACGGCCGTCCTTGTAGAAGAAATATTCCTGCTCGAAGCCGAACCAGGCGCCGGCGTCGTCGAGGATGGTGGCGCGCTTGTTGGACGGATGCGGGGTGACGCCATCGGGCATCATCACTTCGCACATCACGAGGGCGCCGTCCTTGCGGGCGGGGTCCGGATAGATCGCGACCGGCTTCAGCACGCAATCGGAGCTGCGGCCTTCGGCCTGCATCGTCGAAGAGCCGTCGAAGCCCCAGAGCGGAAGCTCTTCAAGGCTCGGGAATACGTCGAACTCCTTGATCTGCGTCTTGCCGCGCAGATTTGGCACGGGCGTGTACCCGTCGAGCCAAATGTACTCCAGTTTGAACTTTGTCATTTAGGTCTCTCGTTAGTGATGACGCTCAGCGCCCCGGAACCTCTCGCTGCCAGCCCCGCCGCTTGCTCGGTCGCCAGCGCCGATAATGATGAAGCATTTTGCATGCCATCTCGCGCGGCAGGTCGTCGCGCAGCGCCGGCACACGCGATGATTTTGCGGGCATGACGCATCCTTTGGCGGGTCAGCCGCGTTCACCCCGGTAAGGCCCCTGAGGCGAACTGCCCGTTCCCGCAGCCTGCAAAAGCGCCGTGATGCTTGTTGAGGCAGCCGGCGCGGCAAATCGCCCATGCCGCGGGCGCGATGCCCGTTGGCGCCGAGCGGGACGCCCCCGATGGCTGCCAAACAGGGCGTCAAAGACATCGAGTGACTATAATGTAGTCAAACACTGCATATTCTGCCACTTTATAGCGCAATCGATGTGCAATCCGTGCTATGAATCACTAAATGCGGTGCCCAGCGCGTTGCCGCTTCAAAGAGGACTGAAGACTATGACTGCGAATGTTCAAAGAGAAACTGCGAAGATCTATGAGTTTCCGATCGGCGGTCGCGCCGGCCGGGCCGGCCGTCTTGACGCTCATTTCGGCCTGACCAATCTCGAGCGCGAGATGGCCGAGCTGCCGACCACCGTCTATGGCGACGGCTGGTATCACGACGCCGCCATCGCCGAAGACGACACGGCCGGCAAGCACTGATGCCCGCCGCGGAGGCAGGCGACAAAGACCCCCCACCCGCTGCGGCGGTGACAGACTTTCGAGGGCCGGTGCACTGATGCGCCGGCCCTCGTCGTTTGTGGGGTCAGCTGACGGTCGTATGGCTCACGGATTGGCCGGCGGCTCCCGGAGCGGGGGCAGGGCGCCCGGCTCGAAGCTCGCGGTCTCGACGCTGACCCGTGTCCCGCTCTCGAACGAGCGGATCGCCGCATCGGCGAGCATCAGTGCCCGGCGGCCGGCCCGCGCATGCACCGGCGGCGGCGCCCCTGCCGCGAGCGCTGCGATCACCGCGTCCATATGGGCATCGAAGGTCAGGTAGAAGCTGCGGTCGCGGTCGTTGAAATAGCCGGCCTGCCAGACCTCCGCCGTCTCGCTGCCGGCGGCGTTGAAAGTGTAGCGGCGGACGGTGTCCTCGATCAGCAGGCGCCCTTTGGTGCCGCTCACCTCGACGGAGTGCGTCTCGGGATAGGCATAGGACGTGTCATAGGAGCCGATCAGGCTGCCGACGGCGCCGTTTGCAAAGCGCAGCGCCAGCGCCATCGTCCTGAATGTGCCGGCGCTCGTCATGTCGGTCATCTCGGCCATCACCGAGGCGATGGGGCCGCACAGCGTCTCCAGCATGTCGAAGCCGTGGCACTGCGTCTCGATCAGGTTGTTGAGGGCGTGGCTGGTGCCGCCTTCGCCGCCGAAGCGCCAGCTGGCGAAGACGATCTCGCCGAGCTTTCCTGCCTCGATCGCGTGGCGCGCCAGCACGACCGGCTTCGCATAGCGATGGTTGAAGTTGATGGCGAAGAAGAGATTGCGTTTAGCGGCGGCAGCGATCAGCGCCTCGGCCTCGGCAGGGTCGAACACCAAGGGCTTCTCGACGAAGAGCGCGACGCCCGCCTCGATCAGTTCCAGCGTCGGCGCGAAATGCTGCTCGTTCGGCAGCGAGACCGTGACGAGGTCCGGCCGCTCGGCGCCCAGCATCGCGGCGATGCTGGTGTAGCCGCGCACGCCGAAGGCCGCGGCGCGGCGGGCGGCGCGGTCGGCATCGCGCCCGACCACGGCGCAGAAGTCGACATCCTCGCGCGCGGCAAGAACGCGGGCGTGCTGGAGGCCCCAGTTGCCGGTGCCGACGACGGCGATCCTCAGGCGGTCACGAGCGGGCATGGCAGGTCTCCGAACTGGCGCGACGGTGCGGGGAGGGGGCATGCGATCAAAGAAAAAGCCCGGACGCGGGGCAGGCCTGCGTCCGGGCTCGTCACTCGTCAGCCGTCGGATCAGACCGAGTAGTACATCTCGAATTCGATCGGGTGCGGCGTCATCTCGTAGGCCATCAGCTCTTCCCACTTCAGATCGATATAGCTGTCGATGAAGTCGCGGGAGAACACGTCGCCGGCGAGCAGGAAGGCGTGATCCTTGCGGAGGCTTTCCAGCGCCTCGCGCAGCGAACCGCAGACCGTCGGGATCTTCTTCAGTTCCTTCGGCGGCAGGTCGTAGAGGTTCTTGTCCATCGCCTCGCCGGGATGGATCTTGTTCTTGATGCCGTCGAGGCCGGCCATCAGCAGCGCCGAGAAGGCGAGGTAGGGATTGGCCGTCGGGTCGGGGAAGCGGACCTCGAGGCGCTTGGCCTTGGGCGAGGTCGTGTAGGGGATGCGCACCGAGGCGGAGCGATTGCGCGCCGAATAGGCGAGCAGCACCGGCGCCTCATAGCCGGGGACCAGACGCTTGTAGGAGTTGGTCGACGGGTTGGTGAAGGCGTTGAGGGCCTTCGCATGCTTCAGGATGCCGCCGATGTAATAGAGGCAGGTCTCCGAGAGGTCGGCATACTGGTTGCCGGCGAAGACCGGCTTGCCGTCCTTCCAGATCGACTGGTGCACATGCATGCCCGAGCCGTTGTCGCCGAACACCGGCTTCGGCATGAACGTCGCCGTCTTGCCATAGGCCTGCGCGACCTGGTGGATGGCATATTTGTAGATCTGCAGATGGTCGGCGACGCGGGTCAGCGGCGCGAACTTGATGCCGAGCTCGTGCTGGGCCGAGGCGACCTCGTGATGGTGCTTCTCGACCGAGACGCCCATCGCCTTCATCTGGGCCAGCATCTCGCCGCGCAGATCCTGGTAGCTGTCGATCGGCGGAACCGGGAAATAGCCGCCCTTCTTCTTGACGTGGTGGCCGAGATTGCCGCCCTCATAATCCGTGTCGGAATTGATCGGCAGTTCCTGGTCGTCGATCTTGAAGCCCGTGTTGTACGGGTCGACCTTGTACTTGACGTCCGAGAAGATGAAGAACTCAGCCTCGGGGCCGAAATAGACGGTGTCGCCGATGCCGGTCTGCTTCAGATAGGCCTCGGCCTTCTTGGCGATCGAGCGCGGGTCGCGGTTGTAGCTCTCGCCCGAGATCGGGTCGATGATGTCGCCGACGATGACCAGCGTCGTCTGCGCGAAGAACGGGTCGATGAAGGCGGTGTCGGGATCCGGCACCAGCGTCATGTCCGACTCGTTGATCGCCTTCCAGCCCGCGATCGAGGAGCCGTCGAAGGCCGTGCCCTCGGCGAAGATCTCCTCGTCGATCAGGTCGATGTCGAAGGTGACGTGCTGCCACTTGCCGCGCGGATCAGTGAAGCGGAAGTCCACATATTTCACATCCTGATCCTTGATCAGCTTCAGGATGTCTTTGGCGGTCGTCATGACGGAGGTCCTCTCTCAGACAGATGGGGCCGGCGCGGCCGGGCATGGCCCGGCCGGCACCCCGGATACGGTCGGAGAGAGTATCAGGGCTGGCGTAGCTTGCCAGTGGGGAACGTCAGATCGCGTCGAGCCCGCTCTCGCCGGTGCGGATGCGGACGGCTTCCTCGATGTTGGACACGAAGATCTTGCCATCGCCGATGCGGCCCGTCTGGGCGGCCTTGCGGATGGCGTCGACCGCGCGCTCGACCAGATCATCGCCGAGAACGATCTCGACCTTCACCTTCGGCAGGAAATCGACGACATATTCGGCGCCGCGATAGAGCTCGGTATGGCCCTTCTGACGGCCGAAACCCTTCGCTTCGGTCACGGTGATGCCCTGGAGGCCGACTTCCTGCAGCGCTTCCTTCACTTCATCGAGCTTGAACGGCTTGATGATCGCTTCGATCTTTTTCATTGCCTCCGCATCTCCGATGCTGACCTGGCCCCGGCCGGTCTGACCGGCCCATAGCCCCCACGCTTGCAGGCTCCGTGCCATCTCCTCCGCGTCGGTGAAACGCTGAAAAATCGGGCTTCCGGAATCCACCACGGGCGGGCATCGGCAATGAAGCGCGGCGCGGTCGGTGCTTCAATAGGCAAATGAACAAAGTCTGTGCAGGCACTGGCATTTTCGTCGCCGTCCTCCGCGTTGCGGGCTAAAACCCATGCCGATGCAGGGTGCAGGGCACCGGCCGAGGGAGTGCGATCCATGAGCGAATTGCTGACGCCGGCCGAAATGGCAGCCGCTGACGCTGCGACGATCGCTGGCGGCACGCCGGGCTTCACGCTGATGAAGGCGGCCGGCCGCGCCGTCGCCGATGTCGCCGCGCGCCGCCCGCTCGGCAGCCGCATCGTGGTCGCCTGCGGCCCCGGCAACAATGGCGGCGACGGCTTCATCGCCGCGCAACTGCTCACAGAGCGCGGCTACCGCGTCAGCCTCGGCCTTCTCGGCGCCGTCGAGGCGCTGAAGGGCGATGCGGCGCTCGCCGCGGCGCGCTGGAAAGGCGCGGTGCTCGATATCGCCGCGCTCGATTTCGCCAAGGCCGATCTCATCATCGACGCCCTGTTCGGCGCCGGTCTCGACCGTCCGCTGACGGGCGCCGTCGCCGAGACCGTGCGGGCGATCAACGCGGCGGCGGCGACCGTCGTCGCCGTCGACCTGCCGAGCGGCGTCAGTGGCTTGACCGGCGCCGTCATGGGGGTCGCGGTCGAGGCCGAGGAGACCGTGACCTTCTTCCGCCCGAAGCCTGGCCACATGCTGCTGCCCGGCCGCGTCCTCTGCGGCCGTCTCACGGTCGCCGAGATCGGCATCCCCGACGAAGTGCTGACGGGAATCGCGCCGCGCGCCTTCCAGAATCGGAAGGATCTCTGGCTGCCGCTCTTTCCCGTGCCGCGCATCGACGGGCACAAATATGACAAGGGCCATCTCGTCGCCGTCTCGGGCGGGATGGGCCATTCCGGCGCGGCGCGGATGGCGGCGCGGGCGGCGCTCCGCATCGGCGCCGGCCTTGTGACGGTCGCAGCGCCCCACGACGCGCTGGCCGAGAACGCCGCCCATCTGACTGCGATCATGCTGCGCGAGACGGCCGACGCGGCCGGCCTGTCGGCGCTGCTCGCCGATGTCAGGCTCAATGTCGTGGTCATCGGCCCCGGCCTCGGCGGCGGCGAGGAAACACGCGCGCGCGTCGAGGCGGCGCTCGGCTCGAAGGCTTCGATCGTGCTCGATGCCGACGGGCTTTCGGCCTATCGCGATGCGCCGGAACGGCTGTTCGCCGCCATTTCCGCTCGCACGGCCCCTGTCGTGATGACCCCGCATGACGGCGAGTTCGCGCGCATCTTCCCGGACCTTGCAGGGGAGCCCGGCAAGCTCGAGCGGGCGCGCGGCGCCGCCGCCCGCTCCGGCGCCGTCGTGCTGCTGAAGGGGCCCGACACGGTGGTGGCCGCGCCCGACGGCCGCGCCGCCATCGCCGACAATGCGCCGCCTTACCTTGCCACCGCCGGATCCGGCGACGTGCTCGCCGGCATGATCGGCGGCCTGCTGGCGCAGGGCATGCCGCCCTTCGAGGCAGCCTCGGCCGCGACCTATCTGCATGGCGACGCGGCGTCCGTCCTCGGCCGCGGGCTGATCGCCGAGGACCTGCCCGAAGCTCTGCCCAAGGTGTTCCTGCGGCTTTTCGATTGACCGGACCCTTGCGGGTGCTATAGAGGCGGCGCCTTGGCCGGGAAGCAGAACCAACGGCTGCTGCGGGCGTGGTGGAATTGGTAGACACGCTGGATTTAGGTTCCAGTGGCTTGCGCCGTGGGGGTTCAAGTCCCTCCGCCCGCACCAAAGCGCCGCGATGACGACAAGAAATGCCGGCAAGAGAATGTCGGCAGAACGCCAATTCAACGAACGACGACACGGAAAGCGCTGAACATGCAGGTGACCGAGACCCTCGCAGAGGGCCTGAAACGTGAAATCAAGATCGTGGTCCCCGCGACTGAACTCGACAGCCGCCTCTCGGCGCGCCTCGAGGAGCTCAAGGGCCAGGTGAAGCTGAACGGCTTCCGCCCGGGCAAGGTGCCGACCGCGCATCTGCGCCGCCTCTACGGCAAGTCGGCCATGGCCGAGATCGTCCAGAACATCCTGAACGAGACCGCCCGGAAGACGATCGAGGAGCGCGGCGAGCGCGCCGCCATGCAGCCGAACTTCGTGCTGCCGGAAGACGAGGCCGAGGCCGGTGAGGTCCTGGAGGGCAAGAAGGATCTTGCCTACACCATGACCTACGAGGTGCTGCCGACCTTCACGCTCGGCGACTTCGCCGGCATCAAGATCGACCGTCCCGTCGCCGAGATTTCCGACGCCGAGGTCGATGCGGAAGTCGCCAAGCTGGCGCGCGATTCGGCCGACTTCGAGGCCAAGGATGGCGAGGCCGCCGACGGTGACCGCGTCACCATCTCCTATGTCGGCAAGATCGACGGCGAGCCCTTCGAGGGCGGCGCCGACGACAACGGCCAGGTCACGATCGGCTCGGGCCGCTTCATCCCCGGCTTCGAGGAACAGCTGGTCGGCGCCAAGGTCGGCGAAGAGCGCGTGCTCAACGTCACCTTCCCGGAGAGCTATGGCGCGAGCCATCTCGCCGGCAAGGCCGCGACCTTCGACGTCGTCGTCAAGGAAGTGTCGGCGCCCGTCGCTGCCACGCTCGATGACGAATGGGCCAAGAAGTTCGGCATCGAATCGCTCGAGAAGCTGCGCGAGACGATGCGCGAGCAGATGCAGAACCAGCTCGGCACGGTCACCCGCACGCGGATCAAGCGCCAGCTGCTCGACAAGCTCGACGAGCTGCATGCCTTCGAACTGCCGCCGACCATGGTCGAGCAGGAGTTCCAGAATGTCTGGGGCCAGGTGACGCAGGATCTCGAGCGTTCCGGCCGCAGCTTCGCCGACGAGGGCACGACCGAGGAAGACGCCAAGGCCGACTATCGCAAGATCGCCGAGCGCCGCGTCCGTCTCGGCCTCGTTCTCTCCGAGATCGGCGAGAAGGCGAGCGTCCAGGTCACCGACGAGGAGGTGCAGCGCGCTCTCGTCGACCGGATCCGCCAGTTCCCCGGCCAGGAGAAGCAGGTCTACGACTTCTACAAGGAGAACCCGGAAGCGCTCGCCAGCCTGCGCGCCCCGATCTTCGAGGAAAAGGTTGTCGACCATGTGCTGACGCTGGCCGACATCACCGATCGCAGCGTCTCCCGCGAGGAGCTGCTGAAGGAAGAAGAAGAGACCGAGGTCAAGGCCTGAGGCCTTCGATCCGATCGCCTTCCGGCGCCGCGGCGAAAGCCGTCGCGGCGCCGGCCATCCGGCCGCGGGATCGAAACGCGGCGGTGCCTTCAGAGGCACCTCTTCCGAAGCGGACCCGGCTACCATATGTATGGTCCTCCAGCGCCCCGGGAATCGGTCGTACCGAGTGAGGTCGGCCGGGGTGCAGAGACGCAACCTGTGGCAATTCGCGACGCCGAAGGAAGATCATGAGAGACCCCATCGACCTCTATATGAACACGCTCGTGCCGATGGTCGTCGAACAGACGAACCGCGGCGAGCGTGCCTATGACATCTATTCCCGACTGCTCAAGGAGCGGGTGATCTTCGTCACCGGCCCGGTCGAGGACTACATGTCGACCCTCATCACCGCGCAGCTGCTCTTTCTCGAGGCCGAAAACCCGAAGAAAGAGATCGCGATGTATATCAATTCGCCGGGCGGCGTCGTGACGTCGGGCCTCGCGATCTACGATACGATGCAGTTCATCAAGCCGGCCGTGTCGACGCTGTGCATCGGCCAGGCGGCCTCGATGGGTTCGCTCTTGCTCACCGCCGGCGAGAAGGGCATGCGCTTCGCCCTGCCGAACGCCCGCATCATGGTGCACCAGCCCTCCGGCGGCTATCAGGGCCAGGTGACGGATATCCTCATCCATGCGCGCGAGGTCGAGAGCCTCAAGCGGCGGCTGAACGAGATCTATGTCCACCACACCGGCAACGACTACCAGACGATCGAGAACGCGCTCGAGCGCGACAATTTCCTCGTCGCCGAGGCTGCCGTGTCGTTCGGCCTGATCGATCAGGTGCTCAGCAATCGCGATGCGCTCGACCAGGTGAAGAAGGACTGATCCGGCTAACCGGGCAAGCCCATGTCGCGCGTCGGCCGGACCACGGTCTCGTTTTGGCCGGCCGCGACGTTAAGTATGTCTTGATCAAGTCCCGACTAGCATGGTTGGATCGCAATCAGCCGATTGCGTCCGTCGGCAAGGGGCCTTAGACGGCCGGATTTCGGCCACCGGATCGGCAGCGTCGAACCGGCTGACATTTGAGAAGAGTCGTCCCGCTTCCCCGGGCCTGACGACAGCGAGGTAGACGGATGAGCAAAGTCAGCGGCAGCGACACCAAGAACACGCTCTATTGCTCGTTTTGCGGCAAGAGCCAGCACGAGGTGCGCAAGCTGATCGCCGGGCCGACCGTGTTCATCTGCGATGAATGCGTCGAGCTCTGCATGGATATCATCCGCGAGGAATCGAAGTCCTCGCTGGTGAAGTCGCGCGACGGCGTTCCGACGCCGCAGGAGATCTGCGCCGTGCTCGATGACTATGTCATCGGCCAGCGCCACGCCAAGCGCGTGCTCTCGGTCGCCGTGCACAATCACTACAAGCGCCTCAACCACGCGACGAAGAACAACGACGTCGAGCTGGCGAAGTCCAACATCCTCCTGATCGGCCCGACCGGTTGCGGCAAGACGCTGCTCGCGCAGACGCTCGCCCGCATCCTCGACGTGCCCTTCACCATGGCCGATGCGACGACGCTGACCGAGGCCGGCTATGTCGGCGAGGACGTCGAGAACATCATCCTGAAGCTGCTGCAGTCGGCCGACTACAATGTCGAGCGGGCGCAGCGCGGCATCGTCTATATCGACGAGGTCGACAAGATCAGCCGCAAGTCCGACAACCCGTCGATCACGCGCGACGTGTCGGGCGAGGGCGTGCAGCAGGCGCTGCTGAAGATCATGGAAGGCACCGTCGCCTCCGTGCCGCCGCAGGGCGGGCGCAAGCATCCGCAGCAGGAATTCCTGCAGGTCGACACGACCAACATCCTGTTCATCTGCGGCGGCGCCTTCGCGGGCCTCGAGCGGATCATCTCGGATCGCGGCCGTTCGACCTCGATCGGCTTCGGCGCCCGCGTCGCGGGTCCCGAGGATCGGCGCACCGGCGAGCTCTTCCGTCATGTCGAGCCCGAGGATCTCCTGAAGTTCGGCCTCATCCCCGAATTCGTCGGCCGTCTGCCGGTTCTGGCGACGCTCGAGGACCTCGACGAAGCCGCGCTGATCACCATCCTGACCGAGCCGAAGAACGCTCTCGTCAAGCAGTACCAGCGCCTGTTCGAGATGGAGAATGTCGACCTGACCTTCCATCCCGACGCGCTGATCGGCATCGCCAAGCGCGCCATCGAGCGCAAGACCGGCGCGCGCGGCCTCCGCTCGATCATGGAGCAGATCCTGCTCGAGACCATGTTCGACCTGCCCGGCCTCGACGGCGTGCAGGAAGTCGTGATCTCGGCCGAAGTGGTCGAGGGCAAGGCCCGCCCGCTCTACATCTATGCCGAGCGGCAGGAAGAGACCGCGACCGCCTCCGCCTGAGGCGTTCTGCGGCTATAGAGATTGCAAAGGCCCGGCGGAGCGATCCGCCGGGCCTTTTCGTTGTAAGGGGAGGGTGCGGCAGACGTACCGCCCGCTACATCCCGGTCGACGGCATGAAGGTGAAGGACGGCGTCGCGACGAACTTGTCGGCGGCGTTGCCGGAATAGACCTTGCCGCCGGCGACGGTCAGCTTCTTCACCGGCGCGCCTTCCTTCAGATCGAGATCGGCGAGCGGCACCCAGAAGCCGTTCGGGCTGGTCGCGCTGTCGAAATAATAGATCTTGTCGGTCTGGTCGGACACCGTGCGCCATAGCGTCGAGGAGATGTTCGGCTGGCCGGGCGTCGTGATGCCGAGCGGCACGCTGACGCTGCGCATGACGCCGAGCACGCTCGCCGCCGCCTGATAGGCGAAGTTCTGGTCCGGCACGGCGGTGATATAGGCGGGATCGGCCTTCTTCGGGATCGCGTTGATCAGGAACGAGGCCCGCACGAAGCGGTCGGCGGCGCGATTGGTGCCGGGCAGGAAGGTGAGGCCGCCAATGCCCTTCCAGTAGGCGTCGAGCGCCAGTTGCTGGTCGAAGCTCGGCGAGTTGGTCATCACGGTATAGTCCTTGCCGTGATGGATGATCAGCTTGCCGCCGATATATTCGAAGATGGCGCTGTCCCCGGTCGCGTCCGAGATGGCGAGATGCAGCTGCGCGCCCTGGCCGTTCGGCAGCTTCGGCGCGATGATGACGAACGGCTCCTTGCCGAGCGCGTCGACCGCCTCCGCGACCGTCGCGAAATTGTCGAGCACATACTGCGCCCACAGGCTGATCGAGATCGCCGGCTTGCCGCTCGCCTCGCCATAGTCGGACTCGGCGAGATAGAGCAGGTTGGCGACGAGGCCGGCCTCGTTCATGCCGTCGGACGAGCCGATGTCGTAGCCGGCGGCGATGACGCTGCCATATTTCGACACCCATTGCGGCGAGCCCTTGCCGGCGGCGCCGTCGCGGGCGATGCCGCGCGGGAAGGCCCAGAGATTGGTGTGCATGTCCTCCGACCAGTCCATCGAGCGGCCGGTGATGACGAGGCCGTCGTCGCCGACATAGACGGCGCGCGTACAGGCGGCGGCCTCGGAGACGCTGGCAGCGGTCATGGCGAGCGCGACGGCGGCACCGATCAGGATCGTGGGATGACGACGCATGGTCTCTCCTTGCGGTTTCCGGGCGGGCAGGAACGGCCCGCAGGGACGGCCAGCATAGGCGCAGTCGGCGGGAGACGCATCGACCTGATGCCGATTGCGGAAGGCGTCGGGGGACCGTCATGCTGCGCCGCGGCGCGAGGCTGTCCAGACGCTTGACACCCCCCTGCTGCAACGCCACCTAATGGGGCAACGCGTCGCAAGACGCAGCGACTGACGACTCGACCGAGACGACCTCCCCGCAGTCTCGACCGGACCGTCCATGAGCCGCACGGTGCCTCCAAGGGCCGGGCGGTCGCGAAAGGAACGAGCATGACATCCGACAAGAAGCGTTCGATCGGCCTCTCCCCCGGCGACGAACTCTATCCGGTCCTGCCTCTGCGTGACATCGTCGTCTTCCCGCATATGATCGTGCCGCTGTTCGTCGGCCGCGAGAAGTCGATCCGTGCGCTCGAGGAAGTGATGCGGGCCGACAAGCAGATCCTGCTGGCCACCCAGCAGAATGCCGGCGATGACGATCCTGCCCCCGATGCCATCTACCCGATCGGCACGCTCGCCAGCGTGCTGCAGCTGCTGAAGCTGCCGGACGGCACCGTCAAGGTGCTGGTCGAGGGCATCGCGCGCGCCGAGATCCGCAATTACACCGACCATGAGCCCTATTACGAGGCCTATGCCCATCCTCTGCCCGACGCCGAAGGCGACAAGGTCGAGGTCGAGGCGATGGCGCGCTCGGTCGTGTCCGAATTCGAAAACTATGTGAAGCTCAACAAGAAGGTCTCGCCCGAGGTCGTCGGCGCGGTGACGCAGATCGGCGACTATTCGAAGCTCGCCGATACCGTCGCCTCGCATCTCGCGATCAAGATCCCCGAGAAGCAGCAGATCCTGGCGCTGCGCACGGTCGGTGAGCGGCTCGAGCGCGTGCTCGGGCTGATGGAGAGCGAGATCTCGGTCCTGCAGGTGGAGAAGCGCATCCGCTCCCGCGTCAAGCGGCAGATGGAGAAGACGCAGCGCGAATACTACCTGAACGAGCAGATGAAGGCGATCCAGAAGGAGCTGGGCGACCAGGAGGACGGCAAGGACGAACTGGCCGAGCTCGAGGAGCGCATCGGCAAGACCAAGCTGTCGAAGGAAGCGCGCGAGAAGGCCCAGGGCGAGCTGAAGAAGCTGCGCCAGATGTCGCCGATGTCGGCCGAGGCCACGGTCGTGCGCAACTATCTCGACTGGCTGCTCGGGATTCCCTGGGGCAAGAAGTCGAAGGTCAAGAACGACCTGCGCTATGCGCAGGAGGTTCTCGACGCCGATCACTACAGCCTCGACAAGGTCAAGGACCGCATCATCGAGTATCTGGCTGTCCAGAGCCGCTCCAACACACTGAAGGGGCCGATCCTCTGCCTCGTCGGGCCTCCCGGCGTCGGCAAGACCTCGCTCGCCCGTTCGATCGCCAAGGCGACGGGACGCGAATATGTCCGCATGTCGCTCGGCGGCGTTCGTGACGAGGCCGAGATCCGCGGTCATCGGCGCACCTATATCGGCTCGATGCCCGGCAAGGTCATCCAGTCGATGAAGAAGGCGAAGAAGTCCAACCCGCTCTTCCTGCTCGACGAGATCGACAAGATGGGCCAGGACTTCCGCGGCGATCCGTCGTCGGCGCTTCTGGAGGTGCTGGATCCGGAGCAGAATTCGTCGTTCAACGATCATTACCTCGAGGTCGATTACGACCTGTCGAACGTGATGTTCGTGACGACGGCGAACACGCTGAACATCCCCGGCCCGCTGATGGACCGCATGGAGATCATCCGGATCGCCGGCTACACCGAGGACGAGAAGCTCGAGATCGCGCACAAGCACCTTCTGCCGAAGGTCATGAAGAACCATGGCCTCGACGCCAAGGAATTCTCCGTGACCGACGAGGCGCTGCGCTTCGTCATCCGCCGCTATTCGCGGGAGGCGGGCGTCCGCAGCCTCGAGCGGGAGATCGCGACGCTGGCCCGCAAGGCCGTCAAGGAACTGCTGCTGTCGAAGAAGACGTCGATCGCGGTCAACGAGCAGGTCGTCGAGGATTATCTCGGCGTGCCCCGCTATCGCTATGGCGAGGCGGAGCTCGAGGACCAGGTCGGTGTCGTCACCGGTCTCGCCTGGACGGAAGTCGGCGGCGAGATCCTGACGATCGAGGGCGTCATGATGCCCGGCAAGGGCCGCATGACCGTCACGGGCAATCTGCGTGACGTGATGAAGGAATCGATCTCGGCCGCGGCCTCCTATGTCCGCAGCCGCGCCGTCGATTTCGGCATCGAGCCGCCGCTGTTCGATCGCCGCGACATCCACGTCCACGTTCCCGAAGGGGCGACCCCGAAGGACGGACCGTCGGCCGGCATCGCGATGGTGACGGCGATCGTCTCGACCATGACCGGCATTCCGGTCCGCAAGGATGTCGCCATGACCGGCGAGATCACGCTGCGCGGACGCGTGCTGCCGATCGGCGGTTTGAAGGAGAAGCTGCTCGCGGCGCTGCGCGCCGGGATCAAGACCGTGATGATCCCCGAGGACAATGCCAAGGATCTCGCCGAGATCCCGGACAACGTCAAGAACGGGCTCGACATCATCCCGGTCGCCCGCATGGACGACGTTCTCGCCCATGCGCTGGTGCGCAAGCCGATCCCGATCGTCTGGGACGAGGCCAAGGCAAATGCCGCCAAGCCGGTCGCGGCCGAGGATGATGCAAGTTTGGCCTTGACGGCACATTAGGCAAACTCTGCCCGCTAAACGACGACGCCCGCCCTTCGGCGGGCGTTTTCGTTTGCGGATTCACCGGATTCTGGCCGAAAATCGCGGAAAACCGCCATTTTCCCTTGCCAGCGGCGAACAATTCGGTGAGATGTCGCGCCAAGGTCGGTCCCGACTCAAGCGGGCCGGCCTCGAGACCAGGGAAAGGATCATCATGAACAAGAACGATCTCATCGCAACCGTTGCAGAGCGTACCAATTCTTCGAAGGCCGCTGCCGCGGAGGCTGTCGATGCAACGTTCGACGCGATCACCGCTGCCCTGAAGTCCGGTGACGAAGTCAAGATCATCGGTTTCGGCAATTTCAGCGTCGCCGAGCGCGCCGCCAGCGAAGGCCGCAACCCGCGCACCGGCGAGACGATCGCCATTGCCGCGTCGAAGACGCCGAAGTTCAAGGCCGGCAAGGGCCTCAAGGACGCCGTCAACTAAGACGGACGGCCTTCATCCATGAGGACGGCCTTGCGCCTAGCGGCGCGAGGCCGTTTTTCGTTGGGCGGAGAGGCAGGGCGGCACGAGCCGGCTTGAAAGCGCCCCCCGATATCGCCTAATGACATCGCGCAGCGGCGGGCGGTTAGCTCAGTTGGTAGAGCGCCTCGTTTACACCGAGGATGTCGGGAGTTCGAGTCTCTCACCGCCCACCACGCGCCGCTCCAAGGCGCGGCTGCGCCGATCCCTAGCGCCCCCATCTCCCGAAGGCTCCGCTGCCGCTCCCGCAGGCGCGCCCATGCCCTGCGTGCAGCGAGGGCGTGGCAGTCGCGGCAACGGGCGTATGTCGGCCGAAGCCGATACAGCGTTTGCCGAGACATTGCCGGCTTATCCACAAGGCGGGCCCCGTTGCGCTTGACTTGCCGGAAACGGTGCCGTACTTCACCGCCACACGACGCGGCGACGCCGCATCGGCCCTCGACGAGGGACCCCAGCGGGGGTGTAGCTCAGTTGGTTAGAGCGTCGGCCTGTCACGCCGAAGGTCGCGGGTTCGAGCCCCGTCACTCCCGCCACTTCTTCCCAAGACGTGTTGACTAAGAAAACGCCGCCGCCCTTGGCGCGGCCGCGTTCTGTGCCTCTGGCCTGCTCGCAGTGCTGCATTGATTCGCGGCGACTGCCGCTCATCGCAGCAAAAAAACCCCTCGAAACGCCCAATGGCCGACATGCGCGCACGTCTCGTCACGAGCGCTGAAGTGGCGGTTTGCCTTGAATATTCGGGGATTGGAGATGAGGGCCGCTAAGGGCAAGACGCTCGCTTTTCAGCGACGCCTCCGGCACGTCGGGGGAGAGCACCGCCTCATCGCCCCCATTGTGCTACGCACAAGGGCGTGTGCAAAGCAAAAAAGCACGTTTGTCGGCCCATGACTGCTCTTTTTACGACAGCGCCGTGTCAGCCCTCATGGCCGGGCTCGCGCACGGGGAGGGCGACGGGGCCGATCCGCCGCTGCAGCAGGTTGAAGGCGGCAAGGCCGATCGCGGCGGCGATGGCGCCGATCACCGTGTCGGTCAGCCGTTCATGCAGCAGCAGCATGGCGGTGTGGGCATCGGGGGCGACGAGCTCGACCATCAGCAGCACGAACAGCGTCAGGCAGAACACGCCGAGCGCATTGTGGAACTGCTGCGCCGGCCAGCGCACGAAGGCGGCGATCGCCATCACGATGAGAATCATGCGGTGGTTGCCGACATTGGCGACCGCCACGGCGACGATGACGCCGCCGAGCGTGCCGACGACGCGCTCCACGGCGAGCTGCAGGCTGGAGACGACCTCGGAGCGCATGACGAGCACCACCGTCAGGCAGGCCCAGGAGGGCCGCAGCGAGCCGAGCAGCACGGAGACGGAGAGCGCCGCGCCGATCGACAGCATCACGGCGAGCGCGAAGGCGATGCGCGGCCCGCGGCTGCCCTTGAGGCTGATGCCGATGCTCGCGGCCGGCGGCACCGTGAGCGGCTGCCAGCGGCCGTCCTGGAGGTCGCTGGCGAGCGACACCAGCCAGGAGAACACCAGCATCACCAGGATGGCGACATAGTCGACGGGGACCGGCGCGCTGACGAGGCCGGCCAGCACGATGCCGAAGACGAAGAATCGCGTGGCCAGCAGCAAATGCGGATGCGCGGTCTCGACGAGGCCATAGGCAAGGCCGGCGCCCATGGAGAGGGCGAACACCGCGCCGAGATGGCCGGTCGCGGCCGCGCCGAGCATGAGGCCGATGGAGAGCGCCAGCGGTCCCGTCGCCATCCAGGCGAAGCGGGGGAGGGGTCGACCGCCGGCATCGCCCGCAAACGCGACGATGGCCGAGACCATGGCATAGACCAGCCAGTTCTCGGGCCCGGTGAAGAGCGTGACGACGATCGGCGTCATGACCGTCAGCGTGAAGCGCAGCGAGCGCTCGGTCATGCTGCGGTCGAAGCCCGCCTTGGTCGCGGCCGTGGTCAGCGCCGCCCGGATCGGTTGCTTGCCTGGCATGGAGCCTCCATGACCGCCGAGAAGGGGTTGTCGGCGACAAGACCAGATCGGGCGCCGGCGCGAAAGGGCATGCGGCGCACAACTGACGAAGGCCCTGCCGCGCGCGCCGCAGGGCGCGGTCGCGGGACATTTCGCCGCGCGCGGCCACGTTTTCGTTGTTCCAATTCCAGGATGGGCGCAATTCCGCCAAGATGGTGCTGCGCCGCGGTAGCGGCGGCGGCGGAGGGGCGTGGCACGGGGCTTGCCACGTCTGACGGCCTCCGCTAAGCCTCGCGTTGAGTTTCGACCGACGTGCCATCGGGTCCCGAGGCGTCGCCGTCGTCCGATATGACAACTAAGTGAAGCGCTTGGCGGCGTTGTGCGCCGCAGCACCGGCCGCAGGGCCGGTGGAGCATCGGAGCCGGATCATGGATGCGTTGTTGCGCGAATATCTTCCGATCGTCATCTTCTTCGGCATCTCGCTGGTGATCGGTCTGGCGCTGCTCGTCTCGCCCTTCCTGGTGGCCCATCGCAATCCGGATTCGGAAAAGCTGTCGGCCTACGAATGCGGCTTCAACGCCTTCGACGATGCGCGCATGAAGTTCGACGTGCGCTTCTATCTCGTGGCGATCCTGTTCATCATCTTCGACCTCGAGGTCGCGTTCCTGTTCCCGTGGGCGGTCTCGTTCGGCAGCCTCGGCTGGTTCGGCTTCTGGTCGATGATGGTCTTCCTCGCCGTGCTCACCATCGGCTTTGTCTACGAATGGAAGAAGGGAGCGCTCGAATGGGATTGAGCCCCACCCCCGCCAACGTCCCGGCGCGCGGGCCGCTGGTCGCCGAGCGTCCGCGCGGTCTCGTTGATGCCTCCGGCCGTCCGCTCGGCCATGACGACAAGTTCTTCATGGAAGTGAATGGCGAGCTGGCCGACAAGGGCTTCTTCGTCGCCGCCGCCGATGACCTGATCACCTGGGCCCGCACGGGCTCGCTGATGTGGATGACCTTCGGCCTCGCCTGCTGCGCCGTCGAGATGATGCAGGTCTCGATGCCGCGCTACGACGTCGAGCGTTTCGGCTTCGCGCCGCGCGCCTCGCCGCGCCAGTCCGACGTGATGATCGTCGCCGGCACGCTGACCAACAAGATGGCTCCCGCGCTCCGCAAGGTCTATGACCAGATGCCGGAGCCGCGCTACGTCATCTCGATGGGCTCCTGCGCCAATGGCGGCGGCTACTACCACTTCTCCTACGCCGTGGTGCGTGGCTGCGACCGCGTCGTCCCGGTCGACATCTATGTGCCGGGCTGCCCGCCGACCGCAGAGGCGCTGCTCTACGGCGTGCTGCTCCTGCAGAAGAAAATTCGCCGCACCGGCACGATCGAGCGCTGAGATCCACGATGGATGAAACCCTGCAAGAGCTCGGTGCCTATATCGCTGAAAGCCAGGGCGCAGCCGTGCTCGGCTCCAGCATCGCCTATGGCGAGCTCACCGTCGCCGTAGCCCGCGAGAAGGTCGCCGATGTCGTCAAGGCGCTCGCCGACGATCCGAAGACCGGCTTCGTCAGCCTGATCGACGTCTGCGGCGTCGATTATCCCGAGCGCGACAACCGCTTCGACGTCGTCTACCACCTCCTGAGCCCCAGCCGGAACCTTCGCCTCCGCCTCAAGGTCGAGACCGACGACATGACGCCGGTGCCCTCGATCACGCCGATCCTGCCGGGCGCCGACTGGTTCGAGCGCGAGGCCTATGACCTCTACGGCATCCTCTTCGTCGGCCATCCGGATCTCCGCCGCCTCCTGACCGACTACGGCTTCGAGGGCCATCCGCTGCGCAAGGACTTCCCGCTGTCGGGCTATGTCGAGGTTCGCTACGACGACGAGCAGAAGCGCGTCGTCTACGAGCCGGTCCGCCTGCCGCAGGAGTTCCGCGATTTCGACTTCCTCTCGCCCTGGGAAGGCACGGACTACGTGCTGCCCGGCGACGAGAAGGCAGCCCCGAAGCCTGAAACGAAGCCGAGCTGAGCAGCACCATGACAGAAGCCCAGGTTCGGACCTTCAACATCAATTTCGGCCCGCAGCATCCGGCGGCGCACGGCGTGTTGCGTCTCGTCGTCGAGCTCGATGGCGAAGTGGTCGACCGTGTCGATCCGCATATCGGCCTCCTGCATCGCGGCACCGAGAAGCTGATCGAGAACAAGACCTATCTGCAGGCCGTGCCCTATTTCGACCGGCTCGACTATGTCGCGCCGATGAACCAGGAGCATGCCTTCGCGCTGGCCGTCGAGCGCCTCATCGGTGTCGAGGTGCCGAAGCGCGGCCAGCTGATCCGCGTGCTCTATTGCGAGATCGGCCGCCTGCTGTCGCATCTGCTCAACGTGACCACCTGGGCCCTCGATGTCGGCGCGCTGACGCCGCCGCTCTGGGGCTTCGAGGAGCGCGAGAAGCTGATGATCTTCTACGAGCGCGCCTCGGGCTCGCGCATGCATGCGGCCTATATCCGGCCGGGCGGCGTGCACCAGGACATCCCGCAGAAGCTCGTCGACGATATCGGCGCCTTCTGCGATCCGTTCCTGCTCGCGCTCGCCGATCTCGATCGCCTCGTCACCGGCAACCCGATCTTCAAGCAGCGCAATGTCGATATCGGCAAGATCACGCTGGAAGAGGCCTGGAAGTGGGGCTTCTCGGGCGTGATGGTGCGCAGCGCCGGCGCCGCCTGGGATCTCCGCCGCTCGCAGCCCTACGAGTGCTATTCCGAGCTCGACTTCGACATTCCCGTCGCCCGCCATGGCGACTGCTATGACCGTTTCCTGATCCGCATCGAAGAGATGCGCCAGTCGATCCGGATCATGAAGCAGTGCGTCGAGCGCCTCTCGGGCTCCGAGCGCACCGGCCCGGTGTCGTCGATGGACGGCAAGGTCGTGCCGCCGAAGCGCGGCGAGATGAAGCGCTCGATGGAAGCGCTCATTCACCACTTCAAGCTCTATACCGAGGGCTATCACGTGCCCGAGGGCGAGGTTTATGCGGCCGTCGAGGCGCCGAAGGGCGAATTCGGCGTCTATCTCGTCTCGGACGGCACCAACAAGCCCTATCGCTGCAAGATCCGTGCGCCCGGCTTCGGGCATCTCCAGTCGATGGACTATCTCTGCCGCGGCCACATGCTGGCCGACGTCTCGGCAATCCTCGGCTCGCTCGACATCGTGTTCGGAGAGGTTGACCGCTGATGTCCGTCCGTCGTCTCGCTTCCGAACAGCCCGCGAGCTTCGCGTTCACGCCGGAGAATCTCGCCTGGGCCGAAAAGCAGGTCGAGAAGTTCCCGGCCGGCCGCCAGGCCTCCGCCGTGATCCCGATTCTCTGGCGCGTCCAGGAACAGGAAGGTTGGGTCTCCGAGCCGTCGATCCGCTATGTCGGCGAATTCCTCGACATGCCGTTCATCCGCGTGCTCGAGATCGCGACCTTCTACACGATGTTCCTGCTCGCCCCGGTCGGCAAGAAGGCGCATATCCAGGTCTGCGGCACGACCCCTTGCGCGCTGCGCGGCGCCGGCGAATTGCTGAAGGTCTGCCGCAGCCGCATTCATGCCGAGCCATTCCATGTCTCGGCGAATGGCGATCTCTCATGGGAAGAGGTCGAGTGCCTCGGCGCCTGCGTCAACGCGCCGATGGTGCAGATCGTCCCCGACACCTATGAGGATCTGACCGCCGAGAGCTTCAACGCGCTCATCGACGATATCGAGGCGGGTCGCCCGCTGAAGGCCGGCCCGCAGGTCGAGCGCTTCCATTCGATGCCGCTCGGCGGCCAGCGCGTGCTGGTCGATGCGGCGCTCTACGACGGCTCGATGATCGGCCAGGGCGCCGGTCTCGCCGCCGCCAAGGAAGCGATCGCCGCCAAGGCCAAGGCGGCCGAGGAGGCGAAGGCCGCGGAAGCTGCCAAGGCGGCTGAAGCTGCGAAGCCTGCCGACCCGGCACCGGCCAAGGATCCGGTGGCGCCTGCCGTCAAGGTTCAGGCCGAGGCGGACAAGGAAAAGGTTCCGAACCAGGTCGACCAGTCGAAGCCGGCGTCCGATCCTTCGGTGCGCCCGGATGCTGGCAAGGCCGAACTGTCCCAAGCGGGCAAGAAGGAGTGAGGGCGGACCATGCTGGCTGACAAGGACCGCATCTTCACCAATATCTACGGCGCCAAGGATTGGGGCCTGCAGGGCGCGCTCAAGCGCGGCTCGTGGGACGGCACCAAGACCATCCTGGAAGCCGGCCGCGACTGGATCATCGACCAGATGAAGGCGTCGGGCCTCCGCGGCCGCGGCGGCGCCGGCTTCTCGACCGGCCTCAAATGGTCGTTCATGCCGAAGGTCAATGATGGCCGTCCGCACTACCTCGTCATCAACGCCGACGAGTCGGAGCCGGGCACCTGCAAGGATCGCGAGATCCTGCGCCATGACCCGCATCATCTCGTCGAGGGCGCGCTGATCGCGTCCTTCGCGATGGGCGCCCATGTCGCCTATATCTATGTGCGCGGCGAGTTCATCCGCGAGCGCGAGCATCTGCAGGCCGCCATCGACCAGGCCTATGAGGCGCGCCTCATCGGCAAGAACAACGTCCATGGCTGGGACATGGACATCTATGTCGCCCATGGCGCCGGCGCCTATATCTGCGGCGAAGAGACGGCCCTGCTCGAGAGCCTCGAGGGCAAGAAGGGCCAGCCGCGCCTGAAGCCGCCGTTCCCGGCCAATGTCGGCCTCTATGGCTGCCCGACCACCGTCAACAATGTCGAGAGCATCGCGGTCGCGCCGACCATCCTCCGCCGCGGCGCGGCGTGGTTCTCCTCGATCGGCCGCCCCAACAATGTCGGCACCAAGCTGTTCGGTATCTCCGGCCATGTGAACACGCCCTGCATCGTCGAAGAGGCGATGGGCATTCCGTTCCGAGAGCTGATCGAGAAGCATGGCGGCGGCGTCCGCGGCGGCTGGGACAACCTGCTCGCCATCATCCCCGGCGGCGCGTCCTGCCCGATCATCCCGGCCAAGGACTGCGAGGAGCTGATCATGGATTTCGACGGCACCCGCGCGGTGAAGTCGAGCTTCGGCACGGCCGGCGTCCTCGTCATGGACAAGTCGACCGACGTGATCCGCGCCATCGCGCGCATCTCCGCCTTCTTCAAGCATGAGAGCTGCGGCCAGTGCACGCCGTGCCGCGAGGGCACCGGCTGGATGTGGCGCGTGCTCGACCGCATGGCGCGCGGCGAGGCCGAGAAGCGCGAGATCGACATGCTGCTGCAGGTCACGACCCAGATCGAGGGTCACACGATCTGCGCGCTCGGCGATGCCGCCGCCTGGCCGGTTCAGGGCCTCATCCGTCATTTCCGCCCGCTGATCGAGGAGCGGATCGACCTCTATTCGGCCAATCCGAAGCCGGTCGAGCGCGAGATGATGGAAGCGGCGGAGTAGGATGGATGAAGCTTGAAGGCGTCATCGAGAAGTTGGAGGTCAACAGGTCGACCCTCGCGGGGTCGGCCTTTGTCGACGTCAATCTTTCGGGCGCCTCCTTCGACGACGTGAACATGTCGGGCTGGACGGCGAAGAACGTCAACCTGTCGGGCCTCACCGTCGAAGACGCGAACATTGCGGGAGCGCGCATCACCGACGTGAACCTGTCGGGCGCGCGGCTTTCGAAGGTCAATCTGATGGGCGTTTCGATCGAAGGCTGCCTTGTCGAAGGCGCCAGGGTCGACGGGGTCCTGATATCCGAATTGCAGGCCGCCTATCGTGCGGCGCAAGAGGCGAAGTAATGGCCAAGATCATCGTTGACGGCATCGAAGTGGACGTCCCGCCGGACTACACGCTGCTGCAGGCCGCGGAAGCGGCCGGCGCGGAAGTGCCGCGCTTCTGCTTCCATGAGCGGCTGTCGATCGCCGGCAATTGCCGTATGTGCCTCGTCGAGGTGAAGGGCGGGCCGCCGAAGCCGCAGGCCTCCTGCGCGATGAATGTGCGCGACCTCCGCCCCGGCCCGAATGGCGAGCCGCCGGTCATGTTCACCAAGTCGCCGATGGTGAAGAAGGCGCGCGAAGGCGTGATGGAGTTCCTGCTGATCAATCATCCGCTCGATTGCCCGATCTGCGATCAGGGCGGCGAGTGCGATCTGCAGGACCAGGCCATGGCCTATGGCGTCGACAAGAACCGCTTCGCCGAGAACAAGCGCGCCGTCGAGGACAAATATATCGGCCCGCTCGTGAAGACGTCGATGAACCGCTGCATCCATTGCACGCGCTGCGTCCGCTTCACGACCGAGGTTGCCGGCATCTCCGAGATGGGCCTGATCGGCCGCGGCGAGGATGCCGAAATCACCACCTATCTCGAGAAGGCGCTGACCTCCGAGCTGCAGGGCAATGTCATCGACCTCTGCCCGGTCGGCGCGCTGACCTCGAAGCCCTATGCCTTCCATGCCCGCCCGTGGGAACTGGTCAAGACCGAGTCCATCGACGTGATGGACGCCGTCGGTTCCAATATCCGTGTCGACGTGCGCGGCCGCGAAGTGATGCGCATCCTGCCGCGCGTCAACGAGGCGGTGAACGAGGAGTGGATCTCGGACAAGTCGCGCTTCGTCTGGGACGGCCTCAAGACGCAGCGTCTCGACCGCCCCTATCTCCGCGTCGGTGGCAAGCTGCGCCCGGCCTCGTGGGGCGAGGCCTTCGCGGCCATCGCCGGCAAGGTCAAGGCGACGACGCCGTCGCGGATTGGCGCCATCGGCGGTGATCTCGCCTCGGTGGAAGACCTCTTCGCGCTGAAGTCGCTGGTGACGGCGCTCGGCTCCGGCAATCTCGACATCCGCCAGGACGGCGCCGCGCTCGATCCGGCCAAGGGCCGCGCCGGCTACATCTTCAATCCGACCATCGCCGGCATCGAGCAGGCCGACGTGATCCTCATCATCGGCGCCAATCCGCGCCGCGAGGCCTCGGTCCTGAACGCGCGCATCCGCAAGCGCTGGCGCGCCGGGGGGCTCACCATCGGCGTCATCGGCGAGAATGCCGACCTGACCTACCCCTATGAGTATCTCGGCGCCGGCACCGATACGCTCGCTGAGATCGCAGCCGGCCGCCTTGCCTTCGGCGAGGCGCTGGCCAAGGCCAAGCGTCCGATCGTCATCGTCGGCCAGGGCGCGCTTTCGGGCGCAGCCGGCGCCGGCGTGCTGGCGACCGCCGCCTCGATCGTCACCACTGAGGGCCGTGACGAGGGCTGGAACGGCCTCGCCGTCCTCCACACCGCCGCCTCGCGCGTCGGCGGCCTCGACATCGGCTTCGTCCCGGCCGCGGGCGGTCTCGACACCGCCGGCATGGTCCAGGCCGCCGGGGCAGGGGCCCTCGACGTGCTCTTCCTGCTCGGCGCCGACGAGATCGACACCGAGGCGCTCGGCTCCAGCTTCGTCGTCTATATCGGCACGCATGGCGACAACGGCGCCCATCGCGCCGACGTGATCCTGCCGGCCGCCGCCTATACCGAGAAGTCCGGCACCTATGTGAACACGGAAGGCCGCGTCCAGCTCGCCAACCGCGCCTCGTTCCCGCCGGGCGATGCCCGCGAGGACTGGGCGATCCTCCGCGCGCTGTCCGATGTCGTCGGCCACAAGCTGCCCTTCGATTCGCTCGGTGAGCTGCGCAAGGCGCTCTATGCCGCCTATCCGCATCTGCAGGCGCTCGATCATGTCGAGCCGGCGGCGCTCGCCGACGTCAAGGCGCTCGGCGCCGGCGCAGGCAGCCTCACCTCCACGACCTTCAAGAACCCGATCGCCGATTTCTACCTGACCAACCCGATCGCCCGCGCCTCCGCCGTCATGGCGGAATGCTCGGCGCTGGCGGCGGGCCGGGTCGCGGCGGCAGCGGAGTGAGGCGCCCATGAACGGCTTCGTCGACGGCTACCTGATCCCGGGCGTCATCCTCCTCGCGCAGAGCGTCCTGCTGCTCGTTCTGCTGCTGATTTCGATCGCCTTCATCCTGCTCGCCGATCGCAAGATCTGGGCGGCGGTGCAGCTGCGGCGGGGACCCAATGTGGTCGGCGCCTTCGGCCTGCTGCAGTCCTTCGCGGATCTCCTGAAGTTCGTGCTCAAGGAGCCGGTGATCCCGTCCGGCGCCAACAAGGGCATCTTCCTGCTGGCGCCGCTCGTCACCGTGACGCTGGCGCTCGCCGGCTGGGCGGTCATCCCGTTCAACGCCGGCTGGGTCATCGCCAACATCAATGTCGGCGTGCTCTATCTGCTCGCGATCTCCTCGCTCGGTGTCTATGGCATCATCATGGGCGGCTGGGCGTCGAACTCGAAATATCCGTTCCTGTCCTCGCTGCGCGCCGCCGCGCAGATGGTGTCCTACGAGGTCTCGATCGGCTTCGTGCTGGTCGGCGTGCTGCTCTGCGTCGGCTCGCTCAACATCTCCGATGTGGTGCTGTCGCAGCGCACCGGCCTTGGAACCTGGCTCGGCCTGCCCGGCAGCTTCCTCGACTGGTACTTCATCCCGCTGTTCCCGCTCTTCATCATCTTCTTCATCTCGGCGCTCGCCGAGACCAACCGGCCGCCCTTCGATCTCGTCGAGGCCGAGTCGGAGCTCGTCGCCGGCTTCATGTCGGAATATGGCTCGACGCCGTACATGATGTTCATGCTCGGCGAATATGCGGCCATCTGCCTGATGTGCGCGATGACGTCGATCCTCTTCCTCGGAGGCTGGCTGCCGCCGTTCGACTTCGCGCCGTTCACCTGGGTGCCGGGCATCGTCTGGTTCGTGCTGAAGGCGCTGCTCGTCTTCTTCATGTTCTCGATGGTCAAGGCCTTCGTCCCGCGCTACCGCTACGACCAGCTGATGCGCCTCGGCTGGAAGGTGTTCCTGCCGATCTCGCTCGGCATGGTCGTCGTCGTCGCCGCCGTTCTCCAGATCATGGGATGGGCCCCCTGATGCGCCTCGACCAGACTGCGAAAGCCATCTTCCTGACCGAGTTCGTCTCGGCCTTCTTCCTGTCGATGCGCTACTTCTTCAAGCCGAAGAAGACGCTGAACTACCCCTATGAGAAGGGGGCGATCAGCCCGCGCTTCCGCGGCGAGCATGCGCTGCGCCGCTATCCGAACGGCGAAGAGCGCTGCATCGCCTGCAAGCTCTGCGAGGCGATCTGCCCGGCCCAGGCGATCACCATCGAGGCCGGTCCGCGCCGCAACGACGGCACGCGCCGCACCACCCGTTACGACATCGACATGGTGAAGTGCATCTATTGCGGCTTCTGCCAGGAAGCCTGCCCCGTCGATGCGATCGTCGAGGGTCCGAACTTCGAGTTCGCGACCGAGACGCGCGAGGAGCTCTACTATGACAAGGACAAGCTGCTTGCGAACGGCGACCGCTGGGAGCGAGAGATCGCCCAGAATATCAGCATCGATGCGCCGTATCGGTGAAGCAGCATGATCATTCAAACCCTCTTCTTCTACCTGTTCTCCGCGATCACCATCGCCTCCGGCCTGATGGTGATCTCGTCGAAGAACCCGGTTCACTCCGTGCTGTTCCTCATCCTCGCCTTCTTCAATGCGGCGGGCCTGTTCGTTCTGCTCGGCGCTGAATTCCTCGCCATGCTGCTGGTCGTCGTCTATGTGGGCGCGGTCGCGGTGTTGTTCCTGTTCGTCGTCATGATGCTCGACGTCGACTTCGTCGAGCTGCGCCAGGGCTTCCTGCAATATCTGCCGATCGGCGCGCTGATCGGCGTGGTGCTCCTCGCCGAGCTGCTCATCGTGCTGTCGGGCTGGGTGTTCGCGCCCAACATCGTCGGCACGGCGTCGGCGCCGATCCCCAATCCTTCGGATGTCTCCAACACCGCGGCGATCGGGCATCTGCTCTATACGCGCTACATCTTCTTCTTCCAGTCGGCGGGCTTCGTGCTCCTGGTCGCCATGATCGGCGCCATCGTGCTGACGCTGCGCCACAAGCCGAACGTCAAGCGGCAGGTCATCGCCGACCAGGTCAACCGGTCGCAGACCGTCGAGCTGCATGCCGTCAAGCCCGGCCAGGGCGTCTAGAGAGGGAACGGGATCACCACCATGCAGATCGGTCTCTCTCATTATCTCGCGGTCGCGGCGATCCTCTTCACGATCGGCGTGTTCGGCATCTTCCTCAACCGGAAGAACGTCATCGTCATCCTGATGTCGGTCGAGCTGATCCTGCTCGCCGTCAATCTGAATTTCGTGGCGTTCTCCTCGTTCCTCGGCGATCTCGTCGGCCAGATCTTCGCGCTGTTCGTGCTCACCGTCGCTGCGGCAGAGGCAGCGATCGGCCTCGCCATCCTCGTCGTCTACTTCCGCAATCGAGGGTCGATCGCGGTCGAAGACATCAATCTGATGAAGGGCTGAGGCGCCGATGTACTCCGCGATCGTCTTCCTTCCGCTGCTCGGCGCCATCATCGCCGGCGTGATCGCGCTTTCGGGCAGCTACCGGGCCGCCATGGTCGGTGCGCCGGCCGAAGGCAGCGATGCCGGCCACGACCATGGCCATGCCGGCCACGATCACGCCGCGCACGGCCATGACCACGCCCATGACGATCATGGCCATGGTCATGACGATCATGCCGCCGCGGCCCCCGGCTCGCGCCCGGCCGAGATCATCACGACGGGCTTCCTGTTCATCTCGGCGATCCTCTCCTGGATCGCCTTCTTCACCGTGACCGCGCCGACCGGCGAGCCGGTGCATATCTCCGTGCTGCCCTGGGTCTCGTCCGGCACGCTCGCCTTCAACTGGGCGTTCCGCGTCGACACGCTGACGGCGGTGATGCTGGTGGTGGTGACGACCGTCTCCTCGCTCGTCCACCTCTACTCGATCGGCTATATGAGCCACGACGAGCATCGGCCGCGCTTCTTCGGCTATCTGTCCTTCTTCACCTTCGCCATGCTCATGCTGGTGACGTCGGATAACCTGGTGCAGATGTTCTTCGGCTGGGAGGGCGTCGGTCTCGCCTCCTATCTCCTGATCGGCTTCTGGTTCAAGAAGCCCTCGGCCAATGCGGCCGCGATCAAGGCCTTCGTCGTCAACCGCGTCGGCGATTTCGGCTTCGCACTCGGCATCTTCGGCGTGTTCGTGCTGTTCAACTCGGTCGAGTTCGACACGATCTTCGCCAATGCCGGCTCGATCGTCGGCACCAAGATGCATTTCCTGTCGTGGGATCTCGACGCGCTGACGGTCGTCTGCATCCTTCTGTTCATCGGCGCGATGGGCAAGTCGGCGCAGTTCCTGCTGCACACCTGGCTGCCGGACGCGATGGAGGGACCGACGCCGGTCTCCGCCCTCATCCACGCCGCGACCATGGTGACCGCCGGCGTGTTCATGGTGGCGCGCATGTCGCCACTGTTCGAGCTGTCGCCGACGGCGCTGACGGTCGTCACCTTCTTCGGCGCCACCACCGCCTTCTTCGCGGCGACGATCGGCCTCGTCCAGAACGACATCAAGCGCGTCATCGCCTATTCGACCTGCTCGCAGCTCGGCTACATGTTCGTCGCGCTCGGCGTCGGCGCCTTCGGCGTCGGCATCTTCCACCTGTTCACGCATGCCTTCTTCAAGGCGCTGCTGTTCCTCTGCGCCGGCTCGGTGATCCATGCCGTCTCGGGCGAGCAGGACATGCGCAAGATGGGCGGCCTCCGCAAGAAGATCCCGGTCACCTACTGGACGATGATGATCGGTACGCTCGCGCTGACCGGCTTCCCGTTCACCGCCGGCTACTTCTCGAAGGACGCGATCATCGAGAGCGCCTTCGTCGGCGAGAACGCCTTCGCCGGCTATGGCTTCGCCATGACCGTGTTCGCGGCGCTGCTGACCTCGTTCTATTCCTGGCGCCTCGTCTTCCTGACGTTCCACGGCAAGCCGCGCGCCTCGGACGAGGTGATGAGCCATGTGCACGAGTCGCCGGCCGTCATGACCATCCCGCTCTATGTGCTGTCGTTCGGCGCGCTGTTCGCGGGCATCCTGTTCGAAGGCCGCTTCATCGGCGAGGGCTATTCCGAGTTCTGGAAGAACGCGCTCTTCACCGGCCCGGACAACCATATCCTGCATGCGATGCACGAGATCTCGGCGCTGGTGAAATATGCGCCGACGCTGATGATGGTGATCGGCTTCGTCATCGCCTTCTGGTTCTACATCGTCTCGCCGTCGCTGCCGAAGCGCCTCGCCGAGGAGCAGCCGCTGCTCTACCGGTTCCTGCTCAACAAGTGGTACTTCGACGAGCTCTACGACTTCCTGTTCGTGCGCCCGGTGAAGTGGCTCGGCCGCTTCCTCTGGAAGAAGGGCGATGGCTGGCTCATCGACGGCTTCGGTCCGGATGGCGTCTCGGCGCGCGTCGTCGACGTCACCAACCGCGTCGTCCGCCTGCAGACCGGCTATGTCTACCACTATGCCTTTGCCATGTTGATCGGCGTCGCGGCGCTGGTCACGTGGATGATGTTCGCGCGCTGAGGATTTGACCGACATGACCGACTGGCCGATCCTTTCGACCGTAACCTTCCTGCCGACGGTCGGCGCGCTGCTCTTGCTCACCATCCGCGGTGACGACGCGGCGGCGCGGCGCAACATCTATTGGATCGCTCTCTGGACGACGATCGTCACCTTCCTCGTCTCGCTCTTGATCTGGAAGGATTTCGACAACGCCAATGCCGGCTTCCAGTTCGTCGAACAGGCGGGCTGGCTCGGCGACAAGATCGGCTATTCGATGGGCGTCGACGGCATCTCGATGCTGTTCGTCATCCTGACCACCTTCCTGATGCCGATCTGCATCATCGCCTCGAAGTACTCGGTCCAGAAGCGCTTCCGCGAATATATGGTGGCGTTCCTGATCCTGGAGACGCTGATGATCGGCGTCTTCTGCGCCACCGATCTCATCCTATTCTACGTCTTCTTCGAAGCCGGCCTCATCCCGATGTTCCTGATCATCGGCATCTGGGGCGGGCCGCGCCGCGTCTATGCCGCGTTCAAGTTCTTCCTCTTCACGCTGCTCGGCTCGGTGCTGATGCTTCTCGCCATCATGGCGATGTACTGGCAGGCCGGCACGACCGATATCCCGACGCTGCTGAACCACCAGTTCCCGGCCTCGATGCAGACCTGGCTCTGGCTCGCCTTCTTCGCCTCCTTCGCGGTGAAGATGCCGATGTGGCCGGTGCATACCTGGCTACCCGACGCGCATGTCGAGGCGCCGACGGCGGGCTCGGTGATCCTCGCCGGCGTCCTGCTGAAGATGGGTGGCTACGGCTTCCTGCGCTTCTCGCTGCCGATGTTCCCGCTCGCCTCGGCCGATTTCGCGCCCTTCATCTACACGCTCTCCGTCGTCGCGATCATCTACACCTCGCTGGTCGCGCTGATGCAGGAGGACATGAAGAAGCTGATCGCCTACTCGTCGGTCGCCCATATGGGCTATGTGACGATGGGCCTCTTTGCGATGAACCCGCAGGGTGTCGAGGGCGCCATCTTCCAGATGCTGTCGCACGGCCTCGTCGCCAGCGCGCTGTTCCTCTGCGTCGGCGTCGTCTACGACCGCATGCACACCCGCGAGATCAAGGCCTATGGCGGCCTCGTCAACCGGATGCCGTTCTATGCCGCCGTCTTCCTCTTGTTCACGATGGCGAATGTCGGACTGCCAGGCACCTCGGCCTTCGTCGGCGAGTTCTTGACGCTTCTCGGCGCCTTCCGCTCGAACACCTGGGTCGCGTTCTTCGCGACGACGGGCGTCATCCTGTCGGCGTCCTATGGCCTCTGGCTCTATCGCCGCGTGATGCTCGGGCCGCTCGACAAGCCGGCGCTGCAGTCGATGTTCGACCTGTCGCGGCGCGAACTGGTGATCCTCTTGCCGCTGGTCATCCTGACCGTGTTCTTCGGCGTCTACCCGACGCCGGTGTTCCATGTGACCTCGGCCTCGGTCGACAATCTCATCACCAACTACCAGGCGGCCCTCTCGGCTGCCGGCAAGCTCGCCGTGGCGGTCAAGTGAGCCTCATGACAGACGAGGCCCGACCGATGATGAACCCGGTGACCCAACAGGACGCTCTATAATGGAACTCGCGCCTCTGCCGGTCCTCACGCCCTTCCTGCCGGAGATGATCCTGGCGGTCGGCTCGCTCGCGCTCTTGATGATCGGCGTGTTCCAGGGCGAGCGTTCGAGCGGCCTCGTCACCACGCTGGCGGTGATCCTCGTCGTCGTCTCCGGCCTCGCGCTGCTGTTCGCGACGCCCGACGGAGTGACGTTCTCCGGCGCCTTCGTGCTCGATCCCTTCGCCCGCTTCATGAAGGTGCTGGCGCTGGTCGGCTCCGGCTTCGCCATCCTGATGTCGGCCGATTTCGCGCGGAAGGAAAAGTTCGACCGCTTCGAATATCCGGTGCTGATCGTCATTGCGACGCTCGGCATGCTGATGATGATCTCGGCCAACGACCTGATCGCCGTCTATCTCGGCCTCGAGCTGCAGTCGCTGGCGCTCTATGTCGTCGCCGCCATCAACCGCGACTCGGTGCGCTCGACCGAGGCCGGCCTCAAATATTTTGTCCTCGGCGCGCTCTCCTCGGGCATGCTGCTCTACGGCGCCTCGCTGGTCTATGGCTTCACCGGCCATACCGGCTTCCCCGAGATCGCCGCCGCCCTGACCGGCGGACAGGCCTCGATCGGCGTCGTGTTCGGCATCGTCTTCGTCATCGCCGGCATCGCCTTCAAGGTGTCGGCCGTGCCGTTCCACATGTGGACGCCCGACGTCTATGAAGGTGCGCCGACGCCGGTCACCGCCTTCTTCGCGGCGGCGCCGAAGGCCGCGGCGATGGCGATGTTCGTCCGCGCCATGGTCGGCGCCTTCGGCCCGGCCACGGCCGACTGGCAGCAGGTCATCACCTTCGTCGCCATCGCCTCGATGGTGCTCGGCGCCTTCGCGGCCATCGGCCAGAAGAACATCAAGCGCCTGATGGCCTATTCCTCGATCGGCCATATGGGCTTCGCGCTGGTCGGCCTCGCCGCCGGCACCGAGGCAGGCGTCAAGGGCGTCGTGCTCTATATGGCGATCTATGTCGCCATGACGCTTGGCGTGTTCGCGGTCATCCTGTTCATGCGCCGCAAGGGCCAGGCTGTGGAAGAGATCAGCGATCTCGCCGGCCTCTCGCGCAGCCATCCCGCCATCGCCTTCATCTTCGCGATGCTGATGTTCTCGCTCGCCGGCATCCCGCCCTTCGCCGGCTTCTTCGCCAAGTTCTATGTCTTCCTCGCCGCGATCGAAGCGAACCTCTACGCGCTGTCGGTCATCGGCGTGCTGTCCAGCGTCGTCGGCGCCTTCTATTATCTCCGCCTCGTCAAGATCATGTATTTCGACGAGCCGGCGGGCGAGTTCGAACCGATGTCGGGCGCGCTCCGCGTCGTGCTCGGTCTCTCCGGCGCCTTCGTCATCCTCTACTTCCTCATCGCCGGCCCGCTCGGCCAGGCGGCGAGCGTCGCTGCCAAGACCTTCTTCTGACGTGGAATTTGTACTCGGCCCTACGGCTCGCACGGCCGGCTATCGGCTGACTGCCTTCCCCGCGACCGCATCCACCAATCAGGATGCGCTCGTCGCGGCGCGGGCGGGCGATGCCGGCGCGCACTGGTTCGTCACCACGGAGCAGACGGCGGGGCGCGGCCGGCGCGGACGCGCCTGGGTGGCGCCCGTTGGCAATCTCGCCGCGACGCTTTTGATCGTGACGCCGCATGATGCCTCGGTCGCCGCGACGCTCGGCTTCGTCGCCGGGCTCGCCCTCGACGAGGCGCTGCGCGCGGTGGCGCCTGACCTCGCCGTCCATGTCGGTCTCGACGCCGCCGATGTCGAAGGCCCGCCCGGCCGCGGCGATCGCCTCCGCCTCAAATGGCCGAACGACGTGCTGCTCGATGGCGGCAAGCTCGCCGGCATCGGGCTCGAGGCGGAGCGGCTCGACAGCGGCCAGCTTGCGGTTGCGATCGGCATCGGCGTCAATGTCGTGGCGGCGCCCGAGGGGCTGCCCTATCCGGCGACCTCGCTCGCGATGCTCGGTCTCCGGATCGATGCCGCCACCGTGTTCTTCGCGCTCTCGAATGCGTTTGCCGGCCTTGTCCGGATATGGGACAACGGCCGCGGCTTTCCGACCATTCGCCGTCTCTGGCTTGAACGCGCCGCTGGTCTCGGCCAGGAGGTTGCAATTCGTATTGGCAGTGACGTCTTTTCCGGCTCGTTCGAGACCATCGATGACCATGGGCGCCTCGTCGTCCGCTCGGCAGGCGGCGTGATGCGCACGGTCGCGGCCGGCGAAGTGCATTTCGGCGCCGTCGCGACGGTGCGCGCATGAAGGCCGCGCGCAGCAAGAGCGACGAATTCGTCTTCCTGCCGCTCGGCGGTGTCGGCGAGATCGGCATGAATCTCGCGGTCTATGGGCTTGGCCCCTCGAACGCGCGGCAATGGCTGGCGGTCGATTTCGGCGTCGCCTTCGCCGGGCCGGACCTGCCGGGCGTCGATCTCATCTTCCCGGACATCACCTATCTGGAAGAAGAGCGCAGCAGCCTCGCTGGCATCGTCATCACACATGCGCATGAGGATCATTTCGGCGCGCTGCTCGATCTCTGGCCGCGCCTCCGCGTGCCCGTCTATGCGAGCCCGTTCACGGCCGGCCTGCTGGCGGCCAAGCGCTCCGGCCATCCCGGCGCGCCCGAGATCCCGGTGACCATCGTCACGCCGGGCCAGCGCCTCCAGATCGGCCCGTTCGACGTCGAGTTCATCGCCGTCGCCCATTCGATCCTCGAGCCGATGGCGCTCGCCATCCGCACCCCGCTCGGCACCGTCGTCCACACTGGCGACTGGAAGCTCGATCCGGAGCCGGTGATCGGCCCGGTTACCGACGCCAAGCGGCTCGCCGAGATCGGCGACGAAGGCGTCCTGGCGCTCGTCTGCGATTCGACCAATGCGTTGCGCGAAGGTCGCTCGCCGAGCGAATCGGAAGTGGCGCGCGAACTCGCCAAGCTCGTCGGCGAGGCCGAGGGGCGGGTGTTCTTCACGACCTTCGCCTCCAACATCGCCCGCATCCGCTCGATCGCACTGGCGGCGGAGGCCGCGGATCGCCAGGTCGTCCTGGTCGGCCGGGCGCTGCATCGCGCCTGTCAGGTCGCGCATGAGCTCGGCTATCTCGACGGGCTCGTGCCGTTCCTCGACGAGGAATCCTACGGCTATCTGCCCCGCTCCAAGGTGGTCGCGATCGTCACGGGAAGCCAGGGCGAACAGCGCGCCGCGCTCGCCCGCATCGCCGCCGACGATCACAAGTTCATCGGCATGTCGCCCGGCGACACCGTCGTGTTCTCGGCCCGGCCGATCCCCGGCAACGAGAAGGCGATCAACGGCATCATCAACCAGCTCGCCTCGGACGGCATCATCGTGGTGACCGATCGCGACCGCCTGGTCCATGCGTCTGGCCATCCGCGCCGCGACGAGCTCGCCGAGATGTATCGCTGGACGCGGCCGGAGGTCGCGATCCCCGTGCATGGCGAACCGATGCATCTTGCCGCCCATGCCGCCTTCGCGCGCTCGCTCGGCGTGCCGCATGTGATCGAGATCGAGGACGGCGTGCTCGTCCGTCTCGCGCCCGGCGCCGCCGAGGCGATCGACGATGTGCCGGTCGGCCGCATCTACAAGGATGGCTCGCTGCTCGGCGACCTAGATGCGATCGGCGTGCCGGAACGGCGCAAGCTCGCCTTCGCCGGCCTCGTCGCCGTCTCGGTGGTGCTCGACGCCAAGGGCGGCCTTGCGACCGAGCCGGAGGTGGCTCTCTCGGGCCTGCCGCTGGTCGGGCCGACTGGCGATCCCTTCGAGGCGACGGTGATGACCGCCGTGCTCGGCACGATCGAGAGCATCCCGCGCGCCCGCCGCCGCGATCTCGAACTCGTCCGCGAGGCGCTGCGCCGTGCGGTGCGCGCCGCCGTGCGCGACGTCTGGGGCAAAAAGCCCGTTTGCACGATCTTCGTCGCCGCCGTATGACGCATGGCTTGGGGCTGCCGCAGCGGCGGCCCCGACAAGGAGCGGGCCATGATCGGGCGGCTCAATCATGTCGCCATTGCCGTCCCAGACCTCGACGCCGCGGTCGCGATCTATCGCGACCGGCTCGGCGCGAGTGTCTCCGCGCCGCTCGACCTGCCGGAGCATGGCGTCACGACGGTCTTCATCGAGTTGCCGAACACCAAGATCGAGCTGCTGGCCGTGCTGGGTGAGGCCTCGCCGATCGCCGCCTTCCTGAAGCGCCAGCCCGAGGGCGGGGTGCATCATCTCTGCTTCGAGGTCGACGATATCGAGGCAGCGGCGGCGAAGCTGACCGGGGAGGGCGCCCGCGTGCTCGGCGATGGCAAGCCGCGCATCGGCGCCCATGGCAAGCCGGTCCTGTTCCTGCACCCCAAGGATTTCGCCGGCACGCTGGTCGAACTCGAGGAGGCCTGAAACGCCATGCGCTTCTACAGCCTGATCGCCATCTATTTCATCATCTGGTGGCTGGTGATCTTCACCATCCTGCCCTTCGGCATACGCACGCAGGAGGAGCAGGGCGAGGTGACGCTCGGCACCGCGCCGAGCGCGCCCTGGCGGCCGATGCTGATCCGCAAGGCGATCATCACCTCGATCATCAGCGCCATCCTGCTGTTCGGCCTCTGGTACTCCTACACGATCATGGGCTGGACGCCGGAGCGGGTCAGCAACATGTTCTGGAACTGACGCCAATCCGCCGACTGCCTTGGTCGCACGTCGTCAGATCCCGGCCATCGTCTCGAAGCCGGCCGGACCGCGCGGCGGCCCGGCATGACGCCAGGGCGCGAGGCGCGGCAGCGGCGAGAGGGCGAAGCCGGTGGGCGCGGTCCTCGCCTCGCTGGCGCTGCCGCGCTCGCTTTCGTCATCGGCCACCAGCGCCAGGACGCGGCTCGAGAAGCGCGTCTCCGAGATCGGGCGGTAGCCGACCAGGATCCTCTGCGTGAGTTCTTCCAGCCATTGCGGCTCGGTGGCGGCGCGGGTCACGGCCGCCACCCAGGCCTCGAGGTCGTCGCTGGCCAGCACCGGCATCAGGCCCTGCGTCGCCTCGGCCAGCGAGGGCGTATCGGAGATCAGTACCGGCAGGCCATAGTCGAGGCATTCGGCGGCGCCGAGGCCCCAGCCTTCGGCGAGCGAGGGATAGAGGCCGAAATCGGCATGGGCATAGAGCCAGCCGAGTTCCGCGTCGCTGCGGTCGGACAACAGCACCAGATGGCTCTGCAGCTCCGGATGGGCGGCGAGATAGGCCTCGACCTCGTCGTTCATCCAGCCCCAGCGGCCGCAGAAGACGAGCTTCGGCAGGCGGTCGCCGAGGATCGGGATCAACTGCTGCCAGGTCTTCAGCAGCAGGATGTGGTTCTTGCGGATCTCGATCGTCGAGCAATAGAGCGCGAAGCGCTGGCCGGCGAGGGAGGCGATCGGGGCGAGCGGCTTCTGCCTCAGCCCCTCCTTCAGGAACGAGCCGAGCCGCGACACGGCGACCGAGGGCGGCGCCTCGATGGCATGGTCGGCCGCATAGCGGCGCGCCGTCTCGGCGGTATGGCTCGAGACCGTGATGATGCGGTCGCAGTGCGCGAACATCCAGGCGACGTCGCGCTCGAAATTGCGGGCATGGCTGCGGTCGACGAGATCGGGATGATCGAGCGGGATGAGGTCGTGCAGCACGGTGGCGAGGCTGGCCTCGATCACGCGGTCGCGCTCGCTGCTGGCGAGGCTGTGCAGGCCCGCCGTCGAGAGGAAGCAGGCGGCATCGCGATCGGCGAGCGGATCGGCGCTGTCGGCGGGCTGGGCGGGGCGGCGGCCCGCCATCAGCTTCGCGGCGCGGATGAAGGTCTTCGCCGCCTGATAGCCGAGGCCGCGGCGGTCGTTGCGGCCGGAGATATAGGAGGCCGAGACGCGATCAAACTCCTTGCCGGTGCTCATCGCTCCGGAGCGGATCGCCTTCAGCACCATGCGAAGCCGGGCCGACAGCGTTTCGCCATCCGAGGATTCGATGGCGGCAATGCGGCCTTCGACGAGATCGCCGAGATAGGCGAGCTCGCGCGGATCGAGGAAGCGCGCCTCGCCATTCCTGTTGATCATGAAGAAGCGGACGGAATCCGGGTCGGCCTTGCCGGCCGCGCGGCTGCGCCGCAGCGCCTGGCGCACGATCGCGCTCTCGACGCGCGGAATGCCGACGGGCGGGTGGGGACCCCAGCGCAGGGGCACCGTGGCGTCGATGAACAGCTTCTGCAAGGCGGTCACTCCGATTGAGGCGTCTGACGGATGCGCTTGCGGGCATCGGTCGATGGCCGAGAGATATGTGGGAAAATTTCCCACGTCAATCGGTAACGCGACGCGATCACGGGATTGTGGGAATTTGTCACACGGTCTATAGGGAGATCGGACACAAGACGGACGGGCGCTGACGCGTGGCGGAGCCGGGGCGCTTAGAGCGGTTGCGCCGGCGGCGTGACAGGGATGGGGCATGACGGACGGCGAGCGAACAGGTCTCGAGGCAGGTCGGCTGCAGGCGCCGCTGGCGCGGCTGCTGCGCCCGCTCGTGCGCCTCGCCATCCGCAGCGGGCTGACCTTTCCGGCGCTCGCCGATCTCTTGCGCGAGCTCTACGTCAACGTCGCCGAGAACGATTTCGCGCTGACCTCGAAGAGCCAGACCGACAGCCGCGTCAGCCTGCTCACCGGCATCCATCGCAAGGAAGTGAGCCGCCTGCGCGGCGCCGGCGCGCCGGTCAATGTCGTGCCGGCCTCGATCTCGCGCACCAGCCGCATCCTCGCCCGCTGGCTCGCCGACCGCGATTTTTCCGATGGCGCCGGCCGGCCGAGGCCGCTGCCGCGCACGGGCAGCGAAATGGAGCCCTCCTTCGACCGCCTCGTCGAATCGGTGACGCGCGACGTGCGGCCGCGTGTCGTGCTCGACGAGTGGCTGGATCGCGGTCTCGTCACCCGCGACGGCGAGGATCGCATCATCCTTGCCGAGCAGGCCTTCGTCCCGAAGAGCGGCAGCGACCAGCAGCTCTATTATCTCGGCCGCAACCTGCATGATCACATCGCGGCGGCGGTCGCCAATGTCGAGGGCGAGCGCCCGCGCTTCCTGGAACGCGCCGTGCATTACGATGGCCTGACGCAGCCGATCGCCGAAATGCTGGAGCGGCGCTCGCGCGAGATCGCCATGGAGGCGCTGACGACGGCCAATCGCGAGGCACATGCGGCGACGGAGGGCGTCGCCGAGGGTGGATGGCGCTGGAATTTTGGCGTCTATGTCTATTCCGAGAAGGTCGGCGGCGAGAGCGATGCCGCCGCGGCTGAGGGTGCCGGGGAGGACAGGACGTGAGCGCAGTCTTTCCCATCTCGCGGCGCCGGTTCCTCGTCGCGCTCGCCGGCGCGGTCGGCCTCCGCGCGCTGCCGGGCCTTGCCGACGAGAAGCCGCCGTCCGATCGCGGCATCGGCGGCACGGGCATCAGCGCGCTCCCCGACGAGGGCCGCGCCATCGGCTTCATCGGCTCGATCCAGGGCTTCGGCAGCATCTATGTGAATGACGAGCGCATCGCCTATGCGAAGGACGTCGTCGTCACCATCGACGGGCGCCGCCGGCGGCCCGCCGACATGCGCATCGGCCAGGTGGTGAAGACGGTGGCCGAGCGGCGGAAGGGCGGGCTCGTCACCGACCGCATCGATATCGTGAGCGAGGTCGTCGGTCCCGTCGAGGCGCTGGACGGCGAGAGCATGGTCGTGCTCGGCCAGCGCGTCCATCTCGGCACCACCGGCAGCAGCGCCTTCGCGCTTGGCGAGCGCGTCGCCGTCAGCGGCCTCCGCCGGCCCGATGGCGAGATCGTCGCCCGCCTGGTCGAGCCGGCCGGCGTGCGGCAGGACCAGGTCGTCGGCCTCGCGACCTTCCGCGGCTGGACGCTGCGCATCGGCGATCTCGAACTGTTCGGCCCCGATGCCCGCTTCGACGGCCGCCGCGTCGTCGTGCGCGGCAGCCGCACGGCGCGCGGCCTCAAGGTCGCGAGCATCGCGCTCGATGGCCTTCCGGAAGGGGCGGGCGTGCGCACGCTGTCGATCGAGGCCTATGTCTCGCGGCGCGGCAGCGATGTCGAGCTCGGCTCAGGCATCGTCATCGCCGATGCGTCCGGCCGGATCGAGGCCGGGGGCGGCGACCGGCCCGCGATCGTCAATATCGACCTCGGACCGGGCGGGACGCTGCATTTCGGCGGCATGAACGGGCAGGGCGGCCAGCCATCATGGCCGCAGCAGGGGCCGGCCGGTCTACAGCCGGGTGTCCGGCCGGATGATGGGTCAGCGGCGCCGGCGAGCGGCCCATCCTTGCCCGGCGGGCGGGCTGCGTCGACATGGGCGCCGGGCTTTGCGGCCGGCGCCGCGATGGCGAGGCCTCCAGGTGCAGGCCCCGCCGGCGGCATGTCCGGTCCGCCGGGTCCGGGCAAGCCGTGACAGGCGAGGGCCCGGCAGGGGCCGGCCTTACTTCTCGACGATGATCGCCGTGCGCTCCATGCCGATATCGGCGACAGCGCGGAAGAACACTTCGGCATTCTGCGGATCGAGGCGGACGCAGCCATGCGAGGCCGGGCTGCCGAGCCGCTTGGTCTCGGTGGTGGCATGCACGGCGATGCCGTCATTGAAGAACACCGAATAGGGCATCGGCGCATTCTCATACTTGGTCGAGTGGTGCAGCTCGTCGAGATAATCCGGACGGAACTGCCCCGGCGGCGTCTCGAAGCCCTTGCGGCCGGTCGAGACCTTCCAGCTATAGGTTTCCTTCTTGCCGCCGCCGCGATTGATCACGACATCCATGCGCTGCTCGCCGATATAGACCTTGGCATAGACGCTGGCGGGACCCGGGAAGAGCACATTGGCCGAAGCCGGCGCGACAAGCGCAGCAGCGAGGCCGATGGACGCAGCAAGACGGACGAGATGGGCGGAGCGGACGGACATGGCGATCTTTGAGCCGGCTCTGAGGTTGCGGTGATGGAAACGGGCCGAAAAGCCCTGCGAATGCTTGTCTATGCGAAGTCATGCGCGGCCGTCAGTGACAATCGTCACCGCGGCCGCAGCAACGCCGTCGATTTTTCTAGCGTGTGATCACAATGCGCGCATTGCCCATGCCCTGGTCGACGACCAGGCTGTAGAGCGTGCGGGCATTGTCCGGGTGCAGGCGGATACAGCCATGCGAGGCCGGCCGTCCGAGCGCCTTCAGATGCCCCGTCCCGTGCACGGCATAGCCGCCATGGAAGAAGATCGAGCTCGGCATCGGCGCGTTGTCGTATTTCTTCGAATACCACATGCGGTGCATGCGGGTCGGCCGGAACGAGCCGGTCGGCGTGACATAGCCGCGCCGCGCCGTCGACACCGCCCAGTCATAGCGGGGCACGCCGTCGACATAGACGGTCATCTCCTGGGCCGAGAGACTGACCCGCGCCACGATATCGGCCCGGGCCGTGGCCGGCAGCGCCGAGACTGCGAAGGCGAAGGCTGTGAAGGCGAAGAGACGGGGAAGCGAGGACAGGATGCGCATGGCAGCAAAAACCCGTTCGACAGACGCCGAGAGGTGATCATCTTGCATACAATTGCTGAATAACTGGTAAGTCGGCGATGCCTTTTCTTGAGCCGGCCAAAGGTGACCCGCCGAAGTGTCGGCAGACCCGCCCTTGCGTCCCGTGCATGGCTGTCCGGACGAGAAAACGCTTCGGCCAGACCCGCTTTCGCCCTACTTAAGGGACAACCAGAACAAGTCGCTCCGGGAGATGACGATGTCCGTCGAAGGTACCAGCCGCCGCCTGACGGCGATCGACATCCGCGGCCGCAAGGGCGGCGCGCCGATCGTGTCGCTCACCGCCTATCATGCCCATACCGCGGCGATCATCGATCGCTTCGTCGATTTCATGCTGGTCGGCGATTCGCTCGGCATGGTCATGCACGGGCTCGAGACCACCGTTCCGGTGACGCTCGACATGATGATCCTGCAGGGCCAGGCGGTGATGCGCGGCTCGAAGCGGGCGCTCGTCGTCGTCGACATGCCGTTCGGCTCCTATGAGGAGAGCCCGGCCGCGGCCTTCCGCTCGGCCGCGCGGATCATGAAGGAGACCGGCTGCGGCGCCATCAAGATGGAGGGCGGCCGCCACATGGCCGAGACCGTCCGCTTCCTCGCCGAGCGCGGCGTGCCGGTGATGGGCCATGTCGGGCTGACGCCGCAGGCGATCAACACCATGGGCGGCTTCAAGGTGCAGGGCCGCAGCGACGAGAGCGCGCAGGCCGTGCTCGCCGATGCCGACGCGATCGCGGCGGCCGGCGCCTTCGCCATGGTCGTCGAGGGCGTCGTCGAGCCGCTGGCGCGCGCGATCACCGAGCGCGTACCCGTGCCGACCATCGGCATCGGCGCGTCGCCCGCCTGTGACGGCCAGATCCTGGTGCTCGAGGACATGCTCGGCCTCTCGCCGCGCGTGCCGAAGTTCGTCAAGCGCTATGGCGCGCTCGGGGCGCTGATCGAGGAATCGGTCGCCGCCTATGCCGAGGAAGTGCGGGCCCGTTCCTTCCCCGGCGAAGACAATGTCTATCTGCCGAAGCGCTGAGGAAGCGGCTGGATTCCTGGCCGATTCCGGTCATTTGCCAGCCGGGGGGCGGTTCTATATGGTGCCGGCCGCTGACCGGCGACCGGACGGGGAACGATGACCGATATCTTTCATGAAGTCGAAGAGGATCTGCGCAGGGAGCAGGCGAAGCGGCTATGGCGCCGCTTCGGGCCCTATGTCCTCCTCGTCGCCGTCCTCATCGTGGTGGCTACCGCCGGCTGGCGCGGCTGGCTCTATTGGCGCGAGCAGCAGGCGGCCGCGACGGGCGATCGCTTCGTCGCCGCGCTTGCCCTCGCCGAAGGCGGCAAGCGCGAGGAAGCGCTGAAGGCGCTGCAGGACCTCCAGGCGAGCGGCACCGGCGGCTATCCCGTGCTGGCGCAGTTCCGCGCCGCCGCCGAGCTCGCCGGCTCCGGCAAGACCGACGACGCGGTCAAGGCCTTCGACGCGATCGCGACGAGCGGGTCGACGCCGCCGCTGCTGCAGGCGATGGCGCGGCTGCGCGGCGCGATGCTCCTCGTCGACAGCGCCGATCTCGCCACCATGAAGACGCAGATCGGCGATCTCGCCGCGACCGGCGGACCCTGGCGCAATTCGGCGCGCGAACTGCTCGGCCTCACGGCCTGGCGCGTCGGCGATGTCGAGGCGGCGCGCGGCTATTTCACCGATATCTCCGAGGACCCCTCGGCCCCGCAGTCGACCAAGGCGCGCGCCAATCTGATGCTGGAGCTGATCCGCTCCAAGGTCGGCGAAAAGCCTCAGCCGGCCAAAACCTGATAGATTTGACGTGAGGGCAATGCCCTGAGGCCGCAAGGCTTCGAAACCGAAGATCCTGGGCCCGTGGCCCCGGGTCGCAACCCGGTCTGATCCGCGTCGTTGGCCCCTTGGCCGGCGGCGCGGCTCCGGGCATTCTTGATCGGGAAAGCCCCGGTCCAACCGGAAGCACGAGATCATGTCGTTCACCGCCGCCATCATCGGCCGCCCCAATGTCGGCAAGTCGACATTGTTCAATCGCCTGGTCGGCGCCAAGATCGCGCTGGTCGACGACACGCCCGGCGTGACGCGCGACCGCCGCCCCGGCGAGGCGAGGATCGGCGATCTCCATTTCACGATCATCGATACCGCCGGCCTCGAGGAGGCGGATCCCGCCAGTCTCGAAGGCCGCATGCGCGCGCAGACGGAAGCGGCGATCGCCGAGGCCGACGTGTCGCTGTTCCTGATCGACGCCCGCGTCGGCATCACGCCGACAGACGAGCATTTCGCTGCCCTGCTGCGCCGCGTCGGCAAGCCGGTCGTGCTCATCGCCAACAAGGCCGAGGGCAAGGTCGGCGAGGACGGCGTGATGGAGGCCTACAGCCTCGGCTTCGGCGAGCCGGTCGCGATCTCGGCCGAGCATGGCCAGGGCATGGCCGATCTTTTCAACGCGCTGCTTCCGTTCGAGCGCATCGAGGAAGAGAGCGAAGAGGACGAGGAGGGCGCCGACGAGGTGCTGATCGGTCCCGACGGCGAGGAGATCTTCCCCGAGATCGATCCGGCCAAGCCAATCAAGGTCGCGATCGTCGGCCGCCCGAATGCCGGCAAGTCGACGCTGATCAATACGATGCTCGGCGAGGAGCGGCTTCTGACCGGCCCCGAGGCCGGCATCACGCGCGATTCGATCTCGGTCGACTGGGTCTGGCGCGACCGCCGCATCAACCTCTTCGACACCGCCGGCATGCGCAAGAAGGCGCGCGTCGAGCAGAAGCTCGAAAAGCTCTCGGTCGGTGATGCGCTGCGCTCGATCCGCTTCGCCGAGGTGGTCGTGCTGATGCTCGACGCGACCATGCCGTTCGAGAAGCAGGACCTGCAGATCGCCGATCTCGTCGCCCGCGAGGGCAGGGCGCTCGTCATCGCGCTCAACAAGTGGGACCTGATCGAGGATCGCCAGAAGGCGATGGCGGAACTGCGCGAGATGGCCGAGCGGCTGCTGCCGCAGGTGCGCGGCGTCCCGCTGGTGCCGCTGTCGGGCCTCACCGGATCCGGCATCGACAAGCTGATGACCGAACTCATGAAGGTCTATGCGACGTGGAACCGCCGCATTCCGACCGCGGCGCTCAATCGCTGGCTCGCCGGCGTGCTCGAGCACCATCCGCCGCCAGCCGTCTCCGGCCGCCGCATCAAGCTGCGCTACATGACGCAGCACAAGGCGCGGCCGCCGACCTTCGTCGCCTTCTGCTCGCGCCCCGAGGCGCTGCCCGAGGCCTATACGCGCTATCTCGTCAACGGCCTCCGCGAGGCCTTCGACCTGACCGCCGTGCCGCTCCGCCTCGTCATGCGCAAGGGCGAAAACCCCTATGACGACAAGGACAAGCGCCGCTGATTGCGTTGCCGGCGCTGCTCAGCCGAGCATCGCCCGCAGCCGGTCCGGCTGCAGGATGATGGTGCGGCGATAGTCGAGCGCGACGAGGCCTGAGGCCGCGAGTCGCTTCAGGATCGCGCTCACCGTCGTGCGGGCGAGGTTGGCCATGGTGGCGAGTTCCTCCTGGCTGGCATCGACCGCGATCGGCGGCTGGCGCACCGGCAAAGCGAGACGGCAGCTGCCGAGCCGCAGCAGCGTCGCGATGAAGCGCTTGGCGTCGTCGCGGATCATCAGGTCGTTGACGACGCCGATCGCCATCTGGGTATTCAACAGCGACAGCGCGCCGATGCAGCGCCAGGCGGCCGGGTTTGCCTCGACGATCCCATGGATCGCGGCCAGCGGCAGATGCAGCACCTCGCTGTCGCGGCCGGCCGAAAGCCCGACGAGGCGCGGCAGGCCGGACAGCGCCGGACCCTCGCCGATCCAGATGCCGGGCTGCATCAGATGGGCGAAGAACGGCCCTTCGTCGCCGGGCGCGATGGTGACGCGCACCGAGCCGCTGACGAGGCCATAGATGCCGCCGGGCGCATCGCCGACCGCATAGATGCCGGCTCCGGCGGCGAAGCGTTGCAGCACGCAGCGCTCCAGCACGGCCTGCCGGAACGCGGCTGGCATCAGCGACAGCCAGCCCTCGCGCGAAGCCAGTTCGCGCGCCGTCTCGATGGTGGCCATGAATTCCCCCGAATTGCTCGCCGACGAACAGTCTCACATTGGGCCGCATGCTAGGCAAGTCGCGGGGCGGATGTCGGCCCGGTTCGTGCTGTCGCGCTTCGGGGGAGGCGCCGACCGTCGTCCGGGGGCGTCCGCCCTGCTTGCTTCGGGGGAAGACAATCATGACGAAACGACTGCTGCGCGCGCTGGCTGGCGCGTGCCTCCTGGCCGGCGCCGCGCTCGCAGCGATGCCGGCCGCCGCCGCCGACAAGAAGCCGAACATCCTGGTGATCTGGGGCGATGATATCGGCGGCTTCAACATCAGCGCCTACAACAACGGCATGATGGGCTACCGCACGCCCAATATCGACCAGATCGCCAAGGAGGGCGCGCTGTTCACCGACTGGTACGGCCAGCAGAGCTGCACCGCCGGCCGCGCCGCCTTCATCACCGGGCAATCGCCGATCCGCACCGGCCTCACCAAGGTCGGCCTGCCGGGCGCGCCCGAGGGCATGAAGATCGAGGACCCGACCATCGCCACGCTGCTGCGGCCGCTCGGCTATGCGACCGGCCAGTTCGGCAAGAACCATCTCGGCGACCGCGACGAGATGCTGCCGACCAATCACGGCTTCGACGAATTCTTCGGCAATCTCTATCATTTGAACGCCGAGGAAGAGCCGGAGAACCCGGACTATCCGGCCGGCGAGGCGTTCAAGAAGCGCTTCGGGCCGCGCGGCGTCATCCATTCCTGGGCGCTGCCCGACGGCAGCCAGAAGATCATCGACACCGGCCCGCTGACGCGCAAGCGTATGGAGACCGTCGACGAGGAAGTCACCAAGTCGGCGCTCGACTTCATGAACAAGGCGCATCAGGACGGCAAGCCGTTCTATGTCTGGTGGAATTCCACCCGCATGCATGTGTTCACGCATCTGAAGCCGTCCTCGGAAGGCAAGACCGGCTTCGGCGTCTATGCCGACGGCATGGTCGAGCATGACGGCATGGTCGGCCAGCTTCTCGACGAATTGAAGAAGCTCGGCATCGAGAACGACACCATCGTGATGTACTCGACCGACAACGGCGCCGAGACCTTCACCTGGCCCGATGGCGGCACGACGATGTTCCGCGGCGAGAAGAACACCAACTGGGAAGGCGGCTACCGCGTCCCGACGCTGATCCGCTGGCCGGGCGTCATCAAGCCGGGCACCGTCATCAACGATATCGGCGCGCATGAGGACATGCTGCCGACGCTCGTCGCCGCCGCCGGCAATCCGAATGTCACCGAGGAACTGCTCAAGGGCACGACGATCGGTGGCCGCAACTACAAGGTCCATCTCGACGGCTACGACCTCGAGCCGGCGCTGAAGGGCGAGGCGCCCTGGCCGCGGCACGAGTTCATCTACTGGACCGATGACGGCAGCGTCGCGGCGCTGCGCTACGACGCCTGGAAGGTCACCTTCCTGGAGCAGGACGCACTCGGCCTCCGCGTCTGGCAGGATCCGTTCAAGGAACTGCGCGCGCCGCTGCTCACCAACCTCCGCATGGACCCGTTCGAGCGGGCCGAGGAGGAGAACGCGATGGGCTTCCAGCGCTGGTACATGGACCGCATGTTTGCCATCGCGCCGGCCGGCGCCTATGTCGCAACCTGGCTGCAGAGCTTCCGCGAGTTCCCGCCGCGCCAGAAGCCCGGCAGCTTCAATCTCGAGCGCGTGATGGAAGCCGTCTCGGCCGGCTCGCAGGGCAACCAGTAGGGCTCGCACAGCTTTACGACGGCTGGGCGGGGATGACCCCCGACCAGCCATCTCCGTCGCCCCGGCGAAGGCCGGGGCCCAGGAGCACTGCCGTCTCAAGCAAACGATCGACGCCGGTGTGCTTGGATCCCGGCCTTCGCCGGGATGACGCCGTCATGAGGGCTTGGGCTTCTTCGGCGCTCGCTCAATGGCAGCCCCGACCAGCCATCTCCGTCACCCCGGCGAAGGCCGGGGCCCAGGAACGCTACCGTCTCAAGCAAACGATCGACGCCGGTGTGCCTGGATCCCGGCCTCCGCCGGGGTGACGCCGTCATGGAGGTTTCGGTTTCTTCGGCCCTCGCTCAAGGGCAGCCCCGACCAGCCATCTCCGTCACCCCGGCGAAGGCCGGGGCCCAGGAACACTGCCGTTTCAAGCAAGCGATCGACGCCGGTGTGCCTGGATCCCGGCCTCCGCCGGGATGACGCCGTCATGGAGGTTTCGGTTTCTTCGGCCCTCGCTCAAGGGCAGCCCCGACTAGCCATCTCCGTCACCCCGGCGAAGGCCGGGGCCCAGGAACACCGCCGATTCAAGCAAACGATCGACGCCGGTGTGCCTGGATCCCGGCCTTCGCCGGGATGACGCCTTCAGGAGGTTTCGGTTTCTTCGGCCCTCGCTCAAGGGCAACCCCGACCAGCCATCTCCGTCGCCCCGGCGAAGGCCGGGGCCCAGGAACACTGCCGTTTCAAGCAAGCGATCGACGCCGGTGTGCCTGGATTCCGGCCTCCGCCGGGATGACGGCGTGAGATCGGCTTCGGCTTCACCGAAATGACGGCGCCGCGTCGCCCTGCCGAAGGGAGCGTCGCTCCGTGACTCGCCGCCAGACCGCTCAGCCCGTCGCCAGCAGCTGCGTCACCATGCGGGTCGGGAATTCGAAGCGCGTGCCGTGGTCGGTGAAGTCGGGCGCGAGCATGCGGACGACGTCGGGCGCGACGACGCTCGGGTGCTGGAGCGTTGCCGGATCCTCGCCGGGCGCCGCCTTGGCGCGCATCTGCGTCCGGAGACGGCCAGGGTCGAACAGGTTGACGCGGATCGCCGTCGTCGCGACCTCGGCGGCATAGGTCCGCACCAGCGCCTCGAGGGCCGCCTTGGAGGTGGCATAGGCGCCCCAGAAGGGGCGGAGGCTGCTCGCGACGCTCGAGGTCATGAACAGCGCCCGGCCGGCGTCCGAGAGGCGCAGCAGCGGGTCGAGCGAGCGGATCAGCCGATAGTTCGCCGTGACGTTGACCGTCATGACGTCGTTCCAGTCCTTCTGGTCGAGATGCGTCACCGGCGTGATCAGGCCGAGCAGCGCCGCATTGCCGAAGAGACCGTCAAGCTTGCCCCAGCGCTCATAGATCGAGAGGCCGAGCCGGTCGATCGCGTCGAGATCGCGCAGGTCGAGCGGCACCAGCGTCGCGCTGCCGCCCTTCGCCTTGATCGCATCGTCGAGTTCTTCCAGCGCGCCGACCGTCTTGGCGATGGCGATCACATGCGCGCCGGCGGCGCCGAGCGCGATCGCCGCATTCCAGCCGACGCCGCGCGAAGCGCCCGTCACGACGACGATGCGGCCGGAAAGATCGGGAGAGGTCATGGTCGTCTCGCTGGTGATGGCGGTTTCCGCGGAGGCTCTACCATGCCGGTCCCGCACGGCCAAAGCAGTTTGGCGGCGGAGGTCCGCCGGGGGAAGGTGCAGGTGAAGTTGAAGGGAAGGCCCTCACCCCGCCCTCTCCCTGGGGGAGAGGGGGCGCCTGCATCGGCGGTGCCGATCGATCGGAAGCCCCTCGACCCGCACCGGCGGACCCCCTCTCCCTCAGGGAGAGGGCAGGGGTGAGGGCCTTCGCCCAAAGCCAGGAAGGCTACCCCCGCCGCTCAGCTCGCTTCCGCGAGGCGCGGCATCGACTGGACCTTGCCGCGATCCTCGTAGTCGGCGAGGCGGGTCGGGTATTCGCCGGTGAAGCAGGCGTCGCAGAATTGCGGCAGCGCGCCGTCACGGCGGGCTTCGCCGACGGCGCGGTAGAGCCCGTCGATCGAGACGAAGGCGAGGCTGTCGGCCTTAATGTAGCGCGCGATCTCCTCGACGCTCATCTGCGCCGCGATCAGCTTCGATTTCTCGGGCGTATCGACGCCGTAGAAGCAGCTGTCGGTGGTCGGCGGGCTGGCGATGCGCATATGCACTTCCGCAGCGCCCGCCTCGCGCACCATCTGCACGATCTTCATCGACGTGGTGCCGCGCACGATCGAATCATCGACCAGGATGACACGCTTGCCTTCGAGGATGGCGCGGTTGGCATTGTGCTTCAGCTTGACGCCCATGTGGCGGATGGCGTCGGTCGGCTCGATGAAGGTGCGGCCGACATAATGGTTGCGGATGATGCCGAGATCGAACGGGATGCCCGCTTCCTCGGCATAGCCGATCGCTGCCGGCACGCCGGAATCCGGCACCGGCACGACGATATCGGCGGCGACGCCGCTCTCGCGGGCGAGTTCCTGGCCGATGCGCTTGCGCACCGCATAGACGCCGCGCCCGTCGACGGCGGAATCCGGCCGGGCGAAATAGACATATTCGAAGATGCAGAAGCGCGAGGGCTGGCGCTCGAACGGATAGAGGCTCTCGATGCCCTCGTCGGTGATGATGACGACTTCGCCGGCATTGATGTCGCGGACATAGCTGGCGCCGATGATGTCGAGCGCGCAGGTCTCCGAGGCGAGGATATGCGCGTCGTCGAGCTTGCCGAGCACCAGTGGGCGGACGCCGAGCGGATCGCGGCAGCCGATCATCTTCTTCTCGGAGAGCGCCACCAGCGAATAGGCACCCTCGATGCGGCGGATCGCATCGACGAAGCGGTCGAGCAGGCGGCCGTGATTGCTGGTCGCGATCAGATGGATGATCGTCTCGGTGTCGGAGGTCGACTGGAACAGCGAGCCGCGCCGCTGCAATTCGCGCTTCAGCGCCATCGCATTGGTGAGGTTGCCGTTATGGGCCACCGCGAAGCCGCCGCCGGTGAACTCGGCGAACATCGGCTGGACATTGCGGAGGCCGGCGCCGCCGGTGGTCGAATAGCGATTGTGGCCGATGGCGCGCGGGCCGGGCAGGCGGTCGATGACGGCCTTGCGCGTGAAGTTGTCGCCGACGAGGCCGATATGGCGCTCGATCGAGAACACGCGTCCGTCATGCGCGGCGATGCCCGCCGCCTCCTGGCCGCGATGCTGCAGCGCGTGCAGGCCGAGCGCGGTCAGCGCGGCGGCGTCGGGATGTCCGAACACGCCGAAGACGCCGCATTCCTCGTGAAAGGCGTCGTCGTCGGCGACGGGCAGAAGCGAGAAGTCGTCCATACCATCCTCATCGCGCCGATGTTGCGGGCGCGCGCCGTTCAAGGTTTCGCCTGCCCCCCGGCCGTCCCCGGCGCCGGCGCCGGCGAATCGGCCGGTGCGTCGCCATTGTCGATCAAGGAGTCGAGCCCCTGCCGCTCCTGGCCGTCATAGCGCGGCGCGGGCGGGGTGGCGCCAGGAGCGGCAGCACCCGGAACCGATGCGGGCGGCGTCGGCGTCGCGTCGGGCGAATCGGCCGGCGCGTCGACCGGCGGAGCCGTCTCTTCGGGCGTCGTGCCGTGCAGGCGTTCCTGGATCGTCTTCTCGATGTCTTCGGGCAGCGCGGCGACAAGACGGTCGCCGAGCCGCTTCAATATGGGGGCTGTCTGCGCATTCGCCACCCAGTCCGGCTGGCGATCGGACAGGATCCAGGACAGGAAGGCGAAGGCGATGACGACGAGCAGCACGCCGCGGGCCGCGCCGAACACGAAGCCGAGCGTGCGGTCGAGCAGGCCGACGCGGCTGTCGACGACGAAATCGGAGATCCGCATCGCGATGTAGCTGACGATGATCAGCGCGACGAAGAAGATGGCCGCCGCGGTGACGATGATCGCGATGTTCTTGTTGGCGATGTAGGGTTCGACATAGGGCAGCAGCGGCTTGTAGAAATAGAAGGCCGCAACCGCCGCCAGCACCCAGGACACCACCGACAGCACTTCGCGCACGAAGCCGCGCACCATCGCGAGCAGCGCCGAGATGAGCACCACGACTACGACAACGCCATCGAGGATGGTGACCGACATCGTCTCGTTGACCCCTAGAACCGCCTCCGAAGGGAGGTCGCGCCACGCCAAGCGTCGTTAGTCGGACCCGCTCGTTCCGGTCCGTCGTGCCGGCGGCCGCCGATCCGTCGCCTCGCGCATGGTCTCGCGCGCCGCGGGCGGACCCGACGCCGCGATCGAGGCCACGAGACCGGCCAGCTGATCGACGCCGACAAGGCCCGCCGTATCGCGATTGTCCTTGTCGATCGACTGCTTGGGCAGCACGGCCTTGGCGAAACCGAGCTTCTGCGCCTCTTTCAGGCGCTGCGCGGCATGGACGACGGGCCTGACGGCACCAGACAGACTGACTTCGCCGAAATAGACGCAATCGGCCGGCAGGGCAATACCGGAGAGCGAGGAGACGAGCGCCGCGGCGACCGCAAGATCCGCCGCCGGCTCATTGATCCGAAGCCCGCCGGCGACCGCGAGATAAACGTCATGCGGCCCGAGCTTCACGCCGCAATGCGATTCGAGCACGGCGAGGACCATGGCGAGGCGCCCGCCATCCCAGCCGACCACGGCGCGGCGCGGCGTGCCGAGCGGCGAGGGGGCGACCAGCGCCTGGATCTCGACCAGAACGGGGCGCGTGCCCTCCATGCCGGCGAAGACGGCGGCGCCGGGCGCGGCGGCATTGCGCTCGCCGAGAAAGAGCTCGGACGGGTTCGGCACTTCGCGGAGGCCGCCGCCGGTCATCTCGAACACGCCGATCTCGTCGGTGGCGCCGAAGCGGTTCTTCACTGCGCGCAGGATGCGGAAGTGATGGCCGCCTTCGCCCTCGAAATAGAGCACGGCATCGACCATGTGCTCGACGACGCGCGGGCCGGCGATCTGGCCGTCCTTGGTGACATGGCCGACCAGGATGATCGTGGCGCCGGACTGCTTGGCATAGCGGATCATCGCCTGCGCCGAGGCGCGCACCTGCGTCACCGTGCCGGGCGCCGATTCGACGCTCGAGGTCCACAGCGTCTGCACCGAATCGAGGATGACGAGGGCCGGCGGCGGGCCGGCTTCCAGCGTCGCCAGGATGTCCTCGACGCTGGTCTCGGCCGCGAGCGCGACCGGAGCCGACGAGACGCCCATGCGCTCGGCGCGGAGCCGCACCTGCGCCACCGCCTCCTCGCCCGAAATGTAGACGACGCGCTGGCCGAGCTTCGCCAGCGCCGCCGAGGCCTGCAGCAGCAGCGTCGACTTGCCGATGCCCGGATCGCCGCCGAGCAGGATCGCCGAGCCGCGCACGAAGCCACCGCCGGTGACGCGGTCGAGCTCGGCGATGCCGGAGGCGATGCGCGGCGGCGTCTTGCTCTCGCCGGCGAGCGCCTGCAGCTCGACGACGCGGCCGCGGCTCTGGGGTTTCAGCGGGCCGCCGCCGATGCCGCCGGCGGCGTTCTCCTCGACGAGCGTGTTCCACTCGCCGCAGGATTCGCAGCGTCCCTGCCAGCGCGGACTGACCGCGCCGCAATTCTGGCAGATGAACTGGAGCCGAGCCTTTGCCATCAAAGATCCTTGGCCACTAGAAACCCATGGCCATCAGGCCCCTCCGATATAGTGCCGCCGGTAGCGCCGGCCGAGGCCGGTCAGCAACTCATAGCCGATCGTGCCGGCAAATGCGGCGACATCGTCGACGGCAATGTTGGGCCCGAACAGTTCGGCCACATCGCCGCGCGCGGCGCCGGCAATATCGGTGACGTCGACGGCGATGAGATCCATCGAGATGCGCCCGACCAGCGGCGCGGCGCGGCCTCTGATGAAGGCGCTCGCCCCGCTTCTCTCATCGCTGCCGCCGGCGCGGCGGTGATAGCCGTCGGCATAGCCGGCCGAGAGGATCGCGATCCGGCTCGGGCGATGAACATGCTGCCTGGCGCCATAGCCGACGCTCTCGCCGGCCGGCACGACGCGGACCTGCACGATCCGCGTCTCGGCGGTGACCACGGTCTCGAGCGGCGGCAAAGCGGCGCTGAAGCGGCCGCCATAGAGCGCGATGCCGGGCCGGACGAGATCGAAGCGATAGTCGGGCGAGAGATAAAGCCCGGCCGAATTCGAAAGCGAGGCGGGGAGGGCGGGGAAGAGCGCCGCCACATCGCGGAAGGCGGAAAGCTGCGCCGCGCTCAGCGGATCGTCCGCGCGATCGGCGGAGGCGAGATGGCTCATGACGAGCGAAAGGCCGGGCACCGGGTCGAGGTCTGCCAGCGAGGCGGCCTCGTCGAGCGTCAGGCCGAGCCGGTTCATGCCGGTGTCGACATGCAGCGCCGCGAGCCCTTTGCCGCCGCCATTGCGGTATTCGGTCCACTCGTCGATCTCCACCAGCGAGCCGAGCACGGGACGGAGGCGGGCTTCGGCGAGAAGGGCGGCAGCGCCGGGCGCCAGCCCGTTCAGCACATAGATGACGGCGTCGGGCAGGACGGCGCGGAGTCGCAGCCCCTCATCGGGCAGCGCGACGAAGAACGTCCGGCAGCCGGCCTTCGCCAGCGCGCGGGCGGCCTGCTCGAGACCGATGCCATAGGCATCGCCCTTGACGGCGGCGGCTGTCTCGGCCGCACCGGCGCGCGCCGCGAGCGCCCGCCAGTTGCACGCCAGCGCGCCGAGATCGACGGTCATCCGTCCGCCGCTGCCCCAGTCGGCGGCGCCGGTCTTCACAAGCGATTCCATGGTTGGACTTTACACGGGAATTCGCGGCGAGATTATTGCGGGCGCAGGCCGGCCCCGGCGATTTTCGCCGGTGCGGCCTGATGGAGCACGCCATGACCGCACCGCGCATCGCCACCGTCACGCTGGTCGTCGACGACTATGACCGGGCGATCGCCTGGTACACCGAAAAGCTAGGCTTCAGGCTCATCGCCGATACCGATCTCGGCGGCGGCAAGCGCTGGGTGCTGGTCGCGCCCGAAGGCGGCGGCGCGCGGCTGCTGCTCGCCAAGGCCGACGGCGCCGCGCAGGAAGCGCGCATCGGCGACCAGACCGGCGGCCGCGTCGGCTTCTTCCTCGAGACCGACGATTTCGCCCGCGACCACGCCGCCTTCCTCGCCCGCGGCGTCAAATTCCACGAGGCGCCGCGCCACGAGGTGTATGCGACGGTCGCGGTGTTCGAGGATCTCTACGGCAATCTCTGGGATCTTCTGCAGCCGAAGGGCTGAGGCGGAAGAGCAGCAAGGCCCTCACCCCACCCTCTCCCTGAGGGAGAGGGAGTAGGCTGTGCGAGACGCCGGCCGGCCTTACCCTCTCCCTCAGGGAGAGGGCAGGGTGAGGGCCTTTGCCTCAGACGCGCGCGCAGAAGAAGCCCTCAGTCATACGCCTCGGGCAGCTGATCCCTTCGGACGAGGTTGGAGAAGCGGGTCACTTCGGCCTCGAATTGCAGCTGCACCGTGCCGGTCGGGCCGTGGCGCTGCTTGCCGATGATGACTTCGGCGACGCCGGCGACCTGCTCCATCTCGGCCTGCCACTTGAAGAACTCTTCCGTGCCTTCCTTGGGCATCTTGCCCTTCAGGTAATATTCGTCGCGATAGACGAACATCACCACGTCGGCGTCCTGCTCGATCGAGCCGGATTCGCGAAGGTCCGAAAGCTGCGGCCGCTTGTCGTCGCGTGATTCGACCTGGCGCGAGAGCTGCGACAGCGCGACGATCGGCACGGCCAGCTCCTTGGCGAGCGCCTTGAGGCCGGTGGTGATCTCGGTGATTTCCTGGACGCGGTTGTCGCTGCGCTTGCCGCTGCCGGAGAGGAGCTGCAGGTAGTCGATGACGAGGAGGTCGAGCCCGCGCTGGCGCTTCAGGCGGCGGGCCCGCGCGGTCAGCTGGGCGATCGAGATGCCGCCGGTCTGGTCGATATAGAGCGGGATGCGCGCCATCTCGCGCGCCGCCGCGACGACGCGGGCGAACTGCCGCTCGTCGATCGAGCCGCGGCGGATATGCGAGGACGAGACGCCGGATTGCTCGGCGATGACGCGCGTCGCCAATTGCTCGCCCGACATTTCCAGCGAGAAGAAGCCGACGATGCCGCCATTCACCGTCTTCATCGAGCCGTCGGGCTGCACCTCGCCGCGATAGGCCTTGGCGATGTTGTAGGCAATGTTGGTGGCGAGCGAGGTCTTGCCCATGGCCGGGCGGCCGGCGAGCACGATCAAGTCGGACGGCTGCAAGCCGCCCATCTGCTTGTCGAGATCGTCGAGCCCGGTGGCGATGCCCGAGAGATGGCCGTCGCGCTGATAGGCGGCGCTGGCCATGTCGATGGCGTTCTTCAGCGCCTCCTCGAAGGAATGGAAGCCGCCGTCATAGCGCCCGGTCTCGGCGAGCGCGAACAGCCGCCGCTCCGCATCCTCGATCTGCGCCTTCGGCGGCATGTCGATCGGCGCGTCATAGGCGATGTTGACGACGTCCTCGCCGATGCCGATCAGCGCGCGGCGCAGCGCGAGGTCGTAGATGGCGCGGCCATAGTCCTCGGCATTGATGATCGTCGTCGCCTCGGCGGCGAGGCGGGCGAGATATTGCGCGAGATTCATGTCGCCGATGGCGAGCTCTGCCGGAAGGAAGGTCTTCAGCGTGACCGGCGTCGCCACCTTGTTGGCGCGGATGAGGCTGGAGGCGACCTCGTAGATCTGCCGGTGGATCGGCTCGAACAGATGGATCGGCTCGAGGAAATCGGAGACGCGGTAGAAGGCCTCGTTATTGACGAGGATCGCGCCGAGCAGCGCCTGCTCGGCCTCGATATTGTGCGGCGCCTGCCGATAGAAATCGGTCGCCGGCTGCGGCAAGGCACGTGCTGGAAGGTTCATGGCGTTTTCTCAGGTCCCCGGTCGGACACAGTGCGGCGCGGGGCGGGGCGAATCAAACCATCATCGCGTTGCCCACGCTATCAACAGCCGCCCGCGACCACCATGCGCGCGCCCTTGAAGTGGCTCATCGGCAACAGTGCCCGGCATGGGCGCGCAGATTCTTCCGTCCCGGCGCGTAGGGCCGCCGCCGCTCGTCCGTGATGTCGTCGTCAGGCTGATCACGGCGGAGGCGAAGCGATGACGGCGGAGCAGGCGATAGTCGCGTTGAAGCGTTTCGGGCTGGGGCCCCGGCCGGGCGATGCCGCGCGCATCGCTGGCGATCCGCGCGGGGCGCTGCTCGCCGAGCTTGGCGCCCCGACCCCGGATGCTCTCCTGCCCTCGGCCGCGCCCGATTCGGTCGCAGCTTTCCTTGCGGTTCGGGCCGACCAGCAGGCAAGGCAGGCGCGGCGGCAGCAGAAGCCGACGGACGCGCCGCCGGCGATGGCCATGGCTCCGCAGCCCGCCATGGCCGATGCTGCGGCGCCGAAGCCGCAGCGCGCCGTGGCCGGCGAGATCTATCGCGACGAGATCGCGCGGCGCATCGCGGCGGCGCGGGGGGCGGAGATCGGCTTCGTCGAGCGTCTCGTGCAGTTCTGGAGCAATCACTTCGCGCTGCAGAGCGACAAGAGCCAGGTCGTGCGGGGTCTTGCCGGCGCCTTCGAGCGCGAGGCGATCCGGCCCTTCGTCCTCGGCCGCTTCGAGGACATGCTGCTGGCCGCGACGCGCCATCCGGCGATGCTGGTCTCGCTCGACAACGCCGATTCGGTCGGCCCCGATTCGCCCGTCGGCAAGCGGCGCGGCCGCGGCCTCAACGAGAACCATGCCCGCGAACTGATGGAGCTGCACACCATCGGCGTCGGCGGCGGCTATGCGCAGAAGGACGTGACCTCGCTCGCCGAGGTGCTGACTGGCTGGACCTTCGTGCGCAACGCCGCGCTGCCGGATGCCGGCGACTTCGCCTTCAATCCCGGCCTGCACGAGCCGGGCGACAAGGTGGTGATGGGGCGGACCTATCGCGAGGATGTCGTCTATCAGGTCGGCAATGAGGGCCAGGGCCTCGCCGTGCTGCATGACCTCGCCACGAACCCGGCAACGGCGCGGCACATCGCGCTGAAGCTCGCCCGGCATTTCGTCGCCGACGATCCGCCGCCGGCGCTGGTCGCGAAGCTCGCGGCGACCTTCACGGCGACGCGCGGCGATCTCCGCGCCGTGACGGAGGCGCTTGTTGGCGCCGACGAGGCCTGGGGGCCGACGCGGAAATTCGCGACGCCGCAGCAATTCGCCTTCGCCGCCCTCCGCGCGCTCGATGCCGATGTCGATGCCGCGCTGCTGATGCGCGCGCTCGCGGTTCTCGGCGAGCCGATCTGGTCGCCGGCCTCGCCGGAAGGGTTTCATGACGACACCGCGACCTGGCTCGCGCCCGACGCCATGACCAGCCGGCTCGATATCGCCGACCAGTTCGCGCAGAAGGCCGCAACGCGCCTGCCGCCGGCCGAACTGGTCGAGGCCGTGCTCGGCCCGGCCGCCTCGCCTGCGACGCGGCAGTCCGTTGCGAGAGCCGAAACCGGGCGCCAGGCGCTGGCGCTCGTGGTGATGAGCCCCGAATTCCTGTGGAGGTGACCATGACCGACCGCACTGCCAGCGAGACCGGCCCGATCCGGCCGAGCCGCCGCCTGTTTCTCGCCTCTGCCGGCGCCTTCGTCGCCTGGGCGAACCTGCCGCGCTTCGCCTATGCCGGCACGCGCGATCCGCGCTTCGTCGTGGTGATTCTCCGCGGCGCCATGGACGGGCTCGCCGCCGTGCCGCCGATCGGCGACCCCGATTATGCGGCCCTTCGCGGCGACATCGCCATCGGCGCCGCCGGCATCGGCGGCACCGTGCCGCTCGACGGCTTCTTCGCGCTCAACGACGCGATGCCGACCTTGAAGCAACTCTATGCCGCCCGCGAGGCGCTGATCGTGCACGCGGTCGCGTCGCCCTATCGCGACCGCTCGCATTTCGACGGCCAGGACGTGCTGGAAAGCGGGCTGACGACGCCGGGCGCCGCCCGCGACGGCTGGCTCAACCGCGCGGTCTCGGCGTTGCCGCAGGGCGCGGCGGTGCGTCCGGCGTCTGGCCTTGCCGTCAGCCCGACCGTGCCGCTGGTGCTGCGCGGCGGCGCGCCGGTGTTCACCTGGATGCCGGACGGGCTGATGCCGGTCGGCCCGGACACCGCCGACCGCCTCGCCGGCCTCTATGGCGAGACCGATCCTGAGCTCGCCCGCGTCTTCGCGGCCGGCCGCACGATCGACGGCATGGCGGCGGGCGGCACGGCGGTGAAGGGCGGCGACATCGCGGCGAGCTTTCGCCGTATCGCCGTCGGCGCCGGTCGGCTGCTCGCCGAGCCGGAAGGCCCGCGCATCGCCGCGATCAGCTTCGACGGCTGGGATACGCATGCGAGCGAGGGGCCGGAGAGCGGCCAGCTCGGCCGCCGCCTCGGCGCGCTCGATGCGGCCCTCAGTGGCCTCAAGCAGGAGCTCGGGCCCGCCTGGGCCGACACGGTCGTGGCGGTGATGACCGAGTTCGGCCGCACGGCGCATGTCAACGGCACCGACGGCACCGATCACGGCACGGCGACGACGGCCTTCCTCGTCGGCGGCGCCGTCAAGGGCGGGCGCGTCCTCGCCGACTGGCCGGGGCTGGCGGCGGCAAAGCTCTACGAGCAGCGCGACCTCGCGCCGACGACCGATCTCCGCGCTGTGCTGAAAGGGGTGCTGCGCGATCATCTCGGCATCGGCGAGACGGCGCTCTCGACGCGCATCTTCCCGGACAGCCTCGGCGTCAGGCCGATCGGCGGCCTGATCGCCTGAGGGATGGTCTATTCGCCGGCGATTTTCAGCGACGGGCGCTGACCGGCGGTGTCGCGGCGGCGCATCGCCTCCTCGGCATGCCAGATATAGTCGCGCGTCAGCGGCAGCGCCTGCTGGTCGCGCACCAGCTGGATCTGGAAGATCATCATGTCCTGATAGCGGAAGGCGGTCTCGGAGGCGGCGAGATAGAACTCCCACATCCGGCAGAACACCTCGTCATAGAGCTGCAGCGCCTCGTCGCGCCGCGCCATGAAGCGCTCGCGCCATTCGCGCAGCGTCTCGGCATAATGGAGGCGCAGGATCTCGATGTCGGTGACCTTCAGACCGGCGCGCTCGATCTCGGGGATCACTTCGGAGAGGGCCGGAATATAGCCGCCGGGGAAGATGTATTTCTGGATCCAGGAATTGGTCTCGCCCGGCATGTCGAACCGGCCGATCGAATGCAACACCATGACGCCGTCATCGGTGAGCAGCTCGCGCGCCTTCTGGAAATATTCGCGATAGTGTCCGATGCCGACATGCTCGAACATGCCGACCGAGACGATGCGGTCGAACCGCGTCGTCAGATGGCGGTAGTCGCGCAGCAGGAAGCGCGTCCGATCGGCGATGCCCTTTTCCTCGGCGCGGGCATTCGAAACCTTGTGCTGTTCTTCCGAGAGCGTGACGCCAGTGACGTCGATCTCGGCGTGATCGGCGAGATAGAGCCCGAGCCCGCCCCAGCCGGAGCCGATGTCGAGCACCTTCTGCCCGGGCGCCAGCGCCAGCTTCGAGGCGAGATGGCGCTTCTTGGCGAGCTGCGCCTCCTCCAGCGAGCTGTCCGGCGTCTCGAAATAGGCGCAGGAATATTGCTGGTCGCTGTCGAGGAACATCGAATAGAGCCGCCCGTCGAGATCATAGTGATGGGCGACGTTCTGGCGGGCGCGAAAGGGCGTGTTCCATTGCCGGAAGCGCCGCGTCCAGACGCGCAGGCGATAGATCGCCCGCATCCACCACGAGCGCTGCGTGCCGCCGGTATTCTGCAGCACCACGGCGAGGAAATCGTAGATCGTGCCCTTCTCGACGACGAAGCCGCCGTCCATGAAGGCCTCGCCGAGCTTCAGCTCGGGATTGAGGATGACGCTGCGCTCGGCCGCCTTCGAGGTGAAGCGGACGCGGACCGTCTCGCCGCTGCCATCGCCGAACCGATGGGTGGTGCCCTTGGCATCGATGATCTCGAGCGATCCCTTGCGCAGGACGCTCGCTACGTAATTCGTGAGCAACCGATTCATGGTGGTGGTCCGCTGCCTTTGTGGCTGTCCCGCGTCGGCGGGTGAGGCTTAGGCTGTGAGGCGGCGCAGTACCGTTGCGTCAGTCGCGATGTTAGCCCCGATTTTGCCACGATTTCAAGCGGCTAGAGGCATGCTTCGAAAGTGGTGTCTTGAAAGCGAAAAGGGGCGCGCGGCCGGTGCCGCGCGCCCCTTCTAAAAAGTAAGGCGTCCTTTGGGTTTCAGGCTGCCTCAGACTTCCTCGTCGCCCTCTTCGAGGCCGGCGTCGAGCGCCTCCTCGTCCTCGAGCGGCTCCAGTTCGAACGTATCGCGGACGGTCAGGTCCTCGCCGCGCGCCTGGCGGGCGGCCTCGTCGGCGCTGCGGGCGACGTTGATGGTGATCGTCGCCTCGACTTCCGGATGCAGGGCGATGGCGATGTCATGCAGGCCGATCGTCTTGATCGGATGCTCGAGCACGACCTGGTTGCGGACGATGCTGAAGCCGGCCTCGCTGACGAGATCCGAGATGTCGCGGCTCGACACCGAACCGTAGAGCTGGCCGGTCTCGCCGGCCTGGCGCACGACGATGAACGACTGGCCGTTCAGCTTCTCGGCGACGACGTCGGCTTCCTGCTTGCGCTCGAGGTTGCGGGCTTCGAGATGGATCTTCTGGCTCTCGAACTGCTTCTTGTTGGCTTCGGTGGCGCGCAGCGCCTTGCCCTGCGGCAGCAGGAAGTTACGGGCGAAGCCGTTCTTGACGTGCACGATCTCGCCCATCTGGCCGAGCTTGGCGACGCGTTCCAGCAGAATGACGTCCATGTGAGGTCTCCTTGATTCGATATGTGACGTTATGAGGAAGGGCCCGCGCCGCCGGTCATCCGGCGGAAGCGGAGATTGAGAAGGGTGTCGGCGATGCCGAGCAGCGCCACGAGGACGATCGGCAGCATGAACACCACGCTGACCGCATAGAGCAGGAAGAGCATCGCGAAGCGGCCGGGCTTGCCGCGCAGGAGCGCATGCAGCGTGCCGTAGCCGGAGAGCGCGAAGGCGAAGGCGACCGATCCGGCCACGGCGGCGGCGATATGGCCGGCCCCGCCGGGCAGCACGCAGCCGGCGAGCGCCAGCGCGAGCAGGGGCCCGAGGAAGAACGGCAGCTGCACGCTCCACATCGGCGTCCAGCCGCGCCGCAGCAGGCCCGACATCCGCGCGATATGGCCGCCGAGCCAGAGATTGAGCACGGCGATGCCGAGCACAAAGCAGCCCGAGGTCGCCGGCATCATCGCGACGCTGAGGCTGACGATCGGCGTCAGCTGCTCGGTGGTCGGCGCATCGGCGCCGGCGCCGCCGGCCGCGAGCCAGGCCTCGAAGGCGCCGACCGTCTGCGAGACCAGCGTCGCCGGATCGAAGCCGAGCATGGCGCCGGCCGCGACGACGCCGGCTGCCGTGGCGATGGCGAGACGGGCGAGCACCATGCCGAGCGGAAACCATTCGACGGGCGGCGCGGCGTCGGCGGCAGCGCCGGGCACGGGTTCGCCGGGGCGCGACAGGCCGACGAGATGCGCGGCCCAGGCAACGGGCGCGCCGAAGGCGAAGAGATGCAGGAGGCCGGCGAGCGGATTGAAGGCGGCGGCGATGATCGCGGCGGCGACGGCGGCCGCGGTGGCGCCCGACAGCGTGCCGAAGCCGATGCCGGCGATGGCGACGGGGAGGGGGGAGAGCAGGAAGAGCGGCAGCGCGAGCGTCGTGCCGCTGATGACGCTGGCAAACAGCAGAGCGGCCGCGAGGCCGGCACCGAGGCCGATGAGGATGTTGCGCGTCATCTTGCTTTCGCTGTCCCGCTCGATCGAGCGGTTAGAGGCTCGTCGCGGAATGCGCCGGCCCCAACCAAGTCTCTCTTCCACCTGGAAGAACGTCTCTCTTCCATCTGGAAGAGGGCCTCCCGGCATGAGCCGGAAGGCCGTGTCGCACCGGCGCGAGGCCGGCGTCGATCCTACTTGATCACGTAAGGCAGCAGGCCGAGGAAGCGCGAGCGCTTGATCGCCTGGGCCAGTTCGCGCTGCTTCTTGGCCGAGACGGCCGTGATGCGCGAGGGGACGATCTTGCCGCGCTCGGAAATGTAGCGCTGCAGGAGACGAACGTCCTTGTAGTCGATCTTCGGCGCGTTCGGGCCGGAGAAGGGGCACGTCTTCCGACGACGGAAGAACGGCCGGCGACCGCCGCCGGCGCTGGTGCTGGTCGTGGAAGCGCTGGGACCACCGAATTCAGACATTATTCAGCTCCACCTTCGGTTTCATCGCTACGGGGACGGCGCTCGCCGCGGAAACCGCCGCCGCCGCCACCGCCTTCACGGTCGCCACGGAAGCCGCCACCGCCGCCGCCGAAGCCGCCGCTGCGCGGACGGTCGCCACGGTCGCCGAAGCGGCCGCCGCGATCGCCGTCACGGTCGTCGCGGTCGCGCTTCTGGAGCATGGCCGACTGGCCTTCCTCGAGCGCCTCGACGCGGATGGTGAGGATGCGCAGCACGTCTTCGTTGATGCGCTGCTGACGCTCGAGCTCGGCGACGGCCGCGGCCGGCGCATCGATGTTCATGAGCGTGTAGTGCGCCTTGCGATTCTTGCGAATGCGGAAGGCGACCGACTTCAGGCCCCACTGCTCGACCTTGGCGACGGAGCCGCCATTGGCCTCGAGGATGCCCTTGAACGTCTCGGTCAGCGCTTCGACCTGCTGTGCCGACACGTCCTGTCGGGACAGGAATACGTGTTCGTAAAGCGGCATGATTGCCCTTTCCCTTTTTCTTCCCGGCGCCAAGCCTCACCGAAGCCTCCAAGGGAAGGCTGATCGGGTTCACTTCGAGAGCGGAGACACGGGAAGACGGGATCCTGCGATCCCTGCGGCGAGCGCCGCCTTCCGTTCAACCCCCGGCCGGGTGTCGTTACGACGGGCGGTCCATACAGCGGGCAGCGGGAAAAGGCAAGGGCGCGCACCGTTCACGACGACGCTTCACATGCGCGTCACTCTGATCGCTTAGGTGGAAATGGTCGCTCCAGGACCACCCCCGACCAAAGAGGCTCACGATGCGCATGCTGATGGCTGCCCTTGCGGCAACGACCATGCTGGCCGGCGCGGCTCATGCCGCCACCGTCTACCCGCTCGACCGTGCGACGATTCTCGCCGGTTCGCCGTTCGACTTCAAGGTCGAGTTCAACGCCACCGTCAAGCCGGAAGACGTCAAGATCACCGTCAACGGCCAGGACTACAAGGCCGTGTTCGGCGCCGACGTCGTCTTCACCGAGACGGAACTCGGCAAGGACGACAAGAAGCTCGGCTCGGCCGTCATGCTGCGCAAGCTGACGCTCGCGACGCCCGGCGACTACAAGGTGGAAGCGAGCGCCGGCGGCGAGACCAAGACGGTCGTCTGGGCCGTCTACGGCACGCCGGCCGCTCCGACGGCGAAGAATGTCATCTTCATGCTCGGCGATGGCCTGTCCGTCGCCCATCGCACCGGCGCGCGGCTGATGTCGAAGGGCATGACCGAGGGCAAGGCCAATGGCCGCCTCGCTCTCGACGATGTCGCCCTCCGCGCCTTTGTCGGCACCTCGGCGACGGATGCCATCGCCACCGACAGCGCCAACACGATGTCGGCCTATATGACCGGCCACAAGACGGCCGTGAACGCGCTCGGCGTCTATGCCGACCGCACGCCCGGCAGCCTCGACGATCCGCATGTCGAGACCATCGCCGAGGCGCTCCGCCGCACCGGCGGCAAGTCGGTCGGCATCGTCACGACGGCCGAAGTCGAGGATGCGACGCCTGCCGCGGTCGTGGCGCATACCCGCCGCCGCGCCGACAAGGCCGAGATCGTCGGCATGCTCTACGACGTGAAGCCCGAGGTGCTGATGGGCGGCGGCTCGGCCTATTTCCTTTCCAAGGACGTGCCGGGCTCGAAGCGCAAGGACGACAAGGACTATATCCAGCTGTTCAAGGACGCCGGATACAGCCTCGCCACCGACAAGACCGAGCTCGAGGCGGCCTCCGGCACCAATACCGGCAAGATCCTCGGCCTGTTCCACACCGGCAACATGGACGTGACCCTCGACCGCGACTTCCTGAAGAAGGGCACCGTCGCGAAGTTCCCGAACCAGCCCGGCCTCGTCGAGATGACCAAGGTCGCGCTCGGCGAGCTTTCCAAGGATCAGGACGGCTTCTTCCTGATGGTCGAAGGCGCCTCGATCGACAAGATGTCCCATCCGATGGACTGGGAACGCGCGCTGGTCGAGACCATCGAGTTCGACAAGACGATCGGCCTGGTGCGTGAGTTCATCAAGACCCATCCCGACACGCTGCTGGTCGTCACCGGCGATCACACGCACGGCGTCTCGATCATCGGCACCATCGACGACGACAAGCCGGGCACCGAGATGCGCGAGAAGGTCGGCGTCTACGACAAGGCCGGCTTCCCGAACTACAAGGACGAGAACGGCGACGGCTATCCCGACAGCGTCGACGTCTCGCGCCGTCTCGCGGTCTTCGCCAATAACTTCCCGGACTACTACGAGACCTTCCGCCCCAAGATGGATGGTCCGTTCGAGCCGGCCGTGCAGAACGAGCAGAAGCAGTACGTCGCCAACGAGGCCTACAAGAACGTCCCCGGCGCCGTCTTCCGCGAGGGCAATCTGCCGCGCTCGTCGGATACGGCCGTGCATGCCGTCGACGACGTCGTGCTGCAGGCGGACGGTCCTGGCGCCGAGGGTTTCCATGGCTACATGGAAGAGAGCGACATCTACCGCGTGCTCGCCGACGCTCTGGCGCTCGCGCCGCAGAGGAACTGAGCCGACGCCGACACGTGCTCCGGCCGCGACGGCGGCCGGAGCTCATGATGCAGAGGGGTGGCTGATGCCGACCGCACGACCGCACCGCCGCTCCGTCCTCGCCGGGCTCGTGTCCTTTGCCACGATCGGGCAGGCGCGGGCCGACCAGCCGCTGCTGACCTTCGACGAACTCTATGGCAAGGTCAGCGTGCTCGGCCTTTCCTTCTCCGACCGCGTCAAGGCGCTCGCCGGCGGCAGCGTGCGCATGCGCGGCTTCATGGCGCCGCCGCTGAAGGCGGAGGCGGACTTCTTCGTCCTGACCGAAATCCCGATGTCGCTGTGCCCGTTCTGCTCGTCGGATGCCGATTGGCCGGACAACATCGTCGTCGTCTATCTCGGGCGAAAGCAGACCTTCGTGCAGGCGAATGCGGTGATCGAGGTCGAGGGCGTGCTCGACTATGGCTCGTGGACCGATCCGGCGACGGGCTTCGTCAGCCTCTTGCGCCTCCGCGACGCCAACTTCCGAACGGTCTGAGCCGGTGCTCGATCTCGTCCTCGAGGATGTAGATGTCTCGTTCCCCGGCCTGCCGGTGCCGGTCCTCGCCATTCCCCATCTGGCCGTCGCGGCCGGCGAAACCGTCGCCGTGACCGGCCCGTCCGGCTCCGGCAAGAGCACGCTCGTCAATATCATCACGGGCCTTGAACGCCCCCGTCGCGGCCGCGTGCTGTGGGCGGGCGCCGATATCGCTCGGCTCGGCGAGGGCGCGCGTGATCGCTGGCGCGCCGCCCATGTCGGGCTGGTCATGCAGGATTTCCATCTGTTCCCCGGTCTCGGCGCGCTCGACAATGTCCTGCTGCCGGCGCGGCTCGCCTGGAGGGCGGGACCCGGCGTCGAGGCGCGAGCACGGGCGCTGCTGGCCCGCGTCGGACTCTCCCGTCCGGACCAGGATGTCGGTTCGATGTCGCGCGGCGAGATGCAGCGCGTCGCCGTGGCACGGGCGCTGCTGATGAAGCCCGGCGTCATCGTCGCCGACGAGCCGACGGCGAGCCTCGATCCCGAAAGCGGTGCCGGCGTGGCGGCGCTGCTCGTCGAGCTTGCCGCGGAGGAGAACGCGACCCTCGTCGCGATCTCGCATGACGATCGCCTCGTCCAGTGCATGCGCCGCGTCGTCCGGCTCCGCGACGGGACGATCACGGACGACCGCCGGACCGGCCCTGCCGAAGCGGTGGCGCCATGATCCGCTTCGTGCTGGCCGATCTTCGCCGGCTCGCGGCCGGGGCGCTGGTGATCGTCCTCCTGGTCGCGCTCGCGACCGCGCTCGGCGTTGCGGTCACCCTGCAGGAGCGCGCCCTTCGGCTCGGCAGCGCCCGCGCCGCCGACCGGTTCGATCTCGTCATCGGCGCCGCCGGCAGCGAGACGCAACTGGTGCTGTCGGCGATCTTCCTGCAGGCGGCGCCGCTGCCGCTCGTGCCCGGCCGCCTGCTCGATGATCTGTCGGCCGACCCGCGCGTCGCATGGGCAGCGCCGGTCGGCTTCGGCGATTTCGCGCTCGGCCTGCCCATCGTCGGCACGACGGAGCCGCTGGTCGCCAGCGCCGGGCCGCTCACCGAAGGGCGGAGCTTCGCCGATTCTGGCGAGGCGGTGGTCGGCGCCGCCGTGCCGCTCGCCCTCGGTGCGTCCGTCAGGCCGATGCACGGGCTGCCGGAAGAGGGCGGCCAACTGCATGCCGGCATCGTCTATCGCGTCGTCGGCCGCATGCCGCCGACCGGCACGCCCTGGGACCGCGCGATCCTGGTGCCGATCGAGGCGGTCTGGCATGTGCACGGCATGGGCGATGGCCATCTCCAGCATAAGGACGCCGACGGGGACGATCACGACGGCGCGGAGGCCGAGGCCGACCACAAGCATGTCGCGCCCTTCGGCATCGCGCCCGGCGTCCCGGCCATCATCGTCAAGCCGAAGACCATCGCCGATGCCTATCGCCTGCGCGCCGAGTACCGCACCGGCGCGACGCTCGCCGTCTTTCCGGGCGAGGTGCTGACGCGGCTCTATGCGACGCTCGGCGACGCCAAGACCGTGCTCTCGCTGGTCGCGATCGGCGCGCAGGCGCTGGTCGCGGCCGCCATCGGCCTCGTCACCATCGTCCATATCGGCCAGAGGCGGCGGCAGATCGGCGCGCTCCGGGCGTTCGGCGCGCCGCGCCTCGCCATCTTCGGCATCGTCTGGGGCGAGATCTTTCTCTTGGTCGGCGGCGGCGTCATCGCCGGTTTTGGCCTCGGCTATCTCGCCGCGCGCCTCATCTCGGCGCGCTTCACGGCGGCGAACGGCGTCGTGCTGCCGGTGACCTTCGAGAGCGCCGATGCTGGCCTTGCCCTCGCCCTGCTTGGCCTCGCCGCGCTGCTCGCTGCCCTGCCGGCTGCGCTCGCCTATCGCCATTCGCCGGCAGCGGCGCTGCGATCCTAAGGCGACCGATCAAAAGAAGTGATGCGCGCATCACGCGAACGGCGCTTTTCTTTCGCTGATTCCCTCGTCATAGTGCCTAACCTTCAAGCAGATCGCCGGTGTCGCCGCGAGCACGGCCGCCGTTCCCGCCGATCAGCGCTTCAATCGAGGATAGCATCGTGACTGAGAGGGTTGCAGCCATGCCCGCTTCTGCGGGCCGTGACATCGTGCAGCGCACATCCTTCGGCATTCTGGTCGCGATCAGCATGTCGCATCTGCTGAACGACCTCATGCAATCCGTGATCTCCGCGATCTATCCGATTCTGAAGACGGAGTTTTCGCTCGATTTCAGCCAGATCGGCATCATCCAGCTTGTCTTCCAGTGCACGGCCTCGATCCTGCAGCCGATCGTCGGCATCTATACCGACAAGAAGCCGATGCCGTTCTCGCTGCCGATCGGCATGGGCTGCACGCTCATCGGCCTGCTGCTGCTCGCCTATGCCAACCACTATTCGGTCATCCTGATCTCGGTGGCGCTGATCGGCCTCGGCTCCTCGATCTTCCATCCCGAATCATCGCGCGTCGCCCGCATGGCCTCGGGCGGCCGGCATGGCCTCGCCCAGTCGCTGTTCCAGGTCGGCGGCAATTTCGGCTCGGCGATCGGGCCGCTGCTCGCCGCCTTCATCGTGCTGCCGCGCGGGCAGGGCGCCGTCGCCTGGTTCGCGCTCGCCGCGCTCGCCGGCATCATCATCCTCTCGCGCGTCGGTTTCTGGTATCGCGAGCAGCATCGCGCCGGCATCGGGAAGAAGTCGACGAGCAAGCCGCATGTGATGCTGCCGCGCAAGGTGATCATCCGCTCGATCGTCATCCTGGCGCTGCTGATCTTCTCGAAGTTCTTCTACATGGCGGCGCTGTCGAGCTACTACACCTTCTATCTGATCGACACGTTCGGCGTGTCGGTGCGCGATTCGCAGCTGCTCCTCTTCGTCTTCCTCGGCGCCGTCGCCGCCGGCACCATCGCCGGCGGACCGATCGGCGACCGTTTCGGCCGCAAATTCGTGATCTGGTTCTCGATCCTCGGCGTGCTGCCGTTCACGCTGGCGCTGCCGCATGCGAATCTCGCCTGGACGATTGTTCTCTCGGTGATCATCGGCCTCGTCCTGTCCTCGGCCTTCTCGGCGATCATCGTCTATGCGCAGGAACTGATCCCCGGAAAGGTCGGGCTGGTCTCCGGCCTCTTCTTCGGCTTTGCCTTCGGCATGGGCGGCATCGGCGCGGCGGCGCTCGGCGAGCTTGCCGACCGCACCTCGATCACCTTCGTCTTCCAGGTCTGCGCCTTCCTGCCGGTGATCGGCCTGCTGACGGCCTTCCTCCCGAATGTCGAGCCGAAGCGCCCCTGACGGCGTTTCGCCGCGGCCGCTCGCCACGGTTCCGCCCCGAAGGCGGTGTGTCACCGTCCGCTGACCCAGCGGACGGATGTCATGACGACGCAATCACTTGGCCGACTCGCGCGGCGCCGACGTGCTCTTGTTCTCGGCCTGATGGTGTTGGCGGCGCCGACGCTCGCCCTTGCCGATCCGCCGGCGGCATGCTGGCCGGCGGCGGCGCTCGCGGGCCGTCCGGACGAGGTCGCGAAGCACCGGCCGGGCCCGGCCGATCACGTGCCGATCCCCGACGCGACATCGTCTGCCGTCGAGGCTGCGGCGCCGGGCACCGGCGTCGTCCGCCGCGTCGTGCCGGCGGGCGGGCGCAAGCTGGTCGCGCTCACCTTCGATCTCTGCGAGGGCTCGGGCGAGGTCGCCGGCTATGACGGCGCCATCGTCGATCGGCTGCGGGCTCTGAAGGTTCCCGCCACCTTCTTCATGGGCGGGCGCTGGGCGCAGAGCCATGAGGAGCGGGCGATGCAGCTCATGGCCGATCCCTTGTTCGAGATCGGCGACCACACCTATGACCATGCCGACCTCGCCAAGGCCGACGGCGCCAAGATCGCCGCCGAGATCGCCCGCACCGAGGCGGTGCTCGGCGCACTCTCCGCCAAGCTCACGGCGAGCTGCCCGGCGGCGATGCCAGAGAAGACGCGGCTGTTCCGCTTTCCCTATGGCGCCTGCGGCGCCGACGGGCCGGCGCTGGTGCGGGCGGCCGGCCTGACGCCGATCCAGTGGGATGTCGTCTCCGGCGATCCCTCGGGCATTGCGGCGGCGCCGATGGCGCGCGGCGTGCTCGCCGAGGTGAAGCCCGGCTCGATCATCGTCATGCATGCCAATGGCCGCGGCAAGCACAGCGCCGAGGCGCTGGCGACCATCATTCCGGCGCTGAGGGCCCGCGGCTATGCCTTCGTCACGGTCAGCGACCTCATCGCCGCCGGCCGGCCCGAGACCGCCAATGCCTGCTTTATCGAGCGCCCGGGCGACACAGCCCGCTATGACCACCCGGCGAAGCCCTCCGCGAAGTCGCCGGCGAGCCCCGCAAGCGCCAAAGGAGCCGGCACGCTGCCAGCCCCTTCAGCCGAATAGATCCGTCTTTCAGTTGGCGGACTGGTTGCCGCCGCCGTCCCACTGCGAGCTGTCCTCGGAGAGGCCGACGGTCTTGTCGTCATTCACGGTGATGATGACCTTCTCGCCGGGGACGAGGCCGTAGAGCAGCGTCGGATTGCTGATCTTGAAGGTGCGCCCGTCGATCAGCGTCACCGAGCTCGACTTGCTGTCGAGCGTCCGCACGGTGCCCGCGTCGACATCCACGGCGAGCGCCGCGCCTGCCGAGCCGATCACCATGGCCAGGGGGAGAATGAATGCGATCTTCTTCATGACACGCTCCAATCGTCGGTCATCCGTCTGCACCCGTCGTTGCCTCCGGCCGCTTGGGATCGGCCTGCCGGAACGGCGTGAGACAAGTGTGATCTGAGCCGGCAAATGTGGTGCGCAAGCGTTCAATCGGGACATGAACGAAATTTAATAAGCCAGACATACTATCACGTTTCCGGGAGGCCGACGGACGCGGCTCTTCCGGCCGTACGCGCGGCGCGCGGGCTTGACTTCGCTGCCCGAAGGCGCGATTAGCCGCCGCCAAGATGGGCGGTCTCATGGGGCCGCCGCCGGCAAGGCGGGAGCGCATTTCGTGACGACAGCTCTGACGTTTCCAGGCCAGGGGAGCCAGGCGGTCGGCATGGGCAAGGCCCTTGCCGAGGCCTATCCGGAGGCGCGCGCCGTCTTCGCCGAGGTCGACGACGCGCTCGGCGAAAGCCTCTCCACGATCATCTTCGAGGGTCCGATCGAGACGCTGACGCTGACCGCCAATGCGCAACCGGCGCTGATGGCCGTGAGCCTCGCGGCGATCCGGGCGCTCCAGGCCGATGGCCTCGACATCGCCCGCCACGCGGCCTTCGTCGCCGGCCATTCACTCGGCGAATATTCGGCGCTCGCCGCCGCCGGCAGCCTGTCGGTCGCCGAGGCGGCCCGGCTGCTGCGCATCCGCGGCGCCGCCATGCAGGCCGCCGTGCCGGTCGGCGAGGGCGCCATGGCCGCGCTGCTCGGCCTCGATTTCGAGACGGCGGCCGTGGTCGCGGCCGAGGCGGCCGAGGGCGATGTCTGCCAGGCCGCCAACGACAATGGTCCGGGCCAGGTGGTGATCTCCGGCTCGCGCGCCGCGATCGAGCGCGCGCTCGAGATCGCCAAGGCCAAGGGCGCCAAGCGCGCTCTGCTGCTGCCGGTCAGCGCACCCTTCCATTGCGCGCTGATGCAGCCCGCCGCCGAAGCGATGCGCGAGGCGCTGGCCGAGGTCTTCATCGCCCCGCCGGTCGTGCCGATCATCGCCAATGTGCTGGCGGCGCCGATCAGCGACCCCGACGAGATTCGCCGCCGCCTGGTCGAACAGGTGACCGGCATGGTGCGCTGGCGCGAGTCGGTCACCTGGCTCGAAGCCGCCGGCGTCGACCTCATGCTCGAGATCGGGGCCGGCAAGGTCCTCTCTGGCCTCGCCAAGCGCATCGCGCCGTCGGCGCGCACGCTCTCGGTCGGCCTGCCCGACGATGTTCCGGCCGCGCTGGCGCTGCTCGGCTGACAGCGCCGCCTCACCCGATCCGACAAAGGAGTTCCGCGATGTTCGATTTGACCGGCAAGCGCGCCCTCGTGACGGGCGCCAGCGGCGGCATCGGCCGCGCCATCGCCGTGGCCCTGCATGCGCAGGGCGCCACGGTTGCGATTTCGGGCACGCGGCGCGAGGCGCTCGATGCCCTGGCGACCGAGCTCGGCGAGCGCGTGCATGTGACGCCCTGCAATCTTTCCGACGCCGAGGCCGTCGAAACCCTCGTCCCGGCCGCGGAAGAGGCGCTCGGCGGGCTCGACATCCTCGTCAACAATGCCGGCATCACCCGCGACATGCTGTTCGCCCGCCTCTCGGACGAGGCCTGGTCGGACGTGCTCGACGTCAACCTGACGGCGCCCTTCCGCCTGACGCGCGCGGCGCTGCGCGGCATGATGCGTCAGCGGTTCGGCCGCATCATCAACATCACCTCGATCGTCGCCGTCACCGGCAATGCCGGGCAGGGCAACTACACCGCCTCCAAGGCCGGGCTGATCGCGATGTCGAAGTCGCTGGCCCAGGAAGTCGCCGGCCGCAACATCACCGTCAACTGCGTCGCGCCGGGCTTCATCGAAACCGCGATGACCGATGTGCTGAACGAAAAGATCAAGACGGCGCTGCTCGAGCGCGTGCCGGCCAAGCGACTCGGCAGCGGCGACGACATTGCCGCGGCCGTCGTCTATCTCGCCTCGAACGAGGCCGCCTACGTCACCGGCCAGACGCTGCACGTCAATGGCGGTATGGCTATGATCTGAATAGAGAATCGGCGTTCCGGCACGGTTCCCCCAAAGCGCTTTCGGCCGCCCCTGCGGCGCTGGCCAAGGCTTGGAAACTATGTTAGGACCGCGAATAATGGACGGGAGCCTCGCCGCTTCAGCGCGACGGGGACGGGGCGGATTGACGATCGTGGGCAGAACGGGCTCTCTACCTTGCCGAGGACGGAGCCCCTCGTCGATATCGCGGTGCGTTTTCCCGAAATGGGCTTTGCAGCCGGATTTTCTGCGTGCGAGTAATCGCGCTGAGTGAAGTGACACGAAACAGTCGAGGTTTGAGAAATGAGCGATATCGCTGACCGGGTTAAGAAGATCGTGATCGAGCACCTCGGCGTGGACGCCGACAAGGTGACCGATGGCGCGAGCTTCATCGACGACCTTGGTGCCGACAGCCTCGACACCGTCGAGCTCGTCATGGCCTTCGAGGAAGAGTTCGGCGTCGAGATCCCCGACGACGCGGCCGAGACCATCCTGACGGTCGGCGACGCCGTCAGCTTCCTGGAAAAGAACGCCGGCTGATCCCGGCTTCGATCCCACCTTACAAGAAACTGACGACCGGACCCGCAAGGGTCCGGCTCGGGAGAACCGCATGAGACGTGTCGTCGTCACCGGGATGGGTATGGTCACGCCGCTCGGTTGCGGCGTCGATGTCACATGGTCCCGCCTTCTCGCCGGCCACAGTGGCGCCGGCCGGGTCACCAAGTTCGAGACCGACGATCTGCCTTGCCAGATCGCCTGCGAGATTCCGCGCGGCTCCAAGGAAGACGGCAAGTACAATCCCGACGACTGGATGGAGCCGAAGGAGCAGCGCAAGGTCGATGAGTTCATCGCCTTCGCGCTCGCCGCCGCCGAGCAGGCCGTCACCGATTCGGGCTGGATGCCGACCGCCTATGAGGACCAGATCCGCACCGGCGTCATGGTCGGTTCCGGCATCGGCGGCCTCGAGGGTATCGTCGAGGCCGGCCATGTGCTGCGCGATCGCGGACCCCGCCGGATCAGCCCCTTCTTCATCACCGGCCGCCTGATCAATCTCGCCTCCGGCCAGATCTCGATCCGCTTCGGCTTCAAGGGCCCGAATCACGCCGTCGTCACGGCGTGCTCGACGGGCGCGCATGCCATCGGCGATGCCGCGCGGCTGATCGCGCTCGATGATGCCGACGTCATGATCGCCGGCGGCACCGAGAGCCCGGTCTCGCGCATCGCGCTCGCGGGCTTCGCCGCCTGCAAGGCGCTGTCGACCGGCTTCAACGACCGGCCGGAGCAGGCTTCGCGCCCCTATGATCGCGACCGTGACGGCTTCGTCATGGGCGAGGGCGCCGGCGTCGTCGTGCTGGAGGAGCGCGAACATGCGCTCGCCCGCGGCGCGAAGATCTATGGCGAAGTGATCGGCTACGGCCTTTCGGGCGACGCCTATCACATCACCGCCCCGGCTCCCGACGGCGACGGCGCCTATCGCTGCGTGCAGGCGGCGCTGAAGCGCGCCGGGCTGACCGCCGCCGACGTCGACTATGTCAACGCGCATGGCACATCGACCATGGCCGACGGCATCGAGCTTGCGGCGGTCGAGCGCGTGCTCGGCAATGCCGCGGCGACCGTGTCGATGTCCTCGACCAAGTCGGCGACCGGCCATCTGCTCGGCGCGGCGGGCGCCATCGAGGCGATCTTCTCGCTGCTCGCCATCCGCGACAATGTCGCCCCGCCGACGATCAATCTCGACAACCCCTCGGTCGAGACGGCCATCGATCTGGTGCCGAAGGTGGCCCGCAAGCGCAAGGTCGATGTCGCCCTGTCGAACTCGTTCGGCTTCGGCGGCACCAACGCTTCGCTGGTCTTCCGCCGGCATGACGCCTGAGCGGCGGCAGCCGGTCGGTCACGCCCGCGCTTTCGCCATATTCCTCCCTAAAGTCGCCCGGGACGAAGGTTCACCAATCGTGAATCGCGGTTCGGGCGGCCGGCAAGCGGACGTAAGGGTGTAATGAGCGACAGCGAGCCGTCCGGCGCAGACGAGGGGAAGGCGGCGGACACCGCCGGCAAACGTCCCAAAGGCCGAGCCAGCGGACGCATCAATCCGAAGAGCCCGAGCGATGCGCTCCGTCCCGAGCGCGTGCCGGGCCCGCCGCCGCGCTCGCAGCAGGCCCGCCATCCGATCGTGCTCGTGATGAACTTCGCGATGACGATCATCGTCGTCAGCGTCATCGGCGCGGCCGGCCTCTTCTTCTTCGGCAAGATGCGCTTCGAGGAGCGCAGCCATTTCGATCAGCCCCGCACGGTCATGATCGAGCGCGGCACCGGCCTCCAGGACATCGCCGAGCAGCTGCACGAGCGCGGCCTGATCTCGTCGAAATGGATCTTCGTCTTCGGCGTTCGCTTCTCCTCGCAGCAGGATGGCCTCAAGGCCGGCGAATATCTCATTCCCGCCCATGCCAGCATGCGCGACATCATGAACGCCATGGTGAGCGGCAAGGGCATTCTCTATTCGATCAGCTTCCCGGAAGGGCTGACCAGCCAGCAGATCGTCGACCGGCTGAATGCCGATCCGATCCTGCTCGGCGCCGTGGCGAGCCTGCCGCCCGAAGGCAGCCTGTTGCCCGATACCTATCGCTACACGCGCGGCGACAGCCGCCAGACCATCATCGACCGCATGACGCGCGAGCATGACCGCGTCGTCGCCGCCGTCTGGGCCGGCCGCGACAAGGACCTGCCGATGCAGTCCGAAGAGGATCTCGTCACGCTCGCCTCGATCGTCGAGAAGGAAACCGGCATCGCCGACGAGCGCAGCCGCGTCGCCGCCGTCTTCATCAACCGGCTGAAGCAGAAAATGCGGCTGCAGTCCGATCCGACGGTGATCTACGGCGTCTATGGCGGCGCCGGCCTGCCGAGCGGCGCCTCGATCAAGAAGTCCGATCTCGAGGCCGAGAACGACTACAACACCTACAAGATCACCGGCCTGCCGAAGGGACCGATCGCCAATCCCGGCCGCGCCTCGCTGGCCGCCGCGGCCAATCCCTCGCGCACCAAGGATCTCTATTTCGTCGCCGACGGCACCGGCGGCCATGCCTTCGCCGAGACCTATGCCGACCATCGCAAGAACGTCGCCCGCTATCGCGAGGTTCTGGCCGACCAGAAGGCGAATGCGGCGAACGCCCCGGATGCCCCCGACGCGGCCGCTCCTGCGGACGCCGGCGGCGGTCCCGGCGACCAGGAGGATCCGCCGGCCGATGCCCCCGCCACCCCGGCGCCCGGCAAGACCGGCGGCAAGGCCAAACCGGCACAGGATTGATGAAGCCGTCGCAGGATCGAGGCCGGCATCCGGCCGCCCTTGAGGCGGCCCTGCGCTGAGATTATGGTCGCCGCTCGCGATCGGGCGGAACAAGCGGACACGTCGCATGAAGCTGATGAGCATGACCGGCTTCGCCCGGAGCGCAGGCGCCGGGGTCGGCTATCGCTGGACCTGGGAACTACGCAGCGTCAACGGCAAGGGCCTCGATGTCCGCCTGCGCCTGCCGCCGGGCGTCGAGACGCTGGAGCAGGGCCTGCGCGAGCGCATGGGCGCGCGGCTGCAGCGCGGCAATCTCCAGGTGACGCTCAGCCTTCAGAAGGACGAGAGCGCGACCCAGCTGCGCGTCAACGAGCCGCTTCTCGACGCCGTGCTCGCCCTCATGAAGAGCGTCGGCTCGCGCATCGACGCGGCGCCGCCGAGCCTCGACGGCATCCTGTCGATGCGCGGCATTCTCGAAACGGTCGACGCCGAGGACGATCCCGTCAAGGCGGCCGAGCTGTTGCGTCTGCTCCTTGCTGATTTCGAGCGTGCGCTCGATGACCTCGTGCGCGCCCGCGCCTCCGAGGGCGCCGCGATCGGCGCCGTGCTCGAGGCGCGGATCGCCGAGATCGACGCCCTGCGCCAGGCGGCCGAGGATGCGCCGGCGCGGCGTCCCGAGGCGATCCGCCGCCGCCTCGCCGAGCAGGTCGCGGCGCTGCTGGAAGCCTCCGCCACCTTCGACAGCGACCGGCTGCATCAGGAGGCGGCGCTGCTGGCGACGCGGGCCGATATCCGCGAGGAGCTCGACCGGCTCGCCGCCCATGTCGCCGCCGCGCGCAGCCTGCTCTCCGAGGGCGGCCCTGTCGGCCGCAAGCTCGATTTCCTGGCGCAGGAATTCAACCGCGAAACCAACACGCTCTGTGCCAAGGCCAATGACCGCTCGCTGACCGCGATCGGGCTCGATATGAAATCCGCCGTCGACCAGCTGCGCGAGCAGATCCAGAATCTCGAATAGGAAGAGGGCGCCGCCCGATGTCAGCCCCCGTCACGCCGCCGCGCCGCGGCCTCATGCTCGTGCTCTCCTCGCCCTCCGGCGCCGGCAAGTCGACGATCGCCCGCCATCTGATGGACAGCGACAAGGACATCGTCCTCTCGGTGTCGGTGACGACGCGCGGTCGCCGTCCGAGCGAGATCGAGGGCGTGCACTATCACTTCATCGACCAGAAGACCTTCGGGCTGATGCGCGATCGCGGCGAACTGCTCGAATGGGCCGAGGTGCACGGCAATTGCTACGGAACGCCGCGCGATCCGGTCGAGGCGGCGCTCTCCTCCGGCAAGGATGTCCTCTTCGACATCGACTGGCAGGGCGCCGACCAGGTCGCCCGCGCGATGCCGGAGGATCTCGTCCGCATCTTCGTGCTGCCGCCGACGATGCGCGAGCTCGCCGCAAGGCTGGAGCGCCGCGCCGAGGACACGCCGGAAGTCATCGCCAAGCGGCTCGCCAATGCGCGGGCCGAGATCGAGCACTGGCGCGACTATGACTATGTCATCATCAACAAGGACCTGCAGACCTCGCTGGAGAAGGCGCGCGCCATTCTCTATGCCGAGCGCATGCGCCGCGCCCGCGACACCTATCTCGAAACCTTCGTGGCCGGGCTTCTCACAGAAGGCGCTCCGCCGGCGCCGTGAGGGCGCGCTGCGTCAGCCTGCCGCCGTTTTGCTGAACAGATCCGCGAGGCGGACGAAGCCGGCGACGTCGATCTCTTCCGCGCGCGCCGTTTCCGCGATGCCGGCGGCGGCGAGGAGGGGGAGGGGGTCGGTTCCGAGGCTCTTGAGGCTCTGGCGCAGCATCTTGCGGCGCTGGCCGAAGGCGGCGGCGGTGACCCGCTCCAGCACCGCCATGTCGGCCGCGAGCGGGGCGGCGCGCGGGATCATCTGCACGACCGAGGACGTCACCTTCGGCGGCGGCGTGAACGCCTTCGGCGAGATGTCGAACAGGATATGCGCCTCGGTGCGCCAGCCACAGACGACGGCGAGGCGGCCATAGGCGTCGTCGTCCGGCGTCGCGACGATGCGCTCGGCGACCTCGCGCTGGAACATCAGCGTCAGGTTCTCGAAGAAGGGCGGCCACGGCTCGGTGCGCAGCCAGCCGATCAGGAGCGGCGTCGCGATATTGTAGGGGAGGTTCGCGACGATGCGCACGCGGCCGGTGGCGAGCGAGGCCATGTCGGTGGTGAGCGCGTCGCCCTCGATGACGTCGAGCCGCCCCGGATAATGCGCGGCGATCTCGGCGAGCGCCGCGATGCAGCGGCGGTCGCGCTCGATCGCGATCACCTTCTTGGCGCCCTCGGCGAGCAGCGCCCGCGTCAGCCCGCCGGGGCCGGGGCCGACCTCGATCACCGTGACGCCGTCGAGCGAGCCGGAGGCGCGGGCGATGCGGCCGGTGAGATTGAGATCGAGCAGGAAATTCTGGCCGAGCGAGCGCAGGGCGTTGAGGCCGTGCGCGGCAATGACCTCGCGCAGCGGCGGCAGTCCGTCTGGTGTGCTCACGCGGTCAGCCTGGCAGCGCCTGCAACGCCCGCATGGTAGTCGGCCTCGTGACGGGCGAGTTCATCGGCAAGGCGCAGCGCCGCCGCAAGGCTCGAGCAATCCGCCTTGCCGGTCCCGGCGATGTCGAAGGCGGTGCCATGGTCGGGCGAGGTGCGGATGAAGGGGAGGCCGAGCGTGACATTGACCGTCTCGGCGAAGGCGACCGTCTTGGTCGGGATCAGCGCCTGGTCGTGATACATGCAGAGTGCCACGTCATAGCGCGCGCGGGCGGCGGCATGGAACATCGTGTCGGGGGCGAGCGGCCCGATGGCATCGATGCCCTCGGCCTGCAGCCGCGCCACGGCGGGGGCGATCACGGCGGTGTCCTCCATGCCCATCACGCCGCCTTCGCCGGCATGCGGATTGAGCCCGGCGACGGCAATGCGCGGCCGCGCGATGCCGAAGCGCTGGCGCATGTCGCGGTCGATGGTCCGGCCGGTCGTGAGCAAGAGGTTCTCGGTGATGAGCGAGGGCACGGCCGAGATCGGCACATGAATGGTCGCCGGCACGGCGCGGAGGCCGGGTCCCGCCAGCATCATGACGGCCCGCGCCGGCGCGCCGTTCCAGGCGGCGGAGAGCATGCCGAGGAATTCGGTGTGGCCCGGATGCTGGAAGCCGGCGTCGACGAGCGCCTTCTTGTTGATCGGGTTTGTGACGAGCGCCGCCGCCGATCCGGCCCGGACGTCGCCGACCGCCCGGGCGATCGCCTCGATGACGCCGAGCGCCGAGGCCCGCTCCGGCTGGCCCGGCTCCGCGCTGGAGCGGCCTTCGAGGCGGACGACGGGCAGAGCGCGGTCGAACACGTCAGCGGCCTCGGCCGGCGTCACCACCTCGATCGGAATGGAGATGCCGATATGCTCGGCGCGGCGGCGCAGCGTATCGGGATCGGCAAGGCAGTAGAACACCGGCAAGCGCCGTTCACGGCGCTCGGCCCAGACGGCGAGGGTCACATCGGGACCGATGCCCGCGGGCTCGCCCATGGTGAGGGCGAGCGGCCGGAACGTTTTGGCTGAATCCATGGCGGATCAGTTATAGACGATCTTCGCATTCTCGCGAAGCTCGGTCCGGAACTTCGATTCAAGGTCCTTGGTCTGCTCGGCGAGCAGCGCGCGCTCGGCGCTGGCCCGGACGCCGGCGGTGCTCTGCACCTCCTTGACGTCGCAGACGGCCACGACCTCGACGCCGCGATCGGTGACGTCGGGCTTCAGCGTGCCGCCGACCGGGGTCTTCATCAGCTGTTCGGCGCCTTCGCCCTCGACCTGGGTCGAATCGCGGCGGCCGATATCGAGCACGACGACGCCCTTCATCGTCTTGGCGAGCGCGAGGCTGCCGTCGCAACCGGGGAAGCGCTTGCGGAAGGCTTCCGCTTCGCCGGTGCGCTTGCCGACGAGGCCTGGCGGCGAGCCCTTCGGGATGACGAACACGATCTGCTGCAGCTTGAATTCCTTGATCATCGCCGTTTCGGAGGAGACGCCCTGCTTGGCCATCTCGGCCTGGATGTCGCTCTCGGAGACGTCGGGCTTCAGGCTCGCGGCCTTGGCGCGGATCACGGCGGCCCAGGTCATCTGGCCGCGGAAGAACTTGCGGAGCGTATCGACCTGCACGCCCTGCTGGTTGAGCGCCTTCTCGAATTGCGGCATCGGCAGCTTGACCTGCTTGGCGATGCCGGCGACGCGCTCGTTCACCTGTGCATCGGTCGGGCCGATCTTGGCGCGCTTCGCCACCTGCTCGGCGATCGCCTCGTCGATGAGCTGATCGAGCGCCAGCTTGTCGCCCGACTTCTGACGGAACAGGGTCAGCATCTTGACCCGCTGCTGCACGTCGTAATTCGTGATCGGCTGGTCGTTGACGGTGGCCCGGACGGCCTGCTGCGCATAGGCGCTGTCCGCGACGACGGTGACCGCGCCGAGCCCGGCCGCGGCGATCATCATGGCCCCGAGCATGCCGCGCATGGTTACGATCCGCATCCGCTCCCCTTTCCGCCGTTCCGATTCTGTCCGCCGTGCCGCATGACGGCCGCCGGATGCGACGCTAGACAGGCCAAATCCGGCAAAACGATGAAGATGGCCAGCGAGGGCCGTCAGCACGGCCCGCCGGGCACATCATCGCAGTCAGGGCCCGGCGTCAATTGCTGGTGCCGCCGATGTCGCTCTGGAACTGCGTGCCGCCGAGGGTGCGCAGCTGCAGGCTGACGATCAGCGATTTCGACGTCTGCAGGTCGGTATAGTCCTGCGTGATCTCGCTATAGGCGATCGAGAAGGTCGTGCACTCGTCGTCATAGGCGATGCCGATGCTGTTGCCGGCCATCTGCTTCTCTTCGAAGTCCCAGGCGATCGATCCGAACACGCGCCAGGTCTCGGTGAACTGCCAGCTCGCCTTGCCGCTGACCGTATCGGTCGGCGTGCCGCTGTTCGAGGAGGCGATCGCCGGTTGCTCGCGCAGATAGAGATAGGAGGCCGAGGCCGTCACGTCGCCCATCTTGCCGGTGGCGGTGACCTGCGCCTGGTTGACGTCGAACGTGTCGGAATCGAACCGGCCGCGGGCGGTGACGAAGTAGCCCTGGCCCGAATCGACGGTCATGCTGCCGACATAGTCGGAGACGTCGGACTCGAGGCCGGAAACGCTGCCGGTCTCGGTCAGGTCCTGCACGGCATAGGAGTTCAGTCCGGCGAGCTGGTAGGACTGGCCGACGACGCCCGAGACATTGGCGAGCGCGCCGAGCTCGGCCGCATAGCGGAAGCCGATATTGGCGCGCGTGCCGCCTTCGATGCGGTCGTAGCCGGAGAACTTGTCCCAGTCGAACAGCGAGGAATCGTCGAAGACGAGCGACTGCGCGTCTTCGTTCGGCAGCTGTCCGGCGAGCTGCTCGTCGGGGCGCACGATCATCTGCGCGATCGGCTCGAACAGGAAGCTCGACGACATGCCGGCGGCGAGGATCGGCCAGCGCCATTCGAGGCCCATCGCCGGCATGGCGCGGTAGTAGTTGCCGTTGTCGCTGATGCCCGGCAGCGTCTCGTCCTGCGACAGGTAGAAGGCGTCGGCGCGCAGATACGCGAAGGGCTTGAACACCATGCCGACCGGACCGATCGTCTGGTTTTCCCACGTCCAGTTCGTGCTGGCGCGGTTGAAATTGCCCTTGAGGCCGAGGATCGCGTCGCCCTTCTCGCAGATGCCGTCGCCATCGGCGTCGACGCAGTCGGTCTGGCCGCGCGTCAGGCTGACGACGTTGTTCTTCATCGTCAGCTGCCCGCCGAGCACCGTCTTGTCGAACAGATAGCTCTGGTCGACCACCGGCGCGACGAAGGGCTGGCGGTCCTGATTGTACTGGGCGCCGGTGTCGTTGGTGAGGACGCGGAAATAATAGCCGCGCGCGTCGAAATAGTTTGTCGCGCTCTGGCCGGTCAGGTGGACCTGCGAGACGGCGACGTCGGTCGAGGAATAGAGGACGTTGTAGTCGCGCGTGAAGGTGCGGTCGCTGAGCAGCGTCGCGTCCCAGCCGAGCGTCCACAGCCGGTTCAGGAAGAACTGGCCGGTGGTGCGCAGGCCGCCGCGCAGCGCCACGTCACCGGAATCGCGCGTGCCCGATTCGATGAAGGCGCTCGGATCGAGCTGGTCGATGCCGGCCATGTGAAGCGTGTAGTAGCCGGTATCGAGCCGATGACGCCATTCGGCGTCGAGCAGCAGGCCCTGCTTGGTGTAGATGGCCGGCGAGAAGGTCAGGTCGTAGTTCGGCGCCAGCGCCCAGAAATAGGGCACCTTGGCGAAGGCACCGAGCGCCGACTTGTAGCCCGCCGACGGGAACAGGAAGCCGCTCTTGCGCTTGACGGTCGGATCCGGCGCCGAGAAGGCCGGGAAATAGGCGACCGGTATCCCGAGGAATTCGAGCCGCGCCGAGCGGAAATAGATCATGTGCTCGTTGTGGTCGACGATGATGCGCGCCGCCTTCACCTGCCAGACGGGCGCCTTCTGCGGCTTCTCGAGGCACGGTTCGCAGGCGGTGTAGACGCCGCGATAGAAGGTGGTGGTCTTGCCGTCCTTGCGCAGCGCCTTCTCGGCGGCGAAATGGGTCTGCGAGGGCGTGTCGAGCTTCAGCGCCGACACGAAGCCGGTGGCGAAATCCTGCGTGATGTCGATCGTCTCGGCATTGATGATCGCGCCGGTGCGGTCGACGATCTTGACGCCGCCTTCGGCGACCATCGTCTTGTTCTTCTGGTCGTAGGTGACCTTCTTCGCCTCGAGCGTGTAGCCGTCGTAATAGATCTTGACCCCGCCGACCGCCGAGACGGTCGACTTGTCATAATCATAGTCGAGTCGGTCCGACTCGAGCAGCATCTGCGCGCCGGGCGTCGCCTTGAAATTCTCGTCGGTGCCGAAGCCGAGCGAACCGGGATTGGATTGTGCGGAGGCGGTGCTCGCGGGGATGCCGAAAGCGGCAAGGAGACCGATCGCCAGTACGGCCGCGCAACGTTGGAAAGAACGGGCGAGGCGGCGCTGTCGTCGGCAGGGAACGGAAACCCCGATCATCCGTCCTCCCGATAAAGCAACACAGTGACACTCGCGAGCGAAGCGACGATCGACGGAAACCAGGCCGCGATCACCGGTGCGACGATCCCGCTCCTACCGAGACCGATCGCCAATTCGGTGACCACATAAAGCACGAAGCCCACGACGACACCAGTCAGAATAACCTGCCCGAGATCACGTGAGCGGGAGAAGCGGAGCGACACCGTGGCGGCGACGAGCACCATGGCGAGGAAGAGCAGCGGCTGGGCCAGCAGCGACTGGAACCGCATCTCGTAGCCCGAGCTCGGAACGCCTGCTTTCTTAGAGATTTCAATGAATTGCGGCAGCATCCAGAACGAGATCGTCTGCGGATCGGCGAGCTGCTGCGACACCTGGTCGGGCCCGAGATCGGTGGCGAGGCGGGTCTCGTCGAAGGCCTCGGGACGGGTCCCGGAGCGGGTGATCGTGCCGTTGCGCAGGAGCCACTCGCCGCCGGAATATTCAGCCGAGCGGGCATCGATGCGGTGGTCGAGCGCGCCGCTCGGATCGAAGACGAAGGCGGAGACGCCGGAGAGCGACAGCCCCTTGTTGAAGCTGTTCTTGGCGCCGAGAATCGAATTGCCGTCGCGCCCGGATTGTCGGATCCAGATCGGCTTGTTCTGCTGGTTGGTCCCGTCGCCGCCGCCGAGGGCGTCGCCGGCGGAGCTGTTGAGGATCGCGATCGATTCTTCCTTCAGCCCGGTCGCCACCGGATTGAACACGGTGGTCGCGAAGATGCCGAACAGCACGGCGACGAGGCCCGCCGGCAGGACGAACTGCCAGGCGGAAAGCCCCGACGCGCGGGCGACGACGAGCTCGAGCTGGCGATTCGCGAGCACGAAGCTCGCCATCGCCGCGAACAGGATGGTGAAGGGCAAAGCGCGTTCGATGACGGTCGGCACGCGGGTCAGCGAGACCATCAGATAGACGAGCGCATCGAAATTGGAGCGCTGCACGGCGCGGCGGGCGAGCTCGAGATAATCGATGAAGGCGATCAGCACGAACACGACGAGGAAGATGACCAGCGTCATCTTGAAGAAGCGGCGCGCGAAATAGAGCGTGAGCGTCTGGTTGCGCATCATGGCGGTCAGGCCCGCCCGCCGGATTGCTGGCGCCGCGGCAGCAGGCGCTGCAGCAGTTCCATCACGATCGACCCGACGCCCTCGGACGCGGCGAAGCGGAAGCCCTTCAGCGTCGCGGCCAGCGCCAGCGCGATGCCGCCGAGCGGCAGCAGATAGAGCAGCGGAATGAGATAGGGATCGCTCGCGGCGAGACCCGCGAGGATGAGGCCCGCGACGCGCAGCCCCGTCGCCACCAGCACGGTCGAGAGAATCAGCACGCCGCGGCCCTGCCGCGTCGTCTGCGCCTGGCCGAGCGCCATCACCGGCAGGATCGCGAACAAGAGCGTGTAGAGCGGCGAGGACAGGCGGTCGTTGAGTTCGGCGCTGAACGAGCCCGGCCGCTTCTGGTACTCGGGATCGTTGGCGTCCGGCTGCAGCAGATAGAGCGTGGAGCGCTCGGAGGCATTGTAGGCCGGCAGCGCGCCGGCACCGCCGAAGGTCGACATGTCGAAGGCATAGGATTCAAACTGGATGATCGACATCGACCCCTTCTCGATCGAGCGCTGCTGGATCGTGCCGTTGCGCATCACGAGGAAGGTGCCGAGCGGGTTCTTCAGGATGATGCCCTGACCGGCGACATAGACGGTGCTCTGCGTCTTGTCGCGCTCGTCCTGGATGAAGATGCCCTCGAGCGTGCCGTCCGGCCGCCGCTCGCGGATATGGAAGACGAGGTCGTCGCCGACCGGCACGAAGGCGCCTTCCTGGATGAAGCTCGAGACAAAATCGGTGTTGATGTTGGTGATCATCTCGCGCGCCGCCTGCAGCGAGCGCGGGACGAGGTAGAGCGACATGACCGCCACGACGATCGTCGCGAGGATGCCGAGCGCCAGCGCCGGCTTCAGCAGCGAGACCGGCGAGGCGCCGCTCGCATTGATGATGACGAGCTCCGAATCGGCATTGAGCTGGTTGAGCGTGTAGATGACGCCGACAAGCACCGCGACCGGGCAGACGATCAGCAAGAGGCCGGGGAAGATCAGGCCCGACACCTGCACGAAGGTGACGAAGCTCTGGCCCTGCGTGGTGATCAGGTTGAGCTCGCGCAGCGCCTGGCTGAGCCAGACCGTGCCCGATAGCCCGCAGAGGCTGAGCAGGAAGGCTGCCAGCATCCGCTTGAAGATATATCGCCCGATCAGTGTCATCTCAGGACCGATGGTTCCGGCACGGGTCATTCCCGGCGCCACTATCGAGGCAAGCGCGGCCGAAATAAGCCCAGCCGTTCATGCCGTACCAGCACCCGCTTTCGTCCGCTCTCATGCCTGAACCATCGCGGTAAACGATCGGCCAAGGAACATGCTTAGCGAATGGTAAACGTCTAGCCTGAACCGCCTGCTCTTGCCATAGACGGCGAAGCGGCGGCACAGTGCGGCCATCCTGCCGGCTGCATCTCCCCCGCAGCGCGGCCCCACCGCGTGCGGAATCCCGTCCATGGCCAAACGTCCCTCGATCACCTTCTCGAAGTCCCTTGCGCCGGAGGACGGCGGCACGCTGATCGTGCTGACCGACGAATCGCTCGCGCTCAGTGAGGCCGCGGCTTCGCTGGGGATCGCGGACCTCGTGGCCAAGGCGGCAGCGGCGGCGCAGTTCAAGGGCAAGAGCCTCGGCACCCTCGATATCCTCGCGCCCGCCGGCCTCGGTGCCGCCCGGCTTCTCGTCGTCGGCGTCGGCAAGGCTGGCGAGTTCAAGGAGGTCGATTGGTCGCGGCTCGGCGGCGCGATTTTCGGGTCCCTGCGCAAGGGTGAGAAGGCGGTCCTGGTCGCCGATCTGCCCGCCGGCGCAAAGCTGACGCCGGCGGAGCTTGCCGAGATCGCTCTCGGCGCGCTGCTGCGCTCCTATGCCTTCGAGCAGTACAAGAGCCGCAAGGTGGACGACGAGGCCAAGGACGACAAGGTGCCGGCCGCGCTCACCATCGTCCATGCCGACGCCGCCAAGGCGAAGAAGCTGTGGACGGGCCGCTCGGCGGTCGGGGAGGGCGCGCTGCTCGCCCGCGATCTCGTCAACGAGCCGGCCAATGTGCTCGGCACGATCGAATTCGCGGCCAAGGCGGCGGAACTCGCCGAACTCGGCGTCAGCGTCGAGGTGCTCACCGAAAAGCAGATGAAGAAGCTCGGCATGCGCGCCCTGCTCGGCGTCGCGCAGGGCTCGCCCCGTCCGCCGCGCCTCGTCGTGCTGCACTGGAACGGCTCCAAGACCCGCGAGAAGCCGATCGCCTTCGTCGGCAAGGGCGTGGTGTTCGACAGCGGCGGCATCTCGATCAAGCCGGCCGGCGGCATGGAGGACATGAAGGGCGACATGGGCGGCGCCGCTGCCGTGGTCGGCCTGATGCATGCGCTCGCGAGCCGCAAGGCCAAGACCAACGCCATCGGCATCATCGGCCTCGTCGAGAACATGCCGGACGGCAACGCCCAGCGCCCCGGCGATATCGTCGAAGCCGCCTCCGGCGTCACCATCGAGATCATCAACACCGACGCCGAGGGCCGTCTCGTCCTCGCCGATGCGCTCTGGTATGCGCAGAAGACCTATGAGCCCGGCCTCATCATCGATCTCGCGACGCTGACGGGCGCCATCATCGTCGCGCTCGGCCATGACCATGCCGGCCTCTTCGCCAATGACGACGCGCTCGCGGCCCAGCTGACGAGCGCCGGCCTTGCCACCGGCGAGAAGGTCTGGCGCATGCCGCTCGGCCCCGCCTATGACAAGCAGATCGAATCGAAGTTCGGCGACATCAAGAACACCGGCGGCCGCGAGGCCGGCTCGGTGACCGCGGCGCAGTTTCTGAAGCGCTTCGTCAAGGACGGCACGCCCTGGGCGCATCTCGATATCGCCGGCACAGCGATGAGCTCGCCGCAGACCGAGACCAACCGCTCCTGGGCGCCGGGCTGGGGCGTGCGGCTGCTCGATCGCTTCGTCGCCGACAACCACGAGGATTGAGGCCGGGCGGCGGGGCGGTCCCATGACCGAGGTGCTGTTCTATCATCTCGAACGCCAGCCGCTCGACGCCGTGCTGCCGCCGATGCTGGAGCGCTGCCTCGAGCGCGGCTGGCGGGTCATCGTCGAGGCCGGGTCGCCGGAACGCGTCGATGCGCTCGACGCCCTATTGTGGACCTATCGGGAGGAATCCTTCCTGCCGCACGGCACGGCGCGCGAGCCGAACGCGGCCGAGCATCCGATCGTCCTCGCCAGCGAGAGCGTCAATCCCAATCGCGCCACGGTCCGCTTCGCCGTCGACGGCGCATCGCTCGGCCCGGCGGCCGGCTTCGAGCGAGTGGTCCTCATCTTCGACGGCAATGATGACACGGCGCTCGCCGGTGCACGCGCCGACTGGCGGCGCGCCAAGGCGGACGGCCATGCGGCCACCTACTGGCAGCAGAACGAGAATGGCCGCTGGGAAAAGAAGGCCTGAGGCTCAGCCGCGGGAGAGGTTGAACACCGCCCGCGAGACATGGCTGTGCAGCCGGTCGAGCCCGCGCCGCGCGCCCTCGGTGAGGGTGGGGGCGTCCTCCGGGCGCTCGATCTCCGATACGAAGCTGCCATGGCTGACGCGGAACGGCTTCATCGCCACGATGTCGATCCCGTGCAGCCAGGGGCTGTCGAGATAGCGGTCGACGGGCGCCAGCCACTGCGCCGCCTTGTCAATGAGCGCCTTGGCGCCGGCCGGCGACACGACATAGGCCTGCGTGCCATAGGGGCCCTTCAGATAGCGGATCAGCTGGAAGGGCGCCGCCAGCTCGGCCAGCACCACATGCCTGCGCTCCGTCACCGCATAGAGGCGGATCAGCCGGCGCGCGTCGACCTCAGCCGAGGCGAGCGCCAGCACGGTGGCGAAGTCGGGCGCGACCACGACGTCGTCCTCGATCACCGCGATCGGCTGCCCGAGTTCGACCGCGACCTGCCAGAGCCGGTAATGGCTGGCGAAGCAGCCGACCTCGCCGGGCGACAGGGTCCGCCCCGTGCGCTCGAGCATCGTCCGATCGCAATAATTGGTGAAGGCGTGGTGCTCGCCGGCCCGGCCGTCGACCGCGCGGGCGATCTCGAAGGGAACGCCGGCCGCGCGCAGCGAGGCGCTCACCACCTCCCGGCGTTCGGCCGAGCGATCCAGCGAAACGACAAACACGAGCATGCGGCGTCCTCCCGGCTCCGTCTCTTTTCACGACAGCTTAACGAAGACGTGAAGGAAAGGTAAACCGGCGGCGCCGACTATTTTGCCGGCGGAGGCGAAGAGGCGGGCTCTCAGCCTTCGACCGCCGCCGCCTCGTAGTCGGCCGAGAGCTCCAGCCAGGCTTCCTCGGTCGTCGCCAGCTTGCGCGCGGCGTCGGCGCGGTCCTTGGCAAGGCTCGTCGCCTTGGCGGGATCGCGGACATAGAGGCCGGTATCGGCAAGCGCCGCGTCGAGCTTTTGAATCTCTTTCTGAAGCTTCTCCATCAAGGATTCGGAATCCTTGATCCTTTTGCGCAAGGGCGCGAGCTCGGCCCGCCGCTGCGCCGATTCCTTGCGCCGTTCCTGCGCCGAGGGGCCCTTGTCCGTTTCCGCGTCTCTGCGATCGCCATTGCCGGCGTCCGGCCCCTGCACGATCAGGCGGCGATAGTCGTCCATGTCGCCGTCGAACGGCGCGACGCCGCCATTGCCGACCAGCAGCAGCCGGTCGACGGAAGCCTCGATCAGATGGCGATCATGGCTGATGAGGATCACGGCGCCCGGATAGTCGTTGAGCGCCTGCACGAGCGCCTCGCGGCTGTCGATATCGAGATGGTTGGTCGGCTCGTCGAGGATGAGCAGATTGGCGCCGCGGAAGGTGGCAAGCCCCAGCAGCAGCCGCGCCCGCTCGCCGCCCGAAAGCTCGCGCGCTGGCGTATCCATCTTGGCGGTCGGAAAGCCCATGCCGCCGACGCGGGCGCGGACCTGTGTCTCGGTCGCCTCCGGCATCAGCGTGCGGATGTGCTGCACGGCCGAATCGGCGGGGCGGAGATCGTCGAGCTGGTGCTGCGCGAAGAAGGCGATCTCCATCCGGTCGGCGCGCCGCATGGTGCCCGACATCGCCGGCATGCGGCCGGCCAGCAGCTTCGCCAGCGTCGACTTGCCGTTGCCATTGGCACCCAAAAGGCCGATGCGGTCCTCGGTATCGATGCGGAGGTCGAGCTTGCGGAGGATCGGCTTGCCCTCCTCATAGCCGACCGAGACGTCGTCGAGCGCGATGATCGGCGGGGAGAGCTGCCGCGCCGGCGGCGGGAACGAGAACGGCGTCACGTCCTCGTTCAGCAGCGTCGCGATCGGCTGCATCTTCTCCAGCGCCTTCATGCGCGACTGCGCCTGCCGGGCCTTGGAGGCCTTGGCCTTGAAGCGGTCGACGAAGGCCTGCAGATGCTTGCGCTGCTCCTCCTGCTTCTTGACCTGCTTCTGCAGCAGCGCCTGCTTCTCGCGCCGCTGGCGATCGAAGCTGTCATAGCCGCCGCGATAGGCGACGAGCTTGCCGGCATCGAGATGGACGATCATGTCGACGGCGCGGTTCAGGAGGTCGCGATCATGGCTGATCAGGAACACCGTGTGCGGATAGCGCGCGACATAGTTTTCCAGCCACATCGTGCCTTCGAGGTCGAGATAGTTGGTCGGCTCGTCGAGCAGCAACAGGTCCGGCTCGGCGAAGAGCACCGCCGCGAGCGCGACGCGCATGCGCCAGCCGCCCGAAAAGGCCGAGCAGGGCCGTTGCTGCGCGGCGCTGTCGAAGCCGAGGCCGGAGAGAATTGTGCCGGCGCGCGCTTCGGCGGCATGAGCGCCGATATCGGCGAGGCGGATCTGGATCTCGGCGATCCGGTGCGGGTCGGTCGCGTGCTCTGCTTCCTTCATCAGGGCGGCGCGCTCGAGATCGGCGGCGAGCACGAAATCGATCAGCGACTGTTCGGTGCCCGGCGCTTCCTGCGCCACCTGGCCGATGCGCACGCCGCGCGGCAGCCCGATCGACCCGCTCTCCGGCGCGATGTCGCCGGTGACGAGCTTGAACAGGGTCGTCTTGCCGGCGCCATTGCGGCCGACGAAGCCGGCCTTGACCCCGTCGGGCAAGGCAATGCTCGCCCCTTCGAGGAGCGTCCGGCCGGCGATGCGATAGGTGACGTCGTTGACATGCAGCATGCGGGCTAGATGCCGTGCCGCAGCGCATGATGCAAGCGCGGCGATGCGCGCCGCGCCGTTCCGCCCGGCCTCAGCTCAGTTGCGCTGCTCGATGTCGCGCATGATGAGCCGCGCCTGCGCGCTCGAAAGCTCGTAGCAGAGTACCAGCTCGTTGGCCTCGGCATCGAAGCGCGCGGTCGGCGCGCCGCAGATGCCGGCCCTGAGCGTCGGCGGCGTGGCAAAGGCGAAGCGGCCGGCGAGCTTGCCGGCGACCTCTTCCAGCACCGCATTGTCTTTCAGGATCGTCGCGACGGCCGCGTCCTCGTCGCCGGCCTCGTCATAGACGACCGCAAGCGGCGGCGGCGTTCCCCTTGGGCGCGGCATGCCCTTCAGCGCCGCGGCGATCGCCGCCTTCTCGCGCTTCCATGTCGCGGCGCAGAGACGCCGCCGCGCCGCGTCGAGCCCGGAGGCCTCGGCGATGTCGGCGAAGCCCTCGGGATCGGCGCCGACCATGTCGCAGGCGATCGCCTCGGCACGGGGGCCGTCGATCGCATGCGGATCGCGCTGGTCGAGATGCGGCGAGGCGATCGACAGCGTGTCGGGGCTGGCGAGCTTCCAGCTGTCGATCGCATCGACCAGCGTCTGGTCGCCGGCGCCCGAGCGCGGATCGAGCAGCATCACCACCGCGAACAGGTCGGCGGCGCGCTGGGCATCGCCGATGCCCTTCGGCACGGCGCCATAGCGCTGCATCAGCATGTGCCCGGCCTGGTGATAGAGCGCGAAAACGGCATTGCCGACGACGAAGTCGACGATCTCGGCCATGTCGTCGTCGCTCATCGGATGGGGTGCCTGCGGCTCGATCGGCGGCGGCGCGACCGCCGCGGCAAGGCCCGGCGACATCAGCGTCGCGAACATGGTCGAGGCAGCCACGAGGGCCGGGAAGGGGGAACGCGGCATGGCAACTCGCTGGGTGCAGTGCAGCGAGTGTTGCGCCGGCGTGGCCCGATTGACAAGCGAACGGCGGCAGAAGCCACCGTTCTTTTGCGCACCGTGGCGCGGATATCGCGCGCGAGGGTTACGGATAGACGAAGACCGGCTTCGCCTCGTCGCGCTCATAGCGGCCGATGCCGGCATAGGTGGCGGCGAGGAGGCCGACGATGAGGGTGACGAGCGCCAGCGGCTCGTTCCACAGCAGGTCGTAGACGCTGCCATTCATCCATTCGGCCGGCGGCGGGCCGATGCCGACAGTGCCGAGTACGTCGCCGAGCGAGGCTGTGATCCACTCACCCGACGTCGCATAGATGAACGCCTGGATCGCGAGGATGACGCCTGTCGCCTGGAACGAAACCATCGCGATCGCGGGAAGAACAGTCGTGGTGAAAGTGCGGTTCATCATGCGGCCTTTCCAATCGATCCTTCACGAAACAAACGGCGGCCGGACGGAAATGGTTTCTTCAATCCTCTGTCACGGCGCTGTGAGTCCGCCGTGCACTCTCCCGAATGCAAAACGCCCGGCCTTCGCGAGGAAGGGCCGGGCGCAGAGGCGAGGCGGTCACGAAGGCCGCGCAGGGACGAAGGCTACATCGCGACCTTGGCATGCTCGCCGACGGCCGGCTTGGTGCCGGTCACGGCCGCCGCCAGCATCACCACCGAGGCGGCCAGCGAATTGCCGGAATCCCAGTATTCGGCGCGGTTCGGCGTCACGGTGACGAGGCGGATCTGAGGATCCTCTGCCGAATCCCACCAGGCCTTGGCGAACACCGAGAACAGCTCGCGGATCTTGGCCCGGTCGTTGGAGAGCGCGGCGTCGCCATGGATGACGGTGTATTTCGGATGATCGGCGAAGCCGAGCGTCACTGCCGGATGGCGCTGCAGATGGTCATACTGCGCGCCGTTCTCGCCGACGAGGAAGCTGATCGTGCGCGCCTCCTCGTCGACATGCGCCGTCAGCGGCCACTGCACGATGCCGTCGCCGTCCCAGGCGGTGTAGAGCGTGAAGCGGATCTTCTCCGCGAGCGACCAGACATGCGCATCGAGCTCGGCGTCGGTCTTGCCCGTGTTCTCTTCATTGGCCATCGCTGTCTCCTTGGTTGGACTTGGAGAACGCGAAGGCCCCGCGAAAGTTGCGGGGAGGGGGCGAGCTGCTCGCGCGGCGCGGATCAGGGCCGGTCCGTGATGCAGAACGAATTGCCCTCGCGATCGACGAGCACCGTGTAGTCGGCCTCCATCCGTCGCACCGACGCGCCGAGCGCGACGAGACGCGCGACTTCCGCTGGCCTGTCCGCAGCATAGAGATCGAGATGCAGCCGGTTGCGATAGGGCCGCGGCCCGGTCCGCTGGTGAAAGCAGATCACCGGCCCCGGCCCATCCAGCATCACGACCGGATCGGTCTCCGGCGTCAGTCCGAGCCCGGCGAGCCGCGCAATCTCGGCCTCGTCATAGGCCCGCACCTGATAGCCCTCCACGATCTGCTCCCAGAACCGTGCCAATGCCGCCCGATGGTCGGCATCGATGACGATCTCCTTGAGTCGGGCCATGGCGAGTTCCGGGTGCAGTTAGGGTGGGGAGATCCCCATCCCGCTCTCTCGCTGGCGTCAGATCAAGTCGGTCGCAGGCGTTGCGGCTGGCGACACGGGTGACGGTTGCCGTTTCCCGGCTGCAATGGTGGTCTGGTGATCGAGACTGAGGCGTGGTCGGACAACCTGCGGTTAAGCTAGTGTTTAGGGGATGAATGATTCCCCTGTCGAGCGTTGTGGCAATGAGCGTTCAGAATCCGCCCGCGAGGCATCACTATGTTCCTGTCTTCTACCTGAAGCAGTGGGCGGCGCAGGATGGGCGGCTGATAGAGTTCAGTAGGCCATATGGCAAGAAGATCGTCGCCCAGTCGGTATTCCCCAAAGAGAGCGGATTTGAATGGCAACTATACTCAACAGACGGAGTGCCGCATGAAGATAGGCACAAGATCGAAACCGAGGTTATGAAGCCGCTCGACAACGATGCTGCGAAAGCACTCGATCGGCTTTATGGCCATGACACGTTGTGGCCGGAAGACGAGCGTGCGGGGTGGTCCAAATTTGTTTTTTCGCTATTGACGAGGGGGCCGGAAGATATAGCCCTGCTCAAGGATCAACTTGCCAAGGATTATCTTACATTCATCCCTGAACTAGAGCAGTGGTATGGAAGTGTCAGAGAAGAGCATTATCCCCCGACTCTTGTAGATTTCTTGAATGCGGAGAGAAGCGAGCTGTTCGGTCCGTTTGTTCAGGACATTCTGGGGTCTATATTTCGTGGTGGGGAAGCACAAGAGTGGATTAGCGGCTTGGATTGGGCGGTCATCGCGTCCGATGAGTCGAGGTTTGAGTTCATCACGAGTGACAGGCCGGTGATCAAAACGGCCACACTCAGAAAAGTAGGGGACTACATAATTCTGCCGATCGGGCCGCGTCGGGCTTTCGTTGGCATCACTGACCGTCGAACTAAGGCAATTCTATTAAGAGATGGCGTTGGGAAATTAGTGAAATCCATCAACAAGACGGTCGCACAACAGGCGACGAAGTATATCTACGCGTCCGATGAATCTCAGCGCCAATTCGTCGAGAACAATATGGGAAGGGGGAAGTCGCCATCTTTGGTCCGGCAGATGATAGCTAGCGACCGCGCTTGACTTATGCCTGTTATGCAGTCGATCTGAATTATCGTGAGAAAGCTAATAGAAGCGGAAGTCGTTAGCCGTGTGACAGTAAATCGACCTGATGGAGCGGTGGGGGTGCTGTTGGTATAGTCGCGAGGACAAAGGCGGGATACGACCCCAAGCGCGGCATGACCTGTTCCCCGACCGGTGCCGGATACGGTACTGCGCAACATTCATCTTGGCGTGTATCGCCGGGCGCTGTTGCGGCTTGAGGGCACGTCCGATTCCGGGATGCCTTCCAACCACCAAGACGCATGTGGGCCGACTGCTGGCTTTCATTTTTTTGCGTCGAACCGTCCCGGAACCGTGCCGCTGGGGAGACTGACGGCATCGAGACGGCTCACCCCATCCCCATCGCGCTTTCCCTCTGAAACACAGCCAGATCCAGGCTCTGACACGCATCGCGGCCGGCGATGCGCGTCAGGATCGCTGTTGCCTGGCCGCGGTGGTGGGTCTGGTGGTTGAAGAGGTGGGCGAGGAGGGCGGCCAGCGGCTGCGCGAAGGTGCCGGGGCCGGTGAGGGGGCTGTACTGGATCGGGGCGGCGAGGGCGGCCTCGTCGAGGCCGTCGACGAAGGCGACGATGCGCGCGTCCTCGGCGGTGCGGAGGGCGGCGAGGGTCTCGCGGTCGTCGCTGAGGATCTCGTCGAGGCGGGTCTGCACTGGGCCGGTGCCGGTGAAGCGGCGCATCCAGACGCGGTCGGTGACGACGAGATGGTTGAGCGTGCCGGAGAGCGAGCGGAAGAAGGCGCCCTGGTCGGCGTGGTAATCCGCATCCCGGACGGCGGCGGCGGCCAGCGCGAGGCGCGCATTCGCCCAGCGGTTGTAATGGGCGAACATGCTGAAATGGGCCTTCACGGGCGTTTCTCCTGTCGGTCCCCGGGGCAGCCGTCGGACAGCGGGCCTTCTGCGGCCTCTTGGCCGGCAGACTAGGCGGCGCTCCCCGGCTTCGCAATGGCCGGCAGGGGGGATCGCCAAGCCTCGCGCCCAACCTCGCGCCTAACCCGCCGCCCTTGCCGCAATGCGGCAGCGCGGCTATACAGCGCGCGACTTTTCTCAACTTTAGGAACGGGACCGACCATGGCGATCGAACGCACCTTCTCGATGATCAAGCCCGACGCGACCGCGCGCAATCTGACCGGCAAGATCACCGCCAAGCTGGAAGAGGCAGGCCTGCGCGTCGTCGCTTCGAAGCGCGTGTGGATGTCGAAGGCGCAGGCCGAAGGCTTCTACGCCGTCCACAAGGACCGCCCGTTCTTCGGCGAGCTCGTCGCGACCATGACCGCCGGCCCGACCGTCGTTCAGGTGCTCGAGGGCGAGAACGCGATCCTCAAGAACCGCGAAGTGATGGGCGCCACCAACCCGGCCAATGCCGCCGAGGGCACCATCCGCAAGGAATTCGCGCTCTCCATCGGCGAGAATTCGGCCCATGGCTCGGACGCGCCGGAGACGGCCGCGCAGGAGATCGCCTACTGGTTCTCGGGCGTCGAAATCGTCGGCTGATCGGCTCCGAGGAGCCTGAGCTTCGAAAGGCCGGCCTCGCGCCGGCCTTTCTTTGTGGTGGGTCAGGTGAGCGGGATCATCACGGCCTTGCGATAGGCCGGCCGCTCGGTGAGCCGCTGATACCAGGCCGCGATATGCGGCATGTCAGGCAGGTCGAGCTCGAGCGTGAACAGCGCATAGACGAGCGTGCCGAGCGGGATGTCGCCGATGCCGAGCGCGTCGCCGGAGAGATAGGGCTGGCGGGCGAGCACGGGTTCGACGATCGACAGCAGCTGGCCGAGCCGGACGATGCCCTTCTCGACCGCCGCCATGTCGCGCTTCTCGGGAGCGGTGCGGACGAGATTCCAGAACACGTCGCGATAGGGCGGCGCCACGGTGGTCGAGGCCCAGTCCATCCAGCGGTCGCCGGTCGCGCGCGTCGCCGGGTCTGACGACCACAGCACGCCCTCGCCATAGCGGGCGGCGAGATAGCGCACGATCGCATTCGATTCCCAGAGGACGAGCTGGTCGTCCTCGATCGTCGGCACGAGCCCGTTGGGGTTGAGCGCGCGATAGGCCGGGTCACTGACGACCCCATGCACACCGCCCGCCGGAATCTGCTGGTAGTCGAGGCGGAGTTCCTCGGCGCACCACAGCACCTTCTTCACATTGGTCGAATCGCTTCGACCCCAGATGGTCAGCATCGTCCACCGCCTTTCCGATTGCGGCGGACGATCTCAGATTTCGTCGGCGAGCGCATCCAGGAAAACATGCAGCCGGCCCTGACGAATTGCCGCCATCGCGCGGCCGGTCTCGGTGTGGAAGCCGGCGGCGAGCTTCAGGAGTTTTGCCGGGAAATGATCGAGCGCATTGCGCGCGTCGTCGAGCGGACGGTCGGCGGCCTCGGGATCGAACGGATCATAGAGCGCGCTGCCGAGCCGGCCGCCGATATAGAAGCAGCGCGCGACGCCGATCATGCCGATCGCATCGAGCCGGTCGGCGTCTTGCAGGATCTTCGCCTCCAGAGTCTCGGGCGCGATGCCGGCGGAAAAGCTGTGCGCGGCGATGGCATGGGCGGTGGCGGCGATTGCATCCTCCGTCCAGCCGAGGTCGCGCAGCAGGCCGGAGGCTTTTTCGGCCGCGAGCCGCGAGGCAAAGGGTCGCTCCGGCGAGTTCTTCTCGACCGCGACGCAGTCATGCAGCAGCACGGCCGCGACGAGGATGCGGACATCGCCGCCTTCGATCGCGCGGATGGCGTCGGCGGCCTTCCAGACGCGCAGCAGATGGGCGATGTCATGCGCGCCGTCGCCCTCGCCCGTCGCATGCGGCAGCAGGAGGGCGGCAAGCTCAGCCTCCGCCCCGAAGCGCGCGGCGGCGCGGTCGCGCTCTGCCGGTGTCAATTGTCGTTCGCCTCGGTGGTGCCGACCGCCCAGCGCGCCTCGGCGACGTCATCGGCGCTGCGTGCCTCGACCCAGCCGCCGACCGAGCCGTCGCGGCCATGCTCCTTCTTCCAGAACGGCGCCCGCGTCTTCAGGAAGTCCATGACGAAGGCGGCCGCCTCGAAGGCGGCGTGGCGATGCGTCGACGCGGCGACAACGACGACGATGACCTCGCCGGGGGCTATGAGGCCATGGCGATGCAGCACGGTGAGCGCCTGCAGCGGCCAGCGCGCTGCGGCCTCCGTGGCGATGCGCGCGATCTCGGCCTCGGCCATGCCGGGATAATGCTCGAGCTCCAGCGCCGCGAGGCGGCCGTCCTCGTCGCGGCAAAGGCCGGCGAAGCTCACGAGCGCGCCGATATCGGTGCGCCCCGCCGTGATGGCGGCGGAGGCGGCGGCCGGATCGAGCGGCGACGCGGTAACGGCCGTATGGATGAGGGTCGCGGACATTGACGGCAGAAGCCTCGCTCTGGCGGTCAGCCGCCGGTCATCGGCGGAAACAGCGCGACTTCGCGGATGCCGAGGATCGAGGCGTCATGCTCGGCATGGTCGCGGTCGAGCGCGACGCGGATGGCGGCGGGCTCTGCGAGCGCCGCCTCATAGCCCTCGCCGCGCGTGCGCAGCCAGCCGATCAGCTCGCCGACCGTGCCGACATGGCCGGGCGGCTCGACCGTCTCCTCGAGCTTGCCGATGCGCTCGCGCACCCAGGCGAAGTAGACGAGCTTCATGTCTCCTCGTCGAGGATATGGCCGAGGCCGGCGCGGAAATAGTCGTAGCCCGTATAGAGCGTGACGAGCGCGGCGAGCCAGAGCAGGACGAGGCCGACCGTCGTCGTATAGGGGAAGAAGAGATCGCCGGCGGGTCCCGCCAGCAGGAAGGCGATGGCGACCATCTGCGTCGCGGTCTTCCATTTGGCGAGCCGCGTCACCGGCACGCTGACGCGCAGCTCGGCGAGATATTCGCGGAGGCCCGAGACGAGGATTTCGCGCGAGAGAATGATGAGCGCCGCCCAGATCGCCACGCCGCCGATCGTGCGCTCGAAGACGAGCGCGAGCAGGCAGGCGGCGACGAGCAGCTTGTCGGCGATCGGATCGAGCATGCGGCCGAGCGAGGATTGCTGGCTCCAGATGCGCGCGAGATAGCCATCGAGATAATCGGTGATGCTGGCGACGATGAAGAGGCCGAGCGCGATCCAACGCCAGGCGTCGCGTCCGCCGACGACGCAGAACACGACGAGCGGAACGGCGACGATGCGGCCATAGGTCAGCATGTTCGGCAGCGACAGGAGAAGCGCTCGCTGCGGTCGTCTCGCCTCGAAGCTGCGAATCTCGCTCATGCCATCCCCCTTCGCGCTGCAACCTCATATCGCATCGGTCCCTCCCAGCCACAAGCCGAGCGGGGCCTATTCGGTTCCGTTTGCGCTGAGGACTGGAAATGACGGCCCCGCGACCGACATTCAAATCACATCAAAGACGGATAAGGCACGGCCCGTGTCCTCAGCCGTCTATGGGATTGTGAACCCGCCATGAGAAGCTGGATGGAAGTGCGCAGCTGGATCGAACATTTCGGCTCGGCCTGGCAATGGTCGACCTCAGGCGTGGCGATCCTTTTTCGCAGCGAAGTCGCCGCGCGGATGGAGCTCGCCGCCGCGATTGTCGGCATCGCCTGGCTGATCGTGCTGCGCCGCTCGCCGGCCGAGATCGGCGTCTTCGGCCTCCTGGCGATGGCGGCGCTCGCCGTCGAGGCGCTCAACACCGCCATCGAGACCATCGTCGACGAGATTTCGCCGCATCGCTCGGAATTCGCGCGCCGCGCCAAGGATCTCGGCTCGGCCGCCGTGTTCTTTATGTTGACGGCGGCCGGTCTCTATCTTCTCGCCCTGACGGCGCTCAGCCTCCTCACGCGCTGAGCGGCGCGCGCATCGGTTTCAGCGCCACCGCCCAGCGGTGCAACTGCTCGACCATGCTCTTGGCGCTGGCGAGAATGAGCTCGTTCGGCTGGAAGACGCCATCGAGGATCAGCTTCGGCGCCATCGGCACGGCGATGCCTTCGGGGATCGGCATGACGTTCAGCGTCGTCAGCAGCGACTTCTCCGATTGCGCGGCGCGGAGGCCCGCCGAGACGCCGCCATAGGACAGGAGGCCAGCCGGCTTGTAGGCCCATTCGTTCCAGAGGAAGTCGACGGCATTCACGAAGGAAGGCGGCGCGAAGAAATTGTATTCCGGCGTCACGAAGACGAAGGCGTCCGCCGCGTCGACCGACGCGCTCCAGGCCTTGGTGTGCGCGTGCTCGTACTGCTTCATCCGCGGATGGCGCGGCTCGTCGAAGACCGGCAGGCCAAAATCGGCGAGGTCGACCAGTTCGGTGTCGAAGGCGCTGTTTTCCTTGGCATAGTCGTGGAACCAGCGCGCGATATGCGGGCCGATCCGGCCCGGCCGCGTGCTGACGATGATGATGTTGAGCTTGAGTGCCATGACGGACGAATCCCGGTTGCTGCTGTGCAGCATCATGACGGCGTGCGGCGCGGCGGGATAGGGCTCGCGCGGTGGACGCTCTGTCGCCGCCAGACGCGCGATCGTGGCCGGCAGTTGGCATCGGCGGCGCGGACGGCTATTGCATCGCCTTCCGCCGGGCTTCGTGGCCGGCGCGCCATCCCCTGACCGGGCCAAGGAGAACACACGATGAGCGAAAGCCTCCCCGACCGGCTGTCCAGCGACCCGCGCAGCCCGTTCTACAATGCCGAACTGCTCGAGCGCGGCATCGGCATCCGCTTCAAGGGCGTCGAGAAGACCAATGTCGAGGAATATTGCGTCAGCGAGGGCTGGGTCCGCGTCGCCGCCGGCAAGGCGCGCGACCGTTTCGGCAATCCGCTGACGATCAAGCTGACCGGATCGGTCGAGCCTTATTTGAAGGATGTCGTCGCCGAGGACGATGCCTCCGCCTGAGCGGATGGGTCCGCGCCTGCCTGCGGACCCGCCTCGGCAAGGCCCTGGCCGAGCGCGATGCGCTCGTCGAACACGAAGCATGTGCCGCGGAAGAGGCTTTCCTCCGCCGGCACCTCTTCGAGATAGCGGAGGATGCCGCCCTTCAAGTGCAGCACCTCCTCGAAGCCCTCCGCGAGCAGATAGGCGCTCGCCTTCTCGCAGCGGATGCCGCCGGTGCAGAACATCGCGATCTTCTTCTGCCGCGCCGGATCGAGCGAGCGGCGGACATAGTCTGGAAACTGCGAGAACTTGCGCGTTTCCGGATCCACGGCACGCTCGAAGCTGCCCATCGCCACCTCGAAGCGGTTGCGCGTGTCGATGACCAGCACGTCGGGATCGCTGATGACGCGGTTCCAGTCTTCCGGCTCGACATAGGTGCCGGTGCGGGCAGCCGGATCGAGGTTCTCGACGCCGAGCGTCACGATCTCGCGCTTCAGCTTCACCTTCAGCCGCCGGAACGGCATCGCCGCCGCTGTCGAGCGCTTGACGTCGATGCCGGCGAGGCGGCCGGCGAAGAGCGGACTATCGGCGAAGAGCGCGAGCAGCGCGTCGATCGCCTCGGCCACGCCGGCGACGGTGCCGTTGATGCCCTCGGTCGCGACGAGGATCGAGCCCTTGATGCCGTGCTCGGCGCAGAAGCCTTCGAGCGGCTCGCGGAGGTCCGCGGCGTCCGGCAGCGCGGCAAAGCGATAGAAGGCGGCGACCTCGAACGACATGCTTATCCGGTGGCTGGTGGCGCGATCCGGCGACGCCGGCAGGCTGAGAAGGGGCGCCTCATAGCACGGCGCGGCCGCGAGAAGAAACCGGACCCCTCACAATTCGCACCATCGCTTCCTATATCGATGCAATGTCCACTCGACCCCGGGGAGATCCGATGTTCTGGAAGCGCCTGACGATGCCGTTGCTTGCGTTGGCCATTGTGCTGACCACGAGCTTTGCCTTCGTCGACCAAGCCGATGCCCGCCGCGGCGGCTCCTTCGGCAGTCGCGGCACGCGCACGTTCTCGACGCCCGCCACCACACCGACGGCGCCGACCGCCGCCCAGCCCGTCCAGCGTTCGATGACGCAGCCGGCCGCCCCGTCGGCCGCCGCGCCCGGCGCCATGCAGGCGCAGCGTCCCGGCTTCTTCTCCGGCTTCGGCGGCTCGATGCTGCGCGGCCTTGCCATCGGCGGCCTGATCGGCCTCCTGCTCGGTCACGGCTTCGGCGGCCTTGCCGGCGCCTTCGGCATGATCCTGCAGATCGCGCTGTTCGCGCTCGCCGCGATGTTCCTGTTCCGCTTCCTCGCCAATCGGCGCCAGCCGCAGCCGGCGACCGCGGCCGGCCCCGCTTATCGTGAGGGCCCGGCCGACGAGCCGGCGCCGGCCCGTCCGGCCTTTGGCGGCCTCGGCGGCTTCGGCTTCGGCGGCGGCTCGGTCGATGCGCGCCCGTCGCGCCCGGCCAATGCCCGCAACGACCGCGACGAAGTCGGCATCGTCGATGGCGATCTCGACCGGTTCGAGCAGCTCCTGACCGAGGTGCAGACCGCGTTCGGACGCGAGGACTATGCGGCGCTGCGCGCCGTCACCACGCCCGAGATCATGTCCTATCTCTCGGAAGAGCTCAGCCAGAACGCGACGTCGGGCGTCCGCAACGACGTCACCGAGGTCAAGCTGCTGCAGGGCGATCTCGCCGAGGCCTGGCGCGAGGATGGCAGCGACTATGCGACCGTCGCCATGCGCTACGAGAGCCGCGACGTGATGCGCGACCGCAAGGACGGGCTCGTCGTCTCGGGCGACGAATCGCATCCGACCGAGACGACCGAATTGTGGACGTTCGTGCGGCCGGCCGGCGGCGACTGGAAGCTCTCGGCGATCCAGGAAGCCTGAGCCCTTCGGCCAGATCCGCCAGAAAGCGCGGGAACGCGGGCAAAAGGCCGGCGTTCAAAAATGCGGCATCGTCTGCTTTCCGGGGCAGCAGGCGCCGTGCATCTATGGTAATGGTAAAACTTCGCCTCCTCGTTCGCGCGGTTCATCGCGCCCCCGGAAGTGGGCGGCCCAGAAATGATGTTAGGATAGAATTTGCAGGTTTTGGTTCGTGACAACAACGTCGATCAGGCGCTGAGGGTCCTCAAGAAGAAGCTGCAGCGGGAAGGCGTCTTCCGCGAAATGAAGATGCGCAACGCTTATGAAAAGCCGTCGGAAAAGCGCGTGCGCGAGAAGGCCGAGGCGATCCGCCGGGCCCGCAAGCTCGCGCGCAAGCAGGCGATCCGCGAGGGTCTGATCGCAGCGCCGAAGCCGAAGCCGCGGATTGCGGGTGCCAAGGGCGCTCCGCCGCCGCGTCCGGCCGCGCGCTGATCGGCGCGCGTCTGTACCTGCCGGAACGGCCGGCGCCCCAAGGGCGGCCGGCCGCCAGGGCTCTTGAACCCAAGGTCGTCAGTACCAAGGAAGGATGAAGATGCCCGAACCCTCCAATGCCCGGCTCAAGGCCGATGCCAAGTTCGACAAGACCCAGAAGGGTGTCGTCGACGCATCGAAGGCCCTGCGTGACCGCACCGCCAAGCTGAAGGCGCTGCGCATGGCCAAGGAAGAAGAAGAGCGCGCGATCGCCGCCGCCGCGCCGCCGAAGGTCCGCCCGAAGCGCGCCGCCAAGGTCCCGGCCTGATCGGCTGATGATCTCTGCCTGAGGCGCCACGCCGGCGTCGGGGCTGCCGCCCCAGGCGCCGCTGTCAGCTGTTCGCCCGGACCTTCCCGGGCCTTCGCATTCCGGCGCTTGATTTTCCTGCCATCGAGACGATCCTGATCCCGCGTGTTGCTTGAAGGGGCCCGGCATGGGTGCTGACGCCATCACCGCGATCGGGTTCGATGCCGACGATACGCTCTGGCAGAACGAGCATTTCTACCGCCTGACCGAACAGCGCTTCACCGAGCTGCTCGAATCGCATGGCGACGCCGAGGTGCTCTCGAGCCGCCTGCTCGAGGCCGAGACGCGCAACCTCGCGCTCTATGGCTTCGGCATCAAGGGCTTCACGCTCTCGATGATCGAGACCGCGATCGAGGTCACCGACGGCCGCGTCGACGCATCCATCATCCGCGAGATCCTCGCCGCCGGCCGCGCCTTGCTCGCCCATCCGGTCGAGACACTGCCGCATGCCCGCGAGGCGATCGAGCGGCTCTCCGGCAGCTACCGCATCATCCTGATCACCAAGGGCGACCTGTTCGACCAGGAGCGGAAGCTCGCCGCCTCCGGCCTCGGCGACCTCTTCGATGCGATCGAGATCGTCAGCGACAAGACCGCCGACACCTATCGCCGCATCTTCGCGCGCCATGGCGATGGACCCGAGCGGGCGATGATGGTCGGCAATTCGCTGAAATCCGACATCGTCCCGGCGATCGCGGCCGGCGCCTACGGCATCCATGTGCCGCATCCGCTGACCTGGTCGTTCGAACATGTCGAACCGCCGAAGGACGCGCCGCGCTTCCGCGAGATCGCTGATCTCGGCGCGCTGCCCGACCTCGTCCGCCAGCTCGCGCTGGGCTGAGGCTCACTCGGCCGCGATCGACCCGTCGCCATAGGGCGCTCGCGCATCGCCGGCCGCCGTCTCGATGCCGAGATCGGGCAGCACGGCGGCGCGATGACCGCGGATATCGACGCGCAGCACGATATGGCCGCTCTTTTCCAGATGCCGCAGCCGGCTGCGGGCGCGGCCGGCCGAATGCGTGCCCGAGCGCAGCGCGAGTTCAGCATCGGACGGGCAGGGCGCCCCGGCCAGCGCCGCCGCCGCGATCAGCAGGAACGAGAGCTGCGCCTCGTCGGGCAGCGCCCGCGCGAGTTCGACCGCCCGCTGCCAGGCATCCGACTGTTCCAGCGCCGGATCGACGCCGGCGCGGGCGCGATTGAGCAGGAAGCGGAACGGCGCCAGCGGCAATGTCGCCGGCAGGCGCTGGATGCGGCAGCGGACGAGGAAATCCTGATAGAGCGGCGCCTCGCCGCGAAAGGCCGCGCCCGGCTCGGCGAGAACGGCGCGCGCGATGGCGAGGAGCTCAGCCTCGCGCTCCTCGGGCGTGAGGCCGTCATCGGCGGGCTCCAGCGCTTCAGTCGGCGCCTCGCGCGAGAGGGCCGCCAGCAATTCATGCGTCGTCGGGGCCGAAGGCATGACGACGCGCGGCTCGGCCGGGCGCACGAGATCGACCGGGACCGGCGCTAGCACCAGCTCGCGCTGCGCCGCGGCGGCTTCCGCCGGCAGCGGTGTCAGTTTCGGCGTTCCGGCGCGCGGCGCGGTCTCGACCGTGCCGACGGAGACCGTGATCGGCCGCCGTGTCAGCGCCGGTCCGAGCGCGACGAACTGGCCGCGCGCGAGATCGCGGAAAGTCTCGGCCTGGCGCCGCTCGAGGCCGAGCAGGTCGGCGGCGCGCACCATGTCGATGTCGAGAAAGGTGCGGCCCATCAGGAAGTTCGACGCCTCGGCCGCCACGTTTTTGGCGAGCTTGGCGAGGCGCTGCGTCGCGATGATGCCGGCAAGGCCGCGCTTGCGGCCGCGGCACATCAGATTGGTCATCGCGCCGAGCGAGAGCTTGCGCGCCTCTTCCGAGACCTCGCCCGCCACGGCCGGCGCGAACAATTGCGCCTCGTCGACGACGACGAGGACGGGGAACCAATGTTCGCGCTCGGCATCGAACATCGCGTTCAGAAATGTGCCGGCTGCCCGCATCTGCATCTCGACATCGAGGCTTTCGAGATTGAGCACGGCCGAGACGCGGTGCTGGCGCACGCGCGTCGCGATCACTTCGAGTTCGCCGAGCCCGCGCTCGGCATCGAGCACGACATGGCCGAAGCGCTCGGCGAGGCTGACGAAATCGCCCTCGGGATCGATGATGACCTGCTGCACGAAGGGCGCGCTCTGCTCGATCAGGCGGCGCAGCAGATGCGACTTGCCGGAGCCGGAATTGCCCTGCACGAGGAGGCGCGTCGCCAGGAGTTCCTCGACATCGAGCATGGCCTCGGCGCCCCCGCCATGGGGGCCGGCCACTTTGCCGAGCTCGATGTTCATGCGCTGCCTCTTAGCCGATGGAGGATCGGACAGCGAGATTTACCATGCGGGCGCGGGCGCCGGTGCGATGATCGCGGCCATCCACAGCTTGCGTGTCGCAGGCGGCCGGCGCCGCCAGGGCAGGGCGCGTTCCTTGCATGACGATCCGACGAAGCCGCTGTTGCGCCGAGGAAAACCGATGACCGAGCATGTGCTGAAGGCAACCCCCGAGACCGTGCAATGGGGCCGTTTCGCCGCCGCGACGCCGCCCGTCCTCACCATTGCCTCGGGCGACCGCGTGGTGATCGAGACGCTGACGGCGCTGGCGGAATTCGTGCCGGCGGAGGGCAGCGGCATGACCGTTTCGCCCGCGCTGAAGGCGATCCACGCGGCTGAGCTGCCCGTCCGCTTCGGACATCTCCTGACCGGGCCGGTGGCGGTCGCTGGCGCCGAGCCCGGCGACATGCTGGAAGTGCGCATCGAGGCGATCGAGCTTGGCGCCGACTGGGGCTTCAACGCCATCGTGCCGTTCGAAGGCACGCTGCCGGAGGATTTCATCCTGCCGGACATCGACCTGATCCACATCCCAATCGACAGGGAAGCGAAGACCTGCCTCATGCCCTTCGGCACCGAACTGCCGCTCGTGCCCTTCTTCGGCGTCATGGGTGTCGCGCCGCCGCCCGTCTATGGCGAACTCTCCTCGCGCGAGCCGCGCCTCCATGGCGGCAATCTCGACAACAAGGATCTCGGCGTCGGCTCGACGCTCTATCTGCCGGTCTGGACCGAGGGCGGCAATTTCCTCTGCGGCGACGGCCATGGCGTGCAGGGCCATGGCGAGGTCTGCGTCACGGCGCTCGAGACCGCGCTGACCGGCACCTTCACCTTCATCCTGCACAAGAAGACGGGCGCCGATCCGCTGATCACGCTGCCGCGCGCCGAGACCCCGTCCGCTTACATGACGATGGGCTTCTCGTCCGATCTCGACGAGGCCATGCGCATTGCCGTGCGCGAGATGATCACCTTCATCACCGAGCGCACCAGCCTCACCCGCAACGACGCCTACCGCCTCGCCTCGCTCGCCGCCGACTTCCACGTCACCCAGACGGTGAATGGCGAAAAGGGCGTGCACGGCCTGCTGCCAAAGAGCGTGCTCGCCTGAGGGAAAGCGTCTGGCCCTTAGCCAGACAGCGCCGCAGCAGGCTCCGCCGCGTGGGCGGTCGCCGCGGCCGCGGCCTGGGCGCCTTGCCAGGCCTCGACCTTGCGGGCGAAGGCGATGAGGCCATCCGGCGGCAGGGGCCGCGCATAGTAATAGCCCTGGCCCGAGTCGCACCCGATCCCGCTCAGGAATTCGGCCTGTTCGGGCGTCTCGATGCCCTCGGCGATGATGTGCATGCGAAGGCTCCGACCCATGGCGAGCAGCGCCCGAACGATCGCCACGGCGCCTTCATCGCCGGGCAGCTCGCTCACGAAGGAGCGGTCGATCTTGAGCTCGTCGATCGGCAGGCGCCTCAGATAGGACAGGCTCGAATAGCCGGTGCCGAAATCATCCATGGCAATGCGAACGCCGATCGCGCGAAGCTCCGTCATGACGGCGATGGCGGGATCACGCTCCAGCACAAGCACGCTCTCTGTGATCTCGAGCGTCAGCCGGTCGGGTGGAAGGCCCGTCGCGCGCAGAGTCTCGACGACGCTGGCCACGAAGCACGGCTGACGCAGCTGCATCGGCGAGACATTGACCGAGATGCGGCCGTCGAGCGCGGAGCGGTCGTCAAGGCGCCAGGACGCCGCCTCTGCGCAGGCCTTCGCGAGGATCCAGGTCCCGAGCGGCTCGATAAGGCCCGATTGTTCGGCGATCGGGATGAATTGATCCGGCGTCACCAGTCCTTCGGTCGGATGCATCCAGCGGACCAGCGCCTCCGCGCCTATGACGCGGCGCGTCGTCAGGTCGATCTGCGGCTGATAGAGCAGGAAGAACTCGCCCCGGCTCCAGGCGCCGTCCATGGCGGCCAACAGGGGCGAGGCCGCCTGGCCGAGCCGCGGGTGCCGGCGCTCCAGGCGCGCCAGCCGCAGCTGATTGACGACGAAGACGAAGCCGATGGACAAGACGAGGATTGCGGCAAGGACCGGCAACCACCTGACCGTGGCCTCTGTTCCCCAGACGGCGATCACGACGGCGATGGCGACGAAGGGCGTGACCAGCAATGCGAGGTGGCGTCGTGCCCGCCGGCCATGCGGCTGCTGCGTGAGAAAGCTGCGCAGCGGTCCCCGATGCGCGGTGCCCATGAGCAGGGCGAGGGCGGCGAACGTACCGGCCAGCGTCGTCGGCATCGGCATCAGGCCATAGCTGCCGAAGTCGCCGAAAAGCCGTGCGATCAGCGAGGCAAGCGGCAGCAGCAGCGCCACGGCGGCGACGATCTGCGCAGCGGCGGTCCGCCGCATGTCCATGAGGGTCATGACCGCAACGAACAGGATCAGCAGGATCGTGGTCTGCGGGCGCTCGGCGATCTGCCGGACCGAGACGAGTTCGGGCGAGAACCGGTCCGGATGCGGCCAAGCGCGGTCGAGGATGCCGGGCGCCAGGATGATCAGCGCGAGCCGAGCGATGAGGATGGTCATGACGAACAGGGCTGCCGCCCGGCGGAACCCGCCGCCGACCTGCCGCGACGACCATGACCCGGCACCGACGGCCAGAAAGGCGAGCCCGGTCCAGGGCGATGCCGCCATGCCGTTGGGAAGGGCCTGCCAGATGACGACGGGACTGACGGCGTTGACGATGATGCTGAGGCCGACAAGCATGCAGGCCGCGGATGCTGCCGGCGCCGCCATCAGGCAGGCGCCGATCAACCCCTCACTGCGACGATTGGCCAAGGCACCTCCGCTCACGCAGCATCATCGTTCCTTCAACGTAGCGAGCCGCATAAGTCGGATCCGAGTGATCGAGCGCGGAGCCAATAGTGAGCAACCTTATCGGAAGATTCTGAAAGAAATGTGCCAGCGATTGGCGCAGAAACCTGCGGGTCCGAGGCTGAAGACAGAGGCACGGCCGCGATCATCCCGCCGGTGCACGCCGAACCGTGAGCTCGCGCCCGGACGCCCATGTGTGTCGTCGCGAGGACGTCGATCCACTGCCAAAGGAAGTCGACGCGGTCGGCGAAGGGCGTTGCGCGGCGGCGGCGGATGAGGCTATATCCATGTGTTATGTTATAACATTACATATGGAGGCATCATGTCCCAACGCGCATCCGATGACCGGCGCCTGCCGGTCACGGTCCTCTCCGGCTTCCTCGGCGCGGGCAAGACGACGCTGCTCAATCACGTCCTCAACAATCGCCAGGGCCGCAAGGTCGCGGTGATCGTCAACGACATGTCGGAGGTCAATATCGACGCCGACCTCGTCCGAGACGGCGGCGCCGATCTCTCGCGCACCGACGAGAAGCTGGTGGAGATGACGAATGGCTGCATCTGCTGCACGCTGCGCGATGATCTTCTGAACGAGGTGCGCCGGCTCGCCGGCGAGGGGCGCTTCGATGCGCTTCTGATCGAGAGCACCGGCATCGCCGAGCCGCTACCGGTCGCCGCGACGTTCGAGTTCCGCGACGAGGACGGTTCTTCCCTCTCCGATATCGCCCGTCTCGACGCGATGGTGACGGTGGTCGACGCGGCTAATCTGCTCAAGGACTACGCCTCGCAGGACCTCCTGCGCGAACGCGGTGAGACGGCGGGGCCGGAGGATTTTCGCACGCTGGTCGATCTTCTCGTCGAGCAGATCGAGTTTGCCGACATCGTCGTCATCAACAAGGTCCGCGACGTGACGCCGGATCAGCTCGCCGATGTGCGGCGCGTGGTACGCGGCCTCAACGGCGACGCGCGCATCATCGAGACGGAGTTTTCGCAGGCGCCGCTCGATCTCGTGCTCGATACCGGCCTCTATGACGAGGAGCGGTCGCGCGCGCATCCGCTCTGGATGAAGGAGCTCTACGACTTCGCCGGCCATGTCCCGGAGACCGAGGAATACGGCATCCGCTCCTTCGTCTATCGCGCGCGGCGACCGTTCCATCCGGCCCGGCTGCATGAGGCGCTCGGCCGAGGCTTCCCCGGCGTGCTCCGGGCCAAGGGCCATTTCTGGATCGCGACGCGGCCGTCCTGGGCTGCCGAACTCTCGATCGCCGGCTCGATCCTGCGCACCGAAGGGCGTGGCTACTGGTGGGCGGCGATGCCTCGCGAACGCTGGCCCAACGACCCCGAAGCCGTCTCGACCATGCGGCGGCACTGGAACGAGACCTGGGGCGACCGCCGCCAGGAACTCGTCTTCATCGGCGGCCCCGCGATGGACGAAGCCGCCATCCGCGCGACGCTCGACACCTGCCTCCATGGCAGCGTCACCACCGGGCTCACCGCCGCCGCGGCCCAACTCGAGGACCCGTTCCCGCACTGGGGCAGGGCCGCTTAGCCGCCAGCGACCAACCGGCCTCTCCATCGACCCGCCACCGGTTCACATTGGACTGAGGGCGGGTTGTTGATATCCTGCCGCGCATGGCTTCGAGCATGACCAAGCCCCTTTCTGAGCTTCTGTCGCCCGAGGCGGCGGACAGGCTGCGTGCGTTTCGCCGCGGTGCAGAGGACGCTTTGCCTGGCCGCGTCGCCGACGTCATCTTGTTCGGGTCACGGGCTCGGGGGAATGCGCGTCGCGACTCCGACTACGATGTCGCGGTCCTCGTCACGGGGCTGGATGACAGACGGCGCACAGACCATCTTTTGACCGATCTGGCATACCCGTATCTTCTCGAAGGCATGCATATCGTGCCGGTCTCCGTGCCGGCCGACTATCTAAGTCGTCGGTCGGCAGGACCCCTCGCACAGTCGATCATACGTGACGGTGTCGTCGTTCGATGAAGAGGATGTCCGATCCCGCCAAGAAGAAGCACTCCAACAAGCCGAGACCGGCGGCGATCGAGCCGCTTGCCGATGATGAGCGGTTGGAGCGGGCTCGGCAGGAATGGAGCAAGGGATTGCTCCATCTGCAGGAAGCCGATGATATGGCGAGGCTGAGGATCGCCCCGAACTCCTGCATCCATTCCGCCTATTACGCGATGCACCACGTCGCAGCGTCCGTCATTCTGGTGTCAGGCGGCGTTGGCAGGACCAAATCATCCCCGGCCAGCCACACGCATGTCATCGAGCATTTCGCCAAACTCGTCGCCGTGGAAGGCGTGGACATGGTGGAGTGCGGACGGATGTTGAGCCGGGCTCATACAGACCGGACAACGGCCGACTATGGGCTCGTCATGAGCGCTGATATTGGCGATGCGATTGCGACAACCGAAGACGCACGACGTTTCGTGGATCGGTGCCGTGATCGTTGGGGGCTGGACAGGATCTGAACCCCTCACTCCCCCCGTTCGTGGAAGAAGTCGTAGATCGTCTGGGCCATCTGCGCGGAGACGCCGGGGACGGCGAGGAGGTCGGGGATCGAGGCGCGGCCGACGGCCTTGGCCGTGCCGAAATGGCCGAGCAGGGCGCGCTTCCGCGTCGGGCCGATGCCGCCGATCTCGTCGAGCGGATTGGCGCCGAGCGCGGCCTTGCGCTTGGCGCGGTGGGTGCCGATCGCGAAGCGGTGCGCCTCGTCTCGGAGGCGCTGCACGAAATAGAGCACGGGGTCGCGCGGCTGCAGCATGAAGGGCTCGCGGCCGGGAATGAAGAATTTCTCGCGGCCGGCGTCGCGGTCGGGACCCTTGGCGATGCCGACCAGCGGCACGGCGTCGGTGAGGCCGAGCTCGTCGATGATCGCCCGCGCGGCCGAGAGCTGCCCCGCGCCGCCGTCGATGAAGACGAGATCGGGCCACGGGCCGAAGCCGTCCTCGTCGCGCGGCGCCGCCTCGCGCGTGCCGTGCTCCTTGACGAGCCGCGAGAAGCGGCGCGTCAGCACCTCGCGCATCATGCCGAAATCATCGCCCGGCGTGATCTCCTCCGAGCGGATGTTGAACTTGCGGTACTGGTTCTTCACGAAGCCCGTGGGGCCGGCGACGATCATGCCGCCGACGGCGTTGGTGCCCATGATGTGGCTGTTGTCATAGACCTCGATCCGCCGCGGCGTCGCCTCCAGCCCGAAGGCGGCGGCGACGCCCTCCAGCAGCCGCGCCTGGCTCGAGGTCTCGGCGAGGTTGCGGCCGAGCGCCTCGCGGGCATTGGCGAGCGCGTGGTCGACGAGGTCCTTCTTCTCGCCGCGCTTCGGCACGGCGATCTCGACCTTGTGGCCGGCATGCTCGCCGAGCGCCTCGGCGATCAGCTCGGCCTCCTCGACTTCATGGCTGATCAGGATCAGCCGCGGGCAGGGCTTATCCTCGTAGAACTGCGCGAGGAAGGCGGCCAGCACCTCGCCCGGCCCGAGCGACTTGTCGGCGCGCGGATAGAAGGCGTGGTTGCCCCAGTTCTGGCCGGTGCGGAAGAAGAACACCTGCACGCAGCTCTGGCCGCCTTCCTGATGCACGGCGATGACGTCGGCCTCGTCGACACTCTGCGGGTTGATGCCCTGATGCGACTGGACATGGCTGAGCGCGGCGAGGCGGTCGCGATAGATCGCGGCGCGCTCGAAATCGAGATCGGCGCTGGCCTCGCCCATGGCGCGGGCAAGATCGGTGCGGATCGCCGAGGATTTGCCGGTGAGGAAGCCCTTCGCCTCGCGCACCAGCTCGGCATAGTCCGCGAGCGAGATCTCGCCCGTGCAGGGCGCGGCGCAGCGCTTGATCTGGTGCAGGAGGCACGGCCGCGTCCGGCTCTCATAGACCGAGTCCGTGCAGGTGCGGATCAGGAAGGCGCGCTGCATCGCCGAGACGGTGTTGGCGACGGCACCCGCGGAGGCGAAGGGGCCGTAATAGTCGCCCTTCCGCGTGCGCGCGCCGCGATGCTTCACCAGCTGCGGCGCGTCGTGCTGGGTGATCAGGATATAGGGGAACGACTTGTCGTCGCGCAGCAGCACGTTGAAGCGCGGTCGAAGCCGCTTGATCATGTTCGCTTCGAGCAGCAGCGCCTCGGTCTCGGTGCGCGTCGTGACAAATTCCATCGTCGCCGTCTGCTGGATCATGCGGATGATCCGGTTCGACTGAAGGCCGATGCGGGTATAGCTGGTGACGCGCTTCTTGAGGTTCCGCGCCTTGCCGACATAGAGGACGTTGCCGGCGGCATCGAACATCCGGTAGACGCCCGGCGCATTCGGCAGCCGCTTGACGAAATCGGCGATGACGGCGGCGCCCTGGCCGCGCGGCAACCGCTCGCCGCCGGCCTCGAACGGTTCCAGCGCCTCCGCCTCGATCTCGGCGTCGATCTCGACCCCGCTGTCGTCGGCGGCCTCGCCCGGCTCAGGCATGTCTTCGTCCGGCGGCAGCTCGTCGTCGAGCGCCTCGCCGGCGCGCAGGCCGTCGACCAGCGTGCCCTCCGGCAGCGCAGTCTCGTCGTCAGGGGCGGCGGCCGTTTCCGGCGCGCCGATCTCGGCAGGCAGCTTGTTCACTCTTTGATCCCTACGACGTCCGGCGTCTCCCAGGCAAGATGCTGGCCGCCATCGAGCGCGATCATCTGGCCGGTGATCGAGCGTGTCGCATGGAGGTAGAGGATCGTGCGACCGAATTCCGCAAGCTCCGGTCCATGGCGCAGCGGCACTGCCTCGGCCTGGCGACGGAAATCGTCGAGATCCTGCCGCGGCGAGGGCACGCTGGGCCCGGGGCCGATCGCGTTGACGCGGATGCGCGGCGCCAGCGCCTGCGCCAGCGTCCGCGTCGCGGTGAGGAGCGCCGATTTCGATAGCTGGTAGGAGATGTAATAGGGCGTCGTCTTCCACGCGCGCTGGTCGATGATGTTGACGATGAGGCCGTGCTCGCTCGGCGGCAGCGCGGCGGCGAAGGCGTCGGCGAGCAGCACTGGCGCCGTCAGGTTGATGGCGAGTTGGCGCTGGAACAGGGCCGCGTCCATCGCGCCGATGCAGTCCTGCTCGAAGATCGAGGCGTTGTTGACGAGCAGGGTCGGGGCTCCCAGCGCCGCCGCGGTCTCGGTGATGATGCCGGGGAGGCTGGCGAGATCGGCGAGATCGGCCTGGACGACGGCCGCCTTGCCGCCCCGCTGGCGGATGCCCTCCGCCACCGCCATGGCGTCGTCGCGCGAGCGGTTGCAGTGGATCGCCGCCGCGAAGCCCGCCGCGGCGAGATCCTCGGCGATCGCGCGGCCGATGCGGCGTCCGCTTCCCGTTACCAGCGCGACGCGCCGCTCTTCCGTCATGACCATCCCCTTCGTGACCGGTAGCGGAAGATAGGGCGCCGGAGGGTGTTCGGTAAGGCTTCGTTAGGCGGGGTTAACGCCTTTCAACCCCTGCGGCGAAGATGGGGCGGCGCGGTTGAATCATTTTCTGAGGCCGGACCGGAAACGCCTTTGAGAAAAGGCGCTTACGCCGGTCTGTTGCCTCGGGGCCACGCGCCGCCATGCCTCATCGATGCCATCATCGACGGCGGTTTTCGCCGCATTGGAGCGCTCTACTTCTCGCCACGGACCGGCCGGTTCCCCCCATCGCGCCGGTGCCCTTGTACCCTTGGAGATTTCGATGCTGCGTATCCGCACCCTCTCCCTCAACGCCCCAGGTCTCGCCGCCGCTGTCGTCGCGTTCGCCGCGGCGCCGGCCCTTGCCGCCGATTATTCCTATGACCAGCCGGCCGTGCTCGCCGCGCCGGTCGGCTTCACCTGGACCGGCCCCTATCTCGGCGCCGTCGTCGGCTATGGCTGGAACACGTTCGACCGCACGTCGGGTCTCGGCAGCGGCCGCTCGGTCAATGCCGAAGGCGGCAAGATCGGCGCCTATGGCGGCTACAATTTCGAGCTCGGCAACAATGTCGTGGTCGGCGGCGAGGCCGATCTGCTCTGGGACGACGTGAAGGGAAGCAGCGACGCCTTCGGCTCCGTCAACCAGACTTGGGAATCGACCCTGCGCGCCCGCGCCGGCTATTCCTTCGGCCGCGTGCTTGCCTATGGCACCGGCGGCATCGCCGCCTCGGGCGCCACCGTCGAAAGCGGCGCCTTCTCGAATTCCGCCACCCATTGGGGCTGGACGCTCGGCGCCGGCGCCGAAGCGGCGGTGACCGACCACATCACCGCGCGCATCGAGTACCAGTACGCCGATTTCGGTTCGCAGCTCTATCGGACCGGCATCGATACCGCCTCCGACATCGACTTCAATTCCGGAACGGTCCGCGCCGGCCTCGGCTACAAGTTCTGAGGCGAAGGCTCCGGGGAGGGGCGTCGGCGTCTGCCGTCGCCCGCCCCCTCATCCGCGCGCATACTCTGTGCCGGCGAACAGCGCCGCGTGCAGCGCGTGCCAACTCGCCTCGTCGGGCGTGCACAGCAGCCCGCCGGCGCGGTGCAGCGGCGAATAGGCGCTGCCGTCATAGCGCGCCGAATAGCCGCCGGCCTCCTGGTGCAGCAGCCAGCCCGCCGCATGGTCCCAGACCATCAGCTTGCTGAAGGCCGAGAAATGGGCATGGCCGCCGGCGAGCAGCCGGTATTCATGCGCGGCGCAGCGATAGTTCGAGACCGATCCGGTCCGCGCGAGATTGGCGGCGAGCTGCGAGCGCAGCGGCTCGTCGAGCAGCCACCAGGCGGCGAAGCCCGACATTTCCGCGACCGGCTTCGCCTTGGCGACCGCGAGGTCGATGCGTGCGCCGTCGGCCGTTTCCGTCCAGGCGCCTTCGCCGCGCAGCGCCACCGACCAGTCCTTGCCGATCGGATCGAGGATCACGCCGGCGGCGATCTCGCCGTTGACGATGACGCCAGCCATGACGCCGAAGAGGGTCAGGCCCGAGGCGAAGTTGCGCGTGCCGTCGACCGGGTCGATGACGAAGGCGAGCGGCGCGCCCTCGAGCGCATCGAGCAGCCCTTCGCCATGCTCGGACACCGCCTCTTCGCCGAGCACCAGCGCGCCCGGAAAGGCCTTTTCGAGCGCCGCGGTGATCCGCTTCTCGGCGGCGACGTCGGCGTCGGTGACGAGATCCTCGGCCGAGGTCTTCTCGCGGACGGCGCCCTCTGTCAGATGGCGGAAGCGCGGCAGGATCTCGGTATCCGCGGCCTCATTGAGGATGGCGGCGAGGGTCGCGACATCGCGGGTGGAGAAGGACATGGGGGAACTCCCTCTGCTCGGGATCAGGTCGGCCGGGTCTTGTCGAAGGCGGGCACGCGCGCCGCGAAACCGTCCAGCCAGCCGACGAGGCCGGGATGCGTCTCGCGCCAGAGGCCGGGGAAGCGCAGGTCGAGATAGCCGAGCGCGCAGGCGACCGTGATGTGGCCGATATCGATCGGGCCGCCGAGATCGGCTGTTTCGAGCGCCGCGAGGCCGCGCGTCACCTTGTCGGCGTGATGGGCGAGCCAGCCCTGGTTCCGCATCGCCTCCTCGCGCCAGCGGCCCTCATAGACCTGCAGGAGGCTCGCATCCATGATGCCGTCGGCCAGCGCCTGCATCACCAGTGCCGGATAGCGCCGCGCCGGATCGGCCGGGATCAGGCGGTCGCCACCGGCGAGATGGTCGAGATAATCGACGATGACGCGGGAATCGTAGATGACGCCGCCATTTTCGAGGATCAGCGCCGGAATCTTGCCGAGCGGATTCTGGACGCGCAGGCTGTCGGCGGGGTTGGTGGTGTCGGCGGTGACGATCTCGATGCGGTCGATGAGGCCGAGGACATGGGCCGCGATCTTCACCTTGCGGCCGAAGGGCGAGGCGGGCGAACTGCGCAGGATCAGCATGGAATGAGGTCCGGTCTGGAGCGTCGCGTCTCGTGGGCGAGACGCCGAGAAGTCCCTTCGCGGGAAGGGAGAGGGCAGGACGGCATCGTCCTGAACGAAGGCCGCCGCCCGCTCAGCGGACCGGCGGCATGACGATCTCGGGACGCCGGCAGGCGCCGCGATCGACCTCGGGGCAACTGCGGAAGGCGAGATCCTTGGTGAGGCACACCCGGACTTCCTTCAGCCGCCGCGAGCCGCAGAGAACCGCGAAGCCGTCGGCCGGAAGGCCGGGATTGGCCTTGCGGAACGCCGTCTCGACGGCGGCGGGGCTGACCATCAGCGGATCGTCGAGATCGACGAAGGCCGAGGGAATGGCGACGCGCGCCTTCGCCTTGCGGACCAGCGAGAAATAGTCGCGCTGCGTGAGGCCGGAACAGGTGCCGTGCTTCTGCCATTCGTGGCGGATCAGCGACGGGCTCGGCATCAAGTCGAGCATCGCATCGACATCGCGGCGGGGGACGCGGTCGCTCTGGTCGGTCGGGCAATCGCTCGGAAAGCCGCGCTCATATTGCGGCCAGAGGCCGTGCACGACGAAGGCATAGGGACGGCCGCCGCACTGGATGCGGTCGTTGCCGCCGCTCTCGAGGCAATAGGTCGGCGACCACGACAGCGACAGGACATAGAAATCGAAGTCGCCGGCGACATCCTCGGCCCGGGCGCTGGCACCCGATAGGGCGCACCAGAGCGCCAGGCAGAAGGTGGTCAGTCCGAAGCGCCGCATCGTTCCCCCCGAAGCCGGCTGCCGCGCCGCCTGCTAGGGAGCGCGGATCGAGCGGCAGAAGCCGTCATAGACGCGCCAGGGGTCCTGGCCCGGCAGGCAGAACTCGACGCCCCAGCCGATCGAGGCGACGCCCTGCCGCTCTTCGATGAGATAATAGAGATCGGACGGATGGCCGTTCGAAAGCTCGACGCGGGCATGGCAGAAGCGACGGTCGATCAGGCCCGGATTGGCGGGCTCGAACTTGACCTGGTCGATCTTGGTGACCGTGCCGATGGCAAGGCCGGTCTGCCAGGTCTTCACATTGGCGGTGTGGTATCGCTTGGCGATGTTGTTCAGCACCGACTGCGCATCGCAGAGCGGAACCTTGCCGCGGCTCCACGAGCCGACGGAGACCGTGGGATCGTCGAGCGAGCGCGAGCCTGCCCCGGCCGAGGCGCCGAGGGCGATGAGAAGGGCAGTAGCAAGGACGGCGCGCATCATGGCGATGATTCCCGGGGGTGCGAGAGACCGGCCTGACGATGCGTCGCCGGGCGGCGAGGGTCAAGCCGAAGCGCCCGTGGCGGTGAACGGTTTGTCGTCTCGATCGCGGCTGGCGACATTTCCGCCACGGCGCCACATGATGGCCCAGAGAGAACGCGGCAACAGGACTGGAGCGGACACATGGGACTTCTGATCGACGGCGTCTGGCACGACCAGTGGTATGACACCCGCAACACCGGCGGTCGCTTCCAGCGCTCGAATGCCGGCTTCCGCAACTTCGTGACCGCCGATGGCAGCGCCGGCCCGACGGGCGAGGGCGGCTTCAAGGCCGATGCCGGCCGCTATCATCTCTATATCGCCAGGGCCTGTCCCTGGGCGCACCGGACCATGATCTTCCGCGCGCTCAAGGGGCTCGAGGGCATGATCGACTATTCGGTCGTGCATTGGCGCATGCTGGAAAACGGCTGGACCTTCGAGCCCGGCCCCGGCGTCACCGAGGACAAGGTCAACCACACCGCCTTCCTGCACGAGGTCTATACGCTGGCGGAGCCGGACTATTCCGGCCGCGTCACCGTGCCGGTGCTGTGGGACAAGCAGCGCGCCACCATCGTCTCCAACGAGTCGGCCGAGATCATCCGCATGCTGAACAGCGCCTTCGACGGCATTGGCGCTGCGGAGGGCGACTATTATCCGGAGCCGCTGCGCGCGGAGATCGATGCGCTCAACACGCGCATCTACGACACGGTCAACAACGGCGTCTACAAGGCCGGCTTCGCCACCAGCCAGGCCGCCTATGAAGAGGCCGTGAAGCCGCTGTTCGAAAGCCTCGACTGGCTGGAAGAGATCCTCTCGCGCCAGCGCTATCTGACCGGCGACCAGCCGACCGAGGCCGACTGGCGTCTGTTCACGACGCTGCTGCGCTTCGACCCCGTCTATGTCGGCCATTTCAAGTGCAACCTGAAGCGGCTCTCCGACTATCCGGCGCTCTGGTCCTATACGCGCGAACTCTACCAGGTGCCCGGCATCGCCGAGACGGTCGATTTCGCCCATATCAAGGGCCACTATTACGAGAGCCACCGCATGATCAACCCGACCGGCATCGTGCCGCTCGGCCCGGTGCTCGACTTCGCCGCGCCGGGCACGCGCGGCTACTAGGCGGTCCCCGCCTGAAAGAGTACCCGGCTCGCAGATGGAGCAGCGCTCCGCGAGCCGGGCGTCCGGCGGCCTCTAGCTGAGCGGCGGGCCGACGAGATCGATGCCGTTGGCGGCGCAGACGGCGGCAAGCCCGGCCGCCATCTCAGCCGTCACCTCGACGCGCGGCGGCAGGCCGGTGTCGGCCGCCGGTTGACCGAGCGTCTTCACCAAGGTCTCGAAATCGCGGCCGCGCGTCACCGTCAGGAAGCGCGCGCCTCCCGGCGTTTCGACGCGGTAGCTGTGCGCGATACCCTTCGGGGCGACGGCGGCGCGTCCGGCGTCAAGCGTGAAATCCTCGTCGCCGACGCGGAAGCGGACCCGCCCATCGAGGATGACGAAGGTCTCGTCCTCGTTGCGGTGAATATGCAGCGGCGGCGAGTCTCCCCCCGGCGCGCGATGCTCGACGACGCAGATTGCATCGGAGCCCTCCGCAGCCGAAACGAGCACTTCGATATTCGTCGCGAGAAAGGTGAGGCGGCCGCTGCCGCTGGTCTGCTTGGTCTTGTCGAGCATCTTGCGTGACCCTTGCCGGTGAACGACTGTCATTGTCGTCGGCGTTTCCTAGGGCGGCCGGCCGGGCACATGAAATCGAATGATCATATGGGGGCTATTCACGGCATGAATTTGAACGCCTTCGATCTCAACCTTCTGCGCGTGCTCGACGCCTTGCTCAAGGAGCGAAGCGTGACGCGCGCCGGCGAGCGGATCGGCCTCAGCCAGCCGGCAGTGAGCGCAGCCCTCAATCGCCTTCGCCATCACTTCGGCGACCAGCTCCTCGTCCGCTCCGGCAATGACATGCTGCCGACGCCGCGCGCCGAAGCGCTGCAGGAGAGCGTCCGCCGCGCGCTCGGCCTCGTCGAGGGGGTGCTCGGCCGCGGCGAGGCCTTCGATGCCCGGCAGCTCGACCGCACGGTGACGCTGCTCGGCGCCGACTTCTTCGCGACGACGCTCGTTCCGGCGCTGAGCCGCGAGCTCGCCGTCGCCGCGCCGAAGGTGCGCCTCCGCATGCTCGACAGCGCGCGCGGTGATGTCGGCCGGCTGCTGCAGGACGATGTCATCGATGCCGCGCTGGAGCGGCCGCTCGTGCTGCCGGACTGGATCGCTTCGGAGGTGCTGTTCCATTCCCCCTTCGCGGTGATCGCCCGGCCGGACGAGGGCGCCATCGCCGCCGCGGGTCTCGCGCCGGGCGCGGTCATGCCGCTCGATCTCTTCTGCGCGCTGCCGCATGTGCTGCGCTCGATCGATGGCGGGTTCTCGGGCGCGACCGATGCGGCGCTCGCCAGCATCGGCCGCGAGCGCCGCGTCGTGCTGACGGTGCCGCAATTCCATGCGGTTTCGCTCGCTGTCGCGCAGGGCGGCGTCATCGCGGTGGTGCCGTGCCAGTTCGCCGAGAAGGTGGCCGGGCCGATGGGCCTTGCCATCTACCGGACGCCGTTGCCGATCCCGGCGCCGGCGATCAATCTCTATTGGCACGCAAGGCATACCGGCGAGCCCGCGCATCGCTGGCTGCGGGCGCTGATCGTGGCCGAGGTCCGGCGCCTCGGCTTCGAGGCCGTCGGCGAAGCCTACACCGTCGCCTCGTGACGCCAGGCGGCTATCCGCGCGGCCGCTCTCAGGCGACCGGCTCTTCGCCGCGGATCCACCAGACGCGGCGGCCGGCGCCGTTGTCGACGCCGAGCAGCGGCACGAGGCCGGCGAGCAGCGTCTCCAGCGTGTCCTCGAGCTTCCAGGGCGGATTGCACAGCACGAGGCCGGTGCCGTTGAAGGTGTCGGGCGTCGCGCGGTCGCGGATCCAGAACTCGGTGCCGAGCAGGCGCTGCACGCCGCTGTCCTGCAGCCGCTTCAGGAAATTCTTGACCGCGCCCGGATCCTTGACCGGATACCAGAGCGCATACATGCCGGTCGGCCAGCGCTCATGCGCCTTGAGGAAGCCGTCGGCGAGCGTGCGGAACTCGTTCGGCTCCTCATAGGGCGGATCGACCAGCACCAGCCCGCGCCGCTCCTTGGGCGGCACGAAGGAGCCGAGCGCGAGATAGCCGTCGAGCTCGATCGCCTTGACCTGGATGTCGCCGGCGAAGCGGGAAACCAGCAGCTTGGCGTCGTCGCTGTTGAGCTCGACCGCCGTCAGCCGGTCGATCGGGCGCATCAGCATGCGCGCGACCATCGGCGAGCCCGGATAATAGCGCAGCCGCCCCTCGGGATTGACCGCGCGGATCGCCGCGAAATAGGGCGCGAGCGCGGTCGCCAGCTTGCCGGACATCGGGACGGGCTTCAGATCCGGCCCGAGCAGCTTGCCGATGCCCTGTTCCCATTCGCCCGTCTTGGCGGCGAGCGGCGAGGCGAGATCGTAGAGCCCGATGCCGGCATGGCTGTCGATGACGCGAAAGGCCTTGTCCTTCAGCTTCAGCCGCTCGATCAAAAGCGCCAGCACGGCATGCTTGACGACATCGGCGAAGTTTCCGGCGTGATAGGCGTGGCGATAGTTCATGAGGGTCTTCCTACATCCTTCGCCGCCCGGCCGAAAGAACGGAGGCGCCGATTTGTCGGCAGCGCGTGCCTGGCCGCCGCCGCGTCATCCTTGCCGCGCAGGGTGGCTTCCCGCCGGCCGCCATCTGCGCCATCTTCGGCGGCCCTTTCCCGGCTGCGATCCTGCGCCGACCTCCGGAGACCCGACATGACCGAAACCACCTGGCACGCCGATCCGCTCACCTTCGGCCATGGCCCGCGCCTCTTCGAGATCTTTCTCGAGCCGACCTGCCCGTATTCCTGCCGCGCCTATGGCAAGCTCGACGCGCTGCTCGAACTTGCCGGCGCGGATGCGATCACCATCAAGCTGCGCTTCGTCTCGCAGCCCTGGCACATGCTCTCGGGTCTCCTGGTGCGCTGCGTGCTCGCCGCCTCGACGCTGCCGGGCGGCAAGGACAATGCCCGCATCGTGCTCGCCGCCATCGCCGAGAAGCGCGAGGAATTCGAGTTCGACCAGCATTTCGGCGGCGCCAATCTCGACGCCACCCCGCGCCAGATCATCGACCGCCTGGAAGCCTATAGCGGCATCGCCCTCTGGGACGCGTTCTCGATCCCGGGCCTCGACAAGGAGATCAAGTGGCACGCGAAATACGCCCGCCAGAACGGCATCCACGTCTCGCCAAGCTTCATGGTGGGCGGCCTCGTCCAGCCCGACCTCGGCTCCGGCGACCCGATCGAGAAATGGGCCGAGCGGGTGCTGGCGTAGGGGGCACGCTCCCCTTGAGCCCTCCCGCAAGGGGAGGGCCGAAAACGCGTTCGCGTTTTCGGGGAGGGGTCGCTTGAACGAGGTGGCGTCGAAGATGCGGACTGTCCGCCACGCCGCCTAAATCCCCGCCGCCTGTGACCCCTCCCCAAAACCGCTTTGCGGTTTTGGCCCTCCCGCAAGGGGAGGGCTCAAGGAAGGGGGGAGATTGCCGGTCGGGCTCCCCCATGCTTGCCATCACAGCCGCGACGAATGGGTCCCAGGCTCCCCTTGAGGGAGGGCCGAAAACGCGTTCGCGTTTTCGGGGAGGGGTCGCTTGAACGGGGTGGTACCAAGGTGCGGAATGTCCGCCACGCCGCCTAAATCCCCGCTGCCTGTGACCCCTCCCCAAAACCGCTTCGCGGTTTTGGCCCTCCCGCAAGGGGAGGGCTCAAGGAAGGGAGATTGCCGGTCGGGCTCCCCATGCTCGCCATCACCGCCGCGACGAATGGGTCCAAGGCTCCTCTTGAGCCCTCCCCTTGAGGGAGGGCCGAAAACGCGTTCGCGTTTTCGGGGAGGGGTCGCTTGAACGGGGGCGATCTGACGATCCGCAGTGTTCGTCGCCGCCGTTGCCACGCCGCCCACCGCCTGTGACCCCTCCCCAAAACCGCTTCGCGGTTTTGGCCCTCCCGCAAGGGGAGGGCTCAAGGAAGGGGGAGGCTCGAGGGCCAGCTTCCGGTTGCGGAGAAATCGGTTAGGCTTCGCAGGCCGTAGCCACGGGAGCGCCGTCATGGGTCATCGACCGATCGAGCCGCATATGCGCCGCTTCGCGCGGTCGATGCGGTTGTCGATGACCGAGGCCGAGTTCCGCCTGTGGCTGCAGCTCCGAAATCACCAGCTCGGCACTATGAGGTTTCGCCGTCAGGTGGCGCTCGGGCCCTACATCGCCGACTTCTTCTGCGCCGAGAAGCGGTTGATCATCGAGATTGACGGAAGCCAGCATTTCGAGGCGGACGGCCAGCGGGCTGACAACGAGCGGACGCGTTGGTTGGAAGCGCAGGGCCTCCGCGTCCTGCGCTTCGACAACGCAGAAGTCCTGAGCAACATCGAAGGCGTCTGTTCCCGGATCCTCGAAGTCGCTAGCACGCGCTCCCCTTGAGCCCTCCCCTTGAGGGAGGGCCGAACACGCGTTCGCGTTTTCGGGGAGGTGTCGCTTGAACGGGTGCGATCTGACGATCGGCAGTGTTCGCCGCCGCCGCCGAGTCCCCGCGGCCTGTGACCCCTCCCCAAAACCGCTGCGCGGTTTTGGCCCTCCCGCAAGGGGAGGGCTCAAGGAAGGGGAGGGTTGGAAACGCGTCTCTCGACACCCCCGCCGCATCGGGCGATAAGTCTCCCGTCGCATCCGAGACCGAAATCGCCCCCATGAACCAGCACGTTCCCCTTCGCATCGGCCATTCGGCCTGTCCGCATGATTGTCCGTCCACCTGCGCGCTCGATGTCGAGATCATCGACGGCACGAGGATCGGGCGGGTGCGCGGGGCGAAGGAGAACGACTATACGGCCGGCGTCATTTGCGCCAAGGTCGCGCGCTATGCCGAGCGGATTCATAATCCGAACCGCTTGAAGCAACCCCTTCGCCGCAAAGGCGAAAAGGGCGCCGGCGATTGGGCCCCGATCGGCTGGGAAGAGGCGCTCGACGAGATCGCCGAGGCCTTCGTCAAGGCCGAGGCGCGGCTCGGCTCGGAGACCGTGTGGCCCTACTACTATGCCGGCACCATGGGCCTCGTGCAGCGCGATGGCATCAATCGGCTGCGCCACGAGAAGCGCTATTCCGGCTTCTACGGCACCATCTGCACCAACATGGCCTGGACCGGCTATATCGCCGGCACAGGGCGGCTCGCCGGCTCCGATCCGCGCGAGATGGCGAAGTCGGATTGCGTCGTGCTCTGGGGTACCAATGCCGTCTCGACGCAGGTCAATGTGATGACGCATGCGATCCGCGCCCGCAAGGAACGCGGCGCCAAGATCGTCGCCATCGACATCTACCAGAACGACACGATGAAGCAGGCCGACATCGCGCTGTGTCTGAAGCCCGGCACCGACGGCGCGCTCGCGGCGGCCGTCATGCATGTGCTCTTCCGCGACGGCCATGCCGACCGCGCCTATCTCGCCCGCTATACGGATGCCGCCGCGGAGCTCGAGGCGCATCTCGCCACCCGAACGCCGGAGTGGGCGGCGGCGATCACCGGGCTTACCGTCGCCGAGATCGAAGGCTTCGCGGCGCTGGTCGGGACGACCAAGCGCAGCTTCTTCCGCCTCGGCTACGGCTTCTCGCGTCAGCGCAATGGCGCCGTGGCGATGCATGCGGCGTTGTCGATCCCCGCGGTCACCGGCGCCTGGCAGGTCGAGGGCGGCGGCGCCTTTCATTCGAACAGCGGCATCTTCCATCTCGACAAGACCGCGATCGAGGGGCTCGATCTCGTCGATCCCGACATCCGCCAGCTCGACCAGTCGCGTACCGGTCCGGTGCTGACGGGCGATCCGGACGCGCTGAAGGGCGGCCCGCCGGTGACGGCGATGATCGTGCAGAACACCAATCCGGTCTCGGTCTGCCCGGACCAGACGCTGGTGAAGCGCGGCTTTGCCCGCGACGATCTCTTCGTCGCCGTGCACGAGCAGATCATGACCGACACGGCGAAGATGGCCGATATCGTGCTGCCGGCGACGATGTTCCTCGAGCATGACGACATCTACAAGGGCGGCGGCCACCAATATATTCTCTTCGGCGGCAAGCAGATCGAGCCGCCGGCCGAATGCCGCACCAACCATCAGGTCATCGCCGGCCTCGCACAGCGGCTCGGCCTCGCCCATCCCGCCTATGCGATGAGCGAGCGCGACCTCATCCACGACATGCTGAGGAGTTCCGGCTGGGGAACGCTGGCCGAGCTCGAGGAGAAGCGCTGGATCGATTGCCAGACGCCGTTCGAAACAGCGCATTTCCTCGATGGCTTCGGCCATGCCGACGGCCGCTTCCATTTCCGCGTCGACTGGAGCGCCGTCGACAACGAGAATTACGGCATGGTCGGCCCGCATCAGGGCATGCCGAAATTTCCCGATCACTGGGCCTCGATCGAGGCGGCGGATGCGGCGCATCCCTTCCGCCTCGCCACCTCGCCGGCGCGCTCGTTCCTGAACTCGTCCTTCAACGAGACGCCCGGCTCGATTTCCCGCGAGGGACGGCCGGAACTGATGATCCATCCCGAGGACGCGGCGGCGCTCGGCCTTGCCGAGGGCATGCGCGTCGCGGTCGGCAACACGCGCGGCAGCGTCATCGTGCATGCGAAGCTCACCGACGGGCTGAAGCGCGGCGTCGTGATTTCGGAAGGGCTGTGGCCGAACAGCGCCTTTGAGGACGGCAACGGCATCAACACGCTGACCGGGGCCGATCCGGTCGCCCCCTTCGGCGGCGCAGCGGTGCACGACATCAAGGTCTGGGTGAGGGCGGCGGCATGAGCGGACCGCTGCACGGCAAGACGGCGCTCGTCACTGGCGCCTCGCGCGGCATCGGCCGGGCCATCGCGCTGCGGCTTGCCCGCGACGGCGCCCGCATCGGCATCCACTATGGCCGCAGCGCGGCGGCGGCGGAGACGCTCTCGTGGGAAATCGCGGCATTTGGCGGCTCGAGCTTCCTCGCCGGCGCCGTCCTCGATGATCTCGCGGGGGTCGAGGCCCTGGCGGCCGCGATCCCGGCCGACGAGCGGCTCGACATCCTCGTCAACAATGCCGGCCAGTCGCTGCCGGCCGGTATCGATGCCGGCGAGGAAAATTTCGACGCGCTGGTCGCGGTCAACATGAAGGCGCCGTTCTTCGTGACGCAGGCGCTGGCGACACGCCTCGCCGATGGCGGCCGCATCGTCAATGTCTCCTCCGGCCTGTCAGCGCTGGCGCGGCCCGACTCGATCGTCTACGGCATGACCAAGGCGGCGCTGAACGCGATGACGCGCTCGCATACCAAGGCCTTCGGGCCGCGCGGCATCACGGTCAATGCGGTGCTGCCGGGCATCATCCGCACCGACATGAGCGACTGGGTCAACAGCGAGCGCGGCGCAGAGATCGCCAGGTCGCGCTCGGTGTTCGGCCGCATCGGCGAGGCCGGCGATGTCGCCGACATCGTCGCCTTCCTCGCCTCCGACGATGCGCGCTGGGTCACCGGCGAACTGATCGACGCGAGCGGCGGCCAGTTCCTGGTTTAGGGCGGATCGCCCGTCGGGCTCCGCCGCCGTTGCGCTCGGCCCGCTGGAACTGTCATTGCCGGGCTTGACCCGGCAATCCAGACTCTCCTTGCCGACCCGAACCTGTGCCCCTCAATCAAGAAAAGTCTGGGTTGCCGGGTCAAGCCCGGCAACGACAGCTGAGCATTCCGGAGACAAGCTGGCTCTGGATGCTCCTCCCCAGGGAGCCTCAGCCCGTCACTTCGCCGTTGCGGTTCGGCGTGCCGACGACATGGGTCTTCGGCGGCATCATCACCTGGTCGAAGGTCTGCGTGAACATCGCCGCGGCGAAGAAGGCGACGGCGCGCAGCGTCTCGGTGCCACTGTTCTCGAGATCGTGGCGGAGCGGCGTCGGCAGCACGAAGACGCTGCCCGGCCCGACCGGATAGGTCGTGCCGTCCTCGAGATAGAGCGTGCCGGTGCCGGCGATGATGTATTGCGTCTCCTCGGTGGCGTCGGTGTGCCAGCCGAGCCGCTTGCCGGGCTCGATCTCGTAGACGATGGTCGAGGACGCGGTGGCGCCATTGCCGCCGCAGCGCGCGAAGGCGCCTTGCCAGCTGACGGCGGGATCGGTCTCGCCCCAGACTTTCGCCCGCGGCAGCTCATTGGCATTGACGACGAAGCTCATGGCACACTCCTCCGGTTGGCCGGTGCTGAGAATACCACCCGGCTCAGCGCGGACACAGCGACGCTCGCGCCATGGCTAAGCAAGACCTACCCGCGATGCTTCAACTTTTCGCGACGCTACGGCAGCGTGATCACGACCTTGCCCTTGGCGCGGCCGGTCTCGACATAGGCGAGGGCCTCCGGCGTCTGGCTGAAGGGGAAGACCTTGTCCACGACGGGGCGGAGGACACCGCCCTCGACGAGCCCGGCGATCTTTTCCAGCTCTCGGCCATCGGCGCGCATGAACAGGAAGGCGTAGGTGACGCCAAGGCGTCGCGCCTTCTTCCGAACGCTCCGGCTGAGAAGCCGCATGACGATCCTCAAGAACGGGTTGAGCCCCAGCCGCTTCGCGAAGGCCGGGTCCGGCGGCCCTGAAATGGAAATGAGCTGGCCGCCCGGCTTCAGGATGCCCAGCGATTTCGCGAGGGTCTTCGGGTCCTGGCTGTTCAGGACGACGTCATAGCCCGAGAGGACCTTTTCGAAGTCCTGCGTCTTGTAGTCGATCACGACATCGGCGCCGAGGGATCTGACGAGCGGGATATTCGCCGCGCTTGTCGTCGTGGCGACGCTCGCGCCGAGATGCTTGGCAAGCTGGATCGCGACGGTGCCGACGCCGCCCGAGCCGGCCTGGATGAAGACCTTCTGTCCGGGCTTCACCTTGGCGATGTCGACGAGGGCCTGCCACGCGGTCAGCGCGACCAGCGGCAGCGACGCCGCCTCTTCCATGGACAGCGAGCGGGGCTTCAGCGCCACATCGTCCTCGTGGATGGCGATACGTTCGGAAAAGGTGCCGGCACGGTGATCCCTCGGCCTTGCATAGACCTCGTCGCCGATCTTGAAGCGGCGGACGCCGGACCCGACCTTGATGACGGTTCCGGCGACATCGTGGCCGAGGATCAAGGGAAGAGGGTAGGGCAGGATGAGCTTGAACTCGCCGTCCCTCAGCTTTGCGTCGAGCAGGTTGACGGCCGTGGCGCCGACGCGAACGAGGACGTCGTTGGCCTCGACCGCGGGCTCGGGCAGGTCGGCGAGGCGCAGCGCGCCCTTCTTCTGATATGTGTCGACGACATAGGCTTTCACTGGAATTCTCCGGTCTTGATTTCTGTTGCCGCGCAGGAGTCCGGCGCCGGCATCTGCGTGGGGTGAGCGCGTCGGGCGATCCGTCGCATGGGCAGGGCAGCGGCGCGGGACCTGCCGGCGTGGCGCTCTATTGCGGCTTGGGCGGCGATGCGGGCGAGCGACCGGCAAGCGCGGCGATCGCGTCCTTGCCGGACTGCAGGATGCGATCCGACATCTCCCCGTCGATGGCGCGTGCCAGTTGGAGCGAGCCGATCAAGGTCGCGAAGATCGCGCAGGCCAGGTCCTCCCTGGCGTCGATGTCCGCCGGGAGCGCATCGGCGAGAATGAGGACAAGCGCGCGCGACTGCTCCGCATACATGCTGCGCGTCTCCTCCGGCTGCCGCGCGAGCTCGGGCAAGAGAGCCGCGGAGGCGCAGCCCTTGCCGGGATTGTCCCGGTGCTCAGGCGACAGATAGAGCGCGCAGAGCCGCTCGAGCCCCCCTTCGGCGAGAACCTGGCGCAGCCAGAGGGCCTGCATGCCGAGCGCGTCCGAGACGGTTTCGCGCACGAGATCGGCCTTCGAGGGAAAGTGGGGATAAAACGCCCCGTTGGTCAGGCCGGCATCCTTCATGATCGCCGCAAGGCCCGAAGCGGCAATGCCGTCGGTCCGAAACCGGTCGACGGCGATATCCATGATCCTCCGGCGTGAGCTGTCCTTCCGGCCCTTCTCGTATCGCATGACGACTTCTTTCAGATCGTGTGTTGCATTACGGTCATAATATCAATAAGTGATCGTAATGCAATCGCTCTCCGGACACGAGATCGCGATCGATCACACGAGGGACACCATGAACGCCGTCAGAACCGCCATCGTGACCGGAGCATCCTCCGGCATCGGCTACGCCACCGCCGAGGGCCTCGCCCGAGCGGGTTTCCGCGTCTTCGGCACCAGCCGCAAGATCGCCAGCCAGGGCCCGTCGGGCGTCACGATGCTGACCTGCGACGTGACCGACGATGCGTCCGTCGCGGCGCTGGTCGCCGATGTGCTCCAGCGCGCCGGGCGGATCGACCTTCTCGTCAACAATGCCGGCGTCGGCATGTTCGGGGCGGCGGAGGAGTCATCGGTCGCGCAGTCGCGGACCCTGTTCGACGTCAATGTCTTCGGCGTCATCCGGATGACCAATGCGGTTCTGCCGGTGATGCGTCGCCAGAACGGTGGCCGCATCATCAATATCGGCTCCATCCTCGGCATCATTCCCGCGCCCTATTCGGCACATTATTCCGCGGCCAAGCATGCCATCGAGGGCTATTCGGAATCGCTCGACCATGAGGTCCGCGCGTTCAATATCCGCGTGTCGGTCATCGAGCCGGCCTATGTGCGGACCGTCTTCGATGAGAACGGCATGGAGCCCGACCAGAAGAAGCTGGATTATGACAAGCAGCGTGCGGCCGTCGCCGCCCTGCTCAAGGAGGTCATGCCGAAGGCCGACCTGCCCGACGTCATCGTCAAGGTGGTGATCAGGGCGGCCGACGCTCCGGCTCCGCGCCGCCGCTATACCGCGGGCAATTCGGCGCGGGCGGTGAGCCTGCTGCGCCGGTTCGCACCCGCCGGCCTCTTCGACACGTTCCTGCGCAAGCAGTTCCGCTTGAACTGATCTTCTCAGCCGCCGAAGCCAGGCGCGACCAGCATGCCGGAGGCGTCGACCGGCAGCGACGGGTCGATCACCAGGCGGTCGCCGTCGACGCTGACGAGGCCGCCCGCGACCAGCGCCAGCGCCAGCGGATAGATCTCGTGCTCGACGGTGAGCACGCGCGCTGCCAGCGTGTCGGGCGTGTCGTCGAAGGCGATCGGCACCGCCGCCTGCGCGATGATCGGGCCCGAATCCATCTCGGCGCGCACGAAATGCACGGTGCAGCCGGCGATGCGCATGCCGGCCTCGATGGCGCGCTCATGCGTGTGGAGGCCCGGAAAGAGCGGCAGCAGCGAGGGATGGATATTGATCATCCGGTCGCGCCACGCCTCGACGAAGCCTGGCGTCAGCAGCCGCATGAAGCCGGCGAGGCAGACGAGATCGGCGCCCGCGGCCTTGAGTTCGGCATCGACGGCGGCGTCGAAGGCGGGACGATTGTTCGGATAGGCCTTGTGATCGACCACCGCCGTGGCGATGCCGGCGGCGCGGGCGACATCGAGGCCGCCGGCGTCGGCGCGGTTGGCGAGAACGAGCACGATCCGCGCCGGATAATCCGGGTCGCTCGCCGCCTCGATCAGCGAGCGCATATTGCTGCCGCGGCCGGAAATGAGGATGGCGACGCGCCGCCGCGTGTCGGTCACAGCGCGAGGCTTCCGCTGAAGACGACGCCTTCGCCGGCGACGATCGAGCCGAGCCGCATGACGCTTTCGCCTTCGCCCGACAGGAGCGCTTCGACAGCATCGGCTGCGTCGGGCGCGACCACGACAATCATACCGACGCCGCAGTTGAAGGTGCGCAGCATTTCGCGCGTCTCGACGCCGCCGGTGCGGGCGAGCCAGCTGAACACCTTGGGCACGCGGACCTTGTCGAGATCGATCGACGCGGCGAGACCCTCGGGCAGCACGCGCGGGATGTTGTCGATGAAGCCGCCGCCGGTGATATGCGCGAGCGCCTTGATGTGCGGGCCGGCGCGGAACGCGGCGAGCAGCGGCTTCACATAGATCCGCGTCGGCTCCATCAGAGCGCGGGCGAGCGACTTTGTGGCATCGAACGGGGCCGGCGCATCGAACGCGGCGCCCGAGAGTTCGACGATGCGGCGGACCAGCGAATAGCCGTTCGAATGGACGCCGGAGGAGGCGAGGCCGAGCACGACGTCGCCGATGCCGATGTCGTTCGAGGGCAAAAGGCGCTCGCGCTCGACGGCGCCGACGGCAAAGCCCGCGAGGTCGTAGTCGCCCGCCTTGTACATGCCGGGCATCTCGGCGGTCTCGCCGCCGATCAGCGCCGCGCCCGCCATCCGGCAGCCTTCCGCGATGCCGGCGACGACGGTCGCGGCCTCATTGGGGTCGAGCTTGCCGGTGGCGAAATAGTCGAGGAAGAACAGCGGTTCGGCGCCCTGGACGACGAGGTCGTTGACGCACATCGCGACGAGGTCGATGCCGACCGTATCGTGGATGCCGGTGTCGATGGCGATCTTCAGCTTGGTGCCGACGCCGTCATTGGCTGCGATCAGCAGCGGATCCTTGAAGCCGGCCGCCTTCAGGTCGAACACGCCGCCGAAGCCGCCGATCTCCGCATCGGCGCCCGGCCGGCGCGTCGCCTTCACCAGCGGCTTGATCAGGTCGACCAGCCGGTTGCCCGCGTCGATGTCGACGCCGGCATCGGCATAGCGAAGGGCATTGGCGCGGGCGCTCTCGTCGGTCATCGGCACCTTCCGGTTTGGTTGCCGAGGGAGGATCACAGCGCCGCCGCCCCGTCAACCGATATGTGGACGAAATCGGCGCGCCGCCGCGCGTTTCCGCCGTGGCTTGACCCGAGTCCGGCCATCGTCCTATCTGGACCCCTGCGTGCCATCAGCCCGATCCGTGCCGCGCCGTCAGCCCCGAGGGAACAAGAGCCTTGAGCCTGCAGCGTCAGATACTGTTCTGGATCGGCGCGCTCGCCGCCTTCATCCTCTTCCTCGTCGTCTTCCGCACGGTGCTGCTGCCGTTCATCGCCGGCATGGCCGTCGCCTATGCGCTCGATCCGCTCGCCGACTGGTTCGAGCGGCGCGGCATCGGCCGCATGGCCGCCTCGCTGATCATTCTCGTCCTGTTCGTCGTGCTCTTGGTGCTGATGTTCGTGCTGTTCGTGCCGATCCTCGCCAACCAGATGGCCGGCTTCATCGAGCGCATCCCGAGCTATGCGACGCAGTTGCAGGCGCTCGCCAACTCGCTGCTGAGCACGCGCGTCGGCGAGCTCTTCCGCGTCGATGCCGCGCAGCTGCAGAGCTCGATGGGCCAGGTGATGAGCCAGGCGGCATCGTGGCTGTCGACGCTGCTGAAGTCGCTGTGGAGCGGCGGCTCGGCGCTGATCGACGTCGTCTCGCTGCTCGTCGTGACGCCGGTCGTCGCCTTCTACATGCTGGTCGATTGGGACCGGATGGTCGCCACCATCGACAGCTGGATCCCGCGCGATCATGTCGAGACGGTGCGCAGGCTGGCGCGCGACTGCGACCGCGCCATCGCCGGCTTCGTGCGCGGGCAGGGGCTGGTCTGCCTGATCCTCGGCTCGTTCTACGGCATTGGCCTCGCGGTGCTCGGGCTGAATTTCGGCCTCCTGATCGGCCTTGGAGCCGGCATCCTCTCCTTCATTCCCTATGTCGGCACGACGATCGGCTTCGTCGTCTCGGTCGGCGTCGCGATCGTCCAGTTCTGGCCGGACTGGTACTGGATCGGCGCCGTGATCGGCGTGTTCCTGGTCGGCCAGTTCTTCGAGGGCAACATCCTGCAGCCGCGCCTCGTCGGCGCCAGCGTCGGCCTGCATCCGGTCTGGCTGATGTTCGCGCTGTTCGCCTTCGGCGTGCTGTTCGGCTTCGTCGGGCTGCTCATCGCAGTGCCGGCCTCGGCGGCGATCGGCGTGCTCGTCAAGTTCATGATTGCGCGCTACCTGACCAGCCCCATCTATCGCGGCGATGGCGAAATCCCCGACGATGATTGAGACGCGCCAGCTGGCGCTGGAACTGCCGCATCGGCCGGCCCTGACGCGGGCCGACTTCGTCGTCGGCGCTGCCAATGAGGCGGCGATCGCGATGGTCGATGCCTTTCCGCATTGGCCGAACCGTGTCGCGGTGCTGGTCGGCCCGGCCGGCTCCGGCAAGACGCATCTTGCCGCCGTCTGGCGCGAGGCGAGCGGGGCGACCGAGATCGCCGCGAGCGACCTCGCCGCCGCCGATCTCGGCAGCCTGCTCGCGACCGGCGCCGTGCTCGTCGAGGATATCCACAGCGACGGCGTCGATGCGACCGCGCTGTTCCATCTCATCAATCTCGTGCGCGAGCGCGAGGCCTTCGCGTTGCTGACGAGCCGTGTCGCCCCCGCCGAGCTCGACGTCGCGCTGCCCGACCTCCGCTCGCGCCTTCGCGCCGCGGTCCCGGTCGAGCTTGCGGCACCGGACGACGCGCTGCTGGCACGGGTCATCGTCAAGCTCTTCGCCGATCGCCAGCTTCCCGTCGATGCCGGACTGGTCGAGTTCCTAGGCCGCCGCATGGAGCGTTCGCTCGGCGCCGCCAATCGCATCGTCGCCGAACTCGACGCGGCGGCACTCGCCGCCGGGCGGCCGGTGACGCGCCAGCTCGCGGCGCAGGTGCTCGGCCGGCAGGACGCGGACGAGGCGGATGCCGAAGGCCTATGACGAAGCAGACACAATCTGACACTATGCTGGCGCGCCAACACACGGATCGGAACAGCTCCATGGACCAGACCAATCCCGACGCCAGCGCCTCGCTCGCCGACGTCGCCTTGATCGAGCAGGAAGCGGAGCGGCTTCGTCACAGTCCCGAGCGGTTCGTCAATCGCGAGTTGTCGTGGCTCGAATTCAATCGCCGCGTCCTCGAGGAATCCGGCAATCCCGCCCATCCGCTGCTCGAGCGGCTGCGCTTCCTGTCGATCTCGGCCAACAATCTCGACGAGTTCTTCATGGTGCGCGTCGCCGGTCTCCGCGGCCAGCAGCGCGAGGGCATCAGCCTCACCAGCGACGACGGGCTGACGCCGAGCGAGCAGCTGGTGCGCATCTCGGAAGCGGTCGGCCGGCTCGCCTCCGACCAGCAGTCGCGCTGGGCCGAGCTCAAGAAGGAGATGGACGGCGTCGGCGTCGTGACGGTCGATCCGTCCGAGCTGACCGAGGCCGACCGGGCCTGGCTCGAGGCGCATTTCCTCGATTCGGTGTTTCCGATCCTGACGCCGCTCGCCATCGATCCGGCGCATCCCTTCCCGTTCATCCCCAATCTCGGCTTCTCGCTGATCCTGCAATTGGCGCGGGCGTCCTCCGGGGCGCGGATGACGGCGCTGCTGCGCATCCCGATGACGATCGACCGCTTCATCCGCCTGCCGGAATCGGCGCCCGGCGTCGATCGCTTCATCAGCCTCGAGCAGACCGTGTCGATGTTCACCTCGCGGCTGTTCCCCGGCTATGTCGTCGAGGGCCAGGGCGCCTTCCGCATCATTCGCGACAGCGAACTCGAGGTCGAGGAAGAGGCCGAGGATCTCGTCCGTTTCTTCGAGAGCGCGCTGAAGCGCCGCCGCCGCGGATCGGTGATCCGCCTCGAGATCGAATCGGCCACCGCCGAGCCGTTGCGCAATTTCGTCGCCGGCGCCCTCGCGGTGCTCCCCGACGAGGTGTTCCTCGTCGAGGGCATGCTGGCGCTGAACGATCTCGCCCAGCTCGTCGGCATCGACCGGCCCAATCTCAAATTCCCGCCCTACCAGGCCCGCTTCCCCGAGCGCATCCGCGAGCATGGCGGCGACTGCTTCGCGGCGATCCGGCAGAAGGATCTGATCGTCCATCATCCCTATGAGAGCTTCGACGTCGTGGTGCAGTATCTGCGCCAGGCAGCGCTTGATCCCGACGTCGTCGCGATCAAGCAGACGCTCTACCGCACCTCGAAGAACTCGCCGATCGTGCAGGCTCTCGCCGAGGCGGCCGAGGCCGGCAAGTCGGTCACCGCGCTGGTCGAGCTCAAGGCGCGCTTCGATGAGGAAGCGAACATCAAATGGGCGCGCGATCTCGAGCGCGCCGGCGTCCAGGTCGTCTACGGCTTCATCGAGCTGAAGACGCACGCCAAGCTGTCGCTGGTGGTGCGCCGCGAGGGCGGCCAGCTCAGGAGCTATGTGCATATCGGCACCGGCAACTACCATCCGATCACCGCGCGGATCTACACCGACCTCTCCTATTTCTCCGACGATCCGGCGATCGCCCGCGATGTCGCGCGCATCTTCAACTACATCACCGGCTATTCGGAGCCGGTCGAGATCGAGCGGCTGTCGACCTCGCCGCATTTCCTCCGGAAGCGCATCCTCGACCTGATCTATGCCGAGATCGAGCATGTGAAGGCCGGACGGCGCGGCGCCATCTGGATGAAGATGAACTCGCTCGTCGATCCGCAGATCATCGACGCGCTCTATGACGCGAGCAGAGCCGGCGTCGATGTCGAGATCGTCGTGCGCGGAATCTGCTGCCTCAGGCCCGGCATTCCCGGCCTTTCCGACCGCATCCGCGTCAAATCAATTGTGGGCAGGTTCCTGGAGCATGCCCGCATCCTCTGCTTCGGCAATGGTCACGGCTTGCCGTCGCCCGAGGCGATCGTCTATATCGGCTCGGCGGATATCATGCCGCGCAACCTCGATCGTCGTGTCGAAGCGATGATCCCGATGCAGAATGCCACAGTGCACGAGCAGGTTCTCGACCAGATCATGGTTGCCAACCTGAAGGACAACCAGCAGAGCTGGGAAGTTCTTTCCGACGGCTCCTCGCGCCGTATCGTGCCCCGCAAGGGCGAAGAACTCTTCAACGCCCATCAGTATTTCATGACCAACCCGAGTTTGTCCGGACGTGGAAAATCTCTCAAGAACAGTTCGCCGCGCGCAATCGGGAACAAGTCTGCCAAGCGTTGACGGCGGCGATTCCGACATGGCTCCCGAACATGCTCCCGGACGGCTGAACGGCATCGGTCCCGTCGCCATCATCGATATCGGTTCGAACTCGGTCCGCCTCGTTGTCTATGAGCGCATGGCGCGCGCGCCGATGCCGCTGTTCAACGAGAAGGAACTGGCGGGCCTTGGTCGCGGCATCGCGACAACAGGCCGTCTCAACGACGAGGCGGTCGCCACTTCGCTCGCCGCCATCCGCCGCTTCATGACGCTTTGCGACCAGATGGACGTGAAGACGCTGCACGTCCTCGCGACCGCGGCGGCGCGCGACGCCAGCAACGGCCCGGAATTCCTCGACGCGGTCGAGAGCATCACCGGCGTCCACCCGGCGCTCCTCAGCGGTCCGGAGGAAGCGCGGCTGTCGGCGATGGGCGTCCTCTCCGGCATCCATAATCCCAACGGCATCGCCGGTGATCTCGGCGGCGGCAGCCTCGAAGTCGTCGACGTCCGCGGCACCACCGTCGGCATCGGCGAGACCTTCCCGCTCGGCGGGCTGAGGCTCGAAGAGGTGTCCGAGCGCACCGTGCGCAAGGCCGAGAAGATCGTGGTCGAGGCGCTGGCCGGCTCCAAGGTCCTCTCGGGCGGGCAGGATCGCACCTTCTACGCGATCGGTGGCACGTGGCGTTCGCTCGCCCGGCTGCATATGCGCCAGAAGGGCTATCCGCTGCACATCATGCATCAATATGCGATGTCGGCCGCCGAGGCGCTCGACTTCTGCCGCATGGTGGCGCGCCGCGACGCGGAATCGCTCGATTCGATCGAGGCGGTCTCCAAGAGCCGCCGCGCCCTGCTGCCCTATGGCGCCATCGTTCTCGAGCAGCTCATCCGCGTGATGAAGCCGTCCGAGGTCGTGCTGTCGGCGCTCGGCGTGCGCGAGGGGCTGCTCTACGATCTCCTGTCGGACGAGGAAAAGGCCGAGGATCCGCTGATCGCGGCGTCCGAGGAACTCGCGGTCCTCCGCTCGCGCTCGCCGGGCCATGCGCGCGAGCTCGGCCCCTGGTCGGGCCAGGCGCTGGGTGCCATGGGCTTCGACGAAACGCCGGACGAGGCGCGGCTGCGCATCGCCGCCTGCCTGCTCGCCGATATCGGCTGGCGCGGCCATCCCGATTATCGCGGCGAGCAGAGCCTCAACCTCATCTCGCATGGCGCCTTTGTCGGCATCGATCATCCCGGCCGTGCCTATCTGGCGCTCGCCAACTACTACCGCCATGAAGGCCTCGTCGACGAGAACATCTCCTCGCGCATCCGCGAACTCGCGACGACGCGGCTGATGGAGCGGGCGCGGGCGCTCGGCGCGGTGCTGCGCGTTGCCTACATGATCTCCGGCGCCATGGCCGGGGTGATCCCGCGCACCCGCTTCGAGGCGCGCGGCGACCAGCTGACGCTGATCCTGCCACATGACAAGGCGGCGCTGGTCGGCTCGCGGCTCAGCCGCCGCGTGACGCAGCTCGCCAAGCTTTGCGCCATGACGCCGCGCATCGAGGTCGAGTAGGCGAGGGCGCAGCAAGCCTCAGAGCTCGCCCTGCGCCTTGGCCGGCAGCGTCTTGATGAAGGCGTAGAGCCCCGCGACATCGGCGGCGTCGAGCTCCTTCAGCGAGTCGAACGGCATCACCGAGCTGACCGCCGAGCCGTCCGGCCGCTTGCCCGTCTTCAGCATGGCGGCGAACTCGGCCTCGCTCTGGTAGTGCGCCATCGCGCTGCCGGGGCCGGGCGTCAGATTGGCGGCGGCCGGCCAGTCCGGCGGTCCGCCGGGGATCGGCCCGCCCGACAGCGCCTCATTGTGGCAGCCGCGGCAGGAATTCGCGACATAGTCGCCCGAGGCGACGACATCGCTCGCGGCGACCGGCTGCGGCGGCGGCAGCGTGTGGTCGATCTTTTCGGCGGCGTCGCGGATGGCCCCGGTCGCATAGAGGAAGCGCACGACGAGCGGCAGCCTTATCTCGGGCACATGGCCTTCGACCGGCGGCAACGTCTTCACATAGCCGATCAGCATGCCGAGATCGGCATCGGTCATGCGCGCATAGTCCTCGCTCGGCATGATCAAGAGCGGACGGCCGTTTGGCTTGACGCCGTGCCGGAGCACGCGGACCCAGTCGAGCGGCCCGAGCGCGGTGGCGACGGTGCCGACTGCCGAGGAGATGTTGGGCGCGCGCACCAGCAGGCCGGAACTGTCGTTGATGACGATCTTGCCGGCGCCGTCACGGCCGTGGCAATCGCTGCAGCCACGCGATTCGTAGAGATATTTGCCGCGGGCAAGGCCCGCCGGGTCGATGGCGATCGCGACAGGGGAGACCGCCACGTCAACGACGCGGTTCCTCTTCGCCTCGCTGCCGAACCAGGCAAAGCCGGAGAGGCCGGCGACGATCGCCAGCAGCAGCACCAGGACACTCCCGGCGACGATCACGAACTTCCGCATCACTGGTCTCCCGTACGTGGCGGGAACCTAGATGCGGTTGCTGCGCTGCGAAGTGACCGCTGTCACACGGCGGCGGTCAGGCCGCGCCGTCACCGACGATGGCGACGCGGCGGCCGTCGAGACGGAGCGCGATCGCGCCGCGCTTCAGCTTCAGCGCATTCTCGCCGAAGAGATCGCGCCGCCAGCCGGCCAGCGGCGGCACGTCTGCCTCGTCATCGGCGGCGATCGCCTCGAGCTCGTCGACGGTCGCGATGACACGGGCCGCGACGCCATGCTCCTCGCTGGTCATCTTGAGCAGCACCTTGAGCAGGTCGACCGCGGCGCCGTTGCCGTCGGAGGTCGTGCGCGACTTCGGCACGCGCGGCAATTGTTCCTTCGGGATCGCGGCTGCTCTGCGAACGGCGGCGAGAATGTCCTCGGCTGTGCGCGAGCGCTCGAAGCCCTTCGGGATCGTCCTGAGCCGCGCCATCGCCTCGGCGGTGGTCGGATGCTGCTCGGCGATCTCGTAGATCGCGTCGTCCTTGAGGATGCGGCCGCGCGGCACGTCGCGGGCCTGCGCCTCGCGCTCGCGCCAGGCGGCGATCTCGATCAGCACGGCGAGCTGCAGCGGCTTCTTGATCCGCATCTTCAGCCGCTTCCAGGCATGCTCCGGCTCGACCTGATAGGTGTCGACCGAGGTCAGCACGTCCATTTCCTCGGACACCCAGTCCGAGCGGCCCTGGCTCTCCAGCTTGCCCTTCAGCGCCAGATAGACATCGCGGAGATGCGTGACGTCGGCGAGCGCATATTCGATCTGGTGCTCGGTCAGCGGCCGGCGGCTCCAGTCGGTGAAGCGCGACGACTTGTCGATCGGATGGCCGGTGATCCGCCCGACGAGCTGGTCATAGGAGATCGATTCGCCATAGCCGCACACCATCGCCGCGACCTGCGTGTCGAAGATCGGATGCGGGAGGATGCCGCCGAGATGCCAGACGATCTCGATGTCCTGCCGCGCGGCATGGAACACCTTCATCACCTTTTCATCGGCCATCAGCGCGAAGAAGGGCGCAAGGTCGAGCCCCGGCGCTTCCGCGTCGATGATCACCGCCTCGTCGGCGCTGGCGATCTGGATGATGCAGAGCTTGGGCCAATAGGTCGTCTCGCGCATGAACTCCGTATCGACCGTCACGAAGTCGAACGAGGCAAAACGGGCGCAGGCGGCGGCGAGGGCGTCAGTCGTCGAAATGATATCCGTCATGCGCCTCTCATAGCGCAGGCAGGACGACTTGTCGCGTGCGCGCGCCGCGCAAAAAGAAAGCCCAAGCTCCGGCGGCGGCGCGCACGGTACGTCGTGCACATCCGCCGGCTACGGGCTTGGGCGATCGGTATCGCAGCACCGGCGACGATGCATCGTCCACCTTTGAGCGCGTCGGTCGGAGTACATCCGTCCTGGCCGACAGGGGAGGCACCCTTTCGGGGCGCCAATCCCGCGGCTCTCGCTGCGATGACCTTGAGATGGGGACGCGGACGCGTTTTGCAAGGGGCGGCGGCGCCCGCTTCATGCCAAAGGCGGCCTTGCCGGCGCGTTTGCTTGACAACAAAAGTCGCTCATGCGCTTCTCCCGCGCGCGTGCGGCGGGCCTTGGCCTCCGCCCCAAAGTCCCGCGCGGCGGCCCTTCGATCGCCGCGCTGTCCCGAATTCGGATCGACCATCATGCACCGCTATCGCACCCACACCTGCGGCCAGCTCCGCGACACCAATGCGGGCGAGACCGTCCGCCTCTCGGGCTGGGTCCATCGGGTGCGCGATCATGGCGGCGTCCTCTTCATCGATCTGCGCGATCACTATGGCCTGACCCAGGTCGTCGCCGATCCGGATTCGCCCGCCTTCCGCATCGCCGAGCAGCTGCGCTCCGAATGGTGCGTGCGCATCGACGGCCTCGTGAAGACGCGCACGCCCGAGACGATCAACGCCAATCTCGCCACCGGCGCCGTCGAGCTGTTCGCCACCGAGATCGAGGTGCTCTCGGCCGCGAAGGAGCTGCCGCTGCCCGTCTTCGGCGAACCCGACTATCCCGAGGATACGCGCCTCAAATACCGCTTCCTCGATCTCCGCCGCGAGACGCTGCATGCCAACATCATGAAGCGGACGCAGGTGATCGCCTCGATGCGCCGGCGCATGACCGAGATCGGCTTCACCGAGTTCTCGACGCCGATCCTCACCGCCTCCTCGCCGGAAGGCGCGCGCGATTTCCTGGTGCCCTCGCGCATCCACAACGGCAAGTTCTACGCGCTGCCGCAGGCGCCGCAGCAATACAAGCAGCTCCTCATGGTCGCCGGCTTCGACCGCTATTTCCAGATCGCGCCCTGCTTCCGCGACGAGGACCCGCGCGCCGACCGCCTGCCGGGCGAATTCTACCAGCTCGACCTCGAGATGAGCTTCGTGACGCAGGACGACATCCTCGGCACGATGGAGCCGGTGATGCGCGGCCTGTTCCAGGAATTCGCGGGCGGCAAGAGCGTCACGGAAACCTTCCGCCGCATTCCCTATGACACGGCGATCCGCACCTATGGCTCGGACAAGCCGGATCTCCGCAACCCGATCGAGATGCAGGCGGTCACGCAGCATTTCGCGGGCTCGGGCTTCAAGGTGTTCGCGCGCATGATCGAGGCCGATCCGAAGGCCGAGGTCTGGGCGATCCCGGCCAAGACCGGCGGTTCGCGCGCCTTCTGCGACCGCATGAACGCCTGGGCGCAGCAGCAGGGCCAGCCGGGCCTCGGCTACATCTTCTGGCGCGAGGAGAACGGCGCGCTCGAAGGCGCAGGCCCGGTCGCCAAGAACATCGGCGAGGAGCGCACCGAGGCGCTGCGCCAGCAGCTCGGCCTCGAGGCGGGCGACGCCGTCTTCTTCGTCGCGGGCGATCCGAAGAGCTTCTACCGCTTCGCCGGCGATGCGCGCACGCGCGTCGGCACCGAGCTCGGCCTCGTCGATACCAACCGCTTCGAGCTCGCCTGGATCGTCGATTTCCCGTTCTATGAATGGAGCGAGGACGAGAAGAAGGTCGACTTCGCCCATAACCCCTTCTCGATGCCGCAGGGCGGGCTCGATGCGCTGGAAAACCAGGATCCGCTGACGATCAAGGCCTACCAGTATGATCTCGTCTGCAACGGCTTCGAGATCGCCTCGGGCGGCATCCGCAACCATATCCCTGAGCTGATGGTGAAGGCGTTCGGCCTGGTCGGGCTCGACGAGACGACGGTCGAGGAGCGCTTCGGCGGCCTCTATCGCGCCTTCCAGTATGGCGCCCCGCCGCATGGCGGCATGGCGCCGGGCATCGACCGCATCGTCATGCTGATCTGCGGCGTGCAGAACCTCCGCGAGATCACGCTGTTCCCGATGAACCAGCAGGCGCAGGACCTGCTGATGGGCGCCCCGAGCGAGGCCTCGACGCGCCAGCTGCGCGAACTCGGCATCCGCCTCAATCCAGCCAGCTAAGGAAATCCGGCCTGTGGACGAAATGAAATAACCTCCCGGCCGGGCTTCCAAGCAGGCGCGGCAGCGCCTATATGACCGTTGCGCAACGGCGAAAGCCAAACGCTTATCGCGGGGTGGAGCAGCCCGGTAGCTCGTCAGGCTCATAACCTGAAGGTCATCAGTTCAAATCTGGTCCCCGCAACCAGCTCCTAAAAGGCCCGCCTCTGGCGGGCCTTTTTCGTTTGCGCGCGCCGCCCGGCTACCGGCCGGACGGCCTTAGCGGCCGAACCAGCGGGCGCGGCGGCTTGAGCCGAAATGCTCCTTGTCGACGCGGAGGGCCTCCGAGACGCCGTGGAATGTGCCGAAGGGTTTCGGGCCCGACAGGAAGTCGACATCGACGCGGGCGATCCTGTTGGCGCCGAACTCGATGTAGCAGGACCCGGCGCCCGGGTTGCGTGCCGTTTGCGGTTCGCCGCGGAGCAGCGAGATGATGTTGGCCGCCACGGCGCGGGCGGCCCCTTCGGCATAGACGCCGGCCTTCGGCACGCCGGTATTGGCGAGATCGCCGACGGCATAGACGCCGTCATGCCGCGTCTGCAGCGTGAACGGATCGACCGGGACCCAGCCGTTCTCCGTCAGCCCCGCTGCCACGACGACATCCGCCGCGCGGTTCCGGGGAACGCCGAGGAAGAGATCGCAGGGCAGCACCGTGCCATTGTCGAGCATGACGGTCTTCCCCTCGACCGCCGTCACCCGCGCGCTCGGGATGAAGGTGATCCCACGCTCCGCGAACGCCGCGAGGATCGCCTTCGACGTGTCGGGCGAGGGCGGCACCGGGGAGGGCAGCGGATTGACATGCGTGATCCGCGTCACGCCGTCGAGGCCGCGCGCCTTCACATAGTCATGCAGCATCAGCGCGCATTCGCTGGGCGCGGGCGGGCATTTGTAGGGCGCGCCGCACACCCCGACCACGACGTCGCCGCCCTGGAAGGATGGGAGAATCTTGGCGAGATGGGCCGCACCCGCGACCGAATAGAACTCGTTCACGCCGAGCACGACGCCGGGGGTGGAGCTGACGTCATAGTCCGCACCGAGGGCGATCACGAGGATGTCGGCCTCATGCACGCCCCTGTCGGTCGTCACGCGCTTCGCCTCCGCGTCGATGGCGGTGATCGTCTCGCGCAGCAGCCGCACGCCCGGCTTGGCATAGGCCGCGTAGGGATTGCGGATCATGGCTTCCGTCTGGCGGCCGAACATGAGGTCGAGCTTCGAATAACCGAAGACGAAGCCGTCCGACTTGTCGATGAGCGTGATGTCGATCGCGTCGCCGAGCGCCTCGGAGAGCGTCGTCGAGAGTTCGAGCCCGCCGAAGCCGGCGCCGAGAATGAGGATGCGGGTCTTCATGGCGATTTCTCCCTCAGGTCCTGGACAGAGCGTTGAGGCGAAGGGACATGGCGTGCTGCCTCTTGCCGGGTGATTGCCGGCCAAAACTAGCGCGGCTATGTTCCCTCAGCGTTCCTCCTGGCCGGGGGGCCTGCGACGTGATCCGTTGCGGGGTGAGGGGCGGGGCGGGTGCAGATGCGCGTTGAAATCCAGGTGCTCGGCGGCTTCGCGGTCACCGTCGACGGGGTGGCCGTCGCGCCGAGCCTCTGGCGGCGCGACCGCGCCGCCGCGCTGGTCAAGCTGCTGGCCGTCAACCCGAAGCACAGCCTGCACCGCGAACAGGTGATGGGCCTGTTCTGGCCGGACGCCGAGCCCGAGACGGCCGGCGCCGCCCTGCGCAAGGCCGTGCACTTCGCCCGCAAGGCGCTCGGTTCCAACGCGTTGGTGAGCACGAGCGGCGACACCATCGCCCTGGCTCAAGGGGCCGAGCTCGTGATCGACGCCGAGATCTTCGACGCCGCCGCCGCGGCCGCACTGCGCGCGCCGTCGCTCGAGTCCTGCGGCGCCGCGGCTGACCTCTATCGCGGCCTGCTGCTGCCGGACGATCTCTATCTCGATTGGCTCGACGCCCCGCGCGCCGGCCTCGCGCAACGGCATCTCGACCTGCTGCGGGCGGGCCGCCTGTGGCAGCGCCTGATCGCGGCCGATCCGAGCGACGAGCCGGCGCAGTGCGCGCTGATGCAGGCCGCGCTCGATGCCGGCAACCGCGCCGAGGCGATCCGGATCTTCAACCAGCTCCGCCAGAGCCTGCAGATGGAGCTCGGCCTCGGCCCGTCGGCCCGAGCCGTCGCGATGTATGAGCGGGCCCTGGCTATCCCCGCCGTCGATCCGGTCAGCCAGACCGACCGCATCCGCGTTTCGCTCGCCTGGGGCCTGCTGCATCTTCACAGCGGGGACTTCGACAAGGCCGCCGCGGTGGCCGAGGAAACGCGCGCGCTGGCGATGGCCGCGGGCCTTGTCCGCGAAGTCGGCGAGGCGAGCGCCCTGATGGGGCTGTGCGCGCAGATGCAGGGGCGCTGGAAAAGCGTGTTCCAGACCGAGTTCGTCGCCTGGGCGCGCAAGACGCCGGACAAGGTCAGCCAGGTCTTCGACGGCCATCTATGTCTCGCCGAGTTCTGCCTTTGCAATGCCAAGGGCCACCACGAGATCGGCATGGCGGCGCGGGAACTGCTGTCGGTCGCGGAAGGCGCCGGCTCGCTGGCGGGGCGGGGGCTCGCCTCGATGATCCTCGGCGAAGTCGCGCTTTTTTCCGGACAATCGTCCGAAGCCGAGCGGCTGCTGACCGAGGCCGAAGCGCTGCTGGCCAAGGCCGAGGCCCCGTCCGGCCGCGCCCTTGCCATCGAGCGGCTGGCCGAGATTGCCCTCTCGCGCGGGCAGAACTGGCAGGCCAAGCGGCTGATTGCCCGGGCGGAGGCGATCGCGGCCACGTCGTGGCTGTCGCCGCATCTCCTGATCCGCCTGAAGGGCCTGTCGGTCCGCGCGGCCTCGTCGCGCGAACAGGCCCTCGAATGCATCCAGGACGGGGACCGGCTCTTGTCGCAGCACAGCTTTGGCTGTCAGCCCTGCTCGATGGGGCTCCGCGTCGCCTCCGCCACCGCGCTGGCTGACATGGGCGAGGTGCACCAGGTCGGCCGGCGGCTCGACGAGGCCGAGCGGATCGCTGGCATGTGGCATGGCGGGCCCTGGGCCGCCGCCGTCTGGGAAGCGAGGGGCGCGCAGCGCCGCGCCGAAGGCAATGGCGTCGGTGCGATGTCGGCATTCGAAGAGGCCGCCGGTCGCTACGCCGCCCTCGGCCGCCCGACCGACGAAGCACGGTGCCGCGCGGCCGTTGCGGCGCCGCCGTGAGGCGGCCAGCGGGGCTTCGCGGCGTTCGCTCCGGTTTCGCGGGCGTCATGGGGACGCCTGTCTCGATCGGCGACGCCGCCCGCCGGGGACGGCCCCTGCGCCTCCTGTCGATCCTGTTTGGCGCAGCGGCCGTCTTCGTCGGCGCCGCGTCGCTTGCCGTCGCCGGGTCCAAGGCCATTCGGCCGCTGCCGGAGGGGGCTGTCGCCGATTATCAGCTCGGCGGCGGTTATCCGCCGCCGCCGGGCGTGACCGTCGTGGCGCGCGACAGCACCGATCGCCCGGCCGCCGGCCTCTACAGCATCTGCTACGTCAACGGCTTCCAGACCCAGCCGGGCGCTGACTGGCCGCGCGATCTCCTCGTTTCCGCCAAGGACGGCCGGCCGCTCGCCGACGCCAACTGGCCGGACGAAAATTTGCTCGACATCGGGAGCGAGGACAATCGCCGCCGCATCCTGGCGCGGCTGGGCGGCATCCTCGCGCGATGCGCCGAGGCCGGCTTCGATGCGGCCGAATTCGACAATCTCGACAGCTATACGCGGTCGGGCGGCGTGCTCACCGAGGCGGACGCGGTGCGCTTCGCGAGCCTCCTGGTCGGGGCGGCGCATGCACGCGGTCTTGCGGCGGCGCAGAAGAACGCTCCCGATCTCGCCGCCATCGGCCGGCAGCGGATCGGTTTCGATTTCGCCGTGTCGGAACAGTGCCACCGCTTCGACGAATGCAGCGCCTACACGCGCGTCTATGGCGACCGGGTCATCAACATCGAATATGCAGGCGACCTCCGCGACCCGTTCGCGTCGGTCTGTGCCGACCCCAAGACGCCGCGCGACACGCTGCTCCGCGACCGTGCGCTCGCGCCACCCGGCACGCCCGGCTATCGCTATCGGCACTGCTGACCGGCTGCCGCCCCGCTCACCCCGGCAGCGTCGGCGACATCCGCAGGACCTCGTCCAGCGGCTTCCGCTGCGAGCGGGGGACCTTGAAGCGATCCGGCATGTGGCCGAAGCCGATCATGGTGATCACCAGCTCGCTGTCGGGAATGCCGACGAAGGCGCGCATCGCCTTGTCGACGTCATGGGTCGTGCTCCAGTTGAGCATGCAGGCGCCGAGGCCCTCGGCATGCAGGCCCAGCGCCAGCGTCATCGCGAACATGCCGCCGTCGATCCAGCCCTGGTAGCGCTCGCTGGCATCGCCCCAGTGGCCGAGATCGCTGGTGACGATGACGAGGCCGCCGAGCTGTTCGCCGAAGCCGCGATTGCCCTGCTGGAAGGTGAGCACGCGCGCGATGTCGGATTTCTCCGTGAAGGCATAGACGCGGCAGGTCTGGCGGTTGCAGCTCGACGGCGTCTGCTGCGCCGCGCGGACGGCCCGCTCGACCGTGGCCGGATCGACCTGACGATCGGCATATTGGCGGACGCTGTGGCGCGCCTCCATGAAGGCGAGGAAGTCCATCGCGGCGCGCTGGCGGATGCCGTCCGCCGTTACGTCCTCGGTGCCGCCGGCAAGCGCCTCGCGCGCGCTCTCGATCCGCGCCTCCAGCCCGCGGATCTCCGCGGCGAGGAGGCCGATATCGCCGCCGCTCTGCTGGTTGAAGGCGACATAGGCGGCGAGCGCCCGGATCGCGATCTCGGTGCTGGCATCGAGCCCATAGTCGGCGAGATAGCTCGCCGTCTCGCCGATCAGCTGCTGCACTTTCGGCAGCCCGAAGGCTGGGCGCGGATCGCGCAGCGACATTCCGTGCTCGATCGTATGGGCGAGCAGGTGGATATGCGCCTTGCGGTTCTCGCGGCTCGCCTTGCCATGCAGGAACGAGGCGCGGGCATAGCGCCGGTAGTCATAGGCGAAGTTGCGGATGAGCGACGCCGAGCGGCGGAGCGTGGCGAGCGGTGCGGTCAGCGGGTTCGTCATCGGGCTCATGCGTCGTCCGGAGGCCATGCGGCAGCGTAGCGGGCCGCGACGCCCGCTCTGTCCATCCATGGATTGCGGCAGGCGGCGGTCCTGTCAAACGGCGGACGCGATCATCGCCTGCCCAACAACGAGGCGCTGCCCCCGGCGAAGGCAGTGCGCGCGCCGGAAAACCGAATGCGATCAAGTGCCGGTGCGATCGACCCCTATCCGATGGGGTAGGTCTGCGGCGTTTTGTTGCTGCGACCTACCCTCCGAATCAGATCCGCCCCTATCTCGATTGTCCCCTTGGTCCAGCCGCCGGCCGATGCGAGCGTTTGGTCATCGCATCGAGCGGAGCAGCGGCCATGGCGACACCAGTCGATGTTCGGGTGATTACCCCGATCACAACAGCCGGTTTTCGGCGGCCCTCCGACATGCGGGCGCTCGAATATGACGGCATCGTCGTCAGCCACAGCCAGATCGAGACCGGTCCCGGCTCGATCGAGAGCGAATACGAGACCGCGATGTCTGTCCCCGGGCTGATCGTGCGGGCAATCGAGGCCGAGCGGGAAGGGGCGGACGCCATCGTCATCGACTGCATGGGCGATCCGGGCCTGCGGGCCGTGCGCGAGGTCGTGACCATTCCCGTCATCGGCCCGGCCGAGACGGCGATGCATGTCGCGGCCATGCTCGGCCATCGCTTCAGCGTCGTCACGGTGATGCGGCGGCTGCGCGCGCAGTTCGAGAACGAGGCCGCGGTCTATGGCCTCTCGACCAAGATGGCCTCTGTGCGCCATGTCGACATTCCCGTGCTGGCGCTCGAGGACGATCTGCCCTGGACACAGGCGCGGCTGGTCGAGCAGGCCGTGCTGGCGGTGGAAGCGGATGGCGCCGAGGCGGTGATCTTCGGCTGCACCGGCCTTCTTGGCTGCGCCGCCGCGGTCCGCGAGGGCCTGCTCGCGCGCGGCATCGATATTCCGGTGATCGATCCGATCCCGACGGCGGTCGCCATTGCCGCGGCGCTGGCGCGTGTCGGCCTCAGCCACAGCAAGCTCACTTACGCCCCGCCGCCGCAGAAGCAGATGCTCGGCTACGCGATCGTGCTGCCGTCCGCGATGGCGGCCGAGTGATGCGACGGAGCGGGCGAGGCATGACGCGATGAGCGCAAGCGAGGCGAGGATCGGCGGCAGCCGGCTCGGCTTCTCGGTCGCCGAGGCCTTTGGCGGCTTCCGCCTCTGGTGGCTGGTGCTGCCGGCCTTCCTGTTCTTCCTTGCCTTCTTCGTCGTGCCGCTGGCCTCGCTGCTCGCCATCGCCTTCGACAAGACCGTGCCGGGGGTCGTGACCTTCTCGGCCAATTTCTCGCTCGAGAACTTCACGCGCATCTTCACGCGGCCGATCTACTACATGGCGATCTGGCGCTCGATCTGGATCGCCGCCGTCGTCGCGGCCGCTGCGCTCGTCCTCGGCTATCCGCTCGCCTACCTGATCGCCAAGACCGAGCATCCCGGCCGCAACACGCTTTTGATGATCCTCGTGCTCGCCTCGATGCAGCTCGACATGGTCATCCGCATGTATGGGCTGATGGTGCTGATGGGCGATACCGGCCTCATCAACAGCGCTCTCCAATGGCTCGGCGTGATCGATGAGCCGCTGCCGCTGATGTACAACATCTTCGGCGTCGTCGTCGGGTTGGTGCAGGTGACGCTGCCCTTCATGGTGCTGTCGCTGATCGGCATCATCAAGGCCATCCACCCCTCGCTGGAAGAAGCCGCGCGCAGCCTTGGCGCGACACGGGCGCAGGCGTTCCGCCAGGTCGTGCTGCCGCTGTCGATGCCGGGCATCCTCGCCGGCTCGCTGCTCGTCTTCGCGCTGTCGATCAGTTCCTATGTCGTGCCGGCGTTGATGGGCGGCTGGAAGGTGGTCGTGCTGCCGATCCACATCTACCAGCAGATCGCCGAGGCCGGCCGCTGGCAGTTCGGCGCCGCCGTCGCGGCCGTCCTGTTCCTCACCAGCCTGCTGGCCGTGTTCGTCTATCACCGCGCCGCGGTCTGGACCTCCGGAGGGCGGACGTGATGCGCGACGAACCCGCTGTCTCGCTCCTCTTCAAGGCCGTCGCCGCGCTGACGCTGGTCGTGCTGCTGCTGCCGGTCGCCATCGTCGTCCTCGCCGGCCTCAATGCCGGCGAATATCTGACCTTCCCGCCGCAGGGGCTGTCGCTGCGCTGGGTGAAGGCCTTCCTGACCTCGCCGACCTTCATGAGCGCCTATCTCTACAGCTTCATGCTGGCGCTGGTGGCGACGCTGATCTCGACGCTGCTCGGCACGCTCGCCGCGATTTATCTCAGCCGCTCGCAGAGCCGGGCCGCCGCGACATTGCGCGGCTTCTTCATGCTGCCGATCGTGCTGCCCGGCGTCGTGCTCGGCCTCGCGCTCTACGTGTTCTATGTCTCGACCGATATCGGCCTCGCGCGCTCGTTCGGCGGGCTGCTGATCGGCCATGTGCTGGTCACCTGTCCCTTCGTGATCGCCACCGTCACCGCGTCGATGGTCGGCTTCGACCTCTCGCTGGAAGAGGCGGCGCGCAGTCTCGGCGCCTCGCCCTTCGAGGCCTTCACCAAGATCACGCTGCGCATCATCGCCCCCGGCATCACCGCCGGCAGCATCTTCGCCTTCATCGTCTCGTTCGGGCAGTTCGAAACGACGCTCTTCCTGGCGGTGCCCAACCACGAGCCGCTGCCGATGGCGATGTACATCTCGCTTCGGTACAAATTCGAGCCCACCGCCGCCGCCGCGGGCATCTTCGCCATCGCTCTCGTCGCCCTCTCGACCGTCGTCTCGTCGCGACTGGTCAGTCTCCGGCGCGTGTTCCGCGCCTGATCGCCGAAGCCGCTCAGCCCGGCAAAGGGCGCGGCCATCCAACAAAGAAGCAGGGGAACAGCATGACCACGATCATCGGCAAGGGCGGCACCAGCCGCCGCGGATTCCTGAAGGGCACGGCCGGCCTCGCCGCGCTCGGCGCCGGCGTCAACATGTTCAACATCAACCACGCCTGGTCGGCCGACGCCGTCTATGACGGCGGCGTGTTCGATGCCGGCGGGGCGACGCTGAACATCGCCGAATGGGGCGGCTTCTGGGAGGAGATCATGCGCAAGGAGCTCCTCAACGCCTTCGAGAAGGACTTCAACTGCAAGATCGTCTACGAGAGCTCCTTCCCCTGGTTCCCGAAATTCGTCGCCGGCGGCCCCGAGAAGCCGCCCTTCGCGATCGCCAACTGGAACTATGGCGAGATGTTCAAGACGGCGGCGGCGGGCGACTTCTTCACCCCGCTCGACGAAGTCGTCGCCAATGTCCCGAACGCCAAGAACATCTGGCCCTTCGCGACCGCGACCGGCGTCGGCATCACCTGGAGCTACACGCGCTACTGCTACGCCTATCGCACCGATCTGGTCGATCCGGCCATCAAGACCTTCAAGGACTTCTGGGAAGAGAAGTTTGCCGGCAAGCGCGGCACCTATGTGACGTCGAACGGCCTGCAGATGGACTTCTTCATCGCGTCCTGCGCGCTGTTTGGCAAGGATCAGTATGATCTCGACGCCGGCTACGAGGCCATGAAGAAGGCCATGCCGATGAAGATCTCCGACTTCACCGGCAACATGCAGACCCTGCTCGAGCGCGGCGAGGTCGTCCTCGCGGTCCAGCACGACGCCGAGGTCTACCAGATGATGGATAAGGGCATCAAGGTTGCCCCCTATATCTGGGAAGAGGTGAAGCCGATCCTGACGCAGACCAAGACGATCAGCAAATATCTCGAGCCGACGCAGAAGAAGCTCGCCTATGCACTTTTGAACCGGACGCTCGATCCGAAGTTCCAGACCGTCATGGGCACCAATTTCTACCAGCGCCCTGTCGCCAAGGAAGCCCTGGTTTCGGAGAACCTCGCCTCGAAGGGCGTCACCAATACGGCCGATTCCACCGCCGGCTACTGGACGCCGGACTGGAAGAGCTACAACGCCAACGAGGCCGACATCGTCGAGACGGTCAACGGCATCTTCGCCGGCTGACCGGAGAAAGCGATCGGTCCCGGAGAGCGCAATGTCCGATATCCGCCTCGTGAACCTCACCAAGAGCTATGGCGAGGGGAACGCCGTCTCCGAGGTCAATCTGCATATCGGGGAGGGGGAGTTCTTCTCCCTTCTCGGCCCCTCCGGCTGCGGCAAGTCGACGACGCTGCGCATGATCGCCGGCTTCATCCGTCCGACCTCCGGCGAGATCTTCGTCGGCAAGGACGACATCACCCGCCTGCCGCCTGAGCGGCGCGACATCGGCATCGTCTTCCAGAACTACGCGATCTTCCCGCACATGAATGTCGCGGAGAACATCGCCTTCGGCCTGAAGCTGCGCAAGCTGCCGAAGGCTGAGATCGCCCGGCGCATCGCCGACGCGCTGAAGCAGGTCGGCCTTTCCGGCTATGACGCGCGCTACCAGCGCCAGCTTTCGGGCGGCGAGCAGCAGCGCGTGGCGCTCGCCCGCGTGCTCGTCACCGAGCCGCGCATCCTCCTCCTCGACGAGCCGCTGTCGGCGCTCGACAAGGGCCTCCGCGAGGAAATGAAGTTCTGGATCAAGGATCTGCAGAAGAAGCTCGGCATCACCACCGTCTATGTCACCCATGACCAGGACGAGGCGCTGACCATGTCCGACCGGATCGGCGTGATGTCGAAGTCGCGCATCGTCCAGGTCGGCACGCCCGAGGACATCTATGAGCGGCCGAAGACCCTGTTCGTCACCTCCTTCATCGGCCATTCGAACGTGCTCGACGTCGTCGTCGTCAGCCGCGACGAGGCGGGCGCCGTGGTCAGCCTCGCCGGCCATCAATTGCGCACCCGCAGCGATGCGGCGCTCGAGCCCGGCGGCGCCGCCAAGCTCGTCGTGCGGCCCGAGAACATCCTGATGGGCAGCGCGGTGGCGGCGACCGACCAGCGCTTCGTCGCGACGGTGGTGAGCGAGACCTATCAGGGCGCGCTGGTCCGCTATCGCCTCCGGGTCGGCGACCAGGACCTCATCGCCGAGCGCCAGAACCAGGCCCATGTCGAGCGCTTCGCCGTCGGCACCGAGGTTGCCGTCGGCTGGGATGCCGGCTGGTCCGAGGCGCTCATCGCCTGAAGCAACATCAAGACGCAACTCCAATCGAAAGTTCGCTCCATGCGTATCGGCATCGATGTCGGCGGCACCAATACCGACGCCGCCCTGATGGACGGCATGACCGTCAAGGGCGCCTGCAAGACGCCCACCACCTCCGATGTCTCCTCCGGCATCATCGCGGTGCTGAAGGAGGTGCTGCGCCTCACCGGCGTCTCCGCCGGCGAGATCAAGGCGGTGATGATCGGCACGACCCATTTCACCAATGCCGTCGTCGAGCGGAAGCGGCTGCTCGAGGTCGCCGCCATCCGGCTCGGCCTGCCGGCGACGCGCGCGCTGCCGCCGATGACCGACTGGCCGGCCGATCTCGCCACGACGCTCGGCCGCCACACCTACATGGTCCGCGGCGGCCATGAGTTCGACGGCCGCGAGATTGCGCCGCTCGACGAGATGGAAATCCTCCGCATCGCCGGCGAGATCAAGGCGCGCGGCCTGCGCACCGCCTCGGTCACCTCGGTGTTCTCGCCGGTGACGCCGGTGATGGAGCAGCGCGCCGCGGAAATCCTGCGCAACGAGGTGCCCGGCATCGCCGTCTCGCTCAGCCACGAGATCGGCCGCGTCGGCTTCCTGGAGCGCGAGAACGCCTCGATCATGAATGCCTGCCTCGCCGATCTCTCGGCGAAGGTGGTCAATTCGTTCCGCAGCGCGCTCAAGGAGCTCGCCATCGAGGCGCCGTTCTTCATCAGCCAGAACGACGGAACGCTGATGACGCCGGATTATGTCGAGCGCTACCCGGTGCTGACCTTCGCCTCCGGCCCGACCAATTCGATGCGCGGCGCGGCGATGCTGGCCGGCCGCAAGGACGCGATGGTGGTCGATATCGGCGGCACCACCTCCGATGTCGGCATGCTCATGCAGGGTTTCCCCCGCGAATCCGCCGTCGCCGTCGATATCGGCGGCGTCCGCACCAATTTTCGCATGCCGGACGTGCTCGCGGTCGGCCTCGGCGGCGGCTCGCTGGTGCGCGACGACGGCGCGCGGATCGGCCCCGATTCCGTCGGCTACGAGATCACCTCGAAGGCGCTCGTCTTCGGCGGCGACACGCTCACCACGACAGACATCATCGTCGCCGCGGGTCTCGAGGATATCGGCGATCGCTCGCGCGTCGCGCATATCCCGGCCGCCACCATCCATGCCGCGCTCGACACCATGCACCGCATGGTCGACGAGGCCGTCGACCGCATGAAGACCAGCGCCGAGCCTTTGCCGGTGATCCTGGTCGGTGGTGGCGCGATCCTCGTGTCGCGGCCGCTGCCCTCGGCCTCGGAGGCGATCCGGCCGGAGAACGCCTCCGTTGCCAATGCCATCGGCGCGGCGATCGCGCAGGTCGGCGGCGAGGTCGACCGCATCTATTCGCTGGAGGGCAAGTCGCGCGACAGCGTGCTCGACGGCGCCAAGGCGGAGGCGACCGAGCGCGCGGCCAAGGCCGGCGCCGATCCGGCTTCGATCAAGATCGTGGACATCGAGGAAGTGCCGCTCGCCTACCTGCCGGGAAGCGCGACGCGCATCCGCGTCAAGGCGGTCGGCGACCTCGTGATGGCGTGAGGCGGCGATGAAGCTGACATCCGAAGACCTGCACGACCTCGCCATCGGCGCCGCCTTCCTCGGCACCGGCGGCGGCGGCAATCCCTATGTCGGGCGGCTGATGGTCCAGCGCTGCCTCGATGAAGGGCTCACCGTCGAGGTGATCGACCCCTCCGAACTCGCCGACGATGCGCTGGTCATCCCGACCGCCATGATGGGCGCGCCGACCGTCCTGATCGAGAAACTGCCGAGCGGCGAGGAGGCGATCGGCTCGCTCCGCGCGCTGGAGCGCTATCTCGGCCGGAAGGCCGACGCGACGATGCCGATCGAGATCGGCGGCATCAATTCGACCATCCCGCTGGTGGTCGGCGCGCGTCTCGGCCTGCCGATCGTCGATGCCGACGGCATGGGCAGGGCCTTTCCCGAACTGCAGATGGAGACCTTCGGCGTCTACGGCATCTCGGGCAGCCCGATGGTCGTCACCGACGAATATGGCGACTCGACGCTTTTGAACGGCGCCGACAACAAGCAGATGGAATGGCTGTCGCGCATGGTGGCCATCCGCATGGGCGGCTGCGCCTATATCGCGGAGTATTCGATGTCCGGCGCCGATGTGAAGCGCACGGCCGTGCCCAATACCATGACGCTCGCCATGCGCATCGGCCGCTGCCTGCGCGACGCGAAAGCCCATCACGAGAGCCCGTTCGACGCGCTGCTGCGCCTCCTGCCGCAGACGCTCTACAACTACGGACGCATCATCTTCTCCGGCAAGGTCATCGACGTCGCCCGCGAGACCCGCAACGGTTTCTCGATCGGCCGCGCCCGCATCGACGGCCTCGGCCCCTTCGCGGGCACCATGGAGATCGAGATCCAGAACGAGAACCTGATCGCCCGCGTGGACGGCAAGGTGCGCGCGATCGTGCCCGATCTCATCTGCATCATGGACAGCGAGAGCGCCGAGCCGATCACCACGGAGAACCTCCGCTATGGCCAGCGCGTGACCGTCGTCGCGGTCGCCGTGCCGGCCATCATGCGCACGCCGGAGGCGCTCGACGTGTTCGGGCCGCGCTGTTTCGGCCTCGACGAACCCTTCACGCCCATCGAGACGATGATCTGACCATGGCAACCTACATCACAGTCGACGATCTCGACGACCTCGCGGTCGGTGCTGCCATTCTCGGCACCGGCGGCGGCGGCGATCCCTATATCGGCAAGCTGATGGCGCGCGCGGCCATCGAGGCGCATGGCCCGGTGCGGCTGCTGTCACTGGACGAGTTGCCCGATGCGTACCGGGTCCTTGCCTGCGGCGCGATGGGCGCTCCGACGATCCTCATCGAGAAGCTGCCGAGCGGCGAGGAGATGGGCCGGGCGATCGACCTCTACGAGAGCTACACCAAGCAGACGCTCGACGCGCTGATCCCCTTCGAGGCCGGCGGCATGAACTCGATGATCCCGATCATGGCCGCCGCCCAGAAGGGGCTGCCGGTGATCGATGCCGACGGCATGGGTCGCGCCTTCCCGCAGCTCGAGATGGAGACGTTCAACGTCTATGGCGTGCCGGCCGCCCCGGTCGCCATCGCCGACGAGCGCGGCAATACCGGCATCATCGAGGTCACCTCGGCGGCGAAATCGGAGTGGATCGCCCGCGGCCTCACCATCCGCATGGGCGGCCAGTCCTTCATCGCCAATTACGGCATGGACGGCGCCACCTGCCGCCGCGTCTCGGTGCCCGGCACGATGTCGCTCGCCCTCGGCATCGGCCGCACCATGCGCGCGGCGAAGCGCGAGCATCGCGACGCGCTCACGAGCCTCATCGCCTATTTCGCCGGCACCCACTACGAGGAGGCCCGCCTCGTCGGCACCGGCAAGGTCAGCGACATCGCCCGCACGGTGAAGAACGGCTGGTCGGTCGGCATCGTCACCATCGAGTTGTTCGAGCGCGGCGCCGCGCCGATCCGCATCCAGATCCAGAACGAGAATCTCGTCGTCGAACAGGGCGACGCGGTGCTCGCCATCGTCCCGGACCTCATCTGCATTCTCGATATCGACACCGGCGAGGCGATCACCACCGAACGGCTGCGCTACGGCCAGCGGGTCAATGTCCTCGCGGTGCGCGTGCCCGAAATCATGCGCACGCCCGAGGCGCTCGAGGTGTTCGGGCCGAAGGCCTTCGGCCTGTCGCACCCCTATCGGCCGCTCGGCCTCGCCGGCTGAGGATGGGAGGCGACAGGGCGCGCATTTCGGTGTGAAATGGCGGCCTCTCGCAGCGCGGCGCATGAGGCGGCGCGGGACGGAGGCTTGATCGAACCCCGATGTCGGCGCTGCCCTTTGTCGAACGCGTCAATCCGCCGGCCCGGCGCTTCGCTTCGCCGCGCCGGCTCGGCGACACCATCGCGCGGCCGTTCCTCGTCGACCGGATCCGCCAGGGTCTCGCCGGCCAGATCGTGGTGCTGCTGGCGCCGCCGGGTTTCGGCAAGACCGAGCTGCTCGCCGCTGTCGCAGCCCTCCCGGCCGAGCCCGGCGAGCGCTTCGCCTGGCTGACGCTGCAGGCGGAGGATTCCGATCCCGCCGTGTTCATCGACGATCTCGCGGCGGCCCTGGGCATCGACATCGCGCCGGCGGCGCGGATCGGCGCCGAGGCCGCGCGGCAACTGCTGCTGGCGCGGGTCGCCGCGGAAGGCGGGCGGCGCATCGTCGTGCTCGACGAATTCCAGCTTGCGGACGGCGCCGCCTTCGCGGCCTTCGCCTCGGTGCTGTTCCGGCAACTCCCCGACAACCTGCGCATCGTCGTCGCCTCGCATCGCCGGCCCGACCTGCCGCTGTCGCGCTTCCGCCTCATGGGGCTCCTGGTCGAGATTCTCGCGGACGATCTCGCCTTCTCGCGCTCCGAGATGAAGCAGATCGTCGGCAAGGCGCTGTCGGGCGCCGAATTCGACGCCTTCGCCGAGGTGACCGGCGGCTGGCCGGCGCTCGTCCGCCTCGCAACGCCGCTGCTCGCCGAAGCCGGGCGGACGGAGAGCCGGGCCGAGGTCATCGGCGGCGTGCACCGCGTCTTCCGCGACTTCGTCGTCGACGAGATCCTGCCGCATGTGCCGCCCGACATGCGCGAGGCGCTGACCGTCTGCTCGATCCTCGCCGAATTCCCGCTCGATCTCGCCGCTCATCTCGCCGGCGTCGCGGTCGAGCCGCGCTCGCTGCGCGATCTCGAGGATTTCGCGCCGATCCTCGTGCCCGTTGGCCAGCGCGCCGGCTGGTTCCGCCTGCACCCCGTCGTCCGCGCGACGCTCGCCGCGCAACTCGAACTGCTCGCCGCCGAACGCGTCACGGCGCTGCATGGCCGCGCCGCCGCCTGGTTCGCCGAGCGCGGCTTCCTGGAAAAGGCCGTCAGCCATGCCGCGCGCGCCGGCGATTTCGCGCTTGCCGCCGAGGCGATCCGGCAGGCCGGCGGCGTCAGCCTCTTCATCACCGCCGGCCACACCGTGCTGGCGCGCGTGATCGAGAGCATCCCGATCGACGTCATCCATCGCTCGCCGAGCCTGAAGCTCGCTTATGCGCTGGTGCTCGCCAAGCAGGGCCGCGTCCAGATGGCGCGCGAGACCATCGTTCGCCTGCGCCAGGCGACCGAATCCGACCAGCCCTCGCGCTTCCCGCGCATCCCGCTCTCGGCGCTCGATCACATCGAGGGCCTCATCGATGTCTACAACGACAGCCACTGGAGCGCCGACCAGATCGCCTGGCTCGAAGGCGCGGCGCAGATGATCGGCCCTGAGGAAAACTGGGGCAGGGGCTGGATCTTCAACCATCTCTGCCTCGCCTACACCGTCACTGGCGAGCTCGAGGCAGCGCGCAGCAATGCGCTGAAGGCGCTCGCCTGCTACCGCGAGGAGAAATCGGCCTATGGCCAGATCTTCATGCTCATCCACATGGCGCTCGTCTCCATGCTGGCGGGGCGGCCGACGGCGGCGATCATGTTCGGCCGCGAGGCCGAGGAGATGTGCCAACGCCATCAATGGACCGATCGCAACCTGATTGCCATCGCCCATATCCCGCTCGCCGAGGCGCTGTATCAGCAGGCGGACCTCGCGACAGCCGGCCGCCTGATGCAGGAGGGCATGCCGTTTCTCGCCCGCGGCGAAGGCTGGGTCGATCTGTTCATGCGCGGCTATGGCACGCTGGCGCGCTGCCAGCTGGCGTCCGGCGGCATCGAAGCGGCGCTCGGCGTCATGGATCGCGCCGAGGAGGTGGCGGTCGGCCGCGAACTGCCGCGCCTCCGCCTCGCCGTCGAGATCATCCGCATCGAATTGATGACGCGCGCCGGCCTGCTCGAATCGGCGCTGCACCTCGCCGAGACGCTGCCGCCCCCGGCCGACGAGGCCGCCTGGCCATCCTGGCGCGAATGGTGCGACGGCACCCTGGTCGTCGCACGGCTGCTGATGCGCACCGGCCGCGCCGCCGAGGCCTTGCCGCTGCTCGAACGGCTCGGCGAGCGGGCGGGCGAGCATGATCGCGGCTTCTATCTCCTCGCCGGCACCGTGCTCGCCATCGAGGCCAACTGGACGGCCGGCCGGCTCGACGAGGCCGAGGTCGCGTTGCAACGGGCGATCGCGCTGGCGCGGCCGCATGACTGGCTGCAGGTCTTTCTCGACGAGGGCCAGCCGCTGGCGCAGGCGGTGCGCGGCATCGTGCGCCGCTTCGGCCTGTCGACCTTCAGCCCGAAGACGGCGGATTTCGTCTCCCGCATCGCCGGCGCGCGGCAGCAGAACGGCCAGGTCTCCGCGAGCGGCACGCGCGGCGAGCTGCTCTCGGCGCGCGAGCGCGCGGTGCTCGAGCTGCTCGCGACCGACGCGACCAATAAGGGCATCGCCCGCGACCTCGGCCTCAGCGAGGCGACGGTCAAGTTCCACCTGAAGAACCTCTACGCCAAGCTCGGCGTCAGCCGGCGCAGCCTCGCTCTCTCGGTGGCGCGGCAGATGGGCATGCTCGGCAGCGAACATTGACCGGCGTCGGCGGTTTCCCGCCGCCTCGGTGCGCCGCGTCAGCCCTTGGTGCGCAGTGTCGAGCGTCCGCCATCGACGCCGATCACCTGCCCGGTGATCCAGCCGGCCTCCTCCGAGACGAGGAAGGCGGCGAGCGCGGCACTATCCTCCGCCTCGCCGAGCCGGCCGAGCGCATGCAATTGCGCGATCGAGGCGGCCATCTGCTCATTGCCGGTGAAGGCCTTGGCGAGCGGCGTCCGCGTCAGCGACGGCGCGACCGCATTGACGCGGATCTTCGGCGCGAGTTCGGCGGCGAGCGCGCGGGTCAGGCCCTCGACGGCGCCCTTGGCCATGGCGACGGAGGCATGCGATGCAAAGCCCTGGCCGACGGCGACGCTGGAGAACAGCACCACCGAGGCGGTGCCGGCATGCGCCTTCAGCGCCGGCAGCGCCGCCTGCACGGCGAGCGCCGCGCCCTCGGCATTGATGCGGAAGTCGCGCTGGAAGTCGGCCGTAGTGAGGCGCGCCAGCGGCTTCAGCGTGATGGTGCCGACGGCATAGACGAGGCCGGCGAGCGGCGCTCCGGCCTCCTCGACCGCGCGCGCGAAGCCACCGGCGTCCTCGACATCGGCGACGGTGAAGCTCGCCCCGAGCTCCGCGGCGACCGCTTCGAGCCTGGCGGCATCGCGGCCGACGAGATGCAGCGCATGGCCCTTCAGCGCGAGCGCCCGCGCCGTCGCCGCGCCGATGCCGCCACTGCCGCCATAGATGAGAATCCGAGCCGCCATGATCACTCCGCTGGTCTGCGCCTTGAGGTTCTACGAGCGGCGCCGCCGTCCGGTTCAGCCCGCGCCGCACGCCGCCCGCCGCCGGCGGCGTGGCCATCGCCTTTCCAGCCGCCGCGCGACAATCCGCGAAAGAGGGGTTGCCTTCCCCGCCGAGCCGTCTTACAAGGCGCCTCCTCCTTATCGCGGGGTGGAGCAGCCCGGTAGCTCGTCAGGCTCATAACCTGAAGGTCATCAGTTCAAATCTGGTCCCCGCAACCAAAATCGCCCGACAAGTCAACGACTTGGCGGGCGTTTTGTTTTGGGCCGAGTCAATCATGGCGGCCAGCGCGCCCTCGAGGGTTGCCGCGAAACCGCCGAGTAGTCGTGCGATCACCCCATCACTTTGCCGCGTTGGAGACGCCGAGTTCAGCGTCGACCTCGTCCTCGAACGCGCGCTTCTTCGTCGCGACGAAGCGCCTGTAGCCTTCCGGATCGATCCAGGCATTGACGCCCTCCGTCTCCGCGCGCTGTCGCTTGCCTTCGAAGTCGTAAAATTCGTTGTGCTCCGCCAGCCAGATATCCGGCTTGATCATCTCGAGTTCATGCAGCGTATTGCGGTAATCGTCCGTGATGCCGGGATAGGACGGATCTTTCGCGATACGGTAGCCGGGGTTCACGCCGGCCCCGTCCGGGAACGCCACCACATAGGCCTTGGCGCCCGCAACCACATTCGCGACCCAGGTGGTCGCGCCACGGGTGTGGCCGGGGGTGTGGTGAGCCGTCAGGAGCACGTCGCCCAGCCTGACGGTGTCGCCATCGCGCAGGACGCGGTCCACCTTCACGCCTTCATAGGCGAGGTCGTCGCCATATTTGAAGTCATTGCGGTCGCCGCTCTCCATCGCCGCGACATCGTCCTTCATCACGGCGAGTGGCGCGCCCGTCAGCCGCTTCATGAAGGCGAGGGCGCCGGAATGATCGATATGGGCGTGGGCGTTGATCAGGACCTTGATGTCTTCCGGCTTGAAGCCGAGCTTGTGGATCGCCTCCACGATCATCGGTCCCGAAGACGGCATGCCCGTGTTCATCAGGATGTGGCCCTCGGATGTGGCGAACAGGCAAACCCCCAGTCCCGCGGTGCCAACGAAGTAGATCGGTCCGACGATCCGCAAGGGATCGGTCGGCTCTTCCCATTTCAGCGTCTTGCTCGCGTAGTAGATGAAGAAATTATTGTCGTTCGCGAGCTTATACTGCGTCACTTGGCTCGGCGGTATCGGCTGCGCAGAGGCCAATCCGGCGAACGTCACGAGAAAGGTCGAAATCATGGTTGCGCGACCTGGGTAAGCCATAGGTTCTTTCCGATCCTTGGAGTGATTGCCTATTTTTCTGCAAGCGTGGACCGGGCCGGGAGAAGCACGGGCTCCGTGCTCGCCATCAACCGGGCCTTGAGGCTCACCACGCAGTCGTGAGGCGAACCTGAACGATGTCGGCGCCCGCGCGTCCTTCGGCGACCTCGGCCGCGAGCGGATGCCAGATATGCTGATAGCTCGGGATCAGGCGCACGGCGGGGGTGATGGCGAGATTGTAGAACAGCTCCATGCCGCTCTCGTCATTGGCGACGGCTTCCCCGCCCGAGAGTGCCGCGAGGCTGTTCTTCAGCTTGTCGCTGATCCTGTCGTAGTAGAAGCCGATGCCGAAACTGTCATTCTCTCGGCTGTCCAGCATGCCATGGGCGAACAGTGCGACGCTGACATCGCTGGTAATCGGGTTCGTCTCCTCGGGGGCATAGCCGGCGCGCGCGAACACGCCGATGCCGCGGATCTGTTCGCCTGTCTTCTGCTTGCGCGCCACGGTCGCCGCGTCGTCCTTGAGGAATAGATATTGCGAGACAGTGGCGAGGGCGAACCAGCTCTCGTCCTCGAAACGGGTCGGCAGGCCCTCTGATGACGCCAAGCCCAGCAGGCTGCCGATCGCCTGCTTCCCTGCAGCGGCCGACGCCAGAGGACCAAAGGGCGAGTCGAGATTGATCCTTGGCTTGTTGGACCAGTTGTAGACCGGCGCGAACTGACCGGGCAGACCGCCGATCTCGTAGGATAGGATCGAGGTCAGATAGAGATTGACCTGCGAGAACGAGCGGGCGTCGAAGAAGCGGTCCGCATCGGTGTAGGGATCCAGAACGCCTCCGACGATGGAGAAATGGGGGCTCACGGACCAGACGCCGAGCACGCCCAGGGACGACGGATTGAAGAAGTTCGTCGTGATCGGGTTCTTGTTGAAGTTGAAATTGGCGAAGTGATACTTGAAGGAGTCGCCGAACGCTGTCTGGTCGGGAAGGAGGACAGTGCCGATCTTTCCGACAACGACGCGGGCCTGTTTGCTGAGCGCCTGCACCAGGAAGTATTCAGTCGGCAGGACGCTGTTGATCTCCAGAGGAGCCGGCAGCACCAGTCCGGTATATTGCGGAACGACCGCGCCGGCGGTGAATGTCGTCTCCGGATCGTCGCCGAGGCGCGACTGCGCGGTGACGTGAATGAGGCCGCCGGACCACCAGCCGGCGCGGCCGGTGTCGATATTGACCGAGAGCTGTGTGTTCTGAACGTAGGCCTCGCCCGTCTCGAGGCCGCCCCAGACGATGTTCTGATAGTAGGTGGTCGAATAGAGATCGAAGAAGAAGCCCTTCTGCGCCAATTCGGTGCGGGCGCCGCCCCAATCGCCGAGGAGCTGCGTGCGCTCCGAAATGTCGCCGACCACCGTGCCCGGCAGACCGAAGACGGGTCCGTCATTGAAAAAGGCGACGAGGCCCGGCGCCAGATTGACGAGCGATATCTTGTCAGTCGGCACCGGACCCCATGGCGCGGACGGCGCCGGCTCGGTCGCCGCAGCAGCGATCCCGGTCTTTGGTTTGGCCTTGCCTTTGGGCTTGCGCTTCGCCGCCGGCGCGGCGCCCGGCGCCGAGGCGTTCTCGGCATCGATCTGGCCGAATTGCAGCAGGCCTTCATTGGCGAACGCCGCATCAGCGCTCAGCAGCATGGCCGCCACGCTGGCGAAGCGCAGCAGGCCGGAGGTCGTGAGGCGCTTTTCTGTGACGCCTGACTGAGGCTTTGCGTCCGAGGACGCCCATGAATCCGATCTCCAGCAAGACACAGCCAACGACTCCTTTTTCGGCGCAGCCGGAAGGGGCCAGGGCAGCACAACCGCCGGTTTCCGACGGTCGCAGGGTCAGCGAAATGTCGTGGAAGCATAAGGCGAGCACTGGCCAAACACCGGTGACGCTCGGCCAAATGCTGCATCGCGGCATCGCGGCATCGCGTTCGCGCCGGCTGCTGTCGCCGCAGGCGTGTGGCTCAGTCGGCGGCCGTCGCGGATCAATCGCCGAAGGGCCGTCCTGGACTGCAGAAGGCTGAGGCGCGCAGCTGGAGGGAGGGCTCTTCAGCCGAGCCCCTCCCTAGGCGCGGAGGGAGCCCCTGAACTCGATGGGTGTCGTCTTCGTCCAGCGCTTGAATGCATGGCGAAACGCTGCAGGGTCGCCGAAGCCCAGCAGAAACGCGATGCTTTCGACGGTGAGGTTGGTGTCGCGCAGATATCGGATTGCGGTTTGTGCGCGCAGATCGTCGATCAGCGCGCGATAGGACGTGTTCTCTTCCTGCAGCCGTCGCCGCAGCGTCCGCGTGCTGAGGCCGAGTTCGCCGGCCAGGGCATCGGCATCCGGCGGGGATTCGAGCTTTGCGAGCAGCACTTGGCGGGCCCTGCCGGCGACGCCCGTGTTCTGCTTCATCTCGGTCAGCAATTGATCGCAGATATGGGCAACCTGGGCGTAGGTGACCGAATTGCCGAGAGCCGGCTTCTTGTCGAGCCATTCGGCCGGGTAGGACAGTCTGTTCTGCGGCTGCTCGTACAAGACCTCGCAGCCGAATTTCTCGGCGTGGCGGGCGTCCGAGGACGGCCTTTGCGACGTCAATTGGACTTGGCTGAGACGGAAGTCCGAACCCATGACGTCGCGGTGCACGCAAAGAAGCGCGCTGAACTGCAGTTCAACAATGAAATCATGCAGTGCTGTGTCGATAGACTTGAACGGAAGCACCGTTATGGACCAAGTCGCCGTCGCGTTGCGCTCCTCAAATGTGACGGAGAGGAGCGGCGCGGCCAATTGATAGTATTGCAGCCCAAAGGCGACAGTCTGCCGAAAATCGATCCCGCTCAGCACCGCGAGACCGTAGATCCCGAAGGTCGAAACGTGAAATTCTGAGCCGGTATCGAAAGCAAAGTGGGGGCTCTTGCTGAACCTCAACGCGTTTCTGTAGGACTGGACGATCTGATTGGCCGACACCTTGGTCTGTGGAGAGGTCAGTTCGGCTTCCGAGATGCGGATGCCCTCCAGCGCTGCCTGCAGCGGAACGCCTTCCGCCTTCAGACAATCGACGATCTTGCCGATCTTGAAGACGGAATAGACCTTCTCGTCGGGACCAATTTCGAACATGCCTTCTCCATCGGAGATGATTGGCAAATCCCGGACGTGATTGGCCGCAATTCGCCGGATATTGGCCGCCATACGGCTCCTTTCCTATACCGGGTTTGGCCATGTTCAGCCACGGGCCGCGCTTGCTGGCGGCGGCAGTCGCGTGCAGTGCGCGGCTCCGCCTTCTGCCATTTGCGATCACCGCAAATCACGGATCGTGACGCTGAATACCGATCCTTGCGATGGAGTGAGCGATGACGCTGATGCCTGCAGCCATGGACAATCCCTTTCTCCTGTCTGCCGATCAGACGTTGGCATCGCTGACCAGTCCGGATGCGATCACCGCTTCGACGCAGGCCGTGAACGCGAGGTTGGCGGAGGCGCTGGCGGCGATCGCGCCGCCGGACGGGCTCCCGGCGATGCGCGCGGCTTATGTCCGCGGCGAACTCGGCCTTCCCGCCTCGCCCAAATCGCCCCGCGCCCGGACGCTGACGATCGAGGGACCCGCCGGCCCGATCGGCCTGCGCGTCCTGGTGCCCGACGCGGTGCAGGGTGTCTATCTTCACATCCATGGCGGAGGTTGGATCGTCGGCAGCAACGACACCTGGGACGAGCAGCTGGACTGTTTCGGCCGGGAGGCCGGCATGGTCGCGGTCAGCCTCGACTATCGTCTGGCGCCCGAACATCCCGCACCCGCGGCCATCGACGATTGCGTGGCGGTCGCGTCCTGGCTGATCGAGCATGCCGAGCGGGAATTCGGCACATCCTGGCTGTCGATCGGCGGCGAGTCCGCCGGGTCCAATCTCGCCGCCCTGACGCTGCTTCGGCTCCGCGATGCCGGGAAGGGCGACGCCTTCCGGGCAGCGAGCCTGTTGTACGGCGTCTTCGATCTGTCGCTCACCCCCAGCGTGTTTCGGGTGACGGGCGCACCGTTCATCAGCCTGGAGGCGATGCGGAGGTTCACGGCAGCGTTCGCGGGTCAAATGGATCTGAAGGATCCCGCTCTCTCGCCGCTCTATGCCGACCTGCACGACCTGCCGCCGGCACTCTTCAGCGTCGGATCGGCCGATCCCCTGCTGGACGACAGCCTGTTCATGTTCATGCGCTGGCAGGCGGCGGGCAACCGCGCGCATCTGGCGATCTATCCCGGCGGCACGCACGGCTTCAACACGCTGGCCGGGGACCTGGCCGCCGACGGCAACCGGGGGATCGCGACGTTCCTGAAGGCGATGCGGACCGAGGCGGCGACCTGATCGCGGACGGCGGAAGAGACTTCCCCGGGACCAGTTTCAAGCATCCTCCGGCAAGGCGCGCTTCTCAGCCGCCTTCGGCAGGATCGACCTCGGCCACCGTGACCGTCACGCCGAAGGCGGCGAGGCTCGCGAGGTTTTCCTGCGTAACGCCGCTGTCGGTGATGATCTCGTCGATCCGCTGCACCTCGCAGAAGGTGCAGAAGGCCGGGGCGTGGAATTTCGAGCTGTCGATCAAGAGGATCGTGCGCCGCGCCGAGGAGAGCATGATCCGCTTCATCGAGGCGATCTCGATGGCGGCGTCCGTGAGCTGGTTGCCGGTGATCGCCTGCGCGCCGACAAAGCAGAGGTCGGCATGCACCGTCTTCAGGAAGGTCTCGCCGGGATCGCCGACCAGCGTCTGCGAACCGACGCGCAGCGAGCCACCGGGAACGATGACGCGGATCGTCGGCGCCAGGCGGCAGAGGCTGGCGATATCGAGGCTGTTGGTGACGACCGTCAGCTCGACGCGCCGCTCGACGGCGGCGCGGGCGGCCTCGAGCACGGTCGAGCTCGAATCGAAGATGACGCTGTCCTTGGAGGAAAGGCGGGTGGCGGCGAGGCGCCCGATCGCGCGCTTCTGCAGGGTGAAGAGCTGCGCATTGGTCGAGGAATCGAGCTCGAAGGTGGCCCGCGTCGGGGTCGCGAGCACCGCGCCGCCATGGGTGCGCTCGAGATAGCCGGCGTCGGTCAGGTATTCGAGATCGCGGCGGATGGTCGAGGCGGACGCGCCGATGCTTTCGGACAATTCCTGAATGGAAGCGGCACTGTGCTTGCGGAACCATTCGAGGATCATCGCCCGCCGTTTGACCGGGATGATTTCGACGCGCTTAGAGACAGGTTCCATGAATAAGTCGGCTCCCGATTTTATTCCCTGTCCCGGGATAGACGATGCGCTCCTCGGCTGCAATTGCAGCGCCCTCCCGACTTCCGAGCGCCAGCAGGCAGCCGGCCGTGAAGGTATCGCCGAGGCCGAGCGTCGTCCTGGGATTGCGGAGATAGGGCGCGCTGGCGACGACGACGGACCAGGGGCCGAAGCGTTGCGCGTCCGGCAGCGGCGGAGCCTGGAAGAGGGCGCCCTCCGCCGTCCGCCGCGGATGGACCGGCACGCCCGCCGCGGCGCGGCTGGAGGCGAGCAGGGCCCCCGCCATCAGCGCGTCGCGCTCGAGCGCCGGATCATCCAGCGTTGCGCTCGCCATCCATTCGTCGGCATGGACGCAGACCCGTCGGAGACCGAGGCTCTCGCCAAGGCCGATCAGCCGCTCCTCGATCGTATCCGCCGGATCGGCGAGGGCGTTCAACTCGGAGAGGCTCATGCCGAGCGAGGTGACGCGCGGTCCGAGCCGCGACAGCATGGCGTCGCGGGCTGCGGTCGTCGCATAGCCGGCGAGCTCCAGATGAACGGTGGCGACGCCGCGCGCGCGCCAGGCATCGACCAGCGCGCCGATCCGCGCCGTCTCGCGGGCCATGTCCTCGAGCGCGACGCCGTTGAAGCCCGAGACGACGGCAGCGCCCGCCTCGGGCGCGAGGGCAACGCTGAGGCGGTCGAAATCCGCGTCATGCTCGAGGCCGGGATCGTCGAAGCGCACGATGGTGCGTGAGGCGCGCGGCGGCACGCGGCCGGCCATGGGCATGCCGGCGTCATATTCGAAGACGTGGATGGGAAGGCGGGGCTCGCCGCGCCGCGTCGCCTCCGCGGCCCGGACGGCGCGGTCGCCCTCGGCGACGAGGATCGAGCCATCGACATGGCCGAGCGTGAAAGCGCTGCGGTCGGCGAGCGCCACGAGACCGCTGCCGCCGAGCGTCCCGAGCGCCCAGGCGATGTGCGAGCCTGTGCCGCCGAAGGCGGTCAGCGGCGGCGCGAGCCTGGCGAGGAGGGCGGGGCCTTCCGGCCATTCCTCGCGAAACTCGCCGCCGATCCCGGCCGCGGCGCGGTCGAGCAGGCGGCCGACGAAATCCTCCGCCGCGGCGCTTGGCATCCGCCCGACGTGATCGGCGAGGGCTGCCAGCGAAAAGCGGCTGTCGATGCAGGCCGAGAAGCCGCACAGCACCAGGCGCGAGGCGGCGATGTAGCGCTCGAAACGCGGCAAAAATCGCTCATATCTCGTCTGCCAATCCACCGCGCTCACGCCGAAATCCTCCCGAGAAGCCGACATCGAAGGCTATTGCGCGCGCCGGCGCAGCGTCAATGGTAGAAATTGACGGCTGTTGGAATGTTTCGTCGCAAATATCACGATCATGAGTGCCATATCGCAGCTGCGAGAGGATTTTCGGCGTCGCTTTGTGCAATGCGGCACTGCTTCTAGGCAATCGCTTGACGAAATACGTCGTCTGGGATCATTCTATCTCAATAAACTTCCAGAAAACTTCCAAACTCGTTCAGCCAGTCCTGGAGCCTCACGACGTGTCTCGCCTCGATTCCAAGCTCGCCAATATCCGCGCCGGCCGCTATCGGCGCAGCGATTTCATCATTGCCGATGCCAAGGACGGCGATATGGGATCGGGCGTCACCTATTCCGCGCCGAAGCGCGATGCGGATGGCAGCTGGTCGCGCTATCGCACCCGGCAGGAATTCCTCGACGGCATCCGGGCGATCGTCGAGCAGGACATCGTCGACATCATGCTGACCTCGGTCTCCAACCTGGAGCGCCTGGTCGAGATGGGCGTCTACGCCCACTCCGCCGTGAAGCCGGCGATCCGCGCCAATGACGCGACCGATTGCTGGGGCGGCGTGCGCGGCCAGTCCTATGGCAAGACGCCGAGCCGTCCGTTCCGCACCGCCGATCTCGGCCGCGTGATGCACGCCGTCGTCGGGCCGACGCCGGGCGAGCCGCTGACCGATCTTGGCCTCTATTCGGTGACGTTCAACAACGATGTCGAGTCGGACCTGCGCTCGCTGGAGGACTTCGCGGCCTTTCGCGACGAGGCGGCGCATTGGGGGCTGCGCTATTTCTATGAGGTGTTCAATCCGAACGTCGCCTGCGGCGTCGATCCGGAGCTGATCCCGCATTACGTCAACGATTGCATCATCCGCTCGCTGTCGGGCGTCTCGATCGCCGACCGGCCGCAGTTCCTGAAGATCCCCTATAACGGCCCGAAGGCGCTCGAGGAGCTCGCCTCCTTCGATCCCTCGCTGGTCGTCGGCGTTCTCGGCGGCGGTGCCGGCACGGCGCGCGACACGTTCGAGCTCATCTATCAGGCCGAGCGCTATGGCGGCCGTCTCGCGCTGTTCGGCCGCAAGATCAACCTCGCCGAAGCCCCGCTCGAGATCATCCGCCTGATGCGCGCGGTGGCGGACGGCACGATCCTGCCGGCCGAGGCGGTCCGCAGCTATCACGCGAGCCTCAAGACCGCCGGCATCGCCTCGATCCGCTCGCTGGAGGACGACCTCGTCGTCACCGAGGCGCCCCTGAAGCTGGCCGCGAGCGGCTGAGGAGAAGGAGAGCGCCGGTGTCGCCCCGCCCGCGCCTTAGGCCGGTCTCAGCGCGAGACCGGCACACCTTGCAGCGCCGCCGCTTCGGCCTCGCCGAGCGCGGCCGGGCGGACGTCGGCCGGGGCCGCGATCTCGACCGTGCGGTCCTCGAGGCCGGCGGCGAGGATCGATTCCATGATGTCGAGCACATGCAGGGCGAGCTCGCCGGACGCGCGCGGCTTGCGGCCGTCCGCGAGCGCTGCCGCGAGATCGGCGACGCCGAGCATGCGGTAATTGGCGCGGTCAGGCGCCGCATAGGGCCAGTTGATCCGGCCGTGCAGCAAGTCTGCCGTCGAATGCTCCAGCCAGGGCGCGCCGGCAGCGCTGATCGCAACCGTTCCGCCGAAGGTGTCGGGATCGGGCAGGCGCAGCGAGCCCTTGGTGCCGTGCAGCTCGATCGGATGGTTGCCATGGGCGAAGACGTCCCAGCTCATGACGAGCGTCACCACCGTCCCGGCGGCGAATTCGAGCAGCGCCATCACCGTCGTTGGCGTGCCGACCTTGAAGCTGGAGCCCTGGAACGGGCCAGCCGCCGTGATCAGCCGTTCGGCCTGGCCGGAGGTCGCGACGGCGCGGACGCGGCGCACCGGGCCGAGCAGGTTGACCAGCATGGTGATGTAGTAGGGGCCCATGTCGAGCACCGGGCCGGCGCCGGGCTGGTAGTAGAATTGCGGATTGGGGTGCCAGTGCTCCATGCCGCGGCCCATCATGAAGGCGGTGCCGGCGACCGGCGTGCCGATCGCGCCCTCGTCCATCAGCCGCCGAGCCAACCGGCCGGCGGCGCCGAGAAACGTGTCGGGCGCCGAGCCGATCGCAAGATTGTGCTCCCTGGCCGCTTCGACGAGGCGGCGGCCTTCCGCGGCGGTGACGGCGAGCGGCTTCTCGGTGAACACATGCTTGCCGGCATCGAGCGCTGCCATCGAGACGTCGAAATGCGCGGCGGGGATGGTGAGGTTGAGCACGAGGTCGATGTCGTCCGACGCGATCAGCGCATCGACGCTCCTCGCCGCGATGCCGTATTCGCGGCCGCGCAGCGCCGCCTGCTCGGGCGCGATGTCGGCGCAGGCGACCAGGCGGACGCCGGGGAACAGCGCGGCATTGCGCAGATAGGTCATCGCGATATTGCCGCAGCCGACGACGCCGATGCGCAGATGCTCCATGGGATCCTCCCGATCGTGTTTTTGCGGCGGCCATTCGGCCTGCCGCGCCATGCGCCCCGTCTCCGGCGGCGTGGCCTGATCCTAGACCAAAGCGCGATTCTGATTTGTGCATTTTTTTGCATGCTGTTTTTTGCAAAAAGATGCTTGACCGTGCGGCCACCCCGGTGAAGATGGCCTCAATACAAAAGATCCGCGGCGCAAGGTCCGCAGGACAAAGGGAGAGAGACATGTCAGAGGATCATTCCGGCCGTTCGGCCGCCAAGACGGCGCTCGCCGCGTCGATCAACCGGCGCAGCCTCCTGAAGGGAGCGGGTCTCGCGGCGGGCTCGATGGCTGTCGGCGGTGGCCTGCTCGCTTCGACGGCTTCGGGCGTCCGGGCGGCGGACCGCACCGAGATCACGTTCGCCAGCGCCAAGTTCTACGCCAAGAAGACGATCGCGCAGATCGTGGACGCCTTCAACGAGAGCCAGAGCAAGATCTTCGTCAAATATATCGAGCTGCCGCCGCCGAGCTCCTCGACGGAGGTGCACCAGGCGCTGGTGCAGCAGCTCGCCCGCCGCAACGGCGCTCCGGACGTGTTCACGCAGGACGTGGTCTGGATCGCCGAGTTCGCCGGCGCCGGCTGGGCGCTGCCGCTCGACGAGTATTTCCCGGCCGCTGCCCGCGCCGAGTATTTCCCCGGCCTCATCGATGCCTGCACCTATCAGGGCAAGCTGACGGCGCTGCCGTGGATCGTCGATGGCGGCATGCTGTTCTATCGCAAGGATCTGCTGGAAGCCGCCGGCGCCAAGGTTCCCGAGACCTGGGCCGACATGGCGACGATCGCGAGCGAATTGCAGAAGGGCGGCAAGGTCGATTTCGGCTATCTCTGGCAGGGCAAGCAGGCCGAGGTTCTCGTCTGCGACGCGGTCGAGGTCATCGCCTCCAACAACGGCTCGATCCTCTCCGCCGACGGCAAGACCGCGGCCATCGGCAGCGACCAGGCCATCGAGGCGATGCAGTTCCTCTACGACACCATCAACACGACCAAGATCAGCCCGGCGGACGTCCTTTCCTGGGACGAGGAGCCCTCGCGCCTGCCGTTCACGGCCGGCAAGGCGGCGTTCCTGCGCAACTGGTCCTATGTCTATGGCATCGCGCAGGACAAGAGCGCATCGGCCGTCGTCGACAAGGTCGGCGTGGCGCCGCTGCCGCATTTCGCGGGCGGCAAGAGCGCGGCCTGCCTCGGCGGCTACCAGTATGGCATCAACGCCTCGACCAAGAAGCGCGAAGCGGCCGTGGAATTCCTCACCTGGATGTCAGGGCCGGCGACGCAGCTGCGCTTCGCGGTCGATCTCGGCCTCGCTCCGACGCGCCCCGCTGTCTATGACGAAGCGGAGCTCGCCAAGGAACAGCCGTTCATGCAGACGCTGCAGGGCGTCTTCACCGGCGCGACGCCGCGTCCGGTGACGCCGAAATATGCCCAGGTCTCGCTGGCGCTGCAGTCCGGCCTGTCGCGCGGCCTCGTCTCCGGCGATATCAAGAAGGAACTCAGCGCAACCGCCTCCAAGATCGACGCGATCCTCGGCACCTGATGTCGCTGCAACAGACAGCCACCGCCATCGCCGGTCCCCGAAAGGGGGCCGGCAACCCGTTCAGATGGCAATATCTGACGCCCTGGCTGCTGCTGCTGCCGGCGTTCCTGTCGCTCGCCTCGGTTTCGGTCTATCCGATCCTGAACGGCCTCTGGCTTTCCTTCACCAACACCTCGCTGATCACCCAGGAGCACGACTTCATCGGCTTCGCCAATTATCGGCTGCTGTGGGTCGACGATCTGTTCTGGAATGCCTGGTGGCACACGATCACCTTCACGGCGGTCTCGACGCTCGCCGAGACCCTGCTCGGCCTCGCCATCGCCTTGCTGCTGTTCGAGCATTTCGCCTTCCGCGGCGTGGTGCGCGCCGCCATGCTCGTGCCCTGGGCGATGCCCACCGTCGTCACGTCGAAGATGTTCGGCTGGCTGTTCGACGGGCAGCACGGCCTCATCAACTATCTGCTGAAATCGGCCGGCATCATCAGCGAGAACGTCAACTGGCTCGGATCGGTCGACAATGCGCTCTGGACGATCATCTTCGCCGATGTCTGGAAGACGACGCCCTTCATGGCGCTGCTGCTGCTCGCCGGCCTGCACACGATCCCGAAATCGCTGATCGAGGCGGCGCGCATGGATGGCGCGCGGTCGCTGGCGACGTTCTGGTATGTGCGCCTCCCGATGCTGCTACCGACGCTGCTCATCGCCGGGCTCTTCCGCGCGCTCGATGCCTTCCGCGTCTTCGACCTCGTCTATGTGCTCACCGGCGGCGGTCCGGCGGATTCGACCGAGACGCTGTCGACCCTCAACTACAAGACGCTCTTCTCGACGCTGCAGTTCGGCTACGGCTCGGCGATCTCGACGGCGATGTTCATCACCGAAGCCCTGATCGCGCTCGGCTTCTGCATCTTCCTCTATGAGCGGCTGAGGCGACAGAAATGATCTATGCCTATAGCCCCCTGCGCCGGTTCGGCCTCTATATCGGCGCGCTGCTGGCGCTGCTCTGGTCCGGCGGTCCGTTCCTCTGGCAGCTGTCGAGCTCGTTCCAGCTCGATCGCGAGCTGACGACCGGCTCGCCCAAGTTCTGGCCGGCGCCGTTCACGATCGAGCACTATGTCAATCTCGTCGTCGAGAAGAGCTTCCAGGAGTACATCTACAATTCGATCATCGTCGCCAGCCTGACGACGCTGTTCTGCCTCGCCGTCGGGTCGCTCGCGGCTTTCTCGCTGTCGCGTCTCGACGTGCGCGGCAAGTTCGGCGTGCTCGGCATCATCCTGTCGATCTCGATGTTCCCGCAGATCGCCATCGTCGGCCCGCTCTATCTGCTCGCCTCCGATCTCGGTCTGCTCGATACCTATGCGAGCCTCGTGATCACCTATCTGGCGCTCGGGCTGCCGCTCGTGACATGGGTGCTGTTCGGCTATTTCGAGACGCTGCCGCGCGAGATCGACGAGGCGGCGCGCATGGACGGCTGCTCGACGCTCGGCCTCCTGTTCCGCATCATCCTGCCGATCTCGCTGCCGAGCCTCGTCACGACGGGCCTGCTCGCCTTCATCGCGGCCTGGAACGAATTCATGTTCGCGCTCGCCTTCACCTCGTCGATCGATCATCAGACCGTGCCGGTCGGCATCGCCAATTTCACCAATCTCTATTACGTGCCCTGGGGCGACATCGCGGCGGCGTCGGTGGTCGTCACCGTGCCGCTGATCGTGCTGGTGCTCGTCTTCCAGAAGCACATCATCGAAGGCCTGACGCAGGGCGGAGTTAAGGAGTGACCATGCAACGCGACGTCCGGGTCGGCTGCCAGACCTTCACCTGGGAAATGCTCGGCGACGCCTTTAAGGGCGGCCCCGATGACCTGCTCGACGCCATCGCCGGCGCCGGCTATGCCGGCATCGAGATCACCGACACGATGATCGGCCATTATGCCGGCCGGCCAAGCGCCTTCGGCGCGGCGCTGGACGCGCGCGGCCTCGAGCTCGTCGCCTTCGCGATCGGCTCGGAAAGCGGCTTCACCGAGCCCGCGATGGTCGAGGCGGATCTCGAGGCGGTCGCCCGCGCGATCACCTTTGCCGGCGCCTTCCCCGGCGCGCTCGTCTCGATCGGCTCGGCCACGGTCATGTCGCCGGGCGATCGCGGCGGGAAGTTCGCGACCGCGGCCAACTTCTATAACCGCGCCGCTGCGCTTGGCGAAGCGGCCGGCGTCGGCGTCGCGGTGCATCCGAGCTCGCATCACGACACGCTGCTCTTCGACCGCGCCGACTATGACCAATTGTTCGCGTTGCTCGACGAGAGTGTCGGCTGGGTGCCGGATACCGGCCATATGCTGCGCGGCCATCCCGACATGCTGGATACGCTCCGGCGCTACCAGGCCCGCATCCGCTATCTGCATCTGAAAGATGTCGATGCGTCCGGCACATGGGCGATGCTCGGCGCCGGCGTCTGCGACACCCGGGCGGTTGTCGAGATCGTGCGGGCAGTGCCCCGCTTCAACGGCTGGCTGGTTCTGGAGGAAGAATCCGACGAGGCCGCCCGCGATCCGGCGGCGGCCATTCGCCGCAATCGCGAGACGATGCGCGCATTCGGCTACTGAGCACAGAGGCCGGCCATCCTTCCGGTCCGGCATCGGCGGGCGTCGTGGAATTCCTCCCGAGCGACGCCTTCCGCAACTGCCTGCCGGCCCAGGTTCCCGTCCCTGGGTCGGCAGGATTTATCGGCTCTCTGCCGTCAGAAGGCGCCGAGCCCGCCATTCACCTCGATGATCTCGCCGGTGAGGAACGACGACATCGGCGAGACCAGATAGAGCACGGCCGCAGCCACATCCTCGGGCCGGCCTTCGCGGCGCAGCGGCGTCCGGTCGACGGTGGCCTTGCGGCCCTCGGCGGTCGAGAAACGGTCGTGGAACTGCGTGCCGATCAGGCCGGGCGCCACCGCATTGACGCGGATGCCGTCGGGGCCGAGTTCCTTCGCCAGCGCGCGCGACAGCGTCGAGACGCCGCCCTTCGATGCCGCATAATGCGTGGCACCCATGCCGCCGCCGTCATGCGCCGCGAGCGAGCTCATCAGGACGATCGCGCCGGAGCGCGCCTCGACCATCTGCGGGATGACAGCGCGCGCCGTGAGGAACGCGCTGGTGAGGTTCAGCGCCATCGCCTCGTTCCAGAGTTCCAGCGAGCAGTCGGCGACGCGACTGCGCTTGATCAGGCCGCCGGCATTGGCGACGGTGATGTCGATCCTTCCGAAACTCGCATTGGTCGCGCTGACCGCAAGCGCCGCCGCGCTCTCGTCCTTGAGATCCGCATAGAGGGCGCGCGCGCGACCCTTCGGGGCCCGCGCGACGATGTCGTCCGCGGCCTCGCGGCTGCTGGAATAGGTGAAGGCGACGCGGGCGCCGGCGCTAAGAAGCGCTTCGACGATGGCCCGGCCGATGCCGGATGCGCCGCCGGTCACGAAAGCCGTCTGGCCCTCGAGAGTGATCTGCATGGCTGAAAGTCCTTGCGGGGAGGGAAGTGGCGCTGCGCCCAGGGCGGACGCAGCGCCGCGAGGCGGCTACTGCCAGTCGCGATACCAGCCGTCGGGGAAGGCGCTGGCGAGGGCCTCGCCGGTCAGCGCCGGGGCATAGGGACGGCCATGCTTGCGCGCGACCGCGGTCAGCTCCGACAGGCGGTCGGCTGCCTCGGTCGCGGCGACGGCGCGGGCAACGGGATCGCGCGTCGCGACCGCGTCCTGCCAGATCGAGCGGCCACCGAGGAAGCCGGAGGCGCCGGCCGAGCAGGCGACCTCGACCTGGTCGCGGAACTCCTCATAGCCGACGCCGGCCGAGAGGATGACCCAGGGCTGCGTCATGCCGTCATTGAGGCGCTGGCAGGCCTTGGCAGCGGCCTTGCGGCCCTCGGGCGTCGAGACGTCGCCGGGGAATTCGACCTTCAGCATGTCGGCGCCGAACTCCGCCGAGATATGGGCGGATTCGATGATGCCTTCGACGCGGCGCTCCAGCCAGGCCGTGCTCTTCTGGTCCTCGCCCGGCAGCGCGAACCAGATCGGCTCGACGACCAGCGGGATCGACTGCGCGGCGCATTCGACGACGAGGTCGCGCACGACCTGGCGCTGCAGCTCGGCCGTCTTGGCCTCGGGCCGATAGAACCAAAGCAGCTTGACCATGTCGGCGCCGAGCAGGCGGATCTTGCGCACGTCCCAGCCGGGGCGCATCCGCGTGCGCCGCTCGCCGTCGACGACGTCGAAGCCCTCGCCCTCGATCGATGAGATGAGGCCGGTGGCGCCGGGCAGGGCGCGCGAGGCGATCACCTGCGCCAGGCTGAACTGCGCCTCGAGCAGGAAGGCGCTGGCGACTGGCGCAACGGCCTGGACGAGCTCGAGCTTGGCATCGACGGCCTGCTGGTAGCTGACCTTGGCGCGATCGTCGGCCAGCAGGTCCTTGAAGCTCAGGAGATGGTCGAGCGCGAGGATCGCGAAATAGCCGTCGGCGGTCGTCACGCGCTGAAGCCCGCGGATCTTGCCGGGGTCGGGGATGGCGGGCTTCTGGGCGCGCGCGGAGGCGGTTGCTGCGGTCACGGTTCGGTCTCCATTGAGAGGGGAAGGGTCAGGGCGAGGGCTGGCCGAGGACGAGCAGGCAGCCGGCGACGAAGGTGTCGCCAAGGCCGATCGTGCTCGCCGGGCTCGGGAGATAGGGGGCGGGACAGGCGACGACCGACCAGTCGTCCGCAAGCGGCGCAAAGGCGGGAAGCGGCAGGAACGTCGCGTTCTCCGGGCAGCGCACCGGCAGCGAGTGGCGGCCGAGGCCCGCGCGCGCCGAGGCGAGCAGGCAGCCGGTCATCAGCGCCTTCTGCTCGCGCGCCGCATCGCCGTGCGTCACCGCCATCGCCCATTCGTCGGCATGGATGGCGACGCGGTCGAGCGACCACTTTTCGGCGAAGCGGCGGACGGCGTCGGTATCTTCAGGTGCCGCGCCGCCCGAGAGGGTGCGCCATTCGGAAAGGCTCATGCCGACCGAGGTGATGGTGCCGCGTAGCGCCGAGAGCAGCTTCTCCGGCAAAGCAGGGCGGCTGCCATAATCGGCGAGTTCCTGATGGATGACCGGCAATCCGGCCGCCCGCCAGCTGCGCGCGAGGCCGGACACGGCGGAAATCGCTAGATCGATCTGATCGTCCGGCGTCGAGACGAGGCTGGACAGCACCGCGGCACCGGCCCGCGCGGCAAGCTTCGGGCTCACGCGGGCAAAGGCGTCGTCGAGTTCCGGCCCGTCATCGGCGAGGCGCACGATGACGCGCGTCGAGCGGGGGACGGTTTCGCCACCGATCGACGAGCCGGCGGCGGATTCGAAGATCCAGTGACGCGGCTTGGCGCTGTCGCCGCCGGGCTGGACGGCCCCCACCGCGACGAGGTCGTCGCCCTTTGCCAGCAGCACGCCCGGGTCGAGCACGCCGATCTGCGCCGCGCTGCGATCGGCGAGCGCCAAGAGCACATCGACGCCGAGCGGGGCGAGGACATTGGCGATCTGCGCCGACGTGCCGCCGACCCGCGTGACATGCGGCAGCCTCGCATCGAGAAACGCATCGCCCTCGGGCCAGGAGAGCCCGATCTCGCCGCCGATGCCCGCCTGCGCCCGGCGCAGCAGTTCCTGGCCGAGCCGGCGGGCCTCGGGCGGCGCGCCATCGGCGAGAAGCACCTCGGCATGGTCGAGGCGGACCAGCGCGTCGACAAAGGCGGAGAAGCCGGCGATCACCGGCCGCGCATCGGCCGCCATCGCGGGAAGCGCGCCCGCCAGCGCCGCATAGGCCGTCGCCCAGAAATCGGCATCGGCATCGGCCGGGGGCGATGAGGCCGGATCGGGTCTGCCGGGGGTGGTGGCCGCCGCCATTGCGTGCCCTTTGCGACTTTATGCGGTTAAATGCGTTGTTATGCGCTTAATGTCTGTTATGCCTTCACTCTGGTGCCGTCAAGCGGCATCCTCTAGATTGCCAGGACAAACCGGAGCCCTCCTGATGGCAAGAAAGCGATCGGCCTCGCTGCCGATGAGCAGACGGACGGAAATGATCCGTATCGTCACCGAGCGCGGCAGCGCGTCCGTGCCTGAACTTGCTGATCTGTTTCGCGTTTCGACGGACACGATCCGCCGCGATCTCGATGCGCTGCACGAGACCGGCAAGCTCGTCCGCGCGCATGGCGGCGCCGTCTGGATGCCGGGCGGCGATCGCATCACGCCGGTCGCCGACCGCATCAGTGCGGAAACGGACGGAAAAAAACGCATCGCCAGCGCCGCCTCGGCCCTCATTGCCGATGGCGAGGCGCTGATCGTCAATGGCGGGTCGACGACGCTCGCCTTCATCAAGGCGCTCACCGGCCATCGCGCGCTCAATCTCGTCACCAACAGCGTGCCCGTTCTCGACCAGCTCAATCCCGCCGCCTTCTCGAACGTCTATGCGGTCGGCGGCGAGTATCAGCCGGCGACCAAGGTGATGCTCGGCCCGCTCGCGCTTTCGGCCAATGGCCGCGTCAATGTCGACACGGCGGTGATCGGCGTCCGCGCCATCAGCGCGGCGACGGGCATCTCGACCGCTTTCATCATGGAAGCGGAAATGATCCTCGCGATGATGCGGCTGGCGCGGCGCACCATCGTTCTCGCCGATGCGCGGAAGTTCGAGCAGTCCGCCTTCGCGACCATCGCGCCGCTCGGCGAGATCGACATCCTCGTGACCAACGCACCGCCCCCGCCCACGCTGGCCGAGGCGCTGGACATTGCGGGCGTCGAGACCATCCTCGCGCCCTGACCCCTTGATCAACAACCAACCCTGAACCGACGGCCGGCCGTGCGCCCGCCGAGGAGACCTGACCCCATGACCTTCGCAAACTATCCCAGCCTCAAGGGCCGCTCGGTCTTCATCACCGGCGGCGCCGCCGGCATCGGCGCCTCGCTCGTCGGCGCCTTCGCCGCGCAGGGCGCGCGCGTCGGCTTCGTCGACATTGACGTCGCCAAGGGCGAGGCGCGCGCGGCCGAGCTCGTCGCCGGCGGGCACGACGTCGTCTTCGAGGCCTGCGACCTCCGCGATATCGATGCGCTCAAGGCGGCCTTCGGGCGGCTGGCGGAGCGGGTCGGCGCGGCCGAGATCCTGATCAACAATGCGGCGCATGACGACCGCCATGGCTGGGAGGACGTCACGCCGGACTATTATGACGGCCGCATCGCCTCGAACCTCAAGCACATGTTCTTCGCCATCCAGACGGTCGCGCCGGCGATGATCGCCGCCGGCGGCGGTTCGATCATCAATTTCGCCTCCAACTCCTGGATGGAAGCGGTCGGCGGCATGCCCGTCTACACGACCGCCAAGGCGGCGGTGCACGGCATGACCCGCTCCTTCGCCCGCGACCTCGGACAGCATCGCATCCGCGTCAACACGATCGTTCCCGGATGGGTGATGACCGAGCGGCAGAAGGCGCTCTGGGTCACGGAGGAGGGGCTGGCGCGCCAGCGCGCCCGCCAGTGCCTGCCCGATCTCATCGAGCCGGTCTATCTCGCCAACATGGCGCTCTTCCTCGCCTCCGACGATTCCGCGATGTGCACGGCCAACAATTACATGGTCGAGGCCGGCTCGATCTGAGCCACGGCCAGGCGCTGCGATACCCCCGCCCGCCCGTCACGCCGGGCGGGGGATGCGCGGCGGTCGTTCGCTTGTGCGGAAACTTAGCAACTTGACGAAGTTTCCGCTTGCGTCGTCGGCGGATTGAACGATAGTTAGCAACATGACTAAGCATGATCCTGATCTCTCGCTGCTCTTTCATGCGCTGGCCGATCCGACCCGCCGGTCCATGCTGACCCGGCTCGCCGAGACGCCGGCGGCGGTGACGGATCTCGCCGGGCCGACCGGGCTGAAGCTGCCGACGGTGATGCGGCACCTCGCGGTGCTGGAGGAGGCGGGGTTGATCACGACCGCGAAGGACGGGCGCGTGCGCACCTGCGCCATCGTCCCCGAAGCGCTCGATCCCGTGCGGACATGGCTCGAGGAACAGCGAGCGATCTGGACGAGCCGGCTCGACCGGCTGGATGCATTCGTGATGCAGGTGATGAGGGAACGCGACCAATGACCGAACGTCTTGCAGAAAGCGGCGCGGCCGCTGCGCCGGGTGATGAGGCAACGCGCCGCTTCGCGACGCTCGTCTTCGAGCGCGAGGTGGCCGCGCCCTTGTCCGTCCTCTGGGAGGTCTGGACGGCGCCTGCGGCGCGGGCCGTCTGGGCGCCCCCGGCGCCATCGGTCACGGTCGAGGTTCTCGAAGCCGATACGAGGGTCGGCGGTCGCGAGATCGTGCTCTGCAAGGTCGCCGGCGAGGCGGACATCCGCGTGGAAACGACCTGGCTCGTCCTGCAGGCGGAAGGGTGCAGCGTGAACGCCGAGGTAATCTCGGCCGAAGGCGTGACGCAGTCTGCGGCGCTGGTGACGGCGGATTTCTCAGGCAACGACCAGCACAGCCGGCTGGTCGTGACGGTGCAACTGTCCTCGGTCGCGGCGGATATGGAGGGCGGATACCAGACGGGCTTCAACGTCGGCCTCGACAATCTCGCCGCCGCGGCCGAGCGCACGCTGCTGCTTCAGCGCGTGATCAAGGCGCCGCGCTCGGTCGTCTGGGGCGCCTGGATGAACCCCGAGACGCTGCCGCTCTGGTGGGGCCCCGACGGCTTCTCCTGCCGCACGCAGCGGATCGACCTCCGCGCCGGTGGCGAATGGGTCTTCGACATGATCGGACCGGACGGCACCGTCTATCCCAATCATCACCGCTATGGCGAAGTCCGGCCCGAGGAGCGGCTCGGCTATACGCTGCTCTGGGGCGAAAACGGACCGAAACATGCCGACGCCTGGGCCTCGTTCGAGGAAGCGGACGGCGCCACCAAGGTGACGCTCGGCATGGTCATGAACACGGCGGAGGAATACCGGACCGCCAAGGGCTTCGGCGCGATCGAGCTCGGCCTGCAGACCCTCGGCAAGCTGGAGCGCTTCGCGCTCTCCCGCTGAGGGGGGGGCCGGCCGGGGCGGGCGCCGCTACGCGCCCGCCGCCGGCTTCGCGGTGGCGCCAGATGTCGGCAGATGCTCGGCGCCGCTTTCCGACAGGAAGTCGTGGAAGGCCGCCATGACAGGCGTCATCGTGCGGTCGCTGCGCGTGACGGCATACCATTGCCGGCGGATCGGCAAGCCGACCACGTCGAGGGCGACGAGGCGGCCGGAGTCGAGCTCCGCCGCGACGGTATGGGCCGAGAGGAAGGCGATGCCGAGGCCGGCCATCACCGACTGCTTGATGGTCTCGTTCGAGTCCATCTCGATCGACGGCTTGTCGGCCCAGCCCGCGACCTCGCGCATGAAGATCTCCAGCGAGATCCGCGTGCCCGAACCATGCTCGCGGACGAGAAAGGCTTCGCCGGCGACGCGCTCGCGGGCGATGCCGCGCGCCTTGACCAGCGGATGATCGGGCGCCGCGATGATGATCAGCGGATGGTCGCCGAAGGGAACGGCGCGGACGGGAATGCTCGGCGGCGGCCGGCCCATCAGGGCGATGTCGATCGCGTGGCTGCCGATACTCTCGATCGTCTTCGCGCGGTTGCCGACCATGAGCTTCATCTCGATGTCGGGATAGCGGCTCATGAAAGCCGCCATCAGCCGCGGCGCGAAATACTTCGCGGTTGAGACGACGCCGAGCCGCAGGCTGCCGCGGCGGACGCCCTTGATCGCATCGAGCTCGTCGGCAAGGACGCGAAGCCGTTCCTCGATCGCCAGCGCGGCGTCGAGCACGACCAGCCCCGCCGCCGTCGGGCGCATGCCGTCCTGCGTCCGGTCGAACAGCAGCAGCCCTGTTTCCTGCTCGAGTTGCTGCACCTGCAATGTCACGGCCGGCGGGGTCAGGCCGAGCTGCGCGGCGGCGGTCACGATCTTGCCATGCCGGTGGATGGCGGCGATCGAACGAAGCTGTTTCAGGCTCACGACGGTCATGGAGCAAAGTTACGAAAACTGAGCGGACCCGTAAAGAAATTAAATTATGCTAAGTCGACGAATGGTGGTCATCTGACCTCGCCGCAATCGTGTCGCAGAGGACGACACGAGCCGGACGGGGGAGGGACCCATGGCCGCGTCGACGCTGCACGATTTCCTGGAAGCGCAAGCCTCCACGGGCAACAAGATCCTGCGCGACGTGGCTGCCACCGTATCGGCGCTCGCCGCCGCCGCTCTCGACGTCCGCGCCGCGATCGACCATGCCGAACTCGAAAGCGACGCCGGGATTGCCGGCGAAGCGACCAGGGGGCTCGATTGCGAGGCCGACAGCCTGTTCCTGGCGGCCATGCGGAGCGCGCCGGTCGCGGTCTACAGTTCGGGCGACGTCGGCGACCCTGAAATCCTCGATCGCGAGGCCCCGCTTGCCCTCGCCATCCAGCCGCTGAGCGGCGCCGCCGACATCGACGCCAACACGCCGATCGCGACGATCTTCTCGCTGCGGCCAGTCGCCGACGGGACGGGCGCCGATCCGCGGCATCCGTTCCTGCAGCATGGCCGGACGCAGCGCGCGGCGGGCTTCTTCCTTTACGGGCCGAAGCTCGTTCTGGTGCTGACGCTCGGCAGCGGCACGCATGTCTTTGCCTATTCGGCCCGGCGGAAGCAGTTCGTCCAGAGCCGCGCCGAGCTCGTCATCGCCGAGCGGGCGCACGAGGTCGTCGTCGAGGGCTCCAATCATCGCCATTGGCACGACGCCATCCGCCTCTATGTCGACGATTGCATGAAGGGCAGCGACGGCCCGCGCGAGCGCGATTTCGCGGTGCGGTGGAGCGGGTCGCTCGTCGCCGATACCTATCGCATCGTCGTCCGCGGCGGCGTGTTCCTGCATCCCGGCGACTATCGCCAGGGCGGCTCGCGCGGCCATATCGGCCTCGTCCACGCCGCGAGCCCGATCGCGCTTCTGATCGAGCAGGCCGGGGGCGCCGCGACGGATACGGTTCGCGCCATCCTCGATCTCGTGCCGGTGAGCCTCGACCAGAAGACACCGTTCATCTTCGGCGCCGCGCGCGAGGTCGCCCGCATCACGCGGTACCACGCCGAGCCGAGCATGATCGCCGAGCGCGCGCCGCTGTTCGGCAATCGCGGCCTGTTCAGGGCCTGAGCATCATGTCGGCAGAGCATCCCATCATCACCATCACCGGCTCATCCGGCGCCGGCACCACCTCGGTGAAGCGGATCTTCGAGCTCATCTTCCGGCGCGAGAAGATCGAGGCCGCCTTCATCGAGGGCGACGCCTTCCATCGCTACGATCGCGCGGCGATGAAGGCGAAGGTGCTGAAGGAGGAGCAGCGCGGCAATCCGAACTTCACGCATTTCAACGCCGACGCCAACGAACTCGAGACGCTCGAACAGGTCTTCGAGGAATATGGCCGCGCCGGCACCGGCAAGACGCGGACCTATGTCCACGACGCCGAGGAGGCGGCCGCCTTCGGCACCGAGCCCGGCTGCTTCACGCCCTGGCGCTCCTTCGCGCCGAGCGATCTGCTGTTCTATGAGGGTCTGCACGGCTGCGCCGTCGGCGAGGGCTACAATCTCGCCCGCCATGCTGATCTCAAGATCGGCGTCGTGCCGGTGATCAATCTCGAATGGATCCAGAAGATCCATCGCGACAAGGCCACGCGCGGTTATTCGGCCGAGGCGGTCACCGACGTCATCCTCCGCCGCATGCCGGATTATGTCCGCTACATCATCCCGCAATTCTCGCTGACCAGCATCAATTTCCAGCGCGTGCCGATCGTCGACACCTCGAACCCGTTCATCGCCCGCTGGATCCCGACGCCCGACGAATCGATGCTGGTCATCCGCTTCGCCAATCCGCGCGGCATCGATTTTCCCTACCTGCTGTCGATGATCCACGACAGCTTCATGTCGCGCGCCAACACGATCGTGATGCCGGCGACCAAGCTCGACATCGCCATGCAGCTCATCCTGACGCCGCTGATCCTGCAACTGATCGAGAGAAAGCGGCGCATGTGACGTCCTCGGCCAGACGGCCGGTTGCTCCCGCGAGGGTTTCCCGAACAAGAGGAAGCATTGAGGCATGAACGTGCAATCGAAGACCCTCGCCGAGGGCAAGGAGCGCTACCGGTCCGGTGTCATCCCCTACAAGACGATGGGCTATTGGGAGCCGGACTACCGGCCGAAGGACACCGACCTCATCGCGCTCTTCCGCATCACGCCGCAGCCGGGCGTCGATCACGAGGAAGCGGCGGCCGCCGTCGCCGGCGAGAGCTCGACCGCGACCTGGACCGTCGTCTGGACCGACCGGCTGACCGCCTGCGAGCTCTACCGCGCGAAGGCCTACCGCTCGGAGCCCGTCCCGAACACCGGGCCGGGCACCAAGACCGAGCAGCAGTATTTCGCCTATATCGCCTATGACCTCGACCTGTTCGAACCGGGCTCGATCGCCAACCTCACCGCCTCGATCATCGGCAATGTCTTCGGCTTCAAGGCCGTCAAGGCGCTGCGGCTCGAGGACATGCGCATCCCCGTCGCCTATCTCAAGACCTTCCAGGGCCCGGCGACCGGCATCGTCGTCGAGCGCGAGCGGCTCGACAAGTTCGGCCGGCCGCTGCTCGGCGCGACGACCAAGCCGAAGCTCGGCCTCTCCGGCCGCAACTATGGCCGCGTCGTCTATGAGGCGCTGAAGGGCGGGCTCGATTTCGTCAAGGACGACGAGAACATCAACAGCCAGCCCTTCATGCATTGGCGCGATCGCTTCCTCTATTGCATGGAGGCGGTCAACAAGGCTTCGGCCGCGACCGGCGAGGTCAAGGGCCACTATCTCAACGTCACCGCCGGCACCATGGAGGAGATGTACGAGCGGGCCGAGTTTGCGAAGCAGCTCGGCTCGGTGATCATCATGATCGATCTCGTGATCGGCTACACCGCCATCCAGTCGATGGCCAAGTGGGCCCGCCGCAACGACATGATCCTGCATCTGCACCGGGCGGGTAACTCGACCTATTCGCGCCAGAAGAACCACGGCATGAACTTCCGCGTCATCTGCAAATGGATGCGGATGGCCGGCGTCGACCATCTTCATGCCGGCACCGTCGTCGGCAAGCTCGAGGGCGACCCGCTGATGATCAAGGGGTTCTACGACACGCTGCGCGAGGAAGAGACGGCGCAGAGCCTCGAGAACGGTCTCTTCTTCGACCAGTCCTGGGCCTCGCTCAACAAGGTGATGCCGGTCGCCTCCGGCGGCATCCATGCCGGGCAGATGCATCAGCTGATCCACTATCTCGGCGAGGACGTCGTGCTGCAGTTCGGCGGCGGCACCATCGGCCATCCGGACGGCATCCAGGCCGGCGCCACGGCGAACCGCGTCGCGCTCGAGGCGATGATCCTCGCCCGCAACGAGGGCCGCGACTATCTGCGCGAGGGGCCGAAGATCCTCGAGGACGCCGCGCGCTGGTGCACGCCGCTGAAGGCCGCGCTCGAGGTCTGGAAGGACGTGACCTTCAACTACGAGTCGACCGACACGGCCGATTTCATCCCGACGCCGACCGCCAGCTTCTGATCCCCCTGTCGGTCACGACGGCCGCGACAGGCCGATCGCTTCGCCGACGCATGAGGAATGATCGCCATGACGTTCAGTGCTCCCCACCAGGTCACCCAGGGACAGTTCTCGTTCCTGCCCGATCTCACCGATGCGCAGATCTCCGCGCAGATCAAATACGCGCTCAAGAACAACTGGGCCGTCGGCATCGAATACACCGACGATCCGCATCCCCGGAACACCTATTGGGAGATGTATGGCAACCCGATGTTCGACCTGAAGGACCCGGCCGCGATCCTGCTCGAGGTCAATGCCTGCCGGAAGACGTTCCCCGGCCACTATGTCCGCGTGACGGCCTTCGACTCGGCCAAGGGCTGGGAGACGCCGCGCATGTCCTACATCGTCAACCGGCCGCCGCAGGAACTCGGCTTCCGCCTCGTCCGGCAGGAGAAGGGCGGCCGCAGCCAGGGCTACTCGATCCTGCCCTATGCGACGGACAAGCCCGAACGCGACCGCGGGTCGTAGAGGGCGAGAAAAGGGAACGCGGCCATGGCGAACGCGATTGCGGCACCTCTGCCCGGCGACGAGGACATCGTCGATCTGCAGCAGGCCTTCGAGGCGTCGAGCATCGACGAGGTGATCGACAAGCTCGATCGCGAGCTGGTCGGCCTCAAGCCCGTCAAGACGCGCATCCGCGAGATCGCGGCGCTGCTGCTCGTCGACGGGCTCCGGCGGAAGTTCGGCATCTCCTCGGGGACGCCGACGCTGCACATGTGCTTCACCGGCAATCCGGGCACCGGCAAGACGACGGTCGCCCGCCGCATGGCGGAGATCCTGCATCGCCTCGGCTATGTCCGCGAGGGCCACCTCGTCGCGGTCACGCGCGATGATCTCGTCGGCCAATATGTCGGGCACACCGCGCCGAAGACGCGTGAGGTCATCAAGCGGGCGATGGGCGGCGTCCTGTTCATCGACGAGGCCTATTACCTCTACAAGCCGGAGAACGAGCGCGACTACGGCCAGGAATCGATCGAGATCCTGCTGCAATACATGGAGAACGACCGCAACGATCTCGTCGTCATCCTGGCGGGCTACAAGAACAAGATGGACCGCTTCTTCGACAGCAATCCGGGCATGCGCTCGCGCATCGCCCATCATCTCGATTTTCCGGACTACAGCCCGGCGGAACTCAAGTCGATCGCCGAGATCATGCTCGCCGACGAGAACTACCGCCTGAGCCCCGGCGCGGCGGCGGCGCTGGAGGAGTATATTCCGCTGCGCATGCGGCTGCCGCATTTCTCCAATGCGCGCTCGATGCGCAACGCGCTCGACCGGGCGCGCCTCCGCCATGCCAATCGCCTCTTCGCCGAGCGCAACCGGCCGCTGACCCGCGCCGACCTCGTGACGATCGAGGAACCCGACATCAGGGCGAGCCGCGTCTTCATCGAAGGCCGGATCGACGGCGATCCCGCCGACGGCGCCACGGCCTGACACCGCGCATCGCGGCGGAGGCGTGAAATCACGTGGCGGCGCGATAAACGCTGGCGACGCGAAGGAGAGATGGGCAGGCTTGCGCCGGCGGCGAATGGAACGAAGCCCTCCGGCGAGACTTGAGCAGGTTAACGTCGACATGGTCGACCCTGAACCCGTTCAAGAGGCGCACCCATCATGAAGTCCAATCTTATGGCACTCCCGATCGTCTTGGCGATGTCCTTGGCGATGCCCGTCTCCGTGTCGGCGCAGACGAAGGTTACACCGACGATGCCAGCGACGCAGATCGAGCCGGCCGCCTTGTCGAGCCCCTATGAGTTCGTTTCCGCCGCTACGTCGATCGACGCCTTCACGATTGAGGCCTCGGGTCTCGCCAAGACGCGGGCTGCCTCCACCGCCGTCAAGGCACTGGCCGCCGACCTCGCTGCCGCGCATGCGGCGCGGATCGAGGCGACGCGGGCCGCCGGCAAGGCCGATAAGGTCGACATCGCCGAACCCGCCGTCGATGGCGAGCAGAAGGGGCTGATTTCCAAGCTGGAGGCGCTCGATGGCGCGGCGTTCGATCGCGCCTATCTCGACGCCATGGTCTATGTCCATCAGCGCGCGATCGCCTATTACGCCGGCTTCGCGAAGAAAGACGGCGAACTCGCGCGCTTTGCCGCCGCCAGCCTGCCGGTGCTCGTCACGCAGTATGACGCGATCGTCGCCCTCGCCGGACCGGCGGCTGCCGCCGAGCCCGCGCCGAAGGGGTAGGTGCCAGATCCGTCAGCTGCGCGCAGCGCGGAGGCGGGCCGCGAGATCGGCGAGATGCGCCAGGAAGCCGAGCGCGAGCCAGATCGCGACATGGGTGGCTGGCGCGCCCGTCAATGCCGCGTAGAGCGCCATCAGCAGCGTGATGCCGGCGAGGCCGTTGGTGACGAGGCCGAGCCGCATGCCGCGGCCGCGCAGTGCGATGAGCAGCACGCCGACTTCGATGACGAGGATCGCGACCGCGATGAGCGCGATGCTGCCGCTCTCGATCAGCGCCGTGATCATCGGAGCGCGAGGCCGATCATGTGGCGGAGATTGTGGCCGAAGACGCGGAGATGGGCGAGCGGATCGCGCATCACCAGCGCCTTGTTGAGATAGCCTTCCCACATCAGCCGCTGCACGTCGCGATGGCCGCAGATGGCAACGAAGCGCTCGCGCCGCCGGTCGCTCACATACCAGAAGCGTTGCATCATCTCGAGGATGAGGAAGACGCGGCCGTGCTGGCGGAGGAAGCGCTTGCGCGCGCCGGCGAGCGCCTTGGCTTGGCCTGTCGCAAGGAATGCGTCGGCCGCTTCCGCGGCCAGCCGGCCGCAGACCATCGCATAATAGATGCCTTCGCCGGATGAGGGCGCGACGACGCCGGCCGCATCGCCGGCGAGGATCGCGTCGCGGCCATTGTCCCAGCGCTTCAGCGGCTTCAGCGGCAGCGGCGCGCCTTCCTCGCGCACCGTCTCGGCGCCTGCGAGGCCGCTCGCCTCGCGCAGCAGCCGCGTCGCCGCGCGGAGGTCGAAGCCCTTGACCGCGCTGCCGACGCCGACGCTGGTCGTGTCGCCATGCGGAAAGACCCAGCCGTAGAAATCCGGCGAGATCTCGCTTTGGTAATAGACGTCGCAGCGCTGCGGATCGAAGGCGGCCTCGCCCCGCTTCGGCGAGCGGATCACCTCGTGATAGGCGAAGACGTAAGGCGGCCGCACCTCCTTGCCGAAGAGCTGGCTGCGCACCTGCGAATTGGCGCCATCGGCGCCTATGATCAGCCGCGCATGCACGGTGTCCTCGCCCGCGCCCTTGCGGCGGAAGCGGATGTCGACGCCGCCATCGGCGCAGGGCGTCACGCTCTCGAAGGTCGCGTCGATCACCTCGGCGCCGGCGACCGTGGCGCGCTGCCGCAGCCAGGGATCGAACACGTCGCGGTCGACCATGCCGACAAAGCCGCCATCGATCGCCATTTCGACATGGGAGCCTGACGGCGCGACGATGCGGGCCGCGCGGATGCGCGCCGAGAGCAGATGGCCGGGAATGTCGAAATCCTCGATCAGCCGCGTCGGGATCGCGCCGCCGCAGGGCTTGGTCCGCCCGTTGCGGTCGAGAAGCAGGACGTGCCGTCCCGCGCGGGCGAGATCGGCGGCCGCGGTGGCGCCGGCCGGTCCGCCGCCGACCACGACGACGTCATAGCCACCCGGCGGGCTAGGCATGCTCGTTGCGCAGCAGCGCGCCTCCGGCGAGCGATGCGGGCACCGTCCGTGCGAGGGCAGGGCGGGGCGCGCTGCGCGCGCCGATCCTGAGCGCGATCGTGGCGGCGGCGAGGAAGATCAGCGCCTCAATCAGGAAGACGCTGCCGAAGCCGATGCCGACCGAGCCGCTGAGCGCGCGCATCGCATCGGCGGCGACGGAGCCGGCAAAGCCGCCGAGGCCGAAGGCGATCGCCTGCGCGGCGCCCCAGAGCCCCATGCGGAGGCCCGTCTTGGAGGGGCCGGCGGCGCCTGCCAGCGCCATCATCGAGCCGATCGCCGCGACCGCGAAGATGCCATTGGCGAAGCCGATCGCGAACACATTGGCCGCGATCGGCCAGAGCGGCGCAACGGAGCCGGAGAAGGCGAGCGCGGCGAGCGCGACGGCCGACAGCACGCAGCCGCCGACGGTGAAGAGCTTGAGGATGGACGGGATGCGCCGCGCGAGCAGGCTGCCGGCGACGCCGACCAGCACCATGCCGAGGAAGACGCCGCCATTCTGCAGGCCGGACAGCTGCGTCGTCTGGCCCGGCGTCATGCCGAAGGCGAGCCCGGCGAAGGGTTCGAGGATCAGGTCCTGCATGCTGTAGGCGAGCATCGAAACGAAGACGAAGATGGTGAAGAGCCGCGCCTGCGGATCGGCCCAGGTGTCGGCGAGGCTGACGCGGAACGGCACGGCCGGGCCGGAGGTCTCCGTTGCGACCGGACGGCCGACCGATGTCTCGACGCCGGCCACCGCGACGATGGTCAGGGTGAGCGCCACGAGGCCGATGACGGTGGCGACCGTGATCAGCCGCGTCATCGAGAAGGGATCGAGGAATTTCCCCGAGATGACCGCCGTCACGGCGATGCCGAGGATCATCATCAGCCAGACGACGGTGGCCGCCGCCGGCCTGCGGGCAGGCGCCACGCTGGAGGCGAGCAAGGCCAGCAGCGAGGTGCCGGCCGCGCCGACGCCGACGCCGATCAGGCCGAAGTCGATGATCGCGAGCAGCAATCCGGCGATGAAGTTCACCGCCATGATCGAGGTCGCGACCGCCGCGCCGATGCCGCCGAGGGCGAGAACGCCGATGCCGCCGATGATCCAGGGCGTGCGGCGGCCGCCCTTGTCGGAGCCGTGGCCCCAGAGCGGCCTTCCGATCTGGACGCCGTAGTGCAGCCCGACCAGCGCGCCCGGTATCAGCGCGGCGACGCCGAGCTCGACCACCATGACGCGGTTCAGCGTCGACGTCGTCAGCACGACGATCGAGCCGAGCGCGGCCTGCACGAGGCCGAGGCGGATGATGCCGATCCATCCGAGAGGACGTGTCTGCACGCCTTTACCCTCCCTGTAGAGCCCGAATTGCAAAGGCGCTCGCCAGCATGCCGAGGACGAACATCGTCGTGCCGGTGGCGTTGTACCAGGAGGCGCGGCGCAGCGGATCCTTCAGCATGCGCAGCATGCAGGCGCCCTGGCCGGCGAGAAGAACGGCGACGATCGCCGCATGGATGGGAAAGCCCCAGGCGAGCAACAGGCCGACGACGGCGAACTGCGGCACGGCCATGATCAGGCAGGCGAGGCGCGCCGCTCTGTCGACGCCGAGCACGGCCGGCAGGCTGGCGAGGCCCATCTGGCGGTCGCCCTCGACCGACTTGAAGTCGTTGAGCGTCATGATGCCATGCGCGCCGATCGAGTAGAGCAGGGCGATGGCGAGCGTCGGGTGGCCCGGATAGGTGCCGGTCGCCGCAGCCGCGGCCGTGAACCAAGGCAGGCCCTCATAGCAGATGCCGACCGCGCCGGGTCCGTACCAGCCGCTGCGCTTCAGGCGGAACGGCGGCGCGCTATAGGCCCAGGCGAGCGCCAGCCCGAACAGGGCGGCGACAAACACCCAGGGCCCAAGCCAATAGGCGACCGCCAGCGACAGCACCGTGTTGATGAGCGCGACATAGAGGCCCCAGCGTCCGGGCATGCGGCCGGAGGGAATGACGCGGTAGGGCTCGTTGATGGCATCGACCTCGCGGTCGAACCAGTCGTTCACCGCCTGGCTGGTGCCGCAGACGAGGGGGCCGGCGAGCAGGATGCCGGCGACGACATAGGGCCAGCGATCGGTGATCGAGACGCCCGAGGAAACGACGCCGCAGCCGAACGCCCACATCGGCGCAAACCAGGTCAGCGGCTTCAAAAGCTCGAGCGTCGCGCCCGGACTGGGAAGCTGCAGCTTCTGCGATGAGGCAAGCCGATCGGACATGCCGCAGCATCGCGTTTACGCTTTCATGTGTCAACTGGAATAGACACATCGTGGCGCTGGAAGCGAGGGGGGACGAGGCTATTCCTCGCTCTCCTCCGGATCGACGATGCCGTAGCGCTTCAGCTTGATATAGAGGCTCTGCCGGCTGAGGCCGAGCATGTCGGCGGCCGAGGCGCGGTTGTTCTCGGTGAGGCGGAGCGCCGCCTCGATGCAGAGCTTCTCGATGATGTCGGCCGTGTCGCGGACGAGATCCTTCAGCGGCACGCGCCCGACGAGGTCGGTGAACTGCTTGGCGGGCTGGTTGCCGATGCCGCCGATCGAGGCCTCGCTGCGGCGCGTCTCGCGGATCGAGAAGCCGAAGAGGGGGCCTTCGCGGCCCGAGATCCGCGTCGCCGACACCTCGACGGTCTCCGTGCCGCCGAGCTCGTCGCGGACGATGGTGGAGAAGCGCCGGACGGTGCCGTGCTCGCGCAGATTCGCCATCAGCACCTGCAGGTCGACGCTCGATCCGCCGAGCCAATGGTCGAGCCCCTTGTTCTCGACCCGGTCGAGCGAGACGACGCGGATCAAGTCGAGGAAGGCGGCATTGGCCTCGACGACGCGGCCCTCGCCATTGACGATGACGATGCTGTCCGGAAGGCTCTCGGCCATCGACATCATCATCGCCTCGGAGCGGGTGTCGAAGGCGGCCGAGTCCTCGTTGGCGAAGCAGACGAGCAGATGCGTCTTGCCGAACTCGCGGAACGGCGTCACGCGGATCTCGCGCGGCTGGTCCGAGGTCGCCGGCGTCGCGCGGAAGATGTCGGCCCGCGCCCGCGCGCCCAGCGTCGTCAGCGCATCGGTCGCCGCGCGCTGGTCCGCCTTGGCGAAGGCGGAGGAGGCCGGCATGCCGAGCAGTTTCTTGATCGGCTTGTCGAGCAGCTTGCCGGCGCCCTCATTGGCGTCGACGATCTTGAGGCTCTGCGCCTCGACGACGATGATCGGCTCGAAGGCGAGATGGAACAGGATGCGATAGCGGGATTCGATGTCCCGCAATTGCCGGTACTCCTTCTCCATGTCGATCTGCGCGCGCACGAGGCGCTGCTGCATTTCGGCCATGGCGCGGAGATCCGTGCCGAGCGCCACCGTGTTGGCCCAGCCGGGGAAGGAGACGACGCGGTATCCGACGGGAAGGTCGGGGCCGGATGCGGCGGGATGATTGACCTGGCGCGAGCGCGTCGGCGTCGAGCGGGTCGATTCGTTCAGGAGATCGGCGATCTTCTCGCGGCTCTCGGGCGTGACCGTGTCGCTCCACGACTTGCCGACCCAGTCGTCGACGCCCCATGTGCGAAGGCTTCGGTCGCGATAGGCGATGTCGAGCACGACGCCTTCGCGCGAGAGCACCAGCGCGATGTCGGAATTGGCGGTTGCCAGCGTGGCGAGGGCGTCGGAACCGAGCCCGGAGAAAAGATCATCGTGCGAGCGGAACGAGCGGGACACCTCTCGGAAAACCTGCTTGTCCATGGACGATCTTCACATCCCCTAGCCTATTCAGCCGCCAGCCGCGTCTCGTCGACGGCTGCCCTCGATGACATGGCCGATTCGGCGAGGCCGACCGCCGACGACGCGTCGACGGCGAGGAGGTCGAATCCGACATCGAGCGCAGCGCGCGGATTTTGCATGACCATGCTGCCACCCGCCATCAGAAAAACCGACTTGTCGCGCGCATTCGTGCGCAGCCGGAGCACGATCCCCGAGAGATCGACCATCAGCCGCTCGACGCTGACCGAGATGCCGATGACCTGGTAGCTGTTGGTGCTGGCGAGGCGGAACATCTCGTCCTCCTCGCCGCAGAGGCAGCTGTCGACCTCCCAGCCCGCGCGGCGGAAGGCGTCCTCGACCACGGCGAGGCCGAAGGAGTGCTGCTCGCCGGGCGCCGGCGTCAGCAGCACGCAGCGCGTCATGTCGGGACGCATCGAGGGGAATTGCGACGCGAGCCGCCGGAACAGGACCTGGATCCGGTTCATGGCGATCGTCACCTTCATGAAGTCGCACTCGTCGGCGCACCAGTTCTCGCCGATCATCCGCGCCGCCGGCTCGAACAGGATCTCGACGACCTTCTGCGGATCGCCGCATTTGGCGGCCGTGGCATCGACCGTCTTCTGGCAGCGATCGCCCTTGTCGTCGAAGAGCTGCTTGACGAATTCGGCGATCCGGCGCCGCGGAAGCCGGCCCTCCTGCTGCAGGCGCGCCATGCGCCGGGCCATGTCCTCGAGCAGGAGCTGCTCCGAGAGGTCTGGATCCTTGCCATAGGCCTGGAAAGCGTCGTTGTCGGCGTGGGCGGCGGCGCCCCAGTCGTCCTGGCGGTTGAGCGAGCGGCGGCGCTTGTCATTGCCGGTGCCAAAGCGAGATGAATGTCCCGCCGATCCCGAAAATCCCATCCGCATCTGGCTCATGCTTGCCCGTCCCCTCGCGCGCATCTCGATGAATACCGCAAACATCGCCATCGCGGTCCGGCGTGGGCGTGGCTGTCCTTCGCGAGCCATCGCTGTGTTCGCGCGGTAAGCTCCCCCCAGCGCGAAAATCTTGGAAAATGCTACGCCGCGTTCTCAACAATTTCCAGCCCAAAAACTAGCTTGAGGTCGACGGACTGTCCAACATTTTTTACGTAACGCTAGATTGACACTTTTTGGATTGGGGGCATAAGCTCACGGCACTGGAGCGAGATCGAAACCGGGGAGGCGGTCGAGAATCGTGTCGATGCCGACGAGCCATAGCGCGCAAAGGCGGTCACCGTCGCTCTACACACCAGAGCAGCGCCGACGCCGTGATGCGACCCGCTGGACCCTCGTCCAGGGCCTGTTGGCGCCGTTCCAGTTCGTCGTCTTCCTCGTCAGCCTCGGACTGATCTGCCGCTATCTCGTCACCGGCGAGGGCCTCGCCGCGGCGAACATCTCGGTGATCGTCAAGACGCTCGTCCTCTACGGGATCATGATCACCGGCTCGATCTGGGAGAAGGTCGTCTTCGGCCGTTATCTCTTCGCAGACGCGTTTTATTGGGAAGACGTGTTCAGCATGCTCGTGCTGGCGCTGCACACGGCCTATCTCGTCTGTCTCTTCAGCGGCCTGCTCGATCATCGGGCGCTCTTGCTTCTGGCGCTCGCCGCCTATGCCGCCTACCTCGTCAATGCGACCCAGTTCGTGCTGAAGCTGCGCGCCGCCCGGCTCGGTGAGCGGGCCGCGCCGATCGGCGGCCCCGCGCTGGAGCAGGCGCGATGAACGGGCCGCTCACCCTTCCCGGAACGGCTGAAGGCTGCGGTCCGACGCAGCCGCTGCGCCAGCGCGGCCAGCACGAGGTTTTCTGCGGGCTGACCTCGATCATGTGGCTGCATCGCAAGATGCAGGACGCGTTCTTCCTCATCGTCGGCTCGCGCACCTGCGCCCATCTCATGCAGTCGGCCGCCGGCGTCATGATCTTCGCCGAGCCGCGCTTCGCCACCGCCGTCATCGAGGAACGCGACCTCGCCGGCATGGCCGATGTGCATGACGAGCTCGACAAGGTCGTGGCCCGGCTGCTGGCGCGGCGGCCCGATATCCGCATGCTTGTCCTGGTCGGGTCGTGCCCGTCCGAGGTCATCAAGCTCGACCTCGCCAAGGCGGCTGAGCGGCAGTCGGCGCTGCATGGCCCCGCGGTGCGCTGCATGCACTATTCCGGCAGCGGCATCGAGACGACCTTCACGCAGGGCGAGGACAATTTCCTCGCGACGCTCGCCGGCGACCTGCCGGCCGAGGCTCCCGGCGCGCGGCCCTCGCTGATCGTCTGCGGGGCGCTTGCCGATGTCGTCGAGGACCAGTTCCGCCGCATCTTCGAGGCGCTCGGCATCGGGCCGGTGGCGTTCCTGCCGCCGCGCTCATCGACCGAGCTGCCGGCTGTCGGCCCGAACACGCGCATGCTGCTGGCGCAGCCCTTCCTTGGCGAGACGGCCAAGGCGCTGGAACGCCGCGGCGTAAAGCATCTGCTGGCGCCGTTCCCGCTTGGCGAGGAGGGCACGACCGCCTGGCTGAAGGCCGCCGCCGACGCCTTCCGTGTCGAGCCCGGCCGCTTCGCCGCGATCACCGGACCCGGCCGCGCCCGTGCCCGGCTCGCGGTCGAGAAGAGCCGTCCGGTCCTTGAAGGCAAGCGCGTGTTCTTCTTCCCCGATTCGCAGCTGGAGCCGGCCATGGCGCGGTTCCTTCATCGCGAGCTCGGCTGCGACATCGTCGAGATCGGCACGCCGTTCCTGCATCGCCACCATCTCGCCGGCGAATTCGAGCTGCTGCCGGACAATGTCTTCGTCAGCGAGGGCCAGGACGTCGACCGCCAGCTCGATCGCTGCCGCGCCGAACGGCCGGATCTCGTCGTCTGCGGCCTCGGCCTCGCCAATCCGCTCGAGGCGGAGGGCATGGCGACCAAGTGGTCGATCGAACTCGTGTTCACGCCGGTGCAAGGCTACGAGCAGGCGGGCGACCTCGCCGAGCTGTTCGTGCGCCCCTTCGCCCGTCGCGAGCGACTGAAGGTGAACGCCTGATGCAGCTCACGGTCTGGACATATGAGGGTCCCCCTCACATCGGTGCGATCCGGATCGCCGCCTCGATGCGCGGCGTTCATCTCGTCCTGCATGCGCCGCAGGGCGACACCTATGCCGACCTCCTATTCACGATGATCGAGCGGCGGAACACGCGCCCGCCGGTCACCTACACGACCTTCCAGGCGCGCGATCTCGGCGCCGACACGGCCGAGATCTTCAAGACCGCCTGCCGCGAGGCGGTGGAACGGTTCGCCCCCGACGTGGTGCTGGTCGGCGCGTCCTGCACGGCCGAGCTGATCCAGGACAATCCCGCCGGCCTCGCCGCGGCGCTCAATCTCGCCATCCCCGTCGTCTCGCTGGAGCTGCCGTCCTACCAGAAGAAGGAGAACTGGGGCGCCGCCGAGACCTTCTATCGCCTGGTGCGCACCTTCGCGCCGGCCCCCGCCGGCGTCGCGCCGCTCCGCGCGCCCGGCAAGGTCTGCAACATTCTCGGGCCGGCCTCGCTCGGCTTCCGCCATCGCGACGACATCGTCGAGGTGACGAAGCTGGTCGAGAGCCTCGGGCTGACGATCAACGTCGTCGCGCCGCTCGGCGCCGGCGTCGACGATCTCGCCCGCATCCCCGCCGCCGATTTCAACATTGTGCTCTATCCGGAGATCGCCGGCGTTGCCGCGGAATGGCTGAAGCGCAGCCACGGCCAGCCCTTCGTCGCGCTGCCGCCGATCGGTGCGCTCGCCACCGAGGCCTTCGTCGCCGCCGTCGGCAAGGCCGCCGGCCTCGATCCGGCGATAATCCCGGCGGTCCGCTCGCGGCTTCCCTGGTATTCGCGCTCGGTCGATTCGACCTATCTGACCGCAAGCGGGTCTTCATCTTCGGCGATGCGACCCATGCCGTCGCCGCTGCCCATGTCGCCGCCAAGGAACTCGGCTTCACCGTCTGTGGCCTTGGCACCTACAGCCGCGAATATGCCCGCGAGGTTCGCGCGGCGGCGGCCGAGTTCGGCGTCGAGGCGCTCATCTCCGACGATCACATGGCGGTGGAGGAGGCGATCATCGCCGCCCAGCCGGAACTGGTGCTCGGCACGCAAATGGAGCGGCATGTCGCGAAGCGGCTGCGCATCCCCTGCGCGGTCATCTCCTCGCCCGTCCATGTCCAGGATTTCCCGGCGCGCTACTCGCCGCAGATGGGCGTCGAGGGCGCCAATGTCCTGTTCGATTCCTGGGTCCATCCGCTGATGATGGGCCTCGAGGAACATCTGCTCGGCATGTTCCGCGACGATTTCGAGTTCAACGACACCGCCAACCCCTCGCATCTCGGCCCCTCGGCGCCCGTCGCCGAGCAGGCCCGCCCCGAGGACCAGGAGCCCGCGAGACCCGCACCGATCGAGGTGCCTGCCGCCCTGCAATGGGCCGACGAGGCGGAGCGCGAGCTTCGCAAGATCCCGTTCTTCGTCCGCGGCAAGGCGCGCCGCAACACGGAGGCCTTTGCCGCCGGCAACGGTGTTCGCACCATCACCCTCGAGACTTTGTACGATGCCAAAGCTCACTTCAGCCGCTGACGCGACGCCGGTCCGCGTGGTCATCGTGACGATGGACACCCATCTCTCGAGCGCGACCGACCGTGCCCGCAAGCAGCTCATGCGCGAACTGCCGGGGCTCTCGCTGGTGCTGCATGCGGCAACCGAGTTCTGCAGCGACGACGAGAGCCTTGCCCGCTGCAAGGACGACATCGCCCGCGCCGACATCGTCATCTGCGCCATGCTGTTCATGGAGAGCCAGTTCACGCCGATCCTGCCGGCGCTGAAGGCCCGCGCCGAAAGCTGCGACGCCATCGTCAGCGTGCTCTCCGACAGCGAAGTCATGAAGCTGACGCGCATCGGCCGCTTCCGCATGGACAGCCCGCAGGGCGGCGCGCTCGCCTTCCTGAAGCGGCTGAAGGGCAACGGCAAGGACCGCAAGGCCAGCGTCGGCTCGCAGCAGATGAAGATGCTGAAGCGGATCCCGCAGATCCTGCGCTTCATCCCCGGCACGTCGCAGGATGTGCGCGCCTATTTCCTCACGCTGCAATATTGGCTGGCCGGCTCGGACGAGAATGTCGCCAACCTGATCCGCTCGCTCGTCGATCGCTACGCCGATGGCCCGCGGCGGCACTTGCGCGGCATCCTCAAGGTGGCGGCGCCGATCGCCTATCCGGAAGTCGGCGTCTATCACCCGCGTATGAAGGTGCGGATCGCCGAGCGCGGCGACGCGCTGCCGGGCGGGGGACAGAACGGAACCGTCGGCGTGCTCGGCCTCCGCTCCTACATGCTCGCCGGCAATGCCGAGCATTATGACGGCGTCATCCGCGCGCTGGAGGCCAAGGGCCTGCGCGTCGTGCCGGCCTTCTCATCCGGCCTCGATGCCCGCCCTGCCATCGAGCAGTTCTTCATCAAGGACGGCCGTCCGACGATCGACGCGCTGGTCTCGCTGACCGGTTTCTCGCTGGTCGGCGGCCCGGCCTATAACGACGCGTCCTCGGCCGAGGAGATCCTGGCGAAGCTCGACGTGCCCTATATCGCCGGCCATCCGGCCGAGCTGCAGACGCTGGAGCAGTGGGGCGGCTCGGACCGCGGCCTGCTGCCGGTCGAGACGACCATCATGGTGGCGATCCCCGAGCTCGACGGCGCCACCGGCCCGATCGTCTTCGGCGGCCGCTCCGATCATGCCGGCAAGGCCTGCACCGGCTGCCATCGCGGCTGCACCTTCGAGGGCGGCGAGGCCGATCGCGACATGCATTCCTGCGGCGAGCGCGCCGAGATGCTGGCGTCCCGCGTCGACAGGCTTGTGCGGCTGCGCCGGACAGCGCGGGCGGCCCGCAAGGTTGCGGTGGTGCTCTTCAACTTCCCGCCGAATGCCGGCAACACCGGCACGGCCGCCTATCTCTCCGTTTTCGCCTCGCTGCATGCGACCTTGAAGGCCATGAAGCGCGAGGGCTACGACGTCGAAGTCCCCGCCACGGTCGACGCGCTCCGCGCGCGGATCATCGACGGCAATCGCGAGCGCTATGGCGCCCATGCCAATGTCCATGCGCTCATCTCGGCCAATGCGCATGTGCGCAGCGAGCGCTGGCTCGCCGACATCGAGAAGCAGTGGGGCCCGGCGCCCGGCCGCCAGCAGAGCGACGGCTCGTCGATCTTCGTGCTGGGGGCCGAGTTCGGCAATGTCTTCGTCGGCGTCCAGCCGGCCTTCGGCTACGAAGGCGATCCGATGCGGCTCCTGTTCGAGAAGGGCTTCGCGCCGACGCATGCCTTCTCCGCCTTCTACCGCTATCTCCGCGACGAGTTCCGCGCCGATGCCGTGCTGCATTTCGGCACGCATGGCTCGCTCGAATTCATGCCGGGCAAGCAGTCGGGCCTCTCGGCGCGCGATTGGCCGGATCGGCTGATCGGCGATCTGCCGAACCTCTATCTCTATGCCGCCAACAATCCGTCCGAAGGCGCCATCGCCAAGCGCCGCTCGGCGGCGACCCTCATCAGCTACCTGACGCCGCCGATCGCCCATGCCGGGCTCTATCGCGGCCTGCTCGACGTCAAGGCGACGATCGAGCGCTGGCGCGCCCTCGGCCTTGATGCCGCCGGCGAGCGGGCGGAGCTCGCGCTGCTCATCCAGGCGCAGGCCGCGGCTGTCGATCTCGCCGCGGCGGAGCCGGCCTGGGGCACGGAGAGCGACACGCGCATCCGCGATCTCTCGCATCAGATCCTCGAGCTCGAATACACGCTGATCCCGCACGGGTTGCATGTCGTCGGCGAGGCGCTCTCCGAGGCCGAGCGGACCGACATGCTGCTCGCCGTCGCCGAGGCCGGCCACGGCCTCCGGCTCGATCGCGCCGTCGCCGAGGCGATCGTCGCCGGGGCGTCGGCCGAAGCGGCGCTGGCCCGTGCCGGCAAGCCAGTTGAGGAGACCACGGCTGCGGTGCTTCGGACGCTCGCGGCGACCGACCGCCTGCTCGCCGTCGAGACCGAAATCCCCGCGATCATCCGCGCGCTCGACGGCCGCTTCATCCGTCCAGCGACCGGCGGCGACGTGCTGCGCACGCCGGAGATCCTGCCGACCGGCCGCAACCTGCACGGCTTCGATCCGTTCCGCATTCCGAGCGCTTTCGCGGTCGCCGATGGCGCGCGCCAGGCGCAGCGCCTGCTCGATCGCCATACTGAAGGCGGCGAGCGGCTGCCCGAGACGGTCGCGATCGTGCTCTGGGGCACCGACAATCTGAAGAACGAGGGCGGCCCGATCGCGCAGGCGCTGGCCCTGCTCGGCGCCCGTCCGCGCTTCGACAATTACGGCCGTCTCGCCGGCGCCGTGCTCATCCCGCTCGCCGAACTCGGCCGCCCGCGCATCGACGTGATCGCGACGCTCTCGGGCATCTTCCGCGACCTGCTGCCGCTGCAGGTGCGGCTCCTCGCCGAGGCCGCCTTCAAGGCGGCCGCCGCCGACGAGCCGCTCGAGATGAACTTCATCCGCAAGCATGCGCTGGCGCATCAGGCGGCGACCGGCTGCGATCTCGAAACGGCGGCGCTGCGCGTTTTCGGCAATGCCGAGGGCGCCTATGGCTCGAATGTGAACCATCTCATCGAGAACAGCGGCTGGGACGACGAGGACGAACTGGCCGAGACCTATGCGCGGCGGAAGGGCTTCGCCTACGGCCTCTCCGGCACGCCCGCCAAGCAGACGGCGCTATTGCAGAGCGTCCTCGCCGGCGTCGATCTCGCCTATCAGAACCTCGATTCGGTCGAGCTCGGCATCACCACCGTCGACCACTATTTCGATACGCTCGGCGGCATCAGCAGAGCTGTCCGCCGCGCGCGGGGCGAGGCGCCGTCGGTCTATATCGGCGACCAGACCCGCGGCGAGGGCGTCGTGCGCTCGCTCGCCGAGCAGGTAGCGATCGAATCCCGCACCCGCGTGCTCAATCCCAAATGGTACGAGGGTATGCTCAGCCACGGCTATGAGGGCGTGCGCCAGATCGAGGAGCATGTCCGCAACACCATGGGCTGGTCCGCGACGACCGGCGAGGTTGCGCCCTGGGTCTATGAGAAGATCACCGAGACATTCGTGCTCGACCCCGAGATGCGCGAGCGCCTCTCGAAGCTCAATCCGACGGCCTCCGCCAAGATGGCGAACCGTCTGATCGAGGCGCATGAGCGGCAGTACTGGACGCCCGATCCCGAAATGCTCGATGCCCTGCGCCAGGCGGGGGAAGAGCTGGAAGACCGTGTCGAAGGCATCGGTCTGGAGGCAGCAGCATGAACCTTTATACGCATCCGCGCGTGGCACGCGACGAGGCCCGGCTGGCGAGCAAGCTCGACGGCGAGGGCAGCGTCCAGGTCATGCTGGATCCGTCCGTCCAGATCGAGACGGCGAAGGTCTTCGCCATCTATGGCAAGGGCGGCATCGGCAAGTCGACGACGTCGTCCAATCTCTCGGTCGCGTTCTCGAAGCTCGGCAAGCGCGTGCTGCAGATCGGCTGCGATCCGAAGCACGATTCGACTTTCACGCTCACCAAGTCGCTGATCCCGACGGTGATCGACATCCTCGAGCAGGTCGACTTCCATTCGGAGGAGCTGCGCGCCGAGGACTTCGTCTTCGAGGGCTATAACGGCGTCAAATGCGTCGAGGCCGGCGGGCCGCCGGCCGGCACCGGCTGCGGCGGCTATGTCGTCGGCCAGACGGTCAAGCTGCTCAAGGAGCATCATCTCCTTGAAGACACCGACATCGTGATCTTCGACGTCCTCGGCGATGTCGTCTGCGGCGGCTTCGCCTCGCCGCTGCAGCATGCCGAGCGGGCGCTGGTGGTCGCGGCGAATGATTTCGACTCGATCTTCGCCATGAACCGCATCATCGCGGCGATCCGCGCGAAATCGAAGAACTACGCCGTCCGCCTCGGCGGCGTCATCGCCAATCGCAGCCGCGAGACCGACCAGATCGACCGCTTCAACGCCGCGGTCGGCATGCGGCGCCTCGCCCATTTCGGCGATATCGACGCCGTCCGCCGCAGCCGCCTCAAGAAGGCGACGCTGTTCGAAATGGACGAGACGCCCGAAGTCCTCGCCGTTCGCGCCGAATACATGCAGCTCGCCGAGACGCTGTGGAGCGGCACCGACGATCTCGACGTCGCGCCGATGAAGGATCGCGAGATCTTCGATTTCCTGGGGTATGACTGATGGACGGGCAGACCTATCAGCGCCGCCGCGGCGAGATTCAGCACTATTTCGACCGCACCGCGGTGGAAGCCTGGAAGCGCTTCGCGACCGACGCGCCGCTCGGCCGCATCCGCGCCACCGTGCGGGCGGGGCGGGCCGAGATGCGGCGCCAGATGCTCGCCTCGCTCCCCGCTGATCTTTCCGGCTGGCGCGTGCTCGATGCCGGCTGCGGCACCGGCGCGATGTCGATCGAACTGTCGCGCCGCGGCGCCGATGTCGTCGGTGTCGACCTCGCGCCCGAGATCATCCGCTTCGCGGCCGAGACGCTGCCAGCCGATATCGGCCCGGGCCGGATCACGTTCCGCTCCGGCGACATGCTCGCCGAGCAGCATGGTGCGTTCGATGCCGTCGTCGCGATGGATTCGCTGATCCATTACCAGCTCGCCGACGCCGTCGAGGCGCTCTCCAAGCTGTCGCGGCGCACGCGGACGGCGATGGTGTTCACCTTCGCCCCGCGCACGGCGATGCTCGCCGCGATGCACGGCTTCGGCCGCCTGTTCCCGCGCTCCGACCGCGCGCCGTCGATCGTCCCGGTCCGTCCCGAAGCCATCGCCGCGGATTTAGAGCAGCGGCTTGGCGCCGACGACTGGCGGATCGGCCGGACCGCGCGGGTCTCGAACGGCTTCTATAAGTCGCAGATGATGGAGCTCGGACGGCCATGAATATCGGTGGTCAGCGGCTTGCCCGGACCTGGCTCAAGGTTGGAACGCGGTTCCTGCCCTTCGCCGATGCGGCAACGCCCGAGCTGCCGCTCGGCCGCCTGATCCGCCTGTCGCTGTTCCAGGTCTCGGTCGGCATGGCCATGGTGTTGCTGACCGGCACGCTCAACCGCGTCATGATCGTCGAGCTCGGCGTGCCGGCCTCCGTCGTCGCCTTCATGGTCGCGCTGCCGATCCTGTTCGCCCCCGCGCGCGCCTTCATCGGCCATCGCTCCGATACGCATCGCTCCTTCCTCGGCTGGCGGCGCGTGCCCTTCATCTGGATGGGCACGATGCTGCAATTCGGCGGCTTCGCGGTGATGCCCTTCGCGCTTCTCGTGCTGACCGGGGAGGGGCATACCCATGTTCCGCTCGCCGGCGAGATTGCGGCGGGGCTCGCCTTCCTGCTGGTCGGCGCCGGCATCCACACGACGCAGACCGCCGGGCTGGCGCTCGCCTGCGATCTCTCCTCCGACAAGACCCGCTCGCGCGTCGTCGCGCTGCTCTATGTCATGCTGCTGGTCGGCATGCTGCTGTCGGCGCTGGTGTTCTCGGCCGTCCTCTCGAATTTCAGCCACACAAGGCTGATCCAGGTCGTGCAGGGCGCGGCGCTCGTCACGATGATCCTCAATCTCGTCGCGCTCTGGAAGCAGGAGGGCCGCAACCCCTCCCGCACCGATCCGAACCGCGAGCGGCAAGCGTTCAAGGACGCCTGGGCCGTCTTCGCGCGGACGCCGAGCGCGCGCCGCCTGCTGGTGACGGTCGCGCTCGGCAGCGCCGCCTTCTCGATGCAGGACGTGCTGCTCGAACCCTATGGCGGCCAGGTGCTGCGGCTCGGCGTCGGCGCGACCACCATGCTGACGGCGCTGATGGCCTGCGGCACGATCCTCGGCCTCGCCTTCGCCGCCCGCGGCCTCGGCAAGGGCATGGATCCCTGCCGGCTCGCCGGCTATGGCGCGCTGGCCGGCCTGCCGGCCTTCGCCTGCGTCATCCTCTCGGCACCGCTGAATTCGGTCGAGATCTTCCGCTTCGGCGCCGCGCTGATCGGCTTCGGCAACGGCCTCTTCGCCGTCGGCATGCTGACGGCGGCGATGGACCTTGCCCGCGCCAGCGACAGCGGCATCGCGCTCGGCGCATGGGGCGCCGTCCAGGCGACCGCGACCGGGCTCGCAGTCGGAACCGGCGGCGCGATCCGCGACATCGTCCAGGCGATGGCCGATCGCGGGTTGCTCGGACCGGCATTCTCAGAACGATCCTCGGCCTATGGCGTCGTCTATCACATTGAAATCGTGCTGCTCTTCGCGACCCTCGTCGCGATCGGGCCGCTCGTTCGCTATGTGCGGACGCCGGCCGAAGAACAACGACCATTCGGCCTCGCCGAATTTCCCGGCTAGGCAGGTTTCGGAGGACAGATCATGGCAAGCGGCGAGATCACGGGTTACATCGACGTCGCGCAGGTTGCGCTCTACGTCTTCTTCGCCTTCTTCTTCGGGCTCGTCTTCTGGCTCCGGAAGGAAGATCGGCGCGAGGGCTATCCGCTCGAGTCCGATCCGACCGGCAAGATCGGCGATCGCGGCTTCCTGTTGATGCCGAAGCAGAAGACCTATCTGCTGCGCGACGGCAGCACGGTGACGACGCCGACCTACAAGCGCGACGAGCGGCCGGTCGCGGCGCGCCGCGCCGGTGCCTGGCCGGGCGCGCCGCTGATCCCGACCGGCAATCCGCTCGTCGACGGCGTCGGGCCCGCCGCCTGGGCCGAGCGCGCCGATCGCCCCGACAAGACATGGGACGGCAAGAACAAGATCGTGCCGGCGCGCGTCAGCGGCCACTACACGATCGCGAGCGGCGATCCCGATCCGCGCGGCCTCAAGGTCGTCGCCGCCGATCGCAAGATCGCCGGCACGGTGACGGATATCTGGGTCGACGGCGCCGAGCATTGCATCCGCTATCTCGAAGTCGACGCCGGACCCGGCACCGGCCCGCTGCTGGTGCCGCTCAACCTCGCCAAGTTCGAGGGCAACGCGACCAGGGGCTGGCAGGTCAAGGTCAACTCGATCCTCGCCCACCAGTTCGCCGACGCCCCGCGCATCAAGTCGGCCGACAGCGTGACCTTCCTCGAGGAGGATCGCATCTGCGCCTATTTCACCGGCGGTCACCTCTATGCGACGCCGAAGCGGACGGAGCCGCTGCTGTGATGGACGATCATGACGATTTCGCCTTCGAGCCGGTTCCAGGTCTCCCGGAACAGCTGCCGAGCGGGGAATCCATGCTCTGGCAGGGCTCGCCCGAGTGGCGGCGGCTCGCCGTCGAGGCCTTCCATGTCCGCAAGGTGGCCGTCTATTTCGGCCTCCTCCTGAGCGTCGACCTCGCCTCGGCCTGGCGCGACGGATCGAGCCTCGCGGCGATGCTGAGCCTCTCGGCCTGGCTAGTCGCCGTCGCGGCGGCCGCGATCGGCATCCTTTGCCTGCTCGCCTTCCTCTATGCGCGCGGCACGATCTACACGCTGACGACGCGGCGGATCGTGATCCGCTCCGGCCTTGCTCTCCCGGTGACGCTGAACCTGCCGCTGGCGTTGATCGCTTCGGCGGCGGTCACGAGCGAGAAGGGCGGCACCGGCAGCATCGCACTCACCGTGATGAAGCCGAACCGCGTCGCCTGGCTGGTGCTGTGGCCGAATGCGCGGCCGTGGCGGCTGACCAATCCGCAGCCGATGCTGCGCTGCCTCGCGGATGTCGCGACTGTCGCCACGACCGTCGGCAAGGCGCTCGAAGCCGATGCCGGCATCGCCGGTGTCCGCCTCGGCGTCGCCGCCTCCGGCGCGACATCGCCGATGCCGGCCGGCGCCAGCTTCGCGGCCTGAGGGAGGGTGTGATGAGCCAAACAGCGACCTGGAGAGACCCGCAGCGGAAGCCCGCGATCGCCTGCGGCCTGCTGCTGGCAACTGTCATCGCGATGGTACTGGTCGCCCGCCACGACAAGGCGCCCGAGATCATCGACCCCGCTTCCGTGCGCCAGCATCTGGCGCTCCGCTTCGACGACCGCGCCGACGGCTCGCTGGTCGCGGTGAACGCGGCTGATGGTGCCGAGATCGAGCGGCTCGCCCCCGGCGTCGGCGGCTTCATCCGCGTGACGATGCGCAGCTTCGCTCTCGAACGGAAGCAGCGCGGCTTCGGCAACGACGTGCCGTTCAATCTCTCGCGGATGGCGAACGGATCGCTCTACCTGCAGGACCCCCTGACGGGTCGGACCATGCTTCTCAATGCCTTCGGCCCATCGAACGAAGGCGTGTTCGCTGAACTGCTCGGCCAGGAAAGGACGACGCAATGATCGAGGCGCTGCGACTTGGAAAGAAGGTCGTCGACGTGCCCTGCACGATCGAGATCTCGCACACCTGGGAAAGCCTGCATGCGCATGTCGAGCTCGAAGGGCTCGATGTGGAGCCGGGCGACGAGGTTCATGTGCATGGCGACGAGATCGTCGTGCCCTTCGGCGAGCGGCGCACGCTGCACCGGATGGCGACGGTCACCAAGGCCGGCGCGCCGGAGCGCCTCTGGGTGCGCATGACCGGCGATTTCGAATTCATGGAACTCCTGGAGTTCAGCTTTTCATCGGGAGAGCGGCTATGACCATCGAGAAGATGTCGCTGAGGGCCCTGGACACCGACGGCATGGCCCGTGAATCGACGCTGCTGTCGCCGCGGTTCTACACGACCGACTTCGAGGCGCTCGACAAGCTCGACGTGACCCCCGTCCGCAAGGAATGGGACGAACTGCTCGCCGAGATGGAGAGCGATCCCAACAAGGGCCATTTCAAGCAGGACGAGAACTGGGAGCACATCGACTTCGAGGGACTGCCGGAGGGGCTCCGCAACGAATTCACCGACTTCCTCGTCTCCTCGCTCACCGCCGAATTCTCCGGCTGCGTGCTCTACAAGGAGATGCGCAAGCGCGGCACCAATCCCGAGATGGTCAAGCTCTTCGCCTATATGAGCCGCGACGAGGCCCGCCATGCCGGCTTCATCAACGAGGCGCTGAAAGAATTCGGCATCGGCGTCAATCTCGGCTTCCTGACCAAGGCGAAGAAATACACCTATTTCCGGCCGAAATTCATCTTCTACGCGACCTATCTGTCCGAGAAGATCGGCTATGCCCGCTACATCACCATCTTCCGCCATCTCGAGCGCAATCCGGACAGGCGCTTCCATCCGATCTTCAAGTGGTTCGAGCAGTGGTGCAACGACGAGTTCCGCCATGGCGAGGCCTTCGCGCTGCTGATGCGGGCCAATCCCGACTATCTGAAGGGCCTCAACCGGCTCTGGGTCCGCTTCTTCGTGCTGGCCGTCTACGCGACGATGTATGTGCGCGACCACGCCCGGCCCGAGTTCCACAAGGCGCTCGGCATGGATCCGACCGACTACGACTTCAAGGTGTTCCACCTGACCAACGAGATCACCAAGCAGGTCTTCCCGCTGGTGCTCGACGTCGATCATCCGAGCTTCCACAAGGGGCTGGAGAAGCTGCGCCTCGTCAACGAGAAGGCGAGCGCGATCGCCAAGGAGACCGGGCTTCTCGCGCGCATCAAGCGCTTCGGCCTCGGCCTCTCGGCGGCGCGGATCTTCGCCGGCCTCTATCTGATCCCGGCCAAGGGCAACACCTTGCCCGATACCAGCCGCATGAAGCCCATCTGGTAGGGGGAGCGCCCGCGTGACCGCCTTTGTCGGCCCCATCCTGTTCGCGTTGTTCGTCTGGTGGTTCTCCACCGGGGCGATCATCTATCTCGACGGATTGCCGCGGCCGACATTCAAGTGGAGCATGCTCGGCGCCACCGCCCTGCTCGGCCTCGCCTTCTACGGGCTCTATGCGAGCGCGGACGACACGACCAAGGGCGGGGCCTACATGGCCTTCGCCTCGGCGCTGATCGCCTGGGGCTGGCACGAGATCAGCTTCTACATGGGCTATGTCACCGGGCCGCGGAAGCATGCCTGCGAGGAAGGCTGCTCGGGCCTGCCGCATCTCGGCCATGCCTTGAAGGTCAGCCTCTGGCACGAACTCGCCATCGTCGCGAGCTTCGTGCTGATCCTGGTGCTGACGTCAGGCGGGGCCAACCAGTTCGGCAAATGGACCTTCGTGATCCTCTGGGTCATGCACGAAAGCGCGCGCCTCAACGTCGTTCTCGGCGTCCGCAATCTGAATGCCCATTTCCTGCCGGCGCATCTCGCCTATCTGAAGAGCTTCCTCAACAACAAGCCGATGAACCTGCTGTTCCCGTTCTCGGTCTCGATCTCGACCGTGGTCTGCTCGGTCATCGCCACGGAGGCGGCTCTCGCCACCGACCCGTTCCTGCAGGCCGGCTTCACCTTCCTCGCGACCATGATGGCGCTCGCCATCCTGGAGCACTGGTTCCTCGTCCTGCCGATCCCGGCCGAGCTGATGTGGAACTGGAGCATGAAGTCGCGCGACGCGGCAAAGCCTCTCGATCCGGCATCGCCGCGTGCCGAGCCGCACCGCCACGATCATGGCAAGAGCCATACCCACCCGTCGGTCGCACGCTTGCGCTCGGCACCATGACACCAAACGACAAGAACCCGGCACGCCCGTTCGGCGATGCCCACGACATGCGCAGCAGGAGGATGGACCAATGAACTTCGAAGCCTTCTTCGCCGAGAAGCTCGACGGCCTTCGTAGCGAGGGACGCTACAGGGTGTTTGCAGAGCTGGAGCGCAAGGCCGGTTCGTTCCCGCGCGCCACCCGCCATGCCGCCGGGACCACGGGGGAGGTCACCGTCTGGTGCTCGAACGATTATCTCGGCATGGGCCAGCATCCGAATGTGCTGGCGGCGATGCACGAGGCTCTGGAGAAGTGCGGCGCCGGCGCCGGCGGCACGCGCAACATCTCCGGCACCAACCACTATCATGTGCTGCTCGAGCAGGAACTCGCCGACCTCCACAACAAGGAAGCGGCGCTGCTGTTCACCTCGGGCTATGTCGCCAATTGGGCCTCGCTGTCGACGCTCGGCAGCCATATTCCCGGCTGCGTCATCTTCTCGGACGAAGGCAACCATGCCTCGATGATCGAGGGCATCCGCCATAGCCGCGCCGAGAAGCGGATGTGGAAGCACAATGATCCGAAGGATCTCGATCGCCTCCTGTCCGAATATCCGGCCGGCGTGCCGAAGCTCGTCGCCTTCGAGAGCGTCTATTCGATGGATGGCGACATCGCGCCGATCGCCGACATCCTCGACGTCGCCGAGAAGCATGGCGCCATGACCTATCTCGACGAGGTGCATGGCGTCGGCCTCTACGGTCCGCGCGGCGGCGGCATCGCCGAGCGCGACGGCGTCATGGACCGGATCACCATCATCGAGGGGACGCTCGGCAAGGCCTTCGGCGTCGTCGGCGGCTATATCGCCGGCTCGGCCGCCATCTGCGATTTCGTGCGCAGCTTCGCCTCGGGCTTCATCTTCACGACCGCGCTGCCGCCCGCCGTCGCGGCCGGCGCGCGCGCCTCGATCATGCATCTGAAGGAGAGCAGCATCGAGCGCACGCGCCACCAGGACCGCGTCCGGAAGGTGCGCTCGCGGCTCGACCGGATGGGCATCCCCTATATGCCCAATCCGAGCCACATCGTGCCGGTGATGATCGGCGATGCCGCCAAGTGCAAGTGGATCAGCGATCTCCTGCTCGACGACTACGGCATCTATGTGCAGCCGATCAACTATCCGACCGTGCCGCGCAAGACCGAGCGGCTCAGGATCACGCCGTCGCCGATCCACTCCGATGCCGATATCGATCACCTGATCGGCGCGCTGTCCGATCTCTGGTCGCATTGCGCGATCTCGCGCGCCGTCGCATGAGCGGGTCGGTCGCGAGCCTCGCAGCCGCCGCCGCGCTCGCGCGCGGACGCGGCGCCTCCGACGAGAGCGCGGTCATTCCGGGCATCGCCGAGGATGGATCGCTGTTCCCGATCGGCAAGCTCGAGGCGCATCGGCGGGGCCAGAAGCACTTGGCCATCTCGGTGTTCCTCTTCGCCGGCGACCAGCTGCTGATCCAGCGGCGCGCCTTCGGCAAGTATCACAGCGGCGGCCTCTGGGCGAACACCTGCTGCAGCCATCCGAACTGGCAGGAGAGCCCGTCCGACTGCGCCCGCCGTCGCCTGTTCGAGGAGCTCGGCATCGCCGCCGCGCTGACGCCCTGCGCGGTCATCGACTACGCGGCAGATGTCGGCGACGGAATGGTCGAGAACGAGCGCGTCCACATCTTCCAGGGCGAGGTCGCCGCCCCGTTCGCCGTCTCCGGCTTCAACCGCGACGAGGTTCAGGACACGGCCTGGGTCGCGCAGCCCGCGCTGCGCCAGGAGGCGGCGCGCGAGCCCGGCCGCTTCACGCCGTGGATCCGGATCTATCTCGATCGCTGGAGCGAATTGCTGCTGCCGCGCGCGGCGTAGAACCGATCGATAGCCAGCCTTTAACTCTACTGAGACTGCTCAGAGCTGTCATTGCCGGGTCAGGCCTGGCAAGGACAGGTAAGACGGGTCGCTCACAATCACCGAAGCCGTCATGTCGATCCGTCCCGGAGAGCCGCTTCGGCGCCGACGAAGGGTTGCACAGGGCAGTCACGGGCGTGGATGCCGGGGTGGAGCACCCACGCCGTCGGCGCGGCTCGCTCAGTCGGTCTGGACGACCTTGTCGTAGGTCATGGGCTCGGCGACCGGAAACTGCCCGACCGTCTCGGTCAGCCGGCTGATCGACAGCGAGGTCTTGTCCGAGACCAGCCGATAGAGCTTGGCGATCTCACTGAGGAGGCCGAGCCGCACCAGCTCGGCCAGCGCCTCCGACTGATCGGTGATTCCATGCGCGAGGCGCCAGCCTTCGGCTGCAGCCAGTTGCTCGTCGGTCAGGTTGACGATGAAGCGATGCCGGGGTTCGCCATGTCGCGCGGCAGCCTGGGCCCTGCCGAAGTCGCCAGTGGGTTCCTTGTAAGCAGACACGCGATCGGCCCCCCTGATCGTGCGGGCATGGCCTTGATGACCAGCTTTCCCGCATTCGTTTCCCCTAAAGAATAAAGTTAGGATCAATCATGCGGGCATGGCTATTTCGGTTATCCCGCTACGTAGAATACACCTATACGTAGCCGCCCGGCTCGCGGGGTCATTTCATCATACGGATGAGGTCGGCGAGCCCGCGCGCTTCCATCTTCTCGCGGATGCGCGAGCGGTGGATCTCGACCGTGCGCTGGCTGATGCCGAGTTCATCGGCGATATGCTTGTTGGTCATGCCGAGAATGATGTGGTCGAGCACATCCTTCTCGCGGCCGGTCAGCCGCGCCAGCCGTTCCGAGATCACCGCCGGCGGGAAGCCCGGCTGCGGCCGGTTGGCAAGGCGGTCGGACGCGGCGTCGATCGCGCTCAGGATGTGTTCGGCCGAGGCCGGCTTCTCGATGAAATCGACGGCGCCGAAGCGCATCGCCTCGACGGCGAGGGGAACATCGCCATGCGCGGTCAGGATGATCAGGGGAATGGCGATGCCGCGATCGATCAGCAGCTTCTGCAGTTCCATGCCGCCGATGCCGGGCATGCGCAGATCGATCAGCGCGCAGAGCGCCTTGCCGGGATCGAGCGCCTCCAGGAAATCCTCGGCCGAGGGAAACGGCAGCGCGTTCAGCCGGTGCGCCGAGAACAGCGCGCCCAGCGATTCGCGCACCGACTGGTCGTCGTCGACGATATAGATGAAGCGTCCCTGGTCGGATCTAGCCACTGCGCTGACCGTTCGCCCTCAAGGTGAATAGGAATTCGGCGCCCTCGTTGACCGGCTTGGTCGCGATATTACCCCCATGTGCCTCGACGATCGACCGCGATAATGACAGTCCGATGCCCATTCCGCTCGTGGTCGAGTTGTGGAAAGGGTCGAAGATGGTCTTGGCGACATCGGGCGCGATGCCGACGCCGGTGTCCTTGACCGTGACGATGACGAAGTCACCCTCGAGGCGGGACGACACCGTCAGGATGCGCCGCTCGCTGTCGCGCATCGCCGTCAGGCTGTTGCGGACGAGATTGAGGATCACCTGGCCGATCTGGACCGGGTCGGCCATGATCAGCGGCAGGTCGTCGGCAAGCTCCAGCTCCACCTCGGTATCCGTCTCGGGCGTCGCGGCAAGCGCCAGCTCGACGCCTTGCCGGATCACCGCGCGGAGGTCGATCGGCTCGAGCACCAGTTCGCCCTGGCTGATGAAATTGCGCAACCGGCGTACGAGATCGGCGGCGCGCGAGGATTCCGCGAGCGCGTTGTCCATGAGACGCTCGACCTTCGCCGGCATCGTCACGCCGTAGTTCGCGAGTTCCTGGCGGCAGGCGTTGAGATAGTTGGTGAGCGCGGCGAGCGGCTGGTTCAGTTCATGCGCCAGCGCGGAGGCGAGCTCGCCCATCGAGTGCTCGCGCGCCGAATCGAGCAGCACCAGCCGCATCCGCGCTTCCTCCGCCTCGCTCTTGGCGGCGACGGCCTTCCGCTCGCGGTCGAGGCTGTTCATTGCGAACACGGCGCGTCGCGTGATGCGCAGGAATTCGCGGTCGATCTCGGTGAAGGGCTGGCTGCGGCCGCGCCGCTCCTCGCGCCAGAGTGCGAACGATCCGCGCGGCGACAGGCGGACCGAACCGTCGCCCTGCCGTGTCTCGGTCTTGTCGGGCCGCCCGGCCCAGCGGATCGTGTGCTCGAATGCCTCGCGCAGCAGCACCAGCCAGTTCTCGCCATCCTCGGAGAGCTCCATCATCGCGGCGCCGGCGATCCCCGCCGCGGCGAACGGCTCCAGCCCCGCGATGCCCGGCAGGGCGTCGCTGGTGGCGATGCCCTCGACGAGATGGGCCCTGAGCGGCGCGCAGGAGGTGTCGCCGTCCGGCACCATGCCGATCGCGACACTGCCGCTGTCGAGCTTCAGGATCATGCCCTGCGCGCTGCACTGCTCCATCAGCGAGGCGGCATGATCCTGCACGACGTCGAGCAGCGGCTTGCCGGCGCGGGCGTCGCGCTCGATCGCGAAGGCGGTCTTCTCCGCCTTGATGCCCTGGCGGAGCTTCACCGTGTTCTCGAGGCTCTGCAGCAGCGCGGAGATGGTGCCGCCGAGCAGTTCGCAGAAGCGCAGCTTGCTCCAGTCGAGGCTGAGCGGCGCATAGTGGTGGCAGGCGACCAGCCCCCACAATTCGTTGTTCGAGGTCAGCGAGATCGACATGCTCGCGCCGACGCCCATATTGTTCAGATATTCGATATGAACCGGCGCCACGGCGCGAAGCTTCGAGAAGGTGAGATCGAGCGGCGTCGCCGAACCGACATCGGCGGCTTCGCCCGTCCGAGTCATGATCGGAACCGGCTCGGCATTGATGTCCGGGATGATGCGGATGAGATTGAGCACGAAGTGGCGGCGCGCCGGGTCGGGGATGTCCGAGGCCGGGTAGTGCAGGCCGAGGAAGCTGTCCTCGCGGATCGTGCTCTCGGCGATGACCTCGCCATGCTTGTCCTCGGCGAAGCGATAGATCATCACCCGGTCGAAGCCGGTGACCTCGCGGATCATCTGCGCCCCGGCCTGGGCGAGATCGGTCAAGGTCTCCGGCCGGATCAGGTCCGAGATCAGGCGCTGGCGGACGAGGTCTTCCTCCCAGATCGCGGCCGGATCGCCGCGAAGGCCGACGAATTCGAGAATGATGCGGCCGTCATGCGCGTGCGGCAGGCATTCAAGGCTGACGGTGGAGCCGTCCGGCTTCTTGACCTCGACGAACCAGGGCCTGAGCAGGTCCGGCATCGACGGCTTCAGGCTGCGGGTGAGCAGCTCCGCGCAGCGCTCTTCGCCGAGCAGACTGGCGAGCGGCCGGCCGAGCAGCTCGGCGCAGCTCAGGCCGAAATAGTCGGCCGCGTTGAGGCTGGCGAACTCCATCACGAGGCTCGTTCGATCGACCGCGATCAGCGCGCCGATCGGCTGGATCGCGCCGATCATGTGGATCGGCTCGGTCTCGCAGGCGTTCAGATCGACGGGGCGGTTTGACACCTGTCGTGGCTCCCCTCGAGCGGGACTGCCTGGCATGGCGCGAGCCGATCCGAAATCGCGCGGAAGGTCGCCCGCGCGGCCTCGATCATCGCCTCCGTCGAGGCGCCCGACGCCGAAACGGCCTCCAGCAGCCGGCACGTCATCGCCCAGCGCCCTGCGCCGGCATCGCGGCACCATGCCCAGTAGCCAGTTCCAGCCAGACCCGCCTCCCTCGTCACTGCCTCCGCCGCCCGGCACATCACCGCGCCGCCGAGCACCGATCCCTCGATGACATAGAGCGCGCCGGCGAGGGTTTCGAGAGTGCCGATGCGCGGAATCCACCGTATCCCGGCCATGCGATCCGCCGGGGTGCCGGCGACGCCGAGCGCCTCGAGATCCTCGGCAAGGATCGCTTCGCGCCTCTGATAGACGAAGCCGAACCGGGCGACGCGAAGGTCGTGGCAAGCCTCGGCCAGCGGCGCGTCGAAGCGCCGGTAGAGATCGTGCAGCGCGATCATGATCTCGCGATAGCCGTCGAGGTCGAGCGTGCCGGCCATGAGGGCGGCGAAGCTCGGATGACCGTCGAGGCTGTCATGCTCGGCCCTGGTGCCGCTGCGCAGCTGAAAGCGCAGCGTCTCGCCCCTTGGCTTCTCCTCGAGGCTCGACAACACGTTTGCGCTCCCTGGCCGTGCCGGGCTATGGCCCCGGCTTCGTCACGCGGATTTGTCAATGAAGGCGACGCGTTCACTGTAACGCCTTTGTGACGCGTGCGGCAACGCAACACTGGACAGGCCTCCGGGGAAATAGCAGAAGAGGGCCCACGGCAAGGAACAGAACGGGTATCTTGCCTGCCATCGCCACGGCCGACCCCTGCGACCCACTGTCGACCCGTCTTCTGGACCGTGCACCATGACTGCTGAGTTCCAGCGCGCCGAAGCGCATCTGTTGCAGGCCGATGTCCGCACGCTGGCGACCCTCCTGTCGGGGGCGTCCGACGTCACCCTGGTGCTGGATGGCGACGGCATCATCGAGGACCTGTCGCACAATCTGAAAGGCCCGTCGCTCGCCGGGATTGCCTCATGGCGCGGCCAGCCGATCGAGGACGTCGTACGCAGCAGCGACCGGGTGGCCCTCCGCAAGGAGCTGCGGCACTTGCGCGACGGCGGACCGCCGAAGCGCTTCGATCTCAGCCATCTTCTCGACGGCGAGCGCGATCTTCCGGTCCAGTATTCGGCCTTCCGCTTCGAGCCGGCGGGGCAGATCGTGATGCTCGGGAGGGATCTCCGCGTCGTCGCCGAATTGCAGTCGCGGCTGATGGCGAGCCGCCAGGCGCTCGAGGAGAACACGCGGAACCGCCGCAGGTCGGAGGTTCACTATCGGCTGCTGTTCGAGACGGCCGCCGAAGCGATCGTCATTCTCGATGCCGCCAGCGGCAAGATCAGGGAAGCCAACCCGCGCGCCGCCGCCTTGCTCGGCACCGCCGATACGGCCCTTGCCGGCAAGCGCTTCTCGGCGCAGTTCGACAAGAAGGCGCAGCGCGACGTGCAGGCCCTGGTGGCGCAGGTGCTGACCTCCGGCGCGCCGGGAACCCTCGTCGCCCCGCTCGGTGCCGACGACCGGCCGATCGCGCTCGCCGCCGAGCTGTTCCGCGCCGGCGACCTGCAGCTCGTGCTCGTCCGCCTGTCGGAGCCGGCCCCGGAAGTTCCGGCCGCCGATGGCTCGGATCGCCGCCTCGACGAGCTGGTGCGCAATGCCGCCGAGGGCGTACTCCTGACCGATCAGGCCGGCACCGTGCTCTGGGCCAACGAGTCCTTCCTGATGCTGGCCGATATTCCGATCGCCGCCCAGGCGATCGGCCGTCCCTTCGGCGACTTCTTCCGCTGGAGCGGCGTCGAGGCGAGCGTGCTGCTGCAGAATCTCGGCCGGCACGGCCGTGTCCAGAACGTCTCCGGCACGGTCGAGGGCGCCAACGGCCGCGCCACCGACATTCATCTCTCCGGCATCGTCCTGACCGACCAGGACCCGGCCGGCTACGGCTTCGTCATCCGTCCGGTCCCCGCCGAAGGCGCGCGCAACGCGCGCGGCAACAGCGATCTGACCCGCACGGCCGAGAATCTCGTCGAGATGATCGGCCGCGTGCCGATGAAGGACCTCGTGCGCGACACCACCGATGTCATCGAGAAGATGTGCATCGAGGCGGCGCTCGGTCTCACCGGCAACAACCGCGCCTCGGCGGCGCGCGTGCTCGGCCTCAGCCGCCAGGCGCTCTATCTGAAGATGAACCGCTTCGGCATCGCCGGCGACGGCGACAGCTAGGTCGTATCGACCTTCAGACTGTCTCCACGCGCCACAGGTGAGAGCGGTGCCTGCCGCCGACGCAAGCCGGCTGTCGATCTGCCCTAGGGCTTCGCCCGCGGCTGCTCGCCCTCGAGCGGCTCGATGCCATAGGGCTTGACCAGCGCCCAGACATGCCGGGGCACCATGCTGCGCAGCCGGCGCGGCCGGGAGCGGCGAAGGTGCAGCACCGTTTCGACCGCCTTCATCTCCAGCCGTGCGCGCGCGAATTCGAGGCCGCGCGGCCCGATCCGCGGCATCAGCCAGCCGACCACCGGCCGCAGCCAATCCGGCATCGCGCGCAGCGGCAGTCCGCCGGCGGCCCGCTCGACATTGGCCATGAAGCCCTTCACGGGCCCACGCCGGTTGCCGGCGCTGCCGGGCGCCGACATCCGCACCTCGTCGCCGAGCAGGGCCGCCATCTCCTCGCCGCGTTCGTTGCGGATCAGCAGCCACTGTTCGGACTGGCCGCCCATATAGCCGACGGTGATATCGGCGAGGACATTGGTGTAGTCGACGCAGGTGCGGCAGGTGAGGGGGAAGAAGTCCGGCGGCAGCTTCGAGATCGGCAGCTTCAGGAAGGGGACTTCCTTCTTGCGGCCGTCGGTGAAGCGGAGCTCGACATGGAAGTCGGCGCGGAATTCGAGATAGGTGATCGTTTCGGGATCATCGGCGAGCAGGGCGAGGAAGTCGTGGAAGCGCTCGGTGGTGGTGTTGTCGGAGCAAGGCGTGCCGATCACATAGAGCCGCTCGAAGCCGAGCTCCTGTTCGAGCGCCCGGAGCGCATGCACCTGGCAGGGGATGCCGATGACGGCGAGGCGCTTGTAGCCGCGCCGCGCCGCCGGCTCGAGCAAGGCGAGCAGCGGCGCGAAGCCCATGCGCATGCCGCGGCAGGCGGCCATGCCCTCGGCCTTCGTCACCAGCACCGGCACCGGCCGCCAGCGATCGGCCGGGTCGGGCGCCATGGTCAGCACCGCATCGACGGCGCCGGTCTCCAGCAGCCGCTCGGCGATGCGCGTCGTGATGCCCGTCCATTGCGCGCCGGCGAGCGGCTTGGCCAGCGAGGCGCGCACCATGCGGCGGAAGGGTCCGAAATGCGTCTCGTCCGGACGGGCCGGATCGCGCGTGCGGCCATGCACCCGCTGTTCGAGCGCGTCATAGTCGGGCTTGATGAACTGGCAGGCGCGCCCGCAGGCCTTCGGATCGCTGCTGCGCGAGATGCCGCAGTCGGTGCAGAGGTCGCGGGGAACCGCCGGCGCCACGCCGGGCGTCCAGATCGCTTCTGCCCCTTGCGTCATCAGCGTCACGATCCGGTCTCCCTTGACGAAGGTCAATCAGACTGTACAGGCGAGACTGTCACTTTCGTGTGGCGGTCACAATCCCGATCTTGTTGTCCGGCAATGCGTTTCGCGCTCTCCGGCGTCCCGCAACAGGCCGAAGGGCGGGCTCGCAACCCGCGGCCTCTCTCGACATTGTGATCCTGGATGCGTCGGCGGCTGACAATGGCGGCCGGAGCGGCCTATATGAAGGTGGTTGCGCAGCAGCGGCTTCCGCCCTGTCCTCGTGGTGACGGTGATGTTCATGTCGTTCGACGCCAGCCTTCTCGTCTTCTTCCTGCTCGCCTTCGGCGCGGCAACCAGCGGCGCCGTGTTCAAGCCGGGCGATTGGTACATGTCGCTGCGGAAGCCTGCCTGGACGCCGCCGAGCTGGGCCTTTCCCGTCGTCTGGACGGTGCTCTATGTCATGATCGCCATCGCCATCGCCGGCTGGCTCGTCTGGCGCGCCGATCGGGCGAGCGAGGCGATGTGGTTCTGGGGGCTGCAACTCGTCGTCAATGCCGCCTGGTCCGGCGTCTTCTTCGGCATGCGGCGGATGGATTTCGGCTTCTACACCATCGGCCTGCTCTGGCTGCTGGTCGCCGGATTCGTCGTGACGGCGGCCGGTGTCTCCAGCACGGCCTCGCTCCTGTTCGTGCCCTACCTGATCTGGGTGACGATTGCAGGCGCGCTCAACTGGACGGTCTGGCGCATGAACCTCGCGCGCGCCTGAGCGATCAGGCGGTCACCGCCCGGATCGCCGGGGCGAAGCTCGTCGCTGCCTCCACTTCCATGCCGAGCGCCTGCAGCGCCGTGCGCACGATATGGGCGGCGCTGAGCCCGGCCGCCTCATACATCGCCGCCGGCGTGTCGTGATCGAGGAAAAGGTCGGGCAGCGTCATGCTGCGGATGCGGAGGCCGCGATCAAACGCGCCCTGGCCGGCGAGGAAATGCAGCACCTGCGTGCCGAAGCCGCCGGTCGCGCCTTCCTCGATGGTGATGACCACCTGATGGTGCCGGGCAAGCTGCAGGATCAATGCGGTATCGAGCGGCTTCGCGAAGCGGGCGTCGGCGATCGTCGTCGAGAGGCCCTTCGCCTCGAGTTCTGCCGCCGCCTTGAAGCACTCGCCGATACGCGCGCCGAACGAGAGCAGGGCGATCTTCGAGCCCTCGCGCACGATCCGTCCCTTGCCGATCTCGATCGGCATGCCCGCGTCGGGCAGCGCGACGCCGCGGCCCTCGCCGCGCGGATAGCGGAAGGCCGAGGGTCCGTCGTCGAACGCAGCGGCCGTCGCCACCATTTGGACCAGTTCAGCCTCATCCGAGGCAGCCATGACGACGAAGCCGGGAAGATTGGCGAGATAGCCGACATCGAAGGCGCCGGCATGGGTCGCCCCGTCCTCGCCGACGAGGCCCGCCCGGTCGATGGCAAAGCGCACCGGCAGCTTCTGCAGCGCCACGTCATGCACGACCTGGTCATAGCCGCGCTGCAGGAAGGTCGAGTAGATCGCGCAGAACGGCCGCATGCCGGCGGCGGCCATGCCGGCCGAGAAGGTCACGGCATGCTGCTCGGCGATGCCGACATCGAAGAAGCGGCCCGGATGGCGCTTCTGGAACTTGTCGAGCCCGGTGCCGGCAGCCATCGCAGCGGTCACGGCAACGATGCGTTCGTCGGCATCGGCGGCGCGCAGCAGGCTGTCGGCGAAGACGCCGGTATAGCTCGGCGCCTTCGGCACCGCCTTTTGCTGCTGGCCGGTGACGATGTCGAAGCGCGAGACGCCGTGATATTTGTCCGCCGCCTTTTCGGCCGGCTGGTAGCCGCGGCCCTTCTCGGTGACCGCATGGATGAGCACGGGACCGTCGGCGCGGGCCCGCACCGTCCGGAGCACGCCGAGCAGCTGGCCCATGTCGTGGCCATCGACCGGGCCGACATAGGAAAAGCCGAGATCCTCGAACAGCTGCCCGCCGATCAGGTTGTCCTTGACGAGGTCGCGCGCCCGTTCGGCGCCGGCCCGGAGCGGGGCGGGGAGGCGGGAGACGACGCCCTTGGCGAGGCTCTTGAAATCCTGGAAGGATTTGTCCGAGTAGAGCTTCAGGAGATATTTCGACATCGCGCCGACCGGCGGCGAGATCGACATGTCGTTGTCGTTCAAGATGACGATGAGCCGTTTGCCGAGCTGGCCGGCATTGTTCATCGCCTCATAGGCCATGCCGGCCGAGAGCGCGCCATCGCCGATGACGCAGACGACCTCGCCGGTCCCGCCCTTCAGATCGCGGGCCACGGCGAAGCCGAGCCCGGCGGAGATCGAGGTCGAGGAATGGGCGGCGCCGAACGGATCGTATTCGCTCTCCGAGCGCTTGGTGAAGCCGGAGAGGCCGCCGCCCTGGCGGAGCGTGCGGATGCGGTCGCGCCGGCCGGTCAGGATCTTGTGCGGATAGGCCTGATGGCCGACATCGAAGATCAGCGTGTCGCGCGGCGTGTCGAAGACGGCGTGGATGGCGACGGTGAGCTCGACGACGCCGAGGCTGGCGCCGAGATGGCCGCCGGTGACCGAGACCGCCGCGATCGTCTCGTCGCGCAGCTGGTCGGCAAGGCGGGAGAGCTCCGCGTCCGAGAGCGCCTTCATATCCGCTGGTGAAGAGACCCGGTCGAGAATATCGCGTTCGGATGGCTTCATCAGAGGTGTCCCTTCGCTGTGCCGGCCCGGGCGACGAAACTTCGGCTCGCCCGAAACGCGCATTCCCTGGACTGCACTCCGATGGGGCGCAAAGACCGCTTCGAAGGCAGGCACGCATCACCATGTGTCAATTTGAGTGTACACATGACAATGTCAATGTCGATTGAAAAACATCCCGCTCTGCACACGGCTGACGGCGCGGATGCGGCACTGCGCGGAGATCGCCGGCGAAGCTTTTTGCGGTGCTCGCGCGGGTGGACGTCAGCGCCCGCCGCGGCGCACGCGGTCGATCATGGCTGTGACATGCGCGATCGGCGCATCCGGCGTGATGCCATGGCCGAGATTGAACACGAGCGGGCCGTTGCCGAGCGCGGCGAGGATGCGGTCGATGCCTTCTTCGAGCGCGCGGCCGCCGGCGATGAGCCGCAGCGGGTCGAGATTGCCCTGAACGGCGCCGCCTTGCTGCAGCAGGGCGGCCTGCGACAGCGGAACGGCCCAGTCGAGCCCGAGCGCGTCGACCTCGGTCTGCGCGCGGAACGCCGCGAGCTGCATGCCGGCGCCCTTGGGGAAGCCGATCACCGGCACCTCGGGATAAACAGCGCGGAGCCGGGCGACCATCCGCGCGACAGGGGCGATGCAATAGGCTGCGAACGAGGCCTCATCGAGCACGCCCGACCAGGAATCGAAGATCTGAACCGCGTCGGCGCCGGCTGCGACCTGCCGGATCAGATAGTCCGCGGAATGGTCGGCGAGCGTCGCCATCAGCCGCGCCATGGCCTCCGGCTCGCGATAGGCGAAGAGCCGCGCCGGCGCCTGGTCGGGCGTGCCGTGCCCGGCGATCATGTAGCTCGCGACCGTCCAAGGCGCACCGCAGAAGCCGATCAGCGCCGTCTCGTCCGGCAGTTCCCGGCGGAGGCGCGCGACGGTCTCGTAGACGGGCGAAAGATGCTGGTGGAAGGCGGATGCGTCGAGATGGTCGATGTCGCCGGCCGACATCGGCGTCATCAGGGGACCGCGACCCTCGTCGAAGCGGAGGTCACGGCCGAGCGCATGCGGCACGACGAGAATGTCGGAAAAGAGGATCGCCGCATCGAAGCCGAAACGCCGGATCGGCTGCAGCGTCACTTCGACGGCAAGGTCCGGATTGTAGCAGAGGTCGAGGAAGCTGCCGGCCTGCTGCCGTGTCGCCCTGTATTCGGGGAGGTAGCGGCCCGCCTGGCGCATCATCCAGATCGGCGGCGGGAACACCGCCTGGCCGCGGAGGACGTCGACGAGCGTCCTCCCGGAGCGGCGGGCGGATCCGGCCATGGACTCGCCCGCGTCGCCTGCGGCCAAGACGCTCATCGCGGCCTCAGCTGTCGTCGTTACGGCTGCTTGGAGAAGGTCTTGATATAGGCGAGCACGTCGGCCCGGTCCTGTTCCTTCGGAAGGCCCGGGAAGGCCATCTTCGTGCCCGGAACCATCTTCGACGGGCCGGTGAGCCACTTCAGAATCTCGTCGTCCGTCCAGACGAGCCCCTTCTGTCCGGCGGCGATCATGGCCTTCGAATAGCCGGCCGCGCCCTTGGCGAGATAGTCGGGCTCCGTGGCGGCAGGGCGGCCGATCACGTTGTTGAGGCTGGGGCCGATCGGCTTCGGCTTGTCGCCGATGCCGTGGCAGGCGGCGCATTTCGTGAACACCTTCGCGCCGGCATCGACATTGCCGTCGAGCGCCATGGCCGGGGCGGCGACGAAGGCCGAGACGCCGGCCAAAATGATAAGCTTGAGCATGCGATTCAATTGCGTTTCCTCCGCAACAGGCTGATTTTGAACCAGAAACTAGACCCGTTCTAATTGATGTCAAGGCTGTCTGTCGTAAATAATTTTTGACGGCTACCGGCCTTGTCGGCGATCAGGATCACCCGCATGCAAAACGTATTGACACATTTGACTGTAACGTGTCGCATACCGTCATGAGCAGCCCATTTCCATTCTCGGCGATCGTCGGACAGGATGAGATGAAGCGCGCGCTCATTCTGGCGGCGGTCGATCCCTCGATCGGCGGCATCCTCGTCGTCGGCGATCGCGGCACCGGCAAGTCGACCGCCGTGCGCGCGCTGGCCGGGCTGCTGCCGCCGATGACGGTGGCCGGCGACTGCCGCTACAATTGCGCGCCCGGCGATGTCGCGACCTATTGTGCGCGCTGCAATGCCGAGGCCGCGGCGGGCCGGCTGCGGTCGCGCAAGGTGCCGGTGCCGGTGATCGATCTGCCGCTCGGGGCGACGGAGGACCGCGTCGCCGGCGCGCTCGATCTCGAAAAGGCGCTCGTCTCCGGAGAGAAGGCGTTCGAGCCGGGATTGCTCGCCAGCGCCCATCGCGGCTTCCTCTATATCGACGAGGTCAACCTGCTCGAGGATCACCTCGTCGACCTGCTGCTCGACGTGGCGGCATCCGGCGTCAACATCGTCGAGCGCGAGGGGCTCAGCATCCGCCATCCGGCGCGCTTCGTGCTGGTGGGCAGCGGCAATCCGGAGGAGGGCGAGCTGCGGCCGCAGTTGCTCGATCGCTTCGGCCTCTCGGTCGAGGTCGTCTCGCCGAAGGATGTCCCGACCCGCGTCGAAGTGGTCAAGCGCCGCGACGCCTTTGACCGCGATCCCGCAGCCTTCGTGGAGACATGGAAGCGGAAGGACGCGGCCCTCCGATCGAAGATCGCCAAGGCGCGGACGCTCGTCGCCTCCGCCGAGACGCCCGACCGCGTGCTGGAACATGCCTCGACGCTCTGCCTCAAGCTCGGCGTCGACGGCCTCCGCGGCGAACTGACCCTCATCCGCGCGGCCCGGGCGCTGGTGGCGTTCGAGGGCAGGGCGAGCGTCACGCCCGCCGACCTCGACGCCATCGCCGTCTCGGCGCTGCGCCACCGGCTGCGGCGCGATCCGCTCGATGAAGCGGGCTCCGGCGCCCGCGTCGAGCGGGCATTGGCGGAGATCGCGGCGCCATGAGCGGCCCGGCCGGCGGAGCCTCAGCGCCATGGGACGACGCCCTCCTCGCCGCGAGCCTGCTGGCGGTCGATCCCGAGGGGCTTGGCGGCATCCATGTCCGCGGCCGCGCCGGGCCTGTCCGTGACCGCTGGCTCGACGGCTTGGCCGCAGCGATCGGCGCGGAGACGCCGCTCCGCCGCATCGCGGCCGGCATTTCCGAGGCGCGGCTAACCGGCGGGCTCGATATCGGCGCGACGCTCGACGCGGGGCGCCCGGTGGTCGAGCGCGGCGTTCTCGCCGCAGCGCATGGCGGCTTCGTCGTGCTCGCCATGGCCGAAAGGCTGGAGCCTGCCGCAGCCGGCATCATCGGCACGACGCTCGACCGACGGGCCGTCCAGATCGAGCGCGACGGCATTTCGGCCAGAGAGCCGGCCCGCTTCGCGCTCGTTGCCCTCGACGAGGGGATCGACGCGGACGAGGCGCTGGCGCCCTCGCTCGCCGACCGCCTCGGGCTGCGGCTCGATCTCCACGCCATCGGCTGGCGCGACACCGATCGATCGATCGGCCCGCAGGCCGCCGGCGCGGCGAGGGCGCGCCTTCCTTCTGTCGTCATGGCCGACGACATGCTGGATGCGCTCTGCTCGGTCGCGCTCACATCGGGCCATGCCTCGCTGCGTGCCTCGATCCATCTCGTCCGCGCCGCGCGGGCCGCCGCCGCGCTCGCCGGCCGGACCATGGTGACGGTCGAGGATGCAGCGACCGCGCTGCGCCTCGTGCTCGGCATGCGCCTCTCGGAGGCGGCGCCACAGCCTGAGGAAGCCGAGGCCGAGCCGGCGCCGCGCGAGCAGGAGCCGGCATCGGCGGCAAGCGAAAACGAGCGCAATGCGGCGTCCACGGATGTGCCGCAGGACATGCAGATCGCCGTGAGCGAGGCGGTGCTGCCGCGGCATCTGCTGGCCGGGCTCGAGGCCGGTTCGCTCCGTCGCGGCGCGCGGCGCAGCGCCGGGATCGCCGGTGCGGCCCGCAGCAAGGGCCGGCGCGGCCGGGCGATCGGCACGGCACCGACGCCGCCGACGCCGGGCGCGCGCCTCGACGTGCTCGCGACGCTGCGACGGGCGGCACCCTGGCAGCGGGTCCGCGCCCGCGAAGCCGGGCTCGATGCCGCCGGACCGGTGACCCGGCTCCTGATCCGCAAGGACGATTTCCGCTATGTCCGCTATCGCGAGAAGACGGGAACCACCGCGATCTTCGTCGTCGATGCCTCGGGATCGGCCGCGCTCGAGCGGCTGTCGGAGACGAAAGGGGCGATCGAGCTGCTGCTCGCCGAATGCTATGTGCGCCGCGACAGCGTCGCGCTGATCGCCTTTCGCGGCATATCGGCGGAAACCCTGCTCGAACCGACGCGTTCGCTGGTGCGCGCCAAACGCAGCCTCTCGGCCTTGCCGGGCGGCGGCGGCACACCGCTCGCCAGCGGCATTCTCGCGGCGCTCGCCCTCTCCGAGGCCTCCGCCAACAAGGGCCAGAGCGTCGTGACGATCTTCCTCACCGATGGCCGCGGCAATATCGGGCTCAGTGGTGTCGCCGGCCGCGAGGCGGCGACCGCCGATGCCAGCCGTTCCGCCTTGCTCTTCCGCGGCGCCGGGCACCGCTCCCTGCTCATCGATACCGCGAAGCGTCCGCAGGCGCGGGCCGTGTCGCTCGCCGGCGAACTCGGCGCCGAATATCTGCCGCTGCCGCGCGGCGGCTCCAGCGCGCTGGCGCGGGAGATCGGCGCCCGCATGGAAGGCTGAGGCGGCATGTCGCTCCATCCGACGCCCCCATCCTGGCCCGTCGACGGCCGCGACTGGCCCAATCGCGAGCACAGCCGCGTCATCCGCTCGGGCGGGCTCTCCTGGCATGTCCAGGAGATGGGCGAGGGGCCGAAGCTGCTGCTGCTGCATGGCACCGGCGCGGCGACGCATTCGTTTCGCGATCTGCTGCCGGCGCTGGCGCGGACCTTCCATGTGCTGGCGCTCGACCTGCCGGGACACGGCTTCACCTCGATGCCGCCAAGCAGCGGCCTCCGCCTCGACGGCATGGCGCGCCTCGTCGGCGGCGTGCTGACGCGGGCGCAGTTCCGCCCCGATCTCGTCGTCGGCCATTCCGCCGGCGCGGCCATCCTCGTCTCGATGACGCTGTCGGGGCTGATCCAGCCGAAGGCGATCGTCGCCCTCAACGGGGCGCTGCGGCCGATCCAGGGCGCCTCGCTGTTCTCGCCGATGGCGAAGCTCCTGTTCGTCAATCCGTTCGCGCCGAAGCTGTTTGCCTGGCGGGCGAAGAGCGACGGCGCCACGCGGCAATTGCTGGAGAGCACCGGCTCGACGATCGATCCGCGCGGCGTCGCGCTCTATGAGCGGCTGTTCCGCCGCTCCGGCCATGTTGCCGGAACGCTCGGCATGATGGCGAACTGGGATCTCGCCCCGCTCGGCCCGGCGATGGCGGGTCTCAAGACGCCGCTGATCCTCGTCACCGCGCCGAACGATCGCGCCATCCCGCCGAGCGACGCCGCCGCGATCAAGGCCGAGGTCACTGTTGCCGACATCCGCGCGCTCGATTCGGGCGGTCACCTCGTCCACGAGGAACAGCCGGAGCGCATCGCCACGCTGATCGGCGATGTCGCGCGGGATGTCGGGCTGACCTGAGCCGGACGCCGGACGGCGGCCCGACGGGCGCCGGCCGGGCCGTGTTCGATCAGCGCACCGCGACGACGAGAGATCGTTTGTCAAAGCGACGAGACTACAATATCGTCAATCTATGTTGACACTTGCCGATCGCCCAGCCGTTGCCGCGTCATCAACCGATCGTCCGCATGCCCTCGTGATCGGCAGCGGTTTCGGCGGCCTCGCGGCGGCCATCCGGCTCGGGGCGCGCGGCTACCGCGTGACCGTGCTCGAGCGGCTTTCCTATGCCGGCGGGCGGGCGGGCGTCTTGAAGCAGGACGGCTTCACCTTCGATCGCGGCCCGACCATCGTGACGGCGCCGTTCCTGTTCGAGGAGCTCTGGCAGCTCTGCGGCGAGACCATGGCCGACGATGTCGACCTCCGCCGGATGACGCCGTTCTATCGCATCCGCTTCGACGACGGCGAGGAGGTCGCCTGCTCCGACGACGACGCGGCCATGCGGCGTGAGGTCGCCCGCATCGCGCCCGACGATCTCCCCGGCTATGAGCGCTTCCTCGCAAAGGCGGCGGCGATCTGCGCCAAGGGGTTCGGCGAACTCGGCGACATGCCGTTCGGCTCGCCGCTCGACATGCTGAAGATCGCGCCGGATCTCGTGCGCCTCGAGGGCTATCGCAGCGTCTACGGCCTCGTCTCGCGCTTCGTGAAGAGCCCGAAGGTGCGCACGATGCTGAGCTTCCATCCGCTCCTCATCGGCGGCAATCCGTTCCGGGCGCCGGCGATCTATTGCCTGATCCCGGATCTCGAACGGCGCTGGGGCGTGCATTATCCGATAGGCGGGGTCGGCAAGCTCGTCGACGGGCTGGTCGGGCTCATCGGCCGGCAGGGCAGCAGCATCCGCTATCAGGCCGATGTCGCCGAAATCCTCGTCGAGAACGATCGCGCCAGGGGCGTTCGCCTCGCCTCGGGCGAGATCGTGCGCGCGGATGTCGTCGTCTCCAACGCCGATGCGGCCTGGACCTATGGCAAGCTCGTCGGGCGGGACACGCCGACGCGCTGGAGCGCCGGCAAGCTGAAGCGCGCGCGCTATTCGATGGGCCTGTTCGTCTGGTATTTCGGCACGCGGCGGCGCTTCGAGTCCGTCGGCCATCACACGATGCTGCTCGGGCCGCGCTACCGGGAGTTGCTCGACGACATCTTCGAGAAGAAGCGGCTCACCGACGATTTCTCGATCTATCTGCATCGGCCGAGCGCCACCGATCCAAGCGTCGCGCCCGAGGGCTGCGATGCCTTCTACGCGCTCTGCCCGGTGCCCAATCTCGACGGCGACATCGACTGGGTCCGCGAAGGCGAGCGCCGCCGGCAGGCGGTGATGCGGCGGCTCTCGCAGACGCTGCTGCCCGGGCTCGAAGACGAGATCGTCACCTCGTCCTTCGTCACGCCGCTGCATTTCCGCGACGCGCTGCTTTCCGAGAAGGGCTCCGGCTTCAGCTTCGAGCCGGTGCTGATGCAGAGCGCCTGGTTCCGGCCAAACAACCGGAGCGAGGACATCGACAATCTCTTCCTGGTCGGCGCGGGCACGCATCCCGGCGCCGGCCTGCCCGGCGTTCTTTCATCGGCCAGGATCCTCGACAAGGTCGTGCCCCATGCCTCCGTATTCGCTGCCTGACGAGTTCTCGACGCCTGCCAACTGCGCCGATTGCCGGACGTCGATCCGGCAGGGCTCGCAATCCTTCTACATCGCCTCGCTGCTGCTGCCGGTCGATATCCGCGAGGCCTCCTATGCCGTCTATGCCTTCTGCCGGATGGCCGACGACCTGATCGATCGCGAGGCGGGCGGCAGCGCGGCGATCGCCGAACTCGGCGCGATGTTGGACCGGATCTATGGCGGCAGGCCGGGCCGTCATTTCGTCGAGCGCCGCTTCGCCGACGTTGTCTCGCGCTATGCCATTCCCCGCGCCGTGCCGGACGCCCTCATCGAGGGGCTCGGCTGGGACGCCGCCGGGCGCCGCTTCGAGACGCTGGGTGATCTCACCGCCTATGCCGTGCGCGTCGCCGGCACGGTCGGCGTGATGATGACGCTGGTGATGAACCGCCGCGACGGCGCCGTGATCGCGCGCGCCATGGATCTCGGCGTCGCCATGCAGCTGACCAATATCGCGCGCGACATCGGCGAGGACGCCGGCAATGGCCGCCTCTATATGCCGCTCGCCTGGCTGCGCGAGAGCGGCATCGATCCGGACGCCTTCCTGGCGGCGCCCGTCTACAGCCCCGAGATCCGCGCCATCGTCGCCCGGTTGCTCGCCGAGGCCGAGCGGCTCTATACGCGCTCGCTCTGCGGCATCGGCGCGCTGCCCGGCACGTCGCGCAGCGGCATCAATGTCGCTCGGCTGCTCTATCGCGAGATCGGCCGCGCGGTCACCGGCGGTATCGATCCGGTGACGACGCGGGCCGTGATTTCGAAGCCGCGCAAGCTCGCATTGGTCGCCGCAGCCCTAACGGAGCGCAGCGCCGGCGCGGAGGGCCTCCGGGAGCCGGCGCTTCCCGAGGCGCAGTTCCTGATCGACGCCATCGCGGCCGCGCCGGCGCCCGCCACCGGCAGCGTGCGGCTGCCCTGGTGGGACCTCAAGGCGCGGTCCGAGCGGATGATCGATCTTCTCGCCGCCTTTTCGGCCCGCGCGAGCGCGCGCGAAAGAGCGCCGCTCGGCGCGCTCGACCGGGAGCCGGGCCTCGGCAACGGCGGATGAGCTCCGGCTGGATCATCTTCCTGGAGATCTCGCTGGTGCTCGGCCTCGCCTTCTTCTTCGGCGTGCGCGAACTCGTCAATCTCCGCCGCTATGACCGCGACCGGGCGGCCAAGGCCAAAGTCGCCGAGTCCGATGCCGAAGAGGGCGCGAACCGCCATTCACCCTGAGCGGCGCGGCATCTTGAACGGCAGCAGCGTCTGCACCCAGCGCGACCGGAAGCGGTCGAAATCGACGCTCTCATGCATGGCGTGCGTCTCAGAGGCGTCGCTGCCAAAGGCGAGCAGCGACCGGCTATAGAAGGGCGTATCCTCGAAGGTTTTCACGACCCGCGCCGGCGCCTCCGCCTCAGCCCGCGTCGAGCGGCCGACCCGCCATCCGGTGGTCGGAAGCGCGACGCGTGGCCCAGGGGTAAACCGCTCGATCGCGCCATCGCGGCCATAGTCGAGCGCGAGGCTGCGCGGCCCGCCTTGCCTCTGCTCGACATCGTAGAGGATCCGCGTCGACGCGCCGGCATCCTCGCGCGACCATGTCCAGCTGCGGAAATCGTCCTCGAGTGGGACCGCGCCCGTGTTCATGTCGACATAGGCCTTGCCCTGCCAGGCGAGATCCGGCCGCGCGAAACGGACGCTCGCCCGCGCGGTCGGCGCCAGCGGCTGCCAGTGATGGCGGCCGGCATCGTCGAGCGCGAAGCGCGTTGTGGCGAGCGCGCCGGTGTCGATGACGATCTGCCCGGAAAGCCGCCGCGGCAGCGGCACGGTCCATTCCTCGATGCTGATGGTGAGCTTGCCCTCTTCGAAGGCGAGCGCGCTGGGGCCGATGGCGAGGCGGTGGCTGGTCCGGGAGAGCGCGCCGCGGCCGCGCTCGGTCATCGCCCAGTATTTGCCGCGCGGCGTATAGAGAATGGCGTTGATGTTGACATGATCCAGCGGGTCGGCCGGCCCGCGCCGCCGCGCGGCGGCGTAATACGGCGAGAAGACGCTGCCGATGAAGGCGATCACCGTCAGCGCGTTCAGTCCGTCATCGCTGATCGCATCGACATACCACCAGGCATAGCCGCCGGGTGGAACGAGACGGTCGAAGCCATGTCCGCGAGGATCGCGCTCGCCGCGTGGCTGCCCGACAGTGCCGCCATCGGAATGCCCGGCCCCGGATGCACTCCGCCCCCCGCGAGATAAAGGCCCTTGATCCGCGTCCGCGCGCCCGGCCGCTGGAACGACGCCGCCCAGCCATGCGACGCCCGGCCGTAAAGCGCTCCGCCCGTCGCCGGATAGAGCGCCGCGAAGTCCGACGGCGTCGTCATGACCCTCGCCTCCGGCGCGCCGGTCAACGTCAGCCCCGCGCGGGCGAGCCGCGCCGTCACCTGTCGTTCGCATGCTGCGATCTCCCTATCGCCGAGGGGCTGGCTGTCGGCGCGGGCCGGGGCGTTGACGAGCACGAAGAGGCTCTCCTCGCCCTCGGGCGGCGGACCATCCGAAGCGTCGCGGTCCTCCGCGCAGACATAGATGGTCGGGCTGCCCGGCAGGCGTCCGTCCTTAAAGATGTCGCTGAATTCGCGCCGATAATCGTCCGAGAAGAACACGGTGTGGCGCGAGAGAGGGAAGCCGTCCGCCTTGGCCCGCAGCGACCAGGTCAGCGCCGACATCGACCGGTCCTCGGCCCGCCAGGGCGGCAGCGCGGCGCGGGCCGGCTCGCCGAAGAGGCCGCTTGCGAGCGCCGCCGGGTCGCCGTTGAAGAGCACCGTGTCGGCCGAAAGCACCTCGCCCGAGCCGAGCCGCACGCCGGCGACCCGACCATTGCGGATGTCGAGCGCGGCGACGCTTTCGCCATAGCGGAAGCGGGCGCCGTGCTGCTTCGCGAGGCCCTCCAGCGCCTCGGCGATCCGCGTCATGCCGCCTTCGACCAGCCAGACGCCCATCTGCTCGACATGCGCGATCAGCATCAGCGGGCCAGGGGCGGCAAAGGGCGACGAGCCACAATAGGTGGCATAGCGGCCGAAGAGCTGCTGCAGGCGCGGATCGCTGAAATAGGAGCCGGCGACGGTCCAGAGCGCGGTGAATGGCCGGATGCGGGTGAGCGCCGCGAGCCCGCCGATGCCCGCCTGCCGCGCGAGGCCGAGCGGGCTGGGGGCACCGTTCTGCATGAAAGGCGCATCGAGCGAGCGGAACACCTCGGCGGTGCGCTTGCAGAAGGCGCGATAGCCCGCCGCCTCCCTGGCGCCGGCGAACTCCGTCACGGCCTCCGCCGATCGGTCGATGTCGGCATAAAGGTCGAAGGTCGAGCCGTCCTCCCAGGAATGGCGGGCGAGGATATCGGCCCGCGTCAGGCGGAGATGATCCTCGAGCCGCGCGCCGGCGGCGGCGAAGATCGCCTCGAAGGCGGGGCGCATGGTGAAGACGGTCGGCCCGGAATCGATGCCGTGGCCACCAACGCTGACCGTGCGGATCTTGCCGCCCGGAACGGCCGAGCGCTCGACGACGACGACCTTGATGCCCTTTGCCGCGAGCAGCAGGGCGGCGACGAGCCCGCCGATCCCGGCGCCGACAACGACGGCCGAGCGCTGCCGGCCCGTCCCTCGCCCTCTCTCGTCCGCTCCGCTCGACATGGGCTTGTGTAAATCCAGATTTACATTCAGGATAGTCAACAGTATCTGACAGCCCGGAGAAATGGCAATGGCTGGTGAGGATCTGTCGCAGCGAATCGAGGACACCCTCCTGAAAGCGATCCAGCGCGCGTCGGCCGGATCGGCGCCGCCGCTGCTGGCGAAGGCGTTCAGCCACTCCGTTTTCCCCGCGGGACAGCGCATCCGCCCCAAGCTGACGCTCTCGGTCGCCCTGGCTTGCGGCGACGACCAGCCGCTGATCGCGAATGCCGCGGCCGCCTCGGTCGAGTTCCTCCACTGCGCCTCGCTCGTCCATGACGACATGCCCTGCTTCGACAATGCCGGCATCCGGCGCGGTAGGCCCTCGGTGCATGCCGCCTTCGGCGAGCCGCTGGCGCTCCTTGCCGGCGACGGGCTGATCGTCCTCGCCTTCGAGACCGCGGCGCTTGCGGCGTTGGCCGATCCGACGAGAGCCGCCGCCATCGCGCTGATCATCGCGCGGGCCGTCGGCATGCCGCATGGCATCGTCGCGGGCCAGGGCTGGGAAAGCGAGACCGCGCCCGATCTCGAACTCTATCAGCGCGCCAAGACTGGTGCGCTCTTCGCCGGTGCCGCCATGGCGGGCGCCGCCGCGGCCGGCCATGTCGCCGAGCCCTGGGCGACGCTCGGCTACAAGCTCGGCGAGGCCTATCAGGTCGCCGACGACATTCGCGACGTCCTCTGCAGCGCGGCCGATATCGGCAAGCCGGTCGGCCAGGACGAGGCGCTCGGCCGGCCGAACGCCGTGCATGAACTCGGCGAGCGCGGCGCCGCCCGCAAGCTGGTGCTCCTCGTCGAGGCGGCGGCCGATTCGGTGCCGGATTGCATCGGCGCCTCGGCGCTGCGCGCGCAAATCCGGGCGCAGGCCGGCCGCTTCCTGCCCGCCGAGGCGGCGCAGCACGCCGCCTGACGTCGGACGCTCGGCGCGGCAGGGATCATCGGGAGGCCGCACATGTTTTCGGCCCTCATCGATCGCATCAGCGACTTCCGCAACCGCCGCGTCGCGGATCCGGCCTTTCGCCGCTTCGCCGCGCGCTTTCCGCTGACGCGGCCGATCGCGCGGCGCGAGGCGCGGGCGCTGTTCGATCTCACCGCCGGCTTCGTCTATTCGCAGATCCTCTCGGCCTGCGTGCGCGTCGACCTGTTCGAGACGCTCGCCCGCGGGCCGCTCGATCTCCAAGGCGTCACGGCGGCGACCGGACTTCCCGCAGACGGTGCCGAGCGGCTGCTGAAGGCCGCAGCCGCGCTCGATCTCGTCGCGCTCCGCCCGGGCGGTCGCTATGCCCTCGGCAGCCTCGGCGCGGCGCTGGTCGGCAATGCCGGTGTCACGGCGATGATCCGCCATCATGCCATTCTCTATGGCGACCTCAGCGATCCCGTCGCGTTGCTGTCGGGCGAGGGCGACCCGGCGCTCAGCCGCTACTGGACCTATGCCGGCGGCGATCGAGGCTCGGCGGATCATGCCGACTACACAGCGCTGATGTCGGCCTCGCAGGCCTTCGTCACCGCCGAGATCCTCGACGCCTATTCGCTCGCCGGCCACAGGCGGTTGCTCGATGTCGGCGGCGGCGATGGCGCCTTTCTCATTGCGGCGGCCAAGGCCGCCAAGTCGCTCGACCTCATGCTGTTCGACCTGCCGCCGGTCGCCGCCATCGCCGCCGAGCGAATCGCTGCGGCGGGTCTTTCAGGGCGCGCCACGATCGTCGGCGGCAGCCTCTTCGAGGATCCGCTGCCCGCCGGCGCCGATCTCGTGACGCTCAACCGCGTGCTGCACGACCATGACGACCCGGCGGCGCTTGCCATCCTCAAGGCGATCCGCGCCGCCATCGCGCCCGAGGGAACGCTCGTCGTCGCCGAGCCGATGGCCGACACGCGCGGCAGCAAGGCGAGCGGCGACGCCTATTTCGGCTTCTACCTGCTGGCGATGGGCCAGGGCCGGCCGAGAACCGTCGCGGAAATCACGGCGATGCTGGGTGAGGCCGGCTTCGGCGTGGTGCGCGAGCTTTCCGTGAACACGCCGCTCATCGCCCGGATCCTGACCGCCCGCCCGCGCTGATCGGGCGAGAAGTGTCAATTCAGATTTACGTCGCATGGTGTGTATTACAATTGACATTGGGTGCCGCCGGATTAATCTCAGCGGTGCCGATCAGGGCCGAATTCGGTTAGCCGGCAGGGAGGAGGGGTTCGATGCGCTCGCAGGCGATTGTTCTTGAAGAACCGCTCAAGCTCTCGCTCCGCGCGCTCGATCTCGTCGACCCGACCAGCGAGGACGTCATCGTCGATATCGCCTTCAGCGGCATCTCGACGGGCACGGAAAAGCTGCTCTGGTCGGGCCGCATGCCGTCCTTCCCAGGCATGGGCTACCCGCTCGTTCCCGGTTACGAATCGATCGGCACGATCGTCGAGGCCGGCCGCGACTCGGGCCGGCGTGTCGGTGATACGGTCTTCGTGCCGGGCGCCAATTGCTATCGCGAGGCGCGCGGTCTCTTCGGCGGTGCCGCTTCCCGCGTCGTCATCGCCGGCCGAAAGGCTGTGCCGATCGCCGCGGACCTCGGCAACCGGGCGATCCTCCTGGCGCTCGCTGCGACCGCGCAGCATGCCGTCTCGCTCGATCCGGCGCGCCATCCCGAACTCATCGTCGGCCATGGCGTTCTCGGCCGGCTCATCGCCCGCATCGTCGTCGCCCAAGGCGGCAAGCCCGTCGTCTGGGAGACGAACAGCGCGCGTCAGAGCGGGGCCGAGGGCTACGCCGTCACCCATCCGGACCAGGATGACCGCCGCGACTATGCGCGCATCTGCGATGTCAGCGGCGATGCCGCCATACTCGACAGCCTGGTGATGCGGCTCGCGCGGGGCGGGGAGGTCGTCCTCGCCGGCTTCTATGACCAGCGCCTCTCCTTCGCCTTTCCGCCGGCCTTCATGCGCGAGGCCGTGATCCGCGCCGCCGCCGAATGGAAGCCGCAGGATCTCGCCGCCGTCGAAGCCCTCGTCGCCGATCGGCGGCTCTCGCTCGACGGCCTCATCACCCACACCCACACGCCCGACCGTTTCGAGGATGCCTACACGACGGCGTTCACCGATCCGGCCTGCCTGAAGATGGTGCTCGACTGGAGACACGCAGCATGAACGCGCCGATCAAGACACCGGAGGGCGGCCTTGCGGCGCTCATCGAAAGCGTCCGCGCCGAAGCAGCGCTCGAGCCCGATCCGGCTCCGACCGGCGAGGTGAAGAAGGAAACCCAGATCATCGCCATCTATGGCAAGGGCGGCATCGGCAAGAGCTTCACGCTCGCCAATCTCTCCCACATGATGGCGCAGCAGGGCAAACGTGTGCTGCTGATCGGCTGCGATCCGAAGAGCGACACGACCTCGCTTCTCTTCGGCGGCCGGGCCTGCCCGACCATCATCGAGACCTCGGCGCGCAAGAAGGCGGCCGGCGAGGATGTCGAGATCGGCGATGTCTGCTTCAAGAAGGGCGGCGTCTTCGCCATGGAGCTCGGCGGTCCCGAAGTCGGGCGCGGCTGCGGCGGCCGCGGCATCATCCACGGCTTCGAGCTGCTCGAGAAGCTCGGCTTCCATGACTGGGGCTTCGACTACGTCCTGCTCGATTTCCTCGGCGACGTGGTCTGCGGCGGCTTCGGCCTGCCGATCGCCCGCGACATGTGCCAGAAGGTCATCGTCGTCGGCTCGAACGACCTGCAGTCGCTCTATGTCGCCAACAATGTCTGCTCGGCGGTCGATTATTTCCGCAAGCTCGGCGGCAATGTCGGCGTCGCCGGCATGGTCATCAACAAGGATGACGGCACTGGCGAGGCGGCGGCCTTCGCGGCGGCGGTCGGCATTCCCGTGCTCGCCGCGATCCCGGCCAATGACGATATCCGCAAGAAGAGCGCCAACTACCAGATCATCGGCACGCCCGGCGGCGAATGGGGCTCGCTGTTCGAGGAACTCGCCCGCAACGTCACCGAGTCAGGACCGCAGCGGCCGAACCCGCTGACGCAGGACCAGCTGCTCGGCCTCTTCGCGGCACAGGATGTCGGCGCCCATGTCGTGCTGGAGCCGGCCAGCCAGGCCGACATGCGCGGCGGCATCGTCGTCGCCAAGCCGTCCCTCGAAGTCATCTACGACGCAGTCTGATCGGCAGCCATCATGAACGAGCGCGCAACGATCGCCGGCGTCGGACCCTCCACAGAGGTGGTCTATGATGCTGCCGCAGCGGCCGCGATCGCGGGCCAGGCGACCGCTGCGGCGGACCTTGCTCCGCAGGGTGCAGAGGCGAGCGGCTCTGGTTGCCATGGCGGCAAGGCCGAGCTCGTTCGCGCGGCGGAAGCGGCCGGCAATGGCGAATTGATGCAGCGCCTCAGGACCGACTATCCGCAGGGGCCGCACGACCAGCCGCAATCGATGTGCCCGGCCTTCGGCTCGCTCCGCGTCGGGCTGCGCATGCGGCGGACGGCGACGGTGCTGTCCGGCTCCGCCTGCTGCGTCTACGGGCTCACCTTCACCTCGCACTTCTACGGCGCCAAGCGCACCGTCGGCTATGTGCCGTTCAATTCGGAGACGCTGGTCACCGGCAAGCTCTACGAGGACATCCGCGAAGCCGTCCACCTGCTGGCGGATCCCGCCCTCTACGACACGATCATCGTCACCAATCTCTGCGTGCCGACCGCATCGGGCGTGCCGCTTCGCGCCCTGCCGAAGGAGATCAACGGCGTCCGCATCATCGGCATCGACGTGCCGGGCTTCGGCGTGCCGACCCATGCCGAGGCGAAGGATGTCCTCGCCGGCGCCATGCTGAACTATGCACGGCTGGAGGCGGCGGCCGGCCCCGTGCCGGCGCCGCGCACGGCCTCGTCCGGCCGGCCGACCGTGACGCTGCTCGGCGAGATGTTCCCGGTCGATCCGGTCACCATCGGCCGCATGCTCGATCCGCTCGGCCTCTCGGCCGGTCCTGTTGTCCCGACCCGCGAATGGCGCGAGCTCTATGCGGCGCTCGACTGCGCCGTGGTCGCCGCGATCCATCCCTTCTACACCGCGAGCGTGCGCGAATTCGAGGCTGCCGGCCGCGCCGTCGTCGGCTCGGCGCCGGTCGGCGTCGCGGGCACGGCGGCCTGGTTCGATGCGATCGGCGAGGCCTGCGGCCTCCCGCGCCGCACCGTCGATGCGGCCAAGGCGCCGATCCTGGCGGCGACCCGGGCAGCGCTCGATGGCGCCCCGATCAAGGCCCGCATCACGCTCTCCGGCTATGAGGGCTCGGAGCTGATCGTCGGCCGGTTGCTGAAGGAATCCGGCGCCGATCTCCGCTATGTCGGCACCGCCTGCCCGAAGACGCGCTGGAATGCCGAGGACGCCGCCTGGCTCCAGGCCGCCGGTGTGCATGTCGAGTTCCGCGCCTCGCTCGAGAAGGACAAGGCCGCGGTCGACAGCTTCGATCCGGAGCTCGCCATCGGCACCACCCCGGTCGTCCAGCATGCCAAGCAGAAGAGCATTCCCGCGCTCTATTTCACCAATCTCATCTCGGCACGGCCGCTGATGGGCCCGGCCGGCGCCGGCTCGCTCGCCGCCGTCATCAACGCGGCTGCTGGAAACCGCGCCCGCTTCGACACCATGACCGCCTTCTTCGAGGGCGTCGGCACCGATCGGACGGCCGGCGTCTGGCACGATCCGCACAGCCTGCCCTCGCGCGAGGCGAAGGCGGCGCGGCCGCTCGTCGCCGCCAAGGCCTCCGTCACGATGGAGGACTTCTGATGCTCGTCCTCGATCACGATCGCGCCGGCGGTTACTGGGGCTCGGTCTATGTCTTCGCCGCGCTGAAGGGCCTTCAGGTCATCATCGACGGGCCGGTCGGCTGCGAGAACCTGCCGGTCACCTCGGTGCTGCACTACACCGACGCGCTGCCGCCGCACGAACTGCCGATCGTCGTCACCGGCCTCGGCGAGGAAGAACTCGGCCAGACCGGCACCGAGCAGGCGATGAAGCGGGCGCATGCGACGCTCGATCCGAACAAGCCGAGCGTCGTCGTCACCGGCTCGATCGCCGAGATGATCGGCGGCGGCGTCACGCCCGAGGGCACGCGGATCATGCGCTTCCTGCCGCGCACGATCGACGAGGACCAGTGGCAGAGCGCCGACCGCGCGCTCGCCTGGCTCTGGAAGGAATTCGGCGCCAAGGGCAAGAAGCCCAGGAAGGCGGCCGCGAAGCCGGAAGGCGCCCGCCCGCGCGTCAACATCATCGGCGCCATCTACGGCACCTTCAACATGCCGTCGGACCTTGCCGAGATCCGCCGCCTCGCCGAGGGCATCGGCTGCGAGGTCAATCTCGTCTTCCCGCTCGGCACCGATATCGCCGATGTCGGCCGATTGGCCGAGGCCGACGTCAATATCTGCCTCTACCGCGAATTCGGCCGCAAGCTCTGCGAGGCGCTGGACAAGCCCTATCTGCAGGCGCCGATCGGCCTGCATTCGACCACGGCCTTCCTGCGCAAGCTCGGCGAGCTGACCGGTCTCGATCCCGAGCCGTTCATCGCCCGCGAGAAGATGACGACGATCAAGCCGCTCTGGGATCTCTGGCGCTCGGTGACGCAGGATTTCTTCGCGACGGCGAGCTTCGGCATCGTCGCCAGCGAGACCTATGCGCGCGGCATCCGCAGCTTCCTCGAGAGCGACATGGGCTTCCCCTGCGCCTTCTCCTATTCCCGCCATGCCGGCGCCAAGACCGACAATGCCGAGATCCGCAAGGCGATCCACGACAAGCAGCCGCTGATCCTGTTCGGCTCGTTCAACGAGCGCATGTATTCGGCCGAGGCCGGCGGGCGGTCGTCCTACATCCCGGCCTCGTTCCCGGGCGCCATCATCCGCCGCCACACGGGCACGCCCTTCATGGGCTATGCCGGCGCGACCTATCTCGTGCAGGAGATCTGCAACGCGCTGTTCGATGCGCTGTTCAGGATCCTCCCGCTCGGCACCGAGCTCGACAAGGTCGAGCCGACACCGGCGCGCCTGCACCACGAGCTTCCATGGGACGCGGACGCGCAGGTGCTGATCGACGATGCCGTCGACGCGCAGCCGGTTCTCGTCAGGATTTCCGCCGCCAAGCGCCTGCGCGACCGCACCGAGGAGGTGGCGCGCAAGGCCGGCGAGGAGCGCGTGACGGCGCAGCGGATGAAACAGGTTCTGAGCGCCGAATTCAGCATGGCGTGAGGATGGGGGCGGCTTTGCCGCCGCAATGCGCGGGAGAGGGATTGCGAGCATGGCAAGCACCGAAATGAACTGGCTCGAAGACTGCCGGGCGCGTCGTCGCTGCGACCGCCGGCATGCGCTTCTCGTGTTCGGCGCCGCCTATCCGATGTGCCTCGCGCTGGCGATCGCCAGGCGGCTGGTGCCGGGACTGCGCCAAAGCGGGGGGCACGGCGACTCCGGCGGCTCCGTCTTCCGCACCGCCAAGGCGACGGCGTCGAGCATCGTGCCGTTCGCCTTCTGGTGAGCGGACAAGAATCCCTGCCGTCGGCGCCTGGCGCCGGGCGGCTTCGAGGTTTCCGGGCGGGAGATCGCCCGGGAATGCTGTGCCGGACGGCGCAGCGAGCGGCCCCGCACGAGTCCCGTGCGGGCCAATGACCGCAAGGTCTCACTAGAGGAGGTAGAAATGGCTGCCAATGACGGGTCCCTGTCGGGGCTCTCGGAAGCAGAAGCCAGGGAGTTCCACTCGGTTTTCGTGTCTAGCTTCCTGGCTTTTGTCGCAATTGCCGTGGTCGCCCACATCCTTGCCTGGCTGTGGCGTCCGTGGCTGCCCGGGCCGGGTGGCTATGCGTCGCTCGAACATGGCATCGCCCATGTCGGCGCCTTTGTGTCCATGCTGACGTAAGGGGAAAGCGACATGTGGAGAATCTGGCTTCTCTTCGATCCGCGCAGAACGCTGGTCGCCCTGTTCACGTTCCTGTTCGTCCTGGCCCTGGTGATTCACTTCATCCTGCTCAGCACGGACCGGTTCAACTGGCTCGAAGGACCGAGGAAGGCGCCCGCACCGGCGGCTTCGCTCGTCATCGAGCAGACGACGAAGGCGGCGTGACCGGGGCAACCCGGTCCTTTTCATCGAGAACGGCGCGGGCGGCCAGCGCATGCAACCGCCCGCACCCTTTCAAAGGGAGCGTTGCCACGCTCCGAAGACCCTGCCTGGGGAGGTCGAACAATGGCGATGCTCAGCTTTGAGAAGAAGTATCGAGTGCGGGGAGGGACGCTCATCGGCGGCGACCTCTTCGATTTCTGGATCGGGCCGTTCTATGTCGGCTTCTTCGGCGTTACGACGATCTTCTTTGCCACGCTCGGCACGGCCCTGATCGTCTATGGCGCTGCGATCGGGCCGACCTGGAACCTCTGGCAGATCAGCATCAATCCGCCGACCGAGGACTACGGCCTCAGCTTCGCGCCGCTGAAGGAGGGTGGTCTCTGGCAGATCATCACCGTCTGCGCGCTCGGCGCCTTCGGCTCCTGGGCGCTGCGGCAGGCCGAGATCGCCCGCAAGCTCGGCATGGGCATGCATATCCCATGGGCGTTCAGCTTCGCGATCCTCGCCTATTTCACCCTTGTGGTGATCCGCCCGGTCCTGCTCGGCGCCTGGGCCAATGGCTTTCCGTACGGCATCATTACCCATCTCGATTGGGTTTCGAACACCGGCTACCAGTACGGAAACTTCCACTACAACCCGGTCCACATGATCGCGGTGACGTTCTTCTTCACCAATTGCCTGGCGCTCGCCCTGCATGGCTCGCTGATCCTGTCGGCGACCAATCCGAAAAAGGGCCAGACGGTCAAGACGGCGGAGCATGAGAACAGCTATTTCCGCGACACGATCGGCTACTCGATCGGCACGCTCGGCATCCATCGCCTCGGGCTGTTCCTGGCCGTCTCGGCCGCGTTCTTCAGCGCCGTCTGCATCGTCATCTCGGGTCCGCTCTGGGCCGAAGGCTGGCCGTCCTGGTGGGACTGGTGGCAGCGCATCCCGGTCTGGAGCTAGGGGGTAATTCCGATGGCCGAATATCAGAACATCTTCACCCGCGTTCAGGTCCGTGGCGGACCGGACTATGGAGTGCCGCTGCAGCCCGGCATCTGGGAGCGGCAGGGAACGCCTCTCTTCAACTACTGGCTCGGCAAGATCGGCGATGCGCAGATCGGTCCGCTCTATCTCGGAACGCTCGGTCTCGCCTCGCTGATCTGCGGCTTCGTCGCGATCGAGATCATCGGGCTCAACATGCTCGCCCAGGTCAACTGGAGCCCGCAGGAGTTCATGAAGCAGTTCTTCTGGCTGGCGTTGCAGCCGCCGCTGCCGGAGCACGGCCTCAAGATCCTGCCGCCGCTGAAAGAGGGTGGCTGGTGGCTGATGGCCGGCTTCTTCCTCACCACCTCGATCCTTCTGTGGTGGGCGCGGATGTATCGCCGGGCGCGGGCGCTCGGCATGGGCACCCACGTGCCGTGGGCCTTCGCCTCGGCGATCTGGCTCTATCTGGTGCTCGGCTTCATCCGCCCGCTGCTGATGGGCTCTTGGAGCGAGGGCGTGCCCTTCGGCATCTTCCCGCATCTCGACTGGACCAACAATTTCTCGCTGAACCACGGCAATCTCTTCTACAACCCGTTCCACATGCTCTCGATCGTCTTCCTCTATGGCTCGGCGGTGCTGTTCGCCATGCATGGGGCGACGATCCTCGCGGTCAGCCGTCTCGGCGGCGAGCGCGAGATCGAGCAGATCGTCGATCGCGGAACGGCCGCCGAACGCGCCGCCTTGTTCTGGCGCTGGACGATGGGCTTCAACGCGACGTTCGAGTCGATCCATCGCTGGGCCTGGTGGTTCGCCATCCTCTGCCCGCTCGCCGGCGGCATCGGCATCCTCCTCACCGGCACGGTCGTCGACAACTGGTTCGAATGGGGCCAGAAGCACGGACTGGCGCCGATGTGACGCGGCGCCGACCCGCCCGGTCGGCGCAGCACCCCCCGACCGATGTCCACGCGATCAGCGCGGACATCGCAACTCCCCGACGCCTCAGCCCGCCCGGTCGACGACCTGGCGGGCGTTTTTCATTGTCGGGGGAGGGAGGGGACGATCGGCCCCGGATACCGGCCGAGGCGCGCGCGGTCAGTAACTCTGGGTCGGGCGATCCATGATGCGGCGGCCCATCAGGCTCGCCGTCAGGTCGACCATCAGCGTCGCCGTGCGGCCGCGCTCGTCGAGGAAGGGATTGAGTTCGACGAGATCGAGGCTCGTGACGAGGCCGCTGTCATGCAGCATCTCCATGACGAGATGCGCCTCGCGGAACGTCGCGCCGCCGGGCACCGTGGTGCCGACGGCCGGTGCGATCGAAGGGTCCAGGAAATCGACGTCGAGGCTGACATGCAGCAAGCCGTTCTCGGCGGCGACGCGGGCGAGGAAGGCGCGCATCAGCGGCGCGATGCCATGCTCGTCGATGGCGCGCATGTCGTGGATGGTGACGCCGGCACGCGCGAGCGCCGCCCGCTCGGCGGGATCGACGCTGCGAAGGCCGAGGGTGCAGACCCGCTTCGGGTCGATCGGCGCGGCGAGACCCGGGAAGAAGCCGGCGAACCCCGGCTCGCCGCAGGCATAGGCGAGCGGCACCCCGTGCAGATTGCCGCTCGTCGTCGTGTCCAGCGTGTGGAAATCGGGATGGGCATCGAGCCACAGCACGAACAGCGGCCGGCCGATGGCGGAGGCCCGGCGCGCGACGCCGGCGAGCGTACCGGCCGCGATCGCATGGTCGCCGCCGAGGAAGATCGGCATCGCGCCGGCGCTCGCCGCGTCGGCGGCCTCCGCGATGGCCGCCGTCCAGGCCACGATCTCGGGCAGCGCCTTGATGGCGCCGTTCGGATGCGCGATCGGCCGGGGAGGGGCCGGCTGCACGGTGCCGAGATCCTCGACCGCGTGACCGAGCTCGACGAGCATCGGCACCAGGCCGGCGGTCCGGTAGGCGCTCGGCCCCATCTCGCAGCCGAGCCGGCCCGAGCCATCCTGCAACGGCACGCCGATGATCCGCACCAGCATGATGATCCTGCCCCGTTCGAGAAACCCGCGGCGCCGACTATGCCGCCTCAGCCATGCGCGATCATGACATGGCGGACGACGGTGTAGTCCTCGAGCGCATAGGACGAGAGGTCCTTGCCATAGCCGGACTGCTTGAGCCCGCCATGCGGCATCTCGCTCACCAGCATGAAATGGGTGTTGACCCAGGTGCAGCCATATTGGAGCCGCGCCGCGGTCTGCATGGCGCGGTCGATGTCCTTGGTCCAGACCGAGGAGGCGAGGCCGTAATCGGACTCGTTCGCCCAGGCGACGGCATCGTCCGCATCGGTGAAGCGCGTCACCGAGACGACCGGGCCGAACACCTCGCGCCGCACGATCTCGTCCGTTTGCAGCGCGCCGGCGATGACGGTCGGCTCGAAATAGAAGCCGGAGCCGGCACCCGCCTTACCGCCCGTCGCGATCTCGATATGCTTTTCGGCCGCCGCGCGCTCGACAAAGCCGGCGACGCGGTCGCGCTGGCGGGCCGAGATCAGCGGCCCGAGTTCGTTCTTGGTGTCGTCGGCGTGGTTGAAGGTCAGCGAGGACACGGCCGAGGCGAGATCGGCGACGAGCTTGTCGTGGATCTTCGGGCCGGCATAGATGCGGCAGGCGGCGGTGCAATCCTGGCCGGCATTGTAATAGCCGAAGGCGCGGAGGCCATTCACGACGGCGTCGAGATCGGCATCGTCGAAGACGATCACCGGCGCCTTGCCGCCGAGCTCGAGGTGGGTGCGCTTCACCGTCGAGGCCGCCGCCTGGATCACCTTCTTGCCGGTGCCGATATCGCCGGTGACCGAGACCATGTCGACGCCCGGATGGTTGATCAGCGCATTGCCGACGCTGGCGCCGCGGCCGGTGACGATGTTGACGACGCCCTCCGGCAGCACGGCGGCGAGTGTCTCGGCAAGGCGCAGCGCCGTCAGCGGCGTCTGCTCGGACGGCTTGAAGACGACCGTGTTGCCGGCGGCGAGCGCAGGGGCCAGCTTCCACGCCATCATCATCAGCGGATAGTTCCACGGCGCGATCGAGCCGACGACGCCGACCGGGTCGCGGCGGATCATCGAGGTGTGGCCGGGGAGATATTCGCCCGCGATCTGGCCGTGCATGGTGCGCACCGCGCCGGCGAAGAAGCGATAGCAGTCGACGATGGCCGGCAGCTCGTCATTGAGCACGGCATTGATCGGCTTGCCGCAATTGAGCGCTTCGAGCGCCGCATAGGCGCTCGCATCGGCTTCGATGTCGGCGGCGATCCTGAGCAGGAGCGCCGAGCGCTGCGCCGGCGTGGTGCGCGACCAGGAGGCGAAGGCCTTGCGCGCGGCGGCGACGGCCGCGTCCACCTGCGCGGTCGAGGCTTCCGGAACCTTGGCGATGACGTCGCCGGTGCGCGGGTTCAGCACCAGTTCCTCGTCCCCGGTGCCGGTCTCGAAGCGCGAGCCGATGAGCATGCTGGTCTGCATTTCAGTCTCCCAAGCTATTTGCCCGCGCCGGCGATCTGGTCGCCGTCGCGCGTGAGATAGAAGGCCGCGAGGATCGGCAGGAAGGTCGCCGCGACCACGAACATCGCCACGACATTGGTCACCGGCCGCTGGCGCGGCCGGATCAGCTCCTCGAGCATCCAGAGCGGCAGCGTCTGCTGCTGGCCCGCCGTGAAGGTGGTGACGATGACCTCGTCGAAGGAGAGCGCGAAGGCGAGCATGCCGCCGGCGAGCAGCGCCGTGCCGATATTCGGCAGGATGACATGGCGGAACGTCTGGAAGCCGTCGGCGCCGAGATCCATCGAGGCCTCGATCAGCGAGCCCGAGGTGCGGCGGAAGCGGGCGACCGCGTTGTTGTAGACGATCACGATGCAGAAGGTCGCATGGCCGAGCACGATGGTCCAGAACGAGAACGGGATCGTGAAGGTCGAGAAGGCGGAGCGGAGCGCGATGCCGGTGATGATGCCGGGCAGCGCGATCGGCAGGATGACCAGCAGCGAGATCGTCTCGCGGCCGAAGAAGCGGGTGCGGCTGACGGCGGCGGCGGTCAGCGTGCCGAGCACCAGCGCGATCGCCGTCGAGACGGCCGCGACTTCGACGGAGAGGAGGAGCGCTGCCCAGATATCCTGCCGGCCCCAGGCGACCGCGAACCATTTCAGCGTCAGCCCCGGCGGCGGCCAGACGAAGCTCTTCTCCTCGGTGGTGAAGGCATAGACGAAGATGATCGCGAGCGGCGCCAGCAGATAAACGAGCCCGCCGGCCGCGGCGAGGCGGAGGAGCAGCGGCGCTTTCGGGTTCTCAGAGCGCATCGAAGGCTCCAAGGCGCCGGGCGATGGTCAGATAGACGCCCATGATCAGGATCGGCACCACCGTGAAGGCGGCGGCGAGCGGGATGTTGCCGGCGGTTCCCTGCTGCGTATAGACGGCCTGGCCGATGAAGAGCCGCGACGAGCCGACGATCTGCGGGATGATGTAGTCGCCAAGCGTCAGCGAGAAGGTGAAGATCGAGCCCGCGACGATGCCCGGAAAGGCGAGCGGCAGGATGACATGGCGGAAGGTCTGCGCCGGATGGCCGCCGAGATCGGAACTGGCGTCGATCAGGTTGACCGGCACGCGCTCCAGCGCCGCCTGGGTCGGCAGGATCATGTAGGGCAGCCAGATATAGACGAAGACCAGGAAGGTGCCGATATAGCTGACCGACAGCGAATTGCCGCCGATGCCGGGGATCGCCAGCACCGCTTCCAGCAGCGCCGTCAGATGCAGCTTCTCGAAGATCCAGGTGAGGATGCCTTCCTTCGCGAGGATCAGCTTCCAGGCATAGACCTTGACGAGATAGCTCGACCAGAGCGGCAGCATGATGCCGAGATAGAACAGCGCCTTCCATTTTCCGCGCGCATAGCGAGCCGCCATATAGGCGATCGGGAAGGCGATGATCGCCGAGGCGACCGTCACCAGCGCCGCCATGATGACCGTGCGCAGGATGATGTCGAAATTGGACGGGCGCAGCAGCTCGGCATAGGTCGCGAGCGTGAATTCCGGCACGATGACGCCGGAAAATTCGTCGAGCGCATAGAAGCTCTGCAGGAGCAGCGTCAGCAGCGAGCCGATATAGACGATGCCGAGCCAGAGCACCGGCGGCGTCAGCATCAGCGCGGCGAGAAGCCCCGGCCGCCGCCAGAAGAGATCGCCGAGCCGGCCGATGGCGCGGCGCGGCGGCGGCGTCCAGCCGGTATCAAGCGCGCTCATGCGTCTCGCCCATCAGATGCAGCGCGGCGGGGTCGAAGCCGAGCGTGATGCTGTCGCCTTCGCTCGGCAGGTTGTCGCCGGAGGGCAGCACGGCGTGGAGCCGCAGCCCCGCCGCGTCGATGGCGAGGCGCGTCACCGGGCCGAGATAGCTCCGCGCCACCACGACGCCGGTGAGGCCGCCGTCGCCGCCGATGCGGATCGCCTCGGGCCGGAGGCTCGCCCAGCGCCGCGCGCCGGTGAGGCTCTCGACGAGATCCGGCGGCAGCACATTGGACGAGCCGACGAAATCGGCGACGAAGGGCGAGTTCGGGCGCTGGTAGATGTCGGCCGGCGTGCCGACCTGGCGGATGCGGCCGTCGCTGAACACGGCGACCCGGTCGGCCATCGACAGCGCCTCGCCCTGGTCGTGCGTCACGAAGATGAAGGTGATGCCGAGCCGCTTCTGCAGGCTCTTCAGCTCCTCCTGCATGCTCTCGCGCAGCTTCAGATCGAGCGCGCCGAGCGGCTCGTCGAGCAGGAGCACCTTCGGCTTGTTGACGATGGCCCTTGCGAGCGCGACGCGCTGGCGCTGGCCGCCCGAGAGCTGGCCCGGCCGCCGCGCGCCATAGCCGCCGAGCTTGACGAGCTCGAGAGCCGCTTCCGCCGCCCGGTGCCGCTCGGCCTTGCCGACTTTCCGCAGCATCAGCGAATAGGAGACATTGTCGAGTACGTTCATATGCGGGAACAGCGCATAGTCCTGGAAGACGGTGTTGACGCTGCGCCGATAGGGCGGGACGCCCTCGACCCGCTCGCCGAAAATGGCGATATGGCCCGCGGTCGGCTGCTCGAAGCCGGCGATGAGGCGAAGACACGTCGTCTTGCCCGAGCCCGAGGGCCCGAGCATGGCGAAGAACTCGCCCTCGGTGATGTCGAGATCGACGGCATCGAGCGCCTTGACGCTGCCGAAATGGCGCGAGACGCCGCTGAGCGAGACGGCGGCGGTCATGCTGGGTTCTTTGCGGCCACGCCGCTTCGGAGCGACGCAAGCCTCGTGTGACTGGTCAATTCGGTCGATGCCCCGACTTTCACCTCCCCCTCAGGGGGAGGTCGGACCGCAGGTCCGGGAGAGGGTTTACGGACCATCCGGTGAGGCCGTAAACCCTCTCCCGCCGGCTTCGCCGTCGACCTCTCCCTCAGGGAGAGGTGAAGCGAAAGTCTGCGCACTACCCGCCCATCACCGCGATGTAGTCCGACACCCAGCGCGAATAGGGGACGCAGGCGTCCTGGCTGGCGCATTTGGCGACCGGGGTCTTCCAGAAGCGGATCTTCGAGAAGTTGTCGAAGCCGTTGGTGGCGCAGCCGGCATCGGTCAGGAGTTCGTTGCCCTTGCAGGCGGCCGGGACGACCGGCACCGAGCCGAACCAGGCTGCGACGTCGCCCTGGACCTTCGGCGACAGCGAATGCTCCATCCAGAGATAGGCGCAGTTCGGATGCGCCGCATCGGCGGCGAGCATGGTCGTGTCGGCCCAGCCGGTGGCGCCCTCGGCGGGGATCGTCGAGGCGATCGGCTGCTTGTCGAACTGCAGCGTGTTGACCTGGAACGGCCAGGACGAGGAGGCGACGACGCCCTCGGTCTTGAAGTCGTCGACCTGCACGGCCGCGTCGTGCCAATAGCGGCCGACGAGCTTCCGCTGGCCCTTCAGGAGCTCGAGCGCGGCAGCATACTGCGCCTCGTTCAGCTCATAGGGGTCCTTGATGCCGAGTTCCGGCTTCTTGGCCATGAGATAGGTCGCGGCGTCGGCGATGTAGATCGGCCCGTCATAGGCCTGGACGCGGCCGGCATTCGGCTTGCCGTCGGGCAGGTCCTGCGGCTCGAACACCACCGACCAGCTGGTCGGCGCTTCCTTGAAGACATTGGTGTTGTACATGAGGACGTTCGGGCCCCACTGATAGGGCACGCCGTAATGCTGGTCGCCGACCGTGTACCACGGCGCGTTCTGCAGCCGCTCGTCGACGGTCGACCAGCTCGGGATCAGCGCGGTGTTGACCGGGACGACCTTCTTGCCGGCGACGAGGCGCAGCGAGGCGTCGCCCGAGGCGGTGACGAGGTCGAAGCCGCCCTGGTTCATCAGCGTGACCATCTCGTCGGAGGTCGCCGCCGTCTTCACCGCGACCTTGCAGCCGGTCGCCTTCTCGAAATCACTGACCCAGTCATAGGCCTTGTCGGTCTCGCCGCGCTCGATATAGCCCGGCCATGCCACGATGTTGAGGGCGCCTTCGCCGGCGCCGACCGAGGCCTGCTGCGCGGTCGCCTGGCCGACAAAGGCCGCGACGGCGGCAAGCGCGATCGTCGATTTGAGGATGGACGTCATTTGGATGCAGTCTCCCTGTTCCCCGGGAGACGCGGGTTTCTGTGATCCCGTCGCCGCCCCTGGACGGCAGATTAGACGGGAACGGCGGCTTGGCAAACTCCCCGCCGGCGGACCGCCCGGGTGCAGGCGGTCCGCCGCGCGGATCAGCTCATCGTCGGCATGACGAAATCGGCGCCGGCGCGGATGCCGGTCGGCCAGCGCGTCGTGATCGTCTTCAGCTTGGTATAGAAGCGGATGCCTTCCATGCCATGCATGTGGTGGTCGCCGAACAGCGACTGCTTCCAGCCGCCGAAGGAGTGGAAGGCCATCGGCACGGGGATCGGCACGTTGATGCCGACCATGCCGACCTGGATCTGGTGCGCGAATTCGCGCGCCGCGTCGCCGTCGCGGGTGAAGATCGCGGTGCCGTTGCCGAAGGGGTGGTCGTTGATCATCTTCGCGGCGGTGGCGTAGTCAGGCGCGCGGGCAATCGCCAGCACCGGCCCGAAGATCTCTTCCTTGTAGATGGTCATGTCGGTGGTGACATGGTCGAACAGCGTGCCGCCGACGAAATAGCCGTCCTCATAGCCCTGCATCTGGAAGCCGCGGCCATCGACGACGAGGCTGGCGCCCTCAGCGACGCCGGCATCGATATAGCCGCGCACCTTGTCGAGATGCTGCTTGGTGACGAGCGGGCCCATCTCGGCCTCGGGATCGGTGCCGGGTCCGATCTTCAGTGCGCGGATCTTCGGCTCGAGCTTCGCGAGCAGCGTCTCGGCCGTCTTCTCGCCGATCGGAACCGCCACCGAGATCGCCATGCAGCGCTCGCCGGCCGAGCCATAGGCTGCGCCCATCAGCGCGTCGACCGCCTGGTCCATGTCGGCGTCGGGCATGATGATCATGTGGTTCTTGGCGCCGCCGAGCGCCTGGCAGCGCTTGCCGTTCTTCGCCGCGGTTTCATAGATGTAGCGGGCGATCGGCGTCGAGCCGACAAAGCTCACCGCCTGGATGTCGGGGTTGGTGAGGATGGCGTCGACCGCGTCCTTGCCGCCATGCACGACGGAGAAGACGCCGTCGGGAAGCCCAGCCTCCTTCAGCCAGTCGGCGATGACCAGCGAGGCCGAGGGGTCGCGCTCGGACGGCTTCAGGATGAAGCAGTTGCCGGCCGCGAGCGCGATCGGGAACATCCACATCGGCACCATGGCCGGGAAGTTGAACGGCGTGATGCCGGCGACGACGCCGAGCGGCTGGCGCAGCGAATGGCTGTCGACGCGGGTGCCGACATTCTCGGTCACTTCGCCCTTGAGGAGTTGCGGCGCGGCGGTCGCGAACTCAACCACTTCCATGCCCCGCTGGATTTCGCCCTTGGCGTCGGAGAGCACCTTGCCATGCTCCGAGGTGATGACGGCGGCGAGTTCGTCGATGCGCTCCTCGAGGATGTGCAGGAAGCGGTTGAGGATGCGGGCGCGGCGGAGCGGCGTCGTCGCGGCCCAGCCGGGCGCCGCTGCCTTGGCGGCGTCGGCCGCGGCCTTGACCTCGGCCTCGGCGCCGAGACGCACGGACTTGGTCGCCTCGCCGGTCGCCGGATTGAACACCGGCTGCGTCGCGGCGGAGGTGCCCGCGGAACGCTGGCCGGCGATGAAATGGTCGATGATCGGCAAGGTGGTCATGGCACGTCTCCCAGTGGACTGGCCCCTCTCTGCCGCATTTGAATTCGCACAGCAATCGCCAGCCTTGCGGCTCCGTTGTGCAGAAAGTAGAGTCGTCCGATGGATTGGGAACGCATCCGCATCTTCCTCGCGGTCGCGCGCAGCGGGCAGATCCTCGGTGCGGCGCGGCAGCTCGGCCTCAACCACGCCACGGTGTCGCGTCAGCTCACCGCGCTCGAGGACGAGGTCAAGGCGAGGCTCGTCGAGCGGCGCACCAATGGCTCGCAGCTGACGCCGGCCGGCGAGCAATTGATGGCGGCGGCGGAGCGGGCGGAGTCCGAGTTCCTCCGCGTCGAAGCGGAGCTGTCCGGCGCATCGGCGGGCATCGCCGGCACCGTGCGCGTGGGCGCGCCGGATGGGCTCGGCAACTATTTCCTCGCTGCCGAGCTCGGCCGCCTCGCCATGCAGCATGCCGAACTCGTCATCCAGCTGGTGCCATTGCCGCGCACCTTCTCGCTGTCGCGGCGCGAGGCCGACATCGTCATCACGCTCGATCGGCCGGCGAGCGGCCGCCTCGTCGTGCGCAAGCTCACCGACTACGGCCTCGGCATCTACGCGACGGAAGACTATCTCGCGAGGTTCGGCGCCGTGCGCAGCGAGGCCGACCTCGCCGGGCGGCTCGTCGTCACCCATGTCGAGGACCTCGCCTATAGCCGCGCGCTCGACTATGCCGCCAAGCTCGCGCGCGTCACGACGCGCCGCTACGAATGCGGCAGCGTCGTCGGCCAGGTCGAGGCTGTCAGGGCCGGTGTGGGCGTCGGCATCCTGCACGACTATGCCGCCGCGCTTTATCCGGAACTCCGCCGCCTGCTGCCGGCGATTGCCTTCCGCCGCAGCTACTGGCTGACCAGCCATCCGGATACGCACGAGACGCGCCGCGTCGCCGCCGTCGCCGACTATATCGCCGCCCGCGTCCGCGCCGCCCGTCCTGCCTTCCTGCCCGATGGTCCGGCGGACGGGGCGGAATCGGCCAATCAGTAATCTCGTGACGCTTGGCGGAGTGCCGGCCGTGGTCTATGCACGCCGCCAGCCAATGAGCGGCGAGGAGGATCCCCGATGCGGCTTTCGAATGCGACCCTGGCCGGCCTGCCGGCGACCGTGCAGCGCCCGGCCTATGACCGGTCCGCGGTCACGCCCGGCATCGTCCATCTCGGCGTCGGCGCCTTCCATCGCGCGCATCAGGCCGCCTATGTCGATGCCTGCCTCGCCGCCGGCGAGACGTCATGGGGCATCGTCGGCGCCTCGCTCCGAAGCCGCGACACGCGCGACGCGCTCGGGCCGCAGGACGGGCTCTATACGCTCGCCGTGCGCGAGGATGCCGGCGAGGACCTGATCGTCATCGGCTCGATCCTCTCGCTGCTGGTGGCGCCCGAAGATCCCGAGGCGCTCTTGGCCGCGCTGGTCGATCCCGGCGTGCGCATCGTCACGCTGACCGTCACCGAGAAGGCCTATCTCCGCAGTGCCGCCGGCGATCTCGACGCCGCCCATCCCGATGTTGTCGCGGACCTTGCCGATCCCGCGCATCCGAAGACCGCGCATGGCTTCATCGTCGAGGCGCTGGCCCGCCGCCGCGCCGCCGGCACGCCGCCTTTCACCGTGCTCTCCTGCGACAACCTGCCGAACAACGGCGTCACCACCCGCCGCGTCATCACGCAGTTCGCGGCGCTGCGCGACGCGGCTCTCGGCCGCTTCGTCGAGGGCGAGGTCGCCTTTCCCTCCAGCATGGTCGACCGCATCGTGCCGGCGACGACCGATGCCGACCGCGCCCGTGTCAGCGCCAGCCTCGGCGTCAGCGATGCCTGGCCGGTGCTGACCGAACCCTTCATGCAATGGGTGGTCGAGGACCGCTTCCCGGCCGGGCGCCCGGATTGGGAGCGCTTCGGCGTCACCATGGTCGCCGATGTCACGCCCTATGAGGAGATGAAGCTGCGCCTTTTGAACGGCGCCCATTCCTCGATCGCCTATCTCGGCCAGCTCCTCGGCCGCGAGACGGTGGCCGAGGCCTTCGCCGATCCGGCGATCCGCCGCTTCGTCGACGGGCTCTGGCAGGATTTCATCGCGACGCTGCCGAAGGATGCCGGCCTCGACACCGCCGACTATATCCAGCGTCTCGCGAGCCGCTTCGCCAACACGGCGCTGCGTCACCGCACCGCGCAGATCGCCAATGACGGCTCGCAGAAGCTGCCGCAGCGCATCGTCGCGGCGACGCTCGACCGGATGGAGGAGGGCCTGCCGATCACCCGGTCCGCCTTCGTGCTCGCCGCCTGGATCACGGCGCTCGCCGCGCGGGCGACGCCGCCCGCCTTCACCGATCCGCTCGACGGCGCCCTCGCGCCGGTGCTCGCGGGCGGAGAGGACGCGGCGGCCCTTGTCGGCGCAGTGTTCGCGCTCACCGGCTTCGCCGCCGCAAGTCCGCATCGCGGCTCGCTCGAAGCGGCCGTGACAGCGGCGCTGATCGCGATCCGCCAGGACGGCGTTTCGGCCGCGCTCGCCGCGCTGTGATGCGTCGCGGCCTTGCCGCAGCGCAGCGCCGACCATAGCTGAGGCTCCGAAGCGGGGCGGCGGAGCTCGCCTCGCGTCGCAACAGGAGCTTCCCCATGACCCTATCCGTCAACGCGTCCGCCTCCGGCACCTTCAAGGTCGGCGGCGCGATCGAGATCAATCGCCTCGGCTTCGGCGCGATGCGCATCACCGGCAAGGGCATCTGGGGGCCGCCTGCCGACCATGACGAAGCGATCCGGACGCTGAAGCGGCTGCCCGAGATCGGCGTCAACTTCATCGACACCGCCAATTCCTACGGCCCCGACGTCTCGGAAGAGCTGATCCACGAGGCGCTCCATCCCTACAAGGGCCTGCTCGTCGCCACCAAGGGCGGGCTGACGCGCAGCGGGCCGGATGTCTGGAACATCCATGGCGACCCGGCCCATCTGATCGCCGAGGCCAAGAAGAGCCTCAAGAAGCTCGGCGTCGAGCAGATCGCGCTCTGGCAGCTGCACCGCATCGATTCCAAGGTCCCGCGCGCCGAGCAGTTCGGTGCGGTGAAGCAGTTGCTCGACGAGGGCCTCATCGCCCATGCCGGCCTCTCGGAGGTCTCGGTCGACGAGATCAGGGCGGCCGAGGCGGTGTTCCCGGTCGCGACCGTGCAGAACCGCTACAATCTCGTCGATCGCGGCAGCGAGGCGGTGCTCGATTATTGCGAGAAGAACGGCATCGGCTTTATTCCCTGGGCGCCGCTGGTCGGCGGCGATCTCTCCCGTCCGGGCTCGGTGCTCGACGGCATCGCCCACAAGCTCGGCGCGACGCAGTCGCAGGTGCTCCTGGCCTGGATCCTGAAGCGCAGCCCGGTGATGCTGCCGATCCCCGGCACCTCGAAGGTCAAGCATCTCGAGGAAAACGTCGCCGCCGCGTCGCTGGTCCTCAGCGATGACGACTTCAAGGCGCTGGACGCCGCCGCCAAGCCGCGCCAGTAATCGGCTCTGACCGCCCGCCGGGATTCCGCCGGTATCACGCCGGCGGGCGGTCGGAGTTTTGGCAGCCTGGCAAGGATCGCGCGTGACCTACGACTATTGCATCATCGGCGGCGGCATCGTCGGCCTTGCCACCGCCATGCAGCTGCTTGCGCGCGATCCAGGCGCCAGCCTCGTGCTCGTCGAGAAGGAAACGGCGCTCGCCGCGCACCAGACGGGGCACAACAGCGGCGTCATCCATGCCGGCGTCTATTACGCGCCGGGCAGCCTCAAGGCCGAGCTCTGCCGGGCCGGGGCCGCCGCAACCAAGGCCTTCTGCCGCAGCGAGGGCATCCCGTTCCGCACCTGCGGCAAGCTGATCGTCGCCACCAACGAGGCCGAGCGCCAGCGCATGCTGGCGCTGGAAAAGCGGGCGCAGCAGAACGGCATCGAGGTGATCCCGCTCGATCGGGCCGGCCTTGCCGAGAAGGAACCGGAGATCGAGGGCGTCGCCGCATTGCATGTCCCGGCCTCGGCGATCGTCGATTATCGCCGCGTCTCCGCCGCCATGGGCCGGCGCATCGAGGCCTCGGGTGGCGAAATCCGCCTCGGCGAGGCGGTACGGGCGATCCGCGAGGAGGGCAGCACCGTCCGTGTCGAGACCGACAAGGGCAGCATCGCCGCCCGGCTCGTCGTCGCCTGCGCCGGCCTGCAGTCGGACCGGCTGGCGCGGCTCGCCGGCCTGCCGATCACCCACCGCATCGTGCCGTTCCGCGGCGAATATTACCGCCTCGCCAGGAAGCACGAAGGCCGCATCAACCATCTCATCTATCCGACGCCCGATCCGGCGCTGCCCTTCCTCGGCATCCATCTGACCCTGATGATCGACGGCTCGGTGACCGTCGGGCCGAACGCCGTGCTCGGCCTCTCGCGCGAGCGCGAGGGCAAATGGGCCATGAGCGCGGCCGACCTCCGCGACATGGCGAGCTTTGCGGGCTTCTGGAAAATGGCGGCCGGCAACTGGCGCACGGCCGCGAGCGAGTTCGTCAACTCCGTCCACAAGCGCGGCTATCTCGAACAATGCCGGAAATACTATCCGGCACTCGAGATCGACGACCTCGAAGCCTATCCGGCCGGCATCCGCGCCCAGGCGGTCGAGGCCAATGGCAAGATGGTCGAGGATTTCCTGATGGTCGAGAGCGCGCGCATGCTGCATGTCTGCAACGCGCCGTCGCCTGCCGCCACCTCGGCCCTGCCGATCGCCAGCCGCATCGTCGACCGCCTCGAAGTCAAGCGCGCCGCGCTCGGCTGATCACTCCACTGGAACGTTTGCCTCGAGTTCGTCGAGCCAGAGCTTGGCGCTGGCGTCGGAGGGCATGCGCCAGTCGCCGCGCGGCGACAGCGAGCCGCCGGACGACATCTTCGGGCCGTTCGGCACCGTCGAGCGCTTGAACTGGTTGGCGAAGAAGCGGCGGATGAACACCTGCATCCAGCGGCGGATTTCGGCGAGCGTATAGGCCCGCTGCTCGTCTTCCGGCATGTCGGTCGGCCAGGCGCCGCGCGCGGCATCCGACCAGGCGTGATGGGCGAGGAAGGCGATCTTCGACGGCCGGAAGCCGAACCGCGTCAGGTAATAGAGCGTGAAATCCTGCAGCGGGTAGGGGCCGACGATCGCCTGCGTCGACTGGATCGGCTTGCCGTCGGCGACGGGCACCAGTTCCGGCGAGATCTCGGTGGCGAGGATCGCATAAAGGATCGCCGCCGTCTCGGCGCTGACATCGCCCGAGGCGGCGACGAAGCGGATCAAATGCTGGATCAGCGTCTTCGAGACCGAGGCGTTGACGTTGTAGTGCGACATGTGATCGCCGACGCCGAAGGTGCACCAGCCGAGCGCGAGCTCGGAGAGATCGCCGGTGCCGACGACGAGGCCGTGATGCTGGTTGGCGAGGCGGAAGAGATAGTCGGTGCGCAGCCCCGCCTGCACATTCTCGAAGGTGACGTCATAGACCGGCTCGCCATCGGCGAAGGGATGGCCGAGATCGCCGAGCATCTGGCGCGCCGCCGGGCGGATGTCGATCTCCGCCGCGCTGACGCCGAGCGCGCGCATCAGCGCCCAGGCATTCGACTTGGTGTGATCGGAGGTCGCGAAGCCGGGGAGGGTATAGGCGAGCACGTTTTCGCGCGGCAGGCCGAGCCGGTCCATTGCCCGCGCCGCGACGATCAGCGCCTGCGTCGAATCGAGCCCGCCCGAAACGCCGATCACGCAATGCTTGAGCCCGGTCGCGGCCAGCCGCTTCGAGAGGCCCTGCACCTGGATATTGTAGGCCTCGAAGCAATCCTCCCGCAGCCGGGCCGGATCCGCCGGCACGAAGGGGAAGCGCTCGACAATGCGCTGGAGCGGGACGGCATGCGCCGGCTGGTCGAGCACGAAGGCGACCGTGCGGAAGGCCGGCGCGCGCGGGCCCTCGAGCGCGACGCAGTCGCCATAGGTGTTGAGCCGCATGCGCTCCTGGCGGAGGCGGCCGAGATCAATATCGGCCTGCGCCAGCGTGGCACCGATCGGGAAGCGCTCGGTCTCGGCGAGGAGGACGCCGTTTTCGAAGATCGAGGCCTGGCCGTCCCAGGCAAGGTCCGTGGTGGATTCGCCGGGTCCTGCCGCTGAATAGGCATAGGCGCTCGCGGTGCGCGCCGAATGGCTGGCGCAGAGCAGGCGGCGCGTATCGGCCTTGCCAATGGTGATGTTGGAGGCCGAGAGGTTGAGCAGCACCTCGGCGCCGGCGAGCGCCGCATGGGTCGAGGGCGGCAGCGGCACCCAGATGTCCTCGCAGATCTCGGCGTGGAAGGTGAAGGGCACGGTTCCGGTCGAGCGGAAGAGGAGGTCGGTGCCGAACGGCACGGAGCGCCCGTCGATGGTGATCGTGCGGCCGGTGACGCCGGCGCCGGAGGTGAAGTGCCGCCGCTCGTAGAACTCGCGATAGTTGGGGAGATAGGTCTTCGGCACCGCGCCGAGGATGGCGCCGCGATGGATCACGACGGCTGTGTTGTAGAGCCGGCCGTCGAGACGCAGCGGCGCGCCGACGACGAGCACGGGGAAGAGGTCCGCCGAGGCCTCGGCGATGCGGCCGAGCGCGCGCTCGACTGCCTCGAGGAGCGCATCCTGCAGGAGGAGATCGTCGATCGAATAGGAGGAGATGCCGAGCTCGGGGAACAGCATCAGCGCCGTGCCGGCAGCCGCCCCCTCAGTGGCGAGCCGCAGCGTTTCCTCGGCCGCGAAATCCGGGTCGGCGACGGCGCCCTTCGGCACCACCGCGGCAATGCGGATGAAATCGTGGCTGTAGAGAGAGGCGAAGGGGGGCATCGGCATCGGTTCCAGATCACTCGGTCCAAGGACGCTCGGGCCAGATCACGCGCGCCACATCGTTCGGCCGCTTCGGCGTATCGCCTGCCGGCCGCCGCGACAAGACCTTTGCGCATCCGGCGCCGGTGGGCCGCGATCCGCTCCCCGCTTGATCGGCGTCAATGCCGGATAAGCGGGGCAAGCCATTGTGCGGCCGACCCGACCGCCGCCCGTCCGTTCGGATGCGCGGCATGGCCCAAGGAGGAACCACCCCCATGCCCATGATGAAAGCCGCGATCTTCGCCGAGCCGGGCCGCATCGTGCTCGACGACAAGCCGATCCCCGATATCGGGCCGCTCGACGCGCTGGTCCGCCTCACCACGACGACCATCTGCGGCACGGATGTGCATATCCTCAAGGGCGAATATCCCGTCGCCCGCGGCCTCACCATCGGCCACGAGCCGGTCGGCATCATCGAGAAGCTCGGCTCCGCGGTGACCGGCTTCACGGAGGGACAGCGCGTCATCGCCGGCGCCATCACGCCGAGCTTCACCTCGAACGCCTGCATGTGCGGCTGCGCCTCGCAGGACGGCGCCGGCACCAAGCACGGCTTCAAGGCGATGGGCGGCTGGCGCTTCGGCAACACGATCGACGGCGCCCAGGCCGAGTATATCCGCGTTCCCGACGCGACCGCCAATCTCTCGCCGGTGCCGGATGATCTGACCGACGAGCAGGTGCTGATGTGCCCCGACATCATGTCGACGGGCTTCTCGGGCGCCGAGAATGGCGGCATCCGCATCGGCGACACCGTCGTCGTGTTCGCGCTCGGCCCGATCGGCCTCTGTGCGGTCGCCGGCGCCAAGCTGCTCGGCGCGACGACGATCATCGGCGTCGACACCGTGCCGGCCCGCCTTGCGGTCGCGAAATCGCTCGGCTGCAGCCATGTCGTCGACTTCAAGGCCGGCGATCCGGTCGAGCAGATCATGGCGATCACCGACGGCCGCGGCGTCGATGTCGCGATCGAGGCGCTGGGCACGCAAGCGACCTTCGAGGCGGCGCTGAAGTCGCTGCGTCCCGGCGGCACGCTGTCGAGCCTCGGCGTCTATTCGACCGATCTCACGATCCCGCTCGCGGCCTTCTCGGCCGGGCTCGGCGACAACAAGATCGTGACGTCGCTCTGCCCCGGCGGCAAGGAGCGCATGCGCCGCCTGATGAGCGTCATCGCCTCGGGCCGGATCGACCTGACGCCGCTGGTCACGCATCGCTTCAAGCTCGACGACATCGAGGCCGCCTACGACCTCTTCTCGCATCAGCGCGACGGCGTGCTGAAGGTCGCGATCACGCCGTAGACGGACCGGACTGAGCCGTTCGCTTAGAGATAAAGTGGCGCCATCTGGCGCCACGAGCGGCCGCGATGGGCGCGGCCGTCCCAGACATGCAGCGCGTGCCCGACGCCCTTCTCGCCGAGCACGTGGCTGAGATGCCGGTTGTTGTCGAGGAAGGGATCCTCGGCACCGATCGTCAGCACGATGTCGAGCCGCCGGAGCTGGCCGAGCGTGTCCGGGCAGCCGAGCCGCGGCAGGAATTGCGACGGCATGCAGTAATAGACATCCTCGCCGCGATGGCCGTCGAGCAGGTCGCCGAAGCATTCGACCGCATGCGTGAGATCGTAGCGGCCGGAGAAGGCGATGAGCTTGGCGAACCGGTCCGGCCGGCGGAAGGCGATGCTGGCGGCGCCGAAGGCGCCGAGGCTGCAGCCATGCGCGATGGTGGCCGGATGCGGGTTTCGCCCGTCGGCGAAGGGCAGCACCTCGGAGAGGACATAGTCCTCATAGGCGAGATGGCGCTGGAGCCGATCGGCCGGCCGCCGCCAGTGGCAATAGAAGCTTTCGCCTGCAAAGCCGTCGAGGCAATAGAGCTGCAGGTGGCCGGCCTCGATCTTGCCGCGAAGGCTCGCGACCAGCCCGAGATCCTCATATTCGTGGAAGCGGCCCTCGCGCGTCGGGAACACGACGACCTTCGCCCCGGCATGGCCGAACGTCAGCAGCTCCATGTCCCGACCGAGCCGGTCGCTATACCAGCGGTAGTACTCGCGTTGCATGGCGGGTGGCCCCGTCGAAACGTCGTCAGGTTGCGTGACTATCGAGCATGATGACACGACTTCATGCCGCCTTGATGACATTTGCCGGCTCATTTCGGCCATTTCTTGGGCAACGCGACCAAATTTGCGGCTGACATCGGAAGTTGCAAAAGGACGCGTGACGAACTCTGTGATTCGTGCTGTCCTTGCGATGGTTGCAGCTCGCCGGCGGGGGTTGAGCGCGCTTGGGTTGCGGGGGCGATCTTGACGGTGCAGTTCAATCCGACCGATCTCGGCGGCGACACGTTTGCGCGGGCGACCGTGCTCGACCCGCTCGTCGCAGGCGCCTTCAGCCTGTCGGACTTCGTCGGCGCGTCCGACGTCCCGGACTTCTATCGCTTCACGCTGACCACCGCCCAGGCGATCGATCTGAGCCTTTCCGGCCTCGGCGCGGCCGTGCATCTCGAGCTCTACAGCGCCGACGGCGTCCTCCTGTCCGACGTCGTGGGCGGTGATGCCGGCGCCGCCCGCATCACCGGATCGCTGGCCGCCGGCACGTTCTATATCGGGGTCGGCTCCGATACCGGTCTCGTCGACACGCCCTATACGCTGACGCTCGCCCAGCCGCCGAGCCAGGACGGTCCTGCCGCCCATGCCCCGATCGGCGCGACCAGCCTCGGCGCGCTCTCGACCACCGTCACCACGGTGACCGACCGCGCCGACGCTGCCTTTGGTCCCGATGTCTACACCTTCACGCTCGCGGCGGCGGCGACGGTCAATCTTCGCCTCGGCGGTCTCGCCTTCGAAAGCCAGGTCGGGCTCGTCATCACCGACGGCGCCGGCAATGTCGTCGCGGCGCCGATCGCCAGCGAAGGCGCAGAAGGGCTGGTTCGCCGGCAGCTCGCCGCCGGCACCTATTTCGTCTCGGTCGCGCCCTATAATGGCGTCGGCACCTCCTATTCGCTGTCCGCCTGGACTGGATCGCCGACCGTCGGCACCGCAGGCGCCGCCGATGGCGCCGGCAATTCGATCGCGTCCGCCAAGTCGCTCGGGACCCTCGGCGCCAAGGTCACCGTCGCCGATTATGTCAGCGACAGCGGTGACGTGAGCGATTTCTACAAGTTCGTGCTCGCGGCGACCTCGCGGGTGAACTTCTTCGCGACCGGACTCAAGACCGGGACGTCGACCTACATCAATATCCGCAACGCCGCAGGCGATACCGTCTGGAGCGGCAGCGCCAACGACAATGGCGGCTCCCTCGTCGGCATTCTGACCGCCGGCACCTATTATGCCGAGATGGCCGCCGGAGGCGGCGCCACCGGTTACAGCCTGCAGGCCTCGGCGGTCGCGGTTCCCAATGCCGTCGGACGGACGCGCGCGGCGGCAACCGCGCTTGGCCCGCTGTCGAGCACGGCGATCAGCAAGAGCGACTGGGTCGGCGTCGGCGCGCCGGACGATTTCTACAGCTTCACGCTCGCCGGCAATTCCCGCGTCTCGCTGCGCCTCACGGTGCCGAACGGTGGCGGCACGGCCTTTCTTACGCTGACCAATTCCGCCGGCACTGTCGTCGGCACCGCCGAATGGCGCGACAACGGCTACTGGTACTATACGGGCGGCACCGGCAATACGCTGCGCCAGGAAAGTCCGTTCGAGGGCGTGCTCGGCGCCGGCACCTACTATGTCCAGGTCCATACCGACGACATCGACAAGGCCTATACGCTGACGGCCTCGGCGGTCGCAGGTCCCGACGGAACGGCCGGCAAGACGCTCGCCACCGCGGCGGCGCTCGGCACGCTCGGTGCGACGCCGGTGTCGAAGACCGACTGGGTCGGCGACAGCGCGCCGATCGACATGTATTCGTTCAAGCTCGCCGCCTATTCCTTGGTGTCGCTGAAGCTCTCCGGCATCGGCGCGGCGGTGATGCCGACCTTCGATATTCTCGATGCCTCCGGCAATGTCATCGTCGAGGACTATGAATTTGGTTCGACCGGCGATGAGAGCGGCACCAATGTCCGCCTCGCCGCCGGCACCTATTATGTGCGGATCAACAACGCCGCCAATGACCGCAGCGACGACGGCGCCTACACGCTGACTGCCTCGGCCGTCGCCGGGCCGAATGGCAGCGGCGGCAAGAGCCTCAGCGCGGCGGCGTCGTTGCCGGGCGGCATCGGCGCCTCCGTGGCGACGCTCGCCGATTTCGTCGGCGGCGCCGCCGGCGGTGCCGACTGGTTCAAGTTCACGCTGGCCGGCACGCAGACGGTCAATTTCCTGCCGCGACTCTCCGACTATGTGAACGCGACCGGCGGCACGTTCTACCTGACGCTCTATGACGCCTCCGGCAATACGATCGCCTGGAACAGCGTTTCCTCGGAGAGTGCGGCTCAGGTCCTCACCGTCGTCGATCTCGCGGCCGGCACGTACTATCTCGATATCGGGACCGACGCGAACGGCGCCCCCTATCGTCTCAGCTATTGGACCGGAGCGCCGGCGGTCGGCACCTCGGCCGTCGACGGCGCCGGCCCCGACGTTATCGCGCCGAAGGATCTCGGCATCCTCTCGGCGACGGCGGCGACGGCGACTGATTGGGTCGGCAAACAGGGCTCCGTCAGCGATCCGCGCGATTTCTATTCCTTCACCGTCGCGAGCCGCAGCAACATCGCGATCGCTTTGGCCGCCGTCGACGGCGGCACCGGCGGCAACAGCTACACCGGCACGCTGGTGCTCTACGGGGCGGGTTACCAGGTGCTGAGGACGGTGCAATTCGTCACCGACGGGAAGACGTTCACCCTCGACGGCGATCTCGGGGCCGGCGTCTATTACGTCCGCATCACGCCTGATGACGCGACCTATTCGATCGGATACAGCCTATCGGCCAGCGTCAATGCCGTCATCCCGGACGCCGTCGGCCACAGCCTCGTCACGGCGCGCGACCTCGGTGCCATCGGCCCGGTGGCGGCGACTTTTGCCGATGTCGCGGAGTATGGCGACGGCTACCAGGACTTCTTCAAGTTCGCCGTGGGTTCGAATTCGGTCGTGACGATCCTGCTCGGCACGCCGGGCAGCCTCGCCACGCGCGACCAGCTCACCGTCACCGTCTTCGATGCCGACGGCTATGTCGTCGAGGCGCGGAGCTACAACGCCGCGACGACGCCCGCCTTCACGCTCAATCTTGACGCCGGCTACTATTATCTGAAGGTCGAGGCCTCGCCGCGCCAGAGTACCGAGGGAGTCTCGCGCCAGAGCTATTCGCTTTCCGTCAGCGGCACGGCCGCGGCAACGACGCCGGCGGTGTCGCCGGCCGGCTCGGTTATCGCCTCGGCTGATGCCCTTGGCACGCTCGGCGCGGCGCCCCTGGTCGTCAGTGGCTGGGTCGGCAATGCCGCCTGGAACCACGTCTATTCCTTCACGACCGACAAGGCCGGCTGGGCCGGGGCGAGCGTCGTCGCCCTCGACAATGACAGTGGCTCCGTCAGGATCACGCTGCAGGACGCGTCGGGCACGGTCCTCGCCTCGCAGCAGGGCAGTTCGCTCGACGGCGTCAGCGCCTACAAGCTGCTCGGTCCGGGCACCTATTTCGTGACCGTTTCGAACTATCAGCCGAGCACGCATGTCGCCTATCAGCTATCGGTCGGCCGGAGCGTCGTCGATGGCCCGGCTGGTCACACGCTCGCCACCGCAACCGTGATCACGCCGTCGACGACCGTGACGACGCTGACCGATGGGCTGGCGCCGGGCATAGCCGACGATGTCTACCGCTTCACGCTGACCTCGCAGCAGAAGCTGAATGTCCGCCTCCTCGATGGCGAGGGTCCGTACACCAACACCTATTTCACCATCGCCGATGCCTTCGGCAACCAGATGTTGGTCGGAGCCGACGGTTCGGGCGCCAAAAGCGTGACGCTCAATGCCGGCACCTATTTCCTCTTTGTCGGCTCGTCGACAAACGACGACACGCCCTATGAGCTGAGTTTCTGGACCGGCGCCGTCTCGGTCGGCTCCTCGGGCAGCGACGTTGCAGGCTCGACGCTCGCCAAGGCCTATGCGCTCGGCACGCTGACCACGACGCCGGTGGCACGGCCGGAATGGGTCGGGGACAGCGACCCGACCGATCTCTACAAGTTCATCCTCGCCAAGGCATCGACGGTCAATCTTGCCTTTTCCGGCCTTGGAACGGGCGCCGCTCTCTATTGGACAGTGCTCGACGCCTCGGGCAATGTGCTGCGCGGCGCCTCTACAGACAACGATCCGCCGAATTTCGATCTCGGCGCGGGGACCTATTACCTGCAGATCGATACTGCCGGCACCAACACCGGCTATCGGCTGAATGCGGCGGCGACGGCGTTGCCGGACACGGCGGGCAAGACGCTCGCCGCCCCGAAGAGCCTCGGCGCGCTCGGGGCGACGCCGATCAGCGTCTCGGACGCCGTCTATGCCTTTCCCGGCAGTTCCAACAAGGACTATTACAGCTTCACGCTGGCGAGCATCTCCACCGTAAAGCTGCGCATGTCCGACTACAACCTGAAGGACGGCGCCTATTGGCAGGTCGTTCTATTGGACAGCGGCGGCAGTGCCATCGCGACCAACTATGCCTATTCCGGTTACCAGACGATCGAGAGGGTTCTTGCGGCTGGAACCTACCGCGTCGAGATCTCGACGCCGGGCCAGGGCTCCGTCACCTACACGCTCACCGCAACGGCGGCGACCGGCACCGATGGCTCGGCGAGCCACAGCTTCGGCGCGGCGTCGACACTGCCGGCTCTCACCGCCGCGCCGACCGTCGTCGCGTCCGATTGGGTCGGCGCTGCCGCGTCCACCGACTACTACAAATTTACGCTCACAGAGGGCTCCGAGGTCTTCTTCGAGCTCGATACATTCGGCGGGGCGGGCTACATCCACTTGCTCGATGCGAGCGGCTCCGAGATCATCGCCGACTACGCCAATGACCGCAGCCATCCCGGCGCCGTCGTCGCCTCGCTGGCGGCCGGCACCTACACCATCAAGGTCGACGGCGACGCGAAATATGAGCTGATCGCCCGGGCGACGCCTTCGCCCGATGGCAGCGCCGGCCATGATGTCGAGACGGCGAAGGTGCTGTCGCCGACGACGAGCCGCCAGAGCGTCTCCGATTGGGTCGGCGGCAGCGCGCCGCAGGACTACTACAAGATCACGCTGGCGGCCGACGCCACGCTGACCCTCAACCTCGCGACAGATGTCGAGCGAGGTCTGACGGTCTCGCTCCTCGACGAGAATCTCAACACCTTCGTCAGCACCGGCTACTATCCCGGCTCGCCTTCGACCGGCATCAGCTATGCGCTTGGCGCCGGGACCTACTTTGTCCGCGTGAACGCCGATCCGAGCTATGACAGCCGGTCGACCTACACGCTGACCTATGCGACCGGCGCGCTCCCCGTCGGCACCAAGGCGGCCGCCGACGGCGCCGGCAACAGCTTCGCCGCCGCCAAGGATCTCGGCACGGTGACGTCGCTGGTCCGGGCGACGGACTGGGTCGGCAGCACCGATGCCGTCGACTATTACAAGTTCACCCTGTCCGGCTATTCGCTGGCGCGCTTCGGCGTGAACGCCGCCTATGGCGGCAATTATCGCGCCGTTCTCTATGACGCGTCCGGCAACGCCGTCGGCACGATCGGCGACGAGGCCTCCTACGGCACCGAGAAGCTCTATCGCTGGTATCTCGAGGGCGGCACCTATTATGTCGGCGTCACCACGGCCGATGCGGCGGGCCAGGGCTACAGCCTCTCGCTTGAGGCCTCCGCCGAGGCCAGGGGGCCGGGTGCCGACTTCGTCACCGCGACGGATCTCGGCGTCAATCCCGGCGCCACCAGCACGGCCGGCGGATCGGGCTACCAGCAGAACCGCTATGTCCATTTCGCGCTGACCAGCCAGACCCTCGTCGATTTCGACCTCGTGATGCAGGTCGGCGCCGCCTCGGCACGGCTGCTTGACGGCAATCACGAACTGGTCGCCGACGGCACCTTCGATGCGACGACCGCGAGCAATGGCCGCTATCGGGCGATGCTTTCGGCCGGCGATTACTATGTCGAGGTCAAGGGTCTCTCCGGCGACTTCGACCGCTACACGCTCGGCGTCACCCCGAATGCCATCGCCGTCTCGGCGCCGACCCTGGTCGAGGGCAATGCGGGCACGGCCAGCCTGGTCTTCACCGTGACGCTGTCCACGGTGTCGAGCCTGCCGGTCACGGTGAACTACACCACGGCCGACGGCAGCGCCGGCGTCGGCGACTATGCGCCGACCACGGGAACACTGACCATCGCCGCCGGCCAGTTGAGCGGCACGATCAGCATTCCCGTCACGGGCGACACGCTTTACGAGGCCGACGAGACGGTCAAGCTGACGCTGTCGAACGCGAACGGCGCCACCTTCGCCGGCGGCGCGGCGAGCCAGACGGCCACCGGCACGATCAAGAACGACGATGCGCCGCCCGTGGCGACGCTCTCCTCGGCGATGATCGTCGAGGGCAATGCCGGCACCACCACGCTGGTGTTCACGGTCACCCTCTCGGCCGCGTCCGGCATGCCCACGACCTTCAGCTATTCCACGTCCGACGGCACGGCCTCGGCCGGCTCCGACTATGCCGCGGCGAGCGGCACGCTGACGATCGCGGCTGGCGAGACCAGCGGCACGGTGTCGATCACCGTCAACGGTGACACGCTCTACGAGGCGGGCGAGACACTGACGCTGACGCTCGCCAATCCCTCCGGCGCAAGCTTCGCCGGCGGCGCGCCGACGCTGTCGGCAACCGGCACGATCGCCAATGACGATGCGCCGCCGGTGGCGAGCATCGCCAGCGCGGTCGTGACCGAGGGCAATAGCGGCACGGCCAATCTCGTGTTCACGGTGACGCTGTCGAACGCCTCGGTGCTGCCGGTGACGATCGCCTATGCGGCCGCCAATGGTACCGCCCTCGCAGGCAGCGACTACACGGCGACAAGCGGCACGCTCACCATCGCCGCCGGCCAGACGAGCGGCACGATCAGCATTCCCGTCCTCGGCGACACGACCTATGAAGCCAACGAGACGCTGACGCTGACGCTCTCGAACCCGGCGGGGGCGAGTTTCGCCGGCGGCGCAACGAGCCTCTCGGCGACCGGCACGATCACCAATGACGACGCGAAGCCGGTGGCGACGCTGACCGCCTCGACGGTGACCGAGGGCAATTCCGGCACCAAGCTGCTCGCCTTCACCATCAAGCTCTCGGCCGCCTCGTCGCAGGCGACGACCTTCTCGATCGCAACCGCCAACGGCACCGCCATCGCCGGCTCCGACTATGTCGCGCGGACCGGCACCGTGACGATCGCCGCCGGACAGACCAGCGCTGTGGTGAATGTCACTGTCAATGGCGACACGCTCTATGAGGCGAACGAGACGGTGAAGCTGACGCTCTCGAGCCCGAGCGGCGCGACCTTCGCAGGCGGCGTCGGTTCGATCTCGGCGTCGGGCACGCTCACCAATGACGACACGGCCCCGGTTGCGACCGTGTCGGGAGCGACCCTCGTCGAGGGCAATGACGGCACCACCACGCTGGTGTTCACCGTCACGTTGTCGGCGGCGTCCGGCCTTCCCGCGACCTTCAGCTATGCGACCTCGAACGGGACGGCCTTGGCCGGCTCCGACTATGTCGCCAGCACCGGCACGTTGACGATCGCCGCCGGCCAGACCAGCGGCACGGTGTCGATCACCGTCAACGGCGACACGCTCTACGAGGCGAACGAGACGCTGACGCTGACGCTTTCGAATGCGAGCGGGGCCAGCTTCGTCGGCGGCGCGGCGAGCCTCGCGGCGACCGGAACCATCGGCAATGACGATGCGCCGCCGGTCGCGAGCCTCAGTGGCGCCGTGGTCGTCGAGGGCAATGACGGCACGACCAGCCTTGTCTACACCGTCACGCTGTCGGCGATTTCGGGGCTCGCGACGACCATCGCCTATGCGACCGCGGACGGCACGGCGACGGCCGGCAGCGACTATGTCGCGACCTCCGGCACGCTGACCATCGCCGCCGGCCAGACGACGGGCACGATCACCGTTCTCGTCAATGGCGATGCCGCCTATGAGGCCGACGAGACCGTGACCCTCGGCCTTTCCAGCCCGAGCGGCGCAAGCTTCGCCGGCGGCGCGCCGACGCTCGCGGCGACCGGCACGATCGCCAATGACGATGCGCCGCCGGTGGCGAGCATCGCCAGCGCGGTCGTGACCGAAGGCAACAGCGGCACGGCCAATCTGGTCTTCACGGTGACGCTGTCGAACGCCTCGGTGCTGCCGGTGACGATCGCCTATGCGGCCGCCAATGGCACCGCCCTCGCGGGCAGCGACTACACGGCCGCCAGCGGCACGCTGACCATCGCCGCCGGCCAGACGAGCGGCACGATCACCATCCCCGTTCTCGGCGACACGACCTATGAAGCCAATGAGACGCTGACGCTGACGCTCTCGAACCCGTCGGGGGCTACGTTTGCCGGCGGCGCGGCGAGCCTTTCGGCGACCGGCACGATCACCAATGACGACGCGAAGCCGGTGGCGACGTTGACCGCCTCGACGGTGACCGAGGGCAATTCCGGCACCAAGCTGCTCGCCTTCACCATCAAGCTCTCGGCCGCCTCCTCGCAGGCATCGACCTTCTCGATCGCCACCGCGAACGGCACCGCGATCTCGGGCTCCGACTATGTCGCGCGCACCGGCACGATCACGATCGCCGCCGGCCAGACCAGCACGGTGGTGAATGTCACCGTCAATGGCGACACGCTTTATGAGGCGAGCGAGACCGTCAAGCTGACGCTCTCCAATGCCAATGGCTTTACCTTCGCGGGCGGAACCACCACGCTGGCCGCGCTCGGCACGATCAGCAATGACGACACGATGCCGGTCGCCAGCATCGGCGCTGTCCAGGTCGTCGAGGGCAATAGCGGCACAACCAACCTCGTCTTCACCATCAGCCTGTCGGCGGCGTCGGGGCTCGCGACCACGATCGACTATGCGACGGCGGACGGCACCGCGACCGCGGGGTCCGACTATGTCGCCAAGAGCGGCACGCTGACCATCGCCGCCGGCCAGACCAGCGCCACGGTGTCGATCGCTGTCAACGGCGACACGCTCTATGAGGCGAACGAGACACTGAAGCTAACTTTGTCCAACCCGAGCAGGGCGACATTCGCCGGCGGCGGCGCGACCCTCTCGGCCACCGGCACGGTCACGAATGACGACGTGCTGCCTCTGCCGGTGCCGACCGTCTCCGCCGCCCCGCTGACCCTCAGCGTCGGCGGCGCGGCGGCCGCCTTGTCGTCGGCCGTCACGGTCGGCATCGCCAGCGGCGACGTGATCCAGTCCTACGAACTGCTCGACACCAACACGGCAGCGAACAGCGCGACGATCAGCGTCAATGGCGTCAGCCAGGCGGCCGGCACGCCGCTGAAGCTGACCGCGAGCCAGTATGCGCTCGCCACCATCACGCCCGGAACCGTCGGCGGCGCCGACACGGTGTTCGTGCGCGTCACCGGCAAGGGCGGCGTCAGCGGCTGGACCCCGCTCGGCGTCGGCACGGTCGCGGCCGGCAGCCCCGTGGTGACGGCGACCGACAAGACCGTGTCGGCCAACACGTCGCTGGCCGCCGGCACGCTGGCGACCGTCGACCTCGCTCCGCAGAACGTCGCCGCCTATGAATTCATCGACATGACGGCGGATCCGGCCAGCGGCAGCTTCAAGGTCGGCGGCGTGACGCAATCGGCGGGGGCGGTGATCGACGTCCTGTCCTCGCAGCTCGCCGCCACCACCTTCCTCTCCGGCGGCGCGGGAACGTCGGACGAGATCTGGGTGCGGGCGTCCAATGGCACGAACTGGAGCAATTGGGGCCGCCTGACAGTCGCCGCCGGTTCGCTGGCGGCCTAGGTGTCGCCGGCCGGGCAGGGGCGCCTCTGTCGTGACGAAAAGGCGATGGTCTGCGGGGCCGCAGCGATTGCACAGTCGAAGCCGAGCGGCACGCGCGTAAAGCAGCCGGGTCGGCCTCTCGGCTTATGCGTAAACAGGATCAGTGGGGCGTCTCAACAGCATGACCGATGAAATCTTCGCCGATCGCTTCGGCGACATCTCCGTGACCGGATCGACCATCCGCATCGACCTCGTCTCGCAATCGCCGTCGGAGCGCGATGCCAATGGACAGCCGGTGCTGCGCTTTCGCCAGCGCGTGGTGCTGCCGATCGAAGGCTTCCTGCGCTCGCATGAGATGATGCTGCGGATGCTCGATGTGCTGGTGGAGCAGGGCATTGTCCAGCGCAGCGAGCCCGGCGCCCCGTCCGCGCCGACCCCATCCGGTCAGGCGCCAGCCGCCGGCGCACCGTTGACGATCGCCTCGCCGAACTTCCCGCAGCGGTCGGCCGGCAACGGCTGATCCGCCGTGAAGGCCTTGAACCCCGCGCCGCCCTTGGGCCCGCGCCATGTCGCATGCGGGATGGGTGACGCGTGAGCATCGACGACATCGAAATCGTCTCGACCGAGGAGCCGCCGGCGCCGTGCCGGCATACGGCGGTGCAGTGCCTCGTCGCGATCGCCCGGCATCACCAGCTCGAGCTCGATTTCGACCAGCTGGTGCACGGCCATGACCTGAAGGCCGAGCCGACCGGACCGCAACTCGCCGCCATCGCCGAGGCGCATGGCCTCGTCGCGAAGTCGCGCCGGCTCGCCTTCGCCGATCTGGTCGGGCTCGGCGAGGCGTTTCCGGTCCTCCTGCTTCTGAACAACGGCAATGCGGTCATCGTCTCCGGCGTCATCGCCGGGGAGGGCGAGCCGCGGCTCGCCATTCTCGATCCGCTGGCGGCGGCGGCTGGCATCATCGCCATCGATCGCGCGCAGTTCGAGGAAGCCTCCAGTGGCGAGGCGGTGCTGATGAAGCGCAGCTTCTCGCTGGCCGATCCCGACCAGCGCTTCGGGCTGCGCTGGTTCATTCCCGAAGTGCTGCGCCAGAAGGGCCTCTTCGGCGATATCGCGCTGATCGCCATGGTGCTGAACGTGCTGGCGCTCGCCGTGCCGATCTTCTTCCAGATCGTCATCGACAAGGTGCTCGTCCATCACAGCCTGTCGACGCTCTATGTCATCGGCGCCGGCGTGCTGCTGGCGCTGACCTTCGACGCCGTGCTCGGCTATCTGCGCGGCTATGTGATGCTGCATGCGACGACCAAGATCGACATCCGCCTGGCGACGCGCACCTTCAGCCATCTCCTGTCGCTGCCGAGCAGTTTCTTCGAGCGCAACACCGCCGGCGTGCTCACCAAGCACATGCAGCAGGCCTCGACGGCGCGCGAATTCCTGACCGGCCGCTTGTTCATGACGCTGCTCGACGCCTCGGTGCTGGTCGTGTTCATTCCCGTGCTCTCCTATTACAGCGTGCCGCTGACGGCGATCGTGCTCGGCTTCTCGCTGGCGATCTGCTGCGTGGTCGCGGCACTGATCATTCCCTATCGGGCGCGGTTGCAGCAGCTCTACCGGGCCGAGGGCACGCGGCAGGCGCTGCTGGTCGAGAGCATCCACGGCATGCAGACGATCAAGGCGCTCGGCCTCGAGGCCCGGCAGCGCCGTGAATGGGACGGCCGCGCCGCCCATGCGATCGAGCGGCATCTGGAAGTCGCCAAGATCTCGATCCTGGCGCGCCAGATCTCCTCGCTGCTGGAGAAGCTGATGATGGTCGCGGTCGTCGCGGGCGGCGTCTTCGCCGTGTTCCATCAGGAGATGACCGTCGGCGCGCTGGTTGCCTTCCAGATGCTGGCCGGCCGGGTCAGCGGGCCGCTGGTGGCGCTGGTCGGGCTGGTGCACGAATATCAGGAGGCGGCGCTGTCGGTGCGCATGCTCGGCGAGGTGATGAACGCCCCCGCCGAGCGCAATCTCGGCAAGGGCCTCCGCGCCAAGCTGCGCGGCGAGATCAGCCTCAGCGACGTCCGCTTCCAGTATCCGGGCGCGACCGCGCCGGCGCTCGACGGGATTTCCGTCTCGATCCCGCCCGGCAGCTTCATCGGCATCGTCGGCCCGAGCGGCTCCGGCAAGACGACGCTGACGCGGCTGATCCAGACGCTGCATCCGGTGCAGAACGGCATCATCCGCTTCGACGGCGTCGATGTGCGCGAAATGGACCTCGTCGATCTCCGCCGCCAGATCGGCGTCGTGCTGCAGGATGCGTTCCTGTTCCGCGGCAGCGTGCGCGACAATATCGCGGTGACCCGGCCCGATGCGAGTTTCGCCGAGATCATCGCCGCCGCGCGGCAGGCCGGGGCGGAAGAGTTCATCGAGCAATTGCCGCAGGGCTACAACACGCTGCTGGAGGAGGGCGCCGTCAACCTCTCGGGCGGCCAGAAGCAGCGCCTCTCGATCGCGCGGGCGCTGCTCCGTGATCCGCCGATCCTTATTCTCGACGAGGCGACGAGCTCGCTCGATCCGGACAGCGAGGCGATGGTCGTCGCCAATCTCGAGCGCGACGCGCATCGGCGCACGACGCTGGCGATCTCCCATCGCCTGACGACCATCCGCAATGCCGATCGCATCCTGGTGCTCGATCGCGGCCGCCTTGTCGGCAATGGGCCGCATGCCGAGCTGATCGCGACCTGCGCGGTCTATCGCCAGCTCTGGCAGCAGCAGACGAGCCGCGCGGCATGAATGCGCCTCCGCGCGGCCTGAAGCCGCCCGCCGCGCCGCCCGAGCCGCCGAAGCGGCGCGATCCCGCGCTCGCCGAACATCTGCCGGATCCGCTGGCGCTCGAGCATCGGCCGCTGCCGCGGGCGGCCCGCGGCACAGGCTATCTGCTGATGGCGATGATCCTCGGCTTCCTCGTCTGGGCGAGCGTCTCCAAGGTCGATCGCATCGTGGTGGCACAGGGCAAGCTGATCTCGTCCGAGCCGCTGATCGTGGTGCAGCCGCTCGAAAGCGCGATCGTGCGCTCGATCCTCGTCCGCGCCGGCGACGTCGTCACGAAGGGCGAGGTTCTCGCCCGCCTCGACCCGACCTTCGTCGCCGCCGACGCCGCCTCGCTGGCCGGCCAGAAGGCGAGCCTCGATGCCGAGGTCGACCGCCTCGGTGCCGAACTGTCGGGCGCGCGCTTCGAGGCAGGCAGCGATCCCGAGCGGCAGCGGCAGGCATCGCTCCTCGCCGAGCACCAGGCCGAGATCGCCGCCGGTCTCGACAGTCTCGACGAGCAGTTGCGCAAGACCGAGGCGATGCTCGCGACCAATGCCGGGCGCCAGGACGCGCTCACGGCGCGCATCGCCATTTTGAAGACGATCGAGGACATCCGCTCAAAGCTGTTCGAGAAGAGCTATGTCTCGCGCGTCCAGATGCTGGAGGCGCAGAGCGCCACGCTCGCGGCGAGGTCGGAGCTCGACCAGCTGCGCGGCGAGGCGGAGGAGCTGCAGCATGAGCGCGCGAGCAGCGCCGCGAAGCGCACCGCCTTCGTCAAGGAGTGGCGCGGCAAGGCCGAGCAGGAGCGCGTCGATGCGGGCCGGCGCCGCGATGCCGTCGCCGAGGAACTGACCAAGGCGACGCGGAAGGCCGAGCTCTCCGCCCTGGTGGCGCCTGCCGACGGCATCGTCATGGAGGTCGCGCATCGCTCGATCGGTTCGGTGCTGCAGCCGGCCGAGCCGCTGGTGACCATCGTGCCTGCCGATGCGCCGCTCAAGGCCGAAGTCGAGATCGATGCAGCCGATATTGGCTCGGTCGAGGCCGGCAGCCTCGTCCGCGTCAAGCTGGAGGCGTTCCCGTTCCAGCGCTACGGGACGCTCGACGGGACACTCGACGTGGTCAGTCCCGATGCCTTCCACCGCGACCCGCCCGCCGTCGGCGCCTATTTCCGCGCGCTCGTCGGCTTCGAGAGCCTGACGCTGCCGGGCCTCGGCGACACCGCGCGGCTGACGCCGGGCATGACGCTCACGGCCGAGATCCATGCCGGCGAGCAGCGCCTCATCGCCTATATCACCTATCCGGTGATCCGCGTCTTCGACGAAGGCCTGCGCGAACCGCGCTGACCGCCTCTGCCGCCGCGCCATGCCGCCACGGCGCGATACGAAAGGATAGCGCCGCCGCCATTTGCGCATGTCGGCTCGCCGGACGCAGCCGCCCGCCGAGGGAGCCGCTCGCTACCTTTCCTCCATCAGCCTTGCCCGCGCGGGCAAGGCGCCAGGAGGGAGCGGAGATGATGATGGCGCAGGGTCCGTCCGAAAGCCGGACACTCGGGATGGCGCGGCGGTCGGCAGGTCAGGACCTCGCCCGCCTCGGCGCAGCCCCGGTCCATCGCGGCAGCAAGGGCCACTGCCGGTCCTCCGGCCGCCATGTGCGCGTCGCGCATCTCCTCGATGATTTCGCGCTCGGCGGCATCACGAAATCCTTCGCCGTCTTCCGCGAACCGATCCTCGCGCAGGCCTTTGCCAGCGAGATCCGTCAGGTCCAGCCCGCCTGGCAGCTGGCGCCTCGGCTCGATGCCGATGTCATCGTGACCCATTTCACGCCGAACTGGCAGAAGCTCGCTTATGTGGCGAGCCTCCGCCTGCGCAATCCGAGGGCCCGCCTCGTCCATGTCGAGCACAGCTATGCCGACGCCTGGGAGGAATTGATGGTGCCGGACCGGCGCCGCTTCCGCCTGATGATGCGGCTATGGATGAAGGCGTTCGACGCGGTCTGCGGCGTTTCCGAGGAGCAGGCGCGCTGGGTCCAGCGCGTCGCCTCGCTCCCCTCCGGGTCGGTGCGCGTGATCCGGCCGTGGAGCGGACGCCAGGGGCTCGACCGCGTCGCCGACCTCACTGTTGATCGCGCGCGGCCGCTCGTCCTCGGGGCCTACGGGCGCCTCGCCTATGCCAAGGGCTTCGACGTGCTGATCGAGGCGGTCAAGATGCTCGACAACAGGCGCTTCTCGCTTGTCATCGGCGGCTATGGCCCGGAGGAGGAGGCGCTGAAGCGCCAGGCCGCCGGCCACGCCAATATCCGCTTCGTCGGCACGGTGACCAACCTGCCGGACTTCATGGCCGGTTGCCATGTCGTGGTGGTGCCCTCGCGCTGGGAGGCGTTCGGTCTCGCGGCGAGCGAGGCGAAGCTTGCCGGACGGCCGATCGTCACCAGCGCCGTGGACGGATTGCCCGAGCAGGTCGGCGCCGCCGGCGTGGTCGCCGATTGCGGAAATGCCGAGGCGCTCGCCTGCATTCTCCGCCTGCTGCCGCGCATGGAGCTCGCCGAGATGGGCCGCGCCGGTCGCGCGAGCCTCGACAATGCCGAGACGGAGCGCGCCGAGGCCTGGCTCGCGCTGATGCATTCGCTGCTGCCGCCCACACACTGATCGCCCTTCCACCAGCATGAAAAAAGCCGATCCGCCTTGAACAGCGGATCGGCTTTCTGCTTTGGGCGATGCCCGACGCGGATGCGCGGACTGCGCGGTGGCGCCCTGTTCAGGGCGCCACGGCGGCCGACACGGCGACGGTCGCGGCGATGACGCCGAAGCCGCGGGCGAGCTCGAACACGTTGGTGATGGTCGAATCGTAGCAGGCGAGGGCATCGCCCGGCAGGATATAGGGGTCGAAGTCGTCGCGGTCGGCGCGGCCGAGCATGTCCTCGATCCGCCGCTCGATGACGATCGAGGCGCCGGTGATCGGGTTGTGGGTGAACAGCACCGCCGCACGATCGGCATTGGTGAGCCGCGCGCCGCCGACGCAGTTCATGCCGACCACCGCCTGCATGAAGCGGGTGCCGTAGCGCAGCTCGCGCGCCTCCTTGCCGATGGCGGAGGGCGCATTGCCGGTCGCCGGCTGGGTCAGGTTGGACATGAACACGGTGACGCCCGGCGCCGTGACCGGGGAGGGCACCATCAGCGCCTCCTGGAAGCAGCCGCGGCTGGGCACCTCGATGCGGTCGCCGGCGAGCAGCAGCAGGTCGTTATAGGGCTGCCCGTCGATCGCGGGGCGGGCATCGACCGTGATCGTGCGGCCGCCGCGCTGGATGGTGATCCGCGAGAGATCGGCGTCGGGGCGAATGCCGGCGGCCGATTGCAGCGCGCGCGACAGGCGGCGTCCCTCGGCGGTGCCGCCGCGCGCTTCCTGGCGGGCCGGGTCGATATCCTTGCCGGAGGCGCCGCCGACGGTGACGGTGCCCGGCTCGAACACCGCGCCGCCGACGAAGACGCGCGCCGAGGCGAAGTCGGTGACGCGGACGGAGACGCGCGGCGAGGTCTGGTAGAGCCCGCCGGCGATCAGCGCCTGGTTGATCGCGGCCTCGACCGCCATGACGCTCTGGCCATGCGCCGGAACCGCCGCAACATGCGGCAGCTTCAGCATGCCGTCCTGCGAGACCTCGTAGCTGCCGGAGAAGGTGTCGTCGTCGCCGACGGAGACGTCGAGAAGGTCGCCCTGGGAGAGCAGCTCGCTGTCGGGGAAGATCGCGGCCCGCGCCGGCGCCCGCGTGTCGTCGCCCGTGCAGCGCATCGCATTGAGGGCGGCCGAGCTGTCGGCAAAGCGCGCCAGCTGCTTCTGCGCCTCGGAGCGATATTGCGACTGATAGCTGAGGCCCTCGGCCACCGGCTCGCTGTTGGCGATCGTATGGGTCATGGCGCCACAGCCGGACAGCAGCGTGGCGGCAAGGAGGGCGGTGGTCGAGCGACCGAACGAAACGGTCACGGACGGCAGGACGCGGCGCATCTCTGGGTGCTTTCTCTCTGGTTGATGGGGCGGACAATGCGCGCGGACGCGGCCCTCTGTCCGCCGCCCATCGGGCTCGCGCCGCCGTCTTGGTGAGAGGCGACCTATGCGAACGGATAGGTCGAAACGCCGGACGGGCGCTTCGGCTGTACCCCCGCAACGAAATGACGGTCGCCGTCCCGTCTACAACCGACCCTGTTGAACCGCCCCGCATCGAGGGGACGGCAACGGGGGCGAACCATGATGACACCAGCAACCGGACAGGACGGCATCGGCGCAGCGGCGCCGGGGCAGGGCGTCCGCGAAGGCCTGACGCAGGCCGCGCCGCGCTTCTCGGTCATCATCCCCTGCTTCAACGCCGAGACGACGCTCAGTGAGACGCTCTCGTCGCTCGCCGAGCAGAGCTTCACCGATTTCGAGGCGATCATCCTCGACGACGGCTCAAGCGACGGGTCGGCGACGATCGCGGCGGACTTCGCCGCCCGCGATGCGCGCTTCCGCCTGGTACGCCTTCAGAATGGCGGCCCGAGCCGGGCGCGCAATATCGGCGCCTATCTGCACGCCTCGGCCGAACTCATCGCCTTTCTCGACAGCGACGACCTGTTCGCGCCTGAAAAGCTCGCCCGCATGGCCGAACGCTTCGCAGCGCCCGATGCGCCCGACGCCGTCTATGCCCGCATCGCCTTTTTCCGCGGCGCGCCGGAAAGCGCCCGCACGATCTCGACGATCCTGCGCCGTCCGCTCGAAGCCTCAGACCTGCTGCGCGAGAACGCTGTCTGCACCATGTCGAACATCGTCGTCCGCGCCGATCGCTTCCGCATGAGCGGCGGCTTCAAGCCGGCGCTGGTGCATGGCGAGGACGTCGACTGGCTGATCCGCATGGTCGCTGGCGGCGCGCGCATCGAAGGCCTCGACGAGACCCTCGTCTATTACCGCACCAGCGATGGCGGCCTCTCCTCCGATCTCGATGCGATGCGGCGCGGCTGGCATGCCGCCCGTCTCGCCGCCGAGGCGACCGGCGCGAGGCTCACCGCCCGCGAGGTGCGCTCCGCCGAAGCCGGCCACTGGCGCTATCTCGCCCGCCGCGCGCTGCGCATGAACGCGCCGCGGTCGACGGCCTTCCGCCTCGCGCTGCGCGGCATCGCCTGCAGCCCGCTCGGATTCTTCGACGATGTGAGGCGCGGCGGACTGACGCTTGCCGCGTCCATCGCCGGCCTCGTCCTGCCGACGGCGACGCGCCGCCGCCTGTTTTCCTGACTGACCGCCTTCAAGGGAGAGAGAGCCATGACCACCGCCACGAGCACCCCGATGACCACCTCTGCGCCCACCGCCAGCATCGTCGTTCCGGCCTATAACAGCGCCGGCACCATCACCGAGACGCTGCGCTCGCTGCTCCGCCAGACCTTCGCCGATTTCGAGCTGATCGTCGTCGATGACGGCTCGACCGACGGCACCGCCGAGCGCATCGCCCGCTTCGACGATCCGCGCCTTCGCGTCATCCGCCAGCGCAATCGCGGCCTTGCCGGCGCCCACAACACCGGCATCGCTGCGGCACGTGGCGCCTATATCGGCTTCTGCGATGCCGACGATCTCTGGCTGCCCGAGAAGCTCGAGCGCCATGTCGACCATCTCCGCGCCAATCCCGATGTCGGCATCAGCTTTTCCGGCTCGCGCATGATCGATGCCGCCGGCCAGCCGATCGGCATCGACCAGAAGCCGAAGCTCACCGGCATCACCGCCGCCGACATCTTCAAGCGCAACCCGATCGGCAATGGCTCGGCGGCGGTCATCCGCCGCGCGGCGCTCGACGGCTTCGCCTACCGCCCCTTCGGCGAGACCGAGCGCGACTGGTGGTTCGACGAGACCTTCCGCCAGTCGGACGATATCGAGGGCTGGCTGCGCTTCGTGCTGACGCAGGATTGGCGGATCGAGGGCATCGACGGCCTCCTGACGCTCTATCGCATCCATGGCGCGGCGCTGTCGGCCAACATCTCCCGCCAGCTCGACAGCTGGCTCGGCATGCGCGCCAAGATCGGCGAGATCTCGCCCGATCTCGTCGAGCGCCATGGCCCCGCCGCCACGGCCTATCAGCTGCGCTATCTCGCCCGCCGCGCTGTCTCGATGCGCGACGGCAGACTGGCGAGCCGCCTCGTGCGCCAATCGGCCCGCGCCTCGCTGCGCCCGTTCCTCGAGGAGCCGGTCAAGACGACGGTCACGTTTCTTGCCGCCGAAGTGCTGAACCTCGTCGGCGACAGCGTCTATGCGGCCGTCGAGCGGCGCCTGCTCCATCCGGCCGGCACCTGAGCCCGGCCTTCACGAGGACGATCATCATGATCCAGGCAGTGAGCCATCTCGTCGCCGACGAGCCCGGCGAGGGCATCGAGGCCATGGTCGGCCAGATGCGCGCCTCGCCGCTGCTGGCGCCGTTTGCGAGCGGCCGTCTGGTGCGGCAGGAACGCGGGCAGATGGAGCCGCCGCGCCTCCAGGCCGACATCATCGTCTCGCATCTCCCGGTCAGCTGGCGCAACCTCGCTTATCTGACGGCGCTGAGGGCGCTGCATCCGGCGACGCCGCTGATCCATGTCGAGCATCTGTTCGGCGATGGCTATGTCGCCGGCACCATCGACAATCGCGACCGCTTCGACGCTCTTGTCGGGGCGAGCTATGCGCTGTTCGACATGATCGTCGCGCTGAATGCGCCGCAGGAACGCTGGATCCTGCGCCATCGCTTTGCGGGGCTCGATCGCGTCGTCCTGATCGAGCCCTCTGCGCCGCCGCCGGCGGCGGCCCTCGGGCGGGCGCCCGGCAATGCCGCCGTCCTCGCCGCGATCGGCCGCTTCGATCGCGCGTCCGGCTTCGACATCCTGATTGATGCCTTCATCGCCGCCGATCGCGACGACCTGACGCTTCGCCTCCACGGCGAGGGGCCGCGCCATAGCGAGCTCGTCGCCCGCGCCCGCGGCCATGAGCGCATCGAATTCGCCGACGCGCCGGCCGATCGCCGCGCCGCCTTCGCAGCCGCCGACGGGCTCGCCGTTCCCGCGCGCTTCGATGCGAGCGGACTGGTCGCCCTCGAGGCGCTCGCCGCCGGGCTGCCGGTGCTGACGGCCCCGATCGATGCCAGCGCGGCGCTCGTCCGGGCCGGCGCGCTGGTTGTGCCCGAGAACAGCAGCCGTGGCTGGCGCGAGGCGCTGGCGCGTTGCGACCTGCGGACAGTGGACATCGAAGGCGGACGTCGGCACGCCGAACAAACCGAGGCCCGGTTCGCCGAAGCCTGGTGCGCACTCATCGACAGGTTCGGCCGCGACGGCATCCAGGATGCGAAGTCGGCCGCCTGACGCGACGCGATCGAGCTTTCGACGGGGCGACCCACCGCCCCCGAGGAAGGGGAGCCCGTCATCCCGAAAGGGGTGGCGGGCTTCTCCCCGACGCGCGGTCGAAGGCACTCGGACAGCGCGCGGCGCGTCTTGACCCCGGTCCCGGACCGGGGCCGACGAGATGGTTTCGACGGGGCGACCCACCGCCCCCGAGGAAGGGAAGCCCGTCACCCGCAAGGGTGGCGGGCTTTTCTCTGCCGCCTTCGGTGCAAGGGCGCGATGCCGCCACGAGCCGGCCTCGCCGGTCTCGGTCACGCAGCGATCCGTCGTGCTGCCAACCCTCGGGAGCAGCCCTCCGGGACGGGAAGCCAGCGCGCCGGCGAGAGGGCACGCACTCCGACTTGAGCGCCTTGATGGGGCGCCATCAGCAGCTGCGACGTGGATCCGCATCGGTCCCTGCTACGAAGGGAGCCTCCATCGCCGGCCCAAGAGCCTCCCTTCCGTCCACAAAAAAGCCCTCTCTCCCAATGGGATGGAGGGCTTTTCGATTCCAACATCGGAGGCGTTTGGGGCGCCGCGGGCCCGCGTCTGGCGCTGGCTCCGCCGCGCGCTCGCTGCCGGTCTCGGTCCGCCGGGGCGATCAGCGGCCGCTGGCTTCCGGGCTGTTCATCTCGCGCGCATGGATGCCGAGCAGCACCAGCGCCGGCCACAGCAGATAGGCCTCGATCTCGACATTCTCGCCGAAGGACAGGATGACCAGCAGCAGCATAATGCCGAGCGGAAGGCGGCCGCGCGGGCCGCGCGTGGCGTCGGCGAAGGTCAGCAGCGTGTGCACGGTCATCGGCACGAGCAGCGCGAAGAGCCCGACGAGGCCCTTGACGAAGAGGAGGCCGAACCAGGTGTGATGGCTGCCGATCGGCATGCGCTCGACGAGGTGCGGTCCGGGCTCCACCGTGCCGTGGCCGAACCAGACGGCCTCCGTGCGCCAGCGGTCATAGGCGATCCGCTGCAGCGCTTCGCGCACGCGGGTGCTATCGGCGCGGGCGCCCTTGAAGGCCGAGACGCCGTCCTGCATCAGGCGGAGCAGGTCGGTGCCGAGCACGGCGAGCGAGGCCGCGGCGGCGGCGAGAACGCTCCAGGCGACGCTTTGCCGGAGAAAGGGCAGCAGGCGCGGCACAATCACGCAGACAACCAGCGCGACGCTGCTCATGCGCGATTTCGACAGATAGATCATCGCGACCGCGGCCAGGAGGCCGACGATCATCCAGAAGCGCTTCTTCTCCTCGAGCGCGAACAGCGCCAGCACGACGCCGATCAGCCCGGCAAAGGGCGACCACGGCGCGTAGAACTGCCAGCGCGGCGTCCAGGTCGAGGGATCGAGCGTGTAGAGGTAGACGGAGAAGTATTCAGGTCCCGGTCCCCCGGCCGCCTTCAGCGGCGACTCGAAGAGCTTTTCCGGCAGGCCGATCATCGGCGCCACCAGCATGATCGGCAGCACCAGGAGCGTGCAGAGCCCGACGATGGTCTGGCTGCGGATCAGCGAGTGGCGGCGGATCGGCAGCACGGCGCCGACGAGCGGGAACAGCGCCATCAGCGCCCAGCCCTTCGCCCAGCCGATCGTCGACTTGATCGTCTGGCCGGTGCCGAGGCCCCAGTCGAGATGGCCGACCCAGAGCGCCACCAGCATCACCGCCATGCCGGCGATCCAGAGCCAGACGATCGGCGGGATCGGCCCGGCCGCGCGCCATCCCGGCGGCGCGGCGGGGCCGAGATAGAGCGCGGCGAGCGCCAGCAGCGTCATCAGCCAGGCGAGCACCGGCCCGACGATATAGAGCGCGCCGATGCCGTAGAGCGGCCAGGTGAGGGCGATCGTCCAGAAGCAGATGGCGTCCGGCAGCGAGCGCTTACGCATCCTCGCTTGCTCCCTTCGCCCGGCCCTTGACGAGGCGCTCGATGATCGGGCGGCGCATCCAGGCGAGGAAGAGGCCGACAAAGGCGAACAGCGAGGCGGCGGCACCGGCGCCGAAGGCGATCTTCTTGTTGGGCGAGGAGGGCGCGTCGGGCAGCGTCGGCGCCTCGGAGACCTGCACCATCGGATAGGAGGCGAAGAGATCGGCCTTCGAGGTGCTGATGCGGGCCAGCGCCGAGGTGAAGACGGCTTCGGCGACCTTGTAGTCGCGATTGAGGCTGTCGAGCTTCGATGCGGTGCCGACGAGATCGACGACGCGGCGCTTGTCGGCCTCGAGCTCGGCCTTCAGCGAGGCGAGCTGCGCGGCGAGGCCGTCCCGCTCGGAGACGAGCGTGACGAGCCGCGCCAGCAGCGGCGCGCGCTGGCCGTCCGAGGACATGTCGATCTCGGCCTGGAGCTGCTCGCCCGGCAGGCCGGTCAGAACCGATCCGCGCTGCAGCATGCGTAGCTTGGAGCCGAGATAGCGCTGGGCGGCGCCGACGACCTTCGGATGCTTCGGGCCATAGAGCTGGTTGAATTCGGCGAGCGCGGCCGCGTCCTTGGCGGCGCCGGCGGCAAGCGCATTGAACTCGACATCGGCATGCAGCTTCAGCGTCCGCGCGGCGAGTTCCGGCGAGACGCGCAGCATCGAGGACAGCGACTGGATGGCGCCGGCATGATCCTTGGCGGCCGCCTCGATATCGACGACGCGCGCCTTCAGCGCCTGCGTCGCCGTGACGATCTCGTTGTACTGGTCGGCGCTGGTGAGGCCGGAGCTCATCTGCAGCGCGCTGATCTGCTGGCGGATGCTGTCGACGCTGCCCTGATACTGGCGGATCGTCTCGGTCGAGGACGCCTCGCGGTGGGCGATCTCGTCGGAGCGAAGCGTATCGAGCTCGGTCATGAAGGCCGCGAGCAGCGCGGCGGCGCGTGCGCGCGCGACCTCCGGCGTCGCGGCGGTCATCTCGACGCTGATGAGGCTCGTCTGGTCGAGCAGCTTGACGCGGGGGGACCCGAAGCTGCTGCCGGTGAGGTCGAGGCTCGCCGCGGCGCGGTCGATGACGTTGCGGGATTGCAGCAGCGTCTGGTAGGTCACCGTCGGGCTGATCGTCGAACTCGCATAGGCGGAGTTCGACGAGGAGGTCGCCTGGCCGATATCGGAGAGGTTGACCGAGGTGGAGACGCCCGATCCCGGCAGGATCAGCGACAGCTGCGAGGAATAGCGCAGCGGCGCGTATTTCACATAGAGCACGATCGGCACCCAGATCGCGACCAGCGCGAGGCCCGCCACCAGCAGGTAGCGCGGCGTCCGGCCGAAATCGCCGATGCGGCCGCCGCCGATGGCCCGCCCGATCGAGAGTGCCGAGAGCCGCGTCCGCCGAAGGCGAAACCGCCGGCTCTTCGAGCCGGGCGGGACGTCCTGCGGCGACGCTTCCGCCGTGCCGGGTTGAGCGGCCAGCCAGGTGCGCAGCGGCTGCGTCGTGGCGAGGCCAGCGTCGTCGAGGATCGGTTTCGGGTAGGTATGCGCGTTCATGACATGGCCCCGGTGACTGGCCATCTCACTAGCGCGCGGCGCCGCTGTCCTGCGCGCGCCGAGGGCTCGCTCAGGACGTCATTGGAGAGCGAGCCTATCCGAACGGATAGAGCGCGCTGGGCCGCGCGCCATGACGGATCGACGTTCGGTTTCCATCGTCACGAGCCACCAAACTCAACTGTCATTGCCGGGCCTGACCCGGCAATCCAGTCTTTCCTTGCAGGCCCGGAATTCTGTTCCGTCAGTCGCAGAAAGTCTGGGTTGCCGGGTCAAGCCCGGCAACGACAACCGAGTGTGTCCGGAGCAGGGCAGAGACTCAAGGCCGATCGGTCGCTAGAACAGGCCGGCTTCCTTGGCGATCATCGCCGCGTTGGTGCGGTTGCGGGCCTCCAGCTTGCGGCACAGCGTCTTCACATGCAGCTTGACGGTGACTTCCTGCAGGTCGAGGCCGCGCGCGATCTCCTTGTTGGAGCGCCCGTCGACGAGGCCAGCGAGGACCTCCATCTCGCGCTTGGTCAGCTTGGCGGCGAGGGGATGGACGACCTCCTCCTCGCGCTCGGTCATGAAGCTGATCGGCGCATATTGCTCGCCGGCCGCCATGAAGCGGATGGCGTGGATCAGCGACTTGGCCGCGATCGTCTTCGGCAGGAAGCCGGCGGCACCGGCGGAGAGCGCCTCGTCGGCGATGCTGCGGGTCGCGGTGCCGGAGATGATCGCGACCGGGCTTCCGAAATTGAGCGTCTTGGCGCGGGCAAGGCCCTCGAGCCCGTTCATGCCGGGCATGGTGTAGTCGAGAATGACGAGGTCGAACGGCCCTTCCTTGGTGATCCGCTCGGCTGCCGCACCGAAATCCGCCGCCACCGCCACCGAGATATCCGGCTCGCGCTCCAGGAAGGCGCGGATCGTATCGCGAACCAGCTCGTGGTCATCCGCCAGCAATATCTTCATGACGACCGCCCCGACCACACCGTGATGACGCCGAACATGTGTCCTCGACTGGAATCGATCTTCATTGCCGTGGCGAATCCCCGACCACGCATGAAAGCAATGTAGCGCTTTTACGCGCCCGGAGGATGGGGCAGCGGTTGAAATCAGCGTGCAATCATAGTCTCCGCCCCGCAACCGCGATTTGACTATGCGCAAGGATAGGTTTCGCGCCTCGAAGCAGGAAGCCCTACCCGATCTCGCCGGCGGCAGTGCCAAGGGTGGGGACGGATATGCTGCTGCGGATTTGATGAAAATTGGACCGATCCCGATCATGGCGCCATCGAACTCGGAGAAAAATCGATGGAACCGGCCAAGACAGTCGATCTGTTCAACATGCGCATCCTCAACGAGACGCGGGAGACCGCGCTGTCGCTGCTCTTGGAGCCGGGCGAGCGTCGGACGGCGGTGTTCATCAACGCCCATGCCGTCAACACGGCGGCGGACGACCCGGCCTTTCGCTGGGCCGTCGGCAAGGCCGATATCCTGCTGCCGGACGGTTCGGGCCTGCAATTGGCGGCGAGGCTCGGCGGCGGACGCTTCGTCGAGAACCTCAACGGCACCGACCTGTTCGTGCCGCTCTGCGTCGATGCGGCGGCGCGCGGCCTCTCGATCTATTTCTTCGGCGCCCGTCCCGGCATCGCCGAGGCCGCCGCGGCGACGGCGCAGCGGCTGGCGCCCGGCCTCACGGTCGCCGGGACGCATCACGGGCATCTTCAGCCCGGCGAGGATGACGCGGTCATCGCCGCCATCAATGCGTCCGGCGCCGATATCGTTCTCGTCGCGCTCGGCGTGCCGCTGCAGGATGTCTGGATCGCCCGCAACCGTGCGCGGCTGGAGGCCCGGCTCGTCGCCGGCGTCGGCGCGCAGTTCGACTTCTGGTCGGGCAGCATCGCGCGGGCGCCGCTGGCGATGCGCCGCATGGGGGCCGAATGGCTGTGGCGCCTGGCGCTGGAGCCGCGCCGCCTGTTCGCCCGCTATGTCCTCGGCAACCCGGCCTTCGTTGTCCGCGCCTATGCCGATCGCAAGGCGCAGCGCCGCGCCGGCCTCCGCGAGCCGCGCGGCAAGCGGTTGCTCGATCTCGTCTTCGCGGTCGGCGGGCTTGTCGCCCTCGCGCCCGTGCTCGCGGTGACCGCCGCGGCGATCCGGCTGGAATCGCCGGGGCCGGTGCTGTTCCGCCAGACGCGGATCGGCGGCAACGGCAAGCCGTTCACGCTCTACAAGTTCCGCTCGATGTACCGCGATGCCGAGGCGCGGCGGCAGGTGATGCTGGCCAAGAGCGACCGGGCCGGGATCTGCTTCAAGGCTAAGGCCGATCCGCGCATCACCCGCGTCGGCCGCGTCCTCCGCCGTTTCTCGCTCGACGAGCTGCCGCAGCTCCTCAATGTCGTGAAGGGCGAGATGGGCATCGTCGGCCCCCGCCCGGCGCTGCCGCAGGAGGTCGCGGCCTATCCGGCTGAGGCGCTCGCCCGCCTCGGCGCGAAGCCGGGCCTCACCGGGCTCTGGCAGGTCTCCGGCCGGGCCGAGATCGGCTTTGCCAAGATGGTGCACATGGACACGGCCTATGTCAGGAGCCGCTCGATCATGCTCGATCTCGCGATCATCGCCCTGACGGTGCGCGCGGTGGTGACGGGACGCGGCGCCTATTGAGGCGCCGTCAGCTCTCGTCGAGCATCTCGGTCATCGCGGCGCGCGTCTCCGCGACGACGGCGGGAAGGCTGCCGACGAGCGCGGCGATCGCATCGATCTGCTTCGCCTCGCTCGCCGATTGCAACTGCTTCAGCACCTCGAACAGCCGGCTGGCGCCGAAGACGGCCGAGGAGCCGGCATGGAGATGGGCGAGGCGGCGCAGCGCGCTGAAATCGCTGCGTTCGGCCGCCGCCGAGAGATCGGCGAGCGCGGCCGGCAGCTCGGCGAGATAGGCCTCGATCCGGGCGTGGAAGATCGCCTCTGGCAGCAGTTCGGAGAGCTCCGCCAGCACGGCGAAATCGACCAGCTCGGCGAGCGGTGCGGTGCCGGCGCCGCCGCGCTCCGCCTTCGGCTCGTCGGCGGAGGGGAGGTAGCGCGCGAGGACCGCGGCGAGCTTTGCGAGCCGCAATGGCTTCGTCAGGCAGTCCTGCATGCCGGCCTCTTGCAGCCGCGTCTGTTCTTCCGGCAGCGCATGGGCGGTCAGCCCGATGATCACCGTGTCGCGGTTCGGACCGCTGCCGGCGCGGATGCGCTGCGTCGCCTGCAGCCCGTCGACGCGCGGCATCGAGAGATCCATCACGATCAGGTCGAACCTCTCCGCCTCGGCCATCGCCACCGCTTCCTCGCCGTCGCTCGCCTCGGTGACCGCGCAGCCGGCGCGCTGGAGCATTTCGCGCGCGACGAAGCGGTTGGTCTCGTTGTCCTCGACGAGCAGCACGCGGCTGTCGGAATGGCGCTTCGCGATGGCGGGTGCCGGTTCGGTCGCGGGTTCGGGGACGGTCGGTCGCGGCGCCGCGGAGGCTGCGATCGGCAAGCGGACGCTGAAGCGGCTGCCGAGGCCCGGCGTGCTCTCGACCCGGATCGTGCCGCCCATCGCATCGACGATGCCGCGCGTGATGGCAAGGCCGAGGCCATAGCCGGCCGCCGTGCGCTGGTAGGAGGGATCGAGCGTGACGAAGTCGTCGAAGATGCGGTCGATGTCCTCGCGCGCGATGCCGATGCCGGTATCGGACACGGCGATCTCGACCATGCGGAGGTCGCCGACGGGGGGGAGTTCGTTGGCCTCGATGCGGATCGAGCCGCGCTCGGTGAACTTCACCGCATTGCCGACGAGGTTGATCGTGACCTGGCGCAGGCGGTTGCGATCCTGGAACACGTAGCGGTCGGCCAGCGACGTGGTGACCGATATCTCGACCGACCGGCCCGCCGCCGCCGGCGCGGTCACATCCGCCACCTCGTCGAGCAGCCCGACAAGATCGAACCAGCCCGCGCGCAGCTGCACCGCCTTCGCCTCGATCCGCGTGATGTCGAGAACGTCGTCGATGTGATGCTGCAGGATCTCGCCCGAGGCCGTGGCGGTGTCGACATAGGCGCGCTGGCGGGCATCGAGATCGGTGTGGTCGAGCAGGTCGAGCAGGTCGAGCACGGCGAGAACGCCGTTGAGCGGCGTGCGCATCTCGTGGCTCATGACGGCCAGGAACTGCGACTTCGCGCGGGCCGCGGCGAGCGCCTGGTCGCGCGCCTCGGTCAGCGCGCGCTGCGTGGCGATGCGGTCCGAGATGTCGCGCACATAGGCGATGAACACCGGTCCCGTCGCCGTCGATGTCGTGCCGAGCGACAGCTCGACCGGGAACTGTTCGCCGGTGGCGCGCATCGCCTCGAGCTCGACACGGCCGGCGGCGATGACCCGGCTCGCGCCCGTGTCGAGGAAGCGCTTCATGCCGGCGCGATGGGCGGCGCGCCATTGCGGCGGGATGATCATCCCTTGCATGTGCTGGCCGATCGCCGTGTTGCGGGAATAGCCGAAGACGCGCTCGGCGGCGGGATTGAAGTCGATGATGACCCCCTCGCTGTCGGCCACCACGATGGCGTCGAGCGAGGCGTTGATCGTGTTGCGATAGCGCAGGTTGCTGATCTCGATCTCTTCCGAGCGCCGCCGGGCGATCCGCGACTGCCACAAGAGCACCATGAGGGTGGCCGCCAGCGCGACGATCAGCCCGATCGCCGTCAGCGCCGTCCAGATCACGAGCTCCGAGAACGACTTCCGCCGCGTGTCGGAGGCGTCGGCGAAGAGCTTGACGCCGGCCAGCGACAGGGAGCGGACGGCCGGCTTCATGTCGGCGAGGGCGCTCCGGAGCTCGGGCAGGTTGCCGCTGAACGCGGCCGGCGGGCCGTCGACGGCCGGGAACAGCCGCGTCACCTGCTGGTCGAGCGTCTGGATCAGGGCGGCGGCGCGGATGTCGCGCCGGAGCACGGCAAAGGTCTCGCTCTGCCGGAGGATGTTGATGCGGCTGACGAAGATGTCGAAGCGGCGCTTGAACTCGTCGATCCTCGCCGCGTCGATCGAGGCCGCCAGCAGGGCCTCCGACATCGCGTAATGCTCGACCTCGAGCTGCGACAGCGACCACTGCACATTGTCCTGCGGCGCCGACTCAAGGCTCGACAGTTCCGTGACGATCCGCGATCCGAGCGCCACCAGAACGGCGACGACCGCAGCGATGGCGAGCACCGCTGCGGTGAATTTCAGCCGGCGTGCGCGCGACCAGGCCGGCGCGAGGACGGGTTTGTCTACCTCCACGGGTGCTCCCTCCGGGAGCGTCACGTCAGTCGCCGATCTCGAGGCGCGCCAGCTGCCAGATGCTGCGCGAATAGGCGAGTTCGCTGCGATAGTCCGCATCGGCATCGTAAGGATAGACGATCCAGAGCGGACCCTTGTCGCGCACCGACATCGGCTGGCCGTTGACCTCATAGGCGAGCAGCGGGCCGCCAGACATCGCGTCGGCCAGAGGCATGTCGATCGCATAGTCGTTGAGCGCGACGGCGTGCACGCTCTTGCCATGCGCGCCGACCGCGGCCAGCAGGTCCTTCAGCAGGACGCCGGTGAAGCGGATCTTGCCGTCGGTCCAGATTGTGGTGGTGGTGAATTCGGTTGCCGGCAGGGCCTTCAGCATCGCCATGTCGAAGCGGGCCTCGCCGCTGCGGTTCGTCTCGGTGATGGCGCCGGAGATCGTCAGCACGACATCGCCGGTCGGCGCGTCGAGCGAGGCCGCCAGCGCAGGCATGAGCCCCGCCGACAGCAGGATGGCCGCAGCGACGAGCCTGAACTTCGCAACGATCGACATGCCGCAATCCCTCTGCCGCTGTGTTCGGCCGAACCCTCTTCGAGCCGCGGCCGCAGTATAGCCAACCCCTCGGGGACGTTGCTGGCGCCTCGGCATCGCCAGCCTATACGAAAGGATAGCGCGAAGCCGGCCCGACCCGCGCGCCTTGTGTCAGCGCTCCTTCATCGCCTCCGAACCGACCTCGACCAGCGGCGAGAACAGATATTCGAGGATGCGCCGGCGGCCGGTCTTGACCTCCGCCACGGCCGACATGCCGGCCGAGAGCGGAACCGTAGTGCCGTCGACGGTGATCGACGGGTCGGTGATGGAGACGATCACCGGAAAGACGAGATCCTGCACCGCCTGCGCGCCGCCGGCCCCTGTCTGCCGCGGCGCGGCGGCCGGGGAGGCGAGGCGCTCGTTGAGATCGGCGCGCGGCACCGCGTCGAGCGCGACATCGGCGACGCGCCCGTCCAGCATGCCGTAGCGGGTGAAGGGAAAGGCGTCGATCTTGATGGCGACCGACTGCCCCGGATGGATGAAGCCGATATCGGTGTTGGAGACATAGGCCTCGAGCTCCAGCGTGGAACCATCAGGCACGATCCGCATCACCTCCTGGCCCGTGGTCACCACCTGGCCGCTGCCGCCGATCGAGAGCGCCGTGACGGTGCCGGCGATCGGCGCGCGGATCGACATCTGTTCCAGCCGCGCCTCGGCCTTGACGAGCTTGTCGCGCGCCTCGTCGATGCGCCCTTCGGCATCGGCGAGCTTCTGGCCATTGTCGGCGATGAACCCCTCGACGATCCGCCGCCGCTCCTTGGCGAGCCGGTCGAGCGCCGCCTTGGCCTCGTTCAGCTGGCCGGTCTGCTCGGCCAGCGTCACCTGCTGCAATTGCTGCGTTTCCTGCGCGTCGATCAGCTGCGCCTTCGAACCGGCCGAGCGCTCGACGAGTTCGGAGCGCATGCCGACGCGCACGCCCTGCGTCGCGATCAGCGCCTGCTGCGCCGCGATCGTCGTCTCGAGACGGGCGCGCTCGGCGTCCTTCTCGGTGCTCTGCGCCTCGATCGCGGCCAGCGTCGCCGTGAGGGCCGCGATGTCGCTGCCGAGCACGCGGCTCTCGCGCGCCCTGACCGGCGCCGGCACGGTGGCATCGAAGGTGAGCGCCGGCGCCACTGGCTCCGGCAGGGCCGCCGCAGCGATGGCGGCGCGGCGCCGCGTCGCCTCGGCCTGCATGGCCGCAAGCTCGGTCGTGAGCTGCGCCACATCGGCCGCCGCCTCGCGCGGATCGAGCGCGATCAGCAGGCTGCCGGCCTCGACATGGCTGCCGTTGCGAACGGCGATGGTCGCGACGCGGCCGGTCTCGGAGGCCTCGATCGCCTTGACGCGGCCGGTCGGCTGGATGCGTCCCGGCGCGACGGCGACGACATCGACCCGGCCGAAAAAGGCCCAGATGAGCGCGGCCGCGAACAGCGCGCAGATCGTCACCAGAATGGCGAGGCGGATCGGCGATGGCGGCGTCTCGATCACTTCGAGCGCCGCCGGCAGGAAGGCCTGGTCGACTGCCTTTCGCTTCGGCGGCAAGGGGGCGGCTGGCGCCTGGCCGGCCGGCGGGCTCTCGCTGGCGGGCGCGCTTTGCGGGGGCTGGGGCGCGTTCAAACCGGCGCTCCATCCGCTTGCATCGCCCAGAGCCGCGCATAGAGCCCGTCGGGCCGCTTCAGCAACTCGTCATGGCTTCCCGCCTCGACGATGCGGCCGTCGATGAGGCCGATGATGCGGTCGCAATGGCGCACGGCGGCGAGGCGATGGGCGATGATGATGACCGTCCGTCCCTTTACGATATGGCGCATATTGGCCTGGATCACGCGCTCGCTCTCATAGTCGAGCGCGCTCGTCGCCTCGTCGAAGATCATCAGCGGTGGGTTGCTGGCGAGCGCCCGCGCGATGGCGATCCGCTGGCGCTGGCCGCCGGAGAGATTGGCGCCGCGCTCCTCGATGACGGTGTCGTAGCCTTCCGGCAGGCGGGCGATGAATTCGTCGGCGCCGGCGAGCCGGGCGATGGCGATGACCTGTGCCCGCGGCAGCGCCGGATTGGCGAGCGCGATGTTGTCGTTGATCGTGCGGTTGAACAGGAGATTCTCCTGCATCACCACGCCGATCTGCCGGCGGAGCCAGGTCGGGTCGATCTGCGAAAGGTCCATGCCGTCGATCAGCACCTGGCCTTCGTCGGGGCTGTGGAAGCGCTGCACCAGCTTGGTGAGCGTCGACTTGCCCGAGCCCGAGGGTCCGATGATGCCGACGACCTCGCCGGGCCGGATGCGCAGCGACACCTGCTTCAGCACCTCCGGCAGGCCGGGCCGATAGCGGAACGAGACGTTGCGGAGCTCGATCGCGCCCTTGAGCGGCGGCGGCGGCGCGCGCAGCGCCGGCATCCGCTCGGGCGGCGCGTTGAGAATGTCGCCGAGCCGCTCGACCGAAACCTGCACCTGCTGGAAGTCCTGCAGCATCTGCGACAGGCGCAGGATCGGCTGCGCCACCTGTCCGGCGATCATGTTGAAGGCGATCAGCTGGCCGATGGTCATCTGCCCGTCGATGACGGCGCGGGCGCCGAAGAACAGCAGGAAGGCGGTCGAGAGCTTCGACACATATTGGATGGCGTTCTGGCCGACCGCCGCCAGCATGGTCGCGTCGAACGAGCTCTTCACATAGGCGGCGAGGCGCTCCTCCCATTCCGCCTGCATCACCGGCTCGACCGCCGAGGCCTTCACCGTCTCGATGCCGATCACGGTCTCGACCAGGAATTGCTGGCTGAGGGCGCCCTTGTCGAACTTGTCCTGGATGCGCGTCCTGAGCAGCGGCCGGATCACCCAGGTCAGCAGCAGATAGATCGGAATGGTGCCGAGCACGATCAGCGTCAGCGTGGTCGAATAGGCGAACAGCACCGCGATGAAGATGAAGGCGAAGGCGAAGTCGAGCGCCGCGAACAGTCCCTGTCCGGTCAGGAAGGTGCGGATGGTCTCGAGTTCGCGTACGCGCGCCACGGTCTGCCCGGCCGAGCGGGTCTCGAAATAGCCGATCGGCAGCCGCAGCAGATGCTGGAACAGCCGCTGGCCGAGCTCGACATCGATGCGGTTGGTGGTGTGCGACAGCGCGTAGCTGCGCAGATACTGCAGCACGACGTCGAAGACGCCGATGATGACCAGCCCCGCCACCAGCACGGTCAGGGTCGAGAAGCCGCGATGGCTCAGCACCTTGTCGATCACGACCTGGAAGAAGAGCGGTGTCACCAGCGCGAACAGCTGCACGAACAGCGAGGCGAGCAGCACATGGCCGAGCGGCCGGCGATAGCGCCAGATCGAGGGCAGGAACCAGCTGAAGCCGAACCGCGTCGGCGCGGCGCCGGCGCCGAGAAAGCGGCGCGATACGCGGATGGCGAAGGGCTCATAGAGGGCGGCAAAGGTGTCGGCATCGATGATGCGCTCGAGCCGCGTGACCGGGTCGATCATCCGGTAGCGGCCGGCCGCCTGGCGCCCTCCGAAGATCTCGAACACCCCATCCCGCCGCTGCACCAGCGAGGGCGCCACGAGGCTGTCGAGATCGACGGCGCCCTTGCGCAAGGTCCCTTGCGCGGCGCGGAGGCCGATCAGCTTCGCCGCGCGCAGGATCTGCCCGGCGTCCGCGACTGCCGTGCCGGACAGGGCGAGTTCCCGCCGAAGTGCCGGGGGTTCGGCGGCGATGCGGAAATAGGCCGCGATGCCGCAGAGCGCCATCAGGCCGGAATCGACCGTCGTGGGCGCATCGGCCGGTGCGGGTTGGAGCGGTGCCGTCATCGGGCCTTGCCTCGGCCGGCGCACCATGCGCCTCGGATGGGTGGGGAGAGAACAATGGTTCCGGCTCCGCGCGAGGATACACGAAACGGTGCGCGCACACGACTGGCAGCCCGCCGCGAGGTCACGCGCACAATTTCGGGTTGCCGGGCTCGGTGCCGGTGAAGACAGAAGGCCGCCGAACGATTATAGTAACTGGAAAGTAAATCAGAACTTGATCGAGCTTTCCAGGGCAACGATCTGATAGTCGGGAGCTTTTCATGCCTTCCCCCATTACCGCGACTTGGAATGCGCTGAGCGGAAACTGGTTTACGGCAGCAAATTGGGACGAGCCGAACCCGGCCGCGCCGCCTCCGACCCTTCACTATGTCCCTGGCGTCAATGAAGACGCCGTGCTCGGAAACAACTCCGGCGCCACGCCGCCGACACCGTTCACCGTCACTTATAACGGCACCAGCAGCGTCAACAGCATCAACGGCAACATCACCGGAACGCTCGATATCACCGGCGGGTCGCTGACCCTCGTCAATGGCGGCGCCTTCAATTCGATGGCGATCAACGTCGCGGGTGGCGCCGGCCTCGGCGTCTCCAACGGCACGCTGAACGTCACTGCCGGCACCTATGCCGGAACGCTCTCGGGCGCCGGCACGCTCCAGTTCCTGTACGGCACGTTCAATATGAATGCCGGCACAAGCGTCACGGTCGCCAACTGGGTGCTCGGCGTGACCGGCAACGGCACGGTCTCGCGGACCAATCTCAACACCAATCTCTCCTATGGCGGGACGTTCACGCTCGGCGACTACAGCGGCAACGGCGCCATCCTCAATCTCAACAACCGCACGCTGACGCTCTCGGGCGCATCGACGCTGGACGGCAAGGTCACCGGTCCCGGCACGCTTCTGATCACCGGCTCCGCCGTCGCGGGCGGTACCGGCTATGGCGTGCTCGGCCTCACCGGCGGCGCCAAGCTGCAATTCGCGTCGGGCGCCACCGGCACGCAGCATCACGATCTCAATGTCGGCGACAACCTGACCGCCGGCACGCTGCAGCTCGATGCCGGCTCGACCTTCACGATCGACGCATCGACGACGCTCGGCAACACCAATGCCGCCAACGCGAAGATCGTCAACAATGGCGGGATCGTCATCGGCGGCGGCGCGGTCGGCGCCACCATCGCCGGCCAATTCACCAGCAATGGCGCGATCACCATCAACGCCGGTAATTCGCTCAGTCTCGGATTCGGCGGCACCAACATCTTGAACGGCAGCGTCGGCGGCGCCGGGCGGCTGATCATCGGCTCTGGGCTGACGACCGTCGCCCCCTCAGCGTTGCTCAGCGTCGCCAAGATCGAGATGAACGGCGGCAATGTCGGCGCCACGCTGAAGCTCGGCAAGAGTACCACCTATGGCGGCGACTTTTCGTTCGCCGGGCAGTTTGACGTCCTCCAATTGAACGGCTTCACGCTCGTTCTCTCCGGGCTGAACAGCACGCTCAACGGCAACCAGATCAATGGCGCCGGCACGCTGAAGGTCACCGGCGCGGCGAGCATCGGCAGCAATGCTTCGTTCGGCACGTCCTACGGGACCAACACGCCGATGACGCTGCAGAATTCCGGGGCCATCACGCAGACGGGCAGCATCAGCCTGAACGGCACGCTGCTGAATGATGCCGGCAAGACCTACACGATCACCGCCGCCAGCAACATCTCCAGCGTGTTCGGCGGCGCGACCGTGACCAACAAAGGCACCTTCAAGGACAACGCTGCCGGTGTCAGCACGATCACTGGCGCCTTCAACAATGTCGGCACGCTGAACGTCTCCGCCGGTGCGACCTTGGTGCTGAGCCAGGGCGTCAAGACGCTCGGCGGCACCCTCTCCGGCAGCGGGACGCTCGTCTTCGGCGGTGGCGCCGATGCGACGATCAACTCCGGCAACGTCATCGTTTCCGCCATCACCATGGCCGGCGGCGGCGCAACACTCCGCCTCGGCGCCGATGTCAGCTATGCGGGCACGTTCACTCTGCTCGGCCAGTTCGACGTCGTGCAGCTCAATGGTCACACGCTGACCCTGTCGGGACTGAACAACGCGCTCAACGCCAATCAGGTCAATGGCGCCGGTACGCTCAAGATCACCGGCAAGGCCACGGTCGGTGGCAATATCTCGTTCGGCACGTCCTACGGCACCTCGACGCCGATGACGCTGCAGAATTCCGGCACGATCGACCAGACCGGCAGCATCGGCCTCAACGGCACGCTGATCAACGATGCCGGACGGACCTATACCCTCCTGGCGGCCAGCGATATCCTGAGCAGCGGCGCCGGCGCGACCATCGTCAACAACGGCACCTTCGCCGCCACGGCGGCGGGTACCAGCACGATCAACGGCGCCCTGACCAACAGCGGCACGCTGTCGATCGGCACCGGCTCGAACCTCGTCCTCAGCCAGGGCGTGAAGACGCTGGGCGGCACGATCGCGGGCAACGGCAAGCTCACCTTCGGCGGCGGCACCGATGCAACCATCAACACCGCCAACGTCACCGTTCTGTCGATCGGTCTCGCCGGCGGCGGGTCGACCGTGCGGCTCGGCACCGATCTCACCTATGCCGGCGCGCTGACCTTTGCCGGCCAGTTCGATACGCTGCAACTGAACGGCCATACGCTCACGCTGTCCGGCACGGCGAATTCGCTGATCAGCAACAACATCAATGGCGCGGGCACGCTGAAGATCACCGGCGCCGCCACGATCGGCGGCAATATCGGCTTCGGCTATGCCGGCGGCGGCGTCGGCAACACGGCGATGACGCTGCAGAATGCCGGCACGATCACCCAGTCCGGCGACATCAGCCTCAACGGCACGCTGCAAAACGATGTCACGCGCAGCTACACGATCACCGCCGCCGGCAATGTCTATTCGAATGGCGGCCTGATCCTCAACAACGGCAGCTTTTCCGATACGGCGGCCGGTATCAGCGAGATCAACGCCGCCTTCACCAATGTCGGCACGCTCTCGCTTGGCGCCGGTGCCACGCTGCGGCTGCGCGGCGGTAGCACGCTCGGCGGAACCGTGTCGGGTGCGGGCGCGCTGGTCGTCTATGGCGGCACGGCGCTGAACCCGTCGGCACTGACCGTCGGCAGCTTCGCGATCAGCGGCGGCACCACGACCCTCGGCGCCAATCTCGCCTATGGCGGATCCTTCCGCATCGACAACCAGTTCGCGACGCTGGCCCTCAACGGCCGCACGCTGACCCTGTCCGGCGCGACCACATTCGCAACCGGAACGATCGCCGGCGCCGCCGGGCTCGCCGACAGCCTGAAGCTCACCAATGCCGCCAGCGCCGATCTCTCGGCCATGGGGTTCTCATCGTGGGAGGCGGGCGATTCGATCTGGATCACCGGAACCACGACGGCCAACACGCTGACGGGCTCCTCCCAGCGCGACCGGATCGACGGCGGCGATGGCGATGACGTGTTGTCCGGACGCGGCGGCGCCGACAACCTGATCGGCGGCGTGGGAATCGACGGCGTCAGCTATGCCACCTCATCGGCCGCCGTGAAGGTCGATCTGACCGCCGGGACCGGCACCGGCGGCGATGCGCAGGGCGACACCTTCGCGACGATCGAGGACATCGTCGGCTCCGACCAAGCCGACACGCTGATCGGCACCACGGGCGTCAACAGGATCGATGGCGGCCTCGGCGACGACCGCATCTCGGCCCGCGCCGGCGCCGACATCCTGATCGGCGGCGGCGGCATCGATACCGTCACCTTCGGCGCCTCCGCGACCGGGGTGAAGGTCGATCTCACCGCCGGCGTCGGCACCGGCGGCGATGCTCAGGGCGATACCTATGCGACGATCGAGGACGTCGTCGGCTCCAACAGCGCCGATACGCTGCTCGGCGGCGCCGGTGCCAACCGCCTTGATGGCGGCCTTGGCAATGACGCTGTCGCCGGTCGCGGCGGCGCCGATGAACTGATCGGCGGCGGCGGCACCGACACGCTGAGCTTCGGCACCTCCGTGCTCGCGGTGACCGTCAACCTCACGACGGGGATCGGCACCGGCGGCGACGCCGAAGGCGATACCTATTCGGGCTTCGAGAACATCAACGGCTCGAACAATGGCGATACGCTGATCGGCAACGGCGTTGCCAACCGCCTCGCCGCCGGCCTCGGCATGGACACGATGACGGGCGGTGCCGCCGCGGACACCTTCGTGTTCAATACGGCGCTGGGCGCGACCAATATCGATACGATCACCGATCTCACGATCGGGTCGGACCTTGTCGAACTGTCGAAGTCGATCTTTGCGGCGCTGCAGGGCGGAGCGACGCCGGGCTCGCTCGCGCCGAGCGCGTTCCGCCTGTCGACCCAGGCCTCGACCAGCGGCGGCCTCGGCGAGGTCATCTACAACGCCGCGACCGGCAGCCTCGCTTACGACTCGGACGGTGCCGGCGCAGCCGTGGCGAAACAGTTCGCTCAGGTCTCGACCGGGCTGGCGCTCTCCGCGGCCTCGTTCCGCCTCGCCTGAGCCGGGCGCCACATGGGCTCGATCGGCTATTTTCAGCCTTCGTAAAAATGGACGGCAGCGCGACCGGGATCGCTCGCGCGACATCGAAAGGAAGGCGTCCGGCGCGCGAAATGCGGTTGACAGCGGCGTTTGCGCCGCCCATTTTCGCACCGGCGCTGCAACCCCAGAGTGAATGAGGCCGGGCGCGGACCGGTGCCGTGGGCCTGCCATCTGCCGATGGAACGCCTTACTGCCGCGCTTTGACCGACAGGACGAGGATCAGGGACCATGGCCGGCACTCTCTACACCTATGGCGCGACGATCACGCTGACGGCGGCCGAGTTCCAGTCCTATGACACGATCGCCTTCAGCCCCGACGATCTCACTTCGGAGGTGACGCTGGCATTGTCGGCGCCCGGCACGGTCGATCTGACCAGCCAGCTCTCCGGCCGCGCGGTGACCTTCACCGGTTCGTCTGAGGCGGACACGATCACGACCTCCGATGGCAACGACACCGTCCGAGGCGGCGCCGGCGACGACATCCTCTCCGGCGGCCCGTCGCAAGCCGGTGGCCGCAACACGCTCTATGGCGGCGCCGGCAACGACACCTTCATCGGCGGCAGTGGCGCCAACAGGTTCTTTGCCGGCGACGCCCCGTCGGACGGATCGTCACCGCCCACCGACTTCGATACCGTGACCTATGCGTCGTCGACGGTCCGCATCTCGGCCTATTTGGCCCTCGGCGGAGGGACCGTCGGTAACAATGAAGAGGTGCTCGACTACTATAACGGCATCAGTCGCATCATCGGTTCCAACTATAACGACTATATCGTCGGCGGAGCCGATTGGGCCGTCGTGGTCGGTGGCGGCGGCGCCGACGAACTGCTCGGGCTCGATTCGCCCGGCGCCGTCGGTACGGTCAGCTATTTCAATTCGTCTGACGGCGTCAACGTCGCGCTCGACGGCAGCGTCAGCTCCGGCGGCGACGCGGAAGGCGACCGCGTCTCGAATTTCAAGAACATGGTCGGCTCTGACTTCGACGATCATCTGGTCGGCAATAACTTCAGTAATCTGATCGAGGGCGGCGACGGAAAGGACCTGCTCGAGGGCGGCGCAGGCAACGATACCTTGCGCGGCGGCGACGGCGACGACACGCTGATCGGCGGCACCGGCGCCGATGCCTTCTACGGCGATGCCGGGTTCGATACCGTGAGCTATGCCGGCTCCGGCTACACCGTGGCTAACCTTGCGACGGGCGTCGGCACCGGCGGTGACACCTTCAACGGCATCGAAGCGCTGATCGGCGGCGACAACGGCAACGTCTTCACGGGCAATGCGGCGGCGAACCGCCTGCAGGGCGGCAAGGGCAACGATACGCTCAGCGGCGGCGCCGGCGCGGATGTCCTCGTCGGCGGCGACGGGTTCGATACCGCCAGCTACGCACAGTCGGCCGTTGGCGTTTCCGTCAACCTTTCGTCGGGCTACGGCTTCCGCGGCGACGCCGAGGGCGACAGGCTCTATGGCATCGATGCGCTGACCGGATCGGAACAGGCCGATACGCTGATCGGCAACAATGACGCCAACACGCTGCGAGGGCTCGGCGGCGCCGATCTCATCCGCGGCTATGGCGGCGACGACACGCTGGTGGGCGGAGCCGCTGCCGATACGCTCGACGGCGGCGAGGGCATCGATACCGCCGACTACACAGGCTCTTCCGCCGTTACGATCAATCTGACGACCGGCACTGGCACCGGCGGCAACGCGCAGGGCGACAGCCTCACCGCGATCGAGAACATCATCGGCACCGAACAGGGTGACACGCTGATCGGCAGCGAGGGCGACAACCGCCTCGACGGCGTCTCCGGCAAGGATACGCTCGACGGCCGCGGCGGCAACGACACGCTTGTCGCCGGCCTCGGCATCAAGAGCATCCTCGGCGGCAGCGGCATCGATACGGCCGAGTTCCACAGCGAGGTCACCGTCAATCTGGCGACCGGCACCGGCACGCTCTCCGGCGGGACATTCACGATCGGCGGGGTCGAGAACCTGACGGCGGCGGGCTATTCGACACTCATCGGCGATGACGCGGACAATGTCCTGATCGGCAATGGCCCGCTCTATGGCGCAGGCGGCAACGACCGTCTCGTCGGCAGCGGCACGCTGAACGGCGGCGCCGGCGCCGATCAACTGGTCGGCACCAGCCTCACCGCCAAAGCGAACTATGTCGGTTCGGCCTTGGGCGTGACGGTCAATCTTGCCACGGGCACGGGATCGGGCGGCGACGCCGAAGGCGACACGCTGACGGGCATCGTCTCGATCGATGGATCGCTCAATGACGATGTGCTGATCGGATCAGCCGTAGCCAACAAGTTCAGTGCCAGCGCCGGCAATGACCTTATCCGCGGCGGTGCCGGCGCGGACGTGATCAACGGCGGCGAAGGCATCGATACCGCCGACTATTCGACGTCCGCCGCTCCCGTCACTGTCGGACTCTACGGCAAGATCGGCGAGGGCGGCGACGCCGAGGGCGATAGCCTGTTGAGCATCGAGAACCTCAATGGATCCGCCTTCGCTGATCGGCTGACCGGATCGACAGCGGACAACATCATCCGCGGCGGCGCCGGTGCCGATGCCATGACCGGCGGCGGCGGCCGCGACACGCTCGACTACGCGACATCCGCCATCGGCGTCACCGTCGATCTCGAGAGCGGCTTCGGCTATCGGGGCGACGCCGAAGGCGATCGCTTCACGGGCTTCCGGGCGGTGATCGGGTCGAACAAGAACGACGTGCTGCTCGGCTGGTCGGCGACGAACCGGCTCGACGGCGGCGCCGGCGACGATCGTCTCGCCGGACGGCAGGGTGCGGACGAGCTCATCGGCGGCGCAGGCAGCGATACGGCGGACTACTCCTCGTCCGCCAGCTATGTCCGGGTCAACCTGGCCACGGGGCTCGGCCAGTACGGCGACGCGGAAGGCGATACGCTCGCCACCATCGAGAACATCGACGGTTCGGCCTTCGGCGACACGCTGGTCGGCAACGGCGCCTCCAACCGCCTCGCCGGCGGTCTCGGCATGGATACGCTGACCGGCGGCGGCTCCGGCGATCGCTTCGTGTTCAACACGGCGCCGGGCGCGACCAATGTCGACACGATCACCGACTTCGCGACCGGGATCGACCTGATCGAATTGTCGAAGGCGATCTACACGACCCTCCAGAGCGGCTCCTCGACGAATTCGCTCGCCCCGAGCGCGTTCCGCTATTCGACCGCGCCCTCGACGAGCGGCGGCCTCGGCGAGGTCATCTACAACGCCGCGACCGGCAGCCTCGCCTACGATTCCGACGGCGCGGGCGGAACGGCGGCGCAGCAGTTCGCGCAGGTCTCGACCGGACTGTCGCTCTCGGCAGCCTCGTTCCGCCTCGTCTGAAACAGCCGCGGGTCGCCAGGCGGGCTCGCGGGAGGACATCGTGGCGGGTTCGGAGCGAGGCCGGGCGGCATGTCCAAGATGCTGCGTTCCCCGGCTGACGGGTCGACGATGAAGACGAGCGCGACCTGCGGCCTCCCTTGCCTTGAGCCCTCCCCTTGAGGGAGGGCCAAAACCGCACAGCGGTTTTGGGGAGGGGTTATCGGCTTCGGAGCGCGGCATCGGCGTCGGACGCGCCGGTCGGTCGACTGCTCGCTCGAGCGACCCCTCCCTGAAAACGTCAAGGCGCTTTCGGCCCTCCCGCAAGGGGAGGGCTCAAGGGAGCTCCGACCCATACTCGGCGTTTGCCATGCTGTTTGACTATCCGGGCTGCAAGACGAGAGCGTCCCGGCATCGTCATCGCTCCTCCATAAGAAAAGCCGGAGCCCAGGGGGCTCCGGCAAGTCGTTCGAGGCATCGGCCGGCTTGATGAGGCGTGTGCGGCCTTCACTCAGCCTCGAGGATCGCTCATGGCCGCTACTTGGCGGCGTTGGCGTCCGCCCAGCTCTTGAGCAGGTCGTCGTAGTTGACGGTGACGCCCTGTTCCTTCTCGTTGGCGATCTTCAGCTGCGGCGCCAGGTTGCCCTTGGCGACAGCGTCCGCGTTCCAGTAGGCGAGGTCATGCTCCTCGGCGAGCTTCGGTCCGATATCGCCCTGGATGCCGGCCTTCTCGAGACGGGCCATGACCTTTTCCTGCTCGGCGCAGAGCGAGTCCATGGCTTCCTGCGCCGTCTTGGCGCCCGACGAGGCATCGCCGATCGCCTGCCACCAGAGCTGGGCCAGCTTCGGATAGTCCGGAACATTGGTGCCGGTCGGCGACCACTGCACGCGGGCCGGCGAGCGGTAGAACTCGATCAGGCCGCCGAGCTGCGGGGCGCGGTCCGTGAAACTCTTGTCGCGGATCGTGCTCTCGCGGATGAAGGTGAGGCCGACATGGCTCTTCTTCACATCGACGGTCTTCGAGGTGACGAACTGGGCATAGAGCCAGGCCGCCTTGGCGCGATCATCCGGCGTCGACTTCAGCATCGTCCAGGCACCGACGTCCTGATAGCCGAGCTTCATGCCGTCCTTCCAGTAGACGCCATGCGGCGAGGGGGCCATGCGCCACTTCGGCGTGCTGTCGGCATTCATGACCGGCAGGCCCGGCTTGACCATGTCGGCGGTGAAGGCGGTGTACCAGAAGATCTGCTGGGCGATATTGCCCTGGGCGGGGACCGGTCCGGACTCGGAGAAGGTCATGCCCTGGGCTTCCGGCGGCGCATAGGCCTTCAGCCAGTCGAGATATTTCTGGATCGCATAGACGGAGGCGGGGCCGTTGGTGTCGCCGCCGCGCGCGACGCAGGAGCCGACCGGCCGCGAATTCGCGTCGACCTTGATGCCCCATTCGTCGACCGGGACGCCGTTCGGCAGGCCCTTGTCGCCGTTGCCGGCCATCGAGAGCCAGGCATCGGTGAAGCGCCAGCCGAGCGAGGGGTCCTTCTTGCCATAGTCCATATGGCCATAGACCTTGCTGCCGGTGCCGAGATCGCGGCCGGTGAAGAACTCCGCGATGTCCTCATAGGCCGACCAGTTGACCGGCACGCCGAGCTCGTAGCCGTATTTGGCCTTGAAGTCGGCCTTGTTCTTGGGATCGGCGAACCAGTCGGCACGGAACCAGTAGAGATTGGCGAACTGCTGGTCGGGCAGCTGGTAGAGCTTGCCGTCCGGCGCCGTCGTGAACTTGGTGCCGATGAAGTCGGCGAGGTCGAGACCGGGATTGGTCACGTCCTTGCCTTCGCCGGCGATCCAGTCGGTCAGCGGCCGCGCCTGCTGATAGCGCCAATGGGTGCCGATCAGGTCGCTGTCGTTGACATAGGCGTCGTAGATGTTCTCGCCCGTCTGCATCTGGGTCTGAATCTTCTCGACGACGTCGCCTTCCTGGATCAGGTCATGCGTGACCTTGATGCCGGTGATCTCGGTGAAGGCCGGCGCGAGGACCTTCGACTCGTAGCCGTGCGTCGTCAGCGATTCCGAGACGACCTTGATCTCCATGCCCTTGAACGGCTTGGCGGCGTCGATGAACCACTGCATCTCCTTTTCCTGGTCGGCGCGGCTCAGCGTCGACAGGGTGCCGATCTCGGCATCGAGGAATGTCTTGGCGGAATCCATCCCCTCCGCAAAGGCGTAACCGCCCGGCAGCAGGAAGACAGCTGCCGCCGTGGATGCTAACAGGTACCGTCGCATTGAACCCTCCCATTGGTTGTTATTGCGATGTGGGGGCGGCCGTGGCTAGACGGCCGCTCCCAGCCTGGTCGTCCCTACACAAACCGGAAAACGCCGAGCGCGTAGACCAGCGATAGGGCAAGAGCCCACCAGAGCTGCGGACCGACGAGTCCGAGCCAGGCAAGATTGATGAAGGCGCTGCCGAGCAGCGACAGGAACAGCCGGTCGCCCCGCGTCGTCACGAAGCGCAGGATCCCGTAGCGCGGTCCGCCGCCGGGCGAGAAATATTCCCACACCGCCATGCCGACGAGCAGAAGCGCGATGATGATGAAGAACAGCGCCGTCGGAACCGTCCATGCCATCCATGAGAAGTTCATCGCTTTCTCCTAGACGCGGCCGAGGGCGAAGCCCTTGGCGATGTAGTTGCGGACGAAATAGATGACGAGCGCGCCGGGAATGATGGTGAGAATGCCCGCCGCGGCGAGCACGCCCCAGTCCATGCCGGCCGCCGAGACGGTGCGCGTCATGATCGCGGCGATGGGCTTCGCGGCCGTCGTCGTCAGCGTGCGGGCGATCAACAGCTCGACCCACGAGAACATGAAGCAGAAGAAGGCGGCGACGCCGATGCCGGAGGCGATCAGCGGCATGAAGATGCGCACGAAGAAGCGCGGGAACGAGTAGCCGTCGATATAGGCGGTCTCGTCGATCTCCTTCGGCACGCCCGACATGAAGCCTTCGAGAATCCACACCGCGAGCGGCACGTTGAAGAGGCAATGCGCGAGCGCGACCGCGATATGCGTGTCGATCAGCCCGAAGGCCGAATAGAGCTGGAAAAAGGGCAGCACGAACACCGCCGGCGGCGCCATGCGGTTGGTGAGCAGCCAGAAGAACAGATGCTTGTCGCCGAGGAATCGGTAGCGCGAGAAGGCATAGGCGGCCGGCAGCGCCGCGGCGACCGAGATCACCGTGTTCATCACCACATAGATGATCGAGTTGATATAGCCGTTGTACCAGCTTGGATCGGTGAAGATGACGATGTAGTTGTCGAGCGTGAAATTGGTCGGCCACAGCGTGAAGCTGGAGGTGATCTCCGTATTGGTCTTGAAGCTCATATTGAGCAGCCAATAGATCGGCAACATCAGGAAGACGATGTAGATGGTCGGCACCAGCCAGCCATAGCTCCGCCGGTTGCGGCGGCCGCGGCTCGAGCGGTCGAGCACGAGGCCGGACTTCGCCACTGGGCGCGCGGGCGCCGCCGGCCCGCCGAGGTCGGATCGCGTCGTGCCGATCGATTTCGCCTCCGCGCTCACTGTCCGCGCTCCTGTCCGTAATTGGTCATCACCGTGTAGAACACCCAGCTGACGAGCAGCACGATGAGGAAGTAGACGAGCGACATCGCCGCGGCCGGGCCGATGTCGAACTGGCCGATCGCCATCTTCACGAGGTCGATCGAGAGGAACGTCGTCTCGTTGCCCGGGCCGCCGCCGGTGACGACGAAGGGCTCGGTGTAGATCATGAAGCTGTCCATGAAGCGCAGCAGGATCGCGATCAGGAGCACGCGGTTCATCTTCGGCAGCTGGATGAAGCGGAAGACGCTCCAGCGCGAGGCGCCGTCGATCTTCGCCGCCTGGTAATAGGCGTCGGGGATCGAGGCGAGGCCGGCATAGCAGAGCAGCACGACCAGCGAGGTCCAGTGCCAGACATCCATCAGGATGATGGTGAGCCAGGCCGCGATCGGCTCCTGCACATAGTTGTAGTTGATGCCGAGCGCGTCGAGCGTGTGGCCGAACAGGCCGATATCGACCCGTCCGAACACCTGCCAGATGGTGCCGACGACATTCCACGGAATGAGCAGAGGCAGCGCCATCAGCACCAGGCAGACCGGCACGCCCCAGCCGCGCTTCGGCATGTTGAGCGCGATGAAGATGCCGAGCGGCACCTGGATCAGCAGCACGATGCCGGAGAAGACGAGATTGCGGGCGAGCGCGTTCCAGAAGCGCGGCGAATGCAGCAGTTCATCGAACCATTCGAGGCCGGCCCAGAAGAACTGGTTGTTGCCGAAGGTGTCCTGGACCGAATAGTTGACGACGGTCATCAGCGGGATGACGGCGGAAAACGCCACCAGCACCAGCACCGGCAGCACCATGAACCAGGCCTTGTTGTTCCAGGGCTTTTCCATGGTCAGTTCCCCAGCTCGACGCGCCATGAATCGGCATAGAGATTGATGCCGGCCGGATCGAAGCGGATATGCGGATCGGTCGGGATCTCGTCATGCTCGGCGACGATCATCGCGAGGTCCTGCCCTTCCAGCGTCGCGCGGACGACCTTGCGACGGCCGATATCCTCGACCTTGGTGATCGCGACCTTCATGCCCTCGCGGCCGAGGCGGACATATTCCGGACGGATGCCGAGCTCGGTCTTCATGCCGCTGCCGACCTCGGCACTACCGGGCAGGGCGATGCGGGTGTCGCCAAAGCGCGCGACCGCGCCTTCGAGACCGACGGGCAACACGTTCATGCCGGGCGAGCCGATGAAATAGCCGACGAACGTATGCCGCGGCCGCTCGAACAGTTCGCTCGGCGTGCCGATCTGGACGATCTGCCCGTCATACATGACGACGACCTTGTCGGCGAAGGTCAGCGCCTCGGTCTGGTCATGCGTGACATAGACCATCGTGAAGCCGAAGCGGCGGTGAAGCTGCTTCAGCTGGCTGCGCAGCACCCATTTCATATGCGGGTCGATCACCGTCAGCGGCTCGTCGAACAGGATCGCGTTGACGTCGGAGCGCACCAGGCCACGGCCGAGCGAGATCTTCTGCTTCTGGTCGGCGGTGAGGCCGCGGGCACGCTTGTTGGCGCGATCGCTGAGCCCGATCATCTCGATGATCTCGCGCACGCGGCGATCGACCTCGGCCTCCGGCACGCGGCGATTGCGCAGCGGGAAGGCGAGATTGTCGTAGACGGTCATGGTGTCGTAGATGACCGGGAACTGGAACACCTGCGCGATGTTGCGCCCCTCAGTCGAGATCTCCGTCACGTCCTCGCCATCGAAGAGGATGTGGCCCATCGTCGGCTGGATCAGGCCGGAGATGAGCCCGAGCAGGGTGGTCTTGCCGCAGCCGGACGGTCCGAGCAGCGCATAGGCGCCGCCATCCTCCCAGCTGTGATTGACTTCCTTCAGCGCGAAGTCGGCCTCGCGCTGTGGCCGCGCCAGGTAGGAATGCTTGATGTGGTCGAGATCGATCCGGGCCATGGCGATCTCCTAGGCTGCGCGACGAAGGGGAGGGGTGACGGAACGACCCGTCTGGTCGAACACCATCAGATCGCGCGGATCGATGAACACCTCGATCCTCTGGTCCGGCTCGAACTCGTGGATGCCGGGCGCCAGCATCACCCAGCGCGCCTCGGCGAAGGAGAGATGCACGAAGCTCTCCGATCCCGTGATCTCGGTGACGCTCACGGTCGCCGGAACCGACACGGCGTCGGCGCTCTGCGGCACGACCGCGAGATGATGCGGATGGAAGCCGATCGTGTAGGGGCCATCCGGAATGCCGGTCAGCGCGGCCGGGACCGGCAGGCCGACATTCGTCTCGAGCATGAAGCGATCGCCCTTCTTGGCGAGGACGATGGTGTTGAGCGGCGGATCGGCGAAGGTGCGGGCGGTCAGGAGATCCTGCGGCGCGCGGAACACGTCGATGGTCGGCCCGAACTGCGTCACGCGCCCTTCGGCGAGCGTCGCGGTATTGCCGCCGAGCAGCAGCGCCTCGGTCGGCTCGGTCGTCGCATAGACGAAGATCGAGCCGGCGGCGGCGAAGATCTTGGGCAGTTCAGCGCGGAGGTCCTCGCGCAGCTTGTAGTCGAGATTGGCGAGCGGCTCGTCGAGCAGGACGACGCTCGCCCCCTTGGCGATGGCGCGCGCCAGGGCCGTGCGCTGCTGCTGTCCGCCGGAGAGGCTGAGCGGCATGCGGTCGAGATAAGGGCCGAGCCGCATCAACTCGGCCGCCTGCCGCACCCGGCTGTCGATCTCCGCCCGCGGCACGCCGGCGACGCGCAAGGGCGAGGCGATGTTGGCGTAGACGGTCATGGCCGGGTAGTTGATGAACTGCTGGAAGACCATGGCGATGTTGCGCTTCTGCGGCGCGATCCCCGTCACGTCGACACCGTCGAACCAGACGCTTCCGGTCGTCGGCCGGTCGAGCCCGGCCATCAGGCGGATCAGGCTGGTCTTGCCCGACAGCGTCGGTCCGAGCAGCACATTCAGAGTGCCCCGCTCCAGGGTCAGCGAAACATCGCGGATATGCGTCTCGGCGCCGACCTGCTTGCTGACATTGCGAAGCTCGAGCATGCCTCTCTCCCTAGCCGGCCGCCGCGGCACGGCGATCCATGCGCTGCGTCATGAAGGCGTCGAGCGCCGGGATGTTGATGGCGCTGCCCTTGAGCCCGCGCTTGGTCCGCCGCCACAGCACGTCGTCGGCGGTCTCGGCCCATTCGCGCTGCATCAGATAGGCGACTTCGGCCTCATAGAGATCATCGCCGAAGCAGCGGCCGAGATCAGCCGTCGAGCGCGCCTCGCCGAGCAGCGCTCGCGCCAGCGTGCCATAGAGCCGGACGAGGCGGCGGGCATGGCGCGTATCGAGGAAGGGATAGTCCCGCCGCAGCGCCGCGACCTCGCCATCATAGCCATCGGGCGCGAAGTCGCCGCCCGGCAGTGTCGCCGTGTCGGTCCAGGGCCGCCCCTTCTTGCCGATCAGCCCCTCGACCTTTTCGAGAGTCGCTTCGGCAAGCTTGCGATAGGTGGTGAGCTTGCCGCCGATGATATTGATCATCGGCGCGTCGCCCGCGCGCTCGACTGTCTTCAGTACATAGTCGCGCGTCGCTTCCTGTGCCTTGGAGGCGCCATCGGCATAGAGCGGACGCACCCCGGCATAGCTCCAGACGACATCCTCGGCGCCGACCGGCTTCTGCAGATACTCGCTGACGACGCCGCAGAGATAGTCGATCTCGCTTTGGCTGATCCGGACATCGGCCGGGTCGCCATCGAAGTCTCGGTCGGTCGTGCCGATCAGCGTGTAGTCATCCTCATAAGGGATGACAAAGATCACGCGACCGTCCGCATTTTGAAACATATAGCAACGGTCGTGCTCATAGAGCTTGCGAACGACGATGTGGCTGCCCTGCACGAGGCGGACATTTCCGACGCCGTTCTGCCCGAGCGTTCCCGACAGCACCCGGTCGACCCAGGGCCCGGCGGCGTTGATCAGGAGCCGCGCGCGCACGGTTTCGCGATGGCCGGTGGCGCCGTCGACCAGGCCGATTTCCCAGACTCCGCCAACATTTCGGGCTGAAACAACAGTGGTGCGGGTACGGATGGTTGCGCCGCGCTCGGCAGCGTCTCGGGCATTGAGAACGACGAAACGAGCGTCATTGACCCAGCAATCGGAGAATTCGAAAGCCGTTCGAAAGTCCGGCTTCAGCGGTGCGCCGACGGGATCCGAGCGCAGCTTGACCGCCCGCGTCGCCGGCAGCAGCTTGCGGCCGCCGAGCGTGTCGTAGACGAAAAGCCCGAGGCGGAGCAGCCAGGCGGGGCGCAGGCCCTTGTGATGCGGCAGCACGATCCGGAGCGGCCAGACGATGTGCGGCGCGCTCGCCCAGAGCAGCTCCCGCTCCATCAGCGCCTCGCGAACAAGGCGGAATTCATAGTGTTCGAGATAGCGGAGCCCGCCATGGATCAGCTTGGTCGAGGCCGAGGATGTGCCGCCGCCGAGATCGCTCTTCTCGGCCAGGAACACGCTGTAGCCGCGGCCGGCCGCATCGCGGGCGATACCACACCCGTTGATGCCGCCGCCGATGACAAAGATGTCATGGACCAGCTCGCCGCCCACCTTCGAACCCTCCCAGGCCACGCCAGTATTCTGGTCGCGGAAAGTACCGAAAGCTATTCCGAAAGCGAAGAGAATGTCAATCGCAAGGCAATCGCGCGAAATAGATCGCCTGCCAAACGAATTGAAGGTGAGCGAAAGTCTACGGCTTACAAGGAGATCAGGCGGAGGTCTCGATCAGGGCGACGTCGGAATCGCGGCAGATCTGGCGGATCGAGGCGAGGGGGCAGCGATCGGTGATGAAGCTGTCGACCTGGCTCAGATGCGCGATGCGGACCGGCGCGGTGCGCTCGAACTTGGTCGAGTCCGAGACCAGGATGACATGGCGGGCATTGGCGATGATCGCCTGCGCCACCTTCACTTCGCGATAGTCGAAATCGAGCAGCGCGCCGTCCTCGTCGATAGCCGAGGCGCCGATCACCGCGAAGTCGACCTTGAACTGCTTGATGAAATCGACCGCCGCCTCGCCGACGACGCCGCCGTCGGAACTCCTGACGATGCCGCCGGCGATGGCGACCTCGAAATGCGGATAGATCCGCATCCTGTTGGCGACATTGATGTTATTGGTGATCACCATCAGCCCGGCATGGTCGAGCAGCGCCCGGCCGACGGCCTCCGTCGTGGTGCCGATATTGATGAACAGCGAGGCGTTGTCGGGGATCAGCCGCGCGGCGGCGCGCCCGATCGCGTCCTTCTCGCTGGCCGCGATCTGGCGCCGCGCCTCATACTGCATGTTCTCGACGCCGGACGGATAGGTCGCCCCGCCATGCACGCGCTTGAGGCGGCCGTCGCGGCAGATGTCATTGAGATCCTTGCGGATTGTCTGCGAGGTCACGGCGAACAGCGCGGCCAGCGCGTCCACCGTGACGCGTCCCTGGCTGCGCGCCAGCTCGACGATCTCAGCCTGCCGCTCTTCGACTTCCATATCGCCGCCGCCAACATTCGTTTCCAGCGTGATATGGCAAAGCGAAAGGCGAGAAAAGCAAATTGTGAAAGAGGCCTCGCCGGAAGGGGCGAACGCGCACCGGGGAGGCGGCCGCGATTGCGCCGCGGCGGGAAGGGGTTGGCTTCGGCGCCGGTTGTTGCAAGATCGCCCTGAGGGCCCTGTCGCGGAAGGAAGTCGAAATGCAGGCGTGTGTTGGTCGGCGAGTGAAAGCGGTGAGGCGATCTCTGGCCCGAAACGCGCCCACCGCCTGTTTCATCCTGGTCCGGCGCGTTTCACGATGAGCCACCTCGCACCCCCGCTCGACTGGCGCAGGCTCGACCGGCCGGCGCTCGATGCCGCCTTCAACAACAGCGCCGCCGTCGACGGCAGCCTCGCCATCGTCGAACACTGGGGCGAGCAGAGCGCCGCCCTCAAGGCGCGTCATCCGGCGACACTCGATCTGGCCTATGGTCCACGACCGCGCCAGCGGATCGACTTCGTCAAGGCATCCGAGGGAGGCCCGACTCTGGTCTTCTTCCATGGTGGCTACTGGCAGGCGCGCTCGAAGGACTTCTTCACCTTCACCGCCGCCGGCCTTCTGCCGGCCGGGATCAATGTCGCCTATGTCGGCTACACGCTGGCGCCCGAGGCGAGCCTCGATGGCATCGTCGCCGAAGCGCGGGCGGCGGTGGATTGGCTCGGCGCCCATCTCGCTGCGTTCGGCGGCGATCCGGCGCGGATGTTCGTGTCAGGCTGGTCGGCCGGGGCGCATCTCGCGGCGATGGTGAGCGACAATCCGCTTGTGCGCGGCGGTCTCGGCATCAGCGGGATCTATGAGCTGGCGCCGATCGCGGCCTGCTATGTCAACGACAAGCTCGGCCTCGACGCGGCGGCGGCCGATCGCAATTCACCCGCGCGGCATATCCCCTTGACGATGCCGCCCTTCGATCTCGTCGTCGGCGGGGCGGAACTGCCGCTGCTGCGCCAGCAGACGGCGGACTATGCGGCGGCGCTCGCGGCGGCCGGCAAGACCGTCCAGTACGAGGAGATCGCTGGCGCCAATCATTTCACGATCCTCGATCATCTCGCGGATCCGGAGGGCATCATCGCCCGCAGGCTGCGCCGCCTGATGGCGGCGTAGCGACTTCCGCTCAGTTCTGGCCGGCGACCGTCGTCGTGGCTGTCTGCATCGGGTCGATGCCGGCGGGCTGATAGGGATCGGCGAGGGCGGCGGCGGGACGGCTGACCGGATAGCCGGCCGAGGTCATGCGGGAGAGCTTTTCCGGGCCGGCCGATTTCAGGATCTCGCGGAAGGCCTCGTTCATGCCGCCATCCGAATAGGCGAGCGAGAAGGCGGGTGTCGAGGCTTCGAGCGCGGCGACCGCGGCGTTGTCCTTCGCTTCCTTGGCGGCGACATGGGCGGCGACGGCCGGGTCGGTGTCGATGGCCGGGCAGGGGCCGAGCGGATCGAAACTGGCGGCGCCGTCGAACGGCTTCGAGGAGAAGACATAACGGCCATTGCAGGCTTCGACGCGCGGCGGCTGGCGCGTCACGTCGAACTGGTCGCTGCCCTGCTTCAGATTGAGCCAGAAATTCATGTTGGGATCGTCGCGATGGGCGGCGAGATTGCGCGGCGTCATGCGGAAGGGCAGCGACTGGACCTGGAACGAGGTCTGGCCGCCGATCAGCGCATCGCGCGCCACGGCATAGATCTCGGCGACGCCGGCATCGGTGAGCGCATAGCAGCCGGACGACGAGCAGGCGCCATGCACCATCAGCGCCGCGCCTTCATAGCCGAGCGCTTCCTCGAGCTTGTTGGGGTAGCCGAGATTGAACGAGAGGTAGAACTGCGACTGCGGGTTCAGGAGCTGCATGGTGATCGCATAGAAGCCTTCCGGCGCCTGGCGATCGCCCTGCTGCTTCTTGGGACCGAGCTTTCCGGACCAGCGGCAGATCGGATAGGTCTTCAGCAGCGCATAGCTGCCGCTGCGGTCGCGCTTCCAGATCTCGAGCTCGCTCTCCTGCTTGTAGATGCGGATCATGATCGGGTCGGAGGGCTTCATGCCCTTCTGCCGCATGTCGGCGACGAGCTTGGCCGGGATCGGCTGCATGCCGCGCCGGTCGAGATCCGCGGTGGTGCAGGCCGCGAGGCCGCAGGCCAGCACGGCGAGGAGCAGAATGGAACGAAGCAACGCCATCACCCAAGATCCCGAACGCGATTCACGGCCGAAGCAGCGACCGCCCGTTTAGTTTAGGCGTGGTTTCTTAACGCCCTGCGCATGGCCGTTCCAGTGGCCGCACAGCGCCCTGCCGCAGCCCTCGGCCGCTGCAGTCTCGTTTGCAATTGTGCCTTTGCGAGGGCGCTACATCAGGCCGGCTTGCCGGAGCGCATCCTCGATGACCTTGCGGATGCCGCCATTGGCCGGCGCCGCGCTGCCGGCGCTGCCGCGCGCGGCGGCCTCATCCCGCTTCGGCATCTCGCGGCTCTTGGCAATGTCGTCCTGGCCCGGCGTGCGGACACCCGGCTTGCTCGCTTGGGGCCTCGCGTCGCCGTGTGCCTCGACTGGCTCGGCGATGCCCCAATGCGCCGCGATCCGCCGGGTCGAGGAGATGCCGACATCGAGAATGAACGGCGCCGCCGTGCCGAGGGCTTCCGGCCCGGTGCCGTCGATCGGCGTGCCATGGCCCATGCCGCCGATCAGGATCTGCTCGAGCGCCACGCGTCCGGTCCGGTCGCGCCAGATCCGCCGCGTCTGCCGTCCCGCCCGGGTCACCTCATCGGCCTCCTGCGAGACGCCGTGCACGCCGCGCCATTGCTCGACGATAGCGTCGGCATTGGCGACCGCGACCGTCTGGTCGGCCGTGCCGTGCCAGACCGAAATCACCGGCCAGCCGCCTGTGGGTTCGCTGGCCGGCAGCAGTCGCCGCAGCGCCGCGCCGTTCGGCAGGCCATGTGCGCGCATGGCGTCGAAGGCTTCGGGCACGGTCTCGGCAACGCCGAAGGGCAGGCCGGCGATGATGGCGCCGCCGGCGAAGAGTTCCGGATAGCGCGCCAGCATGACCGAGGCCATCGCACCGCCGGCCGAGAGTCCGGTGATGTAGATGCGGCTGCGGTCGATGCCGTGCTGTTTCGCCATCGCCTCGATCATCTGGCGGATCGACAGCGGCTCGCCCTGGTCGCGGCCGGCATCGCCCGGCTGGAACCAGTTGAAGCAGCGATTGAGATTGTTCTGCTGGCCCTGCTCAGGATAAAGCACGGCAAATCCGGCCTCGGCGGCAAGGCGCGACCAGCCCGTGCCGGCATCATAGCCGGCCGCCGTCTGCTTGCAGCCATGCAGCACGACGACGAGCGGCAGCGCGCCCTTGGCCGCCGCCGGCAGATGATAGCGGCCCGTCAGCGCCCCCGGATTGGAGCCGAACGCGCCGAGATCCGACAGATGGTCCGGCGCGGCGCCGAGGCCCGCATCGACCTTCAGCCCGCGAAAGGCCGACAGGCGGGCAATGGTGTCTGCGAGATTGCGCATGATGGCTCCTGTGCGATCGGCACCCTGCGGCGCCGATCTCGAAAACGCGCGCATGGCCTGGCGACATGCTGCACTGCACAATCAAGTAGGGAGGGACGGTTCGGTTCCCAAGGGGGTGCGGAGAGATTGCCGCAGAGGGGGGACGAGGTCGTGCGTGTCGAGAGGATATCGAAGGCCCTCACCCCGGCCCTCTCCCTGAGGGAGAGGGCGAAGTCGGAGCCTTTCCCAGGCGCGTCCGCTCATTACCCAAGCGTTTCAGGAGGCGCCGAGCCGGTCAAGCTGCGCCCCCTCTCCCTCAGGGAGAGGGTGGGGTGAGGGCCTTCCTTCGACCGGGCGTCACGCCAGCGGCGGTGCGAAGGCCCCCCTCTCCAGCTCTCCCCCACAAGGGGGGAGAGGGCCTCGTCGCGGCCCGCATCGATGGCGGGAAATCACCCCGATCGCAGTCGGCACGGCCAAAAAGCCCTCTCCCGCGCAGCGGGGGAGGGTTGGGAGGGCGTTGCAGGGCCGAGCCCGACCAGGACAGCCGCGAACGGTCGCGCTCGACGTCGCAAGGCGATCCGCCGTCACTCCGCTTCGAGCGTTACGACGAAGCGGCTGACCAGCGTGCCCTCCCACCACATCGGGAAATTGGTGCCCCATTTGTTGTTGTAGAGATTGACCTGCATCCCAGCCACATAGGACGGCACTGCGGCGTGGAATGGGAAGAAGGGGAGATCGGCGGGGCCGACCAGCGCGCTGTCGAGGAGATCGATCCGGAGCGCGGTGACGCCTGCGCGGCAGCGGAGCGCGGTCACCGCCTGCAGCTGGCCGCCGGCCCGTGGCGCGATTTGCCCCGCCTGGTGCCAGAGCCCGAGCTTCTCCATATGCCAGTCGCCGGCCGCCGCCGGCGTGACGCGCAGGAAGCCGGCTTCCGGCATGCGGTTGGCCGGCTTGTCGCGGAGGATCAGCGTGATCTCGGCGCTGGTGTCGTCGATGGCGCGCAGCCGTAGCTCCGCGCGGGCGGGCGCACCCAAGAGGGCATGCGCATCGGCGGGGAGCGCCGCGACCGCGGTCCGGTCGTCAGCGACGCCGACGAGATGGCCGGCGAAGCGGGCCTGACGGGCGGTCTTGGCCTCGGCGAGACCCGGCTTGTCGTGGTCGAGGATGGCCCAGTCGGCCCGATGCTGCAGATAGGTGTCGAGATGCTTCTGCACCTCGGCCGCGTCATAGCTTTCGTGCCGATAGCCGAACAGCACTCCATCGGTGCCGGTGAGGCGGCGACCATCCGGTGCTGTCAGCGCGGCGATATCGCCGGTCTCGGTGTCGAGCGCCGCCTGCCAGCCGCCATCGGCGAGCGTGTCGGCGCCCGCGACCACATGTCCAACGGCCGGCGCGGCGAGGGCGGCGAGCGCCTCCTCGGCGAGCGACCGATCGGCCGCGCCGAGTTCGGCGATCGCCGCATCGAGATAGGCGCGCTGCTCGGCCCAGGACTGCTCGGTGAAGGCGAAGCGATAGTCGCTCGCTCGCGCCGCCTCAAAAGCGGTGCGATCCCAGGCCTTGTCGTCGCGGAGATAGGTCTTGATGTCGACGCCCCAGGTGTGTTCGGCGACGAGCGTCAGGCCGCGGCCGAAGGCGCCCCGCTCCGGCGTCGGCGCGGCGGCGAAGCCGTCATAAAGGCGGGCGAGGGCGCGGTAGCGGGCAAGCTTCGCGGGGTCCGAGCCGACGCCATGGATCCAGCTGTCGCCGATCTCGACCTCGACGACCGGGAAGCGCTCGCGCCGGGCCCACATCACCTCGCCGAAGGCATCGAGCGTCGAGGCGACAATGCGGGCGTCACCATGCTCATGGCGCATGTGGCGCAGCGTCTCGACGGTCTGCGGCACGCTCTGCGGCCCGATATTGTCGTTGGTGTGGGCGAAGCTGAGGCCGATATCCGCGCCTGCGGGGAAATCGGTCGCGCCATAGGAGCCCTGATACATGACGACGAGCTCGGAGCCATCCGGCGCCCTCCAGCGGAAGATCGGCGGCAGGTCGGGCACCGGGCTCGCGGTGTTGACGCCGAGATGCAGGAAATGCACGCCGGCCTCGGCGAGGAGCGGCACCATGCCGAGGCTGTGGCCGGGCACGTCGGTCATCTTGGCGGCGCGTGTCGTGCGGCCGAAGCGGCGGTCGAGCTCGCCGGCATAGGAAAGGCCGGCGCGCAGAAGCTCGGGCGTCAAGAGCTCGGTATGCGTCGTGAAGGGCAGCGCGTGCCATGTCACCAGCCCGCGCTCGATCGCCTGTTCGAGCCGGCGCACCTTGTCGGCGCTCTCGGTCGCGAGGTGGTCGGCGATCAGCCAGGCGCCCGTCGTCCAGATGAACTGCGGCGTCTCGGGCGTCTCGCGGAAGAAGTGCTCGCCGGTCGCGATCGCCTGCGGGATGAACTGCTCGTGATATTGCCGGCGCACGCGCGCCGCGTGATCGGTGAAGCCGATATCGAGATGGGTCTTGAAGACGAGATGGATGGTGCGGTCGGTCATCGATCGGCTCGGTCCGTCGGCGGTTGGCGATGCTGCGCCCGCCATAGAGCATGACCGCCGGGCCGATTCCAGCGCCGCGCGAGGCTCGCTCAGGCGGCGGCGCGGGCCTCCGTCGGCCCCGTCATCGCGGCGAGCAGCGCCGGATCATCGAACGGGATGTCGCGATGCACATGCGCCGGCAGTGTCGCATCAAGGCCGTGCGCGAAGGCGGCCGGGAACAGCGCCACCGTCTCCGATGCGCAGGGCGCTGCGGGCAGGGCGCCCTCGCCCCGGAGCGCCGCGGCCAGCGCCGCGCAGAGATCGGCACCGATGCGGCTGCCAAGATGGCCGACCTGGATCGGGCGCGGATTGCATTCGAGCAGCAGTGCCTCGCCGCTGCCGGCCTCGATCATGAAATCGAAGCCGATGAAGCCGGAGGCGCCGAGCGCGGCGATCATCCGTGCTGCCGCCTCCTGCATCGGCGCGTGGTGCAGGATCTCGACCACCATGCTTGGGCCGGTGGCGGAGACGGTGCGCCGCGCCATGGCGGAGAAGCCTGCGAGCATTCGCCCGTTGATCGCGACGGCGGCGACCATGGCCGGGCTGCCGGCAATCGCCTGCTGCACCTCGATCGCGGTCCGGGCCGGATACCAGTCGCGCTGGAGCAGCCGCCGCGCCAGCGCCTTCACCGGCGCGGCGCGCGGCCTTGCGAGCGCGGCCGAGAGCGCCGCATCATCCGCGCAGAGCGTGACGCCGCTGCCGGCCCAGCCGAATGAGGCCTTGGCATAGACGGGATAGCCGATCTCGTCCGCGATGCGGCGACCCTCCCTCGCCGATGAGGCGATGGCGCCACGCGGGGTCGCGACGCCAATCGTGCGGGCGAGCGCCAGCGTCGCCCCCTTCATCAAGAGCGCCTCATGCCGGCCGGGGTCGCCGAGCGAGGCGGCGAGCACTGTGCGCACGGCGGCGGACGCGTTCGACCGGCGAACGACATCGTGCAGGAACGCCACCACCTGCTCGTCGCAGGGAATGACGAGATCGGGCTGCCACGCCGCGACCGCGCCCTCGAGCGCCGCCAGCAGGCTCCGCGCCGACCGCGCCGCGGGAAGAGTGAACCGCTCCGCGACGAAGCCCGAGCGGCCGATGAGATTGGCCGGCGGCGCGAGGGTCGCGACCGCGATCCCCGCTTCATTAAGCGGGCGCGGCAGGCGGCACGGCCCGCTGCGGCCGTCCTCGAAGGCGATCATCAGCACGCGCGGGCGCGAAGCCCCATTCTCAGTCGTCGTCATCGGGTCAGGCTCCATCGCCGGCCTCCGCGATCGGCGCTGTGCCGAAGGCCGAGCGGGGGGATATCCGGGTGACGCGCGCCTTGAGCGCGGCGCGCCATGTGGGGGGAATGCGGCGCCGGGTGGCGTCTAAGGTTTCGGCGAGCCTCAGCCGGCCGGCACGCAGTGCCAGCACCAGCGTCCCGCGCCGGCTGAGCGCGACCTGATGCGTCGTCACCTGCCGCGCGCCGGTCGCCCAGAGCCGCTTGTAGTCCTCCTCGCCGATGCGGAAATCATAGGAGAGGCCGTTGTCGAAACAGTATTTGAGGCACTCGGCGAGCAGCAGGCTGCCGGGCGACCACTTCGCATAGGCCGCGTCATAGATCGTGACGAAGCCCTCGAAGCGGACGGCATCGATGGTGCCGATCTTGGCGGCGATGATCCGGCCATCCAGCGTCATCGTCATCACGGCGAGGCGGCCGCAGGCGGGTTTCGCGCGCGCCATGGCTTGCATGAAGGCGCGGTATTCGGGCGCACCGAGGAAATCGTTCCGGTGACCCGTGCGTCGGGCCCAGGCCGCTTTCTCGGCGATGGCCCAATCGATCGCCTCGCCGAGCGCGGGCTCGTCGGTGACGAAGCCGCGCGCGACGGTGCCGAGGCCGTCGAGGTGGCGGCGGCGGCGGGAGAGCTCGTTCCGCAGCTTGGCGGGCCGCGCGGCGAGATAGGCCTGATAGCCGCCGAAGAGCGCCTGGTCGACCAGCGGCGCCGCCAGCGTATGACGGGCCGCGCGGCCGGCATGGCCGTCGAGCGCAACCGCCTCCGTCGACCCTTCCGCGACGAACGGGATCGCCATCACATCGGCGATGCGCTGCGCCCTGAGCCAGGCGAGCGCCGCCGCGGCGCGCCCGGCCGCCGCCGGCCCTCTCTCCTGAAGCAGCCCATCATAATCCGTGCTGCCGGAACCGAGCACCAGCGCCTCGCGAAAGGCTCCGTGCCGCGCGATCGACAGCGGCCAGACCAGCACGAGCCGTCCCCCGACGCGGCCGGTGACCACGGCGAGCGCATGGCCGCGCGGCGCCGCCGTCTTGTCCCAGCCGGTCCGGCACCAGTCGAAGCTCTGCGAGACATGCGCGCCGGGCACGGCATGCCAGAGCGCGTCCCACTCCGCGCGCAGCGCGCCGAGCCCCTCGGCATCGCCAACGACGGCGAAGGTCACGGCCGGATCGATCGGCACGGTATCGGTCTTCGGCCGGCCCCCGAGCGCGCGCGGCGACAGCACGGTGAAGGCGGTGGCGATCGTTCCCTGGACGAGAAGGACGGCGAGCGCCACGGCGACGATGCCGAACTGCGTCGCGACCAGCAGCGCCGCGGCGAGCGCCAGCGTCAGGGCGGCCTGCCAGCGCAGCTCGATGTCGGGGCGGCCGAGCGCCTTCAGATATTGCGAACGCACGGTCGCGAAGGGGCGCGGCAAGGCGGAGAGGCAGATGATCATCAGCACCGGAATGGCCGGGATCCATTTCTCGCCGAAGACGATCGGAACATAGACGGGCGCGAGCAGCACCTGCGCCAGCACGATCGGCACGACGAGGAGGCCGAGCGTGCGCATCGTCGCGGCCGTCCGCCGGTCGAGCGCCGCGCGATCCTCGCGCACCTGGCAGAGATGGGGATAGACGGCGACGCTGAAGGCCGAGACGAGGCCGAGCGTGATGCCGAGCCCGGCATTGAAGGCGAAGAAATAGGTGCCGAGCGCCGCCGTTCCGAGGAAATAGCCGACGAGCAGGTTGTCGAGATTGGCCTGCAGCGTCGTCATCATCTCGACGCCGATGACGCTGCGCGAGAAGGCGAGGATGTTGCGCCAGCCGGAGAGCCCATCGCGAAAACCCTGCCAGCGCGCCGGCCGCCAGGCATGGCCGCCGCGAATGATGACGACCCAGATCGGCGCGACGAGCAGCTTCGGCAGGATGATCGCCCACATGCCGAAGCCGGAGAGGGCGAGCACGGCGGTCAGGATATTGTCGGTGACGACCTGGACCCCGCCGGCCAGCGCCACGCGGCCGAGCCGGCCCTCGCGCTGCAGGAAGGCGCCCTGGATGTTGCAGAGCGGCGTCGCGAGATAGATGAGCCCCATCAGCGCAATCGGCAGGGCAAGGCGCATGTCGCCGAAGGCGAGCGCGACCGGCACGGCGATCAGCGCCTGGATGACCATGAGCGCCAGGCAGGCGATCCAGGTCATGGTCAGCGCCGTGCGCGCGACGCGCTCGACGCTGGCCGCATCGGCTTGCACGACCTTCGCGGAAATGCCGTTGCGGGTGAACAGCGCCACCAGCTCGTAGACGGTGAGCACGATCGCGGCGAGGCCGAAATTCTCCGGGCTCAGCGCGCGGGTGAGGATGACGGTGGTGGCGAGCCGCGATACGCGCATCGCCATCTGCGCCGAGCCCATCGACAGGAGATTGCCGCCGAACCCGCCGAGCGAGCGCCGGCCGACGAGGCCGCGCAGCCGGGCGCGCAACGGCAAGCGATCGGGAAGCGTCAACGTGGACAGCATGGGCATCGATCCATCCGGACGGGAAAAGGCGCGTCTTTCGAACGTGGACGGCCATGTCCTGGAGCCTCGAGCCATCCCATCCGACCAATAGCCGGCCGGCGCTCCTCAGAGCCGTCGCGGACGGCGAGCCCCCGGCGCAGGAGGCAAGCGCGCCTATCCTTTCGGACAGGATGAGCCGCGCTTGACGACGAGAACAAAACATGAACATATGGCCTTACCCTGGTGGTTTCGGAGGATAAGACGATGTCGATGCTGATCCGTGATCTCGCAGCCCTTGCTGCGCTCGCCTCGTTCGTTGCCATGATCTCGCTGTGGTCCGACCTGATCGTCCACATCGTCTGAGCCTCGCCGTGCCGTTCTGCCGGGCGAGGCTCTCGTCCGGCGCCTGCGTCGCCGCGTCGATGGACGGTCGGGGCGCGACTCGCGGATAAGGGTCGGGCGGGGCGTTTGCAGCGAGGTGATGCGATGGATGGTCGGCAGTCGGCGATCGGCAATGTCGGGTTCGTGCATCTGCGCCTGCATTCGCAATATTCGCTGCTCGAGGGCGCGCTGCCGCTGAAGACCCTCGCCAAGCTGGTCACCGCCGACCGCATGCCGGCGCTGGCGCTGACCGACACCGGCAATCTGTTCGGCGCGCTCGAATTTTCCGAGAAGATGGCCGAGATCGGCGTCCAGCCGATCATCGGCTGCCAGATCGCCGTCGCCTTCGACGACGGCTTCGAGCCGGCGCGGAAGGCACCGGCCGGCCAGAAGCAGCTCGCCGATATCGTGCTGCTGGCGGCGGAGGAGGTTGGCTACTGGAACCTCGTCCGCCTCGTCTCGCGCGCCTTCATGGAGACCGACGCCGCCGACCGGCCGCACGTCGCGATGTCCGATCTCGAGGCGGCGAGCGCCGGGCTGATCCTCATGACCGGCGGCGCGGCCGGGCCGGTCGACCAGGCGCTGCGGGCCGGGCAGGGCGCCGTCGCCGAGACGCGGATCAGGCGGCTGAGAGCCGCCTTCGGCGACCGTCTCTATGTCGAGCTGCAGCGCCATGGCGGCGAGAGCGAGCGGGTCGAGGGCGAACTGGTGGCGCTCGCCTATCGCGAGGGCCTGCCGCTGGTCGCGACCAACGAGCCGTTCTTCCCGAAGCGCGACGACTACGAGGCACATGACGCGCTGATCGCCATCGCCGAGGGCGCCGTGGTCGCCGAGGAGAAGCGTCGCCGCCTGACGCCCGAGCATTATTTCAAGACCCGCGCCGAGATGCTGGCGCTGTTCGCCGATCTGCCAGAGGCGACGGCCAACACGGTCGAGATCGCACTGCGCTGCCATTATCGGCCGATGAAGCGGAAGCCCATTTTGCCGCGCTTCGCCGGCGCCGATGTCGATGCCGAGACGGCCGAGGCGGCCGAGATCGAGGCGCTGCGCGCCATGGCGCGCACCGGCCTCGAAAAGCGTCTCGCCGCCCATGGCACCGCGCCCGGGCTCTCGCGCGAGGACTATGAGAGCCGGCTCGCCTTCGAGCTCGGCGTCATCGAGAAGATGAAGTTCCCCGGCTACTTCCTCATCGTCGCCGACTTCATCCAGTGGGCGAAGGCCCAGGGCATTCCGGTCGGCCCCGGCCGCGGCTCGGGCGCGGGCTCGCTCGTCGCCTGGTCGCTGACCATCACGGATCTCGACCCGATGCGCTTCGCGCTGCTGTTCGAGCGCTTCCTCAATCCTGAGCGCGTCTCGATGCCGGATTTCGACATCGACTTCTGCCAGGATCGCCGCGACGAGGTCATCCGCTACGTCCAGCAGAAATACGGCGTCGACCAGGTGGCGCAGATCATCACCTTCGGAACGCTGCAGGCCCGCGCCGTGCTGCGCGATGTCGGCCGCGTGCTGCAGATGCCCTATGGCCAGGTCGACCGGCTCTGCAAGCTGGTGCCGCAGAACCCGGCCAATCCGGTGACGCTCGACAAGGCGATCGAGGACGAGCCGCGCCTGCGGGCCGCCCGCGACGAGGACCCGACGGTGGCGCGCCTGCTCGATATGGCGCGCAAGCTCGAGGGGCTCTATCGCCACGCCTCGACGCACGCCGCCGGCATCGTCATCGGCGACCGCCGCCTCGACGCGCTGGTGCCCCTCTACCGCGACCCGCGCTCGTCGATGCCGGTGACTCAGTTCAACATGAAATGGGTCGAGAGCGCCGGCCTCGTGAAGTTCGACTTCCTTGGCCTCAAGACGCTCACCGTCCTCGAAACCGCTGTAGCGCTTGTCGCCAAGCGCGGGATAAAGCTCGATCTTTCAGCCTTGCCGCTCGACGACAAGCCGACCTACGACATGCTGACGCGCGGCGAGACGGTCGGCGTGTTCCAGCTTGAAAGCCAGGGCATGCGCAAGGCCCTGGTCGGCATGCGGCCGGACCGCTTCGAGGACATCATCGCCCTCGTCGCGCTCTATCGCCCCGGCCCGATGGACAATATCCCGGTCTACAACGCCAGAAAGCATGGCGAGGAAAAGCCGGACTATCTGCATCCGCTGCTCGAGACCGTGCTCAAGGAGACCTACGGCGTCATCATCTACCAGGAACAGGTGATGCAGATCGCGCAGATCCTGTCCGGCTATTCGCTCGGCGAAGCCGACCTGTTGCGCCGCGCCATGGGCAAGAAGATCAAGGCCGAGATGGACGCCCAGCGCGCCCGCTTCGTCGACGGCGCCGTCGCGCAGGGCCTCGCCAAGGACCGCGCCGACATGATCTTCGATCTGCTCGCGAAGTTCGCGGATTACGGCTTCAACAAGAGCCACGCCGCCGCCTATGCGCTGGTCTCCTATCATACGGCCTATCTCAAGGCGAACTACCCGACCGAGTTCCTCGCGGCGTCGATGACGCTCGACATGGGCAACACCGACAAGGTCAACGACTTCCGCCGCGAGGCGATGCGGCTCGGCATCGATGTCGATCTGCCCTCGGTCAACCGCTCCGGCGCGGTGTTCGATGTCGAGGGCGGCCGCATTCTCTATTCGCTGGCCGCGATCAAGGGCGTCGGCGCGCAGGCGGTCGAGCATCTCGTCGAGGCGCGCGCGGGACGTCCGTTCCGCGATCTCGCCGATTTCGCCGCCCGCATCAATCCGCGCATCCTCAACAAGCGGACGCTGGAAAGCCTCGTCGCGGCCGGCGCCTTCGATGCGCTCGAGCGCGACCGCGCCCGCGTTTTCGCCGGCATCGAGCGGATCATGGGCATTGGCAGCCGCCTGGTCGAGGATCAGTCCGCCGGCCAGGACGGCTTCAATTTCGGCGGCGCCGGCGCGGGCGAGCCGCTGGTCCTGCCGCCGACCGATCCCTGGCTGCCGGCCGAGCGGCTGCAGCGCGAATTCGCCGTCGTCGGCTTCTACCTGTCGGCGCATCCGCTCGATGAATATGCGCCGGTGCTGAAGCTGCAGCGCGTGCAGAACTGGGCCGATTTTTCCGAAGCGGTGCGGCGCGGCGCGGCCGCCGGGCGCCTCGCCGGCACGGTGACGGCGCGGCAGGAGCGCAAGACCAAGACCGGCAACCGCATGGGCATCGTGCAGTTCTCCGATCCGACCGGGCAGTTCGAGGCGATCCTCTTCGCCGAGGCGCTGAACGCCTTCCGCGACCAGCTGGAGCCGGGCCGCTCGGTGGTGGTGCAGGTCGCGGCGGAGGATCGGCCCGAGGGCATCAGCGTCCGCATCATCTCGGTGAAGCCGCTCGACGCCATGACGGGCGGCCTGAAGCAGCTGCGCGTCTTCCTGCGCGCCGAGGATCCGCTCCGCAGCATCGAGCGCCATCTGCCGCGCGGCGGCGACGGCGATGTCAGCCTCGTCCTGCTGCTCGACGAGGGCAGCCGCGAGGTCGAGGTCCAACTGCCCGGCCGCTACCAGATCTCGCCGCAGATCGCGAGCGCGCTCCGCGCCGTCTCCGGCATCGAGCATGTGGAGCTGGTTTAGGGCCGTCCGACAGTCCCGCTTTGGCCCTGTTGGCAATGGTCTCAGCTGTCATTGCCGGGTCGAGCCCGGCAATGACAGGCGGGAGCGGTCGCGCGCACCGACCGAAGCCGAATGTCGAACTGTCCGGACACCTTTGCTCAATAGCGCATCGGCACGAGTTGCAGCACGCCGATGAGGCCGAGCGGCGCGTAGAGCAGCGTAGCAGTGATCTGGACCTTGCGCGAGCCGGCGAAGACCGCCAGCGGCAGCACGACGAGGCCGAGATTGAGCAGTTCGCCGGCCGAGAGGATGTCGACGTGCCAGAACAGCACGTTGAGGGCGATGGCGATCGCGTTGAAGGCGGCGAGCGCCAGGAGGCCCCAGCGCCCGTCGCGCTCGAAGAAGTCGCGGAGGCTCCCCGTCGCGGCGCCTTCGCTCGGGAGGATCGAGGCCGCGGCGAGGAAGAGGGTCAGCACCAGGCCGACAAGCAGCAGGAAGTTCGGGAAGGTCCAGCTCGGGATCGTCGTCGCCAGCTCCTCGATGCTCCACCAGAAGGTGATCTGCTGCAGGAAGATGATGCCGGCCCAGGCGCAGGGCAGCCAGTCGATCTGCATCAGCCCGCGCGCCCGGAAGATCGCGATGCTGGCAACGAGGATGCGCGCGACGCCAAGGCCGAGAATCAGCGAAAAGACCGTCGACATCCAGCGAAACGTATCCATGTCGCTCACCTCTCTTCCGGGCCCCTCGTCTTCTATAATGTGCCGCGGCCCGGCGAGGCGAGGGGATCGCGGCGAAGGCGGGCCGGTGAGCTGGGTCGGGCGGCTTTCGGAAAGTCCCTCACCCCGGCCCTCTCCCTGGGGGAGAGGGGGAAGGGGTGCATCGCGCCAGAGGCAGCGCGCGAATGGCATCGCGCGAAGGGCATGGCGCTCGGCCTCGACGGAGGGCGCGGTCCGGCCTGCTCGTCTGGTCCGAACCTCGGCGCCGGCCTGCTTGCTCTTCTGGTCTTAACCGCCTATAAGGCGCGCATTCCACACGTGGGGCTCGGGCTCCGGCGGCGCTTTAGCGTTTGTCGGAACCCACCGGTGCCGAGCTGAGTTCGGCTTTCCCCACGGAGGTTCAACCGGTGAAGGACACTGCGTTCAATGGCTATTCCTGATTTCTCCATGCGCCAGCTGCTCGAGGCCGGCGTCCATTTCGGTCACCAGAAGCATCGCTGGAACCCGAAGATGGCGCCCTACCTCTACGGCGTCCGCAACAACATCCACATCATCGACCTCGCGCAGACGGTGCCGCTTCTGCACCGCGCCCTGCAGGCGGTGAGCGACACGGTCGCCGGCGGCGGCCGCGTGCTCTTCGTCGGCACCAAGCGCCAGGCGTCGGATCCGGTCGCGGCTGCTGCCAAGCGCTGCGCCCAGTATTATGTCAATTCCCGCTGGCTCGGCGGCATGCTGACCAACTGGAAGACGATCTCGCATTCGATCCAGCGCCTGCGTCATCTCGACGAGCTGCTGGCTGCCGACGTGCAGGGCCTGACGAAGAAGGAGCGCCTGACGCTGTCGCGCGAGCGCGACAAGCTCGAGAACGCTCTCGGCGGCATCAAGGACATGGGCGGCATTCCCGACCTCCTGTTCGTGATCGACACGAACAAGGAAGCGCTCGCCATCCAGGAAGCGCGCCGCCTTCATATTCCTGTCGCGGCGATCATCGATTCCAATTCCGATCCGGACGGCATCAACTATCCGATCCCCGGCAATGACGACGCCGGCCGTGCGCTGACCCTCTATGGCGACCTGATCGCCCGCGCGGCTCTCGACGGCATCTCGCGCGCCGCCGGCCAGTCGGGTCTCGATCTCGGCGCTCAGGAAGACGTCTACGAAGAGGCGCTTCCGGACGTCGCCGAAGTGGTCGAGCCGGCCGAGACGACCGCCGCCGCCTGATCGCTCGCGCCGCCCATGCGGGCGGTCGCTCATGAATGGTGACACGACGCAGCCGGGCGCCCTTCGCCCGGCTGTTCGTTAGAAAAAACAAGGAACGAGGCAGACCATGGCTATTTCCGCTTCGATGGTGAAGGACCTGCGCGAAAAGACCGGCGCGGGCATGATGGACTGCAAGACCGCGCTGACCGAGACCGCCGGCGATGTCGAGGCCGCGATCGATTGGCTGCGCACCAAGGGCCTCGCCAAGGCCGCCAAGAAGGCCGGCCGCGTCGCGGCTGAGGGCCTCGTCGGCGTCGCGTCGTCGGGCAATGGCGCCGTGCTGGTCGAGGTCAATTCCGAGACCGACTTCGTCGCCCGCAACGCCGAATTCCAGCAGCTGGTGCTGAATGTCGCCAAGGCGGCACTCGGTACCAATGGCTCAGCCGAGGCCGTTGCCGCCGCTGCCTTCCCGGGCTCGGAGAAGACCGTCGCCGAGACGATCACCGAGGCCGTCGCCACGATCGGCGAGAACATGAATCTCCGCCGCGCGGCCGCCGTCGCCGTCTCGGATGGCGTCGTCGCGACCTATGTCCATGCCGCGACCGCTCCGGGCCTCGGCAAGATCGGCGTTCTCGTCGGCCTCGAATCGACCGGCGACAAGGACAAGCTCCTCGCGCTCGGCCGCCAGATCGCGATGCACATCGCCGCCGCCAACCCGCTGTCGGTCTCGACCGATGCGCTCGATCCGGCCGTCGTCGCCCGCGAGCGGGCCGTCTATGCCGAGCAGGCGCGCGAGTCGGGCAAGCCCGAGGCGATCATCGAGAAGATGGTCGAGGGCCGCGTCCGCAAGTATTACGAGGAAGTCGTCCTCCTGCTGCAGGCCTTCGTGATCAATCCCGACCTGACGGTCGAGAAGGCGCTGAAGGCGGCCGAGGCCGATGTCGGCGCGCCGATCAAGCTCACCGAATTCGTCGCCTATCGCCTCGGCGAGGGCATCGAGAAGGAAGAGAGCGATTTCGCCGCGGAAGTCGCGGCGGTTGCCGGAACGAAATAAGTTCTGGGAACAAGCGCTTCGGCCTGAAATCCTGAAGGGCGCCGGATGACATTCCGGCGCCCTTCGTGTATCGGGAACTGCCCATTCACGACAGCGAGGACAACGGTATGGCGGCACCCGCCCGGTTTCGACGCGTGCTCCTCAAGGTCTCGGGGGAGGCATTGCTCGGCTCGCAGTCGTTCGGCATCGACGAGAAGGTCGTCGACCGGATTGCTGGCGAGGTCGGGCAGGCAGTCGAATCGGGGGTCGAGGTGGCCCTCGTCGTCGGCGGCGGCAACATCTTCCGCGGCATGACCATCGCCAAGGCGGGCGGCAACCGCGTTGCCGGCGACCATATGGGCATGCTGGCGACCGTCATGAACGCCATCGGGATGCATGAGGCGCTCGAACGCCGCGGCATCTCCTCGCGCATCTTCTCGGCCGTGCCGATGCCGACCATCTGCGAGACCTTCTCGCAGCAGCGGGCCGAACGCGCGTTGAAGCGCGGCCGCGTCGTGCTCTTCGCCGGCGGCACGGGCAATCCCTTCTTCACCACCGATTCGGGCGCGGCGCTGCGCGCCGCCGAAATGGGCTGCGACGCGCTCTTCAAGGGCACCAATGTCGACGGCGTCTATTCGGCCGATCCGAAGAAAGACCCGAACGCCGTCCGTTTCGACCGCGTCACCTATGCCGACGTGCTGGCGCGCGGCTTGCAAGTGATGGACGCCGCAGCCGTCGCGCTTGCCCGCGACAACCATATTCCGCTAATCGTGTTCTCGATCCAGGCTCCGAATGCTTTTGTCGAAGTCTTGCACGGACAAGGTCGCGCCACGATCATTGCCGACGAATAGGCAGCGACGCGACACGAGTTCGCCGGTGCCGAGAATAATGAGGACGTCATGAATTTCGATGATCTGAGCCGCCGCATGCAGGGCGCCGTCAACGCCTTCAAGTCGGATCTCTCTGGCCTTCGTACCGGCCGGGCCTCATCGAGCATGCTCGATCCGATCACGGTCAACGTCTATGGCTCGGTGATGCCGATCAACCAGCTGGCCACGATCAACGTGCCCGAGCCGCGCCTGATCACAGTGCAGGTCTGGGACCGCGGAACCGCGCCGGCCGTCGAGAAGGCGATCCGCGAATCGAGCCTCGGCCTCAATCCGATCGTCGAGGGCGCCGTGTTCCGCATTCCGATCCCGGAGCTGAACAACGATCGCCGCAAGGAATTCGTGAAGGCTGCCCATAAATATGCCGAAGGCGCGCGCGTGGCGGCTCGCCATGTCCGCCGCGACGGCATGGATGGACTGAAGAAGAGCGAGGCCGAGGGCCTCGGCGAGGACGAGAGCCGGCGGCTGACGGAGAAGATCCAGAAGCTCACCGACGAAACCATCGCCGAGATCGATGCGGTGCTTGCGGCAAAAGAAGCAGAGATTCTGCAGCTCTGACAGGCTCCGGCGTAGCCATGAACTCGAAGGCCAATGATTCGGGCGCCGAGATCCTGGCGACGCCGGCAGACCGCGATGTGGTGGGGCTCCGCATCGCGCGGCATGTCGCCATCATCATGGACGGCAATGGGCGCTGGGCGCAGGGCAGGGGCCTGACCCGCACCGAAGGCCATCGCCGCGGCATGGAAGCGGTGCGCCGGGCGATCGACACCTCGCGCGAGCTCGGCGTCTCCTATCTGACGCTGTTCTCCTTCTCCTCCGAGAACTGGGCGCGGCCGCCGCTCGAGATCCAGTTCCTGTTCGGCCTGCTCCGCCTCTTCATCCAGCGCGACCTCGCCGAGCTGCATGGCAAGAATGTCCGCGTCAAGGTGATCGGCAATCGCGCGCGGCTGACCGCCGACATCTGCTCGCTGCTCGATCAGGCCGAAGTGCTGACGCGCGACAATGACGGCCTGACGCTGGTGATCGCCTTCAACTATGGCGCGCGCGACGAGATCGCCCGCGCGGTCCGCGCCCTCGCCGTCGAGGTCGAGGCGGGGCGGCTGAAGGCGGCCGATGTCGACGACCGCGCCATCGCCACCTATCTCGATACCGCCGACATGCCCGATCCCGACCTCGTGATCCGCACCAGCGGCGAGATGCGGCTGTCGAACTTCCTGCTCTGGCAGGCGGCCTATGCCGAGCTGGTGTTCATGCCGCTCTATTGGCCCGATTTCGATCGGGCCGCCTATCTCGAGGCCGTCAAGGAATATTCCAGCCGCGCGCGCCGCTTCGGCGGCATCGCCGCGCGGAGAAGCACTTGAGCGAGCAGCCGCGAACCCCGCCGGGGTCGGCGCCATCAGGGCGCAATGCCGATCTCGCCCTCCGCCTCGCCTCGACCGCCGTCCTGCTGCCGCTGGCGCTCGCCGCCGCCTGGTGGGGCTCCTGGCCGCTGTTCCTGCTCGCCGCCGCCGGCTCCGCCATCGTCTTCGCCGAATGGGCCCATGTCGTCGGCAGCTCGGACGGGCTGATGCCGCGCCGGGCCGATGTCGTGATCGGGACGCTCTGCGTCGCGGCCGCGGCGCCCGTCGCCGGCCTCCTCGGCGCCGTCGCCGGCTGCGGCGTGGCGCTGGCCGGGATCGTGGTGGTCGGGCTGCTGTCGCGCTCGGCCTGGCTTGCCGGCGGCGTGCTCTATGCGGCGGCGCTCGGCGTCTCCGTCGCCGTACTGCGTGCCGATCCGCTCCATGGCTTCCAGGCTCTCCTCGTGCTGCTCGTCCTCGTCTGGGGCACGGACAGCTTTGCCTTCTTCGCCGGCCGCTCGCTCGGCGGGCCGAAGCTCTGGCCGCGCATTTCGCCGAAGAAGACCTGGTCCGGCTCGATCGGCGGGCTCATCGGCGGCGTCGCCGCCGCGCTGGTCGCGGCGTTCCTGACCGGCGTCGGCGTGACGCTCGGCCTTGCGCTGCTGCTCGTCGTGCTCTCGCTCGCGAGCCAGGCCGGCGATCTCTTCGAATCGGCCGTGAAGCGGCATTTCCACAAGAAGGATTCGAGCGCGATCATCCCCGGCCACGGCGGCATGATGGACCGCGTCGACGGGCTCGTCTTCGCCGGTGCGCTTGCGCTCGTCGTCGGATGGCTGCATGCCGGTGCGGACCAGATCGCCGCCGGAGTTCTCATGTGGTGAAGACCCCCATTTCACTCGGCCGTCCGCCGCGCGACGAGACCGCGCCGCGCCGCCTCTCGATTCTCGGCGCCACCGGCTCGGTCGGCGCCAGCACGGCGGATGTGGTCGAGGGTCGGCCCGGCGCCTTCATCGTCGAGGCCGTCACGGGCGGCACGCGGGCCAAGGAACTGGCCGAGACCGCCATTCGTCTCAACGCCCGCATCGCCGTCATCGCCGATCCCGCCGCCTATCCGGCGCTGGTCGAGGCGCTGGCCGGCACGGGCATCGAGGCCGCGGCAGGGGAGGCGGCCGTCATCGAGGCGGCCTCGCGTCCGGTCGATCTCGTCGTCGCGGCGATCGTCGGCGCCGCCGGGCTCGCCCCGACCATCGCCGCCATCGATGCCGGCGCCGATATCGCGCTCGCCAACAAGGAATGCCTGGTCTGCGCCGGCGCCTTCTTCCTGGAGCGCGCCGCGGCGAGGGGCGTGCATGTGCTGCCGGTCGATTCGGAGCACAACGCCATCTTCCAGGCGCTCGAGACCGAGAATATGCCGGCGGTCGCCTCGATCACGCTGACTGCCTCGGGCGGACCGTTCCGGCAATGGACCGTCGATGCGATGCGCCGGGCGACCCTCGCCGAGGCGCTCAACCATCCGCGCTGGTCGATGGGCCGCAAGATCACCATCGATTCGGCGACCATGATGAACAAGGGCCTCGAGGTGATCGAGGCGCATTACCTGTTCGGCCTGCCGGCGGAGCGGCTCGAGGTCGTCGTTCACCCGCAATCGGTCGTGCATGGCTGGATCACCTATGCCGACGGCTCGGTTCTCGCCCAGCTCGGCGCCGCCGACATGCGCATTCCCATCGGCCATTGCCTCGGCTGGCCGACCCGTTATCCGGCGGTGACGCGGCCCTTCGATCTGGTCGAGGTCGGCACGCTCACCTTCGAAAAGCCCGATTTGGAGCGCTTCCCAGCACTCGGCCTCGCGCGCGCGGCCTTGTCAGGCGGCAATCGGGAAACAAATATCCTGAATGCGGCCAACGAGATCGCCGTCGAGGCGTTTCTCGCCGGCGAGATCGGCTTTCTCGACATCGCCGCGACGGTTGCCGAGACGCTGGATCGCTCGGAGGGCGAGGCGGCGACGCCGGCGGTCGATTCGGTCGCCGCGGCGCTGGCCGTGGATGCCGAGGGACGCCGTCTCGCGCGCGACGTCATTGCCGGGCGGCGCCGTCTCCAGGCGGGTTGAAGCGCGCATCGCGCACAAGGGAAGAGGATCGTCTGCGAATGGAAGCTCTCGGCCAGATCGGTCATTTCGGATCGGGAACGCTCGGCTATCTGATCCCGTTCCTGTTCGTCCTCACGACGGTCGTCTTCTTCCATGAGCTCGGGCATTTCCTCGTCGCCCGCTGGTGCGGCGTCAAGATCAAGGCCTTTTCGATCGGCTTCGGCCCGGAACTCATCGGCTTCGACGACAGCCAGGGCACGCGCTGGAAGATCTCGGCGATTCCGCTCGGCGGCTATGTGAAGTTCTTCGGCGACGAGGATGCCGCCTCGACGCCGGACCGGGCGACGCTCGACGCGCTCACGGACGAGGAGCGGAGCGACACCTTCTTCGGCAAGCCGGTCTGGCAGCGGGCGGCCATCGTCGCCGCCGGCCCGATCGCCAATTTCATTCTCGCCATCGTCATCTTCGCCGGCATCTTCACGATCTATGGCCGCGAGGTGACCACCGCCCGCATCGATCAGGTCGTGCCGGGCAGCGTCGCCGAGAGGGCCGGCTTCAAGACCGGCGATCTCATCCTCTCGATCGACGGCTCGAAGATCGAGACCTTCAACGATCTGCAGCGCATCGTCTCGACCAGCGCCGACCGGCCGCTCGCCGTCGTGATCGAGCGCGGCGGGCAGGAGCTGACGCTCGCCGCGACGCCTGAACGGCGCGAGGTCACCGACCGCTTCGGCAATGTCCACCGAATCGGCCAGCTCGGCCTCTCGCGCGACGCCTCGGGCGCCAATGTCACGACCGAACGCTACGGGCTGCCCGAAGCGGTGCTGATGGGCGCGCGCGAGACCTGGTTCGTCATCGACCGGACGTTCTCCTATATCGGCGGCATCTTCGCCGGGCGCGAATCGACGGATGAGCTCGGCGGCCCGATCCGCGTCGCGCAGGTCTCCGGCCAGGTCGCGACGCTCGGCTTCGTGGCGCTCATCAATCTCGCCGCCGTTCTCTCCGTCAGCATCGGCCTGCTCAATCTCTTCCCGGTGCCGATGCTGGATGGCGGCCATCTCGTGTTCTATGCGATCGAGGCGATCCGCGGCCGGCCGCTCAGCCCGAAGGCGCAGGACATCAGCTTCCGCATCGGCCTCGCAGCCGTCCTCATGCTGATGCTGTTCACGACGTGGAACGACATCATGCATCTGACATCGCTTTAGGCGAGGTTGGGCCGCCTGATTGTGCGCCGCATGCCATTGCGTGGCAGCACGGCAACGGACGGTTAAATTCTCCCGTGGCACTCTGACCCTCGGCTTGCGGATGGGGTCAAAGCCTGCCACAAACTTTGAGAGTGGTTCAGTCTTGAGGGGCTCAGGCTCCGTCGAAGGCTGGAAAGTCGGAAGCGAAAAGGGCGTTTGAACCCCATGTATTTGTTCAGGACTTTCACCCGGGGGGCAGCCCGCGCCGCGTTTTTGGCGATCGCAGCCCTGGCACTGTTCGCGCAGGTGTCGCTTATCGGTGCGACCGAGGCCCGCGCGGAGGTCATCAGCACCGTCGTGGTGCAGGGCAGTTCCCGCATCGATTCCGAAACCGTCAAAAACTATCTGACGATCGAGCCCGGCAAGAACTTCACCTCCGAGGACATCAACGCTTCGGTCAAGGCGCTCTATGCGACGGGCCTGTTCTCGGACGTCAAGATCAACCGCCGCGGCAATCAGCTGGTGGTGTCGGTCAGTGAGAACAACATCGTCGGCAACGTGAAGTTCGAGGGCAACAAGAAGCTCAAGGACGACATGCTGACCTCCGTGGTCGAGACCAAGCCGCGCGGCGTCCTCAACGAGGCCAAGCTGCAGAGCGACGTCGAGCGCCTCAAGGAGCTCTACAAGCGCAACGGCCGCGCCGAGGCGACGGTCGAAGTGACGACCGAGCCGCGCGAGAGCGGCCGCACCGACGTGATCTTCAAGATCAACGAAGGTACGCGCACCGGCATCTCCTCCATCAATTTCGTCGGCAACAAGACCTTCTCGTCCGGTCGCCTGCGCAATGTGATGACGATCAAGAAGACCAACATCACGTCCTGGTTCTCCAAGCGCGACCAGTTCGACGATGCCAAGCTGCAGTCGGACGCCGAGTTGATCCGCCGCTTCTACATGCGCAACGGCTTCGCCGACTTCCGCATCGTCTCCTCCGACGCCGTGTTCGACGAGACGAAGAACCGCTACAACATCACCATCACGGTCGACGAAGGCGCGCGCTACCGCTTCGGCACCATCGCCGTCGACAGCTCGGTCTCCGACATCAACGGCCCCGCGCTGATGAAGTATGTGAAGACCAAGCCGGGCGCGATCTTCAATTCGACGCTCGTCGAGAAGTCGACCGAATCGATCAGCGTCGCGCTGCTGGAGCAGGGCCGTTCCTTCGCCCAGGTCCGCCCGCGCGGTGACCGCAACTACGACAACCACACCATCAACCTGACCTACCTCGTCGACGAGGGCCCGCGGCTCTATGTCGAGCGGCTCGAGATCCGTGGCAACACCCGCACCCGTGACTATGTCATCCGGCGCGAGTTCCAGGTCTCGGAAGGCGACGCCTACAACCGCGTGCTGATCGACCAGGCCGAGCGTCGGCTGAAGGCCCTCGGCTACTTCAAGTCGGTGGCCGTGACGACCCAGCCGGGCAATGCGCCCGACCGCGTGGTCATCGTCGTCAATGTCGAGGATCAGTCGACCGGTTCGTTCTCCGTCGGCGGCGGCTACACCACCGACAATGGCGGCGGCTTCATCGCCACCGTCGCGCTCACCGAGAAGAACTTCCTCGGCCGTGGCCAGTATCTGAAGGTGTCGGTCGGCGGCGGTCAGTCGGACCGCACGTTCAACCTCGCCTTCACCGAGCCGTTCTTCCTCGGCCGCCGCATGTCGCTCGGCTTCGACCTGCTCTACAATCAGGCGCAGGAGACCGATTACCGGCCGTACAACATGAACACGGCCGGTGGCACCATCCGCCTCGGCCTGCCGATCACCGACGACTTCGACGTCCAGTTCAACTACAAGCTCTACCAGCGCGACGTCACGTCGTGGGGCTCGCAGTACATCCTCGACTGGCCGGCCTTCGCCGAACTCTATCCGCTCGGCAGCTGGATCAACTCGTCGGTCGGCTACACGCTCACCTACTCGACCATCGACAACTACCAGGAGCCCCGCAGCGGTACGTTCGTCCGCCTGGCGCAGGACTTCGCCGGTGTCGGTGGCGACGGCCAGTTCGTCCGGTCGACCATCGATGCCCGCTACTACAAGGAGATCATGCCCGACTCCGATATCGTCGGCCTGATCAAGGCGGGCGCCGGTAACATCACCGGCCTCGGCGGCGAGCCGGTCCAGGTGCTGGACAACTTCTATCGCGGCGGCGAGACGATCCGTGGCTTCGCGTCCTTCGGCTACGGCGCCCGTTATGCCGGCATCGAGGACACCTACCCGATCGGCGGCACGACCTACTACAACGCCACGCTCGAAGTGCAATTCCCGCTGCCGATCCTGCCGGAAGAGTTCGGCATCCGCGGCGCGGTGTTCGCAGACGCCGGTACGCTGTTCGGCTATGACGGTCTCGAGAACCTCGATATCGAGGACAGCTCGATGATCCGCTCGTCGGTCGGCGTGTCGATCATCTGGAATTCGCCCTTCGGTCCGCTGCGTGGCGACTTCGGTCAGGCTCTCTCCAAGGCCTCGTTTGACCAGACCCAGATGTTCCGGTTCAGCGCTGGCACCCAGTTCTGAGATCGCCTATACGAATGCGAGGGACCGCCGGGCTCACCGGCGGTCCTTCGCGTTTTGAGGCTCGTTAGCGGATCCCTGCGGTCATGGCCGATCCCCTCTTCTTCGTCCCGGCGGTGCAACCGACGCTCGCCGAGATCGCGGCGCTGACCGGCGCGCGGCTTGCCGCGGACGCCGACGGCAGCCGCCGCATCACCGGCATCGCGCCGCTCGATCTCGCGACCGCCTCCGACCTCACCTTCATCGACAGCCCGCGCTATCTGCCGCTGCTCGCCGAGACGAGAGCCGCGGCCTGCCTCGCGGCGCCGAAACATGTGGCGAGCGTGCCGGCCGGCGTGGTCGCGCTCGAAAGCGCCCGGCCGCACGACGCCTATGTCGCGGTGCTCCGCCTGATGTTCCCGGTGGCGCTGCGCCCCGAGCCGCTTTATGCGGCCGGCGTCTCGCCGGCTGCCCATGTCCATCCGGAGGCGCGCCTCGATGACGGCGTCACCGTCGAGCCGGGCGCCGTCGTCGGTGCCGGTGCCGAGATCGGCCGCGGCACGGTCATCGGCCCGACCGCCGTCATCGGACCCGGCGTGCGCATCGGCCGCGACAGCCATGTCGGCGCCGGCGCCACAGTCATCCATGCGCTTCTCGGCAACCGCGTCATCGTGCATCCGGGCGTGCGCATCGGTCAGGACGGCTTCGGCTATCTGATGAGTGGCAAGGGCCACGCCAAGATCCCGCAGATCGGCCGCGTCGTCATCCAGGACGATGTCGAGATCGGCGCCGGCACGACGATCGATCGCGGCGCCAATCGCGACACGGTCATCGGCGAGGGCACGAAGATCGATAACCAGGTCCAGATCGGCCACAATGTGCAGATCGGCCGCCATTGCGTCATCGTCGCCCAGGTCGGCATCTCCGGCAGCGCGACGCTCGGCGATTTCGTGGTCATTGGCGGCCAGGCTGGCGTCAACGGCCATGTCGTGGTCGGGCACGGCGCGCAGGTGGCGGCGACGGCGAGCGTCAAGGACGATCTCGCCCCGGGCGGGCGCTATGGCGGCGCGCCGGCGCGTCCGATAAAGGAATGGTACCGCGAGGAACTCGCACTCCGGCGTCTTGCCCAGCGCGCCGGGGCGCCGCAGAAGGACGACGAGGGGAGAGAAGGTTGATGAGCGAGGAAACCAAGAGCCTCGGCACGGCTGACATCGCGCGGATCCTGGAACTGCTGCCGCATCGCTATCCGTTCCTGCTCGTCGATCGGATCATCGAGATCGACGGCGACAACAGCGCCATCGGCATCAAGAACGTGACGATCAACGAGCCGCATTTCCAGGGCCATTTCCCCGGCAAGCCGGTGATGCCGGGCGTCCTCATCATCGAGGGCATGGCCCAGACGGCCGGCGCGATCTGTCTTGCCGCGCGGCCGGGCAAGCCGCAGCTCGTCTATTTCCTCACCATCGACAACTGCAAGTTCCGCAAGCCCGTCGAGCCGGGCGACGTGCTCGAATACCATGTGAAAAAGATCAAGAACCGCGGCAGTCTCTGGCGCTTCCAGAGCGAGGCCAAGGTCGCCGGCGTCAAGGTTGCCGAAGCCGACATCAGCGCCATGCTGGTGGGGCAGTAACGGAGTTCCATGTCCACCATCCATCCCACGGCGGTGATCGAGGACGGCGCAAAGCTCGGCGCCGAAGTCAGTGTCGGCGCCTTTGCCTTTGTCGGGCGCGATGTCGTCCTCGGCGACGGCGTCGTGCTCAAGAACCATGCCTCGGTCACGGCGAATACCTCGATCGGTGCCCGAACCGTCGTCAATCCGTTCGCCTCGATCGGCGGCACGCCGCAATCAGTGCACTACAAGGGCGAGCCCGGCTCGATCGTCATCGGCGCGGATTGCGTGATCCGCGAGAATGTGACGATCAATTTCGGCTCGGTCGGCACGCGCGAGACGCGGATCGGCGATCGCTGCTTCCTGATGACCGGCGTGCATGTCGCGCATGATTGCACGCTCGGCGACGACGTCATCCTCGCCAATTGCGCGACGATGGGCGGCCACGTCACCATCGGCAACAATGTCTTCATGGGCGGCCTCTGCGCGCTGCACCAGTTCGTGCGCATCGGCGATCATGCGATCGTTGGCGGCCTCGTTCCGGTCTGGCGCGACATCATTCCCTTCGGCGCGATCCGCGAGGGCACCGAAGGCCTCGGCGGCCTCAACATCATCGGCATGAAGCGCCGCGGCTTCACGCGGCCGCAGATCCAGCGCCTCCGCGCCGCCTATCGCGACCTGTTCTTCGGGCCGGGCTATCTGGTCGATCGCGTCGAGGCCGTCGCCGCGACCTATGCCGACGACGAGAACGTCATGCATATCGTCGAGTTCATCCGCCAGCGCGGCAAGCGCCGGATCACGGTGCCGCGCGCGGCTGCCGAGCATCACGACGACGAAGCCTGAGGGGCAGGCCGTGACCCCGGCCGTCCTCTCCGCCTCGTCCGCGCCGCTCGGCATCATCTGCGGCGGCGGCGCCTTTCCCCTGGCCGTCGCAGCCTCTGCAGTCCGCGATGGTCGCGAGGTTGTGCTGCTGCCGCTGCGCGGCATCGCCGATGCCGAGGCGATCGCCCGCTCGGGGCTGCCGGCTGAATGGCTGCCGCTCGGCGCCGTCGGCGGCGCGCTGGCGGTTCTTCGCCGCCATGGTTGCCGCCAGGTGGTCCTGCTCGGCTATGTCATGCGGCCGCGCCTTCTGAGCCTCCGCCCCGACTGGACCATGCTGCGCGTGCTGCCGCGCTTCGTCGCGGCGCTGCGGGGCGGCGATGATCATCTCCTCTCGCGTGTCGGCGCCTTCTTCGAGGAGGAGGGCTTCGAGCTCGTCGGCGCGCATGAGATCGCGCCCGATCTGCTGCTGCCGGCCGGCCAGCTCGGCCGCGTCGCCATGCGGGCCGAGGATGCCGAGGATGCGCGCATCGGGCTCGCCCTCGTGCGCGCGCTCGGGCCGTTCGATGTCGGCCAGGGCGTCGTCGTGGCGGCGCGCCATGTCCAGGCGGTCGAGGCGGCCGAAGGCACCGATCTGATGCTGGAGCGCTGCGCCAGCATCCGCGCCATGGGCCGCGTGCGGCTGCCGCCGCGCTCCGGCGTCCTCGTCAAGGCGCCGAAGCCAGGCCAGGATCGCCGGCTCGATCTGCCCTCTGTCGGGCTGGAGACGGTCGAACGGGCCGCTGCCGCCGGCCTTGCCGGCATCGCGGTCGAGGCGGGCGGCGTCATGGCGGTCGAGGCGGCGGCGATGATCCGCGCCGCCGATGCCAGCGGTCTCTTCATCGCCGGGCTCGAGGCATGAGCGCTCCCGCGAGGAGAGGCCTTCCCGCGCCCCGGCCGCTCAAGGTCTTCATCGTCGCCGGCGAGGAATCGGGCGATGCGCTTGGCGGGCCGCTGATGCAGGCGCTGGCCGCGCGCGTTCCGGAGGGTGTCCGCTTTCGCGGCGTCGGCGGCACGCGGATGATCGCGGCCGGGCTCGAGACGCTCTTCCCGATGGACGACCTGACCGCGATCGGCTTCGGCGAGGTGTTCGGCAAGCTGCCACTCCTGATCGGCCGGCTGCGCCAGACAGTGGCGGCGATCCTCGCCGATCCTCCCGATGTCCTCGTGCTGGTCGATGCGCCGGACTTCACCCACCGCGTCGCCGCGCGGATCCGCAAGCGGCTGCCGCAGCTTCCGATCGTCAAATATGTCGCGCCGACCGTCTGGGCCTGGCGGCCGGGCCGGGCGTGGGCGATGCGGGGCATCATCGATCATGTGCTGGCGCTGTTTCCGTTCGAGCCGGCGGTGATGGCGCGGCTCGGCGGCCCGCCGACGACCTATGTCGGCCATCCGCTGCTCGGCGTGCTCGATCGGCTTCGGCCGGGGCCGGAGGAGGCGGCGCAGCGGCAGAGCGCGACGCCGGTCCTGCTCGTGCTTCCGGGCAGCCGCCGCCGCGAGGTCGCCTCGCTGGCGGCGATTTTCGGCGAAACGCTCGGCCTGCTCGCGGCGCGCGGGCTCACGTTCGAGGCTGTGCTGCCGACGCTGCCGCGGCTCGAGGCGAGCCTGCGCGAAGCTACAGCAAGTTGGCCGGTGACCCCGCGCATCGTCGTCGGCGAGGAGGCGCGGCAGGCGGCCTTCCGCAGCGCCCGTGCGGCGCTCGCTGCCTCCGGCACGGTGACGCTCGAACTCGCGCTCGCCGGCATTCCCTCGGTCGGCGCCTATCGCGTGCCGGGCTGGGAGGCCTTCATCGCCCGCCGCGTGCTGACGACGCCGACCGTGATCCTGCCCAATATCGTGCTCGGCGAGGTGGCGGTGCCCGAACTGCTGCAGGAAGACTGCGCCCCGCACCCGCTCGCCGATGCGCTGGAGCCGCTGCTCGAAGGCGGGCCGGCGCGGGAGCGGCAGCTGGCCGCGTTCGCCCGCCTTGATGCGCTGATGGCGACGGCCGGCGCTCCGTCGGCGGACATCGCCGCCGCGACGGTGCTGCGGGTTGCGGCCGAGCGCCACGGCGGCATGGCGGCCGGACAGCGCGCGTCATTGTCATGATGCGGTGCGCGGTCCATGCTCTGCTGATGTTCTCCCCGGCGCGGCGGCATCGCGGCCGCGGCGGGCGTCCCCTGATGGCGAAGTCATGGCCATGACCCTCACGACCGTCCCCGACAAAGAGGTTCCCGCGCTGCCCCCCTCCGGCCGCCCGCCCTCCGGCGTCATCTGGCTCTATCGCTTCGACGCGACCGGCAGGGCGCATGCGCGGCCGGTCGACGAGCCGTTCGAACTGTTCGATCCGAATGACGGCTTCCTGTGGCTGCATCTCGATCTCGTCGATCGCCTGGCGCGCGACTGGATCGACAAGACCTCCGGGCTGCCGGCCGCGGCGCGGGCCGCGCTGCTTGCCAATGACGAGAACGCACTGCTCGAATGCGACGAACATGCCGTCTGGGGCGTCTTCATCGATACGGTGCATGATCCGGACGACGATGGCCTGCGCGCCGCACCGATGCGCTTCGTGCTCGGCGACGGCTTTCTCGTCTCGGGCCGCCGCCATCCGGTCCGTTCGGCGGCGCTGATGCGGGGCCGCATCGATGCCGGCCATATCGTCGGCGGGCCGGTGGCGCTGTTCGAACTGATGATCGCGCAGGTGCTGAGGGCGATCTCGGAAACGCTGCGCGATCTCCGCCTGACCGCCGATTCGATCGAGGACCGCGTGCTCGACGACCGGCTGCATGACGAGGCGCGGCGGCTCGCGCCGCTCCGCCGGACGGCCGTGCGGCTGCACCGCCAGCTCGCCGGCTTTCGCGGCATCCTGCAGCATTTCGCCGAGGAGCATGAGGACACGCTGATCCAGGCGGGGTCGCGCGCGGCGGCGCAGCGACTGTTCCGCCGCATCGAGGCGCTCGATCAGGAGGTGCAGGAGATCCAGGATCGCGCCCGCTTCCTGCAGGACGAGATCGGCGCCAAGATCGCCAACAACACCAACCGCCATCTCTATGTGCTGTCCATCCTGACGGCGATGCTGATGCCGGCGACGCTGGTCACCGGCGTGTTCGGCATGAACACCAGCGATCTCTGGCTGGAGCAGGGCGGCCACGGAACCATGGTGGCCGTCGGCATAGCCGGATCCGCGTCGATCTTCGTGCTCTATCTCTTGCGGCGGCTCGGCTTCTTCGAATAGGCGGCGATGCGCCCGAGGGCGCATGAAAAGGCCCGCCGCGAGCAGGCGGCGGGCCAGTCTGCCTTCCGGCCGGCGGCGGGCCGACCGGAAGGATCGGTCAGCGCCGCTTGCGGGCGGGCGCGGCGGCCTTGCCGTCGGCCGCGCTGTCGTCGCGCATCTCGTACCACATTGCGTTCAGGATCGCGAAAGCACAGGCGAGGCTGATGCCGAGGATCCAGGAGAAGTACCACATGGTTCAGCGGCTCCTTGTTCAGTAGGCGTTGGGGTTCTTGCCGAGGCTCGCCGTCGTCACCTTGCCGCGCATCACGCGATAAACGAAGGCGGTGTAGGCGAGGACAATCGGCAGGAAGACGAGTGTCGCCAGCAGCATGATCCACAGGGTCAGATGCGAGGACGAGGCGTCCCACACCGTCAGGCTGGCCTTCGGATCGAGCGAGGACGGCAGCAGGAACGGGAACAGCGACAGGCCCGCCGTCGAGATGATACCGGCGATCGCCGTGGCCGTGCCGATGAAGGCGAGGCCGGCGAGACGCCGTGCATAGGCGAAGAGGGCGATGGCGCTGCCGAGGAAGCCGAGCAGCGGCGCGACGATCATCCAGGGATGACGGCCGTAATTGGCGATCCAGGCGCCGCTTTGCAGGACGACGGTCTTGCCGAGCGGATCGGACGGGCCGCCGGTGTCCTGCAGGCTGGTCACGACATAGCCGTCGAGGCCGAGCGCGACCCAGACACCGCCGAGCGCGAACAGGATGATCGCCGCCAGCGCCGCATAGCTGCCATAGACACGGGCGCGTTCGTAGATGGCGCCGTTCGTCTTCAGCATCAGCATCGAGGCGCCATGCGCGACAAGCATCGCGAGGCTGACGAGGCCGGCGAGCAGCGCGAACGGCATCAGGAGGCCGAAGAAGCCACCCTCATAGATCGGCCGCAGCGCGTCGTCGAAGCGGAAGGGCACGCCGCGCAGGACATTGCCGACCGCGACGCCGAAGATCAGTGCCGGGATGAAGCCGCCGATGAACAGCGCCCAGTCCCAGGTGGCGCGCCAGCGCGGATCGCTGATCTTGCTGCGATATTTGAAGCCGACCGGCCGCAGGATGATGGCGATGAGGATCACCATCATGGCGAGATAGAAGCCGGAGAACGACACCGCATAGAGCGCCGGCCAGGCGGCGAAGATGGCGCCGCCGCCGAGGATCAGCCAGACCTGGTTGCCTTCCCAGACCGGGCCGATCGTGTTGATCACGATGCGGCGTTCGTCGTCGTCGCGGGCGACGAAGGGCAGGAGGGCGCCGACGCCGAGGTCGAAGCCGTCCATGATGGCGAAGCCGATCAGGAGCACGCCGAGCAGCAGCCACCAGATGAGGCGCAGCGTTTCATAGTCGAGGGGAACGAAGGGGATCATGGTCTCTGTCTCCTTGACCTAGCGCTGCGGGCCGGCGAGGGCGGCGTTCGGCAGGATGCCGGCGCCGCTCTCGGCAGGGGTGTCGCCGAAGCCGGCCGGGCCCTTCTTGATCGCGTGCAGCATCAGGTAGATCTCCACCACGGCGAGGCAGGAATAGAGGATCAGGAAGATGGCGAGGCTGATCGAGAGATCGACGAGCGTCAGGCCGGAGGCGGCGTAGAAGGTCGGCAGCACGCCTTCGATGCTCCAGGGCTGGCGACCGGCTTCGGCGACGAGCCAGCCGACTTCGACCGCGACCCAGGGGAGCGGAATGCTGAAGAGCGCGACCCAGAGCATCCAGCGTTTCTCGCCGAGCTTGTGCCGCGAGGCGACGACGAGGGCGACGGCGAAGAAGCCGATGAAGTAGAAGCCGAGCCCGACCATGATGCGGAAGGCCCAGAACATCAGCGGCACATTGGGGATGGTGAGCTCTGCGGCGCTGGCGATATCCGCTTCGGTCGCGTTCTCGATGTCGGGACGATTGAGCTTCAAGAGCAGCCCGTAGCCGAGGTCGTGCCAGGTCTTGTCGAAAGTGGCGCGCGCTTCGGTGTCGCCCTTGTCGGCGCGGACCTTCTGCAGCGCGACATAGGCGGTGATGCCGTTGCGGATGCGGACCTTGGCGTCCTCGACGAGATTGACGATGCCCGGCAGTTCCTGCGTCAGCGAGCGCGTGCCGATGAGGCCGAGCACATAGGGGATGCTGATGGCGAAGCTGTTGTCCTGCTTCGCCTGGTCGGGGAAGGCGATCAGGTTGATCGCGGCCGGCGCCGGCTCGGTGTGCCACATGGCCTCCATCGCCGCGACCTTCATCTTCTGGTTCTCGGTCGCGAGATAGCCGCTCTCGTCGCCGAGCACGACGACCGAGAGCGAGGCGGCGAGGCCGAACGAGGCGGCGACCGCCATCGAGCGCTTGGCGAGGTCCTGGTGGCGGCCCTTGAGCAGGTACCAGGCGCTCACCGCCATGACGAAGACCGAGCCGGTGACATAGCCGGCACTGACGGTGTGCACGAACTTCGCCTGCGCGACCGGATTGAAGATCACGGCCATGAAGTCGCTGATCTCCATCCGCATCGTGTCCGGATTGAACACGCTGCCGACCGGGTTCTGCATCCAGCCATTGGCGATGAGGATCCAGAGCGCCGAGAAATTGGCGCCGAAGGCGACGAGCCAGGTCACGGCGAGATGCCCGACCTTCGGCAGGCGATCCCAGCCGAAGAAGAACATGCCGATGAAGGTCGCCTCGAGGAAGAAGGCCATCAGGCCCTCGATCGCCAGCGGCGCGCCGAAGATGTCGCCGACGTAATGGCTGTAATAGGACCAGTTCATGCCGAACTGGAACTCCATGACGACGCCCGTTGCGACGCCCATGGCGAAGTTGATGCCGAACAGCGTTCCCCAGAACATCGTCATCCGGCGCCAGATGTCGCGGCCGGTCATGACATAGACGCTCTCCATGATGGCCAGCAGGAAGGAAAGGCCGAGCGTCAGCGGAACGAACAGGAAATGATACATGGCTGTGGCGGCGAACTGCACCCGCGACAGCGTGACGACGTCGATGTCGAACATGAGCGATCCTCAGAACGTGATGAGGGACGCTGGCATGGCGGTGGGGCTCCGAAATTGATCGGAGTCAAGCGGGAGCGCGATGTCGCAGGCAGCGCAGCCTTGGCGAGGGCATGCTGACGAAGTGCCGCAGGCGGGCGCCCTCGCGGCTTGCAAGCCAAGGCGGGCCGCCGCACTCTGGCGCCGTGACCGGGGAGGGGGAGAGAATGATGCAAGGGCTCGCCGAACGCTTCGAACGGGCCGCCGCGTCGGCGCCGCCGCTCCGCTTCGTCGATGTCGCGCTGCGCGGCCTCGGCCAGGTGATGTTCCAGGACAATCCGCTGACCGGGCTCCTCTTCCTCGCCGCGATCGTTTGGGGCGCGGTGGCGACCGGGCAGCTTTTCGTGGCGGCTGCCGGCGTGCTGGCGCTCGTCGTCGCGACGGCGACGGCGCTCGCGCTCGGCGTCGACCGCGCCGCCTGGCGGGCTGGCCTCTACGGCTTCAACGGCGTGCTCACCGGTCTCGCGCTCGCGACCTTCCTGACGCCGGGGCCGGGCCTCATCGTCTTCGTCGTTCTCGGCGCCGCGCTCTCGGTAGTCGCGACGCTCGCAACGACCCGCTGGCTTGCGCCGCACTCAATCCCGGGCCTCACCTTTCCCTTCGTGGTGACGACCTGGCTGTTTCTGCTCGCGAGCCACGGCTTTGCCGGCGTCTCCGGTCTCTCCGCGGGCACGGTGACCGCGCCGGCCGTGATCGTCGCGTCCGACCCGCTGCGGGTCGCCGACTTCGTCGCCGGCGTCGCCCTCAGCATCAGCCAGGTGTTCCTGAAGGACAGCCTCGTCGCGGCGCTGCTGTTCCTCGCCGGCCTCGCCGTTTCCTCGGTGAGCGCGGCGCTGCTCGCCATTGCCGGCGCAATCATCGCCGTGGTGGTGGCGCATCTCTTCGGCGCCGAGAGCGATCTCGTCACCGGCGGCCTGCTCGGCTTCAGCCCGGTGCTGACCGCCGTCGCGCTCGGCACGGTGTTCGTGCCGCCGTCTCCGCGCAGCCTCGCCATCGCCGCGCTGGCGACGCTCGTCACCGTGATCGCGCAGGCAGCCCTCAACGCCGCGCTGGCGCCCGTGGCGCTGCCGGCGATGACCATGCCCTTCGTGCTCGTCACCTGGCTGTTCCTGCTGGCGCGGCCGGCAGAGGCGGCGAAGGGTTAGCCCGTTTCGGGTTTCTTTCGCTCAAAGGCGAGGATGATCGGCGCCAGCACCGAGGCGACGAGGCCGGCGGCGAAGCCGTTGTTGTAGAGCACCAGCCCGCCATGCAGGTCGCCGACGGCCAGCGCCGCCGAGGAATGCACGAAGCCGGCGACGATGCCCCAATGCCAGCCGAAGCGGCCGGCGATCGGCGCCAGCGTCGTGCCGAACAGTGCCGCGAGCTGTAGCGAGGGATCGTGCGCGTTCCAGGGCTTGGCGAGCGTGCCGATGAAGACGCCGGCCATCACCGGCAGCACGTTGCGGACATGTTTCCCCGCCGCCGCGAAGCCGACGATGGTGAGGATCGCGCCGATGGTCGGCCCGTTGAGGTCGCCGCCGACGAGGAGGAGATAGGCCGTGCCGAGCGCGCCGGCCGCCGCCATGTTGACGAGCGCCGCGCCGAACCCGGCAGCGGCGATGAAATCCGCCGGCGCCTGTCCGCTCATGCCGAGGATGGCGCGAAAGCCGGAAAGCGCCGCGCTGCGATCGCGATAAAGGCCGTAGCCTGCCAGCGCGGCGAAGAGGACGAACAGGAACACGCCGAGCAGGAGATTGTTGCCGCGCGTCCAGATGAAGACCGGCTCCGGCACGAAGCCGTAGGAGCGGTAGAGCGCCACCACCAGCGTGCCGAGAATGCCGGCGGCGAAGCCCATATTGTAGAGGCTGAAGCCCATATGCGCCTTGAACAGCTGCGCGGCCACCGGCACCAGCACGAAGCCGATGACGAGGCCGGTGGCGAGGCCGAGCGGCAGCGTCGCGCTGAGCGGCATCGTCGTCGAGAACAGGATCTCCGAGAAGATCGGCGCCAGCGCGCAGCCGAAGAAGGCGGTGTTGGCATGGGCCGCGAACGCCTCGCCGCGCACGCGCGCATAGAGAAAGACGCCGGCGATGATCGGCCAGACATTGACGAGGTTCTTGCCGAAGAGGGCGAAGCCGAGCGTCAAGAGCAGCGCCGCGACGGCGCCGCCGGTCATCTTCACCCCGGCGCGCCAGTAGATGAGGCAGGCGACAAGCGTCAGCAGCCCGGCATTGACGAAGGCGGCGCCCATGCCGCCGACGCCGATATAGTCGGTGATCAGCGTGTCGCGCGCCGTGAGGATCGCGGAAAGGCCGGCAAGGAGGGTCGCGGGCCGGTCGACCGCGAGGCCGAAGACGAGGAAGGCGGCCGCGACCGCGGCGACGACGCCGAGCACGGTGCCGTCGCTTGCAACGGGATGTGTCGCCCCCGATCCGTCCGCGCGCTCATCGACCATCGTCACGTGCCGGCCTCCGCTCCGCTTCGCCTCGCGCTCATCCATATCACGCCCGTCGCGCCGGGTGCGGCGCGGCCGATTGCGTGTATCATCCGCGCCGGGCCTCCCCCAAATGCGGTGGTGGCATGTCATGGGGGAAGCGCCCGCAAGCGCGGCGTCAACGGCAAGATGCGACGACCACGATGCACGTGATCAACCAGTTCGCCTATGACACCAATCCCTACAACCCCTTGATCTATCAGGACCTCGGCCCGCGCTACCTGATGACGCCCGGGACGATCGCCGACGCGGCGGCGCTCCTCGCTGCCGAGGGCCGCGCCATCCTGCATCTCCATTGGGAGGAGGCTTTCGTCCGCTGGCAGGCCGATGATGCGGCGGCCATGGCCGCGGCCGAGGCGACGCTCGCCGAGCTCCGCGCCTTCAAGGCCGGCGGCGGGCGCATCGTCTGGACGATTCACAACGAGCAGCCGCATGAGGGCGAGTATCTCGACGCGTTCATGCGTCTCCGCCGGGGGATCGCAGCCCTCGCCGATCGCGTTCTCGTGCACAACCGCGCCGCCATCCCGCTCATCGTCGGCCAGAGCGGCGCCGATCCGGCGAGGATCGTGCTGCTGCCGCATCCGTCCTATCTCGGCGTCTATGAGAGCGAGGCGGAAACCTTCGCGCGGGCGCCGGACTGGGACAGCCGCCGCCTGCTGCTCTTCGGCATGCTGCGCCGCTACAAGGGGCTGGAGGCGCTGATCGATGCGATGGCGGCGGCGCCCGAGGTCGAGGTCGACATCGTTGGCGAGGCGACCTCGCCCGATCATGTCGACGCGATGATGCCGCGCATCGCGGCGACGCCCGGCCTCACGCTTGCGCCTGAGCGCGTCGAGGATGCCGATGTGCCGGCGCGGCTGCGGGCGCATCGCGGCCTGGTGCTGCCCTATTCGCGCTTCCTGACCTCGGGCGTGGCGATGCTGGCGATGACCTTCGGGCGGCCCATCATCGCGCCCGATCTGCCGCAGCTGCGCGAGATCCTGCCGGCCGCGCAGCATCCGCTGCTCTATCCGCCGGGCGATACGGATGCGTTGGCTGAGCGCATGCGCCGTCTCGTCGCGACGGACCGCGCCGAGCTCGCCCGCCTCCGTGACGATCTGCAGGCGCGCGCCCGCCAGTACAGCCCGGCCCAGGTGAGCGAGCGGCTCGCTGCGCTGCTCGACCGGCTCTGAGAGGGCGGGGCGCCATGGCCCTCTCTGCTACGTCAGGCCGCGTTGCAGCCGGCGCGGCAAGGCGCCATTCTCCCGCCATGACGACCGGTGAACCATGAGCAGCATCGAGCAGGACCCGGCCGGCGCCACAGCGCGGCTCGGCGCGGCCGAGATGCAATGGCTGAAGGCGCAGCGGCGGGCCGGCGGCGTCTGGCTCAAGATCGCCATCGTCCTTCCGCTCGTCGCAGGCGTCTTCACCGTGGCGCAGGCCTATGTGCTGGCGACGATCATCGACCGGGCGCTGGTCGGCCATGGCGGAGCTGCCGGCGCGGCGCCGCTGGTGCTGCTGCTCGTCGCCATCATCGCCCTCCGCGCGGGGCTCGCCTATGCCAGCGAGCGCATCGGCAGCCATGCCTCGGAGGACGTCAAGCGCGCGATCCGGGCGAGCCTGCAGGCCTCGATCATGGCGAAGAGCCCCGAATGGCTGCGCGAGCGGAGCTCCGGCGTGCTGGCGAGCCAGCTTGTCGACGGCGTCGAGGCGCTCGATGGCTATTTCGCGCGCTTCATGCCGGCGATGATCGCGGCCACCGTGCTGCCGCTCGCCTTCGCGATCGGGCTGATGCCGATCGATCTCGTCATCGGCGCGCTGTTCCTCGTCACCGCGCCGCTGATCCCCCTGTTCATGGCGCTGGTCGGCTGGGGCGCGGAAGCGGCGAGCCGCCGGCACGTGACGGCGATGACGCGGCTTTCCGGTCTCTTCGCCGACCGGCTGCGCGGCATCCTGGTGCTGAAGCTGTTCGGCCGCGCCGAGGACGAGGTCGCGCGGGTCAAGGCGGCGAGCGATGATGTCGCGCGGCGGACGCTGAGCGTGCTGCGCATCGCCTTTCTCTCCTCGGCCGTGCTGGAATTCTTCGCCGCCATCGGCGTCGCCGGCGTCGCGCTCTATGTCGGCCTCACCTATCTCGGCCTGATCGACCTGCGCGGTTCGGCGCTCGGCCTGAAGGCCGGGCTCTTCTGTCTCTTGATGGCGCCCGAGGTCTATATGCCGCTGCGGACGCTCGCGGCGCATTATCACGACCGCGCCGCCGCCAAGGCCGCCGTCGCCGACTTCGCCGCGCTGATCGCTGAACCGGTGGGCGCGGCCGAGCCCGCACGGACGGAGCTGCTCGCGTCCGGCGCCCTTGCCGTCAGCATCCAGAACCTGACGCTGTCGGCGCCGCAGCGCGGCGTCGTGCTCGACGATGTCTCGCTCGAGATACCCGCCGGCGGCCGCATCGCGATCCTCGGGCCGAGCGGCATTGGCAAGTCGAGCCTCATCGAGGCGATCGCTCGGCTGCGCAGCTTTGCCGGCGCGATCGCCATCGGCGGCGTGCCGCTCGGCGCGATCGAGGAGGGCGCGCTTCGCCGCCATGTCGCGCTGCTCGGCCAGCGGCCGCGCCTCTTCCACGGCACCATCGCCGACAATATCCGTCTGGCCCGGCCCGGCGCGAGCGAGGCCGAAATCCGCCAGGCGGCCGATCTCGCGCAGGTGGGCGACTTCGCCGATCGCAGCCCGGACGGGCTCGAGACGGCGGTGGGCGAGCGGGGCAGGGGCGTTTCCGGCGGCGAGGCGCATCGCGTCGCGCTCGCCCGCATCTTCCTGCGCGATCCCGGCCTCGTGCTCTTGGACGAGCCGACCGCCCATCTCGACGGCGTCACCGAGGCGCGCGTCATCGAGGCGATCCTCGCCTTTGCCGAGGGCCGCACGCTGGTGATCGCCACCCATTCGCAGGCCGTCGCAAGGCGGATGGACCGCATCTATCGCATCGCCGGCGGCCGCCTGATGCCGGTGCCGCACAAGCCGCAGGGCGCACCACCGCGGCTGCGCGAGCGGGGAGACCTGCCATGAGGCTGCTCTGGCCGCTCGTCCGCCGCCGCGCGCCCGGCTTCCTGCTGGCGCTGTTCCTGTCGGTGGCGACGCTCGCCGCCGGCGCCGGCCTGCTCGGCGTCTCCGGCTGGTTCCTGACCGGCGCGGCGCTCGCCGGCATCGGCGCGACCTTCGAGCTCTTCGCCCCCTCGGCGGCGGTGCGCGGCCTCTCGTTCCTCAGGATCGGCGCCCGCTATGGCGAGCGGATGAGCGGCCATGCGACGACGCTGGCGATGCTGTCCGAACTCCGCGCCGCATTGTTTGCGCGGCTCATTCCGCTGGTGCCGCTGAAGGGTGTCGCCGGCCGCACCGGCGATTTCGTCGCCCGCCTCACCGCCGATATCGAGGCGCTCGACATGGTGATGCTGCAGGCGGTGCTGCCGCTGGCAACCGCCGTCACCGCCGCGCTCGGCCTTGCCGTGATGCTGTGGCTGACGCTGCCCGAGGCGGTGCCGGTCGGGCTCGCGGGCTTTGCGCTCACCGCGCTCGCCGTGCCGCTCGCCCTCGTGCTCGGCGGCCGCCGCATCGGCACTGCCACCGTCGCCGCCTCGGCGGATCTCCGCATCGCCGCGCTCGACGGCATCGACGGCCATGCCGATCTGACCGCGCTCGGCGCCGTTGATGCCGGCGCGGCCCGCTTTGGCGAGGCCGCCGCGGCGCTGCGCACGGCAAGGCTCGCCGAGGCGCGGCGGATCGCGCTCGGTCCGGCCTTCGCCCAGCTCGGCGCCGGTCTCACCATGGCGACGACGCTGTGGCTCGGCCTCGGCGCCGTCGAGGCGGGGCGGATCAGCGGACCGGTGCTGACCGGCGTTCTCCTGGCGATCTTCGGCCTTTTCGAGGTCACAGGCCCGATCCTGCGCGGGGCGGGGCGCATCGGCTCGGCCATGGCCGCCTCGCGCCGCGTCTCGGCCATCGTCACGGCCGAGCCGGCGATCCGCGATCCGCTTGCGCCGGCGCGGCTGCCGCATGACGGCACGCTGGTCATCGACCGCGTCAGCTATGGCTATGGCGACGACCGGCCCGTGCTGCAGGATCTCTCGCTCGAAGCGCGTCCCGGCGAGCGCATCGCGCTCATCGGTGCCAGCGGCTCCGGCAAGTCGACGCTGCTGTCGCTGGTGATGCGGCTCGACGATGTCGGCAGCGGTGCGATCCGCTTTGGCGGCATCGATATCCGCGACGCGGCGCTGGCCGACCTGCACACCCATATCGCGCTCCTGACACAGGACGCGCCCGTCTTCATCGGCACGGTGCGCGATAATCTGCGCATCGGTTCGCCCTTCGCCGACGACGCGACGCTCTACACCGCGCTCGGCAATGCCCGCCTCGATGGTTTCGTGCGCGGCCTGCCGCAGGGGCTCGACACCTGGCTCGGCGAGGCCGGCGCGACGCTCTCGGCCGGGCAGGCGCGTCGCCTCTGCCTCGCGCGCACGCTCTTGTCGCCGGCGCGGCTCATCCTGCTCGACGAGCCGACTGCCGGGCTCGATGGCGAGACCGAGGCGGAACTGCTCGGCGATCTCCTGACGGCGACCGAAGGCCGGACGCTGATCGTCGCAACCCACGCGGCGCTGCCTGCTGCCGCCGTCGACCGCGTGTTCAGCTTCGAGGATGGCCGGCTGGTCGCGGCGTCCTAGCGCTCAGGCCGAGGCCGACGACACTCGGGATCGATCGATACCCCCGGATGGTCAAGGTTGTCGTTGCCGGGCTTGACCCGGCAACCCAGACTTTCATGCGGCTGCAGGTCGAAAACCTTGGATCAGCAAGGACAGGCTGGATTGCCGGGTCAAGCCCGGCAATGACAGGTTTGAGCGGTTGCTGGCGACGGCGGACGCCGAATACCGGTTCGCTCTATGTTGTCGGCCGGTGCGCGTCGATCAGCGCCGCGGCGAGGCCGCAGAGGCCGGCGCCGGGGCCGTCCGGGCCGACGCTGCGATAGGAGGCGCGCGATCCCTCGACCAGCAGGAACAATTGGTCGGCGAGCTGCTCGGGCGCGCTGAGCCCGGTTTGCCGGCAAAGGGCGACGAGCCGGTCGCGATTGGCTCGCTGCACCGCTTCGATCACCTTGCGGCCGGGATGCGCGGGATCGCTGAGCTGCATCGCCGCGTTGACCAGCCCGCAACCGCTCGCATCGTGGCGCTCGCCATGGCCGCCGACGATGTCGAGCCAGGCCCTGACCTGCGCCAGCGCATCGCCCGGATGGGCGGCGGCGATGTCGTCCCAGACGCGCAGCGTGTCGCTCGAAAGGCCGCGCAGATATTCCGCGACGAGAAGCTCCTTCGATTCGAAATGCCGGTAGAGCGTCATCTTGTTGGTGCCAGCGGCTTCCGCGATCGCCTCGACGCCGACGCCCTGGATGCCGTGGCGATAGAACAGCTCCCGCGCCGCGATCAGGATGCGCTCGCGCGGCGGCAGCCGTTCCGGCGGCGCGGAACGGTGAACAGTCTGTTCAGGAAGCGGCGAATCCACGGGCTTGTATTCCTGTTACCCAGCGGTAACATTTGGTCATGTTACCAAACAGTACCGTTCTTGGCCGGGCGATGATACCGGGACCAAGATAGTGAAGGGAAACGACATGACCAATATTCTTTTCATCTCATCGAGCCCGCGCGGTGCTGCTTCGCAGTCCTCGAAGGTCGCCGAGCAACTGATCACCGGAATTCTCGCCGAGGATCCGACCGCGACCGTCACCCGGCGCGATCTCGCCCGCGACCCGCTGCCCCATCTCGACGAGACCTATCTCGGCGCGGTGTTCGCCCCGGCCGAGACGCATAGCGCGGAGCAGGCGAAGCTGCTCGCCCTCTCCGACGAGCTGGTCGATGAGCTCTTCGCCGCCGACATCGTCGTCATCGGCTCGGCCATGATCAATTTCACCGTGCCGTCGACGCTGAAGGCCTGGTTCGATTTCATCGCTCGCGGCGGCAAGACGTTCCGCTACACCGAGACGGGTCCGGAAGGCCTGGTCACGGGCAAGCGCGTCGTCGTCGTCGAGGCCAAGGGCGGCATCTATTCCGACGGCCCGATGAAGGTGCACGACTACCAGCAGCCCTGGATCCGCTTCATGCTCGGCTTCCTCGGCATGACCGATGTCGAGGTCATCCATGTCGAGGGCCAGGCGCTCGGCCCTGATCGCGCCAGCCAGGGCGTCAGCGAGGCCGGCACCCGCGCCGACGCGACTGCCCGCGCGCTGGTCACCCGCGCCGCCGCCTGACGGCAGACGGCGCGACGAGGCGGGTCGATGGACAATCGGCTCGCGTCGCCGGGAGCGACCGCACAGACCTGTCATTGCCAGGCTCGACCCGGCAATCCAGACTTTTCTATCGACAGGCCGTGACCGTCTGGGTTGCCGGGTCAAGCCCGGCAACGACAGCTGAGACGATACGGGGCAGAGACAAGCCCCGGATACCGCTCCGACTCAGTTGCCCGTCTTGACGTCGACCGAGAGCAGGTCCGGCAGCGAGCGCGGATCGGACTCGGCGGCGCCGATGATGGCGAGGAGCGGCACCGGCGTTGCCGGCGCGGCCGTCAGCGTCATCGTGCCGGGCGTGCGGATGAAGGCCTGCAGGGCGGGCGCGAGTTTCGCCTGGAAGCCCGGATTCTTCAGCACCAGCATCAGCGTGAACGGCATGGCGCCGGCGAGGTCCTCGCGGAACTTCTCCGGCGTCTGGTTCTTCTTCTTCGCTTCCATGGCGACGGCGCGATCGACGATCGAGCTGTCCTTCACGACCACCTTGCCGCGATTGAACAGAAGACTGGTCAGCGCAGTCTCGAACTTGCGCGGATCCTCGATCGTCTCGCGCTTCAACCCGGTGAACATCACGTCGGCGACCAGCGAGCCGATATCCTTCACCGTCAGGCGGAAGTCGCTGAGCGAGAGGCTCTCGTCGGCCTCGCGCCAGTTCAGCTTGAAGCCGTAATCGGCGAGCAGGCGGTCATAGCCGAGGCCGGCGATCATCTCGCGCGCCTTGGGATCGGTGACCTGCGAGAGGTCGAGATTGATGCCGCGGAGGTCGAGGGCGACCGAGGTCGGCACCGGGCCGATATAGCCGGTAAGGTCAAGCCGGCCGCGATCGAGCGCGCCGACGGTCTTGCCGTCCTGGACGACGCTGACATTCACAGCCTCGCCGAAGCCGAGCGTCGGCATCAGCGGCAGCGGATCGGCCTCGATGCCGGCCTGTGACGCCTTGACCGCCGCGGAGACCCGGTCGATGCCCGGGAAGACCATGCCGCCGAAGGCGATGCGCTCGGCGCCGATCGAGCTCTTGTCGGCCGCGACGTCGAGATCGGCGATGCCGAACTCGCCGAGCCCGTCGCTCGAAAGGTCGGTCAGGTGGAAATCGCCGAGGTGGAAGCGCTCGACCTCGGGCGCGGTGATGTCGACATCGGAGAAGCGGAAGGCGCCGAAGCCGAAGGCGTAGAAGACGTCCGGCAGATATTCGGCGACGAGCGGCGCCGCCTCCTTCTCGTCCATCGCCGGATTGGCGAGCAGGCGATCGAACAGCGGCGTGAAGCTCTTCGGCGGCTGGCGCAGCTTCAGATTCTCCAGCTCGACGGAACCGACGCGGAGCGAGCCGCCGGGGATATCCGCCGAGAGGTTGGTATAGCTCTCGAGCGCGATCGCCGTCCGCCAGGTGCGGTCGCCGACGCCGCCGACATAGCGGTCGGCATCGAACACGTCGACGAGGGCGTTCAGGTCCATCTTCAACGCTTCGAGCTTGTCGGCACGCAAGGTGACGAGGCCGTCCGGCGCTGGCGATTCCTGCTTGAACGGACCCATGCTGACGCGGTCGATGACGCCCTTGCTCATATTGGTGAGCTCCATGGCGCCGTAGGACGAGCGCGATGTCTGGCCCTCGAACGTCGTTTCCGCATCCAGACTGTCGATCTTCAGCGCGCCGATCGTCGTCTGTGCCGCGATCGCATAGGCCTTCACCATCGAGGTGAACATCCGCGACGGATCGAAGCTGTAGCTGGCGAAGCTCGGCACCGCGACGGTGTCGGCGGTGATCGACTTCAGCGTGATGTCGCTCGCCGCGCCAATGACGATGCGGCTGTCGTCGGCCTTGAGGCCCGTGACCGTGAAGCCGCCATCGGCGGTCTCGCCATAGCCGGTGACGGCGATCGAGCCGAAGGAGATCTCCATCTTGGTCGTCAGCGTCTCGCTGCGGATGGTGAGGTTCTTCAGCGTCGCCGTGCGCGAGGCGTCGTCATAGGTCAGCGTATCGAAGCCCGCGACCCAGTTCGGCGAGGCATCGAGCGCCGCGATCCAGGTCCGGAGTGCCGTCTCGACCGGCTCGGCCGCGAAGGCGGGCGAGACGACGGCGCAGAGGCCGCCACTGAGTACGGCAGCGATGACGCGGATGCGCAGGGGCTGTCGGGACATGGTGCGGCGCTCTTTCGCTCGTTTTTATCGGGAGGCGAGGGCGCCCCGGCCGGGCCGGGACGCCTGTCGTCGGAGGCGAGGCCTCAGTTGTTGGCCTGGACGTCGATCGCGAGCAGGCTCGGGATCGAGGAGGGCGAGGCCATCGCCTGCTGGCCGAGCGATTCGAGCAGCACCGGCGTCGCCGGCTTCAGGCTGACGGTGAACGACTTCGGGTCCTTCAGGAACGCCGTCACGGCGCCGACGACCTTCGACTGGAAGGCCTCGTCGGTGATGTTGAGCTGGCTGAAGGCGAGCGGCAGCGCCGCCGGCAGCATCATCGCGAGGCTGTCGCGGGTGGCGCCCATCGACTTCGCCTGCATGTCGAGCAGCTTCTCGGCGATGCCGGCATTCTCGAAGCGCACGCTGGCATTCTCAAGCGTCGCCGTGGAGGCGACATTCTTCATCGCGTCCGTGCTCTGCAGCTTCTCGCGCGTCAGCCCGCCGAAGCTGCCGGTGATGGTCAGCTTGCCCATGTCCTTGCCGTCGACTTCGATCTGGCGGATCGTCGCCGACTGCTTGGCCTCGTCATAGCCGCCGTCGATGGCGACGTTGAGCAGGAGGCTCGTATAGCCGAGCTGGTCGAGCGTCGCCTTGGCCTGCGCCTCGGTGGCGATCACGGCCTGCGGAATGGCGATGCCGGTGATCTGCAGCTTGCCGTCGTTCGGCGTGCCATCGACGACATTGGAGAGGTCGATCGCGAAGCTGGCGATGGTGACCGGCTCCACCTGGTCCTTCTTGTTGGTCGCCGTGATCGAGCCGATGCCGAAATGGCTGAACGGGGTCAGCTTGGCCTTGGCCTCGACTTCCGACGGCGCCGGCACGATGGCGTCGTTGACGATGCCCGTCGCCCATTTGGCGGTGTTGTCGCCCTTCAGGAACTGGCCGTTGTCGAAGGCGATCGACGTCGCCGTGAAGCCGCCCGGCTGCCGGTCGACCGGCGCGGTGACGACGATGGCGGGGATGGTGATCTCGCCTTCCTTGCCCGAGGAGAGCTTGAAGTCGCTGATCGTGACCACGTCGCCGGCGGCCGTCGCGGCGCCATAGGTCACGTTCTGGTCGCCCTTGGCCTTCAGCAGGGCGACGATGTCGTCGGCGACCTTCTTGGCGTCGGAGGCGGCGAACGAGGCCGACGACATCAAAAGGGCAGAGACGAGCACCAGGCCGCGCAGGGCGGTTCGGCCTGAAATCGAAACGGTCATAGTGTCCTCCAGGGAACGGTTTCTTGGCGCCGGCAAGGCCGCCGATGCACGTCCGGGCCGCATTTTGTAATGAAGTTCATGGCGAGAGCAAGAACGCCCCCTTCGGGCGCTGTGAAAGCCGTCACGCGGATCGGCGCGTTCGACGGCGCCGCCGCCGCATCGTGTCGCGGCGGGAACGCCTGTTCAGGGCCGCGCTTCCGCCTATGATTGGAGGCGCCGCGGCTGCTCGGCCCTCGGCCGCCGTCGTCCCATCATCCCGCTGGAACGCTTCGCCATGCTCCTTTCGGTTCTCGTCTTCGTCGGCGCCGGTATCGGCGGCGTGCTGCGCTATGGCATCGGCGTCTGGGCGACACGGTCGTTCAGCTTCGATTTCCCCTGGGCGACGCTGGCGATCAACGTGCTCGGCTCGTTCCTGATGGGCGTCATCGCGGCCTGGTTCTTGCTGCGGCCAGGTCCCGCCGGAACGCAGGAGCTGCGCATTTTCCTGACCACGGGCGTGCTCGGCGGCTTCACCACCTTCTCGACCTTCTCGCTCGACACTATCTATCTCTGGGAACGCGGCGCCCCTGTCGCGGCGCTGCTCTATGTCGGCGGCTCGGTCATCCTCGGCCTTGTCGGGCTCGCCGGGGGCCTTGCGCTCGTCAGAGGGCTCTCCGGATGATATGAGGCGCCTTCAGAAGAAGGACACTCTCATCATGGCGACCGTCGTCACCAAGACAGTGGCACCCGACGAGGCCGACATGCGCCTCGACCGCTGGTTCAAGGAACACTATCCCGGCCTCTCGTTCGGCCATCTGCAGAAGCTCTTGCGCTCCGGCCAGGTGCGCGTCGATGGCGGCCGCGCCAAGACCAATGACCGCATCCATCCGGGCCAGGCGATCCGCATTCCCCCGCTCGGTGTCGACGATGCCGGCGGCAGCCCGCATGTTTCCCGTCCGGCCGGTGCGCGCGGCAGCGCCGCCGACGAACTGATGGCGATGTGCCTCTACGAGGACAGCCACGTCTTCGTCTTCAACAAGCCGCAGGGCCTCGCCGTGCAGGGCGGCTCCGGCCTCTCGACGCATATCGACGCCATGCTCGAGTCGCTGCGCGACACCAAGGACCAGAAGCCGCGCCTCGTCCACCGCCTCGACCGCGAGACGACCGGCGTCCTCGTCGTGGCGCGCACGCGCCTCGCGGCCTCGAAGCTCGCCGCAAGCTTCCGCGCCCGCACCACGCGCAAGATCTATTGGGCGCTGGTCAAGGGCGTGCCGCGCCCGCCGCAGGGCCGCGTCTCGACCTGGCTCGCCAAGGATGGCGGCCCGACCGGCGAGAAGATGAAGGTCGCCCGCCATGGCGATGACGATGCGAGCCACGCCGTCTCGCTCTATTCGGTGGTCGACAATGCCGGCCCGGCGCTCGCCTGGCTCACCATGCGCCCCGTCACCGGCCGCACGCATCAGCTGCGCGCCCATGCCGCCCATATCGGCCATCCGATCATCGGCGACCCCAAATATTTCGAAGCCGACACCAACTGGTCGTTCCCGGGCGGCCTGCAGAACAAGCTGCATCTGCATGCGCGCCGCATCGTGATGCCGCATCCGGCCGGCGGCACGCTCGACGTCACGGCGCCGCTGCCCCCGCATATGGTGCAGAGCTGGAACCTGCTCGGTTTCGACACGGATCTCGGCGGCGAGGCGGAGCCGGACGAAGAATGAGCGATCTGTTCGACATCGGCCCCGAGGGGCACGAGCCCCGCGACCCGATGCGCTCGGCCGAGGCGGCGCGGCCGCTGCCGAAGCGGTTCTACACGGACGCCAGCTATGCCCTCGGTGAGGACGGCGCCTTCGCCATCCTTCTCGACGGCAAGGCGGTGAAGACGCCGGCGAAACGGCGCCTCGCCGTCGCGCGCGAGGCTGTCGCCGCGGCGATCGCGGCCGAATGGGCGGCGCAGGGCGCTCTCATCGATCCCGCCACCATGCCGCTGACCCGGCTCGCCAATTCCGCCATCGACGGCGTCGCGAGCAATGCCGCCGCCGTGCGCGCCGAGATCCTCAATTATGCCGGCAGCGACCTCCTCTGCTATCGCGCCGGCGATCCCGAGCGGCTGGTCCAGTTGCAGGACGCCGCCTGGAACCCTCTGATCGACTGGATGCATGAGCGCTTCGGCGCGCGCTTCCTGCTCGCCGAGGGCATCATCCATGTGGAGCAGTTCCCCGAGACGATCGCGGCCGTCGATGCGGCGCTCGGCGAGCCCGGTCCGCTCGAGCTCGCCGGCCTCAGCACGATCAACACGCTGACAGGCTCGGCCATCCTGACGCTCGCCGTGCTGCATGGCCGCCTGACGGCCGCCGAGGCCTGGGCGGCGGCGCATGTCGACGAGGATTTCGAGATCAGCCTCTGGGGCGAGGATGACGAGGCGATGCGGCGGCGCGCCGCGCGCTGGCGCGAGATGCAGGCCGCGGCCGAGGTGCTCGGCCGCAACTGATCCTCGCGCGGCCGGCGCACCGGCCCGCGGGCGTTTGAAGCGACGTGGGGGAGGCTGACGCGTGAAGCATATCCTGGAAGAGCTCGAGGCCCGTCGCGACGAGGCGCGGCAGGGCGGCGGCGAGAAGCGCATCGCCGCGCAGCATGCGAAATCGAAGCTGACGGCGCGCGAGCGGATCGAGATCCTGGTCGACGAGGGCTCCTTCGAGGAGTTCGGCATGTTCGTCCAGCATCGGGCGATCGATTTCGGCATGGAGAAGACCAAGATCCCCGGCGACGGTGTCGTCACCGGCTGGGGGACGGTCAACGGACGGCCGATCTATGTCTTCGCCAAGGATTTCACCGTCTTCGGCGGCTCGCTCTCCGAAGCGCATGCCGAGAAGATCACCAAGCTGCAGGACATGGCGCTGAAGGCCGGCGCGCCGATCATCGGCCTGTTCGATGCCGGCGGCGCCCGCATCCAGGAAGGCGTCGCGGCGCTCGGCGGCTATGGCGAGGTGTTCCAGCGCAATGTGCTCGCCTCGGGCGTCATCCCGCAGATCTCCGTCATCATGGGACCCTGCGCGGGCGGCGACGTCTATTCGCCGGCGATGACCGACTTCATCTTCATGGTCCGCCATTCGAGCTACATGTTCGTCACCGGCCCGGACGTGGTGAAGACCGTCACCAACGAGACCGTGACCGCCGAGGAGCTCGGCGGCGCCAGCGTGCACACGACGCGCTCCTCGATCGCCGACGGCGCCTATGACAACGATGTCGAGGCGCTCGTCGCCATGCGGCGGCTCGTCGATCTGCTCCCCATGAACAATCGCGCACCGCTGCCGGAGATCGCGACGGCCGATCCGGCCGACCGGATCGAGATGTCGCTCGATACGCTGGTGCCGGACAATCCGAACAAGCCCTACGACATCAAGGAACTGATCCTGAAGACCGTCGACGAGGCCGACTTCTTCGAGATTCAGGCGGCCTTCGCGAAGAACATTGTCACCGGGCTCGGCCGCGTCGAGGGTCGCACGGTCGGCATCGTCGCCAACCAGCCGATGGTGCTCGCCGGCGTGCTCGACAGCGACGCGTCGCGCAAGGCGGCGCGCTTCGTCCGCTTCTGCGACGCTTTCTCGATCCCGCTCGTGACCTTTGTCGATGTGCCGGGCTTCCTGCCGGGCACGGCGCAGGAATATGGCGGCCTCATCAAGCATGGCGCCAAGCTGCTCTTCGCCTATGGCGAGGCGACGGTGCCGAAGATCACGGTCATCACCCGCAAGGCCTATGGCGGCGCCTATGACGTCATGGCGTCAAAGCACCTGCGCGGCGACGTCAACTATGCCTGGCCCTCGGCTCAGATCGCCGTCATGGGCGCCAAGGGCGCCGTCGAGATCATCTTCCGCGCGTCGAATGGCGATGCCGACGCGCTGGCGGCGCGGACGAGGGAATATGAGGACCGCTTCCTCTCGCCCTTCGTCGCGGCCGAGCGCGGCTACATCGACGACGTGATCATGCCCCACGCCACCCGCCGCCGCATCGCCTCGGCGCTCCGCCTCCTGCGCGGCAAGGCGCTGGAAAACCCCTGGAAGAAGCACGACAACATTCCGTTGTGAGGCGGTGCGGGCGTCACGGCAGCAGAACGGTGCCCACTCCAACCTTTTCGCCAATGGCGGCGAGGCGCCGGTCGGCAGTCAGCAAAGGCAGATCTTCGCGCATGGCCAGCGCCAGATAGAAGCAATCATAGGCCGGGTGACTGTGCCTGCATGCCAGTTCGAACGCGGCTTCGACCAGTTCGACTGCCGGGACGAGCCGCTCGAACGAACTCGCCAAGCCAGAAACAAACCAAGAGGCGTCGTCGACCGTGATCTGGCCGGCGCGAACGTATTTCCAAAGGGCGTTCGAAACTTCGACCAAGATCAGTTCGGGGGCTATCGCGCCACTCTGTGAGAAAGCCGCGAGAGCTGTTGAGCGATCCGAACTGTTTACAAAGCTCCGAACAACGACGCTCGCGTCAACGATATGGCTCGTCATTGTCTCGGTATTCGCGGATGATCGCCACAGGATCGAGGGTGGCGGGGCCGAGCTTTTCACGCAGTCTGTCGAGCGTCGCCAGTGCCTCGGTCTTCCGGTCGCTGCCATAGCTCGCGATGAGTTCGCGCAGCACCTGCTCGGCCGACTTTCCTTCGGCGCGCGCCCGCGCGTTGAAGCGCTCCGCGACCGCGTCGTCGATGTTGCGGACGAGCATCTGTGCCATGATCGGTGTGCCTCGGCTCCTGATGATATCGTCATGATAGCATGGTTGGCCAAGGGGCTGACTGCAAGGCCGGACCTTGCCCGGATCGACTTTCGGCGTCCATCGTCGTGCGCGACCGCGCAACCCTGTCATTGCCGGGTCAGGCCCGGCAACGACACCTCGGATAGTCGGAGGCAAGGACGACGCCGAGATGTCGGTCGCGCCTATCCGTCGATAAACGCCAGCAGTTCCTTGTTGTAGAGCGCCGGGTTCTGCCAGTGGGCGAAGTGGCTGGTGTCGGGCAGGATCAGCAGCTTGGCGCCGGGAATGAGCTTCGCCATCTCCTCGGTGTGCTCGCGTTTGATGCCTTCGTCATAGGCGCCGTCGGCGATGACGGTCGGCGTCGTGATCTTTGCCAGCTCTTCCTTCTTGTAGTCGGGCTGGCCGTTCCAGAGGCCGATGATCTGGGTAACGAAGGCGTCGTAATCGCCGGGCGTCGGCGAGATCTTCGCGTAGTCCTTGCCGGCCTTCTCGATATAGCGGCTGAACACGGGGTCCTTGTCGACATCGGGCTTGAGGCCGGAGACGTTGTAGTTGGCGCCGAAGGCCCAGAGCTTGGTCAGCCGCTCCGGGTGGTTGATGGCGATGTCGAGCCCGACGATGCCGCCATCCGACCAGCCGACCAGCGCCACCTTGTCGATCTTGAGCGCATCGAGCACGGCGAGCGCATCGGAGGCGAGCAGACCGTAGGTGTAGGGCGTCGCGTCGCGGGTCGAGCGGCCATGGCCGCGCGTGTCGATGACGATGACCTGATGATGGTCGGCGACGAGCGCCGGCACCTGGTCGCCCCAATAGTCCGAATTGGCGAGGCCGCCATGCAGCAGCAGAACCGGCGAGCCCTCGCCGAAGGTCGCGTACCAGATCTTCACGCCGCCGACCGGGACATAGCCGGTCGTGACCGGCGCCGGCAGCGGCTTCGGATCCGGCAGCGTCTTCCAGAGTTCCTCGGCCCGCGCCATCGACGCGCCGGCGGCGGCGACGAGCGCGAGAACCAAGACCACGAGGCCCCGCAGGATCGGCCCGCGGCGCATCTCCCCGATATGCTTCAGCATGGTTGCAACCCTCTCCCGTGAGCGTGTTCGGCGGCGATGCCTATCAGCACATCCGGCGGCGCCTGCGGTCAAGCCGCAGCTTTGCGCTCTCGGGCGCTGAGAGGGACGATCTTTCCGCGTTCCGGAGGATCAGCGAAGCGGGGGCAGATCGGCGCGCTCGGTGATGCTGCCCGTATCGAGATCGGCGAGGACGGCCTCGATCGTCCGGCCGCCGACGAGGAGCCCGGGCGCGATCGTCGCGAGTGGCACGAGGACGAAGCCGCGCTCGGCCATGCGCGGATGCGGCACCACCAGTCCCGGCTCCTCGATGGCCGTCGCGCCATAGACGAGGAGATCGATGTCGAGCGTGCGCGGCCCCCAGCGCACGGCGCGTTCGCGGCCATGCCGCCGCTCGATGGCGAGCGCGAGATCGAGCAGCGCCCGCGCCGGAAGCTCTGTCTCGACGGCGACGCAGGCATTGAGATAAGGCCCCTGCGGCACCGGCCCCCAGGGCGGCGTCTCATAGATCGGCGATGCGGCGGTGACGGTGACGCCTTCGGTTTCGCCGAGTTCGTGCACCGCCGCGCGCAGCAGGGCCTCGCGGTCGCCGAGATTGCTGCCGAGCCCGAGATAAGCCTCAGGCAAGGGGTCGCCTCCGCTCGATCGAGACGGCGACGACGCCGGTCGCCGAGGGCACCGGCGCCTCAGGCTTCGTCACCGTGACGGCGACGGCGTCGACGCGGCTGAAGTCGGCGAAGATCGCGACCGCGATCGCCTCGGCGAGCGCTTCGATCAGCTTGAAGCGGCGCGTGGTGACGACGCGCTCCACAGTGGCGATCAACTGGCCGTAATGGACCGATTTCGCCATCTGGTCGGTGCGGCCGGCTTCGGAGAGATCGAGTTCGCAGGCGAGATCGATGCGGAAGCGCTGGCCGAGCGTCGTCTCTTCCGGCAAGAGGCCGTGAAAGGCGAAGAATCGAAGGTCGCTGACGAGGATGCGGTCGGCCATCAAGGTCCTTGTCTGACTGCGCCGCCGGCCGCGAGGATCGCGTCGGTGACGGCGAGGGCGTCGCGATGGGCGGCGATGTCGTGCGCCCGCACGAGCGAGGCGCCTTCAGCCGCGGCGAGGCAATGGGCGGCGAGCGTTCCGGCCAGCCGCTCCTTCGGCGCCCGCCCGGTGAGCGCGCCGATGAAGCGCTTGCGCGAGGCGCCGACGAGCACGGGAAAGCCGAGCACGACGATCTGGCCGAGCCCGGCGAGCACGGCGAGGTTTTCCGCCTCGCCCTTGCCGAAGCCGATGCCGGGATCGAGCAGGATGCGCCGTTCGGCGACGCCGGCCCCAAGAGCCATGGCGATCGAGGCCTCGAAGAAGCGCCTCATGTCGTCGATGACGCTCGCCGCGCTGTGCCGCGCGCCCAGATCCCAATGGCCGATCACGAGCACCGCGTCATGCGCCGCCGCGATATTGGCGATATCGGGATCGCGCCGGAGCCCGGTGACGTCGTTGACGATCCGCGCGCCGGCGTTGAGCGCTGCCTCGGCGACGACGGCCTTGTAGGTGTCGATCGAGAGCGGCGGGCCGCCATCGCCGGCAAGCGCCGTGAGCACCGGCATGACGCGGCCGAGCTCCGTTTCGGCATCGATCGGCGTCGCGCCGGGCCTCGTCGATTCGCCGCCGATGTCGAGAATGTCGGCGCCCTCGGTCGCCATCCGCCGCGCGCCGGCGATCGCCGTCTCGGCGGCAAAATGATCGCCGCCGTCGGAGAAGCTGTCCGGCGTCACATTGACGACGCCCATGATCAGCGTGCGCCCGGTCGTGCCGCGGCCGAGCCCGGCGAGGTCAAGCGGACCGCGCATCGTGTCGTTGGTCATGCGCGCGTCAGAGCACCTGGAAGATCTGTCCGGTGAGGGCGCCCTCGACGCTCTTCGAGAAGGCGAGGGCAGCGCGCGCCGCATCGACAGGCGGGTGGCCGCGGAAGAACGGGCCATAGCCGGCCATGGATTCGGTCAGCACGCCGGGGCTGACGACATTGATGCGCTTCGGCGCCAATTCGATCGCCGCCGCGCGCACGAAGCTGTCGAGCGCGCCGTTGACCATCGAGGCCGAGGAGCCCGCGACGATCGGATCATGCGAGAGCACGCCGCTCGTCAGCGTGAACGAGCCGCCATCGGCGACGAAGCGCTGGCCGATCAGCACCAGATTGACCTGGCCCATCAGCTTGTCGGCAAGGCCGATGCCGTAATCCTCGGCCGTCATGGCCGAAAGCGGCGCGAACTTGACCTTGCCGGCGGCCGAGACCACGGCATCGAGCATGCCGACCTTCTCGAAGGCGGCGCGGATCGAATTGGCGTCGGTGATGTCGAGCGCGACATCCGCCCCGCTGCGCCCGGCGCGGATGATCTCATGGCGGGCGCCGAGTTCGTTCGCGACCGCGCTGCCGAGGACGCCCGAGGCGCCGACGAGAAGGATCTTCATGCGAGCTTCCCTTGATGGTGAAAAAGACCCGCGGGCCGTCGTGACGGCGCCGGAGGTCGGATGGCCGAAGTGTTAGCGCAAGCGCCCCGCTTCAGGAACCGTCGATGAAGCCAGTCAGCAGCGCGTTGAAATCGGCCGGATCCTCGAGCAGCCCGGAATGGCCGACGCCCGGCAGGATGGCGAGTTCGGCGCCGGGGATCATCCCGGCGAGCGCGCGCGTATGCTCCGGCTTGATCGCCTCCTCGCGGGCGCCGTCGGCGATCATGGTCGGGACATGGATCTGGCCGAGCTGCGACGGCGTGAAGTCCGGCTCCTCGTTCCACATCTCGGTGACATCGCGCACCGTCTCGGCATGCTCGTCGACGAGGCTGGCGACGCGGATCTTGAGATCGGACAGGACCGTCGGCCCCGAATCGGGAATGAGCCCGTCGGGGTTGAAATTGGCGCCATAGGTGAAGAGCTTGGTGATGCGGTCCGGGTGGTTGATGGCGATGTCGAGCGCGATGATGCCGCCGTCGCTCCAGCCGGCAAAGGCGGCGGTGCGGATCTTGAGATGATCCATGACGGCGAGGACGTCGTTCATCATCAGATCATAGGTGATCGGCTGGCCGGCCCGGGTGCTGCGCCCCTGTCCGCGGCTGTCGACGACGACGACGCGGTGCTTGCCGGTGAGGGCCGGGATCTGGTTGCGCCAGTCGACCGAGCTGCCGAGCCCGCCATGCAGCAGCACGACCGTGTCCTTGCCCTTCGGATTGTAGATCCCGTACCAGATCTTGACCCCGTTCACGGCGGCGAAGCCGGCATGATCCGGCCGCGGCATCAGAGGCATCTGGATCGGCATGGCCCCGACATAGCCGAGTTCGGCGATCGGCGCGGCGACGAGCACCATGGCCAGCGCGGGCATCAGCAGACGGCGGAATGAGGGCATCTTCGACCAACTCCACGCGACAGCGCGAGCGGACGCGGAGGACGTCCGGCGGGCGAGGCCGTCGCGGCAGCCCCATGCTGCAACGCCCTCGCTGCATTGTACCAGACAAACCATGGCCCTGAAATGGCGGCACGCATGCGGCTGCTGCATTGCGGGGGCGCCGGCGCGGTTCTAGAACAGGTGGGGGAGAGCCGGACGACAACGGCTCCGGCATGCGGGGAGCAGGATGTTCGGCAAGATTCTCATCGCCAATCGCGGCGAGATCGCCTGCCGCGTGATCAAGACCGCGCGGCGCCTCGGCATCCGGACCGTAGCCGTCTATTCCGAGGCGGATCGTGACGCGCTGCATGTCGAGATGGCCGACGAGGCCGTCGCCATCGGTCCCGCCGCCGCCAGCCAATCCTATCTCGTCATCGACCGCATCGTCGCGGCGGCGCGGGATACAGGCGCCGATGCCGTCCATCCCGGCTACGGCTTCCTCTCGGAGCGGCCGGCCTTCCCGGAGGCGCTCGCGGCGGCCGGCATCGCCTTCATCGGCCCCAATGCCCGCGCCATGGCGGCGATGGGCGACAAGATCGAATCAAAGCGCGTCGCGGCGGCGGCCGGCGTCTCGACGGTGCCCGGCCATCTCGGCGTCATCGCGGATGATGCCGAGGCGGTCCGGATTGCGCGCGAGATCGGCTTCCCGGTCATGATCAAGGCCTCGGCCGGCGGCGGCGGCAAGGGCATGCGCATCGCCCGCGACGAGGCGGCCGTGCGCGAGGGCTTTCGCGCCGCGACCTCGGAGGCGCGCTCCTCCTTCGGCGATGACCGCGTCTTCATCGAGAAGTTCATCACCGATCCGCGCCATGTCGAGATCCAGCTTCTCGCCGACAAGCACGGCAATGTCGTCTATCTCGGCGAGCGCGAATGCTCGATCCAGCGGCGCAACCAGAAGGTCATCGAGGAAGCGCCGTCGCCGCTGCTCGATCCGGCGACCCGCAAGGCGATGGGCGAGCAGGCCGCCGCGCTCGCGCGCGCCGTTGGCTATGATTCGGTCGGCACGGTCGAATTCGTCGCCGGGCAGGACAAGAGCTTCTTCTTCCTTGAGATGAACACACGGCTGCAAGTCGAGCATCCCGTGACGGAATTGATCACCGGCCTCGATCTCGTCGAGGAGATGATCCGCGTCGCCGCCGGCGAGCCGCTGCGCATGCTCCAGGCCGATATCCGCCTCGATGGCTGGGCGATCGAGAGCCGCATCTATGCCGAGGATCCCTATCGCGAGTTCATGCCTTCGATCGGCCGGCTGACCCGCTACCGCCCGCCGGCGGAGGGCACGCAGGGTGGCATCACCATCCGCAACGACACCGGCGTCGTCGAAGGCTCTGAGATCTCGATCCACTATGATCCGATGATCGCCAAGCTCGTCACCCATGCGCCGACGCGCGCGGCGGCGATCGATGCGATGTCTGACGCGCTCGACGCCTTCCAGCTCGATGGCATCCGCCACAACGTGCCCTTCCTCAGCGCGTTGATGGCGCATCCGCGCTGGCGCTCCGGCGCGCTCTCCACCGCCTTCATCGCCGACGAATTCCCCGGCGGCTTCACGGGTGTCACGCCGGATGGAGCGCTGCTCGAACAGCTCGCCGCGGTCGCCGTATTCCTGGAGATCGCGAACGCCGACCGGCTGACCAGCCTGCCGGGTCGGCTGCGGCCGCAGGACTTCTCGCCGCGGCGGGATTGGGTGGTGAAGCTCGCCAGCGAGAGGGTGGCGCTTCAGGTCGTGACCTGGAGCCCGGGCATCCTGCAGGCGAGGACGGAAGATGGGCGCATCGTCGCCGCTGCGGCGGCTTGGTCACCCGGTGATCGCCTCTGGTCGGGCGCGATCGAAGGCAAGCCTGTGACGCTGCAGGTCGAGCGCCAAGGCAGCGGCTGGCGGCTCGTCCATCGCGGCGTCGATCTCCTCGCCCGCGCGCTCAGCCCGCGCATCGCGGCGCTCGACGACCTGATGCCGGAAAAGCGCGTCGCCGACACGGCCAAGACGCTGCTCTGCCCGATGCCGGGGCTCGTCGTCTCGATCGCGGTGACGCCCGGTCAGTCGGTGAAATCGGGCGAGACGCTGGCGATCGTCGAGGCGATGAAGATGGAGAATGTGCTGCGCGCCGAGCGCGACCTCGTCGTCGAGGCCATCACGGTCAAGCCCGGCGACAGCCTCGCCGTCGATGCCGAGATCATGCGCTTCGCCTGAGGAAATGGCCGCCTATTTGGCGGCCATCAGGCTGTCTTCCTTGACGTTCATCTGGTTGCCGCGCCACTCGAAGCCGCTGCCGGAGACGGCGGCGACCCAAAGCACGGGCAGCGAGAGATCGCGCGCGATGAGGGCGAGCGTCGGGCGGATGCCCGCCCGCCAGCCGAGCCCGATCGCCATCAGCACCTCGGCGCCATACCAGGCGATGGCATAGGCGGCGACGGCCCAGAACGGGATCGCCCCTTCGAGCGCCAGGAAGGCGGCGGCGAGTATCGGGAACAGGCCGCCGACGACGAGTTCAGCGCAGAAGAACACCGGGAAGGTGACACGGCGGAGGCGCGCCCAGCGCAGCTGCCGGCTCCACACTGCCTTCATCGTCCGCCGGCCGATCGGCTGCGGGAACGGCAGATGGACGAGATGGACGTCGAGCCCGGCGCGGCGGATGACCTTAGTCGAGGCGGCGTCCTCGGCGGGGTCGTCGGCGAGCGCCTCGATCGAGCCATGCCGATCGAGATTCTCGCGCCGCCACAGCATGGACTTGCCCTGCGCGAAGCCGTTGCCGATGGCGTCGGAGAACAGCTGCCAGCGCGCCTGGAAGGTGTTGAGGAAGGCGCATTCGAGCTCGCCGAAGGCGCCGTCCGGCGCGCTGCCGAGCGGCGGCGAGCAGACGAGGCCGGTGCCGGGCACCCAGCGGTCGAGCATGCGCGAGAGATAATCCGGCGGCATCAGCACATTGCTGTCGGCCATCACGATCCAGTCGTGCCGGGCCGCTTTCCAGCCCTTGACCAGGTTGTTCAGCTTGGGATTGATGCTGATGCGGTCGTCGCCGATCAGGATGCGCGCGGGCACATGCGGGTTTTCCGCCATGATGCGGCGGGCCAGCGGGATGACCGGGTCGTTCTCGAGCGCGACGCAGAAAATGATCTCGAATTCGGGATAGTCGACCGAGAAGCCGGAGCGCAGCGTCTCCTCGATGGCGTTTTCGAGGCCGCAGAGCGGGCGCAGGATCGAGACGGGCGGATGCGCCGGCAGCTTGGCCGGGATGCGCCCGACGGCAAGGCGGCCGCGCAGAGTGACGACCAGGATGCTGATGAAATGGGCGCCGGCGGTGACGATGCAGAAGGCCGCTGCGAGCCAGACCAGCGCGAGCGAGACGTCTTCCATCATGTCGCAGCCCTTTGGCGGATGCAGATGGACCTGTGAAAGGCGCGCTTCATTTCGTGGCTGACTTCCCGACTGTGCGGAGGCGTTAGCGGACGCCCATGTCTGAATTGTGGTGACTGAACCACGTAACGCCCTGATGACGACAATGCCTAACTAGACGTTCGGTTGCCAGCCATGCAAGACCCTGTCACCAAAGCCGCAGAAATCCGCCCTTGTGGCGGGAAAGGACGCCATGACCAGCCCCCAGCCGACGGCGCTGTTTGACCTCGACGGCACGCTGACCGACCCCTATCCCGGAATCAGCGGATCGATTCTCTACGCCATCGAACGGCTTGGACGCCCGCCCGTCGACGAGGAAACGCTGCGCGCGGCGATCGGCCCGCCGCTGGAGGCAAGCTTCGCCGCGATGCTCGGCGGCGATACGGTTCTCGCCAAGGAGGCGCTCGGCCACTACCGCGAGCGCTATGCCCCGATCGGCCTTTACGAGAACAAGGTCTTCGACGGCATCCCCGAGGTGCTGGCCGCGCTGAAGATCGCCGGCGTGCAGCTCTTCGTCGCGAGTTCGAAGCCGCGCGTCTTCTGCGAGACGATCATCACGCATTTCGGGCTCGGCTCCTTCTTCGCCCGCGTGCACGGCTCCGAACTCGACGGCAGCCGCGTCAACAAGGCCGACCTGATCGCCTATGTGCTCGAAAGCGAGCCGATCGATCCAGCGCGCTGCGTCATGATCGGAGACCGCCGCCACGATATCGAGGGCGCGCACAGGAATGCGATCGGATCGATCGCGGTCGGCTGGGGCTATGGCTCGGCCGAGGAATTCGCCAGCGCGCGGCCGGATGCGATCGTCACCGAGGTGCCGGCGCTCGTCCCCGCCGTCTCCGCCGCGCTGGGGCTCGCCAATCGATGAGCCGGCGAACGGTGCAGGTCAGTTTAATAGATCCGCCGAGCTAGGTGGAAGCTGCTCGGATGGCTCAATTGCGGCGAAGGCAGGCGGCGCAGGGTATGGCGCCGAAGTCCACTGCAAGCTATCGTTGTGCTCGCACAACGTGGAGGCAGTAATTTTGGCATCAAAGTCCGATCCAACTGAGAGTCGCAGTGATCTTCACAGAGCAAAAGTCGGTGTCGCTGTACTGGCGACATGCTTGGTTGAGACAATCAACGAAACTGATCCGACCTTCAGGAAGCGGTTTCTCAAGAAACTTGGGGCCGCTTATGATAAGTTGCGCTATTATGGCGAGGGCGACCAGACGGAGCAACTGGAGTTACTATCATGGACGAAGGAGAATTTAACAGGGTTCAATAATGTTACTGGCCAGGGGGAGCCTTTTTTTAGCTCAGATGACTAGGAGTTGATGAGGTACGATCATCGCCGAACCGGAGCCGGAGTTCGGCCCCTTCCTCGTCGCGCCGAGCGTCTAGGAAGGGTGCGGCTCGGTCGCGGTCGGGCGTGAGGCAATGACGCCCTGCGTGCGGAGCCGAACATGCGGCGCGGCAAGGCAGCTTGCGACCGCCTCGAGGCCGGGAGCGCCGGGCAGGGCGCTGACCAGCGTCGGCGGGCTGTGGTTGGCCGGGCAGTGCAGAATTGCTTCGCCGGGGCCGACCGAAGCGAGATCGAGGATCGCCGAGGATCGCGTCATCAGCACGAGCGGCGGCCGCCCGGTGGCCTGGTCGCGAAGATGCGCGATGAGGGCCTGCTGCGTCGTCTCGTCGAGCCCATCCTCGACCATGTCGACGATGATCGCGGTCGGCTGCCGTGCGGCGAGCGCTGCGAGAAGGGCGACGAGCGCGCCGCTGGCCGTGGCGCCGTCCTCGACCAAAGCCTGCAGCGCTCTATCGACGCGGGCGCCAAGGTCCGGATCCGCCCGCATCGCATCGCGGATCGTGGCCTCGTCAGTCAGACGCTCCGGCCCGACATAGGCGGCCTCAGGGATCTCCGCGGCGATGCGGCGGGCGAGCCGTGTCTTGCCGCTGCCGAGCGGGCCGACGAGATAGGTGATCGGGCGCATCTGCGTCAGTTCGAACCGCTCGCCGCCCCATGGCCACGGCAGGTCGAAGGCGACGCTGATGGAGGGTTCGGGCAAAAGAAGAGTCCGGAGTTCGCCGGAGGCGGGCAGCTTGCCGAGGCGGAGGCTGGCGCGGAGATCGCGCACTTTCTCGATCGTGGCGGCCAAGGCGACGCCGCGCGCTTCGAGACTCGCCTGATGCGCGGCGAGGGCGGGTTCGAGGTCGCCGGGCTCGCCTTCGAGCACGCGCGCAACGCCGGCAAGGCTGAGCCCGAGCGAGCGAAGCGCGACGATCTCGGCCGCGCGCGCCATTTCCCGCGGCCCATAGGCGCGCCAGCCGGCGGCCGAGCGCGCAGGCGCAAGCAAATCGCGCTCCTCATAGAGACGGAGCGCCTTTGCGGAGACGCCGAGCCGTTCCGCGGCTTCGGCTGGATTGAGATAGGGATCGGTCGGGGTCACGAATCACCTCGCTGGTCGCTGACCCCTCGCTCTATCGGGCCGGCCGCTGGGGCCGGGTCAAGGGCGGCGCGGGCGCCCCTCTCTCAAGCGGCGCGTGTCGGCCCGAAGCGCTGTTCGAAGGCGGCGCGCAGCACCGAATCGGTTTCGGCCATCGAGACGATGCGGCCGAGATCGGCGAGGCTGGTGACGCCGTGGTCGCGGACGCCGCAGGGGACGATGCCGTCGAAATGCGCAAGGTCTGGGTCGACGTTCAGCGAGATGCCGTGGAACGTCACCCAGCGGCGGACGCGGATGCCGATCGCCGCGATCTTCGCTTCGGCGCCGACGCCGCGATCCGGCTGGCGGACCCAGACGCCGACGCGGTCGTCGCGGCGCTCGCCGGTGACGTTGAAGCCGTCCAGCGTGGCGATGATCCAGCTCTCGAGGCTGGCGACGAAGAGGCGGAGATCCTGCCGCCGCCGCGTCAGGTCGAGCATGACATAGGCCACCCGCTGTCCGGGCCCGTGATAGGTGTATTGGCCGCCGCGGCCGGTCTCGAACACCGGAAAGCGGGCGGGCGCGACGAGATCTTCGGCCTTCGCGCTGGTGCCGGCGGTGTAGAGCGGCGGATGCTCGACGAGCCAGACCCGCTCTGCCGCCTCGCCCGCCGCGATGAGCGCGACGCGCGCCTCCATCTCGGCGACGGCGTCCGGATAATCGATCGGCGAATCGGCGATCACCCATTCGACGGGCGGGCTTCCGTCCTTCGGCAGCATCGAGGCGTCGAGGGCGTCGCGGGAGGTCGGGCGGGGCGGGGCGGTGATGTCCATCGCTCACATATAATCGAGCGCGCGGCCGATTTCCGCATCGATCGGCGCGCCGCTGTCATGCGTCTGTCAACAGGCCGGTGGATGGCCTGCGAATGCGTGCTTGTAACCGTCCGGGGGTTTTGCTACATCGACGCCGCGCCGGTTCGCCGGCTCGGGTTCCGCGGTCGTGGCGGAATTGGTAGACGCGCAGCGTTGAGGTCGCTGTGCCGCAAGGCGTGGAAGTTCGAGTCTTCTCGACCGCACCAGAACCCGAAAAATCCTCGCGAAAACGGCGGCTCTCGGGCCGCCGTTTTCGTTTGTGGCCGTTTTCGTTCGTGGCATGGCCGGCATGGGGAACCAGCGGGGCGGCGCGACCAAGCGTCCCGTGATGCACCCTTTGCCGGGATTTCCCTTTGCCCCGCGCCGCCGCGACGGTTTAGTCTCCGGCGATACCTCCGAACACCGTTTTTCCCGTCCCTTTCTCCCAGCGGAGGTTCCATGACCGATCCTTCGGCCGAGCCGGCGATCATCGAGCGGGACGAGAAGCCGGCCTTTCCGGCGCTGCCGCTGCGCGACGACAACGACAACATCTCCGCCGATTTCCTCGATGCGCTCGCCGCGGCGATCGAGGCCGGCGATGCCGAGGCGGCGCGCCGCCTGATCGAGGACCTGCACGAGGCCGATGTCGGCGCGATCCTCGAGCAGCTCGACCACGAGCAGCGCCCGGCGCTGATCCAGCTGCTCGGCGATGCCTTCGACTTCACCGCGCTGACCGAGCTCGACGAGGCGACCCGCGTCGAGATTCTCGAGGACCTGCCGTCGGAAACCGTCGCCGAGGGCATCAGCGAGCTCGATTCGGACGACGCGGTCTACATTCTGGAGGATCTCGACAAGGAGGATCGCGACGAGATTCTCGCGCAGATTCCCTCGGTCGAGCGGCTCGCGCTGAAGCGCAGCCTCGATTTCCCCGAAGACAGCGCCGGCCGGCGCATGCAGACCGAATTCATCGCGGTCGCGCCGTTCTGGACCGTCGGCCAGACCATCGACTACATGCGCGACGCCGAGGACCTGCCGGAAAGTTTCCACGAGGTGTTCGTGGTCGATCCGGGCTTCCGCCTGCTCGGCAGCGTGCCGCTCGACCGCCTCCTGCGCAGCAGCCGGCCGGTGAAGATGGCCGAGATCGTCGACGACAGCGCCAGCGTGGTGCATGCGACCGACGATCTCTCCTCGGTCGCGCGGCAGTTCCAGCGCTACAACCTCATCTCCGCGGCCGTGGTCGACGAGGCCGGGCGCCTCGTCGGCATCATGACCATCGACGATGCCGTCGACGTCATCGAGGAGGAGGCGGATGCCGACATCAAGCGCCTCGGCGGCGTCGGCGACGAAGAGGTGTCGGACCGCGTCTGGTCGATCGCGAGGAGCCGCCTGCCATGGCTCTGCATCAATCTCGCCACCGCCGTCCTCGCCTCCAGCGTCATCGGCCTCTTCGCGGACGAATTGCAGCAGATGGTGGCGCTCGCCGTGCTGATGCCGATCGTGGCGAGCCAGGGCGGCAATGCCGGCACGCAGACCATGACGGTCGCCGTCCGTGCGCTGGCGACGCGCGAGCTCGGGCCGCACAATGTCGGCCGCGTCGTCGCGCGCGAGCTGATCGTCGGGCTCATGAACGGCGTCGTCTTCGCAACGCTGGTCGGCGCGGTCGCGTTCGCCCGCTTCGGCATGATCGATCTCGGCCTCGTCATCGCCGCGGCCATGGTGGTCAATCTCGTCGCGGCGGCGCTCGGCGGCATCCTGATCCCGCTCGTGATCAACAAGCTGAAATTCGATCCCGCCATCGCGTCCGGTGCCTTCGTCACGACCGTCACCGACCTCGTCGGCTTCTTCTCGTTCCTCGGCTTCGCCGCGCTCTGGTTCGGCTTCAAATAGGCGGGCAGAGTCGCGCATTGTTTCCCGGACGGGCAAAATGTGACCCGGCTTGTGACGGCGGCAATCGACATCGGCGCAAAAAGCGCTAGACGAGAACCGTTGTGCGGCGCACGCAAACGCGTCGCCGGGGTTCAAGGGAAGGCGTGGATTGGCCAAGGGTGACATCAGGACTGGGGTCGTCGGTCTCGGCTATTTCGGTTCGTTCCACGCGCGCCAGCATGCGGCCAATCCGAAGGCGCATCTCGTCGCCGTCGTCGATGCCGACGCGGCCCGCGCCGATGCCGTCGCGGCTCTGTACGGCGCCGAGCCGCTGAATGACCACCGTGCCCTGATCGGCAAGGTGGACGCGGTCTCGATCACGGTGCCGACCTCGCTGCACCACGCCGTCGCCGCCGACCTTCTGGATGCCGGCATCCATGTGCTGATCGAGAAGCCGATCGCCGATACGCTCGACGCCGCCCGCGACCTGATCGCCCGCGCCGAAGCCAAGAACCTCGTGCTGCAGATCGGCCATATCGAGCGCTTCTCGCCCGTGTTCGGCGAACTCGCCAAGGCGGTCCGCGCGCCGCGCGTCGTCGAACTGACGCGGATCGGCCCGTGGAAGGGCAGGGCCGTCGATGTCGACGTCGTGCTCGATCTGATGATCCACGACATCGACCTCGCCCTGGCGCTGATCGGCTCCGAGGTCGTCTCTGTCGATGCCGTCGGCGCCGCCGTGCGTGCGCCGACCAACGACTTTGCCCATGCCGTGCTGCATTTTTCGAACGGCGCCAGCGCCTATCTGCAGGCGAGCCGCATCGCGGATCGTCAGGAGCGCAGCATCCGCGTCGTCGACGCCGATCGCGTGCTCGTCGCGGATCTTGCCGCGCGCACCGTCTCCTGGTCGAAGCCGGGCTCCGACGAGCGCCATGAGATCGCCGTTCCGCCGAGCGACAACCTCGCGCTCGAGATTGATTCCTTCCTCGATGCCGCGCTCGCGCGGCGGTCGCCCGTCGTCGACGGCGCGGCAGGTCTGCGCGCGCTCGACATCGCCGAGCGAATCATGCGCGCGATGGCGGGGCCGGCGACGGCGCCCGCACTTTCGAACAACGGAGGTTCGTTCTGATGGTCTCCCAGTCCCGCCCTGCCGTCACGGTGACGCCCGGACGCATCGCCTTCTTCGATCTGCAGCGCCAGCAGCGCCGGATCCATGACGAGGTGCGGGCCCGCGTCGATACGGTGCTGAGCCACGGCCAGTTCATCCTGGGGCCGGAGGTCGAGGAACTCGAGAAGAAGCTCGCCGCCTTCGCCGGCGTTCCGCATGCCATCGGCGTGTCGAGCGGCCGCGATGCGCTGATGATCGGGCTGATGGCGCTCGGCGTCGGGCCGGGGGACGCCGTCTTCGTGCCGGCCTTCACCTTCGCCGCCACCGCCGGCGCGGTCTGCTCGGTCAATGCGACGCCGGTCTTCGTCGATGTCGATCCCGTGACCTTCAATCTCGATCCTGAAGATCTCGAGCGGGCGATCGCCGAAGTCGAGGCCGCCGGCGAGCTGACGCCGCGCGCGGTCATCCCGGTCGATCTCTACGGCCTTCCGGCCGATTACGAGGCCATCGCCCGCATCTCGGCCCGGCATGGCATCACGGTGTTCTCGGACGCCGCCCAGAGCTTCGGCGGCCGCTCCGGCAATCGCCGCGTCGGCGGCATGGCGCCGATCTCGGCGACGAGCTTCTACCCGACCAAGCCGCTCGGCTGCTATGGCGATGGCGGCGCGATCCTGACCGACGACGACACGCTCGCCGATGCGGTGCGCACGCTGCGCTCGCATGGCCGCCAGGGCACCGGCGACGTCGCCGTCCGCAACGGCCTCACCGGCCGCCTCGACACGATCCAGGCCGCGATCCTCCTGGCGAAGTTCGAGATCTTCGAGGATGAGCTCGCCCGCCGCGACGCCATCGCCGCCCGCTATGACGCCGCGCTCACCGGTCTTGTCGGCGTGCAGGCGCGTCCCGAGGGCATGCTGTCGGCGCATGCGCTCTACACCGTGACGCTCGACGACCGCGACGGCCTCAAGGCGGCGCTCGATGCCGAGGGGATCGGCAATGCGCTGTTCTACCGCGTCGCGCTGCATCACCATCCGGCCTTCGCCGAAGTCGGCAAGCGGCCGTTGCCGCAGTCGGAGCGGCTTGCGTCGACCGTGCTCAGCATCCCGATGAATCCCGACCTGACCGACGAGGAGGTCGACCGCGTCATCGACGCCGTGACGCGGTTCGTCCGGCGCGGCTGAGGGCGGTGCAGCGCCGTGCATGCGGCGCGTGATTGATGCGGCGGAGCGGCCATCGGCAGTGCTATAGATCGCCGATGACCCTCGATCGCTCGACCTTGTTTCTGGTGTTGATCGGCCTTTGCCTCGTCGCCGGGGTCGGCATGGTCATGCGCGTGCGCGCCTATCCGGGCGATCGCTACCTGGTCTATTGGAGCGCCGCGCTGATGTCGGGGGCGTTGGCCCTCATTGGTCTATCGTTGCGCGATTGGCTTCCCGGTTGGGGATCGATCATCGCGGCCAATGCCATGGCCTTCGTCGCGTTCAGCCTCGCCTGGAACGGCCTCCGCGTCTTTGGCGGCCGCCCGCCGCTCTGGTGGCCGCTCGCAATCGGACTGGCGATCTGGCTTGGCGCCTGCACCGTTCCCGAATTCTATGCATCGCCGCCTTACCGCGTGGCGCTTGCCTCGGTCCTGACGACGATCGCCTCGGTCCTGCTCGTCGCCGAAGTGTTGCGCAATCGCACCGATCAGTTGAGGGCACGCATCCCGCTGGCGGCGCTGTGCGGCATCCATGCGGTGGCCACGGCGCTCAGAGCTTGCGTGGCCTTCATCGATGGCAGGAACGGCGTCCCCGACGTGTCGGCGACGTTCTATTCGATCGGCCTTCTCGAGCCGATCTTCATCCTGTTCGGCGTCATCGTCACCGGCCTTTCGATGACGCAGCAGCGCCGCGAGCTGGCGCTGACCCGCAAGGCCGCGCATGACACGCTGACCGGCCTCCTGAACCGCGGCGCGTTCATGGAACAGGCCGAGGCGCTGCTGCTCGATGCGCGCAGGCGCGGCAAGGATGTCGCGCTGCTCGCCTTCGACATCGATTTCTTCAAGGACATCAACGACCGCTTCGGCCATGCCGCCGGCGACAGGGCGCTGGTCGCCTTCGGCGATGCCGCCCGGCATGTGCTGCGCGAGGGCGACCTCGTCGGGCGGCTCGGCGGCGAGGAATTCGCCGTGCTGCTGGTCGGCATCGACCGCGAGGCGGCGGCAGAGATCGCCGAGCGGATCCGGTCCGAGTTCTCGCGTCGCACGGCCGATCTCGACGGCGTCGCCATCGCCGCCACCGCCTGCGCCGGCGTCTCGGCCTCTACAGGCGCCGTCATGGCGTTCGAAGCGCTGATGATTCGCGCCGACGAGGCCCTCTATGCCGCGAAGCGCGCCGGCCGCGATCTCGTCCGCCACGCCGCCGAATAGGCAGGGCGGGCGAGGCGCCTTGACGCGGCCGTGCCCGGCAAGGACAGTGCCGCGCCTGCTGCCAAAGCCACGGAGAGAGCGATGATCCCCGCCATGACCGCCCACGGCGTCTCGATCCCTGCCATCGGGCTCGGCACCTGGGGCCTCACCGGCGAGGCGGCCTCGGAGGCCGTCAGGGCGGCGATCGAGGCCGGCTATCGCCACATCGACACCGCCATCGGCTATGGCAACGAGGCTGCCGTCGGCGAGGGCATCCGCCGCTCGGGCATCGCCCGCGACGAACTGTTCATCACCACCAAGATCCCGCCGGAGCAACTGGAGGAAAGCGCGCTGTTGCGTGCCGCCGAGGGCAGCCTCGAAAGGCTCGGCGTCGACGCGGTCGATCTCCTGCTGATCCATTGGCCGAGCCGCGCGCTTTCCGCCGCGACGACGATCCGCTCGCTCGGCCTTGCCAGGGCGCGCGGGCTCACCCGCCATATCGGCGTCTCCAACTATACGATCCGCCTGCTGGACGAGGCCGTCGCCGCCTCGGACGAGCCGATCATCGCCAACCAGTGCGAACACCATCCCTATCTCGGCCAGACGCGCCTCCGCGCCGCCACCGCCGCGCATGGCATCGCCTTCATCGCCTATTGCCCGCTCGGCCAGGCCGAGGCGCTCGACGAGCCGCTGGTGCAGGATATCGCCACCCGCATCGGCCGTTCGCCGGCGCAGGTCCTGCTGCGCTGGCAGTTCCAGAAGGGCTGTGTCAGCATTCCGAAAAGCGCGCGTCCGAGCCGCATCCGCCAGAATCTCGATATCTTCGGTTTCACGCTCGATCCTGAGGATGTCGCCCGCCTCGACAGCCTCGGCAGCGAGGGGCGCCGCATCTGCGAGACGTCGTTCTCGCCGGAATGGGACAACTGAGCCCGCGACGTCAGGAGGACGCGCCGCCGATGTTCTTCATCGCCGCCAAGCTGATCTGGTTCGTCATCCAGCCCTCGACGGCGCTGATCCTGCTGCTCGTCGCCGGCATCCTCGCCATCGGCCTCGGCAAGACGGTGGGCGGCGCGGTGACCGTCATGGCGGCCGCCGCCGGCCTCATTGTCGCCGGGCTGCTGCCGCTCGGCATCTGGATGATCCTGCCGCTGGAGGACCGGTTTCCGCGCACAGAGCCGGAGGGTCCCGTCGCCGGCATCATCGTGCTCGGCGGCGGCATCGACCAGTCGATCGGCCTCGCGCGCGGCATCACGACCCTGACCGAGGCCGGCGAGCGGCTGACCGAGGCCGTGGCGCTGGCGCGGCGCTATCCGGAGGCGAAGCTCGTCTTCACCGGCGGCATCGCCAGCCTGACGCCGGGCGGGCCGACCGAGGCCGACGCCGCGCGCCGTTTCTTCGCCGAGATGGGCATTCCGGCCGAGCGGCTCACCGTCGAGGACAAGAGCCGCGACACCGCCGAAAATGCCCGTTTCAGCAAGCTCGTCGTCGATCCGAAGCCCGGCGAGCGCTGGCTGCTCGTCACCTCGGCCTGGCACATGCCCCGCTCGGTCGGCACCTTCCGCGCCGCCGGCTGGCCGGTGATCGCCTGGCCGACGGATTATCGGACGGCCGGCCGGCAGGACCTGTTCATCCTGATGCCGCGCGCCTCGTTCGGGCTGACCATGGTCGACATCGCCGCCAAGGAATGGGTCGGCCTGCTCGCCTATCGGCTGTTCGGCCGCACGGATGCGCTCTTCCCTGCGCCCTGACGGCTCCCGTCAGCTGGCGTGGCCGTCATATTGCGGCAGGTCGTCGGTGATCTCGTACCAGGGCGCCTTCGAGCCGACGAAGATATGCGCGCCCGGCCGGATCGAGGGCGCATCGATCAGCGTGCCCATGGCAAGATGGATGCGGGCGCCATGGTTGAGCAGCGAATAGAGCAACGAGCCGCAGACGCCGCAATGGACGTCATGCGCCGCCTCGTCGCCATAGCGCAGCACCTTTTCGTCGCCCGCCACCAGCGCGAGCTTGTCGCTGCCGATGCCGGCGAAGGGCTTGAAGGCCGAGCCGGTGGCGCGCCGGCAATTCGAGCAGTGGCAGTTAACGGCATAGAGGAAGGCGTCCTCGACGCGGTAGTGCACGGCCCCGCAGAGGCAGCTGCCCGCGAGCGAGCGCGGCGCCGCTTCCGTGTCCGCGCTCACGCCTCCGTCTCCACGATCTCCGCCCGGCCGATCCGGTAGACGCCCTTGAAGTCCTCGGGATCGGCGGTCTTGCCTTTCCTCAGGATGCGCGCCTCGCCGGCGAGCGCCAGGCGGATCGCCGTGCCGCGGATCGGCGGCATCAGCAGCCGCCAGACCTTCTCGTCCGGCCCGGCCAGCGCCCGCGCCAGTTCGGTCGGGTCGATGCTCTTGTCGGCGTCGAGGCCGGCGAGCCGTTCGCGCAGCGCCGCTTCGATGGCGGCTGTCTTGATCATGTCTGGCTCCTTTGGGCTGCCTCGATGACGGCGCGCGCCGCGGGCGACAGGAACTGGCGGTAAAGCTGCATCATGAGGATCAGCGAGGTCGTGCCGATCAGCACCCAGCCATTGATGAACCAGCCGAGATAGCCGACCGCGAAGAAGAAGGCGCGGAGGCCATGGTTGAAATGGCGGCCGGCGGCGATGGTGAAGGTCGCGGCGCGATCGGCGGCGGCGATGGCTTCGGCCTCGCCGGCATGGGCGGCCGAGGGCGTCGCGCCAACGAGGATCGAGGCATAGTTGAACAGGCGATATGACCAGCCGAACTCGAAGAAGGCGAAGCCGAAGATCAGCGTCAGGCCGATCGCCTTGACTTCGAACAGGCCGCGCGGCGCGAGCTCGGCCATCGAGAGGTCGCGCAGCACGCCATAGACCTGGTCGGTCGAGCTCAGCAGCGCGAAGCCGCCGCCGATGGCGATCAGCGAGGTCGAGGCGAAGAAGGCGGTACCGTTCTGCAGCCCCGACATGATGCCGGTGTCGATCATGCGGAGGTCCCGCCGCGCCATGGTGTGCATCCATTGCCGGCGCTGGTGGTCCATCGCCGAGGACAGCGAGCGCCCTGTCAGCGAGAAGCGCCAGATGACGATCGAATAGATCACCCAGGCGCCGACGAACCAGGCGACGGCGACGACATCGATCGTCGACGCGGCGGTCAGCATGGCCGGGCTCCGGCAAGGGCGTGGCGCGGCAGAGGGCTCAACGGCGGCTCCGGGCGATGAGGCGGGCGATAGGCAGGCGGAAGATCACCAGCACCGCGAGGATGACGAGGCCCGCCCCGCCCGCGACCGGCGAGCGCAGGATCATGCCCCCCGCCGTCAGCACGAGGCCGGCGACGATGCCGACGGTCGCGACGCGGCTCGACAGGAGGTGGAGGTCGGGGGGCGGCAGGTCGGTCATGATGTCCCTTCGGGTGGCGCCGTCGATCGCGAGGATCGCCCATGCTCAGCCCCCGTCATAGTCGCCTCTGTGGAAAAAGGGCAGTGTGTGTTTGACCGCGCCGCGGCATCGGCGGAGGGTCGCGCCATGCCTCTCCACATGATCAAGCTCTGCGTCGGGGTCGAGACGGTCGACGAGATCGTCCACTGGATCGATGACGACCTCGCCCGCAAGCGTTCGCTCGGCCTTGCGGCCGAGGATACGCATGTGACGCGGATGATGCCGAAGCGGACCGCCGAGCTGCTCGACGGCGGCTCGCTCTACTGGGTGGTGAAGGGGCAGGTGCAATGCCGCCAGCGCCTCCGCGACCTCCGCGCCGTCACCGGCAGCGACGGGATCGAGCGCTGCGAGATCGTGTTCGAGCCCGAAGTGATCCTCACCGAATGGCAGCCGAAGCGCCCGTTCCAGGGCTGGCGCTACCTCGAAGCCAAGGACGCCCCGCGCGACCTCTCCGCCCTCGGCGGCACCACCGGCGACGACATGCCCGCCGCATTGAAGGCCGAACTGGCGGAGCTCGGGTTGCTGTAGGCGCCACGGGCCTTGGTCCGGTCGCCAATCATGCTCTGGCCATGCCCCCAACCCACTCGGCTGTCGTTGCCGGGCTTGACCCGGCAACCCAGACATTCTTCGAATGTCGGACCACAAGCCCGGGTCGGCAGGGAAGGACTGGATTGCCGGGTCAGGCCCGGCAATGACAGATTTCAGCGGTTTTTGACGATGGTGCCAGCCGAGCGTCGATCAATCCTCTGCCCCCTCACACCCCGATACTGTCGATCAGCCGTGTCTTGCCGAGCCAGGCGGCGGCGAGGAGGCGGAGGGGTTCGGTGCCGCCGGGGGTCGGGGTCGCCAGCGTGTCGGCGTTGCGGAGCTCGAGATAATCCGGGCGGAAACCGGCCGCCTCGAGCGCGTTGAAGCCGGCTGCGACCGCCTCGGCAGGCTTGCCGCCGTCGCGGATGCGCGCTGCCGTCTCGTTGAGGATGGCGGCAAGGCGCGGCGCGACGCGGCGCTCTTCGACCGAGAGATAGGCGTTGCGCGAGGAGAGGGCGAGACCATCCGCCTCGCGGATCGTCCTGAGGCCGACGATCTCGGTCGGCAGGCGCAGATCCTTCACCATCTGCCGCACGACGAGAAGCTGCTGATAGTCCTTCTCGCCGAACATCGCGATATCGGGGAAGCCGGCGATGAGGAGCTTGGCGACGACGGTCGCGACGCCCTGGAAGAAATGCGGCCTGAAATCGGTCTCGAGGCCGAGCGCGGGCCCGGCGAGCGCGATCGTCGTCGCATGGCCCTCCGGATACATCTCGCGCGCATTCGGCGCGAACACGGCCTCGACGCCGAGGCTTGCGAGCTTTTCGATGTCGCTCGCCTCGGTGCGCGGATAGGCGCCGAAATCCTCGGTCGGCGCGAACTGGGTCGGATTGACGAAGATCGTCGCGACGATCCTGTCGACGCGGCGCCGCGCCTCGGCGGCGAGGGCGAGATGGCCCTCATGCAGCGCGCCCATGGTCGGGATCATCCCGACCGTGTGGCCCTCGACGTGCCAGCTGGCCGTCTGGGCGCGGAGGTCGGAGATGGTGCGGAGGAGAAGCGGGGGATGGGTCATCGGCGGGACTCGCGAGATGGAGCGCATTGCCTCTGTCGCGCACTTTCCGCGCGATGGGAAGAGGGCGGGGCAGTGGACCGGCGAGTGGACCGGTGATGCGGCTTTCCCATTGCGATGGCGCTGCGGAGGCCGCATGTGTGGAGCGCGGCTCTGTCGGCTGCGTGCTGGGAGATGGAATGAGTCTGCTTCTGCCGTTAGCCGTGGCGCTTGCCGTCGCGATCTGGCTCGCCTGGACCTTCGGCGGCGACAAGGGCCCCGGCGCCCTCAAGCGCGCGGCGAGGAAAGGCGCGGCCGGCACTCTGTTCGCGCTCGCCGCGGTGATGATCGCGACCGGCAAGATCTTCATTGGCGTGCCGCTGATCGTGTTCGCGCTGTCGCTGTGGCGACCGGCGATCCTGGCCCGCGGCGAGGCCTTTCTCGGCCGCGGCGGCGCCATCCGGGACGGCGCCGTGGTGACGGGGCGGTTCGCTGGCCGCCGTCTCGATTCGCTTGGCCTCGACGAACTCGCGGCGCTTCACCGCGAACTCGCCGGACGCCGGGGCGACCGGCTAGTCCTCGAAGCTTATCTCGACCGCCGGGTGCCCGGCTGGCGTGAAGACGTCCAGCGTGATGCGGCAGGCGGGCCGCGCCGCCCGACGCGCCCGGGCGCCATGACAGATGAGCAGGCCTACGAGATCCTTGGCCTTGCGCCCGGCGCCACCGAGGCTGAAATCAGCGCGGCCTATCGGCGCCTGATGAAGCGCGTCCATCCCGATCAGGGCGGATCGACGTTCCTGGCCGCCCAGATCAACGAGGCGAAGGAAAGACTCCTCGGCAGACATCGCTAGCTCCCATACGCAAGACAAAGAGGGAGAACATGACGGGGGCGACGCATCGCCTCAGTCGGGGATCGCGAGGCAGCTCACATCGCGCTTCTTGAGGGCGTCGCAGGCGGCACGCGCCTTCGCCTTGGTCTCGAAGCCCGCGAACCGCGCCCGGTAGAAGGTCGCATCGCCCTTGCGGACGGCTTCGATGCTCGGCTTGGCGCTGGCGAGCGCCTTGCCGCCCTTGGCGCGGGCCGCATCGAGCAGCGACTGCGCACCATCTTCGCTCGGCGCCGCGGCGATCTGCACCTTCCAGCCGGCAATGCCGGAGCCGGTACGGACGGGGGCGGGATCGTCGCTATCGCCCTCGGCGATGGCGCCGCCATCGGTCGACGCGGTTTCATCGTCAGCGGTCGGCACCGGGCCGGACACCGAGGCGGTCATCACGACGGGACGGGCGACCGGCTTGCCGCTCGGACCCTGCTGGAAGACCATGCGCGGGCCCTCGTCGGAGGGAGCGTTATCCTCGGCGAGCGCCAGCGGCTCGGGCTCTGCCGGCATCGCCGCGGCGGACGCCTCGACGACGGCGGGGGTTGCGCGGGGCTTCGCCACGGCGACCGGCGGCGCCGGCTGCTCGTCCTCGACGGGAGCGGCGGCGACGGCCGGGCGGAGGCGAGGGGCGGGCGCCAGGGCAGCGACCTCGACCGGCGCTTCGACGACAGGCTTGGCGATGGCCACGGGCGGCGGCACCGCCTCGACCGGGCCGGCCAGGGCGACGTCGGCGGCCGGCGCCTCCTTGCCCTTGAACATGCGCGCCAGCATCGATCCGCCCTTGGCGGGACCGGCATAGGCGTTCGGCATATAGGTGTTGATCAGCCCGACCATCTGCTTGTCGCGCGAGGCGGCGGAGGCGCCACCCAGCACCGAGGCGACGATGAAGCGGTTGTCGCGCTTGACGGAGGAGACGAGATTGAAGCCGGAGGCGTTGGTGTAGCCGGTCTTGATGCCGTCGACGCCCTCGACCTTGCCCAGCAGGCGATTGTGATTGCCGATCGTGCGGCCGTTGTAGACGAAGCTGCGCGTCGCGAAATAGCGATAATAGTTCGGGTAGCGCTCCTGCAGGGCACGGCCGAGCGTGACCATGTCGCGCGCCGTCGTCCACTGGTCGGGATTGGGCAGGCCCGAGGCGTTGCGGAAGGTCGTCCGCGTCATGCCGATCTGGCGGGCGGTCGCGGTCATGCGCGCCGCGAAGGCGGGCTCGGAGCCGGCGAGGTTCTCGGCGATCACCACCGCGGCGTCATTGGCCGAGCGGGTGATGAGACCGAGCATGGCATCGCGCACCGCGATGGTCGATCCCGGCTTCAGGCCGAGCTTGGTCGGCGACTGGCGCGAGGCGAAGGCGGACACCTTGAGGCGGCTGTTCAGATTGAGCTTGCCGCTGTCGAGGGCGCCGAACAGCATGAACAGCGTCATCATCTTGGTGAGCGAGGCGGGATGGCGCAGCCCGTCGGGGTCGCTCTGATAGAGCACCTTGCCCGTCTTGCCGTCGACCACGATCGCCGATTTCGGAGCGGCCACTGCATCGGCCACCGTCGTGGTGACCATCGCGCCGGCGACCAGCAAGGCGGCAAACGCGCCTCGGGCGGACCTGGCCTGAAGCCGGCCGAACGGGCTTGAACCCCAAAGCATCACGCAAAAAACTCCGCTTCTTGCAGCGCCGGTCGAGAAAGGGCCGGCAATGCCCAGTCGAATTTCAAACGAGGACCGCAACTTTTTTGAGGCGGCTGCGAAACGACATTCAGATGTCTGGAAAAGTGACCGTCGCCGGCCGAGCCCCAAGCCGCTGTGTCATCCCGCTCGCCGGTCCCGGATTGCCTGTCGCGACCCCGCCCGTCGATCCACTGCGAAGCTAGGGATTTGCCGTTACGAATCCGTAAAAATTTACCAATCTTCCCTTTTCCGGTGCAGGACCGGGTCGCACCGCACTGCGGCAAAGTCTTCTTGTGCAGCGCAGCAATTCTGCTTGACATTCGGAGGGCGATTTCCGATCACAAGGTGACGGCAACTATCTTGTGGGCAAGACGCAGGGGGTCACATGATGAAGGGCTTCGACGATATCCAGAAGGCCTCGAAGGACAATATCGAGCAGGCGATGAAGAGCGTGGAGGCCATGAGCAAGGGCATCCAGGCGCTCGCCGTCGAGACCGCGGATTACCAGAAGAAGAGCTACGAGACGGGCGCCGCCGCGATCGAGAAGATCGTCGCCGCCGGCAGCGTCGAGAAGGCCGTCGAGATCCAGAACGAATATCTGAAGGCGACCTATGAGGGCTATATCAGCGAGCTGGCCAAGCTCGGCTCGATGATGACCGATTTCGCCAAGGACGCCTATCGCCCGTTCGAGAGCGTGTTCGGCAAGATCCCGAAATAGCGGATCGCGCGCAGTCCATGCGTTTCGGGCCCGGCCATGCGCCGGGCCTTTGCTTTTCTGCGCGGTGGCGTTGCGCCGTCAGTTGCTCGAGCGCGGATGCCCGACGCACTGGTTGACGTCCTGGCTGCCGAAGGTGCCGCAGGAATTGACCGGCTGCATCGCCTGGATCGCCGGATCCCAAGGATCTGACGTTCCCTGGCAGGCGGCGAGCGTGCTTGAGGCGGCGGCGAGAGCGAGGATCAGGACCAGAGTTCGCATCGGGGACACTCCTGCGGCTTGTTGTCTGATCCTATCCGGCATCCGCTCGTCTCCGGTCAAGTCCTCTGCGCCTGTCGCTCCGAAGGGACGCGCCGCCCGGCTGCCCGCCTCAGCGGCCGCTCGGGCACTGGTTGATATCCTGCGTGCCGCCAGGACCGCAGGCGTTGACGGGCTCGAAGGCCGCGATTGCACGCGCGTTAGCCGCGCTGTCATCGCCCGTGGTGCAGGCGGAAAGCCCGGCACTGGCCGCGGCGAGCGAAATGATGATCAAAAGGGCGCGCATGGCGTCGTCTCCTCAGGTGAAGTCGCAGCTGGGACATAGGCAGGAGACCCCGCCTCGGCCAGCCACGCTTGCGTGAGCGCGCCGCGATCGGTGGTCAGCCCGGTGCGAGGGCGTCGCAATCGGCCGAGCGCGACGAAGCCGCTGAGCCGCCGTCAGCTGCTTCGGCCGGAGCTATTGAGCAGAAGTCGAACTAAAGCGAACATCCGCACGTATAGCCAGTCTAGTTGTTCCGGACGGTCAACCGGTTCTTGGCTGACCTCGGAGTGACGGATCCTGAATTCGTTGCCGATCGAAGTGAGCGCGTGCGCCTCTTCAGCGAGTTTGACGCGGAGCCGTGTTCCAGGCGATGCGGCGAGATCAAGTAGTGCTTCGGCTTGGCTCTTCTTATTGCTTCCAGGCTGAAGGGTCTTCAGGCGTTCGAAGGCGTCCCACAGCTTTTCGAGCGCGTCGCGACGCTCATCGATCTTGGGGGACATAAAGCGAGTGCGGGCTCCTTCGAGTAGCCTATCAAGCTCGCTGTCGCCCGTTTGAAACATCGTCGAGCCTGCGGTCTTCGCGACGAAGTCTGGTAGGACTCTCCGTGCGAATCCGTCTGCGTCCATCTCGAATGCTACCCCGTTCCGGCGCAGTAGGAGGTTCACTTCCGCCACAAACGCGGCGAGTCCCGCGTTGTGGTCCCAAGTCAGGTGGTAATGGCGATAATACGGATGATAGGCGCCTTTGATGGGTTCGCCCACTGCTGAGGCGCAAAACTCCAGCAAATCAAGAATGACCGGGGTTCGTGGTACAGCTTCAGCCCCTAGCGGCCAATCGATCAGTGGAATTTCAGCACAAAGAACTCTGCAGAACGCCCGTCGATCGCACCCGCAAGGACCCTGACCGTCATCGCACTGTTCGGGGAATTTGAAGCCGAACGCGCCATTGCCGATCCGTGTTTCGATGAGAGAGAAAAGTCCACCCCAGACGCGTTCGTCGATCGTTTCGGTTATGCCGGGCTTTTCGCCGTACTCGCGATCGGAGAAGTACCGTGCTTCACTCATATCGTTTCCCGCTTCGCTGGTCGGCCAACGCTACATAATGGGGCCTAGCAGTCAAATCTCGTCCAGGCCTCAGGGCGCAGTTTTGCGCCTCGGCTGTGCCCGAGCCGAAACCTCCCAGAACTGTCATTGCCGGGCTTGACCCGGCAATCCAGCCCGTCTCTTCGTCGATCGAACACGTCATTTATACCGCGGAGTCTGGATTGCCGGGTCAAGCCCGGCAATGACGGCTCGTAATATTCACAGCAGGGCCAAGGCTTGAGTGTCGATCGGTCCTGGCCTCGACGGCACGCGGAACGCTGGTTGTCTTGGCTCGACAGGCAGACTGCCTAAGCCGTGCTTTCAATTAGAGTCAGATCAGGCTGGCCCGGCCGTATGAAGTCTCGCCCGATCGTGCGCTAACTTCAGACGCTAAGTCCATGATCAATGGCGGCAAGCAGCGCCTCAATTCGCTCTGTGCCTTGCGGAGTATGCAGCAATTCAAGAGGCGATGCGCCGCCCAGCGAATCGGAAGCTTTGAGGAGCCACAACTCAGCCTTGTGATCCGATCCGAATGTCGCACGAGCATGCGCGATCACATCTGACCTCGTATCTACTCGATCCCGCGCCTTGGTTTCCATAACGTGAGGATGAACCTCTACGATCACTCGCTGGCGGGAAACGAGAGGGCCCAGTCAACGAGGGTAGTCATTGTCATCAGCGCCATGTGGGCTGTGGTTGGACTGAAACCAGTCGACTGACGCATCTGCGGCACCCGGATGGAGAGCTGAACTCCTCGATCATTCGAGTAGGGGCTCGATATCGCATCGACGAGCCCATGCTTCGCGAACCGCGTCCGGTCGCTGATGCTAGCCGGATTAGAGATCAGGTCAACTTGGCCCGGCGTCTTGCCGTCATTTCTGGTCCACAGCCGATGTCTCAACATGAACCGAGCGGGCAACCGTGGGTCCCGAATTTGCTCGACCCACGAGGAGCCATCATAATAGCTGGGAGCAAGGGGAGGAAAGCTGAGGGGAAGATTGTGTTCAACGCAGAAGGTCTTCGCAAATGCAAAATAATCTGATTTGAGCTGATGCAGGATGGGGTCGGGGACTTGTACGCCGCTTGCGTTTGATTTCCGTAGAGCTCTGGCGATGATCGCTCGGCGATAGGCGAGCCGCTTGGGTTCCTTGCAATCCAACAGGGAGGAGACGATCTCCAGGTCGATCGACGCATCAAATCGACCGCGCTCGCCGTGATAGGCGGATGGTGCGACGAGAACCGTCAACACAACTGGCCAGTTTTGGACCCGCAAGCGCTGAGCATGCGCAGCATAACGTTCGGCTTGGCGTACCGCCGGCCCTGCAGTGATCTTGTCTTCGATCAACAGCGCAATCCGACCGGCCGCCGTCTCTCCTTCCACCAGCAGGTCGCCAAAACCCTCCCCGCCAAGGCTGGGCTCCGAGATAACGCGGGTCACGCGAAAGTCGTCGTATGGAAGACCGCAACTCGCCAAGAATCGCGGTCCAAACAGGTCGTCGCAGACAAACTCTTCGGCCAAGAGGCGATCGATCTCGACCTCTTGCGCCGACTTCCGGAGCTCACCAATCAGGCCCGTTGGTTCGTCCGACATTTGCCCAGTCCAAGGCCTGGCCTAGCTACACCCGCTCGTATTGCCGCAGGTGTCGCACTTCAGGCAGGTGCCGTTGCGCACCATCGTGAAGTTGGCGCATTCGGTGCAGCTTTCGCCCTCATAGCCCTTCATGCGGGCGATCGCGGCCTGTTCGGCGGCGGAGGACTTCGGCTGCGTCGACGGCGCTGTCTCGGCGAAGCCGATCGTCGTCTCGATGGTCGTCTCGGTTTCGGTGACGACATCGCGCTTGAAGGCGAGGGCGGTGGCGCCGCCGATGCCGCTGGTGCGCAGCGCCGTCACGACCGAGGCCGTCGCGGCCGGTGCCGTCGCGGCACCCTTCGAGTCGCCCGGCCGCTCGATCAGCTTGAAGCGCTCGGTCTTGCCGCGGACGAGGCCGTGGCTGACCGGCGCGGGACGCGAGGTCGGCTGGTCGCCGCCGCCGAGCGTCGTCGCATTGTTGTCCTCGGGCACGACATGGGCGAGATCGTTGCGGCCGAGATAGGACACGGCGAGCTCGCGGAAGATGTAGTCGAGGATCGAGGTCGCGTTCTTGATCGCCTCGTTGCCGGTGACCATGCCGGCCGGCTCGAAGCGCGTGAACACGAAGGCCTCGACATATTCCTCGAGCGGCACGCCATATTGCAGGCCGAGCGAGATGGCGATGGCGAAGTTGTTCATCATCGCGCGGAAGGCGGCGCCTTCCTTGTGCATGTCGATGAAGATCTCGCCGAGCCGGCCGTCGCGATATTCGCCGGTGTGCAGATAGACCTTGTGGCCGCCGACATTGGCCTTCTGCGTGTAGCCGGTGCGGCGATCCGGAATCTTCTCGCGCCGGCGAACCTCGCGCTCGATGATCCGCTCGACGATGCGCTCGGCGACCTGCTCGGCGCGCGCCGCGGCGGGCTTCGCGACCAGCGCCTCGACCGCCTCGTCGGCATCCTCCTCGTCATCGGCGAGGATCTGCGAGTTGAGCGGCTGCGACAGCTTGGAGCCGTCGCGATAGAGCGCATTGGCCTTCAGCGCCAGCTTCCACGACAGCATATAGGCGCTCTTCGCGTCCTCGACCGTCGCGTCGTTCGGCATGTTGATGGTCTTGGAGATGGCGCCCGAGATGAAGGGCTGCGCCGCCGCCATCATGCGGATATGGCTCTCGACCGAGAGATAGCGCTTGCCGAGCTTGCCGCAGGGATTGGCGCAATCGAACACCGCATAGTGCTCGAGCTTCAGATGCGGCGCGCCTTCGAGGGTCATGGCGCCGCAGACATGGATGTTGGCGAGCTCGATGTCCTTCTTGGCGAAGCCGAGCGCCGGCAGCATCTCGAAGGCCGGATCGTTCAGCTGTGCCTCGGTGAAGCCGAGGCCTTCCTTGCAGAATTCCTCGCCGAGCGCCCACTTGTTGAACACGAACTTGATGTCGAAAGCCGAGGCGAGCGTGCCCTCGAGCTTCTCCAGCACGGCGTCGGTGAAGCCCTTGGCCTTGAGGCTGGTATGGTTGACGCCCGGCGCCTGGCGCAGCGAGGCATGGCCGACGGCATAGGCCTCGATCTCGGCGATCTGGTGCTCGGCATAGCCGAGCGTCCGGAGTGCCTCGGGCACGGCGCGGTTGATGATCTTGAAATAGCCGCCACCGGCCAGCTTCTTGAACTTCACCAGCGCGAAATCGGGCTCGATGCCGGTCGTGTCGCAATCCATCACGAGGCCGATCGTGCCGGTCGGCGCGATCACGGTCGCCTGGGCATTGCGATAGCCATGCTGCTCGCCGAGCGCGAGCGCATCGTCCCAGGCCTTGCGCGCGGCTTCCGCGAGGCGCTGGTCCTTGAGCGAGGCGTGATCGAGCGGGACGGGGAGGGTGGAGAGGCCCTCATAGCCCTGCGTCACGGCATGGGCGGCGCGGCGATGGTTGCGGATGACACGCAACATCGGCTCGCGGTTCTTGGCAAAGCCCGGGAACGGCCCGAGCTCCTTGGCCATCTCGGCCGAGGTCGCATAGGCGGTGCCGGTCATGATCGCCGTCAGCGCGCCGCAGATGGCGCGGCCTTCGGTCGAGTCATAGGGAATGCCGGAGGTCATCAGGAGACCGCCGATATTGGCATAGCCAAGGCCGAGCGTGCGGAACTGGTAGGAGAGCTCCGCGATCTCCTTCGACGGGAACTGCGCCATCAGCACGGAGATTTCGAGCACGACCGTCCACAGCCGGCAGGCATGGATATAGCGCTCGACATCGAAGACGCCGTCGGCGCCGCGGAACTGCAGGAGGTTCAGCGAGGCGAGATTGCAGGCGGTGTCGTCGAGGAACATGTATTCCGAGCACGGATTGGACGCGTTGATGCGCCCCGAGGCCGGGCTCGTATGCCACTCGTTCATCGTCGTGTTGAAGTGGAGGCCGGGATCGGCGGACGCCCAGGCGGCATGGCCGATCTGCTCCCAGAGATCGCGCGCCTTCAGCGTCTTCGCCACCTTGCCGTCGGTGCGGCGCATCAGCTTCCAGTCGCCATCGGTCTCGACCGCGCGCAGGAACTCGTCGGTGATCGACACCGAGTTGTTCGAGTTCTGGCCGGAGACCGTCAGATAGGCTTCGCTATCCCAATCGGTGTCGTAGACCGGGAATTCGATGTCGGTGTAGCCCTGCTTGGCGAACTGGATAACGCGCAGGATGTAGTTCTGCGGCACCAGCGCCTTCTTGGCGGCGCGGATCTCGCGCTTCAGCGCCGGGTTCTTGGCCGGATCGAAGCAATCCTCACCCGAACCCTCGCAGTTGACGCAGGCCTTCATGATGGCCTTGAGGTGCTGCGCATTGATCTTGGAGCCGGTCACCAGCGCCGCGACCTTCTGCTCCTCATGCACCTTCCAGTTGATGTATTTCTCGATGTCCGGATGGTCGGCATTGACGACGACCATCTTCGCCGCGCGGCGCGTCGTGCCGCCCGACTTGATGGCGCCGGCGGCGCGATCGCCGATCTTCAGGAAGCTCATAAGCCCGGACGAGCGGCCGCCGCCGGAGAGCTTCTCGCCCTCGCCGCGCAGCGCCGAGAAGTTCGAGCCGGTGCCCGAGCCATACTTGAACAGGCGCGCCTCGCGCACCCAGAGGTCCATGATGCCGCCCTCGTTGACGAGGTCGTCGGACACCGACTGGATGAAGCAGGCATGCGGCTGCGGATGCTCATAGGCGGTCTTCGAGCGGGTCAGCTTGCCGGTCTTGTAGTCGACATAGAAGTGGCCCTGGCTCGGGCCGTCGATGCCATAGGCCCAATGCAGGCCGGTGTTGAACCACTGCGGCGAGTTCGGCGCGACGCGCTGCGTCGCCAGCATGAAGCGGTGCTCGTCGAAGAAGGCCTGCGCGTCCTCCTCGGTGTCGAAATAGCCGCCCTTCCAGCCCCAATAGGTCCAGGTGCCGGCCAGGCGATCGAACACCTGGCGCGAGTCGACCTCGCCGACATAGCGCTCGCCTTCGGGAAGCTCGGCCAGCGCCTTCTCGTCGGCGACCGAGCGCCACAGGAAGGAGGGGACGTCGTTTTCCTCGACGCGCTTCAGCCGCGCCGGCACGCCGGCCTTGCGGAAATACTTCTGGGCGATGATGTCGCTCGCGACCTGGCTCCAGGTCGAGGGAACGGCGATGCCCTCCAGGCGGAAGACGATCGAGCCGTCCGGATTGCGGATCTCGCTCTTCGTCGTCCGGAACTCGATCCCGGCATAGGCCGACTGACCGCTGGTGGTGAAGCGCCGTTCGATCCGCATCGTTTCATCCTCTCATTCGAGCGCGCCGCTGCCCCGCGGGCGCTCACCGGTCCAAGTTCGACCGGCTGCCAACCTGATCAACGAAGCGGGCGAACGGCGGTTCCGTCCTGCCCCTTCATCTTGTGTCTAATCTCGCACGAGACTCTAAATATAGTGTTGAGAACGCGTTTTGACACGCAAAATCGCCGGTCCGAAGACAGACAAACGCACCACCCAACGCGAAGCATACGCCTGCTCCGCGTTTCCATCGACATTACAAAAAGGGGGGGAACTCCGAACGCGCCGCCCGTTTGGGCGCAGCGCCCTTAACGGTTCAGAAGCTATTCCGAGTCCGGCGGAAGCGTCAAGGAATAGTGGTGCCTGAAGCTTGGGCGGCTACATATCGTGTTGCGCTGCCGCAAGGCAGACCGCACCGGTGCGTTGTGGGGATGGATGCGAGGCTCGATCGGCGAAGCCGATACGGCACAAGGGGTTGCATCCGATAGTGCGATCCTCGGCCCCTGTGGACGAGCGGTGGGGAAGGGCGTCATCGCCGCGTCATGTGTCGCTTCGATGTCCACAGTTTCGGCTCGGCGCGACCCGATTGCCACAGCATCCGGACACCCTCGCGGTCCGGCCGGGCGAGGGCGATCGGCACGCGTTTTCGTGCGATGGGCGAGCGCGCGGAGGGGCGGAGATGAGCGTTTCCGCGGGGGTGGAGCGCAGGCGCCGCCGCCAAGCTGAAGCTGCGATCAGTCGGCCAGCGGCCGCTCGCCGATTCGCTGCGCCAGCATGATCAGATAGCCGTCGGGATCGAGCACGAACACCTCGCGCTGCCCGCTCATCCGGTCGCCCGTCCGCCGCCACACCTCGCGCGGGCCATGATGGAGGGGCGTCGCCGTCGCGGCGAGTCGCGTCTCGATCGCCGCGAGGTCGCCGACATAGAGCTGGAACATGACGCCGCGGCCGAACGGCCGCTCGAGCGGGCCGGTCTCCCAGTTGCCGGCGCGCTGGCAGAGCATCACCTGCGCGCCCTCGGGCCGCTCAAGATAGGCGAAATGCTGTTCGGGCCGCGCATAGGCGACGCGAAAGCCGCAGACGTCCCGCCAGAAGGCGAGGCTCCGGGAGAAATCTTCGACCAGCAGCTCGGGCACCATCGGCGCCCAGCCGGATTTCGGGGGTGCGCCGCCGCTGCTGTCGCTTTGCTCGTCAGCCATCTGTTTCCGCCCCGCTTATCGGTTCCAACTCGATCTGCAGGCTTCCAGCGACGATCGAGCCGCCGAGGCCGTAGGACGGATCGAGTTGGATGCGCCAGCCAGGTTCATCCGCGGCGATCGTCAGCCCCAACAGCACGTTCTGCGGGCTCCACTCTGAGAGCTCCAGCCGGCTGATCGATGCAAGGACAAACCGAACGATCACCGGTCGATCATGGACGAGATAGCCAGCGGCATCGACGCCGGGCCCTGTCAGCCAGGTGTGGACACGCAGTAAGGAGGGGGCGGGCAAGCGGCGGAGGGCGAGACTGAGAACTTCGGCGTCGTGGAAGTCCGGTGCGCGGCCAAACCAGGCGACGAGGTCGTTCCAGCCGGGGATTGCGTCAGGATCGGCCATGGCATGGGGCGCCGAGAGGTTTCTGGCCCGGCGCGCCGCGGCGGCGCCGCCCTACGGCGTCCAGGCGTCGTAGTCGCCGGTGACGCGCGGGCGGTGATCCGCGCCGACGATCGAGCCCTTGGGGCGGTAGGCGCCCGGCGTGCCGGTCTGGTTCGGCTGGTGCGGCTTCTGCCACTCGCGCGGCGTATAGGGCGCGGAGGGCGGCGGCGTGTCGGTGCGGTGATGCATCCAGCCATGCCAGCCGGTCGGGATCTTCGAGGCTTCGGAATAGCCCTTGTAGATCACCCAGCGCCGCTCCGGCGAGCCGCCGGCGGTGCAGTCCTTGTCGGGCGCGCGGTAATAGACATTGCCGAACTCGTCGGAGCCGACGCGCTCGCCCTTGCGCCAGGTATAGAAGCGCGTGCCCATGGTCTGGCCGTTCCACCAGGTGAACAGTTCAGTCAGGACCCAGCCCATGGCGGCACCTTCTTCTCGCAAGGATTTCGACGACTTATGCCGTCCCGGCGCCGGCAAGTCAAAGCCTGCCGTCCGCCGGAGAGCGCCCGCCGCCGCATTGCGATCATCGGTCGCGCCCGCCTGCGGGGTGGCCGGGAGCGGCGGCCTCTGGAAAGGCGGAGGGGGCCGCGCAGGCGGCAGGCCGCCCTTGGCAGCCTGCAGAGCAGCCATGCGCAGAAAAAGATCGCAACCGATTTGATCGTGTGCGATTGAATGCGGGCGGCAGAGAGCGCCGCACGGCATCAGTATCTGGGAGTCGATGATGATCAAGGTTCTCTACGAGACGGCGGCCACCGCGAGCGGGGCCGGTCGCAACGGACGCACGCGCACGGCGGATGGCGATATCGACCTGCAGCTGGTGACGCCGCGCGAACTCGGCGGCCAGGGCGGCCCCGGCGCCAATCCGGAGAAGCTGTTCGCGGCCGGCTATTCGGCCTGCTTCCTGAGCGCGCTGCAGTTCGTCGCCAGCCAGCAGAAGGTGAAGCTGCCGGCCGAGACGACGGTCACCGGCAAGGTCGGCATCGGCCCGCGCGCCGACGGCTCCGGCTTCAGCCTCGATGTCGCGCTCGACGTTGCGGTGCCGGGCTTCGACCAGGCCGAGGCCGAGGCGCTTGTCGCCAAGGCGCATGCGGTCTGCCCCTATTCGGAAGCGACCCGCGCCAATCTCGACGTCCGCCTCACCGTTCTGACGGCGTAAGAAACGGAAGGGCCCGGCGCTGGCCGGGCCCTCCAAACTCTGAGCGTTGACGTCGTCGCCGTCAGGTGCGGCGGCGCCACCAGCCGACGCGCTTCGGCCGGTTGTCTTCCTCGACGGTATCCGAGACCGGATCGCTCGGCGCATCCGGCGGCACCACCGACTCGTCCGGCTCCTGCGGGCCTTCCTCGGCTTCGATCGTGTCCTCGTCGATGACGCGGAGATCGTCGGCGTCGTCCTCGCGCTCGTCGTCCTCGTCGTCGCCGGCCTCCGGCATGTCGAGATCCGGCTCCTCGCCGATATCGTCGAGCAGCGGCGCCTCATACTCGGCCATGTCGGCAACCGGCACGTCGCGCTCGATCAGCCGCTCGCCGGCATCCTCAGGATCGATGTCGCGCTCGCCTTCCGGCTCGTCCTCGACAAAGCGGTTCGACAGAAGCTCGCCGCTCTCGTCGAGCGCGAGACGCGGCTGGTGATCGCCGCCCCGCTCGACCACAGGACCATCGCCGGTGTCGATGGCGCCGAGGTCATCCGACAGAGCGGGCGCCTCGCCATCGGCCGCGGCCACGGCACCAGCAACGGCGCTGCCGTCCTCGCCCTCGCCACCCTCGCGGCGGCCACGACGGCCTCCGCGACGGCCGCGGCGGCGGCGACGCTTGGCCTCGGCCTCGGCGTCCGAGCCCTCGGCGGCAACGCCGGTCTCGTCACCCTCGGTCGGCTCGCTGCCCTCGGCGGACGGTGCGTCCTCGCCGTCGGCATCGCTCTCGCCATCGTCCTCGCCGTCCTGCGCGGTCTCGGCCTGGCCGTCGCGGGCCTGGTCGCCACCACGCCGCCGGCGGCGACGCCGGCGCTTGCGCTTGGAACCGTCATCGGGGCCTGCGGCCGGCTTGCCGGTCTCGCCTTCGGACTCGCGCTCGCCGTCGGCCTCCTCGGCCTCGGCGACGTCCTCGATCTCTTCTTCTTCCGGCTCGATCGAATCGGGCTGGACGATCGCGCGCGTGTCGCGCAGCGGCGTTTCACGCGGCGTCACGGGCTCGCCGCGCTCCAGCGTGTAATGCGTCGCGGCCGTCACGGCGTCGTCGGCGAGCACGGTGATGCCGATGCCGAAGCTCTGCTCGATCTCGGCGAGATGGGCGCGCTTCTGGTTGAGGATATAGAGCGCGACGGCGGTGCGCGTGCGGATGATCAGGTCGTGCGTCGCGCCCTTCAAGAGGCTGTCCTCGACCGAGCGCAGCACATGCAGCGCCACCGAGGCCGGCGCACGGACATGGCCGGTGCCATGGCAATGCGGGCAGACCTCCATCGAGCTCTCGACGACGCCGGTGCGGATGCGCTGGCGCGACATCTCCATCAGGCCGAAATGCGAGATCCGGCCGACCTGGATGCGGGCGCGATCGTTCTTCAGCGCCGTCTTCAGCTTGTTCTCGACCGCGCGATTGTTGCGCTTCTCTTCCATGTCGATGAAATCGATCACGATGAGGCCGGCGAGATCGCGAAGGCGCAACTGGCGGGCGACTTCCTCGGCCGCCTCCAGATTGGTCTGGTAGGCGGTGTCCTCGATATTGTGCTCGCGCGTCGAGCGACCCGAGTTCACGTCGATGGCGACCAGCGCCTCGGTCTGGTTGATGACGAGATAGCCGCCCGACTTCAGCGTCACCTGCGGCGAGAACATCGCGTCGAGCTGCGCCTCGATGCCGTAGCGGGCAAAGACCGGCTGCGTCTCGCGATAGGGCTGGACGTTCTTGGCATGGCTCGGCATGAGCATGCGCATGAAGTCCTTCGCCTCGCGATAGCCGTCCTCGCCGGCGACGAGAACCTCGTCGATATCCTTGTTGTAGAGGTCGCGGATCGAGCGCTTGATCAGGCTGCCTTCCTCATAGACGAGGGTCGGCGCCGCCGAGCGCAGCGTGAGCTCGCGCACATTCTCCCAAAGGCGCAGCAGATATTCGAAGTCGCGCTTGACCTCGGCCTTGGTACGCGAGGCACCGGCCGTGCGCAGGATGACGCCCATGCCTTCCGGCACCTCGAGATCCTGGGCGACTTCCTTGAGGCGCTTGCGATCGGCCGTGTTGGTGATCTTGCGGGAAATGCCGCCGCCGCGCGCCGTATTGGGCATCAGCACCGAATATCGGCCGGCGAGCGAGAGATAGGTGGTGAGGGCGGCGCCCTTGTTGCCGCGCTCTTCCTTGACGACCTGGACGAGCAGCACCTGGCGGCGCTTGATCACTTCCTGGATCTTGTACTGGCGGGCGCGGGCGCGGCGGCGCTCCGGCAGCTCTTCCAGCGCATCCTCGGCGCCGACCGACTCGACGGCGTCCTCGGGGTTCTCTTCTTCCTCGTCGTGGCCGATCTCTTCGACGCTGTGGTCGGAGGCCGGCGCCTCGAGATGGGCGAAGCCGTCGCCGCCATTGTCCTCGCCGGCGCCGTTGTCGTCGTGGCCGCCATGCTGCGCGTCGTCGCCGGCGTGATGCTCTTCACCCGCCGGCTCGCTGGCCGGCGTCTCGGCGCTCGCCGCCTCGGAGGTCGGGGCATCGCCGTCAATCGAGACGGTCTCGGCAGACTGGACGGCAGTTTCCTCGCCCGATGCGGGCTCATCGCCCTCGCGCGGCTCGGCGGAGACGCTTTCCGCCTTGGCGGCGGCCGGCTTCGAACGCTGCTGGCGGCGGGCCTGCTGGCGCGCGGCGCGCTCGTCGGCCTCGCGCTCTTCCTGCTCTTCGGCCTCGATCAGCGCCTGCCGGTCGGCAACGGGGATCTGGTAGTAGTCGGGATGGATTTCCGAGAAGGCGAGGAAGCCGTGGCGGTTGCCGCCATATTCGACGAAGGCCGCCTGAAGCGAGGGTTCGACCCGCGTTACCTTGGCGAGATAGATATTGCCGCGCAGCTGCTTGCGCGAGGCGGATTCGAAGTCGAACTCCTCGACCCGGCTGCCGCGGACCACCACGACCCGGGTCTCCTCCGGGTGGGTGGCATCGATGAGCATCTTGTTGGCCATGGCGGAATGTCTCCATGGCTCCGGCGCGTCATGCTCCGGCCGGCGCGTTGCGCCGATGCCGCGCGTGCCGCGCGAGAGCCATCATTGGGGATGAAAAAGATTGCGCCGCCCGGTGCCGGCTCCGCCAACGCTGCCGCGCCGGCGACTGCCGGGAGCGGGGGAGCGGGATGGAGCAGTGTCGGCAAAAACATGGGTACGCGCTTCGAGCCTGTTCAGTCAGGCGGCGCGGAAGCCGCGCCACCGAGGATCGGCCGCAGGCACGGATCGTCCTGAGGCCGCAAGTCGCAGGCCACTCTGGCGCAAAAGGTCATGAAAACGACCATGCGCGGCAAGGATGCCTGTCCCATCCTTCGACCGTGCACCGATCTGTCGCGGAACGTTCAGCCGGCAACCTGGCGTCATGCACCGGTCTGCCTCGATCGCCCCATCGCATCGTGCCGGAGCGCCGCTGATCGCGACTGTCCGGGCGGAGGATGAATTCCGTGAACCCCCTTGTATGGAAGACGGCGAGTCTGTGCAAGACTCTTGACCGCATCGCAACCGCACTGTTGCCACTGCTCAAAATGCAGTCAGGTTGTGCTGCTGAAAGCTTCGCGGCGCCGGTCCGGACCGCGACAGCACGGCGCTGGCCAAAGACTTAATGAGGGATTAACCAATCCCGTCCCATCCTTTAGAGAACGTCGATGGACGGACGATCGAACCGGGGGCCAACCTGCTGAGACTGACATTCCATCGGCGCCGGCGCGCGTTCGCCGCCTGCTTCGGCCTCGCTTTCATGGCCGCCGCGGCGCTGTGCGGGCTGGCCGGGCCGTCGCTCGCCGCCGCCGTCGCGGAGGACGCCGCGGCGACGCCGCCGCCATCCGCCGTCGTCGCGCAGGAAGCGAAGGTCGTCGGCGACGGCAGCCGGACGCGCTTCGTGATGGACCTCTCCGACACGACCGCCTTCACCGTCTTCCCGCTCGACGAGCCGGACCGCATCGTCATCGACCTGCCGGCCGTTGGCTTTGCGCTGCCGGCGGGCACCGGCCGCGACGGCAAGGGCCTCGTCAGCGCCTTCCGCTACGGCCAGATCTCGGCCGGCAAGGCGCGCATCGTCCTCGACATCCGCGAGCCTGTCGCCATCGACAAGTCGTTCGTGCTGCCGCCCGCCGACGGGCAGCCGGCCAAGCTCGTCGTCGATCTCGTTCCGACCAGCCGCGCCAGCTTCGCCACCGCCGTCCGCCTCTACCGGGACACCGAGAAGGAGGCCTTCGAGGCCAAGGTGCCGGCGACGCCGCCCCCCTCCGACGGGCGGCTGCGCATCGTGCTCGATCCCGGCCATGGCGGCATCGATTCGGGCGCCATCGGCAAATCGGGAACCCTCGAGAAGAACGTCGTCCTCGCCTTCGCCAAGGTGGTGGAGACGAAGCTCGAGGCGAGCGGCCGCTACGAGGTGCTGATGACGCGCTCGGACGACAGCTTCATCTCGCTCGGCGGCCGCGTCGCCTATGCCCGCAGCCATCACGCCGATCTCTTCGTCTCGATCCACGCCGACTCGTTCTGGGGCGAGGATGTGCGCGGCGCCACGATCTACACCCTGTCCGACCGCGCCTCCGACAAGATGGCGGCGCAGATCGCCGAATCGGAGAACAAGTCGGACATCCTCGCCGGCGTCGCTGTGACCGAGGACACAACCGAGGTCTCGGATATCCTGATCGACCTCGCCCGCCGCGAGACCAAGAATTTCGCCGTCGTCTTCGCCCGCAACATGATCAAGGAGCTGCAGCCGAATGTGCGCCTGTTCAAGCATGCGCATCAGCAGGCGGGCTTCATGGTGCTGAAGGCGCCCGACGTACCCTCGGCCCTTGTGGAGCTTGGCTATCTCTCCAATCAGGAGGACGAAAAGCTGCTGACATCGGACGCCTGGCGCGACAAGACCGCCGACGCCATGACGCGCGCGATCGACGATTATTTCCGCCTGCGCGTCGCCCAGACGACGACCGGATCCGTTCTTCCGGCGACGGCTGGACCGTGAAAGTCTGTTGCGCGAACACAACGTCCGCCCCCGGCGCGGAGCATTGATGGCCGGGCGCCCCACAATATCCACAAATCGACTGGAAGAACGGCTGGCGAGGGTCTATCGAAACCGCATTCGCCGAAGTGAGTGTGAATGCGGAGCACGCCATGTTGATCGTGCTTCGATATCCGGGCCGGCGGGCCTTTCTGATGGGGCGACAGTTCGCGGAGCGGCAGCTTCCGGGCGATAGAATGGGTTTCTGACCGGGGTTTGCTCCGTCGGCTCTGCGGATTGCCGATAAGCGCGGGCCAACGGAGAACTGAAACGACATGTTTCTGCGACTGATCGGCTATTTATTCGGGATTGGCGCCGTGTTCTTCTTGGTGGTTGCAGCAGGTGTGGCCTGGTACGTCTCGGGCCTGACGGGCGGACTTCCGTCCGTCGAGGTGCTCGCGAAATACGAGCCGCCGGTGATGACGCGCATTCACGCTGCCGACGGGCAGCTGGTGGAGGAGTTCGCCCATGAGCGGCGCCTCTATCTGCCGATCCAGGCGATCCCGGACCGCGTCAAGGCTGCGTTCATCTCGGCCGAGGACAAGAATTTCTACCAGCATTCCGGCCTCGATTATGTCGGCATCATGCGCGCCGGCCTGCAGAACGTCGCCGCGCTCTCGTCCAACGGCCGCATGATCGGCGCGTCGACCATAACGCAGCAGGTCGCCAAGAACTTCCTCCTGACCAACGAGCGCACGATCGATCGCAAGATCAAGGAGGCGATCCTCTCGCTGCGCATCGAGCAGGCGAACTCGAAGGACAAGATCCTCGAGCTCTATCTGAACGAGATCTTCCTCGGCCTCGGCTCCTACGGCGTCGCCGCCGCCTCGCTCAGCTATTTCGACAAGTCGGTGCACGAGCTGACGCTGTCCGAGGCCGCCTATCTCGCCGCGCTGCCCAAGGGCCCGAACAACTACAATCCGTTCCGCTACCCGGCCCGCGCCATGGAGCGCCGCAACTGGGTCATCGACCGCATGGTCGAGAACGGCTATGCGACGCCGGAAGAGGGCGAGGCCGCCAAGGCGCAGCCGCTCGGCGTCAAGACCCGCATCGCCAGCCCGCACATCTTCGCCGCCGACTACTATGTCGAGGAAGTGCGCCGCCAGCTGCTGCAGATGTATGGCGAGAAGGCCCTCTATGACGGCGGCCTCTCGGTGCGCACCTCGCTCGACCCGGCGATGCAGGTCATGGCGCGCCAGGCGCTCATGAACGGGCTGATCGCCTTCGACGAGGATCGCGGCTGGCGCGGGCCGGTCAAGAACGTGCCGCTCGGCGAGGATTGGGGCGCCGCGGTCGGAACGATCACGCCGCTGTCCGACGTCTATGAATGGCGCCTCGCCATCGTCACCGCCGTCAACAAGACCGAGGCCGAGATCGGCCTGCAGCCCGGCCGCGACGAGACCGGCAAGCTTCTGTCCGAGCGCGAGACCGGCGTCATTCCGGCTGCCGAGATGAAGTGGACCCTCGGCGGCAAGCGCTCGGTCGACAGCGTTCTGAAGGTCGGCGACGTCGTCTATGTCGAGCCGGCCGATGGCAAGCCCGGCGCCTATCGCCTGCACCAGGTGCCCGATATCGAGGGCGCGATGGTGGTGATGGACCCGCATACCGGGCGCGTCCTCGCCATGGATGGCGGCTTCTCCTATGCCGAGAGCGAGTTCAACCGCGCGACGCAGGCGCAGCGCCAGCCGGGCTCCTCGTTCAAGCCCTTCGTCTACGCCGCCGCGCTCGACAACGGCTATACGCCGTCCTCGGTGGTGCTCGACGCGCCGATCGAGATCGACCCCGGCTTCGGCCAGCCGATGTGGCGGCCGGAAAACTACGCGCAGAAGTTCTATGGTCCCTCGACGCTGCGGACCGGCATCGAGCAGTCGCGTAACGTCATGACCGTGCGCCTCGCGCAGGACATGGGCATGCCGCTGGTCGCCGAATATGCAAAGCGCTTCGGCATCTACGACAATCTCGGGCCGTTCCTGCCCAACGCGCTCGGCGCCTCGGAAACGACGGTGCTGCGCATGGTGTCTGGCTATTCGGTGTTCGCCAATGGCGGCCGCCAGGTGAAGCCGACGCTGATCGACCGCATCCAGGATCGCTTCGGCAAGACCATCTTCAAGCATGAGGAGCGGGTCTGCGAAGGCTGCGATGCCGACAGCTGGCAGAACCAGGACGAGCCGGTCATCACCGACAATCGCGAGCAGGTGCTCGACCCGATGACCGCCTACCAGATCACCTCGATGCTGGAAGGCGTCGTCCAGCGCGGCACCGCGACGGTCGTCAAGCAGGTCGGCAAGCCGATCGCCGGCAAGACCGGCACCTCGAACGACTACAAGGACGCCTGGTTCATCGGCTATTCGCCGGATCTCGTCGTCGGCGTCTTCATCGGCTACGACAATCCGCGGCCGATGGGCAAGGGCATGACCGGCGGCGAGGTGGCGGCGCCGATCGCGACCGAGTTCTTCAAGCTGGCGCTCGCCGACAAGCCGGCCATTCCCTTCCGCATGCCGGAGGGCCTGACGCTGGTCTCGATCGACCGCCGCACCGGCATGCGGGCGCAGCCCGATGCCCCCGGCACGATCATGGAAGCCTTCAAGCCCGGCACCGGCCCGGCCGACACCTATTCGGTCATCGGCTCGTCCGATGGCGGGACGGTCTCGGGCGAAGCAGACCGCGCCGTGATCTCCGGCACTGGCGGCCTCTACTAAGGCCATCGCTGCCAAAGACAGGGCCGCCCGCGGACAGGCATCGATCGCCGCGCGGGCGGCCTTTTCATGTCCGCGATCCCCAGCGTCCAGGGCCGGCGCCGCGGGCAAGGATGCCGCAGGCGGATCGGCGAAATTCACTTGACCCTCCAAGGACTTTGGCGCACGGAGCTACGCGTTGGGGCCGTCTCCGACGCCCCTCCGATCTGAGCCCGCAGGATGAAATGCCAAGCGACAGTCGAAGTCGATTGAGTGTGCCGCCCGCGGCCGCCACGGTCTGATCGCAGGTTCGATCGGTTCACCGTGTCCGGCTGGGCGGCCAGTCGGACAAAGGTGGACCATGGAAGAAATCAACGCCCGGGACGGCGCGGATGCGCCCGAAGTCGCGCTCGATCTGCAGCACGGCCATGTCGCCGACATCGTCGAGCATCTCAACGAGCAGGAGCCCGAGGACGCGGCCAATGTGCTGGCCGGCCTGCCGGACGAGCGCGCGGTCGAACTGCTCGACCAGCCCGAATTCGACGATGCCGCCGACGTCGTCTCGGCCATGCCGATCGAGCGGGCGGCGACGCTGCTCTCGGGCATGTCGGCCGACCGCGCCACGGACCTGCTCGGCGAGATCGAGGAGCCGCAGCGCTCCAATCTGATCGCGCGCCTCGACCAGGAGACGCGCTCGGCCGTCGCCCGGCTCGCCCGCTATCCCGAGGGCAGCGCCGGCGCGATCATGACCACCGAGGTGGTCAGCGTTCCCGCCAACTGGACCGTCGCCGCGACCCTCGACTACATCCGCAAGGTCGAGAAGAGCCGCGAGACGATCTACACGATCTGCCTGCTCCACCCGGAGACCGGCGCGCTGCTGCAGACGGCGACGCTGCGCCGCCTCATCACCACCGAGCCCTCGGCGCTGGTGCTTTCGGCGGCACGCCACTCCCGGCCGATCACGGTCACGCCGACGACCGACCAGGAAGAGGCCGCGCGCCTCTTCTCCAAATACGACCTGCTCGCCGTGCCGGTGGTCGACGAGCGCCACCATGTCATCGGCATCGTCACCGTCGACGACATCATCGACGCGATCTTCGAGGAGACCACCGAGGACGTGCAGAAGTTCGGCGGCATGGAGGCGCTGGACGAGCCCTATATGGAGATCAGCTTCCTCAAGATGATGAAGAAGCGCGCCGGCTGGCTCTCGGCGCTGTTCGTCGGCGAGATGCTGACGGCGACGGCCATGCAGCATTTCGAGACCGAGCTCGAGAAGGCGATCGTGCTGACGCTGTTCATTCCGCTCATCATGAGCTCGGGCGGCAATTCCGGCTCGCAGGCGACCTCGCTGATCATCCGCGCCCTGGCGCTCGGCGAGATCCGCCTGCGCGACTGGTGGCGCGTCGCGCTGCGCGAACTGCCGAGCGGCCTCTCGCTCGGCGCCATCCTCGGCTCGCTCGGCTTCATCCGCATCACCGCCTGGCAGATGCTCGGCCTGCACGACTATGGGCCGTTCTGGTTCCTGGTCGCGCTGACGGTCGGCGCCGGTCTCGTCGGCATCGTCACCTTCGGCTCGATGACCGGCTCGATGCTGCCCTTCGTGCTGAAACGCCTCGGCTTCGACCCGGCCAGCGCCTCGGCGCCCTTCGTCGCCACCCTCGTCGATGTCACCGGCCTCGTGATCTACTTCTCGATCGCCTCGGTGATCCTGCACGGGACTCTGCTGTAGCCTCAGCCCCTCGCGGCGCGGCGGCCTGATGCCATGCGCAGGCCGTCGCGGAGATTGAGGCCGATCAGCGCCAGATTGACCAGCCCGGCGAGGATCTCGATGACCTGCACGACATAGAAGGCGGTGTCGAAGCTGCCTTCCGCCGCGCGCGCGGCGAGGAAGAAGGCGGCCGGCACGAGCACGACGAGGCCGATGGCCGCCGCGACTTTCATGCGGCCGAACTTGCGGGCCGCGAGGCCGCGCGGCTTGCCGCCCGAGAGGAACATCCCGGACGCGCCTGCCGAGGCAAGCGCCAGCACCAGCAGCACCATCGCCCGCAGGATCGCCGATTTGACGGCGACCACGGCGGCCGCGTTGCCGGAGAGCTCGCTGACGATCGTCGATGTCTGGAAGGTGAGGATGAGGAAGAAGGCCAGCGTGCCGGCGCCGGCGTGGCCGAGCCGGATGAAGCGCCTGTCGATCATTGTCCTGCTCCGCTTGTCGGAAAACGATGCCTGTGCGAAGTTGGATAGCATGCAATGTATATAGATAGCAAGCTATGAAGAATGCTCTCCAGCGCCGCACCTCTGCCGGCTACATGACCAATTGGGCCGCGCGCCTCTATGCCCGCGAGATGGATCGGAGGCTCCGGCCGCTCGGCCTTTCGACCGGCCATCTGCCGGTGCTGTTCGCGCTCGCCGACGGCGCCGCCCTGTCGCAGAAGCAGTTGACCGAGATGGCGGCCATCGAGCAGCCGACCATGGCGGCGACGCTGGCGCGCATGGAGCGGGACGGGCTGATCGCGCGAAGCCGCGACCCGGACGATGGTCGCAGCATGCTGGTGACGCTGACCGCCGAGGCGCGTCGTCACCTCCCTGCGGTCATCGAGGCGGTCGAGGCCGTCAACGCGGCGGCGACGAAGGGGCTCGATGCGGCCGAGCAGGCCGAGATGCTGGCCTTGCTGGAGCGGGTCGTCGAAAACCTCTCCGGCGAGGGCGGCTGACCGAGGCTAGCGCCGCTCCAGCTCGATGATGTCGAAGGTCGATTCGAACTTCGGCAGCGGCAGTTCGAGCCGGTAGCGCTTGGCGGCGGCCTTGACGAGATAGCCGACCATGTCGCGATCGGCGTCGGCCTTGTAGGCGCGCGGCTTCTCGTCGCCATAGTGGCCGGCGCCCCAGAAGAGCAGGCGCTTCTCGCTCTCGTCGATGAAATGGCCCGAGAAGCGCTGCGAGCCCGTCGTCTTCACGAGCCGATAGCCGAGATCGTCCTCGTCGATGCGGCACTTGAACCAGCCATAGATGGTGAGCGGCAGCGTCCCGCCGAGCTTGATCGTCCGGCAGCGATAATCGCCGCGGATATCGGTGCCGAGGATGTTTTGCGGCGCGCCGGCAAGCACGGCGTCGAGCGTTGCAAGGTCGGCCGCCGATCCGCCCGCCCGCGCCTCGGCGATCGCCTTCGCCCGCGCCGCGTCGAACCCGGCGAGGCGGGCCTTGTCGGTGGCGGTCAGGATCCGCGCCGCCGCCGAGCCGTCGGCCTGGGCGATCGGCGCGCCGGCCAGGAGCAGCAGGATGGCGAGCGCAGCCTTGCCGCGGTGCTTTGCCGGGGCAGTGGTCCTTGACCGGAACATCATGGCGCCTCTCAGGTTTACAGGCGGGGAGGGCGCCACTATGGTCGCGCCACGCCGCGGGGGAGCCCCGCTTCCTTGTCATCACGAGCCGGATTTCTAGCATATGCGAGCCGAGATCGAGACGATCGTCGACGAAATCAAGCAGGGCGTAACCCTGCTGAGGAGGCATCTTTGACTGGGATCGTGCCAAACGCCGCCTGCTCGAACTGAACGCACTTTCGGAAACGCCGACCTTCTGGGATGACCCGCAGAAGGCGCAGAAGCTGATGCGCGAGCGGCAGAATCTCGAGGACGGCATCAAGGCCGTCGAGATCACCGAGCGCGACATCGCCGACAATCTCGAGCTGATCGAGATGGGCGAGGCCGAGGGCGATCCCTCGATCATCGCAGAGGCCGAGAAGGCGATCTTCGTCCTGAAGGACGAGGTGCGCCGCCGCCAGATCAATTCGATGCTCTCCGGCGAGGCCGATGGCAACGACACCTATCTTGAGGTCCATGCCGGCGCCGGCGGCACCGAGAGCCAGGACTGGGCCAACATACTGCTGCGCATGTACACCCGCTGGGCCGAGCGGACTGGCAAGAAGGTCGAGCTGCTCGAAGTGCATGACGGCGAAGAAGCTGGCATCAAGTCGGCGACGCTGCTCATCAAGGGCGAGCAGTCCTATGGCTGGCTGAAGACCGAATCCGGCGTCCATCGCCTCGTGCGCATCTCGCCCTATGATTCGAGCGCGCGCCGGCATACCTCGTTCGCCAGCATCTGGGTCTATCCGGTCGTCGACGACTCGATCGACATCGAGATCAACGAGAGCGACTGCCGCATCGACACCTATCGCGCCCAGGGCGCCGGCGGCCAGCACATCAACACGACCGACTCGGCCGTGCGCATCACGCATATTCCCTCGGGCATCGTCGTGCAGTGCCAGAACGAGCGCTCGCAGCACAAGAACCGGGCCGCGGCCTGGGACATGCTGCGCTCGCGCCTCTATGAGGCGGAGCTGGAGCGGCGCGAGGCGGCGGCGATGGCGACCGAATCGACCAAGAAGGACATCGGCTGGGGCCACCAGATCCGGTCCTATGTGCTGCAGCCCTATCAGCTGGTGAAGGACCTGCGCACCGGCGTCGAGAGCACCGATCCGCAGACGATCCTGAACGGCGATCTCAACGCCTTCATGGAAGCAGCGCTGGCGCAGCGCCTCGGCGGTAACGATGTCGAGGTTTCCGACATCGACTGAGGAACCGGGCGGCGGCGCGTGTCGGCGCCGCCCGCCTATGTCGTGTCCCCCGTGATCCAGTCGATCAGCGCGCGGTTGACGGCTTCCGGCTGCTCGAGCGTCGAGGCGTGGCCGCACATCGGGATGGTGACGAGCCGTGCCCCGGGGATGGCGGCTGCCATCTCGCCGGCTCTCTCCGGCGGCGTGACCGGATCGCTGTCGCCGACGATGACCAGGGTCGGCACTTTTATGGCGGCAAGGCCAGGCCGCGAATCCGGCCGCGCGATCACCGCCTCCTGCTGGCGGGCGCAGGCCTCGGCGCCGATGGTCATGCCCATGCGCAGGTTGATGGCGCTGAGCGCTGCGTCGTCGCTGCGGCTCGGATGCACGATGGCGGTGACGGCGATCGCCAGCGCATCCCTGAACCCGCCCCGGTCCGCCGCCGCCATCATCGTCCGCCGCGCCGCGGTCTGTTCAGGCGTATCCGGCCGGGCCGAGGTGCTGATCAGGGCGAGACGCGTGATGCGCTCTCCCGCCTGGCGCATGAGCTCGAAGGACAGATAGCCACCCATCGATATGCCGGCGAGCGCGAAGCGCGGCGGTGCGTCGTGAAGGATCGCCGCGGCCATCTCCGCCATCGTGCGGCCGGTCAGCGTCGAGGCGATGGTGATCGGTCCATAGGGCCAGAGGGCCGCGATCTGCGGCGCGAACACCTCGGCCGTGCACGAAAGGCCGGGCACGAGAAGAATGGGCGACATGCGTCATGCTCCGCTGAGGGGCGCCGCTGGCGACGGCGCCCTGTCTCCCGGCAGTGGACGCGCGGGCGGCCCTAGAGCCTTTCAGGGCTTGGTGGAATCCGTTCTGTTTTCCGCCGGCGCGCGCGATCCGCAAGGAGGGAGGCGACGCCCGATGCTTTCGCATCGGGCTAGCCGGCCGACACAGCGGGCGCCCGCCGGCGGGAAACCCTTCGGGCCGGGCGGATTCGGGCCAAATCCGTCGGCCTTCGGCTCGGCCGTACCTCGGTACGGCCGTCGCCGAAGCCCTCGACCTTGGCCCGAATCCGCTCCGGCAGAACGCTTCCAACAAGCCCTGAAAGGCTCTAGAGAAGCCGTGCCATTTCGCGGCCGGGGACGATATAGGTCATCGGATCGATGGCGCGGCCGTTGACGCGGATCTCGTAGTGGAGATGCGTGCCCGTCGAGCGGCCGGTCGAGCCGACGCGGCCGATGAGCTGGCCGGTCTTCACGCTCTCGCCGACCTTGACCTTGATCGCCGAGAGATGGCCATAGCGGGTGACGATGCCGTTGCCATGGTCGATATCGACCATGTTGCCGTAGCCGCCTTCCCAGCCGGCGGCGATCACGCGGCCGGAGAGCGCGGCGGGGGCCGGATAGCCCATCGGCGCGCGGAAATCGACGCCGGTATGCATGGCCGGGCGGCCGAGGAACGGATCGTTGCGGGCGCCGAAGCCGCTCGAGATCGGCGCATTGCCGAGCGGGGCGGACCAGGGCAGCGACAGCGCGATGCGGCGGGTGGCGGCGAGGCGGTCGAGTTCCTTCGAGAGCGTCTGGACGCCGAGCGCGAAGCGGGCCGGGCTTGCATCGTCGAGCGGAACGAACGGGCCGCCGACGGCGTCGTCGCTGGTGCGGCGTGCGCCCGGCACCTTGGTGCCGACCTTCTGCAGCACGGCGGCGATGCGGTCGGTGCGCTGGGCGACGGAGCGCGTCAGGCCGGCGACCGTCGCCTCCTGCGCCCGCTCCATGGCGTCGACTTCGCTCTGGATCTTGGCGATCTTGGCGGCGCTGGCGGCCTTGAGGGCGGCGCCCGAGGCTGCGGTGCCGGTGATGCTGGCGAGCTGCACCTGCGGCGTCGCCACCGCGGGGCCGGCGCTGGCGCGCGGGCCGGTGCTCTTGTCGCCCTTTTTCGGGCGCGGCGCGGCGGCCGGCATGCGCACGTCGAAGCCGGCCCGCTTGGCGGCATCGGCGATGCGGCCGAGCAGTTCCTGCCGCTTGGCGAGCTGTTCCTGCCGGTCGAGGACCTGGCCCACCGCCTGCTCGACGGACGACTTGTCCATCTGCGCGCGCGCCGTCAGGCGGTCCATCTCGCCGCGGAGGTCTGCGAGCTTGCTCTCATAGGCGTTGGAGAGCGATTGCTTCAGCTCGGTCTCGCGCCGCTGGCGGATCAGCGCCTCCATGCTCTGGCGCAGCACGGCGGCGTCGGCCTCGGTGTAGATCGCCGGCTCCTCGCGATTGAAATAGAGCGCGGCGCCGCCGGCCGAGAGGCCGACCAGAAGCATGAGGCAGAGCCCGGCGAGGACCAGCAGGCGCGGGCTGACATGCACCGCATGCAGCATGTCGCCATGCGCGACGATGACACGCGTTCCGGCCCGCTTCGGCGCGCGCCGGGGGGCCGGTCGCCGCTGCGCCACCGCGCGCCCGGACGGCTGCGCCTGATGATGCGAGGGCGAGGGAAGGGCAGTCTGCATGGGAGCGTTCAACCTGGGGAGTGCAACCTGGCGAGCGTCGTTCCGTCGAACCGTTCCGCCGGAACGGCCGGCCCTCACTACAGACTGACCAGGGTTAATCTCCGGTTACGCTGAACCATCAAATGTGGATGGATCAGCCGGAGATGCCGGCGCCGTCGTGAGGGAGAGCGTGGGGGCCGGCCAGATGAGCGAACCCGGCGATCACCCTGGAAAGATTCAGATTTCGGTCGCGCGGCGTGAAGGGGGGCGAAGATCGCGCCTAGAGAAGGCGGACCATTTCCTTGCCCGCCGTGAGGAAGGGCATCGGGTCGACCGGCTCGCCGCCGAGGCGGATCTCGTAGTGGAGATGCGGGCCGGTCGAGCGGCCGGTCGAGCCGACACGGCCGATCTTGCCGCCGGCCGCGACATGGTCGCCGACCCGGACCGAGATCGCGTCGAGATGGCCGTAGCGCGTCACGACGCCATTGCCATGGTCGACATCGACCATGTTGCCATAGCCGCCGTTCCATTCGGCGGCGATCACCGTTCCGGCCGCGACGGCGCGGGCGGGATAGTCGCGCGGGGCGCGGAAGTCGATGCCGGTGTGCATCGCCGGACGGCCGAGGAACGGATCGAGCCGCGGGCCGAAGCCGCTCGACATCGGCGCGTCGGCGATCGGCTGCGCCCAGGGCAGGCTGAGCGCGACCTTGCGCACGGTCGCGAGGCGGGCGAGTTCGGCCGAAAGCATGGCGACGCCGCTGGCGAAGCGGTCGGCCTCGGTGGCGGTCGGCAGCGGCACGAAGGGTCCGCCGACATCGTCGTCCGCGGAGAGCCGCGGCACCTTGCGGCCGACGCGCTTCAGGAGCGTCGCCATCCGGTCGGCGCGGGCAGCGACGCCGCTGGCGAGCTCGTCGACGGTTGCTTCCTGCTGCGCCTCCATCGCGGTGATGTCGGCCTCGATCGTCGAGATCTGGTCGGCGCCGGGAAGGGGCTCCAGCGGATCGCGGGCAGGGCCGCCGGCGGCGCTCGCGAGCGTCACGCTCGGCGTCGCCACGGTGTCGAGGCTCGCCTGCTTGCCGCCCGGCTTCTTCGGCGGCAGCGCCGGCAGGTCGAAGCCGGCACGGCGGGCCGCCTCGCTCAATTGGTCCAGCATGTCCTGACGCGCGCCGAGCTCGTCCTGCCGGTCGAGCAGCTGGTCGACCTTCTGCTCGACGGTGGCGTGGTCGACGAGGCGGCGCGAGGTGATCCGCTCGATCTCGTTGCGCAGCGCCGAGATGCGGTCCTCATAGCTCTCGCGCAGCGAAGCCTCGTCGCCCTTGCCCTGGCGGGCCCAGTCGTCGCGGAAGACGAGATAGGCGGTCGAGCCGAAATAAAGCGCGGAGAACAGGACGAAGCAGAGGCCGGCGACGACCATCAGGCGCGGGCTGACATGGATCGCCTGCAGCCGCTCGCCGCGCGCGATGATCAGCCGCGTTTCTGCGCGCACAGGCCTTGCGTGCGGTGTCTTCGGGAGCGGGGCACGGCGGGGGGCGTCCGTCTCTGACGGTGATCGCGCGGCTCTGACCTGCGGCATGGGCGCTTCAACCTGGCGATGATGGTCGCATCCGATCTTCTGGCACGATCGGTTCATCGCGGATTAGAAAGCGTTAAGGTTAAGCCTTGGTTACGCGGCAGCCCTCAGAGGTCGAGCGCCCGCACCAGCGGGCGGTAGAAGCTGGGCGTCATGCCGGCCTCGGCCCTGGCCGCATCGTTGAAGGGCGGCTTCAGCGGCCCGCGGAAATGCTTGATGACGAGGCGGCGGAAGGTCGGCTCCGGGGCGAGACCCTGCCGGTCGCAGAGGAAGCGGAACCACTTGCAGCCGAAGGCGACATGGCGCCGCTCGTCGCGATAGATGATCTCGAGAATGCCGGCGCCGGCCGCGTCCCCTTCACCGGCCAGCTTGCCGATCAGCGGCGGCGTGACGTCGAGCCCGCGCGCCTCCAGCACCAGCGGCAGGATGGCGAGCCGCGCCATCAGGTCGTGGCCGGTCTCCTGCGTCGCCTGCCAGAGGCCGTCATGCGCGGGGAGGTCGCCATAGGCGGCGCCGAGTACGGTGAGGTGGTCAGCCAGCAACGAGAAGTGCTTGGCCTCCTCCAGCCCGACCTGCACCCAGTTGTCGAAGAACGAGCGCGGCATCGGCACGCGGGCGAATCGTCCGACGAGGTCCCAGGTCAGGTCGACCGCGTTGAGCTCGATATGGGCGAGCGAGTGGATGAGCGCGACGCGGCCCTGGGGCGAGGCCGCCGACCGCTTCGGCAGATCGCGCGGCGGCACCAGCAGCGGTCGCTCCGGCCGGCCCGGCCGCGCCGGCATCGGCCGGTCCTCGGCGCCGCGCAGCGACAGGCGCCGGCCGAACCAGCCCTTGGCGGCGGCGAAGGCGATCTCGACCTTCTCGTCGAGATCCGCCGTCGCGACGATTCGCGCCGCGGCGTCGGCAAGGCTGGTGAAGGCCGTGGTCATGAAGCGTCAGAGCGCCTTCGCGGCCGCGAGCACCTCGGCGACATGGCCCTTGACCTTGACGGCGGGCCAGATGCGCGCGATCCGCCCCTCGGCATCGACGAGCATGGTGGTGCGCACGACGCCCATATAGGTGCGGCCATACATCTGCTTCTCCTGCCAGACGCCATAGGCTTCCAGCACGCCCTTGCCCTCGTCGGAGGCGAGGGTGACGTCGAGGCCGCGCTTCAGCTTGAACTTGTCGTGCGACTTCACCGAATCAGGCGAGATGCCGATCACGGCGGTGCCGGCCGCCTCGAACTCGGCCTTCGCCGCGGTGAAATCCTGCGCTTCCGCCGTGCAGGTCGAGCCGTCATCGCCCGGATAGAAGAAGATGACCAGCTTGCGGCCGCGATAGGCCGAAAGCGAGGCGGAACCACCACCATCGGTGGGGAGTTCGAAGGGAGGGGCGTTGTCTCCGCTGGCGAGCTGGCTCATTCTGCCTTCCTTTCGTCGGGTTTGTCTGGCGTCAGAAATAGAAAAGATGGACTGGTTTCAAGGCATGTCTCGCCCGACGTCGCAAGCGCTCCTCCGGCGGCCGTCCCCAAGCAGCGCCGGTTCCCGGCAAAAGACCGGCCTCAAGGCTCAAGCGGCGGCATCGGCCGCGTCAATGAAAGGTGTCGACGCCTGACAATGCGGCTGGACCAGTTTCCTTCGGCGCGAGCCCATCGGCCGCTCGTCGCCAAGGTGCCGAGGCGCCGCAGGGGCGTGCTCGGCTGGCTTGTGCGCCTCGCCAGCATGCTCGTCGTCCTCGCCGTGGTGCTGTTCGGCGCGCTCGCCTTCATCCTCGCCTCCGGCCCGGTCGAACTCGGCGTGCTCAGCGAGCGCGTCGCCGCCACGCTGCGCCGCCAGCTCGGTCCCGACTACACCGTCAGCGTCGGCGCTGCCTTCATCGATGTCGATCCGGTCATGGGCCTCATGGCACGCATCGACGACCTGAAGGTCGAGGATCGCGACAACAGCCCGGTGCTCACCGTGCCGGCGGCGCGGTTCGGCATCGATCCGCTGTCGCTGCTCCGCCTCCGCCTCGACATCACGCAGGTCGAGATCACCGAGCCCGACGTCTCGATCGTGCGCGGCGGCGATGGCCGCGTCTTCCTCGGCACCGCCGATCGCCCGGCGCCGGTGGCGGCCGCGCCCGATGCGCCGAAGGCCGACGCCCCCGAGCGCCCCGCAGCGGCGCAGCCGCCGGCGCTCGATGCCATCGATGGCGGCTTCCCGGATCTCTTCACCGCGCTGCACATCATGAATGGCGGGCTGGAGCCGCCGATCGAGGCCGCCATCGAGCGGAATTTCCAGCGGCTCAACATCGACGCGGCGACGATCCATATCTGGGACGCCAAGAAGCTGCAGCAGCGCGTGTTCCCGCACACCGATATCGGGCTGACGCTGCAGCCCTCGGGCACCATCAAGGCGACCTTCGCGACCTCTGGCTATTCCGGCCGCTGGGGCATCATCGGCGAGCGCTCGCTCGATGCGAAGACCGGCGACCGCAACCTCTCGCTCTCCTTCTCGCAGCTGACCATCGCCGATATCGAGCCGAATTTCGGCCGGCCCGAAAGCCTCGTCACCTCCGATATCCCGCTGTTCGGGCGGGCGAGCGTCCGCCTCGGCGCCAATGGCGACGTCAAGGATGCCCAGCTGCGCTTCGATCTCGGCGCCGGCCAGTTCGTCTCGGGCTTCGGCAAGGATACGGTGCTGCTCGACGAGGCGACCATCCGCGTGCACTGGGACATCGCCCGACGCACGCTGGTGCTCGATCCGTCCAACTTCCAGTTCGGGCCGACGACGGCGGTCGTCACCGGCGTGATCAAGCCGCTCGGGGAACGCTCCGACGGCCGCTACAGCTTCGATTTCGAATCGCGTGGCGCCATGCTCGCCGCCGACAGCAATTCGCCGCCGATCGTCGCCGACCGCATCGCGCTGGTCGGCACCGCCGATTTCCCCGGCAAGCGCATCGACATCACCGATTTCGACATCACCACGCCGGTCGCCGCCATCGCCGCCGCGGGCACGCTCGGGCTCGAGGGCGCGACGCCGTCGCTGGCGCTGTCGGCCTCGATCACGCCGATGGAGATTGCCGCGCTGAAGCAGATCTGGCCGCCGACGCTCGCCGGCCCCGCGCGCAAATGGGTGCTCGACCATGTCACCGGCGGCCGCGTCGCCTCGGCGCATTTCGAGGCGGCGGTGCCGGGCGGCGTGCTCTGGACTGGCGAGCGCGTCACCATGCCCGAGAACTACATGCGGCTCGACGCGCGGCTGGAGGATGTGAGCTTCACCACCGTCGGCACCATTCCCGAGATCACCAATGTCAGCGGCAACGCCGTCGTCGCCGGCTCGACCTTCGGCATCGACATCGACAAGGGCACGATCACGGCCCCGTCCGGCAAGGCCGTCACGCTGACGGCAGGCATCTTCGCCGTGCCCAACACCGCCGTCGCCAATGCCGAGAGCCGGATCGAGACGCAGTTCGAGGGCGATGTCGGCGCCATCGCCGAGATCGCCAATTCCGAGCCGATGCGCGCCATGACGCGCAACCGCATCGATCCGGCCAATCTCTCGGGCGAAGGCAAGGGCAGCCTGTCGATCTCGATGCCGCTGAAACCCGGCCTGTTGCCGAGCGACATCACCTGGCGCGCCAGCCTCGACACCACCGGCTTTGCCAGCACCGCGCCGATCGAAGGCAAGATCATCAAGGCCGGCGCCTTCACCATGAATGCGACGGCCGACGCCTTCTCGATCGCCGGCAAGGCGACCATCAACGGCGTCCCGGCGACCATCGACGTGACGCAGCCGCTGAAATCCATCGACAGCGACGGCGACCCGGCGGCGGCGCGCAGCAGCGTCCAGCTCGTTCTCGACGCGTCGGCGCGCAAGCGCCTCGGCATCGGCCTCGACAACATGCTCGGCGGCACGGTCGGTGCCTCGATCACCGATCTCGGCGACGGCCGCAAGGGCCAGCACTACGATCTCGACCTGAAGCAGGCCCGCCTCATGATGGCGCCGCTCGGCTGGAGCAAGGGCGTCGGCGTGCCCGCAAGGCTCGTGTTCGACATGCTGCCGCGCGACGGCGGCGGCTTCCAGATCGAGAACATGGTCGCGACCGGCGACGGCTTCGGGTTCCGCGGCAAGGCGGTGCTCGACGCAAAGAATGGCCTCGTCTCGGCCGATATCGACCGGCTTTCCCTGCGCAAGGGCGACCAGATCGGCGTCACGCTGCTGCGCAAGGGCGACGGCTACCAGATCACGGTGCGCGGCGCCTCGTTCGACGCGCGCGGCCTGATCGCGCAGTTGAAGGCGAGCCCGCCGGCGGGCGACGGCAACAGCGCCTCGCTCGCAATCGACGCCCGCATCGACAGCATCACCGGCTTCGGCCAGGTGCCGCTCACCAACAGCACGATCCTCGTCAACACAGGCGGCGGCGCGGTCGGCAAGGCGAGCCTCAAGGGCACGCTGCCCGGCGGCGGCGTCGCGATGGTCTTCACAGACGCCGGCTCCGGTGGGGCCAATCTCGACCTGCAATCGGCCGATGCCGGCAATCTCTTCAGCTTCGTCGATCTCTACCGCCGCATCAGCGGCGGCAAGCTCCGCCTCTCGGGCGAGCGCAGCGGCGCGCGCGGGGCCTTCACCGGCGTCTTCGACGTCGCGAATTTCACGATCGTCGACGAAGCCTCGATGCGGAAGCTGGTGTCGGCCTCGACCGGCACAGGCGAGAATGTCCAGCCGAGCGGCCTCGATCCTGATCATGTGCCGTTCGACCGCATGCGGCTCGATTATACCAAGCGCGGCTCGCTGATCGTGATCGAGGACGCGGTGCTGCGCGGCGCCACCGTCGGCGCGACGCTGAACGGCACCATCGATCTCGGCAAGCAGATCATCTCGGTCGCCGGCACCTATCTGCCGGCCTATGCCGTCAACAACCTGTTCGGACGGCTGCCGCTCATCGGCCTCGCGCTCGGCGGCGGCAGCCAGGGCGGCCTGTTCGGCGTCACCTTCAAGGTGGAAGGGCCGATCTCCGGCCCGAGCCTCACCGTCAACCCGCTGTCGATGATCACGCCCGGCATCTTCCGCAAGATCTTCGAATTCCCGGTCAACTGAAGCGGGCCGGGGCAACCGCGTCGTCGGGGGGATATCCGATGACGGCGACTACCCGTTTCTTCAAGACCTGTGGCGGTCGCTCGCCGCGTCGGCGTCGGCCCGTCAGACGGGCCGCACCAGCACGTGCTTCTTCTTGCCGAGCGAGAGCTTGACGACGCCCTCCGCCGTCAGGTCGCGCGGGCCGATGACGGCCTTCTCGTCCTCGATCGCCGTGTCGTTGACGCGGAGGCCGCCGCCCTTGATCTGGCGGCGCGCCTCGCCATTCGAGGCGACGAGCCCGGCACGGACGAAGAGAGCGGGCGCGCCGATGCCGGCCTCGAATTCGCCGGCAGGCACTTCGATCGTCGGCAGGCTGGCGGCAAGCGCCCCTTCCTCGAAGGTCTGGCGCGCGGTCTCGGCGGCGGCGTCGGCGGCGTCGCGGCCATGCAGCAGCGTGGTCGCCGCCGTCGCCAGCACCTTCTTCGCCTCGTTGATCTCCGAGCCGCCGAGCGCTTCGAGCCGCGCGATCTCGTCGATCGGCAGGATGGTGAAGCGGCGCAGGAAGCGGCCGACATCGGCGTCCTCGGTGTTGCGCCAGTACTGCCAGAAGTCATAGGCGCTGAACTGGTCGGCATTGAGCCAGACCGCGCCCTGCGCCGTCTTGCCCATCTTGGCGCCCGACGCCGTGGTGAGGAGCGGCGTCGTCAGCGCGTGCAGCTGATGCGTGCCCATGCGGCGGCCAAGATCGACGCCCATGATGATGTTGCCCCACTGGTCGGAGCCGCCCATCTGCAGGTTGCAGCCGGTGCGCCGGGCGAGCTCGACGAAGTCATAGGACTGGCAGATCATGTAGTTGAACTCGATGAAGCTCATCTCCTGCTCGCGCTCGAGCCGGAGGCGCACCGAATCCATCGTCAGCATGCGGTTGACGGAGAAATGCCGGCCGACATCGCGCAGCATGTCGATATAGCCGAGCTTGGTCAGCCAGTCGGCATTGTCGACCATGACGGCGTCAGTCTTGCCGGAGCCGAACTGCAGCACGCGGCCGAAGACGCCCTTGATGCTCGCCTTGTTGGCCTCGATCTCGGCCACCGTCCGCATCGGCCGCGACTCGTCCTTGCCGGAGGGGTCGCCGACCATGGTGGTGCCGCCGCCCATCAGCGTGATCGGCTTGTTGCCGCTCTGCTGCAGCCAGTAGAGCATCATCATGGTCAGGAAGTTGCCGATATGCAGCGAGGGCGCCGTGCAGTCATAGCCGACATAGCCGATCGCCTCGCCCTTGGCGGCGAGAGCGTCGAGGCTGTCCATGTCGGAGGCCTGATGGATGAAGCCCCGCTCGGTCAGGATCTGCAGGAAGTCGGACTTGAACGCGGTCATGGCGGCTGGTTTTCCGGAAGCGGCAGGAAGGGTTCGGCCGAAGCCGTCGCCCCGTGGTCGGGCAACGCTCTAGCAGCCGCCGCCGAAAAGATCATCAGCGGCGGCGGCATTTCGGTCGCACGGATCAGACGGCGGCGGCGAGGCGCGGCGCGCTGCCGGCATGGGCTCTGCGGCGCTCGACCGCCTCGGCGAGGCGTTCCAGCACGCCGACCGAGGTCTGCCAGTCGATGCAGCCGTCCGTCATGCTCTGGCCATAGACGAGCGGCTTGCCGGGCACGAGGTCCTGGCGGCCGGCGACGAGATTGCTCTCGATCATCACGCCCATGATGCGGCTGTCGCCGGCGGCGACCTGCGCCCCGATCTCGTCGCAGACGCGCGGCTGGTTCTCCGGCTTCTTCAAGCTGTTGGCATGGCTCGCATCGATCATCAGCAAGGGCGGCAGCCCCGCCTTGGCGAGCTCGGCCGCGGCGGCCTCGACGCTCGCCGCGTCATAGTTCGGCGCCTTGCCGCCGCGCAGGATGATGTGGCAGTCGTCATTGCCGGTGGTCGCGGCGATCCCTGAGCGGCCATCCTTGGTCACGGCGAGGAAATGATGCGGCTGCGAGGCGGAGAGCACCGCGTCGACCGCGATCTTCACATTGCCATCGGTGCCGTTCTTGAAGCCGACCGGGCAGGAGAGGCCCGAGGCGAGCTCGCGATGCACCTGGCTCTCGGTCGTGCGCGCGCCGATGGCGCCCCAGCCGACGAGATCGGCGAAATATTGCGGCGTCGTCATGTCGAGGAATTCGCAGCCCGCCGGCAGGCCGAGATTGTTGATCTCGAGCAGGACGCGGCGACCGATGCGCAGGCCCTTGTCGATATGGAAGCTGCCGTCGAGATCGGGATCGTTGATGAGCCCCTTCCACCCGACCGTCGTGCGCGGCTTCTCGAAATAGACCCGCATGACGATCTCGAGCGATCCGCCGAGCCGCGCGCGCTCGCCGGCGAGGCGGTGCGCATAGTCGAGGGCGGCTTCGGGATCATGGATCGAGCACGGCCCGATGACGACGGCGAGGCGGTCGTCCTGGCCATGCAGGATGTCGTGCAATGCCTTGCGCGACGCGGTGACGGTCCGGCTCGCCGCGTCGGTGCGCGGGAATTCGGCCATCACTTCGGAGGGCTTGGAAAGTTCCTTGATCGCGCTGATGCGCAGGTCGTCGGTGGTGTCAGGCACGGTTCGGGCTCCTTGGAGTTTCCCGGCAGCGGCCAACAAAAAAGCCGCCAACGGAGTGTGGCGGCTTTGGTTGGGATGCTTCGATGTTTACTTCGAGCGCGCTCCTGCCTCCGCCGCCGGCAACGGATAGCTAAAGTACCAGCCAAAGAAGAAGGTGCGGGCGGAGAGGTTCATGGCGGGAGGCTATAGCCGAGCGGCCGGCGTTTGTCACCACCCTGATTGACGCCGCCGCCGCGGCTGGCGAAACAGGGCCTTCGCGAGGGAGGACGGGAACCGAATCATGCGCAGGATCGTCGCGGTGGGGCTGATGAGCGGCACGTCGATGGACGGGATCGACGCCGCGCTGATCGCCACCGACGGCGAGGAGGTCGAGGCCTTCGGCCCGACCGGCTTCCGGCCCTATTCGGAGGAGGAGCGGGCGGTGCTGCGGCAGGCGCTCGCCGCCGCGACGACGCTCACCGACCGCACGGCCCGTCCGGGCATTCTCGCTGCCGCCGAGCGCATCGTCACCGACGCCCATGCCGAGACGGTCGAGCGGCTGCTCGCCCGGCCGGATGTCGATGCCGTCCGCGTGACGCTGGTCGGCTTCCACGGCCAGACCGTGTTCCATGCGCCGGAGCGCCGGCTGACCGTGCAGATCGGCGACGGCGCCGCGCTCGCGAAACGGCTCGGCATCGCCGTCGTGCATGATTTCCGCGCCGCCGACGTCGCTGCCGGCGGGCAGGGCGCGCCGCTGGTGCCGATCTTCCACCGGGCGCTGGTGCGCGCCGCGGGGCTTTCGGGCGACGTCGCGGTGGTCAATATCGGCGGCGTCGCCAATGTCACGCTCGTCAAGTCAGACGGCTCGCTGATCGCCTTCGACACTGGCCCCGGCAATGCGCTGATCGACGATCTGGTGCGCGAGCGGACCGGCGCCGCCATGGATCGCGACGGCGCCCTTTCGCTCGCCGGCACGGTGCAGACGCAGACGCTGGCCGAGCTGATCGCCGATCCCTGGTTCGATCTTCCGCCGCCGAAATCGCTCGATCGCGACGCCTTCTCGCGCGCGCCGGTCGCCCGCCTCTCGACCGCCGATGCGGCGGCGACGCTCGCCGCCTTCACCGCCGAGGCTATCGCGCGCGGCCTCCGCCTTGCCGGCGGCGCCGACCGCATCGTCGTCTGCGGCGGCGGTGCTCATAATCCGGCGATCCTCAGGCAGCTCGCCGCCCTGAGCGGCGTTCCGGTCACGACCGCCGATGCGCATGGCTGGTCGGTCGATTTCATCGAGGCGCAGGCCTTCGCCTATCTCGCCGCGCGGCGGATCGCGGGTCTCCCGATCAGCTTCCCGGAAACGACCGGCTGTCCGGCGCCCATGACCGGCGGCGTCGTGTCCTCCCCTTGACGAGGTCGGCGCGAACGCGCTGTTTTTTCAAGTCATTGCCGGTCGCCGCCATTCGGGCGCGGTGCTGACGCAGTACAGTCCGAATCGTCCCGTCCCATGGTCGGACCGATCCGGTTCCACCCCGAAGGAGAAGCGAGCGCCACCGCCCCATGATCGAGAGCATGTATGTCGCCATCCTGATCGGTTCGCTGCTTGTCGGCGCGGCGGTGTTCACCTCGATCTTCTCGACGCGGTTCGGCGCGCCGTTGCTGCTCGTCTTCCTGCTGCTCGGGCTGGTCGCGGGCGAGGACGGCCTCGGCATCCGCTTCGACGACGGCCGCGTCGCCTATTTCATCGGCTCGATCGCGCTTGCCATCATCCTGTTCGAGAGCGGCTTCGAGACGCGGCTCTCCGCCTTCCGCGCCGCGGCCCTGCCGGCGCTGACGCTGGCGACCCTCGGCGTGCTGGTGACGGCGGGCATTGTCGGCCTCGCCGCCCGCTTCATCTTCGACTGGAACTGGGTCTCGTCGATGCTGCTCGGCACGATCGTCGCGTCGACCGACGCGGCGGCGGTGTTCTTCCTGCTTCGGGTCGGCGGCATCTCGCTGCGCGAGCGGGTGCGCTCCTCGCTCGAGGTCGAATCCGGCTCGAACGACCCGATGGCGATCTTCCTGACCGTCGCTCTGGTCGGCATCGCCACGGCCGCGGCCGGCGAGGGCGAGGCGTTTTCGAGCCTGCTGCGCTCTTTCTTCGTGCAGATCGGCGTCGGCACGCTGACCGGCGTCATCGGCGGCCTCATCATCGTCCGCATCGTCAACCGGGTCGAGCTGGAGCCGGCGCTCTATCCGATCCTCGTGATGGCGCTGGTGCTCGTCCTCTTCGCCGCCACCGGCATCGGCGGCGCCAGCGGCTTCCTCGCCGTCTATGTCGCCGGCCTCATCTGCGGCAATGTCCGCATGCGCCAGCTTCTGGCGCTCCGCCGCGTGCTGCAGGGCATGAGCTGGCTGGCGCAGATCGCGATGTTCCTGACGCTCGGCCTGCTGGCGACGCCGCACGAGTTCGGCTCCGTCGTGCTGCCGGCGATCGGCATCGCCGCCGTGCTCATCTTCATCGCCCGCCCGATCGCGGTCTGGCTCAGCCTGGTGCCGTTCGGCTTCTCGCGCAACGAGACCGCCTTCGTCGCCTGGGTGGGCCTCCGCGGGGCCGTTTCGATCCTCCTCGCGATCCTGCCGATGGTCGGCGGCGTCCCGGACGGGCAGGTGATGTTCAACGTCGCCTTCATCGTCGTGCTCTGCTCGCTGGTGCTGCAGGGCTGGACGATCGGCCCCGTCGCCCGCTGGCTCGGCCTCGTCGTGCCCGCCCGCTATGGCCCGGTCGAGCGCATCGACATCGAGCTGCCCGGCCGCGGCGACCACGAGATCGTCACCTACCGTGTCACGGCGGAGAGCGCGGTCGGGCGCGGCCGCCGCATCCCGCGCTGGGCGCGGCCGGCGCTGATCCTCCGCGACGGCCGCTCGCTGCGCTTCGAGGCGGCCGGGCCGCTGGTCGCCGGCGATCAGGTCTATATCATCGCCGCGACCGAGCATGTCCGCCTGCTCGACCAGCTCTTCGCCCGCCCCGCCGACATGGCCGACGCCTCGGTGCTGTTCGGCGATTTCGTCATCGAGCCCGACGTGAAGCTCGCCGACCTCGCCGAGGCCTATGGCTTCGAGATCGGCGAGGAGCTGCGCGGCGACACCGTCGCGGCGATGATGCTGCGCCAGCTTGCCGGCGACATCGAGGAGGGCGACCGCGTCGCCGTCGGGCCTGTCGATCTCATCGTCCGCCGGCTCGGCGATCACGACGAGATTTCCGAAGTCGGCCTCGCGCTCGAGCGCCGTGCGCCGCGCCGCAAGCTGCCGCTGTTCCAGAACCGCCGCGAGATCGTCGACTATCTGAAGCAGCGCAAGCTCCGCAAGGCCGCCGCCAGAGCCGCAGCGCTCGCCGCCGCCGTCACCACCCTGCCGGTGGAAGAGGACGAGAAGACGCCGCTTTAGGCCAGGGCGCGCCGTCTCTGGTCGATCGCCAGCAGCGCCATGGCGAGCGGGAAGGTGATGAGCCAGAGCGCGCCGATCCAGATGAGGGCAGGCCAGGCCGTCTGCAGGATGAGGAACGGCGCCAGCAGGCCGTTGGCGATGAACGACCAGCGCAGCGCCGAGCCGGCCGGCAGCGCCGGGGCCGCGACCAGCGTCGCGAGGCTCATCAGCGTGTAGCCGGTGAGATCGATGGCGGTGAAGGGCTGCCCCATGGCGCAGCAGCCGAACAGCTCGGACACGGCAGTGCCGCCGGCAAGCTTTGCAGGGATCACGGCGGCGAGCTGGACCGGATAGACGATGCAGGCGAGCGTCCCATAAAGGGTCGCGAGCGCCAGCCCGGCGAGGCTGAAGACGCGGACGGGCTCAGGCCGCGTCGCATGGAGGCCAGCCATCGCCAGCACGAAGCTCGGCGCCAGCGCCAGCGACGGGGCGAAGATCAGGATTTCGTCGAGGGGAAATCGCAGCAGCCCGGCCACCTGCATCAGCTGCGGGATGCCGTAGCCGACGCTGAAGATGAACGCGGCCAGCGCCGCCCAGAAGCCGAAGCGCGATGCGGTCATGATCTGCCTCCGCCGCGATGGTGGCGGAGGCGGGTTGCGGCGCCTTGATCTGGCGCAACCGAAGGGGGATCAGGCCGCTTCGGTGATCGCCTTGAGGCGCTTGTCGACATAGGCGCCGCAGATGTCGATCAGCGGTTCGACCTGGCCTTCGAAGAAGTGGTTGGCGCCCGGCATGATCGTCTGCTCGACGATGATGCCCTTCTGCGTCTTCAGCTTGTCGACGAGGGTCTGCACATCCTTCGGCGGCGCCACCTTGTCCTGGTCGCCATGCACGATCAGGCCCGAGGAGGGGCAGGGGGCGAGGAAGGAGAAGTCATAGAGATTGGCCTGCGGCGCGATCGAGATGAAGCCCTCGATCTCCGGCCGGCGCATCAGGAGCTGCATGCCGATCCAGGCACCGAACGAGAAGCCGGCGACCCAGCAGGCGCGCGCATCGGGATGCACCGTCTGCGCCCAGTCGAGCGCCGAGGCGGCATCCGACAATTCGCCCTCGCCATGGTCGAACTCGCCCTGGCTGCGGCCGACGCCGCGGAAATTGAAGCGGAGCACGGCGAAGCCGCGCTTCGCGAACATGTAGAACAGCTGATAGGTGATCGCATTGTTCATCGTGCCGCCGAACTGGGGATGCGGATGCAGGATGATGGCGATCGGGCCGTTCTTGGTCTTGGACGGCTGATACCGTCCCTCGATACGGCCGGCAGGGCCGGTAAAAATGATCTCGGGCATGAACGGCGCGCACCTCTGGCATGTTCCGAAGCTCCGCCACCTGCTATGGGGGGACGGATCCGGAACTTGACTCTGATCCTCAGGGTTTCTAGAACACCTTAGAACAGTTCGAATGGGACGACCGGGGAAACCCGGCCGGGAAGCCGGCCTTGTAGCATGAGGCAGGGCCCGGATTTCAAGCATAATGCGACATGGACCCTGCCGTTTGCGGCGGTGTCCGGGTCCGGCGTGATGCCGGGCGGCTGGAGGCCGGTTTGACGCGCGCGCGCATCTATCTCGATTACAATGCCGGCGCCCCGCTGCGCCCGCAGGCCCGCGCGGCCATGATCGAGGCGCTCGAGGCCGTCGGCAACCCGTCCTCCGTCCATGCCGAGGGCCGCGCAGCTCGTGGCCGCATCGAGACGGCCCGCCGCCAGGTCGCGGCGCTGGTCGGCGGCGCTGCCGAGCGGGTCATCTTCACCAGCGGCGGCACCGAGGCGAACGCGACGGTCCTGTCGCCGCGCCAGCGGGTCGGCGCCGGCGAGCTTCGCCTCGATGCACTCCTCATCAGCGCCACCGAGCACCCCTCGGTGCTTTCAGGCGGCCGCTTTGCAGCCGATGCCGTCCATCGCATCGATGTCGATGACGAGGGCGTCATCCGCCTCGACCTGCTGGAAGAGCGCCTCGCCGCGCTCGCCACGGAGGGCAAGCGCGCGCTGGTCTCGGTGATGCTCGCCAACAACGAGACCGGCACGATCCAGCCCGTCGCCGATGTCGCCCTCGTCGCCCGCCGCTTTGGCGCGCTGGTGCATACGGACGCGATCCAGGCGGCCGGCCGCATTCCGGTCGATATCGCCGCGCTCGGCGCCGACTTCCTGACGCTGTCGGCGCATAAGCTTGGCGGCCCGCAGGGCGCCGGCGCCATCGTGCTCGGCGGCGATCTCGTCTCGCCGCTGCCGCTGATCACCGGCGGCGGCCAGGAGAAATTTGCCCGTGCGGGCACCGAGAATGTCGCCGCGATCGCCGGCTTCGGCGCCGCGGCCGCGATGGCCCGCGCCGAGCTGTCGCGTGCGGACACGTGGTGCGGCTGGCGCGATCGCCTCGCCGCGCTGCCGGGCGCGGTCCTCGTCGCAGGCGGCGCGTCGCGCCTGCCGCAGACGGCGGCGCTGGCGCTCGACGGACAGAAGGCCGAAACGCTGGTCATCGCCTTCGATCTCGAGGGCGTCGCCATCTCGGCCGGCTCGGCCTGCTCGTCGGGCAAGGTGCGCGTCTCGCATGTCATGCAGGCGATGCGCCTTGCTGATAGGCGGGCGCAGTCGGTGATAAGGCTCAGCTTCGGCTGGGAAACGAGCCAGGAAGACATAGATAGGTTCAGTGATATCTGGGGACGGGTCGTGTCGCGGCTGATGCCGGGCGCGACGCGCGCCGCCTGAAGCGCTGCTCAACCCGCGGTCCTTGAAACCGCGGCGATGGAGTTGGAAATGCCTGCAGTCCAGGAGACGGTCGATCAGGTTCGCCGGATCGACGTCGATCAATACAAATACGGTTTCGTCACCGACATCGAGTCCGAGAAGGCGCCGAAGGGCCTCTCCGAGGACATCGTCCGCTATATCTCGGCGCGCAAGAACGAGCCGGAATGGATGCTGGAGTGGCGGCTCGAGGCCTATCGGCGCTGGCTGACCATGACCGAGCCGACCTGGGCCCGCGTCCACTATCCGAAGATCGATTTCGACGATCTCTATTATTACTCGGCGCCGAAGAGCACCAAGGGTCCGAAGTCGCTCGACGAGGTCGATCCCGAACTGCTCGCGATGTACGAGAAGCTCGGCATTCCGCTGCGCGAGCGCGAAATCCTCGCCGGCGTCGAGGGCGCCAATGACCGCCGCGTCGCCGTCGATGCCGTGTTCGACAGCGTCTCGGTCGTGACGACGTTCAAGGACGAGCTGAAGAAGGCCGGCGTCATCTTCTGCGCCATCTCCGAGGCGATCCGCGAATATCCCGAGATCGTGCGGAAATATCTCGGCACCGTCGTGCCGACGACCGACAATTTCTACGCGACGCTGAATTCGGCGGTCTTCTCGGACGGCTCCTTCGTCTACATCCCCGAGGGCGTCCGCTGCCCGATGGAGCTCTCGACCTATTTCCGCATCAACGAGCGCAACACCGGCCAGTTCGAGCGCACGCTGATCATCGCCGAGAAGGGCTCTTACGTGTCCTATCTCGAGGGCTGCACGGCGCCGCAGCGCGACGAGAACCAGCTGCATGCGGCGGTCGTCGAGCTGGTCGCGCTGGATGATGCCGAGATCAAGTATTCGACGGTCCAGAACTGGTATCCGGGCGACAAGGACGGCAAGGGCGGCATCTACAATTTCGTGACGAAGCGTGGCGATTGCCGCGGCGCGCGCTCGAAGATCTCGTGGACGCAGGTCGAGACCGGCTCGGCGATCACCTGGAAATACCCGTCCTGCATCCTCCGCGGCGACGAGAGCCAGGGCGAGTTCTATTCGATCGCGGTTTCGAACGGCTATCAGCAGGTCGATTCGGGCACCAAGATGATCCATCTCGGCAAGAACACCCGCAGCCGGATCATCTCGAAGGGCATCGCCGCCGGCCGCTCGGACAACACCTATCGCGGTCTCGTCTCGGCGCATCGGAAGGCATCGGGCGCGCGCAATTTCACCAATTGCGACAGCCTCTTGATCGGCGACCAGTGCGGCGCGCACACCGTGCCCTATATCGAATCGAAGAATGCCAGCGCGGTGTTCGAGCACGAGGCGACCACCTCGAAGATCGCCGACGACCAGCTCTTCTACTGCCTGCAGCGCGGGCTGACCTCCGAAGAAGCGGTGGCGCTGATCGTCAACGGCTTCGTCAAGGACGTGATCCAGCAACTGCCGATGGAATTCGCGGTCGAGGCACAGAAGCTGATCTCGATTTCGCTCGAGGGAAGCGTCGGCTAGGCGCGGCCCCTTCGCCGTCATGCCCTCACCGGCATCCCCGACTTCGGCGGCGAAGCAACAGATTTAGATGGCAGGGGCGAGCCCGGCCATGACGGCGGCCAGGAGTCTGCTGCCGGTAGAGACGGAACGATAGAGATGCTCTCCATCAAGAACCTGCACGCTTCGGTCGGCGACCGCGAGATCCTGCGCGGCGTCAACCTCGAGGTGCCCGCCGGCGAGGTCCACGCCATCATGGGGCCGAACGGCTCCGGCAAGTCGACGCTGTCCTATGTCCTTGCGGGACGCGACGGCTACGAGATCACCGACGGCTCGATCCTCTTCGGTGGCGAGGAACTCATCGACACGGCCGCCGAGGAGCGCGCCGCCAAGGGCATCTTCCTCGCCTTCCAGTATCCGCTCGAAATCCCCGGCGTCGCCACCATGACCTTCCTGAAGGCGGCGATGAACGCGCAGCGCAAGGCCCGCGGCGAAGCCGAGATGACGACGCCGGACTTCATGCGCCGCGTGAAGGTCGCCGCCGAAAAGCTGAATGTGACTCAGGAAATGCTGCGCCGGCCGCTCAATGTCGGCTTCTCGGGCGGCGAGAAGAAGCGCAACGAGATCCTGCAGATGGCGCTGCTCGAGCCGAAGCTCGCCATCCTCGACGAGACCGATTCCGGCCTCGATATCGACGCGCTCAAGACGGTCTCGGACGGCGTCAACGCGCTGCGCGCCCCCGATCGCTCGATGCTGGTCATCACCCATTACCAGCGCCTGCTCGATCACATCGTGCCTGACGTCGTGCATGTCATGTCGGCCGGCCGCATCGTCCGCTCGGGCGGACCGGAGCTGGCGCTCGAGCTCGAAGCCAATGGCTATGCCGATTATGTCGGCGCGGCCGCGGCATGAGCGCCGTCATGAGTGCTGAACCCCGCGTCCTCGCCTCGCCGGCCGAGGAGGCCCTTGCGGCCGCCTTCGCCGCCTCGCGCGGCGCGCTGCCGGGCGATGCCCGCGTGGACGCGGCGCGCGGCGTCGCCTTCGATGCCTTCCGCAAGAAGGGCCTGCCGAACCGGCGGACGGAAGCCTGGCGCTATACGGATCTCCGCGCACTGCTGCGCAGCGTGCCGCCGGCGCCGCCCGCGGCCGTTACGAGCCCGCTGGTGACCGACCCGCTCGCCGGGCTCGATCGCGCGCGCCTCGTCATCCTCGACGGCCGCTACCGTCCCGACCTCTCCGATCTCGCCGGCCTCGACGGCATCACGGTCAGCGATGCCGCGACGCTGCTGGCGAGCGGCGACGAGCGCATCGGCGCGCTCGCCGGCCGGCTCGACGATGCCATGGTCGCGCTCAACACCGCGATGATGGCCGGCGGCGTCGCGATCACGGTGCCCGCCGGGGAGGACGTCGTCCGCGCGGTCGAGATCGCCCATGTCACGACCGGCGCCTTCTCGCTCTTCGTCCGCAACCTCGTCACGGTCGGCGAGGGCGCCTCGCTGCGGCTCGTCGAGACCTATACCGGCGCAAATGCCGCCGCCTCGCAGGCGAATATCGTCACCGAGGCGATCGTCGGCGACAACGCCAAGGTCGTCTGGGCGAAGCTCCAGGCCGAAGGCGACGCCGCGGTGCATCTCGGCACCACGGCCGTCTCGATCGGCGCCGCCAGCCAGTTCGACCATCTGACGCTGATGACGGGCGCCGCGATCTCCCGCTCGCAGAGCTTCGTCACCTATGGCGGCGAGTTCGCCCGCGCCGGCCTCTTCGGCGCGACGATGATCGGCGGCAAGCAGCATGCCGATATCATGCTCGGCGTCGACCACGCGGTGCCGAACGGCGCCAGCCGTGAACTCTTCAAGGCGGTGATGGACGGCAAGGCCGAGGGCATCTTCCAGGGCCGCATCGTCGTCCGCCCCGGCGCCCAGAAGGTCGACGGCAAGATGATGACGCAGGGCCTGCTGCTCTCGGAGGACGCCTCGTTCTCGGTCAAGCCCGAGCTCGAGATCTTCGCCGACGACGTCCAGTGCGCGCATGGCGCGACCTCGGGCGAGATCGACGAGGACATGCTGTTCTACCTGCTCTCGCGCGGCATTCCGCGCGCCGAGGCGGAGACGCTGCTGGTCACCGCCTTCCTCGCCGAAGCGATCGAAGGTCTCGGCGACGAGGCGATCGGCGCGGCGTTCGAGGTCGTGGCGCGCAATTGGCTCGCGGGCCGGACGCTGGCGTCATGAGCACGACCGTGAGCATCGCCGACGCTGCGCCCTACGATGTCGAGGCCGTCAGGCGGGACTTTCCGATCCTCGCGAAGAAGGTCTATGGCAAGCCGCTCGTCTATCTCGACAACGGCGCCTCGGCGCAGAAGCCGCAGGCGATGCTGGATGCGGTGACCAAGGCCTATATGGAGGACTATGCCAATGTCCACCGCGGCCTGCACTATCTCTCGAACGCAGCGACGGAAGCCTATGAGAACGCTCGGGAAACGGTCCGCCGCTTCCTGAATGCCGGCTCGACCGACGAGATCATCTTCACGCGCTCCTCGACCGAGGCGATCAATCTCGTGGCCAATTCGCTCGGCCAGGAGGAGATCGGCGAGGGCGACGAGATCATCCTCTCGATCCTCGAGCACCACTCCAACATCGTGCCGTGGCATTTCCTGCGCGAGCGCAAGGGCGCGGTGATCAAGTGGGTGCCGATCGACGAGGACGGCACCTTCCGCCTCGACGTGTTCGAGAAGCTGATCACGCCGCGCACCAAGATCGTCGCGCTGACGCATATGTCGAACGTCACCGGCACGGTGGTGCCGGTCAAGGACGTGATCCGCATCGCCCATGCGCATGGCGTCAAGGTGCTGCTCGATGGCAGCCAGGCCGCGGTGCATCTGCCGGTCGATGTGCGCGATCTCGACGCCGATTTCTATGCCTTCACCGGCCACAAGGTCTATGGCCCGACCGGGATCGGCGTTCTCTATGGCAAGCGCGACCTGCTCGCCGCCATGCCGCCCTTCCTCGGCGGCGGCGAGATGATCCGCGACGTCACCGCGACGACGGTGACCTATGCCGAGCCGCCGCATCGCTTCGAGGCCGGCACCCCGCCGATCGTGCAGGCGATCGGTCTCGGCGCCTCGCTCGACTACATGGACCGCCTCGGCCGCGAAAATATCGCCGCGCACGAGCATCGGCTCGCCGCCTATGCGGCCGAGCGGCTGTCGGCGATCAACAGCCTCCGCATCTTCGGCACGACCAAGGACAAGGGCGCCATCATCGCCTTCGAGATGGCCGGCGCCCATGCGCATGACATCGCGACGATCATCGACCGCGAGGGCGTCGCCGTCCGCGCCGGGACGCATTGCGCGCAGCCGCTGCTCCGCCGCTTCGGCGTCACCTCCACCTGCCGGGCGTCGTTCGGCCTCTACAACACCATGGACGAGGTCGATCGCCTCGTCGAAGCGCTGCAAAAGGCGCAGCGCTTCTTCAGCTGAGGATCCAGCGATGCCAGAGGGAACCATGAGCAACGCGATGGACGACACGGCGCCGGTCGCCGAGGCCGCGCTGCCTCTGGCGGCGCCGAGCACGATCCCGCCCGAGGAGCTGGAGCGGCTCACCGGCGACATCATCGCCGCGCTGAAGACGGTCTATGATCCCGAGATTCCGGCCGACATCTATGAGCTCGGCCTCATCTACAAGATCGATGTCGACGACGACCGCAACATCGCCATCGACATGACGCTGACTGCGCCCGGCTGCCCCGTCGCCGGCGAGATGCCCGGCTGGGTCGAGAACGCCGTCGGCTCGATCCCCGGCGTCGGCCGCGTCGATGTCAACATGACCTTCGATCCGCCCTGGTCGCAGGACCGCATGTCGGACGAGGCCCGCGTCGCACTCGACTGGTACTAGGATGGCGTTCGCGCCGCCGATCACCGGCGTCCTCGAGACGGCGCTCTATGTCGCCAATGTCGCCCGCGCGCTCGCCTTCTACCGCGACGTGCTCGGCCTCGCGCCCTTGACCGCCGCGGACGATCCGCGCTTCGCGGCGCTCGATGCCGGGCCCGCAAGCGTGCTGCTCCTCTTCCGGCGCGGCGGCACGCTCGAGGATATCGTGCTGCCGGGCGGGCGGATCCCCGCCCATGACGGCAGCGGCCCGCTGCATTTCGCGCTGCGCATTCCCGCCGAAGCGCTCAGCGACTGGCGGCGGCATCTCGTGGCGGCGGGCGTCGCGCTGACGGCCGAGATGGCCTGGCCGCAGGGCGGGCACAGTCTCTATTTCAACGATCCCGACGGCCATGTCGTCGAGCTCGCGACGCCCGGCATCTGGGCGAATGATGTTTTGAACAATTCTTGACTGCGCGCCGCATCTTGTGGATGGCGGCGGGATGACCGATCTTAGGCGTCATGATCTGACATCGCGCTGATCAGGCGGTGTTCATGGGCCCCGGCCTTCGCAGGGGTGACGGAGTGGATGCGGCAGTGCGCCTGTTCACCCCATAGAAAGTAAGGCGGCTCGTGCCGCCGACAGGAGAATTGCCATGGGCGTTCGCTCACGCTTTGCCGTCATGTCGCTGACCGAGGCCGCCGCCGAGCGCATCCGCGAGATCGTCGAGGATAGCGACGAGCCGGTCGCCGGTCTCAGGATCGGCGTCAAGAAGGGCGGCTGCGCCGGCATGGAATACACCATGCAGAAGGTCGCGGCGCCCGACGCCAAGGACGAGCGGATCGAGGAAAAGGGCGCCAGCGTCTTCGTCGATCCCGCCGCCGTCTTGTTCCTGCTCGGCACGGTGATGGATTTCGAGACGACCAAGCTCCGCTCCGGCTTCGTCTTCCGCAACCCGAACGAAGTCTCGGCCTGCGGCTGCGGCGAATCGGTGATGCTGAAGCCGGCCGAGATGCCGGCCCCCGCCGCCGCTACCTGACGCAGCCATGACCTCGGCGCTGTTCGAGCGGCTGAAGCGCGACGCCGCGCCGGCCTGGTCCGCCTATGTGGGTCACGCCTTCGTGCGCGGCATGGGCGACGGCTCGCTGCCGCGCGCGAGCTTCCAGCATTATCTGGTGCAGGACTATCTGTTCCTGATCGAGTTCGCCCGCGCCTATGCCATCGGCGTCTACAAGGCGCCCGATCTCACCGAGATGAAGAAGGCGGCCGACGGCATCGCCGCCATCCTCGGCGAAACCAATCTGCACCTCCGGCTCTGCGCCGAATGGGGCCTCGCGCCGGACGCTGTCGCCGCGACGCGTCAGGCGCGCGCCACCGTCGCCTATACGCGCTTCGTGCAGGAAGCGGGCCTTCGCGGTGACATGCTCGATCTCGTCGTGGCGCTCTCGCCCTGCGTCGTCGGCTATGCCGAGATCGGCGCCGCGCTGTCCAGAAGCGGCATCGGCCTTACCGACGGCCGCAATCCCTATGCGCCCTGGATCGCGGAATATGCCGGTGAAGGCTATCAGGCGCTCGCCGCCGACAGCCTGGCGCAGATCGACCGCCTTGCCGCGCTCTCCCTTACCGAGGCGCGCTATCCGCGCCTGCTCGCCACCTTCGACGAGGCGGTGCGGCTCGAGGCCGATTTCTGGCAGATGGGCCTCGATCGCGCGGAGTAGCGCCGATGGGCGATCGTGATTTCCTGGAGGAATTGTTCGCACCCGTGGGCAGGGTCGAGCTCCGGCGGATGTTCGGCGGTCTCGGCGCTTTTGCGGGCGGGCTGATGTTCGCCATCATCCTCGACGACATTATCTATCTGAAGTCGGATGCAGAGACGCGGGCCGGCTTCGAGGCGGAGGGCTGCGCGCCCTTCACCTATCCGCGCAAGGATGGGCGCGCGGTATCGCTCAGCTATTGGCGCATTCCGGAGCGGCTCATCGACGAGCCCGACGACTTCGTCGCCTGGTCGCGCGCCGCCATTCAAGTGGCCCGCCGCGCGGACGCGACGAAGGCCAGCAAGGATCCGGCGAAAGCCGGCAAGCCGAAGCGCCGCCCGAAGGCGGCGCCGGAGCCTTGATCGACGATCCGGCCGATCAGCTGTCGGGGCACATCACCGGCGCATCCATCGTCGAGCCCGCCTGATTGCAGGAACCGGACGAGCCGGCCTGCTGGGCCGTCTGGCAACCGGCCAGCGTGAACAGCGCGACGATCAGAGCAAATGCAATACGCATGGCAACCCCCCGGGACAATGAACCGAAACTAGCGGCGCGCCGCGCACCTGTCGAGGCGCGGCGGCCGAATGATCGAGAGACTATCACGGAGCCAAGTTAAGGATTGATGGCGGTCGCGGTCGCGACTTCCGCTGCGCTGCCGGTGCGCGCGTCGAGAGCGATCTGCCTGAGCGCGCCGAGATCGAGCTTGCCTGTCCCGAGCAGCGGCAGCTTCGCCACCGTGAGCACGGCTTTCGGCAGCTGGATTTCCGAAAAGCCGCGCGCGCGCCCGAACTTCTGCAGATCGCCGAGATCGGCCGCGGGCCGCTCGGTCACCAGCACGATCTCCTCGCCCTTGCGCTCGTTCGGGATCGCGGTCGCGGCGCTTGCATGCTCGGGCCAGAAATCCGCCGCAAGGCTCTCGACCGCGGCGAGCGACACCATCTCGCCGCCGACCTTGGCGAAGCGCTTGACGCGGCCGGCGATCGAGATGAAGCCAAGCGCGTCGATGGTGACGATGTCGCCGGTGTCGTACCAGCCGTCCGCGACCGGTTCCAGCCGGCCCGGCGCCTCGGCGCGCAGATAGCCGCGCATGACATTCGGTCCCTTGACCAGCAGCCGTCCGCCCTCGGTGATGCCCGCCATCGGCTCCAGCCGCACCGTGATGCCGGGCAGCGCCTTGCCGACCGAGCCCGCCTTGTTCGCCATCGGCGTGTTGATCGCGATGACGGGCGCGGTTTCGGTGGCGCCATAGCCTTCGAGGATGCGGAGGCCGAACTTTTCGGCGAACACTTTCCGCGTTTCGGCCTTCACGGCTTCCGCGCCGGCGAAGACATAGCGCAGGCTGTAGAAGTCATAAGGATGGGCCATGCGGGCATAGCCTGCGAGGAAGGTATCGGTGCCGAAGAGGATCGTCGCGTTCACGTCATAGGCGATCTCGGGCACGATCCGGTAGTGCAGCGGCGAGGGGTAGAGCATCTGCCGGACGCCGGAGTAGAGCGGCAGCAGGCAGCCGGCCGTCAGCCCGAAGGCATGGAAGATCGGCAGCGCGTTGAGGACGACGTCCTCGCGCGAGAAGTCGATGACGCTGGCGATCTGCTGGCGGTTCGACTCGATGGCGGCATGGCTGAGCGAGACGCCCTTCGGCAACCCCTCCGAGCCCGAGGTGAACAGCACGACGGCCTCGTCGCCGGCAGTGCCCGCGCGACGGAAGGCGAGGCGGCTCATGAGGAGCGGGGCGACGCCGCCGAGCAGGGCCAGCAGCTTCGCCGCCAGCCCGATCTCGCCGCGGAGATCCTCCAGATGGACGATGCGGCAATGCGGGGCGAGCGCGTTGATGAGCGGCTGCAGCCGGCCCTTCTCGACGAACTGGCGCGAGGTCAGCACCAGCTTGATCTCGGCCGCCCGCCGCGCCGCATCGATGGCCGCGGGTCCGGCGGAGAAGTTGAGCATGGCCGGCACGCGCCCGGTCGCCTGCAGGGCGAAGAAGGTGACGACGGCGGCGATTGTATTCGGCAGCAACACGCCGACGCGCTCGCCGGGCGCGCTCATCGCGGCAAGCGGACGGCCGAGCGCGAAGGCGCCGCGGATGATCTCGCGATAGCCGACCGGCGCGCGCGTCACGTCCTCCAGCACCGGCCGGCTGCCATTGATGTGGCGGGCATGGACGAGGCTCTCGAACAGCGTGCGCGGCGGCTCGCTGGTCGAGAACACCATCTCGGTCATGATGTCCTGCAGATGGGCGCCGGCGACGGCGCGGCGCTTGCGGCCGACCAGCCCCTCGGGCAGCGCGATGCGGCGCGGCGCCAGCACCGTCAGGTGCATGCGCGGGAACAGCCGCCGCCGCACCTTGCCCTTGAGACGCGAGAAGATCGACGCCTGCGCGCCGACGATGCGCACCGGGATGATCGGCACGCCGGCGAGCGCCGCGATCATCGCCGGCCCGTCATAGACCTTCATCAAGGCGCCGGTGACGGTGATGCGCCCTTCGGGGAAGATCACCAGCCGCCGGCCTTCCTTGACCAGCTTGACCATGCGGCGGACGGAGAACGGGCTGGTCGGATCGACCGGCACCAGCTCGAAGAAGCGGAAGGCGGGCTTCACCCACCAGCGGTCGGCGATGAACGAGTTGATGGCGAAGACCGGCTTGCCGGGCAGCAGGCAGCCGATCAGCACCGCGTCGAGAAATGAAGTGTGGTTGACGACGACGACGGCGGCATCCTCGCCGTCGCCATAGTTGTCCCGTCCCTCGACATGGGCGCCGAAGGCGAGCTGCAGCAGGCGGTGGCCGAAGGCCTTGAGCAACTCGTCCGGCACCAGCTGCACGCAGATGATCGCCGCGCCGATATTGGCGATGCCGAGCCAGAACAGGAGCTGCAGCGTGGTGACGCCGGCGGCGAGCAGGGCGGCGGCGGCGATGGTGCCGAACACCATCAGCGCGGCGTTCATGATGTTGTTGCCGGCGATGGCGGCCGAGCGCTCGTTGTCGGCAGCGCGCGATTGCAGCAGCGCATAGAGCGGCACGGTGAAGAGCCCGCCGCCGAAGGCGATGCCGACGAGATCGACGAGCACGCGGAGGCCTGCCGCCGAACCGGCGAAGGCGAAGACACCCTGCAGGTCGGCGCCGGGCAGGGTCGAAAGCTGCCCGGCCGAAAGGCTGAGATCGATCATGAAGCCGGCCATCAGCAGGCCGCCGATGGGCGTGTGGCGGGCCGAGATCTGCCCCGCCAGCAGCTTGCTGGTCGCGGCCGAGCCGAGCGCGATGCCGACGACGAAGGCGGCGACGAGGAGGTTCGCGACGATCTCGTCGACCTTCAGCGTCGATTTCGCGAATTCCGGGAAGACCGACATCACTATGAGGCCGATCATCCAGAACCAGGAGATGCCGACGACCGCGAGGAACACCGACTTGCGGCGGCGGATGGCGGCGAAGGCGCCGCGATTGGCCTCGATCATCGAGAAGCGGAACGGCGCCGCATCGGGCGCGGGCAGGGCCGGCGGCACGAAGAAGGCGGCGACGGCGCCGATCAGCGCGGCGCCGACGAGGCCGGCGACAGCGATCCATGTGCCGCCGAGGCCGATCGTCAGCCCGCCGAATAGCGTGCCAGAGAGGATCGCGACGAAGGTCGAGCCCTCGAACAGCGCATTGGCCGCGACAAGCCGCTTCCGCTCGACCATCTGCGGCAGGATCGCATATTTGGCCGGGCCGAAGATCGTCGACTGCAGCGCGTAGAGGAACATGCCGAGCAGCGCCAGCGGCGCCGAGTGGATCATGATCGCGATCGAGGAGAGGATCGCGAGCGCCACTTCCGCGAGCCGTGTCCAGCGCACGACCAGCCGCTTGTCGATGCTGTCCGAAAGGCGGCCCGACAGTCCGGAGAAGAGGAAGAAGGGCAGCATGAACACCGCGCCGCCGAGCGTCACGGCGACTTGCGGCGACAGGCCGAACAGATCGGCGCCGCCATAGGCGACCATGAAGCCGAACGCGCTCTTCAGCGCATTGTCGGCGAAGGCGCCGAACCACTGGACGATGAACAGCGGCAGGAAGCCGCGCGTGCGCAGCAGGGCAGTCGGGGCGTCGGCATGCGTCGATGTGGCGTCCATGGCGTGAGCGTCGGTCCGTTTCGGCTGGGTGGCAAGCGACTTGTAATGAACGATGTTCAATTGACTAGCAGGATTTTGAACGACGTTCAATATGTGCTAGCTTGGGCTTGGCGCGGTGATCGGCCGTGCCGGAACGAGGGAGGCCATGCTGGCCCGCCGCAACGACCACGCCCCGGAGGATCTCCGCCGCATGGCGCTCGACGCCGCCCGTGTCCTTGCGCGCGAGGAGGGGCTGCGCGGGGTGACCGTGCGCCGCGTCGCCGAGCGCATCGGCTATGCGCCGGGCACGCTCTACAACCTCTTCGACAATCTCGATGCGCTGATCGTCGCGACGAACGGCGAGACGCTCGCCCGCCTTGCATCCGCGCTTGCCGCCGCGGCGTCCGGCGCGGCCACAGAGCGTCCACGCGCGCTCGTCGATGCCTATTTCGATTTCGTCGAGAGCGAGCCGCGCCTCTGGGCGGTCCTCTTCGAACATCGCCTGCCGGAGCGGATCGCGCTGCCCGACTGGTATCGTGACCGCCTCGCCGCGCTCATCGAGGGCGCCGCGGCCGCGCTCGCCCCGGCCATGACGACCTGGTCGGACACCGCCCGGCGCGAGGCGGTGGTCGCGCTCTGGGCCTCGCTGCACGGCATCTCGACGCTCGCGGTCACCGGCAAGCTCGGCCTCGTCGCCGAAGGATCGCCGCGCCGCCTCGGCCATCTCGTCGTCGACAGGGTCATCGCCGCCGGTCCTCAGCCGGCTGACGGCTCGTCAGATGCGTCGTAAAATGGTAAGTAAATCCGGGGGCGGCTGGCCGGACAGCAGATGTTCGGCGGGGAGGGGCTGTGCAGACTGCTGACATCGTGACGCGGCTTGGCCGCACCAGTTTCTTCAACGGGCTGGAGAGGGACGATCTCGTCCGCCTTGCCCAGATCGCGCGGGTCACGACCTACCCGCCTGATACCGTGCTGTTCGCGCAGGGCGATGAATCGGACGGTCTCTATGCGGTCGCCGACGGCATCATCCGCATCTTCCTCACCGCCGAGGACAGCCGCGAGCTGACCATCCAGCTGTTCGAGGAAGGCGAGGTCGTCGGCGAGATCTCGCTGATCGACGGCTTGCCGAGGAGCGCCGGCGCCGCGACCCTCACCGAGACGCAGATGATCTTCGTGCCGCGGCAGCCCTTCATGGCGCTGCTCGACGCCTCGCCGCAATTGCAGCGCCAGATCATCCTCAGCCTCTGCGAGCGGCTGCGTCAGACCAACGAGCAGGTCAACCGCGCCGTCTTCCACGACCTCCGCCACCGCCTGCTGGTGCTGCTCCGGCAATTGGCGCTGATCCATGGCCGCCTCGAACGCGACCAGGCCGTGGTCGAGCTCGACCTGACGCAGGGAACGCTCGCCCAGATGCTCGGCGCCAGCCGCGAGGCCGTGAACAAGCAGATCCGCGCCTTGACCAAGGAAGGCCGCCTCACCATCGACGGCCACCGCCTCATCGTCCACAGGACGGTCAAGGACACCTGATCCGTCGCTGCGCACTCTCCGTGCAGGCAGCGGTTCGGTTAGGACGGATCGGCATTCGGCTTCGGTTATTGTCAGCGAAGCCGCACAGCTGTCATTGCCGGGCTTGACCCGGCAATCCAGTCTTTCTCATTGCGTACCAGAATGGGTGGCGAGCCCAGATAAGTCTGGGTTGCCGGGTCAAGCCCGGCAACGACAGCTGAGCATTCTCAGCAGGGCCAAAGCCTGAATGTCGACCGGTCTTAGCGCGCGTCTCGTCTGTCGAGGGCAAGTATATCCGCGGCGACGTCTGAAAGGTCGTCGTTCAGTTGATGATCCCGCCCGGGGAGAATCCGCAGCCGCGCCTGGGGAATGGCCGACTTGTTGAGGTGGGCATGCGCCAGGGGCACGATGTCGTCCGCGTCGCCCTGATAGAGATGGATCGCCGTCTGCGGCGGCAGCCTCGACCCGAGATCCGGCTTTGCCGCGATCTCCTCGCTCGGCCAGCCGCCATCCCCGATATGCGGCATCGCGATCAGGAAGAGGCCGGCGTGCGGCCGCACCGGTGGCTCCTCGGCGAGGACGTGAATGAGGATCGTGGCGCCGATCGAATGGCCGACCAGTACGGCGCCCGCGTCGAGCGCGTCGAGCTCGGTGCGGAGCGCCTCTCCCCACCGGGCGAAGCTCGGGTCGTCCTCGAAGGGCATGCGCTGATAGCGGATCGTGTAGCCCGGCCCAAGGCTCAGCGCGAGGCTCGCCACCAGCGTCTCGTCCCAGTCGTCATGTGTGCCTTCACCGGCGCCCTGGACGAAGAGAAGCTGCCGCGTCATGGCTGACCCCTCGCGCCTCTTTGCTCCAGCATTACCAGAGCAAACGGCACCAACCCGTTGACTTACCAAGCAACGGGCCAAGGCTCAGTCGCCTGAGCCTTGGCAGCATTCGGCGCCCCTCGCGTCTCAGCGCAGCGCGGCGATCGCGGCGACGAGGCCGGCGGTGGAGGCGTCGCGCTTGTCGGCGGTCTCCTTGCCCTGGATCATCGGCAGGAGTTCCTTCGCCAGCTGCTTGCCGAGTTCGACGCCCCACTGGTCGAACGAGTCGATGCCCCAGATCGTGCCCTGCACGAACACCTGATGCTCGTAGAGCGCGATCAGGCGGCCGAGCGTGAAGGGATCGAGCAGCGAATAGAGGATCGTGTTGGTCGGGCGATTGCCGGGGAAGGTCTTGTGCGGTGCGAGGCGGTCGGCCTCGGTCGGCACCTTGCCCTCGGCGAGCAGCTCGGCGCGGGCTTCCTCGGTCGTGCGGCCCTTCATCAGCGCCTCGGTCTGCGCGAGGCAGTTGGCGAGGAGCAGCTGGTGATGCACGTCGTCCGGCTCATGCGCATTGGCCGCGACGAGGAAATCGGCCGGGATCGGGTCGGTGCCCTGGTGCAGCAGCTGGTAGAAGGCGTGCTGGCCGTTGGTGCCGGGCTCGCCCCAGACGAGCGGGCCGGTCGACTGCGCGACCGAGCTGCCGTCGAGCTGCACCCGCTTGCCGTTCGATTCCATGTCGAGCTGCTGCAGATAGGCCGCGAAGCGCAGCAGCCGCTGGTCATAGGGCAGCACCGCCTTGGCCGGGAAGCCGAGCACGTTGCGGTTCCAGATGCCGACGAGCGCGAGCAGCACCGGCAGGCTGCGATCGAGCGGCGCCTCGCGGAAATGCACGTCCATGGAGTGCGCGCCGGCGAGGAACGAGCCGAAATTGTCCGGCCCGATGGCGATCATCACCGGCAGGCCGATCGCCGACCACACCGAATAGCGGCCGCCGACCCAGTCCCAGAAACCGAAGGTGCGATCGACCGAGATGCCGAAGGCGTCGACCTTGTCGAGCGCCGTCGACATCGCCGCGAAATGGTCGCCGACCGCGTCTTCGCCGAGCGCATCGACGATCCATTTCCGCGCGGTGGCGGCATTGGTCATGGTCTCGATGGTGGTGAAGGTCTTGGAGGCGACGAGGAAGAGCGTCGTCGAAGGATCGAGCCCCTCGAGCGTGTCGTGGATATGCGCGCCGTCGACATTGGAGACGAAATGCGCGCGCGGGCCGTCGTGATAGGGGCTGAGCGCCAGCGTCACCATGGCCGGGCCGAGATCCGAACCGCCGATGCCGATATTGACGACGTCGGTGAAGGCGCCGCCCTTGCCGGCGATGGCGCCGCTGCGGATGCCATTGGCGAAGGCCGCCATGGCGTCGAGCACCTCATGCACGCCGGGGACGACATTCTCGCCGTCGACGACATAGGACTCGCCACGCTCGGCGCGCAGCGCGACATGCAGCACGGCGCGGTTCTCGGTGACGTTGATCTTCTCGCCCGCGAACATCGCCGCGCGGCGGGCCTCGACGCCGGCAGCGCGGGCAAGATCGAGCAGCGCGACGACCGCGGCCGTGTCGATCCGGTTCTTGGAATAATCGAGCAGGATGCCTTCCGCGCTGAGCGAGAGGCGCTGGAAACGCTGCGGATCGGCCGCGAACATCTCGCGCATCGACTGCGCCTCGACGCGGTCCTTGTGAGCTCGAAGCGCAGTGAAGGCATTCGCGACTTCAGCCGCCGCAGCGGCTGTTCGGACGGCGGTCATGGCGGGCATCCTTCGCATCGGGGGCGGGGCTGCAAGGACATACGATGCCGGCCGCTGTTCGGCAAGGCGGCGCGACGCGGCAGCGCAGCCTCGAAAGTCCTTGGAAAGCTTGGCGCGATCGACCATTCTCCCCGCGAGAAGACACCCCGCCTGGTAGAGTAAAGTCTTGCAAAGCAAAGCCGATACCGAACTCGTCCGCCGCCAGAATCGCGGCCTGGTGCTCGAGGCCTTGCGGCGGGTCGGCATGATGGCGCGGGTGGAACTCGGCCGCGCGACGGGCCTCAGCCCTGCGACCATCTCGGCGATCACGGCCGATCTTCTTGCCGAGAACCTGATCGTCACCGCCGCGATCGACGACAAGACCGAGAAGCCGCTCGGCCGCGGCCGGCCGCGCGTCGCCCTCTCGCTCAATCCGGAGGCCGGCTATGTGCTCGGCGTCAAGATCTCGCTGAACTCGGTGACGCTGATCCTGTCGGATTACTCCGGCCATCTCGCCGACCGCACCCGCCTGCCGATCCCGACCATGGGGCCGGAAGCGCCGGCCTTCGTGCCGCGGCTCGAGGCGGCGATCCGCGCCTATCTCGAGGCGCGCGGAATCCCGCTGCAGCACGTTCCCGAAATTCCGATCGCCATCCCTGGCGTCGTCGACCGCACCACCGGCCGGCTGATCTGGAGCCCCACCGTCTCGGTCGAGGTCGGCGCCGTGCCGGGGCCGCTGTCGGAGCGGCTCGGCGTTCCCGTCTCGATGACCAACGACGTCAACATGATGGCGCAGGCGCTGAACTCGCGCGATCCCGAGCATTTCGGCGGCACCTTCGCGGTGATCTTCATCGCCCATGGCATCGGCATGGGCCTCTATATCAATGGCCGCCTGTTCTCGGGCGCCTTCGGGTCGGGCGCCGAATTCGGCCACACCAATCATACGCCCGGCGGGCCGCTCTGCCGTTGCGGGCGCCGCGGCTGCGTCGAGGCCTATGCCGCTGACTATGCCATCTATCGTGCGGTCGAAGAGCTGCCGCCGGAGGATCCGCCGACGGATATCGATCCCGATGCCGAGACGATGGCGGCGCTCGAGGCGCGTGCGCGCGGCGGCGAGGAGCGCGTGCGCGCGGTCTATCGCCAGGCGGGCCTCGCGCTCGGCTATGGCCTGTCGCGGCTGATGGGCCTCGTCAATCCGCAGCGCGTCGTGCTGACGGGCCGCGGCATCGCCGCCTTCGACCTGATGCAGGAGGGCTTCCGGGCCGGCATCGACGAGGGTCTCGTCGCCGAGATCGGCCACATGACCGAGATCGAGGTGCTGTCGCCGGAGGACGATCTCGTCGATGTCGGCATCCTCGCCGGCGCGCTGCAGCGGCTCGACCGCGAAGTGTTCGCAAGCTCCGATCACGATCCCGTTCCGGCCCGCAAGCGCTCGCCGCTGATCGCCCCCGCCAAGGCCTGAGAGACGTCAGCCGGCGGGAAGGCCCTCACCCTGACCCTCTCCCTGGGGGAGAGGGGATTGCGGCGTGCCGGGTGAGGCGACGGCGCCAATGAAGGGCCCAGCGCCACTCCCTCTCCCTCAGGGAGAGGGCTGGGGTGAGGGCCTTCCCCAACTGGGGAAGAGGATCGCCCGCCTCAGCGCGTCAGCCAGCCCTTGAGCCGGTCGACCGCTTCCGCGATCTCGGCCTCGGATCCGGCGAAGGAAAAGCGGATATAGCCGTCGCCGCGGGCGCGGTCGAAGTCGAGCCCCGGCGTCGCCGCGACGCCGGCCTCCTGCAGCATGGCCTGCGCGAAGGCCGCGGAATCATTGGTGAAGCGCCGCGTCGAGGCATAGATGTAGAAGGCGCCGTCGACCGGGAAGAAATCGTCGAAGCCGAGGCCGGGCAGGGTGTCGAGCAGGAGGCGGCGGTTGGCGGCATAGCCGGCCTTGATCGCCTCCAGTTCCTCCGTCGCCTCGAAGGCGGCGAGCGCGGCCTTTTGCGAGAGGTCCGGCGCCGAGATGTAGAGGCTCTGGCCGATCCGCTCGACCGGCCGCACCAGCGCCTCGGGCAGCACCATCCAGCCGATCCGCCAGCCGGTCATGCAGTAGTATTTCGAGAAGGAGTTGATGACGATCGCCTTGTCCGAGAAGGCGAGGGCGGTCGCCTCGGTGCCCTCATAGGTGAGGCGATGATAGATCTCGTCCGAGATGAAGCGGATGCCGAGCCGGTCGGCGGTGGCGATGAGGGCGGCGAGCGCCTCCGGCGTCATCATGGTGCCGGTCGGATTGGCGGGGCTAGCGATCAGCACGCCGGCAAGTGGGCCGCCTTCATGCGCCCGCTCGAGCATCTCGGGCGTCACCGCATGGCGGTCGCGCGCCGCCGTCGGCAACTCGACCACATGCAGGCCGAGGGCGGCGAGGATGTTGCGATAGGCCGGATAGCCGGGCGCCGCGATCGCGACGCGGTCGCCATGATCGAAGGCCGCGAGAAAGGCGAGGTTGAAGCCGGCCGAGGACCCGGTGGTGACGGCGATGCGGGAGGCGGGGACCTCGACGCCGTAGTGCTCGGCATAGTGGCGCGCGATCCGCTCGCGCAGCGGCCGCCAGCCGAGCGCCTCGGTATAGCCGAGCCGTCCCTCGTCGAGGGCAGCGCGCGCCGCGGCGCGGATGCTCGGCGGCGTCGAGGCGCCGGGCTCGCCGATCTCCATGTGCAGCACGCGCTGGCCGTCGGCCTCGAGCGCGTTGGCCGCGGATTTCACGTCCATGGCGATGAAGGGCGCGACGGCGCTGCGCCGCGAGGGGCCGCCAGCATCCACCGTCAAAGGAACGTGTTCGTCGCTCGTCATGCTGTCCTGCTATGCTTGAGGGGCAAGACCTGTCGTACAAGACGTGCCGGGCGAGACAAGACGCGCCGGACAAGACTTGCTATTGCCCCAATTGCCGGCCATCGCTCCTATGGCCGAATTTCGGTCCCGCTTCTACAGCGCCGGACCTTCGAGAGGAAGAACGGGCTTCGACGCAATGCCGGGCACAACGCCTTCCACACTGCACGGCGCGGCGCGCCTTCTGGTCGCGGCGGCGCTCGGACTTGGCCTGCTTTCGCCGGCCGTCGCCCAGAGCAGCCGGAACCTCAACTTCATCCGCGACGCCGAGACCGAGGCGCTGGTCCAGGACTATATCCGGCCGATCTTCAAGGCGGCCGGCATCCGCTCCGAATCGGTGGAGCTCTTCCTCGTCGCCGACCCGGCCTTCAACGCCTTCGTCGCCAGCGGCCAGAAGATGGTCATCAACACCGGCGCGATCATCGATTCGAAGACGCCGAACGAGCTGATCGGCGTTCTCGCGCATGAGACCGGCCATCTCGCCGGTGATCACCAGTCGCAACTGCGCGAGCAGGCCGACCGCGCCAACCAGATGGCGACGCTCGGCGCCCTCGCCGGCATCGGCGCGGCGATCGCGGGCTCCTCGGCCGGTTCGTCGGATGCGGCGCGGGCAGGCGGCGGCATCGTCGCCGGCGCCAGCGAGATCGCGCGCCGCTCGATGCTCGGCTACCAGCGCTCGGCCGAGATGGCGGCCGACCAGTCGGCGCTGAAATATCTGAAGGCGACCAAGCAGTCGGCCAAGGGCATGCTGGCGACCTTCAACCGCTTCGCCGACGACACGCTCTTTGCCGCGCGCACCGCCAATCGCTACCTGCAGAGCCACCCGCTGCCGCGCGAGCGCATCGACATGATCGAGCGCGAGGCGAAGGCGAGCCCCTATTACAATGCCAAGGACCCCGCGGCGCTGCAGGCGCGGCACAACATGGTCCGGGCGAAGCTGGTCGGCTTCACCGGCGATACCGCGACGGTGATGCGCCGCTACCCGCCGAGCGACGGCTCGATGCCGGCGCAATATGCCCGCGCCATCGCCGCCTATCGCAACGGCAATGCCGCAGGCGGCCTCGCCATGCTCGACACCCTGCTCAAGGCGCAGCCGAAGAACCCCTATTTCTGGGAGCTGCAGGGCCAGATCCAGCTCGAGAACGGCCGCGCCGGCCTCGCCGTGCCGCCGCTGCGCAAGGCCGTGGCGCTCGCGCCGCGTTCGGGCCTCCTCAAGGTGATGCTCGGGCAGGCGCTGATCGAATCGGGCGACCCCGATGTCGTCGACGAGGCGGTGAAGAACCTGACGCTCGGCCTGCAGGCCGATCCGGATGTGCCGATCGGCTATCGCAGCCTCGCGCGTGCCTATGCGCTGCGCGGCGATATTCCGATGGCGGATCTTGCGACGGCACAAGGGGAATTCGCTGCCGGCAACTATGCCGCCGCCAAGAAGCATGCGACGCGGGCGCAGTCGGGGCTGAAGCGCGGTTCGCCCGCCTGGCTTCGCGCCGACGACATCGTGTCCTATACTCCGCCGCCAAAATCCGGATGAACCTCCGTTCCGTCCGCGCGCCGGCCCCTGGCCGCGCAGCGCCTCCACCCGTCAGCAAAGGTCCGCCCCTGATGTTCGAGACGTCCAAGTTGAGCCCGGTCCAGCGGATCGCCGCGCGCGCCATGCGGTTTGCCGGCGGCGCCGGCTTCGCCGCCTTCCTCGTCGCCGGCCTCACCGCCGCCCCGTCGCTCGTCCGGGCCGATCAGGCGAGCTTCGACAAGACCCAGCAGGACGCGATCGGCGCGATCGTGAAGGACTATCTGATGCAGCATCCGGAAGTGATCCGCGATGCGATGCAGGAGCTCTCCCGCCGCGAGCAGATGGCGGAGGCCGAGGCCAAGAAGGCCAATGTCGCCAAATATGCCGATCTTCTCTTCAATTCGAAGCGGCAGGTCGTGCTCGGCAATCCCGATGGCGATGTCACGCTGGTCGAGTTCTTCGATTACAATTGCGGCTACTGCAAGCGCGCCCATGCCGACATGAAGCGCCTCATCGAGGAGGACAAGGGCCTCCGCGTGGTGCTGAAGGAATTCCCGGTGCTCGGGCCCGGCTCCGAGGAGGCGGCGCAGGTCGCCGTCGTCGTGCACGAGATGGCGCCCGAGAAGTACCAGGCCTTCTACGACGAATTGCTGATGGGCCGCGGCGAGGTCAATGGCGCCAGGGCGCTCGCGGTCGCGACCGATATCGGCCTCGATGCCGCCGCCATCAAGACCCGCCTCAAGGACCCGGAAATCGCGGCGACGATCGGCGAATCATACACGCTCGCCCAGGCGCTCGGCATCAACGGCACCCCGACCTATGTCATGCAGGGCGACGTCATCGTCGGCGCCGTCGGCTATGACACGCTGAAGGCCAAGATCAAGTCCGTGCGCGACTGCGGCCAGGCGACGTGCTGATTGGCCCGCCTCCATCCAGAGCGGGACTGCGGCGGGCGCCGGAGGGCGGGGCTTTTCCTTTGCGGGCCGACCCCCTATAACCGGCGCGCTCCGGCCGGCGCCATCGCGCCGGACCGGCGGCAGTCAAAGGTCTCGGCAGAAGCCATTCGATGACGATTTCCGTCCTGGTCCTCAACGGCCCCAATCTCAACATGCTCGGCAAGCGCGAGCCCGGCGTCTATGGCGTCCGCACGCTCGCCGATATCGAGCAGGAGACGAAGGCCTTCGGCGAGAGCCTCGGCATCAGCGTCGATTTCCGGCAGTCGAACCATGAAGGCGTGCTGGTCGACTGGATCCACGAGGCGCTCGGGCGCTGCCGTGGCATCGTCATCAATCCCGGCGCCTACACCCACACCTCGGTCGCGCTGCAGGACGCCATTCGCGCCGTCGGACTGCCGACGATCGAAGTGCATCTCTCGAACGTGTTCGCCCGCGAGACGTTCCGCCATCACTCCTATGTTTCCCCGGTCGCCCTCGGCGTCATCTGCGGGTTCGGCCCGCTCGGCTATCAGCTGGCGCTGACCGCGCTTCAGCCCCATGTCGCCTGACACCGCAAAGGCAAGCCGCCCATGAAAGTGCGAAGCTCATGACGAACAAGACATCGACCATCGATCAGGAACTGATCCGCCAGCTGGCGACGCTGCTGACGGAGACGGATCTCAGCGAGATCGAGGTCGAGCATGCTGACCTCCGCATCCGCGTTGCGCGGACCGTGAGCGCGGCGCCCGTCTATCAGGTCGCGGCGCCTGCCCCCCAGGCAGCGCCCGCCGTCGCCGTCGCGGCGGCCGAGGTCAGCCTCGCCGGCCATCCCGGCACGGTTCCCTCGCCGATGGTCGGCACCGCCTATCGCTCGCCGGAGCCCGGCGCCAAGACCTTCGTCGAGATCGGCGACAGCGTCCGCGAGGGGCAGACCCTGCTCATCGTCGAGGCGATGAAGACAATGAACCAGATTCCGGCGCCGCGCGCGGGCGTCATCAAGGCCATCATGGTCACGGACGGTCAGCCGGTCGAATACGGCGAACCGCTGCTGATCATCGAGTGAGCACCCCCGCCCCGATGTTCAACAAGATCCTCATAGCCAATCGCGGCGAGATCGCCCTCCGGGTGCTCCGCGCCTGCAAGGAACTCGGCATCGAGACGGTGGCGGTCCATTCGACCGCCGACGCCGACGCGATGCATGTGCGCCTTGCCGACGAGAGCGTCTGCATCGGTCCGCCGCCGGCCCGCGACAGCTATCTCAACGTCGCCTCGATCCTCGCGGCCTGCGAGATCACCGGCGCCGATGCCGTGCATCCCGGCTACGGCTTCCTGTCCGAGAATGCGCGCTTCGCCGAGATCCTCGAGGCGCACAACCTCACCTTTATCGGGCCGAGCTCGAACCATATCCGCATCATGGGCGACAAGATCGAGGCGAAGCGCACGGCGCAGCGGCTCGGCATTCCCGTCGTTCCGGGCTCGGAAGGCGCACTCAAGGACGAAGCCGACGCGCTGAAATGCGCCGCCGAGATCGGCTATCCCGTGCTGATCAAGGCGTCGGCCGGCGGCGGCGGTCGCGGCATGAAGGTCGCCCGCTCGGCGGCCGAGCTGCCGATCGCCTACGCGACCGCGCGTTCGGAATCGAAGGCTGCCTTCGGCGACGACGCCGTCTACATGGAGAAATATCTCGAGAAGCCGCGGCATATCGAGATCCAGGTGCTCGGCGACGGCAAGGGCTATGCCGTCCATCTCGGCGAGCGCGACTGCTCGCTGCAGCGCCGCCACCAGAAGGTCTGGGAAGAGGCGGGGTCGCCGGCGCTGAACGCCGAGGAGCGCGACCGCATCGGCGCTGTCTGCGCCAAGGCCGTGGCTGATCTTGGCTATTCCGGCGCCGGCACGATCGAGTTCCTCTACGAGAACGGCGAGTTCTATTTCATCGAGATGAACACCCGCCTGCAGGTGGAGCATCCGGTGACCGAGGCCGTCACGGGCATCGATCTCGTCAACGAGCAGATTCGCGTCGCCGCCGGCAGCGGGCTGTCCTTCCGCCAGGAAGACGTCAAGTTCCAGGGCCATGCGATCGAGTGCCGGATCAATGCCGAGGACCCGCGCACCTTCACGCCCTCGCCGGGCCTGATCACATATTACCATCCGCCGGGCGGTCTCGGCGTCCGCGTCGATTCCGGTGTCTATCAGGGCTACAAGATCCCGCCCTATTACGACAGCCTGATCGGCAAGCTGATCGTGCACGGCCGCAACCGCGTCGAATGCATGATGCGGCTGCGCCGGGCGCTGGATGAATTCGTCGTCGACGGCATCAAGACGACGATCCCGCTGTTCCGCGACCTGGTCGACGACCAGGACATCGCCGATGGCCGCTACGACATCCACTGGCTGGAAAAGAAGCTGTCGATCCACAACTGATCCAGACGGCGAGGGCCACGGTCCTCGCCGCCTCACCTGCGGCCGGCGCGGCCTCTGCCCGCCGCCGCCTTCTTCCGCCCGGCAAGTCGTGGCATGCTGCGAATCGTTGTCGGGTCGGGCGCCCCTGCGCGCGCCGGCAACGGGCTTTCCCCCGAGCCGCGAACCGAGCATGGCCAGGCAGTCGACCGATTCATTGCAGATCACGCCGCAGGTTCTGCTCAAGGCCTATGCCTGCGGCATCTTCCCGATGTCCGATTCGGCCGATGATCCCGGCCTCTACTGGATCGAGCCGGAGAGCCGCGGCATCTTCCCGCTCGATGCGTTCCACGTCCCGCGCCGGCTCGCCCGCACCATGCGGCAGCAGCCCTTCGAGATCCGCATCGACAGCGATTTCGAGGCGGTGATCGAGGCCTGCGCCGGCGATCCCGGCAGCAGCTATCGCGACAAGACCTGGATCAACGGCCGCATCCGCCGGCTCTATGGCGAATTGTTCGAACTCGGCTTCTGCCACACGGTCGAGGCCTGGCAGGACGGCAAGCTCGTCGGCGGGCTCTATGGCGTGCGCCTCCGCGGCGCCTTCTTCGGCGAAAGCATGTTCAGCCACGCGACCGACGCCTCGAAGATCGCGCTGGTCCATCTCGTCGCGCGGCTGAAGGCGGGCGGCTTCACGCTGCTCGATGCGCAGTTCACCACCGAGCATCTCGAGCGCTTCGGCGCCATCGAGATCGACCGCGCCGCCTATCACGCGCGGCTCGAGGCGGCGCTCGCGGTCGACGCGGATTTCTACGGCTTGGCGGGCGGGGCGACCGTCGACGAGGTCTTGCAGTTGGCGAGCCAGACGTCATAGACGGCGTGGTCGACGGCGTGCAGGCCGGGACTGTCGGCGAACATCCAGCCGGTGAAGATGCGGCGCACCTTGCGGACCAGCGTGATCTCGTCGACCTCGACGAAGGAATCGGTCTGCGGCGGCTCGGTCGGCGGCCGCGAGTAGCAGACGCGCGGCGTCACCTGCAGCGCGCCGAACTGCACCGTCTCGTTCATGTAGACGTCGAAGGTGATGATGCGGCCGGTGATCTTGTCGAGCCCGGCGAACTCGGCGACGGGATTGCTGATCCGCTCGGCGCTGGCAGGTCCCGCCACGGCGACGATGGAAAGCGCGGCGAGGAGGCCGATCGCGCCGGAGCGGCGCATGAAACTGACTGTCATGGGAAAGCCGGAAGAATCCACGTCGCCGCACTGATCCTCCTGCGTCTAACACGCGATTCTGGCGACGAAAAGGCATTCGCGGCAAAGCGGCCATGGCGGTTGCGCGCCGCCGCCGTCCCGCCCTATGATCGGGGCCTTCCCGCCTGGTCCGCTTCCTGCTCGTCCTCGCGTCCTGGAATGGCGCTTCCTCGCCGGCGCTGTCGCGGTCGGCCAGCGGCCAAGAGACCCTGCCGCGGTCCCCCGGCCGCATCCCGAAGAACAAGCGGGCCCGCCAAGGCCCTGGACGATCATGGAAACCGCCCGCCACCGGCATCCGCTCTTCGGGGTGATGCTGAAAGTCATCTCCACCATCGCCTTCACGGCCATGGCGACGCAGATCAAGCTGCTCGCGGATCGCTACCCGGCCGGAGAGGTCGCGTTCTTCCGCTCCGCCTTTGCGCTCATTCCGGTGCTGCTCTGGGTCGGCGTGCGCGGCCAGTTGCCGACCGTCTTCATCACGCCGCGCATCGGCGGCCATCTGCTCCGGTCGATCGCCGGGGCGTCGTCGATGTTCTGCGGCTTCACCGCGCTCGGCCTGTTGCCGCTCTCGGACGCGACCGCGATCGGCTACGCCGCGCCGCTCCTGACGGTGGTGTTCGCAGCCGTTTTGCTCGGCGAGACCATTCGTGTCTATCGCTGGTCGGCGGTCGTGGTCGGCCTTGTCGGCGTCTTCGTCATCCTCTCAGGCTATGTCGAGCCTCAAGGGCCGGATCGGAGCGCCGTCGGCGCGCTGTTCGCGCTTGCGGGGGCGAGCTTCGGCGCGCTGGCGGCGACGCAGACGCGGCGGCTGACCTGGTCCGAGCAACCCGCGACCATCGTCGTCTATTTCTCGATCTTCACGGCGCTGTTCATGCTGGTCACCGTACCGTTCGGCTGGGTCATGCCCGACGCGGCGGACTGGTCGCTGCTGGTCGGCGCCGGCATCTGCGGCGGCATCGGCCAGGTGCTGCTGACGCAGAGCTATCGCTATGGCGAGGCCTCGCTGATCGCACCGTTCGAATATGTCTCGATGGTCTGGGCGATCCTGGTCGGTTATCTGCTGTTCGATACGCTGCCCGGCCTCACCATGCTGACCGGATCGGCGATCGTGATCGGCTCCGGCCTCTTCGTCATCTATCGTGAGCAGCGCCTCTCCGGCCGCCGCGCGCGCGAGGCGACGGTGAAGACGGCGTTCGATCCCGAACAATGACAAGGGAGTTCTGCCGATGACGGCGATTGCAGTGACCATGGCCGGATCGGATTCGGGCGGCGGCGCCGGCATCCAGGCCGATCTGAAGACGTTCTCCGCGCTCGGCGTCTATGGCGCCTCGGTGATCACGGCGCTGACGGCGCAGAATACGCTGGGCGTCACCGCCATCCACGACGTCCCGCCCGATTTCGTCACGGCCGAGATCGACGCGGTGTTTTCCGATCTCGCCGTCGATGCGGTCAAGATCGGCATGCTGTCGCGGCCCGAGATCATCCGCGTCGTCGTGGAAGGCCTCGATCGCTGGCAGCAGACGAAGGTCGTGTTCGATCCGGTGATGGTCGCGACCTCGGGCGATCTCCTCCTGCATGAGGAAGCCGTCGCCGTGCTGATCCGCGAGCTTCTGCCGCGCGCTGCGCTGGTGACGCCCAACATGCGCGAGGCCGCCCGCCTCGTCGGCGGCGATGTCGCGACCAGCGAGGCCGAGATGGCGGCGCAGGCGGCTGCGATCCTCGCGCTCGGTGCGCGCGCGGTGCTGCTGAAGGGCGGCCATGGCGACAGCGCCGAAAGCGCCGATCTCCTTTTGACGCCCACGGGCAGCCGCTGGTATCGCGCGCCGCGCATTGCGACCGAGAACACCCACGGCACCGGCTGCACGCTGTCCTCGGCCATCGCCGCCGGCCTCGCGCTCGGGGACGACCTCGAAACCGCGGTCGAGACCGGCAAGCGCTACGTCACCGCCGCCATCGCCGCCGCCGACCGGCTGACCATCGGCAAGGGCCACGGACCGGTGCACCACTTCCACGCCTGGTGGTGAGGGGGGCGTGACGCCGCGCTTTCGTTGATGAGCGGGATAGGAGCAGGCGGAGACACAGCCTCCGCCGGGATGACGCCCTGAGAGCCATGCGAAAAGGTGGAGGCAAGTCTCCGCCGTCGCCCCGGCGGAGGCCGGGGCCCAAGCACACCGGCGTCGCCGAATGCCACCGGGCGGAGTTCATGGATCCCGGCCTTCGCCGGGATGACGCCGTATGAGGGTGATGAGTTCGAAGCAGGGAGGGTCGGGGGCAGCAAGGCCCTCACCCTGGCCCTCTCCCGCCAGCGGGAGAGGGGAAGCCGGCGCGGCTGGCACAGCAAGCGCCCAGCCACCCGATCCCGCAAAGCACTATCCCCTCTCCCGCGAAGCGGGGGAGGGGCAGGTAGGGGCTCTCCGGGGAGGCGGCAAGGCCTCTCCGGGACGCAGCGATCTCAGCCCTTGTAGGCCTTGACCGTCTGCTGCTGTTCGCCGAGGCCGGTGATGCCGAGGCGGACGACGTCGCCGTCCTTCAGGAACTTCGGCGGCTTCATGCCCATGCCGACGCCCGGAGGCGTGCCGGTGGTGATGACGTCGCCGGGATCGAGCTGCAGGAACTGGCTGATATAGGCGACGAGATGGGCGACGCCGAAGATCATCGTCTTGGTGTTGCCGGTCTGGGCGCGCGTGCCGTTGACGTCGAGGAACAGGTCGAGATTCTGCACGTCGGCGATCTCGTCCGGCGTCACCAGCCAGGGACCGAGCGGTCCGAAGGTGGGCGAGCCCTTGCCCTTCATCCACTGGCCGCCGCGCTCGGTCTGGAACGCGCGCTCGGACACGTCGTGGCAGACGGCGAAGCCGGCCACATAGTCGAGCGCATGCGCCTCGTCGATATAGCTCGCGGTCTTGCCGATGATGATCGCCAGCTCGACTTCCCAGTCGGTCTTCAGCGAGCCCTTCGGGATGATGACCGTGTCGTTCGGGCCGACGATGCAGTTCGGCGCCTTGTTGAACAGGATCGGCTCGGCCGGGATCGGCATGTTCGTTTCATGCGCGTGGTCGACATAGTTGAGGCCGACGGCGATGAAGTTCCTGACGCCCTCGACGATCGGGCCGAGGCGGACGCCGGCCTCGACGGCGGGAAGGGTCGCAGGGTCGATTGCGGCGATCTTGGCGATCGCGCCGTTCTTGAGCGTTTCCGGGGTAATGTCGGAGACGACGCCCGAGAGATCGCGGATGGTGCCGTCCTTGTCGAGAAGGCCCGGCTTCTCCGCGCCCGCGGCGCCGAAGCGTAGGAGTTTCATCATTATTCTCCGTGTTGGCGGCGGCGATCATGGGCGACGGGCAGGAGCGATGCAAGCGCCGTGAAGGCTTCATTCAGCAATGGATTGTTGCCGTGAGGGAATAGCTGACCCCGCTATTTTCAGCGGCAAGAACGTCAGCATTATTGACCTAAAGGGAGCCGCATGGAACAAGATGTCGGCCACCGCGCTAGGACCAATCGACATTCAGGTCATCCAGATGGTTGCGGCAGCGAGGAGGACGAAGCCGCGGAAGTGGCTGGTTCGCCGCTCGTAGCGTGTCGCGAAGCGCCGGAAGTGCTTCAGGCGGTTGAAGCAGCGCTCGATCCGGTTGCGATGCCTGTAGAGGTCCGCGTCGTGCGGGATGGCGATCTTGCGGGATCGGTTCGATGGAATGACGGCCTCGGCGCCCATGGCGGCGATGCTGGCGCGCAAGGCATTGGCATCATAGGCCTTGTCGGCGAGGACGGCGCCGCCAGCCTGTCCCTCAAGCAAAGCCTCGGCCTCCAGGACGTCGCCACGCTGCCCCGCGGTTATGATGACGCGGAGCGGGCGGCCGAGTGCATCGGCGAGCATGTGGATCTTGGTCGTCAGTCCGCCTCGGGAACGCCCCAGCGCCTGATCCTTGGCCCCCCTTTTCCGCTGGCCGCCTGCTGGTGCGCCCGCACGATGGTCGAATCGATCATCAGATACTGATTGTCGCGGTCGGCAGTCAGTGCCTCGAACACCCGCTCCCAGACACCGGCGTGACACCACCGGCTGAAGCGGCGGTGGACGGTCTTCCAGTTGCCGTAGCGCTCGGGCAGGTCGCGCCAATGTGCGCCCGAACGCAGCACCCAAAGGCAACCGCTCACGAAGACACGATTATCGGAAGCGGTCCGCCCCGGATCGCCAGCCTTGCCAGGAAGAAGACCGGCGATCCGCTCCCACTGCAAATCGTTCAGTTCGTACCGCTTCACGCCCATCGAGGCCTCCGCTCAAAGCGGAGACCTATGAATCACACCTCAAGCGCCGCGTGAATCCTGAATGTCGATCCGTCCTAGGGGGCGCTGCGGGAGGTCCTCATGCATCCATGGCTGGCCATGCTCGGCTTCGCATTCGTGACGGCGTTCACGCCGGGTCCGAACAACACGATGCTGATGATCTCCGGCGCCAATTTCGGGCTGTCGCGGAGCCTGCCGCACATGCTCGGCATCAGCCTCGGCTTTCCGCTGATGGTGCTGGCGGTCGGGCTCGGCCTCGGCGGCGTCTTCGAGACCTATCCGATGGCGCACCAGATCCTCACTTATGTCGCCTTCGCCTATCTGCTTTTCCTCGCCTGGAAGCTCGCCTTCGCCGGCCGGGTCGACGGGGAGGGCGTCCGCGTCGGCAAGCCGATGAGCTTCATCGCCGCCGCGCTCTTCCAGTGGGTCAACCCGAAGGCGTGGATCATGGCTGTGAGCGCGCTCGCGCTCTATGTCGCGCCGAACGACGCGCCGGTTGCGGCCGTTTCGCGCGTCGCCTTTGCCTTCGCACTCACCGCCTTTCCCTCGACGCTGGTCTGGTGCCTGTTCGGAACCGCGATTTCGCGCTATCTGGACAGCGACCGCCGTGTCGCCATCTTCAATGTCACAATGGCGCTTCTGCTGGTGGCCAGCATGGTCCCGACGCTGCTGTGACGCCGGGCTTCAAAAGGGCTGCGTCACAAATCTGTTGTTCGCTTGGGCTAAGCGGTCTTTAATTTTCCATCAGCCGAGGACGAATCAAGATCATGTCGATCGCGGTTGCTCCCCGCCATCTTCGTACGTTGTTCCTTTCGGATATTCACCTCGGCACGCGTGGAAGCCAGGTCGATCTTCTGCTGGACTTCCTGAAGTGGCATGATGCAGAGACGATATTCCTTGTCGGGGATATCGTTGACGGTTGGCGGCTGAAGAAAAGCTGGTATTGGCCGCAGTCGCACAACGACGTCGTCCAGAAGCTGCTCCGCAAGGGCCGCAAGGGCGCGCGGCTGGTCTATCTGCCCGGCAATCACGACGAATTCCTGCGCGACTATCTCGGCACGCAACTCGGCGGTGTCGAACTGGTCGACAGCATCGTGCACGAGACGGCTGACGGAAAGCGCCTGCTGGTCATCCATGGCGACCAGTTCGACGTGGTCGTCCGCCATGCCAAATGGCTCGCCTTCCTCGGCGACGGCGCCTACACGCTGGCGCTCGGCCTCAACACGATCCTGAACAAGATCCGCCGCCGCCTCGGCTTCGACTACTGGTCGCTGTCGGCCTGGGCGAAGCTCAAGGTCAAGAACGCCGTCAACTTCATCGGCACGTTCGAGAACGCGCTGGTGAACGAGGCGAAGCGCGTCGGCGCCGACGGCGTCGTCTGCGGCCATATCCACCACGCGGCGCTGCATGACGAGTTCGGCATCCGCTATGTCAACACCGGCGACTGGGTCGAGAGCTGCACCGCCATTGCCGAGCATCATGACGGGCGCCTCGAAATCCTGCGCTGGTCGGTGATCGCCAAGGACGCAGCCTACGTCCTCGACAGTGAAACGAAGGTCGATCAGGTCGCGGCATGAGCCGGATCCTCATCGCGAGCGACGCCTGGCACCCCCAGATCAACGGGGTGGTGCGGACGCTGGAGCGCCTTGCGCGCCATCTGCCGGAGATGGGCGCCGAACCGGTGATGCTGACGCCGGACGGCTTCAACACGGTGCCCTGTCCGACCTATCCCGAAATCCGCCTGACGCTGGCGCCGCCGGGCTCGATCGCCAGGAAGCTCGACGGGATCAATCCGGACCACGTCCATATCGCAACCGAAGGCCCGATCGGCTTCGCGGTCCGCCGCTGGTGCATGGGTCGCGGCCGCCTGTTCACCACGAGCTATCACACCCGCTTCCCCGAATATCTCGCCGCGCGCGTGCCTGTCCCGGTCGACTGGACCTATGCGGTGCTGCGCGACTTCCACAATGCCGGCGCCGGCTGCATGGTGTCGACGCGATCGATGGAACTGGAACTCGAGGAGCGCGGCTTCCATAACCTGATGCGCTGGTCGCGCGGCGTCGATGCCGAGATCTTTCATCCCGGCCGCAACCGCGCCGTGCTCGACCTGCCGCGGCCGATCTATCTCTATGTCGGCCGCGTCGCGGTCGAGAAGAATATCGGCGCCTTCCTCGACCTCGATCTGCCCGGCAGCAAGGTGGTGGTCGGTGACGGCCCCGCCCTCGAGGGTCTCCGCCGCGCCCATCCCGAGGTCTCGTTTCTCGGCACGCGGGTCGGCACCGATCTCGCCGACATCTATGCGGCGTCGGACTGCTTCGTGTTCCCGAGCCGCACCGACACCTTCGGCGTCGTCATGCTGGAGGCGCTCGCCTCCGGCCTGCCGGTCGCGGCCTTCCCGGTCGCCGGCCCGCGCGATGTGATCGGCAATTCGGGCGCCGGCGTGCTCGACGATGACCTGCAGGCGGCGGCGCTGGCCGCGCTGTCGATCTCGCGCGAGCGCTGCCGCCAGGTGGCGCTGCAGAGCTCATGGCAGGCGGCGACGCGGCAGTTCCTCGACAATGTGAACGGCGTGCACCGAAACATCGCCAGCCGCGCCTTCGCCTGAGACTGGCGCCGGTCAGGTCCGGATGGGGATCCGGACCTCGCAGCCGCCGAGACCGGTGCGCGGATCGAAATCAGGCGGATAGTATTCGACCATCGTCACGCTGCTGTCCGGATAGGCATGGCGGTTCTGTGCCATCCACTCGAAGGCGGCGCCGCAGGTGTCGCCGATCGCCGAGACATGGCCGCGATGCTGGAACACCGCGAAGCTGAGCGCGGGGATGCGCACGCCGACCAGCCCGTCGGGCAGTTCATCCAGCGAGCGCACCGGCACCGCGGCGAGATAGTCGAAGCCGTCGTCGCGCTCGTCCTCGGACCGGAAGCAGACGCCATAGGCGTCGAGCGTCCGCAGCTGGCCGGGAATGTTGTCGATGAACGGCCCGAAGCGCTGCCAGAGCAGCGGAATGCCGGCGCGATCCTCATAGCGGTAGAAGCGGCGGAGGCCCGCGAGCAGCACGCTGTCGATGGCGCGGATGTCAGGCGTCAGGATGGTTTCAGGCCGGGTGTCGGGCATCAGGATCGGCTCCACGAGGTTGAGGTTGGCGAGAGAGGCGCGCGCCCTGACCGCATCCGGCGTCAGGCCGAACTGGTCGCGGAAGGCGCGGGTGAAGGCTTCATGCGAGCCGTAGCCGGCCGCGAGGGCGACGGCGAGGATGTCGGGCGCGCCGTCAACCAGCGCGCGGGCGGCCTCGGACAGGCGGCGGCCGCGGATGTGCTGCGAGAAGGATCGGCCGGTCGCGAGCGCGAAGCTGCGCGACAGGTGGAAGCGCGACAGGCCGACCAGCGCGGCGAGTTCGTCCAGCGTCACCGGCCGCTCGAAATGATGCTCGATATACCAGAGCGCCTTGCGCACCGCGTCCATGGCCCAGCCCGCTGTCGATCCCCACAGCGGTGACAATAACCCGTTCCGCGTGCGCCGCTTGATCGCGCTTGCGCCGTCCCGCCTGCCTTGCTAGCGAGGCTGATGGTCACCATCGACGATATCGACAGCGCCGCCCGCCGCCTTGCCGGCCACGCGGTGCGCACGCCGCTGCTCGCGAGCGCCGAGCTCGACGCGCGCGTCGGCGGCTCCGTGCTGATCAAGCCGGAGACGCTGCAGCGCACCGGCTCGTTCAAGTTCCGCGGCGCCTACAACGCCGTCTCGGCCTTGCCTGAGGCCGAGCGTGCCGCCGGCGTCGTCGCGGTCTCCTCTGGCAACCACGCCCAGGGCGTCGCCGCCGCCGCGGCGCTGTTCGGCATCGCCGCGACGATCGTCATGCCGGACGATGCGCCGCGCGCCAAGCTCGAGGGCACGCGCCGGCTCGGCGCGACCGTCATCACCTATGACCGCGCGGCCGGCGTCGACCGCGAGGCGATCGCGGCCGAGATCATCGCCAGGACCGGCGCGCGGTTGATCCATCCCTATAACGAGCCGCTGGTGATCGCGGGGCAGGGCACCATCGGCCTCGAGATCGCCGCGGACTGCGCGGCGGCGGGCCGCGCTGTCGACGCCGTGCTGGTGCCTGCCGGCGGGGGCGGGCTCTCCTCCGGTATTGCGCTCGCCCTCCATCACCGAATGCCGGCAACGAGGCTGTATCTGGTCGAGCCGGAGGGGTTCGATGATTATGGCCGCTCGCTCGCCTCGGGCCGGATCGAGCGCAACGCGGCGACGTCGGGTTCCGTGAGCGACTCGCTTCTGTCGCCGGCGCCGGGGGCCGTCGGCTTTGCCATCAACCACCGCCTCGCGGCCGGTGCGCTGGCCGTCTCCGACGACGAGGCGCTCGAGGCCGTCGCCTTTGCCTTCCGCCGCCTGAAGCTCGTCGTCGAGCCGGGCGGGGCGGTGGCGCTGGCAGCGCTCCTTGCCGGCCGCTTCGACGCGGCGGGGCGGACGGTGGTCATCGTCCTCTCCGGCGGCAATATCGACGAGGCGATGCTGGCGCGCGCGCTGGCGCGGCCCTGAACGCCGCCGAAATCCGCTTGCCCTGGGTGTTGCGGCGGGGCCATTGATACGATCCAATGGGCGCTGAAAGCCCTCGTCCCCCAGAATCGCGCCGCTCGCTCCGCGTGCGTCGACCCGTCCCGAAATCGATCCGTCCGCATGTCCGCAGCGCCGCCCCTGTTCGGAGCCCGTATCTCGATCTTCTATGCCGCCTCCTTCATGGTCAGCGGCGTCGTCGTGCCGTTCCTGCCGGTCTGGCTGCAGGGCCGCGGGTTCAGTCCTGAAGAAATCGCTGTTTGCCTCGCCTTTCCGCTTGCCGCCCGCCTCGTCGTGACGCCGGCCGGCAGCTGGCTTGCGGATCGTGCGCCGAACCGGCGCATGGCCATCCTGCTGTTCGCGGTGCTCGGCCTCGGCCTGTTCATTCCGGCGACGCTGGTGTCGGGCTTCCTGGCGATCACGGTGCTGACCGGCCTCGCCATCACCTTCTGGCAATTGATGCAGCCGGCGGTCGACGCGCTGTCGCTGACCGGCGTCCGCCGTTTCGGGCTCGATTATGGCCGCATGCGCGTCTGGGGCTCGATCAGTTTCGTGGTCGTCAGCCTTGGCGCCGGCGTCATCTTCGGCCATTTTGGCACGCCGGTGCTGGCGCCGATGATCATCGCCGGCTTCGCCGTCTGTATCGGCGCGGCGCTGGCGCTGCCGGTGACGCCGCGGCAGGAGCGGCTCGCCGACGACGAGGATCGCCCGAAGCCTCGGCCGATGCGGCGGGTGCTGCTGAGCCCCGCCTTCCTCGCCATCGCGGCGGCGACCGGCCTCATCCAGGCCAGCCACGGCCTCTTCTATTCCTTCGGCACGATCGAATGGCAGGCGCTCGGCTTCTCGGGCAGCGAGATCGGCCTGCTCTGGGCGACCGGCGTTATCGCCGAGATCGTGATGTTCGCCATCTCCAGCCGTTTTCTGCGGCTGCGGGCCGAGACGCTCATCCTTGCCGGCGCCGTCGCGGCGGTGATCCGCTGGGCGGTGCTGCCGCTCGTCACCAGCCTTGCCATGAACCTCGTGCTGCAGGGCATGCACGCCTTCACCTTCGGCGCGACCTTTGTCGGCATGCAGCTTGCCATTGCGCGCACGGTTCCGGAGGAAATGACGGCCACGGCGCAGGGGCTGTGCGGAATGACGGCCGGCGGGCTGATGGCGCTGACGACGCTGATGGCCGGCCCGCTCTATGCCCGCTTCGGCGCCGGCGCCTTCTATTTCATGACCGGCTTTGCCGCCCTCGCGGTGGTGATCATGATCATCGCGCGGATCACCACTCAGCCCCAGAGGGCCGCCGCCGGCGGACTGACCAGGCTGCCGCGATAGAGAAGGCCCGGCTCGCGGTCGCGGGCGAGCAGCAGCGGCCCGTCGAGATCGACGAAATCGGCCTGCTGCGCCAAGAGCAGCGCCGGCGCCATGGCGAGCGAGGTGCCGACCATGCAGCCGACCATCACGGCGAGCCCATTGGCGCGCGCGGCGGCAAGGACGTCGAAGCCCTCGGTGAGGCCGCCGGTCTTGTCGAGCTTGATGTTGACGGCGTCGTAGCGGTCGGCGAGCAGCGCGCAATCCTCGGCGCTGTGCAAGCTCTCGTCGGCACAGACAGGCACAAGCCGCTCCGTGTCGCGCAAGAGATCGTCGGCGCCGACCGGCAGCGGCTGCTCGATCAGCTCGACCCGCGCATCATGGCAGGCGCGCATCAACAGCTCGAAGGACGCCGCCGGCCAGGCCTCGTTGGCGTCGACGACCAGCCGCGCCAGCGGCGCGCCGCGGCGGACGGCGGCGATCCGCGCATCGTCGCCCTCGCCGCCGAGCTTGACCTTGAGCAGCGGCCGATCAGCCGCCAGCCGCGCCGCCGCCTCCATGCTCTCGGGCGTGCCGAGGCTCAGCGTATAGGCGGTGACGAGCGGCTGTGGATCTGCGATGCCGAGCGCGGCCGCGACGCTGGTGCCGCTGATCTTCGCCTCGAAGTCCCACATCGCGCAGTCGAGCGCATTGCGCGCGGCGCCCGGCGGCAGCGCCACCTGCATGCCCACGCGGTCGATGCCGCCGGCGATGGCGAAGCTCTGGCTGCGGATCGTCTCGACGACGCCGTCGACCGTCTCGCCGTAGCGCCCATAGGGGACGCATTCGCCGCGCCCGACATGCGTTCCGTCGGTGACCGTCGCGACGACCACCGTCGCCTCGGTGCGCGCGCCGCGCGAGATCACGAAGGTGCCGGCGATCGGCCAGCGCTCGACGGAGACGGTGAGCGAGCGGAGGCTCATCGTGCGCCGCCGAAGACGCGGCCGATCTCGGCGACGATCGGCGCGACGCCGGTGCGGATCGGATCGACGGCGGGAAGCGTCAGCCGCGTCGAGGTCTCCGCGAGCAGCGCCGAGGCCTCGCCATCGTCGAGCGCCGCGGTGTTGATGGCGATGCCGACGCAGCGGATCGCCGGATTGGTCAGGCGTCCGCAGGCGATGGTGAGATCGATGACCTCCTCGATACTCGGCAGGGCATGGGCGACGCCGCGCATATGCGTGCGCGTCGGCTCATGGCAGACGACGAAGGCGTCGGGCTGCGCGCCATGCAGCAGGCCGAGCGAGACGCCGGCGAAGGAGGGATGGAACAGCGAGCCCTGGCCCTCGACGAGATCCCAGTGATCGGGCGCGGCCGCCGGTGCGATCCACTCGACGGCGCCGGAGATGAAGTCGGCGACGACCGCGTCGATGGCGACGCCGCGGCCGGAGATGAACACGCCGGTCTGGCCGGTGGCGCGGAAGTCTGCGTCATAGCCGGCCTTGCGCATGCCGCTTTCGAGGGCGAGCGCCGTGTATTTCTTGCCGACGGAACAATCGGTTCCGACCGTCAGCAGCCGCTTGCCGGGTCGCTTGACGCCCTTGCCGGTGGCGAAGCGTTCGCTCGAATGGCGCACGTCGTGCAGCGCGCGGCCGTTCCGCGCTGCGGCCTCGCGAATCGCCGCGACGTCGCCGAGGCGGGTATGCAGGCCGCTCGCGACATCGAGGCCGGCATCGAGCGCCGCGACGATGCTCGTCACCCAGTGCTCGGGCAGCACCCCGCCGGCATTGACGGCGCCGACGATCATGGTCGCGACACCCGCGGCCTTCGCTTCCGCGATCGTGAGGTCCGGAATGCCCGCATCGGCCTTGCAGCCGGGAAGCCGCAGCTGCCCGACGCACCACTCCGGCCGCCAGTCGACGATGCCGAGCGCCGTCTTGGCGGCGAGGGCATCGGGAACGTCACCCAAAAACAACAGATAGGGCGTTACGATCTGCATCGAACGGCATCCTTACAGTGGGCGCTTGCCGGACTTCCCGTCCTCGTGCGACTAGGTTGAGCGTGCCGGAAGCTTATGGGCGACCGGACGGCGTCACAAGGGCTGCCCGCGGGCGCCCCGGCCGAAGAGGGCTTATCACCAGTATGGTCGTGGCGGCAGAAGCAGCGGCGCATCTTGAAACGTCAGAAACGGATGGCCGCCAGCGCTTGATTCCGCGTGGCCACTGGACGCTGCCGAATGCCGACACCCTCGAGCACGAGATCGACCGTGTCGTCGCGGGCGCCAAAGAGCCCGTCACCATCGATCTTTCCGACGTCGAGAACATCGATACGGCGGGCGGCTGGCTGCTGACGCGGCTCGAGCGCGGCATCGTCGCCAAGGATGTCGAGGTCAATGTCGAGGGCGGCTCCGAGAATGTGATGCGCCTGCTCGACGCGCTCCATTCGGTCGAGCGCGACCCGCCTCCGCGCAAGAAGCCGATGAATGTCGGCGTCGAGCTGCTGGAGGGCATCGGCCGCGGCATGTACGGCATCGTCTCCGACGCCGAGGCCGGCCTCAACATCTTCGGCGGCGTCGCTGTCGGCCTGTTCCGCGCGCTGCTGAAGCCCTCGCGTTTCCGCTTCACCTCGATCGTCTTCCATATCGACCGCACGGGCCTGCGCGCCGTGCCGATCATCGCGCTGATGTCGCTGCTGATCGGCGCGATCATCGCCCAGCAGAGCGCCTTCCAGCTGCGCTCCTTCGGCGCCGAGGTCTATGTCGTCGACCTCGTCGGCGTGCTCGTCCTGCGCGAGCTCGGCGTGCTCCTGACCGCCATCATGATCGCCGGCCGCTCGGGCAGCGCCTTCACGGCCGAGATCGGCTCGATGAAGATGCGCGAGGAGATCGACGCGCTCGACGTCATCGGGCTCGACGTCAACGAGGTGCTGGTGCTGCCGCGCATCCTGGCGCTGATCATCGCGCTGCCGCTGCTCACCATCATCGCCGATTTCTCGGCGCTGGTCGGCGGCGGCCTGGTCAGCTGGCTCTATGTCGGGCTGCCGCCCTCGGCCTTCATCATGCGCCTGCGCGATGCCGTCTATGTCTCGACCTTCTGGGTCGGCATCATCAAGGCACCGTTCATGGCGCTCATCATCGGCATCATCGCGGCGACCGAGGGCTTCCGCGTCCAGGGCAGCGCCGAGTCGCTCGGCGCGCGCACGACCTCCTCCGTGGTGAAGTCGATCTTCATGGTCATCGTGGTCGACGGCATGTTCGCCATCTATTTCAGCGCCGTGAGCTACTGATCATGGCCATTCGCAAGACAGCCGTTCCCGTCAAGTCCGAGGTCGTGATCCGCGGCCGCGGCATCACGGTCGGCTTCGGCGAGCGCAAGGTGCTGGAGAATCTCGACATCGACGTCTATCGCGGCGAGATTCTCGGCATCGTCGGCGCCTCGGGCACCGGCAAGTCGGTGCTGCTGCGCACCATCCTCGGCCTGCAGGCCAAGGCGAGCGGATCGGTCGAGATCCTCGGCCAGCCCTATGACGACGCCGAGCCGAAGATCCGCGCCGAGATCGACCAGCATCTCGGCGTCCTGTTCCAGCAGGGCGCGCTCTTTTCCTCGCTCACCGTCCTGCAGAATGTCGAGTTCCCGATCCGCGAGCATCTGAAGCTGTCGCCCCGGCTCATGGAAGAGCTGGCACGGCTCAAGATCGAGCTGGTCGGGCTCGCCCCCGAGGCGGCCGACCGGCTGCCTTCGGAGCTCTCCGGCGGCATGATCAAGCGGGCGAGCCTTGCGCGCGCCCTGGCGCTCGATCCCGATATCGTGTTCCTGGACGAGCCGACATCCGGCCTCGACCCGATCGGCGCCGCGGAATTCGACGAACTGATCGCAACGCTCAGGGCGACCCTCGGCCTCACGGTCTTCATGGTCACCCACGATCTGGACAGTCTCCACACCGTTTGCGATCGAATCGCTGTACTGGGCGACAAGCACGTCCTGATTGAAGGAACGATCAAGGATATGCTGGCGTTCGATAATCCCTGGGTACAACAGTATTTTCGCGGCACGCGCGCGCGCCGCCTGGAGGCATAGGCGACAGGCATGGAAACCCGCGCCAACTACGCGACGATCGGTCTGTTCACGCTTGCGGTCATCGTCGCCTGCTTCGCCTTCGTCTATTGGCTCGCCCGCTACGACGAGAACGGTGCGCGCAAGCCGATGCGTGTCCTCATTCCGGGCTCGGTGACGGGTCTCGCCACGGGCAGCCAGGTGCTGTTCAACGGCATCCGCATCGGCGACGTGACGACGCTCCGGATCAATCCGGACAATCCCAACCAGGTCGAGGCGATGGTCTCGGTCGATCCGAACCAGCCGATCAAGTCCGACACCAAGGCCTCGGTCGGCGTGCAGGGCCTGACCGGCATCGCCTCGATCGAGTTCCGCGGCGGTTCGGCCAATCTGCCGAGCATCTTCGACGACAACGAGATCCCGACGCTGACGGCGCAGGGCTCCGGCCTCACCGACATCATCGAGAGCGCGCAGGACCTCCTGAAGAAGGTCAACGGCACCGTCGACCGCATCAATTCGGTGCTCGACACCGCCGAGCCGTCGGTCAAGACGACGCTCAGCAATGTCGAGAAGTTCACCGGCGCGCTCGCCGACAACTCCGACGGCGTCAACGACTTCCTCGCCAATGTCTCTGACCTCTCCAAGAAGCTCGGCAGCCTTTCGGGCAATCTCGAGGGCCTCGTCGGCAAGGCGGACAAGATTCTCGCGGCGGTCGACCCCACCAAGGTCGCCGACGCGATCAACCAGATCGATGCCGTCGTCGCCAAGCTGTCGGCCTCGGCCGATGGCTTCCCGGCGATCGTCGACAACGTGAAGAAAGTCTCGGAACAGCTGACGGTGACACTCGATTCGGCGCAGAAGATCGTCGAGGCGGTGCAGGTCGAGGCGGTGAAGAGCACCATCCAGGACGTCGCCACCGTGGCGCGCCGGATCCAGACCGCGACCGTCGACGTCAATAAGATCGTCGCCGACGCCGGCGCGGCTGTCAGCGATGCCCGCGACTTCGTCGGCTTCGTCAAGAAGCAGCAGCCGCAGGTCGACACGATCGTCGCCAATACCGACCAGCTGATGGGCCGCCTCAACCAGGCCTCGGCACGGCTCGATTCGATCCTCGGCGGCGCCGAGGATCTCGTGAAGGACCCGAACGGCAAGAACTTCTTCAAGGAAGCCGCCGCGGCGGCCGCCTCGATCCGCAAGGTGGCCGACGCCTTCTCCGGCCGCGCCGACGAGATTTCGAACAACCTCGCCAACTTCACGGGGCAGGGCCTGCGCAATGTCGACCAGCTGGTGAACCAGCTGCAGCGCACGACGACCCAGTTCAACAAGACCTTGAACTCGGTGCAGAGCAATCCGCAGGGCTTCGTCTTCGGCAATCCGACCGTCAAGGAATACAACCGCAAATGAGCGCCCTGACACATCCCCCGGGCGAGCAAGGGCCGACGCCGATGGCTGACGTGAAACGATCCCTGCCGCATGGCGCCATGATTGCCGTGCTTCTCGCCGTGCTGCTCACCGGCTGCGTCAGCAAGCTGGTGACGCAGCCGCCGCCCAACACCTATGACCTGACCGGACCGAGTTCGCTGCCGGCGACGCGGACCGGCGGCAGCGCCCAGATCCTGGTGCCGTCGCCCTCAGCCCTGCAGATCCTCGCCAGCCAGCGGATCGTCGTCTCGCGCGGCTCGCTGATGGCCTACTACCCGAACGCGCAGTATCCGGACACGCTGCCCAACGTGCTGCAGGCGCGGCTGATCGAGACCTTCGAGCGCTCCAAGCAGGCCCATGCCGTCGGCAGGCCGGGCGAGGGCCTATCGATCGACTACCAGCTCCTGACCGATATCCGCAGCTTCAACGTCGTCGTCGGTCCGGCCGGCCTCCTCGCCGAAGTCGAGATCTCCGCGCGCATCCTCAACGATCGCAATGGTCGCGTGGTCGATTTCAAGGTGTTCAAGGCGACGGCGCCGGTCGCCGCCGACACGGCGCCCGAGGCGATCGCCGGCCTCAATGCGGCGCTCGACATCGTGCTGGTCGATCTGGTGCGCTGGGTGCTCGTCAAGCTCTAGCGCGTCGCGACGCGCAGCCCACGCGGGTCGGCCTCGCTGACGACGAGGTTGCGGCCGCCGCTCTTGGCGCCATAGAGGCAGCTGTCGGCGCGCTCGATCATGCTCTGCGCGGTGTCGCCGGAGCGAAAGCTGGCGATGCCGATCGAGATCGTGACGCCGCGCAGCGGCTCGCCGGTCGAGCGCTGGCGCATCTCGCGCGCCATCACCGCCTGGCGGATGCCTTCGCCGATCCTGGTCGCGTGATCCACCGTCGTCTTCGGCAGGATGATGGCGAATTCCTCGCCGCCATAGCGGCAGGCGGTGTCCTGGCTGCGGATGTTCTGCTTCACCGCGAGCGCGACCAGCCGCAGCACATGATCGCCGGTCTGGTGGCCGTAGCGGTCGTTGAACGACTTGAAATGGTCGATATCGGTGAAGAGCAGCGACAGCGGCGTCGCGTGCTGGCGCGCCTCGGCGATCGCCTGGTCGAGCGCCGTGTCGAAATGCTTGCGGCTCGCCAGCGTCGTCAGCTGGTCGCTGAGAGATTCGATGCGGAAGTGATCGAGGCTGGCCTGCAGGCTGTCGAGTGCGGCGCGCGACTGCGCGAGCTCGGCCTCGATCCGCCGCTTTCTCTGCTCGATGATCCGCGTCGCCGCCACGAGCCGCGCAACGAGATCCGCCGCGGACGGCCGCACGCTGCTGGTTGCAAGGTCATGGGCGATGACAAGCTGGCGCGCCGCCTCGGCGGCGTCGTCGATGGCGTCGGCGACGATATCGTCGGTGATCGGCGTCGCCGCGGGCTCGACGATGTCGCGGATCGGGAAGGGGCCGCCGCCGAAGAAGGCGCGATGCAGCATCAGCATGTCTTCGGAGGTGATGCCGCCGTGATCGCGCACGATCCCGTCGACCGCCTCGTTCAGCAGCGGTTCGCGCCGCGCCGCATAGGCGTACCAGATGGCGTAGTTGACCGGCTCGGCCGGAAGGCCGAAGCGCTCCAGATAGCCGAGTGTCGCCTCTGCAAGGCTTGCCGTCTCAAGAAAATCGCGTGCGACCATGATCCCCCGACCCAATCGCCGGGATCCGGACGATCCCGCTTTCTGCAATCTGGACGGGAAACTCTAATGGGAAGCTAATGCGCACAGCGCGCCTGCTGCGATGCAGCAGGTCGCGCAGTCTGTGGCTAACCACGTGTTAAAACGCCGCGGAAAAATCCGCGGCGCGCTTAAGTGCAGGAGAGGACTTTGGACGGGCAGCCGTTCAGGACGACGGCGCGCGCACCGGGCGCAGCAGGAACTGCGGCACGTGATCGCCGAGGCCGATGACACGCTCGCCATCGTCGCGGTCGCGGCGATGCGGCTGCCGCGGCTCGGGCCGCGGGGTCTGCTGGCGACGGGTTGCCTCGCGGCGGCCCTCGGCGCTCGGCCGGACCGGCTCGTCCGCAACCGGACGCGCCGTCGCGACGGGCGCCTCGACCTTCGGCTCGGGAGCGCGCTCGACATCGGGCTTCGCCTCGGCGCTGCGCGGCGCGCGTGCGGGACGTTCACCGCGCGGGCTGCGCTCGGGACGATCGCCGCGTTCCGGGCGCTCGCCACGCTCGGAGCGTTCACCGCGTTCGCGCGGCGGGGCCGATCCGACGGGATCGCCGAGCCACTTGACGCCGTCGCCGGTCAGCTTGTCGATCGCAGCAAGATATTTCTGGTCGGACGGCGCCACCAGCGTCATCGACGTGCCGGAACGGCCGGCGCGGCCCGTGCGGCCGATGCGGTGCACATAGTCGTCGGCGTGGGTCGGGATGTCGAAATTGAAGACATGGCTGACATCGGGGATGTCGAGCCCGCGAGCCGCGACATCGCTCGCGACCAGAAGCGTGATCTTGTTGGTCTTGAACGCGTCGAGCGTCGCCATGCGGGCGCGCTGGTCCATGTCGCCATGCAGCGCGCCGACCGAGAAGCCGTGCTTCTCGAGCGAGCGGGCGAGAACGGCGACTTCGCGCTTCCGGTTGCAGAAGATGATCGCGTTCTTGAGGTCGACCGCGTTGCGGATCAACTCGCGCAGCGTCTCGCGCTTGTCGGCCGGCTCGCGGCCGGTGGCGACGAAGACCTGCGTGACGGTCTTGGCCGTCGTCGCCTGCTTGGCGACTTCGATGCGGGCCGGATTGGACAGGAACGTATCGGCGAGGCGCTCGATCTCCGGCGGCATGGTCGCCGAGAAGAACAGAGTCTGGCGGCCGAACGGCAGCAGCTTGCTGATGCGCTCGATATCGGGAATGAAGCCCATGTCGAGCATGCGGTCGGCCTCGTCGATGACGAGGATCTCGACGCCGGTCATGAGCAGCTTGCCGCGCTCGCAATGATCGAGCAGGCGGCCGGGCGTCGCGATGAGGACATCGACGCCGCGATCCAGCTTCTTTTCCTGGTCGTTGAACGAGACGCCGCCGATCAGCAGCGCGACGTTCAGCTTGTGGTTCTGACCGTATTTGTTGAAATTCTCTTCGACCTGCGCCGCGAGTTCGCGCGTCGGCTCGAGAATGAGGGTGCGCGGCATACGGGCGCGCGCCCGGCCCTGCTCGAGCAGGGTGATCATCGGCAGCACGAAGCCGGCCGTCTTGCCGGTGCCGGTCTGGGCGATGCCGAGGACGTCGCGCCGGTTGAGCACATGGGGAATGGCTTCCGCCTGAATCGGCGTCGGCACGGTGTAGCCGCTGGATTCAACGGCAGCCAGCACTTTGGGGCTGAGCCCGAGTGTAGAGAAGGAGCTGTTCAAGAAGGATAAGGCCCGAAGGCTGCGTGGGACGGCGAAAGAGGCCATCACCATCGATGAGTGACGCTGGCAAATACCCGCATCGGCGCCGATTTGTCAAATCTTTTGAAGGAATTCAGCGCGCCGGACGGCGATTCGCGGCAATCTTAGTTACTGGCCGGGCCGAACCGGTAGCTGCCGTCGTCCTCGATGAACAGTTCATAGCTCTGGTCGGTGTCCTTGGCGGCGTCGATGACGTCGACGAACACGGTGAGCCCGTCCGGATCGGGCTCGGCGACGAAGTCGGAGATGTCGAGCTTCAAGTCGGCCATCTCCGTGATCTCGATCGCGCGCTCGATCCGCTGCGATCCATCGACCCCGGTCGCGACCCATTGCACGAAGAGCCGCGCGGTCGGGCTCGGCCCCGTCGTGCGGGTGACGACGACGCGATAGACGCCCTTGCGCCCGTCCTTGTCCCAGGTCCCGGCGATGCGGACGTCCTGGATCGACGGGTCGAGCGCCGCGACGGCCTCCGTGAGGGCATCCGCGTGGGCCGTGACCGTCAGGGGCGGGGCCAGCAGCGCAGCGGCGAGGGCGAGGGTCGCTCCCCCGCGGAACGGCCGCCGGCGCAGGGTGTGGTTCGGCATGTCGGGCCTCCAGCATCTGCTTCGCTTGATCGAGGATGCTATCGCGCCCGGCGAGGGCGGATTCAAGGCGCGATCAGGCCTGCCGCTCCAGATCATCGGCGAGGCGGCCGAGCCGGTCGACGGCGCGGGCCGCATGCGGTCCGATCCAGCGGTCGTGGATCAGCTTGATCGGGATCGCGTTCAGATGGTTCCAGCGCTCGCGGCCCTCGCGCCGGGCGACGACCAGATCGGCCTCTTCGAGCACCTTCAGATGCTGCATGACCGTGCAGCGGTCGAGGTCCGGAAAGCGTTCACAAAGCGCGCCCGTGGTGAGTGGACCGTCCTTCAACTGGTCGAGGATGGCGCGCCGGGTCGCGGCCGCCAGAGCCTTGAAGACGCGCTCGATCGAATCATCCGTTGACATGTTATGTTTTTATAACATGATCGGTTCATCGTCACGAGGAGGAGCGCGACATGGATTTCAAATTCACGGTGTCAGGCCGCATCGCCCGGTCCGTGTCCGAGGTCTATGAGGCGGTGGCCGACCCGAAGAAGCTCTCCGGTTATTTCACGACGGGCGGCGCAAAGGGTCGCCTCGAGACCGGCGCGGTGGTCAGCTGGGAATTTGCCGACTTCCCCGGCGCCTTCCCGGTGCGCGTTGTCGAGGCCGAGCCGAACCGGCGCATCGTCCTCGCCTGGGAAGCGACGGACCGGGAGCCGGCGCCGGGCGGCGAGAGCGGGCCCTACGACACGCGCGTCACCATGACCTTCGAGGGGCTCGAGGACGGCCGCACGCTGGTCTCGATCACCGAGGAAGGCTGGCGGCCGACCGGTTCGGGCCTCGCGGCGAGCTACGGCAACTGCATGGGCTGGTCGCAGATGATCGTGCACATGAAGGCCTTCGTCGAGCACGGGCTCAACCTGCGCCAGGGGATGTATGTCTGAGGCTCAGCCGAGGAAGCCCGCCGTCGCCAGCGCGAGAGCGACATAGCGGCCGACCTTGCCGATCGCGACCAAGAGGACGAAGCTCCACAGCGGTTCGCGGAGGGTGCCGGCGACGACCGTCAGCGGATCGCCGACAACAGGCAGCCAGGAGAAGAGAAGGCTCCAGCGCCCGAAGCGGCGATACCAGCGCTGCGCCCGCTCGATCTGGGCTTCCTTGACCGGAAACCAGCGCCGGTGGCGGAGATGCTCGATGAAGCGGCCGAGCAGCCAGTTGACCACCGCGCCGAGCACATTGCCGAGGCTGGCGACGGCGACCAGCAGCCAGGGCGCGACGTCGCCCTTCAGCAACAATCCGACAAGAACGGCCTCCGACTGCGCCGGCAGCAGCGTGGCGGCGAGGAAGGCGGCCGCGAACAGGCTGGCGAGTTCAGCGATCATGCCGGCGCATCCTCGCATGCCCGGCGTTGGAGAGCAGCGCCCGGCGCGATAGGCTTCGTCCCGGCCGCCGCGGTCGTCAGCGCGGTCCTTTGGGGGAGGAAGCAGCCATGATCGCCTTCGGCGAGATCCGCGCCCGCGCGGCGGCGCGGAAGGGCGGCGAGGCGGCTCTGGCCGCGCTGCTGCCGCCGGTGCGGCCGAGGGCGGCGCTGGCAGAGCTTGCCGACGACCGCGTCCTCGCCGAAATGACGCGGCGCGTCTTCAGCGCCGGCTTCGTCTGGAGCGTCATCGAGGCCAAATGGCCGGGCTTCGAGGCGGCCTTTCGGAGCTTTGATCCCGCCGCGCTGATGTTCGAGCCGGATGAATTCTGGGAGCGGCTCGGCAGCGACACGCGCATCGTCCGCAACGGCGCCAAGATCCGCTCGGTGCGCGAGAATGCCGCCTTCGTGCAGGCGATCGCCGCCGAGCATGGCAGCTTCGGCCGCTTCCTCGCGGGATGGCCGGCGGATGACGAAGTGGGCCTGCTCGATCTGCTCGCGAAACGGGGCAGCCGGCTCGGCGGCAATTCCGGCCAGATGCTGCTGCGCTTCCTCGGCTTCGACGCCTTTGTCCTGTCGGCCGACGTCGTCGCCTGCCTCCGCGATGCCGGCGTCGATATCGCGGCAGAGCCGAAATCGAGGGGCGATAGGGCGAAGATCCAGGCGGCCTTCAACGCCTGGCACGCCGAGACCGGGCTTCCCTACACCCATCTCTCGCGCATCTGCGCCCTCTCGATTGGCGAAAACCGTTCGCCGGGAGAGGAAGACGGCGAATAGAGGCTGCCCGTCACCCCGAGGCAGCCGGCGCCGCCGCGGGCTGCCAGAGTTCGATCGGGTTGCCTTCGGGATCGTGGATGCGGGCGAAGCGGCCGATGCCCGGCATGTCCCATTCGGGCCGGGTCATGACCTCGATCCCGGCCGCGCGGAGGCTCGCCACGAGCGCGTCGAGATCGTCGACGCGGAGGTTGAGCATCCAGCGCCGATCGGCGGCGAAATAGTCACTGTTCTCGGCGAAGGGCGCGAAGACCGTCGGGCCCGCCGCTGTATGCCAGACGGGCTGCGGGTCGGACCCGATGCCGAGATGGTCGCCATACCAGGCGAGCATCGCCTCGGGATCGCGCGCCCGGAAGAAGAAACCGCCGATGCCCGTCACGCCCATGGCGCTGTCCCTCTTGCAGCCGGTCCCTAGATATCGATCTCGGTCGCGAAGGCGGCGTTGTCCTGGATGAAGCGGAAGCGCTCTTCCGGCTTGTTGCCCATCAATTGCTCGACGGTGTCGCGCGTCAGCTCGATCTCGCCATCGACGACGCCGACGCGCAGCAGCATGCGCTTCCTCGGGTCCATCGTGGTTTCCTTCAACTGCGCCGGCATCATCTCGCCGAGGCCCTTGAAGCGGCCGATCTCGACCTTGCCCTTGCCGGTGAATTCGCTCGCCAGCAATTCGTCCTTGTGGCGATCATCGCGCGCATAGAGCGTCTTGCCGCCCTGGGTGATGCGGTAGAGCGGCGGCACCGCGAGATAGAGATGGCCGGTCGCGATCAGCTCCGGCAGCTCGCGATAGAAGAAGGTGATCAGCAGCGAGGCGATATGGGCGCCGTCGACATCGGCGTCGGTCATGATGATGACCTTGTCGTAGCGAAGGTCCTCGTCGCGATACTGGTTGCGCGGCCCGACGCCGAGCGCCTGCATCAGGTCGGCGAGCTGCTGGTTGGCGCCGAGCTTCTCGCGGCCGGCATTGGCGACGTTGAGGATCTTGCCGCGGAGCGGCAGGATCGCCTGGCTGGCGCGATCACGCGCCTGCTTGGCCGAGCCGCCGGCCGAATCGCCCTCGACGATGAAGATCTCGCTGCCCTGTGCCGCGCTCTGGCTGCAATCTGCGAGCTTGCCGGGCAGGCGCAGCTTGCGCACCGCGCTCTTGCGGTTGACCTCTTTTTCCTGCCGCCGGCGCAGCCGCTCCTCGGCGCGCTCGATCACCCAGTCGAGCAGGCGCGAGGCGTCCTGCGGCGAGGCGGCGAGCCAGTGGTCGAACGGATCGCCGACCGCCTTCTCGACGATGCGCGTCGCCTCGCCCGAGGCGAGGCGATCCTTGGTCTGGCCGACGAATTCCGGCTCGCGCACGAAGACCGAGAGCATCGCGGCGCAGGACGTCATCACATCCTCGGCGGTGATGGTCGAGGCGCGCTTGTTGCCGGAGAGCTCGGCATAGGCCTTGAGCCCGCGCAAGAGCGCCGAGCGCAGCCCCTGCTCATGCGTGCCGCCCTCGGGCGTCGGGATGGTGTTGCAATAGGAGCGGACATAGCCGTCGCCGGGGAACCAGGCGACCGCCCATTCCGCCGCGCCATGGCCGCTCGCCTTGTCGGTGCGGCCGGCGAAGATCTGCGTCGTGACGGTTCGCTCGCCGGTCAAGTCCGCGGCGAGGAAGTCCTTGAGCCCGCCCGGGAAATGGAAGACGGCCGTCGCGGGCGTCGCCGCATCGGGTCCGAGCAGCTCGGGCGCGCAATTCCAGCGGATCTCGACGCCGCCATAGAGATAGGCCTTCGAGCGCGACATGGCGAAGAGCCGCGCCGGCTTGAAGCGGGCATCCGCACCGAAGATCTGCGGGTCGGGGCGGAAGCGCGTGCGCGTGCCGCGCCGGTTCTGCACGTCGCCGACGAAGACGAGACCCGAGGTCGGCACGCCGCGGGCAAAGCTCTGGCGATAGAGCTTGCGGCCGCGCGCCACCTCGACCTCGAGCACCTCGGACAGCGCGTTCACCACCGAGACGCCGACGCCATGCAGGCCGCCCGAGGTCTCGTAGACCTTCGAGTCGAACTTTCCGCCCGAATGCAGCGTCGTCATGATGACTTCGAGCGCCGACTTGTCCTTGAACTTCGGATGCGGATCGATCGGGATGCCGCGGCCATTGTCGGTGACGGTGATGAAGCCGTCGGCCGAGACCTCGACCTCGATGACGTTCGCATGGCCGGCGACGGCCTCGTCCATCGAGTTGTCGATCACCTCGGCAAAGAGATGGTGCAGCGCCTTCTCGTCGGTGCCGCCGATATACATGCCCGGCCGGCGCCGGACCGGCTCCAGCCCCTCGAGCACCTCGATGTCGGCGGCGGAGTAGTCGGCCTCGGCCGCTGCCTGGCTGGAACGGCGCGCGGCCTGGGCCTTGCCGGCCGCGGATGTGGCCGCGCTTTCGGCCACGAGGTCGGGCGTTCCGGCGCCGAAAAGATCGCTGGTATCGTCCATGGGTCTTCCGTTTGGGTCCGGCCGCTGACATGGCCGGGCTGGCCGTCCGAATCAAGCATGAATGTTGCCACGCCCGCGGCGCCTTCGCGAGAGTGTTTCCTGTTTGTTCAGGTCGGCCAGCCATCCGATTGGCGGGATTCCAACGATGCGCGCCGCTCTCCCGACGCCGCGGTCGCCGAAGGGGCCGCCGAACGGCGCCGGCGGCCGGGCGGCCGGCCTGTGGCGGGGTCGCAACACCGTCATCGCAATGTCGTCCGCGAGTCTTCGTCCGCCCCGATCCGCCGCCTTTCAGCCATAAAGCGACACGAACGTCGCGACCATCCGGGGGCGGATAGGACAAATCTTGCGGCATCTTGTGGGAAATACCGGCTTTGCTTGCGCGGTCCCGGCTTCGGCGAGTCATTCCGCCGGCGGCTGGCGAGGCGGCCTAGGTTTCGCCGGAAACAGCGTGCATCCTCTCTCGCATTCCAGTCATGGCCGCGGCGACGCGGCCTCAGTCGACGTCCTGTGGCCGAAACCGGCCCGTGGGCGCTCGTCTGCCCGTCATGAAGTGGCAAGCTATGCGGTTCTGTAACGCGTTTGGCGGTGCTGCGCTTTTCGGCATCGGCCTCCTGAGCGGTCTCGCCGGCGCCTATGCGCTCGACGCGCGGACTCTCGACAAGAATGCGACGCCGATGGAAGCGTTCCGCTTCGGCTACAACGCCTACAAGCAGGGCGACAAATCCGCCGCCGTCGAGGCGCTCACCTATGCGGCCGAGAAGGGCCATGCCGGCGCGCAGTGGAAGCTCGGGCGGATGTATGCCGAAGGCGACGGCCTCGCCAAGGACGACGTCAAGGCCTTCGAGATGTTCAGCGAAGTCGCCGACGCCCATGCCGACGACAGCCCGGACGGCAGCTCGGCCCACTTCGTCGCCAGCGCCTTCGTCGCGCTCGGCTCCTATTACCGCGAGGGTATCCCGAACAGCGCGATCCAGCCGGATTTCGGCCGCGCCCGCCAGATGTTCGCCTATGCGGCGTCCTATTTCGGCGATCCCGACGCCCAGCTCAATCTCGCCCGCATGTATTACGACGGCGAGGGCGGCGATGCCGATCCGCGCCAGGCCGTGCGCTGGGCGAAGCTCGCCGCCAACAAGGGCAATGTCGGCGCGCAGGCGCTGCTCGGCCACATGCTGTTCGAGGGCCAGGGCGTCAACCGCGAGCCGGTGCTCGGCCTCATGTTCCTCACGGTCGCCCGCGACCGCGCCAAGCCGCTCGACCCCTGGATCCAGCAGCTGCAGGAGCAGGCCTTTTCGGTCGCCACCGAGACCGAGCGCCGCACGGCGCTGGCTCTCGCTGAGGACTGGATGGTCAAGAATGTCCCGCCGGCCACCCCGCGCTGAACCCGTCATCCACCGCTGAGGCGCACGGGCCGCTTGCGGTCCCCGGCTGAATTCGGCAACCATCCTGTTCGCAGTGCGCTGAACTGCGCCGATCGGCGCCGCCACGCGCGCCTGTGCGGCCGGAGGGGTGGAATGGGGGCCGGCAGACAACCGCTTCGAGCGAGCAGAGCGGCGCGGCGCCAACGGGCGGCCGACTGCATTGCCGTGTCGGGGCGAGCCGTGGTCTCCCGCAGTCCGCATCATCGCCATCCCCGTCGCGAGAGCCTCGCTGTCCGGCCAGTCGCCGCCACCCTGGCGCGATCATGAGCGGCATCCGTTTTCTCCTCGCGGCCGGGCTGCTCGTCGTCTCCCTGCTGACCGCGGCCGCGATCGTCCTTGTTGCCGGGCCGATGGCGACCGAACTGGCCGCCCGCATCGACCAGCAGCTCGTCGATGCCGGCCAGTCCTGGGCGAGCGTCACTGTCGAAGGCCAGACCGCGATCCTGTCCGGAACGGCGCCGACGCTGGAGGCGCAGCGGCGCGCCGCCGAGGTCGCGGCCGCCGTGCCGGGCATCATGAGCGTCTTTGACGCGAGCGGCATCCTGCCCTTGCAGGCGAACTACCTGTTCACGGCCACGCGGTCGGCCGGACAGCTGACGCTTGCCGGCTATGTTCCCTCCGACGATGTGCGCCTGGCGCTTCGGGCCGACAGCGCCGCCGCCTTTGCCGGCCTCGCGCTCGTCGACCAGACGACGCTCGCCCGCGGCCAGCCGGTCGATTTCCTCGGCCTTGCCCGCTTCGCGCTCGCCCGCGTCGCCGAACTCTCCGACGGCAAGGCGAGCCTCGCCGGTCCGGCGCTCTCGATCGACGGGACCGCGCGCGACGAGACGAGCTTCGCCGCCGCCGCCGCCGCCCTGACTCGCGCGCTGCCGCCGGGCCTCGAGCTCCGGACGGTGCGGATCCTGCCGCCGCGTGCCGAGGCGTTCAACTGGCGGGCCGGCTATGACGGCAGGACGGCGACGCTCTCGGGCTTCGTGCCGTCCGAGGTCGTTCGTGGCGAGATCCGCAGCGCGCTCGCGGCCGCGGCGCCGGGCATCGTCATCGACGACAAGGCCCGCCTTGCCTCCGGCGCACCGCCGGGCTTCGGCTCGGCCGCGGTCTTCGCCGCCTATCAGCTGCCGCGGCTCGCCGAGGGCCAGGTGCTGATCGCCGACGCGACGCTGACCATGACCGGCAAGGCGAAGTCGGTCGACGATCACCAGGCGATGCTGGCTGATCTCGGCGCGCGCCGCGACCGCCCGGGAGACGGCATCGCCATCGGCGCGATCGATGTCGAGCCGCCTTTCGTCGATCCCTATGTCTGGCGCGCGACGCGCGACGGCGACCGCATCGTGCTCTCCGGCTATGTGCCGACGGAAGGGGCGCGGCAGCAGGTTTCGGCGGAGGCGACGCGGCTCTTCCCGTCGGCGCGGATCGATGACCGGCTTGCCATCGCGGCAGGCGATCCCAAGATGGACTGGATCGGCGCGCTCCGCTTCAGCCTGTCGCAGCTCGCCCTGCTCGCCAAGGGCGCCGTCGCCCTCACCGGGCGCGCCTATGCGATCGAGGGCGAGGCGCAATCCACCGCGAGCTTCCGCACCTTGACCGAGCAACTCGGCCGCACCTTGCCGGCGAGCATGGAGCTGACCCGCGACGCCGTCGCGCCGGCCGCGGTGTCGCCCTTCGTCTTCGGCATCGTCCGCACCGAGCAGGGCCTGACGCTGTCGGGCTATGTGCCGACCAACGAACTGGCGACGACGATCGTTTCAGCGGCCCGGCCGCGCTTTCCCGGCGGCGAGATCGAGATCGGCCTCGAGCGGGCCGGCGGCGCGCCGGACGGGCTCGCCGAGGTCGCGCTCGCCGCGCTGCAGGCGGTGAGCCGGCTGTCCGCCGGTCACGCCGCCCTCAGCGACCGCCAGCTGACGCTCACCGGCGCCGCCGTCTCGGAAGACGCCCGCCAGGCGATCGAGGCCGATCTCGGCGCGGCCTTGCCGGAGGGCTTCGCGCTGACCTCGTCGATCATCGTCGCGGTCGGCGGCGATCCGCTGTCGGCCCCCGAATGCCAGACAGCGCTCGACGCGGAACTCGCCAAGCAGGAGATCGCCTTCGACGATGACGGCCAGCAGGTCCTGCCCGAGAGCTTCGGCCTCGTCGACCGTCTTGCCGCCATCGTCCAGCGCTGCCCGGCCGCGACGATCGAGATCGGCGGCCATACCGATTCGGCCGGCGGTGCCAAGCGCAACAAGGCGGAGAGCGCCGACCAGGCCGCCGCCGTGCTCGAACGCCTGGTCGCCGACGGGGTCCGGCGCGAGCGGCTGACCGCGGTCGGCTATGGCGAATCGCGGCCGGTCGCCAGCAACGCCACCGCCGACGGCCGCGAGCGCAACAGCCGCATCAGCTTCACCGTCGAGAGCAGATAGGAGCCGGCATGGACTATCTGCTCTTGCATATCTGGCCCTTCATGGCGGCGTCCGCCGGTCTCGGTCTCGTCTGCGGCGTCATCGCCGAGGTGATGGCCGCGCGCGCTGCCCGCCGCCGGGACGATACGGTGAAGAGGGTGCCGCGATGATCCGCTTCGCTGCCGAACTCTTCGCGATCCTCGCCGTCTGCTTCGTGATCGGCAGCCTCGTCGGCTGGCTGCTGTCGCGGCTGATCCGTCCGCTGTTCGGGCGGTCTCGCGCGGAGGAGGACGCCGACAGCGAGGATGAGACCGAGGCGCTGGTGCCGCTGCCGGAGCCCGTTGCGATGGCGAAGCCGGCCGCCCGGCGCGACGAGGGGCCTCTCACCATCGAGGCGGCGCCGGCCGCCGCACGACCTGCGCCGCAGCCGGCGCGGCCGCGCGCGTCGCAATTGCCGCCGCGCATGCGCCCGCCGGCGCTGCCGGGACCGCGGCAGGGCAGGGCGGATGCGCTGCAGCGGCTGCCCGGCCTTTCGCGCCGCCATGCCGACCGGCTCTATGCCATCGGCATCTATCACTTCAGCCAGATCGCCGCCTGGACGCCGCAGGAAGTCGCCTGGATCTCGGCCCAGCTCGATCTCGGCGAAGGCGTCAGCGCCGACGACTGGGTGACCACCGCCGCCCGCATCGCGGCCAGCGAGCCGCCGCCGCGTCGTCCGCGCGGGTAGGCGGTGGTGGTCAGCCGATGCCGTCGATGAAGTCGGCGATGGCGCCCAGCAGCGCGCCGCGCAGCATCGGCGGATGGCCTTCGCCCTGCACCTCGACCGTGACGAGGCCGGCATGCTGCGCGGCCATGGCGAGGACGGTCTCCGGCGCAAGCAGGTCCGAGGTGCCGCCGCGGATCAGCATGACCGGCACGGCGGCCAGCGCCGCGAAGACCGCGGAAAGATCGGGCGAGGGCGTCGCCTCGGTCAGCGCGGCGAGGCCAAGGGCGAGCAGCGGATCGGCGTCGATGACGGGCTTGCCGTCGCTCTCCGCAAAGGTGAGGCGGGCCTGCTCTTGCCAGTCGCCATCGGTGAAGGCCAGAAAATATGCGCCATGCAGGGCGCGCAGCATCGCCGCGGCCTCGTCCCAGTCAGCGGGCGGCTGTCCTTTGCCGACATAGGATTTGATGCGGAGCAGTCCGGCGGTCTCGATCCGGCTGCCGATATCGTTGAGCACGGCGCCGGCCACGAGGTCGGGACGGGTGGCGGCGAGGCTCATGGTGAGGATGCCGCCGCGCGAGGTGCCGACGAATATGGAGCGGCCGAGCCCGCGCTCGCCCATGCCGCGGAGGACATCCTGCAGCTCGATCGGCACGGTGTAGCTGGCGCCGGTCGCATCGCGCGCGGAGCGGCCACGGCCGCGATAGTCGAAGGCGACGACGCGCCGGCCGCGCGCGGCGAGGATTTCGGCGAGGCGCTCGAAATCGCGCGTCGTCCGCGTCAGGCCGGGCAGGCAGACGACGGGAAGGCGCGCGCCGTCGCGCGGGCCGAAGTCGCGCCCGGCGAGCCGCAGCCCGTCATCCGCCAGAAAGCTGAAATCCTCCGCCGGGGCGGCGCCGCTCAAAAGGGGCCGCCGCGATGCAGGTCGCGGTTGATGACCAAGGCGGGCTCACCGAGGCGGGCGCGATAGACCTGCAGGTTCTCCGTGCAGCGCATCACATAGTTGCGCGTCTCGGTGAAGGGGATGCGCTCGATCCAGTCGATGGCGTCGACATTCGGATCGCGCGGATCGCCATACTGCTTGACCCACTGCACGACGCGGCTCTTGCCGGCGTTGTAGGCGGCGAACGCCATGATGTAGGAGCCGTTGAAGTCGCCGACGAGGTCGCCGAGATGCGCGGCGCCGAGCGTGGCGTTGTAGCCGGGGTCGCTGGTGAGGCGCGGCAGCGAATAGGGCACGCCGGCGGCCTTCGCCACCATCTTGGCGGTGCCCGGCATCAGCTGCAGCAGGCCGCGCGCGCCGGCATGGCTGACCGCCGCCGGGTTGAAGGCGCTTTCCTGCCGCGCGACCGCATAGACGACCGACTTCTCGACCGCCGTGGTCTTCACGCCGCGCGGGATCGCCGCGATCGGGAAGGCGAGGGTGTCGACCGGCAGGCCGCGCGAATAGGCCTTCTTGCCGATCTGCAGCGCGATCTGGTGCTGGCCATCCTTCTCGGCCATGGCCGCGAGCAGGCCGACCTCGGCCGGGCTCATCAGCGTATCGGCGAGCTGGGCGTAGAACTGCCGCGCGCGATCGTCATAGCCGGCGGCCTGGAGCCGCTGCAGAGCCTGCACCATCTCGCGGCTCTGGAAGCGCTTCTTGGTGGCGTTGTCGGCGGTGCCGGGGCCGGACAGGGTCAGCTGCTTCATGCCGAGCTTCGCCGAGGCGATCTGGCCGTAGAAGGTCGTCGGATAGGCCGCGGCGAGGCGGTATTGCGCGATCGCCTCGTTGCGGTCGCCGAGCGCCTCGGCGGCGCGGCCGAGCCAGTATTCGGCACGCGACTGGCTGAGCGGCATGGTCGACGCGGCCTGGATCGCCGCGAAATGCCGCCGCGCCGTCGCCGGATCGTTCAGGAAGCGGAGCGCATACCAGCCGGCATGGAATTCGGCATCGGCCTGGTTGGCGCTCGATTCGGCCGCGTGTTCGGCGGCGAGCTTGTAGGCGGTGCGGGCATCGCCGAGATCGAGCATCTCGCGCGAGAGGACGCGCCGCTCGACCCACCAGGCGTCCGGATCGACCAGCAGCTCGCCATTGCGCGGCGCGGTCAGCATCATCGCCGCCGCTTCCTTGTAGCGCTCGGCACGGCGCAGATACTGCGTCGAGGAATAGATGTAGCCGGGGTCCTTGCGGAGGTTCCCGGGGACCTTGGCCAGCAGCGCGCCGGCATTGGCGGACTTGTTGATGACGGCGGCTCTCGCGGCGGCGAGCGCCTGCATGTCGCCGCCGAGCATCTTCGAGATGGCGAGGCCCTCGGCCGCGTCATCATTATAGAGGAACATGTCCATCCGCGCCTTGTGATCGGCGGGGGTCAGCAGGTTGCCGTACTGGCGCAGGATGGTCGCCTCGATCGCGGCGGAGAAGCTGTCCTTGCGCCAGCGCGGCCGCAGCAGCGCGGCGGCATCCTTGGTACGGCCGGTCGCGACCAGCGCGCCGGTGAGCAGCACCAGCCCCTCGTCGGAGCCGGGCTTCGTATTGGCGAAGGCCTGCACGATCGTCTCGGGATCGGCGTTCATCCGCTGCAGCGCCTGTTCGGCGCGCCGGCGCATCAGCGCCTGGCCCGGCCAATCCGGCAGTTCCTGCGCGGTCCGCGTGATCTGGCTGACCGAGACGTCCGGGCTGCCGCTCTGGGCGACGAGCCACTGGATGATGTGCCGGTTGGTCTGGTCCGGCATCATCTGCGCGATGGCCATCGCCTTGCCGATCTGGCCGCCGTCGACGAGCTTCAGCGCCGCCTCGAGCCCGAGCTGGCTCGGCGAGAACGAGGAGGTGATGTCGTTGGCGAGCGACGTGGCGGAGGCCTTGGCCGGGGCGGTCGGCTTGACGGCCGGCGTGATCGCCGCGGTCGTCAGGTCGTCGGTGGCATCGACGGAGCGGGCCGGATGAGCGCGCGGCCGCGGCACGGCCTGAGCGAGCGTTTCCGCGGCGGTGGCAGCGACCATGAGCGCGGCGAGCGCGACCCGCGCCATCAGTCGCGCCTTGCGTCCGCTCCAGCCCGGAGAGTTCTCCATCATGCCCGCACTTCCTTTACGCACCGCCAGAGAGTCGGCCTCTCCTGTTCATAAGTCCAGAACCGGCCGGTGAACCGATGCTAATTGCACGTGGTGAACAAAGGCTTGACGCATCGGCCGGTGCCCGGCGGTTCTTGCCCTGTCGCGAGCCAGCCTCTATGGTCCCGCCCTCGAAGAAAGAGCACAATCGCCACAACATAGCCCGATCCGCACGCCAACTCTATCGGCGTGGATTCGGGCCGATTGACGGCAAGAAGGCGGGCAAGAGGGCGGATAGGCGCGATGTTCAAGGGTTCGATCACGGCACTGGTCACGCCGATGCGGGGCGGCTCCGTCGATGAGGAGGCGTTCCGCGCGTTTGTCGACTGGCAGATCACCGAAGGGACGCACGGCCTTGTGCCGGTCGGCACCACCGGCGAGAGCCCGACCCTGTCGCATGAGGAACACAAGCGCGTCGTCGAGATCTGCATCGAGGTCGCCGCCGGCCGCGTGCCGGTGATCGCCGGTGCCGGCTCGAACAACACGCGCGAGGCGATCGATCTCGCCCGCCATGCCGAACACGCCGGTGCGGACGCCGTGCTGGTCGTCACGCCCTATTACAACAAGCCCAACCAGGAAGGGCTCTACCAGCATTACAAGGCGATCAACGACGCCGTCGGCCTGCCGATCATCATCTACAACATCCCGCCGCGCTCGGTCGTCGACATGAGCGTCGAGACCATGGCCCGCCTCGCCGAGCTGCCGAACATCGTCGGCGTCAAGGACGCGACCGCCAAGCTCGACCGTGTCAGCCTGACGCGGATGGCGATCGGCCCCGACTTCCTCCAGCTTTCGGGCGAGGATGGCACGGCGCTCGCCTTCATGGCGCATGGCGGCCAGGGCTGCATCTCCGTGACCTCGAATGTCGCGCCGAAGCTCTGTTCGGAGTTCCAGGCGGCCTGCCTCGCGGGCGACTATGCCAAGGCGCTCGCCTATCAGGACCGCCTGATGCCGCTGCATCAGGCGCTGTTCCTTGAACCGAACCCGACAGGGGCCAAATATGCATTGTCGGTGCTGAGCCGCATGGAGGACGAAGTCCGCCTGCCGCTCGTCGGAATCACCGAGCAGACCAAGACCGCCATTCGCGCCGCGCTGGTGCATGCGGGCCTGACCAACTGAGGATGCGCTGATGTCCGCCGGAACGGGCGACCCCCGTTACAAGCTCGCGGCGGATAACCGCCGCGCCCGTTATGATTTCGAGATCGGCCAGGTCTTCGAGGCCGGCATCATGCTGACCGGAACCGAGATCAAGTCGCTCCGCGGCGGCCGCTCGACGATCAGCGATTCCTACGCTGCCGAGAAGGGCGGCGAGGTCTGGCTCTACAACGCCTATATCCCGGAATATCTGCAGGCCAACCAGTTCAACCACGAGACGCGCCGTCCGCGGAAACTGCTGCTGCACAAGAAGGAAATCGGCCGCCTCGCCGTCGCGGTGCAGCGCGAGGGCATGACCATCGTGCCGTTGAAGATCTATTTCAACGACAAGGGCCGCGCCAAGGTCGAGGTCGCGCTCGCTCGCGGCAAGAAGCTGCACGACAAGCGCGCGACCGAGAAAGAGCGCGACTGGAACCGCGAGAAGAGCCGGGTCCTGCGCGACCGGGGTTGAGGGCAGGCATCCCGCCGGCCCTCTCACCGCCCGTCGCGCTCCCGCTCGGACCGCAGCCGCGGCCTACATGCGCTGGTAGCTGTTCAGGAAATCGTCCTGGAGGACATAGGCGACCCCGGTCGCGACCAGTTGCTCGTCCTTGTCGAGGATGCGCGTCGCATAGGTCCAGCCCTTCGGAAGCTTCAGCTTGGCGCCGAGCCCGGCGAGGTCATCCAGCGTCTCGTCCTTGTCGATGATCTGGGCATAGGACTGCATGCGGTAGACGTTGCCCTGCGGGTCCGTCAGATCGAACACGGGCTTGCCGGCGCTGTAGGTGAAGACGGTGTCGCGCTTGATCTCGGACGGCTCATAGAGTTTGTGGCCGCCGAGCGCCTGCCGAAGCGAGGGGGACAGCGTCGCGCGCTCGCCCATCGCGATGCCATTGACGGTGACCGTCTTGCCGGTGGTCGAGACACCCGAGCCCTTGATCCCGTCCAGCACCCAGTAACGCGGGCCATTCAGTTCGACGCGCTTGACGCCGAGTTGATCGGCAGCGGCCTTCTCGGTGATCCCGTTCCAGGCGTCGCTCGGGCAATCGTTGAAGCCGATGGTGTTGTAGACGGTCGCCTCGATGTCGAGGCCGTCGCGGTCGAGCGTCAGGATCTCGCAATAGCGCGTATTGAAGAGACCGGTCTTGCCGCCGGTCTCATCCGCGAAGGCGGGCAGGGATGGGATCATGGCCGCGAGGCAGGCGGCGGCGAGGAGGGGGGTTTTCATCCCGGAAAGGGCTCCGTTGACGGTCCATTGAGCGCCTCGGCCGCTCTTCATGCGGCTGCGAGGCCGTCTCACCGTCTCCACTGCGGGAAACCCCGTCAATGTCGATATTTGGCCCTTTCTCGGTTTCCGGACATCGCCCGGAAACACCACGCAGAGCAGCCCGCCGAGAGGGTGAGACGGCGCGCGACATCCCGGCAAGACGAGGTGCTTGCCGGGGAGGTCGGCGCGCCGGCCTCGTTACCAGCTGCGCTGCATCCACAGATTGACGGCCCAGGCGTCGCCGGTGCCTTCGTCGGACTGGTCGATCTGCGCATAGGAGCCGTCGAGCATCAGCTCGAGATTGGGAACCGGCGTCCAGCTGGTCGAGAAGACACCTTCCCAGGCCGTGAGGCTGTAGTCCCCAAACTGAGATCCGGCGCCGTCAAACGACGCATAACCGCCGGTAACCGCCGAATAGACCGTGTCGGTCCAGTTGTGCTTATACGAAGCGAGCGCGCTCCAGCTGGTGCCCTCGGCTGCCGCAGCGACCTCGGAATTGCTGACGCCGCCGAGACCGGCCACCGAGGTGTCGCCGGCGATGCCGGTGAAGGTGTTGGCGTTGTCGCCATAGGCGGCCGAGACGAAGAAGGCGTCGCCCTTGGTGAAGCTGTCGAGCGAGAATTCGAGGCCCGCGCCGACCGCCCAGCCAGCCTTGGCTTCGCCGACATAGGGATCGCTGGCCGTTCCGCTGCCGGTGATGTCGACCGCTTGGTTGACATAGGCGCCTGCCAGCTTGCCGCTGAGGATGCCGGAGGAATAGGAGATCGCCGCGATCAGGTCGGGGATGTTGTCCTGGCCGCCCTGGCTATAGACCCCGTCGGTATCGACGATGCCATCAATGCTGCCGGCGGCGCCGCGGTCGCGCTGGTCTTCGACCGAGAAGGCGAGGGCGATGCCACCAGTGGCGTAGGTGTACTGGATATGGTCGGTCGTGGCATCGGAGCCGAAGGCCTCGGTATCGGTATAGCCGCGGCCGAAATCGAACAGCGAGGTGAAGTAGCCGGCCTGGAGACCACCGAGCTGCACGTAGGCGCTGTCGAGATAGGCCGAATTGGTGGCGCTGTTGACGGCCTGGATCGCCGACGTGTTGAAATTGCTCTCATTGCCCGTCTGGGCGCGGACATCGAGGAAACCGGTCAACGTGCCGAACTCGGTCACCGAGGAGGCGGTGAGCTGGATCGAGGCTTCAGTGTAGAAGTTGCCCCAATGGCTGGTCGGATACTCGTCATTGTAGTTGCCGAAGTCGGTGTTGCCGAAGTCGGTACCGAACTTCACATAGCCGCCGACCTTGATGCAGGTGTCGGTGCCGGGGGAATAGAAAAAGCCCTCGCCGAACGCGTCGCAGACCTTCACATAGTCGACCGGTTCGGCAACCGTCAGATCGGCGGCTCCGGCCTTGCCGACAACCACCAATAGGGCGGCGGAGCAGAGGGCGAGCGTCTTGAAGCGCATGGGTGTTCTCCGTTTGAGGCCGGGCAGCATGAGCGGCGCGGCGTGCGGACAAGGAGATGACGGGGTCATGAGCCTGAAACAAAAGGCCTTTTGCGACGCCGCCGAACTACATAACTGAGCTTATGGTAATGGAAACATATGAATCGCACAGCCCGAAATGCGGCTGAGATGCGTGACCGACGGCAATTGTGGCTTTTTTGGCACGATCGCCGATCAGGTCGGCAGATGGGCCCTGACGGCGGCGAAGACCGCGCGGAACATCTCGGGCGTGAGCACGCCGGTGTTCGTGTTGTAGCGCGAGCAGTGGTAGCTGTCGAAGATGGCGAGGCGGCCGATCGCATGGCGGCGGCCGTGGCCGAACGGATGGCGGGCCATTTTCTCGCCGAGCGCGACGACGAGCGAATCATGCGCGATCTTGCCGAGGGCGACGACGGCCTCGAGGCGCGGCATCGCGGCGATGGTCGCGGTCAGGAACGGCCGGCAGGTCCGGATTTCCTCGGTCGTCGGCTTGTTCTCGGGCGGGACGCAGCGCACGGCATTGGCGATGGCGGCGTCAACGAGGCGAAGGCTGTCGTCGGGCCGCGCCTCGAAGACGCCCTCGGCGAAGCCATAGCGGATCAGCGTCTCGTAGAGCAGGTCGCCGGCATAGTCGCCCGTGAACGGTCGCCCGGTGCGGTTGGCACCGCGCAGTCCCGGCGCGAGACCGACGATGAGAAGGCGCGCGTCCTCACTGCCGAAGGAGGGCACCGGGGCATTGTGCCAGGCGGGCTCGCGCGCTCGCCACATCTCGCGGAAATCCACGAGGCGCGGGCAGAGCGGGCAATCGCGCGGCGCGTCGGCGGCCGAAAGGCTCACGCGAAGCTCCCGGCTCAGACGCCCTCGTCGAAATCGTCCTCGAAGGCTTCCTGCGCCTGCGCGCGCTCGGCGGCGCGGACGGCGCGCTCGCCGGGATCGCGGCCGATCCGGGACTGCAGGCTGGTGATGTCGATGAAGTGATCGGCCTGGCGGCGCAGTTCGTCGGCGATCATCGGCGGCTGCGTCGCCAGCGTCGAGACGACGCTGACCTTGCGGCCCTTGCGCTGCACGGCTTCGATCAGCGAGCGGAAATCGCCGTCGCCGGAGAAGAGGATGATGTGATCGAGGTGATCGGCGAGCTCCATCATGTCGACGGCCAGCTCGATATCCATGTTGCCCTTGATCTTGCGCCGGCCGGTCGCATCGAAGAATTCCTTGGTCGGCTTGGTGACCACGGAATATCCGTTGTAATCGAGCCAGTCGATCAGCGGGCGGATCGACGAGTATTCCTGATCTTCGGACAGCGCCGTGTAATAATAGGCGCGGATCAGGTTGCCCCTCGTGTTGAATTCGGTGAGAAGCTTCTTGTAGTCGATGTCGAAACCCAGCGACTTGGTCGTCGCATACAAATTTGCGCCGTCAATGAACAGGGCGATCTTCTCGCGAGTGTCAGACATGGCCATCAATCCAAAAGTTGAAAATATGACAGGCCGGCGCGGCGGGAAAACAAATCGCCGAGCACCGGTAGATTTGAATCAAATAGGGCCTCGCCGACGCGCTCGCAAACGGTTTGCCGCGCGAAACTGTGGAATGGTGAACAGTGACAGGATGACGAACCGGAAAGATGCGCCGCTGCTGCTTTCGGCGCGGGGCTTGCATTCCGCGCTCCCGGCACCTATTCATCCCCGCTTGAACCCTTGCATGTTTCCAGGAGACCTCTCATGGCGCGCGTGACCGTGGAAGATTGCGTCGACAAGGTCGAGAACCGCTTCGAGCTCGTGCTGCTGGCCGGACACCGCGCCCGCATGATCGCCAGCGGCTCGGCGTTGACCGTCGCCCGCGACAACGACAAGAACCCCGTCGTGGCGCTGCGCGAGATCGCGGACGAGACCGTCTCGCCCGACGACCTCAAGGAAGACCTGATCCATTCGCTGCAGAAGTATGTCGAGGTCGACGAGCCCGAGCAGGACATTCCGCTGCTCGCCGGCGGCGACGAGGACGTTGCCGAGGACAATGCGATCGCCTTCGACCGCATGTCGGAAGAAGACCTGCTGCGCGGCCTCGAAAGCATGGTTCCGCCCGACAAGCAGGACGATTTCTAGTCGTCAGGGTGCGTCGCGGGGCTGGCCCCCGCGTCAAACTGCTTGTCGTAGCGTCAGCGCCGCGATCCTATATGACATTGCACGGGACCGGGTCTGATCCCGGTCTAGAAGCCTGTCGCCGGATAGCCGCGCCATGATGCGCCAATACGAACTCCTCGAACGTGTCCAGCGGTACAATCCGCAGGCCGACGAGGGGCTGCTGAACAAGGCGTATGTCTATGCCATGCAGAAGCATGGCAGCCAGCGGCGCGCCAATGGCGACCCCTATTTCTCCCATCCGCTCGAAGTCGCCGGCATCCTCACGGACCTGAAGCTCGACGATTCGACCATCGCCGTCGCGCTGCTGCACGACACGATCGAGGATACCGACGCGACGCGCTCGGAGATCGACGCGACCTTCGGCGAGGATATCGGCCGGCTCGTCGAGGGCCTCACCAAGATCAAGCGGCTCGATCTCGTCTCGCGCAAGGCGGCGCAGGCCGAGAATTTCCGCAAGCTGCTGCTGGCGATCTCCGAGGATGTCCGCGTCCTCCTCGTCAAGCTCGCCGACCGCCTGCACAACATGCGCACGCTCCACTTCATGCCGGTGGAGAAGCGCGGCCGCATCGCCGAGGAAACGCTCGAGATCTATGCCCCGCTCGCCGGCCGCATGGGCATGCACGACATGCGCGAGGAGCTCGAGGAGCTGGCGTTCAAGGTCGTCAACCCGGAAGCGCATGCAGCCGTCACCGACCGCCTCGCCGAGATCCGCGTCCGCAACCAGGGCCTGATCGCCGAGATCGAGAAGGATCTGCGCGAAAAGTTCGAGAAGAACGGCATCAAGGCCGAGGTCTATGGCCGCGAGAAGCGGCCCTATTCGATCTTCCGCAAGATGGAGCGGAAGGCGATCTCGTTCGAGCAGCTCTCCGACATCCTCGGCTTCCGCGTGCTCGTCGAGACCCGCGCCGACTGCTATGCCGCGCTCGGCATCGTGCACACGTCGTGGCCGACGGTTCCCGGCCGCTTCAAGGACTATATCTCGACGCCGAAGCAGAACGACTATCGCTCGATCCACACCACCGTGGTCGGCCCCGGGCGGCAGCGCGTCGAGCTGCAGATCCGCACCTTCGCGATGAACGAGGTCGCCGAATACGGCATCGCCGCGCATGCGCTCTACAAGGACAAGGTCGGCGGCAAGGCCTCGGACGAGAGCCGTGCCTATACCTGGCTGCGCCGCACCGTCGAGATGCTGGCCGAGGGCGATACGCCCGAGGAGTTCCTCGAGAACACCAAGCTCGAGCTCTTCCACGACCAGGTGTTCTGCTTCACGCCGAAGGGCCGGCTGATCGCGCTGCCGCGCGGCGCGACGCCGATCGACTTCGCCTATGCCGTCCACACCGATATCGGCGACACCTGCGTCGGCTGCAAGCTGAACGGCCGCATGATGCCGCTCACGACCGAGATGAAGAACGGCGACGAGGTCGAGATCATCTGCTCCAAGGGGCAGATCCCGCCGCCGGCCTGGGAGAGCATCGCCGTCACCGGCAAGGCGCGCGCCTCGATCCGCCGCGCCGCCCGCGCCGCGATCCGCAAGCAATATGCAGGTCTCGGCCGCAAGATCGTCGAGCGTGCCTTCGAGCGCGCGGCGCGCGACTATTCTGAGGAGCGGCTGAAGGCGGCGCTGCCGCGCCTTGCCCAGCAGAATATCGAGGACATGCTGGCCTCTGTCGGTCGCGGCGAGATTCCCTCGATCAACGTGCTGAAGGCCGTCTATCCCGACCACAAGGAAGAGCGGGCCGCGGCGCCGAAGGGCGGCGCCGGCACGGGCGGCGAGGCCGGCTGGTTCGGGCTCAAGAAGGCGAGCGGCATGATCTTCCGTGTGCCGAGCGGCGATGCCGCCGATGCCGAGCACGCGATCCCCATTCGCGGCCTGCATGGCGACATGCCCGTGCGCTTCGCGCCGGAAGGCGGCGCCGTGCCGGGCGACCGCATCGTCGGCATCATGACGCCGGGCGAGGGGATCACGATCTATCCGATCCAGTCGCCGGCGCTGAAGGATTTCGACGACGAGCCCGACCGCTGGCTGGATGTGCGCTGGGACATCGACGCCGCCAATCGCGAGCGATTCCCGGCGCGCATCGAGGTCGTGGCCATCAACGAGCCGGGGACGCTCGCCCAGGTCGCGCAGGTGATCGCCGACAATGACGGCAACATCTCCAACCTGAAGATCGTCCGCAGCGCGCCCGACTTCTCGCAGATCGAGATCGATCTCGAGGTCTGGGACGTCAAGCATCTCAATCGCCTGCTGAGCGACCTGCGCGAACGCCACGTCGTCAGCTCCGCCAACCGCGTCAACGCCTGAACGGCGGCCATTCTCCCGGGGACCATCCATGGAACAGCACGAGGTCATCGACGTCTTCCGCCAGTCCGGCGCGCTGCTCGAGGGGCATTTCATCCTCTCCTCCGGCCTGCACAGCCCGGTCTTCCTGCAGAAGGCGCGCGTCTTCATGTATCCGGACCGCACCGAGCGCCTCTGCAAGGCGCTGGCCGAGAAGGTGCGCGCGCGCGGGCTCGACTTCGACATCGTCGTCTCGCCGGCGCTCGGCGGCCTCATTCCGGGCTATGAGACGGCGCGCCATCTCGGCGTGCCCGCGCTCTGGGTCGAGCGCGAGGGCGGCGTGTTCCGCCTCCGCCGCTTCGATCTGCCGGAGGGCGCCCGCGTCCTCGTGGTCGAGGACATCATCTCGACGGGTCTCTCCAGCCGCGAGACGATCGAGACGATCGAAGGCCTCGGCGGGACGGTCGTCGCCGTCGCCTGCCTGATCGACCGCTCGGCCGGCGAGGCCGATGTCGGCGTGCCGCTGATCGCGCTCTGCGACTACAAGGTCCCCGCCTATCCGGCCGACGACCTGCCGCCGGAGCTTCAGTCGATTCCGGCGGTGAAACCGGGTAGTCGTAATCTGACCTAACTGATCGCCGACAACCCCTTCCATGCTCTTCCGCCGTCGCCACCCCCTCCGTTTCCACCAGAAGCTGACGCATTTCGCCTGGCCGCGTCGCGGCTGGGGGCGGGCGCTGCGCTACTATGGCAAGCGGCTGCTGCGCCTCTCGGGCACGCCGCATTCGATCGCGGCGGGCTTCGCGGTCGGCGTGGCGCTGGCGATGACACCGTTCATCGGCTTCCACTACCTGCTCTGCTTCGTCGCCGCCTTCCTCGTGCGCGGCAATGTGCTCGCCGCCGTGCTCGGCACCTCGATCGGCAATCCGCTGACATTTCCGTTCATCTGGATCGCCACCTACGAGACCGGCAATGTCGTCCTTGGCTGGTTCGGTCGCGAGAGCCAGGCGAAGACGGCCGAGGAACTGGCGCATCGTCTGTTGACCGATTCGCTGCACAATATCTGGCCGGTGATCGAGCCGATGCTGATCGGGTCGATCCCGATCGCCATTGTGGCGGGCGCCATTGCCTATATCGCGGTGTTCTTCGCGGCCGACGCGTTCCAATCGGCGCGGCGCGAGCGTTTCGCGATCCGCCGGCGCGAACTGCACGGCCATCGTCTATAAGGCTCGTTCAGAAGGGAGTGCCCGTCCCATGTCGCATCCCATGTCGCATCCCATGCCGCGCTTCGCCCCGCTCCGCCTCGGCGTCAACATCGATCATGTCGCGACGATCCGGAACGCCCGTGGCGGCGTCCATCCGGACCCGATCGTCGCGGCCGAAATCGCCGCCACCGCCGGCGCCGACGGCATCACGGCGCATCTCCGCGAGGATCGCCGCCACATCCGCGACGCCGATATCGACCGCCTGATGGCCGAACTGACGCTGCCGCTGAACCTCGAGATGGCCGCGACGCGGGAGATGGTCGCGATCGCGCTGCGCCATCGTCCGCATGCCGCCTGCATCGTGCCGGAGCGGCGCGAGGAGCGCACCACCGAGGGCGGCCTCGACGCCGCCGGCCAGCTTCAGGCGCTGCGTCCGCTCGTCGCCGAGCTCGGCGACGCCGGCATCCGCGTGTCGCTGTTCATCGCCCCCGATCCGCGCCAGCTTGACGCCGCGGCCGAACTCGGCGCGCCGGTGGTCGAGCTGCACACCGGCACCTATTGCGAGGCCTATGAGGAGAGCTCCGACGTTTTCGCCGCCGAGACGCTGCGCCTCATCGAGGCGGCGCGCTATGGCGCCGGCCTCGGCCTCGAGATCCATGCCGGCCACGGCCTCTCCTATGAGACCGTCGGGCCGGTCGCGGCGATTCCCGAAGTGCGCGAGCTCAATATCGGCCATTTCCTGATCGGCGAGGCCGTCTTCCGGGGGCTCGATGCCTCGATCCGCGTGATGCGCACGCTGATGACTGAGGCGCGCGCCGCCGCCGAGGCCGGCCGATGATCATCGGGCTCGGCAGCGACCTCATCGATATCCGCCGCGTCGAGAAATCGCTGGAGCGCTTCGGCGACCGGTTCACCGACCGCGTCTTCACCGCGATCGAGCGGGCCCGCTCCGACCGCCGCAAGGAGCGCGCCGCCTCCTATGCCAAGCGCTTCGCCGCCAAGGAGGCCTGCGCCAAGGCGCTCGGAACCGGTCTCAGCCAGGGCGTGTTCTGGCGCGACATGGGCGTCGTCAACCTGCCGAGTGGCCAGCCGACGATGAACCTGACCGGCGGCGCCGCCGAGCAGCTTGCGCGGCTTCTCCCGCGCGGCCACCGTGCCGTCATTCATCTGACGATCACCGACGACTATCCGCTCGCCCAGGCCTTCGTCGTCATCGAGGCGTTGCCGTTGGCGCCGTGAGGCTGTGGCGGGCAAGGCGCATGCGTTGCGCGCCGCCGGGGAAGCCGATAAGAACCAACCGCCGGGGGGCAATCGAGGCGATGGTGGATCGGAAGGGCGGATGAGCGTGGCCGGCGACAAATACAAGTCCGAGCGTGGCGGTTTTGGCGAGACGGTCAAGATCGTCGTGCAAGCGCTGCTGCTGGCGCTGATCGTTCGGACTTTCCTGTTCCAGCCCTTCAACATTCCCTCCGGCTCGATGAAGGACACGCTGCTGGTCGGCGACTACCTGTTCGTCTCGAAATATGCCTATGGCTACAGCCGCTATTCGCTGCCCTTCGCGCCGGACATCTTTTCCGGCCGCATCTGGGCGTCGCCGCCCGAGCGCGGCGATGTCGCCGTGTTCAAGCTGCCGCGCGACCCGTCCGTCGACTATATCAAGCGGGTGATCGGCCTGCCCGGTGACAAGATCCAGATGATCGATGGCGTCCTGCAGATCAACGGCACGGCTGTGCCGAAGCAGAAGATCGACGACTACATCACCAATGACGAATTCGGCGCGGAGACGCGGGTCTCGCGCTACAAGGAGACGCTGCCGAACGGTGTCACCTACACGGTGCTCGATCTCGATCCGCACAGCTTCTCCGACAACACGCCGGTGTTCGAGGTGCCGCCCGATCATTACTTCATGATGGGCGACAATCGCGACAACTCGACCGACAGCCGCGTCCTCGGCGCGGTCGGCTATGTGCCGTTCGAGAATCTCGTCGGGCGCGCCGGCCTGATCTTCTTCTCGGTCAAGGAAGGCGAGCCGGCCTGGCAGTTCTGGCGCTGGCCCTGGACCGTCCGCTTCGACCGCATCTTCAAGTTCGTCTGATGGCCGAAAGTCTTGCTCCCCTCGAAGCGCGGCTCGGCCATCGCTTCGCCGCGATCGGCCATCTCGAACGCGCGCTGACCCATGCGAGCGCCGTCGCCGAGGCCAATCTCGGCCATGCCGCCAGCTATCAACGGCTCGAATTTCTCGGCGACCGCGTGCTGGCGCTGGTGATCGCTGATCTCCTCATCGCCGCCTTCCCGGATGCGGAGGAGGGCGAGCTTGCCCGCCGCCTGACGGCGCTTGTGCGCAACGAGAGCTGCGCCGAAGTCGCGCTCGATGTCGGGCTCGGCGGCTGGATCCGGCTCGGCGGCGGCGAAGTCCAGTCGGGCGGCCGCAAGAAGGCCGCGATCCTAGGTGATGTCTGCGAGGCGGTGATCGGCGCGCTCTATCTCGACGGCGGCCTGCCGGCGGCGAAGGCGTTCATCACCGCGCACTGGCAGGCGCGCATGCTCAACTGGAGCGGCCCGCTCCGCGATGCCAAGACGACATTGCAGGAATGGGCGCAGGGGCGGGGACTTGCCGCTCCGACTTATGAGATCGTCGAACGCAGCGGCCCGGACCATGCCCCGAGCTTCCGCGTCGCCGTCACCACCGAAGGCATGGAAGCCGTTATCGGCGCCGGCCGGTCCAAGCGCGAGGCCGAACAGAAGGCGGCGACCGCCGTCCTGATCGCGCAGGGGGTCTGGAGGCCCGAAACCCATGACGCCCAATGAGCCCATGACGCCCGTTGACGATAACATCCCCGAAGGGGCCGATTCCGATTCCGCTGCGCCGGCTCCCGTCGAGACGCGCTGCGGCTTCGTCGCGCTGATCGGCGCGCCGAATGCCGGCAAGTCGACGCTGCTCAACCAGCTCGTCGGCGCCAAGATCTCGATCGTCACCCACAAGGTGCAGACGACGCGCGCCATCATGCGCGGCATCGCGCTGGCGGGCGCCTCGCAGCTGATCTTCGTCGATACGCCCGGCATCTTCCGCCCGAAGCGCCGGCTCGACCGCGCCATGGTCGACACCGCCTGGGGCGGCGCCAAGGATGCCGATCTCGTCGCGCTGCTCGTCGATGCCGAGCGCGGCCTTGCCGGCGAGACGGCGGCGATCCTCGACAAGGTGGCGGCGGTGCATCAGCCGCGCATCCTCATCCTCAACAAGATCGACACGGTCCGCCGCGAGACGCTGCTGGAACTCGCCGCCAAGGCGAATGCCACGGCGCGGTTCGAGCGCACCTTCATGATCTCGGCGCTCAAGGGTGATGGCTGCGCCGACCTCGTCGCCTATCTCGCCGGCGCCGTGCCGGCCGGTCCCTGGCTCTATCCCGAAGACCAGATGTCGGACCTGCCGCTCAGGGCGCTCGCCGCCGAGATCACGCGCGAGAAGCTGTTCCTGCGCCTCCACGACGAGCTGCCCTATGCCTCGCATGTCGAGACCGAGCAGTGGAAGGACCAGGCCGACGGTTCGGCGCGCATCGAGCAGACGATCTATGTCGAGCGCGAGAGCCAGAAGAAGATCGTGATCGGCCGCCGCGGCGAGACGATCAAGGCGATCTCGATGGCGGCGCGGGCCGAAATCCAGGAAATGGCCGAACGGCCAGTCCATCTCTTCCTCTTCGTCAAGGTCCGCGAAAACTGGGGCGACGACCCCGAGCGCTACCGCGAGATGGGCATCGAGTTCCCGAAATAGGCGGGTCACGCACGCTTGGCGATTGCGGGTTATACGGAAATCCCGTATAACTTCGCGCGTGACGCATGACCGGTTCGATCCCGCGAAAGACGCCGCCAACCGCGAAAAGCACAAGCTGCCGCTCGCCTTCGGTGATCGCCTCTTCGAGGACGACAACCATCTGATCCTGCCGTCGACCCGCGCGATCGACGGCGAGGAGCGCTTCAAGGTCATCGGGATCGTCGGGGACAGAGTGTTCACCGGCGTCTTCGTGTGGCGGGACGACCTGCCACGCTTTATCTCGGTCAGAAGGAGCAACACGGGTGAGGAACGAGCCTATCATTCTGCCGGCTGACCCATCTGATGCCGAGGATTTCGACGTTGCGCCCGAGGCGATGGACCGGGGCCAGCGCGCCCGCCTGATCCGCAAGACGAGGACCGCGCTCGGCCTGTCGCAATCCGAGTTCGCCGCACGGTTTCGCGTTCCGGTCGGCACGCTGCGCGATTGGGAACAGGCCCGAACGACCGCGCCCGATTTCGCGATGGCCTATGTTCGGGTGATCGCAGAGCACCCCGATCTGGTGGCGAAGGTCGTCGCCTAGGCGGCCCAAATTGGGTCGGCGCGAGCCCAGCATCGAGCTTCACGGGCTCTTCGGCGTGCGCGGGCGGCCTTCGTCGCGGAGGCGCTTCAGGAAGTCGGCGAGCGTGCGGCCCTTCTCGGGCTTGAAGCGCTCGTCGAGGACGTGCGCTTCCTCGATCCGGTCGAGGCGGAAGGTGCGGAAGTCGGCCCGGAGTTCGCACCAGGTCGTTGCGGTCCAGGCGTGGCCCCAGGCCTCGATGGCGAGCGGGCGAATGATGCGGCTCGTCGTGGTCTCGTCGAGGCTGCGATAGGCAATCTGCATCTTTGATCGCGTCCGCGTCGCATCGCGGAACAGCTTCAGCGTGGCGTCGATCCCCGCGCCGAGCTGCGGCGAGTAGACGAGGATGCTGTCGCGCCAGACCTCGCCGCGGCGGCTGTCGGGCAGCACGGCGTCGATCTTGATCATCGCTTCCCGCGCCGCGTCGGCGAGCTCCGGATCGGCCCAGGCCTCGACGAAGCGCGCGCCCAGCGCGAGACTCTCGAGCTCGATCGTCGAGAAGGACAGCGGCGGCAACAGCAGCGTCGGGCGCAGGATATAGCCGACGCCGCGCTCGCCCTCGATCGGCACGCCGCGCCCGACCAGCGCATCGATGTCGCGATAGACGGTGCGGACCGAGACCTCGAGATGATCGGCGATATCCTGCGCCGTGCGAAGGCGGGCGCCGCGCAGGAACTGCACGATCTCGAACAGCCTGTCGGCGCGCCGCATTCCCCCTACCCGAAATAGGCCAGCGGATAGAAGCCGGACTTCAGCGTCGGCGCGTCGATCAGGTCCGCATAGGCGCGCGCCGCGGCGAGGGTCTGCAGCCGCTCCCCGGCTGCCCGCGCCGAAGCCTGGTCGAGCCAGTGCACGATCTCGGTCCAGCTTCCGTCCTCGCCGCGCGCGATCGAGCGCGCCATGAAGCCGCGCTGCCGGCGCAGCAGCGCCATCGTGTCATGCGCGGCATCGATCAGCGCGCGCTCGTCGGCATCGGGCCGGAGACAGAAGGAGCGGATTTCCAGGATATTCGAGTTCATCGCCAGCCTCGAAGGCAATGGTTGGGAGGAAACCCTAGACCAGCACAACTGACACCGTGGTGTCAGTTGTCGCCGTCACAGCCGTCCAATTCCGCCAGCAACCGTTCCCTGGTGGCGCCATCGACGGCCGCGACGGGCATCCCATGCAGCGCGGCATGGAGGCCCCAGAGCATGTTGAGGCTTATCGTCCGCGGATCGGCGCTCTTCAGCCGCCGATAGGCGCGGGCGGCACCCAAAGCGCGCAGCTCCGCCTCGGTCGTAATCCCGGCGGCGCGCAGCCATTTCGCCGACGTCGGGCCGATGCCGCGCAGCCGCTCGATCGGCAGGCCGGCGGCGTCAGGCTTCCGGCTCGTCATAATGCGACGGCAGATCCGCGTCGAAGCCCTTGGCGGCGGCGCGGCGGCTGCCGACCCAGATGTTCTGGTCGACCGGGAACCGGTCCGGCTCGTCGAGCGAGGCGAGGGTGACGTCGACGAAGCGGTCGTCGTCGGTCATCGTCATCATCAGCGGCGTGCCGCAATCGGCGCAGAAGTGCCGCCGGCCGGTCGCCGACGATTCGTGGATCGCCGGCGTGCCGGCGGTCAGCGCGAAAGCGGGCGCATCGAAGCTCGCCCAGGTCAGGAACAAGCCGCCGCTCGCCAACTGGCAGAGCCGGCAGTGGCAGTGGCTGACGATGCGCGGCGGCGCGTCGATGCGGTAATGGATGCGCCCGCAGAGGCAGCCGCCCGTCAGCGCCTCGCTCACAGCGAAAGCTCCACGAAGACGGGGACATGGTCGGACGGCTTTTCCCAGCCGCGCACATGCTTGTCGATGCCGACGGCGGCGAGGCGGTCGGCCGCCTGCGGCGACAGCAGCAGATGGTCGATGCGGATTCCGTTGTTCTTCTGCCAGGCCCCGGCCTGGTAATCCCAGAAGGTGAAGAGGCCGCCGGCGTCGGTGGTGGCGCGGAGCGCCTCGGTGAAGCCGAGCGTCTCGATCGCGCGCAGCGCCTGCCGGCTCTCGGGCTGGTAGAGCGCGTCGCCGGTCCAGAGCGAGGGATCCTTGGCATCGCGCGGCTCGAGGATGACGTTGTAGTCGCCGCCGAGCACCAGCGGCTCCTCGAGCAGGAGCCGTTCGGCGGCCCAGGTCCTCAGCCGCTCCATCCAGGCGAGCTTGTAGCTGAACTTCTCCGTGCCGATCGGATTGCCGTTCGGCAGATAGAGCGAGACGACGCGGAGCGCGCCGGAGGGAATCGAGAACACCCCCTCGATGAAGCGGGCCTGCTCGTCGGCATCGTCGCCGGGAAGGCCGCGGTTCACCTCGTCGAATGGCAGCTTGGAGAGCAGCGCGACGCCGTTGAAGCCCTTCTGGCCGTGCGTCTCGACATTGTAGCCGAGGTCCTCGAAGGCGGCGCGCGGGAAGCCCTCGTCGACCGTCTTGATCTCCTGCAGGCAGACAATGTCGGGCGCGGCCTCGCGCACCCAGGCGACCGCCGTCTCGATGCGGGCCCTTATACCGTTGATATTCCAGGTGGCGATCTTCATGGGCGCACAGTAGGTCACCGGCTCGTCCTTGCGCAACTGACGCTGCTCGCTAAAGGCGGCGGGCGCGGCGCATCGGCGCGAGCAGGTTGATCTCGATGACGGCAAAGCTGGTCGCCGCCAGCGCGGCGAGGACCACGATCGTCTTCGATAACCCTTCCATGGCGCCGTCGATCATCCAGGCGTGGCTCGCGCTCGCCGCGACGATGACGAGAGCCAGCAGGCTGTGCACCATCCGCCAGGGGCGAAAGGGCAGACGCAGGATCCGGCGCGCCAAAGCGAGCGCGATCGTGACGACCGTGGCCCAGAGGCCGATGACGCCGTAGAGGGAGAACGGTGTCGGCGCCACGAGCAGAAGTGCGTCGGTGATATCGTCGGGGCTGGTCGCGTAGAGCGCGCCGACATGCAGCACGATGGCCGCGCCGATCAGCAGCCCGACGGCGCCATGCCAGCGCCGCCACCGCCGTGCCGCTCCCGTGCCAACCTCGATCGCCAGCAGCGGCTGGACCAGGAGCAGCGACAGCGCCACGACGCCGGCCATACCGCCGACGACCCAGATCAGGTCACGGCTCGGAAGCAGGGGGCTCGCGAGTGCGGCGCCGATCGGCCAGGCCGCGACGACCGCCGCGGCGACCCAGGCGAGGACATGCACGATCAGCTTTCGCTGGCCGCCGGGCTGGCGGGCGCCAGCACGATATTGATCTCCAGCGTCGGCTGGTCGCGGCTGTCGAGGACCGGCCGCAGGAACAGCGTCTCGTAGGCGCCGTCGTCATAGGCCATGTGGATATGCGGCTGGCCGAAATTGGGGACGATCGGGCCGATCTCCAGCCTGTAGCGGCCATCGGCGCCGGTCAGAACGCTGCCGCGGTTGCTCGGCTCGCGCTCGCCGCCGCGCTCGGTCGCGGCCCAGATCTGGATCCGCACGCCGGACGCCGCCGCGCCCGTATCGGCGCGCCGAACGGTGCCCGAGACGACGAGCCCCTTGCCGAGATTGTCGACGAGGGGCGCGTTGGGAATGTAGTTGTTGCTGCCGCCACGCATCGTTTCGGTCGGCTCCAGCGCGCCGCGCGCGGCCTCTGCGCGGGCGGGGCCGGCGAACGGGTGGCCGCCGAGCGCGGCGAGGCCGGTGATGGCCGCTGCGCCGACAAGAAACTGCCGGCGTTTGGGGAACCTTGTCGCTGAGGTCATGACGCGTTCCATTGCTTCCAAAGGCCGACCTTTGGTGTCAAAGGCCGGTCGCTCCCCCAAGCTGAAAGCTAGCATTTAGGGTCCGTCGCCGACGGGTACACCCCCTGTGCTCGCAGAAATGTTGGTTCGCGGGGCGGATCAGTCGCAGCTTGCGTGAGCTTTCGTGCTCTCGAATCCGTATATATCCGTGGCGCCCGGTCAGTCCGGGAGTGTACGGAGCCTCGCCCGCGTCCCGCAGGAGTCGATCGATTGGATGCTCAGACGACCAGGCTCGAGCCCCCGGCAACCGAGCAGCCATCCAAGCCGCCGCTGACCGGCATGGCGCGGCGCATCGCCGTCATCGTCGTCCTCATTGCGTTCTTCATGGACATCCTCGACGGCACGATCGTCAATGTCGCCATCCCCTCGATCCAGAACGGCATCGGCGCCGACTATGCCGCCATCCAGTGGATCGTCGCCGGCTATGCGCTGACCTTCGCGCTGTTCCTGATCCCAGGCGGCCGGCTCGGCGACATCTATGGCTACAAGACCATGTTCCTGATCGGCATGGCCGGCTTCACGGTCGCCTCGGCGATCTGCGGCTTCTCGACGACGGGTCACGGCCTCGTCATGGCGCGCCTGGTCCAGGGCGCGACGGCGGCGATCATGGTCCCGCAGATCATGTCGATGATCCAGATCCTCTATGTCGATCCGAAGGAACGGCAGCACATCTCGGCCTATTACGGCGCCATCGCCGGGCTCGCCAGCGTGCTCGGACCCATCCTCGGCGCGCTGCTCGTCGCCAGCAGCCTGTTCGGGCTCGGCTGGCGCATGATCTTTCTCGTCAATGTGCCGGTTGGCATCTTCGCGCTCATCGCCGCCTGGTTCGCGCTGCCGGACGCGAAGTCCCCGCATCCCCTGAAGCTCGACATGACCGGGACCTTCCTCGCGCTGATGGCGATGATCCTCCTGACCTTCCCGCTGATCCAGGGCCGCGAGCAGGGCTGGCCGATCTGGGGCTTCGTCATGATCGCCGCGTCCTTCCCGGTCTTCGGCCTGTTCGCCTGGAGCCAGAAGCGGCGCGACCGCATCGACGGCTCGCCGCTCGTCGTGCCGGATCTCTTCCGCTACCGCTCCTTCGTCGTCGGCATCCTGATTGCCGGCAGCTTCTTCGGCGTCGTCGGCGGCTTCTTCCTGACGCAGACGCTCTACATGCAGCTCGGCCTCGGCTTCTCGGTGCTGGAGGCGGGCCTGACCGGCATTCCGTTCTCGCTCGGCGTCGCCGTTGCGGCGGCTGTGGCCGGGCCGCTGCTGGTGCCGCGCTTCGGACGCAAGGTGCTGACGGTCGGCTGCTTCGTCCTCGCCGCGGCGATCGCCGGCCTCGGCTGGACCGCCGACTGGCTCGGCCATGCCGTGACGCCGTGGGACATGATCCCGACGCTGATCATCGGCGGCATCGGCATGGGGCTCATCGTCTCGCCGGTGTTCAATTTCGTGCTGGTCGACGTGCCGGTCCGCCATGCCGGCTCGGCCTCCGGCGTCGTCAGCGCGGTCGGCCAGGTCGGCACCGCCATGGGCGTCGCGCTCACCGGCGTCGTCTTCTTCGGCCGCCTCGCGGTGACGTCGCAGGATTTCGTCAGCGCCTTCGTCTGGTCGACCGGCTTCGGCGCCGTGGCGATGGTGGTGGTCGGCTGCATGACCTTCTTCCTGCCGCGCTATGCCCGGCCGAAGGATGGCGCCTTCGCGGTGCATTGAGCGCAGCAGGCGCCGCCGTCCTGGCGCCGCCGTCCTGGCGCCCCAGTCTTGGCGCCCCCGTCTTGGCGTCGTCGCCTTGCGACCCTACCTTGAGCGTCTGGGCCGCGACGGTCCGATAGAAACGCACCGCCGATCGAAGGTGCCAGCGCAATTGGGAGCAAGACATGCCGACACGGATTTCTGACGCGAAGTGGACGGGCGACCTCAAGGCCGGCAAGGGCACCGTCAAGCTCGGCAGCGGCGCCTATGAGGGGCAGTACAACTTCTCCTCGCGCTTCGAGAGCGGCGTCGGCACCAATCCCGAGGAACTGATCGCGGCCGCCCATGCCGCCTGCTTCTCGATGGCGCTGGCCGCCGGCCTCAGCGGCGCCGGCCATACTGTCGAGAGCGTGCACACCACCGCCAAGGTCAAGGTCGATCCGGTGGCCGGCGGCTTCGAGATCATGTCGATCACGCTCGTCACCGAAGCCAAGGTTCCCGGCATCGACAAGGCGACCTTCGATCAGGCCGCTGCCGCGACCAAGGAAGGCTGCCCGGTGTCGAAGGCCCTCAAGGCCGTGCCGATCACGCTCGAGGCGACGCTGCTCTGAGCGGCTGAATTGTCCCAGCCGGCACGCCTTGACCGGGCGGGCCGGCTGGCCGACAGTCTCGCGCCATCGAGGGGTGCATGATGACACGAGACTTTCCGCGCGAGACGATCCCGTTCGACCTGCCGCCTCCCATTCCGACCGAAGCCTTCACCGATGCCGGCGCGGCCGTCGACCGGCTGATCGAGATCTACGAGGCGCATACCCAGCATCTCCGCGATCGCTTCTTCGCGCTGCTGAACGGCAAGATGCCGGCCGGCCGCGTACGCGCCACCTATCCGCGCATCGCGATCAGCACGACGAGCTTCGCCAAGGTCGACACGCGCTTTGCCTATGGCCATGTCGCCGGTCCCGGCGACTATGCGACGACGGTGACGCAGCCCGGCCTCTTCCGCGTCTACCTCACCGAGCAGATCCGCCTGCTGCTGCGCAACCACGGCGTTCCCGTGCTGATCGGCCCGTCCGACCTGCCGATCCCCTTGCATTTCGCCTTCCCGAACGGCGTCCATGTCGAGGGCGAGCTCGCCGAGCGGATCGAGCGGCCGCTGCGCGACATCTTTGACGTGCCGGACCTCGCCGTCACCGACGACGCCATCGTCAACGGCACCTATGAGGCGGCGGTCGGCACGCCCTTGCCGCTCGCGCCCTTCACGGCGCCGCGCATCGACTATTCGCTGTTCCGCCTCGCCCACTACACGGCGACCAACCCCGAGCATTTCCAGAACTTCGTCCTCTTCACCAACTACCAGTTCTATATCGACGAGTTCTGCGTCCGCGCCCGCAAGCTGATGGCGGAAGGGGGCGGGGGCTATTCGGCCTTCGTCGAGCCGGGCAATCTGGTGACGCCCGCCGGCCATGCCGAGCCGATCTCCGGCCGCGCGCCGCCGCGCCTGCCGCAGATGCCGGCCTATCACCTGAAATTCGGCGCCTCCTCCGGCATCACGATGATCAATATCGGCGTCGGACCGTCCAACGCCAAGACGATCACCGACCATGTCGCCGTGCTCCGGCCGCATGCCTGGCTGATGCTCGGCCACTGCGCCGGGCTCCGCAACAGCCAGGCGCTCGGCGACTATGTGCTGGCGCATGGCTATGTGCGCGAGGACCACGTGCTCGACGCCGACCTGCCGAGCTGGATCCCGATCCCGCCGCTCGCCGAAGTGCAGGTGGCGCTGGAAGAGGCGGTCGAGGAGGTGACGGGGCTCGAGGGCTATGACCTGAAGCGCATCATGCGCACGGGCACGGTCGCGACCATCGACAACCGCAACTGGGAACTGCGCGATCACCGCGAGCCGGTGCAGCGCTTCTCGCAGTCGCGCGCCGTCGCGCTCGACATGGAATCGGCGACCATCGCCGCCAACGGCTTCCGCTTCCGCGTGCCCTACGGGACGCTGCTCTGCGTCTCGGACAAGCCGCTGCATGGCGAACTGAAGCTGCCCGGCATGGCCTCGGAATTCTACCGCACCCAGGTCGGCCAGCATCTCGAGATCGGCATCCGCGCGCTCGAGAAGCTGCGCGAGATGGCGCCGGAACGGCTCCATTCGCGCAAGCTCAGAAGCTTCACCGAGCCCTCGTTCCAGTAGCCGCCCGGCTCAGAACGCGTCCTGATGGGCCGAGGCCTTGGCGACGGCCTCGCTCTCCGGCTCGGCATGCACGGGCTTCCGCCCGAGCGAGCCGGCTGTCCAGAAGCTCAGCACCACCAGCGGCAGGCCGATGCCGAACGAGGCGCGGATGCCCCAATGCTCGGCGACGAAGCCGAGCAGCGGCGGCCCGAGCAGGAAGACGACGAACGAGATCTGCGTCAGCGCCGCGACATTGATCGCCGCCGGCCGATCGGTGCGCTGCGCCGCCGCCGAGACGGCGAGCGGGAACAGCGTGCCGCTGCCGATGCCGAGCAGGGCGAAGCCGACCAGCGAGACCCAGGACGCCGGCGAGAAATAGACCAGCGCGATGCCGATCGTCATTACGACGATCAGTGTCCGCGCCACGGCGGCGGGTGAATGGCGGTCGACGAAGCTGTCGGCGAAGAACCGCGTCGTCGCTTGGCTGAAAGCGAACACGGCGACGGCGAAGGCGGCGAGGAAGGGGCCGGCCTCGAACACGCTGCGCATGTAGATTGCCGACCAGTCGAGGCTGGCGCCTTCCATCAGCATGGCCGACAGCGTCACCGAGACGAGGACGAGGATCGCGCCGGTCGGCCGGGCGAATTTCGGCGTCGCGACGTCCTCGCTGATCTCGCGCTTCGGCGAAGGCACATAGCTGCCGAGGAAGAGGGCGACGCCGAGCATCGAGACCGGGACGATCAGCGCTAGATGAAGCTGTGGAGAGACGCCGAGATGGGCGATGGCGCCGCCGGCGATGCCGGCGCTGAAGAAGCCGATGCTCCAGAAGGAATGGGCGCGGTTCATGATGCGCCGGCCGATCAGGAACTCGGTCCTGTCCGCCTCGACATTCAGGATGATCTCGACGCAGCCGAGCAGCACGCCGACCGGGAACAGCAGCGCGAAGAAGGCGAGCGGCCCGGGCGCATGGCTCGCGACCGCATAGCCGAGCGCGACCAGCGGGATCAGCGCCAGCAGGGCGCGGCGAAAGCCGATTCGCTCCAGATAGGGCGCGGCGACGGTGAGTGAGACGAGCGTGCCGAGCGGCGTGCCGATCAGGCCGAGGCCGAGCGCGCCTTCCTGGACGCCCATGGCCGTCTTGATGTCGGGCAGGCGCGGGAAGAGGTTGCCCATGCTGAACGCATAGATCGCGAAGGCGGCATAGATGCGGTGCTGGGGTTGGAGCGGCAGGCCGAAGCGCATCGCTGGTCTCGATCGATGGAGGGACGGGAGGCGGGCCGAAGCAGCACCTTGCGGGAGTGACGATATTGCATGTCCGTCCCAATCATGCAAGAACATGCATCAATGGGTATGATCATTCACATTCTCGCCGAGGAACGGCATCGCGTCATCCGCGACCTGCTGGCCACTGAGGGCCAGGTGCTCGCGACCGATCTCGCGCTGCGCTTCGGCGTCTCTGACGACACCGTGCGGCGCGACCTCCGCGATCTCGCGCGCGCCGGCGCCTGCCGCCGCGTCTATGGCGGCGCGGTGGCGGCAGCGCCCGATCGTGGCCCCGTTCGGCTGCGCGCGAAAATCGCCCCCGAAATCAAGGCGCGGCTCGCCGCAGTCGCAGTGCGGCTCATCGAACCGGATCAACTCGTCTATATCGATGCGGGTTCCACCAATATCGCCATCGCCAGCGCGATTCCGCCCGGCCTCCGCGTCACCGTCGCCACCAATGCCATCGGCGTCGCGGCGGCGCTCGCCGACCATCCCGCTGTCAGGTTGATCGTGCTCGGCGGCGCCTTCGATGCCGCGACCGGCGCCTGTCTCGGCGCCGAGACGCTTCGCGCGATCGACCGGCTCGGTGCCGACCTGGTCTTCCTCGGCGCCTGCGCGCTCGATGTATCGGCGGGCGTCACGGCCTTCGACGCGGGCGACGCCGAGGTGAAGCGGGCGATGGTGGCGCGCAGCCGCGCCGTCGCGGTGGCGGCGACCGCCGACAAGCTCGGCACGGCCGCGTCCTACCGCGTCGCGCCGGCTCCTGCGATCACGCATCTCGTCACCGAGGCGGACCAGCCGGAGGCGGCACTGGCCGCCTTTGCGGCCTGCGGCATCGCGATCCACCCCGCCTGAGCGCTTTCCTGCGCGCGCCTCTCCTCGCCAGCGGCTAGGATGGCGCCATCCGGATCAGGCGCGACGGGGCGGGCGAGCGATGCATGGCGGGCAGGGACATGGCGCGGGCGCGACGGCGGGTGCGCGGCATAAGGGGCGTCTCGCCGCCGCGCTGGCGCTGACGGCGTGGTTCATGATCGTCGAGGTCGTGGCCGGCCTCTGGACGGGCAGCCTCGCGCTCCTCGCCGATGCCGCACATATGCTGACCGATGCCGGCGGCCTCGCGCTCGCTCTCCTCGCCATCCAGTTCGCCGAGCGGCCGGCGACCGCCCGCAGCACCTATGGCTTCGTCCGCGCCGAGGTGCTCGCCGCGCTCACCAACGCCGTCGTGCTGCTCGTCGTCACGCTCTTCATCCTCTACGAGGCCTATGGGCGCTTCTTCGATCCGCCCGACGTGATCGCCGGGCCGATGATGGCCGTCGCCATCGCCGGCCTCGCCGTCAATCTTGCGAGCATGAAGCTGCTCGCCGCCGGCTCATCCGAGAGCCTCAACGTCAAGGGCGCCTATTTCGAGGTGTTCGCCGACATGCTCGGCTCGGTCGGCGTGCTGCTCGCCGGTGCGATCGTGCTCCTGACCGGCTGGGAGCTGGCCGATCCGATCGTCGGCGCCGCCATCGGCCTCTTCATCGTGCCGCGCACCTTCGTGCTGCTGCGCCAGGCGGTGCACATCCTGATGGAGGGCGCGCCGCCCGAGATCGATGTCGCGAGGCTCCAGCGGGCCTTGGAGGCGCTGGCCGGCGTTACCGCGGTGCACGACCTGCATGTCTGGACGGTGACGTCAGGCATCGACGCGATGAGCGCGCATCTCGTTGTCGAAGACATGGCCGATGCGCGCCGCGTGCTCGATCAGGCGACCGATACGGTCCGCAGCCAGTTCGGCATCGGCCACACGACGATCCAGATCGAGGACGCCGCGCTCCGGGCCGAGGAAGGCGAGAGCCGCATTTAGGGCGGATCGTCACCGCGCCGAAGGGCGAGGCGAAGACGGGACGTCGCTGCCGTCAGATGGCGAACGAGGTGCCGCAGCCGCAGGACGAGGTCGCGAGCGGGTTCTTGATCTGGAACGACTGGCCGATCAGGTCGTCGGCGAAATCGATCTCCGAGCCTTCCATGAACGGGATCGAGACCTGATCGATGAGCACGGTCGCGCCGCTCTTCTCGATGACGAGATCGTCGGGATTGCGGGCTGCGTCGAGGTCGAAGCCATATTGGAAGCCGGAACAGCCGCCGCCGGAGACGCTGATACGGAGCGCGGTGCCTTCCGCTTCCTTGGACAGGATGCGGGCGATACGCTTGGCGGCGCGGTCGGAAAGCGTGATGTCGAGCGTTGCGGTCGTCATGAGGATGTTCCGTTGCCGGCCTAGAGTTGGCGGGCCCTTCGCGATAGTTAAGAACGCGATCGGCGGTGTCAATGCGCCGGATGAACAGGTGGCGGCAGCGTGCAGGGCGAATTTGGCGGTCTGATCGGTTTCGGCGGGGCAGGGCGCGCGGCTTTCGCGTCCGATCCGGCGGCGAGCCGCGGCCGTCTGCATCCCGAGCCAGCAAGCCCGACGCGGACGCCATTCCAGCGCGATCGTGACCGCATCATCCATTCGACCGCCTTCCGCCGGCTCAACAACAAGACGCAGGTGTTCCTCTTCGACGAGGGCGATCATTTCCGCACGCGGCTGACGCATACGATCGAGGTGGCGCAGATCGCCCGCGCGCTCGCCCGTGCGCTCCGTCTCGACGAGGATCTCGCCGAGGCGGTCGCCCTCTCGCATGATCTTGGCCACACGCCGTTCGGCCATGCCGGCGAGCGCGCGCTCGACCGCGCGATGCAGCCCTTCGGCGGCTTCGACCACAATGCGCAGAGCCTCCGCGTCGTGACCAAGCTCGAGCGCCGCTATCCCGATTTCGACGGGCTCAACCTCTCCTTCGAGACGCTGGAAGGCCTCGTCAAGCACAATGGTCCGCTGCTGGCGCCAGGCGACGATCCCGCCACGCTGCCGGCGGCGATCCGCGCCTATTCGGCCGAGCAGGACCTCGAGCTCTCGACCTTCGCCTCGGCGGAAGCGCAGGCCGCCGCCATCGCCGACGACATCGCCTATGACGCGCATGACATCGACGACGGCCTCCGCGCCGGCCTCCTCACCGTCGAGGGGCTCGCCGAAGTGCCGTTCCTCGCCGACATTATGGCGGCGATCGACCGAGCGCATCCCGGCGTCTCCGGCCCGCGCCAGATCAACGAGATCGTCCGCCGCGTCATCACGCGCATGATCGAGGACGTGATCGGGGAATCGCTCCGCCGCATCGACGCTTCAGCGCCCGCCTCGGCCGAGGCCGTGCGCCGGCTCGGCCATCCGCTGATCGGCTTTTCCGCCGGGGTCGCTTCGGCCGACACGGCGGTGAAGGCCTATCTGAAGCAGCATGTCTACCGGCACGAGCGGGTGATGAGCGTCATGCGCGCCGCCGAACATGTCGTCGAGCGGCTGTTCGAGCGCTATCTCGGCGATGCCTCGGCCCTGCCGGATGACTGGCGGCCGCGACCCGAGGACGCCGATCCCGTCCGCCGGGCCCGCCGCATCGCCGATTTTCTCGCCGGCATGACCGATCGCTATGCCCTGCGCGAGCACAAGCGCCTGTTTGACGCTTGGCCCGATTTGGGCTAGGCGCCAGCGATCACGTCAGCACCGCCGAAAGCGTCCGTCCGATCATGAACATCTTCCGCGATTTCACCGCGCGCGTCACATCGGCCGTCGAGGTCATCCTCGCGGCCGGCGGCCATGCCGGACTGGACCTCTCGCGCATCGTCGTCGAGCCGCCGCGCGATGCCGCCCATGGCGATCTCGCCACCAACGCCGCCATGGTGCTGGCAAAGCCGCTCGGCATGAAGCCGCGCGATCTCGCCGAGGCCGTGGCCGGCCGGCTGCGCGATGATCCCGACGTCGCCTCGGTCGATGTCGCCGGTCCCGGCTTCATCAACCTGACGCTGTCGGAGGCCTATCGCGCCCGCGCGCTCAAGGCGTTGATCGAGGCGGGTCCCGCCTATGGCCGCAGCACGGTCGGCGCCGGCACGTCGGTCAATGTCGAATATGTCTCGGCCAATCCGACCGGCCCGATGCATGTCGGCCATTGCCGCGGCGCTGTTGTCGGCGATGCGCTCGCCAATCTGCTCGGCGTCGCCGGCTTCGGCGTCACCAAGGAATATTACATCAACGATGCCGGCGGGCAGGTCGATGTGCTCGCCCGCTCGGCGTTCCTGCGCTATCGCGAGGCGCTCGGCGAAGAGATCACCATCCCCGAGGGGCTCTATCCCGGCGACTATCTGAAGCCGGTCGGCGCGGCCCTCGCGGAACGGTTCGGCGACGCGCTGCTCGCGCAGGACGAGGCGGAGTGGCTGCCGGCGGTCCGGCAAACCGCCATCGACATGATGATGGTCATGATCCGCGACGATCTCGCGCTGCTCAATGTCCATCACGACGTCTTCTTCTCGGAGGCCTCGCTCGGCGCCCGCATCCCGGCGACCATCGAGGATTTGACCGAGCGCGGCTTCGTCTATCGCGGCACGCTGCCGCCGCCGAAGGGCCAGTTGCCCGAGGATTGGGAGGATCGCGAGCAACTGCTGCTGCGCACGACCGATGTCGGCGACGATATCGACCGGCCGCTGGTGAAATCCGACGGCAGCTTCACCTATTTCGCCGGCGACGTCGCCTATATGAAGGACAAGGTCGATCGCGGCTTCAACCGCCTGATCTATGTCCTCGGCGCCGATCATGGCGGCTATGTGAAGCGGCTGCAGGCGCTCGGCCGCGCGCTTTCGAACGGCACGGTCAGCGTCGAGGTGCTGCTCTGCCAGCTCGTCAAGCTCTTCAGGGCCGGCGAGCCGGTGCGCATGTCGAAGCGCTCGGGCGATTTCGTCACGCTGCGCGATGTCGTCGAGGAAGTCGGCCGCGATGCGGTCCGCTTCATGATGCTTTATCGCAAGAGCGATGCGCCGCTCGATTTCGACTTCCAGAAGGTCACCGAGCAGTCGAAGGACAATCCGGTCTTCTATGTCCAGTACGGCCATGCCCGGGCGGCCTCGATCCTGCGCAATGCTGCCCAGGAGATTCCAGATATCGACCTTTCGGCGCAAAGCCTTGCCGGCGCAGATCTTTCCATCCTTCAGGACCAGGGCGAGATCAGCCTGCAGCGGCGCCTTGCCGAATATCCGCGCCTGATTGAGGGCGCGGCCGATGCGCATGAGCCGCACCGGGTCGCATTCTACCTCTACGAGCTCGCGGCCGAGTTCCACCAGCAGTGGAACAGAGGCAAGGATCTGCCGCATTTGCGCTTTATTAACCCTGATCAGCCAGCATCGACCTTGGCTCGGCTTGCCCTTGTTCACGCCATAAAGCTGGTGCTGTCATCCGGGCTCGACGTGCTCGGCGTGAGCGCACCGGAAGAGATGCGCTAAGCACCTCTTCCATAAGCAGAATTTGCGGCCGCTTCCGAGCGGCCAGGCGGAGAGTGGAGCGCGATGGCAGATCGCTTCGATAAGTCTTATGCGCGCCGTCCCGCGGCGGAGAGCGCGCCGCGCCGCGCCGATGCGGCCGACCTTCCCGAGGATGATCCGCTGGTCGAGCTCGCCCGGATCGTGTCCGGCAATGAGAGCTTCGACGAGATTCTCGGCTCGCGCTATCGCCCGGCGGAGGCGCCGCGCGCCGCCAGCCCGGCGCCCCGCGCCGCCGCCCCGCGCGACACCTCGTTCGATCTCGAAGCCGAACTCCTCAGCGACCTGCAGTCTTCCTTCGATCCGGCCGCCCGTCCGACGCCGTCGGTGCGTGCGCCCGAGCCGCGGATGCAGGAACCCCGGATGCAAGAGCCCCGGATGCAAGAGCCCCGCATGCAAGAGCCCCGCATGCAAGAGCCCCGCATGCAGGAGCCGCGGATGCAGGAGCCGCGCGTGGCCCAGCCGCGTGCCCCTGAGCCGGCTCGTCCCGCGCCGCCGCGCGCCGCAGCCCCGGCCGCCCGCGCCGATACCTTCGACCATCTCGCCATGCGCCCTGGCGCACCCGTGGCGCCGCCGCGCGCCGCCGCGCCGCAGGCAGCAGCCCCCGAACCCTATGTCGCCATGCCCGATTTCGGGCGTGGCCGTGTCGCCGAGCCGCCGCGCCGTCAGGCTGCGCCGCCGCCGGTCGCCGCCCGCGACGATGATGATTATGGCGACGACTATGTCGACGACGACGATCTCCGCGCCGATTACGAGGACAGCGACGACGGCTATGTCGACGAGCCCGATTTCGAGCCCGAGGCGCCGCGCCGCTCGCGCAAGGCGCTGATCACGGTCGGCGTCGTGCTCGCGGTGGTCGTCGTCGGCGGCATCGCCGCCTATGCGCTCAAGGGGCGGACATCGGTCAGCGGCGGTGCGCCGCAAGTGATCGCCGCCGACGAGGGCCCGACCAAGGTCGCGCCCGAAGTGGCGCCGGTCACCGATCCGAACGCGCAGCAGAACAAGCTGATCTACGACCGCGCCGATCCGAACCAGGGCTCGCCCGAGCAGCTGCCGATTCCGGACGACGGCACCGCCGATGCGGCGGCGCAGTCGAACGAGAGCCAGGCGAGCCGCGAGATCTCGCGCATCATCCTGCCGGGCGGCCCCGGCGACCAGTCGACGACGCCGGCCGTTCCGGGCGCGACCGACGCCCCCGCCACCGACGCGGGCGATGATTCCGGCCCGCGCAAGGTCCGCACCGTCGTGGTGAAGCCGGACGGGACTATCGTCTCCAGCGAGGCGGCGCCGCGTGGCGCCACAGCGGCCACCGACACCAATACGCCTGCCGCGGCTCCGGCCGCATCGGCGCCGACGGTTGTCACAGCTGCGCCTGCCACCGATACGCCGCCCGCAGCGGCGGCGCCGGATGACGGCGGTCAGGTCTCGCTCGATACGCTGACGGCGCCTGCCAAGGATAGCTCGCAGTTGGCCCCGCCGCCGGCGGCCGAAGCCGCGCCGGTCGATGTCGCCGCCGCTCCGGCCCCCGCGGCCGTGAAGCCGGCAGCTCCGGCGCCCTCGAGCGGCGGGTACGTCGTCCAGGTCTCGTCGCAGCGCACCGAGGCGGCGGCGCTTACCGCCTACAAGAACCTGCAGCGGAAGTTCCCGAGCGTCCTCGGCGACCGCGCGCCTGATGTCGCCAAGGCCGATCTCGGCGCCAAGGGCGTCTATTACCGGGCACGCGTCGGCCCGATGGCGACGCGTGACGAAGCCGTGAGCTTCTGCGAGCAGCTGCGCGCCGCCGGCGGCGACTGCATCGTCCAGAAGAACTGATCGAACGAGCCCGGCCGCCCGGCCTGTCCCTTGTGGGCAGCGGGCGGCCGGACTTGCTTTCAACCGCCGAACGGCGGAACCCTGTGAACGGCCAGCCGTTCGTCGAATCGCGGACCGCCGGCCAGAGGCATGAGCGAGCAGCGCGACCATGACAGCCAAGGCATTCATCTCCGGCTGTGCCGGCAAGGCCCTCAGCGACGACGAGTTGGCCTTCTTCCGCGACGAGCGGCCCTGGGGCCTCATTCTCTTCAAGCGCAATATCGGCACGCCCGAGGATGTCTGCGATCTCGTCGCGAGCTTCCGCGAGGCGCTCGGCGACCCGGATCGGCCGGTCCTGATCGACCAGGAAGGCGGCCGCGTGCAACGCATCGCGCCGCCGCACTGGAAGAGCCGCCCCGCGGCGCGCCATGCCGGCCTGCTGTACGCGAGCGACGAGGCGGCGGGCCGCCGCATGGCCTGGCTGCAGGGACGGCTGATCGCCGCCGACCTCGCCGATCTCGGCATCACCGTCGATTGCCTGCCGGTGCTCGACGTCGCGACGGCGGAGACCCATCCGGCGATCGGCGACCGCTCCTATGGCCATGATCCCGACGCGGTCGCGCTGCTCGGCGCGGCGGCGGCGGAGGGTCTGATGGCCGGCGGCGTGCTGCCAGTGATGAAGCACATGCCGGGTCACGGCCGCGCCGTCATCGACAGCCATCATGGCCTGCCCGAGGTCTCGGCCAGTCTCTCGACGCTGCAGAAGACCGATTTCGTGCCGTTCAAGGCGCTGGCGGGCCTGCCGATTGCCATGACGGCGCATATCGTCTTCAAGGCCGTCGATCCGGACCAGCCGGCGACGACGTCGGCCCTCGTCATCGACAGCGTCATCCGCGGCAAGATCGGCTTCGACGGCCTGCTCATGAGCGATGATCTCTCGATGAAGGCGCTCGGCGGCGAGGTCGGCGAGCGCGCGGCACGCGTCATCGGCGCCGGCTGCGATCTCGTGCTCCATTGCAATGGCGACCTGGCGGAGATGCGCGCGGTCGCCGCCGCCGTGCCTGGCCTCGCCGGGCGCGCGGCCGAGCGCGCCGCGGCGGCGCTTGCCCATCGCCAACCGGCCCATCCGCTCGACCGCGAGGCGGCCGAGGCGGAGTTCATGGTTCTGGCCGAACGGTCCGGCTGGCCGCCGGCCGTCGCCTGACACGGAAAGCACAGCGGACGCGATGGCGGAGCCGGCACGGGACATCGATCGAGGCGGGGACGGCTGGGAGCGGCCGGACTGGCAGCGCCCTGTCGAGGATGCGCCGCTCGTCGTCGATGTCGATGGCTTCGAGGGCCCGCTCGATCTGCTTTTGGCGCTTGCCCGCAACCAGAAGGTCGATCTCGCCCGGATCTCGATCCTCGCGCTCGCCGACCAATATCTTGCTTACATCGAGCAGCTCAGGAAGCTGCGGCTGGAGCTCGCCGCCGACTATCTGGTGATGGCGGCCTGGCTCGCCTTCTTGAAGTCGAAGCTGCTGTTGCCGGAGCCGCCCGCGGGCGAGGAGCCGAGCGGGCAGGAGCTCGCCGCGGCGCTCGCCTTTCGCCTGCAGCGCCTCGAGGCGATGCGCGATGCCGCGGCAAGGCTCGTCAATCGCGATCGCACCGGCCGCGACGTCTTCCCGCGCGGTGCGCCGGAGCCGGTCGATGTCGTCCGCCACAGCCGCTATGCCACCTCGCTCTATGACCTTCTCTCCGCCTATGCGGCGCAGCGGCAGCGCCAGATGGTCTCGATCGTCCATGTCCGCCGCCGCCAGGTCTGGTCGCTCGCCGAGGGCCGCGAGCTCCTGGAACGGATGATCGGCGACATTGCCGAGTGGACGCCGATGGAGGTGTTCCTGTCGCCCTATCTGGTGACGCCCGAGACGCGGTCGAGCGTCCGCGCCAGCGCCTTCGGCGCCAGCCTCGAGCTCGTCCGCGAAGGCCGCCTCGCGCTCCGCCAGGATGGCGCCTTCGCGCCGATCTATCTCCGCGACCCCAAGCCGGAGGCCGCCGATGGCTGAGCCGGCCGCCATCACCTCGCTGGCGCCGGAAGCGCAGCGGATGGCGCTGCGCATGGTCGAGGCGATCCTCTTCGCCAGCGCCGAGCCGCTGTCCGCCGCCGCCATCGCCGCGCGGCTGCCGGATGGCAGCGACATCGCCAGCCTCCTGCGCGAATTGCAGCACGCCTATTCCGGCCGCGGCGTCAATCTCGTCCATGTCGCCGGCAAATGGATGTTCCGCACCGCCGGCGATCTCGCCTTCCTGCTGCAGCGGGAGCAGGACGAGCCGAAGAAGCTGTCGCGCGCCGCCTTGGAGACGCTGGCGATCATCGCCTACCATCAGCCGGTGACGCGGGCCGAGATCGAGGAGATCCGCGGCGTCTCCACCTCGAAGGGCACGCTCGACGTGCTGCTCGAAACCGGCTGGGTGCGCATGCGCGGCCGCCGCAAGGCGCCGGGCCGGCCGATCACCTATGGCACCAACGAGGACTTCCTCGTTCATTTCGGCCTCGAATCGGTCGGCGACCTGCCGGGGCTGGAGGAATTGCGCGGCGCCGGCCTGCTGGATGGCCGCATTCCGCCGGGCTTCAGCGTGCCCGAGCCGCGCGATGCGGCCGAACTCACCGAGGACGAGGAGCCGCTCGACCCCGGCGATCTGCTGCCATCCGGGCTCAAGGGCGACTGAACCCTTCAATCCTGTCGACCCCGGCGCCGGTTCGGGCTAAACCGCTGCCATGACCGGCAATGCAAAGATGACCGCCAACGCCCAGCCACCCGCGAGCGCGCCGACGGAAAACGCCCCGGCGCTCGAACGCACCGCCTGGGGCCGCCGCGGCACGGCCGGCGTCACCATCGCCGCGCGGCTCGGCTTCGAGGGCGTGACGCATCACTATGGCAGCGAGGTCTCGCTGCGCGGCATCGATCTTCAGGTCGAGCCCGGCGAAGTCGTGTCGCTGCTCGGCCGCTCCGGCTGCGGCAAGACCACGCTGCTGCGCGTCACCGCCGGCCTCGAAATGCCGTCCGGCGGCCGCGTCACCATCAATGGCCGCGAGATCGCCGGCCCGAAGACGCATGTGCCGCCGGAAAAGCGCGGCATCGGCCTGATGTTCCAGGACTATGCGCTGTTCCCGCACATGACGATCCTGAAGAACGTCATCTACGGCCTCGCGGCGATGCCGCGCGCCGAGGCCGAGCGGCAGGGGCAGATCGCGCTCGCCCGCGTCGGTCTCGAAGGCTTCGCGGCGGCTTATCCACATGAACTCTCGGGCGGCGAACAGCAGCGCGTCGCGCTCGCCAGAGCCATCGCGCCGCGCCCCGGCGTCCTCCTCATGGACGAGCCGTTTTCCGGCCTCGACAAGCGGCTGCGCGACCATGTCCGCGACGAGACGCTGGCGATCATCCGCGAGACCCGCGCCACCTGCATCATCGTCACGCATGACCCGGAAGAGGCGATGCGGATGAGCGACCGGATCGCTCTGATGCGGGCAGGGCGCCTGCTCCAGGTCGGCACCGCACGCGATCTCTACGAGCGCCCGGTCGACCACTATGCGGCGCGGTTCTTCTCGGAAATGAACGAGTTCGAGGGCGTCGTGCGCGGCGGCCTTGTCGAGACGCCGGCCGGCAAGGTCGAGGCGCATGGCCGCGCCGACGGCAGCCCCGTGACCGTCGGCATCCGGCCGCAGGGCATCCATCTCGGCGACACCGGCGTCGCCGGCCGCGTCGTCGGTCACCGCTTCCTCGGCGAGGTCGACCTCTACGACATCGCCGTCGCCGGACGCGACATCCCGGTCAAGGTGCGCACGCGCGGACCGCTGCCCTTTGTCCTCGGCGACACGGTTTCGATCGCGCTGGAGCAGCGCGATGTGCTGGTATTTGATACGGCCGCACAATAGCCCTACATGCGGGTTAGGGTTCGGCCTTGTTGCGGTGGCCGAATGTGTCTGCAATAGTTCGGTCCGGCTGCGCCGCAGACGGCGCTTTGGAGAAAGTTCATGGGTTCGCTTAGCATCTGGCACTGGCTGATCGTGCTGGTGATCGTGCTGCTGCTGTTCGGCAAGGGCAAGATTTCCGACGTGATGGGCGACGTCGCCAAGGGCGTGAAGAGCTTCAAGAAGGGGCTCTCCGACGACGACGAGACGGCGGCTCGCCCGACCGGCAACATCGACCACAAGCCCGGCGACATCGTCACCTCGACGACCGACGAAAAGACGCGTACCAGCTAGCCTTCGAGAGGCCGCCGGACAGACTGGAGCCGCCGTGTCCTTGACGGGGCGGGCTCTTGCATGTCGGCGGGCGTGGATCGATGTTTGATATCGGCTGGAGCGAAATCCTGCTGATCGCCATCGTGGCGATCGTGGTGGTCGGCCCCAAGGACCTGCCGCCGATGCTGCGGGCCGCGGGCCGCATGGTGTCCAAGCTGCGCCGGACGGCTGGCGAATTCCAGAGCCAGTTCAACGAGGCGCTGCGCGAGGCCGAGCTCGACGGGGTCAAGGACTCGATCAACGAGATCCGCGGCCTCAATCCGATGAACGAGATCCGCAAGTCGCTGGATCCGATCCAGGCCGCGCTCGCCAAGCCCGAGCCGGCCGCAAAGCCTGCCGAGTCGCCCGTGCCGCCGCCGATTGGCCAGCCGGCGCAGCCGATGACCGACGCCGATCTCATCCCCGCCGCGAATCCCCTGCCGGTCGATGGCCCCGCTGCTGCGGCCGCCGCTGTCCCCGCTGTTGCGGCCGCCCCTGTCTCAGCCGAGGCGAAGCCTGCGCCGAAGAAGCGGAAGCCCAAGGCCGAAGCCGTCGAGGCGGCGCCGGAGGCTGCCGCCGAGTTGGCAGCGCCCGAGGTGAAGGCCCCGGCGAAGCGCGCCGCGAAGCCGAAGGCCGATAAGCCCCTGACGGACACCAGCGAGGCGCCCGCGCCGAAGCCGCCGCGCGCCGTGAAGGCGAAGCCCGCCGCGGCGCCGGCAGAGGCTGCTCCAGTCGCGCCTGCTGCCGCGGCGCCCGTCCGGGCCGAGCCGGTGCAGCTCGACATGGCCTCGGCGCTGGCATCGACGGTTCCGGCCGCCCCGGCCAATGAGATCGCCGCCGCGAAGCCGCCTGCGGCATCGCCGGCCGAAGAGCGCAGCTGATGACCGATCAACCCACCCACGAAGACGAGATCGAAGCGAGCCGCATGCCGCTGATCGATCACCTCATCGAGCTGCGCCAGCGGCTGATGTGGGCGATCGGCGCGATCCTCGTCGCCTTCCTCATCTGCTTCTATTTCGCCGGCACGATCTACAATATCCTCGTGATCCCCTATGAATGGGCGGTCGGGCCTGCCAAGGACGTCAAGCTGATCTACACGGCGCCGCAGGAATATTTCCTGACGCAGATGAAGCTGGCGCTGTTCGGCGCGGTGTTCATCGCCTTCCCGGTGATCGCCTCGCAGATCTACAAGTTCGCCGCGCCCGGCCTCTACAAGCACGAGCGCAACGCCTTCATCCCCTATCTCATCGCGACGCCGATCCTGTTCTGCCTCGGCGCGGCGCTGGTCTATTTCCTGATCCTGCCGCTGGCGCTGCACTTCTTCCTGTCGTTCCAGCAGACCGGCGGCGAAGGCAAGGCCTCGATCGAAGCGCTGTTCAAGGTCAACGAGTATCTCGGCCTGATCATGACGCTGATCCTGGCCTTCGGCACCGTGTTCCAGCTGCCGGTGATCCTGACCCTGCTCGGCCGCGCCGGCATCGTCTCGGCCGAGATGCTGAAGTCGAAGCGCCGCTACGCGATCGTCATCGCCTTCATCATCGCCGCCGTGCTGACGCCGCCCGACATGATCAGCCAGATCTCGCTCGCGGTTCCCGCCATCCTGCTCTACGAGCTGTCGATCATCTCGGTCGGCATGATCGAAAAGAAGCGCAAGGCCGACGCCGCCGCCAAGGAAGCCGCCGCCAAGGACTCCGCTGCGGGGTAGGGGCGCTGCCGCTGCCACCCGCCGGAACGGGCGACCCTTTCTTCACCTCCCCCTGAGGGGGAGGTCGGACCGCAGGTCCGGGAGAGGGTTTACGGCCTCTCCGGAAAGTTCGCAGACCCCCGCCTCACCGGATAGTCCGTAAACCCTCTCCCGCCGCGCGTTCCGCGCGTCGACCTCTCCCTTAGGGAGAGGTGAAAGGGGATCTCTTCGGGCCGGGTTTCAGCAGCGGCCGTAGGATCTTGCGAGCCGCGGAGCAGCTGGACGCCCACGCTGGCCTGGGAACATCTGCACGACCTTCCGGACCAGGCGCCGCTTTCTTCACCTCCCCCTGAGGGGGAGGTCGGACCGCAGGTCCGGGAGAGGGTTTACGGCCTCTCCGGAGAGTTCGCAGACCCCCGCCTCACCGGATAGTCCGTAAACCCTCTGCCGCCGCGCGTTCCGCGCGTCGACCTCTCCCTTAGGGAGAGGTGAAAGCGGGAGCCTCCGCAAGTGCGGCCCGCACCTCGCCGATCATCGCTGCGGGTTGATCCTGTCAGCGTCTCCCTCTATCGAAGTGGCGCGCCGCTGCGATCAGGCGGGCGCGAAGCCGAGACCCCTGCCATGCTCGATATCAAGTGGATCCGCGAAAACCCCGCCGCCTTCGATCGCGCGCTTGCGCGCCGGGGCGCGCCGCCGTCGGCCGAGGTCGTGCTCGGCCTCGACGAGGAGCGCCGCGCGCATGTGCAGAAGGTGCAGTCGGCGCAGGAGCGGCGGAATTCGGCCTCCAAGGAGATCGGCAAGGCGAAGGCCGCCAAGGACGAGGCGACGGCCACCGCGCTGATGGCCGAGGTTGCCGAGATCAAGGATTTCCTCGCCCATGCCGAGGAGAAAGAGCGCGACCTCGACAGGCAGCTTGCGGACATCCTCGCCACATTGCCGAACGTCCCCCTCGACGACGTCCCGAATGGGCGCGACGAGAAGGATAATGTCGAGAAGTCGATGTCCGGCCAGAAGCGGCTCTATGATTTCGAGCCGAAGGAGCATTTCGAGATCGGCATCAGCACCAAGCTGATGGATTTCGAGAGCGCCGCCAAGCTCTCCGGCAGCCGCTTCGTCGTGCTGAAGGGTGCTGTCGCGCGGCTTGAGCGCGCGCTCGGCCAGTTCATGCTCGATTTGCACACGACCGAGCACGGCTACACCGAGGTGCAGCCGCCGCTGCTGGTCAAGGATGACGCGCTCTATGGGACGGCACAGCTGCCGAAGTTTGCCGAGGATCTGTTCAAGGCGGGCGCGGAGCACTACCTCATCCCCACCGCCGAAGTTCCGCTGACCAATCTCGTCCGCGAATCCATTCTCGACGAGCGCGAGCTGCCGTTGCGCTTCACGGCGCTGACGCCGTGCTTCCGGTTGGAAGCGGGTTCGGCCGGGCGCGATACGCGCGGCATGCTGCGGCAGCATCAGTTCAACAAGGTCGAGCTCGTCTCGATCACGACGCCGGAACATTCGCTCGCCGAGCATGAGCGCATGCTGACCTGCGCCGAAGCGGTGCTGAAGGCGCTCGACCTGCATTATCGCGTCGTGACGCTCTGCACCGGCGACATGGGCTTCGGCGCGCAGAAGACCTATGACATCGAGGTCTGGCTGCCGGGGCAGAAGGCCTATCGCGAGATTTCCTCGGTCTCCGTCTGCGGCGATTTCCAGGCGCGGCGGATGAATGCGCGCTATCGCCCGGCGGGCGACGCCAAGGGCACGCGCTTCGTCCATACGCTGAACGGCTCGGGCACGGCGGTCGGTCGCTGCCTGATCGCGGTGATGGAGACGTTCCAGAACGAGGACGGCAGCGTCACCATTCCGCCGGCGCTGGTGCCCTATATGGGCGGTGTCGCCAAGATCTCCGGCTGAGGGCAGGGCATGCGCATTCTTCTGACCAATGACGACGGCATCCACGCGCCGGGCCTCGCCGTGCTCGAGACGATCGCGCATGCGCTCTCGGACGATGTCTGGGTGGTGGCGCCCGAGACCGACCAGTCGGGCCTTGCCCATTCGCTGACGCTCAGCGAGCCGCTGCGGCTGCGGCAGATTGCCGAGAAGACCTTCGCGCTGCGCGGCACGCCGACCGATTGCGTGATCATGGCGCTGCGCAATGTGATGGATGCGCCGCCCGATCTCATTCTCTCCGGCGTCAATGGCGGGCAGAACGCCGCCGACGACGTCACCTATTCGGGCACCGTCGCTGCGGCCATCGAAGGCACGCTGCTCGGCATTCCCTCGATCGCGCTCAGCCAGGCGGCGCTCCGCGAGGACGGCAAGCGCATCATCCCGTTCGAGACCGCGGCAAAGCATGCCCCCGCCGTGCTCGCGAAGCTGATCGGCCGGCGGCCGCCGCGCGGCGTGCTCTACAATGTCAATTTCCCCGCCTGTGCTGCGGGTGACGTCGCCGGCGTGAAGGTCGCCGTGCAGGGGACGGTCAGCCATGGCCTCACCATCGAGGAGCGCATCGACGGGCGCGGGCAGACCTATTTCTGGCTGAAATATCTCCGCGCCGCGCAGGAGCATGACGAGGGCACCGACATGCACGCGATCACCCACAACACGATCTCGGTGACGCCGCTCCGCCTCGACATGACCGCCCATGCCGAAATGGCGGCTCTCGAGGCGCTGTTCGCCGGTTGATCAGGCCGCACTAACACGCCGTTTACCAGATGCGGTGCATCACTCGCAGCTGACGAGCGAGGGCGCGTAGCGTATGGCACTCGGAGCGGTTCAGTTCCATCCGGCGGAAGACTTCGATGACGGGATGCGGATTCCGATCGCGGAATTCCTCCTGCGCCTCCGCCGCATCGGCATCGTCGATCGCCAGATCCTGGCGGCGCTGGAAGCGGTGCCGCGCAGCCTCTTCCTCGATGGCGAGGCGCAGCATGGCCCGCTCTTCGCCGAACGGCCGCAGCCGATCGCCTGCGGCCAGACCAACACCCCGCCGCTCGTCATCGCGCGCATGCTGAAGGCGCTGGCACTGACCGGCCGCGAGCGCGTGCTCGATGTCGGCACTGGCACCGGCTATCTCGCCGCCGTGCTCTCGATGATGACGCGCCATGTCTACACGATCGAGCGCTTCCGCACGCTCGCCGGCGCCGCCGAGGCGCGCTTCGCCGCCATCCGCAGCGACAGCATCACCGCCGTCTTCGGCGATGGCGTCCATGGCTGGTCCGACAAGGCGCCGTTCGACCGCATCGTCACCACCGCCTCGGCGCCGCAGCCGCCGAAATATCTCATCGAGCAGCTCGCCCCGAACGGCGTGCTGATCATGCCGATCGGCCCGGCCGACGGCTTGCAGATGCTGACGCGCTTCCAGCGCGTCGATCGCAGCTTCCCCTCCACGCCGATCTGCCCGGTCCGCTTCGTGCCGCTCATCCCGGGCAAGGCCGTCCGCCTGTGACGATCGCGGCGCTCCGTTGCGAAAATGCCGCAGCGCCGCCGTCATTCCAAGGCGAAGCCTAGGCTTTTCCAAGACGAAGCGAGCGCGCTTAAGTCTTTGTCAACGTTACCGCTGTCTACTCGCGTCATCGATTTTTTGTGGCGTCGCGAGTATCAACGATGCGTAAAAGCGTTCTTTCCGACCGGTCCCGCGTCCTCAGTCAGGTGGCTGTCATTGCCCTGCTTGCGGGGCTGACGGCCGCGTGCAGCGGCGATGCGTCCCGCTTCGGGATTCCCGCTTTCACCGGCAGCACGGCCAACCAGAAGGCGATCATCGGCGGCGACCAGCCGATGCCGGCGCCGGTCCAGCCGAGCCCCTACACGCCGCCCTCGCAGGTCCAGCGCACCAGCCTCGCGCCGCCCTCCGGCTCCGCCGCGCAGGACGCGATGCTGCCCGGCGGCGCGCCCGGCGCCGTCGCGACGGCGGCCGAGCCGCAGCCGCTCGCCCGTCCGGTCGCCGCCGCCTCCGCTGCGGTTCCCTCGGCCAAGGGCGGCTGGGATACGGCCGGCGGCACGGTCGTGACGCTCGGACCCGGCGAAACGCTCTCCTCGATCTCGCGGCGGTATGGCGTCCCGGTCAAGGAACTCGCCCGCGCCAATGGCATCAGCGATCCCTCGGCGGTCGGTGCCGGCGCGCGCATCACCATCCCGACCTTCGGTGTCGCCGGCGCCAAGGCGGCGACGGCCGCCGTCGACGAGAAGAAGGCGGCCGCCACGGAAGCGGCGACGGCCTCGCTCGGCGGCCTGCACACCGTCACGCCTGGCCAGACGCTCGACCAGCTTGCGCGGCTCTACAATGTCAGCCCGAAGGAAATCGCGGCGGTCAATCATCTGAACGCCACAGACGAGCTGAAGAGCGGCCAGAAGATCCGCATCCCCGGCCACGGCCCGTCGAGCACGGTGGCGGTTCTGCCCGAGCCGGGCCGCAAGCCGGAGCCGCCGAAGGGCGAGGCGCCGGCCGACAAGACCGCCTCGACGGCCGACGCTCCCGAGACGACCGCCTCGATCGCGCCGCCGGCCGACCCGACCGCGACCGCGGCCACGGCCGACGCCGCCAAGGAAATGGCAGCCGCCGCCGCCAAGCCGCAGCCGGCGGCCTATGCCCCGCCGACCGACGGCACCAGCGCGGCGCCCGTCGTCGCCGATGCGCCGTCCGCCAATGGCACCTCGTTCCGCTGGCCGGTGCGCGGCCGCATCATCGGCTCGTTCGGCTCCAGCGCGACTGGCGAGCGCAATGACGGCATCAATCTCGCAGTGCCGGAAGGCACCTCGATCAAGGCCGTCGAAGCCGGCACGGTCATCTATGCCGGCAACGAACTCGAAGGCTATGGCCAACTCGTGCTGATCCGCCATGCCGATGGCTGGGTCTCGGCCTATGCCCATAACAGCCAGATCCTGGTCAAGCGCGGCGACACCGTGCGCCGTGGCCAGATCATCTCGCGGGCCGGAACCTCCGGCTCGGTCAGCGCGCCGCAGCTGCATTTCGAGCTGCGCAAGGGTTCGAAGCCGGTCAATCCGATGGATTACCTGCAGGGCTGAGCCGCGAAAGACGGAATTGCATGATGAGGCCGGCCGGGGAAACCCGCGCCGGCCTCAGATGTTTCCGCGCCGCGCCGCACGCCAGAGCCGCCATTGCACCTCAAATTGCGGCAGCTCGATCACCGTCGTGAACGGGTCGTAGTCGCGCTTCTCCATGCGGCGGAGCGTCGGCTCGACCAGCGCCGCCGGCAGGAAGGCCGGCAGCAGCGCGCTGTCGAGCCGGGCGATCAGCGGCCGCGCCTTGGCGAGATGGCCGCGGGCGATCGCGCGCATCTCGGCGAGCAGCGCGTGGAGGGCACGCGTCGCGCGGCCGGCGAAGATGTCGTCGGCGGCAACGCCATGGCGGCTCATGAGGTCTGCCGGCAGATAGAGCTGCTGGCGGCGGGCATGGAAGGGCAGGGCAACGAGCAGCGCCGCGATCGCCTGCGCGACGCCGGCATGGCCGCTGGCGTCCGCGCTGCCGGGGTCCTTGCCGCCGGCCAGCACCAGCGCGCCGCACTGGATGAGCGCCGAGGCGGTCTCGCCGGCATAGCCCTCGAGGTCGCCGAGGCTCGGCATCGGATCGTTGTAGAGATCGAACAGCCGCGCATCGATGAGATTGATGAGCGCCGCGCGCGGCAGCGTGTTGAGGCCGATCGTCTCGATGAGCGCCGCGGCGACGGGGTTGCCGGCGGCGTCGCCCCGCGCCTCGCCCTCGATCAGGTCGCGCCACCATTGCAGGCGGATCTCGCCCGGCAGCGGCTCGCTGACGCGCTCGCGCACGCGGGCGATCTCGAGATTGAAGGCGTGGAGCGCGAAGAGATAGCGCCGCGCCGGCTCGGGCGCGAACAGATCGGCGAAGTAGCGCTCGCGGTCGTGCTGGCGAACTTCGGTCGCGGCGAAGGCGAATGCGTCCATACGGGCGGACCTAGGGCGCGATCAGGGCGGCGGCCACCGGCCGGCCCTCGGCGAGCAGGATATTGTAGGTGCGCACGGCCGATCCGGTCGCCATGATCTCTATGCCGATGCCGGCCTCGCGCAGCGCCTGGCGGAGCGCAGCGGGCAGGGCGGCGATGTCGCGGCCCGTGCCGATCACGACGACGTCGACCGCATCGGCCTCACTGAGGAGCGCGGCGAGCGTCTCGGTGTCGATCTCGGCCGCGCTCGTCGGCGCCCAGCCATAGATGCCGCTCGGCAGAGCGAGGATCGAGCCCGGATGCGCCATGTCGGCGAAGCGGAAGCCCGCCGCGCCGCCATAGGCCTCGATCGGCACCTGCTGCGGCAGATGCTGCTGCCGCGGCACGATCGGCTCTGGGCGAGGGAACAGCGCCATTGAAGCGCCTCCTTGGTCCGGCGCCGCCGGTCAGGCCTTCTGCGGCGTGGCGCCTTCGTCCTTCGGCTTCTCGTTCATCGCGTCCGAGCGGAGGCCGAAATAGATCAGCACCGGCGCCGCGACGCAGATCGAGGAGAAGATCGCCGCGATCACGCCGAAGATCATGGCGAGCGTGAAGGCGCGGATGACCTCGCCGCCGAAGATGTAGAGCGAGAACAGCGCGATCAGCGTCGTCATCGTGGTGATGACGGTTCGGCCGAGCATGTCGTTGATGGCGCGGTCGATGAGGTCGCTCAGCGACACCTTCTTGTATTTGCGCAGCGTCTCGCGGATTCGGTCATAGACGACGACTGTGTCGTTCAGCGAATAGCCGACCGTCGTCAGGATCGCGGCGAGCGAGGTCAGGTTGAACTCGTGCTGCGTCACCACATAGAAGCCGAAGGTCATGACGACGACGTTGGCCGCCGAGATGATGCTGCCGACCGCGAACTGCCATTCGAAGCGGAACCAGACATAGATGGCGATGGCCGCGAAGGTGACCAGCATCGCGATCGCGCCGTTGAAGGCGAGTTCGCCCGAGACGCGCGGACCGACGATCTCGGTGCGGCGGAATTCCGCCTCGTCGCCGATGGCGGCGCGCACCTTGCCGATCGCCTCCTGCTGGGCCGCTTCGCCGCCCTGCTGCTGGCCGACGCGTATCAGGATCGAATTGTCGGAGCCGATGGTCTGCACCTGCACGTCGCCGATGCCGAGGCCGTTCAGCGTGCCGCGCAGCTTGCCGAGATCGGGCTTGGCGTCCTTGGTCTGGATCTCGATGACCGTGCCGCCGAGGAAGTCGATGCCGTAGTTCGGGCCGACGACGAAGAACAGCACGACCGACATGAAGGAGAGGAACGCCGCGATCGGGAACGTCCAGCGCCGCATGCGCATGAACGGGATCTTGGTGTTGTCGGGGACGAGGCGAAGATGGCGCATGATGAGTGTCCTTCGTCGCTTCAGAGCGAGATCTTGGTCGGACGACGCCAGCGCACCCACAGAGCGACCAGCAGTCGCGTGAAGGTGAAGGCGGTGAACATCGTCGTGGCGACGCCGATGGCATGGGTGACGGCGAAGCCGCGGATCGGGCCGGAGCCGAGATAGAACAGCACCACCGCCGCGATCAGCGTCGTGACGTTCGCGTCGAGAATGGTGCCGAGCGCCCGGTGGAAGCCGGCATCGATCGAGGCGATGGCCGAGCGTCCGGATCGGAACTCCTCGCGGATGCGCTCATAGATCAGAACGTTCGAATCGACGGCCGTGCCGACCGTGATGATGACGCCGGCGATGCCGGGCAGCGACAGCGTCGCGCCGAGCAGCGTCACGATGCCGAAGATCATGATCACGTTGACGACCACGGCGATGTTGGCGATCCAGCCGAGCACGCCATAGGTCGCGATCATGAAGGCGCAGACGGCGGCCGTGCCGATGATCGCGGCGATCTTGCCGGCGCGGATCGAGTCGGCGCCGAGGCCGGGGCCGACATTGCGCTCCTCGACGATGGTGAGCTTCGCCGGCAGCGAACCGGCGCGCAGCAGGATCGCGAGGTCGTTCGCCGACTGCACCGAGAACGAGCCGCTGATCTGGCCGGAACCGCCGAGGATCGGCTCGCGGATGACCGGCGCCGAGATCACCTTGTCGTCGAGCACGATGGCGAAGGCGCGGTTGACGTTCTTCTGGGTGACTTCGCCGAAGGTCTGCGCGCCGCCGGTCGTCAGGCGGAAGGAGACGACGGGCTCGTTCGAGCGCTGGTCGAAGGTCGCCTGCGCGTCGGTCAGGTCCTCGCCGGTGATGAGCGGCGTTTCGTCGAGCACATACTGGACGCCGGGATTGTCCTGGCCCGGCAGCACGATCGTGCCTGGCTTGCGGGTCGGCTCGGCCTGGCCGGCCTGGAACGAACTATCGACGAGATGGAAGGTCAGCTGTGCCGTCTGGCCGACCAGCGACTTCAGACGCTCGGGATCGCCGAGGCCGGGGGCCTCGACGAGGATGCGGTCCTCGCCCTGGCGCTGGATCGACGGCTCGACGGTGCCGAGCTGGTCGATACGGCGGGCGATGACTTCGATCGACTGATCGACGATCTGGCGGATGCGCTGGGCGAGCCCGGCCTCCGAGTAGCTCATCTGGACGAGGCCATCCGAACCGACCGAAAGGTCGAACTCGTTGATCGGCGTGCCGCCGAGCAACGAGTTTCCGAGCGGATTGCGCAGCGGCTCCAGCCGCTTCTGGACGAGATCGAGCTGCGCGGTGTCGCGGACGCGCAGCTGCACGCCCTGGCCCTGCACGCCGAGGCCGGAATAGCCGATGCGCGGCTCCTGCAGCATGGCCTTGCGGATCTCGCCGACCAGCGTCCGGAGCCGGCGCTGGACATAGTCCTGCCGGTCCACTTCATAGAGCAGATACGCGCCGCCCTGCAGATCGAGGCCGAGAACCATCTGGCGCTTCGGCACCCAGCTCGGCCAGCTGTCGACCGTTTCCTTCGAAAAGAGATTGGGGACGGCCGACAGGAGCCCGACCAGCACAATGGCCAGGATCCCGATCATCTTCCAGCGCGTGAAGTGGAGCATGAGAGTTTGCGTTCCAGATGGCTTCGACCGTGTGATCGGCCGTTATGAGAGAAGGACTATTCGCCTTCCTTGACCGGCTCGCCCTTGGCGCGCACGTCGGCGATCGCGGCGCGCGAGACGCGGACGCGGACATTCTCGCCGACCTCGAGCAGCAGCTCGCTGTCGTCGACGACCTTGTTGATCTTGCCGATGAGGCCGCCGGTCATGACGATGGTGTCGCCGCGGCGGACGTTCTTGATCATCTCCTGATGCTGCTTGGCGCGCTGGCGCTGCGGCCGGATCATCAGGAACCACATGATCGCGAAGACGAAGATGAACGGGACGAACTGGATCAGCATTTCCATGCTGCCGCCGGGAGCCGCTCCCGCTGCCTGGGCGTAGGCTTGGCTGATGAACATCGTCGATTCCCTATGCTTTTGCGTTCCCGCGGGCCCGCATCAAAAAAAGCGCGTCGTTTGCGCCGGCCTTCACATAGGGAGAGACAGCGGCTTGCAAAACGGCGCGGACTATAACTGTGGCACCGGCCTTTGCAAATGCAGCCACCGGCGTGATACCGCAGGCCGTCTTCATCCTCTTTCGACCCCGATAAATCAAGGAGCCTTCGCGGCATGGGCGACCTCGACCTCAACCCCATCGCCGAGCGGCTCGACCGCCTGATCGCGCTGATCGAGCGCGCGGTTCCGCCGGCGCGGCCGCCGATCGACCTCGACGCCGCCGATGCCTTCGTCTGGCAGGCGGGCTCGGCGAGCCTCATGCCGGTGCCGAAGGTCAACCGCGTCGAGATGGCGCTGCTGAAGGGCGTCGACCGCGTCCGCGACATCCTCGTCGACAACACCGAGCGTTTCGCGCGCGGGCTGCCGGCCAACAATGTCCTGCTCTGGGGCGCGCGCGGCATGGGCAAGAGCTCGCTCGTCAAGGCGGCGCATGCCGAGGCGAGCCGCGCCGCGGCGAAGCTGCCGGGCGGTCATGCGCTCAAGCTCATCGAGATCCATCGCGAGGATATCGACAGCCTGCCCGAGCTGATGACGATCCTGAAGCGGGCCGACCGCCGCTTCATCCTCTTCTGCGACGATCTCTCCTTCGACAATGACGACACCTCCTACAAGTCGCTGAAGGCGGCGCTGGATGGCGGCGTCGAGGGGCGGCCGGACAATGTCGTCTTCTATGCGACGTCGAACCGGCGCCATCTCCTGCCGCGCGACATGATGGAGAACGAGCGCTCGACGGCGATCAATCCGGGCGAGGCGGTCGAGGAGAAGGTGTCGCTGTCCGATCGCTTCGGGCTCTGGCTCGGCTTCCACAAATGCAGCCAGGAGGATTACCTCGCCATGGTGCACGGCTATGCCGCGCATTTCGGGCTCGATCTTCCCGAGGCCGATCTCGACTGGCAGGCGCTCGAATGGGCGACGACGAGAGGCGCGCGATCCGGCCGCGTCGCCTGGCAATTCACGCTCGACCTCGCCGGACGGCTCGGCGTCGCGATCGAGGGCTGAGAAAAGAGCGACGGCGACACTGTCGGCGGGGCGGCGCCTCGCGCGTCTTGAGGAGATGGACCGCGGCATCAGGAGGACCTTGCCCCATGCGCTATCTCTGCCTCGTCATCGTCGATCCCGACCGCGTCCGCGACCTCACCGAGGCCGAGCACCGCGCGCTCACCGCCGAGTCGCTCGCCTATGATGCGAGCCTCGCGGCGCGCGGCAAGCTCGTTGCCGCGCATGCGCTCGACGAGCCGCCGACCGCGACCACGATCCGTGTGCGCAAGGGCGAGACCTTCTACACCGACGGGCCCTTCGCGGAGCTCAAGGAGCATGTCGGCGGCTTCATCCTGATCGATGTCGCCGATCGCGCCGAGGCGCTCGCCGTCGCCGCCGCGATCCCGATGGCGCGCTACGGCTCGATCGAGCTGCGCGAGGTGCGGATTCTCGGTTGAGCCGCGCTATTCCGCCGCCTCGGCCAGATCGCCCGCAAGCCATCTCGCGGCGTCGGCGCGGGCGCGCGCCGTCAGCGCATGCTTCTTCGCCAGCGTCTTCTCCGGCCCGCGCAACCGCTTGCCGGGCTCCTTCGGCACCTCGATCGGCGGGAACAGGCCGAAATTGACGTTCATCGGCTGGAACGAGCGCGTGCCGCCCTCGTCGCTCGAGAGGTGGCCGCCGGTAATATGTCCGATGAGCGCGCCCATCGCAGTCGTCGGCGGCGGCAACGACGGCGTCTCGCCGAGCCGCTCGGCGGCGGCAAAGCGGCCGGCCAGGAGGCCGATCGAGGCCGATTCGACATAGCCCTCGCAGCCGGTGATCTGGCCGGCGAAGCGCAGCCGCGGCATCGCCTTGAGGCGCAGCGTCGCGTCGAGCAGCTTCGGCGAATTGAGGAAGGTGTTGCGGTGAAGGCCGCCGAGACGGGCGAATTCGGCGTTCTGCAGGCCGGGAATCATCCGGAAGATCGCGGTCTGCGCGCCATATTTCAGCTTCGTCTGGAAGCCGACCATGTTGTACAGCGTGCCGAGCGCATTGTCCTGGCGAAGCTGGACGATGGCATAGGCCTTGACCTGCGGGTCGTTCGGATTGGTGAGGCCGACCGGCTTCATCGGCCCGAAGCGCAGCGTCTCGCGGCCGCGCTCGGCCATCACCTCGATCGGCAGGCAGCCGTCGAAATAGGGCGTCGCCGCTTCCCAGTCCTTGAATTCGGTCTTCTCGCCGGCAATCAGCGCATCGACGAAGGCGTTGTATTCCGCCTCGGTCATTGGGCAGTTCAGATAGTCGGCGCCGGTGCCGCCGGGGCCAGCCTTGTCGTAGCGCGACTGGAACCAGGCGATCGACTGGTCGATCGAATCGAAATGGACGATCGGCGCGATGGCGTCGAAGAAGGCGAGCTGGTCCTCGCCGGTGAGCGCGCGCACGGCTTCCGCGAGCGCCGGCGACGTCAGCGGTCCGGTCGCGACGATGACATTGTCCCAGTCCTCCGGCGGCAGGCCCTCCACCTCGCTGCGATCGATCGTCACCAGCGGATGGTTCGCGAGCACCTCGGTGACCGCGGCGGAGAAGCCCTCGCGATCGACCGCGAGCGCGCCGCCGGCCGGGACCTGGTGCTTGTCGCCCATCGCCATGATGAGCGAGTCGGCCATGCGCATTTCGGCATGCAGCAGGCCGACGGCATTCGCCTCGGCATCGTCGGAGCGGAAGGAGTTCGAGCAGACCAGCTCGGCGAGGCCGTCGGTCTGGTGGGCGTCGGTCTTCCGCACCGGCCGCATCTCGTGCAGCACGACGGGAACGCCGCGGCGGACGATCTGCCAGGCGGCTTCCGAACCGGCGAGGCCGCCGCCGATGATGTGGACGGGACGCGAAGCTGCGTCGGCGGATGAAGTGTCGTTCGTTGTCATGGCGCGGACACTAGAGCGGCGGCGCGCGGCGAACAACCATCCGGGACTTCTGGCGGCGCAAAATGAAAAACGCCCGCCGGGGAGGAGATCGGCGGGCGTTTCTCAGAACTGGCGACGGCGCGAGGGAGGAGGTTCGCGGGTCGCCTGATCGCGGGGACGAGGGAGGAGGTTCGTCCCGGCGAAACCGAATGTCTTAGTAACCGGCCACCGCCTTGCGGGCGACCTGGTCGATGTCGGCGCGATTGATGCCGAGATCGTCGAGCTCACGGCGGGTCAAACGCGCCAGCTCGTTGTAGGTTTCACGATACTTGCGCCAGTTCTTGTAGCTCTGGACGATACCCATGGTGCATTCCTTCAAACTGATCTCTGGGCTGGCGACCGGATCGGCTTTACGCCCCGCCCTTGTTGACCCGAAGATAGGTCGGGCCTTCTTTTATGAGCAGGCCGAAAAAATGCATGGCTGGGCTGCGGATGATGCAAGGCAACATTAACGGAACGTGCCGTTGTGCGTCGCAACATTAAAGCCTGTGGCGGAACGGTGTCGATGGGAACGGCGGGTCGCGCGGCGCGTTCATGACCATGGCGCCGGCGGCCAGGCTGCGCGAGGATGCGCCTGTTGGTCCCGGCCGCAAATCAACCATGGGCGCGACTTTCAACTATTGGGCGCGACGACGCCGACTGAACGAGGGCAAAACGCGATGCAGCAGCTATCCGGCAGCGGACGACAGGTCCTCGATGATCTCGCGGCCCGCTATGCTTTCGGGCCCGATGCCGCGCTGGTCCTGCTCACGGCGCTCGCGGCGGGCGGCGGCCGGCAGGCCCAGTTCAATCATCATGAGCTCGGCGGCATGGGCCAGTGGTCGTCCGGCGGGATGATCATGATCGGCGACATGTTCAACAACGGCCTCAAGCATCGCATCGACGGTTTCCTGAGCGAGCTCGCCCCGCATCTCTCCGGCGGCGATCTCTTCGAGGCGGCGCCTGACACCGTGCGGCGCGACGGCCGCGAGGGCGTCGGCCTGTTCACGCCGGGCGGCAGTTTCGGCGCCACTTCATGGCCGGCCGAGCTCGGCCGGCCCTCGACGAGCGGCGCGCAGAACGACCTGCACTATGCCTATTTCCCGGATACGCGGCGCCTCGCGGTTCGCAAAGGCGGCCATATCACGCTCTATGATACCGGCGACCACAGCATCGGCGGCGTCTCGCAGCAGCAATCCGGCGACCAGAGCCTGACCTTCTCCAGCCAGCACGGCACCATCCGCCTCGCCGATCTCGCGATCGTAACGCCAGACGGCGAGGGCGCCGGCGACAAGGCCGCGCCGCAGCCGGAGCCGGAAAAGCCGGCCGCAGCGACAAACGATCCTCACTCCATCGCGGTGGCTGCGCCGGCCTTGCCGGCGGAAGGCGATCTCGTCGCGATGATCGAGCGGCTTGCGACGCTCCGCGATCGCGGCATCCTCACCGATGCCGAATTCTCGGCCAAGAAGGCCGAACTGCTCGCCCGTCTTTAGCCGGCGAAGACCGCCCCAGCCAAGCACCGGTGCCGGCATCGAGCCGGCCGCGTTGGTATTTCCGGCGGTTTCGGCCCGGCATCGATGCGGGCCGAACTCAATCGATTGAAATTAAGGCGTCCTGACCTGTCGCGCTGGTTGAGCGAACGGAGCGGCTGTGTCACTCTGCCGCTGAGACGCCCGTCTCCGCGATGATGAGGGAGGAACCCGGATTCGCGGATGACGATGCGGCCAGCCGGCGGCCGCTTGCTGTCTCGTGAGCCGGTTCATAACGAAAAGAATCCGTTCGGGAGGACATCCGTGTTCAAGAAGCTGACACTCGCCGTGGCGGGCCTGGTCATGGCCGTCGCCATGCCGCTCGCCGCCGAAGCCAAGACGTTCTACTGGGTCTCGCATGGCGGCCCCGCCGATCCGGTCTGGACCTATTTCCTCGCCGGCGCCAAGCAGTGGGCGAGCGACACGGGCAATACCGTCAACACCTCGTTCCACAATGGCGACGTCGCCTCGCAGCAGGAAGCGGTCCGCGCCGCCATCGCCGCCAAGGCCGACGGCATCGTCACCACCAGCCCGGATCCGGGCAGCCTGATCGAGATCGCCAAGGAGGCCAACGCCGCCAAGATCCCGATCATCAATTTCAACACGCCCGATCCGAAGGCCTCGTTCGACGCCTATGTCGGCGGCGACAACGTCACCTTCGGCAAGCATTGGGCGCAGTACCTCGTCGACAAGGGCCTGGTGAAGAAGGGCGACTTCGTCTGGATGCCGGTCGAGATTCCGGGCGCCACCTATGGCGTGCAGGAAGAAGAAGGCATCAAGAGCGTGTTCGAGCCGCTCGGCATCACCTATGAAGTGACCGAGGCGACCCTCGACCAGGCCGAAGCCATCAACCGCATGGTCGACTACCTCACCACCAACCGGACCAAGATCAAGGCGATCATCGGTCTCGGCGATCTGGTCACCGGCTCGATCAAGCGCGTCTTCGACCAGGTCGGCGTCAAGCCGGGCGAAATCCCGGTCGTCGGCTGGGGCAATTCGCTCGACACCACGCAGGAAGTCCTGACCGGCTACGTCAATGCCGGCCAGTGGCAGGACCCGCAGGCGACGAGCTATGTCGCGCTTTCGCTCGCCAACATGGCGGCGAGCGGCATTCCTCCGGGCTTCAACGTCATCACCGGCGCGCTCTACGAGAAGGACACCGCGCAGGTCTACGACGACATCCTGTCCGGCAAGTAAGACACCCGTCCATCGATCGGCGCGGCGGCCAGGAGCCGTCGCGCCCCTTCGTCCGTTCGTTCGCGCGCCTTTTCGGCGGCGCGGCGTCCCGGCTCCTTCCAATCGTGCGGGTCTGCAGTGGAAAATCGAACGCTCATCCAGCGCCTCATCGGCAAACCGGAATTCGGACCCTTCGTCCTTCTGGTCGTCGAAATCGCGATCTTCTGGTCCATCAACCACGACTTCCTGTCGCCGCTCAACATCTCGAACACACTCGCCTTCACGGTCGAGCTCGGGCTGATCGCGCTGGCGATGACGCTGCTGATGACGTCGGGCGAGTTCGACCTGTCGGTCGGTTCGCTGTTCGGCTTCTCGCCCGTCCTGATGTGGACCCTCTTCAATGCCGGCGTGATGCCGCTGGAGATGGGCTTCGTCGTCGCCCTCCTGGTCGCGGCGCTCATCGGCCTCGTCAATGGCTGGTTCGTCACCCAGCTCAAGATCCCGTCCTTCCTGGTGACGCTCGGCATGCTGCTCGTCGTGCGCGGCACGGCGCTGTTCGTGACCGACGGCTTCCCGCAGCGGACCTGGAGCGCCGGCGGCAGCTGGCTGGCCGACATTCTCGTCGGCGACTTCTATGTCGGCCCCTTCCGCATCTATGCCTCGCTGTTCTGGTTCATCGCGGCGGTCGTGATCCTCGGCTATGTGCTGAACCAGTCGCGCATCGGCAACTGGATCCAGGCCTCCGGCGGCAATGCCGGCGCGGCGCGGGCGCGCGGCGTCAATGTCGACCGCGTCAAGATCGGCCTGTTCATGCTGTCGTCGGTGATGGCGGCGCTCGCCGGCATCATCTCCTCGATCCGCACCTCGGCCGCCAATCCCAACAGCGGCACAGGCTATGAGCTCGAGGTCATCGCCATGGTGGTGATCGGCGGCACGGCGCTGACCGGCGGCCGCGGCACCATCATCGGCACCGTGTTCGGCATCCTGATCCTGCGCATCATGCGCAACGGCATCGTGCTGATCGGCGTGCCGGGCCTTGCCTACAACATCTTCATCGGTGCGATCATCCTCGGCATGATGGCGCTGCATTCCTGGCTCGAGCGCCGGCATCAGGCGGGGACGTGATCATGGCCGAACCGCTCATCCGCATGCAGAATATCCGCAAGTCCTATGGCCGCGTGCTCGCGCTCGACGACGCGACCTTCCATGTCAACGAGCGCGAGATCGTCGGCCTGCTCGGCGACAACGGCGCCGGCAAGTCGACGCTGATCAAGGTGCTCTCCGGCGCCGTACCGCTGACCAGCGGCGACATCTTCGTGCGCGGCCGCAAGGTGCAGTTCCGCACCACCAGCGACGCCATCGCCGCCGGCATCGAGACCATCTACCAGGACTCGGCGCTGGTGACCCAGCTCTCGATCGCGCGTAACCTCTTCCTCGGCCGCGAGCCGACCAAGGGGCCGCGCTTCCTGAACCGGCTCGACCAGGAGACGATGAACCAGGTGGCGAAGGATCTGCTCCGCCAGGTCGGCATCTCCAAGAACATCCCGCCGACGACGCCGATCGGATCGCTCTCGGGCGGCGAGCGGCAGGCGGTCGCCATCGCCCGCGCGATGCATTTCGACAGCGACCTGATCATCCTCGACGAGCCGACCAACAATCTCGGCGTCGCCGAAACGCAGGGCGTGCTGTCCTTCGTGCGCAATGCCCGCGATTCCGGCCATTCCTGCATCTTCATCGCCCACAACATCCACCACGTCTTCCAGGTGGTGGACCGGATCGTGGTGATGCGCCGCGGCAAGGTGGTCGCCGACGACATCGATCCGAAGAAGACCAGCGTCGCGGCCGTCGAGGCCGTGATCACCGGCATGTCCGAGCTCACCGGCGAGCACGCCGGTCATTGACGCCATGGGGATGCGGCCGCGCGGTCGCATCCCTTTCGTCGATCTGCTAAAGTTTTCATGGAGCCGACTCGTCATCCGCGCATTGACGGGTCGAACGCAACGCCCGCACAGAGAAGCGTCCCCATGAAGCACGCCTATGCCGCCGCCTTCGTCCTCCTCGCCGCCACCGGCCTGTCTGCCTGCCAGTCGAGCCAGCCGATGCAGGTCTCGGCGCCGGTGATGTCGGCTCCGGCCAACGAGCCGCTCGCCTGGGTCCGCAAGGACGGCCAGAGCGGCCGCTCCAATCCGGCCCTGGCCGACCAGTTCGCCGCCGACCGCGCCGCCTGCGTCGCCCCGCCCGGCGACAACACGGCGCTCCGCGCCGCCGAGAGCTGCATGTCGGGCCGCGGCTATGTGCTCGTGCCGGCCTCGCAGGCCGCCGCCACGGCCGAGCAGTTCCGCCGCCAGGCGAGCTACTGACCCGCACGGCGACAAGGCCTGCCGGCGGTCAGCGCCGGTCAGCCTTGCGGAAAACGTGATTCGGATGCCGGTCTCGGCGGCGTGTGGCCAAAAACCACGCTGCCGGGCCGGCATTTTCACTGTCGACGACCGATTTTCGCTACACTCGCGCGAAGACGCGTCCTAAGACGGACCGAGGCGAGCAGCCGCATGCAGCGATGGGCATGGCAGCCTTGACGGGTGAGATGCGATCGTGAGCGCCCATATTCTCAGCGCGACCTGGGCCAGACGCCGGCGGCGCCTCGTCATCCTGTTCATCGGGATGGGAGCGCTGGTCTTCGCGGGCCTTTGGCTGGTCGAAACCCAGTCCGGGCTGATCACGCCCTTCGACCGCCACGCCTATCCGGTCGTGATCCTCTTCCTGCTGGTCAATCTCGCGATCATGATCGTGCGGCCGCCTCTCCAGCCGGCGGTCGAGCTCTCCTGCTACACAGGAGTCGCGCTCTATCTGCTGGCGCAGCTGCTGCCGACGCTCGGCGGCAGCGATCACGGCGTCTACACCGTTGCCAATACGCTGCAATGGATGCCGGCGCTCTATGTCGCCGCATTCATGCTGTTCTCGCGCCGCCGCGCCCTGATCGCCGGCGGCGGCACTTTCGTCGCGTCGGCGCTGGTGCTCGGTTCGGCGGCTGTGGCAGCCGGCGCCCGGGGCGATGTCAGCGTCGCCGCGCTGCTCGCCAATGCGGTCGTGGCGCATCTGCTGACGCTGCTGCTGCTCTCGATCGTCATGATGATGCAGCATGAGATCGAACGGATCTCGATGCATGCCCGCACCATGGAGAGCGCCGCCAACACCGATCCGCTCACCGGCATCGCCAATCGCCGCGCGCTCGAGGAATGGCTGCGCGACTGGGAGCGGGAAGGGGACGGCAGCACGGCGGCGCTGGTGCTGTTCGACATCGACCACTTCAAGGCGGTCAACGATCTCCACGGCCATCTCGTCGGCGACGAGATCCTCGTCTCGGCCGCGCAACTGATCCGCAGCCAGCTCCGGGCGCGCGACCTCGTCGGCCGCTGGGGCGGGGAGGAATTTCTCGTCATCATCGAAGGCGGAACGCTGGAGAACGCGACCGCCCTCGCCAATCGCGTCCGCCAGATCGTGATGGCATCGGTCCATCCGGTCGCCGGATCGGTCACGCTCAGCGCAGGCGTCGCCGTCTGCACGGCGGACACCCCTGTTGACGCGGCGTTCAAGGCGGCGGACGACGCCCTTTACGCCGCCAAGGCGGCCGGGCGCAACCGCGTCGAAGCGAGCTGACGGCCGCTATTCGGCCGCTTCCTTCCGCCGCTTGCCGGCCGCGCGGGCCTTGTCCAGCACCGGCTTCAGGAAGCGCCCGGTATAGGAGCGCGGCTCCTTGACGATATCTTCCGGCGTTCCGACCGCGACGATCTCGCCGCCGCCGTCGCCGCCCTCGGGACCGAGATCGATGATCCAGTCCGCCGTCTTGATGACTTCGAGATTGTGCTCGATGACAACGACGGTGTTGCCCTGGTCGACCAGGCTGTGCAGCACCTCGAGCAGCTTGGCGACGTCGTGGAAATGCAGGCCCGTCGTCGGCTCGTCGAGGATATAGAGCGTCTTGCCGGTCGCCCGTCGCGACAACTCCTTGGCGAGCTTGACGCGTTGCGCCTCGCCGCCCGAAAGCGTCGTCGCCTGCTGGCCGACCTTGACATAGCCGAGCCCGACTTCGTCGAGCGTGAACATCTTGTCGCGAATGCCGGGCACGGCCTGGAAGAAGTCCTTGGCCTCCTCGACGGTCATGTCGAGCACGTCGGCGATCGACTTGCCCTTGAACTTCACGTCGAGGGTCTCGCGGCTGTAGCGCTTGCCCTTGCACACTTCGCAGGTGACATAGACGTCGGGCAGGAAGTGCATCTCGATCTTGATGACGCCGTCGCCCTGGCAGGCCTCGCAGCGGCCGCCCTTGACGTTGAACGAGAAGCGGCCCGGGCCATAGCCGCGCGCCTTCGCCTCCGGCAGGCCGGAGAACCATTCGCGGATCGGCGTGAACGCGCCGGTATAGGTCGCCGGATTGGAGCGCGGCGTGCGGCCGATCGGCGACTGGTCGATGTCGATGATCTTGTCGATCGCGTCGAGCCCTTCGATGCGGTCGTGCTCGGCCGGATGGATATGCGCGCCGTTCAGATGCCGCGCCACTGCCGCATAGAGCGTATCGATCAGGAAAGTCGACTTGCCGCCGCCGGAGACGCCGGTGACGCAGGTAAAGGTGCCGAGCGGGATATCGGCCGAGACGTTCTTCAGATTGTTGCCGCGCGCGCCGACGACGCGGATCTTGCGCAACTTCGAGACCGGCCGCCGCTTGGCCGGCACCGCGACCGAGAGCTCGCCGGTGAGGTAGCGCCCGGTCAGCGAGGCCGGGTCGGCCATGACCTCGGCCGGCGTTCCCTCGGCGATGATCCGGCCGCCATTGACGCCAGCGCCAGGCCCGACATCGATGACATGGTCGGCCGTCATGATCGCGTCCTCGTCATGCTCGACGACGAGGACGGTATTGCCGATATCGCGGAGGTGCCGCAGCGTCTCGAGCAGCCGCTCGTTGTCACGCTGGTGCAGGCCGATCGACGGCTCGTCGAGCACATAGAGCACGCCGGTCAGCCCCGAGCCGATCTGCGAGGCGAGGCGGATGCGCTGGCTCTCGCCGCCGGACAGCGTGCCGGAATTGCGCGACATCATCAGATAGTCGAGCCCGACATCGACCAGGAAGGAGAGCCGTTCGCGGATCTCCTTCAGGATGCGCACGGCGATCTCGTTCTGCTTGTCGTTGAGGGCGGCCGGCAGCGCCTCGAACCAGACATAGGCGTTGCGGATCGACATCGCCGAGATCTCGGCGATGTGCTTGCCGTCGATCTTGACGGCGAGGGCCTCCGGCCGCAGCCGCGCGCCACCGCAGGCCTTGCACGGCGTCGAACCCTGGTAGCGCTCGATCTCCTCGCGGGCCCAATTCGATTCCGTCTCGCGCCAGCGCCGCTCGAGATTGGTGACGACGCCCTCGAAGCTCTTCTTGGTCCGGTAGGCGCGCGTGCCGTCATTGTAGACGAACTCGATCTCGGTCCGCCCGGTGCCATGCAGGATGGCCTTCCGCGCGGCTTCCGGGATGTCGTCCCAGGGATCGGTCATCTCGAAGCCGTAGTGGCGGGCGATCGCCTCCAGCGTCTGCGCGTAATAGGGCGAGGACGACTTCGCCCAGGGCGCGATCGCGCCCTGCTTCAGCGACACCGAGCCATCGGGCACGACGAGGTCCGGATCGATCTTCTTCTCCGAGCCGAGCCCGTCGCATTCCGGGCAGGCGCCGAAGGGATTGTTGAACGAGAACAGCCGCGGCTCGATCTCGGCGATGGTGAAGCCGGAGACCGGGCAGGCGAACTTCTCCGAGAAGGTGATGCGGCGCGGCTCGCCCTTGTCCTCGGTGCCGTCGGCGAATTCGGCGAGCGCGATGCCGTCGGCAAGCTCCAGCGCCGTCTGGAAGCTGTCTGCGAGGCGGGCGGCGATGTCCTCGCGCACGACGATGCGGTCGACCACCACGTCGATGTCATGCTTCAGCTTCTTGTCGAGCACCGGCGCTTCGCCGATCTCGAAGAAGACACCGTCGAGCTTGATGCGCTGGAAGCCCTTCTTCTGCAGCTCGGCCAGCTCCTTCTTGTACTCGCCCTTGCGGCCGCGGATCATCGGCGCGAGCAGATAGAGCCGCGTCCCCTCCGGCAGGGCCATCACCCGGTCGACCATCTGGCTGACGGTCTGGCTCTCGATCGGCAGGCCGGTCGCCGGCGAATAGGGGATGCCGACGCGCGCGAACAGGAGGCGCATATAGTCGTAGATCTCGGTGACCGTGCCGACCGTCGAGCGCGGGTTCTTCGAGGTCGTCTTCTGCTCGATCGAGATCGCCGGCGAGAGGCCGTCGATCTGGTCGACATCCGGCTTCTGCATCATCTCGAGGAACTGCCGCGCATAGGCGGAGAGGCTCTCGACATAGCGCCGCTGGCCCTCGGCATAGATCGTGTCGAAGGCGAGCGAGGACTTGCCCGAGCCGGAGAGGCCGGTCAGTACCACGAGCTTGTCGCGCGGAATGTCGACGTCGACATTCTTCAGGTTGTGCTCGCGCGCGCCGCGCACCGAGATGAACTTGCCGGGGGCAACGCCCGACAAGCGGGCTTCAACGTCATGCGCCATAGATCTCAGTGTTCCATCGATGGGGAGCGGCCGGGGCCTCGACACACTTAAGCTTTCGCGGCGCCGAGACAAGGCGCGCTGCCGCTGCTCGTCCGTCGTCGCGTGGGTTTGCCGAATTTCGGTCGACTCGTCGCGATCATCTTGCCAGCCCGGTTGGAATTGTCTAGAACGAAAAGAGAACAAAATGCGCCGGACGGGCCGGCGGCGGGCGAAGCTTTGTGGACAAGCCGCGATGTCCGGCGCATGCGCCGGGGTTTCGGGCTAGTCTGCGGGCAAAGCGGCGCCGGGTCGGCCAGGTTGGGCGGCGGCGGAGAGAAGGAAGCAAGTCATGGCCGGTAGCGTCAACAAGGTAATCCTCGTCGGCAATCTCGGACGCGATCCCGAGGTGCGGCGCTCCCAGTCGGGCGATGCGATCGTCAATCTCAATGTCGCGACCTCCGAGACGTGGCGCGACAAGGCCAGCGGCGAGCGCAAGGAGCGCACCGAGTGGCACCGCGTCGTGATCTTCAACGAGAACCTCGCCAAGATCGCCGAGCAGTATCTGAAGAAGGGCTCGAAGGTTTATATCGAGGGCCAGCTGCAGACCCGCAAATGGCAGGACCAGTCCGGCCAGGAGAAGTACACGACCGAGATCGTGCTGCAGCGATTCCGCGGCGAGCTGACGCTGCTCGACGGCCGTTCCGGCGGAGCCTCCGAAGGTGGCGACTATGACGGCGGCGGCGCCAGCGATTTCGGCCGGTCCAGCCCGATGGACGCGCCGCGCGGCGGCGGCGGCGGTCGCCAGCCGGCAGCGGCCAGCACCTCCTATGCGGCCGATCTCGACGACGACATCCCGTTCTAGCCGCCGCTCGCCGGGCGCCTGACGCATGCCCGTCCTGCCGGATGTGCTGGCCGAGGGCCTCGATATCGTCTTCTGCGGCACCGGCGCCGGCGCGTGGTCGGCGAAGGTCGGCGCCTACTACGGCAAGCCCGGCAACAAGTTCTGGCCGACCCTTCATGCGGTCGGCCTGACGCCGCGCCTGCTGGCGCCGGCGGAATACCCTGAGGTGCTGCGCTTCGGCCTCGGGCTGACCGATGTCGCCAAGGAGCATATCGGCCAGGACGATGCGATCGATCTGGCGCTGGTCGACGCGGCAGCGCTGCATGAAAAGATCGCGCGCTTCGCCCCGCGCTGCATCGCCTTCACCAGCAAGCGGGCGGCCAGCCTCGCGCTCGGCCGTCCGACCGGCCGCATCGCCTATGGCCTCAACCCCGATCGCATCGGCCGGACCGCGGTTCATGTGATGACCTCGCCGTCGGGCGCGGCCGGGTCCTACTGGTCGCTGGAGCCATGGCGGGCGCTCGCCGCCGCGCGCCGCGGTTGATATCGCCGGTGGCCACGGCTAAGCCTCTCGCGGCAAACGATGCTCGGGGACAGCATGACCAAGCCGCAACCAACGCTTCAGCTCACCTTCGGCAAGGCGGTCGCCGCTTTCCAGGCCGGCCGCCTGCAGGAGGCCGAGCAGCAGTGCCGCCTCGTGGTCGCGGCGATGCCGAAGCTGTTCGACGCCCGCTTCCTGATGGGCCTGATCCAGTCCGGCCTCGGCGCGCACAAGCAGGCGCTCGAGAGCTTCGACCGGGCGCTGGCCATCCGGCCGAAGACGCCCGACGTCCTCGCGGCCAAGGCGGCGGCGCTGCAGGCCCTGAAGCGGCCGAACGAGGCCGTCGCCTGCTATGACGCGGCGCTTGCCGCCGAGCCCCGCAGCGCCGAGCTCGCCTATAACCGCGCCACGGCGTTGGAGGCGCTCGGCCGCGTCGATGCGGCGCTGGCCGGCTATGGCGCGGCGCTGGCGGCAAAGCCCGATTTCGTCGAGGCGCTCAACAATCGCGGCGTGCTGCTGCAGGCGGCGGGCCGCGCCGAGTCGGCGCTCGCGGACTATGATCGCGCGCTGACGCTCCGCCCCGATCACGTGCCGCTGCTGCACAATCGTGGTCGCCTCTTGCGCGATCTCGGGCGCTTCGACGAGGCGCTGGCGAGCCTCGACCGCGCCATTGCCGCGGCGCCCGGTCGCCCCGATCTCCACAACAGCCGCGGCCTCGTGCTGCTCGGCACCGGCCGGATCGAGGAGGCGCTGGCGAGCTTCGCCCGCGGACTGAAGATCGCGCCGGCCGATCTGCCGCTGCGCCTCAATGCCGCCAAGGCCGACCTCGCGCTCGGCCGGCCGGATCGCGCGCTGGCGACGATCGAAGCGGCGCCGGCTGCGCAGCAGGGCGCGGCGGAACTCGCGGCGATCGAGGGGAGTGCGCTCTACGAACTGCAGCGCTACGAGGACGCGGTCGCCGCCTATGAGCGCGGACTGGCGGCCGTCGAGGGTCATGCCGGCCTCTGGACCGACCGGGCCAATGCACTGCGCGAGTTCGGCCGCTTCGACGAGGCGCTGGCGAGCTATGATCGCGCGCTGGCGCTGGAGCACGGCCATGGTCCGGCGCTCTATGGCTGCGGCACCTTGCTGTTGTTCCTCGGCCGCTATCGCGAGGGCTGGCCGGGCTTCGAGCATCGCCGCATCACCCCGGTCTGGCGGCCGCGCGGCGCCGGCACGCCGGAATGGGATGGCGCTCCGCTCGATGGGCGGACGCTGCTGCTCCATGGCGAGCAGGGGCTGGGCGATACGCTTCAGTTCGTCCGCTTCGCCGGCCTGCTCGCCGATCGCGGCGAGAGGGTGATCGTCGAGGTGCCCGAGAGCCTCCGTGCGCTCGTCGCCACGCGGCCCGGCCTCGATGTCCGCGCGAGCGCCGAGCCGCCGCCGCCGCATGACGTCCATGCCTCGCTGATGAGCCTGCCCTTCCTGCTCGGGACGGGCGATGATCTCGGCAGCGCGCGCGTTCCCTATATCACCGCCGATCCCGCGCGGGTCGCGGCCTGGGCGGAGCGGCTGCCGAAGGGCCCGTTCCGGATCGGCATCGCCTGGCAGGGCAACCCCCGCGCCGGTGTCGATCGGCTGCGCTCTGTGCCGCTCGCCGCCTTCGCGGCGCTCGCCCGCCTTCCGGGCGTCGAACTCGTCAGCCTGCAGAAGGGCGACGGGCTCGATCAGCTGGATGCGCTCCCAGAGGGCATGACGGTCAGCGTGCTGCCGCCGGACTTCGCGTCGGGGCCGGACAGCTTCATGGACACGGCGGCGGTGATCGCCAATCTCGATCTCGTCGTCTCGATCGATTCGGCCGTGTCGCATCTTGCCGGCGCGCTCGGCCGCCCGGTCTTCGTCGCGCTGAAGCAGGTGCCGGAATGGCGCTGGAAGCCGGAGGGCGACGAGTCGGACTGGTATCCGTCGGCGCGTCTGTTCCGCCAGGCGCGGCGCGGCGATTGGGACGAGCTGTTCGGCCGCATCGCCGAGGCGGTCAAGGCCTTCAAGGACGGCAGCGGGCGCTGAGCCGCAGGGGAAGCTGATGGCAACGATCGAGACGCTCTATCGCTATCCGGTCAAGGGCTTCTCGCCGGAGCCGCTGGCGGAGGCCGCGCTGGAGCCGGGCCGACCGATCGCCGGCGACCGGATCTATGCCATCGAGAACGGCCCCTCGGGCTTCGATCCGGCGGCGCCCGCTTTCCAGCCGAAGATGAAGTTCCTGTGCCTGATGAAGAATGCGCGGCTGGCGCGGCTGGCAACGCGGCTCGATCCAAAGACGCAGGATTGGCATGTCGCGAGCGTCGATGGCGGCTTCACGGCGCGGCTGGCAACGGAGGAGGGGCGCGCCGCGGCGGCGGACTGGCTCGCCAGTTTCTTGGGCGAGGAGTTGCGCGGCCCGCTCAAGGTGCTGCATGCGCCGGGGCACAGTTTCTCCGATGTCGGCAAGCCCTACATTTCGCTGATCAATCTCGCCTCGGTCGCGGCGCTTGGCCTCGTTGTCGGCCGCATGGTCGATCCGCTGCGCTTCCGCGCTAATCTCTATCTCAGCGGCCTCGCGCCGAATGCCGAACTCGATCTCGTCGGCCGCGAGGCGATGGTCGGCACGGCGAGGGTGCGGATCGTGAAGCGGACGCGCCGCTGCGTCGCCACCAATGTCGATCCCGCGACGGCGGAGCGCGACATGGAAATCCCCGCGACGCTGCAGCGGAGCTTCGACCACATGGATTGCGGCGTCTATGCCGAGGTGCTGGACGCGGGACGGGTGGGGCCCGGAGACCGGCTCACGCTGCTCTGAGGACGGCTCCGATGTCGCTCGCCCCGCTGCTCGCCGCCTCGCCGACCATCCAGGTCCATGCCTTCGCGGCGATGGCGGCCTTCGGGCTCGGCATCGTCCAGCTGACGGCGCCGAAGGGCACGCTGCCGCACAGGACGCTCGGCTGGGTCTGGGTGGTGCTGATGGCGACGGTGGCGCTGTCCTCGTTCTGGATCCACACGATCCGAACCTATGGCGATTTCAGCCTGATCCACATCCTGTCGATCGTGACGCTGGTGGCGCTGCCGGGCGCCGTCCTCGATGCGCGCCGCCATCGCGTCGCCAAGCATGCGAAGGGCATGCGCGTCCTCTTCCTGGCGGCGCTGGTCATCGCCGGCCTCTTCACCTTCCTGCCGGGCCGCATCATGCATGACGTCGCCTTCGGCACGGAGACGGCGCCTGATTAAGTCGCCGGCAGGCCCGATGAGCGCACGATGGCGACGATGCCGTCGGCGACGAACTGGACGGAGAGCGCCGAAAGCAGCACGCCGAGCAGCCGCGTCAGCACGATGCGGCCGGTGTCGCCGAGTGCGCGGTCGAGCGGACCCGCCAGCATGAACACGGCCAGGCAGGAGATGATCAGCAGCGCGATGATCACCAGCAGACCGGCGAGTCCGAGCATGTCCGGCGCGCCGGAGGCGATCAGGATCGTCGCCGAGATCGCTCCGGGGCCAGAAATGAGCGGGATGGCGAGCGGGAAGATCGCGAGATGGCGGATATCGTCCGCGTCGAAGACGCTCTCTTCCAGAACGCGGTCGGCGCTCGCCTGCTTGCGCTTGTCGCGGCGCTCGAACACCATCTCGAAGGCGATCCAGAACAGCAGCAGTCCGCCGGCGATGCGGAAGGCCGGGATCGAGATGCCGAGGAAGGTGATCAGCTTTTCGCCGGCGAGCGCGAAGGCGAACAGGATCGCCGTCGCCGTGATCGTCGCGCGAATGGCGGTCTGGCGGCGCTGGATGGGCGACATGCCGCGCGTCAGCGCGACGAAGATCGGCGCGAGGCCGATCGGGTCGATGGTGACGGCGAGCGTCACCAGAGCATTCAAGAGATAATCGCCCAAGCCCCGTTCCCCGCTGTCGCCGCCGCCCGCGCAAGCTTTGCACGGCGGCGGCTCTGCGGCTACCAGTTCGCGGCGCCGGCGCTCCAGAAGCCGTAGCGGCAGGTGCCGTCCTCCGAGCCAGCCGGATGGACGAGCTGCGGCCAACCCTCGCGGACGGTGTAGCATTCGTCCTTGCCGGCGACCGTCAGCGCGAAGTCGGTGCCATCCGATCGATAGGTCGGCGCGAAGGGCGCGGCCCCCATCTCCATGACGGGGATGGCCGCATCGAAGGGCGGCAGCACGTCCGGATAGCGGCCGGTCGCGGCGCGGGTCGCCTCGATCGCCGCGTGCAGCGCCTGCAATTGGCGGAGATTGCGCTCATAGCCGAAGACCAGCGGATCGGGCGGCGCCTTCAGTGCGGCGAGACGCTGCCGGGCCGCCTCCGCCAGCGCGGCCGCATTGGCGTTCCGCCAGTCGAAGGGCTTCGCGGCGACGTCCTTGAGGCAGTCGGCAAGGCCGGCCGAATAGAGCAGCGAGCCCTTGTAGTTGACGTGATAGACCGTGTCGAAGCGGTACTGCACCGGGATCACGGCGGCGACGGGATCGCAGTAGAGCGGCTGGCCCTTCGCGTCCGCGAGGCGCGCGAAGTCGATCAGCCTCTGCCAATGCTGCTCCGTGACGATCGTGCCGGCATCGTCCTCGATCATGATCGGCCAGGTCAGGAACATCGCGGCGCCGCGCTTGGCGAGGTCGGCGCGCCAGTCATCCAGCATTTCGATGGTGTAAGGCGAAATCGCGTCGGCCGCCGGGCTGCGGAAGGCTTGCGCCTCGGCCTCGGCGCTTGGCGGCGTCAGTCGCATGAGAACCTTGTCGCCATGCGCGTCGAGATTGAAATAGTCATAGTAGCGCTCGCTCGCCTGAAGCGCGGCGGGATCGGCCTGGGCGTTCTTCCAGCGTTCCAGCACCGTCGCTTCGTCGAGCTTGAAGCCGGTCGGCTTGCCGAACAGCTGAGCGACGCGGTCGACGACGCCCTCGAAGACCGTGACGGGCTGCGCGGCGAGCAGCAGGGCAGGGAGGTGGCTCGGCGGGATCTCGCCGGCATCCTTGTAGAAATAGGCGAGGAAGTTCGCGGCGCTGAGGTCGGTCGGGCGCGGGCGGTTGTAGATCTCGAATTCGAGCGGCAGGACCACCTGATCGTTGGCGTCGATGCTGCGGCTCGCATTGGCGAGCAACAGGTCGAGATCAAGCCCGGCATGCAGGCCGAAGCCGAGCGTCTCCGTCCCCGTCGCCTTCGTGATGAGCCCGCCATTGACGCCGAACAGCGAGCCGGAGCCGGCGATGATGACGGTCTTGCGCGCGTCCGGCGGCATCGCGCGCGTGATGTCGGCATAGAGCGCCCGCCTCAGCGTGATGATGTCGCGCAGCCACCAGTCGGCGCCATGCCAGCTGCCAAGCTGGAAGAGAACCAGGAGCGCATAGAGGATCGGCGCCAGGAGGGCCGCGACCGCCATGGTCGCGAGCGAACGCCGCGCGCCCGATGTAAGGCCGTCGCGGACGCGCGCGCGCTGCTCAGAAGCGGAAATAGATGAACTCATTGGTCGAGCTCGCGCCGGTGAAGCTGATGACGGCAAGCCCGAACAGCGCGCCGCAGAACAAGGCGACGCGGAAGGCGAGGCGCCGGTCGGGCAGGATGGTCGCGCCGGCGATCTGCATCGCGGGCGGCGCGAGGAAGGCGATGGCGCCGGCGAAGGCGACGAGCGCTATCATCCGGTTGAGTTCGGCGACCCGCAGGAACGGCCGATAGCTGTCGCGGGCGATGCTGGACACGTCGACCATGGCGAGGAGATGCGTCGCGGCGCCCTCGAGGTTCGCCGAGCGGAACAGGATCCAGGTGAAGGTGACGAAGAGGAAGGTGACGAGCCAGCCGGCCCATTTCGGAATGCGGGGCAGGCCGGAGCGCGTGTACCAGCGGTTGGCGGCGAGCGCGAGGCCATGCGCGAGCCCCCACAGCACGAAGCCCCAGCCGGCGCCGTGCCAGAGCCCGCCGATCAGCATTGTCGCGATCAGGTTGCCATAGGTGCGCAGCTGGCCGCGCCGGTTGCCGCCGAGCGAGATGTAGACATAGTCGCGCAGCCAGTTGGACAACGTGATGTGCCAGCGGCGCCAGAACTCCTGGATCGAGCGCGACTTGTAGGGCGAGGCGAAATTCAGCGGCAGGCGGATGTTGAAGATCACGCCGAGGCCGATCGCCATGTCGCTGTAGCCGGAGAAGTCGAAATAGATCTGGAACGAATAGCCGAGCGCGGCGAGCCAGGCCGTGCCGAAGCCGAGCGCGTCCTGATTGTCGAAGAACGGCCGCACATAGGCGCCGAGCGGATCGGCGATCAGCACCTTCTTGGCAAGGCCCACGGCGAACAGCGCGAGGCCGAAGCAGATATTGCGCACGCGCGGCGTGAACACGCGCTTCAGATCGACCTGATGGCTGATCGGCAGATAGCTGGTGATCGGGCCGGCGATGAGATGCGGGAAGAAGAACAGGAAGAAGACGTAGTTGAGGAGGTTCGGCCGCTTGATGTTGCCGCGGTGGACGTCGATCAGGAAGGCGATCTGCTGGAAGGTGAAGAAGCTGATGGCGAGCGGCAGGTGGCGGAACTCGCCATGCGACACCTCGCGGCCGAAAGCGCTGTTCACCGTATCGGTGAGGAAGTCGAAATACTTGAAATAGCCGAGGATCAGCACGTCGAGCGCGATGCCGAAGGCGAGGAAGCCCCTCGCGAAGCGGCCGCGCTCGATTGCCCTTGCAAGCGCGAAATTGGCGGCGAGCGACACCGCCAGCACGATGACGTCGAGGACGCCGGAGACCGTATAGAAATAGATGGAAGCGAGGATCAGGAAGAGCTTGGCGCCGAGATCCGAATAACGCCCGATCCAGAAAGTAAGAAGGGTGACGACCGGCAGGAAGAGAAAGATGAACTCAGGTGTTGAGAAGAGCATCGACGCTTCGCCGCAGAATGGACGTGACCCTGTTCGATCCCGAGGCGCGAAGCTCGAATTCCCACGACCGCCCGCCGAGGGCAGCTATCTCGCATGCCGGGATGGACCAGTGCAAGGCACTGTTCCAGGATCGCTGCAAGACGCACGGCGCGGCCGGTGGAGCCCCACAATTCTTGCAAGAATCGTGTCGGGGAGCGTTCATTTCGAGCGGTTTCCTTGAACGGCCACAATGCGGTCTCTATGATCGCGCGAAGCGTAACTGATTCCGGAACCCCCCTTGTCCGATACAAACGAGCCGCCCCGCTCCGAGGAGCCGGGAGACGGCCGCCCCTCAGAATTCGAAACCATCTCGATCTCCGACGAGATGAAGCGCAGCTATCTCGATTACGCCATGAGCGTGATCGTGAGCCGTGCTCTCCCCGACGCCCGCGACGGCCTGAAGCCGGTTCACCGCCGTATCCTGCATTCGATGAACGAGCAGGGCTACGACTGGAACAAGGCCTATCGCAAGTCGGCCCGCGTCGTCGGCGACGTCATCGGTAAGTACCATCCGCATGGCGACCAGTCGGTTTATTTCGCGCTCGTCCGCATGGCGCAGGATTTCTCCATGCGCGTCATGCTGGTCGACGGCCAGGGCAATTTCGGCTCGGTCGACGGCGATAGCCCGGCGGCGATGCGATACACCGAAGTCCGCCTGGCGAAGCCCGCGCATGCGCTGCTCGAGGATATCGACAAGGACACGGTCGACTACCAGGACAACTATGACGGTTCCGAGCGCGAGCCGGTCGTCCTGCCGGCGCGCTTCCCCAATCTTCTGGTCAACGGCGCCGGCGGCATCGCCGTCGGCATGGCGACCAACATTCCCCCGCACAATCTCGGCGAAGTCGTCGATGCCTGCATCGCCTATCTGAACGATCCGGCGATCAGCATCGAGGACCTCATCGACATCGTTCCGGGCCCCGATTTCCCGACGGCCGGCATCATCATCGGCCGCGGCGGCATCCGCTCGGCCTATCATGAGGGCCGCGGCTCGATCCTGATGCGCGGCCGCGTCACCGTCGAGACGATCCGCAAGGAACGCGAAGCGCTCGTCATCACCGAGATCCCGTATCAGGTGAACAAGGCGACGATGATCGAGAAGATCGCCGAGCTGGTGCGCGACAAGCGCATCGACGGCATCTCGGACATCCGCGACGAGAGCGACCGCCAGGGCATGCGCGTCGTCATCGAGCTGAAGCGCGATGCCGTCGCCGATGTCGTGCTGAACCAGGTCTACCGCTTCTCGCCGCTGCAGACCTCGTTCGGCGTCAACATGGTGGCGCTGACCGGCGGCCGGCCGCAGCTGATGAACCTGAAGGACCTGATCCAGGCCTTCGTCAATTTCCGCGAAGAGGTGGTGGCGCGGCGCACGCGCTTCCTGCTCAACAAGGCGCGCGACCGCGCCCATGTGCTCGTCGGCCTTGCCATCGCCGTCGCCAATATCGACGAGGTGATCCACCTCATCCGAACCGCGCCCGATCCGTCGACGGCGCGCGAGCGGCTGATGGAGCGGCACTGGCCGGCAGCCGACATCGCGCCGCTGGTGGCGCTCATCGCCGATCCGCGCCATCGCCTCGCCGAGGACAATACCTACCAGCTGTCCGACGCGCAGGCCCGCGCCATCCTCGATCTCCGCCTGCAGCGCCTCACCGCGCTCGGCCGCGACGAAATCGACGAGGAGCTCAACAAGCTCGGTCTCGAGATCGCCGATTATCTCGAGATCCTGCGCTCGCGCGCCCGCATCGTCGCCATCATCCGCGACGAGCTGATCGCGGTCCGCGACGAGTTCGCGACGCCGCGCCGCACCGAGATCCTCGAAGGCGGCGCCGATTTCGACGACGAGGACCTTATCCAGCGCGAGGACATGGTCGTCACGGTCAGCCACGAGGGCTACATCAAGCGCGTGCCGCTGGTCACCTACCGGGCGCAGAACCGCGGCGGCAAGGGCCGCACCGGCATGGCGACGAAGGACGAGGATTTCGTCACCCGCCTGTTCGTCACCAACACGCATACGCCGGTCGTGTTCTTCTCCTCGCGCGGCATCGCCTACAAGATGAAGGTCTGGCGGCTGCCGCTGGCGGCTCCTCAGGCGCGCGGCAAGTTCCTCAACAACCTGCTGCCGCTGCAGGAAGGCGAGCGCATCACCTCGATCCTCTTGTTGCCGGAGGACGAGGCGGTCTGGGAAACGCTCGACGTCATGTTCGCGACGACGCGCGGAACGGTTCGCCGCAACAAGCTGTCGGACTTCGCGCAGGTCAATCGCAACGGCAAGATTGCGATGAAGTTCGACGAGGAGGGCGACGCCATCGTCGATGTGCAGCTCTGCTCCGAGAACGACGACGTCCTGCTCACGACCGCCGCCGGACAGTGCATCCGCTTCGCCACCACCGACGTGCGCGTCTTCAAGGGCCGCGATTCGACCGGCGTGCGCGGCATCAGCCTCGCCGAGGGCGACCGCGTGATCTCGATGGCGATCCTCCGCCACTTCGATGCCACCGGCGAGGAACGCTCCGAATATCTGAAGAAGAGCAGGGCGGTCCGCGGCGAGGTCGATACCGACGAGGCGGTCGTCGACGAGGCCGAGGTCGAGTCCGTGTCGGTGCCGGTCACTGAGAGCGGCGATGCCGAGGGCCGCTACATCCTCATGAGCGAAGCCGAGCAGTTCGTGCTGACGATCTCGGAAAACGGCTACGGCAAGCGCACCTCGTCGTTCGAGTACCGGATCACCGGTCGCGGCGGCAAGGGCATCGTCGCCATGGCGGTGAACGAGCGCAACGGCCAGCTGGTGGCCTCGTTCCCGGTCGAGGACAGCGACCAGGTCATGCTGGTGACCGATGGCGGCCAGACGATCCGCATGCCGGTCGGCGGCGACAAGCCGATCCGCATCGTCTCGCGCGGCTCGCAGGGCGTCATCGTGTTCGATACGGCGGATGGCGAGAAGGTCGTCTCTGTCGACCGTCTCTCGGAGACGGAAGCCGAGATCGAGGGCGAGCCGCCCAAGGACGTCTGAGCGCGTCGGAGGTTAGCCAGCGGCCTCGCCGCCGATCCAGCCCACATAAAGAAAACGCCGGCCTTTCGGCCGGCGTTTCAGTGATCGGGGAGGTCTTCTCTTCTTCGGGGTCGGGTAACCGTCGGGGTGGGGGCTATCCGTCAGAAGTCAGTTCGCAACGGGCGCCGGGATGCGGGTCAGGATCGACATCCCGTCGGTGCGCTGCTCGATAGTGATTTCCGGTTTTGCGCCGGCGTCGGCGATCGAAACCAGCCGGTCCTGCTTCTTCGCGAGGGGGGCGTTGAGGTCGCCGAGCGCCGCTGCGCCCGCCATGCCGACGGCGATCGTCGCCACGGCACAGGTCGCCAGGATCATCGCATGGAACCACGTCGTCATGTCTGTTCTCCGTGCCGCGGTCGATTTGAACTTGGACACATCACGCCATCGGGGCTATGAACCGCATCACAACAGGCTGTTCATCTGCCCTTCACTTGGAACCTCAACGTCGCGATTTCGAGGCGGTTCCAAGAAGTTTCGAAGGCGGAGCGGTCACAGCTTCGCGAGCTTGTCCGTCATTCGGAGTTTCTCGGCCGCATGATCCGCATCGGATTTTTCCCCGGCTCCTTTGATCCGATCACCAATGGCCATGCCGATATCCTGGCCGGGGCGCTCGCGCTCGTCGACACCGTGGTGGTCGGGATCGGCACGCATCCGGGCAAGGTGCCGCTGTTCAGCTTCGAGGAGCGGGTCGCCATGATCGCCGAGCTCGCCGCCTCGCTGGAGGCGGGGGCCGGCCGCGTCGAGGTGGTCGCCTTCGATGGCCTGACGATCACGGCCGCCGAGCAAGCAGGGGCGGGCATCCTCATCCGCGGCCTCCGCGACGCCACCGATTTCGACTATGAAATGCAGCTCGCCGGCATGAACGGGGCGATGGCACCCGCGATCCGCACCGTGTTCCTGCCGGCTTCGCCCGCGACGCGGCCCATCACCGCGACCCTCGTCCGCCAGATCGCGCGGCTCGGTGGCGACGTCTCGCCCTTCGTGCCGCCCTTCGTTGCCCGAAAGCTGACACAAAAATTCGCTTCCTGACCGCGCCCGCCACAAGGCGCCGCCGATCGACCCAGCAACCGGAGTTTCCCGTGAACCGTTTCCTCGGCATGATGGCGGCGCTTGTCGCAGCCTTCCTCTTCATCGCCCCGGCCAGTGCCGCCGGCGCCAAGCTCGATCCCGAGAACACGCTCTATCTCGACCTGAAGGACGGCCGCGTCGTCATCGCCCTCCGGCCCGATCTCGCGCCGGCCCATGTCGCGCAGATCAAGAAGCTGACCCGCGAAGGCTTCTACAACGGCATCGTCTTCCACCGCGTCATCGACGGCTTCATGGCGCAGACCGGCGATCCGACCGGCACCGGCACCGGCGGCTCGAACGAGCCCGACCTGAAGGCCGAGTTCAGCCAGGAGCATTTCAAGCGCGGCACGCTCGGCATGGCGCGCGCGCAGGATCCCGACAGCGCCAATTCGCAGTTCTTCATCATGTTCGCCGATGGCGGCTTCCTCGACGGCCAGTACACGGTGTTCGGCGAAGTGGTGAGCGGTATGGAATTCGTCGACAAGATCAAGAAGGGCGAGCCGCCGGCGAACCCCGACAAGATCGTCAAGATGCAGGTCGCCGCCGACGTCAAGTAAGGCTGCGCCCTTTGCAAAAACGCGCGGCCGCGGCGGCAAAAAGCTCGCGGCCGGCGGCAAATGATGGCAGAAGCCTGCCGAACGCCGCCCTAACCCTCAACGGAGAAACACTTTGGCCGAGATCAAGGACCCGGAGAACACCCTCATCCTCGAGACGACCAAGGGCACGGCGGTCATCGCGCTGCGTCCCGACCTCGCCCCGAACCATGTCGCGCGCATCAAGGAACTCGCCCGCGAGAAGTTCTATGACGGCGTCGTCTTTCATCGCGTCATCGACGGCTTCATGGCGCAGACCGGCGATCCGACCGGCACCGGCATGGGCGGCTCGGGCAAGAAGCTGAAGGCCGAATTCAACCGCGAGCCGCATCAGCGCGGCACGCTGTCGATGGCCCGCGCCCAGAACCCGGATTCGGGCGACAGCCAGTTCTTTATCTGCTTCGCCGATGCGAGCTTCCTCAACGGCCAGTACACGGTCTGGGGCAAGGTCATCGAGGGCATGGAGAACATCGACCAGATCAAGCGCGGCGAGCCGGTCAAGGATCCCGACAAGATCGTGACGCTCCGCGTCGCCGCCGACGTGGCGTAAGGCGGCCCGGCGTAGCAAGCTGGTCCCTCACCCCTCCCTCTCCCTGGGGGAGAGGGGGAAGAGGGGCAGCGCCCTTTGGGAAATTCGCCGCTACCTGCCCGGTGAGGCTCCACTGCCCCTTCTCCCTCAGGGAGAGGGCGGGGTGAGGGCCCTCCGGCGCATCAGACCACCCAAGACCGGGCGCCTTCGGGCGCCCGACGCATTCGAGGATCCATGCGCGTCGACCTCTTCGACTTCGATCTCCCCGACGACCGGATCGCGCTGCGCCCGGCGCAGCCGCGTGATGCCGCGCGCATGCTGGTGGTTCGCCCCGGCGCGGTGCTGGAGGATCGCGTCGTCCGCACGCTGCCCGATCTGCTCCAGCCGGGCGATGCGCTCGTTTTCAACGACACCCGCGTCATCCCGGCCCAGCTCTTCGGCGAGCGCGTCCGCGACGGCGTTGCGGCCGGCATCGGCGTGACGCTGCATATGCGCGAGGCGGCCGATCGCTGGCGCGCCTTCGTTCGCCCGGCCAAGAAGATCCTCGCCGGCGACCGCATCCTGTTCGGCGAGCGCACCGATCGCGCCTGTCTCGCGGCGGGGCTCGCCGCGACCGTCGCCGAGAAGGGCGAGGCGGGCGAGGTGGTCCTTGCCTTCGATCTCGCCGGCCCGGCGCTCGACGAGGCCATCGCCGCCGTCGGCCATATTCCGCTGCCGCCCTATATCGCCTCGAAGCGTGGCGAGGACGAGCGCGACCGTGCCGACTACCAGACGATCTATGCCCGCGAGGAGGGCGCCGTCGCCGCGCCGACCGCGGGGCTGCATTTCACGCCGGAGCTGTTCGAGCGGCTCGATGCGCGCGGCATCCAGCGCCATTTCGTGACGCTGCATGTCGGCGCCGGTACCTTTCTGCCGGTCAAGGCCGACGACACCAGCGACCACAAGATGCATGCCGAGCGCGGCGAGGTCTCGGCCGCCACCGCCGATGCGCTGAACGCGGTCCGCGCGCGTGGCGGCAAAGTCGTCGCGGTCGGCACGACCTCGCTGCGGCTGCTGGAGAGCGCCGCCGGGCCGGACCGGATCATCCGCCCGTTCCATGGGCCGACCAGCATCTTCATCACGCCCGGCTACCGTTTCCGCGCCGTCGACGTGCTGATGACCAACTTCCATCTGCCGCGCTCGACGCTGTTCATGCTCGTCTCGGCCTTTTCCGGCCTCGAGACGATGCGCGCCGCCTATGCGCATGCGATCGCGACCGGCTATCGCTTCTATTCCTATGGCGATGCGTCGCTGCTTTTCCCGGCGGAGGTCGCATGAGCGAGCGCTTTACCTTCACATTGCTGAAGACCGACGGCATGGCCCGGCGCGGCCAGATCACGATGCCGCGCGGCACGATCCGCACGCCGGCCTTCATGCCGGTCGGCACCGCCGGCACCGTCAAGGCGATGTATCCGGGCCAGGTGCGCGAGCTCGGCGCCGATATCATCCTCGGCAACACCTATCATCTGATGCTGCGGCCGGGCGCGGAGCGGGTCGCGAAGCTCGGTGGGCTGCACACTTTTGCCAACTGGCCGCATCCGATCCTGACCGATTCCGGCGGCTTCCAGGTCATGTCGCTGTCGCAGCTCCGCAAGATGGACGAGCGCGGCGTCACCTTCCAGAGCCATATCGACGGCCGCCGCTATGAGTTGACGCCGGAGCGCTCAGTCGAGATCCAGGGCCTGCTCGATAGCGACATCCAGATGCAGCTCGACGAATGCGTGGCGCTGCCGACGTCCGAGAGCGAGATCGAGCGGGCGATGCAATTGTCGCTGCGCTGGGCCGAGCGCTCCAAGGCGGCCTTCGGCGACCAGCCGGGCAAGGCGATCTTCGGCATCGTCCAGGGCGGCGACAATCCGCGTCTCCGCGAGCAATCGGCGCTGGCGCTCGCCGCCATGGACTTCAAGGGCTATTCGATCGGCGGCCTCGCCGTCGGCGAGCCGCAGGCTGTGATGCTGGAGATCCTCACGGTCACGACGCCGCTCTTGCCGCGCGAGAAGCCGCGCTACCTGATGGGCGTCGGCACGCCCGACGACATCCTCGAATCGGTGGCGCGCGGCGTCGACATGTTCGATTGCGTGATGCCGACGCGGGCAGGGCGGCACGGCCTCGCCTTCACGCGCTTCGGCAAGGTCAACATCAAGAACGCCCGCCACAACGAGGATCACCGGCCGCTCGACGAGGCCTCCGACTGCCCGGCGAGCCGCGACTATTCGCGCGCCTATCTGCATCACCTGTTCAAGGCGAACGAGACCCTCGGCGCGATGCTGCTGACCTGGAACAATCTCGCCTATTACCAGAGCCTCATGGCCGGCATCCGCGCGGCGATCGATGAGGATCGCTTCGAGGACTTCCGCCTCGCCACCAAGGACGGCTGGGCCCGCGGCGACATCGCGGCGCTGTGAGGCCGCTCCCGGACCGGGTTTGATCAGGCGCAAGCGGGTTTGACGCTGTCTGTGCGACGCTGATCAGATCAGCGAGCCGGAGGAGCGGGCAGATGATCGAAGCGCAGCGAGATCATCGGGGCGCCCATGCAGCGTCGCCCGACTGGGCCACTCTGCCGGTCGCCGAGATAATCCAGCAGCTGGATTCCAGCGAAGGTGGCCTGACGGCGAGCGAGGCTGCCCTCCGGTTGGCGCGCGATGGGAGCAATCACCTTCCAGAGCCGAAGAGCAAGCCGCTGATCGGCGTGGTGCTCGACCAGTTTCGCAGTCCCTTCATCTATTTGCTTCTTGCGGCCGCGGGCGTTTCCCTCGCCCTCGGCCATGCCAGCGATGCCCTGTTCATCTTCATCGTGCTGATCAGCAATGCGGCGATCGGCTCGTTTCAGGAGTGGCGCGCCGAGTCGCGTGCCCGGGCACTGAAATCGCTCATCCACTCCACCATCGCCGTCTGGCGAGATGGTCGCCTCAACCGTATCGACGGCGAAGCGCTCGTGACGGGCGATGTCGTCCAACTGGAGAGCGGTGAAAAGGTCGCCGCCGATATCCGCCTGATCGAGACCGCCGGGCTGTTGGTCGATGAGAGCATGCTCACCGGCGAGTCGATGGCGGTCGAGAAACATGCCGATGCCCGCGTGATGCCCGACAGCGCCCTTGGTGACCGGGCGACCATGCTGCATGCCGGGACGACCATCCAGCGCGGACGCGGGCGCGGCGTGGTGGTCGCCACGGCAAGCCACACCGTCATCGGCGCGCTGGCGGCCAGTCTCGATCGGCCCGACGTGCCGCCGCCGCTCGTCGTGAGCATGCAGCGTTTCACGCGCGACGTCGCCATCGTGACGATGGTGCTCATCGCTCTCATCTCCGGGCTTGAATGGCTGCGCGGCTCTGTTCCGACGGAGATCGTGCTGCTCGCCGTCGCGCTGGCCGTCTCGGCTATCCCCGAAGGTCTGCCGGTTGCGATGACAGTGGCGCTGTCGATCGCCATGCAGCGGATGGGCCGCCGTAACGTCATCGTCCGTCACATGATGGCCGTCGAAGGCCTCGGCGCCTGCACGCTGATCGCGACCGACAAGACCGGCACGCTCACGCAGAACCGCCTCACGGTTGATCGCGTGTGGCGGCCGAAGCTTGGCGAGCTCGCGCCGACCGACGCTGCTGCCGCGCCCCTGCTGATGACCGGCGCCGGTTCGAGCGAAGCGGCGGCGATCGATGGCGAGGGGCTGTCCGGCGACGCTGTCGACCTTGCCTTTATCGATGCGGCGGCCGCGCATCAGGCGGATGCGAGACGGCGCGACCCGGACGCACGCATTCCCTATGAATCCGAACGTCGCTTCGCCGCTGCATTTCATGTCGAGGCCGGCACGATCACCGCCTTGGCCAAGGGTGCGCCCGAGACCATCGCCGCGCTCTGTGGCGGCGATTGCGACGAGATGCTCAGCGCCTCGCAGGCCCTCGCCGCGCGCGGCTACCGCGTCATCGCGGTCGCTGCGGGCACCGTCGAGCGGATCGGGGAGGCCGATCTCGTCGGGCTCGGCCTCGTCGGCCTTGCCGGTCTCATCGATCCGCTGCGCCCCGAGGCCGCTGCGGCGGTGGCCGCCGCGGGCGAGGCGGGCATTCGCGTGGTGATGGTGACGGGCGATCACCCGCTGACGGCCTTGGCCATCGGCGAACTGCTCGGTCTCGCGCATGGGATCGGGGATGTCGTGACCGGAGCGACCCTGAAGGCCGCCAGTGACGAACGCAGCTTCGATGCGGCCGTTGCGGCGGGCCGTGTCTTTGCACGGATCGAGCCGATCCAGAAGCTCGCGATCGTCGAGAGCCTGCAGAGGCAGGGTCACATCGTTGCGGTCACCGGTGACGGCGTCAACGATGCCAGCGCGCTGCATGCGGCCGATATCGGCGTCGCGATGGGTCGCAGCGGCACCGATGTCGCCCGCGAGGCCTCCGATCTCATTCTGGCCGACGACAATTTCGCTTCGATCGTCGCCGGTATCGAAGAGGGGCGCATCGCCTATGACAACCTCCGCAAGGTGGTCCTGCTGGTCATCTCGACGGGCGCCGCCGAGATCCTGCTGATGCTGCTCGCGACGCTGAGTGGCCTGCCACCGCCTCTGACGGCCCTGCAACTGCTCTGGCTCAATCTCGTGACGAATGGCCTCCAGGACGTCGCGCTCGCCTTCGAGCGCGGGGAGGCCGGCGTGCTCCAGCGCAAGCCGCGACCGGCTCGGGCACCGATCTTCGATCGCACGATGATCGCCGCCGTGGCCTTTAGCGGGGGCATGATCGGTGTCATCGCCTTCGCCTTCTACGTGGCGGCGCTTCATGCAGGCATGGAACATGCGGCGGCGCAGGGGGCCGTGCTCTGGCTGCTCGTCTGGTGCGAGAATGCGCACTGCCTGAATTGCCGGTCCGAAACCCGCTCGGCCTTCCGCGTGCCGCTTTCGGCCAATCGGATCCTGGTCGCCGCGATCGTCGGGGCGCAGGCCCTGCAGATGGCGGCGCCCTTCATTCCGGGACTGCGAACCTCGCTGTCGCTGGATGCGATCACGCTGCAGCAGGGGTTCACCCTCGCGCTGGGCGGCGTCGCCGTTCTGGCGCTCATGGAGGGCTACAAGGCCGTGCGGGCGCGTGTCCTGGCGCGATGAACCGCTGCGCTCGCGTCAGATCGTCGGCGCGTTGTCCTTGACGAGCTGGCAGCCGGAGATTTTCCAGCTGCCGTCAGGCTGCTTCTCGAAGCTGTAGAGCGCGATCCAGTTCGAGCCGTCGGCGGCGGTCAGATAGACCTTCGCCATCGGCCCGGCCGGACCCTCCGCGACTTCGCCGAAGGCGACGCTGCCGGAGCGATAGACCGGCGGATAGGCCTGCCGGACCATGGTCATGAAGATGTCCGGGCTCGGGAACATCCGCTGGATCCCGGGCGCCGCGCGGCTATAGGCGGCGCCGGCATCGTCCTGGCGGAAGGCCTGCAGCTGGTCCTGCACCAGCGCCTTGAACGCCGTCTTGTCGGCGTCGGAGGGCTCGGCACGGGCCGGCAGCGTGGCCATCGTGGCAAGGATCAGGGCGAAGAGGAGGGCGAGGCGATGCATGGCGGTCTCCTTGAAGCCGTGGAAGCGCGCGGATCATCCCTCTCGAAATAGCTGCGCGCTTCGGCGCGGCAAGGGCGGACAGCGGCGGAATTCTGCCTGCGCCAAGGCTGGCCATTGCCGCGCCGGCGCGCCGCCTGCTATCCCGGTGGCTCGCGGCCAAGGAGGGTTCGATGAAAGCGCTGTTCGTCCAGATCAAATGCGAGCTCGGCCACGCCTATGAGGTCGCCGCCGCCATCGCCGATGCCGAGATCGCCTCGGAGATCTATTCGACCGCCGGCGAGTTCGACCTGCTCGTGAAGTTCTATCTCGAAGACCATGTCGATCCCGGACATTTCGTCACCGAATCGGTGCAGCGGTTCGGCGGCATCCGCGATACCCGCACGATCATGACCTTCCGGGCGTTCTGATCGCAGCGAGTGCTCGGTCGAGCCGGTCGAAGCCGTCCTCCGGCGGCAGGCCGAAGCGGATCGCGCCCGGCAGATCGGCGAAGATCCGCGTCCAGATGCCCTGCCGCGCCAGCGCCTCATGCAGGGCGCGCGCCTCGGCCGAGCGCACCAGCCGAAAGAGATCGGTGCCGCCGGCAACCGCCAGCCCATGGCGCTCCAGGATCGCGTCGAGCCGGGCGCGCATCGCGGCGAGGCGGAGACGCGTCGCCGCCTGCCAGTCTCTATCGCTCAGGGCACGGGTCCCGACGCTGATCGCCGGCCCCGACAGCGGCCAGTCGCCGACGAGAGCCGCGAGCCGCTCTACCGCGGCGCCGCTGCCGAGCGCGAAGCCGAGCCGCAGCCCGGCGAGGCCATAGAACTTGCCGAAGGAGCGCAGCAGGACGAGGCGCGGATCGCTGAGCCTCGGCGCTAGGCTCTCGGCCGGCTCCAGATCGGCAAAGGCCTCGTCGACGAGCATCAGTCCGTCCGGCGGCAGGCGACCGAGCGCCGCGAGGATCGCTTCGCTGGCGTAGCGTCGTCCATCGGGATTGTTGGGATTGGCGAGGACGACGACATCGGCGCCGTCAGCCTCGGAGAGGGTCGTGACCGGCGCGACCGCGTGGCCGGCGGCGCGCCAGGCCTCGGCATGGCCGGAATAGGTCGGGGTCAGCACCGCGACGCGGCCGGCCCGCCGCAGCAGCGGCAACAGGCGGAGGCCGAGATCGCTGCCGGGCAGCGGCACCACGGCGGCGGCTTCCGCGACGCCGTAGGCCCGCCGCGCCGCGTCGATCAGCCCGGCCAGCGCCGCCGGGTCGGGCAGGCGGGTGAAATCGGCCGGATCCAGCGCCGGTAGAGGGTAGGGGAAAGGGTTGATCCCGGTCGAGAGGTCGAGCCAGTCGCCGGCGGCAATGCCATAGCGCGCCGCCGCCGCGGCGAGGGCGCCGCCATGGCGCGGCATGTCGTCAGGGGCTGCCATCGTCTCCGCACGCATCGTCATGACAGAAGGGCCTTCGCGTCGTTGGCCGGGGCGCCGGACCTCGATCATCCCCGCCCGCCGCTGTCATGACGCGTTTTGCGCGCCGATGCACCCCGTCAGTGGTCGCGAACGAGCAGGCCGCAGGCGACGGCCCGGTCGGTGGCGGTGATATGGGCATAGCAATAGTCGAGGCTGTTGGCGTCGACCACGACGCCGTCGAACCGCCCGTCCTCGTCCACCATCACGAAGCGCTTGCCGTCGACGGAGAGGACGCCCATCAGCGTCTCGGTCACCTTGGACGACCCATGGCTGCCCCAGAAGGCGCGGCCGTCCTGCCCATCGATCGTGAATGTGAATGTCGACGCGTTGTTCTTGAGCCGAGACTGTCCGGGCACCGTCTTGACGCCGCTCGGGTGATGCCGGGTCGGTCCATCGAGCAGATGAGCGCCGACGGTCGGGCGCCAGGTTCCCTTCATGTCGAGCGGCTCCTCGGCATGCGCCGCCGCCAGTCCCGCCAGCAGCATCGCAATCGTGATGCCGTTTCGCAAATGAGTCATGCTTAAGCCCTCCCTCTCCAGCTGTCGTTCGCGGCGACGGTCTGTCGCCATCATGCACGCGCCGGCGCGTCGCAAGTCGCGCCGACCCGTTTCGGATGCCGTTTCTCTAACCGCAAAATGGTCGATCGGTCCGGTTACGCCTGTGTTACGATCCGCCCGCACTTTATACTGGAAGCGCATTTTGTCGTCCGCGGAGGTGGCAAATGGACCGGCGTGCATTCCTGACATCGATGGCGGCGGTGCTTGCCGCAAGGGTGGTGCCGGCGCGAGCGCAGGCGGTGTCGTTCGACACGCTGCTCGCCGAGGTCGAAGCGGACCCCGCGCTTGTCGAGGGCGGGTGGGCCTATCGTGAGCCCTCGGTCACGCGCGGCGTCGGTCACGGGACGCCGTCGAAGCGCAAGCTGAACAAGGCCGCCACCGACCTCATCATCGCCTTCGAGATCGCCAGCCCCAAGGTCTACGAGAAGAAGTATCGCCGGCCGATCTGGCCGAAGGGTCAATCCGGCGTCACCATCGGCGTCGGCTATGACCTCCGCTTCGCCAACCGCTCCTATATCGACCGCGACTGGCCGAACCTGTCGACATCCGATCGGGACCTGCTCGCAACCGTCGTGACGCTGTCGGGAACGAAGGCGCGCGACGCCTTGCCCTCCGTGCAGGCCGTGGATGTGCCATGGGAGGCGGCGAGGGCGCAGTTCGAGGCCTTCATTCCCTATCCGACCAAGGAAACGGAGAACGCCTTTCCCAACTGCGGCGTGCTGTCGGACGACAGCTTCGGGGCGCTCGTCTCGCTCATTTACAATCGCGGTTCGAGCATCCCGCGCAACAGCAAGTCGCGGCGCGAGATGTACGAGATCAAGCAGCTGATGGCCGCGCAGCAATTCGCCGACATCCCGGCGCAGATCCGCTCGATGAAGCGGCTGTGGACGACGCCGGATTCGCGCGGGCTGCTGATCCGGCGGGAGGCCGAAGCGGTCCTCTTCGAGCGCGGCCTCGCAGCCTGAGGAGCGCGTTCATGCCGGGGGCGGGCGGTCGAGGGCTTTGGCGTGCCGCGAGACGTCGCCTCGGTCTCCTGCTGGTGCCGGCGCTGCTCCTCGCCGTCGGCCCGAGCGCGCCGCTGCCGATCCGCATCGCCCTCATCATCGGCAATGGCAGCTACGCCTTCTCCGACCCCTTGCCGAATGCGATCAGCGATGCGCGGAAACTCGCCGCCAAGCTCGAACAGCTCGGCTTCGCGGTCGAGCCCGATACAGTCGATCTCGACCAGGACGGGCTGGCGGCGCGGATCGCGTCCTTCGGCGACAAGCTGCGCACGTCCGGCCCCAACGTCGTCGGCTTCTTCTACTATGCCGGCCACGCCGCGCAGGATGCGTTCGGCGTCAACTATCTGCTGCCGGTCACGGCAAAGGCACGGACGCCGGCCGAGATCCGCACCGAGGGCACCGCCGTCCAGTCGCTGCTGCAAGCGATGGAGGACGCGAACAACCCGATCAACATCGTCGTGCTCGACGCCTGCCGCGACTGGTACAAGGACGACCGTCGCCCGGAGGACCCGAAGGGTCTGCACGACATGGGCCTGCATGCCAGCACGCTGATCGCCTATGCGACGCGCGCCGGCGACACCGCCAGCGAGGGCGCGGGCCTCGACAGCAGCCCGTTCTCGCGCCGTCTCATCGAAGCGATGGACAAGCAGCCCGGCGACCCGATCGTGCTGCTCTTCGACGACGTCAAGACGCTCGTCTACAGCGACACCGATGCCGCCCAGTATCCGCTGCTCGTCAACGGCCTCACCGTCTCCGGTCGATGGAGCCTGACCAGCGGCGTCCTGGCGACGGTTCCCGACAAGCCGGACCCGGCAGGGGCGAGCGGGCCGCTGCCGCCCTTCCTGGCGGGGCTCGATCGCGACAGGCTGGTGGTCTTCTTCCGAGGCCGGGAATCGCTCGCCGATACGCTGATGGCCGGGCGCGACGTCCTGCAGAAATACGAGATCACCACCCCGGATCGCCTTGCCTATTTCCTCGCCTCGATCGGCTTCGAGACCGGCGGCTTTGCCTTCAGCGAGGAAAAGTTCGGCTATTCCGCCGCCCGCCTCAGGGCGCTCTATCCGCGCAAAATCACCTCGGAGGCGCTCGCCCGCAGCATCGCCGGCAAACCGGAGATGGTCGCGAACACGGTCTATGGCAATCAGTTCGGCAACGGCCCGCCCGAAAGCGGCGACGGCTGGCGCTATCGTGGACGCGGCCTGTTCGGCTTCTTCATCACCGGCCGCGACAACTATGCAAAGTTCGGCAGGCTGGTCGGCGTCGACCTCGTCGCCTCGCCGGACCTCGTCAACGACCCCGTCATCAGCTTCGCTGTCGCCGCCGCGCTCTGGTTCGACGCGGGCGCCAATCGCGGCGCCGACGCCGACGACTTCAAGCTGGTGAAAAAACAGCTCCGCACCGGCCGCGCGTCACCCGGAGAACTGGCCGCACTCGCCGTCTGGCTCGCCCAGGCGAGAAAGGCCGTGCAGCCGGCGGGGTGATCGGAGGAAGGAACTCCTTCATAGAGCGATCGTCGTGCTGTCCGCTGCACGTCGGCCTCCGCCCCGGCATCTTGCTCTGCCCATCCTTTCCGTTTCTATAGTCGCCCGAGTGGGGGGCACCATGGCGGATAGGTCTTGGAACGGCTGGATCGTGGCAACCGGCATGGTCTTCGCGATGGCGGGACATTCGGAAGCGGCCATGACATTCGTCGAGCGCGATCTCGACACCGGCACCTTCATCGTTGCCAGCGGCGAGATTGAGTTTTCCGACAGCTTGGCGCCCTTTGAATCGCTCGCTCGCCAGGGACGAGCCCGCTTCGTCACCTTCGATTCACCCGGTGGTAGCCCATACAAGGCGATGGATCTCGGCCGAATGATCCGTCTCTATGGCCTCAGCACCGTTCAGATCCGATCAAGCGAATGTGCGTCGGCCTGTGCGCTCGCCTTCATGGGCGGAACTGCGCGCCTCGCGATGGCCGGCTCGATCGGTGTCCATCGAAGCTCCTTCACAGATCCGTCCTCGCTTACCACCGACGATGCGGTGTCTTCGGTGCAGCAACTGACCGCCGAGATCATCGGCTACATGAATGAGATGGGCGTCGACCCGTCTCTTCTGCAGCTCGCGCTGCAATATGGGTCAAACGATATTCGCTATCTGTCCTCGAGCGAGATGCAGCGCTACCGCGTCGTCACTGCCGATGACGACAGGCTGGCGGATCGTTCGTCGCAGCCGGTGCCGGTCCAGCCACAGCCATCGGCCAAAACTGATGCCCGATACGCCGATGAGCAGAGGGCGCGGGCCTTTCTCGATGCATCGATGCTGACCTGGTCGAGCGAGAATCGCCAGGCAATGGCGTTCGTGAGTGCGGCCTATGCCGATCCAGTGACCTTCTATGGCAAGGTCAGATCCCGAGCGTCCGTCGTCGCCGAGAAGAACAAATTCGCAGAGCGATGGCCGATCCGGCGCTATGCGGTGCGCCCGGGATCGGTGACGGTCGAATGCAGGAACGGGCTCTGCGCGATTTCAAGTCTCGTGGACTGGTATGCCCACAGCGACCAGCGCGGCAAGACATCGACCGGTGCCGCGCAACTCGAACTGATTTGGGACGCGGCGATCGGTCAGATCGTGTCGGAGACTGGCAGGGTCCTGAAGCCGCAGTGATCAGGGAAGACCGGCGGATGAACACCGAGGGTCAGAGACCGGTTCATCGGCTTAAAGCTGTGGCAATCTCAGGACGCTGCCCCGTCAGCCCGGCAAACCCTGTCGCGACATGACTGCGACATCGCGGCAAGCACACAGCAAGGCGAGCGCGATGCCAAATGCTGGATTTCGCTTGGTCAGAGCAGTTGGAGGCCTCGCCCGGAATCGAACCGGGATGCAAGGATTTGCAGTCCTCTGCGTAACCATTCCGCCACGAGGCCCTCGGGTTGCGGATGTAGAGGTAAGCCGGGGCGATAGGCAAGCACTTTCTGGCCGTCATCCCCCGCCGTCCCCGGCCCCCTGCGTCGCCGCGGCGCGGCGCGGCGGCTTGTCACTCCCGCGCCGGCTCGGTATGGAACACCAGACACTCACAACATCGAGACGGGGTTCGGGAATCATGGTCGATTTCGCCAAGGCGCGGGCCACGATGGTGGATTGCCAGGTCCGGACGGTCGACGTCACCGATTATGACGTCCTCGACGCGTTCGGCGCCGTGCCGCGCGAGGCCTTCGTGCCGGAGGCTCTGCAGCCGCTCGCCTATATCGACGAGGATCTCCTCGTCTCGGCGCCCGGTGCGCCGGCGCGCTACATCATGGAGCCGGGCCCGCTCGCCCGCCTCGTCCAGCTCGCCGACATCCTGCCGGGCGAGAGCGTTCTCGATCTTGGGCCCGCCAGCGGCTATTCGTCGGCGATCCTCGCCCGTCTCGCTGCCCGCGTCGTCGCCGTCGAGCCGGATGCGGCGCTCGCGGAAAGCGCCCGCGCGACGCTCGCCGGCCTCGGCATCGCCAATGTCACGGTCGTCACGGGCCCCCTCGCGGCCGGTCATGCCGCCGCGGCGCCCTATGATGTCATCGTGCTCGAGGGCGCGGTCGAGTTCATTCCCGAGGCGCTCGAAAAGCAGCTCGCCGAGGGCGGCCGAATCGTCGCCGTCGTCGGCGCCAACGGCCTTGCGGCGAAGGCGACCGTATTTACACGCAGCGGTGGCATCGTCAGCGGCCGGCCCGTGTTCAACACGCATGTCAGATTGTTGCCGGAATTCGTGCGCCCCAAGGCCTTCGTTTTCTGAAACGCCCGGAAATCAACGATTTAGCAACGATTCCGACAAATTTTATCGATCATCGGCTGTGTCTTTGGCGCCGCAGCATACACTTTATCAACGGTTGTCTGGGTCATGCCATTTGACCGTCATCCGGCCCGGCGTATCTTAACGGCGTCTTGTCCGCTGGTGGACGTCCGGTAGGGGGACGTCGCCTCGCAACGCCGAGGTTCGATAGTGTCGTTTTCCCGGGTCTCCTTGATTTCCGTGGCAATGGTTGCGCTGCTCGCAGCCATTCCTGCCGCCCATGCGGATACATTGGCTGCCGCTCTCGCTTCCACCTACAACACCAACCCCACACTCAACGCGCAGCGCGCCGGCCTCCGGGCGATCGATGAAGGCGTGCCGCAGGCGCTGTCCGGCTATCGGCCGGTGGTCACCGGCACCGCCAGCATCGGCCGCAGCAGCATCAATGCGCTCGGCGGCAGCACCACGCTGACGCCGCGCACGGCCGCCATCAGCATCGAGCAGCCGCTGTTTCGCGGCTTCCAGACGCAGAACAACGTCAAGCAGGCCGAATCGTCGGTGCTGGCCGGCCGCGAGGCGCTGCGCTCGACCGAGCAGGACGTCTTTCTCGACGCCGTGAGCGCTTACACCAACGTGCTGCAGACCCAGGCGATCCTGGCGCTGCGCGAACAGAACATCGTCTTCCTGCAGGAGCAGGTCCGCGCCGCCACCGACCGCCTCAAGGTCGGCGAGGGCACGCGCACCGATCTCGCCCAGACCGAGGCGAGCCTCAGCCAGGGTCAGACCGACTATGAAGTCGCGGTCTCCAACCTGAACGCCGCCAAGGCAACCTATCTGCAGATCATCGGCCTGCAGCCGAAGAGCCTGGTCACGCCGGTCTTCAACGACCGCCTGCTGCCGAAATCGCTGAATGCCGCCATCTCGACCGGGCAGAAGAACCATCCGGCGATCCTGTCGGCCTCCTACAATGTCGATACCGCCGCGTTCAACGTGAAGTCGATCGAAGGCCAGCTGCTGCCGACGGTCTCGCTGCAGGGCACGGTCGCCCATGCCGACGAGCAGTCCTCGGTCGGCGCCTGGTCGAACTCGGCTTCGGTGACCGCCAATCTGACGGTGCCGATCTATGAGGGCGGCGTCATCTATTCGCAGGCCCGCCAGGCCAAGGAAACGCTCGGCCAGCGCCGCATCCAGCTCGACAGCGCCCGCGACCAGGTCCGCTCCGCCGTCGACACCACCTGGGGCCAGCTGCAGGCAGCCCGCGCCGCCATCGTCTCCGCGCAGGCGCAGGTCAAGGCCGCCGAACTGGCGCTCGCCGGCGTCATCGAGGAGCAGAAGGTCGGCCAGCGCACCACGCTCGACGTCCTCAACCAGCAGCAGACGCTGATCCAGGCGCGCGAGACGCTGGTCATCGCGCAGCGCAGCGCCATCGTCGCCGGCTATTCGGTGCTCTCGTCCATCGGCGCGCTCTCGGCCGATCGCCTCGGCCTCAAGGTCGCGACCTACAAGCCGCAGCAGCATTACAACGCCGTTCGCGACAAGTGGATCGGCCTCCGGACCCCCGACGGACGGTAACCGCCTCGCGCCTTCGAACGCTTCCGACGCCGGCCTTCGTGCCGGCGTCGTGCTTTTCGGAATGAGGCGTGCACAACGGCGCCGCCTTGTTTCGCGGCTGTCGGGATTTCGCTAGCGTTGCGTGTGAAATCGCATGAGAATCAAGCGATTCGTCGGCTCGGCGGATGAGGCATCGGGGTAGGAATGGCCAAGGTCAGTCAGGCGCAGGAACCGTCGATGGAGGAGATTCTCGCCTCCATCCGGCGGATCATCTCGGATGATGGCGACGACGCGCCGCTGCCGGCCAGGACTGCCCCCTCGATCTCGACCGCGGCAATCGATGCGCTGTTCGGCGCCCGCGTCGCGCCCGAAGACAGCGACCCGATCCCGTCCTTCCTCCGCCAGGAGCCGCCGGCGCCGAAGGCCGCCGAGCCGGCCCCGCGCAAGATCGAGCCGCGCAACGGTCAGCCCGAGCCGCGCAGCGTGCAGCAGGAGCCGCGCAGCAGCGCGCCGGCGGAGCCGCGCGCCGAGGCCGGGCCGCGTCCGCAGCCTGCCCCGCGCCCGTCGGTGACGCCCGAACCGGTCGCCGCGGCGCCTGTCGAGCCCGTGCGCCGCGTTGTCGAACCGCCGAAGCAGTCCGTCGCCATGCCGGCTTCCCCGGAAGCGCTCGGCGGACGGCAGCTGCTGTCGCCGGCTGCCGACGCGGCCGTGACCGCCTCGTTCGGCGATCTCGCCACCACGCTCCTGTCCGGCCAGGCTCGTACGATCGAGGACCTCGTCAAGGAGATGCTGCGGCCGATGCTGAAGGCCTGGCTCGACACCAATCTGCCGCCGCTGGTCGAGCGGCTGGTACGCGACGAGATCGAGCGGGTCTCGCGCGGCCGCTGAGCGGCGGCGCCATGGACGGCTGCTTCGCCACGAGGCGCCTCGTCGCCTGATGTCGTCTAGGCGCGGCTCGCCAGCGATCTGCACCACCTGCCGGCGGACGCTTAGCGGCAGCGTTTGGTTGACTCGGCCGAGCCCATCCGGTTTACACCACCTCCACATCATCAACCGGAAACGGTCATGCTTGACAAGAATTACGACGCCGCCGCCGTCGAGCCTCGGATCTATGACGCCTGGGAGCGCGCGGGCGCCTTCAAGGCTGGCGCCGGTGCGGCGCTGGGCGCGAAGCCGTTCTCGATCGTCATCCCGCCGCCGAACGTCACCGGCTCGCTTCATATGGGCCATGCGCTCAACAACACGCTGCAGGACATCCTGATCCGCTTCGAGCGGATGCGCGGCCGCGACGTGCTCTGGCAGGTCGGCCTCGATCATGCCGGCATCGCGACGCAGATGGTCGTCGAGCGGCAGATGGCCGAGCGGCAGCAGCCGGGCCGGCGCGCCATCGGCCGCGACGCCTTCGTCGAGAAGGTCTGGACCTGGAAGGCCGAATCCGGCGGCACCATCATCGGCCAGCTGAAGCGGCTCGGCGCCTCGGCCGACTGGTCGCGCGAGCGCTTCACGATGGACGAGGGTCTGTCGCGCGCCGTCATCAAGGTCTTCGTCGAGCTCTACGAGCAGGGGCTGATCTACAAGGACAAGCGCCTCGTCAACTGGGACCCGGCGCTGATCACGGCCATCTCCGATCTCGAGGTCGTCCAGGTCGAGACCAAGGGCCATCTCTGGCATCTGCGCTTTCCGATCGAGGGGCGCACCTTCGATCCCGACGACGAGACGACGTTCATCACGGTCGCGACCACGCGTCCCGAAACCATGCTCGGCGACACCGCCGTCGCCGTTCATCCGGACGACGAGCGCTGGCAGAGCCTCATCGGCAAGTTCGCGATCCTGCCGCTGGTCGGCCGGCGCATCCCGATCATCGCCGACGAGTATTCCGATCCCGAAAAAGGCTCGGGCGCGGTCAAGATCACGCCGGCGCATGATTTCAACGATTTCGAGGTCGGCAAGCGCCACAACCTGCCGATGATCTCGGTGCTCGACCGCGAGGCGAATGTCGCGCTGGCCGGCAATGCCGATTTCCTCGCCGGCCTGCCGAAGGGCGAGGCGCTGTCCGAGTTCATCGATGCGCTCGAAGGGCTCGACCGCTTCACGGCGCGCGCCTCCGTCGTCGCGATGATGGAGGAGGGCGGCTATCTCGCCAAGGTCGAGGATCACGCCCACACGGTCCCGCATGGCGACCGCGGCGGCGTTCCGATCGAACCCTTCCTCACCGACCAGTGGTATGTCGACGCGCATACGCTGGCGCAGCCGGCGATCGCCTCGGTCCGCGAGGGCCGGACGGGCTTCGTCCCGAAGAACTGGGACAAGACCTATTTCGAGTGGATGGAGAACATCCAGCCCTGGTGTATCTCGCGCCAGCTCTGGTGGGGCCATCAGATCCCCGCCTGGTATGGCCCGGACGGCACTTACTTTGTCGCCGCGACCGAGGAAGAAGCGCGCGACAAGGCCTATCGCCATTACAAGTTCGGCGGTGATGGCGCCGCGCCGCTCGCGCCCAATCTCGAACGCGTCCTTGTCGGCGAGGCCACAGACCCATCCGAACTCGAAGACGCCGCGACAACGCTCGAGATCACGATCGTCCGCGACGAGGACGTGCTCGACACCTGGTTCTCCTCGGCGCTGTGGCCGTTCTCGACGCTCGGCTGGCCCGACGAGACCTCGGAGCTCGCGCGCTATTATCCGACCAGCGTGCTGATCACCGGCTTCGACATCATCTTCTTCTGGGTCGCCCGGATGATGATGATGGGCCTGCATTTCATGAAGGACGAGACCGGCACGCCGGTCGAGCCGTTCAAGGACGTCTACATCCACGCCCTCGTCCGCGACGAGAAGGGCGCCAAGATGTCGAAGTCGAAGGGCAACGTCATCGATCCGCTCAGCCTCGTCGACCAGTATGGCGCCGACGCGCTGCGCTTCACGTTGACGGCGATGGCGGCGCAGGGCCGCGACATCAAGCTCGCGACCAACCGCGTCGAGGGCTATCGCAACTTCGCGACCAAGCTCTGGAACGCCGCCCGCTTCGCCGAGATGAACGGCGCCGTGCATGGCGCCGACTTCGATCCCGAGGCGGCGACCGAGAAGCTCAATCGCTGGATCGTCACCGAGACGACGCGCACGGCGCGCGCCGTCACCGAGGCGATCGAGGCCTATCGCTTCAACGATGCCGCCAACGCGCTCTATCGCTTCGTCTGGAACACGTTCTGCGACTGGTATCTCGAGCTGGTCAAGCCGGTCCTCATGAACGAGGACGCGGACGAGGCAGCCAAGGCCGAGACCCGCGCGGCGATCGGCTGGACGCTCGACCGCATCGTCACGTTGCTGCATCCCTTCATGCCCTTCATCACCGAAGAGCTCTGGGGCCATACGGCGCCGGCCGGCAGCGCACGCGCCAAGCCGCTGATCCTGACGGCCTGGCCGGTGCTTTCGTTCGAGGACGCCGCCGCCGCCGACGAGATCAACTGGCTGGTCGACCTCATCTCGCAGGTTCGCTCCGTCCGCTCCGAGATCAATGTGCCGCCGGGCGCCATGGTGCCGCTCATCGTCGTCGGCGCCAGCGATGCGACGATTGCACGCCTCAAGACGCATGACGCGCTGATCCGCCGCCTCGCGCGCGCCGCCGACGTCACCCTCGCCGAGGCCGCGCCGAAGGGCGCCGTCCAGACGGTGGCCGGCGAGGCGACGATCGCGCTGCCGCTCGAAGGCGTCATCGATCTCGACGCCGAGCGCGCCCGCCTTGCCAAGGAGCGCGACAAGGCGGCGAAGGAGATCGCCAAGATCGAGGCGAAGCTCGGCAACGAGCAGTTCGTCAGCCGCGCCCCGGAAGAGGTCATCGAGGAACAGCGCGAGCGCCTCGCCGAGGCCGCGGCCCTCGTCGCGAAGTTCGACGCGGCGCTTGAGCGGCTGAAGGGGTAGGGGCCTTAGCCAGTCCATCGTCTGTCGGGATGATGGACGGCTTGGTACGGGGGCGTGTCTCAGGCACGATGCGCGCCCAATGCATAGGCTTCCTTACGTTGCACCCGTGCTCCGATTGCGCGAGACTGGCCTGCGAGGGTGCCGTGTCGTCTGCAGCCCTTCGGCCGCAGATCATGTGCTGCCCGGCTGCGTGTCGAACCGTAACGGGAGTGCGCCATGACGATCCGTGGATCCCTTCTTTCCGCCGCAGGCCTCGCGGCCTTTGCCCTCCTGATGGCCGGTCCCTCTTGGGCCAAAGTGGAAGACGTTCCACGGTCTGCGTCGAGCGTGGCATTCGATCAGGCGATGATTGGAACGGCCATTTCCGGCATTTCGCGAGAACTGCGCGAAGCCTATGTGTTCCCGGACAAGGGCCAGCAGGCGGCAGATGCGCTCGACGAGGCGATGCGGACGGGCGCCTATGCTGGCGTGACCGATCCAGCTCAGCTTGCGCTTGAACTGACGGGGAAGTTGCGCGCCATCACAGAAGACAGCCATATGCGCGTGATCTATGGCTCGCCGTTCGGAAGTCAGCCTGCGTCGGCTGCGCCATCGGGCGCCGGCTTCGACGTGAAGCGGCTGGATGGCAATATCGGCTACATCCATCTGGCGCGCTTCGTTCCGCCGGAGCTCTTCAATCCGGCTGCTGACGATGCGATGCGCCGCGTGTCGGATACGTCAGCACTGATCATCGACATGCGCGACAACGGGGGCGGACACCCTGCGTCCGTGGCCTATCTTGCCAGCTTCTTTCTTGATCCGACAACGCGCATCCACATCAACGATCTGATCTGGCGCATTCGTGGGACATCGACGTTCAGGACCGAATCATTCTGGAACTCGCCGACGCCCGTGCAGTATCGCGACAAGCCCGTCTATGTCCTGGTTGGCCCCAAGACCTATTCGGCCGGCGAGGAGTTCGCCTATGATCTGCAGGCGCTGAAACGCGCGACCATTGTCGGCGAGACCACACGCGGCGGCGCGAATCCGGGCGGCCTGAACGAGATCGGCCCGGATCTCTTCGCGGTCGTGCCGACGGGCAGGGCCGTCAATCCCGTCACCGGCAGCAACTGGGGTGGCGTCGGCGTGCGCCCGGACGTCCAGGCGAGGCTCGAAAATGCTCAGCAGACGGCCGTCACTCTGGCGATCCGAGCGACCAAGACCTGAACTCGGAAACAAGCAAGAAAAAGGGCGCCCGAGGGCGCCCTTCGTATTTCGATGAAACTCCGCGCCTCAGCGGCGCTTGGAAACCGGGACGTAGTCGCGGCGGTCGGCGCCGGAATAGAGCTGGCGCGGGCGGCCGATGCGCTGGCCCGGATCCTCGACCATTTCCTTCCACTGCGCGATCCAGCCGACGGTGCGGGCGACGGCGAACAGCACGGTGAACATGGTGGTCGGGAAGCCGAGCGCCTTCAGCGTGATGCCGGAGTAGAAGTCGATGTTCGGGTAGAGCTTCTTCTCGACGAAATAATCGTCGCTGAGCGCGATGCGCTCCAGTTCCAGCGCCACTTCGAGCACCGGATCGTCGGTGATGCCGAGCTCGCCGAGCACCTCGTGGCAGGTGCGCTGCATGATCTTGGCGCGCGGATCGTAGTTCTTGTAGACCCGGTGGCCGAAGCCCATCAGGCGGAACGGATCGTTCTTGTCCTTGGCGCGGGCGATGTATTCGGGGATCCGGTCGACCGAGCCGATCTCCTGCAGCATGTTGAGCGCCGCCTCGTTGGCGCCGCCATGGGCGGGGCCCCAGAGGCAGGCGATGCCGGCCGCGATGCAGGCGAAGGGATTGGCGCCCGACGAGCCGGCGAGACGCACGGTCGAGGTCGAGGCGTTCTGCTCGTGGTCCGCATGCAGGATGAAGATCCGGTCCATCGCGCGGGCGAGGATCGGGTTGACCTTGTATTCCTCGGCCGGCACGGCGAAGCACATGCGCAGGAAGTTCGAGGCGTAGTCGAGCGCGTTCAGCGGATAAACGAAGGGCTGGCCGACATGGTACTTGTAGGCCATGGCCGCGATCGTCGGCATCTTGGCGATGAGGCGGAGGCTCGCCACCATGCGCTGGTGCGGATCCGAGATGTCGGTCGAGTCGTGATAGAAGGCCGAGAGCGCGCCGACGACGCCGACCATGATCGCCATCGGATGGGCGTCGCGGCGGAAGCCGGTGTAGAAGCGCGACATCTGCTCGTGGACCATCGTGTGATAGGTCACGCGCTGGTCGAAATCGGCCTTCTGCGCGGCCGTCGGCAGTTCGCCGTAGAGCAGCAGGTAGCAGGTCTCGAGGAAGTCGCCATGCTCGGCGAGCTGCTCGATCGGATAGCCGCGATAGAGGAGGACGCCCTCGTCGCCGTCGATGAAGGTGATCTTCGAGTCGCAGGCACCGGTCGACGTGAAGCCGGGATCATAGGTGAAACGCCCGGTCTTCGCATAGAGAGAGCCGATGTCGATCACCTCCGGACCGACCGTGCCCTCCTTGATGCCGAAGTCCCAGGACTGATCGCCGATCGTAAGTGTCGCTTTGGTTTCGGTCATGCAGCCAACCCCCTTGGAGAAAGCAAAATTCTTCTGGCGGGAACGCGGGCGTCGACAGTCATTCCGGACGGTACGGTGCCGCTAGGAAACGGATGTGCATTTGCGTAACCCATTTATTGCAACGCGGCAAGGCAGCGCCGCAGTTGACAAATGGACGCTTCGCCGGTGAACAAAAGCTAAGGCATCCTGCCAATTGAGCGCGCGTCCGGCGCGGCCCCGGGACGAAGCCGGCGCCGGTGCGCCAGGTCGTTGCCGTGGCGCCGTCAGAGCGCCTGGTCGGCGATGCGGCCGAGGCTCTCCTCCCGGCCGAGCGTGACGAGAACGTCGAAGATGCCGGGCGAGGTCGAGCGGCCGGTGAGGGCGGCGCGCAGCGGCTGCGCCACCTTGCCGAGCTTCAGCCCTTCGGCTTCCGCGAACGCCTTCACGGCCGCCTCGGTCGCCTCCACGGTCCAGGGCGTCTCGACGAGGATCGCATGCAGCCGGCCGAGCAGGGCACGGGCATCGCCATCGAGGATCGCCGCGGCCTTCTCGTCGGGAACGAGCGGACGGAGGGCGAAGAGGAAGGCGGCGCCGTCCTTGAGTTCGACCAGCGTCTTGGCGCGCTCCTTGAGGCCCGGCAGCGCCATGGCAAGCTGGGCGATCTTGGCCTGGTCGAGCAGCTCGGTCATCGCCGCGCCGCCCGGCAGATAGGGCAGCGTCTCGATGAACAGCTGGAGCAGCCGCTCGTCGTCCATGGTGCGGATGTAGTGGCCGTTGAGATTCTCGAGCTTGGCGAAATCGAAGCGCGAGGCGGAGCGGCCGACATCGACGATGTCGAACCACTCGACCATCTGCTCGGTCGACATCGTCTCGTCGTCGCCATGGCCCCAGCCGAGACGGACGAGATAGTTGCGCATCGCCTCGGGCAGATAGCCCATGGCGCGATAGGCATCGACGCCGAGCGCGCCGTGTCGCTTGGAGAGCTTGGCGCCATCGGGCCCGTGGATCAGCGGGATATGCGCCATCACGGGCACGTCCCAGCCCATGGCGTCATAGATGATCATCTGCCGGGCGGCGTTGGTGAGGTGGTCGTCGCCGCGGATGATGTGGGTGACGCCCATGTCGTGGTCGTCGACGACGACCGAGAGCATGTAGGTCGGGTTGCCGTCCGAGCGCAGCAGAACGAGATCGTCGAGATCCTTGTTCGGGATCACCACGCGGCCCTGCACCTTGTCGTCGATGACGGTCTCGCCCTCGAGCGGCGCCTTGATGCGGATCGCCGGCTTGATGCCCTCGGGCGCCTCCGACGGGTCGCGGTCACGCCAGGTGCCGTCATAGCGCGGCGAGCGGCCCTCGGCGCGCGCCTTCTCGCGCATCGCCTCGAGCTCGGCCGGGGTGCAGTAGCAGCGATAGGCCTTGCCGGCGGCCAGCATCTCCTCGACCACCTCGCGGTGGCGCGGCGCGCGGGCAAACTGGAACACGGTCTCGCCCTCCCAATCGAGGCCGAGCCATTTCAGCCCGTCGATGATGGCGTCGATCGCCGCCTCGGTCGACCGTTCGCGGTCGGTATCCTCGATGCGCAGCAGCATCGTGCCGCCGGTGTGGCGGGCATAGAGCCAGTTGAACAGGGCGGTGCGGCCGCCGCCGATGTGCAGGAAGCCGGTGGGGGACGGCGCGAAACGAGTAACGACCGGTTTGGACATGGGTGGTTCCAGGCTGGGCAATTCCAGGCGGCGAAGCCAGGAGGGAAGGGCGGCGGCGCCGCACATTCGCGTTTGTGGGCGCAGCATGTAGCATGGAGCCGCGTTCGGGCGAAAGGCGGGGGGCATGGCCGCGGGCGATCGGCGTGCAGCGATCGTCGACAGGGAGCGGCCGGCTGGAACGAGCCGTCGCCGTTGGCCTTCGCTCGGCCCGCCCGGATGGCGTCGCCGCCTCGGTTTCGGCTCCGACCGGCTGCTGCTGGAGCTCGGCGCCAGCCTCGAGCGCGAGATCGACGCGGCGCGCGGCCTGCCCTGGCTCGCGGTCGCCTTCGCGGCCGGGGCGCTCGGCTATTTCGCGCTGCCCTCCGAGCCCGATGCCGCCGCGCTGGTGCTGCTCGCGGTGGGGCTCGCGCTCGCGGCGATCTGGCAGCGCGGCGGAAGCGCCGGCCTCTTTCGCTTCCTCCTCGTCGCCGCGATGCTCGCCGCCGGCGCCGCGAGCGCGAAGCTCCGCACCGATTTTCTGGCGACGCCGATGCTGGAGCGGCCGGTGACGGCCACCGTCAGCGGCTTTGTCGCGGCGCGCGAGGGCCGGCGCGGCGGCTTCCGTCTCACCATCCGCGTCAAGGACATCGAGGGCGCGCGGCTGGCGCATCCGCCCGAGCGGCTGACCGTGACGGTGCGCGGCGCGGCGCCTGAGGTCGGCGCGGCGGTGAGCCTGCTGGCCCGGCTGCGTCCGCCGTCCGGACCGGCGCTGCCGGGCAGCTATGACTTCGCCCGCAACGCCTTCTATGAGGGCATCGGCGCCACCGGCTTTGCCTATGGCAAGCCGAAGCTGGTCGATCTCGGGCCCGTGCCCTGGTCGATCCGCCTGCGCGAGCCGCTGGAGGCGCTGCGCGAGGCGATCCGGGCCCGCGTGCTGGCCGCGCTGCCGGGCGATACCGGCCGCGTCGCCTCGGCGCTGATCATCGGCGATGCCGGCGGCATCAGCGAAGAGGCCGAGGATGATCTCCGCCAGTCGGGCCTCGCCCATGTGCTCTCGGTCTCGGGCCTGCACATGGTGCTGGTCGCCGGCGCCACCTTCTGGGTACTCCGCGCGCTGCTGGCGCTGGTGCCGGCGCTGGCGCTCCGCTACCCGATCAAGAAATGGGCGGCCGCCGGAGCTCTCGGCGTCACCTTCTTCTACCTGCTCATCTCCGGCCTCGACGTCGCGGCGCAACGCTCCTTCATCATGACGGCCATCGTGTTCTCGGCGATCCTCGTCGATCGCCGTGCCATCTCGATGCGCAATGTCGCCATCGCCGCCTTCATCGTGCTGGCGCTCGCGCCCGAGAGCATCCTCGGCGCCGGTTTCCAGATGTCCTTCGCCGCGACGATCGCGCTCGTCGCCGGCTTCGAGCTGATGGCGCGCTACCGGCGCCGGAGGCTGGGCGAGGAGGGCGAGCGATCCTGGCTGCGGCGCATCGCCGGCTGGTTCGTCGCGCTGGTCGCCGGCCTCTCGATCACCGCGCTGCTCGGCGGCATCGGCACGACACCGTTCGCGCTCTACCACTTCCAGCGCATGGCGCCGCTTTCGATCCTCGCCAATGTCATGGCGATGCCGCTGGTCGATTTCCTGGTGATGCCGATGGGCCTCGCCGCCGTGCTGCTGATGCCATTCGGCCTCGACCAGCCGTTCCTGGCGCTGATGGGCTTCGGCATCGACGGCATGCTCGCCGTCGCGGCCTGGGTCACCGCCTGGTCGGACGGGCAGGGCGGCGCGGCCATGCCCTCCGCTGCGGCGCTGCTCATCTTCATCGCCGGCTTCCTGTGGCTGGCGCTGATGGGCGAGCGCTGGCGGCTGGCCGGCCTCGTGCCGATGCTCATCGGCGGCGTGCTCGCCTTCCTGCCGATGCGGCCGGATCTCATCGTCGCGGCCGACGGCACGGCGGTGGCGATCCGCGGCGCCGATGGCCGCTTGCAGATCCTCGCCCGCAAGACGGACGCCTTCTCGGCCGGCATCTGGCTGCGCGCCGACGGCGATCCGCGCGACCCGGCCGATCCGACGCTCCTGCAACGCAACTGCGACGCGATCGGCTGCGTCGCGCGGCTGCCGGATGGGCGCATCGTCGCGCTCTCGCTCGATCGCGCCGCCTTCACGGATGATTGCCGGATGGCGGCGCTGGTGGTGACGCCGCTCGCGGCCCCGGCGGCCTGCCGAGCCGCCACGGCGGTGATCGATCGCGACATGACCAGCCGGACCGGCGCGCTCTCGCTGGTGGCGACGCAGTCGGCAGACATGCCCGAGACGCACGTGCCGGCGCGCCGCTACGGCGTCGGCATGGCCGTCGAGACCGACGAGGCACCGACGCCGGCCATCGGCGAGGACGACACGGGCGACGCCACAATCCCGCCGCCGGAGGCAGCCGGGGTCGACGCTCCAACCGTCGCTGAACCCGAGCCGCCGGACGCCGCCCCGATGGCGGCTGTCACGCCGCTCGTGACGCGGTTCGCGATCCGCACGGCCTATCCGCCTGTTCGCCGCGCCTGGATGCCGCCGCTCGATTGACGGCGCGATCAGCCGGCCTGGCGCCGGCGCTCCGGCCGCTGTTCGGCGGGCTCGGCGATTGGCGGCAGCGGGTCCATGACGCGCGAGCGCGGGAAGCAGGCGATCGCCTCGGTGCCCTCGCGCAGCCGCGAGCGCAGCTCGAAGGTGCCGTCATGCATCCGCATCATCGCCTGCACGATCGGCAAACCGAGGCCGGTGCCCTGTTCCGCGCTCTTGATGGCGATGGCGCCCTGGCCGAAAGCCGACAGCACGATCGGCAGCTCCTCTTCGGCGATCCCGGGCCCGTTGTCGCGAATGGAGACATATTGTCCGCCGCCCGCCGTCCAGCCGGCGCGGATGTCGATCTCGCCGCCCTGGGGCGTGAACTTGATGGCGTTGGAGAGCAGATTGAGGATCACCTGGCGCACGGCGCGCTCGTCGGCCCAGAGCCGCGGCAGGTTCGGCTCGATCAGCTGGGTGATCTTCAGGTTCTTGTTGCGGGCGCGCAGGCGAACGAGATTCTCGCATTCCTCGATGATGTGAGCGAGCGTCACCGGCTCCTCATGCAGTTCGTAGCGCCCGGCCTCGATGCGCGAGAGATCGAGGATCTCGTTGATGAGCGCGAGGAGATGCTGGCCACTCGAATGGATATCGCCGGCATAGCCGCGATAGGTCGCGTTCTGCATCGGTCCGAGCACTTCGTTCTTCATCACCTCCGAGAAGCCGAGAATGGCGTTGAGCGGCGTGCGCAGCTCATGGCTCATCGTGGCGAGGAAACGCGACTTGGCAAGGTTCGCCTCCTCGGCCCGGCGGCGCGATTCGTCCGACACCGCCTTGGCGGTGCCGAGTTCCGCGATCAGGTGATCCTTCTCGGCGCGATAGCGCATCATGCCCATGGTGGTGGATTGCAGGCGCTGCGACAGCGTCAGGAAGAAGATCTCGCTGCCGATCGAGAGGAAGGAGAGGGCGAGATAGAGCACGTCCTGGCGGATGGCGAACAGCGCCACCATGGTCAGCGCGATCGGCGCCGTGCCGGCGACGGCGCCGGCCGGAATGCTGGAGGCGAACATGGTGCCGACCGCGAGGATGGTCAGCATGGTCGCGAACTGGAAGATCTCGATGCCGGGCGCCTGCACCGTCGAGGTCGCGATCAGGAGCCCGATCCAGGTCAGGCCGTAGCAGAACTCGGACATCACGAATCGCCGCGTCCAGCGGCGGATCGACGAGGTCTCGCTGCCCGCCTTCAGGAAGCGGTGGCAGAGAAACGTGCCGGCGCAGTGCACCGCCAGCGTCGCGGAGGCCCAGACGAGGATCACGACATGCGGCAGCCAGATCGTCGCCACCAGCGAGACGAGCGCGACCAGCAGCGGCACGGCATAGGCAGCCGAGAGGCGCGTGCGAGCATAATGGACCAGCAGCTCGTGATCGAAGCTCGGGCTGTTGCCGCTCGTCGAAGCGAGCCGCTCGCGATGATCGCGCACCGTGCGCGCAAGGGCACGCCGCCGCTCCGCGCGCTCGCGGTTGACGACGATCTTGTCGTTCGGAATGGCTCCCGACACGCCCTGCATTGCCTGCATTCCCGACGGGATCAGTCCCCGATACTCTCCAGCCTAACCGGCGATGGTTTAAGTCCCCTTTCGATGCGCTGGTTAACGCAGGGTCGCGCCCGTGATGAGAATTGCCGAGATCGGACACGAGGGCCCGTTGCCGACGGGCTTCGATCGCCTCGCGGCCGAGGCGCGCGCCTGCCGGATCTGCGTCGAGGCCCCGCGCGGCGCGCCGCTGCCGCAGCCGCCGCGGCCGATCATCCAGGGCTCGGCGACGGCGCGCATCCTCATCGCCGGCCAGGCGCCGGGAACGCGCGTCGAGGCCTCCGGCATTCCCTTCGACGATCGCTCCGGCGATCGGCTGCGCGACTGGATGGGCGTCGCGCCTGCGGTTTTCTACGACAGGGCGCAGATCGCCATCCTGCCGATGGGCTTCTGCTTTCCGGGCCTCGACGCAAAGGGCAGCGACCGGCCGCCACGCCGGGAATGCGCGCCGCGCTGGCGCCAGGATTTCATCGACGCGATGCCGGCGGTGCGGCTCGTGCTCGCGATCGGCGGGGCCGCGCAGCGCTGGCATCTTGGCCTCGACGCGGCCGATGGTGTCGACGCGACGGTGCGGCGCTGGCGCGACATCCTCGATCGGCCGGCCGAACCCAAGGTGATCCCGCTGCCGCATCCCTCGTGGCGCAACACCGGCTGGCTGACGCGCAATCCCTGGTTCGAGCAGGACCTGTTGCCCGTCCTGCGGCGCCTCATAGACGACCAACTTAGTCGTCTTGACAACGAGGCGGCTATGATCGAGAATAAAATTCTATAATTCGTGGTCATGTGCAGCGACAAAAGAAAAATCGTTCACCTGCCGCAACCGCACCTGGCAAGGACATCCTAGAATGATCGACCGTCTCGACAGGAAAATTCTGCAGATCCTGCAGGAGGATGCAACCATTCCCGTGGCCGAGATCGGCCGGCGAGTCGGGCTGTCGACGACGCCGTGCTGGCGCCGCATCCAGAAGCTGGAGGAGGATGGCGTCATCCTCCGCCGCGTCGCCGTGCTCGATCCGCGCAAGGTCAATGCCAAGGTGACGGTGTTCGTCTCGATCACCACCAGCCAGCACAACGAGGAATGGCTGAAGCGCTTCGCCGAGGTGATCCGCGACGTGCCCGAAGTGGTCGAATTCTACCGCATGAGCGGACAGGTCGATTATCTGCTGCGCGTCGTCGTGCCCGACATCGAAGCCTATGACGCCTTCTACAAGCGGCTGATCTCGCGCATCGACATCGCCGACGTCTCCTCCGCCTTCGCGATGGAGCAGATCAAATATGCGACGGCGCTGCCGCTGAATTACGTCCCGCTCGAGAAGGACAAGAGCATCGCTTGACGGCCCGGCCGTTGATCGCGATCAAGGCCGCTGGCGCCGGGCCGCGTTAGTCCGTCGCCTTCAGGCAGAAGGACATCACCATGGTTGCCCCGGATCCGCGCGGCCGCGTGCCCCTGACGCTCGGCGTCCCCGAGGGCATCGACGAGGATGGCATCCGCCGTCTCGTGCACGGCTTCTATGGCGCGGTGCGCGACGATGACCTGATCGGGCCGGTGTTCGCGCGCGAGGTCGAGGACGGCCGCTGGCCGGAGCATCTCGGCAAGATGTGCGACTTCTGGTCGTCGGTCCTGCTCAAGACCCGCCGCTACGAGGGCCGGCCGCTGGCACCGCATCTCCGCCTCGCCGATCTCTCCGATGCGCATTTCGCGCGCTGGCTGGCCCTGTTCGCGCAGACGGCGCGGGCCGAGTTCGAGCCGGGCCCGGCCGCGGCGGTGATCGCCTTCGCCGAGCGGATCGCGAATTCCTTCCGCCTCTCCCGCGCGATGCATCGGGGCGAGGACACGACGCGGATGCGGCCGATCGCGGCGGCCTGAGCGTCCGCAACGATCCGGTCAGGCGCGGCGGATGTGCCGCGTCAGCCGATGCTCGATATGGTCCCAGACGCGGCGGATGATCTCGACCAGCGCCAGATAGAGCACCGCCGCCCAGAGATAGACCTGGAAATCGAACGAGCGCGAATAGGCGAGGCGGGTCGCGCCCATCAGGTCGAACACCGTCACGATCGCCGCGACCGACGAGCCCTTGATCATCAGGATGATCTCGTTGCCGAGCGGACGGAGCGCCAGCAGGATCGCCTGCGGCGCCACCACCATGCGGAACACGGCGCGCGGCGCGAGCCCCAGCGACATCGCCGCCTCGCTCTGGCCGCGCGGCACCGACATGATCGCGCCGCGAAGGATTTCAGCCTGATAGGCGGCCGTGTTCAACGTGAAGGTGAGCACGCAGCAGAAGAAGGCGTCCTTGAACAGCCACCAGAGCCCGACCGCCTGCAGCTCGGCCCGGAACTGGCCGGCGCCGTAATAGACGAGGAAGGTCTGCGCCAGCAGCGGCGTTCCGCGCACGGCATAGACATAGGCGAAGGAGAGCGCGCCGATCGCACGGTTCTTGCTCATGCGGCCGAGCGCGATCGGCACGGCCAGCACCGCGCCGAAGGTGATCGAGAGCGCCACCAGTTCGAGGGTGACGAGCAGCCCTGAGAGCATCCGCGGGCCGTAGTTCTGCAAGAGCTCCCAGTTCATGCCGTCCGCCCCAGCCCGCGCGAGACGCGGCGCTCGATCGCGGTGATGCCGATCGAGGAGATCATCGACATGATCAGATAGATGAGGCACGCGACGCCGAAGAAGAAGAACGGCTGCTTGGTGACGCGCACGGCGATGCCGGTCATGCGCAGGAGATCGTCGAGCGCGATCACCGAGACGAGCGAGGTGTCCTTCAGGAGGATCAGCCAGAGATTGGCGAGGCCCGGCAAAGCGAGGCGCACCAGCTGCGGCAGGATGACGAGGCGCATCGTCGCGACGGGCCTGAGGCCCAGCGCCTTCGCTGCTTCCCACTGGCCATGCTGGATGCCGTTGAAGGCGCCGAGGAACACTTCCGACGAATAGGCCGAGAACACGACGCCGAGCGCGACCATGCCGGTGACGAAGCCGCTGATCTCGATCGTCTCGCCGGGGGCGACCAGGGTCACGATCTTCTGGAAGACGATCTGGCCGCCGAAATAGACGATGAAGATCGTGAGCAGCTCCGGCAGGCCGCGGAAGACCGTCGTGTAGAGATTGCCGAAGGCGCGGAGCCAGCGGCGCTGGCTGCGCTTCGCGAGCGCGATCAGGAGCCCGAGCGCCAGCCCGAAGGGCAGCGTGGCGACGGCGAGGCGGATGGTGAGCCAGGTGCCGGCCGCCAGTTCGTCGCCCCACCCATCGGGACCGAAGCTCAGGAGACCGATGAGGTCCACGCTGCTGTTCCTATGCCGCCCGCCCGATCCGGCCGGACCGCGCCAGGGCGGTTCGGCCGGACTGCATCATCTGGCGCGATCAGTCGATCCAGATCGAGAAGGGGAAGTACTTCGCGTTGATCTTCTCATAGGTGCCGTCGGCCTTGATCTCCAGGATCGCCTTGGAGATGGCGTCGCGGAGGTCCGGGTCGTCCTTGCGCACGGCCGCGCCAACGCCGCCGCCGAGCGGAATGTCGGCGATGATCTCGCAGCATGCGCCGTCCTTGGTCTTCAGCCAGTCCATGCCGACGACCTTGTCGACGAGCAGCGCGTCGATGCGGCCGGAGGCGAGGTCCAGATTGACCTCGTCCTGGGTCGGGTAGAACTTGAAGTCGAAGCCCGGATAGGTCTTCTCCAGATAGCCCGACTGGATGGTCGAGGACTGCGCGCCGAGCGTCTTGCCCTTGAGGCCCTCGGCGGTGACGTCCTTGAGGCCCGAGCCCTTCACGGCGATGAAGGCCGACGGCGTGTTGTAATAGGCGCGCGAGAAGTCGACGACCTGCTTGCGCTCGTCGGTGATCGACATCGAGGCGAAGATCGCGTCGAACTTGCCGGCCTGCAGCGCGGGAATGATGCCGTCCCAATCCTGGGCGACGAAGGTGCACTCGGCCTTCAGCTTCTCGCAGACCGCCTTGGCGATATCGATGTCGAAGCCCTGGAGTTGCTTGTCGCTGTCGATGAAGTTGAAGGGCGGATAGGCGCCCTCGGTGCCGATGCGGATCTTCGACCAGTCCTTGGCTTCTGCCGAAAGCGTCGCGACGATGAGAGCCGCCGCTGCGAAGGCGATATGTTTGAACACGCGCATGATGCTAAGACCTCAATTGTTCCCTCGGTCCCTCGAGAACCGAACCTTATTGCTAGCAGTGCCGGTGACGACTTCAAGGCCGTGGCCGCAGGGCCATGGCTTCGATGCGTTCAGCGCTCCCCTGCGCCCGGATAGCTATGCTCAAGCGTTGAGCGTGCAACAATATGCATCACAAACCGCGGCCGGCCGCAAGCCACGCCGCCACGCGCGCAAGATCTTCCGGTGTATTGGCGTTGAAGAACGGGTCGAAACCATCGGAGGCGACCCGCCAGCTGGCGACGGCAAAGCCCGTCGAGGCGAGGAAGCCGCGCACGCCCTGGCTCCTGGCCGATTGCCGCCAGAGGGCAAGGCGTTCTGCGAGCGCGAGCGGCCACAGCGCGAACACCGGATGATCGCGCTCGCCTGAGGCGGCGATGACGACGCGGTCGCTCGAATCCGACGCTTCCATCAGCTGCGCGACGAGGTCGGCCGGCAGCAGCGGTCCGTCGACGGGGACTGTGACAAGGAGGCGCGGCCGTTCGTCGAGGGTCGCGGCCCAGGCAAGGCCCGCGGCGACGCCGCCGAGCGGGCCGGTATCGGGGGTGTCGTCGGCGATGACGGGCAGGCCGAATGGCGCGAAGCGGGCCGGGTCGCCATTGGCGTTGACGGCCAGCGCGCCGACCTGCGGCCCGATCCGCCCCAGAACATGCGCCAGCATCGGACGGCCGGCGAGCGGCACGAAGGCCTTGTCGCGGCCCATGCGCCGCGAACCGCCGCCGGCCAGCACGAGGCCCGCGATCGTCATCGGCTCCAGCGTCGGTTGAGAAGCATGAAGGCTCCGCCTGCAATCAGCCCCCAGAATGCAGCACCGACACCCAGGAAGGAAAGCCCCGAGGCGGCGGTGACGAAGGTCACCATCGCCGCATCGCGATCGGCGGGATGAGCGACCGCGCCGGCGAGCGCGCCGCCGAAGGCGCCGAAAAGGGCGAGGCCGGTCGCCGCCTGGATCAGCACGGGCGGGGCGATGGCGATCAGCGCCGCCGCTGTCGTGGCGCCGAGGCCGAGCACGAGATAGGTGACACCGGCCGAGAGCGAGGCGATCCAGCGCCGGCCGGGATGAGGATGCGCCTCGGGCCCGGCGCAGAGCGCGGCGGTGATGGCGGCGAGATTGAGCGTGTGGCCGCAGAAGAAGGCGGTGACGACCGAGCCGAGCCCGGAGGCGACGAAGATCGCGCTCACCGGCGGATGATAGCCGTTCAGCCGGAGCACCGCGATGCCGGGCAGGTTCTGCGCCGCCATGGTGACGATGAACAGCGGCACGGCGAGCGAGATCATCGACTGCGCCGTGAAATGCGGCCAGACGAATGCGATGTCGGGCATGAAATGCGCCGTCGTCAGCCCGTCGGTCGGGGCATGCCAGGCGATCATGGCGATGGCGGTCGCCACCGCCGCCGGCACGGCCCAGATCTTCTTGATACGCCCGACGATCGCCCAGGCCAGCACGACCGGGATGGCAAGGCCCGGCTCGCTCGCCACGGCCTTCGCCGGCGCGAGGCAAAGGCCGAGCAGGATGCCGGCGAGCATGGCGCTGGCCAGCACCGGCGGGATCGAGGAGACGAGCTTGCCGAAGGGCTTGATCAGCCCGGCCGCGACGATGAGCAGCCCCGCGCCGATGAAGGCGCCGACGGCGACGGGAAAGCCGCCGGCGAGCAGGCCCGTCGCGGCGAACAGCACCGAGCCCGGCGTCGACCAGGCGATCGAGATCGGCAGCTTGTAATGGAGGCTGAACGCGATCGAGAGCACGCCCTGCACGAGGCAGATCGCGAGCAGTCCGGACGCCGCCTGCGCCGGCGTCGCGCCGACGGCGATGAAGCCCTGCAGGATCACCGTGAACACGCCGGCGAAGCCGACAAAGGCCGCGATGATGCCGGCCAGCACCGGCTGCAGGGCGCTCGATCGGGCGAGGCCGGCCTGGTGGTGATCGGAGCTGTCTTGAAGGGTCATGCCGGCACTTGCGATCGGAAGAGACGAGTGCGATTGTTAGATTGGATCCAATCGACAGGCAAGAGATGCCGGAAAAGAGACAGGCGATGCCGGACGGCAGGATCGATGATCAGCCCGTGTCGATGGACGAGAGCCGAGGGAAGAGGGTGGCGTCGCTTGACGAGGTGATCCAGTCGGGAGGACGGCGCTACCGCACGGCGACGGAATTCGTCGAGGCGACGCTGAAGCAGGCAATTCTCGCCGGCGCCTTGCCGCCGGGAACGCCGCTCCGGCAGGAGGAACTCGCGACCCGCTTCGCGATGAGCCGCATGCCGATCCGCGAGGCGCTCCGCCAGCTCGAGGCGCAGGGCCTCGTCGATTTCGAGCCGCATCGCGGCGCCATCGTCGTCGAGATCACGCTTCAGGACGCCGCCGACAACTTCGCCATCCGCGGCGCGCTGGAGCCGCAGGCGCTGCGCCTGTCGCTGCCGCATCTCGGCCCGGCCGATTTCGCCCTCGCCGAGGAGCTGATCGCGGAGATCGACGGCGAGCGCGATCCGGCGCGGATGGGCGAGCTCAACCGCCGCTTCCACATGACGCTCTATGCCGCCGCCGGCCTGCCGCGCCTACTGGCGCTGACCGAGCAGCATCTCGTCGCCGCCGACCGCTATCTCCGCTTCCACCTCGCCACCGATGGCGACATGGGCCAGGCCGAACATCGCGCGCTGCTCGCCGCCTGCCGGGCCGGGGACGAGGCAGAGGCGACTGCCGTCCTCGCCCGCCATCTCGGCCGCGCCGAGGCAGGCCTCGCCGCATTCTTCACGGCGCGCTCGACAGCGTGACCCTGTTGCCGGGCCGCCTTGCGCCTTGCGGAACAGAGAAGCGCCCACGCGCATTGAAGCGGTGAGAGGCCGCGTTCAGGCCTCGTCGCAAGAGGTGCTCATCATGAAGACAATTGCGATCATCGTCTCGACAGCCGCCCTCGTGGCGGTGTCGGTTCTGCCGGCCGCTGCCGTCACCGCCAGCAAGGCCCGCCAGGTCTGCATCAATGCCGCGGCCACGCAGCACAACGAGCTGCGCGGCAATATCCAGGTGCGCAAGGTCAAGGCCGGCAAGTCCGGCGCGCAGGTCAATCTCGTCATCAAGGATGTCGAGGTGAACTGCATGGTGACCTCGGCCGGCAAGGTCCGCTACATCAACTGACGGCCGCAAGCCGTTGAACGGAATCGTGAACGGGCGGCCAGTGGCCGCCCGTTCCGTTTGTTTACGCCGCAATCTCGAGGCCCTTGGCGAGGTCGAGCGCCTGCCGCTCGAACAGGCGGCGATAGAGCCCGTCCTCGCGCCGCACGAGGGTCTCGTGCGTCCCTTCCTCGGCAATCCGGCCGCGCTCGAACACCAGCAGCCGGTCCATCGAGCGGACGGTCGACAGGCGGTGGGCGATGACGATCGCCGTGCGCCCCTCCATCAGCCGCTCCATCGCCTCCTGGATCAGCGCCTCCGATTCCGAATCGAGGCTGGACGTCGCCTCGTCGAGAATCAGCACCGGCGCATCGGCCAGGAACGCCCGTGCGAGCGCCACGCGCTGGCGTTCGCCGCCCGAGAGCTTGACGCCGCGCTCGCCGACCAGCGTCTGGTAGCCTTTCGGCATCCGGGCGATGAAGTCGTGCGCATTGGCAAGCCGCGCCGCCTCGATGATTTCGGCCATCGAGGCGCCGGGCCGTGCATAGGCGATGTTCTCCGCCAGCGAGCGGTGGAACAGGATCGGCTCCTGCTGGACGATCGCGATCTCGCCGCGCAGCGAGGACTGCGTGACATGGGCGATATCCTGCCCGTCGATCAGGATCTTGCCCTTGTTCACGTCGTAGAGCCGCTGGATCAGCTTGACGAAGGTCGTCTTGCCCGATCCCGAATGCCCGACAAGGCCGATCTTCTCGCCCGCGCCGATGGTGACGTTGAAGTTCTCGTAGAGCGGGGTGTCGTGGCCGCCATAGTGGAACGTCACGTCGTCGAAGCGGATTTCGCCGGCGCCGATGCGCATCGGTTGCGCGTCCGGCCGATCCTCGATGCCGAGCGGCTGTGCATCCAGCGAGACGAGCTCCTCCATGTCGTTGACCGAGCGCTGCAGGTTGCGGACATGCATGCCGACATCGAGCAGATAGCCCTCGAGCACGAAGAACGAGGTCAACACGAAGGTGACGTCGCCCGGGCTCGCCTGCCCCTGCCACCAGAGCCAGAGCACGAGGCCGATCACGGCGCCGCGCAGCACCACGACCATGGCGTTCTGCGAGGTGCCGTTCCAGGTGCCGCGGATCCAGGTCCGCGACGTGCGGCTGCGCCACTTGCCGATGATGCCGGCGAGCCGCGCATCCTCGCGCGCCTCGGCGCCGAACGCCTTGACGACCGAATTGCAGGAGACCGCGTCGGCGAGCGCGCCGCCGAGCTTGGTGTCCCACTGGTTGGCAAGGCTCGCCGCCGGCGCGACATAGAACAGCGACAGCGACACGGTGACGGCGATGTAGGTCACCGAGCCGATCGCGACGATGACGCCCATCATCGGCCAGTAGACGCCGAGCAGCACCGTCGTGCCGACGAGCACGACGACGGAGGGCAGCAGCGCCAGGATCAGCGTGTCGTTGAGCTGGTCGAGCGCCCACATGCCGCGCGTGATCTTGCGCACGGTCGAGCCGGCGAAGCTGTTGGCCTGCCAGTTGGTCGAGAAGCGCTGCACGCGGAAGAAGGCGTCCTCGGCCACGGTCGACATGATGTTGAGCGTCAGGCGGATGATGCCCATGAAGGCGAGGTGGCGCGCGCCCACCATGCAGATGCTGAGCGCCATGACGATCAGGAACGACTGCGTGGCGAGCGCCAGTGCCGCCTCGCGCTCGGTTCCGCTCGAGGCGAGCGCATCGACGATGCGGCCGGCGAAGAGCGGCAGGAACACATGCGCCAGCGTCTCCAGCAGGATGGAGCCGGCGACGAAGGCGGCGATCAGCCGCTGCTTCCGCCAGTGGCGGAATGTGAAGGCGAAGACCTTGGCGAAGGGGCCGGACAGCCAGCCGCGCCGCGCACGGGCGAGTGCAGAGTGAATCATGATGACGATCCGGCCGCAGAGCGCGACACCGGCCTCGATTGGAACAGGGGAACGGCGCAACACGGCCCCTAGAGGCGCGCGGTCACGCGGCGATGGTCAGAGGGTGAGGGGAGGGCGGCGAACGGGCGCGGCGACAAGGGGCCGGGCCAGGGGACGCCGAACGTCCAGACTACCGACGGGAAAGGACCGGCGGGAAGCTGGGCGCGGCAGCCATACGCATCGAAGCCATGCAGTCCTCCCTGGTTGGACGTTCAAGTTCTGACACCATAGCCGGGAATCGCGGACATGCCAAGCCGCCGCCGCAACCAGGAGGCTGCGTCGGGGCGGATGGGCCAGGCGTCGTGTCCGATCGGCAACAGGCGCGATCGGCGGCGGAGGGAACGCGGCCCGGCCGGAGCCGGGCCGCAGGCGCCTTACTCGGTGACGGCGGGCGCGGCCGCATGCAGGGCGCGGGTCGCCTCCTGCGCGAAGCAGAGATCGAGGATGCGCTGCACATCCGCCGCGCGGCGGAAGGTCGGATCGCCGTTGATGCCGCTGTTGCAGGCCTCGACGAAGCGCTGGTAGGTCGTCGGTACCGGCGGGCACTCGACAACCTGCCAGGCGAAGGTCTCGATCTCGGGGCCCTCGCAGATGCGGAGCGACGAGGTCTTGCCGTCGGTCTTGACCTCGAGCCCGCCGGCGGTGCCGAACAGGCGCAGCGTCAGGTCGTTGGCATGGCCGGTGGCGAAGCGCGTCGCCGTGATCGTGCCGAGCGCGCCATTGGCGAACTCCGCCGTCATCACGGCCGAGTCGTTGGCGTCGAGCGGATACTCGCCGATCTTGTCGCCCTCGGCCTTGTGGAAGGTCTTGAGGCGGCTGTCGACGGTCGCGACTTCGCTGTTGGCGCCGAAGGAGGCGAAATCGACGATGTGCACGCCGACATCGCCGAGCACGCCCTTCGAGCCGTGCTGCGACGACAGGCGCCACAGCCAGCGCGATTCGGTGCGCCAGTCGCCCCAGGCCTGGCTGACCAGCCAGCTCTGCAGATAGGACGCCTCGAAATAGCGGATGTCGCCGATCGCGCCGGCCATCACCAGTTCGCGCGCCTTCTGCAGGGCGGGCGAGTTGCGATAGGTGAAGTTGACCATGTTGATGACGCCCTTCGCCTCGGCCGCTTCGGCCATTTCGAGGGCGAGGGGATAGGTCGTCGCGAGCGGCTTCTCGCAGAATACATGCTTGCCGGCGGCGATGAGGCGCATCGTCGTCGGATAGTGGACGGCGTCCGGCGTCACATTGGCGACGGCGTCGAAGCCGTCCCACGCGATCGCCGATTCGAGATCGGCGAAGAGGTTGGTGATGCCGAACTGAGCGCCGAACGCTTCGCGGCGTGCGGCGTCCGTCTCGACAGCGGCGACGAGTTCGCAATCGGGCGACGCGGCGAAGGCGGTGGCATGGCTGACGGCCATGCTGCCGGTGCCGAGGATGAGGATCTTGACCATGATGGTTGGCGTTTGCTCCTGAGCGCGATCCGGCCCCGCTCTAGCGGAAGCCAGCCTCGCCTGCCTTGTGCAGGGTTTCGCCCTTGATCGTCAGCGGGCCGTTCGGCGCCTTGTCGGCGGGCGTATTGGGGGCCTTGGTGATGCCGGCCCAGGCGGGAGCGGGGTTGTAGGCCCACTTCACGGCGTTCTTCAGCACCTGCTTGACGTCGGTGTTGTAGTAGATCGGATAGGTTTCGTGGCCGGGCGAGAAATAGAACAGCTTGCCGCCGCCGCGCTGATAGGTGAGGCCCGAGCGGAACACTTCGCCGCCCTCATACCAGGTGACGAACACCGTCTCCATCGGCTCCGGAACCGTGAAGGGCTCGCCATACATCTCGGTCTGCTCGATCTCGAAATAGTCCGAGAGACCCTGCGCGATCGGATGCGAGCGGTTGATGACCCAGACGCGTTCCTTCTCGCCGGCCTCGCGCCACTTCAGCGAGCAGGGCGTGCCCATCAGCCGCTTGAAGATCTTGGAGAAATGGCCGGAATGCAGGACGATGAGGCCCATGCCTTCCCAGACGCGGTTGGCGACGCGCTCGACGACGGCATCCGAAACCTCGCCATGCGCCTTGTGGCCCCACCAGATCAGCACGTCGGTCTCGGCGAGACGCTCGGCGGTGAGGCCGTGCTCCGGCTCCTGCAGCGTGGCGGTCGAGGCCTCGATCACCGGATCCTCAGTGAGACCCTTGGCGATCGTCGTGTGCATCCCTTCCGGATAGATCTTCCGGACGGTCTCGTTTTCCTGCTCGTGGACGTTTTCGCCCCAGACGACGACGCGGATCGTCATGATCTCATTCTCCCTTGGCGTTCCTTGGCGACGGACTCGCGCCCGGTGGGGTGCGCGAGGATTGAAACGGTTCAAGAGCGAGGCAGAACAAAGGGCTGCTCCGCTCCAAAGCGCTTTGGATCAACAACGGCCAATCTATAACGCGGCCTGTGGCGGATACAATATCGAGATCGGGGCGGAGTTGAGGTTCATCCACCGGCGCGCATCACGGCCGCATCGCGAACCTTGACGGGGCGGCGGCTCTGTCTCTATAAGCCCGCATCTTGCCCGGGCACGGCCCGGCGGCGGGCGGTTAGCTCAGCGGGAGAGCATTCGCTTCACACGCGAAGGGTCACTGGTTCAATCCCAGTACCGCCCACCATTCTTCATTCCCTTCCGATCAGGTTTGCGTCACCGCCGCGGCGGTCTTCGCCTCCGACCAGAGCGCCTCCATCTCGTCGAGCGTGGCGTCCTGCGGCGCTCTGTCGCTCTCGGCGAGGCGCTTCTCGATATGGGCGAAGCGGCGGCGGACCTTCTCGTTGGTGCCGCGCAATGCCGCATCCGGATCGACGTCGAGATGGCGGGCAAGGTTCACGACCACGAACAGGAGATCGCCGACCTCGTCCTGGAGCCTGGCCTTGTCGCGTTCCGCCGCAGCGAGCTCGGCCTCGACCTCCGCGATCTCCTCGCGCATCTTGGCGATGACCGCATGTGGGTCGTTCCAGTCGAAGCCGACCGTCGAGGCCTTCTTCTGCAGCGCCATGGCGCGGGCAAGTGGCGGCAGGCCGGCCGGAACCTGCTCCAGCAATCCGGGCGCTGATTCGGCCGGGAGACCCGCCGCCGCGCGGCGCTCGGCGCGCTGCCGCTTCTCCTCTGCCTTGATCGCATTCCAAAAGCCCTTGGCCGAGCCGGCGCTGCGCGCCTCGTCGCTGCCGAACACATGCGGATGGCGACGAATCATCTTGGAGGTGATCGCCTCGACGACGTCGCCGAAGGCAAAGCTGCCTTCCTCCTCGGCGAGGCGGGCATGATAGACGACCTGCAGCAGCAGATCGCCGAGCTCCTCCTGAAGATCGATCCGGTCGCCGCGCTCGATCGCGTCGGCCACCTCATAGGCCTCCTCGATCGTGTAGGGCGCGATCGTCTCGAATGTCTGCTCGATATCCCAGGGACAGCCGCCGACCGGTGCGCGCAGCGCCGCCATGATCTCGATGAGGCGGGAGATGTCGCGCGAGGGCTGCATGGGAGGATCCTTGGGCTGGCAGGCGAGGGGGCGAGCCTCAGGGGATCGCCGCTCTCCGTCAAGGTGACGCGCCGTCCCGTCGCCGCCCATTTTTTGGACGCGCTGCACAGGATTGGGACGCGGCGCTCATGCCCGGTTCGCCACGAACGGGCATAAAGACGGCAAGCCGCACAATCAGAAACGTTTCGGGGATGGAAATGGCGTCCAATACGTCGGGGAAGATGTCCCTTCCCGCGCTGACCGCCATGGTCGTCGGCTCGATGGTCGGCGCCGGCATCTTCAACCTGCCGGGCCGCTTCGGCACGGCGACCGGCCCGTTCGGCGCCATCATCGCCTGGGCCATCGCCGGCACCGGCATGTATATGCTGGCGCGCGTGTTCCAGGCACTGGCCGAGCGGCGGCCCGACATCGATTCCGGCGTGTTCGCCTATGCCAAGGCCGGCTTCGGCGACTATATGGGCTTCCTGTCGGCCTTCGGATACTGGCTCGGCAGCTGCCTCGGCAACGTCTTCTACTGGGTGCTGATCGGCTCGACGCTCGGCAACTTCTTCCCCGAACTCTTCGGCGACGGCAGCTCGCCGACGGCGATCATCGTCTCGCTCCTGGGCATCTGGACCTTCCATTTCCTGATCCTGCGCGGGGTGGAGCAGGCGGCCTTCGTCAACACGGTGGTGACGATCGCCAAGATCGTGCCGATCATCGTCGCGATCATCGTCTTCATCTTCGTGTTCAACTACAGCCAGTTTTCCGAGAACTTCTTCGGCGGCGTCGGCATGCCCGAGAAGAGCCTGCTGGCGCAGGTGCGCGACACCATGCTGATCACGGTGTTCGTGTTCCTCGGCATCGAGGGGGCGAGCGTCTATTCGCGCTTCGCCAAGAAGCGCTCGGATGTCGGCGCCGCCACCATCCTCGGTTTCGTCGGCGTCATGGGCCTCATGGTGGCGATCACGCTGCTGCCCTATGCGGCGATGCCGCGCGCCGCCATCGCCGGCGTCGGCAATCCCTCGCTCGCCGGCGTGCTGGAGCTGATCGTCGGCCATTGGGGCGCGGTGTTCATCTCGGTCGGCGTGCTGGTCTCCGTGCTCGGCGCCTATCTCGCCTGGTCGCTGATCTGCGCCGAGGTGCTGTTCGCGGCGGCGAAATCGAAGGACATGCCGAGCCTGTTCGCGGCGCAGAACGGCAACCGCGTGCCGGCCAACGCGCTCTGGCTCACCAATATCGTCGTGTCGCTGTTCGTGATCTCGACCTACTGGTCGCGCGATGCCTTCAACTTCATGCTCGACATGGCGAGCGTGACCTCGCTGCTGCCCTATCTGCTCGTCGCCGGCTACGGCATCCTGCTGGCGCGGAGCGGCGTCGGCTATGAAAAGGTGCCGGACGAGCGCAAGCGCGACCTCGTCTTCGCCGCGATCGCCGCCTTCTACGTCATCATCATGTTCCTGGCGGCGGGCCTCAAATATGTCCTGCTCGTCACCGTGCTGCTGGTCCCCGGCACCATTCTCTATGTCTGGGCGCGCCGCGAGCAGAATGCCCGGCTGTTCACCCCGGCCGAACTGGCTGTCTTCGCCATCACTCTGGTCGCGGGCCTCGTCGGCGTCGCCGGCCTCGTGACCGGCGTCATCACCCCGTAACCATGAGGTCAGCGACATCATGACGATCCAACCGAGCTTTGGTGTCCATTCGGAAGTCGGCCAGCTGCGCAAGGTCATGGTCTGCGCGCCCGGCCGCGCCCATCAGCGCCTGACGCCGAGCAATTGCGACGAGCTTCTCTTCGATGACGTGCTCTGGGTCGAGAACGCCAAGCGCGACCATTTCGACTTCATCACCAAGATGCGCGACCGCGGCGTCGACGTCGTCGAGATGCACAATCTCCTCACCGAGACGCTGGCGGTGCCCGAGGCCAAGGCCTGGATCCTCGACAACCAGATCATCCCGAACCAGGTCGGGCTCGGTCTCGTCGACGAGATCCGCTCCTATCTCGAGGGATTGCCGCATCGCGAACTCGCCGAGACGCTGATCGGCGGCCTCTCGACCGACGAGTTCCCCGACATCCATGGCGGCGAAATGCTGAAGCTGGTGCGCGAGGCCGCCGGCGTCACCGAATATCTGCTGCCGCCGCTGCCGAACACGCTCTACACGCGCGATACGACCTGCTGGATTTATGGCGGCGTCACCATCAATTCGCTGTTCTGGAAGGCGCGGCACGAGGAGCCGATCCTCGCCGCCGCGATCTATCGCTACCATCCGGACTTCGCCGGCCGCGTGAAGGTCTGGTGGGGCGATCCGACCGCCGACTGGGGCATGGCGACTTTCGAAGGCGGCGACGTCATGCCGATCGGCAAGGGCAATGTGCTGATCGGCATGAGCGAGCGCACCTCGCGCCAGGCGATCAGCCAGGTCGCGGCGCGGTTGTTCGAGGAGGGCGCCGCCGAGCGCGTGATCGTCGCGGCGATGCCGAAGCTGCGCGCGGCGATGCATCTCGACACGGTCTTCACCTTCGCCGACCGCGACTGCGTGCTCTACTATCCCGACATCGTCGACGGCATCCAGGCTTTCTCCTATCGGCCGGACGGCAAGGGCGGGCTCGAGCTGCACAAGGACAAGGGCACCTTCGTCGAGACGGTGCGCGATGCGCTCGGCCTCAAGAAGATGCGGATCGTGGAGACGGGCGGCAACGCCTACATGCGCGAGCGCACGCAGTGGGACTCGGGCGCCAATCTCGTCTGCGCCTCGCCCGGCGTCGTCTACGCCTATGACCGCAACACCTATACCAACACGCTGCTGCGCAAGGCCGGCATCGAGGTGATCACCATCACCGGCGCCGAGCTCGGCCGCGGCCGTGGCGGCGGCCATTGCATGACCTGCCCGATCATCCGCGACGCGGTCGACTTCTGATCGGATCCAGGCGTCCTTTGCGCGGCAGGACTGTGGGACCCATGCCGCGCAGGAGTCGGCGATCGCCATGACCAGGGACCTTCGCCCCGATCCGCGATCGCCGACGCTTCTCGAAGCGCTGGTGCCCGTCGTCGCGCTGGTGCTGCTCGTCGGCCTGTCCTTCTTCCTCTTCGGTGATGCCGGCGCCAAGGGCCCGAACCAGGTCGCCCTCATCGTCGCGACCATGGTCGCGGTCGCCATGGCGGTGCTGCACGGCTACCGCATTGCGGATCTCACCGACGCCGCGGTCGCAAGCGTCTCGAGCGGCATCGGCGCGATCTTCATCCTCTTTGCCGTCGGCGCGCTGATCGGCACCTGGGCGCTCTCCGGCACGCTGCTGGCGATGGTCTATTATGGCCTCCGCCTGCTCGATCCCGGCTCGTTCTACCTGACCGCCTGCGCGCTCGCGGCCGTCGTCTCGTTCTCGATCGGCAGTTCCTGGACGGTCGTCGGCACGATCGGCGTCGGGTTGATGGGCATTGCGGCCAATATGGGTCTCGATCCGGCGATCGCGGCCGCCGCGATCATCTCCGGCGCCTATTTCGGCGACACGACCTCGCCCTTGTCGGACTCGGCCAATCTCGCCGCCGCCTCGGCCGGCGCCGGCCTTTACGACCATATCCGCGAGACGCTGCCGACCTCGCTCGGCGCGCTCGCGCTGTCGCTCCTCGTCTTCTGGCTGCTCGGCACGCCGGGAACCGCCGATACCAGCGGCAAGCTCGCCGCGCTGTCGGCGGCGACAGCGACAGGCCCCTTGATGATGGCGCCGCTCGCCGTCGTCATCGCGCTGGCGCTCTTGCGCCTGCCGCCGTTCACGACTGTCTTCGCCGGGGCGCTGGCCGGTGGCGTGCTCGCGGTCATCGTCGCGCCGGAGCGGGTCGCGGCGTTTGCCGCCGGCGGCCCCGACCTGCCGCATGCGCTGGCGCTCCTCAAGGGCGTCTGGCTCGCGCTCGCCAGCGGCTATGTCTCGACCTCGGGCGACGCCGCCATCGATGCGCTGGCGAGCCGCGGCGGCATGGAATCGATGCTGCCAACGATCTGGCTGGTGATGTCGGCCTTCGCCTTCGGCGGCATCGTCGAGAAGACCGGCGTGCTGGAGCGGATCGTTCGGCCGATCGCCGCGCTGGCGCACCGGGTCGGCAGCCTCGTCGCGGCCCTCGTCGCCTCGGTGGTCGCCAGCAACATCGTCACCGCCGACCAGTATCTCTCGATCGTGCTGCCCGGCCGCATGTTCCGCCCCGAATTCGAGCGGCGGGGGCTGGCGCCGATCGTGCTGTCGCGTGTCGTCGGCGCCGCGGCGACGCCGACATCGGCGCTCGTCCCCTGGAACAGCTGCGGCGCCTATATGGCGGCGACGCTCGGCGTCGCCACCGTCAGCTATGCCCCCTATGCGGTGTTCGGCATGGCGAGCCCGCTGCTTGCCATCCTCTTCGCGGCGCTCGGCTTCCGCATCCTCCGCGCGCCTGAGGCGGCGTCCGCGCGCGACGAAGGCGCTCCTTTCCGCTAGAACGAGCGAGGGTTCGACAGGGCGCGGGGATCGCAATGCATCGCTGGTTCGGCAGGCAGTTGAAGCGCCTCGTGCTTCTCGTCCTCGTGGTGATCGCGACGCTCTTTGCCGGCCGCATCTATCTCGCCGAAAGCGGCCCGCCGCTCGAGCCCTGGCACATCTTCGTCCCGACCGAGCTCACCGCCGACGCCATGGATCGCGCGAGTTTCGCCGATTATCGCAAGGCCGAGGACGGCCTCTTCGATGAGGTCCGCCGCGAGGTGACGGACAAGCTCGAGCCGGCCGAGCGCGTCCCGTTCAACCGCTATTTCGCGGAGAGCCCGGTCAATCCGGCCCGCTTCGCCACCGACTGGAACCGCTCGTTCGAGCTGATGCCCGAGGGCCCGCCGGTCGGCGCCGCGGTGTTCCTGCACGGCCTCACCGATTCGCCCTATAGCCTCCGCCATCTCGCGGAACTCTATCGTCAGCGCGGCTTCGTCGCGGTCGGCATCCGCCTGCCGGCCCACGGCACCGTGCCGGCCGCGCTGACGGCAGTGAACTGGCGCGACTGGATGGCGGCGGTGCGCCTTGCCATGCGCGAGGCGCGGCTGAAGGCCGGCCCCGACGCGCCGATCCACATCGTCGGCTATTCGAATGGCGGCGCGCTGGCGCTGCTCTATGCGCTCGACGCGCTGGAGGACCAGAACCTCATCCGCCCCGCGCGCATCGTGCTGATGTCGCCGATGATCGGCGTGACGCGGTTCGCGCGCTTCTCGGGCCTTGCCGGCCTGCCGGCGCTGCTGCCAGCCTTCGCCAAGACGGCCTGGCTCGACCTGCTGCCCGAGTTCAATCCGTTCAAGTACAATTCCTTCCCGGTCAATGCGGCGCGGCAGTCCTATGCGCTGACCATGGCCGTGCAGGACCGGCTGACGCGGCTCGCCGCCGACGGCAAGCTCGCAAGCCTCGCGCCGGTGCTGACCTTCCAGTCGGTGCTCGACGCGACGGTCAGCGTCCAGGCCGTCGTCAACGCGCTCTATGGCAACCTGCCCGAGAATGGCAGCGAACTCGTCCTCTTCGACATCAACCGCCACACCGAGCTCAGCCTGCTGTTCAGAACCCGCGCCGAGGACCTTCTCGCCGGTCTCGTCACGCCGGCGCCGCGCAAGTACCGCCTGACCATCGTCGGCAATCGCGATGCGACCACGGATGAAGCGGTGGCGCGGTCGACCCCGGCCGACGCAACGGACGCGGTCACGGCGCCGCTCGGGCAGACCTTTGCGCCGGACATCTACTCGCTGTCGCATGTCGCGCTGCCGTTCCCGCCCGAGGACGGGCTCTATGGCAACACGCCCGATCCCACGGAGAATTTCGGCATCCATCTCGGCACCATCGCCGCGCATGGCGAGCGCAGCGCTTTGATCGTCTCGCTCGACTGGCTGCTCAGGATGTCGTGGAACCCGTTCTTCCCCTTCGTGCTGGAGCGGGTGGGAGCCGGCCTGCCGCCGCTCGCCGCGAGCGAGGCGGCAGTCCCTGCCCAGTCGCCGGAGGTCCTCGCACCGCCCGCGCCCGCCGCGCCGGAAGCGCCGAGCGTCCCGGCCGAGCAACCCGCCGCGGCTCCGATAGCGCCGGTGCCGGCGCCGCCCGCTGCGCCGGGAGCGGAGGTCGCGCCCGAGCCGTCGACGCCCTGACGGCGTTTCGGCTCAGAACGAGCCGAACACCGTGCCGAGGCCGATCACCGCGACGAGGGCGAGGATCGCGCCGACGATGGCGACCATGACGATGTCGAGATAGCTCTCCTTCGGCGTCACGCCGCAGACGGCGAGGAGGGTCACGACGGCGCCGCTATGCGGCAGGCTGTCGAGCGTGCCGGCGCTCATCACGGCGACGCGGTGCAGCAGCGCCGGATCCATGCCGATCTCGGCGGCGAGCTTCAGATAGGTGCTGCCGAGCGCGTCGAGCGCGATGGTGAGGCCGCCCGAGGCCGAGCCGGTGAGGGCGGCGAGGATGTTGGTCGCGACCGCGAGCGACACCAGCGGGCCGCCGCCGATCGAGAGCACGAAATCGCGCACCACCGCGAAGGCCGGCAAGGCCGCGACGACCGCGCCGAAGCCGACGAGGCTGGCGACGCCCATGATCGGCAGCACGGCTGCATTGGCGCCGGCATCGGCCGTTTCGCGCAGCTTCGGCAGGCGTTGCCAGTTGAGCGCGACGGTGGCGACGATGGCGACGATGAGCGCCACCGCGACCGACCAGACGCCGCTCACCGAGGCGAGCGTGATGCCGCCCCAGCGCGGCTCGGCGAGAAAGGCGAAATCGAGCCGCGGCAGCACCAGGAACGACATCAGGAGATTGACGATGATGACGAGCCCGAGCGGCAGCAGCGCCAGCGCGATCGGCGGATGCTCGGCGCTCTGGTGGCCATGCGTGATCTCGGCCGGGTCGAACTCACGCGCGGTGCTGGCACGTTCGCGCAGCGTCGGATCATCGAGCAGCGCGGCACCGGGCATGCCCGAGACGTTGCCGAAGCCCTCGCCGGCCTTGCGCGCGCGCCCTTCCTGGCGGGCGAGCCACCAGAGGCCGAAGCCGAGCATGATCGCAGAGGCGATGATGCCTAGCCCGGGCGCCGCGAACGGCGTCGTGCCGAAGAACGGCATCGGGATGGCGTTCTGGATCGCCGGCGTGCCGGGCAGGGCCATCATGGTGAAGGTGAACGTGCCGAGCGCGATCGCCGGTGCCATCAGGCGGCGCGGGATATCGGCCGAGCGGAACAGCGCCTCGGCCATCGGCGCGATGACGAACAGCGCGACGAAGAGGCTGACGCCGCCATAGGTGACGATGGCGCCGGCGAGGACGACGGCGAGAATGGCGCGCTTCGTGCCGAGCGTCCGCGTCATGAATTCGGCGATGGCCGCGACGGCGCCGCTGTCCTCCATCAGCTTGCCGAACAGCGCGCCGAGCAGGAACAGCGGGAAGAACTGGCCGATGAAGACGGCGGCGCTCCCCATGAAGGTCTGCGTCCAATGCGCCAGCAGCGGTTCGCCGGAGAAGAGCGCCGCGATCATGGCGGCGGCGGGGGCAAGCAGCAGCACGCTCCAGCCGCGATAAGCGAGGGCTATCAGAAGGCTGAGCCCGAGAAGAATGCCGATGAGACCCATGTCAGACGCCTTCGAGCAGCTGGTCCAGATCGAGCGAGGAGCGCTTGCCGATGTCGTCGCGATGGGCGGCGAGGAATTCGTCGGCCGAGCGGCGGCCTTCATCGCGCAGCATGGTGAGGAACGACCATTCGGCATTGAGCTTCGAGGAATAGCCGAGCTTCCCCATCGCGTCGTTGCGGATCATGTGGATGCGCATCTTCGCCCATTGCGCGCCCTCGCTGTTGCCGGGATCGGCGACCTGCCGCAGCATCGCGATCATCCTGAGCTCCTTCAGCAGGACGCTGTTGAACGACACCTCGTTGAGCCGGTTCAAGATGTCGGAGGCCGAGCGCGGCGTGCCCTGCCGTTCGACCGGATTGATCGGGATCAGGATCGTGTCGTCGGAATCGAGGTCGCGCACCAGCGGCGTGATGGTCGGATTGCCGGAATAGCCGCCGTCCCAGTAGCTCTCGCCGTCGATCTCGATCGCCTGGAAGAGGGTCGGCAGGCAGGCCGAAGCGAGCAGCACGTCCGGCGTGATCTCGGCATTGCGGAAGATGCGGCCGCGCCCGGTGCGGACATTGGTGGCGGTGATGAAGAGCTTCATCGGCGCCGCCTTGAGCGCCTCGAAATCGATCGCCTGCTCGAGGATGGCGCGGAGCGGATTCTTGCCCGTCGGATTGAGATCATAGGGCGAGAACAGTCGCGACATCATGTCCATGGCGATGAACATCGGCGAGGTGTCGAGCGTCCAGCGTCCGAGCAGGATGTCGAGCGGTCCGCGCTGGAACGGGCTGAAGCGCGCGGCCTCGGAGACGGCGCGCCAATAGGCTTCGAGGGCGGCCTGTGCGCCGCTCGCCCCGCCCTGCGCGAAGCCCGAGGCCATCACGGCGGCGTTCATGGCGCCGGCCGACGTCCCGGAAATGCCGTCGATCTTGAGCCCAGGTTCCTCGAGCAGCCGGTCGAGCGCGCCCCAGGTGAAGGCGCCATGCGAGCCGCCGCCCTGCAGGGCGAGGTCGATCAGGATCGGCGCCGCCGGCGCTTCAACTTCGGTGGTCATCTTCGGTTGGTCCCCGCTCGACACCTGTCGATCTCGCCAAGTCTAGCCGAATTTGCTGCACCGCGTCATGACACTTCCGGAAGCAGCCCGCCGGTTGTTTGAAGTCCGCGGGGCCGAGGTGTAGTTTACCGGACGGTAACGCCAAGCTCGGGGGAGCAGCCGCATGGGATCGTTCGCGCCAATCGGCTCAAAGGACGCGTCTGCCGGGATGGCGGATCGTGCCGCAAGACTTGCTCCGCTCCAGCTCTCCACGGGCATGCTGCCGCGGGCCGAGCAGTTTGCCGCGTGGCGCGACTTCATGTCTCCGGTGATCGACGTCGCGGTCGACAGCGCGTCGGATGTCGGCTTCGTCGCCGAGCAGACCGTGTGGGATCTCGGCAGCCTCGCCCTTTCGCATGCGGTGATGCCCGCCGACGGGCGCGTTCGGACCTGGCGACATCTGAAACGCGATCCGCTCGATCACTGGTGCCTCGTCCTCGTGACGGGCCCCGGCGGCGCGACGCTGTCGATGCGTTCGCTGGCGCAGCCATTCGAGGGCGCGGCGCGCGACCGCGAGGTGATCAGCCTCTATATGCCGCGCGATCTCTTCCGCAGTTCCGCAGACAGCATCGACCGCCTTCAGGCCGGCATACCCGATGGTCCGCTGGCATCGCTCCTCGCCGATTACATCCTGAGCCTCGACCGGCGCATCGCGACGCTCACGCCCGGCGAACTGCCGAAGCTGGTCGAGGCGACGCGCATGCTGCTCGCGGCCTGTCTCGCGCCGGGCCCGGATCACGCCGCCGCGGCGCAGGAGGTGATGGCGGTGTCGCTGGTCGACCGCGCGCGGCGGATCATCCAGCAGAATCTCGCCGCGCCGAATTTCGGCCCGCAGCAGCTCTGCCGCATGCTCGGCGTCTCCCGCTCGCGGCTCTACCGGCTGTTCGAGCCGCTCGGCGGGGTGTCGCGCTATATCCAGCGCCAGCGTCTGCTGGCAGCGCATGGGGCGCTCAGCGATCCGCTCAACAGCGGACCGATCGTCGATGTCGCCGAGCGCTGCGGCTTCGTCGATCCGTCCGGCTTCAGCCGCGCCTTCCGGCAGGAGTTCGGCTACAGCCCGCGCCACGCCCGCGCGACCGCCGCTCTCGGGGCCGCGCCGGTGACGGTGCGTCTGCAGACTCTACCGCCGACACCGCGCAGCTCGCTCGGCGCCGTCCTCCGCCGGCTCAGCGCCTAGCGCGCGGCCAGCATGGAAGCGGCGAAGGCGATCGCGATGAGGACAAGCGTCGCGCCCGCGACCGGCCACAGCGTCAGCCGTCCCTCGATGGCGGCGATGCCGTCGGTGAGTCTCGACGCGACGGTTCGGCCGCGCCGCAGGACGATGAGGACATCGCCCGGCGGCAGCGCCGGCCAGGGCTGGAGCCGGCGCGCCAGCGCATAGGCGACCGCGCCGAGCAGCATCGGCCAGGCGAGGTCGACGAGCGCGCCGAGCTCGACGGCTTTGGCAAAGCTGCCGCCCACAGTGGGATAGAGAAGCCAGGGCAAAGCGAGAGCGGCGAGCGCGGTTCCCCACCATGCCGCGACGATCGTCCAAGGCGCCCGCGCCGCATCATCGGCCGCCGCTGTCTGGCGCGCCTGCGCGATGAAATGCAGCATCAGCAGCGTGCTCGCCGCCGCCGACAGCGAGCCGAGCGTGCCGGCGAGGCCGCTGCCGAGCGCATCCTTGACGGCGAGCTTGGCGAGCGCGCCGCCCGTGAAGGGCAGGCCGGCGATGCCGAGCGCGATGATCGCCGCCGGCCAGAGCAGCGGCCGCAGCGCGCGCCGTCCCGTCAGTGCGATCGCCGCGAGCGCAAGGAACAGCCCGCCTTTGGCGAAGAGGTGATGCAGCGCGTAGAAGGCGATCTCCATCGGCGCGACGCTTCGCCCGGCCATCAGCGCCATGCCGGCGACGGCGGCGATGACGCCCATCTGGCTGATGCTCGAATAAGCGAGGATCGCCTTCGGATTGCGCTGCGTCAGGCCGACGGCCACGCCGAAGAACGCCGAGAGGAAGCCGACCGTCGCCAGCGCCTCGCCCCAGCCGGGCAGGGCGGTGGCGAAGGGCAGGAAGCGAATGATCCCGATGACGCCGGCCTTGACCGCCGCGCCGCTGAGCACCGCCGCGGCCGGGAAGGGCGCCGCGCCATAGCTGACCGGCATCCAGACATGCAGCGGCACGAGGCCCATTTTGGCCGCGAAGCCGAGCAGCACGAAGAGAAGCGCCGCCTCGCGCACCGGCGATGCCGGCAGCGCGGCAACGACGTCGGCGATGGCCAGGCTGCCCGAGGGCGCCCCGACCGCGAGCAGCACGAAGCCGGCGAGCAGGAAGGCCTCGCCGCCGACCGCGACCGCGAAATAGACCCGGCCGGCCCGGAGCGCCGCACTGTCACCGTCGCGAGTGACGAGGCCGTAGCCGGCGAGGCTGACCAGCGAAAAGGCGAGATAGAAGGTGACGAGGTTCGCCGCCATGAACACCGAGACGCTGCCGGTCAGCGTCAGCAGCCACCAGGCCTGATAGGGGAGGGTGGCGAGCCGTTCCTTCCACCAGCCGATCGCAGCTAGGCCGGCGGCGAGCCAGAGCAGCGCGGCGCCGCCGAGCAGCATCGCGCCGGGATCATCCAGCATCAGCGCGAGCGGGCCGCCGAGCTCGGCATGGCCGCCGCGTGCGAGGATGGCCGCCACGAGCGCCGGAAGCGGGGCGAGCCACAGCAACCGTCCGATCGCCGGCCGGGCTGTCGGCAGGGCAATCGCGACCGCGAACAGAGCGAGCGGGAACAGCGCGGCGATCGGGAGCATGGCCGCGCTCATGGCAGCACCGCTGCGAGACGGCCGATCGAGAGGAGCGGCCACGGCGCCAGCGGCAGGAAGCCGATGGCGATCGCGACGAGGGCGAGCGCCAGCGCCGAAAGTTCGCGCGAGAGCGGCACCGCATGCTGGCGCTGCAGCGGCTCTGGCGCGACCGAGAAGGCGGGCACGAGGACGCGGAACACATAGCCCGCCGCGAGCAGGCCGCCCAGGAGGATGACCACCGCCCACCACCAGGCGCCCTCGCCGAGCGCGGCGTTCAGCATCAGCCATTTCGCCGAGAAGCCGCCGGAGGGCGGCAGGCCGACCAGCGAGATCGAGGCGAGCGTCATCGTCAGCACCGTGATCGGCGCGATCCGGCCGAGGCCGCGGAAACCGCTGATCCGGTCATGGCCGATCGCCTCATAGACGAGGCCTGCCGCCATGAACATCGCCGCCTTGGCGAAGGCATGCGCCATGAGCTGCAGGACGCCGCCCGTCCAGGCGAGCGTGGCGAAGGGCGAGGCGGCTTCGCTGCCCGTCGCGAGCGGGAAGACGAGGAAGAGATAGCCGATCTGCGCCACCGTCGAATAGGCGACGAGCAGCTTCAGCCGCTCCTGCCGGAGCGCCATCACGCTGCCGACGATGACCGCGCCCGCGCCGAGCGCACCCAGCCCATTGGCGCCGATCGCGCCGAGGCCGGGCGGCAACAGGTCGAACCAGAGGCGGAGGATCAGGAAGAACGAGCCCTTGACGACCAGCGCCGAGAGCACCGCGCTTGCCGCCGCCGGCGCGCCGGCATGGGCGGGCGGCAGCCAGAGATGCAGCGGGAACAGCGCCGTCTTGGCGATGAGGCCCGCCGTCATCAGCGCGATGGCGAGCAGCAAGGCGCCGTCCGGCCCGCGCATGCCGGCGAGGACGACGAGGTCGAGGCTGCCATAGGCGCCATAGACGATGGCGACGCCGAGGAGATAGAGCACCGAGCCGGCGAGCGCGAAGACGAGATAGCGGAGGGCGGCGGCGAGTGTGGCGCGGTTGCCGTCGAGGCTGACCAGCGGCACGGCGGCGAAGGTCAGGAGTTCGAGCGCGACATAGAGGTTGAACAGGTCCTCGCCGACGAAGATCAGGTTGAGCGCGGCGGTGATGGCGAGCAGCATGGTCCAGAAGACCATCGGCTTCCGCCGTTCCGGCCCGTCCGCCGCGAAGCCGAACTGGCCGCGCGCATAAAGCGCCGTCGCCACGACGATGACGCCGGTCATCACCATCAGCGTCACGGCGACGCCATCGGCGCGGAGCGCGAGGCCGAGTGGCGGCAGCCAGCCGCCGACGAGATAGACGAGCGGCGCCGCGCTGTCGCGGACAGCGAGCAGCGAAGCGATGGCGATGGCGAGATTGGCGACGAGCGCCGCCAGCGCCACCCATTCGATGTCGCGCCCGCGCACCAGCCAGAGCAGCAGGATGCCGATCACCGGAATGACGACGGAAAAGGCGAGCAGCAGCCCGCCTGGCGTCGTTGCCATCAGCGCCGGCGTCATGGCGCGTCGCCCGTGTCGGCTGCGTCGTCCACCGCCGCCAGGCGCTCGATCAGCGCGATGGCGAGCGCGGTCGCACAGAAGGCGACGACGATGCCGGTGATGACCAGCGCCTGCGGCACCGGATCGCCTGCAAAGCCGGCCCCGGCGCCGCGCCGCGCGATGACGCCGAAGAGGATGAACACACCGCCGCCGAGCAGGTTGAAGGCGAGCAGGCGGCGGATGAACGCCTCGTGCAGCACGATGCCATAAAGGCCGATGCCGACCAGGATGGCGCCCATGAGGCCGTAGAGCGTCGCGGCGTCGAAGGCAGCGATCGTCATGGCAGGGCCCTCATGCGGGAGGTCGTCATGGCGCCCGCTCCGGCGGACCGGCGACGAGAAGGCCGAGCGTCGCGGCGATCGACAGCGTCAGCGCCACCTCGATGACGAGGATCAGCGGCTTGGCGAGGGCGTCGGGATAGGCGAGGAAGGCGCCCGCCAGCGGAATGCCGGCAAGGCCGATCGCGACGAAGACGATCGGCCCGGCGGCGAGCAAAAGGCGCAGCCGCCAGCTGCCGATCGGCGGCGCCTCGGCGAGGCCCGCCATCATGGCGAGGATCCACATCGCCGCGAGGATGGTCGCGCCCTGGAACTTGCCGCCGGGGGCATCGGCGCCGACCCAGACGATATAGATGCCGATGACGACGCCAGCCGGGATCAAGAGCCGCGTGAACAGCGGCAGCGGCCCAAAGCTCGCGGCCGGCAGCGGCAGGCCGGGGCGGCCGCCCCAGGCGGCGTCGCCCGTCAGCGACCAGACGCCGAAGAGCGCGAGCAGCACGACGACCGTCTCGAGGAAGGTGTCGAGCGCGCGATAGGCCATCAGCACGCCGGCGATCGGATTGCCGAGGCCGGTGCTGGCGAGATGGGCGCGCACCTCGGCGGCAAGGCTCGGCGCGGGTGTCGGCGGCAGCAGGACGACGGCGGCGAGCCCGGCGCTGACAGCGGCGCATGCCAGGCCGACCAGCAGGCGGGGGCCGAGCGCCTTGCGGACGTAGGCAAGCGGCTTCAGGCGGATGCTTGCCCGCATCAGGATGACGCCGGTGACGCCGCCGCCGATCGCGGCCTCGGTCAGCGCGACGTCATAGGCCGCGAGCCGCGCCCAGGCGATGGTGAGCAGCAGCCCATAGCCGACGAAGCCGACGATGGCGGCGAAATCATCGCGCGTGCGGATGGTCCAGAGCGCAACGCCGACGACGAGCCCGGCCACCAGCAGATCGAGCGCGAGCCCCGCCATCATCGGCCGCGGTCCTCAGTGCGGGCAAGGCGCGCGATCAACTGCGCCACCGTGGCGCCGGCGAACTGCACCAGCAGCCAGATGACGACGAGCTTCACCGCCATGGTGACACTCGGCACCAGCGGCAGCAGGCCGAGCACGATAAGCCCGAGGCCGAGATTGTCAGCCTTGGTGAGGGCATGCAGGCGCGACAGCGCATCGGGAAGCCGCAGCAGGCCGACCGTGCCGGCGAGGAAGAAGACGAGCCCGGCGCTTATCGCGACGACCGAGAACAGCATGAGGAGCGCGCTCATTCGGACGGCTCGCGCGGCCGGGCTTCGCTTTTGCCGGCAAGCGTGGTCGCGAGCGCGATCGAGGCGAAGGCGGCGAGGAGGGCGAGCGTCAGCGCGACGTCGACCAGCGCCTCGGTGCCGCCGGCCGCCGCGAGCAGGGCGAGCACGGCGACGCCGCCGGATCCCAGCAACTGGACCGCCATCATGCGGTCGATCCGCGAGGGTCCCTTGAGGATGCGGGCGAGCCCGACCGCGACGATCGCAAGGACGAGGACCGCCGCGACGGTGAGCGCATCAGCCATGCCGGCTCTCCCGCGCGATGACCTTCCGCAGCCGCGCCTCGTCGCGCGCCATGTCGGCGGCGACGGGCTGGTGACGGTCGAGGCAATGGATGACGAGCCCGTCCTTGCCATCGTCGCCGACCGGCAGCGTGCCCGGCATCATGCTGGAAATGGTCGTGAAGAGGTCGCGCCAGTTGCCGCGCGGCAGCGAGGGCCTGAACGTCACGAAGCCGGTCGCAAGCGGCAGCTTCGGGTCGAACACCCGCCGCGCCACGTCGATGCCGGCGACGAGCGACTGCCACAGGAATCGCCCCGCGAAGCCGAGCGCCGCGCCGGGAACGAGACCCGCGCCTCCGGCTGGAATCAGCCAGAGGCTCGCGGCGGTTCCGGCAGCTGCCGCGACGACCCCGACGACGAGATCGGAGGGTGCGACGCCTTTCAGCCCGCAGAAAAGCACGAGAAACAGCGCGAATCGGACGATCGGCCAGTGCCGGCTCGGGCGCGGTGCTGCAGTCACATCGGCCCTCCCTTGCACATTCGCCCTCTGGTCCCCCGCCCTTCGCGCCGCGAGGCAGGGCCAGCGAGCGTCCGCGCGAAGATGCGGCAAGGAAGATGCGGCAAGAGAGGCTCGGCTGACAAGCGCCTTGCGCGGTCATCGTCCCGTCGCCGTGGATTGGGATTCCTTGCCTAGTCGCGGGACGGAGTGCTCATCACTTCCTCGGGGCGAATGGGTAGGGTCCGCCCAAAATGCGCTTCCGCGACGCGCCCGATCGGCTATAGCGGCACGAAGCGGCGCGCTTGCAACGCCTTCGGGAGCGTGCGTCACTGTCGGGGTTCGGAACGCTGGGGTGCATGTGGTGACGGGATCGGCAAAGACAGCGAATAAGCGTGCGGCCTGGCTGCGTCTGGCGCTGCTGATGGTCGCCTCGGCGCCGCTTCTGGCGGCCTGCGAGCGCCAGCAGGAAGCGAAGACCCCGGCGCCGCGCCCGGTTCGCACGCTGACGGTCGAGCGCGCGCCCGCGAGCGAATCGGTGGTGCTCACCGGCCAGGTGCAGGCGCAGAACGAGGCCTCGATGGCGTTCCGCATCGGCGGCCGCATGATCGAGCGGCCCGTCAATGTCGGCGATACCGTCAAGGCCGGCCAGCTTCTGGCGAAGCTCGATCCGGTCAACGAGCTGAACGCCTTGCGCTCGGCGACGGCGGCGCTGTCGGCGGCCGAGGGCCAGATGGTCCAGGCCGACAATGCCTTTGACCGGCAGGACCGCCTGCTCAAGAACGGCTTCACCACTCGGGCCAACTGGGACCAGGCGCAGCAGGCGCTGCGCACCGCTCGCTCGCAGGTCGACGACGCCGAGGCGCAGCTCGAGATCGCGCAGGACCGCGTCGGCTTCACCGAATTGAAGGCCGATGTCGACGGCACGGTGACGGCGCGCGGCGCCGAGCCGGGCGAGGTCGTCCAGGCCGGCCAGATGATCGTCCAGCTCGCCCGCCGCGATGGGCGCGACGCCGTCTTCGACGTGCCGCCGCAGGTGCTGCGCACCGCGCCGCCGGATGCCGAGATCACCATCCGCCTGACCTCCGACCCGTCCGTGACGGCAATCGGCCGCGTGCGCGAAGTGGCGCCGCAGGCCGATGCGCAGACGCGCAACTTCGCCGTCCGCGTCGGCATCAACGAGCCGCCGGCGGCCATGCTGCTCGGCTCCACCGTCTCGGGAACGCTGAAGATCGGCGGCACGCCGGTGATCGCGCTGCCGGCGACGGCTCTGACGAGCGCCGACCAGCACCCCGCGGTCTGGGTCGTCGATCCCCAGACCTCGACCGTCTCGCTGCGCAACGTCACTATCCTCCGCCATGATCCCGGCACGGTGATCCTCGCCGACGGCGTCGCGCCCGGCGAAGTCGTCGTCACGGCCGGCGTGCAGGCGCTGCATCCCGGCCAGACGGTCCGCCTCGTCGGATCCGCGCCATGAAGGGCATCAATCTCTCGGCCTGGGCGCTCAGCCATCGCCAGTTCATCGTCTACTGGATGGTCGCGATCATCGTCGCGGGCTCGGCCGCCTTCATAGGTCTCGGCCGCGCCGAGGATCCGGCGATCACGATCAAGACCATGATCGTCGGCGCCGCCTGGCCCGGCGCGACGCTCGACGACACATTGCAGCAGGTGACGGAGCGCCTCGAGCGCAAGCTCCAGGAGATCCCCGAGGTCGACGACATCCGCAGCGAAACGAGCGCCGGCCGCACGACGCTGTTCGTCAACCTGAAGGACCAGATCACCTCGGCCGAGGTTCCGGACATCTGGTACGAGGTCCGCAAGGGCATCGGCGATATCCGCGGCAGCCTGCCGCAAGGCGTCGTCGGCCCGGTCTTCAACGATGACTTCGGCGACACCTTCGGCACGATCTACGCCTTCACCGCCGATGGCTTCACCCATCGCGAGCTGCGCGACTATGTCGAAGACATCCGCTCCAAGCTGCTCTCGGTCGCCGACGTGTCGAAGATCGACATTCTCGGCGCGCAGGACGAGCGCATCTTCGTCGAGTTCTCGGCCGAGCAACTCGCCGGCCTCGGCATCAACCGCAACCAGCTGATCCAGGCGCTGCAGGCGCAGAACGTCGTCAGCCCGGCCGGCGTGATCGAGACCGGAGACGAGCGCATCGCCGTGCGCGTCTCCGGCGCGTTCGAATCCGAGCAGGACCTGCTCAACATCAATTTCGTCGCCAATGGCCGCCTGGTGCGCCTTCGCGACATCGCCGAGGTGCGTCGCGGCTTCGCCGATCCGGCCCAGCCGATGTTCCGCGTCAACGGCAAGCCGGCGATCGGCCTTGCCGTTTCGATGAAGGACGGCGGCGATATCCTCGCGCTCGGCAAGAACATCCGCCAGACGATGGACGAGGTGACCGCCGACCTGCCGCTCGGCATCGAGCCGACCCTCGTCGCCGATCAGGCCGAGGTGGTCGACGAGGCGATCGGCGAATTCACGACATCGCTATGGCAGGCGATCGCCATCATCGCCGTGGTCTCGTTCGTCAGCCTCGGCATCCGCGCCGGCACGGTGGTCGCGCTGGCGATCCCGCTGTCGCTCGCGATGGTGTTCGCGGTGATGGACATCGCCGGCATCGACCTGCAGCGCATCTCGCTCGGCGCGCTGATCATCGCGCTCAGCCTTCTCGTCGACGATGCGATGACGACGGTCGATTCGATCTCCTCACGCCTCGCCAATGGCGAGAGCAAGGAGGAGGCGGCGTCCAACACCTTCAAGACGCTGGCGCTCGCCATGCTGACGGGGACGCTCGTCACCGCCGCCGGCTTCGTGCCGATCGGCTTCGCGCAGAGCTCGGCCGGCGAATACACCTTCTCGATCTTCGCGGTCGTCGGCATCGCGCTGGTCGTCTCCTGGATCGGCGCCGTCACCTTCTCGCCGCTGATCGCCACGCTGCTCCTGAAGAAGCCGGAGCCGAAAAAGGCCGACGCGGCGCCGGGATTCGTCGCGAAGACCTTCCGCGCCATCCTGCTTGCCGCGATGCGCATGCGCTGGCTGACGATCGGCATCGCGCTGGCGGCCTTCGTCGCGGCGCTCCTGACCATGCCCTATGTGCCGCGCCAGTTCTTCCCGGCCTCCGATCGCGCCGAACTTCTGGTCGATCTCCGCCTGCCGCAGAACGCCTCGATCGAGGCGAGCGCCGATGCCTCGGCGCGGCTCGACGCCATTCTCGGCGCCGATCCCGATGTCGCGCGCTGGAGCACCTATGTCGGCCGCGGCGCCATCCGCTTCTACCTGCCGCTGAATGTCGAGCTGGCCAATCCGTTCTTCTCGCAGGCCGTGGTGATCGCCAAGGATGTCGAGGCGCGCCTCCGCCTGCAGGAGCGGCTGGAAAAGGTGCTGGCCGAGGATTTCCCGGGCGCCGTCACGCGCGTCTCGCCGCTGGAGCTCGGCCCGCCCGTCGGCTGGCCGGTGCAGTACCGCGTCAGCGGACCCGATATCAGCGAAGTGCGTTCGATCGCGCAGAAGCTCGCCGGCGTCGTCTCGTCCAACCCCAATGCGATCCGCGTCAACTATGACTGGATGGAGCCGGCGCGCATGGTGCGCGTCGAGATCGACCAGGACGAGGCGCGCCTGCTCGGCCTTTCCTCGCAGACCCTCGCCTCGGCGCTGAACTCGGTCGTCAGCGGCTCGACGGTGACGCAGGTTCGCGACGGCATCTATCTGATCGACGTCGTCGCGAGAGCCACCAGCGCCGAACGGCTGTCGCTCGCCAATCTGCGCACCCTGCAGGTGCCGCTGGCCAATGGCCGCACCGTGCCGCTGTCGCAGGTGGCCCGCTTCGATTTCGGCCAGGAATACCCGCTGATCTGGCGCCGCGACCGCGTGCCGACCCTCACCGTGCAGGCCGACGTCAAGCCGGGCAGCTCACCGGAGGCGGTGGTCGAGGCGCTGACGCCCGGCATCGCCGAGCTCTCGGCGAGCCTGCCGGCCGGCTACCGCATCGCCGTCGGCGGCACGGTCGAGGAAAGCGCCGCCTCGCAGGCCTCGGTGATGGTGGTGGTGCCGTTCATGCTGTTCCTGATGATCAGCTTCCTGATGGCGCAGTTGCAGAGCTTCAGCCGCCTCTTGCTCGTCATGAGCGTGGTGCCGCTCGGGCTGATCGGCGTCGTCGGCGCGCTGTTCATCTTCAATCGGCCGCTCGGCTTCGTCGCCATCCTCGGCATCCTCGCGCTGATGGGCCTCATCGCCAAGAACGCGGTCATCCTCATCGAGCAGATCGAGGCCGAACGGCGAACGGGCCAGCCGGTCTGGGACGCCGTGGTCAACGCGACCATTTCGCGCTTCCGGCCGATCATGCTGACGGCGATCTCGACGATTCTCGGCATGATTCCGATCGCGCCCACCATCTTCTGGGGCCCGATGGCCTTCGCCATCATGGGCGGCCTGTTCGTCGCGACGCTGCTGACGCTCGTCTTCCTGCCGACGCTCTACATCACCTTCTTCCGCGTCAAGGAAGGCGAGGGGGCGCCGTTGCCGCCGGCAACGACAAGCCCAGCCGACCCGGTCGCAGCCTGAAACGCATTGACGCGCCGGGCGGCCTCCGCCGATCCTGCGGACCCGCGCCCGCTGGCGCTGTCTCTCTGATTTGACGCATCTTCGTCACGCGAAGCGGAACCGCTTCGCTCGAAAATGCTCTGGGAAAGCCGCATGACCGATCTCCAGCCGCTCGATCCCTCGCGCGCCGCGCCCTGGCGCAGCGGCCTCGCCACGGCGCTGATCGTGCTCGCCGTCCTCATCGGTCTCGCCGGCATCTGGTTCACGGCGTCGAGCCTCCTCATCATCTTCGCCGGCATCCTGTTCGCGGCCTTCCTCGATGCCTGCGCGCGCGCGCTGCGACCCGTCCTGCCGCTGAGCCATACGCTCCGCCTCGTCACGGTGATCACCGTACTGACGCTGATCCTCGCCTTCGGCGCGATCCGCGGCGCCGCGCAACTGCCCGAGCAGGTGCGCAGCCTTATCGCCATCATCGACAGCCAGATCGATGTCCTGCAGGAGCGGCTGCTCGCCTTCGGCATCGATTCCCTCGGTCCCGAGGGCGGCCGCAATTTCCAGGGCCTTCTGCCCGACATGGGCCAGCTCTTCGGCCACGCCCAGGTCGCGGTCGGCACGGCGACCAGCGTCGTGATGACGACGATCCTCATCGTCTTCATCGGCCTGTCGTTCTCGTTCGCCCCGGCCGTCTATCGCGACAGCGTCGTGCGCTGCGTGCCGCTCGGCCGCCGCGAGCGGGTGCGCTCCGTGCTCGACGAGATGGGCGGCGCGCTGCGCGCCTGGCTGGTCGGGCAGGCCGTGCGCATGCTGCTGATGGGGCTGGTCGTCTGGCTCTCGCTCTATCTGCTGAAGGTTCCGGGCGCCTTCGTGCTCGGCATCCAGGCGGGCATCCTGAACTTCATTCCCTATCTCGGCCCGATCGTCGCGAGCATCCCGATCGCGCTGGTGGCGATGCCGCTCGGCGTCGGTCCGCTGATCTGGGCGGTCGGCGTCTACACGCTGATCCAGACCATCGAGGGCTATGTCATCGGCCCGCTGATCCAGAAGCGGACGGCGGACGTGCCGACGGCCTGGACGCTGGTCGGCATCGTCATCGCCGGGACGCTGTTCGGCACGCTCGGCATCGCGCTCGCCATGCCGCTGATGGCGATTGGCCGCATCGCGCTGATCCGGTTCTACGTCGAGGACTGGCTCGGCGACCGCGCCACGTGAGGCGCGCCGTCAGTTGCGGGACGCGCTGCTGAAGATCAGCACCGGCGCCGACAGCACCACGCCGGCGACCGAGCCGATCGCCTGGCCGGCACCCTGGGCGCCGGCGCCGAGCTGCGCCGCCGGCGCATCGGCATCGGAGATGAGCTGACCCGCCGCCATGCGGCCGCCGAGCAGTTGCACGATCTCCGGACTGGTGGCGAATTTCGAGTGGTTCAGGCGGTCGCCATTGCTGAGCGCCGAGAGGTCGATGACCGTGACCTTGTTGGCCTTCTCGAACTGCGAGAGATACGGCTCCTGCGTCAGGTCGATCGCGCCGACGCGCGTCACGCCGCCCGAGAGCAGCCGCGACAGGCGCAGCGCGCGATCGTTCGACGACACGAAGATGGTGACATAGGGCCGCTTCGGTCCGATCTCCTGCATCTGCCGACGGAAGACGTCGAGATCGAGATCGGGCGAGGCGAGGATCAGATTGGTGACCTTGGCCGGAACGCGGCCATCCTGCAGCGCGATCTGGCGCAGCGCCTCGACCGCGACCCAGCCGCCCATCGAATGCGCCATCACCGTCACGCTCGAGACGGCCGGGCTCTTCGCCGCCGCGCGGATGACGAAGGCGAGGTCGCTGCGCGAGAAATTGGCGCTCTCGCGGTCGTAATTGTAGTCGAACACGCGGCCGCGCGAGGGCCATGAGAACAGCACCGGCGCGGCGCGCTCGTCGCTGTCATGGACGATCTGCGCGAAGCGGAACACCGAGGCGTCGAACGGCGTGTTGAAGCCGTGCACGAAGATGAGCACCGGGCGCGGCTTGCCCTGGAGCTTGCCGAACCATTGCCCGATGGCATCGGTCTTCAGCGGCGTGACCGAGGTCGCGACGAAATCACGGGCCGGATTGCCGGGTACCGACGACGGCCACTGCACCTGGCCGACCGGCCTCTCCTTCGGGATCGAGACGACGACCTCGGCCAGCGACAGGCCCGTGCCGCGCTCGCCGTTGAAGAGCACGCCGGGGGCAGGATCGGCCGCCCGCGTCGTCGCGACGAGCATGTCGACGCTGCTGCTGACGGCGGGATCGGCGGTGACAGGCATCAGCGTGCCCTGCGGCCGCGAGGCGCAGGCGGCGAGCGTCAGCATCGCGATAAGGGCGACGGCGATCCGCCAAGCCGATGAACCCGCCCGTCCGCCCTCAAACGATCCCACAGCCGCTCCTGCCGATGCCATCCGTCTGCGGACCCTACACGCCCGCGTCGTCACGATGAAGACGCTGGCGTGTAGGGTCCGCGGCTCAGACGGCGCCGGCTGCCGCCGCATCGGTGCCGGCGATGCCGGTCCGCCGCTCGGGCTCGCCCTCGCTCGATACCGAGGCGAGCATGCCGAGCGCGATCTCCCGTTCGCCCATGATGGCGAGATTGGCGCCGTTATCGACGAGGTGGGCCACTTCGGCGTCGGTGCGGCCGCGCGCGATGATCTGCATCGCGCCGTTCTGCGCCCGCGCCTTGGCAACGATCTGGCCGGCCTCGAAGGCGTCGGGGATGGCGATGAGGAGATGGCGCGCGCCGGCGATGTTGGCCGCCTTCAGCACATCGGCCTCGACCGCATTGCCGACGATCACCTCGGCGCCGCTCGCGCGGGCCTCCTTGGCGCGCTCGTCGCCATTCTCGATGACGAGATAAGGGCGTTCGGCGCGGCGCAGCCCGTCGGTGACGATGCGGCCGACGCGGCCATAGCCGATCACCACGCTGTGGCCCGAAAGCCGGGTCGGCTGCAGGTCGCGTGCGACCTCCGCGGCCTCCGTTTCGGCGGCGTCGCTCGCCGCGGCGCGCTTCGCCTCGCCGGTGCGCTGGAAGATCGATCGGGCCAGAAAGAACATCACGGGATTGAGCAGGATCGACAGGATCGCGCCGGCGAGGATCAGGTCGCGGGCGGTCTGGTTGATCAGGCCGAGATCGACGCCGAGCGCGGCAAGGATGAAGGAGAACTCGCCGATCTGCGCGAGGCTCGCCGAGATGGTGAGCGCGGTGGAGACCGGGTAGCGGAAGGCGCGCACGATCACGAAGGCGGCGATCGACTTGCCGATGAGGATGATCGCCAGCGTGCCGACCAGCAGCAGCGGCTCCTTGAAGATGATCTGCGGGTCGAACAGCATGCCGACCGACACGAAGAACAGCACCGCGAAGGCATCGCGCAGCGGCAGCGTCTCCTCGGCCGCGCGCTGGGCGAGCGGCGATTCGCTGAGGATCATGCCGGCGAAGAAGGCGCCGAGCGCGAAGGAAACGCCGAACAGCGAGGCCGCGCCGAAGGCGACGCCGAGCGCGATCGCCAGCACGGCGAGGCGGAAGAGCTCGCGCGAGCCGGTATGCGCCACATAGTGCAGCGCCCACGGGATCAGGCGGCGGCCGACGATCAGCATGAAGGCGACGAAACCGGCGACCTTGCCGACCGTGAGCGCGAGAATGCCGACAAGGCCGAAGCCGCTCGATCCGGCAAGGCCGGAACCCGCCGTCGCGCCGCCGGTGAGGATCTCGGCGAGCGCCGGCAGCATCACCAGTGTCAGCACCATCGCGAGATCTTCGACGATCAGCCAGCCGACGGCGATGCGGCCGCGGTCGGTGTCCATCAGCCGCCGCTCCTGCAGCGAGCGCAGCAGCACGACGGTGCTCGCGACCGAGAGCGCGAGGCCGAACACGAGGCCGCCGGCCAGCGGCCAGCCGACGGTCCAGCCGAGGCCCATGCCGAGCAGCGTCGCGACGGCGATCTGGACGACCGCGCCCGGCAGCGCGATCGCCTTCACCGACATGAGGTCCTTCATCGAGAAATGCAGCCCGACGCCGAACATCAGGAGGATCACGCCGATCTCGGCCAGTTCGTTGGCAAGGCCCTGATCGGCGACGAAACCGGGCGTCGAGGGGCCGACGAGTACGCCGGCGAGCAGGTAGCCGACCAGCGGCGAGATCTTCAGACGGTGCGCGATGACGCCGAGGATGAAGGCGAGGACGAGACCGATGACGATCGTCGCGATGAGCGGCGTATAATGAGGCACGGATCAGCTTTCGGTTGGCGGGCGGACCCTCGCAAGGTGGCGGGAAGCTTCCGCCCGTTCAACCTTTAATCGGCCGAAGTTGGATTCCGGCGGCGCCCAAAATGAATGAGGCCCTCCGGAGAGGGCCTCAGACGATGGTCGGGACGGAGCGTTGCCGTCAGCCGTTGGCGCCGCCCTGCGGCAGGGCGCCGTTGGCCGAGGTGCGCGCCGGAACCGGGTCCGGAACGGCGCCGCCATGGCCCTGGTAGACGGCGACCGGATCCGGCGTGGCATTGCCGAGGACCTGCACGCGCGTGCCGAGCGGGACGCGGCTATAGAGGTCGATGATGTCCTGGTTGATCAGGCGGATGCAGCCCGAGGAGAGCGACTTGCCGATCGACCAGGGCTGCGTGGTGCCGTGGATGCGATAGAGCGTGTCGACCTTGCCCTGGTAGAGATACATCGCGCGGGCGCCGAGCGGATTGCCGGGGCCGCCCGGCATGCCGTCCGGCCACTTCGCCGCCTCGGGATCGCGGGCCATCATTTCCTTCGGCGGATGCCACATCGGCCATTCGCGCTTGGCCTGGATCGTGGCATCGCCCGACCACGCGAAGCCCTGGCGGCCGACGCCGACGCCGTAGCGGATGGCGGTGCCGTTCTCGAAGACCAGATAGAGGAAGTGGTTCGGCGGATCGATGACGATGGTGCCCGCGTCGGCCTCCATGCCGGGGGGAACATTGACCACCTGGCGCAGGAACTGCGGATCCATCTTGGTGATGTTCACGGCCGGAACCGGGAACGGCTCGGTGTCGATCGCGGCGTACATCTGCGCGAAGCCCTGGTCGATCACCGGCCCGGTGGCAACAGGCGAGGGGGCGGTGACGTCGACCGACTGGCAGCCGGCAAGTGCGATCGGCAAGCCGATCATGAAACTCCGACGGCTGAGCTTTCCAGTCGCCATATTAGGCTTCGCTTGGTTCAAAGCCTGACCCTTTCGACTACAGATGGACGGGATAGTGAAGATGAATGCGTCATTGATCGTGATCAGCTCGATTGAGGTTTTACGACCGTTGTCGCCATTTTCGCTCGGCTTAGCATAGGAATGGTAACCGTCCGGTTGGACCGCCGCGAATATCCGGCCGGATTGCAATTCGGCAACATGCCCGGTCCGGAGACGATCCGGACCTTTTCCATGGATCGATTTCTTCGGGGACAGTCCCGCCGAAACCAAGGCAATCAGGCCGAAGTTCCGCCATGATTGGCGGTCGCTTCGCGAATGTTGCCGCAATGTCACAATTTCAGTGTCGGACACCGGGGTGAATCGGCTATCTGCCACCCACCGGACGATGCCGGCCCTTTGTTAAGGAAACGCCATGCGCTGGTCGCCCCAGCAAGAGGATGCGCTCGCCGCCGTCGCCGCCTGGCTGAAGCGGGGCGATTCGCCGGTCTTCCGCCTGTTCGGCTTCGCCGGCACCGGCAAGACGACGCTCGCCCGCCACATCGCCGAGGGCATCGACGGCAAGGTCGCCTTCGCGGCCTTCACCGGCAAGGCGGCGCATGTGCTGCGCCAGAAGGGCTGCGAGGGCGCCGGCACCATCCACAGCCTCATCTACCGGCCGCGCTCGGGCGACGAGGAAGAGCAGCCCGTGTTCGCGATCAACCATGACAGCGCCGCCGTCGAGGCCGAGCTGATCATCATCGACGAATGCTCGATGGTCGACGAAGAACTCGGCCGCGACCTCCTGTCGTTCGGCACGCCGGTGCTGGTGCTCGGCGATCCGGCGCAGCTGCCACCGGTCAAGGGTGGCGGTTTCTTCACGGAAGCGGCGCCCGACCTGATGCTGACCGAGGTCCATCGCCAGGCGCAGGACAATCCGATCATCCGCCTGTCGATGGCCGTGCGCGAGGGCAGGGCGCTCGACTATGGCGATTTCGGCGACACCCGCGTCATCGGCCGCCGCGACATCGATGCGGCGCAGATTCTGGGTGCCGACCAGGTGCTGGTCGGCACCAACAAGACGCGCCGCTCCTACAACCAGCGCATCCGCGAATTGAAGGGCCTGCTCTCGCCGATGCCGGCGATCGGCGACAAGCTCGTCTGCCTCAGGAACGACAAGCAGAAGGGCCTCCTCAACGGCGGCACCTGGACGGTGTCGAAGCTCGGCGCGGCGCGAAAGAGCCTGATGCGGCTCGATGTCGTGCCGGAGGAGGATCCGTCCGGCAAGGCGGTCAAGGTCGCCGTGCATCCCGATTTCTTCGAGAATGGCGGCGAGGGCCTCTCCTATCCGCAGCGCCGCGCCTCGGACGAATTCGACTACGGCTATGCGCTCACCGTGCACAAGGCGCAGGGCTCGCAATGGGACGACATCGTCCTGTTCGACGAGAGCTGGGCCTTCCGCGAGCATGGCGGCCGCTGGCTCTATACCGGCATCACGCGCGCGGCGGAGCGGCTGACGGTCGTGCGCTGAGGCGGGAAAACGCCCGGCGCATGGCTGCCCTGCTTCCGTCGCCGCGCTTCTCGTCTTCCAAGCCCGGCGCCGTCATGCTAATGGCACGCGCCAACCTCATTTTCCTCTTCGCCCGCCGATGGTCGCCAGACCGCCGGCCGGTCTTTCGCATTCAAAGGGAAGCGTTGGCATGGCCCAGATCATCGAACTCACGACCGGTCGCGAAGCGCTGACCTTCGACGATGTGCTGCTGCAGCCGGGGCATTCCTTCGTGATGCCGGGCGAGGTCGATATCCGCACCCGCCTGACGCGCACCATAGAACTCAACATTCCCATCATTTCCTCGGCGATGGACACCGTCACCGAGGCGCGACTCGCCATCGCCATGGCGCAGGCCGGCGGGCTCGGCGTCATCCATCGCAATCTCACCCCCGAGCAGCAGGCCGAAGAGGTCCGCCAGGTCAAGAAATTCGAATCGGGCATGGTGGTGAACCCGGTGACGATCGGCCCCGACGCCACGCTCGCCGAAGCGCTTGGCCTGATGAAGGCGCATCGCATCTCCGGCATTCCCGTCGTCGAGGGCAACGGCACGCCGGGACGCCTCGTCGGCATCCTCACCAACCGCGACGTCCGCTTCGCCTCCAATCCCGGCCAGCGCGTCTATGAGCTGATGACGCGGGAAAATCTCATCACCGTCCGCGAGGGCGTCAGCCAGGCCGAGGCCAAGCGCCTGCTGCACACCAACCGCATCGAGAAGCTGGTCGTCGTCGACGACGCCTATCGCTGCGTCGGGCTGATCACCGTCAAGGACATGGAAAAGACGCAGCTCAACCCGAACGCCTGCAAGGACGAGCAGGGGCGGCTGCGCGTCGCCGCCGCTACGACGGTCGGCGAGAACGGCATCGAGCGCTCGGAAATGCTGATCGATGCCGGCGTCGACCTCATCGTCGTCGACACCGCGCATGGCCATTCGCAGCGCGTCCTCGACGCGGTCGAGCGGGTCAAGAAGCTCTCCAACCGCGTCCAGATCATCGCCGGCAATGTCGCCACCGCCGAGGGCACCCGCGCGCTCATCGACGCCGGCGCCGATGCGGTCAAGATCGGCATCGGTCCGGGCTCGATCTGCACCACGCGCGTCGTCGCCGGTGTCGGCGTGCCGCAGCTGACCGCGATCATGGAAGCCGTCGCCGTGGCCGACCAGGCCGATGTGCCGGTGATCGCCGATGGCGGCATCAAATATTCGGGCGATCTCGCCAAGGCGCTCGCCGCCGGGGCGCGCTGCGCGATGATCGGCTCGCTGCTCGCCGGCACCGAGGAAAGCCCCGGCGAGGTCTATCTGCACCAGGGCCGGTCGTTCAAAGCCTATCGTGGCATGGGCTCCGTCGGCGCCATGGCGCGCGGCTCGGCCGACCGCTATTTCCAGGCCGAGGTGCGCGACACGCTGAAGCTGGTGCCTGAGGGCATCGAGGGCCAGGTGCCCTACAAGGGGCCGGTCTCGGGCGTGCTGCATCAGCTCGCCGGGGGCCTGCGCGCCGCTATGGGCTATGTCGGCGCCGAGGACCTCGCCGCCTTCCGGGAACGGGCGCGCTTCGTCCGCATTTCCTCGGCGGGGCTCCGCGAAAGCCATACGCACGACGTGACGATCACGCGCGAGAGCCCGAATTACCCGGGAATCGGCTGATCACATGCTCAAGACCGTCATCTTCTGGCCGGCCATCGCGCAGGCCGCGCTCATCTTTCTCGCCTATGTCAATCTCGGCGCCGTCCGTGCCTCCGCTGTGCGGGCCGGCCTCGTCAAGGACACGGATTTCGCGCCGGGCGCGGAACCCGCCGCTTCGGCCTCGGGGCGTCGGCTTCTCGCCAACCAGTTCGAACTACCGGTCCTCTTCTTCGTCGTCATCGGCTTCCTGTTCCTGATCGATGGCGTCTCGATCCTCGAACTGGCGCTCGCCTGGCTTTTCGTGCTGCTGCGCGTCCTCCACGCCGTCTCGGTCCTCAAGGGCCCGCTGGTGCTGCGCCACTGGAGCTTCCTTGCCGGCTTTCTGGTAGTGGTGGCGCTCTGGGCGGATCTTGCGATCCGTCTCATCTAGGCGAGGGCGGGGAAGCCGATGGATCTGACGGTGCTTGCGACACTCGGGCGGCTTCTCGTCGGCACCCTGTTCGTCGCGATCGGCGTCCGCCTCTTCCTCGGCCGCCGGCCGGTTGCCATGCTGCTCGGCACCAAGCGGATCCCGCAGCCGGGCATGGTGGTCGTCATCGGCGCCGCGATCGAGATCGTGCTCGGCCTCGCGGCCCTCGCTGGCGTCGCTCTGCCCGCGGTCTTTCTCGCCATGGCGGCCTTCGTCATCGCCGCGACGGCGATGGTGCACGATGTCTGGCGCAAGAAGGGCATGGCCCGGGCGCTCGAAATGAATATCGTTCTGTCGCATGCCCTTCTGGTCGGCGGCCTTTTGGTGATGGCCGCCTATCCATGGTGACGGCCGGCAAGGGATTTTCTGCCTCATGACACCTGTCGCCCGCATCTCGGCCGCGATCGAGGTTCTCGACGATATCATCGACCGCCGCCGCCCCGCGGCCGACGCGCTCAAGGACTGGGGCCTCTCCCATCGCTTCGCCGGCTCGAAGGATCGCCGCGCCATCGGCGATCTCGTCTTCGATGCGCTCCGCCATCGCAGTTCCTCGGCCCATGCCGCCGGCGGCGAGAACGGACGCGCCATCATCCTCGGCCTCTTCCGCATCCATCGCGGCCTCGACATCGCCGCGATCGAGCGGCTGATCTCCGGCGAACGCTTCGCCCCCGCGCCGCTCACCGACGACGAGCGTGCCGCGCTCTCGGCGGACAGGCTGGCCGATGCCCCTGATCACGTCCGCGGCGACTATCCCGAATGGCTCGCCGACGAGCTCGGCCGCGTCTTCGGCGCCGATGTCGTCGCCGAGATGCAGGCGATGACCGTGGCGGCGCCGCTCGATCTGCGCGTCAACACGCTGAAATCCGACCCCGACAATGCCGCCCGCGAGCTCACCGCCGAGCTCGGCCGCGCGCCCGAGCGGCCGAGCCTCTCGCCGCTCTGCCTGCGCCTGCCGCTGGAGCCGGAGCGCGGCGAGCCGCACATCGCCTCGACCGAATCCTTCCTGAAGGGCCATATCGAGATCCAGGATCTCGGCAGCCAGCTCGCCGCAGAGTTCGCCGGCGCGCGGCCCGGCATGCAGGTGCTCGATCTCTGCGCCGGCGGCGGCGGCAAGACGCTGGCGCTCGCCGCGGCGATGCACAATCACGGCCAGATCTTCGCCTATGACAGCGATCGCCGCCGCCTCGCGCCGATCCATGATCGCCTCGCCCGCGCCGGCGTGCGCAATGTCCAGGTCCGCACGCCGAAGCCGGGCGCCGATGTGCTCGACGATCTCGAGAAGCGGATGGACCTCGTTCTCGTCGACGCGCCCTGCACCGGCACCGGCACCTGGCGCCGCAATCCCGACGCCAAATGGCGCATCCGTCCCGGCAGCCTCACGGAACGCCACAAGGACCAGGCGGAAGTGCTTGAAAAGGCGTCCGGTTACGTCAAGGCCGGCGGACGGCTCGCCTATATCACCTGCTCGCTGCTCGAGAGCGAGAACGCAGACCGCGTCGCCGCCTTCCTCGCCGCGCATCCGGACTTTGCCGTCGTCGCGCCGGAGACGCTGGTCAGCGCCTTCGAGGCCGAGGCGATGATCGAGACGGGCGCGGCGGTGCGCCGCCTGCCGCTCGGACTGATGCTGACGCCCCGTTCGAGCGGCACCGACGGCTTCTTCGTCGCCGTGCTCGAGCGGCGCAACTGAGGACAGGCGCCCCGCCTGCCTCGACACCCGGCGAGCCCGCCACTAGAACGTCAGGCTCGAGACCTACAACGGAGATCAACCATGCGCGGGCTTGTCAGGCTCATCGTTCTCGCCATCGTCGTGATCGGCGGCTACTGGGCCTATTACGTGTTCGCAGCCTCCGATCCCAATGATCGCTTTGGCGTCGAGATCAACAAATACATGCCGGAGCAGGCGCGGAAGTTCGCCTGCGACCAGCTGAAGGAGCGCTTCGGCGCGGTGAGCGCGCCGGAAGGCTGCGCGGCCTATCCGAGCTGGGCCGGCGCGCCGGCGGCTCCCGCGCCGGCGACGCCCAACCCGGCGACGACCTCGCCCTGATCCATCTGGCGAAGGCCGGCCGAGAGGTCGGCCTTCTGCATTCATCTGACCACGCCGCCCGTTCGTCCCGTTCCTCTTTCCGCCGGACCCGCCCATGCCCGACAGCATTCTCATCATCGATTTCGGCTCCCAGGTGACCCAGCTGATCGCGCGTCGCCTCCGGGAAACCGGCGTCTATTGTGAGATTCATCCGTTCCAGAAGGCCGAGGAAGCCTTCGAACGGCTGAAGCCGAAGGGCGTCATCCTCTCGGGAAGTCCGGCCAGCACCGTCGATATCGGCTCGCCGCGCGCCCCTGAAGCCGTGTTCGAGGCCGGCGTGCCGGTGCTCGGCATCTGCTATGGCGAGCAGACGATGAGCGCGCAGCTCGGCGGCGCCGTCGAGGTTGGCCATCACCGCGAGTTCGGCCGCGCCTTCATCGAGGTCAAGAAGCCGTCGGCGCTGTTTGCGGGTCTCTGGGAGCCGGGCACGCGGCACCAGGTCTGGATGAGCCACGGCGACAAGATCACGGCGATCCCCGAGGGCTTCGAGGTGATCGCGGTGTCGGAGGGCGCGCCCTATGCCGCCATCGCCAACGAGCATCGCCGCCTCTATGGCGTGCAGTTCCATCCCGAAGTGCTGCATACGCCGGATGGCGGCAAGCTCCTCGCCAATTTCGTCCACCAGGTCGTCGGCCTCAAGTCGGACTGGACGATGTCGGCCTATCGCGCCGAGATGATCGCCAAGATCCGCGCGCAGGTCGGCGACAAGCGCGTGCTCTGCGCGCTCTCGGGCGGCGTCGATTCGGCGGTTGCGGCCGTCCTGATCCATGAGGCGATCGGCGAGCAACTGACCTGCGTCTTCGTCGATCACGGGTTGATGCGGCTTGGCGAGAGCGATCAGGTCGTCTCGCTGTTCCGCGAGCATTTCAACATCCCGCTCGTCCATGTCGATGCGTCCGACCTCTTCATCGGCGAGCTCGAGGGCGTCTCCGACCCGGAAACCAAGCGCAAGATCATCGGCCGCCTCTTCATCGACGTGTTCGAGGCCGAGGCGAAGAAGATCGCCAGCGACGGCAAGGGCGCGCCGGAGTTCCTGGCGCAGGGCACGCTCTATCCGGATGTGATCGAGAGCGTCTCGTTCTCGGGCGGCCCCTCGGTGACGATCAAGTCGCACCACAATGTCGGCGGACTGCCGGCGCGCATGAACATGAAGCTGGTCGAGCCGCTGCGCGAGCTCTTCAAGGACGAGGTGAGGGCGCTCGGCCGCGAGCTCGGCCTCCCCGATTTCTTCGTCGGCCGCCACCCGTTCCCGGGTCCGGGCCTTGCCATCCGCTGCCCCGGCGGCATCACGCGCGAGAAGCTCGACATCCTCCGCAAGGCCGACGCCGTCTATCTCGACGAGATCCGCAAGGCCGGCCTCTACGACACGATCTGGCAGGCCTTCGCGGTGCTGCTGCCCGTGCAGACGGTCGGCGTCATGGGCGACGGCCGCACCTACGACTTCGTCTGCGCGCTCCGCGCCGTCACCTCCGTCGACGGCATGACCGCCGACTTCTACCACTTCGACATGACCTTCCTCGCCGACGCGGCCACCCGCATCATCAACGAAGTCAAAGGCATCAACCGCGTCGTCTACGACGTGACGTCAAAGCCGCCGGGCACGATCGAGTGGGAATGAGGGGGAATACAGTCGGATAGATTGGGATAGCCAGCGTAGTTTCACGCTAGGATAGCCTGCGAATGGCGCCATTATTTCGAGGCCAACGAATATGCAAATCCGCTGATCTTCGGATCATTGTTTACGTTGGTGATGGGTAACCGCGTTTTGTCCACGTTTTGGCGTCGAGAGATTGAAGCAGGAGCCAAGACGGGGGCTCCGTAACATTCGTGGGATAGCGTCGCGGCAATTCACGAATAGTCTCTCGCCTAACATTCGCAACTCGATAAAGTCAGCAGGGCGGACGCGCGTCAGTCATTCGCGCCGCACGACCGACGGCGCGCGCGCCATTTGGGGCGCGCCATCGTGAGCTAATGAGCTTCCATCCAGTCGCTCCAGTCGAACGGTAGAAAGCCTTCCGGCGCGGCCCCGCCTTCAGCCAGCCGGAGTTCGCCGCGTTTCCATAGACTCGGCGTTACCTTTACGGCGACGTTGTTCCAATCATGTTCGAAGAGCTTGCCGAAATACTCTGCCAGCGGCGCATCGTCGAACAGTAGACTGGCGTCGCGATTGCTGGTCGCGCCCATATTGGTCAGGTTGTGGCTGCCGAGAAGGACGCGCTGGCCGTCGATCACGATGCCTTTGGTGTGGCACCCAAACTGGACTTTTATTCGCGCGGGATCGAGGCCGAGATCGCGCAGCTTCTCATGCGTCGCGCGCGCGTCCCAGGGCGATCGCTCCATGATGCGGAAGATCAAGCGAACGTCGCGGCCCCGGCGTTGCTGGTCGCGCACCACATTCCAGAACTCGACATAGCGGTCGTCAGGGTTATCCGGCGGCGTCGCCAGGCTCTGGTTCTGGATCAGCAACGAGGATGTTGCCGCCTTGATGACTGGCAGAACCACGTCGAGATAGTTGTCTGGCGTCAGAAGCGGCTGCACCTTGAAGACACGATCGTCGTCGAAGGGCTCGAAATAGGTGAGGGGTCGCTCCGCTTCGTGCGCCTCGGCGCGCACGCCGGGCAAATAGTAAAGCTCCGGCAGCACGGCGACGACTTCCTCAGGCCGCGTGCCGCGATTGGCTTCGAAGTCGCCGCGGATTGCGAGCTCATAGGTCGCGGCCAGTCCCGTGTGCTCGATGATGGCGTGCCACTCGCGATTTTGGCGATCGACAAGTTTGCGTAGCGCCGCGTCGTCGCCGCGCGGATCGGCATCGGGCTGGCCGGAGTCCTTCCAGTTGCCGCTCGAGAGCCAGAACGCCGTCCCGTCACGGACCATCACCTTGATATGGTAGTCATGATTGACCCAGCCATTAGCCGAGCCGGTCTTGACCCAGCAGACTTCGAGCTTGTCGCCGAGCGCTTCGCGCAGGTCACGCACCATTGCGTCGCTGTCACGCACCGTGTCGGGATTCTTGAGCGATCCGCGCACCGAGTCGAGCGTCAGCGATAGGGTCTTGAAGCCACGCTTTTGCGCGACCTCACTGAGCGCCTCGCGAATATGTTCGGCGGTGAATTCGTACATCGCCGCCGTCAGGCGCGTGCGCGCGCCGGCGATGAAAGTCTTCAGGGTCGGCCAACCTGCGTCGGGACTGACATGGGCGATGACGCGCATCCGGGCCTCCACCGGCCCCAGGTCGAGGCCCTCTGGAGGGACGTATTTGATTTCGAAGGGCGAGACTGCTGAGCCGAACAGCGCTTCGGTGGCGACGGGCTCGGCGCTGGCGCGTAACAATTCCTCGACAGTCGGAGCGGCGACCTGGATGGGATAGCCCATGAAGGATACCGGTAGCTCCGTCACCCGGTCGGTTTGCAACTCCGCCGGCGTCTTCCGGCGTCGCACTGTGACGACGATCGCGCGTCGATCAGTCATGCCTTCATCGTCGTAGTACCAGCCGGCGCGGATGCCGATCACGTCGGTGCGGCCCTGCATCAGCGTCTCGCGAGCCCTGCGCAGGACCGTTTCGAAATCCCGTGGCGCTTCCTCTGCCGTTACACTCGGGCCAGGCTTGCCTGCCGGCGTTTCGGCGTCGCCCGCCTGATTCGTGCCGGCCAATGAGCCAGCCGAAGCCGCCAGATGCTGGCCGAGGCTGACCGAGATCTTCAAGGGCAGCGTCCAGGTCGCGGTCCCGTCGGGCGTTATGGTCGCAGTTAGACTGGGGCTGGCGCCGACTGGGGCGGCGGCAATCGCGGGCGCAGATCGGTGGTCGTTCGACGTGTTCAGGCTGACGACCTCGGTGATCGATGGCGCATTGGGATTGAGGATTTCGTCGATAAAGCCAGCAGGAAGCGTCCGGCCCAGGTTGCGCCAGCGGCTGATCAGGCAGGGCACCCGTACGCCCTCATTGGCGATCCACTTGATCCGATCGTCCCCCATCGCCTCGGTCCACACCTGGTTGTCGACAGCCAAGATCTGACCGGCCGCATTGGTCTCCCAGACACCGGCATGGTGCAGCGCCACCACCTGCCACTGATCGTTGAACACCGGCGCGCCGGACGACCCTGGGGCCGTGTCGGCGCGATATTGCAGGAAGTCGTCCACCTTGCCGACGATCTCGTTCTGCCGGAAGGCGAGCTGCTTTGGTTGCCCGGAGGGATGCTGGATGATGTTGGCGAACTGACCCTTGGCGATCAGGTCGGTATCGTTATCGATGAGGCGGTTGAAACCGAACTCGTCGAGCGTTCTTCCGGCTGATCCTGCCGGCGCGACAGCGACAAGCGCGTAGTCAAGCGCTTGCTCGGCCAGAAAGAACTTTCCCGGTTCAAGCTTGAAGAAGGCGCCCGTCTGCGGTGCGCCTTCGCCGAGGCGGGTCTCGAAGCCGAATTCGGCGATCGAGACGGCCGCGATTTCTGGTGTCGGCAGCACGTGCCAGTTCGTGAGCAGCAGGCGTGGTGACACCATGAAGCCGGTACCGTAGCCACTGAGCACCCCGGTCGGGCCATTGACGCGCACTCGCGCCACAGTTCGGGCCACGGCGAGTGCGGCCTGCAGGAAAACGACCTCAATGAGGTCGCTGGTGCCGAGCACGCGCTCGGCGCGCCGGTCAGCGTCAAGTGACACGCCGTCGAGCGCGTTTGGAGAGGCTGGGGCGATGGTGCGGAACTCGCGCCCGTCGGGCGTAACGTCGATTCCGCGCTCTTGCCAGAAGCTGCGCGGTGCCGCCGCAGCCGTGGCTGGTGGGATCGCCCGCGCGGCGGCCCCCCGGAGTGAGGCCCCCGTGCGCTCGAACCGCTGCTTGACCTGTTCGACCACAGCTGAACTGACGCGCATCGTATCCCCCCAATGCTCGATTTGTTCAAATCAAGATCTAGACCTCAATATAACCAATGCTTGTCTCGCAAGTATATGACAACCTCCACAATATGCCAGCACAATCGAAGATTGTTCAGCGCAGCAAAGCCCTGTGCTCGGCTGATGGCGGTTCGAAATTGCCCGCGGCACTTGCGATCATTGCCGGCATGAAACGGTCTCGCCGGACGGGCGCGAAGTCGAGCGCAAAGCATGTGGACTCACCGATCATCGTCATGAAGGTGAGTTGCGAGCGACCATTGTCTTCGCGGAACGGATGGATGGCGTTGAATTCGCCGAGGAACTGCGCAGCTTCAGCGATGAAGCACTAAGGGGCGTCCGAATAGAGTGCCGAAGGAGGTAAAGCGAAGATATTGGTCAGATTGCTGTCGATACACTCAGGAGAAAAGAAGAGATTGCCGTATTTCGAAATGTGAACGGTACGATACGTTTGCAGGACCGACTGGAGACGTCCTGAAAGAGATGACCATGATCGCGATGATACTGACAGGGGTCGGACCTGCCGCGCGGCACAGCCTCGCCGGCGCGCAGTGTAGATATTTCGAGTCCGAACGCTTCGAGCTGCGTCGCCTCACGCAGGCCGAGTTTGTGGGCCAGGATGGCGGTGCCTTTGTAGGCGTACGGATCGTCAAAGGCGCCGTAGCCGGCCGCCATTGAGGCGACTTGGCGTCCAGATAGCCGCGGACGACCTCCGTTCGCTCATCTTCGGTCGACGGTTTGCGCTTGTTCATATCCGGCGAACGGCTAGCGGCTGTTGGTGCTGAGGCTGATTCCCATCACGGCGGTCATCGCAGCGAACGTGCGCTGGCCGATGACATGGCCGGAGGCAGCCGTTGGCATCAACCGCGTCGTCTACGACGTGACGTCAAAACCGCCGGGCACGATCGAGTGGGAGTGAGGAGAGCACGAAGCGACGCCCAATGCGTCGTTTCGCGGGCAGGGGCGTGGTTTCGGCCGCTCCGTCAGCGCGACCTTCGCCAGAGGGTGACGCCGGCTGAGATCAAGAGGAGCTGGACAACGACACGGGCAGTCGCGGCGACCGGCGGGGCGAAGACCGGGTCGGGCCGGACATAGTCCCAGAGGTGAAGAGGCAGGTAGGCCGTGCACAGCGCGGCGAAGGCCAGTGCGGCCAAGGCCCGCGTCCTCGGCCAGAGGACGGCGATGCCGATGCCGAGCTGCAGCAGCCCTGCCGCAAGGATCACGGGCCTCGCCGGAAGGAACGGCGGGACGAGTGGCGCAAAGGCCTGAGTGGCCGCGAAATGTGCGACCGCTCCGCCGATCATGACGAAGGCCACGAGGCCGCTCAGCGCCCAGTCGGCCGCCTTGCGCCGGGTCGATCGCAGCTCAGCCATGCTGCACCTTGGTCGCGGCCACGGCCACGTCCTTCCAGGCATCCCATTCGGCGAGCCGCGCCTGATAGGTGGCCGGCACCATCATGGTCGGCAACACGCCGAGGAACAGCCGCAGCGGGGGATGCTCGGCATCGACCAGCTTCAGGATCGCAGGGCCAACCGCAGCCGCATCGCCGTACATCTCGGCGGGAATCTGCCGCGCCGCCAAGGCCGCGCGGACCGGATCATAGGCGGCAATCGGCTCGGCATGGGTTGCCGAGGCGCCCGCCCAGTCCGTCGCATAGGGGCCGGGTTCCACCAATGTCACCTTGATGCCAAGCCCCGCGACCTCTTGCGCAAGCGCGTCGCTCAATCCTTCGACCGCCCATTTGGAGGCATGATAGCCGCCGAGGCCCGGGAACGTCATCACGCCACCGACGGTCGAGATCTGCACGATGTGACCCGCCCCCTGGGCGCGCAGCACCGGCAGGACGGCCTGCGTCATGTGGAAGAGGCCAAAGAAATTGACCTCCATCTGGTCGCGCATCTCAGCTTCGGTCAGCTCCTCGATCATCCCGAACAGCCCGTAGCCGGCGTTGTTCACGACGACATCGATCCGCCCGAGCGCTGCCTGCGCCTCTCCAACCGCTGCGAAGCAGGCCGCGCGGTCGGTCACGTCGAGGGTCAGGGGCACGATCCGGTCGCCGAAGCGCGCGGTCAGGTCGGCCAACCCCGCCACATCGCGCGCCGTGGCCGCGACGAGGTCGCCGCGCTCCAGCGCCGCAAGCGCGAATGCCCGGCCAAGTCCTCGGTTGGCACCCGTTACAAGCCAGCGTTTCATCGTCTATCATCCCTTTGAAGTCGCAATCTGAACGGCGATCAAATATGTGGTAGCGGATAATCTGAGCGCTGAATAGATGCAGGACGCGACGACACTGGCCAAGACCGGCTACCATCACGGAAACTTGAAACCTGCGCTGGTGGCGGCTGCGGACGCGATCATTCGCGACCGGGGTATCGAGGGCTTTTCGCTGCGCGAGGCTGCGCGCAGGGCCGGCGTCTCGATAGGCGCGCCGGCCCATCATTTCGGCTCGGCCACGGGACTTTTGACCGAAGTCGCGTTGCTTGGTTACGACAGTCTCGGCGAGGCGTTGAACGCCGTCATCGTGAGCGACGATCCCGCCCGGGACCTGCGCGAACTGGCGCTGGCCTATGTCCGCTGCGCCCTCGACCATCCGGGGCGGTTCCGCCTGATGTTCCGCCCGGACCTCGTGAACCGGGATGACCCGCGCTATGCCGAGGCCAGCAGCCGAGCCTTGACGGGCTTCGCCGGTGCGATTGCCCGGCGCGACGGGGCTTCGGCCGACACGATGGCGGACATCTTCCTCGTCTGGTCGTCGATCCACGGCATGGCGAACCTGGTCCTCGACGGAAAGGCGAAGTATCTGTTCGAAGGCGCGACAGCTGAGGCTTTTGCGCGGGATATTCTCCCGAGGATCCTCGCCCAATCCTGGCCTTTTGGCGCGTCTGAGCAGAGCCCGGACGAGAGATAGCTCCGGTGTTGCGCCCGTGTCGACCTCTCGCGGGGTGACGCCGGGTCCACGCAATGCGACGGAGGGGGCGTGATCCTGGCCTGTCCCCGGCAGTCCGGCTCCACGTCACTCCGCCCGAACCGTCTGCTTCCTCCGAAGATCGCCCTTGCAGCGTTCCGAGCAGGTTTTGACGGCGTCCCAGTCGCGCGCCCATTTCTTGCGCCAGTCGAAGGGGCGGCCGCAGGCGGCACAGATCTTCCGGGGCAGGGTGGATTTTGTATAGCGCTCGCCGGTCATAGCGTTGCGAGGAACGCCTTGGCGCTGTCAGTGATCCGGCGCTGTTCGTCGGGCTCGAACGCGTCGTAAGTGCGCACCATCTGGGCCATGCGCGGATTGCTGGCGATGACCGTGCGGCTCCGCGCGATGAAATCCCAGTAGAGCGCGTTGAAGGGGCAGGCGGCAGGGCCGGTGCGTGCCTTCACGTCGTAGCGGCAGGCACCGCAATAATTGGACATGCGGTTGATATAGGCGCCGCTGGCGGCATAGGGCTTCGAGGCGAGGAGACCGCCGTCGGCGAACTGGCTCATGCCGACCGTGTTCGGCAACTCGACCCATTCATAGGCGTCGGCATAGACGGCGAGATACCATTCGTGCAGCGCATGCGGATCGATGCCGGCGATGAGCGCGAAATTGCCGGTCACCATCAGCCGCTGGATATGATGGGCGTAGGCCTGCTCTTTCGTCTGCGACACCGCCGCCCTGACGCAGGCCATGTCGGTCTCGCCGGTCCAGTAGAAGTCCGGCAGCGGCCGGACATGGCCGAAGACGTTGCTTCGCTCATAGCCCGGCATCTTCAGCCAGTAGATGCCGCGGACATATTCGCGCCAGCCGATGATCTGGCGGATGAAGCCTTCCGCGGCGTTGAGCGGCACGGCACCGGCGCGCCAGGCGGCCTCGACCTGCCGGCAGACGCTGAGCGGATCGAGCAGGCCGCAATTCAGATACTGCGCGATCACCGCGTGATAGAGGAACGGCTCGCCGGCGAGCATCGCGTCCTGATAGTCGCCGAAGCGCGGCAGTCCGCGCTCGACGAAGGCGGCGAAGCTCGCCTCGGCGTCGGCCCGCGTCACCGCGAACCAGAACGGCTCGAGATCGCCGAAATGATTGGCGAAGCGGTCCCCGACCAGCGCCAGCACGTCCTTCGTGATGGCGTCGGGCGCATGCTGCAGCGGTCGCGGCATGAAGAGATCGCGGTCGGCCGCCTTGCGATTGTCGGCGTCGAAGTTCCAGCGGCCACCGGCCGGCTGGTCGCCCTCCATCAAGAGCCCCGTGCGGCGGCGCATGTCGCGGTAGAAATATTCCATGCGCAATTGCTTCCGGCCCGCCGCCCATGTCCTGAAGTCGCCCGGCCGGCACAGGAAGCGATCGTCGGGCAGGATGTCGACAGGAATGTCGAAGCGCGTGCGCCAGCCCTGCAGCATCTCGGCGACGCGCCACTCGCCGGCCTCCGTGACGGCGATCCGGTCGGGCCGGTGGGTTTGGATGGCTGCGTCGAGCTGACCGGTAAAGCTGCCCTGGTTGTCCGGCGCGTCGAGCGTCACATAGTCGACCGTCCAGCCGGCAGAACGCAGCTCGTCGGCGAAGTGGCGCATGGCGGAGAAGAGGAAGGCGATCTTCTTCTTGTGATGGCGGACATAGGACGCCTCGTCGGTGAGTTCCGCCATCAGCACGCGGTCGCGCGCCGGATCGCCAGCGGCAAGGCTCGTCAGCGTCGGCGTCAGCTGGTCGCCGAGGACGAGAATGAGCGTGCGCACGCTCGCCATCAGCTTCCCCTCATCGCCGCGGTTTCCTTCTCCATGCCCGCGAGACGGGCGTAAGACCCGCGCCTTGCGCCTACGGGTCGCTAGATAGAACCGAGAGCCCGCCGGAGAAGGGCAGGGCCTCGAACGTCGCGCGGCGGCGGCCGCATGGCTGGTCCGGCGCGGCGGGCGCCCTAGGTGAGACCTCAACCCGTGAGGTTTGCCATGCCCCTCGTCAGCGTCACGCGCTTTCGCGCCCGCTCGATCCGCTTCATTCCGCTGTTCGCCTTTCACGCCAATCGCGCCATCGCTCAGGTTCGCAAGGCCGACGGCTTCATCGCCGGCGAGGTCCAGCGCCAGGCCGACAGGGCGCTGTGGACGATGACGGTGTGGCGGGATCAGGCCGCGATGCTGGCCTATATGACGAGCGGGGCGCACGGCAAGGCGATGCCGCATCTCAGAGACTGGGGCATCGAGGCGAGCGTCATCCGCTGGACGCAGGACGGCGCCGAGGTGCCGACCTGGCTCGAGGCGGCGCGGCGCATGCGCGAGCAGGGCCGCCCGTCCAGGCTGCGCCATCCGGGACCGGACCACGCCACGCTCAGCTTTGCCGAAACGAAGACGGCGCATGGCATGCGGCTCTGACAGGCGGAGGGCGCTGAGATCGCGCCCGCCGGTCAGGTGATCAGGTAGCCGCCGTCGATCACGAGAACCGCGCCGGTGACGAAGCTCGCCTGCGGCGAGGAGAGGAAGAGCACGCCGCCGGCAAGTTCGCGCGGCTCGCCCCAGCGCTTCAGCGCGGTGCGGCCGGTGATGGCGGCGTTCCGCTCGGGATCCTCGCGCACGGCCTTGGTCAGCGGCGTCGCGATCCAGCCGGGCGCGATCGCGTTGACGCGGATGCCCTCGGCCGCATAGGCGATGGCGAGCGATTTGGTCAGCTGCGCGATGCCGCCCTTCGAGGCGGAATAGGCCGGCACGAGGCCGCCGCCGAAGAAGGCCAGCATCGAGGCGGTGTTGACGATCGTGCCGCCGGAGCGGGCGAGCAGCGGCCGCGCCGCATGGCAGACCCGCATGGTGCCGGTGAGATTGATGTCGACGACGTCGGCGAAGATCTCGGGGTCGTGCTCGGCACCGCGGCGGATGACGCCGGCGCAGTTGACGACATGATCGAGGGCGGGCAGGGCGCCGATGAGCTCGGTGACCGCCGCGCCGTCGCGGACGTCGAGCTGCGCGATCCGCGCGCCCGCAAGCGCCGCGTTCTCGCGCGCCGCCGCGATCTCGCCCTCCGTCACGCCCGTCACCAGCACGGCGGCGCCGAGCCTCAGGAAGGCGTCCGCGATCGCGGCGCCGATGCCGGTCGTTCCGCCGGTGACGAGCACCTGCTTGCCGGCGAAGAGATCGGGGCGGAAGCCGGAGGCCGGGTCGGCCGCGGCGTCAGCGGATGAACTGATCGACATAGTCCTCGCCCAGCCCGACCTTCTCATAATGCGCGCGGCACATCGCGATCTTGGTGAAGACGTCCTCGAAGCCGAGCGTCTCGCCGAAGGCATCGACATAGACCATGATGCCGTTGACCTGGAACAGCGTGATCATCTCCTCGACATCGTCGGGGACGACAAGCGTATGCGTCTCGCCCGGCGGCTCGAACACATAGCCGCCTTCGGTTGCGACCCAGTCATGTTCGAGATAGTGCCAGCGGCCCTTGATGACATAGCCATGCACCGCCTGCGGATGGCGGTGGCGCGACAGCACGCCGGATTTCCGCACCCTGAGCAGGTTCATCCAGTAGCCCTGCGAACGGTTGAGGCAGAGCGGGCGGAACCAGACGCGCTCGCCCTGCGGCACCCAGATGCGCTCGTCCTCGGGCACGGCCTTCGGAATGACGATGTCGGTGAGCGCTTCGACCGGATTGGGATGCTGATAGGGCATCCGCGGATTGGGATCGATCTTCATCGGCGGCATGGGAAGAATCCTGGAAAGGCGTCGGCCTTGGCGGCGGCGTGAGGATAGCCCGTCCCGGCGGAATTCATAGCCTCGCGCGGTGCTGCGGCGCATCGCGTGGGCCGTCCAGGACAGATCACCCTTCGGCTTCGGTCATTGTGAGCAACCACTCCCACCTGTCATTGCCGGGTCAGGCCCGCCAACGACAGCTCCGAGCATTCTCGCCAGGGCCAAAGCCTGAGTGTCGATCGGTCCTATGACCCCGCCTCATCGGCCGCCGCCGGGCGCTCGAGCAATTCTGCGAGCAGCTGGTTGGGGAAGCGGCGCTTCTGCACGATGGCGTAGAAGCTCTCGGTGACCTCGGCGATGCGGCAATGCTCGATCAGCACGCCGGTCTCCAGCTCGTCGCGCACCACGATCGGCGGCACCAGCGTGACGCCCTCGCGCTCGCGTGCCAGGAGGCGCAGCATCGCCATATCGTCGACCTCGGCCAGGATGATCGGCCGGATTCCCGCCCGTTCGAGCACGCGGTCGAAGGCGAGGCGGATCTCGCTGTCGAGGCTCGGCAGCAGCACGGGAACGCTGCGGAGATCGTCCGGGAAGCGGAAGGGCCGCCCGCCCGGCTGCGGCCGGCCGACGAGGCTCACCGGCTGCTGGTCGAGCAGGTGATTGCGCACGGCGGAACGGGCGTCGCGCTCGGCGGCGCTGTTGGCGAGCACGACATCGACGGCATGCGCCTCGAGCTGCGCGAGGAGATCGCGCATCGTGCCGGAGCGGACGATGAGTTCCACATCGGCGCGGCCGACCAGCGGGCGCAGGAATTCGAGCTGGAAATTGCGCGAGAGCGTCGTCAGCGCCCCGACCCGCAGCACCTGCCGGCGATCGAGCGGCCGGCCCTCCAGCGTGCTCATCAGCTCGCGGCCGGCCTCGAACACCGTATCGGCATAGTCGAGCGCGATCTGCCCGGCCTCGGTCAGCTCCAGCCGCCGCCCGACGCGCTCGAACAGCGGATGGCCCATCTGCTGCTCGAGCTTCTGGATCTGAACCGACAGCGCCGATTGCGACAGGTTCATCTGCGCCGCGGCGGCGGTCAGGCTGCCGGCATGGGCGACGGTCCAGAAATAGCGGAGATGGTTGAAGTTGAGGTCGCGCATCCGTTCTATAAAACAGAACGATTTCTCAAAAACAATGAATTTTTCTTGAGGTTGCCGCCCGGCTACCACTCCCCCGAACGCCACCCGCGAAGGGGATTCCCGTGCCCGCCGAACTCCTGCCCACCGAACTCATGCCATCAGGCGATGCCGCATCCTTGCGCGCATTCCTGCCGCTGCTCGCGCCGCTCCTCTTTCTCGCCAGTGCCGTGCTCGCGCGCGTCTCGCCGGGCAGGCGGCCGCGCGGCCTTCTCCGCTTTGCCGAAGGCGCGGCGCTGGCGGCGATCCTGGTCGCGCTTGTCTCGGTGGCGCTCACCATCCGCTACGGCGCCGTCGAAAGCCCGCTGATCGGCTGGATGGGACTCGGGATTTCCGTGCGGCAGGACGCCGTCAGCCTGTCGATGCTGCTGCTCGTCGCCTTCATCGGCTGGATCGTGCTGCGCTATGCGGCGACCACTCTCGACGGCGAGCCGCGGCAGGGCGTCTTCACGCAGTGGCTCTGCCTGACGCTGGTCGCGGTTCTCATGCTGGTCATCGCCGGCAATCTCGCTCAGCTCGTGCTCGCCTGGATCGCGACCAGCCTCGCGCTGCACAAGCTGCTGCTGTTCTATCCGGAGCGCGTGGCGGCGCAGCGGGCGGCGCGCAAGAAGTTCGTCGTGGCGCGCGCCGCCGACGCCGCGCTGCTGTGCGCCGCTGCCCTGCTCGCGGTCGGCTATGGCACCGGCGATATCGGCGCGATCCTCGCGGAGGCGCGGCTCGGCGAGGGCGGCGGCTTCGCCGTCGGTGCGGCAAGCCTCCTCGCGGTCGCCGCGCTGCTGAAGTCGGCGCAGTTCCCGACCCATGGCTGGCTGACCGAGGTGATGGAAACGCCGACGCCGGTCTCGGCGCTGCTGCATGCCGGCGTCATCAATGCCGGCGGCTTCCTGCTGATCCGCTTTGCCGATGTGATGCTGCTGGCGCCGCTGGCGCTCGCCGCGCTCGTCCTTGTCGGCGGCTTCACGGCGCTGTTCGGCTGCCTGGTGATGCTGACCCAGCCGGCGGTGAAGACCTCGCTCGCCTGGTCGACCGTGGCGCAGATGGGCTTCATGATCCTCGAATGCGGCCTCGCGCTCTTCCCCTTGGCGCTGCTGCATATCCTCGCCCATTCGCTCTACAAGGCGCATGCCTTCCTGGCTTCCGGCGGCGCTGTCGAGAGCATCGCCGCCAGCCGCCGCCCGGGCCCGGTCGCCATCCCGCGGCCAGCCGCGGTCGCCCGCGCCTTCGCCGCAGCGCTTCTAATCTATCTCGCCGTCGGCCTCGGCTTCGGCTTCGCCGAGAAGTCGCCGCAGGCGATCGCGCTCGGCGCCATCCTGATCTTCGGCGTCGCCTATCTGCTGGCGCAGGGCTTCGCCGACACCGCGCCGCGCGCGCTGACCCGCAAGACGGCCGTCTACGCCATCGCTGCCTCGATCGGCTATTTCGCGCTGCAGGTCGGTGCCGAGTGGATGACGGCCGGCATCCTGCCGCCGGCGCCGAACCCTGGCCCGCTCGAATGGGCGCTGACGGCGCTGGCGCTGGCGAGCTTCGGCACGGTGGCCATCGTGCAGGCGCTGCTGCCGCTCTGGGCGCAGCACCCGGCCGCCGCCGGCCTACGCGTCCATCTCGCCAACGGCCTCTATGCCAATGCCATCCTCGACCGGCTGCTCGGCGGCTGGTCGATCCGCAACGCCTCCTGATCGAACGCGAGCGCAGACATCATGACCCATGTCCAACCTGTCGACCGGTATGCCCTCGGCATCGCCGTCGCCGTGGCTGCCGAACAGGCGGTGCGGGCGATCCCGCCGCTCTGGCCGCTCGCCACCAGCGTCGCCGTCAATCCGTTCCTCGGCCAGGCCAAGGACGACCTCGCCCTGACCGCGACGCGGCTCCGGCGCGTCGCGGGTGTCGCCGTGACCATGCCGCGCGCCTGGTATCAGCAGAAGATCGCATCCGGCGAGATCGCCGACGCGGATCTCGCCGCGGCGCTGGCGGCATCGCCCTCCGCGCTCAGGCCCGCCTCGCTCGGCGCGCTGAAGGCTGCGATCGCCGCACCGGATCTGATGCCGAAGGCGCTGCCGACCGTGGCCGATCTCGCCGCCAGCGCAACGGGGATCGACTGGTCCGGGCTCGTCGCCGAGCGGATCGGCGCGTTTGCCGGCGGCTTTTTCGACGAGGGACAGGCGCTCTGGGCCGCGCCGCAGGGACGCAGCGCCTATGCCGCCTGGCGGGCCTTCGCGAGCCGCGACCTGACGCCCGAGATCGCCGGGCTTGGCAGCTTCACGTCCGAGGTCGCCGCGCTGCCGGAGACGGCCGAGGCGGCGCTGGCCCGGTCGGTCGAGGCGCTCGGGCTGAGCGGAGAGGCCCTCGATACCTATTTCCACCGGTTGCTGATGACGCTCGGCGGCTGGTCGCAGCTGGCGCGGCAGCGGCTCTGGCAGGCGGAACTTGCCGGCAGGGCCGACGCCACCGCGACGGACCTCCTGGCGATCCGGCTCGTCTTCGAGGCGGCGCTGCTGCGGCGCCATCGGGAGCGGATCGGCGCTGCATGGGCCGCGGTGGTCGCCGCGCATGCCGTGCCGGTCGCGCCGACGCCGTCATCGGTGGTCGACGTCCTCCTGCAGGAGGCGCTGGAGCGGGCCGGCCAGCGGCGGCTTTCGGCGGTGCTGTCGAGCCCCGTGGCGGCCGCGCCGTCGCGCGACATCCGGCCGGCGCTGCAGATGGCCTTCTGCATCGATGTGCGCTCCGAGGTCCTTCGGCGCGCGCTGGAAGTTCAGGAGCCCGGCATCGCCACGCTCGGCTTTGCCGGCTTCTTCGGCCTCGCGACGGCGCATCGGCGCTTCGCCTCGGATGTCCGCGAGTTGCGGCTGCCGGTGCTGCTCAATCCCTCCGTCTTCTCCTGCTCGGGCACCGAGACGGACGCCGCCGCCGACCACACGGCGCGGATCGGGGCGCGGGCGAAGCGCGCCTTTGGCCGCTTCAAGCTCGCCGCCGTCTCGTCCTTCGCCTTTGTCGAGGCGACGGGGCCGCTCCAGGCCGGCAAGCTACTGCGCGATGCGCTCGGCCTCGGCAGCGCTTCGGCCACGGACGAGCCGGCGCCGCGGCTCGATCCGCCGCTTGAACCCACGCGGGCGGTCGATGCCGCCGAGACCGTGCTGAAGGCGATGTCGCTGACCTCGGGCTTCGCGCGGCTCGTCGTCATCGCCGGCCATGGCGCCACGGTCGCCAACAATCCGCATGCGAGCGCCCTCCAATGCGGCGCCTGTGGCGGCCATGCCGGCGACGTCAATGCGCGACTGCTCGCGGCGCTGCTGAACGACCGCGCGGTGCGGGCGGGCCTCGCCGCGCGCGGCATCACCATCCCCGCCGACACGCTGTTCCTCGCCGCCCTGCACGACACCACCACCGACGACGTCACGCTCTTCGCGAGCGACCATCCGTCGGTGGCGCATGAGGCCGACATCGCGCGTGCGCGGCATTGGCTCGCCCTTGCCGGCGATGCCGCCCGCAGCGAACGCGCCCTGCGGCTGCCGCGGGCCCGGCGCGTCTCCGCCATCGCCCGGCGCAGCCGCGACTGGTCCGAACTGCGTCCCGAATGGGCGCTCGCCGGCTGCAGCGCCTTCATCGCCGCGCCGCGCGCGCAGACGAGGGGCAGGGACCTCGCCGGCCGGGCGTTCCTGCACGACTACGAGGCGGCGAAGGACACCGAATTCCGGGTGCTCGAGCTGATCCTGACGGCGCCTGTGGTCGTCGCGAGCTGGATCAGCCTGCAATATTACGGCTCGGTGGTCGCGCCGGCGGCCTTTGGCGGCGGCAACAAGCTGCTGCACAACGTCACCGGCGGCATCGGCGTCGTCGAGGGCAATGGCGGCGTGCTGCGCGGCGGCCTGCCCTGGCAATCGGTGCATGACGGCGACCACCTCGCCCATGAGCCGCTGCGGCTTTCGGTCTATATTGCAGCGCCGCGCGCGGCGATCACCGCGATCCTCGCGCGGCATGACGCCGTGCGGGCGCTCTTCGACAATCGCTGGCTGCATCTCCTGGCGCTGGGAGCCGATGGCCGCCCTGAGTGGCGCTATGCCGGCGATCTCCGCTGGGTGGCGGCGGCCGACGACGCGTCACTGCACGAGGCAGAGCACGATCTCGCGCCGATGCGGCCGGTCGCGATGCTCGAAGAGGTAGATGCCCTGCCAGCGGCCGAGCATCATCCGGCCTGACATCACCGGAACCGACAGCGAGGTCTGCGTCAGCGCAGCCTTGATATGGGCCGGCATGTCGTCGGGGCCTTCGAGGCGATGGACGAGATAGTCCATCGCCGGGCTCGTCGCCGGCGGCACGAGCCGGGTGAAGAAGGCCTGGAGGTCGCGGACGACATCGCCGTCGGCGTTCTCCTGAACGATGAGCGATGCCGAGGTGTGGCGGACGAAGAGGGTCAGCAATCCGCTCGCCGTCCCGGCTGCCGCGACGAAGGACGCGGCGGCGTCGGTGATCTCGTAGAGGCCCTGTCCGGAGGTCTGGACGGTGATGGTCTTGATCTCTGCCATGCCCGTGACCTGATGCGCCGCAGTCCCGCTGTCAAGACAGGTGCCGAATTCAGGCAGCCAGCCGCCTTCGTGCCCGCCTGCCGCTTGCGTCGGCGTCGCGGCACGTGGTTTGCTCAGCGCGAGAGAACAGGGCGCGCCGGCAGCCGGATGGCTGCTGCCGAACGGCCCGGCTGCGATCGAGGGGGCGGGATTGACGGACAGGCTTTGCGGTTCGGGAGGCAGCGCCTGGCGCAAGCCTGCGTTTCGGCGCGCCTTGCTGGGGCTCGGCCTCGTCGCGGCGGTGACGCTCGCGCTGCCGATCGCCGGTTGGACGGCGGAGACGCCGGCTGCAACGGCGGCATCAGTGCCCGAATCGCCCGGCGAGATCGCGAGCCGCCTCGCGGCCATGCTGCAATCGGCGCGCTCGGTGATCTCCAAGCATCAGACCGAGATCAACGATCCCTCGGTCGGCGACAAGCATCTCGATTCCGCCGCCGTGATCGCCGAGGCCACCGCCAACTACCAGAAGAAGACCGGCGAGGACCCGGCGTCCTATCCCGCCGCCTCGCGTCTCGGCCGCCTGATCGCCGCGCAGACCGCCGCGATCAAGGAGGTCATCGACGACGCGCAGCCGCTGATCAACGATGAGGGCACCGCCTTCAAGGGCTTCATCCCGGCGACGTTTGCCCGTCTCGTCAACGAATCCTTCGCCCGCCGGGTCGGCGGCGAGGCGCATATCAAGGTGACGGCGCCGCCGGAGCTGGTGCGCAACCGCAAGTCCCGGCCCGATGGCTGGGAGACGGCCGTGATCGCCGACAAGTTCCGCGCGAGCGACTGGACGCGCGGCGCCAGCTTCTCGGAGATCGTCGCCGCCGATGGCGGCAAGGAGTTCCGCATGGCCGTGCCCGAATATTACGCCGCCTCGTGCCTCTCCTGCCATGGCAGTCCGAAGGGCTCGATCGACATCACCGGCTATCCGCGCGAGGGGGCAGCCGAGAACGATCTCGGCGGCGTCATCAGCGTCACCCTGGCCAATCCCTGAGCGGCGCCGATGGCCCGCTCGCTCATCCGCCTGCTCCGCCGGACCTCGATCCCGGTCCGCACCATCGTGCTCGCCGTGCTGCTCCTGCTGCCGATGGCCGCGACCAGCGCCTATATCTACTGGGCCGGCCAGCGCGCGGCGGTGACGGTCGGCGAGGCCCAGCGCGTCGCGGCGATGTCGGGGGCCGTCAGTGACGTGCGCTCGGCGTTCCAGGACCTGCTCTACTGGCGCGCCGACCTTGCGGTCAGCCTGCTGACCCTCGCCGAGACCAAGGGCAACGACGCCCGCAAGCGGGTCGAGGACAGCCTCGCGATCCTGAAGAGCTACATGCCGAAGGAGGCCGAGGCGATCGGCGCCGGCGTCGCAGCCTTCGACGACAGCGCGATGAAGGCCGTCAACGCCTATACCGACGACCAGCGCGTCGTCGGCAATGCGCTCTTCGCCGAGGCGCGGGCGCATGGCGAGAATGTCGAGGCGCTGCTCGGCGAGATCGAGCCGAAGCTGCGCGACCAGGCGGTTGCGGCGCGGGTCGAGGTGCTGCGCCAGTTCACCGGCAGCACGCAGGTGTCGCTCGCCATCACCGCGCTCGCCGTGGTGCTCGGCGCGCTGCTCACCTTCGTGGTGCTCGCATCCATCCTGCCGCCGCTCCGGCAACTGGTGGCGGCGATCGGCGAGATCACCAAGGGGCGCAGCGATGTCGCGCTGCCCGAGCCGGCGAATGACGAGCTGGGGGCGATGCGCGAGGCGGTGGCGCTCCTCGCCGTCAGCATCCGCGAGCGCGATGCCTTCGCCGAGGAAGCACGCCAGCGCCGCCAGATGATGCTGGACGCCATCGAGAGCATCAACCAGGGCTTCGCGCTCTACGACGCCGAAGACCGGCTGCAGATCACCAATTCGCAGTATCGCGGCATGACCGGACCGGTCTCGCGGGTTCTCCAGCCGGGCACCACCTTTCTCGAGATCATGCGCGCGGCCGCCGATCGGCGCGGCCTCGACGCCGCCGCCGCTGAGGCCTGGATCAACGACCGCATCGCCCGGCGTGCCAGCCTCGAGGTCACGGTCGAGCGCTTCCCGGACGGCCGCTGGGTGCAGATCCAGGAGCGGCGCACCGCGGCGGGCGGCATCGTCGCCGTCTATTCTGACGTCACCGACATGCGCGAGCGCCAGCGCGAACTCGAACTCGCCAAGGAAGCCGCCGACCACGCGACGCAGGTGAAGTCGGAATTCCTCGCCAATATGAGCCACGAGCTGCGCACGCCGCTCAACGCCATCATCGGCTACAGCCAGCTCCTGATGCAGGACGCCGAGGATGACGGCAATGCCGACGCCGTCGCCGATCTCAAGAAGATCGAGGGCGCCGGACAGCATCTCCTGCGCATCATCAACGACATTCTCGACCTTTCGAAGATCGAGGCCGGGCGGATGGAGGTGTTCCTCGAGCCGGTCGATCTCGCGGCGCTGGCGCGCGATATCGAAACGCTGGTGAAGCCGCTCGCCGCCAAGAACAGCAACGCCTTCGTCGTTGAGATCGCGCCCGGGATCGGCTCCGTCACCACCGACCACACCAAGCTGAAGCAGATCGTGCTGAACCTCCTCAGCAACGCGACCAAGTTCACCAAGTCCGGCACCGTGACGATGACCATCGAGCGGACGGGGCGCCGGCTCACGGTCGCGGTCAAGGACACCGGCATCGGGCTCACCGAGGAGCAGATGGGCCGTCTGTTCCAGGCCTTTTCGCAGGCCGACAGCTCGACGACGCGCCGCTTCGGCGGCACCGGGCTCGGCCTCGCGATCAGCCGCAGCTTCGCCCGCACGCTCGGCGGCGATTTGACCGTCACCAGCACGCCCGGCGAGGGCTCGTGCTTCCTGCTGACCATCGTCGATGGCGGCGCCGGGGCAGTTGACCCCGATGAGGCCGCAGGCGCCGTCGGGCCCGAGAACACCGCCGGCAAGGCGGGCCGCGTCCTCGTCGTCGACGATGATCCGCACACCCGCCACATCATCGGCGCGCATCTCGTGCGCGAGGGCTATGCGCCGCTCTATGCGAGCTCAGGCCCCGAGGCGCTGGAACTTGCGCGGCTGCATCGGCCGGATGCGATCACGCTCGACATCATGATGCCGCAGGTCGACGGCTGGACCGTGCTGGTCGCGCTCAAGGAGGATCCGGAGCTCGCCAGCATTCCGGTGGTGATCGTCTCCATCACCGACGACCGCAGCCTCGCCTTCACGCTCGGCGCGGCGGCGATGCTGACGAAGCCGCTCAACCGCGCGGATCTCCTGTCGACGCTCGAGCGCGCCATGCCCGACCGTCCCGCCGCCGGCGGCCAGACCATGCTCGTCGTCGAGGACGATGCGCCGACCCGCGAGCTGATGGGACGCATCGGCGAGAAGCTCGGCATGGCCGCTGCGGAGGCGACCAACGGCCGCGAGGCGCTCGCCTGGCTCGCCGGCCACGCCGTTCCGGACGCGATCCTGCTCGATCTCAACATGCCGGAGATGGACGGTTTCGAGTTCCTCGATCACCTGCGCGCCGATGAACGCTGGCGCGACATCCCGGTGATCGTCGTCACCGCGCGCGAACTCACCAATGACGAGCGCACGCGCCTCGGCCGCGCGGCGCAGGGCGTCATCGCCAAGGGCAATGCGGCGCATTTCGAGCTGAGCCGCGCGATCCGCGCCGTCACGCAATCAGGTGGAACGGGCTGATGGCCGTCATTCTTCTGGTCGAGGACAACGAACTCAACCGCGACATGCTGTCGAGACGGCTGAAGCGGGCCGGCCACACCGTCCTCAACGCGGTCGACGGCCAGGAGGCGGTCGACCAGGCGCTCGGCCGCAATGCGCTGGAGCGCGCGCCCGACTTGGTGCTGATGGATCTGAGCCTGCCGGTGTTCGATGGCTGGGAGGCGACGCGGCGCATCCGCAGCGCGCTCGCCGGCGCGCCGCTGCCGATCATCGCGCTGACGGCGCATGCCATGGTCGGCGAACGCGAGGCAGCGCTCGCCGCCGGCTGCGACGACTTCGACACCAAGCCGGTCGATTTCGAACGGCTGACGGCCAAGATGGCGGCGCTGCTCGGCCCGGCCGGCGGCTGATCCGGTTCAGGCGACTGGTGGCTGCCAGCGCAGCACCAGCGCGGTGATGTCGTCGAATTGCGGCGTGTCGCCGGCATGGCCGAGCACGCGTTCGACAAGGCCGCCCGCGAAGGCACGCGGATCGAGCCCGGCCAGCGCGCGGCAGTCGTCCATCAGGCGGCTGGTCGAATACATCGTGCGGCTGTCGTCTTCCATTTCGGGCAGGCCGTCGGTCATCAGCACCAGCGTCTCGCCGGGGCTGAGCTGCAGGCTGCGGTCGGCGAAGACGAGATGGTCCATGACGCCGATCGGCGGATCGAACTGCGCCGGCTCCAGCGCGACGCCCGCGGAGCTCGCCCGCACCGGCGGCAGATGGCCGGCATTGACGAAGTCGAGGCGGCCGCTGGCGATATCGAGGAAGCCGACCAGCAGCGTGACGAACAGGCAATCCTCGTTGTTCTTGCAGAGCTCCTCGTTGAGCAGCGCCGCGACCTCGGAGGGCAGCGGCACGCGGCCGGCGAGCTTTGCGAACTGCAGCGTGCCGGCGCGGAGCAGGCTGCGCGTCCGCGCCATGAACAGCGCCGCCGGCATGCCCTTGCCGGAAACATCGCCGATGGCGATGCACAGCGTTTCCGGCGTGATGAAGAAGAAGTCATAGAGATCGCCGCCGACTTCCTGCGCCGGCATCATCACCGCATGGACGTCGACCGGCCCGCCCGGCGCCGGGAAATGCGTGTTGACCATGGCGAGCTGCTGCTGGCGGGCGCCGGCCATCTCGACTTCGAGCCGCGTCAGCTGGCGGCGGACCTCCGAGCGCAGCGCCTTCTTCTCGAGCACCGAGCCGATGCGGGCGCGCAGGATCGACGGGTTGAACGGCTTCGGCAGATAGTCCTCGGCGCCGAGATCGATGCATTTGACCACGGTCTCGATCTCGGTCGCCGCCGAGATCATGATCACGGCGGTCTGCTCGAGCCGGTTCTCGAGCCGGATCGCCTCCAGCACCTCGACGCCGTTCATGCGCGGCATCATCACGTCGAGCAGGACCAGATCGACCGGATGGGCGCGGATATGATCGAGCGCCGCGACGCCGTCCTCGGCCTCGGCGAGATGGCGGAAGCCGAGCCTTTGCAGCCGCCGGAGCAGGATGGCGCGGTTGTCCTCGACGTCGTCGACGACGAGGATATGGCTGTCGGCGATGTTCATCGGGAATCGTCCAGCGAGAGGGTCAGACGAATATGATTCTTTCCTCGCTCGACGCTATAGCTCGAATTGGTCATGAGGCTGCGCAGAAGATGGATGCCAAGCCCGCGCGGCGCCCGGTGATCGATCGGCGCATCGATATCCGGCACCGGCACGGCGAGCGGATCGAACAGCGGCGCGTCGTCGGAAACCTCGATCGTGACGGCAGTCTCGTCGCGCGTCACCGTCAGGCGGACCTCGCCGGGCGCGTCCGCGGGATAGGCGTGGTCGATGGCATTGTTGACCAGTTCGTCGATCGCCAGCTCGATCTTGAAGGCGGCGTCCGCGGGAACATGGTTTGCCGCGGCGAAGTCGCCAAGCGCCGCCATCAGCGGCCGGAGGGCGCCCTGCTCGGCCTTGAAGGCCCGTTCGAGCCGGCTCGTGGTCATCGGCTCACCGTGTCATTTGGCGAGGGCGAGGGTCAAGCCGCACTGAGCGCGGCATCCACCGAGGGATAGATCTCGAAGATGCGCTCGAAGCCGCTGATCATCACGACCTGATGCACGTGATCGCTGAGCCCGGCCAGCACCATCCGTCCGTCATGGCGCTTGACCTTCTTGCCGACCGAGAGCAGCGCCGACAGGCCCTTGCTGGAGATATAGTCGAGCGCCGAGAGATCGAGGACGAGATCGTGATGGCCGCTGTCGACATCGGCTGTGAGCTTTTGTTCGAGCTCTGGCGCGTTCAGGCTGTCGAGCCGGCCCGCCGGGGTGACCACGAGGCGGGTGCCGTGGAGATGGGCAGTGAGCTGCATGGTCGGTGACATCTCGTCTCGGGAAGGCTCAGGCGCTGCGGACTTCGGCGAAGAAGGAATCGACGAAGGCCGAGCCCGGATTGGTGAGGTCGAACGAGTGTAGCCCCATTTCGGCGGAAAGCAGCCGGAAGGCCGCGAGCCCGCGCACCGAATTGCCCTTCTGGTCGAGCCGCGGCGAATAGGTGCCGATGCCGAGCTGCCGGCTGACCACGCCGAGAATGCCGCCGCCGACGCCGCTCTTGGCGGGAACGCCGACATCGAAGGCCCAGTTGCCGGAATAGTCATACATGCCGCAGGTGAACATCACCGCCTGGGTGTCGCGCACCGCCGCGATGTCGAACACCTCGGCGCCGGTGACCGGATTGTCGCCGAGATTGGCGATCGTGGCGCCGATCATGGCGAGATCGGCCGCCGTGACGGTGATCGAGCATTGGCGGAAATAGAGATCGAGCGCCGATTCCATCGGCTCATTCAGCGCGCCGATGCCGACGAGGAGATGGCCGATGGCGCGGTTGCGGTGGCCGGTCGAGGCTTCCGAGCGATACACCGCCTCGTCGAGCCCGAGCGGCCGGCCGGCGGCGGCGGAGAAGCGGGCGAGCACCTCGTTGAAGGCGCGTTCGGGGCCATAGACATCGCGCAGGATGCCGGCGACGGTGACCGCGCCGGCATTGACCATCGGATTGTAGGGCCGGCGGGTCACCGGATCGAACTCGATCGCGTTGAAGGGATCACCGCTCGGCTCGACGCCGACGCGCTTCAGCACCTCGGCGCGGCCGACCAGTTCCAGCGCCATGCAATAGGTGAGCGCCTTCGACACCGACTGGATCGTGAAGGGGATGCGCGTGTCGCCGATCTCGTGCAGCCGGCCGCGCGTCGTGGCGACGGCGATGCCGAAGGGCGACGGGTCGACCTTGGAGAGCTCGGGAATATAGTCCGCCACGTCGCCGTCGGTCGTGCCGACGACCTGCTCGTGCACGTCGATCAAGATCCGGTCGACGCCGAAACGCGGCGTCAGCGGCAGGTCTGCCATGTGTCCCCCGACAGTTAGCAACTGGCGGAAGGTGGCGGGACGACTGTTCCGCCGGTCACCGCTTCCGCCAGGGGCGCCGCGCCATGAGCGCAGAACCCCGAGCAGGCGAAGCAATTTCCATGCCCGCAGCGCGTGCAACCGTCGGCTGGGCCTCAGCCCTTGACCGCGCCCGCGGTCATCGAGCGGCCGATCTGTCGATACATCACGAGGCCGAGCAGCAGCGGCGGCAGCGTCGCGAGGATCATCACGGCTGCCGCCACGCCCCAGCGCACGCCGCCGCCGGAGGCCGCGAAGAAGAACGAGGCGCCGACGGAGATCGGCGTCGCCTTGTTGGTGGTCAGCATCAAGCCGAACAGGAACTCGTTCCACGAATAGATGAAGGCGAGCACCGAGGAGGCCGCGACGACATTCAGCGACATCGGCAGCACGACATGCAGGATGAGCTTCAGCGTGCTGGCGCCGTCGACGCGGGCGGCTTCCTCGATCTCGATCGGCAATTCGGCGATCGCCGCTGTGAAGAGCACCAGCACCAGCGGCACGTTGACGAGGCAGAAGATGAAGGCGAGGCCGATGCGCGTGTCGAGCAGGCCGACCTGCTGGTACATGAGATAGATCGGGATCGCGAAGATGATCAGCGGCACGGCGCGGAGATTGACGGCGAGCGGCAGCAGCCAGCTGCGTCCGGTCTTGCTGCGCGCCATCGCATAGGCGGCCGGGAAGGCGAGGACGATGGCGAGCGCCGAGCCGATCGTCGAAGCGACGAGGCTGTTGAAGAGATAGTGCAGAATGTCGAAGCGATCGGCCATGCCGAAGATCGCGGTGTAATTGTCCAGCGTCGGGTTCTCGATCACCAGCGAGGCATTCGACGAGATTTCCGCCTCGCTTTTGAGCGAGGTGACCAACGTGGCGATGACCGGGAAGTTGAGCACCAGCGCCGCGACGACGAAGACGAGCCAGCGCAGCCCCTGCATGACACGGGTTCTCATAGCGGCTCCTTCCGCGCCGTCAGGCGGTTGATCGTCCACAGGACGGCGAAGGACGCGACCAGCAGCAGCATCGAGGCGGCGACGGCGAGCCCGATATCGCCGACCTTGAAGAAGGCCTGGTAGATATAGATGCTCATCGAGGTCGTGGAGCCGCCGGCCCCGGCGCCGACCAGCGTGTAGATGTTGTCGAACACGCGGAAGCTGTCGATGAAGCGGATGAAGGCAGTGATGCCGATCGCCGGCAGCATCAACGGCAGGTCGATCGTGAGGAAGAGGCGCACGCCGGTCGCGCCGTCGAGCGCCGCCGCCTCGCGCACGTCGGGCGAGATCGCGGCATAGGCCGAATGCAGGATCAGGAGCGCGAACGGCGTCCATTGCAGCGTCTCGATGACGACGAGCGTGGTGAACGCCCATTGCCGGCCGAGAAAGGCGGGGAAGTCGCCGACCCATTCGAGCAGGTAATAGGGAACGACGCCGACGAATTCATGCAGGATCAGCCGGTACATGAGGCCGACCAGCGCCGGCGCCACCATCATCGGCAGCATCAGGAAGGCGATCAGCCACGGACGCTTCGCAAAGAGCGGCGCGAGGAAGATCGCGAGCGCGAGGCCCGCCACCACCTGGATCGAGGCGACGATCAGTCCGAAGCGCAGCGAGAACCAGGCGGCCGACCAGAACTCGGGGTCGGCGATCGCCTTCGCATAGTTGGCGAAGCCGATGATCTCCGGCGCGCGGATATTCTCGAAGCCGACCCGCGACACCGAATAGATGATGTCGACGATGAGCGGAAAGCCGAGCAGCGCGATCAGGAAGGCGGTGAGGGGGCCGATGAGAAGGCGCCCCTCGAAGATGGTCTGCCGCTCCATGCGCGCTGGTTCCTCGGTGTCGGGAGAGATCCGGCGGACCGATGCGGCCCGCCGGCGAGGGTGAAGGGGCCGCCGGCGATAGGCCGGCAGCCACGGGTGCGGATCAGGGCTTCAGGAGCTCGGTCATGCCGGTCTTGGTCGCGGCCAGCGCCTCGTCGAGCGACTTGCCGCCGGACCAGTAGGCCGTGAACTCCTTGGCCTGCAGCTCATAGACCTGCAGCGCCTTCGCGGCCGTGCCGCCATTCATCACGAAGCCATAGGCGCCGGCATATTCGCCGAGCTTCTTGAGGTCGGGACGCTCGGCGACGAGGCCGGCGACGACGGCCTCGGTCAGCGCCGGCGAGCCGCCGGCCTTGGCATAGATCGTCATCGCCTCCGGGGTCGCCAGCCAGTCGATGAACTTGACCGCGCCTTCCTTGTGGGTCGATGCCTTGTTGATGCCGAGGCCGAGGCCGTGGATATGCGTGAAGCGGCCGGCCGGGCCGGTCGGCGGCGCGACGGTGCCGATCTTGCCGGCGACGGCGGGCGTCTTTTCCTTGTTGTCGAGATCGGCGAAGGCGGCGTTCCACTGCAGCATGGTCGCGGCCTGGCCGGAACCGAAGGCGGCATTGGCCTCGGCGAACTCGTAGGTGGTCGAGTCCTTCGGCGTCGCGCCCTCGTCATAGAGCTTCTTGTAGATCTCGAGCGCCGCGCGATAGGCCGGGCTGTCGACGATGACCGCGCCCGAGGCATCGAGCCAGTCGCCGCCCTGGGCCTTGGCCGCCGAATGCCAGACCATCATGTTGAAGAGGAGGTTCTTCATCTGGAGAACCGCGCCGTAACGGGTCGGGCTCTCCTTGTTGATCGACTTGGTGAAGAACAGCGACGTCGCCATCCAGTCTTCCCACGTCCAGGCGTCCGGATCCTTCGGCTCGAGCTTCTTGCCGAGATACTTCTCGGAGATCTCGCCATAGGCCTTCTTCCATTCGGCGTCGGCGAGCAGCTTCTCGATCAGGTCGCTGCGGTAATACATGAAGTGCAGCGAGAGATCGGTCGGGATGCCGTACTGCTTGCCGTCATACTGCATCGTCGCCAGCACCTTGTCGGAGAAGGTGTCCTTGGCGGAGGCCGGCAGCGTGATCGGATCCATGAACGGCGCATAGCGGCCGAGCGCATAGGTCGCGAGCAGGTTGATGTCGAAATCGGTCGAGCCGGCCGCGAGATCGGCGGCGAGCTTGTCGAAGAAGCCGTCGCGGTTGAAGAAGATCAGCTTCACCTTGTCGGCGTCGGCCGCCTTGGTGTTGTAGACCTCGGCGGCCTTGCGCAGGCCTGCCTCTTCGGGGCCGCCCGGCCAGCCGAGCACGGTGACCTCGGCCTTGGCCGTGGAGAGGCCCATGGCGGCGAGGATGGCCGCGCCGGCGAGAAGTGATTTCAGTCGCGTCATTTTTTCGTTCCCCTGGATTTTGATTGGCGCGCGGCGAGGTCGGCGACACCGATCACGCCTGCATGTCTGCCGAGCGCCGCCGCGCGGATCTCGGGTCTCATCAACGGCGGAAGCTCCGCCAGCCGAAGTTCGAGGCGCTCGCGATAGCCCGCCGCGAGACCGACGCCGCCGCCGAGCACGATCACGTCGGGATCGAACAGCAGCTGCAGATTTCCCATGAGGGCGGCGACGACCGCCGCCGAACGATCGACGATCGCCGCGGCGCGCGCATCGCCGGCAGCCGCGGCCGCGAACACGCCGGGCGCATCACCGGCGATGCCGGCAGCGCTGCCAGCCGCCGCGATGGCCGGGCCGCTCGCCGCGCTTTCGATCAGCGCGCCGGCGCCCTCCGCCGAGATGAGGCGCGTCAGCCCGGCGCTGCCGGCAAGGCCGGAGCGTCCGACGCGGAGTTCGCCGCCAAGCACGACACCGCCGCCGATGCCCGTCGAGACGGTGAGGAAGACGAGGTCGCGGCCGGCGCCGGCGCCGAAGCGATATTCGCCCCAGGCGGCGGCCTGCGCGTCATTGGCGAGCGTCACCGCCGTGCCGAGACGGCCTGCGAGCGCCTCGGCCAGCGGGAAACCGGCCGAAATCGGCAACGTCTCGGGATTGAGCGCTGTCCAGCGCCCGCCCTCGACGATGCCGGTGACACAGCCGCCGACGGCGCCGAACGCGCCCTGGAACGGCGAGGCGAGCGCCGCGACGGTGTCGCACCAGGCATTCGCATCGGCGGTGCGCTCCGTCGGCGCCTCGCGCGTGTCGAGAACCGTGCCGCCGGCGACCAGCGCGACGAGGATCTTGCTGCCGCCGAGATCGAAGGCGAGCGTCGGCCGATCATCGCTCTCCGCCTTCACCGCTTCGATGGCGTCGGCGAACCAGGAGGTGATGTGTTCCGGCCTTGTGATCGCCGAGCCGACGACGACGCCATGCGCGCCGAGGCGGATGGCCTCCGCGGCCTGCTCCGGCGCGCGGATGCGTCCTTCGGCGATGACGGGATGGCCGAGCGCGACGGCGGCGGCGAGCAGCGCGAAATCCGGCTCCGTCGGCTCGGGTCCGCCTGTGTAGCCCGACATCGTGGTGCCGACGATATCGGCGCCGAAGGCGATCGCAGCCTTCGCCTCGGCCAGCGTGGAGATGTCGGCCATGGCGAGCTTGCCGCGCGCATGGACGAGCGCGCAGAGCGCCGCGGCCTCGACGGGACGGACCCGGTCGGTCGCGTCGAAGGCGATGATGTCGGCGCCGGCATCGGCCAGCGCCTCGACATCGGCGGCAAAGGGCGTGATGCGGATCGGCGAGGTGTCGAGGTCGCGCTTGATGAGGCCGATGATCGGCGCGTCGGTGGCAGCGCGAACGGCGCGGAGATTGTCGATGCCTTCGATGCGCAAACCGCGCGCGCCGCTCGCGAGCGCCGCAAGGGCGAAGCCGACGACGCTGTCAGGCTGGTCGAGCGGGCCGCCGGGCACCGGCTGGCACGAGACGATGAGCGATGAAGCGAAACGCCTGAGACACGCCTGCACGGAACTGCTCGCTGCGATGGATCGACCCTCCAACCGTAGCTGCGAGGGAACCAGTTAGCAACCAGTCACGCGCATATGCCTCATATTTCCACAACTGGTATCACACTGATCTCAGCTTTGATCCTGGCTGCGCAGTTCGACGAGGAAGTCGTAGCGCGTGCCGCAATAGAGCGTGCGGGTGAATTCGATCGGCGTCCCGTCGCGGGTGAAGCAGCGCCGCTCGGCGACGAGCAGCGGCGCGCCGGGCTCGAGATGCAGCAGCTCGCTGTCCTCGGGGCTGGCGATGGCGGCGCGCAACCGCTGCAGCGCGCGCACGGGGCGGCGATCGAGCCGCGACAGCACCTCATAGAGCGATCCCGTCACTTCGGCCGGATCGGCGAGCACGTCGCCCGGCACCACGGCATGCTCGATCGCCATCGGCTTGCCGTCGCCGGTGCGCAGCCGCTTCAGCCGGCAGACCTTGGCGCCGACCGAGAGATCGAGCGCCATGATCTCGCTCGGCGAGGCGGTCGCGACTTCCTTCGAGATCCAGATCATGCCCGGCTCGATACCGCGCGAGCGCATGTCCTCGGAGAAGGAGGTCAGCGCCGACAGCGGCTTCTCGACACGCTCGGCGACGGCGGTGCGCGCGCCATGGCGGCGGATCAGCGCGCCGTCATTGACGAGGCTCTCGATCGCCTTGCGCACCGATGTCCGCGAGATGTCGATCGCCTCGGCGAGGTCGCGCTCGCCGGGCAGCACGTCGCCCGGCGCCAGAATGTCCTCGGTCACGGCCTGGCGCAGCGCCTGCGCCAGCTCGCGATAGATGACGCCGCCCGATTGCCGCGCGAGGGCGCGCGACAGGAAGTCGATGAGGGGCGAGGGCAGGGGATGCGTTTCGGACATTGTCTGCGGAGAGGGGCTGGCGCTTTGGAGGGAACCCAGCCGGCTTTATCAGGTTGCCCCCGCCGACGGAACCGCCGCGACAGCGGAACCGCCGGCCGGGGTCCTGGCGCCGCTCAGGCCCGAACCAGCGCAGGACCGCTCGCCCGCGCATCGAGCGCGGCGCTCCACAGCGTCAGCACCAGCGCGCCGGCCACCATGATGCCGCCGACCCAGGGCGTCGCGGCAAGGCCGAGCGGTGAGGCGACGACAAGTCCGCCGACCCAGGCGCCGATGGCGATGCCGAGATTGAAGGCGGCGATGTTGAGGGCGGAGGCGGTGTCGACCGCGCCCGGCCGTTCGCGTTCGGCGAGCTGGACGACATAGAGCTGCAGTCCCGGCACGCTGGCGAAGGAGAGGAAGCCGAGCGCGGCCAGCGTCACCAGCGCCGCGACCGGCATGGAGGCTGTGACGCTGAAGACGACCAGCACGATCGCCTGCAGCGCGAACAGCCAGGCGAGCGCCCGGACCGGGCTGCGATCGGCGATGCGCCCGCCCGAGAGATTGCCGATGGCGATGGCAAGGCCATAGAGCACGAGGATCAGGCTGACATGCGACGCCGCGAAGCCGGTGATCGTCTCGAGGATCGCGGCGAGATAGGTGAAGGCGACGAAGGTGCCGCCATAGCCGAGCGCGGTCATGCCGAAGACGAGCAGCAGCCGGCCGGAGCCGAGCACGCGGACCTGATCGAGGAGCGAGGCGGCGGGCGCCTTGGCGATGCGCGCCGGCAGCAGCGCCGCGATGCCGAGAAAGGCGACGAGCCCGAGCGCGGACACGGCGGCGAAGGTCATGCGCCAGCCGAAGGTCTGGCCGATCCATGTCCCGAGCGGCACGCCGGTGACGATCGCCACCGTCAGGCCCATGAACATCAGCGCGATGGCCGAGGCGCGGCGGTTTTCGGGCACGAGATCGGCCGCGATGGTGGCGCCGACCGAGAAGAAGACGCCATGCGCGAAGGCCGTCAGAACCCGCGCGGCGAGCAGCATCTCATAGGAGGGGCTGAGCGCCGCGAGGCCGTTGCCGGCGATGAACAGCGCCATCAGGCCGAGCAGCAGCGGCTTCCGCTCGATGCGGCCGGTGAGCGCGGTGAGCACCGGCGCGCCGAAAGTGACCCCGAGCGCATAGACGCTGACGATCAGTCCGGCGAGCGGCAGGGTGATGCCGAGATCGGCGGCGACGGTCGGCAGCAGGCCGACGATGACGAATTCGGTCGTCCCGATCGCATAGGCGGCGATCGTGAGCGCAAGGAGAGCAATGGGCATGGCGTGACCTTTCACGGCACGAAGAGTGTGCGGTGCAGCAACAATGGCGACGCGCTCCTTGCGACTGAAGATAAAGAGCCGTAAAACCCTCTTGGAAACGAATTCACAGGTGGCGCTTGGACAATCGGGCCGGCGAAATGGCCGTCTTCGTCGCGGTCGCGGAAACGGGCGGCTTCTCGGCGGCGGGCAGGCGGCTCGCGCTGTCGCCTTCGGCCGTGAGCAAGCTGGTCGGACGCATCGAGGAGCGGCTCGGCACGCCCTTGTTCACGCGCTCGACGCGGATGATCCAGCTGACGGCCGAGGGCTCGCTCTATCTCGAGCGGGCGCGCGCGATCCTTGCCGATATCGACGATGCCGAGCGGCTGGTGGGCTCCGGAGCGGGGGCCATCCCGCGCGGGCGGCTGCGCATCAGCGCGTCGGTTGCCTTCGGCGAGACGTGCCTGCTGCCAGTTCTGCCGCGCTTTCTGGGCCGCTATCCGCAGGTCGAGATCGACGTGTCCCTGACCGATCTCGTCATCGACCTCGTCGATGAGCGCACCGACATCGCCATCCGCATGGGGCCGCTCCGCGATTCGACGTTGAAAGCGAGGCGCCTGTTCGAGACTCGCCGCGTCATCGTCGCCGCACCGGACTATCTCGCGGCCTTCGGCCGGCCGGACACGCCCGACGATCTCGCCGCGCACAATTGCCTCCGCTTCAACTTCCGCGCCAATCCGGGCCTGTGGCCGTTTCGTGATCCGGCAACCGGCGAGGGCTATACGCGGCCGATCTCCGGCAATGCGCATGGCAATAACGGCGTGATCCTGCGCCAATTGGCCCTTGCGGGCGTCGGGCTCGCCCGCCTCGGCCGCTTCCATGTCGAGGCGGACATTGCCAGCGGCCGCCTTCTGCCGGTGCTGGAGCCGTTCAATCCCGGCGATATCGAGCCGGTGCACGCCGTCTATGTCGGCCATGACCACCTCGCGGCGCGCATCCGGGCCTTCGTCGATTTCCTGGTCGAGGAGATGGGGCACTAGCCGCTGAGAGTGGCGGACGGGCAGCGGGTGCCGGTCCTTCCGCGCTCACGCGTCGCAAAACCGTGCCGCCGGAATTGTCACCAATCGTATCCGCGGCCGCGCGCGGACATGTTCCGACATCAAGTCCGCCGCTCGGGCAATGTTTCGAGGCATTGCGACCTATGCGCACGACAGACGTTCTCTAGGGGCATATGAGAACATTTGGACGGGCGCCGACTTTTTCGATGCGGCGCCCCTTGAGCCGCGCGTCGGCTCAAACAGTTGGCCGGAGAACTTGCATGACATTGCACATCAGCCGGGCCGTTCTGGCGCTCGGTCTCGCGGGAATTGCGGCCGCGCTTGCAGCCTGCTCCGAGCAGGCCGCGCCGAGCGGGCCGCCGGGCGGCGGCGCGGCCGTCGAGGTCGGCACCGTCACGCTGAAGGCGCAATCGGTCCCGCTCACCGTCGAGGTCGCCGGCCGCACCACGGCCTCGGCCGTCGCCGACATCCGGCCGCAGGTCGATGGCCTCATCAAGCGCCGCGTCTTCACTGAGGGCAGCACGGTCAAGGCCGGCGATCTCCTCTACGAGATCGATCCGAGCAGCTATCAGGCGGCCTATGATTCCGCCGCGGCCTCGCTCCAGAAGGCCGAGGCCGCCTTGCCGAGCGCGCAGGCGAAGGTCGATCGCTACAACCAGCTGGTCGGCGCCAATTCGGTCACGGCGCAGAACCTCGACGATGCCAAGGCGACGCTGGCGCAGGCCAAGGCCGACATCGCCTCGGCCGAGGCGGCGGTGGAGGCCGCGAAGATCAATCTCGACTTCACCAAGGTGCGCGCGCCGATCGGCGGGCTGATCGGCACGTCGACGGTGACCGAGGGCGCGCTGGTCACGGCCAAGCAGACGACGGCGCTGGCGACCATCCGCCAGATCGATCCCATCTATGTCGACCTTTCGGATTCCTCCGCCAACCTGCTGCGCTTCCGCGCCATGATGGAGAGCGGCAAGCTGAAGCGCGGCGACGGCCCGCCGACGCTGAAGCTGATCCTCGAGGATGGCAGCGTCTATGGCGAGAGCGGCATTCTCGACACCATGGATGCGACGGTGAGCCAGACGACCGGCACCTTCTCGATCCGCTCGACGCTCGCCAATCCGGACCGCGGGCTGCTCCCGGGGATGTATGTGCGCGCCGTCATCACGATCGGCGATGATCCGAACGGCTTCCTGCTGCCCCAGCGCGCGGTCAACCGCAACGCCAAGGGCGCGGCGACCGCCTTGTTCGTCACCGCAGACAACAAGGTCGAGACGCGCATCCTCGACACTGTCCAGGCGGTCGGTGCCAACTGGCTGGTCGACGAGGGCGTGAAGGATGGCGACCGCCTGATCGTCGACGGATTGCAGAAGATCCGCGACGGCCAGACCGTATCGCCCGTTGCTGTGACGCTGGACGCGCAAGGGGTCGCGCAGGCCGCGCCCGCCGCAGCCGCGCCCGCTGCCGCTCCCGCCGCCGGGGAGGTTGCCAAGTGAAGCGCGCCTCCCTCGCCGATTTCTTCATCGCGCGCCCGATCTTCGCCTGGGTGCTCGCCATCGCCGTCATGCTCGGCGGACTGCTCGGCATCCAGACGCTGCCGATCGCGCAATATCCCGAAATCGCGCCGACGACCGTCCGCATCTCCGCGACCTATCCGGGCGCCAGCGCCGAGACGGTCGAGAACTCGGTGACCAAGATCATCGAGCAGGGCCTCACGGGGCTCGAGAATCTCGACTACATGTCGGCCTCGAGTGCCTCGTCCGGATCGGCCTCGATCCAGCTGACCTTCGCCAGCGGGGTCGATCCCGACATCGCGCAGGTGCAGGTGCAGAACAAGCTGCAGCTGGTCGAGTCACAGCTGCCTGATGCCGTGGTCAACCAGGGCATCACGGTCACGAAGTCCACCTCCAGCATCCTGATGGTCGGCGCGCTCGTCTCCAAGGACGGCAGCCTGACGTCCGAGGATCTCGGCGACTATTTCTCCTCGACCTTCGAGGACACGATCAAGCGCGTCCCCGGCGTCGGCGACGTCAACGTGTTCGGCTCGGGCTATGCGATGCGCATCTGGCTCGATCCGGCGAAGCTCGCCAAGTTCCAGCTGATGCCGAGCGACGTCTCGACGGCGATCGGGGTGCAGAACCGCCAGGTCTCGGCCGGCCAGCTCGGCGGCCTGCCGAGCCCCGCCGGCCAGCAGCTCAACGTCACCGTGACGGCGCAGAGCCAGCTGAAGACGCCCGAGCAGTTCCGCAACATCATCCTGAAGACCACCACCGACGGATCGATCGTCCGCATCGGCGACGTCGCGACGGTCGAGATCGGCTCGGAGAGCTATGGCACGGTCTCGCGCTATGACGGGCGCGCCGCCGCCGGCTTCGGCATCAACCTCGCCACCGGAGCCAATGCGATCAGCACCTCCGCGGGCGTCAAGGCTGCGATCACAGCGCTGTCCGGCGCGCTACCGTCCTCGATCGAGGTCGTCTATCCCTATGACACGACGCCCTTCGTCGAGCTCTCGATCCAGAAGGTGTTCGAGACGCTGATCGAGGCGGTGGTGCTCGTGTTCCTCGTGATGTTCCTGTTCCTGCAGAACATCCGCGCGACGCTCATCCCGACCATCGCGGTTCCGGTCGTGCTGCTCGGCACCTTCGGCGTGCTGGCCTTCTTCGGCTATTCGATCAACACGCTGACGATGTTCGCCATGGTGCTGGCCATCGGCCTTCTCGTCGATGACGCGATCGTCGTGGTCGAGAATGTCGAGCGCGTCATGGCGGAGGAGGGGCTCTCGCCGCGCGAGGCGACGCAGAAGTCGATGGGCGAGATCACCGGCGCGCTGATCGGCATCGCGCTGGTGCTCTCGGCCGTGTTCCTGCCGATGGCGTTCTTCTCCGGCTCGGTCGGCGTCATCTACCGCCAGTTCTCGGTGACGATCGTGACGGCGATGGTGCTGTCGGTGCTGGTCGCGATCGTGCTGACGCCGGCGCTCTGCGCCACCATGCTGAAGCCGGGCGGCCATGTCGCAAAGAAGGGCTTCTTCGGCTGGTTCAACCGCGTGTTCGATCGCGGCACCAATGGCTATGCGCGCGGCGTCGGCGGCATCATCCGCCGGCCGCTGCGCTTCCTCGCGCTCTATCTCGTCATCATCGCCGGCGTCTATCTGCTGTTCGTGCGGCTGCCGAGCTCGTTCCTGCCCGAGGAGGACCAGGGCGTGCTCATGACCATGATCACGCTGCCGCAAGGGGCGACGCAGGCGCGCACCGTCGAGGTGGTCAAGCAGGTCGAGAAGCACTTCCTCGAGGACGAGAAGGCCAATGTCGACGGCATCTTCGCGGCGGTCGGCTTCGGCTTCAACGGCAGTGGCCAGAATTCCGCGATGGCCTTCGTCAAGCTGAAGGATTTCGACCAGCGCACCGGCAAGGACCAGTCGTCCGCGGCAATCGCCGGCCGCGCCATGATGGCCTTCTCGAAGATCCGCGATGCGCAGGTGTTCGCGCTCGCGCCGCCGGCCCTGCCCAATCTCGGCCAGTCGAACGGTTTCGAGATGTATCTGCAGGACAGCGGCGGCGCCGGCCAGGACGCGCTCAAGGCGGCGCGCGACCAGCTTCTCGCCGCCGCCGCCAAGGATGCGCAGCTCTCCGGCGTTCGCCAGGGCGGGCAGGAGGACCAGTCCGAATTCCAGATCGACATCGACCAGGCCAAGGCCCGGGCGCTCGGGGTCGACCTCTCGGACATCAACACGACGATCTCGGTCGCCTTCGCCGGGTCCTATGTCAACGACTTCATCGATCGCGGCAAGGTCAAGCCGGTCTATGTCCAGGGAGATGCCGGCTCGCGCTCGGAGCCCGGCAGCCTCAACAGCTGGTATGTCCGCAACGCCTCCGGCGAGATGGTGCCCTTCTCAAGCTTCACCGCCTCGTCCTGGACGCGCGGATCGCCGAAGCTCGACCGCTACAACGGCATCTCCTCGGTCAACATCCAGGGTTCGGCGGCGACCGGCGTGAGCTCGGGCACGGCGATGGACGAGATGCTGAAGCTTGTCGCGGAGCTGCCGTCCGGCTTCACGGCGGCCTGGACGGGGCTCTCCTACCAGGAGCAGCTCTCGGGCAACCAGGCGACGGCGCTCTATGCCATCTCGGTGCTGGTCGTCTTCCTCTGTCTCGCCGCGCTCTATGAGAGCTGGTCGATCCCGTTCTCGGTGATGCTCGCCGTGCCGATCGGCGTGTTCGGGGCGCTCGTCGCCGCCAAGCTTTTCGGCCAGTCGAACGACGTCTATTTCAAGGTGGGGCTTTTGACGACGATCGGCCTCTCGGCCAAGAACGCCATCCTGATCGTCGAGTTCGCCCGCGACCAGCAGGCGGCCGGCAAGGAACTCGTCGCGGCGACGCTGCTCGCCGCGCGCCAGCGCCTCCGCCCGATCCTGATGACGTCCTTCGCCTTCATCCTCGGCGTGCTGCCGCTGGCGATCGCGACCGGCGCCGGCTCGGGCGCGCAGAATGCCGTCGGCATCGGCGTCATGGGCGGCATGATCGCCGCGACCTCGATCGGCCTCTTCATGGTGCCGATGTTCTATGTCGTCGTCCGCCGCCTCGCCGACCGCCGCAAGAAGGCGCCCGATAGCGCCGAAGCGCCAGAACCGACGCACTGACGCCCGGCCAAGGGGATCTCCCGCCGCGGTCCCTACCCCGCGGCGGGAGCAGGCGCGGCGGCCGGGCCCAAAGACCCCCTGCCGCGCCACGAAACGAGAACGGCCGCCCGAGGGCGACCGTTCCATCGTTGGTATGAGAAAACCGCTGCCTCAGGGCTTCGTGTAGGCGAAGAAGGGCAGGCCGGTCGTGAAGTTGCGCGGCAGGCGCATCGCGATCACCCAGGCGATCACCGCCGTGATGATCTTGTCGGCGAGGTTCTGCACGAGGTTCGAGATCGCGACCGACTGGATGAGCTGCGTGCCCATGGCCAGCAGATAGGCGGTGGCGAAGTCTGTGCCCGAGCCCGTCACGCCGCCGAACATGTAGACGATGATCGGGATCGCCACGATCGTCGAGACGATCGAGATGATGATGCCGGAGACGATGGTCTTGCCGAGATTGGTGAACCAGCCATAGCGGGCGAGGATGCCCGCGGCGGCGCCGATGACGAGCGCGACCGGGAAGAACGCTGCCGCGACCGGATCGAGGATCAGGCCCCAGATCAGGTTGGCCAGCACGCCGACGATGGCGCCGGCGATCGGGCCGGCGAGGATGCCGACCAGGATCGTGCCGATCGAATCGATGAACAGCGGTAGTTTCAGCCAGGCGACGATCTGGCCGACGACGATATTGATCACGATGGCCGCCGCCATCAGGACGAGCGTTCTGTTGTCGAACTTCATGACATTCCCCAGAAGAAGATGGACCCGCATCCCGTCCGGCCATTCGGCCGGCCTCCTTTTTGGCCGTCGGCGCTATCGCCTCGGGCAGTGCGGGACACCGTCCCGCGCCGTCTTCGGCTAGCCGACAGGCCGCGTCACCGCGGCCGTCAGCATCGCCATGAACTTGTCGCGCGAGGCGCTGTCGACGACCGTGGCATTGACCGGCTTGCCGGCATGCAGCTTGCGGTCGACGATGGTCTGGCCGAGCGCCGGGCCGTCGGCATTGACGACCTCGACATAGGCCTCGCTGGAGGCGGTGACGATCGAGGGATCGATCGCGATCGCCATGGTGATGGGATCGGGAAGGTCGATGCCGGGCAGCCCGGAAATCTTGGTCGCGAACTCGACCAGGAAGCGCTGGATATCGACGCAGAAGGCACCGAGCGTCCCCCCGACGCGTTTCAGTTCGGCCGTGTCGGCCGGCTCGACGACGGCATGGCGGCAGGAAATCTCCCAGCCGCACATGACGATCGGCATGCCCGACTGGAACACCATACGGGCGGCATCCGGGTCGGCATAGATATTGAATTCCGCAGCCGGCGTAACATTGCCGGGGCCGTCGCCAATTCCGCCCATGATCACGCAATGTTTGACCGCGCCGGCGAGGCGCGGTTCGCGCGCAAGCGCCACGGCGATGTTGGTGAGCGGGCCGAGCGTCACCAGCGTGATCTCGCCGGGCCGCGCCAGGATCGCCTCGATCATCTTGTCGACGCCATGACCCTCGTTCGGCAGGCGGCCGGTAAGCGGCAGGCCGATATCGCCCATGCCGTCGTCGCCATGCACGTTGACGGCATCGAAGGGCCCGCGGATCAGCGCCTTGCCGACGCCGGCATAGACGGGCACATGCCCGGCGCCGCAGATCTCGCGCGTGTAGAGCGCGTTCTGCAGCGCCTTTTCCAGCGAGCAGTTGCCCATGACGACCGAAATGCCGGCGATCTCGACCTGGGGATTCTGGAAGGCGATCACCAGCGCGACGGCATCGTCCGAGCCTGTGTCGGTGTCGATCCAGAGCGTGGTGGCAGGCGTATTGAGCGGCATCAGGCAGTCTCCCCAGGGCGAAGCACGGACGGCTTCTTGACGTCTATGGATGGGTCGGGTGTCGGCGCTGCCGGATCGAGCAGGCCTTCGGTCTTGAGGTCGCTCCAGAGCGAAGCGGGCGCGGGCTCGTCGAGCGCGGCGAGGTTGCGCTCGATCTCGGCCGGCTTGACGGCGCCGAGCACCAGCGAGGAAATCGCCGGATGGCCGAGCACGAACTGCACCGCGGCGCGCGCGATCGGCACGCCATGCGCGCGGCACACCGCCTCGATGCGGGCGACGCGGTCCATGATCTCGGGCGGCGCGGCCTCGTAATTGTAGCGGGCGCCCGGCACGGCGCCGGTGGCGAGGATGCCGGAATTGAAGATGCCGCCGAGCATGACGCCGACGCCTTGCTTCTCCGCCAGCGGCAGCAGCGTCGGCAGCGCCGGCTGCTCCAGCAGCGAATAGCGGCCGGCGAGCAGCACGGCATCGAACTCGGCCTCGCGCAGGAAGCGCTCGCACAACTCGTGATCGTCGAGGCCGAGGCCGATCGCCTTGACGGTGCCCTCGGTGCGGAGCTGGTCGAGCGCGCGATAGCCGCTGTCCAGCACCTCGCGATAGCGCGCCTCGACCTTGTCCTCGCCCTGCGACCAGGCGTCGATGTCGTGGACGAGCAGAACGTCGATGCGGTCGGTGCCGAGCCTGAGCAGCGACTGCTCGAACGAGCGCATCACGCCGTCATAGGAATAATCGAAGTGAGGCCGATGCGGCAGGCTGCCGACGAAGCCGCGCGCCGGCGGCGGCGCGGCGCCGCCGGCCAGTGTCGCCGGGCTCATGACGCGGCCGATCTTGGTCGAGAGCACGATGCTGTCGCGCGGCACGCTGCGGAGCGCCGTGCCGATCCTGTGCTCGGCGAGGCCGTTGCCGTAATGCGGCGAGGTATCGACCAGCGTGATGCCGGCCGCGAAGGCCGCCGCGACGGTGGCGATCGCCTCGCGCTCGTCCAGTTTCTCGAAGAAGTCGCCGAGCGGCGCCGAGCCGAAGCCGACGCGCGAAACGGTAAGCCCCGAGCGGCGGCCGAGCGGAACCTCTGCCAGCACCCGCGTCATGGCGCCGGCCGGCGGAACTGGAGGTAGAAGGCGTAGCGCTCCGGCAGCACGAAATCCGGCCTGTCGATGCCGAGTTCGCCGGCCGCCCGATGGGCGAAATTGGAATCGGCCAGCATCTCGCGGGCGAGCGCGACGAGATCGGCCTTGCCGCTCGTGATCACGTCGTCGGCCTGCTTCGCCTCGGTGATGCCGCCGACCGCCATGGTGGCGATGCCGGCCTCGGCCTTGATGCGCTCGGCGAAGCCGATCTGGAAGCCGGGCCCTTCCTTGATATGGCCGGGATTGGTGCGGACGAGGATGCCGCCGGCCGAGCAATCGATGAGATCGACGCCGACCGTCTTCAGCGCCTTCGCCAGCGCCACCGCATCATCGAGCGTCAGCCCGGAATCCGGGATGCGGTCGATGCAGGAGGCGCGATAGAAGAGCGGCATCGTCGCGGGGATGGCGGCGCGGATCGCGGTCGCGACCTCGAGCGACAGCCGCATGCGGTTTTCCGGCGTGCCGCCATAGCGGTCGTCGCGATGATTGGCGACCGGCGAGACGAATTCATGCAGCAGATAGCCATGCGCGCCGTGGATCTCGACGAAGTCGAATCCGGCCGAAACCGCGCGCTTTGCCGCCGCCACGAAATCCGCGATGACGCCGGCGATCGCGGCCTCGTCGAGCGCCAGCGGCACCGGCCAGTCCTCGTGATAGGCGATGGCCGAGGGGGCGACCGTCTGCCAGGCGCGCGGATCATCGGCGGGCAGCGCCCAGCCGCCCTGCCAGGGCGCGGTGGAACTGGCCTTGCGGCCGGCATGCGACAGCTGGATGCCGATCGCCGCGCCCTGCCGGTGATAGGTCGCGGTGATCCGCTTGAGGCCGTCGATCTGCGCGTCGTCCCAGATGCCGAGGCAGTCCGGCGTGATGCGCCCCTCGGGCGAGATTCCGGTCGCCTCGACCAGCGCGCCGCCGACGCCGCCGAGGGCGAAGCGTGCATGATGGTCGAAGTGCCAGTCCGTCGCGAAGCCATCGGCGGCGGCGTACTGGCACATCGGCGAGACGATGATCCGGTTCTTGAAGGTCACGCCCCTGAGGGTCAGGGGCGTAAAGAGGCTTGTCATGAAGCTGAGGCCTGATGCGGCCTTCCCGTGCTGGTGCGTGCCCGTCAGAGCTCCGCGAGGATGCTGGTATCGAAGAGGCTCTTGTCGGCCTTGACGCCGACCTTGTCGAGGGTGGCCAGGTTCTTGTCGATCCAGTCGGGATCCATCGCGAAGATCCCGTTCGGGTTCTTCATGAGGTCGACCTGGATGCGGGCATGGAACAGCGCCGCTTCCGGCGTGTAGCCATTGCCCTTGAACCAGGTGTTCTCATACTCCTTGGTGTATTTCTCGGGGTTGGCGAGTTCCTCGTCCCAGCCCTTGCGGCTGGCGCGCATGAAGGCGACGATGTCCTTGCGGCGGGTCTTCAGCGTCTCTTCGTTGACCGTGACGAAGTCCTGGCCGAAGGGCAGGCCGAAATCATAGAACAGCATGTAGCTGGCCTTCTTGCCGGACGTCTGCTCGACGATGAACGGCAGCGAGGTCATGAAGTCGACGACGGCATCGACCTGGCCGGTGGCGAGCGGCGTCGGGTCGAAGGAATAGGGGACGATCTTCAGCTGGTTCTCGGTGACGCCGTTGAGGCCGAGCAGCACCTTGAACGTGCCGAGGCTGAGCGGCGGGCAGGCGACCGTCTTGCCGACGAGGTCCTTGATCGTCTTGATGCCGCTCTGCTCGAGCGAGATCACGCTGTCCGGGCTCTTCTGGAACTGCGCGCCGATGATCTTGAAGGTCGCGCCCTTCTCGCTGACGGCCGAAGCGGTCTCGATCAGCGAGGTCAGCGCGATATCGGCCTTGCCGGTCAGCAGCGAGCCCTGCGGGATCACGTCGGGGCCGCCGGGGATATAGGTGAGGTCGAGCCCGGCCTCCTTGTACCAGCCTTTGTCGATGGCGATGAAATAGCCGATGAACTCCGGATCGTTGATCCAGATCGACTGGAAGGCGAGCGGGGATTCGGCGGCGAGGGCGCGGCCGACGGGAGCGAAGGCTGCGGCGGCGAGGCCGGCGAAGGCCGCCTTGCCGAAGGCGCGGCGGGTCTGCGTGAACGTCATCTCACGGCTCCTTGTTCTGGAAAGGCGAGGCACCGCCGCGGCAAGGCCGGCTCCGGGGAGGCGGAACAGGGTCTCTGGCGGCGGAACGGATGGGTTCCAAGCGCGACAGTCTGGCTGCGACCCGTCCATGGCTGTGCCGAGGGCGCGATCGTGGCGACAGTCGGTTCGACCCGAATTCTCGGTCTATCGGAACCTTGGATACCGAGTGTATCGCCCGTGCATCCAAGTTCAACTGCCTAATATGCAGGATACGCGAAACCTGTGTCCAAGTTATGGGCATGCTCTGCCTAAGCTTGTGACAGCGCTGGTTGCTTGCGCGCCATCCGCCGCCGCGCCGCATCGGCAGGCCTCACGGCGCGGCATCCCGCAGGAACTCGATCTCGAAAAAGGCATCGCCCGGCGCGCGGCAATAGACCGAGCGACCGCCCGGGAAGCTGATCGGACGGCCGAGCATCACCGCGCCATGGCTGAGCGCCAGCGCCAGCGTCGCGTCGAAATCCGCGACGTGGAAGGCGATGTGCCCGGCGCCCGGCCGCCACGGCAGGGCGTCGGGAGCCGGCCGCGGTTCGGCCGTCGAATGGAACGCGATGAGTTCGAGGACGAGGGGATAGGCCGGCGCGCGCATCTGCGTGAAGTCGCAGGAGAGCCCGTCTTGCCCGGTCAGCGCCACGATGTCGTCGGTCATGCCGCGCTCGATGAACTCCGGCACGAAACCGAACACCTCGCCGAAGAAGCGGATGGCCGGATCGAGCTCGGACACGGTCAGCGAGGCGTGATGCCAGCGGATGGGCGCGGTCATCGGCCAACCTTTCGTTCAATGAAGCCGACCGCCTCATAGGCGGCGACCGAAATGAGGATCGAGATCAGCGCGCCGGCCCAGATCATGTCGTAGTCGAGCCCGCCGCGCGAGATGTTGAGCAGGTTGCCGAGCCCGACGCCGGAGAGGAGCCACTCCGCCACCATAACGCCGAGCAGCGCCTGCGGCGCGACGAGCTTCGCCGCCGCGAAGAGATGGCCGATCGAATAGGGGATGGCGATGTGGACGAGCTGTTTCCAGCGCCCGCCGCCATAGGCCGAGACGAGGTCGCTCGCGGCTCTGGGCACGCTGGTAAAGCCCTGATGCAGCAGCACATAGGCCGGGAAGAACACCACCAGCATCGCCATGAAGACCGACGCGGTAACGTCGCGGCCGAAGATCAGCACGACGAACGGCACCACCGCCACCAGCGGCATGTTCTGCGCGACGAGCGCGACCGGCAGCAGCGCCCGGGCGACGCGCGGGGCGAGCAGCGACAGCGCCGCGAGGGCGAAGGCGAAGGCAAGCCCCGCGACCAGCCCGAGCAGTGCCACCGGCAGGGTCTGGCTGAGCGCAAGGCCGAGCGCGGCGCGGGCCGAGGCCGCCTGCTTGCCCTCGATCAGGAACATCACGGTGCGCACCGGCCCCGGCGCGATGATCGGGCTCACATGCGATAGCGTAACCGCCAGTCCCCAGATGACGAAGGGCAGCGCCACCGCGGTGAGGCCGAGGCCGACGCGACGCAGCGTCCAGCCGCCAGGCGGCCGCGCCGCGTTCTGCACCGCGGCGAGGGTCACCGAGGTGCTCGAGGCGGCGAGGCGGCGCGCCGGGATGAGGAACAGCGCATAGCCGGCGAGGGCAATGGCGCTCGCGGCGAGGCCGATGCCCCAGAGGCGGGCGGGATTGCCTTGCGGCAGCGCGGAGAGCAGGAAGGCGCCGAAGCCCCAGCGGGTCCCCGAGCCGAACTCGCCGAGCACGGCGCCGAGCACGGCGAGCGGCGCCGCGACGCGAAAGCCGGCGAAGAGATCGGGCAGCGCGCCGCGGATGCGCACATAGCGCATCAGCTTGCCCTCGCCGCCGCCATAGGCGCTGACGAGATCGGCGATGCGCGGATCGACGGTGCGGAGCCCCAGCAGCGTCGCCGACATCGCCGGGAAATAGACCATCAGCGCCGCCAGCACCGTCTGCGGCCAGTCGCCCTTGAGGAAGAGCACGAGCAGGGGCCCGATGACGATGGCCGGCATGGCGAAGAGCGCGATGTTGATGCCGCGAAACGCAAGCTCCAGCCCCGGCGACAGGCAGAAGAGCAGCGCCGCGGCGACCGCCACCGTGACACCGATGGCAAAGCCGAGCGCCGAGGTTTCGACCGTCGCGATGCCGTGCAGGAGATAGAGCTCCCGGTCGGCGAAGGCCTGCGCGAGGATGCGCGTCGGCGCCGGCAGCATCGCGACACCCCAGGAGGTCGTGGTGCCGAGGAATTCCCAGATGGCGAAGAAGAGCAGCGCGCCGAAGAGGATGCGGGCGTTTTCCCGGAAGGGCAGGGCGGCGGTCAATGCGCGCCCTCGCCATGCAGGCTGATGGTCAGCCGGTCGCAGAGGGCGTGGAAATCGGGGCTGCTGAAGAGGCTCGGCAGCCGCGGCCGCTCGAAGGGCACCGTGATGATCTCGGCGATGCGGCCGGGCCGCGCATGCATCACCACGACCGTATCGGCGAGGAACACCGCCTCGTCGATGCCATGCGTGACGAGCAGCGTCGTCGTCTGCCGCGCGGCCCAGATGCGCTGCAGCTCGACATTCATGGCGCGGCGGAGGATCTGGTCGAGCGCGCCGAACGGCTCGTCGAGCAGCAGCACCGAGGGGTCGGTGACGAGCGACCTTGCAATGGCGACGCGCTGGCGCATGCCGCCCGAAAGCTGGCCCGGCGGCGCCGCCTCATAGCCCTTGAGGCCGACCAGCTCGATCAGCGACTGGATGGTCGCGGCGTGGCGCTTGACCGGCCGGCCGAGGATCTGCAGCGGGAAGGCGATGTTGTCGGTGACGCTGCGCCAGGGCAGCAGGGCCGGATCCTGGAAGGCGATGCCGAGTTCGCCCTCTTTCCGGAACTGCTCGGGATGCTTGCCGCGCACCAGCACCGCGCCGCCCTCGTCCGGCTGCTCGAGCCCGGCGACCATGCGGAGCAGCGTGGACTTGCCGCAGCCGGATGGCCCGATCAGCGCGACGAAGGCGCCACGCGGCACCTTCAAGGAGATCGGATCGAGCGCCACCACCGGGCCGCGCGGCGTCTCGAAGGTCTTGCCGGCTTGGTCGATGATGAGATCGATCGGCCGTTGCGGGGCATCGGTGTCCGCGGGGAGGGGCGACAGGTCCTGGGCAGCGTGGGCGTTCATCGGCGTCAGCGAGAGGCCTTTCGTCAGAGCGAGGTCAGGAAGGCGCGTGCGGCTTCGCCATGCTCGTGGCGCAGCCTCGCAAGATCGACGCCGACCGGCGCGCCGTCCTCGACGCGCCAGCGGCCAGCCACCATGACGCGATCGGCGGTATGCGCGCCGCAGAGCACCAGCGCCGCGATCGGATCGCCTGCGCCGGAGAAACGGAGCTCGTCGAGCGTGAACAGCGCAAGGTCCGCCTCGCGGCCGACTTCGATGCGGCCGATATCGGAGCGTCCGACCAGAGCGGCCGAGCCCTCGCTCGCCCAGCGCAGCGCATCGAGATGGGTCACCGTCTCGGCGTCGTAGCGGAGCCGTCCGATCATCAGCGCGTGGCGCACCGCTTCCATCATGTTGGAACTGTCATTCGAGGCCGAGCCGTCGACGCCGAGGCCGACGATGGCGCCGGCCGCTTCCAACTCCTTGGTGCGGCAGATGCCGGAGGCGAGCACCATGTTGGAGGTCGGGCAATGGCAGATGCCGACGCGATGGCGGCCGAGCCGGGCGACTTCCGCATCGTCGAAATGGATGCCATGCGCCAGCCAGACGCGCTCGTTCAGCCAGCCGACTTCCTCGAGATAGTCGAGCGGCCGCATGCCGAAGCGCGACAGGCAGAAATCGTTCTCGTCCTCGGTCTCGGCGAGATGGGTATGCAGCCGGCAATCATGCTTTTCGGCAAGCTCCGCCGCCGCGCACATCATCTCGCGGGTGACGTTGAACGGCGCGCAGGGGGCGAGCGCCACGGTCGAGAACGAGCCGGGGCGGGGGTTGTGATAGCGGCCGAGCACGCGTTCGCAATCGGCCAGGACAACGTCATCGTCCTGCATCAGCCGTTCGTCGGCGAGCCCGCCCTTGGTCATGCCGAGATTAATCGCCCCGCGCGTCAGCGCGACGCGCATGCCGAGCTTTGCTGCCTCCTCGACCTCGATATCGACGGCATCCGGCATGTCAGCCGGGAAGACGAAGAGATGATCCGACGCCGTCGTGCAGCCGGACATCAGCAGTTCGGTCAGCGCGAGGCGCGTCGCGAGGCGGAAGCTGTCGCGGTTCAGGTGGTCGCCCCAGAGCGGATAGAGCGCCTTCAGCCAGGGAAACAGCTCCTTGTTGATCGCGGCCGGATGCGCTCGCGTCAGCGTCTGGAAGAAGTGGTGATGCGTGTTGACGAGGCCGGGCAGCACGACATGGCGGCTGGCGTCAAACACCTGGTCATGCACGGGATCCGGATCATCGCGCCCGACCAGCGCAACGATGCGGCTGCCCTCGATGACGATGCCGCGCTCGGCACCCTCGGCGAGAACAGCGACGGGATCACGAAGCCAGGTGCGCATGGCGGCTCCCATCGTCGATCGAGTTCGCAGTCTTCCTTGAACCCTCCCCTTGCGGGAGGGTCAAAACCGCAACGCGGTTTTGGGGAGGGGTCTGGACGGCAGGATCATTCTCCGTCCCTCGACCCCCAGAGCCTGACCCCGCGGCCGTGACCCCTCCCCGAAAACGCGAGCGCGTTTTCGACCCTCCCGCAAGGGGAGGGTTCAAGGGGAGAGTGAGGGCGAGGCCGATCATCGCGTGGCCGCGCTCGGCGCTCGCGGCGAGGGCGCTACGAAACCGGCGCAGGAGGCTCCCCTCGTCAATCGAGGCTTCAATCTTCCTTGAACCCTCCCCTTGCGGGAGGGTCAAAACCGCAAGGCGGTTTTGGGGAGGGGTCTGGACGGCAGGATCATTCTCCGTCCCTCGACCCCTATTGCCTGACCCCGCGGCCGTGACCCCTCCCCGAAAACGCGAGCGCGTTTTCGACGCTCCCGCAAGGGGAGGGTTCAAGGGGAGAATGCGGGCGAGGCCGATCATCGCGCCGCCTCCTTGTCCCAGCCGAGCACGGCCTTCACTTCGAGGAACTCGCGCAGGCCGTGTTCGCCGAGTTCGCGGCCGTTGCCGGATTGCTTGTAGCCGCCGAAGGGGGCTTCGAAATCGAACCAGGGATTGTTGATGAAGATCCGGCCAGCGCGAATGCGGCGGGCCGTGGCGCGGGCGTGGTCCTCGTCGCGAGAATAGACATAGCCGGCGAGGCCGTAGACGCTGTCATTGGCAATCCGCACCGCCTCGTCCTCGTCGCGATAGGTGAGGATCGACAGCACCGGGCCGAAGATCTCCTGCCGGGCGATGGTCATCTCCGGCTGGACGTCGGCGAAGATCGTCGGGCGGACGAAATAGCCGCGGTTCAAGTCCTGCGGCCGGCCGGGGCCGCCCTCGACGAGGCGCGCGCCCTCGGCGATGCCGGTCTCGATCATGCCCTCGACTTTCGCGAACTGCGCGGCGCCGGCGACCGGTCCCATCCAGGTCTCGGCGCGCGTCGGATCGCCGACGACGACCTCGGCCGCAACGGCGCGGGCGCGGTCGACGACCTCGTCCAAGAGTGACGCCGGCACCAGCATGCGCGTCGGCGCGATGCAGGACTGGCCGGAATTGATGAAGCAGCGCTTGACGCCATCGGTGACGGCGAGATCGAGATCGGCGTCGGGCAGGATGATGTTGGCCGACTTGCCGCCGAGCTCCTGATGCACGCGCTTCACCGTATCGGCCGCCGCCTTGGCGACGGCGATGCCGGCGCGCGTCGAGCCGGTGAACGAGACCATGTCGACATCGGCATGGGCGGCGAGCGCCGCGCCGACGACCGGGCCGCTGCCATTGACGAGGTTGAAGACACCAGGCGGAACGCCGGCCTCATGCAGAACCTCGGCGAGGAGGAGGGCGGAGAGCGGCGACAGCTCGGACGGCTTCAGCACGACCGTGCAGCCGGCGGCGAGCGCCGGCGCCAGCTTGGTGACGATCTGGTTGAGCGGCCAGTTCCACGGCGTGATGAGCGCTGAGACGCCGATCGGCTCGTGCGTGATCAGCGACTGGCCATGCGGCACGTCGAAGACGAAGGTCCGGAGCGTCTCGGCGGCGCTTTCGAAATAGGTGATGCTGGAGGCGGTCTGGATTTCCCAGGAGAGCCATTTCGCGGCGCCCATCTCGGCGGTGACGGCGGCGGCGAGATCCTCCCGACGGCGCTTGAAGGCTGCGACGATGCGCGCGAACAGGGCAAGCCGCTCGGCGACGCTCGTCGCCGCGAAGGCCGGAAAGGCGCGGCGGGCAGCCGCCACGGCGCGGTCGACATCGGTGGCATCGCCGAGGCTGATCGTGGCGATCGCTTCCTCGGTCGCCGGATTGATGACGCTTGCGCGCTGGTCCGAATGCGGGGCGACGAAGGCGCCGTCGATGTAGAAATCGGTTGTCGCGGCCACGGGTTCTGCTTTCTTCATGCGGTCGCCCACCGCGCTTCGACGCGGCGGATTGCGGCGTCCTGATGCGGCTGCAGGTCCTGTCCGGTCATGCCGGCGATGATCGGCTCATACGGGTCGTCGACGCTGCCTTTCAGCCCCGACAGCGTCTCGATGATGGCAAGGCCGAGAAAGGGCACCGAGGGGCGGTGATAGCCGCCCTCATGGGTGAGGAGAAGCCGCCCGCCGCAGATCTCCCCGGCGACGTCCATCACGCGCCGCGTCATCGCCGCGAAGGCGCTGCCGCCGAGCATCATGCGCGCCTGCGGATCATAGGCGCCGGCATCGAGGCCCGAGGCGACGATGATCATGTCCGGCGCGAAGGCGCGGAGCTTCGGCAGGATCACGCGATCCATCGCCGCGAGATAGGCGCCGCTGCCGGAGCCGGGCGGCAGGGGGACGTTCAGATTGAAGCCTTCGCCCGCGCCGCCGCCGACGGCGTCGAGAAGGCCGGAGTTCGGCGGATAGCAATTGTCCTGATGGATGGAGATCGTGAGGACGCTGGGGTCGTCCCAGAAGATGCTCTCGGCGCCGTTGCCGTGATGCACGTCCCAGTCGAGGATCGCGATCTTGCCGAGCCCATGCGCCGCCTGAGCGTGGCGGGCGGCGAGCGCGCCATGGTTGAAGATGCAGAAGCCGAAGCCGCGCGCCGCCTCGGCATGATGGCCGGGCGGCCGCACCAGCGCATAGGCATTGGCGACACGGCCGGTGATGATCGCATCGACCGCTTCGAGCAGGCCGCCGGCGGCGAGCGCCGCGATCTCGTAGCCGCCGGGTCCGAACGGCGTCACGCCGACCGGATCGCCGAGCGCCGCGTCGCCGCCATTGCCGGCGCTCATCGCCTTCAGCGCCGCGATATAGTCGGCGGTATGGACCCTCTGCAGTTCCGCCTCGCTCGCCGGGCGCGGCTTGATCAAGGTCAGCTGGTCGGTAAGCCCGGCGACGTCGAGCAGGTTCTTGATGCGCCGCTTGCCGGCAGCGCTTTCCGACGGCTCGTCCGGCTCGATCACGCCGCGGCCGGATTGCATGAATCCGGCCAGCGCATGCGTATCGTGCCACATCAGCAATTCATGCCAGACGAGGCCGGTCGGCTTCCTCATGCCGTGACGCCATACTGCTTGGCGGTGGCGTCGAGCGCCTCGCGGGCGATGTCGAAGATCGTGTCGAGCTGCTCGATGGTGGTCACCAGCGGCGGCATCAGGCTCATCGTGTCGCCATTGGCGCGGAAGGCGAGGCCGCGCTTCAGCCCCTCGGCGGCGCAATGGTCGCCGATATGCGCCTCATAGGGGAAGGCCTCGCGGCTCGTCTTGTTCTGGACGATCTCGAGCCCGCCCATCAGCCCGACCGAGCGGATGTCGCCGATCAGCGGATGCTCGGCGAACGAGTCGAGCTTCGCCTTGAAATAGGGCGCGAGCACCGCGCCGGCATTCTCGACCAGCTTCTCCTCGTCGAGCAGGCGGATGTTTTCGAGCGCCACGGCGCAGCAGGCCGGGTGGCCGGAATAGGTGTAGCCGTGCGCCCATTCCCCGCCTTTGTCGATCAGCGTGTCGGCGATGCGGTCCGAGATCACGGTGGCGGAGAGCGGCAGATAGCCCGAGGTGATCGCCTTGCCGAGCTGGAGGATATCAGGCTCGATGCCGTAGCGGCGATGGCCGAACCAGTGGCCGGTGCGGCCGAAGCCCATCACGACCTCGTCGAGAATGAGCAGCACATCGTATTTCTTGCAGATGCGCTGGATCTCGGGCCAGTAGGTCTCGGGCGGGCAGAGGGCCCCGCCGGCGCTCTGGGCGGGCTCCGCAATGAAGGCCGCGACAGTGTCGGGGCCGAGTTCGAGGATCTTGTCCTCGAGCCAGCTCGCGGCCAGCACGCCGAACTCGGCCGGGTCCATGCCGAAGCCGTTGCGATACTGATAGGCCGTCTTGATGTGGGTGACGCTCGGCATGGGAATGTCGCCGCCGGCGAGATGCATCGGCGGAATGCCGGAAAGGCTCGCCGCCATATGGGTCGAGCCGTGATAGGCGAGTTCGCGGGCGATGATCATCCGCTTCTCCGGCCGGCCGGAGAGGTCCCAGAAGCGGCGCACGAGGCGGATCGCGGTCTCGTTCGCTTCCGAGCCCGACGACTGGAAGAAGACGTGGTTGAGGCTCTCCGGCAGCATCGCCGTCAGCGTGTCGGCGAGCGTGACGGCGGCGCGATGCGTCGTCTTGAAGAAGGACTGGCAATAGGAGAGGTCGAGCATCTGCTCGGCCGCCGCCTGCACCAGCTCCCGCCGGCCATAGCCGATATTCACATTGCCGAGCCCGGAGAGGCCGTCGATGATGCGCGTGCCCTCGGTGTCCCAGACATAGATGCCCTCGCCGCGCACCGCGACCCGCGATCCGCCCTGGCGGAGGCCGGCATGGTCGGTGAACGGATGCAGATAATGGGCGCGGTCCAGCACCTGCCAGCCCTGCGTATCCATCTCCTTGTAGGCCATCGCGTCTGCTCCCTCACTTTTTCAGGCCTCGATTAGGCGCCGGCGGCGGGCAACAAGACAGTGCTGTGCTGGCGCAAAACCATGGCCTTGCGTGCGGCAGCCTCAGTGCGGCGTTCCCGAGCGAAATGCGCCCGGCGAGACGCCGAACTGGCGGCGGAAGGCACGGCTGAAATGGGAGAAATCCTTGAAGCCGCGCTTCAGCGCGATCGAGTTGATCGGCAGTCCCTTCATCAGGGGATCGCCGAGTTCGCGGCGGATGCGGTCGAGCCGCTGCGCCTGCACGAATTTGGCGACCTGCTGCTCCTCGGCCTCGAACAGCTCATAGAGCCGCCGGAGCGAGATGCCATGCGCCGCCGCGATGGCGCGCGGCGACAGATCGGGATCGTCGAGATGGGCGAGGATGAAGCCCTTGATGCGGTCGAGCTGCGAGATGTGCGAGGCGGAGAGGGGCGCCCCGGTGGTCTCGTCGAGCAGCGCCGTTGCCGTCAATTCGAGCACATGCTGTTCGAGCCGCCCCGACAGCGCGGCCGGGATGTCGTTCGGCCGCTCGCAGAGGCCGCTGGCGAGGTCATAGATGAAGCGGCCGGGGATGCGGTCGGCGGCGAGATGCAGCGCGACCAGCCGGTCGACGGAGGGCACCCGCTCGCGCAGCGCCGCGCGCGGCACCTTCAGCGATACCTGCCGGTAGGGCCCCTGAAAGCGCATCCGGTAGGGCCGGCGGCTGTCATAGAGCACCATCGAGCGCGGCCCGGTGACGATGTCGCGGCCGTCCTGCGAGAAGGCGCATTCGCCCTCGATCTGGATCGTCAGCTCATACCAGCGATCATCGCCCGAATGGATCTCGCGCTCGCTGCGGACGACATCGAGGCTGGTCGAGACGATGTCGGCGATGGTGACGTCGCCGAGGCTGAGCCAGGCGACATGGCCGTAGAAGCCCTCGAAGCCGTCGCGGCGCAGCTGCGTCGGCGGGAAGAGGCTGTTGGTCGCCTCCCGCCAGTAGTCGAGCCGGTCGGCGGCCGGAACGGCATCGGTCGAGAGATCGCGCCAGCCGAAGCCCGAGACGGTCATTGCATGCTCCTACGCGTCAGGTGGCGAGAATGTCGTCGCCCTCGAAGAGATCTTCCGGCGTGAAGTCGGTCGAGATCAGGTCATCTTCCTTCAGATAGCGGATCACGGTCTCCAGCATCGCACGGTTCTTGGCGAAGCCCACCGGCCAATAGTCGGTGCCGATCTCCCGCTCCGCTTCCAAGAGCGATTCGAGCGCCCAGGGCAGCATGGTCGAGAGCGCGACCTGGTCGAACAGCCTGGCGCGGGCAACTGTCTGCGCCTCGGCGAAGGCATCGAACAGCGCCTTGGCGAGCCAGGGATTGGCGTCGGCGATCGGCCGCTTGATGGCGAGGATATGCATCGGCGGGAAGATGCCGGTCTTGCGGAAATAGTCGAGCTCGACCGTCTTCGGGTCCTCGAACAGGCGGCCGACGGTGGCGGACGGCCAGGTGCTGGGCGCGCGCGCGGTGTAGAGCGCGTCGATCTCGCCGCTCGCCAGCATCTGCGCCAACGCCTTGTCGGTGCGCTCGACCTTGAACTTCGCCGGATAGACCTGCGGATGTTCATCGCCCGTGCGCGGCGCCTCGAGGCCGCCGGTGACATAGATCGGCGCCGTGCGGTCGAGGCCGTGGAATTCCTCGAAGATGCCGCGCTGCCAGACGGCCGCCGCCATGTCGAACACCATCAGCCCGATGCGCTTGCCGGCCATGTCGGAGGGCTTGGTGATGCCACTCGCCTTGTTGACGAAGACGCTCGAGAAGCGGAAATGACGCGAGGGGAACAGCGGCACGGCGAGATAGGGCCGGTCCGGCCGCTCCAGCGTGCGCAGATAGGTGGCGAGCGGGAATTCGCAGGCGTCGAATTCGTGGCTGCCGAGCTGCCGGTTGAACAGCGCCTGCACGCCCATCAGCGTGACGTCAGGATCGACGCCGGCAATCGTCACCTCGCCATTGGCGATCGGCCTCGTGCGGTCGCTGTCGCTGGCGCCGATCTTGAGCTTCAGTCCGGTCATTCTCAGTTTTCCCTGGTGTCGCGAAGACGCGCGACGAGCACATCGAGCAGTTCGGGCAGCGCCAGCGGCGTCGCATTGGCGCCGCCACGGGCATAGATGCCGGTCGCCTGCACCGTATCGATGCCGAGGCGCGTGGCGAGGCGCTGGATGGCGTCCTTGCACTGGTCCAGCGTCGGCAGCGAGGCGATCCGCGCGCCGGCAGCGAGGTGATCATTGGCCCCGACCAGCGGGACGCGCCCGTCGCCGACCTTGCGCGTCGCCGCGACATTGTTCGCCGCCCGCTCGCTCCTGCCGATGACGAAGCTGCGATGCGTCAGGCCCGGCGCCACCCAGGCGACGACGTCGTCATAGTGGTGTCCGATGCGGCCGACCACCGCCGCGACCGCCTCGGCCATGGCGTTGTGCATCAGCGCATAGCTCTGTCGCTCGGCATCGCCCCATTTCCAGCGTGTCGCCGAGACGGCGACGGCCGTCGAATCCGCCCGCCAGGGCGAGACGGCATTGCCGCGCTTCTCGAAGAGGCCGGGATCGTCATAGGCGGTCGCCGGCGAGGCACCGCCGGGATAGGCGGCGATGTGCTCATAGGGCACGACGCCCATCGGCTCGGAGATCACCATGCGGTGGATCAGCGTGCCGGCATCGTCGATCAGCGGCGAGAGGTTGAGCACGTCCTGCGCGAATTCGGGCTCGAGCCGGGCCTGCAATTCCTGCGGCAGGGCGAGCCGCGCGGTCGGCCGGAAACCCTCGTCGGCGAGCCGCTGGTTGATCGCCTTGTGTTCGGAGGAAAAGGGATAGGGCTTCGTCTTCGTGCAGGGCATGAAGAGCAGCACCTTGCGTTTCGCCTCCGGCAGCTGCGGCTCATAGGCGCTGCGGATGAAATCGAGCCAGGCGGCAATGCGCGGATGCGTCAGGCTGTCGACATTGTCCTGCGGGCTGTAGAGGCAGAGCGAGGTGTCGAGCACGAAGGGGCTCTCGATCTTCTCGGCCGATTCGAGGAGGCGCTGGGCGCGATCGGTGACGGTGACCATGACTTTCTGTTCGTCCTTTCAGGCGACCTTGGCGGCGCGAGCGGCGCGGCTCGCCTCATAGGCGGAGAGATCGAGCTCGACCTCGTCATAGCGGTCGAGACCGGCGAGGAAGCTCCCGACATCGTCGCGGAAGAGCTGCCGCGTGATGCCGAAAGCGATGCGGTCGGTCGAGAATTTGAGCTGCGAGATGCCGGCGGTGGCGCCGAGCGAGAGCATCGCGCCATGCGAATGGCAGTAGAGCCGCTGGAGAAAAGGCGCCGTGCCCGCCTCCTTCTCGGTGAACTGGAACGCGCCGGAGAGATAGGGATAGGCGGCGAGCAGAGCGCTCTCCTCGCCGGGCGGCGGCGTGAAGCGGTCGGACCAGAGCGCGATCCTGTCCGCGAAGCGCGCGAGCTCGGGCCGCGCGGTGAGATCGATGACGAAGCCGGTGCCGACGATCAGGAAATCGAAGCTTGACGTGCCCGCCGGCGTCGTCAGGCCGATGTTGCCCCCATTGAAGGCGACGCTCTCGACCGGGCTGCCGAGATGCAGCTCGAAGGTGGCGAAGCGGGCGCAGCGCTCGAACGTGTCCTGCGGCGGCGGCTGGTTCATGGCGAAGAAGCGGCGCATGAACCGCCATTTGTCGCCATCGTCGAGATCGCCGAAATGGCGGATATAGCCGGCGAATTCGATATAGCGATTGGGATTGACCTTCGGCAGCGACCGCCGCCGCGCGAAGAGCTCCACCGCCGCGGCGCCGGCCTCGAGCGCCATGGCGGCATTGTCGAAGGCCGAGGCGCCGGCACCGAGCACGGCGACCCGCTTGCCGGCGAGCGACGCGAAATCGATCGCCTCTGCGGTGTGCGCATAGCGCTCTTTCGGCAGCGCTTCCGCGATCATCGCCGGAACCTGCCAGGCGCCCGCGCCTTCGATGCCGGTCGCGAGCACGACATGCCGCGCCAGCAGCCGCTCGCGGTTGCCGCCGATGACCGCGTGAACGGCGAAGACATCGCCGTCCAGCGGCTCGATATCGACCACCTCGGCCTCATGCGTGACGTCGATGCCGAGCGTCGCCTGCAGCCAGCCGAGATAGTCCTGCCAGTGCTCTCGCGGGATCTTGCCGAGCCGTGCCCAGGCTTCGCTGCCGAATTTCGCCTCGTACCAGGCGCGGATCGAGAGGCTGGCGAGGCCGAGTTCGGGACCGGAGACATGCTTCGGCGTTCTGAGCGTGTGCATGCGGGCATAGGTCAGCCAGGGGCCGGAAAGGCCGGCGGGCGCCTTGTCGAGCACGCGGACATTGGTGACGCGCTCGCGCAGCAGCCGCGTCGCGAGGGCGAGCCCGTTCTGCCCGCCGCCGACGATCAGCACGTCGAGCACCGCCGCGCCGTCATGGCTGCGCGGCTTCACCCATTCGCGCGCCGGATAGGCGACGCAATCGAGCTCGAAGCGCACCCGCGCGGCGAGTTCCTCGAGACCATCCTTCGTCATGCACTCTGCTCCAGATCGCGTCGCGCACTTGCCTTCGCTGCGCGCGAACACCCTGTCCGCGCGAGGCGCGGGGTCGTGGTCGGGGAGGTCCGATCCGGATTTCCGGTCGATCGGGCAACGCCTTGGCAAGCAATCCGCATACCAATTGCGGACCTTCGTATACGCCCGGATGCGATCGGTGGCTGCCCGATGGATGTGCAGCGGCTGCCCATCATTCAGCCTGCCGCTCTCGCCTGCGCGACTTCGCCCGCCGCGCCGAGCACATGCCGGTCAAACGAGCGGACAAGCCGCTCCGGCGACAGCGCGCGCGTGATGACGACGAGCGCCGTGCCGCCTTCGCCATCCCCCGCCGGCGCATGCTCGGGCGTGTGCACGACATGGCGGACGGATTGGATGATGACGGAGGCGGGGACGCCATCGGCAAGGATGCCGACCCGGCCCTTGATGCGGAGGATCGCGCCGCCATGCCGGTGCAGCAGCAGCGACAGCCAGGCGGCGAAGCGGGCCCATTCGACGGGCTCGTCCGCAAGCAGGACACCGGCCGCGACCTGGCCGTGGCGCGGCGCGACGGGGGCCGCGTGAAAGCGCCGCGACGGCAGCGACTGGTCGGGCAGGGCGGCGCGATCGAACGGATCGGTCCCCGTCGCCGCCTCGATCCGCGCGATCGGGTTGAGCGTGGCGATCCTTTCCGTCAGCGCCGGCGCGGCGTCGGGTTCGGCGAGATCGCCCTTGGTCAGCAGCACGATGTCGGCGGCGAGCACCTGCGCGATCGCCTCCTCGCTCTCGTCCAGCGTCACGGCGCCATGGCAGAGATCGACCAGCGTCACGACGCGGCCGGCCCGAAGGCGCGGCCGCAGCATCGGGTCGCTGGCGAGCGCGGCGAGCAGCCCGGTCGGATCGGCAAGGCCCGACGTCTCGATCAGGATGCGCGCGAACGGCGGCAGTCGGCCGCTCGCCCGTGCCTCGAGCATGCCGAGGAGCGCCGCCCGCACGCTGCCATCCGCGACGCAGCAGAGGCAGCGGTCGCCGACCAGCGCCGCCGTTGCGCCGGAAAGGCCGATCAGCCCCTGATCGACGCCGAGGCCGGCGAACTCGTTGACGAGGATCGCCGCATCGTCGAGGGCGCCGCTTTCCGCGAGGCGGCGCACCAGGCTGGTCTTGCCGCTGCCGAGAAAGCCGGTCAGCACGTCGACGCGGATGAGCCCGCCCTCCGTGGGCAGCGCCGTCATGACGCCTCCGCCTCGTCGAGCGGATCGGGCAGCGCCCGGCCGAGCCCGTCGACGGAGCGCCAGAGCGCGGCGAGGTCGGGCGCGAGCACGGTGCGGCCGGTCGGCCCGGTGATGCGGAAGCCCTGGCCCCAGGCCGCGATGCGGACGCCCGAGCCACCGGCCATGGCAGCGGCCGCCGACGCGAGCCGCGCCCGTCCGAGCGAGGGCCGCGCCGCGGCGGTCGGCGCGGCGCTCCAGTGCAGTTCGGTGAAGGTGCCGCAAAGGCCGCACATCGCCGCGCTCGCTCCGCGCCTTAGGGCTTCGGGCCCGGCGTGCCCTTCGGGTGGCGCTTCAGGAAGTCCTTGGCGATGTCCTCGAAGGTGACGAATTTGACGCCCGGATGCCGCGCCATGTGGCCGAACAGCCGCTCATGCATCATCAGCACCTGCGGCCGGCCGGAGACGTCCGGGTGGATGGTGATCGTGAACACGGCATAGTCGTATTCGCGATAGACCCAGTCGAACTGGTCGCGCCAGAGCTCCTCGATGTCGCGCGGATTGACGAAGCCGTGGCTGTTCGGCGCCGCCTTCATGAACATCATCGGCGGCAGGTCGTCGATGTACCAGGAGGCCGGGATCTCGACGAGCGGGGTCTCCGTGCCGCGGTTCATCGGCGTCATCCAGCTTTCGGCCGGCTTGCCGTAATCGATCTTCGACCAGCTTTCCCCGGTGCGGGCGTAATAGGGGAAGAAGTCGTTATGCATCAGCGAGTGGTCATAGATGATGCCGCGCTCGATCAGCATCTCGATGGTGGTGTTGGAGAATTCCCACCACGGCGCGACATAGCCCGAGGGCTTGCGACCCTGCAGCTTCTCGATGAGCGCGATCGACTTGTCGAGGACCGCTGCCTCCTGGTCGCGCGTCATCATCAGCGGGTTCTCATGGCTGTAGCCATGCATGCCGATCTCGTGCCCGGCAGCTGCGACCGCGGCCATCTCGTCGGGGAAGGTCTCAATCGAGTGGCCGGGAATGAACCACGTCGTCTTGATGCCGAAGCGATCGAACAATTTCAGCAGCCGCGGCGTGCCCACTTCTCCGGCAAAGACGCCGCGCGAGATGTCGCACGGGCTGTCCTCGCCGCCATAGGAGCCGAGCCAGCCGGCGACGGCGTCCACATCGACGCCATAGGCGACGAAGATTTCCTTGGCCATCTTACCCTCTTTCACTCGCGCTTCTTGCGCTCACGGATCGTGCACGCGCGATGCTTGCGCGTGCTGCTCATGGTCAGGCCGAAGCCCCGCTGCCCGATGCAAGGATCTTGCCCCAGCCGGGGATCGGCGCGTCGATGCCGGCGAGCCGGCAGGCCTCGCGGAAGGTGACGGCGATCGAATCGACGATGGGGATGCCGAGCTCGGCCTCCATCTCCTCGGTGAGGGCGGTGGCGTTGAAATTGGTGCAGACGACCGCGATGCAGTCCGGGTTGCTTGCCGCCGCCTGGCGCAGCACCTGGCGGATCGCCTCGGGGGAGGCCGCGCCGATGCCGGTATTCTCGCGGATACCGAGACAGGCGGTGCCGATCACCGGGAAGCCCTGGCGCGTGTACTCGGTGGCGATGTCCTGCGTGATGTCCTCGGTATAGGGCACGGCGAGCGCGACCGTCTCGAAGCCGAAGTCGCGGAAGGCGCGATAGAAGGCGAGCGTCGAGGTCGAGGCAGGGAGGCCGGTCTCGCGCGTGATCGCCTCGCAGAGCGCGACGTCGTTCTCGAGGCCGCGCCAGCTGGCCGAGGTGCCGTTCCAGACGATGCCGTCGAGGGGCGCATCGGCGAGGAGCCTTGCGCCGGCGAGCATCGTCTCCAGGCGGAACTGCGCGTCGGACGCCGCTTCCAGCGCCAGATGCGTGACGCGGATGCGCGAGAAATGATGCGCGAGCCGCCCGTCCAGCGTCCGGTTCATCGCATAGGTGAGCGGCTCCAATTGGGTATTGGAGGAGGGCGTGATGTGGCCGATGCGGGCGATGGTCATTGGGGTCCGGGCGTCAGGAGGAGGGGGCGGCGGGTTCATGCAGGCCGGCGCCGAGCCGGCCCTTGAAGAAAACGAGCGGCGCGCCCTCTCGGGCCGACAGCGCGACGACTTCGCCGATCAGGATGCGATGATCGCCGCCATCATGGATCGCCCGCGTCTCGCATTCGAGATGGGCGAGCGCGCCGGCGAGCAGCGGCAACCCGCGCTCGGAGATCGCCATCGGCTCGCCGCCGAAGGCTTCGAGCGTGTTGCGCGAGAAATGCCGCGCCTCGTCGATCTGGTCGCTGGCGAGGATGTTGATGGCGAAGCGGCCGGCCGCCTCGAAGATGTCGCGCGAGCGCGCCTTGTCGCGGATGCTCCACAGCACCAGCGAGGGATCGAGCGACACCGAGGCGAAGGAATTGATCGTCATGCCGGCGAAGACATCGCCATGATGGGTCGTGACCACGGCGACGCCGGTCGGGAACAGCGAGCAGGCGCGGCGGAATTCCGCCTGGTCGATGGGGCTGGTCATGGTCGTGGGTCCCCTTCGACGGGCAGGTGGCGCTGGATGGCGAGCGGCTTTGATCGCTCCGCCCGGGCAAAGGCGACGACATGCGGCTCGAGCCGCTCGGCGAGCGCGCGGGTGTCGGCAAGCCGCGCGCCGAGCCGCGCGACCGCCTCGGCGACGCGTTCGCGCAGCGAGGACGGATCGACGGTCGTCAGCCGCCGGTCGCGATAGACGAGGCGGCCGTCGACCATCACGTCGCTGATCGCGCCGCTGTCGGCGGCGGTGACGACCTGGTTGAGCGGATCATTGAGCGGCATGAAGTCGATGCTGCCGAGATCGTAGAAGACGAGATCGGCGCTCGCCCCGATCTCGATGCGGCCGGAGCGGGGGAGACCGAGGAGATCGGCGCCGCCCGCGGTGGCGAGCCGCAGCGTCTCCGCCGCGCCGAGCCACTCCTCGCGCGGAGCGTCAAAAATCCGCGAGGAGAGCGAGGCGAGGCGGATCGCCTCTGGCATCGAGAGGGCGTCGGACGAATTGGCGCCGTCGGTGGCAAGGCCGACGCCGATGCCCCGCGCCAGCATCGCGCGGACATGGGCGACGCCGACGCCGAGGCGGAGGTTCGAGGCCGGGATATGCGCGATCCGGCAGCCATGCGCCGCGAGGAGATCGAGATCGGCGCCGTCGAGCCAGACGGCATGCGCAGCGATGAAATGCGCCCCGAGCACGCCACGCTCGGCCAGATAGGCGACCGGCGACTGGCCCCAGAGGTCGCGCGCCACGGTCGCCTGCAGCCGCGACTCGGCGATGTGCATATGGAGCTTGAGGCCGTGGCGTTCGGCGAGCTCGGCATGGCGGAGCAGGAAGCGTTCCGAACAGTGGTGCGGGATGGTCGGCGCCAGCGCCAGCGTGATTCCGGCCGGCAGGTTGCCGCGCTCGGCGATGATCGCCTCGACCGCCGCGAGCGTCGGGTCGCCGTCACCGAGCGCGAAGCGGCCGACGGTGTCGCGAAGGTCGGCCGGCAAGGCATCGGCGAGGCCGGGAATGGCGGTGAACAGCGTCTTGTCGGCGACCATCGGCGCCAGCACCGCCTTGATGCCGGCGTCGGCATAGGCGCGCGCCACCGCCATGAAGCCGGCCACCGTCGGGCGCGGGAATTCGTAGACGAGATCGAAGCAGGCGGTACAGCCCTTCGCGAGCATGTCGAGGGCGCCGATCAGCGTCGAGAGATACATCGTCTCGGGATCGCGCGCGCCGCCCATCCAGGGCCCATTGGTCAGCGAGGCCTCCAGCGTCCAGCGATCGGCGACGCCCTTGACGAGGTTGGCATGGCCATGGGTGTGGCTGTTGACGAAGCCGGGCAGGATCAGCCGGTCGCTCGCGTCATGCCGCTCGCCATCGGCAGCATCGATGGCGCCGGGCGCGGCGATGGCGGCGATGACGCCGTCGGCGATCAGGAGATCGCGCGGCGATGCCGTGCCGTTCGCAAGATCGGCAATGAGGCCGCCGGTGACGACGCGCCGCGTCATGCGCCCGCCTCCGCCGGATGCGTCGCGATCCAGTGCCGCGCCACCTCGGAGCGGCCGGCGCACCAGACATCGGCATGAGCGCCGACCAGGTCGAGGAAGCGCTGCAAGGCCTCGAAGCGCGACGGCTGGCCGGAGATGCGGCCATGCAGGCTGACGGTCATCATCCGCGGCCGCCGCGCGCTCTCGGCATGGAGGACGCGGAAGGCGCTGGCGAGATGATCGTAGAAGTCGTTCGCGGTGCCGAGCTTGGCGGTGGCGAGGCGGTTGTCGTTGTGCGTGAAGGAATGCGGCACGACGAGATGCGGCGCGCCGCCGACCGTCACCCAATAAGGGAGGTCATCGGCATAACTGTCTGAATCATAGAGGAAACCGCCATGCTCGACGAGCAGCGCGCGCGTCGCCTCGCTGGAGGAATAGCGGCTCTGCCAGCCAAGCGGTGGCCGGCCGATGGTCTCGGTGATGCCGCGATAGGCAGCGGCGATCACGGCGCGTTCCTCGGCCTCGTCCATCCGGTAGTGGCGGAGGAACCGGTCGCCATGGCAGCAGAGGTCGAGGCCCCCTTCGCGAATGGCGGCGGCGATGTCGCTGTTCCGCCGGAGTGCCGCCGCGCAGGCATTGATGGTGAGCGGGACGCCGCGCTCGGCAAAGAGATCGGTGATGCGCCAGAAGCCGACGCGGGCGCCATATTCGAACAGCGTCTCGGCGACGAAATCGCGCCGGCCGGCGGCGACCTCGCCGGGAATGGCGTCGGTCAGCGCCGCTTCCGTGGCCCCGTCGCCATCGGGGATCGACGGCTCGGCGCCCTCCTCGACATTGAGCACGACGACGAGCGCCAGCCGCGCGCCGCCGGGCCAGCGCGGATCGGGCGGATTGCGGCCATAGCCGACGAAATCGCGCGTGCCGTTCGCGACCGGCGTCATGCGCGCCGACCGTTCGGAAGGTCCCCGAGCCTCTCGGCGAAGGCGATCAGCCGCTTCTCGCTGCGCGGGCCGCCGATCAGCGACAGTCCGATCGGGCAGCCGTCGTAGGTGGTCGCGGGAATGGCGAGCTGCGGCAGCCGCGTCAGGCTGGCGACGGCGGTGAGCGCCAGCGTCTTGTCGCGGAAGGCGACCTGCGCCGAGACGGGCGCGCTGCGCAGCGGCGGCAGGTCATGCGCGGTCGGGATGACGATGATGCCGTCCTCGCCAAGCAGCGCGATGAGCCGGTCGGTCAGCGCCTCACGCCAGGGCATCGCGCGCGCGACCGCCTCGGGCGGGACGGTGGCGGCGAGCGCCATCCGCTCGGCGACGGCCTGCGACAGGCGTCGGCCGGGTTCGCTCGCGAAGGCGCCGAGCGTCGCATGGAGATCGTGCAGCTGCAGCGGCCGGAACGTGTCGAGCCAATGCCCGACGCCTTCTTCGTAGAGTGCGATGTCCTCGGCCGGGCCGAGCGTGCGGGCGACGCCAAGCAGCGCCGCGCCGATGCCGGGCTCCGGAATGTCGAAGGCATCGCGCGCGATCATCAGCCGCGATGGCGCCGCGTCCGCGATCGGCCCGAAATAGGCGGCGCTGACCCGCTTCATCGTCGCGATGTCGCGCGTCAGCCAGCCGACCGTATCGAAGCTCGGCGCCATCGCCATGACGCCCGCGGACGAGACGCGGCCATAGGTGGTGCGGAGCCCATAGAGGCCGCAGAAGCTGGCGGGAACGCGGATCGAACCGCCGGTATCGGTGCCGAGGGCGAAATCGACGAGCCCGGCCGCGACCGCCGAGGCCGAGCCGCTCGACGAGCCGCCGGGCACGCGGTCCGGCGCCTTCGGATTGATCGGAATGCCGAAATGCGGGTTCATGCCGAACATGCCGCAGGCAAGCTCGTCGGTCGCGGTCTTCCCCGCCATGCGCGCGCCGGCCATCAGTGGCACCAGCACGGCGGGCGCGGTGGCAAGCGCAGGCGCCGCATCGCGCAGCCGGTCGGGATTGCCCCAGGCCGAGCGATAGCCGGCGACGTCGATCAGGTCCTTCACGGCAAAGCTGAGGCCGGCGAGCGGCCCCTCGCTCGCCAGTTGCAGGCTGTCACGGCCGTGATCGACGAAGGCGAGGCGTCCGATCTCCGTGATTGCCGGGACGTTTGCTCCGTCCATCGGCATCACTCGGCCGCCGACCGCAGCGCGTCGCCCGGCAGACCGTAGCCGTCCATGAAGGTGTCGACGCTGCTCTTGACGCCGTCCCAGTCGAAGAAGCGGAACGAGTTGCCGCGCGTCACGAAGGTCGGGCCCGAATAGAACATCTCATATTGCAGATGGCGCGAGCCGAACTCCGAGCCGACCGCGTCCCAGGCGAGCTTCATCAGCTTCACACGGCCTTCCGAATTGGTGACGATCGACCGCTGCGTCTTCTCGATGATCGCGCGGGTCTCCGGCGTCTCGAAATCGGCATAGGAGGACGGCACCATGATCATGCCGCCGCCGGACAGCGTCCGCAGCGCCTCGACGATCTCGGGATAGGTCGTCTGGGCGATCACCTGCGCCGTGCAGAGCATGGTGCGGTTCGGCACGTAATAGCCGTTGAAGGTCTCGCCGGCGGCCTCCATCGCGACGATCAGCGCCTCGATATTGTTGACCTTGGCGGCGACGAGGCCGAGCGTCTCGCGCACCTGCGGATAGTTGATGATGTTGTTGGTCTCGGCGATCTTGCGCGTGATGCCGAGCAGGAATTTGAGCTTCACCATCAGGCGGATCATGCACTGGTAGTTCTGCATGACATGGGCGCGGCTGTCGTGCCACTGCGCCTGCGCCATCTTCAGGTCCTTGTAGACGAAGACGCGATCCCACGGGATCTTCACATCGTCGAAATAGACGACGGCGTCGTTCTCGTCGAAGCGGCTCGAGAGCGGATAGTCGAAGCCGGACGTCGCCGCCTGCTCATAGCTGCGGCGCGACATCAGCGTCAGGCCCTTGGTGCCGACCGGCAGCACCGCCGTGAAGGCATAGGCCTCGTCGCCCGCCTGCAGCGCGTTGAAGCCCGACACCATGATCTCGTTGGCCATGATGCCGCTCGTCGCCAGCATCTTGGCGCCGCGGATGGTGATGCCCTCGCCATCCTCGTCGACCACGGAGGCGACAAGATGCGCGTCGGGCTGGCCGCTCGCCGTCTTCGCCTTGTCCGACTGCGGGTTGATGATGACGTAGGAGAGGTAGAGGTCGTTGTCGCGGGCATAGTCGAAATAGGATTCGACCGCCGCGGCGCGGGCCGGGTCATAGTCGCGGAAGGCCGGCAGGCCCATGCGGAAGCCGACAAAGGTCGAGGCGACGTGATCGGGCGAGCGGCCGACCATGCCGCAGGTCATCTCCGCCCAGCGCACCAGCGCCTCGCGCCGCTCGGTGAGCTCGCGCAGGTTTCGCGGCAGCAGCCAGGCGCGGCTGACCTGGTCTCCCGAGGTCGGCGAACGGAACGTCATCGCCTCGATGTTCTCGGGCGCTGCCTGATAGTCGTAGAAGGCGCCCGAGGTCGCGACGGCATTGGCGAAAGCCGGGTCGGTGGTCACGTCGGTGACCTTGCGGCCGTCGATATAGATCGTGCGGCTGTCGCGGAGACTGGAGAGGTGGCGCTTGCCGTCTTTCACCATGGCGGATCCTGCTTTCCAAGCTGGATGCCGACGCCAGGCTTCATGCCCTTCGCAATCGGGGGACGAATTGATCGGACGAGACGAGATCGGGTGTTCATCGCGGCACCGCCCATTATCGGGTTCGATGCTGCATCGCAAAAGCTAGTCGTGGGGCGCACCGGACGTCAAGCCTTCTTGCGCGCCAGATAGAAGGCGGCGAACTGCTCCGGCGTCAGCGCGGGGGCGAGGCCAAGTCCCTGTGACAGCTGCAGCACGTCGGGCACTTCGACGCCGATCGAGGCCGTGAGATCGGCATCGGTGAAGAAGTCCCTTGTCGGCAGGTCGGCGGCGAGAACGCCGCGCGCGAGCCCAAGGACGCGATCGGCGAGACGGGCGACGAAGTCCATGTCGTGGCAGACGAGGATCACGGCGGTGCCGCGCGCCTTCTCCGTCTCGATGATCGTCGAAAGCCGCTGCATCGCCGTCTTGTCGAGCCCGCGCTGCGCCTCGTCGAGCAAGAGGATCGGCGGCTGCATGGCCAGCACCGAGCCGATCGCCACCATGCGCCGGGCCGATGCGTCGATGTCGAGCGGATGCGTCTCGGCCTCGCCGGCGAGCCCGATGCGATCCAGCACCTCGGCGACGCGCGCCTCCAGCGCCGCACCGGTGAGACCGAGCTGCTTCGGGCCGAAGGCGATCTCGTCGCGGACGCGCGGATTGAAGATCTGCTGCTCGGGCGCCTGGAAGACCGTGCCGATCGAGCGCGCGAGGAGATGCACAGGCGTGTCCGAGGTGGCGTTGCCGGCAACGATCACCGCGCCCTTGGCCGGCTGGTAGAGTCCGTTCAGCAGGCGCAGCAGCGTGCTCTTGCCGGCGCCGTTGCGGCCGACGATCGCGACGACCTCGCCGGCGGCGACCTTGAAGCTGATGTCGGAGAGGACAGGCTTGTCCGCGACATAGGAGAAGGTGACGTCGTCAACCGAGAGCATGGCTTGCCTTGAAACTGGTGAGCGCCTCGCTGAGCGTCAGCGGCAGCGCGCCCGAAAACCCGCCGCCCTCGCGGACCCGGAGGGCCGCTTCGGTGATGGCGGTCATGCCGAGCGTCTCGAAGCAGCGCGGATCGGTGAGGACACGCGCGGCCGGACCATCGGCGACGATGCGGCCCTGGTCGAGCAGCAGGAAACGGTCGGCGAGCGCCAGCGAGGGCCGGAGCGCCACTTCGAGCACGATGATCGTCAGTTCGCCGGGCAGCACGTCGATCTGCGCCAGCAGGTCGTCGCGCGACTCGGGATCGAGATTGGAGGTCGGCTCGTCGAGCACGAGGATGCGCGGCTTCATGGCCAGCGCGGCGGCGATCGAGAGGCGCTGCATCTCCCCGCCCGACAGCGTGAACGGATCGCGCTCGGCAAGATGGGCGAGGTTGCAGATGGTCATCGCCTCGCTGACGCGCGCGCGGATCTCGGCCTCCGGCAGCGCCAGATTGCACGGCCCGAAGGCGATTTCCTCGAACACCGTGAAGGCACAGCCGGTGAGCTGCTGCGCGGGGATCTGGCCGACATACTGGATCGCCGCCGCGCGCTCGGCGACATGCCATTCGCTCCAGTCCTTGCCGTCCATGCTGACATGGCCGCGCTCGGCCTTGATCACGCCGTCCGGCAAAAGGCCGGCGAGCCAGCGCGCCAAAGTCGTCTTGCCGGCGGCATTCGGAGCGAGGATCGCAACGCGCTCGCCGCGGTCGATGCTGAACGAGACACCGTCGAGAACCAGCCGCTCGGCGCGCGGAAAGCGGAAGGCGAGGTCGTGGACTTCGATCAGCGCCACAGCAGGGGAATCCCGAGTTGGAGGACCGCGATCGTCAGCACGATGCGGCGGAACCAGATCTGGAAGGTCGAATCCGGCGGCGCGTTGATCACGGTGCGCCGCGGATGGGCGCGGAAGGCGCGCCCCGAGAGGATCGACGCGCGCTGGTCGAGATCGGACAGGGCGAGCGTGATGAGCGGCATCAGCAGGACGGGCAGGGCGGTGATGCGCGCCTTCCACGAGCCGGTGAGATCAAGGCCGCGCACGCGCTGCGCGTCGCGGATCGCCTTGGCGCGGTCGGAGAACGGCTCGATCAGGAGCAGCGGGCTCGCCACGAGATAGCCGACGCCGGGCGGTACGCCGCGCTGGTCGAGCGCCTTCAGCATGTCCGAGGGATGCGTCGTCGTGACGAAGAGCAGTGTCGCCATCAGCATGGCCGCGACGCGCATGAAGACGCGCAGCGCATAGTCGAGACCGTCAGGGCTGATCGAGACGAGGCCGATATCGGTAACGTCAGGCCGTTCGATCAGGAGGCCATGCACGACGACGAGCGCCACGCCGATCGGCGTCATGGTGAGGAGGAGGCGCGTCACCGCGCGCTTGCCGACGCCGGTCGCCATCGAGACGGTCACCGCGACGAGCACCAGGATCGCCGTCCCCGCCGTCGGCAGCACGGCCGCCGCCGAGATCATCCACAGCATGATCGCGAGCGAGGTGAGCGGGTTCGCCTTGTGCAGGAAGCTGGTGCCGGGCGTGAAGAGAAGGCTGGTCTTGGCCTGGTCCTTCGCCTGCAGCTTCGCTTGCCGGGCGGCTGCCTTGCTGGCTGCGCGTGAACCTGCGGACGAGGCCATGCCGGTCACGCCCCCTGCCGCGATAGGTGCGACGGAGCCGGTTCGGATCGGGTGAGGAAAAGCGAAGCGATGATCACGACCTTGGCATTCTGGTTGGCGGCGGCGGAGCGGCGGGTCGCCGCTCCCTTTGTCTTGAGGCGCTGCGGACGTCAGCCGCGCGGCTGGACGACGAGCTCGTCCCAGGTCGACAGCGGACAATATTCGCGGCCGAAGGCGAGGTCGGTCAATTCGACCAGCACGACTTCGCAGGTCGTGCGCACCAGGCAGCCGGAGAGCATATGGCCGCCGAACATGTCGCCATTCTCATCCGAGCAGGAGATGTGGACATGGTTGCCGGTGGCCTCGAGAGTACCGATCAGCGAGACGATCTCGAACAGGCCCTCGCGCAGCGCGCCGACCGGCCGCGCCGCATAGCGGATCATCGCATGGGTCAGGCTGCCGACGCTGGTGACGATGCCGACGGCCTTGAGGTCGTTGGCGGCGACGAAGGCCTGCAGCGTGTCGAGCACATCCTCGCCGGGCTTCAGCCGCAGCGCGAAGAAGCGTCCGCCGCTCGCGAGCGCGGCGGGCAGGGTCGATACGGTCATGATGTCGTGTCCACGCGAGTCTCGTTTCTGTATGCAAGTATCGATGCGCTGCATAAGCATGGTCAAGGTCGCAGCGTGCGGAAAGAGCGGTCTCCGCGTGCCGTCAGTTTAGGCATCGGGGCGGCCACCCTGCCGGCTTAAGCTCGGGCGGAACAATTGAAACAACGGCCCAACAGAATGTCACGAACTCTCAGTGCGGATCGCCTATCGGCCACCGGAAAATTCGCCTCGATCGTCGTCACCGCCGATGACGGCGCGTCCATCCCGGTGACGGTGAGCGGCGACGCTGGGCCCTTCGTCATCCTCGTGCATGGCTGGAGCTGCGGCCAGGCCTTCTGGCGCGAGCAGATGACGGCCTTCGCCGGCGCCTACCGCATGGTGACGCTCGATCTCCCCGGCCACGGCAGCGCGGCGCCGCAGCGCCCGTCCGGACGCTGGTCGATGGGTGAGTTCGGCGCCGATGTCGTCGCGGTCGCCGATGATCTCGGCGCCGAGGACGTCGTGCTGGTCGGCCATTCCATGGGCGGCGCCGTCGCCATCGAGGCGGCGCTGCGCCTTCGCAGCCGCTGCCGCCTGCTCGTCGGCGTCGACACCTTCACCGAGGCGGCCTTCTACACCGCCCGCCCGGCCGACGAGATCCGCGCCCGCCGCGCCGCCTTCGAAGGCGATTTCAGCGGCACCATGGAGGGCATGATCGGCGCGATCACCGGCGCGGCGGCGGATCAGGGTCTCGTGCGCTGGATCGGCGAAGCGATGGCGGCGAATGACAGCAATGCAGCGCTCGGCGTGCTCGAGGCGCTGCTCGCCTGGGATATCGCGCCGCGCTGGCGGGAGCTCACCACGCCGGCGGTTGCGCTCAATTCGGCCATGCTCGCCCGCCGCAACGAACTCATCGATCTCGAAGGACTCGACGTCGTCCTGATGGAGGGCGTCGGCCATTTCCCGATGCTCGAAGATCCGAGCGCGTTCAATGCCTTGCTGGCGGATGTTCTCGCGCGGCCGGCCGCCGGGTAAGGGCCGTCACAGCGCCTGCGTCAGGGCCGGCGGCAGCGAGGAGATGAAATCCGCCATGTCGTCGCCGAGCAGGTTCACATGCTCGCTGGCGGCGCGGAAGGCGCTCTCGGCATCGGCGCGCTCGATCGCTTCGAGAATGCGGGCATGCTCGCCGATCGTCGCCGCCATCCGGCCGGGCTGATGCGTGACATGGCGGCGATAGGCAGCGACGCGGCGGCGCAGCGCCCGCGTCTGGCCGGCGAGGAAATGCGTGTGCGCGGCGTCATAAAGCGCGTCGTGGAACGTGTGGTTGATCGCGTAGAAGCGCTCGGGCTCGCTGGCGTCGAGCGCCTCGATCAGCCGGGCGTGGATGGCGCGGAGATTGGCCTTTTCCGATTGCGTCGCGCGCCGTGCCGCGAGCTTGGCGCAAAGCCCTTCGAGCGCCGCCATCATCTCGAACATCTCGAGCAGGATCGGGATCGAGATGGTTGCGACGGTGACGCCCTGCCGGCTCTTCACCTCGACGAGCCCGGTCGCGATCAGCGCCTTCAGCGCTTCGCGCACCGGCGTGCGCGACACCTTGAACTGCGCCGCGATCTCCGCCTCGTCGAGCCGCGTGCCCGGCTGCAACTGGCCCGACACGATCATCTCCTCCAGCGTCGAGCGGAGATCCTCCGAAAGCGTGCTGCCACGGCCCCGCGGCAGACCGGCTTCCTCTGGCTGACCGTCAGCGATGGCGTCCCGCGCTGTCATGATTTCCGTCACCGTTGAGAAGGCCAGGCCCGGACCGGGCGAGACCGCTGAGTTGGCATGACGCCGATTGTGCACGCAACCGACCGATTCGCCTCATTGACGATAGGACGGGTCGATCCGGTCGAGCAGGCGAATGAAGGCCGGCCATTCGCGCGAGCCGGGCGCGCGGATGTCGCCATGGTGATCGTTGAACTGCCGCGCGGCCTTGTCGGTGATCGCCTCGGCCGGCAGCGCGAAATGAGCCCCGCCCGCCACCGCGCTCTGCGCCATCAGCTGCACCCGCGCCGCCTTCTCGAAGTAATACATGAGGATGAAGGCCTCCTGGATCGTGCGCCCGACCGTCAGCACGCCGTGATTGCGCAGCACCAGCGTGTTGTGCGGCCCGATATCGTCGATGAGCCGCTGCCGCTCGTCGGTGTCGATCGCGACGCCCTCATAGTCGTGCAGGCCCATATGGCCCTGATAGCGCATGGCGAACTGGCTGAGCGGAAGCAGGCCCTCTTCCAGCGCCGAGATCGCGGTCGCGGCCTCTGAATGGGTGTGCAGCACGCAGAGCGCATCCTCGCGGCCGGAATGAATGGCGCTGTGGATGACGAAGCCGGCCTGGTTCACCTCGAAGTCGCTCGGCTCGACCTTGTTGCCGTCGAGGTCGATCTTGACGAACGAGGAGGCATCGATCTCCGAGAAGAGCAGCCCATAGGGGTTGATCAGGAAATGATGCTCGGGTCCCGGCAGGCGCACCGAGATGTGATTGTAGATGAGATCGTCGAGGCCGAAATGCGCGATGAGGCGGAAGCAGGCGGCGAGCTGGATCCGCAGCGCCGCCTCGCTGGTCGGCGCGATCTCGAGCGCGGGGTCGCTGTTGGCCGGGAAGGACGGCATCTTCATCTCCACCATACGAGTTTGCGGTCGATCGCCACCAGCACGCCATAGAGCGCGAGGCTGCCGAGGGAAGCAACGAACACCGCTGCCCAGACCGTCAGATAGTCCACTTGTCCGGTCGCCTGATAGATCACCTGGCCGATGCCGCTATAGGCCCCCATCATTTCGGCGACGATGACGGCGATCGTGCTGCGGGCAAGGCCGACGCGGAGGCCGGTCACCAGCGCCGGCATCGCCGCCGGCCATTGCAGGCGGGCGAGAATGCCGAGCCGCCCGGCGCCGAAGGAGCGCATCAGGTTGATCGCGTCGGCGTCCGGCCGCTTGAGGCCGGCGAGCAGGTTGAGCAGCACAACGAACACGACCGCCAGCGCCCCGATCGCGATCTTCGACGCCATGCCGAGCCCGAACCACAGCAGCACGAGCGGCACGAAGGCGATCGAGGGCACGGCGTTGATGACGATCGCGAGCGGCATCACCAGCGCCTCGACCGGCGGCACCAGGATCATGATCACGGCCAGCACGATGCCGATCGCCGCACCGATCAGGAAACCGCCGAGCGCTTCGGTCAGCGTCACGGTGAGCGCGTCGCCGAGCAGCGGCCATTTCAGCGCCGCCGTCGCGATGATTTCGAGCGGCCGCGGCAGGATATAGGTCGGGATGTCGAGCGCCGCGGCGCCGAACTGCCACAGCAGCATCAGCACGATCAGCGCCGTCGCGACCGGCCAGGCGGCATTGAGCAGCCTCACTCCGCGTGCCACCACACGAACCTCCGTTCGAGGAGCGCCAGCGCGCCATAGAGCAGCGTGCCGAGCAGGCCGCAGGCGATGATGAGCACCCAGACGCGCGCGATCTGCTCGAAATAGAGCGCCTGCAGCAGCATGACGCCGAGCCCGACCGTGTCGCCGAACCATTCGCCGACGATGGCGCCGGCAAGGCTGAGCGCCACCGCGAGCTTCATGCCGATGAGGATGTCGGGCAGGGCGGTCGGCAGCGCGAGCTTCAGGAACAATTGCAGGTGCGACGCGCCGAAGCTGCGCATCAGCGCGATCCGCTGCGGATCGGCCCGCTCGAGCCCGCGCAGCGTGTTCACCGCGACGGGGAAGAAGGCGAGATAGAGCGCGATGACGACCTTGGCCATGATCGTGTTGCCGAACCAGATCACCACGATGGCGCCGAAGGCGATCACCGGCACCGTCTGCAGCGCGACGAAGATCGGCAGCAGCGCTCGTTCCATCCACTTGGACGAGGCGAAGGAGATGCCGCAGAGAATGCCGAGCGCGACGCCGGCCAGGAAGCCGAGCACGGTCTCGGTCAGCGTGCGCAGGAAGCCGGCGAGAAGGTCCGGCCAGACGGACAGCCCGTCGGCGATGACGACCGGCAGCGGCGGCAGGTAGCGCGGCTCGATGCGGAAGAGCGGCACCAGGATCAGCCAGGCGAGCGCAACATAGACGACCGAGGCATAGGGCGAGCGGGCGAGGGCGCGCGCGGTCATGGCGCCGCCGCCGCGAAGGTCTTCATGCTCTCTTCCTCGACCACGGCGAGGAGCTTCTTCTTCACCGCCATGAACTCGGGCGTTGTGACGACCGAGAGATCGCGCGGCCGCGGCAGCGTGATCACTTCCTCGCATTTGATCGTGCCGGGGCGGGCGGTCATGACCACGACCTTGTCGCCGAGGAAGATCGCCTCGTCGATGTCATGCGTGATGAACAGCACCGTGCGCCGGTGCCGCGCCCAGATGTCGAGCAGCCAGCGCTGCATCATGCTGCGCGTCAGCGCGTCGAGCGCGCCGAACGGCTCGTCGAGCAGGATGAGGTCGCGCTCGAACAGGAAGGTGCGCATCAGGGCGACGCGCTGGCGCATGCCGCCTGAGAGCTGATGCGGATAGTGCTGCTCGAAGCCGGCGAGCCCGAATTCCGGGAACAGCGCCTCGGCCTTGGCGCGCGCCTTGCGGCGCGGCATGCCCTCGACTTCGAGCGCCAGCGTCGCGTTGTCGAGCACGGTGCGCCAGGGGAAGAGCAGATCGCGCTGCGGCATGAAGGCGATCTTGCCGAGCATCGCGCCGTCCTGCTGCACCTTGCCGTTCAGCAGCAGCGAGCCGTCGGAGTCGGGCGGCAGCAGGCCGGCGATCATCCCGAACAGCGTGGACTTGCCGCAGCCGGACGGGCCGATCAGCGTCACGAACTCGCCGGGCTGGATGGAAAGGTCGACATTACGGACGGCGACGGTCTGGCGCGGGGCTTCGCCGAAGCGCTTCCAGACATTGACGAGCTGGAGATGCGGCGTGCCCGCGCGCGCGGGCGGGCTGGCGGTCGTCGGATCGGACAACGAGGGGGCTCCTTTTCCGGCCGGGCCGGGCAGACGGGTCGGGGCGGCCGCATGGATGCGCTGCCGCCCCGACCGCGGCTCACATCTTCTTGTCGGCGGCCGGGACCTTGGCCCAGAACGCGCTGTCGAACGCGGCCTTGAGGTCGACGGGAGCCTTCAGCGCGCCGAACTTGATGAGGTCGGCCTGCACGGTCTCGATCGACTTCATGTCCATGTAGCCGAGCCCTTCGGTGGTGCCGGCCTTGGCGGTCATGACGCGCTCGATCTCGTCGAGCATCAGTTCCTGATGCTTGCGCTCGAGGCCCGAGCCGGCGGCCATGACGATGTCGACCGCCTCTGACTTGTGCTCGAAGGCATATTTCCAGCCCTTGAGCGTCGCGTCGAGGAAGGCCTGCACTTCGGCCGGCTTGTCCTTGATCATCGCCTCGGAGGTGACGATGGCGTCCTGCTGCGTGGTGACGCCGCTGTCGTCGGGCATGAAGATCTTGATGTTGGTGATGCCCTGTTCCTTCAGCGTGTTCAGCTCGTTGTAGAGCGTCACGGTCGCCACATCGAACTGCTTGTCGATGAAGGGCTGCATCGAGAAGGGCTGCGAGACGATGTTGACTTCGTCCTGCTTCAGGCCCTCGGCCGCGAGCACGGAATAGAGCGTGTATTGCGGCCCGACCATCCAGGTCGCGACGCGCTTGCCCTTGAAATCCTTGACCGAATTGATGCCGGTGTCATCGTAGGTGACATAGGCGAACGGCGTGATCTGCTGCGACATGCCGATGGCGACGAGCGGCAGCTTCTTCTCGCGGGCATAGAGCACGCCCTCGGTGCCCGAGGCGACGCCGAACGTGTCGGCGCCGGAGGCGACCAGCGTCTCGACATTGACGTTGGGGCCGCCGGGATTGATGGTCATGTCGAGGCCGGCCGCTTCATAGAAGCCCTTGGCCTTGGCGACATAGACGCCGGCGAACTGCGCCTGTGCCACCCATTTGAGGCGGACCGAGGCCGGCTCGGCGGCGGATGCTTGAGTGAGTGACGCCAGTCCGGCAGCGGCGGCGACCAGCGCCGCGACGAGACCATGCGTAGTGACCTTCGACATTGACGACCCTCCGTCTGTGTATGCAGAAAGCCATCAGCAATATACGTGCCAGAGGTTTTCAGCGCCGAACACGCGCGTTCGCGCCACCGATGCGGGGCGCACAGTGGCCAACCAGCGGGCACGGCCGCCAATCTGGGCGGAACACGCCCATATTATGGGCATCGAATATGCAAGACCTCCGTTAATGTATACGGACGTTGCTGGCGGCGGTCGTGAGCACCGGAGCGGGAGCACTGCGCAGGAATGTTGGCCCGAGACGAGCTTTGGAGCGCCGAACTCACCGACCTCGCTCCGCTGGTCCGGACCGGGGCGGTGACGTCGCTGGCGCTGACCGAGCTGATGATCGAGCGCATCGCGCGGTTCGACGGCGCCCTCCATTCCTATGTCGCGCTGGTCCCGGAGCGGGCCCTCACTGAAGCGGCGCGCGCCGATGCCGAAATCGCGAGCGGCCACTGGCGCGGGCCGTTGCACGGCATTCCCATGGCCGTGAAGGACGTCTTCTATACGACCGACATCGAGACCCGTTTCGGCGCCTCGATCTATGCCGACTTCGAGGCGCCGCACGAATCGACGGCGACGGCCCGCTTGCGGGCGGCCGGCGCTATCATGCTCGGCAAGCTGACAGCGACCGAAGGCGTCTATGCCGGCTATCACCCTGACATCACCGAGCCGATCAATCCGTTCGGCGATGATCACTGGACGGGCAACTCCTCGAGCGGGTCTGGCGTCGCCGTCACGGCCGGCCTCGCCTATGCGACGCTCGGTACCGACACCGGCGGCTCGATCCGCCTGCCATCGGCCTGCTGCGGGCTGACCGGCATCAAGCCGACCTGGGGCCGCGTGAGCCGGCACGGCGTGTTCCCGCTCGCCGAATCGCTCGACCATGTCGGCCCGATGGCGCGCTCGGCGAAGGATGCGGCGGCGCTGCTCGCCGTCATCGCCGGCGCCGATCCTGATGATCCGACCGCCTCGCCGCAGCCGGTGCCGGACTATCTCGCCTCGATCGGCGAGGGCATCGCCGGCCTCACCATCGGCATCGACCGCGCCTTCATCGCCGCGAAGGCGACGGCCGAGGTGGTCGCTTCGATCGAGGCCGTCGTGCCGGTGCTGGAGCAGCTCGGCGCGCGCTTCGTCGACGTCGTCTTCCCCGAGACGCGGCCGATCCTCTATGGCTGGCACACCGAGTGCTCCGTCGAGGCAGCGCTGGCCCATCGCGACACCTTCCCGTCCCGCCGCGCCGACTATGGCGAGCGCCTCACCGCGCTGCTCGATCATGGCCGCAGCGTCACGGCGTTCGAACTCGCCGAGGCGCAGCGGGCGCGGCGCGCCTTCAATGGCCAGGTCGCCTCGATGTTCGCGCCGATCGATCTCTTCCTCGTGCCGGCGCTTCCCGTCGCCGGACCGACGCTCAGCCATATGGCGACGCTCGGGCCGGACCCCGACGGCATTCTCGCCGTCGGTCCGTTCAACGCGCCGTTCGATGTCTGCGGCTATCCGACCATCACGGTGCCCTGCGGCGCCAGCACGCGCGGCATCCCGGTCGCGTTCCAGCTCGCCGGCAAGCCCTTCACCGAAGCGCTGCTCTGCCGGGCCGCGCATGCCTATCAGGGCGTCACAGAGTGGCACCGCCGCCGCCCGCAACTAACCTGAAAGGATCGAGGCGATGACCCTTCCTGCGACGCCGTCGCCCGCCGTGGTCGACATGGCCGACATGCCGGTCCAGCTGCCGGGAGCGCCCGGCGGGCCGGCCGAGGCGCGGGCGCGCTTCTTCAATTCCGGCAATGCGTTCAACGTCAAGCTGCCCAAGGTGCCCGCGACGCGCTTCGTCGACGAGGCGGAAGCGGCCCTCCTCGGTTCGGAGACGGGCTTCATCGCCTGCGACCAGTCGGCCGCGATCGGCTCGCCCTTTGCCGCGACGACGCCGCTGATGCTGGCGCGCTATGCGACCATCGCCCCGCGCGAGACGCTCAGCGCCGATTTCCGCGCGACCGGCGCGATCTGGTACGTGATCCGCGGCTCGGGCACGGCAGAGCAGGGCGCCGAGCGGGTCGATTTCGGCCCCGGCGACGTCCTGCTGACGCCGGGCGGCAGCGCGGTCGGCATCACGGCCGCCGATGGCGGCGCGGTGCTCTGGGTCGTCACCAACGAGCCGCAACTCGCCTTCGACAGCTCGCGGCCGCCGGCGGAAGGCGCCGCGCCGGTCGAGATGGTCCACTATCCGGCGGCCGAGATCGCGGCGCAGCTCGCCAAGGTCGTCACGGCCGCGCAGAATTCGACCACGTCCGGCATCGCGCTGATCTTCTCGTCCGAGCGGCAGCAGGAGAGCCGCAACATCCTGCCGACGCTGACGCTGTCGCTGAACACGGTGCCGGCCGGCGAGCAGCAGCGCGCGCATCGGCACAATTCGGCGGCGATCACGCTGATCCTCAAGGGCGACGACTGCTATTCGATGGTCGGCGGCGAGAAATGCGCCTGGTCGCCCTTCGCGACGCTGGTCACCCCGGCCGGCGACGCCCATTCGCATCACAACGACAGTCCCGAACGCGCGATGTTCCTGATCGTCCAGGATGGCGGTCTGCACTATCACGCGCGCACCATGGGCTTCGCCTTCCTCGAGTGAGTTTCCATCCCCTATGACGACCCGTCTCATCATCGATACCGACACCGCCGGCGACGACTGCTTCTCGCTGCTGCTCGGCCTCCGCCATCCCGCCGCCCGCCTCGAGGCGGTGACGATCTGCAACGGCAATGTCGCCTTCGACCAGCAGGTCGAGAATGCGCTGCACACCATCGAGGTCGCGGGCAGGGGCGGCGAGGTGCCGGTCTATTGCGGCAGCGCGCGACCGCTGATGGGCCGCTGGGAGGCGGCGAGCTTCCACGGCGCCAACGGCATGAGCGAGATGGTGTTCCCGCCGGCGAAGCAGCGGCCGGAAGCGAAGCACGCCATCGACGCCATCATCGACATCGTCATGGCGAACCCCGGCGAGATCTCGATCATCGCACAGGCGCCGCTGACCAATATCGCGCTCGCCTTCCTGAAGGAGCCGCGGATCGCCAAGGCGCTCAAGCATCTCTGGATCATGGGCGGCACCGACAACGCGGTCGGCAATGTGACCCCGGCGGCCGAGTTCAATTTCTATGTCGATCCGGAAGCGGCCAAGATCGTCTTCGGCGCCGGCTTCGCCATCACGCTGTCGACCTGGACGCTGACGCTTTCCTCCGGCTCGATCGACGCGCCCGAGATCGCGCGCATCGCCGCGCTCGATACACCACTGTCGCGCTTCTTCATGGACGTGACCGAGACGCCGCGCCGCGTCGCCTTCGAGCGCTATGCGAGCACCATCTCGACCCACCCGGATTCGCTCACCTGCGCCATGGCGATCGACGAGAGCCTGATCCTCGACAGCGCCGAGGTCGTCGTCGATGTCGAGGTCGGCGGCGAGACGACGCGTGGCTGGTCGAGCGTCTACCCGCCCCGCCTCGTCGAACGCTGGGACGACCGCGACGCCAATGCGCGCATCGTGAGGCGCGCCGATACCGCCGCGTTCACGCAGATGCTGATCGAGGTGCTGCAATGAACCGGCGGCAGATGCATCTCGGCCTCTTCATCCTCGGCACCGGCAGCCATGTCGCCGGCTGGCGCTATCCGGGCGCCTTCGACAGCTTCCAGGACTTTGCCGCCATCCAGGAGATCGGCCGCATCGCCGAGCGCGGCAAGTTCGATCTGATCTTCATGGGCGACAATCTCTACGCCGACCCGGCCGCCCATCCTTCCTACACGCTCCGGCTCGAGCCGCTGACCATGCTGTCGGCGCTCGCCGTCACCACCAGCCATATCGGTCTCGGCGCGACGGCCTCGACCACCTATGGCGACCCGTTCACGACAGCGCGCGCCTTCGCCTCGCTCGATCACATCTCGAAGGGCCGCGCCGCCTGGAACGCCGTGACGACGTCGAATGCGGTCTCGGGCGCGAATTTCGGCCGCGCCCATCCCGACCACAGCCTCCGCTACGAGATCGCCGAGGAATTCGTTTCAACGGTCAAGGGCCTCTGGGACTGCTGGGCGGATGACGCCATCGTCGCGAACCGTGAGACCGGCCTCTATATCGACCCCGCCAAGCTTCGCGCGCTCGACCACGACGGCCCCTATTTCAAGGTCAAGGGCCCGCTCAATATCGGCCGCTCGCCGCAGGGCCAGCCCGTCGTTCTGCAGGCCGGCGGCTCGGCGCCCGGCCAGCGGCTCGCGGCGCGCACCGCCGATGTCGTGTTCTCGGTCGTGCAGGATTTCGACGAGGCCAAGGCTCAGTATAGCGGGTTCAAGGCGCTGCTGCCGTCCTTCGGGCGGTCGCAGCAATCCGTGACCATGCTGCCCGGCGTGATGCCGGTCGTCGGCCGCACCGATCGCGAGGCTTTCGACATCCTGAAGACGCTGCAGGGCTTCGTCTCGTCGACCAATGCGCTCGCGATGCTCTCCGATCGCTTCGGCACCGATATGAGCGCCTATGATCTCGACGGCCCGGTGCCGGAGCTCGGCGAGAACGACGCCTATCACGCCTTCGCCAAGGTCATGCTGGCCAAGGCGCGGCGCGAGAACATGACGCTGCGCGATCTCTACAATCTCGCCGCGGCGGCGCGTGGCCACTGGGTTCTGGCGGGCTCGGCCGAGACGGTCGCCGACACGCTGCAATACTGGTTCGAGAACGGCGCCGCCGACGGCTTCAACATCATGCCGCCCTTCTTCCCGCAGGGCTTCGACAGTTTCGTCGATCTCGTCGTGCCGATCCTGCAGGAGCGCGGTCTCTTCCGCGCCGACTATGAAGGCACCACACTGCGCGATCATCTCGGACTGGAACGGCCGGAGCGCGCGGAATGAACGACACAGAAGCCATGCTGTCCGGCCATCTGCTGCATATCGGCGGCGCCTGGCGCGAAGCCTCCGGCATCGGGCGCATCGAGGTCTCGAGCCCGGCGAGCCGCGCTGTCTTCGGCGCCGTGCCGATCGGCGATGCGGCCGATGTCGCGGCGGCCGTCGCGGCGGCGTCGGCGGCGGGGCCCGCTTGGGCAGCGCTTGATCCGCTCGATCGCGGCCGCCATCTCCGCGCCATCGCCGAGATCGTGCGGGCGCGGATCGGCGATCTCGCAACGCTCGAATCGGCGATCACAGGCCGCGCCATCCGCGAGATGCGCGCGCAGATGAGCCGCATCCCGGAATGGCTCGACTATTTCGGCGGCATCGCGGCGGGGCTAGAAGGCGAGTCGAACCGCCTGCGCGGCGGCTTCCTCGCCTATACGGCCTATGAGCCGCATGGCGTCTGCGCGCTGCTGACGCCCTGGAACCACCCGATCCTCATTCTCGTCAAGAAACTCGCGGCCGCGCTCGCCGCCGGCAATACGGTCGTGATCAAGCCGTCGGAACTCGCGCCGGCGACGCCGTTGCTCTTCTCGGCCTGGTGCTCGGAAGCAGGGCTCCCGGATGGCGTCGTCAATGTCGTCACCGGCGACGGTACGACGGGCGCGCTCGTCTGTGCCGCGCCGGAGGTCCGCCATATCGATCTGACCGGCGGCACCGCGACCGGCCGCAAGGTCGCGGCGGCGGCGGCCGAGCGGCTTGTGCCTTGCACGTTGGAGCTCGGCGGCAAGACGCCCGTCGTCATCTTTGCCGACACCGATATCGAGGAGGCGGCGGCGGGCGCTGCCTTCGCCGCCTTCGTCGCCGCGGGTCAGACCTGCGTCTCGGCAAGCCGCTTCATCGTCGAGGCGAGCATTCATGATGATTTCGTCGAGGCCTTCGCGCGGCGGGCCCGAGCGCTGCGGCTCGGCGATCCTGCCGACGCGACGACCGACATGGGCCCGGTGATCACGGCGACGGCGCAGGCGCGCTGCCTTGGCCATGTCGAGGCGGCGCTTGCCGCCGGCGCGCGCTGCGTCGTCGGCGGCGGCGTGCCGGAGCTGCCCGAGCCGTTCTCCGGCGGCTTCTATGTCGAGCCGACGATCTTTGACCAGGTGACGCCGGAGATGGCGCTCTTCCGCGAGGAGGTGTTCGGCCCGGTCGCCGCGGTCACCGCCTTTGCCGACGAGGCCGACGCGCTAAGGCTCGCGAACGACACGCCCTATGCCCTCGGTGCGTCGATCTGGACGCGGGACGTCGCGCGGGCGCATCGCTTCGCCGGCCGCATCCGCGCCGGCATGATCTGGATCAACGACCATCACAAGAACGATCCGCGCTCGATCTGGGGCGGCTTCGGCGACAGCGGCTATGGCCGCGAGAATGGCTGGGACGCCCTCAAGAGCTACCAGAGGAAGCGCAATGTCGTGGTGAGCACCGCGCCCGGCTTTGATGACTGGTTCGCGGGCGGAAAGCGCTACGGATGACGAAACCCGACATGACCTCGATCCGCATCCGCCTGCTCTGGCATCCGCAGCCGCAATTCGCCGGCTATCTGACCGCCGAGCATGAAGGCCTCGGCCTCGATGCCGGCGTCGATATCCGCACCGTCGCGCCCGATTTCGTGAAGGGCCCGATCGAGGCCGTCCTCGATGGCGACGTCGCCTTCGCGGTGGCGAGCCCGGCGCATATGATGGAAAGCGGCCGAGAGGACGAACTGGTCTTCCTGCTCGCGATCCAGCAGGTCAGCGCGCTGGTCTATCCCGCCCGCCGCAGCCTCGGCATCGAGCGGCCGCGCGATCTCGCCGGCCGCCGCATCGGCGTCTGGCCCGGCCGCGAGGATCTCGAACTGACCTGGATGCTCCATCGGGCCGGTCTTGCGGCGGATGCCTATGAGCGCGTCCCGGTCGGCGACACCGTCGGCGCCATGCTCGACGGCAAGGTCGACTGCGCGCAGATGACGACCTATCACGAGCTGCATCACCTCGAGCACGGCGCCGGCACGCTCGACGACTTCATCCTCTTCCGTGCCGCCGATTATGGCGCGGCGCTGCTGAAGGACGGCCTCGTCGCCCGGCGCGATTTCGTCGCGGCCCATCCCGAGGTGACGCAGGCGGTCGTCAATGCCGTGCTCGCCGGCTGGACCAAGGCGTTCCACGACCTCGACGCGGCGATCTCGCTCACCGTCAGGCTGCGCCCCGACATGTCGCGGCTGGAGCAGGAGGGCCAGCTCGGCGATATCCGCGCGCTGTCGCTCACCGGCGCGACGCTGTCCGAGGGGCTCGGCTTTCCGGATCCGCGCCACATGGAACAGGCGCTGAAGGCGACTGCCGAAATCGAGGGCCATGCCCGCAAGCCGGTCGACGGCCTTGTCGACACGCGCTTCTGGGCGGCTGCGCCGGACGCCGTGCGGAGCCGTTCATGGTGAGGCGCGCGGATGCGATCGTCGTCGGCGCCGGCGTCGTCGGGGCGGCCGTCGCGGCGACCCTCGGCAGGTCCGGCCGACGCGTGATCATCCTTGAGCAAGGCGTGCCGGGCGGGGCCGTGTCCGGCGCCAGCCTCGCCTGCATCGGCACGCATATGATGGACGAGGACGAGCTGCCGATGCTCACCTGGTGCTGCGAGGCCTGGGCGGAACTCGCCCGCCGCGCGCCACGCTTCGAATACAGCCGCTGCGGCCAGCTGCGCTTCCTGAAGAGCGAGGGCGAGCGCGCCTCCGCCGAAAGCTGGATCGAGATCGAACGGAACGCGGGTCTCCGCCCGGAGCTGCTCGCCCCCGACGCCGTCCGGGCGATCGAGCCGGAACTGACCGGGCCGATCGTCGCCGCCACCTGGTCGCCGGATTCGGCGGTCGTGAACCCGTTCCTCGCCGTCAGGACGCTGCTCGACGCGGCCCGTGCCGGTGCGGCCGAGATTGTATCCGGCGCCACCGTGACGGCACTCGTGACGCGCGGCGACAGGATCGCCGGCGTCGAGACCTCGCTCGGCCGTTTCGAGGCCGGCATCGTCGTCCTCGCCGGCGGCCCCTGGACGCAGCGCCTCGCCGGAACCGCCGGCGTCGAATTGCCGATCGTGCCGCGCAAGGCGCAGTGCCTCGCCAGCGTGGCGACGCGGCCGGTCATCCGCACGGTCGTCGGCGCCTGCAAGGCCGAGGGCGGCGTCGATGCCGGCTACACGCAGATCCAGCAGGCGGCGAGCGGGCAGGTGTTGTTCAACACGGTGCTCGAAGGCGGCGTGACAGCGACCGGCAGCCCGGATGTCGTGCCCGAGGTCGACCGCGCCTTCGTGCGCGACTCCGTCGAGACGCTCTTGTTCCTCTTTCCCGGTCTCGCGCATCTCGATCTCCTGCGCTCCTGGGTGCGCTACGAGGCGGTGACGCCCGATGACCGCTTCCTGACCGGCGCCATCGGTCCGGACGGCCTCTTCGTCGCGGCAGGCGACGGCGGCACCGGCTTCGTTCGCTCGGTCGGCATGGGCCGCATCATTGCCGATCGCATCGATGGCCGCCTGCCGCCGTTCCGCGACGATCTCTATGCGCCGGACCGCTTCGCGGCGAGGGCGGCGGCATGAGCACGCCCGTCACCATCACGGTCGATGGCGTCCGCCTCAGCGCGGAGGCGGGGCGGCCGCTCGGCGCCGTGCTTCTCGGCAACGGCATCGAGGCGCTGCGCCACAGCGCCAGGAGCGGCACGCCGCGCGGCCTCTTCTGCGGCATGGGTGTCTGCTTCGAATGCCTGGTGACCATCGACGGGGTGCCCGAGCGGCGCGCCTGCGTCACCCCGGTCCGTGACGGCATGCGCGTCGAGACGGGGCGGTCATGAGGCGGATCGAGACCGATATCCTCGTCGTCGGTGGTGGCCCGGCCGGCCTGTCGGCCGCGCGTGCCGCCGCCGAAACCGGCGCCCGCGTCGATCTCGTCGATGCCGGTGCCGCGCCGGGCGGCCAGTACTGGATGCAGGACCCGGTCGGTCCCGCCGCGACGCCGCAGGCGGCCGACGGCGCTGCTGCAGCGACGGCGGCCAAGGCGGCCGGCGTCACGCTCCACAGCGGCGCCGAGGTCTGGGGCGCCTTTCCGGGCAACGAGATCCTCGCGCAGGACGCCGACGGGCCGATCGCCTTCCGCTATCGCGCGCTCATCGTCGCGAGCGGCGCGCATGATCGCGTCATGCCCTTTCCCGGCTGGACCTTGCCGGGCGTGATGACGCCCGGCGCCGGCCAGCGGCTCGCCAAGCTCGGCAAGACGGCGCCGGGAAAGCGCATCGCGCTCGCCGGCAATGGTCCCTTTCTCTATGCCGTCGCCGAGACGCTGCGCAGCATCGGCGCGACGCCCGTGCTGATGGTCGAGGCGACCCGCAGCCGGGCGCCCGCCTTGCGGCTCATCGCGCGCCATCCGGCCCGCTGGAGCGAGGCGCTGAAGCTGCTGGCGGCCGTCCGCGCCATTCCGGAGCGGCGGCGCGGCTTCGTCGTCACCGAGGCGCTCGGTTCGGGTCGCGTCGAGGCGATCCGCCTCGCGCCGATCGCCGACGACGGCCGCATCGATGCGAAGCGCGTCGAAGCGGTCAGCGGCGTCGATGCGCTGCTGATCGGCTGGGGCTTCCGGCCGATGATCGAGCTGACCGCGCTGCTGCGCTGCCGCCATGCCTATGACCGCGACCTCGGCGGCTGGTACTGTGCCACCGTGCCGGCGACCGGCCGGACCTCCGTGCCCGGCGTCTATGCCTGCGGCGAGGTTACGGGCATTGCCGGTGCCGCGCCGGCGCTCATGTCGGGCACGCTTGCGGGCCTTGCCGCCGCCGCCGATCTCGGCTTCGCGGTCGCCGATCTCGGGCCCCGCCGCCTGGTGCTCGCCCGCAAGCTGCAGCTCGCGCGCAGCTTCGGAACGGCGCTCGGCCAGCTTTATCCGCCCCCCGCCGATCTCGTGACTTTGGCGCGCGACGACACCGTCGTCTGCCGCTGCGAGGACGTGACGCGCGGCGATATCCGCGCCGCCTTGTCCGCCGGCACGCAGGCAGTGGCCGGCGCCAAGCTCTGGTCGCGCGCCGGCATGGGCCGCTGCCAGGGCCGCGTCTGCGGCTTCGCCGTCGCCGAGATCGTCGCCGCCGAGACCGGCACGATGCCCGAGCAGGCCGGCTTCAATCCGCCGCGCATTCCGCTCCGCCCGGTTCCGCTCGATGCGGTGCTGGCGGCGACGCGCGAGGCGGCGCCATGACGAGAGCCGTCTTGCTTCAGCTCAAATGGCTGCATCAGGCCCAGTTCGCCGGCTACTATGTCGCCGCAGATGCCGGCTTCTATGCGGCCGAGGGGCTCGACGTCGATATCCGCGTCGGCGGTCCGGGCGTCGATCCCGAACGGGCGGTGGCATTGGGCGAAGCCGATTTCGCGCAAGGCGGCGGCCTCGAAAGCGTGCTGGCAGCGCGGGCCGAGGGCTTGCCGGTGGTCGCCCTCGCCACGGTGTTCCAGAAGACCGACGTCGTCTATGTCGCGCGTGCCGGATCGGGCATCCGCAGCCTCGCTGACTTCGCGGGGCGGCGCGTCAGCACCTGGTACACCGGCATTCATCTGATCCTCCGCGCTCTGCTGAGACAGGCCGGCGTGGACCTCGCAACGGTCGAGGAGGTCGTGCAAGGCGGCTCGATGCAGCCGTTCCTCGACGGCGAGGTCGATGTCGCCGCCGCGACCTTCTATAACCAGCTGCCGAAGCTGCGCGCCGCCGGCATCGACGACCTCATCCTGTTCGACCCGGCGGAGCAGGGCGTCGTCATTCCGCGCGATCCGATCATCGCCTCGGAGCGGCTCGCCGATGCGGAACCCGATCTCGTGACACGGTTCGTCAGCGCGAGCCTCAGGGGCTGGCAGCACGCCTTCGATCATCAGCAAGCGGCCGTGGACAGTGTTCTCCGCCGCGACCCGTCGCTCGATCCCGGCCATCAGGCGGTGATGATCGCCGAGGCGCCAAAGCTAGCGCGCTTCGGCGACGGCATGGCGGTCGGCCTCGGCTTCGTCGCCGATGAGACGGTCCGCTTCACCAACGACTTCCTTGTCCGATATGGCCAGCTTCCCGCCGAAAGCCGCGGCATCGGCGCCGTCAGGATGGACCTCTGGTCCGATATCCGCACGGCCCCTGCCTGAACCGCATTGCCGCATGCCGCACTGCCGACCCGTCACCACACGGTCGCGACGACCGTTCGAAATCGAGAGGAATTTCCCATGGATCTGCGTTTGACCGGCAAGAAGGTGCTGATCACAGGCGCGTCGCAAGGGATCGGTGCCGGGCTTGCCCGCGCCTTCGCCGAGGAGGGCTGCGAGCTGGTCCTGACCGCCCGCAACGCCGACAAGCTCGCCGCCATCAAGGCCGAGATCGAGGACGGCGGAAGCGAGCGCAGCGTGACGCTGGTGCCGCTCGATCTCACCGAGGCCGGCGCCGCCGAGCGCCTCGCCGAGGCCGCGGGCGATGTCGACGTGCTCGTCAACAATGCCGGCGTCATTCCCTCGGGCTCGCTGTTCGATATCGACGAGGCCAAGTGGCGCGCCGGCTGGGAGCTGAAGGTCTTCGGCTATATCAATCTCTGCCGCCTCTATTATCCGCGCATGAAGGCGGCCGGCGGCGGCGTCATCATCAACAATATCGGCAATGGCGGCGAGGTCACCGATCCGCGCTACATCGCCGGCGCCGTCGGCAATGCCAGCCTGATGCATTTTACGCGGGCGCTCGGCGGCTCGAGCCTCGACGACAAGATCCGCGTCGTCGGCGTCAATCCGGGGCCCGTGAACACCGATCGCATCTACAACATGCTGAAGAAGCGCGCGAAGGACCTGCTCGGCGACGAAAGCCGCTTTGCCGAGCTGGAAAGCACCTATCCGCTCGGCCGTCCGGCGCATGTGCATGAGGTCACCGATCTCATCGTCTTCCTCGCTTCCTATCGCGCCGGCTACATCACCGGAACGATCCTGACGGTCGATGGCGGCATCGCCTCGCGCCGCTCGATCATCTGACGCCGGCCTGACAGGTCGCCCCCGGTCGGCTACACAGTCCCGGGGGCCCGGCAATCGGGCCCGAGGGGAGGGCGCCGACGGATGGCCGACCAGACGCTGGCCCGCTATGTCAACGAGCGCGGCATTCTCACGCTGCTGCGCGTGCAGGGCGCGGCAAGCCGCGCCGAGATGGCGCGGCAGCTGCAGCTGACGCCTGCCACCGTCACGCGCGTCGTCGCCGAGATGATGGAGCGCGGGCTCGTGCACGAGCTGCCGCCGGGCGCGGTGCGCGAAGGGCGCGAGCCCGGCCGGCCCGCCGTCGCCGTGGCGCTCGCCCCCAGCGGCGCCTATTTCCTCGGCGTCGAGATCGGCGTCGGCGTCATCCGCTTCGCCCTGCTCGACCTCGCCGCCAAGGTGACGCTCGCCTCGGAACGGCGGGTTTCCCGCGCGACCGAGCCCGATGCGATCGTCGCCATGATCGCGGCGGAACTCGCCGCGCTCTCGGCCGATCCGCGCTTTTCCGGGCGCATCCGCTCGGTCGGCGTCACGGTGCCGGGCCTCGTGACGCTGGAGGGCTATGTCGTCCATCTGCCGATCCTCGGCTGGCGAGAGCTCAACCTGCAGGAGCGCCTCGCCGCCGCGATCCCCTTGCCGGCGATCATCGAGAACAACGCCACCGCCGCCGCGTTCGGCGCGGTCTATACCCAGCCCGAACTGCCGAGCACCTGCACGATCTTCCTGAAGCTCGGCACCGGGCTCGGCGGCGCCGCCATCATCAATGGACGCCTGCTGCGCGGCGGCTCGGGCACGGCCGGCGAGTTCGGCCATGTCCGCATCGCCGACGAGGGCAAGCGCTGTTCCTGCGGCCAGGTCGGCTGTCTCGAGACCTTCGTCAATCTCGCGGCGCTCGCCAGGGTCTGGCGGGGCCGCGAGGATCTCGGCGAGAGCGACTATGCGGCGCTGCCCGCCGCCGTCGCCGAAGCGGCCGCCGACGGCGATCCCGGCGCGATCATCGCCATCGACCATCTCGCCGAGCGGCTCGGTCGCGGCATCGTCAGCCTCGTCAACATCTTCAACCCGACCACCATCGTGCTCGGCGGCGTGATGCGCCCGGTGATCGAGCGCATGCTCCCCGTCATCGAGGGCGTCGTCGCGGCGGGCGTGGTGCCGGGCATGCGCATGCCCGATCTCCGCCTCTCGGCGCTCGGCCTCTATGAATGCGCGATCGGGGCGGCGACGATCGCCCACCACCGCGCCTTCGATCTCTCGAATGTCGATCTTACTGACGCAAAGGCATGACGCGGGGCTTGCGCGGAGTTTGTTGCGTTAGTAAAGATATTAATCGCGGCTGCTGGCGCCGAGCCTTGCGAGGGAAGATTTCATGGGTGCGAAGGACGAAAAGCGGCTGAAGGTCGGCGTGCTCGGCTGCGGGCAGATCGCGCAGGCGGCGCATTTCGAGAGCGCGGCAAAGGCGAAGAATGCCGATCTCTACGCAATCTGCGACGTGGCGCCCGATCTCCTCGCCCGCATGGCCGCGATGCACGCGCCCGAAAAGACCTTTGGCAGCTATGACGCCATGCTGGCCGATCCCGATCTCGACGCCGTCATCATCGCCACCGCCGATGCCTTCCATGTTCCGGCGGCTGCTGCGGCGCTTGCGGCCGGCAAGCATGTCCTCTCGGAAAAGCCGATCGGCATCACGGTCGAGGAAGTCGAGGCGCTGAAGGCGACGGTCGTGGCGTCCGGCAAGGTGCTGCAGGTCGGCCACATGAAGCGTTTCGATGCGGGCCTCGAAAGCGCCAAGGATTTCATCGACGGCGAGATGGGCGAGATGCTGGCGCTCAAGGCCTGGTACTGCGACTCGACGCATCGCTACGCCATGACCGACGCGGTGCAGCCGCTGATCGTCACCAGCGCCGGCTCGAAGCGCCCGACGGGCAATCCGAAGGCCGATCTTCGCCGCTACTTCATGCTCGCCCACGGCAGCCACCTGCTCGATACCGCCCGCTATTTCGGCGGCCCGATCGTCGAGGTCGACGCGCATTTCCGCGAGCGCTTCAACGCCTATTGCTGGTTCGTCGACATCGCCTTCGAGAACGGCACCTTCGGCCATCTCGACCTGACCATTCCCGTGCGCATGGACTGGCATGAGGGCTTCCAGATCTATGGCGAGCGCGGCAGCATCGTCGGCAAGACCTATAACCCCTGGTACTACAAGAGCTCTGACGTCGACATCTTCCGCGAAGCGACCGGCGCCACCTCGCGCGTGCTCGGCGCCGACGGCCATTTCTATCGCCGCCAGCTCGAGGGCTTCGCCTCGGTGATCCTCGATGGCGCGCCGATGCGCGGCGCCGATATCGAGGATGGCGTCGCCTGCGTCCGCGGCATGGTCGCGGTGGCGGAATCGGCGCGGACGGGCCAGCCGGTCAAGCTCGCCGACGTCTCGGGAGCGCTCTGATGCAGCTCGGCATCTTCGCCAAGACCTTCGCCGGCACGACACCCGATGTCGTGCTCGCTGCGGCACGCGACGCCGGCTACGCCACGGTGCAGTACAACATGGCCTGCTCGGGCCTGCCGTCGCTTCCGGCGAGCATCGACGAAAGCGTCGCCCAGGGCGTCGCTGACGCCGCATCGCGCACCGGCGTCGGCATCGCCGCGCTGTCGGCCACCTACAACATGATCCATCCCGATCTCGCCGTCCGCGAGCAAGGCCGTGCAAGCTTCGCGGCGCTCGCTGCCGCGGCGCCGGTGATTGGCACAAGGCTGCTGACGGTGTGCACCGGCAGCCGCGATGCCGACGATCAGTGGCGGCATCATCCGGCCAATGACCGTCCGGACGCCTGGCAGGACCTCGTCGCCGAGTTCCGCCTGCTGCTGCCGCTCGCCGAGCGCCACGACATCGCCATCGGCGTCGAGCCCGAACTCGGCAATGTCGTCTCGTCCGCGGCCAAGGCGCGGGCGCTGCTCGACTTTTTCGGCAGCGACCGCATCCGCATCGTGCTCGATCCCGCCAATCTCTTCGAGACGGCGCCGGCCGCGACCCGCAAAGCGCTGGTGACGGAGGCCGTCGCGCTGCTCGGCGGGGATATCGCGCTCGCCCATGCCAAGGACCGCCATGCCGATGGCAGCTTCGCCACCGCCGGCGACGGCGTCATCGATTTTCCGCACTTCATCGCGGCGCTCCGTCGCGCCGGCTTCGACGGCCCGCTGGTGACGCATGGCCTCGCCGCAGCGGACGCCGCGCGCGTCGCCCGTTTCCTCGCCGCGTCCGGCGCGGCGCCATGATCCGCGGGCGCTTTTCGCGCGAGGGCCTCGCCCTCTCCACGGCGAGGAGCGGCAGCGGCCGCACCATGCTGTTCCAGCACGGCCTCTGCGGCGATGCCGCCCAGCCGGCCGACCTCTTCCCGCAAGGCATCGGCTGGTCGTGCCTGACGCTCGAATGCCGCGGTCACGGACTGTCGGAGGCTGGCCCGTTCGACCGGTTCTCGATCGCGACCTTCACGGAGGATGTCGCCGCGCTAATCGAGGCGGAGGGGAGCGGCCCGGTCGTCGTCGGCGGCGTCTCGATGGGAGCTGCGATCGCGCTGCGCCTTGCGGTGATCCGGCCCGACCTCGTCGCCGGGCTCGTGCTGGTGCGCCCGGCCTGGTTCCTCGAAGCCGCGCCCTCCAATATGGAGCCGAATGCGCTGGTCGGCGCGCTGCTCCACGAGCATCCGCCCGAGCAGGCGCGCCTTCTGTTCGAGAATTCGTCCATGGCCGCTGATCTTGCCGAAGTCGCGCCCGACAATCTCGCCTCGCTGCGCGGCTTCTTCGCGCGCGAGCCGATCACTGTCACATCCGCGCTGCTGACGCGGATTTCCGCCGATGGTCCCGGCGTCGATGCGGATGCCGTCGCGGCGCTCGATGTTCCGACGCTGCTGCTGGCGCATGGTGAGGACTTCATCCATCCGCTGCGCCACGCCGAAAGCCTGGCAGCGACGATCCCGGCGGCGCGGCTCGTCCGTATCACGCCGAAAGCGGTGAGCCGCGACGCCTATACGCGCGAGGCCCGCGCCGCGCTGTCGACATTCCTTGAGGAGATGCTGTGATGAAACCCGAAGCCGGCTGGTTCGAGGCGCTGCCGAAAGACCGCCTTCTCGCCGAATTTTCGCTGTGGTCGGCTGATCTTGGCCGTCTCGCCGACGACGTCGCCCGTGTCGATCGCTTCGTCGACCTCTATCATGTCGATGTCGCCGACGGCCATTTCTCGCCGGCGCTGCTCTATTTCCCCGATCTCCTCGCCGCCGTGCGCAAGGTGACGGCGAAGCCGCTGCATGTGCATCTGATGGTCGAGGACGCGATCCTCGAGGCGCAGATCGAGCAGTTCGCCGAGGCCGGCGCCGACCTCATCAGCATCCATGTCGAGAACGGCAACCGCGATGCCGGCCTCGCCTTGATCGAACGTCTCGGCGTGAAGTCCGGCCTCGTGCTGAAGCTGGAGACGCCGGTGGCCGATGTCGCGGACGATCTCGGCCGCATCGACCTCCTGACCCTGCTCGGCACGCGGATCGGCGTGAAAGGGCAGGGGCTCGATGCCTCGGCTCCCGGCCGTCTGGAGCAGGCGGCACAGCTGATCGCCGATGCCGGCCGCACCGGCGTGCTGCGCCTCGCCGCCGATGGCGGCATTCGCGAGAACACGGTGCCGGCTCTCCGGGCCAGCGGCGCCGAGACGATCGTCATGGGCTCGCTCGCCTTTGGCGCCGCCGACCTCGCGGCGCGGATCGATTGGGTGCATGCCTTGCCGGTCGCGCGCTGATCGATGAGCGGCCGTCTCGCCATCGCAATCGACCTCGGCGGAACGCAGCTGCGGGCGGCGCTCGTCGACGGCGCATCCGTGCTGAGACGGGCCGCCGAGGCGACAGATGCCGCCGGCCCCGACGCGGTTCTGGCGCAGATGCAGCGCCTCATCGCCGAGGTCCGCGCCGATATCGCGCCGGGTGCGCTCGCCGGCATCGGCATCTCGGCGCCGGGCCCGCTCGACGGCGAGACCGGCACGATCCTGCACATCCCGACGCTGGAGGGCTGGGAGGACTATCCGCTGCGCGCCCGGCTTCAGGCGGCGACGCATCTCGGCGTCATCCTCGAGAATGACGGTATCTCCGCCGCCTATGGCGAATGGCGGCATGGCGCCGGGCAGGGGCTGCACCATCTCGTCTATGTCACGGTTTCGACCGGGATCGGCGGCGGCGTTATCGCCGATGGCCGCATCCTGCACGGACGTCGCGGCATGGCCGGGCATGTCGGGCATTTCACCATGGCCCCAGGCGGGCCGCGCTGCCCCTGCGGCGTCGTCGGCTGCTTCGAGGCGGTCGCCTCCGGAACGGCGCTCGGCAAGCGCGCGCGCTCTGCTGCCGCCGACTATCCTGAGAGCGCGCTCGGCCGGTCGGCGCGGGAGGGCACCGTCGATGCCCGCCATGTCGTCAGCGCCGCGCGCGCCGGCGACAAGGTAGCAACGGCATTGCTGCACGAGGAAGCGGCGCTGCTCGGTCGTGGCTTCGCGAGCCTCGTCCATCTCTACAGCCCGGAGCGCGTCATCATGGGTGGCGGCGTCTCCTCGGCTTTCGATCTCATGCGCGACGAGATCCACCGCGTCATGCTCGATAACCTGATGCCGGCCTTCCGTGATGTCACTGTCGTTCCGGCCGGCCTCGGCGAGAATGCCGGGCTCGTCGGCGCGGCGGCGCTCATTCAGGATCGCGGCGTCTGACGGGTCTTGCGCGTCGCAGCGACATCGCCGCATGCATGATCACGTCCGCATCGGAATCACGCCATGGCCCAGACAACCCCCGCGACGCTTGCCCTCCGCAAGCTCGGCATCGCCTTCGACCTCGTCACCTACGATTATGATCCCGGCGCCGAGCGGGTCGGGTTGCAGGCGGCCGAGGCGATCGGCGAGGCGCCGCATCGCGTGCTGAAGACGCTGATCGCCCAGGTCGACGGCAAGCCGGTCTGCCTCGTGCTGCCGTCCGATCGCGAGGCGAGCATGAAGAAGGTCGCGAGCGCCTTCGGCGGCAAGTCCGCGGCGATGATGCCGGTGCCCGATGCCGAGCGGCTGACGGGCTACAAGGTCGGTGGCGTCAGCCCGTTCGGCCAGAAGCGCAAGCTGCGCACCGTCGTCGAGGCGGCAGCGCTCACTGAGGCGCTCGTCTATGTGAATGGCGGCCAGCGCGGCCTGCAGATCCACCTCGCGCCATCAGATCTCGTCCGCGCCAGCGAAGCGATCGCCGCCAGCATCGTCGCCTGACGGGTTGCTCGCGCTATCCCTCGGACCGGCCCGAGGTCTCGCGATTGCCAGGGTAGCGTCTCTCAATTGGAAATGGCGGCAGCCAGGCCTCGCGGCGGGTGATCCAGAGCTCATAGGTCGGGACGAACTGGTTCGGCGCATCGAGCGAGCCGAGATTGATCTCGACCTCGTCATCCGAGCGCGCGAAGACCGACGAGCCGCAGCGCGGGCAGAAGAAGCGCCCGGCGAAGTCGCGCGTCTCGCCCGTGATCGTCACGGCCTCAGTAGGAAAGATCGCCGAGGCGTGGAAGAGGGCGCCGTGATGCTTGCGGCAATCCATGCAGTGACAGACGCCGACCCGGTAGGGCTCGCCCGTCGCCACGAAGCGCACATCGCCGCAAAGGCAGCCGCCGGTGTGACCGTCCATGTCGTTTGCTCCCGTCTCGCGCTGACCACTACACCGGCCGGGCGCGTTCGCCGAGGCCCTCTCTCGGGCCTCAGCTGTCGCAACGACAGACGCTGCCGATCGCTCCGTCCTATCGGCTGCTGGCGGAAGCGCCCGCCTGCGGCCGAAGGTGGCGAAGCGTCGCCGCGGCGATCGTGCCGGGCGGCGCGCTGAGCGTGACCGAGCCGACCGGCGCGTCGCTGTCGATCCGCTTGGTGATGCACCAGCGGCCATCGTCGACATAGATTTCGATGAGGCCGACATCGACGAAGATGCGCAGCCGGCGCGGCGCGATGTCCTCGATGAAGTAGCGCGGCGAGGGCCGTGTGCCGGGCGCCTTGAAGTGCAGCTCCAGCGTCGTGCCGCTATAGCCGAGCGCGAGGCCGAATTCGGGATGGGCGAAGGCGAGCTCGAACGGCTCGCCGCCGGCGCCGATCGCGATCTCGATTTCGGCGAGCCCGTCCCTGAGCGGCACGGCGGCGCCCGTCGGCGGAACCTCGAGCGCGGGCTCCGGCAGGCGCAGCGCCGTGACCGCCTCGATCGGCGGGGTCGACAGGGCGCCGTCCTTCCAGACGAGGCGGCGAGGGAAGGTCATTGCGCTCGGGAAATCGCGCTCCTTGAACACATCCGTCCAGTTCGCGGCCCAGGAAATGCCGAAGGCGCCGTCCTTGCCGGCGATGCCCTGGAAGGCATAGCAGTCGGTGCCATAGTCGAGTTCCTCGCGCGCGATCGGCTCGAAGGTCTTGCCGTCGAAGCGGCCGATCATGGCGACGGTGATGTTGCGACGGCGGCTGACCTCGTCGCGCGACCCGAGCAGGCCGAGGACGAGCACGAAGAGGCCTTCGCCCTCGCCATCGAGCGCCACCATGCACGGGCATTCCGCCGGCAGCTTCTGCGTCGTCGGCTCCTGATGCAGCACGCCGGCAAAGCGCCAGCCGCTGGTGCCGGCCGCATCCTCCGTCTCGTAAAGCAGCACCATGGCGGCGGTATCGGTGCCGCCGCCGAGCAGCATCTTCCAGAGGCCATCGGGACCCTTGAAGACGTAAGGGTCGCGGAAGTTCTTGCCGAAGCCGGGCACGGCCGGCGTCTCGCTGACCACGGGTGTCGAGGCGCCGATACCGACGAGATCGCGCGCCTCCGCGGTCATCTGCCATTCCCAGTTGGGCAGGCGGTCGTCCTGGCGATCGGTGTAGTAGACGCGCATGCCCCCGTCCGCCTGGCTGACGGCGGAGCCCGAGAAGACGCCTCCGATCTTGGCGTCGTCGGCGAGGAGTTCCGGCCGCGGCAGCAGGAAGATCGGCAGCTGCACCCAGTCGATGCCGTTCGCTGTCGCCGCATGGCCCCAATGCATCGTGTTCCAGCGGAGGCTATGCGGATAGTGCTGGTAGAAGAGATGCAGCAGCCCGCCGGCTTCCGAGAGGCCGTTCGGATCGTTCATCCAGCCGAAAGGCGGCGTGTAGTGAAGGCGGTAGCGCGCGGCGTTGGTGGCGTTGCGCTCTGTCGTGAACAGCGTGCGGATGCCCGATGTCATGACGTCTTCAGGATCGAAGGCATAGACGAGCGACACCGCCGTCGTCGCCGGATCGAAGGCAAGGCGCGCAGGGCCGGCGGCGAGGTCCGTCGCCTCCGTCCGCGTGAAATCGTCGGAGACGGGCCCTACCAGCGTCAGCGCCTTGCCGTCGCCGGTCGTGAGGGTGACGCGCGACGCGCCGGCGCCGGCGAGCGGCTTCTGGAAGACATGCAGCGTCTCGCCGCGGGCAAGCGTGAATTCGATCGTCATGATGGTTCGATCCTTGGCAGAGGCGTCAGCCCTTGACGGCTGAGGAGATGAAGGAGCTGACGAACCATTTCTGGAACGCGAGATAGAAGATCAGAACGGGGATCATCATCATGACCGACGCGGCCATGGCGTTGTTCCAGTAGACCGTACCCGTGCCGAAGAAGGAGGCGATGCCGACCGAGATCGGCCGGGCGCGATCGGTCTGCGTCACCATCAGCGGCCAGAGATACTGGTTCCAGGTCTCGATGCCGAGCAGGATCGCGACGGTGGCGAGCACGGGTGCGCTGATCGGCAGGAAGATCGACCAGTAGATCCGGAACGGCCCAGCACCATCGACGGTCGCCGCATCGTAGATGTCGCGCGGGATCTGGATGAAGAACTGGTAGATGAGGAAGATATAGAGCGGGCTCGCCATGAAGGGCAGGATCTGCGCCGCGAAGCTGTCGGAAAGGCCGATCTTGTTGACGATGGTGAGGAGCGGCAGGACGATCGATTCCTGCGGCACGATATAGAGGCCGATCAGCCCCGCGAGGATGATGGCGCGGCCGGGCAGGCGGCCCCAGGCGAGCACGAAGGCCGCCATCGAATTGATGAAGATGCCGCCGAGCACGGTGATGAACAGGATCAGCAGCGAATTCATCAGGTAACGGCCGAAGGGCAGGGCGCCCGAGAACACCCACATGTCGCGGAAGTTCTGCAAGGTCGGCTCCTTGACCCAGAAGGCGCGGAACGAGCCCATGTCGGCGAGGATCTGGAAGCGGTCGGGCTTCAGGCTGCCGACCACGAGAACGATCAGGGGCGAGACGATGACCAGGGCGAGGATCATCACCGCGACGAACTTGATGATGCCGGCCCAGTCGCGCGGCACGGAGGCCGGCTTGCCTCCAGCGATGGCATGGGGCTCAGAGAGCGTGCTCATGGGCGGTCCTTCACGACGAAGCGCTGGACGAGAGAGACGGCCAGAACGATGAAGAAGAGCAGGATGGCGACGGCCGAGGCGAGGCCGAGCCGCTGGTTCACGAAGCCCGCCTCGAACATGTAGTGGACGAGCGTATCGGTGGTTCCGCGCGGCCCGCCCTGGGTCAGGATATTGACCTGGGTGAACAGCTTGAAGGCCTGGATCGTCGTGATGATCAGCACGAAGATGTGCGTCTGCCGCAGCGAGGGCATCGTCACGTAGCGGAACTGCTGCCAGCGGCTGGCGCCGTCGAGCCGCGCCGCTTCATAGAGCGATTCCGGAATGCCCTGCAGGCCGGCGAGATAGACGATCATCTGGAAGCCATAGGCCTGCCAGGCCGAGAGCAGCACGATCGCCGGCATCGCCCAGTCGGGATTGCCGAGCCAGTCGATCGGCTCTGCCATGCCGAAGGAGAGCACGCCGAGGATCTGGTTGAACGGCCCGGTCGGATACTGGAACAGCGTCGCCCAGATCACGCAGACGACGACCATCGATGTGATCGCCGGCAGGAAGAACAGCGCCCGGAAGAAATTGCGAAACGGCAGTTTCTGGTTGAGCAGCAGCGCGATGGCGAGCGCGAATCCGCATTGCACCGGCAGCACCATCACGGTGAACCGCGCGACATTCCACAGCGCCTGCCAGAAATCATGATCGGAGAGGATCTGCTGGAAATTGGCGAGGCCGACGAAGCGCGCCGGAACCGGCCGAGGGATCAGCCGCTCATTGGTGAGCGCGATGCGGAATGACGACAGGAACGGCAGCAGCAGGAAAGCGGCGATGAGTGCCAGCGCCGGCAGCAGCATCGCGAGCTCCTGGACACGCCCGCCGAACAGCGGTCCACGCCGGCGGGCAGGGCCCGCAGCCACGGATTGGGTCGACATGGATGGAACCTCCCGGAAGCCTTGAATGACGCGCCGCGTCGCTAAGGACGCGGCGCGCGGAGGCCTGGCCTCAGTTGGCCGCGCCGAACGGCGGATAGCCGTCATTGTCGGCGATGTCGGCGTCGATCTCCTTGGCGGCCTTGGTCAGCTCCTGCTGGACGTCGGCGCCGTCGAAGATGTTGGTCATCGCCTGCTGGAAGGCGAGCGTGATCGTCGGATAGGCCGGATGCGGCGGACGCGGCACGGCCGTCTTCGATGCCTGCTCGAAGGCCACCGCCATGGCACCGCCCGGCGCATAGAGCGGCGAGGCGGCGGCGAAGGACTTCAGGCCCGGGAAGCCGGCATGGTCGCGATAGCCTGCGCGATAGTCGGGATCCTGCAGCATGAAGGAGAGGAACTTGCCGGCGAGCGCCGGATTCGCAGTATCCTTGGAGATCGCATAGATCCAGGTCGCATTGGGGCTCGCGCCCTTTTCGCCGAACTTCGGCAGCGGCATCACGACGACGTCGTCGCCCATCTGGGCCTGTGCTTCGGCATAGAACCAGTGACCGCCCCAGGCGAGCGCCGCAGGACGACCTTCGGCATAGAACTGGTTGGCGCCGGCCGACTGCGGCACGACCCAGCCCTTCTGGGCCCAATCCTGCATCATCTTGGCCGCTTCGACGCAGGCAGGGCCGTCGAGCATTCCCTCGGCCTTCCAGCTTGTGCGGTCGATGACGTCGCAACCCATCGAGATGAGCAGCGGCTCATAGCCATAGGTGATCCATTCCGACTTGGTGCCATAGGCCCGGAACAGGTCGATCGGCCACTTCACGCCCGGCGCGGTCGACAGCTTCTGGAGCGCAGCGAGGAATTCCTCCTTCGTCCAGGCATCGTCGACCGAGGTCGGGATGCGGATGCCGAGCTCCGTCAGCTGCTTGCGGCTGCCATAGAGCACGACCGTCGAATCGGTCAGGCCGACCGCATAGAGCTTCTTGTCGATGGGGTAGGTGCCCTGGGCGACATTCGACTCCGTCATGTCGTCGATGATGGCCGTGTCGACCAGCCCGTCGATCGGCTGCAGCATGCCCGACCAGACATAGTTGGCGAGGAAGGGGCCGTCGAGCTCGAGGATGTCGGGAATGGCCTTTGCGGAAACCGCGGCACCGACCTTCTCGTTGTAGGCGTCGTGCGGGGTGTTGATCAGCTCGATCTTGACGCCCGGATTGGCGGCCTCGAACTTCTCCGCCGTGGCCGTGATGGTCTTGATTTCATAGGCATCGCCCTGAAACATCAGTTTCAGTGTCTCGGCCTTCGCCGCGCCGAGCGCGCCGACCAGCATCGTGCCGGCGCAAAGCGCCGTCAGTAAACGATTACCCACTCGCAACGTCATAGCGTCTCTCTCCCTCTTGGACCGGTCCGCCGCGCTTCAGATCGAAGCGCGTTCGACAAGGCGGAACGGGATCTCCTCAATGGTTCGTGCCGGGGCGCCGTGCCCGGCCAGGATCTCAGCGGCGCGTCTCCCCATGGCCCTGTGCGGCAGCGCCATGGTGGTCAGGGGCGGATCGAGCCGCGCCGCGATCTCGACCTGATTGTCGAAGCTCGCGACGGCGACATCGTCCGGAATGCGAAGGCCATGGCGGCGCAGCGCGCCATACACCTCGAGCGCGACGCGGTCATTGCCGCAGAGGATCGCGTCGGGCGGCTCGGCGCCGCCAAAAAGCGCCGCGACATGCTCGAAGACAAGGCTGCGCGCCTGGTTGGTATAATTGCCCCGCGTTGCGGGCCTCAGCAGCGCCTCGTCGACGGCGATGCCGGCCTCGGCATGGGCATCACGATACCCTTCGGCGCGAAGCTCGCCGGCGAGAAGCCCGGGCAGGTTGAGAAAGGCGATCCGCCGCCGTCCGGCGGCGAGCAGCAGCCGCGTGATCGTGGCCCCCGCCGCGCGCTCGGCCGGGACGAGCGCCGGAATGGTGCCGTCGGCGTCGCGGCAGTTGATCATCAGGCTGATGGCGCCCTCGGTCGCGGCAGGCAGCGTGACGACCTGGTGGAACATCGTCGCATAGGCGATGGCGCGCGGCATCAGCCGCTGCAATTCGGAAAGGCTCGCCTCGACGTTGCGGCCGCTGCCGGTGCTGGTGACGATCACCGAAAGCCCGTCGGTGCGCACGGAATTGTCGAAGGCGCGCATGATCTCGGTCGCGAAGGGCTGCGTGATCAACCCGTCGGCGACGATGCCGATGATCGGCATGACGCCCTGCCGCATGCCGCGGGCGACGACATTCGGGACATAGCCGAGCTCGTCGGCGAGCAGGCGGATGCGCTGGCGCGTGTCCTCCGCCATGCGGATGGAGCCATCGCCATTGAGCGCGCCCGACACCGTCTTGACGGAAACGCCAAGCCGGCCGGCAATGTCCTGAAGGGAGACTTTCGAGCGCGCCATTGGCGTTCCGCGCTTGGGTTATCGTTTACTCACGTCTAGTCGATCGCCATCGGCAGTCAAGAGGGGAAATCGGGAGGCTGATTCTGCCTCCGACCACGTTTGGCTACAAAGGACGGACGCCTGTCGCCGGCCGCCGACGCGGACAACGAGGCGCGGACAACGAAGCCTGGCCGACAACGCTCGGTCGCCCACAACTGCCGCCGACCATTGGGACGGACCGGGCGCCCGATGAGGGGAAGCGCGGCAACACAATGAGGGCAGCAACGTCCTTGCTCCGCCCGGCCCCACGGCGCTAGCCGGACATCGGCAGGCGTCGCCGGCACATAGTTCGGGGAAACTGCCAAAAGCCCTTGTTTAGGCCGGTTCGGTCGGATAGACCCGGCAGCGGAGAGGTGGCCGAGTGGCCGAAGGCGCTCCCCTGCTAAGGGAGTAGACGGCTTAAAACCGTCTCGAGGGTTCGAATCCCTTCCTCTCCGCCATTTTTCGCCTCAGCAGCGGTCCCCAAAGCGCAGAACGTCGCCAAAATTGGGGAAATCCGCCATTGACGGAAGCCGGATGATGGGCCTCACTGTGCCAGAAACTGTACCAGAAACTGGTTCGGGCGGGCCCAGAGTGCCGAGACGGCTGAAGCAGCGTGCGGGGATCTGGTATTACTGGCGGCAGGTGCCCGCCCGGTATGCCGACGTCGATTCTCGCGGCTGGGTCGCGATCTCCCTCGAAACACGTGACCTCGCCCGCGCCGAGCGGCTGAAGGGCAGTGTCGAGCGCGAGCTCGAGGCCTATTGGGTGTCGATGAAGCGCGGCGTCTCCGATGATGGCAAGGAGCGCTATCGCGGCGCGATCGAGCGGGCGCGGCTCGAAGGCTTCGACTATCGCTCGGCAAGCGACCTCTCGAGATCCTCGCTCGACGACATCCTGGCACGGCTGGAGCGGCTCGAGGAATTGGGCGCGCTGCGCGCCGACGGTACGTCACCGTCGAAGGCGGTGACCGGTGATCGTCTCGCTGTCGAGGCGCTGCTCGGCGGCATAGAAGCGCCGACGCTGCGGCTCTCCACCGCGCTCGGCGAGTACTACAAGCTGACGCGGGACCGGGTCCGTGCAAAGTCCGACGACCAGTTGCGGCGCTGGAAGGCGCCCCGGCTGAAAGCGATCAACAACCTCATCGACCTCATCGGCGACAAGCCGGTCGTCGAGGTCACGCGGACCGATGCGCTGACACTTCGCGCATGGTGGCAGGACCGCGTCATCGAGGAAGACTACACGCCGAACAGCGCCAACAAGGACATCGGGCACCTGGCCCAGATCCTCGACACGCTGAACGATGCCTTCGAGCTCGGAATGTCGAAGCCGTTCGGCAAGCTGCGGCTGGAGGACAATGAGAAGACGGCCCGCTCGCCCTTCACGACCGCCCAGCTGCAGCACCTCGCCCTGCCGGCGACGCTGGCCGGCATGAACCAGGAGGCGGCCGGCATCGCGCTCGCGATGATCGAGACGGGCATGCGGCCGAGCGAGATCTGCGGCCTTGAGGCCGATGACATCGCGCTCGAGGCCGAGGTGCCGCATGTGAAGATCCGCTCCAAGCCGAAGCGGCGGCTTAAGACCGTCTATTCCCAGCGCGAAATCCCGCTCGTCGGCGTCTCGCTCCTGGTGTTCCAGCGCTATCCCGGCGGCTTCCCGGCCTATCGGGACCGAACGACGCAGTTGTCGTCCCTGGTCAACAAGGTCATGCGCAATCGCGGCCTGCTCCCGAGCGACAATCACAGCCTCTATTCGATCCGCCACTCGTTCCAGGACCGGCTGACCGCCGCCGACATGGGCGATCGGATGCAGGCGGAGCTGATGGGCCACAAGTTCAGCCGACCGGAGTACGGCGAGGGTCCGACGTTGAAGCACAAGCTCGAATGGCTGACCCGCCTGGCAATCACCGACGCGGCGGATCCCGCTTTGCAGCCGGTCGAGGCGGTGTGATACAAAGCGGCGTTGCCATGACGCCGAAACCGGTCCTTCCGCCAAGGAGGGCCACCCGATTCCGACCTCAGCCGCTTTTGCCGCCGGCCGCGACCGCGTTCATCCCCGCCACGATTTCGACAGCGCCCGGGAACGGCGTGTGCTCCTGCGCCAGGCCGCCGAGCGGCTCATCAAGCGCGCGATCCTGACGCTCGCCGCAATGCCCGACCGCGAACGCGGGTGGCTCTCGAGCCCACGCTCGTCGATGCCGGACCCTGTCCGCGAGGCCGTCGAATCCTTTGGATGGCAAGAGGTCCGCGCTCGCTTCGCCCCGACGCCGACCGACATTGATCGCTATCTCGACGTCCTTGCCTGGCTGTCCTGGCTCGGCCGGCAGAACGACGGCAAACGGAATGTCCAGATCATCACCGCGCGGGCGTTCGGCGCGCCCCTCTGGAAGCTGGCGCAGCGGTTCGGCAAGTCCGACGAGACGGTCCGGCGCTGGGAGGTCGATGCGTTCGACATGGTCGCGCGGCAGTTCGAGGCCGCGATCGTCGCCTATGGCGACTAGCCGTCGGCGGAGGCCGACCGATCAGCCCGCACGCGGCGCGTTTCACCGTCGGGAACATTCTGGCAGGCGCAGAGGTCATCAGCGCCGCGGCAATCGCAACGCAGCGCCTGCGCGCGCTGCTCGTCGCGCGTCAGTCCAGGCCTTATCGCCTCGCTTCGGCGCCGGTAGAAACCGTCCAGCGCCTTGAGCACCGCAGGCTCCAGAGCGATGCGCTCTGACGGCGCAAGGCCGTCTGAGGTCCAGATCCAGACCTGAAAACCGTCGAAATCCGCATAGACGCCGTCGCCAAGATACTCTGCGCGCTCCGTCATTCAGTCGTCCTCCGCAATGCGCCATGACTGGCTGAACCCGGGCCAGCCGAAGAGGCTATCGTTCATTTCAATCAGGCGGTTGCCCAAGGCGGCGATCCGCTCCGGCTGGAGCCGCCGAAACGGCCTCTCGGCCCACCATTCGCGGCCCATGGGCCCGAACTGCATCCGGATCACCGTGCCGCCATCGAGCATATCCGGCTCATCCGCTACCGGCGCCGTCATCAGCGGTCACGCGCATCGGTGCGGGGGGGGGGGGGGGCGTCAGCGACGCCGCGCCGTATGCGATCGACCATGATGTCGAACACCTCGCACGGCGTACGGTTCTCGATGCCGATGATCGGACGGGTGAGCGCCGCGAGGTCCGTCGTCGCCACTCGAATCGACGAGGATGGAGCAGCGGCTAGATAAGGTTCGATCAGTCGGCATAGGCAATCGCGGCGCCAGTCTGCGCCGGGCTCGCGGGATGCTTCCACGCTTCGTCCCAGTTGCAGGAGGATTGCCTCTGCCAGTTGCGTCGCTTGGGCGCCCCAGTCGGCGCCGCCGGCAGCCTCGGCAATGGGCAGGGCTGGCTCCAGTGCATCAGCAGCCTGCGATGCCTCAACTTCGTCCGCGTTGCTGCGCTCGTCAGCGTTCATCAGTGCGCGGATGCGCTCTTTGAAGCAGTCGGCGGGGAACATCTTGGAACGCGGGATGTACTGATAGGCGTGGAGGATATCGTCCCAAAGCGATGCCTCGGGCGTTCTGTCAAAGCTTGGAATCACCATTGCCGCTTCCCGGACCCCGCCCGCGGCCGGCGCCGGCGGCCAGGGAGCAGCGGCGAGCATGGCTCGGTAGCAGACGCGAGTGCTGTCGCCGCCATTCGAGGCATTCAGAGACCAGACGGCCTCGAGTATCTCCGGCGTAGGTTCGAGCGGCATCAAGCGCCAGCCCTTCGGCACCACGGTCACCGTGCCGGCTGCAACCCAAGTTGCGGCCTGAGGCTCTTCAGCAGCCACCGAAGCGTCCGGCCGCTCGGGCGCCGCCTTGATCATGGCGCTGTAGATATCGTCCGGGCGTGGCGCTCCATAGTCTTGGTTGTCCGGCACGTTGAAACCGGCCGTAAGCATCGCCTCTGTCGGCTCGACCGGCACCTGCTTCCAGGTGCTCTTTTCCATCGTGTTCATGGGTTCTCCCGTCATGACAGTTGCCCCAGCCAGTCGCCGCCGAGCGCTCGCTCAAGGTGCACGAGGGCCTCGCGCCGGCGGCCGCACCGCATCTCGTCGAGCGCCGCGGCAAACTCGCTGTCTCCGGGCGCAATGGGCGGGCGCGGAGGCGACGGAGGTTCATTCTCCTGCTCCTTCGCCAGCAGCCGCTGCGCCGCGGCCTCGTCGATAACGTCGCGATCAATCAGCTCCTGCAGCAGATCGCGGGTCTCGAACTCCTCAAGATCCATATCGACTGTCGCGTAGGTTGACCGTGACGTGCGTCCGCGTTCCCATGCCTTGCTAATGCTGCCACCTGGTCGATGTTCTGGTTGATGACGCGGAAGGTGTAGGCGGCCACCCACGGGTTCGCTTCCCATGAGCCGGGGCCGTTGATGCTGTTCCAGAGCGCCGCATAGGCGCTGATCGCGGAACCGTGACGGCTGTCGCCTTCGAAGCCCCAATCGCAGCCCAACTCGGCCGCGCGCGCCGGCGCGCCAATGACCTTGATCAGCCCCTCGGCAATGGCATCGGTCTCGCTGATGGCTTTCAGCCGCTCGACCTTCACGGCCTCGACGATCAGGGTCAGGCGCGAATATTGCCTCGGCATGAACCGGCCGAGCCGCTTGTGCCAGGCAACCGCTGCCGGGTCGGCGTTGTGGCGGCCCTTGCGATAGGTCGCCGGCGCGTCGAACAGCGTGACATGATCGGCGGAAACAAATGCCCATTTCGGCCGCCCGCCCTTCGTGAAGACGCCTGGAACCGTCTCCCAATGCCCGCGCTGGAAATAGGTCTCGCGGACCCAGAGGCGATCGCCGGGCTGGATCCGGACATAGTCAGGCGCGATCCGCCCCATCTCTTCTGTCGGAACCCCGAAAACGCCGCCGTGCTGGTTCTCGAGATGCCAGCATTCGCCTCCAAGATCGACGGGCTGCGGGTTCAGCGCCCGCCGTGTCTGCGTCTTCCGACCGGCAAGAAGCGCGCTCACCATCGGATCAGAGAAGGGCATGGGGCGGTCAGCCATGAGGCACCCTCCACGGCGCGGCCTCAGTTTCGACCAGTCGAGCACCGACGACTTCAACGCCGACGCCGCACTCCCGACAGATCGGAAACTGGTCCTCGTCCTTCCCATGGAAAACGCCGGCATCGTCGTCCTCGACCTCGATCTCGATTTTGGCGCCGCAGCTTGGGCATTCGACAGCCCATGCAGTCGGCACGAGAGAGGCCTTGAGCCAGACCATGTCGTTGAACTCGCCGGTGTCAGCCATTTCCGCCTCCTTTGCCGTCCGGCCGGAACCCGACGCGTTCGGCATCTGCGGGGAAGTAGAGGGGATGCCTCGGATGGCCGCCCTTGGTCAGGCCAAGGGCGAAGCGGTCTCTCGCGCCGATCCAGCCGATAGCGGTTTCGTCCTGGCCGAGATGACCGCCGTGCGCGCCCCATGCGCAGACGATCAGGCCGACCGGATAGCTGTCGGCGAGCACGTAATTGAAATGGCTCTGGTTTTCGGAGCCGACGGGATCGTCTTCATGGCCGAGGGCCAGCAGTTCGCTCGGCTTGGTCGCCCGGTACGCGAAGAGGTTGAGGATGTCGATCCGGTCATAGCCCCAGCGCCGCGCGAAGCCGACGCAGCGGCGGATGGTCGGATCGTCGGTCTCGCCGTCGGCTGTGCTCGGGTTCAGCATGATGAAGACGCAGGACAGCGGCTCGCCGAGTTGCTTGCCGGCGCCGTCAACGACGGGCTTGCCGTCATCGTCGAACCACCAGTCCCATTTCGCAGGCTCGGGCCAGAGCCGCCATTCGCGCCAGAGGCGATAGCGATACCGCCCGCACGAGGAAATCGTCGCGCCCTTCCCGACATAGGTCACGTCAGCCACGCTCACCTCCCTCTTGAAGCTCCCGCGAGAGCACGAATTCGCCGTCGACGCCGACGATCAGGCTCATGGCCGCGAGCTCGCGCAGTCCGTTGCCGAGGCCGCTGGACGTCCGGCTGACGCCGGCGCGATCGGCGATCTGGTCGCGCCTCAGAGATCCCGGCGCGGCCCTCGCGATCGCGCGCAGCATCTCGGCCTGTGAGGGCGGCATGCGGCTGGCATAGAGCTCGATCGGGTCGGCGGGCGCCGGCACGCCGCCGGCGGCCGGCGACACCGCGCGCAACCGATCGCCATCCGCAGCCACCAACCCGGACGCCCGAAGCTCGCGCTCATAGGAGCGGAACTGGCTCGACCGCGGCGACGCGCCGACCCGGAGCGCCGCGGCCTTGAACGTCAACGACACGGGGTGCACCTGCTCGAGCAGGACGAGGATCTTCCGCGCTGTCGGGGAAAGGGTTCCATCCGCGCTCGCCACCACGGATGGTTTCGGCGCAGCCGGATTCAGCGGCCGCAGCCCAGCTGGGGTGGAATCCCTGCGAGCAGTCGCCGCGACCGGGATTTCCGCCCCGGCCGTCGTACTCGGCGTTCCTGCATCGCGGACAAGCGAGCCCGCTGGTGTCTCATCAAGATCAATCGCATCGAGGGCGGCGCGCATAGCCGCGCGCATATTCTGGTGCCCGTTTCGGCGTCCCCATGCCTCGCCCTCGGCAAGCCCGCGCTGGTAGCCCCGCTCCTCGGCCTCGGCGCATAGCTTCTGCATATCTTCGGACGACTTTGCAGACGGCTCGGCGCGGCCATGCGGCGGGTTCAGTTTTCCCGCCTCATTCGAGGTCGAAAAACGGGACATGGCCTTCCGGATGGCCTCGATATCCACGGTCGCCGACGCGCGCGCCTCGACGATCGTCTCGCCATGTTCCGGCGTCCGGCTGGTGTCCAGCGTGCCGATCGTCGGGAAAGTGACGCGCTCGAGCAACCCGGCAGCCGGCGACCAGACCCATCCTTCGCCGCGGCCAAGCCCGGCCAGGCTCGCCAGCACCGCCTTCGCCTGGTCCTCGTCGGCATTGCCCTTGATCCAGCCCTCGATAGCCTTGCGGTCCTGGGGGCTGGTCAGCTTCATCGCGACCAGCGTGCCGATCTGGCTGAGGACGCTCTTGTCCAGCACGGCCGGCCGCTGCGTGATGGTCAGGAGGCGAAAGCCCTTCACCCGGCCGCGCCGCGCGATCTTGTCGACGGCGCCCTTGAGCCGCATCACTTCGGGCATCGGACTCTGCGGCGCCACCTCGTCGGCCTCGTCGACGACAAGATGCAGCGGCGCCTTGTTGGCGGCATAGAGCGCCTCGAAAAACGGCGTCAGGAATCGCGCCTTCTCGCCGCCGGTCATCTCGGCCGTGCAGATGATCGAGAATTGCACCACGCCCTCGGCGATCAGCCGGCCGAGCTCGGCGCCGGCATCGACGGAGATCGGCACATCGGCGTGCTCGCCGCCGAACACGACGACCGGATAGGCCGGCCGCTCGCCATCGGCGCTGGTTCGTAGCCCGTACCAGACATCGAGCGGATCGATGATGCAGACGCGGCGGCCGAGCGCGAGCAGCTGCTCGACGGCGCCCTTGGCGACATAGGTCTTGCCGGCGCCGGTGGCCCCGATGATGGCGAGCGCGCCGTCCAGCGCAGCGGCGGGGATGGGGCTAGTCATTCTGCCTCTCCCTGAGCTGCCATCAGTGCCACGGCAATCGGCTGAACCCAAATGGGCTCGGACGAGAGCATGAAAGTCTCACCCGACCATGCGAGCAGCAGCGTCCGACCCATGACGCCGGCGATGGCCTCGGCGGCAGGCGGCGGGACCGCGTTACCGATGCGCTCGCGCCAGGCGCTGTCGGACAGCCCGTCGAGCTCCAGATGCTCTTCCGGATCAACGAGGCCCTGCAGCGCGGCAAGTTCGAGCGTCGTGAACGGCCGATGCCACGTGCCGTCAAGCGCCCGGATGATCGTCACAAGGCGTTCATCGCCGGCCGGCAGCTGCGACCACTGATCTTCGCGCGGGTCAGCGACTGACCATGGCCCCCGGTCGTACTTGCCGAAGCCGGGCACCGCACCTGAAGTTCCGCCCCATGCCTGGACGCCATAGTGACCGCCGGTCATGTAGGCGTCGCGATTGGCGTTCAACCCGCGCGGGCGAGGGTCGGCGACGGAGAGCGCTCCGCCGGCAGGGTGGGTTCCGCCGGTTACTGTCTTCGCCGAATCGACCCAGTCGTGCACCTGCATGATGTTGTGGTGCGTGGACGGGCCGTAGCCCGGCCGGGGATCCGCGATGGCGAACGCGCCGTTGCCGGTCGTCGACGCTGCAATGACCGCGCCGGCGGGCTCCTCCATGTGCGTCACGCGATATTTCGTCTGTTTGTAGTCGTCGCGCTGCGGCTGCCGAGGATCGGCGACGGCGAGGCCGCCGGCTGGCCCGCCCGGGCCGGCGACGGCCGGCGCGTGCTTGTCGAACGGTACGATGCGATAGGTGCTGTTGAAGCGCGGGCCGCCTTCGATGCGGGGATCGGCGACGCAGGCCGCTCCGGATCCTGGTCCTCGGTTGGTGCCGATCACGGCGCCCGCGGCTTCGTCCCAGTCCCCCACCGCGAACTTATTCGTGTGGGTCGCCTCGGTCCCGCCTGTGCGAGGGTCGGCTACCGCGAAGGTGCCTTGCCCGGGCGCCTTGACGTTGATGACGGCACCCATGGTCTCATCCCAGCGGCGCACGCCATACTGGCTATATTCGAGACCTTCGTACCGGGGGTCAGCGACGGCGAAGGTGCCGGTCGTCGGACTGCCGCGGCCGGTCACGACGCCCGACGGCTCATCCCACGGGCGGACACCCAGCACGCCGCGTTGCCATTCCGTCTCCGGCAAGAGCCCGAAATCTACCAACTGTCCGTCCTCGACGCGCAGCTTGTTGAGCGACCTCCAATCGGAGCCAGCCTCCACGAACGCGAGCCGCACCCACGTCTTCCACTGGAGCGACGGCACGCGGTGCATCGGTCCGCCAACGCCGCCGCCCGGCACGGGGAATCGGCCGATCACTTCGCCGACGCCCTTCAGCCGATGCTTCGGGGGCTCGTAGAGAAAGGGCGGCACCTTCTCCATGTGACGTGCGACCAGGAGGAAGCGCTTCCGGCTCTGGCCGAGGCCGCCAATGACGCCGCAGTCATGTGTCGTCTCGGCGACGGCATAGCCGTAAGCGCGCAGGAGGGCGACGATCTGGTCGAGCAGCCGGCGGCCCCGCTTGGCAATCCGCGGCACGTTCTCGAAGACGATCAGCTCTGGCGGGTCATTCTTCCACGCCTCAAGCATCAGGAAGACGCCGCGCAGCGTAAGGCCGTTCAGCGCCTGATACTTGGCCGTCTTGGAGGCAGTCTCAGACAGCAGTCCCGAAAAGCCCTTGCACGGCGCCGACAGGAAGACGATGTGCGGCCGCTCGTCGCCGGCGGCGCGATGAATGTCGGCTATGCCCGCCTCCCGCCAGCCGGACGGCGGCATCTTCCCGTGGAAGGCCTGGTACTGTTCCAGCGAGAACAGGTCGAGCACGGTGCCCCTGACGCCGGCGAGACGCTCGAAATCCCGGATCGATGCCGGGTCAACGTCGATACCGCCCAGACAGCGGAACTTGGCCCGCATCGTCCCGATGCGCGCCGCGCCTCGATTGAAACCCTTGGCGCCACCGCCGAGGCCGCAGAAGAAGTGGAAAACCCGGATTTCGACATCCGAGGTAAGTGCGTGATTGTTCATGCGGGCTCTTCCTGCTTCTCGGCCTCGTCGAGGGCGCGCAACTGCGCCTTCGTGAGGTAGCGGCGCGCCAGCGCCTGAATGTTGGTGAGGTCGCTCTGGACGGTCTCGACGCCGAGATGCGGATCGTTCACGCCGCGCGCCTCGCTCGACTTGATGCCGATCCGGGAGATCAGGACAGGATCGGAGCCGTCGTCGGACACCAGGAAGTGGGCCGTGACGGGCTGTTCCTGCCCTTCGCGCTCGAGGCGCCAGATAAGCTGCTGGTGAACGCCCGGCGCCCAGTCGAGCTCGCCGATGACCACGTCCGCGAAACGCGCCTGCAAGCCGTCGAGGCCGGCGCCGGAGCGCAGCGAGATGATGACGAGGTTCGTCTCGCCGGCCATCGCGGCCTTCTTCGCGCGCTCCTTCTGCGCCGGCGTCTCTTTGCCGGTGTAGAAGACGGGATTGAAGTCGGCGAGCTCGTGCCGCCAGATGTCGTAGACGTCGTGGTGCCAGCCGGCGAGCAGCACCGGCTGATCGTTCTCGAGCAGCAGGCGGACATAGGCCGCGACGCTCCGCGCCTTGGCGATGCCCGTCGCATGCCGCAGGCGCCAGTCCAGCTCGCGCGCGGCGTCACCGCGCTCGACGAAGCTGCCGAAGGCGACCTGCGTCGCCAGCTTGCGGATGACGTCCTCGATCGCGTCGAGATCGGACTGATTGTGCTCGACCGTCTGCACGACGCGGTTGACCGGCGGCATCTGCTGGCCGACGTCTTCCTTGGTCCGCCGCAGATAGACATGCTGCTCGCGCAGATAGGTGCCGAGCGCCTTCGGGTCGGACAGGTGCTTGCCGTCCTTGGTCCATTCGCGCAGGAAATCCTCACGGCTGCCGAGGACGAGGCCGTCGAGGAATTGCAGCACCTCGAAGATTTCAGCGCCATAGTTGTAGATGGGGCTGCCGGTCAGGCCGAGGCGGCGCTGCGCCATCATGGAAAGCTGGCGGCAGGCCTGGCCCATCTGCGACGTGATGCCGGTGCGCAGCTTCTGGATCTCGTCGAAGATGACTGTCGGCAGTCCGAGATCCGCGAACACCGAAACCCAGCCCGCCACCTGGCTGTAGCGCCAGATATAGACATCCGCCGGCGGCAGCTTCTCCTTCTGCGGCTGGGTCGACTTCACGCAATAGACGCGCAGCGTCGTGAAGGACTCGAGCTTCTCCTTCCACTGCTGCTGAAGGTGCGCTTCGACCACGATCGCCGCCGGCAGGACATTCGGGCGGACGCAGAGCAGGCCGCCGACATAGGTCTTGCCGAGGCCGCCGACGTCGCCGAGCAGCAGCGAGCCGCGCCGCATGACGATTTCGACGGCCTGATGCTGGTAGGGGCGGCCCGTCTGGCCATCGCGCAGGCCGGCGCCGCCGGCCGGCGGCTGCCAGTCGGGCAGCAGGATCCGATCGAGATCGGCCGAATTCGAATGGAAGAGGTCGCGGCCGGCCCGAAGGTCGTCGAGATCGCGCGCGTCCATCTCGAAGGCATAGCGGCTGGTGAACCAGTCGATGTCGGCGCAGGTGAGCGGATCGCCCGGCAGCGCGAAAGGCGGCACGGCCGTCTTCGGAATGCGCGGGAACAGTTGCTTGAGCCGGATGGAGACGTGCGGCTCGGCGCGGTCGATGATCCACCGCTGGCCGTCTCGCCGAAGCGCGCCCATGGCGCGCGCCGCCTCCGTCGTGAGGATCAGACCCATGACACCCCCAGGCGCGCGATGGCGGTGGCCTTGCCCTCAATCTGGCTCGGCAGGCTCATCGCCACCGCGGTGACCAGCAGCAGCGCGGTGACCGTTTCATGCGCCGCATAGCGCTTGAGCTGGCGATAGATGCTCGGCGCCGAGCCACCGATCTTCACCTCGATGACGATGCCGCCGGCGACGAGGAAGTCGGGCACATCGGCATCGTTGAGGCGCGCCTCGCGATCGAACGCGACGCCACGGCCCGTCAGCATCTCCTCAAGGTCGCGCTGCGCCGCCTTCTCCGTCGAAAGATCGACGCGCGTCTGCTCGATCATCTGCCGGAGGTCCAGCAGGCCGACGCCATGCGCCGGATGCTTCACCGCGGCCAGATCGCGGTCGGCCACCACGCCTTCGGCGGCCCACTGCGCCTCGAGGACGTCGCCAGCGCGCGGCGCGATCGTGCCGGCCCGGATGCCCTTCTCGCGCATGGCAGCGATGGCGAGCGCATAGGACTTGGGTGCGTCGCCGATGGTCACTCTGCCGGCTCCGCACGCTGGTCCATCGCTGCGTTGACGACGGCGTAGGGAAGCCGCAGCCGGGCGGCGATGCCGGTGGCGCGGAACCCACGCCCCTTGAGGTCCATGACGCGCTCGACGATCTCGGGCTCTGGCAAGACTGGAGCCGCGGGGCTGGCCGGGGCCTTCCTGGGCTTGCCGCACGGGAGCTTAGGGATGCTCTGGTCTTCCTTCCGCAGCTCGGCCAGCCGGGAAGACACTTCCGACGGCTCGATGGCAAGCCGCTCGGCGATCACCTTCGGCTGCATGCCGCCGCACGCCCATTCGACCATCTTCGCGTCGCGCGCCTTCCGGATCTCGGACACCGACGGCACCGCAACGCCGCGCTCCCTGGCGCGGCTGAGGACCGACCGCACGGCGGCAAGCGACAGCAGGAGATCGCGCGCGATCTGCTCCGGCAGCTCGCCGGCCATCGTCCGCGAGATAATCAGGGCATCCCGTCCGGCCTGGCGCCGAACGCAGACGCGCTTCTCCATGGTTTCGAGGATCATCGTCATGCGCTGCCTCTGATCAGGCGCTCATCGGCCGGCGTGCGCATCGCGATGAGCTTGGCGATGCGGCGGTCGAGCGCGAAGGCGGACGGCTTCAGGCAGGACGGGCAGTCGACGCTGAGCGTCCCGTGCAGGGTCGCCGTCAAGGCATAGCCGTCGAGGTCGGTCGCGACGAACGCGACCAGCGGCAACGCCTCGACGAGCGCCTCGAGGGTCACCGTCGCGGCGTCCATCGCCGCGCCGCAATGCGGGCAGGGCGGCGCGCTGCGGCCCGAGAGATGGCGGGTCGTGAGGCGAGCGGCGCTCATGCCGAAGCCCTCGGAAAGGCGTTGTGCTCGGCGCCGTCGAGAAGGCGGCCAGCGGCCTTCTTGCCGACTTCGAACATGGTCATGGAGCCGAAGCCCTGCTGAAACTCGCTACGGCCTTCGACCGAGCGGCGCACGACGCGAGACCACGCGTCCATGTCAAAGCGAGCCCCGTCGCGATCGAGTATCAGCGCCGGCACCTTGCAGCGGCGGCGCGCATCAGGACGCTCGACGGGCGGCGGCTCATAGAGCTCGTCGCTTCCGCCGTCGACCATCTCGCAAATTGGAAGCCAGCTACCCCATTGCTTGAAGAAGAACGGGACGCCGGCGGCGGTGCACTGGTCGCGGATCGACCGCGACCAATCGGGATGCATCGGTCGCGCGCCCTTGCCGCTCTCGCCGCCGACGATGATCCAGTCGAGGCGGGTGCCCTCGACTTCGCCGACCTCAAGTCGATCAAGCCAAGCCGCACCGAGCGGCAGGATTTCTTCATCGCCACTGATGTCGATCGAGCGAAAGTTGATCGGCCCGAGCAGTGGCTCGGCGCTCACGAAGCGCACCGCCGCCGGCGTCTCGAGCAGATCCGGCACGCGCTCATCGGCGCGCCGCTGGTCCTCGGTCGAGACGCCGAGCCAGACATTGGGGAGCGGCCATGTGTCGAGAAAGATGCGCGGGCCGGGCGGCGCTAGCGCCGGGTTCATTCCAGGAGCGATCAGCACGACCTTGATGCCTTGGTCGAGCACCATTTCGCATGCCAGCTCGTAGATCCGGCGCGCCACGCCCGGCGCTGTCATATAGGCGCGCATCCGCGCCGCGCGCTTGGTGAGCACCTGCATCGTGTGTTGCGGTGCCAAAGCCGCGACTGCAAAAACCCGGTCGATCCAGGCGTCTGGCACGCTCTCGTGGAAGAGATCGCCATGGGCACAGACGAAGATGTTGCGCGGCCGCCGCCACTGCAGCGGCTGCATCAGCCACTGCTCGTTGAAGCGCACCTCGCCGGTCCAGACGGGGCCGCCCTTGGTCTCGCGCGTCAGGCCGACGCGCGAGGGAAGGTGCTTCAGCCGCGTGCCGGCAAGCTGCATCGCGTAGCAGTTCGTGCAGCCCGGCGAGATGACTGAACAGCCCGTAATGAGGTTCCAGGTCGCGTCGGTCCATTCGATCGAGGAGGTTTCAGCCATGGTGCGCGGCCTCGCTCGCCGGCGTCGGCAACGGCTTGGCGGCCAGCGGCGAACGTTCCGCCATCTGCGCCGCCAGCGCCTGCGCCTCTTCGGGCGAGGCGATGTCGAAATACGGATGCGGGTCGCCGAGCCCGTCGACCACGATCAGCCGATGCAGCTGGAAGAGGCCGCCGAGCGTCCAGTCGCAGCCGACGGCGGGCGGACCATTCTTCTTGAACGGGCCGGCACCGGTCCACCTCCCGACGCAGGAGAAGCCGAGGTAGCGCTCTGCTTCGTCGGCCGTCTTGCCGACGCCGACCAATTGCAGCATGCGGAGCGACTGAACCGTGCCGCAGATCGGGCATTTGACCGCCACGTCCTCGCGCGCTCCGACGCCCTGCGCCTTGAACGCCTCGTGAAGCTCCGCGACCGTGATGCGCTTGATTTCAGCCGACATCGGCTCCCCCTTTCTCGTGGCCCATTGCAGCCAGCTGCTGCTCGAGCACTTCGCGATGGCTGCCGGCGTCCTTCAGGAAGCGATGCGCGGAGCCGAGGATCTCCCCATAGGTCTCGCGCCAGGGCTCGCTCGTCGCTCGCTTGAACAGCGTTGGGTCGATGATGTGGCCGAAGCTCAAGAGGTTCCGCGCCTCGTCCTCGAAACGCTCGAAGAGGTTCCGGTGCGGTTCCAGCAGCGCGAGCGCCACCGCGATGGCGGCACCGGCCGCCCTCAGTTCCTCGGCTGGTCCTTGTTGGGTCATTTCACGCTCCAAGCCGTTTCGACGCCCAGCGCTCTTCGAGCCGCTCGACCAGGACGGTCCAGACGGCCACGCCCTTCTCGCGCTCGGCCATGCGGGCCTTGTCCGCCTCGCGGATCAGGATCACGTCCTCGAAGAAGGCCAGCAGCGCCTTCTCTTCGATGCCGCGCGCGAGCCGCCGCGCGGCAAAGGCGCAGACGGCCGCCACGATCGGTGCCGACAGGCCGCCGCGCACGCGGTTGCGCGTGTTCACGATGCAGCGCAATGCGGTCTCGACCGGCGCCGCGCCGTAGTTGCGCAGCGCGTCGGAGAGGGCGCCGATCGCCATCGTCTCGCAGGGCTCCTGGTTGAGCTCCGATTTCGGATAGGCGAGCACGGTCACGCCGGCGCGCCGTGTCGTGTCGGCGATCAGCTTCGCGTCGCTGTCGCCTGCCGCCACCGCGGCGCGGTGCAGAGCCAGCCGTGTCACGCGCGTGACCGCGCCGTTGATCGCGGTGAAGGCCTCGGCCTGCTCGCCAGGCGTCGCCAGGACGATCTGGCAGGGCACGGATTCGATGCCGATCATCGCCGCGGCCGTCGTGCGGTGCTGACCGTCGATGATTGCGAAGAGACCGCCTTCCACCGGCGCGACGATCACGGGCGAGAAGCGCGACCACTGAAAGCGGTCGGCAATGCGGCGGACGTTCAGTCGACCGGCCGAGGTGATCGGCCGCTGATATGCTTCCGCGACGACGAGCCGTTCGATCCGGATCCAGTCCAGCTGCGGCGGAGGCCCGGCCGACAGCCGGGCAGGGTGCCCCTCGTCGACCTTCGGCTGCTCGATCGCGCGGAAACGGCTCATCCCGCCCCCCCCCCCCCGCATCTTGAAGTTGTGCGGTTACGGTGCTCATGCCTGCCTCCCGGGTCCGGCGTAGTGGACGGTCCGGAGCTCCGGCGGCAGCCAGCCCCGCTGGGGCAGGTTCGCCTCTGCGAAGGCCACCAGTTCGGGTTTCGGCATCTTCGCGGCCTTGCGATCGCCTTCGCCGGCAAGCCCCGCCTCGGCGAGGGCACGGAGAAGGACCGGCCGCGAGACGCTCTTGAAATAGTCCTCGGCATCGAACGCGGCAGCGATGGCCCCCTCGAGGCCGAAGCCATCCATGCGCGCGGTCAGGAGGGCAATGCCAGGGTCGGCCAGCGGCTTCTGGACCGTGATCGTCCGCACCATGTCGACGGCCTGGCCCGCGAGTCCGGCCGCGAGCGCCAGACGATCTCCGTCCGACATGGCGAGCACGCGAGCAAAGGCGGCCTCATAGGCTTCCCGGTCTTGATAGACCTCGGTGCCATGGCCGTTCAGCCGTACCCGGATGGGCGATGCATGCTCGGAGCAAAGGAAGCCGGCCAGAAGCGCCGAGATTCCGACGGTCGGTTCGTTCTCGAGGGCCTTGCGAACGGCGAGGGTGAGCTGGATCGACAGCCGTTCGTGCAAAGCGTTCGAGATCGACGGTTCGGCGGCTGCCTCGTCGCCGTCGCCCGTGTCGGCCTTCGCAGCGCGGACCTTGCCGCTCGGCTTCTGCTTGCCGGGGGTGAGGACGAGCCGGCCGCTCTGCAGGGAGATGATGACGCCGGACGTCGCCTTTGCCGCCTTCGAAAAGGCCGCCAGCTCAAGCTCGCTCTTCAGCGCCGCAAGCTCGGAGCGCTCTTCCTCGGTGGCGCCGCGCGCGTTGGTTTTCTCCTGCAGTTCGTCGCGCCGCGCCTTCTCGGCCTTCCTCCCGCTCACCGTCCCGGACGGCGCGGTCGCCCAGCTGTAGCGGGCGCCGTTCGGCAGTTCCCATTCAGGTTCGGCCCAGCTCCAGCCGTCGGCGCGCAGCCGCTCGAGTTCAGCCTTGACCGTATCGGCGGCAAGCTCCTGGAGAAGCGCGGTGTCGCCGATGACGTGATGGTCGCCGAAGAGGTCCTCGATCATCGTCCCGCCGGCGGCGAGATAGGCTTCCTTCCCGACGAGCTTGAGGTTGGAGAGAGCCGCGGCGTCGCTGGCGCCCAGCGCTTGGCGAATGGTGTGGGCGTAGAGATTGCGCGTGCGCAGCAGGAGGGCGAGAACGCGTTCCTGCTCCTCGATCGACGGAGCGAGCGAGAACGCGGCGACGTCCTCCAGCCCCCGATGCTCGAAGGCTCCCGATCGCCAGGCTTCGATGACGCCGGGCGCCAGCCGACCGAGGGCAAGCATGCGGCGGACGCGCGGAAGTTCGATGCCGAAGCGCGACGCGATCCCGGCCTCGCTGAGCCCGTGAGCAGCGAGATCGCTGAAGGCGACATATTCGTCGGCCGGATGAAGCGCCGTCCGCATGACGTTCGAGGCAAGCGAGATCTCGACCGGATCCGCGGCTGGGTCGACCTCGTCGCACTGGACGGGGTGATCGGCGGGAATGGCATCCTGCCGCTGCAGCAACTGCAGCGCCGCCAGCCGGCGATTGCCGTCGGCGACGAAGTAGATGCCGTCTCGCTCCTGCACCTCAAGATGCTGGATCAGGCCATGCGCGAGGATCGAGCCGGCGAGGGCCGGGATGTCGCTGTCGCGGCCGACCTGGCGAACATTGATCGGCGGCTCGGCTTCATGGCCGAAGCGCAGGGCGGAAAGGGCAAGGACGAGCGAGGCCATCTCAGGCGGCCTCCTCGGCGACATGCGCCGCCGCGGCGATCGCGCCGGCGAGCGAACGACGCAGCTGCTGGTTCCCGATCCGGGCGAAGTTGTTGGCGACGCGGATCGTCAACGCGTCGAACACCGGCATCTCGACGGCCGCCGGCGCGTCCGTGTCGGGAAAGAGTGCCGCCGGGGCGATACCGAGCGCCGCGGCGATCTGGGACAGCCTGCTCGCGCCGATGCGGTTGGTGCCCTTCTCGTATTTCTGGATCTGCTGAAACGAGATGCCGAGCGCCTCGCCGAGCTTCTCCTGGCTCATGCCCAGTTTCATGCGCTGCTGGCGCACCCTGCTGCCGACGATGACGTCGACCGGCTGTGGAACTTTTCCGTTGCCCATAAAGGCCTCCTGTCAGGGATGGATGAGGATCAGGATCTCGAAGCCGAGCGTCGCGAGCGCGATGCCGCAGACCGACTTCACGAGGGTGAAAGCGGGGTTTCGTGCGGCGTCGCCGGAGATGATCACGCCGGCCTGCATCGCGAGCAGCGTCACGCCGAGGACGACGCAGGCGACGCCGGCCGCGCCGGCGGCGAGCACCGCGGCGAAGGGCGCGGCCACCGTCATGGCGCCCTCCGATTGCCGGCGGCGATCGACTGGATCAGAGCCCAGAGACGGCGGGCCGACGCGTCGCCGGCGCGGATGAAAAAGGTGAAGGGGTTCGCCTCGAAGCGCCGCGCCGCGCCTGCGTCCTGATCGTCGAAAGCGCCGGCCTGGCGTGCTTCCTCAGGCTCGATCCGCAGGAGGATCCTCAGGCGGTGGTGAAACTCCTCGAAGGTCACGACGGCGCTCCGTCGCAGGCCGAGCAGAGATCGTCCTCGGTCCAGCTGCAGCCGAGACCGCAGGCGTCGTTCTGCGAACAGCCGCAGAGGCGGCAGACCGCGCCAAGCGATGCGGGCAGCGGAAGGCTGGCGGCGCTGGCCTGGTCCGAGGCGAGGAGCTCGTCGAGTTCGGGCAGCGCGGCGATGACGACGTCGGCAAGCACGCCGGAGCAGTGCTCCCATGCCGCGGCGAAGGCTCGCTGCTCGCGGGCTTCGGATGCCAACTCGTGGCCGACCTCGGCGATGACGGCCTCGAGCGCTGCCGCGCCGATCCGCGCCTTGGTGTCGTCGTCGAGCCGATCCCACGCGGTGGCGCCGTCGAAGCGCGGTGTCGTCATCGGGGCAGACAATGCCGCTGCGCTCATCAGAAGCTCCTGGTGATGAAGTCGAGGAAGACCTGGCCGCCGGCGAGCGCCGTGATGGTTCCGGTCGTGGCGAGAACGAGCGCACCGTCGAGCGGCAGGCCATCCGGATGGCGGAGGGCGCGGGCAACCGAGAGCAGCTGGAAGGTCGCGACGGCGACAAGGAACCAGGCGCCAAGCCCGAAGGCGATGTCGGTACCAAGGTCAAGCATGTTGGGCGCCTCCCGAAAAGGATCCGCCGTCCGGCGCGCGGGGGGACGCGCCGGACGGCGGCAGGATGCCCGCCGGGGAGGGGTCGACGGGCAGAACGGAGATGCAGTCGAGCGGCATGGCGAAGCGGCCGATCCGCGCGACAACGACGACGCCGACCGGGCCGCCGAAATCGAGCAGCGGCGTGTCGTCGAAGACGTTGACGAGGTGACCGCTGGCGCCGGCAGTCCGGCCGACAAGCCAGAACTCGACCGGCTGACCGATATCGTCGGCGGTCGCGGGCCGTCCGGCGGGCCGCGCCAGATCGCCGGCGTTGAAGATCTTGGGCGTCGGGGCAGCGATCATGCCGGCATTCCCGGCAGGGTGAGGATCACCGCGCGGACAGATGTCCCGGAAGCGGCAAACGCATGCTCCGGCAGCTCTTCGAACCACCCGCCAAAGTCCTCGACGAAGGCGCGAAACGCCTTCGCCTTGACGTTGGTGCGGAAAAGAGCGCCCGCCGACATCACGGAAACCAGGCGGCTACCTGCCTTCAAAAAGCGTGTCGCATGCATCACGTGGTCGATCTCCGCCTGCTGAGCAAATGGCGGGTTCATGACGACGCGGTCGAACCGGCCGACCTTGTCGGGATCGGCCGTCAGGAAGTCGCACAGCATCCCTTCGCAGACGATGGCCGCCGGCCAGGATCCGTTGCGATGGAGGTCGGTGATCCGGAACAGCAGCGCAGCAGCGCGCTTCGGGTCGATCTCGCAGGTCGTGACGCGCGCGCCGGCGGCGATCGCCGCGACGGCCAGATTGCCAAGGCCGGCGCTTGGCTCGAGGACGGTCATCCCCGGCTCGATCGCGGCCTTCGCCATGACGCGGTCGACGACCGGCGGCGGGCTGTCGAACTGTCCAAGCTCCTGCTTTTCCCGGGTCACGGTGCCGGTCATCAGGATGGCGTCGATCAGGGTAGCCGCGTCGGCACCAAAGACATGCGCGTTCGCCCGGCGATCCCAACGGCCGCCAGCAGCATCGATCGCGGCGGCGACCTTGGTATAGAGCGCGCGCTCGAGCCGCGCGGGCAAGGTTAAGGTGTGGCCATCACAAATCGACTGGCCGAGCACATCAAGGACCTCGTTGGAGACGCGCATCAGCGGCCTCCCCGGGCGATCGCTTCGAGATGCGCCTGCTCGGCGCGAAGCTGGCGCGCCTCGGTCGCAGCGACGAGCGCGGCCGCGTCACTGCGCGCCGCGGAGCGTTCGCAGGCGGCCGCCGCGCGGCCGAGGAAGGCGCTGTGATCGAGGATCAGAAGCTGGATGGCAGCGCTTGGCGTCGGTGCGGGCATCGCCGGGTTCCATCACGGGTGGTGATGGATCGAAGTTACCAATATGGAAACACGATCGTCAAGCCATATGTTTCCAAAATGGAACCCATTGCGATCGGCGTTTCCAGGGCTTCTCGCGGCTGATGACTTTGACGGCGGTTGCGCGAATGATGGCGTGCAATCCGATCAAGTGGGGACGATATGGATAAGCGAATTTTCCTGGCACTGGGTGGGGGCCGGAAGGGGCCGTACTCGACCGACGAGGTCCGGTCGATGCGAGATCGCGGCGTTGTCGACGGCGACACGCTGGCTTGGATCGAGGGCGGGCCCAACGACTGGCTACCTCTCGCGGAAATCGACAGCGGTATTGTTGGACTGGCCGTGACGCCTCCAGCGCTTCCAGCGCCGGTCGCTTTTGTTGCCGGTATCGTCGCTGTTCCACTTGTCGCTTGGGCGGCCGACGCAATTGCGCTGAACGTCTCGGGCCAATCCATCCCGCAGCTCTGGACTCTTGGTGGCTCTGCGGTCGCTTACTGGATGTTGTGCTCGCTCGACGTTGCCGCATTGAAAAAGGCCGGGCGGCTTCGCCAGGACTCCCCGATTGTGTGGGGGTTTTTGCTCCTGCCGATCTATCTCATCCTGCGCGCTCGAATTGCCAGGACGAGCTGGCTCTGGGTGTTTGCGTGGATTGCAGCCGCTGGCGCTCCTTTGGCCGTTCTGGCGATCCAGACAAATGGCAACTTGTACTGGGGGAGCGGCATTCCGGATTGCAGCAGCGGCTTCGCAAAGGGTCAGGCCAGCCGCCTATTCGATGAAATCCCATTGGCAAAATTGACTGGCAGCCGCGCTGTCACCATCGACGGGATTCAAGAGGTCTCTTTCGCAAATCAGCTTCGCACGTGCCGCGCAGCCGTCAGCACGAGCCTAGGACGGGTTGTGAACATCGAGTTCACCCTTGAGCAGCGAGACCAGCAAATCTGGACGAACGTGAACATCCAGACCGACTAGCTAGTCTCGATCCTTCGGTCTCACGAGCCGAGCAACGATGTCCACGGCGGTTGCGTATAGCTCATCGTCGGCATTTTGAAGCATAGCATCGATGCTCTGGCGACCCGGCGGCCGCTGAAAAGTCCCGGGCGCTAGCCCCATCGCCGCCTCGAGGTTAGCGAGCTTCTGGGGGTTGAGCCTATGCTGCTCATTTTCCCATTTGGACACTTGGCCCCGGGCGACATTCAGGCGCTCTCCAACCTGCTCAAGCGTCATGCCGAGGTGGTTTCGCCACTCCTTTATGAAGAGGCGCGGTTTCGGCGCTGTCGACCTGATGCTCATGCTTGGCAGTTTAGGCCACGCTGGAAACATGCGCGTCACCCAATCCGGAACCAAGCAGGTTGACCGAATGTTTCCAGCATGGTAACAGCGTTGCCATGGTCACCCTTCATCCCATCCGGGTTTATCGAGAGCGCCAGACTCCGCCGCTCAGCCAAGAGGCGTTTGGCCGCCAAGTTGGAGTCACCCGCGGGACCGTGTCTCGCTGGGAGGCGGGTACGCGCTTCCCGGATCGAGATGCACTGGGTCGGATTGCCAGAGAAACGGGGCTCACGGCCGATGAGATTCTGGGGCTCAAATTCGAGCGCCGAGCAACCACGGCGGGAAGCGGCCAATGAGGCACTTAGTGCAGATTTTCGCGCACGCCGGCTGCCTCCTCCGAAGGCGCATGCACGGCGCTCAGAATCTCCGCGAGCGCGGATCTTGCCAAAACAAGGCGCGCGACAATCGTACGCTCCGGCGTGCCAAAGCCGTCTCTCCGGTCGGAGTAGAAGGTAAGTCGAACGAGGCCTCCGAGCGCTTCGACGGGCATCGCTCCGGTCACGACGGTATCTGGAATTGGCGTTGGTTCGTAAGCAATTGGTTCTTCTTCCAGTCGTGTGATCGACATCTTCCTGCGTTCCCACTGTTCCTCGGCCAGACTTTCCGGCCGGACGAACAGCTTCCCGCAAGTTGCATCGCATTTTCAACGGATTGTAGGCATCATGGTCACCGCCATGTCGCTGAAAACGTTCGACTTTTCGCGATTTTCCTGAGGTATGCATGAACGTGTGGATCGACCACATCCAATCGGTCTCCATCGTCGCACTGACGGTCGCGGTGATCCTTCTTGCGCGGGCAATCTCCCGTCTGAAACGGAACGTAGAGATCCAAATCCTCGTGGCCGTCACGAGGGCATCGTTTGATGCGCGGCGGCGGTCTTCCGGCGGCGCATCGCCGCCTGCAGCGCCGCCATTCTCTGCCGAGCAAGCGGCCCGCATGGCGGGCGCGATCCCGGAAGAGACGCTTTCGGGCCTCGCCGGCGAAGAGCGGAGGCTCTGATGGTTCGTGGCAGCGACAGGCATGTGACAGGCCCTCCGTAGGCAAGCGGGACGACCTCTTCTCCCAGTTCCGAGCTTTGACTTCACCGGAAAAGGCGACCGCCTTTTTCCGGGCCGCCCCCTCATTGCCAACCGCAGGTGTTCCATGGCAGCCGGCCAGAGTGATTCCGACAGGGAGGATGCCGGGCCAATCCCGGCCGAGTGGTTCTATGCGATCAAGGGCGCGACCCGCGACCTGACGGATCGAGCCGGAACTCTCGATCGGGCTGCGCGGATCTGCGGCCGCTCGATCACCCGGCTCAACGCGTATCGCGACAACAACAAGCCGGACATCATTCCGGCGGTCGCGGCGATTGCGCTCCAGCGCGAGACTGGCGCGACCGACTACACCGACATCATCGCGCGGCTGTCGGCCCGCGGCGGTCCCAGCGGCGGCGGCGCCGACTTCGTCGAATCGCAGATCGGCCTCGGCCAGGCGGCCCTCGATGCCTATGACACCATCAACAGGGCCGCGGCTGACGGCGTCATCTCTCCGTCCGAGAAGCAGCAGATCGCCCAGAAGGTGAGCGCCCTCCAGGATCGCGGCGATGCTGTCCACGACAGCATCAACAGTTCCGGCGCGGATCCGATCATCCTCTTCAAGCGGCGGTCGGCGTCATGAGCAACACGGACGTCCAGGGCGTCGCCGCCGCGCAGTTGCGCTCCATCGTCGAGCGGATCGAGCGCCTCGAGGAGGAGAAGAAGGCGATCGGCGACGACATCAAGGACGTCTACGGCGAGGCCAAGGGCAACGGCTACGACACGAAGGTGCTGCGGACCGTGATCCGCCTCCGCAAGCAGGATGCGAGCGAGCGCGAGGAACAGGACGCGATCCTCGATCTCTACAAAGAAGCCTTGGGCATGGTGTGATCATGCAGGCGCGCCGCTCCGCAGAGTTGCCTACGCCGCAGGGACAGCGCGATGGCTCGCCCATTGACGCGGACGAGGAGACGCGACGTCCGATCCGCGGCGCGCGGCGCGGCCGGCGGGCAGGGCCGATCGGCCTTGCCGAGCTGCAGCATGGCCGGGCGCTCGCTGCCTTCGCCGTGCTGAACTATGGCGAGCACTATCTCGGCATCTTCGATCGCCTCGATAGCGCATGCGGCGAGCTCGAGCAGCGCGACGCCTCGCTGGCGCGCGTCCGGGCCATCGCCGGCCGCGAGGGAGCGCCGCGGCCATGACCATGCTGGCGGAAGGCGCGGCCTTCCACGACCTCGCGAACATCTTTCCGCTGATGACGGGCGAAGCGCTTGTCGGGCTAATCGAGGACCTCCGCGACAACGGCCAGCAGGAGCCGATCATCCTGCACCAGGGCCGTATCCTCGACGGGCGCAACCGGTACCGCGCCCTGCAGGTGATTGGGATCGAGCCCGCCTATGCGATCCTCGGCCTTGCGATCGAAGCGCCCCTCCTGGCGCTTCGGGCGGCGCTGGCCGGCCGGGCGGTGACCGACGAGGAAATGAGCCGGCTGCCGCAGGCGCTGGCGCATCTGCCGAACGATTTCACAGTGGCCGGCGTGCCCGGCGTCGATGCGCTTGCAACCGTGATCTCGCGGAACCTGCATCGGCGCCATCTGACCGATGCGCAGCGCGCGCTGATCGCGGCGGATCTCGCGACCCGCGGCCGCGGCCGGCCGCGCGAGCAGTCCCCGGAAAATCCGCCAATTGGCGGAATAAGCTCGTCCGGGTCCGCACTGTCGACGGCGGAGGCGGCGAGGGCGCTCGGCGTTCCGGAGCGCACCGTCGAGCGCGCGAAGCTGGTGCGCGATCATGGCGGCCGCGAGCTGGTCGACCAGGTGCGCGCAGGCACCGTATCGATCGCCGCGGCCGCAACCGTCGCGGCGCTGCCGAAGGAAGAACAGAAGGCGGTGATCGCGGCAATCGCCGGCAGCAGCGACACGGTCTCGGCATTCCGATCGGTCGTGAAGGACCTTCGCGCAGCGGACCAGCACGCCAAGAAGGAACGGCGGGAGGTGCGCGAGCGCGAACTCGGCAAGCGTCAGCGCGCGCTCCCCGACAAGCGCTATGGCGTCATCTATGCCGACCCGGAATGGCAGTTTGAGACGTGGAGCGACGAGACGGGCATGGACCGCTCGGCCGACAACCACTATCCGACCTCGCCCCTCAACGACATCGTGCTCCGCCCGGTCGGCGACATCGCGGCCAAGGACTGCGCGCTGTTCCTCTGGGCGACGGCGCCGATGCTTCTGTCCGCCCTCTACGTCATGAAGGGCTGGGGCTTTACCTACAAGACGCAGTTCATCTGGCTGAAGGACCGTCTCGGCACCGGCCACATCAACCGCAACAAGCACGAGATCCTGCTCTACGGGACCCGCGGAGAGCCGCCGGCGCCGGCGCAGGGCACCCAATGGCCGTCCGTCATCGAAGCGCCGGTCGGCCGCCACTCCGAGAAGCCCGAGATCTTCGCCGAGCTGATCGAGGCCTATTTCCCGACGCTGCCGAAGATCGAGCTCAACGCCCGCCGGGCCCGGCCGGGCTGGGAGGTCTGGGGTTGGGAGGCGCCGGCAGAGGGTCCGCCCGGAGAAGGGCGCAAAGCAAGAAGCCAGTTTTCACGCGGCGGTCGGATATCATGAGCAGCTTCGGCAATCTGACGGCTCGTGAGCTTGCTCAGCTCTCGCAGGGTGTAGCCCTCGCCGAGCAGCAGGGCCATGTCGCGCAGCAGGCTCGTGAGGATGGCGGTCTCCTCGATCGCGTCCAGGTGCCGCTTGGCCTTCGGCGTCGTTTCTTGGTCGCTGTCGCTGAAGAATCGGTCGGCAAGTGCCAACACCCGAAATCGAGCCAGATAGTAGGCCTCTACCTCTTCGAGGTCGAAGTATCGTTGTCGATTAAGGTGCAGCTCCTCGGTCACGGTATCCCGGAGCTTCCACGTTGCATTGTCGCCCACCGATCTGAGCCGGTCGCGAAAGCTGGCGACAGCCAGACCGATCAGATTGATCCTTTCAATCGCGGGCTGATTCTGGCCCGCGATCATTGCGCGCCGGCTGCGTTCCTGCTCAAGGCGGGTCTCTGCTATCTGGTGGTCGATGCGCGTGATCGTCAGAAACCCGACAATGAGCGCGAGGATGCCTGTTATCAGGGTCTGCCAGCGATCGATTTGCTCGATGAAAGTCGGCCACTTCCATCCGGCCACTACAAGGGCAAGCATCAGAGCCACCACTGCGACCCAGAGGCGGAACGTCTTGATCGATATAGTCCTCGCGGGTTCGCTCAAGATCTATGCCGCCTCCCGGACGGAGATCACGACCGTGCGGCCGAGCGCGGCCAGCGCGGCCGACAGCATCTCGAGCTTCGAGGGATAGTCCGGGTCGAGGATCCGGCGCGCCTCGTTCTCGCCCTTGCCGAGCCGGCGGGCGAGTTCGGACTTCGTGATTCCTGCAGCACGGAAGGCCTCGATGACGGCGAGCTTCAGCGCGTCGTCGGCCGGGACCGCGATCGCCGTGTCGCGGCCGCCGCGATAGGCGCGCGCCGGCGGGACGGCGCCGCCGGCCTGGACGATGCCGCGCAGCGCGAGGCCGAGCGCCTCGGCGGCGCTCGCCCTGGCTTCGTCCATCGTCGCGCCATGGGTGATCGCCTCCGGGACGTCGGGGAACGTCACGAGAAAGCCGCCGTCCGGATCCGGCTCGAACCGGGCCTGATAGATATAGTCCATGCTCTGCCCCTCCTTGGGCTCCAACGCATCGACGGGAGAGACCTTGCGAGGAAGGGCTGGGGATCAGTTGATCCCCAGCTGCTTCTTGATGAGCCTCACATAACCCGGGGTCATTTCGCCGCCCTTGACTGTCGTCATCGCGCCGCCGAACCGCACCCGGTAGTGAGACCCCTTGCCCTTGTTCGTGAAGACTTCGAAGTCCTTGCCCTCTTTCCGGGCCAGCTTCCGAAGCTCCTGAATGAGCTGGTCTCGCGTCATCTCCCGTCTCCGTTTCAATGCAAGGACTATCGCACGACTTCGTGCGGTGTGCAAGCACATTCGCACGATTTCGTGCGCTTCCGTGCCCAGAGACGCGCCGACGCGCTGACCATCCGCCGTCCCTCCAACCGACCGGACAACCGACATGGCAGATCAATTCTGGATGATTCACGCGACCGGTGGCGGCGCTCCATCCGTGCGGCACCCCAGCGCTGCTATCGCCGAGCGCGAGGCCGAGCGGCTCGCGCGCGCCAATCCGGGGCAGGAATTCGTCGTGCTCGAAGCACGGCAGAGCTTTCTGCTGCCGATGCCGCCGGTGCAGCGCCGCTTCATCGGCGATCCCGTCGACCGGGCCTCCCCCATGCGCGATCGGCCCGGCCCCGCCGAGATCGACGATGGAATCCCGTTCTGACCTTCCGGCAGCGCGGCTCCGCCGGGGCCGCGTCACCGGGCGATTGGGCGCCCAAAGGAGACGACAATGGCAGACGAAGTATCGAGCACGTCCGACGCGCGCGTTATCAACAACGTGATGCGCCACAACTACCGCGTTCTTTCGGATGCCGAAAAGGACGCGATGAAGAGCGTGAAGGATCTCGGCCTCGACGCGATCAAGCTTCTGCACCAGATCGGCGGCACGGATCCGGATGGCGACAGGTTCGGATCCCGCGAGCTGAGCCTCGCCGCCACCAAGATCGAAGAGTCGGTCATGTGGGCGGTCAAGCACATCACACGCTGATGCCCTGACCTTCCGGCAGCGCGGCTCCGCCGGGGCCGCGTCACCGGGCGATCAGGCCCGATCAGGAGCGTGACGATCATGCAAGCCATCCTTGGGAAGGACGTTCGCGACAGCGTCTCCGGTTTCGCCGGCGTTGCCACGGCGCGCGCGGAATATCTGCATGGCCCTTCGCGCGTGCAGATCGAGCGTCGGGGCGACGCCGAGCCGCGGTGGTTCGACGAGGCCCGCGTCGAAATCGAGAGCATCCAGACGCGGCCGCCCGTCGCGTCGGCGACCTGAAGCCATGGCCGCGATCGTCATCGCCAACCTGCCGCAGCTGGCGCTCGGTGTCTGCTGGTCCGCCGTCGTGTTCGTCGCCGGCCGCAGGTTCGAGCGATGGCGCCGCCGCCGGTCCACGCCCGACCCCTCCTCATCCTCACGGAGCCAATGACCATGCGATCCATTCTCGCCTGCGGCCTGCTCGTCGCCGCTTCCTCGACCGCGCTCGCCGAGCCGGCTGTCATCCATCTCTGCACCGGCGCCGCCGGCGGCCCTTACAACCAGGCCGGCCAGATGATCGCCGGCATGGCGAAGGGCGACCCCTTCATTCGCGTCGAGGTCGTCGCCGACACGGGCGGGACCTGGGGGAACATCCAGCGCACCGTGCTCGGCGAGGGCTGCGATGCGATGATCGGGCAGCCCGACGGCGCGGCCTATCTCAAGCGGCAGAACCCGGCCGCCGCCGCGACGCTGAAGCCGATAGCGGATCTGCACCGCGAATATCTGCATGCCCTCTGCTCGAAGGAGAGCGGCGTCGGCGACATCGGCGACCTCGAGGGGGATCCGAAGGGCAACGGCTGGTCGATCGCGCTCGGTGACCAGGGCTCGGGTGCCTGGCTGATCTGGCAGAACTTCGTCGCCGAGGATGCCGACTATGGCGAGGTTCCGGTGACGACCGAAAGCGGCGTCATCGCGCTTGCGTCGGTCGCCGCCAACCAGACGACCTGCCTGCTGCAGCCGGCGGCGATCGGCAATACGCTGGTGCGCCAGGCGGACGAGCAGTTCGGCGACGGCCTGGCGCTGGTCGGCGTCAACGACCGCGATTTCGACGACGCCGTCGATCCGCAGGGCAAGGCCCTCTACAGCTATGCCAAGATTCCGAGCGGCACCTATCCGCAATCGCTGCAGGGCTGGTTCTCCGGCAAGTCGACGCTGTCGTGGGTCGCCAAGGTCTATGTGAATCCGGACCGCGTGCCGAACGAGCGCGCGCTCGGCGCCTTCATCACGGCGGTGGCGCGCGCGAAGCCGGCGATCCAGGCGCAGTTCGGCAAATAGGGGCCACCATGTCAGGACGCCTCGCCAAGCACATTCGCCTGATCTTCGCCGCGGCGCGCCGGGACTGCGCCGCGCAGGGCGCGACCTGCGCGCTCGTCACCGGCGGTCGGCATCCGAAGCTGGTCGTCGAGCGGGGCGGGCGGCGTGTCTCGAAGCCGCTCTGCTGCACGCCGCGCTCCGTCGAGGCCGCGGTCAACCTCTCCCGGCAGGACATTCGCCGGATCCTGATGGAACTGGCGGCGCCGCCGCCACGCAGGGGCCTCGCACCATGAGCGGCAAGGTCTGGATCAAGTTCTACTGCACGGACTGGCTGGGGGATCCGCGGCTCGGCCTCTGCTCGCTCGCGGCGCAGGGGCTCTGGATGCGGTGCGTCTGCATCATGCAGGAGATGCAGCCGGCCGGCTATCTCGCGATCGACGGAAGGCCGATGACGACGGCGCAGCTGATGCGTGTCGCCGGCGGCGTCGGCGAGGACGAGCTGCTCGGCCTCCTGGACGAGCTCGAAACCGCGGGGGTGTTCTCGCGTGACGATGAAGGGCGGATCTATAGCCGCCGGATCCTCGAGGAGGCGCGGCAGAGCGATGCCGGCCGCGAGGCGGTCACGAAGCGCTGGGGGAAGAAGAAGGATCAGCCCGCCATCGGCGCTTCGGCGGAGACACCGGCCGCCGAACCTGCCGCGGCCGATAGGTCGGAGGATAGGGACCCTATCCCCCAGAAGCCAGAAGCCAGAATCCAGACAGCAGCTGCAGCTGCACCGCCGGCGCCGGCGAGCGAGACGGCCGGGGCTGCTGCCGCTGCCGCTCTGGTCGATTTCGGGGAGGAGAGGGATCGTGCCCGGAAGGCAGTGAACACCGACGAGGCGGTCGACCTGCATCGGTGGATCTGCGAGCGGGCCGGAGCACCGGCCGGGTATCGCGACGATCTCGGCGTGGTGAGGGGGTGGCTCGATGGCGGGCTCTCCGCAACGGAGATCCGCGACGGCGTTGCCGTCGTGCTGGCGCGGCAGAACGGCCAGCTGCCGACATCGCTGCGCTATTTCGAGGGCGCGATCCTCGACCAGCGCAAGCGAAGGACTCGCCCGGCATCGCCCGCGGCGAAGAAGGCAGCTGGCGAGGGGAGGGTGATCGACTGGCGGACAGCCGACCTCGAGCACTGGCGAAAGCCGCTCGAGATCTTCGGGCGGATGGTGCGCGAAAAGGGCGCGGACCAGCGGGCATGGCCGGACTGGGCGCGCTGGCGGCCGGCGATGGGGCCACCGCCGGGTGAGGCCGGATGCTGGGCGCCGGCCCAGCTCGTGGCCGAGGCGCTGGCCAGCGCGGGCCAGCGGCGCGCGGCGGGAGGACGGGGATGACGGGCGGGAAGGATTGGATGGCGAGCGCGATCGGCAGGGCGATCAATCAGTATGACGACGCTTTTCTTCGTCGCGTCGCCTATCGGATCGCGCGCGCCGACCCTTACGGCGCGGACTATCTCGAGCAAGCGCCGATCATTGCCTGGGGCCTTGCGCGCCAGGTCTCCCCGGACAATACGCAACGGCGGAGCTTTGTCGGCATGGGGAATGCCGTGGAGCGCCGGTTCCGGTCGATCCTCGCCGACGGCCGCAAGCTCAAGACCGTGATGGCTGCGATCGGCTTGCCGTTGCCCATGCGGTTGCTGCGGCCGGGAGTGGTAGGGCCGCAGTGGCATACAGAATTGGTGATTCTCGCCCGAAGCGATCCGTCTGTGCTCGGGCAGGTTCTGAATGGGAGCAGGCTGCACCAGGAGTATTTCTTGCGCGAGATATCTCGCTTTTCTCGCGGACAATGGCCGGAGGACTATCGCCAATGGGCCGTCGGTGCGATCGGCCATGAGGCGTTGCGAGCGCTCGGGGGCGTGAGCGGGCCTTTCAGTGTGGGGATTCTGGCTGAAGAAGTGTCACGCGATGTCGACGCGGTTGCCGACTATCTGTGGCGTTCGCCGGGCATGCTCGATGTCCGCTGGTCGCTGCAGGAGGCCTTGGCCGCGGCGCGGCGCTGGCATGAGGAGCTGGCGACGGAAAAGGCGCGGCGGGACGCAGCCGAAGACCAATGCGTCGCCGACTATGGCGATCTGCCGCTACGCCTTGATGTCGACGGCTTCGAGTTCGTCGCGCTGCGCACGCGGGCGGAGCTTTTCGAGGAGGGCAGTGCGCTTACGCACTGCGTCGGCAGCTATTGGGACGATGTCTTCTCGGGCGTCAGCCGAATCTACGGTATTCGATCGAACGGCGTCCGCATCGCAACGATGGAGATCGCGCGCCGACCTTTCCCGCAGTTCTATCACAGCGATGAGGTGCCCCGCTTCGAAGTCGCCCAGATCCGGGCGGCCTCGAACCAGAGGCCGCCGGAACCTGTTCTGCAAGCGGCTGCCACGGCATTTGCCCGGATGCAGCCACTGACCGCGACAGAGGTTAGTCGCCTTGAGACGCAGTTAGGGTGCCGCGCCCCCGGAGCAGCACTAGAGGTCGCCCGCCGGATGCTCAGGCAAATCGAGGGATTTGACACGCATAGGCTGCGCCAAATGGCGCGTGATCACGTCATGGCAATCGGCCTCCGCACTCCATTGGTTGCATCGTTCGACCTGCCTCCGGAGACGGAGTCCTATCTCCTCGGCCTCAGGCCGGGCGAGGTCCGCGAGCTCCCCGACGGACCTCGCGAGATCAACTGGCCGCCGCGCCGCGCCTGATCAGCTGCTGATGATCAGTTCGCCCTGGCCTGTCTTCTGAGAGCCGCCGCCAGTCGTATAGGTGACGGTCGCCTCCTCGATGAGGAAGCGCGCGAAGACCGAGCGGGTGTCGGGGTGGTCGTTGATCGTCAGGATGAACCGACCCTTGAGGGTTGAGAGCCGTTCGGCGAGGCGACCGAAATCCTCGGCCGCGAAGAGGCCCTTGCCGTAGTAGGTCTCGGTGCCGCGATAGGGCGGATCGAGGAAGAAGAGCGCGCCGGGGCGGTCCCAGCGGCTCAGCATCTCCTCCCATGGCAGGCACTCCAGCCAGACGCCGGCAAGCCGCTCATGCGCGGCGGCGAGCGTCTCCTCGAGCGCGACGGCATTGAACCGGGCGGGGCCACGGGAATCGATCCCGAAGGTGCGGCCTTGGACCTTGCCGCCGAAGGAGAGGCGCTGAAGGAAGAGGAACCGCGCGGCGCGTTGCAGGTCGGTGAGCCGCTCGGGATCCTGGCCGACGAGACGCTCGAACTCGGCGCGCGACGACAGCTGCCATTTCAGCATGTCGGTCAGCGCCTGGTAGTGGTTCTGCAGCACGCGGAAGAAGGTGATGACGTCGCGGCTGATGTCGTTCAGCACCTCGACCTTGGGCGCGCGGCGCCGGCGGAAGAAGACGCCCGCCATGCCGGCGAACACCTCGCCATAGAGGTCATGCGGCGTCGCCTCGATCATCTGGGCTAGGCGGCCGGCGAGCTGCTTCTTGCCGCCGACATAGCCGGCGACGGGCCGCGCTGTGGGAACGACGCGGAATTGATCTTCAGACATTTTCAACTCGGGATAGGCACGCTCCGACTTGGCGGGGCGGCGTTATCCTTGGAGGCGTCGGGGCGGGTCACATTTGCTCATGGCGTCCCGCCTGCCGGGCTTTGCCCGGCCCCCGCTGCACGGGGCTCGGCCGGCGCTGTTGCGCCAGCCGGGTTCGTGTGGCCGCGCCGCGCGGGTGGCGCGGCGCTGCATGATCGCGTCGCCCGGGAGCGACGGCCTAGAGACGGGGCGCCAGCTCGGCCGAGATCGGACTGACTGAGAAATCCTCGGTCGGTTCGACGAAGGAGAGGCCCTTGATCCCCTTGACCTTGTCGCGCGCCTTGCCGACCGCGGTCACGTCGATGTCTTCCTTGGTGCGGACGAGTTCGGCGAGCCCGCGCTTCTTGAGGAGGGCGATGACCTTGTCCTTGAGCACCGTGTCGACGACGACGCGAAGGCGCCCGAGCTTCCATGCGGCCGTGCCGGCGGTGAACGTCGCCGTCTTGCTGCGTCCGCCATCGGTGAGGCGGGTCCGGTGCGCCTCGCAATAGGCCTTGACCTTCGCGAAGAGGTCGGCGCGCTCGGCGATCAGCGGATCGGCCGCCGTCTCGGCCGTGGCCGCGGCCTTCTGCATCGCCTCGGACTTCGTTGCCTCGATCAAGGCGAGGTCGCGATCGATCTCGCCCATGCGGCCGATCGCCGTCGCGCAGGCCTCGTCATCGGCGAAGGCGGGGAGGGTGGTCTCGGTCATTTTCAGCACTCTTGCTGCTCGCCGCCCGGTGGCGCGGGGTCGGCAGTTGGGCCGGCAGGCGGTCGCCGGCAAGTGCGGTCGCGCCCGCGAGGCTTGACGGCCTCGGGAACGTGAACGAAAGAGGAACAGTGAACGATGACGGCGGACGCGATCTGGCGCCGCCTCGAAGGAGAGAGCCCGTGAGCGATCGGCTATCGCGCCGCTGTCGCACGAAATCGGATCGGGCGTGGATCCGCGGCGCTTCGCCGTGACCTCGACTCTCGGCAAGCTGATCGTCGGCCGCTACTCGGTCTCCGCCTATTGCGAGCGGTGCAAGCACTCGCGGGAGATCGACCTCGAGGCGATGGCAGTGGAACTCGGCGCCGAGGCGCGCGTGCAGGGCTCGGCCGATATCGGGCCAGCCAGGATCGGCGGGAGGGCGCTCCGCTGCGGCGTGAGCGCATGTCGATCCTACAACACGTCGATCCGGATCAGTCCGGTGACGCCGACCGGGCCGATGGCACGGTGATCGCGCAATAAATGCGGATGATCGTACAGTCAGGGCACCAGCGCGGCACCGGCTGACAAGGGCTCAGGCCGGCTGGGTGCGCCCGGAACTACGGGGTCCTCGGCGTCGTGGCGACGGAGCGCTGGATCTGGGGGCGCCCTCGCGCACGAAGCGCGTCAGGAATTCACAGCCGAGGCTGATCTGCTGGACCGCCTCCGCATGCTGTTCGCCGAGGCCGACGATCTCGCGTCGCAGTGCATCCTCCTCGGCGTCGCGAGCGCGCTGCGACCGGCCGACAAGCGCACTCCGGATCCTCGCCCAGATGGTCTTCATCATGGTCATGATCCATGTCCTCCTTGCGATCGCTGCTCGATCGCCACCTTCAATGCCGCAAGACCAGCCGCGACGGCCTGCGCCGCGGCGGTCGACGCCGCCATCACCACCAACGTCTCGCGGAGTTCGGCGATCCGCTTTTCCTGGCATTCGGCGAGCTTTGCCCAGAGATGGCGACATGCAAGCAGCAGCGCGCCGATCATCAGCCCCTGCGGACCATACTGCTGGATGATCGCATCGATGTTCATGTGAGCTCTCTGGTAGGAAATGCCAGCGGCAGCCAGTGCCTGTCGCCGCTGTCCGCTGATCAGGCCTGCGACGGCGGGGCCGAAACGATCTTGCCGGCGTCGATCGCCGCGTCTTCCGGGACGGTCAGGCGTGCGAGGATCTTGTCGCGGATGCCGGCTTCGCCGCCCAGCCATTTGAGGAGCCATGCCGGCCCGTTGGCGATGGCATAGGCGAGCGCCCGCGCGACGACCTCGTTGCCGACATTGACGGAGACCGCCTTGCCCCTCACGGCGCCGGCGGTCGCGTTGAAGCCGAAGCTGATTGCATAGGCGAGCAGCTGTTCGGCCGCCTCGGTCCGCAGCTTCTGGGCCCAAGGCGCGCGGATCCTGTTGAGCACCCAGATCACGCCGGCACCGACGAAGGGCAACGCGAAGGTGATCGCCGTGGCCGCCCAGTTGCCGACTGGAATCTCCACGGTGGCGGCGCTGGCGCCAAACGTCGACAGGACGAGGACGGCAAGCGCGAGCGTGATCGCGCCGAAAAGGCGAGAAAGCATGATGATCTCCGAGGATGGTGGGGAGTTGCGCGCCCGTGTCGACGCACGGGCGCCGCGGTGCCGATCAGCCGGCCGGCACGAAGTCGAGATAGAAGGTGTCGCCGACCGCGAACTTGCCGATCAGCGCGGGATTGGCGACCGTCAGTGTCAGCGCGCCGGCGGGCGAGAACTTGGCGAACTGCTGGTCCTCGTCACTGCCATCGGCCGGATAGGGGCTGTCTTTGGCCGGGAAGCTGAAGATCAGCGTCTCTTGCGTGACGGTCTCGCCGTGCTGGTACGGCTTGACGGCCGTCACGCGGACCTTGGCGCGCATGCGTGTGCTCATAGTCGTTTCTCCTGATGGGATTGACGGACACCCGCCGTCATCGGGTCGATAGCCGCGGCTCACGCCTCGTTGGTCGAGACCTTGCCGGTGCTCGAGACGAGCGGCAGGCCGCCGGCGGGAATGGCGAGGTTCGACGGCCAGCGGATGCCGATCACGCGCGAAGGCGCGAAGGAGGCGATCGTCACAGCGTCCTTCTGATTGCCGCCGATGCCGACGATGTTGCCGCGCGCGTCACGGCCGATCGCGAAGAAGACATGGCCGCGCCCCTGGCCGCGATCGAGCACGACGATGGCGCCGGGCACTGCCTGCTTGAGCGCCTTGCCCCAGTTGAGATAGGAGCGCGCCCAAGCCGACCGCGCCGAGACGACGCCGACCTCCTCCAGGACGGCCGAGGTGAACGAGGCGCACCAGGGCACCTCGTCGTCGCGGATGCCCTGCAGCGGCTTGCCGTCGACCTTGCCATCGGCGCGGTCGAGCATCTTGAGGATCGTCGGATTGTGGTGCGGGCCCTTGATCTCGGCGACGCCGAGATAGCGGCGCGCAACCGCGAGCCAAGAAGGTTCGGTCATGTCGTGTCTCCGGGGGATGAAATGTCAGAAAAGGCTGTCTAGAAACGCCGGTCGCGCGAGAAGGCACATGATCTGCCCCGCCGAAATGGCGGGCGCTCTTGCTCCGATGGTCTACTCTGCCCGGATGGGCGATCCATCGCCGAACCGATCCGAGCGGCTGCTCGCCGTCGGGCTATTGATCCTGTCTGCGATCATCATTGCGGCGCAGTTCGTGCCGCCGCTCGTCGCGCTTTGGCGGGTGGTCGGAGGGCTATGATCTGCTCCCCCAGCGTTCAGTTGCAGAGATCGGCAACGGGTGACCTCGAGACTCGGCCGCGCGTCGGACCGCGGGGCAAAGGCCGATCGTCGGTTGTGCAGCGCATCAGATTAAAAAGCCCTGCGTCAGCTCATCGTTCTCGCGCCGGTTGGCGGACTTTGTTGCGGCGCAACCATTTCTGCTGAAGGCGCTACTCTGAACGGTCGGTTGAACCCGCAGAGAGGCAATATCACCAAAATTGTGCATCGATCCGATAATTCGTACCCCTTACAACCTAGTGCCTCATTTGTGAGAATCGCCGATTGCAATTTGCGCGTCCTGAATTGTAGGTTTGCGGTTGAACACGTTTCAGGGGGCCTACGTGCTTACAGCAGCGATCGTTATCCTATGCACAGTCGCGATGGTGGCCGCAGCCGAACTCGCGCTGCGTCTGCTCGGCGTCATCAACTTTCCGATTTTCGACGCCAATGCACGCATCGGTTATATTCCGAAGCCTCAACAGATCGGCGTTTTCGCTGGCCGCACCGCTTGGGAGTTCAACGAGCGGAGCATGGGAACTTGGCGCCCGTTCGAGCCTGGCAGTAACGATATCGTCCTGGTGGGTGACAGCGTAGTCTACGGCGGCACCAATTATCGCGCCTTTGAACGGCTTGGTCCCCAGCTCGAATTCGCTACAGGGACGATGGTCTGGCCAGTTTCGACGCCGAGCTGGGCGTTCCAGAACGAACTTCAGTACCTTCTTGACAACCCGGACGTGCTTGCCGCAGCTGGGCGTCTCGTCCTTGTTGTGAACAGAGAAGATTTCGGAGCGCCGGCATCATGGCGATCCGACCTAACCCATCCTCGATCACGCCCTCGATCGGCGTTGGTCTATGTGATTGAGAAAGCTATCATACGCAGGATCTACAAGCGCAAGCTGGTCTTGAAAGATCAGTACCGCGTGCCGCGTGCCTCCTACGTCGACATGTTCAGGGAAGTTGCAACACGGTTCGGAAAACCGGTCGACGTTGTTTTTTATTCTCACCGCGACGACTTTATCGCTGGCAACTATCGCGCGGCCCCAGCTCTTGATGACCTTGAGCGCGAAGGTGCCACGGTTCACCTCGCAACAACGTCTGACAATTGGTCGGTGGAATTCTACGCTGACACGATTCACCCGACTCCGGATGGAGCGCGAAAGCTCGCTAGGACAATGGCGGCGGCGCTTGGTTACCAACCCGTCACCCGTCTCGCGCCGACATCAGCCACACAATCAGGCGATTACCATGCGACGTTGTCGCAGACCCAGGGCGCCCCGATGCCGCTGTTGAATGCGGGCGCCGGATGAACGCCGTCCTGCATGTAGCCTGCCGCGTTGGCGAGGGTGTAGTTGGCCGTGTTGGCATTGATCGTCCGCATGTCAAGGTACTGGCAGCGGAAGTCGATCGCGATCTGCTGTTTGACCGGCACGTAGCTCTGGAAATAGCTGGTGTCAGCCGGACCTGGATCAAGTGATTGCAAGATGACGATCTTGCAGCGCGGCGCGGCCGCCAAGACGTTGGCGAGCACCTTGCGGCAATCGGCGTCGAACTGCACAGCCGTGCGGTCGACGCGGTCGTTCATGCCGCCGTTAAACAGGAAGTGCGTCGGTTTGATCGCGCCGATTATGGTGCGCATCGCGGCGTCGTCGATCTCGGCGAGCCACTGCACCTTCCAGCCACCGTTGCCGAACGGGTTGTATGTGAAGCCTCCGGCGCCGGCGCGGGAGAAATTGACGCCGACGATCGTGTTAGGGACGCCCGTCACGAACTGGTCCCACCGCACGGCGGCATTGGGCGCTGCGAAGCACTCGACACGCAGGGAGCGCGCGGCGATGGCGGCATTGGCATCGACCGTCGTGGTGCCGTTGCCGGTCGCCTGGAAGCGGAAGCTGCCGTCGCCGGGGTTGGACACATAGATCATGTCGAGCTGGTCATAGGGCTCGCGCGGCGTGAAGGTCGCAATGGCTGTGCCCGAATTGGGGTTAAGCCAGCGCTGTCCTTGGAAGTCGAGGGTCCGATCATCGCCTGGAAAGGCGGTGTTGCGGTCGATGTTGGACACGCCAGAATAGTTGAGGCTGTCGACGCGAGCGTTGGATGGGAAGATGAGCGGGATCCAGCCGGCCGACGCCTTGCCGATGCGCCCCCACATGATGTCGCGGATCGGCCGGCCAAGCCCGGTGCTGGCTGGGTCGCTGAGGCTGTCAATGCCGATCAGAGCGTTGATGTACTGGGGCGGCGCCGTATAGGCGAGCATCGCGTCGTCGGTCAGGGCTGCAAAGCGGGTGAAACTCTGCAGGTGTCCGAACCAGCCTTCCCCCGCGGCAGATGAGCCGAGGCGCTCGGTCATCGTGGTCAGCGTTGGGATCGAACAGGCCGCCGAGGCGACCGTATCGCCGTTGAGGCAGGCCTTGGCGGTGGTGCCGTCATGCGACAGCGCCACCTTGTGCACGCCGAGACCGCCGACGCCGCCGAGATCCAGATTGGCCGTGGTGGCGCCGCCTGCATAGACACTGAGAAACACGTGACCCGTCGAGCTGCGGCGCAGCATTATGCCATTGGTCGCATCGCCGATCGACCAGATGACCTGGTTGCCTGCGCTCGGCACGCCGACAGGCGTCCGCACTTTGAACACGATCGCGAGCCGTGTCGGCTGTGCGATGGTGCGCATCAGGCTGTCGGCCGCGCGCGTCGCCGAGCCACCGGCGAGCTCTCGGATGTAAGAGCTTTCGAAGTCCGGTTCGATCTGGATGCCCCAGGCATAGGCGCCGGACGTGCCGTCGCCCACATATACCGCCTGGTTGTCGGCGGAGCTGATGGCAACGCCGAAGCGGCCCGAGCCAGCGCCGGGCGAGCGAGATACGATGCAGCGCCAGAATCCGTTGGCGGCGGCATAGATGCGCTTGGTGCCGAGGCCCGAGGGTGAGATGGCGCCGGCCGAAAGGTCGAACCACGACTTGCGCTCGGCGGCGTTGTCGTACCAGTAGGGGCCGCCTCGGTTGCGCTCACCGGCCTTCATGTAGACCGACATCGCAAAGGGAGTCGCGGTCCACGTCGTGCTCTTGAAAATCGAGTGAGAGAGGTTGCCCGTCGTCTCGATGATCTTGTCGGCCGAGGTGGCACCGTCCGGACCTACGGCAGCATCCGCCGTGACGGTGATGCCGCCGGCGGTTGCGCCCGCTGTCTTGGGCCAATAGGCGTTGTCGAAGCTCTCGGTGTACGAGGCGAGGTTCGTCCGAGAGCCCTCGAGCAGAAGCCCGAGAGGAGTATTGGTCGAAGGATCACAGTTGAGGCGCAATGCATTGGCAGCGGCAAAGGCCAAAAGGCCAGAGGCGCTGGTGTAGCTCGCCTCGCTAGCGCGAGCGAAGGTCCAGCCGCTGGCCGCAAGATGAGCGTCGATCGACGCGCGCCGGCGCTTGCCGGCATAGTAGATCCCGGCAAGGAGATCAGCGTGTTCGATGGCCCCGCGCGGCAGCCAGCTGGGCTGCGACGCCAGCTTTCGGGCGGTGAGCGTCGACATGGTTCAGCGCGCCGTGACGAGCGTGACGATGCGATCGGCCGGCTGGTTGACCGGCGATGCGGCGCTGCCCGATCGGATCTTCACAGCCCGCACCATCAACCAGTCGGCGATCGGGAGAGCGATGAAGCGCGAGGCGACGACGCTGCCGGAAGCGATGGTGCGTTCGATCGCGTCATCGTAGAGGTCGAAATAGGTCACGCCGTCGGCTGAGCCTTGGAAGGTGATCGCCGCCGTCGTCCATGCGGCGGGGATGATGATGCCGACCAGCCGGCCGGTGCCGAGATCGGTGGCGGACGAGAGGCTGGTGCCCGAGGCGATCGTGGCGGTGGCGGTGGCGATCTGCGCGCCGCCGACCGGGACCGGATTGCTAGCCGAAACGTCGCTGCCGCCGACCTGCTGGATGATCTTGCCGATGACAGCCGCGCCGGCCGTGAGCGCCAGGCCGGCATTGAGCTTCGCCAGCACGGCCGCGAGGGTCGTCTGTGTGGCGGGATCGGCCGAGAGCTTGGCGAGGATCGAAGCGAGCGCGGCATCCGTGGCAGCGCCGGTCGGCAGCACCGATGCGCCAGACGCCACCGCGTCGGCGATATCGGTCAGCAACTCCTGGAGGTCCACCACATTGAGGCCATCGGCCGTGGCGAGCAGCATCAGCGGGAGCTTCGGGCCCGCGCCGGTACCCGACACGTCGCCGGTCTGGCGAGCGACTAGATTGTTTGCGCCGTCGCGGATCAATGTCGTCGTGATCGAAAGAGGCATGTCAGATCCACCCGTCAAGTTCGAGGCCGGAATTGTAGGGATTGGAGAAGTCGAGCTGTCCGGTCGCCTCCGGCGCATCGGCGTCGAGGTTGAGGCCGCCGAGCCCGTTGATCCCGCCGTAGAAGATCGTGGTCTCGCTGCCGTTGCGATCCTCGATCTCGTATCGCGCGATGCGGCCGAATGGGATCGCCCGGCTTTGCTCGATCGTGCGATCCCAGAGGAAACGCCGCCTGCCGGCGTCGATGACGAGGCCGCCACCGCCTTCGACGACGAACAGCAACTCGCCGGCAACCCAGACCGTCATCTGGCAGGCGACCGTCGCGGCATAGCCGTCAGGCCAGTCCCAGGCGATCGGCGGCAGGCTGTTGCCGCGCCAGACATCGATGTCGACGAGGACGGGCATCATCAGGCCGGCCAGGTGACGACGGCCGCAGCGCGGGCCGAGGCTTCATCGCCAGCATCGGAGACTGCTTTCTTCGCCGCGAGCCGCGCCGCCTCGATCGCCGCGCCGATGATCGACCACTGCGCATCCATCGCCAGCACCACGGCCGCGACCTCGGCGATGTCGGCGCCGTCGATGCCGACGGAGGCGGCGAGCAGCGGATAGGCCTCGGCAGTCGGCGCCAGATCGACGCTGGCCGCCTTCGCCTCTTCCGTCTTGCGGGCATAGGTCATCGCCTGGCCGGCGCCGCCCGTGATGTAGCGGAGACGCTGGAGCTCGGCCTCGGCGTCGATGCCGGCACGCAAGGCAGCCTTCAGCGCGGCCAGCGCATCGCCGGTGAGCGGCGGGGCCGGCGGCGGAGGCGCGAAACTCGCGCCGTCATAGATCCAGCCAGGCTCGACATCCGATGCGCAGGGATGCCAGATCCAGTCCGGATGGTAGCGGCCGGCGGGATCGAGATCGGTCAGCTCGACGACGCGACCGGCGTCAATACGTGCCCACATCAGGAGAACTCCCAAACGATGACGATGCCGCCATTGCCGGTCTTTCCGACCGTTGCGGCCGTGCTGCCATAGGTGAAGACGCCGTCCGCGCCGGCGCCGTAGGAGCGGCCGAAGACGGATTGAGCGCCTTCGAAGCCCGTGCCGTAGCCGTCGGCGACCAGGATCGGCTGCGAGGATCGCGAACCGCCGGCCCGCACGATGGCTGAACCGGTCGGATCGGCGGCGCCGAAGGAAAAGGACGTGTTGTCCGGATAGCCGCTGATCACCTTGCCATTGGTCGACGAGGCGCTGCCGCCGGGTGAAGACAGCAGCGTGCCGAAGGAGCTCGATCCGCCACTGCTGCCATGCGTCGCCCCGGCCGCGCCCGCCGCGCCGCCGGCGCCGACCGTGACGGTCACGCCGTCGAAGCCGGAGGTGATGAGCGAGGATTTGCCGTAGCTTCCCGAGCCGCCGGGCACGCTCATTCCGTTCTGGCCGGAGCTCGTGGCCGGCACGCCGCCGGAGCCACCGCCGCCCCCCTGCACCTCGGCCTGGACGGCTCGGACGCCGGCGCTCTTGGTGTAGGTGTAGCTTCCGGGCGTCGCGAAGACCTGAATGTTGATGAGGCGGCCGCCATTCAGCAGGCGGATCGCCTGCAGCAGCTGGGTCAGATCCAAGCCGGTAGGGGTGAGCCCCGCCGCCTCGATGACGGCGACGATTTCACGCTGCGGCTGCTCGAAGCCACGGCAGTCCGGAATCGAACCTTCGATGCCAGAGCCGGGATCGCCGTTCACGAACGACGCGTCGGGATCCGGCTGCCCGAAAGGTGCCCAGTATTTCATGGCTGACGATCCTCAGCTGTAATCGAAGATGACGTTGCTATGAGCCGGCTTCAGCTTCTCGAACCGGCAGGTGATGTCGGTCGCAAGGCCGATGCGCGCATGCGGATCGACGCCAAAGCGACCCGACCCAGCGCGGAACCAACGGACGCGGGCCGAGGCGAGCTTGACCTTCCAGTGGAAGCGGATCTCGGGCGGTCCGATTTCCCAGCGCCGACCGGTGTCTCCAAAGCGCGAGACGCCGAACATGAAAGGCGCATACTCGGTGATCGAGATTTCGTAGCCGAGGTCCTCGGCCATCCGGACGAAGAAGGCGCGCGACTGAGCGCCCTCGGCGGTCATTCGGCCGAGCAAGGCGCCCTGCCGATCCTCCAGCGTCAGCGGTTCAGCGACGCAGGGATCGGGAAGGCCGAAGGCCGACTCCCATTGGTCGAGCAGCTCGATCGTCGCGCGCGGGTCGGATTCGCGGCCAAGCAGGTCGGCGGCGCGGCCATCGACGCGGGCCCATTCCTCGGCAAAGCCGCGTACAAGCAGCATCAGGACGCTTTCGGGCTCGCGCGGCCACGCCATGCCCGTCGGCAGCAGCGCGGCGAAGCCCTCGGCATAGTCCTCGCCGGACCTCCGGAGCGGATCAGGCATAGGTGATCACCCCGAGCACCGCGATATGGCCCGCCGTCGGCATTGGGTGATCGGCGAAGGTGAGGTCGTGGTGATCCTCGCCGGTGGCGGCCGAGACCGCCTCGGACACCCAGGAATGATAAATCGTCTGCCCAGGCGCGGCGCGGCGTGCCAGCATGTCGGCGAGCGATGCGGCGATCGAGGCACGAACCGAGGCCGTGTCCTTGTCGAGATCGGCGATCGTCAGGTCGATCACTTCGGCGACCGGCGCCTCCACGAAGAGATCCTTGACCGCGACGGGGCGAACCGTGTCGAGATAGGTGGCGACGGTTGCGAGGTCTCCGGAGAGCGGAAAGCCGCCGTCCCGAAGATCATCCATCATGAAGCGGACGGTCACCGTGCCGTTTCCCATCTCGAGCGGCGCGCACCAGGCGCGCGTCACGCCCGGAACCTCAAGAGTCCAGGCGACATAATCGTCGGCGTCGCCGCCCATCGGCGGCTTGCGGATCCGGTCGAGGACGCGAATGCGAAGATCGTCGTCGCTTTCCTCATCGACGCCCGGGGCCGACGCCGTGACCGTCGCGGAGGCGGCAACGCCGGCGATCGCCGCCTTGAGCCGCAGCGTGCCGCCGATTTCGAGCGACGGCGCCGCGCCGGCCGTGACCGCTTCGACGTCGGCCGCGGTCGCTCCGCTGCCGAGCGTCACCGGGTCGACCGTCTCATAGCCGTGGCTGCCATAGAGAAGCACCGTGCCGGCCGGGATGAGCGTTCCGGCGGTGCCGGTAAAGGTCACCGTGCCGGTGGCGAAGGTCGCTGCCTTGCGGCCTCGCCGTAGCCAGATATTGGCGTGCCGTTCCAGCCACTCGGATTCGGCGGTATCGGGCATCAGTTGGCGGCCGAGCCAGAGCAGGAACGAATGCTCGAGGAGGGCGAGACCGGCATTCGCCTCCGCGATGACGCGGAGATTGGAGTTCGGCACACCGGCATCCGCGCCGGGCAGGCGCGCGGTGACGTCGTCGCGGACCCGCGCGCGGATCTGCTTAAGGGTGGGGGTGTTGAAGGCCATCAGCCGATCTCTGACCAGAGGGTTTCGAAGCGGAGGTCGACGGCACGGCGCGGTCCGCGCCAGGCCGTGATGATGCCGCCGATCGCCGAGATGCCGACCCGCTCGAGAGCGACATCGACACGGCTGACGATGCGCCGCTTGACGAACGGATCGAGCGCCTCCCGGCAATACTGCTCGGCCCGCGTGACGGTGTCGGCGGTGATCGATGCGCGCGAGAGCAGCCACAGCCGCGAGCCGATCGGCCAACCATTCCACAAGGCCTCGGCATCCATGTCCGCCCACCACCCCCGGCGATCGTCGCTGTCGCTCGGCAGGGTGTCGTCTGGAAGCGCTTGCCGATCGGTCAGTAGGGCGATGCGGAAGGCAGTCGCTAGTTCTTCGCCGTCGTCGAGCGCGCCGCCGGACGCAACCAGCCAATCGGTCGTGATCGCCTCGAGCGAGGCGGTCTGTGCCGTGCGAATGTCGGCCATGGCTAGACGGGAACTCCGGTATTGCCGGCGCCTGGCGTCACGCCGCCATGCCGGTGGCTGTCGCCGATGTCGACGCCGTTATGCGTGAGTTCAGCGCCATTGACGGCGAGGTTGCCGTTGATGGTGACCGTGCCCTCGAGCGTGATCGCCGCCCCCGCAATGACGATACCGGTCCGCGTCAGGTGAACCTTGTGGCCGAGGTCGTCGTAGAGCGCGACCTCGCCGTCGACCAGGCCCTGCAGGCGGTACTGGCGATCGGCGACACTGATCACCAGCGGATGATTGCGGTTGCCGCCGGCGAAAACGACAACGGCTTCCGCACCGGCGTGCGGCCTCGCCGTCAGGCCGTAGCCCTCCATATGCTCGGCGCCGTCATGGGCCTCGCCGCTGAAGGCCTCGATATCGAGATGCTGCAGCTTCGTCTGTCGGGCGCGCGACGACACCGCCTTGACCACACCGCGCGCGATGCCGAGCAGGCCGCGCCGGCCGCTGTCCTTCGCGGTTATTCTCATGCCGCGGATCCTGTCGACCGAGGCGACCACAGCGAGGCGGAATCGCCCATGTCGTCGTCGGCAGGCTCATCACCCGAATCGCTGCCGTCTTCCGTCTCGGGCGCAGGCGCCTCCTCAGACGGTGCGTCGAGCGCAAAGGCTTCCGGCGTCACAAGATCCAGCGTCGTGATCGTGCCGGAGCTATCGGATTGCGCGAACTCGACGCCCGCGACAAGCATATCTCGGTCGATCAGCAGCATGGGCGAGGTCAGCTTGACGGTCTTTCCCGGTGCCCAGAGCGTGCCGTCGGCGAGAAGCCAGCCTTGCACAGTCACCTGAACGGCAGCCTGCCGCTCGGCTTCCTGCGCGATCTCGCGGTTTCCGCGCGCCTTCATCGCCTCCTTGTCGCCGGGTTCCTCCATGACGACGACCTTCGGCCGCTTACGGGGAGCCTTGTCGTTCTTGACGACAGCCGTCTGGTTCGCGACCGCCGCGCCGGAGCTGTCGTCATCACCGGGCGTCTGGCCGAAGACGAAGATTTCCGAGGCAGTCTTGCTGACATCCATCATCGCGTTGGCGGCGAGGATGTTTACCCCTTCGACGAGGCCGACTGGCTCCGCCTCGGGCTCCACCTTGTTGGCAAGGACAAGGGTGCCATCTGAACCGTCGGTGAGGTGGAAGCCGCGCAGCCGCGCCAGCCGCTCGATCACTTCGAACACGCTCTCGCCGACTTGCACGGTCACCATCGGAAATGCGGCGCCGATTTCACCGATGACCTTGAGGCCGATCGCATAGGGCGCGAGCAGCGCACGGGCGATCTCGTCGAGGGCGTAGCCAGCAAAGGGGCCGGCCGGCTTGCCGTCATCGGTCACAGCCGCCGCCTCGATCGCATCGGCCGTCTTGCTGCGTCCGGCGATCTCGACGCCATGGCTTTCGGCATCATAGGCGGCCTGGCGAATATCGACGAAGCCATCGACAGCCAGCACGCCGCCGAGCTTGATCTGGACCGGATCGCCGGGTCGGATCTGCCAGCCGAATATCTTGCCGGCGCCGTCGACGGCTTCGGTCACCGACAGGCGAAAGCGCCCGGCCATGTCCTGCGTGCTGCGGCTGACGGAGACGGCGGTCCAGCCCTCGAAGATGCGGCCGTTGCAATAGACCTGGCAGAGCTCCGGCCCGGCGGCAGTCATCATGGAAGGCGAGAGCGGCAAGAGGCTCATGACGCCAGGGCCTTCCCGACGCGTGGCATGAAGAGCGGATGCGTGACCCGGTTACCGCGTTCGATCTCCTGCCGGCGGCCGGCATCGGAGTAAAGGCGATGCGCCAGCGCCAGGGAAGGCAGCGACGCGGCCGTCTCATAGGCGACGAGGCGCGGCAGCGGCATCGCCGTGGTCGCGAGGTGGCGCTGGATCGCCGCGAACAGCGAGGTGAGATCCTGCACCACGATGAATTCTTGCACGTCAGATGCATCCTCGATCAGCGCATCGAACCCGGTGATCAGACCCGCCCGCGCTGCTTCGACTGCGTCGCGATCGGTGAAGACGACCGAGGCGAGCCGCCGCGCCTCGGCGATCAGCGCCTGCCGACGAAACGAGCGCCGCGTCCAGGCCGCCAGCGACCCAAGCGTGCCGGCCGCCGTCGCGGCGTCGCGCAGCGCGCGAAAGCTGGAGGCCGAGACGCCGGCGGCGATCGCCGCGTCGAACAGCCCGGCGATCGATGCGCCGAGCGTCCGGCGGCGAAAGCCCGTCTCGAGGTTCGCCTGAAAGCGCGTGACGGCCCGGCGGAGATCGGACGCCGGCTGGCCGCGTGGACCACCACGCACCAGCAGGAGATCGGAAAGCTCCGTCGCGAGATCGATCGCTTCGGCGAGATCGCGCGTGCTCATTGGCTTCCGATCCCGGAGGGTGCGATGCCGGCCATCGGGCTGTCGGCGACGCTCGCCTTGGCCGTGTCGGCGGCACTGCTGACCGCGGCGACGGTGTCGGTTCCGGCGGCGGCAGCGACGGGCTGTCCAGCCTCCAGGAAGTCCATGTCGACGGTGGCATAGCCGCCTTCCTCGCGCGTTTCCGCATAGGCGAAGTTGACGGCGATGACGGTGTCTTCGCCCACCAGCGGCAGCACGAGCAGTCCGGCGCCGTCCGCCTCGAGGGCAGCCATGAGCAGCCGGCCGACGATGTCGAAATTGTCGCCGATGAGATAGGCGCGGACGCGATAGGCCCGCATGCGGCGGCCCATGTCCTCGGTGTAACCGACATTCCGCTTCGGATATTCGTGCGGCACGGCGCGGCGGCCGCCTTCGATCTCGTTCTCATCGACATGGAACGGCACCGCGCGGAAGAAGGCAGGCCTGAGGCGCGCGCGCCAGCTCATGCCATCGCTTCTTTCATGCTGCGGCCGGTGTCGAGATTGACCGCCTTGAAGAGGCCGGCGACCTTGCTGCCGACCCGCGTCCCGGCCGGAACGCCGTTCGGAAAGCGGATGTCGACCGAGGCGGAGCCCTCGACCTTCTGCCGCTCCTCCCGCTTCTTGCGGCGATGCCGCTGCATGGCATCCTTCAGCGCGCTGTCGGGGACGCGACGGAGCCCTTCCCATTCGTTGCGCAGCGACCGCATCGTGCCGCCGCGCTCGGCGAGCGACAGCTTGCCGAGTTGATCCTGCAGATTGGAATCGAACAGCGCCGAGCCAGAGATGCCATAGCGCTTGCGAAGATTGCGGAGCCGCGTCCGCGTGAACTGGTAACGGCCGAGCGCCGAGGAGTTGAAGCTGTTGCCGGGGTGGCGCAGCATCCGGCTCTGAAGCGCATCGATCTGGTCGAGCGTCATCCCGGTCAGGTTGACCTTGCCGCCGGTGAAGCGGCCATAGCCGAGCGTCTCGTTGTAGTTCTTGCCGGTGCCCTCGGCCGCGGCGATGAGATCGAGCATCCCCATGCCGCTGAAGGACTGGCCGACGCCATTGGCCCGCGGCCCGGAGAGGCCGCCGCCGGAGGGCTGGTAGCTCGCATTCCACAGGCGGGCGCCACCGGAACCGCCGCCACTGCGCGACCCGCCGAAGGCGAACATCATCCGCTGGAGCATCGCGCCGGCCGCCGTCTCGCCGATCTTGGTGCCGATTTTGTCGGCCTCGCTGGCGAGGATCCGCGCGATGCGTCGCTGCACGGCGACGAGCTGCTGCGCGATGTCGAACCGGCGCCGCGTGAACTCGGCGAAGCCGGTCGGATCGCTCTTGTCCTGGCCCGCAGCGACCCACTGCTTGAGCTCGGCGTCCATACGCTTGGCGAGCCCGTCGAGGTCGTCGGCGCGCTTCTTGAGATCGCTCACCGAAAGGGCCGCCTCCGCCCGCCCCGCAGCATCGGCCCCGGCGCGCGTGGCGCGGTCCTCGATAGACTGGTTGCTCCCAGGCGGGAGGTAGCCCGGCGGAGCATTCCAAGGCAGGCCAGTAGCGGGGTCGATCTGAACATTGCGGGGAATGTCCTTCGTCGCCCATAGGGATCCTAGGAAAGCAGCACCGCCCAAAGCGAGCATCGGCGCGAACGGACCCAACATCCCCAGGAAGCCGGCAAGCCCACCGCCTGACGAGGAGCCCGGGCCGGCCGGCCCCGGTGGAACTCCGCGCGTCATGTTGAACAGACCGGGCACTCCGCCGACCATCTTGTAGGCGACGATGGCGCCGATGACCGCCTTCCAACCGCCGAGATCCTTGATCGCCACGGCGAGGTCACGCACCGAGCCAGCGACCTCGGCCACAGCCGAGCCGCCCTGCTTCATCTCGTCCCAGAACGCGGCGATATCGTCCTTCTTCAGCGTCGCCGCCCAGGCGCCGAGTGCTCGAAGCCCGGTCCCGGCATCGGCGGCGATCTCGCGGAAGCCGGAGGCGATGCCCTCGCGGTTGTCGGCCATGAAGTCCGCAAGATCGCTGAGGAGGGGTGTCACGACCGGAAGGGCCGAGGCGGTCAGCTCGTCACGAAGGCCCTGCCAGGCGAGGCCGATATTGTCCATGGCGTCGCCATAGTCGGCAGCATCGCGGAATGCCTTCGGACCGAGACGGCCCTGGAAGCGGATCACTTCCTTGATCGTCTTGCGGAGGTCCTCGGGACCATCGGCGAAGAAGCGCAGGAACTCCTGGCCGACGCCGGCGGCCTTGGCGAGAGCTGCCCGCTTGGCGGGATCGGACGTCTTGGCAATTGCATCCGAGAGCAGGACGAAGGCCTGCTCGCTGGTGGCGACATGCCTGAACTGCTCGGCGAGCGCAGGATTGGTCTTCTTCAGGTAGGTGTAGAAGCCACCCTGGCCCTGTTTCAGCCGCCCGAACTGCGTCGTGAACTTCTGCAGTCCGCCGCGGAGACCCTCCTGGCTGACATTGTAACGCTTCGCGACGCCCTCGAGCGTGCGCAGGCTGTCGGCCGAGAAGTTGATCTGCTTGGCAAAGGCGGCCTGGTCGTCGAGCGCGTCGGCCGACTGCCTGCCGAATTTGACGAAGGCGGCGCCGGCGACGACGGCGCCACCGGCCGCGGCGATGGCGCCATAGCGAACAGTGCGGCCGAGCATGAAGCCGAGCCGGTAGCCTGCCCGCTCGGCGACGCCCATCTCGGCGGCGAGACGGCGGAAGGCCTGAACCCGGCCGGTCGATTCCATCACCGCCTTCAGCCTGCGCAGCTGCGGCGAGAGCCGGTCGCGCATTTCGGCGATAAGGCGGAGGCGTTCATCGCTCATGGTTCGACGCCTCCTCTTCCATCAGCTCGACGGTCTTGGCGGAAATCACAGTGATGACGCTCAGCGGCTCGGCGAAGAAGGCGTTCGGCGCGCAATGGTAGAAACGGGCTAGCCGGCAGCAGACCTCGACAGCGTCGTCAGGTCCGGCGCGAAAAAATCGGCGAGCACCCAGGCGCAGGTCATCCAGTCGCGCGAGGTCATCAGAGCGATCGAGGAGGGCGGTACGCCGGCGAGCGCCGCCATCATCGCCGTCATCTTGGCCTCGTCGAAGCTCGGCTCCGGATCCGCCGCGGCGAGGTTGAACTTCACCGGATTGCCGCAGCGCGCGATGTCGCCGCCGTTCGGCTCGCGGAAGGCGAGCGCAGCGAGGCTCTCGCCATGGGCCTCGATCGGCTTCGACAGGGGCACGCGGATCTTGCCGTCGGAAGGAGGGGCTGCTTCGGTCATGAGGGGTGCTCTTGCTGGGCGCGAAATGAGATCGGTGGTCCGAGCGGTCCGGCTACATCAGCTCGCGGCAGCTGAGCCCTTCGAACTTGACGCTGATCTGGCCGTCGCCGGTGTTGATCTCGTGGGCGTCCGAGGTCCAGGCGCCGCGGAGCACATAGACCTTTCCCGTCGCGAGTTCGGCCGTCACCGTGGCATCGGTGATGGCGCGAAGATCGGCGAGGGAGAGGCCGGCGCTGTCGGTGATGTCGCCCGAGATGAAGGGCACGCGCGGCCGCTCGAGGAAGCCATGCACGCCGTCCTGCCCCGCGATGCCTTCACGCTCCGTCATATCCGGCGAGACCGTGAAGTTGCCGCGAAGGTCATACTGGCGACCATCCGCCTTCAGATAGGCGATACCGCCACGGGCTTTCTGGACCATGGAGGTCTCCTCTTCAGATGGGTGTGAAAGGGCGGGCGGCTGCGGCTCAGGCCGCGGCGGCGGTGTACTGGAGGCGGAACTGCGCCAGCACGGCGAACATGCGCAGCTGGTTCACCAGATCCGGCGGATAGAGCACGTTGACCCGGTTGGGATTGCTGCTGTCGCGCTCGACGATGAGGTTGGAGGCGAAGGCGTCGGCGTTCTCGACCAGGCCGTTGAACTCGTCCGTCTCATACTGCGCGACCAGCTCGGCCCGGATCACATTCGGCGTGACGATCGCCTGGCCGGCGCCGAAGCGCGTGCCGTTGTTGGCCAGCTTGTGCCGCGCATATTTCGAGGTGATCGCCTGTTTCTGGTTGCGGAAGAGGCGGGCGAGGGTCGCGAGCGTCGTCACCAGATTATAGGCCGTATCGGCGGTGCCGAGCGTGTTGGTCTGGTAGGTGGTCGCCTCACGGCTGATCTGCACGGTTCCGTCCGCCTGGATCGCCGTGACGGCGATGCCGGTCTTCGTCAGCGTGTTGCGCTCCAGCATCGAGAAGCGCGAGCCCTTGGCGGCGGCGCTGACGCCGAGGAGCGGCAGCGTCTGCAGCGGGCGGGCGGGGTCGTTGAGAAGCGCCCGGGCCGCCTGCGCCGTGTAGGCGGCGGCGATTTCCCAGATCGGCGTCGGCGTCGCGACCTCGATCCCGAGAATGCTGGTGACGCCGGAGTTGCGGGCGGCGCCGAGCGTGATCAGCGCGGAATAGGTGCCGCGCGCGGCCGAGAAGATATGGCCATAGAGCTGGCGCATCCAGCCCCAGCGACCGGCATCGCCGAAGCCGAACTCGGCCTCGATCGCGTTGAGCGACGTCGAGTCGGTGAACGGGAAGGCGACATACTCGTACGGGTCATCGCCGAGCGCCGCGGTCGCAATGGTCAGCGACGGGGCAGCCGTGCCGCTTGCCATCGCGGTGATGGCGACGCCGACGCCCGCCGGCGTTGCCTCGCCGGCCGCGACGCCGCCGAGATTGATGCCGACATGGATGTCGTTGCCGGTGAGGCCCTTCCAGCGCGCGGTTAGCGCGACGGTGCCGGTCGTGTTGACCGCCGTGACGGGCAGGGTGGTCATGGCGTTGATCGCGGCCGCGAGCGCCGCGCCGATCGTGGTTGCCGAGGCGGCCGCGGCAACGGGGATCTGCACGCGCTGATTGGCGATATAGACGCTGAGGGTTCCGGCCGCGGTCGACGGGCCGGTGAGCGCGATCGAACCGCTCGCGGCGACGCCGGCGCCGGGCTCGGCGAGGGGCAGACACCAGAGCTCCTGCGCCTGATTGTTCTTGAAGAAGGTGGCCACCATGCGCTCGAGCATCGAGCCGATGCCGAAATAGGCCTGCGCCTGCGCGAGGCTTCCAACCGCGATCGGCGTGTCGGCCACGGCAGAGCCGGCGGCGAACTTCTGGCCGATCAGCATCGCCGGCTGATCGAGCACGGCCTGGCCGGCTTTCGAGGGATCGACTTCGACGTAATAGAGCGGCAGCTGCCAGTCGGCCGGAATGGAGGAAAACGAAATGGGCATGAGCGCGCTCCGTCAGATGAAGGCGTGAAAGGGATCTGTCTGGTCGCCGCGGCCTCAGGCCTTCTTGGCGACCGCTTCAGCAGGCTTCTCGGGAGCGCGCACCGCCTCGCCTGCACGGATGCGACGATTCCAGAAGACGTTGTCGTCGTCGGTCTCGACGCCTTCGGACGGGTCGATGCGCTCGCCCGCGGGGCCATAGAGCGGCACCGCCGGGTCGGCAGGAATGAGCTTCATGATCAGGCCTCGGGGTTCACGGGATAGTCGGCGCCGCCGCCGTCGGGCGTGCGCATGCGGATCGCCAGGAAGTCGCCGGCGACGCGCGGCGGCCAGAGCGTCCGATAGGTGACCGTGATCGTCGTCATGACGATCGCAGCGAGATACTTGCTGTCGTCGAACCGGCTCTGCTGCGTGACGGTGGGCACGCCTTCGCTGAGCGCGAGCCAGTCCGGATCCTCGAGCAGGGTTTCGAGGACCTCCGTGCCGGCGTCCGCCATCCGGTCGTCGAGATCGTCGGCGTCGTCGGCGTTCAGGATGGACGCGATGACGAGCTGCACCTCGTTGACGAAGCTCGGCTCGCCGGCATTCGCATCGCCGTCCGCCGTCATGGTCTGGTTGCCGAGATAGACCATCAGGCACGGCACCTCGTCGGCCTGCGCCGGCATGACCGGAGTCCGTCGGATGCGGGCCGGGGTTCCCGGCCTACCGCGCGGCGCATAGCGACCGAGCAACTTCAGCCGCTCGATCGCCGCGTCGCGGATCTCTCTCGCGAAATTGGTCACGGGCTGGAGACCTCGGCGAGCACGAGCTTGATGTCGCCTTCACCGTCCGGTCTGACATCCATCACGATGTAGCGGAGCGTGGTCGGGACGACGTCGAAGCCTCCCGGGCTCGACGGGTTGCGAACAACCCCGACATAGACCTTGTCGTCCTGCCTCGGCAGCGTCGCGAACTCCGCCGCGCGAATGCCGAGCGTCGGCGTCGCCGTGGTGAGCGACCCGTCATCGAGCTGGATATCCGTCGTCGGCATACGAAAGTCGCCGCGGCCAAGATAGGGGGTGCCCTCCTTCGGAAGGAAGGCGACCGGCCGGGCGAACGCGCCCATGGCCGGCCGCAGCACCATGCGGTCGAAGTTCAGCATCGTGCTTACTGGAGGAGCACGGCCTCGACCGTGGTGTCCGCAGCCAGCGCGTCGAGCACCGCGATGGCGACGAGCGTGTTGCCGGAGGCCGTCTTGTTGAGAACCTTCGCGGTGTTGTCCCAGTAGAGCTGGTCGCCGGCGGTGATCGCCAGCGCGGCCGCCTTCGGCAGGGGCGCCTGGGCCTTGCGCAGCAGCTCGAAGGATTCGCCGGCTGCCGCGGTGACCGCGGGGATTCCGAAGAGGGCCGCGCCGATCAGGACCGGCACGCCGGAGACGACGCCGCCGACCGGCGCGGTAACGGTGATCACGTCACCGGACTTGCTGTAGTTCTGCATGATGTCCGCCTTCTGCGCGAGTGGTTGAGGAGGGGGCGGCCGGGCCCGTCAGGACTCGGCCGCGCTCGATGCCGATCAGTTCGGGTTCTTGAACAGGCCGCGCCAGTCGATCGCCTTGGCGCCGACGTCCTGGCGCACCTTCACCTCGACGCCGTCGACGTCGAAGCCGGTGCGGGTCTCCGTGTAGAGGCCCTCCTGCCCCTCGAGATAGGCGAGCTCGATGGTGTCGATCTGGTTCGGGTCGGCGGCCATGTACCAGTTCGAAGCCGAGGCGGCATCGAGGCGCGGCTCGGTGATCGGCTGCAGCTTGCGCATACCTTCCGGCACGACCTTGGCGATATCGGCCGGCGTGATCGAGGTCAGGAACTGCTCGATCAGCGTCTGCAGCGCGGTGGGGCCGATCAGGAAAGCCGGCGAGATGTTGAGCAGGGTCTTGCCGTCGAGGCCCACCTGTTTGCGCATGGCTTCGCGGCCCTTGCCGACTGAGGCAACGTCGATCGCCGCGCCGGTGCCGAGGTTCTTGTGGGTGGCGTGGAACAGGTTGACGCCATCGCTCATCGCCGCATTGGCGGTGAAGATACCCCAGACCAGATCGCTCTCGAGGTTGGCAGCGGCGACGCCGAAGGCGCGCGGGATCCGCGTGAACGCCTGGAGGTCGTCGTTGATGATGACCTGGCGGGTGATCGCGACGATCTTGCCATAGGTCGCGATCGCGTACTTCTCCGCGCCGTCGCCCATCTTGCCGCGCTTGAACTCGCCGTGCTCGTTCACCTTCTCCAGCTGCGGCGCCTCGCCGAGCTGGGTGCGCGAGACCTGCTTGAAGTCGGGCACGGTGACGACGTGGACGAGCGGACGGAACGTCTGCGGCGCGGCGTCATAGCCCATGCGCAGCGTCTTGTTGGCGACGTTGGCGAGAATGTTCGGGAAGTCCGAGGTCGAGAGCATGCCGCCGGCGCCGCGGACCAGGATCTCGTCGCTGTCGACGCGCCGCGCCAGCATGGCGCCGGCAAGCTCATTCTTCGACAGGCCGCGGGTGCGGATACCGCGCGCTTCGAGATAGTCGCGGCCCATCTCGAGCAGCGACATGCCGCGGAACTCGCGGCCCTCGGGGGACAGCGCGAGGGCGGGGTCATAGCGATGCAGGAGCGCGTCCTGGATGGCGGCGCCGCGCTTCTCGGCGTCGGAGATGCCGACCTGCACATTGGAGTTGCGTGGGCCGCCGGCGTCGCTCCGCTGGGCGAGCTTGTCGGTCAGCAGCTTGCGGAACTCTTCCAGCGAGGTGGGCTTGCCGACGTGCTCATCCGCGAGCGCGCGTTCGCCGAACTGCGCGGCAAGGGCGGAGATCTCGGATACGCGGATGCGCTCGGCGGTGATCGCGTTGGTGGCGGCGCTGCGCGCGGCCTCGTCGATCGCCGCGGCGTCGAGCGTCGAGGGCTGGGCCGCAGCGGCCGGCTGAGCCGGCTGGGTGCGGGCCGTCTCCGACGCGGGGGGAACCTGAGCGGTTTCAGCACCGTTCGGCATGTCAGTCACTCCTCTGTGCGCCGACGGTGCGGCGGGGACTTCGTCCTTGTTGCGGGCGATGATGCAGGGGTGGCGGCGGCCACCTTCGGGCCGCTGGCTGCGCACCTGCGCGCCGGCATCGGCCGGAACGGGGACAGCCGAAATCTCAACCGGCTCCCAGTCGACGACGCGCCAGAGCGGCAGCGTGCCGTCGTCGCTCTCGGTCTTGACGATCTTGTGCCGCCGGTAGCCGACCGAGATGTTGCGAATGACGCCGTCGCGGATCTTGCTGACGATGTCGGCGTCGCCCGGCGCCTTCGAGAGCTGGATACGGGCGAGGCCCTCGCCACCCTCGATGCGAGCCGTACCCGGCACGACGGCGCCGAGCACCGCGTCGAGATCATAGGAATTGTGGGTGTTCAGGAAGGAGGCGCCGGAGTTCAGCCGATCGAGGCGCACGCTTCCCGCATCGAGAACCAGCTCCTCCAGATAGGACTCGTCATCCCACCAGGAATAGCGCTGCACCTTCGCGCCGGTCGTCCAGCAGATCTCGATCGTGTTGTCGTCGGGATTGAAGCTGGCCGGTCGCAGCTCGGCGGCGCGCGTGCCAAGCGGCAGGTCCATCGTCTGCTCGCGCGGCGGCGTCTCAATTTGCAGGTTCTGCAATTTGGGCATGTTTGCCTCTCTCTCGATGTCAGCCGGCGCCGGTATCCGCGCCCGGCGTCTGTGTCTGGGCGAGGCCGGCCTGGCTGACCTTGCGGGCGTCGTTGTCGAAGATGAGCTCGGCCTGGTCGACGAGCGCGAACCACTGCTTGAACTCAGCAATCAGCTTCTTCGGATCGCGACCGGATTCGAGGATCACCTCCTGCGGTGATCGAAGGCCGGAGCGCATTGCCATTTGGGCGGCGCGGACATCGTCGACGGGGTTGATCCAGTCGAACTTTGGCGGCGACCACTGGACCGGCACGTATGGCACCGGAATTCGGCCGGCGAGATAGGCTGCCTCGCAGAACCAGCGCCAGATCGGATCGAGCAGTACCGGGATGATCAGCTGCCATTGCAGCATCCGCACCAGCCGGCGGAACTCCATGAGGCCAAGGCGGGAACTGGAAAAGTTCACCTTCGAGAGGTCGCCGGTCAGCAGCTCGTAGGGCAGCCGCCAGCCCGAGGCGATCGCTCGGAGCGCCGTGGTTTCGTATTCAGAGAAGCCCGCGACCGCAGCCGGGGCGTTGAACTTGATGTCCTTGCCGCCGCGCAGATAGGCGAACATGCCCGGCGCGAAGCGCTCGAGGAGATTGCCGCGGCCGTCGACCACGCGGGCGTGCGACGGCTCAGACGGATCGGCGGTGTTGATTCCCTCATCCTCGTCCTCGCCGACGACCACGCCGACCATGGACGACTCGATCTTCTTCCGGACACCCTCGGCGAACTGGTAGTCGTCGAGGTCGCGCAGCCGGCGGATGACCGGCGCCGACCACGGAACGCCACGCGCCTGGACCCGCTGGCTCTCGTAGAGATGCAAGATCTCGCTGGCCGGCACGGCGCTCGAAAGCAGCCGAGTGCCATAGGAGACGAAGCTGTTGCCGGGATGCTCGGCCCACAGCCAATAGGCGACGCGCTGCCCGCGAAGGTCGAACTCGACACCCTGGATCGCCGTGTTGCCGTTCGACTGCGGCCCGGTCCTGGCGCTGTCGAGGAAGTCGGCTTCAAGGATCTGGAGCTGCAGCGGAACCGGCAGCCCGTCGGTGTCGCGGCGGAAACGTCGACGCGTCAGCGCTTCGCCGCCCTCGACCATCTCCCGGACCATCAGGCCCTGGAAGCCTGCAAAATCATATTGTCCGTCGGCTGCGCAGACGGGCGCCCATTCGGCGAAAACCGCTGCGACCAGCGTGTTGAGCTTGTCGTCCGTCGATGCCGGCGACGGCATGATGCCTTCGCCGATCAGATTGGTGACCCATGCCGAAACGGCGCGCGCGGCGTAGGGATTGTTTCGCGTCAGATCTCGCGAGCGATCCCGTAGCCGCGGACCCGCCGACGCGATCTCGGCATCGGCCGAGGTGCTTGCGGTCCGCCAGCCATCGGTGTTCCGGCCTTGTGCCGCCCCGTCATAGGAGCGGGTATAGGCCTTCAGCGCCGCGCGGGCCTTGGTGCGATCGAGCGCCGCGCGCGGCGCGACCAGCGCGACGGCGGCGTCGATCCAGTTCAACGATCGCCCCGATCGAAGCCGGCGAACCCGGCAGCCGGGCGGCGCCTGCCTGTCACCGACTGCTGCTGGCGGCCGTTGAGCCAGGCCAGCCGCCGGCGCAGCCCGTCGAGCGAGTCGTAGTCGGCCGACTTGCCGTCATAGCTGACGCGCGTCGCTCCGCTCGCGATCGCCTCTTCGAGCGCCGCGATCTCGGCCGTGTAGTCGGTCATAGCCATTTCCCGGGAGTGCTGAGATCGCTGCCGCCGAGCCAGTCGTCCTGACGCGGTGGAGCGGCCGGCCGCGGAGGCGGCGGCGGCGGTTCGGCCGGCGCCGGATCGGCGTCGGCGTTGAGATCGAACTCGAGCGAGGCATCGAGCCGGCGGGGCAGGGACTTCCTGACTGCCAGCGCGCCCACGAAGGTGTCGAGCGCCTCGTTGCGCTTGCCCTTCGGCAGATCCCAGATCGCGATCACCCGGCCGGCGCGGCGGCGCGTGATGCGCCGCTCGACCGTCAGCTGCTCGAAGTAGCCGGGCCCGAAACCTTCGGCGGCCGGAAAGTGGATGTAACCCGGCTTGCTGCCGCCATCCTCGGGCGGCTGGATCTTGAGGCGCGTGTAAATCGCCTCCTTGCCGGTGTCGACGCCGATGGGCCAGAACACCTCGCCCTTTTTGGTCTTCCGGAAATTCGCCGGCCAGAGCGGCAGGTTGCCGTTCCGGCCATAGGTCGCGAAGACGCGGCGCTTCCGCCGGACCCGCGTGAAGGCAAAGACCTGCGCGCCGTGATGGCCGCCGGCGTCGATGCCGAAGGCCGCGATCCGCAGGACGCTGCCATCCACGCGCCGAAACGAACGGCGCAGCAGCGCGTCGAGCTCGCGCCACGCGGCCGCCTGCGAAGGATCCTGGTGGATCACCTCGTAGAGGAACGGCCAGCACTCTTCCTCCGAGCCCCAGCCGATCAGCTGGACCTCGAGGCGATCGCCCTGCACGTCGCAGAAGCCGGTGATGACCTTCACCGCCTTCGGCAGGTCCTCGGGCCCGTAGACCTCGGCGCGGGCGATGAGCCCCGAACCGTCGAAGGTCTCGTGACCAATCGGGCGCCAGAGTTCGGCAAGCGCCGTGTTGACGAACTTCTTGAGCGCCTCCGGATCGCCGTCGGTGTCGAGGAACTCGGTAACGACGTCCGCCAGCCGATGGCGGCGCGAGATCAGCTTCGAGACGACGAAGCCGGCGTGGCCACCATAGGTCGACGCGCCGCCGCACTTCTTGCAGCTCGAACGGCCGCAATCGTCCCAGAGTTCAGGCGACTGCCGCTCGCCGCAGCAGGTGAAGACCCGCGTCTGGCGCCAGCCGTAGTCCGGCAGATCCGCCAGCGCATCGAGGGCGCGAAACCGGTCGCCCTCCGACCAAACAGCGCCGCAGCCCGGGCAGGCGATGCCGGCACTCGCCGGCACGTTCTCGCCATTGACGTCCTTGTCCCAGACAACGTGGCGCCATAGCGGCTCGAAGCGGTGGCCGCAATGCGGGCACGGCACGAAGCAGCGGCGCTGGTCGCTCGCCTTGTATTCGCGGCCGATGCGCGAGGTGTCCTCGTCGGTCGGCGAGCAGGTTCTGATGAACTTGGCGCGGCCGATCGCGCGATATGTCGAGGCGCGCTCTTCGGCGAGCTTGAGCGGGTCGCCTTCCTTGCCAGCCGAAGCCGGATACTTGTCGATCTCGTCTTCGATGATGACGCGCTTCGGGCGCGAGGCGAGATCGGTCGGACTGTTCGACCCGACGAAATCGATCGAGCCGCCCTTGTACTCCTTGTGCGTGATCGTCGACTTCGCCGCATAGGGTGCGAGGGCTGCCCGGATATCAGGGCTGACCTCGATCGTCGGTTCGATGCGCTCCTTTGAGAACGCCTCGGCCGCACCTTGCGTCGGCTGGACGAATAGGATCGGTGACGGATCCTGGTGGATGAAGTAGAGCGCGACGTTGATGTCGAGCTCGGTCTTGAGGACCTGCGTCGCCGCCATGACGGTAACGGTGTGCGTGTCGCGCGCCGTGACAGCGGAGAACGGCCCGTAGGCAACAGGCTGCGAGCTGGTCTTCCAACGACCAGGCGAGGCCGACGTCTTTGCGGACACGTGCCGGAACGTGTCCGACCATTCGATGAGATTGAGCCGCGGCGGCGGCCTAAGCGCCTGCCTCGCTGTCCGTAGACGGCCGGCGAGCCTCTCCACCATCGCCGGCCGACCGGTCGACGCCTGGTTCATGCAATTCCCTGAGCGCTTCGCTGATCTCTTCCTCGAGCGCGATCTCAATCGCCGCCTGGTCGAGACCGACGAGCGAGGCGCCGAGCTTGCCCGGGATCCCGAGCAGCCGCTCGCGCACGATCGCGTATTCGGCTTCGACCTGCTGCGCGATGTCCTCGATCGGGGCTAGCAGCTTCTCTCCAAGGAGGAAGTCCTGGCGCCGCTTCAGCGCGAGGTAGATCTCCTTGACCCGCGAGGCCTCGGCCAGCGACCAGCCGCCGGCAATCTCGATGCCGAACTCGGACAGGTCGACCGGCGCCCCATCGAACTCGTCGTCGGCGAGATCCTCCGGCACTGGATCGCGCTGCGCGGGTACCTGACGCCGGCCGCCTGCAGGTTCTTCAGGTACCTTGCCGCGTCGAGACGCCGAACTGTTACCCTTCCGTGCGGAGGTAACGCCGCCGCGATAGGTCGGAGGTCGCTCATCGAGCGCCGCGTCCGTCATCGCGATGTCGACGCGCCCATGGCCGTCGAGGATCAGAAGACCCTTTTGTTTCCAGCCGGTTACCGTCTTCCGCGAAACGCCGCGGTGGCGGCCGTATTCCGCCTGGCTGACGAACCCCGGATCGCGTTTCGGCATCGGGCGGGCTGTTACCCTGTTACCTTGTTACCCGGTTTTCGGGACCCCGCGCCCGCAGAGCCTCCGGGGTCGCGCGTACCCCCCCGAGGGGGTGGGGCGGCGGAGGACCCAAAGGGGTGGGGGGGGCGGCGGGCCCGCCCGGAAGTCGACGGAGCGGGACCGGGCCGGTTCAGCCGGCCGCGACCGGATCCGGGTCGGGAACGCCGGCGGTGACATCGATGGTGATGGTCACCTCGGCGCCGGTGCCGCCGCGATAGGCGAGCGTTCCGTCGATACGATCTTCGAACTTGACGTCGAAGTCCACACCCGGGCTGTCGAGGCTGACGCCGGCGGCGTCGGCCGCTGCTTCCGCGACCAGGCGGCGTACGTCGGCGCGATCGAACGTGCAGCTCACCCGGCGCTCATTGACGTGGACCTCGGTGAGGTTTCGGAAGTTCTGAGACGTTGGCATATCGATACCTGTTGGGTGCAACGTGAATCAGCGGACGACAGCTGAACCTCTGAACATGCCGCTGTTGCCGTGGACGCCCTTCGTCTTGATCTGACGACGGCCTTTCGCAAGTTCCTTGTCGTAGCGGCTTGTGACGCGCTTCGTCGCCATGGCCAACTGCAGCGCTCGCGGAAACTCCTTCCGCGCCTGAGCGCGATAAATGGTGTTCCATGCGTGGTCGAACGGGACGTCCGCCTCCTGGTGAGCCAGCTTGCTGAACGCATAGACGAGATGCAGCCGGCCGCCCTTGCCGACGAAAATGCCGTGCGGAAGCACGCGGAGGGCGCGCTTCGGCGTGGTGTCGATGATGGCGCGCGGTCTCTGGCTCTTCGAGACACCCTTGGCCGTGCGACGGACGGCGCCCGTCGGCGGAATGGCGAGGCGCTTCTTCGACCGCTTGATGCCGCCGCGGGCGTGTAGCGCAAGGTGCCCGCGCCCAATGCTGTCGTAGAGAGCCACGCTTAGCTTTCGCTTCGTGGCCTTCTCGACCCTGAGCGCCGCAGAGAGGAAACGCTTGTTCCTGGTCGTCACGTGCGACGGCCAGACGTCGTCCGTCATGACGTCGCGCAGGACGAAGGCTGCCCGCGACATCGCATTCGCGAGCGCGAAGGGGAGCTGATCGGCGGCGCCTCCGAGCTTCGCCGTCAGGCGCTCGAAGTCGCTAAGGTCGAAGCGGACACCGCCGTTCTCGATCCAGCCGCCGGAGGCAAGGTTTCCCTTGTGGAAGAGGTCGTTGGCCACGAGTCGTTCAGCGCCTGGATTGTCCGAGCGTGATCACTATCACGGCCTGAGACTGACCCTGTTCATGCTGACTGATCCCCGTCGTTCGGCCGCCCGCCTCGCCGAGCAGAACGGCCGCTCCGCAATGCCGGCGAGCGCTCCTCGACTAGACGATAAGCCCGTTGGCAGCCGTGAGCTGGCCGGCCGCGATCTGGCGTCGGCGACGCGCCCGTTCCTGTTCGCCCTGGCCGAACCACCTCGTGCCGCTGCAATAGCGCTTGCGCCGGGAGGGGCGGGAGGGCTTGGCCGTAATCTCGGCGGGCATGCCGATGTCCGGAGCGCGAAGCAGGCTGACGCCTGCTCCCATGCTTGCGAAAAGGCCGGACGCCGCAAGCATCGCGGCAGCAAGAGAAGCTCTGCGCATATGGTCTCCAGAGTTGTCCGACACGGCGCGCCAGCGCAGGCCAGCCTGCTCGGCAGGCGGTGAGGCGGCGGGACCCCGGGCGGCCACCAAGGCGAAGACCGAGACGCAGAACGAAATCGGTCAGGCGGTGACGCGCCGTGTCGAAGCCAAATGGTCAGGGCTGCAGATCGGAGATCACGCGCCGAAGGTCGTCGGAGATCTCGGATCGCTGGACGAAGAACCGCTCCGGATCATGCCGGGACACGGTTAGGCGGCTGATGCGCTCCTCGATCGACGCAAGCTTCTGAGCGAGCTCGCGGCGGCGATCGACGGGGACCGGCATCGTGCGACGGCCAAGCTTCTTCTCGACGACGACCACCATTCGGCCGTTGATCGAGATGCTGCTCATGGACCCTTCGCCGTCGTGGCCGTTGGAAGACAGGGCCGGCCGCGCCACGGCCGGCCCTGCTGTTGCCGCGGTCCGATCCGGCCGAGGAGCCGGGGGCCGCCAAACCCCCGGTTTCGGGCAAGAATCAAAAAAGCCGAGCGCTGGGCCCGGCTTCGAATTGGTTGAGAGAGGGTCGGTCGAATCGTTGAAGCGAAACCGCGACGCAATTCGCCAGCCCATCATCTGACAGGCGGTTTTGTGGCACATTGACCACAAGCCATCAAGAGTTTCTTGACGGCGCGCGCTCAGCGAGCGCATCAATGCCCCGAGGCATCGACCGGCCGACGCTGTGTATCAGGCTTTGTACCAGCATCCGCGCCAGTCTCGCCGCTGATCGCCTCTCGATCTCCAAGCAGATGCTCATTTTCGACGGCAGGTCGCTGTCGTTCCGAATCCCTTCCTCTCCGCCATTTCCCCCTCGCAACCTCCAAGTCTTGCCCACTCACGGCGGATTTGCGCCCCGTGTGGCGGCGGTCCTGAACACTGGCGCGGTCGCACCGATCGGCTCGTTCAAGGCAAACACCTCGCGCCGCTGGACAGTGTCATGATACGCCGCCCCGTTCAGCAGTTACGACGCGACGCGGATCACAACCTTGCCGATGTGATCGCTGCCAGCCGCCGATCGATACGCGGCACGCGCGTCATCGAATGCGAAGGTTTCGGCGATCGGCGGCTGAATGCGGTGCTTATCGACGAAGGCAACCAGATCCTGGAATGCCATCGCGCTTCCAACGGAGATGCCACGGATCGCGCCGCCCCTCATCATCAGCTGGATGAAGTCCGGCGATGTGGAGGCATGCTCGAAGAGACCCATCAATGCGATTTCGCCGCCTGATGCGAGCGCCAGGATCGACTGATCGAGCGCAGCGCTGCCTGCGGCGTTGACGACCCTTGTGAAACCGCCGAACCGCTCGGCGGCGATCTCGCCCCAGTTCGACGATCCGTTCATGTCCAGCGTGCCATAGGCACCTAGCTGCTTGACCTTCTCGATCTTCAATGGCGAGCGAGTGGTCGCAACAACTTCCGCACCGGCTGCCTTTGCGATCAACAGGGCGAGCAGCGAGACACCTCCCGTCCCGACGACCAGCACCCGGTCCTCCGGGCCGATCTGGCGCGTGTAGGGACGATTGCCGTTGAGCGCGGTCCATGCCGTCAGGCCGGCGCAGGGCAGGCAAGCGGCTTCCTCGAAGGAGAGGGTCTGAGGGGCAAGGCTCAGTCTCGATGCCGGCAGGACGACATATTCGGACAGGACGCCGTCTTGACCTGGAGACCCCAGCCCCCACCCCTGATTCGTCGCTGGCGGCCCATCGTTCCAGCTCGGGTAATAGTGCGGCGTGACCCTATCCCCGATCGACCAACCGGCCACGTCCGCGCCGAGCCCGGCGATCTCGCCGGCACCATCTGACACCGCCACGAAAGGCGTCGGCGTGGGCCCATAGGCGCCCCGCACCAAGAGCTCGTCCCGGCGGTTCAGCGAGACCGCATGGATCTTGATCTGAACTTCCCCTGAGCCCGGCTCCGGCATCGGAACGGTCTCCAACTCCAGGTCCTCAATCGATGCAGCGCCTGCAGGCACGATCCAACGTTTCATGGTCCTGTCACCCTTGCGAAAATCGCGGCATGGCCGCATAATGTTCTTATGATTGCTACACTTAAAATGCGATATTGCAAGGGTCACTATTGCAGTATGACGACGCCGCGAGCCGATAGATGATCGATGTCCGGTTCCCAACTGCGATCCAGATGGTGCTCTCGCTCGCGGTCGCCGAGAGAAAGGGCGAACGCTGCACGAGCGCCGCGCTTGCCTCGGGGCTCGGCGCAAATCCGGTGCTGGTTCGAAAGCTGGCGGTGCCGCTCGTCGCCGACGGGATCATCATCTCCTCGACGGGGAAGAACGGCGGCTTGAGGCTCGGCCGCTCACCCGACGCGATCACGCTCAAGGACGTGTATCTCTCCGTCACCGACGATAAATCGTTGTTCACCGGCCGGTCCGACGTGCCAAACGTCTGCATTGTGAGCCGGAACATCACCAACTTCTTCGGTGAGGTGAGCTCCGGCGTCGATCGGGTTGTGATGGATCAACTCGCGTCGGTGACGGTCGCAGACAGCCTGGCGCGTATCGAAGCGCTCGAGGAGCAGCGGACCGGCTCCTAGGCGATCAGGCGCGCCCCGCGGCCGGCAGGATCAGCCCGGCAACTTCACGAGGACGAGACAGCAGCGACAGATGGATCGCGGCAAGCCCGACTGTGGTGGCGCCCATCCGCTTCGCCCCCAACCTTTGAGGCAAGGAGGCCGCGATGGGGACGAGCAACTACGACGAGTTCAAGCGTGATGCGGTGCAGCATAATCGGGTACGTGGGCAAGGTCGCACCGTGTTCAATTTCGGTGATCTTGAATACGCCTTTGGCGCAGGAGCCAAACTCATGTCTCGCACCCGCCGCCTTTGACCGGATCATCTCGCAGGGCGTTACCTCTAAGCTTGTTCCGGCCGAGTTCGGCGTCGATGGGTTCCTCTTCCGCTACGAGCATCGCTTCGTCTGTTGGCGGAAGCTGTCAAGCGGCGACATCGCGGTCCTACTGATGGGAAACCAGCCACCCGGCGCGGTGACGGTCGGCTGGCGGTTCGTCGCCGCCCCCCGCAGCCTTCGTGCTGCTTGCGCGTTGTCGGTCGGGATCAGTCGAGCAGGAGAAGTGTCGTGAGCGTCGCGTTTGTCAGGGAGGAGAGTGCCGAGGCGGCGGCGGAGACCGTGCTGCCGGCGCGCGCGATCTCGGATCGGATCAATCTGGTCACCGAGGCGGGGCTGGAGCGGCTGCGCGAGGAGTTCGCCCGCGCCAAGCAGGCGCTCGAGGCGGCCAGCGCGCTCGATGATGCCAACGAGCGGCGGCGACAGTCCGCGGTGCCGTTGCGCGACATGAACTATTTCGCCGAACGCCTTCGCACGGCGCGCGTTTCGCCCGTCCCGGTGTCCACCGACGTCGTCGCGTTCGGCCACACCGTGACCTTCGAGCGCGACGACGGCCGCACCCAGACCTTCCGCATCGTCGGCGAGGACGAGGCCGATCCGGCCCGCGCCTCGATCTCGCATGGCTCGCCGGTCGCGCTCGCCTTGATGGGGAAATCGGTCGGTGACGTCGTTCAGCTCGGCCCACGCCAGCTCGAGATTGTCGCCATTTCCTGACGCGATCGCGAGGGGCTGCTCAAGCCTCACGCATCTCGCGCCCGGGCGGGCGCCTTGTCGCTGGCCGGGCGACGGAGGTGGCTTGGGCGCCCGGCATCGCGCCGGGCGTCCTCGATGGCGGTGGCGGGTCAGCCCTTCGCGGCGGCCTTCTTGTCTTCCGTCTGCGTCTCGAAATCGCTCGCGTCGTGGCGCTCGTGCAGTTGCTCCGCCGGCTCGCCGAAGGCGCGGTTGACCATGCGGCCGCGCTTCACGGTGGGCCTTGCGAACAGTGCATCCGCCCAGCGCAGCACGTTCTTGTATTCGTGCACCGACAGGAATTCGCCGGCGCCATACTGCCAGCCCTTGGCGAGCGCGCCATACCAGGGCAGCACGGCCATGTCAGCGATCGTGTAGTCGGGGCCGGCGAGGAATTCGCTCTCGGCGAGCCGCCGGTCGAGCACGTCGAGCTCGCGCTTCACCTCCATGGCGAAGCGGTTGATGGCATATTCGATCTTCACCGGGGCATAGGCGTAGAAATGGCCGAAGCCGCCGCCGAGATAGGGCGCGCTGCCCATCTGCCAGAACAGCCAGGAGAGGCACTCCGCCCGCGCCGGCTGCTCCACCGGCAGGAAGGCGCCGAACTTCTCGGCGAGATAAACGAGGATCGCGCCCGATTCGAAAATGCGGATCGGCGTCGGGCCGGACCGGTCCATGAGGGCCGGGATCTTGGAATTGGGGTTCACGGCGACGAAGCCGCTGCCGAACTGGTCGCCCTCGTTGATCCTGATCAGCCAGGCATCATATTCGGCGCCGGAATGGCCGAGCGCCAGCAGCTCCTCGAGAAGGATGGTCACCTTCTGGCCGTTCGGCGTCGCCAGCGAATAGAGCTGCAGCGGATGGCGGCCGACCGGCAGCTCCTTGTCGTGCGTCGGGCCGGCGATCGGCCGGTTGATATTGGCGAAGGCGCCGCCGCTGGGCTTTTCCCAGGTCCAGACCTTCGGGGGAACGTAGTCGTTGGACTCCGCCATTGTCATCTCCGCGGTTGCGTGGTGCCGGCCAGATTGGCCGGCGGATCGTCGGACGGGAAGAGCCGATGTTGGGCTCTCCATCATTCATTCGTGTGAAAGCGTGAGCCTTTGTCGTCGCCGCTCGCCTGCAATCTCCGCTGAGATCGCGGAGGCCGGGCGCCGGGATCGATCGACATGTCGGGGAACCCGTCAGTGGATCTCCCGTTGAGTCTGCAGCAATGACAGCAATGGAGAGAAATGATGAGTGATGTCGTGACTCGCCCCGAAGACCGCATTCTGAGCGAAGCCGCTTTTTCTGGCGCCGACGCCCGCAACGTGCTTCGCCCTGACGCGGAACACTCTCCGGCCACCCGCCGCAACGGGCTCTTTCCGGCCAGTGTTCTGAATGCGCCGATGGTCGACGGCAAGGATATCGCCGCCTTCGTTGGGGCGGCCATCATCACGCTCGGTCCGCTGGCGGCCTATTCGCTCGGCCTCGGCGCCTGATCGTCCGCTAGACGGGCTCGCTCGGCGCTAGGCCGTCGGCGATCGCGGCGGCGCGCAAGGCGTCGTTCATGCGCTCCTGCCAGCCGGGACCGGCGGCCTGGAAATGCTCGACGACGTCGCGATCGATTCGCAGCGACACGAGTTCCTTCGCCGCCGGCAGCGAGGACGGCGACTTCGGATCCGGCTGGCGCTTCTTGGCGAACATCGCCTCGGCGGCTGCGAACGGATCCTGCGGGCGGCGCGGCCTGTCGATCGGCATGGTTGGCATTCCCTCATGGTGATGCGGTGAGTAGTGGCAGAAGAGGGGCCACTTCGCCAGCCGATGCCGGGTGCGGGTCGCGGACAGCGAAACGTCGCGCGGATCAACGCGAGGTCCAACCCGCCACTTTCAATGCCGGCGCCGGCCGCTATCTGGTGGCGAGGCGCCGCTTCGTCGGCGCGCTCTCCAGCCTGGATGGACCTGCCGTCATGACAAAGCCTGCCCGTGGAGTGAGCCGATGACCGGGGTCGTGGTCGGCCTTGCCGCCGCCGCGCTGCTGCTCGTCGCCGTCATGGCGGCGGCGTGGGCGACGCAGAGAGCGACCGGCAATGCCGGCTGGTCGGATGCCTTCTGGTCGTTCGGCACCGGCGCGGCCGGCGTCGTGGTTGCGCTGGTGCCCGTGATGGGCGAGGGCTGGCCGACCGGCCGCCAGCTGCTCGTGGCGCTCGCCGTCGGCCTCTGGTCGCTGCGTCTCGGCAGCCATATCGCGGCGCGCTCGCGCGGGGCGCCCGAGGATGCGCGCTATGCGGCCTTCCGCACCGAATGGGGCGCGGATTTCCAGCGCCGCCTGTTCGTGTTCCTGATGATCCAGGCGGCGGCGGGCTGGTTCCTGTGCCTGTCGGTCATCGCCGCGGCGCAGAATCCGCGGCCGGGCCTCGGGCTTCAGGATGGGATCGCCGTGGTCCTCATCATCGCAGCGATCGTCGGCGCCGGAACGGCGGATCGCCAGTTGCAGCGCTTCCGCGAGAAGCCGCGCGAGGTCCGCGGCGAGATTTGCGAGGACGGGCTCTGGGCCTGGTCGCGCCATCCGAACTATTTCTTCGAATGGCTCGGCTGGGTGGCCTATCCGCTCTTCGCCATCGATCTTTCGGGCGGCCATCCGCTCGGCTTCGTCGCGCTGACCGGCCCGGCCTTCATGTACTGGCTGCTCGTGCACGTTTCCGGCATTCCGCCGCTCGAGGCGCATATGCAGCGCAGCCGGCCGGAAGCCTTCGCCCGCTACAGCGCCCGCGTCCCGGCCTTCTTCCCGCGGCCGCCGCGGCGCTGACCGGGCCTCGCCCCACCCCGGCGGCCAGCGCCGGGGTGAGGGGTGTTCGTGCACCGGAGCGGATCAGAGCAGGCCGAACTGCTTGCCGAGCCAGCTCGTCACCAGCGTTGCCAGATAGGCGGTGACGCCGCTGAGAACCGTGCCCCAGGTCATGTCGATCGCGGTGATCGCGAGGCCCCAGTTGCGCAGCGTGGCGTAGTTGGTGAGATCGTAGGTGCCGTAGGCGAACAGGCCGAACAGCGCGCCCCAGAGCAGGGCGGTGCCGGCATTGCCGCTCTTGACGCCCGGCATTACGGCGAAGATGACGAGACCGACGCCGTAGAAGAGATAGAAGACGATCGCCGGCGCGGGCCTGAAGCCGTCGAGCAGGATATCGCCGAGGAGAGGCCGGTAGATCCGGGCCGCCATGCTGCCGAGCCAGACGCTGTCGATGGCGGCGAATATGACGAGAGTGACGACATAGGTGAGGGCGTTCAGCATGGTTGTCCTCGCTGGGTTGCCCTCAAGAAACGAACGGCCGGCGCCGCTGGATCGCGACGCCGGCCGAATTGATCGAGGAAGCCCGGCGAAAGCCGGGCTCCGGAAGGCTTACCAGGAGCGCTTCATCCAGAGATTGACGGTCCAGGCGTCGCCGTCCTTCTCGGACTTGGATGGGCCGGCGCCGTCGCTGAGGTCGACATGCGAGTACTGGCCGTCGAGCATCAGGTCGAGGCCCTTGACGGGGGTCCAGCCGGTCGAACCGACGAAGCGGTAGGCGTCGACGGTGAAGTTGTCGAAGTAGCCATCGCCATCATACGACGCGTAGCCGCCGGTGACCGCCGACCAGACCGAGGGGGTCCAGACATGCTTGTACGACGCGAGGGCCGACCAGCTGGAGCCGGGAGCGGCGGCGGCGATGAAGCTGCCGTCGACCGTGCCGGTCAGGTTGGCGACCGAAGTGCCGCCGGCGATGCCGGTGTAGGAGTTGGCGTTGTCGCCATACGAACCGGTGACGAAGAACTTGTCGCCGGCCGAGAAGCTGTCGAGCGCGAACTCGACGCTGCCGCCGATGGCGTAGCCGCTCTTGGCGTTGATCTCGTAGGGGTTGAGCAGGGTGCCCGCGCCGCCATTGATATCGACCGCGTTGTTGACATAGGCCGCGGCGATCTTCGTCGAGAAGATGCCCGAGGCATAGGTCACGGCGCCGACGAAGTCCGGAATATTGGTCTGGCCGCCCTGGTAGTAGTTCGAGCCGCTCGCAACGGCATCGCCGGTGTTGCCGGCGGCGCCGCGGTCACGCTGGTCTTCGACCGAGACCGAGAGACCGAAGCCGTTGACGGCATAGGTCAGCTGGATGTGGTCGGTCTTGGTGTCGGACGCGAAGCTGCCGGTATCGGTGTAGCCCTGGCCGAAATCATAGAGCGAGTCGAAGCGGCCGGCCTTGACCGGGCCGAGCGACAGATAGGCGCTGTCGACATAGGCCGAATTGGTGGCCGAGTTGACGGTCTGCGACGCCGACTGCGTGAACGAACCGGTGTTGCCGGTCTGGGCGCGGAAGTCGAGGAAGCCGGTCAGGTTGCCGAACTCGGTGACCGAGGAGGCGGTCAGCTGCACCGAAGCTTCGGTGTAGAAGTTCGACCACTGGCTGTTCGGATAGATCTTGTTGTAGATACCGAAGTCGGTGTCACCGAACGAGGTGCCGAACTTCACGTAGCCGCCGACCTTGATGCAGGTGTCGGTGCCGGGCGAGTAGAAGAAGCCCTTGCCGAAAGCGTCGCAGACCTTCACGTAGTCGACCGGCTCGGCGACCGTCAGGTCGGCAGCTTCGGCGGCGCCGCAAGCGAAGATCGCCGCAGCGGTGCCAAGAAGCAGGTTCTTGAAATTCATTGTCTGACCTCGCGTTGAGGAAGGACGAAGACGCGAAAGCAAAACGCCACGGCGCTTCTTCGCGCCACGGCAGTTCTACTGTCGGTCAGGTGCCCCCGATTGATGTATAGACCGGCTGAGTGAAGCAACCGCCGCCCGCCGCGACCCCTCGCGCCGGGTTGAAGCGAACCTAGCCGGGCGGTTCCACGATGGCATGTGAAGAGAACGTCACAATTGCCTCAGATGGGCCTGTGGTTCCATGTCGTTGCGAAAATGTCGCGCTGCAATATGACAGTACTTCTACAGAACAATGACACGCCGGCGAAAGATGCCGCCATGCCGGAGATCTGCCCGATATCTGCAACCTAGCGGCTGCGCGATCGGGGGTTGGTCGCGCGAATCGCGAGTGCCCGAACGGGGGTCCGTCGCCGGCGAAGGATACGCTTGCAAATGGACCGGAAGCCTGAGAAAACTGGAGTGTTGTATGCAATCGAGTCCGGAGCAGGGGGCTCGTGCGCGGCAACGGTGGTGGGGAGCACGGTTTAAGGCTGATATGCAGCGCGACACGTCCGGGTTTGGCCATCGGCCGCCGGGCGCAGGCTTGGGAGACGTCTTCTCTTAGGGGGAGGGGGCGGCTTCTTGCCGGGAGGCTTGGGGGCTTGTGCCTCAAAAGCGTCATGTCGGTGGTGCAGTCTGCAGTGAACGGGCAGGTGCGCGAGATGAAGACGGCGATGTCGAGGTCTCGTTCTCTTGCCTGAATCGTGGGCACCTCCCATGTTGCGTCGCCGCAAGAATGATCTTGATGGCGGCGAGGACAGCCGGTACAAGACTGAAATGTTGCTGTGCGATAGCGATTGTGCAGCGCAAAAGTCGGGCGATCCGCGGGGACTACCGATGTTTTTTGATGAATCTGCTCAAGCACTTGTATCTGACGCGTCGAATGTCGGCTTGTTCCGTTCAGCAGGAAGCGATGCCGCCGAGGTCGGCGACGTCTCCGTACCGAGCGCACGTTTGGTGACTCGGGCATCCGACATCAACAGTTCGCGCTTCAAAAGGGCGCTGGATATCGTCGGCGCAGCGGGACTGCTCATTGTCCTGATGCCGGCGCTCCTGATGATCGCGCTGGCGGTCAAGCTGGAATCGAAGGGCCCCGTGCTCTTCCGCCAGAAGCGCTACGGCGTCGGCCGCGAAATTTTCACGCTCTATAAGTTCCGCTCGATGAGCGTCATGGAAACCCACGGCGCCTTCAAGCAGGTGTCGGCGGGGGACTCGCGCATCACGCGGGTCGGCGCCTTCCTGCGCCGCACCAGCCTCGACGAGCTGCCGCAGCTCTTCAATGTGCTGACCGGCGACATGTCTCTGGTCGGCCCGCGTCCGCATGCTGTGCCGATGGACGATACGTTCGGCCGCATCCTGCCGAATTATGCCGACCGCCATCTCGTCCGCCCCGGCCTCACGGGCCTCGCCCAGATCGAGGGCCATCGCGGACCGACCGACGCGATGAACAAGATCCAGATGCGTCTGCGCTGCGACCGGGCCTATATCCGCAAGTGGACGCCGCTCTACGACGTCAAGATCCTGCTGCTGACCCCGGCCTCGCTCCTGCACGCCAACGCGTTCTGACGACGCGGGTCACGGACGCCCATCACGGACGCCAAGAGAGGTCGCCACCATCCGGTCGGCGGCCTTTTCTTTTTGCCTGTGGGGTCTCGACCTTTTCCCTTCGCCATCGCTCCTTAACAATGGGCGGGCTATATGGTTCTGTCGCTTGCGGAATCCGCAGGCGGATTCGCATGATCGATGTCGCGGCGTGACGCCGTTGATGGGCTTGGCCCCGCAGCAGGGGCCGCTTCTGGGGGTTGGCATGAACGGTCGCGATAGTCGCAGTCTCAGGGTCGTCCGGGGATGTCTGTTCGGCGCGACCGCTCTGGCGGCGCTGGCCCTCGGCGCCTGCAACGAGAAGAATCAGTACGTTCCGCCGCCGCCGCAGAAGGTGACCATCGCCCAGCCGGTGCAGCAGCCGGTGACGCTCTACATGGAAGTGACCGGCAATACGTCGGCTTACAATCAGGTCGACCTCGAGGCCCGCGTGCAGGGCTTCCTGACCGGCATCAAATATGTCGACGGCCAGAAAGTGAAGGCCGGCGACGTCCTGTTCACGATCCAGCGCGACACCTACCAGGCGCAGCTCGATCAGGCCAAGGCCGAGCTCGCCTCGGCCCAGGCGGCGCAGGAAAACAAGCAGCTCGAATTCAATCGCCAGAACACGCTGGTGCAGCAGCAGGTGACCTCCGTCGCCAAGGCCGACGACGCCAAGGCGCAGCTCGACCAGGCAATCGCCGCCACCGCGCAGGCGCAGGCCAATGTCGAGGTCGCCACAATCAATCTCGGCTACACCGAGATCCAGGCGCCGTTCGACGGCATCGTCAGCAACCACCTTCAGGATATCGGCGCGCTCGTCGGCTATAGCGGCCCGACCAAGCTCGCCTCGATCGTCCAGATGGATCCGATCTACACCTATTTCAGCGTCAACGAGCGTCAGGTGCTCCTGATCAAGGAACAATTGACCAAGCGCGGCCGCACGCTGCGCGATGTCCACGACATCCCGGTCGAGATCGGCCTCTCGGTCGACAGCGGCTTCCCCTACAAGGGCGTGATCGACTACATCGCCCCCGAGATCGACCAGAATACCGGCACGCTGACCGTGCGCGGCGTGTTCGACAACAAGAACTCGGCGCTGCTGCCCGGCCTCTTCGCCAAGGTGCGCGTGCCGCTGCAGACGCAGCCGGATGCGGTCCTCGTCAACGACACCGCCATCGCCTCAAGCCAGGCCGGCAGCTATGTGCTGGTGCTCGGCGCCGACAACAAGGTCGAGCAGCGCATCGTCAAGACGGGCCAGTTGCAGGGCCAGCTGCGCGTCATCGAATCGGGCATCACCAAGGACGACTGGGTTCTGGTCGGCGGCAACCAGCGTGCCGTGCCCGGCAATGTGGTCGATCCGCAGAAGGGCAGCATGAGCCCGCCGACGCCGCAGGACGGCACGCCGGCCAATGCCGCGCCCGAGCCCCCTGCCGCGGCACCGGCACCGGCCGCCGCAGCACCGGCAGCCCCGGCAGCGCCTGCGCCGGCCGCTACGGATGCCGCGCCGGCTCCCGCCGATGCGGCGCCGGCGACACCGGCGAAGCCTTGAGGTTTCTGCTCCCACTGTTCGAACGGCGACCACAGGCTAGGCGGCTTCCATGATCTCCAAGTTCTTCATCGACCGGCCGGTTCTTTCGAACGTTCTCGCGCTGGTCATCGTGCTGCTCGGCGCCGTCGCGCTCTACACGCTGCCGATCGCGCAATATCCGAACGTGGTTCCGCCGACGATCCAGGTCTCGACCAGCTATCCGGGCGCGAGCGCCCGCACGATCATGGACACCGTCGCCCTGCCGATCGAGGAGCAGGTCAACGGCGTCCAGGGCATGATCTACATGCAGTCGACGAGCGCCAGCGACGGCACCTACAACCTGATCGTGACCTTCGATATCGGCACCGATCCGGACCAGGCGCAGGTGCTGGTGCAGAACCGTGTCTCGATCGCGCTCGCCTCGCTGCCGCAGTCGGTCCAGGTCCAGGGCGTCAACGTCCAGAAGAAGTCGACCGCGATCCTGCAGTTCATCACGCTGTTCTCGCCCGACAAGAGCCATGACGGGCTGTATCTCTCGAACTACGCCGTCATCAACATCCAGAACGAGCTGGCGCGCATTCCCGGCGTCGGCAATGTCAACGTCTTCGGCGCCGGCCCCTATGCCATGCGCATCTGGATGGATCCCGACAAGCTGCAGTCGTTCGGCCTGACGCCGAACGACGTCGTCAACGCGATCCAGCAGCAGAGCCAGGAAGTGACAGCCGGCATGACCGGCATGCCGCCGGCGCCCGACGGCCTCAATTTCCAGTACACGGTGAACGTCAACGGCCGCTTCAGCGATGCGCCCGATTTCGAGAACATCATCGTCAAGGTGAACAACACCAATGGCGGCCAGATCGTCCGCGTGCGCGACATCGGCCGCGTCGAGCTCGGCTCGCAGAGCTACAGCCATACCGCGACCTACAACAATGCGCCGACGGCGGCGATCGGCATCTATCAGCTGCCCGAGGCGAATGCGCTCGCGGTGGCTGAGGCGGTCGGCACCAAGATGCAGGAGCTCGCCAAGGCCTTCCCGCCCGGCCTCAAATACGAGATCCCGTTCGACACGACCAAGTTCGTCAGCGCCTCGATCGACGAGGTCTACAAGACGCTGATCGAGGCGGCGATCCTCGTGCTCATCGTCATCCTCGCCTTCCTGCAGGATTGGCGAGCGATGCTGGTGCCGGCGACCACGGTGCCTGTCACCATCATCGGCGCCTTCGCCGCGATGGCGGCGCTCGGCTTCACGGTCAATACCGCGACGCTGTTCGCCATCGTGCTGGCGATCGGCATCGTCGTCGACGACGCCATCGTCATCGTCGAAGGCGTGTCGCGCCACATGGAAGGCGGCATGAGCGGCCGCGACGCGGCCGTCAAGGCGATGAACGAGCTGCTCGGGCCGATCATCGGCATCACCTTGGTGCTGATGGCGGTGTTCCTGCCGTCGGCGGCGCTGCCGGGCCTGACAGGGCAGATGTACCAGCAGTTCGCGCTCGTCATCGCGGCGACGGCCTTCATCTCGGCGATCAACGCCATGACGCTGAAGCCGACGCAGTGCGCGCTCTGGCTGCGGGCGCCGACGCCACCGGAGAAGAAGAACATCTTCTTCCGCGGCTTCAACCATGTCTATGACTGGTGCGAGGCGCGCTATGCCTCGCTGATCCGCCACATGGTCAAGGTCAGCTATCTCATGCTGCTGGTCGCGCTGGTGCTGGTCGGCGGCGCCTTCTGGGGCATGAGCCGGATCCCGACGGCCTTCCTGCCGATCGAGGACCAGGGCTATGTCGTCGTCTCGGTGCAATTGCCCGAGGGCGCCTCGCTGCAGCGCACCGACCGCGTCGTCCAGGAAGCGACCAAGATTGCGCTCGCGACGCCGGGCGTCGAGAACGCCATCGGCATCACCGGCGTCTCGGTGCTCGACAACAGCGCGACGCTGTTCAATTCCGGCGTCGTCTATGTGATGTTCAAGGACTGGTCGGTGCGCGGCAAGGACGAGAGCCTCCGCGCGATCTACCAGAACATCACCGCCGGCCTCAACGGCATGTCGGATGCGACCGGCTATGTGCTGGTGCCGCCGCCGATCCAGGGCATCGGTAACACCGGCGGCTTCACGATGGAGGTGCTGGTCAAGGACGGCAGCTCCGACTTCCATCAGCTCGAGGCGGCCGTCAGCCAGATCGCGGCCAATGCGGCGACGCAGACCGGCCTGCAGCGCGTCAATTCGAGCTTCAGCGCCAAGACGCCGCAGTTCACGCTGAAGATCAACCGCATCCTCGCCGAGACGCTCGGCGTCTCGGTCGGCCAGGTGTTCTCGACAATCGAGGCCTATCTCGGCTCGACCTATGTCAACCAGTTCACCAAGTTCAACAATGTCTTCCAGGTCTATGTCCAGGCGACGCCGGAGAAGCGCGTCGAGCCGAAGGACATCCTCAATCTCAAGGTGAAGACCAAGACCGGCGACATGGTGCCGCTCGGTACGCTGCTCTCCTTCGAGGATACCGACGGCCCGCCGCTGATCACGCTCTACAATCTCTATCCGGCGGCGACGCTCGCCGGCGGACCGGCGGCCGGCTTCAGCACCGGCCAATCGATGCAGCTGATGGAGCAGATCGCCAAGGACACGCTGCCGCCCGGCTATGGCATCGACTGGACCGCGATGTCCTACCAGGAGCAGATCGTCGGCAACGACATCTACTTCGTGTTCGCGCTCGCCATCGTGCTCGTCTATTTCGTACTCGCCGGCCAGTATGAGAGCTGGATCCAGCCGCTCTCGGTCATCCTCGCGGTGCCGCTGGCGCTGCTCGGCACGGTCACGGCGCTGACGAGCCTCGGCCTCGACAACAATCTCTACACCCAGATCGGCATCATTCTCCTGATCGCGCTCGCGGCGAAAAACGCGATCCTGATCGTCGAATATGCGCGCGAGAAGCGCGCCGAGGGGCTGGAGATCGTCGACGCGGCGGTGGAGGCGGCGCGGCTTCGGTTCCGCCCGATCCTGATGACGTCGTTCGCCTTCATTCTCGGCGTGCTGCCGCTGGTGTTCGCGACCGGCGCCGGCGCCAATTCGCGAGCCTCGATCGGCATCGCGGTCGTGAGCGGCATGCTGGCCTCGACCTGCCTTGCCGTCCTGTTCGTTCCGTCCTTCTTCACGGTTCTGCAGCGCATCGAGGAGCACATGACGAAGGGCAAGCCGGCGCCGTCGTCGACCGTGCCGGCCATGACGGCTGACTGAGTGGAAAGCTGCCGGCATCAGCCGGCAGCGCGGGGGAGGGTTCGATGATGAAGACATCTCGTCTTGCGGGCGCCATGACCGCGCTCGGCGCAGCGACCGTTGTTCTGGCGGGGCTTGGACTGTCGCCGGCCTTGGCGCAGTCGACCGACCAGCAGATGCAGAGCATCGAGAAGAAGCTCGACATGAACGCCATGCCCGACATGGCGGCGCTCGGCTTCCAGGACGACCTCGCCAAGCTCGAGGAGTGCCAGTCCGCCTGCAAGCCGCTGATCGAGCAGATGCTGGCGAAATACAAGACCGATCCGAAACTCGGCGGCGACCCGAAGCTCGGCGCCAGCGACGCGGCGCAGCTTGCGGCCGCGGTCGCCACCGCCGCCGCGACGCTGCCCAAGGCCGACGCCGCCAAGGTCGGCGATGCCGTGACGGCCTCGCTCGGCGCAGATGCCGGCGCCGCCTTCACCGCCGCCTATGCCGGCACCACGGCGCCCTACAATCCGCAGTAACCTATCCACCGCGAGGGACGGCGGGGCGCTTGCATTGCAGCACGCGTCCTGCTCCGATGGTCCGGACCCATTATCCGGATAGACCATGGCCTTCGATCTCATCGTCAAGAACGCGACCCTTCCCGATAGCCGGCCGGGGCTCGATATCGCCGTGGAGCACGGCAAGATCGTCGCCATCGCGCCGGCGATCGACGCCGAGGCCGCCCGCGTCATCGACGCCAAGGGCTATCTGGTCGCGCCGCCCTTCGTCGATTGCCATTTCCACATGGATGCGACGTTGTCGCTCGGCCTGCCGCGCATGAACCAGTCCGGCACGCTGCTGGAGGGCATCGCGCTCTGGGGCGAGCTGAAGCCGCTGCTGACGCATGAGGCGGTGATCGAGCGCGCGCTGCGCTATTGCGACCTCGCCGTCGCGCAGGGCCTCCTCGCGGTGCGCAGCCATGTCGATATCTGCGACGACCGGCTGCTCGCCGTCGAGGCGTTGATCGAGGTGCGCGAGAAGGTGAAGCCCTATCTCGACCTGCAGCTCGTCGCCTTCCCGCAGGACGGCTATTACCGCTCGCCGACCGCCGCGAAGAACCTCGAGCGCGCGCTCGATCTCGGCGTCGATGTCGTCGGCGGCATCCCGCATTTCGAGCGGACGATGGCCGATGGCGCCGCGTCCGTGCGCGCGCTCTGCGAGATCGCGGCGAAGCGTGGCCTCCGCGTCGATCTCCATTGCGACGAGAGCGACGATCCGCTGTCGCGCCATATCGAGGCGCTGGCGGCGGAAACCCACCGGCTCGGCCTCGGCGGCCGCGTCGCCGGCTCGCATCTGACCTCGATGCACTCGATGGACAATTACTATGTCTCGAAGCTGCTGCCGCTGATGCACGAGGCCGGCGTCGCGGCGATCGCCAATCCGCTGATCAACATCACCCTGCAGGGCCGCCACGACACCTATCCGCGCCGCCGCGGCCTGACCCGCATTCCCGAGATGCGCGCGCTCGGCATTCCCGTGGCGCTCGGCCAGGATTGCTGCATGGATCCCTGGTATGGCCTCGGCCATGCCGACATGCTCGATGTCGCCAACATGGCAGTGCATGCCGTGCCGATGACCAGCCGCGAGGCGATCCGCTGGTCGTTCGACGCGGTCACGACCATTCCGGCGGCGATCCTCGGCATTGAGGGCTATGGCCTCGCGCCCGGCAAGAATGCCGATTTCGTCATCCTGCAGGCGGCCGATCCGATCGAGGCGGTGCGCATGCGCGCGGCGCGCCTCGCGGTCGTGCGGCGTGGCAAGGTGATCGCCGAAACGCCGCCGCGCACCGCGGCGCTCAGCTTGGCCGGGCGCCCCTCCGCCGTCGACCCGGCCTCCTACGCGCCGAAATCCGTCCATTGACCGGAACGGAGCCGGGCACGGCGCATTGGCAGCAGGGCGGGGAAGGGCAGCGATGAGCCGGTTTCGGATACTCTCCTATAACGTCCATAGCTGCATCGGCACCGACAAGGCGCATTCGCCCGAGCGCGTGGCGCATGTGATCGCGGCCTGCAAGCCCGACATCGTCGCCTTGCAGGAAATCGATGTCGGCCGTCCCCGCACAGGCAGCATCGATCAGGCGCGCACGCTTGCCTCTCTGCTCGGCATGGAGGCGCATTTTCATGCATCGACTCATGTCGGTCCCGAGCGCTATGGCGACGCGATCCTGACGGCGCTGCCGATGGAGATGATCCGCACCGGACCACTGCCGGGCTTCCACGACCGCATCAAGGTCGAGCCGCGTGGCGCGCTGTGGGCGTCTGTCGATGTCGGCGGCGCGCGCATTCAGGTGGTGAACACCCATCTCGGCGTCTGGCCGCATGAGCAGATGCTGCAACTCTCGGCCCTGCTCGGCCCAGACTGGCTCGGCCATCCCGATTGCCGCGATCCCGTCGTCTTCGTCGGCGATTTCAACGCCCCGCCGGGCCTCTCGCCCTATCGGCGCCTCGCCGCGCAGTTCGTCGACGTGCAGAAGGCCTGGGGCGACAGGAAGGCGAAGCCGACCTTCCCGGGCCGGCTGCCGACGCTGCGCATCGACCATGTATGGCTGCGCGGCGCGGCGACGATCCTCAATGTCGAAGTGGTGCGCACGCCGCTGTCACGGGTCGCTTCCGACCACCTGCCGCTCGTCGTCGACATCGAAATCCCCGACCGCCCGGCCCATGCGCGGCCAAGGGTTCATGCCGATGCGGACTCGAACGGTTCGCAAGGCTGACAAGGGGTCGGGTGCAGGAAAGCATGGTACTGCGCCGATCGATCTGATCGGCGCGGACACAGGGCCTCGTTAAGCCGGCGAAGCGCTTCAGCGCTGCACTGTCAGGCGGCTCAGCGCGAGATCCAGTTCATCCAGCGCGAGTGCTCCTTGCGGAGCGGGCGCTCGCTGCGGCGGGCGACCGGCTTCTGCGGCGGCGTGTTCAGCCGGCCGAGATCCGCCATCAGATTGTCGTAGCGGGTCAGGCCCGAACTGTTCATGTGGCACAGCATCATCGCACCGGCGGCGAGACCAGATCCGATGCCGAGACTGCGCGGGGCGCTTTCTGCCTTGGTGGTCGTGCTCTTCATGATCTCCCTCCCAGCATTCGGCCGTCGACTGTGAACGCTCCCATGCAGGAGTCGTTCCAATTGGTGCGTTGCGGGTGGTGGCGATAGTGATACGCGCATTCTCACAAAATGTGAATGATTTATTAACAGTGTGCGCGCGAGCGTTATTTTTACTCAAATCAAGGCAGGATGATGACGCGGCAAGGGTCGCCGGGCCGTGCTTCGCCGGCATGAGGCGGCCGGACGACGAGGCAGCCGGCGCGGGCGAAGGTGGAGAGCATGGAACTGTCCTGCCGCCCGAACGGGGTCGCGATGCGGCGGCCGTCATCGGTGATCGTGATCTCGGCGCGGAGATAATCCTGCCGCCCGTCATTGGCGCGCGCCGGGCCGCCGAGCGTCGCGGCGACCGTCGGATCGGATGGCGGCAGGCCGAGCAGCGCCTCGATGAGCGGGCGCAGGAAGAGGATCGAGCAGACGAGGCTGGAGACGGGATTGCCGGGGAGGCCGAGCACGCGCGTCCGGCCGAGCCGGCCGAAGATCAGCGGCTTGCCGGGCCGCATGGCGATGCGCCAGAAGCCGAGTTCCATGCCGCGCGCGGCCAGCACCTCGCGGGCATAGTCGTGATCCCCGACCGAGGCACCGCCGAGCGTGACGAGGATATCGGCGCCGGCGGCGGCATCGATCGCCCCGGCAAGCTTCTCCTTGTCGTCGGCAACGATCCCGAGATCGCGGACCTCGCCGCCGAGTGCCCCGACAAGGCCGGCGATGCCGTAGCCATTCGACGCGACGATGCTGTCCTCATTGCCGCCAGTGCCCGGCAGCACCAGTTCATCGCCCGTCGCGATGATCGCGACCACCGGCTTCCGCCGAACCGGCAGCTCGGCATGATCGAGCGCGGCGGCGAGCGCCAGCTGCCGCAGGCCAAGCCGCGTGCCGGCGGGCAGCAGTTCCGCGCCCCGTTCGAAATCGAGCCCGCGCAGGCGGATGTGCTGGCCGGGGCGGACGGTCTCGCGGGCCGAAATCTGCCCGTCCGGGAGCAGGTCGACATCCTCCTGCAGCAGGATGGCGTCGGCGCCGGAAGGGATCACGGCGCCGGTGAAGATGCGCACGGCCTCGCCCGGCTGGAGCGCGCCGGCAAAGGGATGACCCGCCGGCGCCGTGCCGATGACGGCCAGCGTCGCGGGAAGGGCGGCGATGTCGGCGGCGCGAACCGCATAGCCGTCCATGGCCGAGACATCGCGTGGCGGCTGGTCGCGGCGGGCGGCGAGCGGCGCGGCGAGCACGCGGCTAAGGCCCGCGGCGAGCGGCACGCCCTCTGCCTCCGTCGGCACGACGCCGCCGAGAATGCGCGCGATCGCCTCGTCGACCGGTAGCAATGCGCTCACGGGTCGAGCTTCCAGGAGCCGGAACGGCCGCCATGCTTCTCGACGAGACGGATCGGGCCGATGACCATGCCGCGATCGGCCGCCTTGGCCATGTCGTAGATGGTGAGGCAAGCGACGGAGACGGCCGTCAGCGCCTCCATCTCGACGCCCGTCCGGTCGGCGACCTTGGTGGTGGCGCGGACGCGGAGGCCCGGCAGCGCTTCGTCGGCCTCGATGTCGATCGTCACCTTGGCCAGCATGATCGGATGGCAGAGCGGCACCAGCTCATGCGTCTTCTTGGCGGCCATGATGCCGGCGATCCGCGCCGTCGCGAGCACGTCGCCCTTCGAGATGGCGCCGTCCATGATCAGCGCAAGCGTTGAGGCCTGCATCTCGACCGCGCCCTCGGCAATGGCGGTCCGGCTCGTCACCGGCTTCTCGGAGACGTCGACCATCTGGGCGGCGCCGGTCTCATCGAGATGGGTCAGGCGGGCCGTCATGGCTGAAGCTCCTTGCGCATGAAGACGCGGCGATCGAGCGGCAGCCCCGCGGCGCGCTCGGCGCCGTTGAGGAGATGCAGCGCCGGACCCCAGTCTTCGATCTCCACCGGAACGAAGCCGCGCCGGGCATAGAAGGGCGCATTGAACGGCACGTCGGCGAAGGTCGACAGCGTCACGGCGCCAAGCGCGGAGGCGGCTGCCGCCGTCTCGATCCCCATCAGCAGCGCGCTGCCGAGGCCTTGTCCGTTGAAGGCGGTCCGGACGGACAGCTCATAGAGATGCAGCGCCCCGTCGAGTTCTCCGGCGAGGGCGAAGCCAACGAGGCCATGATCCACCTCAACGGCGCCGAGCGCGACGCCCTTTCGGATCACCGAGAGGATGAAGGGCTCGGAGCTTGGCTCGCCATCCGCGATCGTATTGAGGCCGACCTCGCGAAAGCGCTCGGCCGCGTCGCGCTCGATCGGGGGAAGCAGGCCTGCCTCCTCCGGCAGGATGGCGCGGATCGCGGCCACCATGGTCAGGCCGACGGCGCCAGCAGGGCGATCGTCGCGGCGGTGACGTCGTCCTGCCGCATCAGGCTTTCGCCGACGAGATAGGCGTGGATGTTGGCCGACTTCAGCCGGGCGATGTCGGCGGGCGTCGTGATCGCGCTTTCGCCGACGATGATCCGGCCCTCGGGCACAAGCGGGGCAAGGCGTTCGGAGTTTTCCAGCGTCGTCTCGAAGGTGCGCAGGTTGCGATTGTTGATGCCGATCAGCGGCGAGCGCAGCGAAAGGGCCCGATGCATTTCCTCTTCGTCATGCACCTCGATCAACACGTCGAGCCCGACCGCGATCGCCGCGTCCTCGATCTCGCGCGCCATCGCGTCGGGAATGGCGGCCATGATGATGAGGATGCAGTCGGCGCCCCAGAGCTTCGATTCGAACACCTGATAGGGCTCGAAGATGAAGTCCTTGCGCAGCGCCGGCAGGTCGGCCGCCTCGCGCGCCGCAACCAGATAATCGGGCGAGCCCTGGAACCAGGGCGTATCGGTGAGGACCGAGAGGCAGGCGGCGCCGCCGGCCTGATAGGCGAGGGCGAGGGAAGGCGGATCGAAATCCGGCCGGATCAGGCCCTTGGACGGGCTCGCCTTCTTGATCTCGGCGATCAGCGCGGGATTGCCGGCGGCGATCTTGCGGCGGAGCGCGTCGGTGAAGCCGCGGGCCGCCGGCGTGTCCATGGCGCGCGCCTCCATCTCGGTCGGACGGATGCGCTCCTTGGCCAGCGCGATCTCGGCGCGCTTGGTTTCCTCGATCTTCTTCAGGATGTCGGTCATGGCCTATCCATTGGTCACGGCAACGAGCTTCTCGAGCCGTGCCATCGCTGCGCCGGTGTCGATCGCATTGGCGGCGCGGGCGACGCCTTCGGCAAGCGAGCCGACCTTGCCGGCAACGATCAGCGTCGCGCCAGCGTTCAGCAGCACGGTATCACGATACGCGCCAGGCGCCCCGCCGAGCAGCGCGCGGAGGGCGCTCGCATTCTCGGTGGCATCGCCGCCGCGGATCGCTTCCGGCGGCGACAGCGGCAGCCCGACCTCTTCCGGCGTTATCGTGAACGCCGTGATCGCGCCATTCTCGAGCGCGACCACCTGCGTCGGGCCCGTCGACGTGATCTCGTCGACGCCGCCGGCGCCGTGCACGATCCACGCCTTCTCCGAGCCGAGCGCCTGCAGCACCTCGGCGAGCGGCTGCAGCCATTCGGCGGCGAAGACGCCCACGAGCTGGCGGCGGACGCCGGCGGGATTGGAGAGGGGACCGAGCAGGTTGAAGATGGTGCGCGTGCCGAGCTCGACCCGAGCCGGGCCGACATGCTTCATCGCGGCATGATGGGCCGGCGCGAACATGAAGCCGATGCCGGCCTCGCGGATCGCCTCGGAGATGACGGCGGGCGGCACGTCGACATTGACGCCGAGCGCCATCAGCACGTCGGCAGCGCCCGAGCGCGAGGAGAGCGCGCGGTTGCCGTGCTTGGCGACCGGCACGCCCGCGCCGGCGACCACGAAGGCCGACGCGGTCGAGATGTTCAGCGTGTGCGAGCCGTCGCCGCCGGTGCCGACCACGTCGATGGCGCCCTCGGGCGCCTCGACGGGGAGCATCTTCGCGCGCATCGTCGCGACGGCGCCGGCGATCTCGTCGACGGTTTCGCCGCGCACACGCAGCGCCATCAGGAAGCCGCCGATCTGCGCCGGCGTCGCGTTGCCCGACATGATGATGTCGAAGGCCGCTTCCGCCTCGGCCCGCGACAGCCGCTGGCCGGAGGCAACTCTCGCAATGAACCCCTTGAAATCGCTCATGTCGCCACTCATGCCACGGACCGCGCCTGCCGCTCGCGGGCGTTCCATTCGCCGGCGAGGTCGAGGAAGTTCTTCAGCATCAGATGGCCATGCTCCGAGGCGATGCTCTCGGGATGAAACTGCACGCCATGCATCGGCAGGGTCTTGTGCATGGCGCCCATCACGACGCCGTCGTCCGACCAGGCGGTGATCTCCAGCACCTCGGGCATCGTCTCGCGGCGCACTTGCAGCGAATGATAGCGCGTCGCCTGGAACGGCCCGTTGATGCCGCGGAAGACGCTGCGGCCTGAATGGGTGATGGTCGAGATCTTGCCGTGCATCTGCGAGGGTGCGCGCACGACGTCGCCGCCCATGGCCTGGCCGATCGCCTGGTGGCCGAGGCAGACGCCGAAGATCGGGATGCGGTCGCCGGCTTCCGCGATGAGATCGAGGCAGATACCGGCCTCGTTGGGCGTGCACGGTCCGGGCGAGAGCACGATGCCCTCGGGATCGAGCGCGAGCACGTCGGCGACGCTGATCTTGTCGTTGCGGCGCACCATCAGGTCGGCGCCGAGTTCGCCGAGATAATGGACGAGGTTGTAGGTGAAGCTGTCGTAGTTATCGATGACGAGAAAAGCCATTGCCGTTCCTCCGCCTACTGCCCGCGTCCGGCCTGGGAGGCGAACTTTACCGCTTCCTCGGCCGCACGGAAGAGGGCCCGCGCCTTGGCGATGCATTCCTGGTGTTCGCTCTCGGGGACCGAGTCGGCGACGATGCCGGCCCCGGCCTGCGCATACATCTTGCCGTCCTTGACGATCGAGGTCCGGAGCACGATGCAGGTATCCATGGCGCCGTCGGCCGAGAAATAGCCGACGCAGCCGGCATAGATGCCGCGTTTCTCGAGTTCGAGCTCGTCGATGATCTCCATCGCGCGCACCTTGGGCGCGCCCGACACCGTGCCGGCCGGGAAGCCGGCGGCGAGCGCATCGAGCATGTCGTTCGGCGCCGCGAGGCGGCCGACGACATTCGAGACGATGTGCATCACCTGGCTGTAATATTCGAGGAAGAAGCGGTCGGTGACCTTGACCGACCCGATCTCGGCGACGCGGCCGACATCGTTGCGGCCGAGATCGAGCAGCATGAGATGCTCGGCGCGTTCCTTGGGATCGGCGAGCAGTTCGGCGGCGAGCGCCTTGTCCTCATCGGGCGTCGCGCCGCGGCGACGGGTACCGGCGATCGGGCGGATGGTGACCTCGCCATCGCGGACGCGCACGAGGATCTCGGGGCTGGAGCCCGCGACCGCGAAGGAGCCGAAATCGAGGAAATAGAGGAAGGGCGAGGGGTTGGTGCGGCGGAGCGCCCGATAGAGCGCGAAGGGCGGCAGGCTGAACGGCGCCTCGAAACGCTGCGACAGCACCACCTGGAAGATGTCGCCGGCGGCGATGTACTCCTTCGCCTTCGCGACCATCTCCAGATAGCGCTCATGCGGCGTGTTGGAGACGACCGGCACGTCGAGATCGACATCGGAGGCCCCCGCGACGCGCGCGAGCGGCCCTTCGAGCGTGTCGACGACATCGGTCAGCCGGTCGACGGCGCGCCGATAGGCCTCGCCCGCCGCGACGCCGTCGGCCGGGCGGATCGGCGTCACCACCGTGATCTCGTCCTTGACCGCATCGAACACGACCATGACCGTCGGCCGCATCATGATCGCATCGGGGAGGCCCAGCGCATCCGGGTTCGGGGCCCCGAGATCCTCCATCTGGCGGACCATGTCATAGCCGAGATAGCCGAAGATGCCGGCCGACATCGGCGGCAGGCTCTCGGGCAGGTCGATATGCGATTCGGCGATCAGCGCCTTGAGCACGTCGAGCGAGCGTCCGGGAACGGCGGCGAACTGCTCGCGGCCGGCTGCGACGGTGCGGTCGATCTCGGCCTTGTCGGCATGGGCGCGGAAGAGGAGATCGGGCGCGATGCCGATCATCGAATAGCGCCCGCGCACCGCGCCGCCTTCCACCGATTCGAGGAGGAATGTGTTGGCGCGGCCGGCCGAGAGCTTCAGCATGGCGGAGACAGGCGTCTCCAGATCGGCGACGAGGCGGGTCCAGGCGACCTGCGGCTTGCCGGCGTCGTAGTTGCGCGTGATCGTCTCAAGCGACGGCTCGATCAGCATGATGTCTGTCCAGAGGCTTTGCGGACCCTGCGGTCCGGATGGCGGTGTCGTGCGGGCGTTGCGTCAGTCCGGCGTGCCGGACATGGCGATCAGCGCCATCGCCACCCGGCATGCCAACGCGCATCACCATGCCAGCGAGCGTCATCATGCAGACGGTGCGCCGTGGACCCGGCCTCCGCGCCGCGCCCAGCCGAAGCCGGCCGCGCGGAGCGGCTGGCGGTGGGCGGAACAGGGCGGCTGGCCGGTTTCATGACTGTCCTCAGCTTGCGCCGATCACGCGCTGCAGCGCCTGCTGGTTGACTTTGGCGCCGAGCTGGTTCTGCAACTCGGCGATGTATTGCTGCAGCAGGTCGTTCTGCATCGCATCGGCGAGCTGCTTGGTCAAGGAAGCCTGCGTCGTGTCGTCCTTGACGAAGGGCGTGTCGGTGATGGAGTCCACCTGCAGCACGATCTGCTGGTCGGGGTTCACGCCGGCCACCGCCGTCGCATAGCCCTTCGGTCCGGCAAAGGCGGCCTTGAGCGCATCGGTCGAGAAATCGGCCGGCGGCTTGCTGCCACGCGTCTGGTTGGCGTCGGTCTGGACGGTGAGCTTCAACTGATCGGCGATGGCGTCGAGCGTCTCGCCCTTGGAGAGCCGCGCCGCCGTTTCCTTGGCCTTGGCGGCCAGATGCTCGGTGGTGGTCGCAGCCTTCCAGGCGGCGATCACCTTGTCCTTGACCTCCTCGAGCGGCCGGTCATGCGCCGGGTCGATCGCGGTCACGCCAAACCAGACAATGCCATCGCCATTGTTCAGATACGGATTGTCGATGCCGACATCGCTCTCGAAGGCGGCCTTGAGCAGGGCGTCCTTGACCGGGATGTCCGCCACGGCGGCGCCATCGGCGCCATTGCCGGCCTGATCGACATTGATGGTCTTCAGCGTCAGCTTGTTCTTGGTCGCGATCTCCTGGAGCGTCGAGCCGCCGGCGCGCGCATCCTCGATCGAATCGCGCAGCGATCCGATATCGGCGCGCGCCTGGGCGAGGGCGAGGTTCTGCTTGATCGCTGCCTTGACGCTGTCGAAGGGCTCGACGCTCGCCGGCTGGATGTCGGTCACCTGAAGCAGGACCGGACCGAAGCTGCCGAGAATGACGTCGCTGGTGCCGCCGGAGGGCAGCGAGAACGCCGCCTCGGCCACCTTGGGGTCGATCAGCTTGTCGCGCGTGACCACGCCGAGATCGGTGTCGACCAGCTTCTTGCCGGTTTCCTCGACGACGCTCTCGAAGCTGGCGCCACCCTTGAGGCGCGCCGCCGCCGCTTCCGCCGTGCTCTGGTCGGAGAAGATCAGCTGGTAGACATGGCGGGCTTCGGGCGTCGAATACTGCGCCTTGTCGGCCTCATACGCCTTCTGCGCCGCGGCATCGTCGATGTCCGACGGGCGCGCGACGTCCTCGGGGGCGAGCGTCAGCACCGACAGTTCGCGCAGTTCCGGACGGCGCCAGTCGGCCTTGTGCTCGTTGTAGAAGGTCGTCAGCAGCTCGGCCGTCGGCTCGCCGACATCGGAAATGATCGAGGCGGGCAGCACGATGTAGCGGATCGTGCGCGCCTCGGTCTGGTAGGTGTGCAGCGCCTGCGCCAGCACCGCCGGCATGGTCGCGCCGCCGGAAATGCTGTCGGCGATCTGCTTGCGCCGCTCGACCGAACGGCGCTCGAGCACATAGTCGTCCTCGTTGAGACCGTTGGCGCGCAGCACCTGGACGAAATAGGCGCGGTCGAAGGTGCCGGCCGGACCCTTGAAGGCGGGATCGGCGCCGATCTCCTTGACCAGCGTATCCTGCGACACGCCGAGATTGAGACTGTCGGCCTGGTCGTCGAGCGCGGCCTCGGTGATTAGGCGGGCGAGAACCTGGTTGGGGAGGCCGAACGCCTTGGCCTGGTCGGGTGTCACCTGCGTGCCGACCTGCTGGCTGACATTCTGCAGCTCGCGGCGATAGGCGCGATCGAAATCGACCACCGTGATCTCGGTATTGCCGACCTGCGCAACCGTATTGGTGCCGATGCCGCTCAGCGCCCCGGCGATACCCCAGATGGCGAAGGAGAAGATCAGAATGCCGATCAGGACTTTCGCCACCGGACCGGAGGCGTGTTTACGCATGGAATCGAGCATCTGGATCCTCTGAGAGAACGGAGCCGCAAAAGCCCCGCTTAGGGCGCGCGATCATAGAAAGGTGGCTTCGCCGGAGCAAGGCCGCGTGAGCACCGTTGAAAACAACGCTGGATGCGCCTAGTCTGGTCAGACCAGACCAGGGGTGCCGGCATGTCCAAAGTCAATATTCTCGAGGCCAAGACGCATCTCTCGCGGCTCGTCGAGAGCATCGAATCCGGCGCGGAGACGGAGGTCGTCATCGCGCGCAACGGCAAGCCGGTGGCGCGGCTGGTTCCCTTGGACGCCAAGCCGATCACCACGCGGCTCGGCATCGCGGAGGGCCTCTACCCGGCCATTTCGCTGGAAGCATTCAACGCAGAGGATGGTGAGATCGAGCGGAGCTTTGGCGGAGCCTCGCCCGAGAAGGACGCGTCGTGAGGCTTCTGCTCGATACGCATGTCCTGCTTTGGGCCCTGTCGGCGCCGAAGATGCTGACCGACGAAGGCCGCGCGTTCATTGCCGACCAGGCCAACGAGGTCGTCGTTTCGGCTGCGAGCCTCTGGGAGATCGCGATCAAGCACACCTCCCATCGCAGCGATGCCCCGACGATGGATGCAGCGGCGGCGCTCGATCTGTCGCGGCGGTCCGGCTACTCGCTCCTCGCCATCAGCCCCGAGCATGTGCTCGCCGTAGCAACGCTTCCGCCGCTGCACGGCGATCCCTTCGACCGGATTCTGGTCGCGCAGGCGCTCTCCGAGCCGCTCCGTCTCTTGACTCGCGACCGTCTGGTGGCCGCATACAGCGACACAGTCATCATCGTCTAGCGAGGAACCAGAAATGCCCAGTGTGAAGCCGCTCGTCGCCGGAAACTGGAAGATGAACGGTCTCAAGGGGGCGACGGCCGAGTTCGGCCGCATCCTCGAGGGCTATGGCGCGCTGCGCGGCAAGGTCGACCTCGCCATCTGCCCGCCGGCGACGCTGCTCTCGACCTTTGCCGTCGTCGCGCTCGGCTCGCGCGTCGCGGTCGGCGGCCAGGATTGTCATGCGAAGGCGAGCGGCGCGCATACCGGCGACCTCTCGGCCGAGATGATCGCTGACAGCGGCGCGACGCATGTCATCGTCGGCCATTCCGAACGCCGCACCGATCATCACGAGACCGACGCCGTCGTCCGCGCCAAGGCCGAGGCAGCGCTCAGGGCCGGCCTCGTCCGCATCCTCTGCGTCGGCGAGACCGAGGCCGAGCGCCGCGGCGGCACGACGCTCGCCGTGATCGACCGGCAGATGGCGGCATCGATTCCCGACGCGGCGAGCGCCGCCGATCTCGTCATCGCCTATGAGCCGGTGTGGGCGATCGGCACCGGGCTGACGCCCTCGCTCGCCGATATCGCCGAGGTGCATGGCCATATCCGCCGCTCGCTTTCGGCGCGCTTCGGCGCTGAGGGGTCGGCCATGCGCATTCTCTATGGTGGCTCGGTGAAGCCGACGAATGCCGCCGAAATCCTCGGCATCGATGATGTCGACGGTGCGCTCGTCGGCGGCGCCAGCCTCAAGGCGGCCGACTTTCTCGGCATCGCCTCTGCCTATGCCTGAGCCGGCTCAGCCCGGACGCCCTTGGCCTTAGCGCCGGTCGTTCCCATATGCGTTCGGCCGGGCACTGGCATCGGCCCGGTCGATCGTGTACAAGGCGCCGGATTTCAGAAGCTTCCTACCAGAGTCATCGATGCAGACAGTCATCATCGTGATCCACCTTATGGTGGTCGTCGCGCTCGTCGCCGTGGTCTTGCTCCAGCGTTCCGAAGGCGGGGCGCTGGGCATCGGCGGGGGCGGGGGCTTCATGAGCGCGCGCGGCCAGGCCAATGTGCTGACCCGGACGACAGCCATCCTCGCCGGCGTCTTCTTCCTGACGTCCATCGCGCTGACGCTGATCACCCGTTACGGCGACCGCCCGGCATCGATCCTCGACCGGATCCAGACCGAAGCGCCGGCGGCAACGACGCCTGCGGGCGGCCAGGGCGGTATCCTGGACCAGCTTCCGGCGCCGAAGTCGGGCACCACGGCACCTGCGGCCGGCACGACTGCGCCGGCGACGGGCGGAACCGCGGCTCCCGCCACGGGCAGTGCGCCCGCGACGGCTCCGGCAACGCCTGCGCCCGCCACCCCGGCGACGCCCTCGGTGCCGAGCACCAACTAGGCGCCAGCCGCCGTTGAGAATTCGAGGCGTCGCCGCCCTTTGCGGCGACGTTTCATTTGGGGCCGACATTCGGCCCGTGAGTCTTTGAGTGGCCGTAGCCCTGCCGATGGCGGGGGACGAGCTTTTATTGTCGAAGCGAATCGGTGGATCGGAGGCTAAGGTCAGAGCCCATGGCGCGGTACGTATTCATCACCGGCGGCGTGGTTTCCTCCCTGGGCAAAGGCATCGCCTCTGCGGCGCTCGGCGCCATGCTCCAGGCGCGGGGCTACAAGGTCCGCCTCAGGAAGCTTGATCCCTATCTCAATGTCGATCCGGGCACGATGAGCCCGTATCAGCATGGCGAAGTCTTCGTCACCGACGACGGCGCCGAGACGGATCTCGATCTCGGCCATTATGAGCGCTTCACGGGCCGCCCGGCCTCGAAGGCCGACAGCGTCACCACCGGCAAGATCTACCAGGAGATCATCGCCCGCGAGCGTCGCGGCGATTATCTCGGCGGCACGGTGCAGGTCATCCCGCACGTCACCGACGCCATCAAGGCGTTCGTCCTTTCCGGCAACGAGGACGTCGATTTCGTCCTCTGCGAGATCGGCGGCACTGTCGGCGACATCGAGGCGATGCCGTTCCTCGAGGCGATCCGCCAGATCGGCAACGACCTGCCGCGCGATCACGTCGTCTATATCCACCTGACGCTCTTGCCCTATATCCCGAGCGCGGGCGAACTGAAGACCAAGCCGACGCAGCATTCCGTCAAGGAGCTGCGCTCGATCGGCATTCAGCCGGATATCCTGCTCTGCCGCAGCGATCGGCCGATCCCCAAGGAAGAGCGCCGCAAGCTGTCGCTGTTCTGCAATGTGCGCGAATCGGCGGTCATCCAGGCGCTCGACGTCGCCCATATCTACGACGTGCCGACTGCCTATCACGCCGAAGGCCTCGACGACGAAGTGCTCGCGGCGTTCGGCATCAATGGCTCGCCGTCGCCCGACCTCAGCAAGTGGAAGGCGCTCACCAACAAGATCCGCAATCCCGAGGGCGAAGTCACCATCGCCGTGGTCGGCAAGTATACCGGCCTCAAGGATGCGTATAAGTCGCTGATCGAGGCGCTGCAGCACGGCGGCGTCGCCAACACGGTCAAGGTCAATATCGACTGGATCGAGAGCGAGATCTTCGAGAAGGAAGATCCGGCGCCCTATCTCGAGCGCGTCAACGGCATCCTGGTCCCCGGCGGCTTCGGCGAGCGTGGCTCGGAAGGCAAGATCAACGCCGCCGGCTTCGCGCGCCGCCGCAAGGTGCCGTATTTCGGCATCTGCTTCGGCATGCAGATGGCCGTGATCGAGGCTGCGCGCAGCCTTGCCGGCATCGAGCATGCGAGCTCGTCCGAATTCGGCCCGACCGAGGAGCCGGTCGTCGGCCTGATGACGGAATGGCTGAAGGGCAACATGCTGGAGAAGCGCCACGCCACCGGCGATCTCGGCGGCACGATGCGTCTCGGCGCCTATCAGGCCGAGCTCGAGCCCGGCTCGCACATCGCCGAGATCTATGGCGCGACCGAGATCTCCGAGCGCCATCGCCATCGCTACGAGGTCAATATCGACTACAAGGATCGCCTCGAGGCCTGCGGCATGCATTTCGCCGGCATGTCGCCGGATGGCATCCTGCCGGAGACGGTCGAATTCCTCGACCATCCCTGGTTCATCGGCGTCCAGTACCATCCTGAGCTGAAGTCGCGCCCGCTGGCGCCGCATCCGCTCTTCGCCTCCTTCATCGCCGCGGCGATGGTGCAGTCGCGGCTGGTCTGACGGCGACTTGATCGAGTCGGGCGGCGCTCAGTCGCCCGATTTGCAGCCATCTTCCAGCGGCTTGCCGGCGATGCGATCGCGGATCCACGGCCCGTAGAGCGGCGCCGATGCGCCGGGCGTCGAGAAATGCGTCTGCGCGCCCGCAAGCTGGACGCGCGTGATGTTGCCGCCGAGCCCGCACATCTGCGTGCGATAGGCCGCGCCCATCGCCGGCGGCACCACGGTGTCGTCGGTGCCCCAATAGATGATGACCGGCGCCACGGGCGCGACCGGCGCGACGCTGCCCGCGACAAGCGCCTTGGCCCAGGCGAGCGCATTGGCCGGTTGTGGCTTCACGAGAGACTTGTAGTTCGCCCCGACCGCGAAGTTCAGCGTGTCCGAGGTGACATGCACGCATTTCAGCGAGACGATCCGATCGATCAGCGCCGCGCCGTCGCTGGTGAAGAGGTCGGCGAGGTCAAGGCCCGGAAACGCCGCCTCCGTGCCCCACATGAACATCACGAAATGCGTGAAGTTGAAGATGTTGTCGGAGAAGCTCGCCGCGAGCCCTTCGAGCAGCTTCTCCGCCGAGGCCTCGTCGGCCGGCACCGCGGGAGCCACGGCCGCGACGTCGTCCGGCGCCAGCGCGACGAAGCCCGCGAACGTGACGCCATCGGCCGCCGTGCCCGACTGCCGGATATAGTCACCGAGGCTGGCGGCGGCGAGCGTCGCGCCGCCGCCCTGCGACCAGCCATAGACCACCGCCGTCTTGCCGGCGCCGGTCTCGCGCATCGAGGCGACCGCACGGACGGAGTTGATGACGTCGCGCGCATTGGTGGCGGCGACCGAATACTGGTGCCTGCCGCCGCCGCCGAGCCCCTGATAGTCGGTGCCGACGACGACATAGCCGTCCTTGATGAAGCCCTCGACGCCCGGCAGGCCGTAATCCGTCCACGAATTGCCGCCGACGAGGAAATACTGGTTGAGCCCCTGCGCCGGGTCCGGAACCTGCGACGGCCCGCAGTTCTGCGCCGTTCCCGTCGTGCCATGCGCCCAGGCGACGACCGGGCGGCCCTCGGGCGGCATCGGGCCGGCCGGCGCCACGACGAGGCCGGTCGAGAGCGTCTTCCGCCCCGCGACATCCGACGAGACATAGGCGATGCGCCAGGCCGCAGCGCCTGGAACGCTTGTGGCGACGGGTTCGCTCTTCAGCACCGTACCGAGAGGTCCGTCCGAGGCGAGGCCTGCCAGCGACTGATAGAACGGCGGCAAGCCGACGTCGACGGCGGCAGCCTCCCCGGCAAGGCCGGCCGCGAGGCATGAGATTGTGATGGCAGCGATCAGGTTGCGCATGGAAGGCCCCCCTTGCCCGTCCGAATGGACGATGGCGCCGGCCGCAGCGCGGTGGGACGACAACCGCTCGCGGTCAATCAAGCCGAGTTCGCCACGGCGAGCGGGCAAGGTCAAGCGGAGGCGGGATGCGGGCCCGTCTGGCGGCAGGCGCGCGTGCGGCCGTCAGTTCGCCAGCTTCGGCACATAGCCGCCGCGGCCGAGGCTGATATCGGCAAGCCAGGCTGACGTCGCGGCCGAGGAGAGCGGCTTGCCGAACAGGTAGCCCTGGCCGATGTCGCAGCCGACATCGCGCAGGATCTCGGCGACATCGGGGATCTCGATGCCTTCCGCCGTCGTCTCCATGTCGAGCGAATGGGCGAGCTGGACGATGGCGCGGACGATCTTCCAGTTCTCGATATTCTGCCGCGCGCCTTCGAGGAACAGCCGGTCGATCTTGAGCCGGTCGATCGGCAGGTCGTTCAGGTGGCGCATGCTGGAATAGCCGGTGCCGAAATCGTCGAGCGCCACTGCGACGCCGGCATCGCGCAGCGCCGAGAGGATGAGCTTCGCCGAGGCGATCTCGTCGACCAGCGCGTTTTCGGTGATCTCGAGTTCGAGCCGGCGCGGATCGACCCCGGCGCTGCCGAGGATCGCGAGGATGCGCGAGGCGAGCTGCGGTTCGCCGAACTGCGTCGGCGAGACATTGACGGAGAGCGAAAGCTCGCGCGGCCAGGCTTTCGCATCGGCGCAGGCGGTGGCGAGGATCCGGTAGAAGAGGTCGCCGACGCGGCCGAGCTCCTCGGCGAGCGGGATGAACGCCGCCGGCTGGATCAGGCCATAGCGCGGATGGTCCCAGCGCGCGAGCACTTCGAAGCCGGTCAGCCGTCCGTCCTCGAGCGCGATCAGCGGCTGGTAGAAGGGGACGATCTCGCCGGCGGCGATGGCGCGGCGGAGATCGGTTTCGAGCGAGGAGCGGCGGCGGAGCGCCTCGCCCATGCTGGCCTCGAAATAGAAGAACGTGCCGCGCCCGCCCTGCTTCGCCTCGCCGAGGGCGATATTGGCGGCGCGCAGCAGTTCCTCGGCGCTGGCGTCGGTCAAGTCGGACGTCGCGATGCCGATCGTCGCGCCGATCGAAAGAACGCCCTGCGGTACCCAGACCGGCGCCGCGATGCTGTCGATCAGCCGGCGCGCGATCCGCCGCGATAGCTCGTCGACGGTGTCGTTCTCGATGAGCAGCGCGAATTCGTCGCCGCCGAGCCGCGCGATCGTCGTGCCGACGGTCTGGAAGGTGCCGAGCCGGCGCGCCACCTCGACGAGCAGCATGTCGCCGACGCCATGGCCATGGACATGGTTGACGTTGCGGAAGCGGTCGAGATCGATCGTCAGCAGCGCGAAGGGCGAGCCGCCGGCGCGGCGCCGGTCGATGGCGCGGCCGAGTTCGTTGATGAAGGCGGCGCGGTTGAGGATGCGGGTGAGGGGATCGATCTGGGACAAGAGGCCGAGCTGCCGTTCGCGGCTCAGCGCCTCGTCGAGCCGGCTCGCCAGCTGGCCGAACCGGCGCAGCACCACAATGGCGATGGCCGCGCCCGAGAAGACGGCCGTCACGGCGATCACCTCGCCGCGCGAATCGAGAAAGCTGCCCGCGCCCGGCAACAGTCGGAGGCTCGAGAGCAGCAGATAGACGCAGCCCGTCAAGATGAGCACGACCGAGAGCTCGATAGCCGCCCGCCAAGTCACGCGCAGTCACTCCCCATCCGCTGCGCTTCGTGCGTCTCGCCCGGCGTCATGCTGGATAACCAACCGAAGCCCCAGTCTCGGCGAGACGACTGAAGAATCCGTTATCCTCAATGCCGTCTTAACGTCAGTACACCATTTTGCAGCGCGGCGGGAAACAGGCACCGTGCCCGCTTGCCATCGTGGTTACCGCTGAAACGAAAATCCCCGCACCGGAGGCCGGAGCGGGGATGATAGGGGCCTCAAGAGCAAGGCGTCGCGCGAATCACTCGGCGCGCGGCAGCCTCAGTCCTTGGCGCGCTCGACATAGGAGCCGTCCTCGGTCAGCACGACGATGCGCGTGCCGGGTCCGATATGCGGGGGAACCATCGAGCGGACGCCGTTGGAGAGGATCGCCGGCTTGAACGAGGACGAGGCGGTCTGGCCCTTGGTCGTCGGCTCGGTCTCGACGACCTCGAGCGTCATGCGCTGCGGCAGCACGATGCCGACGGCCTGATCCTCGAAGATCGACAGGCGGACGACCATGCCTTCCTGCAGATAGGGCGCGGCGTCGCCGACGACGTCCTTGTCGACGATCAACTGCTCGTAGTTCTCGGTGTTCATGAAGGTGAAGCCTTCGCCATCGGCGAAGAGGAACGAGAAGTCGCGGTCCTCGACGAAGGCGCGCTCGACCTGCTCGGTCGTTTTGTAGCGGTTGGAGATCTTCACGCCGTCCGAGAGGCGGCGCATGTCGATCTGGGTCGTCGGGGTGCCCTTGCCGGGATGGAAGCTCTCGGCGATGAGCACGGCATAGAGCTTGCCTTCGACCTCGAGAATGTTGCCCTTGCGGATCTGGCTGGCGATGACTTTCACGGCAATTCGGTCCTTGGTGCCGGCGCCAACCCATGGAGGCGCCTCTTGTGTTGCGGCGCCCGAAAGGGGCGCGAGAATGGCGCGCACCATAGCGATTCTGGGCTTGCATGCCAGTCCAAAACTGCTGGGCGCCTCGGGAAGCCTCTTGCCAGGCGATGGCAGAGGCGGCAGTGATCGCGGCCACTCATGACGCGAGCCCCTCGATGACCCCTCAAGCCTCGCCCTGGTGGACGCCGCATGTCCATGCCGACCGCCGGCCGTTCCTCTTGGCGCGCGGGCGGATCAAGGCGGCGATCGGCGCCTGGTTCGCGCGCGAGGACTTCACAGAGGTCGAATGCGCCATCCTGCAGGTCTCGCCCGGCAACGAGACACATCTCTCCGCCTTCGCCACCACTCGGATCGATCCGGACGGTGAGCGCGCGCCGCTCTATCTGCACACCTCGCCGGAGTTTGCAGCGAAGAAGCTGCTGGCGGCAGGCGAGGAGCGCATCTTCACGCTCGGTCCCGTGTTCCGCAATCGCGAGGCGGGCCCCCGCCATGCCAACGAATTCGCGATGCTCGAATGGTACCGCGCCCGCGAGACCTATGACGTCTTGATGGACGATTGCGGCGCGTTGCTCGCCGTCGCCGCTGAGGCAGCCGGCGTGACGCGGCTCACCCATCGCGGCGTGGACGCCGATCCCTTCGCCGCGCCCGAGCGCTTGTCGGTCGCTGAGGCCTTCGAGCGCTATGCCGGCATCGACCTGCTGGCGACCGTCTCCGCCGACGGCAGCGTCGATCGCGATGCGCTGGCCGCGGCTGTGGCCGGGCAGGGCCTTCGCGTCGTCGACGACGACAGCTGGAGCGACGTGTTCAGCCGGGTCATCTCGGACCGGATCGAGCCGCGCCTCGGTATCGGCCGGGCGACCATTCTCTACGACTATCCGATCGCGGAGGCGGCGCTCGCCCGCCGCAGCCCGCGCGATCCCCGCGTCGCCGAGCGCTTCGAGCTCTATGCCTGCGGCGTTGAGCTTGCCAACGGCTTCGGCGAACTGACCGACCCCGCCGAGCAGCGCCGCCGCTTCATCGCCGCGATGGACGCGAAGGAGGCGCTCTATGGCGAACGCTACCCGCTCGACGAGGAATTCCTCGCCGCCCTCGCCATCATGCCCGAGGCCTCCGGCATCGCGCTCGGCTTCGACCGGCTGGTGATGCTGGCGACCGGCGCACCGCGGCTCGATCTCGTCGTCTGGACACCGGCGTCGTGATGACCGAAAAGCAGGCGATGTCGAACGCGCCTGTCATTGCCCTCGAAAGCCGCCCCACGCTCCGCAGCCCTGCTGCGCTCGCCGCGGCCGGTCTCGTTGCGCCCGAGGCCACCGCCGGGCTCGACCGTGTCGCCGCGCGCTATGCCGTGGCCGTGACGCCCGAGATGGCGGCGCTGATCGACCCGGCTGATCCGGCCGATCCGATCGCCGCGCAGTTCGTGCCGCAGATCGCGGAATTGCAGACGACGCCGGACGAACTCATCGATCCGATCGGCGATGATGCGCACAGTCCGCTGCCGGGGCTCGTCCACCGCTATCCCGACCGCGTGCTCTTGAAGCTCGTCCATGCCTGCGCCGTCTATTGCCGCTTCTGCTTTCGCCGCGAGACGGTGGGGCCCGGCGGGCCGACGCTGCTCGGCGACGAGGCCTTCGCGCAGGCGCTCGCCTATATCGCGGAGCGGCCGGCGATCTGGGAGGTGATCTTCACCGGCGGCGACCCGCTCGTCGCGGCGCCGCGCCGGCTCGGCGCGCTGCTCGAGCGCTTTCGCGCCATCGAGCATGTCCGCGTGCTGCGCTTCCACACCCGCGTGCCGATCGTTGATCCCGGCCGCATCGATGCCGCCATGGTCAAGGCGCTCTCCGGCACCGGCAAGGCTGTCTACATCGCCGTGCATGCCAACCATCCGCGCGAATTCACGCCGGATGCGCGCGCGGCGCTCACCCGTCTCGCCGATGCCGGCCTGCCGCTGGTCAGCCAGAGCGTATTGCTCAAGGGCGTCAATGACGATGTCGAGACGATGGCCGCGCTGATGCGCGCCTTCGTCGAGGCGCGCGTCAATCCGTATTATCTGCACCATGGTGACCTCGCGCCGGGCACGGCGCATTTCCGCACCACGATCGCTGAGGGCCAGGCGCTGATGCGCGCGCTGCGCGGCCGCCTCTCCGGTCTGGCCCAACCGACCTATGTGCTCGACATCCCCGGCGGCTATGGCAAGGTGCCGATCGGGCCTGACTATGTCGACGAGGCCGGCTTCGTCACCGACCCGAATGGCGGCGTGCACGCCTATCCGCCCAGGGCTTCGGCGGAATAGCGCCCCTCCGCCTCTCCCATGGGGAGAGGTCGGGCCGGAGGCCCGGGTGAGGGGCCTGGCCTTTCCGGAAGATGGTGAGGCCCACGCCCCATCGGTTAGCCCGTAAACCCTCTCCCGCCGCGCGTCGCGCGTCGACCTCTCCCTCAGGGAGCGGTGAAGGAGAGGCGACGCCATCTTGCTGTACGGGGACACTGGCAGCCCAAAGGGCGCGACCGTGGCGGAGCGCGTGTGCGGCCTGCCGGACGAGGCACCCAGTCTTCACCTCCCCCTGAGGGGGAGGTCGTATCCCGCAAGCGGGCGAGGGCGCGCCTGCATCGATCTTGGATATGGTCCCAAGATGTTCCATCTGGCACCGGCAGCCCCCTCTCCCGCCTGCGGGAGAGGGTAGGGGTGAGGGCTCTTACTCTCGCCGGCTGATCCTGCTCTAATCGGCTGGAAAACGACCTTGCAGGATCCCCATGACCAGCTTCACCATCATTCGCGGCGGGCGGCTGCTCGACGCCGCCGGGCGCCAGGCGCCGCTGCGCGACATCCTGATCAAGGACGGCGCGATCCTCGAGATCGGCGCGCCGGGCATGGCCGCGCCCGGTGATGCCGAGGTCGTCGATGCCAGCCGGCATCTCCTGCATCCCGGCCTCGTGAACGGCCATACGCATGGTTCCGGCGCGCTGACGCGCGGCTTCCGCGACCGCTGGAACCTCGAAATGCTGCTGATGGCGGCGCCGCGCCGCTTCGGCAACCAGAGCGCCGAGATCAAGTATCTCAACACCTATCTCGGCGCCGTCGAGATGGCGCTGAAGGGCTGCACCGTCGCCTATGACCTGACCTTCGGCGTGCCGGTCGCGACCACCGAGGAACTGATCGCGATGGGCCAGGCCTATCGCGATGCCGGCATCCGCGCGGTGATGGCGCCGATGCTGTCCGATATCAGCTTCTACCGCGCCATACCCGGCCTCGTCGAAAGCCTGCCACCGGAGCTCGCCAGCCTTGCTGCCAGCGACGATGGCGCGGCGACCGAGCGCGTGCTCGAACTGATGGGCGAGGCGCTCGCCGCATGGCCGCATGACCGTGACCATGTGAAGCTCGGCGTCGCCCCGACCATCCCGACCCATTGCTCGGAGCAATTGCTGCGCGGCTCGGACCGGCTGGTGCGTGAGCACGGCACGGTGATGCAGAGCCATGTCGGCGAATCGAAGATCCAGGTGCTCGCCGCGCAGGAGTTCTACGGCAAGTCGATGCTGGCCTATATCGACGATCTCGGCCTGGTCGGCCCGCATTTCTCGGTCGCGCACGGCGTCTGGCTCGACGATGACGACATGCGCCGCCTCGCCGACAAGGGCGCCTCGATCTCGCACAATGCCGGCAGCAATATGCGCCTCGGCGCCGGCATCGCCGATTCCCGCCGCATGCTGGAGCTCGGCGTCAATCTCGGCATCGGCACCGACGGCGCGACGTCGTCCGACAACCAGAACATGTATGAGGCGATGCGCGCAGCGCAGCAGGTCTCCTGCGTCCGCCAGCCCGATCATCGGCTATGGCTGTCGGCGCCGGAGGTGATCAAGGCGGCGACCGAGGGCGGCGCACGCCTCGCCGGCTTCGACCATGTCGGCGCCATCGCGCCGGGCAAGCGGGCCGACATCGTCTTCCTGACGCTCGACCATCCGAACTGGATGCCGATCAACGATCCTGCCAACCAGCTCGTCCTCACCGAGGACGCGACCTCTGTCCGCCATGTCATGGTCGATGGCCGCTTCATCGTCCGCGACGGCCGCCATCTCGCCTCGAACATGGCGGCGCTCGCCGACAAGGCCGAGGCGGCGCGCGACGAGATCGCCTCGATGAATGCCGGCGACATGGAAATCGCGAACCGGCTGGAGGACGCCGTCACCGCCTTCTGCCGCAGCCTCGCGGCGAAGCCCTACAGCGTCGAGCGCTACGCGGCCTTTCCCTGCCGCTGCGCGCCCGGCGAGGCGGGCTTCACGGCCGAGCCGGCCTGAGCCCGGCCGCTGCGGCGCGGCGCCCTGGCCTCGATGCGGCCGCGCACCAGCGCGACCGCGCTGACGATGAGTGCGATGCCGAGCACGATCCAGGCCGGGCGGATGCCGCTCTTCCAGGCGAAATTGGTCGGCAGCACGCGCGAAAACGGCACGCCGAGCTTCAGATAATAGTAAAGCGCTTCGCCCAAGGCGGTTGCGACGACGATGGTGGCTGCAAGCGCCAGCGTGACGGCGAGCGAACCGGCGCGCTGCTCGCCGATCCGCGCCGCCAAGAGGCGCCAGAGGCCGAGCCAGACGGCGAGCGCCGCGATCACGATCGGCTCGGTGACGCCGAGCTTCGACTGAAGGAAGAAGTGCAGGGCGGCGAGGGCGACGATCGGGTAGGTCAGCCGGTGCAGCGCCCGCCATTGCAGCCCGCCGAGCCGCTTCATCATGCCGTTGGTCGAGGTGATCGCGAGCGGGACCAGCATCAGCAGCGCGGCAAAGCCGATGGTGAGATAGGGCCGCGCGAAGATCTCCGAGATGACCTTCGGCACATTCCAGCCGAGATCGCCGGCATAGGCGACGAGATGGATCGCGGCATAGGCGAAGACCGAGACGCCGAGGGTGCGGCGCGTGAAGATGAGCTCCGGCCAGCGCCAGATGTAGCGGAGCGGCGTCACGGCGAGCGTCAGCAGCAGGAAGCGCACCGCCCATAGTCCGGTCTGGTGATTGATCTCGATCATGGCGCGCGGGCCCAGCGTGCCGCTTGCTGCGCGCCAGAGGAGCCAGAGACCCGGCGCGAGGACGAGGGCGAAGACGGCTGCCTTCAGGGGCGAGAACGCGCCGCGGCGGTCGAGCCAGGGCAAGGGCAGGGGCGCGGCGCGCTCGTTCATCGATCCGGTCTCCGTTGATCCGTCGTCGCTTCTACGCTCCGGCCGTGACCATTGTGACGGAGCCGGCGATCAGGCTTCCGTGATCGGGCAACACAAAGCAATCCTCGGTGCCCATTTGATACAACTGATCGTTTGACCCGCGATCGCGGCAAGAACTACTGGGGGGGCTGGCAAAGGACGCTCGATGAAAACCATGACCGGCGAGACGACCAGCGAAGGCGGCGGGCAAGGTGCGCCGACGGCGGCCCGGCCGCTCACCGACATCATCGGCCCGGTCGGCAAGCCGCGGCCCTGGCGGCGCCGTCTCGGCCTCGCCGCTGGCGCGATCGTTCTTGTCGCCGTCGCCTGGCTCGGCTGGTCGATGTTCGGCGGATCGGGCAGCGCCCCCACCTACACGACGGCCGCGGCCACGCGCGGCGACCTCACCGTGACGGTGACCGCGACCGGCTCGGTGCAGCCGACCGAGCAGGTCGACGTCTCCAGCGAACTCTCCGGCCGCATCAAGCTGGTCAATGTCGACTACAACAGCCTCGTCAAGGCCGGCGACATCCTCGCGGAGCTTGCGACCGACAATCTCGATGCGGCGCTCGCCAGCGCGCGGGCGAAGCTCGCCGCCGCCAAGGCGAATGTCGCCAAGGCCCATGCCGCCATCGCCTCGGCCGAGAGCACGCTGGAGAGCAAGAAGGTCCTGGTCGGCCGCAATGTCTCCTCCTCGCAGGAGCTGATCGAGGCGCAGGCGACCTATGACGCCGCCATCGCCGCCGAGCAGGCCGCCGAGGCCGATGTCGATGTCGCCACGGCGGATCTCTCCCTCGCCGAGACCAACCTGACCAAGGCGGCGATCCGCTCGCCGATCGACGGCATCGTGCTGACGCGCAGCGTCGATCCGGGCGCGACCGTCGCCGCCTCGCTGTCGGCACCGACCCTCTTCGTCATCGCCGGCGACCTCCGCCAGATGGAACTGCAGGTCGATGTCGATGAGGCCGATGTCGGCACCACCGCGCTCGGCCAGAACGCAACCTTCAGCGTCGATGCCTATCCGGCCGAGACCTTCCCCGCCAAGATCAAGGACATCCGCTACGTCTCGGAGACGACGAACAATGTCGTCACCTACAAGGCGCTGCTCACCGTCGATAACGAGAAGCTGCTGCTGCGCCCCGGCATGACCGCGACGGCCGATATCGTCGTCGAGGAGGTCAAGGACGCGATCCTCATCCCGAATGCCGCGCTGCGCTATGTGCCGCCCGCCTCGACCGCGACGCCGCGCGCTTTCGGCATCTTCTCGCCGCCGCGCATGGGCGCCGTCACCACGGCCGAGCCGACCGGCCGCAGCCGCCGCGTCTACGTGCTTCGCGACGGCGTGGCGACACCGGTCACGATCGAGATCGGTGCCACCGACGGCATCCACACCGAGGTGAAGAGCGGCGATCTGAAGGCGGGCGACAGCCTCATCGTCGACGCGGCAGCGGCGAAATGACGGTTCCCGAGATCGCGTTTCGCGGCGTCGGCAAGCGCTATGGCAGCGGCGAGACGGAGGTCAACGCGCTCGCCGGCGTCGATTTCGAGATCGCCACGGGTGAGTTCGTCGCCATCATGGGCCCGTCCGGCTCTGGCAAGTCGACCGCCATGAACATCATCGGCTGCCTCGATCGTCCGACCAGTGGCGAGTATCTCTTCGAGGGCGTGCCGACCTCGACGCTCTCGCGCAACCAGATGACGCTGCTCCGGCGCCACAAGCTCGGCTTCGTCTTCCAGGGCTTCAACCTTTTGCCGCGCACCTCGGCGGTCGAGAATGTCGAATTGCCGCTCGTCTATCGCGGCATGGAGGCGGGCGAACGGCGGCGCCAGGCGTTGGCCGCGCTCGCCCGTGTCGGCCTCGAGGGCAGGGCGGGGCACAGCCCGTCCGAACTCTCCGGCGGCCAGCAGCAGCGCGTCGCCATCGCCAGGGCCATCGTGACGTCGCCCTCCGTGCTGCTCGCCGACGAGCCGACCGGCAATCTCGACACCAAGACCAGCGTCGAGATCATGGCGCTCGTGACGGCGCTCAATCGCGACCAGGGCATCACCGTGATCATGGTGACGCATGAGCCCGACATCGCGGACTTTGCCGACCGCACCATCCGCTTTCTCGACGGACGGATCGATTCCGACCGCCGCAAGGACGGCGCCCTCCTGCAGGCGACCGCCTGATGCTCGCCGAATCGCTGAAGCTCGCGCTCCGCACCATCAGCCGCAATCCGATGCGTTCGTTCCTGACCGTGCTCGGCATCGTCATCGGCGTCGCCGCCGTGATCGCGCTGGTGACGATCGGCAACGGCACCACCGCCCGCGTCACCGCCGACATCGCCAAGCTCGGCAGCAACATGCTGTTCGTGCGGCCCGGCCAGTTCGGGCCCGGCCGCGCCAGCACGACGGCGAAATCCTTCAACGACCGCGATGTCGCGGCGATCCGCGATCAGGTCACCGGGCTTCGCGCCGTGGCGCCGGTGGCGCAATCCTCGGCGACGATCATCTTCGGCGGCGAGAGCCGCACCAGCAGCGTCGTCGGCACCACCGGCGACTATCTCGTCGCGCTCGACTGGTCGCTCGCCTCAGGGCGCAGCTTCCTCGAGACCGAGGAGCGCGGCGGCCGCGCCGCCTGCATCATCGGCGAGACCGTGCGCACCAAGCTGTTCGGCGCGACCGATCCGATCGGCCAGGCGCTCCGCGTCGGCAAGGTGTCGTGCGAGGTCATCGGCACGCTGGCGAAGAAGGGCCAGTCGGCGATGGGCAGCGATCAGGACGATACCGTGCTGATGCCGCTCCGCACCGTGCAGCGCCGCATCACCGGCTCGACCGATATCGGCACCATCCTGGTCTCGGCCCGCGACGGCGTCGCCACCAGCAAGGTGCAGGGCGATCTCGAGCGGCTGCTGCGCGAGCGGCGCGGCATCGTCGCCGGCAAGACGGACGATTTCTCGGTCAACGACATGACGCAGATGCTGGAGACCATGGCCGGCACGACGCAGTTGCTGACCGGCCTGCTCGGCGCGGTCGCGGCCGTCAGCCTCCTCGTCGGCGGCATCGGCATCATGAACATCATGCTGGTCTCGGTAACCGAGCGGACGCGCGAGATCGGCATCCGCCTCGCCATCGGCGCGCTGGAGGGCCAGGTGCTGGCGCAGTTCCTGGTCGAGGCGATGGTGCTGTCGCTGTTCGGCGGCATCGCCGGCATCCTGCTCGGGCTTGGCCTCGCCTGGGGCGCGATAAGCCTGCTCGGCGTGCCCTTCGTGTTCAGCCCGACGATCATCCTGATCGCCTTCGCCTTCTCGGCGCTGATCGGCGTGATCTTCGGCTATGTCCCCGCCCGCCGCGCCGCGCATCTCGATCCGATCGAGGCACTGCGGCACGAGTGAGGGGTGGTCGCAGAGGCCCTCACCCCAGCCCTCTCCCGCCAGCGGGAGAGGGGGCGCCTTCATCGATTTCGGTGCCTGGCTTGAAGCATTTTAGCTGGCACAGGCTCTCTCAACCTGCCTCTGCCTCACCCGCTCGCCGAAGCCAGACCCCCTCTCCCGCTGGCGGGAGAGGGCAGGGGTGAGGGGCCTTCAGCCGCCCCCGAAAGCCGAGTGCCCTCAGCCGGCGATCTCGTTCCGCCACGGCGGATCGGCGCCGGGGCGCGAGCAGGTGACGGCGGCGACGCGGTTGGCGAAGTCGAGCGCATCCTTCAGCGCCGCATGATCGACAGACCGGACGGCGCCGATCGAAAGCAGCCCCTTTTCGGAGAGGCGCGCCAGCAGGCCGCCGGCGAAGCTGTCGCCGGCGCCGACCGTATCGGCGATGGTGATCGGCTGCACCGGCGAGAAGATCGACCCGGTCCGCGTATAGGCGGTGACGCCGGCGCCGCCGCGCGTCACGACGACGATGCCGGCGCCGCCCGCGAGCCAGCCGGCGGCGATGGTCTCGACGGCGCCGCCCGGATGCAGCCAGTCGAGATCGGCGCCGGAGATCTTCACGATGTCGGCGCCATGCGCGAACAGCTCGGCGCGCCGGCGGAATTCCTCGCGGTCGGGGATGAGCGTCGGGCGGACATTCGGGTCATAGCTGATGACGCGCTTGCCGCGGTTCTGGTCCATCACCGTGGCGAGGCGGCTCGCGAAGGGCTCGGTCGCCAGAGAGAAGGACGAGAAATGCAGTGCCTCGACATCGTCGGCGATCGGCGCATGCGCGGCCGGATCGTGCAGGCGGCCGGCGGAATTCTCGTCGAAGAAGGCGTATTGCGGCTCCTCATGCGCGAGGCTGACAAAGGCGAGCGTCGTCGGGCGGGCCGAACGGCCGGCATAGCGCAGGCTGACCTTACTGCGCTCGAGCTCCGCCGCCAGCATCTCGCCGAAGAAATCCGTCGAGATGCCGCCGAGGAAGCCGGTGGCGATGCCGAGACGGCCGGTCGTGAGCGCGACATTATAGGGCGAGCCGCCGACGGCCGGGCGGTAGCTGTCGCGACCCTCGCCGTCCTTGGTCGGCAGGAAGTCGATCAGCGCCTCTCCGCAACTCACGATCATGCCGGTTGTCCTCCCCTTCGACGCGTTCGCATGGCCTTACGCTCCCAAGCCATCTATCGGATGGCGAAGGCGGCGCCAAGAGCTAAGGCACGCCGCCGCGCTGGCGTCCGCACGGCGTCCCCTGTCTAGACGGCTCACCCTTGAGCCCTCCCCTTGCGGGAGGGCCGAAAACGCCTGGCGTTTTCGGGGAGGGGTCGGGGTGCCGGGCAGGACGGACGTCTTTCGCCAACCGCACAGTCTCGCGGCGGATCGGCAGGAGCCGTCTCCGCCGAAGCGACCCCTCCCCAAAACCGCCTCGCGGTTTTGGCCCTCCCGCAAGGGGAGGGCTCAAGCAAGACCAAGAATCCGCGCGCTGCTCAGTGGTCGGCTTAAAGAATCCTGCCGGTGCCTCCTTCTTGAGCCCTCCCCTTGAGGGAGGGCCGAAAACGCCTTGCGTTTTCGGGGAGGGGTCTCTGTGCCGGGCAGGACGGGGGCATGTCGCGAACCGCACAGTCTCGCAGCGGATCGGCAGGAGCGGTTGTGCCGAAGCGACCCCTCCCCAAAACCGCCTTGCGGTTTTGGCCCTCCCGCAAGGGGAGGGCTCAAGCAAGAACGAGAACCCGTGCAATGTGCCGTGGCCGGGTTGAAGAGCCTCGGTGGCGTCTCCCTCTTGAGCCCTCCCCTTGCGGGAGGGCCGAAAACGCCCGGCGTTTTCGGGGAGGGGTCTCGGTGCCGGGCAGTGCGCGGGCATGTCGCCAACCGCACAGTCTCGCAGCGGATCGGCTGGAGCGTCTCCGCCGAAGCGAACGGGGCACGGGGCTCTCGCATTTCCGTGACTGGCGAGGGACGCCCGATCGCCTATAACCGTCACGGGCCTCCTCCTGGCCCTGAGGCCAGACGAGACGATGCCTTCCGACGTGTCCCTGCTCGGCGCCCTGATCGCCGGGCTGCTTTCCTTCGTGTCGCCCTGCGTGCTGCCGCTGGTGCCGCCCTATCTCTGTTACGTGACCGGCCTCAGCCTGGAGGAGGTGACGGCGAGGAAGGCGGAGCGCGAGGTGCGGCGCGTGGTGCTGCAATCCGCCTTCGCCTTTGTGCTCGGCTTCTCGACCGTGTTCGTGCTGCTCGGCGCGACGGCCTCGGTGGTGGGACGGATGGTTGCGCGCTACCAGGACGTGCTCTCGATCGTCGCCGGCCTCGTCATCATCGTCATGGGCCTGCACTTTCTCGGCGTGTTCCGCATCGCCTTCATGCATCGCGAGGCGCGCGTCCGCGTCGACCAGCAACCGGCGGGCCTTGCCGGCGCCTATGTGCTCGGGCTCGCCTTCGCCTTCGGCTGGACGCCCTGCATCGGCCCGGTGCTGGCGGCGATCCTCGCCGTGGCGGGCTCGACCGATACGGTGGCGCGCGGCGCCGGCCTCCTCGCCGTCTATTCGCTCGGCCTCGGCATTCCCTTCCTGATCGTCGCCGGCTTCGCCGAGCATCTCGTCGAGGCGCTCGGCCGCTTCCGCCGCCATCTGCCGAAGGTCGAGAAAGCGATGGGCGCCTTCCTCGTCGTCGCCGGCCTCCTGTTCCTCACCGGCCAGATGTCGAGGATATCCTTCTTCCTGCTCGAGACCTTCCCGCAGCTGCAGATGATCGGCTGAGCGCGCCGCTTGACCCGGCCGGGCCTGATCGCGCAATGCTGACCTCCGCTCGACGAAGGGAGGACACATGACCGATCGCTCATCGCTCGCCATCCTGCTCGCCGCCGGCGAGGGAACGCGCATGCGGTCCGCGCTGCCGAAGGTGATGCACAAGGTCGCCGGCCTGCCGATGCTCGGCCATGTGCTGAATGCGGCGACCGCCGCCGGCATCGGACGCTTCGCGATCGTCGTCGGCAGCGGTGCCGAGGCGGTCAGGAGCTTCGCCGCCTCGCAGGGTGCGCCCGCGGCGATCTTCGAGCAGACCGAGCGCCGCGGCACGGCGCATGCGGTCCTCGCCGCGCGCGAGGCGCTGGCCGATGTCGCCGATGATGTCGTGGTGCTCTATGGCGACACGCCGCTGGTGACGCCCGAAACGATCGCGCGCCTCAGGGCCGAGATCGCAGCCGGCGCCGCCGTGGTCGTGCTCGGCTTCCGCCCGGCCGACCCGACCGGCTATGGCCGCCTGATCGTCGAGAAGGGCAGCCTCGTCGCCATCCGCGAGGAGCGCGACGCGAGCCCCGAGGAACGCCAGATCGGGCTCTGCAACGCCGGGCTGATGGCCTTCGCCGGCGCCGGCCTGCTGCACCTCCTCGCCTCGATCGGCAACGACAACGCCAAGCACGAATATTACCTCACCGACGCGGTCGGCATCGCCCATGCCGCCGGCCTGCCCGTCGTGGCGATCGAGACGACCGCCGACGAGGTCGCCGGCGTCAATACGCGCGCCGAGCTCGCCGATGTCGAGGCGATCTGGCAGCGCCGCGCCCGTCGCCGCGCCATGCTCGCCGGCGTGACGCTGATCGCCCCCGACACCGTGTTCCTCGCCCATGACACCGTGCTCGAAGCTGACGTGACCATCGAGCCGAATGTCGTGTTCGGCCCCGGCGTCACTGTCGAGAGCGGCGCGGTCATCCACGCGTTCTCGCATCTCGAAGGCGCGAAGGTTGAGCGCGGCGCGGCCGTCGGGCCGTTCGCGCGGCTGCGTCCCGGCGCCACGCTCGGCCCGAAGTCCAAGGTCGGCAATTTCGTCGAGGTGAAGAATGCGGAGATCGGCGCCGGCGCCAAGGTCAGCCATTTGACCTATATCGGCGATGCCACCGTGGGCGCCGAGGCCAATATCGGCGCGGGCACCGTCACCTGCAATTACGACGGCTTCGACAAGGCGCTGACGGTGATCGGCGAGGGCGCCTTCATCGGCTCCAACAGTGCGCTGGTGGCGCCGGTCACGATCGGCGACGGCGCCTATGTCGGCTCTGGCAGCGTCATCACCGAGGATGTCGCGCCGGATGCGCTGGCGCTCGGCCGCGCCCGCCAGGTCGAGAAGCCCGGCTGGGCGGCCCGCTTCCGCGCCGCCAAGGCGGCAGCACCGCGGAAGCGCGTCTAGGACGTCGATGAAAAGCCGAAACAGGACGTGATTTCCGAGGTTTGGCGCGGACTATTAAGGGTTTTGCGCCAGGCTTTGAAAATCGGCGGCGGCTGCGAGCGGCCGGTGAGCGCGAGGGACTTCGACCATGTGCGGCATCATCGGCATTCTCGGCCTGACCCCGGTGGCGCCGCTGCTCGTCGACGGCCTCAAGCGGCTCGAATATCGCGGCTATGATTCGGCCGGCATCGCCATCCTCGAAGACGGCCATCTCGAGCGGCTGCGCGCCGAGGGCAAGCTGCGCAATCTCGAAGCGAAGCTCGCCGGCAATCGCAAGGCGGGCCGCTCCGGCATCGGCCACACCCGCTGGGCGACCCATGGCGCGCCGACCGAGCGCAACGCCCATCCGCATGCGACCGAACGCGTTGCCGTCGTCCACAACGGCATCATCGAGAATTTCCGCGAGCTGCGGCTGGAGCTGGAGGCGGCCGGCCGGGTGTTCTCCTCCGACACCGACACCGAGGTCATCGCCCATCTCGTCACGCTCGGGCTGATCGAAGGACAGTCGCCCTTCGCGGCGGTCCAGGCAGCGCTCACGCGGCTCAACGGCGCCTTCGCGCTCGCCTTCCTGTTCGAGGGCGAAGACGACCTCATCATCGGCGCGCGCCGCGGCAGCCCGCTCGCCGTCGGCTGGGGCTCCGGCGAGATGTTCCTCGGCTCGGACGCGATCGCGCTCGGCCCCTTCACCGACGAGATCACCTATCTGGAAGACGGCGACAGCGTCGTGCTGACGCGATCCGGCGCGACGATCCATGACGCCGGCGGCGCCGAGGTCGGACGGACGCTGACGACATCAGCCGGCTCGACCCATGTCGCCGACAAGGGCAACTACCGCCATTTCATGGTGAAGGAGATCCACGAGCAGCCGGATGTCGTCGGCCGCACGCTGGCGCATTATCTCGACCTCGCCGCCGGCACGGCGAAGGCGGTCGAGGCCATCGATTTCGCGCGCGTGGACCGCCTTTCGATCACCGCCTGCGGCACGGCCTTCTATGCCGGATTTGTCGGCAAATACTGGTTCGAGCGGATCGCCCGCCTGCCTGTCGACATCGATATCGCCTCGGAATTCCGCTATCGCGAGCAGCCGCTCACGAAGGACGGGCTCTCGATCGTGATCTCGCAGTCCGGCGAGACGGCCGATACGCTCGCATCGCTGCGCTATGCCAAGGCCGAGGGCCAGAGGATCGCGGCAATCGTCAATGTCCGCGAATCGACGATCGCCCGCGAGGCCGACGTCATGCTGCCGATCCTCGCCGGGCCAGAGATCGGCGTCGCCTCGACCAAGGCGTTCACGGCGCAGCTCGCCGTGCTGGCCGCCACCGCCATCGCCGCCGGCCGGGCACGGGGCGTGATCGACGCGGCGGAGGAGGCACGGCTGGTGCGCGCCTTCAGCGAGGTGCCGCGGCTGATGCATGAGGCGCTGCGGCTCGACGCGCAGATCGAGACGCTCGCCCGCGAGCTCGCCAAGGTGAAGCACTGCCTCTATCTCGGCCGCGGCACCAGCTATCCGATCGCGCTCGAAGGCGCGCTGAAGCTGAAGGAAATCTCCTATATCCATGCCGAGGGCTATGCGGCCGGCGAATTGAAGCACGGTCCGATCGCGCTGATCGACGAGGAGATGCCGGTCGTGGTGATCGCGCCCTTCGACCGCGTGTTCGAGAAGACCGTCTCCAACATGCAGGAGGTGGCGGCGCGCGGCGGCCGCATCATCCTCATCACCGACCGCAAGGGAAGCGAGGCGGCGGCGATCGATGCGGTCGAGACGCTGATCCTGCCGGAGATGCCGGCGGCCGTGACGCCGCTCGTCTATTCGATCCCGGTGCAGCTGCTCGCCTACCACACTGCCGTGTTCATGGGCACCGATGTCGACCAGCCGCGCAACCTCGCCAAATCGGTCACGGTCGAGTAGCGCCGCCTCGCGAAATGCTGATCGCTGCGGCGGCGACTGCCCTGCATCGAGGCTGGCGATCCTTTGTTGAGCCGTCATAATGCCATGCGAGACTTCGCGGCAGGGCGACAGGAGACGGCATGAGTCTGAACGAGTCTCAGCTTCCGGCACCGGCGGAATCGCCCGGCCGGCGGATCGTGAAGCGGCTGCGGAACTATTTCCTCACCGGCCTCGTGATCGCAGCCCCGATCTCGATCACCATCTATCTGACCTGGTCGCTGATCAAGTGGATCGATGGCTGGGTCAAGCCGGTGATCCCGCGCGAATACAGCCCGGATTCCTATCTGCCGTTCTCGGTTCCGGGTTTCGGCGTGCTCGTCGCGGTGATCGCGCTGACGCTGCTCGGCTTCCTGACAGCCAATTTCGTCGGGCGCACGCTGGTCGGCTTCGGCGAGTCGCTGGTCGGCCGCACGCCGCTGGTGCGCAATCTCTATGGCGCGCTGAAGCAGCTGTTCGAGACCGTACTCTCCTCGAAGGGCAAGTCGTTCCACAAGACCGCGCTGATGGAGTTTCCCTACAAGGGCGTCTACGCAATCGTCTTCATCGCCACCGAGACGCGCGGCGAAATCCGCCATCGCATCGACCACACCGGCGAGGAATGGGTCACCGTCTTCCTGCCGCCGAGCCCGGCGCCGACGGCCGGCTTCATGCTGTTCGTCAAGCGCAGCGAGCTGATCGAACTCGACATGACGGTCGAGGAGGCGGCGAAAGTCGTGCTCTCCGCCGGTCTCGTCACGCCGGACTATTCGCCGAAGCCGAACCCGGCCGTGCCGCAGCGCCTTCCGGCCGCCTGAGCGGCAGGCTCAGTTCTCGCCGGAGAGCGAGCGGCGGGCCTTGTCCAGCTCCTCGGTGTAGCGGCGGAGCAGATGCGCCTCGGTCAGGAGCCCGATGACCTGGCGTCCCTCGGGCTCGTCGACCACGACCAGTTCCTCGCTCTCAGCGGCCTCGAAGGCCGCCGCCGCCTCGCGCGCCGTCATGTCCGGCAGCAGCATGGCGTCGCGATAGCGGCAGAGGCCGGCGACGGTCGCATCGCCAGGCTCCGCCATCGCATGCGCATCGGCGACAAGCACGATGCCGGCATAGGCGCCGCTGGCATCGGTCACCACCACGCGCTTCTCGGCCCCGAGCGGATAGAGGCTGCGGAAGGCGTCGAGCCGCGTCGTGGTCAGGATGCGCCGCATGTCGGTGCGCATCATGCGGCCGACGGTCAAATCGCGCAGCCAGCCGATGTCCTGCGCGCCGCGAATGGTCTCACCGCGCAGATGCAGTCGCCAGGTCGAGAACGAGTAGCCGAAGAGCTGCCGCACGGTCGTCGTCGCGATGATCGACGCAGCCAGCACGATGCCGGTCAATTGCAGGTCGCGCGTCACTTCGAGCGCCAGGAAGGTCATCGTCAGCGGGCCGCCGACGATGCCGACGCTGAGCGCGCTCATGCCGACGATGGCGGTGACGGTCGGATCGAGCGCGAGGCCAGGGAAGGCGAGCTCCATCGACGAGCCATAGAGCCGGCCGGCGAGAACGCCGAGGAACAGCGAGGCGAAGAACATGCCGCCGCGAAAGCCGGAGCCGATCGATGTCGAGGTCGCCGCGATCTTGACGATGAGCACCAGCAGCAGCGTGCCGATCGCCGGCGTCGTGGAAAGGTTCAGATAGAGCGCGCCGTGGCCGCCGGAGAGCGCCTGCGGCGTGATCAGCGCCAGCGCACCGACAACGGCGCCGCCGATCGCCGGCCGGAAGTAGCGCGGAATGCCGCTCTTCTGGAACGCGAGCTCCACCAGCGTGATCAGCCGCATGATGACGATCGCAAGCAGGCCGAGCAGCAGGCCGAGCGCGAGGTAGGGCGGATAGTCGGCGGCCTCGAGATGGATGCTGGCGGGAATGTCGATGAACTCGGCGTCGAGCCCGAGCGCGCGGGCGACGAGATAGCCCGCGAGCGCCGCGATCAGCACCGGCGCGACATTCGCCACCGAATAGACGCCAATGATCAGCTCGAAGCCGTAGAAGGCGCCGGTCAGCGGCCCGCCAAAGGCCGCCGCGATCGCCCCGGCCGCGCCGCAGCCGACGACGAGGCGGAGATCCATGCGGCGAAGGCCGAGCCGCATGCCGAGCGTCGAGGCGATGCCGCTCGCCACCTGCGTATAGCCGGCCTCGAGGCCGACGGAGGCGCCGAACCCGTTGGAGATGACGTTCTCGAGCCCGACGCGCAGGCTGTCACTGAGCGACATCTGGCCGCCATGCAGCGCATTGGCCTCGATCGGGTCGACGATGAAGCGGCGGCGGTTGCGGAAGAGGTAGACGACGAGGCCGAGCAGCGCGCCGCCGATGAGCGGGATCGCCGCATGCCAGGGCCGGATCGCCTCGACGGCGGAAAGCTTGGCTCCCGGGTCGATGCCGAAGAGGAGAACGTGCAGCGTCTCCGTCGCCTCGGAGATGGCGAAGACGATCGCCCCGGCAAGCGCACCGATGACGGCGGCGAGGACGAGCAGCGAGGGCTCGCTGGAGCGGAAGAGGGCGCGCAGTCGCGCCATCGGACGGTCGGGATCGGCGGCGGGCGGCATGGCGGTCGGCATCTGCGGCAGGGGACAAAGCCCTAGCGGCAAATCACGGCCGAGGCGAGGCGCCTTCAGCCGGCGCGGAGGAGGCGGATTGCCTCATCCCGGCCGAACAGATAGAGCAGCAGCCGCAGCGCCGCCCCGCGCTCGCTGGTCAGCGCCGGATCGCGCTCGACGATGAGCCGCGCATCCTGGCGGGCGATCTCGAACAGCGCGCCGTGATGCTCGAGGCGGGCGATGCGGAAGCCGGGCAAGCCGGATTGCTTGGTGCCGAGCAGATCGCCCTCGCCGCGCAGCTTCAGATCCTCCTCGGCGATGCGGAAGCCGTCCTCGGTCTCGCGCATGATGGCGAGGCGGCCATGCGCCGTCTCGCCGAGGGGCCCCCGATAGAGCAGCAGGCAGGTCGAGGCCTTGGCGCCGCGCCCGACGCGGCCGCGCAGCTGGTGCAACTGCGCAAGGCCGAAGCGCTCGGCATGCTCGATGACCATGATCGTCGCATCGGGCACGTCGACGCCAACCTCGATCACGGTCGTCGCGACCAGCAGCCGTGTCTCGCCGCGCTGGAAGGCCAGCATGGCGGCATCCTTCTCCGCCGCCTTCATCCGCCCATGCACGAGCCCGACGACGGGCCCGAGCACGGCGCGGAGCTCCGCGAAGCGCGCCTCGGCCGCGGCCGCGTCGACCTCCTCGGATTCCTCCACCAGCGGGCAGACCCAATAGGCCTTGGCGCCGCCTTCGATGGCCGTGCCGATGCGGCCGACGACCTCGTCGAGCCGCTCGAGCGGAATGGTGCGCGTCTCGATCGGCCGCCGGCCGGCCGGCTTCTCGGTCAGCTTGGAGACGTCCATGTCGCCGAAGGCGGCCAGCACCAGCGTGCGCGGGATCGGAGTCGCGGTCATCACCAGGATGTCGGTCGCAGCGCCCTTGCCGGCGAGGGCGAGGCGCTGATGCACGCCGAAGCGGTGCTGCTCGTCGACCACGGCAAGGCCGAGATCGCGGAACTCGACGCCGGACTGGAAGACGGCATGCGTGCCGACGACGAGGTCGATCGCGCCCGTCGCGAGCCCCTCCAGAATGGCGGCGCGCTCGCGGCCCTTCTCGCGACCGGTGAGCACGGCAAGGCGCATGCCGGCGGCCTCCGCAAGCGGTGTCAGCGTCTTCGCGTGCTGGCGGGCGAGCAGCTCGGTCGGCGCCATCAGCGCGACCTGCGCCCCGGCCTCGATGACGATCGCCGCCGCCATCAGCGCCACCAGCGTCTTGCCGGAGCCGACATCGCCCTGCAGCAGGCGCAGCATGCGCTCGGGCGCCGCAAGGTCGGCCTCGATCTCGGCGATGGCCGCCGTCTGGCTGCCGGTCAGGCTGAAGGGGAGGGCCGCGAGGATCGCCTGGCGCATGCGCCCGTCGCCGACCCGCGCATGCCCCGAGGCACGGCGGATGTTGGCCCGCGTCAGCGCCAGCGCCAATTGGCTCGCCAGCACCTCGTCATAGGCAAGGCGCGACAGGGCGGGGCTGTCGGGCAGCAAGTCCGTCGGTTCGGTCGGACTGTGCGCCGCGCCGAGCGCCGAACGGAAATCCGGCCAGCGCCGCTGCGCGAGGAGGGGCCCGTCGAACCATTCCGGCAATGGCGGCACCGCGTCGAGGCCGCCCTGGATCGCGCGGGCCAGCGTCTTCCGCGCCAGCCCCGCCGTCATCGGATAGACGGGCTCGACCATCGGCAGCTTCTCGAAGGCCTCGCGGTCGACGACATGGTCGGGATGGACCATCTGCGGCCGGCCGTTGAACCATTCGACGCGGCCGCTGACATAACGCGTCTCGCCGACCGGCATGGTCCGCTCGAGGAACGCCGTCTCGGCATGGAAGAAGACGAGGGCGATCTCGCCGGTCTCGTCCTGGCCGAACACGCGATAGGGCTGCTTGCGATTGCCCGAGGGCGGCGGCTGGTGGCGATCGATCCGCAGTTCCAGCGTGACGATGGCGCCCTCTGGCGAGAGCGCGACGCCCGGCTGGTTGCGGCGGTCGATGAGCCCGGCCGGCACATGGAAGAGGAGGTCGACGACGCGCGGCAGCGTCCCCGGCTCGGTGCCGAGCAGGCGGCCAATGGTCTCGCCGACCTTCGGCCCGACGCCCGGAAGGCTCGTCACCGAGCGGAACAGCGGATTGAGGATCTCGGGGCGCATCGGGGCATGGGTCTCCGCCCCGTTATTGCCACCGACCGGGCCGCTCGGGCAACAGCCGCGGCGTCGGCCCTTTCGCGCCGCCGCCGCGCGCTGTAGGAACGCGGCTGGCAACGGAAGAGAGAGATGGCGGAAACGATGACTATTGGCGTCTACGGCCTGCCGCCGGCCGAGATCGAGCCGGTGCCCTCTAGCGCCGTGCAGCTCTCGCCACTGATCCCCGGCGCAAAGAAGCTCGAGGACCTCGCCGGGATGCTCGATTCGGTCGTGATGCTCGCGCCGCCCGGCACGATCGAGCGCCGCTACGCGCTGGCGCTCGCTCTGAAGGCGCTGGCGCCTGGCGGACGGCTGGTCGCGATGGCGCCGATCAAGAGGGGCGGGGCGCGGCTTCCGGCCGAACTCGAAGCGTTCGGGCTCACCGTCGCCTCGGCGCCGCGCCGGCATCATCGCGTCTGCGAGGCCCATCTGTCGGGCCCGCTCACCGGCATCGAGGCCGCGCTCACGGAGGGCGCGCCGCGTATCGTGCCGGAGCTCGGCCTCTGGTCCCAGCCGGGCGTCTTCGCCGACGGTCGCCTCGATCCCGGCAGCGCGCTGCTGATCGAGCATCTGCCGCTGCTGGAAGGCAAGGGCGCCGATCTCGGCGCCGGCATCGGCCTGCTCACCCGCGCCGTGCTGCCCTCGCCCCTCGTCACGGCGCTTCTGCTGGTCGAGATCGACCGCCGCGCGCTCGAATGCGCCGAGCACAACATCGTCGACCGCCGCGCCGCCTTCCTCTGGGGCGATGTCCGCACGGTGGCGCTGCCCGAGGGGCTCGATTTCGTCGTCATGAACCCGCCCTTCCACGATGGCGGCACCGAGGATCGCGCGCTCGGCCAGGCCTTCATCCGCCGTGCCGCCGGGTGCCTCCGCAAGGGTGGCCGCGCCTATGTGACGGCGAACCGGCATCTGCCCTATGAGGATGTGCTGAAGGCGAGCTTCAAGCTCGTCCGCCTGATCGCCGAAGCCGAGGGCTACAAACTGTTCGAGGCGATCCGATGAGCCAGCCGCAGAACACCAAGGCGCCAACCGCCCGGCTCGACAAGCTGCTCGCCAATCTCGGCTATGGTTCGCGCCGTGAGGTTCAGGCGCTGATCGAGGGCGGCCGCGTGGTGCTCGATGGCGAGGCCGAGACCGATCCCTCGCAGCGCGTCTATGTGACGTCCGATCTCGCTGTTCGCATGACCGTCTCCGGCGCGCCGCTCGATCCGCCGCCCGGCGTGGTCCTGATGCTCAACAAGCCGCTCGGCGTCACCTGCTCGCAGAAGGACACCGGGCCGCTGATCTACAGCCTGTTGCCCGAGCGTTGGCGCCGCCGCGATCCCGCGATCTCGACCGTCGGCCGGCTCGACAAGGAGACGTCCGGGCTGATCCTCATGACCGATGACGGCGCGCTGCTGCACCGGATCATCGCGCCGAAGAGCCATGTGCCGAAGCGCTACCATGTGACGCTCGCCCGCCCGCTGGATGGCAGCGAGACGGCGGCCCTCGCGGCGGGAACGCTGATGCTCGACGGCGAGGAAAAGCCGCTGCTACCCGTCGCCATGGAGACGCTGTCGCCGACCGAGGCCTTCGTCACGCTGAACGAGGGCCGCTACCACCAGGTCCGCCGGATGTTCGCAGCCCTCGGCAACCATGTGAACGCGCTGCATCGCGACCGCGTCGGCGGGCTCGATCTCCCCGAGGATCTCGAGCCCGGCGCCTTCCGCATCCTCGATGCGGCGGCGAGCAGTCGCATCTTCGCGGCGGAGAGGCCTGCGTGAACCGCTTCGACGTCGTCGTGATCGGCGCCGGCGCGGCCGGCATGATGGCGGCCAGTGAGGCCGGCAAGCGTGGCCGCCGCGTGCTCGTCGTCGATCATGCGCGGACGGCGGGCGAGAAGATCCGCATCTCCGGCGGCGGCCGCTGCAATTTCACCAACTCAGGCACGACGCCGCGCAATTTCCTCTCGGCCAATCCGCGCTTCGCCATCTCGGCGCTGTCGCGCTACCGGCCCGCCGACTTCATCGCGCTCGTCGAGCGGCACAAGATCGCCTTCCACGAGAAGACGCTCGGCCAGCTCTTCTGCGACGGTTCGGCCCGGCAGATCGTCGAGATGCTGATCGCCGAAATGGCGATGGGCGGCGTCACCTTGCGGCTCGGAACGCCGGTCGGCACGGTCGAGCGCGGCGCCGACGGCTTCCGCATCGCGCTGCCGGACGGCGATGTCGAGGCGGCTTCGCTCGTCGTCGCCACCGGCGGGCTATCGATCCCCAAGATGGGCGCCAGCGATTTCGGCTACCGGATCGCGCGCCAGTTCGGCCTGCCGATCGTCGCGACCCGTCCGGGCCTGGTGCCGCTCACCTTCGAGCCGGCTTTGCTGGAGAAGACGGCGCCTCTCGCCGGCCTTGCCGTCGATGCCGTGGCGCGGGCCGGCAAGACGGCCTTCGAGGAAGCGCTGCTCTTCACGCATCGCGGGCTCAGTGGCCCCGCGATCCTGCAGATCTCGTCCTACTGGCAGCCGGGCGAGCCGATCACCGTCTCGATGCTGCCGGGCGTCGATGTCCTCGATCTCCTGCGCGCGGCCCGCGCCAGCAATGGTCGCCAGCAGGTCGCGACGCTGCTCGCCGAGCATCTGCCGAAGCGGCTGGCGCAGTTCATCGCCGGCGAGGCCGGGACGAAGTCCAATCTCGCCGATTGCTCGGACAAGGTGCTGAAGGCGGTGGATGCGGCCGTCAATGGCTGGACGCTGAAGCCGAGCGGCTCGGAGGGCTATCGCACGGCCGAGGTCACGGTCGGCGGCGTCGATACCGCCGCGCTCGATTCGAAGACGATGCAGTCGCGGGACGTGCCGGGGCTCTTTTTCGTCGGCGAGGTCGTCGACGTCACCGGCTGGCTCGGCGGCTACAATTTCCAGTGGGCCTGGGCGTCGGGATGGTCGGCGGGGCAGGCGGCCTGAGCCTGCCCCGCGCGCCTTCGTCTCAGCCGAGCGCCTGCTGCAGGTCGGCGATGATGTCTTCCTTGTCCTCGATGCCGATCGAGAGGCGGACGGTGTCGGGACCGGCGCCGGCCTGCACCTTCTGCGCATCCGACAGCTGCTTATGCGTCGTCGAGGCCGGGTGGATGATCAGCGAGCGCGTGTCGCCGATATTGGCAAGATGCGAGAACAGCTTGACCGACGAGACCAGCTTGATGCCGGCCTCATAGCCGCCGGCGAGGCCGAAGGTCAGCACGGCACCGGCGCCTTTCGGCACATAGCGCTTGGCGAGGTTGTGGTAGCGATCGCCCGGCAGGCCGGCATAGCTGACCCAGGACACCGCCGGATGATCGGCGAGGAATTCGGCGACCGCGCGGGCATTGTCGGCATGACGCTGCATGCGCAGCGGCAGCGTCTCGATGCCGGTCAGGATCAGGAAGGCGTTCTGCGGCGCCAGCGCCGGCCCGAGATCGCGGAGGCCCAGCACGCGGCAGGCGATGGCGAAGGCGAAATTGCCGAAGGTCTCGGCGAGGACGATGCCGCCATATTCCGCCAGCGGCTCGGAGAGCTTCGGATAGCGGCCCTCGCGCGTCCAGTTGAACTTGCCGCCGTCGACGATGATGCCGCCGATCGAATTGCCGTGACCGCCGAGGAACTTGGTCAGCGAGTGCACCACGATGTCGGCGCCATGCTCGAACGGCCGGCAGAGATAGGGCGTCGCCAGCGTGTTGTCGACGATGAGCGGGACATTTGCCCGCTTGGCGACGGCGGCGATGGCGGCGATGTCGGTGATGATGCCGCCCGGATTGGCGATCGACTCGATGAAGATCGCCTTGGTCTTCGGCGTGATTGCGCGCTCGAAGGAGGAGATGTCATCGGGATCGGCCCAGACGACGTTCCAGCCGAAGCTCTTGAAGGCATTGCCGAACTGGTTGATCGAGCCGCCATAGAGCTTCTTGGAGGCGACGAATTCGTCGCCCGGCGTCAGCAGCGTGTGGAAGACGAGGAGCTGCGCCGCATGGCCGGAAGCGACCGAGAGCGCCGCGGTGCCGCCTTCGAGCGCAGCGACGCGCTCCTCCAGCACGGCGTTGGTCGGATTGCCGATGCGCGTATAGATGTTGCCGAAGGCCTGCAGCCCGAACAGCGAGGCCGCGTGGTCGACATCCTCGAACACGAAGGACGTCGTCTGATAGATCGGCGTCGCCCGCGCACCGGTGGTCGGGTCGGGCTGGGCGCCGGCATGCACCGCCAGCGTCGAGAAACCGGGGATCCTGTCTTCGGCCATGTCATCCTCCCAAGCCCGACGTCGCGCGGGCCATTGCAGTATTTTTCTATCGATACCGCGAAGCGACGGCGGCTGGCAAAGAAGGAATTTCTGTCCAGAGCGGCATGAGCGGGTCGATTATGCTCCTCCGCTCACTGCCCGAGCAGGCGCGGCCGCTCGATGGCCGGGCAGCGGTCCATGACGACCTCTATCCCGGCCGCCTCGAGCCGCGCCGCGGCGTCGTCGTTGCGGATGCCGAGCTGCAGCCAGACGACCTTCGGCAGGGTTTCGAGGGCGAGGATTTCGTCCACCAGCGCGGGAATGGCGTCGGCGTTGCGGAACACGTCGACCATGTCGATCGGCACGGGCACATCGGCGAGGCGGCCATAGGCCATGCGGCCGTGGATGGCGCTGCCGGCAAGGCCCGGATGCACAGGGTAGGTCTCGTAGCCGACGCGGTTCAGATAGGCGAGCACGCCATTGCTCGGCCGATCCGCCTTCGGGCTCGCGCCGATCATCGCAATGGTCCGCGTCGTCGTGAGGATGTCGCGCAGCGTGCTGTCGGCGTAGCGGTCATGGTCGATCGTCATCGAGGGGCTCCTGCTGCCAAAGAAGAGAGATGCGCCGCCGGGGCCGGCGGGGCAAGGGAGAGCGGGCCAAGTCGGCGCTGGACCTCGAAACATACCATGTGGTATGTTTCGACCATGACCGAAGCCCATCGCCGACCGAAGGAGCCCGAACAGGTGCGCGCCGCGCTGCTCGACAGCGCGCGCACGCTCGTCGTCGAGGCGGGGGTCGCGGGGCTCAGCATCAATTCGGTCGCGGCGGCGGCGGGCGTCACCAAGGGCGCCGTCTTCCATCATTTCGGCAACAAGGCCGCGCTGGTCGAGGCCGTCTTCGCCAGCCTCTTCGACGAACTCGACCGCGAGATCGACGCGACCATTGCCACCGAGGGCAAGGGCCATGGCTGCTTCACGCGCGCCTATGTCGAGACGGTCTTTCGCGCCGACGAGCGCCACCAGAGCGCGCCCTGGGCGGGGCTCTGGGTCTCGGCCATCGCCGATCCGGATATTCGCCGGCTCTGGGCGGACTGGCTGCGCCGGCGGCTCGATCGCCACCGGGCGACCGACGGCGAGGACGCGCTCCAGATCGTCCGCTATGCCGCCGACGGCATCTGGCTCGCCGACATCATCGGCTTCAAGACCGGCGACCGCGCGGCGCTCCGCGCCCGCCTGATCGACGCGACGCGGAAGGAGATCTGATCATGCAGAGCTATCTCTATCTCGGGCTCGCCATCCTGGCCGAGACGATCGCAACGCTGTCGCTGAAGGCCTCCGACGGCTTCACGCGGCTCGGGCCCTCGCTCGTCGTCGCCGTCGGCTATGTGACGGCCTTCTATTTCCTGTCGCTGACGCTCCGCGCGATCCCGATCGGCGTCGCCTATGCCGTCTGGTCGGGCATCGGCATCGTGCTGATCTCGGGCATCGGCTGGGCGCTGTTCGGCCAGAAGGTCGACACCTGGGGCGCGATCGGCATCGGCTTCATCCTGGTCGGCGTGATGATCGTCAACCTGCTGTCGCGCAGCTCCGCCCATTGAACGAGCCGTGGGCGGGGCTCTCGCCCCGCCGTTCCGGTTTCAGAGGCTCGGCACGATGACGGCGGTCACCGCCCATTTCCCGTCGACCTTGCCATAGCAGACGCTCACCGCCTGGAAGCCGAGCGAAGCGTCGTCGCTGGCATAGCCGGTCTTGCCCGAGGGCAGGGCGACCGAATACCAGCCGCCATCGTCGGCAGCCGCTTCGCTCGCGTCCGGCGCGTCCGGGCTGCCGGTCGGCGCCACGGGAACGTCGACCGAGCCTTCGATGAACGGGACGATGGTGTTCGCCGCCAGCGTCTCGATCACCGGCGATTTCGCGTCGGGCTTTTCGTGGAAATCGGTGTTGCCGGAGAGGATCCACAGATTGCCGGGCGGCACGTCGGCGGCGGTCGCCATCGCCAGCGCCTTGTCGCGATCGAAGATCGGCTCGGCCGGCGAGCAGAGCTTGCCGCCGGCGATCTTCGACACGCCCGTCGTGTGCGGCTCGATCGCCGTGCCGAACAGGTCGATGACCATGCTGTCGAGATCATCGCGCGTATAGTCGACATCGGTCGAGCCCATCAGGATCGCCGCCTCGTCGAGCCGCTGTTCGCCGACATGCTTGTCGGGATTGGCGAGCGGACCCGGCGTCGTCGCCTCGGGAAAGCCGACCGGCGGCGCATAGATGACAAGATCCTGGGCTACGGCGAGCTTCAGCGCCGCTGCGTCGCCGGTGTCGATCGCCTTCTGCAGCGTGTCGATGAAGGCCTTCAGTTCGGCGTCGTCGGCGCCGGCGGTGTCATAGGTCGCGACGACGGGTTCATAGGGCTGCACGGCGTAAGCCTGCGACACGGCAAGGGCCGGCCAGGCGGCGAGGAGAAGCGCGAGCGTCTGGGTTTTCATGCATCGGGTCCGGGGAGGGCGAGGCGACCGGCCTCGTCGAAGGGGAAGAAGGGATTGTAGGCCACCTCCCAGAGATGGCCGTCGGGATCGGCGAAATAGCCCGAATAGCCGCCCCAGAAGACTTTCGCCGCCGGCTTGACGATCTGCGCGCCGCTGCGCTCGGCATGGGCGAGGGCCGCGTCGACCTCGGCTTCGGAGCCGACATTGTGGGCAAGCGTCACGGCGCGGAAGCCGTCGCCGGCCGGCGCCACCGTCGCATCGTCGGCGAGATGGTTGCGGTCGAAGAGGGCCAGCACGACGCCGGAGAGCTGGAAGAAGACGATCTGCTCCTGGCTCGCCGAGGACGGTTTCCAGCCGAGCGCCGTATAGAAGGCGCGGGCCTTGGCGACATTGGCGACGCCGAGGGTCACGATGCTCAATCGCGGGGAAAGGCCGTTTTCCGTCATCTCTCGATTCCTGACCGTCATCTTCGGTCGCACAATAGCCGATCGACCGGTGCGAAGAAGTGACGATCCGTCCATGTGCGAGGGGATACGAACATCGTGGCGGAAATCCGCCGGCGGCGGGAGATGCGGTAACATGATACCGCATAAGCCAGGCCGATGATTTTTATGGAGGTTTTGGCGCTGATGCCGTTTCGTCATGGTTGACGGCGGCGCGGTGAGACTGTAGAGAAACCGCCGATCGACGGGCGCGTCCCGTTGCCTTCCCTTATGTCCTCCGGGGCACGAGAAACGAGTTCACAATGAGCACCATTTCCACCAAGCCGGCGGATGTCGAGAAGAAGTGGATTCTGATCGATGCCGAAGGGCTGGTCGTCGGCCGGCTCGCCTCCATCGTGGCGAATCGCCTGCGCGGCAAGCACAAGGCCAGCTTCACGCCGCATGTCGATGATGGCGACAACGTCATCATCATCAATGCCGAGAAGTGCGTCTTCACGGGCCGCAAGTACCAGGACAAGCGCTACTACTGGCACACCGGCTATATCGGCGGCATCAAGGAGCGCAGCCCGCGCCAGATCATCGAGGGGCGTTTCCCCGAGCGCGTGATCGAGAAGGCCGTCGAGCGCATGCTGCCCGAGGGCCCGCTTGGCCGTCGCCAGTTCAGCAACCTGCGCGTCTATGGCGGTCCGAGCCATCCGCATGAGGCTCAGCAGCCTCAGGTTCTGGACGTCGCCGCGCTCAATCCCAAGAACAAGAGGGTTGCCTGAACATGGCCGATCTTCAGTCGCTCCAGGGCCTCGTCACGGCTTCCACCGAGGTCGCCGCTCCGGTCCATGTCCAGAAGCTGGACGCGCAGGGCCGCGCCTATGCCACCGGCAAGCGCAAGAACGCGATCGCCCGTGTCTGGATCCGTCCCGGCACCGGCAAGATCACCGTGAACACGCGTGAGTTCTCGTCGTATTTCGCCCGTCCGGTGCTGCAGATGCTGGTTCGCCAGGCGATCGGCGTCGCCAACCGCAATGGCCAGTACGACATCGTCGCCACGGTTGCCGGCGGCGGTCTCTCGGGTCAGGCCGGCGCGCTGCGTCACGGCATCTCCAAGGCGCTCACCTATTACGAGCCGGAGCTGCGCGGCGTCCTCAAGAAGGGCGGCTTCCTGACGCGCGACAGCCGTGTCGTCGAGCGCAAGAAGTATGGCCGCGCCAAGGCGCGCCGGAGCTTCCAGTTCTCGAAGCGCTAAGCCGCATCCAACATCTTTGGAAAAGGGCGCTTCGGGAAACCGGGGCGCCCTTTTTGCATGCGCCCGTCATAACCACCTGATAGGGCCGGCCGGGCGGTCGCACGCGCCGCCTTTCCCATCGGTCTCATCGAAGCGGAGACATCCATGTCAGCCAAGGTCTTCATCGACGGCGAAGCCGGCACCACCGGCCTGCAGATCCGCCAGCGCCTCGAGGGCCGGCCCGACATCGCGCTGCTGTCGATCGCGCCCGAGCACCGCAAGGACGCCTCGGCGCGGGCCGACATGATGAACGCCGCCGACGCGGTGATCCTCTGCCTGCCGGACGATGCAGCCCGCGAGGCCGTGACGCTCGTCAGCAATCCGGCGACGCGGATCATCGACGCGTCGACCGCGCACCGCGTGTTTCCCGGCTGGGCCTATGGCTTCGCCGAGCTCGCGGCTGGCCAGCGCGACAAGATCGCCGCCGCCAAGCGCATCGCCAATCCCGGCTGCTATGCGACCGGCGCGATCGCGCTCATCCGCCCGCTGGTCGATGCCGGGCTGCTGCCTGCCGACTGGCCGCTCTTCGTCAACGGCATCTCGGGCTATTCGGGCGGCGGCAAGGGACTGATCGCCGAATTCGAGCAGCAGACCCCGCCGCCCGGCTCCAGCGATGCGTTCCGCCCCTATGGCCTCAATCTCGGGCACAAGCATCTGCCCGAGATCGTCCGCTATGGCGCGATCGGCGAGGCGCCGCTGTTCACGCCGGCGGTCGGCCGCTTCGCACAGGGCATGATCATCGAGCTGCCGCTGCATCTGGCGCGCCTGCCGGGCAAGCCTTCGGCTGTCGATCTCACCGCCGCCTATGAGGCGCACTACAAGGGCGAGCGCTTCATCGAGGTGCTCGGAGCCGACGAGTCCGCCGCCGTGCAGAAGGCGCGGACGGGCGCGGCCGGCTTCCATGCGCTGATCGACCCGGAAAACCTCAACGGCACCAATCGCCTGCGCATCATGGTGTTCGGCAATGAAGCGAACGGGCAGGGGATGGCGCTGGCCTTGCTCGACAATCTCGGCAAGGGCGCGTCCGGCGCCGCCGTGCAGAACCTCAACCTCGCGCTCGGCCTCGATGAGGCGGCCGGGCTGAACTGACGCTCCCGTCGCGATCTCCCCAATGATTTCGTTCCCAAACACTGGGAACGGGACTAGCGTTCTCTTTACCCGCGCCAACGGGAACAAAGAAACCAGAGGGAGCGCACGATGTCAGACAAGGTTCTGCTTCACCCGGCGATCGATGATGGCATCGTCGCCGGGTCCGACAGCTTTGCAGGCGGCACGTTGACATGCCTCTGCACCGATCGGCCGGTCAAAGTGACCATCGACGGGCAGGTTGTTCACAATCACGCCTGCGGCTGCACCAAGTGCTGGAAGCCGGCGGGCGCGGTCCTTTCCGTCGTGGCCGTGGCGCCGACCGCCAATGTCCATGTCGTCGAGAATGGCGACAAGCTCGCCATCGTCGATCCCGCCGCGCTGATCCTCCGCCATGCCTGCAAGGCCTGTGGCGCCCATATGCACGGTCCCGTCGAGCGCGACCACGCCTTCAAGGGTCTCTCCTTCGTCCACACGGAACTCTCGCGCGACAAGGGCTGGCAGGCGCCGCAATTCGCTGCCTTCGTCTCGTCGGTGATCGAGGGCGGCGTGGCGCCGAAGCGCATGGACGCGATCCGCGCGCGCATCCGCGAGGTCGGGCTCGAGCCCTATGACTGCCTGTCGCCGGCGCTGATGGACGCGCTTGCCGTCTTCGCCGCCCGCAAGGCCGGCACGCTGGCCGAATAGGCGACGAAGCAAGCGGCGGCGGGACGCCCGCCCGCCGCTCCCAGCCTCAGGCGGCGAGACCGAAGCGCCGGCGATAATCGGCCGGCGCGAGGCCGGTCACGCGCTGGAACAGCCGCCGGAAGGCCGACGCATCGCCATAGCCGACATCGAATGCGATCTGCTCGACGGGCTTGCGGCTGAATTCCAGCGCCTCGCGCGCCTTGGCGATGCGGATCTGCTGCGCATATTCCGTCGGATTGACCCCGGTGGCCTTGCGGAAGCGCCGGAGGAACGTGCGCGGCTCGAGGCCGGCGATCTCGGCCAGCATCGCCGCCGTGTGGTCCTTCGCGGCCGTCGCCTGCAGCCAGTGCTGAACCTTGAGGACGGCGGCATCGCCATGATCGAGACGGGGCGTGAACTGGCCATAGGCCTGCTGCGTCCGTCCAGGCGGATCGACGATGAGGAATCGCGCCGTATCCAGCATCACCTGCGGGCCGATCAGCCGTTCGACCAGCGTCAGCCCGAGATCGACCCAGGCGAGGATGCCGCCCGACGTCATGATGTCACCATCGTCGATCACCATGCGCGTCGCGTCGACATCGACCTTCGGAAATCGCGCCGCCATGTCGGCCGCGAAGGCCCAGTGGGTGGTGACGGCGCGGCCGTCGAGCAGTCCGGTTTCGCCGAGCACGAAGGAGCCGGCGCAGACCGAGCAGAGCACGGCGCCGCGGCCATGCCAGTCGGTCAGCCAGGCCGCGATCTGGCGCATCGCGGTCCGGCGCAGCGGCAGCATCAGGCTCGGCGGCGCGATGAGATGGGTGAGGCGATGGCCGCGGCCGGGATGCGTATCGAAGACGCAGGCGATGTCGCCGGCCTCGTCGGCCTTCCAGTGGCTGACGCGGATGACGGGAACGGCCTCGCCCCGCGAACGAAGCCGCGCCTGCTCGCCGGCGATGCGGAAGAGATCGGTGAGGCCGTGGACGCCGGCCAGCTGGACGTCGGGATAGACGATGATCCCGATCTCCGCGCAGATCCTGTCGTTCGGAGTCATGTTGTCACTTTTGTCCCGGAGAATGTCGCTTCCGCCAAGCGGCAGCATGCAGCGAAGTCGTTAAACCGTCCAGTGCCAAGGCGTGATCCTCCCGATCGCGCCAACTGAAAGGACCGTACGATGAGCACGATCACGACCAGCGACGGCACCGAGATCTTCTACAAGGACTGGGGCCCGCGCGACGCCCAGCCGATCGTGTTCCATCATGGCTGGCCTCTCTCCAGCGATGACTGGGACGCACAGATGCTGTTCTTCCTCGCCAAGGGCTTTCGCGTCGTCGCGCATGACCGGCGCGGCCATGGCCGGTCGGCCCAGGTGAGCGAGGGGCACGACATGGACCACTATGCTGCCGACGCCGCGGCCGTCGCCGAGCACCTCGACCTCCGCAACGCCGTCCATATCGGCCATTCGACCGGCGGCGGCGAAGTCGCCCGCTATGTCGCGAAGCATGGCGAGCCGCAGGGCCGCGTCGCCAAGGCGGTGCTGGTCAGCGCGGTTCCGCCGATCATGGTCAAGACCGAAAGCAATCCGGGCGGCCTGCCGATCGAAGTCTTCGACGGGTTCCGCAGCGCGCTCGCCGCCAATCGCGCGGCGTTCTTCCGCGATGTCGCCGCGGGGCCGTTCTACGGCTTCAACCGTCCGGGCGTCACGGTGCTGGAGCCCGTCATCGACAACTGGTGGCGGCAGGGCATGACCGGCAGCGCCAAGGCGCACTATGACGGCATCAAGGCCTTCTCCGAGACCGACCAGACCGCCGATCTCCAGGCGATCAGCGTGCCGACCCTCGTCCTGCACGGCGAGGACGACCAGATCGTCCCGATCGAGGATTCCTCGCGCCTCGCCGCCAAGCTGCTGAAGAACGGCACGCTGAAGACCTATCCGGGCTTCTCGCATGGCATGCTGACGGTGAATGCCGACGTGCTGAACGCCGACATCCTCGCCTTCATCAAGGGCTGACCGTCCGCCTCCGCTGACCGACCCGGACCGCCACGCGGCCCGGGTCTTCGCTGCGGGAGTGGCAACCGCGCCTGGACCGAACGATCGACGACGGGCGGATTGCAGGCCGACCGTCTGTCCCCCATAAGCAGGAACACCCGACGACGTCCGTCGCCCCTCGTGGACCTGCCGATCGATGACAGCCGCCCCCCAGTCTCCGTCAGCATCAGGCGGCCAGCGGAAAGCGGCGTCCGGGACGGCGCCCGCGGTCATCCGACCGACCAGCAACGGCACGGTGTCCTCGCTCTGGTTCATCGCCGCCGGTGTCGCGTTCGCGCTCGCCTCGATCATGCAGTCGATGCGCCAGGGCCAGCTGGCCGCGCCGGCGACCTATGACGACATCACCTATTTCGTCGATGCCGGCCGCCGCCTGCTCGGATTCTACAACGCCGGCTTCCCGTCGCTGTTCGAGGGCTATCTCCGCGACCCGCCGCATGCGCCGATGTCGACGGCGACGAGCTTCATCGGCTTCCTGCTGTTCGGCTTCCACGATTGGTCGCAGGCGCTGGTCAACACGGTCTGGGTGGTGGCGCTGCTGCTGGTCATCCGCCGCTGGTTCGCGGGATTGCCGGCCTTTGTAACGGCCAGCGTCGTCATCGCGGTCCTCGCCTGGCCGGTGCTCGGCTTCCTGGTCATCGAGGGCCGGCCCGATATCGTCAACGGCTTCCTGCTCGCCTTCGGCTGCATCGGTCTCGTCGAGCGACCCTGGGTGACGGCAGGGCGCGGCCGCCTTTTGGCGATCGCGCTTCTCTTCGCCGCCGCGCTGCTGACCAAGCCGTCGGTGTTCCCGATCACCATCGCGCTTTATGGCGTCAGCCTCGCGGTCGCGACGGGGCTCGACTACCTCGACTCCGGGCGCATGCTATCGATCCGCAGCATGCTTGCCCGCAATGCTACCGCGGCGGGGATCACCCTGGTCGTCGTCCTGCCCCACTATATCGTCGGGATCGGCCATCAGATCGAATACATCCTCCGGACCACCTTCACGACCGAGAAGGACCTCTGGGCGGTCAAGCTGCCGCCCTATGAGCAGGCGACCTTCTATCTCTGGGGCGAGGGTGGCCGCCAGACCATGGCGGCCTGGGTCTTCGTCACCGCCGCGCTCGTAGCCCTCGCCATCGCCGGGCTGGTCGTCGCGCGCGATCGGGCGGCGCTGCGCCGGGTCGCCGGAATGGCGCTCGTCTTCGCGGTGTCCTTCGCCTTCGTCTCGATCCCGGCCCACAAGTCGGCCTTTCTCGGCGTTCAGGTCACCGCCTTCTGCCTCGTCTTCTTCCTGATCGCGGGCCGTGCGGTGTTCACGGCGGCACTGGCAAGCGGACGTGGCGGCAAGGTGATGGCGGTGCTGCTCGCCGCGGGGCTCGTCGCCACGGCGCTGTCCAGCTTCCAGTGGCACTGGTTTCACAGGACGGGTCGGCCGAGCGTCGCCACGGCGGAGGAACTCGCCAAGCGCCACGCGCTGATCGATGCGGTCCATGACGCGGTCAGGCCGCAGGGAGAGACCGCGTCGAAGGTCTATTTCCCGGCCGCCGCCTATTATCTCAACGACTACATCCTCGATTTCGCGTTCGTCCGCGATGGCGATGCCGATGACGACGCCTTCGACGACCATCGCAGCGGCGACCTGGCCGCGCATCTCGCCAACATCAAGACCGCGACCCATGTTGTCCTGCTCTCGCCCGACGACCCCGACGTGCTGAACTGGCTGCCGAGCGCGACATCGCTCGGGGCGGTTCGGGAGGCCGTCGCGGCCGATCCGGCGTTCGTCAAGGTCGCATCGCTGCAGCCGATTGTCTCCGGCGGCCCGATCGAGATCTATGCGCGCAAGACGGCGCTGGCGACGCTGGCGCCGGGCGCCGGGTTCCAGGCCCTTGAGGGCCCCTATCCGCAGTGGAATCTGCCGAGGTTCCGTTGGGTAAGCGGCGCCGGGGCCTCGCTGGCGATCGTCGACCCCACACCGGGCGCGGCCACACTGCGCCTCGAGTTACAGTCGCCTGTCGCCGATCAGCGTGTCACCGCGACCATCGGCGGCCGCAGGCAGGGCGACTGCCCCATCTCCACGGCCTATGTCACCACGACCTGCGCCATCCCCGTCGCGATCGAGGCGGGCGACCGCACGATCGAGCTGAGCTTCGCGAAGACCGATCCATCGAACGACCAGAAGCGCGCCGTGATGGTGTTCAACCAGTCGCTGCTGCGCTGAGGCGCGCGCCCGTCAGGACATCACGCGGACATAGCTGCCCGGCGCGTCCTCGATCGGCTTGACGCGGCGGCCGCCGGGGATGCGCGCCTTGACGCGGGTCGCGTCCTGCGCCTCGATCCAGGCCTGCCAATGCGGCCACCAGGAGCCCGGATGCTCCTCGGCCTTGGTCAGCCACTCGTCGAAGCCGTCGCCGGAGGGCGCCGCGCCCGTCCAGTACTGGTATTTCTTGCGCGACGGCGGATTGACCACGCCGGCGATATGGCCGGAGCCCGACAGCACGAAGGTGACCTCGCCGCCGAAATAGGACGAGCCGTAGAAGACCGAGCGCGGCGGAGCGATATGGTCCTCGCGGGTGGCGAGATTGTAGATCGGGATCGTGACGTCACCGAGCGACAGCTTGACGTCGCCCACCGTGAGCTCGCCCTTGGCGAGCTTGTTGTCGAGATAGCAATTCCGCAGATAAAACGAATGGTTGGCGGCAGGCATTCGCGTCGCGTCTGAATTCCAGTAGAGGAGATCGAACGGGATCGGTTCGCGGCCGCGGAAGTAGTTGTTGACGACATAGGACCAGATCAGCTCGTTCGAGCGCAGCATGTTGAAGGAAGACGCCATGTTCTTGCCTTCGAGATAGCCGCGCACGCTCATCTTCTTCTCGATGTGCTCGATCTGCTCCTCGTCGATGAACACCTTGAGATCGCCGGCGAAGGTGAAGTCGACCTGCGTCGCGAACAAGGTCGCCGCCGCGATGCGGGTGTCGCCGGTCGCCGCCATATAGGCCATCGAGAACGAGAGCAGCGTTCCGCCGACGCAATAGCCGATGGCGTTGACCTCCTTCTCGCGCGTGATCTTCTCGATGACGTCGAGCGATTCGAGGATGCCCTCGCGCATGTAGTGCTCGAAGCTCTTGCCCGCCTGCGCCTCGCCGGGATTGATCCATGAGACGACGAAGACCGTGTGGCCCTGGTCGACCGCCCATTTGATGAAGGATTTTTCGGGCGAGAGGTCGAGGATGTAGAACTTGTTGATCCAGGGCGGCACGATGAACAGCGGCCGCTTCAGCACTTCCGCCGTCGTCGCCTTGTACTGGATGAGCTGGCAGACCTCGTTCTGGTGAACGACCTTGCCGGGCGTCAGCGCCAGATTGCCGCCGATGGTGAAGCTCGACGTGTCGACCTGGCGGATCTTCAGCTCGCCTTCGCCCGCCGCGATGTCGTCCGCGAACATGTTGACGCCGCGCACCAGATTGTCGGCCGAGGAATCGAGCGTGTCGCGGAGGATCTCGGGGTTGGTGAACAGGAAATTCGACGGCGAGACGGCATTGGCGATCTGCCGGACATAGAAGCGGGCCTTGAGGCGGGTATGCGCGTCGAGCGTCTCGGCGTCGCGCGCCATCTCGTCGGCCCATTGCGCCGTGATCAGGTAGAACTGCTTCACGAAGTCGAAATACTGGTTGTCGGTCCATTCCGGATCCTGGAAGCGCTTGTCGCGCGGATCGGGCCTTGCGACCGGCGGCATCTCGGCGCCGCTCATCCGCGCGATCGCCGTGTTCCACAACGCGAAATAGCGCCCGAACAGCCGCGATTGCGCCTGGACGGTGAGGGCGGGGTCGGAGGTCCAGTATTCGATGACCTTGGCGACCGTCTTGATGATCTCGGTGATCTCGTCGACGACATCGGCCGAAACCGAGCCATTCTCGCGCGGCTTCAGGAAATTGGCCGCGGCGCGCGAGGCGCCCTCGAGGATGAGCGCGATGTTGCGCGCGAGGCGCTCGGGATCCTTGACCATGAGGTGGATCGGCGAGGATGCCGGCCCCTTTGCCCCACCCGACGTGCCCTTGTCTCCGGCCATGCTTCCTCCAACGATCCGACTTTTTCCAGCCGGGCCTGCTTTCGCGCCGCGGCAAGTGTAATAGTTTCGCGCAATGAGCGATATCCGGGAGGCGTTTACGAGACGCTTACCCTCCGCGCGGAAAATGATGGTGATTGGAATGATCGGTGACGGGATGCGACAGCGCCGGGCGCGAGGTCTTTGGCTGTCGGTGGCGCTCGTCGTCGCGCTGGCGGGCTGCACCACGGTCAAGAAGACGTTCGATTTCGGCGCGGATCCGGAATTGAAGCGGCAGGGGGCCTATCCGAACATCAATACCGGTGGCGCGCCGCAGCCCGGCAAGGTGCTGACGCCGGCGGAGCAGGAAAAGGAAAAGGCGGCGCTGGCGGCGCGCGGCAAGGTCGCAAGCCCGGAAGCTGCGGCCGAAGCCAAGCAGCAGGGCGCCGAGCGCGCGAGCGAGCTCGATACGCTGGCCCGCACGCATGCAGCGGAAACGCTGAAGGAAATCCAGAATGGCTGCGGCACCGACAAGGTGATCGACGCCACGAAATGCCCGCAATAAAAGCGCTCTTTCGAAGCGCCGGTTCAATGATATGAACCCCCGCCGCGCCGGCTGAGGCGCAGATTGTGTCGACATCCAAGATGGATCCGGAGCGATGAGCGAGTTCCACAGCGTGCGGCGTCTGCCGCAATACGTCTTCGAGCAGGTCAACCGGCTTAAGGCGAGCGCTCGGGCCGCAGGCGCCGACATCATCGATCTCGGCATGGGCAATCCCGACCTGCCGACGCCTGCCCATATCGTCCAGAAGCTCGCCGAGACGGCGGCGCGCCCCGATGTGCACGGCTATTCCGCCTCGCGCGGCATCAACGGGCTGCGCAAGGCGCAGGCCGGCTATTACGAGCGCCGCTTCGGCGTGAAGCTCGATCCGGCGACGCAGATCGTCGCGACGATCGGCTCGAAGGAAGGCTTCGCCAACATGGCGCAGGCGATCACCGCGCCTGGCGACGTGGTGCTCTGCCCCAATCCGAGCTACCCGATTCATGCCTTCGGCTTCCTGATGGCCGGCGGCGTCATCCGCTCGGTGCCGTCGGAGCCTGGCCCGGAGTTCTTCCACGCGATGGAACGGGCGGTGATCCACTCGATCCCGAAGCCGATCGCGGTCGTGCTCTGCTATCCGTCGAACCCGACGGCGCATGTCGCCGATCTCGACTTCTATCGCGACGTGGTCGCCTTCGCCCGCAAGCATGATCTCTTCGTGCTCTCTGACCTTGCTTATGCCGAGATCTTCTTCGACGGCGTGCCGCCGCCCTCGATCCTGCAGGTGCCGGGTGCCATCGACGTCGCGGTCGAGTTCACCTCGATGTCGAAGACCTATTCCATGGCCGGCTGGCGCATGGGCTTCGCGGTCGGTAACGAGCGGCTGATCGCAGCGCTCGCCCGCGTCAAATCCTATCTCGACTACGGCGCCTATACGCCGATCCAGGTCGCGGCGACGGCTGCGCTCAACGGCCCGCAGAACTGCATCGACGACATGCGCGCGACCTACAAGCATCGCCGCGATGCGCTGGTCGAGAGCTTCGGCCGGGCAGGGTGGGAGATCCCGGCGCCGCGCGCCTCGATGTTCGCCTGGGTGCCGATCCCCGAGCCGTTCCGCGCGCTCGGCAGCCTCGAATTCTCCAAGCTGCTGATCGAGAAGGCGGATGTCGCGGTGGCGCCTGGCGTCGGCTTCGGCGAGCATGGCGACGAGTATGTCCGCATCGCGCTCGTCGAGAACGAACAGCGCATCCGCCAGGCCGCACGCAATATCCGCCGCTTCCTTGAAACAGCGGACAAAACCATGCACAACGTCGTCCCGATCAGCAGCGCCCGGCGGTGAGCCGGGCCCCTCTGGGGCGATTTATGACACAAACGAATTTGCGGCTCGGCGTCGCCGGTCTCGGCACCGTCGGCTCGTCCCTGTTGCGGCTCGTCGAGCGGCACGGCCGCGACATCGCATTGCGCAGCCGCCGCCCGGTGGTGGTCACCGGCGTCTCGGCACGCGACCGCAACCGCGATCGCGGCGTCGATCTCTCGGGCTGTGCCTTCTTCGAGGATCCGGTCGCGCTGGCGCGATCGGAGGACATCGACGTCTTCGTCGAGCTGATCGGCGGCTCGGAAGGTCCGGCCAACGAGGCCGTGCGGGCGGCGATCGCTGCCGGCAAGCATGTCGTCACCGCCAACAAGGCGCTGCTCGCCCGCCATGGCGCAGAGCTCGCCGCGGCGGCCGAGGCCAAGGGCGTCTCGCTCAATTTCGAGGCGGCGGCGGCCGGCGGCATCCCGATCATCAAGACGCTGCGCGAGTCGCTCGCCGGCAACACGATTTCCCGCGTCTACGGAATCCTCAACGGCACCTGCAACTACATCCTGACGCGGATGGAGCGCGAGGGGCTTTCCTTCGAAGCCTGCCTCGCCGAGGCGCAGCGGCTCGGCTATGCCGAGGCCGATCCGACCTTCGATGTCGACGGCTTCGATACGGCGCACAAGCTGTCGCTGCTGGCGGCCATCGCCTTCGGCACGCGGATCGACGCCGACGCCGTCTATGTCGAGGGCATCCGCTCGATCACCACCGCGGATATCGAGGCGGCGGACGAACTCGGCTATCGCATCAAGCTGCTCGGCGTCGCCAGCCGCACCGAGACCGGGTTCGAGCAGCGCGTCCATCCGACCATGGTGCCGAAATCCTCGCCGATCGCGCGGGTCGATGGCGTCACCAATGCCGTCGCCGTCGAGGCCGATTTCGTCGGCCGGCTGGTCCTTTCGGGCCCCGGCGCCGGCGGCGATGCGACGGCCTCCTCGGTGATGAGCGACATCGCCGATATCGCACGCGGCGACGTCGTCGGCACCTTCGGCCGGCCGGCACGCGACCTCGAGCCCTATCGCCGCGCCCAGATGCGCGCGCATGAGGGCGGCTATTACGTGCGGCTCTCGGTCTATGACCGGCCCGGCGCCTTCGCCTCGATCGCCCAGCGCATGGCCGAAAACGAGATCTCGCTCGAATCGATCGTCCAGCGCCGCCGCGCGCCCAAGGCCGACGCGCCGGAGCATCCGCGCCCGCTCGAGCCACAGCCTGTCATCCTGATCACCTATGATACGACCGAAGCGCAGATCAAGGATGCGCTGGATCGCATCACGGTCGACGGCCATATCGCCGAAAGGCCGCAGATGATACGGATCGAACAATTCGCATGAGCTGGGGAACGAGATGGCTGTGACGGAAGCGAAGACGGCGGGATTGGACCGGATCCTCACTTTGGAGCTGGTCCGCGTGACGGAGCGGGCAGCGGTCGCGGCCGCGCGCTGGCGTGGGCGTGGTGACGAAAAGGCCGCCGACCAGGCTGCCGTCGACGCGATGCGGCGCGAGCTCAACAATCTCGCCATCGCCGGCACCGTCGTCATCGGCGAGGGCGAGCGCGACGAGGCGCCGATGCTCTATATCGGCGAAGCCGTCGGCACCGGCTTCGGCCCGCGCGTCGACATCGCGCTCGATCCGCTCGAAGGCACCACCATCTGCGCCAAGAACCTGCCGAATTCGCTCGCGGTCGTCGCGATCGCCGAGGGCGGCACGCTGCTGCATGCGCCCGACGTCTACATGGACAAGATCGCCATCGGCCCGGGCTATCCGCTCGGCACCGTCGATCTCGACCGCACGCCGACCGAGAACATCGCGTCCCTCGCCAAGGCCAAGGGCGTGCGCATCGACGAGATCACCGCCTGCATCCTCGACCGTCCGCGCCATGCCAAGCTGATCGAGGAAGTGCGCGCCACCGGCGCCGCCGTCCGCCTGATCGGCGATGGTGACGTCGCCGGCATCATCGACGTGACCGACCCGGACGCGACCGGCATCGACATCTATCTCGGCACCGGCGGCGCGCCCGAGGGCGTGCTGGCGGCCGCGGCGCTCTGCTGCACCGGCGGCCAGATGCAGGGCCGGCTGATCACCCAGTCGGACTCGCAGAAGGCGCGCGCCGGCAAGATGGGCATCGCCGACTTCGACAAGAAGTATACGCATCACGAAATGTGCCGCGGCGAGGTCCTGTTCGCGGCCACCGGCGTCACCGACGGCAACATGCTGAACGGCGTGCGCTATGCGAGAGACGGCCGCATCACCACCGAGACGCTGGTGATGCGCTCGTCCAAGGGCACCATCCGCTTCATCAAGGCGACCCATCGCGATGACGAGAAGTTCGCGACGGAGATCTGATCGGACGCATGATGTCTGAGTTCGGTCCGGCCGCGCGGCGCAGCTTTCTCGGCGTCGAGCGGTCGGCGACGGGCCGGCGCTGGGACGACAGGCTCGACGGAGCCGCGGTCCTCGCCGCCACGGCCATGGTCCAGCGCTTCGAACTGCCGGAACTCCTGGCGCGCGTCCTCGCGGCGCGCGGCGTCGCCGTGGACGCGGCGGAGGACTTCCTCAATCCGAGCATCAGGCGGCTGATGCCCGACCCGTCGGTGCTCTCGGGCATGGACGCCGCCGCGGCGCGGATCGCCGATGCCGTCGAGGCCGGCGAGAAGGTCGCGATCTTCGGCGACTACGATGTCGATGGCGCCACGTCCTCGGCGCTGCTCGCCCGCTTTCTCGAAAGCGTCGGCGTCGCCACCCGCATCTATATCCCCGACCGCATCTTCGAAGGCTACGGTCCCAATCCCGACGCGATCGGGTTGCTGCTCGACGAGGGCGCCGGCCTGATCGTCACGGTCGATTGCGGATCGACCAGCCATGAGGCGCTCGCCGTCGCCGCCGCGCGCGGCCATCCCGCCGTGGTGCTCGACCATCACCAGATGGGCGCGGAGCTTCCGCCCGCCGAGGCGGTCGTCAATCCGAACCGTCAGGACGATCTCTCCGGCCTCGGCTATCTCGCGGCCGTCGGCGTCACCTTCTTGACCGTTGTCGCGGTCAACCGGGAACTCCGCCGGCGCGGCTGGTACACGGCCGGCCGCGCTGAGCCGAACCTCCTCGCCTGGCTCGATCTCGTCGCGCTCGGCACGGTCTGCGATGTCGTCCCGCTGGTCGGCCTCAACCGCGCCTTCGTGGTCAAGGGCCTCGCGGTGCTGCGCCATGGCGACAATCTCGGCATCGCGGCGCTCGCCCGGCTGGCGCGGATCGATTCGCCCGTCTCGCCCTATCATCTCGGCTTCCTGATCGGCCCGCGCATCAATGCCGGCGGGCGCATCGGCGATGCCGCGCTCGGCGCGCGGCTGTTGTCGCTGGACGCCGCCGCCGAGGCCGAGGTGATCGCCGCGACGCTCGATGATCTCAACAAGCAGCGCCAGGCGGTCGAGGCGGCGATGCTCGAACAGGCGCTGGCCGAGGCGGATGCGGAGATCGGCGGCGGCGAGGGGCCGGCCGTGCTGGTCACCGCGGATCCGCACTGGCATCCCGGCATCGTCGGGCTCATCGCCGCGCGGCTCAAGGAGCGCTTCCAGCGCCCGGCCTTCGCTATCGCCATGATGCCGAACGGCCTCGGCACGGGCTCGGGCCGCTCGGTGCCCGGCGTCGATCTCGGCGGATTGGTGCGCGCCGCCGTCGAGGAAGGGTTGCTGGTCAAGGGCGGCGGCCATGCCATGGCGGCCGGCATCACGGTCGAGAAGGCACGGCTCGGCGATTTCCGCGCCTTTCTCGAGCAGCACGCGGCTGCCGCATCGCGCGCCGCGCGCTCGGCGAGTTCGCTCCTCATCGACGGCGCCCTGACGGCGCGGGCGGCGACGCCCGACTTCATCGAGACGATCGAGCGGGCAGGGCCCTTCGGCGCCGGTCATGCCGAGCCCGTCTTCGCCTTCCCGGCGCACCGGATCGGCTATGTCGAGACGGTCGGCAACGGCCATGTCCGCGCCCAGCTTTCCGGCGGTGACCAGAACCTCCGCGCCATCGCCTTCCGCGCCGCCGACAGCGATCTCGGCCGCCTGCTGCTCGGAAGCCGCGGCCGCTCGCTGCATGTCGCGGGCGCGCTCGGGCTCGATCACTGGCAGGGTCGCAAGCAGGCGAGCCTTCGGATTCTCGACGCCGCCGAGCCGCAGCCGCCGCACTGAGCAGCCGGCGGCGCGGCGATTGACAGCCTGAGGCCCGGCGGGCAAGTCTGCCGGCGATTTGCACGACCGACCTTTGCGGGGATCGAATGAACGGCGCCGACCGCCTCTGCGACACGCTCCTCGTCAACGGCATCGATGTCTGCTTTGCCAATCCCGGCACGTCGGAAATGCACTTCGTCGCGGCGCTCGACCGGAAGCCCGCCATGCGCTGCGTGCTTGGCCTCTTCGAAGGCGTCGCGACTGGGGCCGCGGACGGCTATGGCCGCATGGCCGGCAAGCCGGCGGCGACGCTGCTGCATACCGGCCCCGGCCTCGCCAATGGCCTCGCCAACCTGCACAACGCCCGCCGCGCGCGGACGCCGATCGTCAATATCGTCGGCGACCATGCCTCCTATCATCTCGCCTTCGACGCGCCGCTGACCAGCGATGTCGACGGCCTCGCGCGGTCGATGTCGCATGTCGTGCGCCGCATCCACGGCGCCGAGGATGTCGGACCCGGCGCCGAGGCCGTGATCCGCGCGGCGAGAGAGACGCCCGGCATCGCGACGCTGATCCTGCCGGCCGATTCGGCCTGGGGACCGGTCGCTGACGCCCCTGTCGCGCCGGTCACGATCGCTGCGCCCGCGCTGATCGAAGAGGCTGTTATCGCCGAGATCGCGGCGGCGATCGGTGCCGCCGGCGGCAAGGCCGGCATCCTCCTCGCGGGGACAGCCGCGCAGGGCGAGGCCCTCGCGGCGGCCGGGCGGATCGCCGAGAAGACCGGCGCGCGGCTGTTCGCGGAGGTGCTCAACGGGCGCAGCGCGCGCGGCGGCGACCGGACGCCGCTCGAGCGCATTCCTTATCCCATTGATCAGGCTCGCGCGGCGCTGGCCGATCTCTCGCTGTTCATCCTGGTCGGCGCGCGCGAACCGGTCGCCTTTTTCGGCTATCCCGGCAAGCCGAGCCGCCTGCTGCCGGACGCGTGCCGCATCGCGACGCTGGCGGGCGTTGGAGAAAACATGACCGATGCGCTGGAGCGCGTCGCGGACCGCCTCGGCGCGAGGACGGCACTCGCGGCCCCTGCATGGGCGCCCTCGGCTTTGCCGACCGGTAAGCTCACCGAGGACGCGGTCTCGGTCATCACCGCCGCCTTCCTGCCCGAGGAGGCGATCGTCTGCGACGAAGGGCTGACCTCGGGCCGCCGCTTCTATGCGCTCAGCGAGGGCGGGCCGCGCCACGACTATATGATGTGCACCGGCGGGGCGATCGGCATCGGCATTCCGCTGTCGGTCGGCGCTGCCATCGCCTGCCCGGACCGCAAGGTGGTGACGCTGCAGGCCGATGGCAGCGGCATGTACACGCTGCAGGGCCTCTGGACGGCGGCGCGCGAGCAGCTGGACATCGTCGTCATCGTGTTCGCCAACCGCGCCTATGCGATCCTGCGCGCCGAGATGCGGAATGTCGGCATCGACCAATTCGGCCACAATGCCGAGCGGATGCTTCGGCTCGATGGACCAGCGCTCGACTGGGTCCAACTCGCCGGCGGCATGGGCGTCGAGGCGGCGCGGGCGGAGACCGCCGAGCGCTTCGCCGAGCTCTTTCGCGCGGCGCTCGGCCGCAAGGGCCCCTTCCTGATCGAGGCGGTGATCGCATGAGCCGTCTCAAAGCGCTCCTCTTCGACAAGGACGGCACGCTGGTCGATTTCGCCATCACCTGGAACGGCGCCGCCGCCTCCGTGCTGGCGTCGCTTGCCGGCGATGACGACGCAATGCATGCCGCGCTCGCCGCCATCCTGCACTATGACCGCGAGACGGCCGCGATCCTGCCGACCTCGCCGTTCATCGGCGGCACCGTGATCGACATCGCCGCGCATTTTGCGCCCGTCGTCGGCATCGCGCCCGGCGAGCATGCCGATTTCGTCGATCGGCTCGCGCGGATGTTCAACGATGGCGCGCTCGCCTCCGTCGCGCCGATCGGCGACCCGCTCGGGCTGCTGACCCGGCTGAAGGCCGAGGGCTACCTGCTCGGCATCGTCACCAACGACACCGAGGCGGGCGCCCGCGCGCAGAGCGCGAAGCTCGGCCTCGACGCGCTCTTCGACGCTGTGATCGGCTATGACTCCGGCCATGGCCGCAAGCCCGATCCCGGCCAGATCAACGCCTTCATGGCGACGTTCGGCACCAGGGCCGATGAGACGGCGCTGATCGGCGACACGCTGCATGATCTCGATGCGGCCCGCGCCGCCGGCGTCACGGCGATCGGCGTCGCCAGCGGCTATCTCTCCGCCGAGCAGCTTTCGCCACATGCCGACCATGTCATCAGCGATATCATGGCCTTGCCGGCTCTTCTTGATGCCCTGAACGAACGCTGATCGCGTTGATTGCAGCGCCTTGCCGGCCGCCTCGGGACGGAACGCGCGCCGCGTTCGGCGGTTGTCCCGTCGTCCGGCCCCGCCAGCATGGCGGAGTGGCGGCCGAAGCGCTATTTTCCCACCGCCGCCCCGACCTTCCTGCGGGACAAGCACCGCGGCGCCTTGAAGCCTGAGGATCGAGACAATGACGAACCCTGCCGCCATCGCCGAACTGGACCTCATCGATCCCTCGCTGCTGAAGGACCGCTGCTATGTCGACGGCGCCTGGGTTGGCCAGCCCGCGATCGAGGTCACCAATCCCGCGACCGGGGCCGTGATCGGCCGCGTGCCCCAGTTCGGCGCCGATGAGGCGACAGCGGCGGTCGATGCCGCCTCCGCAGCCTTTCATGACTGGGCGGCGCGCACGGCAAAGGAGCGCTCGAAGCTGATCCGCCAGTGGTTCGAACGGATCATGGCGCATCGCGACGATCTCGCGCTGATCCTCACCAGCGAGCAGGGCAAGCCGCTCGCCGAGGCGCGGGGCGAGATCGATTATGCCGCGAGCTACATCGAATTCTATGCCGAGGAGGCGAAGCGCATCGCCGGCGAGACGCTGCCGAGCCACCGCGCCGACGCCCGCATCCTCGTGCTGCGGCAGCCGACCGGCGTCGTCGGCGCGATCACGCCGTGGAATTTCCCGGCCGCGATGATCACCCGCAAGGCGGCGCCCGCCATTGCCTCCGGCTGCACGATCGTCGTCAAGCCGGCCGGCGAGACACCGCTGACCGCGCTGGCGCTCGCCGAACTTGCCGATCGCGCCGGCATCCCGAAAGGCGTCTTCAACGTCATCACCGGCGAGTCGCGGGCGATCGGCGGCGTGCTGACCTCGCATCCGGCGATCCGCCTCGTGAATTTCACCGGCTCGACCGAGGTCGGCAAGCTGTTGATGCGGCAGGCCGCCGGCACGGTGAAGAAAGTGGCGCTGGAACTCGGCGGCAATGCGCCCTTCATCGTCTTCGACGACGCCGATCTCGATGCGGCGGTCGAAGGCGCGATGGTCTCGAAGTTCCGCAACATGGGCCAGACCTGCGTCTGCGCCAATCGCATCTATGCGCAGGCTGGCATCCACGACGCCTTCGTCGCGAAGCTCACCGCCGCCGTCGCAAAGCTGAAGGTCGGCGACGGCACGGCGGCCGGCGTCACGCAGGGTCCGCTGATCAACGACAAGGCGATCGCCAAGGTCGAGGAGCATCTCGCCGACGCGGCCGCGAAGGGCGCCAAGGTGATCCTCGGCGGCAAGCGCCACGGCCTCGGCGGCGCCTTCTTCGAGCCGACCGTGCTGACCGGCGCCAAGCCGTCGATGAAGCTCGCCCGCGAGGAGACGTTCGGGCCGGTCGCGGCGGTGTTCCGCTTCGAGACCGAGGCCGAGGTGATCCATGCCGCCAACGACACCGAATTCGGCCTCGCCGCCTACTTCTATGCCCGCGACATCGGCCGCATCTTCCGCGTCGGCGAGGCGCTCGAATATGGCATGGTCGGCGTCAATTCCGGCCTGATCTCGACCGAACTGGCGCCGTTCGGCGGCGTCAAGGAAAGCGGCAACGGCCGCGAGGGCTCGCATCACGGCATCGACGAGTTCGTCGAGAAGAAATACATGCTGCTGGCCGGCCTCGATCGCTGACAGGAGCGAACAGGGAGCGACGCTGATGCCGAAGGCGGTGCGCTGGCAGGGCTGGGACGGCAGCGGCCTCGAACACCTCGTGTTCGCCGATCATGCCGCCGGCATCAGCGGCGAAGGCGTCGTGTTGTCCGGCGGCGATGCCCATTTCGCCGCGTCCTATGGCGTCGCGTGCCATCCGTCCGGCGCCGTCGCCCGCGCGCATGTCGCCGTCGTCGGCGGTCCGAAGCTGTCGCTGCAGTCGGATGGCGACGGCAAATGGCGGGGCGGCGACGGCAAGCGGCTTCCGGCGCTCGCAGGCGCCATCGACGTCGATTTCTCGGCGAGCCCGTTCACCAATCCGCTGCCGATCCGCCGGCTCGACCTCGTGGCCGGTCAATCGGCCGAGATCACCGTCGTCTATGTCCGCTTTCCCGATCTCGAGCTCGCGCTCGATCGCCAGCGCTACACCTGCATCGAGCCGTGGCGCCGCTATCGATACGAGGCAGTCGATGGCGATTTCGCAGCGGTCATCGACGTCGACGACCAGGGTCTCGTCACGCTCTATGACGGGCTCTTCCGCCGGGTGCTCTGACCGGACTGCAGCGCGGCCGCATCCGGCGATCAATCCGTGGGCCTCGCCATCGGATCATAGGTCCCGAACGACCATTCATAGCCTTCGAGATCGCGGCAGGAATATTCGCGCGAGCCATAGTCGGTGTCGGCGAGGGGCCGCGTGACGACGGCGCCGGCCGCCACCGCCCGGTCATGGTGTCCGTCGACATATTCGACCGACACATAGATGCTGCTGGTGCCGCCGCTGACGGTACGGCCCGTGGCGGCGAGATCCGGACCGATCGTGCCGACCATCACCATGCCCTCGCCGATGCGCAATTCGGCATGGGTGATGCTGCCGTCGGGGGCGGTGTGGACGACATGCGGCGCGAAACCGAACGCGGCGACCAGGAAATCGATCGCTGCGCGCGGGTCATGGTAGCGGAGCGCCGGGAACAGCCGCGCACGGTTGGTCATGGCGTCGGATCCTTCTGGGCTTGCCGGGACAAAGGCGTCATGCGGGGGAAACGCCTGACCGGGGCCGATAGTTTCAGCAAAGCCGCCGCCTGAGGCAATCGGCTATTCGGCCGCGCTCGCAGTCGCCTGGCGCAGCGCATCGGCGAGCACCGGCTCGGGCTGCGCGCCGGAGAGCGCCAGGCGTCGGTCGAAGACGAAGAAGGGCACGCCGCCGATCCCCATCTCGGCCATCGCGCCGGCCTGCCGGCGGGTTTCCGTCAGTGCGTCGGCATCGGCGATGATCGCGCGCGCCTCGGCATCCTCGAAGCCGAAGTTCGCGGCGATCTCCGCCAGCACATCCGCATCGGCGATGTTGCGCGAGGCGAGGAAATGCGCCTCGAACAGCGCACGCGCGAGGGCATGCTGCGTGCCCTTCGCAGCGGCCGCGGCAACGAGCGTATGGGCGCGGTCGGTCGGGCGCTGGCGCGGCTGGCGCGAGAGGTCGAGCGGGATGCCGCTCTTCTTGGCTTCGGCCTCGACCCGGGCGAACATCGCGCCGATATCGCCGCCATATTTCGCCTTGAGCCGCTCGGCGACGTCGACGCCTTCGGGCGGCAGGTCGGGGTCGAGGAAATAGGGGTGGTGGCTGATCGCCGCGTCGATGCCGGTCTCGGCGAGGACGCGATCAAGCCGCACCAGCCCGATGAAGCACCACGGGCAGACGATATCCGTGACGAGATCGATCGAAAGCGCGGCCATGATGAAACTCTCCGTGATCCCGGGCGTTCACCCCGGCGGCCGGACCATGGCCGTGAACGGCATCACTGGCAAGAAGGCACGCCGGTGATACCGAACCTGCACCCACCCTCCTCGAAAGTGAGTTCCCATGCGCACAGTGCTCGCCATCGGCTTTGCCGTCATCTGCGGCGGCGCCATCGGCGCCATGCTCGGCCTCGGCGCCTCGCTGCTCTTCTGAGGGCAGGGCTCAGCCGGCCTTGCCCGTGAACACGTAGCCGACCCCGCGCACCGACTTGACCAGCGACGGATTTTTGGCGTCGGTCTCGACCTTCTTGCGCAGCCGCGCGATCTGCGCGTCGATCGTCCGGTCGAATGCCTCCAGTTGCCGGCCCCGCGTCAGATCCATCAGCATGTCGCGCGAGAACACCCGGCCCGGATGGCGCGCCATGACGGCGAGGATGTCGAATTCGCCCGTCGTGAGCACGACCTCGGTCCCCTCGGGCCGCACAAGACGGCGGCGATCAAGATCGAGTTCCCATCCGTCGAAGCGGATGAGCTGGTCGGCGAGCCCCGAATCGGACGGGCGATCCGGCTTGGCCCGCCGCCTGAGCACCGTCTTGATGCGGGCGAGAACCTCGCGGAGATGGAAGGGCTTGGCGATATAGTCGTCCGCGCCGACCTCGAGACCAACGATGCGGTCGACGACGTCGTCGCGGCCGGTCAGCATGATGATCGGAATGTCGGAGCGGCTGCGCAGATCCCGCGCGAGATCGAGCCCGCTTTCGCCCGGCCCCAGCATCAGGTCGAGCAGGACGAGATCGGCCGCAGCCCGCGCCATCGCCTCGCGCATCGCCTTGCCATCGGCGACCGTGGTGACGCGGTAACCCTCGTCCTCGAAATAGCGGGCGAGCATCTGGCGGATTCGGCCATCGTCATCGACGACCAGCAGGTGCTCCTGCCGCAGAGGCGGCTCAGCCATGACGGCGGGTCTCGGGAGGGGGTGCCTCGGCAGGCGTCATCGGCCGTTATCACAATCCGTTACAAACGAGCACCGAACGTAGCACGCGCATCGTCCCGCCGTCACCGTCGCTGCCTCAGATGGCACAAGGCAGCAACGCTTGAAGCGAGGGACTACCGATGTTCACCGAACCGATGATGGCTCCGGCACGGCACGACCACGCGCTCGGCGATGTCGGATGCGGGGAGGGCCTCGCCGGGCTCTTCCGCCGCCAGACCGCGGAGCGATTCGAACCCGGCGCCGCCGTCTTCTGGGAAGGCGACGCGGCGCTGCATCTCTTCCATATCGTCGAGGGGGTGCTCCGGGTCTACAAGATCATCGGCGATGGCCGCCGCGTCATCACCGGCTTCCTCTATCCGGGCGATCTCGTCGGCTTGTCGCAGCGCGAGCGCTACCTCTACACCGCCGAAGCCGTCACGCGCATCAAGCTGCGCCGCCTCGCCCGCAGCCGCTTCGACGAGGAGGTCAACGGCTCGCCCATCCTCCGTCCCGAGCTGTTCCATCGCCTCTCCGACGAGATGGCGGCGGCGCAGGACCAGATGGTCCTGCTCGCCCGCAAGAGCGCCGAGGAGCGCGTGGCGAGCTTCCTCGTCGTCAACGCCCGCCGGCTCGCCGGCGGCCTGCGCGGCCAGCCGGTGATCGAGCTGCCGATGACCCGGCTCGACATGGCCGACTATCTCGGCCTGACCATCGAGACGGTCTCCCGCATCATGACGCGGCTGACCAGCCGCGGCGTCATCGCCGCCAGCGGCCGCCACGCGATCATCATCCGCCAGCCGCTGAAGCTTGAGATTCTCGCCGGCGAAGGCGACGATACCGCCCATGAGCCGGTCGGTGTCGCCTATAGCCGTCAGGCCGTCTGGCCCAACTGACCGGGTCGAGTGGGGGGACGAGGCCCGATCGTGACTGATACCGCAGACGCAACCGCCGCCGGTGTGGCGAACCTCGATGCGATCGCCGCCCTGCTGGACGGCGGCAGCCTGATCATCCATCGCAGTGGCGATGGCGTCATCACGCATTGGACCAAGGGCTCGGAAACGCTTTATGGCTGGAGCCGCAGCGAGGCTGTCGGCCAGCCGGTGCATGAGCTTCTCGGCACGGTCTTCAGCTCCTCGCGCAATGCCGTTTCGGCGGCGCTGACGAAGAAGGGGGCCTGGGAAGGCGAGGTGCAGCAGCGCGCTCGCGACGGCCAGCCGCTCACCGTCGCCACACGGATGATCGTCGTCCCGCCGGGCTCGGTGCTCGCCATCAATCACAACATCAGCGACCTGAAGCGCGCGCAGCTCGACATCTCCATCCGCGAGGCGCATCTCCGCTCGATCCTCGAGACCGTGCCCGAGGCGATGGTCATCATCGACGAGCACGCCGTCATCAGCTCGTTCAGCGCCGCCGCCGAACGGCTGTTCGGCTATTCCGCCAGCGAGGTCTGCGGCCGCAATGTCCGCGTCCTGATGCCGCCGCCGGATCGCGACAGCCACGATCTCTACATGTCGCGCTATCTCGCGACCGGCCGCCGCCACATCATCGGCTATGGCCGCATCGTCACCGGGATCAAGAAAGACGGCTCGCAGTTCCCGATGGAACTCGCCGTCGGCGAGACCGTCGCCAACGGCCAGCGCATCTTCACCGGCTTCATCCGCGACCTGACCAGCCGCCACAAGCTGGAGGAGGAATTGCGGCAGGCGCAGAAGATGGAAGCGATCGGCCAGCTGACCGGCGGCATCGCCCATGATTTCAACAATCTCCTGACCGTGATCAGCGGCAATCTCGAAATGGTCGAGCGGCGGGTCCCGGAAGGTCCGGCCCTCGAACTGATCCGCGCCGCGCAGGAGGCGGCCGATGACGGCGCCCGCCTCACCGGCCAATTGCTCGCCTTTGGCCGCCGCCAGCCGCTGAACGCCCAGCTCGCCGATGTCGGGCAGCTGGTCGCGCATTTCTCGGACCTGCTGCGCCGCGCGCTCGGCGAGACGATCGAGCTTCGCACCGTCGTCACCGGCTCGTCGAACCACGCCATGGTCGACGCCTCGCAACTGCAGAATGCGCTGCTCAATCTCGCCATCAACGCCCGCGACGCCATGCCGAAGGGCGGCCGGCTGACGGTCGAGATCACCCATGCCGAGATCGCGCTGGCCGAAGCCGGCGCACGGCCCGACATGCGGCCCGGCGACTATGTGCTGATCTCGGTGTCGGACACCGGCACAGGAATGACGCCGGCCGTGCGCGAACGAGCGTTCGAACCCTTCTTCACCACGAAATCGGTCGGTGCCGGAACGGGCCTCGGCCTCAGCATGGTCTATGGCTTCGTCACCCAGTCCGGCGGCCAGATCCGCCTCGACAGCGAGCCCGGCCACGGCACCACCGTGCGCATCTACCTGCCGGCGTCGCGGCCGCAGCCGGTCGCCACGGAGACAAGCGCCACGGCGCGGGCGCCGGCGGGCCTGCCGGGCGGCAGCGAGACCATCCTCGTCGTCGAGGACGAGCCGCGCGTGCGCCGCGTCGCCATCGCCAGGCTGCGTGAGCTCGGCTATTCCGTCATCGAGGCGGCCAATGCCGACGAGGCGCTGCAGGCCGCCGGCCAGGACCGGCCGATCGATCTCCTGTTCAGCGACGTGGTGATGCCCGGCGGCATGGATGGCGACACGCTGGCGACGCGCATCCGCGCCATGCGGCCCGGCATCAAGGTGCTGCTGACCTCCGGCTATGCCGAGCCGAGCATCATGGAGCGCGGCCAGGCCGAGAGCGGCAACTGGCTGCGCAAGCCCTATACGATGGCGGCGCTCGCGACCCGCCTGCGCAGCCTGCTCGGGCCATCCCCGGCGGGCTGATCACCGAGCCCGATCACCGAACGAGGCCGGCCGCCTCCTCGGCGATGACCTGTTCCTCGTCGGTGGCGATCACGAAGACCGCGACGGAGCTGCCGGGCGCGTCGATGCGCTCGGCATTGGCGGCGTTCTTCGCCGCGTCGATGGCGAGGCCGAGAAAGCCGAGCCGCCGGCAGACGGCCGCCCGTACCGCCGGCTGGTGCTCGCCGATGCCGGCCGTGAACACCAGGACGTCCAGTCCCTCGAGCACCGCGCCATAGGAGGCCGCGGTCGCGGCGATCTCGCGGGCGAACTGGTCGAGCGCCTCATGCGCCGCCGGAGCCGCGCTTTCGGCAAGGACGCGCGCATCGGCGCTGATGCCGGAAAGGCCGAGCAGGCCGGAGCGGTGATAGAGCATGTCCTCGATCGCCTCGATCGAGAGGCCGTTCTTGGCGAGATGCAGCACGACGCCCGGATCGAGCGCGCCCGGCCGCGTCGCCATCACGATGCCGTCGAGCGTCGAGAAGCTCATCGACGTCGCCTGGCTGGCGCCGCCGTCGAGGGCGCAGAGGCTGGCGCCGCTGCCAAGATGCGCGACGACCACCTTGCCCTTCGCAACCTCAGGCGCGATCCGCTGCAGCGCGCCGGCGATGAAGGCATAGGAGAGGCCGTGAAAGCCGTAGCGCTTCACGCCGCGGTCGAACCATTCGCGCGGCAGCGCAAAGCGCCGGGCGGCGTCGCTCTGCGTGCGGTGGAAGGCGGTGTCGAACGAGGCCGTCTGCGGCAACTCCGGCCGCAGGCGGCGCAGCGCCCGGATGAGCCGCAGCCCTTGCGGCTGGTGCAGCGGGGCGAGCGGCACCAGCGCCTCGATCCCGGCGATGCTGTCGTCGTCGAGCCGCACCGGGCCGTCGAAGCGATCGCCGCCATGCACGATGCGGTGGCCGGCAAGGGCGATCGCGCCATGATCGAAATGCGTCGCGAGCACGTCGAGCGTCTCCGCGACGACGTCGTCGAGCTCCTCGGCCGCCTTGGCGCCGAGCGGAACGTCGATCGTCTCGGCGCCTTCGCTCACATGCAGCGTCAGCGGCTCGTGCCTCAGATCGACCAGCCCCTTGCCGAACCGGCGCGGCGGGCCGCCATCATGCTCGAACAGGCCGAGCTTGATGGTCGAGGATCCGGCATTGAAGGTGATCAGCGTCGGCGAACCCATGGCGATTTCCTTCGGCAAGCTTATGATGTCGTGGCTGGGCCGTGACGAGTCTCGTCGCGGAAGACGCCGATGGGCAAACCCTGGCAGCGCTGCTCCCCTGCGGGCCTTGATCGCGATCAAGTCCGCGGGCGAGCATAGTCGATAGACCTGTCACACGCCCGCTGGGCAAAGCGATTTCAAGGAGAGCGGCCATGCGCGCCGATGCCGTAATGACGACGCCGGTGATCAGCGTCGAGCCGACCACCTCGATCGACGACGCCGCGACGCTGATGCTCTCGCACAGGATCAGCGGCCTGCCCGTCGTCGAGCGCGACGGCCGCCTGATCGGGATCGTCAGCGAGGGCGATTTCCTGCGCCGCGCCGAGCTCTCGACCGGCAAGAAGCGGTCGCGCTGGCTCGAATTCCTGCAGAGCCCCGGCCAGGCCGCCGCCGATTATGTCGAGGCCAATGCGCGCCGCGTCGGTGACGTCATGACCAGCGATGTCGAGACCGCCTCGCCCGAGACGCCACTCGACGACATCGTCGCCGTCATGACCAAGCGCCGCATCAAGCGCGTGCCGATCGTCGACGGGGCAGGGCGCCTGCTCGGCATCGTCAGCCGCTCCGACCTGATGAAGGCCCTGGTCAAGGCGCGCGCCGAAGCGGCTGCCACTCCCGGCGACGACGCCTCGATCCGGGCCGCGCTCGCCAAGGAATTCAGCCGCCTCTCCTGGAGCGGCAACGGGCTGATCCGCGTCCATGTCGAGGACGGCGCGGTCGATCTGACCGGCACGATCTTCGACGAGCGCGAGCGGGCCGCTGCGCGGGTCGTGGCCGAGAATGTCGGCGGCGTGCGCAAGGTCATCGACAATCTCGTCTGCGTCGAGCCGATTTCCGGCCTCGTCATCATGCCGCCGAAGGATGGGCAGGACTGACGCCCGGCAGCTCAGTGCAGGTGCCAGCGCTCGGCGAGCGCCGGCGCGAGCACCAGGCTCGGCGGCGGTGACTGCTCGGGCGGCGGGTTCTTGACCGCGCCGACCAGGAAGCGCAACGCCTCGATCACGCCGGCCTGGGTATAGGGCTTGCTGATGATGCCGATGGCACCCGAGAAGTCATCGGGAATGCGGCGGGCATTGGCGGTCATGAACACGACCGGGATGCCGCGGTCGGCCAGCGCCCGGCCGACGGCGACACCCGTCGGGCCATCGGCGAGGTGGATGTCGACCAGCGCGAGGTCAGGCATCGCCGCCTCGGCATGGGCGATTGCCTCGGCGAGCGAGGTGGCGCTGCCGACCAGGAGATGGCCTGCCTCTTCCAGGAAAATCTCGAGCTGCATCTGCAGCAGCGCTTCGTCCTCGACGACGAAGACTCGCAACTGGGGGTCCATTCAAGCTCCTTTGGCAGGTTCGTCGATGGGCAGCAGGGCGGCGATCTCGCTGTCGCCGTCCTCCTGCCAGCTGAGATCGGCGCGCAGCTGGCGGCAGAGCCGATCGACAAAGGCGCGCTCATCCGCCGAAAGCGATGCTTCGGTCCCGGCCAGCGCGCCATTGGCAGCGATGCCGAACCGGTAGCGGCCGGTCCCCGACGGCCTGACGCCGAGCCGGATCGCGCCCTCCACGCCCTGCGTCTTGATCCGTGCCACGGAGAGGCGGATCAGTTCGCTGACGAGAAGCGCGACCGGAGCGGCATAGGCCGCGGAGACGCTGACGTGATCGAGATCGAGACGGAACGTGACGCCCGACGGCGCCGCCTCGGCCGCGAATTCCCTGACGAGCGCGGCCATGTCGAAGCGCACGACATCGCGCTCGCGATCGAGCAGGCGGTGCACGGCCGACAGCGCCGCGACCCGCGCCCGCAGACGGTTCAGCGATGTCGCGGCGGTGTCGTCCTTGGCGAGCCGGCTCTCGATGAAGATCAGCGCGGTGACGAGCTGCAGGTTGTTCTTCACGCGGTGATCGACCTCGTGCAGAAGCTCGGTGCGCGCGGCCAATGCCTCTTCGAGTTCGACGGTCCGCTTGGCGACCGCTTCCTCGATCCGGTCGCGATCCTCCGCAACGGCGAGTTCAGCGCGCTTCCGCTCGGTCACGTCGAGCTGGCTGGCGAAGAAGAACAGGAGGCCGCCGGTCTCGCTCGTCACCGGCGAGATAAACAGCGCATTCCAGAACGGCGTGCCGTCCTTCCGGTAGTTGAGCAGGTCGATCGCGACTTCCTCGCCCGCCTTGATGGCCGTGCGAATCGCATCGACCGCGGCCGGATCTGTGCCCGGCCCCTGCAGGAAGCGGCAGTTGTGGCCGATCACCTCGTCGCGGTCGTAGCCCGACAGCTTCAGGAAGGCGTCGTTGACGAAGACGATCGGGTTGTCCGCCTGCCGTGGATCGGTGATCAGCATCGGCATGCGCGTTGCGCGGACAGCGGCGGCGAAAGTATCGCCTCGCCCACCCAGTCCACCGAGCCGCTCGCCAGGGCTCCCGTCATCCTGCATTTCCAAGATCTGCGTCCTCATTTTCCGATCCAGGACAGTCCGGTTGTGATCGGAGCGACGATGCCCCACCAAGCACCGAGACGGCGGAAGGTTCCGGTTCTCGCGCGAAGTTGCGGCATTGCGATATACTGCGCCGGCTATCCTGTGACGTTCGGATGCATGCGCCCGTCCGCGCCGACGATCGGCTCATCCGGATAGACGCCCTTGAGCACCTCGTCGAAATGGCGCCGCACCGCCGATTGGCAGGAGCAGGCGAGATGCTGGAGGCCGGTCGGGCTGGTGACGATCAGCCGGCCGCGCCGCGTCTCGATCAGTTCGCGCTGCTTCAGCGTCTGGATGACGCGGCTCACATAGCTGCGGCCGACGCCGAGCATGCCGGCGAGCTGTTCCTGCGTCATCGGCAGCATCGTGTCGCTGGTGCGCTCCATCGCGGCGATCAGCCATTTGGCGGCGCGCTGCTCGATCGAGTGGACGGCATTGCAGGCGACGGCCTGGAACACCTGCGCCATCAGGCAATCGGCATAGCGCGCGAAGAAATGCCGGAGCACCAACGACTGCATCTTGGCCTCCTCGAGTTGCTCGACATGCATCCAGAGTATGGGACCGCCGAACTGGACCTCGGCGCGGCCATAGGCCGGCAACCGGCCCTGGCTGACGATGCCGGCCAGCGCCCCTTCGCGCCCGACCAGGGCCGTCTCGACGGCGGTGCCGTCCTCCAGCATCACGCGAAAGGCGAGGAGGGTCGCGTCGCAGGGGAAATAGACCTTCTTGACGTCGTCGCCCGGCTCATAGAGCACGGTTCCGGTCGCGACCGTCGCCGGCACGAGATGGGGCTTCAGCAGCGCAAAATCGCTGTTTCGGAGGCCGCGCAGCAGATTGCTGACCGGCGCATCGAGGCTTCGCGTGGGGGAGCGCATCGTCTCTGGATCTCCGTCTTTTCGTCTGAACGACGCGGCCGAACGGAGCCGCGCGATCCTCCAACGCGCAAAGGCGGCTTGTGTTCACTAAGGCGCAGACGTCCTGCGGCGGCGTGTCTACAAAGCAACACAGCCGGTTGACCGGCGCCTCGGAGAGTCAGCACGCGCGATGGTGAACAATGGGCCAGGAGCTCCCCCGAGCTCCGGCAGCGAAGCGCGGCTTCGTATGGCGCTCGATGCGGCCGGCGGGGTCGGCGCCTTCGAGCTCGACGCGGGTCTCGACCGTCTCTCGGCTGATCAGAGCTTCTGGACGCTGCATGGCGATCCGCTGCGCTCGACCAGCCCGCCGGCGCGTCTTGCCGACCTTCTGGAGCTCGTCTCGAGGGGCGACCGCGCACGCCTCGAGAGCGAGCTTGCCGCGGCTGCCGGCGGCGCGCCGCTGCGCGCGGAGTATCGGATAGCCGGCGACGGCGGGCGCCCGGCCTGGCTGATGCTGCGCGGCGCCCTCAGGACGATCGGCGAGGGCGACCGCCAGCACCTCATCGGCGTCGTCGTCGACGTCACCGACCAGCACGAGGCCGAGGCGGCGCTGCGCGCGAGCGAGGAGCGCTACGCGGCGATCACCAATTCGATCGACCAGATGATCTGGTCGACGCGGCCGGACGGCTTCCACGACTACTACAATCGCCGCTGGTACGAGTTCACCGGCGTCCCCGAGGGGACGACCGACGGCGAGGCCTGGAACGGCCTGTTCCATCCGGACGATCAGGAGCGGGCCTTCGCCCGCTGGCGCGAGAGCCTTGCGACCGGCGAGCCCTATCACATCGAATACCGCCTCCGGCACCACAGCGGCGTCTATCGCTGGGTCATCGGCCGGGCGCAGTGCGTCCGCGACGCCGACGGCCGCATCCTGCGCTGGTACGGCTCCTGCACCGATATCGACGACCTGAAGGAAGCCGAGGCGCAGCGCGAGCTGATTGCGCGCGAGCTGTCGCACCGCATCCGCAACATCTTCGCCGTGGTGTCGAGCCTCGTGATGCTGCCGACCCGCGACCAGCCGGAAGCCCGCCCCTTCGCGATGGCCGTGCAGGCGCGCATCCAGGCGCTTGCCTCCGCGCATGAATATGTGCGGCCGCACAGCGCCGCCTCGGCGCCGCTCGACGACACGCGCACGGTCAAGGGCCTGCTGGCGCTGCTCGCCTCGCCCTACAATGCCCCGGACCGCGGCAACCTCATCATCGAGGGCGACGATCTGCCGATCGGGCCGCATGCGGCGACGGCGATGGCGCTCATCGTGCATGAGTTCGCGACCAACGCGGTCAAATATGGCGGGCTGTCGCGCGAGGGCGCGGAAGTCCGCATCCGCTGCCGCATCGCCGGCGAGCGCTTCGTCATCGAATGGCGCGAGACGGGCGGCCCCGCCGTCACCGGAGCGCCGGAACGGCGCGGCTTCGGCACCACGCTGTCGGAGCGGGTGGCCTCGATGCAGCTCGGCGCCGCGCTGAAGCGCGACTGGCTGCCGGACGGCCTCGTCGTGACGCTCGACCTGCCGGCCGAGCGCCTCAACACCTGACGGAGGTTCAGTCGCGCGGGCCGCCCGGCCGGCGGACGGCGAGGATGCGGTCGAGGCTCACGGCGAGGATCGTCGCCATGATCGTCGTCGCAGCTGTCGCATCGCCCGCCTCGAGCGCGGCGACGAGGGTCCGGCATTCGGCCGTGAGCGTCGCGCGGATGGCCCGACGTTTGGCTTCATCCCGGCCGGCGACGGCGACGAGCGCCAGCGTCAGCTCGACCAGCCCGACCGAGGAGCGCAAGAGCGGGTTGCCGGAGGCCTCGGCGATGATCCGGTGCACTTCGAGCTCGGCCAGCGCATGGGTTTCGGCATCGCCCTCGGCGAGCTCCATCTGGTGGATCCAGTATTTCAGCAGGCGGATCTGCTCGGCCGTGCGCCGCCGCGCCGCGAGGTCCGCCGCGCGGGCTTCGAGCGCGCTGCGGATGTCGAAGAGGCCGATGATGAACTCCGGATCGAGCTCCGCCTCGAAATGCCAGGCGAGCACCTGCTGGTCGAAGAGGTTCCAGCGGCTCTTCTGCGAGACGCGGGTGCCGACCTTCGGCCGCGCTTCGACCATGCCCTTGGCTTCCAGCGTCCGCAGCGCCTCGCGCAGCACCGTGCGCGAGACGCCGTAGCTGGTCATCATCTCGGCATCGCTCGGCAGGATCGTGCCGACGCCGAAGCGGCCCGAGACGATGCCGGCGCCGATCTCGTTGATGACGAAGGTGTGGAAATTGCGCGCAGCCGGCTTGCCCGAGAGCGAGCGTAGAAGACTGCCGGGCTCGCTCATCCTAGGCCGTCTCGGACGATCTGTCTCCGCGGGCCGAGGCGGCGAATACCAGTCGCTGCAACACGATGAACAGGAACAGCAGGATGCCGATCACGATCTTGGTCCACCAGCTCGACAGCGTTCCGTCGAAGATGATGTAGGTCTGGACGAGACCGAGCAGCATCACCCCGACAAAGGTTCCGAACACGAAGCCATAACCGCCGGTGAGCAGCGTGCCGCCGATCACCACGGCGCCGATGGCGTCGAGTTCGACGCCGACAGCGGCCAACGGATAACCGGCCGAGGTATAGAGCGAGAAAACGATTCCGGCCAGACAGGCGAGCATGCTGGAGAGCATGTAGATCTGCACCGTGGTGCGCGCGACCGGAACGCCCATCAGCGAGGCCGAGACCGTGTTGCCGCCCAGCGCATAGACATAGGAGCCGAACCGCGTCCGATGCACGATGACCGCGCCGACGAGGAAGACAGCGATCATCAGCAGGCCGACGAAGCTGAGCCGGCCGCCGCCGGGCAGGCGGATGAACAGCGTCGAGATCCAGCTGTAGAACTCGTGATTGATCGGCACCGAATCCTGCGTGATCACCGAGGCGCCGCCACGGGCGAGGAACATGCCGGCGAGTGTCACGATGAAGGCCGGCACTTCGAGATAATGGATCGCAAGGCCCATCGCCGCGCCGAACAGCGCCGCGATCGCCATGGCGATGCCGAAGGCGGCGAGCGGATGCAGCCCGTGGCTGATCAACACCGCGACCAGCACGCCGGTGAAGCCGATCACCGCGCCAACCGAGAGGTCGATGCCGCCCGAGATGATGACGAAGGTCATGCCGACGGCGGTGATGCCGAGAAAGGCGTTGTCGGTCAGGAAGTTGCCGAGCACCCGCGTCGACAGGAGGCCCGGGAACTGGAAGACGGCCGCGGCATAGGCGATCAGGAAGATGGCGATCGTCGCGAGCAGAGGACGCATGCTGCGGTTCATCGCGAGGCCCCGGACTTGTTGCGGCCGAAGAAGCCGAGGATCTGGCCGGCAAGCGGCGACTGGATCACGAGGATCACCGTGATGATGGCGGCCTTGACCACGAGGTTGAATTCCGGCGGATAGCCGGAGACGAGAATGCCGGTGTTCATCGCCTGGATGATCAGCGCACCGACGACCGACATCGGGATCGAGAAGCGCCCGCCGAGCAGCGACGTTCCGCCGATGACCGCAGCCAGGATCGCGTCGAGCTCGAGCCAGAGCCCGGCATTGTTGGCATCGGCGCCGCGGATGTCGCCGGCAACGATGATGCCGGCAATGGCCGCGCAGAGCCCGCTCACCGAATAGACGACGAGGAGCAGCAGGCGGCTGCGGATGCCGGCCAGTGTCGCCGCCGAGCGGTTGACGCCGACCGCCTCGATGAAGAGCCCGATCGCGGTCTTGCGCACGGCGAGCGTCACGAGGACCATCAGCACGAAGGCGATGACGACAGGCATCGGCATGCCGAGGAACGACCCGGTGCCGATGAAGATCAGCGTCGGATCGGAGAAAGTGACGATCGAGCCCTCGGTGATCAGCTGCGCGATGCCGCGGCCGGCCACCATCAGCACGAGGGTCGCGATGATCGGCTGGATATCGAGGATGGCGACGAGGACGCCGTTCCAGAGGCCGCAGGCGAGGCCGACCGCGAGCGCGCCGCCGACCGCGACGGGACCCGGATAGCCGGCGACGACCAGCGTCGCGGCGACGGCGCCCGACATCGCCATGACCGCGCCGACCGAGAGATCGACGCCCTTGGTCGCGATCACCGCCGTCATGCCGATGGCGAGGATCGCCACCGGTGCGCCGCGATTGAGCACGTCGATCAGGCTGCCGAACAGGCGGCCGTCCTGCCACTCGATCTTGAAGAAGCCGGGAAACAGCACCCAGTTGAGCAAGAGCACGCTGACGAGCGCGACGGTCTGGGTGTTGACGATGCGGCCGAGAGAAATGCGGTTCATGCGGCGTGGTCCTCGGCGGCCGGCTCGCCATGGGTGGCGATCGCCTGGACGATCACCGCCGGGTTGATGTCCTCGCCGCGCAGCTCCGCCACCATCTCGCGGTCACGCATCACGACGATGCGCGAGGAATAGGCGACGACCTCGTCGATTTCGGACGAGATGACGACGAGCGCCATGCCGTCGTCGCGCAGCCGATTGATGGTGCGCACGATTTCGGCATGGGCGCCGACATCGATGCCGCGCGTCGGCTCGTCGAGAATGAGGAAGGCGGGGTCGGTCGCCAGCCAACGGGCGAGGATCACCTTCTGCTGGTTTCCGCCCGAGAGCAGCTTGACCGGCATGTCGAGCGAGGCGGCGCGGATGTCCATCGCCTCGCCGAACTGGCCGGCGAGATCGATCTGTTCGTCGCGATTGAGCGCGCGGAACCAGCCGAGCTTGCCCTGAAGGGCGATGACGATGTTCTCGCGCACCGAGAGTTCGCCAAGAATGCCGTCGGCCTTGCGATCCTCCGGGCAGAAGCCGAAGCCATGGCCGATCGCATCCGTCGCCGTGCGGATCGACACGGACTTGCCGTTCAGCGTGACGGTGCCCTCGTCGGCCGGATCGATGCCGAACATGACGCGCGCCATCTCCGTGCGGCCGGAGCCGAGCAGGCCGGCGACGCCGATCACCTCGCCCTTGTGGATGGTCAGCGTGAACGGCTTCACGCTGCGCTTGCGGCCATAGGCCTTGAATTCGAGCAGCACCTCGGTGACCGGCCGCTGCGCCTCGAGGCTCGTCGAACCGGAAAAGGCGATGTCCTTGCCGAGCATCTTGCGGACGAGGTCGGTGCGGGTGAGATCGCCGAGCCGCCGCGTATCGACCAGTTTACCGTTGCGCAGGATCGTGACGCGATCGGCGAGGGCGAAGACCTGGTCGAGGAAATGGGTGATGAAGACGATGGCGAGACCGTCGCGCTTGAGGCCGGCGACGACCTCGAACAGCCGCTGCACCTCGTCGCGGTCAAGGCTCGCCGTCGGTTCGTCGAGGATCAGCACCTTGCCGGAGAGCTGCACCGCACGGGCGATCGCGACGATCTGCTGGACGGCGACGGAATGGCTGCCGAGCTCGCTCGACGGATCGATCTCGAGGCCGTAGCGCTTCAACAGCACGCGGGCGTCGCGCGCCATGCGCTTGCGATCGACGAGGCCGAAACGGGTCGGCTGATGGCCGAGGAAGAGGTTCTCCGCCACCGAGCGGTTCGGCAGCAGGTTGACCTCCTGGTAAACAGTGCCGATGCCGAAGGTCTGGGCATGCAGCGGACTGTCGAGATGAACAGGCTCGCCATCGACGAGGATCTCGCCGCCGTCCGGCTGGTAGGCTCCTGTGAGGATCTTGATCAGCGTCGACTTGCCGGCGCCGTTTTCGCCGAGCAGGGCATGCACCTCGCCGGGCAGGACGCCGAAATCCACGCCGTCGAGCGCCTTGTGGGTTCCAAAGATCTTGGAGACCCCGCGCGCTTCCATGCGAAAGCCCGTCTCTGCCACGTCGATCCCCCAAGCATGCGGCCGGTTGGCCCGGCCTTTCCCGCAAAGGACAGCCCCGCCGGCTTCCGCCGGCGAGGCGTCGTTGGCTGGTCGGCTACTGATTAATAGCCCAGACCCTTGCGGCGTTCATACTCCCCCTTGGGATCATCAGCGGCCGTATAGAGCTTCGACTCGGTGATGATGAACTTCGGCGGAACCGTGCCGTCCTTCTTGTAGGCAGCGAGCACGTCGAAGGCGGGGCCCGCCATGTTCGGCGTCAGCTCGACGGTGGCATTGGCCTCGCCGGCGGCGATCGCCTGGAAGATATCCGGCACGCCGTCGATCGAGACGACGAGAATGTCGGTGCCGGGCTTGAGGCCCGCATCCTTGATCGCCTGGATGGCGCCGACGGCCATGTCGTCATTGTGGGCATAGAGCGCGCAGATGCCCTTGCCGCCATTCTCCGCCTTCAGGAAGCCTTCCGTGACTTCCTTGCCCTTCGAGCGGGTGAAGTCGCCGGTCTGGCTGCGGATGATGGTGATGTTCTTGTGCGACGCGATCGCCTCCTCGAAGCCCTTCTTGCGATTGATCGCGGGGGTCGAGCCGACGGTGCCCTGCAGTTCGACGACCTTGCAGTCCTTGTCCTTGACGGCGCCGACCAGCCATTCGCCGGCGACGCGGCCTTCCTTGACCTGGTCCGAGGCGACGGAGGTCAGATAGAGATCCTCCGGCCCGTCGATGCCGCGGTCGAGCAGGACGACCGGGATCTTGGCTTCCTTGGCTTCGGTCAGGACGTCTTCCCAGCCGGTCGCGACGACAGGAGCGACCAGGATCGCATCGACGCCCTGGGCGATGAAGCCGCGGATCGCCTTGATCTGGTTTTCCTGCTTCTGCTGCGCGTCAGCGAACTTCAGGTTGATGCCGCGGCTTTCGGCCTGCTGCTTGGTCACCGAGGTCTCGGCGGCGCGCCAGCCGGATTCCGAGCCGATCTGCGAGAAGCCGACGGTCATGTCGGCCGCCATGGCGCCCGAAGACAAGGCAGTGGCGATGCCCGCCGCGAGGGCGAGTTTCTTCAAGATGGTCACGATTTCCTCCCTTGGCCGCGCGGCGTTCCTCCCCAGCACGGCATGAGAGTCGATACCATTAGTACTATTATATGTAAATACCAGCCGGCCGTTCTGCTTCGCCGGCTCAACGCAAGGCTGCGCGCGGGAACGCTGGCGCGGCAAAGGGCAGCGTGCGGCGGATTCAAGAGAAGGCGGGCGAGGGGCGCCAACGCGCCGGGCGGGTTGAGCCCGAGCGAAGGAAACGAGCGACGTCAGGCGTCGCGGTCGCGGACCACGGACAGGTTGAAATGCGTCGTGCCGAGCTGCTGTTCGAGCCGCATCCAGAGCGGGATCAGCTGCTCCATAGCGCGGCAGGCCGAGAGGTCGCCGAAATCGAGGATGTCGGCCCAGCCGAAGCTCGTGAGCAACCCCTTGACCTCTTCCTTCGCCGCCGCGTCGTTGCTGGCGATGAAGACGGAGTGCGGCTTGCCGAGGCTTTCCGGAGCGACCATCAGATGCGCGCTGACGCTGTTCAACGTCTTGACGAGCCGCACCGCCGGGAAGGTGCTCTGGATCAGTTCGCCGACCGGCGTCATGATCGGCTGGTCGACGGCGGAATTATAATTGGCGATATCGATCAGGATCTTGCCGTCGATGGCGCACGTGGAAAGAATGCCGACCACCTCTTCGCCGGGCAGCGCATTGACGATCCACTCGCCATGCGCGGCAGCCTCTGCATAGGACGCGAAACGGACGCCCTTCGCGGCAGCGAAGGCGCGCGCCTTCTGGCTCCCCGGCGTGCGGCTGCCCATGACGACGTCATGGCCGAGCGCGGCGAGCTTGCCGCCGACCGCGCTGCCGACTTCGCCTGTGCCGAGGACGCCGAACTTCATGCTGAACTCCATCGCGGCGCGGGCATCGGAAGGGATGTCTCGAGGCTCGCCGAACGCCGCAGAAGCGGCGAGGGCAGGCTAGCCCGCCCCCACCGTGATGGCCAGCCGTCCGGCAAGGAAGGCTAGGCCCGGTCCGGCACCACCAACTGGCCGGATTTCGCCGAGGCATAGGCGGCTTCCATCAGCCCATAGGTCAGGAGGCTGTCGCGGCCCGAGGTTTCCGGCTCGGTGCCCGTGCGCAGGCACTCGACGAAATGGCGCTGCGTCTCGACCACGCTGTCCTGGATCAACGTCCAGGGCTCGCTGGTCCAGGAACGGACGTCATGCGGCACGGTCTCGGTGCGCGAAAAGCCGGGGCCGGACACGGTGATGGCATGATCGGCGCGCACCTCGATCGTGCCTTTGGTGCCCTCGATATCGATCAGCGTATGCGGGAAGATCTCGATGCCGCGGCGGCTGGCATAGCTGACGTCGAGGACGGAGAGGGCGCCGCTGTCGTGCTGGAGCAGGATCGTCGCCGCGTCCTCGCCGGCAATGCCCTCCTTGATCTGCTGCGTGCGGCAGAAGACGCTGCCGGCATCGCCGAAGAGGTAGCGGGCGAGATCGAGAATGTGGATGCCGACATCCATGATGACGAAGCGCTTGACCATCGCGAGATAGGGCTGGCCGGCATAGATGTCGAAGCCCGTCCGCCAGGACAGGCGGCAATAGGTCAGATCGCCGATCTCGCCACTGTCGATGATCCGCTTCACGGCACGCGAGACATGCTGGAAGCGGAAATTCTCGTGCACCATCAGCGGCACGCCCGCCGCCGCAGCCGCCGCGACCATGCGCCGGCAGGCGTCGAGATCGGGTCCGAAGGGCTTCTGCACGATCGTCGGCACGCCATGGGCAACGGCGAGGCCGACCAGCGCCTCATGCGTTTCCATCGTCGTCGGGATATCGACAAAATCGAGCTTTTCCGCCGCGAACATCGCCTCGGCGTCGTCATAGGCACGGGCGATACCGAAGCGCTCGCGCATCGCCTCCGCCTTCGCCCGGTCTCGGTCGCAGACGGCGACGATCTCGACGCCTTCGATGTCCGCCCAGCCATTCAGATGGTTCTGGGCGAAGAAGCCGCAGCCGATCACTGCGCCCTTCAATTGCCGCGTCATCGCGCGTCTCCTCCATGATCATTGACGGCGGCGCGCATCCCGAAGGCCGCGCGCATGCCGACCGGAATCCTCAAACCCGGCGGCGGCACGCTACCGGGTCATCGGCTTCGGGCTCAAGGGGAATGACGCGCCGCGACGACTGACGCAGGCAAGCCCGCGGGAGCGGGACGAGGGCTGCGGCCGCCGGATGGCGGCCGCAGCCCGACGGCGGCCGGCTAGCGGCAGCCGGCGCGGTTCAGCATGTCCTCGACGAGGATCGGCGTCGCCGCGGTCTTGGTCCACGTCGCCTTGTCTGTGCGGGAGAGGACGGCGAAAGCCGCAACGCTCGAAATGCCGAGCGGCCGGGCGCAGGTGATGCTGACCGAGGACCGCCGCTCGGCCTCGGCCACCAGAAGGCCGGTGGTTTCCCCGACCCCCGCGAGATAGGCGATGGCAGCGTTTCGGGCGGCCGTGTCCTTTGGCGAGCGCTGGATCAGGTCGACGACCTGGGCGACGGAGATCTCTCCGGCGGGCGTCGTCGGGGTGGCCTCGGCAGGCAAGGCGAGGCCGAGCGAGAGCGTCAGAAGCACGGTGCGGATAGCGTTCATGGGCAAGCTCCGTTATCGTTTAACAACGATTTCGCTTATCCAGCGGGTCGGACTTATTGTCAAACAATAATTTTTGGCACATAACGTGGCCCATGCCACAAGGGAGAGCCATGATGAGTCGAGAGAGCCTTGTCTTCGCAGGAGAGGTCGCGCCTCAGGCGGCGTTCGGGCTGTCGCCGCGGGCCCGCATCGCATTCGGCGCGCTCGGCGTGCTGGCGTTTGGGCTGGCGGCGCTGCTGCCGGCCTTGGCGATCGGCTACTGGCTGCTCGGCTCCCAGCACCTCGCCGACAGCGCTGGCATGAAGATAATTGCGATCGCCACGGCGCTGCTGCATCTCCTGCCCATGAGCTGGGGCCTGCTGCGGCTGCGCGTCTGTCTCGCGCAGTTTGCGGCCGGGCGCCCCTTCGCGGCCGAGGGCATAGCCGGGCTGCGCGACTTCGCTCTCGGAACCGGCGTGAGCGCCTTGGCGAAGCCCGTGGCGGGCATGCTGTTCATGCTGGCGCTCGGCTGGAATAGCGGCCCGAAGCAGATCGTCATCGAGATCAGCTCCGATGTGATGATCCTGGCGCTGTTTGCAGGCGTGGTCGCCTCATTGGCCTGGGCGATGGAAAAGGCCGCCGCGCTCGCCGAAGAAAACAGCCAGTTCATCTGATCGCCATGCCCATCAAAGTGAGCCTTGCGGCGGTGCTGGCGCGGCGCAACGTCAAGTCGAAGGAGCTGGCCGAATATATCGGCATCACCGAAGCCAATCTCAGCTTGCTAAGGCAAGGCAAGGTCAAGGGCATCCGTTTCGACACACTGGACGCCATCTGCCGCTACCTCGACTGCCAGCCGGGCGACATCCTCCAGTTCGAACCAGGCAGCGAAACGCCTGAAGACCCGAAGCTGTAGCTGGACCCAAGAGGGGGACGTCGTCCGAGCGTAGGCGAGGGCCCTTACCGGCCGTCGCCATAAGCCTCGAACGCCTCGACCAGATGATCGAACAACGCGCCGACCCGCGGCAGGCGTCGGAGATTCTCGTGCGTCACGATCCATGTCGGAAGCTCGGGCAGCGCGATGTCGGGCAGGACACGCTCCAGTTCGGGATAGCGCGCGGCCGCCGGGATCTGCGCGACGGCAATGCCGAGGCCGGCGCGCGCCAGCGCGAGTTGCGCCGGATGGCTGTCGGTTCGGGCGATCCAGCGGATACGGGCAGGATCGCCGATCAGCGCGGCGGTGGCGAGATCGCCGCGGCTGCGATCCGGTCCGATGAAGAGATGGGCGCCGATATCGGCCTTCGAGGCCGGACGGCCATGCGCCGCGAGATAGTCGCGATGCGCGTAGAGGCCGAGCGGGATCGACGGCACCTTCTTCGCCACCAGCGCGGCCTGTTCGGGCGGATGCATCCGCACGGCGACATCGACCTGCTGGTCCATGAGGTCGGCGCTGGCGTTGCTGAGCTCGAACTCGACGGCGAGCTGCGGATGCTTGTCATGGAGGCTGCGCAGCATGGCAGGCAGGACCTCGATGCCGACGAAATCGGAGACGCTGAGCCGCACGCGGCCCGCCGCCACCGCCGAATCCGCCGAGGCCGCGCGCAACATCGCCTCCGAGGCATGCGCCATCGCCCGCGCCGGCACCGCCATGGCCTCGGCGGTCGGCGTCGGCACGAGACCATGCACCGATCGCGTGAACAGCGCCGTGCCGAGCGCAGCTTCCAGCCCCTCGATGCGCGCACGCATGGTGGGTTGCGACAGGCCGAGAAGCCGCGCGGCGGCCGACAGGCTGCCGGTTTCCATCACAGCCAGGAAGGCGCGCTGCTCGTCCCAGTCTACGGTCTTGCTCATAAGTTTCTTATAGACCGATAGCGGATTATTGGCAATTTTGTTGGGATCAAGTTTGGCCGAAGCTCTCCTTGCCAACAAGGAGATGACCGATGGCTCAGACAGTTTCCACAGAAGCAGGTAACCGGGCGGCCAACCGGACCGCCCTCGTCCTCGGCGCCACGGGCGGCGTCGGCGGCGCGATCACGGCACGGCTCATCCGCGAGGGCTGGCAGGTCCGCGCCCTCAGCCGCAACCCCGACACGGCGAAGTCGAGCTGGCGGCATGACGGCCCGGCGCCGCAGTTCGTCGCGGGCGATGCCATGGACGCGGCCTCCGTCATCCGCGCGGCGACGCTCGGCGAGGGCGTCGCGGCCATCGTCCATGCCGTCAATCCGCCCGGCTATCGCAACTGGTCATCGCTGGTGCTGCCGATGATCGACAACACGCTGGCGGCGGCCCGCGCAGCCGGCGGCGCACGGATCGTGCTGCCCGGCACGGTTTACAATTATGATCCGGCGCGCACGCCCGTGATCGACGAACACAGCCCGCAGAACGGCCGCAGCGTGAAGGGCCGGATCCGCATCGCGCTGGAACGGAAGCTGGCGGAGGCGGCGCCGGAGGTTCCCTCGCTCGTGCTACGCGCCGGCGACTTCTTCGGCCCCGGCGCGCGGGCGAGCTGGTTCGCTCAGGCGATGGTGCAGCCGGGTGAGCCGGTGCGGAAGTTCACCAGCCTCGCGTCGGGCGTTGCCCATGCCTATGCCTATCTGCCCGATCTCGCGGCGGCCTTCGCCGGCCTGCTCGCCATTCCCGAGCGGCTGCGTCCGCATGAGAGAGTGCAGTTCGCCGGCCAGTGGGACGCGACGGGCACGACGATGCGCGATGCGGTCCGCCGGATCGTCGGGCGCGATGTGCCCGAGCGGGCTTTTCCCTGGTGGATGATGCGCCTCGCCGCGCCCTTCGGCGGCTTCCCGAAGGAAGCGCTCGAGATCGAGCCGGTGTGGAAGAACCCGATGCGCCTCGACAACAGCCGTCTCGTCTAACTGCTCGGCGCCGAGCCGCACACGCCGCTCGACCAGGCCCCCGCGACGACGCTCGCCGACATGGGCTGCCTCGGCGAGCCGCAGGGCGCGGCCCAGCTCGCCCACTCCTGACGCACAGGAAAGGATCAACGTCATGACCTGGAAGACCTATCTGATCGCGCAGGCGGCGGGCGTCGCGGCCTTCAACACGCTCTGCAATGCCGCCTACACCGCCTGGCTCTGGCGCGGCGAAACGGAGCTGACGCTGGACCGGATCGGCGCCGATCTCGCGATGACGCCGATCTGGATCGGCCTGCTCTCGGTGCTGCTCGGAACGCCCTTCATCCGGAAGGCCTTGGCCGACGGACGGATGATCCGCGAGGCGAGGCTTCGTCCCCATCCGCTCGCGACGAGGCTGCCGCGCCATCTTGCGGTGCGCGCGGTGGCCGTCGCGGCCCTCTGTGCCATTCTCCTTGCGCTGCCGCTGATGGTGGCCCTGCCCATGCTCGGCGACGGCCTGCTCTCGCCAGAGGCGGCCATCGGCAGCAAGGCGATCATCACCGTCGCGTTCAGCCTCGTGATCGTGCCGCTGGTGGCCTATGCGACGCTCGCCGATGTCGCGGTGGCAGAAGGAGCGCGCGCAGCTCTCTGAGCGCGGTTGGCCAGAAGGGCAGGGCCTCCCTTTGCAGGCCTATTCGAATAGCCTGAGCAGCCCTCGGTCGGCGATTTCCATGCCGAAGCCGGGGGCGTCGCTGATCTTGAGGCGGCCGTTCTGGGGCAGGTCCTCGCCGGTGAACAGGTTGCCGAAGACGGGCCGGATCGAGCGGCCGTCGGGGCTCGCCGCGACATACTCGCAAAGCGGCAGGTTTGGCTGGCTGCCGATGAAATGATAGGCGTAGGGTCCGCTGCCATGTGGGATGATCGGCAGGTCATAGGCGGCGGCCTGCGCCGCGATCTGCAGCAGCGCGGTCATGCCGCCGACCCACATCACGTCGGGCTGAAGGATATCGATCGTGCGATCCGCGATCAGCTGGCGGAAGCCGTAACGGGTATATTCATGCTCGCCCGTCGTCCATTTCAGCGTCGGATGCGCCTGCTTGAGGAGCCGGTAGCCCTCGCTATCGTCGGGGTGCAGCACCTCTTCCCACCAATAGATGCCGAGCGGCTTCGCCGCCTCCGCCAGGCGGATGGCATAGGGGACGGTCAGCGACATGTAGCAGTCGACCATCAGCGGGAAATCGGAGCCGACCTTGGCGCGCTGCGCAGCGAGATAGTCGATATTCTTGACCAGTCCGGCCTCGCCGTCGAAATGGCTGTGCGGCAGCGGCACCTTCGAGCCCCAGAAGCCGAGGTCGCGCACGGCGGCGGGCTCCGGTCCGGTGCAATAGAAGGTGATCTCGTCATGGCAGAGACCGCCGATGAGATTGTAGACCGGCTCGCCGCGGAGCTTGCCGACGAGGTCCCAGAGCGCGAGGTCGACGACCGAGATCGTCGCGATCGGCATGCCCTTGCGGCCATAGGGCATCGAGGCACGGAACATCTGGTCCCAGATCTTGTTGACGTTGCGCGCATCCTCGCCGACCAGGAAGCGGGCGAAATGGTTCTTGACCAGCCATGCGGCGGGATAGCCGCCAAAGCCGGTGGCGATGCCGCGGGCCCCGCTCGCCGTCTCGATCTCGACGACGATCGAGCCCATCACGCCGATGCCCCATGACGAGCGCGACGCCTTGTATTTCTCATAGCCGGACATCGGGTTGGCGATCAGCGTGTCGATCAGCCAGTGGCCCTTGCCCTGCTGGAAATAATCGCCGCCATCGCCCTCGCTCTCGACGAGATAGACCCGGACGTCGGTGATGAGAAACTGATTGGCCATGAGGCGCGTCCGTCCGGCTCTTGTCAGGGAAGATGGAACACTTGGGTGAGCGTGACGGCCGTCGGCGTGCCGTCGTCATTGTAGTCCATGACGTCGTCCATGAAGGCCCACCAGCGCTTGTTCGCGTCGGTGGCGGGCAGGTCGGCCATGGTGTGGTCGTCGCTGCGGATCAGCGTGGCGAACAGATAGTCCGTCTCGGGATCGTGCCAGATCGAATAGTCCGACACGCCGGCATCCTTCAGCGCCTTGGTGAGATCGGGCCAGAGCTCGTCATGTCGCTTCTTGTATTCGGCGATCTTGCCGGGGTGGACCTTCATGCGGAAGGCGATGCGTTCGGGCATGGCGGGCCTCCTATTGCAGGTTCACATAGAGGCCGCCATCGACCAGCAGCGACGCGCCGGTGACATAGGCGGCCATGTCGGAGGCAAGGAACGCCACGACATTGGCGACATCGGCGGGCTGGCCGAACCGGCCGAGCGGGATGCGGCCGTTCAGATAGTCGCGCTTCGCCGGGTCCGACCAGTCATCCTTGTTGATGTCGGTGGCGATGGCGCCCGGCATGACCGAATTGCAGCGAATGCCATAGGGTCCGAGCGCGATGGCGACGGATTGCATCAGCGAGTGCACGCCGGCCTTGGTCGGCGTGTAGTGCGTCTGCATGGCGCCGCCGACAAGGGCGGAGATCGAGGAGGTCGCGACGATCGCGCCGCCCTTGCCCTGGTCCTTCATGCGGTTCGCCGCCGCCTGGGTGATGTAGAAGGCGCCGGTGAGATTGACGCCAAGAACGGTCTGCAAGAGCGCCGGCGGCATGTCGAGGAAGCTGTGGAACGGGCAGATGCCGGCATTCGACGAGAGCACGTCGACGCCGCCAAAGGCCTCGACAGCGGTCTTCACCAGATCATGGCTGACCTGCGGATCGGCGATATCGCCTTCGACGGCGATCGCCTTGCGGCCGAGCGCCTCGATCTCGGCGACGACCTTCGCCGCGGCATCCGCGTGGGTCACGTCCTGATCGGCGGCGCCGAAATAATTGATCACAACGTCGCAGCCCTGCCGGGCGAATTCCAGCGAGATTCCGCGGCCGATGCCTCGGGAGCCGCCGGTGACGATGGCACGCTTGCCCTCGAGAAGCATGGCAACCTCCTAGCGCGACCGGAAGGGAATGGGCGGCATGTCGCCCATGACGTCGAGCGTGGTCCTGCGGATGTGCTCGACATGCTCGGCCATGGCGGCTTCTGCCGCGTTGGGGTCGCGCGCGACCAGGGCCTTGACGATGGCATCGTGATCCCTGGCCGACTGATCGAGGACGCCGGGCATCTCCGATGCCTTGCGGCGCTGGTCGATGGCGAGGCCATAGAGCGAGCGCGAAACGCGGTCGAGAAAGGCGTTGTCCGACGCCGTGCCGATCAGTTCGTGAAACTCGCTGTCGGCCAGCCGGAACGCGACCGGGTCGCGGACGGTCTGGTACGCAACTTCGATGAGCTCGGCGAAGCGCTCCAACTGCGATGCCGTGACATTGCGGGCTGCGCTGGCCGCGAGGCCGCAATCGATCACGGTCCGGGCGGCGAAGAGGCTGTCGAGGCTGTAGTCCTGCAGGCTCAGCACGAAGGACAGCGGCGCCATCAGCCGGTTCGGCTTCAGATCGGTGACATAGCAGCCGCCGCCCTGCTTGCTCTCGACGACGCCGAGCATGGCGAGGCCGCGAAGGGCTTCGCGCACGACGGGCCGCGAGACATGCAGCGCCTTGGTCAGCTCGTTCTCGCTCGGGAGCTTGTCGCCCGGCGCGATATTGCCGGACGCGATCAGCGCCATCAGGCGCTCGGCCACCCGTTCGGAGGCGGAGGGCTTGCTATCGATCGGCTTCAACTGGTCGAGCGGGTTCATGGACCTTGTCCTCAGCTCTGCGAACGGACGCGCAGCTGGTCGAGGCCAACGGCGAGGAGCAGCACCGCGCCCTTGGTCACGTCCTGCCAGAAGCTCGAAACGTTGAGCAAGGTCAGTCCGTTGTTCAGCGTGCCGAGGATGAGCACGGCGAGCAGCGTGCCCCAGACCGAACCACGTCCGCCGAACAGCGACGTACCGCCGAGGATGATCGCGGCGATGACGGTGAGGAGATGCTTGCCGACCGAATCGGGAGCGGCGGCACCCAGCATGGCGGCGACGATGATGCCGGCAAGCGCACCGGAGAGGCCCGAGACGACGTAGAGGATCATCTGCGTCCGGTCGACCGGAATGCCCAGCATGCGCGAGGCTTCCGGATTGCCGCCCGAGGCATAGATGAAGCGGCCGAACGGCGTGAACGCCATCACCCACCAGATCAGGACGAAGATCACGAGCATGATGATCAGCGGCACCGGCATGCCGTAGATCTTGCCCGATCCGATCCAGTTGAAGCCCTCGATCAGGAGCGGCTGCGTCAGGCCGCCGGTCAGGACCAGCGACAGGCCGGTGATGATCGACATCGTGCCGAGCGTGACGATGAAGGGATTGAGGCGGAGCCCATTGGTCAGCGCGCCGTTGCCGGCACCGATGCCGGCCCCGACGAGGAGCGCGACTCCGCAGGAGACCCAGATGTCGATGCCGTTCGCATAGCACATGGACACCACGACGCCGGATATGCCGGCGACGGCCGCGACGGAGAGATCGAGCCCGCCGGCGATGATCAGCGGCGTGCCGGCCGCCGCCATCAGGCCGATGAAAGCCATGTTCGAGCCGATCGAGACGAGGTTCTTGAAGGTCAGGAAGTAGGGCGAGATCGTCGTGAAAACGCCGGCCAGGATCAGGTAGAAAATCAACAGCATGACGACGCCGGCATAGGGATGGCCGAGCAGATTGCGCGAGCGCTGCGCTGTCGTGATGGCCTTCGGATCGGCGGCGGTGGTGTTGACATGCGACATGGGGCGTTCCTTGGAAATCAGGCTGCGACAGCCGGCTTGCTGGCCGCGCTCATGAGCGCCGACGCATCGGTCGGCTGCTCGTAGGTCTCGGTGACGACGCCGCCGGCGAGCACGATGCTGCGATCGGCGAGACCCGCGACTTCCTCGGCGTCGGAGGAGATCAGCAAAATGCCGAGGCCCTGGTCGGCCAATTGGCGGATCTGGCGGTAGATTTCCTGGCGTGCGCCGACATCGACGCCGCGGGTCGGCTCTTCGAGAATGAGCACGCTGAGATCGCCGAGCAGCCAGCGCGCGAGGCAGACCTTCTGCTGGTTGCCGCCGGACAGCGTGCCGATCGGCTGTTCCGGACCGCGGGCGCGGATCGAGAGCCGGCGGATCCATTCGGCGGCGGTCGTCGCTTCCTTCTCGCGGTCGACGGTCACGCCGCGGGTGAACAGCGGCATGTTGGCGATGGAGATGTTCTCGCGCAGCGTCAGCATCGCGATGATGCCCTCGCGCTTGCGCTCGGCCGCGACGAGGCCGAGGCCGGCCTCGACCGCCTTGCCGGGTGTCGAGATGGTGTAGGGCTTGCCGCCGACCGTGGCGCTCGCGATCTTCGTGCGCGGCACGGCGCCGAACAGCGAGCGGCCGATCATCTCGGCGCCCGAGCCGATCAGCCCGTGCACGCCGGTGATGGTCCCGCGGCGGACGGTGAAATCGACGCCGCGCAGCCAGCCTTCGACAGCGAGCCCCTTGACGGTGACGACGTCCTCGCCGGCACCGGACGAGGCGGAGAAGGGGGGATAGAGATCGCCGACACGGTTGCCAACGATCGCGTGCAGCACCTCGTCGACATCGGTCCTGGCCGTTGCGAAATCGCCGGCATTGCGGCCGTCGCGGAGCACGACGACGCGACCGGAGATCGCGAACACCTCTTTCAGGTAATGCGAGATGTAGATGATCGAGATGCCTTCCGCCTGCAGGCGGCGGATGATGTCGAACAGCAACTGCACTTCCTCGGCCGCGAGCGAAGCGGTCGGCTCGTCCATGATCAGGACGCGCGCATTGCCGTTCATGGCGCGGGCGATCTCGACGATGCGCTGGACATGGTGCGAGACCGCGCCCATGCGGGCACGCGGCGACAGCCATTCAAGCCCGAGGCGCTTCAGGAGCGCTCGCGCCTGCGCCTCCATGGCAACGCGGTCGACATGCAGGCCTTTCCGCGGCAGCCCACCGATCATGATGTTTTCGGCGACCGTGAGGTCCGGGAAGATGGACAGCTCCTGCGGCAGCATGCGGATGCCGTGCGTGATCGCTTCGGCGGGCGTGCGGATATCGACGGCCTCGCCATCGATCGCGATCGTGCCCGCATCGCGGCTGTAGTTGCCGGAGAGGATCTTCATCAAGGTGGACTTGCCGGCGCCGTTCGCGCCGAGCAGGGCGACCACTTCGCCGGCATCGAGATGGAAGCCGACATCGGAGAGGACCGGCACGCCGCCGAACGCCTTGCCGATGCCACTCATGTCGAGAAGTCTGCTGCCGGCCATGGCCTCAACTCGCTGCAATATGCACTGAAGTTCCGGGATGCGCGGGTCGCCGCGCATCCCGGGCTCGTTCTCGATCAGTTGGCGGGGACCAGATCCTCGAAGCCCTTCAGGAAAGGCTCCTTGCGCAGTTCCGTCAGATAGGCCTCGAAGGCTGCCTGCGGGAACGTGTACTCGAATTCGGCCTTATCCGCGCATTTGAAGTCCGGATAGTACTTGCAGACATTGGCCTTGGTGATCATCACGTGGCTGACCAGCACGGCCGGCGGCAGCGGCTTGCCGGCGAGCGAGGACAGCGCGATCGGGATCAGGTAGTTGCCGTAGGTCTCGGGGAAATAGCCCGTCGCACCATAGAGCTCCTTCTCGTCGACCAGCGCCTTGGTCTCGTCGGCGCCATTGCCCACCACGACGGCATCCGCCTCGCGGCCGGCCTGCTTGATGGCGCGGAGCATGCCGATCGCCGACTGGTCGTTGATCGCCGTCACCATGATCGGGACACCGTCCGGAATGCGGCTCAGCACATTCGTCATCTGGGCGAAGGATTCCTGCAGCGTATTCTTGGTATCGATCCGCAGCATCTTGGCCTTGTCGAAATCGGGCAGGGCCGAGAGGAAGCCGTTGACCTGGCCCTCGGTGCGCATCTTCGGGATCGCGCCCGACTGCGGCAGTTCGCCGACGACGAAATAGCCCGTCATCGCCTTGTCCTTGCCGAACTTGGCGATCGCGGCCTGGCCGAGATAGGAGCCGCTCATATAGCCCGACTTCGGATTGTTGGCGCCGAAGAAGGTCGCACCCGGCATCGGGATGTCGATGGCCACGACCTTGGTGCCGTCTTCGTTGAAGACGTTCATGACGGTCTGGCCGAAATTGCTGTCGGTCTGGAATTCGATCACGTAGTCGACATTGCGCTGGACGAAGGACTGCGCATTGGCGAGCGCGGTCGGGCCGTCGAGGCGGTTGTCGGCGATGACCAGATCGACGCCGGCGAGATCGGCATTGGCCTGGATCGACTTCTCGACCACGACGCCGAAGGTGATGTCGCGCTGCAGATTGGCGAAGCCGATCACGTATTTCGAGCCGTTGCGCGGCGGCTTGACCGCTGTCGCATCAGCGACCATCGCCTTGTACTGGTCGGCCGAAAGGCGCGTGCCATCATACTTGGACGGGTCGAAACCGTGGAAATCATCGGCAAAGGCGGCGGCCGAGAACAGAATGCCCGAGGCCACACCGAGCGCGAGCGCTCTGGCAAGTTTCGTCATAGCGGTAATCCTCCCAAGGCGGTCAGCGCCGCCTGCAATCCCTCGCTGCGTCCCTCCTCCGAGACGATGCAGCGAGCGAGTCATCTCACCTCGCAACTTGTCAGTCAAGTTGGCAAGTGATAGGTCGGAAGCCACGTTGAAGCCTTGGGAGGGGTGATCGATGGCGCTTGCGGCAAAGCCGCGGATCGGCGTGATGGCGGTCGGGCTCGCCGCCTACTGGCCGCAGTTTGCCGGCATGCGCGAGGCCGTGCTCGGCCATCAAGCAAAGCTGCTGCAGCTCATCGGCGACAGCGCGGAGCGGGTGGAACTCGGCCTCGTCGACACGATCGACGGCGCCCGCGCGGCGGCAACCAGCCTCGCCGCCAGCGATGTCGATATCGTCTTCGTCCATCTCACCACCTATGCGACCTCGGAGCCCTTGCTGCTGGCGATCGCCTCGGTGGATGTCCCGATCGTGCTGCTGAACGTCCAGTCGGTTCGGAAGCTCGACAGCGCGAGCGTGCGCACGATCGGCGACTGGCTCGGCGTCGCGATCTCCTGCGCCGCGCTGCCGGAAATGACCGCCTCGCTGCGGCGGATCGGCAAGCGCTTCGACGTCGTCACCGGCCATCTCGACGGTGACGAGCTGCTGGCGAAGGATCTCGCCTCCTGGCTCGATGCGGCCTCCATCCGGCGAACCTTGCGGACACGCAGCTTCGGCCTGTTCGGCCGGCCTTATCCCGGCATGACCGACCTCAATGTCGACGAAACCGCCTTCTTCGCGACATTCGGTGCCTACACCCGGCATCTCCAATGGGACGACATCGCCGAGGCCGCCACGGCGGTGTCCGAGCGCGACGTTTCCGGGCGGTTGCTGACGTTGCGCGCGGCGTTCGATATTCCCGCCGAGGTCGAGGGCACAGCGCTCGAGGACGTCGCCAGAGTGCTTGCCGGGCTCGACCGGCTGATCGCGGCGGAGGGTCTCTGCGCGCTGCCGAACCACTATGAGGGCGCGGTGCGTGACGACCACGTCGCCGTGCTGGCCGCGTCCAATCCCGCCTTCTCGATCCTGATGGCGGAGGGCATCGCCTGCCCGGTCGAGGGCGACATCAAGACGGCGCTTGCCATGCTGATGCTGAAGGCCGTGGCGGGAACCGCGACTCTGGCCGAGCTCTATTCGATGGACTTCGAGGACGATGTCGTCATCCTCGGCCATTCGGGTGCGGCCGACATCACGATCTCGTCGCGCGCGCCGACGCTGAAGCATTCGGCCGTCTTCCACGGCAAGTCCGGCTCCGGCTTCCTGACGCAGACCTATCCAAGGCTCGGCGCCATGACGCTGCTCTCGCTGACGCAGGATGGCGACGGCCGCTTCGTCATGGTCGTCGCCGAAGGCGAGATCGTCGACGGCCCGCCGATGACGCTCGGCGACACCAATTGCCGCGTGCGCTTCCCGCTCGGTCTGCGCGGTTTCGTCAATGCCTGGGCGGAAGAGGGCCCGACCCATCACGGCGTCATGGCGTCGGGCCATCACGCCGCGGCGCTGAAGCGGGTCGCGACGCTGTTCGATGTGGACTTGCGGGTTGTGTGCTGAGGGCCGCCGCCTGCGCTCGCCGGTCTATTCCGGCGAGAGGGCGAGGGCAGGGGACGGAACGCCGCCGCCCGGTGCCTTAGCGCAGCTGCAGATAGTCGATCAGCGCCTCGTCGACCTCGATGCCCAGACCAGGTCCTTCCGGCGCGCGGATGATGCCGTTCTCGTGCCAGATCGGCTTGTCGACGAGATCCCTCTGCACCGTGACGGGTATCGGCTTCAGCTCGAACAGCCGCGCATTCGGCGACGCGATCGAAAGATGCAGGCTCGCGGCCGAGAGGATCGCCGTGCTCCAGGCATGGGCGTTGATGGTGATGCCGGCCGCGCCGCAGAGCGCGTCGATCTTGCGAAAGCCCGTCACGCCCTCGGCGCGGGAGGGATCGACCCCCAGCACGTCGACTGTGCCTGTCTCGATCAGCCGCTGATAGCCCGTGACGGTGAATTCGCGCTCGCCCGTGCCGATCGGCACTGCGACAGCCTCCTTGAGGGCGCGATAATCGTCGATCCTGGTTGGGTAGAACGGCTCCTCGATCCAGCCGATGTCGTAGTCGGCCATGCGGCGGACCGTATCGATTGCCGTTGCGCGGTCCCATTTCACGCCATTGCCGCCATCGACAATGATCTCGAAATCGGGTCCGACGGCGTCGCGCAGCTCGCGGACAAAGGCTATGTCGTTTTCCGGGTCCTTGCCGATATCGGAGAAGCCGCGCTTGGCGAAACCGAGCTTCACGCCGACGAAGCCTTGCTCCTTGAAGGCGACGATCGCCTCGACGTTCAGCTCACGCGAGGCCTTGTTGACGTGGCAGCTGGCATAGGCCGGCAGGCTGTCATGCGCCTTGCCGCCGAGCAGCGCATAGAGCGGCTTGCCCTCGATCTTGCCCTGGATATCCCACAGCGCCATGTCGAGCGCGGAATAGGCGAAGCAGGCAATGCCGCCCTCGCCATACCACCAGGCATGGCCGCGCATCAGCGCCCAGGCCTCAGCGATGCTGATCTCGCCGGCGTCCTGGAGCAGCTGCGAAAAGCCGCCATCGATCAGCGTCTTGGTCGCCCAGCAGGCCTCCGCCCACATGGCGATGCCTTCGCCCCAGCCGACCACGCCATCGACCGTTTCGACACGCACGAGGACCGTCTGGCGCAGATTGCCGTGATCATTCGTGTCGCGATAGCGGATGACAAAAGTCCTGATCGGGCCGAGACGCATGGATCCTCCTCCAAGGATGCGGCCTGTCGTCGAAGCACCGCTTTTTGCCGTCGATTGACTAGCATCGGGACCGCTGCTAGGTCAATAATTGGTCAGACCACTTGGCCACCGAATGCGCGAACGGCGAATGGTGTCGCGGTGAATCAGGGAGTGGCGCGCTTGGCGACGAGCGATCTCACTGGGCTGACGCCACTGAAGCGGACGGGGCTGACCGACCTCCTGGTCGCGCGCATCCTCGGCCTCGTCACGACGGGCAAACTCAAGGCGGGCGACCAGCTTCCCCCGGAACGCAAGCTCGCTGAAACCTTCGAGATATCGCGTCCGACCTTGCGCGAGGCGCTGCGCGCGCTCGCCGTTCTCGGCGTGCTCGAAGTGCGCCAGGGCGGCGGTGTCTTCGTCTCGCAGCTCGAGGCGAGCGATCTCCTGGCGCCGCTCGCGTTCTTCCTGACCTTGCGCGGCACGGAGGTCGGCAAGCTCTACGAGGCGCGCCGGCTGATCGAGGGCGAGATCGCGGCGCTCGCCGCCGAGCATGGCGATCCTCTCGCCCTGCCCGAACTCGAGGCGTCGATCCGCGCGCAGGAAGCCGCCAAGGGCGATCCGGAGCGCTACCGCGACGTCGATACCGCCTTCCACCGGCGGCTTGCCGAACTGGCCGGCAACGAGTTCCTGGCCCGCGCGGCGCAGAGTCTCAACGTGCTCGGCCTCGAATTCCGCAGGATCGCCTCCGAGACGCCGGACGTGATCACGACCTCGATCGAGGATCATCGCGCCATCGTCGCCGCGGTGAGGGCGCGCGATCCTGCTGCCGCCCGCGCGGCCATGATCCTGCACATGAACCATGTGCTGACCTCAACCCAGGCCTCGATGGCGTCGCGGCCGCATGATGACGAAGAGCGAACATGACCGAGCGCCGCTGGGGCATCCCGAAGGTCACGGAAGCGGATATTCTGGGCGGCGGCTTCTCGACGCCCTGGGATGCGCCGTTCATCCCGCCCTTTCCCTTCACGTTCCGCAACGCGGAGATCCTGACCGTGTTCTGGCGCACGGATCCGGCCGCCATGGCCTTCCTGGCACCGCCACCGGTCGAGGCCGTCGGCGATGTCGTCGCCGTCCATATCTACAAGATGAACGATACGAGCTGGATCGGGCCCTATCACGAGGCCAATGTCATGTTCGGCGCCAGGCTGCCGAACGGCCGCTCCGGCGCCTATTCGCCCTATCTGTTCCTGGCCTCCGACGGCGGCGTCGCCCATGGGCGCGAAGTGCATGGCCAGCCGAAGAAGTTTGCAGAGCCGACGCTGGAGGCGCGCGGCGACCTCATCGTCGGCACGGTGGCGCGCAACGGCATCGATGTCCTGACGGCGACAACGCCCTACAAGCAGCGCGCGGTCGATCCTTCGACCATGCGCGGTCATTTCGATTTCGCAACCAATCTCAATCTGAAGGCGATCAATCATATCGACGGCCGCCCGGCGATCCGCCAGATCACCTCGCGCAAGCTGACCGATGTCGTCGTGCACGAATGCTGGCAGGGGCCGGCGACGGTCGAGCTGCGACCGAACGCGCAGGCGCCGATCTTCCGCCTGCCCGTGGTCGAGCCGCTGGAGGCCTTCTTCTGGCGCGCCGATTTCACGCTCGTCGCCGGCGAGATCATCCACGACTATCTGGACGCTGCCGGCTGACACCGGCGATCGCCCCCGCTGACGCGTGGCCGGAGGAGGCTGCGCGTCGGCCAGAGCCTGACTAGAAGAGGGAGGAGGAGCCCCCATGACCGAGAAGATCAATATCGGCGTCATCGGCGCGGGCTGGTGGGCGACGCTCAGCCATATCCCCGCGCTGCTCGCCAATCCGCATGTCGGCACGGTCGCCGTCAGCCGCCCCGATGCCGATGGCCTCGCCAAGGTCGCCGCCGAATTCCCGCGTGTGAAGCCTTATCTGGGCGCCGCCGACATGCTGGCGAGCGAGCCGTTGCACGGCGTCGTCGTCGCCTCGCCGCACACGCTCCATGCCGAGCATGGCCAGATGGCGCTGTCGCGCGGCCTGCACACGCTGATCGAAAAGCCGATGGCGACCACTGCCAGCGACGCGCGCATGCTGGTCGAGACAGCGAAGGCGAACGGTGTCGAGATCGTCCTGCCCTATGGCTGGAACTTCAAGCCGATCACGGCCCTCGCGAGCCGCCTCGTCGCCGATGGCTGGATCGGCGAGGTCCGCCATGGCGTGGCGCAGATGGCCTCGGCGCTCAGCGATCTCTTTGGCGGCGAGCAGATGGTCGAGACCAGGGATCATCTGTTCCGCCCGCCGGCGTCGACCTGGGCCGACCCCGCCAAGGCCGGCGGCTATGGCTGGGGCCAGCTGACCCACGGCCTCGGCGCGCTGTTCAGCATGATCGATCTCGATCCCGTCCGCGTCTTCGCGAAGACCGGCCTGTCACCGGCCGGTGTCGATTTCTACGATGCCGCCGTGGTCGAACTGGAGAACGGTGCGACCATCGCGCTCTCCGGCGCCGCGACCGTCCCGAAATCGCGCGGCTACCAGATGGATATCCGCCTGTTCGGCACCGAAGGCATGCTGCTCTTCGACATCGAGCGCGCGCGCTGCGAGGTCATCCGCCATGATGGCAGGACGCATGTCGAGCAGCTGCCTGATGATGCGGGCGCCTATGAATCCGTCGCGCCGATCGCGCTGCTGGTCGATCTCTGCCGCGGCGCCGATGTCGTCAATCCCGCCAATGGCACGGTCGGCATGCGGGCGAGCCTGCTGCTCGACGCCATGTATCGCTCGGCCGCAAGCGGCAAGATGGAGAATGTCGGATGATCCGCTTCAGCGTCACCAGCTGGTCGTTTCCGCAGCTGACCCTCGACGAGGTCGGCGGCCTCGCCAAGGTGCTCGGCATCGCGGCGATCGATATCGGCTATTTCTACCGCTCGGCGATCGACAAGCAGCGTCTGCTGGCCGCGCCGAAATCCTATGCCGACGAAATAAGGGCCGCTCTGCCTGTGGCCGTTTCGAACCTCTATCATCTGTTCGGCAATTCGGTCGAAGACCGCAACCTCGCCAATCCGGCCTTCCGCGCGGAGAACGAGGCCGACTTCGTCAAGGCGCTCGAGTTTTGCGCCGCCATCGGTTCCCCGACGATCTTCATCCTGCCAGGCGTCATCAACGGCGCGCAGAGCCGGAGCCAGGCGCTCACTGAGACGGTAGAATCGCTGAAGCCGCTGGTCGAGGCCGGCGCCAAGGCCGGTGTCACCGTCTGCGTCGAGCCGCATGTCCATTCCTATCTCGAAAGCCCGTCGATCACGGCCGAGATGTGCGAGCGCGTGCCCGGCGTGAAGCTCGCGATCGACTACGCCCATTTCGCCGTCTCGGGCTACCGGCAGGAGGAGATCGACCAGCTCGCGCCGTGGTTCGGCCATGCGCATCTGCGCCAGGCGCGCCCCGGCGCGCTGCAGGCCAGGCTGGAGGAGGGCACGCTGAACTTCCCGGCCATGTTCTCGACCTTCCGCGATGCCGGTTATGACGGCTGGCTATCGGCGGAATATGTTCACCAGGGCTATTTCGACACGCTGCACGACGACGTGCTGACGGAGACGGTCAAGATGCGCGATCTCTTCCGCAAGTGGAGCGCAGCATGAGCGCCGTGATCGTCACCGGAGGCGCCGGCGGCATCGGCCGCGCCATCGCCACGCGCCTTGATCGCCACGGCCACACGGTCGTCGTTGCCGACCGCGACCGCGCCGCCGCGAGCGCGACCGCAGCAACGATCGGCTGCGACTTCGAGGAACTCGACATCGGCGAGGAAGCCTCGATCGTCGCCGGCGTCGCCGCTGTCGCGGAGCGCCATGGCGGGCTGAAAGCCGTCATCAACAATGCCGGCATCCACATGCAGTCGCTCGTCGTCGAGACGAGCGCCGATGACTGGGACCGCATCTTCCGCGTCAACAGCCGCGGCACCTTCCTGATGTGCCGCGAGGCGGCGCGGATCATGGCGCAGCAGCGCTCCGGCCAGATCGTCAACATCATCACCAAGCTTGGCTTCGGCAATCCGTTCTCCTCGGCCTATGTGTCGTCGAAGAACGCCGTCTGGGGCCTGACCCAGTGCCTCGCTGTCGAGATGGCGTCGAGCGGCGTCCGCGTGAACGCGATCGCGCCCGGCCATGTCGGCCCCGGCACCGGCATGGAAGCCGCCTTCCGCGCCAAGGCCGACAAGCTCGGCAAGAGCTGGGAGGATTTCGAGCAGCAGGTGATCGCGACCATCCCGGTCGGCCGCTGGTGCACGCCGGAGGATGTCGCCGGCGGCGTCGCCTGGCTCCTCGGGCCGGATACGACATTCGTGACCGGCGAGATGATCAACATCACCGGCGGCTTCCAGGCCTATGCGGCGACGCCTGGCGCCGATGACGTCCGCAGGGCGGCAGAAAAGGGACCGAAGTCATGAGGAGCCTTGCAGGAAAAGTCGCGCTCGTCACCGGCGCGCGCGCCGGTCTCGGCGCAGCGACGGTCGAGGCATTGGCGAGCGCCGGTGCGACGGTGATCGCCTGCGGCCGCAAGGCGGGCGATTGCAATGCCACTGTCGAGACGGTGATGAAGGCAGGAGGGCGCGCCTTCGATCTGGCGCTTGATGCCGCCGATATCAGGGGCATTTCGGCGAGGATCGAGGCGGCGCTGCAGCTTGCCGGCGGCATCGATATTCTCGTCAACAATGCTGCGACGATCGCGCCGATGGCGCCGCTCGGCGAACTCGACCCGGTTGCCTTCGACCAGGCCATGACCGTCAATATCAGCGGACCGGCCGCGCTGACGGCGGCGCTCTGGCCGCATTTCTCGAAGAAGGGCGGGCGGATCATCAACGTGGTCAGCGGCGCCTCGAACCAGCCGATGGTCGGCTGGGCCGCCTATTGCGCCTCCAAGGCGGCGCTGCTGATGCTGACCCGCTCGACCGAGCTTGAAGGCGCAGCGCTCGGCATTCGCGGCTTCGCCTTCGCGCCGGGCCTCGTCGATACCGGCATGCAGGCGGATATCCGCGCCGCGCGGATCAATGCGATCTCGGACATCCCGCGCGAGAACCTCGCCCCGCCGGAGCGCCCGGCGCGTGTCGTCGCCTGGCTCGCCTCGGGCGCCGCCGACGACCTCGCCGGCCAGTATCTCGACATCCGCCAGGAGGGCCTGGCGGAACGCGCGGGGCTTTAGCGCAAGTCTGCTTTGGCGGAATCTGCGTCTTGCCGCATCCACGGGGGCCCAGCTTGTCTCGGGAAGACGATGTTGTCTCTGCGGCCGTTATGGCCGTCTCCTCACAAGACGCTGCTCGAGCACGTCCTTGCCCCACTGGTTGCCGAGACGTTCCTCAGCCAGCACGAAGCCGTTCTCTTCATAAAGATGCAGCGCGGCATGAAGGCCGGAGAAGGTCCACAAATGCGTCTCGGCGACGCGCTGTGCATCCGCAAAGGCGAGCGCGGCCGCGAGTAACCGCCGCCCCATGCCCGTCCCTCGCATCGCATCGTCGACGATGAACCAGCGCAGATGCGCGATTCCTGGACCGAGATCCTCGCCGTCGATGGCGACCGAGCCGACGATCCGCTCGCCGCGAACTGCAGTCCAGATCCCGTTCACCGGCGTGTCGAGACGGTCACAGAAAGCGGCGAGACCTCCGGCGACGACAGTCTCGAAGCGCCTGCCAAAGCCAGCCTTGCGCGCATAATAGAGGGCGTGCATTTCGGTGACGCGGGCCACGAGGCCGGGCCGGTAGCCCGGGACGATGTCAGTTTGCGGAGCGGCGCTCGAGGCTTCCAGCCGCCCTGCCAGCGCGTCGGCGTAGAGGCGCAGGCCGTCAAGAACGGTCCGGTGACGTTCGGAGGGAAGTTGCTCCAGCGCAGCCGCGACCTGCGCGCGGGCGAAGGCATGGATCTCCGCGACGCGCTTTCGCCCGGCCGCACTCAGGGTCAGCGTCTTGGTGCGAGCATCCTCCGCGCCCGGCTCTTCTAGGACGTCGCCGGAGACGACGAGCTTGCGCAGCATCCGGCTGACACTCGACTTCTCGAGGCGGATACGTCCACCGAGATCGCGCGCCGAGATGCCGTCGCTGGCGTCTATTTCGATGAGGGCATGGACGGCGGAAGGCGGCAGGTCGGTTCCCGCGAAGGCGCCGCCCATGAAGCCGAATTCGCGAACGAGCAGCCGTGAGGCGGCGCGGACGAGATCAATGGTGGATTGCGACGCGGGCACAGGACGAGAACTTCGGTAGTTGCACGATACAACTAATGTGACGAAGGGCGCTTCAGTGGTCAAGCCGGGCCATGGAGAACGGCACCGAACCTCCCGCCGGGCGTTCGGCGTGTTCTGTATCCACTGAACGGTGTGCGGCAATCGGCTGCTTTTGCGTGGCCGTCGTGCAGAACGTCGCGCCACGGAGGCAGAACGGCCAGGCTGGCGGGCCGCGCCCGACGATGATGAGCACTATGTCTACGCTATAGCACTCTAACGCCGCCTATCGTGTCTTTGCCCCGGCGATCAGCTGCTCTGCAGCGCCGTCAACGATCGGCGGAGACGCCAGCACGACCGACGTTGCGATCTGCCGGTCGGGCACATTCCAGTAAGTGCGTAGAAGCGGGGCAATGTCATTGTGGCTCACGCGCGCGAAACCATGCCGTTCGTAGAAGCGGATCGCCCAGTCCGCTGCCGCCCATGTGCCGATCAGGATCGGTCTTTCGGCAGCGCGGCAGAGATGCCGAAGCAACCGCGAGCCGGTGCCGTGCCCCTGCCACTCGGGCAGGACATAGGCGTGACGGATCAGGTCCACGTTGTGTCGTCGCTGCACGCCCATGACACCGATCAGCCGATCGTGGACGACATAGCCGCTGAACGTGACCCCATCGGTCAGCTCTGCCGCCAGTTCCTCGCCGGCCATATAGGGTTCGTGCCAGCGATCGGGCGGGATGACGCCGCGATAGGCCTCGGCTGCGGCGTTGATAATCGCGAGCATCTCGGCTCTGTCGGCCATGCCGCAATGGCGGATGCCGCCTTCTTCCTGATCCTGCTGCGTCATGCTCCTGCACCTCCGGCTTCGTGTTGAAGTCGGATTAGTAGGAGGAGCTAGCCACCTTGCTCTTGAACGATATTGCACCGGCGCAGTGGAAGGCGCCGGAATATGCGCCCGGCGTGAAGCCATGACGCGCCACGAAGATGCGATGCATGTGGCTCTGGTCGGCAAAGCCGGCCTCGGCAGCCGCATCTGCCAAGCTGGAGCCATGCCGTATCAACCTCCGCGCCAGGTCCAGACGGCGCTGCATGACATAAGCATGGGGAGTCAGCCCGGTCAGCCGAGCGAACCCCCGCACCGTCTGGTAGCGGCTCAAGCCCGCCAGCGCCGCAAGCTCGACCAGGGCATGGGAACGTGCCGGGGCATCGTCGATCCGCTCACGTACTTGTGAAAGCCGGTTCCTTGGAAGACCCACCTGCCTCTCAGCCATATCGAACAGACGGCCGAACAGGGTCAACAGTCGTTCCTCGAAGGCTGGCTCTCCCTCGGGATGCATTGCTGCCTCGCGCACGGCGACGAACAGGCAGGCGAGGCATTGGTCATCAACGACAGGCGCGTGCAGCTCACGGACAGAGCCTCGTCCTTCTTCAAGGTCGGCGACCACGGCGCTGACGATGTGCTGCGAGAAGTAGAGCATCGACCACGACCGATACGAACCGATCGGAGCCCCATCGTGCAGTTCGGCAGGGTTCACAGTGATGAGGTTGCCGCTGAATGCCTCGACCGGGCCACGTCCGCTCCAAGATCGCTGCGCGCCACTCGTTACCAGCCCAACGCCGAACTCGTCATGCACATGGCGGGCGAACGATCGCCCGGAACGGGCATCGACGGCCGTTATCGCCCCTGATTGGAGCGATCGAACATGGAAGGTGTCACCCGTCATTCAGTCCTATCATGCGTCCTTGCGAAAAAGGTGCAACGGTCGGGCTGCGCAGAGATTCTTGCCCTTGCGCGCTGACCGGGGTGTTGTTCGAATCGGGTTGTCTTCAATGCGGCCATCGGTGGCGAATGAGTAGCTAAAGCGCGGAATATCGTACCATAGCGTAGGATCGGCGGGACTGGCGGGCCACGCCCGACGAAGATGAGCACTACGTCTACGCTATAGCCCTCTAATGCCGCATATTGAGTGATCAATGGCGTTCGCTTTAATACGCTGCGCAGCCATGCTGACCGAGCCTCCTAATGAGCGATCGCTTTTGACACAGCCTCGAGGGCGTCCACTAAGGCTGGCAGCAAGCCTGTCACCTTCGCAACGGCAACTGGAGCTGCCGCCACCAGAGCGGCATCGACGAACTTCGTCGTCCGAGTTCCAAGCCACTTCCCGAAGGTGGCCGCTAGGCTGAGCAGTTTCGCGCTTCTAGATCTAACAAGCTCTTTGTCGGGGCTAGGCTTCTCCAGTTCCCGTTCAATGGCACCAATATCATCCAGCGCGTCGCGTAGCTGCTCGCTTTCAGCGTTGTGGTCTTCCTGGTCAGGCGGCCCGTTGTGTCCCCGCCATGCGAGTTCGCGTTCAAGGTCTTCGATATGGCCGCGGAGGATGCGAAGAGCGGCACGTGCGTTTGATGTCGCGTCATCTTCTCCGCCACCGTTAGGCTCCAGCACTCGAGCGAAGGCGACGTCTCCGAGCAACATTTCCCTGATCTTAGGACGGATGAGCCGCCCGACGCTTTCAGCAGGGGAGAAATCGTTGAGGATTGGTGCGCCGAGTTCTTTTGCCACGGCCGAAATATTGCGCATCCGATAGCGGATCGCGGCGTCGTTTCTCTGGGCGAGAGCGCCGCTCAGCAGAGCCTGCGCAAGCGGTTCGGACCGGTCATCAGCGCCTTGGAGCTGTAAACGGAGCAGTAACACATACACTTCCACCGACCGCCGAAGCTCGTCATCAGTCCATGGTATATTTGCGCTCACAGCAGTTCTTCGCGCCATACGTCAAACCGCGCCATCTATGGCTATAACATCATCTTCGAGAACCAAGCGACGTGCTCCTTACGATCGAGATTAGGAAGTCCTTATTCAGGGCTGATGCCTTCCGCGCGTGCTTTCCCGAGAGTGTCCAACAAGACCGCGCACTGCTTTTCTGTCGGAATTTTCGTCGGCATCTGCATGGCGATTTTCAGAACGCCAATCTCCTTCGGAGTCAGCAGCCGCTTTGCAGCCAAGGTGTCATGAACGACGGTCCATTTCGGCGCGGGGATTGCGAGAATCCGTGTCTGCGCCTCAATGCCATTGTCGAGCTTCTGCGTGTTCCGGGCCGACCGCTTTTCGGTCAGGTGTTCGTCGCGGGAAAGCAGTTCACTGTCGAAGTCATCCGGCAGAAGGTCGGCAAACTCATCCATATTCTCCAGCATCCGCGTCCAGCAAGCCTCGCGTTTGGCCCATTCGGAGATGTTGGAGATACCTTGCATCGGACGCAGAAGGTCGTCGTTCACGTGGGAAGCGACAGCGGCGATTGTGCTTTCAATAACAGAGCTGATCGCCTGCGCGTTCCAGATCCGGTGGAAATCGAGGCTCTTTTCCTGCCGTCTAGTTAGCTCACTGATTACGGCCAGCGTGTAGGCGACGATGTTGGCGCGGTAGCCGTTGTTGTACCAAGGCTGCGCCGATACTATCCGTTCGGTTGCCCTGAATATGATCGCTCGCGCGACGGCGCGTTTGAAATACGCTTCGTTGAATCCGTCCGATGATTTGTCCCATTCCCTGCCGATCCGGGCGGCGTAGCGTGCAAAGTTCTTCTCGGCCCCCAGATTGACGTAACGCGGATGCTCATCCCAGACGTTCTCGAATTTGGCGAGATCGGTTTTGGTCAGCATCTGCGGCTTGGGATTTTCCGCCTTGAAGCGCCGCTGCTCCGCAGGCGTGAGTTTGGCCTGCGCATCCGCGTACTGGCCACGGGCGCGTTCATAAAACCACTTAGTCTCGCGCTGTGCGCCCTTGCCCGCAGGCGCCCAGATGCGCCGTGAACACTCCTCCATGCGGATGTGGAAGGCATGGTTGGAGAAGAAGTCCGCCGCCTGAACCCTGTTCTGGGTGTTGGCGTATTCGGAGATGCGCGGGACGACCTTCTCGCTTTCCTCGCTGTCGATCACGGACAGCTTCATCTGGACAAATATCTGGCCAAGGTCGGCCTTATCTTTCCTGCGGGTGTGGAACAGCGATGCGGTGGTCTGGCCGCCGTTCACGATCTGAAGATCGGTGATCCGGGTGATCTGCAGGCCGTCCGCCGTCCGCTTCGTTTCCACCCCTTGGGCTGTCGCGGTGATGCCGTTGTTGTAGGCGAAGAACATACCCGGTTCGGTCATGATGGTCGTCCGGATGCCCTGATTGACCTTCGCTCTGGCCTGAAGGAACGTGCGGACGTTCTGCTCCAGCAGCCGCGCACCAAACTTCTCATAGATCGTCGAGAGGATCGTTCCCGGCATGACGACGAGGTAGGATTGATAGGCTTCCGTTCCGAGATGGGCCGGAAGGCATGAGATGCCGGTGCCGAACATCGCCTCGAAATCGAGATCAAGCGCTTCCTTGTGGCTGCGGGAGCTGCGCTGACGGTGCAGGCGGGAGATGTCCCAGATGTGATAGCTCGTAGGAATACCGGCGGTTTCGGCATCCGGCAGCGCCTGAATCCGGTCGCTCAGGGTGCGCTCGGATACGAGAATCAGATTGAGGTGCCGGATCAGGGATTTCCTGTCGGCGATCTGCCGGGCCAGACCATATTCGGGTGAGGTCACTTCCAGATCGGCAGCCAGGTTCTTCATCAGGCTGGCCTCGAAGAAATTCGCGACCCGTTTGAACGCCGCATCGGTCTCCGTGCGGGTGAGCGAAGCGAGTTCGGCGCGGCTGTCGAAGTCCGCCACGAACAGGTCAAGCCCGCCTTCATCGTTGAACCAGTAGCCGTCCACGCGCATTCCGCGCTGTGCCCGGTAGTGCGCGAACTCGAACCCTTCGGTGAATCCCGTTTCCGTCAGCTCGCGCGACACGGTGTCCATGAACTCGGCCAGCAGGAAGCTGCCATTGGCTTCCGCTCCGGCCAGCAGATCCTGCCTGAAATCATGGAAAAACTCTTCCGGCGTCGCTTCCATCAGGGCCTCCCGAACATGTCGGCGTCATCGCAGGCAAAAGGCGCGATGGCCTCCAGCATGATCTCGTAAGCCACCCTAGCGATGCCTGTCGGCACTTCCGAACGTATCAGCCTCGGAAAGCCTTCGGCCACGCGATAGCCCTGCACCCCGCTCACCACGAAGCGCGGTCGATCATATTCGCCGAGGGGGGCGTAGCCCATGCCTGCCAGTTTGTCGCCGAACTGTTCGATGGCTTCGGCCACGGACAACTCGCTTTCGATCAGGCTGACGATGCCGTTCAGCGACAGTGCCTGCTCGGCGTCCAGCATATCACTGAGGCGCTGGGTCAGCAGGAACAGCTCCGGTAGCGTGGACTCAAGCTGATCTTCGGATGAGATGCGGACGGTGCTGCGCTCACGGCCCGAAAGCGACTTCACCTCCATGGCGCGATCGCCGAAAATGAAGTCCTGATGGGAATCATCAGGCCCAAGCCACGCATCGACCGCAGCCGCCTGGGGCAGCGTATCGTGATAAAGCCTGCGCAATACGTGCAGTTCGCCGAACAGGCCGCGCACTTCCTCCGGCGACAGCAATCTCGCGTTCCGTCCAGCGAGAAACGCTTTCCAGCGTTTGAGGTGCGCCAGCGACACGGCGAGGGCAGTCGCCGGGTCAGTGACATCATTGAGACTGCCGATGAGCGTTTCACAGAGGCCAAGGAAAAGGTCGCTGTCGATATGGCGGGCAAGAGTAAGAATGAACCGCTGCTGTCCGGCGATGTCGCCGTTTCGAAGATCAACGCCGATACCGTGCAGGGAAACCACGTCGCGGCGGAACTGCCCGGTATGATCACCATCTAGCTCAATAATGAGCAGGCACTGCGCCCCGGCATCGCGGCCCCAGAAGACGGGAACACCTGAAGTCCCTCCGACACGGAGAACGCCGAGATCAGCCGCCGGGGTGGGAATGGCGTCCCACGGCACGGACCTACTCATCGTCATAGTCCTCGTCGGCGTCCGGATCGTCATCCATCGAGCCGTACATCTCCTCCATCCAGACCTTGTTGGCGATCACTTCAATCTCAAATTCTGCGCCGTACAGGCCATCAGGGAAGCTCAGCCCCCACGCGGGAACTCTGTAACCTGAGAATGCAGGATTTTCGGTCGGCTCCAGAACGTGAATCATCAGCAGCGGCTTTTTGCGCACCATGCGATAATGAATATCCGAGGGCCTTTTTTTTCTGGATTTGGGGTCGTCAGAGGCCAGTTTTTCCGCGTCGGAGAGCTGATCGGCTGTCAGGCCAAGCTTTTCGTCGCCGCGACTGGCCACGCGGTATCCGGAGACCAGCCATTTATCAGGGGTGGCATCCTTTTCAGCCGTCCGGTCCTGTGCGCCAAGGCGATATGATGCCGGATCACCGGGGCCTTTGGAGATAAGCAGCACATCGGCTTTGGAGTGCCGGGGCGCGATCTTGAGCAGATATTCAACCGTGTCGGCTTTCCTCTTCCTTGCCGACCTATGCGCCTTGAACCGGAGCAGGAACTCGTCGACCTTTCCGACATCAATATCGGAAATGAACCATCCCTTCTCGGTTGGCTTGACTGTGCTGCCAAAGCCGTCGCGCCAGTATTCCGCGATCAAATCCTCGTTGTCCTGATTGATTTTCGGGTCGAGAGGAAGCAGCCAGCTTTCCTGAAGTGTGCCGGTCAGATTCTGGTTGAGAATGACCTTCTCACCGCTGCGCATCTTGTTGGCGGCAGTCACCATCAGACTGTCCGGGTGTGACTTCACATAGAGGCCGAAGTCGCGCGGACTCATATCGGCCTGACGCATCCGCGTGATCTGCTGGCGAAGCTCCTCCGACGCCAGAGCGATATGCCTGTACCAGTTGATCGAGTCATTCGGGAGCCAGACCCGGCAGACATCCTCATACCCCGGTCGGTAGCCGAACCAGCGCCCCATCTGCATGAGCGTGTCGTACATCTTCGTGTTGCGGTACATGTAGCTGACGGTCAGTCCTTCAATCGTCAGGCCGCGTGACAGGCTGAGGCCGCCAATGGCGATAGCGGTCAGGCCGATGTCATCCTTTTCGTACTTCCCGAAATCCAGCACCTCGTCGCTCTTGCTGTTGACCACATAGGTCCGCAGATGCTCGAACACGCCCCAGAGAGCTGCCTTCACTTCGTCCCAGTTGAAATGCCTCCCGCCAAACTCATTGGCGGCGAACTCGGCATCGAACGCGGCACGCAGACGTGCCATGTGTTCGTTCTGCGCTGATGCCGCTTCCGGCATCATGTAATTGGCTTTCACGGCTTCCCGCATCCGGTCGAGGCGCAGCCCGATGAAGCTCCGCACCTCCTTCTGGACGGACACGAAGCGTGACACGTTTATCAGCATGGAACAGTGCTTCCGCTCCTGTCCCCTGAGGTTGCGGATGGCACGGGCCACAATGAACTCATCCAGCGCACGATAGAGGCTGGGCGGCAGTTCCGCGACCGGAGAGCCGTTCTTGTGACTGAAAGGCAGATACTCCTCGCAGTCCGCTATCTGCCGCAGGATCACACTGCTGCTTTCCTCGTTCAGGAAAACCTTGTCCGGTCCGAAATAGGTCGTCGGCGCGTCCAGCGAATGGATGAAGTCCTTGGGAAACAGCTCCTCGTAAGCCTTCTCATCAAAGGCGTCGGGGTCGATGAATATGTTGGCGAACGGCGTTGCGGTGTATCCGACGTAGCAGTTCTTTGTGAACAGCCGCAGAATCTTCCTTATCCACGCGTTGGTCGCTGTCGGGTTGATATCTGGCTTGTTCGTGTTGATTGATGCGTTGTCAGCCTCGTCGTCGATCACCAGCATCGGGACATCGGCAATCCGATCACGCCCCTTCGCGTTCAACTCCCGCAACCAGATGTGCAGGGCTTCGAGCGTTTTCACGTTCTTCTTGATGACGATGATGACGGGCTTTTTGAAATCATTGAGCTGAGCGCCACTCCTGTCGGCGGTCTGCTTGTTGAAATCCGAGATTATATTGGTGAGCGTCACCGGATTGGGGTAACTTTTATCCAGCCCGACACCAATGCTCACACGATCCGCCGGATCGCTGGAGCGTCCGACAAACCCCTCATCGACACGCTGCTGGGTCTGTTTGCGCAGATTGTTGTGGATACCCGCTATGACGATGATGAATTTGTACCCGGCATCCGCTGCCTTCGCGATCACGCCCATGTAGTTCGCCGTCTTGCCGGACTGGACGTGACCGATGACGAGCCCGCGACGGCTCCAGGCTCCCTCGCTCGTCGGGTCCTGGAGCAGGCCGAGAATTTTTGAGCCGTCAGCGTTGAGAAGGGTGTTCACAACCGTAGGCTTCCAGCCCTGGCTGCGGAGATAGCCGCCATAGGCATCGGCGTATGTCGTGTCGATTTCGCGCTTGTGAATCCAGTCCTCGTCATGGGCCGCATCGACATCGATCAGCGAGACGCCCGCGTTCATGCGCGACGGGATTGCCGTTTCAGCTTCGGTGATGATATTCTGAAGATCGCCGGAGTACCGAAGCAGCGGCGCGAGGAGAGCGGCTTTGGCCGCGATCTCGTCGCGCGACGGCAAGCTGTCCTGATCGTCAAATGCGCCGATCAGCGCAGCCAGAACAACCTTCTCCTTATCGCTCTGCGTACTCAAGCAAATCCCCCCTTGATGTAATTCTCAACGATCTCCCTGTGTTCGTCAAAGAGTCGCGTCGATCTGACAATATCCCTGAATGCCTCCGCAGTCCCCGGCGTGTCACTCCAGAGGGCGCGTCGCAGATCATCAAGTCGATCTGTCACATTCTCCACCGGCGGCATTTGACTGACATCTCTGGGGTGCGTTGAATAGTCGGAATAGACCATCTCCACGGGAAGCGACGCGGCAACGGATTCCAGCAGAAGATCGAGGTGACGGACGCCTTCGCCATCCAGCTTCTCATGCAGGCGCTGGACCAGAGGATGCGTCCGGTTCAACGCATATCTGATGCCTGATTTGTCGGCATAACGCTCCCACAGCGGTGCCGTCACCTCATGGAACAGCTTCTGACCACGACCACGGTGAACGGTGGTGCTTGCACCCGACACCTGGGAGATAATCTGGCGCAGCCGCTCCCGCACGGGCAGCGGCGGGCGCGACCGCGATTTCTTGATGTCGATGGTCCATGCCTCGTCGAGGCTGTTCGGGAAGTCGATCTGGACGCGGGCCAGCTTGGTTGCTTCGCCCTTCGGGATCAGGCGGAACCAGTCGCCCCAAGCCATCAGCCTGCCGTTGCGGTAGATGTACGCCCCCTGATTGGAGATGAAGTCGCTTCGCGTCTGGTAGAAATCGTATTCGCGGGCGGTCAGGTTCGAGTGATGCGGCAGAATGTAAGGTTGCAGATGCACCGCAGCCGAGCCGATCCGCACGATCTCCTCCGGCAGATGTCTGGTGTGGGTGTTCTTCCGGCAGAACGGGTCGAAAGCTTCCACTGGATGCCCGTTAACAGTGATGGCGATGCGGCTGCGGCCCCGGATTTCACCGGCCAGAAATCGATGGAACACAAGCGCCAGGTGCTTTTCCAGCACGTCCAGCTTCTCGCTGACGATCTCGTCGCGCCGGTTGCCGGACTCATCCTCCAGCAGCCGGTCGAGTTCGCGCCAGATGACGGCGGTGCCGTGTGCGCCGAGACGGTCGATATAGGGCAGTGCGGCGATATCCTCGTCGTCGAGAATGCTCAGTATCCAGTCATCGGCTGCGTCAATTACGTCTAGATTCCATTCGGCACCTGCGAACACGCCATCTTTCACACTTACGACCGTGAGTGACCGGCACTGCGAGAATGACGCCGTCTTGAGGCCGAGACCGAAGCGGCCAAGATCGCGCGGCGACCGTGCAGCGCGGGGGTTTGCCGCCCCGTGCCGCATAGCAGCCACCAGTTCGTCGGCATCCATGCCGCGCCCGTCATCAAGAATCACAAGGACAGGCTGCGGCGCGGAAGGTTCGCAGAAAATCCCGATCTTCGATGCGTCGGCGGAGATGCTGTTGTCGATCAGGTCGGCGACAGCCGCCTCAAGGGAATAGCCAAGATCGCGCATCGACGCGGAGAGACAGGCAGCACTCGGCGGCAGACGCTGTCTCCGTGCCATCAGGCTGCCTCGCGGAGGTCGGAAGACAACCGCTGTACGATGCCGGGTGCGTCAGCCTTCAACTCGCATTCCCAAATAGTTTCGACCTTCCACCCCGCTGCCTCAAGGGCTGTCCGGTTACGTTCGTCCCGGTTGACGTTGGCGGCAAACTTGTCCTGCCAGAAGTCGGCTCTGGTCGAGGGCGTGGTGGCATGCCGGCATCCTTCATGCCGATGCCAGAAGCAGCCGTGGACGAAGATCGCGGTGCGGTATTTCGGCAGGACGATATCTGGCTTTCCGGGCAGGTCTTTCGCGTGAAGCCGGAAACGGAAGCCCGCACGGTGCAGCAATGATCGGAGCCGCATTTCAGGACCGGTGTCCCGGCCTTTTATCCGCGACATGTTCCAGCTCCGTCGCGCGGCCGAAATCGTGTCCACCATTACTGGTCATCCCGGACGGCGTTGAGCGTTTCCGCGACGATGTCGGCGATCTGCCTGGCGAGTTGCGGCGGCACGGCATTGCCGACCTGGTGGTACTGTTCGGTGCGCGGGCCTGCAAAGAAATAGTTGTCCGGAAACGTCTGGAGCCGCGCAGCCTCCCGCACGGTCAGGCTACGGCACTGGGCGGGGTCATAGTGGATGAAATAGTGTCCATCCTTCGAGATGTGCGACGTGATGGTCGTCGAGAAATGGTCTGCGAGCTGTACCCGGAACCTGTCGGAAAACATCTTGCCCGTCCGCCCTTCCTCAACGTTCTTATGAGCGGGGAGCAGACTGGCGGGAAAGTCGGCCAGCTTCGGGCTGCGTCCGGTCGCTTTCGCAAACGTGGCGGCATAGAGATAGCGGCGCAGATCGGACGCCATATGGCTGCGGGCCTCATGCCCGGTCAGCACGGCCAGCCTGTCGTCATAGAGGCTGCGCAGCACCTCGTGCGCAGGCTTGCGCATCGCGTAGCGGGTCGAGGATATCGAACGCGGTGACGGAACTTCGATCAGGTTCTGGAAATCCAGCGCACGGGCGATATCGCCTGCGTATGCCGCGCCGTTAAGCTGACGGCGGATACTCATACTCGAAATCGCGCGAAGCTCGCTCAGCCATGCCGCCGGACTGTCCTTTTCCTTTGACAGTCCGCTGCGGATGGACGGCAACGATCCTATTGTCTCCTTGACGGTCGGGGCTGCCATTTTCTTCAGCAGTCCAGGACGGACCTTAAGATCGCCACGGATGCCGACGATGAACATGCGGTGCCGTGCCTGCGGGATTCCGTGTTCCTCGGCGCGGACGACGAAAAGACGAGGGTCGACATCCTCTTCCGCCATGTCCTGTTCGGTGAGTGAATATAGCTTGTAGGACAGATCGCCCGGCGCACCCGGAATCGCTGTTCCAGGATGCGAAAGATCACGCACGATCCGTGTGATTGCCGACTTGCCGTCGATGGTCGCGGACAGCAGGCCTTTCACGTTTTCCATTACGAAGACCGGCGGGCGGTGATCGACGATGATTCTGAGATATTCGAGATAAAGAGTGTGCCGTTCATCTTCGGCAAAATCTTTGCGGCCCATCATCCGCGAGCGCCCTACCAGCGAATAGGCTTGGCATGGCGGCCCGCCAACCAGCGCCCATCGACGACTGCCGCCGATGCGGTCCCGGATGATCTTCTGGACATCTGCATGGGATTCCGGCCCCAGCGAAATTCGCAAGGCGGACGATGCAGCGTGACGATACGCTTGGGGATAGCGGCGATACATCTCCTCGCGGGTAATTCCGCCTGCGAGGAAAGCATAGTAATCGTCGGGCGCTTGTCCCTCCGGGAACTGCCGGAGGAAGTGGCGGAGCAGCAGCGTTTGATGCGAGAAGACATCCCGCTCGATGGACACGACGCTGTTGAAGGAGGGCTTGCCCTTATCATCCGTACTGAGTGCAAAGCCCTCACCAAGTCCTCCAGGACCGGCGAATAGATCAACCACGGGGTAGGCCGCGCTGCGCGACGGCTGGTCGCGCTGAACCGCACCTGCATCCGCGCGTGCTGGAAAATCTTCTATGATCGGATTAACCGCAAGCATCTCTATGGTCAACCCCCGATTCGTCCATGCGGATCAGCGACGGGCGTAGACTTTGCAGACGCATGTGACAGGCGCTGAAACTCTTCGACGCTGACAACGACGACTACGGGCCTACCATGCTTCTCGACTTGAACCGGCTCCGCTCTGGCTCGGTCGAGCAGAAGCCCGAAGCTGTTCTTGGCGTCCTTAGCGGACATGGTCTGCATGTCATCTGCTCCATCGTGAATGAGCCATTTTAGCTATTTCAGGTGTCCTTGCAACTGTCATTCGATGCCGCGGCAGAACGAACCATCCTGTTGATTTCTGAGGCGGCAGACAACAAACGGATGCTTCCACTCTACGAGCCGCGGTCCCGCTCTACCCCTGCTGCAAAGGCACCCGCAAGGCTCCAAGGAATACGGCGATCAGGTGTTCGTGAGTTTCGGCATCGAAGGCCTCGCACCCCGATCCAGTTTTCATCCCGGCTCCCGCTGACGCTCACGCCGGCGGGTTACTTGGGGGCGCTGCCCCCTGGCGCGGGCAAGGGTGAAGCGCGGCAAGCCGTGCCGTCCGGGGTGGTCTCCCCGACCTTCCGCGCGGATACGATTTTCGCCACATCCGTAATCATGGAAATCCGCTTGTGCAGGCCGGGTGATCCCCCTCCACCCCGGCCGCCCTGGCCCTTGCACCCCCCCGGTCTCGCCGACGGGCAGGGTTGCAGCGCAGCGCTGCGCTTCAACCCAAGCCCATTGGGAGCAAAGACCATGACGACCATTGCAATAGAAACCACCGCCGCGCCCGCCGCAGAGAACGGCGCGGTGCTATTCATCCCGCTCAACAAGCTCAAGAAGCATCCGAACAACGCCCGGAAGACCCCGCATAGCGAGGCGTCTATCGAAGCGAAGGCCGCGAGTATCCACGCCAAGGGCATCCTGCAGAACCTCGTGGTGGAGCCGGAGCTTGACACCGAGGGAGCCGCGACCGGCTTCTATCTAGTCAGCATCGGTGAAGGCCGCAGGCTCGCGCAGTTGCTGCGCGTCAAGCGCAAGCAGATCAAGAAGACCGAGCCGATCCGCTGCGTCGTCGACACCGTGAACGACGCGAGCGAAATCAGTCTGGACGAGAACGTCACCCGCGAAGACCTCTCGCCCGCCGATCAGTTCGAGCGCTTTCGCGAGCTTGCCGAAACGCGCGGTTGGGGTGCGGAGGAAATCGCGGCCCGGTTCGGCGTGACGACCCATGTCGTGCGCCAGCGGATGCGATTGGGTGCGGTCAGCCCCAAGTTGATGCAGGTATATCGCGAAGGGGGATTGACCTTGGAGCAGTTGATGGCCTTCGCCATCGTGGATGACCCGGCCCGGCAGGAGCAGGTTTACGAGAACCTGTCGTGGAACAAAGACCCTTCGACTATTCGACGCGACCTGACCCGGATGCACATCGCGGCGACGGATCGGCGGGCGATCTTCGTCGGCGCGGAAGCCTATACCGAAGTGGGCGGCGTCATCCTGCGCGACCTGTTCACCGAGGATCGCGGCGGCTTCTATGAGGATGCCGCGTTGCTGGACCGGCTTGTCATCGAGAAGCTGGACGGGATCGCGGAGAGCGTGAAGGCCGGGGAAGGCTGGAAGTGGGCGGGTGTTCATATCGACTATCCGCACGGCAACGGCCTGCGTCGCACCTATCCGCATCCCGTGGCATTGTCGGAGGAAGACGAGGCAGCCTATGCCGCTGCGCAGGCGGAATATGATGCGCTGACCGAGCAGTATGACAGCGCCGATGAACTGCCCGACGACGTGGATCAGCGATTCGGGGAGTTGGAAGCAGAGATCGAGCGCATCGACGCTTTGCGTCACGCCTATGATGCCGACGAGATTGCTTGCGGCGGTGTGTTCGTCATCCTTTCCCATGATGGGGAAGCCCGCATCGAGCGCGGCTTTATCCGGGCAGAGGACGAAAAGCCTGAAACCGTGGAAAATGCGGACGGTGAAGGCGGAAGCGTGATCGATGGCGTTCGCGTCAACGGTGATGGCGAGATCATCGAGGATGGCGAGCGGGAAGAGGACGGTAACCCGGCTTCCGCGCTCGATACGGAGGACGAGGACGCCGGGGATGCGGGCAAGCCGCTGTCGGACCTGCTCATCCGTGACCTGACTTCGCACCGGACGCTGGGCCTGCGCCTCGCGCTGGGCGAGCAGCCGGACATGGCGCTGATCGCCGTTACCCACGCGCTGGCGGCGCAGACCTTCTATCGCGGGGTGGACGCTGCTTGCCTCGAAATCCGCCCGACCAGCAGCTATCTCGCTTCTCACGCGGACGGCATCGAGGACACGGCGGCGGGCAAGGCGCTGGCGGATCGTCATGCCGGATGGGCGGCGGATATGCCGCGCGACGTGGCAGACCTGTGGGGCTTCGTCGCCGGTCTGGACCATACCAGCGTCACGGCGCTGTTCGCCCACTGCGCCTCGCTTACCGTCAACGCGGTCAAGCAGCCTTGGGAGCGCAAGCCCCACGCCCATGTCACGGCCGACAAGCTGGCGACAGCGGTGGCCCTCGACATGACCGCGCATTGGACGCCGACCGTGCGGACCTATCTCGGCCGCGTCACTAAGGCGCATATCCTCGCCGCCGTGCGCCAAGCCGTCAGCGACGACGCGGCGGAGCGGATCGCGAGCTTGAAGAAGACGGAGATGGCGGAAGCCGTCGAACAGCTTCTGGCCGGGACCGGATGGCTCCCCGCCGTGATGCGGACCGCGCAGCCCGCTGGGCTGGATGAGCCGCAGACGGGCGAGGCCTTCCAGATCGCCGCCGAGTGAGGACAGGGCCGGGATCGCACCAGCGGTCCCGGCCTTCCTTTCGTCCGACACCCGCAAAATGCCGGTCGCGCGGTATTCACCGCGCGACCGGCTGACCTCGACTGTCCGATGACCGAAACCGTCATCGGCGCTACGGAGAACCGTCATGATCGCCGTGATGTTGATGAGCGTGGCCTTGATCGCGGGACTATGCGTTCTGGCCTATACGCTGGCCGTCTATGCGCTGCCCTTCATGCTCGCCGTCGAAGCCGCGCGCTTCGCCTACCCGTCGCATCTTCACCCGCGACGGCGGTCGCTGGGGCATCGGCCAGCTTCACCGCATCCTGACGCGGCGCACCTATATCGGCGAGCATGAGTTCAACAAGCGCTCCAAGACTAAGGAGTTGAAGCCGATCAGCGAGATCGTCACGGTGCCGGTGCCGCCGCTGATCGACCTTGAGACCTTCGACGCCGTGCAGGCGCATCTGAAGGCCCGCAATCCCAAGGTCACGCCGCCGCGCGTGGTCAGCGGCCCGACCTTGCTTACGGGCATCTGCTTCTGCGAGAAGTGCGGCGGGGCCATGACGATCCGTACCGGCAAGGGCGGGCGCTATCGCTATTACACCTGCTCGATCAAGGCTCGGCAGGGCGAGACCGGCTGTTCGGGCCGCTCGATCCCGATGGAAAAGCTCGACACTATCGTCGCAAGCCATATCGAGGATCGGCTACTCCGGCCCGACCGGCTGGAAGAGGTGCTGGCCTCGGTGCTCGACCGGCGCCAAGAACGGGCCGAACGCCGGCAGGAGCATATCAGCGAGTTGAACCGCCGCGCGGCCGAGACCGACCTTCGTCTGAAACGTCTCTATGACGCGATCGAATCAGGCGTGGCCGATATTTCAGATCCGGCGCTGAAGGACCGCATCGCGGGTTTGAAGGCGCTCCGCGACCAGGCGCAGGTCGATGCCGAGCGGGCGCAGGCGATGCTCGAAAGCTCCGGCAATCGGGCGGTGACGCTCGCCACCGTGCGCCTCTTCGCCGACGTGGCACGCCAGCGTATCCGCCTCGACGGGGCCGGTTATCGGCGGGATCACCTGCGCGCCTTCGCCCAGCGGGTCGAGGTCGGAGAGGCCGAAGTTCGCATCATGGGATCGAAGGGAGAGCTGCTTCGCACGCTTACCGCCGTTTCCAGCGGGAAATCGGCGGCAATCGGCGTGCCCAGCTTGGGACTGAAGTGGCGGATGGGGTGGGATTCGAACCCACGGAGGGCTTGCACCCTCGGCGGTTTTCAAGACCGCTGCCTTAAACCACTCGGCCACCCATCCAAGCCTGGAAATCGTTAGTGTTTCTGGCTTGGTCGCGCTCGACGGGGAGGGCGCTGCTACCGAATTTCTACCGAACGGCTCTAGGGCTTCGGCTTTAGCGCGCCGCGGATCGCGGCGTCAACACGCTCGGCAGCGACCGCACCCATGCCGGGCATCACGTGCGAATAGACGTCGAGCGTGATCGCAATCGTCGAATGGCCGAGCCGCTCCTGGGCGACCTTCGGATGCACCCCCGCGGCGAGCATCTGCGTCGCATGGCTGTGCCGAAGGTCATGAAACCTGATGCGCTCGAGGCCCGTGTTGCCGAGCACCCTGGTCCATTCGTGTGTGAGGGAATTCGGCCGGATCGGCCGGCCGTCGATCTGCGTTGAACTGAGACCCTTTTCTCCTCCGGCTGGCTCACCCCGTGCGCGACGCAGGCATGAGCCACGGCTTTGCGCCCTGCATCGGGCGTCACCATTTTTGAACCGACATCCCTCAGAATCGCATTGTCGAGCATCTGCTCGGCAAGCAGCTTCTTCAGCCGCGCGTTCCAATCGTCGGGAAATCGATCCACTGGATCGATTTCTGACCCTCCTCATACCTCGAGCGCCTTCAAGTCGACGGGCATCGGAAACGTCCATGCCGCCGTACTTCGCCTTGTATTTGTAGAAGGTCGCCGAGGAGATCTCCTGCTTGCGGCAGACGTCAGCGGTCCTCGCGCCCGCCTCCTGCTCCTTCAGCATCCCGATGATCTACTCTTCCGTGAACTGCGAGGCTCGCATCGTCCGTCTCCATGACCCACGGACTCTACTCAAATCTGGACGAGGATCAGGGTCTCAGGTCACCTACAAGGTCGAAGAATGATGCTGAACGCGGCGCGCTGGATCGCGATCAGAGATACACCACATCTGACGGACGGTTAGCTGGGAGCTGCCAGTTACGAATTCACGGCACCATAGCATCCGAAGATTCGACAGCGACAAGAATGTCGCCGCGGGCTACGACGTCTCTGGCGACGACAAGGCGATCGACCCCCTGCATTATGAGGTCTCGCAACTGTCCGCTTGTTGCCTTGAACCCGAACAATCGAGAAACACCTTGAACGACTTCTCCTGCGGTGGCCCCGAGATTTCCGGTCACCGTCTGGCGAATAGCTGCGTCGATTTCGGCAGGTGACAGCATCTCAATTCTTCGCAGAGAAGCAGAAGACACAAAGGCTCTGTTGCGGACGCGCACGGTCGAGCCCGGTGTAAATAGAAAGTCTCCGCTGCGCTCGATCCGGCCGTCTTTCGTCGCGACCTCCGCGGCCCGCTCTATCGCCGTTTGAATGCGGCCGCCCGCTCGTTGCAGGCCCCATGCTGTGCGAATGCGGACGATGACCTCATCCAGATGGACAGGACTTTCGACGCGCACGACCTCTGAGACGATGCTAGCCAGTCTTCCAACCGGGGCCTCGTGGATTTCAACGCCGAGAATGGGCTCAGGTGATGCCTCCTCATAGAAGTTGGGGGCCAGACCGTCTGCTGTGTCGACGTCGACCAGCCCGATCTCGACGACATCGCCACGATCAACCGTCACGACGTCGACGGGGACGGCACGCCGCCGCGCGACGCCGCTCTCCAAGCGTTCGTCCAGTTCCAGACGCGCTGCTTCGATAGCGGCAACTACCTTGCCGAGTTGTTCCTGAGGCCGCTGGAACCAGTCAGCGCCCCAGATTCGGTGCATGATCCAGCCGTGATCCTCCAGAACAGCCTGGCGCAATCGGTCGCGGTCGCGTGCCGAAAGCGAGCGATGATAGGCATCGCCGTCGCATTCGATGCCGAGGATATAGCGTCCCGGCCGCTCGGGATCGGCCACCGCAAGATCGATGAAGAACCCTGCGATGCCTACCTGTGGATGAACCTGATATCCGCGCGCCTTTAGTGCCTCGGCGACCTGCATCTCAAAGACGCTGTCATGATCATGGCCGGAGCGCTCTGCGATCGAAAGGCGGCCGGTTCGGGCATAGTGAAGGAACAGTTTGAACGAGAACACGCCCTTGCCCTTGCCGCGTTCGAGATCGATGTCTTCATCCGTCATTGAGGCATAGACCTCGCAGCGTCGCTTGGCGCGGCTGATGAGGACATTGAGACGCCGCTCGCCGCCATCAGCGCTGAGAGGGCCGAAGCGCATCGCCATATGGCCTTGCGCGCTGCGTCCGTATCCGACCGAAATGATGATGACGTCGCGTTCATCCCCCTGAACATTCTCGAGGTTCTTGACGAAGAACGGCTCTGAGGGATGGGCATGAAAGAAAGGCTCGGTGTCGGGATTGAGCCTCCGCAGTCTCTCAAGTTCGTCTTGAATGGCGCGCCTCTGGCCGATCGAGAACGTGGCGACACCGAGGCTCAGTTCAGGCTCCGACTTGGCGTGACGAATGATTGCCTCCGCGACGGCCTTTGCCTCGACCGCGTTGGTCTTTGTGCCGCCGCTGTCGAAGCGCCCTTCCGGGAGGTGGTGAAAGCGCAGGCCCATGCCGGCTTCGGCAGTGTAGGGGCTGGGCACGATGAAGAGCTTGTTCTCATAGAACTGGGTATTGGAAACCGCGATCAGCGACTGGTGGCGACTTCTGTAATGCCAGCGCAGCATGCGCTGTGGCAGGCCGCGCGCGGTGAAGAGGCCGAGAATGCTCTCGATGTCGGCTACCTGCGCGCCGTCATCGTCTTCCTCATCCGGCTGGCTGCCCGTCATCTTGGAGAAGAAGGCCGTGGGCGGGAGCTGCCGCTCATCGCCCACGACGACGACCTGTCGGCAGCGGGCGATGGCCCCCAGCGCATCGACCGGCTGAATCTGGCTGGCCTCGTCCATAACAAGCAGATCGAAGGTGAGTTCTCCAGGCGGCAGGAACTGTGCGACGGAAAGCGGGCTCATCATCAGAACGGGCTTCAGAGCCTGGATCGCCGGCGCGGCGCGGCTCATCAACTGCCGGATGGGCATGTGACCGCGCTTGCGCGCCATCTCGCCGCGCAGGATTCCGAGTGGCCCGACGCCGCTTTGTGGAGGAATTCGGCGATGATGCGCGCGAACGACCTCGATCGCGGAAGCCGCGATCCGCTGCCGATCGAGATTGACGAAATCGCGCACCAGGTTGCTGTGAAGATGGCCATCGAAATGCGCGATCTCCGGATCGATACCGATCAGGTCATCGAGCAGCGCCTCGAAATAAGCCATCTCGAAGGTGGGGCCGGCATCGAGAGTCGTCAGCGCGCCCGTTTCCAGAACCGCCACAAGGGCGCCGAGGCCAAGGGAGTCGGCGCGATTGGCACGCTCGCGAAATGCCACCCATTTCGACAGCTGCTCGGAATGCGCCAGCCAGGACGCCAGTTTGGCGTCGATCGCGCTAAAGGCCACGACGTCGATCGCGGCGCCGAACAACGTCTCGGCGCTGGTGCGCAGGTCCGCGAACAAGGCGGTCGCCCGGGCGATTGAGTCCTCCATCTGGCGGGCGAGATCGACCACATGGTCCGCGACCTCGGTTCGCTCATCGCCGAGTTCAGCGGCGAGCCTGAGAAGACCGGGATGGGCGCCGATCCAGGTGGCCGCAGATTTCAGGAAGGCCCAGTCCGACTGGGGGCCGCGCCAGTCACGGCCAAAGGCGGACGCTCCGAGATCCTGCTGCTCGGCGACCACGGCTCGGGCGTGCTGCCACTGGCCGAGCCGCTCAAGGAGGTTAATTCGCTCCCGAATTTCGGCCGGAACCTCGATCATGATCGAGGCACAGGCCCGATCCGCGGCCGCAAGATCGTCGACGCGCGCCCGCAATGCTTCGATCAAAACAGTGTCGGGGCTTGCGTCGTCGCCGAACGTGGTCTCGGTGGCGGCTGCGAGATCGTTCCACAACCCCTCGACCAGGGGTCGCGCTTCGCCGAGGAGACGCTGGATGCGCTCCACCGCGCCGCGGATTTCGGTACGGTCGGGAAGACGTCCGGCGATCAGGCGTGGCTCGGCGCCAAGCCCGCGCAGCGTGCGCATCCAGGTGACGAGCGCCAGCAGCGGCATGGCCGCAGACCGGTCGCCACGCCAGTCGGCACCGAATGCAGAGCGTCCGAACCCGTCTCCATCGCCGATGATCTTGGCCGCCGCCTGCCCCTTCATGAGCGAGTCGAGCGTGGCGACGACTTCGGCAACTGGCGCATCTGGCTTCTGGAGCACGCTGCGGATGAGAGCGCGGGCACGGCGCCAGTCGCCGTTCAGTCCTTTCAGCAGTCCCGTATGGGTCGCCAAGGCCTGCCGGGCGGCCGCGACATCGGTGGTCCAGGCTGCGTCGGTGACCTTATCGCCGATCTGCAGGCGGACGGTCTGCAGTGTCTGTACTGCCTCGGCAAGATCGGCCGCCTGTTCGACACCGTGGTCCCAGATTGTGGCTGCGAAGGCCTCCGGGCTCGCGTCCGGGGCATCGGCCACGCGGTCCCCGGTCAGGATCATCCGCCTGATGAGGCCAAGCGTCAGCCGATCCTCGCCGAGGCCAAGCTGCCGGCGCAGCCGTTCCGCATCGGCCGCGAGGCGCGACAGCAGCGGCACGAGGCGGTGGGCACGATCAAAGGCTTCGGCCGGGAATGTGTCGGGGAGCCACGAGAAACGCTGCGGCAATCCCTCGATGTCTGCATCCATCTGTTCCGGCCGGATTCGCGGCGCCAGCGCTCTGCTCATCCGCGCGAGCGCATCGCCAAGAGACAGCAACAAGTTGATTTCCGAAGCTTTGCTGTCCCAGACCGGCGAGGTGAGGGCTGCGGCCTCCAGGGCGGGTGCGCCCGCGACGGCGCTCGCATGCTCGGCAATGGCGTGAAGGGCTGCCGCGTCGGTCGCGGCGACGACGCCAAGGCGAGCCGCAAGAGCTGCCTGTTCGGTAACAAGCGCGCGGACCTCATCATGGAGAGAACGGATCCTCAGCAGCAGCCGCTCCAATGTCGTCGGCAGGATCAAGTCGAGACCGACCTTGCGCCAGGGATGGAGGTCCGGAACGCCGATTTCATCGATCCGCTGGGCAAGTTCGGACACCAGAGCCGCGCGTTCCTCGCGCTCGGCCGGCGACCATCGCGCTGGCGCGGCGAGAGCGACATCCGAGGGCATTCGTCCGTTTTGGCGTAGGCGCGTCAGATGTCCTATGACTTGATACGGGGTGAAGCCCGCAACGGGATGCGGCCGATGCATGCGAGCGGCATGGCGGTTCAATCTGTCACGCGCATCTGTGAGGGCCGGTATGAGATTGCCTGGGAGCTCTCCCCGCGGCGAGCCGAGCGCCCAGGTCCGCTTCAGCTCCTCGAGCAAGGCCCGCTTGTTGGCCTTGTTGCTATGGAGCTCGAGGCAGGCATCGCCGACGCCGGCGTGATCGAGCCGGCGCTTGACGACGTCGAGCGCTGCCATCTTCTCGGCGACGAAGAGGACGGTTTTTCCGTCCGCGATGGCCGAGGCGATCACATTGGCGATTGTCTGTGACTTGCCGGTGCCTGGCGGCCCCTGAATCACCAGGTTGCGGCCGCGCCGGACGTCATGGACGGCCAGGGTCTGCGAACTGTCGCAGTCGACGATATGCAGCATGTCCGAAGGGGGAATGAGCGGGTCGATTGCCGTATCGTCGGGGACGAGCGGATCGCCTGCTTCAAATCCCTCTGCCAACAGACCGCGGATCAGCGGCTGGGCCGTGATGCGGCCCGCCGCCGGCCACAGATCGGGATCGAGATCGCGATACATCAGGAATTTGGCGAAGGAGAAGAACCCGAGGACGATATCGTCTTTCTGGACTGACCAGCCCGGCTTCGTCGATATGGCCTCGGCAACAGCGTCCAGATAGCTGTCGCTGTCGAATTCATCTCCCGCGTCGAAGCTCGGCAGCTTGAGCGCATGGACGCGATCCAGGAATGCGTCGAGGGAGAGGTTTGGCGCCTGCTCCTCTTGCCGCCAGCGCAGCTTGAACTTCTCGCCCGCCGCGCCGCGCTCGAGCTTGACCGGAAGGAGGATAAGGGGAGCATAGCGGATGCTTGCCGCGTTCGCGGGATCGATCCATTTCAGCGTGCCGAGCGCAAGAAACAGGATGTTGACGCCCTGCTCCTCTTCGAGAGTGCGGGCATCGTAGTAGAGGTCGAACAGCCGCTTCTGCAGACCTTTCGACGTCATCCGGGTCTGCAGCCTCGTGTCCGCGTGGCGCGAGAAGACACCGCGCTCGTCCGCCTCGTCATCATCCGGCTGAGGCAGGTCGACGACGATGTCTTCCTCGTCCTCGCCTTCCTTGGCCATGGCGGGCGACTCCTTGCCGGCCTGGAACGTAAAGCTCTTGCCCTCCTTCACCAGCAGCCGGAAGATTTCCGACGTCTTCTCATCAACGACCTCGACGGTCTTCGCACTCTTGGTCGATCGCGGCATATTCAGAAGCCGATTGCGCGCAGAGAGATCGAGCAGTTCTTCCCGGGCTCTCTGGAGCTTCGCTTCAATGGAGAGGCTGCTGTCGAGGATGGACTGAGGAGTTTCCATTGAAATGTCTCTTGAGGGCGTCTGGAGCGAGGCTATCAGCGTTCTTCAGAGAGGCAATCAGAAGATGTGGTGCCCGCGATTATCGCCCACGGCGTTAGGCCTCCGGGCCGGTGAGTTGCTCAAGCAGATCGAACCGGCCACGCCGGGGCCGAAGCCTGAAATAGGTACGGCCGCCCGCACCGAATTCGAACGGCAGGAAGCCGGCGCAAGAGCCGGAATGTCGCGACACCAGCAAGTGCAGGCCGTTCGCGTCGCGAACATTCCAGAGCCCGAGTTCGAGCAGCAGGTCGAGAGCGATCGCCCGTCGACTGTCACGGCGCTCGTCGAGCGGGGCAAAGGTTCCGGACGATCTCCCGGCCTGTGTTCGACTTCGTCATGAGGATGGCTGCTTAGCGTTTGCACAGTTTTGTTCGTACGCCGGACCCCGGCCCAATTCTGCGCGGGGGGTCTGCAGGATATTGTGCAGACCCCCATGCCGCACGTACCCGGGGCATCATCGCGCGGGGGCCTTATCCGCGATTTTGCGGGAAACGGTTATTGCTCGGCGCGCAAAAACCTTAGCCGCGTTTGGCGGGAGAGATCCGGCTCTTCAATGCAAAAGCGTACTCGGCGGCCGCGGCGAAGGTCGCAAAGTCTGGCCCAACCTGCTCATCGTCGGTGTAGACCTTAAAGACACCGCTGGCCTCGATGATGTCGTAGCCGCTTACGTCGTGGATCTGGGGCTGCGGCTCGCCTTCGGTCATGGCGTTCCCTCCACGTTGCAGCAAGAGCATAGGCTCATCGACCGCGCGCGCAACCGAGCCTCCCGTAAAGGGAGACGCCTGTCGAGGCCAAGCATGTGTTGGGCTTGAGGGCACTGCCGGACAACCTTACGGTAGCGCCATGCCAAGACAATTCGAAGATCATCGTGCCCGACAACAAATGGCGGAAATCGCCCAGGCGATGCTGGACGGCCGCGTATCGTTCATCGTTGGAACCCGCCAGATCCTCGCTCTTAGGGGAAGAGCTGGATACTCCGACCTCGAGCAGGATCTGCTGCCATTGATCGCTGTCGACTCGGAGTCCGATCGCTTTCCGATCGGTGATGTTCGGGCCTTGTGGTCCACTGCTGGGCTGGCTCGGCTACAGCCCGAGATGGACCGGGTTGAACAGTGGGCTCGGGATGTTGCCTCGGAGGCGTGCCGGGATCTCATTCGCCGGATAAACGCCGCGTCGCGTCCCGACGAGCCGTAGCGCCTGCTCGGTCTCCTGCTTCTATGAGGGGGACGCACGGCCCAATAGTGGCGCCGAACGCGGACCCATGTCGCGTTTCACGTCGCGTGGAGCTGCCGCGCCTCATCGGAACACGACATGAACACGCTGCTACCTTTTTGCTACCCAACTCGGTAGCACTTGGAAGGATCACCCCGGATGAAGGAGGAGCGCGGCGCCTTCGAACACGCGTCGATACGGGATTTCTCGTGCCGGAGAAGTATGCCGCGAGATCGCAGCAACCGAATTTCAAGACCGCTGCCTTAAACCACTCGGCCACCCATCCTCGCGGCGGCGATCAATGCGAGACGGCATCGGTGATTGCAAGAAAAAGATGAGGTCCCGGCGGCCGTTCGGCGTCCGTGGCACGGGGCGGGGGAGGCACCTCCGAGCGGGCGGCCCCAATCGTGACATAAGGCACCGGGTCGCGCGGCCACGAACCTGGAACCAAGGCTCGGGGCCGAGGCCAGGGCGACGCGCCGGCGGTGCGCTCGAAGGCCAGGCCTTCAAAGTCAAGCGCCGAGCAAAGTCACGCCCTCGAGGCCAGCAGCCTGGCGTGGCGCTTGCCGCAAGGTGAACGGATCATTCACCACATTGCCTGAAATGATCCGCGTCCTGCGATGATCTCTTAACCACCCATCAAGGTGAAGGGCCCTCTATGGCATTGGGGATGGCTTGGCGATGCGGTGCGCTTGTGCCGCCGATGCTCGGCCCAGGTGGCGAAGCGGCCGCTTCGTCGACAGGGCAGGCATTTGCTGCTATCAGAGAGACGGTATGACGACGTCGAGTAACCACAAAGCGCGCGTATTGCGACTGGACCGGACGGCTGCAAAGCCTTTGGTCACGGCCCTTTTCATTGCCGCTGCGGCATCGATCGTCGCGTCCTGCGCCTCCGCGCCGCCGCCGGCCAAGAAGCGCTCGTCCGAGTATTTTCCCGAGAGCAAATACGGCGTCAAAGCCAGCCCGCGCGTGGTCCAGTATGGCCAGCCGGTGCCGCAGGGCGGCGGGCGCTACATGGTCGGCAAGGCCTACAAGGTGAAGGGCCGCACCTACGTCCCGTTCGAACACAAGCGCTACACCGCCGTCGGCTATGCCTCCTGGTATGGCTCCGCCTTCCACGGCCGCTATACGGCGAATGGCGAAGTCTACGACATGGACTCGCTCACGGCCGCCCATCCGACCATGGCGCTGCCGAGCTATGCGCGCGTCACCAACCTGAAGAACGGCGCCTCGGTCGTGGTCCGCGTCAATGATCGCGGCCCCTATGAGCGCGACCGGCTGATCGACCTCTCGTCGAAGACGGCCGAACTGCTCGAGGTCAAGCGCCATGGCGCCGTCAAGGTCAAGGTCGAATATATCGGCCCGGCCAAGATGGAGGGCCATGACGCGCGGATGCTGATGGCGACCTATGTCGCGCCGAACAACACCGAGATGGGCAATCCGAAGGTGATGCTGGCGATGAACGAGGTGAAGCGCGCAAGCGTCGTCGCCGACGCCATGCGCAACCAGCCGCGCCAGCCCGCGACCGTGCAGGTGGCGATGCGCCAGCCGGCACCGGCGCCGATGGTCGCCGTCGCCATGCGCGCGCCGAGCGCCAGCCCCGCCGTCATGATCGCGATGGCCCCGGTGCCGCGCGCCCGTCCCGACATCACCGCCGAAGGCGGCATGCCGATCGATCCCTACAATTACGAGATCCTCGCGGCGCAGAACGACGTACCGGCGGCCGCGCCCGTTTATCAGCAGCCGACATCCGTCGCCGTGGCGGAGCCGGAGGCTGTCGCCGCGCCGACCGTCGTCCGCGCCTCGGCGACCGGCGGCACCAATTACGGCGAGCGCACGCTCGGTTCGTTCACGGTCGACAATCCCTCCGCCTTCACCGAGCCGGAGCCCGCCTACCAGCAGCCGGTCTATACCTCGGCGCGCTCGTCCTATGCCTCCGACCCCGATTTCACCGAAGCGCAGCGCGCCGCGGATGCGATGGCGTCGTCCAACGCCGGATTGAAGCTGGCGCTGCAGCAGGCGGTGGCCCGCGCCGCCGCCGAGCGCAGCGCCGACGCGACCGAGATCGCCGTCGGCGTGTTCGCGAGCGACGCCAATGCAGCGGCGATGGCCGGAAAGCTCGCCTGGCTCGGCCGGACGACATCGACGGAAATCGCCGTCGGCGGCCGCACGATGCGAGAGGTTCGGCTGCTCGTCACCAACCGCGGTGTCAGCGACGGTGAGGCCGTAGCGGCTGTCACGGCTGCCGGTGCGCGCGGCGCCTTCATCGTGACGCGCTAGCCGCCGGGCGGCCGGTGTCCGCCGCTTGACGGGGCCGCTGCCTTGACGGCATCTCTGCGCATGGCGTCTCCGACGGGGTCAAGTCCATGTCGCTTCCTGCGCCGCTCCGGCATCCACTGATCGTCATCGCGCTCCTGCTCGCCACGGCGTCGGCGTCCGTGACGGCCGCCCTGGCGCAGGCGACGTTCGAGAGCAAGGCGCCGCGTGCCATCCTCGTCGATCTCGACTCCGGCGCCACCCTCTATCGACGCGCCGAGAATGATCCATTCGAGCCGGCCGCCATGGCGAAGATGATGACGATGGCGGTCGTGTTCGACGCGCTGAAAGCGGGCGCGATCACGCTCGACCAGACCTTCACTGTGAGCGAGAACGCCTGGAGGAGCGGCGGCGCGCCCTCGCGCGGGGCGACCATGTTCGCGGCGCTGAAATCAGCCGTTCCGGTCGCGGATCTCCTCCGCGGCGCCATCGTGCAGGCCGGCAACGACGCCTGCCTGATCCTTGCCGAGGGCATCGCCGGATCGGAGGCCGCCTTTGTCGGGCGCATGAACGAGAAGGCGGCGGCGCTCGGTCTCAAGGGGACGAATTTCCGCAATGTCACCGGCCTCGCGGATCCCGAGCAGACGACGACGGTCGCCGATCTCGCTCGGATCGCGAACTATCTGGTCACGGCCCATCCGGAGCTTTACCGGATCTATGCCGAGCCGGATTTCACCTGGAACAAGATCTACCAGCGCAACCGCAATCCGCTGCTCGCCGCTGGTATCGGCGTCGACGGGCTCTCGACCGGCTATAGCGAGACGGCGGGCTTCGGCCTCACGGCCTCCGCGCTCCGGGACGGCCACAGAATGACCGCCGTCGTCAGCGGCTTGCCGACCGACAAGGCGCGCGCCGAGGAGGTCACGCGGCTTTTCGACTATGCCGACACGGCCTTCGAGCGGATCCGCTTCTTCGATGCCGGCGAGACGATCGGCGACGCGCGCGTCTATGGCGGCGCGGCGGGAACGGTGGCGCTCGCGACGACCTCGCCGCTCGATGTGCTCTTGGTCCGCGGCGCGCGCGACCGCATCCGCGCCCGTGTCGTCTATACCGGGCCGCTGCTGGCGCCGGTCGCCAAGGGGCAGGCGGTCGGCAGCGTGCGCATCTATGTCGGCGACGATCTCCTGGTCGAGAAGCAGGTCGTCACCACGGCCGATGTCGCGTCCGGCAGCATGCAGCGCCGGGCCTTCGACGCGGTCGGCGAATTGCTGACGGGCTGGCTCTGATGCGCGACGAGGCGGTGGTGGTGGTGACGGAGGACGAAGGCGCCAGGCGGGCAGGGCGCTTCATTACCTTCGAGGGCGGGGAGGGCGCCGGCAAGTCGACCCAGTTGCGCCGCCTAGCGGCGCGGCTCACCGACGCGGCGTTCGAGGTGGTGCTGACGCGCGAGCCGGGTGGCACGCCGACGGCCGAGGCGATCCGCCGCTATATTCTCGAAGGCCATGCCGAGGCGCTCGGCCGCGAAGGCGAGACCATCCTCTTCGCCGCCGCGCGCGCCGATCATGTCGACCGCATCATCCGCCCGGCGCTCGCCCGCGGCGCCTTCGTGCTCTGCGATCGCTTCATCGATTCGACCCGCGCCTATCAGGGCGCCGACGGGGTCGGAACCGCGCTGATCGACGAGCTCGAACAACTGGCAATCGGCGCGACGCGGCCCGACCTGACGCTGATCCTCGATCTTCCGGCGGAGATAGGCCTTGCCCGCGCGACCGCCCGGCGCGGCGGCGGCGAGGCCGATCGCTTCGAGCGCGAGACGATCGCGCGGCACGAGACGCGGCGGCAGATCTTCCGCGCCATCGCCGAGCGCGAGCCGCAGCGCTGCGTCATCGTCGACGCGACGCGCGGAGAGGATGACGTCGCCGCCGATATCTGGCAGGCCGTATCCTCTCGCCTCCTTGCCGACTGAAGGACCGCCATGGCCGCCTCGCCCGATCTGCCCGAGCTCGATGCACTCGACGGCTGGCCGAGCCCCGAGGCACAGACGGAGTGGTTCGGCGCCGCCGAAGACGAGCAGGTGCTGATCGAGGCCTATCGCAGCGGCCGCATGCACCACGCCTTCCTGATCACCGGCCCGCGCGGCAGCGGCAAGGCGACGCTCGCCTATCGCTTTGCCCGCTTTGCGCTCGCCCACCCCGATCCCGCCCGCGCGCCGGATGCGCCCTCGCTCGCCATCGATGCCGGCCATCCGGCGGCGCGCAAGATCGCGGCGCATGCGCATCCGAATCTCCTGACGCTGGCGCGGCCCTATGACGACAAGGCCAAGCGCTTCAAGGAATCGGTGACCGTCGACGAGGTCCGGCGGACGATCCCGTTCTTCGGCTCCACCGCCGGCGAGGCCGGCTGGCGCATCGCCATCGTCGACGCGGCCGACGACATGAACGCGAGCGCTGCCAATGCCCTCCTGAAGATCCTCGAGGAACCGCCGCGCGGCGCGCTGTTCTTCGTCTTGAGCCATGCGCCGGGCCGCCTTTTGCCGACGATCCGCTCGCGCTGCCGGCGGCTCGATCTTTCGCCGCTGGGCGCAGCGGCGATCGAAGAGGCGCTCGCCCGCTATTCCGACGCCGAACCAGAGCAGCGCCGCTTTGCGGCCCTCGCTGGCGAAGGCAGCATCCGCCGTGCTGTGCGCTTTCTCGACGAGGACGTGATGGCGATCGGCACCGCCTTCGGCAAGGCGGTCGGCCGTTTCCCGGCGCTCGACGCGGGCGCTGCGCACCGGCTCGGCGACGTCGTCGCGGCGCGCGGCGCCGACGATGCCTTCGAGAGCTTCCAAGACCTCGTCTTCGACTGGCTGGCCCGGCGCGCGCGCGGCATTCCCGAGCCCGCCGTGCTCGGAACGCTGCCGCCGGCGGTCGCCGCCGTCCCGCTTGCACGCTGGGCGGAGGTGTGGGACAAGGTCCGCCAATCCTCGGCCGAGGTCGAGGCACTCAATCTCGACCGCAAGCAATACGTGCTCACGACCATCGACATGCTCGCCCGCGCAACTCGAATGTGACGCTCCGCGACCCTGGATCCGATCCGGGGCCCATGTTGATGTCGCAATTCGAAGAAGAGGCGAGAAGGCGATGACGGCGCCGAAATTTTACATCACCACAGCAATTGCCTATCCGAACGGCGTTCCGCATATCGGCCACGCCTATGAGGTGCTGGCGACCGATGCGCTGGCCCGCTTCAAGCGGCTCGACGGCTATGACGTCTATTTCCTGACCGGCACCGACGAGCACGGCATCAAGATGGTGCAGACGGCGGCGCGCGAGGGCATCACGGCGCGCGAGCTTGCCGACCGCAACGTGCCGCGGTTCCAGGCGATGACCGCGGCGCTGAACTGCTCCATCGACGATTTCATCCGCACGACCGAGCCGCGTCACTACCGCGCCTCGCAGGCGATCTGGGAGCGGATGCTCGCGAACGGCGACATCTACAAGGACAGCTATGCCGGCTGGTATTCGGTCCGCGACGAGGCCTATTACGCCGAGAGCGAGACCGAGGTCCGGCCCGACGGCGTCCGCTATGGCCCGCAGGGCACGCCGGTCGACTGGGTCGAGGAGGAGAGCTATTTCTTCCGCCTCTCTGCCTATCAGGACCGCCTGCTCGCCCATTTCGAGGCCAATCCGGACTTCATCGGCCCGGACGAGCGCCGCAACGAGGTCGTGAGCTTCGTGCGCGGGGGCCTCCGCGATCTCTCGATCTCGCGCACCACCTTCGACTGGGGCATCCCGGTGCCCGGCGATCCGAAGCATGTGATGTATGTCTGGGTCGACGCGCTCACCAACTACATCACCGGCGTCGGCTATCCCGACACCGACAGCGAGAGCTTCAAGCGCTACTGGCCGGCCGATGTGCATGTCATCGGCAAGGACATCGTCCGCTTCCATGCCGTCTATTGGCCGGCCTTCCTGTTCTCGGCCGGCCTCGAACCGCCGAAGCGGGTGTTCGCGCACGGCTTCCTGTTCAACCGCGGCGAGAAGATGTCGAAGTCGGTCGGCAATGTCATCGACCCCTTCGCGCTGGTCGAGCATTACGGCGTCGATCCCGTGCGCTTCTTCTTCCTGCGCGAAGTGCCGTTCGGCCAGGATGGCAACTACAGCCATGAGGCGATCGTCACGCGCATCAATGCCGATCTCGCCAACGATCTTGGCAATCTCGCGCAGCGCTCGCTGTCGATGATCGCCAAGAATCTGGACGGCGTGCTGCCGGTCCCTGGCGCATTCACGGACGCGGATATGGCGATCCTCGCCAGCGCCGATGCGCTGCTGCCCGTCTGCCGCGCCGCCTTCGATGGCCAGCAGATCCACCAGGCGCTCAACGCGGTCTGGACGCTGGTTGCCGACGCCAACCGCTATTTCGCCGGCGAGGCGCCCTGGCAGCTCAGGAAGACCGATCCCGAGCGGATGGCGACGGTGCTCTATGTCACCGCAGAGCTGGTGCGCCAGATCGCCATCCTGTCGCAGCCGGCGATGCCCGCCTCGGCCGGCAAGCTGCTCGATCTGCTCGGCGTTCCCTCGAATCGGCGCGACTTCAAGGCGCTCGGCCCCGACGGCCGGCTCACCGGCGGCACGGTCCTGCCGGCGCCTCAAGGCGTCTTCCCGCGCTATGTCGCGGAAGAGGGCAGCGAAGGGTAGGGCGGCCGCTGGCCCTGCCTCGGTACGAAGCTCGATGCCTCAGAAGAGGGCTTTCGACCTCCGTGTCCGTCGCCCCGGCGAAGGCCGGGGCCCAAGAACACCGTCGTCCTGCAAGCTCGCGAATGCCCGTGTTCATGGATCCCGGCCTTCGCCGGGATGACGCCGTCATTGATGACGGTGCTTCCCGGCGATGGCGCGATTGCACCGGCCATTCGATTGGCTAAGGCAGCGGACGAGGCACCCTCACGCGCCGGCGAAGATCTCGTTGACCTTCTGCACCGTGGCGACGGTTTCGGATTCGACCGTCCGGCGCAGCGCGAAATCCTGCCCGGCGGCGGCAATCTCGCGACAGGCCTGGTCATGGCTGCGGCACCACTCGACCTTCTCGACGATGTCGGAGAGGTCGGCCGCCACCGGCACGTAATGCGTCCAGGGCACGAGGTCGTCGTAATACCACTGGCGAAAGCCGTGCGACGAGGTGACCTTCAGCATGCAGCAGCCCATGAGAAGCCGCGTGAACAGATTACCCCAACTATTTGTCGGGCCATCGATATCGAGCGCGAACTTGACGCCGATCCAGCGCGAGGGCGCGATCGCTTCGCCGAGAAGCCCATGCGCGCGGATGGCCTGCCGCTGCTGATGCGCCGAGGGATCACGTTCGGTCGAGGTCAGCTTCACGTCGACATCCGGCAGGCCGCGCAGCGCGAGGCAGAGGCGGACGCGCTGCTTGAGGCTCGGATCGTCGAGGTCCATCGATTCGGTGATGGTATGGCCGGGGCCGGTGATGGCGCCGCGCCAGAGGAGCGTTTCCTTGCGCAGGTGCCACTGGCCGGGCCGGCTGTCGGCGAGCTCGCGGAACGGCTGGTAGAGCCGCGCCGTCATGAAGCCGGGATCGGGCACGAGGACCGCGCGCGGCTCGTCGCTGCAGAAGGCGAGTTCGTTCGGCTCGTTGCCGCCGCCATCGGAAATGTTGCCGATGAGGCTGGTGACCTCGGGCGCCGTCCGCGAGATGATGCGGATCAGCGTCGGCAGCCGCCGCCACATCATCTGGTACAGCGGCCAGTCGGCGGCGAGCCGCTCGCGGTCGAGCACGATGTTGATCTGGTTGCCGATCCGCTCGAAGCCGATCTGATGGCGATGCCGGCTGCGCTCGCCGCCATGCTCGAAAGCAAGGCTCGGCGGATTGGCGATCATCTCGGAGATGCCGGTCTGCAGGCGCCGCAGCATCACCTCTTCCTTGAGGCGCCTCGGAACGAGACCGAACAGGGAAACCTCAAGCGGCGGCAATGATCGAATCCCGGTCGGAATGGCACTTGCATGGGAAGTGTAGGAGCGCGGAGGCGAGCCTGTCCAGAACGGTCGACAGCGCCGCGCGAAGCAGTTACTCACTCTGTGCCTAGCCGCCCCACAAGGACGGCGCCTCCACCTCGCATTGCCGGACCCATGCTCGTCGACAGCCACTGCCATCTCGATTTTCCAGAGTTCGACGAAGACCGTGCCGGGCTGATCGAGGAAGCGCATCGGGCGGGCGTCGGGCTGATGGTGACGATCTCGACGCGGGTCCGCCGCTTCGGTGAGATCCGCGCCATCGCCGAGCGCTACCCTTCCGTCTATTGCTCGGTCGGCACGCATCCGAACAGCGCCCATGAGGAGCCGGAGATCACCACCGCTGATCTGGTGGCGCTCTCGGCCCATCCGAAAGTGGTGGCGATCGGCGAGGCCGGGCTCGATTATGTCTATGGCGCCGAGCACAAGGCGGAGCAGGCGAGGGGCCTTCGCCGCCACATCGCCGCGGCGCGCGAGACGGGCCTGCCGCTCGTCATCCACGCCCGCGATGCCGACGACGACATGATCGCGCTCCTCACCGAGGAAAGCGGGCAGGGCGCCTTCCCGGCCATCCTGCACTGCTTCTCGTCTGGGCCGCGCCTCGCCGAAGTCGGCGTCGCGCTCGGCTTTTATGTCTCGTTTTCCGGCATCCTGACCTTCAAGAGCGCGGAACCCTTACGCGCCATCGCCCGCGACATTCCGGCCGATCGGCTGCTGGTCGAGACGGACGCGCCCTATCTCGCACCCGTCCCGCATCGCGGCCAGACCAATCGCCCGGCCTATGTCCGCGACACCGCCGCCGTGCTCGCGAGCGTTCGCGGCGTGTCGGAAGACGAGATCGCCGACGTGACCACCGCGAATTTCCGCCGCCTCTTCACCAAGGTGCCGGCCTCCGCCTTCGCGCAGCAGGAGAGCGCCCATGGCTGAGGCGAGGGACGTGGCCGGACCCTGCGAGCGCATTCGCATCACCATTCTCGGCTGTGGCGCCTCGCCCGGTACGCCGCGCATCGGCAATGACTGGGGCGCCTGTGATCCGTCGGAGCCGAAGAACCGCCGGCAGCGGGCCTCGATCCTGATCGACGGCTTCCGTGGCGACAGTCCCTATCCGACGCGGGTTCTGGTCGACACCGGCCCCGATCTCCGCGCGCAGCTGCTCGAGGCGCGCGTCGATCGTCTCGACGCCGTGCTCTACACCCATCCCCATGCCGACCACACGCATGGCATCGACGACCTGCGCTCGTTCTGGCTCGACACGCGCAAGCTGGTGCCCGTCTACACCGACGACGCGACGCAGGAGCGGCTCGAGGAGGCGTTCGGCTATTGCTTCAAGACGCCACCGGGCGGCAGCTATCCGCCGATCCTCGGCCGCCGCCGTCTCGTCGCAGGAACGCCGGTCGCCATCGACGGGCCGGGCGGAACGCTTGAAATCCTGCCCTTCCGCCAGGTCCATGGCGATATCGACAGCCTCGGCTTCAAGATCGGCGACTTCGCCTATTCGAGCGATGTCAGCGATCTGCCGGCCGAATCGATCGCGGTGCTGGGCCATCTCGCGCTGTGGATCGTCGATGCGCTGCGCTGGCGGCCGCATCCGAGCCATTTCAGCGTCGAGGAATCGATCGCCTGGCACGATCGCCTGCGCCCGCGGCGCACGATCTTCACGCACATGCATGGCGACCTCGACTATCGCACGCTCAAAGCCATGCTGCCGGGCGACATCGAGCCCGGCTTCGACGGCATGATCGTCGAACTCGCACTCTAGCGATTGGCCGCCATTCCGCGACGCGGCGGCCGTTGGGTCTGGCCGCGCCGGATGGGCCGTGCCAATCTCCTGAAGCCGAAGGCGCCGCCAAGCTCGGGCGCGAGGGAAGGAACGAACAGTCAATGAAGCTCCGCAACGCAGCCTGGTCGATCTTTGGACTCGTGGCTGTCGCCGTCTCGGTGTTCATCCTCTATCGCGAATTCCGCCGCATCTCCTTCGCCGCCGTCGCGGACAGCCTCGCCGCCATCAGCCTGCACAACTGGGTGCTGGCCGTGCTGGCGACGCTCTGCGCCTATGGCGCACTCGCCTGGTATGACCGCATCGCGATCGCCCATATCGGCGGCAAGAAGATCTCGTGGCTGTTCATCTCGCTGTGCTCGTTCACGACCTATGCGCTGTCGCACAATATCGGCGCCTCCGTGCTGTCCGGCGCGGTCGTGCGCTACCGTGCCTATTCGACGCGCGGGCTGACGGCGCAGGAAATCGGCCTCCTGATCGTCTTCTGCTCGTTCACCTTCGCGCTCGGGACGGTGCTGACCAGCGGCCTCGTGCTGATCCTGAAACCGGCGCTGGTCACGCGCTTCATCGACGTGCCGCCCTCGGTCGGCCTCGGCCTCGGCCTCGTGCTGCTCGGGCTGGTGGCGCTTTACGTGTTCGGCTCGTGGCGCCATCTGCCGCCGCTGCATATCCGCAAGTTCACCGTGCTCTATCCGCGCCTGCCCATCGTGGCGCGGCAGCTGCTCGCGGGTCCGATCGAGCTCGGCGGCGCCGCGGCAATCATCTATTTCGCGCTGCCGGCCGAGGGAAATCCCGGCTACCTGATCGTGCTCGGCATCTTCCTCGCCTCGTTCACGCTGGCGCTGCTCAGCCACGCGCCCGGCGGGCTCGGCGTGCTCGAGGTGACGTTCCTCGCCGCGCTGCCGGAAATGAACCCGAACGACGTCCTCGCGGCGCTCATCGTCTTCCGCCTGCTCTACCTCTTGATCCCGTTCGCCCTTTCGCTGTTCATCGTGCTCGCCTTCGAGAAGATGCAGCTCGGCCGAACGGATCCCTGAACCGGCGAGGGCAGGGGGCGGGCGGCTGCCCTCGGCGATGGCGCGATGCGCTGAGCGTTCGGTCGCCTGGCAGCAAGGCTACCACCCAACAAGCAAGTCCCCCACCCACCCCTCCCCCGCAAGGGGGGAGGGCTTTAGGCGCTGCCGGTGGAGGGCTCGCGCGACTTCGTAACCCGCACGGCCAAGAGCCCTCCCCCCTTGCGGGGGAGGGTTGGGTGGGGGACTTCCTCATCCGCCCACGACAAGCTCCAAAGCCCTGAGGCTCAGACCCTAGCCGCGCTCCTTGAGCGTCCGCAGCCAGCGCGCATTGTAGCCGAGCGGATGCTCGGGCAGCCGGTCAACCGGCACGCCGAGATTGGCGGCGCGGAGGAGGGCGATGTCGGCTTTCGGCTCGCGCTCCATGGTGAGGACGCCGTTCTGCTCCTGATAGGTGTCGGTCAGCTGCGTGTAGCAGTAGCCGGCGAGGAGCTCGGAGGACGTGGCGCCGCCGAGCACATCGGCATAGCGCTTGACGAAATCCTCGGTATCGCGCGCCGTGCTGTAGCCCCAGCCGGCCTCGGTGCCCATGAAATACGCGATGCCGCCGAATTCGGTCAGCATCACCGGCTGGCCGGCGAAGGGATGGCCATCGAGCGCCAGCGCGCGGCCGGCCGAACGGAACGTCATCAGCGTATCGCGGAACGCTTCCGCCGAGCGGTAGCGGCCGTCGAGAACGGCGCCGCTGTGGTGGTAGTCGTGCACGGCGAAGATGTCGGTCGCGATCTGCTCCCAGCCATCATTGCCGCTGACAGGACGGGTCGGGTCGAGCGTCTTGGTCAGGTGATAGAGCGCCTGCTGATAATGGCGCTGCACCGCGCTGTGCGGCAGCTCGGGAATGCCCCAGGATTCGTTGAACGGCACCCAGGCGACGATCGAGGGGTGCGAATAATCGCGCTCGATCGCTTCCTGCCATTCGGCGGCGAGCCGGGTCACGGCCTCGCTCGAATAGCCATAGGCGCTCGGCATCTCTTCCCAGACCAGGAGGCCGAGCACATCGGCCCAATAGAGGAATCGCGGGTTCTCGATCTTCTGGTGCTTGCGCACGCCGTTGAAGCCGAGCGCCTTGGTGAGTTCGACATCGCGGCGGAGCTCCGCATCGCTCGCCGTCATCACGCCGCCGCGCCAATAGCCCTGGTCGAGCACGAGACGCAGGAAATAGGAACGGCCGTTCATGATGAAGCGGCCATTGGCGGTCGAGACCGCCCGGAGCGCCGTGTAGCTCTTGACCTCGTCGACGACGCGGCCGTCGCTGTCGACCAGCATCAGATCGGCATCGATCAGCTGCGGATGCTCCGGCGACCAGACGAATTCGGCCCGGGCATCGTCGATGCCGGGATCGGGGAGGGCGATGACCCGGCTCGTGTCCTTGGCCCGCAGCCCGTATTCGTCCTCGGCGAGGACGCGGCCGTTCAGCCAGAGCCGCACGCGCAGCCGATGGCCGGCATGGGCGGCGATGCGGGTGTCGAGACGGATCTCGAATTTCGCGAAGTCAGGCGTCCATTGCAGCCGCTCGATATGGCTGCGGCCGACCCGCTCGACGAAGACCGTTTGCCAGATGCCGGTCGTACGCGGGTACCAGATGCCATGCGGCGCGGACTGCCAGTCCTGCTTGCCGCGCGGCTTCATCATGTCGAGCGGATCGTCCTCGGCGCGCACGACGATGTCGAGGGCACGGCCGGTCATATAGGCGCCGAGGCGGATGCGGACCGGCGTATGGCCGCCGACATGCGAGGCGGCGTGCTGGCCGTTGATCCAGATGTCGCTGCGATAGTCGATCGCGCCGAAATGCAGGATCGCGTCATGCGCCTCGTCCGGCGCCAGCTCGGCCGCGAGCTCGAGCCTGCGGCGATACCAGACGACCGGGTGGAAGCCCTCGTCGTGGATGCCGCTCAGCGGCGCCTCGGGCGCATAGGGCACGGTGATGGTGCGGTCGAAGACGGCGTCGGCCGGACCCTGCCAGCGCGCATCGTCGTCATAGGCAAACTGCCACGCTCCATCGAGCGAGAGCCAGCTGTCGCGCTCCAGCTGCGGGCGCGGATGGTCACTATAGGCCAAGGCGATCCTCCGGGTATCGGGGCATTGCCGGCGGACGTTGGCCGCCCGTCCAGCGCTCTATGGTATTACCATATGACACGATCTCGAAAAGCCGAAAACTGCCGAGACCTGTGACGCGAAAGCCGCAATCCTTCGTCACAAAAGACGCAAATCCGCCGTGATGCGGTCGGCAAGCGGCCTGAAACAGCAGCAAAACTGCCATCCATCGAACGAGTCGAGCGAGCGAGCCCGCAGCATCATGGATCACCGCAGCATTACCGATCAGTCGTCAGGCCGGTTCAGCCTCGCCCTTTACGGCGCGGCGGTCACCGTCGCCATCGCTGCGGCCTCGGTCGCGGGCCTGTCGGCCTTCCACCCCAAGGCCGACCAGGAGGCCTTGCTGACCGTCACGACCATGCGCAGCATCGGCCCCGACCGCATCGCCGGACTGATCGAGCCGGTGGCGCCGCCCGCCGTCGTCGCGGCCGCGCCCGTCGCAGCCCTGCCCGAGGCGAAGCCTGTCCCGGCGCCGCATGCCGTCGAGACGGTCGCGGCGCTGCCGCCGAAGCCGCTGCCGCGGCCCTGCATCGAATGCAAGGCACCCGTTGCCACGGCCCGCGCCATCCCAGCGCCGGCCGTCGCGGCCGTGGATCCGATCGATCAGGAATTCGACGTCGCCTCGATCGCGCCGGATGGGCCGATCCCGCCGCAGCCGGTCGGTCCGCAGGCAGGCGAGGGGGCTGGTCCCGGCCTCCTCATCCGCAGCGGCCAGGCGGTCGTCGCAGGCAGCGGCCAGATCGTCGGCACGGCCTGGGACCTCTCCGGCCAGGCCGTCGGCGGCATCGTCCGCGGCGTCCGCGCCCTGACCTTCTGATCCCTGCCCGCCCGAGCGCCCGCGATCAGTCGCGGACGCGCCGGGCCCGGCGCAGCAGCAGCGTCGCCGTGATGAGTTCCCAGACCGTGATCGTGTAGACGCTGGCGCGCTCGACGAGCCCGTCCGGAATGATCTTCGGACCGACCATCAGCCAGGAGATACTGGCGAGGCCAAAGAGGCCGAGCGCGATGCCTGCCGGCCTGTAGAAGCGCGGCAGGCCGAGCGGCCGGAGCGCGAAGCCGGACGACATCACCACGAGATTGCCGCCGAGGATCGAGAGCCCGGCGCCGATCATGTGCCAGAGGATCAGCCCGTTCTCGACCTCGCGCGCACCGCTGTGGAAGATCGCGATCAGCACCAGCCCGGTGGCATCGGCAAGCGCCGCGGCAAGGAACACGGCATAGGCGATGCCGCGCACCGGCAAGGCGCGGCCGATGGCGATCGCCGCCGAGGCGAACAGCAGCGCCTGCACGACGAAGCCGCCATTCATGACGGCGGCGAGCGGAGACTCGATCGGACGGCCGCCCGAGTCCGTCGGATAGGGAATGCCGAGATCGCTGATGAAATTGGTCAGATAGCTGTAGCCGGGGAATGCCGAGGCGGCGATCGTCTCGGCCACCAGATAGGCCGCCGCCGTGCCGAGCCAGCACCAGGCGGCAACGGTGGCCGGCTGCAGCGTCGCCGCGCTCTCGGTCGTCATGCGTGTCGTCATCGTCCACCGGTCTGTGAGATCCGCCGCGCAGCGTCGCTTGACCGCGCCGTCCTCTGCAATACGCTCGAGCGGCCGGTCTGGTTTCCTCGCGGCGGCAATCTCCGCGTCGCCAAGGGGAGCCGGCAAGGCTCACGGCCGAAACCGCCATCCGGCAAAGCCAAACGCAGCCACTGCCCGCCCAGTCAGTTTGGTTCCATAATCTTCCTTATGCGAATTGTTGATGGCAGGCTGCGCGTGTGATCGGATGCTGCGCCGACCGGCGTGAGGCAGCGCAACGTGCTGGCTTACGAAGCGCCCGGCCCTTCCCCGAATGACCGAGCCGTCCCGGCCTCGCGGCCCGGTCATCGATCTGGTAGGCAACGCGGATACGCTGCAATCGAACGGCATCGACACCGAGGCGCGCCATGCTCAGCATCATCTCGCTCAACGCCTGGGGCGGCCGGCTGCACGGGCCGCTGATGGACTTTCTCGCCACCATCGACGCCGACATCCTCTGCCTGCAGGAAGTGACGCGGACGACGGGCGCGACATCGCCATGGCTCGTCTATCGCGACACCGGCATCGCGCTGCCGCAGCGGGCCGATCTCTTCGGCGAGATCGCGGCGCTGCTGCCCGGCCATGACGGCATCTTCATGCCGGCCTCGCGCGGCGAACTCACCGATGGCGACCGCGTCGTGCTCTCGGAATTCGGGCTCGCCACCTTCGTTCGGAAATCGCTGCCGCTGGTCGGCCAGGCGCAGGGCTTCGTCCATGGCGTCTTCTCGGCCGATGGCTGGGGCGAACATCCGCGCGCCCGCAACGCCCATGTCATCCGCCTCCACAGCTATGCCGACGATTTCACTGTCACGATCGCGCAGATGCACGGGCTGCGCGATCCAGCCGGAAAGCACGATACGCCGGAGCGCGTGGCGCAGGTCGAGGCGCTGGCCCGGCTGATCGGGCAGGTGAGGCCAGAGGGCGAACGCCTCGTCGTCTGCGGCGATTTCAACGTGCTGCCTGAGAGCGTGACCTTCGAAAGGCTGGCTGCGCTCGGCCTCGCCGATCTCGTCACCAGCGGCGGCCATCAGGACACCCGAACCTCCTGGTACGAGAAGCCGGGCCGGTTCGCCGACTATCTCCTCGCGTCGCCGGAAGTCCGGGTCGCCGCGTTCGACGTGATCGAGGCGCCAGAGGTGTCCGATCACCGCCCGCTCCGCCTCGTCTTCGCCTGAGGGCAGGCGCCCTGCCCGGCCCCCGCCCCGCGATCCCTCGATCCTTGACGCAGATCAATCGCCGCCGGTTGCGGCGGGCGAATACTCCTCTGTGACAGTTCGGTGTCGTCGCGAACCGGCCAAGCTCGGCTGCCGTCGCGCGAGAACGCCGGGCCTGGTCGGATCGGGGCGTGTGGGGACAACGGCATGGGAAACGGATCGCAGTCCGGCGACAAGAAGAAGCTTGCGGCGGCCAAGCCGCCGATCGTGGCAACGCCGGCTGCTCCGCCGCCGGTAAAGACAGCGGACGCGAAAGCCGGTCCGATCGGTTCGGCGGCGATCGCAGAGGCCTTGTCGGCCGAGCGCGTCGAGGCGGTGCAGGAAGCCCAGCTGGTGGCGCTCGAGACCATCACGGCCGCGCCGGAGACCAGCGAAGGCGTCGCCGCGATCATCGCTGGCGCGGCGCCCGACGATGCCGCGCGGATGGAGGAGCAGCTCGGACTGCCGAAGCCCTCCGGCCGGCCGCGCAAGACGACGGACGAGCTCGCCGACGACTGGCGGAATGGCGGTTATCCCTACAAGTTCAAGATGTTGCGGCAGGACTATGAGCGCGAGAAATTCGCTCTCCAGACCGAGCTGCTCAAGCTGCAGACCTGGGTCAAGGATGCGCGGCAGCGGGTGGTGATCCTGTTCGAAGGGCGCGACGCCGCCGGCAAGGGGGGCGCGATCAAGCGCTTCATGGAGCATCTGAACCCGCGCGGCGCGCGCGTCGTGGCGCTCGAGAAGCCGAGCGAAGTCGAGCGCGGCCAGTGGTATTTCCAGCGCTATATCAGTCACCTGCCCTCGACCGGCGAGATCGTCCTGTTCGATCGCAGCTGGTACAATCGCGCCGGCGTCGAGAAGGTCATGAACTTCTGCGCCGAGGACGAGTATCGCGAGTTCCTGCGCCAGGCGCCGGATTTCGAGCGCAATCTCGTGCGCAGCGGCATCCATCTGATCAAGTTCTGGTTCTCGGTCAGCCGCGAGGAGCAGCGCCGCCGCTTCAAGGAGCGCAACGTCCATCCGCTCAAGCAATGGAAGCTCTCGCCGATCGACCTCGCCAGCCTCGACAAGTGGGACGACTACACCCGCGCCAAGGAGGCGATGTTCTTCGCCACCGACACCGCCGACTCGCCCTGGACCGTCATCAAGTCGGACGACAAGAAGCGCGCCCGCCTCAATGCGATGCGCTATGTGCTGCATTCCCTGCCCTACAAGGGCAAGGATCTCTCGCGGGTCGGGCAGGTCGATACGCTGCTGGTCGGCCGCGCCAATGTCATCCACGAGCGCGGCGAATATGATGTCACGAAGGGCAAGACGACGCGGTAGAGCGGCCACCGGACGCGGGCGAAAGGCGGCGAGGGCAGGTGCGGCGAGGCCGCCTCCCCGCCCCTTGCCCGCTCTCTCGCCCGGCCTCTGCCCGCGCGTCGGCATTGACAGGCGCGAGGCGGTTCGACAGATAGGCGCCAAAGGTCCGGTGACGGGCCACCCGGCGGCACACTCTGCCGACGCCACAGCCAGATCCTCGGATGCCCATCATGAACCGCGACGCGTCTTCGGGCGAAGCCCCGCGCATTTCCTTCGTCAGCCTCGGCTGCCCCAAGGCGCTGGTCGATTCAGAGCGCATCCTCACGCATCTGCGCGCCGAGGGCTACGAGCTCTCCCGCCATCACGACGGCGCCGATGTCGTCATCGTCAATACCTGCGGCTTCCTCGACAGCGCCAAGGCGGAATCGCTGGAGGCCATCGGCACGGCGATGAAGCAGAACGGCAAGGTCATCGTCACCGGCTGCATGGGCGCCGAGCCCGAGCAGATCCGCGACATGTTCCCGAACGTGCTCGCGATCACGGGGCCGCAGCAATATGAGAGCGTGCTCGGCGCGGTGCACCAGGCCGTGCCGCCGGCGCATGATCCCTTCGTCGATCTCGTGCCGCCGCAGGGCATCAAGCTGACGCCGCGCCACTACGCCTATCTGAAGATCTCGGAAGGCTGCAACAACCGCTGCTCGTTCTGCATCATCCCGAAGCTGCGCGGCGATCTCGTCAGCCGTCCCGCCGCCGACGTGCTGCGCGAGGCCGAGCGCCTCGTGAAGGCGGGCGTGAAGGAGCTGCTGGTCATCTCGCAGGACACCAGCGCCTATGGCGTCGATGTGAAATATGAGGCGAGCCGCTGGCGCGACCGCGACGTCCGCGCCAAGTTCTTCGATCTCTCCGAGGCGCTCGGCGAGCTCGGCGCCTGGGTGCGCATGCACTATGTCTACCCCTACCCGCATGTCGACGCCGTCGTCGAACTGATGGCTGCCGGCAAGATCCTTCCCTATATCGACATCCCCTTCCAGCATGCGAGCCCGACGGTGCTGAAAGCCATGCGCCGGCCGGGTAACCAGGAAAAGACCGCCGAGCGCATCCATCGTTGGCGCGAGATCTGCCCGGACCTCGCGATCCGCTCGACCTTCATCGTCGGCTTCCCCGGCGAGACGGACGAGGATTTCGAGTTCCTGCTCGATTGGCTCGACGAGGTGAAGCTCGACCGCGTCGGCTGCTTCAAGTTCGAGCCCGTCGACGGCGCGCCGGCCAATGCGCTCGCCAATCCGGTGCCGGAAGAGGTCAAGACGCTGCGCTGGAACCGCTTCATGAAGAAGCAGCAGGCGATCAGCGCCGCCCGCCAGCTAAAGCGCGTCGGCCGCCGCATCCAGGTCATCGTCGACGAAAGCGGCGGCCTCAGCGCCAAGGGCCGCTCGGTCTGGGACGCGCCGGAGATCGACGGCAATGTCCACCTGACCTCGCGCCGCCCGATCCGCGTCGGCGACATCGTCACCGCCAAGATCGATCGCGCCGATGCCTATGACCTCTACGGCCAGGTGGTCTAGCCGGATCGAGTTTCGAGCATTCTCGAAAGCTCTCCGTTGTCGTTGCCGGGCTTGTGTGGACGTTCTGTGATTTGATGGGTGCATCAGGGGCGTGAGCGAAACGCCCCTGATGCAGACAGGTGGCCGCTTTCGGGCGGGTCGATGTCGACCGAGGTCAAGCAAGGCCCTGTCTGCTCCCTTTGACCCCGAACAGTTGGACGGGCTCGAAGCCCGCACCACAAGCCTGGGAGCGGAGAGATGATACACGAGCGGATGTTTGTTGGCATCGACGTCTCGAAGGCTCGGTTCGACGTGCATCTGCACCCGTCCGGCGAGCGGTTGACGGCTCTGAACGAGCCGGCGGCGGTGAAGAGCCTGGTGCGGCGGCTGAAGCAGTTGAAGCCTCTAGCGATCGGGCTGGAGGCGTCCGGCGGCTATGAGCGGGCGCTGGCGAAGCGGCTCTCTGCGGCCGGCCTGAAGGTCTATGTCGTGGCGCCGGCCGCGGTCCGGCATTTTGCGCGCGCGATGAAGCGGGCGGCCAAGACCGACCCGATCGATGCCGCGATGATCGCCCGCTACCTGGAGCTGACATGGGAGGGCCTGCCCGCCTATGCCCCCGATCCGAGGGGCGAGAAGCTCGATGCGCTGGTCACCCACCGCCGGCGCATGGCGGCGGAACTGAGCATGCTCAAGGGACAGCTGGACACGATCGATGAGCCGACGGTCTGCCGGATGATCCGGGCGCGGATCGCGACGCTGCGCATGGGCATGCTGACGCTGGAGAAGCTCATCCGCCAGAGAGTGGCGGAGAGCGCCGATCTCAATGCCCGGTTCGAGACGCTGACGGCGGTGAAGGGCGTCGGCCCGATCCTCGCCGCCACCTTGATCGCCGAACTACCGGAACTCGGCCGTATCAGCGCCAAGGCGGTCGCCTCGCTGGTCGGCGTTGCCCCGCATGCCAGGCAATCCGGCGCCACCGATCGGCATGGCCAATGCAGCGGCGGCCGATCGCAGATCCGGGCCGTGCTCTACATGGCCGTGCTCAGCGCCATCAAGGCCAAGGCGCCCCAGATCGCGCCGTTCTACCAACGCCTCCGCGAGGCTGGAAAGCCCGCCAAGCTCGCCATGACCGCCGCCATGCGCAAGCTCATCACCATCCTCAACGCCATCGTCAGAGACGCCGAGGCTCTCAAACCAAACCCTCAATGATCCACAGTTGCTTGACCCGGCAACCCAGACTTGCCCAGGATATCGGCTATTCCGGGCCAGCAAAGCGAAGGGCTGGATTGCCGGGTCAAGCCCGGCGATGACAGCTCAGCTTGCTCGCTCAAGATGCCGCAAGCCGAATGTCGATCATCTGTATCTCACCGTCGTGCGCGGCACTGATGGCGTCCATCAGCCGGTCCCATACGCCCGCCTCTCGCCATCGATTGAAGCGGTTGTAGCAGGTGGTGCGCGGGCCATAGCGCTCCGGCTGGTCGCGCCACGGCGCGCCGGATCGCAGCACCCAGAAGATACCGTTCAGTACGCGTCGATCATCGACGCGCGGTACGCCTCGCGGCTTGTTGGGCAGCAGCGGTTCGATCAAGCGCAATTCGAAGTCCGTCAGGTCATATCGGCTCATGCCTGCGCTGAATCAGATTTGGCGGAGCAATAAAAGCCTGCCATCCTGTTCAGAACTCGGGCGGGCAGCGCGCATATGTCAGGACAGGTGATCGACCGCATTGACCTTCCCGACGATACGGGAAGCATCCTACTCTACGACTGGATGGCGGAAGAGGTGAAGGATGGAAGCAACCTCATGCGAGTTGATCCAGAAGGCTGCATCCTCTGGAAGGCTTCACCCCCCGCCACAGGCATGCGGGACTGCTTTACGCGCATGAAGTGGGACGGCCACATCCTCACCGCCAACACGTGGAGTTGCTATCGCGTCGCTGTCGATCCCCAGAACGGAAACGTCACCGTGCTAGAGTTCACGAAATAGGTTGCTCCGCTGTCAGGCACTTTATGGGCTCACGACCTAGTCGGATCGACTTTTGAGCATTTTCGAAGGCTCTCCGGTGTCGTTGCCGGGTCAAGCCCGGCGATGACAGCTCAGCTTGCTCGCTCAAGACCCCGCGAGTGTGAATGCTGATGCTTCCTAACGGCCACCCTTCACAGGGCCCTGCTCTCAGGCTCCCTGCCCGCTTCGGGCGGCCAGCGTGTCGGCGATGGCGCGGAGGCGCTCGGGCGGAGCGCGGCCGATGATCATGCGGCCGAACCCGTCGCCTGACCAGCGCACCACGCCGAAGCCGTCGATCTCGGTCGCGTCAAGCGCCTCGCCTTCTGTCTGGCCGTTGCGGATCACGCAATAGGCGATCGGGCCGTAGTCGGGGTCGAGATAGGCGATCTGCACCAGCGGCTTGCCGCCGAAATCATAGAGCTGGGCGCCGCGGAACGAGGCGCCGGCGAGCGCGATGCCATCCGGCGTCAGATCAAGCCCGAGGGCCGCACCGGCGAGCGCCAGCTGGCGGGCGCCGAGCTCCGCCGAGGGCTCGAGCTTCAGCGTCGCCGCTGTTGTCAGCGACCAGTATTCGGCCACCGCCTGATGCCACCCTTCAGCGGCCTTGGGCGCGCTGTCCTTGAAGGCAGCACCGAGACCGAAGCCGAGGCCTCCGGCGAGCACGAGGGCGACCAGCAGCGAGGCCGCCAGCGCGCGCGGGCTCCAGCCGAACGCGATGCGGCGGACGAGGGAAGGGGCACGCGGACGGGGCGGCGGCACCTCTGCGAGGGCCTGCTGCAGCAGGACGTCGAGCGAGGCTATGGGGGCGGCATCGAGCGCCGCATCGAAGGCGGCATCGATCCCCTCCCCGACCCGCTCCAGCCGGCCGAGCCGCGCGCCGAACTCCCGGTCTCCGGCGACCTTGAGCGCGACGGCGCGCTGCTCCGCCGGCGGGAGTTCCCCGTCGAGGAAGGCGGTCAGCATCTCGTCGTCGCGAAGGTCAGTGTCGGCCATCGCCGTCCTCGCTCGTCCCGTTCAAATCGGCGAGCCGCGCCCGCGCCGCCGCGAGTCGGCTCATGATGGTCCCGATCGGCACGCCGAGGACTGTCGCGGCATCACGGTAGGAATAGCCCTCGGCATAGACGAGCAGGACTGCTTCGCGTTGCCCCTCGGGCAGCGCTCCGATGGCCTTTAACATCTGAGCCGCCAGAATATTCGTTTCGATCGCATGGCCGCCGTCGAAGGTGAGCGCCAGTTCGGCGTCGACGACGCCCTTGCCCTGGCGGACCTTGCGGGCGCGGGCCTCGTTGACCCAGATCGAATGGAGGATCGAGAATAGCCAGCGATCGAGCCGCGTGCCCGGCTCGAACTGCCCTGCCCGCTCCAGCGCGCGGACGCAGGTCGCCTGCACCAGGTCCTCGGCGGTGTCACGGCTGCGCGACAGCACCAGCGCGAAGCGCCACAGCGCCGCGAGGTGCTGCCGGAGGTTTGACCTCACATCATCGTGACTGCTGGTGTTCATGCGGGAAGCGAATAGGCGGGGCCCAAGCCGTGTTCATGCGCCGAACCCGCCACTCCCGGCGAGGTCACTTCGGAGGTGACGATGACTAGCATGTCCAGTTTCGCAACGCGAACGGCGGCCGCGATCGGCTTCTCGATCCTCGCCACTCTCCCGGCCCTGGCCGCGAGTGGCAGCGGTGGCGGAGGTGGTGGCAGCGACAGCAGCAGCGGATCGTCGGCTCCCGTGGTCTGCAAGAAGGGGCTGGTGTGGTCGAAGGCGCTGGAGCGCTGCGTCCCGGCGAATTCCGGCAGTCTCGACGACAAGGAACTGACCGAGCAGGGCCGCGCGCTGGCGCTCGCCGGCCACTATGACAATGCCCTCGCTGTCCTCGACGCCGTCGGCAACAAACGGGATGCGACGGTGTTGACATACATCGGCTACAGCCATCGCAAGATGGGCGATGTCGATGTCGGCATCCGCTACTACAAGGAAGCGCTCGCCATCGAGCCGAACAATCTCAACACGCGCGAATATCTCGGCGAGGGCTATGCGAGCTCCGGCCGGATCGAGGAAGCCAAGGCCGAGCTCGCCACCCTGGAAAAGCTCTGCGGCAACACCAGTTGCGAGCAGTATGAAGACCTGGCGAACTTCATCACGACCGGACACGAATAGGCGACCGCATCGCCGCCATCGCTCGTTGAGCGGAAAGGCTCGTCCATGACGCTTCAGCGTCCCCTCGATCTCTCGGCGGCACGGCAGATCGTGCCGCCGCCCGTGACCTTGCGCTCGCTCGTCACCGTGACGCCGGACAACCACGTGCCGCAGGCCGTGGCGCGCGAACGGGCACGGGAGGTGTTCGGCGGCCGCATGCCGTTCTTCGACCAGTTGCAGGCGGTGTTCGACAACGCCGCCATCGACACGCGCCATTCCTGCCTGCCCGTCGAGTGGTTCATGGGCGAGGCGGATTTCGGCGAGAAGTCGGCGCTCTATGTGAAGAATGCCACCGCCCTCGCCCGCGCCGCCGCCGAGAAGGCCCTCGACGCGGCCGGGCTTCGCGCCGATGAAATCGATACCATCGTCTTCGTCTCCTCGACCGGCATCGCGACGCCGAGCATCGAGGCGCGGGTGATGAACGAGATGCCGTTTCGCCGCGACGTGGTCCGGCTGCCGATCTTCGGGCTCGGCTGCGCCGGCGGCGTGCTCGGCCTTTCGCGCGCGGCGCAGATGGCGAGGGCGATGCCCGGCAGCCGCTGCCTCCTGATCGTCGTCGAGTTCTCGTCCCTCGCCTTCCGCTATGACCGGCTGACCAAGAGCAACCTTGTCGCCTGCGCTCTCTTTGGCGATGGCGGCGCGGCGGCCGTGCTCCAATGCGGCGGCGCCGGGGCCGAAGGCAGCGTCACCATCGGCGCCGGCGGCGAGCATTGCTGGCCGGATACGCTCGACGTCATGGGCTGGAATGTCGACGGGCAAGGCCTCGACGTCATCTTCAAGCAGAGCATCCCGGACATCGTCGCCCGCGACATGCCGCCTGTGCTGGACAGCTTCCTCGATCGGCTCACCCTCACCCGCGCCGATATCGACCGGCCCTGCTGCCATCCGGGCGGCGCCAAGGTCGTCGATGAGCTGGAGAAGGTGTTCGGCTACGAGCCGCTCGGCCTCGACGCCGAGCGCAAGGTGCTCAAGGAGAACGGCAACATGTCGGCGCCGACCGTCCTCTTCGTCCTCGACGAACTGATCCGGCGCGGCACGGCGGGATCGCTGCTGCTCTCCTCGCTCGGCCCCGGCTTCACCGCCGCCTTCCAGTTCGTGCACGTCGCGCCGGGTGAGGCATGACGGCATTCTGGCCCTACTGGCTGCTCGGCTTCGTCATGATCCAGCGGATCGTCGAGCTGGCCTGGTCGGAGCGGAACCGGCGCTGGCTGATGCTGCGGCGTGGCCGCGAGATCGGCGCGGCGCATTATCCGCTGTTCATCCTGCTGCATGGCGCCTGGCTCGTCGCAATGCTGGTCACTGTCGAGCCGGGCATTCCCATCCCCTGGCCGCTGATCGGCGTCTATGCCCTGCTGCAGGTCCTCCGCGTCTGGACCATCGCCAGCCTCGGACCGTTCTGGACGACGCGGATCATCACCATCGACGACATGCCGCTCAGGAAGCGCGGCCCCTACCGGCTGATTCGGCATCCGAACTACCTGATCGTCGCGATCGAGGTGCCGCTCCTGCCCTATGCGCTCGGCCTGCCGATGCTCGCGCTGGTGTTCGGCGTGCTCAACCTCGCCCTCCTCGCCTATCGCATCCGCGTGGAGGAAACCGCCCTCGGCGCCCGCCGCGGGATCGCGGAGAACGGCGAACCATCGATCCGGCCCGGCGCGGCGCAGTAGCGGCGGCGGCTTTGACCAGATCGCCATTTGGCTTTTTTCGTCGCTAGCAACCCCCTCCGCTGTCATTGCCGGGCTTGACCCGGCAATCCAGCCTTTCTGCCTGCGGACCCTCACCTATAGGCAGGCAAGTCCAGAAAGTCTGGATTGCCGGGTCAAGCCCGGCAATGACACCGGAGATCATTCTGAGCATTGGAAAAGCCTAAATGTCGATCCGCCCTACCGGGTGAGCATCGTCTCCAGCGCGCGGGCGACGATCTCGGTGACGCTGCGGAGATCGCTGAGGCGGATATGCTCGTCGGCCGCATGGGCATTGCCGTCCATGATCGAGCGCGGGCCGGCGCCATAAAGCACGGTCGGGATGCCGGCCGCCGCATAGTGGCGGGCGTCGGTATAGAGCGGCACGCCGCTGACGCCGATCGGCACGCCGAGCAGCGCCTCGGCCGGCACGCGTATCGCCTCGACCAGCCGCTCGACGCCCGGCAGCGGCCGGAGCGGCTCGGCGAGCAGGATGCGGCGACACTCGATCTCGATGCCCGGTGTCGTCGGCGCCGCCGCCTCGATGAGCTCGATCAGCGCCGCCTCGACGCTCTCGCCGTCTTCCTCGGTGATCAGCCGACGGTCGATACGCAGCACGATGCGGTCCGGCACGACATTGGTGTTGATGCCGCCCGAGATCAGTCCGACGGTGATCTGTGGCGCGCCGATGCCGGGCTCGGCCGAGAGGATCGCGGCAAGGCGCCGGCGTTCGGCATAGATGGCGGCAAGCACGGGCGTCGCCGCCTCGAGCGCGTCGGCGCCGAGGGCCGCGACGGCGGCATGGGCCTGGCGCCCGCGCACGACGACTTCAAGATGCAGGACGCCGCTATGCGCCGTCGCCACCATCTGCGAGAAGCCCGAGGTGATCGCGTAGTCGGCCTTCGACAGCCCGTGTTCGAGCAGCCATTTCGGGCCGACGAAGCCGCCGGTCTCCTCGTCATAGGTGAAATGCAGCTCAACGCCGCCGTCGAGCGGCTTGTCGGACTTGTCGAGCGCCAGCAGCGCAAAGGCATAGGCGGCGAAATCGGCCTTCGAGACGGCGGCGCCGCGGCCATAGACCGCGCCGTGCCGCTCCTCGGCGCCATAGGGATCGGTGCTCCAGCCATCGCCTGGCGGCACGACATCGCCATGCGCCACGAGCGCCACGACCGGGCCTTTGCCGCTGCCGAAGCTCTTGCGGACGATGAGGTTGATGGTGCTCTTCAGCCCATACTGCCGCGAGAACGGCTCGGGCACCGGATGCTGCTCGACGGTGAAGCCGAGCGCCTCCAGCGCCGCGGTCGCGGCCTCGGCATGCGGCGCGCAATCGCCCGGCGGGTTGTCGCTCGGAACCCGGATCATCGCCTTCAGGAAAGCGACTTCGCGCTCGAACAGCGCGTCAACCGCCGTCTCGATCATCGTGCCGCCCCTTCCTGCCGCGCCAGTTCCAGGATCGTCGCCATCAGCGCCTCGACGGCGGCGCCCATGTCGTCGATGGATACCCACTCGTTCGGATTATGACTGATCCCGGCCCGGCAGCGAACGAAGATCATGCCGAAATCACCGAGATGCACCATCGACTGGCCATCATGGCCGGCGCCCGACATCAGGCTGCGCGCCGGCTTGCCCTGGACCGCGCCGACGCCGGCGGCGATCGCCTTCATCAGCCGCGGCGCGCAGGTCGCGACGCCCTTCTCGAGCACGGTCTCGACGCCGACGACCACCTGCCGCCGCTTGTCGATCCGCCGCGCGAACTGGGTGATCTCCTCGACGGCGGCCTTGCGCGCCTCGTCGGTCGCGGCGCGGACATCGAGCGAGAAGCGGACATCGGCCGGAATGACATTGGAGGCGCCCGGCATCACCTCGACATGGCCGACGGTCGCGACCAGCGCATGCTTCTTGCCCTTGCGGGCGATCTCCTCGGCCGCGAGCATGATCTCGGCGGCGGCGGTCAGCGCGTCATGGCGCATCTCCATCGGCACCGTGCCGGCATGCCCCGCTTCGCCGCGTATGCGGATGCGATGGCGGCTCTGACTTGCGATCGCGGTGACGACGCCGAGCGGCTCGCCGGCCCGCTCCAGCACCGGCCCCTGCTCGATATGGACCTCGAGATAGCCGAGCACGGACGGGCGCTGATAGGCCTCCTGCTGCAGCCGCGCCGGGTCGCCGCCGAAGGTGGTGAGCGCCTCGCGGAGGCTCACACCCTTGTCGTCGGTGGCATCGAGCGCCTTCGGGTCGAACACCCCGGCCACGACCGCCGACGAGGTCAGCGTGACCGGGAAGCGCACGCCCTCCTCGTCTCCGAAGGCGAGGAGTTCCAGCCCGAACGGCAGCGCGACGCCGCGCGCCTTCAATTGCTCGGCGGCAAGGATGCCGGCGACGACGCCGAGATTGCCGTCGAAGCGCCCGGCATCGATGACCGTGTCGATATGCGAGCCGATCAGCAGCGCCTTGTTGCTGCTCTTGCCGGAGGCGCCCGGCGGCAGCGCGCCGCGCACCGTGCCGGCGGCATCCATCCGGACCTGAAGGCCCGCCGCCTCCATCCAGCTGCTGACGACGTCGGCGGCGCGGCGGTGCTCCGGCGTCAGGTAGAGCCGCGTCAGCGCGCCCTCGTCGGCGGAGATCGCGGCGAGCGCGTCGATCATCGCCAGCGCCCGTTCGCCGATCTGCCGGGTCGTCAGCCGCCCGGGCATCTCTGGAAGGCTCATGACGCGACGCGATCCTCGAGGCGGAAGCGGATGATGCGGCCGACCTGCGTCAGGGCGGTGGCGAATTCGGTTTCGGGCGCGTTCGGCAGGCGCTCGCGGAAGGCGGCGATGATCTGGTCCTTGGTCGAGCCCTTGACGGCGCGGATGAACGGAATGCCGTGCCGGGCGCGATAGGCGGTGTTGAGGCGCGTGAATTCGGCAAATTCGTCCGCCGTCAACCGGTCGAGCCCGGCGCCGAGCTGCTCGACCTGCGATTCGACGGCGAGATCGGCGATGCGCGCCTTGCCGGCGAGATCCGGATGCTCGCGCAGCAGCGCCAGCTGCGCCTCATGCGATGCGCCGGCGATGGCGGCGTGGAAGGAAGCGACGAGCGCGGCGTGGTCGGCGAAGGGATGGCCGGCATAGGCCGCGCGGGCAACCCAGGGCGAATGCTCGGCGATATCGCCGAACGAGGCGACGAAGGCGGCCTCGTCCATGGCATTGACCGCGTCGAGGGAAAGCGGCGTGTTCGGCATCGGCGTTTCCGGTGGCGGAGATCGGAGACCGGCTGCTGTCTAATGCGTTTGCAGCCAGGCGCCAAGCGTCTTGCGCTCGTCGTCGGTCATGCCGTGCTCATTGCCGAGCGGCATCGCCCTGCCCTGCACGGCCTGCGCGATGATCTGGTCCTTGTGCTGGATGAGCTCGGCCGTCGTCTGCAGCATGACGCCCTTCGGCGGCGCGTCGAAGCCGTCATGCGTCGGCTTGGCAGCGTGGCAGGCGGTGCAGTGCTTGGCGGTGAGTGCCAGAACGTCGGCGTCGGAGACAGTCATGCCGGGTTCGAGCTCCATCGGCTTCGGCGCCGTCATCGAGATGAGGATGCCGAGCGCGACCAGCGCCACCGGGATGGTCCAGGCGAATTTCAGGAACGGATCATGCGCCTCGTGCCGGTTGAGGAAATGCCGGATCGAGCCGCCGAGCAGCAGGATGAAGGCGACGATCATCCAGCTCTCGGGATGGCTGGTCAGGAACGGATAGTGGTTCGAGACCATCATCAGCAGCACGGGCAGCGTCAGATAGTTGTTGTGCACCGAGCGCTGCTTGCCGATGGCGCCGAGGCGCGGATCGGGCTTCTCATGCGCCAGCAGCGAGGCGACGATCTTGCGCTGGTTCGGCACGATGATGCCGAAGACGTTGACGGCCATGATCGTGCCGACGAAGGCGCCGACATGGATGAAGGCGCCGCGGCCCGAGAACACATGCGTGAACAGATAGGCTGCGCCGACGATGAGCACGAACAGGCAGGCCGCGAGCACAGGCGTCGAGCGGCCAAGCACCGACTTGCACAGCCGGTCATAAATGAACCAGCCGCCAGCGAGCGAGGCGACCGAGATGACGATCGCCTGCGAGGGCAAGAGCGGCAGCACCGCGCGGTCGATCAGGAAGGAATTGGCGTTCCAGTAATACTGGACGATCAGGAGCAGGAAGCCGGTGACCCAGGTGAGATAGGCCTCCCACTTGTACCAGATGAGGTCGGAGGGCAGCGCCGGCGGCGCGACCAGATATTTCTCGACATGATAGAAGCCGCCGCCATGCACCTCCCAGGCGGTGCCGTAGACGCCCGGATTCATCTGCTCGCGCTTCTTGAGGCTCAAGTCGAGCGCGATGAAATAGAACGAGGTGCCGATCCAGCCGATGCCCACGACGAGATGGGACCAGCGGATGAGCAGATTGAGCCAGTCGACGACGAATGCGGACATCTTTGCGGAATTCAGCCCCGGTGTGGTGATGGCCGGCACCCTCGAGGGCACCGGCCACGCTGGACGAGCGACGGCTCAGCGAGATGCCATGGTGGCACGTCGCCGGGCGGCCGTTACTGCGGCAGCTTGTCGTCGATGCCCTTCACGTACCAGTTGAGGCCGAGCAGCGTCTTGTCGTCCGCCACCGTGCCTTCGGCGACGCCGACCGAGCCATCCTGCTTGGTGATCGGGCCCTTGAAGACCTGCAGCTCGCCCGCCTTGATCTTGGCGATCGAGTCTTCGGCCATCGCCTTGACGTCGTCGGGCATGTTGGTGAGCGGCCCGAGAACGACGAGGCCTTCCTTCATGCCTTCCCAGGTGTCGGTCGACTTCCAGGTGCCGTCGAGAACGGCCTGGACGCGCTCGATATAGTAGGGCGTCCAGTTGTCGACTAGCGAGGCGAGATGGGCCTTGGGGCCGAACTTCGACATGTCGGCCGACTGGCCGAAGGCATGCAGGCCGCGCTCCTCGGCGATCTGCATCGCAGCGGGCGAGTCGGTGTGCTGGACGATGATGTCGGCGCCCTGGTCGATCAGCGCCTTGGCGGCGTCGGCTTCCTTGCCGGGATCGAACCAGGTGTTGACCCACACGACCTTGATCTTGAAGTCGGGATTGACCGACTGCGCGCCGAGCATGAAGGCGTCGATGCCCATCACGACCTCGGGGATCGGGAACGAGACGATGTAGCCGGCGACGCCCGCCTTCGACATCTTCGCGGCGATCTGGCCCTGGACGTAGCGGCCCTCATACCAGCGCATGTTGTAGATCGAGACGTTGTCGGCCGTCTTGTAGCCGGCGTCATGCTCGAACTTCACGTCGGGGAACTGCTTCGCGACCTTGATGGTCGGGTCCATGAAGCCGAACGAGGTCGTGAAGATGATGTTGCAGCCGGAGCGCGCGAAACGCTCGATGGCGCGCTCGGCATCCGGGCCTTCCGGCACGTTCTCGACATAGGCCGTCTCGACCTTGTCGCCGAAATGCTTCTCGACGTCGAGGCGGGCCATGTCGTGCTGCTGGCTCCAGCCGCCGTCATTGTGCGGGCCGGTATAGACGAAGCAGGCCTTGACCTTGTCGGCCGCCTGCGCGCCCGAAACCATGCCGGCCGCCAGCGCGACGGCACCGAGGGCAACGATGTATTTGCGCATTTCTTTTCTTGTCCTTCCTCTGGATTGACTTCGAACAAACGACTTCGAACATCACAGGCGCCGCGCGGACGAACGGCCCGCGCGGAAACGGGTCAGGTATCGGCGACGAAGGGTCGGCCGAGGCAGGCGGGGGTGTTGACGCTGAGCAGCGCGCGATTGCGCGAGATGATGACGAGCGCGATCACCGTCACGATGTAGGGCAGCATCGACAGGAACTGCGAGGGAATGCCGATGCCGATCGCCTGGGCGTGCAGCTGCAGGATGCTGACGGCGCCGAACAGCAGCGCGCCGACGACGAGACGGCCGGGCAGCCACGAGGCGAACACGACGAGCGCCAGCGCGATCCAGCCGCGCCCGGCGGTCATCGCCTGCGTCCATTGCGGCGTATAGACCATCGAGAGATAGGCCCCGCCGATGCCGGCGCAGGCGCCGCCGAACAGCACGGCGAGGAAACGCGTGCGGAACACCGAGAAGCCGAGCGCATGCGCCGAGGCGGCGTTGTCGCCGACCGCCCGGAGGATCAGCCCGCCGCGCGTCTTGAAGATGAACCACCAGGTGCCGAAGGCGAGCAGCGCCGCGAGATAGACGAACGGGTCCTGGCCGAACACCAGCCGCCCGACGACGGGAAGGTCGGAGAGTACAGGGAGATCGAGCCGCGGGATCGGCACGCCGGGAACGCCGACGAAGGAGCCGCCGATGAGGCCGGAGAGGCCGAGGCCGAACAGCGTCAGGGCGACGCCGGTGGCGTTCTGGTTGGCGACGAAAAAGAGCGCGACGATGCCGAAGAGGCTCGCCGCCAGCATGCCGGCGATCATCGCCGCCAGCACCCCGAGAATCGGGCTGCCGGTCAGGTTGCAGGCGGCGAAGCCGCAGACGGCGCCGACCGCCATCATGCCCTCGACGCCGAGATTGAGCACGCCCGAGCGCTCCGCGACGAGCTCGCCGATCGCCGCGAACAGAAGCGGCGTCGCGGCCGTGACGATCGTGAGCAGGATACCTTCCAGCATCGTCATGATGATCACCGTGCCGCAGCGGGTTCGAGGGCGCGCTCGCGCAGGAATCTCAGGCGGTAGTAGATGAAGCTGTCGCAGGCGAGCACGTAGAACAGCAGCATGCCCTGGAACACCTGCGTCGTCTGGTCGGAGATCTGCAGCGCCGCCTGTGCGCCCTCCCCGCCCATATAGGAGAGCGCGAGCAGCAGGCCGGCGACCAGGATGCCGAAGGGATGCAGGCGGCCGAGAAAGGCGACGATGATCGCCGTGAAGCCGTAGCCGGGCGAGACGGTCGTGCGCAGCAGACCGATCGGACCCATGATCTCGCAGATGCCGGCAAGGCCGGCGAGTCCGCCCGAGATCAGGAAGGTCAGCATCACCATCTTGTTGCGCGAGAAGCCGCCGAACGAGCCAGCGCGGGGCGAGAGGCCGAGCACGCGGATCTTGAAGCCGGTCATCGTCTTGGTGGTCAGGAACCAGGCGACGACGATGGCGATCAGCATGAAGACGATGGAGAGGCGGATCGAGCTGCCGAAGACGACGGGTAGCAGCTGCCCATCGTCGAACGGGCGGCTGTTCGGAAAGTTGAAGCCGGCCGGGTCGCGCCATGGCCCGCGCGCCATGTAGTCGACGAAGAGATTGGCGACATAGACGAGCATCAAGGTCGTCAGCGTCTCGTTGGCATTGAAGCGGATCTTGAGGATGGCCGGGATCGCCGCATAGGCCATGCCGCCGGCGACGCCCATGACGAGCATGGCCGTGATCACGGCCGGTCCCTGCAGCGTCGGAAAGAGGATCGGCAAGGCCGAGCCCGCCAGCGCGCCGGCGGCGAGCTGGCCTTCGGCACCGATGTTCCAGACGGCGGACTGGTAGCAGAAGGAGAGGCCGATCGCGATCAGGATGATCGGGATCGCCTTCACCAGGAGGTCCTCGATCGACCACAGCGCCGTCAGCGGCTCGACGAAATAGATGTAGAGCGCCTTGACGGGGTCGATGCCCGAAAGGACGAAGATGATGAAGAAGGTGACGAGCGACAGCGCGATCGCCAAAAGCGGCGACAGATACTGCATGCTGCGGCTCGGGACCTGGCGCCGCTCAAGCACGATGCGCATGGGCGGGCTCCTTGCTCGGGTTGCGCTTGCCTTCTTCGAGACCCGCCATCAGCAGGCCGATCCGCTCGCGCGTCAGCGACCGCGCCGGCACCGGCTCGGTCAGATGGCCGCGCGAGATCACGGCGATGCGGTCGGCGATCTCGAAGATCTCGTCGAGGTCCTGGCTGATGATGAGAACCGCCGAGCCGGACCGCGCGAGGTCGATCAGCGCCTGGCGGATGACGGCGGCAGCGCCCGCGTCGACGCCCCAGGTCGGCTGGCTGACGACCAGAACCGAGGGCTGGCGGTCGATCTCGCGGCCGACGATGAATTTCTGCAGATTGCCGCCGGAGAGCGAGCCCGCCTCCGGGTCGACGGCCGATTTGCGCACGTCGAAGGAGCGGCCGATCCGGTCGGCGAGCGTCTTCATGCCGCTGAAATCGATGACGCCGATGCGCAGCAGCTGGTCGCCGGTCGCATGCCGCGTCAGAAGGACATTGTCGGAGAGGCGCAGCCGCGGCACGGCGCCATGGCCGATGCGCTCCTCCGGCACGAAGGCCGCCCCGAGCCGCCGGCGCTGGGTGACACCCATGCGGCCCGACGGCTTGCCGTCAATGGTCACGGTCTCGGGCTTGTCGGAAAGCCGCTCGCCCGAGAGCGCATCGAAGAACTCGCCCTGCCCGTTGCCGGCAATGCCGGCGATGCCGACGATCTCGCCGGCGCGCACATCGAGCGAGATGTCCTGCAGCGCGACGGCGAAGGGATGCGGCTCGGGCAATGAGAGATTGCGGATCTGCAGCCGCGTCCGCATGGCCGTCGGTGGCGGCGTATCGGAGGAGAGCACATGCACATCCGCGCCGACCATCAGGCTCGCCAGTTGCGAGGCCGATTCCTGCTGCGGATCGCATTCGGCGACGACCTTGCCGAGGCGCAGGATCGTGGCGTGATGGCAGATCTGCTTCACCTCTTCGAGGCGGTGGCTGATATAGAGCACCGCGCAGCCGCGCGCCGTCAGCCGGTCGAGCGTCTCGAAGAGATCATCGGCCTCCTGCGGCGTCAGCACCGAGGTCGGCTCGTCCATGATCAGGAGTTCGGGGTTCTGCAGCAGGCAGCGCACGATCTCGACGCGCTGCCGCTCGCCGACCGAGAGATCGACGATGCGCGAGGCGGGATTGAGCGGCAGGCCATATTCGGCCGAGACCTTCTCGATCTCGCGCGCCAGCGCCGTCCGGTTGCCGCGGTCGCTGAGCGCGAGGGCGATGTTCTCGGTGACGGTCAGCGCGTCGAACAGCGAGAAATGCTGGAACACCATGCCGATGCCCAGCTTCCGCGCCGCCGACGGGCTCGGGATGCGCACCGGCTGGCCCTTCCAGCGGATCTCGCCCTCGCTCGGCTGCAGCGAGCCGTAGAGGATCTTGACCAGCGTCGACTTGCCGGCGCCGTTTTCGCCGAGCAGCGCGTGGATTTCGCCCGGCCGGATGGTCAGGTCGACGGCGTCATTGGCCTTGAAGCTGCCGAACAGCTTGGTGATGCCGATCGCCTGGATGAGGGCGCCGCTCTCCGGCCGCGTTCGGCGGCCAGCGCTTTTTGGTTCCAATTCAGCTTCCCCTCGGCGAACGGAGCGATACCTGACGATGCGGGTCCGCTTCGATCGAGATCGCCCCGCGCGCCGCCTCGTCACGAATTAGCAAGTCTGATGCCACCGAGGCCGCGATCACGGCCGGCAGCTTGGAGGTGATGCCGGCGATGCCGATCGGGCAAGCCATCGCGGAAATCCTCGCCGCGTCGAGCCCGGCCTCGCCGAGCAGCCGCGTGAAACGGGCACGCTTCGAGGCGCTGCCGATCAGACCGACATATCCGGACCGATCATCTGCCAGTGCTTTGTGCACGATGGCTAGATCGAGGGCATGACTATGCGTCATCACCAGCACGAAGGCGCCGTCCGGCGCTGCCCGAAGCGCTTCGGGCGCGTCGATCTGCTGAACGCAGCGGCAATTGGCCGGCACCAGCGCCGGAAACGCCTCGGGACGCGGATCGACCCAGGTCACCGTGAAGGGGAGCGGCGCGAGCGCGAGGACGAGCGCGCGCCCGACATGGCCGGCGCCGAAGAGATAGAGTGCCCGCCGCTCCTCGCCGAAGCCTTCCTCGAGGCTGTCGCCGTCGATGCGCGCACCGCCGATCGCAACAGCTGCATCGGTGACGACCATCCGGCTGAGCGGGCCGGTCGGGGTGAGCCTTGCGCGGGTGCGGAACGGCCCGGCGGCTTCCGCCGCGGCGAGTTCGACGATCGCCGCGCGACGGTCGGCGCCGAAGACTTCCAGCGCCAGTTCGACCCGGCCGCCGCAGCACTGGCCGAGCTCAGGTCCGAGCGCGATCGAGGAGAGCTGCACGCTTCGCGGCGCCTCGCCGGCGAGCGCTCTCTGCGCCTCGGCGATGGCGCGCCATTCGAGCGTGCCGCCGCCGATCGTGCCGGTGAAGCTGCCGTCCGGCAGGATGATCATGCGGGCGCCGGCCTCGCGCGGCGCCGAGCCGCGGGTCTCCACAAGGCTCGCCATGGCGGCCTTGCCATGGCGGTCGATCGCGTCGAGGAGACGTTGCCAGACCAGCATCAGACCACCCCGCTGCGCGCTCCCCTCACCGCCTTCATGATCGCCTCCGGCGTCGCCGGCGCATCGAGATCCGGCACGACGCCGGGACCGAGATGGGCGATGGCGTTGGCGATGGCGCACCAGACCGAGATCGGCAGCATCAAAGGCGGCTCGCCGACGGCCTTCGAGCGATAGATCGTCTTCTCGCGCGCGCCCTCGGATTGGAACAGCTTGACGACGAAATGCTCGGGAATGTCGGAGGCGGTCGGAATCTTGTAGGTCGAGGGCGCATGGGTCCTGAGGCGCCCCTGCTTGTCCCAGACCAGTTCCTCGGTGGTCAGCCAGCCCATGCCCTGCACGAAGCCGCCCTCGATCTGGCCGATATCGATCGCCGGATTGAGCGACTTGCCGACATCATGCAGCACATCGACCCGGTCGACCTTCATTTCGCCGGTCATCGTGTCGATGGTGACCTCCGAGCAGGAGGCGCCATAGGCGTAGTAGAGGAACGGCCGTCCCTCGGCCTTGTCGCGGTTCCAGCTGATGACCGGCGTGCGATAGAAGCCGGCCGAGGAGAGCTGGATACGCTCGGCATGCGCCGCCGTCGCGAGTTCGCCGAGGCTCATCGACTGATTGCCGAAGAAGACGCGGTTGTCGCGGAAGCGCACCTGCTCGCGCCGGACGCGCCACTTCTGCTCGATGAAGGCGAAGAGGCGGTCCTTGATCTCGCCGCAGGCGGCGAGCGCCGCCATGGCGTTGAGGTCGGTGCCGGAGGAGGCCGCCGTCGGCGAGGTGTTCGGCACCTTGTCGGTGCGCGTTGCGGTGATCGCGACCTTGCCCATGTCGACGCCGAATTCCTCGGCGACGACCTGCGCCACCTTGAGGAAGAGGCCCTGCCCCATCTCGGTGCCGCCATGGTTCAGGTGGACCGAGCCGTCGCGGTAGAGATGCACTAGCGCGCCGGCCTGGTTGAGCGGCATCAGCGTGAAGGAGATGCCGAACTTGACCGGCGTCAGCGCGAGGCCGCGCTTCAGGATGCGGCTTTCGGCATTCCAGGCCGCGATCTCGGTACGGCGGGCGCGATAGTCGCAGTCGGCCTCGAGCTCGGCAACCAGTTCATGCAGGAGATTGTCGCTGACCTGCTGGCCGTAGGGCGTGCGGTCGCGGCCGCGCCCGGCATAGAAATTCGCCTTGCGGACGTCGAGCGGATCCTTGCCGAGCCGATAGGCGATCTGGTCCATCATCCGCTCGGCGAACACCATGCCCTGCGGGCCGCCGAAGCCGCGAAAGGCCGTGTTCGAGCAGGTATTGGTGCGGTAGCGGCGGGCGAGGACGCGGGTCGCCGGATAGAAATAGGAGTTGTCGGCGTGGAACATCGTCCGGTCGACGACGCCCATCGACAGGTCCTCCGAATGGCCGCAGCGGGCATCGAAGGTGACATCGACCGCCTGCAGCACGCCCTCGGCATCATGGCCGACGCGGTAGCCGACGCGGAAATCATGCCGCTTGCCGGTCATGATCATGTCGTCGTCGCGGTCGAGCCGCATCTTGCAGGGCTGGCCGGTCTTCCAGGCCGCAAGCGCCGCCAGCACGGCCCATTGCGAGGCCTGGCTCTCCTTGCCGCCGAAGGCGCCGCCCATGCGGCGGATCTCGACCGTCACGGCGCTGGAGGGCAGATGCAGCGCATGGGCGACGAGGTGCTGCACCTCGCTCGGATGCTGGGTCGAGGAATGAACATACATCTCGCCCGCCTCGCCCGGAATGGCGAGGGCGATCTGCCCCTCGAGATAGAAATGCTCCTGGCCGCCGATGCGGAACGTGTCCTCGAAGCCGAGCGGCGCGGCGGCGACCGCAGCATCCGGATCGCCCTGCACGAAGGCATAGTCCGGCAGCACCGTCTCGGTCGCGTCGCTGACGTCGATCACCGGCACCGTGACCTCGGTGGTGAACTTCGCCTTCCGCGTCGCCCGGCGGGCCAAGTCGCGCGTCTCGGCCACGACGACGAAGACGACCTGGCCGTGGAAGCGGATCTCCTCGCCCGCCAGCGCCGGATCGTCGCCGACGAGCTTCGGCGAGATGTCGTTGGCGCCGGGAATGTCAGCGGCGGTGAGGACCGCGATGACGCCGGGCGCCGCGCGGACCTCGGCGAGATCGAGCGCGACGATCCTGCCCGAGGCGATCGGCGCATAGCCGGGCGCGACATGCAGCGTGCCGGAGGGCTCGCGGAGATCGTCGATATAGGCGGCCGACCCCGTGACATGGCGCGGCGCGCTGTCATGCGGCAGCGATTTGCGGACGACCTGAAGCTCGCTGTCGGGCAGCATCGTGGTGTCACTCGGCGGCATGGACAGCCTCCTCGCGCCGGCCGACGAGGCGCGTGCGCACCGTCGCGGTGCCCGCCGCCTCGAGCAGCGCCTTGCCGAGCAGCGCATGCGCCGTCTCGGCGCGATAGAGCGCGCTGGCGCGGTGATCGTCGAGCGGGGTGAAATCCTCGCGCAGCGCCGCGAACGCCTTCGACCACGCGGCCGAATCGCGGATCGCCGAGCCGTTCAGCGCGGCTTCCGCGCCCTTGGCGCGCTTCGGAATGCCCGCCATACCGCCATAGGCGATGCGCGCGTCGCGGATGATGCCGCCCTCGCCCAGCGTGAAGCGGAAGGCGCCCATGACGGAGGAGATGTCCTGGTCGAAGCGCTTGGTGATCTTGTAGCAGCGGAAGACCTGGTCCTCGCGGAGATGCGGCACCAGCAGCCCGGTGACGAACTCGCCCGAGGCGCGGTTCTGCTTGCCGTAGTCGATGTAGAAGTCCTCGACCGGAATGACGCGGGCGCGCGTACCGCGCCGAAGCTCCATCGTCGCGCCGAGGGCGATCAGGGCCGGCGGGGTATCGCCGATCGGCGAGCCGTTGGCGACATTGCCGCCGACGGTTCCGCTGGCGCGGACCTGCTTCGAGCCGATGCGGCGGAAGAGCTCGCCGAGATCCGGATCGATCGCGCGCATATGCGGCTCGGCGCTGGCAAAGCTCGCCGCCGCGCCCATCAGCACCTCGCGGCCGGTATCCTCGACCCGGTTCATGCCGGCGACGCGGCCGATATGGATGATCTTCGGGATGTCGCGCAGCTGCTTGGTGATCCAGAGACCGACATCGGTGGCGCCGGCGACGATGACCGCGGTCGGATGGCGCTCATAAAGCGTTGCGAGCGCATCGACCGAGGCGGGCGCGGCGAAGAAGCGCTCGCTGTCGCCGATGAAGAGATCGCGGTCGTCGGACAGGAATTGCAGGATGCCGGCGGTGTCGGCGGCGGCCTTGTGGAATTTGTCGTCGCGCGGCGCGCTGGTCGCCTCGACCGCCGCGTCGACGATCGGCCGATAGCCGGTGCAGCGGCAGAGATTGCCGGCGATCCAGTCATTGACCTCGCCGCGGGTCGCCGGGCCCTCGCTGGCGTGGAACAGCGCAAACAGGCTCATGATGAAGCCCGGCGTGCAGAAGCCGCATTGCGAGCCGTGCCGCTCGACCATCGCCTGCTGGATCGGGTGCAGCGTGTCGCCCGTGGCGAGGTCCTCGATGGTGACCACCTCGGCGCCGTCGACCATGCCGAGCAACTGGATGCAGGCATTGACCGGCTCATAGACCATGGTGCCGCCACGGGAGCGGCCGACCGCAACGGTGCAGGCGCCGCAATCGCCCTCGTTGCAGCCCTCCTTCGTGCCCTTGGCGCCCTCTTCGAGGCGAAGATGATCGAGCAGCATCGTCATCGGGTCGAAATCACCGACTTCGACGATGCCGCCGCGACGGACAAAACGGATGGTGTCGCGCATGGGTCAGCTGCCGCGATAGGTTGAATAGCCGAAGGGCGAGATCAGCAGCGGCACGTGATAGTGCTGGCCGGGCTCGGCGATGCCGAAACGGATCGGGATGACGTCGAGGAAGAGCGGGTCTGGCAGGCGGGCGCCGCTCGCCCTGAGATAATCGCCGGCGTGGAAGACGAGTTCGTAGACGCCCGCCACGAAGGCGTCGCCGTCGAGCAAGGGTCCATCGACGCGCCCATCGGCGTTCGTCACGGCCGAGCGGACCAAAACCCGTTCCGTATCAAGGCGATAGAGCTCGATCTTCAGGCCCGATGCCGGCCGTCCGGCCGCCGTATCGAGAACATGCGTCGTGAGGCGGCCCATTCGAACTCCATGCAGCGATCATCCGGCCCGGCAGCTTCAGCTGCACAAGCCTTAATCAAATCGTACAATCAATCCGAGCCTGCACGCAATGGCGGCAGAATGTCCGGGCCAGCCTGTGGATCAGCGAATCCGGTCGATCAGGGAATGAGGACGACCGAGCCCTGCGTGCGGCGCTCCTCGAGCGCGGTCTGCGCGGCGGCGGCGTCGGCAAGCTTGAAGCGTTCCGGCGCGTCGATGCGGATCGAGCCGTTCGCGATCATCGCGAAGAGATCCTCGGCGGAGGCGAGGAGTTCGGCGCGCTTCGCGACATAATGGCCGAGCGTCGGCCGCGTCGCGTAGAGCGAGCCCTTGCGCTGCAGGAGGTTCATTTCGAAGGGCGGCACTGCGCCGGAGGAATTGCCGAACGAGACCAGCATGCCGCGCGGCTTCAGGCAGTCGAGCGAGCCGATGAAGGTGTCCTTGCCGACCGAATCATAGACGACGTCGCAGCGCTCGCCGCCGGTGATCTCGCCGACGCGGGCGACGAAATCCTCCTCGCGGTAGTTGATGACGTGATCGCAGCCGAGCGCCAGCGCTCGCGCGACCTTGTCCGCCGAGCCGGCCGTGCCGATCACGGTCGCGCCAAGCGCTGACGCCCACTGGCAGCCGATCGAGCCGACACCGCCGGCGGCGGCATGGAAGAGCAGCACGGTGTCGGGCGTGACGACATAGGTCTGGCGCAGCAGATAGCGGGCAGTCAGGCCCTTCAGCAGCACCGAGGCCGCGATGGCGTCGTCGATCGCATCGGGAATCGGAATGAGCCGCTCGGCGGTGATCAGCCGCGCCTCGCTATAGGCGCCGGTCGGGCCAGCATAGCCGACGCGCTGGCCGACCGCGATGTCATCGACGCCGTCGCCGACCGCCTCGACCACGCCGACACCCTCGCTGCCCGGCACGAAGGGCAGCGGCTGCGGCGGCGGATAGAGGCCCGAGCGATGATAGACGTCGATGAAATTGAGCCCGATGGCGGTATGGCGGAGGCGCACCTGGCCCGGCCCCGGCGCGCCGACATCGACCGTCTCGAAGCTGAGCGCCTCGGGCCCGCCCTGGGCATGAACGCGGATCGCATGGACCATGAGACGGTCTCCTTGAGTTGGGCGGTGCCGTCAGGCGCCGGCGCGTGCGAGTTCAGCAGCCGCGCGGCGCGGACGCAAGCCGACAGCGAGGACGAGGCTGAGCGCCAAGGGCGGCAGGAGCATGGCGAGGCCATAGCGAAGGCCCTGATGCTCGGCGACGAAGCCGATCAGCGGCGGGCCGAGCAGGAAGCCGAACAGCGCGAACAGCGACAGCAGCGCGACATTGCGCGCCGCCGAGCGGTCGCCGAGACGGGCGGCCGCCGTGACGCCGAGCGGGAAGCCGACCGAACAGCCGAAGCCGAGCGCGGCAAGGCCGATCAGCGCCTGCAGGGAACTTTGGCTTGTGATGACGACGCCGACGCCGATGATCGTGACCGCGCCGCAGAAACGGGCGAGCGCGACCGGGCCGAAGCGGACCGACAGGCGGTCGCCGAGGAAGCGTCCGGCGGCGATGGCGAAGGCATAGGCGGTGTAGCCGAAACCAGCCTGCGCCAACGGTGCGCCGATCACGTCGCGCAGGAACACCGCCGACCAGTCGGCCGCCGCGCCCTCCGCCATCGCGATGCCGAGCACGAAGAGGCAGAGTCCGATCAGCGCCTTGGACGGCCGCGAGCGGCGTTCCGAGGGTTGATCCGCCGCAGGGCCGGAGCCGGTGAGATCGGGCAGCGTGATGCCGAGCCAGAGCGCCGGGCCGATGAGGACCAGCGAGACGGTCGCCAGCGACAGGTTGACCGGCACGACGAGCGCCGCGAAGCCGACGCCGATGAGGCTGCCGACCATCTGGCCGAGGCTCCAGAAGCCATGGCAGGTGCTCATGATCTTGCGGCCGCCGGCATGCTCGATGGCGTCCGCCGCGACATTGAGGCCGAGTTCGAGCCCGGAGACGACGGTGCCGACGAGGAGCAGCGCGACGAAGAGGCTCGGCAGGTTCCAGGCGAGCGAGGGCAGCGGCGCCAGCAGCAGGAACAGCGCGAAGCCGCCAATGATCGTCACGCGCGCGCCGACCTTGGCCACGAAGGCGCCGGCGAAGGGCAGCGTCAGCAGCAGGCCGATCGGCATGCCGAGGAGGGCCAGCGCCAGTTCCGCCGGGCCGAGGCCAAGCGCGGACTGCACCTCGGGAATGCGCGGGAACCAGCTCCCCATCGCGATCGACTGGACGAAGAAGATCGCCATGATCCGGCTTTGATGGCTCATCGCTCGGCCCCTGCCCTCAAGAATGAAACTAGACCGCGGCCCGGTCTGACTGGAGTGGCGTTGATGTCTCCGCCTCGCGCTTCGGCCGGACGCGAACCTCGCCGGCCAGCAGCAGGCTCATGGCGGCGGCGAGCAGCAGCGTCGCGAGGCCGAGCCGGAGGCCGAACGCCTCGGCGACGAAGCCGATCACCGGCGGGCCGACCATGAAGCCCGAGAAGGAGAGCAGCGACAGCGCTGCGACATTGACCGCGGGCGAACCGTCACGGGAAGCGGCGGCCGTGACCGCCAGCGGGAACACGATCGAGACGCCGAAGCCGGCCGCCGCCGCGCCGACGACGACCATCAGCGGATCGGTGGCCAGCACCATCGCGAGAAGGCCGGCGAGCCCGACGAGGCAGCAGACCCGCGCCAGCGCCACCGGGCCGAAGCGGGTCGACAACCAGTCGCCGGCAAGCCGCCCACCGGCCATCATCAACCCGAAGGCGGTGAAGGCGAAGCCCGTGACCGGCGGCGACTGGCCGAACACGTCGCGGAGATAGATCGCGCTCCAGTCGGTGACCGCGCCCTCGACCAGCAGCATGCCGAAGGCGAACAGGCAGAGCGCGACGATGTTCTTCGGCGGCAGCACGAAGACCGGTGCCTTCTCGCCGCCGGGGTTCGGCGCCGATGGGCCGAGCATCGGCAGCCACAGCACGAGCAATTGGCTCGCCGCGAGGACGAGGATCGTCACCAGCGCGATATGCGGCCCCGGCGCGATGCCGAACGTGGCGGCGGCCGAGCCGGTGACGCCGCCCGCCATCAGGCCGAGGCTCCAGAAGCCATGGCAGCGCGACATCACCGTGCGGCCGATCGAGGTGCCGATGCGATCGGCAGCGACGTTCATGGCGACCTCGAGCGGTCCCATGCCGATCCCGACCAGGAGCAGCGCCACGAACAGCATCCAGGGCGTGAAGGCAAAGCCCGGCAGCAGCAGCGGCAGCGCATAGCCGAAGAAGCCGTAGCGGATGGCGCGGCTCGGTCCGAGCGCCTCGACGATCGGGCCGGAAAAGACCATCGAGCAGACAAGGCCGATCGGCATGCCGAGCAGGCAGAGCGCAAGGCCGGCCGGCTCCAGCCCCAGCGCATGCTGCACGTCCGGGATGCGGATCAGCCAGTTCGAGAGCACGAGGGAATAGACGAAATAGAGCGCCATGATGAGGCGCGCGGAAGCGAACGAGAGGCCCATCTGAGTCCTGCCGGAATTGTGCGGGAACAGCCGCTGTCGCGGCCGGGGCTCATTCCGCTGCTGACGGACTCGCCAATCCTTCTGAGATTTGCCTCTTCTACAGGCGGTCCCGGCGGCTGGCAATCGCCGGCCGCCGGATTGTTGAACCGGTTCAGATCATCGCCTTCAGCTCGGCCGCTTGCGCTTCGCCGAGACGTTGAGAACCTCGACGAAGGCGGAGAACGCCATGGCCGTGTAGATGTAGCCGCGCGGGATATGGAAGCCGAAGCCGTCGGCGACCAGCGCGATGCCGATCATCAGCAGGAAGGCCAGCGCCAGCATCTTGGTGGTCGGGTGGCGCTCGATGAAGCCGGAGATCGCGCCGGAGGCGAGATACATGACGCCCATCGCGATGATGACGGCGAGGATCATGATCTCGACATGCTCGGCCATGCCGATCGCCGTCACGATCGAATCGACCGAGAACACCATGTCGATGACGATGATCTGGGCGATGATCGCCGCGAAACCGGCCGTCGCGGGCTTGGCGTCGTCGTGGCCATTGCCCTCGACGCCCTGATGAATCTCGTGCGTCGCCTTGTAGATCAGGAAGATGCCGCCGGCGAGCAGGATGAGATCGCGCCAAGAGAGGCCGCGGTCGAAGACCGTGATCACCGGCTCGGTCAGTCCGATCAGGAAGGAGAGGACCAGCAGCAGCAGGATGCGGAAGATGAGCGCCAGCGCGAGGCCGATCTGGCGCGCGCGCTTCGATTGCTCGGGCGGCAGGCGGCTGACCAGCACCGAGATGAACACGATGTTGTCGATGCCGAGCACGATTTCCATCGCGGTCAGCGTCAGAAGACTGGCCCAGGCGCTCGCCTGGAACAGAAGATCAATGTTCATTCGATCGCCCTCGCCCCGTCGTCATGAGTACGGCCAAGCTGTCGCCTGCCCCGACCCTCGCAATCCCCGGACCACCTGTTGGTTCCCGGCATTCATCAGCGGTTCGCGTCGCGCTGCCGTGTCGCCTGCATAACCCCGCCGATCACCGCGAGATAGAAGGTCGTCGCGCCAAGCCCGGCCAGCACCAGCCGGCCCGGCGCGAAATCGCCGAGAAGCGTCAGGATGGAGCAGAGCGACCAGACCAATGTGACGGCGAGCGTCAGCGGCCGCAGCCGCTTGACGCGGAAGGGATGCACGAACTCGACCGGCGCGAAGGTGAGCACGGCCAGCGCCACGACTACCACCGCCGCCACCGCCTGCGGCAGCGCGAAGGCGATGAGCGCGAAGACGGCCATGTTCCAGACCGCCGGAAAGCCGCGAAAGCCGTAGTCGGCAGTCTTCATGCGCGTATCGGCGAAATAGAACGCACCGACGATCACGACCAGCACAGCGCCCGGCACAGCGAGCGCCGGCGGCAGGATGCTGGAGCGGGCAAGGATCAGCGCGGGAATGAACACATAGGTCGAATAGTCGATCACGAGATCGAGGATCGCGCCGTCGAACCATGGCACGCGCTCGTCGACGCGCACGAGCCGCGCCAGCGGGCCGTCGATGCCATCGACGAACAGGGCGGCGCCGAGCCAGAGGAAGGTTTCCGTGAAATCCCCGCGCCCCGCCGCGATCGCGGCCAGCAGCGAGAAGGCTGCGCCGCTGGCCGTCAGCGTGTGCACGATCCAGCTGCTCGTTCGCGGCCACTCCTTGATCATCGCCGTGGTCTTCCCCCTGCCGATCCTGTGCGCCGGCGATCCTCGATCGACGTAGCGGCCTCGGCCGCCTCGGCAATGTTCAGAAATGTCGATAGGGTGTCGCCGATGGGCTGGCAAGAGCGGCGCGGCGGAGACTGCGGCGTCCTGTCGCCTGCGACAACGGTCCGGATTGCGGCGACGGACCGACACGTCCACCCTCCAGGTCCATTCCCGGAGCTGGCGATGATCGGATTCTCCCCCGTTTCCGCGACCATAGGCGGCGCCCTGATCGGCGTCGGCGCCGGCCTGCTCTGGATCGTCAACGGCCGCATCGCCGGCGTCTCCAACATTTTCGGCGGCCTGCTGCTCGGCGCCCGGTCCGACTTTGCATGGCGTCTGCTGTTCCTCGTCGGCCTGCCGATCGGCGCCGCGCTCGGCCTCGCCTTCGGCCCGGCGCTCTTCAGCGACATGATGCGCGGCCTGCCCCGGGTCGACCTCTCGCCGCCGGTCATCGCGATTTCGGGACTTCTGGTCGGGATCGGCACGGCGCTGGCGCGCGGCTGCACATCCGGGCATGGCGTCTTCGGCCTCGCCAACCTGTCGCTGCGCTCGATCCTCGCCGTCGGCATCTTCATGGCCGCCGCCGTGCTGACGGTCCTCTTCGCGAGGCAGTGGCCGTGACGGCGGAGAGTGGCCGTCGCCCGATCGTCTATCATGCGGCGGCGCTCGCCTCGGGCGTCATCTTCGGGCTCGGCCTCGCCATCTCGGGCATGGTTCATCCCGAGAAGGTCAAGGCGTTCCTCGATGTCTCGCGCATCGTCTCGGGCGGCTGGGACCCGAGCCTCGCCTTCGTGCTGGCGGCGGCGGTGATCGTGACCATGGGCGCGGTCAGGATCGGCCATCGCCGGCGGCAGCCCCTGGCCTCGCCCGGCTTCTCGCGCCCGCACACCAAACGCATCGACGGCGAACTCGCCATCGGCGCGGCAATCTTCGGCGTCGGCTGGGGGCTCGCCGGATTGTGCCCCGGCCCCGCCATCGCCGACCTTGTCTTTGCCTTCCCCTCCATCATCTTGTTCCTGGTATCGATGCTGCTCGGCACGGCCCTCGTCCATCTCTGGCGCCGACGGGCGAGCCGCTCGGCCGAGGCGGACACGGATGCCGCGCAAGAGGTGAAGACATGAGCGATCCCTTCGACATCGCCGTCATCGGCGGCGGCCCGGCCGGTCTCGTCGCGGCGCTGCTGGCGCGCCGGCGCGGCCTTCGCGTCGCACTGGTCGCGCCGAGAGTCGCTGCCAACGACAAGCGCACGGTGGCGATGCTCGGCGTCTCCGTCGACATTCTCGGTGAGGCCGGCGTCTGGGAGGCGCTCGCCGACACCGTCGCGCCGCTGGTGACGATGCGCATCGTCGACGGCACCCGCCGCCTGGTGCGGGCGCCGCTGGTCGAGTTCCATGCGAGCGAGATCGGCCGTACCGCCTTCGGCTACAACGTGCCGACGGCAGCGCTCGTCGCCGCGCTCGACGATGCGGCGGAGGCCGCCGGCGTCGTCCGTTTCGACGGCTTTGCCACCAGCATCGAGCCCGGCGCCGACAGCGTCGCCATCGAGGCGGGAGCGGCCGGCAGCCTTGAGGCGCGCCTGGTCGGCGCCGCCGACGGCCGCAACTCGCCGGCGCGCGCCGCGGCCGGGATCGTGATCCGCCGCTGGTCCTATCCGCAGACGGCGCTGGTCGCCAACATCCGCCACAGCCTGCCGCACGGCAATGTCTCGACCGAGTTCCACACCGAGACCGGGCCGTTCACGCTGGTTCCCCTGCCCGGCGAGCGCTCGGCGATCGTCTGCGTCGTGAGGCCCGACGAGGCGGAGCGCCTTGCGACGCTCTCGGACGCGGAGCTCGCGCGGCTGTTCGAGGTGAAGTCGCACCACATCGTCGGCGCGATCGAGATCGACGGCGCGCGGCAGCAGTTTCCGCTCTCCGGCCAGTCGGCCAAGAGCTTCGCCGCGAGGCGGATCGCACTCATCGGCGAGGCGGCGCATGTCTTCCCGCCGATCGGCGCGCAGGGGCTCAATCTGAGCCTCCGCGATGCGGCGGTGTTCGCGGCGGTGGCGGCCGACCATGCGAGCGACCCCGGCGCCGCCGAGGCCCTCGCCGACTATGATCGTAGGCGCACCACCGACATCTTCACCCGCACGACAGCCGTCGATGCGCTCAACCGGACGCTGTTGACCGGGTTCCTGCCGGTCCAGGCGGCGCGCGGCATCGGCCTCTTCGCGCTCGACCGCCTGCCCTCGCTGAAGCGCTTCGCCATGCGCCAGGCGCTGGCGCCGCATCTTTGACCGGCCCCGGCGCGCACATGCCGCGTTGACGAGCGGCCCTCGACTGTGGCTTGTGGCCGATCGGTCGAGTTCAGGGTCAATGCCATGGGTCAATCACGCGAAGCGAAGTTCCAGATCGGACAGATCGTGCGCCACCGGCACTTTTCGTTCCGTGGCGTGATCTTCGATGTCGATCCGGTCTTCGACAACACCGAGGAATGGTGGCTGTCGATCCCGGAAGAGATCCGGCCCGAGAAGGACCAGCCCTTCTACCATCTGCTCGCCGAGAATGCGGAGAGCGAGTATGTCGCCTATGTCTCCGAGCAGAATCTTCTGGCCGATCGCTCGGACGAGCCGCTGCGCCATCCGCAGCTGCCGGATTATTTCGCCGAGCGGAAGGGCGATCTCTATGTCGCGCATCCGCGCGGCCTGAACTGATCGCGAGCCCCAAACGAAAACGGCGCGCCAAAGGCGCGCCGTCTTGGACTTCTGACAGAAGCCTGAGGCTTACTGCGCGGCCGGGGCGTCGGTCGTGCCGCGCTCCTTGTTCTGCTGGTCGATCAGCTTCTGGCGATTCTCTTCGGCGTTCTTCTGCAGCTGCTCCTGCAGCGCGTCGCGGCGCGCCTTGCCGGCGGCGCGATCGAGGCCCTCGCCTTCGAAGGTCTTGGTGAAGCCGCTGAGCCCGAAGGGGAACACCATCGGCTTGCCCTGCGGGTTCATCGTGATCGCAGCGACCTTGTTGCCCTTCTTGAGCGAATTCGTGAAGCTGTCGTCGATCTCGGCCTGCGCATAGCAGACGGTCGGATCGCAGATCACATACTTCAGCGGCACCGGCTTGTTCTGGTCGACCTGGATCAGGAGACCCGGCTGGATCAGCTGGCCGGTGAGCACGATGGCGGTCAGCGCCATCTTGGGATCACCCTCGAGCTTCCGGAGCTGCAGCGAGGCGATGAACTGATTCGTCTCAGCGCGCAGCTCCTGCGAGGTGATACAGAGCTTCTTCTTGGACTGCGGATCCTGGCCGCATTCCTTGATCCACGGCGAGTTCGGAGCAGCGGCGCCCGCAGCAGCAGCGGGTGCGGCGGCCGGCGCGGCGGGCTTGGCCGCCGGCGGCTTCGGCGCCGGAGCGTCCTGCGCGAAGGCCATCGGCGCGGTGCCGATCATCATCAGCGCGGCAGCCGCCAGAAGGGGCGCCCGAACCGAACCAGTCATCCAACGATACGACATCGAGCGTGTCCTTGAGTTTCTCAACTGCCTTGCGCTGCCGCAGGCGGAGGGCGATGCTTGCCCCGTTTCCGGCGACACTGATCGGGGCTGGATGACCAGCAATTGAGGCGACACGGTGACGCGCGGACGGCGGCGCACCAATAGCCTCTCGCACAGTGGTTTTCCAGCATCAAAGAAGTTGCCAGGCTGGCCCGGCTAGATTTTTTTCAAGCCCCGGGCCAGGAACAGGATGAGCGGGAGGAAGAGACGATGTGGATTCGCGCCCTCGGACCGATGATCGCGCTCGCCGCGGCGGGGCTGGCCGTGCTCGGCGGCGGCGAAAGCCTTGCGGCGCCTGCCCATGGCATCGCGATGCATGGCGAACCGGCGCTGCCGAAGGATTTCGATCACTTCGCCTATGCCGATCCCGCGGCGCCGAAGGGCGGCACGATCACCTATGCCTTTGTCGGCACCTATGACAGCCTCAACCCGTTCATCGTGAAGAGCGCGACCACGACCTCGCGCGGCATCTGGGACGCCTCGCTCGGCAACAACGTGTTCGAGAGCCTCCTGGTGCGCAACCGCGACGAGGCCTTCAGCCTCTATGGCCTGCTCGCCGATTCGGTCGACATGCCCGAGGATCGCGGCTCGGTCACCTTCACGATCAATCCGAAGGCGACATTCTCGGACGGTCAGCCGGTGACGCCGGAGGATGTCATCTTCTCGCTCGAGCTGCTGCGCGAGAAGGGCCGGCCCAATCTCTATCCGGCCTGGTTCAAGACCGTCGTGAAATCCGAGGTCGTCGGCACGAACGGCGTCAAGTTCACCTTCGCCAATTCGGACAACCGCGAGCTGCCCTTCCTGATCGGCCTGATGCCGATCCTGCCGAAACACGCGACCGACGCCGCCACCTTTGAGCAGTCGACGCTGAAGCCGATGATTGGCAGCGGCCCCTATGTCACGGACAAGATCACGCCCGGCGAGCAGCTCACGCTGAAGCGCAATCCCAACTACTGGGGCAAGGACCTCAACGTGAAGCGCGGCTTCGACAATTTCGATGCCATCCGCGTCGACTATTATCGCGATCGCAACGCCATGTTCGAGGCCTTCAAGAAGGGCCTCTACGACGTCAACCCCGAGGCGGATCCCGCCCGCTGGCTGGATGGCTACGACTTCCCGGCCGCCACCGATGGACGCGTCGTCAAGGAAGCGATCCCGAACGGGCTGCCCAAGGGCATGCTCGGCTTCGCGCTGAATACGCGGAAGCCCGCCTTCGCCGATGTGCGCGTCCGCAAGGCGCTGGAAATGCTGTTCGATTTCGAATGGGTCAACAAGAACCTGTTCTCGGGCGCCTATAGCCGCAACGCCAGCTTCTTCCAGGATTCGGTGCTCTCGGCCTATGGCGTTCCCGCCTCGGACGCCGAGAAGGCGCTGCTCGCACCCTTCCCGGACGCGGTCGAGCCCGCCGTCATGGACGGCACCTACAAGCCGACCGTCGCCGATGGATCGGGCAGCGACCGCAAGGTGCTGAAAGCGGCGCTCGATCTCCTGCAGAAGGCCGGCTACCAGCTCCAGGGCAACAGCCTCGTCAACGCCAAGACCGGCGATCCGCTCGCCTTCGAAATCCTTCTGAAGGATCGCGACCAGGAGCGCATTGCGCTGGCCTATGCACGGACGCTCGCCCGCGTCGGCATCAAGGCGACCGCGCGCACGGTCGATTCGACGCAGTATGAGCGGCGTGTCCAGAACTTCGATTTCGACGTGATCATCACGGCCTGGCCGGCGTCGCTCTCGCCGGGCAGCGAGCAGAACAATCGCTGGTCGACGGCGGCCGCCGGCATGATGGGCTCGTTCAACTATGTCGGCGCCAAGGACCCGGCGATCGACGCGATGATCGCGGCCCTCCTTGCCGCCAAGAGCCAGGAGGACTTCGTCGCCGCGGTGCGCGCGCTCGACCGGGTGCTGATCTCGCAGCATTATGTCGTGCCGCTCTACTACCTGCCCGACCAGTGGGTCGCGCGCTGGACCCGCGTCGACCATCCGAAGACGCAGTCGGTCTATGGCTACACGCTGCCGACCTGGTACGCCGCGCCGGCCAAGTAGGCCGGCGCTTCGTCTCAACCCGCGCTTGGTCTCAGCCGGCGACCGGCGGCTGGCGCTCTGCCGGCGCGGCGGTCACGGCAAGGCCCGGCCGCACGGCGAGCGCCGGCTCCAGCAGTTCGCGGAGGCCAAGGCCCCAGGCGGAGATCGTGTGCACGAAGGAGAGCAGCGGCACGTCGAGGATCTGGACCTTGTCGGGCGTGAAGATGTAGAGCGCGCCGGCCATCGGCGCCGGCGAGCCCGGCACGAAGACGACGAGGCGCCCGTCGGCGAATTCGTCCATGACGAGGGCCGGGCATTGTCCCTCCTCGATGGTGGCCAGCGCCGGACGGATCGACTGGGCTCCGTCGCCGACGAAGATCTGGTCGGTCGCGACAGCCTTGGCCAGCTTGTAGCCGGGAATGCGCTCGAACAGCAGCCGCTCGAGCCGCCGCTGGATCCAGCGCCCCATCGCCGAGCGGACGAAGGCGCCGACGATCAGCACCAGCACGACCAGAAGAATGATGGCGGCGATCACCGGATGCACGACGCGGCCGACCAGCGGCTCCGCCGCATCGCGCAGATGATGGATGATGCCGACGACCAGGAGCACGATCGTGGCGATCGGCAACAGCACGACCGCGCCCTCGATCACGGTGCGCTTCAGCTGCCTGAGGCCGCTATCCGTGGTGCCGCCGATGAGCCCCTTGCCCGAATTCCGTTGATGCCGATCGTTCACGCTGCCATCCGCTGTGCCGGGCGCAAGCCTCTGCCGGCGCTGGCAAAGCCTATCGCACCCGTTCCGCGGCGCGGCAAGCCGTTGCCGTCACCGCGCAGCGGATCGCGCCTCAGGCGGCCTTCTTGCCGTCGCCGCTCGCGAGCCGCGCGAGCTGCGTCAGCACCACGGCGGTGCCCTTCAGCCGCTTCTCCGGGTCTTCCCAGTCGCGGATGAGGACGATCTTCTGATCGGGGCGCACCTTCGCGAGGCTGCCCTGCTCGCCGATATAGCGGATGAGCCCGGCCGGATTGGAGAAGGTCGAGTTGCGGAAGGCGATGACCATGCCCTTCGGCCCGGCATCGACCTTCTCGACATTGGCCTTCCGGCACAGCGCCTTGATGTAGACGATCTTGAGCAGATGCTCGACCTCGTCCGGCAGCGGCCCGAAGCGGTCGATCAGCTCGGCACCGAACGAATCGATCTGTTCCGGCTCGTCGAGATCGCCGAGGCGGCGATAGAGGCTGAGGCGGAGTGAAAGGTCGGGCACATAGCTCTCCGGCAGCATGACCGGCGTGCCGACCGTGATCTGCGGCGACCAGCGGCCATCGGCTTCCGCCTCGTCCTCGCCGCCCTGACGGAGCGCCGCCACCGCCTCTTCCAGCATCTGCTGGTAGAGCTCGTAGCCGACCTCCTTGATATGGCCGGACTGCTCCTCGCCGAGCAGATTGCCGGCACCGCGCAGGTCGAGATCGTGGCTCGCCAGCTGGAAGCCGGCGCCGAGCGTATCGAGCGACTGCAGCACCTTGAGCCGGCGATCGGCCATCGGCGTCAGCTTCTTTTCGGCCGGCACGGTGAAGAGCGCATAGGCGCGCGTCTTGGAGCGGCCGACACGGCCGCGCAGCTGATAGAGCTGCGCGAGACCGAACATGTCGGCGCGGTGAACGATCAGCGTATTGGCGGTCGGGATATCGAGGCCGGACTCGACGATCGTCGTCGACAGCAGCACGTCATAGGCGCCCTCGTAGAAGGCGTTCATGATGTCGTCGAGCTCGCTCGCCGGCATTTGGCCATGCGCGATGGCGACCTTCACCTCCGGCACGAACTTTTCGAGGAACTCCTTGCGCTCGGCGAGATCGGCGAGGCGCGGGCAGACATAGAAGCTCTGGCCGCCGCGATAGCGCTCGCGCAGCAGCGCCTCGCGCACGGCGAGCGCATCGAAGGGCGAAATGAAGGTGCGCACGGCCATGCGGTCGACCGGCGGCGTGGTGATCAGCGAGAGCTCGCGCACGCCCGTCAGCGCCAGCTGCAGCGTCCGCGGGATCGGCGTCGCCGACAGCGTCAGCACATGCACGTCGGCCTTCAGTTCCTTCAGCCGTTCCTTGTGCTTGACGCCGAAATGCTGCTCCTCGTCGATGACGAGAAGGCCGAGATCGCGGAACTCGATGCCCTTGCCGAGCAGGGCATGCGTGCCGACGACGATGTCGACCTGCCCCTCCTTGATGCCCTTCTTGGTCTCGGCGAGGTCCTTGGCCGTGACGAGCCGCGAGGCCTGTTCGACGCGGACCGGCAGGCCGGCGAAGCGGGTCTTGAAGGTCTTGAAATGCTGACGGGCGAGCAGCGTCGTCGGCACGACCACCGCGACCTGCTTGCCGCTCATTACCGCCACGAAGGCGCCGCGCAGCGCGACCTCGGTCTTGCCGAAGCCGACATCGCCGCAGATGAGGCGGTCCATCGGCGTTCCGGCCGAGAGATCGGCCAGCACCGCCTCGATGGCGGCGAGCTGGTCCTCGGTCTCCTCATAGGGGAAGCGCGCGGCGAACTCGTCATAGAGGCCGTCGGGCGGCGCCAGCACCGTGCCATGCCGCATCGCTCTCGCGGCGGCGACCTTGATCAGCTGCGCCGCCATGTCGCGAATGCGCTTCTTCAGCTTCGCCTTGCGCGATTGCCAGGCGACGCCGCCGAGCTTGTCGAGCGTGGCGTCGGTCTCCTCCGAGCCGTAGCGCGACAGAAGCTCGATGTTCTCGACCGGCAGATAGAGCCGGTCGCCGCCGGCATAGATGATCTCGAGGCAGTCGCGCGGCGCGCCGGCGGCCGTGATGGTCTTGAGGCCGGTGAAGCGGCCGATGCCGTGATCGACATGGACGACGAGATCGCCTTCCGACAGCGCCGTGATCTCGCTGAGGAAATCCGAGGCCTTCTTCGAGCGCTTGCGCGGACGCACGAGGCGATCGCCGAGGATGTCCTGCTCGCCGACAATGGCGATGTCAGGCGCGTCGAAGCCAGTTTCGAGCCCGAGCACGCCGAGCGCGACGACGCCCTTCGGCAGCGACTGCGCCGTCAGCCAGTTTTCAACGATCTGGACGCGCTTCAAGCCGTGGTCGGCCAGCACCTGCGCGAGGCGATCGCGCGCGCCCTCGCTCCACGAGGCGATGACGACGCGCTTCTTCTCGCGCAGCGTTGCGACGTGGTTGATGACGGCGTCGAAGACGTTGACGTCGCCGGCCTGCCGCTCGGCGGCGAAGCTGTGGCCCTGCCGGCCGCCGAGATCGACCACCATGGTGTCGTCGGGCTCGGAGAAGGGCGTCATGCGGATGAGCGGGACGAGCGCCTCGTAGCGCTTCCACTCCTCGGGATCGAGATAGAGCCGGTTCGGCGGGATCGGCTTGTAGGGAACGCCGCCCTGGTTCTGGCCCATGGCGCCCTTGCGGGCGTCGTAGTGATCGACGACGTCGTCGAGCCGCTCGGCCAGCGCCTCCTCGGTCAGGTGATCGAGGACGACCGCGGCGCCCGGCACATAGTCGAACAGCGTGTCGAGCCCCTCGGCGAAGAGCGGCAGCCAATGTTCCACGCCGGTGAAGCGGCGGCCCTCGCTGACATTCTGGTAAAGCTGGTCGTCGCGGTCGGAGGCGCCGAACAGGCCGACATAGGCCTTGCGAAAGCGGGCGATCGCCTCGGGCGACAGCACCAGCTCGCTGACCGGGACGAGATCGATCCGCTTCTTCTGCTGGACGGTGCGCTGCGTCTCGGCGTCGAAGGAGCGGATCGAATCGATGGTGTCGCCGAAATAATCGACGCGGATCGGCTCGCCGAGCCCTGCGGCGAAGAGATCGACGATGCCGCCGCGCACGGCATATTCGCCGGCCTCGCGCACCGTCGAGGTGCGCATGAAGCCATTGTCCTCGAGCCAGCCGACGAGCTTTTCCATCGGCAGCCGGCTGCCCGGAGCGATGGCGAGGCTCTGGCGGGCGACATCGTCGCGGCGCGGCACGCGCTGGACGATCGCGTTGACGGTGGTGAGCACAACGAGCGCCCTGCCCGGCTCCGCCTTGCGGCCGGCCAGCGCAGCCAGCGCCGCCATCCGCCGCGAGACGACGGCGGCGTTCGGCGAGACGCGGTCATAGGGCATGCAATCCCAGGCCGGGAAGGACAGCACCTCCTGCGCCGGCGCGAAGAACGCGATCGCCTGTTCGAGATCGGCCATGCGGCGATCATCGCGCGCGACGACGAGCAGGAAGGGCCGGCCGTCCTTGGCCGAGAGCGTCGCGAGGTCGGCGACGACGCGGCCGTCGAACCCGTCCGGCACACCCGACAGGACGGTCGAGCGGCGACCGAGAACGGTTTCGAAGCGGATCATGAGCCTATCGGAGGGTTGCGCCCGTGAAGGCGGCAAGCTTGCGGAAGAAGGGCGTGTCGAAGGCGGCTGGCGTCACGACTTCGCCGGTGAGCCAGGAGAAGATGTCGCGATCCTGCTCCTCCATCAGCGCGTCGAAGGCGTCGAGCTCGGAGGGCGAAAGCGCTGCTATCTCGGCATCGGCGAAACGACCGAGGATGAGGTCCATCTCGCGCATGCCGCGATGCCAAGCCCGGAAATGGGTTCTCCGGCGGTGGACGTCCAGTCCCTCGCCGGTCGAAACTGCGCCGTTCATGGTCATGATCCCGTTGCGCCCGGCGGTGCGGGCCGGATGGCGGAGAAATAGTCCGCCGGCGGGCCGCTGGCAACGCCTTGCGGCGCTGCACCGCCCGTTCAGCCGGCCCGCTCAGGCCGCCTGCCGCCCGAAGGGTCCCGCGCCCCGCTCGTCCGGGCGCAGCGTCAGCACCGAAACGCCGGTCGCCGTGACCGCCACGGTGTGCTCGAACTGGGCCGAGAGCGAGCCGTCCTTGGTCACCACGGTCCAGCCATCGGCCTCCGTCTTCACGCTGCGGCGGCCACGGTTGAGCATCGGCTCGATGGTGAAGACCATGCCCTCGCGCAGCGCCATGCCGGTGCCGGGCTTGCCGACATGCAGGATCTGCGGCTCCTCATGCATCTCGCGTCCGACGCCATGGCCGCAGTATTCGTGCACCACCGAATAGCCGTTGCGCTTGGCATGGCGCTCGATCGCAAAGCCGATATCGCCGAGCCGGGCGCCGGGCCGAACCGCCCGGATGCCCATCCACATGGCCTCATAGGTCGCCTGGACGAGGCGCCGCGCAACCGGGTTTACGCTGCCGACGAGATAGGTCTTGCTCGAATCCGCGATGTAGCCGTTCTTTTCGAGCGTGATGTCGAAATTGACGATGTCGCCGTCCTTGAGCACGTCCGCCGCCGACGGCACGCCGTGGCAGACGACGTCGTTGATCGACGAATTCAGAACGAAACCATAGCCATACTGGCCTTTGCTCGCGGGCCGCGCCTGCAGATCATCGACGATGAAGCGCTCGACGAGATCGTTAACCGCGAGCGTCGAGAGACCGGCAAGCGGTGTCCGGTCGATCAGGGCGAAGACGGAGGCGAGCAGGCGGCCGCTCTCGGCGAGGAGCGCCACTTCATGCGGCGACTTGGTCATGCGGCGCTCTCGACCAGCGGCTGCGCCGTGACGCCGGCCGAGCGAAGCTCGCGCTCCATGATCTCGCTGAAGGAGAGCGTCGGATGGGTCTCGGCGAGCATGCCGACCTTGATCCAGAAGGCCGCCTGCGCGTTGATCGAGCGAAGCGAAACCTTGCTCGCCCGCCGCAGCTGGTCGTGCACGTCGTCGTCGATGCTCACGATGCCCATCAAAGTCTCTCTATATGATTCATATACGAACCATATAGAGGCCACTCATGCGAATGCCAAGGCACCCGTTATCGGCAAACGCCGTCAGCCGGCCCCGCCGAGCACCTCGCGCTCATAGATATCCGGCTTGAAGCCGGCGAGCAGCAGCCCGTCGCCCCGCTCCAGCATCGGCCGCTTGATCATCGAGGGCTGCGCCAGCATCAGGCGAAGAGCGCGGTCAGCGTCGAGATCCTGCTTGTCTGCGTCGGGCAGCGCCCGGAACGTCGTGCCGGCGCGGTTCAGCACCGTCTCCCAGCCGAGCCGCTCCACCCAGCCGGCGAGGCGCGCCGGATCGGCGCCTTCCTGCTTGTAGTCGCGGAACGTGTAGGCGACGCCGTGCGCATCGAGAAAGGCGCGCGCCTTCTTCATCGTGTCGCAGTTCTTGATGCCCCAAAGGGCAATGTCGGGCGCTTCAGGGTTCGTCATCAGCGCGGCTCCCAGGTGGTGACGATCTCGCCCGAGAACGGGTCCTTGGCGTCCTTCAGCGCAATGCCCATCGCCTCGAGTTCGAGGCGGATGCGGTCGGCCTCCTGGAAATTCTTCACGCGCCGGGCGGCGAGGCGCGCGGCGATCAGTGTCTCGACCTCATCGGCGGCGATGCCGAGGCTCTCCGCCTCGCGTGCCTTGATCTTTGCATCGAAGACGGCGCTCGCCTCGAGAGCCAGACGCTCGAAGGCGTCCGGATCGATGGTGGTGCGGCTCGCCGAGAGGATGGTCTCGTCGAGTTCCGCGCGCAGCATGGGATTGCCGGCCGTCACCTCGTCGACGAGCCGGTCGAAGCCGAGCAGCTTCAGCGATCCGGCCAGAAGATCGGCCGCCTCGCGCCGCCGTGCCGGCGAGGAGGCGCCACGCGCTTCGCCGGAGAGGCGCCAGATCTCGGCAAGCGCCTGCGGCGTGTTGAGATCATCCGAGAGCGCCTCGACCAGCGCCTCCGAGGGCTCGCCAGGCACGGCGGCGCGCAGGGCGCGGCGCAGGCCCTCGATCTCGGTCGACGACTCGGCGAGGCCCTTCTCGGTCCAGTCGATCGGCTGGCGATACTGCGCCTTCAGCATGGTCAGCCGCGCGATCTCGCCGGCGAAGCGGGCGCCGTCGAGCTTCTCCATGACCTCGCGGATGGTGACGAAGTTGCCGAGGCTCTTCGACATCTTCTCGCCTTCGACCTGCAGGAAGCCGTTGTGCATCCAGATATTGGCCATGCGGCTGGTGCCGAAGGCGCAGCAGGACTGGGCGATCTCGTTCTCGTGGTGCGGGAAGACGAGGTCGATGCCGCCGCCATGGATGTCGAAGACGTTCTTGGTCGGATCGTCGCAATTGAGCCCGCCGCCGAAGGGCTCGAGCAGCCGCGCCATCGACATCGCCGAGCATTCGATATGCCAGCCCGGCCGCCCCCTGCCCGCGATCCCGGCGGGCGAGGGCCAGCCCGGCTCGTTCTCGGCCGAGGGCTTCCAGAGTACGAAATCGGTCGCGTCGCGCTTGTAGGGTGCGACATCGACGCGGGCGCCGGCGATCATCTCATCGAGCGAGCGCCGCGCCAGCGCGCCATAGCGCGGCACGCCGGACATCTGGTCCATCGCCGCCGGCGAGAACAGCACATGCCCCTCGGCGACATAGGCGACGCCCTTCGAAACGAGGCGCTCGATCATCGCCCGCATCGCGTCGATATGCTCGGTCGCGCGCGGCTGCTCGGTCGGCTCGAGGCAGCCGAGCGCCGCGACATCGGCCTGGAACTGCGTGTTGGTCTTCTCGGTCACGATCCGGATCGCTTCGTTCAGCGGCAATCCCGGATATTCGGCCGCGGCGCGCGCGTTGATCTTGTCGTCGACGTCGGTGATGTTGCGGACATAGGTGACATGCCGCGCGCCGTAGAAATGGCGCAGCAGGCGAAAGAGCACGTCGAAGACGATGACCGGCCGCGCATTGCCGATATGCGCGAAGTCGTAGACCGTCGGCCCGCAGACATACATGCGCACATGCCGCGCATCGATCGGCGCGAGGGTCTCTTTTTCTTTCGACAGCGTGTTGTAGAGGCGGAGCGTCGTCATGGGGATCCCGATCGTCTGGTGTCGCCCGCCGCAGCCTGATCAGCAGCAAGCGCGGCGCGTGGGCTTCCGTCGTCCCTTGTCAGGCCGACAAGCAACCGCAGCGACAGCGAAAATCGAGACGCTTCCAAGCCATCATGCGAGCGTGATGCAGGATTTCCAGCGGGGCGTCAAGCGCCGCGCAAGGCTGTGGGCAGCCGGCCGATCCGTACAATTTTAATCAAATCGCAATCAATCCAAACGATATCTGAACGGACGTTTCAGGACCGGTTCAGGCGCGTTTTCCTAGAGTTCGTGCCGTCACCTGGTCCCACGGAGTAGAGTTCGATGGCCACCCGCTCATTCCTCGTCGTCACGCTGTTCGCCACCCTCGTCGGTATCGGCATGGCCGAACTGGTCCGGCCGTCGCTGCACACCGAATTGCGCGATCCGCGCGGCTCGGTGATCGGCCTCTGCGTCAATGCCGGCATCGGCTGCGGCGCCGTCTCCGTGCGCCAGGCGACGTTCTGAGCGACCTCTCGGCGCTCGCGACATCGGTGCTTGTGTTGTAGAGGTGTCGCAGGGCCTTCCGGCCCACAGCGACAACCAGACACCGCAGGCAGATCATGACGCAAAGAGGACCGGCAGGCGCCGACCTCGACGAGGCCGCCCTCTACTTCCACCGCTACCCGATTCCGGGCAAGCTGGAGATCAGGGCGACCAAACCGCTCGGCAACCAGCGCGACCTCGCCCTCGCCTATTCGCCCGGCGTCGCCGCACCCTGCCTCGCGATCGCCGCCGATCCCGCCAAGGCCTTCGACTATACGGCCCGCGGCAATCTCGTCGCCGTCATCTCCAACGGCACCGCCGTGCTCGGCCTCGGCGCCATCGGCGCGCTGGCTTCGAAGCCGGTGATGGAGGGCAAGGCCGTCCTCTTCAAGAAGTTCGCCGGCATCGATGTGTTCGACATCGAGGTCGAGCAGCGCGACATCGACGCCTTCGTCGAGGTGGTCGCCGCGCTCGAGCCGACCTTCGGCGGCATCAATCTCGAGGACATCAAGGCGCCCGAGTGCTTCGAGATCGAGAAGAAGCTGCGCGCCCGGATGAACATTCCGGTCTTCCATGACGACCAGCACGGCACCGCCATCATCGTCGGCGCGGCCATCCTCAACGGGCTGGCGCTGAAGGCAAAGCCGATCGCCGAGGCGAAGATCGTCGCCTCCGGGGCGGGTGCCGCCGCCATTGCCTGCCTCAACATGCTGGTCTCGCTCGGCGCCAAGCGCGAGAACATCTGGATCGCCGATATCGAGGGCGTCGTCTATGAGGGCCGCACGGCGCTCATGGACGAGTGGAAATCGGTCTATGCGCAGAAGACCGACAAGCGCGTCCTCGCCGAGATCATCGACGGCGCCGATATCTTCCTCGGCCTCTCCGCCGCCGGCGTGCTGAAGCCGGAGCTGCTCGCCAAGATGGCGCCGCAGCCGCTGATCATGGCGCTGGCCAATCCGACGCCGGAAATCATGCCGGATCTCGCCCGCGCGGCGCGGCCGGACGCAATGATCTGCACCGGCCGATCGGATTTCCCCAATCAGGTCAACAACGTTCTCTGCTTTCCTTACATCTTCCGCGGTGCGCTCGATGTCGGCGCGACCACGATCAACGAGGCGATGAAACACGCCGCCGTGCGCGCCATCGCGGCGCTCGCGCATGAGGAAGCCTCCGACGTGGTGGCGCAGGCCTATGGCGGCGCCGAACTCGTCTTCGGGCCGGAATACCTGATCCCCTCGCCCTTCGACCAGCGGCTGATCCTGCGCATCGCGCCGGCCGTCGCCAAGGCGGCGATGGAGAGCGGCGTCGCGACGCGGCCGATCGCCGATTTCGACGCCTATATGGACCGCCTGACGCGCTTCGTCTTCAAGTCCGGCCTCGTCATGAAGCCGATGGTGCAGGCCGCCAAGGCCGACATCAAGCGCGTGATCTATGCCGATGGCGAGGACGAGCGCGTGCTGCGCGCCGCGCAGGTGGCGCTCGAGGACGGGCTCGCCGAGCCGATCCTCATCGGCCGCCCGCAGGTCATCGAGAGCCGCGTGCGCCGCTTCGGCCTCAAGCTCCGGCCGGGCGAGGACTGCGCCATCATCAATCCCGAGGATGATCCGCGCTATCGCGACTATGTCGATCTCTTCCTCGAAAAGGTCGGCCGCCGCGGCGTGACGCCGGAAGCGGCGAAAACGCTGGTGCGCACCAACACGACCGTGATCGCCGCGCTCGCCGTGGCGCGCGGCGATGCCGATGCGCTGCTCTGCGGCCTCGAAGGCCAGTTCCGCAGCCATTTCAAGGTGATCCGCGAAGTGATCGGCCTCCGCCCGGACAGCCGCCGCTTCTCGGCGATGAGCCTGCTCATCTCCTCGGAATCGACGACCTTCCTCACCGACACCTATGTCAACGAGGATCCGAGCGCCGAGGAGATTGCGGAGCTGACGCGCCTTGCCGCCGACCATGTCCGACGCTTCGGCATCACGCCGAAGGCGGCGCTGCTGTCGCACTCGAATTTCGGCTCGCATGACAATGCCTCGAGCCGCAAGATGCGCCGCGCGGTGGAACTGCTCTGGGACACGGCGCCCGATCTCGAGGTCGACGGCGAAATGCATGGCGACGTCGCGCTCTCGGAAGAGCTGCGGCTCCGGACGATGACGCGCTCGAAGCTGACGGGCGAGGCGAACCTCCTCGTCTTCCCCAATCTCGACGCCGCCAACATCACGCTCAACGTCGTGAAGGTGATGACCGACGCGCTGCATGTCGGCCCGATCCTGCTCGGCCCGGCGCGGCCGGCGCATATCCTGACGCCGTCGGTGACCTCGCGCGGCGTCGCCAACATGACGGTTCTGGCCGCCGTCGAAGCGCAGCACGCCTGACCATGACCGTCGTCTCCGATCACGATGCGGCGCTCTACCTCTCCGAGCTGCATCATTTCTTCGAGGCGCCGCCGCTCGATCCGTTCGCCGGCGACAGTATCGACGAATCGGGGATCGACCAGCTGATGGACACGATGAAGGCGCGCCCGCGTGGCGCGCCTCGGCTGAAACGCATCGTGCTGCATCTGCCGCCGGATGAGATCACGCCGGACTTGCCCGGGACGCTGCGGGCGGCGATCACGACCTATTGCAACGTCCAGCAGCGCCTGTCGCACCAGAAGGTCCGCGAAACGAGGCTGCAGGGCCGCCGCGCCCTCTTCATCGGCTTCATCGCCTGGACGGTCTGCCTGCTGCTCTCGACGCTCTCCGAGCAGGTCTTCTCGCGCTACAGCCTCGAAGGCCGCCTCTTCGGCGAGGGCTTCCTCATCGCCGGCTGGGTGAGCCTCTGGCGCCCCGCCGAACTGCTGCTCTACGACTGGTGGCCCTATTCGCGCGACGCGCAGCTCTACGAGCGCATCAAGGCGATGGACGTCGCCGTCGTCGCCCGCTCGCCGTCAGCCGGTGAGCCGCCGCTGCCGGACTGAGGGCTGAGCGCGGGGAGGGAGCGGTTTGTCACGAAGGGCGGCGGCGATGACCTTCTCAGCGATGGCCTTTATCGGGATCGCAGCTGCAGCAGTCTGGGCGGCGCTCTTTGCCCCGCCGTCGGCCGACGAGCGCGCCCTGGAGGCCCGCCTGCTCTCGCTGCCTGCCCGGCCAGTTCCCGTCGCTATCCTGTTGCCGGAGAAGGAATGGGATCGGCTCTGCCGTCTCGATCCGTACTCATTTCCCTCAAGGTTCCTGCCACGCTATCTCGGCGAGTCCTTGAAGGGCTACCGATACGAGCCATCGGACGTCTGGATCGACGAGGAATGGAACGGCCTCGCTTTCATCGACCATTCCAGCCGCACGATCCATGTGCGCGCGATCCCGTACAAGACGATCAATCGTCTCGCCGGACAGCGATGCGTCGATCGGACGGAGGGCAAAGCAGCTCTTGTCGAGATCAGGACGCCAACCGTGTCCTATCGGCAGATCGAGCTCTCGCAGTAGCGTTCAATGCGCCTGGCGCGCCTTCGGGAATTCGGCGTGGAAGGCGGATTCGTGCTTTTCGGCGACGCGGAGGACGGCGTGCGTCGTGCCGTGCTCGTCGTCCTCGCGTGACATCACCTCGCCGAGCTCATAGAGCCGGTGCAGCTTGGCAAGGTCCGCGCCGGCGAGATCGACGATGAACTCGGCGCGACCCTTGTTGAGGCGGTCCTCGACGAGTTGCAGCAGCGCCGGCAGTCCCTCGCCGGTCAGCGCCGAGATCGGCACGATGGCGGGACGGCCGGGCTCGGCCTTCAGCTGGCCCTCGGGGCGCGCGTCCGGCGGCAGCAGGTCGATCTTGTTCCAGACCTCGATGATGCGCTCGGATTTCCCGATCTCGATGCCGAGCTGGCCGAGCACGGTCTCGACGTCCTTCGCCTGCGCATCGCTGTCCTCATGCGCGATATCGCGCACATGCAGGATCAGCGAGGCCTCGATGACCTCTTCCAGCGTGGCGCGGAAGGCGGCGACGAGATGCGTCGGCAGGTCCGAGATGAAGCCCACGGTGTCGGAGAGGATGACCTCGGTGCCATGCGGCAGCTTCAAGCGGCGGAGCGTCGGATCGAGCGTCGCGAACAGGAGGTTCTCGGCGAAGATGCCGGCATTAGTAAGCGTGTTGAACAGCGTCGACTTGCCGGCATTGGTGTAGCCGACCAGCGCGACGATCGGATGCGGCACCTTGCGGCGATTCTCGCGCTGCAGGCGGCGGGTGCGGACGACGGTCTCGAGCTCATGCTCGATGCGGGTGATGCGCTCCTGCAGCGCCCGCCGGTCGGCCTCGATCTGGGTTTCGCCGGGGCCGCCGAGGAAGCCGAAGCCGCCGCGCTGGCGTTCGAGATGGGTCCAGCTGCGGACGAGGCGGCTCTTCTGGTAGTTGAGATGGGCGAGCTCGACCTGAAGGCGGCCCTCGCGGGTCTGCGCGCGCTCGCCGAAGATCTCGAGGATGAGGCCGGTGCGGTCGATGACCTTGGCCTTCCAAGCCTCTTCGAGATTGCGCTGCTGCACGGGCGACAGCACGTGATCGACGAAGACGAGCCCTGCCCCCTCCGCCGCCACCAGCGCCCCGATCTCCTCGACCTTGCCGGTGCCGAACAAGGTCGCCGGCCGCAGCGTCGACAACGGCACGGCCAGCTGGCCGACCACGTCGAGCGAGATCGCGCGCGCAAGCCCGACGGCCTCGTCAACACGGGCTTGCGGGCTGCGGGCCGTGCTCGGGCCCTCGCCGGCCGCGCGGCGCGCGCGCGACGAGCGGATCGGCACCAGGACCACGGTGCGGTCGGGTTCCCGTTCGGTCGATTCGTCGATGGCGCCGGCGCTCTCGTCGGCGTCTTCGGGAAACTCGATCTCGTCACTCACAATGGGTGCTCGTGGCCTTGATGGATCAGGCCTCGTCGCCGGGCTCGAACAGTTGTACGGGGGCGCCGGGCATGATGGTCGAGATCGCATGCTTGTAGACCAGCTGCGAATGACCATCCCTGCGCAGCAGCACGCAGAAATTATCGAACCAGGTAACAATTCCCTGAAGTTTGACGCCGTTGACGAGGAAGATCGTCAGCGGTGTCTTTGCCTTTCGGACATGGTTCAGGAACGTGTCCTGAAGGTTTTGTGCGCGGTCCGCCATTCTTTTGTCTCACGCCTCGATGTTGTTGGGGACTTCGGTCCCGGTTGGGGACCAGGGTCCCACGGCTGTTGCAAGTCAGCCGGCTCTCAGTCTGCCCGCTCGAGCCTCGCTCGTCACGCCCCAAATGTGGCGTGTGCACGTTCATCCCGCAATGCCGCATCCCGGCAACGGATCAGACCGTGCCGCGGGACCACTGCGGCGCGCTTTCAGCGAAGTCGTGGAAGCGCTGGCGGAGCGCCGTCGCCACCGAGCCCGGCGCGCCATTGCCGATCGACTGGTCGTCGATGCGCACCACCGGCATGACCAGCGTCGTCGCCGCCGTGATGAAGGCTTCGCGCGCGGCCTTGGCTTCCTCGAGGCTGAAGGCCCGTTCCTCGATCCGCAGCCCGGTCGCCGCCGCGAGTTCGAAGATCACGGTGCGCGTGATGCCCTTGAGGATGCCGCCGGTCGCCGGCCGCGTCACGAGCGCGCCGTCGGCGGTCACGATCCAGGCATTGGTCGAGGAGCCCTCGGTGACATTGCCGTCCTTGTCGACGAACCAGGCCTCATAGGCGCCCGCCTCCTTCGCCGCCTGCTTGGCGAGCACGTTGGGCAGCAGCGACACGGTCTTGATGTCGACCCGCTCCCAGCGATTGTCGGGCACGGAGATCACCGCAATGCCGGCCTCGGCGCGCTTGTCGCCGGCGGCGCGCGCGACGGATTTCGCCGTCACGACGATCGAGGCCGGCGTATCGGCGGCGGGAAAGAGATGGTTGCGCGGGGCGACGCCGCGCGAGACCTGCAGATAGACCATGCCGTCGCGCACGAGATTGCGCCGCACGGTCTCGCGCAGCACGGCGCCAAGCGCCGCGCGATGCATCGGCATGGCGATGCGCAGCTCCGACAGCGAGCGCTCGAGGCGGTCCATATGCAGCCGCTCGTCGATCAGCCGCCCGCCGCGCACCTCGCAGACCTCGTAGACGCCATCGGCGAACTGGTAGCCGCGATCCTCGACATGGACGGCGGCATCGGCGTGGCGGACATAGCGGCCGTTGACATAGGCAAAGCGCGACATGGACGGGTTCCGGTCAGAGAGGATCGAGGCGCAGGCTAGCCGACGCCGAGCGACTTCAGTTTACGATGCAGCGCCGAGCGTTCCATCCCGACGAATTCGGCCGTGCGCGAGATGTTGCCGCCGAAGCGGTTGACCTGCGCGGTCAGATATTCGCGCTCGAAGATTTCGCGGGCATCGCGCAGCGGCAGCGACATCAGGTGCTCGCCGCCGCGATTGGGCGTCGTCGGCAGCATCTCGCCGATCTCGGGCGGCAGCATGTCGGCGCTGATCATCTGCGTCTCGTCGCCACGCGCGAGGATCAGCAGCCGCTCGATATTGTTGCGCAGTTGGCGAATGTTGCCCGGCCAGTCATGCGCCTGGAGCACAGCGAGCGCATCCTCGCCGACCTTGCGCACCGGCAGGCCGGTGGTGTGCGAGATCTGCTCGATGAAATGCTGCACCAGCGCCGGCACGTCGTCGCGCCGTTCGGCAAGCGCGGGAACGCGCAACGGCACGACCGAGAGGCGGTGGAACAGGTCCTCGCGGAAGCTGCCCTCCTGGATCTCGCGCTCGAGATCGCGCGCCGTCGAGGAGATGATGCGCACATCGACATTGACCCGCGTCGTGCCGCCGACGCGCAGGAAATTCTGGTCGATCAGCACGCGCAGGATCTTGCCCTGCGTCTCGCGCGGCATGTCGGCGACCTCGTCGAGATAGAGCGTGCCGCCATGCGCCTCCTCGAGCGCGCCGATCTTGCGCGGTCCGCTGGCGGTCTCGGTGCCGAACAGCTCATGCTCCATGCGGTCGGGCGTGATGGTGGCGGCGTTGACGACGACGAAGGGCGACGACGCGCGGTGCGACAGGTCGTGGATCGTGCGTGCCACGGTCTCCTTGCCGGCGCCGGACGGCCCGGAAATCATGATGCGGCTGTTGGTCGGCGCGACGCGGTCAATGGTCTGGCGCAGGTGGTTCATCGCGATCGACGTGCCGATCAGCGTATTGACCGAGCCGGCGCGCTCGCGCAGCTCGCGCACCTCGCGGCGGAGCTTCGAGGCCTCGAGCGCGCGCTCGGCGATCAGCACGAGACGGTCGGCCTTGAACGGCTTCTCGATATAGTCGTAGGCGCCGCGCTTGATCGCCGAGACGGCCGTTTCGATGTTGCCATGGCCGGAGATCATGACCACAGGCAGGTCGGGATGCTGCGCCTTGATCATGTCGAGCAGCGTCAGCCCGTCGATGCGGCTGCCGGTCAGCCAGATATCGAGGAAGACGAGGTTGGGCCGCCGCATGGCGATCTCGGCCAGCGCCTTGTCGGTGTCGCCGGCCGTGCGCGTGCCATGGCCTTCGTCTTCAAGAATGCCGGCGACGAGGCCGCGGATGTCGGCTTCGTCGTCGATGATGAGGATGTCGGAGGCCATGGTGATCCGTCTCGTCAGGAGTCAGTGTGAGCAACGGCCGGCGGGGGGACCGGCTGCTGAGCGGGGGCGGCGCCAGGGAGGACGCGCGGCAGCGTGATGCGGATCATCGCACCGCGGCCGCCGCGCTCGACCTCGGGCGAATCGAGCAGTTCAAGCCGGCCGTGATGCTCCTCGATGATCTTGCCGACGATGGCGAGACCAAGGCCCGTGCCCTTCTCGCGCGTCGTCATATAGGGCTCGAGCAGGCGGTGGCGATTCTCGACCGGCAGGCCGATGCCGGTATCGATGACCTCGACGACGTTCATGTCGCCTTCGACGCGGCCGCGCACGGTGATCGTCGGCGCGGTGTTCTCCTCGGGTGGCACGGCCGAAATCGCCTCGGTGGCATTCTTCACGATGTTGGTGAGCGCCTGCGACATCAGCCGCGGATCGAAGCGGCCCATCATCGGCTCTTCGGGCAGCGCGGTGACGAAGGCGATGTCGGGATGGGCGACCTCCATCAGGAACACCGCCTCGCGCGCGGCCTCGCCGATATTGCGTTCCTCGAAGGTCGGCTTCGGCATGCGGGCGAAGGAGGAGAATTCGTCGACCATGCGGCCGATATCACCGACCTGGCGGATGATCGTGTCGGTGCACTGGTCGAAGACGTCGCGGCCCTGGCCCTCGCCGACCAGCTTGCCGAAGCGCCGCTTCAGACGCTCGGCCGAGAGCTGGATCGGCGTCAGCGGATTCTTGATCTCATGGGCGATGCGGCGGGCGATATCGGCCCAGGCGGAGCTGCGCTGCGCGGCGACGAGGTCGGTGATGTCGTCGAGCGTGATGACATAGCCGCGCTGCTCGGGGCCGGCTTCCTCGGTGGTGACGCGGACATTGATCGTGCGCTCGCGGCCCTCGCGCACCAGCGAAACCTGGTCGCGATGTTCGATGCGGATCTGGTCACCGAGCGCCGCCTCGACGCTCGCCGTGAGCTCGGGAGCGACATCGACGATCGGCCGGCCGACGATCGAGCCGGCGCCGGCCCCGAGCAGGCGCATCGCGCCGCGATTGGCGATGGTGACGATGCCGCGCGCGTCGGTGCCGATGACGCCGGCGCTGACGCCCGCAAGGACGGCTTCCGAGAAGCGGCGGCGCGCATCGATCTGTTCGCTCGCCGCGACGAGTTCGGAGCGCTGGCTGCGGAGTTCGGCCGTCATCGTGTTGAAGGTGGCGCCGAGCGCGCCGAGATCGCCGTCGGAGGAGCGGAACGGCACGGTGACGTCGAGATTGCCCTGCCCGATCTCGTCGGCGGCATCGATGAGGGTCCGGATCGGCGCGACGAGGCGGTTGGCGAAGCCAATGCCGAGCCAGATCGCCGACAAGAGCAGCACCAGTGCGAGGCCGAGATAGAGCACGGCGAAGGCGATCTGCACGCCGAGACGGGTCGCGGCGAGGTTCTTGTATTCATCGACGCTGGCGCTCGTCTGCGCGATATAGCGGATGACCTTCGGGTCGATATCGCGGGCGATATAGAGGAAGACGTCCTTGTAGTTCTCGAGCTTGACGACGGCGCCGACGACATTGGTGGCGCCCGGCGAGATCAGCACCGGCTCCGTCCCGCTCGCCGTCGCGCTCTTGATCGCCTCGCGCGGCGGGGCCGGGAAATTGCCGGAGAACTGGAACGTCGCCTGCGCGATCATCGATCCGTCCGGCTTGACCAGATAGACGCCCGGAATGCCGCGCAGCGCGGCGATCGAGTTCATGAAGCTCTGGAACTGGTCGGGATCGCGCGCAAGCAGCGTCTGCGCCCGCTCGAAATCGCCCTTGAGGCCGATGATGTCGACCTTCAGCGTGCGCGCATGCTCCTCGGCATAGGCCTGCGCGATCGACAGCGAGGTATCGACGATGGCGCGCGTCCGCTCCGAGAACCAGTGATCGAGGCCGCGGTTGAGCGTGACGCTGGCGATGATCGCCATCAGGATCGCCGGGACGATCGCGACGATGCTGAACAGGGCGACGATGCGGATATGCAGCCGTGCCGCGGCGCGGCCGCGCCGGCGGGCGCGGATCAGCATCGCGACCTCGGCCGCCGTCTCGGCGACGAGCAGGAAGGTCAGGAAGCCATTGACCGCCAGCGCCCAGAACACGACGGAATCGTTCGGCTGCAGCGGCGTCAGCCCCATCAGCACGAAGAAGGTCGTGCAGGCGCTGGTGAGCGCCAGGACGACCGTCACATAGCCGGCGCCGCGCATGGTCATGCGCCGACGGCTCGGCCGTTCCGTATGGACCTGCATCGGGATCTCGGCCGCGGCGCTCACCAAGGCGCCTCGACGGTCGGCATGATCCGGCTAAGGGTCGTGTGTCCGATTCGTGACATGCGCCGGACACTGAGACCGAATTGCAACAGCAATGTGGCGAAGCGGCAACAGCCGCGCCGCCTAGCGCGACGAGCGGATCACCTGCACGTCGAGATCGCGAATCTTCTTGCGGAGCGTGTTGCGGTTCACGCCGAGCAACTCCGCCGCCTTGATCTGGTTGCCGCGCGTCGCCGCCAGCGCCGTCGAGATCAGCGGATATTCGACCTCGCGCAGGATGCGGTGATAGAGGCCGGGCGGCGGCAGATTATCGCCGAAGCCCTGGAAATAGGCCGAGAGGTGGCGCTCCATCGAGCCGGACAGCGTGTCCTCCATCGCCGATTCCGGCGCCTGCAGGTTGATCACCGGCTGGTCGAGCTCGGCCTCGATGATGTTCTCGGTGATCGTGTCCTGCGGATAGAGCGCGGCGAGGCGGCGGATCAGGTTTTCGAGCTCGCGCACATTGCCCGGCCAGCGATAGCGCTTCAGCCGCTCGACGGCGGCCGGCTCGATCTGCTTGTGCGGCAGCCCTTCCTTCTCGACCAGCGTGAAGAAGTGGCGGACGAGATCGGGAATGTCCTCGGAGCGCTCGCGCAGACCCGGCAGGCGGATCGGCACGACGTTCAGGCGGAAGAACAGGTCCTCGCGGAACATCCCCTGATTGATGAGGATGCGGAGATCCTTGTTGGTCGCCGCGATGATGCGCACGTCGGTCTTGATCGGCGTGCGGCCGCCGACCGTCGTGTATTCGCCCTGCTGCAGCACGCGCAGCAGACGCGTCTGTGCCTCCATCGGCATGTCGCCGATCTCGTCGAGGAACAGCGTGCCGCCCTCGGCCTGCTCGAAGCGGCCGGCGGAGCGCGCCTGCGCGCCGGTGAAGGCGCCCTTCTCGTGGCCGAACAGCTCACTTTCGATGAGATCGCGCGGGATCGCGGCCATGTTGATGGCGACGAACGGTCCCGTGCGGCGCTTGCCATAGTCATGCAGCGCCCGCGCGACCAGTTCCTTGCCGGTGCCGGATTCGCCGGAGATCATCACCGTCAGATCGGTCTGCATCAGCCGCGCCAGCACGCGGTAGATGTCCTGCATCGCCGGCGAGCGGCCGACGAGCGGAATGTTGTCGCTGCCCTCGTCGACGCGCTGGTCCTGCCGGCGCTGCTTCGGCTCCGACAGCGCGCGGCCGACGATCGAGATCAATTCCTTCAAATCGAACGGCTTCGGCAGATATTCGTAGGCGCCCTTCTCGGAGGCGCGGATCGCCGTCATGAAGGTGTTCTGCGCGCTCATGACGATGACCGGCAGCTCCGGCCGCGCCCGCTTGATGCGCGGCAGGAGGTCGAAGGCGTTTTCGTCCGGCATGATCACGTCGGTGATCACGAGGTCGCCTTCGCCCTGGCTGACCCACCGCCACAGCGTCGCCGCGTTGGAGGTGAGCCGCACTTCATAGCCCGCGCGCGACAGCGCCTGGTTCAGGACGGTGCGGATCGCCGCATCGTCATCGGCCACGAGAATGTTGCCGATCGGCATATCATTCATCCTTGTCTGGAGGCATGGCGCCGGGGAAGGCCGGCATCAGGACGCGGAACGTCGTCCGGTTCTGCTGCGATTCGCATTCGATGACGCCGCCATGGTCGCCGATGATCTTGGCGACGAGGGCGAGGCCGAGGCCGGTGCCGTTGGTCTTGGTGGTGACGAACGGATCGAAAAGATGGGGCAGCATGTCGGAGGGCACGCCGGGCCCGTTGTCGCGCACGGCGAATTCGAGCGGCAGCGTGACGCGATTGGCCGAGCCCGGCACCGACAGGCGGATGCCCGGCCGGAACGCCGTCGTCAGCATGATCTCGCCGTCCTGATCGTCGCCGATCGCCTCGGCGGCGTTCTTCACGAGGTTGAGGAACACCTGGATCAGCTGGTCGCGATTGGCATAGACCGGCGGCAGCGAGGGGTCGTATTCCTCGACGATGCGGATATGGCGGGCAAAGCCCGACTGGGCCAGCCGCTTCACATGCTCGAGCACGACATGGATGTTGACCGGGTCGCGCTCGATCGGCCGCTCGTCGGAGAACACCTCCATCCGGTCGACCAGCTTGACGATCCGGTCGGCCTCGTCGGTGATCAGCCGCGTCAGCGCGCGGTCGTTGTCGTCGACGGAGGATTCGAGCAATTGCGCCGCGCCGCGGATGCCGGAGAGCGGGTTCTTGATCTCATGCGCCAGCATGGCGGCGAGCCCGGTGACGGATCTTGCGGCGCCGCGATGCGTCAGCTGGCGGTCGATCTTCTCCGCCATGGTCCGCTCCTGCAGCATGACCACGACATGTTCGGGCTGCTCCAGGATCGGCGAAGCGTAGATGTCGACGACGCGCTCGCTGCCATTCCGCGGCGTGCCGACATCGACGCGGTATTCGTTCACCGCCGAGCCGCGCATGCGCACCTGGTCGATGAGGGCGAGCAGCGGACTGCCGAACGGCACATAGTTCGCGATCGGCTGCCGGCGCAGCATCGCCACCGAGACCTGGAAGAAATCCTGCGCGGCGCCGTTCGCCTCGGTGACATGGCCATCGGGATCGATCAGCATCACCGGATGCGGCAGCGCGTCGAGCAGCAGCGCGGCGGCATTGTCGATCGGCTTGCGGTTGCGTGTGTCGGGCGGCGGGGTCATGCAGCTCTCCGCGCCGGGGCATCGCCAAGATGCGACCGGATCAACGCAATCACCCGCGCCGGATGGGTTTCAGTGAGGATCGCGTTGCGCACCGGCGGAGGGACGATGCCGGGCTCGAGGCCCTCGATCGTCCAGCCGAGATGCTTGCGGGCGTTGCGGAGGCCGAGGATCGGGCCATAGACCGCGATCATCTCCTCATACTGGCCGACCACGAGATCGACGAGCGCCGCCCCTGACGGGGCTTCCGGCATCGTCCCGGAGCCGCAGAATGACGCGATGGCGCCCGGCAGCCATGGGCGGCCATAGGCGCCGCGGCCGATCATGATGCCGTCGGCACCGGAGAGGCTGAGCGCCCGCTCGGCCTCCTCGAGGCTGCGGATATCGCCATTGACGATCAGCGGGATCGAGATCGCCGCCTTGACCGGCGCAATCGCCGCCCAATCGGCCGAGCCCTTGTAGAACTGGCAGCGCGTGCGGCCATGCACCGTGACCATCGCGACGCCGGCGGCTTCCGCCCGGCGCGCGAGTTCCGGCGAATTGATGGTGCGCTCGTCCCAGCCGAGCCGCATCTTGAGCGTCACCGGAACCGGGCTCGCCGCCACGGTCGCCTCGACCAGCGTCAACGCATGGTCGAGATCGCGCATCAGCGCGGAGCCGGAATAGCCGGTCGTGACGCGCTTCGCCGGGCAGCCCATGTTGATGTCGATGATGTCAGCGCCGGAATCGGCGGCGGCGCGGGCGCCTTCCGCCATCCAGTGCGGCTCGCGGCCGGCGAGCTGAACGACATGCAGCGCATTGCCCGTCGCCTCTGCCCGCAGCACCGATTCGGGATTGCCACCGGCGAGTTCCTCGCTCGCGACCATCTCGGAGACGACGAGGCCGGCGCCATGCGCCGCGGCGACGCGCCGGAACGGTCGATCCGACACGCCCGACATCGGCGCCAGCAGCACGCGATTGGCGATCGTCACGCCGCCGATCGCGAGCGGATCGGCCAGCCGGCGCAAAGAGGTTGAGATTTCAATCAATTGACTACCGAATAGGCACCATACTTGCTGCCCACATATTAGTCAGGGATTGTCTCGCGGCAAGAGACTTGTTGCACGGCGGAAGGAAATCTCCGATCCATGCGGCACAGCGCAGTCTTTTAACGCCGCATGCCGCCGTTCGAGGAGCGGCATCGCGCGAAAGGGCGCGGCGCAGCACGTCGATCCCACCAGCCTTTCGCGGGAAAATACCTGCCATGTCCGGAGCCCGTCACCAACCGCTCATTGCCGCGCTGATCGTCGCGGCCGGACGCGGCGTCCGGGCCGGCGGCGGCCTGCCGAAGCAGTATCGCGCGATCGGCGGCCAGGCGATCCTCGCCCGCACCGCCCGCCTGTTCCTCGGCCATCCCGGCATCGGCGCCGTCGCCGTGGTCATCCATCCCGACGATGCAGCGCTCTATGAGAGCGCCGTCGGCCACCTCCCCGGCCTCTTGCCGCCGATCGCCGGCGGCGCCTCGCGGCAGGCCTCGGTGCTGGCGGGGCTCGAGGCGCTCGCGGCGCTCCGTCCCGATGCCGTGCTCATCCATGATGCGGTGCGCCCGTTCGCCTCGCCGGCCCTTGTCGGCCGCGTCATCGACGCGCTGGCCGATCACGACGCGGTCCTCGCCGCCTCCCCCGTCACCGACACGCTGAAGAGCGGCGACGCGGACGGCTTCGTGGCCGGAACGGTGCCGCGCGAGGGCGTCTTCGCTGCCGAGACGCCGCAGGGCTTCCGCTTCACCGCCATCCTGGAGGCGCATCGCGCCGCCGCGAGCGCCGGCGTTTCCGTCACCGACGATGCCGCGCTCGCCGAATGGGCGGGCCTGCCGGTGAAGCTCGTCACCGGCGCGCGCACCAACATCAAGCTGACCAGCCCGGAGGATATCGACATGGCCGATGCGCGGCTCTCCGCCGAAGCGCTGCTGCTCAACGGCGAGACCCGCGTCGGCACCGGCTACGACGTGCATCCGTTCACGGACGGCGACGGCGTGTGGCTCGGCGGCGTCAAGATCGCTCACGACCAAAAGCTCGCCGGCCATTCCGACGCCGATGTCGCGCTGCATGCGCTGACCGATGCTCTGCTCGGCGCGCTCGCCGATGGCGATATCGGTTCGCATTTCCCGCCCTCCGATCCGCAATGGCGCGGCGCGTCGTCGGACCGGTTCCTGGCCTATGCGGTGGAGCGCGTGACGGCGCGCGGCGGCGTCGTCGTCCATCTCGATCTCGCCATCATCGCCGAGGCGCCAAAGATCGGGCCGCACCGCGATGCGATGCGCGCCCGCATCGCCGCGATCGCCGGCGTCACGATCGACCGGGTCGGCGTCAAGGCGACGACCAACGAGAAGCTCGGCTTCGTCGGCCGCGGCGAGGGCATCGCCGCCATCGCTACCGCGACGATCCGCCTGCCCTTCCAGCCGCTCACGACGGGGATCGTCCGATGACCGATCTCGGCCCTCTCCTCCCCGCCGCCGCCGCGCTGATCCGCCTCTGCACGGACAAGCGGCTGAAGATCGCAACGGCCGAATCCTGCACCGGCGGCCTCATCGCCGGCACGCTCACCGAAATCGCCGGCTCCTCGGCGGTCGTGGACCGCGGCTTCGTCACCTATTCGAACGCCGCCAAGACCGCGATGCTCGGCGTGCCGGCGGTGCTGATCGAGCGCGTCGGCGCGGTGAGCCGCGAGGTGGCGCTGGCCATGGTCGTGGGCGCGCTCGCGAAATCCGAGGCCGATCTCGCTGTCGCGGTCACCGGCATCGCCGGCCCCGGCGGCGGCTCGGCGGAAAAGCCCGTTGGACTCGTCCATTTCGCCGCCATGCGCCGCGGCAGCCCCGCCGTCCATGCCGCCCACATCTTCGAAAACCGCGACCGCTCCGGCGTCCGCTTCGCGACAGTGGAGCAGGCGCTCGCGACGCTGCGGGAATTGGCGGAGGGGTGAGTCGTCCGCTCGCCTGCGCGCGAGGACCTGCCCTATCCGTCATCCCGGCGAAGGCCGGGATCCAGGCACACCGTCCCTGCTGAATCCGCCCCGCCGGTGTTCATGGGCCCCGGCCTGCGCCGGGGCGACGGTACGGCTGGATGGCGAGGAGGCGAGCGGATCGAAGCGCGCGCGGCGCGCGGCCTCGCCCAGCCGTCTTCCCGCCCTCAGGCCTCGGCCTTGCCATAAACCGCGTCCGCCCGCTTCTCGAAGGCGTCGGCGAATTTGCGGAAGGCCTTGTCGAACACCGTGCCCATCAGCATCGACAGGGTGCGCGAGCGGAACTCGTAGTCGATGGTGAAGCCGACGATGCTGTGATGCGCGTCGATCGGCGTGAAGGTCCAGATGTTCTCGAGATGCTTGAACGGGCCGTCGAGATAATCGGCGCGGATCGTTCGCGCCGCCTCGTCGAGCACGACCTTGGTGGTGAAGGTCTCGCGTACGATCTTGTAGGCGACCGTCATGTCGGCGATCAGCACCTCGCGCCCGCCGGAGGATTGCCGCCCGCGCACGGTCAGCTTTTCGCAGAGCGGCACGAATTCGGGATATTTGCCGACATCGGCGACGAGCGCGAACATCGCCTCCGCCGAATGCGCGACCCTGCGCTCGGTATCGAAATGGGGCATCGCCGTCTCAGCCGCGCGGCAGCGCCTGCCGGGCCGCGCGCAGTCGCGCGAAATCCTCGCCGGCATGGTGCGAGGAACGGGTGAGCGGGCTCGACGACACCATCAGGAAGCCCTTGGCATAGCCGATCGTCTCGAACGACTTGAACTCGTCGGGCGTGACGAAGCGGATCACCGGATGATGCTTGCGGCTCGGCTGCAGATATTGCCCGACGGTGAGGAAATCGACGTCGGCGACGCGAAGGTCGTCCATCAGCTGCAGGATCTCGTTCCGCTCCTCGCCGAGCCCGACCATGATGCCGGACTTGGTGAACATCGCGGGATCGAGCTCCTTCACCCGCTGCAACAGGCGCAGCGAATGGAAATAGCGGGCGCCGGGGCGGACCTTCAGATATTTCGACGGCACCGTCTCGAGATTGTGGTTGAAGACGTCGGGCTTGGCCGCGACCACCACTTCGAGCGCGCCGGGCTTCCTGAGGAAATCGGGCGTCAGGATCTCGATGGTCGTGCCGGGTGCCGCCGCGCGAATGGCGAGGATCACCTCGGCGAAATGCTGCGCGCCGCCATCCTCGAGATCGTCGCGATCGACCGAGGTGATGACGACATGCTCGAGACCGAGCTTCGCAACGGCTTCCGCCACCTTCTGCGGCTCGGCGCGATCGAGCGCCTCGGGCATGCCGGTGCGGACATTGCAGAAGGCGCAGGCCCGCGTGCAGGTGTCGCCCATGATCATGAAGGTGGCGTGCTTCTTCGACCAGCACTCGCCGATATTCGGGCAGCCGGCCTCCTCGCAGACCGTCACGAGGCCGTTCTTCTTCACGATCTCCTGCGTCTCGCGATAGACGGGCGAGCCCGGCGCCTTGACGCGGATCCACTCCGGCTTGCGCAGCAGCGGCGTTTCCGGCCGGTTCACCTTTTCCGGGTGGCGCGGACGGCGGTCCTTCACCTCTGGAGCGGCGCGGTTGACCGTATCGAGAACGACGACCATGAGGTCTCCGGAATTCAGCGGCCGCGAACGAGGCCGAGCAGGAACAAGAGCACGATCGCGCCGACCGTCGATACGACGAGGCTCGAGATGAAGCCCGGCTGCGGCGCGAGATTGAAGCTCGACACAAGAATGGCGCCGATCCACGAGCCGACAAGGCCGACGATCAGGTTGATGATCAGCCCATGGCTGCGGCCAAGCGTCCTGGAAGCGATCCAGCCGGCGAGGATGCCGATGATGATCGTCGAGAAGATACCAACACCGGTCATGCCCAACCCTTTCGCTCTGCCCACACCCAATATGGCGGCTTTCCCGCCCATCCGCCAGATCGCCGCAACGCATGGGCGCCATGCCGCAAGCGTCGCACCGCGCTCACGGCGCCGACCGGCGGGACGACCGCGCGACCGGGCGTGCACTCAATCGGTTGTGCCGCCCAGCCCACGCAGTCCCGCGGCCGCTAGATATGGATCGCCCGGCCATAGGCCGCCATGACGCTCTCGTGCATCGTCTCGGAGAGGGTCGGATGCGGGAAGACCGAGTGGATCAGCTCTTCCTCGGTCGTCTCGAGGTTCATGGCGATGACGAAGCCCTGGATCAGTTCGGTGACTTCGGCGCCGACGAGGTGGGCGCCGATGAGCTGGCCGGTCTTCTTGTCGAAGATCGTCTTGACGAGGCCTTCCGGCTCGCCGAGCGCGATCGCCTTGCCATTGCCGATGAACGGGAACTTGCCGACGCGGATGTCGTAGCCGGCCTCGCGCGCCTTCTTCTCGGTCAGGCCGACGGAGGCGACCTGCGGGTTGCAATAGGTGCAGCCCGGGATCTTGGCCTTGTCCATCGGATGGGGATGCAGCCCGGCGATGCCCTCGACGCAGATGACGCCCTCATGCTCGGCCTTGTGCGCCAGCATCGGCGGGCCCGCGACGTCGCCGATGGCGAAGATGCCCGGCACATTGGTGCGGCCGAGGCCGTCGATGACGATACAGCCGCGATCGGTCTTGACGCCGAGCTTCTCCAGCCCGAGCCCCTCGATATTGCCGAGGACGCCAACGGCCGAGATCATCTTGTCGGCGGTGATCTCCTCGATCTTGCCGCCGCCGGCATCGACCGTCGCCGTGACGGACGACGCGCCCTTGACGACCTTGGTCACCTTGGCGCCGGTCAGGATACGGATGCCCTGCTTTTCCAAGCGTTTGCGGGCATGTGCGGCGATTTCCTCATCTTCCACCGGAAGAATCTGCTGCAGCACCTCGACCACCGTGACCTCGGAGCCGAGCGTCCGGTAGAACGAGGCGAACTCGATGCCGATCGCGCCGGAGCCCATCACGAGGAGCTTCTTCGGCAGCGTCTCCGGCACCATCGCCTCGAAATAGGTCAGGATCAGCTTGCCGTCCGGCTCGATGCCGGGCAGCGCGCGCGGACGGGCGCCGGTGGCGACGATGATCGACTTCGCCTCATAGTCGCCGGCCGGCAGCGCGTTCTTCGGCGCCGGGTTCGGCTTGCCATAGGCCTCCGCCGGCGCCGGCCTGACGGTGACCTTGCCGGGCGCGGTGATCTCGGCGACGCCCCAGATCACGTCGACCTTGTTCTTCTTGAGGAGGCCGGTGACGCCCTGGTTGAGCTGGCCGGCGACGCCGCGCGAACGCTTGGTGATCGCGCCGATGTCGAAGCCTGCCTTCTCGACACTGAGGCCGTAGTCGCCGGCATGCTCCATGTAGTGGAACACCTCGGCCGAACGCAGCAGCGCCTTGGTCGGAATGCAGCCCCAGTTGAGGCAGATGCCGCCGAGATGCTTCGCCTCGACCACCGCCGTCTTCAGCCCGAGCTGGGCAGCGCGGATCGCGGCGACATAGCCGCCGGGACCCGAACCGATGATGATCACGTCATAGCTGTTGGCCATCAGCCCATTCCCTTCGCCGCCTCCGCCGCATCCCGACAGGGACGGGCGTCATGGTTGTGGTTCGGACCGCTTCGGGCGGATGGCCGGCGGACGAGGTCCGCCGTTGCCGCTTATGCCCGGAGCCGTCCGGCAATCTCGTCCTTCAGGAGCATCCGCTGCTTGCGCAGGTCGGTCATATGGACATCGTCGGTCGGTTCGACATCGGTCTCGGCGCGATGCACCGCGCGGTTGACCTCGTGATAGGCCTCGACCAGCTTCGCGAAATGCGCGTCCGTGGCCTTCAGGCTGGCGATCTTGTCGTGATCGCCGGGGAAGTCTTCGGCAAGCTCGTGCGGCGTATGGGCCATGGCGTCTCTCCTTGGGTGTTCAGACGCGCTCTCACTTGCCGATCGGCCGGCCGGCGTCCTTGATGCGGATCAAGGCAGCCGGCAGGCGCGCGGTTCTCAGACCAGCATGCCGAGCGGCTTTTCGATGAAGCCGCGGAAGGCCTGCATCAGTTCGGCGCCGAGCGCGCCGTCGACGACGCGATGATCGGTCGAGAGCGTCACCGACATCACCGTCGCGATCTTGATCTCGCCGCCCTTGACGACCGGCTTCTGGATGCCGGCGCCGACGGCGAGGATGGTCGCATGCGGCGGGCTGATGATCGCGGCGAAGTCCTTGACGCCGAACATGCCGAGATTGGAGACCGCCGTCGTACCGCCCTGATATTCCTCGGGCTTCAGCTTGCGCTCGCGCGCCCGCTTGGCGAGGTCCTTCATCTCGTTCGAGATCGCCGACAGCGTCTTCTGGTCGGCATTGCGGACGATCGGCGTGATGAGGCCGCCAGGGATCGAGACGGCGACGCCGACATCGACCACCTTGTGCAGGATCATATTGTCGCCGGTCCAGGAGGCGTTGGCGGCCGGCACCTTCTTCAGCGACAGCGCCATCGCCTTGATGATCATGTCGTTGACCGAGACCTTGTAGGCGGCGTTGCCGTCCTTGTCCTTCGGCGCGGCGCCATTGATCTGCTCGCGCAGCGCCAGCAGCGCGTCGAGATCGGTGTCGATCGTCAGGTAGAAATGCGGGACCGTCTGCTTCGATTCCGACAGGCGGCGAGCGATCGTCTTGCGCATGTTGTCATGCGGCACGAGCTCGTAGCTGCCCTCGGGGAAGAGCTTCAGCACCTGCGCGTCGGAAGCGCCGGCCGGAGCCGCCGCAGGCGCCGGAGCCGCTGCTGCGGGAGCGGGAGCCGCCTTCGCGGGCGAAGCGGTCTTCGCCGTGCCGCCAGCCTTGGCGGCCTCGACATCGGCCTGGACGACGCGGCCATGCGGCCCGGAGCCGGCGATGCTGGCGATATCGAGCCCGGCTTCCTTGGCGATGCGGCGGGCGAGCGGCGAGGCGAAGACGCGCTCGCCAGGATTGGCGGATGGCGCAGCGGCGGGGGCCGGCGCAGGAGCCGGAGCAGGTGCGGCTGCAGGCTGCGGCGCGGCGGCCGGTGCAGCGGCGGCGGGCTTTGCTTCGGCCGGCTTGGCCTCCGCCTTCGGGGCAGCCTCCGCACCGATCGCCGAGGCGTCCTCGCCATCGGCGAGCAGCACGGCGATCAGCGCATTGACCTTCACGCCCTGCGTACCCTCGGGCACGACGATCTTGCCGACCGTGCCCTCGTCGATGGACTCGACTTCCATCGTCGCCTTGTCGGTCTCGATCTCGGCGATGACGTCGCCGGACTTGACCTTGTCACCTTCCTTCACGTTCCACTTGGAGAGGTTGCCCTCTTCCATGGTCGGCGACAGGGCGGGCATCAGGATGTTGATCGGCATAAAGCACCTATTGGCGTGATTCTGTCGTGCCCAGATCGGAAGGACGATGCCACTCGGCATCGAACAAGGCCTTGATCTGCTCGAGCGCTTCCGCCTCCGAACAGATGCCGTCGCTCTCGAAACCGCGCGCGACATGCCGCGCGATATCGACGAGCAGGATGCCCCAGGTCGACGGACTGTCGAAGGCCGTGCGGAAGCTCACATCGAGCCCCTTGTCGACGACCCAGGCCCGGAACACCTCCGCAGCATCGTCCGATGCGAGGGCGCCCGGCGGGATATCGAGCTGGCGGGGATGCTCGGCCATGTCAGCGATACGTCACGGCCTTCACGGCCGCGATCACTTCGCCGACATTCGGCAGCGCGAGCTTCTCGAGATTGGCGGCATAGGGCATCGGGACGTCCTTGCCCGTGACCTTCAGCACCGGCGCGTCGAGATAATCGAACGCCTTCTCCATCAGCTGCGAGGCGATCTCGGAGCCGATCGAGTTCTGCGGCCAGCCTTCCTCGACGGTGACGCAGCGGCCGGTCTTCTTGACCGAGGCGATCACGGTGTCGATGTCCATCGGACGCAGCGTGCGGAGGTCGATGACCTCGGCGTCGATGCCCTCGCTGGCGAGCTGCTCGGCCGCCTTGATGGCATAGCTCATGCCGATGCCGAACGAGACGATGGTCACGTCCTTGCCAGCCTTGTGGATGCGCGCCTTGCCGATCGGCAGCACGAAATCATCGAGCTTCGGCACCTCGAAGGAATGGCCATAGACCATCTCGTTCTCGAGGAAGACAACCGGGTTCGGATCGCGGATCGCCGCCTTCAGCAGGCCCTTGGCATCGGCGGCCGTATAGGGCGCGACGACCTTCAGGCCCGGGATCTGGCTGTACCAGGCGGAATAATCCTGGCTGTGCTGGGCGCCGACGCGCGAGGCGGCGCCATTCGGGCCGCGGAAGACGATCGAGGCGCCGAGCTGGCCGCCCGACATATAGAGCGTCTTCGCCGCCGAATTGATGATCTGGTCGATCGCCTGCATGGCGAAGTTGAACGTCATGAACTCGACGATCGGCTTCAGCCCGGCGAGCGCGGCGCCGGTGGCGAGGCCCGCGAAGCCATGCTCGGTGATCGGCGTATCGATCACGCGATCGGCGCCGAATTCCTGCAGCAGTCCCTGCGTGATCTTGTAGGCGCCCTGGTACTCGGCGACTTCCTCGCCGATGACGAAGACATCGCCGTCGCGGCGCATTTCCTCGGCCATCGCGTCGCGGAGCGCCTCGCGCACCGTCATGGTGACGAACTCGGTGCCGGCCGGAATGTCGGGATCATTGGCGACCGTCGCCTTCACCGCGGCGGGAACGCTCGGCGCGGCGGCAGCCGAGACAGCCGGGGCGGAACCCGATTCGCCGCTGCCATTCTTGGCCGCCTCGTGCACGCCGTGCTCGTCCTTGGCCGGCGCAGCGGCGGCCGCCGAGGCGTCCTCGCCGTCAGCGAGCAGGATCGCGATCGGCGTGTTGACCTTGACGTTCTCGGTCCCCTCGGGGATCAGCAGCTTGCCGACAGTGCCCTCGTCGATGGCTTCGACTTCCATCGTTGCCTTGTCGGTCTCGATCTCGGCGATGACGTCGCCGGACTTGACGCTGTCACCTTCCTTCTTGAGCCATTTGGAGAGCGTGCCCTCCTCCATGGTCGGCGACAGCGCCGGCATCAGAATCTCGATCGGCATGACTGGCCCCGCCCTTACTTGAGAATGTCCGTCCAGAGCTCGGATGCATCCGGCTCGGGGCTGTTCTGGGCGAAATCCGCCGCTTCGTTGACGATGTCGCGCACTTCGGCATCGATCTTCTTCAGATCGTCCTCGCTCGCCCAGCCCTTGTCGAGGAGGCGCAGCCGCACCTGCTCGATCGGGTCGTGCTCGGTGCGCATCTTCTGCACCTCGTCCTTCGAGCGGTACTTGGCCGGATCCGACATCGAATGGCCGCGATAGCGATAGGTCTGCATCTCCAGGATGTAGGGACCCTTGCCCGCGCGGCACCACTCGACCGCTCGCTCGCCGGCGGCGCGCACCGCGCGCACATCCATGCCGTCGACCTGCTCGCCGGGAATGTTGAAGGAAAGGCCGCGGCGCGAGAAATCGGTCTGCGCCGAGGAGCGCGTCACCGAGGTGCCCATCGCATAGCGATTGTTCTCGATGATGTAGACGACCGGCAGCTTCCAGAGCTCCGCCATGTTGAAGCTCTCGTAGACCTGGCCCTGGTTGGCGGCGCCGTCGCCGAAATAGGTCAGCGAGACGCGGTCGTTCTTGCGGTAGCGGTTGGCAAAGGCAAGGCCGGTGCCGAGCGAGACCTGCGCGCCGACGATGCCATGACCGCCGAAGAACTGCTTCTCGATCGAGAACATGTGCATCGAGCCGCCCTTGCCGCGCGAATAGCCGTCGCGCCGCCCGGTCAGCTCGGCCATGACGCCCTTGGCGTCCATGCCGGTCGCGAGCATGTGACCATGGTCGCGATAGCCGGTGATGACCTGGTCTTCACCGGTGCGGATCGCCAGCTGCATGCCGACGACGACCGCTTCCTGGCCGATATAGAGGTGGCAGAAGCCGTGGATGAGGCCCATGCCATACATCTGGCCCGCCTTCTCCTCGAAGCGGCGGATCAGGAGCATCTCGCGATAGGCGGCCAGCTCCTCCTCGCGGGTGAACTCGGCGATCTCCGGCTTCGCGCTCACCGAACGCGGGCCGGCGGCTTTCGCCGACCTCGCCGCCGGTTTGCGTCCGTCGGTCGACACGGCTTTGCTGCCGACCTGCGATTTGGCTACGGCCATACCTTCGTCTCCGGGGCGTTTCCCAAACTTATAGCCGAGACGTTATCCGAAGGCCGCGCGCAATCCAAGATGCATGGCAAGCATCCGAGCCATGCACCAACTACATGACTTCGTTGCCGAAAAGTGCGATTAACCGGAATTCGGTTGATCGTCTCGCAGCGCGCAAACTACTGCGCGGAGGCCTGCTGCGGCGCAGCAATGCTGATGACGAGCTCGTCGGATTTCAGGACATTGAGATTGCGGCGCGCGCGCTCGTCGATCATGTCGGGGTCGAGCGTTTCGGGCCGCAGCAGCTTGGCGCGTTCCTGCAGCGCCAGCCGCTCGGCCTTGACGCTGGCAAGCTCCGCCTCGAGCCCGATCGCCTCGCGGCGCATGCGATCACGCGACCAGATCCCGTAGTCGCCATTGAAGGAGTGATAGCCGAAATAGGCCATCACGGCGATCGCGCCGAGCGGCAAAAGCAGCTTGCGGCGGCGCGAGGTGCGGCGCTGGCGGGTGGTCATGGTCATGATGGGATGCGGTGCAACATGGTAAGCGGATGATGCAGGAAGACGATTAACGGGGCGTTTCCGATTGGCCGAGATGCGCTCGGCCATGGACTGCGCTGCGGCATAGTCCTATGACGAACCACCGGACGCCGTCCGGGCTCGGGCGCAGACTGCTGCGACCGCTCCGGTTGACCGATCCGAAAGCCGCAACAACCCGTCATGACGTCCGAAGAAGCAATCACCGCCCCCGCCCCTGTCATCCGCCACCCCGCGCTCGCCGCGGCGCTCGCGGAGCGTGGCTATTCCAGCCTCACCGCCGTCCAGGCCGCCGTCATCGGCGAAGAGGTCGGCGAGCGCGACCTTCTCGTCTCGGCACAGACCGGCTCCGGCAAGACCGTCGCCTATGGCCTCACCATGGCCTCGACGATCCTCGGCGGCGAGACCCGCTTCGGCCAGGCCGGCCTGCCGCTCGCCCTCATCATCGCCCCGACGCGCGAACTGGCGCAGCAGGTGCAGTCCGAGCTTGCCTGGCTCTATGCCGGCACCGGCGCCCGCATCGCCACCTGCGTCGGCGGCATGGACATCCGCCGCGAGCAGCGCGCGCTCGCCGACGGCGCCCATATCGTCGTCGGAACGCCGGGTCGTCTCCGCGATCATCTCGAGCGCGGCCGCCTCGATATCTCGGCGCTCAAGGTCGTCGTGCTCGACGAGGCCGACGAGATGCTCGATCTCGGCTTCCGCGAGGATCTCGAGCTGATCCTCGATGCCTCGCCCAAGGAGCGCCGCACGCTGCTGTTCTCCGCGACGCTGCCGCGCGAGATCGTGCGCCTCGCCAAGCAGTATCAGCGCGACGCGCTGCGCATCGACACGATCGTCCAGAACCAGCCGCATGGCGATATCGAGTACCGCGCGCTGCGGGTGGCGCCGAACGAGATCGAGATGGCGGTCGTCAACACGCTCCGCTTCTTCGATGTCGGCGCGACGCTTGTCTTCTGCGCGACGCGCGAAGCGGTGCGCCATCTCCATGCCGCCCTTGTCGAGCGCGGCTTCGCCGCTGTTGCCCTCTCGGGCGAGCTCAGCCAGGGCGAGCGCATGACGGCGCTGCAGGCGCTGCGCGACGGCCGGGCGCGCGTCTGCGTCGCGACCGACGTCGCAGCCCGCGGGCTCGACCTGCCCGATCTCGGCCTCGTCGTGCATGCCGACCTGCCGACCGGCCCCGCCGTGCTGCTGCACCGCAGCGGCCGCACCGGCCGCGCCGGCCGCAAGGGAATCAGCGCGCTGCTGGTGCCCTACACCGCCCGCGCCAAGGCGATCCGCCTCATCAAGGGCGCCGGCGTCGATGCCTACTGGACGGCGGCGCCCTCCGCCGACGAGATTCGCGCCAAGGATCGCGAACGCCTGATCGAGAGCTTCGTCGGCACCGAGGCGCCGAATGCGGACGAACTGCCGCTGGTGCAGACGCTGATCGAGCGCATCGGCGCCGAGGCCGTCGGCGCCGCGCTGATCCGCCTGCACCGCACGCGCCTGCCCGAGCCTGAAGAACTGTTCGATCCCGGCCCCTCCTCCGAGGAACGCGGCGCTCGTGGCGGCCGCACCGAGCGCGAGCGGCCGGATCGCCGCCGCCGCGACGAGGCGGGCGAGACATCCGAGCGGCCGTTCCGCGCCGGTCCGCGCGAAGACCGCGCCCCCGACGCCGAGCGCCCTGCCGGCAATGCCGACAAGCCGATGGTCTGGTTCCGCCTCTCGGTCGGCAAGACCAAGAATGCCGACCCGAAATGGCTGCTGCCGCTGATCTGCCGTCGCGGCCATGTCACCAAGAACGAGATCGGCGCCATCAAGATCTTCGAGCGCGACAGCAAGTTCGAGATCACGGCCGAGGCCGCGGAGCGATTCGCGATCGCCATCCGCCGCGGCGGCGAGGAAGAGATCCGCATCGAGCCGGCCGAGGCCCCGGCCGGCTCGCCGCAGCGCGCGTATCGTCCGGGCGGCGGCAAGCCGTTCGGCGGCAAGCCCTCGGGCGGCGGCAAGCCCTTCGCCGGCAAGCCGCGCCGCGCCGGCTTCAAGCCGCGTGGCGAGGGCCGCAGCTGAGGCAAGCCGATCGGCCGCGCCGGGCCGGCGGCATCGTCCGTGCCCGTCCAGCGGCGAGGATCGCAACCGGCGATCACACCCGCAGGCGAGGCAGTGCTGCGCTGCAGCGCCGCCGACGCTCCGGCCAATTGACAGCGGCCGGAGTCGCGGCTAGCGGTTGGCGTCAGCCCTATGTTGCGTCGCACCAGAACCTTGGAAGTGAGGACGGACAGTGCAGAATGCCACGCCATCGACCGAGGCCAGGCGGCAGAGACGCTTCCTGATTACCGGCACTGCAGGGTTCATCGGTTTCCATGTCGCCCGCCGCATGCTCGCTGACGGGCATCTGGTCGACGGCATCGATGGCATGACGCCCTATTACGACGTGACGCTGAAGCGGCGTCGGCACGCCATCCTGGCGCGGTCGAATGCCTTTCGCGCGCATGAGGTCATGCTCGAGGACGGCGAGGCCCTTGATCGCATCGCGGCCGAGGCAAGACCCGACGTGATCATCCACCTCGCGGCCCAGGCTGGTGTTCGCTACAGCCTCGAGCAGCCTCGCGCCTATGTCGATGCAAACCTCGTCGGCACCTTCAACGTCATGGAGATCGCGCGGCGCTACAAGCCCGAGCATTTCCTCCTGGCATCGACGAGTTCCGTCTACGGCGCCAACACGTCGATGCCGTTTCGGGAAACCGACCGCACCGACCACCCGATCACGCTTTACGCCGCCACCAAGAAGGCGACGGAAGACATGGCCCATTCCTATGCCCATCTCTGGAGCATTCCGACCACGGCGTTCCGTTTCTTCACGGTCTATGGGCCGTGGGGTCGGCCGGACATGGCGCTGTTCAAGTTCGTGAAGGCTGGCCTCGCCGGTGAACCGCTCGACGTCTACGGGCATGGCGAGATGCGCCGTGACTTCACCTATATCGACGACCTCGTCGAATCGATCGCGCGCCTTGTCGATTGCGTGCCCGTGGCCGGAGAGCCGGTGGCCGATTTCGACTCGCTGTCGCCCGCTGCGCCCTACCGGGTCGTCAACATCGCCGGCGGCCAGCCGGTCGGGCTGATGCCCTTCATAGAGGCCATCGAATCATGCCTTGGCCGTCCGCTGCAGCGCAACATGCTGCCGATGCAGAAGGGCGACGTGCAGGCAACATTCGCCGCGCCGGAACTGCTTCTGAAACTGACGAACTATCTGCCGGCGACACCGATTGCCGAGGGTATCCCGGCCTTTGTCAGCTGGTATCGCGAGGCCTACGCACAATAGCCGCGGCAGGCCAGGCAAGGGTCGCCGCGGCACCGGTCATCGGCAATGTCGCAGTGCAAACAGTATGTTGCAAAGCAACATAGGCGTGGCTATGCTCACGCTGATGCGGGGAACGGGCTTGGGTGATGTGGCTGTGAGCGACATGCTAGACTTCTCAGCCAATGGGACTGAGTTGATGTCGGCATTCGGCCGGCCCGGTGCATTTTCTCTGGTCGATGGCCGCATCGGATCGATGTCACGGCTGTTCGCAGTGCGCGCCAGCCTCCGGGTAACGGATTCGCGCGGCATTGACGGGATGAGCGCCGATCGGCGCGGCCATGCCGGGCGCTCAGTTGTCGTATCGCAGGAACGCGCTTGCTGCGATGGCGCTCGGGGTACCGCCCGTGTCTGACCAGACGCCCGCCGGACCCACGCCGACTGAGCCGGCGCCGACCGAGCCGCGCCTGCCGCGGCGCTCGGCCGCCCGGACCGGCGTGTTGACGACGACGATCGCGACGGTCGTTCAGATCGCCTCCCAGATCATCGCCATGGCGGTGCTCTCGCGGCTGCTGTCGCCGGCGGACTTCGGCTCGACGGCCGCCCCCATCGCGATCGCAACCGGCCTGTCGCTGTTCGTCGAGTACGGCTTCGGCGCCAACATCATTCAGCGCCAGTCCGACGAGCGAGTCTTTGTCGGCACGGCGTTCAGCGCGGTCCTCGCGCTCGGCGTCCTGTCGTCGGCGCTGATGTTCCTGCTCGCATCCCATATCGCCGGCTGGCTGGGCGCCACCGAGGTCTGGATGGTTCAGCTCTGCGCACCCATCCTGCTGCTGCTGCCTGTCGCCACCTTCCTCGAAAGCCTCAGGCTGCGCGACCTTGAATACAAGAGCGTGTTCTGGAGCAACTTCTCCTCGACGCTGGTCGGCCAGCTGGCGCTGCCGATCGGGCTTGCCATGGCCGGTGCCGGTCCGCTCGCGCTGATCCTGTCGCAGCTGGCGGTGCATGTGGTGCGGATCGGCGTCCTGCTGGCGAAAGGCGGAGTGCCGAGGCCGGCCTTCCGGCCGTCGCTGCTGCGGGAGATGCTGACCTTTTCGTCGTTCTTCACCTTGACGCGGTTCTTCAACTTCGCCGCGTTGCAGGGCGACCGGGTGGTTCTCTCGTCCTTCGCCACCGATACCGCGGTCGGCTTCTATGTCAGGGCGCAGAACTTCTCGCAGATCCTCATCACCCTCATCACGGCCTCGCTCGAGAAGGTCCTGTTTCCCCTGCTCGCCTCGCTCAAGAGCGAGAAAGCGCGCAGCGCCGCCCTCTATCTCGATACGCTGCGCCTGCTCGGCATCTGCACCGGCCTGATCTCGCTTGGCGCCATCATCTATTCGGATCTGATGATCCGCATCCTGCTCGGCCCGCAATGGATGGGCGCGGTTCCGCTCGCCCGCATCTTTTCGGTGATGATCTTCCTGCGCTCCCTCGACAAGGCTGCGGCGATGCTGATGCGCAACGAGCAGATGGTGAAGGAGCGGTGCCTGCTGCAACTGATCTATGCCGCGATCACCATCGGCGCAGCGGCGGCCTTCGGTCGCCTCGACCTCCTGCTGGTCGCGGCCGCGATCGTCTCCGGCGGGGCGCTCGGCCTCGTCTATACGACGGCGATGACGAGCCGCTATCTCGAGATCAGCGTCCGCGCAGCCGCTGCGCCGGTCGTCATCGCAGTGGCATGTGTCTGTGCGACGGCAGCGATCTATGGCGGGCTCTACTGGGTGCTGGATTTCGCCGGCGCCGGCTTTGAGCTCAGCCGTGCCGTCGCCTTGGCGGCGGCCTATGCCCTTGTCGCCATCCTGGTCTTCGTCATGCGCCAACGGCTGCTCGGACCGCGGATCTCAATGGCTCTGTTCTCTAGATTCAGATAACTCTCATTCGGCACTCTCCAGGACAACACTATGACCGGCAAGATAATCATCCACGGGATGATGACGTCGCAGAACTTCGGCGATATCCTTTTGGCGGAAATCGTGACTGGCTGGCTGCGTGAGTTGACGACGGCCGAGTTGCTGTCCGCCTATGCTGCGCCGGATGTCCAGGCCATTCTCGGCACGAGGAACGCCACCCCTGGCGACTATGTCTCGGCAAATGGGGTTGTGCTTTCTGGCGGCGGTTACTTCCAGATGATGGATAGCGGCTACCCGGCGCTGAAGCGTTTCCTGAAGAACACCGGCCCGCTGCAACTGGCCCAGCTGTTCGGCAAGCCGACTGCACTCATCGGCGTCGGTGTCGATCGCCTCCCGCATGCGTCCATGCGCTTCATGCTGCGGCGCCTGCTCAACCATGCGGTCGCCGCCGGCCTTCGGGACCCCAATTCGCTGGCCTGTGCCGAAGAGCTCGGTCTGCGGCGACACGCCGAGCTGACGAACGACCTGGTGTTCTCCCTGGACGCGACCACGCTCGATCCCCAGAAGCAGGCCGCCGCAGCGGCCAGGCGCGAACGCCTCGGGAGCGATCGCCTGGTCGGGCTGCATCTCTCCGGCACAAGCACCTCAGCGCCCGATTATGCGCGCCTGCACGAGCGGCTTCGCCTTGCTCTCGCTGATGCGCCGCCGTCAACCGGATATCTCATCATCGAGGACCATCCGAGCAAGGAGAAGGGCGGCCAGAGCGACGCCCAGCAGGAGATCCTCTCTTATCTCCCCGCCGGACGCGCCGAGATCGTGCGCTATGACGGGACGCGGTCGATGCTGGCCCTGCTGCATAGCCTCGACTCCGTGTTCACCAACAAGCTGCATGTCGGGCTCGCGGCGGCGGCCATGGGAACGATGCCGTTCTCCCTGGCGAAGAACCGCAAGAACCTCGCGAGTTTCGACGCGCTCGGGATCGGCGGGAATTGCCTGATGCTGTCGGCGGCAACGGGCGACATGGACCGGATCCTCGCGAGCGCCATCACCCATTCCGGGCGCTTCACGGTTCCCCCGGACGTCCGGGCGCTGTCCATGAAGAACCGGGACCTGCTGAAGAAGTTCGTCGCCGCCGCCTTGCCATCCGCCCGTGGAGTTCAGCATTGAGCGTTCTCAAATACAGGCGGGATATCGACGGGCTTCGCGCCATTGCCGTCACGACGGTCGTGCTGTTCCATGCGAGCGTCCCCGGCTTTGACGGCGGCTTCGTCGGGGTGGACATCTTCTTCGTGATCTCGGGCTACCTGATCACGGGAATCCTGCTGAACGAGCTCGCCGACAATCGCTACACGCTGACCAAATTCTATGAACGGCGGATGCGGCGCATCCTGCCGGCGCTCGGCTTCATGCTGCTCACGGCAACGCTGTTTGCTGGCCAGATCATGAATCCCGACCAGATGCAGAGCTATCTGAAGTCGCTGGCGGCGACGTCGCTGTTCAGCGCCAACTTCTATTTCTGGCAGAGCATCGACTATTTCTCGCCGGACGCCGAGACCAACCCGCTGCTGCATATGTGGAGCCTGGCGGTCGAGGAACAGTTCTATGTGTTCTTCCCGCTGATCCTTGCCGTGCTGTGGCGCTTTGCGCGGCGATCCGTCCTGCTCTGGTTCATCGGGGCGGCCGTTCTCAGCCTGGTGGCGGCGCAAGTTCTCGACAGCATCAGCCCGACAGCGAATTTCTACCTGCCGATCGGTCGCGCCTGGGAGCTTCTGGCCGGCTCGATCGTCGCCTGGCTGCACCGCAACCGACCGCTTCCATCCGCAAAGGTCCTGAGCGCCGCCGGCTGGATCGGCGCCCTGCTCGTACTCGCTTCGCTTGTTTTCGTCGACAGCAACGTCCCCTTCCCGACTGTCTTCGCCCTGCCGGTCGTCGTCGGCACGGCGCTGCTGCTCTACAGTCCGACTGGCCCCGTCAGCCGTGTCCTCGGCTTGGCACCGCTGGTCTGGATCGGACTGATTTCCTATTCGACCTATCTCTGGCACCAGCCGCTGCTCGCTTTCGCGAACGTCTATGCCGGCGGCCGCGTCGACATGCTGCCGCGTGTCCTCCTGGTCATCCTCTCCTATGTGCTGGGCGCCCTGTCATGGCGCTTCGTCGAGCAACCCTTCCGCAAGGGGTTCTCCGCCCGCAGCATCTTCGCCCTGTCGGGCGTCGTCATCGTGTTCTTCGCCGCGCTCGGCATCGTGGGCGCCGCGATGCCGGGGGTCTACCGCTCGATCTATCTCGCGCGCCTGACGCCCGACGAGACGGTGCGCTACGGCATGATCAACGACCAGACCAAGGCCAGCTTCGCCTATTTCCGCAACCGGATGCTGCTGTCCAATACGCCCGGCTGCAAGTTCCGCTCGGAAACGCTCAACGCGGCGGCGCGGGCTCGGATGGAGGAATGCCGCGCGCAATACGGCAAGGGCCTGATGATCGTCGGCGACTCGCATGGGATCGACATCTTCCGTGTCGTGGCCGAACAGAGCGACAAGCCCTTTGTCGTCGGCATCGCCCGCGAGGGCTGCCGCCTGCACGACACGATCGGCCGCTCCGAGCTCGACCCCGCCTGTGGCTTCAAGGCGCTCTTTGATTATTTCGCGCCCGGCAAGGATCCGGCCGTCGCTTCGGTCTGGTACACGCAGGCTGATTTCCCGCTACTCGAGAAGGGTCGTCATGTCGAGATCGAGAGCCCGTTCCACGCCGAGCTCGCCGATCAGATCGCTGCCAATCTGAAGCGGATCGCCGCCTCTGTTCCGGTTCTCTGGATCGGCCCCCGCCCGATCCTCGGCGGCGATATCCGCAGCCTGTCGGTCGCCAGCGACATCGCCGAGCAGATCTCGGCGCAGTATCCGGCAACGCTGCCGGCGCTTCAGACACGGATGGATGACGCCTTCGCGAAGGCCGCCTCCGCCGCGGGCATCCCCTATCTGTCGTCGCGGGAGGCGATCAAGGCAATCCTCCCGCAGGAGGCGATGATCGACGGCAAGCTGACCTTCCGCGATCAGGATCACTGGTCGGAGTTTGGCGGCACCGTCTTCGGCAAGCGGCTGATGGCCGCGCTGGCGGCGGCCGGCTATGCGGACAGCGCGCCAACGGCATCGAGCGCCCAGCCGTGACACGCGCAGACAATCTTCCGCCCTTGCGCGTTCTGGTCTGGTCGCCGACCGGATTCGGCGAGCACTACAATGGCCCGGCCAATTCGATGAAGCGGCTGTTTGCCCGGGTCACGAGCCGGCACCGGCTTCATCTGACGGTGGTCTACGCGACGGACCGGCAGGGCGAAATGGCCCCCTTCGTCGATGAGAGCGTTCGCCTCGGCAGCAGCGACCCCGTGCCCGGACGGCCGATCCGCACCGCTCTGCAGACCGCAAGCTACATGCTTCAGGCGATACCGTGGCTCGTGCGGCGGCGCCGGCATTTCGATGCCATTGTCTTCGCGACCCCGTCGATCCATTGCCTGCTGCCGGGTCTGACAGCCCGGGCGCTCGGCATTCGAGCCATCGGCCGCATTGCGGCAGCCGAAAGCGAACTGTACGACACCTCGCGGCTGAAGGCTCGCATCGGCTGGTCGCGCCGGCGCGGCGCGCTGCTTGCGCGCTTCAGCGGCATCATCGCCTTGTCGAGGCAGATCTCCACGAGGCTCGCGGAACTCGGAGTCCCGCCGTCGCGCATCTATCAGCTGCCGAACGGGGCCGATTGCAATCGCTTCGACGTGGCCGGTCCGGCCGAACGGCTGGCCCTGCGCGAGGCCTTCGGCGTACCGGCCGAGGCCTTCTGCATCGTCTGCGCGGGCAGGATCGGCGACCGCAAGGGTCAGGGCGTGGCGATCGAGGCCATCGCCAACCTTCCAGGCGTTCACTTGCTCCTGGCCGGCCCCTTCGACGACGCGGCCACCGAGGCCCGCTTCCGCAGTCTTGTCGAGCAGAAAGGGCTGCGCGGCCGGGTGCATTTTGCCGGCCAGCTCGATCGGGTCGAAGAAGCCTACAAGGCCAGCGACGCGTTCATCCTGATGTCGCAGGGCGAAGGCATGCCGAACGCCATGGTCGAAGCGATGGCCTGCGGGCTGCCCGCCATCGGAACCGACGTTTCAGGCATCCCCGACCTGATCGGCAATGACGAGCGCGGCTTCGTCGTTGCCCGTGACCCGGAGGTGGTTGCCGCGACGGTCAAGCGCATGATGGCGGATCCAGCGGCTCACGCGGCCATGGGTCGCGCGGCGCGCGCCTTCATCGTCGCCAATCAGAGCAGCGACTTCATCGCCGACCGGCTCTACGAGATTCTCCGTGCATCGCCGGGCGCCGCCCCGATCGCCGCCGGACGCTGACCGCGCCGAGCCGCGCGCAGCTCCGCCGCCGAACGGGATATGGAAGCCGAAGACACGTTGCCTCGGTGTGACCCGACGAGAGGGAGGCCGATAGGCATCCCTTCGCGACAGCGAGAGAGATCAGGCCCGGACCGGCGTCGGATCGGCATTGCCGGTGATGCTCGCAACACCGTCGAGAATGCCCCGCGCCGCAACTGCCGGCGTGAAGCCGGCCATGTGCTCGAGACAGCGGCGAGTCACCGCGTCCGCGTCGGAGAAGGCGGACGGCGCCTCGAGCATTCGCGCGGCCAGAGCATCGACCTGCCCCCAGGGGAATGCGTAGCCGGTCACCCCGTCGATGACCAGTTCGGGCACGCAGCCGCAGCGGTCGGAGACGATCACGGGGCAGCCGAAGCTCAGCGCCTCGTTGACGACCAGCCCCCAGGGCTCGCTGCGGCTCGGCAGAACCATGGCGGTTGCCCGCAGATATTCGAGATTGAGATCGTCGTCGGCCTTCGAGCCGACAAAGATCACGCTCGCGTCGAGCCCCAGCGACTGCGCCAGCGCACGAAGCTCCGCCTCCTGGGGACCCTTGCCGACGATCGCGAGCTCAGCGCCGGGCAGGGTCTGACGGACGAGGGCGAAGGCCCGCAGCAAGGTATCGAGGCTCTTCTCCTCGGAAAGCCGGCCGACATAGACGAAGCGCGGCGCATCGGGCGAGGCCATCGTTGCCGGCCGCCGCGCGATCACCTCGGCCTTCGAATAGCCGCGCGGCAGGGCAGCAGCCTGCCTGCGGATCAGGATCTTGCGGTCGGGCACGCCGTGGTAGCGAAGATATTCCGTGCTGCGCTCGCCATAGCAGAAGACGCCGCTGCTCAAGCCGAAGAACAGCCGCTTCGCAGCGCTCTTCAGCCAGGACTGGGGATTGTCGTTGAGGGTTGAATCACAAAAGACCGCGTATTTCTTGCCGCGCAGCTTCAGCGTCAGCGCCTGCAGCCAGAACTCGGGCCGCTCAAAGCCCGCAAGGATCGTCAGGTCGGCATCCGACGACCAGGCGCGCGACACCAGCGCGCGATAGAGATCCCCGCGCGGGATGGCACTGTAGTTGCCCTTGAAGATCAGGTCGTGCGGGTAGTCATGCAGGTTGCGATCGACAGGGGAAAGCACGGCGCGATCGGCCGCCGTCTCCGCGATCTGATGGACGAAGACGTCGACGCCTCTGGACTTGGCCAGCACGTTCAGCTGCGTGAAGACTCCAGCCTTGTATCGCGACCAGAGAAGATTGTGCCAGACGACGAGTTTCATTTCGATCCGCAGTGCTGCTCACCAGATGACCTCGCGCCCGGCACTGCCGGCGGCTCCGGCAGTGGCTGGCGCGACCGATTTGGGCCCCGCGGCCGATCCAGTTCGCAGCTGGAAATCACCGCTCGCCTTGTCGATCAATGCTTCGCAGAATGCTCGCCGGTTGGCAATGCCGCACTGCGGCAATCGACCCCTCTTCATGGTGCGCCGCAATGTACGCTCGACGGCGCGGCGGCGGCCATGCCATAAATGGCGCTTGAAGCGAGTAGAGTCAGCGTCAGGCTCGCGACAGAAAACAAGGCAATTCGGAATGGACACCCCCTCGCCCGATCACGATCGCCTTGGCGTCGACGTCGACCGTCACCGGTATCAGGACCTTGCCAGCTTCCGCCTGCCGCCCGGGTTTCGCGGACGCTCCGCGGTGGTGACGCAGCTGTGGTGGCTGACGCAGGCGCTGCTGTTTCATCCCTCGCCCCAGTTCATGTATGGCTGGCGCCGCTTCCTGGTGCGCCTGTTCGGCGCGAAGATCGGCGCGGATGTGCTGCTGCGGCCCTCCGTCCGCGTAACCTACCCGTGGAAGCTCGAGATCGGCGACCGCTCCTGGATCGGCGACCGGGTCGAGCTCTACACGCTGGGGCCGATCCGGATCGGCTCGGATGCCGTCGTCTCGCAGGACAGCTATCTCTGCACCGGCTCGCATGACCGCACGGATCCCGCTTTCTCCATGGTCACGGCGCCTGTCGTCGTCGAGGATCAGGCCTGGATCGCGGCCGGCGTGTTCATCGCGCCCGGCGTCACCATCGGCCGGGGGGCCTTTGTCGGCGTCCGCTCCGTCGTGCTGCGCGATATCGCGGCCGGCATGGAGGCCGTGGGCAGTCCGGCAAGAGCCATCCGCCGGCGCGCCGTCAAGCGGGCGGACTATCCGTCGAGCTGATCCCGGATTCCAGGAAATAGCGAAACCGCCCTCGGTCGCGGCACGCCCCGCCTTTGGGCGGGGCTGCCGCTTAGCCGAGCGTCCGACGTCCGCCGGTCGCGAGGGGGCGCTGCAGGGCGGGCCTCGCCGGCCTCAGCCGCCCCGGCCCCGCCAAAGCCATCTGAACGCTCCTGTCGACGGCAGCAGGGCGCTTTATGGGTTTGTTCCTGTAGTAGAGGAGCGCCACCGAGCCGATGATGACGCTGAGCCAATAAGGCTTGAACGCGTTGCGCAGCGGATAGGCGAAGATCATGATGATGGCGAGCAGCAGCAGCAATCCGACGGCAAGGCCGATATACTGGTTCCGCTTCAGAACCTTGCGGTAGATCATCAGACCGCCCCAGAACAGCACGATCAGCGCGGCGAGAAAGAACGGTCCGAAGAAATAGGCTTCGGACCAGCCGGAGAGCGGCACATAGCGTGTCAGGCGCTGCTGATAGGTGAAGTTGACGTCCGCAAACCCGTCGATGGCCGATGGGAGCGGCGAAAAGCTCAACACCTTGTAGATCATCGGCCACTCGGGCGAGCGGGTGAACCCCTCGGCGAGGACGAAGATGCCCTCGGTGACGTTCATGATCAGGCCGGACAGAAGATCCAGGATGTCGGCCTGGGCGATGCCGGTGAACGCGTCCGGGATCGACGACAATCCGTGTGAACCGGAGTTCCGGCCCGACAGCGCGGACGCCTGCGAAACGACCGCGAGCACGCCCGCCCCCCCGCGCAGAAACAGGTGTCGCTTTTGTCCGACGACGGAGAGGACGACGAAGAAGGCGACGGACGGCAGCAATGCGACGCGCTGATGGGCGCCGATATAGTAGAGCGTGATCATCAGCGCGACGACGGCGAAGAGGATCGCCGCTCCCGGCTTCTTGACCGATATGTTGATGGCCGCAACAACGCCGGCGACGATGCCGACGAACGGCAGAAGACTGAGAAGCAGCCCCAGGCCTTTGACCGTGATGACAGCCTGCGGGCGTGTCATCAACAGGTAGATCGAGTTCGCCCAGACGATCGACCAGTCGAGAACAAGCGACAGGATCGCGAAATAGCAGACGACGAACACGGCGAAGCCGAGATTGAAGGTGCCCATGGCCCGCGCGATGCGCGAGAGGTCGACTTTAGGCAGCTTGAGCTTCTGCGACTTGCCGCTGGCGATCTCGCCGGCGAACGCCGCCATGATCGCCAGCGATATGAAGGAATAGATCAGGATCGTCCGAAGAAAATAATCCTGATAGCCGCCGCGCGTGTAGACTTGGAGGAACGGATAGTCCCACACCCCGGTCGACACCAGCAGCAGCGACATCTGCGCCAGTGTCAGGTAGATGACGGCCAGCGTCGGAAAGGGCGAAAAGCCATAGCGGGTCGCGGCAACGATGATGCTCGCCACCTGAATGACCAGCGCGATGAGTACGATTGTCGATTCCAAGTGTGTCTTCCCAGAATCCTGGTGCCGGGCGCCCGTTCACGGCGCTAACTTCGCATATCGCCGGCCGCAATAAAACCGCCGGATGGTCAGGTCGCGCCCACAGCCGCGCCGTCGCCGTCCCCCTCCGGAACCCCGTTCTTCAGGCGGAGCTGCCCGCCGGCGTCGACCCAGAGATGGTAGTCGCCCAGCACGAGATGGCCGCCATCCCAGCGGCCGGAGCCGAGAGTGCGGACATTGTCGGAGGCCACCGGCGCATTGCCGTGATAGACGCGCGCATGAGCGAGCTGGAGGGCGGGCGATGCGCGCGTCGGCCTCAGGACCAGGCGCCAGCCCGTCGCGCTGCCCGCGTCGGGAAAGACGAAGGGGATGCGGATCCTGCGCCATTCGCTCCCGGCGCGCGCCCTTCGCCGCAAGGCCGTGATACGGGTGTCCGAATGGTTGATCTGGATGCTGAAGCTCGCCGGTGCGTCCATGTCGAGCGACCGGACGTCGAGATCGAGCCAGCTGGCGCGCCCGCTCGCGACCGCATCGAGCTCTTCGTCGAGCGCCGGCGTTCCCCGGTTGCCACTTGCCGCAGCGCCGGCGACCGCCGCCCCGTCGGCGGACGGCTTTGCCGCCGCGGACAGGGCCACGGCGGCGGTCCGCCCGCGGTCGATCTGCAGCAGCGGCACGAAATCGAAATCGTCGCTGCTCGAGGGATGGGCAAGCGCTGACGGCGCGCTCGGCATCATGGCCAGCGGATCGAGCGTGATGCCGACGGCGCGGTTCGAGATATCGCGCGAAAATGGCACCGAGAACGCGCTGAGCTCGACGATCCATTTCGGATCGGACGGGCCGTTCGGCCGGATGGTCGGGTCCGCCGACATGAACTCGCAGAGATAGGTATGAATGCCGCCGCCGAAATAGTTGCGCGTACATTCGAGCGCGTTCACGGATGGCGTGAAGCTGCGGATGATCGGCGCGGTCATCTTGGAGACGCCGTCGAAGCGATTCTCGCGAAGCACGATGCCCCGGATGAAGGCCTTGTCCTCGGTCCATGCCTCGGAGGGCCGCCGCGCGGGACGGTCGAGGGTCTCGTCACCATCCGGAGCGATCAGGATTCGGGGCTGGTCGGGCGACAGGTTCTCGTTGCCAAACTTGTTCTGCGCGATGACGATGCCAGCGCCTGAATTCACATCCATGACGCTCGGCACGAACCAGATGTCGGCGGCGCGGATGTTCTTCCTGAAGGCCAGGAAGTCGTTCTTGGTGATGTTGACCGAGCCGCCGATGCGGGGGCCGAGTTTCAGATGGTATGCGTTGAGCAGGAACGAGCAATCCTCGATCGTCACCGAATCGAGGTAGCCGCCCCAGGCGATCCCGATCGTGCCTCCGGCCGTCGAGCCATAGAAGAAGCAGGTTCTGACCTTGAGATAGGGATGGTCCGTTGAATTGTTGCCGATCGCGCAGACGGAATAGTCCGCGAAATTGCAGTCCTCGAAGAGATGGGCGCCGGTGACATTCGCGCCGGTGTTGGTGTAGGTGACAGCGCCGCGGCCGCCGACGAAATTGAGGCTGGACACGCGCGAATTGAGAATGATGCCGTTGGCCGTCAGGAAATAGACGTCGGCGTCGATCTGGATGGTGGTCGATCCGGCGACGCCGAGCAGCACGACATTGCCGCCCTCCTGGACCAGTCCCGCGCCCGAATAGCGGTAGCGGCCGGGCGGGAAATACAGCGGCATCCCGGTTTCCATCAGATTGATGATGCCCTTGGCCGCGGGATATCGGGACCGGGTCGTGTAGGCGTGGGCCGCTTCGATCGCGTCGGTGTCATCCGCGACGCCGTCGCCGACCGCGCCGAACATCCGGACATTGGGCTCGAGTTCCGAAACGCGCCAGCGCGCGCCGTCTGCCGAGACGAGATGACCGGCGGAGTCGGTGCGGACATAGCGGGCCGCGCCGCCATCGGCAGGGCGGTGGTAGCCGGCCGTCTGGAACCATGCGAGGTCGGCCGGCAGGCTGATCCGCTTCACCGAGACCGCCGTATCGATGACGGGCATGCTGCGGACATTGCCGCCCTCATCCAGCCCCACGAGGGCGGCCAGCGTGGCGGTCGGCTTGTCGGACAGCTTGGCCATGTCGGTGTTCAACCTCGCGATGAGCGTGCGCTGTGCCGGCGCGATTGTCGGCTTCCAGGGGACGGGATGCCGGATGGCGGCAGTTCAGCCCTCGAGATCATCGAAGGGCTCGCCCGCCTCGTCCGTGAGCGCCATGCCGAATTCGTCGGTGAGAAAGGCCGCGCCCCTCCCCGCAACGACAGGCAAGGCATTGGCCGGCCCCGCTGCAAGACCAGGCAGCGCCACACCTGACAGCGCCACGGCACCGATGCCAAGCAATGTGGCGCGCCGCGTCGGGCCTCGCCTCCGGACGGAAGGGGCCGATGGTCCAGAGGCTTGGGAGCCTTGTCCGGTCATGTCGCTCCCTCGGAACAGTCCGCCCGCCTAATCCGCGATTGCAGCGGGACGATGCTGCCCATCTTCGCACGAAAGGCGGCGATTCTGAGACTGGACCAAGCGGACGGCCGGGCCGCACCAGAATGATCGGCGCCGGCTCTGGCGGGACGAAGTCTCTGCCCCTGCCGGCGCACCGCTAAAGCCGGCGGAGCATCACGAGCACCGCCGTCGTTTCGATGGGGTCTGTGGCCGAGCCGCCAACCTATTCGGCGGCAGCTTCCAGCACGTCGCCCTTGTCGTCGACGCCGCGGCCGACCGAGGTGTAGGCGAAGCCGTGCCGCGCCATCTCCTCGCGGCTGTAGACATTGCGGAGGTCCACCAGCACGGGCGTCGTCATCGCCTCCTTGAGGCGCCCGAAGTCCAGCGCCCGGAACTGGTCCCATTCCGTCACCAGCACAAGCGCATCCGCCCCCGCCGCCGCCTCATAGGGGCTTGCCGCATAGGAGACCCGATCATCGAGCAGCGGCTTCGCCGCCTCCATGCCAACAGGGTCATGCGCCACGATCCGCGCGCCCGCATCCTGCAGCGCCTGGATGATCGCCAGCGACGGCGCCTCGCGCATGTCGTCCGTCCGCGGCTTGAAGGTCAGCCCGAGCACCGCGATCACCTTGCCGCGCACGTCGCCGCCGGCAGCCACGATCACCTTGCGCGCCATCGCGCGCTTGCGCTGCTCGTTGATTGCCACCGTCGTCTCGATCAGCCGGATCGCGCTGCCATGATCCTGCGCCGTCTTCACCAGCGCCAGCGTGTCCTTCGGGAAGCACGAGCCGCCATAGCCGGGGCCGGCATGCAGGAACTTCGAACCGATCCGGTTGTCGAGCCCGATGCCCCGCGCCACCGCCTGCACATCCGCGCCGACCTGCTCGCAGAGATCCGCGACCTCGTTGATGAAGGTGATCTTCATGGCGAGGAACGCGTTCGCCGCATATTTGATCAGCTCCGACGAGCGGCGCGAGGTGAACACGATCGGCGAGTAGTTGAGATAGAGCGGACGGTAGACCTCGACCATCGGCTCGCGCGCCCGATCGTCCTCGAGCCCGACCACGATCCGGTCCGGCTTCTTGAAGTCGGCGATCGCAGCGCCCTCGCGCAGGAATTCCGGGTTCGACACGACGGCGACATCGGCCGCCGGGTTGGTCTCGCGGATGATCCGCTCGACCTCGTCGCCCGTCCCGACCGGAACCGTCGACTTCGTCACCACCACCGTGAAGCCCTTCACCGCCAGCGCGATCTCGCGCGCCGCCGCATAGACATAGGAGAGGTCAGCATGGCCGTCGCCGCGCCGCGACGGCGTCCCGACCGCGATGAACACCATGTCCGCATCGCCGACAGGCCCGGCGAGCTCCGTCGTGAACGACAGCCGGCCCGCCTTCACATTCTCCGCCACAAGCGCGTCGAGACCCGGCTCGTAGATCGGGATCTCACCCCGCTCCAGCGCCTCGATCTTCGCAACCGCCTTGTCGATGCACACCACGCTGTGCCCGAAATCGGCAAAGCACGCGCCAGAAACCAGTCCGACATATCCGGACCCAATCATCGCTATCTTCACGGGCGTTCAACCTCTCTCTTCACCGGGGAAGCGCCGAGCCCGATCGAGCCAGCTCGTTGACATGCCCCACGCGTATTCAGCACCAATTCTGACCGGAACTTGTGCATCGCACAAGACCATGCCGCATAGCAAAATGGCCGTTCCCCACTCTCCGCGACAGCACTCGGTTCGGCCGGCCTGCAGCGCGGCCGCCCGGAGCCGGGCTCAGGCGGGGAGGATCGCCTCGCCTTCGAACAGCGAAAGCGCGAGGCCTGCCGCGAGGCGCTGCGGCGGAACATCGCCGATCAACGCCGAAAGGTGGTCGACATCGGCCGCCAGCAGGTCCTCGTCGCCCGGCGATCGCGGCCGCGCTCCGAACTGCAACAGATCGCGCGGCGCGCCGACGGCATCGGCCATCCATTCGGCTGCCTCGCGCACGCGAACCGCGACGCCGGTCCCGACATTGACGAGTTCGCCCGTCGAGCCGCCGCGCGTCGCAAGATCGAGCAGCGCCCGGCTGGCGTCGTCGACATGAATGAAATCGCGCCGCTGGAGGCCATCGCTGAGCGCAACCGGACGGCGCGCCTGCAGGTCGCGCAAGAGGGTCGGGAAGAACCGCACGGCCGCCTCGCCCGGGCCATAGACGCCAAAGAGACGCGCCACGGTCACCGACACCCCGCGCCTCGGCCCATAGGCGAGCGCGTAGAGCCCCGCCGCGAGCTTGCCGATGCCATAGGCAGTCTTGGGCATGCAGCGTTGCGCCTCGGAGAGAATTCCGGCCGCGCCATATTCCGACATGCTGCCGGCGACGACGATGTGGCAGCCTTCGGGCGCATGATCGACGAGGTTGGCCATCATGGTCACGTCGTCGATCACGACAGAGGGCTTATGCGCCATCGCGCCGCTGACGCCGCTCGATGCGAGGTGGAAGACGATCTCGGGGGCGGCGGCTCGAAGGGCCTGCTGCACGGCGCCGGCATCGCCGAGGTCGACCAGCGCCCGCGACCAAGGCTGCGCTTCGGCGCCTGCGCTCGCAAGCTGTCGGCAGAGCCGTCTGCCGATGAAGCCCGAGGCTCCGGTCACCACCACGCGGCGTCCGGCCAGAGCGGAAGGCGGCCGAGGCACTGCCGAGCTCATGACGGGCTCCCCGCCGGGAGCAGGCCGCGATAGGCCGCAATCAGTTTCAAGGCGACGCGCTCCCAGGTGTAGTTCTCGGCAACGAGGGTCGCGGCGTTCCGACCCATGTCCCGCAGCTGCGACGGATCGAGCGCGAGCATGTGGCGCAGACCCGCCTCCAGCCCGTCGACCGTATCGGGAACGACCAGTCCGGCGCCGCTCTCGGCAATCTCCGGCATATGGCACTTGTCCGTGATGAGCATGGCCATGCCGGCGCCCGCCGCCTCGGTGATCGCGATGGAGAATCCCTCCTGATGCGAAGGCAGGCAGAAGATGTCCGCGACGGCAAAGACGCCCTTGGCCAGCGGGCCGACGAGTTCGGTGGTCAGGATGATGTTGGCCGGCTGCAGGGCGGCGATCCGCGCCTTGACGTCCGCCTCGTGCGCGGCGTCCTGCGGGATCGCAACGGCGAACAACGCGGCGCCGGGGAAATCCGCCTTCACGCGACCGAATGCATCGACCAGGAGGTCGAGCCCCTTCTTGGGGTGGAGGCGGCTGAAGAAAAGCACGGTGCGCGAGGCGTCGCGCAGCGCCGGAAAACGCTCGAGCAGCGATTGCCGAACGCTGTCATCGGCGGGCGCCGTCGGCAGGATGATGCCGTTCGGCATGACCAGCGATTGGCCCGGCAGGCGGAGATCGGCGCCCTCCCCGGCCTCCTCGCGCGATCCGTAGAGGATCGCGTCGGCGTCGCGCAGCATGCGCCCGATGCCGAATACGGTGCGGGCCACCCACTTCTTCGCCTTCGAGCGGCGCACCTGCCAGCGATCCAGCATGCCATGGGCGGAGACGCAGTAAGGCTTGCCGGCGGCATGGAAGGCCCGGGCGGCACGCGCCAGCGCATTCTCCCAGATGCAGTGGATGTGCAGGATGTCGAAGTCGCCTGCGCGCTGGCGCGCGAAGGCCTCAAGTCCCGGGCTGATGCCGATCGCCCAGGGCCCCGTCCGCGGGAAGATATGCAGCGGTATTCCGGCTGCCGCGAGTTCGGGCCAGGCGGCCCGCGTCGCGGCTTCCTCTTCGAGCAGTCCCGTCGTGGCGATCTCGACGGAAACGCCCTCTCTCGCAAGGGCCAGCGCACTGCCGCTGACCACCCGCGGCGGCCCGCCATCCTTGGGATGCATGCCAGGGATGACGAGCAGGACGCGCAAGGTCATGCCGGCTGCAAGCCCGGTTCCGTCGACCACGCGATCGAGGCGGCAGCCGCGTCGGTCACATAGCGGTCGATCTGCGTCGATGTCAGCGAGCGGATGTCATTGCCGCCTTCCGACCACGACTTGAACCACGAGGCGGTCTCGACGATCGTTCGCGAGAACTCCCAGACCGGCCGCCAGTCCAGCTCCGCCTTGGCCTTCTCGATATTGAGCGAGAGGGCCATCGCCTCCTTGGGCGCGCCGGCCTCGCTGGACTGGACCCAGCTGCCCGAACCCCAGCAGCGGAGAAGCTCGTCCACCAGCTGCTCGACGTTGCGGATGTTGTCCTGGTCCGGGCCGAAGTTCCAGCCCGCGTCGACGCGGCGGCCCGTCAGCAGCCCGTGCCCGAGCCAGAGATAGCCGCTGAGCGGCTCCAGCACATGCTGCCAGGGCCGCGTCGCCAGCGGATTCCTGACCTCGATCGGCCGTCCTGCCACAAGCGCGGCGATGCTGTCGGTCACGATCCGGTCCGCGGCCCAGTCGCCGCCACCGATGACGTTGCCGGCACGGCCGCTGGCGAGACGAACCGGCGAATCGGCCTTCAGGAAATAACTGCTGCGCCAGCTATCCACGACCAGCTCGGCGGCGCCCTTGCTCATGCTGTAAGGGTCGTGCCCACCCATCGGGTCGGTCTCGCGATAGCCCTCGCGGCGGCCGTCATTGTGGTAGCACTTGTCCGAGGTGACGACGACGATCGCCGCCGTTCCGCCCCAGCCGCGCACGGCCTCCAGCACGTTGACCGTGCCCATCACATTTGTGTCGACGGTGGTGACCGGGTCGACATAGGAGAGCCTCACCAGCGGCTGCGCCGCCAGATGGAAGACGATGTCGGGCTGCACCTCGGCGACGAGCGCCTTCATCGCCTCGAGGTCGCGGACATCGCCGACCCGGTGGTCGACCAGTTCGGCAATGCCGCACAGCTCGAACAGGGACGGCTTGGTCGGGATGTCGATCGAGACGCCGACGACATCGGCGCCCAGCTTGGACAGCCAGAGGCTGAGCCAGCTCCCCTTGAAGCCGGTATGGCCGGTGAGCAGGACCCGCTTGCCGCGGTAGATATCGCCGAACGCGCTCACCAGCCCTTGCTCCACGGAGCCTTGCCGCTCTCCCAAAGCGAATTGAGCAGCTGCCAGTCGCGCATCGTGTCCATGCACTGCCAGAACCCGTCATGCCGGTAGAGCATCATCTCGCCGGCCTCGGAGGCCGCGACGAAGGGCTCGCGCTCCAGCATCATGTCGTCCGAATCCGCGGGGATGAAGGCATCGAGGAAGGACCGCTTCATCACCATGAACCCGCCATTGATGTAGCGGTCGGTGGCCTGCGGCTTTTCCTTCATTTCGGCGACGCGGTCGCCATCGAGGACAAGCTCGCCGAAGCGACCGGGCGGAATGACGCCGGTCATGGTCAACATGCGCCCATGCGCGCGATGGAAGGCCAGCAGCGCGTTCAGATCGACATCCGAGACGCCGTCGCCATAGGTCAGCATGAAGTCGTCGCCATCGATATACTTGGCGATGCGCTTGATGCGACCAGCGGTCATCGTATCGGGCCCGGTCTCCGCGATCGTGACCTGCCAGTCCTCGAGAACATGGCTGTCATGATACTGGATTGCCGAGGGGCGCGCGGTTGCAACCGTCACATCCGCCTGATGGGCATGGTAATTGAGGAAGTAGTCCTTGATCGTCCAGCTGAGGTGGCCCGCGCACAAGACGAACTCGTTGAAGCCCGCCTGGCTATACTGCTTCATGATGTGCCAGAGGATGGGCCGTCCGCCGACAGCGACCATCGGCTTCGGCAGAGAATTGCCGGTCACCTCACCGAGGCGCGTGCCCTTTCCACCGCATAACAATACAGCTTTCATGGAACCCCTGATCCACTCGAAATGACGACTGAGCTTCGGCAGTCAGCCCGAAGCGAAGTCCCTTGCTTCGCACCATTCACATTGCATCGCAGCATAACAGCACTGTGTATGCTCTGCAATGCACGCGCCCGATGCCAAGCATGCCCACCGATGGCGGAGTTGAGCCGCTCGGCGGGTTGAAAGCAAGCCTGCAACAGGGGGATTCTGACGCGATGCGCGGGGGCAGCGTCGATCCGATTTCAGATGCGCGTCAGGCGCGCATGATCGCCGCATACTCGGCGCGGAGCGCCTGCTGCCGGGCGCGGACCATGCCGGGAATGAGGAAGATATCGACGAGGATCCAGACGAAGCCGATCAGGATGAAATAGCTGAGAATCTGCAGCACGGCCGAACCCGGCCGCCCGAGATAGAAGCGGTGCGCCGAGAGGAACCACAGGAAGAACCAGAACAGATAGGCGACGACGATGTTCGGCCCGGCATTGGTCACGCGGGCCTCGATCAGCAGCTGTTGTTCGGTCGTCAGGGTCACAGTTCCACCACCTTGCCGGCCTGCAGCGTGATGCGGCGGTCCATGCGCTCGGCGAGATCCATATTGTGAGTGACGATCAGCGCCGCAAGGCCGGAGGCGCGCACCAGCGCCGCCAGGGCATCGAACACGTAATGCGCGGTGGTGGGATCGAGATTGCCGGTCGGCTCGTCGGCGAGCAGCAGCCGCGGCGCGTTGGCGACCGCGCGGGCGATCGCCACGCGCTGCTGTTCGCCGCCGGAGAGCTCGGAGGGGCGGTGCTGCACGCGGTCGCCGAGCCGCATATAGGAGAGCAGCTCCTTGGCGCGCTTGGCCGCCTCGGCCTTGGAGAGGCCGCGGATCAGCTGCGGCATCATCACGTTCTCCAGCGCCGTGAACTCCGGCAGGAGATGGTGGAACTGGTAGACGAAGCCGATCTTCATGCGGCGGATCGCGGTCCGCTCGGCATCGCTGACGGCGCCGACCGGCACCTCGTCGATCAGCACCTCGCCCTTGTCAGGCTTTTCGAGCAGCCCGGCGATATGCAGCAGCGTCGACTTGCCGGCCCCCGAGGGCGCGACCAGCGCCACGAGTTCGCCAGGCGCCACCGCGAGTTCGGCGCCGTCGAGGATGCTGAGGCGGCCGGCGCCTTCGCGGTAATGCCGCTCGATGCCGGAGAGGCGGAGGACGGCCGGCGGCGCGGCGCGACGATCGAGGCGTCGGTCGGTTGATGTCTCTGACTGGCTCATTCGTATCGCAGGGCCTCGACGGGATCGAGCCGGGCGGCGCGCCAGGCGGGGTAAAGGGTGGCGAGATAGGAGAGCACCAGCGCCATCAGCACGATGCTGGTGACCTCGGTCGCGTCCATCTTGGCCGGCAGGCGCGAGAGGAAATAAAGCTCCGGCGAGAAGATCTCGGTCCGCGTCAGCCATGAGACGAACTGCCGGATCGATTCGACGTTCCAGCACACGACCGTACCAAGGATGACGCCGAACAGCGTGCCGAATGTTCCGATCGCCGCTCCCGTGATGAAGAAGACGCGCAGGATTGCGCCGCGCGTCGCCCCCATGGTGCGGAGGATGGCGATGTCGTGGCCCTTGTCCTTCACCAGCATGGTGAGGCCGGAGATGATGTTGAGCGCCGCCACCAGCACGATCAGCGTCAGGATCATGAACATCATGTTGCGCTCGACCTCGAGCGCCGAGAAGAAGGTCATGTTGCGCTCGCGCCAGTCGGTGAGCAGGATCGGCCGGCCGGCCGCCGTCTCGACGGCGGACTTGAGCGCGCCGCTCTGCTCGGGATCGTCGAGATAGATCTCGACCGCCGAGGCCTTGTCGTCCTGGTTGAAATAGAGCTGCGCTTCCGCGAACGGCATGAAGACGAAGGACGAATCATATTCGGACATGCCGATCTCGAAGATCGCATTGACCGGATAGGCCTTGACCCTGGGCGTCACGCCCATCGGCGTCACCGCGCCGCGCGGCGAGACCAGCGTGATCTTGTCGCCGATGGTGAGGCCGAGCGCGGTCGCCATGCGCGTGCCGATGGCGACGCCGCCGGCGGTGTCGAAATCATCGAGCGTGCCCTGACGAATATTCGCCGAGACGCCCGGCAGGTTCGGGAGGTCCTGCGCACGGATGCCGCGCACCAGCGCGCCGCTCGAATTGGTGGCGCCGGAGGCCAGCACCTGCCCCTCGACGAAGGGGATCGCCGCCTTGACGCCCTTCACCATGGCGATGCGGCTCGCCACATCGGCGAAATCGGTGAACGGGGTATCGATCGGCTGCACGATCATGTGGCCGTTGACGCCGAGAATCTTGCCGATCAGCTCGCCGCGAAAGCCGTTCATCACCGCCATCACGATGATCAGCGTGGCGACGCCGAGCATGATGCCGATGAACGAGAAGCCGGCGATGATCGAGATGAAGGTCTCGCGCCGACGGGCGCGCAGATAGCGCCCCGCCAGCATCCATTCGAACGGTGAAAACGGCTTCGTGCCTGACGGCTCCGCCATCGCAATCCTGTCCCGATGGGCGCGGGAATCGCGCCTAGAAGCCGACAACGGCTCGCCGCGGTTCAGCCCGCGACCAGCCTTGACACCGCTGCGTCGAGTGTAAGCGTTTCACGCTCGCCCGTCGCGCGACGTTTCAGCTCCACCTCGCCGTTCGCCAGCCCCTTCGGACCGACGATCAGCTGCCAGGGCAGTCCGATCAGGTCCATGGTCGCGAACTTGGCGCCGGCTCGGCCGTCGACATCATCGTAAAGGACTTCAATTCCGGCATTGATGAGGCGCTGGTAGAGACCATCGCAGGCCGCATCGGTATTCGCGTCTCCGACCTTCAGGTTGATGAGCCCGACCTGATAGGGCGCGACGCCCGTCGGCCAGATGATTCCGGCCTCGTCATGGCTCGCCTCGATGATCGCGGCGACGAGCCGCGACACGCCGATGCCATAGGAGCCCATATGGACATCGTGCTCGGCGCCATCGGGGCCGGTGACCTTGGCGCCCATCGGGGTCGAATATTTGGTGCCGAAATAGAACACCTGGCCGACCTCGATGCCGCGCGCCTCGAGGCGCCGATCCTCGGGCAGCGCCTCGAACACGGCCTTGTCGTGCATCTCTTCGGTGGCGGCGTATTTCGTCGTCCAGGCCGAGACGATCGGGGTCAGGTCACCCTCGAAGTCGGTGTCGGGTCCGGGAACCGGCGTGTCGAGGGCTGCCTTGTCGAGGAACACCGCGCTTTCGCCGGTCGAGGCGAGCACGATGAATTCATGCGTCGCGTCGCCGCCGATCGGGCCGCTGTCGGCGCGCATCGGGATCGCCTTGACGCCGAGCCGGTCGAAGGTGCGCAGGTACGCGACGAACATGCGGTTGTAGGCCCGCCGCGCGGCCGCCTCGTCGATGTCGAAGGAATAGGCATCCTTCATCAGGAATTCGCGGCCGCGCATCACGCCGAAGCGCGGGCGGACCTCGTCGCGGAACTTCCACTGGATGTGGTAGAGATTGAGCGGCAGCTCCTTGTAGGAGCGCACATAGCTGCGGAAGATGTCAGTGATCATCTCCTCGTTGGTCGGCCCGTAGAGCATGTCGCGCTCGTGCCGATCCTTGATGCGCAGCATCTCCTTGCCATAGTCCTCGTAGCGCCCGCTTTCGCGCCAGAGATCCGCCGACTGCAGCGTCGGCATCAGCACTTCGATCGCGCCGGCGCGATCCTGCTCCTCGCGCACGATGCGCTCGATATTGGCGAGGACGCGCTTGCCGAGCGGCAGCCACGAATAGATGCCCGCAGCTTGCTGGCGGATGAGCCCGGCCCGCAGCATCAGGCGGTGGGACACGATATCCGCCTCCTTGGGCGTATCGCGCAGCGTGGGCAGGAAGGACCGGGAAAGGCGCATCAGGAAAAGGCTCCGGGCGAGTCGAACGGGCGTCATCAAGCCATAAACGACGGCAATTACAAGGAAAACCGCCCGACGGAGAGGCAGCTTCCGTCAAGAACCCAACACCACCCGACACTTGCCGCGCCGCACGGATCGACGGGCAATGCAGCATCGGTCAGGACGAGAATCTAAGGTCAGCAGTGTTGACGCAAAAAAAATGGGCTGGTGTTGCACAAATTGATGACAAGCCCTTTGTCATTGGATAACGTCCCCAACCATAAGAAAGGGACTGGCGAATTCAAGCTCGGTTCCACCAACAGGCATCGCGGTCTAAGTCTTGGGAGGAAGCTCCCCTTCTGGCGCGCCGCAAGGCAGCAGCCGCCGGGCTCGAATAATCAATTCGAAAGCCCTCGGGTAAAATGCCCGGCATGGAAGGGGTAGAACGCGAACTATAGAAAGCAAGGCTCGCGAGAGCCTTGCTTTTTTTATGCTTGCAAGGCGCGCCGTTAAGCTTCAGCTCCACTTGCACAATGCTTTCTTCGTCGCGATCCAACGCCCTTCGAGCCAGCGGCACAGCGTTGTGAACCAGATGCACACACCGCGCGCCGATTGAACGGGGCGGCGCCAGTCTGCTCGCCGCGCCTGCCTCATTCATGGCGCCGATGGCGAAACTCTCGCCTTTGCAGCCCCGCCCCGTCATTCCATCCTGTCAGCCAACAGAATGAAATCATTGGGGTTCGGCAATGGCAGATCCGCGCTTTCACCTCGGCTGGTTTACCACCTTCGGCATCGACGAATGGAACGATCCCTTCGCCGCCGGCGGCAAGCCCTGGGACGGCGCGTTCTATATCGAGATGGCCAAGGCGCTCGAGCGGGCCTGCTTCGACTACATCATGTTCGAGGACACGCTGATGCTGCCCGAGGCCTGGGCGGGCACCACCGAGGCCTATCTGAAGTCGGCGATCATGGTGCCGAAGCACGACCCGCTGCCGCTCGCCGCGCTGATCTCGGCGGCGACGAAGCATCTCGGCGTCGTGACGACCATGTCGACGCTCGCCTATCCGCCCTTCCTGCTCGCCCGCCTCGCCGCGACCATGGATCACATCGCCGGTGGCCGCTTCGGCTGGAACATCGTGACGTCGGGCGAAGATACGGCGGCTCAGAATTTCGGGCTGGAGAAGCTGCCGCCGCGCGAGCTCCGCTACGACATGGCGGATGAGTACATGCAGCTGGTCGGCCAGCTGTTCGGCTCCTGGGATCCGGACGCGATCGTCATGGACCGCGAGACCGACACCTATGCCGATTTCACCAAGGTTCGGCCGATCCATTTCAAGGGCAAGTACTTCTCCTCGCGCGGTCCGCTCAACACCGCGCCGATGCCGCAAGGGCGGCCGGCCTATGTCCAGGCGGGCGGCTCGCCGAAGGGCCGCGCCTTCGCGGCGAAATATGCCGATTCGATCATCGCCACCGCCAACGGCATCGAGGGCATGAAGGCCTATCGCGACGATGTCCGCGCGCGCGCCGCCGCGATCGGCCGCAATCCCGACGACATCAAGATCCTGTTCCTGGCCGCGCCGATCCTCGCCGACACCGTCGAGGAAGCCCGCGCCCGCACCGATCGCGCCGTCAACTCGCGTGAATTCGTCGAGCGCGCGCTGGCGCTGTTCGGCTCCTTCACCGACATCGACTTCTCGATCTACGACCTCGACAAGCCGCTGCCGGAGAAGCTGGTGACGAATGGCGAGCAGGGATCGCTCGACAAATTCCAGCAATGGGGCACCGGCAAGACGCTGCGGCAGCTCGCCATCGATGGCGGCATGTCCGGCTCGATCGAGTTGATCGGCACGCCGGAGACGGTCGCCGAACGGATGGGCGAGGTCATGGAGGCGGTCGGCGGCGACGGCTTCCTGATCACGGCGCCGTTCCACCGGATCAGCCGCCGCTACGTCACCGAAGTGACCGAGGGCCTCGTCCCTGCCCTGCAGCGGCGCGGCCTGGTGCGCACCGCCTATACGCAGCCGACGCTCCGCGCGACGCTCAAGGAGTTCTGAGCGGCGCGCGGCGCCCCTGCCCTCCGCGCCTAGGTGGTGGACTCATAAGCACGGGCCCAAATCCTGACTGATGCGAGGGCGACGGCGGCGAGGAAGTTTCGAGCGAGCTTGTCGAAGCGCGTTGCGACGCGGCGGAAGTGCTTCAGTTTGCTGAAGAATCGCTCAACGAGGTTGCGGCGTCGGTAGATCTGGTGGTCAACGCTGCGCTGGACCTTGCGGTCGCGTTGCGTTGGGATGTGGGCCATGGCTCCACGGTCTTTGGCGGCGTCGAGGATGTACTGGGCGTCATATCCCCGATCAGCGACAAGGTCGTGGGTCCTGCTGAGACTTGCGATGAGCGGGAGGGCGGCTTGCTTGTCGGAGGCTTGGCCAGCGGTCAAGGCGAGGCGGATGGGCAGGCCCTCGCCGTCGACGACGACGTTGATCTTGGTGCTCAATCCTCCACGAGAACGGCCAATGGCGTGATCCGGACCCCCTTTTTTCCTCCCGCCGCGTGCTGGTGGGCTCGAATGATCGAACTGTCGATCAGCGCCATGGACTGCGGTGACTGCTCCGCCAGCGCCTCGAAGATGCGCAGCCAGATGCCGGCCTTTGCCCATCGGTTGAAGCGGTTGTAGACGGTCGTGTACGGGCCGTAGCGCTCGGGCAGGTCGCGCCACGGTGAACCCGTTCGCAGCACGAAGAAGATCCCGTTCAGCACCCTACGGTCGTCGGTACGGGGAACGCCGCGGGGCTTGTTGGGCAGCAGCGGCGCGATGATGCGCCACTCCGCATCGCTGAGATCGAAACGAGCCATGATCACCTCCGATCAGGAAGTTGAATCACGTTCCGCTCGCTTCGGGAATCCCATTATGAGTACAGGACCTAGACGTCGCGGAAGCGGAAGGCCGCAACGCCGGCGACGAAGGCGCGGCCGGCGAAGACGGTGCCCGACAGCGGATAGCGCTCCAGCTGCGCCTCGGTGCGCCCGTCGCGGAGGCTGGTGACGAACAGCGAGCGGCCGTCAGCGCCGCCGAAGGCCGGCATGGTCGGCGAGGCCGCGACATCGAAGCTCTCGACGAGGCGGCCATCGGGCGACCAGCGATTGAGCTTCGCCGCCGAAATACCGGCGCTCCAATAGTAGCCCTCGACATCGGTCGCGCCGCCATCCGGTCGGCCGACCGCATCGTCGGGCTCGGCGATGCGGGTGCGCTCGGTGAGCGCGCCCGTCGCCGGATCGAAGCGCCAGCGATCGATCCAGACGCCGCGGGTGTCGGTATGGAACATGGTCGTGCCATCAGCGGTCCAGGCGAGGCCGTTCGAGGCCTTGATGCCCTCGACCTTGGCCTCGACCTTGCCCGACGCATCGACGCGGTAGAGCGCTGCGATCGCCGCCTTATCCGCCGCCTCGTTGATGCCGCCGACCCAGAAGGCGCCATCCGGCCCGACCTTGCCGTCGTTGAGCCGTGTCGTCGGCCTGTCGGCACTGACCGAGGCGAGCGGCGTGCTCTTGCCCGTCGCGGGATCGAACAGCACGACGCTGTCCTTCAGCGCCACGACGAAGCGCCCGCTCTCGCAAAGGCCGAAGGACGCGACGAGCTCCGGAAACCGCCAGACATGCTCCTCGCCGGTCGCAAGGTCGACGCCGTGAATCTCGCCGACCGGGATGTTGCAGAAAAGGATCCGGTTGGTGCGCTCGTCATAGACGGGACATTCGGCCAGACGATGCAACGTCGGCAGCAGCGGGGTGAGGCCGAGATCGAGCATGGGGCGGGGTTCCTTGGCTGACGGGTGGCGGACCATGCCATTTTGTCGTCCGGGCGTCGACCGCAACCCCTATGATGGCCCTTGCCGGGCGTTGACGCCGATGGCGGCGGCGCGACAAGATCGCCGCCATCGTTCGAGGGGGACATCATGAAGACCGATGCGGTTCTGCCGGCCGATCTCGCGCGATCGGTGATCAGCGTGCCGCCTTTACCGCGCGCGGGCGACGGCACGCTGTCGACGGCCGAGACGCGGAAGCTCGTTGATTGGCTCGCGAGCGGCGGCGTCTCAACCTTTCTCTTCGGCGGCAATGCCAATCTCTACAATATCGGCGTCCGCGAATTCGGCGCGCTGCTCGACCTCCTCGAGGCCGTGACGCCGGAAGAGGGCTGGGTCATCCCCTCGATCGGCGCCGATTATGGCAAGGCCTCTGACCAGATCGATGCGCTGCGTGAGCGGGCGTTCCCGACGGCGATGTTGCTGCCCCCCTCCTCCGCCACGACGCCTGCGGGCTTCGCCACCGGCCTCCGCCGCCTCGCCGATCGCTATGGCCGACCTGTCATCGCCTATCTCCGCGCCGAGGGCATGCTGGCGCCGCGCGACCTCGCCGCGCTCATCGACGACGGCGCCGTCTGCGCGCTCAAATATGCGATCGTCCGCGCCGATCCGTCCGTCGACGCGACGCTCGCCGCCCTCATCGATGCGGTTGGCTCGGCCGAGCGGATCGTCAGCGGCATCGGCGAGCGGCCGGCGATCGACCATCTCGAGACGTTCGGGCTGATCGGCTTCACCTCCGGCTCGGTCTGCATCGCGCCGCATCTCTCGACTGCCCTCTTGCATGCGCTGAAGGGCGGCGATGCCGAGGCCGCCGCGCGGCTCCGGGCGCATTTCCTGCCGCTCGAGGATCTCCGCGACGCCTATTCGCCGATCCGCGTGCTGCATGAGGCGGTGCGCCTCGCCGACATCGCCGATACCGGGCCGATCGCGCCCTTCCTCGCCAATATCGAAGAGCCGTCGACGCTCGCCGAGATCGAGGTGGCGGCGCGGCATCTGCGCGATGCGAGCGGCGCCATCGCCGCTTGACTGGCTAATCCGGCCAATACTGCACTGCAATCGTTTTGCGAGTGCCTCTTGTGCAGGCGCACAGCGCAATGACTGCATTGCAGCGCGGCTGATCAAGCATCGCCCTGTTGGTCATATGAATAGATTGGAGCAATTGCTTCCAGACCACTTGCCAACCGGTTGCAGTGGCAGAACCCCTTCAATATGCTGCGCCAACTCGGATGGGGAGGAAACGTCCGGGGATCTTTTCGGGAGGAAAAGAATGACCAGACTTATGAAGACTCTGGCGCTCGGCGCGGCGTGTTCGCTCGTCGGCACCTATGCGTTCGCGCAGTCGGGCACGCTCGACAAGGCGGTCGGCGGCTACAGCTTCCAGGACGCGGCCAAGGAAGCGCCGACGACCAAGGACTTTCATTCGAAGGACGGCAAGCTGACCTTCGCCATCATCACCCACACCGCCGGCAACGGCTTCTTCGACCCGACCTATGTCGGTGCGCAGGTCGCCGCCGACGCCTTCGGCATCAACCTGATCAAGCTCGGCTCGGAAGCCCCCGTCGACGACATTCCGCGCGAGATCGAGATCCTCAACCAGGTGATCAACGATCCGACCATCGACGGCCTGATCCTGACCACGCCGCAGTCGGGCGCCTATGACGACATCGTCAAGAAGGCCTTCGCCAACGGCATCCCGGTCGCGACGACGAACTCGTTCGATCCGAAGATCCTGAACCGCTCGCAGATCAGCCACACCGGCCAGCTCTCCTCGGCCGCCGGCATCGGCGGCGAGGCGCTCGCCAAATGCGTGCTCGATTCGGGCGCCAAGGGCGGCTCGATCATCTTCCCGTCGACGACGACACTCGGCAATGAAGAGGTCAATCGCCGCGTCACCGCTGCCTTCGAGGCGACGGTCAAGACGCTCAACGACGCCGGCCGCCTCGCCGACTTCAAGGTTGACGCGGGCCCCGAGAATATCGGCATCGACGTCAACAAGGACGACATCGTCAACTCGGTCGTCTCGCTGATCGAATCGCGCGGCGACGTCGTCGGCGGCTTCGCGGCCAACGGCTTCGTGACGCCGGCCCTTGGCGATGCCGTCGCGCAGCTGAAGCTCAACGGCAAGATCTGCGCGTTCGGCTTCGACCTTGGTCCGAAGCAGCAGGAGCAGATCCGCACCGGCGCGCTCTCGGGCTCGCTCGGCCAGCAGCCGTTCCTGCAGGGCTTCTGGCCCGTCGCCCAGCTCTACCTGCAGATCGACCGCGGCGTCTCCGCCGCCAATCTCGACACGAGCGCGCAGCTCGTGACGAAGGACACGGTCGATCTGGTCGGCAAGCGCTTCGAGAACTGAGCATTCCCTTGGCGGCCCGCGCGCTCGCGCGGGTCGCCTTCGTTCATCGTCAGTTCTTGTCATTGCCGGGCTGGGCCCGGCAATCCAGTCTTGTTCGCGCCGGCCATCGGGCGACGTCTGGATCCCCGGGCGACGCCCGGGAATGACGGAGCGTGCCTAAAGCGTCGAGCGCATTCGGACCCGTGAGACCCATGACCGCGACCAGCACCGCCCCGCCGCTTCGCCGCCGCCTGCCGCTCGAACTGATCGGCGGCTGGGAGGTCGGGCTCCTCGCCTTCATGGTCCTGCTCTACATCGCCGGCGTCTACATCAACCCGAAATTCTTCGGCAACACCGACGCCTTCTCCGCCGTGCTCCGCGACACCGCCCGCTTCGGCGTGATGGCCGCGGGCATGACCTTCGTCATCATCAACAAGGATCTCGATCTCTCGGTCGGCTCGACCTTCGGCCTCGTCGCCACCGTGTTCTCGATCGCCTTCTCGCAGTCCTACTACGATCTCGGCGTCGTCCCCTCGCTGATCGCCGCGGTGATCGCGGGCCTTGCCGTCGGCCTCATCAACGGCGTCTTCGTCACCGTCCTGCGCGTCCCCTCCTTCATCACGACGCTGACCATGCTGTTCATTGGCCGCGGCCTCGTGCTCGGCCTTACCGGCGGCAAGACGATCTCCTACAGCGAAAAGGCCGGAGAGGCCGGCGGCTGGTTCTTCCGGATCGGCGAGACCAACGCCCTCGGCTTCAACAACCAGATCGTCATCTTCATCCTGGTCACGCTGGTCGGCATGATCGTGCTGGCCAAGACGCGCTGGGGCTATGAGACCTATGCCACCGGCGGCAACGAACTCGCCGCCACCTATGCCGGCATCCCGACCCGCCGCGTGCGCATGCGCGGCTATGTGCTCTCGGCGCTCTCGGCGACGCTCGCCGGCCTCATGAGCGTCGCGCAGGACAAGGGCATCACCTCGCAATATGGCCAGGGCGCCGAGCTCATCGTCATCGCCGCCGTCATCGTCGGCGGCGCCTCGATCCTCGGCGGCCGCGGCCGCCTGCTCGGCGGCGCGCTCGGCGCGGTGCTGGTGACGCTGATCGACAAGGTGCTGCGCGAGGGCATCCCGATGACGCGCACCGTCACGGTCGGCAAGGTCGAGATGCAGGTGCAGGGCATGGCGCAGCTGCCGCCCGGCGCCGTGCCGGCCTTTCTCGGCCTCATCCTCCTGATGTCGGTGCTGATCGAGCCGTGGATCATCCGCCGCAACGTCTTCCCGCGGCTCTGGGCGCGGCTGACCGGCAAGCCGCTGCCGCCGATCATCGAAATCGGCGGCGTCGCCATCGAGGGCGCGCAGACCAAGGGCTCGTCCGCCTCCGACCGATCGATGCGGGCGCGCGGCCCGATCGGACATTTCTTCGCCCGCCGCGACGCGGCCGCGATCCTGCTCGCCGTGGCGCTCTGGTGCGTCGGCCTTTATCTGCGGCCCGATTTCTGGGGCTCGATCGATAACTCGTTCAACCTGATGCTGTCCTTCACCGAGGTCGGCCTCCTCGCCATCGGCATGACCTATGTCGTCGCCAATGGCGATATCGACCTCTCGGTCGGCTCGGTGCTGGCGCTCTCGGCCGCGACCTGCGCCTTCCTGATGAAGCAGCTCGGCTTCGACCCGGCGAGCGCCGTGTTCATCGCGCTCATCGCCGGCGCCGCCGCCGGCATGGTCAATGCGCTGCTCACGGTCGGTTTCGGCCTGCCGGCCTTCGTGGCGACGCTCGGCATGTTCTACATGGCGCGCGGCATCGGCGCCTGGCTGACCGCCGGCCGCCAGCTCTCCTCCTTCACGGAAGGGTTCAACCTGCTCGGCCGCAAGCTCATCGACGCGCTCAGCTATTTCGGCATCGCGCCGGCCAAGGGCACGCTCATCTACGATGTCGCCGCAGCCCTCAGCGTGCAGACGATCTTCATGGTCGTCGTCGCCGTCATTGCCGGAATCGTGCTGGCCAAGACGCCGTTCGGCCAGATGATCTACGCGACCGGCGGCAACCGTCGCGCCGCCGAATATGCCGGAATCGATACCGGCCGCGTGCGCGCCATCAGCCTCGTCTTCTCGGCGCTCTGCGCCGCCTGCGCCGGCGTCATCTATGTCGCGTTCCTGCGCTCGTTCAATCCCTCCGCCGGGCAGCTGCGCGAGCTCGACGCCATCGCCGCGGTCATCATCGGCGGCGGCTCGATCTTCGGCGGCTATGGCACGGTGATCGGGGCGCTCGCCGGCGCCGCCGTCATCGCGCTGATCCGCGCCCTGCTCTCGCTGCAGCTGATCCTCGGCAATGGCCAGTCCTTCGTCATGCCGCAGCACTGGGTCAACGTCTTCATCGGGCTGATCCTGATGGTCGCCGTCGTCGGCGATGTCTGGATCCGCCAGGGCGACCTCGTCGGCTCGATCCGAAGACGGCTCGCCGCCCGCAAAGCCTCTCCGTCCCACGCCGCATCCTGATGCCGGAGCACAGCATGACCCAGCCATCGACCTCGCCGCTGCTCATCGAGATGCGCAACATTTCCAAGGCCTTCGGCCCCGTCCAGGCGCTGCGCAACATCAACCTGACGCTGGCGCCCGGCGAAATCCTCGGCCTCGTCGGCGACAATTCCGCCGGCAAGTCGACACTGATGAAGGTGATGACCGGCGCCTATCAGCGCGATTCCGGCGATGTGCTGGTCGATGGCCGCGAGACGCATTTCAAGAGCCCGCATGAAAGCCGCGTCGACGGCATCGAGATGATCTACCAGGACTTCGCGCTGTGCGGGAACATGGACATCGCGCAGAACATCTTCCTCGGCCGCTGGCCGCGGAAGGGCCTCTTCGTCGATCGCAAGCGCATGTATGCCGAGGCAGACGAGGTGCTGAAGCGGCTGAAGGTCGACGTCAATTCGGTGTTCCAGAAGGTCGAGAGCCTCTCCGGCGGCCGCCAGCAGTCGGTCGCCATCGCCAGAGCGATCTCGTTCAATCCGCGCGTCGTCGTGCTCGACGAGCCGACCGCCAATCTCTCGGTGATGGCGACCGAGCGGCTGCTCGAGACCATGGCCGAACTGAAGCGCCACGGCGTCGCACAGATCATCATCTCGCACCGCCTCACCGACATCTTCGAGGTCGGCGACCGCATCATGGTGATGAAGCGCGGCCAGAATGTCGGCGACCGCTACATCGCCCATACCGACGAGCAGGAAGTGCTGGAACTCATCGTCTCCGGCACGCCCGAGACGGCGCTGACCGCCGACCAGGCGCTCGCCGCCCGCGCCGCCTGAGGCCAAGGGGGCGGTCGCGAGCCTCCTTGCCAAGCGGGGGCGCCGGGGCCATGGTCCGCGCGTCACCGCTCCGCAGGAACGTCTCTCAATGGCCCATCACGCCGCGCCGACTGAGGCTGGCGACGCGATCTCCCTGGACGCGCTGGAACTGGCAACGTCCGAGGTCATGCTGGCAAAGCTCGAGGCGCGGCGCTCGGTGCCGCTCCGCGCGTTTTCGGCCGAGCCGATCGCTTCGGCGGATCTCGAGCGGATGCTCGCCATCGCGGCGCGCACGCCCGATCACGGCCGCCTCAATCCCTGGCGCTTCATCCTCGTCGAGGGCGAGGCGCGCCGCATCGCCGGCGAACGGCTGGACGCGCTCTATGCCGCGCGCAATCCGGACCTCGCCCCGGCCAAGCGGGACATGTGGACGCTCTATCTGCTGCGCGCGCCGGTGACGGTGATCCTCGTCAGCCGCATCGACCCTTCGTCGAAGATCCCCGTCTGGGACCAGGAGCTCTCGGCGGGCGCGGCCGGCATGAACCTCATCCTCGCCGGGGCTGCGCTCGGCTATGCCGCGCAATGGCTCCTGAAATGGCCGGGCCGCGATAGCGAGGCAGCGGCAATCTTCGGCGTCGGCGCGGGCGAGCGCGTCGCCGGCTTCATCCATCTCGGCCGGCAGAGCGAGAAGCCGGCCGACCGGCCGCGGCCTGCCACAGCCGAGATCGTCACGCGCTGGACCGGCTGACCAGCGCCACCTGCCGCTCGCGGTGGATGCTGTAGAGCCCGGTCGCGACCACGATCGCCGTACCGATCAGCGTTGCGGTGTCGGGGATGTCGCCCCAGACGAGATAGCCGAGGATGATCGCATAGACGATGATGCAGTAGCGGAACGGCGCGATCACGGCCATCGAGCCGCCGCGCATGGCGAGGATGATGGTGCCGTAGCCGACCAGCAGCAGGCAGGCGGCGCCCGCGAGGATGATCCATTCCTCGGTCGTCGGCACCAGCCAGGTCTCGCTGAACGAGATCGAGAGGCCCGCCAGCGTGACGGCGCCCGCGGTCACCGTGGTCACCAGGAGCACCGGCATGCCGACCGGGAAGCTGCGCGTGACGAGGTCGCGCATGGTGATGAAGGCCATCGAGCCGAGCGCGGCGAGCGAATAGGCATCGAACCCGTCGAGGCCCGGCCGCATGATGATCATCACGCCGACGAAGCCGACGGCGATCGCCGTCCAGCGGCGCCAGCCGACCACTTCGCCGAGGAAGAGCGCGGCCGCCGCCGTCGTCATCAGCGGCACGATCTGGTTCACCGCCGAGATATTGGCGATTGGCATATGGAACAGCGCATAGAGATAGAGGATCGTCGCCGCCACCTCGCCGACCGTGCGCCAGAACACGAGCGGATGCAGCGCGAGCCGCCACTGCCGATGGGTACCCGTCGCGACCAGGAGGCCGAGGATGACCAGGAAGGCGACCGAGCCGCGCATGACGAGGATCTGTCCGGTCGGCAGCCGCTCGCTGGCGAGCTTGATCAGCGTGTCGTTCAGAATGAAGACGAGGCTCGACAGCAGGATCATGCTGATGCCGCGCAGATTGGCCTGAAGGGATGTCATGCTGAAAGGCTGATGGCGGCGAGCGGCGCCGCGGGGGAATCCGGACCGGACGGAATGGTCACGGCGGAGGCACCATGGCTAATCGCGCAGCAATACGCAACGTTTCCGGTCACACGACGCCAGCGGGTCGGCGCGCTACGCAGGCCGCCATTCGCTGAGAAGACCGCCGGCTGCGCCGAGCACCGGATCGCTGAGCGGCCTCGGCAAAGCGGCGATCCGCGCGCGAACGGCATCGCCGCCGCCCTCGCCGCTCCGGACGAGATCATAGGCCGCGGCCGGCGGATAGGCGCCGATGACGAGAAGGTTTCCGTCCGACTCGACCAGCCGATGACCCGTGCCGGCCGGCAGCAACACGGCATCGCCCGCGCCGACCGTCAGAATGGCTCCGAATTCGCCGCCGAACTGCACCCGCGCATGACCACGCGCGATCCCGAGCACTTCGTGCGTCACCGAATGAAAATGCGTGAAGCGATAGATTCCGTTGCGAAATCCAACCGGCCAGCCATTCGCCTCGAACAGCCGATCGAACGCATGATCGTCCGCCCGCAGGCGCTCGGCCTCGATCGCGCCGCGATAGGCGATCAGCGGCCAGACGGGATGGTTCGGCGTATCGCCATCATCCGCGAAGGTGAGGCTCTCGATCTGCATCCGTGGCCTCCGGAGCGGACGGCCCGCCGATCAGCCGCCGGTCATGCTCATATGGCGGCCGAGCGCCGGGCGGTTGTGGTCGCGGTCGATGATGAAATCGTGGCCCTTGGGCTTGCGGGCGATCGCCTCGTCGATGGCGGCCGCGAGGAGTTCGTTGCCCTCCGAGGCGCGCATCGGCGCGCGGAGGTCGCGCGCGTCCTCCTGGCCGAGGCACATGAACAGCGTGCCGGTGCAGGTGACGCGGACGCGGTTGCAGCTCTCGCAGAAATTATGCGTCAGCGGCGTGATGAAGCCGATGCGCCCGCCCGTTTCCGCAACGGTCGCATAGCGGGCCGGACCGCCGGTTCGGTAGTCAGTCTCGGACAGCGTCCAGCGCGCGGCGAGGTCGCGCCGCACATCGGAGAGCGGCAGATACTGGTCGGTGCGGTCGCCGTCGATCTCGCCGAGCGGCATCGTTTCGATCAGCGTCAGATCCATGCCGCGGCCATGCGCCCAGCGGATCATCGCGTCGAACTCGTGCTCGTTGACGCCCTTGAGCGCCACGGCGTTGATCTTGACCTTGATGCCGGCGGCCAGCGCCGCATCGATGCCGGCCTGGACGACGGCGAGGTCGCCGCGCCGCGTGATGGCGCGGAAGCGATCCGGATCGAGCGTATCGACCGAGACATTGATCCGGCGGACGCCGCAATCGGCGAGTTCGCCGGCATAGCGCTGAAGCTGCGAGCCATTGGTGGTCAGCGTCAGCTCGTCGAGAAGGCCGCTCCTCAAATGCCGCGACAGGGAACGGATGAGGCTCATGATGTTGCGGCGGACCAGCGGCTCGCCGCCGGTGAGCCGGAGGCGGCGCACGCCTTTCTCGATGAAGGCGGTGCAGAGCCGGTCGAGCTCTTCCAGCGTCAGCACATCGCGCTTCGGCAGGAAGGTCATGTCCTCGGCCATGCAGTAGACGCAGCGGAAATCGCAGCGATCCGTGACCGACACGCGCAGATAGCGGATCGAGCGGCCGAACGGGTCGATCATCGAGGGCGCGTCGCCGGTCGTGGAAAGCATGCTGTGCATCATCGCGTCCGATGCCGTCGGAGCGGACGGCGCATCCAACATCATGTAGAGGATGAGGCGCGCGGTTCAAAGCCTCGATCGGCCGCGCTCTCAGTCCTGTGACCGGAACGCGCCGCCATGACCTCTCCCGTGCCCGATCTCTGGCCGACGGAAATCCGCCTGTCGCCTGACAAGCGCCAGCTCACCGTCGCCTTCGACGATGGCAGCTCCTATCGCTTCAGCGCCGAATTCCTGCGCGTCACCAGCCCCTCGGCTGAAGTGCAGGGCCACGCGCCGGCGCAGCGCCAGACCGTGCCCGGAAAGATCGACGTCGCGATCCGCTCGATCGATCCGGTCGGCAACTATGCCGTCCGCCTCAATTTCGACGACGGCCATCACACCGGGCTGTTCAGTTGGAAATATCTCGCGGAACTCGGCCGCGAGCACGACACCCTCTGGGCGCGCTATCTCGCCGAAATCGCCGAGAAAGGCCTGTCTCGGGCGCGCTGAAGGCTAAGACGGATCGACATTCGGCTTCGGTCCTTGTGAGTGACCGTTCCCGCCTGTCATTGCCGGGCTCGACCCGGCAATCCAGACTGTCTCCTTGCCGACCCAAAATGTCGGCGGACAGTCGAAGGTAGTCTGGGTTGCCGGGTCAAGCCCGGCAACGACATCTCTGAGCATTTTCAGCAGGGCCACATCCCAGTGTCGATCGGTCCTAGAGCCTGACGAAGGGCTGCACCAGGCGGCCGACGAGGCCGGAGAGGCGGATCTGCCCGTCGAGCGCGACGACGCAGATGCACGGCACATCCGAATCGACGATCGGGCGGTGATCGGTCGCCTCGTCCGCTTCCTCGAAATCGCCGGGGCCGAAACGGCCGGCCTCGTCGCGGTAGGAGCCGCTGAGGACACAGGTGAATTCGACGCCGTTATGGCTGTGCTGCGGCATGCGGCGGCCGGGATCGATCTTGAACAAGAGCACGCGGCAATCGCCGTCCTGGGGCACGCCGACGCTGCGCACGCGCGTGCCCGGCCCGAGCCAGCGCCAGGGGCCGAGCGGATAGCGCCGCAGCGGCTCCGGCAGTTCGGCCATGTCGTTCAGAACAGGCTCGGCCTCCGATTCGCCGCCATCGGCATCGATCCGCGCCATCATCCGCGCGAACGAATCCTGCGACAGCGCCGTCGCCGGCAGCCGCTCGATGAAATGGCCGCCCAGAGACTGCAAGGTATCGACCAGCTCGCCCGATTCCGGGCACAGCGCGACATGCGCCGAGACCACGGCTGCTTCGGGAGCGCGGAGCGTTCCGGCTGCATAGGCGAGCAGCGTGTCTTCGTGCGGTTTGAAGGTGATCTTGCTCATTGGGTTTCGCTCAGGATGCCGCGCAGCCGAATGATGGCCAGCCGCAGGCGCGACTTGACCGTTCCGAGCGGAATGCCGAGCTCGCGGGCGATTTCGGCATGGGCCTTCTCGTGGAAATAGGACAGCTTGATGATGTGCGACTGGTCGGCCGAGAGGGCCGCGAGCGCCGCACTGACCCGGACCGTATCGTCGATCCCCTCGATCACCCGGTCCGGCTGCTCGGGATCGTCGGGGAGTTCGGTGATGTCGGGCTCGCGCTGGTCGAGCTTCTCGCGCCGCGCCGCGTCGATGCGGAGGTTGCGGGCGATGGTGAAGATCCAGGTCGAGGCCCCTGCCCGCGCCGGATCGAACAGCGCCGCCTTGCGCCAGACCGTCAGCATGGCCTCCTGCGCGAAGTCCTCGGCCGCGCCCGGGGTGGCGCCGGCGCGCATCAGATAAGTCTTCAGACGTGGCGCGAAATGCGCGAACAGCTGTGCGAACGCGGCGCGATCATGGTTCTGGCCGACCGCGACGATCAGCCGGCCAAGCTCGGCGGAATCGGAGCGCTGCATCAGCAGCACCCCCGCTTGTCCGACCGGCCGACCAAGACTGACATTTCGTTTCATGCTCCCTGATACGGCTGACGATCGCTGCCGGATCACTCATCCAAATGCGCCGCCGAACCGTATTCACCCTCAGAATGCCGGCCCATGTGGCCGACGAGCCCACGGCCTGGTCCCCAGCTTGGACCTACGGACAAAGGATTGAAAAAGTGTCGGCAGGCGGACGTCAGAGGATAGCAGTGATCGGCTCGGGCATATCGGGCCTTTCGGCGGCCTGGCTGCTGGCCAAGCGCCATGATGTGACACTCTATGAGCGCGCCGAGCGCCTCGGTGGTCATTCGAACACCGTGACCGCGCGGCTGAACGACGCCGCCGTTCCCGTCGATACCGGCTTCATCGTCTATAACGAGCCCGCCTACCCCAATCTCACCGCCCTCTTCGCCCATCTCGGCGTCGCCACCAAGCCCTCCGACATGTCCTTTGCCGTGTCGCTGCGCGGCGGCGCCACCGAATACTCCGGCACCGGCCTCACCGGCCTCTTCGCCCAGCCGACCAATCTGGCGCGGCCGCGCTTCTTGTCCATGATCCGCGACATTGCGCGCTTCTATCGCGAGGCGCCGCGCGACCTCGCGCTGATGGGCGAAAAGAACATGTCGCTCGGCGACTATCTCACCGAGCGCGGCTTCGGCGCGGCCTTCCGCGATGATCACCTGCTGCCGATGGCCGCCGCCGTGTGGTCGTCGCCCTCGACCCGCATGCTCGATTATCCAGCGGCGAGCTTCATCCGCTTCTGCGCCAATCACGGCCTGCTGCAGCTGACCGGCCGGCCGGAATGGCGCACCGTCGTCGGTGGCAGCCGGGCCTATGTCGAGACCTTCGCCGCCGCCCTCGCCCCCTCCGTCCGCCTCTCGCGCGGCGTGACGCGGATCATGCGCACGGGCACTGGCGTCACCGTGCATGATTCGGCCGGCGGGTCGGCGAGCTATGATCACGCGGTGATCGCGGCGCATGCCGACCAGGCGCTCGCCATGATCGACCAGCCGACGGCCGACGAGCAGCGCCTGCTCGGCGCGTTCCGCTACAGCCACAACCTGACCGTCCTGCACTCCGACGAGAGCCTGATGCCGCAACGACGGCGCGTCTGGTCGAGCTGGAACTATCTCGACAACGGCGACGGTCTCTGCGTCACTTACTGGATGAACCGCCTGCAGGGAATCGATGGCCGCAACCTGTTCGTGACGCTGAACCCGCCGCGTCCGCCGCGTGCCGGCACGCTCCTGCACAGCGAGATCTACGAGCACCCGATCTTCGATACCAAGGCGGGCCTCGCCCAGCGCGAGCTGTGGTCGCTGCAGGGCCAGCGGCGGCTCTGGTTCTGCGGCGCGCATTTCGGCGCCGGCTTCCATGAAGACGGGCTGCAGTCGGGCCTTGCGGTCGCCGAGCAGCTCGGCGGCATCCGCCGGCCCTGGACGGTTGCGAACGAAAGCGGCCGCATCCAGATGACCCCGCTCGGCGGGCTGGAGCGCGCGCGGTGACGCTTGCTTCCGCCCTCTATTCCGGCCTCGTCGGCCATCGGCGCCTCAGGCCGCGGAAACACTCGCTGCGCTACCGCGTCTTCTGGCTGCTGCTCGATCTCGACGAACTGGACACGCTCGACGGCTCCTTGCGGCTCTTCTCGCGCAATCGCTTCAACCTGATGTCGTTTCACGACGCCGATCATGGCGCGCGGCCGGGGATGACGCTGCGCCAGCAGGCCCTCGGCCAGCTCGCGGAGGCCGGCATCGCCACGCCGATCGGCGCCATCCGCCTGCTCACCATGCCGCGCGTCCTCGGCTATGCCTTCAATCCGATCAGCCTCTTTTATTGCTATGGCCTCGACGGGCGGCTCGCCGCCGTCATCTACGAGGTCAACAACACCTTCGGCCAGCGCCACTTCTATCTCGCCGCCATCGACGGTGACGAGGCGCCGGGGGCGCTGATCCGCCATGCCTGCCGCAAGGCGTTCTATGTGTCGCCCTTCATGGGCATGGATCTCGACTATGCCTTCGCGGTGCGCGCGCCGGGCGAGAGCGTGTCGCTCGCCGTCAGCGGTTCAGACGAGGAGGGGCTCGTCATCGCGACCTCGATGGCCGGCGACCGCCAGCCGATCACCGATGCCAGCCTGATCCGGGCAATGATCCTTCATCCCCTGCTGACGCTGAAAGTAATTGCCGGTATTCATTGGGAAGCGCTCAAGCTCTGGCGCAAGGGCGTGCCCTTGACCGAGCGGCCGGCGCCGCCGCGAGACCCAGTCACCTTGATATCCGGAAAGACAGCGTGAGGAAGAGCATGTCGGTTCGCGATCCATCCCTTTCGTCCGGAACGCGGCGCGGCTTCGGTCGACTGCCCGATGCCGGTGCGATGCTTGTCGCGCTGCTGCTGAAGCGCCTCAGCCATGGCCGCCTGACCGTGGTGACGCCGTCCGGCCGCTCGGTCACCCATACTGGCGCCGAGGCCGGGCCCGAAACCTCGCTGACGCTGCACAACTGGAAGGCGCTGCGCCGCGTCCTCGTCGGCGGGGCGACCGGCTTTGCCGAGGGCTATCTCGCCGGCGATTGGTCGGCGCCCAATCTGCCCGTGCTCGTCGAGCTGCTGGCGCTGAATGCCGACCGCCTCGGCCGGCTCGACAACGGCTCGGCCTTCACCCGCTTCCTCCGCCGCATGACCCATCGCGGCAATCGCAACACCCATGACGGCAGCCGTCGCAACATCGCCTTCCACTATGATCTCGGCAACGCGTTCTATGAGCGCTGGCTCGATCGCGGCATGCAGTATTCCTCGGCGATCCGCGTCGGCGACGACGATCTCGAGGCGGCGCAGGCGCACAAGCTCGACCGGATCGGCAGCCTGCTCAATGTTGCGGGCGGCGAGAGCGTGCTCGAGATCGGCTGTGGCTGGGGCGCCGTCAGCGAGCGGCTGGCGGCGATGAACTGCGCGGTGACCGCGGTCACGCTGTCGTCCGAGCAGCTCGCCTATGCCAGGGACCGGCTCGACGGCGCCGGGCTCAAGGCCGATCTCCGCCTGCAGGATTATCGCGACGTCAGCGGCCGCTTCGACCGCATCGTCTCGATCGAGATGATCGAGGCGGTCGGCGAGGAATATTGGCCGGCCTATTTCGAGACGCTGCGCGAGCGCCTGGTGCCGGGCGGCCATGCCGTGATCCAGGCGATCCTGATCTCGGAGGACCGCTTCGAGGAATATCGCCGCAATCCGGATTTCATCCAGACGCATATCTTTCCGGGCGGCATGCTGCCGACGCGGACGGAGATGCGCAAGCAGGCGGCCGAGGCGGGCCTCAACCTCCGCCATGAGGAACTGCACGGCAAGAGCTACGCCTGGACGCTCGCCGAATGGCGCAGCCGCTTCCACGCCGCCTGGGGCGACATCGAGCCGATGGGCTTCGACGCCCGCTTCCGCCGCATGTGGGACTATTATCTCGCCTATTGCGAAGGCGGCTTCCGCGCCGGCATGATCGATGTCGGCCTCTATGTGCTGGAACGGCCGCGCGAAAGCTGAGCCTCGCTAGGCCCGATCGACATTCCGGTTTGTCGATGATCCGGACACACTCAGGTGTCGTTGCCGGGCTTGACCCGGCAACCCAGACTTTCTTCGATCGCCGGAGCACGATCCCACGTCGGCAAGGATAGTCTGGATTGCCGGGTCAAGCCCGGCAATGACAGGTGAGATCGGTCTTTCACGACGATGAAAGCCGAATGTTGATCCGTCCGAGGCGTTGCGGCGGCGCAACGCCGATCGGCAAGTCGCGAGCGACCCCATGATGGCCGCTTGCGATCGGACACGTGTCGGATTATCTCCGTCGGCATCCGACAGGAGTTTGGATGTCACGTTCGACAGAGACCCGGTGATCCCCTGCCCGTGAGGCAGGGAACGAAGCCCGAGAGCGACACGCTCCCGGCCCGCTGACACGCGGCTTCAATCACCCGAGTTCGAACGACCCTTCCCATGAACATCTCGAAACGTGAGCAGCGCGTGCTGCACGCGCTCGCGCAGGGCGGAGCCATCCGCCACGTCAAGAACGAAACCGGCCACATCATCGCGGCCGACTGCCTCAACCGCGACGGCTGGGCGCTGGCCGATTGCACGCTGCAGCTCTTCCAGCGGCTCCGGCGACGACGCTTCATCGCGTCGAGCGCGGGCGGTCCTTACCGGATCACCCGTCTCGGCCTCGAAGCGGTCAGGGCCCAGCTCGACAATCGCTGACCAGCGGCCGGCGGCGGCGACCTATGCGTCGCCGCCGGTGCGGCGGGCGATCGCCGCCCGCTCATAGGCGATGTTCCAGTCGATCAGCATCGACCAGAGCGAGCGGGCAAGGTCCGGGTCGAGCCCGGCCGCCTCGGCCCGCGACGCGACGCGGCCGAGCACTTCGTCGACGCGCGCCGGCACCAGCGCCTCGTCGGGATTGGCCTTCAGCTCCGCCATGCGGCGGACATAGGCGAAGCGGCTCGCGAGCAATGCGACGAGCTCGCCGTCGAGCCGGTCGATCTCGGCCCGGATGTCTTCCTTGGTGACGCAGTCTTCCGGGGCCTTCAGCATCGCGGGCCTCACCACCAGCGGGCGGGCGTGAAGCTGCCGGCCGCGTCCTCGACGACATGGGCGAGGCGGAACAGCGTCTCCTCCTCGAACGGGCGGCCGATCAGCTGCAGCCCGAGCGGCAGGCCGCCGCTGTCGAGCCCGCCGGGGACGGCGATGCCGGGCAGGCCCGCCATGTTGACCGTCACGGTGAACACGTCGTTCAGATACATCTCGACCGGCGAAGCGACCGCCATTTCCTCGAGCCCGAAGGCCGACGACGGCGTCGCCGGCGTCAGCACGGCATCGACGCCCGCCGCGAAGGCGATGTCGAAGTCGCGCTTGATCAGCGTGCGGATCTTCTGGGCGCGGACATAGTAGGCGTCGTAATAGCCGGCCGAGAGCACATAGGTGCCAATCAGGATGCGGCGCTTGACCTCGCGGCCGAAGCCGGCAGCGCGGCTGTTCTCATACATCGAGACGATGTCGTCGCCCGGCACGCGGAGGCCATAGCGCACGCCGTCATAGCGGGCGAGATTGGACGAGGCCTCGGCCGGCGCGACGATGTAATAGGCCGGCAGCGCGTATTTCGTATGCGGCAGCGAGATGTCGACGATCTCGGCCCCCGCCTCCTTCAGCCAGGCGATGCCCTGCTGCCACAGCGCCTCGATCTCGGCCGGCATGCCGTCGAGCCGGTATTCGCGCGGAATGCCGATGCGGAGCCCCTTCACCGACTGGCCGATCGCCGCTTCATAGTCGCCGACCGGCAGGTCGACCGAGGTCGTGTCCTTGTTATCAACGGAGGCCATCGATTTCAGGAGGATCGCGGCGTCGCGGACCGTGCGGGCGATCGGGCCGGCCTGGTCGAGCGAGGACGCGAAGGCGGCGATGCCCCAGCGCGAGCAGCGGCCATAGGTCGGCTTGATGCCGACGGTGCCGGTGAAGGCGGCCGGCTGGCGGATCGAGCCACCGGTATCGGTCGCCGTCGCGCCGGCGCAGAGCCTGGCCGCCACCGCCGCCGCCGAGCCGCCCGACGAGCCGCCGGGAACGAGCGGCGCGTTGGAGCCTTCCTTCCGCCAGGGATTGGTGACCGGGCCGTAATAGGAGGTCTCGTTCGACGAGCCCATGGCGAACTCGTCCATGTTGAGCTTGCCGAGCATCACGGCGCCATCGGCCCAGAGATTGGCCGTGACCGTCGACTCATAGGTCGGCTCGAACCCGTCGAGCACATGCGAGGCGGCCTGCGTATGCACGCCCTCGGTGGCGAAGAGATCCTTGACGCCGATCGGCACGCCTTCCAGCGGCCGCTGCTCGCCAGAGGCGATGCGGGCGTCGGAGGCCGCCGCCATGGCGAGCGCCTTTTCCGGCGTCTCGACGATATAGGCGTTGAGCGCCCGCGCCGCTTCCATCGCCGCGAGATAGGCCTTGGTCAGCTCGGTCGCCGTGAAGCTCCTGGCGGCGAGGCCGTCGCGGATCTCGGCGATCGAAAGGCTGGTCAGGTCGTCGGAACGGGTGTCGGCACGGGTCATGGCAATCTCGCGTCAGAAGGCGTCTGGTGGAGGCATCGAGGCAGCGGCGCAGGATGGTGCGCGGCCGCAGGGCTCATTCGATGACCTTCGGCACCATGAAGAAATCGTCGTCGCTGGCCGGGGCGTTCGCCACGACCTTCGCTGCATAGAACCCGTCGGTGACGACGTCGTCGCGCATCTTCATCACCTGCGCCACCACCGAGGTCAGCGGCTCGACATCGCTCACATCGACCTCGTTGAGCTGCTCGGCGAAACCGAGGATCGCATTGATCTCGGATTGGAACGACACGGCCTCCTCGTCCGAAATGGCGATGCGTGCGAGACGGGCGACGCGCTTCACGGTGGCGATGTCGACGGACATGGCGTGATCCTTCGGGACGGACAGGCGGGCGGGGCGGGCGCAAGCGGCCGCCGCTCGCTATAACATCGCGCCTTGTCGCGCCGCAACCAAGGTGGCAACCAAGGCCGGGCCTCACGATCGAGAGCGTGCGACGGGCGCGCGGAATGATTGTCGCGCCCTGCCCGTTTGACTAGGCTTCGCCGCATGCGCCAACGGACAGAGCCGCGATGACCGCCCTCGCCGCCCCCATGCCGGGGTTCTGTCGCGATTGCCTGACGCTCTCTGCCGGCGGCCGGCGCTGCCGCGCCTGCGGCAGCCCGCGCATCGCCGCCCATGCCGAGCTCTTCGATCTCTCGATCGCCCATGTCGATTGCGATGCGTTCTATGCCGCGATCGAGAAGCGCGACGATCCTTCGCTCCGCGACAAGCCGGTGATCATCGGCGGCGGCCGGCGCGGCGTCGTCTCCACCGCCTGCTACATCGCCCGCATCCGCGGCGTGCGCTCGGCGATGCCGATGTTCCAGGCGCTGAAGCTCTGCCCGGATGCCGTCGTCGTCCGTCCGAACATGGAGAAATATGTCGCGGTCGGCCGCCAGATCCGCGAGCGCATGCTGGCGATGACGCCGCTGGTCGAGCCGATCTCGATCGACGAGGCCTTTCTCGACCTCTCGGGCACCGCCCTGCTGCACGGCGCCCCGCCGGCCATCCAGCTCGCCCGCTTCGCGCGCGGCGTCGAGCAGGAGATCGGCATCACGATCTCGGTCGGACTGTCGTTCAACAAGTTCCTCGCCAAGATCGCCTCCGACCAGGACAAGCCGCGCGGCTTTTCGGTGATCGGCCGGGCCGAGGCGATCTCATTCCTGGCGCCGCAGAAGGTCAGCCTGATCTGGGGCGTCGGCAAGGCCTTCGAGGCGAAGCTCGCCGCGGACGGCATCCACACCATCGGCCAGATCCAGACGATGGACGAAAGCGAGCTCGCCCGCCGCTACGGCTCGATGGGGTTCCGCCTCGCCCGCCTCGCGCGCGCCGACGACCGCCGCGCCGTCGATCCGCGCCATGATGCGAAGTCGATCGGCGCCGAGACGACGTTCAACGACGATATCGCCGATCTCGCGACGCTGAGGCCGATCCTGCGCCGGCTCTGCGAGAAGGCCGCCGGCCGGCTGAAGCGGGCGAATCTCGCCGCCTATACCGTGACGCTCAAGCTGAAGACGGCGGATTTCCGCCTGCGCACGCGAGCGCGGCAGCTGCAGGATCCCTCGCGCCTCGCCGATCGCATCTTCCGCGCCGCCGAGGAGCTGCTCGCCCGCGAGGTGGACGGAACGCCCTTCCGCCTGATCGGCATTTCGCTGTCGCATTTCGAGGATCCGGCGCTGGCCGATCCGGACGACCTTCTCGATCCGGCGGCGGCCAAGCGCGCCGCGGCGGAGGCGGCGATCGACAAGGTGCGCGAGCGCTTCGGCAAGACGGCGGTCGAGCACGGCCTGACCTTCCGCCGCGAGGATTGAGCCGGCGTCCCGATCAGCCGCCGTCGCGGCGGACAAGGATGCTCGACGCGACACGATGGAAGTCGTCGATGACCTGCTGCGTGCTCAGCACCAGCACTTCGGCGCTCGAATCCTCGGGCGTCGTCACCCGGTGCGGCCGTGAGGTCGAAAAGTGCAGCGAATCGCCGACCTGCAGCTCGTAGATGACGCCGTCGACGATGTAGCGGATCGTGCCGCTGAGCACGTAGATGACGATCTCGCCCTCATAGCTATAGAGCTTCGATCTCAGCGCCGCCGGCACATACATCTTGATCGCGTTCAGGAGCTGCGTCGGATAGGTCGTCGACAGGCGCTCATAGGAGCCGCCTTCATCCTTGATCGGGTAGACGACGCGGCCCTCGCGGCGCGACACGGCGATCGGCTGGTCGGATTGCTGCAACAGCGCGCTGACGGTCGTCTCGAGCACGCGGGCGATCTGCGCCAGCGATCCGAGCGAGGGCCTGGTGATATTGCGCTCGACCTGGCTGAGGAAGCCGACAGAAAGGCCTGTCACCCCTGCGACGCGCTGCAGGGTCATCCGCTTCTGCTTGCGGGCATCGCGAATGCGTCGGCCGAGATCCAGTTCGCCAGTCAGCTCATCAGTCACGCGGGCTCGCCCCAGGACAGCGCCGGGGTGATCGCACGCCGTCGGCGCCCGGAAGCAACCGACGGTGCGCCCGGCGCAACCAGCATCGACGGCGCGGCCTAGACCGCGCCCCCAACCCGCCGGAGCTTTCGAGCGAAAGCGGATGCGAACGACTCGCGCCCCGATGGATCGCCTTCGAGACTAGGGAGCGCGGTCGTGGATGTCACGGTCTACAACTGATCAGCGAGCCGAAAATCCGTGCAGGATTCGCGGCTCGCCGGCAGATGTCGGATCAGCCCTTCAGGATGCTGCGGCCGGCATATTCGCCCTGGATGCCGAGCTGTTCCTCGATGCGGATCAGCTGGTTGTACTTGGCGGTCCGGTCCGAACGGGCGAGCGAGCCGGTCTTGATCTGCCCGCAATTGGTCGCGACGGCGAGATCGGCGATGGTCGAATCCTCGGTCTCGCCCGAGCGGTGCGACATGACGGCGGTGTAGGCCGCCTTGTGCGCCATGGCGACGGCGTCGAGCGTCTCGGTGAGCGAGCCGATCTGGTTGACCTTGACGAGGATCGAGTTGGCCGTGCCCGACTTGATGCCGCGCGAAAGGCGCGTGGTGTTGGTGACGAAGAGATCATCGCCCACCAGCTGCGTCGTCTTGCCGATCGCGTCGGTGAGACCCTTCCAGCCGGCCCAGTCGTCCTCGCTCATGCCGTCCTCGATCGAGATGATCGGAAACTTCGAGGCGAGGTCGGCGAGATAGGCGATCTGCTCGTCGATGGTGCGAACGACGCCCTCGCCCTCGTAATTGTACTTGCCGTCCTTGAAGAACTCGGTCGCGGCGCAGTCGAGGCCGAGATAGATGTCCTCGCCGAGCTTGTAGCCGGCCTTCTCGATCGCCTTGGCGACGAAGTCGAGCGCGGCGACCGCCGACGGCAGGTTCGGCGCGAAGCCGCCCTCATCGCCGACATTGGTGTTGTGGCCGGCATCCTTCAGCGCCTTCTTCAGCGTGTGGAACACCTCGGAGCCCCAGCGGACCGCCTCGGCGAGCGAGGGCGCGCCGACGGGAAGGATCATGAATTCCTGGAAGTCGATCGGGTTGTCGGCATGCACGCCGCCATTGATGATGTTCATCATCGGCACCGGCAGCACCTTGGCATTGACGCCGCCGACATAGCGGTAGAGCGGCTGGCCGGCCGACTGCGCCGCCGCCTTGGCGAGCGCGAGCGACACGCCGAGAATGGCATTGGCGCCGAGGCGGGCCTTGTTCGGCGTACCGTCGAGCTCGATCATCGTCATGTCGATGAGGCTCTGGTCCTCGGCCTCCATGCCGCCGATCGCGTCGAAGATCTCGGTGTTGACAGCCTCGACCGCCTTCAGGACGCCCTTGCCCTGGTAGACCGACTTCTCGCCATCGCGCAGCTCGACCGCCTCATGCGCGCCCGTCGACGCACCCGAGGGAACGGCGGCGCGGCCGAGCGAGCCGTCCTCGAGCAGGATGTCGACCTCGACCGTCGGATTGCCGCGGCTGTCGAGGATCTGGCGGGCGGTGATGTCGATGATGGCGGTCATGCAGGGATCCTTCTGGAGCGCGGCGGAGATGTGCCAAGCTTCTAGCGCGGCGCCGACCGCCGCGAAAGCCTTCTGGAACGAAAACGGGCCAGCGGAGGGTGCCTGACACCGAAGCGTGACGGCGCCATGACGGGCTGACCGCGAGGCGGCAGATGCACGGCTCAGGCCGCGCCGGGCGCCTTGTCGCGATCCGCCTGTTCGAGGCGGCGGAACTGGCGCCAGCCGAGCGGCAGTGCCACCAGATAGGCCGTCGCCCCGAAGGCGAGCACATGCCACGGATAGCTCAGCAGCGAGGCCGCCGCGACGACGACGACGACGAACAGCGGCAGCACGACATCGCGCGGCACGCGGGCGCCGAACTTCTTGCCCGACCAGGTCGGCAGGCGGCTCACCATCAAGAGGCCGACCGCGACCGTGTAGAGGAACACGATCGGCAGGCCGACGGCGCCGATCGGGATCTCGAGATTTTCGAGATAGACGGGCAAAAGGACGATGAGCGCGCCGGCCGGGGCCGGGACGCCGGTGAAGAAATTGCCATGCCAGTCCGGCTTGGTTGGCCCGTCGATCGCCACATTGAAGCGAGCCAAGCGCAGCGCCGCGCAGATCGAGAACACGAGCGCGGCGATCCAGCCGAGCGAATGGACCTGATCGAGCGCCCAGACATAGAGGATGATCGCCGGCGCGACACCGAAATTGACGAAGTCGGCCAGCGAATCGAGCTCGGCGCCGAAGCGCGAGGTCGAGCGCAGGAGCCGCGCCACCCGCCCGTCGACGGCGTCGAGCACCGCCGCGATGACGATCATGGCGATCGCCTCGCCATAGCGGCTCTCGATCGCCATGCGGATCGCGGTGAGGCCGGCGCAGAGGCCGAGCAGCGTCACCAGATTGGGCAGGATCATGCGGATCGGAATCTGGCGCAGCTGCCGCACGCGCGGCCGGTTGGCGCTCTCGTCGGGATCGAAGGGCGGAAAGATCGTTTCCATCAGTCGATCCTGACCGTCTGGGCAGAGGCCGAGCCAAAGCGGGCCAGCACCGTCTCGCCGCCGACGGCGATCTGTCCTTCGGCAACCATCGGCGCATAGCCGTCGGGCAGATAGACATCGAGCCGCGAGCCGAAGCGGATCAGGCCGAAGCGCTGGCCGGCCGAGAGCGTCTCGCTCTCGCGGCTGAAGCAGACGATGCGCCGCGCGACGAGGCCGGCGATCTGTACGACGCCGACCGCGCCATGCTCGCCCTCGATGACGAGGCCGTTGCGCTCATTGTCCTCGCTCGCCTTGTCGAGCTCGGCATTGAGGAAGCGGCCCGGCTTGTAGGCGATCCGCCGCACCCGCCCCGCGACCGGAGCGCGATTGATGTGGCAGTTGAAGACATTCATGAACACGGAGATGCGCAGCCGCGGCAGCGGTCCGAGCTCGAGTTCGGGCGGCGGCAGCGCCGGACCGACCTGGGAGATGCGGCCATCGGCCGGGCTGATGACGAGGCCGGCGCCGAGCGGGGTAACCCGCGGCGGATCGCGGAAGAAGTAGACACACCAGAGCGTGACGACGAGCCCGATCCAGAACAGCGGCGCCCAAAGCCAGCCGAGAAACAGCGCCAGGAACGCCAGGATCGCGATGAACGGGTAGCCCTCGCGATGGATCGGGACCATGGACGCCCGGATCGATTTCAGAACGCTGTCCATGCTCACCCTGTCTGCCGCCTCGATGTCGCCCCGATAAAACACGGATCGGCGGGGCTGTGAAGCCGCCGCCGGCCCCTAGCTCACCACCTCCGCGCCGGCCTTCGGGCCGCGGACGACGAGGCCGAGCGTGTCGCTCTCCTCGACCTGCCGCAGCCGTTCGGCGGCTTCCGCCGCCTCGCGCTGGCGGTTCCACATCGAGGCATAGAGCCCATCCGCGCGGATCAGCGCCTCGTGGCGGCCGCGCTCGATGATGCGTCCGCCTTCGAGCACGATGATCTCGTCGGCATTGACGACGGTCGAGAGCCGATGCGCGATGACCAGCGTGGTGCGACCCTTGGACACGCGGTCGAGCGCGCCCTGGATCTCGCGCTCGGTGTGGGTGTCGAGCGCCGACGTCGCCTCGTCGAGAATGAGGATCGGCGGCGCCTTGAGGATCGTGCGGGCGATCGCGATGCGCTGCTTCTCGCCGCCGGAGAGCTTCAGCCCGCGCTCGCCGACCTCGGTCGCATAGCCCTTCGGCAGCGTCTCGATGAAGGGCCCGATCTGCGCCATCAGCGCGGCCTCGCGGACCTCCTCCTCGCCGGCATCCGGCCGGCCATAGCGGATATTGTAGGCGATGGTGTCGTTGAACAGCACCGTATCCTGCGGGACCATGCCGATCGCGGCGCGCACGCTCTTCTGGGTGACGTCGCGGATATCGGTGCCGTCGATGGTGATGCGGCCGCCGGTGACATCGTAGAAGCGGAACAGGAGCCGCGAGATCGTCGACTTGCCGGCGCCCGAGGGGCCGACGATCGCGACCGTCTTGCCGGCCGGGACCTCGAAGCTGACGCCCTTCAGGATCGGACGGTCGGCATCATAGTGGAAGCTGACATTCTCGAAGCGGACCGAGCCATCGCCGACCGTGAGCGGCGGCGCGCCGGCCTTGTCCTGCACCTCCTCCGGCACATCGAGCAGATCGAACATCGCCTCGACATCGGCAAGGCCCTGCTTCAGCTCGCGATAGATCGTGCCGATGAAATTCAGAGGGAAGGAGAGCTGGATCAGGAGCGCGTTGATCATGACGAAATCGCCGAGCGACTGCGTGCCGTTCATGATCGCGAGGCCCGACAGCACCATGCAGGTGGTCATGCCGATGGTGAAGATCACGGTCTGGCCGATATTGAGCCAGGCGAGCGACGTCCAGGTCTTGACCGAGGAGGCCTCGTAGCGCGCGAGCGACAGGTCGTAGCGCGCCGATTCCATGTCCTCGTTGCCGAAATACTTGACCGTCTCGTAGTTGAGTAGCGAATCGACCGCCTTCGAATTGGCCTCGGTGTCGGAGGCGTTCATGTCGCGCCGAAGCGCGATGCGCCAGTTGGAGGCGACGACCGTGAACCAGACATAGGCGATGATCGTCACGACGATCACCGCGAGATAGGTCAGGTTGAACTGCCAGGCGATGATGATGGCCGCGAGCAGGAACTCGAGCAGCGTCGGCATCGTGTTGAGGATGATGTGGTCGACGATGGCGTCGACGCCCTTCATGCCGTGATCCATCGTCCGCGACAGGCCGCCGGTATGGCGCTGCAGATGGAAGCGCAGCGACAGGCGGTGCATGTGCACGAAGGAGCGATGGCCGAGCTTGCGGATCGCATAGGCGCTGACGCGGGCGAACAGCGCGTCGCGCAACTGGTTGAAGAGGTTGAGCAGGATGCGGCCGGCGCCATAGGCGATGACCAGCATGATCGGCACGGTCACGAGCGCCGCGACGCCGGCGGGCGCGCCGGTGGCCGACTGCACGCCGGTGAGCGCATTGGTCGCCCATTTGTAGAAGAACGGCACGAAGACGGTGACGATCTTGGCCAGCGCCAGCACGACCAGCGCGCCGACGACGCGGGCCTTCAGATCGGGACGATCGGCCGGCCAGATATAGGGCCAGAGCAGGCGGATGGTGTGCAGCGCGGCGCGCTCGTCGGCTTGCTTCTTGTCAGGTGCCTTCACGGTGGCACTCGCAGCGGCGTTTGTGGTCACGCCTCGTCTCCCTGGTCGGCGCATGGCGACGCGCGAGCAGCGCCGGCCGCATCGCCCGGTCAGGGGCGATACGATCGTCGCTCAGGCGCGGTCAGCGCAATATTATCTCAAATGGGGACGCCGGATCACTGCGTCCAGCGCGCATCACCCGCCGGCAGGACAAAAACCTGCCCCGGATAGATCCGGTCGGGATCACGGATCTGATCGTTGTTGGCTTCATAGATCGTCGAGAAGCGGATTCCTTGGCCATAGAGCCGCTTCGAGATGGTCCAGAGATTATCGCCGCGCCGGATGATGACGCTCTTCGGCGCCGGCACGTCGCCAGCGCTGCTGGCGCCGGCCGAACCGCCGCCTTCGGCCGTCACGGTCATCAGCGTCGCGACATCGCCGTTTTGCTCGAACGGCACTTCGGCGCGGGCGATGACGGTGCCGTCGGCCTTGTTGATGCCGTCGGCACGGATCGTGTGCTGGCCGGGTCCGATCTTGCCCTTGGCCGCGATCTGCCAGCGGCCGTTCTCGTCGACGCTGGCATCGCCGACGACGACGCCGTCGACATAGATGCGCACGGTGCCGCCGATCGCGGCAGAGCCGGAGATGTAGAGCGTGCCGTCCTGGAATTCGACCGCGTCGACCGTGACCTCGGGCTTGGCCGAGACCGCCGCGCCGCCGTCCGCCTTCGCCGCCGCCGGAACCTGCAGCACGGTGCTCGGCTTGTCCGGCGTGTTCAAAACGACGAGCGGATTGGTCTGCGGGCTCGCGGGCACATCGATGGCGACGCTCTGCTCCGACAGCGTTTCGGTCTTCTTGTCGGGCGAGGTCGTGCGGATGGAGAGGTCGTGCGAGCCGGGCGCGAGCGGCTTGTCGAGCGTCAACGCCCATTCGCCGCGGTCATTCGCTTCAGCGGTCGCCACCGGGGCCGAGCCGTCCATGATCTCGACGGTCGAGTTGGGCGGTGCAAGGCCAGCGACGACGGCCTCGCCGGTCGGCTCGACGCGCACGACATCGAAGCTCGGCGCAGCGGGCACGCCGGACGGCGGCGCTTCGGCGGTTGCAGCCGGAGCGGCGGGCGCTGCGGCCGGAGCACTGGCGACGGCCTGAGGCGCGGCCGGTGCCGGTGAATCGGTGGCGGCAGCAGCGGGCGCGGCAGGCGCAGGCGTCGCGGCGGCGGCAGGGGCAGCGTCAATTGCGGCCGGCGCCGTCGTCCCACCAGCGGGGGCGGGTGGCACGACCGCGACATCGACGACCGTCTCGGTCTTCGGCTCCTGGCGGGTGGCGAGCGCGAAATAGCCGCCGACGGCGAGCACCGCCACGACGATGACCGCCGCGATGCGGCCAACCCAACTCTGACCCGCCCTACCCTGCTCAACCATCGACGATCGGACCTGCTTCCCACGGGGCGGAGGCAGAGCCCCGCCGGCCACCAGCGCCGCGTTCCTTTGCCGGCATGTCGTCATGCCCGGCGAACACAGCCTTCAAAGGCTTGTTATACGCGGTTTCGCACCGCTCACAAGGCGTCGAAATGGCGGATTTCCAGCACTGCCATCGGCGATGCACGGTGCTTGACGCCCGCCCTTCGCAGATGCGAGGAAAGTCGTCATGACATTGCTTTCATCGATTTGCGTTTATTGCGGCTCTTCCGAGGGCGGCGATCCGATTTATGCCGAGGCCGCTGCAAAGCTCGGCCAGGCCATGGGCAGCGAGGGCATCGGCCTCGTCTATGGCGGCGGCTCGATCGGGCTGATGGGCATCGTCGCCCGCTCGGTCATGACGGCCGGTGGCCATGTCACCGGCATCATCCCGCAATTCCTGCGCGAACGCGAAGTCATGCTCGAGACCGCGCATGAGCTGGTCGTCACCGGCGACATGCATGAGCGCAAGCGCACCATGTTCGACCGCGCCGACGCCTTTGTCGCGCTGCCGGGCGGCATCGGCACGCTGGAAGAGCTGGTCGAGATTATGACCTGGGCGCAGCTCGGCCAGCACCGGAAGCCGGTGCTCATCGCCAATATCAACGGCTTCTGGGACCCGCTCGTCGTGCTGCTGCGCCACATGGCGGACGAAGGCTTCATCCGCAACGGCTTCGAGGTCAACTATCTCGTCGCCGACCGCGTCGAGGACATCGTCCCGAAGCTGCGCGCCGCGACGACATCCGCGCCCGCCCGACCGAAGCCGGCGGCGCCCGCCTCGATCCCGATCGGCGATCTTTAGGACTGATGGACATCCAGGATCTGTCCATGCTCCGGACACACTCGGGTGTCGTTGCCGGGCTTGACCCGGCAACCCAGTCTTTCTTCAACGGACGAAACACAATCCCGGATCGGCGAGGACAGACTGGATTGCCGGGGCAAGCCCGGCAATGACAGAGGTGAGCGGTTTCTCTGACCGAATCCGACTGTCGACCCGTCCCTGGGTCCCTCAGGCCGGCTTCACGCCGGCCCGGACGAGCTTGTAGATGATCGAATCGATCAGCGCCTCGAACGACGCGTCGACGACGTTTTCCGAGACGCCGATCGTCAGCCAGCTCTCGCCGCTGTCGTCGCGGCTCTCGATCAGCACGCGCGTCACCGCCTCGGTGCCGCCATTGAGGATGCGGACCTTGTAGTCGACGAGCTCCAGGTCGGCGATCACGTCCTGATAGACACCGAGATCCTTGCGCAGCGCGCGGTCAAGCGCATTGACCGGGCCATTGCCCTCGGCGACCGTCAAAAGCCGCTGGCCGCCGACGGTGAGCTTCACCACCGCTTCCGAGACAGAGACCAGCTTGCCGAGCGCATTGTGCCGCCGCTCGACGGTGACGCTGAAGCTCTCGACCGAGAAATAGTCGGGAACCGTGCCGAGCGTGCGCCGCGCCAGGAGCTCGAACGAAGCGTCGGCGCCCTCATAGGAATAGCCGACCGCCTCGCGTTCCTTGACCTCGGTCAAGAGCGCATCGAGCCGGCGGTCGCCCTTCTCGACGGGAATGCCGAGCCTTGCGAGTTCGGCGATGAGGTTGGAGCGGCCGGCCTGGTCGGAGACGAGCACGCGGCGGTGATTGCCGACCTGCTCGGGCCGCACATGCTCATAGGTACTCGGATCCTTGACGATCGCCGAGGCGTGGATTCCCGCCTTGGTGGCGAAGGCCGAGGCGCCGACATAGGGCGCCTGGCGGTTCGGCGCGCGATTGACGATCTCGTCGAAGCGATGCGCGAGCTGCGTCAGCCCGGTCAGCGCCTCGGCCGTCACGCCGATCTCGAAGCGGTCGGCATAGAACGGCTTCAAGAGCAGCGTCGGGATGATCGAGGTCAAATTGGCGTTGCCGCAGCGCTCGCCGATGCCGTTGAGCGTGCCCTGGATCTGACGGGCACCACCCTTCAGCGCCGCCAGCGAATTGGCCACCGCCTGTTCGGTGTCGTTGTGCGCATGAATGCCGAGATGGTCGCCGGGCACCACCGCCGTCGCCGCGCGGACGATCGCCTCGACCTCTTCCGGCTGGCTGCCGCCATTGGTGTCGCAGAGCACGACCCAGCGCGCGCCGGCCTCATAGGCTGCTTTCGCGCAGGCGAGCGCATAGTCGGGATTGGCCTTGTAGCCATCGAAGAAGTGCTCGCAATCGACGAGCGCCTCCCGGCCGGCGGCGACCGCCGCCGCGACCGACTGGCGAATGCCCTCGAGATTGTCCTCGAGGCTCGTGCCGAGCGCGACGCGCACCTGATGGTCCCAGGTCTTGGCGACGAAGCAGATCGCATCCGCCTCCGCCTGCAAGAGCGCGGCGATGCCGGGATCGTTGGAGAGGCTGACGCCGGCGCGCTTGGTCATGCCGAAGGCGGTGAAGCGGGCCCGCTTGGTGCGCTTCTCCTCGAAGAAGCGGTTGTCGGTCGGATTGGCGCCCGGATAGCCGCCCTCGACATAGTCGAGGCCGAAGCCGTCGAGGAGGCCCGCGATCATCACCTTGTCGGCCACGGAGAAATCGACGCCGTTGGTCTGGGCGCCGTCACGCAGCGTCGTGTCGAACAGGCTGACGCGCGCGCGGGCGGGGCTTGAGTCCGCTGAGCTCATGGCGCCTCGCCTTCGGCCTCGCCGGGCTCGTCCTCGGCCGCGCCGCGCACATCCCAGGTGGTCCAGAGCGCGCCGGTCTCCTCGTCCTTGCCGTCGATGATGACGAGGCCCATGCCGTCGAGCGTCTTGCGAATGCTGTCGGCCTTTTCGAAGTCGCGGGCGCGGCGAGCGTCGATCCGCTCCTCGATCAGTTGTTCGATCAGCGCTTCATCGAGCGGCGAGGTCGTCATGGCGTCGTCTTTCTCGGGTGCCGGTGTCATCGGGACGCACGGCGGAACGGGCAAGGTGCCGCAATTGCGGAAGGGTGACGGTCATACTCTTGCCGCCACGTGAGGCCAATCGAAATCTGGCAATCTGCTGTTCGGCCGCGCCGATCACGTCTTCGTTCCCGCCAGCGTCCGCCCTTGTTTTGTCGTAAGGCTCCATTAGTTTCCCGCGCAACCGACGAACCGCCCGCCTCCCGCCTCCGGCCGTCATTTCCGGGGATGCCGCCCGCTTCCGCATCCTGCCCCTCGACCCGGACGTTTGCCGATGCCCACCCGCTTGCTTCCCGACCGCATCCTCCTGCCCCTGATCGTCGCCTGCGCGCTGTTCATGGAGAACCTCGATTCGACCGTGCTCTCGACGGCGCTGCCGACCATCGCGCGCGATTTCGGTGTCAGCCCGATCAACCTGAAGCTGGCGCTCACCTCCTATCTCCTGACCATCGCCGTCTTCATCCCGGCCTCCGGCTGGCTGGCCGACCGCTTCGGCGCCCGCACCATTTTCCGCATCGCCATCGTCCTCTTCACCACCGGCTCGATCTGCTGCGGCCTGTCGCACTCGATCGGCGAGATCGTCGCATCCCGAATCCTGCAAGGCCTCGGCGGCGCCATGATGGTTCCGGTCGGCCGGCTGGTGATCCTCAAGTCCGTCTCGAAGACGGAACTCGTCGGCGCCCTCGCCTGGCTGACGGTTCCGGCGCTGATCGGGCCCGTCGTCGGCCCGCCGCTCGGCGGCTTCATCACCACCTATTTCGACTGGCGCTGGATCTTCTGGATCAATGTGCCGATCGGCATCCTCGGCCTCGTTCTCGCGACGCTCTTCATTCCCGACATCCGCGGCGAGGAGCGCGTCCGCTTCGATTATCCGGGCTTCGTGCTGTCGAGCTTCGGCATCGCCGGCTTCGTCACCGGCTCGACCTCGCTCGGCCTCAACCTGATGCCGTGGCCCTTCGTCGTGCTGACGCTGTTCTCGGGTGGCGCGCTGCTGGTCGCCTATGTGATCTACAGCCGCCGCATCGCCAACCCGATCCTCGACCTGTCGCTGTTCGCGATTCCAAGCTTCCGCGCCAGCGTCATCGGCGGCCTCCTCTTCCGCATCGGCATCGGCGCGATGCCGTTCCTCTTGCCCTTGATGCTGCAGCTCGGCTTCGGCCTCAGCCCGTTCCAGTCGGGCTCGATCACCTTCGTCTCGGCCATCGGCGCGATCGCGATGAAGTTCGTCGCCCCGCCGCTACTCCGCCGCTTCGGCTTCCGCAGCGTGCTCATCGCCAATTCGGTGATTGCGGCGATCTTCATCGGCATGCCCGCGGCGTTCGATCTCGGCACGCCGCTGCACATGATCACCGGCCTCCTGTTCATCGGCGGCTTCTTCCGCTCGCTGCAGTTCACCAGCGCCAACGCGCTCTCCTTCGCCGACGTGCCGCAGGCGCGCATGAGCCGGGCGACGAGCCTCACCAGCGTGTTCCAGCAATTGTCGATGTCGATCGGTGTCTCGGTCGGCGCCATCGCGCTCGAGCTCAGCCTCGCCTCGACCGGCGGCACGATCACGGTCGCAACCTTCCATCCCGCCTTCATCGTGATCGGCCTGATCTCGATGAGCTCGGTGATCTTCTTCGCGAAGATGCCGCGCAATGCCGGCGAGGAAATGTCCGGCCGGCGCCTGAAGCCAAAGACGCTGGCGCCCGACCCGGTCACCGCGATGCGCGAGAGGGCCTGACGCGGCGCGTTACGGCCGCCAGGCTTCGCCCTCGTCCGCGCCACCCGGCTCCTCAGTGGGATCGGTCCGCTTGCCCTTGAAGCCCTTGGCGAGGATGAACAATTCGACCGACCCGGCCCGGCTCGCCGGCGGCTTCAGGTGATGGACGGTCGCGAAATTCTGCTTCAGCGTCGTCAGCAGCGTGCTCTCGGCGCCGCCGCGGAACACCTTCGACAGGAACGAGCCGCCCGGCTTCAGGATGTCGAGCGCGAAATCGGCCGCGACTTCGCAGAGATAGGTCGTGCGCAGATGGTCGGTCTGCTGGTGCCCGGTCGTCGGCGCCGCCATGTCGGAGAGGACGACATCGACCCGCCCGCCGATCGCCTCCTGCAGCAGGCCCGGCGCATCCTCGTCGAGGAAGTTCTTCTGGAAGAGGATCACGCCCGGCAGTTCGTCCATCTCGAGATAGTCGATCGCGACCACCGTGCGGTTGGCATCGGTCGATCCGACCCGCTCGACCGCGACCTGCGACCAGCCGCCCGGCGCGGCGCCGAGATCGACGACCTTCATGCCGGGAGCGAGGATGTGATGCTTGTCGTCGATCTCGATCAGCTTGTAGGCGGCCCGCGAGCGATAGCCCTCGCGCTTCGAGCGCGCGACATAGGGATCGTTCAGCTGCCGCTCCAGCCAGCGCGTCGAGGAGGCGGTGCGCCCGCGTGCTGTCTTGACCCGAACGGTCAGCTCGCGTCCGCCCGGTCCCTTGCCCTTGGTGTCTTTCATGACGCGTGTCCGTTCTGTCGCGGCGGACGGCGCCATGCACCATCCTCCGACATCATCTCGACCAGGATCCCCTCGCGCAGCCCGCGATCGGCGACACGCAGCCTCTGGCACGGCCAGCGGCGGCGGATCGCCTCGAGAATCGCGCAGCCGGCGAGGACGAGATCGGCCCGCTCGCGGCCGATGCAGGGATTGGCCACACGGGCGGCATAGTCCATTCCCGTGATCACCGCCATCATCTGGTTGACTTCATCGGCGGAAAGCCAGGTGCCGTCGACCTTGCGGCGGTCATAGCGCGGCAGCCCGAGATGGACGCCGGCGAGCGTCGTCACCGTTCCGGACGTGCCGAGCATATGCAGATTGCCGGCGGCGACCGCGCGGTCGAGCGCCGCGCCCTCGGGGAAGGCGGCGAGCATGTCGGTGACCTCGGCGACCATCGCCTCGAACACCGTCGCGTCGACCAGTTCGCCGCCATGCCGCTCGCTGAGCGTCACCACGCCGACCGGCAGCGAGGCCCAGGTGCGGATGCGGTCCGACATCCGGCGGCGATGCCGGTCCGGCGGCCGCGTCAGGTCGATCCAGACGAGTTCGGAGGAGCCGCCGCCGATATCGAACAACAGCGCACCGCTGGTGCTCGGATCGATCAGCGACGCACAGCCGGCAACCGCCAGCCGCGCCTCGGTCTCGCGCGAGATCACTTCGAGCGCGAGGCCGGTTTCGCTGAGCACGCGCTCAAGGAAGTCGGCGCCGTTCTCGGCGGCGCGACAGGCCTCGGTCGCGATCAATCGTGTCCGCACAACGCCGCGATCGGCGAGCTTCGACTGGCAGATGCGCAGCGCCTCTACGGCCCGGTCCATCGCCGCATCGCCGAGCCGGCCGCTGCGGCCGACGCCCTCGCCGAGGCGGACGATGCGCGAGAAGGCATCGACGACATGGAAGCCGCGATCACGCGGCCGTGCGATCAGCAGGCGGCAATTGTTGGTGCCGAGATCGAGCGCGGCATAGAGCCCCTCGCCCTGCGAGCGCGGACGCGTTTCCTCTGCGTGAGCAACGGCTTGCACCGGCGCGGCGACAACGGGCTGCGGCGGCTGAGGGCGGCGCTCGGCGCCGCGCACCACTGCTGCCGGCTGATGCCCACGCGGCTCGGCCCCGGCGGCATAGACGGGTCGACGCTTCTTGCGCCGGCGCCCCTTCTTTTTGGACGGATTCGGACCGGCAGGCGGTCCGGAGCCATCCACGGCTCCGACAAGGTCACGGGCAATAGCCGGACCATTGGCGGGCGCCTTGGAGTCCGCGCGTCGCGGATCCTCGCCCGATATCGTCACTTCGAAATCCTCGGCCGCGACAGCACGGACGCGACGTCCGGCGCACAGCTCTTTGAGTGCCTAGTTGCCTTCAGTGTAAGCAGCAAAGACGGTGCTTACAAGCGAGGCGCGCGATGCGACCAGCCGCCCCGGCCGCCGCGATTGACAGGCCCCTGCCCGGAGGCAGACAATCGCCCGATGCATTCGCGCGTGCCTTCAACAAGGTCCGGCAAGAGATTGAAATCGCAAGGAGCAGGCGTTGGCGAGGCAGCCCCATTTCGTGATCGTCGGCGGCGGCACGGCCGGCTGGCTCGCGGCCTTCATCCTGAATGACAAGGCGCGGCGGCTGAAGCTCGACGCCCGCGTGACCGTGGTCGAATCCTCGAAGATCCCGACGGTCGGCGTCGGCGAGGGCTCGACGGCGGCGCTGCGCGTGCTGATGCAGTATTTCAACTTGAACGAACTCGAGTTCTTCCGCGAGACCGGGGCGACCTTCAAGCTCGGCATCCGCCACAAGGACTGGCGCCGGCTCGGCTTCACCTATGACGGCCCGATCGACGATCCGCACCAGGTCATCCGCCCGCCTGAGGGCGCGCCCTCCGACTATCTCAACGTCTACTGCGTCGCCGCCGGCCGCAAGCTGCAGGACATGCATCTGTTCGGGCCGCTGCTCGAGCAGAAGAAGGCGCCCTATGCGCTCAAGGACGACGGCACGCTCGTGCCGCTCGGGCCGTTCCACCATGCCTTTCATTTCGACCAGGCTTTGGTCGGCAAGTTCCTGAAGGCGCGCGCCAAGGACGTCGAGACGGTCGATGCGACCATCGCCGGCGTCGAGCGCGATGCGGAGACCGGCTTCATCCGCGCGCTCCGGCTCGACGACGGCGCGCGGCTCGAAGGCGATTTCTTCGTCGACGCGACCGGCTTCCGCAAGCGCATCATCGTCAAGGAGCTCGATGCGCCGTGGATCTCCTATGCGCAGGAACTGCCCGTCAATCGCGCGCTGCCGTTCTGGCTCGACATCAAGCCGGGCGAGGAGATCGCCAACTACACGCTCGCCTGGGCGCTCGAAGCCGGCTGGATGTGGCAGATCCCGACGCAGCAGCGCTATGGCTGCGGCTACGTCTATTCCGACGCGTTCAAGACGCCCGAGGAGGCGAAGCGTGAGGTCGAGCAAGTTCTCGGCCACGACGTAGAGGTTCGCGACGACATCCGCTTCGAGATCGGCCGCCTCGCGACGCCCTGGCTCGGCAACTGCCTCGCGGTCGGTCTCGCCTCGTCCTTCCTGGAGCCGCTCGAGGCCACCTCGATCCATGGCTCGGTGGTGCAGTTGCTGCTCTTCGCCGACAACTACCTGAAGCATCCGGACGCGATGACGGAAGCCGACCGCGCCGACTACAACCGCCGCTTCGGACGCCAGGTCGATGATTTCCGCACCTTCATTAATACCCACTACGTGACCGAGCGCGACGACACGCCGTTCTGGAAGAATGTCCGCGAGGAGCGGCTGCATCCGGAGACCAAGCAGCGCCTCGCGCTGTGGCGGAAGGAGATGCCGCGCCGCGAGCATTTCCCGTCCTTCCTCGGCGGCCTGCCGCATGTCGAGACGCAGTTGCACTATCCCGTGCTCGACGGGCTCGGCCTGCTCGATCCGGCCGTCGCCAGGGCCGAGATGGCGCGCGATCCGAAGCTCCGCCAGTTCGCGCGCGAGACGGTCGACAGCCTCGTCCGCGAATATGCCGCCGCCGCCGGCAAGGCGCTCGGCCATGCCGAGTTCCTCGCTTATGTCCGGGGGCTCGGCTGAGCCGGGAGCCCGCGTGACCGACGCCCTCGCCTTCGCCCTTGCCGTCCTCGCCCTTCTCGTGGTGCCGGGGCCAACCAATACGCTGCTTGCGGCCTCGGGGGCGGCGGCCGGCTTCCGTGGCTCGCTCCGCATCATCCCCGCGGAGATCAGCGGCTACGCGCTTGCCATCGGGTTATTGATGGTCGTGTTCGGGCCGCTCGCCGCGGCGCATCCGGCGCTCACCGTCCTGTCGCGGCTCGTCGCCAGCCTCTATCTCGCCTGGTCGGCCGTGGTTCTCTGGCGGCATGCGGGACGGACGGCCGAAGCCGGGCGTGGGCGGATCGACTTTCGCCGAGTCTTCACGACGACGCTTCTCAACCCGAAGGCGCTCGTCTTCGCCTTCGTCATCTTCCCGCCGCCGGGATCGCCGGCGCTGCCGCTGCTGGCGGGACTGTTCGCGGTGCTCGTCGTCGGTGTCGCCACGCTGTGGATCGCCGTCGGCGCCGGCCTCGCGCGGTCGGCATCCTCGATCGCGACGCCCGCTTTGATCGGCCGCGTCGCGGCGGTGGCCCTCTCCGTGTTCGCGGTGCTGATCGGCGGCTCGGCCATCGCGGCCGTGCTCGCCTGAGCGCGCCGCTCTGGCGCCTCAGAATGTCGTGCCGCTAGAAAGCAGCCAGCGCAGCATCCGCGCCGTGTCGCGCGCGATCCAGCCGGAATTGACGCCAGAGGCGGCCGCAAGATCGAGCCCCTCGAAGAAGCAGACGACGCGGCGCTCATCGACGCTGTGAAAGTGCCAGCCGAGACGCTTGGCGCCGACGGTCGTCGTCGCGATCTTCTCGGCAAGCCGCTCGGCCGGCGCCTCGGGAGGCAGGACGATGACGAGGTTGCAGCGGTTGGTGTTGAGATAGACCTGCAGCAGCGCCGGCATCGCATCGGCGGCCTTGACCGCGAACCAGCGCTCGTCGCGGGCGACGTCGCTGACGGCGGGCGGCGGCGCGCTGGCGGTGACGGGGAGGCCCGCATCGGCGCAGGCACGCGGAAAGACCTGGTCGAGCCAGGTTTCGATCAGACGGTACTCGCCCTCATAGGCCGCGACCAGATCCATCGCCCGCTCCTGCCATCCATTCCGTCCGCAAAGGAATGGCCTGCCGGCGGCGGGCGATCAAGCCGCCGCGACCGACAACAGGCGGGGGATGTTCAGCTGTCCGCAAAAACGAAGAGCCCGGCCGCCGGGAGGTGCGGCCGGGCTCCTTGGAAGGCGCGCCTGAAAGATCAGGCGGCGACCTTCCGCTTCGAACCACGCGCCCAGGCCGGCAGCCAGTCGCCATGCGCCTCGATGAGGTCATCGACGAGGTGCCAGATCTGGTCGAGGTCGAGCTCGGCCGCCGTGTGCGGATCGAGCATCGCCGCGTGGTAGATGTGCTCCTTGTTCTCGGTCATCAGCGCCGCGACGGTGAGTTCCTGAACATTGACATTGGTGCGCATCAGGGCGGCGAGCTGCGGCGGCAGCTTGCCGATATAGGTCGGCTGGACCCCGGAGCGGTCGACGAGGCAGGGCACCTCGACGGCGCAGCCCTCAGGTAGCGAGGTGATGAGGCCGGTGTTGCGGACATTGCCGTAGATCACCGCCGGCTCGCCGGTCCAGACCGCGTTGACGATCTGCGAGGCGTATTCCTTCGATTCCTTGACCTCGACGCGATTGGCCTTGCGGTATTCCTCGGCCGTATCGTTCCAGCGGGCGATCTGCTCGACGCAGCGCTTCGGATATTCGTCGAGCGGCACGCCGAACTTCTCGATGAGGTCCTCGCGGCCCTCCTTGATGAAATAGGGCGTGTATTCGGCGAAGTGCTCCGAGCTCTCGGTGACGAAATAGCCGAGCCGGGTCAGCATCTCGTAGCGCACCTTGTTCGGGCAGCGCGGATTCCAGGTCGGCTTCGGCGCCCGGCCCTCGCGATAGGCGCGGACGAGATCGGGATAGAGATCGCGCAGCGTGCCGTCGGCCTGGAGATGCTCGAACTTCAGGTAGAATGCCATGTGGTTGATGCCGGCGGCGCGGTAGCGGATTTCCTCATAGGGAATGCCGAGATCTTCCGCGAGCTCATGCGCCGTGCCCTGCACCGAATGGCAGAGGCCGACCTGGCGGATCGTCGGGAACTTCTCGGTGATCGCCCAGGTGTTGATCGCCATCGGGTTGACATATTGCAGCATGATCGCCTCGGGGCAGACCGCGAGCATGTCCTCGCAGATCTTCCACAGATGCGGCACAGTCCGGAGGCCGCGCATGATGCCGCCGACGCCGAGCGTGTCGGCGATGGTCTGGCGCAGGCCATACTTCTTCGGGATCTCGAAATCGACGACCGTCGAGGGCTCATAGCCGCCGATCTGGAAGCAGACGACGACGAAATCGGCGCCTTCGAGCGCGCGGCGCTGGTCGGTGTAGCTCGTCACCGTCGCGGGAACGTCGAGCGTTTGGACGAGCTTCTTGGCGATGATCTCGCTCATCTCCAGCCGCTCGGGATTGATATCCATCAGCGCGATCTCGGCTTCCGCGAGAGCCGGCCGATGCAGGATGTCGCCGACGATGTTCTTCATGAAGACGGAAGAACCGGCGCCGATGAACGTGATCTTGGGACGTGCCATGACTTCAACTCCGATCGAATGGATGCACCGCCCTGGCGTCAGGCGGCGATTTCAAAGGCGGCGCGGACGAGCCGCGCCGTGTAGTCGTTCTTGGGATGGGTCAGGACTTCCGCGACCGGGCCCTGTTCGACGATCTTGCCATGCTGCATGACGATCACGCGATGGCAGAGCGCCCGCACGACCTTGAGATCGTGCGAAATGAAGAGATAGGAAAGGCCCTTCTCGTCCTGCAGCTTGCGCAAGAGGTCGATGATCTGGGCCTGGACGGAGAGATCGAGCGCCGAGGTCGGCTCGTCGAGCAGGATGAACTCCGGCTCCATCGCGATCGCCCGGGCGATGGCGATGCGCTGGCGCTGGCCGCCGGAGAATTCGTGCGGGAAGCGCGACAGGATCGTGTCGGGCATGCCGGCATCGCGCAGCGATTTCCGCACCCGGTCGAGCCGGTCATGACGGTCGGCGCCGATCTCGTTGACGATCAGCCCTTCCTCGATGATCTGGCCGATCGACATGCGCGGATTGAGCGATGAGAACGGGTCCTGGAACACGATCTGCATGCGCGAGCGCAGCGGCCGCATCTCCTGCCGCGACTTCATCTGGATCGGCTCGCCGTCGAACCAGATCTCGCCGCCATTGTTCGGAATGAGGCGAAGCAGCGCCTGGCCGAAGGTCGTCTTGCCCGAGCCGCTCTCGCCGACGAGGCCGAGCGTCTCGTGCCGGCGGAGGTCGAGGCTGAGACTATCGACGGCGATCAGCGGGAAATATTCCGGCCGGAATAATCCGCCGCGCTTCAGCGTGAAGGTGACGCGGACATCCTTGCCTTCCAGCATCACCGGCGTCTTTTCCGGCAGCGGGTTGGCGATGCCCTTCGGCTCCGAGGCGAGCAGATGGCGCGTATAGGCATGGCGCGGATTGCGGAAGATCTCTTCCGTCCGGTTGTGCTCCTTCACCTCGCCGTTCTGCATCACATAGACATAGTCCGAGAACTGGCGAACGATCGTCAGGTCATGCGTGATCAGGATCACGGCCATGCCATGGACGCGCTGCAGGTCCTTGATCAGGTTGAGGATCTGCGCCTGCACGGTGACGTCGAGCGCCGTGGTCGGCTCGTCGGCGATCAGCACGTCGGGCCGGTTGGCGAGCGCCATGGCGATCATCACGCGCTGGCGCTGGCCGCCCGAAAGCTGGTGCGGATACTGCTTGAGGCGCGAGGCCGGCTCCGGGATCTGCACCTCCTTGAGCAGTTCCTCGGCCCGCTTCATCGCCTCGGACCGGCTGACGCGGTTGTGCAGGTGGATGACCTCGCAGATCTGCTGGCCGATCGTATAGACCGGGTTCAGCGAGCTCATCGGCTCCTGGAAGATCATCGAAAAACGGTTGCCGCGCAGCTGCCGGCGCTGCGCCGCGTTGAAGCCGAGGATGTTCTTGCCCTCGAACAGGATCCGCGCGCCCGGCGTGATCGTGGCCCGCTTCGACAAGAGGCCCATGATCGTGCGCGCCGTCACCGACTTGCCGGAGCCGCTCTCGCCGACCACCGCGATCGTTTCGCCGGCATGCAACTGGAACGACACGTCGCGCACGGCCTGGATGGTGCCGCCCTCGACCTTGAAGTTCACGCCGATATTGCGCGCGTCCAGAATGAGCTGCCTGCCGTGCTGGTTGAGATCGGTCCGCTCGGGCGGGCAGAAAGTGTCGGTCGCCTCGGTCATGTCCGTCACCGCTAATACGGGTCGATGGCGTCGCGGAGACCGTCGCCGAGCGCGTTGAACGCGAACACGGTGACGAGCACGAAGGCGACGGGCGAGAGAATCCAGGGATAGGAACCGATCACCGAGAAGGCGCCGGTGTCCTGCAGCATCAATCCCCAGGAGATCAGCGGCGGCTTCACGGCAAAACCGAGGAAGCCGAGGAAGGATTCGAGCAGCACGATCGCGGGGATGGCGAGCGTTACCGAGACGATGACGTGGCTGAGCACGTTCGGCAGGATGTGGCGCATGATGATGCGCCCGTCGCCCGCCCCGACCGCCATGGCGGCGCGCACATATTCGATCCGCGCCAGCGCCAGCGTCTTGCCGCGCACCTCGCGCGAGAGCTGGGCCCAGCCGAGCGCCGCCATCACCGCGATGACGAAGGCGATGAAGACGTTGGACGGCGCCGTGATCGGGATCAGCGAGGTCAGCGCGAGATAAAGCGGCAGTTGCGGAAAGGCGAGCACGAGGTCGACGAAGCGCTGCACCCAGGCATCGAAGCGCCCGCCGAGATAGCCGGAGGTGATGCCGATGCCGGTGCCGACGGTCGTCGTGATCAGCACGACGATGAGCGCGATGGTGAGCGAGATGCGCGAGCCGACGATGGCGCGCGAGAGGATGTCGCGGCCGAATTTGTCGGTGCCGAGGAGATGCACCCCGCTGCCGTCGGTCGAGCCGAAGAAGTGCCGGTCGGCGGGAATGAGCCACAGCAGCTTGTAGGGATAGCCCTTCACGAAGAAGCCGAGCGTGTGCGGGTTGGCGAAATCGGGCCCGGTCAGCGGCTGGAAGGTTACGGGATCGAACTCGCCGGTTTCGACGATCGGATAGATGCGCGGCATCAGGCTGAAACTGCCATCCGGCGCACGGAACGACAAGGTTTCCGGCGGGGCGAAGCCGACGCCGTTATCCTTCGGGTTCACCGGCGCGAAGAAATCCGCGAATACCGCCATGACCAGCAGGCCGAGCACCATGATGAGCCCGATCATGCCGATCACCGAGCGACGGAAGCGCCGCCAGACCAGCGCCAGATATGTCTCGTTGCCATGCGCGAAGCGGCCGGCATGCGGATTGGCCCGCGCCTCGAGCTCGGCTTCCTTGCGCTTCGCCTCGGCGTTCGCGACATGGGCCGCGGCCTCGGTTGCCGAATTGATGTCGGTCATTCTTTTCCTCCGCCGAGACGGACGCGGGGATCGAGCAGCGCGAGCAGCATGTCGGCGATGATGTTGCCGACGATCAGCGTCGCCGCGAGCACCATCATGAAGGTCGCCGTGACATAGACGTCGCCGACCGCCATCGAGGAGACGATCGCCGGACCGACAGTGGCGAGCGAGAACACGATCGCGACCTCGATCTCGCCGGTCAGCATGTAGGGCAGCACGACGCCCTGATACATGATGAGCGGATGCAGCGCGTTGGGCACGGCATGGCGCAGGATGACGGCGCCCTCCGAGAGGCCCTTGGCGCGCGCCGTCTCGACATATTGGGCATTCAGCGTATCGAGCAGGTTCGCCCGCATGACGCGCATGTTGTAGGCAAGGCCGCCGAAGGTCGCGATCGCGACAACGGGCCAGACATGCTTCACGAGATCGACGAACTTTGCCCAGGACCACGGCGCGCCGCCATATTGCGGCGAGAAGAAGCTGCCGATCTCCTGCACGTTGAAGCGGAAGGCCATGAAATAGACGAGCACGATCGCGATCAGGAAACGCGGGATCGTCGTGCCGAGGAACGAGACGAAGGCGAGCGTCGAATCGATCCAGCTGTATTGGCGCGTCGCCGCGATGATGCCGAAGCTGATGCCGATCAGCGAAGCGAGGATGTGACAGACCAGCGCCAGCAGCAGCGTGCGCGGCAGCCGCTCGGCGACGACGGTCGCCACCGGCTTGTTGTAGAAATAGCTCTGGCCGAAATCGCCGCGGGTGACGATGCCGCCGATCCAGTTGAAATACTGGACGATGATCGGCTGATCGAGACCATGCGCCTTGCGATAGGCGTCGGCCTGCGCCTCGGCAACGACCGCTGATGCGCCGCCCTGGTTCATGAGCTGCGAGCGGATGAAATCGCCATAGTCGCCCGGAGGCGCCTGGATGATGGCGAAGGTGACGATGCTGAGAACCAGAAGGACCGGAATGGCCGAGAGAATTCTGATCGCGAGAAAGCGCAACATGAGGCTGCTGGCTCCGTGTCCGGGCCTTGGGGAAAGCAAGGGGGCCTTACGGCCTCCTTGCTCCGCGAGGGTGAGGCTGTCGCCTACTTCACCGGGCCGGCCGAGCCGGGCGCACCCGGCAGCGTCTCGGCATGCAGCTCGTAAGAGCCCTGCTTCTCCGTCGGGACGAAGACGCGCTCACGAATGATGCTGTCTTCCGCCCAGTTGAAGAGATTGATGGGCGTGCCCTTCGGGATGTTGGCGAAGCGCTTGTTGATGATCAGCGCACCCGGATACTGGGTGAGGCCGATGCCGTAGACGTTGTCGGTGTAGATCTTCTGGAACTGCTTCATCAGCTCCTTGCGCTCGGCGAGATCGCTGGTCGCAATGAACTTGTTGGTGACGTCGACAAGCTGCTGCTCGAACGGAAGCAGGTCGAGCTGACCGTCCTTGCCCGCGCGATGGTAGTAGCTGGTCTGCGGACCGACAGGGGCCAGATTGACCGTCTTCTGCACGACCGACGTGAGTTCCTCGGTATTGCGGAAGATCATCCAGTCGAACTTGCCGGCCTGCTGCAGCGCGTCGCGCTGCTTGCCCTCGACGGTGTTGAGGATGACGCGGATGCCGAGCGGCTCCATCATCGCCACGATGCCGTCGGCGAGGCTCTTGTCGGTCTGGTAGTCGGCATTGACGAGGAGCGTGACCTCGACATTCTTGCCGCCTGCCGTACCGGCCGGGAAGTTCACGATGCCGTCGCCGTCCGTATCCTTGAGACCGGCCAGTTCCAGCTCGGCCTTGGCGCTCTCGAGGTTGTACGGATAGTAGGCCGTCGAGTCCTTGTCGTAGTAGACGGTGCCCGAATAGATGCCGCCCGGATAGACGGTCGTGAACGGACCCTTGACCAGCGACTCGCCGAGACGCTTGCGGTCAACCGCTTCAGTGATCGCCTTGCGGAAGTGCTCGTTGCGATTGAGTTCGCGCACGGCCTGGCCGCGCTCGTCCGGCTCGCCCCAGCCATTGGCCGAGTAGTTCGGATAGAGCGAATAGCCGATGATGCGCGGGCCGAATTCGAGACGGGCCGGCGCGTCGGGGCTGGCCGAACGCTTGAGCGCCTCGACGAAGCTCTCGGGCTGCTCGAGGTTCGAGAAGTCGCCGGAGCCGGCAACGGCCTGCACGTCGCGGTCCGCCCAGGTCGAGAGCTTGTAATGCATCTCGTTCAGGTAGGGCAGCTGGTTGCCGGCCTCGTCCACCTTCCAGTAGTAGGGATTGCGGCGGAGGACGATGATGTCATCCGGACGATATTCGACCGGGACCCAGGCGCCCATCACCGGAATATTCATGTACTCGGGCGGGAAGGCGTTCTTGTACTGCTCGTAGGTGTTCTTCGAATACTTAGGATGCTGCGGCTTCAGGATATGAGCCGGGCCGGGGCAGAAGGTGCCATAGGCCATCTGGTAGAGATACTGCTTGGCGAAGGGCTGCTTGAACGTCCACACGACGGTGAAGTCGTCGACCTTCTCGAGCGTCGTGCCCTCGCCGAACGTGCCGGCCTTGGCGCCGTTCAGCGGCGTGACGTTCGGATCGTTGACGTTGTCCTGCCAGTAGAACATGAGGTCATCGGCCGTGAACGGCACGCCGTCCGACCACTTGGCACCCTCGATGAGGTGCATGGTCAGCTTGTGGCCGTCTTCGGACCAGTCCCAGCTCTTGGCAAGGTTCGGCAGCGGCTCGAGCTCGTCGGCCTTGATCTCGAACAAGGGGCCCGAGCGCGTCAGGCATTCCGACATGCCGATATCGATACCGCCCCAGCCCTGAGACTGGCCGCCGATATAGTTCCAGCCTTCCGGCCGGCCGCCGATGACATGGCGCATCGTGTCGCCATAGACGCCGACGCCGTCGACCATGTTGGCCTTCTTGTAGACCAGCGGCTCCTTCGGCAGGCGATCCTTGACCGGCGGCAGCTTGCCGGTGGCGACGAAGTTCTTCGTGACCCAGTCCGGCTCTTTGTAGTCGGGCAGGGCCTTGAATTCGAAGATGTCCTTGACGCCGACATAGTCGACCTGACCCTGCGCGTCGAACTTCGGCGGATCGGGCGGCAGGATCGGCTTTTCGGTCTGGGCCAGCGCCGCCGAAACGGCGACACCGAGGAGCAGACCTGCTCCTCCGAGGGTCAGCATGTAAGTCTTCATCATTCCTCCCTTGAGCGCGACGACGGCAGGGCCGCTGCCATCGACCGTCTTTCCACATCGGGCCGCCACACCGTTCGCATCCCCACGACGGCGGCCCCTCCCCGCAGCGCGGCCCAAAGGCCGCGCCCATGTCGCCGGCCGCTACAGCGACGGGCGTGCAGCCTCGTCGAGTTCGAGCGCGCGCTTCTTGGCGCTCTCCGCCCGGACGACATCCACCGTGCGCACGTCGCGGCGGGCGGCGCCCTGCCAGTCGCGCGTCTTGACCGTCGCCTTGGCGAGGCGCGCCTTGGCGCCGTCGATCTCGCCCGCGAACTGCGGCAGCCACTTCGCCTGCGCCACCACCATCTCGTCGACCATCTGCCAGACCTCGTCCGGCGAGCAGATCGCGCCGACCAGCGGATCATGCAGAACGGCGAGCTTCAGGAGGTCGAGATCGCCGGTGACGGCGGCGTGGACCGACATGCGCTGGACGTTGATCGAGGAGAGGCAGGTCGCCGCGCACGCTTCCGGCAGCGTGATGCCGGAGGCCATGTTGATGCCGAAGCGATCGACGAAGCCTGGGCTCTCGATGATCGCATCGGCAGGCAGATTGGTGATGACGCCGTTGTTCTTGACGTTGAAATGGCCGCGATACACGCGTCCCGTCTCCAGCGCCTCGAGGATGTGGCTCGCATGCTCGCTGGAGCGCTTGCCATGGTCGAGCGGCTTGCCGGCCTCTTCCAGGAAGCGCGGGAAATCGGTCTCGAACCAGTTCCGCGATTCGGTCGAGTAGCGGAGGTACCCGCCGGTCTCGCCATGGATCCAGTCGGACATGTCGATCCAGCGGCCGATCTCCTCGGGACGCTTGCGATACCAGGGCAGGTATTCGGAGAGATGGCCGTTGGATTCCGTCGAATAGACGCCGAAGCGCTTCAGGACGTCGATGCGGACCTTCTCCTGCTGGGAGTAGACCGGATGCGCCTCGAAGGCGGCGACGAGCTCGTCCTTGCCGACCTTGCGGCCCTTGAAGCGGACATCGATGAACCAGGTCTGGTGATTGATGCCCGAGCAGACGAAGTCGAGCTCGCCATGCTTCGCGCCGAGCACCGCCGCGATCTGTTCGCCGCCATGCTGGACGCCGTGGCAGAGGCCGACCGTGTTGACCCCGCCATATTCGATGGCGGCCCAGGTGTTCATCGCCATCGGGTTGGCATAGTTGAGGAACAGCGCGCCGGGCGCTGCAACCTCGCGGATATCCTTGCAGAAGTCGAGGATCACCGGAATGTTGCGCTGGCCATAGAGAATGCCGCCGGCGCAGATGGTGTCGCCGACGCACTGGTCGACGCCATATTTCAGCGGGATGCGGATATCGTCGGCATAGGCCTCGAGCCCGCCGACGCGCACGCAGCTGATGATGTATTTCGCGCCCGCAATCGCCGCGCGACGATCGGTCGTCGCGGTGATCTTGGTCGGCAGGCCGTTGGCCTCGACGATCCGACCGAGAATTTGCTCGATCATCGAAAGATTGTGCTCACTGACATCCGTCAGCGCGAACTCGGCATCCCTGAGCTCGGGAACCGATACGATGTCGGTCATCAGCTTCTTGGTGAAGCCGACGCTTCCCGCGCCGATGATTGCGATCTTCAATCCGGACATACGCTTCCTCGATGCATGCCGGCCGCGAACGCGGCCCGATCTCCGCCCTTGCGCCCCGTCGCGACATCGTCGACGACGCATGGGCGCACCACCGCCGCGTGGGTTCCGTCTGGTTCCCGCCGGCTGTCCGTGGCATTAGTTATTCGCAAGCCCGGACCCTGGACCAGAGAGATTTTGTGCTTTCATGGGTGATTCTGTGCTCTCGAAACTGCAGGCTTATGCGCCGGCTATGAAGACGCTGTCGCTGCCACGCGGCCGCCGCCACCTGCATTCGATGCCGACCTCGAGCGGCTATGAGATCCGCGACCAGCCGCCTTATGCCTGGGATGGCATGCAGCGCGGGCAGACGCCGTTCACGGTCCTGCAGCACACGGTGTCGGGCGTCGGCCAGCTCCGCTACGAGCGCCGCCGATACCGGCTGAAGGCCGGCGACACGATGCTGGTCATCATCCCGCACAACCATCGCTATTGGCTCGATCCCGGCGACCGCTGGGAATATTTCTGGATCTCGATGCATGGCCGCGAGGCGCTGCGCATCCACCGCGAGATTCTCGCCGCCAACGGGCCGGTGCTGCGCCTCCGCCCCGAGACGATCGAGCATCTCGCCCGCTGCACGCTGCGCTTCATCGAGGGCGGCGGCGAGACGCCGGGCGCGGCCTCGGCGATCGCCTATGAAGCGGCGATGGCCCTCTTCGACGACGTGTTCGGCTCGCATCCCCTCGCACCGACCGAGGACGACGCGATCGCCCGCGCCGTGCGCTACATCCTCGCCAATCTCGACCAGCCGATCGCCGTCCCCGACCTTGCCGACATCGCCGGCTTCAGCCGCGCCCATTTCACCCGCGTCTTCACCGACAGCGAGGGACTGCCGCCGGCCGAATTCGTGCTGCAGCAGCGCATGCGCCGCGCCGCCTCGCTGCTCGCCAACGATACGCCCGTCTCGGTCAAGGAGGTCGCGGTGCTCGTCGGCTTCGACGATCCCAACTATTTCGCCAAGGTGTTCCGCCGCGTCTTCGGCACCAGCCCAACCGAATTCCGCACCACCGGCATGTATGCGACCGTCGCCGGACCGGAGCGACCGGCCTGATGCCCAATCCGTAACCAGCGACACCCCTGCCCGCCCAGCTTCGCGCCAGTCGGACTGCCATTGCATGCAGTTCGCCGCGCCATTGGCGCTGGCACGTGCCTTGCTTTGAGAGACGGCATTGAGTTGGTGGCTAGGGTTCCGATTCCCTCTTGGGAGTGCTGGTCCGAGAGCTGCCGCCGGCGCGGGAGACATCCGCGCCGGGCACGGCGGGATAAAATCCCGGGAGACCTCAGTGGCCAGGAGTTTGGCGACGCGATGGTCTTTGCCAAGCCCTGGTTGCAGTGAAACCCTGACCGGAGTTGGCAATGCACGTCTCGAACATCCTGAAGCGCAGCCTCGCCGCCGGCCTCCTGGCCGCCGCCGTGACGTCTCTCACGCTCACCGGCGCCGCCATGGCCGCGCCCAAGAAGGACTTCAAGCTCGCCTGGTCGATCTATGTCGGCTGGATGCCCTGGCAGTGGGCAGCCGACCAGGGCATCGTCAAGAAGTGGGCCGACAAATACGGCATCACGATCGATGTCGTGCAGGTCAACGACTATGTCGAATCGATCAACCAGTACACGGCCGGCGGCTTCGACGCGGTGACGCTGACCAACATGGACGGGTTGTCGATCCCCGCCGCCGGCGGTGTCGACACGACGGCGGTCCTCGTCGGCGACTTCTCCAACGGCAATGACGCCGTCATCCTCAAGGACAAGACGACGCTGGCCGACATCAAGGGCCAGAAGGTCAATCTGGTCGAGTTCTCGGTCTCGCACTACCTGCTCGCCCGCGCGCTCTCGACCATCGGCCTCAGCGAGAAGGACCTCTCGGTCGTCTCGACCTCGGATGCCGACATGGTCGCGGCCTGGTCGACGCCGGACGTCACCTCGGTGGTGACCTGGAACCCGCTCGTCGCCGAGATCATGGCGACGCCCGGCGCCCACAAGGTGTTCGATAGTTCGCAGATCCCCGGCGAGATCATCGACCTGACCGCCGCCAACACAGCGACGCTGAAAGACAATCCGGATTTCGGCAAGGCGCTGGCCGGCGCCTGGTACGAGACCATGGCGATCATGTCGGCCGACACCCCGGAAGGGAAGGCGGCGCGCGAGGCGATGGGCAAGTCGTCCGGAACCGATCTCGCCGGCTACGAGGCGCAGCTGAAGGCGACGCGCATGTTCTTCAAGCCTGACGAGGCCGCCGCCTTCGCCAGGAGCCCGGAAATCGCCGCCACCATGGACCATGTCCGCGCCTTCCTGTTCGAACACGGCCTGCTCGGCAGCGGCGCCGCCTCGCCCGACGTCGTCGGCATCGAACTCGCCGACGGCAAGGTGCTCGGCGACACCGCCAATGTGAAGTTCCGCTTCACCGACACCTACATGTCCGCCGCCGCCGCCGGAAAGCTGTGACCGCAATGCTGTCCGCCGCAGCGAGGGCCCCCACCCTGCCCTCCCCCGCAAGGGGGGAGGGTTCTTGCGGCGTGCGGGCTCGGACGTCGATCGCTTCTGGAGTGACGCTGGCATCGTCCTTCGGACGATCGACGGTTGCCGCTCCGGGATCGAATACGCCCTCGCTGACGGCCGCTGCCCTGCTCCCTCCCCCCTTGCGGGGGAGGGCTGGGGTGGGGGCCTTCGCTTCTGCCGTCGCCGCCGCCCTCCCGCCACCCGTCACGGCGACCGCACCGATCGACGCCGAGGCCACGCCATGCGCCTGATCAATCGTCGCCCTGCCCCCGGCGTCGCGCGGCTTCTGGCGCTGCTTCCGTTCGTGCTGGTCGTCATCGCCTATCTGATTGGTTCGGGCATCCGGCTTGCCGAGAACCCGGCCGACAAGCTGTTGCCGGCCTTCTCCTCCTTTGCCGCCGCGATCGACCGGATGGCCTTCCAGGTCGACCAGCGCACCGGCGATATCCTGCTCCTCGTCGATACCGAGGCGAGCCTCTACCGGCTCTTCGCAGCGCTGGCGATTTCGGTCGCGATCGGGCTCGTGCTCGGCATCGTCATCGGCCTTCTGCCCGTCTTTCGCGCCGGGCTCGGGGCCTTCGTGGCGGTCGTCTCCATGGTGCCGCCCTTGGCGCTGCTGCCGATCCTCTTCATCACCATGGGCCTCGGCGAGGCCTCGAAGATCGCGCTGATCGTCATCGGCGTGGCGCCGCCGCTGGTGCGCGACATCGCGCTCCGGGTCGGCGACCTGCCGCCACAGCAGATGATCAAGGCGCAGACGCTCGGCGCCTCGACCTGGCAGATCGTGCTGCGCGTCGTGCTGCCGCAGACGCTGCCGCGCCTCCTCGATTCGCTGCGGCTGCAGATCGGGCCGGCCTGGCTGTTCCTGATCGCAGCTGAAGCCATCGCCTCCGAATCGGGCCTTGGCTACCGCATCTTCCTCGTTCGCCGCTATCTCGCGATGGATGTGATCCTGCCCTATGTCGCCTGGATCACGCTGCTCGCCTTCCTGATGGACCGCGCGCTCGTGATGCTTCAGCGCCGCGCTTTCCCCTGGTTCGAAGCGGCGCGAGCGTCGGGATGAGGGGCCTGATATGAGCGCCATCCGCTTCAAGGATGTCTGGAAGGAGTATGACGGCCGCGTCGTGCTCGAGGCGATCACGATCGACATCGCGCCGCGCGCCTTCATCGCGCTGGTCGGCCCCTCTGGCTGCGGCAAGACCACGTTCCTGCGCATGCTGCTCTCCGAGGAACGGCCGGATCGCGGCAGCATCACCATCGAGGGCGAGCCGCTGCCGACCGAGCCCGGCGCCGACCGCGGCGTCGTGTTCCAGCGCTATTCGGTGTTCCCGCACCTGACGGTGCTCGGCAATGTCGTGCTTGGCCTCGAGCTCAAGGCCGCGCCGCTCTTCGGCCGCCTGTTCGGGGCCGCGAGGCGCACGGCCGAGGACGAGGCGGGCGAGGTGCTCGCCGCCGTCGGTCTCGCCGGAGCGGAAGAGAAGTATCCGGCGCAGCTCTCCGGCGGCATGCAGCAGCGGCTGGCGCTGGCGCAGGCGCTGGTGGCGAAGCCCAAGGTGCTGCTGCTCGACGAGCCGTTCGGCGCGCTCGACCCCGGCATCCGCGGCGAGATCCATGTGCTGATGCAGAAGCTCTGGCACGAGCGGCCGCTGACCGTCGTCATGGTGACGCATGACCTCTCCGAGGCCTTCTCGCTCGGCACGCGGGTCATCGCCTTCGAACGGCGGCGCAACGAGCCCTCCGATGGCGGCCGCTACGGCGCCACCATCACGCGGGATTTCGAGGTCTGGCCGAAGCGGATTGCAGGCGAGCCAAGACCGCCTAAAAGGAAGACCATGCCCGGCCGGGACGACCCGGCACCACTGACGGGACCACTCCGGGACGACCCGGCCCTCCAAGGAGACACGCCATGACCGAGGCGATGGACCGGGACAAGGCCGCCATGATCGAGGCCAACCGCAAGCGCTATGAGGAACTGAAGGCGGCCGGCGACGGCGCCGCGCCGCGCGCCCTGCCCGCGCCGACGCCGAAGGGCGCAGCGCCGATCATCGAGGCCGATATCATCCACCGCGAAACCATCCCCGGCGGCTGGTATGCGACGCTGAAGCTGAAGGCCGGCACGGCCCTTCGCCTCGTCAACAGTTCGGCGACGCCGGGCGTCTCGCTGTTCGCCTGGAATGCCGAGGATCCGAGCGAGCGCTACAACAGCGCCGACACGGTCAAGATCCAGTGGACCGCCGAGCTCCGCAAGGGCCGGGTCCTCTTCTCCGACATGGGCCGCGTGCTTTTCTCGATCATCGAGGACACGACCGGCGCGCATGACACCATCGTCGGCGGCTCGACGCCGGCCTCCAATGCCCGCAAATATGGCGATGCGAGCCTCCGCTCGACGCGCGAGAACATGCTGCTCGCCGCCGGCAAGCACGGCCTCGGCCTCCGCGACCTCGCGCCGGTGATCACGTTCTTCGCGCCCGTCATCGTCGATGGCGCGGGCCGCCTCGCCTGGCGCGACGGCGTCGTCACGGCCGGCGATTTCGTTGATCTCCGCGCCGAGCTCGACCTCATCGTCGCGATCTCCAACTGCCCGCATCCGCACGCCCCGGACACCGAGTTCGCGCCCGGCCCCATCGAGGCGATCGTGCACGCGCTTCCCGCCGCCGCCGATGACGATCTCTGCCGGACGGCCACCGCCGAGGCCCGCCGCGGCTTCGACAACAACGCGACCTATGCGCGCGTCTGAGGGAGCAGCAGCATGAACCAGTCCCGCTTCCTCGCCGCGCCCACGGGTCTCGATCCGGCCAAGGCGATCTATGATTTCACCATCCCCGCCAACAAGCCGTGGACCGGCATCGTCCGCCGCGGCCAGATCCTCCGGATCATCGATCTCGAGGGGCAGCAGGCCGTCGACACGCTGTTCTATGCGGCCGCCGACACCAGCGAGCGCTACAGCGCGCAGGACACGATCCTCGAGCAGGGCGCGCCTTACGTCACCACCGGCACGCGGCTGATCTCGAATATCGGCAGAGTCCTAGCGACAGTCGTCGCCGACACCTGCGGCCGGCACGACACTTCTGCCGGCGCCTGCTCCTGCGAGGCCAACACGGTCCGCTTCGGCCACCACACCAAGTTCATGCATGCCTGCCGCGAGAACTTCATCATCGCCATGGCGGCGCATGGCATGACCAAGCGCGACATCGTGCCGAACATCAACTTCTTCATGAATGTGCCGATCGAGCCGGACGGCAAGCTCGCCATCGTCGACGGGGTCTCGAAGCCAGGCGACCATGTCGACATCCTCGCGGCGATGGATGTCATCTGCGCCATCTCCAACTGCCCCCAGGTCAACAATCCCTGCAACGGCTTCAATCCGACGCCGGTGCGCGTGATGATCTTCGATCCGGCGGTCGCCTGAGCCATGTTCCAGAAGGTTCTCATTGCAAACCGGGGCGAGATCGCCAGCCGGATCATCCGGACTTTGCGTCGGATGGGCATCGCCTCCGTCGCCGTGGCGTCCGAGGCCGATCGCTTCACGCGGGCAGCCCTTGACGCCGACGAGGCCATCGTCATCGGCCCGTCCGCGCCGAAGGAAAGCTATCTCGATATCGACGCGATCATCGCGGCCTGCCTCGCGACGGGCGCGGGGGCCGTGCATCCTGGCTACGGCTTCCTGTCGGAAAACGCCGTCTTCGCCGAACGTCTCGCCGAAGCCGGCATCCGCTTCATCGGGCCGCGGCCGGCGCATCTCCGCGACTTCGGCCTGAAGCACACGGCGCGGGCGCTCGCCGAGGCCTCCGGCGTGCCGCTCCTGCCCGGCAGCGGCCTGCTCGGCTCGTCCGAGGAGGCGCTCGCCGCGGCTGAGCGCATCGGCTATCCGGTGATGCTGAAGAGCACGGCCGGCGGCGGCGGCATCGGCATGTCGCTCTGCCATGACGCGGCCGAGCTCGCCGTCCGCTTTGAGGCCGTCCAGCGCATGGCGACATCGAGCTTCGGCGATGCGCGCGTCTATCTCGAGCGCTATGTCGCGCTGGCGCGCCATGTCGAGGTGCAGATCTTCGGCGACGGCAAGGGCCGCGTCGTGGCGCTTGGCGAGCGCGACTGCTCGCTGCAGCGGCGCAACCAGAAGGTCGTCGAGGAAACCCCGGCGCCGAACCTCTCCGACGCCATCCGCGCGCGGCTGCACAGGGCCGCGATCGCGCTCGGCGAAAGCGTCGCCTATGAATCGGCCGGCACGGTCGAGTTCATCTATGACGTCGCCCGTGATGACGTCTCGTTCCTCGAGGTCAACACGCGGCTACAGGTCGAGCATCCGATCACCGAGGCGGTCTATGGCGTCGACCTCGTCGAATGGATGATCCGCCAGGCGGCAGGCGAACTCGAACTCCCCGCGCAGTCCTCGCTCGTGCCTGATGGTGCGGCGATCGAGGTCCGTCTCTATGCCGAGAACCCGCAGGCCGATTTCCGCCCGTCGACCGGTCTTCTGACCGAGGTCTCCTGGCCTGAAGATGTCCGCATCGACGGCTGGATCGAGACCGGCAGCGAGGTCACGCCCTGGTATGATCCGCTGCTCGCCAAGGTCATCGTGCATGGCAAGGATCGGAGCAAGGCGATCGGCAAGCTGGCTGACGCGCTCGATGCCGCTACCGTCCAGGGCATCGAGACCAATCTCGATTATCTCCGCCAGATCGCGCGCTGGGATGTGTTCACGAGCGGCGCGGTGTCGACAGCGGCGCTCCGGAGCTTCCCGTTCGTGCCGCGCGCCATCGAGGTGCTCGCCCCTGGCGCGCAGTCGAGCGTGCAGGATTTCCCGGGCCGGATCGGGCTCTGGAATGTCGGCGTGCCGCCCTCCGGCCCGATGGACAGCCGCTCGCATCGCCTCGCCAACCGCATCGTCGGCAATCCCGAAGACGCGGCGGCGCTCGAACTCACCGTCTCCGGTCCGGTGCTCCGCTTCCACCGCGACGCGCTCATCGCCGTCACAGGCGCCGACATGGCGCCGAAGCTCGACGGCGCGCCGATCCCCGCCTTCACGCCGGTCCGCGTGGCGGCAGGATCGGTGCTCGCCTTCGGCACAGTGAACGGGCCGGGCCAGCGCAGCTATCTCGCCGTGCGCGGCGGCATCGACGCGCCGCTCTTCCTCGGCTCGCGGTCGAATTTCAGCCTCGGGCGTTTCGGCGGCCATGCCACCGGCACGCTGCGCGCCGGCGACGTCTTGAAGATCGGCGATCTCGCGACACACGCGCCGGCGCCGCTTGGCGAGGAGGAGCGGCCGGAGCTCACCCGCGACTGGGTGATCGGCGTTCGCTCGGGTCCGCATGGCGCGCCGGACTTCTTCACGGCGGGCGATATCGAGGCGCTGTTTTCCGCCCGCTACGAGGTGCATTTCAACTCCTCGCGCACCGGCGTTCGCCTCATCGGCCCGCAGCCCGACTGGGCGCGCGCCGATGGCGGCGAGGCCGGGCTGCACCCCTCCAACATCCACGACAACGCCTATGCCATCGGCTCGATCGACTTCACCGGCGACATGCCGATCATCCTCGGCCCCGACGGACCGAGCCTCGGCGGCTTCGTCTGCCCGGCGGTCATCGCCCGCGACGAACTCTGGAAGATCGGCCAGCTGAAGCCCGGCGACGGGGTTAGGTTTGTGGAGGCTGAAGGCCCCTCACCCCAGCCCTCTCCCGCAAGCGGGCGAGGGGGCGCTGGCATTGATGGCACAGGACCAGCTGAGGCGTTGACTGTGGCCCCGTCGGACCCCCTCTCCCTCAGGGAGAGGGCTGGGGTGAGGGCCTCACCGCCCGCCTCCCCGATCCTCGCGACGCGCGAGACCGGACCCGTCCGCGTCGTCTATCGCCGCGCCGGCGACGACAATCTGCTGGTCGAATACGGGTCGATGATGCTCGATATCGCGCTCCGCCTGCGCGTCCATCTGCTGATGGAGGCGGTGACGGCGGCGCGGATCGAAGGCATCGTCGAGCTGACGCCCGGCATCCGCTCGCTGCAGATCCATTTCGACGGCACGCGTCTGCCGGTCGCGCGCCTGATCGCGGAACTCGAGGCGATCGAAGCGGTGCTGCCGGCGGCGGAAGAGGTCAGCGTGCCCTCGCGCATCGTGCACCTGCCGCTGTCATGGAACGATCCCTCCGTCCAGCTCGCGATGCGCAAATATCAGGAGCTGGTGCGGCCGGATGCGCCCTGGTGCCCGTCCAATATCGAGTTCATCCGCCGCATCAACGGCCTCGACGGCATCGAGGATGTGAAGCGGATCGTCTTCGACGCCGACTATCTCGTGCTCGGCCTCGGCGATGTCTATCTCGGCGCGCCGGTGGCGACGCCGCTCGATCCGCGCCACCGTCTGGTGACGACGAAGTACAATCCGGCCCGCACCTGGACGCCGGAAAACGCCGTCGGCATCGGCGGCGCCTATCTCTGCATCTATGGCATGGAGGGCCCGGGCGGCTACCAGCTGTTCGGCCGCACCATCCAGATGTGGAATGCCTGGCGGCAGACGAGCGTCTTCACCAAGGGCCATCCCTGGTTGCTGCGCTTCTTCGATCGCGTCCGTTTCCATGAGGTGAGCGAGGCGGAGCTTGCTGAGGCGCGCGAGGCCTTCCCGCATGGCCGCTACCCGATCCGCATCGAGGAGACGCGCTTCTCCTATGCGGACTATGCCGCCTCGCTCGCCGCCAATGCCGAGGGCATCGCCGCGTTCAAGGCGCGGCAGCAGGCGGCCTTCGAGGCGGAGCGCGCCGACTGGAAGGCGCGCGGCCTCGACAGCTTCGTCAGCGACGAAGGCGGCCGGATGGAGGGCGCGGACGAGGCGATCCCCGAGGGAATGCAGCCGATCGCCGCGCCGATGACGGGCAATGTCTGGAAGATACTCGTGGAAGACGGCGCGATGGTCGAAGCTGGGCAACCGGTCGTGATCGTCGAATCGATGAAGATGGAAATGGAAATCACGACGCCGGTGGCGGGCCGCATCGCGGGCCTGCGCTGCCAGGTCGGCCGCACCGTGCGCGCCGGCGATGTCGTCGCCCTGATTGAAGGAACCCTGTGATGCTGCCGACCTTCCTCGATATCGCGACGCTCAGCGAGGGCTACCGGAGCGGACGTTTCAGCCCGGTCGCGGTCATCCGCGAGGTGATCGCCCGCATCGACGCCTGGCCGGACAAGGCGGCCTGGATCAGCCGCTTCGACGACGCGGCGCTGATCGCCGCGGCCGAGGCCCTCGCAGCCAGCGGACCGCCCACGGCCGACCTGCCGCTCTGGGGCATCCCCTTCGCGGTCAAGGACAATATCGACGTCGCCGGGCTGCCGACCACGGCCGCCTGCCCGGCCTTCGCCTATCAGCCCGCCGCCGACGCCTTCGTGATCGCGAAGTTGAAGGCCGCCGGCGCCATCCCGATCGGCAAGACCAATCTCGACCAGTTCGCGACCGGCCTCAACGGCACGCGCTCGCCCTATGGCGCGCCGCGCTCGGTGTTCGATCCGGCCTATATCTCGGGCGGCTCTTCCTCCGGCTCGGCCGTGGCGGTGGCCTCGGGCCAGGTCGCTTTCGCGCTCGGCACCGACACCGCCGGCTCCGGCCGTATCCCCGCCGCCTTCAACAATCTCGTCGGCGTGAAGCCCTCGCGCGGCATGCTGTCCGGCACCGGCCTGGTCCCTGCCTGCCGCAGCCTCGACTGCATCACGGTGCTGGCCGGCACCGCGGGCGACGCCGATCTCGTCCGCAGCATTGCCGCCGGCTTTGATCCGGCCGATCCCTATTCGCGCGACCTGCCGCCCGTCGCCCTGCCGGATCGGACCTTCCGCTTCGGCGTGCTCGGCAAGGCGGAGCGCGAGTTCTTCGGCGATGCCGAGACCGAGGCCCTCTATGACCAAGCGATCGGCAAGCTCGCCTCGCTCGGCGGCGAGGCGGTCGAGATCGACTACGCCCCGTTCCGCGAATGCGCGGCGCTGCTCTATGGCGGCCCCTTCGTCGCCGAGCGCCTCGCGGCGATCGAGAGCTTCGTCGGCGATCATGCCGATGCGATGGACCCGACGGTGCGTACGATCGTCGAGGGCGCGCGCAGCTATTCGGCGGTCGATGCGTTCCGCGGCCAGTACCGGCTCGAGGAGCTCAGGAAGCTCGCCGATCGCGAATGGGCCAAGATGGATGTGATGCTGCTGCCGACGGCGCCGACGACCTACACCGTCGCGGCAATGCAGGCCGATCCGATCCGCCTCAATTCCAATCTCGGCCGCTACACCAATTTCGTGAACCTGCTCGATTGCAGCGCCATCGCCGTCCCCGCCGGCTTCCGCGCCGATGGATTGCCCGCCGGCGTGACGCTGATCGGCCCGGCCTTCGCAGACGCGGCGCTGGCCGCGATCGGCGACCGTCTGCATCGATCGCCCGGCTATGGCATGGGCCGCGACACCGAGGCGGCGCTCCCGGCCGCCAGTGAACTCGCCCCGGCCGGCTCCAGCCATATCCCGATCGTCGTGGTCGGCGCCCATCTCAGCGGCATGCCGCTCAATCCGCAGCTGACCTCCTCCGGTGGGCGGCTGCTCAAGACCTGCCGCACGGCGGGCGACTACCGCCTCTTCGTCCTGCCCGACACCGTGCCGCCAAAGCCCGGCCTCATCCGCGAGCCGGGCTATGCCGGCGCCGGCCTTGCCGTCGAGGTCTGGGGCCTGACGCCCGCGGCCTTCGGCGCCTTCGTCAACGCCATTCCGGCGCCGCTCGGCGTCGGCAAGATCCGCCTCGACGACGGCTCGGAAGTGACGGGCTTCCTCTGCGAGCCCTATGCGGTCGAGGGCGCACGCGAGATCACGGCGCTCGGCGGCTGGCGCGCCTATATCGCCGAGCGGGCGGCGGCAAGCGTCACCGCCTGACAGCCTGCGCTGGATCAAGCGCACAGCTGCAAACTCGGCTAGACTAAGGTCGTCTGGTCGAGCGAGGCGCATGTGGACACGGATCTGGCGCTGAGACTGACACTGGCGCTCGCCATCGGATTGGTGGTGGGCCTCGAGCGTGGCTGGCGTGAACGCGAGGCGGCGCCCGGCAGCCGCACGGCGGGCCTCCGCACCTATGCGCTGGCCGGCCTGCTCGGCGGTGTCTTTGCGACCATCGCCAAGGCGCTCGACGCGCCGCTCCTGATCGGGCTCGGCTTTCTCGGCTTCGTCGCTGTTTTCGCCTGGTTCAAGCGCGACGAAAGCCGCGCCGATCACGATTTCAGCGTCACCGGCACCGTCGCGGCGATGCTGGTCTTCGCGCTCGGCGCGCTCGCCGTCATCGGCGACCGCGACATCGCCGCCGCCGCCGGCATCGCCACAGCCGCTCTGCTCGCTGCGCGCGAATGGCTGCACAGCCTCGTCGCGCGCATCACCTGGCAGGAGATGCGCTCGACGCTGCTGCTCCTCGCCATGGCCGCGATCGTGCTGCCGTTCCTGCCAGACCGGGCCCTCGATCCGCTCGGCGCCATCAATCTCCGCGAGATCTGGATCTTCACCATCCTGCTCGCCGGCCTTTCCTATGCCGGCTATCTCGGCATGCGAATCCTCGGCCCCTCACGCGGCGTCCTCGTCACGGCGCTGACAGGGGGCATGGTGTCCTCGACGGCCATCACCATTGCCTTCGCCCGCCGCTCGGCCACCGGCGAGGCCGCTGGCGCATTGGCGGCCGGCGCTGCAACGGCCGGCGCCGTGTCGCTGCTGCGCGTGCTGGTCGTCAGCTCGCTGATCGAGCCGGGCCTGTTCCCCCCTCTCGCCGTCGCCGCCATTCCCGCCGCCATCGTGGTCCTGCTGCCGGCAATCAGGCTGCTGCTCAAGCCCGGAACGCCGACCAAGGGCGACATGGTCCTCGGCAATCCGTTCGAATTGCTACCCGTCGTCGGCTTCGCGCTGCTGCTCGCCGCGATCGGGCTCGCCGCCGCTTACGTCAACCAGCGCTTCGGCAGCGCCGGCCTCTATCCGCTCGGCGCGATCGCCGGGCTCGCCGATGTCGATGCCTTCTCGGTCTCGACCGCGCGCCTCGCCGGCGGAACGGTTCCCGTGAACGAGGCGGCGACGGCGATCCTGATCTGCCTCGGCGTCAATGCGGCGGCGCGCGCCGTCTATGGCGCGCTGCTCGGCAGCGGCCGCTTCCGTCTCCTGATTTCGTTGATCACCCTCGCAGCGATTGTCACGGGTGGGGCGTTGGGCATCATGGCGTCGCTCGCGTTGGGGCCGTGACCGGGCGAGCGCCGCCCTCTGGACAAGGATCAGAATGGACAGCAAGACCGCCATCGCCGCAGCGCCGATCGAGATCGAGCTGAAATTCGCGATCGATCCAGCCGACATCGCCGCGTTCCGGCGACTGCCGTTCCTCCGCGACGTCCCGGCGACGGAGACAGCGCTTTCGGCGACCTATTTCGACACCGAGGATCACGCGCTCTACCATGCCGGCTATACGCTGCGCCTCCGCCGCTCGGCCAAGGGAGTGACGCAGACGCTGAAAGGCCCGTCGACGGGCGGTGCCGGATTGTTTGCGCGCTCGGAGGCGGAGCATCTGGTCGAGGGCGACGCGCTCGATGCGGCGCTGTTGGCGGGCGACCTGCCGGAGGAGCTTCGCCTCGCGACCTCCGGCCGTCTCGCGCCCATCTTCACCATCGAGACCGAGCGCACGGAGTGGCTGCTGCGGTCGGGCGCCTCGCTGATCAGCCTCTGCGCCGACAGCGGCGCGATCGAGGCGGCCGGGCAGCGCCAGGCCGTCGCCGAAATCGAGCTGGAGGTGAAGGAGGGGCCGGTGGAAGCTGCGGTCGCGCTCGCGCAGACGGCGGCGGCGCAGGTCGCGCTGCATCTCGAGCCGCTGACGAAATCGGATCGCGGCTATCGCCTCATCGGCGTCGAGCGCCTGCGGCGGAGCCGTGGCGCCCTGCCCCCGGCGCAAAGCTTCACCGCGACGCTACGCCGGATCGCGGCCTCGCTGCTGAACGATATCGCCTTGCAGCGCCCGGTCGTTGCGGCGTCAGGCGAGGTTGAGGCGGTGCATCACATGCGCGTGCTGCTGCGTCGCCTCCGCTGCCTGCTGGACATCGTCCGCGAGACCATGGATGTCCCCGGGATCGCCACGGCGATGCGAACGCTGCGCCGCGCCTTCCGCCGGCTCGGCGCCGTCCGGGAGATCGACATTCTCACGGCGGCACTGCCGCTCAACAGCGAGGCCGCCGATCCGGCGCTGGCGCGGCTTGCCGAGGCGCGCATGATCGCCATGGCGCGCGCGGCCCGGACGCTCGCCTCGCGCCGCTTCGGACGCGCCCAGCTGCGCCTTCTCGCCTTCGCCACCGCAACCGACGACGCGGCCGAGCGTCCCGGCCGTATCCAGAAGGAGCTGGGCCGGGTGCTCCGCCGCCGCTGGCGGGCCTTGAGAGAGGCGGGTGCGCCGGGACCGCAGTCACCGGCCGCGCGGCATCGCCTCAGAATCAAGGCGAAGACGCTGCGCTATGCGTCAGATTTCGCGGAGGATCTCTATCCCTCCGAAAAGGCCTTGAAACAGCGGAAGCGCCTGCAATCCTCGGTCCGGACCCTGCAGGAGACGCTTGGCCAGCTCAACGATGAGCGCACGCTCGCCGGCATCGCCGTGGACCTGTTGGGGAAGCCGGCGGCGGTCTCGCTCGGCCTCGCCGAGGGCGGCCCCGTCGACCCCGCCACCCTTGCGGCAGCCGACCGCGCCTATCAGGCGCTCGTGCGTGCCAAGCCTTACTGGCGCTGAGCTTCGCGTGACGTCATGGGGACCGCCGGGGCATCCGCAGAGACGACGTCAGGACCGCCCGACCGACGGCTGGTGCTGCCCGGCCGGCCCGGGGCGCGAACTTGCCGCCGATCGCGATAGCAGCCGCGCGAGGCCATAGGGCACGAAGGTCGGCAACCAGCGATAGGGATGGCCCTTCGGCAATTTGAGCCCTTTGCGGCGCGCCTGAAGCGCCTCGTGCCGGGCGCGCTCGGCGCTGAGCGGCAGGGGATAGCGGCTGACAAGCGGATCGATCGGTCGCACTTCGTCCATGTCGAGAGCCCTTCGGTCGAGCCCGTCCACGAAGGACTGGCCCTCGGTTCGTCATGCAACGCATTATACATGCTGCATTGCAATACGCCAAAGGGTGTGGGTCCTGCTTGTGCCGAATGGCACTCCAGCTTCCGTCCTGCCAATAGACGAATGGCGATCATGTCTGTCTGGTTCGGCTGCCATAGCTTTGATAAAGAACGCAAGTTTAGAGTGCGGCTTTTGGGCGTGTCTGCGATCACAACATCTTTGAAATTCGGACTGGCGTTGCCGCAGCGCTTGATGCGATAATTTTATCGCTATGAATTCGGGGGGATTCGCCGGAGCAAGCAGATCGCGCGACAAAGCGCGGCATTCGAGGAGGCTAAGTTCATGTCCCAGTCTACGAGCGCGACACGGCGTCGGCGGCGCAGTGGCAGTGAGTATTCGCGGCAGACTGGCGAGCGTGGCATCATCCCGAGCGACCCGATCGTGAGCATCTATCCGCAGCCGATGGATGCCGAGCGGGCACGCGAAGAGACGGTCAGGGCGCGGCGCCTCGGCAAAAAGCTGCCGCTCGGGCATCCCTATCGCCGGCTGCCGCTCTGGGTGCCCTATTGGCTGGCGCGGCTCATCAACAATTCGGCGCCGAGCTCCAAGCCCTAGGACCAAGGCCTAGGTCTGAGCCCTCGGTCCAATCGACGTTCGGCGTCCAACGTCACGAGCGACCGATCTCAACTGTCATTGCCGGGCTTGACCCGGCAATCCAGTCCTCCTTGCCGGCCATGGATTGCGCCCGTCAGTCGCGGAAGGTCGGGCTTACCGGGTCAAGCCCCGGCAACGACACGCGACTTCGTCAAGACCTTGGAACGAGCCCGAAGGTCGATCCGTCCTCGTTCCGAGCCCTGAGAGAATCGTTCTGCGCGCGCCTGACTGAGGCAGGCGCGCGGCTCTCGATCGTCAGAACTCCAGTGCGGCCGCGAATCGCTTCAGGCCATCGCGGCGCGACAGCTGCGCCGACAGCGTGCTCTGGAGCGCGCGGTCGGTCGTCAGCTTCAGCCGGGCGACATCGCGGACGGCATCGGCGAGCTTCTCCGAATCGCCGGGCGGCGTGATGAAGGCGGCCTGGCCGAGGAATTCGAAGATTTCCGTGCCTGACGCCGCGGTCACCACGATCGGCCGGCCCGAGGCCAGCATGCCGCCGAGCTTCGACGGCAGCACGAGGTCGGCGGCGCTTGCATCCTGCGGCAAAGCGTGCAGGTCGGCCATGTTCAGGAAGGCGTTCAGCCGCGCATAGGGCTGGAACGGCAGGAACTTGACGCGCTCCAGATGGCCATAGCGAGCGATGAGATCGGGCTTCGCCGGACCCTCGCCCGCGATCACGAAATAGATCGACCGCTCCCCGGCAAGCGCCACCGCCGCATCGAGCAGCACATGCAGCCCCTGCTTGGCGCCGATATTGCCGGAATAGAGCACGACGAAGTCGTTCGCGCCGTAGCCGAGCTCGCCGCGATAGGGATTGGGACCCTCGAGCGGAAAGATCTGCTCGAGATCGACCCAGTTGCGGATCACGCTGACATTGGCCTCCGGCACGCCCTTCTCGGCGATCTTCTCCGCCATGCGGTTGGAGATCGTGACCACGCGATCGAAGGCGCGCATGATCGTGCGCTCGAAAGCATAGCCGAGCCGGCGCAGCCAGGGCTTGCCGCCGATATGGCCGACCGCGAAGGCAGCGTCGACCTCGAGGTCCTGCACATGCAGGATCGTCTTGGCGCCGGTCAGCTTGGCGGCGAGGACCGCGAACGGCGCCGCGATCAGGGTCGGCTCGATGCACAGCACCGTATCGGGCCGGTGGCGGATGAACTGCCAGAGCACGGCCGGCAGCGACGTCGCGGCGAAGCTGATCGGCGCGATCAGCCGCCAGACGCCCTCCATCTGCCGGCGCAGCATCAGCGGGCAGCGAACGACGGTGACGCCGTTCAGCTGCTCGGTCTGGTAGCCGTTGCGATACGGCTTCTGCACCACCCAGCCCGGATAATGGGCCGGTGTGGTGACGACGGTCACCGACTTGCCTTCGGCGGCGAGATGCTCGGCGATCTCGCCGGTGTAACGGCCGACGCCGGCCATTTCCGGGGCATAATTCATGCCATAGACGAGGACCTTACCCGTCACGACGCGAACTCCGCTTGGAAAGCCGTCATCGACACGGTCCTCACGCGGTGTGCATGACAGGCGCGTGCGCCATGACCTTCAGGTCTTCGACCATCATCTCGGCGACGAGCGCGTCGAGCCCGGTCTCATGGCTCCAGCCGAGCTTGGCCTTGGCCTTGGCCGGATTGCCGATCAAGAGCTCGACCTCGGTCGGACGGAAATAGCGCGGATCGATCGCGACCAGTTCCTTGCCCGTCTTGGCATCGAGCCCCTTCTCGTCGACGCCGGTGCCCGTCCAGTTGATCGAGACATCGACCGCCGCGAAGGCCTTCTCGACGAAGGAGCGGACGGTATGCGTCTCGCCGGTCGCGAGCACATAGTCGTCCGGCTCGTCCTGCTGCAGCATCAGCCACATGCCGCGGACATATTCGCGGGCATGGCCCCAGTCGCGCTTGGCGTCGAGGTTGCCGAGATAGAGCTTGTCCTGCTTGCCGTGGTGGATGGCCGACACGGCGCGGGTGATCTTGCGCGTGACGAAGGTCTCGCCGCGCAGCGGGCTCTCATGGTTGAACAGGATGCCGTTCGAGGCATGCATGCCATAGGCCTCGCGGTAGTTCACCACGATCCAGTAGCCATAGAGCTTGGCGGCCGCGTAAGGCGAGCGCGGATAGAACGGCGTCGTCTCCGACTGCGGGATCTCCTGGACCTTGCCATAGAGTTCCGAGGTCGAGGCCTGGTAGAAGCGCGTCTTCTTGGTCAGACCCAGCAGGCGGATCGCCTCGAGCAGGCGCAGCGTGCCGATCGCGTCGGCATTGGCGGTGTATTCCGGCGTCTCGAACGAGACCTGGACATGGCTCTGCGCCGCGAGATTGTAGATCTCGTCCGGCTGAGTCTGCTGCACGATGCGGATCAGATTGGTCGAATCCGTCATGTCGCCATAGTGCAAGATGAAGCGCGGATGGCTCTCGTGCGGATCCTGGTAGAGATGCTCGACGCGCCCCGTGTTGAACGACGACGAGCGCCGCTTCACGCCATGGACGATGTAGCCCTTCTCGAGCAGCAGCTCGGAAAGATATGCCCCGTCCTGACCCGTCGCGCCGGTGATCAGCGCCGTCTTGCCCGAATGTGAAACCATGAATCCTGTCGCCGTTCAGTAAAGGTTGAGCAAACTCTCACTCATGCCAATGAGCTTTCGGGACAAATCTTATGGAGGTTTTATGCGGCAGTGCAACATAAATGTGCGCCCGCATCATGCCTCGTCCCGCCCCCACGGCCGATCCGTCCCGCCGACGTCTTACCCAAAGGGCCGGCGCGCCGCCAGTGTGGCGCGCCGAAGGTTACGATTTCACCCTCGCGCCGCGCCAGGCTGACGAATTCCGCCCGCCTATTCGGCGGCAGCTTCGAGCACGTCGCCCTTGTCGTCGACGCCGCGGCCGACCGAGGTATAGGCAAAGCCGTGCCGCGCCATCTCCTCGCGGCTGTAGACATTGCGGAGGTCCACCAGCACGGGCGTCGTCATCGCCTCCTTGAGGCGCCCGAAGTCCAGCGCCCGGAACTGGTCCCATTCCGTCACCAGCACAAGCGCATCCGCCCCCGCCGCCGCCTCATAGGGGCTTGCCGCATAGGAGACCCGATCATCGAGCAGCGGCTTCGCCGCCTCCATGCCAACAGGGTCATGCGCCACGATCCGCGCGCCCGCATCCTGCAGCGCCTGGATGATCGCCAGCGACGGCGCCTCGCGCATGTCGTCCGTCCGCGGCTTGAACGTCAGCCCGAGCACCGCGATCACCTTGCCGCGCACATCGCCGCCGGCAGCCACGATCACCTTGCGCGCCATCGCGCGCTTGCGCTGCTCGTTGATCGCCACCGTCGTCTCGATCAGCCGGATCGCGCTGCCATGGTCCTGCGCCGTCTTCACCAGCGCCAGCGTGTCCTTCGGGAAGCACGAGCCGCCATAGCCGGGGCCGGCATGCAGGAACTTCGACCCGATCCGGTTGTCGAGCCCGATCCCCCGCGCCACCGCCTGCACATCCGCCCCGACCTGCTCGCAGAGATCCGCCACCTCGTTGATGAAGGTGATCTTCATCGCGAGGAACGCGTTCGCCGCATATTTGATCAGCTCCGACGAGCGGCGCGAGGTGAACACGATCGGCGAATAGTTGAGGTAAAGCGGTCGGTAGACCTCGACCATCGGCTCGCGCGCCCGATCGTCCTCGAGCCCGACCACGATCCGGTCCGGCTTCTTGAAGTCGGCGATCGCCGCGCCCTCGCGCAGGAATTCAGGGTTCGACACGACGGCGACATCGGCCGCCGGGTTGGTCTCGCGGATGATGCGCTCGACCTCGTCGCCCGTCCCGACCGGAACCGTCGACTTCGTCACCACCACCGTGAAGCCCTTCACCGCCAGCGCGATCTCGCGCGCCGCTGCATAGACGTAAGAGAGGTCCGCATGGCCGTCGCCGCGCCGCGACGGCGTCCCGACCGCGATGAACACCATGTCCGCATCGCCGACAGGGCCGGCGAGCTCCGTCGTGAACGACAACCGGCCCGCCTTGACATTCTCCGCCACAAGCGCGTCGAGACCCGGCTCGTAGATCGGGATCTCACCCCGCTCCAGCGCCTCGATCTTCGCAACCGCCTTGTCGATGCACACGACGCTATGCCCGAAATCGGCAAAGCACGCGCCAGAAACCAGTCCGACATATCCGGACCCAATCATCGCTATCTTCACGGGCGTTCAACCATGGCGTGAGGGAAAATGCGGGCGGCCCGCCGTTGGCGGTCGATGGTGACGGCGATGCGCGTCGCGCATGTGACAGGCGCGGTCATCCGCGCCCGCATCAGGCGCGGGACGCACGGCGGCGGCGCTGCGGCGGCGCCTGTTCGCTCTCGGGCGGCGGCAGAGCCATGAACGCGGCGGCCACCGCGAAAGAGGTCATGAGCGTGATGGTGCGCAGGGGATAGTCGAGCAGCGAATGCAGCAGCAGCAATCCGATCGAGAGGCTGGCGGCGCTCGCGAGCAAACGCTGGCTCGCCGAGCCCGAATAGACGCTGGAAAGCCAGATCGACCAGAACTGGCGGAAATACCAGAGAAGAAACAAGGCGATGAGCAGGCTCGCCAGGATACCGCCCTCGAGCGTCAGCTCCAGGAAGTCGTTATGGGCATGGTTGATGTAGAAGACGATGATATCGGACGGCTGCTCGAACGCCTTGAAGACGGGCACGAAGGTGCCGAAGCCGGAGCCGGCGAACGAATAGTTCTGGATCGCCTCGAGCGTCAGCCGCGCGATCGAGCGACGCGATCCGTCGACCGCCGAGCGCTGGATGAGAAGCTGCACCAGCCCGAGTTGCATCACGGCGGCAAAGCCGAGCAGGCAAACGCCGGCAATGATCACCGGCCAGCGCCCGAGGCGCGACGCGCGCCCGGACCGCCAGACGATGAACGCCGATCCGAGCAGGGAAACGACGCCGAGCGCCACGCCGGCGCGCGAAAAGGCGGCCGACATGCCCGCCAGCAGCGACGCCACCACGGCGCCGCCGAACAGCACGCCGAGGAACCAGGTACGATCCCGGTGACGGCGCGTGGCCTGCACCGTCCAGACGACGGCAAAGGGCAGCATCGTGTAGATCAGCGCCGCATAATGGTTGCGGTTTGCGAAGAAACCGATGGCAAAGCCGACATTCGCCGCGCCTTGCATGCTGATGTCACTGGCATCGCGACTGACGAACTGGACGACACCGAGCAGTCCGCTGAGACCGGCGATCGCCAGCGGCACGATCAGGAGCCGATAGCGGCTGCTCGCCTCCAGCTGCAGCGCCGCCACGAACAGCGCAGCCGCCGGCAACAGGGACAGGAACGAATAGAGCGTCGCGAAGGGCGCGAGGCTCATCGACCGCCAGCCGATCGGAAGCCCGGCGGCTTCCAGAACGGCGACGACGCTGGCGCGGCCAGGCAGCAGCGTCCAGATCGCCGGCGGAAGCGGCACCAATTGGAGCAGAGGCAGCGCCAGGATCAGCACCAGCAAAGCAAGCGCAGGCGCCCAGCCCGGCTCCCAGCGCCGCCCCATCAGGCGGGAAAGACCGAGGAACAGCAGCGGGACGCTCAGCACCTCGACCAGCTGGTCGGAAAACTGGCCGACCGCCGTGCCGCCGCCGAGCAGGACAGCCGCCGCGAATACAAAGGACGCGTAGAAAAAAAGGACGCGGTCATGCACAGCATGACCGCGTCCTTGAACGCTCGACGCGAAAACGGATGCGTCGGCCATCACGACAGCGAAATTAGCCGCTGATCGGGACGTAGACGTAGACGGTCTCACCGTCGCTGTTCTGGCCGATGGCATAGCCGATCAGACCGCCGGCGACGGCAGTACCGCCAGCGATCCAGGCGACGCAGGAGTAGAAGCCCTTCTCGTCCTTCTGCGCGGTCTTGCAGAGACCTTTACTCTGGGTGTCCTGGCTGGCAACCTGAGCAGACGCCGAGCAGGCGTCAGCGCCAGCGACCGTCGTGATCGTGTTCGCCGACAGCGGCTTCGTGCAGCCGGCCGCATAGGCGAGAACCGCCTTGCCACCCTTCGAGACCAGCACGCGGCTGCCAGGAGCAACCTCGGCCGACGTGGAAACCTTCTGGAACCCCTTGCCGCTGTCGACGAGGACAGAGCCGGAGACATCCGAAAGCGTAGCCGCGGGCGCAGCCAAAGCAACCCCCGAGGCCAGAACGACGGCAAGCGCCGATGCAAGTGCGACTCGAACCATTCCGAACCTCCTTCTAAGCTTGGCCCTCACGGTCATCAGCCCCGTAGCGCCCATTTCGCCCTTAAGGATTAGCATCTCGCAGTTGCGAGAACAAGATGGAGCTTTCAGTTCGGGGCTTTGCCGATGTGACGACAGTCACGCGTGACCAAAAAGCCGCATCACTGGGCAGGAGGCGCTGCAATGGGCGCGCTTGTGGCCATCGGTTGAGCAACGATCGCAAGATCATCGACCCAGATACTGCCCTGAATGCGCCGTTCGGCAGCGATTCGCGCCGGGAGCTCCAGTCGAATCGTCTGATAGTCGCAATACTGGGGGGGAACAGTGAAATCGACTGTGAAGCGCTTCCAGTCGGATGTGCCCGAAAACGATGGCGAAGCGACAAGCTGCGCGTTGCCATCCAAGCTGTTGCAATAGATGCCCCAGGACAGACCGCGGTCGGTGACGAGATTGTCGGTCTTGGTCATGCCGGAGAGGGTATAGTTGCCGGGGTCGAGAATAAGCGTCTGAAGCATATTGCGAAAACTCATCGGCGCGCCGCCGAAGGTCACCCGCAGCGATTGCTTTCCCTTGCCGGGATCCGTGCCGTCGAGCACGATCTCCATCCCGCGCGCCGTCTTTATGGTCCAGTCGAATGGCAGACCGGTGGCCGGCGACTCGAAATCCCCGTTGTAGAGCAAGCCGAGATTCGCCATCTCCTCCGGCGGCAACAGACCCGTCCAGACGACATAGGCCCTGCGACTCTCGCCACCCTTGATCAGGCGATCGAAATAGAGATTCCAGGCGCTCGTGAAAGCGGGACCATTACTCGAGGAGACCAGAGACAGCAGTTCGGGGAAGGCGTCGATATCCCCGCGGCTGGCAATCAGCTCGAGGAAGGCTCGCCGCCAGACATTGGATGTCGAGAGGATCGCCGCGATGGGCGGCCTCGCCTCGGGGTCGGTGATCAGCGTCCCCATCGTCGCCATGACATAGCGGGCGTTCGGCTGCAGGTAGTCCTGCCGCAGCATGGCGTCGGCAAGGCTGGCCGCGGTCGCGAAATCGCGCGATGCAACCGCCTGGTCGAACAGCCAGCGCATCGTCGGGATGTGGCGGCGCGTCTGCTCGTGGATCAGCCGGCGATACTTCGCCGAAGCCGCCGTGTCGCCGGCAGCTTCCGCCGCGTCCGCCAGCAGGCTGAGCGCACCGACATTCAGCGGGCTTTGATTGAGCGCATCGAGCGCTGCCGCCTTGGCCGCGTCGACGGCCGGCGGCTGCGCAGCGAGTTCCGACGCCGCGCGGCCGAGATCTCCCGTCACGCCATCGGATTTCCAGCCGGGATCGGCGGCGTCGCTCATCACGTCATCGGCACCGAAGTGACGCACGATGACGATGATCAGCACCAGCGCCAGCGCGCCGAGGACGACGCCCTTGACCAGCTCGGCCGTCTTCGGGCCCTTGCCGCGTGAACGCGAGGCGGACGATCCTGCGCCCTGCGCAGCCGACCGGCTGCTCGTGCGACGGCGGCGAGCAGGTTCCTCATTCATCCTGTGTCATCCGCACTCGATTGCTGCGCGCCGGCTGAGGGAAACGGCCGAAGGCCGCCGCAGCGGTCAGCCGTCCAGTTGCAGGGGCAGCCAGACATGACGCTGCTGCCGCGTCCGGCGCGGGCGGGCAGGCTCCACCGGCGCTGCCGCTGCCGGCACGGCAGACGGCGCTGCGGCCGGAGTGGCAGGCGGCGCTGCTGCGGCCGGGACGACGACCTCGACCGGCCGCGCCGCCAGCTCGGCCGAGGCGGCGAGCACGCGCACGGAGAGACCGGCGAGATTCTGGTTCGGATTGCGATCGGGGTGCAGCCACTTCAAGAGCCACTTCTTGTGATCCTGCACGAGTTCGGCCGCGGCTCCAGCGCTGACGCCGAGCGTGCGGTGCGGGTCCGCCTCCTGCCCGAACAGCGCCACGAGCAGATAGAGCTCCGCGATCCGCACCACGCTCGGCTGGTCGAGACCCGTCGCAGCAACCGCCTGCGCCGAGGCGATCGGACAGCCCGCCGCGACACGTATGACCAGCAGCACCTCCGGCGGCAGCGCCGACCGCCGAACACTGCGGGCAAGACCCGGCGAACGATAGAGTCGAACCGCCAGCGTCAGCGCGTTGTCGGGATGGGCCGTACCGACGACACGGCGCTCGGCGGCGAGGCCGGCGACCTGCCTTGCCGCGGCTCTCGCGCCGAATGAAGACGGTCCCGACTGTTGGCGCATTGTCGATTTCCAACCCTTCGCGCCCGGATTCTCCGATGCTGCAGAGGGAGGCTAACTGATGCACGGCCGCTTCGCCAGACCTCGCCACCCGCTTCCCGGCGGCTATGCGGCCGGCAAGGACTTTTGATTGTCCTTTCCGTACCCATAGTAATCATAGCCATAATAGGCGTAGCCGTAGCCGGCCTTCTGGGAATTGAAGTTGGTCAGGATGCCGCCAAGCAGCTGGCTGTTTGTCATGGCAAGGCGCTTGGTGGCCGCCTTGACCGTCTCGGCCGGGGTCTCGCCCGCCGAGCAGACGATCAGCGTCCCGTCGGCGACGCTCGAGAGCAGCAGCGCATCCGCGAGGCCCATGACCGGCGCGCTGTCGACGATGATGAGATCGAACTGATCGCGCAGCTCCGTGAGCAGCGTCAGCATGCGCGGACTGGACAGCAACTCGGCCGGATTGGGCGGGATCGGCCCGGACGAGATCAGCGAGACATTGTCGACGCCGGAGGGACGGATCACGGCTTCGGCGTCGGCGCTTCCGGTCAGGTAGTTGCTGAGGCCGGTGCTGTTGTCGATGCCGATGATCTTGTGCAGCGAGGGATTGCGGAGGTCGGCGTCGATCACGAGGATCTTCATCCCGATCTGGCCGAACATGCGCGCAAGCGTCGTGACGGTCGTCGTCTTGCCTTCCGAAGGCCGCGCGCTGGTGACGACGAAGTTCTTCGGAACGCCCCTGTCGGTCGAGAACTGCAGCGCCGTTCGGGCGCTTCGATAGGCTTCCGAGACCGCTGAATGCGGATCCTCGAGCACCGACTGCACCGACTGGTCGCTCGGCATGACGGGGATGAGACCAAGCACCGGAATGCCCAGCAGCGCTTCCATCTGGTCGGGCGTCTTGATCGTGTTGTCGAAATATTCGAGCCCGAGCGCCGCGCCGAAGCCGAGCACGATGCCGCCGAACAGCGCCAGCACCAGATTGAGCGCCAGCCGCGGCGAATAGGGGGCGCCCGGCAGGCTGGCCTGGTCGACGATCGAGAGACCGTTGGCGGCGACGCCGCCGATGACGCTGATTTCCTTGTAGCGCTGCAGCAGCCCGTCATAGAGCGTGCGGTTCGTGTCGGCCTCGCGCTGGAGCATCGTGTATTCGACGCTGCGGTTGCGCGTATCGATCAGCTCGGCGCGCGTCTCGTCGAGATCGGCGGTCAACGCCTGCTCGCGCTGGACCGCCAGCTCGTAGGAGGAGCGGATCGTGTTCTTCGTCTTCTCGACTTCCTGCGCGATCTGCTGGTCGATGTCGTCCATCCGCACCTTCAGCGCCACCATCATCGGGAAGCCCGGCTTGAAGGTGAGCTGCTTGGACTGGTAGTCGGCCAGGAGTTCGGAGCGCGTTGCCCTGAGCTGGTTGATGATCGACGACGAATCGCCGCTCGTCTGCGGAATCTCCGAATAGTCCTTGACGTCCTTGACCTGCAGCCAGAGCTGCTCGGAATTGGCGCGGTCGATCGAGGCCTTGCCGAGCGCCGTGTTCAGGTCCTCGAGCTTCTGCGACAGGATGGTCTTGGCATTGTCGAGCGTGACCAGCTTCTCCTTGTCGGCATAGGCGACGACCTTGCGCTCGGAATCCTCGAGCTTCTGCTTGACCTGCTGCAGCTGGTCCTCGAGGAAGAGGCGCGCATAGGTCGTCGCATCGAAGCGGCGGTCGAGATTGGCCTTGATGAAGCCCGCGGCGAGCGCATTGGCGATCCGCTGCGCCCGCTTCGGGTCCGCATCGCTGTAGCTGATCGTCAGCAGCCGCGACGCCTTGACGGATTTCGCGGTGGTGTTCTTGAGAACGGTGCCGATGGCCGATTTCTGCCGCGCCTCGAGCGAGCGCTGTTCGCCCTCCGCGCTGGCACCGAAGATCAGCTGCTTCGCCCGTGTGATCAGCGAGCGATTGACCGGATCGACGAAGGTCGGATCGTCGGCGAGCTTCAGATCATTGACGACGCGCTCGGCCAGCGAGCGGCTCGAAATCAGCTCGACATAGGTCGCGATCTCGGCCTGGTCGCCGCCGGACTGCGGATCGAGCGAGGAATCGTTCATGACCTGAACGGTGGCCGACGAGGTCTCGATCGTCACGTCGGCCATGTAGAGCGGCGTCGACGTCAGCGTGATGATGATGCCGAGCACGACGCAGGCGCAGATGATGCCGCCGATCACATAGCGATGCTTCAACACCACGCGCAGGACTCGCTCAAAGTCGAAGGGCGGCTTCTCGGCCTGCAGGTCGACGGGCGCGGGACCATAGACGTTCTGGGACAAAGCCGTCGACGGCTTGGACGGAGGCGTGGACGCGCTCCACGTCGTTACCGCCTTGTCCGATCTCGGGTCTTCGCTCATCTAGTCCTCCAGAGAATCAGTGCGACAACGCTAGAGGCCGCCGACAGAGGCGGCAAAAGACGCCACCGGCACAGCCGACAGGAAATCGGCCCAGGCGCTGCGCACGCCGGAGGCCGGAACCACGATCGTGTCGCCGCCATAGACGATCGGATCGGTGGCCATGCCCTTGCGAATCTGGCTGACATCGAACCGCGCCGCCATCCGCTTGCCTTCGATCTGGCGGAAGATGACGACATTGGATGTGTCGGCCTGGCGCGGCATGCCGCCCGCAAGCGCGATGTATTCCAGCAGCGTGCCGCCGCCGGAGGCCACCGGGAAGATGCCCGGCTTCGCGACGGTGCCGTCGACGGTCACCTTCTGGCTGTTGAAGCCCGTCACCTTCACGGTCACCTGCGGCTGCTGCAGATAGGTCGCGGCGAGCTTCGCCGTGACGTCCTTCTGCACCTCCGATGCGGTGCGGCCGGAGGCCCTGACCGAGCCGATCAGCGGCAGGCCCAGCATGCCGTCGGATCCGACCTGGAAGTCGCCGGAGAGATCGGGCACCTGGAAGACGAGGATGTTGACGGTGTCGAGCGGGCCGAGGCGGTATTGCAGTTCGCTCGCGCCCTGGTCGAAGCTCGGCGCCGGCAGCGGGGCCGCGGGACGGCCAGGGACGCCGCCGGTCGAGGCAGCGGTGAAGGACCCACGCCCGGGTCCCGCCGGGGTCGGCGCCGTGGCATATTTTGCCATGACAGCTTCGTTCGACGGCGAGACCGAGGAACAAGCAGCCAGCAATGAGGCGATCAGAACAACCGCGGTGCAAATCCGGACGGACACTGACACTCCTGTCGCGCAGAGCTTCGCGGCAAGCCGCGCTGCCTCAATTTACTACACCAGACGATCAGAATGACGCAATGCGGGATATTCCCGCACTGCACAATTCGCTAAGGCGGACCATCAATTCCGGCCGCGCCGACCGAAGCCGAGACGGGCCAGAAAGCCTTTCGCTCCCTCGCTTTTGGCGGGCTCGCGCGCCGCGGCCGATGCCGGCATCCGGTCGGGCGGGAGATTGTCGAGGATGATCTGTGGACGGGTGGTCGTCATGTGGATGCCCTCCGCCTCGCCGAGGCGAGCGGCGATCATGTCCCGCGCCTTGGAGAGATTCGGCGGCCGCCCGGAGAGGTTGTGCGCGTCCGTCGCGAGGATATGGACGAGCCCCTCGTCGATCATCTTGTCGGCGTAGTGGCGGACGCGGCGCCCGAACTGCCCGGTCACCGAGCCGGCCGTGATCTGCATGATTACGCCCATCCGCACCAACCGCTCCATGACGCCATAGTGGCTTTCGATCCAGGAGAGGCGCTCGGGATGCGTCAGAATCGGCACATAACCGGCCGACATGATCGAGAAGATGTTGTCCTCGATGCGCGGCGGCGGGACGTGATGCGGCGGTTCGAACAGGAAGTAGCGCGAATTGTTCAGCGACGGGATCCGGCCCGACTTGAGACCGGGCACCAGATCGACGTCCATGTGGACATCGGCTCCGACGACCAGCGTCATCGGGATACCCTCGTCCGCGAACCGCGCCGAGAGCTGTGCCATCCGCTCTTCGATAATGGCGCGATTGTTGTTGTAGACGCCGGGCATGATGTGCGGCGTGCAGGCCGTGACGGTGATCCCATCGTCCACGGACGCGCGGGCCATGGCGACGGAAAGCTCTATGTCGGCGGCGCCGTCATCAATCCCTGGAAGCAGATGGCAGTGTAGGTCGATCAAGCACTGAACTCCTGCCTCGCGGCCATGATGTCAAATCGATCCATGCAGGCCCGCCGTCCGCACTCCGACGACGAACGGCAAGGCCGCGCCCCGGACGCGGTTTGCCGCATGGATATGAATGGTCAGCACGCGCTTCTAATTCCGTCAAATTATGGCGTAAGTGGGCCGCAACCCCAGGCGTACCGCGCTCCCCTATGGCCGCGTTGCGGCGGCCGTGAGCAACGGCGCCACGACGGCTGCCTTGGGCCGCAGCCGCTCGATCACTTTCGGCAGGCGCGCCATGGCCTCCGGCGCCGTCATGCCGGCATAGATGTCGGGGTCGTAGAGCGCCGCGAGGATGTACCAGTCGAACAGGCCGAAGGTCCCGACATCGTTGGTGTCGTTATAGAGCGAATAGCGGAGCTGACTGCTGTCGTTGGCGGGCCCGAGCGCCTGGGTCAGTTCCTCGGCGAGGCAGCTGGTGAAGGCGACATCGCCCCGGTCGGCGAGCACGAACACATAGGCGCGGTCGATGACGCCCGTCGTCCGGTTCCACATGATCGCCGAGCAGCGGTTGTCCTCGAGGAAGCTGGTCTGGTCGCCTTCGGGCAGGGCGTCGGCGATGACCTTGCGATAGTTCGACCGGTTGACGAGGTGCAGGAAGATGCGCGCCTTGGCGGGGTCCGGCGCCATGGCGATCTTGAGATTGGGGATCGTGCGGCCGAGCAGCTTGACGAAGGCAGCGACTTCTTTCTCGCGAGACGGCACGGAACTGCTGTCGAGGATCGTCACGCCGACGGGGTCGATGAACTTGTTGACGTAGCGGCCGGCACCCTTGGCCGACTGCGGCCCCTCGCGTCCGAAGACGGTCAGCATGAAGCCGCGTTCGAGATCGGAGGACGGATAGTCGACGGCGAGCGGAGCGGCAGCGGCGACGGCAAGGCTGAGCGCACAGGCGATCGTCGCGGCCACGAGCCGGCGAAGCACAGACCGGCACGAACGGCCGGTCTCGGGGAATGTGAACATCTTGGTAACCATCTGTTGCCGCTCCTTATCGGGCGCGGCCGCTGCAAGCGTCAACCCTCGCGCCCGCCATGGAGGGCGTCCGGCCGCGCTATTGACCCACCGCCTCCCGGCGACTAGGTTCCGCGCACTTTCGACGAGGTCACTGACGAGCCCGTAGCTCAGCCGGTAGAGCACGTGACTTTTAATCATGGGGTCATGGGTTCGAATCCCATCGGGCTCACCAGGACCTCCGGAAGAGCTGCCAGCATCGGAACAGCGCCGATGCGCCGGATTGCGGCGCGGCCGCCGCGGTCGGTCTCGACACGGCGCGCTCTTTGGGCAATGCTGCGCCGCACAAGAGCTCGTCCGAGCGTTCAGATATGGAAAGGTTGCTGTCGATGACCGAGTTCTCGCTCTCGAATCGGCGAGTCTATGTCGCGGGCCATCGCGGCATGGTCGGTTCCGCCGTCGTTCGCCGCCTGGAGCGCGACGGGGTCGAGGTGGTGACCGCCAGTCGTTCGGAGGTCGATCTGCGCGACCCGGCCGCGGTGACGTCCTATCTCGATCGCACCAAGCCCGACGTCGTCGTCGTGGCGGCGGCCAAGGTCGGCGGCATCCTTGCCAACGACACCTATCCGGCCGATTTCCTCTACGAGAACCTGATGATCGAGGCGAACCTGATCCACGGGTCGCATCAGGTCGGCACCGACAAGCTGCTCTTTCTCGGCTCGTCCTGCATCTATCCGAAGGTCACGCCGCAGCCGATTCCCGAAGACGCACTGCTGACCGGCCCGCTCGAGACGACCAACGAATGGTACGCGATCGCCAAGATCGCCGGCATCAAGCTGTGCCAGGCCTATCGCAAGCAGCATGGCGTCGACTTCATATCGGCGATGCCGTCGAACCTCTATGGACCGAACGACTATTTCGATCCGCAGAAGAGCCACGTCATCCCTGCCCTGCTGCGCCGCTTCCACGAGGCGGAACAGCGCGGCGATGCCTCGGTGACCTGCTGGGGCACGGGAACGCCGCGCCGCGAATTCCTCTATGTCGACGATCTCGCCGATGCCTGCGTGTTCCTGCTCGAGAACTATTCGGGCTATGAGCACGTCAATGTCGGCACCGGCTCCGACATCACGATCGCCGAGCTCGCCGATACCGTCCGCCGCGTCACCGGCTTCAGCGGCGAAGTGCTCTGGGACACGACCAAGCCGGACGGCACAATGCTGAAGCGCATGGACGTCGCCCGCATCAACGCGCTCGGCTGGCAGGCGACGACGTCGTTCGAGGACGGCCTGTCGAAGGCCTATCACTGGTATCTCGAAAACCCGATCCGGACCTGATCGGCGCTCAGCGCGGACGCGAACTCGGCGCGGCGTTGCTGATGAGGCGCGCCAGCCAATAGGGCGTCCAAAGCGGCAGCTTCCGATAGGGATGGCCGGGCGGCAGTTTCTTGCGCAGCCGCCTCGCCTTCTGCGCTTCCTCGCGGGCGAGCGCCGCGTCGAGCGGCAGCGGATAGATGCTGACGATCGGATCATGCGGGCGAAGTTGGCGCCTGTTCATGAGACGTCTCCCGAAATGGTTCTTGATTGATGGCGCGCAGCGGCGGTCCCGGCGCGCGGGCCTCCCGTCAGGAGGCCTTGCTCCCCGGCTCCGACGCGAGACGCGCCTTGCGCCGCTCGGCGATGTCTTCGAGCACGCGCACGACGAGATCCCCCATCGCCTTGGTCCACAGCTCGAGGTCGGCACGGTTCGGCTCGCGATGCGGCAAATCGAGCCCGAACCGGGGATGATAGACGACATGGCCATCTTCCGATGACAGGCGGACGCTGCCGAGCGCCGTGGGCAGCCCCTTGACCACGAGCTCGATCCCGTCATCGACCTTGCGGAGTTCGATGCGGTTGCCGGTGCGCTGCTCCGCCTCGGCGAGCAGTTCCCCGACAGGAAGCTGGTCGACGGCAGCATAGAGCCGGCGCAGGCTGAGATCGCGGACCGGGTTCACAGGCTGCGCTGCGGGCAGCGGCGTTGCCGCGTCCTCAGCCTCGAGTTCGTCATCAGGCTCCGTCGCGACCGCGTCGACCGGCTCGGCGGGGGCAGCCCGGCGACCGAGACCCGGCAGGCGGAATCGCGAGAGGAAACGCCCGGCGAGGCCCGGCTTCTTCTCTTCAGCCTCAGCCGCCTCGACGAGATCCTCGCCGTCCTCGAAATCTTCCTCGATGAAATCATCGTCGTCATCGGCCGGCTCGTCGTCGTCTCCACGCGCCGGCGCCTCTTGCGGGCGCGGCACCATGGCGGCCGGCGGCGCAATCGGCTTCGCGGGAGGCGGCGGGGAAACGGGCGGGAGGGCAGCGGCCTTCATCGGCGCGGCCTCTGCCGGCCCGATCAAGGCCGGCTCGGCCTTTGGGGATGATGTCACGACAGCGCCGAGGGGTGCCGTAGCTTCGACCGGCGCCTTGGCGGGTGCGACCTTCGTAACCGGGACCACCTCGACGACGGGCTCCGGCTTCGATTCGACATTCGCGCGCGCCGTCGACGCGATCATGTCCTCGAAGGACGGGAATGCCGGCGCAGCAGGCGGCATCTTGACGGGGGCCGGTTCAGCCAGCTGCGGCACGGCCATGATCGGCGCAGACGGGATGTCGGAAGCTGGCAGCGGCGCGGATAGCGGCGGCTCCGGCACAGGCTGCGCCACTGGCGCGCTCGCCCGTGGCGGCGCCACGACGACGGTCGGCGCTATCACCGGGGCATCCCCGCGAGCCTGCGACGGCGTCGGTCGCGCTGTCTCCACAGGATGGGCGGGCGACGGCGGCGGGGTCGCATCGGCAACCGACGCCGGCTCGGCAGCGGCTTGGCGCGGCTCGGCAGCGGCCTGGCGCAGCTCGGCTTGGCGCGGCTCGGCGGGCGCGACACGCGTCGGCCGCGCGTCGCGGTCGACCTCCGCGCCGTTGATGAGGCTGGTCAGGCGGTCATCGAGCAGGATCAGCATCCGCGCCGCCTCATTGGCGTTCAGATCCTTGATCAGCGCATCCATGGCGGCATGGAGCATCGAATGGATCTTCCGCAACTCGAGAAGATGCGCTTCAGAGGCTCTCAAACTGGACACGTCAGGTGTATCTCCGCGACAAGAGACAGCATTCGCTGCTGACAATGCTCATGCGAATGCGCCGTTGCCATCATCCTTTGGACCGAAACCCAAACTGCCCGGTCAAGCTATGGCAATGCCGGACGCATTGCGCAACCGGCTCGCGGACGAAAACGGGCACATCGCGTTCGTTTCCATCGGGAGACGATGATCGCGCAACACGCGAAGGACAGACGCCGCCGGAGATCGTGGCGCGCACGAAGGCGCAGCCGCGAATGCGCGGCTCGGACGACAGGAGGATGGGGGCTCGCCCGCGGCAAACGCGCGGGGATAGCGAAGCGCGGGCGCTGTCAGCCGATGATCCGCGTCAGCGCCTTGGCGACGGGGTAAGGCATCCAGACGGGAACGCGGCGATAAGGGTGGCCCTTCGGCAGGACCAGGCGCTGGCGGCGGGCGTTGCGCGCTTCGAACTGCGCCCGCTTGGCGCTCATCGGCAGGGGGAATTGGCTGACGGCAGGATCGTATGGCCGCAAGTCACTCATGTCACGCCCCTTCAGGACCGCGCTGCGGACTTTACCGAACCGGCGGTCTAAACCAAGTTCAGCACGACTTTAACGCCGCGCTGATATCATTGGGATGAAGGATTTGTTTCAAAGTATTGCCGCGCTGCAGCTTCGCTGTCGCATTGCACAAAATTAGCCGGATGCCACCCTTGCCGACGATCCAGCCGGGCTTCGAGCTCAATCTTTGGTTCCTGTTCGCCGCCCTCGCGATCGACGCGGTCGTGGGCGATCCCGACTGGCTGTGGCGGCGGTTGCCGCATCCCGTCACCTGGTTCGGCGCGCTGATCGGATGGCTCGACCGAAGGCTCAATCGAACGCCGCCGGCAGAGGGCGACCGCGCCGCGGATCGCCTGCGCCGCATCCTCGGCGTCGTCGCCATCGCGCTTCTCGTCGCCATCGCCTGGTTCGCCGGCGCGGCGATCGAGGCGCTGCTCGGCCGGATCGATTTCGGCTTTCTCGCGATCCCGGTGATCGCCTCGGTGTTCCTGGCGAGCCGCAGCCTTTACGACCATGTCGCCCGGGTCCGTGATGCCTTTGCCGAGGGCGGCCTCAGGGCAGCGCGTCAGGCCGTGTCGATGATCGTCGGCCGCGATCCCGAGAGCCTCGATGCGGCCGGCGTCTCCCGGGCCGCGATCGAATCGACGGCCGAGAACTTCTCCGACGGCGTCGTCGCGCCCGCTCTGTGGTTCGCGGTGTTCGGCCTGCCAGGCCTCTTCGCCTACAAGATGATCAACACGGCCGATTCGATGATCGGCCATCGCACGGCGCGCCATCTTGCCTTCGGCTGGGGCGCGGCTCGCCTCGACGATCTCGTCAACCTGCCGGCAAGCCGCCTCGCCGGCTTCCTCATCGTCATGGCGGCGCCCTTCGTCGGCACCTCGATCGGCACGTCCTTCGTCGTGATGCTCGACAATGCCGGCAAGCATCGCTCGCCGAATGCCGGCTGGCCGGAGGCGGCCATGGCCGGCGCGCTCGATCTCGCCCTCGCCGGCCCGCGCCGCTATGGCGCGCTGATGGTCGAGGATCCGTTCCTCAATCCCGCCGGGCGGACCGATGCCGGCCCTGGCGATATCACCCGCGCGCTGAAGGTGCTGAAGGTCGCGACCATTCTCGGCGCGACGCTCACCGTCATCATCGCGCTGTGGCTGCGATCCTGAGGATCGCCTCGATATCGAGGTGACGCTCGAGGTGATCGGCGAGGCGGTCCAGCACCGCGTCGACCTCCGCTTCATAGGCGAGAGCGGACGGCGCGGCACCGATCGATGCCAGGAAGGCGCGGCGGAAATCGTCGGCGGCGAAGAGGCCGTGCACATAGCTGCCGGCGACCCGCCCGTCCGCCGAAACGGCGCCCTCGCCGCTTCCATCCGGGCCGGCGAGCCAGGGCCGCGCCCGGTCCGGCCCCTCGCTGCGGCCAAGATGAATCTCGTAGCCGGCGACGGCAAGGCCGGAGTCGATCTCGGTGCCGACAAAGGGTGCCGTGGTCTTGTCGCCGCCAAGCACGGTGTCGACATCGAGCAGCCCCAGCCCAGCGACGGTTCCCGCCGGGCCTTCGATGCCGTCCGGATCGGCGATCGATCGGCCGAGCATCTGGTAGCCGCCGCAAAGGCCGACGACGCGCCCTCCCCGCCGACGATGCGCGAGGATGTCGATGTCCCAGCCCTCAGTGCGCAGAAAGGCGAGATCGGCGATGGTCGACTTCGAGCCGGGCAGCAGGATCACGTCCGCCGCCGGGATCGGCGCGCCGGGCCTCACCAGTTCCAGGCGGATGCCCGCCTCCTGCGCCAGCGGATCGAGATCGTCGAAATTGGCGATACGCGGCAGGAGCGGCACGGCGATTACACGCGCCTCGCCTCCCGTCGGTGACGGGTCGGATTCGGGGCGGCCGAGATCGAGCACATCCTCTGCCGGCAGCTTTGCCGCCTCCGCGAACCAGGGCAGCACGCCGAGCGAGGGCCAGCCGGTCGCCCCGGTGATCGCGACGAGGCCGCCGTCGAAGAGGCTCACATCGCCGCGCATGCGGTTGATGAGGTAGCCATGGATGCGGTCGCGGTCGGCGCGCGGCAGCACGGCGCGGGTGCCGACGAGGCTCGCGATGACGCCGCCGCGATCGATGTCGCCGACGAGGACCACCGGCAGCCCCGCCGCCTCGGCGAAGCCCATATTGGCGATGTCGCCGGCGCGGAGATTGATCTCGGCCGGGCTGCCGGCGCCCTCGACCAGCACGATGTCGGCCTCCCGGCAGAGCCGCGCATAGCTCTCCAGCACGAAGGGCAGCAGCTCGGCCTTGCGGCTTCCATACTCGCGCGCCCGCATCGTGCCGAAGCGGCGGCCCTGCACGATAACCTGCGCGCCGATCTCGCTCTCCGGCTTCAGCAGCACGGGGTTCATGTGCACGCTCGCCGCAACGCCGGCCGCCCGCGCCTGCAGCGCCTGCGCGCGGCCGATCTCACCGCCATCCGCCGTCACCGCGGCATTGTTCGACATGTTCTGCGGCTTGAACGGCGCCACCCTCATGCCGCGCCGCGCCAGCAACCGGGCGAGGCCGGCGACGATGGTCGACTTGCCGACATTGGAGCCCGTGCCCTGGAACATGACGGCGGCGGTCATGGGCAATCGGGGCTCCGGCTGGAAAGGCCCTCACCCCGGCCCTCTCCCTGAGGGAGAGGGGGTGCCGTGGTGCCGGCTCTGGGACCGCAGGACTTATTCAGACGTCGATGCCAGCGCCCCCTCTCCCTCAGGGAGAGGGCCGGGGTGAGGGCCTTCCTCGAAGCCAGCGCGCGTGGGTCCACTGATCTTCCGGAGAGCCCGTGAACCCTCTCCCGGCCCTGCGGGCCGACCTCTCCCTCAGGGAGAGGAGAAGACAGACGCGGTTGTGCGCTCGGTCCGACGCGCCTCAAAACTCGATGCCCTTCTGCGCCTTCACGCCCGAGCGGAAAGGATGCTTGACCTGCTCCATCTCCGTGACGAGGTCGGCGATCTCGATCAGCGCGTCGGGTGCGTTGCGGCCGGTGATGACAACGTGGACATCATCAGGCTTCTCGGCGCTGAGAAAGTCGATCACCTCCTGCACAGGGAGATAGTCGTAGCGCAGCACGATGTTGAGCTCGTCGAGGAGCACGATGTGATGCGCGCCGCCGCGGATGAGGTCCTTGGCGGTTTCCCAGGCGTGGCGGGCCGCCGCGATGTCGCGCTGGCGATCCTGCGTCTCCCAGGTGAAGCCCTCGCCGAGCGTATTGATCGAGACGAGATCGCCGAAGCGCTCCAGCGCGAAGCGCTCGCCGGTCTCCCAGGCGCCCTTGACGAACTGCACCACCGCGACCGGGAAGCCGTGGCCAAGCGAGCGGAACACCATGCCGAAGGCGGCGGTCGACTTGCCCTTGCCCTTTCCGGTATGGACGATGATGAGACCCTTCTCGACCGTCTTGGTCGCGAGGATCTTGTCCCGCACCGCCTTCTTCTTCTTCATCTTCTCGGCGTGGCGCGCATCGATATCGAGCGGCGCGGGTCCGTCGGTGCTGGCTCCGTTGGTGCTGGCTCCATCCCTATCGGGTTCGTCCGTCATGCGGCAGTCTCCTGAACGTGGTCCGGGCGCGCCAGGGCGGCGAGGCGGGCGCGGGTGCTGTTGCGGAGCGGCGACCAGAAGCCCCGCTCGATCGCCATCTCGAATCGCGCCGCCATGCCAACGAGCGCCGCCGGATTGGCATCGGCAATGAAATCGGCCACCCGCTCGTCGCCGAGATAGGCGTCATAGAGCGCATCGAAATGATGGTCGCCGACGGCGTGCGTCGTGGCGGCGAAGCCGAACAGGAGGTCGACCGTCGCCGTGATCTCGAAGGCGCCGCGATAGCCGTGCCGCATGGCGCCGTCGATCCATTTCGGGTTGGTCGCCCGCCCGCGGACGACGCGCCCGATCTCCTCCGAAAGCGGTCGCACCACCGGATTGTCAGGCGTCGCATGGTCGCCATGATAGAGCCGCGGCGCTCGGCCGGAGAGCGTCTCCGCCGCGAGCGCCAGCCCGCCCTGGAACTGGTGATATTCGTCGCTGTCGAGGATGTCGTGCTCGCGATTGTCCTGATTGTGCAGGATCGCATCGACCGAACCGAGCCGGGTGCGCAGCGCCGCGCCCGCCGCCCTGCCCTCATTGCCGCCGCCATAGGCGTAGCTGCCGGCGGCGAGGAAGGCCTCCGCGAGCTCTCCGCTGTCCTGCCAGGCGTCGTGATCCATCAGCGCCTGCAGCCCCGAGCCATAAGCGCCGGGCGCCGAGCCGAAGATGCGCAGCGCGTCGCCGTCGCGCCGCCGCGCGGCCGCGATCGGATTGGCGTCATCCGGCTCGTCGCGCTCGGCGACGGCGCGGATGGCCGAATCGATCAGGTCGATCTGCTCGGGAAAGGCGTCGCGGAACATGCCGGAAATGCGGAGCGTGACGTCGACGCGCGGCCGCTTGAGCTCGGCAAGCGACAGCACGCGGAAGCCTGTGACGCGGCCGGTGCCCGCCTCCCACGAGGGTTCGGCGCCGATCAGCGCCAGCACCTGCGCGATGTCGTCGCCGCCGGTGCGCATATTGGCCGTGCCCCAGACGGTGAGCGCGATCGCGCGCGGCCAGGCGCCCTCGTCCTGCATGTAGCGCAGCACCAGCGCCTCGGCGGCGCGGCGGCCGATCCGCCAGGCGGCCTCGGTCGGCACGGCGCGGGTATCGACGGAGAAGAAGTTCCGCCCCGTCGGCAAGGCATCAGGCCGGCCGCGCGAGGGCGCCCCGGACGGCCCCGGCGGCACGAAGCGGCCATCGAGCGCCGTCATGACGCCGGCAAGCTCGTCGCCGCCCGAGCGGCGAAGCGCCGGCGCCAGCTCCCCGAGGACCCAGCCGAGCACCGCCTCGGTCGCGGGGCCAGGTGCCTCGACATCGTCGCCTGCGAGCCGTCCGGCTATGAGGCGGTGCGCCATCAAGGCGATGCGCTCGGCCGCGTCGCCGGCGCTCCGCCAGGGCGCCTCGCTTTCGGCGGCAAGAAGCGACGGGCGTTCGAGGAGCCAGTCGGCGGCATGGTCGGGCGCGAGCGGATCGAAGTCGCCAAGACCAAGGTCGGCGGCGATGGCGCGGACCAGCGACGCATCGGCCGGGCGCGTGCCCGAGCGCGGGATGCGTGCGATGGCGGCGAGCGTCCCGGCAAGCGTTTCCCCGTCCGGACTCTCGCCGAACACATGCAGCCCGTCGCGGATCTGCAGGTCCTTGATGTCGCAAAGATGCGCGTCGATGGCGCGCAGCGCCCGCGCCGGATCGCCGTCGCCAAGTTCGAGATCGCGGTCGATGCCGTGCCGCGCGGCGCGCTCCAGGATCTCGCGTTCCAGGTCATCGCGCCGGCGCGGATCGGCGCCGAGCGCGAGGTGATATTCATCGATCAGCGTCTCGAGCTCGGCGAAGGGCCCATGCGTCTCGGCGCGCATGATCGCCGGCATCAGGTGATCGACGATGACGGCGGCGCTGCGGCGCTTCGCCTGCGCGCCCTCGCCGGGATCGTTGACGATGAACGGATAGATGAGCGGTAGCGGCCCCAGCGCCGCCTCCGGCCAGCATGAAGCGGAGAGGCCGATCGCCTTGCCCGGCAGCCATTCGAGATTGCCATGCTTGCCGACCTCGACCAGCGCATCGGCGCCGAACACCGTCCGGATCCAGGCATAGAAGGCGAGATAGCCATGCGGCGGCGGCAGCAGCGGATCGTGATAGGTCGCCTTCGGATCGACGCCATAGCCGCGCGCCGGCTGCACGCCGACCACGACCTGGCCGAAGCGGAGGATCGCCAGGCGAAAGCCGCCCTCGGCGAAGGAAGGATCACTCTCGGGCGCGCCCCAGCGGGCGGCGAGTTCCTCGCGCAGCGCCTTCGGCAAGGCATCATGGAAGGCGCGGTAATCGGCGAGGGAGAGGGTTTCGATCGCCGCCGTGAGCAAGTCCCCCTCTCCAGCTCTCCCCCGCAAGGGGGGAGAGGGCTGCGCTGTGCCAGACTGCTCCGCCGCGGATGAACCGTCGGTCGTCGCTAGCGATTCCCTCCCCCCTTGCGGGGGAGGGTTAGGGTGGGGGCCCTCGGTCGTGCCGACTGCCGCCCCATCTCCAGACCGCAGAAGGAAGTCCCCCTCTCCAGCTCTCCCCCGCAAGGGGGGAGAGGGCTCTGGCGTGCCAGACTGTTCTGGCGCGGATGTGCCGTCGGTCGTCGCTAGCGATTCCCTCCCCCCTTGCGGGGGAGGGTTAGGGTGGGGGCCCTCGGCCGGGACGCCCGACACCGGCGAGCCAGCCGCAATCTGAGCCGCCTCCAGCGCCGTCATCAGCCCCCTGCCCGTCTCGGGAAACCCCTCCAGCCGATAGCCGGCGGCCCGCATCGCCCTGATGATTCGGATCGTGCTTTCGGGTGTGTCGAGGCCGACGCCGTTGCCGATGCGCCCCGATCGGCCCGGATAGTTGGAGAGGATGATCGCGACGCGGCGCTCGGACGGCGCCTTGCGGCCGAGACGCACCCACGCGGCTGCCTCTGCGGCCACGAAAGCGATGCGTTCGGGATCGGCGCGATAGGCAACGATGCGGCTGTCGGTGACGCCATCGCGCGGCAATTCCTCCTTGAACGAGATCGGCCGCGTCAGGATGCGCCCGTCGACCTCGGGCAGCACGACATTCATGATCATGTCGCGCGGGCCGAGGCCGCGCGCGGAGGCGAGCCAGGCGGCACGGGTCGTCTGCGCGAAGACGATCTGCAGCACCGGGCGGCCCGGAGCATCGAGCACGGTCGGCTCGGCGTGGCGGCCGGGCTTCGACAGGGAGAAGGCCGTGCCGTTGATGACGATATCCGGCGGCGTCTCCTCGGCGATGCGCGCGATGAAGGCGGCGGCTTCCGGGTTCTTGGGGCTCGTCACATAGATGGCTCGCGCAGCGAGGCCCGCGCGGTCCAGCGCCCTGACCAGTTCATCGACCGGCCCGGTCGAGCCGCCTTCGAGCAGCGCGCGATAGAAGACGACGAGCGCCAGCGGCCGCCCATCTGCGCCGTCATGATGGAGCCCGGCGACCGGCAGCGGCTCGGCCTCGGCCGGACGATCACCATCGCCGACGAGATGGCGCGCGAGCCGCAGTGCGCGGTCGAGATTGGCCGGCCCGCCGGCGACCGCGGCGCGCCAGAACTGGCGGCAATCCTCGAGCGGCACCGTGCAATAGGCCTCGAGCGCCGGGTCCCAGCGCTCGTCGCCGCCGGGAACGACGATGAGGCGCGGTCCGCCGCCGCGCGAAAGCGCACGCAGCGCCTCGAGCCCATAGGGCCAGTAGCCGGCGCTGCCGATGAGGCGGAGCACGACCAGTTTCGCCTTTGAGAGCGTCTTTTCGAGATAGAGATCGACCGAATAGGGATGGCCGAGCCGCATCAGATTGGCGAGGCGGAGGCTCGGTCCCTCCCCTGCCCGGCCCGCGGCCGAGGCAAACGCCGCGAGCTCCGAATCGGCGGCCGAGATCAGCACGATGTCGCCGGGCGACTGGTCGAGATCGACGGCCGCGCTGCCGTCGTCGATCCGCTCCGTTTCGCCGGCGACGAGATGCATGGCGTCAGGCCAGTGCCGCTTCGATCGCAGCGCGGTCGAGCCCGCGCGCGCCGATCACCACCAGCCGCCCCGCTTCGCCGCCCGCGGCAAAATAGGTCTCGACCCGCGGCCCGACGGCCTGGACGACGGCCGGCAGCGGCTTGCCGGCAATGCCGGCGCGGCCCTTGATGCGCAGAACGCCGGGCACGGCCATGGCACGGCCGACCCGCGCGCCGAGCAATTCCAGCGATCCCGTCTCCGGCATCTCGACCGTGAAGCTGTCGAAATCGTCGTGGTCGTGCTCCTCGCCCTCGAGATCGTGGTGGCTCTTGCGCTCGAACGCGTCGTCCTCGGCGGCAGCGCCAATGCCGAGCAGGACAGCGACCGGCAGCACGCCCTTTTCCGCGCGGACGCTGCGCGCCGCCGGACGCGCCTCGCGGCGCACCAGCGCCTCGACCTCGGCGAGCGCCGCCGCGTCGATCAGGTCAGCCTTCGAGAGCACGATGAGGTCGGCGCAGGAGAGCTGGTCCTCGAACAGTTCCTCGATCGGATCCTCGTGGTCGAGCGAGGGATCGGCGAGGCGCTGCGCGGCGACGGCGGCTTCGTCATGCGCGAAGCGGCCCTCGGCGACGGCCGCGGCATCGACCACCGTGACGACGCCGTCGATGGTGACGCGGTGGCGCACCGACGGCCAGGTGAAGGCGCGCACCAGCGGCTGCGGCAGCGCGAGGCCGGAGGTCTCGATCACGATGTGCTCCGGCGCCGGATCGCGGGCGAGCAGCATTTCCATGGTCGGCAGGAAATCGTCGGCGACCGTGCAGCAGATGCAGCCATTGGTCAGCTCGACGACCGTGTCGGGCCGGCAGTCGTCGTCGCCGCAATCCGAGAGCAGCGCGCCATCGAATCCCATATCGCCGAATTCGTTGACGATGAGCGCGATCCTTCGGCCGCCGGAGGCGGCGATCAGGTTGCGGATGAGCGTCGTCTTGCCGGCGCCGAGGAAGCCGGTGACGATGGTGGCGGGGATGCGGTCGGTCAAAGCGTGAACTCCGGAGCGGGTTTCAGTCGCAGCGGCTGACCGGCTGCGACGAGGAAGACGTGAGCGGCGGCGGCGGCCACCGTCTGGTTGAGGCGCCCCTGCGCGTCGGCAAAGCGCCGCGCCAGCGCATTGATCGGCACGATGCCGGCGCCGACCTCGTTGCTGACCAGCACGACGGCGCCGGGTGCAGCGGAAAGGAAAGCCGCGAGACGGGCGCCCTCGGCCTCGACGTCGCGGCCGGCCTCGAAGAGGTTGGAGAGCCACAGCGTCAGGCAGTCGACCAGCAGGACCGTGTCCGCCGAGGCCGAGGCCTGCAGCGTCTCGACGAGCGCCAGCGGCTCCTCGACCGAGGTCCAGCCGGCGTCGGCGCGCATCCGCTTGTGGGCGGCGATGCGCGCGGCCATTTCCTCGTCGCGCGCCTCCGCCGTCGCGACATAGACCGGCACGAGGCCGGTTGCGAGCGCGAGGCGCTCGGCATAGCGGCTCTTGCCCGAGCGGGCGGCGCCGAAGACGAGCGCCGTCCGCGGTTTCTCTCGCGCGCTCATCCCGCGGCTCGCTGCAGCCGCTCGTAGAGCCAGGCTGACGAGAGCCCTGCCAGCGACCAGAGCAGCGCGCTCGCGACCAGCGAGGCGACGACGAATTCGGCGCCGAGCGCCGCCGGATAGGCGGCCTCCAGCGTCGGCGGCCGCGGCGCCCCGATGACATGCGGCACGATCGCCAGCATCACGCCGATCGCCTTCACCAGATAGAAGCGCGCGAACACCACAAGGGCGAGGCCGACGGCCGAGGCCGCGGCCGTGCCGAGCCACCAGAGCTGCCGCGAGGTGATCTCGGCGGCGGCCGTTCCGGGCAGTTCCGGCGCGAGCCCCAGCGCCGGCATGAGGCTCGCGGCGAAGAAGCCGCCGAGGCCCCAGAGTACCCCGCGCCGCGCATCGATCGGGTCGCCCTTCACCATCATGACGCCAAGCAGGATCGCCGAGACGGCGACGCCCATCAGAAGATTGGCGAGGAGCGTATAGGCGGAGCGTTCGAAGCCGTCGGCCGGCTGCCAGGCGCCAGCCTCGTGATGATGCGCCTCCGACGCGGCGGCAGCATCGTCGTGGGGGTGCGCCGGCTCTGCGGCTGAGGCGCCCGCGACGGCGACTGAAGCGGCCGGAGCCGGAACTTCTGCGGCCTGCTCATAGGTTTCGCCGCGCAGGATCAGCGGCTCGGTGGTCACCATCTGCACGCCGGTCAGAACGACGCCCACGAGCAACCCCGCGCCGAAGGCGCTGAGAACGATCGATTTCAGCATGATGAGACCCGTCAGTGGCAGGGAAGGCCGAAGGCGTGCCTTGTATCATGCGTCGCGTTGTGGATCTGGCTCGGCGCGGCGAAGCCGGTCGCGAGGAAGACCACGAGGCCGAAGCCGAGGGCGGCGAGGCCGGCGACGATGCGCGTCGCGGCGACGGGGCGGCCTGCGAGCGAAGGGGAGTCTGCGATATGAGCGGTCATGTCGTCTCCTTGGCCGTCCCACCGACGGCCGGTCCACGTTCATGCGCTGGCTGGTTTCCTGGCTTGCGGGTCGCAGCTTCCTCGACGCCTTCCCGGTTGCCCAGTGGCCTTCGTGCGAGGTCGCTCACCGCTCACAGTTGCGGGGGCAGCTCCGGTTTCCGCGCCCCGTCAGGGTCGCGCGTCACCGGATTCCCATTTCATCCCCCAGGGTCTAGAGCCCCTCGGGGGAACCAATGCACCAAAAGACGGTAGTGCCCTTCGTCCCATCACGCAAGCAGGACGGCCGGGCGAAGGCCCCTATTCGGCCGGGGTGACCGCGCGGCCGCGAAACCGCGCCCAGCGGCGCGCGAGGCGGACGTCCCATTTGCGGCGGAAGCGGCGGATGCGCGGAAAATCATGCGAGAGGACGATCAGCCCGACCGGCAGCATCCAGATGCCGAGCACGGGCAGAAACGAGAACACGCCGCCGGCCATGAAGGCGCCGCCGATTCCCATCCGAAGCCAGCGGTTCTCGGGCAGCTTGATCGACTTCTTGCCGAACCGGATCGATGGCATGGCCGGGGTCTTGCGCTCGCTGTTCACGGACCTTGTTTGAAGGTAGCGGATCGCGACCATGCCCCGCAAGCGCATCGCTCGCACGGAAACGAGAGCATCGGGACATGTCGGAACTATACGCAAGAGCGCGAAGACGAGGCGCGATGCGCCCGGCACGGCCGCCCGCTCGAGACGCGTCGCCGACAGCGCCCAGCGCTCGTCAGCATGTTTCACGGTCGAAGCGCGGCCCGAAAATGAACAAGGGGCTGAACCCTGCAGGTTCAACCCCTTGAAGAATCTGGCTCCGCGAGCTGGACTCGAACCAGCGACCCGGTGATTAACAGTCACCTGCTCTACCAACTGAGCTATCGCGGAACAGCACGTCTTGTGCCGCGGGCGTCGCTATAGCAAAGGCTTGCTCGGCTTGCAAAGCCTTAAAATCGGCAATCCGGCGAACCATCCACAGGCTGGCCCAAAAGCGAGCATGGCAGCCATCCCGCACGGAGCCGCGAACGCCTGCAATTGTCGGGTGGTCGGCATGGCGAGGCGCAAAATGGACCGGGCCGCACGCCGCGCCGACGCACACCGGCAATATCGCAGCGGTGGTCGGCTCCGCGCCGGCCGGCCTTGCCGCCGCGCGACCAGCGATTCCCGTCGCCGCTTCGGCGGCGAGCATCCACTTCAGCCATCGTCACGCGCCTGTCATCCGAGGCCCTGTGGACGGCCTGAGTTCAGTGTTGACGCTGCGGCGCGGGCGCTGTAGGAAACTGCCGCCGAACGAAATCCGGCTGCGTCGCCAAGGCGATGCTTCAGGAATTGGCCGTAACAGGCTGATCCGTTTGGGGAATAGTTTAATGGTAGAACAGCGGACTCTGACTCCGCTAGTCTTGGTTCGAATCCAGGTTCCCCAGCCACTTCTCCGAAGTGCCGCAGAAATCCGTTATTGGTGCGCCATTGCGTGCGCGCCATGGCTCCGCCCTCAACGAAGCGAGGGCGCCCTCGCCCCGCCGCCGGCGTGCGGCTGGAACAGGCGTCGGTAATTCGACGGGGTCGTGCCGAGATATTTCCGGAAGACGCGCGCGAAATATTGCGTCGAGGCGAAGCCGGCATCGATGGCGATCGTCGTTACCGGCAGTTCCGATGTCTGCAGCAATTCGCAGCAGCGCTTGATCTTGAGGCGCTGCCGGTAGTCGACCGGGCTCATGCCGAGCTCGCGCTTGAAGCTCATATGCAGCAGCGAGCGGCTGCAGCCCATCCGGCGGGCGAGTTCGGCGATATCGACATCATGATCGGGATCCTCGCGCAGCATCTCCTCGGAGTGCTCGACGATGTTCGAGCGCCGCGGCTCCTGCCGCGCATTGCAGGCCTGCCAGAACGCGACGAGCAGCGAGGAGAGGCGCGCGCGGATGTCGGCGATGGCAACGGGAGCGCCGATCATGACGCGCGGATCGCCCATGCGGGCGACGAGCTCGATCAGCTGCTTCTGCAGCCCCTCATTGAGGGCCACCGGCAGGGATTGAGCGCCGGCGACCTGCAGGAATTCCTTCAGTTCGGCATCGGCCATGACGCGGGACCGGCCCTCGACGAAGGGCTCGAGAATGATCCAGACATTCTTGGAGGGCGTGTAGATGCCGTTGCTGATCCGGTGCTGCATGCCGCCTGGAAAGGCAAGCGCATGGCCGCCGCAGATCTGGGCGAGGCGGCGCGGTCCGAGCTCCCAGCAGGCCTCTCCTTCCAGCATGAACACGAGTTCGATGCCCTCGTGCCGCTGCCAGCTGTCGCTGGTGAGCGCCGCCTGGCGGAACTGGCAGGCGCCGAAATTGGCGATCTCGGCAATGCCGAAATCGGCCCCGCGGAAGCTCGGCCCGATCGCCGAAATCTGTGATCCGAACATCTCTTCCCGAATGCCTTCCTCATGAGCCGCGCCGGCGGGCTCTCCTCAGCCCTTGATGCCGGTCGACGTCAATCCTTCGACGATATAACGCTGCGCGATCAGGAAGATCACGAACAGCGGCGCGATCGTCATCGTCATCGCCGCCATCACGGCGGCGAGGCTGGCCGGTCCCATCGTGCCCTGCAAAGCGAGGATGCCGACCGGAAGGGTCATCTTGTCCCAGGACTTGATGACCGCAAAGGGCAGCAGGAAATTGTTCCAGCTGGCAGTGAAGGTGATGATCGCGAGCGCCGACAGCGCCGGCATCAATTGCGGCAGCGAGATGTGCCAGAAGATGCGCCAATGCCCGGCGCCGTCGACGATGGCCGCCTCCTCGAGTTCGCGCGGCTGCCGCAGCATGAACTGGCGGACCATGTAGATGCCGAGCGGGGACGCCAGCGACGGTAGGATCAGCGCGAGCAGGCTGTCGTTCAGGCCGGTCATCTGCAGGCCGAGGCTGAGCGGGATCAGCACCAGCGCCTGCGGCACCATCAAGCCGACCAGCATCAGGCCGAACAGCACGTCGCGGCCGGGAAAGCGCAGCCTGGCGAAGGCATAGGCCGCGAGCGAGCAACTGGCGCAGACGCCGACCGTGCTGGCGGCCGCGACGATGAAGCTGTTCAGATACATCTGCAGGAACGGCACGCCGGAGGTCAGCGCGCTGCGATAGGCGGCAAAATCGAACTGCGCCGGCCAGAAGCTCGGCGGCAGGCGATAGGCCTCGCTGAGCGGCCGGAATGACGAGGCGAACATCCACAGGAATGGCAGCAGCATCAGCGCCGCACCGAGGCCCGCGACGATGATGAAGGGCAGGTTGCGCCAGTGGATCGCCTGGACGGCGGAAAAGAAGCGGTCGGAGGCGAGCGGCCGCTCGGCGATGGCATGGCTCATGACGACAATTCCCTCATCATGCGGTCAGACCTTGACCAGCCGGCGACCGACGGCGAACTGGACCAGGGTGACGAGAGCGACCAGGAGCAGCAGCGCGATCGCCACCGTCGAGCCGACGCCGATGTCCTGGCCTTCGAAGGCTTCGCCATACATGTGCAGCGCCAGGCTGCGCGTCGCATCCCCCGGCCCGCCATTGGTCATGATGCGGATCGGGTCGAACACCTGCAGCCCGCCCATGGTGGCGATGGTGACGCAGAAGAAGATCACCGGGGCGATGATCGGCAGGACGATGCGGACCACGATCGCCGCGCGGCCGGCCCCGTCCAGCTCGGCCGCTTCCATGATCTCGCGCGGCACATCCTGCAGCGCGGCGAGGAAGACCAGCATGAAGAAGCCGACATTCTTCCAGACATCGAGAATGGCGATCGACAGCATGGCGATGCGCGAATCGGTCAGCCACGCCACGGGGGCGAAGCCCATCGCGCGGACATAGTAATTGATGATGCCGAGATCGGTCGAATAGAGGAACTTCCAGATGATCGCCACGAAGGCGGTCGAGATCAGCACCGGCAGGAAGTAGGCGAGACGGAACAGATAGAGCAGCACGGAGGGCATGCGCCTGTTGAGAATCAGGGCCAGCAGCAGACCGAGCCCGACATTGCCGGTGACGCCGAGCGTGACGAAATAGAGCGTGTTCCAGAGCGAGCGCCAGAAGCGCGGATCGGCGAGGACATAGCTGATATTGTCGAAGCCGACGAATTCGACTGTCCCGCCGAGCCGGTCGATATAGAGGAACATGAAGCCGATCACCGCCACGACCGGCAGCAGCGTGCAGATGAGGAACATGGTGCCGGCGGGCAGGATGAAGAGCGCCGCGATGCGCGCCTCCTTGCGCCTGGTCGGGTCGAATCCCTTTGTGGCCATGACTTCGGCTTTCCTCGAAAGGTCGATTGCGGGATCGGGCCGGCGGAGGTCGGTGGAGAGGCCAGCGGCGCGAGGACCGCGAGCCTCTCTTGTCAAACTACCATTTGACCCGGCGCATGCTGCGCGTCAGCTCGCTGTCGAGCGCATCGATGGTGGCCGGCAGGTCCTGGTTGTCCGTGAGGTAGGCGCCGGCATTGCGCATGAAGATCTCCTCGACCTGCGCGAAGTTCGGCGGCGAGGCGACGGGACGGGCGACGGCGGCGGTGTCGTAGAAGAGGCCGCCGTGACCATGCGGGATGGCGACGAACGCCGGCGACGTCGCCAGCGAGCGCAGGCTCGGGATGGCGCGATTGCCATCGACGAGACCCTGCTGGAAATCCTTGCCCGAAATCTCCTTGACGAACTCCCAGGCGAGTTCCGGATTGGCCGACGCCTTGGTGATCGCATTGCCGCCGACACCGAAGACGGTGACATTCGTCTTGTTGCGGGGGAACGCCTGCACGTCGAAATTGATCTTGGAGTTCATGAGGTCCGGCGTCGGCCAGCGCCCGGCGACCATCATCGCCGTCTGGCCCGCGGCGAAGGCCGCGATGCCGAAGTCATCCTTCACGAAGGCCGGCGCGACCTTGTCCTTGTGGATGAGGTCATGCAGGAAGGTCAGCGTCTCCGCCACCTTCGGGTCCTTGGCGTTGGACGAGCGCCAGTCGGGCGTCAGCTTGTCGGTGTCGTTGGTGAAGAAGAAGGGCGTCAGCCCGAAATTCGCGCCAGGAACGAAGAAGCCATATTGCGTGACATTGCCATTCGCATCGCGCTTGGTGAGCTTCTGCGCCGTGGCGCGGAAATCCTCCCAGGTCCAGTCCGCCTTGGGCGGCTCGACCCCGGCCTCCTTGAACATGTCGACATTGTAGTAGACGACGATGCTGTTCCACTCGGTCGGGAAGAAATAGAGCTTCTCCTTCCAGCGCAGCCCGTTGAGCAGGTTGGGCTCGACATCGCCCATGATCGCCTGCGCCTCGGGATCATTCTTGGAGATCTCCTCGAGGTCGACGAGAATATCGCGATTGGCGAGCGTCGGGATGCCCTCGATCGGCATCGCAACGATGTCGGGCATCGCGTTCGATGCGGCGAGATTCATGAAATTGTTGATATAGTCGCCCCATCCGGAGGGCCCATACTGGACGTCGATCGTGACGTTCGGGTACTTCTCCTTGAAGCGCGCCTCGGCGCCCTTCATCATGTTGATATCGGCGTCGGTCGTCCACCGATAGACCTTGAGCGTCGCAGTGATATCCTTTGGCGGCGCAGCGATCGCCGAGCCAATTCCAAGCATGGCTGCGCACGCGGCCAGCAAGACTGTCCTCATCGTTCTCTCCCTTGATGGAGGCGGCCCGGCTTCTCAGTTGCGGGCTTGTGCCTTCGTGACGTCAGGCAGACGGCCGCAGTCGAGGCCGGCGCACTGAATGCGGATCGATTGGCCCGCGGCAAGCCGCAGCGGCGCCTCGAAGACGACGACACCGCCCTCCGTCTTGGCAGAGGGACTGTCACCGGACGGACCGGTCAGGGTGGCGACATCGGCGGCGCCGAGCGGCAGGCCGAGGCGCCGAAGCCCCAGCGCTCCGCCCAGCACCGAGAGGGTCGCCTCCCCGTCGCGGAGCGCGAATTCACCCCAGGCGCCGTCGATCGCGAAGAAGACCCTGGCCGTATCGCCGGCGCGCAGCTTCGGTTCGAAGCCGAGAAAGCCGCGCGTCATGTCGAAGCTGAAGCCGGCGAGGACGAGAACCCCGGCATAGGCGGCCATCGACCGCGAATAGTTCGAGCCGCATTCGATCTCGTTCCAGGGGTTACGGGTGGCGCCATCATAGCGATCGCGCACGGCGCCGAACACGGTCAGCCCCTCCTCGACAAGGCCGTACTGCATCAGCGTCGAGCCGAAGGCATATTCGAAGCCGTGCATCGATTCCTGCGCATAGGGCACGGGAATGGTCGGCTTCACCGTCCCTTCCGGCCAGGTGCAGATCAGCGTGCCGGCCTCGTCCTCGAAGCCATAGACGCGGCACGGATTGTAGACGTCACCGAGCCGCTGCTTGAAATTGCTCGCCATGATCGTGGCCAGCGCCGTCTTGGTCTTGTCGCGATCGAACAGGTCGCCGAGGCCATAGAGGCCGGCATGCCACTGGGCGAGCACCTGGTCGATGATGCAGCCCTCGCCGATCTGGTATTTGAGCTCTCGGTGCTCCTCGCTCCAGTAGAGATCGTAGATCGAGCCGGCGACGATCGTATCCGGGCCCGAGGCGAAACGATCGAGCTGGCTGCGGTCGGAAAGGTCGATGCGCTGGACGAAATGAGTGCCGTTGAAGAGGTGCTCGTTTGTAAAGGCGCGACCGCGCTCATAGATCGCCGCATAGTCGGCCGCCGCCTCATCGTCGCCGAGCGCCGCCGCCATCTCCGCGCCGGCCTTGAGGGCGCCGAGATAGAAGCCGTTCAGCCAGGAATTGGCGCCGAACAATTCCATGTCGAGCGTGTGGTGCTGCCGGCCGGTGAGGACGCCCGAACGCTCGGGGTCCCAGCGGTCGGGATTGCCCTCGTCCCAGGCAAAGGCGATCGCCGCCTTCACGCCCGGCCAAAGGTCGCGCAGCCAGTCGGTGTCGCCCGAGATGCGCCAGTCGCGAAAGACCTTGAGGATATTGCCGAACTGGCCATCGGCGCAGGGCCGGATCTCGGAAATGCCGATGCCGAGCGGCAACTGCAGGCGGAAGGCCATGCCGCCGGTCGCCGGATCCTGATTGAAGCGGAAGTCCGCCTCGCGCATCGAGCGCTCGAGGGCGGGAAAGAGGAAGGGCAGCGTCTGCTGGTAGTTCCAGACATGCGTGCAGCTGCCCTCGCAGGAGCCGGCATCGGGATGGACCCCTTCCCAGCCATAGAAGGTGCCGTCCTCGAGGCGGAGAACCGTCGAACTCTTCAGGATCGACATGTTGGCGCCGGCGGCATCGACCACCTGGGACGGCAGGGTCTGCCCATAGAAGCTGTCGCGAAAGCGGAGCGTCTCGGCCTTCAGTCGATCCCACCCCGCGAAGGCCGCCGTCGCGACAGCGTCGACGTCGGCGTGCAGCACGGCATAGTAGTTCCGCCACGTCTCCGGAACGGGCTTCGCCGCCTCGCGGAGGCCGTTGTTGGAGACCCAGTATTTCCGGCAATTGGGCACATGCCACGCGATCAGGAAGCGGACCGTTCGCCGCTCGCCGGGCGCCAGGCGGAAATGCGCGGCGACGAGCGTGTTGTCGGGCTCGCGCTCGGAGCGCCGGCCGCCATAGTTGCGATCGGCGAAGGCACCCCCCTTCAGCATGTCGGTCCAGTAGACTTCCAGCATGTCGAACCAGGACCCGCGGAAGAAATGGTTCTGGACGCTGACATCATCGGCGTCGGTGGCGATGATCAGCGATGCCGCGTCGACGTCGCCGGGGCGCGTGCCGACGCTCTCGTGCCGAGCGCCGCGCCAGCCGTCCGCAGCCGCCGGCACTGTGCGGGACTCGGTAGCAATCGGGTTGCCGAGGACGCCGACCACCGAATAGTCGGTCGTCTCGGCTTCCGTGTTTTCGATCTCGATCTCGAAGAAGGCGGCCGGAAGGCTCGAATCGTCCTCCTGCATCGGCACGAGCGGATTGAAGGCGGTCAGTGTCGCGGCGCCGGGAAAGCGCGCGTCTTCGAAGCTGATCGCGCCGACGGGGAAGCGACCGTCGAAGCGGCAGGCGGCGAAGTGCGGCAGGCCGACGAGATATTCGCGCCGCACACCGAAACCATAGCTGCGGAACGGGATGCCGGTGTAATCGCCGCCGGCCGCGCCCAGGAACGGCCCGTTGAGCACGCGGGCGTCGAGCACCTTGCCGCCCCGTTCAGCGCGGACGGCAAAGTGCGAATAGCCGTTGACGCTGCCCTTGTTCGGCCGGTTGAAGATCTCCCAGTCGACGAGCCGTCCGCTGCCAGTGAGCCCGATCGAGCCCGACCCGATGCCGCCGAGCGGAAACGAGATTTCCTTGAGCCGGTCGCCCTCATAGACGAATGATGAAGTCGTCGTCACGTTCCGCCCTCTGTCTGGCATGCACCGCCCTCTCGAGGGGGCGATCGATTCTTCGTTGGACCAGTGATAGAGCGGCTTTCGAGGGTTGGCGTCCCCATCGGTTCATTCGACAAAAGTGCACATCGGGCGGCGGCGCCAGTATTCGCCGGGGTCGACTGGGGCCGGACCTACCGGCCCGCCAGCGAGCCGCCGATGCCGCCGATCGAGAAGAAGCGGTTGAGGAAGGCGAAGATGATGACGGGCGGCGCCAGCATGATGACGGCGCAGGCCATCACCGGGCCCCAGTCGGTCTGGTTCTGCTGGAAGAAGGTCTGCAGGCCGATCGGCAGCGTGAAGCGGTCGTCCGAGCGGAGGAAGACGAGCGCGACCAGATAGTCGTTCCAGGCGAGCAGGAAGGCGTAGATCGCCGTCGACAGCACGCCGGGCAGCGAGTTGCGCAGCACGATCCGCACGAAGCCGCCGAAGACCGAGCAGCCGTCGATCCAGGCCGCCTCCTCCAGCGTCACCGGGATCGTGTCGAAATAGGCCGACATCATCCAGCAGGCGACCGCGATCGACGACGACACATAGATGATGGCGACGCCGCCGAGCGAATCGACCAGTCCGACGGAGGCGAACATGATGAAGAGCGGGATGACGAAGACGACGACCGGGAAGCTCTGCACCACGAAGATGAAGAGCGAATAGGTCGAGACCGCCCGCCCCCGCCCGCGCGACAGCACATAGCCGGCCGGCGCCGCGACGATGACCGAGACGATCGTCGCCAGCACCGAGACCATGGCGCTGTTCTTCAGCCAGAGCAGGATGTCCGTGTGGGCGAAGATATAGGCGAAGGTCTCCAGCGTCGGGCCGGTGATGTCGGTGTAGAGGCGGGGCCGCAGCGCCAGCCAGAACACGACGAGGATCGGCCCGAGCATCACGAGCGTCGCGATCGCCGCGGCGAGTGTGCGGCTGAGGCCGCCCCGGCGCGGATCGAGCGCGGCACGTGCGTTCGAACGCGGAACTGCGGCGGTGCTGGTCATGCGACGTTCGCCTTGCGGATCTGGCGGAAGAGGATGACGGACATGGTCACCAGCGCCGCGGTCATCAGGAAGGAGATGGCGACGCCATAGCCCGGCCGGAAATCCTGGAAGACGGAGCGATAGGCGAGGACGATCAGCGAGGTGGTCGCGTTGACCGGACCGCCGCCTGTCAGGAGATAGATCGTCGCGAAGTCGTTGACCGAGAACATCGCCATCAGGATCCAGGCGATATAGGTCGACCGCGCCGTCATCGGCAGGATGATGTGGCGCAGCTGCTGACGCGGGCTCGCGCCGTCGACCCGGGCCGCCTCGTAGAGATTGGGCTCGATGCCCTCAAGGGCGGCCGACATCATCATCATCATGAACGGATAGCTGATCCAGATCTTGAAGAGGCACACCGTGATCATCGCCATGGTCGGATCGGCGAGGAACATGACGCGGCCGAAGCCGAGATCCGCCGCGAGCATCGGCAAGAGGCTGCTGGGCGTTGCCACCAGCCAGTTCCAGCTCATCGAGGAGACGACGATCGGCACGATCCAGGGCAGCAGCAGCAGGATCTTGAAGCTGTTCTTGCCGGGAAATTCGGGCTTCAGCAGCAGGGCCAGCGCGAAGCCGACCAGCCACGATCCGAAGACGCCGCAGAGGCTGAACAGCACCGTGAACCGCGCCGACGACCAGAACAGCGGATCGGCGAGCGCATCGCGGAAATTGGCGAGGCCGACGAAGCCGCCGAGATTGAGCAGGTCGCCGTCATGCAGCGCCTGGATGGCGGCATAGACGACGGGATAGGCATTGACGACCGTCATCAGCACGATCGCCGGCAGAGCGAGCCCGGCCATGGTCATCGCGCGGCCGAGCTCAGGTCGCCGGCGCCCCGCGGTTGCGGAGCGCCTTTCTTGTCGGATGGTCAGGGTTTCGCTCACCGGCACGGGCCTATTTCACGACCTTCTCGAGCGCCGCCTGAAGCGTCTCGAGGATCTGCCTGGAGGCGGTCTTGCCCTCGATGATCTGCTGGATGAACGCCGCGCCCGCGCCGCCGCCGTCGACCGCATTCAGCGCGCCGAACGGACGCGGGGCCTGCGCGCCGATCGTCTTGCCGACGGGCTGCCATTCGGCGATCGCCTTCTGCAGATTGGCGTTCTCCTTGAGGTTCGGCAGGTCGGCGATGCTCTTGCGGACGGGAACGTCGATCGCGACGCCCTTCTCCCAGAACACCTTCATGTTATCGAGATACCAGGTGAGGAAGGCTTCCGAGGACGGCTGCGACGCCGTGGTTTTGAACATCATCAACGGGTTGATGTAGTAGACCGTGCCGGTATCGCCGCGCGTCGACTTGATCGGGCTGATCACCGTCAGATCGGAGCGCTGATCGGCCGGGAAGTTCTTGTCGAGGCCGGTCTGGCCGAAGCCCATGCCGATGCGCCCGGCGAGCCAGTCGCGCGTCACATTGTCGGAGGTGTAGCTCGCGGCGTAGGGGTCGATGATGCCCTTGCGGACGAGCTCGTTCAGGAAGTCGAGCGTCTCGATATTGCGGTCGGTGACGCAGTCGAGCGTTCCGTCCGTCGAAAAGAGACCGCCGCCATTGTTGATGAGGAGCGCCGAGACGCTGTGCTGTCCGTCGGTCGTCGTGCTGCCGCCGGCAAGGCCGAGGCCGACGACATCGATCTTCTTCAGCGCCTCGCCGACCTTGATGAAGCTCTGCCAGTCGGTCGGCGCCTCGACGCCGGCCTTTTCGAGCAGGGACTTGCGCACCCAGATCACGCGAAGGTCCATCGACCAGGGCATGGCGGCATAGCCCTTGTCGGTCTTCATCGCGTCGAGCACGCCGGGCAGGAAGTCGTTGGTGCCATTCTTGTCATAGGCGGCGACGATGTTGTCCGCCGGCGCGATCACGCCCTGCTCGATGAAGTAGAACGGCAGGAAGGCGGCACCCGACGAGACCGCCGGCGTCGTGCGCGAGGCCGCTGCCGAGGTGAAGGTCTGGTACCAGTTGGCCCAGGGAATCGACTGGTAGCGGACGCCGAGATCATCGCCGGCCGGCTTGTAGCTGCCGACGAGTTCCTTGGCGGCGGCCGTGTAGGTGGCGCCGGTGCCCCAGACCATGTCCCAGAACTTGATCTCCTCGGCAGCGAAGGCTGCGCGCTGGCCGACGGTCATCGCCGCCGCTGCGGCAGCGGTGGTTCCCAGAAAGGCGCGCCGGTTCATGGTGCCCCGGCTGGCATTGGACTCACTCATCGATTTCCTCCCGTTTCTTGACCGCTGCATCGCTTGACCCGCGCATGCAGCCTCAGGCGCAGCCGTCGGACCTCAGTCCGGGAAGGCCGCGATGATCTCGGCGAAGAGCTTCAGGTCTTCTGCCGAATCCTCGAGCGTGGTGCCGACCGGCGCGCCGGCCGTGATGGCCTCGAAGAGGTGAAGCCACTCGATCGTGTAGGGGTCGCGATAGCTCGGCCGTTCGACGGAGACGGTGAGATCGTCGCCCTTCGTCGATTGAACCGTCAGATGGGTCGGCAAATGGCGGATGAAGGGTGTGTCGTAGTCGATCCGCAGCCGCTCGCTACCGGTGAAGGCCTCGATATAGGCGTCGAAGCGGCCGACCTGATCGAGGCCCATCTCGAAGGTCGCCATGAAGCTCCCATAGTCGAGGATCGCCGCGACATAGCGGCCGCCGCTCTTCTTGCCGGCGCCGATGACGCCCTTCGGCGATCCGACCAGGCCGCGCATGGCGGAAAGGTCATGGCTGCCGAGGCCGCAGAGCAGGCGGTAGGCCGAGACGGCCTCGGGCGAGACCTGGCCGAGCGCGGCATGCACCTGCGCCGCGGCGCGGTCGCGTCGCTCGGCGGTGAGCGCATCAGGGATGTCGTCGGCCGCTTCCACCACGGCCGTCTGGCCGATGAAATAGGCATTGGGGCCGATGATGTCGCGCACGGCGACATGGAGGATCGAAGGCGCGGCGGCGAGGCGCTGCTGCATGGCCGTGAATGCGCCGGCATAGCGGCGCATATAGCCGACGAGCGCGATCTTGCCGGCGGCATCACGCGCCGCGATGATCCGGTCAAGATCGGCGAGCGAGAGGCAGACCGGCTTCTCGATCAGGACATGCGCGCCGGCGGCGAGCGCATCGATGGCGCAATCGGCGTGGTACTCGTCCGAATTGATGACGGCGACGACATCGAGTTGTTCACCCGCCAGCATCGCGCGGTGATCGGTATAGCGTCCGCCGATCTGGAAAGCGTCGGCGACGCGCTCCGTCAGGCTCGCCGACACGTCGCAGACGGCGACGACGTCAAACTTGTCCTTGAGCCCGGCCAGGACCGGCAGGTGAACGACCTGCCCGACCGTGCCGAGCCCGATGAGACCAACCTTCAGCTTTTCCACGTGTGCTATCCGATGCATCGATGTGTCGGGCGGGACGCGGGCCGCGTCCCGGAGTGATGGGCCGGCTCAGGCGGTCATCTTGGTGAGATAAGCGTGGCTCCGCGCCGCGAAGCCGGCCGGATCGCTCGGATTGTCGTGCTCGACCGTCATGATGCCGGCGCCGTTGGCGCGCGCGGCCTTCCAGAGCAGCGGCCAATCGAGAATGCCGGCGCCGACATCGGTCCAGCCATCGTCGACCGTAACGCCGGCCGGCGCCTGATCCTTGACATGCGCGGAGGAGAGGATCGCGCTGTAGCGCGTCAGCCATTCGGCGGGATCGACGCCGCCGCGCGCGAGCCAGGCGATGTCGGCCTGCCAGGTGAGCGGCGATCCGGCCGCGCCGGCAAAGAAGCTCTCGAGCGCCGTCCGCCCGTCGTCGAGCACATCGAGCTCCCAGTGGTGGTTGTGATAGCCGAGGCTGATCGACTGGCCCTGCAGCGTCTCGGCGATGCGGCCGAGCTCCTCGCCCGACTTTGACCAGCTTGCGGCGGTCTTGCCGCGCTCGGCCTCGGGATAGGCCGGCATGTAGAGCTGCGTGATGCCGACCGTGCTGGCCGCGTCGGCGATGCGTGCAAGATCCGCGCGGAGATCGCCGATGCCGATATGGCCGGTCGGGGCGGCGAGCCCGCGCGCATCGAGCTGTGCCTTCAGGCCGGCGGGGTCGGCCAACTGGCTGCCGATCGTTTCGACGAGGCGGAAGCCGGCGGCCTCGGCGGCATCGAGCTGGCGCTCGACGGGGCCGAGAGCACGGAGCGAATAGAGCTGGATCGATAGGATGGGGCTGATGTCCATGGGTCTCATGTCCGGGAGAAATTAAGGCTGCGCGCGCCGACGACGCGGCGGGCGGGGCAGCGGATTTCGGGCAGCGCGACGGGGATCGCGCCGGTGTCGGAACCAGGCGTGTTCATGGTGACCTCCGGCCCGCGCGGTCTCCTCCCCGCAGGCGGCGTGCTCGCTCCCCGGCAAGGAAGCGATCAACGCAATCGAATGCGCAATTCGTATCACGCAATCGATTGCACGCAAGCCGCAATCGATTGTGCACGGCAGCAATTCGTGTCAGACCGCAGAAAACGAGGGTGACGCGCGGCTGCGGCGCCGCCTCGCGGCGCGCGGCGCAGTCATGGTAGTTTGCCGGTCGAGTCGAGCACCGCGATGCGGCATGCGACCGGAGGGGGATTGAGCAAGTGGCAAGGCAAACGCCGAGAGAGCCTCGGGACGAGATCGGCCAGACCAGGGAGCCGGCGCGCGCGCGTCCGCCGACGATGGCCGACATCGCGCGCCTTGCCGGCGTCTCCGCCTCGACCGTCAGCCGCTCGCTCGCCGGCTTGCCGCCGATCAGCGAGGAAACCCGCATCCGCGTCGAGCGGGCGGCGCAGGAGGCCGGCTACAAGATCAACCGCCACGCCCGATCGCTGCGCCTGCAGCGCAGCGCGATCCTGCTGGTGCTGATCCCCGACCTCGCCAACCAGAACTATTCCGACCTCTTGATGAATATCGACCGCGCCGCGTTCGAGCTCGGCTACGGCATCATGATCGGCCACACCAATGTCGATCTCGAGCGCCCGGACCGGCTCGCGGACGAATTGTTCACCGGCGGCATCGACGGCATCCTTTTGACATCAGGCTATTGCCCGGCCCGCATCCGCAGCCGGATCGAGAGCGGCAGCCGCCTTCCGGTCGTGCGGACGATGAGCCCGACCGAACCCGTGAGCGGCATCGCATCGGTGCAGATCGACGAGGTCGAGGCGGCGGCCGATGTCGTCCGCCATCTCATCGCCAACGGCCACCGCCGGATCGCCCATCTGGCGGGACCGATGACCGAGCTCGTCTCGCAGCTCCGCCTTGCGGGCTGGCGCCGGGGCATGGCGGAAGCGGGGCTGGCGGAAGAGCCGGATCTGCTGCTCCAAGGCGGCTTTCATCTGGCAGACGGCAAGGCCGTCGCGAAGCAGTTGCTCGCCGGCGGCGCCCTGCCGGACGCGGTGTTCTGCGGCAATGATGAATCGGCCTTCGGCCTGATGACGGAACTGAAGCGTGCGGGCATCCGCATTCCCGGCGACATCGCCGTCGCCGGCTTCGACGATCTGACCTTTTCCCAGGTCTTCGATCCCCCGCTCACCACCGTGCGCCTGCCGCGCCGGGAAATGGCGGAAGCCTCGGTGCTCTATCTGAAGCGCATGATCGAAGGCGGCGCGGCTCTGGAGCACCAGATCGTGCCGCATGAGCTGATCATCCGCGAGAGCTCCGGTCCGCGCGAGCCGCGATAGCCTCAGCCGAACGGTCACGCGCTGATCGCAGCCGGTGGCCGTGGCCGTCACCGGCGGCGGACGCTGGCACACCGTCTCCGCCTTTGCTTGCCGCCGCAGTCGAGCGGTCGCGCATCCGTCAGTTTTTCTTCCGCACCGCATGCAACGATCTCTTCTCGCCACTTCGGCGCCCGATCGTCGGCACAATTCGAAAGCCGAGGCTCTGCTTTGCGACGACATGACATCGAAGCTTCAAAGAGGCATGATAGCGTCCGCAGGTAGACGGCTTAGGATCCATGTTTTCAGTGGAGACGGGTGCTCGGGGTGCCCGGCCGCGGAAGGAGAAACAAGAATGAAGACCAACGGGATGCGGTTGACTGTGTCTGTGCTGGCTCTGGCGGCGTCGACCGGCCTGGCCTTTGCGCAGAGCGACGAGCTCATTGCGGCGGCCAAGAAGGAAGGCACGCTCACCACCATCGCCCTGCCCCACGACTGGTGCGGCTATGGCGACGTGATCGCCGGCTTCAAGGCGAAGTACGGCATCGAGGTCAACGAGCTCAATCCGGACGCCGGCTCGGCGGACGAGATCGAGGCGATCAAGGCCAACAAGGGCAATACCGGCCCGCAGGCCCCCGACGTGATCGACGTCGGCCTGTCGTTCGGACCGACGGCCAAGGCCGAAGGCCTGATCCAGCCCTACAAGGTCGCGACCTGGGACACGATCCCCGACAGCGCCAAGGATGCCGAAGGCTACTGGTACGGCGACTATTACGGCGTGATGTCGTTCCTGGTGAACAAGGACCTCGTCAAGACGATGCCGACCGACTGGTCGGATCTGCTCTCGCCGGAATATGCCAATGCCGTCGCGCTCGCTGGCGCGCCGCAGACCGCCAACCAGGCGATCCAGGGCGTCTTCGCCGCCGGCCTCTCGGCCGCCAAGGGCGACGTCGCCAAGGCCGGTGAAGAGGGCCTCAAGTTCTTCGCCGAGCTGAACAAGAAGGGCAATTTCGTGCCCGTGACCGGCAAGTCGGCCTCGCTCGCGCAGGGCACGACCCCGATCATCATCGCCTGGGACTACAACGCCCTGTCCTGGCGCGACGTTCTCGCCGGCAACCCGCCGGCCGAGGTCATCATCCCGAAGACGGGCGTCGTCGCCGGCGTCTATGTCCAGGCGATCAGCGCCTATGCGCCGCATCCGAATGCCGCCAAGCTCTGGATGGAGTATCTCTATTCGGACGAAGGTCAGCTCGGCTGGCTGAAGGGCTATTGCCACCCGATCCGCTTCAACGATCTCGCCAAGAACGGCAAGATCCCGGCCGAGATGCTCGCCAAGCTGCCGCCGGCCGAGTCCTATGCCGCGGCGATCTTCCCGACGCTCGAGCAGCAGGGCGCCGCGAAGGAAGTGATCGCCAAGAAGTGGAGCGAAGTCGTCGGCGCCGACGTCGCCAAGTAAGCGACCAAGGTAAGCGACAGTAGACGAACACCCGATATGGCGGGCGCCGTCCCTCGCGGACGGCGCCCGCTTCCCCATTCGAACACCGAGTTCGCCGGCTTATTGCCGCCGGGCTCGTGATCCGCACTCCAGGGACGCCGTAGCAGCGACCATGAGCACAACCGCCCTGCCGGCCGCCGCGCGCGAGAGACGGATCGCCTGGTCCTGGCTCGGCATTTTGCCGTTCCTCTTGTTCTCGCTGATGTTCCTGCTGCTGCCGGCCTTCAATCTCATCGTCGGCGCGTTCCAGGATCCTGCCGGCAATTTCACGCTGCAGAACATCGTCAATCTCGGCCAGCCGGCGATCATCCGCTCCTATAAGCTGAGCCTCGAGATCAGCGCCGCCTCGGCCTTCGGCGGCGTCCTGATCGGCTTCGCGCTGGCGCTGGCGACGATCCTCGGCGGGCTGCCGCGCTGGGTCCGGCCGACGCTGATGACCTTCTCGGGCGTCGCCTCGCAATTCGCCGGCGTACCGCTCGCCTTCGCCTTCCTGTCGACGCTCGGTCGCACCGGTCTCGTGACCGCGCTCTTGATGACGCTGTTCGACCTCAACATCTATCGCGGCGGCTTCAACCTCCTCTCCTTCTGGGGGCTGACGATCACCTACATGTATTTCCAGATCCCGCTGATGGTGCTGGTCGTCTCGCCGGCGCTCGACGGGCTCAAGAAGGAATGGCGCGAGGCGGCCTCGATCCTCGGCGCGACGGGGTTCCAGTACTGGACGATGATCGCGCTGCCGATCCTGTGGCCGAGCCTGCTCGGCGCCTTCCTGCTCCTGTTCGCCAATGCCTTCGGCGCCATCGCCACCGCCTATGCGCTGACCGGCTCCTCGTTCAACCTCGTCACCATCCTGCTCTACGCACAGATCCGTGGCGACGCGCTGCATGACCCCAATCTCGGCTATGCGCTGGCGCTCGGCATGATCGTCATCACGGGCGTCTCCAACGGCGCCTATATCTGGCTCGCCTCCCGCAGCGCTCGGTGGATCCGATGAAGACGACCCGCTTCTTCCCCTGGCTCGGCTTCATCGTCGGCGCGATCTATTTCCTCGTGCCGCTGATCGCCACCTTCGAATTCTCGCTGCGCATGCAGCGCGGCACCTATTCCTTCAAGGCCTATCAGGTCGTTCTCGGCGATCCGAACTTCCAGGCGAGCTTCTCCTATTCGGCGCTGATCGCGCTCCTCACCATCATCGTCGGCATCGCCCTCGTCGTGCCGACGGCCTATCTCGTCCAATTGAAGCTGCCGCGCCTCCGCCCGCTGGTCGAGTTCATGACGCTGTTGCCGCTGGTCGTGCCGGCGATCGTCATCGTGTTCGGCTACCTGCGCATGTACAATTCCTCGTCCTTCCTGCCGATGACCGGCAGCGCGCGCGGCACCGACCTCCTGCTCATCTTCGCCTATGTGACGCTGTCGCTGCCCTATATGTATCGCTCGGTCGATACCGCGCTCCGCACCATCGACATCCGCACGCTGACGGAAGCAGCGCAGAGCCTCGGCAGCTCATGGCCGCGCATCCTGATCCAGGTCATCCTGCCGAATATCCGCGTCGGCGTGCTCTCGGGCGCCTTCCTGACGTTTGCGATCGTCATCGGCGAGTTCACCATGGCGAGCCTGCTCAACCGGCCGGCCTTCGGGCCCTATATGCAGCTCATCGGCGCCAACCGCGCCTATGAGCCGGCGGCGCTCGCCGTCATCGCCTTCGCAATCACCTGGGCCTGCATGGGCCTGATCCAGCTCGTCGCCAGCTTCGCGCCCGGCCAGAAGCGCTGACGCCCTCAAGGAAGATCCAGGACGACCATGACTTTCCTCACGATCGAGCGGATCACCAAGACCTTCGGGACGACGACGACCGTGAAGGGCGTCGACCTCGCCGTCGAGCGCGGCGAGTTCGTCACACTGCTCGGCCCGTCCGGCTGCGGCAAGACGACGATCCTGCGCATGGTCGCCGGCTTCGAGACGCCGACCAGCGGCACGATCCGCATCGACGGCAAGGACGTGACCAACCTGAAGCCGCACCAGCGCAATATCGGCATGGTGTTCCAGGCCTATGCGCTGTTCCCGAACATGACGGTGGCCGACAACATCGCCTTCGGGCTGAAGGTCGCGCACAAGAGCGGCGCGGAGATCACGGCACGGGTCAAGGAAATGCTCGACCTGATCAAGCTGCCGCAGGTCGCCGATCGCTATCCCTACCAACTCTCCGGCGGCCAGCAGCAGCGCGTCGCGCTCGCAAGGGCGCTTGCCATCAAGCCGCAGATCCTTCTGCTCGACGAGCCGCTCTCGGCGCTCGACGCCAAGATCCGCGTCTCGCTACGCGAGGAAATCCGCGCCGTGCAGCGCCAGCTCGGCATCACCACGATCTTCGTGACGCATGACCAGGAAGAGGCGCTGTCGATGTCCGACCGCATCTGCGTCATGAGCGAAGGGCGGATCGAGCAGCTCGGCACGCCGTTCGAGATCTACAACTATCCGAAGACGCGCTTCGTCGCCTCCTTCGTCGGCACGCTCAACATCCTCTCCGGCAAGGTCTCGGACGGCGCCGAGGGCCGCATCCTCGTCGACGGCCAGGAGATCGTGACGAGCCGCGGCCTCAAGGGCGCCGGCACCGGCGATGCGCTCGCCGTGGCGCTCCGGCCCGAGGCGCTGTCGATCGGCCGCGCCAACGGCACCAGCAACAATCTCGAGGGCATCATCGACGAGGTGCATTTCCTCGGCTCGGTGGTGCGCATCCGCGTCCGCTTCAAGGAGAGCGCGGTGTCGCTCGACACCTTCAACCGCCCCAACGCCGCCCCGCCCGAGCGCGGCCAGCCGATCACCGTCAATTTTGGCCGCGAGGACATCCTCGTGCTCGAGGGCCCTGCCAACTGACAGAGCACGGGCGCCGGGGGCGTCCTCACGCCGCCCGCGCGCCGCGCCCGAGCAGCCGGTCGATCTCGGCCATCGCATCCTCAGGCAGCGGCCCGAAGGCGAGCGCGCCGGCATTCTCCTCGGCCTGGCGCACGGTGCGGATGCCGGGGATCGGCAGCGTCGCCGGCGAGCGCGCCCACAGCCAGGCGAGCGCGCCCTGCGTCAGCGTGCGGCCGCCGGACGTCAGCAGATCGCGGATGGCCTCCAGCCGCGCCGCAAATTCCGGCGCGACACTGCCGTTCTTGAAATAGGCGAGCCATTCGAGATCGGCCGAGCGCACGTCATTGGCGGCAAGCCGCATCGACGGCGTGAACTTGCCGGTGAGAAGGCCCATCGCCAGCGGTCCGCGGTCGATCGAGATCAGCCCGGCCTTCTCGATGACGGCGATCATCGCATCGGCGGGATCGAGCACGTTCATGTTGTGCTGGATGGCGACGAAGCCGTCGCGGCCGGCAAAGGCGGCGGCGCTCGCCGGCGTATCCGTGCTCCAGCCGAAGGCGGCGATCTTGCCCGAAGCGCGGAGGCGCCCGAGATGATCGAAGACGCCTTCCGCTTCCGTCACCGGCAGATAGCCGACATGCAGCTGCAGCAGGTCGATCTGCTCGCGGCGGAGATTGCGCAGCGAGCGCTCGACGATGCGATCGATAAAGTCCGGCGAGACGTCGTCGTCTTGCGCCTGCTTGGTGTCGGGATCGACGACATGGCCGAACTTGGTCGCGATCACGACATCGTCGCGGCCCTCAAGCGCGGCGCCGAGGACCTCCTCGGAATGGCCGCCGCCGTAATTGCTGGCCGTATCGAAGAAGCGGATGCCAGCATCGAGCGCGGCATGGATGGCGGCGGTCGATTCGCGGTCGTCGACCGCGCCCCAGCCGAGCGGCACGGTGCCGGCGAAGAACGGGCCGCCGATCGCCCAGCCGCCGAAGCCGATGGCAGGAACCTCGAGACCGTCCCAGAGAGCGCGTTTGAGCATGGGTGTTTCCCTGTCGCTTCGATCATTGCAGAATTGAAAGCGGACGGCGCCGCCCCTTGGCCGGCGCGCCCGGATTTCCCTGACATTAGCGGGCGCGGCGGCCCCGCCCAAGCGCCGGTTTCGCAATGAGCCTTTCAGAAATGAACGACCTCGACTGGTCCGATCTTCGTCTGTTCCTGGCGGTGGCGCGCAGCGGCGGGCTCGGGCCGGCGTCGCGCATGGCGGGTGTCAGCGCGCCGACGCTCGGGCGCCGCGTCGCGGCGCTGGAGCGCGGCCTCGGCCTCCGCCTGTTCAGCCGCAGCCGCACCGGCTACCAGCTGACCGAATCGGGCCGCACCCTGCTTGGCCATGCCGAGGAGGTCGAGGCCGCCGTCGCTGGCATCGTCCGCTGGCGCGATGGCAGCGCCGCGCCGCAGTCGGTGCGGATCTCGGCCGGGCACTGGATGACGCGCTTCCTCGCCGCCAACGCCGCCCGCCTCGCGCCGGCGGGCCGCGACTGGCCGCTCGAATTCGTCACGGCGAATGCCCGGCTCGATATCGGCCGGCGGGCGGCGGATATCGGCATCCGCAATCGCCGCCCGGACGAGGCGACGCTGGCCGGCCGCCGCATCGCGTCGGTCGCCTTCGCTGTCTATGCGAGGGCCGGGAGCGACGCGGACGCCCTCCCCTTCGCGGCGCTTGCCGGCGACGCGGCGATCACGCCCTCGGCGTCCTGGCTGCAGGCGCAGGCGGGCGCGACGATCGCCTTCCGCTGCTCCGATCCGCGCACGCTGCTCGACCTTGCGGGCGGCGGCGCCTGCCGCGTCGTCCTGCCCTGCCTCGTCGGCGACGCGGAAGAGGGCCTCACGCGCGCCGGTGGGCTCATCGCGGCGCTCGCGTCGGAGCAATGGCTGGTGACGCATCACGACGACCGCCACGATCCGGCGATCCACGCCACCACGGACGCGATCGCCGCGCTGATTGCCGGCCACAAGGCGCTGTTCGCGGGCGAAAGGCCGGCGCACTGAGTAAAGGGGGGACTTATGACCGGCGCGGTATGACGCGATGTCGCGCATCAACCTTCACCCCGCCGCTGCGACGCCCCGACACTGGCCGACGTCCCCTCCCCAGCGTCATCCCGGCGGAGGCCGGGATCCAGGAACACCGCGGCGGCCGAACCTGAAACGACGGTGTGCTTGGGCCCCGGCCTTCGCCGGGGCGACGGTTCAGGCTGTTGAGTGGTTGGCAGCGCCGTCCCGGCGAAGACACCGGGCGTCGAACAGCGACAAGCCCCGAGTCGAAGCAAGAGCCGGAGCGGCCAGCCAGCCGTCAGCCTGCCTTGGCGATCCGATCGAAGGCCATCAGCCGCTCGAGCAGCGCCGGCATGTCGGCGAGCGGCACCATGTTGGGGCCGTCGGAGGGCGCGTTGTCGGGGTCCTGATGCGTCTCGATGAAGACGCCGGCGACGCCGACCGCCACCGCCGCGCGCGCGAGCACCGGCACGAAGCGTCGATCGCCGCCCGATGATCCGCCCTGCCCGCCCGGCTGCTGCACCGAATGGGTGGCGTCGAAGACGACCGGCGCGCCGAACGCGGCCATGATCGGCAGCGAACGCATGTCGGAGACGAGCGTGTTGTAGCCGAAGCTCGCGCCGCGCTCGGTCAGGAGGATGTTGGGATTGCCGCTCGCCGTCAGCTTGTCGACGACATTCTTCATGTCCCAGGGGGCGAGGAACTGCCCCTTCTTGACGTTGACGACGCGGCCCGTCTCGGCGGCGGCGACGAGCAGGTCGGTCTGGCGGCTGAGAAAGGCCGGGATCTGCAGGATATCGGCGACCTCGGCGACAACAGCGCATTGCTCGCGCTCATGCACGTCGGTGAGGAGCGGCACGCCGAGTTCCCTGCGGAGATCCGCGAAGATCGGCAGCGCCGCCTCGAGCCCTGCGCCGCGCTTGCCGCCGATGCTGGTGCGGTTCGCCTTGTCGAAGGAGGTCTTGTAGACGAAGCCGATGCCGAGCGCCGCGGTCAGCTCCTTGAGGCGTCCGGCGATGTCGAAGGCATGCTGCCGGCTTTCGAGCTGGCACGGGCCGGCGATCAGCGTCAGCGGCAGGTCGTTGCCGAAGAGGGCAGCGCCGGCGGCGACATGGGCATTGGGGCGAAGGGACATGGTCGGACGGTCTCGCGTGAAAGGCGGCCCTTCCTACACCGGGAACGCCGCCGAGGCGACCCGTCCGCGCGGCAAGGGCGAGTGGTGACCCCTGTTGGATTCGAACCAACGACCACCGGCTTAGAAGGCAGGTGCTCTATCCAGCTGAGCTAAGGGGCCAGCTCGCCGCAGCGCGGCCTAGTGCGTCCAGGACTGCAGGCGGCCGTAGCGGAAATTGTCGGAATAGGAGATTTTCCGGCGGGCGTCGGCATGCGGCTCGAACACCTGATAGGGGATGCCGTTCTTCTGCGCGTAGGCGACGGCCTCTTCCTGCGTGTCGAAATGCAGCTTGATCTGGCGCTTCATGTCGGCCGACGAGGTGTATCCCATCAGCGGCTCGACCGAGAGCGGCACCTCGGGCTCATAGGTGAGCATCCAGCGCTCGGTCTTGGCCTTGCCGGACTGCATCGCGTTGCGTGCGGGCTTGAAGATACGTGCGACCATCGCTTCGCTGCTTCCCTCGGCTCGATCCGACATTTCGTGGTCGGGGCAGCAAGATTCGAACTTGCGACCCTCTGGTCCCAAACCAGATGCGCTACCAGACTGCGCTATGCCCCGACATTGAACTCAGGCGTTCGATTAGCATCTCCCCGCTCCAACCCGCAAGCTCGCGAAAGGTCGCAAACAGCGGGGTCGGGGATCAATGCGCCGGAATCACCACGCGGTCGCCCGCCGTGAGGCCGAGCGCTTCGGCCCGGCCGCCATTGATCTCGAGCACAAAGCGCACCGGGCTGCCCGAGGGGATCTCGGTGTCGGAATAAGGTGTCGCTCGCGCCTCGATCCGCTTGACGGTCCCGTCCGCGGCGATGAACACCATGTCGAGCGAGAGCGGCGTGTTGTGCATCCAGAACGCGACGTCCTGCTCGGAGCCGAAATCGAACAGCATGCCGTGGTTCTCAGGCATGGATGTCCGGAACATCAGCCCCTTCGACCGCTCGCCGGGCGTCACCGCCCAGTCGATTGTGATCGGATGGCGCCCTGTCTTCGTCACGAGTTCGACGGTGTCGCCGGCGGCGACAGCCGCGGGCGCCGCCGCCAGCAGCGCCGCGACGAAGCCGAGGATGATCACAAGCACGCGCCAAGGTCTCTCGGCGCGGGCCTCTTTCTGGATGAAGGCTGTCGTCACGATCAGTGCGAGGAGACAGGGCCGCCGGGAGCGCCGTCCGGACGGATCTCGGCGGCCATCAGGCCCTTGTCGCCGGGCCCGAAGCGGACGAGCACGACCTGGCCGGGGCGCAGTTCCATCAGCCCGTAGCGGCGCAGCGTTTCCATATGGACGAAGATGTCCTCGGTGCCGTCGCCGCGCGACACGAAGCCGTAGCCCTTGACGCGGTTGAACCACTTGACGACGCAGCGCTCGAGCCCGCTGGTCGGCGCCACGACCTGATGGGTGCGCGGCGGACCGGCCTGCGCCGGATGCACGGCCGTCGTCTCGTCCATCGACAGGATACGGAAGGCCTGCAGCCCGCGCGCGCCCTGATGCGCCTCGCAGACGATCCGCGCGCCCTCATAGGCGGTCTGGAAGCCGTCGCGTCGCAGGCAGGTCACATGCAGCAGAACATCGGGCGCGCCATTGTCGGGAACGATGAAGCCGTATCCCTTCGAGGCGTCGAACCACTTGATCGCACCGACGACCTCGACGAGGTCCAGCCCTGCCGCATCGTCGCCGCCGGCGATCGATGCCGAAGAACCGGTGCTAGTCTTGGACCCCATATGCTTCGGCCCCCAGTCCGGCCATCATCCGCGGCCCATACAAAGACGTGATCGCCAAAAACGCGCAAAACAGCGTTTGAACGACCGATTCATCGCGCCAACAATAGCATTCGCACATCGGCTGACCAGTGACTTCGCAGCCACAAGGCCGGATTTCCGCGCGGGAGCGGCCAAGGGGCCGGCGCGTTGTCCTCCGGCCGCTGCCGAACTATGGTGCGGCGGCCATTTCCAACCGGCGCCAGCGCGCCGGATCAACGCAAGCCACAACCCCCGGGAGGCCCGCATGGCCATTAAATATCTGCACACCATGGTGCGCGTCACCGACGTCGACGCTTCGATCGCCTTCTACAATCTTCTCGGCCTCGAGGAGGTCCGCCGCATCGAGAACGAGAAGGGCCGCTTCACGCTGATCTTCCTCGCCGCGCCGGGCGATGAGAGCGCGCAGGTCGAGCTCACCTTCAACTGGGATCCGGAAGTCTATGGCGAGGGCCGCAATTTCGGCCATCTCGCCTATCGCGTCGACGACATCTATGCGCTCTGCGACAAGCTGCAGAAGGCCGGCGTCACCATCAACCGCCCGCCGCGCGACGGCCACATGGCCTTCATCCGCTCGCCCGACAACATCTCGGTCGAACTGATCCAGGCCGGCAGCGCGCTGCCGCCGCAGGAGCCCTGGGCGTCGATGCCGAATACCGGCAAGTGGTGAGCCGCGCACCAAGGTTATGAACAGGCGCGGCGGAGCGATCTTGTCTCGGCAGGGAATCGCCTCTATAAGCCGCGCCGACGCGCCCTTCGTCTATCGGTCAGGACGCCACCCTTTCACGGTGGAGAGAGGGGTTCGATTCCCCTAGGGCGCGCCAGTTTCCCTTCGATCGACCCGAAATAGCTCAGCCCGGCCGCACGGCCAGCGGCAGATCCATGCCGTCGAAAAGGCCGGGAGCAGCGCTCGTGCGCGCCCGCTCGGCGGTCAGCATCACGAGCTTGGTGCGCACTCCGCCCGGCGCCGAGAAGCCGCCGACCCCGCCGCCGGCCGCCAGCACGCGGTGGCAGGGCACGATGATCGGGAACGGATTGCGGCCGAGAATGGCGCCGACCGGCCGCGCCTCCCCCGCCGCGCCGACCCGCGCGGCAAGTTCGCCATAGGTCACAGTCTCGCCCGGCCCGACAAGGCGGAGCGCTTCATAGACCCGCGCCGGAAACGCGCCGATCCCGCTCATGTCGAGCGGCGCGGCGCGGAGATCATCCCGTCCGCCTGAGAGCAGCGAGCGGATGCCCGCGATCGCCTCTGCGATCTCGCCTTCAGGCTCTGTCTCGGCCGCGTCCGGATAGGCCTTCGCCAGCAGGCGGCGAAGGGCCGGGTCCTCGGCCTCCGGCAGGAAGGTGCGCGTGATGCCGCGCGGCCCCCAGACCACCGCGGCACGACCGAGAGCCGTCTCGAACAGGGAATAGGCGAGTTCCGTCATGCGGCAATGCTAGCACGAACAGAGAACGGCGACAGGTTTCGCCACCACCACGAAGCGGTTGCGTTTGCGCCGCCGCCTCTTCATCATGCCGCGACATCCTGTAGCAAGCGGACGAAGATCGCGCTGCTGGGGGATACCACCGTGGGAGGGGAAGCGGATGGTCCAAGCATCGAGCGGGTCGCAATCGAGCGCGTCGACACCGAACCGGTCGGCCGCCGGTCGCGGAGCGGGGCTTGCCGCCGCCGCCCTGCTGCTGGCGGGGCTTTCGGCCTGCACATCGGAACGGGCGCTCGACAGCGCGGCGCTGACGCCGGGCCTGCCGGCCGTGCCGATGATCACCTCCGATGAGCTGGTCGGCAAATGGGGCCTCGGCTCCTTCCGCAACGAGGCCGATCTCGCGCGGACCACCGCCGAGGCGCGGCGCTATTGCAGCAACCCCTACGTCATCACCAAGGGGCCGAATGGCGGCGTGATGATGTATCTCGCCGACCAGACGACGCCGAGCGAGCTCTTCGTCAAGAATTCTGGCGGCCGCATCTATATCGGCCCGCCCGGCCCCGCCGGCGTCATCAAGGATCGCCAGGTCACCTCGTTCCAGAATGGCGTCCTCGTCGCCGCCTGGGTCGATCCGAGCGTCACGGCGCGCTACGGCACCATGGTGTTCGCCCGCTGCGACATGCCGGCCGTGCCCGCCGCGACGGCCGCCGCCGCCCCGGCCATGGCGCCGCCGCCCACAGCTCCCGCCCTTGCGCTGCCGCCCGGCAAGACCTGACGTCCTGACCTGACCCTTGCCGCAACGGCCTTCCTTCCCGAGAGGCATCATGCACCAAACGAAACGCCCCCTCTTCCGCGCAGCCCTCATCGGCCTCCTGCTGGCGGCGGGCGCCGCCCTTGCGCCGGCGGCGAGCGCCGCGCCGGACGCGCGCGGGACGCTGCAGATCGGCGACCAGCCGGGCGTCGTCCCGACCGCCGAGCAGTCGCTGCTGCCGCCCGAGTTTCGCCTGCAGCCGGTCTATTTCCGCACGACGGAGAAGCCCGGCACCATCATCATCAACACCCAGGAACGGTTCCTGTATCTGGTGCAGGGCGACAACCGGGCGCTCCGCTACGGCGTCGGCGTCGGCCGCGACGGCTTCCAATGGTCGGGCCTGCTCAAGATCTCGCGCAAGCAGGAATGGCCGGACTGGCGGCCGCCGCCGGAGATGATCCAGCGCCAGCCCTATCTGCCGCGCTTCATGGCCGGCGGCGAAGGCAATCCGCTCGGCGCCCGCGCGCTCTATCTCGGCGACACGGTCTATCGCATCCACGGCACCAACCAGCCGCAGACGATCGGCCATGCCCTGTCGTCGGGCTGCTTCCGCATGGTCAATGCGGATGTGATGGACCTCTTTGAACGGGTCCCGGTCGGGACGAAGGTCGTCGTCCTGCAGCGCGCCAAGCTGTGACGGCATAGGTTCGCGCCGCGCGCGGACCTCAACGAGCGATCAACGACAAAGGCCATCCGGGGGAGACCACATGTCCATTCGATCGATTGCCGCCCTGAGGCGCGCCGCACTCGGCGCCAGCCTGCTCGTCGCCGGGGGCCTTGCCGCCGAGGCGGCGACGCTCGACGACGTCAAGGCGCGCGGCAGCCTCAATTGCGGCGTCAACGAGGGCCTGCTCGGCTTCGGCGCCAAGGACGAGGCAGGCGCCTGGTCGGGCTTCGACGTCGATTTCTGCAAGGCGGTCGCCGCGGCCGTCCTCGGCGATCCGGCCAAGGTCACCTATGTGCCGCTGTCGGCGACCGACCGTTTCGCCGCGCTCAAGGACGGCAAGATCGACCTCCTGTCGCGCAACTCAACCTGGACGCTCGGCCGCGAGGCCGATCTCGGCATCGTCTTCGCCGGCGTCACCTATTATGACGGCCAGGGCTTCATGGTGAAGCGCGCCAGCGGCAAGACCTCGGCGCTCGAACTCGACGGCGCCAGCGTCTGCGTGCAGACCGGCACGACCACCGAGCCGAATTTCATCGACTTCTTCACGACCAACACGATGAAATACACCGCCGTTCCGGCCGCGACCTCGGCCGAGGCGCTCGAGGCCTACAAGGCCGGCAAATGCGACACGATCACCAGCGACGTCTCGCAGCTCTATTCGGAAAAGGCGAGCCTCGCCGATCCCGCCGACAGCATCATCCTGCCCGACGTCATCTCGAAGGAACCGCTCGGCCCGGCCGTGCGCGCCGATGACCCGTCCTGGCGCCTCATCGTCCAGTGGGTCAATTTCGCGCTCATCAACGCCGAGGAGATCGGTGTCTCCTCCGATCGCATCGACGAGGCCAAGGCCTCGACGAAGCCGGAGGTCAAGCGCCTCATCGGCACGGATGGCGATTTCGGCACCAAGCTCGGCCTCACCAACGACTGGGTCGCGACCATGGTCAAGGCGGTCGGCAATTATGGCGAGATCTACGAGCGCAATCTCGGCGTCGATTCGAAGCTCGGCATTCCCCGCGGCCTCAACCAGCTCTGGAGCCGCGGCGGCATCCAGTACGCCCCACCGATCCGCTAATCGCGTCGGTCCGAGCGACGAGACAGCCGGCGCGGCGATGCTGCGCCGGCTTTTCTTTTGGCGCGGCGGCTTCGGGCGCTCCGTCGATGCGCGTGCGCCTTGCAGAACACAAGCGGAACAGCTAGGTTGTTCGTGTTTTGTACCGTTTGATTCTGGCGCGCGGAACGAGAAATGCTCACACGAAAACAATATGAGCTTCTGCTCTTCATCAATGAGCGTCTGAAGGAGGCCGGTGTTCCGCCTTCGTTCGACGAGATGAAGGACGCGCTCGACCTGCGCTCCAAGTCGGGCATCCATCGCCTCATCAAGGCGCTGGAGGAGCGCGGCTTCATCCGCCGCCTGCCGAACCGCGCGAGAGCGCTGGAGGTCGTGCGCCTGCCGGAGGCGATGTCGCCGACGCTGGCGAGGCCGCGCAAGGGAGGCTTCGCGCCGAGCGTCATCGAAGGCAGCCTCGGCCGCATGCGCCCGGTCGAGACGGCGGAATCCTATGCTGAGCCGGTCATCGTCCCGGTGATGGGCCGCATCGCCGCCGGCGTGCCGATCTCCGCCATCCAGACGCAGAGCCATTCGATCACCGTGCCGCCCGAGATGCTCGGCGCCGGCGATCACTTCGCGCTCGAAGTGCGCGGCGATTCGATGATCGAGGCCGGCATCCTCGATGGCGACACCGTGCTGATCCGCAAGACCGACAATGCCGACAGCGGCGACATCATCGTCGCGCTGGTCGACGAGGAGGAAGCGACGCTGAAGCGCCTCCGCCGCCGCGGCGCCTCTGTGGCGCTCGAAGCCGCCAATCCGGCCTACGAGACCCGCATCTTCGGCCCCGACCGCGTCCGCATCCAGGGCCGCCTCGTCGGCCTGATGCGCCGGTACTGAGGCGTCCCTGTCTTTGCGGGGCCCGCCCCGGCAATCCAGAGCTTTCAGTCGTCGGCGCGGCGCCCGCCAAGCGCACGGCGCTGCCCCCTCTCCCCCAGGGAGAGGGCTGGGGTGAGGGCCTTGCCTGCCGCAGGGAGAGGCTCGACCACCCGCAAGCCTTGCTCGCAAAGAGGCCCTCACCCTAACCCTCTCCCTGAGGGAGAGGGAATCGAAGCGTGCCGGTTGAAGCGACGGCGCCCGCCAAGCGCACGGCGCAACTCCCTCTCCCCCAGGGAGAGGGCTGGGGTGAGGGCCTGCCCTGCCGCGGTGAGAGGTTCGACCGACCCGCCAGCCTTGCTCGCAAAAAGGCCCTCACCCTAACCCTCTCCCTGAGGGAGAGGGAATTGGGGCGTGCCCGTTGAAGCGATGGCGCCAGCCAAGCGTACAGCGCTACCCCCCCTCTCCCCCAGGGAGAGGGCTGGGGTGAGGGCCTTCCCTGCCGGAGGAAAAGGCCCGACCAACCCACCAACCTTGCTAGCAAAAGGCCCTCACCCTAACCCTCTCCCTGAGGGAGAGGGGACTGGGGCGTGCCGGTTGATGCGGCGGCGCCAGCCAAGCGTACAGCGCAGCTCCCTCTCCCCCAGCGAGAGGGCTGGGTGAGGGCCTTACCTGGCGCAGGGACAGGCTCGACCAACCCGCCAGCCCTGCTAGCCAAAAGGCCCTCACCCTAGCCCTCTCCCTGAGGGAGAGGGAACAGGGCGTGCCGGTTGAAGCGGCGGCGCCAGCCAAGTGCACAGCGCGCCCCCCTCTCCCTCAGGGAGAGGGCTGGGGTGAGGGCCTTCCCTGCCGCAGCGAGAGGCTCGACGCGCCCGCCAGCCTTGCTCGCAAAAAGGCCCTCACCCTGACCCTCTCCCTGAGGGAGAGGGGATGACGGCGTGCCGGTTGAAGCGACGATAGGGAAGGTGACCTCGCGTCCGAAGGACAAGCGGGGCTGGATTGCCGGGTCAGGCCCGGCAATGACAGGCGGGGATCGTGTGCGGTCGGAACGCCCGCCCCCTACCCTTCCCTGCCTGAAACGCCCGCCTGCGCGAAGGTTGCCATGCCCGCGTGGATCTGCACGGCCGCGCGGACGAGGCCGGCCGCGAGCGCGGCGCCGGTGCCTTCGCCGAGGCGCATGCCGAGGTCGAGCAGCGCCGTCTTGCCCATCGAGTCGAGCAGGCGCCGATGCGCCGGCTCGGCCGAGAGATGGCCGAACAGGCAATGGTCGAGCGCGCGCGGATCGAGGCGGTAGAGCACCGCCGCCGCAGCCGTCGCGACATAGCCGTCGACGATCACCGGGATGCGGCTCATGCGGGCGGCGAGGATGGCGCCGGCGATCGCGGCGAGTTCGCGGCCACCGAGCCGGCGGAGCACCTCGAGCGGATCGGCGAGATGGCCGGCATGGAGCGCCAGCGCCGCATCGACGATCGCCGCCTTGTGGGCGAGGCCGGCGGCGTCGAGCCCGGTGCCGGGTCCGACCCAATCGGCGCCGGTGCCGCCGAACAGCCCCGCCGCGACGGCGGCGGCGATGGTCGTGTTGCCGATGCCCATCTCGCCGAGCGCGATCAGGTCGACGCCGCCGGCGGTCGCCTCCATGCCGAAGGCCATGGTGCCGGCGCAGGCGGCCTCGTCCATCGCCGCCTCAAGCGTGATGTCGCCGGTCGGGATGTCGAGCGCGAGGTCGAACACCTTGAGCGAGAGATCATTGGTGATGCAGATCTGGTTGATCGCAGCGCCGCCGGCGGCGAAATTCTCCACCATCTGCTGCGTCACCGACGGCGGGAAGGCCGAGACGCCTTGGGCTGCGACGCCGTGATTGCCGGCGAAGATGGCGACCAGCGGGCGATTGACGGACGGCCGCGCCGCGCCCTGCCAGCCGCCGAGCCACTCGACGAGCTGCTCCATGCGGCCGAGCGAGCCGGCGGGCTTGGTGAGTTCCGCGTCACGCGCGCGGATCGCCGCGACGGCCGCCTCGTCCCGCTCCGGCATTTGCGCGATCAGCGCGCGGAAATCGTCGAAGGGAAGGCCGGTGGCGGATCGGGTCATGGACTATTCGCTCGCATCGAGGGATCAGGCGGCGCTGGTCGGCCGTCGGCGCGCGATCTATAACCCTCGACGAGCGACCCGAAAAGCGGCGTGGCCGTCGCGGGAGAGTCATGTGAGCGAAGCGGCCGGCAGGGGATGGTGGGGCATCGCGCGCGACGTTGCGGTGTCGCTCGTGTTCCTGACGCGCGTGCCGCCGGCGCGGCTCGGCCTCGATCCGGACGCGGCGCCGGATCTCCGCGCCGCCGTCCGCGTCTTTCCTGTCGCCGGCTCTCTCATCGGAATCGCCGGTGGTGCCGTCCTCCTGCTCGGCAACGCGGTCGGCCTGCCGCCGCTCGCCGCCGCGCTGGTGGCGATCACGGCGCTCGTCGTCCTGACCGGTGCGCTGCACGAGGATGGCCTTGCCGACACCGCCGACGGCTTTGGCGGCGGCCGCACGGCACCGGCGCGGCTCGCGATCATGCGCGACAGCCGGATCGGCAGCTATGGCGCGCTGGCGCTCATTCTCTCGGTGCTCCTGAAGGCGAGCCTCCTCGCCGCCTTCCTGCCCGATGCGCCCGTTCAGGCCGCGCTCGCGCTCATCGTCGCCGAAACGCTCGGCCGGGCGGGAATCGTCTTTCACTGGGCGAAGCTGCCGCCAGCCCGCCCCGAGGGGCTCGCCGGCTCGATCGGCCAACCGGACGGCGACACGCTCGCGATGGCGCTGGCGGCGGCGCTCGCCATCGGGCTCCTTGCCGGCACGCTCGCCGGCGGCCCGATCGCGGCGCTGGTCGCGCTCGCCGCCGCGGCGCTCGCGACCATCGGTTTCGGACGGCTGGCGGAGCGGATGATCGGCGGCCATACCGGCGACACGCTCGGCGCCGCCGAGCAATGTGCGGCGCTCGCCGCCCTCCTCGCACTGGTGGCGTTCTCATGATCTCGCCCTGCGTCCGCATCTGCACGATGGATGTGGAGGCCGGCCTCTGCGAGGGCTGCGGCCGGACGCTGGATGAGATCGCCGGCTGGGTGCGGATGGACGAGGCCGAGCGTCAGGCGATCATGGCCGCCCTGCCCGCGCGCCTCGAAGCCAAGCGGCGGGCGGACGCCGAGGCCGCCCTCAAGCCTCGGCGGGAACCAATCTGGCGGCGCGGTTGGCGATCACGCTGACGATCACCAGCTGGCAGAAGTGATAGAGCATCAGCGGCGCGATGATGAGGCCAAGGCCCGGAACCGTGCCGAAGATGATCGGCGCCAGCGGCACGCCGGTGGCGAGCGACTTCTTCGAGGCGCAGAAGAGACAGGCGATCGTATCGGGCGTATCGAAGCCGAGCAGCCGGCAGGGAATCTTCATCAACCAATAGATGATGAAGAACAGCGCGATGACGCCGACGATGATCTCGACGATCAGCATCGCGTCATGGCCCTGCCAGACGCCCTCGACCATCGAATCCGAGAATGAATTGTAGACGATCGCCAGGATGATGGCGCGGTCGGCGAGCTTGATCTGCTTGTTGTTGCGGCCGGCCCAGCCGGCGAGCCAATGGCGCGCGATCTGCCCGACGACGATCGGCAGCAGCACCAAGAGCACGATCTTGCCGATGACCGGCAAGAGCGGCATCGAGAGGCCGCTGGTCGACAGGAACCAGGCCATCAGCAGCGGCGTCGCGAAGACGCCGATGAGGCTCGACAGCGTCGCGTTGAAGATCGCCGCCGGCACATTGCCATGCGCGAGCGAGGTCATGGCGACCGAGGACGAGACGGTCGAGGGCAGCGCCGCGATGTAGAAGAAGCCGATCCACACCTCCGGCGGCACCGTGCCCTTCAGCGGTGTGCCGAGCGTCAGCACGACGATCGGGAACAGGACGAAGGTGCAGAGCTGCACGCAGAGATGCAGTCGCCAGTGCTTGACGCCGGCCTTCATCTTCTCGGGCGCCAGCGTCAGGCCATAAAGGAAGAAGATGACGCCGACGCCATAGGTGGCGACGTCGTTCATGTGCAGGATGCCGCCGGTCGCGCCCGGCCCCGGCAGCACGATGGCGAACGCCACCACGGCCACGAGCGCGATGAGAAAGCCGTCGATGGTGAAGCCGCGGATGGTCATGTCGGGATCCTGGACAATGGGCGCCGCTCCGCGCGGCGCCAGGCGAGGCGCTCGCTCTCCATAGCGTGCGCTGCGGCATGGATAAAGGGCGGCGCTGGCAAAGGTGTTTCAGGCGGCGAGCGACGACGCCTCGCGCGTCGCGGCCGCAGCCGCGCGCAGAACCTCGACGCCGGCGCCGCGCTTCGCGCCCTCGACGGTGAGGATCTGGCGGAAGCGGCGCGCGCCCGGCCGGCCATGGAAGAGACCGAGCATGTGGCGCGTGATGCGGTGCAGCGGCGCGCCGCGGAGAAGCTCCGCCTCGATATAGGGGATCATCGCCTCGACGATGTCCTGCGGCTCGGGATCGGCGCTATCCGCGCCATAGAAGAGGCGGTCGACGCCGGCGAGCAGCGCCGGCTCGTGATAGGTGGCGCGGCCGAGCATCACGCCGTCGACCGGCCCGATCTCGGCAACCGCCTCGTCGATCGTCTTAAGTCCGCCGTTGATGCCAATGAAAAGATTGGGAAACCGCGCCTTCAGCCTGTGGACGCGGTCATAGTCGAGCGGCGGGATATCGCGGTTCTCCTTCGGCGAAAGGCCCGCCAGCCAGGCCTTGCGCGCGTGCACCCAGAGCCCGTCGACACCGGCCGCGACCACCGCGTCGGCAAAGGTGTCGAGGGCGACTTCAGGGTCCTGTTCGTCGACGCCGATGCGGCATTTGACGGTGACGGGGATCGCGACCTCCGCCTTCATCGCCGCGACGCAATCGGCGACGCGCTCCGGCTCACGCATCAGGCAAGCGCCGAAGGTCCCCGATTGCACACGGTCGGACGGGCAGCCGCAGTTCAAGTTGATCTCGTCATAGCCATAGTCGGCGCCGATCCGCGCCGCGCGGGCAAGCTTCACCGGATCCGACCCGCCGAGCTGCAGCGCCAGCGGATGCTCGGCCGCATCGAAGCCGAGCAGCTTGTCGCGGTCGCCATGAATGACCGCATCGGCGACGACCATCTCCGTGTAAAGCAGCGCGCGCACAGAAAGCTGGCGATGAAAGAACCGGCAATGCCGATCCGTCCAGTCCATCATTGGGGCGACGGCGAAACGATGGGATTGATAGGGCGGGCTGGTCAACGCGGTCTCATGGCGGCGGGGGGTTTGAGGGGCTTCCATACCATGCCATCGCAAGGTGCGGCAGACCCCTCGCGTGCGATGCAATAGTTGGGGCGAAGCGAGAGGAAATTCGGCCGTATCAATGCAGCGGCTTTTCTGCCTATGTTCTCATCAGAAATTCGCCTGAATTTCAGTCGCCGGAATCCCCCGCCACAAGACGATCGAAAGCCGCACCGTGACCTCTCATCGACGCTCTCGACTGCTCATTCTTTCGTCCCTGCTGGCGCTTTCCGTGCCCGCCGGGCTCATGCCTGCCGCCGCCCAGTCGGCAATACCCGCTTATATGGACGTCATCGTCGGCGCGACCGTGCCGACGCCGGCCGATACGGCGCGGCAGAACGTGCTCGCGCTCAACACCGGCATGTTCCAGCTCTATGACAGCGCCGGCAAGCTGGTGCAGGCCAGCATCCTGGCGCAGCATCCGGTGATCCTCGGGCTGTTCTCGGGCGCCGGCGGCCGCTTCATCCTCTATCGCCCGGGCCAGCCGCCGCTCGAGGCGCCGCCGGTTCCCGAAGTCTACCAGCTGCTGAAATCGATCGGCCACAGCGTGATGGCGCTCGGCGTCGTCGTCGGGCCGCATATCGGCAAGGTCGGCGACACCTCGTGGCAGACGCCGGTGCTCGGCTATCGCGTCCAGCTGAAGGCAGCGCTCGACAGCCTCGACGCCACGTCGATGCCCGAGGAGTGGCGCGCCAATAACAAGGCGCTGATCCAGGAGAATATCGACTTCATCGACGCGTCGATCGAAAGCGGCGTCATCTCCTTCGCCTCGGTGCAGGACTTCGCCCAGAAGCAGAAGAACCAGCTGAAGCTCAACATCAAATGGGCGGCCGATACGCAGGTCAAGCATTGGATGGGCGTGCTCGCCGGCTGGAAGCAGGATCTCGGCGCCGACTGGGACAAGGTCTATGCGGCGAGCAACACGATCTATGTCGCCCGCCAGAACAACGTGCTCTTCAGCGTCCTCGCCCAGTTCTTCCCGGCGGACGCGATCAACGACCGGCTGATCCTGATCGAGACGGTGTCGTTCACGACGACGCCGCAGGACATGCTGGATTCGATGACGCGGATCATCGCCGACCGCACCGTCGGCGAGACCTTCTTCGGCAGCCCGCATCTCATGGATTATGAGCTGATGGGGGGCGATGCCCGCAACTCGATCATCGCCGAGACCAAGGCGCGCGGCATGACGACGTTGCTGCCGCCGCAGGTGCCGTTCGGTTCGCACCAGTGGCCGACGCTGATCACGCCCGGCCCCGGCGCGGCATCGCTGGCCGACCTGCCCTAGCGGCGAGGCGACCGCTCGGTTTATTGGCCGCTCGCCGCAAGGCGGGCGGCTTTTTGATTGATCTTGCGCAACGCCGCGCCCGGGGGGCCCGTCTAGGTTGTCTCCATCCCCAAGAGGAGACGTGGACGATGGTCGAGACGATGAAAGCCGCCGTGGTACGGGCCTTCGGGCAGCCACTGACGATCGAGGACATCCCGATTCCCCGGCCAGGTCCCGGCGAGGTGCTGGTGAAGGTCGTCGCCTGCGGCGTCTGCCACACCGACCTGCATGCCGCCGATGGCGACTGGCCCGTCAGGCCGACGCCACCTTTCGTGCCCGGCCATGAGGCCGCCGGCATCGTCGTCGAACTCGGCGCCGGCGTCACCGAGCTCAAGGAAGGCGATGCCGTCGGCGTCGCCTGGCTGCATGACGCGTGCCTCCGCTGCGAATATTGCGAGACCGGCTGGGAAACGCTCTGCGAGCACCAGCACAATACCGGCTACAGCTGCGACGGCGGCTTCGCCGAATATGTCATCGCCTCGGCGCCCTTCGTCGGCCGCCTGCCGAAGGATGTCGATTTCCACGCCATCGCGCCGATCCTCTGCGCCGGCGTCACCACCTACAAGGGCCTCAAGGAAACCGAGGCGAAGCCCGGCGAATGGGTGGCCATCTCCGGCGTCGGCGGCCTCGGCCATGTCGCGATCCAATATGCGAAGGCGATGGGGCTGCATGTCGTGGCGCTCGACATCGCCGAGGACAAGCTGGCGCTGGCGCGCGCGACCGGCGCCGATCTCGCGGTCGATGCCCGCTCGCCCGACGCGATCGCCGAAGTGCTGAAGGCGACAGGCGGCGGCGCCCATGGCGTGCTGGTGACGGCCGTTTCGCCGCCCGCCTTCTCGCAGGCGCTGCGCGTCGTCCGCCGCAAGGGCACGGTGAGCCTCGTCGGCCTGCCGCCCGGCGATTTCCCGACGCCGATCTTCGATGTCGTGCTGAAGCGCATCACGGTCCGCGGCTCGATCGTCGGCACGCGGCGCGATCTCGACGAGGCCCTCGCCTTCGCCGCCGAAGGCAAGGTCAAGGCCGAGATCAGGAAGGCGCCGCTCAGCGCCATCAACACGATCTTCGCCGACCTGAAGGCCGGGCGGGTCGAGGGCCGCATGGTGCTCGATTTCGCCGGATGACGCGGCGCCGGCCGGCCGATTGATCGAGCGCAACGCGGCCGCCGGAAAACCGGTTCACCCTCGCCTGAGCCAAACAAGACGGCCGGGACAAAGTCCCGGCCGCGACGATCCAGGGAGAAGACACGTGGCACGCATCGCTATTCCCCGCCGGGGCTGGGTTCTCGTCTGCGACGGCGCCAAGGCGCTGGTGCTGCAGAACGAGGGCGACGCCGAACTGGTCAATCTCAAGCTGGTCGAGGTGCTGGAGCATGACGGCGCCGCGGCGCATACGCTCGGCACCGACCGGCCGGGCCGGGTGCACCAGTCGCATGGCGATAGCCGCAGCGCCGTCGAGATGGTCGACCTGCACGACGCCGCCGAGACCGCGTTCCTGAAGCGGATCGCCGACGAGCTCGGCGGCCTCCTGCAGGCGCGGCAGGCACGGTCGCTGGTCGTGGTGGCGCCGCCGAAAGCGCTCGGCGTGCTCCGCGACGAGTTCCCGCATTTCCTGCGCACGATCGTGACGCATGAGCTCGGCAAGGATCTCGTCGGCCTCCCGATCCCGCAGATCGAACGCCACCTCGCCGGCGGCTGATCGCCGCCAAGAGGCGAGTGTCAGGGCGTCCCGACCAGCGCCAGCAGGCGGTCGAGCAGCGGGGCCTGGCCGGGATTGATCTTCGCGCGCGCCGTGGCGATGTCGAACCATTCGGCACGGTCGACCTCGGGAAATTCCTGCATCCGCCCGCTCCGCGGCGGCCATTCCATCTCGAAGACGTTGCTGGCGAAGCGCGCGAGGTCGAAATCGCCCTCCATGGCATAGCCATGCACCAGCTTGCCCGCCTTCTGCCTGACGGCGCCGAGCGGGAGGAGGTCCCCCGTCGGGATCACGCCGATCTCCTCGGCGAATTCGCGCCTTGCGGTGAATTCCAGCGGCTCGCCCGCCTCGCATTCGCCTTTCGGGATCGACCAGGCGCCGAGATCGCGCCGCCGCCAGATCGGGCCGCCGGGATGGACCAGAAGGACCTCGATCCCCTGCGGGCTGCGGCGGAACATGAGCACGCCGGCGCTCGGCGCGGCCCTACGACCCCTCCCCGTTCGCTGACCCTCTGATCCGCCCTCCACCGCCATGCGTCCGTCCTGTCCGTCCGGCGTCAACATCATGCCAACAGACGGAAAGTGGGGTGCGGATGGCGAGCCGCCAACCGCCCCCTGAGGATCATCCCTGCGGTCGCTTCTCCCCGCGCAGCGCGACATAGATCGCCGGTATGACCAGCACGGTCAGCGCCGTCGACGAGGCGAGGCCGAACAACAGCGAGATGGCGAGCCCCTGGAAGATCGGATCGGTGAGGATCACCGCCGCGCCGATCATCGCCGCGATGGCGGTGAGGAGGATCGGCTTGAAGCGGATCGCGCCGGCCTCGAGCAGCACATCGACCAGCGGCCGGCCCGGCGTCCGCGCATGGCGGATGAAATCGACCAGGAGGATCGAGTTGCGCACGATGATGCCGGCCAGCGCGATGAAACCGATCATCGAGGTCGCCGAGAACGGCGCGCCGAACAGCCAGTGGCCGATCATGATGCCGATCAGCGTCAGCGGGATCGGCGTCAGGATGACCAGCGGCAGGCGGAACGAGCCGAACTGCGCGACGACGAGGATGTAGATGCCGAGAATGGCGACGCCGAAGGCAGCGCCCATGTCGCGGAACGTGACCCAGGTCACCTCCCATTCGCCATCCCAGAGCAGCGTCGGCTTGGTCTCGTCGTCGGGCTGGCCGTGCAGCGCGATCACGGGCTTCGGCACGTCGCCCCAGTCCGCCTTGGCGATGGCGTCGGAGACCGCCATCATGCCGTAGACCGGCGCCTCGAAGCGTCCGGCGAGATCGCCGGTGACCATCTCGGCCGCGCGGCCATTGTGGCGGAAGATCGGATAGGACGCCGCCTCGCGCGTCACATGGACGACATCGCCGAGTTCGACGACGCCGCGATCGCCCGGCAGCGCGTTGGCCGGCACCGGCGTCGCCAGCGCCCGCTCGTCGACGACGCCCTTTTCCTTCGAGAGCGCCATGACGATCGGGATCGGCGGACGCCCTGCCCCGCGATGCGAATAGCCGACGGTCGTGCCGGCATAGAGGGCGTTGATGGCGTCATACACATCGCCCTGCTCGACGCGGTAGAATTCGAGACTGTCCTGGTCGATGGCGAGGCGGACGCGATCGGGCGTGGTGCCATAGCTGTCGTCGACATCGACGATGAAGGGCACGCTCTCGAAGGCCTCGCGCACCTTGCCGGCGACGGCGCGCCGCGTCGCGGCGTCCGGCCCGTAGATCTCGGCAAGCAGCGTCGCCATCACCGGCGGTCCGGGCGGCGGCTCGACGACCTTGACCGCCGAGCCCTGGGGCAGGCCGAGACCCTTCAGGCGGTCGCGGATCTCGAGCGCGACGGCGTGGCTCGAGCGGTCGCGCGCGCCCTTCGGCTGAAGCAGCAGCGCGACATCGCCCTGCTGCGGGCCGGAGCGGAGATAGGCATGGCGCACCAGCCCGTTGAAATTGAACGGCGATGCGGTGCCGGCATAGGTCTCGAACGAGACGATCTCCGGGATGGCGGCGAGGCGGTCGACGATCGCCTGCAGCGCGCGGTCGGTCGCCTCGACCGACGAGCCCTTGGGCAGGTCGACGACGACCTGCAGCTCGGACTTGTTGTCGAAGGGCAGCAGCTTGACCGTGACATGCTGGGTGTAGATGAGCCCCATCGAGGCGAATGTCGCGATGCCGACGAGGAGGAGGAACAGCGAGGCGCGGAGGCGCGAGGCAAGGATCGGCCGCGCGACGACGCGGTAGAGCCGCCCGAGCCGCCCGCCATCCGCCGCCTCGTGTTCGCCATGGCCCGCGGCGCCGGCCTTGCCGCTGAAGCGCAGCATCAGCCAGGGCGTCAGGATGACCGCGACGAAGAAGGAGAACAGCATCGCCGCCGAGGCATTGGCGGGGATCGGGCTCATATAGGGGCCCATCATGCCGGAGACGAACAGCATCGGCAGCAGCGCGGCGACGACGGCGAGCGTCGCGACGATGGTCGGATTGCCGACCTCCGCCACCGCCTCGATCGCCGCCTGTGCCCGCGTCCGTCCATCCCGCATCGCCCAATGCCGCGCGATGTTCTCGATGACGACGATGGCGTCGTCGACGAGGATGCCGATCGAGAAGATGAGCGCGAACAGGCTGACGCGATTGAGCGTGTAGCCCATCAGCCGCGCCGAAAAGAGCGTCAGCAGGATCGTGGTCGGAATGACCAGCGCGACGACGGCCGCCTCGCGCCAGCCGATGGCGATGCCGACCAGCACGACGATCGAGAGCGTGGCAAGGCCGAGATGGAACAGAAGCTCGTTCGCCTTCTCGTTGGCGCTCTCGCCATAGTTCCGCGTCACCGTCAGCGTCAGATCCTCAGGCACCACCGTGCCATGCAGCGCATCGAGCCGTTCGGTGATCGCCTCGGCGATGGCAACGGCATTGGTCCCCGGCCGCTTGGCGAGCGCCAGCGTCACCGTCGGCGTGCGCAGAAGCGTGTCGCCCTCGCGCGTCACGGCGGTTACGAGGGTTTCGTTCGGCCGCGTCGCCAGGACGATGTCGGCGACATCGCGCACATAGACAGGGCGGCCGTCGCGGGCGGTGAGGACGAGATTGCCGATATCGGCGAGCTGCTGCAGCGTCTGCCCGGCGACGAGCGTCCGCTGCTCGCCGCCATCGCGCACGCGGCCGACCTCGAACGAGCGGTTGGCGCCGGCGATCTTCGCCTGGAGCTGCGCCAGCGTGATGCCGTAGAGCGAGAGCTTCTCGCCGTCCGGCTCGACGCGGAAGGTGTCGCCCTGCTCGCCGACCAGATAGGTGAGCCCGATATCGGGCAGCTTGCCGAGCTCGATCTGCACCTCGCGCGCGACCCGCGTCAGCGCATCGGCCGACCAGCGGCCGGCGGCCTCCGGCTTCGGCGCGATGTTGACGACGAGAATGGCGACATCGTCGATGCCGCGGCCGACGATCAGCGGTTCGGGAATGCCGACGGGAATGCGGTCGAGATTGGCGCGCACCTTGTCGTGCACGCGCAGCACCGCCGCATCGGACGACGTCCCGACGGCGAAGCGCGCCGTGACGAGGACGCCGTCGTCCTCGGTCGTCGAATAGACATGTTCGACGCCGTCGATGCTCTTGACGATGGACTCGAGCGGCTCAGTCACGAGCTTCTCGGCGTCCTCGGCCTTGAGGCCATTGGCCGAGACGCGGATGTCGACCATCGGCACCGAGATCTGCGGCTCCTCCTCGCGCGGCAGCGTGACCAGCGCGACGAGGCCGAGCGCGAAGGCGGCGAGCAGGAACAGGGGTGTCAGCTTTGAATCGATGAAGAGCCGCGTCAGCGTGCCGGCGATGCCGAGTTTCATGGCTTTGCATCCGGAACGGTGACGGTGTCGCCGGCGGCAAGGCCGGTGAGGATTTCGACGCGCGCCGCACCATCGGCGGTGAAGCTCTCGCCGAGGATGACGGAGACGTCGGCGCCCGAGGCGAGGCGCACGAGGTCGATGCCGTGCCGGGTCGCGACCGCCTCGGGGGGAATCGCGAGCGCGCTGCGCGTGCCGACCGGGATCGACACGAGGGTGCGTTCGCCGACGAAATAGTCGCCGAGATCGGCGACCTCGACATCGGCGGTAACGCGGCCAGCCGTGATTTCGGGATAGATCTTGGCGATGCGGCCTTCGCGGACGGACGAGGTCGCGGAGGCCACAGCCGAGAGGCCGCGCGCGCCGATCAGGACGCTGTCGCCCTCGTGCAGCGAGGCGGCATGGCGCTCCGGCAGCGAGAGGCGGAGATAGGTCCGCCCGCTGGCGACACGGGCGATCGTCTCGCCGGCCAGCACCACCGATCCGAGCGTGACCGGAACCGTCAGCACGCGGCCGGTCGCCGGGGCGAGGACGTCACCTTCCTTCGCCTGCTGCACCACGACGGCGCGATCCGCCACGGCGGCGGCGAGCTGGTTGACGGCGACATCGTTCGCGGACTTGGCCTGATCGAGCTGCGCCTGGCTGGAGACGCCCTTGGCCACGAGCTGCTGCGCCCGATCGAGATCGGCGCCGGCCTTGGTGAGCTGCGAGGTCGCCTGCTGGACGCGCGCCTCGGCGGCATCCAGCTGCAGCGCCAGCTTGTCGTCGACGACGCGGGCGATCACCGCGCCCTCATCGACGAGGCTGCCCTCGGTAACGCTGATCGCGGCGATGGTGCCGCCGATCCGTGCCCGCGCCGGCACGATGGTGCGGCTTTCGACCTGCCCGAACACGGACTTCATCTCCGGGATGGTCACCGGCCTCACGACGAAGTCGGCGGCCGCGGCCGGATGGACTGCCGCGCTCGCCATGAGGGCGAGCACGGCGAGGAGAATGGGTCTGGAGCCGCGGGGCATGGGCGGGCGCTTTCGTCAGGGTCTTCGGCCGGGCTGCGTGCTGCTGCAGCCCGGCGCATGGGGTTCGGGGAAGAGAGATCAGCGGAACGCGACGCCGGGCCGGACGCCGAGCTTGCGGAAGATCATCGCCGCCGGGCAGAAGCCGGTCAGCGACGCCTGGATCAGGTTGAGGCCGACAAAGCCGGTCAAAAGGAACCAGTAGGGCGAGATGTAGAAGCCGAGCGCCAGCGAGACGAGAACGACGAAGCCGGCGAACATGAGGACAGCGCGATCGATGGTCATGGGTTCTTCTCCGTATTGGATGATGAGGGTCACTCGACGGGGTCGAGATGGATGTCCTTCAGCTTCTTGATGCCGAGCACGTCGAGGGCGAGATTTTCGTAGAAGGTCTCGCTCTTGCCGCGCCGGACCTTGTGCAGGAAGTATTTCTCGAAGCCGATCTTCGCCGCATGGACCCATTTGCCCTGCGACGACCAGTTGACGTTGCGCGGCGGGATCTGCGGCTGGGCGACGAAGGCGATGCCCTCGTCGCCGAAATCGGCTAGGCAGACGGCGTTCCACGTCGCGACCGCGCGCGGCTCCTCGCCCTTCAGCAGCGCCGCGATATTGGCGGCGGTCGCCGTGACCATGGATTCGATCATGAAGCCGGTCTTCGGCACGCCGACTGGCAGCGCCGTCTTGCCGACGGGCGGAATGGCGACGCAGACGCCGACCGCGAAGATGTTGGGAAAGGCCGGATTGCGCTGATGCTTGTCGATCAGCACGAAGCCGCGCGGATTGGTCAGCCCCTCGATGCCGCGCACCGCCGGCACGCCGCGGAAGGCCGGGAGGATCATCGAGAAATCCGAGGGCAGGACATGCCGCGCCTTGACGCTGCCGTCCTCGCCGAACTCCTCCGCGATGACCTCGCCCGCCGCTGCGCTGACCACTTTCGCGTTGGTGATCCACTTGATGTGGCGCTCGCGCATGGCGCTTTCGAGCAGCGACTTGGTGTCGCCGACACCATCGAGGCCGAGATGGCCGATATAGGGCTCGGGCGTGACGAAGGTCATCGGCACCTGGTCGCGCAGCTTCGCGCCCCGCAGCGCTGTGTCGAGCAGGAACACGAACTCATAGGCGGGACCGAAGCAGGACGCCCCGGACGCCGCTCCGACGACGATCGGGCCCGGCGCGGTCTTGAAACAGGCGAAGGCCTCGCGCGCCTTGACGGCGTGGTCGAGCGTGCAGATCGACTGGGTGTGGGCGTCGGGGCCGAGCCCTTCGATCTCGTCGAAGGCAAGATCGGGGCCGGTGGCGATGATGAGATAATCGTAGTGGAGCATCGCGCCGTCATTGAGCTCGATGCGGTTCTCGCTCGGCAGGACACGGCGCGCCCCTTCGGGCCTGAGGCCGATGCCGCGGCGGCCAAGCACCTCGGCAAGGTCGACGCTGATATCTTCCGGTTGACGCCAGCCGACCGCGACCCAAGGATTGGACGGAACGAAAGAATAGCGCGAGCCGAGATTGACGACCGTGATGGTGTCGCCGCGCCCCAATTTGTCCTTCATCTCGTAGGCCATGATGGTACCACCGAGACCGGCACCCAATACAACGACATGCGCCATGATCGTCCTCCCTCTTCCCACCCTCGACCTTGCCGGGATCGGCGGGCACCGCCATGATCTCGAACAACTGTCCGGACCCTTTTCGTCGCCCGGCCGGAGATCACCGATGAACGCCTCGGCCGATCCCCGGCCGTCGCTATGCGTTGCATCTAACATTCAAACATTATAAATTCAAGATCATGAATGTATCAGAGATGATCCCGGCCTCCGAACGCGCCGCCGAGCTGATGCGGAGCCTGTCGCATCCGCAGCGGCTGCTGGCGCTGTGCGCCCTCGGGGCGGAGGAAAAGACCGTGGCGGAGCTGCGGCAGGAGCTCGGCATCGAGCAGGTGCCTATGTCGCAGCAATTGATGCGGCTGCGCGCGGACGGTCTCGTCGCCTCGCGCCGCGAGGGGACGACCGTCTTCTATCGCATCACCAGTCCGGAGGTGCTGAGGGTGGTCGAGGCCTTGCACGCCGCCTTCTGCCCACCGCGCGCGGCGGAGTGAGCGCGGCGCGACGAGGCCGGAGCGCTGGATGCGGCCCCGGCCGCCGCGTGGCGGCCGGAGCGGTTCAGGTTGACGTCGCGGTCAGTGCAGCGCGTTCTTGACGAAGCGGCCGCGCGCCATGATCGCCGCCATCCGCGCGCCATCGTCTGCGAGGCAGGTGATGTCGGCATAGGGATCGCCGTCGACGACGAGGAGATCGGCGAAGGCGCCCGGCGCGATCACCCCGACCTCGCCTTCCATGCGGCAGAGCTTCGCCCCGACCAGCGTCGCCGAACGAATGATCTCGGCATTCGGCAGCACGCGGGCGAGGATCTCGAACTCCATCGAATGGTATTTCTGCAATTCGCCGAGGAGGTCTGAGCCGAACGCCATCGGCAGGCCCGCCTCCTGCATGATCGCGAGCGACTTGAGCCCGCCCGCGCGGACGGTCTCGATCTTGGCAGCCGCTTCCGGACCGAGCCCGAACTTCTCGCCCTCGAGCGCGAGACCCTCATAGGCGACGAGCGTCGGCACGGCGATGCAGCCGGCCTCGGCGGCAAGGCGCGCCGTCTCGGGCTCGATCAGGTTGCAATGCTCCAGCGAATGGACACCGCAGTCGACGACGCGGCGGATGGCCTTGTCGGTATAGACATGCGCCGAGACATAGGTGCCGGCATTGTCGGCCTCCTCGACGATGGCGCGGATCTCGTCGCGCGAATATTGCAGCGAATGGATCGGATCGGTCGGCGAGGCGACGCCGCCATTCGCCATGATCTTGATGAACTTCGCGCCCTTGCGCAGTTCCTCGCGCGCCGCGAGGCGAACATTGTCGACACCGTCGACGATCCGGCCGAGCGTGCCGAGTCGCTCTTCCATCATCGAGGCGCGATCATCGAGCCGCGGCCGCTGGTCGGCATGGCCGCCGCTCATGGTGAGGCCCTTGCCGCAGATGACGAGCCGCGGTCCCGCGACGACGCCCTGCTCGATCGCCATGACGAGGCCGAGATCGGCACCGCAGCAATCGCGCACGGTGGTGAAGCCGCGGCTGAGGATAGTCTCGAGGATCTTGCCGGCTTTCAGCGCCGTCAGCGAGGAGGGCTGCAGCGTGTTGGCGGCGCCGTCGACGGTCGTCGAGACGACATGGAGATGGCAGTCGATGAGGCCGGGCATCAGCGTGCGCCCGGAAAGGTCGATGCGGGTCGCCGACGGCGCCTTGATCGGGCTGTCCGAGACCGCGGTGATGCGGCCGTCCTCGACCAGCACCTCGAAACCGTCGAGCAGTGCGTCGCGGCTGGGGTCCAGCAGCCTTCCGCCCGTGAAGAGAATGGCGCTCATTCCGCCGCCTCCGCCTTGTAGCCATAGATCTCGGCCGCGCGCTCGGCGCTCACATAGCCGTTCTTGATGTCGTCGGCGATCGCGGCCCGGTCGCGCTTCGCCGGATCGCCATAGCCGCCGCCGGTGCCCGTCCGGACACGGACGACATCGCCCGTATCGAGGCGGACATTGGTGGCGAGCGCATAGCGCTCGATCGCGCCGCTCGTGCGCTTGACCTCGACATAGTTCTCCGAGCCGTCGGCGCCGCCATCGAGACCCCAGGGCTTGATGCGCGCCCGCGTATAGCCGACCGTCATGAAATTGCGGTCGGCGCGCACGCGGTAGTCGATAGCGATGCCGGACCCGCCGCGCCATTCGCCCTCGCCGCCCTCGGTCACATTCAGGGAGAGGCGATCGACGTCGAGGCCGTAGCGCGCCTCGGCGACCTCGGCCGGGCAGTTGAAGGTCTCGCCATGGAAGGGCGAGAACACCGCGGCATTGCCGTCGCGACCGGACCAGGCGCCCCAGCCACCAAGCTGCGGCTCGACGATCGTGTAATGGCGGCCGGTGTCGGGATGCGGTCCGCCGATGACGGTGCCGCAGATCGAGGCGAAGCTGCCGGCCGGCAGCACCTTGGGCAGATGCGGCGCGAGGCAGCGCAGCATCAGATCGAACACCCGCACCTCGACCTCGAAGTAATAGCCGACCGCCGCCGGCTCCAACGCATGGAACACCGAGCCCGGCCGCGTGATCACATGCAGCGGGCGGAAGGCGCCGCCATTCGCCGGCACATCGCCGTCGATCACCGCCTTCAGCGCCATCTGCGCGGCGATGACGACGCCGTCATAGGAGGCGTTCTTGGAGCCGTGCACCTGGTCGGGATTGTTGGTGAGATCGACGATGAAGGCGTCGTCCGTGATCTCGATCGCGACATGATAGACCGAGCCGTCGTCCTGCTCCTCGGCGCATTCGAAGCGTCCCTTCGGCAGGCCGGCGATGGCGGCCTTGGTGACGCGCTCGCCATAGTCCATGAAGTGCTTCATCGCCGACTGGAAGGTCGACTTGCCATATTTGGCGACGAGGTCGAGCAGCCGCTTCTCGCCGATGCGCGCCGCCGAGATCGCCGACCACATGTCGCCCTTGAGATAGTCCGGCAGGCGCGAATTGGCCGTCATGATGTCCATGACCGCCTCGTTCGGCACGCCTTCGTTGATGATCTTCACGGCGGGCAGGCGCAGCCCCTCCTGGTAGATCTCGGTCGAATCCGCCGACATCGAGCCCGGCACCGCGCCGCCGACATCGTTCCAATGGGCGATGTTGGCCGTCCAGGCGACGATCTCGCCCTCGGCGAACACCGGCATGGCGATGATGCAGTCGTTGAGATGGGTGACGCCGCCCCAATAGGGATCGTTGGTCGCGAAGACGTCGCCCGGCCGGATCTTCTCCGGCGGGAACTTGGCGATCAGCGCCGTCACCGACTTGTCGAGGACGCCGATGAAGGCGGGAATGCCCGCGCCGGACGAGGCGATCTGCCCCTCGGCGTCGCAGATGCCGGTGCCCATGTCGAGCACCTCATAGATGATCGCGCTCATCGCCGTCTTGCGCATCGCCGCGAACATCTCGTCCGAGATCGCTTCCAGCGCGTTCTGGATGATGTCGAGCGTGACCGGATCATGGCTCGTGTCGGTCATCTCTCAGCCCCTGATCTCGATATGGGTGTTGCCGAAATCGTCGATGGAAACGCGGTTGCCGGGATGGACGACGATGGTCGTGCCCGGATCCTCGATCACTGCCGGCCCGTCGAAGACCATGCCGGGCTCGAGCTTTTCCGCGTCATAGATGATGGCCTCATGCCGGCCTTCGGTCGCGTAGTCGACCATCCGCATGCCCTTGACGGCGCCACCGAGGCTCGCGCCGGTCTTCGGCAGCGCGACGATCTCGAGCTTGCCGACCTCGGCCGAGGCGATGAGATGCAGGCCGACGATCTCGACCGGCGCGGTGAGGCGATAGGTGTATTCGCGCTCATAGATCGCATGGAAGCGCTCGACCATCGCGGCGAGGCGCAGCGCATCGACCGGCCCCGGCTCGATCGGCACCTCGACGGAATGTTCCTGGTTCTGGTAGCGGCATTTGACCAGCGGCTTGAACGTCACCTTGTCGGCCGCGACGTTCTCCGCGGCGAACTGTGCGCCGGCATGGGCGATCGCCTCGTCGAGCAATGCGGAGAGCCCATTCGGATCGGTCTCGTCGATCAGCCGCGTCACGAAATAGTCGCGGCGGAGATCGGACATCATCATGCCCCAGGCCGAGAACACCGGCGCGCCGCGCGGCACCACGACCTTCTTGACGCCGAGTTCCTGGCCGAGCGCCACGCCATGCATGGCGCCGCCGCCGCCGAAGACGACCAGCGTGAAGTCGCGCGGATCGTGGCCGCGGTTGAGCGAGACCAGCTTCAGCGCATTGACCATGTTGGAATTGGCGATGCGGACGATGCCGCGCGCCGCCTCCTCGATCGAGACGCCGAGTTCGGCGGCGAGCGGCGCCATCGCGCGCTCGACGGCCGCCATGTCGGCAATGATCTCGCCGCCGCAGAAATAGTCGCGGTTGATGCGGCCGAGCACGAGATTGGCGTCGGTCGTGGTCGGCTTGGTGCCGCCGCGGCCATAGGCGGCGGGGCCCGGCGAGGCGCCGGCCGATTGCGGGCCGACATGCAGCTTGCCGAACTCGTCGACGCGGGCGATCGAGCCGCCGCCATTGCCGATCTCGACGAGATCGACCACCGGAACCATGATCGGATAGCCGGCCGATTTGCGGCTGCGCTCGATCCAGTAATCCGTCTTGATGCGCACCTGGCCGTTCTCGATCAGCGAGCATTTCGCCGTGGTGCCGCCGATGTCGAGCGCGAGCACATTCGGCTCGCCGATGATGCGGCCGAGTTCCGCGGCGCCCCAGAAGCCCGAGGCCGGACCGGATTCGACCATGGTGATGGGGATCGCCTTGGTCGAGCGCAGCGAATCGACGCCGCAGTTCGACTGCATGATGTAGAGGCTGCCGCGATAATCGGCCGAGGCGAGGCCTTCCTCGATGCGGCCGAGATAGCGCTCGGCGACCGGCTGGACATAGGCCGAGAGCACCGCGGTGTTGGAGCGCTCATATTCGCGCCATTCGCGGGTGATCTGGTGCGAGGCGACGACCGAGACCTCGGGCCAGAGGCGGCGGATCTCGGCGGCGACAGCAAGCTCATGCGCCGGATTGGCATAGGAGTGCAGCAGGCAGATCGCGACCGCCTCGACGCCTTCGGCGCGGAAATCGTCGAGGATCGCCGGCAGGCCGGAGAGATCGAGCGCCGTCTTCTCCTCGCCGCGATAGCTGATGCGGCCGGCGACTTCCCGGCGGAGGTGACGCGGAACGAAGGGTTCCGGCTTCTCGAACTGGAGGTTGAAGAAGTCGGGCCGGTTGCCGCGCGCGATCTCGAGGATGTCGCGGAAGCCCTCGGTGGTGATGAGCGCGGTCTTGGCGCCCTTGCGCTCGGTCAGCGCATTGATGACCACCGTCGTGCCATGGGCGAAGAAGTCGACGGCGGCGATATCGACCTCGCCCTTCTTCATCACGTTGAGCACGCCGGCCTCGAAATTCGGCGGCGTCGTGTCCGATTTCGCGGTGCGGATGGTCTGCTTGCCGGTCGCGGTGTCGGTCTCGAAATAGACGAGATCGGTGAAGGTGCCGCCGACATCGGTCGCTACGCGGAGGGTTTTCTCGCCCATGGCTTCAGGGTCCAATCGTCGGTCAGGCAGCAGGTGAATGCGGGGCGGCCTTGCCGGCCGCGAGGAACGCGATCGCCGCGAAGGGACGCAGCGCCATCGCCGCCGCGACGCGCTCGGCAGTGTAGTAGCCCTTGACGTCGAGGAGGTTCAGCGTGCCGAGCACCTCGCCGGCGACGACGACGGGGATGTTGCAGGCGGACTCGCAGCCGAGCGACTGGATCAGCGGCCAGTCGGAGAAGACCACCGCGATCTCCTCGATGGTGAGCGCCGAGAAGGGCTGCCGGCGATCGATCACCGTCTCGGACCAGATGCCGAGCGACATCGGCTTGAAGCCGCCGGTCGGATAGGCCGCCTCGTTGCCCGAATAGGTGCGCTGCGCCCTGCCCGCCGCCGCGTCATAGGTCATGGCGGTGAACAGCTTGGTGCCGACCGTCTCCTTGGCGATGCGCTGCAGTACCTCGAAGGCGCGGCGGGGCTGGTCGGGCTCCGCCGCCGCCGTCATGAACGCATCGGTGTAGTCGTAGACGCTCGCCGCCATGGCGCTCACTCCATTCTCGTCGCAGTCGGGTCCACTGCCGCGCCGGAGGGCGCGGCGGCGCCATCAGTCGATCGCATGCGGATAATGCGTCCGCGCGAAGGCTTCCGAAATGTAACCGGCTTTCAGGTCCGCCTCGACCGCGGCTTTCGGGCGATCGGCCGGCGCGCCATAGCCGCCGCCACCGCCGGTCGAAAGCTCGAGCACGGCATCCTTCGGCACGAGGAAGCGCGTCGTCTTCGGGATCGAGTCAAAGCGGCCGTCGGGGAAGCGGACGCCGACGCCATTGGCCTTCGCCGTGCCACCGCCGGCAAGGCCCCAAGGCGCGTTCTTGGTCCGCTCGACGGCCGTGGTGATGTAGGTGTCCTCGGTCATGCGGAAATGGAAATCGATGCCAGGTCCGCCGCGCCATTCGCCGGGGCCGCAGCTGTCCTCTGCCAGAGCCATCTTGTCCATGATCCAGGGATTCTTCGCTTCCCAGACCTCGATCGGCGAGAAGCGCGTGGCGGATTCCGAGATATGCAGCATGGTGCCGCCATCGCCGCCCTTGAAGGCGCCCTGCCCGGTCGGATGCGGCGAGCCGTCGGCCCAGGGCTCGCCGGTCGCCTGGCGCGTGCCCCAATAGACGACGGAGCAGATGCAGCCGCCGCTCTGCGCCGGCACCGCAGCCGGCAGCGCCTTGGAGATGGCGTTGTAGATGACCTCGATCGCCTGCAACGCCGGCCAGCCATAGAGGAAGCAGGGCGCCGGCGGCAGCGGATGGAACATCGTTCCGGGGCGCGTCACCACCTCCACGGGACGGAAGTGGCCCTCATGCGGCGCCTCGCCATAGCCGGCGAGCATCGAGATCGCGACGCGGCTCGCCGAGATGGTCGAGGGCAGCGGGCAGTTGACGGGTCCCGCCTGCGTCTCCGGCACGCCGGTGAAGTCGAGCCGCACATTCGAGCCCTCGATCTCGACGACCACCTCGAACGGGATCGGATCATCGGTGATGCCGTTCGAATCCATCTCGCCCTGGCCGACATAGCGGCCATCCGGGATGCTCTCGAAATAGGAACGGACCACCCGCTCGCCATGATCGAACATGTTCTCGACGGCGTTGCGGAATTCCTCGCGGCCGAAGCGGCGCACGACTTCCTGGAACGACGAGGCGCCGACGCGGCAGCCGACCACCTGCGCATTGAGATCACCGGCGACGAATTTCGGCACGCGGCTGTTGGCCAGCACCATCCGGTAGATGTCGTCGTTGAGCTCGCCGCGCTTGTAGATCTTGACGCCCGGATAGATGGTCCCTTCCTGGAACACATCGACCGTATCGGTGCAGTAGGGATCCTTGCCGGCGATATCGAGCCAATGGCCCTTGATCGCCGTGTAGCCGATCAGCTCGCCATCCTCGAGATAGACGGGATTGACGACCGCGAGATCCTGCGGATGCGAGCCGGTGCCGTAGGGCCAGTTGTACATGATCATGTCGCCGGGGAACATGTTGGCTTCCCCGCCGATATTCTTCACCGCTTCCTCGACGCAGAAATTGAGCGTGCCCATGAACATCGGCAGGCTCGGCGCCTGCGCCAGCAGCCGCATCTTCGGATCATAGATCGCGACGGCGAAATCGAGCACCTCGTAGATGACCGGCGAGAAGGCCGTGCGGACCAGCGCCCGCTTCATCTGGTTGGCGGCGGAGTTCAGCGCATGGCGCACGACCTCGGTGGTGATCGGATCGGCCTCGGCGGCGTTGCCCGAGCGGGCGATGCCGGCGCGGTGCGTTTCGATGGCGTGGCTCGGCATCATGTGGCCTCCGGGCGGGTGAGCAGCAGTTCGCCGTGATCGCCGGTCACGGCGGTCCAGCCGGCATCGAGATAGAGCGTCGCCGTGCTTTCGGTGACGATGGCCGGCCCTTCGAGCGGGGCGGCGATGGCGCCGCGCGGCACGACGCGGAACGGCATCCGCTTGCCCCGCGCGAAGGAATAGGCGTCGAACATCTCCGCGCCCGCCCCGCCGGCCTCGGCGGCAGATTTCAACGCCTGGCCGCGGCGCGGCAGCGGCGCCCTGACCGTGGCGCGCACCGAGACGATCTCGACGGCCTCGGTCATCGTGCCGCCGAAGCTCTTCTGGTATTCGGCCTCGAAGGCGGCCTTGACCGCGTCGGCGGAGGGCGCGATCGCGGTGCCGGACAGGGCGACGTCGATCGACAGCCAATGCTCCTGGCCCTTGTAGCGGAGGTCGAGCCGGGCGCTTTTCAGCGTTTCGCGGGCGAGATGGTCGCTGCGCGTGCCGACTTCGGCGAAGAGCGCATCGAGCAGCGTGCTCGCGACGGCGAGATGCGCGTCGGAAAGATCCATGATCCGTGTCCGCGCCGCCGACTGCACCATGTCGGCGCCGAGCAGGCCCCAGGCAGAAAAATTGCCGGCGAGCGGCGGCACGACGATGCGGTTCATCCTGAGTTCGTCGGCGAGCATGGTCGCCATCAGCGGCCCGGCGCCGCCGAAGGGAAGCAGCGTCATCACGCGTGGATCGAGCCCCTGCTCGACCGAAACCTCGCGCATGGCATTCGCCATCGACGAGGCGGCGATGCGGAGGATGCCGATCGCGGTCGCCTCGACATCCTGACGGATCGCTGCAGCAACCGGCTCGATCGCCTTCTTCGCCTTGGCGAAATCGAGATTGATGCCGGAGGCGAGCTTGCCCGGCCCGAGCATGCCAAGATGAGCGGCGGCGTCCGTCATCGCCGGTTCGGTGCCGCCCTTGCCATAGCAGGCCGGGCCGGGCGCAGCGCCCGCCGAGCGCGGCCCGACGCGCATCAGGCCGCCGACATCGATATGGGCGATCGAGCCACCGCCGGCGCCGATCGAGCGCACATCCACCCAGGAGGTCTGGATCGGCATGTTGTCGATGGTGCCCTCATAGAGCACCTGCGGCTCGCCATTGAGGATCAGCGCGGTGTCGAAGCTGGTGCCGCCGACATCGGCTGTGATGAGCTGGGCGATGCCGAGCATCTTGGCGAGTTCGCTCGCGCCCTGCGCACCGGCGACCGGGCCCGACATGATCGTCTCGAACGGCCGTTCCTCGGCCTCCGCGAAGGTCATCGAGCCGCTGCCCGAGCGGGTGATCAGCGAGGTGCCCGTGAAGCCGAGGTCGCGCAGCCGCCCGTCGAGGCGCTTCAGGTAGTTCGACATGCGGGCGCGGACGAAGGCGTCGATGACGGTGGTCGAGGTGCGCTCATATTCGCGGTATTCGCCCGAGATCCGGTGCGAGAGCGAAATGCCGCCCTCGAAGCCGCCGGCCCGGATCAGCCGTTCGACGGCGAGTTCATGCGCGGGATTGGCATAGGCGTTGATGAGGCAGACGGCGATGGTATCGACGCCCTCCGCCATCAGGGCCGCGAGCGCGGGCGCGACCGAGCTCTCGTCGAGCGGCTTGAACACGCTGCCGTCATGGCGCATGCGCTCGTCGACCTCGAGCCGGCGATGGCGCGGCACCAGCGGCTCCGGCTGGCGCCAGAAGAGGTTGTACATCTCGGCGCGGTCGCCGCGCCGGATCTCGAGCACGTCGCGGAAGCCGGCGGTCGTGATCAGACCGACCTTGGCGCCGCGCCGCTCCAGCAGCGCGTTGAGGCCGACCGTCGTGCCATGCAGGAAGAACTCGGCCTTCTCGATGACGGCGCGCGGAACATGGCCGCTGACGGCCGCGACGACGCCCTCCTCGGGCGCGTGCGGGACGGTCGGGACCTTGCCCTCGACGGTCTCGCCGGTCTCGTCGTCATAATAGACGAGATCGGTGAACGTGCCGCCGATATCGACGCCGATGCGCGTGGCCATGGGCTTCAGCCTCCTTGGTGTTCGTTGGCGTCCTGAGCGCGGGCGACGCCGCTGCGGAGGCCGCAATCTGCGGTGGGGGTCGGCGCGCCGGCGGCTCTCATGGCTCGGGCGCGCCCATCCGGATTTTCTCGCGAAGCTCGGCTTCCTCGTCGGTGACGACGGGAACGGCGCCGATCAGCTGCCGCGTATAGGCCGTCTTCGGATCGGCGAAGATCGCATCGACGTCGCCGGTCTCGACCAGCCGGCCCTTCTGGAAGACGCTGACGCGGGTCGCGATGGCGCGCACGACGGCGAGATCATGCGTGATGAAGAGATAGGTCAGCCCGCGCGCGCGCCGGAGGCGGTCGAGCAATTGCAGCACGCGCGCCTGCACCAGCACGTCGAGCGCCGAGGTCGGCTCGTCCAGGACGATGAGCTCCGGCTCGCAGGCGAGCGCCCGGGCGATGGCGATGCGCTGGCGCTGGCCGCCGGAGAGACCGCGCGGCGAGCGGCGATAATAGTCGGCGTCGAGCCCGACCTCCTCCAGCAGCGCCTCGACCCGCGCGCGGCGGCCGGCGCTGACGCCGATGCCGTGCACGTCGAGCGGCAGACGCACCGAGGCGCCGACGCTGCGGCGCGGATTGAGCGCGGAGAGCGGGTTCTGCTGCACGAGCTGGATCGCCCGCCGCTGCTCGCGCGAGCGATCGGCGGGAAGCGGCACGCCATTGAATCGGATCGCGCCGCTGGTCGCCGGCATCAGCCCCAGCACCAGATTGGCGATGGTGGTCTTGCCGGAGCCGCTCTCGCCGACGATGGCGTGGCATTCGCCGCGCTCGAAGGCGAGCGAGACATCCTCGAGCGCGACGACGCGGTGGCCGTCGGCGGAGAACACCTTGCCGAGGCGATCGAGTTCGAGCACCGCGCTCATGCGCCCGCCTCCACCGGCTCGCGGCAGCCTTCATGGACGATCATCGGGCTCTCGAAATCGGGACTGCGCTCCGGAAGGTCGGGCAGGCCGCCGCCGGAGATCTTCGGGATCGCCGCGAGCAGCGCCCGCGTATAGGGATGCAGCGGATCGCGGAAGAGTTGCGCCGTCGTGCCATGCTCGACGATGCGGCCGCGATAGATGACATAGACGCGGTCGGCGAATTCGCGCACGACGCCGAGATTGTGCGAGATGAGCAGCACCGCCGTGCCGCGCTTCTCGGTCAGTTCATGCATCAGCGCCAGCGTCTGCGCCTGCACGGTGACGTCGAGCGCCGTGCCCGGCTCGTCGGCGATCAGCAGCGCCGGCCGGTTGGCGAGCGCCATGGCGATCATTACGCGCTGGTTCATGCCGCCGGACAGCTGGAAGGCGTAGGAATCGAGCGCGCGCTTCGGATCGGGGATGCTGACCTCGGCCAGCGCCGCCTCGGCGCGGGCATCGGCCTCGGCCGCCGAGATGCGCCGGTCGCCGGAGCGTAGCACGTCGCGGAACTGGCCGCGGATGCGGAAGGTCGGATTGAGCGCCGAGGTCGGGTCCTGGAAGATCATCGCGACGCGGTTGCCGCGCCGCCGCGCGATCTCGGGGCCGCCAGAGATCGCATCGATGCCGTCGAAGCGGATCGAGCCGGTCGCGTGCACCTTCGGGCTTTCCTGCAGCAGGCCCATCGCGAGGCGGGCCGTCACCGACTTGCCGGAGCCGCTCTCGCCGACCAACGCCACCTTCTCGCCGGCGCGCACATGCAGCGAGATGCCGTGCAGCACCGCGCTCTGGCTGCGGCGGCTGCCGAAGGCGAGGCGGAGATCGCGAATGGTGAGGACGGGCTCGGCCATGCTCACGATTCCGCCTCGAAGGCTTCGCGGAGGCCATCGCCGACGAGATTGAAGCCGAGCACGACGATGAGGATCGCGATCGCCGGCCACAGCGACAGCCACCAGGCATCCGGCATGTATTTCGCGCCCTCGGCGACCATCGAGCCGAGATCGGGCGTCGGCGGCTGCACGCCGAGGCCGAGGAAGGACAGCGACGACGCCATCAGGATGACGAAGCCGACATCGAGCGTCATCTTGGTCAGGATCGAGGGCCAGCAGTTCGGCAGGATCTCGCGGAAGAGGATATGCGCCGTCGAGGCGCCGACAGTCTCGGCGGCGAGCACATAGCCCTCCTGCGCCTCGCCGCGGGTGACGTTGTAGATGAGCCGCGCATACCAGGGCCACCACATCGCGGTGATCGCCAGCATGCCGTTGAGCAGCGTCGGCTCGAGAAAGCCCATGATCGCCATGGCCAGCACCAGCGGTGGCACGGCGAGGAACACGTCGGTGAGCCGCATCAGCACATAGTCGGTCCAGCCGCCGCGATAGCCGGCGACGAGGCCGACGATGACGCCGATCGGCGTCGCGATGGCGAGCACCACCACCGCCATGATCAGCGACAGCCGGTAGCCGAAGATGATGCGCGTGAAGAGATCGCGGCCCATCGTGTCGGTCCCGAGGCGGTAGACATCGCCGGGCGCGGCGTTCATGGCGGCGAAATCGCCGATCGGGCCGACATGCTCGGGAAAGGGCGTGACGAAATCGGCGAACACCGCGAGGAGAACGATCACGACGACGATGACGAGGCCGGCGATCGAGAGCGGATTGCCGAAATAGGCGGCGACGGCCTTCGAGCCGCCGCGGCGCGGCAGGACGGGGGAGCCGGGCTCGGACATGGCTCAGCCTCTCCCCGCCGCGAGGCGGATGCGCGGATTGATGAGGCCGACGAGGATGTCGACGATGATGTTCATGATCAGGAACGCCGCGGCGATGATGAGCACCGTGCCGACGATCGCGTCGAGATCCTTGCGGATGATCACCTCGACGCCGTAGCGCGAGAGGCCCGGCCAGCCGAACACCTTCTCGACGAGGAACGCATTGCCGAGCATCGCCGCGAATTCGAGGCCGAGGATGGTCAGTGTCGGGATGAAGGCCGGGCGGAAGGCATAGCGCGTCGCGATGCGGAACGGCTTGAAGCCATAGGCGCGCTCCATCTCGACATAGGGCTTGTCATAGACCTCGATCATGTTCGAGCGCGTCAGCCGCGCGGTCTGGCCAAGGCCGGACATCGCCAGCGCCAGCGCCGGCAGCGCCAGATGATGCAGCGCGTCGAGGAAGGTCCCGAACTGGCCGGCGGCGAGGCTGTCGAAGAGGTAGAAGCCGGTCGGTCCGGGCGGCACGGGCGTCGATTCGAGCAGCCGCCCCTCGATCGGGAAGATTGGCCAGAAATAGCCGAGGAAGAGCTGCAGGATGACGCCCCAGACGAAAGCGGGCGTGCAGACGCCGATCAGCGCCACGAGGCGTCCGAGATGATCGGGAAAGCGGCCGCGGAAATGCGCCGAGACGATGCCGAGCGGCAGCCCGATCAGCACCATGATGATCGCCGAGACCAGCACGAGCTCGAGCGTCGCCGGCAGGAACTGGGCGATGTCGGTGGTCACCGGGCGGTTGGTGTAGAGCGACTTGCCGAGATCGCCGCGCGACAGCGCCTTCAGGAACTCGAAATACTGGATAGGCAGCGACGCATCGAGATGGCGTTCGGCGCGCAGCGCCGCGACCTGCGCCGCCGAGGCATTCGGGCCAAGCGCGATCCGGGCGGGATCGCCGGGCATGACGCGCGCGATGGCGAAGATCAGCATGGAGATGCCGATCATGACCACGAGCGCGGCGCCGAGACGCCTCAGGGCGGAACGAAGGGTCATGCTGCTCTTGCGCTTGTCGGGGGGAAGGCCCGGCCACGCCGAGGCGTGGCCGGGCCTCTGCGCGCTATTCGGCGACGCTGATCGTGCGGAAGACGAGGTTGAAATTGTCCAGCGTCTGCTGGGACTTATCCTCGAGCTTCGGCACCTTGATGGCATCGCGGACGGTGTAGACGCCGGTAAACTCATAGGCGTTGATCGCCGGCGCGAGGTCACGCAGAACCGAGTTCAGCTCCGTGTAGATCGCGGCGCGCTTCGCCTCGTCGACCTCGGTGCGGCCCTGCTCCAGCAGTTCGTCGACCTTCGCATCCTTGAGATGCTCGGCGGACATCCAGGTCGGCGGAACCTTGGACGAGTACATATTGTAGAGCAGCGAATCCGGATCCGGCGTGACGGCCGCCACCGCGATCTCGACCGCATGCGGCGCCGTATCGGGCTTGGTCACCTGGTCGGAGACGAGCGCCCACGGCGTCTTGATGACCTTCACCGGGAAGCCGAGCTGCGAGAAGCTCGCCTGCATCAGAAGGGCGATGCGCTCGCGCGCCGGCACCTCGGCGATCCAGGCGATGTCGAGCGGGCTCGTCTTCGGATCATACTTGCACTGCGCCAACTCTTCCTTGGCCTTGGCGAGATCCTGCGTGTAGTCGGGCAGGCTCTTGTCATAGCCGAGCAGGCCGCTCGGCAGCGGGCCCTTCATCGCGATGCCCTGCGCATATTTGTCGTCGATCTTGAGGATCTTTAGCGCGGTGGCGTAGTCGAAGGCATAGGTCAGCGCCCGGCGGCAATGCACGTCGTCGAGCGGCGCGCGGGCAGTGTTGAGCTTGATGTATTCGCCGGTGGCGCCGCCCGCCTCGGTGTCGAGCTTGATGCCCTTCTCGGCGGCGAGCGCGCGGATGACCTCCGGCGGCAGCCAGAGATCGGCGATGTCGTGCTCGCCGCGCGACATCAGCGCGCGCAGCGTCGGCGCCTCGAGGCCGTAGCGATAGCGCACCTTGTCGGGCGCGTTCTCGGCGAAGCCGAGGAAATAGTCCGGGAACTTGACCATGACGGTCTCGGACTGCGGGTTCTGGCTCTCGACCTTGTAGGCGCCAGAGCCCGCATCGTGCGAGGACATCCAGGCCTCGCCATAGTCGCCGAATTCGCCATATTTGCCGTCGGCCTTGTTGGCCAGCACGGTCTTCTTGTCGACGATAGGCAGGCGCACCAGCGCGGCCAGGAACGGCGCGTAGGGCTGCGACAGCGTGAACTTGACCGTCAGCGGATCGATCGCCTCGGCCTTTTCCACGCGTCCGGCGAAGAGGCTGGAGAAGCCCTGCCCCATCGCGATCATGCGGTTCAGCGAGAAGACGACATCGTCCGCCGTGAGCGGATTGCCGGAGTGGAACTTGACGCCGTCCTTCAGCTTGAAGGTGAAGGTCTTGCCGTCGGTGGTCCATTCGGTCGCCAGCAGCGGCTCGACGCCGGGGCCGCCGGCCTTCGGATAGACCAGCGTGTCGTAGAGGTTCACCGCCAGCACGGTGTCGGCATAGTCGGTCGCCTTCGACGGATCGATCTCGCCGATCGGCGACTCGTCGAGCCTGAGCACGCGCTCGGCGAAGGACGGTGTCGCCAGCCAGAGCGGCGAGGCGAGGATGAAGGCCGAGGCCAATGCCCTTGCACGGAATCTCATCAGATGTCCCCTCTGTCCATGAAGCTGCCGCGTCTGACGATCGACCGGCCAAATGTCATCGGCCGCCTCTGCGCGCCGCCGCCACGTCGGATCGAAACCATAGCGAGGAAATTTGTTTCGCATAGGCTAAATTTGGCGCATCGACGCCTCGTCGCTGCGCAGAGCCGAGCGAACGATGGCGACGGGACGCGAAGGATCGCGCAAGGCCGGCGCCGGATCCGCTGCAACGGCGCCTGATTCCGCCATTTCACGCGCGGTCGGCGTGATCGCCCCAAAGCGCGGCGCGGCTGACGACGCAGCACCTTGTGCACATTTTGTCGACATGGATAGGCAAGCTGGTCACGCGCCCGCCTTTGCCAACCCGCCACGAATGCTGTAGTGCAAAAATGTTTCCGATAGGAATTCTCCATGACACCGCCATCGAGAACCGTCCGCAAGCCGGCGCAAGCAGGGGTCGAGCCCGTGCCGCCGCGCGGCAGCGAGCCGATCGCCACCATTCTCCGCCGCTTGAGGCGCGATGCCGGCCTGACGCTGCAGGAGCTCGGCGCGCGCTGCGGCCTCGCCTCGTCGACGCTGTCGAAGATCGAGAACGGCCAGATGTCGCCGACCTATGATACGATCCTGCGGGTCGCCGGCGGGCTCGGCATCGACATGGCCGAACTCTTCACCGGCACCGCGCCGAGCGATATCGGCGGTCGCCGCACGGTGACGCGCCGCGGCCAGGGCGTGATCCGCAGCACGGCGCAGTATTCCTACGAGATGCTGGCGGCGGAGCTCTCGGGCAAGCAGTTCATCCCCCTGCTCACCACCATCGCGGCCCGCTCGATGAGCGATTTCCCGAGCCTCGTGCGCCATTCCGGCGAGGAGTTCTTCTATGTCCTGTCCGGGCAGGTGACGCTGCACACGGAGCACTACGCGGCGACGGTGCTCGAGGTCGGCGACAGCTGCTATTTCGATAGCTCGATGGGCCACGCCTGCGTGTCCTCGGGCGATGAGCCGGCTGAAATCCTCTGGATCTGCTCGCGCGTCGTGGCGCCGCTGACCGCCTGAGGCGAGGGGCGCGATTGCCCGTCCGCCGCTTTTCTGTTATCAGATAAGGCATGAATTCAGATCGAGCGAGCGAGCGCCGGTTGCGCGGCAGGCCGAGGACCGATGCGACGCTGATCGGCGTGCGCATGGCGCCCGAGCTCGTCGCCGCGCTCGATCGCTTCATTGCCGAAGAAGCGCCCGCCATCTCGCGGCCCGAGGCGCTCCGGACGGCATTCCGGCAATGGGCGGAAGGCAGGGGCTATCTGCCCCACCAGCCGCCCGACGAAGGCAAGCGACCGTCCGAACTCAACGCCGACAATGACGGCTAGGCCGGACGGTCCGGCAACCAAACACAACGGGGATTTTCCACCAGATGCGCACGTTCATTCTCTCGCTCGCCGTGATCGCCGGCCTCGCCGCCGTCTCCGGCTGCTCCAGCACCGGCAGCGGCAACAGCGCCGCCGCCGTCGACATGATGAACAATCCGGTCAACGCCTGCGGCACCGACGGCAGCTCGAACATCAACGATTGCGGCGGTGGCGGCGGTCGCCGCTGATCGCACCGATCGCTCACGGGGGCCGAGCCCGGCCCGGCCCCCTTCCCGCATGGCGATGACCCTGGCCTGAGGACGCATGATGAAGCGCTTGATGCTTGCAGCCGCCGCGGTTCTGGTTTTTGCCGGCCCCGCGCTCGCGCAATGGGAGCCGATCACGCCGGTCGATCCCGCCCGTTTCCGCAAGCTCTCCTGCGATGAGATCGCGGCCAGGATCCAGGTCCTGAACGGCCCGATCGGCGACAACAACAGCACCATCGCCGGCTTCAAGCGCAGTCCCTCGCTCGAATTCCTTCTGCTCGGCACCGGCTCGCGCAGCCCGGAATTCATCGCCGAGGTTTCCAAGGCGCGCGGCGAGCGCAATGCGCTGATCGCCGTGGCGGTCGAAAAGGATTGCGCCGCCAAGCGCCTCGTGCCGATGCGCGGCGGCTTCTAGGGCAGCGGACGCCGGCGGCGCCGCGCCGTCGCACCCGGACCGAAGGTTGACGATGTCACGACTGCTCGCCCTCGCACTGCTGCTTACCAGCCTGTCGCCGCTGGCCGGCTGCACGGGCGGCGACAATCTCGCGGCCGTGCAGGCCATGAACAATCCGCCGAATACCTGCGGCCCCGGCGGCCGGGCGAAAGTGGAAGACTGCCGCGGCCATCCGGGGCGATGATCGACGCCAAAGCCCGTTGGCCGCGAAACTCTGGGCCCTTTGCGTCCGTTTAACTTCTGTGGGGTCCTTATCGGGATCCTGCGGTGGCGATCCGGGGCAAAGGGTGCAGTTCGGCGCCCGATCCCCGGCGCGCCGAACCCTCGTCACGCCCCAAGAGCGGAGCTCCCCATGCGCGTTGTCATCCTCACTCTCGTCACGCTTGCCGGCATCGCCGGCCTGTCGGGCGTTTCCGGCTGCTCCAGCACCGGCAACAGCGCCGCCGCCATCCAGGCGATGGACAATCCGCCGAACTCCTGCGGCCCGGGCGGCAGCCAGGACATCGAGGATTGCGACACCCGTCGCTGATCCGAGAAAGCGCGCCGCCGGCGGGCATTCCTGCCGCCGGCGATCGCCCTGCCGATTCACCAAAGAGCCGAAAATTCCGGACGAGAGGCGCTGTCTCGCCGCCCGGATTAACCCCCATGCGCGCTGACGCCGCTAGACTGGCCCCTGATCGACGGAGTGGCGGGCCATGACGGGCGCAGCGCAGACAAGGGCACGGATCGACTGGGTCGACTATGCCAAGGGCTTCTGCATCATCATGGTGGTGATGATGCACTCGACCCTCGGCGTCGAGAAGGCCGCCGGCGCAGAAGGCTGGATGACGCATGTCGTCGCCTTCGCGAAACCCTTCCGCATGCCCGATTTCTTCATGATCTCCGGCCTCTTCCTGGCGCAGGTCATCGATCGCGACTGGCGGACCTATGCCGATCGCAAGATCGTGCATTTCGGCTATTTCTATGTGCTCTGGCTCGTCATCCAGTTCGCCTTCAAGGCGCCGGGCATGATTGCCGATGAGGGCGCCGCCGGGGCGCTCAGCGAATTCCTGCTCGCCTTCGTCGATCCGTTCGGCACGCTCTGGTTCATCTACCTGCTGCCGATCTTCTTCGCCGTCACCAAGCTGCTGCGCGGCGTGCCCTGGTGGATCGTCTGGCTCGCCGCGGCGCTGCTGGAGACGCTGCCCATCCAGACCGGCTGGGTCATCCCGGACGAGTTCGCCGCCCGCTTCGTCTATTTCTATTCGGGCTATGTCTTCGCGCCGGTCATCTTCCGCTTCGCGGCCAAGGTGATCGCGCAGCCGCTTGCCGCTGCCGCCGGCCTCCTCGCCTGGGCCGTGCTGGAAGCCGTCGCCGTCTTCGGCGGCTATTCGGAACTGCCGCTCGTCAGCCTTGGCCTCGGCATGCTCGGCGCGGCGGCCGTGATCGCCTTTTCGGCGCTGCTCTCGAAAAGCCACCGGCTCGGCTGGCTGCGCTATTGCGGCCAGAACTCGATCGTCATCTATCTCGCCTTCTTCCTGCCGATGGCGGCGACGCGCACGCTCCTGCTGAAGACCGGCGTCATCGCCGATCTCGGTACGATCTCGCTCATCGTCACGGCGGTCGCCGTGTTGACGCCCGTCCTGTTCTTCTGGATGGTGCGCGGCACGCGCTTCCGCTTCCTGTTCGAGCGCCCGGCCTTCCTCCGGCTCGACAAGTCGAGCCCGACGCTCGCGGCGGCCGAATAGCATCGCGCCCCTCGCCGCCGCAGCTGCGGACGCTAATTCACGCCACATGACCGACCTCAGCGCGCCCGCTCTCGTCCTCTTCCGCGACGATCTCCGCCTCGCCGACAACCCTGCCCTCTCGGCTGCCATCGCCAGCGGCAGGCCACTCGCCTGCCTCTATTGCCTCGACGAGGAAGGCCCGGATATCCGGCCGCTCGGCGCCGCCGCCCGCTGGTGGCTGCATCAGTCGCTGGACCGTCTCGGCAAGGCGCTCGCTGCCAAGGGGCATGCGCTCATCCTCCGCCGCGGCCGCGCGGCCGATATCGTCGAGGCGCTGGCCCAAACGCTCGGCGTCGCGGAGGTGCACTGGAACCGTCGCTATGGCGGCGGCGAGCGCGCCGTCGATGCCGACCTCAAGCAGCGGCTGAAGCAGCGCGGCCTCACAGCCGAAAGCCATCAGGCCAATCTCCTGTTCGAGCCCTGGACGGTGCGCACGCAGTCCGACCAGCCGTTCCGCGTCTTCACGCCGTTCTGGCGCAATTGCCTCGCGCGCGGCGCCCCGCGCCAGCCGTTGCCGGCACCGGCGCGTTGGCCGCAGCCGGCGACGACCGTCCCTTCAGACGCGCTCGACGACTGGCACCTCCTGCCGCACCATCCCGACTGGGCCGGCGGCCTTCGCGAGGCCTGGACGCCCGGTGAGGAAGGCGCCGCGACGCGTCTCGCCGCCTTCCTCGATCACGGCCTCCGCCTCTATGCCGGCCATCGCGACGAGCCCGCGGTGGACGCGACCTCGTTGCTCTCGCCGCATCTCCGCTTCGGCGAGATCAGCCCGTTCCAGCTCTTTCATGCCGTCGAAGCGGCGAGCCATTCCGGCGACCCCGCGCCGCCGCGCCGCTCGGTCGACAAGTTCATCTCCGAGCTCGGCTGGCGCGAATTCAGCTGGCATCTCCTGTTCCACCAGGCGGATCTCGCAACGCGCAACTTCCAGCCGCGCTTCGATGCCTTCGCCTGGCCCGAGACGGATGAAACCCTGCTCAAAGCCTGGCAGCAGGGCCGCACCGGCTTCCCGATCGTCGACGCCGGCATGCGCCAGCTCTGGCAGACCGGCTGGATGCACAACCGCGTCCGCATGATCACCGCCTCGTTCCTGATCAAGAACCTGCTCGTCGACTGGCGTATCGGCGAGGCCTGGTTCTGGGACACGCTGGTCGACGCCGATGCCGCCAGCAATCCGGCCGGCTGGCAATGGGTCGCGGGTTCCGGCGCCGACGCAGCGCCCTATTTCCGCATCTTCAATCCGGTGAAGCAGGGCGAGACCTTCGATCCTGACGGCGCCTATGTCCGCCGCTTCGTGCCGGAACTCGGCCATGTCGACTCCGCCGGCATCCACCAGCCGAAACCTGCCGGGCGCGGCGCCTATCCAGCGCCGATCGTCGATCTCGCGGCCACGCGGACCCGCGCGCTGGCGGCCTTCGCGGCGATCAAGGACGCCGGCTGACACGGCATTCTACGCGCGGCGTCTTTTCCGGAACGATTTTCCGGCTCCGGTGAGGTCGCCGCGGCCGGTTGCTTTGCGATCCGCCGCGGCTTGCAGCATGTCTGAATGCTCGCTAGCGTCTCGCCGCCGACATTCGAAGGATCCCATGGCCGTCTTCCCATCCGTCATCGAAGCCATCGGCAACACGCCGCTGATCCGCCTCCGCCGCGCCTCGGACGAGACCGGCTGCACCATTCTCGGCAAGGCCGAGTTCCTCAATCCCGGCCAGTCCGTCAAGGATCGCGCGGCGCTCTACATCGTCCAGGACGCGATCGCCAAGGGCCAGCTGCGGCCGGGCGGAACCATCGTCGAGGGCACGGCGGGGAACACCGGCATCGGCCTCGCGCTCGTCGCCAGCGCCCTCGGCTACAAGACGGTGATCGTGATCCCCGACACGCAGTCAGAGGAGAAGAAGGACGCGCTGCGCCTCGCCGGTGCGACGCTCGTCGAGGTTCCGGCCGTCCCCTACAAGGACCCCAACAACTATGTGAAGCTCTCCGGCCGCCTTGCGATGCAGATCGCGGCCGAGGAGCCGAATGGCGCGATCTGGGCCAACCAGTTCGACAATGTCGCCAATCGCCAGGCGCATATCGACACGACCGGCCCCGAGATCTGGGACCAGACCGGCGGCAAGGTCGACGGTTTCGTCTGCGCGGTCGGCTCGGGCGGCACGCTCGCCGGCGTCGGCATGGCGCTGAAGAAGCGCAATCCCGCCATCCAGATCGGCCTCGCCGATCCGCTCGGCGCGGCGCTCTACAGCTGGTACACGGCCGGCGTGCTGAAGGCGGAGGGATCCTCGATCACCGAGGGCATCGGCCAGGGCCGCATCACCGCCAATCTCGAAGGCGCACCCGTCGACCGCGCCTATCAGATCACCGATACCGAGGCGCTCGAGATCGTCTTCGACCTCGCCGAGCATGAGGGCCTCATCCTTGGCGGCTCCTCGGGCATCAACATCGCCGGCGCGATGCGGCTTGCCCGCGAGCTTGGACCCGGCCATACCATCGTGACGATCCTCTGCGACTACGGCACGCGCTATCAGTCCAAGCTGTTCAATCCGGCCTTCCTGCGCGACAAGGGCTTGCCGGTGCCTGAATGGCTGGAACGCCCGGTCGATATCGCCGTGCCCTTCGAGAACGCCGACGCATGACCGACACAACCCTGCTCTTTCGCGACGACCCCTATCTCTCGACCGCCGAGGCGCGGGTGGTCGGCATCACCGAGACGGGCGGCATCCTGCTCGACCGCTCGATCTTCTATGCCACCGGCGGCGGCCAGCCCGGCGACAGCGGCCGCCTCGAGCGCGATGACGGCAGCCTGATCGAGATCGAAACCGCCGTCTATGGCGCCTCGAAGGCCGAGATCGTGCATGTGCCGGCCGCGGGTAGCACCCTCCCCGCTGTGGGCGAGACGCTGGTCGCGCATCTCGACTGGCCGACCCGCCACCGCTACATGCGCATCCATACCGGCCTGCATCTCCTCACCGTCGCGGTGCCCTTCCCGGTCACCGGCGGGCGCATCGGCGCCGAGGAAGGCCATCTCGACTTCGACATCGACGGCACCGTTCCGACCAAGGAAGAGATCGACGCGCGCCTCGTGGAGATGATCGCCGCCGACCACGCCGTCACCACCGAATGGATCACCGACGACGAGCTCCTCGCCAATCCGGGCCTCGTCAAGACGATGCGCGTCAAGCCGCCGATGGGCTCGGGCCGGGTGCGGCTGGTGCGGATCGGCGACATCGACCTGCAGCCTTGCGGTGGTACGCATGTCCAGTCGACCGCCGAGATCGGCGCGCTCGCGGTCGCCAAGATCGAGAACAAGGGCAAGCAGAACCGCCGTATCCGCATCCGCTTCGCCTGACACGCCCCCGAAGGATCGATCATGACCGACAGAAGCTCGCCTTTCGTCACCGCCCGTTGGCTCGCCGACCGGCTCGGCGGGCCGTCGCTCTCCGTCGTCGACGGCTCGTGGTACCTGCCCTCGGCCGGCCGCGACCCGGACGCCGAATACAAGGCCGGGCACATCCCCGGCGCGGTGCGGTTCGATCTCGACAAGGTCGCCGACACCTCCAGCGGACTGCCGCATATGCTGCCCTCGCCCGAGGCCTTTGCCGCCGCCGTCGGCGCGCTCGGCATCTCGGAGCGGCAGACCATCGTCGTCTATGACGGCGCCGGCCTCTTCTCGGCGCCGCGCGTGCGCTGGACCTTCCGCGTCTTCGGCGCCGTCGATGTCCGGATCCTCGAAGGCGGCTTGCCGGCCTGGGTCGCGGCCGGGCTGCCGCTCGAAACCAGCGGCCCGAAGCCGGAACGGGCCGAGTTCGTGGCGAGGCTCGACCGGGACGCCGTCCGCTCGCTCGCCGAGATGGTCGAGACCGCCGAAACCGGCGCGGTGCAGATCGTCGATGCGCGGCCGGGCGACCGCTTCCGCGGCGAAGCGGCGGAGCCTCGGCCGGGCCTCCGCTCCGGCCACATTCCGGGCAGCCGCAACCTGCCGTCGAGCGAGCTGCTCGCGGATGGCCGCCTCAAGGCGCCGGATGCGATCGCCAAGCTCTTCGCTGACGCCGGCATCGACCCGGCAGAGCCGGTGATCACGAGCTGCGGCTCGGGCGTCACCGCCGCCATCCTCGCGCTCGGCCTCGAGACGATCGGCGCGAAGAAGGTCGCGCTCTATGACGGCTCCTGGGCCGAATGGGGCGGGCGGGCCGACGTGCCGGTCGCAACCGGGCCCGCCTGATGAGCGGGCCGCGCGTCGTCTCGGTCAGCGAGAGCCCGGTGCATGGCTTCTCGAAGGAGACCCGCCCGTCGATCCGCCTGCTGGCGGGCCTCGGCGTCGAGGGCGACGCGCATCAGGGCGTCACGGTCAAGCATCGCTCGCGCGTCGCGGTCGATCCGACGCAGCCGAACCTCCGGCAGGTCCACCTGATCCATGCCGAACTCTTCGACGAACTGGCGCGCGCGGGCTTTGCGATCGGCCCCGGCGCCATCGGCGAGAACGTCACCACCGCCGGCATCGACCTGCTCGGCCTGCCGCGCGGCACGCAGCTGCGCCTCGGGCCCGATGCGCTGATCGAGGTGACCGGGCTGCGCAATCCCTGCATCCAGCTCGACAGCTACCGGCAGGGCCTGACCGCCGCCCTCCTCGGCCGCGACGCCGAGGGACGGCTGGTGCGCAAGGCCGGCATCATGGCGATCGTCCTCGAAGGCGGCCTCGTCCAGGCGGGCGATGGCATCGCCGTGACGCTGCCGCCTGAGCCGCATCAGCCGCTCGACCGCGTCTAACCACGCTCGTCCGTCCGGCCTCGCTGAACCTGACGCCCGTTCAGCCTTGGTTCATGTGCAGCGCAGCATAAGCGCCCATAGCCTCGCCGCATTCTGCTGGCGAACTCTGCCGCATGCCGCTGAAAGATCCGCCGATGAAGATCGCCTCGCTCCTGCTGCTCTGCACCGTGCTGCCTGTGGCGACGCTGGCCGCGCAGTTGCCCGCCTATGGCGAGGACGCAGCGCCGATGGTCGTCGCCCAAGGCGAGGATGCCGTGGCCGCGGCGCAGAAATCGCTCGAGGCGGCCGAGAAGGCGCTCGCCAATGCCGAGGAGACCGGTGGCGACATCCGCGCCGCCCGCCGCTCGCTCGCCAATGCCATGAAATCGCTGCGCGCCGCCGAGACCGCGACCGGGACGCCGCCGGCTGCCGCCACCCCGCCCGCAGCTGATCCGGCGCCGCGGACCGTGCGCCCTGCGCAGGCCAATCCCGTGCCCGCCCAGCCGGCGACGCCCGCCCCTGTGGCGCCGCCTGCGGCCGCCGCTCCGCCGGCACAGCCTGCCCAGCCCGCGCCGCCGCAGGCTGAGCCGAGCCCGCCGCCCGCCGCGACGCCGGCCCCGCCCGCTGCCGCGGGTCCGAAGCCCTATCAGCCGCCGACCGCGAACCCGCCGGCAGCGGCGCCGCGCCCGGCCAAACCGCCGGCAGAGGCGCCGAAGCCAAAGGCCAATACCGCCCCTAGCAGTTCTACGCCGCGCGGCAGCGAGGTCATCCGGCGCAGCGGCGGCCAGACCGAGACGCGCACGCGCCAGCCGGGCGGCATCACAATCATCGACATCACCGACCGCGCCAACCGGCTCGTCCGCCGCATCCAGATCGCGCCGGATGGTTCGGAGACCGTACTCTATGACCGCGACCGGCCGGTGGTCGCGCCGGTTGAACAGCCGCGCATCTATGATCCGCGCGAAGTGCCGCCGCCGCCCGGCGCCTATGGACCGCGCGGCGGCCTCGACGGCGGCAATGCGAGCGAAGCGGAGATCGAGGGCGCGCTCCGGGCGCGACCGAACGGTCCCGGCATGGGCGGCTATTCGCTGAACGAGATCCGCCGCTCCGAGCGCCTTCGCGCCCGCGTCGCCGCGGTCGATCTCGACACCATCACCTTCGAGAGCGGCTCGGCACGGGTGCCGCCGGACGAGATCTGGAAGCTGGAGCGCATCGCGACTGCGATCGGCAACATCCTCGCCCGCTGGCCGGACCAGGTGTTCCTGATCGAGGGCCATACCGACGCGATCGGCACGCGGCTTGCCAACCAGGAACTCTCGGACCGGCGTGCCGCCTCCGTCGCGGCGATCCTCTACCGCTCGTTCGGCATTCCCGGCGAGAACCTCGTCACGCAGGGCTATGGCGAGGACTATCCGAAGGTGCTGACCGAGGGTCCCTCGCGGGAGAACCGCCGCGTCACCATCCGCAACATCACGCCGCTGCTTGGCCGCTGAGACGGATCGACAGTCGGCTTCGATCGCGGCGCACAACCGCTCACGCCTGTCATTGCCGGGCTAGACCCGGCAATCCAGACTTTCTTCGACCAATCCGGCCACACTGGAGGGTTCGCAAGAAAAGAGGCTGGATTGCCGGGTCAGGCCCGGCAATGACACCTCGGAACGTCCCGAGCAGGGATAACGACTGGGTCGAGACCGCCCGCTCAGTTGTGCAGGATCTGGCTGAGGAAGAGCTTGGTCCGCTCGTGCTGCGGGTTGGTGAAGAAGATCTCCGGCTCGTTCTGCTCGATGATCTGGCCGCCATCCATGAAGATGACGCGGTTGGCGACCTGGCGCGCGAAGCCCATCTCGTGGGTGACGCAGATCATGGTCATGCCCTCGACGGCGAGGCCGACCATGACGTCGAGCACTTCCTTGATCATCTCGGGATCGAGCGCCGAGGTCGGCTCGTCGAACAGCATCACGCGCGGGTTCATGCAGAGCGAGCGCGCGATGGCGACGCGCTGCTGCTGGCCGCCCGACAGCTGGCCCGGATATTTCGCGGCCTGCTCGGGGATCTTGACGCGCGTCAGATAGTGCATCGCGATGTCCTCGGCCTCGCGCTTCGGCATCTTGCGGACATGGATCGGCGCCAGCGTGCAGTTCTCGAGGATGGTCAGATGCGGGAACAGGTTGAAGTGCTGGAACACCATGCCGACCTCGCGCCTGACCTCGTCGATCTTCCTGAGATCGTTGGTGAGCTCGATGCCGTCGACAATGATCTTGCCCTTCTGGTGCTCCTCCAGCCGGTTGATGCAGCGGATCAGCGTCGACTTGCCGGAGCCCGACGGCCCGGCGATGACGATGCGCTCGCCGCGCATAACCTTCAGATTGACGTCGCGCAGCACATGGAACTCGCCGAACCACTTGTTGACGTCGATCATCTCGACGGCGACATCGGTCGAGGACACCTTGGCGGTGACCGGACGGACCGGTGCGGCGACCTGTTCATTCGTGGCGGTTTCGGACATGGGATCCCCTGCGAACGCTATCGGCGGCGGCTTCTGTCGAGCCGCCTTTCTGTAAACCCGGCATAGCGGGACATCGAGAAACAGAATGCCCAGAATACCATCGCGGCGAAAATATAGCCGGTGATGCCGGTCACGGGCGACGCCCATTTGGCGTCGTTGGCCGAGGCCTGGATCTGCCCGAGCAGATCGAACAGGCCGATGATCGCCACCAGCGTCGTATCCTTGAACAGCGAGATGAACGAGCCGACGATGCCCGGAATGACGAGGCGCAGCGCCTGCGGCATGATGATGAGCCGCATCCGCTGCCAGAAGCTGAGGCCGAGCGCCATCGCGCCCTCATATTGGCCGCGCGGGATCGCCTGCAATCCGCCGCGGATGACCTCGGCGAGATAGGCCGCCTCGAACAGCGCGACGCCGATCAGCGCGCGCAAGAGCTTGTCGAAGGTCACCCCGTCGGGGAGGAACAGCGGCAGCATCACCGAGGCCATGAACAGCACGGTGATGAGCGGCACGCCGCGGCAGAGCTCGATGAACGCCACCGATGCGGTCCGCACCACCGGCATCGTCGACCGCCGCCCGAGCGCGAGCAGCACCGCGAGCGGCAGCGAGGCGACCATGCCGGACACCGCGACGACCAGCGTCACCAGCAGGCCGCCCCAATTGGCGGTCTCGACCGGCTCCAGACCGAAATCCGCGCCCGCGACGAGGAGCACGACCGCCAGCGCGGCGAGCCCGGTGCCGACGGCACGGCCCGATTCCGCGACGGGCCGCCCGACAAGCCGCGCGGCGAGCCCCACCGCCAGCAGCACCAGGCCGGCGAGGATCGCAAACTCGATGGCGAAGCGCAGCGGCCCCGACGCGACGATGGAATCGGGCAGCAGGCGGCCGGTGAGCTGGATATGGCCGCCGGTCAGGAGCACGAAGGCGGTGAGCGGATAGACGGTGAGCAGGAACAGCGCGTTCAGCCGCTTGAACGGCACGCGCGGGATCAGCATCGGCACCATCGCCACGGCGAGCAGCAGGAAGACGATGTCGACCCGCCAGCGCTCGGCGATCGGATAGCGGCCATAGACGAACTGCGGCAGATAGGCCTTCACATAGGCCCAGCAGGCGCCGGTCGCCTCAGCACAGGCAGCGCGGTCATCGCCCGTCCAGACCGCGTCGATCAGCGTGAAGCGGATGACGGGGATCAGGCACCAGACGATGAAGACCGCTGCAACAATCGTCGCCAGGCTGTTGATCGGGCTCGAGAAAAGGTTGGCGCGCGCCCAGCCGACGACGCCGATCGTGCTCGGCGGCGCCTTCTGCGGGGCGACGAATTCGCGGCGGACATAAGCGGGGCTAGCGAGGGTGCTCATCGTCTCACCGCTCCACCAGCGCGACGCGCCGGTTCCACGTGTTCATGACGAAGGACGTCAGGAGGCTCAGCCCCAGATAGAACACCATCCAGATGCTGACCATCTCGACCGCCTGGCCGGTCTGGTTCAACACGGTGCCGCCGACCGAGACGAGATCGGGATAGGCCACCGCGACGGCGAGCGACGAGTTCTTGGTGAGGTTGAGGTACTGGTTGGTGAGCGGGGGAATGATGACGCGCATCGCCTGCGGGATGACGACGAGGCGCAGCGTCTGGCCGGAGCGGAGGCCGAGCGAATGCGCCGCCTCGCTCTGGCCATGCCCGACGGCGTTGATGCCGGCGCGCACGATCTCGGCGATATAGGCGGCCGTATAGAGCGAGAGCGCCAGCAGGAGGCCGAAGAATTCGGGGATGACGGTGAGGCCCGAGCCGGCCTGGAAGCCGCGCCGGAGGATCGGCCCCTGGTCGTTGAAGACGGGCACGTCGAAAGAGATCGGACGGCCGAGCGCGAAGAAGGCGATGATCGGCAGGCCGACGATGAGCGCGAACCCGATCCAGCCGGCGGGCGGCGCCTCGCCTGTCGCCTCCTGCCGCTTCCGGCCCCAGCGCGCGACGAGGAACGCCGCGAGGAGACCGGCGAGAAGCGCGAGGCCGACGATGCCGGCGCCCTCCGAAAACACCGGCCGCGGCACGTGCAGCCCGCCGATATTGATATGGACGACGCTGAAGAAGGTCCATTTCTCGCGCATGCCGGGCACGGCGCGCAGGACGGCGAAATACCAGAAGAACAGCTGCAGCAGCAGCGGGATGTTGCGGATCAGCTCGACATAGGCCATCGCGATGCGAGCGACGAGCCAGTTGGACGAGAGCCGCGCCACGCCGACGACGAAGCCGATAAGCGTCGCGAACAGGATGCCGAGGCCTGCGACCAGGAGCGTGTTGAGGAGGCCGACGACGAGCGCGCGGCCATAGCTGCTCGCTTCGGTATAAGCGACCAGCTTCTGGACAATGCCGAAGCCGGCGGTGCGATCGAGGAAGCCATAACCTGCGGCGATGTTCGCCTTCTGCAGGTTGCGGGCAGTGTTTTCGCCGATCGACCAGGCGAGCCAGACCAGAGCCACCACGAAGGCGATCTGGAAGAAGGCGCCGCGCACGGTCGGATTGTTGATCCAGGCGGCGGCGCGACCACCGGAGGTCGACGGACCGGGCTCTCCTGCTGCCATATCCCCTCTTCGTCCGGCCGCAAGCCGGTGTCATGGCAATCCCAGGAAGCAACCTGTCGCGGCCGGATCTTCATCGTCCGGTTGGCGCGGGTTGCCGGCTGCGGACGGTTTCCGCCCGCAGCCTTTGTGAAGTCAGCGCCTAGCGGATCGGCGGCGCGTACTGGATGCCGCCCTTGGACCAGAGATTGTTCAGGCCGCGCGCGATGCCGAGCTTGGTCGAGGGGCCAACATTCGCGTCGAAGATCTCGCCGTAATTGCCGACATTCTTGATGATGTTGTAGGCCCACTCATTGGTGAGGCCGATGCCGGTGCCGAAATCGCCCTCGGCGCCGACGAAGCGCTTGATCTCCGGATTGTCGGAGGTCTTCTTCTCGTCGATATTCGCCTTGGTGAGGCCGAGTTCCTCGCCATTGATCAGCGCGAACAGCGTCCACTTGACGACCGTGAACCACTTGTCATCGCCCTGGCGGACGGCCGGCCCGAGCGGCTCCTTGGAGATGATCTCCGGCAGGATCATGTGATCGTCGGGATTGGTCAGCTTCAGGCGCTCGGCATAGAGGCCCGAGGCGTCGGTGGTGTAGGCGTCGCAGCGGCCGGCCTCATAGGCCTGCAGCACTTCCTCGTTCTTCTCGAAGGCGACGACCTCATAGGGCATGTTGTGCGAGCGGAAATAGTCGGCAAGGTTCAGCTCGGTCGTCGTGCCGGTCTGCGCGCAGACCTTGGCGCCGGAAAGCTCCAGCGCCGAGGAGACGCCGAGCGACTTCCGCACCATGAAGCCCTGACCGTCATAGTAGACGACGCCGGCGAAGAGGAGGCCGAGCGAAGAATCGCGCGACATCGTCCAGGTCGTGTTGCGCGAGAGGAGATCGACCTCGCCCGACTGCAGCGCCGTGAAGCGCTCCTTGGCATTGAGCGGGCTGAACTTGACCTTTGTCGCATCGCCGAAGATCGCCGAGGCGACCGCGCGGCAGAACGACACGTCGATGCCGCTCCACTCGCCCTTCTCGTCGGCGACGCCGAAGCCGATCAGGCTCGGATTGACACCGCACTGGACGAAGCCCTTGGCCTTGACGTCCTCGAGCGTGCCGGCGCTGGCGGCCGACAGGCCAGCCGTGACCACGGCGGCGCCGGCGATGATCGTTGCGATCAGTTTGTTCATTCTCTGCAGCCCTCTGTCGTTGTCGGGTCGTCCGACCCGTTCCAATCGGCACGTCCTGCCGGGTGGGATTTCCCTTCGCAGACGCCGGATCAAGCCCGGCCGACACTGCTGTTCCCTGCCGCCGTCTCGTTCATCGCGGCGATCCCATGTGACTGGACCACGCCGGATTGCGCCATTGACGACGTTTGACCCGGCCATCTCAGGCGATTATGGCAGGCGGGTCAAGGGGCGACCCACCCGCTGAGCGGCGATTACGCACATTGAAGCGGCATGATCATTTCTGCGCCACCGAATGCCGAGATTGGAGGACGAGTTGAACGACAGCGAGCCGGGCGGCCCGAAGAGGCGACCGCTGACCCAGTTGACGCAGGCCGGACGCAGCCCTTCGATCACGGGCGCCTTCGTCAATCCGCCCGTCATCCATGCCTCGACGGTGCTGTTTCCCGACGTCGCCAGCATGAAGCCGGGCGGCCAGCCCTATGTCTATGGACGGGTCGGCACCCCGACGACGGAAGCGCTCGAAAGCGCGATGACGGAGCTTGAGGGCGCGGCCGGAACCGTGCTCTGCCCGTCGGGGCTTTCGGCCATCTCCACTGCCCTCCTCTCGGTGCTGGCGAGCGGCGACCATCTGCTGATGGCCGACAATGTCTATGATCCCGCCCGCACCGTTGCGACGACGATCCTCGCGCGCTTCGGCGTCGAGACCACCTTCTTCGATCCGAAGATCGGCGGCGGCATCGCCGCGCTGATGCGCCCGAACACCCGCGCCGTCTATGCCGAGAGCCCGGGTTCGCTCACCTTCGAGATCACCGACCTGCCGGCGCTCGCGGCATCAGCGCATGCGAACGACGCGCTGCTCATCGTCGACAACACCTGGGCGACGCCCTTCTTCTGCAAGCCGCTGGCGCTCGGCGCCGACATCTCGCTGCTCGCGGGCACCAAATATATCGGCGGCCATTCGGACCTGATGTTCGGAACGGTGTCGGCGGCGCCGTCAGCCTTCCCGCGGCTGCGCGAGAGCTATCTGGCGCTCGGCCTTTGCGTCGGGCCGGACGACATCTTCCTCGCCCTGCGCGGGCTCCGGACCCTCGGCGTGCGTCTCGAACGGCACATGCGCTCGGGGCTCGAGGTCGCGACCTTCCTGAAGGGCCGTCCGGAAGTGGCGGAGGTGCTGCATCCGGCGCTGCCGACGCATCCGGGGCACGGGCTCTGGCGGCGCGACATGAGCGGCGCCTCGGGCCTTTTCGGCGTGGTGCTCGACGGCTGGAGCGCTGAGAAGACCGCAAGCTTCCTCGAAGCGCTGCAGATCTTCGGGCTCGGCTATTCCTGGGGCGGCTTCGAGAGCCTTGCGATCCCCGCGCGGCTCAACCGCACGGCGACGGACTGGCAGGCGAAGGGACCGCTGATCCGCCTGCATGTCGGGCTCGAGGACACCGCCGATCTCATCGCCGATCTCGAGGCCGCCTTCGCAAGGGTCGGCAATCTCGCCTGACCCGGATGGAGGCGCGCGGCCTTGTCAGCCGGCCTTGTCAGCCGGCCTTTGTCAGCTGGCCTTGGCTTCGCGCTTCTCGCGGCGGATGAACCAGACATTGCGGAAATAGATGAAGAGGCCGCCGGCCTGGCCGGCGATGAACACCGGATCCTTGCGGTAGATCGCATAGATCAGCAGCAGGGCGCCGCCGAGGATCGAGAAGGTCCAGAACGCCGCCGGCACGACGCTGCGCCGCGCCTTCTCGCTCGCCACCCACTGCACGACGAAGCGCATGGTGAAGAGGATTTGCGCGACGAAGCCGAGCAGCACCCACCAGTCGAGCTGCTGCACGAAGACGGCATGCAGCCAGCCGCCGAACGCGTTGAAGAGGTCAGCCATCGATGGAAATCTCCGAGGGGCTCGGGACGCGCTTGCGCCGCCGGATGAGCCACCAGACGCCAAAGAGATCGAGCGCGCCGGCTAGGCCGCGATCGAGGATGCCGTATTTCGACGCGCCATGCCGCCGGTTGCGGTCGACGACGTCGATATGGGTGACGGTGTAGCCCTCGCGGATCGCCAGCGCCGGCAGATAGCGGTGCCAACCGTCGAAGAAGGGCAGGAGCAGGAAGAGTTCGCGCCGGAGCGCCTTGAGGCCGCAGCCGGAATCGCGCGTACCGTCCTTGAGGACGGCGCTGCGCAGGCTGTTGGCGAAGCGCGAGGCGAGGCGCTTGGCGCCCGAATCGGTCCGCTTCAGCCGCTGTCCCGCGGCGATGCCCATGCGCGGACCGCCGGCGATGAGCGTGTCGATCAGTTGCGGCATGAAGGCGGGATCGTTCTGCCCGTCACCGTCGATCGTGACGATAACAGGGGCGCGGGCGCTGAGAAGTCCGGTCCGCACGGCCGCGCTCTGGCCGCAGGAGGCGGCATGGCGGATCAGCCGCAGCCAGGGGCGCGTGCGCATCAGCTCGGTGATGACGGCAACGGTGTCGTCGGTCGAGCCATCGTCGACGACGATGATCTCGAAGGCCCGCCCGGCCAGCGCGACGCGGATCTCCTCGATCAGCTCGGGCAGGTTCTCGGCTTCGTTCTTGCCCGGAATGAGGACCGAAACGGCCGGCAGCAGCGCGTCAGGCATCGTCGGACGGCCCGATGCGAGGTAGGGATCTGCCATGCGAGCCGTCTCCGATCGATGCCAGCGCCGGTATGAAGCGGGGGCGCCCGGCCAGGGCATCGACGAGGCCGGCCAGCACGATCGCGATCCGCGCCGGGCTCTGGCAGGCCCGCCGGATCGCCCCGGAGCGCGCCCTTATAGAGCCCGTCGCGCCGTGTTGAAAGGCCCAGCCGTAGCGCGCGAACACCGCGGCAAGCCACATCGTGAAGGCAAAGCCCGCGAGAAGCCCGGCCGCGACATCGGAGGGATAATGCGCGCCGACGACGACGCGGCTGGCGCCGATCGTGAGCCCGAACAGGAGCAGCGGGATGCGCCAGCGCGTGAAGACGAGAAAGGCGAGCGCGACCAGCGCGCCGCCGGTCGCCGAATGGCCGGAGGGGAAGCTCTGGAACTCATAGGCGAAGCGCAGCGGCTGCAGCGTGAAGGCGCCGAACTCGTCGAAGGTCGGCGGACGGCCGCGGCCGATCGGCTGCTTGACGATGTTGACGAGGATGCCGACGCCGGCGATCGAGGCGAAGACGAAGGCCGAGAGCGCTCCGACTTCGGTCCAGAACACCCGAACGAAACGCGGCACGATCATCCAGCGGCCGAAGAGGAGCACGAGCACCAGCACGCCGGCCGGATAGAGCTCCCATTGCGACTTGCCGGCTTCCGAGATGAAGCGGAAGAACGCGACGACGACGCCGGGCAGCGCGCGGGCGCGGATGACCGAGACATGGTCGAAGGCGAGCCCCATCACCAGGACGAAGGCGGCGGCGGCGAGCCCGATCGCCAGCCATTCGCCGGCGCGAAGACGCGGCACGACCACGACCTGGCGATCCGCCACACGGCGGGAGCGCTCGCGGAGCGCGTCGATGTTGTCACCGACGCGGCGCCAGGGCGCGGCGATCCGGCCGTCTGGATCGATCCTCACGGGCTCTTCCCGGGCAGAGTGAACACATGCATGTCAAGATGGCGCCCGCCATTTATGTTGTAGCCCTCGACGACCGCGCTCTCGCGCAGTTCGAGGCCGAGATCGTCGGCGCGGCTGTTGAACATCGGCAACTGCCGGCCCTCGACAAAGGCGACGCGGCAGCCGCCATCGGCCAGGAAATTCGCCGCCCGCTCGCCGTCGATGAGCTGGATAGCCGTACCCCCGACAAAGACGAGGCTCGGCTCCTCGAAGCCGGCGCTGGCGAAGGCGGGATGCGGGCAGGTCGCCGCGGCATGGCCGGCCGCCACCAGCCGCTCGCTGAGCCGCGTCTGTTCGAGGCCCGGCAGGACGATGCCGAAGGCGCCGCAGAAGGTGAGGATCGCCGTCAGCCCTGCGACGACGGCGCTCGCCACCGTCGAGAGACGGAAGAGCCGCGCCGACACGAGGCCGACGGCCGCCGCGACGAGGAGGATCAGCACGCCAGCGAACGGGAGACGCTCGCCGAGCAGGATCGTGATCGCGACGCCGACAACGGCGAGCGCGACCGGCATCAGCGCCGGCGCCAGCGCCAGGAAGCGCATGAACCAGTGCGTCGAGGCGCGGTTGATGACGGCGCGATCGATGGCATCGGCCGTCACCATCGCGATGAGCGGAAACAGCGGCAGGATGTAGTGCGGCAACTTGGTCGGCACCGCCTCGACGATCACCCAATAGGGGATGACGGCGCAGGCGGCATAGAGGATCGAGGGCTGGCGCAGCCGGTCGAGGATCGACGACAGACCGGCGAGGAAATAGGCGGCAAGCGGCCAGAAGGTGAAGAGGAAGATGACCGCATAAGCGCCGGGCGGCGCGCCATGCGATTCCTGCACGCTCACCACCTTCTGGAAGAGGTCCTTGCCGAGCGCCTCCTGATAGAAGGCGCCGCCGCTGGCGAGGCCAATGGCGATGAACCACGGCGCGACGATCAGCACCATCCAGACGAGACCGGGCAGCGGCGCGAGGCGGCGCAGCCAGCCGAACGAGCCGCGCACCAGCGACAGCAGCAGCACCGGGCAGGCGATGGCCCCGACGCCGACCGGGCCCTTGAGGAGGATCGAGGCGCCGAGCGCCGTCCAGAAGATCGCCGCGAGCCGAAGCGATCGCCCCTTTTCCTCGCTGAGATAGGCGCGCGCCAGCGCGCCATGGGCGGCGGTGATGGTGACGAGCAGCATCATGTCGGTCTTGGCGAGCCTCGCCTCGACGCCGATGAGGATCGTGGTGGCGACCAGCATGCCGGCGAGCAACGCCGCGCGCGGCCGGCCGAAGGCGATGGCCAGCCACCAGGTCAGCATCGCCGCCGCGATGCCGCCGAGGAAGGACGGCAGGCGGTAGATAGAGATCGGCGCGTCCGGCCCGGTGCCGGTCAGCCAGACGGCCGCCGATTGCAGCCAGTAGATGCCGATCGGCTTCTTGTAGCGGGCCTCGTCCTGGAAGCGGATGTCGAAATAGTTGCCGGTCTCGACCATCTGGTGCGTCGCCTGCGCGAAGCGCGGCTCGTCGCGGTCGATCGGCGGCAGCGTCGTGAAGCCCGGCAGGAAGGCGAGAAACGCCACCAGCGCGATTGCCGCGAGGCTTGCGGTCCGCGAGGTGGCGATGCGGTCGATCAGCCCCTCGATCGCCCGGGCGAGCCGCGCGATGCGAGGGTTTTCGGATGGTGCAAGCGTTTCCGTGCTGCTCACGCGACCGCGCCGCTCTCTCTGTCCTGCCCAATCCCCGCCCGCTGCGGGATACAGGGAACAGCGCGCCACGGCAACTGCGGCCTCGTGACCGACAGCACCGGCGACCCGCGAATGCGGTCACAGCAGCGCCCCGTTCGCCATGCTATCGAGGGCGCATGGACGGACTCATCGCCTTCGGAATCCTGCTCGTCATCGCGCTGCCGATCATCACGGTGGTGTCGTTCTTCATGCTGATCGGCACCCGCCGCCGCCTCGCCGAGGTCGAGCGGCGGCTGATCGCGATCGAGCTGAACGGCGTCGCGCCCGCCGCCGCGGCCATGCAAGCGACGCCATCAGCGACGCCGATCGAGAACGCCGACCTCCCCGCAGCCGAAGCCTTGGCGGCGGAGACGGCGGAACCCGTCGCGGCTGAGTACGAAGCCGAGGAAGCTCACGAACCGGCCGAGCCGGCAGCCGTCGCCCCTGCCCCACCCGCTCCCCCTGCCGGGCCGCGCGAGAGCCTCGAACAGAAGCTCGGCGCGCGCTGGGCGGTCTGGGTTGGCGGCCTGGCGCTCGCGCTCGGCGCCGTGTTCCTGGTGCGCTATTCGATCGATGCCGGGCTGATCGGCCCGGCCGTCCGCATCGCCTTCGGCGCCGCGTTCTCGCTCGCGCTGCTGGCGGCAGGCGAATGGCTGCGCCGCTCGCCCCGCGTCACCGCCTTCTCGGCCATCCCCGCCGCCAACATCCCCGGCATCCTCACCGCCGCCGGCACGGTCGGCCTGTTCGCGACCGTCTACGGCGCCTATGCGCTCTATGGCCTGATCGGCCCGACCACCGCCTTCGTGCTGTTCGCGGCGATCGGCCTCGGCACCATGGCAGCGGCCGCGCTGCACGGCCCGTGGCTGTCGGGACTCGGCCTCGTCGGCGCCTATGCGACGCCGCTGCTGGTCTCCTCGGAAAAACCCAATCTCGGCATCCTCGCGGTCTATCTCGTCGTCGTCACGGCCTCGGCCTTCGGCCTCGCCCGCCTCCGCCAATGGCGCTGGCTCGCCATCGCGGCGGCGGTCGGCGCCATCGCCTGGGGCCTCATCATGGTCGCATCGGGCAGCGATGCGCTGATCGACGCCGCCTATGCCCTCGCGCTTCTGGCTCTGGCGCTGGTCTTCCTCGTCGTCGACGTCCACCAGGGCGACGACGGCGCCGAACGGCCCGACCTGCTGGCGACCCTCATCACCGCCGGTCTCGCCGCGCTGCTGGTGATCCAGGCGAGCGCGCATGGCACTCCGTCCACCAGCATCGCCGCGGCGCTGATCGGCGGCGCGCTGATGCTCGCGGCCGCCTGGCGCTACGACGCCGCGGCGCTTTGCGCCGGCGTCGCCGCCGCGCTGATGGCCGGCCTGCTCTTTCTCTGGCCGGCGGCGAGCCAGGCCGCGGCCGAGCCGACCACCTATATCGTCGATGCCGTCGCCGCCTATTTCCCGCTGCCGGATGCGGTCACCACCTTCGCCGGTGTCGCGGCGATCGGCATCGCCGCACTGATCGGCACGGCGCTGGCGCGCCTCCGCCGCCGCCCGGAGCCAACCGCGTTTGCGACAGCCGCGCTCATCGGCGCCGCCACCGCCGGGCCGCTGCTCATCCTCGCGATCACCTATCTGCGCATCTCGGCCTTCACCGCCAATCCGCTTCTCGCCGCCGTGACGCTCGCCCTCGCCGCCCTTTACGGCTGGTTCGCCGCCCGCAGCGTGGCGTCCGAACGCGAGGGCGTCGCCGGCGACGTCATCGCCACCGGCCTCTTCGCGGCTGGCGCCGTCGGCGGCATCGCCTTCGCGCTGACCATGGCGCTCAGCGGCGGCATCCTGACGACCGCCTTCGCCCTCGCCAGTCTCGGCGCCGCCTGGGTCGAGACGAAGCGGCCGATCGCCTCGCTGCGCTATGCCGTGCTCGCCATGGCGATCGTCGTGTTGGGCCGCATCGTCTGGGACCCCTATGTCTTCGATATCCGCGCCGGCAGCGGCGTCTATGGCGCGATCCTCGTCGGCTACGGCGTTCCGACGCTCGCCTTCGGCGCCGCCGCCATGCTGCTGCGCCGCCGCGTCACCGACCGTGCTGCCATGGCGGCCGAGGCGGTGGCAGTCGTCATGCTGGCGCTCCTCGTCGTGTTCGAGATCCACGCCATCACCTATGGCGGCAATCTCCTTGCCGGCGAGACGCGGCTCGGCGAGCAGGGCCTCACCACCGCCGCCGCCTTCGCCTTCGCGCTCGGCCTCACCCGGCTCGGCCAGCGGCGCCCGAGCCCGGTGCTGGCGGCGGGCGCCGTGATCGCGCGCGTCATCGGCCTCTTGAACGCCGTCGTCGCGCTCGGCTTCCTGTTGAACCCGCTGGTCACAGGCGATCCCGTCGCCGGATCGGCGCTGCTCAACGAGGTCGTGCTCGCCTATCTCGTGCCGGCGATCCTCGCCGCGCTGCTGGCGATGCAGCCGCTGCCGGTCGGCGCCGGCGCGGTGCGGCTCTGGCTGCGCCGCGCCACAGGGCTCGTCGCGCTGGCGCTCGCCTTCGGCGGCGTCTCGCTCGAAATCCGCTTCCTCTATGCGGCAAGCCCGGACCTCACGATGGGCGTGATCGGCTCGGCCGAATCCTACACCTACTCGGCGGTGTGGCTGCTGCTCGGCCTGCTGCTGCTGCTCGGCGGCCTCGTCTTCGACGCCAAATCGGCCCGCCTCGCCTCGGCCGCGATCATCCTCGTCGCGGTCCTCAAGGTGTTCCTGCTCGACATGGCCAATCTCGAGGGCATCTGGCGCGCCCTCTCCTTCATGGGCCTCGGCCTGGTGCTGATCGGCATTGGACTGCTCTATCAAAGGCTGCTGTTCGGCGGAAAGCGGGCGCCGGCCGCAACCGTCGAGGAGGGCTGACCGGGAACCCACGGCGACCGCGCGGCGTTCCCCTCCCGTAGAGCAAGGGAGAACGCCATGTCCGATCCGATCCAGCCGCCGCGGCCGCCCGGGGCGCCCGAACCCAATCAGCCCGACCCGATTCCGCCGGGCCAGCCGATGCCGCCGATGCACGACCCGATCCCGTCGCCGCAGCCGCCGATCCAGCCGCCGGATATCCCGGGCAACCGGCCGCAGGAGCTGCCGCAGAACGATCCGCAGGAGCTTCCGCCCGTCGGTCCCGGCGGTGGCGGCGTGCCCTATCCGGACGGCCAGCCGCCGCTGACCGACCTGCCGGGCTCCGATCCCGACATCAATCCGATGCCGCGGCCCGATCCGCTGCCCTTCTAAGCCGCTTGACGCCACCGTCCGGCCCGGCCATGACAAAAGCCGAGCCGGATATGAATGAACGCGACACGACATCGCCGATCCTGATCGTCGGCCCATCCTGGGTCGGCGACATGGTCATGGCCGCAAGCCTGGTGGCGGCACTGCGCCGCCGCTGGCCCGGCCGGCCGATCGACATGCTGGCACCGCCCTCCTCGCTGCCGATCGCGACGCTCATCGACGGCGTCGAGCAGACCGTGCCGCTGGCGCTGGGTCACGGCGAACTCGGCCTCGCCGACCGCTGGAAGATCGGCCGCGCCCTGCGCCATCGCGGCTATGGCACCGCCATCGTGCTGCCGCGCGCCTTCAAGGCCGCGATCCCGCCCTTTGCCGCCGGCATTCGCGAGCGCATCGGCTATGCCGCCGAGGGCCGCTCGCTGCTCCTGACCGACGCGCGGCCCGACCATGCGCGCAAGACAGCCCGCACCATCGATCGCTTCGTCGCCCTCGCCGGCCCCAAGGATGCGCCGCCCGCCTCGCCGCGCCCGGAGCTGAAGCTGCCGCGCCGCCCCTCGCGCGAGCTCGAGGCACGGCTTGGTCTCGATCTGTCGTTGCCGTCGATCGCCTTCTGCCCCGGCGCCGAATATGGGCCGGCGAAGCGCTGGCCGGCCGAGAAATTCGCGGCGCTGGCGCGGCTCGCCCATCAGGGCGGCTATCGCGTCCGCCTGTTCGGCGGCCCGAAGGACAAGCCGATCACCGCCGAAATCGCCGGAAAGGCCGGCGTGCCGCTCGATGATCTCGCCGGCAAGACCAGCCTCCTCGATGCCGCCGCGCTGCTCGCGCTCGCCGATGTCGTCGTCTCCAACGACACCGGCCTGATGCATGTCGCCGGCGCGCTCGACCGGCCGCTGGTCGTGCTCTACGGCTCGAGCTCGGAGAAGCTGACCCCGCCGACGGCGCCGAATGCCGAATCGCTGTCGCTGGAGCTTTCCTGCCGGCCCTGCTTCGAGCGGACCTGCCCGCTCGGCACGCTCGCCTGCCTCGAAGGCATCGAGCCCGTCGCGGTCTTCGCCGCCGTCCGCCGCGTCGCCGAGCGCGCCCTTTCCATGCCGGGTCCGAGTGCGCTATCCACGCGGCGACCGGCGGTCGAGTGACCCCGGCGCCAGGGATGCACAGATGGCGATTGCAGCGAGAACAGGCCGCGACACGATCCTCGTGACCGGCGGCGCCGGCTTCATCGGCTCCAACATCGCGCGCGCGCTCGCCGCCGACGGCTGGCGCATCGTCGTCGCCGACTGGTTCGGCACCGGCGCCAAATGGAAGAACCTCGCCGGCGTGCTGCTCGACGACGTGCTGCAGCCGGAAGCGGTGCTCGCCTGGCTGGAGGCCCATCACGGCCGCGTCGAGGCGATCGTCCATATGGGCGCGATCTCGGCGACGACGGAGGCGGATGTCGATCTGATCGTCGCCCGCAACATCCGCGCGACCTTCGATCTCTGGGAGGCCTCGGCGCGGCACCAGATGCGCCTCATCTATGCCTCCTCCGCCGCCACCTATGGCGATGGCGCCGCCGGCTTCGTCGACGACAACAGCGCGGGCCATCTCGCCTCGCTCCGCCCGCTGAACGCCTATGGCTGGTCGAAGCTCGTCGCCGATCGCCGCTTCATCGCCGATGTCGCGGCCGGCAGGCCGACGCCGCCGCAATGGGCGGGCCTCCGCTTCTTCAACGTCTACGGGCCGAACGAGGCCCACAAGGACGACATGCGCTCGGTGATCCACAAGATCTACCCGCTCGCCTCGGCCGGCGAGAGCGTGACCCTCTTCCGCTCGCATGAGCCCGCCTATGAGGATGGCGGCCAGCTGCGCGATTTCATTCATGTCGACGATTGCGTCGCGGTGATGCGCTGGCTGATCGCCTCGCCCGCGGTGAACGGCATCTTCAATGTCGGCACCGGCAAGGCGCGCTCCTTCGCCGATCTCGCCCGCGCCGTGTTCGCGGCGCTCGGCAGGGAGCCTCAAATCACCTATGTCGACATGCCCGAGCGGATCCGGAAGGCCTATCAGTACTTTACCGAGGCCGACACGACGCGGCTGCGCGAGGCCGGCTATGACGGTCAGTTCCTGTCGCTCGAGGACGGCATCGCCCGCTATGTCGCCGCGTTGAAGGCGGCCGAACCGCAATGACGCCGCCGCGCGGCCGGCCGGCCGCCTTTCTCGACCGCGACGGCGTCATCAATGTCGATCACGGCTATGTCGTGAAGCCCGAGGCGCTCGACTTCGTCACTGGCGCGCCTGCCGCCATCCGCCGCCTCAACGACGCCGGTTATCTCGTCGTCGTCGTCACCAACCAGTCCGGCGTCGCGCGCGGCTATTTCACGGAAGACGATGTCGCGGCGTTCCATGCCCATCTCCGCGACCGCCTCGCGAGCGAGGGCGCCCGCATCGACGCCATCTACACGGCGCCGCATCATCCGGACGCCAGTGTCGCGGCCTATCGGGCCGACCATCCCGACCGCAAGCCGCGCCCCGGCATGATTCTCCGCGCCTTCGCCGATCTCGACATCATCAGGGACGGCTCGTTCCTGATCGGCGACAAGGCGAGCGACATCGCGGCAGCGGCGGCTGCGGGCATTCCCGGCCATCTCTTCACAGGCGGCGATCTTGACGGCTTCGTCGCCGCCGTGCTCGCTGCCGCAGCAGACCATAGGGCCGCAAGGGGACATCGATGAGCGAGACGTTGCAGGCGGCCCGCATCGCCGTGATCGGCGACGTCATGGTCGATCGCTACATCACCGGCTCGGTCAACCGCATCTCGCCCGAGGCGCCGGTGCCAGTGCTGCTGCATGGCAATGAGCGCGTCGTCGCCGGCGGCGCCGCCAATGTCGCGGCCAATGCGGCGGCGCTCGGCGCAAGCGTCGCGCTCGTCGGCCTCGTCGGCCATGACGCGGCCGCGGAATCGCTCCGCGCCGTGCTCGCCGATCACACCGCGATCGACCTTTCCGGCCTCGTCATCGACGCGGCGCGGCCGACTGTCACCAAGACCCGCGTCATGAGCGGGCGCCAGCAGATCGTCCGCATCGACGCGGAAGTGAGCAGCGCACCGTCAGCCGCCGTCGAGGCCGAGCTGATCGCGCGCGGCAAGGCGGCGATCCGCGGCGCCTCGGTCGCCGTCCTCTCCGACTATGCCAAGGGCGTGCTCTCCGACGCCGTCATCGCCGCGCTGATCGCCGAGGCGAATGCCGCCGGCGTGCCGGTCATCGTCGATCCGAAGCGCCGCACCTTCGAGGTCTATCGCGGCGCCGCGCTGGTGACGCCGAATCGCAAGGAGCTGTTCGAGGCGACCGGCATGGCGGACGCCACCGACAGCGAGGCGGCGCTCGCGGCCGAGGCCGCAGCCGGCCAGTTCGGCGGCGACGTGCTCGTCACGCGCGCCGAGAAGGGCATGACGCTCTGGCGCCGGAGCGGGGCCGTCAAGCATGTGCCGGCGCATGCCCGCGAGGTGTTCGATGTCTCCGGCGCCGGCGACACGGCGCTGGCCGCCCTCGCCGTCTCGCTCGCCGAGGGCCGCACGATCGACGCCGCCATGGAGATCGCCAACGCCGCCGCGGCCATCGCCGTCGCCAAGCTCGGCACGGCGGTAGTGACGCGCGCCGAGCTCGACGCGGCGCTGCACCGCTCGGCCGCCGATGCCGTGCTCCCCGGCGCCCTCGTCTCGTGGGAGGAGGCCGTCGCGATCCGGGCCGGCTGGCGCGCGCGCGGCGAACGGGTCGTCTTCACCAATGGCGTGTTCGACCTCGTCCATCCCGGTCATATCGGCCTCATCGAGGCGGCGGCGCGCGAGGGCGACCGCCTGATCGTCGGGCTCAACAGCGACGCCTCGGTGAAGCGCCTCAAGGGCGAAAGCCGGCCGCTGCAGGACGAACTGGCCCGCGCCCGCGTCATCGGCGCGCTGCGCGCCGTCGACCTCGTGGTGCTGTTCACCGAGGATACGCCGCTTAATCTGATCTCCGCGCTCCTGCCCGATGTTCTCGTCAAGGGCGCCGACTACAAGCCGTCAGAGGTCGTCGGCGCCGATGTCGTCATCGCCGCGGGCGGCCGCCTCGTGCTCGCCGATCTCCTCGCCGGGCGCTCGACCAGCGCGCTGGTCGCGGCGGCGCGCTCGTGAAATCGCTGGCGCCGGCCAGGACCTGGGCGATCGAGCGGGCCTTTCCGCTCTGGTCGGGTGCGGGCTTCGACGCGCCGCTCGGCCTTTTCCACGAGCGGCTCGATCTCGAACGCCGGCCGCTCGCCGCCGCCCCGCGCCGCGTCATGGTGCAGGCCCGGCAGATCGCGACCTTCGCCCGGGCGACCCTCGCCGGCTGGCACCGGCCGGGGCCGGAGGCCGATGCGCTCGAGACGGTGATCCGCCTCTATCACCGCCGCGACGGGGCGCCCGGCTGGATCTTCTCGCTCAATCCGGATGGCAGCCCGGCCTCGACCGTGCGCGATCTCTACGCCCACGCCTTCATCCTCTACGCGCTCGCCTTCGGCCATCGCGTGACCGGTGCGCCCGGCCTGATCGCGCTCGCCGACGAGACGCTTTCCGACATGGACCGCATCTTCGCCGCCCCGCATGGCGGCTTTCGCGATGCGGTGCCCGCTGCCGACGACATCCGCCGGCAGAACCCGCATATGCATCTGCTGGAGGCGCTGCTCGCGCTCTATGAGGCGACCGGCGCCGAGCGTTACATGGCGCGCGCGGCCCATCTGATCGCGCTCGCGACCGACCGCTTCATCGCGGCGGACGGCGGCGCGCTGATCGAGGATTTCGGCCATGACTGGCAGCCGCTCGGCGCGCCGGGCGAAAACCGCGTCGAGCCGGGCCATCTCTTCGAATGGGCCTGGCTGCTCGGCGAATATGCGCGCCTCGGCGGCGCGGTCGACAGCGCCGTGCGCGAGCGCCTGATCGCCTTTGCGACCCGCACCGGCCTCGATCCGGCGACCGGGCGGATCGTCGATGCGGTCAACGAGCATGGCCGCGTGCTCGCCGCCTCGACGCGCTCCTGGCCACATGCCGAAGCGGTCAAGGCCTTCGCGGCGGCGGCGATCCTCGGCGAAGCCGGCGCCGAGGCGTCGGCCGACCGGCTGCTCGGCTTCCTGATGCAGACCTTCGCGCCTTCGAGCCTCGAAGGCGGCTGGATCGACCGCTTCGACGCCAACGGCGCGCCGCTGGTCGACCACATGCCGGCGAGCACACTCTATCACATCGCCGGCGCGATCATCGAAGCGGAACGGGCTTTCGGATCAACGGCTTCCGCCTGACGCCTGAATCAGTTCCTCAACGGCGCGCCAGACCTCACGTGGCTGGTGATCGGCAAGGCAGGGCGGCCCTTCGCCGAAATCCGGCTTCAGCGCGCATGTCGTCTTCTCGCAGGGAGCGCAGGGCAGCCGCCCGACGCATTCATGCACGCGCGCGCCGACGAGGCCGGTGAGGCCCGGATTGGTCGGGCCATAGAGACCCACCGTCGGCAGGTCGAAGGCCGCGGCGAGATGGCCGAGCCCGGTATCGACGGTCACGACGGCGTCCGCGCCGGCGAGGATCGGGATGACCTTTTCGAGCCGCCCCGGCGGCATCCGGTGCACGCCGGAAAGCCCGTCGGCGATGGCGCTGACACGGGCGCGTTCCGCGTCGCCCTGTGCGAACAGCAGCACGTCGCGGCCGCTCGCCGCCGCTTCCCTCGCCAGCGCGCGCCAGCCCGCCACGGTCCAGGTCTTGGTCGGCCAGGTCGTGCCATGGATGAAGACGAGATAGGGCCGCCCGGCCGCGACACCGGCGATGCTCGTCCGGTCGAGCCCGGCATCGGCGGCCGTCTCCGGCATCGGGTAGCCGAGCGAGGCCGCGAACAGGCGGCGGATGCGCTCGGCCATGTGCTCGACTTCGGGAATGGCGTGGCCGACATGATAGGTGAACGCCGCCAGCCCTTCGCGCGCCGTTTCCCGGCTGAAGCCGTGCCGCCGCCCGCCGCGCGCGAAGCGGCCGGCGATGGCGCTCTTCACGAGGCCCTGCGCATCGATGATGACGTCGTAGCGCTTGCCGCGCAGCCGGTGCAGCGCGTCGCGAAGATCGCCAAAGGCGGCGCGCGGCGTCTTCTTCATCCGCCGGATCGGCAGGCCGATCACGTCCCTCACCGCCGGATGCAGCCGCGCCAGCGGCGCGAAGGCCTCGTCGACAAGCCAGTCGATCTCGACGCCGGGCAGCGCCCGCGCCGCATCGGTCAGCGCCGGGAAGCTGTGGACGACATCGCCGAGCGAGGAGAGCTTCACCAGAAGGACGCGCATGCGGGAGCCTATCGCCGATACGCCGGGCGTTGGCAAGTTTGCCCGCAGGCGCGCAAGGGAGGACCGATCAGCTCTCGATCGGGATCGGCGGCGACAGCGCGCGGCGATGCGCGACCGCGGCGATGAGCACGACGGCGGCGCCGAACTGATGCGTCAGCGCCAGATCGATCGGCACGACCATCAGCAGCGTCGCGATGCCGAGCGCCGCCTGCCCCAGCACCAGCACGGCGAGGAAGCGGGCCCGGCGCGCCGCCTTGCTGCCCCGCGCGAGGCGGAAACACTGGAAGGCATGCACCAGCGCGCCGACGAGCAGCAGATAGGCCACCATGCGGTGGTCGAACTGCACCGTCATCACATCCTCGAACACGCTCTTCCACATCGGGTCATACTGGTAGACGCGGGACGGGATCAGAGCGCCGTCGATCAGCGGCCAGGTATTGTAGGTGAAGCCGGCATCGAGCCCCGCGACGAGGCCGCCGAGGAAGATCTGGACGAGGACGAGGCCGACCAGGAAGCTCGCCATGCCCTTCAGCGGCGCCGTGACGGCCGGCGCATCGCCATCGGCGGGCGCGAGGCCGCGGCGGATCCAGACGGCGGCAGCCAGGATGACGCAGGCGATCGTGAGATGGGTCGCGAGGCGGTATTGGCTGACATCGACGCGGTTGACGAGCCCGCTCGCCACCATCCACCAGCCAACGAAGCCCTGCAGCCCGCCGAGCAGGAACAGCCCGACCAGCGGCGGCACCAGCTTGCGCTCGATCCGCCCGGTTGCCCAGAAGAAGACCAGCGGCAGGAAGAACACCGCGCCGATCAGCCGGCCGAGCAGCCGATGGCCCCATTCCCACCAGAAGATCGCCTTGAAGGCATCGAGGCTCATGCCCTTGTTGAGCTGCTGGTATTGCGGGATCTGCTGGTATTTCGCGAACTCCTCCTGCCACTCGGCGAGGCTGAGCGGCGGGATCACGCCATGGATCGGCTTCCATTCGGTGATCGAGAGGCCGGAATTGGTGAGGCGCGTCGCCCCGCCGACGACGATCATCGCCACGATCATGATGATGACCGCCCCGAGCCAGGCGCGAATCAGCGCCCTGTCGCGGCGGCGGTCCCGCTGCGTCGCGGGCGCGACCGATCCGGCAAAATCCACGCTGTTCGTCATCTCGAACCCTCGCATTCCCCCGCCACGAGCGACTTAGCGCCCGATGGGCCGAGCGACAATCGGCTTCTCGTCGCAGGCCTCACCCGGCATGTGCGTCGCATCGCCCGTTGGCACGGCTTGTTGGCGATGGCCGGATCAGGCTAAGACCGATCGACATTCAGGCTTTGTCGATGCTGAGACTGCTCAGACGTGTCGTTGCCGGGCTTGACCCGGCAACCCAGACTTTCACGCACTGACCGCCTGGAATTGTGGGTGGGCACGGAGAAAGACTGGATTGCCGGGTCAAGCCCGGCAATGACGGGTGAGAGCTGCTGCAGACGATGACCAGAGCCGGACGTCGATGCGTCCCAGGCGGATGCTCCGGACACGGACCGCCGCGGAGTTGGAGAGAGAAATGCCCGAACGCCTTCGCAAGTTCATCGGCATGCTGGCGCTGGTCGGCTTCGTCATTCTCTATGCGATGATCGTGGTGACGATCCCAATCCAGAACATTCCGGACGCGCTGATCTGGCCGGCCTATGCGCTTGCGGGCCTCGCCTGGGTGTTCCCGGCCGCGCTCATCATCGCGTGGATGCAGAAGCCGCGACCGCCGCGGGCGTAACGCCGGTGAGCCGCTTGAGGCCGCGCTCCAGCGCATAGGGAACGCCGGACAGGAAGAGATCGACATAGCGGATCGACTGATAACCGCCATTGACGGAAATCCGCGGCAGCGCGAACGGCGTCGCGCCCTCGCCGCCCTTGAGCACCCCGCGCCGCGTCGTGACGGCCGTGTCGAAGCCGAGCGAGGCGGCCAGCGCGAATTCGCGCTCGTCGGCCGTGACCGCCGAGCCGTAGGGATAGGCAAAATGCCGCGCCCGGACGGAGGCCATCGCCAAGAGCCGTGCCCGGCTCTCGTCCATCTCGCGGCGGGCGCGGTCGGCATCGAGCCGTGCCAGCGCATAGTGGCCGACCGTGTGGGCGCCGATCGTGACGAGCGGATCGGCGGCAAGGCGCCGCACCTCGTCCCAGGTCATCATGAGTTTATCGCAGAGCGCCATGGCATCGACGCCATGCGCCGCCGAAAGGCGCGCCACCGCCCGCCGCTGCTCGTCCTCGCTGGCGAGAGCCAGCGTGCGGATGATGGTCTCGAGCGCCGCCGCCTTCTCGCCCATCGAGCGGGCCGCGAGATCGAGATCGACGGCGCCGATGCGGCCGGTGACGCGCGGATTGCCGGCGACGACCGCGCCGACGACATCCCACCACGGCAGCGCGATCCGGTCGACCAGCCCGGTCGCGACATAGACGGTGAACGGCGCGCCGGCCGCCTTCAACACCGGATAGGCCTCGGTAAGGTTGTTGCGGTATCCGTCATCGAACGTAAGGACGACGAACCGCCGTCCCGGCGAGGCCCCGCCCAGCCGCCGCATCGCTTCGTCGAGATCGACGATGTCGATGTCGCGCTGGCGCAGGCGGCGCAGCACGGCGGCCAGAAAGTCGGGAGTGACGTCGAGATGCGGATTGGGCTTGAAGCAACCGCGTTCCGGGCGGCGCACATGATGGAACATCAGGATTGCGCCCAGCCCTTCGGTCAGCGGGGCCGCCATCTGATGCGCACCGCTCCAGTACAGCGCGTTCAGCGCCGTCTTCAATCCGAGAACGCGCAGCGCATTCATGCTCGTACGAAACGTCCCCCCCAGCGCCCGAGAAGCGGGCGACCTCACGCGGATGTTAACACTCGGTTGACCATTGCGGAGTCGTCGACCACCCGTTTTAGTCGAGTTTGGTAAATGGAGACGGCTGCGGTCATCGGCGAGGAGGACCTCGGAGCGGCCGCGCTCCCGCTCGAGCGGCTGACGATCACGGTTCATGCCGACGCCGCGCCGATCGAGGCCGAATGGCGGGCCCTGTTCGACCGCGCCGGCACGAGCGTCTACCAGAGCCCGGACTGGATCGGCTGCTGGCTCGCCGCCGCGGCGCCGGCGCTCGGAATCCGGCCGGCGATCGTCGCGCTCCGCCACGGCGCGGAGCTCGTGATGGTCTTCCCCCTCGGCGTCGAGCGGATCGGGCCCGTCCGCCTCGCCCGCCATCTCGGCGGCGAGCATGCCAATATCCGCATGCCCCTCGTTGCGCCGGCCTGGCGCGGGCAAGCGGACTCCGCCGCAGCAGACCGATTGCTCGCCCGCATCGCGGCAGCGATCGGCGGCGTCGACCTGTTCGATTTCGATGCGCTGCCGGCCGAGCAGGACGGCACGCCGCTCTTTCTCGCCCGGCATCCCGCCGCCCTCCCCGCCCGCTGCAATGTCGGGACGCTGCGGCTGCAGCCCGACTTCGCCGCGCTGCTCGCCGCCCATCGCGGCGCTCGCAAGAGCAAGAAGCACCGCTGGCAGGTGAATGCGCTGGCGCCGATCGGCGGCTACAGCCTCCGCCGCGCCGCGAGCCAAGCCGAGGCCGAGGCAATGTTCGAAGCCTTCCTCACCGAAAAGGCGGCCTGGTTCCGCCGCATGGGCATCGCCGACAGCTTCGCCGCGCCGGGCATCGCGGATTTCTTCCGGGCGCTGATCGCGCGGCGCTGGCAGGACGGCGGCAATACCGCGATCGATATCGATGCGATCGAATTCGGCGGCAGCCTCCACGCCATCCTCGGCAGCGGCACCGCGAAGGGCCGCCAGAGCGGCTATTTCCTCGCGATCGTCGAGGATGAATGGCGGCGGATCAGCCCGGGCGAATTGCTGATCCACGACGTCGTCGCCGCCGCCTGCGCGCGCGGCACACGGCTGTTCGATCTCGGTCGCGGCGAGGAACGCTACAAGGCGTCATGGCTCGACCAGACCGAGACGCATGTCCGCCTGCTGCGGCCGGTGACATGGCGCGGCCGCGCCGCCATCCTTGCCCTCAGGACACGTGACGCGATCGAGCGCCGCGTCCGCAACGACGCACGGCTCTGGGCTCTGCTGACCCGGCTCCGCCGTCGCAGGAACCCATCGGCGCCGACTGACGGCGAGGATCGTTAGGCGGCTTCGGTTTCCGGATCCGGCTGCCCGCCTTCCGGCGGCGCATCCGCGATCAAGAGCAGGATCTCGGCCGGCGTCGCCGCCGCGAAGGCCTGATGCGCCGTCAGCGTGCGCGGATCGCCGGCCGTGGACTCGGCGACGAGGATGACCGTGGTCGCCTTCGGCGCCAGAATCTCGGCCAGCGCACGGTCGGTGTCGAGCAGGATGTGGTCGTAGGTTGCCTCGAGCGCATCGAGGATCGTGCCGAGCCGCTCGTCGCGCCCGAGATCATCCGGCAAGGGGTTGGTGCCGCGCGGGATGATGTGCGCGCGCGAGGCGCGATCGCGGAAGATGGCCTGCGCGAAGGATGCTTCGCCGGCGAAGAGATCGGAGAAGCCGGTGAGCCTGTCGCCGTCCGGCGCCATCGCCGCGCCGTCGGCGCCGTCGGCATGGAGGTCGAGCAAGAGCACGCGGCCGCCGCGCCGCGACAATTGACGGGCGAGCGCAACGGCGGCGAGCGGCCGGCCAGCCGCGGGCGGCTCGGCCATGGTGACGACGAGGCGCCGCGAGCCGGTGGCGACGATCCGGTCGACCAGCGCCCGCAGCGAATCCTGCAATTCCGGCGGCATGACCGCCGGCTGCGCGAAGGAGGGAGCCGCCGGCATCAGGCGGCGGACGTCGCCCCCTTCCGACCAGCGCATGAGGCCGTCGACCGGCAACGCCATCGCGGCGGGTGCCGGAAGCTCCTGGACCGGCCCGTCGAGCGCGACGCGGCGGAGCGCCCGGCCGCTCATCAGTTCGCGCACCATGACGAAGGCGAGCGCGAGCAGGAGCAGCGCCACGGTCGCGGCGGCGGTGATCGGCAGCTTCTTCGGGAACGAGGGCTCGAGCGGCACGGCGGCGCGCGAGATGACGCGGGCATTCGCCGGTAGATAGTCGCCGTCCTGGCGCGAGGTCGCCTCGCGGTAGCGGCGGAGATAGCTTTCGAGCAGGTCGCGCTCGGCGGCCGCCTCGCGCTCCAGCGCCCGCAGCTGCACTTCCGAATCGTTCGATTGCGCCGTCTGCGCCTTGGCGCGGTCGATATCGGCCGAGATCTCCGCCTCGCGCGCCTTGGCGGTTGCGACCTCGCCTTCGAGGCTGCTGACGATCTGCCGCGCCGCCTGGCGGATCTGGCTGTCGAGATCGGCGAGCTGGGCATTCAGCTCGCGGATGCGCGGATGCGCCGGCAGCAGCGTGGCCGACAACTGCGCCACCTGCGCCCTGAGCGAAACCTGCTGCTCGCGCAGCCGCTGGATGAGGGCCGAATCGAGCACTTCCGGCAGATCGGCATCCTTGCCGGAGGCGAGCGCCTGGCGCACCTGAGCAGCCTTGGCGTCGGCGGAGGCGCGCGCCGCCTCAAGCCGCGCCATCTCGGCATTGAGGTCCGAGAGCTTCTGCTGCGGCAGCGACTGGTTGTTGTTCTGCCCGCCCATGAAGAGGCCGCTCGCCGCACGGAAGCTCTCGACCTTGGCCTCGGCGGCGCTCACCTTGGCGCGGAGACCGTCGATCTGCGTCTCCAGCCAGCGCGTCGCATCGGCATTGCTCGCCCGCTTCGCATCGCGCTGCAGCGCCAGATATTCCTCGGCGACGGTGTTGGCCACCTTGGCGGCGAGGATCGGATCGGAGGAGGAAAAGGCGATGTTGATGACGCGGGTCTTGTCGACCGAATAGACCTCGAGCTTCTGCGCGAAGCGCTGCAGCACCCGCTCGTCCCGCGTCGCACTGCCGGCCGCGTTGCTGAGGCCGACTCGGGACAGCAGGCCCTTGACGAAGTCGCTGACCGGCGTCGCATAGAATTCCGGCAGCTGGCCGAGCTGCAGCTTGGCCACCACGGTCTCGGCGAGATCGCGGGACGAGATCAGCTGCACCTGGCTCGCGACACCTTCGGCATCGAGCAGCGCGCGCGATTCCTCGCTGTCGCCTCCGGTCTGCGTGATGGCCGATTCGCCCTTTTCTATCAGGATCTTGGTCTCGGCGGTGTAGCGCGGCGTGACGAAGCCGAGGCCGACATAGAGCCCGCCGGCGAAGACGAGGAACAGCGGCAGAAGGATGGGCAAGGCGCGGCCGATGGCGCGCATCAGCGCGCGCATGTCGAGCTCGACATCGTCGACTTGTCCCACTCGGCCGTCGCTCATCAGGGTTCAGTCCCGGTTTCTCTCAGCCGATCATGAGAAAATAGAGTAACCGCCGCGTTAACGATTGAGGTGTCACCCCGATTTCGGTAGCGGTCCGCTAACCATGGGGTCCGGGATTTTACCGGGCATTAACCACGGGCGGCCGACAGTTGCGTCAGCACCTCCTCTCGGGAATGCCGCCGATGCGCCGCGCCTTTCTCCTCCTCTGCCTTCTCTGCGCCAGCCTGCTCGGCGGCTGCGCGGGCAGCTACCCGCCGAAGGACCCGGCGACCTATTCGGCGCTGATCGCCCCTTACAAGCTCGACAGCGGCGACCGGCTGCGCGTCGTCGTGTTCGGCCAGGCTGATCTGTCGAACACCTTCATCATCGACCAGGCCGGCTACATCTCGATGCCGCTGATCGGCGCCGTCGCCGCGCGCGGCCGCAGCGCGCAGCAGCTCGAGGGCGAGATCGCCGGCAAGCTGAAATCCGGCAGCTTCGTGCGCGATCCCGACGTCTCGGTCGAGGTCGACCGCTACCGGCCGTTCTTCATCATGGGCGAAGTCACCAGCGCCGGTCAGTATCCCTATGTCACCGGCATGACGGTGCAGACGGCGGTGGCGATTGCCGGCGGCTTCACGCCGCGGGCGCAGAAATCGGATGTCGACGTCACCCGCCAGGTCAATGGCAAGGTGACGACCGTCCGCCTGCTGCCGACCCAGCCGGTCAATCCCGGCGATACGATCAATGTCCGGGAGCGGTTCTTCTGAATGCGATGTCGGACCGTAGTGCACCCTCGACAGGCGGGACGATGCGCATCGTCCACTGCTTCCGTTCGCCCGTCGGGGGAATCTTCCGGCATGTGCGTGATCTCGTGCAGGCGCAAACGGCTGCCGGCCATCTGGTCGGCATCGTCTGCGACGCATCGACCGGCGGCGAGCGCGAGGAGCGGCTGTTCGCGGAGATCGAGCCGCATCTTGCTCTCGGCCTGCAGCGGGTCCCGATGCAGCGCCAGATCACACCGGTCGACATCGTCACGCTGACGCGCCTTTACCGGCGCATCGGCACTCTCGATCCCGACGTCATCCATACGCATGGCGCCAAGGGCGGCGTGTATGGACGCATGATCGGCACCTTCTTGCGGGTCTCTGGTAAGCGCGTGGCCCGCATCTATTGTCCGCATGGCGGCAGCCTGCACTATGATCCGAACTCGGCCGCCGGGCGCCTGTTCTTCGGCCTCGAGCGGATCATGGAGCGGCAGAGCGACGGCTTCGTCTTCGTGAGCCGATATGAGGCCGACGCCTTCGCCGCCAAGGTCGGCGGACCGCGGAAGCCTTTCCGGATCGCGCCGAACGGCATCCAGCCGGCGGAGTTCGAACCGCTCGTCGCCGCCCGCGCCAAGGCCGACTTCCTCTATATCGGCATGATGCGCGACCTGAAGGGGCCCGACCTCTTCATCGAGGCGCTCGCGCTGCTGCGCGATCGCCGCGCCGTGCCGCCGACCGCCCTGCTCGTCGGCGATGGACCGGACCTTGCCCGCTACAAGGCGCGGGCCGAGGCGCTCGGGCTTTCGGATGTCCGCTTCGAGCCGGCGATGCCGGCGCGGCGCGCCTTCGCGCGGGCTGGCGCCATCGTGGTGCCCTCGCGGGCCGAATCGATGCCCTATATCGTGCTCGAGGCGATTGCCGCCGGCGTGCCGATGGTCGCAACGAGGGTCGGCGGTATTCCCGAGATCTTCGGCGCGCATGCAGAGCGGCTCGTTCCGCCGGGCGATGCGCGTGAACTCGCCGATGCCATGGCGCAGCTGCTCGACGACCCCGCCTCTGCCGCCACGCAGGCGGCGACCCTCCGCGTCTCGATTCGCAGCCGCTTTTCCGTCGCGAGCATGACCGCGACGGTCGACGCGCTCTACGCCGAAGCGCTCGGCAAGAGCTAGGACCGATCGACATTCAGGCTCTTTCGATGCTCTGGACACGCTCGGGTGTCGTTGCCGGGCCTGACCCGGCAACCCAGACTTTCTCTGACTGAAGGAACGCAATCCAAAGTCAGCAAGGAAAGGCTGGATTGCCGGGTCAGGCCCGGCAATGACAGGTGTGCACGGTCGCTCATGACGAGGAAAGGCGAATGTCGATCCGTCCTGGCCCGTACATCGCCGCCTCCAAGCATTTGTTAGTCCGCGCCTGCTATGGCTCAACCTTCGGGTTCGGCCAGGTGTGTTGGCGTCGATGGCGGAAGAAGGCGACAGACGGGCGGTCGGAGACGGCCGTGGGCCGGTCCTCGGCGAGGAGGCGCGTGCCGTCGCCGGCGCATTGTCGCGCCGCTCGCTCGCGCCCGGCATGCTGTCGCACGCGGTGCAGGCGTTCGAATTCGCCGCCCTTCTCCTCGTCGGCGCGCTGATGCGCGGCGTCGCCGGCGCCGGGCTCGGCGCGGCCGGCTGGCTCGGCTGGTCGGCGATCGTGCTCGCGCCGCTGCTCACCGTCGTCATCGCCCATTCGGGCGGCTCTTATCGCATCGCGGCGATGCGCGACGCCGTCGGCGCGCTCGGGCGCATGCTGGCGATCTGGACCGGCGTCATCCTGCTGCTCTCGGCCGGCGGTTTCCTGCTCGATGTCGGCAGCAACGGCGCCCCGCGCTGGATGGCGATCTACTGGGCGAGCGGCCTCATCTTCCTCTTGATCGCGCGCTCGATCCTCGCCCGCCTCGTGCGGCGCTGGACGCGGCAGGGACGGCTCGACCGGCGGGCCGTCATCGTCGGCGGCGGCGAGGAAGCGGAGGCGCTGATCGCCTTGCTGGCGGAGGAATCGCCGGAAATCCGCATCGCCGGCCTCTTCGACGACCGCGCCGAGGAGCGCGGCACCGTCTCCACGGCGAGCCCGCCACGGCTCGGCACGATCGCCGAGCTCGTCGCCTTCGCCCGCATCGCCAAGATCGACCTGCTGATCGTCTCGCTGCCGCAAAGCGCCGAGGCGCGGCTGCTCGCGATTCTCAAGGAGCTCTGGGTGCTGCCGGTCGATATCCGCCTGTCGGCGCTCGGCTCGCGGCTGCGCTTCCGGCCGCGCGCCTATTCCTATATCGGCTCGATCCCGTTCCTCGACCTCGCCGACCGGCCGCTGAGCGGCTGGAACGCCTTTGCCAAGCGCAGCTTCGATCTCGTCGTCGCGGTGATCGCGCTGGTGCTGCTCTCCCCGGTCATGCTCGCCGCCGCGATCGCCGTCCGGCTGAGCGGGCCGGGGCCGATCCTCTTTCGCCAGCGCCGCTACGGCTTCAACAACGAGGTCATCTCGGTGCTGAAGTTCCGCTCAATGCATCATCACATGAGCGATCCCGCCGCCAAGGTGGTGGTGACGCGCGGCGATCCCCGCGTGACCCGCGTCGGCCGCATCCTCCGCCGCTCCTCGATCGACGAATTGCCGCAGCTTTTCAACGTCATCGCCGGCACGCTGTCGATCGTCGGACCCCGCCCGCATGCCGTCAACGCCCATACCGAGCATCGGCTGTGGGACGAGGTCGTCGACGGCTATTTCGCCCGCCATCGCGTCAAGCCGGGCATCACCGGCTGGGCGCAGATCAATGGCTGGCGCGGCGAGATCGATGCGCCCGAGAAGATCCAGCGCCGGGTCGAGTTCGATCTCGAATATATCGACCGCTGGTCGGTGCTGTTCGACCTCTACATCGTCGTGATGACGCCGCTCCGCCTGCTGCAGGGGGAGAACGCCTATTGAGCGCGCGCCCTTCCGAGGAACGGCCGCCGCCTCGGGGCCTGCCGACGCGGCTGATCGGCAACGCGACCATCGCCGTGCTCGTCTTCCTGTCGGGCTTCGTGATGATCGAGCCCGCGCCGTCCGATCTGCTGCTCTGCCTCGTCGCCGTGATCTGGGCCTGCTGCGGGCTGAAATTCACCCGGCCGATGCTGCCGCTGATCGCGCTGCTCGTCGCCTATTGCGCCGGCGGGCTGCTCTCCTTCACGCAGCTGGAGACGTTCCAGAAACCGATGGTCTATATGGCGACGACGATCTTTCTCGCCGTCTCCTCGGTCTTTTTCTGCGCGGTGCTGCAGGTGGATACCGCGCGGCGCATGCGGATCATCGAGAAGGCCTACATCCTCTCGGCCGTGCTCTGCTCGATCGTCGGCATCCTCGGCTATTTCGGCGCCATCCCGCATGCCGACCTGTTCACGCTTTATGACCGCGCCAAGGGCGCCTTCAAGGATCCGAACGTGTTCGGCCCCTTCGTGGTGCTGCCGCTCGTCGTCCTCGCCCGCGCGATCCTGACCCAGCCGGTCCACCGCTCGGGCTTTGCCATCCTTGCGGCGCTGATTCTCTTCCTCGGCCTCTTCCTCTCCTTCTCGCGCGCCGCCTGGGGCCTCGCCGTTCTGGCGCTGCTCGTGATGACGCTGCTCGCCTTCGTCAGCGAGCCGCGCTCCTCGAAGCGGCTGCGCATGCTGGCGGCGCTCGTCGCCGGCGTCATGGCCGTCGCCTTCGTGCTGGCGGTCGCGATCTCGATCCCCGCCGTGCAGGACCTCGTCGTCCAGCGCGTCAAGCTCGTGCAGGACTACGACGCCTCGCGCCTTGGCCGATTCGAGCGTCACATCATCGGATTCTTCCTGATCCAGGAGCATCCCTTCGGCGTCGGCCCGTTCCAGTTCGGCCTCTCGCTCGGCGAGGACGAGCACAACATGTGGCTGAAGGGCTTCACGGTCTATGGCTGGCTCGGCGGCTTCGCCTATATCGCGCTCGTCGCCTGGACGCTGGCGATCGCGACGCCGCTCGTCCTCCTGAAGCGCCCGTGGACGCCGTTCATCCAATGCGTCTACGCCGTCTATCTCGGCCATCTGATGATCCACAACGTCATCGACAACGACCATTGGCGCCACCTTTTCCTGATTTACGGCCTGCTCTGGGGCGCCTATGCGGCCGAGCGGGCGAGCAGCCGCCGGACAAAGCCAGTCGCCGCGGCAGCGGGCACCTTACCGGGGCGCGCCACCCTTCCGGTCTTTGGCCCGGTCGCTCTGCCACGCGCGCGCTGACGAGCGGCCGCTGGCTGCGACGAGCCGCCTCTCCTCCTTCCGATTGAACCATCGGCGTACCCGCGCGTTGAAGGGGCACACCGAAAACCAAGGAGGCATCGACATGCTTAACGATTCCGACACCGGCCAACCCGTGCTGGCCGCCGCGATCGGCGGCGATCGCCTGACTGATCCGGCGGGCGATGAACCCGTCAGCGTCCTCGCGCTGCGTGAAATGCGCGGCCTCAGTGTAGTGGAACTCGCGGGTCTCGCCGGCATCCTGCCGGATCACCTCCGCGCCATCGAAGCCGGCGTCGAGCCGACGACGCCCGAGCGCCAGGCGCTCGCGGCCGCGCTTAATGTTCCGGTCGATCGCATCCCCTGATCGGCAGCGCGAAGGCAACAAACTGAAAAGGCCCGGCTGAGAAGCCGGGCCTTTTTCATGGTCAGTGCGCCGAAGGCGAACCGCCGGCGCACAAACAGAAATGGCCCGGCTTGCGCCGGGCCATTCCCATCAACCGAAGCTGTCAGATGATCAGAACTTGTAGTTCAGACCGACCTTGACGACGTTCGTGGTGTTCTTCAGCTCGATCGTGCCGATCTGGCTGGAGATGTCGTAGGCGGCCGAGCCGAGGTCGAAGTAATCATACTCGGCGAAGCCGGTGATGTTCTTCGTGAAGGCCTTCTCGAGACCGGCACCGACGGTCCAGCCGGTCGCCCACTTCGAGTCCGAGTAGATCAGCGAGTCGATGTTGGCCTTGGTCTCGCCATAAGCGAAACCGCCCTTGACGTAGGGGAGCCAGGTGTCGATCGCGTAGCCGGCGCGGACGGTGGTCGAGCCGAGCCAGTTGAGGTTGGCGTTGACGCCGACGATGCCCGGGATCACGTCCTGGCCGGTGGCGAGGTTCGTGTAGGCGAGGTCGGTCTGGACGCCCAGAACGAACTGGTTGATCTGGTAGTTATAGCCGGCCTGCACGCCGCCGAGCACGCTGCTCGAATTGCCGAACGCGTCCTGCCAGATGTTGGTGCTGAAATCGCCCCAGGCGCCGCCGCCATGGACACCGACGTAGAAGCCGGACCAGTCGAACGCTGCTGCGGGAGCAACCACGGGGGCCATCGGAGCGGGCTCCATGGTCAGGTCGGCGGCGGAGGCAGCGGCGGTCAGCGCCAACACACCCACACCTGCAAGAAGAACACGCTTCATCGGAAATCTCCAAGTTTTACACATCGGGCCAATCAACCCCCCGCGCGAATTGCGGCCTCGTTTGGAAGATACGCGCATCGTGCCGGCCTTCAAGAGCCATCTGCCATGGTTAGCGCTTACGGCGATTAGTGTTGCCAAAGTGCTTCACAGTCGAGGCAAGTATAGCTAACAAACAACTAAGACCGGGACTGGCCGTAGCCTGCTCCGATCTCCGCCGCTTCCTGAACCCGAAAACGGGCAAAATTGAGATCGGTTCCGCCCCGCTCCGCGTCCCGCCGGGAATCCGCCACCCTGCCGCCTTATTTGGCAATCGAGAGCGCCGCATTCAAGCCGAACGGCGCCCGCGTCAGGCCGAAAACATCAGGGATCCTGTGCATTTAGCGGCAACGACGGCGGCTTTGTGCCATTTCGACAACAGTGGCGCCGCTTGTCGTTCACGCCGCCGTGAGGCGGCGAGCCGGGCACCGACTCGCCGAACGCGCGCGGCGTCGCCCAACCGCCCCCGTCACGCCGATCCCGCGCCAGCCGTCGCGACGCCGCGCACGGCCGTGCTCCCGCAGAAGGATAGAGGCAGCTCGCAAGGAGAAAGAGGCTTTGGCCGCAGGGTCTTGCCGCGGACAGATCTTAGCGATTAGTTACGGAATGCCGTCACTTCTGCGCGGAAGTCTTAACACCGAGCGGAGAGATCAGGAGGCCGTTCATGACTTGAAAACCATGTCGGTCAGGCGCCCTGTCGCGGCGAGCCGTGATGCTGCGCGATGCGCCAGTCGCCGCCCTGCCGGACGAGCATCCAGGTGACGCGATAGGGCATCGGCTGATCGCCATCGGCGAAGTCGACATGCCCCGCCGTCGCGGCATGATTCTCGCCGAGAAGCCGCACGGTCGGCATCGGATAGGCCGCGACATGCACGCCTGGCGGCCGCGCGGCGAAATAGGCGCGGATGGCGTCGCGGCCGACCTTGAGGCTGTCGACCGAGCCGAACAGCAGCGCGTCCTCTGTATAGAGCGCCATATGCGCGTCGAGATCACGGCTGTCGAAGGCAGCGATCCACGCCGCCAGCAGGCTCTCGATGGTCGGCGTCCGGCTCATATCGCTCTCCCCCGGTCAAACTCGGCCGAGCCTCTGCCGATCGGGCGGGAGAATCAATCGGTCCGCAGCGGTGCGGCGGCACAGCGCGAAATCGCATCGGGTGTGATCAGGAAAAAATGGTCGGAGTGGCCGGATTTGAACCGACGACCCCCTGTCCCCCAGACAGGTGCGCTACCAGGCTGCGCTACACTCCGATGCCGCGGCTGCCTCACAAGGGAGGCCGGCGAGCGGGGCCATGTCCCGCCGCGAGCGACGCGCCGCTGTTAGCACGACTTCGCTCGCCTTGTCACCGGCAATTGCGGGTGATCCACGATCTCAGGCGTTTTGATCGTCAGCGCGCCTGATCGAGGATGCGCTTGCATTCGAGGAGTTCAGCCAGCGCGCCCTTGAGCCGCTGGATATCGTCGCCGGACAGAAGCGGCGCTGCGGCTGCCTCACAAGGGAGGCCGGCGAGCGGGGCCATGTCCCGCCGCGAGCGACGCGCCGCTGTTAGCACGACTTCGCTCGCCTTGTCACCGGCAATTGCGGGTGATCCACGATCTCAGGCGTTTTGATCGTCAGCGCGCCTGATCGAGGATGCGCTTGCATTCGAGGAGTTCAGCCAGCGCGCCCTTGAGCCGCTGGATATCGTCGCCGGACAGAAGCGGCGCTGTGGCGGCCGGTTCGGCATGACGGGGCGGCGGCGCGTCGTCCGCGTCCTCAGGCGGCGCGAAGGAGCGGATCGCCGGCCCCTCATGCACGGGGGCGCGGCTGACGGAGGGCGGATGCGGCTGATAGATCGGCGGCGGCGCGTGCTGCACGGCCTGCGGCGGCAGGTAGACCTCGGCCTCGTCGGGCTCTTCCGGCGGGGCGGCAGGAATGCGCGACATCGGCAGAGGCCCGAAATCGGGCTCGGCGGCGCGAACCGGCGGCGTGGGGCGCTCGGCGCGGCCGAAGAGGCCCGGCCCGCGCTCCTGGTCCTCGCGACGGCGCCCGAACAGCGGCTCGCGGCGCTGGTCGAAGGCGCCGCCAACGCTCGGCGCCGGGCCGCGCTCGGCATGATCGCTGTCGACCAGGATGCCGTCCGGCACCTCGCCCTCGAATTCGGGCTCGAAGCGATGATCGGGCGGCGCGGGATCAAGACCAGCGCCCTGCCCGGCCAGGACAACCTGGCGCGCGCCCTGCTCTTTCAGGATGCGCTGCACGCCCTTGATCGTATAGCCCTCGCCATAGAGCAGCTTGCGGATGCCGCGCAGCAGATCGACATCGTCAGGGCGATAATAGCGGCGGCCGCCGCCACGCTTCATCGGGCGGATCTGCGAGAAGCGCGTCTCCCAGAAGCGCAGCACATGCTGCGGCAGGTCGAGCTCCTCGGCCACCTCGCTGATCGTCCGGAATGCATCGGGACCCTTGGACAAGGCCTGACCCTCGGACATTCAGTTGCACAAGCGGCGCGACGGAGCGTCGGCGCCGGATCTTCCCGTCACTCGTCGTCCGGCGCGTGGCCGTTCGGCAAGAGAGTACCGTTGATGCGCTGCTTCAGGACATTGCTCGGCTTGAACACCATGACGCGGCGGGGCGAGATCGGAACCTCCTCGCCGGTCTTGGGATTGCGGCCGACCCGCTCGCTCTTCGAACGGACGATAAAGGAGCCGAAGGAAGAGAGCTTCACCGACTCGCCGCGGACGATGCAGCCACTGATTTCATCAAGAACTGATTCAACCAGTTCGGCCGATTCGGTACGCGACAGGCCGACCTTCTGGTAGACGGCCTCACAGAGATCGGCACGCGTAACCGTCTTGCCTGCCATGGTCTTGTTTTCCAACCTCTTCCCCGGGCAAACGACTTCACCGTCCCTTGCCAGAAAGCCTATTGCCTGCCCTCGGCGGGGTCAACGACCTTCATCGTAACTCGCGGGCAAACCAGACGATTTTCAGAGAGCCGCGATCACCAGCGCAGCAGCGCCGATCCCCAGGTGAAGCCGCCGCCCATGGCCTCGAGCAGGACGAGATCGCCGCGCTTGATGCGTCCGTCCTCGCGCGCACGGCAAGCGCCAGCGGGATCGACGCCGCCGAGGTGTTGCCGTGATCGGCGACCGTGCGCACGACCTTCTCGTTGGCGATGCCGAGCTTCTTGGCGCTGCCGTCGATGATGCGGATATTGGCCTGGTGCGGCACGAACCAGTCGACGTCGTCGGCGCTGTAGCCGGTGGCGGCGAAGGTGTCCTCGATCACGTCGGTGATCATGCCGACCGCATGCTTGAAGACCTCGCGGCCCTCCATGCGCAGATGACCGACCGTCCCGGTCGAGGACGGTCCGCCGTCGACATAGAGCTTTTCGCGGTGGCGGCCGTCCGAGCGGAGATGCGTCGTCAGCACGCCGCGGTCCTCGCGCGTGCCGTCCTGCACCGAGGCGCCGAGCACGACCGCGCCGGCGCCGTCGCCGAACAGCACGCAGGTGGTCCGATCGGTCCAGTCGAGGATGCGCGAGAAGGTCTCGGCCCCGATCACGAGCACATGCTTCGCCTGGCTGGCGCGGATGAAGGCGTCGGCCGTCGAGAGCGCAAAGACGAAGCCGGAGCAGACCGCCTGCAGGTCGAAGGCGGCGCCATGCTCCATGCCGAGCTTCTTCTGCACGGTGACGGCGGTCGAGGGAAAGGTGTCGTCCGGCGTCGAGGTGGCGACGATGATCATGTCGATCGAGCCGATGGCAAGGCCCGCATCGGCCAGCGCCGCGACGGCGGCGGCGGTGCCGAGATCGGAGGTCAGCTCGCCCTTGGCCGCGATGTGGCGCTGGCGGATGCCGGTCCTCTGGACGATCCATTCGTCCGAAGTCTCGACCATGGTGGACAGTTCGGCATTGGTGAGCGCGCGCTCGGGCAGATAGCTGCCGCAGCCGAGCACCACCGAGCGGATGAAACTCACTTGACGTCCTCGATGGCGGCTTCGGCGATATCGCGCGCAAATCCCGCGCGGTGATAGTCGCCGAGGTCCTGGTTGATCTTGGCCAGCAGACCGTTCCTGGCCATGCTGTAGCCGACCTCGATGGCATTGGCGAACCCGACCCCGTCGGTGCCGCCATGGCTCTTGATGACGATGCCGTTGAGGCCGAGCAGCACCGCGCCGTTGGAGGCGCGCGGATCGAGCTTCTGGCGGAGTTCGCCGAAGGCACCGCGCGCAAAGAAATAGCCGATCCGGCCCATCAGCGTGCGGCTCATCGCATCGCGGAGATGCGAAGCGATCTGCCGGGCCGTGCCCTCGGCCGTCTTCAGCGCGATATTGCCGGCGAAGGCCTCGGTCACGACGACGTCGACGGTGCCGCGGCCGATATCGTCGCCCTCGACGAAGCCGATATAGTTCAGATGGTCGAGATTGGCCTCCTTGAGGATCTGCCCGGCGACGCGGACCTCCTCGAGACCCTTCATCTCCTCGACGCCGATATTGAGCAGGCCGACGGTCGGACGCTCGACATCGAGCAGCGCGCGCGCCATGGCGCCGCCCATCATCGCGAAATCGATCAGCTGCTGCGCATCGGCATTGATGGTCGCGCCGACATCGAGCACGACGCTTTCGCCGCGCAGCGTCGGCCAGAGCGCGGCGAGCGCCGGCCGCTCGATCCCGGCCATGGTGCGCAGGCAGAACTTGGACATCGCCATCAGTGCGCCGGTATTGCCGGCCGAAAGCGCGACGTCGGCGTCGCCCTTCTTCACGGCTTCCAGGGCGCGCCACATGCTGGACTTCCAGCGGCCCTTGCGCAGCGCCTGGCTCGGCTTGTCGTCCATCTGGACGGTGATTTCGCAATGGGTGAAGGTCGCGACCGCCTTGACCTTCGGATAGGCCTCGAGCAGCGGCAGCACCACCGCCTCTTCGCCGAACAAGAGGAATTCGAGGTCGGGCCGCCGGACGAGCGCGATGTCGGCGCCGGCCAGAACGGTCGAGGGCCCGTTGTCGCCGCCCATGGCATCGATCGCTATTTTCACCATGGCCGTCTTTCGAACCTCGAGCATTCCCGCCCGGGCCGCCGTTGCGCCTGGACGGGCTGGAAAATACCCGTTTCGGGGGGAGAGACAACCCCGTCGGACGGAGGGTCGCAGTCGGCGTCAGTCGCCCTTGAGCCGGGCAAGCGCCGCGAAGGGCGAGGACGTGTCGCCGGCAGTCGAGCCGAGCGCCGTCTTGAGGTCGGCGCCGGGCGCGCGCGGATAGGGGTCGAGCGCCAGCGCCAGCTGTTCGGTGATGATGGGCCCGAGATCGAGGATCGGGCCGGTGAGCGGATCCGGTGGATCCTCCGCGTCGATATCGACGATCACCTCGGCCTCGGCGACCGTCTTCGGATCATGCGCCTGCGTTTCCGGCGGCAAAAACTTCAGCGAGAACAGATGGTCGATCCTCTCGGCGACCGGCTCCAGCGTCACGACACAAGGCTGCACGGCCTCGGCTTTCAGCCGTCCCTCGAGCTCGAGACCGACCCGGTTCCACGGCCGGATCGCGATCCGCGCCTCGAGGCGTCCGATCGCGAGGATTTCGAACGCCGTGGCGATGGCGGCGCATTCCTCGGGCGTTGCGACGATCACCTCGTCCCGGCCCGATTCGGGGATGCGGCGCGTGTCGATCGGACGGCTGAACGGGACGGGATCCATCAGGCGACCTCCGGTGGCGACAGTTCGGGAAAAGCGAATCGGCCGGCGAGGATGGCCTCGACCGGCTCGGCCGCGGCGATGCGCGCAGCCTGTTGGACATAGCCGACAAGGCGCGGCACGGCCACATCGCCGCCGCCCTCGGGAAAGACGTTGCGGGCGATTGCGTCGCCGAGCGCCGCGCCATCGCCGCTCGTGAGCGCCGAATCATAGGCGCCGAGGCGGCCATAGAAGGCCTCGGCCATCTTCTTCAGCTTCTTCGGCACGCCGATATCGCTGACGCCCATCTCGCGCAGACTGCCGTCCATGTCCTTGAGGAACAGGTTGAACACGTCCTGTCCGAGGCGGCGGCGATCGGCGTCCTCGCTCTTCAGCCGGTGGAACAGCAGCGAGGCATGCAGCACGATCATGTCGAACCGGCCGTCGATCGTGTCCGGCACGTCGAAATCCGCATAGAGGGCGGGCTGCCGCGCCTGCGCCACGATGGTGCCGTAAAGCGAATATGCTATGGCTTCGTTGCGACGCCTGCGTCCGAACAGGTGTTGAAACATCGGATCGATCTCCGAAATTCTGGCCGGCTGCAGCCGGACGACTTCCGATCCGCCGAAAAATGGGTCTCTGCGACGCTGCTGCAAGCCAGCCGCGCCGTGTCGAGGCAGATTGTCACGAGCCCTAGCGCAGGCTAGGGAGATTGCCAACCCGTTCGATGAGCGGACCGAGGCCGGAACGGCCGCCGGCCCGGTTAGAATGGGACGCGCACAGGATACCAGGAGAGCAGGATGCGGTTTGGCGTTTCTGACCAGCGGTTTGACGTCGCCCGGGCGGGCCGGGTGGGTGTCGTTCTGCTTGCGGTCGCCGCCGCGGCCGGGCTTGCCGGCTGCAAGAGCAATGTCGTCGGCGGACTGAACGAGACCTATCACGCGGGCTTCGTGCCGCCGGCCAATGCGCTGGAGCAGATTCCGGTCGGCGCCAGCCAGGACCAGGTCCGCATCGTGCTCGGCACGCCGTCGACGACGGCCGAGTTCGGCGGCGATGTCTGGTACTACATCTCGCAGACGCGCTTCCGGAAGGTCGTCTTCCAGAACCAGAAGATCGTCGACCAGCGCGTGCTCGCGATCTATTTCGACAAGGACCGCAATATCGAGCGCGTCGCCGATTACGGCCTGAAGGACGGCAAGATCTTCGAGTTCATCACGCAGACGACGCCGACCGGCGGCAAGGACGCCGCCTTCCTCGAGCAGGTGCTGACCGGCGCCCTCGGCGTCGGCGCCGCCAACCCGTTCGGCGGCGGCTAACAGCGCTTCAAGGCAAACGAAAACCCTCGGCCACGCGGTGGCCGAGGGTTTTTTTGTTTTGATGATCTGCGGGCCTTCAGGCCGCAAAGGCGGGCAACGTCGCTGCCCGCCTCGCGTCGAGGATGGATCGGGGCCTAGCGGCCCCTCCCCGTCTCAATGATGCGCCAGCACCGCGAGCAGCAGCAGCGCGACGATGTTGGTGATCTTGATCGCCGGGTTCACGGCGGGGCCGGCGGTGTCCTTGTAGGGATCGCCGACCGTATCGCCGGTCACCGAGGCCTTGTGCGCGTCCGAGCCCTTGTAGTGGGTGACGCCGTTGGCATCGGTGAAGCCGTCCTCGAACGACTTCTTGGCATTGTCCCAGGCGCCGCCGCCCGAGGTCATCGAGATCGCGACGAAGAGGCCGGTGACGATCACGCCGAGCAGCATGGCGCCGACGGCCGAGAACGCCTCGCTCTTGCCCGCGATCCAGTAGATCGCGAAATAGACGACGATCGGCGCCAGCACCGGCAGCAGCGAGGGCACCACCATCTCGCGGATCGCCGCCTTGGTGAGGATGTCCACCGCCTTGCCATAGTCCGGCTTGTCGGTGCCGGCCATGATGCCCGGCTTCTCACGGAACTGCCGCCTGACTTCCTCGACGATCGCGCCGGCGGCGCGGCCGACGGCGGTCATGGTGATGCCGCCGAAGATGTAGGGGATCAGGCCGCCGAGCAGCAGGCCGACCACCACATAGGGATTGGACAGCGTGAAGTCGGGGATGACGCCCTTGAAGTACTGGAACGCCGTCGCCCCCTCCTTGTTCGCCTCGGCGATGAAGTAGGTGAGGTCGTAGTTATAGGCCGCGAACAGCACCAGCGCGCCGAGGCCCGCCGAACCGATCGCATAGCCCTTGGTGACGGCCTTGGTGGTGTTGCCGACCGCGTCGAGCGCGTCGGTCGACTTGCGCACCTCCTTCGGCAGCCCGGCCATCTCGGCGATGCCGCCGGCATTGTCCGTGACCGGGCCGAAGGCATCGAGCGCCACCACCATGCCGGCAAGGCCGAGCATGGTCGAGACGGCGATAGCCGTGCCGAACAGGCCCGCCAGCGCATAGGTGACGATGATGCCGGCGACGATGATCAGCGTCGGCACGGCGGTCGCCTCGAGCGAGACGGCGAGGCCCTGGATGACATTGGTGCCGTGACCGGTCACCGAGGCCTGGCTGATCGAGCGCACCGGCCGGTAGCCGATGCCGGTGTAATACTCCGTGATCCAGACGATGCCGCCGGTGACGGCGAGACCGGCGATGCCGCAATAGAAGAGATTGAGGCCGGTAATGACCTTGCCGCCGACGGTGCCGATCTCGCCCCAGCCGATGAAGATCTGCGTCGCGATGGCGAGGCCGATGATCGAGAGCAGCGCCGAGGCGATGAAGCCCTTGTAGAGCGCGCCCATGATCGACTGGCTGGCGCCGAGCTTGACGAAGAAGGTGCCGGCGATCGAGGTCAGGATGCAGACGGCGCCGATGCCGAGCGGGAACAGGATGACGCTCGGCAGCAGCGGCGTGCCGGCGAAGAAGATCGAGGCGAGCACCATGGTGGCGACGAGCGTCACGGCATAGGTCTCGAAGAGGTCGGCCGCCATGCCGGCGCAATCGCCGACATTGTCGCCGACATTGTCGGCGATGGTGGCCGGATTGCGCGGATCATCCTCGGGAATGCCGGCCTCGACCTTGCCGACGAGATCGCCGCCGACATCGGCGCCCTTGGTGAAGATGCCGCCGCCGAGGCGGGCGAAGATCGAGATCAGCGAGGCGCCGAAGCCGAGCGCCACCATGGCGTCGATGACGACGCGGTCGCTCGGCGCATAGCCGGCGAAGCTGGTGAGGATGAGGTAATAGACCGCGACGCCGAGCAGAGCGAGGCCGGCGACGAGCATGCCGGTGATCGCGCCGGACTTGAATGCGATCTCGAGGCCGGCCGCGAGGCTCTGCGAGGCCGCCTGGGCCGTGCGCACATTGGCGCGGACCGAGACGTTCATGCCGATGAAGCCGGTGATGGCCGAGAGGATGGCGCCGATGGCGAAGCCGATCGCAACGGTGAACGAGAGCAGCCACGCGACGATGGCGAAGATGACGATGCCGACGACGGCAATGGTGATGTATTGCCGGCGCAGATAGGCGCTGGCGCCCTCGCGGATCGCCGCGGCGATCTCCTGCATCCGCGCCGATCCGGCATCGGCCGCCAGCACGGATTGCGTCGCCCACGCACCATAGGCGAGCGCTACCAGTGCGCATAAAATGATCAGGTAAATCACGTCCTCAATCCTCCCTGCCCGGCTTGGTTGTACTGGCGCGCGAAGCGCCAGGCCGGCCCAATTGCAAGGGGAAAGAGCACCGTTCCTCCCGGCCCGTTCCCCCAGGAATCAGAGTTGAGAACGGGTTTGGACCAAGGTCAAGGTGCCGGAGGCGCGAATGTCCGCCGGGCGAGCGCGGCGAGCGCCAGCGCACCCAGCGCCAGCGCCACGACGGGGAAGACGATGCCGTTGATGAAGCCCCAGCCGGGGCCGCCGATCAGCAGTCCGGCCGCGAGCGAGGCGCATGCCGAGACGGCGAAAACGAGGAAATCGTTGAAGCCCTGCACGCGGCCCTTCTCCTCGGGCCGGTAGGTTTCGGTCAGCATCGACGTCGCGCCGATGAAGCCGAAATTCCAGCCGAGGCCGAGCAGCACCAGCGCGCCCCAGAAATGCCAGACCGTCAGCCCGGCCATGGCGACGAGCGCGCAGGCCGAGAGCAGCCCGAGACCGGCGATGACGACGCGGTCCTTGCCGAAGCGGTTGATCAGCCGCCCGGTGAAGAAGCTCGGTCCGAACATCGCGATGACATGCCACTGGATGCCGAGCGCCGCGTCGCTCTGCGTCAGGCCGCAGCCGATCATCGCGATCGGCGCCGCCGTCATCACCAGCGTCATCATCGCATAGGAGGCGATGCCGCAGAGGACGGCGGCGAGGAAGCGCGGCTGCCGCGCGATCTCGATGAGCGGACGGCCGCGATCATGCGTGCTGCCGCGCGGATGCGGCGTGACGAGGTCGCGGAAGCGGCTGACGGTCAAGGCGGCGAGGACCGCGAAGACGGCGACGGCGACATAGGCCCCGGCGAAGGGGATCGGGCTGAACAGATCGCGCGTCGCAATCGCCGCCTGGGGCCCGAGCACGGCCGAAAGCACGCCGCCGCCCATGACGAGCGCCAGCGCCCGCGTCCGTGCCCGCTCGCCACCGGCATCGACCGCCGCGAAGCGATATTGCTGGTTGAAGGCGGCGGAAACGCCGATGAACAGCGAGGCGAAGGCGAACAGCCAGAACTGGCCGATGATGATGGCGAAGGCGCCGAGGAGCCCGCCGAAGGTCGCCGGCATCGCGCCGAGGATGAGGCCGGTGCGGCGGCCGACCCGCGCCATCAGGATGGCGGCAGGGATGGTGGCGAGCGCCGAGCCGACGGTCAGCGCCGTGATCGGCACGGTGGCGAGCGACTTGTCGGGGCCGAGCAGATAGACGCCGGCAAGGCCGCCGAAGGCGACCGCGATCGGCATCATCGAGCCACCGAACGCCGTCGCGGCCGTCAGGACGAAGGAGTTGCGGCGGACGACGGCGTCGAGCTCGGCCGGAGCGATATCAGAAATGGTCATGCGAGGCGCGCTCCAGGCGGATCGGCGCGCCATCCGCGCCGATGACCGTAGCCGGTCCGGCGCCCGCGACGATCTCCCCGATCACGGTCACATCGATGCCGGCGGCCATGGCTTCGGCACGATAGGCCGCCACAGTGCCGGAGGGAATGCTGGCGAGGATCTCGTAGTCGTCGCCGCCCGAGAGAACGCTCGTGAGCGCCGAGGTATCGGCCGCGACCAGCGCCCGCGCCGGAGCCGAGAGCGGCACGCGCGCCGCCTCGATCCGCGCGCCGACGCCGGACGCCTTCAGCATGTGGCCGAGATCGCCGACGAGCCCGTCCGAAACATCGAGCGCCGCCGAGGCGTGGTGCCGCACGGCCGCGGCCAGCGCCGTGCGTGGGCGCGGATGCAGATAGCGGTCCAGAAGGTGCTCCGCCCCCTCGCCTGCCGCGCTGCCATCGATCGTGCCGAGGCGGAGGCGGAGGCCGAGCGCGGCATCGCCGATCGTGCCGGAGACGACAATGGCGTCGCCGACGCGGGCGCCGGCCCGCCGCACCATCCGCCCCGAGGGCACCGCGCCGATGGCGGTGATCGAGAGCGTCAGCCCGCCGGCGGCCTTGACCGTATCGCCGCCGAGAAGGGTGATGCCGAAGGCCTGCTGGTCCTCGGCGAGGCCCGAGGCGAAGGACGCCATCCAGTCCTCGGTCCAATCCGCCGGCAGCGCGAGGCCGAGCAGATAGCCGACCGGGTCGGCGCCCTTGGCGGCGAGATCGGAGAGATTGACGCGAAGCGCCTTGCGGGCGATCGAGGCCGGCGGGTCGTCGGCAAAGAAGTGCACGCCGGCCGCGACCATGTCCTTGGTGAGGACGAGATCGGCGCCGGGCGGCGGCGTGAAGGCCGCCGCGTCGTCGGTCAAGTTGAGCGCAGCCGGATCGTCGGCAAGCGGACGCAGATAGCGGGCGATCAGGTCGAATTCGCCCAGCCGCGTCCGTGCCTCAGCCATTCTTCTGTCCGGGCCGCTCGGGGGCCTCGCCGGGGAACTCGTCGGGCCTGAGGCGGCGCGCCGCCGTGTCGAGCACGGCATTGACGAGGCGGAGCTCGTCGCCGACGCCGAAGAAGGCGCGCGCGACATCGACATATTCCGTGATGACGACGCGCGCCGGCACATCGCGGCGGCCGACCAGCTCATAGGTGCCGCAGCGCAGGATCGCGCGCAGCGTCACGTCGATGCGCGACAGCGGCCAGTCGCTCGACAGCGAGGTGTGGATCGCCGGGTCGAGATTGCGCTGCTCGCGCACGACGCCGGCCATCACATCGCGGAAGAAGGCGAAGTCGGCGTCGCGATACTGGTCGCCGTCGACTTCCTTGCCGAGCCGGAAGTTCTCGAACTCGGCCACCACCTCGGTCAGCGAGGCGCCGCCGACATCCATCTGGTAGAGCGCCTGCACGGCGGCGAGACGCGCCACGCCGCGCTGGTTGGCCGGGCGGACGACCCGCTCGGCCGGCTCCTTGTCGGCTGAGGCCATGTCAGAGACCGAATTTGCTGCGCAGCGCGATCATCGCGAGCGCTGCCTCGGCCGCGGCGCCGCCCTTGTTCTTCTCGGCGACGCGAGCGCGCGCATAGGCCTGCGCGTCGTTCTCGACCGTCAGGATGCCGTTGCCGACGGCCAGCGCCTCGATCACGGCCATATCCATGATCGCGCGGGCGGATTCGTTGGCGACGATGTCGTAGTGGGTGGTCTCGCCGCGGATGACGCAGCCGAGCACGACGAAGCCGTCATACTGGGCATCGCCGTCTTCCATGGCGGCGAGCGCCATCGACATCGCGGCCGGGATTTCGAGGACGCCCGGGACGGAGACGCGCTCGAAGGTCGCTCCGGCGCGCTCGATCGCCTGTTTGGCGCCGGCGAAGAGCTCGTCGGAAATGTCTTCGTAGAACCGGGCATCGATAACGAGAAGGTGCGGCGACGCTTCGCTCATGACAGGTCTTTCTGGCTCGGAATGGGCGGCAGGTGAACCACGCGCCTCAGGCTCTGTAAAGCGAAAAGCATCCGCGCCGGCGGCATGGCTCCCATGTCGCCCGGCGCGGGCAGCGGCTCGATCTCCCGCGAAAGGACGCCGGCTCAGGCGACTTCCGCGAGCCGCGCCACATAGCGCGCCATCTGGTCGATCTCGAGATGCACACGGTCGCCGACCTTGCGCACGCCCCAGGTGGTGACGCCAGGCTGCAGTGTATGCGGGATCAGGAGCACCGAGAAACGGTCGCCCTCGACCCAGTTGACGGTGAGCGAGGTGCCATCGAGCGCCACCGAGCCCTTGGTGGCGATGAAGCGCGCATAGGCATGCGGCACCTCGAACACGAAGCGGGTCGTCTCGCCGAGATCCTCGCGCGAAACGATGGTGGCGAGCCCGTCGACATGGCCGGACACCATATGGCCGCCGAGCTCGTCGCCGAGCTTCAGCGAGCGTTCGAGATTGATGCGCGACCCGGCATCCCAGTGCGCGACCTCCGTCAGCGCCAGCGTCTCGGGCGCCGCCTCGACGTCGAAGCGCGTGCCGCCGCCTTCCTTCGGATCGAGCGAGATCACGGTCAGGCAGACGCCCGAACAGGCGATCGAGGCGCCGATGGCGATCGTCGCCGGGTCATAGGCGCTGTCGATGGTGATGCGGTTGACATCGTTGCGCCGCTCGACTGCGGTCACAGTGCCGACATCGGTGATGATCCCGGTGAACATCGTCAGGTGGTCCTCTCATAGCGGATCATGCGGTCTTCACCGAGGCGCAGGTCCTCGGCGATGCGATAGCGCGGGCTGCGCTCGATGGCGGAAAGCGCGCCGCCGGCCAGCGCGCGGACCCCGTCGGGCCCGATCACCACCGGCGCGCGGAAGAGGACGACCTCGTCGGCGAGCCCCGCCGTGACGAGGCTCGCCGCGACGCGCGCCCCGCCCTCGACGAGAAGCCGCGTGAGGCCCCGTTCGGCAAGCAGCTTGAGCACGGCGGGAAGATCGAGGCCGCCGCTGCCCGTGCCAACCGGGAGAATGACGGCGCCGGCGGCCTGGAGCGCCGCCGAGGCGCCGGCATCCACCTCCGGACCGACGCAGACCCAGAGCGGGATCTCGCCGGCGCTCTGGACGAGCGCCGAGGACGGCGGCAGCCGCGCCGCGCGGTCGAGGACGATGCGGATCGGCGAGAGCGACCGAAGCCCCGCGACGCGCAGGACGAGGCTCGGGTCGTTGACGAGCGCCGTCTCGATGCCGATCAGCGACGCGTCGGTCTCGAGGCGAAGCCGCTGCAGCTGCTCGAAGGCGAGCGGGCCGGAGACGAGCATGCGCTCGCCGCCCTTCCGTCCGATCATGCCATCGGCCGACACCGCGAGCTTCAGCGTCACATGTGGGCGACCCTGCGTGGCGACGCTGAGGAAACCGGCATGGAGCCGCCGCGCTTCCTCGCCGAGCACGCCGGCCGTCACGCCGACGCCGGCCTCGCGGAGCCTCGCATAGCCGGACCGCGTCCGCCGCGCATCGGGATCATCGAGCGCGCTGACGAGGCGCTGGATGCCGGCGCCGATCAGCGCGTCGGTATCGGACTGGCCGTCGGCATGGCGGATGACCGGCTCGAGCGAGGTATAGAGCGTGGCGCCGCGCGCGCCCTCGCCGGCGTCGGCCAGCGCCGCCGTGATCGCATGGGAGCTACCGCCCGGCCCGGTGATGCCACGGCCTAAGATGACCGGCGCGCCACCCTCGACGCGCACCACCAGGGCGCCGACGGACGGCGCAGGATGCGTGCGGCCCTGATGACGGCGGCCGAGCCGCAGGCAGGCTGCCATCAGCCGGCGATCCAGCTCCGCCTGCGCCGCGACCGCTTGTCCCGCTTCCGCCATGTCGCTGCCTCGCGGATCGGATCCTCACGAGGATCCGCGGCACCCTGCCGCTATTTGCGCTGGTCGTCGGCCGTCTCCAGCGACGACAATTCGCTGAGGACCGCCGAGAAATCCTTGGCCTCGCGGAAATTGCGATAGACCGAGGCAAAGCGGACATAGGCGACATCGTCGAGGGTTTTCAGCCCCTCCATGACGAGCACGCCGATCTGGTCGGATTGCACCTCGTTCTCGCCGCTGCTCTCGAGCTGGCGCACGACGCCGTTGACCATCCGCTCGATCCGGTCGGGATCCACGGGGCGCTTGCGCAGCGCGATCTCGACCGAGCGCATCAGCTTGTCGCGATCAAACGGCACGCGGCGTCCGCTCTTCTTGAGCACGACCAGCTCACGCAGCTGGATCCGCTCGAAGGTCGTGAAGCGGCCGCCGCAGACCGTGCAGACGCGGCGGCGCCGGATCGAGTTGCTGTCCTCGGACGGGCGCGAATCCTTGACCTGGGTGTCGTCGCTTCCGCAATAGGGACAGCGCATGCCGGCCCCCGATCAGGAATAGATCGGGAAGCGCGCCGTCAGGGCGTGGACGCGCTCCTTGACGGAGGCTTCGACGAGCGGCGCGCTGCCGTCCTCGGATTGCGACACGGCGCTGAGCACTTCCGCGATCAGCCGGCCGACTTCCTGGAATTCGGCAACGCCGAAGCCGCGCGTCGTCGCCGCCGGCGTGCCGAGCCGGATGCCCGACGTCACGAACGGCTTCTCCGGATCATAGGGGATGCCGTTCTTGTTGCAGGTGAGGCCGGCGCGCACGAGCGCCTTCTCCGACACGTTGCCCTTGACGCGCATCGGGCGGAGATCGACCAGCATCAGGTGATTGTCGGTGCCGCCGGAGACGATGTCGAAGCCGACGGTCCGCAGCGTTTCCGCAAGCGCACGAGCGTTTTCGACGACGTTCTTCGCGTAGACCTTGAAGTCGGGACGCAGCGCTTCGCCGAAGGCGACCGCCTTCGCGGCGATGACATGCATCAGCGGCCCGCCCTGCAGGCCCGGGAACACCGCCGAGTTGATCTTCTTGGCGATCGCCTCGTCATTGGTGAGGATCAGGCCACCGCGCGGGCCGCGCAGCGACTTGTGCGTCGTCGAGGTCACGACATGGGCGTGCGGGATCGGCGAGGGATGCACGCCACCGGCGACGAGGCCGGAGAAATGCGCCATGTCGACCATCAGATAGGCGCCGACCGAATCGGCGATCTCGCGGAAGCGCTTGAAGTCCCACAGCCGCGAATAGGCCGTGCCGCCGGCGATGATCAGCTTCGGCTTGGTCTCCTCGGCGATGCGGGCGATCTCCTCATAGTCGAGCAACTGGTCCTCGCGGCGCACGCCATAGGGCGCCACCTTGAACCATTTGCCGGAGAGATTGACCGAGGAACCGTGCGTCAGGTGGCCGCCGGCCGAGAGGTCGAGGCCCATGAAGGTGTCGCCCGGCTGCAGCAGCGCCAGAAACACGGCCTGGTTCATCTGGCTGCCGGAATTCGGCTGCACATTGGCGAAACCAGCGCCGAACAGCTTCTTGGCGCGCTCGATCGCCAGCGTCTCGGCGATGTCGACGAACTCGCAGCCGCCATAGTAGCGCTTGCCGGGATAGCCCTCGGCATATTTGTTGGTCATCACCGAGCCCTGCGCCTCGAGAACGGCGCGAGAGACGATGTTCTCCGAAGCGATCAGCTCGATCTCGTGCTGCTGCCGACCGAGTTCACGGGCGATGGCATCGGCGATCTCGGGATCGGCCTCGGCGAGGCTGCGGTTGAAGAAATCCGCCGTCGGGCTGGCGGAAAGCGCTTGATCGGTGAGCGACATGGCCGAAGATCCTTCTGGTCGAGCACGCCGACGCGCGGCGCCGCTCCGCATTGCGGGCGACGTACCATATAGAGCGGTCCCCGCCAAGGCGGAGACCTATCGATAGATAAAACGCGTCGAGGGCGGCGGTGCGCTACTGCAGCGCGACCTGGCCGGCGCCGTCGCGATTGTAGATGTCGTTTCGGAAATAGACCACGCCGTCCGGGGTCGCCCAGGCCGTGATATATTCGAGATATACAGGCACTTCCGGCTTCAGATTGACGTCGACCTGCTCGCCGGTCTTGAAGATCTCGTCGATGCGCGAGCGCGGGAAGTCGGGATTGCCCTGCAGCAGCCAGGCGATGACCTGGCGGACATTCTGCACGCGCACGCAGCCGGACGAATCGAAGCGCTCGACATTGCCGAAGATGTCCTTCAGCGGCGTGTCGTGCATGTAGACCTGCTCGTCATTGTGGAACGAGATGCGCACCGTGCCGAGCGAATTGAAGTCGCCCGGATCCTGACGGAACATGTAGCCCTTGGTCGCCTGGTCGGTCGTCCAGTCGATCGCCGTCGGCGGCACTTCCATGCCGGAGGGATCGTAGATGCGGATATGCTTCTTCGTCAGGTAGCCCGGCTCCTTCTGCATCAAGGGGATCAGGTCCTTGCGGATGATCGAGGCCGGCACGGTCCAGTTCGGGTTGAAGCTGATGCGGTAGATCTTCGAATTGATGATCGGCGTCTCGCGGTCGATCTTGCCGACCACGGCGGTGTGGCGCGTCACGACGCGGTCGCCCTCGACCACCTCGATCGCCGCCGCCGGCACGTTGACCATGACATAGCGCTCGCCGAGCGAGCCCGACATCGCCTTGAGGCGGACGAGGTTGGTCTGCAGCTGGCCGAGGCGCACGGTGGCCGGAACATTCATCATCGCGACGGTCGCATCGCCGAGAACGCCATCGGCCGGCAGGCCGTGCCGCGCCTGGAAGCGGCGGACGGCGGCGTCGACATAGGAATCGAAGGTCGCGGAGCTGGCGACGCCCGGCGTCAGGTCGCCGGAGACCTGCAGCCGCTGGCGCAGGATGACGACGGTCGGATCCTGCTTGCCGAGGCTGAGCTTCTGGCCGGCCGGAACCTGCGGCCAGCCGCCGCGGGCTACGATGTCGGTATACTGCGCGATGGCCGTCTCGACCGCCATCGACGTCGCCGGCGACAGGATCGGCGAGGTGGTGCGCACGGAGGCGGCGCTGGTCGGGCCGGCGTCGAAGCCGTCGGAGGTTTCGGTGAAGCTGCTTTCGAGCATCTGCTGCAGCGGATCATCGGAGCTGGCCGCGGCGGCAAGGCCGGGCAGCATCACGGAGCCGAGCGCCGAGGCGGCGACGCCGCCGGCGAGCGCCCTCAGCATGGCGCGCCGCGACAGTCCGCGGCCCGAACGGTGCGAGCCCATTTCCGAAAGTGCCTTGCCTGATCCGCTCATCTGTCCGTTCTCAATTGCTTGAACCGGCCGGGCGCTGTTCCGAGGTCAAATGCCTCGACCGCCACCGCAGCCTGTTGCCCTGGGCGTCGCCCGCTGCATCGCACATGCCAACCGGATTGACGCCCCACACGCGCCGAACCGCATCGAAGCTGGTTTTCACGCCAGTATGGCGCTTTCATGTCGCGGCCGATCCCGGCGACGCCATCCATCGCCAGCAATGATCGGCAAAGTTGGTTACCGTCCGGTCAACGCATGAGAAAAGGCCCCGCCGGTTGCCCGGCGGAGCCTTTTCCCTGATGTCCCGGGGTGGGGGACGATGGCGAAAGCGTGGTCTTGGAGGATGCGGACGCAGCGAAGCCTAGAGCCGATAGAGGATCTGGTCGGTCCAGAAGCGCTCGAGGCGATGCAGCGACTTGTTCAGCAGCTGGAAATCGTCGATCGCGATGCCGCCGACCTGCTGGATCGAGCGGATGTGGCGCTCATAGAGCGCGCTGACGATGTTGGCGATCTCCTGGCCCTTCGGCGTCAGGCTGACGCGGACCGAGCGGCGATCCATGCGCGAGCGCTGGTGGTGGATGTAGCCCATCTCGACCAGCTTCTTGAGATTGTACGAGACGTTGGAGCCGAGATAATAGCCGCGCGAGCGAAGTTCTCCGGCCGTCAGTTCGGCGTCGCCGATGTTGAACAGAAGCAGCGCCTGCACGCTGTTCACGTCCGAGCGGCCCGAGCGATCGAACTCGTCCTTGATCACGTCCAGGAGACGGCGATGAAGCCTCTCGACCAGCGTGAGAGCTTCCATGTAAAGCGGCTTCAACTCCGGCGCGGCCTGCGGTTGATTGTGTGAATCCACTGCCCGCTTCGCGTTGATCATCTCAATGCCTCTCTGTTTCGCGACAGGTATTCTTCCCGCCTCATGAGAAGCAACATTAAGCGCCCGATTTGAAAATCACCTTAAGCATCACACTTAACGGCGACTTACCTCGCAGTTCGGCATTCGAAGCGAGTTTTATCGTTAAAAAGCGCCTATCTTCCCGTGGCGCCCGATGCGTCAGGCAAGCTGCAGCTCGCGCCGCCGCTCCATGAAGAGCAAGGCCGCGAACACCGCCAGCGCGCCGAGATGGAAGCCGACGATGATCGGATCGAGCCCGAACGTCTCGGCAAAGAAGGTGTGGATCGCGATCTCGAACACCGCCGCATAGATCCACAGCACATTGCCCCAGGAGACCCGCATCCAGAGGCCGACCGCGGCGACGAGGTCGACCACGGCGAGATGGATGGTGACGAACTGCCATTCGGTGGTCATGGACTCGAAGGTCCAGCCCGGCTCGTTGAAGATGCCGGCGATATAGAGCCAGTGGCGCAGCCCGAGCAGCATCAGGAGGGCGGCGATGCCGCGCAGATAGATGGTGAGCGCCAGCGACCACGGATTGTCCGGCTCGCTCGGCAGCTGCGTCACCTCGTTGTCCATCATCGCCGGGTCATCCTGGTTCTGGAACGCGCCCTCGCCTCGAGGCACATCATGCTGCGATAATCATGCATCGGTCGACCGTCAAAACCCACCTCCCGGTTGCGACGCCGCAAACGCCTCTGGTGAGTGACAGCCCGCTTGGCTATCATCGCGGCCATGTCGACTTCCAGGGCAATCACGATTCCCCGACCGGACCAAGCATGGTCCGCTTCCATTCACGCGGCAAACCGGCAGGCGCGCGTCCGTCTTCCAGCCGCATTCGGCCTCTGAGTTTCAGGACCGGCCATGCCCTGGGGCGACCTCGCCATCATCGCGGTTCTCATCGCGTTCAACGCCTTCTTCGCCATGTCGGAGATCGCCGTCGTTTCCTCGCGCCCGGCGCGATTGCAGGGGATGGCCGCCGACGGCGTTCCCGGCGCCGCGGCGGCGCTGAAGCTCGCCGAGGACCCGACCGGGTTCCTCTCCGCCGTCCAGATCGGCATCACGCTGGTCGCGATCCTTTCGGGCGCCTTCGGCGAGGCCGAGCTCGCCGCGCCGCTGCGCGTCTTCCTCACCGACACCTTCCCGCAGCTCGGCGCCCGCGCCGACACGATCGCGACCGTCGTCGTCGTCTTCGGCCTCGCCTATTTCTCGCTGATCTGCGGCGAACTGGTGCCGAAGCGGCTCAGCCTCACCAATCCCGAGCGCATCGCCTGCATCGTGTCGCGCCCGGTGACGGCGCTCGCCCGCGTCGCGCATCCGATCGTCTGGTTCCTGCGCCTCTCGACCAACACGATCATGCGCCTCATCGGCAAGAACGTGAACGACGAGCGCGGCGTCACCGAGGAAGAGGTCAAGACGCTGATCGCGGAAGGCACGGAATCCGGCGTCTTCCATCAGGCCGAGCGCGAGATGATCGAAGGCGTCATCCGCGTCGCCGACCGCTCGGTGCGCTCGATCATGGTGCCGCGTCCGGATGTCGTCTGGCTCGATGCCGACGATCCGCCCGAGATGATCGCGACCGAGATCCTCGACGGCGGCCATTCGCGCTTCCCGGTGTCGCGCGGCGACATCGACGGCGTGCTCGGCATCGTCCATGCGAAGGACCTGCTCAACCAGATGCATGCCGGCGCGCCGATCGACCTTTCGGCGGTGATCCGCGAGCCGCTCTATGTCGACGAGCGCATGCCGATCCTCAACATGCTCGACCGCTTCAAGACCTCGAACGTCCATATGGCGATCGTGCTCGACGAGTATGGCAGCTTCCAGGGCGTGGTGACGCCGATGGACATCCTCGCCGCCATCGCCGGCGACCTGCCCGAGCGGGCCGGCGACGAGGAGCCCGACGCGATCCAGCGCGAGGACGGCTCCTGGCTCATCGACGGCAGCGCCACGATCGATGTCGCCGAGCGCGTGCTCGGCCTGAAGTCGCTCGCCAATGACGAGGACTACGCCACCATCGCCGGCTTCATGCTCAACCATCTCGGCCATATCCCGGTGCCGGGCGAGCGCTTCCCCTATGAGGGCTGGTGCTTCGAGGTGGTCGATCTCGACGGCCGGCGGATCGACAAGGTGCTGGTGTTCAAGCTCGAGGCGAAGCCGGCGGGTTGAGCCCCGCCTCTGGCCGCCTGAAAGGATGTCCGATGACCGCCGAGCCGCGCTTCCCGAAATATGACATGGACGCCATCCTCGGCGGCCGCCGGCTGCGCCGCAACCGTCGCGCCGACTGGTCGCGCCGCCTCGTGCGCGAGACCGTGCTGACCGTCGACGACCTGATCTGGCCGATCTTCCTCGTCGATGGCGACCATGTCCGCCAGGCGGTCCCCTCGATGCCGGGCGTCGAGCGGCTGTCGGTCGATCAGGCGGTGGTCGAGGCGGAGAAGGCGGCGGCGCTCGGGATTCCCGCGATCGCGCTGTTCCCGTTCACCGAGCCCACGCTCCGCGACGAGGCGGGCTCGGAATCGCTCAACCCGGACAATCTCGTTTGCCGCGCCTGCCGCGCCATCAAGGCGGCCGTGCCCAAGATCGGCATCATCTGCGACGTGGCGCTCGATCCCTATACGAGCCACGGCCATGACGGCGTCATGGACGGCGCAACCATCCTCAACGACGAGAGCGTTGCCCTGCTCACGCGCCAGGCGCTGAACCAGGCGCTCGCCGGCGCCGACGTCATCGCCCCCTCCGACATGATGGATGGCCGCGTCGCCGCGATCCGCGAGACGCTGGATGCCGCCCATCTCGGCGACGTGCAGATCATGGCCTATGCCGCGAAATATGCGTCGGCCTTCTATGGCCCCTTCCGCGATGCGATCGGCACCTCGAAGACGCTGGTCGGCGACAAGCGCACCTATCAGATGGATTTCGGCAATTCGAACGAGGCGCTGCGCGAGATCGAGCTCGACATCGCCGAGGGCGCCGACATGATCATGGTCAAGCCCGGCCTGCCCTATCTCGACATCGTCCGCCGCGCCAAGGACACCTTCGCGATGCCGACTTTCGCCTACCAGGTGTCCGGCGAATACGCGATGATCCGCGCCGCCGAGAAGAATGGCTGGATCGACGGCGAGCGGGCGATGATCGAGAGCCTCTGGGCGTTCAAGCGCGCCGGCGCCGACGGCATCCTGACCTATTTCGCCCCCTTCGTCGCTCCGCTGCTGAAGCGCTGATCGCGGCCTTGCGATGATGCCGGGCGTGCGACGGATCATTCCTGCAACGCTCGTCCTGCTCCTCTCGCTGCTCCTGTCCGGCTGCGCCGATACAGATCGGCAGCAGGCGCAGGTCTGCGTCGCCGTCGCGACGGCGATCGGGCCCGAGGGCAAGCCCGTCACCATCCGCTCGGTCGCCCCGCTCGGCGGCATCGAGAATGCCGTCCGCGTCATCTTCAGCGCCAGGGGCGACGGGCGCATGCTCTTCGCCGACTGCGCCTTCGCCGGCGGCGCGCTGACGAGCCGCCGCGCCGAGCTCGTCGCGGTGCGCGGCTATGAGGGCCGCATGCCCGGCTGGCAGATGCTGCTCCTGAAGCGCTGGTTCCTCGACCAGCCGGGGGCGGTGATGAACGCCGTCACCGAGACCGGCTGGCAGCCGCCGCGCTATGCGCTGCTGCCCGTCGCCCTGCCCGCCGGCGCCGGCTATGCGCTGCAGCAGGCCGTCAACGCGCTCAACCTCGCCGCCTTCTATGTGCCGCTGGCGCTCGCCTATGCGCTCATCTACGGGCTGATCGGCCGCATCACCATGGCCTTCGGCGAGCTCGCCATGGTCGGGGCCTTCGGCGCCGTCTTCGGCATCATCACCGCCATCGGCGCCCATCTCGTGACGCTGCCCATGGTTCTCCTGATGGCGCTCGCGGTCGCCGTCTGCCTCACCGCGCTCCTCGGCTATGTGGTGGCGCGCGCCGTCGTGCTGCCGCTCATCGACCGGCCGCCGCGCAGCTTCATAGTCGCCACCGTCGGCCTCGGGCTCGTCATCGCCGAGGGCCTTCGCCTTGCCCAGGGCACGCGCGAGATCTGGCTGCAGCCGATGCTGGAGGACCAGATCGTCCTCGCGGCAGGGCCGTTCCCGGTGGTGACGACCGCCATGCGCGTGCTCATCCTCGCCGTCTCAGCGCTCGCCATGCTGGCGCTGTTCGTCATGATGCGGCGCTCGACCTTCGGCCGCGCCTGGCGCGCCGTCGCCGACGATCCGTTGATGGCGCGGCTCTCCGGCATCGATCCCGGCGCCGTCACCGCCCTCACCTTCCTCATCGCCTCCGCCGTCGCGGCGCTTGCCGGCGCGATCGTCGCGCTCAGCTATGGCGGCACCTCGCACTCCGGCGGCTTCCTGCTCGGCCTCAAGGCCCTCATCGCCTGCCTGATCGGCGGCGGGACGCTCGGCGGCGCGCTGGCAGGCGGCCTGCTGCTGGCGGCGCTGGAAACGGGCTGGTCGGCCTATTTCGGCTCGGGCGAGCGCGACATCTTCGTGCTCGTCGCGATCACGCTGCTCTTCCTCATCCGGCCGGACGGGCTGATCGGCCGCCGGTCGGCGCTTGAGGAGGGCCGCGTGATGCGGCTATCGTGACCACCGGAGGCGCGCCATGACCGTGCTCGATGCCATCGCCCCTGCCACCCGGATCCCGACGATCGACGATATCCGCGACGCTGCGCGCGCGATCGAGGGCAGCGTGCTCAAGACGCCGTTCCTGCCGGCGCCGCGGCTGTCGCAGCTGACCGGCGCCGAGGTCTTCGTCAAATACGAGAACCTCCAGGTCACCTCGGCCTTCAAGGAGCGCGGCGCCCTCGTCAAGCTGCTGTCGCTGACGGCGGACGAGCGCGCGGCCGGCGTCGTCGCCATGTCGGCCGGCAATCACGCGCAGGCCGTCGCCTACCACGCCTCCCGCCTCGGCATTCCCTCGACCATCGTCATGCCGGCGATGACGCCCTTCGTGAAGATCGAGGCGACGCGCGCCTTCGGCGCCCGCGTCATCGTCGAGGGCGAGACGCTCGCCGAGGCGCAGGCGGCGGCGCAGACCATCGCCGAGACGACAGGCGCCGTCTGGGTCCATCCCTATGACGATGCCCATGTCGTCGCCGGCCAGGGCACGATCGCGCTCGAGATGATCGAGAGCGGCATCCCGCTCGACGCGCTCATCGTGCCGGTCGGCGGCGGCGGCCTCATCGGCGGCATGGCGATCGCGACCAAGGCGCTGTCGCCGCGCACCGAGGTCGTCGGCGTCGAGACCGAACTCTATCCCTCGATGCGCGCCGCGCTCGACGGACGGACGCCGGACTGCGGCGGCAACACGCTCGCCGAGGGCATCGCGGTGCGCGATGTCGGCCGCCTGACGCTCGCCATTGTCCGCCGCTTCGTCGACGATGTCGTCACGGTGCCGGAAAGCGCGATCGAGCGCGCGGTCAACGCCTATCTGACGCTGCAGAAGACGATGGCCGAAGGGGCAGGCGCCGCCGGCCTTGCGGCGCTGCTCGCCTATCCCGAGCGCTTTGCCGGCCAGCGCATCGGCCTCGTGCTCTGCGGCGGCAATATCGATCCGCGGCTCGCGGCCTCGATCATGGTGCGGGAACTGGCGCGGGCCGAGAAGATCGTGGCGGTTCGGCTGATCATTCCGGACCGGCCGGGCGTCCTCGGCGACATCGCCGCCACCATCGGCGCCTGCGGCGGCAACATCCTCGAGGTGCTGCATCACCGCACGCTGCTGAGCGTCCCCGCCAAGGGCGCCAGCGTCGACGTCACCATCGAGACGCACGGCCCGCGCCACGCCCGCGAGATCGAGGCGGCACTGGCGGCCCGCAACTACCAGGTCGAGCGGCTCGCGACGCCCTGAGCGTCGCGGGAAGAGCCCGCCGCTACGCGCTCAGCCGCCGGTCGCAGCCGGCGCCTTGCAGCGCGGATTGACGATCAGCCACAGCGGCTTGCCGTCCTCGCCGACAACATCGGTGCGCGCGCCCGCGCCCCAGCCTTGCAGATAGGCCAGCAGCTTCGGATTATCGGCCACACCCGGCAGCCAGCGGCTGACCGACTCATGCGACGGATCGGCGATCATGACGACGTCGCCCTCGTCGGCGTTGCGCGTCATTTCGGCAAGGTCGCGGGCCATGAAGGTCGTCGAGGCAGCGACCTCGACGCCGATCTTGGCCGCCTCGAACCGCACCAGCTCGGTCGGGATCGGCAGCGAGTCGGTGAACACCACCGTGAGCGGTCGGCCCGAGCAGGCGGGGTTGTCGGCATTGGCGCGCTTGACGTCGCCGAGATAGGCCGTGATGCGGGCGACCACCGGCGGCAGCCTGTAGGCGTCCGGCGTAGCGCCGTAATAGTAGGACGCGAGCGGCATCTTGTAGACATAGAGAGCGAGGACCACGACGAGCGCCGCGCGCGCCAGCCAGCCGAACCCGACGACGTCGCGCACGAAGGTGAAAAGGCGGATCGAAGCGCCGGCAAAGGCGATGACGAAGGGCAGATAGAAGAAGCTGCCCTGATAGACGGTCTTTTCGCCCGAGGTCGCGATCGCCGCATAGAGCATCGCGACGAGGAGGTAGTATTCGAGGACACCGCGCTGGCGGCGGTCTCGCCGGACGATGAAGATAACGACATCGACGATGATCAGCGCCAGCCCGTTCCGGAAGAACTTGCCGAGCGCCAGCTGACCGCCGAGACCGGTGGAATTGTAGAGCAGATGGAAGCTCGCCCCCCCCGGCGAGCGCCAGACATCCGCATAGGTGAAGAGCACGTCATAGACATAGGCATAGGTGCTCGCGCCCCAGATCCAGGCGAAGGGCAGCATCAGCACCGCATAAGCGGCCACCATCCTCGCGATGCCGGTGATCTCGGCGCGGGCGCGCGGCCGGCCGAACAGCAGGGCGCGCAGGACGAGGATCACCACCGTGCCGCCGAGCGCCGGCATCACGAGGACGAAGGCCGACGGCTTGGCGATCGTCGCCGCCACGCAAAGCGCGGCGAGGCCGAGCGTGCGCTTCCAGCCCGCCGCGGCGAAATCGGCCATGCAGAGCGTATAGAGCGCGATGCCGAGGATCAGCCCGGCCGGCAGGTCCGGCCGAAAGTCCATGACGAGGACCTGCACCACCGGCACGAACAGGAAGGTCGCGACGAACAGGCTGCGGTCGAGCGGGGTCGCGAGGGGCCGGCTCATCCGCGTCAGGAAGACAAGGAAGAGCAGGACCACCCAGCTGTTGGCGATATAGGCGGCGATCGGCTCGGGACCGAGCAGAAAGAAGCCGAGCATGGCCGTCAGCGTCGTCAGCGGCGCGTGCGGCGGATCGGCGATGAAGGAAACGAGGATGGAGCGAAGGCCGGAGCCTGCCGCGAAGCGCAGCCGCACCAGCGCATCCGCCATGTAGTTGATGTCGTCGTAGATCGGGATCATGGCCAGATGGCCATGCAGGCGGCTCAGCGACAGATTGGCGAGGACGATCAGGAGAAACATGCCGCCGACGGACAATGTCAGCATCATGCGGCTGCCTTGCGGCGTTTTCCAAAAGTCGTTCTGCATCGTCCTGAAGAAACGTCCCCGTGGCAGGCGAATAACTGTCCGACGTCCCGGAGGCTGGACCTGCTCGAACATTGCCGGCCCCCATGATGGACAAGCCGCTGAATCGCATCAAGGCGCCGGAGGCCCCTCTCTAGGGCTCGCGGCCCGCGACAAATGCGTCCGGCGGAGGCGCTCTGAGGGCCGCCGCCGCTCTGTTCAGCCCTCGGAGCGATAGACCTCGTCGATGATGAAGAGCGGCCGATGCTTGGTTTCGAGATAGAGGCGGCCGAGATATTCGCCGATGATACCGAGCACGAACAGCTGCACGCCGCCGATCAGGAAGATGGCCGAGAGCAGCGATGTCCAGCCGGCGACGGTGTTGCCGGTGAACCAGGCGATCAGGGTGTAGAGGATCGCCAGCAGGCTGAGGACGGACGCGATCAGCCCGGTGAAGCTCGCGACGCGCAGCGGCAGGATCGAGAAGCTGGTGATCGCATCGACGGCGAAGCGCAGCATCTTCCTCAGCGGATAGCCGGTGGTGCCGGCGAAGCGCGCCTCGCGGTCGTAGGCGACCGCCACCTGGCGGAAGCCGATCCAGCTGACGAGGCCGCGCGTGAAGCGGTAGCGCTCCGGCATCGCGTTCAGCACGTCGCAGACGCGGCGGGTGATCAGGCGGAAATCGCCGGTGTCGGCGGGAATGTCGATATCGGCGAGCCGGCGCAGCCCGCGATAGAACGCCTTGGCCGAGCCGCGCTTGAAGGCGGTCTCGCCGGCGCGGCTGCGCCGCTGGCCATAGACGACGTCGGCCTTCTCGGTCGCCATCACGCGCATCATCTCGGCGAGGAGCTCGGGCGGATCCTGCAGGTCGGCATCGATGATCAGCACCTTCGCCCCGCGGCAGAGCTTCAGGCCGGCGCAGAGCGCCAGCTGATGGCCGAAGTTGCGCGACAGCCGCACCGCCACTACATGCGGATCCGCGGCGGCGAGCCGCCGGGCGACGTCGAAGGTCCGGTCGCGCGAGCCGTCGTCGACGATGACGATCTCGAACTCCTCGCCCGCTACGGCGCGCGCCGCGGCGGAGGCGCGCTGGTGGAAGGCCTCGAGACAGGCTTCCTCGTTGAAGGCGGGGGCGACGATCGAAAGACGCGGCCCGTCTTGCTCGTGTGCTGATGCCATGCGGAGGGCGCTCGACAGAGTGGGTGGCAGGGACAGGATGCCGCGATCCGGAGCGCGGCCCGGATGAGACGGCGCGGGGCCGCGGCAACCGTAGCGACAGTGGCGCGATCTAGCATTCACGCGGTGCGCGGTGCAAGGTGGCGAGGTTCAGGGATAATGGAGACAAGGTCGATGAGCGTTTCGGAATCCCGAGAATACATGCTGGGCGAGGTCTTCGATCCCGTCCGCGAACCCGAGCTGTTCGCAGGCGTTCTCGGTCGGCGGATTCTCGCCTTCATCATCGACGTCGTGCTGATCGGCGCGTTCGAGCTCGTCGCCGTGCTCGTGATCCTGGCGCTCGGCCTCGTCACCTTCGGCGTCGCCTGGTTCCTGTTCGCCCTGCCCTTCTTCGCCATCGTCGCGGTGCTCTATGTCGCGCTGACGCTCGGCGGCCCCAATGCCGGAACGCCCGGCATGCGGCTTGCCGGCCTTGCCATCCGCTCGACGGACGGCGCCCGGATCGGCGTCTTCATCGCCGCCGCGCATGTGATCCTCTACTGGGTCTCGGTCTCGATGCTGACGCCGTTCATCCTCCTGATCGGCCTCTTCTCCAACCGCAAGCGGCTGCTGCACGACATGCTGCTCGGCACCGTCGTCATGAACCGCGAACCGCTCGCCCGAAGCGGCCGGTGACCGGCGGATTTCTCTTCCTGAACGGCGCGCCGGCGTATTATCCTCGGCATCCGGACACGACGCGACGGCCCATCGCCCGATGACGCATCATCAGACCGAGTCGCCCCAGTTCTTCCTGACGGCGCCGTCGCCCTGCCCCTATCTGCCGGGACAGATGGAGCGGAAGGTGTTCACGCATCTCGTCGGCGCGCGGGCCTCGGCGCTGAACGAGATCCTGACCCAGGGCGGCTTCCGCCGCAGCCAGAACATCGCCTATCGGCCGGCCTGCGAGGCCTGCAAGGCCTGCATCTCCGTCCGCGTTCCCGTCGACCGCTTCCGGCCCGGCAAGAGCTTCCGCCGCGTCATCGACAAGAACCGCGACATCATCGGCGCGCGGGTCGAGCCGGCGCCGACCTCGGACCAGTATTCGCTGTTTCGCGCCTATCTCGACGCCCGCCACTCCGAGGGCGGCATGGCCGACATGACCGTGCTCGACTATGCGATGATGGTCGAGGACACCCATGTCGAGACGATGCTGGTCGAATACCGCTTCCGCGGCCCCGACAGTGCGCTCACCGGCGCCGGCGAAGGCGCGCTGATCGGCACGGCGCTGACCGACATCCTCTCCGACGGCCTGTCGATGGTCTATTCCTTCTACGAGCCCGACTATATCGACCGCTCGCTCGGCACCTTCATGATCCTCGATCACATCGCGCGGGCCCGGAAGATGGGCCTGCCCTATGTCTATCTCGGCTATTGGGTCGAGGGCTCGCGCAAGATGGCCTACAAGGCCCGCTTCACGCCGCAGGAGCATCTCGGCGCGCAGGGCTGGGAACCGGCGCCCTGACCGCGATCAGGCGCGGGGAAGCCCGGCGATCTGTCTGAGGACCCGTCTGATTTCGCGTCGGACCTTCTCGCGGCGCAGGAGAGGACGACGAGACGGGATCTCGCATGTCCAATCCCAGCCGTCATACTCCTTGACCGGATGCTGCAGCCAATCGCGATCGGGAAAATTCTCCGGCGCCTCATGGAAATACTCATAGGAGACCGGCGGGCGATAGCCGAACCCCGTGGACAATTCGGTCGGATCCATCGTGGCCCGATAGTGCCGCTCTTCCCAGCCGCGCGGCACGAACGGGCCGCGTCCGCCAAGGTCGACCACCTTGAGCCCGGCATGAACCGCGATCGAGGGATAGAGGGCTTCGGTGTGTCCGTCCCAGCCCTCCCGTTCGACCGCCCGGACATAGGCTTTCAGCAATGAGCGGGAGAAGCGGGCGATCGGGTGGAACGACGCGATCTGCTTCGCGCCTCTCGCTGAGTCCGGGATATGCAGGCTGTCCCAGAACGCCCAGCCGGGATCCTTGGAGCGTCTGCGAATGTTGGTTGCGAGATAGTCGCCCCGCGATTGGCCGGCGCTGCGGAAGAAGTCCGCCCAGTGACCTGCATAGTCGACGTCATATTCGACAAACCAGACATAGTCGTACTGGTCGAGGGCCCCCATCATCGCTGGAAGAACGAACCGGTCCGCCGATCCGAGCCAGACGCCGCGGCGCTCGGCATAGCTGACGCGGCGCGGAAGAAGGCTGGCCGCATCCGATGGCCGAACAACGATGTCGGGCACGCAGCCCTCGGGAAGCGCCTCGTCATCGGCCGAGAGGCTGTGGACATGGTAGACGGGCAACGCTTCACCCGCCTCCGACCGGAAACGGGCGAGGTGGCGCTCGATCGACGGCGTCCAGCGATGGGTCAGCATCATCGCCGCCTGCCCCGGAACCATGCGGCGCCGTGCCGGCCCGCCGATGCGCCATGCGGAGATCATTTACAGCAACGGCGTACCGAACGTGTTGGTCTTCGGGAACTTCTCGGGCGGCAGCCGGCCGGCCTGGCCGCGATCGGCGACGAAATCCTTGAGTTCGTCCATCGAGCGCGTGAACGAGCGGCCCGACGAATCCTGCCAGGTCAGCCCCTTCTCGCGCGAGAAGACGCGGATATCGGACGGGCCGCCGTCGCGATAGCGCTGAAGCCGCACGCCCTTGCCGCGCGTCATCTCCGGAACCTGCTCCAGCGGGAAGGCCAGGAACTTCCTGTTCTTGCCGATGATCGCGACCATGTCGCCGCCGGCATCGACGCAGAGACTGGCCTCGGCCGTCCCGTCGACATTGAGCACCTGCTTGCCCTTGCGCGTATTGGCGATCACCTCGGCCTCGGCAACGACGAAGCCGTAGCCCTCGCTGGAGGCGATCAGCAGCTTGCGGCCCGGCTTGTGCACGAAGACGGAGACGATGTCCTGCTCGTTGTCCATGTCGACCATCAGGCGGATCGGCTCGCCATGGCCGCGGCCGCCGGGCAGCTTGTCGGCGCCGAGCGTGTAGAAGCGGCCGCCGGTCGAGAAGACGAGGATCTTGTCGGTGGTCTCGGCATGCAGCGCGAATTTCAGCGCGTCGTCGGTCTTGAAGGTCAGCGTCGCGAGATCGGCGACATGGCCCTTCAGCGCGCGGATCCAGCCCTTCTCCGAGACGATGACGGTGATCGGCTCGCGCTCGATCAGCGCCTGCTGGAGATCCTCCACATCATGCGTCGGCGCATCGGCAAAGGTCGTGCGGCGCTTGCCGAGCGGCGTTTCCGGGCCGAAGGTCTTGCGGATCTCGCCGATCTGCCAGCCGATCGTCTTCCACTGCTTGCCCTCGGAGGCCATCAGCGCATCGATCTGGGCAAGCTCTTCGGAGAGCGCGGCATGCTCGCGGCGGAGCTCCATCTCCTCGAGCTTCCGCAGCGAGCGGAGGCGCATGTTGAGGATCGCCTCGGCTTGCACGTCGCTGAGCTCGAAGGTCCGCATCAGCTCGGCCTTCGGCTCGTCCTCCTCGCGGATGATCCGGATCACCTCGTCGAGGTTGAGATAGGCGATGATATAGCCGCCGAGCACCTCGAGGCGCTTGCGGATCTGCTCCTGACGGAAGGCGGAGCGGCGCAGCAGCACCTCGCGGCGGTGATCGAGCCATTCGCGCAGCACCTCGCCAAGGCTCATCACCTTCGGCACGATGCCCTTCGACAGCACGTTCATGTTGAGCGAGATGCGGCTCTCGAGATCGGAGAGCTTGAACAGCTGCTCCATCAGGAGCGCCGCGTCGACCGTCCGCGCCCGCGGCTCCAGCACCACGCGGATGTCCTCGGCCGACTCGTCGCGGACATCGACGAGCAGCGGCACGCGCTTGGTCTGGACGAGTTCGGCGAGCTTCTCGATCAGGCGCGACTTCTGCACCTGATAGGGGATCTCGGTGATGACGATCAGATAGGTGCCGCGGCCCTGGTCCTCGACATGCCACCTGGCCCGCACGCGGAAACCGCCGCGCCCGGTGCGATAGGCCTCGGCCATCGCCGCGCGGTCATCGACGATGATGCCGCCGGTCGGGAAATCCGGCCCCTGCACATGCTGCATCAAGTCCTCGACGCCGCTGTCCGGCTTCTCGATCAGCAGTAGCGCGGCGTCGCAGAGTTCGGCGACATTGTGCGGCGGGATCGACGTCGCCATGCCGACCGCGATGCCGGACGAGCCATTGGCGAGGAGGTTCGGGAAATTGCCCGGCAGGACGATCGGTTCGCTGTCCTCGCCGTCATAGGTCTCGCGGAAATCGACGGCATTCTCGTCGATGCCCTCCAATAAGAGGGCCGCGACCTCGGTCATGCGCGTCTCGGTGTAGCGCATGGCCGCGGCGCTATCGCCGTCGACATTGCCGAAATTGCCCTGGCCGTCGACGAGCGGGAAGCGGACGGCGAAGTCCTGGGCGAGACGGACCAGCGCGTCATAGACGGACTGGTCGCCATGCGGGTGATATTTGCCGATGACGTCGCCGACGACGCGGGCCGATTTCTTGAAGCCGGCATCGGGATCGAGGCGCAACTGCCGCATCGCATAGAGGATGCGGCGGTGAACCGGCTTCAGCCCGTCGCGCGCATCCGGCAGGGCGCGGTGCATGATGGTCGAGAGCGCATAGGCGAGATAGCGCTGCTCCAGCGCCTCACGCAGATTGATGCCCTCGATATCGCCGCCGCCGGGCGGAATCAGTGCCTTACCCATGACAGACGGGAGTAGACCTCATGGCGGCCGGATTCAAGGCGCGCCGCCGATTGCCCGCGCACCGGCACGCTGCTCGGCCCCTGCCGCCGGCGAGCGGGCGGCCTATTCGCCGTCGCTGGTCAGCGCCATCACATCGATGAAGTTGCCCTTGGCGTCAAAGCGGCATTGGAACGCCTTCATGCCCTGCATGCGGAGGTCGACCGTGCCCTTGAGGGCCTGGCCGCCGTCCCTCGCCTTCACGACCTTGCCGAGCTTCACATAGGACGGCTTGGTCGCGTACATCGCCGTGACCTTGCCGAGACAGAATTCCGGCATCTTGGCCTTGCTGACCGGCGCGGCAGAGGCCGCTCCGGCGACAAGCGTTCCGGCAATGACCGCGCCAATGGCGGCCAGATCGTTCATGCGCATGCTCTTCCCCGGGGTTCTCGTGGTCCCGGAGAAAGCAGTTAGCGCGCGATCAGGCGGATTCCAGCTTCCGCGTCCGCCGGATCCGCGGCGAGGACGGCGTCGGCTCGGGGGCAGGCTTGCTGTCCGACGCGGCGGCCTTTGCGGCGGTCTTCGGCGCCTTTGGCGGCTTCTCTGCCTTCGCCGGTTTGTCGACCTTGGCAGGCTTCTCGACCTTCGCGGGCTTCTCGACCTTCGCGGGCTTCTCGGCCTTGGCCGGCTTCGCCGCGACGCCGTCGTCGCTATGCGTGATCCCGGTGCCGAGCACCGTCAGGCAGTCGCGGATGAAGGCGGCGAGGCCCGGCCAGCCCTTGGCGGAGACGAGCTTGCCGTGGATATGCGAGCCGTTCGGCGGGACGTCGATATAGATCCCGCCGGCAAGGCGCACCTCGGGCTCGCAATATTGCAGCGCCGCGACTTCCTTGCCCGTCACCACGCCGTCGACCGCGATCAGGATCTGCACGCCGTGGCAGATCGTGAAGATCGGCTTGTCGGCCTCGTGGAAGTGGCGGACGATCGCCTGCACGCGCTTGTCGATGCGGATATATTCCGGGCCGCGGCCGCCGGCGCAATAGACGGCGTCATAGTCGGCCGGATCGGCCTTGGCGAAGGTCTTGTTGAGGATGACGTTGTGGCCGAGCTTCTCGGTATAGGTCTGGTCGCCCTCGAAATCATGCAGCGACGTCTTCAGGATATCGCCGGTCTTCTTGTCCGGGCAGACGATATGGACCGTGTGACCGACCGCCTCCATCGCCTGCTGGAACACGAAGATCTCGTATTCCTCGGTGAAATCGCCAACGAGCATCAGGATTTTCTTGCCGGGCATGTGCGCGCACTCCTCCTCGTTCCCGCCGCTTCCGCCGCATGACGCGGTCTCTTGGCTTGATAAGATGACCACCAAGCGCCCGGAAAGACAACGAAAAACCGAAGAAAAACGTGAGCGAACCGCAGTATCGCTAAAGGTTTAAATACTACGCCGGCTTATGATGGGCATGCCAGTGCCAGGCGATATCGATGCGGCGCGGGATCCAGACCTTGTCCTTCGACGCGACATAGTCGACGAAGCGCGCAAGAGCCTGTGCACGACCCGGTCGGCCGACAAGCCGGCAATGCAATCCGACATTCAGCATCTTCGGCGCGCCCTGCTCGCCCTCCTCATAGAGGGTGTCGAAGGCGTCCTTCAGATAGGTGAAGAACTGGTCGCCGGCGTTGAAGCCCTGCGGCGTGGCGAAGCGCATGTCGTTGGTGTCGAGCGTATAGGGAATAATCAGATGGGGCCCATGCGGACCGCTCACCCAATAGGGAAGGTCATCCGCGTAACTATCTGACGTATAGAGGAAACCGCCCTCCTCCATCAAAAGGCGGAGCGTATTGCCCGAGGGCTTGCCCTGGTAGAAGCCCAGCGGGCGCGAGCCGGTGATCTCGGTGTGGATGCGGATCGCGTCGTGGATGTGCCGCCGCTCCTCGGCCTCCGGGAAGTCCTTGTATTCGAGCCAGCGGAGGCCGTGGCTGGCGAGTTCCCAGTCGGCCTCCTTCATCGCGGCGACGGCCTCCGGATTGCGCGCCATGGCGAGCGTCACGCCATAGCAGGTGACCGGAATGCCGCGGCTCGAGAAGAGCCGCCACAGCCGCCAGAAGCCGGCGCGGGAGCCATATTCGTAGATCGATTCCATGTTGAGGTTGCGCTGCCCCGGCCAGGGCTGCGCGCCGACGATCTCCGACAGCAGCGATTCCGACGCCTTGTCGCCGTCGAGGATCGAGCTCTCGCCGCCCTCCTCGTAATTGACGACGAACTGCACGGCGATATTGGCGCCACCCGGCCATTTCGGATCGGGGGTCGTGCGGCCATAGCCGATGAGATCGCGCGGCGTCGGTGTGGTCATGGGGGTCTCGCGGCAGAGTGTGTCGAACTGGCGCCAAGTGGACCAGACCCGCCCGCTCCGGGCAAGGGCGGAGCCGCCCAGACAGCCGGGCCGCGTCGTCGCGCTTTACCGGAGGTTAACCTTCGGCGCGCAAATTTGCGGGGACGAAGGCCGCGGTCGATGCCGCGACGAGGGAGAGAGCTGATGCAGCAGGCCCCGCGCGACTTTTCCGCCGAGACGCTGGCCGCCGACGACCCGCGCTTCGTCGCGGCGCTCGATCTCCAGATAGCCCAGATGCGCCGCTTGCTCGAGCTGATGGCGCCCTCCAGCGGCGCCGAGGCGCTCCGCGCGATCCGGGACGCCTTCCCCGACGCCCCCTTCGGCCAGCGCGCCCTCGCCGTCGCCGGCATGCGCGACTAAGGTCCGCCCGGCGCTGCTCCAGGCAAGGAAGACCCCCACCCCAACCCTCCCCCGCAAGGGGGCAGGGAGTTTCGGCGCTTGTGCATAGCCTCTATGAAGAGAACAGCCCGGCCCTCTCCCCCCTTGCGGGGGAGAGATGGAGAGGGGGACTTCCTTGGCCTGCCAGTGGTCGCTCTACGCCATCGTTGAGTGCGCGACTGACGCAAAGCGATCCCGGCAAAGGCCGTCCCCCTTCACCTCTCCCCGAGGGAGAGGTCGACGCGCTGGAAGCGCGGCGGGAGAGGGTTTACGGGCTCTCAGGTGAAGCGAAGGTCTGCGGCCGAGCCGGATAGGCCTTAAACCCTCTCCCGGACCTTCGGTCCGACCTCCCCCTCAGGGGGAGGTCAAGATCCCGTCCAGCGATTGCCGGCCGTGGCATGTGCTGCCACGGCGCGACGTCGCGGGCCTAGGGCAGCGTGTAGGCGGTCTTCACCGTGGTGAAGAACTCGACCGCATACTTGCCCTGCTCGCGCGGGCCATAGCTCGAGCCCTTCCGGCCGCCGAACGGCACGTGGTAGTCGACGCCCGCCGTCGGCAGGTTGACCATCACCATGCCGGCCTCGGCATTGCGCTTGAAGTGCGAGGCGTGCTTGAGGCTCGTCGTCACGATGCCGGCCGAGAGGCCGAACGGCGTGTCGTTGGCAACCGCCAGCGCTTCCTCGTAGTCGGCGACCTTGATGACGCTCGCGACCGGGCCGAACACCTCTTCCTTGTTGATGCGCATGTCGGGCGTCGTGCCCGTGAACAGCGTCGGCTCGAGGAAGAAGCCGGGATTGTCGCGATCGACGCGGTTGCCGCCGGCGGCGAGCGTGCCGCCCTCGTCCTTGGCGATCTGGATGTAGCGCTCGTCCTGGTCGAGCTGGCTCTGATCGACGACCGGGCCGATATGCGTGCCCTGCTTCAACGCATCGTCGACGACGATGTCTTTCAGCCGCTTCGCCATCGCTTCCACATACTGGTCGTGGATCTTCTCGGTGACGATGAGGCGCGAGGACGCCGTGCAGCGCTGGCCGGTCGAGAAGAAGGCGCTGTTGACGGTCGATTCCACCGCGACCTTGAGATCGGCATCGTCGAGCACGATGGTCGGGTTCTTGCCGCCCATCTCGAGCTGGAACTTGCGCATGACGGCGATCGAGGCCTCGGCGACCTTCTTGCCGGTGCCGACCGAGCCGGTGAAGGAGAGCGCGTTGACCTTCGGCGATTCGAGGATCGCCTGGCCGACGACGGAGCCGCGGCCCATGACCAGGTTGAGCACGCCCTTCGGCAGACCGTTGCGCACGAGGATGTCGACGATGGTCCAGGTGCAGGCCGGCACGAGATCGGCCGGCTTGATCACCACGGTGTTGCCATAGGCGATCGCCGGGGCGATCTTCCAGGCGGGAATGGCGATCGGGAAGTTCCACGGCGTGATCAGGCCGACGACGCCGACCGGCTCGCGCGTGATCGCGACATCGATGCCCGGACGAACGCTCGGCAGGATCTCGCCCGCGAGGCGCAGCGTTTCACCGGCGAAGAAATGGAAGATCTGCGCGGCGCGGGTGGTCTCGCCGATGCCCTCGGGAAGGGTCTTGCCCTCCTCGCGCGAGAGCAGGCGGCCGATCTCTTCCTTGCGGGCGAGAATCTCGTCGCCGGTCGCCTTCAGGATATCGTGGCGCTGCTGGATGCCCGACTGCGACCAGGTCTTGAACGCCAGCGCCGCGGCGTCGATCGCCGCCTTGGCGTCGGCCACAGTGCCCTGCGCGAATTCACCGACGACTTCATTGGTGTTCGACGGGTTGATGTTGGGACGGGCGTCGCCGCCGACCCATTCGCCGCCGATATAGTTCTTGTGCAGTTCGGTCATCGATATCCTCGAAAGCGTCTTGGAGGGAAGGAGCCGTCCCGCGGGCGGGACGGCCTCCACGTGATGGAAGACGGATTGTGCCGCTGTTCTATCGCCCCGGGAGGCCGGGGCCAACCGTCAATGATGCGGCGGCGCCCTCAGAGCGCCGTCACCGTCACGGTCTCTTCCGGCGCATAGGCGAGCGCGTTGCGCAGCGGCAGGCCGAAGGTCTCGGACTCGATCTCGAACACATCGCCCGGCTCGGTCTTGATGCCGAAGGCGACCGAGAGCGTCGCCGTGCCATAGGTGTGGACGTGGATCTGGCCGGGACGGCGGAAGAAGTCGTACTTGAAATGGTGATGCTCGAGATTTTCGAGCGTGTGCGACATGTTCGCCTCGCCCGAGAGGAACGGCTCGTCGAAGATCACCGTGCCGCCGCGCAGGATGCGCGAGCGCCCGCGCACGTCGTCCGGCAGCGGGCCGACAAGCAGCTCCGGGCCGACAGAGCATTCGCGCAGCTTCGAATGGGCGAGATAGAGATAGTTGACCCGCTCCATCACATGGTCGGAAAACTCGTTGGCGAGCGCGAAGCCGATGCGGAACGGCAGGCCGTCGTCGCTGATGATGTAGATGCCGGCGACCTCGGGCTCCTCGCCGCCATCCTGCGCGAAGGACGGCGCCGTCAGCGGCTCACCGGGTCCGACCAGGAGCGCGCCATCGCCCTTGAAGAACCATTCCGGCTGCACGCCGACCTGGCCCGCGGCCGGCTTGCCGCCCTCGATGCCCATGCGGAACATCTTCATCGAGTCGGTCAGCGTCTCCTCGGCGACGGCCGCGGTCTTGTGCATGGCATCGCGCGCCGAGGCCGAGCCGAGATGGGTGAGGCCGGTGCCGGTGATCAGGAGATGCGCGGCATCGGGGTGATCGATCGGCGCCAGCACGCGGCCAGAGGCGAGCAGCGCGGCGCGGTCGACGGCCGCGCCCTCGCCGGCCGCCACGACCACGGGCTCGATGCCGCTCCGCGCGGCGATGGCGGCGCGGGCGAGATCATAGACGGTGGCATAGCCCGGCACGATGAAGGACCGCTCGGCCTTCGGCTGGCCCACGGTCGCCACGACGGCGCGGCCGCCCTCTTCCGTCTTGATCTGCATCAGTCGCATCTGATCCTCCTTGGGTGTTGACGCATCCCGCGCTGTCGCGGGCCTCGTTGTTGCATAGTCCGGCCGCGAACCGCGCCGCCGGATCGAAAGGGTCTCGGCCCTGCTAACGGAGTTCGGTTTCGGTTCCGGCCTCGTCGCGGCGGTTGACCCAGATGGAATCGAAGACATTGCCCTTGGCGTTGCGCAGCAAGCGGCGCATCGCGAGAAAGGCGTCGTCGGCGTTGCGGTCGCGGATCGCCTCGTAGACATCGCGATGCTGCAGCACCGCGTCGTCGCCCATCACCGTGCGCCAGCCGAGCGAAAACGAGATGACGAGGCCCGATTCGATCATGCTGCCGGCCGAGCGCAGCAGCGGATTGTGCGAGGCCTCGAGCACGGCCATGTGGAAGGCGAGATCGGCCTTGATCTGGTCGGCGCTGCCGCGCTCGCGCGTGCGGATGCCCTCGAACGCCTCGCGCAGCGTCTCGATCTCCTCGGCGGTGGCGCGCTCGGCGGCGCGGGCCGCGGCGGCCGGCTCGATGATCTCGCGCATCTCGAACAGCGAATGGATGAAGTCGTCGCTCGGCACCGGATCGATCTGCCAGCGCAGCACATCGGGATCGAGCATGTTCCAGTCGACGCGCGGCCGCACCTTGGTGCCGATCTTGGGCCGCGACACGGTGAGCCCCTTGGCCGAGAGCAGGCGGATCGCCTCGCGCACGGCGGTGCGCGACACCTTGAATTCCTCCTGCACGCGCGGCTCGGTCGGCAGCGTCTCGCCCGGCTGGTAGTGGCCGGAGACGATGCGCCGTCCGATCTCGGCGGCAACCCGGTCCGACAGGCTGGCGACGCGGTCGCGCCCCGCCGTCGCCAGAGCCCGCGTCGTATCCTGGACGCCGCGCATGATCCTCTGCCCCTCCCTGGTCGCGCCTGGCGGGGCCTCAAGTCCCTGCGCGCTCATTCATAGTATGTTTGACGGCACGAAAACTCAACCATCGAGCCTCGTTTCCGTCATCGCCGTGACATCGCTGCCGCGCGAGCTTTGCGCGCGCGCCGGCGTCGGCGCCACTCGGGGAGAACGACGATGCTCATGAAATCTGTCTTCGGTGCGGCACTCGCGCTGGCGCTCGGCCTGCCGGTGGCCGGGGCGGGCGCGACGGAACTGACCGTCATGACCTTCAACATCCGCGGCGGCGGCTCCAACGACGGCAAGAGCGTCGACGAGACCGTGGCCGCGATCAAGGCCGTCAATCCCGACATCGTCGGCATCCAGGAAAGCCGCGCCGAATCCGTGCCCTGCACGGCCGAGCATTGCCCGGCAAGCGGCGAGAGCGTCGCCGGCAAGCTGGCCGCGGCGCTCGGCTATCACTTTGTCGACCAGCAGGGCGAAAGCGCCGCCCTCTGGGCCAATGCCATCCTGTCGCGCTATCCGCTTGGGGGCCTGACGCCGAACAAGCTCGGCGCGCGCATCACCGTCGATGGCCGCACGGTCGACATCTTCAACGTCCACTTCACCGACTTCCCCTACCAGCCCTATCAGGTGCTCGGCATCGAATATGGGGCGGCGCCGTACCTGAAAACCGCCGACGAACTGGTCAAAGCGGCCGAGGCGGCGCGCGGGCCCGGCCTCGCGCTGCTCTTCGCCGACATGGAAACCGCCGGCCCGGCCGACGCCGCCTTCGTCTTCGGCGACTTCAACGAGCCCTCGCATCACGACTGGACGGACGCCGCCGTCAAGGCCGGCCTGCAGCCGCTGGTGGTCCCCTACCCGACCGAAAAGGCGATCGAGGCAAAGGGCTTCATCGACACCTTCCGCGCCGTCTATCCCGACCCGGCCGCGAAGCCCGGCCTCACCTGGACGCCGACCACCAGCCCGGTCGACAAGACCGACCATCACGACCGCATCGACTTCGCGCTCATGAAGACCGCCAAGGGCGAAGTGCTCGCCGCCGGCATCGTCGGCGAGAAGGCGCCCGAGGCCGATATCGTCGTCACGCCCTGGCCCTCCGACCACCGCGCGACCTACGCCAAGGTGCGCTTCTAGGAGCCCCCCGACCCGGCCGGCCTTGCCACCCGCACGGCGTGGTGGCAGGCTTGGCCCGTCGAAAAGGACCGCGAGCGGCATCGGTAAGCCCGCTCCTTTCCGCAAGGAAAACTCCGCCTCGCGACAAGCGAGCCCGCGACAAGCAACCGGCACAGTTCGCCGGCGGCTTGGCGCGGCTTTGCGTATCGCGACCGGACCGTCGGCGGCTGTGCCTCATCCCGTGAAGGAGGCAAGCATGCCCATCATTCGAAGCCAGGCCGGCATCATCACCCAGATCAACGTCTTCACCGTGCCGGACGGTGGCCAGGACGCCCTGATCGCGCATCTTTCGGAGGCGGCGCGCTTTGCGAGCGGCACCCCTGGCTGGCTCTCCGCCAGCCTGCACAAGAGCCGCGACGGCACGCGCGTCGTGAACTATGCCCAGAGCGCGAGCATGGAGGCGGCAGAGGCCGTCATCGCGCGCCTCCGCGACGGCGGCTTTCTCGACCGCAATCGCGCGTTCGGCGAGGCCCATCCCGGCCTCTACGACGTCGTCTTCACGCTGGAGAACTGAGCCGGCCGCGATGAAAAACGGCGGGATCCGAGGATCCCGCCGTTGATGGAGACTAGCAGGGACGGCGCTCGATCACTCGAGGCCGAGCTTCCGCTTGAGGATCTCGTTGACGGCCTGCGGATTGGCCTTGCCGCCCGAGGCCTTCATGATCTGGCCGACGAACCAGCCGGCCAGCGTCGGCTTCAGCTTGACCTGCTCGACCTTGTCGGGATTGGCGGCGATGATGTCGTCGACGACCTTCTCGATCGCGCCGGTATCGGTCACCTGCTTCAGCCCGCGCGCCTCGACGAGAGCCTTCGGATCGCCGCCCTCGGTCCAGACGATCTCGAACAGGTCCTTGGCGATCTTGCCGGAAATCGTGCCGTCGGAGATGAGATCGATGATCGCGCCGATCTGGCTGGCCGAGACCGGGCTCTTCGCGATGTCGAGCCCGTCCTTGTTGAGGCGGGCCGCGAGTTCCTGCGTCACCCAGTTGGCGGCGAGCTTGGCATCGCGCCCCTTGGCGACCGCCTCGTAGTATTCGGCCGTGTCCTTCTCGAGCACCAACACGCCGGCGTCATAGGGCGAGAGACCGTAATCGGCGATGAAGCGAGCCTTGCGGGCATCCGGGAGCTCCGGCAGCTCCGCTTCGAGACCGTCGATCCAGGCCTGGTCGAGGACCAGCGGCAGGAGGTCGGGATCGGGGAAATAGCGGTAGTCATGCGCCTCTTCCTTGGAGCGCATCGCCCGCGTCTCGCCCTTGTTGGCGTCGAACAGCCGCGTCTGCTGCTCGATGACGCCGCCATCCTCGATGATCGCGACCTGGCGCCGCGCCTCGAAATCGACCGCCTGGCCGACGAAGCGGATCGAGTTGACGTTCTTGATCTCGCAGCGCGTGCCGAACGGCTCGCCCGGACGGCGGACGGAGACATTGACGTCGGCCCGCATCGAGCCCTCGTCCATGTTGCCGTCGCAGGTGCCGAGATAGCGCATGATGGTGCGCAGCTTGGTCAGATAGGCCTTGGCCTCGTCGGCCGAGCGGAGGTCGGGCTTCGAGACGATCTCCATCAGCGCGACGCCCGAGCGGTTGAGATCGACGAAGCTCATCGTCGGATGTTGGTCATGCAGCGACTTGCCGGCGTCCTGCTCGAGATGCAGCCGCTCGATGCCGACCGTGACGCTCTCGCCGCCGTCGAGATCGATCGTGATCTCGCCCTCGCCGACGATCGGCTGCTTGTACTGCGAGATCTGATAGCCCTGCGGCAGGTCGGGATAGAAGTAGTTCTTGCGGTCGAACACGCTGCGCGTGTTGATCGCGGCATTGAGCCCGAGCCCGGTGCGGACCGCCTGCGCGACGCATTCGCGGTTGATCACCGGCAGCATGCCTGGCATCGCCGCATCGACGAGGCTGACATGGGAATTGGGCGCGCCGCCGAATTCGGTCGAGGAGCCGGAGAACAGCTTCGACTTCGACAACACCTGAGCATGCACTTCGAGGCCGATCACGATCTCCCAATCGCCGGTCGCCCCTTTGATCAGCTTCTTCGGATCGGCAGCGCGGGCAATGGCGTTCATGGCTCAGTCCTTCGGGGATCGTATCGATCTTCGGGTTAGAGATTCTCGCGCCCGATCGCAAGAGAGCGCGGCGCAGCATCACCGCATCGCGCGCCTCCCGCCTCAGTCGATGAAATCCTTGCACTGGGGCGCCGGCTTGTCGCCCCAGGGCATGATCGGGACGCTGGAGATCGAGTTCTTCGGGCTGCCGTCGACGAGCTTGTCGGAATAGACGAGATAGACGAGCACATTGCGCTTCGGGTCGCAGCCGCGGACGATCTGCATCTTCTTGAACCAGAACGAGCGGCGCGCGCGGAACATCTCGTCGCCCTGGCCGATCTTCTCCTTGAAGGCGATCGGGCCGACCTGGCGGCAGGCGAGCGAGATGTCAGAGGTTTCCTCGGCGAGGCCGAACATGCCGGACACGCCGCCCCGCTCGGGCGCCGCGAAATGGCAGGCGACGCCGTCGATCTCGGGATCATCGACGCCGTAGACGGCGATCTTGTCGTTCGGCGTCACCCACTTGAACGTGGTCGACTCCTTGAAGATCAGGTCCGGTCCCTCGGCGAGCGCCGGCGCTGCGAAGGCGCAGGCGGCCGAAAGGACGAGGGCGGCGGCGGTCGAACGGCGCATGGAACTCTCCGGGGCATGAGGCCGACCGCTATATAGGGACGGTTGCCCGCCGCTTGCGAGAGGCCGCATCGCCTCAGGCGGCGGCGCCCTCGAGGCCGAGCCGCGTGCGCCGCATCCAGCGCACCACCAGCATGGTCGAGGTGGCGGCGAGGCCGCAGAGCAGGCCGATCCAGATGCCGATGCCGCCGAAGCCGAGCGCGAAGCCGAGCGTCAGGCCGACGCCGAGCCCGATGCCCCAATAACCGAGCGCGGCATAGATCATCGGCACGCGCGCATCATGCAGCCCGCGCAGCATGCCCGCCGCGATCACCTGCGCCCCGTCGAACACCTGGAACAGCGCCGCGATGAACAGGAACGACACCGTCAGGCGGACGACCTCGGCATTGGCCGGATCGGTGCGATCGAGGAAGATGCCGGCGAGCTGCTCCGGCACGCTGAGGATGACCAGCGCCGTGCAGCACATGAAGGCGATGCCGAGCATGAACGGCGTCCAGCCGGCGCGGCGAATGGCGGCGCTGTCGCCGGCGCCATAGGCATAGCCGACGCGCACGGTCGCGGCCTGCGAGAAGCCGAGCGGCACCATGAAGCAGAGCGCCGCGAACTGGATCGCGATCGCATGCGCCGCGACCGACGTTGCGCCGATGAGGCCCATCAGGAAGACGGCGGCGTTGAACACCGTGACCTCGAGCGCCACGGCGACGCCGATCGGCAGGCCGAGCGCGGCGAGGCGCAGGAATTCGCGAAGATCCGGCCGCCAGAAATAGCCGAAGACGTGATAGCGGCGGAAGCGCGGATGTACGGTCACGACGATGGCCATGCCGGCGAACATCGAAAGCGCCGAGATGGTCGAGCCGATGCCGGCGCCGACGATGCCGAGGGCCGGCATTCCGAGCTTGCCGAACACCAGCGCCCAGACGGCGAGCGCGTTCACCGCGAGGCCGATCAGCCCGATGACCAGCGACCAGAACGGCTGCTCGAGCGCGACGACGAAGGAGCGCAGCACGAGATAGCAGAGGAAGGGCAGCATCGCCCATTGCAGGCCGCGCATGTAGAGCCCGGCGGTGGCGGCGAGGTCCGCCTCCTGGCCGAGCGCCAGCATGATCGCCTCGCTGTGCCAGAGCAGCAGCCAGAACGGCACCGAGATGGCGAGCGCCAGCCAGAAGCCCTGCCGGACGATGTCGCGCACCGCGCGCACGGAATGCCGCCGCTCGCCGAGCTTCCTGGCGATCATCGGCGAGACGGCCGAGATCATGCCGATGCCGAAGATGAGCATCGCGAAATAGAGATTGGTGCCGAGCGCGCCCGCCGCCAGCATGCGCGAGCCGAGCCAGCCGATGAAGACGATGTCGGTGGCGTTGATCACCGTCTGGGCGAGATTGGTGAGGATCAGCGGCACAGAGAGGCTGATCGTGGCGCGCACCTCCTCGATCCAGGGGTGCAGCAGGCTCTCCCGCTCGGCGAGGGCGGTTGGGGCGGTCATGGCGGTCTCGAAACGGTGATGAGGGCGCGTCGGGGGACGCTGGTTGCCAAATAGGCACATTGACCGCGAAATGACCACTCAAACATTGCGATCGCTGCCATCGGCGGCAGGAATGGGTCGTTTTGGGCGACGCCGCTGTTGGTGAAGACCGTCACATGAGTGACCGGGGCCGCCGGCTATGATAGAGGATAGCCGTCAACCAAAGTCGATCGCCCAGCCGCCGAAGAGACCGGAAGATGCGTGTTCGGAGTATGCTTTCGCGTGTCGCCTTCGCGGCGATCGTCCTGTTCGGACTCGGCAGCGCCGCGGAGGCGGCCTCAACCGTCTGCCGCTCGCTGGAGGCGCAATTGTCCGCCGCCCAGAAGGGCGGACGCGCGGCTCAGTTCGACAGCGCGGCGAGCCGGCAGCGCCAGGCGATCGCCTCGGCCGAGAGCCAGGCGCGCCGCGGCGGCTGCTATGGTGGCGGCTTCCTGACCAAGGACCAGTCGTCGTCGCCGCAATGCCGGGCGCTGGTCGCCTCGATCGGCAAGATGAAGAGCAACCTCGCCAAGCTCGACCGCGGCAGCCGCACCGTCTCGGCCCGCCAGCCCTCCGGCGGCAATCGCGACGCGATCCTGCGCCAGTTGGGCGCGAATGGTTGCGGGCCGCAATATGCGAGCTATGTCGCGCAGCCGCAGCAGCGCAGCTTCCTGCAGCGCCTGTTCAACCCCGACAACAACCAGCCGACGCCGAATGTCGCCGTGGTGCCGGCAGCCCCCGTGACGCGCGACCGCAACGCGACGAGCGCCGACGGCGGCGGCTACGACACCGGCTTCGGCGGCGGCAAGTACCGCACGCTGTGCGTGCGCACCTGCGACGGCTACTATTTCCCGATCAGCTATTCGACGACGCGGACCAATTTCGCCACCGACGAACAGATCTGCCGCCAGATGTGCCCGGGCACCGATGTCGCGCTCTATGCGCATCGCAATCCCGGCCAGGATTCGACCCGCGCGCTGTCGATCACCGACCAGTCGCGCTATGCCGACCTCGCCACCGCCTTCGCCTATCGCTCCAGCTACAATTCGAGCTGCACCTGCGGCAAGTCGGCCGCGCTCGACATTGTCGCCGGCGGCTACAGCCCGGCCAGCATCGGCCCCTTCGCGGCGAGCCTCGCGCCGGTGCCAGCCGGCCGTCCCGACATCGGCGAGGATCCCGAGACGCTCGCCAACCGCAAGGGTCAGTTCGATCCGGGCGAGATCGGCAAGCCGAATATCGCGCGGCCGGTCGCCGCTCTCATCCTGCCGCCGACCGGCGCTGTGCGGCGAGTCGGTCCATCGTATTACTACGCCCAATAAGCGGCAGCAGGCCGGCGAGCTCCGGCCCGTGGTCGAGCCCGGTCAGGGCGCGGCGGAGCGGCAGGAACAGCGCCTTGCCCTTGCGGCCGGTCGCGGCCTTGAGCTCATCCGTCCAGAGCTTCCAGCTGCCGCCATCGAAAGGCGCCGGCGGCACCAGCGCCTCGGCGGCCTCGATGAAGGCGAGATCCTCGCTCGCGAGCGGCGGCGCCTCGATCGGACCGGTCACGACGCGCCACCAGTCTGCCGCATCAGCGACGCGGACGAGATTGCCGCGCACGACCTCCCAGAAAGCCTCGCCGCCGCCGATGCCGAGCGCTTCCAGCCGAGGCGCGACCTGATCGAAGCCGAGCGCATGCACGAGGCGCGCGTTGAGCCCATCGAGATCGGCGGGATCGAACTTGGCCGGGCCCTTCGAGACCATGCCGAGATCGACCATCGCCGCGAGGGCATCCAGATCCGCCGCCGGCTCGACCGGCGCCGACGTGCCGATGAGGACGGCGAGCGAGGCGACGGCCATCGGCTCGAAGCCGGCCTCGGCGAGCGAGGCGAGCGACAGCGCGCCGGTGCGCTTCGAGAGCCCCTCGCCGCTCGCCGTGGTCAGCGTGTTGTGATGGGCGAAGATCGGCACGGGTGCGCCGAGCGCCTCGAAGATCTGGATCTGCACGCCTGTGTTGGTGACGTGATCGTCGCCGCGGATGATATGCGTCACGCCGAAGTCGATATCGTCGACGACGGAGGGCAGCGTGTAGAGGAAGGTGCCGTCCTCGCGCACCAGCACCGGATCGGACAGCGAGGCGAGATCGACGGTCTCCGGCCCGCGCACCAGATCGTCCCAGTGGACATGGCCGGCGGCATCGTCGAGGCGGAAGCGCCAATGCGGGGTGCGTCCCTCGGCCTCCAGCGCGGCCTTCTCGGCATCGGTGAGCTTGAGCGCGGCGCGGTCATAGATCGGCGGCAACCCGCGCGCCATCTGGCGCTTGCGGCGGCGATCGAGCTCCTCGGCCGTCTCATAGGCCGGATAGAGCCGCCCTGCCCGCTTCAGCGCCTCGGCGGCCGCGACATAGGCCTCGACCCGCAGCGACTGCCGCTCGAAACGGTCGGGCACGATGCCGAGCCAGGCGATGTCGCGCCGGATGGCCTCGGCGAAGCGCTCTTCCGAGCGCTCGCGATCGGTGTCGTCGAGCCGCAGCACGAACTCTCCGCCATGGCGGCGCGCAAAGAGCGCGTTGAACAGCGCCGGGCGCGCATTGCCGATATGGAGAAAGCCGGTCGGCGACGGCGCGAAACGGACGATGACGGAGGGCTTGGACATGGCAGGCGATGTAGCCCGCGCGCGCCGGGCGCGCAATCGGCTCGTTCAGCGGCAGAGGCTAGCCCCGATCAGCCGGTCGGCGATCACTGCCAGCGAGCGGGCCGGGCCATCGGCGCCGAAGATCTGGCCGGAGGCATTGGCGCCCTCGAACAGCATCAGCAACCCGTCGGCAAGCAGCGCCGGTTCCTCCGCGCCCATCGAAGATGAGAGCTCCTCGAGCCGCTGGCGCAGGCGCCGCTTGTTGGCCTCGCTGACGCGGCGGGCCGGCGAGCCGGCCTCGGGAAACTCGACCGCCGCATTGGTGAGCGCGCAGCCGCGATAGGCGGTCGCCGCCTGCCGGGTTGCAACGCCGGCGAAATAGGCAAGGAGGCCGGCGCGCGGATCGGCTGGATGGCGCGCAAGAGCGCCCTCGAAGCGGCTCCAGAAGCCCTCCTCGTAGTCGCGCAAGTAAGCGGCGGCGAGCTCGTCCTTCGAGGCGAAGCTGCGATAGAGGCTCGGCTTGGTGACGCCCGCCGTCTCGACGATCGCATCGACGCCGACGGCGCGGATGCCGTCGCGATAGAAGAGTTCGCAGGCTGCGCCGAGGATCCGCTCGGCCGCGCGCGGCTTCCCGTCCGGCTGCGCATCGCGCTGCGGCGCGGGCGCGTCGCCAGTGACCGCGTGCGCTGCAGCAACTGAGGCGAACTGATAGGACTGGGGCGATTTGGTCATGACGGACCGATCTGACTTTGCGGGCTGGACCGAGCGCGGCTTGCAATGTAACAGACCGGTACGTATCATCAAGCCTTGATCGACGGATCGGTGGTCCCCATGAAGTCAGCCATGAAGCCAGCCCTCGAGCCTGCCATGCCCCCTCACGCGAAGCGGCCGTTTGGCCAGAACTATGCCTTCGTCGTCGCGGCGGTCATCTTCCTCGCGCTGCTCGGCGCGGCGGGCCTCCGCGCCGCGCCCGGCGTGATGATGCTGCCGCTGCAATCGGCCTTTGGCTGGGACAAGGCGACGATCTCGCTCGGCGCGGCGATCGGCATCTTCCTCTATGGCCTCGCCGGACCCTTCGCCGCCGGACTGATGCAGACCTTCGGCCTCCGCCGGACGCTCGTCACCGCGCTGGTGCTAATGTCGGCCGCGACGGGAGCCAGCGCCTTCATGTCGTCGCCCTGGCAGTTCATCGCCAGCTGGGGCGTGCTCTCGGGCATCGGCTCCGGTGCCGTGGCGCTCACCATGGGCGCGGTGGTGGTCAATCGCTGGTTCGTCAGCAATCGCGGCCTGATGATCGGCCTCTTCTCAGCCTCGACCGCGACGGGAACGCTGATCTTCCTGCCGGGCCTCGCCGCGCTCGCCGAATGGGGCGGCTGGCAGGCGATCGTCATCACCATCGCGCTGTTCATGGCGGCGCTGATCCCGCTCGTTCTGCTGCTGGTGCCCGAGAGCCCGCAGGCGATCGGCCTCGTTCCCTATGGCGCCGCCCCGGGCCACGTCCCGCCCGCGCCGACGACCGGCAATCCCTTCGCCAATGCCTTCCGCACGCTCGGCGAAGCCGCGAAGACACGCACCTTCTGGTACCTCTTCGCGACCTTCTTCATCTGCGGCTTCACGACCAACGGCCTCATCGGCACGCATATGATCTCGTTCTGCGCCGATATGGGCATTCCCGAGGTGCAGGCGGCCAGCATGCTGGCGGTGATGGGCATTTTCGATCTCGTCGGCACCACCGGCTCGGGCTGGCTCACCGACCGCATCGATCCGCGCAAGCTCTTGTTCGTCTATTACGGCCTGCGCGGGCTCTCGCTGCTCTACCTGCCCTTCTCGGACTTCTCGTTCTACAGCCTCTCCTTCTTCGTCGTGTTCTACGGCCTCGACTGGATCGCCACCGTGCCGCCGACGGTCCGTCTCGCCACCGAGACCTTCGGCGATCGCAAGGGGCCGATGGTGTTCGGCTGGATCGCCGCCGGCCACCAGCTCGGCGCCGCCTCGGCCGCCTTCTTCGCCGGCTGGATGCGCACCGTGCAGGGCAATTATTTCGACGCCTTCATGATCGCCGGCGCCACCGGCGTCATCGCCGCCGCCCTCGCGCTGATGATCGCCCGGCCCGGCAAGGGCCTCGCTGGAGCGCCGGCATGAGCGGGAGGACTGACCTGAACGAGGTGCCCGCGCGCTGCCTGCCCTTTCTCCGGCTCTGGCGACTCGAGGCGGATGGCGCGCCGATCGAGACGCCGACGAGCACCGTGCTGCCGGTGCTGCATCAGGGCACGCCGGCCATGCTGAAGCTGCTGAAGCCCGGCAGCGACGAGAGGGACGGCATCGCCGCGCTTCGCCATTTCGCCGGCACGGCTGCCGTCCGCCTGATCGAGGCCGCCGATGACGCCGTGCTCATGGAACGCGCCGTCGGCCCGCGCTCGCTGACCGCGATGGCGCTGGGCGATGCCGACGACGAGGCCACGGTGATCCTCGCCCGCACGGCCTCCAGGCTGCACGCGGCGGGGCCGCCCTCGCCCGGTTCGTCGATAGGCCCGCTCAGCGCCCGCTTTCGGGCGCTCTTCGCGCTGCGGTCGCGGCATGCGGTGCTCGGCCGCGCCGCCGCCATGGCCGAAGCTCTGCTCGCAGCGCCGCGCGACGTCGCCGTGCTGCATGCCGACCTCCACCATGAGAACGTGCTCGACAGCCCGCGTGGCTTCCTCGCGATCGATCCGAAGGGCGCCATCGGCGAGGCGACCTACGACGTCGCCAATCTCTTCCTGAACCCCGCCGGCGTCGAACGGCTGGTGCTCGATCCGGAGCGCGCCCGCGGCATGGAGGCGCTCATCGCGGCCGAGACCGGCTTCGAGCCCGCGCGCATCCGGCAATTCGCCTTCGCCCATGCCGGGCTCGCCACCGCCTGGAACATCGAGGACGGCATCGATCCCCGGCTCGGCTTGGCGCTGGCTGAAATGCTGGAGTGAGTTGCGACCGCTCGCTGAGGAAACTCAGCTCTCGCCCAGGAATTGCGGCGCGCCGTCATCGATAGCGTAATAGTCGCCTTTGGCTGCGACATAGATGTGCTCGCCGATGACCGCGCCGGTCGGCAGATCGAAACTGCCCATGGCGATGGCGATGCGGTCGGAGCCTGGACGGCGCCAGAACAGCACCGAGCCGCAGGCGCCGCAGAAGCCGCGCTCGGCGATGTCCGACGAACGGTACCAGCGAACGCCGTCCTCCCCCTCGATCACGCAATCGGCGAGCGCGACATTGGTCGAAGCAAGGACATGGCCGGTCTGGCGTCTGCACATCGTGCAATGGCAGACGACGACCGGATCGAGCGCGCCGGCGACGCGGTAACGCACCGCGCCGCAGAGGCATGAGCCGGAATGCACGTCAGAACCCACTCGCCACCGCCTGCTTTGCCTGGCCGATCCGGCTCGTCTTCAGCAGTTCGGCGACGAGGAAGGCAAGTTCGAGCGACTGGTCGGCGTTGAGCCGCGGGTCACAATGGGTGTGGTAGCGATCCGAGAGGTCCTCGTCGGTGATGGCTCTTGCGCCGCCGGTGCATTCGGTGACGTTCTTGCCGGTCATCTCGATATGGATGCCGCCGGGAACCGTGCCCTCGCCGGCATGCACCTCGAAGAAGCTCTTCACTTCCTTGAGGATCAGGTCGAACGGCCGCGTCTTGTAGCCGGTGACCGCCTTGATCGTGTTGCCATGCATCGGGTCGGACGACCAGACGACCGAGCGGCCCTCGCGCTCGACGGCGCGGATCAGCTGCGGCAGGTGGTCGAACACCTTGTTGGCGCCGAAGCGGCAGATCAGCGTCAGCCGGCCCGGATCGTTGTCGGGATTGAGGATGTCGATCAGCTGGATGAGGCCGTCGGCGGTGAGCGAGGGGCCGCATTTGAGGCCGATCGGGTTCTTCACGCCGCGCATATATTCGACATGGGCATGATCCGCCTGGCGGGTGCGGTCGCCGATCCACAGCATGTGGCCGGAGGTGGCGTACCAGTCGCCCGTCGTCGAATCGACGCGGGTCATGGCCTGCTCGTAGCCGAGCAGCAGCGCCTCGTGCGAGGTGAAGAAGTCGGTCGAGCGCAGCGACGGCGCCGTTTCCGGGTCGATGCCGCAGGCGCGCATGAAGGCCATCGCCTCGGAGATGCGGTCGGCGATCTCCTGATAGTGGTGGCCCTGCGGGCTGTCCTTGACGAAGCCGAGCATCCACTGATGCACATGCTCCAGATTGGCATAGCCGCCCTGCGCGAAGGCGCGCAGGAGGTTCAGCGTCGCTGCCGACTGGCGATAGCTGTCCTCGATCCGGCGCGGATCGGGATTGCGCGCCTCGGGCGTGAACTCGATGCCGTTGATGTTGTCGCCGCGATAGGACGGCAGCTCGACATCGCCGATCTTCTCCATCGGCGCCGAGCGGGGCTTGGCGAACTGGCCGGCGATGCGGCCGACCTTCACCACCGGCATCTGCCCGGCGAAGGTGAGGACGACCGCCATCTGCAGGAAGACGCGGAAGAAGTCGCGGATATTGTCCGGGTGATGCTCCAGGAAGCTCTCGGCGCAATCGCCGCCCTGCAGCAGGAAGGCCTCGCCGCGCGACACCGCCGCGAGACCCTTCTTGAGCTTCCGCGCCTCGCCGGCGAAGACGAGCGGCGGATAGGTCGCGAGCCGCGCCTCGACGGCCTCGAGCGCCGCCTGGTCGGCATAGTCCGGCACCTGCTGGATCGGCTTCTGCCTCCAGGTGGCGGGACTCCAGCTCGTCTTCGTCATGATCCGCTCCAACTGCGAACCGGCATGCCGGCGCCCTTGCGGCGCCCTCTCCTGCCGGCCGGAAAGGGAGCCCTTATACACGCTCGCCTCCCCGCCCGCCAATCACGCGCTGTGCTGCAGTGCATCACCCGCCGGCCAGCCGGCGAAGGATGTCCGCGGTCGCCGCGTCGGCCGGGAAGAAGGCCTCGATGGCGATTTCGGCAAGGGTGACATCGGCCGGGCCGCCGAAGACCGTGGTGGTCGAGATCAGCGACAGCGCGGCGTCGCCGAGGCGGAGCGTCAGCGGCACGGCGATGCCGCCGAACGGCGCCTCAGGCAGGCGCCCGCGGCGCGGCGGCGCCGGCAGCGCCTCCATCTCGGCGAGCAGCGCGGCGAGCGTCCGGTCGCCGGTGAGGTCGACCTCATGCGCGAGGCGGCGGAGGAGATGCGCCCGCCATTCCGGAAAGTCGGCGATGCGCGGCGCGAGCCCGGCCGGATGCAGCGACAGCCTGACGACATTGACCGGCGGTACCAAGAGCGCCGCATCGACGCCGGCGACGAGCGCGAGCACCGCCGGGTTCGCCTCGATCATCGTCCAATGGCGGTCGATCGCCAGCGCCGGATAGGGCATATGGCCGGCGACGATGCGGCGGATCGCGTCGCGCGCGGCGGCAAGCTCCGGACTATCGAGCGGCCGGGCGGGATGGAGCGGCGCGTGGCCGGCCGCGACCAGCAGCAGGTTCTGTTCCCTGAGCGGCAGGGCCAGTTCCTCGGCGAGGCGCAGCACCATGGCCCGGCTCGGCCGCGAGCGGCCGGTCTCGAGGAAGGAGAGATGACGCGTCGAGAGCCCCGCCTCACCGGCGAGATCCATCTGCGAGCGGCGTCGCCGCTGCCGCCAGGTCTTCAGTTCCTCGCCGAATGATCGTGCCGCGACGGCCATGGCCCGCTCCCTTTGGATCCCTGATAGCGGCGGCGGTGCCCCATTCCAATGACCTTCGAGGTAATCGACCCGATGACGCCGCCGGGCGAGGCTCCTCCCCATCGCACGGCCAGCCCGGCTGGCGAGACGCAAGGAGCACGACATGACCGACACGAACCACTCCGAAACCGCCGCAGACCTCGTCGCCCGCTATCTGGCCGCCTGGAATGCCGACGATCCCGGCGAGCGGCAGAGCCGCGTCACGGACGCCTTCACCGAGACGGCCCATTATGGCGATCCGCTCGCCGCGGCCTCGGGCCATGACGGCATCGCCGCGCTAATCGGCGCGGTGCGGGCGCAGTTTCCGGGGCTCGCCTTCCGCGGCGCCGGCAGGGTCGACAGCTATGGCGACAAGCTGCGCTTCAGCTGGGAACTGGCGCCGGCGGATGGCGCGGCGGTGGCCGGCGGCACGGACTTCGCCGTGGTCTCCGGCGGTAGGCTCGCAGAGGTGACCGGCTTCCTCGATTTCGTGCCGGCAGCCGCCTGATCGGCCCGGCGCGGCCAGAAAGGGCGAGGCGGGCGGTCGCCGCGCGGCTTGCGAACGGCTAAGGTCGCGGCGCCGCGCCACCGGCCTTCCAGCCCGAGGACCACGACGCAATGCCCGCCTCGCCTCCCTTTCTCGGCCTGCCCGACCGCCTCCCGGACGGCCTCGCGCCGCGGGCGGTGATCTTTGCTGCCGGGCATGGCACGACCTATCCCGGCCGCGACAGCAGCGGCTACGCTCTCGCCGCCGATGCCATCCGCGCGGCGAGCCAGGAGGATGCCGGGCTTATCCAGAACTGGGATTTCGATCTCGGCGGCCCGCTTTTCGGCGGCGGGCCGGTCAGCTGCATCGACGCCGGCACTGTGCCGACCGCGCCCCACGACAATGCAGGCAACCGCGCCCGCATCGAGGCCAAGACGCGCGACATCCTCGCCCTCTCAGCCGTGCCGATCCTGATCGGCGGCGATGATTCCGTGCCGATCCCGTTTCTCGCCGGCTTTGCCGGGCATGGGCCGGTCTGGATCCTGCAGATCGACGCCCATCTCGACTGGCGCGATGCGGTCGATGGCGAGCGCTACGGCTATTCGAGCCCGATGCGCCGGGCGAGCGAAATGTCCCATGTCGCGGGCATCGTGCAGGCCGGCATCCGCAGCGTCGGCAGCGCCGGGCCGGACGAGCGCGCGGCAGCGCTTCGCTATGGCAGCCACCTCGTCACAGCTCGCGAGATCCATGCGGATGGCGTCGAGGCTGCGCTCCGTCCTATCCCCGAGGGCGCCCGCGTCGTCATCACGCTCGATTGCGACGGGCTCGATCCCGCCGTCATGCCGGGCGTCGCGGCGCGCACGCCGGGCGGCCTCAGCTACACGCAGGTCATCGACCTGATCGCGGGCGTCGGCCGCCGCGCCGTCATCGCCGGCTTCGACCTCGTCGAGCTCTATCCGCCGGCCGATCTCGGCGGCCTCTCGGCGCTCACCGCCTCGCGCCTCCTCGTCAATGCGATCGGCGCCATCGTCAGGCAGCGCTGACGGGTTGCAGCCGCCGCTCGGCCGGCTGATCGGCAAGGCTCGCCCAGAGATGCAGCGTGGCGAGGCTGCGATGGGGGGCGAAGTCCCGCATCAGTGCCTCCTGCGCGGCGACGGACGGACGCGCGTCGAGGCCATGCAGGCGTTGCAACCCGGTAGCAAGACCCGAGTCGCCGACCGGCGCGACATCGGCAAAGCCGAAACCGCGCAGCAGGATGTAGCGCGCCGTCCAGGGCCCGATGCCGCGCAGGGCGGTGAGCGCCGCTTCCGCCTCGGCCGGCCCCGCCTCCGCGAGCCGTTCGAGCGGGAGCGCGCCCGAGGCGATCGCCGCCGCGGTATCGACGAGATAGCGCGCCTTGGAGCGCGAGAATTGCCGTGTCGTCAAAACGGCCGGATCGAGCGCCGCCACCTCCTCCTGCCGGGGATGGGCGACGAGCCCGCTCGGCGCATGCGGCCGGCCGGCCAATCCGATCATCGCGCGGCGCAGCGTCGCCGCGAAGGTCAGGTTGATCTGCTGGCCGATGACCGCCCAGCACACCGCCTCAAACACGGTCGCGGTCAGCGGGATGCGGAGGCCCGGCCGCGCGGCGGCGAGCAAGGCTGCGGCGGTGAGCTGCTCGAAGCCCGCCGGATCGGACTGGAGGCCGAGCATGCGGTGGACGATGCCGAGCGCCGCCGCGCGCTCGGGCTCGGAGAGGTCGCGGTCGAACTGTGCCCTCGCCTCGCCCGGATGAAGGTCGAGCGCCAGCAATGCCGGCCCACTTTCGAGCTCCAGCACCTTCTCGATCCGCGTGCCGACAACGCGCTCGCTAAGGCTAGCGCTGTCGCGGCCGTGATAGGCGAGCGTCTCGGCGGCGCGGTAGTCGTCCGGCAAAAGGACCCTGAGCGCGCTCATGCCGTCCCGTTTGGCCGGCAGCGCTTGCAGGCGCGAAAGCCCGCCGCCTCGGCCGACGCGGCGGCGGCGAAGAAGCGGAGATTTTGAGACTTCGGCGGCCGCGAGGGGCAGGCCGGCAGACAGAAGATGCCGGTCGTCGTCACGGCATAGAAGCGGGCGTCAGGCGGGAGCGGCAGCGAGCTGGTCATGGCGCGAGTATCACCGCGCCACGCCAATGCCGCCACCCGCTTCCTGCTAGAGCGTTCAGTGCTGGTCCCGCGCCCAGAGATAGATGCCCGTGCCGGCGCCGACCAGCGACAGGAAGGCGAGGTAATGCGCATGCGCCATCGGGTCGGATTTCAGCGCCAGCGTGACGAGCAGCGGGGTCAGGCCGCCGAAGATCGCATAGGCGATGTTGTAGGCGAAAGAGACGCCGGTGAAGCGGACGGCGGCCGGGAACGCCTTGACCATGACATAGGGCACCGCGCCGATGACGCCGACCGAGAAGCCGGCGAGCGCCGAGAGCGGGAACAGCGTCGAGCTGTCGGCCGCCACGGACGAATAGAAGTAATAGGTGGCAGCGCCGAGGAAGAGGCTGCCGATAGTGAAGAAGCGGCCGGCGCCGACCTTGTCGACGATGAAGCCGGCCAACACGCAGCCGATCGAGAGGAACAGCGTCGCGATCGAATTCGCCGTCAGCGCATCGCGCGCCGGCACCTTGTAGAGCGTCTGCACCAGCGTCGGCGTCATCAGGATGGCGACGACGATGGCGCCCGACAGCAGCCAGGTCAGCAGCATCGAGACGACGGTCGCCGCCTTGTGGTCGCGCAGCACCGCCTTGATCGGCAGTTCGGACGCGAGCTGCTTGCGCGCCTTCATCTCCTTGAACACCGGCGTCTCCTCCAGCCAGCGCCGGAGATAGACCGCGACGAGGCCGAACACGCCGCCGATCAGGAAGGGCAGCCGCCAGGCGAAGGCAAGGATGTCCTCGGGCGAAAAGGCGAAGTTGACCGCGGTCGCGATCAGCGAGCCGAGCAGGATGCCGGCGGTGAGGCCGCAGGTGAGGATGCCGCAGGCAAGGCCGATGCGGCCGGGCGGCACATGCTCGGAGACGAAGGTCCAGGCGCCGGGCACCTCGCCGCCGATCGCCGCGCCCTGCAGGACGCGCATGGTGAGCAAGAGGATCGGCGCAGCGATGCCGATGGTCGCATAGGTCGGCAGCGCCGCGATGCCGAGCGTCGACAGCGCCATGATCAGGATCGACAGCGTGAACATGCGCTTGCGGCCGAGCTTGTCGCCGAAATGGGCGAGCAGCAGTCCGCCGAGCGGCCGCGCCAGATAGCCGGCGGCGAAGATGCCGAAAGCCTGCAGCTGCTGCACCCAGTCCGGAATGCCCGGCGGGAAGAACAGGTGGCCGAGCACCGTCACGAAGAAGACGAAGATGATGAAGTCGTAGAATTCGAGCGCTCCGCCGAGCGCGGAGAGGGCAAGGGTCTTGTAGTCATTGCCGTCGAGGAGACGGCGAGGCGGAGCGGAAACTGCGGTCATGGGGGCTCACTCTCGGCGACGGGCGCCGACTTCGTGCGGGGGACCGCGGTTCTTTGACCGTTCGGACGCGGATTCTCAAGCTGAAATGCACGGCACGCCGGAAAGGTCGCCGCGAACGTACTTTCAGCAGCGCATCCAGTAGACGCGCTAGCGCTGTTAGCGGCGATGGCGGATCGACGGCTCGCGCATCGTGACGAGTTCTTCCGCCGCGGTCGGATGCAGCGCCATGGTCGCGTCGAACTGCGCCTTGGTGGCGCCGAGCTTCACGGCGATGGCGACGAGCTGGATCATCTCGGCCGCGTCATGGCCGAGGATGTGGCAGCCGAGCACCCGCCCGCTCGCCGCATCGACGACGAGCTTCATCAGCATGCGCTCGTCGCGGCCGCTGATGCCGTTCTTCAGCGACTTGAAGCTGGTCTTGTAGATGTCGACCGATGGGAATTCGGCGAGCGCCTCGTCCTCGGTGAGCCCGACCGTGCCGATCTCCGGCTGCGAGAATACCGCCTTCGGCACGCCGGAATGATCCACCGTCACGTCCTTGCCGCCGAAGATCGTATCGGCGAAGGCATGACCCTCGCGGATCGCGACCGGGGTCAGGTTGATGCGGTTGGTGACGTCGCCGACGGCATAGATCGAGGGGACGTTCGACTGCGACTGCGCATCGACGACAATCGCACCGGCGCCGTCGATCTCGACGCCGGCCGTATCGAGGCCGAGCCCGTCGGTGTTCGGGCGTCGGCCGGTGGCGACCATCACGGCGCCGGCGGCGAGCGCGAGGCCCGCCTTCGTCCGCACCACCACGCCGTCCTCGGTCGTCTCGATCGCGGCCGGGCTGTCGCCGAGCACGAGGCGGATGCCCTTCTTGGTCAGCGCCTCGGCGAGCGCATGGCGCAGATCGCTGTCGAAACCGCGGAGCAGCGCATCGCCGCGATGAACGAGGGTCGTCTCGACGCCGAGGCCGTTGAAGATGCCGGCGAACTCGACCGCGATATAGCCGCCGCCGACGATCACGATCGAGCGCGGCAGCTCCGGCAGATGGAACGCCTCGTTCGAGGTGATGGCGAATTCACGGCCATGCAGCGCCGGATCGACATAGGCCGTCGAGCCGGTGGCGACGAGGATGTACTTCGCGGTGACGAGGCGGCCGTCGGAGAGCCGCACTTCATGCGGTCCCTCGATCGTCGCACGCAGCGGCACCAGTGTGGCGCCGGAGCGTTCGAGATTGCGGATATAGGCGGCGTTGAGCAGGTCGATCTGCCGGTCCTTGGCGGCGACCAGCGCCTTCCAGTCGAAGCTCGGCGCAGCCAGCGTCCAGCCATAGCCGGCCGCGTCCTCGAAATCCTCGGCGAAGCGCGAGGCATAGACGAAGAGCTTCTTGGGGACGCAGCCGCGGATGACGCAGGTGCCGCCGACACGGTCTTCCTCGGCCACCATCACGCGGGCGCCATGCCCGGCGGCGATGCGCCCGGCGCGCACCCCGCCCGAACCCGCACCGATCACGAAAAGGTCGACGTCGAAATCCGCCATGTCAGTCCGCGCCTCGCCAAACGGCATTCCCAAGACGACGAAGCCGGCCATGACAGGCCGGCTTCTTGTTCAATGTGGGCCGGCAGGACCGGCCGCGCCAGACCTCAGAGGTCGACGCCCTTCTTCTTCAGCAGTTCGCGCGACTTCTCGAACATTTCCTCGCCGACGCGATCCGACCAGCCCTTGACCGACTGCAGCGTCTCGCCGACGACCTTCGGGCCGATATCGGCGAGCTTGGCGCCGGCCGGGCTCTTGTAGAAGGTGGTGATCGCGTTCAGCTCGTCCTCGGTGAAATACTTCGCCCAGATGCGCGCGACGTCGTTGTCGAGTTCGGCGCGGCGGGAGACGAGGTCGAGCGCCTCGGCATCGACCACCTGGCCGATCAGAACATGCTGGTCGGGACGCATGCGGATCAGGCGGTTCTGCGTCTGCTGCGCCATCAGCGGCAGCAGATTGTCGAAGCCGCGCGAGGTCTTGGCCGCCTGCACCGCGGCGACGGCCGCCTGCAGATGCGACTCGGTGACTTCCTCGGCGCTGGCGGCGGCGACAAAGCCGACCATCAGGCCGATCGCCAGCACGGCGGCGCGAAGGGACGAGCGGAACAGTGTCATTGAACGGGCTCCCATAGGGCGTAGGACGTTAGGCGTGCAACCAGATGACGCCTTCGGGACGGGCGATGACGGCGGCGGTCGCAATGCCGATGAACAGACCATGCTCCACCACCCCCGGAATCGCGGCGAGGGCAAGGTTCAAGGCTTCTGGCTCGCGAATGAGGCCAAATGATGCATCGATGATGGCATGGCCGCCATCGGTGACGAAGGGCGAACCGTCGGCGGCGAGCCGCCTTGACAGCGTCACCGCCTGTCCGAGCCGATGCGCCGCCGCCTCGATGGCGATCAGCGTCGCGCCCATGCCGAAATGGTTGACCTCGATCGGCAAGGGGAAGGCGCCGAGCCGGTCGACGAGCTTCGAACCGTCGGCGATGACGACCATCCGGTCGGAGGCCGCCGCGACGATCTTCTCGCGCAGCAGCGCGCCGCCGCCGCCCTTGATCAGCTGCAGCGAGCGGTCGAGTTCGTCGGCGCCGTCGATCGTCAGGTCGAGATGCGGCGTGTCGTCGAGCGTCGTGAGGGGGATGCCCTCCTTGCGCGCCAGCGCCGCGGTCCGCTCGGAGGTCGGCACGCCGATGATGTCGAGGCCGCCGCGCACCCGCTCGCCGAGGCCGACGACGAAATGCACCGCCGTCGAGCCGGTGCCGATGCCGAGCTTCATGCCGGGCTCGACGAGCTCCAGCGCGGCGAGGGCCGCCTGCTTCTTCAGATCGTCACTGTCGCTCATGGGATACGCCTTGATCCGAACCGCAGCCCGTGCGGCGCGCGTTGCTTAGCACGCGGCGGATGCGGCGCCAACGCCCGCCCCTCCCCGGCCAGCCTGCCTGCAGCTTGGCCGCGCAGTCTTGCCGGACCAGCCTTGCCCGCGCCGGCGTGGTGGCTATGCTCGCGCGTCGCCTTCAGCCGGACTCCCGCCATGCGCCCCACACTCGTGTTCGACCTCGACGGTACGCTGATCGATACGGCGCAGGATCTCGTCGCGACGCTGAACGTCATCCTGACCCGCGAGGGCCTCGAGGCGCAGCCCTTCGACAGCGCCGTCTCGATGGTCGGCCATGGCGCGCGCGTGCTGATCGAGCGCGGCCTCGCCGCCAATGGCGTGACGCGCGAAGCGGCGATCGTCGACCGGATGTTCGACGAGTACATCGCCCATTACAGCGACCACATCGCGGATTTGAGCCAGCCCTATCCGGGGCTCATGGATGCGCTCGACGCCTTCGCCACGGACGGCTGGATCCTCGCCGTCTGCACCAACAAGCTGGAGCATCTCTCGCGGCAATTGCTCGGCCGGCTGGAACTCACCGACCGCTTCGCGGCGATCTGCGGCGCCGACACGTTCCTGGCGCGCAAGCCCGATCCGATCGCCCTGACCGAGACGATCAAGCGCGCCGGCGGCAGCGTCGACGCAGCGCTGATGGTCGGCGATTCGAAGACGGACATCGACACGGCGAAGGCAGCCTTTATCCCGGTCGTCGCGGTCGATTTCGGCTACACGCCCGTTCCGGTGACCGAACTCGGCCCCGACGCGGTGATCAGCCACTATGACGAGCTTGGCGCCGCCGTGGCGCGGCTGCGGCCGGACCTCGTCGCGCGGCGGTGAGACTGCGGACTCAGCGGCAGGCCTTGGCCGCCACCTTGGTCGGCGCGAGGTCGAGCTTCACGAGCTTTCCCTTCAGCGCGAAGTCGCCATAGTCGAGCTTCATCCGCCGCGTGATGCCGTTCTCGTAGATGATGAACGAGAGCTCGTAGGACGGCTTCTGCTCGCCGCCCTCGGGGCCGCCGTTGAAATAGCTGATCGTCACCGGCCAGGAGCGGATGCCGGCAAGGCCTGCGCCCTTGGCGGTCGCCTCGTCGCCGAGATCGTCGCGGCCGGAATTCTCGGCGCCGATCACCGCCGAGGTCTCGTAGGACTTCTTGCCCTGGTCGGAACCGTCGAAGAGATCGACCTGCAGGAAATGCTCGCCCCGCTGCGCCGCGGCGATGATCGCCGCGAGATGCTGGTTCGGGAACTGGAAGTTCGTCGGGATCGTGAAGCGCTCGGATTTCGGCTTGGCGATGGTCACCGCCACCTTGTCGCCCTCGCGCTCCGCCGAGCCGGAGGAATCCTCCGAGATCGTGCCGTCGATGAAGCTCTTGGTCGAGAAGTTGAACGTCTTGCCGGCGATGTCCTCGAAGGTCGTGGTCGCGACGTCGGTGAGGCGCGCATTGCCGTCCTCGTCGCTGATCCGCGTCACGAAGCGGAGCCTTGTCGTGAAGCCCTCGCAGGCCGTGCCGACGAAGTCATAGACCATGCGCCCTTCCGCATCGGCGACCGTGTCGGAGGAATTGTCCTGGTCGAGGGTCAGCTCGTAGATGGCGCGATGGGCGACCATCGCCGGCCCCGCGGAGACCGCCGCGGCGCTACCGCCCGAGACGAGGAGCGTCGCAAGGGCCGCGGTCGCGGCCGGAATGCCGTAAAGGGTCGCCAATGCCTGCAGGCGGACAGCCATCGTCTTCACTCCCTCGTCGCCGCGTCACGCCGCGCGGCCCCGGCTGCCTCAGACATAGAGCCGTCCGTCGTCGTGTCGACATATCGGCATTTCAAACTGTCGTGCCAGCGAAGTCCACGCCGATTCGAACCATCCTTTGGCATGATGAACCCCTTCTTGCCTTGCAGCACGGCTGAATTCGGGCGAAACCGTCGCTTTGATCCGGTTTGCGGGAGAGTTTCATGACCAGTGCCATCGAAGACCGCCTGACCTTCCTCGGGGTCGACCTGCCGAGGCCGGCAGCGCCGGCCGCCAACTACGTGCCCTTCGTCGAAAGCCGCGGCATGCTCTACATCTCCGGCCAGATCCCGGTCGGGCACGAGGGCATCGAGTTCGTCGGCAGGCTCGGCGACGGCTTCGGCATCGAGGAAGGCCGCAGCGCCGCCCGCCTCTGCGCGATCAACATCCTCGCCCAGGCCCGCGCCGCGCTCGGCGATCTCGACCGCATCGGCCGGATCGTCAAGCTGACCGGCTTCGTCAACGCCTCGCCCGATTTCAACGATCACCCCAAGGTCATCAACGGCGCCTCAGACTTCATGGTCGAGGTGTTCGGCGACAAGGGTCGCCACGCCCGCTCCGCCGTCGGCGTCGCCGGCCTGCCCTTCGGCGTCGCCGTCGAGGTGGAAGCCATCATCGAGATCGCCTGAGCATGGCCCCCGGCTGGCTGACGGCGCGACCCATCGCTCATCGCGGCTATCATGACGCCGCCGAGGGCCGGATCGAGAACACGCTGTCGGCCATCCGCGCCGCGCTCGAGCATCGCTTCGCCATCGAGGTAGACCTGCAGCTGACAGGCGACGGCGCCGTCGTCGTCTTCCATGACGAGACCGTCGACCGGCTGCTCGACGCGACCGGCCGGGTCGACAGCTACAGCCTCGCCGAGCTCCGCGCGCTCCGCTTCCGCGGCATCACCAAGGACCACGTTCCGACGCTCGCCGAACTGCTCGAGACCGTCGCCGGCTCAGTGCCGCTGGTGCTCGAACTGAAGAGCGAGTTCAAGGGCGACCGACGGCTGGAGGCGGCCGTCGCGCCGATCCTCAAGGCCTATCCGGGCGCGGCAGTGGTGATGTCGTTCGATCCCGATTCGATGGCCGCGATGAAGCATCTCGCGCCAGCGATGCCGCGCGGCATCGTCGCCGACCGCTATACCGATCTCGACGACTGGGGCTTCCTGCCGGCCTCGCGCCGCTTCACGCTGCGCCACCTGCTCGATGTGCCGCGCGTCGGCGCCGCCTTCGTGTCCTATGATTTGAAGGGCCTGCCCTCGCTGGCGCCTTCGCTGGTGCGCTCCTTCGGGCGGCCGCTGATCACCTGGACGGTGCGCACCGAGGCCGACCGCGCCAAGGCGCGCCGCGTCGCCGACCAGATCACCTTCGAAGGCTTCGATCCGGACGCCTGAGCGGCGGCGCCAAGGCGACAGCTTGCGCTTGCAGCCGGAAGCCCTAGATGCTCCGATGCTTTCCCATCGACATGCAGGGGTCGCCACCGATGAGCGCTTCCGCCGCGCGACTGACTGTCCTTTCCTCGATCGGGGAGATCGGCCGCGAGGCCTGGGACGCCTGCGCCAATCCCGGCTGGGCCTCGGAGGCACCCTTCGGCGCCGATGCGGCCGCGTTCTTCAAGGCCCAGCATCGGCAGACGGAATCGGCGGTCGAGGCCGTTGATTCACTTTCTGAACGACCCGCCTATAACCCCTTCATTTCGCATGATTTCCTGCGCTGTCTGGAGGAGTCCGGCTCCGCCATCGGCCGCACTGGCTGGCAGGGCCGCCACATGGTGCTGGACGATGCCTCCGGCCGGCCGGAAGCGATCGTGCCCTGCTACCAGAAGACCCATTCGATGGGCGAATATGTCTTCGACCATGGCTGGGCCGACGCCTATGAGCGCGCCGGCGGCAGCTATTACCCGAAGCTGCAGGTCGCGGTGCCGTTCACGCCGGTGACGGGACGCCGGCTGCTGACACGCGCCGATGCCGACGCGCCCACGGCGAAGGCGACGCTCGCCGCCGGCCTCATCGAGCTCTGTCGCCGGGTCGGCGGCTCCTCCGTGCATGCGACCTTCCTCGAGGACGACGACGCGGCGACGCTCGCGGGCGCCGGCTTCCTGCCGCGCGTCGACCAGCAGTTCCAGTTCGAAAATCCCGGCTATCGCGACTTCCAGGATTTTCTCGACGCCCTCTCCTCCGGCAAGCGCAAGACCATCCGCCGCGAGCGCCGCGATGCGCTGGCCGGCGGGCTGGAGGTCGAGATCCTCACCGGCAGCGCCATCGACGAGGCGGCCTGGGACGCCTTCTTCGCCTTCTACACCGACACCGGCGCCCGCAAATGGGGCCGCCCCTATCTGAACCGCCGCTTCTTTTCGCTGCTCGGGGCGGCGATGGCCGACCGCGTGCTGCTGATCTTCGCGCGGCGCGGCAACAGGCGGATCGCCGGCGCGCTGAACCTCATCGGTTCGGATGCGCTCTATGGCCGCTATTGGGGCACGCTCGAGGAGGTGCCGTTCCTGCATTTCGAGATCTGCTACCACCAGGCCGTCGAATGGGCGATCGCCCATCGGCTGCCGCGGGTCGAGGCCGGGGCGCAGGGCGAGCACAAGCTGGCGCGTGGCTATCGCCCGGTCATCACACGATCGTCACATTGGATTGCCGAGAGGGGTTTCCGCGCCGCCGTCGCGGACTATTTGCAGCGGGAGCGTGACGCTGTTGCGGCCGAGCACGCCCTGCTCGACGAACACACTCCCTTCAAGGCAGATCAGAACTCCGAATGAACGCGCTTCTTCTCTGGCTCGCCGCAGCGGCGATTCTGGCGCTCACCGAACGACAGCCGCGGCGGATCCTCATCGCGCTCGCCGGCTTCGCGGCGGTCACCGCCCTTTTCATGGTCTTCACCGGTGACCTCGCCCGGGCGAGCCTGCTCGCGCTGCTGCTGATGGCGACGATTGCCGGCGCCTCGGGCGTCAAGCATCACCACAGCGGCATGAAGCTCGCCGTGGCCGATCTCGGGCTGACCTTCGCCGGCACGATCCCGTTCATGCTCAGGCAATACCGGCTGACGGCCGCGCTCACCATCGCCGGGGCGGTGGTGCTCGGCCTTGCCGCCATCGCGGTGATCCTGCTCGTCCCCGGCGAGGCGCTGCCGCTCTATGAGCGTCTGGCGATCCTCGCGCTTGCCTTCGCCCTCTACGCCCTCGCCTTCTACGCCACCGGCGGCGCCGAGCGCTGGCGGCGCGACGTCACCACGCGAACGGGTCTCGTCTCCTTCTTCATGGCGTCCCTCATCGATGTCGCGAGCTGGTGGCCGACAGGGGGCCTGCGCATGCTCGATGTCGCCGACGCGCCGCTGCCCTTGTTGCCGCCGATGCCGGCGCGACGCGCGGTGAAGCCCGACATCATCGTCATCCAGCATGAATCGGTGTTCGATCCGCGCAGCTACGGCCTCGCCGTCGCGCCGGAGATCGCCGACTTCCTGTCGCCGCCGGGCGCCCATAGCGGCAAGCTGCATGTCGACATCTATGGCGGCGGCTCCTGGCAGACCGAGTTCAGCCTGCTCACCGGCCTTTCCTCCGCGAGCTTCGGCCCGGATTCCTATTTCCTGTTCAAGAAGGGCGTCGGCCGCTTCGCGCATTCGCTGCCCTCGGAGCTCGCCAGCCTCGGCTATCGCAACCTGCTGGTCACGAGCTGCCGCCGCGCCTTCATGAATTATGATGGCTTCTATGGCGGGCTCGGCGTCGAGGAGCGCGTGTTCTCGGACGAGTTCCCGGCGCCGTTCGATCTTTCCGCCTTCGAGGCGACCAATTCGGATGCCGCCTTCTTCGCGGCGGCCGAAGGCGCACTGCAGCGCTCGATCGACCGCGACCCGGCGCCGCGCTTCGCGATGATCCTCACCAATTTCAATCACGGCCCGCATGAGGTTCGCCTGCAGCCGGCCGGAACCTTTGAGGCCGAGCGGAAGTTCGCGCTCGCCACGCTGAACACGCCGACCTATGGCGAATATTACTCCCGCCTCTCGGAGACGGCGGCGAGCTATGCCGCCTTCCGCGCCGCGCTGCTGGGGCAGAACCCCGGCCGTCCGATGCTGATCGTCCGCTATGGCGATCACCAGCCGACCATGTCGCGGGCGATCGAGCACGCGCAGGGTATCCGCTCCGGCGATCCGCGCCAGTTCGAGACCTTCTTCGCGCTGGAGGCGCTGAACTTCGAGCCGGACTTTGCCGACCTGCCGACGCGCCTCGACATCGCCCAGCTCGGCACGGCGGCGCTGAAGGCGGCCGGCCTGCCGCTCGACGCCGTCTCGGCGACGCGGCTCGACCTGATCGGCGAACTCGGCGACCGCTATGTCGCGACGCCGTCCGAGCGCAAGCGCCGCTTTCACCGCACGCTGGTCGATGCCGGCCTGATCGACCTCTCCGCCGGCGAGAAGCCGCTCGCGACGGTGCCCGGCCGAGCGTAGGACCGATCGACATTCAGGCTCTAGCCCGTTGATAATGCTCAGAGTTGTCGTTGCCGGGCTTGACCCGGCAACCCAGACTCTCTTCGACTGCCCCCCTGACAATTGCGGGTCCGCAGGAAGAGAGGCTGGATTGCCGGGTCGAGCCCGGCAATGACAGGAGGGAGCGGTCGCTCGCAATGACCGACGCTGAATGTCGATCCGCGCTACAGCAACCCCGGCGAACCCTGGCTCACCGGAACTACTCTATCTCTTTGTTTTGACGCATTTTCTTCACGCGAACCGGTGCCCACTACGCTCGAAAATACTCTCGTCTAGAAGTTCACCGACAGGCGGGCCATGCCGGACTGCGCGGTGAAACTGTCGCCGAGATTGGCTTCGTAGTTCACACGGAAATCGATGCCGCGCGGCAGGCTCCACTGCAGGCCAAGCGTCAGGTCGGCGAGGAGATCGGGCGCATCCACGGTCGTCCTGAAGGTTCCCGCCGCCTCCGGTGCGCCCTGCAGCGAGGCTGAAACCTGCCAGGCGCTGTTGGAGAACCACGTCACGCCTGCCGAGGCATAGGGGCGCACCACCGAACCGTCATCCAGGTTGATCCGGCCGCCGACCTCGACATGCGGGCCGATTGCGACGGAGAAGTTGTCGGAGCCTTCGACCGACAGGTCGTAGAGGCTGCCATGTCCGCCCTCGTCATAGCCGGGCGTCGAGGCATAGAGCAGATCGATCTGGCCGAACGGCTTCAGGTACCAGTTCTGGAACGGAACCTCGTAATCGGCCCGTAGCCGTGTCGCGGCGGTGAAAACGTCATAAGACGAATCCGACTGGTAATACTTGCTTCCGGCGGCCGTCCAGCGCTCCGCGTCATACCAGCCATAGCCGAGATTGAGCGCCCCGGAGAACAGCCATTGGCCCATCTCGCGCTTCACGACGGCGGTGACGTCGACACCCTGGCCATCCGAGGTCGAGAGGCCCGTTGCGTTGCTGTAGGTGTCCGTCATGTAGCTGGCCGACATCCCGACGAACCAGTCCGGCGCCACTTCAGTCTGGAAGCCGGCGGAATAGGTCATCTGGTTGATCGTGTAGCCGGTGGCGTTGCCAGGCGTGAACTCCACCCGTCCGCCACCGACCCGGCCCCAGGCACAGTCGCGCTGCACGAGCAATGTCCCGGTGCCGCTCTGGTCGTCGAACTCGGGACAGCTTTGGACGGCGCTCAGCCGGTCGCGCGCCACGAAGGCCTGCGCGAGCGAACCGGCCGCGAGCACAACCGGCGTCGCCGAAGAGAGGGCCTGCTGGTAGGCGGTCGGGCTTGGCAGGTTGAAGAGCTCCGCATAGACGCGGCCGAGCCGCTCCGACCCACCGGCATTCCAGGTGTTCTGCAGGTGGTCGGCATAGGCGCGCTCATTGTCGCCGAGCGGAAGATCCTGCGGCGCGAAGGTGAGACCCGTCGAGATGGTGAGCTGATCTTGGGTCGTATTGAAAGTCCAGCTCGCCCCTATGCCGCTCTGCTGGGACGACGTGATTTCCAGCCCCGCCGTCGCTGCGGTCATCGAGTTGATCGGCGTGGCGGCGGTCTGCTCCAGGATCAGGAAGCTCTGGTTCGGTGAGATGCTGTTGACGACATTGGCGATCACGGTGCCCGACACCGCCGATGCCACATCGGTGGCGCTGATGAGGTCGGCAGAGCCTGACCCGGTGCCGTCGATATCGGCACGATAGACGCCGGCGACACTCTGGGCGTAGGTACCCGCCAGATTGAGCGTGCCGATCGGGCCGATGCCGCCAACATCGACGATGCCGTTGTTCATCAGCGTGCCGCCGCCGGCGCTAGTCCCGCCAAGGCTGACAGTGCCGTTGATACCAGAGGTGTAGGTGGCGCCAGCCTCGTTGTCGAAGCTCGACACGCCCCCCATGACGACGTCGCCGGTGATCTCACCGTAATTCGTAAGGGTATTCGTGCCCAAGCCGGACGAGACCGCGAGGGTCGAAGCCGAGCTCAGCGTCGCTCCGTCGCCGATCGTGATCTGGTTGACGCCGCCGCCGTCGAGCGTGATGGCATAGACGCCGCTGCCGCCTGTGACCTGGCTGTTGCCGCCAATGGTGACGTCGATCGTGCCCGAGGTCACCATCGGCAGGCTGCTGTCGATGGCGCCGGCGGAGTTCTGCGTTCCGCTCTGCGCGAAGATCGCCACGGACCCGGCGCCGGTGGTTGACAGCGTTCCGGTGAAGTCGATCGAGACAGCCCCCGGAGAGAACCCGCTCGAGGACGTGGCCGCGCCGCGCGACGTGCCGGAACCGCAGGTCGGGATGATGATGCCGTTGTTGTCGGCGACCAAGCCGCCACCGCCGCTGAGGCTCTGGGCAATGATGCCATGCGCATTGGCACCCGTCGTCTGGATGGTCGCCACGCCAGTGCTGGTGATCGAGACGTCGCCACCTTGCGTATTGGCGCCGACGGTCATCTGGTAGTGCGACGGCGGCGACAGGAAGGTCTGATAGGTGGCGCCGATGGCATCGATCGCGCCCGTGTAACCGCCACCGCCGCCGATCGACTGCGCGACGATCGCCGTGGCGCCGTTGCCGGTCGTGGTGATGCGACTGCCCGGTGCAAGATCGACATTCACGGTATTGCCCGCCTGGTTGACGGAGCCGCTCGAGCTGTTGCCGAGCGAGCCGGACGCGGTCATCACCAGGACATCGACGCCGGGGCCATCGGCGAAGAACCCGCCGCCGCCGCCGATCGATTGTGCGAGAACGCCGAGCGCATTGGCGCCCGATGTCGTGATCGAGCCCTGGTTGGTGATGCTGACCTCGCCGCCGCCGCCGTCGCCCTGGCCCTGCGTGCTCGATTCCTGGGTGCCGCCGAGTACCAGGTCGATATTGCCCGACGACTGCGCGCGCATAAGGGCGAAGATGATCGCCAACTGCTCCAGAAGGCCCGGTTGAAAGGCTTTGATCGCGGCCGCAAGCTGGCTGGACGATGGCTCGTTCGGCACGTTGGCGGAATTCGCCTGATTGACGTAAAGCAGGCCGCCGCCGCCGCCGATCGACTGCGCGACGACGCCATGGGCCTCGTTGCCGGATGTGGTGACCGACGACGTCGTCACGGAAACGGTGCCGCCGCCCGAGGTCCCGTCATTGCTGCTGAGATCGGCAATCGCACCACCGAGGCGGAGCGACTGGCCGTAGTTGATCTGGTCATTGCCCGGGGCCGTGCCAGCAGCGCCACCGCCGCCGCCGACGGACTGCGCCAGGACGCCCATGGCGATATTGCCGCTCGTGGTGATGGCGCCCGAACTGCTGACGGTGACGGTGCCACCCGCGCCGAAGGCGCCACCGCTTCCGCCGATCTGAGTCGAGGCATTGATGAGGCGCGCACCCGACGCGATGGCGCTGCCGCCGGCACCGCCGCCGCCGCCGATGGACTGGGCGAAGATGCCGACCGCGAAATCGCCACCGCCAGTGCCGGCGGAGCCGGTCTTGATCGTGCCTTGATTGGTGATCTGGACATTACCGCCATTGCCCCCGGCGCCACCCTGGCCACCGAAGCTCGCCGTGTAGCCGACAGTCGGCGAGATCGATGAGCGCAAGTCGGACTTGGCCAAGGAAGCGATCAGGCTGAGCTCGGCCTTGAGAAGATACTGCGCGACAAGCTCTTCCGTGGCATCGGCGACGCTGCCGCCGATATCGGACGTGGCCGTTCCGGCCGAGCCGCCGCCGCCGCCGATCGATTGCGCGAAGATGCCGTGCGAGCCGTCAGCCAATGTGGTGATGGCGCCATTGCTCTGGTTCGAGAGCGTGATCGCGCCGCCGTCACCACCGCCGCCGCCATTGCCGCCGAGACTCAGGGTGACCGTCATTTCCTGCATGGAGCGGCCGGATCCAGCCGCTGCCATGCCACCACCGCCGCCGACGGACAACGCGTAGATGCCGCGGGAATCGGAGCCAAAGGTGGTCAGCGCGTAATTGTTGATCGCAGAGTTGTCGTCACCGATATCGCCGCCCTTGCCGCCGGCGCCGCCATTGCCACCGAGTGTCGCGGTGAAGGAGTAGGAATCGCCGAGCGGCAGCGGCAGGTAGTCGACCAAACCGTCCGACAGCTCGCTGGTGACGGTGGTGACCCGGGATTTGCCGGTGCCGCCATTGCCGCCGCCGCCGCCAATGCTGACAAGCTGAACCGCGTCCGAGGCGAAACCCGCCGTCGTCACCGAGGCGGCGACGCCCAGATTGTTGTTGTTGTTCATGCTGATCGCGCCGCCGTCGCCGGCCGAACCACCCTTGCCGCCGATCGTCACGCCGATGCTCACGCTGGAGCCGGTGCCGAGCGTGTAGTCATGCGTCAGCGCGTTGCCGCCGTCGCCGCCGCCACCACCAATGCTTTGGGCCAGAAGGCCCGGCGACTGATCGCCGAACGTGTTGATGGTCCCGAGATTATCAAGGCTGACGGCACCGCCATTGCCGCCGGGACCGCCGCTGCCGGCGATATTGACGGTGACATCGAAGGACGGGACTTCTTCGCTGAAACTGGCCGAGAAGACGGAGGCATTGGACTGCCCTCCGAATCCGCCTGCGCCGCCGACCGACATGGCGCGGATGGCGGCGGAATCGGCGCCGAAGGTCGTGATGTCGGCACCGTTGTTGTTGGTGATGGACACCGCTCCGCCGACGCCGCCAGTGCCCCCATTGCCGCCGATATCGACCGTCACGGCCGGGATGATGGCGCCCAATCCGAGCGAGAGCGACGACACGCTCTCGCCGGCGCCGCCACCGCCGCCGGTCGACAGGGCGAAGACGCCGTTCGAGGAACTGCCGAATGTGGTGATGATGTTGGAGTTCGATATCGTCGTCGTGCCGGCGGCAGCGCCGTTGCTGCCGTTGCTGCCCTGAGCCACGATGAAGAGGCCGTCATTCGTCGTCGAACTGCTGGTCGTGCCGCCGCCGCCGACCGTGGTGGCGTAGACGCCGTGGCTCTCCTCGCCGGCCGTGACGATGGCGCCGCTGTTCAGCACCTGGACATTGCCGCCCGCGGAAGCGGTACCCACCGTGGAATCGTCACCGCCATCGCTGGCTCCGCCCGCGCCGCCCGCACTGGTAATGGCGATGCCGCTCGATTCGTCGCCATAGGTGGCGATTGTTCCCGTGTTCGTGACGGTGACCGCATAGGCGCCGACCGCGGCCGTACCGGCGTTGCCGGCTGCAACGCGAAAGCCGCCTCGGCCGCCACTGCCGGCTGCACTGTAGGCAACGATGCCCGGCGATGAAGCGCCACCTGTGACAATCGTGGCGCCGCTGGTGATCGTGACGATGCCGGCGTGACCGCCTTCGCCGCCGTTTCCGTCAGGGTTGTCCCAGTTGCCTGAGTTGTTCCAATCACCATCACCGCCTCGTCCACCGACAGCCGACACACTGATGCCGGCCGAGTAGTCCCCTTTGGTGATGATCTGTGTCTGGTCGCCGCTGATGGTCAGCTTCACGTTGCCGGCATAGCCGCCGGCGCCGCCCGACCCCTGATAGTCTGCATGGTCCAGCAGCACGCCAGTGCCCCCCATTCCGCCATTGGCGTTGAGGGAAATCGCAGTCGACTCATAGCCAGCCGTCGAGACGATCTGCGGGCCGGCAAGGGTGGTCGCCTTCGAGATCGCGACGGTGATCGCGCCGCCATTGCCGCCCGACCCGACAGGATCGGTGTAACTGTAGAGCGACCCGTATCCGCCATCGCCGCCCGCCGTCGAGACGGTGATGGCGTTGCTGACGCTCTTGCCTGAGGTCTTGACCGAGCCATAGATGGAGGCCGTCGCCGCGCCGCCATTGCCGCCGCCACTCGGCCCGCAATAGGCCGAGTTGTAGATGCAGGCGCTGCCGCCGCTGGCGTTGATGGCGATGCCGGTATTCTGAAGGTCGCCTGTCAGCGCAATGGAGCCGTAGCTCTTCAGCGTGGCCGCGCCGCCAGCGCCGGCATTCTTCGGCCAGATCAGCTTGCTTTCATCGCCGACCGTGCCTCCGGACGTGTCGATGACAATGCCCGTCTCGAATTGACCGGACCCGGCAATGTTGGCGCTGTTTATGACATTCGCCGAGCCGCCATTGCCGCCGGCGCCACCGGCGCCGCGATTGCCGGAGGCGTCGACTCCCGCGTAGCCGCCCTGGCCACCCTGAGCAAGGACGGTGATGCCGCTCGAGCCCCAGCCGCCGATGTTGATCGACCCGGCAGAGTTGAGAATGGCCGTGCCGCCATTGCCACCATCGCCGCCATTGTTGCCGTCGCCGCCGGCGCCGCCGCTGGCATCGATAGAGATGCCCGAGGAGCCCGCGCCCCCGGTGGTGATGATGCCAATCGAGCTGACATTGACCAGCCCGCCATTGCCGCCGACGCCGCCGCCCGATGTCACGGTGTAGTCGGTTCCAGCGGCCGCACCGCCGGCCGCCGTGGCATGGATCGCGTCGGAGTACCATCCACTGGTGCTGATGGCGCCGGCATTGGTGACGAACACCGAACCGGCGTTGCCGCCGCTGCCACCCGAGGCCGACAGACCATAGCCGAAGCCCGCGGCGCCGCCGGCGCCGCCGTCGGCATTTGCCAGAATGCCGAAGGCGTTCGTTCCGTTGGTCGAGACCAAGCTGCCGGACGTCGTGACGATGCTGATGGCGCCGCCATTGCCGCCGGTGCCGCCCGCCCCGCCGTTTGGAGCGCTGTGATACCCGCCCTGACCGCCGGCGCCGCCGCTGGCGGTGACGCCGATGCCGATCGCACTATCGCCCGAAACCAGCACACCGGCACTGTTGCCGGCATAGGCGGTGCCACCATTGCCGCCATTGCCGCCAGGCGCCGCCGACGCGTAGCCGACATTGCCGCCGGCGCCGCCGGCCGCCCAGATCCAGATCCCGGATGAGTTCTGGCCGTTGGTCGTGATAGTGGCGTAGTTCTGAACGACGGCCTCAGCCTGGTTCGGCGCTAACGGCTGGGTGAACGGAACGTCGCCCGAAGCCAGCGCGGCAGCGCCACCCGCGCCGCCGCCATTGCCGGCATAGCTCCCCGCGGCCCCGGGATTTTTGACACCGGCACCAGGAACCCCGGCTCCACCGGTCGTCGCAATGTAGATGCCGATACTGTCGGCGGCCTCCGTCGTGATCGATGCTCGGTTGGTGACGACCACTGCTCCGCCCGCACCACCCGTGCCGCTGTTCCCTTCATCGTGATCCCCATCACCGGTGCCGCCGATGGCGCCGACGCCGCCGAGAGCGAACGCAACAATGCCGCTCGTATTGGGACCCGAGACGACGATCGTCCCGGAATTGGTGATGGTAATGGAACCGCCATCGCCGCCGGTGCCGCCCGGTTGCGCTCCGTTGGTGGCATTCGCGGCACCACCGATTCCGCCGGAGCCACCGTTTGCCGATGCGGAAATGGCGCTGTATCCCGCCGAGGCAGACGTGGTGATCGCCCCCGCGTTCGTGATCGTGATGCCGCCGCCATTGCCGCCATTGCCGCCGCGCGAGGCGGAGTCGGTCCAATCGGCGTCATAGCCACGGCCACCATTGCCGCCATTGACCGAAGCAAGGAAGGCCGGAGGGCCACCCGGCGCATTGTTGGTCAATGTGACATTGCCACCCTTGAACCCGGGCTCGCCCTGGTCGTCGGTGTTGCCGCTATTGCTGCCATTGGCGCCGATGGCGGTGGCCGAGACGAGACCGTCTGGCCCCACCGTGCAGCCTCCGGACGACGTCCCGCTGCAAACGACCTGTGCGCGCGCATAGGGCGGCATCGCGCCGGCCAGGAAGACTGAACTGCTGAGAAAGGTCGCCTGCAACAGGACCGAACGAATAGCCTCGCGCCGCGCAGACATGTCCTTGCAGTTCTCCCCCGTCCGGGCCGCAATGCGAACGCCGCATCCGCTCCTGGAGGCACTGGCCAGACAACCACATACCGGCGGAGAAACCCGCGGCGGTCATGCGCGACAAATCATGGAGAGCCCCAACCCGGACCCGATGATACCGACGGAAAATGGCGGGTCAAACGACAACTTCGGAAAAATGCGGCAGGACAATCGCACTGCTGCATCGCAGCATTTTTCCGCCGAAGTGTGGCCGTCAGGGCTCGATCGTGATGAGGGTGGACAGATCGGGCCCGTGCAACGGCGCCGCCATCGGACAACGCACGCCGGGCAGAGCAACGACGTCGAACAATTCCCGGATGCTGCCGTCGAGACGGATCCATTCGACGACATCGCCCGTCTGAAGATTGATGATGTGCACGCCACACCAGGGTTCGCCGCCACGGCGCGCGATCTCGTCCTCGATCGGCAATCCGGCGAAGGTCATGTTGCGCGGCAGCGAAAGCGTGACGATGGCATGGCCATCATGGAAGGCGAGCCCGCGCATGAAGCCGGGGCAGAAGGCGATGTCCCGCCTGGCGCCCGTCGCCCGGTCGATCTCGACGAGATAGCCCCGACCCGAATCAAGCACATAGAGCCGCCCCTGATAGAGGCGCGGCGAATGCGGCATCGAGAGCCCGTCGGCGACGATGGCGTCGGTCTCGACATCGATGAGGCAGCCGCCGCCGGCGCGATGCGCGCGCCAGCCATCGACGACATCGGTGCGCGAAACGGTGGTGACATAGCGCAGCTTGCCGTCCTCGAGGCAGAGGCCGTTCAGATGGCAGCGATCCTCGGCCGCGAGCCGCGAGACGAAGGACGGCTTCCAGATCGGCTTGAAGCTGTACCGGTCGCTCAGCGTCGCGACGCAGCTATAGGTCGTGCTCACGAAAATGAGGCGGCCGCTCGCCTCGCGGGCCATCTCGTGGACATCGATGTCGCCGGTGACGTGGCCGGTGCGCGGCACATAAAGCCGATCGAAGAACTGGTTCGCGACCTCATTCGGGGCAAGCACATTGGCGAGCCGCCAGATATGCGCCAGTGACGCGAGATAGATCTGGCCATCCTCCTGCCAGAGCCCCATGGCGCGCGAGAAATCGCGCTGGTGGAACGAGACATTGCCGTCACCGAGCTGCCCGACGAGGAAGAGCTGTCCGGTCTGATAGGAGGAGAAGGCAAGGCTGACGCGATGCTGGGTGAGCCATGTCGCGAAATTGCGCGAGCAGCTGATCGCTGTCGCCGCGGGCGCTGCCGCCGCGGCCGCCGCGCCGTTCGGCTGTGCGGCCTCGATCGCCTTCATGTCGTCCATCTGTCCGGATCCTGAAAAGAAGAGCGGCCGGCCGGCTGAAGCCAGGCGCCTGGCGCGAGAGAGCCGGCGCAAAATTCGCGCACCTCTCCCCCGTCCGTCAACCGGCGTCAGAGGCGCATGACCGACATCTGTCGGTGCCGCGCTTCTGCGGGAGGAGGTGAATGCCATCGACGCAGGTTGCCGCCGCTCGCTCGGCAAGAAACCAGAACCGATTCCACCAGGTCCTGACGGGGTCCAGGACCGTCTTGTCGGGGTCGCGCCGCATGGCTAGAACCGGGCCATGGTCCATCGAGCGGAGCAGCGGCATGAGCGCCTATGACGACGGCAACATCTTCGCGAGGATCCTGCGCGGCGAGATTCCCGCGCACAAGGTCTATGAGGACGAGGCGACGATCGCCTTCATGGACGTGATGCCGCAATCACCAGGCCATGTGCTGGTCGTGCCGAAGGCGCCGTCGCGCAATCTGCTCGACGCCGCGCCCGAGACGCTCGCGGCGCTTCTTCCGGTGGTGCAGAGGATCGCGCGCTCGGCTGTCACGGCCTTTGGCGCCGACGGCGTCCAGATCGCGCAGTTCAACGAGGCGCCGGCCGGGCAGACGGTGTTCCACCTGCACGTCCATGTGATCCCGCGCTATGAGGGCATCGCGCTGAAACCCCATGAAGGCGGCATGCAGAAGCCTGAGATTCTCGCCGATCACGCCGCCCGGCTCAAGGCAGCGCTCGCCGCGTAAGCGGTCGCCGCGCCCTCAGGCGCGGGCGATCTCGCGCCAGCCCTTGAACGGCACCAGCCGGCCATTCGCCTCGTCCCACAGCACCAGCTTCACCGACCGCAGGCTGTCGGCGAGCGTGATGCGCCCGATCGTCTTCAGCTCGGGATGGCGGCGGAGCACTTCGGGCAGCCGGTAATAGGGAATGCGGCTGCAGAGATGGTGCACATGGTGGACGCCGATATTGGCGGTCATCCAGCGCAGCACCGGCGGCAGGTCATAGTACGAGCTGCCATGCAGCGCCGCCTCGGCATGCGTCCAGTCCGGCGGGCGCGACCAGGTCGTCGTCTCGAACTGGTGCTGGACATAGAACAGCCAGACGCCCATCGAGGCGCCGATCATCACGATCGGCAATTGCACCAGCAGGAACGGGCCGATGCCGATCGTCATGATCAGCACCAGCGCCGCGAGAGCGATGGCGAGATTGGTCGCCATGGCGCTGAGCCAGGGCTTCCAGCCGCTCCGCATCAAGCCGATCGGCAGGCGGAACTGCAGCAGGAACAGATAGGCCGGCCCGATCCCGAACATGACGATCGGATGGCGATAGAGCCGATAGCCGAGCCGCTGCCACCGGCTGGCGGCGCGATATTCCTCGAGCGTCATCGTGGTCAGATCGCCGATGCCGCGCAGCTGCAGATTGCCGGAGGTCGCGTGATGGATCTGGTGCGTCTGCCGCCAATAGTCATAGGGCGTAAAGGTCAGGACGCCGAGGACGCGGCCGACCCAGTCGTTGACATCGCGGCGGCGGAAGAAGGCGTCGTGACCGCAGTCATGCTGGATCATGAAGAGGCGAACGAGGAAGGCGGCGGCGGGAACCGCGAGCAGCAGCGCGATCCACCAATGGCCGTTCTCGACGAGGAGCCACATCGCCACCCAGAAGCCGAGGAACGGCAGCGCGGTGATAAGAATCTCGAAGGCGCTGCGCCATTCGTGCGGCTCGCGATAGCTGGCGAGGATCTTCGGCCAGCGCTTGGCGCTGGCGGCGCGGCTTGCCGCGAGGTCGTGTTCTGTGTCGGACATTGATGAGCTATACACCCGATCGCCGGCCCAGGGCCGACAATCGGCGCCCGGCCTGCCGATAGATTGGGCGGCTCAATCGTCGTCGTCGGCAAAGCTGCCGGTGAGGCGGAGGCCCTCGATCCCAGTCGCGCCCTCGGTCTTGACGACGATCCGCGGCCTGATCCCGCCCTCTTCGGCCAGCGCCGCGGCGAGCGGCTCGGAATGCGTGACGACCCAGACCTGCGTCCGCTCGGCCGCCTTGGCGATCAGCCGCGCCAGCGCGGGGATGAGGTCGGGATGGAGGCTCGTCTCGGGCTCGTTCAAGGCGATGAAGCCGGGCAGCCGGTAGCTCGTCAGGGCGGCGACGAGCGCCAGGAAGGCCAGCGTGCCATCGGAGAGCTCGTGCGCCGCGAGCGTACGCGGCAGGTCGGCGAAGCGGAGGCCGAGCGCGACCTGACCCTGGCCGAATTCGAACGAAAGCCGCGCGCCGGGAAACGCATCCTCGATCGCCGCCGTGATCGCCGGCATTTCCCCGCGAACCACCTTCACGGTGGCGAGCGCCGCAGCGAGGTCGGATCCGTCGGAGGCGAGCGTGGGCGTGGTGATGGCAAGCGCCGGCTTGCGCAGCGGCGAGGCGCGATCGGTCCGGAAGTCGTGATAGAAGCGCCAGTCCGCGAGCGCCCGCCGGACCAGCTCCAGTTCCAGAAAACGGCCCTGATCGCGGAACGAGGCGAGCGCCGTCTCGGATGGCACCAGCGCCTCGCTGTAGCTCTGCCGCGCCCCGTCCTCGTCGCGGAGCCAGGCGCTCGGCCCGCCACGCTTCATGAGCGTCACGGGCCGCCGGCCGGTAAGCGAGCGCAGTTCCTCCGCCTTTGCCATCGGCTCGGCGGCAGTCAGCGCCGCCTCGTCAATCGGCGCCGGAGTTCCGATCTCGATCTGGTAGTCGAGTTCGTCGAAGATCGCCCGCAAGCGGATCCGTGCCGGATCACCGTCGCGCCGCTTGCCAGCCCAGAAGGCGGACTCGATGCCGCCTTCCTCGACGATCGCCCGTGTGATCGTGCCATCCGCCGCGCGCTGGAGGAGTTCCAGCGCGCGGTAGAGGTTCGACTTGCCGACGCCGTTCTTGCCGAGAAGAACGGTCAGCCGCTCCACCGGCAGAAAGAGCTTGCGGACCGAGCGATAGTTCTCGATCTCGACCGCGCGGAGCGGCAGCGGCACGGCGTCAGTACAGCACGACCGAGCGGATCGACTTGCCCTCGTGCATCAGGTCGAAGGCGGTGTTGATCTCGTCGAGCGGCATGGTGTGGGTGATGAGATCGTCGATGTTGATCTTCCCCTCCATGTACCAGTCGACGATCTTCGGCACGTCGGTGCGGCCGCGGGCGCCGCCGAAGGCCGAGCCGCGCCAGACGCGGCCGGTGACGAGCTGGAACGGACGCGTCGAGATTTCGGTGCCCGAGGGCGCGACGCCGATGATGATCGATTCGCCCCAGCCGCGATGGCAGCATTCGAGCGCCTGGCGCATCGTATGGACATTGCCGATGCATTCGAACGAGAAGTCGGCGCCGCCGCCGGTCAGATCGACGATCGCCTGCACGACCTTGTCGCGGCCGACCTCGTCCGGATTGACGAAATGCGTCATGCCGAACTTCTTGGCCATCTCGACCTTGCCGGGGTTGAGATCGACGCCGATGATCTTGTCGGCGCCGACCATGCGCGCGCCCTGGATCACGTTGAGGCCGATGCCGCCGAGGCCGAACACGACGACATTGGCGCCCGGCCAGACCTTGGCCGTGTAGACGACAGCGCCGATGCCGGTCGTCACGCCGCAGCCGATATAGCAGATCTTGTCGAAGGGCGCGTCCTCGCGGACCTTGGCGACGGCGATCTCGGGCAGCACCGTGAAGTTCGAGAAGGTCGAGGTGCCCATATAGTGGAAAACCTGCTCGCCCGAGCAGGAGAAGCGCGTCGTCTGATCGGGCATCAGGCCCTGGCCCTGCGTCGCCCGGATCGACGTGCAGAGGTTGGAGCGCCGCGACAGGCAGGTCTTGCAGTTGCGGCATTCGGGCGTGTAGAGCGGAATCACATGATCGCCGACCTTCACGGAGGTCACGCCGGCGCCGATCTCGCGGACGATGCCCGCGCCCTCATGGCCGAGGATCGCCGGGAACTTGCCCTCCGAATCGAGGCCCGACAGCGTGTAGGCGTCGGTATGGCAGACACCGGTGGCCATGATCTCGACCATGACCTCGCCCGGGCGCGGCCCGTCGATCTCGATGGTCTCGATGGTCAGCGGCTTGTTCGCTTCCCAGGCGACGGCGGCGCGGGTCTTCATCGGCGGCTCCTCCATGGGGATCGCGCGGATGCGATCCTGTCCGTTGCGGTGAAGCTTATACGCCGCCCCGCGCGCGGGAAAAGAGAAAGCCGTCACCTTCCCAAAACGGATGCGCGCGACCGGTCGCCCATGCATAGTGAGCCGGGACGGGGGAAGCGGACATGACGGAACGGACACCTTCGGGCGATGCCGGACGGCGGCCGCCGGGGCCGATGGCGGGGCTGAGGCAACGGATCGCGGCGCAGCCGAACTATCCCTGGTTCATCGTCGCCATCACCTGCACCGGCTCGTTCATGGGCCAGTTCGACGCCAGCGTCGTGCAGCTGGCGCTGCCCGATCTCGCCGTCACCTTCAACACGCGCGAGACCGTGGTGAGCTGGGTCGCGCTCAGCTATGTCGTCGCGTTCTCGGCCGCGCTGCCGCCCTTCGGCCGCCTCTGCGAGATGTTCGGCCGCAAGCGGCTCTATCTGCTCGGCATGGTGATCTTCCTGATCACCTCGGCGCTCTGCGGCCTGTCGCGCTCGCTGCCCGAGCTGATCGCCTTTCGCGTCATCCAGGGCGTCGGCGCGGCGCTGCTCGGCGCCAATTCGATCGCCATCCTCGTCCGGGCCTCGGGCGATGAGAGACGGCCGCGCGCCATGGGCTATTTCTCGGCGGCGCAGGCGATCGGCGTCAGCCTCGGCCCGATCGCCGGCGGCTTCCTGCTCGGCCTGTTCGGCTGGCAGGCGATCTTCTGGGTCACCGTGCCGGTTGGCATCATCGGCGCCGCGCTCGGCTGGCTCATCCTCCCCGACGACCAGGCAGAGCCGAAATCCAAGGGCTTCGACTGGCTCGGCATGGTGCTGCTCGGCCCGGCCATCGTCGCGCTGGTGGTGATGCTCAATCATGCCGCCGACTGGGGCATCGCCTCGCTGCCGTCGCTTGCCTGCCTCGCCGGCGGCGTCGCGCTGCTCGCGCTGTTCATCTGGCGCGAGAAGCACACGGCAGCGCCGCTGATCGATCTCCGCCTCTTCGGCTCGAAGCCGTTTTCGCTCGGCGTCTTCGCGGTGATGCTGAGCTTCGCGCTGCTCTATGGCATGTTCTACCTGATGTCCTATGCGGCGATCCGCGGCCTGCACGAGCCGCCCTCGCGCGCTGGCCTCCGCCTCTCGGCGATCCCGATCGCGCTCGGCATTGCCGCGCCGATCGCCGGCATGCTCGTCAAGCGCTACGCCACCGCGACGCTGAGCCTGTTCGGCATGGCGCTCGCCACCGCCGCGCTCGTGACGCTGTCGCTGGTGGCGCTGGAGCCGGTGCCCTCGCGCATGATCGGCATGATCGCGCTCTTCGTCTTCGGCGCCGGGCTCGGCTTCTTCATGGCGCCGAACAACAGCGCCACCATGGGCACCGCGCCGAAGGGACTGACCGGCGAGGCCGGCGCCATGCTGAACCTTGCCCGCATGCTCGGCGTCAGCCTCGGCGTCGCCAGCGCCGCCTCGATGCTGCACTGGCAGACCCGCCGCATCGCCGCCGCAACCAGCGACGACGTGTTCTTCTTCGGCCATCCGATCCTCGGCGCCGTCGAGGCGAGCTTCGGTCTGATGGCGGGGCTTGCCATCGTCGCGACGCTGGCGACCTTCATCCGCCGCCGCCTCGCGCCCGACGCCTGAGGCTCAGGCCGGCGGGATGAAGGCCTGCGAAATCTCGGCGAACACCGGCAGCGCCTCGCAGCGCGCGGCATGCGCCGCCAGCGCCGGCCGCTCGCCGAGAAGGGCCGGATGGACATCGCGGACGAAGCGCAGCGCACAGGCGACCGCGATGTCGGCATGGCCGATCGCCTCGCCGAACCAGTAGGGCGTCGGCCGGGCCGCCCGATCCTCCTCGAGCGCATCCAGCACCGCGCCGATCTGCGCCTTGCAGCGCGCGACCCAGACCTCGGACTTCTCCTTGTGCAGCACGCCCTCGTAGAAGAGGATTACCGCCTTGTCGGCAAGGCCCGTCGCCAGCGCCGCGACCTTCAGCGCCCGCCGCCGCTCCGGCCCGTGGCCGGCGATCAGCGCCCGCTCGGGTCCGGCTTCCTCGTCGAGATAATCGAGGATCGCCGCGCTCTCGATCAGCACCTCGCCGCTGTCCAGCACCAGCGTCGGCACCCGCCTGAGCGGATTATAGGCCGCGATCTTCTCGGCATCGCCGAAGCTCGACCACGGCCGATGCTCGAAGGCGATGCCATAGAGCCGCAAGGCGATACCGACGCGGCGGACAAAGGGGGAATCATATTGGCCGATGAGGAACATGGTCAACTCCATCAAGCAAATTGGCGACCGCCTACGACAAGCGGCGACGACCAGACAACGCGCTAGAGCGAATTATCAATCAATCTGAAAGTAATGAAGCCGCGCTGTAGGCCGCATCGGACCGGCCTGAGAGCCTTGGCCTGAGCCCTGCCATAGAGAATCGCCATGGTCACGATCGCTCAACTCGCCACCATTCCCTATCTCGATGCGACTACGCTTGCCGGCCGCTTCTTGCCCACCCTCGCCTTCCATGACCATGGTTGGCGCCTTTGGCTGCCGGCAGGCGAGCGGCGTGAACTTCTGATCGAGACAAAGGGCGTCCCGGCCGAGGCATGCTATTTCGCGCGAGCACCGGAAGCGAGCAGCGATCTCCATTTGCCCTTCTTGGAGCTTCTCGCACAACGCGCCAACTACAGCCAGTTGCAGCACGCTTTTGGCGGCATCATAGACGACATCTTCAATCTTGCGGGCTCGCTCGCCAAGTTCGCCTTGCTCGAACAGTCTCGCGATCGGGTTCCGCATGGACTTTCGCGGATGGTGACCAGCGAGGTCGAGTATGTTCTAATGGTGGTTCGGAGTCTATTTGATTTGTTTCAAGAGGCGATGATGAAGATTTGGGACGGAGTCGTATTGTTTGAACCGCGCGCCGTCAAACACCGACTCAAGACTTCCTTTTCGGATATGCTGAGTTACAAGGGACTGTCGAGCGACACTGAGATCATCGCACAGCGCTTCGGTCTGCCGATCGAGATTGCGAGCTGCTATGCGCGCAGCCGACAGGTTTTCGATCGAATCAAGCGACTGCGCGACAACATTGTCCATCATGGTTCCCAACTGCCAAACATCTATGGCGGGAAATACTCGTTCTTGATCGCGAAACTCGACAACCCGTTTCCTGATTCGGATATCTGGAGAGCTGACGAATACCAACCTAATGATCTCGTGCCACTGCTGCCGGTACTGGAGACTTTAGTTTATCAGAGCTTCGCCATCTGCAACGACCTCGCAGGCGCCCTGCAGAATACGATCAAACTTCCGCCGCCCATCGTCCCGGGCATGCTATTCTTCGCACGCGGCTATTTCACCGAGCACCTTGTCGCCGCAATCTTATCTGGCGCTAGAAGAAGCGAGGCGGCCGGGGAACCGCCCACTTAACTTCCGCCCCGCTCCTTCCGGAGCTTCGCCCAGTAGTCCATGCGCTTCCGGATCTCGCGCTCGAAGCCGCGTTCGACCGGCTCGTAGAAGCTCTGCCGCCCGAGGGCGTCCGGGAAATAGTTCTGGCCGGAAAAGGCGTCGGGCTCGTCGTGGTCGTAGCGATAGCCCTCGCCATAGCCTTCCGTCTTCATCAGCTTGGTCGGCGCGTTGAGGATCGTCTTCGGCGGCACCAGCGAGCCGCCCTGCTTGGCGGCCTGCGTCGCCGCCTTGAAGGCGGTGTAGACGGCGTTCGATTTCGGCGCCGTCGCGAGATAGACGGCAGCCTGCGCGAAGGCGAGTTCGCCCTCGGGGCTGCCGAGATAATCGTAGGCGTCCTTGGCGGCATTGGCGATGACGAGGGCCTGCGGATCGGCGAGGCCGATATCCTCGACGGCCATCCGCACCAGACGCCGCCCGAGATAGAGCGGGTCCTCGCCGGCATCGAACATGCGGGCGAGATAATAGAGCGCGGCATCGGGATCGGAGCCGCGCACCGACTTGTGCAAAGCCGAGATGAGATTGTAATGGCCGTCCTGGCCCTTGTCGTAGATCGGCGCCCGTCGCTGCACGATCTCCTGCAGCGCCGCCGCGTCGAACACCTCGCCGGGGAGCGCCGCGCGCCAGACTTCTTCGGCCAGCGTCAGCGAGGCGCGCCCATCGCCATCGGCCATGCGGATGAGCACCTCGCGCGCCGCTTCGTCGAGCGGCAGCGGCCGGCCCTCGACCGCCTCGGCGCGGGCGAGCAGTTGCGCGATCGACTCCGGTCCATGCGCATGGAACACGAGCACCCGCGCCCGCGACAGCAGCGCGGCATTGAGCTCGAAGGACGGGTTCTCGGTGGTGGCGCCGACCAGCGTGACGGTGCCGTCCTCCATGACGGGCAGGAAGCTGTCCTGCTGGGCGCGGTTGAAACGGTGGATCTCGTCGACGAAGAGCAGCGTGCCCTTGCCGACCTGTCGCCGCGCCCGCGCCTGCTCGAACACCTTCTTCAAGTCGGCGACGCCGGTGAACACCGCCGAGATCTGCTCGAAATGCAGCTCCGTCTCGCCGGCGAGGAGGCGCGCGACGGTGGTCTTGCCGGTGCCGGGCGGGCCCCAGAAGATCATCGAGCCGAGCGAGCCGGAATGCAGCATCCGCGTCAGCGCGCCGGTCGGCCCGACCAGGTGATCCTGGCCGACGACGTCGGCCAGCCGTTCGGGGCGCAGGCGATCGGCGAGCGGTCGTGGCGCCGCCCGCTCCATGCCTGCCGCCTCGAACAGGTTGCTCACCTCATCCTCCGATGGTCGAGCGGATCAGCCGCCCGTCGCGCTCGATCGTCAGGCGCCAGAGATCGAACTGCCGCGAGGCGAGCGCCGCCAGCGTGCGGGTCGCGTCGACGGCGGTGCCGTTGACCTCGACGACGACATCGCCGGCCTGGAAGCCGACGCTCGCGGCGATCGACCCGTCGGCGACCTTCTCGATCAGCACGCCCTTGGTCCGCCGTCCGCGATAGCCGGTGTCGGCGACGACGGCGGGCGAGAGATTGACGACGGTGGCGCCCTGGAACGGCGACTCGGCCTTGACGGTCACCTCGTCGCGCGCCGGAATCTCGGGCGCGGCAGTAAGGCGGATCGTCGCCTCCGCGGGCTTGCCGCCGCGCAGGAGGCCGAGCTTCATCTCGGCGCCGATGCCCTTGGTGACGATGCGGTAGTTGAGCCCGTTCGGATCATCGATCTCGAAGCCGTCGGCGGTGACCACGAGATCGCCGGCGACGAGCCCCGCCGCTTCGGCAGGGCTGCCCTCCGAGACGCCCGCGACGAGCGCGCCATGCGCGCGGTCGAGCCCGAGCCCTTCGGCGAGATCCGGCGTCACCTGCTGCAGCTCGGCGCCGATCCAGGGCAGCCGCACCTTGCCGTCCGAGAGCGCCGCCTTGGTGATGACGCGCACCATGTTGGAGGGAATGGCGAAGCCGATGCCGATCGAGCCGCCCGAGCGCGAATAGATCGCGGTGTTGATGCCGACGAGGCGCCCGTTCATGTCGACGAGCGCGCCGCCGGAATTGCCGGGATTAATCGCCGCGTCGGTCTGGATATAGAACTGGTAGTCGGTGGCGCCGGCCTGCGTGCGGGCGAGCGCCGAGACGATGCCGCTCGTCACCGTCTGGCCGACGCCGAAGGGATCGCCGATGGCGAGCACGAGGTCGCCGACCGCCAGCGCATCGCTGTCGGCGAATTCGACGATCGGGAACGGCCCGCTGCCGCCCTTCAGGCGGAGCACCGCGAGATCCATCCGCTCGTCCTTGAGCACGATGTCGGCGGCCAGTTCCCGCTTGTCGGCGAGCGCCACCTTGACCTCGTCGGCATTGGCGATGACGTGGTAGTTGGTCACCACGATGCCGGACGCGTCGATGATGACGCCGGAGCCCAGCGACTGCTGCACGCGCGTGCGCGGTGCGCCGCCGCCTTCGCCCCCGAAGAAGCGGCGGAAGAACGGATCGTCCATGAAGGGCGAGGCGCGCTGCTGCACGACCCGCGAGGCATAGACATTGACGACCGCCGGCGACACGCGCTTCACCAGCGGCGCAAAGGAATAGCGCAGCGCCGCCTCGGAGGGAGGAACGGCCGTCTCTGTCGCCTCGGCGAGGCCCGGAAGAAGACATCCGGCGACCGCCAGGGCCAAAATCACGCGTGACCGCATGCGTCCAATCTCCGTGTCGGTGCGAGAAGCCGACGATTCGCCATCAATTGAGGCGAGCCCATGACAGGGACCGCTGTGACCGGGGCATCGTCGCCGCCCCAGTCGTGCTAGGGATGCCGTGCCCCGGACACCGCGCCACCTTGGCACAGCCCCTTCGCCGGGTGAGCATCGCTCCTGCTCCGATTCGGGGGCTTGGCGCCGTGCCAGCCTTCTGGATAATAGCTGAGGGGCGAGAAGGAAACCGATGCTCTGGGTTCTGCTGTTCATCGCCGGCCTGCTCGTCCTGCTCGCGGGCGTGATGTCGCTGATCCTGCGCGGTCCGCGGCTCGCCAACAGCCTGCTGGCGTCGCTCGGTCTCGTCCTGCTCGTCGCGGGCGCCGGCGGCGTGATCCTGAAGCCGCGCCTGCCCGGCGTGGAAATCGCCGTTTTGCCGGCGCGGCCCGCTGTCGTCACCGAGCCCGAGCCCGCCGCGCCGATGGCCGAGCCGGCCGCGGAACCAGCGCCGCAGCCGGTCGTCGCGCCGCCTCAGCCCGCTCCGAGCGCCGCGCAGGGGGCGAAGGACGAATCGCAGCTTGCCCCGGCCAAGCTGCCGGCGCCTGTCTCCGTGACCACCACCACCGTCGTCGGCACTGAGACCGACCCGCTGGCCGAGCCCGGCGCCGCCGCGCCGCAGCCTGGGGCAACGCCGCCGCCGGCCGCAGCGCCGGCCGAGCCCGCGCCGATCGTTCCGCCGCCGCCGACCGATGCCGACAAGCTCGCCGCGCTGGCGCCGCAGCAGCCGAAGGATGAGGCCGCCTTCACCAAGGCCGTCGGCGACGCCCGCACCGCCTATGACAAGGCCGGCGACGACGACCGCGCCTCGCTGCAATCGAGCAGAGCCGCGGCGATCTGCGCCGCCGTCAAGAAGCCGGACGTCAAGGGCTGGGTCGGCGCCGTCAAGGAGGTCGACCGCGACCCCGGCGGCCGCACCATCCTCTCGATCGCCCTGCCCGACGGCACGCTGGTGAAGACCTGGAACAACGCGATGTCGGATATCGACGATAAGACGCTGATCCTCGCCGGCACGCCGCTCGCCGCGGCGGTCGGCAAGCTCGCCGTCGGCGATCCCGTCCGCTTCTCCGGCACCTTCTTCTCCGACGAACCCGACTGCTATCGCTCGAGCCGCCTCTCGCTCGACCAGTCGATGACCGAGCCGAGCTTCCTGTTCCGCTTCACGGATTTCGACAAGCTCTGAGCCTCTGAGCACCAAGGAGGAACTGGCCGATGCTGCGTCGTCTTCTTGTTGTCGCCGGCCTTGCCGCTACATCTCTCGTCGTGATCCCCTCGAACAGCCTGCTCCTAGCGCTCGAGCGCCCGGCCTGGCCGGATACGCCGGAGATGCGGCTGGCCGCGCTCGCGCTGATCCAGACGCTGAACGCCAACCTCCTCGCCAACCCGTCCGCGACGGCGACGCTCGACCGCTGGTGCAGCGACCATCATCTCGCCCCTTCAGGCGCGACGATCGTCGCCGACCGTGTCGCGGGCGCGGCGAAACCAGCCGACGCGGAGACGCTGAAGCTGCTTCAGGCAGCCCCCGGCGAGACGATCGCCTATCGACGCGTTCGGCTCACATGCGGCACGCGCGTGCTTTCGGAGGCCGATAACTGGTATTTCCCGTCGCGGCTGACCGACGCGATGAACCAGGAGCTTGCGACGACCAACACCTCGTTTGGCCGCGTCGTCCGCCCGCTCGGCTTCAGCCGCAAGACCATCGAGGCGACGCTGCTCTGGCAGCCGCTGCCCGAGAGCTGGGCGATGCAGCCGGCAACCGCCGCGCCCGCCAGCGCCGCCGCGCTCGCGATGCCCGACTATCTGCTGCGCCACAAGGCGGTTCTCGTCAGCGCCGATGGCCGGCCGTTCAGCGTCGTCGCCGAGAACTACACGCGCGACGTCCTCGCCTTTCCGCCGCCTGCCCTCCCCTGACCGCGCCGGCCCGCGATGAGCGCCCCGAAACAACGGGCGACCCGAAGGCCGCCCGTCGCGATCAGGATGACGCCACGGCCGCCGCTCAGCTCGCCGCCCGATGCTCCTTCCGCGCCGCCGACCAGACCTCGCGCGCGGCATCGGCATTGAGCGCGGCGATGCCAAGACCGACGGCAAGGTCCGGCCAGGCCGATCGCCAGACAAACGCAGTGACGAGGCCCGCGGCGATGATGGCGAGATTGGCGAGCGCGTCGTTTCGGGCCGAGAGATAGGCTGCCTTCGTCAGGCTGCCGCTGTGCCGGCGGTAACGGGCCAGCAGCAGCGCGCAGCCAAGATTGACGACAAGCGCTCCGAGCCCCGTCAGCGAGAGCGGCAGCGGATCAGGCGCGAGCGGTGCCTCGAGCTTGCTCCAGGCGGTCCACAGCGTCGCGACGGCCGGCACCAGCAGAGTGATGGCGAGCGCCATGCCGACCCGCGCCCGGCTCCGGGCCGACCAGCCGAGCGCCATCAGGATGAGGATGTTGACGGCCGCATCCTCGAGAAAATCGACCGAATCGGCGAAGAGCGACACCGACCCGATCCTAAGCGCGACCGCGAATTCGACGCCGAAATAGGCCAGATTGGCGAAGGCGACGATCGCGACGACGCGTCGAAGACCGATGCTGTCCGCTGCGGCCGGTTCATCGAGATCCTGCATTTCCCGCGCCCCTGCCGCCGATGCCCGTCAACACGCCGGGCCGAATAGCAAAAGGGCGGCCCTGCGGCCGCCCTCTTAGTCTCAAGCAATGACGCTGCAGCCGATCAGGCCGCGACGCTCTCGCCCTGCGCCTCTTCGGCGGCGGTGCGGGCGTGGTCGGACGCGCCCTTGGCGTTGACGTCGCGCTCGACGAACTCGATCACCGCGACCGGCGCATTGTCGCCATGGCGGAAGCCGGCCTTGAGAACGCGGGTGTAGCCACCCTGGCGTTCCTTGTAGCGGGGGCCGAGCGTGTCGAACAGCTTGGCGGCGGCCGCGACGTCGCGCAGCTGCGCGATCGCCTGGCGGCGGGCATGCAGATCGCCGCGCTTGCCGAGCGTGATCAGCTTCTCGACGATCGGACGCAGGTCCTTCGCCTTCGGCAGCGTGGTGGTGATCTGCTCGTGGGTGATCAGCGCCACGGCCATATTGGCGAACATCGCCTTGCGGTGGCTGGCGGTGCGGCTGAACTTGCGGCCGGAATTACCGTGGCGCATGGCTCTCTCCTCAGTGTTTCTACCGGCGGCTCACGCCGTGGGTCGGGATCTCAGTAATGGTCTTCGTAGCGCTTGGCGAGCTCTTCGATGTTCTCCGGCGGCCAGTTCGTGACCTCCATGCCGAGATGGAGACCCATCTGGGCGAGAACTTCCTTGATCTCGTTCAGCGACTTGCGACCAAAATTCGGAGTCCGGAGCATCTCTGCCTCGGTCTTCTGGATGAGGTCGCCGATATAGACGATGTTGTCGTTCTTGAGGCAGTTGGCCGAACGCACCGAAAGCTCGAGCTCGTCGACCTTCTTGAGCAGCGCCGGGTTGAAAGCGAGTTCCGGAATGCTTTCCGTCGTCGTTTCCTTCTGCGGCTCCTCGAAATTGACGAAGATCGACAGCTGGTCCTGAATGATGCGCGCCGCATAGGCGACGGCATCGTCCGGACGCAGCGCGCCGTCGGTCTCGACGGTCAGCGTCAGCTTGTCGTAATCGAGAACCTGGCCCTCGCGGGTGTTCTCGACGCGATACGACACCTTCTTGACCGGCGAATAGACGCTGTCGACCGGGATCAGGCCGATCGGCGCATCTTCGGGGCGGTTACGGTCGGCCGGCACATAACCCTTGCCGGTGTTAACCGTGAACTCCATGCGGATCTCGGCGCCATCGTCGAGCGTGCACAGCACGAGCTCGGGATTGAGCACCTCGACATCGCCGACGGTCTGGATGTCGCCGGCGGTGACAACGCCGGGGCCCTGCTTGCGGACCACCATGCGCTTCGGGCCGTCGCCCTGCATCTTGATGGCGATTTCCTTGATGTTGAGGATGATGTCGGTCACATCCTCACGCACGCCGGCAATCGACGAGAATTCATGCAGAACGCCGTCGATCTGGACGGCGGTGACGGCCGCGCCCTGGAGCGAGGAGAGCAGCACCCGGCGCAGCGCATTGCCGAGCGTCAGGCCGAAGCCCCGCTCAAGAGGCTCTGCCACGACGGTCGCGAACCGCTTCGGATCGGAGCCAGGCGCGACCTCGAGCTTGTTCGGCTTGATCAGTTCTTGCCAGTTCTTATGGATCACGACGTATCCTTTCCATCTCAGACGCCACCGTTGGAGGCCGGTGGCGCGACGCCCCGGAGACACCGACGGGCGGAATGCCGATGCGCGAATGCCGGCGCCCGAAGACGCCGGCCGGGATCGTCAGACGCGACGACGCTTGCGCGGACGGCAGCCGTTATGGGCGATCGGCGTGACGTCGCGGATGGAGGTGATCGTGAAGCCGGCCGCCTGCAGCGCGCGCAGCGCCGATTCGCGGCCCGAACCCGGACCCGAAACCTCGACCTCGAGCGTCTTCATGCCGTGCTCGGCGGCCTTCTTGCTCGCGTCCTCGGCTGCCATCTGGGCGGCATACGGGGTCGACTTGCGCGAGCCCTTGAAGCCCATCATGCCGGCGGACGACCACGAGATCGTGTTGCCCTGCGCGTCGGTGATGGTGATCATGGTGTTGTTGAACGTCGAATTCACATGCGCGACGCCGGAGGAAATGTTCTTGCGCTCGCGGCGGCGAATGCGCGTCGTGTCCTTAGCCATTCTCTGTCCTTAGGTTCGATCTCGACACCGCCGTAATGCCGGCGGCTCCACCGGGGGCCTAGCGCCCCAAACTCGTAACTTACTTCTTCTTGCCGGCGATCGGCTTGGCCGGGCCCTTGCGGGTGCGCGCATTGGTATGCGTGCGCTGGCCACGAACCGGCAGGCCGCGGCGATGACGCAGGCCGCGGTAGCAGCCAAGGTCCATCAGACGCTTGATGTTCATCGCGACTTCGCGGCGGAGATCACCTTCCACGACGTAGTCGCGGTCGATCGCCTCGCGGATCTGCAGCACTTCGGCGTCCGAAAGCTCGTTGACGCGGCGCGACGGGTCGATGTTGACCTTCGTCACGATGTCCTGGGCGTGCTTGGCGCCGATGCCGTGAATGTACTGAAGCGCGATGACGACGCGCTTGTTCGTCGGGATATTGACGCCTGCGATACGGGCCATTGCCGTCTCCATGTCGGCCACCCCGTGAAGGGGCAGCGGTTATGTCCGCGTCCGGTGGAGGCCGGCCCATGCGAACGAAAAATCGTCAAAACCGAGCGGCGCCGTCCCTTGCAACAGGGCACGTCGCCACCCGATCAATGAAGAGGCGCGACCCTTATCGGCTCGCAACCGTTTCGTCAAGATGTGCGACAGACTTTTGAATGTCTGCCCAGACCTCGTCGATAGAGCGCATGCCGTCGATCTCGATCAACCGGCCGCGCTCCTTGTAGTAGGGAGCGATCGCCGCGGTATCGCGACGGTAGGCATCGAGCCGCGTCTTGAACACCTCGGGGTCGTCATCCTTGCGGACCGGCTCGCCGCGCGCCTTCGTTTCCTCGGCGCGCTTGACGATCCGGTCGATCAGCTTGCTGTGGTCGACCTTGAGCTCGATCACGAGATCGAGCTTCAGCCCCTTGCCCGACAGCATCGCCTCGAGCGCGTCCGCCTGGGCGATCGTGCGCGGGAAGCCGTCGAGGATGAAGCCCTTGCGGGCATCCGCCTCCTCGATCCGGTCAGCGACGATGCCGATCACGACATCGTCGGAGACCAGGTTGCCGGCATCCATGATCGCCTTGGCGCGGACACCGACCGCCGAACCGGCGGCAACCGCTGCACGCAGCATGTCGCCGGTCGAGAGTTGCGGAATTCCGTACTGCTTCACGAGACGAGCAGACTGCGTGCCCTTACCAGCTCCCGGTGGTCCGAGCAGAATCAGTCTCATCGCCTCTTCCCCCTCAGCTTCGACTTCTTGACGAGCCCCTCATATTGATGCGCCAGCAGATGTCCCTGCACCTGTGACACGGTGTCCATCGTCACATTGACGACGATGAGCAGCGAGGTTCCGCCGAAATAGAACGGCACATGCGTCGCCGAAATCAGGAATTCGGGCAGCAAGCAGACGATGACGAGGTAGGCGGCGCCGAGAACGGTGATTCGCGTCAGCACATAGTCGATATATTCGGCCGTGCGCTGGCCCGGACGGATGCCCGGAATGAAGCCGCCATGCTTCTTGAGATTGTCGGCCGTGTCGGTCGGGTTGAACACGATCGCGGTGTAGAAGAACGAGAAGAACACGATCATGGCGGCATAGAGCGCCATATAGAGGATCGTGCCATGCCCGAGCAGCGCCACGATGCTGTTGAACCAGCTCGGGCCCTGCCCTGCCGTGAAATTCGCGATCGTCGCCGGCAGCAAGAGCAGCGAGGAGGCGAAGATCGGCGGGATGACGCCCGAGGTGTTCAGCTTCAGCGGCAGATGCGACGACTCGCCCTGGAACATCCGGTTGCCGACCTGGCGCTTCGGATACTGGATGATCAGGCGGCGCTGGGCGCGCTCCATGAACACGATGAAGATGATCGCGGCGATGGCGACGACGGCCACCACGAAGACCACCCAGACCGGCAAGGCGCCCTGGCGCGACAGATCGAGCATTCCGGCCAGCGCATGCGGCAGGTTGGCGACGATGCCGGCGAAGATGATCAACGAGATACCGTTGCCGATGCCGCGCGAGGTGATCTGCTCGCCCAGCCACATCAGGAACATCGTGCCGCCGGTCAGCGTCAGCACCGCGGTGATGCGGAAGAAGAGGCCGGGATCGATGACGATGTTGGTGCCGCCCTCAAGCCCTACAGCGATGCCGTAGGCCTGGACGACCGCCAGCAGCACGGTGCCATAGCGCGTGTACTGGTTGATGACCTTGCGGCCGGCCTCGCCTTCCTTCTTCAGGGCGTCGAGCGAGGGAATGATCGACGTCATCAGCTGGATGATGATCGACGCCGAGATATACGGCATGATTCCGAGCGCGAAGATCGCCATGCGTCCGACGGCACCGCCGGAGAACATGTTGAAAAGGCCGAGAATGCCGGACTGCTGATTGCTGAAGGCGCTCGCCAGGGCTTCCGGATTGATGCCGGGAAGCGGGATATACGTCCCGAGGCGGTAGACGATGAGCGCGCCGAGCGTGAACCAGATGCGCTTCTTGAGAGCATCGGCCTTGGCGAACGCGCCAAAATTCAGGTTGGCCGCAAGTTGTTCAGCCGCAGATGCCATTCGCCGCTCCGATCGGACCCGCAAAGCGGGATCCCATGTCCACCGTGGGACATAAACTGGGCTTTCGGAGACGCCGCATCAAGCGGCGTCTCGACGATAGGTGCGATATGCCTCAGGACGCCGCGGCGGCGTCTTCGGTCTTCGCGCCGAGCACCTTGACGGTGCCGCCGGCCTTCTCGATCGCCTCGAGCGCGGGCTTCGACGCACCGGCCACCTCGAAGGTGACGGCAGCCGTCAGCACGCCATTGCCGAGGACGCGAACGCCATCCTTGACGCGGCGGATGACGCCGGCTTCCTTCAGCGCCTCAGCGGTGACGGCCTTCGTCGCGTCCAGCTTACCCGCGTCGATCGCGGTCTGGATGCGGCCGAGACCGACCTCGTTGAAGTCGAGCGCGAAGATGTTGTTGAAGCCGCGCTTCGGCAGGCGCCGATGCAGCGGCATCTGGCCACCCTCGAAGCCCTTGATGGCGACGCCGGTACGCGACTTCTGGCCCTTGACGCCACGGCCGCCCGTCTTGCCCTTGCCGGAGCCGATACCGCGGCCGACGCGAATGCGCGACTTGTGGGCGCCCGGGTTGTCGTTGATCTCGTTGAGCTTCATCGGACTGGTCCTTCTATGGCTCAGGTCTCGTCCACGACGCGGACGAGGTGAGCCACCTTGGCGATCATGCCGCGAACCGCAGGCGTATCCTGCAGCGTCGAACGGCGACGGATCCGGTTGAGGCCGAGGCCGATCAGCGTCGCGCGCTGTTCGGCCGGCCGGCGGATGGGGCTACCGGTCTGCTCGACGATCACTGTCTTCGCAGCCGCGCCTTCGGTCTTGTTGGCCATCGGTCAATTCCTCGAGTGGTGCGGCGGTCAGGCTTCGGCCGACGCTTCGGCGTCACCGCCGCGGCGGGACTGAAGCACGGAAACCTTGATGCCGCGACGCGATGCAACGCTGCGCGGGCTGTCTTCGGCCGCGAGAGCGGCGAAGGTGGCACGCACCATGTTGTACGGGTTCGACGAACCCATCGACTTGGCGACGACGTCCTGGACGCCGAGCGTCTCGAAAACGGCGCGCATCGGGCCGCCGGCGATGATGCCGGTGCCGGGAGGGGCAGCGCGCAGGAACACGCGGCCGGCGCCATGGCGGCCGAACACGTCATGATGCAGCGTGCGGCCGTCGCGCAGCGGAACGCGGACCAGCGAACGCTTCGCCGCCTCGGTTGCCTTGCGGATCGCTTCCGGCACTTCACGCGCCTTGCCATGGCCGAAACCGACCCGGCCCTTCTGGTCGCCGACGACGACGAGGGCCGCAAAGCCGAACCGCCGGCCGCCCTTCACCACCTTCGCGACGCGATTGATGTGAACGAGCTTGTCGACGAATTCGCTGTCGCGCTCTTCCCGCTGCTCTCTGGCCATCGAAATCCCAATCGTCCTGTTGTTCCGTTAGATGCGCCTCAGAGGCGCATCAGAAATCGAGGCCGCCTTCGCGTGCCCCGTCGGCCAGCGCCTTGACGCGGCCGTGGAAAAGATACGAGCCGCGATCGAAAACGACAGCCGTGACGCCCGCCGCCTTGGCCCGCTCGGCAAGGAGCTTGCCGACGGCCTCGGCCGCCGCCTTGTCGGCGCCGGTCTTCAGGCTCTCGCGCAGATCCTTCTCGAGGGTCGAGGCGGCCGCGAGCGTGCGGCCCTCGGCGTCGTCAATCACCTGGGCGTAGATGTGCTCCGACGAGCGATGCACACTGAGGCGAGGACGCCCCGACGCCACCTTGCGGAGCGCACGGCGGACACGCGCTGCGCGCCGGTCCTTCTGAATGTTGGCCATGACGGGCTCCGTTACTTCTTCTTGCCTTCCTTGCGGAAGATCGTTTCGGTCGAGTATTTCACGCCCTTGCCCTTGTAGGGCTCGGGGCCGCGGAAGTCGCGGATCTCGGCGGCGACCTGACCGACCCGCTGCCGATCCGTACCCGAGACGAGGATCTCGGTCGGCTTGGCGCACTGGATCGTGATCCCGGCCGGGATCGGATAAACGACGTCATGGCTGTAGCCAAGCGCCAGCTGCAGGTTCGTTCCCTGCACCGCTGCACGATAGCCGACGCCATTGATCTCGAGCTTCTTGGAGAAGCCGTCGGTCACGCCCTTCATCAGGTTCGCGATCATCGTCCGCGACATACCCCAGGCGGCGCGAGCCGAGTTGGAGCTGTCACGCGGCGAGACCTGAACGCCGCCTTCCGTCATTTCGACCGTGACGTGATCCGTGAAGTTGAAGGAGAGTTCCCCCTTCGGTCCCTTCACCGACACCGTCTGGCCGTTGATGGTGGTCGTCACGCCCTTGGGCACCGCCACCGGCTTTTTACCAATACGAGACATCAGACCAATCCGTCCGGTTCGTGTTGCGCCAAGGCCAGATCAGAACACCTGGCAGAGAACTTCTCCGCCAACATTCTGCTCGCGGGCATCTGCATCCGACATCACGCCCTTCGGCGTCGACAGGATGGAGACACCGAGGCCATTCTTGACGCGCGGGATGCTCTTCACAGAGGCATAGACGCGGCGTCCCGGCTTCGAGACACGCTCGATCGTACGGATCACCGGCTCGCCGTCGAAATACTTCAGCTCGATCTCCAGCTCCGCCTTGCCGTCGCCATGATCGACGGCTGCGAAGCCGCGGATATAGCCTTCCTGCTGCAGAACTTCGAGAACGTTCTCGCGCAGCTTCGAGGACGGCGTCGAAACCTTCGACTGCCGGCGCATCTGGGCGTTGCGAATACGGGTGAGCATATCACCCAAAGGATCGGTCATTGTCATCGGACCGTGCTCCCTACCAGCTCGACTTGACGAGGCCCGGGATAAGACCCAGCGACCCGAGTTCGCGCAAAGCGATACGCGACATCTTCAGCTTGCGATAGACGCCGCGCGGACGTCCCGTGACTTCGCACCGATTGCGGATGCGGGTCGGCGAGGAGTTGCGCGGCAGCTCCGCCAGCTTGAGGCGCGCCTGGAAGCGCTCCTCCAGCGGCAGGCTCTCGTCATTGGCGATCGCCTTCAGCCGGGTGCGACGACCCGCATACCGCTTGGCGAGGTCACGGCGCCGGTTGTTCTTCTCGATGGAGCTCTTCTTAGCCATCTCGTCCTATCCTTTCCCGGCGACTTACTGGCGGAAGGGGAAGTTGAGCGCCTTGAGCAGGGCGCGCGCTTCCTCATCCGTCTTGGCCGTGGTGCAGACGATGACGTCCATGCCCCAGACCTGGTCGACCTTGTCGTAGTTGATCTCCGGGAAAATGATGTGCTCCTTGATGCCCATGGCATAGTTGCCGCGGCCATCGAAGCTCTTCGGATTGAGCCCCCGGAAGTCGCGCACGCGCGGCAGGGCGATCGTCACGAGACGATCGAGGAACTCGTACATCCGCGCCTTGCGCAGCGTCACCTTGCCGCCGATCGGCATGAATTCGCGCACCTTGAAGGTGGCGATCGACTTGCGCGCCTTGGTGACGGCCGGCTTCTGGCCAGCGATCTGGGCGAGATCCGCGAGCGCCGTCCCGACCTTCTTAGAGTCGTTCACCGCTTCGCCGATGCCCATGTTGAGCACGATCTTGTCGAGGCGCGGAACCTGCATCGGATTCTTGTAGCCGAATTCGGCGACAAGCTTCGAGCGGACCTCGTCCTCGTAGAACTTCTTGAGCCGCGGCTCGTAAGCTGCCTCAGCCATCGATCACTTCTCCCGAACGTTTTGCGACGCGTTGCTTGCGCCCGTCTTCGGATACCTTGAATCCAACCCTGGTCGGCTTGCCGTCCGTCGGGTCAGCCACAGCGATGTTCGAGAGGTGGATCGGCATCTCCTTGGAGACGATGCCGCCCTGCTCGCTTGCTGTCTGCTTCTGGTGCCGGCGGGCAATGTTGATGCCGCGGACAACCGCGCGCTCGTCGGCCGGGTGCACGGTCAGCACCTCGCCGGTCTTGCCCTTGTCCTTGCCGGTCAGGACGACGACCTTGTCGCCTTTCTTGATCTTGGCAGCCATCACAGCACCTCTGGCGCGAGCGAGATGATCTTCATGTGGTTCTTCGCGCGAAGCTCGCGCGGAACCGGCCCGAAGATACGGGTCCCGATCGGCTCCTTCTGATTGTTGATCAGCACAGCCGCATTCTTGTCGAAGCGGATGACGCTGCCGTCGGGACGACGAATGTCCTTCGCGGTACGGACAACGACCGCCTTCATGACGTCGCCCTTCTTCACGCGACCCCGCGGGATCGCCTCCTTGATCGAGACGACGATGATGTCGCCGACCGAGGCGTATTTCCGCTTGGAACCGCCGAGAACCTTGATGCACATCACACGACGAGCGCCGGAATTATCCGCCACGTCGAGGTTAGTCTGCATCTGAATCATGACTGGCCGCCTGCTTTCCTGGTCACTGCCCTCGCCTCACCGGTGAGAGCCGCGACAAACCTCTTCCGTGCCTACTTGCCGTCCGACAATTCGGTGCCGAGCACGACCCAACGCTTGTTCTTCGAGATCGGCTTCGACTCTTCGATGAAGACGGTGTCGCCGATCTTGTAGGTGTTGGCCTCGTCATGGGCCTGGTACTTCTTGGACCGCCGCACCGTCTTCTTCAGCACGGGGTGCGTGAAGCGGCGCTCGACCAGCACGACGACGGTCTTGTCGTTCGTGTCGCTGACGACGCTGCCCTGCAGAACGCGTTTTGGCATGTTCGCCTCCTCAGCTCTGATCTGCGCCGCGCTTCTGCGCGGCGATGGTCTTGATCCTCGCGATGTCGCGGCGAACCTGCCGCACACGCGCCGTATTCTCGAGCTGCCCGGTCGCCCGCTGAAAGCGCAGGTTGAACTGCTCCTTCTTCAGGTTCGCCAGCTCCGTGTCGAGCTGATCGGCGGTCTGCAGCCGAACGTCTTTCGCCTTCATGGCCCTATCCTCGTCCGTTCGCCGCTCAATCGGCGATGCGCTGTACGAAGCGCGTCTTGATCGGCAGCTTCGCCGCGCCGAGACGCAGCGCTTCGCGCGCGGTCTCTTCGTCGACGCCGTCCACCTCGAACATGATCCGCCCGGGCTTGACCCGCGACGCCCAATACTCCGGCGCGCCCTTGCCCTTGCCCATGCGGACTTCGGTCGGCTTGGACGTGACCGGAACATCCGGGAACACGCGGATCCAGACACGGCCGGCGCGCTTCATCGCGCGGGTGATCGCGCGGCGAGCCGCCTCGATCTGCCGGGCGGTGACCCGATCCGGCTCCATCGCCTTCAGCCCGAAACCGCCGAAGTTCAGGTCGGTGCCGCCCTTGGCGACGCCGTGGATCCTGCCCTTGAACTGCTTGCGGAACTTGGTGCGCTTCGGTTGCAGCATTTTCGTTCTCTCTCGGCTTCAGGTGCGGTTGCTGTCAGGCCGCGTTATCGCGACGACGACCGCTGCCCGAGCCCTGCTCGTTGCCTTCCGTCTGGCGACGCTCGGACGCCATCGGGTCATGCTCAAGGATTTCGCCCTTGAAGATCCAGACCTTGATGCCGCACGTGCCATAGGCCGTGTGCGCCGTCGCGGTTCCGTAGTCGATGTCGGCGCGCAGCGTGTGCAGCGGCACGCGACCTTCGCGGTACCACTCGAGGCGCGCGATTTCGGCGCCGCCGAGACGACCCGAGGCGTTGATGCGGATGCCCTCTGCGCCGAGACGCATGGCCGACTGCACCGAACGCTTCATCGCGCGGCGGAACGCAACGCGGCGTTCCAGCTGCTGGGCGATCGAGGCGGCCACCAGGTTCGCGTCGATCTCCGGCTTGCGGACTTCGACGATATTGATGTGCACTTCGCTATCGGTCAGCTTCGCAACGGTCTTGCGCAGCTTCTCGATATCGGCGCCCTTCTTGCCGATGACGATGCCCGGCCGCGCCGAGTGAATGGTCACGCGGCACTTCTTGTGCGGACGCTCGATCACGATCTTCGAGACGGCGGCCTGCTTCAGGTCCTTCATCAGGACTTCGCGGATCTTCTGATCCTCGTGCAGCAGCTTGCCGTACTCGCCCTTGTTGGCGAACCAGCGGCTGTCCCAGGTCCGGTTGATACCGAGGCGCAGACCGATCGGATTGACTTTCTGGCCCATCAAGCGGCCTCCCCAGCTTCACGCACGACGATCGTCAGATGCGAAAACGGCTTCTCGATGCGACCGACGCGGCCACGGGCACGCGGCGACCAGCGCTTCATGACCAGGGCCTTGCCGACGAAGGCCTCGGCGACGACGAGAGCGTCGACGTCGAGATCGTGGTTGTTCTCGGCATTGGCGATCGCCGACTCGAGCGTCTTCTTGACGTCCCGGGCGATGCGCTTCTCCGAGAAGGTCAGGTCCGCAAGCGCGGCGCTGGCCTTCTTGCCGCGGATCAGAGCCGCGACCAGATTGAGCTTGCGCGGAGAGACACGGATCATGCGCGTGATCGCGCGCGCCTCGGTGTCCTTCAGCGCGCGTTCGCGCTTCGGCTTGCCCATCTTACTTCCTCTTCGCCTTCTTGTCGGCCGTGTGACCGTAGTAGGTACGCGTCGGCGAGAACTCGCCGAACTTGTGACCGACCATGTCCTCGTTGACGATAACGGGAATATGCTTCTGGCCGTTATAGACGCCGAAGGTCAGTCCCACGAACTGCGGCAGGATCGTGGAGCGACGGCTCCAGATCTTCACCACCTCGCCACGGCCCGAAGAGCGGCTCTTCTCGGCCTTGCGCAGGAGATACCCGTCAACAAACGGGCCTTTCCAGATTGAACGAGCCACGAACAGCCTCTCTTACTTGCCCTTGCGCAGATGACGGCTGCGCGCGATGAACTTGTCGGTCGACTTGTTGTTACGGGTCTTCTTGCCCTTGGTCGGCTTGCCCCACGGAGTGACCGGGTGCCTGCCGCCCGAGGTACGACCCTCGCCGCCGCCATGCGGGTGATCGACCGGGTTCATGGCCACGCCGCGCACGCTCGGACGCTTGCCGAGCCAGCGGTTGCGGCCGGCCTTGCCGATCGAGATGTTGGCGTGGTCCGGGTTCGAAACCGCACCGACCGTCGCGACGCAGGCCTGGCTGACCAGCCGCTGCTCGCCCGAATTGAGACGCAGGATCGCCATGCCGCCATCGCGGCCGACATACTGCGCATAGGCACCGGCCGAACGTGCGATCTGTCCGCCCTTGCCGGGCTTCATCTCGACGTTGTGGACGATGGTGCCGACCGGCATCGCGCCGAGCGGCATGCAGTTACCGGGCTTCACGTCGGCCTGGGCTGCCGAGACGACGGTGTCGCCGACGGCCAGGCGCTGCGGCGCCAGGATGTAGCTGAGCTCGCCGTCCTCATACTTGATGAGGGCGATGAAGGCCGTGCGGTTCGGATCATACTCGATCCGCTCGACGACGGCCGTCATGTCGCGCTTGCGGCGCTTGAAATCGACCAGGCGATAGGTGCGCTTGTGACCGCCGCCACGACCATAGGCCGTGACGCGACCGAGATTGTTGCGACCGCCACTCTGACGAAGACCGACGGTCAGGCCCTTGACCGGCTTGCCGGCATAGAGCTCCGAGCGGTCGACGAGCACCAGCTGGCGCTGTCCCGGCGTGGTCGGCTTGTAATGCTTGAGAGCCATGGCTTCAGCCTATTCTTCTGCTCTAGAGACCGGTCGAGACGTCGATCGACTGGCCTTCCGCCAGCGTCACGATCGCCTTCTTGAGGTCGCTCTGCTTGCCGACGATGCCGCGGAAGCGCTTCACCTTGCCCTTGCGGATCAGGGTGTTGACGCCGGTGACCTTGACCTTGAACAGCGCCTCGACGGCGGCCTTGATCTCGGGCTTGGTCGCGCTCTTCAGCACGTTGAACACAACCTTGCTCTGCTCGGTCGCGATCGTGGACTTCTCGCTGAGCACCGGGCTGCGAATGATGTCGTAATGGGTCGGGTTGCTCATTTGAACCGCTCCTGCAGCGCTTCGACCGCAGCCTTGGTCAGCACGAGCTTCTCGCGGCGCAGAATGTCGTAGACGTTGATCCCCTGCACGGGCAGGACATCGATATGCGGCACGTTGCGGGCGGCGAGACCGAAATTGGTGTCGACCGTCGCACCGTCGATGATCAGCGCATTCGCCCAGCCGAGCTTGGCGAAACGCTCCTTGACCGCCTTCGTCTTGGCTGCGTCGAGGGCGACATCGGCGACGATGACGAGATCCTCGCTGCGGGCCTTCGACGACAGCGCATGCTTCAGCGCGAGCTGGCGGAACTTCTTGGTCAGGTCATGCGCATGGCTGCGCACCACCGGACCGAAGGCCTTGCCGCCGCCGCGGAACTGCGGCGCAGTCTTGGCACCGTGGCGAGCGCCGCCGGTACCCTTCTGCTTGTACATCTTCTTGGTCGTGCCGGAGACTTCCGAGCGACCCTTCGACTTGTGCGTGCCAGCCTGGCGACGGGCCAGCTGCCAGCGAACCATGCGCTGCAGGATGTCGCCGCGCGGCTCCAGGCCGAAAATCTCGTCCGAGAGCGAGATTTCCCCGGCCGACGCGCCGTCAAGCGTGGTGACCTTCAGGTCCATCACTCGGACTCCTTCACTACGGCCGCCGTGCGCGCCTTGAACGCGCCGGGGAACGGAACTTCCTTCGGCAGTGCGCGCTTCACAGCGTCGCGCACTTCGATCCAGCCGCCCTTGGCGCCAGGAACGGCACCCTCGACCATGATCAGACCGCGCTCGGCGTCGGTACGCACAACCTTGAGGTTCTGCGTGGTGACGCGGGCATCGCCCATGTGTCCGGCCATCTTCTTGTTCTTGAAGACCTTGCCCGGATCCTGGCGCTGGCCGGTGGAGCCATGCACGCGGTGCGACAGGGAGTTACCATGAGTCGCACGGCCGCCGCGGAAATTATGCCGCTTCATGACGCCGGCGAAGCCCTTGCCGATCGACGTGCCCGACACGTCGACAAACTGGCCGACGACGAAGTGCTCGACCGTCAGCTCGGCGCCGACCTCGATGAGGTTGTCCGGGCTCACGCGGAACTCGGTGACCTTGCGCTTCGGCTCGACTTCAGCCGCCGCGAAATGTCCGCGCTCTGCCTTGGTCGTATTCTTGACCTTGGCGAGACCGCTGCCGAGCTGCACCGCGGTGTAGCCGTTCTTGTCTTCCGTCCGATGGGCGACAACCTGACAGTTGTCGAGCTTCAGCACCGTGACCGGCACCTGCTCACCCGCATCCGTATAGATGCGGGTCATACCCACCTTCTGTACGATCAATCCAGAGCGCATCTTGTCCTCGCTCGCCTCAGAGCTTGATTTCGACGTCGACGCCGGCAGCGAGGTCGAGCTTCATCAGCGCGTCCACGGTCTGCGGGGTCGGATCGACGATGTCGAGAAGGCGCTTATGAGTGCGCATCTCGAACTGCTCGCGGCTCTTCTTGTCGATATGCGGCGACCGGTTCACGGTGAACTTCTCGATCTGAGTGGGCAGCGGCACAGGGCCGACAACCCGCGCACCCGTACGCTTCGCCGTGTTCACAATCTCTCGCGTCGATGCATCGAGGATACGATGATCGAACGCTTTGAGCCGGATCCGGATATTCTGACCGTTCATCGATTTCTGTCCTTAAGTCACGAGGGCACGCGTTGCCGCGTGCCCCGTCCGGAGCCTCGACTCTTACTTGATGATGCTGGCGACGACGCCGGCGCCGACGGTGCGGCCGCCTTCGCGGATAGCGAAGCGCAGCTTCTCTTCCATGGCGATCGGAACGATCAGCGTGACTTCCATCGACACGTTGTCGCCCGGCATCACCATCTCGACGCCTTCAGGCAGCGTGCACACGCCGGTCACGTCCGTCGTGCGGAAGTAGAACTGCGGGCGGTAGTTGGTGAAGAACGGCGTGTGACGGCCACCCTCTTCCTTCGTCAGGATGTAGGCCTCGGCCTTGAACACCGTATGCGGCGTCACCGTGCCGGGCTTGCACAGCACCTGGCCGCGCTCGACGCCTTCGCGGTCGATACCGCGCAGCAGCGCGCCGATATTGTCGCCCGCCTGGCCCTGGTCGAGCAGCTTGCGGAACATCTCGACGCCGGTCACCGTCGACTTCACCGTCGGGCGGATGCCGACGATCTCGACTTCCTCGCCGACCTTGACGATGCCGCGCTCGACGCGGCCGGTCACCACCGTGCCACGACCCGAGATCGAGAACACGTCCTCGATCGGCATCAGGAACGGAAGGTCGATCGGACGCTCCGGCTGCGGGATATAGGTGTCGACAGCCGTCATCAGCTCGAGGATCGCGTCCTCGCCGAGCTTGGCGTCGCCGTCATTGAGCGCGACCACGGCCGAACCCTTGACGATCGGAATGTCATCGCCCGGATAGTCGTAGGACGAGAGCAGCTCGCGCACCTCGAGCTCGACGAGCTCCAGGAGCTCGGCGTCGTCGACGAGGTCGACCTTGTTCAGGAACACGACGAGGGCGGGAACGCCGACCTGGCGGGCGAGCAGGATGTGCTCGCGCGTCTGCGGCATCGGGCCGTCGGCGGCCGACACGACCAGGATCGCGCCGTCCATCTGCGCCGCGCCGGTGATCATGTTCTTCACATAGTCGGCGTGGCCGGGGCAGTCGACGTGGGCGTAGTGGCGGGCCGACGTCTCGTATTCGACATGCGCCGTCGAGATCGTGATGCCGCGCGCACGCTCCTCGGGAGCCGCGTCGATCTGGTCATACGCCTTGAACGTCGCGCCGCCCGTCTTCGCAAGCACCTTCGTGATCGCCGCCGTCAGCGACGTCTTGCCATGATCGACGTGGCCGATCGTGCCAATGTTGCAGTGCGGCTTCGTCCGCGCAAATTTCTCTTTACCCATCGGAATTCTCCGTCGTGTCTGTCAGCAGGTTCGGTTCGCGAGGAAACTAGGCGTATTTCGCCTGGACTTCCTGGGCGACAGCCTGCGGAACCTGCTCATAATGATCGAATTGCATCGTGTAGCTGGCGCGGCCCTGGCTCATGGAGCGCAGGTTGTTCACATACGAGAACATGTTCGCCAGCGGGACGAAGGCGGTGATGACATTCGCGTTGCCGCGCATGTCCTGGCCCTGGATCTGGCCGCGGCGCGAATTGAGATCGCCGATGACCGAACCGACATAATCTTCCGGCGAGACGACCTCGACCTTCATGATCGGCTCGAGCAGGGCCGGATTGGCCTTCTCGATGCCTTCACGAAGAGCCGCACGCGAAGCGATTTCGAAGGCGATGGCCGACGAGTCGACTTCATGGTACGCGCCGTCGATCAGAGCGACCTTGACGTCGACAACCGGGAAGCCGGCGATCGGACCAGAGGTCATGACCGAATTGAGACCCTTTTCGACGCCCGGCAGATATTCCTTCGGAACAACGCCGCCGACGATCTTGTTCTCGAACGTGTAGCCGGCACCAATCTCGTTCGGCTCTATCGTGAACTTGACGCGGGCGAACTGGCCCGTACCGCCGGTCTGCTTCTTGTGCGTGTAGTCGATCTCGGTCTTCTTGCGGATGGTCTCGCGATAAGCCACCTGCGGAGCGCCGACATTCACGTTGATGTTGTACGGCGCACGACGAAGGATATCGATCTTGATGTCGAGATGCAGTTCGCCCATGCCCTTGATGATCGTCTGGCCGGACTCGCTGTCCGTCGAGACGCGGAACGAGGGATCTTCCGAAGCGAGCTTCTGCAGCGCGACGCCGAGCTTCTCCTGGTCGGTCTTGGTGGCGGCCTCGACCGACATCTCGATGACCGGATCCGGGAATTCCATCTTTTCCAGAAGGATCGGATGGGCCGGGTCGCAAATCGTGTCGCCGGTGCGGGCTTCCTTCAGACCGACGAGCGCAACGATGTCGCCTGCATAGGCAACTTCGATGTCCTCACGGGAGTTGGCGTGCATCGTGACCATGCGGCCGATGCGCTCACGCTTCTCCTTGGTCGAATTCAGCAGCGTCGTGCCCTTGTTCAGCACGCCCGAATAGATGCGCGCGAAGGTCAGGACGCCGAACGGGTCTTCGATGATCTTGAAGGCGAGCATCGAAAGCGGCTCATCGTCGGTCGAATGACGCTCGACTTCCTGCTCGGTCTTCAGATCGATGCCCTTGGTCGGGGGAACATCGACCGGCGACGGCAGGTAGTCGACGACGGCGTCGAGCAGCGTCTGCACGCCCTTGTTCTTGAAGGCGGAGCCAGCAAGAACCGGGAACCAGGTCGAGTGCAGCACGGCCTTGCGGATCAGCGACTTCAGCGTCGCCTCATCCGGCTCGGTGCCCTCGAGATAGGCTTCCATCGCGGCGTCGTCGAGCTCGACCGCGGCCTCGATCAGCTCGGCACGGGCAGCCTGCGCCCGCTCCAGCATGTCGGCCGGGATCTCGATCGTGTCGTACTTCGCGCCGAGGCTTTCGTCGTGCCAGACGACCGCGGTCATCTTGACGAGATCGACGATGCCCTTGAAATCCTGCTCAGCGCCGATCGGCAGCTGGATCGGAACCGGACGTGCACCAAGACGGGTCTTGATGTCGGCGATGCACATGTCGAAGTTGGCGCCGGTCTTGTCCATCTTGTTGCAGAAGACGATGCGCGGCACATGGTACTTGTCGCCCTGGCGCCACACGGTCTCCGTCTGGGGCTCGACGCCCTGGTTGGAGTCGAGAACGCAGACCGCACCGTCGAGAACGCGCAGCGAACGCTCCACCTCGATGGTGAAGTCGACGTGGCCGGGCGTGTCGATGATGTTCAGGCGCTTGCCGTTCCAGAACGTCGTCGTTGCCGCCGACGTGATCGTGATGCCGCGCTCCTGCTCCTGCTCCATGTAATCCATGGTGGCAGCGCCGTCATGCACTTCGCCGATCTTGTGGCTCTTGCCCGAATAGTAAAGAATCCGCTCGGTCGTCGTGGTCTTGCCGGCATCGATGTGGGCCATGATGCCGAAATTGCGGTAGTCTTCGATCTTGTGCGTGCGGGCCATGATGGTCTGCCTTTGAGGACCGGGTTACCAGCGATAGTGCGAGAACGCGCGATTGGCTTCCGCCATCCGGTGCGTGTCTTCGCGCTTCTTAACGGCATTGCCGCGGTTGTTCGAGGCATCCAGCAGTTCGCCGGAGAGACGCTCGACCATGGTCTTTTCGTTGCGGGCGCGGGCGGCGGTAAGCAGCCAGCGAATGGCGAGCGCCTGGCGGCGATCGGTGCGGACTTCGACCGGAACCTGGTAGGTGGCACCACCGACGCGGCGCGAGCGCACTTCGATGTGCGGCGCGACATTGTCGAGGGCCTGGCGGAACACGACCACCGGCTCCTGCTTCGTCCGAGCCTGGATCACGTCGAGGGCACCGTAGACGATGTTCTCGGCAACCGACTTCTTGCCGTCATACATGACGGCATTCATGAACTTCGTCACGACGATATCGCCGAACTTCGGGTCCGGGATGATCTCGCGCTTCTCAGCACTGTGGCGACGGGACATCGGTCTAACCCCTTACTTCGGACGCTTCGCGCCGTACTTCGAACGGCGCTGCTTGCGGTTCTTGACGCCCTGGGTATCCAGGACACCGCGCAGAATGTGGTAGCGAACGCCGGGAAGATCCTTGACGCGACCGCCGCGGATCATCACGACCGAGTGTTCCTGGAGGTTGTGACCCTCGCCCGGAATGTAGCCGATGACTTCGAACTGGTTGGTCAGACGGACCTTGGCCACCTTGCGGAGGGCCGAGTTCGGCTTCTTCGGCGTCGTCGTATAGACACGCGTGCAGACGCCGCGCTTCTGCGGGTTCTGCTCCAGCGCGGGAACCTTGTTCCGCTTCGCCGGCGCCTGGCGCGGCTTGCGGATCAACTGATTAATAGTCGGCATGCGTCGCCTTTCAGCTAGCCTACGGTCCTGATCTCCGCCTCTCGCAACCCTCATGGCCGACACGGCCATGAACGAAGAGCGCCATTCCGCGTTTCGGCGGAGGCGCTACGAGAAGCAGAGGATCACGGCGAAAACCGCGATCTTGCGTGTCGTTTCCAAAACTCTGTGTCGATCCAGACAGTGTTTAAGTCCGAACTCCGCGACGTGGCGCCGCTGGACGCTTTAGACTTACCACCCGCCCGAAAGCTTGCGGAACCTACGGATTCTCCCCCCGCCCGTCAAGCCCAATCGCAGGTTCTTTCGGAAGTGTAACGAGCCGCCGGATTCATGCGCCGGCATAGGGCTCGGCGGAATGATCGGTCGCTGAGAGGACCTTACGCGCAAGGATATTGCGCGCGGCGGTGTCAGTTCGGCGCCGCGGTCTTCTCGGTGAAGGGCTTGCCCTTCTCGCCGGTCACGATCATCAGGATTCTGACCGGAACATCGCCGACGACTCGCCCGTCATGCTTGCGATTGACCATTTCGGCGAACGAGTCGCCCGCCTTGAACAGCCGCTTGGCGCCACCCTCCGATTCCACCTCGATGCTGCCGGAGAGGATATAGGCGTAGATCGGCACCGGATGCAGGTGCCAGCCGGTCTCGCCGCCCGCCGGGATCTCGACGATCAGCGACTGCACCTCGGGATCGGCGATGGCGGGATAGACGATCGGGTCGCCGCTCGTCGTCGTCGTCGTCTTCAGGATCGGCTCGATCTTGACCGCCGGCAGATAAGCCTCCTTGGCGGAGACGGTCCCGGCGAGCGCCATCAGCGCCGCGGCGGCGATTCCAATCGTCTTCATTGTCGTCCTCCCCCGGCCGAAACGGGCCGGCGGCCTATTGGTAGCGAAGCTGCCCGCAAAGAAAAGGGCCGCCCTGGGGCGGCCCTCCCGAACCGAGGCGGACGATTGACTACTTCGCCTTCAGGAAGTCGGCGACATCAAGAACGATGAACTCGTCATTGTCGGCCTTGCCGTTGGCGCGGCCGATCGAGAACGGGAAGTTGTTGTCGTCGGCGACAATGATATGCGTCTCGTCGATGCGGTCGACATTCTCGATCGTCTCGAACGGGAAGGTGAAGACGCCGTCGATCGTGCCGGCGCGGGCGACGGCGTTCGGGTCCTTGATCGCCATCAGGTCGATATAGCCGATCTTCTTGACGACGCCGTCGGCGTCGGTCTGGGCGAGATCGACGAGATAGATGCGCTTCAGCTTGGCGGGGGTCTTGGCCCAGCCCTCGCGCGGATCACCGGCGCCGCCGTCGCGCTCGATGACGAGGGCCCGCGTCGCGTCGATCATGTTGAAATCGCCGATCGCATTGGCGAAGTCCTCGAGCGGGTAGTAGCGAACCTCGGTCCCGAAGCTGCCGCCGGCGATGTCATAGGAGAAGATCGGCAGCACCGACTTGCCGCCCTTGGTGAGATAGGCGCCGGCCTTGGCGTCATAGGGCGCGCCTTCGAGCATCGGATAGAGCGTCTTGCCATCGGTCGAGAGCGCCATGCCCTCGAAGCCCTTGGAACGGCGGACATTGAAAGCGGGCAGCGGCTTGTCGGGGCCGGCCGGCATGACGACGGCATAGTTGTCGGGGCTGCGATAGGTGGTGCCGTCGACGACCGTCTCCTTGAGCTGGACGACCGTGCCGTCGGCCGCGACCTCGACCAGATAGGGGCCGAACTCGTCGCCGATGAAGAAATGGTCGCCGACCTTCTGGATGCTCTCGGTATCGAGATCGGCGCCGGTCAGATAGCGCGTGCCGGTGTTCTCGTTGACGATGCGGAAGGGAACGGCGCGGTTCGGATCCTTGACGAAGATCGTCTTCACGACCTCGACCCGGCCCGTCTTCCAGTCCGGCTTGACGATGTGGAACATGATCATCGCATCGGCCGAGTTGGCCTTGGCGCCGAAGCCGTTGTCGGTCAGCACGACATAGGTGCCGTCGCCGAGCGCGCGGATGCCGGAGAAGCCCTGCACCGGCTGGCCGGCGAACGGCCGCGCGAGGCCGGTCTTGGCGTCGAAGATCGCGCCCGGCTGGTCGAAGCGGCGACCGGCGTCAGCGCCCTCGCCGGTGAAGCGGCCGGACATGTTGAGGGAAGCCGGCGCATCGGCCGGCGGCACGGCGAAGGTCGCGGCCGGCAGCACGGCATGGCCGGTGAGAACCGCATCGAATGCCTGCGGATCGGCCAGCGCCGACGCGGTCAGGGCGAGGAGCGGCACGCCGGCAAGCAGAAGGGAGCGAAGCGACATCGGGGAAACCTCCGTTCGGGGAACGAAGGCCTCATAGGATGCGCGTGTTGCAGGGCGATGTCGCGACCGTGACGCGAGCGCCCTCGCCTCCCCGCTATTGACCGATCTGCGTCGCGCCCTTGACCGCGTCGGTGGTCGCGGCGGCGCTGTCGGTGATCGAGTCGCCGAGCGCCTCGACATTGTCGGTGAGGTTCTGGCGCGTGTTCGGGTCGATGATCGCGACCGGCGCGGCGACGATGACGCCGGCAGCCGCACCCACCGTGGCCGCGGCGCCGGTCGAAGCCGCGATGATGCGGTCGCCGAGCCCGACGCGCGAGTCGCTGATCGCCTGGCCATCGGCAAGACGGGCGCCGATCGCCTGCACCACCTCGGGGCTCGATGCGAACTTGCCGTGGTTGAGCTTGTCGTCGGTCTTGAGCGCGGTCAGATCGATGACGGTGATCTTGTCGCGCTTGAACTCGGTCGCATAGGGCTCGAGGGTCGGATTGACCTGGCCGAGCCGCTCGACATTGCCCCAGATGCGGCGCGAGGCGGCGAGTGCGCGATCATCCTGCGAGACGAACAGCGTGATCGTCGGGCCCTTGTTGCCGATATCGCCCATCTGGCTGCGGAACACGTCGACATCGACGTCGGGCGAAGCCAGCATCACGTTCTTGATCTTCGGCAGCACGCGGCCGTTGCGGATCGCCATCTGCCGGAGCGCCTCGAGCGTCACCCAGTTGCCCATCGAATGGGCGAGGATGTCGACTTCGCCGACATTCGGATTCTGCGCCAGGGCCGTCAGCAGCTGCTCGAGCCCGTCGCGCGAATAGTTGGTGCTCTCGCGGTCATAGCCATAGTCGAGCAGGCTGCCGCGCGAGGGCCAGGTGAAGAGGATCGGCACCACCGGGGCGCCGGAATCATGAACGATCTGCGCGAAGCGGTAGACGGAATCGTCGAAGCGATTGTTGAAGCCGTGGATGAAGACCAGCGCCTTGCGGCCGGGCGTCTTCTTGATCCGCGTGTTGAACCAGGTCTTGGCCTGCGGGAGCGTCATGTCCTCGGCCTTGACGGTCACGAAATCCGTGGCCGGATTGCCGGGCAGCCGCTTCGGCCACTGCACGTCGCCGATCTTGCGCGCCGAGTCCGGCGGGATCGACACGACGATATTGGCAAAGTCGAGCTGCTCGCCGCGTTCGCCGGTGAAGAGGACGGCGCGGTTCTCCGAACGCGAGCGCGTCGTCGCCACCGCCATGTCGACGGTGGTCGTGCCGGGCGCCGTCAGAGAGACGGGCTCGAGCACACCTTCGACGCGGCCGCCGCAGGCCGAAAGCAGCGAGGCCGCCGCGACGACCACGACGATACCCCTGAGGCGGTTCACAAACTGGCGCATGACAACCCATCGTCCCCCGACGCAATGAGCCCCCATAGCACGCCGCGACGCAGCGCAACATAGCGGCCGCCGGCTCTTCCCTTAAGGAAGCGTGAACCGTGACCGCCTTGTCGCATAATTTCAGCGACGGGACGCACCGTTCGCACGGCGCGCCCCGTCAGACTTGCGGCTACTTGCCGGCGATCAGCGCCGGCGTACCGTCGCCGGCGAGTCCGTTGATCGTCGCGAGCGGGATCGAGACCACGGTCTGAACCGACGCGAGCGCGCCGAGATCGAACTTGGTGTAGTTGAGCCCGTCATAGGTGCGCAGGAACAGGATGTCGCGCGAGAGGTCCGTCAGCGAGGTCCACGAGGTGTATTCGCTGGTAAAGGCGGGCGCGTCCTTGGTGACGGCCGCGGCGATGCCCTCGTTGCCGGCGCCGCCGGCATCCTTGGTGATGTTCTTCGGGCGGTCGAAATTGTTCATGACATGGCCGACGACGCGGATGGCGCTGTCGGCATCCTTCGCCTTCTCGGCGAACTGCGCGTAGTAGACCGCGCGAACGAAACGCCCGACCGAGGTGTTCGAGGCCGGGAGGCCCTCGGTGGCGATGCCGGAATCCGGCTGAGCTACGGCGAGCTTGCCGAAGGTGTTCGTCGACTGGTCGAGATTGTTGAGGAAGGTGTAGTTGTTGAGGTTGGTGAGATGCCAGGGCAGCGACGGCCCATTGGTCATCACGCCGACCGGATTGTCGTAGACCGTCTGCTTGCCGTCGGCGAATTCGATGACGATCGACGCGCCGCTGCGGTCATGCATCGCATAATGGAACGGCGACTTGGCATTGCCGAGCACGGCGAGCGGGGCGAGCAGCACCGGCTGGCTGGCGAGCGCGGCCTTGACCTCGGCGACGCTGCCGAACTGGCCGAGCGTCCACGAGCCGAGATCGATCGCCGACAGCGCCGCCTTGGTCTTGGTGAAGGCCGCGGCCGGACCATTGGCGTCGGCGAAGGCGAGCAGGCTGAAGGTCAGCCCCTGGTCGTTGACGCCCTCGACGATCTTGAGATCGGCGAGCGAGCCATCCGGCACCGTCACGGCGAGGACGCGGTACTTGCTGGTGTAGTCGAGCGCGGGCGCGCCGGCGGCCGCCTCCGAGGTCGTGCGCTGGCCGGCCGGGAAATAGGCGACGCGGTAGGGCAGTTCTCCGGCGAGTTCGAGCGTCCGCCCGGCATAGGCCGCGCCATTCGCGTCGAAATACAGCAGCGACGTGCAGGCCGAGGCCGGGCCGGCCACGGCCACGGAAAGCGCAAGCCCGGCCGAGAGCACCGTGCCGAACAGCCTGGAGGAACGTGCGAAGGTCATCGTCTACCTATGAACGAGGGGGAAGCCGCGCCAGACTCAGGACGCGGCAATGCGGCGAAAGAATAGCGCGCGGCGATGAACTGCACATGGCGGCCGCGGCGCATGACGGGGACAGCCGCGGGACATCGCGACCGCTTGGTTAACGGGGCCGGAGCACTGCTGCAACGGCCACGAAAAAGGGCCGCCCGGTGTGGGCGGCCCTCTTCAACTCTTCGACGAAAGCGATCCGTTACTCGGCCGCGTCGGTCAGATTGCCGAGCAGGCCGCCGGTCTGCGGCTTCGGATGAGACGCGGCCGACGCGCGGCGACGCTCCTCGAGGATCAGCTCGTCGCGCTTGGTGGCGATCTCGCGGATACGGTTCATCGTGCCGCCGGTACCCGCCGGGATGAGGCGGCCGACGATGATGTTCTCCTTGAGACCGTCGAGCGGATCGACCTTGCCGTTGACCGCCGCCTCGGTGAGGACGCGGGTGGTCTCCTGGAACGAGGCCGCCGAGAAGAACGACCGCGTCTGCAGGCTGGCCTTGGTGATGCCGAGCAGGACCGGATTGGCGATGGCGATCTTCTTGCCCTCGGCCTTGGCCTTCTCGTTGATCAGGTCGAATTCGAGCTGGTCGACCTGCTCGCCGGAGAACATCTCCGTCTCGCCGCCGTCCACGACCTCGACCTTCTGCAGCATCTGCCGGACGATCACCTCGATGTGCTTGTCGTTGATCTGCACGCCCTGCAACCGGTAGACGTCCTGGATCTCGTTGACGAGATAGGCCGCGAGTGCCTCCACGCCCTTGATCGCCAGGATGTCATGCGGCGCCGGATTGCCGTCCATGATGTAGTCGCCCTTCTCGACGGCGTCGCCTTCCTGAAGATGGAAAGGCTTGCCCTTCGGGATGAGATACTCGACCGGCTCCAGCGGCGCACCCGTCGCATCGACCGAACCCTCGACGGGCTCGACGATGACGCGACGCTTGTTCTTGTAGTCGCGGCCGAAGCGGACGGTGCCGTCCATCTCGGCGATGATGGCGTGATCCTTCGGACGACGCGCCTCGAACAGCTCCGCCACGCGCGGCAGACCGCCCGTGATGTCGCGCGTCTTGGCGCCTTCCGTCGGAATACGCGCCAGCACGTCGCCGGCATGCACGTCCGAGCCCGGATCGACCGAGAGAATGGTCTCGACCGAGAGCAGGTACCGCGCCTCGCCGCCACGGGCGAGCTTGAGCACCTTGCCGTCCTTGCCCTTGATGACGATCGCCGGCTTCAGATCGCCGCCGCGCGGATTGGCGCGCCAGTCGATCACGACGCGCTTGGTGATGCCCGTCGCCTCGTCCGCCGTTTCCGCGACCGAGATACCCTCGACCATGTCCTCATAGGCGATGGTGCCGGTCACTTCGGTCAGCACCGGACGGGTATAGGGATCCCATTCCGCCAGACGCTGGCCGCGCTTGACCTGGTCGCCCTCGTCCACATGCAGACGCGAGCCATAGGTGACGCGGTTGACCGCACGCTCGGCACCGTCCTTGTCGACGATGACGATCGCCATGTTGCGGCCAAGGGCGATGAGCTTGCCCTCGCTGTCGCGCACCATGTTGCGGTTGCGGATCTGGATCGTGCCTTCGAACGACGACTCGATGAAGGACGAGTCCACCACCTGCGCCGTTCCGCCGATGTGGAACGTGCGCATGGTGAGCTGCGTGCCCGGCTCGCCGATCGACTGCGCCGCGATGACGCCGACGGCTTCGCCCATGTTGACGGGCGTGCCGCGTGCAAGGTCGCGACCGTAGCAGGTGGCGCAGACGCCGATCTTGGTGTCGCAGGTCAGCACCGAGCGGATCTTCGCCGCCTGGACGCCGGCCTTCTCGACCTTCTCGCAGTCGCGCTCGTCGATCAGCTTGCCGGCCGGCACGATGACCTCGCCGGTGGCAGCCGCGACGATATCCTCGGCCGCCGTACGGCCGAGAATGCGCAGGCCGAGCGAAGCGACGACCTGGCCGCTGTCGATGACCGCCTGCATCTTGAGGCCGTTCGAGGTTCCGCAATCCTGCTCGATGATGATGCAGTCCTGCGCCACGTCGACGAGACGGCGCGTCAGATAGCCGGAATTGGCCGTCTTCAGAGCCGTATCGGCGAGACCCTTGCGGGCGCCGTGGGTCGAGTTGAAGTACTCGAGAACGGTGAGGCCTTCCTTGAAGTTCGAGATGATCGGGTTCTCGATGATCTCACCCGACGGCTTGGTCATCAGACCGCGCATGCCGGCGAGCTGCTTCATCTGCGTCGGCGAACCGCGCGCGCCCGAATGGCTCATCATGTAGACCGAGTTCATCGGCTTCTGACGACCGGTCTCGGCGTCCTTCTGGACGGCCGAGATGCCCTTCATCATCTCCTCGGCGACGCGATCACCGCACTTCGCCCAGGCATCGACGACCTTGTTGTACTTCTCACCATAGGTGATGAGGCCGTCATTGTACTGCTGCTCGTAATCCTTCGCGAGCGCCTGCGTATCCTCGACCAGCTTCGCCTTGGCGGCCGGGATGACCATGTCGTCCTTGCCGAACGAGATGCCGGCACGGCACGCCTCGCGGAAGCCGAGCGCCATGATCCGGTCGCAGAAGATGACCGTCTCCTTCTGGCCGCAATGGCGGTAGACCGCGTCGATGGTGTTCGAGATTTCCTTCTTGGTCATCAGCTTGTTGACGACGTCGAAGGGCAGGTTGTGGTGCTTCGGCAGCAGTTCGCCGATCAGCAGGCGACCGGGCGTCGTGTCATAGATCTTCGACGTGACGTTGCCGTCCGCGTCGACGGAGCGATAGCGGCCCTTGATCTTGGTGTGCAGCGTGATGGCCTTCGCCGCCAGCGCATGCTCGATCTCGCCGGTATTGCCGAACAGCATGCCCTCGCCGGGCTCCTTGTCCGCCATGATCGACAAGTAATAGAGGCCGAGAACGATATCCTGCGACGGCACGATGATCGGCAGACCATTGGCCGGGTGCAGGATGTTGTTGGTCGACATCATCAGCACGCGCGCTTCCAGCTGCGCTTCGAGCGACAGCGGGACGTGCACGGCCATCTGGTCGCCGTCGAAGTCGGCATTGAAGGCCGAGCAGACGAGCGGATGCAGCTGGATCGCCTTGCCTTCGATCAGAACCGGCTCGAACGCCTGGATGCCGAGGCGGTGCAGCGTCGGGGCGCGGTTCAGAAGGATCGGATGCTCGCGGATGACCTCGTCCAGGATGTCCCAGACCTCGGGCCGCTCCTTCTCGACGAGCTTCTTCGCCTGCTTCACCGTCGAGGAGAAGCCCTTGGCGTCGAGGCGCGAGTAGATGAACGGCTTGAACAGCTCGAGCGCCATCTTCTTCGGCAGGCCGCACTGGTGCAGCTTCATCTCCGGGCCGACCACGATGACCGAACGGCCGGAATAGTCGACGCGCTTGCCGAGCAGGTTCTGGCGGAAGCGGCCCTGCTTGCCCTTCAGCATGTCCGACAGCGACTTCAGCGGACGCTTGTTGGCGCCCGTGATGACGCGGCCACGGCGGCCGTTGTCGAACAGAGCGTCGACGGCCTCCTGCAGCATGCGCTTCTCGTTGCGGATGATGATGTCGGGCGCGCGGAGCTCGATCAGCCGCTTCAGACGATTGTTGCGGTTGATGACGCGGCGATAGAGATCATTGAGATCCGAGGTCGCGAAGCGGCCACCATCGAGCGGGACGAGCGGACGCAGATCCGGCGGGATGACCGGGATCTGGGTCATGATCATCCATTCCGGGCGATTGCCGGACTCGATGAACGCCTCGACGAGCTTCAGCCGCTTGCCGAGCTTCTTCGGCTTCAGCTCCGAGGTCGAGGTCGCGATTTCCTCGCGGAGATCGACGGCGAGCTTCTCGAGGTCGAGCGCGATCATCATCTCGCGGATCGCCTCGGCGCCGATCAGCGCCGTGAAGCTGTCATCGCCATACTCGTCCTGGGCGCGCAGATACTCTTCCTCGGAGAGGAGCTGACGCTCCTTCAGCGGGGTGAGGCCGGGCTCCAGAACGACGTAGTTCTCGAAATAGAGGATGCGCTCGAGATCCTTGAGCGTCATGTCCATCAGCATGCCGATGCGCGACGGCAGCGACTTCAGGAACCAGATATGGGCGACGGGCGCCGCCAGCTCGATATGGCCCATGCGGTCGCGCCGGACGCGCGCCAGCGTGACTTCGACGCCGCACTTCTCGCAGATGATGCCCTTGTACTTCATCCGCTTGTACTTGCCGCACAGGCACTCGTAGTCCTTGATCGGCCCGAAAATGCGCGCGCAGAAGAGGCCGTCACGCTCTGGCTTGAACGTGCGGTAGTTGATGGTCTCGGGCTTCTTGATCTCGCCGTAGGACCACGACAGAATCTTCTCCGGGCTCGCAATGTGGATGCGGATCTGGTCGAAGTTCTGCGCCGGCTGGGCCAGCGGGTTGAAGATGTTCGCGACTTCCTGATTCATCGCCGATCTCCTTTGTCGGCCGCCGGGCGGGGGCAAAACCCCTCGCACCGGCCGGCTTGACCAATTTCCATGGATTCAGAAGGCACGCGGCGGATTACTCCGCCGCGTCCCGAATCCGTTCGGCCGCTTCCAGCGCCATCTTCGACTGGTTGAGCTCGACGTCGAGACCGAGCGAGCGCATTTCCTTGACCAGAACGTTGAAGCTCTCCGGAATACCGGCCTCGAACGTGTCGTCGCCGCGGACGATCGCCTCATAGACCTTGGTACGGCCGGCGACGTCGTCCGACTTCACCGTCAGCATTTCCTGCAGCGTGTAGGCGGCGCCATAGGCCTCGAGAGCCCACACCTCCATCTCGCCGAAGCGCTGGCCGCCGAACTGGGCCTTGCCGCCGAGCGGCTGCTGGGTGACCAGCGAGTACGGTCCGATCGAGCGGGCATGGATCTTGTCGTCGACGAGGTGGTGCAGCTTCAGCATGTAGATGTAGCCGACGGTCACCTTGCGATCGAACGACTCTCCGGTACGGCCGTCATAGAGGACGACCTGGCCGGAGGAATCGAGACCCGCCTGCTTCAGCATCGTGACGATGTCCGGCTCGCGCGCGCCGTCGAACACCGGCGTCGCGATCGACACGCCCTTCGAGAGATGCTGGCTGAGCTTGACGACGGATTCGTCGTCGAGATCGGCCACGTTCTCGTTCTTGGCATTGTCGCCATAGACCTCGTCGAGCTGGACGCGCAGCGGCGCCACGTTGCCGCTCTTCTTGTAGTCCTCGAGCATCTTGCCGATCTTGAGGCCCATGCCGGCGCAAGCCCAGCCGAGATGGGTCTCGAGGATCTGGCCGACATTCATGCGGCTCGGCACGCCGAGCGGATTGAGCACGATATCGACATGCGTGCCGTCCTCGAGGAAGGGCATGTCCTGCACCGGAACGATGCGGGACACGACACCCTTGTTGCCATGGCGGCCGGCCATCTTGTCGCCCGGCTGGATCTTGCGCTTCACGGCGACGAAGACCTTGACCATCTTCATCACGCCGGGCGGCAGCTCGTCACCGCGCTGCAGCTTCTCGACCTTGTCGATGAAGCGCTTCTCCAGACGCTTGCGGCTCTCGTCATACTGGCCGCGCAGCGCCTCGATCTCGCCCATCAGCTTCTCGTCGGCGACAGCGAACTGCCACCACTGGCTGCGCGGATATTCCTCGAGAACCTCGCGGGAGAGCACCGTCTCCTTCTTGAAGTTCTTCGGGCCGCTCGAGGCGGTCCGCGTCACCAGCATATCGGCGAGACGGCCATAGACGTTGCGGTCGAGGATCGCCTGCTCGTCGTCGCGGTCCTTCGCGAGACGCTCGATCTCCTCGCGCTCGATCGCCATCGCGCGCTCGTCCTTCTCGACGCCGTGCCGGTTGAACACCCGCACCTCGACGATCGTTCCGGTCACGCCCGGGGGAACCCGGAGCGAGGTATCGCGCACGTCCGACGCCTTCTCGCCGAAGATGGCGCGGAGGAGCTTTTCCTCCGGCGTCATCGGGCTTTCGCCCTTCGGCGTTATCTTGCCGACGAGGATATCCCCCGCCTGAACGTCGGCGCCGATATAGACGATGCCGGCTTCGTCGAGGTTCTTCAGCGCCTCTTCCGAAACGTTCGGAATGTCGCGCGTGATTTCCTCCGGGCCCAGCTTGGTGTCGCGGGCCATCACCTCGAATTCCTCGATATGGATCGAGGTGAAGACGTCGTCCGAGACGATCCGCTCCGAGAGAAGGATCGAGTCCTCGAAGTTGTAGCCATTCCACGGCATGAACGCGACGAGCACGTTGCGGCCGAGGGCGAGATCGCCGAGATCGGTCGAGGGACCGTCCGCGAGGATGTCGCCACGCCCGACAATGTCGCCGACACGCACCAGCGGACGCTGGTTGATGCAGGTCGACTGGTTGGAACGCTGGAACTTCATCAAGCGATAGATATCGACACCCGACTTCGACGGATCAAGATCCTCCGTCGCGCGGATGACGATACGGGTCGCGTCGACCTGGTCGACGATACCGCCGCGGCGGGCCGCGATGGCAGCGCCCGAGTCACGGGCGACGACCGCTTCCATGCCGGTGCCGACGAACGGCGCCTCGGCGCGCACCAGCGGCACTGCCTGACGCATCATGTTCGAGCCCATGAGGGCGCGGTTCGCGTCGTCGTTCTCGAGGAACGGGATCAGCGAGGCCGCGACCGAGACGAGCTGCTTCGGCGACACGTCCATGAAGTCGACGCGGTCCGAGGTGACCATGACGTTCTCGCCGGCATGGCGGGAAACGATCAGGTCCTGCGTCAGCTTGCCGGACTTGTCGAGGTGCACGTTCGCCTGGGCGACGTAGTACTTCGATTCCTCCATCGCCGAGAGATAGATGATCTCGTCGGTGGCGATGCCGTCGCGGACGCGGCGATACGGGCTCTCGATGAAGCCGTACTTGTTGACGCGCGCGAACGTCGCCAGCGAGTTGATCAGGCCGATATTCGGGCCTTCCGGCGTCTCGATCGGGCAGATGCGGCCGTAATGCGTCGGGTGCACGTCGCGCACCTCGAAGCCGGCGCGCTCGCGCGTCAGACCGCCCGGGCCAAGCGCCGAGAGACGACGCTTATGCGTGATCTCGCTGAGCGGGTTGGTCTGGTCCATGAACTGCGACAGCTGCGAGGAGCCGAAGAATTCGCGCACGGCGGCGGCCGCCGGCTTGGCGTTGATGAGATCCTGCGGCATGACATTGCCGATCTCGACCGACGACATGCGCTCCTTGATCGCGCGCTCCATGCGCAGCAGGCCGACGCGGTACTGGTTCTCCATGAGCTCGCCGACCGAGCGCACGCGGCGATTGCCGAGATTGTCGATGTCGTCGATCTCGCCCTTGCCGTCGCGCAGATTCACGAGCATCTGGATGACGGCGAGGATGTCTTCCTTGCGCAGAACGCGCACGGTGTCCTCTGCCGTCAGGTCGAGACGCATGTTCATCTTGACGCGGCCGACGGCCGACAGGTCGTAGCGCTCGCTGTCGAAGAACAGCGACTGGAACATCGCCTGCGCCGAATCCATCGTCGGCGGCTCGCCGGGACGCATCACGCGGTAGATGTCGAACAGCGCATCCTCGCGCGTCTCGTTCTTGTCGACGGCGACGGTGTTGCGGATATAGGCGCCGACATTGATGTGATCGATGTCGAGCACGCTGATCTCGTCGTAGCCGGCGGTCTCCAGCGTGGCGAGCAGCTTCTCGGTGATCTCGGCACCCGCCTCGGCATAGATCTCGCCGGACTGCGGATTGACGATGTCCTCGGCGACATAGTTGCCGAAGAGATCCTCGCGCGTGACCTTGAGCGCCTTGACGCCCTTCTCGGCGATGGCGCGGGCGGCGCGGGCCGTCAGCTTCTTGCCGGCCTCGACGACCACTTCGCCGGTGTCGGCGTCGACGAGATCGGTCGCCGCCTTGATGCCGCGCATGCGGTTGGCATCATAGGGCATGCGCCAGCCGTCACCCGCCTTGGTGAAGCTGATCTGGTTGTAGAAGGTGTCGAGGATCTCCTCGGCGTCCATGCCGAGCGCAAACAAGAGCGAGGAGACCGGAATCTTGCGACGCCGGTCGATACGCGCATAGACGATGTCCTTCGCGTCGAACTCGATGTCGAGCCACGAGCCGCGATAGGGGATGATGCGGGCGGCGAACAGGAGCTTGCCCGACGAATGGGTCTTGCCCTTGTCGTGATCGAAGAACACGCCCGGCGAACGGTGCATCTGCGAGACGATGACGCGCTCGGTGCCGTTGACGATGAAGGTGCCGTTCAGCGTCATGAGCGGCATTTCGCCCATGTACACTTCCTGCTCCTTGATGTCCTTGACCGACTTCGCGCCCGTGTCCTCGTCGACATCGAACACGATCAGGCGCAGCGTCACCTTGAGCGGCGCCGAGAAGGTCATTCCGCGCTGGCGGCACTCGTCGACATCGTACTTCGGCAGGTCGAAATCGTAGCGAACGAATTCGAGCAGCGCGGTGTTCGAGAAGTCGGAGATCGGAAAGACGGATTTGAAGACGGCCTGCAGACCTTCGTCGGGACGCCCACCCTTCGTTTCCTCGACCATGAGGAACTGGTCATAGGATGCCTTCTGAACCTCGATGAGGTTCGGCATCTCGGCGACGTCGCCGATGGACCCGAAGAATTTGCGGATGCGCTTACGACCGGTGAATGCCTGGGCCATGTTCGCTCCTTCTATGTTCAAGAACGGCTGTCCGGAAAGCCGTATAGCCGCGTTTTGGCGCGGCTCTCTGGACAGCGGTCCCTGAGGACCTGAATGATCGACCGGCTCCGAGGATCGGAGCCGGCCGTATTTTCATAGTTACTTGACGTCGACCTTGGCGCCGGCGCCCTCGAGCTGGGCCTTGAGCTTGGCAGCCTCGTCCTTGGACACGGCTTCCTTGACGGCCTTCGGAGCCGCTTCGACCAGGTCCTTGGCTTCCTTGAGGCCGAGGGCGGTGATCGCGCGGACTTCCTTGATGACGTTGATCTTGTTCGGGCCGACATCCGTCAGGATGACGTCGAACTCGGTCTTCTCTTCGACCGGAGCAGCAGCAGCGGCGCCGCCGCCGACAGCCGCAACCGCGACCGGAGCCGCAGCCGAAACGCCCCACTTCTCTTCGAGCAGCTTCGAGAGCTCGGCAGCCTCGAGAACGGTCAGGCTCGAGAGTTCTTCAACAATCTTGGAAAGATCAGCCATTTCAGTTTCCTATCAGTTCGAATTCAGGTGTTGGGTAAACGGCCTTACGCCGCTTCGTCCTTCTTGGCATAGGCACCAAACACGCGGGCGAGCTGGCTTGCCGGCGCATTGACGACCGTCGCGATCTTCTGAGCCGGGGCCTGGATGAGCCCGATCAGCTTGCCGCGCAGTTCGTCCAGCGACGGCAGCGTGGCCAGAGCCTTGACGCCGTCGGGGCTGAGATTGGTCTTGCCCATCGCGCCGCCGAGAATGACGAACTTGTCATTCGTCTTGGCGAACTCGCTGGCGACCTTGGGCGCTGCCACCGGGTCGACCGAGTAGGCGACCAGCGTCGGACCCTGGAAGAGGTCCGCGATATGGGCAGAGTCCGTGCCTTGAAGGGCGAGCTTCACAAGGCGGTTCTTTGCGACCTTGATGCTGACCCCGGCCTGCCGAGCCTTGCCGCGCAGGGCGGTGAGCTCGGAAACCCGAAGGCCGGCATAGTGTGCCACGACGACGACGTTGGTCTCCTGGAAGACCTCGTTCATCGTCGAGACAAGTTCGCGCTTTTCCGCTTTTTCCACTTGCCTCTCTCCAGTAGGCGGCCGACTTTTGCGGTCGGGACCGCCGGTTGCATATGTCGAGGCTGACGAGCAGCCGCGACGCTTCCTGGCCTGTCCCCCCGCAAGCTCTTGCGAGCCGCCGGGCAAAAGAGGTTCGAACTGACAGCCGGCATGACGCCGGACAATCGGTCTCGCCCCGTCTATGCAGGATATTAAGCCGGACGACCCGGCTCCTGCAGTCTCGGACAGGTATCGGCCGATCGGAACCCGAAGGTCCCGCGCGGCCGTCGCGCCGCCCGGTTGCCCGGGCGGAATTCAGATCAGCGCCTTAGGCGCCGAGCACCGAGGCCGGATCGACATGGACGCCGGGGCCCATGGTCGACGACACCGCGACGCGCTGGACGAAGGTGCCCTTGGCGCCGGTCGGACGGGCCTTCTGCACCGCATCCGCGAACGCCTTGATGTTCTGCACCAGCTTCTCGGCGTCGAACGAGGCCTTGCCGATGCCGGCATGGATGATGCCGGCCTTCTCGACGCGGAACTCGACCGAACCGCCCTTGGCGCCCTTGACGGCGGTGGTGACGTCCATGGTCACCGTGCCGACCTTCGGGTTCGGCATCAGGCCGCGCGGGCCGAGCACCTTACCGAGGCGGCCGACGAGCGGCATCATGTCCGGGGTCGCGATGCAGCGATCGAATTCGATCGTGCCGCCCTGGACGATTTCGAGCAGGTCCTCGGCACCGACGATGTCGGCACCGGCGGCCTTGGCCTCTTCGGCCTTGGCGCCGCGGGCGAACACCGCGACGCGGACCGTACGGCCCGAGCCGTTCGGCAGCGTGCAGACGCCGCGGACCATCTGGTCAGCGTGACGCGGATCGACGCCGAGATTGAGCGAGACCTCGATGGTCTCGTCGAACTTGGCGGTGGCCCGGTCCTTGACCAGCGAGATCGCGACGCTGATCGGATAGAGCTTGTTGCGGTCGATGCCCTCACGGGCCTGGAGAACGCGCTTGCCGTGCTGAGCCATGATCAGTCAACCACCGTGAGGCCCATCGACCGGGCGGAACCTTCGACCATCCGAGCCGCCGCTTCGACGTTCTCGGCGTTGAGATCCTTCAGCTTCTTCGAAGCGATCTCGAGGCACTGCGCCTTGCTGACCGAGCCGGCCGAAGCACCCTTGCCGGGCGTCGTCGCGCCCTTCGGAATGCCGGCGGCCTTCTTCAGATAAAAGCTGACCGGGGCCGTCTTCATCACAAAAGTGAAGGACTTGTCCTGGTAATAGGTGATCACGACGGGGACGGGCGAGCCCTTCTCCATCTCCTGGGTCTGCGCGTTGAACGACTTGCAGAATTCCATGATGTTGATACCGCGCTGGCCGAGCGCGGGGCCGATCGGCGGCGACGGGGTCGCCGAGCCGGCCTTCACCTGAAGCTTCAGGTAGCCGAGAACCTTCTTTGCCATCTTCGTTCCTTTCCACTGCCGGCAGCCTGCCGGCGAGGCGGTCCGGCATCATGCCGAACCAGGAATGGCGTGGTGCGGGCGGCGACGCTTGGCGAGCGCCGCACCCTCCCACGCCCCTTAAGGGTCAGACCTTCTCGACCTGACCGTATTCGAGCTCCACCGGAGTGGCGCGTCCGAAAATCGACACCGCCACCTTGAGGCGGGCCCGGACCTCGTCGACTTCCTCGACGAGACCGTTGAACGAGGCGAACGGGCCATCCGCGACGCGGACCTGCTCGCCGATCTCGAAGCTGACGGACGGCTTCGGACGTTCGACGCCCTCCTGCACCTGGTGCAGGATCCGGTTCGCCTCGGCTTCCGAGATCGGCATCGGGCGATTATCCGAACCGAGGAAGCCGGTGACCTTCGGCGTGTTCTTGATGAGGTGATAGGCGTCGTCGGTCAGCGCCATCTTCACCAGGACATAGCCCGGGAAGAACTTCCGCTCGGCGTCGACCTTGCGGCCACGCCGGACCTCGACGACCTTCTCCGTCGGCACGAGGATCTGGTCGAAGAGCTCGGCGAGACCCCGCTGGGCCGCCTGCTCACGGATCGATTCCGCGACCTTCTTCTCGAAATTCGAATAGGCGTGAACGATGTACCACCGCTTGTCCATGCATTCTGCTCCCTAGCGACCGATGCCGAGCAGCAGCTGAACGCCGTAGCTCAAGACGAAATCGGCCAGCGTGAAGAACAGGGACGCGGCAACGGCCATGGCGAAAACCATGGCGGTGGTGATCAACGCCTCGCGCCGAGACGGCCAAACGACCTTCGATACCTCCGACCGGACCTGCTGGAGGAACGCTATTGGATTAGTTTTGGTGGCCATTACCCGCTCACGGCTTGCGGGCGCGCAAACAAACGTCTGCGCACCGCGCTGGGAAGCGTTACATAGAACCGAATGAACGATTCCTCAAGTAGCAATTTGGCAGGGGCAGTAGGATTCGAACCTACGACCTACGGTTTTGGAGACCGTCGCTCTACCAGCTGAGCTATACCCCTCCATGCTTGCCCGACCGACCGAAGTCGATTCCGGGCACGCGCGGTTGTCATAGCCAAGCGAGGGGGCCGGTGCAATCCCTATTCGATCGCTCCGCACAGGCGCCGGCTTACCCGCCCGCCGATTACCTCACAGCTGCGGCTCCGGCCCGACATAGCGGGCGTCGGGACGGATCAGCGTGCCGGTCTGCTGCTGCTCCAGCGCATGGGCGATCCACCCGGCCGAGCGTCCGGCCGCGAAAACGGCGGTAAATCCCTCTCTCGGAATACCGAGTCGCTCCAGCAGCAGCGCCGTGTAGAACTCGACATTGACGTCGAGCCGGCGCTTGGCCTTGCGCCGCGCCAGGACGGCGAGGGCTGCCTCTTCGACGGCGCGGGCGAGCGCCAGCCGCCCCTCCCCCTCGCCGAGCTGCCCGATCGCCGCGCGCAGCACATCGGCGCGCGGATCGCGCACTCGGTAGGCGCGATGGCCGAAGCCCATGATTCGCTCGCCGGCATCCATGCGCGCCTCGAGCCAGGCCTCGGCGCGCTCCGCCTCGCCGATCGCATCCAGCATATCGAGCACGGGACCCGGCGCGCCGCCATGCAGCCGCCCCTTCAACGCCGAGAGCGCGGCGACGACCGACGAGACGAGACCCGATTCGGTCGAGGCGACGACGCGCGCCGTGAAGGTCGAGGCGTTGAGGCCGTGATCGATGACCGTGACGAGATAGGTCTCGAAGGCGCGCGCCGCCGCTTCTTCCGGCATCTGGCCGGAAATGAGTCGCTGCAGGTCGAGCGCATGCGGCAGCGCCGCGTCCGGCCTCTGGGCGGGCAGCCCCTGCCCGGCCCGGATCGCCATGGCCGCGGCGACGCCGACAGCGCCGATCAGCGCCGCCGGCTCGGCAAGCGGGTCGCTATCGCCGAGCGCGGCCAGGAGCAGCCGCATCGCCTCGACCGGATCGCGCGGCGATGTCGCGTCGAGCCGGCCGATGAGGCGGCGATGCGCCTCGACCCGGCCCCGGCCAATCGCCGCCCGAACGGCAGCCTCGTCGCCAACGGCCGCGAAGCCGCCGAGTAGCAGCGCCGCCGCCGCCTCATAGCTCGACCCACCTGCGAGCGCCTCGATCGGGACGCCGCGCACGATCAGCCGGCCGCCGGCGCCGTCGACATGGCTGAGCACGGTTTCCGCGGCGACGACGCCGGCGAGACCCGCCGGTGCCGATCGCGCCGGGCCCTCCACGAGAGCGATGCTGTCCACGCGCGCATTCATGTCGGTCTCCTTCTTTGCTTCCGCGGAGAACCTGCTTTAGATTGATGGGGTCCTCAATCTTGAATCAACAAATCAATATGACGGCGATGACGAGCGACCCTGCTGGACTGATGACGGCGGAAGAAGCGAGCGAACGCCTCGGCGTGCGGCCGGCCTCGCTCTATGCCTATGTCAGCCGCGGCCGCATCCGCGCCCTGCCGCATCCGTCCGATCCGCGCGCCCGGCTCTATCGGCGTGACGATGTCGAGGCGCTGATCGCGCAGAAGCAGCGTCAGGCGCGGCCGGCCTCGGCGGCGGCGACGGCGCTCGACTGGGGCTTGCCGGTGCTGACGACCGCGCTCGGCAGCATCGCCGGCGGCCGCCTCACCTATCGCGGGCAGGACGCCGCCCTGCTCTCGGAGACGGCGACGCTGGAGGGCATTGCCGACCTGCTCTGGGGCGTCGAGGGCACCGCCTTTCGCGGCCGGGCGCTGCGCGCGATGCCGGAGGCGGGATCGCCGATCGACCGGGCAGTGGCGGCGCTCGCCGCCGAACTGCCCGATTCGCTGCCCGGCGAGCAGGGCGCGCGGCTGGCGGCGCGGGCGGCACGGCTCGTCCGCATCATCGGCTCGGCGGCGGCCGGCCGCTGGTTCCCTGAGGCGCCGCTGCATCAGGCGCTCGCAGCGACCTGGCAGGCGCCGGCGGCCGAGAACGCCATCCGCCGGGCGCTGGTTCTGGTCGCCGATCACGAACTGAACGCCTCGACCTTCGCCGTGCGCGTCGCCGCCTCGACCGGCGCGCCGCTGACCCACGCACTGATCGCCGGTCTCGTCACGCTGGCCGGCCCGCTGCATGGCGGCGCCACCGACCGCGTCGCCGCCTTCCTCGACGAGGTGCAACACCTCGGCGATCCGGCCGCCGCCGTTCACGCCCGCCTCGCCCGCGGCGACGGCCTGCCCGGCTTCGGCCACCGGCTCTACCCCTCCGGCGATCCGCGCGCCGCCGCCCTTCTGGCGGCAGTGCCGCTCGGCGCAGCCGATCGCGCCTTGCTGGAGGCGGTCGAGACGGCGACGGGCCAGAAGCCGTCGATCGATGTCGCGCTGGTTCTCGTGGAGCGGGTCTACCGCCTGCCGCGCCGGAGCGCCCTCGCCCTCTTCGCCACCGGCCGCTCGGTCGGCTGGATCGCCCATGCCATGGAGCAGGCGGCGAGCGGCCAGCTGATCCGCCCGCGGGCGGTGTTCAGCGGATGAACAGACCAACGCTGCGGACGCCGATTGACAGAGCCCGGCCGGACACCATCCGGCCGGGCTGATGCATGCCGACGGTCTGGCGGCGATCAGGCCGCTTCCTCCATCGCGGCGCGCCGCCACACGCTGTCGCGATCCCGTTCAACGGTGAGATCGATGACGACGCGGGTGCCGTCCCTGATGCGTCGGCGCAGCGCATCTCCCTGCGCCGACAGGACACGCAGAGAACCGCTCTCGATCATGCGGCCGAGACTGCTGCGCGCAAGCGGCAGCTCCGAGGCGAGCAGCCGGTCGAGGCGGAGATCCGTCGGCAGCGGCACGGCGAGACCGATGTCGAGCCTCGTCCAGTCGGACGGCTCGCGCACCAGGTTCTTCCGGACACGGAACTCTGCGGAGCCTTCGATCCGCTGGGTGTGGCGGCGCAGGGCGTCGCGATCAAAGGCCAGACCGGGGACCCAATCCGGATCGTTGGCCTCCATCGCCCGGATCACGTCGGAATCGATGGAGCGGGCGTTGCGGCGCTCGAAGATCGGTCGGTTCCACGTCTTGTCGCAAGCGACGCACTTATAGATTAGCCAGGCATCGAGCTTCCGCCCGTTGGCGTTGAGGCGGATCTTGTCGCTGCTGCGAAAGGCACGGACTGAGCCGCATCCGCTGCAGGGGAGCCAGGGCTCGGGCGAATTCTGGGGAACAATGGTCCAGCGGACCGTCAGGGCATCGAACATCTCGTCGCGGTCTTCCGTTCGGAAGTCCACCGAGAGGACGGCGCAGGAAGCCCTTGGCAGGGCGCGGCATGGCGAAGTTCGGCGCAGCGGGAAAGGAGAGCGGCGGCGCTGGTGTCAGGCGAAACAATGCCAGACCGGTCTCACGCCGCCACCCGATGGACAAAGACACGCCGACGGCGCGGAGCCGTCGACGCGGGGTGGAACTGACTGAGACCGGACTTACTTGGGCACTGACAACCTCGATGGGCCGACGCTCTCAGCGTTGCCTTAGCAGCACGAGGCGACGCCGCAAAGGCCGCGCCTCAGGCAGGGACGCGGCACAGAGCCCATGCGGCAATTCTGCATCGCTCGGGTCAAGGGATGCCTGAACGAAAACGGGCGGCTGCGATGATGCGCAGCCGCCCGATCTGTTGCGATGCTCGGTCGGCACGCGTTGCCGCGTGCCCCGTCCGGAGCCTCGACTCTTACTTGATGATGCTGGCGACGACGCCGGCGCCGACGGTGCGGCCGCCTTCGCGGATAGCGAAGCGCAGCTTCTCTTCCATGGCGATCGGAACGATCAGCGTGACTTCCATCGACACGTTGTCGCCCGGCATCACCATCTCGACGCCTTCAGGCAGCGTGCACACGCCGGTCACGTCCGTCGTGCGGAAGTAGAACTGCGGGCGGTAGTTGGTGAAGAACGGCGTGTGACGGCCACCCTCTTCCTTCGTCAGGATGTAGGCCTCGGCCTTGAACACCGTATGCGGCGTCACCGTGCCGGGCTTGCACAGCACCTGGCCGCGCTCGACGCCTTCGCGGTCGATACCGCGCAGCAGCGCGCCGATATTGTCGCCCGCCTGGCCCTGGTCGAGCAGCTTGCGGAACATCTCGACGCCGGTCACCGTCGACTTCACCGTCGGGCGGATGCCGACGATCTCGACTTCCTCGCCGACCTTGACGATGCCGCGCTCGACGCGGCCGGTCACCACCGTGCCACGACCCGAGATCGAGAACACGTCCTCGATCGGCATCAGGAACGGAAGGTCGATCGGACGCTCCGGCTGCGGGATATAGGTGTCGACAGCCGTCATCAGCTCGAGGATCGCGTCCTCGCCGAGCTTGGCGTCGCCGTCATTGAGCGCGACCACGGCCGAACCCTTGACGATCGGAATGTCATCGCCCGGATAGTCGTAGGACGAGAGCAGCTCGCGCACCTCGAGCTCGACGAGCTCCAGGAGCTCGGCGTCGTCGACGAGGTCGACCTTGTTCAGGAACACGACGAGGGCGGGAACGCCGACCTGGCGGGCGAGCAGGATGTGCTCGCGCGTCTGCGGCATCGGGCCGTCGGCGGCCGACACGACCAGGATCGCGCCGTCCATCTGCGCCGCGCCGGTGATCATGTTCTTCACATAGTCGGCGTGGCCGGGGCAGTCGACGTGGGCGTAGTGGCGGGCCGACGTCTCGTATTCGACATGCGCCGTCGAGATCGTGATGCCGCGCGCACGCTCCTCGGGAGCCGCGTCGATCTGGTCATACGCCTTGAACGTCGCGCCGCCCGTCTTCGCAAGCACCTTCGTGATCGCCGCCGTCAGCGACGTCTTGCCATGATCGACGTGGCCGATCGTGCCAATGTTGCAGTGCGGCTTCGTCCGCGCAAATTTCTCTTTACCCATCGACGTGCTTTCCTGTCGTCTCGTTCACGTGAGCCTCAGGCCGGCCCAGCTCGCACCGCGACCTCGCCGCGAGGAAGGATCCGCCTCGCCGGCGGCGCGATGCTCAATAGATGGAGCGGGTGAAGGGAATCGAACCCTCGTATTCAGCTTGGAAGGCTGCTGCTCTACCATTGAGCTACACCCGCACGCCAACGTTCCGTCGAGATGGTGGAGGGGGTTGGATTTGAACCAACGTAGGCATAGCCAACGGATTTACAGTCCGTCCCCTTTAACCACTCGGGCACCCCTCCATTATCACGGCAGAGCGTCAAGCGTTCAGGATCGTCTACGGAACCGGACCGGGACCCGGTTTTCCGTGGCGCGTGTTATGGAGACCTTGCCCCCCGCTGTCAACGCCCTTCGCCCCGCTTTGCGCATCGCCGTTTTCGTGCGCGGCGCGCGGTTGCCGCAAGAGAGCGCCCCCCCTATAAAGCCGCATGAGCAGCAGCGACAAATCCAAGTATTTCAGGGGCGGAAAGCCTGGTCCGAAGCGCGAAGACGCCCGCCCGCGCGGCGAAGGCGAGCGGCGTTTTCCGCCACGCGGCTCGGCCGAACGCCGGCCAGACCAGCTGTGGATATATGGCATTCACTCGGTCGCGGCGGCGCTCGGCAACGCGAACCGCACCGTTCTCCGGCTGCTCGCGACCCCAAATGCCGCAGCCCGTCTGCGTGAAGAAGGCGCGACGCTTCCCGAGAGCCTCGAAGAGGCCGAGCCGAAGGCGCTCGACCGCCTGCTCGGCGAAAGCGCCGTGCATCAGGGCGCGGCTGTCCTCGTCGAACCGCTCGATCCGCTGCCGCTGTCGATGCTCGGCGATGCCCGCCTCATCGTCGTGCTCGACCAGGTCACCGATCCGCACAATGTCGGCGCGATCCTGCGCTCGGCCGTCGCCTTTGGCGCCGATGCGCTCCTGACGACCGGCCGCCATGCCCCGACCGAGACCGGCGTGCTCGCCAAGGCGGCCTCCGGCGCGCTCGAATGGATCAACCATATCGAGGTGCCGAATCTCGCCCGCGCGCTCGACGAGCTCGGCGAACTCGGTTTCCACCGCGTCGGGCTCGACAGCGAGGGGACGGCGACGCTGGAAGAGGCCATGGCCGGCGAGCGCATCGCACTGGTGCTCGGTGCCGAGGGCAAGGGCCTCCGCCGCCTGTCGCGTGAGAAATGCGATACGGTCGCGCGGCTCGACATGCCGGGCGCGATCAAGAGCCTCAATGTCTCGAATGCGGCGGCGCTCGCGCTCTATGTCGCGCGCCGCCATCTCGGCGCCCCCGCCGCCTGAGCACGCGCGCGGCGCGGCAGCAGGACGGCCGCCGGCGTTCGCGCGCGGCCGCCCCTTGACCTGCCGCCCCGCCTCTCACTAAACCGATGGCATCGCCGGTTTAGCTCAGCGGTAGAGCAGCGGTTTTGTAAACCGAAGGTCGGGGGTTCAATCCCCTCAACCGGCACCATTCCCTCGAAGACCATCGACCCTGCGGGCGGACGCGCGTCGGCCGCATCCGCCGCGCTGCGTCAGGCCGTCTCCGCCACGAAGGTCGGGGGCGCCGGTTCGATCTGCGCGTGCGGGGGACGGATCTCCCGCCGCCGGAACAGCACGGCGAGAACGGCGCGCAGCACCGGCAGCCGCAGATGCCAGTAGGAGCCGAGGATCAGGTCGGCCTCGTCGGGATTGAAATTGAACAGCCCCGACCAGGAATAGACCGTGAGCTCGCCGACCCTGAAGCTGTCGCCGCAATCATAGAGATCGACGCGCAGGAAATCGAACCCGGCGGCGAGACGCTCGGCTGCGGCGAACATCTCCTCGAGATGCTCTGGCCTCGGCTTCGGCCCCGGATAAGGCTGCCGCGTCGCATACCAGCCGAGCAGCTGCCAGTCGGCCGTGTGCATGGCCGTCTGGCGGCCGCGCGTGCCCGGCTCGACAAAGATCGATTCGACCATCCGCACCTTGCCGTCGAACACGAAGATCTTGCGCTCGACCAGCGGCCGGCCGGATGGATCCTCCAGCAGTTCCTCGACGACCAGTCGGCGCGGAACGTGCTGATAGCCCGGCTCCCACATCGCCGAACCGTGGTTATAGGCCAGCCATCGGCGCGCCTTCTCGCGGATGGCTTCGACATCCGGTGTGCCGCCCCGCTCGACGATGACGACATGTTCGTAGCCATGCGTGCTCTTGATGACATAGGGCGCCGTCAGCCGGTCGAAGGGGATCGCGTCGGGGTCGTTGCCGACCCAATAGAGCGTTGGCAACACGCCCGGCCCGAGCCGTTCGGCGACATAGCTCCGCGTCGCATATTTGTCGGAGAACACGGCATAGATCGGCTTCAGGTCGAAAAGCTTGCGCCATTGCATCTTTTCGGTGAAGCGCCGCGGCCGCAGCAGGCGGAGGCGCCGGCTGGTGACCTGCTTGTAGGTGCGGCGGACGCCCTGGATCGCCGTCCGCCAGGCCTTCAACCGCTCGGGGATATAGCGATCGAGCCACCCCCATTGCCCCACACGCATCTGCCGCCCCGTTGTCCGCGTTGTGCCCAGCCCAGATGGTTGTAGCAAGGTGCGGGGCGCGCGCGCAATTCGGTCAAGAGGCGGGTAGAGAACCACCCTTGTCGCGGCTTACGCCTGCAGCGGCGCCGGCCGCCCGGTCAGATAGCCCTGCACCATGGTGCAGCCATTGGCGGAGAGCCAGGCGAGCTGCGCCTCGGTCTCGACGCCCTCGGCGATGACCTCGATCGACAGCGCGCCGCAGAGCTGCAGCACGGCGCGGACGATCGTCTTCGCGCGCTGGTCGCTTTCGATCGGCTGGATGAAGGCGCGGTCGAGCTTGATCTTCCGAATCGGCAGGCGGTGCAGATAGGCGAGCGAGGAATAGACGGCGCCGAAATCGTCGATGGCGACGCCGAGCTGCGCGAGTTCCTCGATGACGGCGACGGCGCGGCGCTCGTCGTCGACCATCACCCGCTCGGTGAGCTCCAGCCAGAGGCGGCGCGCCGGCAGGCCGGTCTCGGCGAGGACGGCACGCACCAGGGCCACGAGATCGCCGGCCTGCATCCAGGACGAGGCGATGTTGACCGAGATCCAACCCGCCTCGTCTGCAGCGTCCGCCTGCCGGCAGGCGTTGCGCAGCACCCAGCCATCGAGCTGCTGCCAGAGGCCGCCGCTCTCGGCCATGGCGACGAACTGCTCCGGCGGCACCGCGCCGAAGCCGGGCCTGTCCCAGCGCAGCAGCGCCTCGCGCCCGACGATGGCGCGGCTCGAGGCGTCGACGACCGGCTGCCAGACGAGCTTCAGGCCGTCGTCGACGATCGCATCGGCGAGATCCTCTCGGAGAATGAGCCGCGCCGCCCGCTCTTCCTCCATGGCCCTTGTGTGCAGCATCGCGCCGATCACCCCGCGCTCGCGCGCCGTCGCGAGCGCGAGTTCGGCGGCCTGCGGCAGTTCGGCGAGGGTCGCCGGCGCCGCCTCGAGCACGGCGATGCCGGCGCGGCAGGAGAGGCTCAGCTCGCGCCCACCGACCGCACCCGGCAGTTCCATCGCCGAAAGAACGGCTTCGGCAAGATCGACGACGGCGGCCGTCGGGCGGCCGTCGTCAAGGAGCACGGCGAATTCGTCGCCGCCATTGCGCGCGACCAGCGCGGCCTCCGGAACGGCCGCTACGATCCGCTGGGCGGCCGCGACGATGCGGGCGTCGCCGACGGCCGGGCCATGGATCTCGTTGACCATGCGCTGGTCGACGAGATCGAACAGGATCAGCGCAAGCCCGCCCTCGGAGTGGCCGAGGTGGCGGGCGATGGCCTGGAGCACCGCGCTGCGCGAGAGAAGTCCCGTCAATGGATCGTGGCTGGCCAGCCAGTCGGCATGGGCCGACGCCTCCTGCGCCGCGCGTTCGGCGAGATGGCGCTCGGTCACGTCGAGGATGAGCCCGTCGGCGATGACCTCGCCGGCTTCGAGGGTCGCGCTTTCGTTGACCTGCGATCGCGCCTCGAGCCAGCGGATCGCGCCATCCGGCCCCATGATCTGCGAGATGGTCGTGATCGGCGCGGCAGGGTCCTCGGCGAGCTTCCTCAGCGAGGCATCCCGGGCGGCGAGGCTGTCGGGGAGCACAAGGCTGGTCAGGGCGCTGCCGTCGGCCATGATCGCTTCGGGCGTGACCCCGAGCAGTTCCGTCGACCGCGGACTGACATAATCGAAGGTGAGCGGCGTCACTGCGCCACCGCGGCGGCGGTAGATCACGCCCGGCATATGCGCTGCGATCCCGTTCAGCTGTTCGCTCGTCCGCCGCAGCGAGGTTTCGAGCGAACGGCGCCGCTGTTCGAAGATGATGATGCCGCCGACCACGAAGGTCGTCAGCGGGATCACCAGCAGCAGCACGAGCGGCAGCGGGATCGGATGCGCGCCGGCAGAAGGGCGCATCAGCATCGGCAGCGTGGCCACCGCGGCGAGGCAGGCGAGCAGCGTGAGGTCGAACGGATCGAGATCGCGCCGCGGCTCGGATCGGATGGACAGGCGCCAGCCGCGATGCCAGGCGAGCATGCTGCCGAGCACGAAGGACAGGCCGATCACGGCAAGGCCGGTCGTCATCCGCTGGCCGCCGATCAGGACAGCGGCGGCTGCCGCCATCGCGGCAGCAAGCGCGCCGAACGGCAGTCCGAACAGGGCCGGTGCGAGCACGAGCGGCACGGCTCGCACGTCGAGGCCGAACGGCCCTCCGGCGTGATGCGGCCATACCATGGCGAGCGATGCCAGCCCGCCGAACCCGAGCGCGCTGCCCAGCCGCCGCACCACGCTCCCACCGGGGCTCGCGCGCCACCGCAGCAGCGACGTGGCCATGACGAGCAGAACGAGCGGCGTCGCGTTCTGCAGAAGGTCATCGAGCAGGGCTTCGATCGGCGCTTCGAACATGGCACCCCCCGGGCCGCATTCGACACTGCAGGAAATGATCGCAGCATGATCAGCATATAGCTTTTATGCGAGATATGTATTCATTTCTTCTTTCGATTGAATACAATATTTGAAACCACTGCACCGACATTTGAAAGCAATCCATCGACGCCAAGATCTGGTCGATCGCTGCCGCGACCCCTGCTGTCTTCCCGTCTTGATTGTGCCGGTTGTAGCGCGTTGTCGATGTGCGACGTCTCTGCTTCGGCCTTGTCTGCGCGAGGAACGATGCCGCCGCATGCGCGTTCATGGATCAACGCAGGCCAATGGCGAACCACCGCAGCGGTCATGGCGGCGTTCTGATTGGGCCGCATGCTGCTTTCCGCTTGACTGCGACAGGACGTGCGGGACTTGTGACCGCCAGTGAGTGCAGGCCGGCGGCATAGCGCGGCGGTTGAGAATCATATTAGACGACTAATCAAATCAATGACGCGCATGCCGGAGCCCATAGCCCTGCCCGTTCCAGCCGACACCGACGAGACGCTTGCTCCGCTGCATCAGGTCGGCGCGCTGCCCGTGCGCTCGTCCGGAGGCACGCTCGAGGTTTGCCTGGTGACGACGCGCGAGACGCGGCGCTGGACCATCCCCAAGGGCTGGCCGATGAAGGGCAAGACCGATCGCGAGGCCGCCGCCATCGAGGCCAAGGAGGAAGCCGGCCTCGTCGGCAAGGTCTCCAAGCAGCCGCTCGGATCGTTCCTCTACTGGAAGCGGCGGCCGGGCCAGTTCGATCTCATCAGCGTCTCGGTCTATCGCATGGATGTCGACAAGCAGCTGGCGACCTGGAAGGAAGCCGGCGAGCGCTATGTGATGTGGTTCCCGCTGGCGAGCGCCGCCGATCTCGTCGACGAGACGGGCCTCCGGGCGATCATTGCCGGCCTTGCCGGCTGAGGACTGCCGATCGAAAACGCCGCTGGCGCCGCTACCCGCCGCGAGCCGGCTCCTGTATCATGGCGCATCGCCGCCCAGAAAAGGAGACCGCCATGGCCAAGGGTCAGATGCGCAGCAACAAGGAAACCCGCAAGCCGAAGGCCGAGAAGCCGAAGGCCGGTGCCGCGACCGCTCCCAAGCCGTTCGCCAACACCACCGCGGCCGCCAAGGACAAGAAGTAGCAGACGCGACGCGGCCGCTGCCTTCAGCGGCGGCTGCGTCCATCGTCGAGGGTCATGCCCTGATTGGAACTGGCGAGGGTGGCGAGTGCCTTCGCGGCGTCACGCGAGCCTGTCCCCGCCACGGCGACGAACAGCCGCTTCGATTCCTGCAGCCGGCCGAGATGATAGTAGGACCAGGCGCGGATCAGCAGCAGGTCGTTCTGCTCCGGCGCGATCTGTGACCGTTCGTCGAGATAGAGCAGCGTCTCCACCCAGCGATTGTCGGCATAGGCGGCGAGTGCGCGCTGCGTCAGGATTTCGGTGCGAAGTTCCGTGGCGCGCTTCGGATCCTGCGGCGCCGCAGACGCCGAGACGGCCGCCGCATCGGTCAATCCCGAACGGAGATTAGCGAGCGTCTTGCCATAGGCCGCATCCTGGCGCGCCTTGCCGCTGCTCGTCGTCATCGCCGCGTCGAAGGCGTCGCTCGCCTCGACCGGCCGGTTGAGCGAGAGCAGGCACCAGCCGCGATTGAGCGCGCTCATGCCGCGCAGCTGCTCTGTGCGCACGCCGCTGCGGCAGCCGCCCCCTCCCCCGCCGCCTGACGACGCCGCGGTGCGCGTCGCCCGCATGGGCGCCGCAGCCGGCACGACCGCGTCGGCCTGGACGAAGGTGCCCTCCGGCGTCGGGACGGCATAGTCCGTCGCGACGCGCGTGGTCGCCTCCGGCACGATCGCGCCCGACCGTGCCGGCGGCACGGCGCCGGGAGCAGCGATGCTCGGCGGCAGGACGAATGTGTCGGCGGGACGGAGGCCGGCGCGCTGCTTGGTCGGGTCGCCGAGATCGGCGATCCGCTGCGAGCGCGGCCCCCAGACGCGGAGAATTTGCGCGAGCGCGACCTTGTTGCCGAGCTTCTGCGCGGCAAGCGCGAGGCCGAACGCGGCCGGCTCGGTGTCCGGCTTCCAGGTCAGCGCCGCCGAGAACCAGCGCGCCGCCGAGAGCGTCTGCCCGGTGTTGTAGGCATACCAGCCGAGGTCCTGCGCGCCCGGCGCATATTTCGCCTCGCTGATCGCCTTCGCCATGCGCGCCATCACCTCCGGCTCGATCTTGGCCGGCGGATCGATGGCAAGCAGAGCGGTGGCGACGACGAGATAGGCTTCCTTGTTCTCCGCGCCGGCATCGCGCCAGCGATAGGCCGCCGCCTCGGCCTCGGCCGGCCGATCGACGGCATTCAGCGCATAAGCGAGACCGCGCGCGATATCGGCGGTGTCGGCGCGCGTCTTGGCGAGCTGGAACCAGGTCACCGCGCCTTCGGGATCGTTGTGCGCGAAGAGATAGACGCCGAGCAGCACAGCGTCGTCGGCCTTGGTGCCGGCGGTCGCGAGCTGCTGCAGCAGCTGGATGTCCTCGGGCGGCGCGATCTTGTTCGGATCCTTGGCGGCGGCGCCGACCCGGCGGCGGGCGATATCGCCCTTCACGGCCGCGAATTCGCCCTTGCCGTCCGCGCCAGTGCGCTCGAGCGCCAGCAGTTCCGAAAGCTCGGCGTCGCCAAGGTAGGCCATCGCCTTCTGGATGGTCGCGAGGCGCTCTTTCGGGTCCTGGCAGTTGGTGAGCACATAGAGATCGACGTCGCGCGCGCGGTCGGCGCGATCGCTGCGCGCGAAGGCCTCGGCGAGGCGCCAGAGCACGTCGACATCGGCGCAGGTAAGCAGGCTCGGCGTGTCCGCCGCAATCTGGACCACGGTGTCCCAGAGCTTGGCATTCGAGGCGTTGACGAGCCGCTCGCGCTTCTCGCCGATATCGAGGCGGGCGAGCAGGTCGGCCGGAACCTTCCAGCCCGGCTCGGTCGCCAGCCGGTCGGCGATCGCCGCGCGTGCCGCCGCATACTGGCCCTGGCTGTAGAGCTTCCACATGCCATCGAGCAGCGTGTCGGTCACCGGCACCGGCGCCGTCATGTCGGTCGGCGGATACCAGTTCGGATAGAGCGCGCGCAGGCGCGCGATTTCGGCATTGAGACGGCGCGCATCGCCCTGCTGCGCGAAATAGCGAAGCGCCGTCTCGTCGACGGCGGGACCCGTGGGGGCAGCCGGCGCCTGCGTGCCAGCCTCGGTCGTCGGCTGGGCGGGTGCTGCTGCGGGTGCCGGCGTCGCGACTTGCGGCGTGGTGATCGGCACCGCCGTCGCCGCCGGCAGCGCCGGCGTCGTCACGGGCACGCCACCGGCCGCCGGCGCGCCGGGAAGCGCGACCGCGCCTCCTGGCAGGGCGACGGGCGGCGTGATCTGGATCTGCGTCGCCTGCGCCATGCGGTTGGCGCCGAACACGTCGTCGGCGACGGCCACGGCACCGGTCGGGCTGGTCGCGATCGGAACGATGCTGCGAGAGCTCGGCGCTGCCTCCGAGACGGACGACGCATTGGCGCGCATGACGCTCGAGAGGTCGTCCGTCCGCGTCGCCGCCTGGCGCACGAAGACCGCGCCGAGAATGCCGACGATCGCGACAGATCCGATGACCAGGAAGACCCCTCTCACAGGCATTGCGGCTTCCTCTCCGTGAGATAGGAAACCGCAAGCAGGTAGAGAGTCGACGGAAAATAGTGGGTGGGCGCGAACATTTTCAGATCGGGCGGGATCGGCGTGCCGCTGGCGACGCAATCGAGCAGCGCCGGCAGCATCCGGTAGCCGGGCTCGCTCAGCACCGCCGCGACCTGGTTGGTGGTGACGTTGATCAGCGGCAGTCCGCGCGTCTGCGCGCCGCGCCAGGCAGCCTGGAACGGCGACAGCAGCGCCGGATCTGTGATGCCGGCCCGGACCAGGTAGAGCGGGATGCGAATCGCGTTGTAGCCGAAATCCGGATCGAAGCCGGCCGCCGGCGCCGCGGTGCCGTCATGCAGCGAAATCCACTCGGTCGGCAGGCGCGAGGCGCCGAAGCGGGCGGCGGCGAGGATGTCGAGGCCGGATCGCGCCAGTGCCTGCCAGTTGCCGGACGGCGCCAGCTGCTGCATCACCGGCAGCGCCTCGAAGATCCAGTAGGAGAGATTGATCACCGGGCCATCGGCGCGCGCCGCGGCGGTGAAGCCGTCGACGCCGGGCAGGAGCAGCGTGATGTCGCCGGCCTCGATGATCGAGGTCGCGCCGAGCGCCTCGGCCAGCGCCGTCGCCGCGGCCGTGTAGCGCGGCATCTGCCAGGCGCGGCCGGCCATGGCGAGCGCATAGGCGATCAGGAGATCGCCGTCGCTCGCATTGTTGATGTCGGGCACATGCGGCTCGGCCGGGCGCCAGCTCCACACCGACAGCCCGTCGCTGCGCAGCATCATCTGCGTCTGCGTGAACGACCAGATGCGCTCGAAGCTCGCGCGGTCGTCGGCGGCGAGGGCAAGGAGGAGGCCATAGCCCTGCCCCTCGCTATGGCTGATCGAGCCGTTGGCATCGTCGATGATGCGCCCGCTCGCGTCGAGGAAGCGGCTCGCATAGGCCTGCCAGACAGCGGGGCTGATCGTGCCCTGGATGCGCAGCGTCGCGGCATCGGCGGCGCGCCCGGGGACGAGCGCGCCGAACATGAGGATGACGGCCAGCCACCATGCGGACGCGTTCACGACGGCCTCCCGAGACGGAACAGCAGGCCGGAGGTGATGATGCCGAGCACGACGCACAATCCGATCAGGCCGAAGGCATAGAAGGCGATGTTGCTGGAGAACCAGTTGGCGGCGATGAGCCGGAGGTTCTGCAGCGTCAGCGGCTGGGTCACGACGAACTGGTAGTTGGCGACCGCCTGGTTCTCGATCTGCCCGGTGCTGGCGCTGAACGAGCTGAACTGGCCGCCGACGCGCGACCATGTCTGGATGGCGGCGACCGAGGCGGCGCCCGAGGCGAGCTCGCTGCCCGACGGCGCGGTCATCATCGTCCAGGTGCCGGTGCCGCCGGGGCTGATCGCCTGCGCCAGCAGGAAGGTCGAGCGCGCCTTGGGCTCGAACGCCACCTCGCGCGCCGGGCCGATGCGGAGCGCCGAGAAGGAGATGTCGAAATTGCGCTTCATCCAGTCCTCGAACGAGGACACCTGCCCGCGCCAGCCGCCGCCGCCGGCCAGTGCCGTGCGCCAGCGATCGAACACCGCATCGGTGTTCTCGAGGTCGGCGCCGGCAAGCGCGCTGTCGGGGATGTTGGTGCCGGGCAAGAGCACATTGGCGCCAGGCGCCGCCGGATCGGCACCACGCGTCAGGTCGGACTTCCAGCTCGCCCGCACGGTCTCGGCGATGCCGAGGCGGCCGAGCATGCCGTCGGAGAATTGCGAGGCGACGCCGACGAAGAGGGCGGACTGGTCGCCGACATTCGGCGCCGCCGTCAGGGCGAGCGGCAGGATGCGGCCGGCCTGGATCGCGAGGCGCGCGACCAGCGTTCCGGCCGCCGACAGCGTCTCGTTATCGGCGCGGCCGAGCACCAGCGCGGAGGCGACCGGCGCCTGGCTATAGGGGAAGCCGTTGCCGGCGAGCGAGGCGAGATTGGGGCGGCGCGCGATGCGGGCAAAGCCCGGCATGACGAATTCGGTCGTGTCGAACAGGACGAAGCGATCCGAGCCGGCGATCGAGCCGCCCGGCGCGCAGGCCAAGTCGGCCTCGGTGTTGAGCACCGCCTCGATCATGATCGTGTTCACGCCGGGATGGAAATGGCGGAACGGGATCTGGATCGGCAGCTGGCGGAAGATGCCGCCGGTGCGGTTGACGATGCGGGTGGTCGCCGCGATCTGGCCGTTGACATAGATGTCGAGATGGCTCGCCGGCAGGACGGCCGAGGTATAGGCGGCGTCGAGCAGGATCGTCGCCTCGCCATAGGACTCGGCATAGAAATCCGAGGGGATGCCGACGGCGAACTGGGCGCGGAAGCGGCGGCCGGAGAACTGCTGCGTCGCCACGCCGAGCTTGGCGAGCGGCACGGCTTCCTGGCCGGTGAAATAGTGGACATCGGGCGACAGCCACGACGCGGTGTTGAGCGCGAGGCGCGGCTGGCCGAGCGGGCGGTCGCCCTTGGCGGCGATGGCGTCGACGGCGGCGGTGATCTGGCCCCAGTTCGCGCCGGAGACGACGAGCACCGAGGCGCCGAGGCGCGGCTCGTTGGCGAAGGAGACGATCGGCTGGGTCTCGGCAGCGGCGAAGGGCGCGGCGAGGAGCGGATTGACCTCGCCGGCCGCCCCGAGCAGCACCGTCAGCGTCCCGCGCGGATCGGGGCCGGACGCGGCGTCGCTGACGGACACCGACGGATTGGCATAGCCGCCGAGGACGCCGAGCCCCTGCGCCAGCTTGATCATGCTCTCGGTCGCGCCGCCGCGCGCGACGCCCGGCACGATGAAATGGATGTTGGTGATGCCGTCCGGGCCATAGCCGATCGCCGGCAGGTCCTCGAGCGATTCGAGGATGTCGGGCGGGCCGCCGGCCTCCAGATTGATCCGCGTCCCGGCGGGATCGATATCGGTCCAGAGCTCATAGGTCGACTGGATCGAGCAGTCGGTGCGATGGCGCTGGAAGGCCTGGAAGCGCAACACATTGGCGCCCGGACGCAGCAAGCCGTCCGGGATTTCGGCCGTCACCGACTTGAACTTCTCGGACGAGGCGAGCGGCGTCTCGAGCACCACCTCGCCATTGATCAAGAGCCGCAAGCGCGACGCCTCCGGCATCACGAGGATCGCGTTCTTGTAGGCGACCTCGAGCGTCGCCTTCCGTCCGGCCTCGACCGCCGTCAGGAACACCGACCAGCTGCGCTGGTCGTTCTCGCCCTCGAAGCGCAGCGACTTGGCGGGAACGATATAGCGCACGAGCTTCGCCGGCGGCGCCGGCTCGGCAGGCGCTGCCGGCGCGGCGACGGGCGTCGGGGCGACGATCGGCACCGCCTGGACGCTCGGCAGGGCCGGCGCGGCCGGGGCGCGCATCGAGGGCACCATGTTCGGCACGGAAAAACCCGGCACGGTCCGCGGCGCGGCGCCCGGCATCTCGGGCATCGGCTGGATGACCTCGCCCGACGGCTGCACCTGCAGCGGCGCGACATAGCCGCCGGAGGGCGCCATCGGCTGCACCGGCACGCCGATCGGCACCTCGACCTGCGGCGCTGGGCTCGCCGGCGCGCCGCCGCGCTCGCCGCTCATGTCGAAGGGCTGCGAGGCCTGGCCGAAGGCCGGGCCGGCCATCGCGGCCGCCGCCAGGAGGATCAGTGCGGAGCGGGCAAGGGCGATCATGCGGCACGCTTCTCCGCGGGAACGCCGGCCGAGCGATCGCGCCGCATCGACTGGAACAGATAACCGAGGCCGCGACCCGTCTGGTAGACCGAGAGGCCGATGAACCAGATCGTGCCCCTGAGGATGCCGATATTGACCCGGCGCGACCACTGGAACTTGGTCCACTGGTCGGAACTCGAGAAGATGAGGTCCGAGATCAGGCGGTAGTGATCAGCAACCTTCGGCTCGTAGCGGCAGCCGAGCATGACGCCCTTGGCGCCGGGCGCGATGGTCCGGAGCGTGATCGGCAGGTCCTTGGTCGGGATCTCGACGCTCGTCTTGAAGCGGATCGAGGCCGTCATGCCGCGCTCGACATCCTGCGGCCTGAGCCCGACGACATTGATGCGGGCGCCGCCCACCGACGCATCCTCGACCGTCGCCGGCACGACGCGGTCGCCCAGGATGATCTCGCAGCGGCGACGCACGTCGATGCGGCGGCTCTGCCGGTTCTCCTGCCGTTCCGAGACGACGCCGAGCGCGCAGCCGGCGATGAGGATGTTGAGGAGGTTCCAGCCGCCGACGACGAGGGCGACGTCGGCCTTGTAGGGCTCGGCATAGATGCGCCAGACGGTCATCACCACGCCGAAGAGGAGTACGAAGAAGATGATGTAGAACGGCCGCGCCAGCTCGGAGATGCGCGCCGTGTCGAGCGACTCGTTCTTGGCCGTCACCTTGAAGGTCGGCTTGCTCGGATTGAGGATGACCGAGATCAGGGCCGGCAAGAGATAGACGGCCTGCACGAACTCGTAGAGCTCGGATATCCACGGCCATCTAAAGCGGCCGTAGAGATAGTTCTGCATCATCAGGTTCACGAGCATGTAGGACGACGTATAGGCGATGAATTCACCGCCCGATGCCGTGAAGATCTCGAGATCGAAGAAGAGATAGCAGAGCGGCGCGAGCAGGAAGACCCAGCGCGTGATCGGGAACAGCCAGAACAGCGTCGACGACATGTAGCAGAGCCGCTGCGGGATCGACAGGCCGCGCTTTCCGGGCGGAAAGCGGAACCGCAGGATCTGCATCATGCCCTGCGCCCAGCGGCTGCGCTGGCCGATGAACGAGGTGAAGGTCGCCGGCTGCAGTCCTGCGATCAGCGGGCGGTCGACATAGACGCTGCTCCAGCCGGTGGCGTGCAGCTCCAGCGCCGTCTCGGCATCCTCGGTGATCGAGACGCCGCTGAAGCCGCCCGTCTGCTGCAGCGCCTCGCGGCGCAGCACCGCGGCCGAGCCGCAGAAGAACGAGGCGTCCCATTTGTCGAGGCCGCGCTGGATGATGCCGTAGAACATCTCGTTCTCGGACGGCATCGTCTCGAAGGTTCGAAGGTTGCGCTCGACCGGATCGGGATTGAGGAAGAAGTGCGGCGTCTGGACGAGGAAGAGCTTCTCGGTCTGCTTGAAATAGCCGACCGTGTAGGTGAGGAAGTCGCGGGCCGGCGCATGGTCGGCGTCGAACACGGCGATCAGGTCGCCATGCGATACCTTGAGGCCGTTGTTCATGTTGCCGGCCTTGGCGTGCTCGTTGCGTTCGCGCGTCAGGTAGCGGCAATCGAGATCGGCGGCGAGCTTCTGCAGCTCGACATAGCGCTCCTCGGCCTCCTGCGCCGCCTCGATATTCTCGGAGTTGCGCTTCTGCACGGTGCCGCCGTCGTCGAGCAGCCAGACGGTCAGCTTGTCGGCCGGGTAGTCCATCGCCTTGGCGGAGGCCAGCGTCGTCGCCAAGAGCGCCGCCTCCTCGTTATAGGTCGGCACGAACACGTCGACGGTCGGAAGATCCGGATCGGACGAGGAGACCTTGAGCGTGCGCGGCGCCATCGGCCGCATGACGACGAAGAGGCTGAGGAACAGCATGAAGATGCTGTACATTTCGGCCAGATAGACGAGCAGGCCCGGAATGAAGTCCTCGGGCTGGTTGAGCGGCGGCAGCGTCGAGGTCGTGCGCCAATAGGCATAGCGCAGCACAATCGAGGTGCCGAGCGCGAGCGCGATCTGCCGCCAGACGCCCTGGCGGGTGAACAGCTTCAGAAGGATCATGGAGCCGACGACGAGGGCGCCGGCGACCAGATGGGCCTGCAGGTTGATCGGCAGCGTGATCAGGATCGTCATCACGACCGCCGCCAGCGCCCAAACGAGGGCATATCCTATGCGCGCCATGAGCGTTCCTTGCTCGAGCCGATCCGGGCCGTAACCATCTGTTCCTGGCGTCCTGCTCTTCCCGACTGGCTCATCCCAATCGGACCAGCTCCTCCGGAACCCGCGTTTCGTCCCTTGTCTCAGATCTTGGTGAAAATTCCGTCATCGCCGATGGCGGATTCTCGATGGTCTCGGCCCCGCCTCAGGGCGGCGGCACCGTCGGATAGCCCTCGAGCGGCACGGCGATGGCCGGGTCGGCGGCCGCAACAGGCGCCGCGATGCTCGATGTCGTGACGGGCGCGATCGTCGGCGGCGGCACGAGCGCCGCATCCGGCGTGATCGTCTCGGCTACCGGCGCGACATAGGTGTCGGCGACGACCCGCCGGCGGACCGTCGCGCGCGGCGCCACCGAACCGGTGGTGCTGTAGGCGCTCGCCGGCGGCAGCACGGTCGCGCCCGGCTTGCCGAGATCCTCGGGCGGCGGCGGCGGCTGGCCATAGGGATTCCAGCGCGGCGTCAGGAAATAGGCGTTGATGTTGAAACCGGTCATGACCTGCAGCAGGTCGGTCTCGCTCGATTGCGGCGCGCAGAGGCGCAGGCGGATCATGATCGTCCCCTGCCGGCTGATCAGCGTCGAATCGAGGTCCGGCGCGCGGATGCGCTGCCAGGCATAGAGGCAGGTATCGACGCCCGATCGGCCGGTCGCATAACCGAACGAGCCGTAGCGGTTCTGGGCGTAATAGGTCGAGACCTGCATGCGGACGCCCGGGAAGAACCAGCCGAATTCGCGGCCGACATTGAGCAGCGCCAGCGGATCGTTGTTCAGCCGGTTCTCCGGCGCCGTCACCTGAACGACCGGGCCGAACATCGTGATCGTCAGCCGGTTCTCGCCGGAGACATGCGAGTGATTCTCGAGCGTCAGCTCCTGCGTCGTCGCGTTGGAATAGGTCCGCTCGACAACGCCGAGCACGGCCGGACCGCCGGGCGGCATGTCGACCATGGCGCGGTCGACGGGCTTCCGGAGCGCCTGCGAGCTCGAGATGATGTCCTGAGGCTTGGCGGCGCAGCCGGCGACCAGCAGCGCCCCGAGACAGGCGACGGCGATGCCGCCCCGGCGCCGCGAAGCAGCGCCGGTCCTGCCGGGTCGTTGATCTCGTCGGGTCACCGCGAGGTGCATCGTCCGTTTCCTGTGCCGCGCCTTCGGACACCGGAGACTGTCGCGTGCCAAGCCGAACCGCCCGGCAGAAACCGCCTCTGTTCACCGCCAGAGTCGGTTCGCCATGGTTAATGGCAGGTTACCAAGCCCCGAATTTCATTCACGAATCAGTAATGATCCTCGGCGCGCGGCAGGCCGGCCACAGCCAGCGCACGCTGCAGTTGCGAGACGAGGGCAGCCGTCTCGCCGGCCGTCCGCGCGACGCGCGGGCTGTGTCCCCAGACCGGGCCTGGCCAGGCCGGATCGCCCGGGTCGCGGCCGATCAGGTGGATATGAAGCTGGCTTACGATATTGCCGAGCGCGCCGACATTGAGCTTGCCGAACGGCATCACGCGCTGGAGCGCCTCCGCCGCCTGCTTGATCTCGGCTGACACGAGGGCGAGGTCGGCGCCGTCGAGCTCGGTCCATTCCGTGAGGCCGGGCCGGCGCGGCAGCAGCAGCAGCCAGGGATAGCGCGCCTCGTCCATCAGGCGGACATGGCAGAGCGGCAGGTCGCCGACCGCCGTGCTGTCGCCCGCGATGCGCGGATCGACGGTGAATGACTGGTCCATGTCTTTCGCTCCTGCCTCTTCTGCTGTTCTCGCGCGGCATTCGCGCCACACAACGCAGCAACAAGGCCCGTCGCGACAATACGCCTTGACGCTGCCGCAAAGCAGAAGTCAAGCATAGGACGCGTCGCCGCAGTCGTTCTCGCCGCGCCGTTCATCCTGCCGTTCCCGTCCGAGGTCGTCGTGCCCCTCTCCGCCGCTCTGCGCGCCCATGCCGCCCCCAGGCGGATCGGCACCGGCTTGCCCGCGTCATCCCCCGCAGAGAGCGCCGCATCATGACGGCCGTGCTCGACATGGGCCGCGCCGACAGCGAGCGGACCCTGCTCGGCCTCGCCATGGCCGTCACCGGCAATCTCATGTTCGCGTCGAGCGATGCGATCGTGAAGGTGCTGTCGTCGCATTATTCGGTGTTCCAGCTGGTCGTGACGCAGGCCTGCTTCGCGCTGATCCCGCTCGCGATCATGCTCTGGTGGGAAGGCGGCCTCCGGACCATCCGCGTCCGCCATCCAAAGCTCGTGCTGCTTCGCGGCATGCTGGCCGGGACCGGCACGATCTTCGGATTCTTCAGCTTCTCGCAATTGCCGCTCGCCGAGACCTATTCGATCTTCTTCTGCACACCGATCCTCGTCACCATCCTCTCGATCCCGATCCTCGGCGAGCGGGTCGGCCTGCACAGATGGGCGGCGGTGATCATCGGCCTCGTCGGCATCCTCGTGATGGTCAGGCCGGGCTTCCAGACGCTCCATCTCGGCCATGCCGCGGCGCTCGTCGCGGCGGTGACGGGCGCCTTCACCGTGCTCGTCATGCGCCGCATCGCCCGCGACGAGCATCACGCCGTCATGGTGCTCGCAGTCGTCACCGGGCTGATCGCGGTCAGCCTGCCCGGCATGATCCTGACCTTCCGCGCACCGACGCTGCACGACATGGCCCTCTTCGCCTGCGGCGGCCTCCTGATGGGCAGCGGCCAGTTCTTCATCGTCCGCTCGCTGCGGCTGGCGCCCGCCTCCGTCGTCGCGCCGATGCAATACACGATGATGCTGTGGGCGATCGGCTACGGCTATCTGCTGTTCGGCACCACCATCGATCCGCTCGTCGTGCTTGGCGCGATGATCGTCATCGCCAGCGGCGTCTACATCATGAACCGCGAGCGACTGCGCAGCCGCAAGGACGCGCGCCTTTCCGGGCGCCCCTGAGCGCGAGCCGTTAACGCGACCGGGCCGGCCGAGGTCAACGCCCGGCGGCGGGACGGCTGAAATAGAGCAGCAGCAGCGCCAGCGGCACCGCGACATAGTCGAGGATCGCGCCCGGCGCGGTGGCGGTCGTCACGATCGGCCTGAAATGGCCGATGGCCATGCGTCCGGCATATTCGGCGGCGATCAGCACCAGCATCAGCGGGATCATCGATCGATAGCGCGCGAGCACGATCGCAGAGACGGCGCCCATCATCAGCTGCGACAGACCCCAGAACGCGAAGATGAAGACCACCGCATCCGCCGCGGGCGCGGGGTAGCTGTCGAGCGGGATATGCGCCACGGACTGCGCGCCGCCATCGGGCGCGAACATGTGAAAGAGGCTGCGCCCGAGGGTCATCGCCACCAACGCGGCGAACACCCAGGGCACGAAGGGGCGGCCCGGAAAGCGGTTGTCGATCTGGGGCGGCACGATCCAGTTCACGGCGGTCTCTCCTGCGCGATGCTGAGACGACCGCCAGCCGCCGCTTCGCAGCGGCTCGATGTCAATTCCTGACCCTATCACCCGCGAGCGGCGACGGCCGCGCACGGGCGTCCGGACCAGCGCCGGTCCGAGGGCGAAACGCTAGAACTGCGGATCGGGCCGGCCGGCGGCGCGGCAGGCCGCCGTCAGCGTGTTGGCCATCAGCATGGCGATGGTCATCGGGCCGACGCCGCCGGGCACTGGGGTGATCGCGCCGGCGGCCTCGGCCGCCTCGGCGAAGGCGACATCACCGACGAGGCGCGTCTTGCCGGCGCCGCGCTCCGGCGCCGCGATGCGGTTCATGCCGACATCGATCACGATCGCGCCGGGCTTCACCCAGTCGCCGCGCACCATCTCGGGACGGCCGACGGCGGCGACGAGGATATCGGCGCGGCGCGCGAGAGCGGGAAGGTCGTGGCTGCGCGAATGGGCGATGGTCACCGTGCAGCTTTCCTGCAGCAGGAGCTGCGCCATCGGCTTGCCGACGATGTTGGAGCGGCCGATGACAAGCGCGTCGAGCCCGGCGAGCGGACGGCCGAGGGCGCGCTTGATCAGGAGCAGGCAGCCGGCCGGCGTGCAGGAGACGAGCGCCCGCCCGCGCTCGCCGATGGCAAGGCGTCCGACATTGATCGGATGGAAGCCGTCGACATCCTTGGCCGGATCGATCGCCTCGATCACGGCGGTGGTGTCGATATGCGCGGGAAGCGGCAGCTGCACGAGGATGCCGTGGATGGCGGGATCCGCATTGAGGCTCGCCACCAGCGCCAAGAGGTCGGCCTCGGCGGTGTCGACGGGCAGCGAATGCTGCACCGAATGGAAACCGAGCTCGGCGGCCTTGCGCCCCTTCGCCCCGACATAGACCTGGCTCGCCGCATCCTCGCCGACGAGCACGACCGCAAGCCCCGGCTTCAGCCCGGAGGCGGCGACCTCGCGCTTGATGTGCGTCGTGACCTCGGCGGCGACGGCCTTGCCGTCGATCAGCGCGGCCGCGCTCCTGGCCGGGTCAGCGGAAGACAACGGTGCGCGATCCATTGAGCAGAACCCGATGTTCGAGGTGGAACTTGATCGCGCGCGCCAGCACCGTGTTCTCGATGTCGCGGCCGATGGCGACCATCTCCTCGGCCGACATGGCGTGATCGACGCGGCCGACATCCTGTTCGATGATCGGACCCTCGTCGAGCTCGGCGGTCACGTAATGCGCGGTGGCGCCGATCAGCTTCACGCCGCGCTCATGCGCGCGGTGATAGGGCTTGGCGCCCTTGAAGCTCGGCAGGAAGGAATGGTGGATGTTGATGACGCGGCCGGCCAGCCGGCCCGACAGATCGTCCGACAGCACCTGCATGTAGCGCGCGAGCACGACGAGATCGATCCGCTCGCCCTCGATCAGCCCGAGCAGCTCGGCCTCCTGCTCGGCCTTGGTGCGACCCTCGACCGGCACATAGTGATAGGGCAGCCCCTCCCCCTCGACGCGCCGGCGCATGGTCTCGTGATTCGACGTGACCGAGACGAGGTCCATCGGCAGCTGACCGATCGAGTTGCGATAGAGCAGGTCGTTGAGGCAGTGGCCGAGCTTCGAGACGAGGATCATCACGCGCGGCTTGACCGCGAGATCGTGCAGCTTCCAGTCGAAGCCGTAGCCGGTCGCGACCGGCAGGAAGCCGCTGGTGAAGCTCTCCTTGGTCACGCTCTCCGGCGCCGCGAACGAGACGCGCATGAAGAAGCGGCCGCTGTCCGGATCGCCATACTGGGCGCTCTCGACGATGTTGCAGTCCTGCGAGGCGATGGAATTCGCCACCGCGGCGACGATGCCGCGGCGATCGCCGCAAGAGAGAGTGAGCACGAAGCGTGCTGGCGCAGCCGGCATGGGTGGATGAGCCTCGATGGAAGGATGGCCGACTTCCTAGCCGTCGCGACCGCCCGCCGCAACCTCGAACCGCCGCGGCGGGGCGGCGCAGCCGCGATCGGGCCACGGGAAGTCCCGCCCGGCGGCACGCCGCCTTGCATCGCGGCGCTCCCTCGCCGAAAGTGCGGGCGCCAGCGCGCCGCCGTCCGGCGCCGCCGACCTCTGGGGATGACGATGTCCGAAGTGAGCTATGTGGTGCCGCCGCCGGTGGTCGTCTCCCTGCCCGTCGACGGCACCGACCAGCGCTTCCCGGTGCGGCGCGTCTATTGCGTCGGCCGCAACTATGCCGCCCATGCCCGCGAGATGGGTCATGACGATCGCGAGCCGCCCTTCTTCTTCCAGAAGAACGCCACCGACGTCGTCACGCCCGGCGAGGTGCCCTATCCGCCGCTGACCGCCGATCTCCATCACGAGGTCGAGCTGGTCGTGGCGATCGGCCGCGGCGGCAAGGACATCGCCATCGGCGCCGCGCTCGGCCATGTCTTCGGCTATGCGGTCGGCCTCGACCTCACGCGCCGCGACGTCCAGGCCGAGCTGAAAAAGGCCGGCCGCCCCTGGGAGCCCGCCAAGGCCTTCGCCCAGTCGGCGCCCGTCGGCACGATCCGCCCCGCCGCCGATATCGGCCATCCCGTGCGCGGCCGCCTCACGGCGAGCGTCGACGGGGCGCTCCGCCAGGACGGCGATCTCGGCGACATGATCTGGAACGTGCCCGAGATCATCGCCCATCTTTCGCGCTGGTTCGAACTCGAGGCGGGCGACCTCGTCTTCACGGGAACCCCGGCCGGCGTCGGCGAACTCGTGCGCGGCAATGTCGTCGAGGGCAGCATCGAGGGAATAGGCAGCGTGCGCGTCGCCATCGTCTGATACAAGCAGGCACCGCGGGCGTTGGCAAAGGGCGACAATGGCGAAGCAGGTTCTCTTTGGCGGCGCGCTCGCTCTGATCTCCAGCGGAACGGCTGAGTCGGCGGCCGCCGAGCAGCGGCTGAAGACGCTCTATGAGACGGTCGATCCCGAGCAGGCCGACGTCATCGTCGCGCTCGGCGGCGACGGCTTCATGCTGCAGATGCTCCATCGCTTCATGAATTCCGGCAAGCCGATCTACGGCATGAACCGCGGCTCGGTCGGCTTCCTCATGAACGAGTATCGCGAGGACGACCTCCGCGCGCGGGTCACCGCCGCCGTCGCCTCGACGCTGCATCCATTGCAGATGGACGCGCTCGACTGCCAGGGCAACGAGCACCGCGCCTATGCGATCAACGAGGTGTCGCTGTTCCGCCAGTCCTACCAGACCGCCAAGCTCCGGATCTCGATCGACGACCGCGTGCGGCTCGAGGAACTGACCGGCGACGGCGTGCTGGTGGCGACGCCGGCGGGCTCCACCGCCTATAATCTCTCGGCGCATGGCCCGATCCTGCCGATCCATGCGCCGCTGCTGGCGCTGACGCCGATCAGCGCCTTCCGGCCGCGCCTCTGGCGCGGCGCGCTGATCCCCGACCGCGTCCGCGTCACCTTCGAGGTGCTCGAGGCGGAGAAGCGGCCGGTGAACGCCGTCGCCGATCACACCGAGATCAAGTCGGTGCTGAAGATCGTGGTCCGCCAGGATCACCGCGCCAAGAGCCTGATCCTGTTCGACCCCGGCCACAGCTGGGACGAGCGCATCCTCACCGAGCAGTTCCGCTATTAGCGCGGGCGCCGCTCAGGCGGCGTCGCGCATCGAGCGGGCCACGGCCCTCGCGCTCTCGCGTGCTTCCTCGGCCGCGTAGCGGCGGAGCATCGCGACGAGTTCGTTCGCCTCGCCGTCGGTGATCGCGCTGTAGCGCGCCATCACCCGCTCGACCGTGCGGCGCGCCAGTGCATGGCGCCCGACCGGGGTTTCCGAATGTTCCGCCTCGCGGGCCGTCTCGATCGCGGCGGCGAAGGCCTCGAAGGCCGAGGCCGGCAGGCCCGCCTTCTTGTAGACCGCGCGCAGCGCCGAGAGGCGGCCGGAGCGGATGAGGCCGGCGACGCGGCCCTCCGGCATGCGCGACAGCGCGGTCAGCGCCGCCTCGAACAGGCGGATATTGCCGGCGCAGACAGCGCGCAGCAGCAGCGCCGTCGTCAACTGGCCGGTGACGCGCAGGTGCTCGACCAGCGCGCCGAGATCGACGGTCTCCGATTCGGCGGCGATGGCGATCGTCGCCCGCTCGCAGGCATCGCGCGTGACGTGGCGCGCGCGCTCCGGCGCGATCCAGGCCTTGCCGGTGACGAAGGCGCCGAGCCGGTCGCCGAGCCGGCGGATCAGCATCTGGCGGATATCGGGCGGCAGATCGCTGCGTTCCAGAAGGCGGTCGCGGATTTCGGCATCCTCGCCATGCCGCTCGGCGAGGCGGGCGAGGCTGATCGCGGCGATCGCGGCATCCGGATTGCCGAGCAACGCGATGCAGGCCTCGGCCTCGCCGACTTCGGCGACCGCGGCCGAGACGGCGGCGCTCACCGGCAGCCGCGCGGCGACGGCGGCCTGGCGCGGTCCATCGGCGGCGGCGACGATATCGACGAGCTCCGGATCGATGAACACCGGCGAGCAGGTCAGGACGAGACCGGCGATATCGAGATGATCGCTGGCGAGCGTCAGGATGATGTGGCGCGGGGCGCGCGGATCGACGGCCAGCGCATCGGCGAGCGCATAGCGGACTTCGGCGGCGGGATCATCGAGGAGCACGGTCATCGCCGCCTCCATGTCCTCGCGCGCCGCGGGCTCGACCTCCGAATAGAGATACGCGCGCGCCATCGCATGCGCCGCTTCGGCACGCTGGCCGGGCGGCGCGGTTTCGAGCCATTCGAGAAACTGGCGAACGATCATGGGTCCCCCGACCAAAGCTGGCGACGTCAAAGCCGCCAACCCTGATCTGAGCACCAATGGATTAACGTTCCGTCAACCCTAACCGGGACTTAACAGGAACGCTTCACGCCGGCGGCGTCCAGCGCGTGACGATCTCGGCAAGGTCCGGCCGCGGCCGCTCGAAGGGCGGAATATCAGGCGTTCCGACATGGACGAGCCCGACCAGCCGCTCCTCCGGCGAGAGGCCGAGCACGGCGCGCGCATCGGCATCATAGGTGACCCATTCGGTCAGCCACTGCGTCGCGTAGCCCATCGCATTGGCGGCGATCATGAGGTTCATCGCGCTCGCGGCGGCGGCGAGCACCTGCTCCCATTCCGGTATCTTCGCATGCGGCGCGGCCCGGCTGACCACCGCGACGACCAGCGGCGAGCGCGTGAAGCGGTTGAGCTCGGCGGCGAGCTGCTTCGGGTCGGCGTCGGGCTTCTTGGCCTTCAGCAGCTCTGCCGTCGCCGCGCCGGCGGCCGCACGCGCCGCGCCCTCGAACAGCACGAAGCGGAACGGCACCAGCTTGCCATGATCGGGAACGCGGGCTGCGATGGTCAGGAGATCGTCGATCTCGGCCGGCGACGGGCCGGGTTCGACGATGTTGACGGCGGGGATCGAGCGCCGCGTTTTGAGGAGCGTCAGCGTATCGGTCATGGTCGGGGGGTCTCGGACGAGGGTGACGGGAAGCGCCGGCGATCGGCCGGCAGGGTGCGCGTGGTGTGCGCGACAGATCGGACGAATTCCGCGCCAATGCAACCCTTGCCGCGCGCGCCCTCCCCTCGCCCCCCTTGGCCGCGCCCAGCCTCGCGTCTTGGCCTGGGTCTTGGCCGGGTCTTGGCCCGGGTCTTGAAATCGCCACCCTTCTTCGGCTCTAAGGAAGGGATGCTGGCGCGGGCCGGCGCCGGACGAGGAGCGGAGTGCGGCAGTGAAGCGGAACGGGCGCGGCTTGGCGACTTGGCTGGCGGCGGCGATCATCGCCGTGACGGCGGTCGCCTCGGCTCAGGCGCAGCAGGCCGATCCGGTGCCCCCCGCCGATATTCCCTCCGTCCCGTCACTGGCGCCCCCGCCGGCCGTGGCCGAGCCGCTGCCGCTCTCGCCTGTCCTGCCCTCCCCGCTCGATCCCGGCGCCCTGTTGAAATCGGGCACGCCGGCGCAGCCGCGCGTCGCCACGCCGGCAAGGCCGAGCCCGCGCTCCGTGCTGCTCGACGCCAAGCTCACCGATGACGGCGCCGTCCTCCCGACCGGCCTCGTCTGGCGCGTCTTCTCCGAGAAGCGCGGCGGCGACGGGCATCTGCCGCTGCTGCGCGAGCAGCGCGGCGGCAGCCTGCATCTCGACCTGCCGCCTGGAACCTACATCGTCAACGCCGCCTATGGCCGCGCCGCGATCACGCGCAGCGTCTCGGTCACCGGCGAGGGCGGCCACGAGACCTTCGTCTTCAATGCCGGCGGGCTGAAGCTCTCGGCCGTCAACGGCAAGGACCAGCCGATCCCGGACGCGATGTCGAAATTCGACATCTATCCCGGCAGCGACCAGGAGGACCAGGAGACGACCCCGATCGCCTCCGACGTCGCGCCCGAGCAGATGGTGCGGCTCACCGCCGGCATCTATCACGTCGTCAATCGCTATGGCGATGCCAACGCGGCCGTGCGCGCCGACATCAAGATCGACGCCGGCAAGCTCACCGAAGCGACGATGTTCCAGAAGGCGGCGCGCATCACGCTGAAGCTCGTCTCCGAATCGGGCGGCGAGGCTCTGGCCAACACGTCGTGGTCGGTGCTGACACCGGGCGGCGACAGCGTCTTCGACAGCGTCGGCGCCTTCCCCGACGTCGTGCTCGCCATCGGCGACTACACCGCCGTCGCCAAGCACGACAACCAGATCCACGAACGCAACTTCACCGTCGAAGCCGGCCGCGACCGCGAGGTCGAGGTTCTGGCGAAGTAGGATCTACGGGCAGGCTGAGTCGGAGGGTTGGATCTGCTCCATGCCTGCCGGCTAGGAAAAGGCCACGTCGCGAAGCCGGTCCATGAGATCGCTCGGCGTATCTGCCGACGCGATGACGCCGACCCGGCGCAGCCACCACCACATCACCATCCGATGAATGATCGTGTAGTGCCAAACCGCCAGGTCGGGATCCGGATGGCCGATCGGTCCGTAGCCGGACAGGACATGGACCGTGCTGCCGGGCGCATCATGCTCGAAGCAGAAGAGGCATTTCGCAAGGTCGAACACCGCATCGGCCGCGCGCGCATTACCGAAGTCGATGAGGCCGCTGAGCGTCAGGTGTCCCTGGCCGTCTTCGACGGCGAGCAGGTTGTTGGGATGGAGATCGTCATGGGCGAAGACCGGGCCGCGGCTCGCCGAAGTGACGGCGTTGAAATGCGCCTCGACGACGATGCGCAGCCTGTCGACGAGGCGCGGCTCGGCGCCAAAGGCTGAGAACTGCTCGAACGCATCGTCGATCAACCGGCGCATGAAGAGCCCGTTGGATGCGACCGGATCGTCGATGCCCTCGGGTCCAAACGGCCCGTAGGCCGGCATCGCAACCTCGTGCAGCTCTCTCAGCAGCGAACCGGCCTGGCGGTAGAGGCTGGCGATGTCCGGGTGCGCCTTGAGCGATCCGGCGGCGACACCCGGGAGATGGGTGGTGACGGCGAAACGAAAGGGAAGCCGCGCTCTGGTCTCGTCGACGAGCAGAGTGCGCGTGACCGGCACGCCGATATGCCGCAATTGCCCGGCGGCAAACGAGTCCCGGCCGATCGCTCCGTCGCTATCCGGATAGACCTTCAGCGTTACGGAGACCTGGCTGTCGAAGTCGAGGCGGAAGACCGGCGAAGTGCCGCCCGAAAGCGCGGCGATGGCGACCAGATGACCGAGATGAAGATCGGCGAGCGCCGCGCTGATTGTCTCCCCATCCAGCGTCATCGAGGCCCCCCGACCCGACGGGCTCCTCTGCGGGATGGCAGAACCGTTCCCGTAGAGGCCCTTCCCTTGGTGCGATGCCGGCCAGTGCGGTCGGCATCGCCATCAACGCTTTCAGGCCGCAGCGAGCTTCCGCTGCAGGTCCGGCGGGGTCGCCTCGGCGAGGAGGTCGGCCAGCGCCTGATCCAGCGAGGTCGAGACCTGGTCGCGCGAGCCGAGGCGGCGGATGTTGACGGTCCGCTCGTCGGCCTCGCGCTTGCCGCAGACCAGCATCACCGGCACCTTGGCGACCGAGTGCTCGCGCACCTTGTAGTTGATCTTCTCGTTGCGAAGATCGAGCTCGGCCCGGAGGCCGGCGGCGCGCAGCTTCTCGACCACTTCTTCAGCATAGGCGTCGGCCTCGGAGGTGATCGTCGCCACCACCACCTGCACCGGTGCGAACCAGAGCGGGAAATGGCCGGCGAAATGCTCGATCAGGATGCCGAGATAGCGCTCCATCGAGCCGCAGATGGCGCGGTGGATCATCACCGGCGTCTTCTTGCTGCCGTCTGAATCGACATAGAACGCGCCGAAGCGCTCCGGCAGGTTGAAGTCGACCTGCGTAGTGCCGCACTGCCATTCACGGCCGATGGCATCGCGCAGCGTATATTCGAACTTCGGACCGTAGAACGCGCCCTCGCCCTCGAGGATGCCGGTCTTGATCTTGCCGCCCGACTGTTCCTCGATGGTCTTGAGCACGCGCATCATGACCGCTTCGGCGTGATCCCACACCGCATCGGAGCCGACGCGCTTTTCAGGCCGCGTCGAGAGCTTGACCACGACCTCGCCGAATCCGAAATCGGCATAGGTCGAGAGGATGAGGTCGTTGATCTTCAGGCACTCCTCCGCCATCTGCTCCTCGGTGCAGAAGATATGCGCGTCGTCCTGCGTGAAGCCGCGCACGCGCATCAAGCCGTGCAGCGCGCCCGAGGGCTCGTAGCGATGCACGGCGCCGAACTCGGCCATGCGGAGCGGCAGGTCGCGATAGGACTTCAGGCCGTGCTTGAAGATCTGGACATGGCCGGGGCAGTTCATCGGCTTGATCGCGAAGACGCGCTCGTCCTCGGTGTCGTCGCCGGCCGATTGCGCCGCGAACATGTTCTCCTTGTACCAGCCCCAATGGCCCGAGGTCTCCCACAGCGACTTGTCGAGCAGCTGCGGGGCGTTGACCTCCTGATAGCCGAGCGGGCGCAGCCGCCGCCGCATATAGGCGATCAGCTCCTGGAACATCGACCAGCCCTTGGAATGCCAGAAGACGACGCCCGGTCCCTCTTCCTGGAAATGGAACAGGTCCATCTCGCGGCCGAGCTTCCGATGGTCGCGCTTCTCCGCCTCTTCCAGCATGGTGAGATAGGCGTCGAGCTGGACCTGGTCATGCCAGGCCGTGCCATAGATGCGGGTCAGCATCGGCTTGGTCGAATCGCCGCGCCAATAGGCACCGGCGACCTTGGTCAGCTTGAAGGCCGAGCCGATCTGCCCCGTCGAGGCGAGATGCGGGCCGCGGCAGAGATCGAACCACTGGCCCTGCTTGTAGATCTTGAGATCCTGCCCGGCCGGGATGGCGTCGATCAGCTCGAGCTTGAAGGCCTCGCCCTTGGCCGCGAAGACGCGCTTCGCCTCCTCGCGCGACCAGACTTCCTTGGTGAAATGGGCGTTGCGCGTGATGATCTCGCGCATCTTCGCCTCGATCTTCGGCAGATCCTCGGTGGTGAAGGGCTCCGCCCGGGCAAAATCGTAATAGAAGCCGTTCTCGATCACCGGGCCGATGGTGACCTGCGTGCCCGGAAAGAGCTCCTGCACGGCCTCGGCCATCACATGTGCCGCGTCGTGGCGGATGAGCTCCAGCGCGCGCGGATCATCGCGCGTCACGATCTCGATCGGCGCGTCCTCGGTGATGGGATCGGCAAGGTCGGTGAGCCGCCCGTCAAGGGTCATGGCGACCGACTTCTTGGCCAGCGACTTCGAAATGCTCTCCGCAACCTGCCGCCCGGTCGTGCCGGCGTCGAAATCGCGAACGGAGCCATCGGGGAAGGTCAGATGGATCATCATGTCTCTCCTGCTCACTCCCGCAGACGAGCGCGGGTAAGCGGTTGGGGCGGCGTCGCCGATGGCTCGGCCGCAGTTCATGTCATGAGCGCGCGCGGCGCCAGCGTGCGCATAAACCAATCCGGCCGGCTTGAAAACTCCCGATGCTAGCGATCGAGCCGCGTCTTCGGGTCGATGTGCCGTCCGGTCCACTGGCCGTAGCGCCAGGGGCGGTACCAGGCTGCGTCGGGGCGGAGGGTTTCGGGGACCGGGTCGAAGCCGGAGGCGCCGAAGGGGCCGCAGCGCTGCAGGCGGGCGAGCGTCATCCAGCCGCCGGCCCAGAGGCCGTGCCGGCTGATCGCCTCCTCGCCATAGCTGGAGCAGGTCGGCAGATAGCGGCAGGACTGGCCGATGAATGGCGACAGCACCAGCTTGTAGAGCCGGATCAGGCCGATGCCGGCGAGCGACGGCAGGCTGCGCGCGACGGGCGGCGGCGCCGCCTGCGGCGCGGCGTCATGCCGGTGGGCAGTGGAAGTACAGATAATATCCAGCCTCCGTGCCGGCCTTCCGCGCGATCGCGTGGTCGCCGTTGATCTTCTTCGCCTCGGCGAGGGCGATGGTGGCGGCCGTCACGGCCGCCGTCAGCTTGGTGCGGTCGGAGCAGACCGGCTTCAGGTCCGGGATCGTCGCCTTCAGCCGGTCGACGATCGCCTGCGCATCCGCCGAGAGCGCGAAGGCCGGGAGAGCGCCGAGACCGGCGACGATCATCGCGGCGGCAGCGGCCGCGGACAGACTGCGCTTCAGCGTCCTGCGACCCGCCTCATGCCCGCTCATGGACCACCGCCTCGATATTGTGCCCGTCGGGATCGATCACGAAGGCCGCATAATAGCCCGGATGATATTCAGGCCTCAGGCCCGGCGCGCCGTTGTCGCGGCCGCCGGCTGCAAGCGCCGCGGCGTGAAAAGCGTGCACGGCGGCGCGGTCGCGCGCCTTGAAGGCGAAGTGGATCGGGCCCGGCGGCTCGCCATAGCTGCCGATCCAGAGGAGCCCCTGCCCGTTCTCGCCGAACATCGCCCAGTCGGCGGTCTCGTGCACCACGCCGATATCGAGCGGGGCGAGCGCGCTGACATAGAAGTCGCGGCTCGCCAGGAAGTTCTTCACGTTGAAGCCGAGATGATCGAAGCCCATCGAGGTCTCCTATTCGGCGGCAGCCACCGCCCGCTGCGCCTCGATCTGGCCGATGGCATCGACGACGGCGTCGAAGGTCAGGAGCGTCGAGGCATGGCGCGCGCGATAGTCGCGCACGGGTTCGAGATAACGAAGATCGGCAAAGCGGCCCTCCGGCGGCGGACCGTTTTCCTTCAGCATGGCGATCATTGCGGCCCGCACCGTTCGGAGCTCGTCCGCGCTGGCGCCGACGACATGGCGCGCCATGATCGCCGAGGAAGCCTGGCCGAGGGCGCAGGCGCGGACATCATGCGCGAAGTCGGTGACGCGGTCGCCCTCCATCACGAGATCGACGATCACCGTCGAGCCGCAGAGCCGCGCATGCGCCTTCGCGCTGGCGTCCGGCGCCGCAAGACGGCCGATCCGCTCGATATTGGCGGCGAATTCGAGAATCCGCGCATTGTAGATTTCGTCGATCATCGGCGCCTCCGGCGCTTTCCATATAGAAAGTCGCAGGGTCCTGATCCAGATACAAGGCTCCGAACCCATCCGCTATCGGAGCCCGACCATGGACGCCAAGACCCCGCCCCATCTGAAATACGCCCCGCGGGCGATCGAGCGGCCAAGCGCGGCCGAGGCTGAGGCGGCGGTGCGCACGCTGATCGCCTATGCCGGCGATGATCCGGCGCGCGAGGGCCTCCTCGAGACGCCCGCCCGCGTCGCCAAGGCCTATCGCGAATTCTATGCAGGCTATGAGGAGGATCCGGCCGCGATCCTCGACCGCGTCTTCGACGAGGCCGGCGGCTATGACGATCTGGTGCTGCTCCGCGACATCCCGTTCCATTCGCATTGCGAGCACCACATGGTGCCCTTCATCGGCAAGGCGCATATCGCCTATATGCCGAAGGATGGCGTCGTCGGCCTCTCGAAGCTGGCGCGGCTCGTCGATGCCTATGCGCGGCGGCTGCAGATGCAGGAGCGGCTGACGCAGCAGATCGCCGACGCCATCGAGGAGGGCCTCGCCCCGCGCGGCGTCGCCGTGCTGATCGAGGCCGAGCATCACTGCGTCTCGATGCGCGGCGCGCGAAAGTCCGGCGTCTCCACCGTGACCACCAGCTTCAAGGGCGTATTCAAGACCGACAAGGACGAGCGGGCGCGCTTCCTCGCGCTCGTCGAGGGCCGCCGATAGGGGCGCGGGGGCCCTCGCCTCTTGTGCCGGGTCTCGTCTTTGGTCTAAGCCGCTCTCCTTCCTTCCCGAGCAAGGGCGACATCATGACCGAAGCGGCACCGCGCATCAGCAAGGCGATCACGATCACGCCGGCGGCCGGCCCGCTTTACGGCCATGTCGCGCCGCCCGGCTCGAAGTCGATCACCAACCGCGTGCTGCTGCTCGCCGCCCTCGCCAAGGGCACGAGCCGCATCACCGGCGCGCTGAAGAGCCTCGACACCAAGCTGATGGCCGCGGCGCTGCGCGACATGGGCGTCACGGTCGATGAACCGGATGCGACCAGCTTCGTCGTCACCTCGACCGGCCGCCTGACCGCGCCCGCCGGGCCGCTTTACCTCGGCAATGCCGGCACGGCGATGCGCTTTCTGACGGCCGCCGTGACCCTCGTCGAGGGCACGGTCGTGGTCGATGGCGACGCGCATATGCGCAAGCGGCCGATCGGCCCGCTGGTCGCGGCGCTGCAATCGGTCGGCATCGACGCTTCGGACGCCGGCGGCTATCCCCCGGTGACCGTGCACGGGACAGGTAGCTTCGGCAGCGGCCGCATCGAGATCGATGGCAGCCTCTCCAGCCAATATGTCTCGGCGCTGCTGATGGCGGCGGCCTGCGGCAGCGGTCCGGTCGAGGTCGCGCTGACCGGCAGCGACATCGGTGCGCGCGGCTATGTCGATCTGACCGTCGCGGCGATGGCCGCTTTCGGCGCAGAGGTCGCGAAGATCGACGCCGCCACCTGGCGCATCCAGCCGACCGGCTATCGCGCCGCCGACATCCATGTCGAACCCGACGCCTCGGCCGCGACCTATCTCTGGGCGGCGGCGGTGCTGACCGGCGGCGCGATCGATCTTGGCGTGGCCGCGGAGGACTTCACGCAGCCCGACGCCAAGGCCGCCGCGATCATCGCGAGCTTCCCGCATCTCCCCGCCGAGATCGACGGCTCGCAGATGCAGGATGCCGTGCCGACGCTCGCGGTTCTCGCCGCCTTCAACGAGACGCCGGTGCGCTTCGTCGGCATCGCGAACCTTCGCGTCAAGGAATGCGACCGCATTCGCGCGCTCTCGACGGAACTCACGCGCATCCGCCCGGGCCTCGCGCATGAGGAGGGCGACGATCTCGTCGTCGCGTCCGATCCCGCGCTCGCCGGCCAGACGCTGCCGACCGAGATCGAGACCTATTCCGACCACCGCATCGCCATGAGCTTTGCGCTGGCCGGCCTCAAGATCGGCGGCATCACCATTCTCGACCCCGACTGCACGGGCAAGACCTATCCGGCCTATTGGGATGCGCTCGCCTCATTGGGCGTCGGCTTGACGCCGCGGCAGGAGCAGGCGGCATGACCGCTCCCTTCGCGCCCCCCGGCACGCATGCCGAGATCGAGGAAGGCCTTAGCCTGATGCCGCGCTTCGGCGCCGACGGGCTCATCGCCGCCATCGCCCAGGATGATGCGACCGGCGAGGTCGTCATGGTCGCCTGGATGAACGCGGAAGCGCTGGCGAAGACGATCGAGACCGGAGAAGGCTGGTACTGGAGCCGCTCGCGGCGCGAACTCTGGCACAAGGGCGCCACATCGGGCCATGTCCAGACCGTCACCGAGATGCGGGTCGACTGCGACCAGGACGCGATCCTGATCCGCGTCCGCACGGCCGGCACCGGCGCCAACTGCCACACCGGCCGCAAGGGCTGCTTCTATCGCCGCGTGCCGATCGGCCAGCCGGCGACGCCGGACCTCGCCCTCGAATGGACCGGCGATGAGCCGCTGTTCGATCCGAAGGCCGTCTATGGCGGCTGAGCCGGCTCAGGCCATGGCGATATAGGCGCGGATCTCCTCGGCCTCGCGCTCGACCTGCTCGATGCGGGCCTTGACCACGTCGCCGATCGAGATGATGCCGGCGACGCGGCCATCCTCGACGACGGGCAGATGGCGGAAGCGGCCGTCGGTCATCCGCTCCATCACCTCGTTGATCGTGTCCTGATCGGTGCAGGTCACGACCTTCGCGGTCATGATCGTCTCGACGGTGCCCTCCAGGCCGCCCGTCCCGATATTCGCCAGCATGCGGACGATGTCGCGCTCGGAGACGATGCCGAGGATGCGGTGGAAGTCGTCGGCGACGACGATCGCGCCGATGCGCTTCGCGGCGAGGATGCGCACGGCTTCGGCGACGGAGGTGGTCTTCGGGACGGTGAGGACATCTCGTCCCTTGCGGGCGAGAATGGCGGCAACGGTCATGGCGTCGGCTCCCTTGAAGCGAGGCGCCAGCCGCTCTCTCAGGTGGACCGGTCAGGACACCTCGTCACAAGATGATGGGCTTCGCCGGTCGGCAACGCAAGGCGCCAGCGACTGTTCGCTGCTTCGGGCCGTGATCGTGTCCCGCCGCGGCAGGCGTCGCTCAGGCCGGGCGGCGGACGACGGGATCGAAGATCGGGAAGAACAGCAGCCCGACGATGAAGCCGCCGAGATGCGCGTCCCAGGCGATCTGGCTCGACTGGATGCCGGGCGGCGTGAACAGGAGCCCGAACAGCAGGTTGAACACGAACCAGACGATGAGGAACGTCATCACGCGCCGGCTGCGGATCATCTCGGCGATCGAGAGGGCCGGCCGGTGATCGGCATCGCGCGCGACCCCGACGCCGCCGAGCCGGCCGCCGGGCGAGAAGGCGAAGCGCGCCGCCGCCGCCATCTGCGCGGAAATCGCTGCCGACGCGCCGACGAGCGGCTGGACGCTGTTCGGATCGAGCGCGAGATGCAGCGCCGCGCCGCCGGCCGCGCCGATCAGCGAGAACAGCGTGAAGCGCAACGCGCCGAACCGCCGCGCGAGCGGCGTGCCGAAGGCGGCGAGCCAGAGCGCGTTGACGCCGAAATGCATCCAGTCGGCATGGAGGAACGCGTAGGTGACGAAGGTCCACACATCGCCCGCGAGCCCGCCCGGCCAATCGAAGCCGAAGGTCGAGGGCATGGTGATGCGGACCGGCACGAAGGAGAAGGCCGCGATCACCCACCCTTCCTGGTCCGGACTGAGCAGCCAGACGCGGATGGCGTGGATCACGCCGAGCAGCGCCACCGACGCGATGATGACGGGCGGCAGATTGAAGATCGGCTCGCGCGCCGGCTGGACATTGCGTTCGGACATTGTCTCGAAATAGAGGCAGACCGGCCGCCGCACAAGCACCGACGCGCAACCCCGATGCCGCAGGAAGCAGGGGAAGCCGCTGGACCCTTGGGGGAAATAAGGGGCCGTCCGGCGCGGCTTCGAGAAGCGCGCTCAAACGGCCCCAGTCACGCCCCGTCTTTACCCCCCGGTCAAGACGCCCCGTGAACAGGACAGGATTGCCATGCGGCGAACGAATTCGCAACCATGTCGCAGCAGGCGCAAGTGAGTCGGTTTGTTTACCGTCTGGCGCCGGTTGGCACGCGGCATGCAAACGAGCCATTTACCATGTTGGCCGGGGGGCCGACTGTCCCTCGGCAGCACAGAAGTGGCCAAGGGCGCAGTCGGCGCGCCGCCCCTGCACCGAAACGGGACCTCGAAGGGCGGAATGAAGCATCGCAATACCCGAGAGCTCTATGACTACTGGACGCAGCTGCGCGGCGCTGAGCCCGCGCCGCCGCGCGGAGCCATCGAGCCGGCCGAGATTCATGCGCTGCTCGGCGACACCTTCATTCTGGAGAGCGCCGGTCCGACCCAGTATCCGTTCCGCCTCGCCGGGACGCGCCTCTGCTCGCATTTCGGCCGCGAGCTCAAAGGCCGCAATTTCCTGACACTGTGGGGCGACGAGGACATCGAGGCGATCGACACGCTCCTGACCGCCGTCTGCGTCGACGCCGCCGCGGCGGTCATCGGCGTCGAGACGCTGAACGATCGCGGCCAGATCGCGCCCTGGGAGATGGTGGTGCTGCCGCTGTCGCGCGGCGGCCGCATCTATGACCGTATCCTCGGCCTGATGGCGCCGCTGGAGCGGCCCTACTGGCTCGACATCCATCCCGTCATCCGCCAGTCGATCACCAGCCTGCGCCTGATCTGGCCGGATGAACGGCCGGTGCTGCTGCACCCCTCGATCCCCGCGCCGGGCAAGCCGCTCTCGCCGATGGCCTCGCATCGCCGCGACATGCTGCCCGAGATGCCGGCCGGAGCGCTCGCCAGCGGCCGCCGCCATCATCACCTCGTCGTCCTCGACGGCGGCAAGCGCTAGCAAGCGTCCGCCGCCTGGCTATCGCTTGTTAACGAGACACCGCTAAACTCCGCGCGTTCACTCCCTTTCGGACGCGCTCGATGCTCGAACTGGCGACACCGCACCGGCCCACGCTCGACAATTACGACCGCCGCCGCTACCGGCGCTACGAGATCGCGTTGCTCGGCCGCTACATGCTCGAGAGCCGGCGCGAATATCCCTGCCAGACCATTGCCATCTCGACCGATAGCCTGTCGCTGGCGGCGCCGATCCAGGGCCGCATCGGCGAGCGCATCATCGCCTATATCGATCATCTCGGCCGGATCGAGGGCGAAGTCACCCGCCACACGACCAGCGGCTTCGGCATCGCCATCATCGCGACGCTGCGCAAGCGCGACAAGCTGGCGGCGACGATGGCCTGGCTCGCCGAGCGCGACCTCTCCAAGGCGATCGACGACCGCAAGGGCGCCCGCATCGTGCCGCGCAACCCCTTCTCGCAGCTGGTGCTGGCCGACGGCAGCCGCGAGCGCTGCCGGATCAGCGACCTGTCGATCAGCGGCGCCGCTCTCGTCGTCGCATCGCGCCCGCCGGTCGGCACGGCCGCGGCGCTCGGGCCGATCGGCGCGCGCGTCATCCGCCACACCGACGACGGCATCGCCATCGCCTTCAACGCCCTGCAGGACGACGCCGAGCTCCGCGCACAGTTCTGAGGCCCGCCGGCCGCCGCTGACGCGGCGCGTTCGCTGAGGCCGGCCGCTCGGATCCAGGGCAAGCGCGCATCTTATATCGTCAGATCCTCTCCGCTGTCGTAGCCGGGCCTGACCCGGCAACCCAGACTTTCTTGCACGTCAGTCAATCGCGGGTCGGCAGGGAGAAAGGCTGGATTGCCGGGTCAGGCCCGGCAATGACAGGTGGGAACTGACACTCACGACAACGCAGGCCGAGTGTCGATCCGTCCTGCAGCCTGACGTCCCGTCCCCGGCTCCGTCCGTGGCCAGCCACCGACCTGATCGGCGCCGTCGCCCCTCCCAGAGATAGCCCTTTCCGCCGCGCACGCGCTTCGCCGCGGGCGGCTGTCCGGCATCGCCCGGCGCTTCTCCGGGCCTCGTCACGGCCGCCTGTCCAGCCGCCTGCCGCCGGCATGGCTGCGCGGCCCGCAAAGCCTTGCCGGCCGGCGCTTTCGCCGCCCCGATCCCACCCGCAAAGCCAATGCGCAGAATTAACCTTAACAAGAGGTTACGCTTGCCGACGCCCCAGGCTCGCCGTATTGTTTAACGAAAGGTTAACAACAACAATAAACCTTTCGACGAATTCGAATAGAGTTGGATTTGAATTCGAGCTCGCGGCTTAGATCGGCATAAAAAGTCACCGGTCATAGTCGTTTCAGCTAAAGGGAATGGGCGGCTATGTATTGCGTGCGCTTTGTTACCTCGATTTTCGCTCTGGCTCTTCTTGGCATCGCCGGCGTCACCGCCGCGAATGCCCAGGGCCAGACCGCGTTCATGCAGGTTCTCGGCAAGACGACCCAGCCGATCGGTCATCATGACCTCTGCGCACGCATCCCCGTCGAATGCCGCGAGCGGACGCCGAACGAGCAGGCCGTGCGCCTGACCCCGGCGCTGTGGAACGAACTCATCGCCGTCAACGACAACGTCAACACCGCGATCAAGCCGGATACCGACAAGGACATCTACGGCCGCGAGGAATACTGGGCCTATCCGGACTCGACCGGCATGGGCGACTGCGAGGACTACGTGCTGCTGAAGCGGCGCGAGCTGATGCAGCGCGGCTGGCCGGCCGGCTCGCTGCTGATCACCGTGGTGCGCCAGACCAATGGCGATGGCCATGCGGTCCTGACCGTCCGCACCGATCGCGGCGACCTCGTGCTCGACAATCTCGAGGGCAAGATCAAGCTCTGGGAAGCGACCGACTACCAGTTCATCAAGCGCCAGTCCGACACCGACAGCGGCCGCTGGGTCGCCATCGCCGACGACCGCAACGTCCTCGTCGGCTCGATCAAGAAGCGCTGAGCCGAGGCAGGCTGCCTGTCAGGGCGGCGCTGTTCGCCTCCCCGACCGCGACGCCGCCGCCTCGATCGATCAGTCCAATCCCGCCGCAAAGCGCCGCCAGTTCGCGACATAGCTCGCCGCGGATTGCCTGAGCCGCTCGATCTGCGCATCGTCGAGCGCCCGCACCACGCGGCCGGGCACGCCGACGATCAGCGAGCCGTCCGGATAGTCCTTGCCCTCCGGCACCAGCGCGCCTGCCCCCACCAGCGAATTCGCACCGATGCGGGCGCCGTTGAGGATGATGGCGCCCATGCCGACCAGGCTGTTGTCGCCGATCGTGCAGCCATGCAGGATGGCGCGATGGCCGATGGTGCAGCCGGCGCCGATGGTGAGCGGAAAGCCCATGTCGGTGTGCAGGACGGAATGTTCCTGGATATTGGTTCCTGCGCCGACCGTGATCCGCTCATTGTCGCCGCGCAGCACCGCGCCGAACCAGACGCCGACATCGACGCCGAGCGTCACCGTGCCGATGACGCGCGCGTCGGGCGCGATCCAGTAGTCACCCGCCTCCGGCAGCTCCGGTCCAATTCCGTCGAGGCTGTGCACTGCCATCCGTCTCTCCCGTCAAAGTCCAGCCCGCGCGGCCAGCGCGAAATCGAGCACGAGCAGGCCCGAACAGGCGCTCCACATGCCGGCGATCGCCGCGCTGCCGAGGATCCAGCCGAGGGCGAAGCGCTCCTTGCGCCGCCCGGCGACCGCATTGCGCATGATGATGAACGGACCTGCAATGCCGCAGAAGAGAAAAGTCACCATCAGCGCCACGGCCGAGGTGCCGAGCGGCGTGAAGCGCGGCGGCTCGGCCGTCACCAGCTGGTAGAAGCTCGCGACGATGCCGGCGACGACGAAGCCGGTCGCGACCGAATAGAGCAGCACGAAGAGCTGGATCGAAAGCGGCATAGTCGGCCCGTGGCTGTGGCGATGGCGCCAGCGTCGCAAGGGGCGTGCCGGGCCACGCGGCCGTTCCACGGACGGAAAGCGGCCGTTCCCGAAATGCAAAACGCCGCCGGAGCCGGCGGCGTCATGGTTACTGTTTCGTTAAGGCACAGTCGGCGCCGGCCTGCCCCGGAATGGGCCAGGCCGAGGCTCAGACCTCTTCGAGATCGATGTCGAGGATCGCCATCGTGAAATTATAGGAGAGCTCGCCCTCCTCGTCGTCGCGGAACAGCACGCCCATGAACTCCTCGCCGAAATAGACTTCGGCGGAATCATCCTTGCGCGGCCGCTGGCGGACGGTGATGTCCTTCATGTTGAAACGCCGACGGAAGAAGCCCTCGAGCTTCTGGATCTCCTTGCGATCCAATTTTCTCTCCATAGTGCGGGGAACGATGGGCGGCGGCCCGCGCAGCGCGCGGACGGACCCGGCACGCCGCCCCGTGCGACGCTTCCGGCACCTTGTAATGAGGCGTGAGCGATATTCCTAGGCTTACTCGCCCTGAGCGGACAGCATCTGGTCCATCGACCGCGACGGTTCCGCGCAGGGGGCACGGCCGACGACCTTGGCCGGCACGCCGGCGACGGTCATGTTGGGCTCGACCGAATGCAGCACGACCGAGCCGGCGGCGACGCGCGAGCAATGGCCGATCTCGATATTGCCGAGCACCTTGGCGCCGGCGCCGATCAGCACGCCGTGGCGGACCTTCGGATGGCGATCGCCGATCTCCTTGCCGGTGCCGCCGAGCGTCACGCCCTGCAGGATCGAGACGTCGTCCTCGATCATCGCCGTCTCGCCGATGACGATGTCGGTCGCGTGGTCGAAGAACACGCCCTTGCCCATCGGCACGGCCGGATTGATGTCGACCTGGAACACGGCCGACGACCGGCTCTGCAGGTAATAGGCGAGGTCCCGGCGGCCATGGCGCCAGAGATAATGCGCGAGCCGGTGGGTCTGGATCGCGTGGAAGCCCTTGAAATACAGCACCGGCTCGATCGAGCGGTTGCAGGCCGGATCGCGGTCGACCACGGCCTGGATGTCGACGCGCAGCGCATGCGCGATCGAGACATCGCCCGCAAACGCCTCGGCGAAGGCCTGCGCGATCAGTTCGCTCGAAAGGTCGGGATGATCGAGCCTGCCGGCGATCCGATGCGCGACGGCGAGTTCGAGCCGGTCATGCGCGAGGATCGAGCCATACACGAAGGTCGACAGGGCCGGCTCGCCGCGCAGGATCTCTTCCGCCTCGGCCCGCACCCGCGACCACAGGGGATCGAAGCTCGCAAGGCTATCGCCGCCGATACGCGAGGTGACTAGCGACATGAACGTCTCCCTACCGGAGTTCGGCCCCGGCTTCATCCTGCCGGGACACTAGCATGAAGGCCCTGATGCCACAAAAGGCGATCTGGCGGGTAAACTATGCTCACCGTGGCCGGTTGCGAGAGGCAGCCGTCAATCGTGGGCGCGGCGGGCGAGGAAGTCGAGCACGCCGGCCTTGTAGACCTTGTCGCCGACGGCGAGCATGTGATCGCGCTTCGGGATATCGAGCACTTCGGCGCCCGGAATGATCTCCGCCAGCGCCGACGCCGAGCCGGCGAGCTCGTCCTTCTCGCCGACGGCGATCAGCACCGGCATGCGGAGGCCGGCGAGGTCGTCGGCCGAGATCGGCTGGCGCGTCGCCTTCATGCAGGCGGCGAGCGCGACGCGGTCGCTGCCGGTCTGGTCGGCGAACTTGCGGAACATGAGGCCGATGGGATCGGTGATCGTCTCCGGCGTCTCGGTTTCGAGCGCCGCGACCACCGGCGCCCAGGGGCCGATGCCCGAGACGATGCCATAGCCGAGCCCGCCGAAGATCAGCGTCCGGATCATCTCGGGATGGGAGAGCGCCAGCATCGCCGCGATGCGCGCGCCCATCGAATAGCCCATCACATCGGCCTTGGAGATGCCGAGATGCAGCAGCAGATTGCGCGCATCTTCCGCCATCGCCGCGACGCGGTAGGCCGCGACGTCATGCGGCTTGTCGCTGGCGCCATGGCCGCGATTGTCGAGCGCGATGACCCGCCGTCCCGCCTTGGTGAGGACATCGACCCAGCCGGGATTGACCCAGTTGACCCGCGCGCTCGAGCCGAAGCCGTGAATGAGCAGGATCGGCATCCCGGCGCCCTCGTCGAGAAAGGCGATGGTCTGGCCGTTGGACTGGAAGGAAGGCATGGCGCATCCGGATGGCGGCGAAGGGAGCGCCGTTATGACGGAAGCCGGGCGCCGCGCCAAGGTGTCGCCGCGCCTCGCGCCGTCACGGTCTGTTCATCGCGCCCGCAAGGCTCTATCGTCGCGCCACCTTCGTCGAACGAGCAGAATCCGCCATGGCCGATCACGTCATCCCGCATTTCCACAATGATTCCGGCGTCGCGCTGATCGAGATCGGCGTGCAGGAGTTCATGTGCGTCGGGGCCAAGCCGCCCTTCGATCATCCGCATATCTTCATCGATCTCGGCGCCTCCGGCGAGCGGGTCTGCCCCTATTGCTCGACGCTCTACCGGCACAATCCGCGCCTGCACGGCACGGAATCGAACCCGCCCGGCCATCTCTTCATCGAGCCGATGGCGGCCTGAGGCCGACGCGACCCGTGTCGGAACCCGCCATCGCGATCGCCGGCGGCGGCATTGCCGGCCTGTCGGCGGCGCTGCTGCTCGCCCGCGCCGGTTTCCCCGTCCGCGTCTTCGAGCGGGCTGAACGCTTCTCCGAAGTCGGCGCCGGCCTGCAACTGTCGCCGAATGCCGGGCGCATCCTCGATCATCTCGGCCTCGGCCCGGCGCTCGATGCGGTCGCGGTGCGGCCGGAGGCGATCGAGATGCGCGGCCTCCAGAGCGGCCGCCTCATCGTCGCGCTGCCGCTGGCCGCAGCCGCCCGCCGCCATGGCGCGCCCTATCGGCTGCTGCACCGGGCCGACCTGCTCGCGATCCTGCTTGAGGCGGCCGGAGCCGATCCGAACATCGCGATCTCCGCTGGCGCACCGATCACCGCGGTCAGCGAAACGGCCGAGGGCGTCCGCTTCAGCGCCGGCGCGAATCCAGAGCGCGCCGACATCCTCATCGGCGCCGACGGCGTTCGCTCTGCCTTGCGCAGGCTCGTCGGCGGTGGCCCGGCCGAGCCGACCGGCCGCACCGCCTGGCGCGCAACGATCGCCGCCGAGGCAGCCCCCGCCGATCTGCCGCTCGACCGCGTCACCGTCTATCTCGGCGACCGCAGCCATGTCGTCGTCTATCCGATCCGCTCGGGCAGCGCGGTCAACGTGGTCGCGATCATCGAGGAGGACTGGCAGGGCGAGGGCTGGGCCGAGCCGGGCGACACCAGCGTCATCCTCAGCCGCCTCCGCGGCGCCGCCGCCGAGCTCGAGGCGCTGATCGGCGCCGTGGACGGCTGGACGCGCTGGTGCCTCTGCGGCGTCGATCCGGGCGGGCCCTGGCAGCGCGGGCGCATCGCCCTTGTCGGCGACGCCTGCCATGCGATGCTGCCCTTCCTCGCCCAGGGCGCTGCGATGGCGATCGAGGACGCTGCAGTGCTGACGCGCATGCTGCTGCGCCCCGGCCTGCCGGTCGAGGTGGCGCTCGCCCGCTATGTCACCGAGCGGCGGCCGCGCGCGACCCGTGTCGCCCAGGCGGCGCGCCAGAGCGGCGCGATCTACCACATGAGCCCCCTCGCCGCCCCGTTCCGCGACGCCACCATGCGCACGCTCGGCGGCGAGCGGCTGCTGGCGCGCTATGACTGGCTCTATGGCTGGAAGCAGGGCGGCTAGGACGGATCAACATCCGGCTTTCGTCGTCGTGAGCATCCGCCCCACCTGTCATTGCCGGGGCGGGCCCGGCAACGACGCCCTTGCACGGTCTCGGCGCCTGCCGCTCCCCCGATCATCCGATTGAAGACGGCGCTCACTGGAAATCTATTCGTTCGTTATCATCTAGAAAGGGGAACAACGGCTGGCAGAACGGCGCATGCCCACGGAGCGTGGACGACCTTGAAGAGTTTGATAGCGCTGACCGATAGTCCCTCTCCCTTAGCATTGCAGACGGCACTCGCGGCAATACGTCAGCATCTCGGGATGCACGTTGCCTATGTCTCGAAATTCGACGGTGATCGTTCGGTCTTCCAGGCTGTCGACGCTCCGGGGCTCGAAGACGTCATCAAGGCCGGCGATTCTCGGGCGCTCGACGATGTCTATTGCCGGCACATCCTGGCGGGACGGCTGCCGGAGCTGATCCCCGACACGACCCTCGAACCGCTGGCGATGTCCTTGCCGATCACGAAGGCGGCGCCGATCGGATCGCATCTCTCGGTTCCCATCAGGGACAAGGCGGGAACTGCGATCGGTATGTTCTGCTGCCTCAGCCCCGACGCCAACGCCTCGCTCAACCTGCGTGATCTGCAGGTCATGCGCGTCTTCGCCGATATCATCGGCGACCAGATGGTGCGGAAGATCGAGGCCGAGCGCGAAGTGAGGGCCCTCGCCGACCGGATCGATGCCGTCATCGCCGGGAAGGCGTTCTCCTCCGTCTATCAGCCGATCTTCAATCTCGCGACCATGCAGCCGGCCGGCGTCGAGGGACTGAGCCGCTTTGCCGGCCTGCCCTATCGCTCGCCCGATCTCTGGTTCGCCGACGCCTTCGCCGCCGGACGCGGCATCGATCTCGAGCTCGCCGCGATCGCGGTCGCACTGGAGCCTTTGTCCGCCTTGCCGCCGCCGATCTATCTGTCGATCAACGCCTCGGCCCGGACGATCGTCAGCGGGCGGCTCGCCGAGACGCTGGCGGGCCTGCCGCTCGACCGCATCGTGCTGGAACTCACCGAACATGAGGTCGTCGAGGACTACGACACGCTGCTCGGCGCGCTCGAACCGCTGCGCCGGGGCGGCATCCGCATCGCGGTCGACGATGCCGGCGCCGGTTTCGCCAGCCTGCAGCATATCCTTCGCCTGCGTCCGGACCGCATCAAGCTCGACATGAGCCTGACGCGCGACATCGACAGCGATCCGGCCCGGCGCGCCCTCGCCTCGGCGATGGTCACCTTTGCCCGCGAGACCGGCGCGCATCTGATCGCCGAGGGCGTCGAGACTCGCGCGGAGCTCGGCGTGCTCATGGCCATCGGCGTCGACAAGGGCCAGGGCTATCTGCTCGGCCACCCGGCCGGTCTCGACGCGACGATCGAGCTCCTCCGTCGCGGGCCGGAAACGGCGCATTGAGGCGCGCCGCAAACCCCTCTCAGCGGCTCTTGGCGATCTCCGTGATCGCCGGATAGTCGGTCTTGCCGGTGCCGAGCATCGGCAGCGCTTCGACGGTCACGATGCGCTTCGGCAGCATGATCTCGGCGACGCCGTGGATGCGGGCCGAGGCGACGAGTTCCTCGCGCTGCGGATCCGGCCTGTCGGTGACGAGGATGAGCTGCTCGCCCTTCCGCTCATCCGGCACCGCGACCATCGCATGGGCATTGTCGGGCCAGACCTGCGCGACATAGGCCTCGGTGGCGGCCAGCGAGATCATCTCGCCGCCGATCTTGGCGAAGCGCTTGGCGCGGCCGCGGATGGTGATGTAGCCCTCGGCGTCGATCGTCACGATGTCGCCGGTGTCGTGCCAGCCGGCGTCCGTCGCCTCGAGCACGCCGGGATCGGACTCGCGCAAATAGCCGCGCATCACGTTTGGCCCGGTGATCCAGAGGCGCCCGCCCTCGTCGAGGCCCGGCACCGGCTCCAGCCGATAGGACATGCCGGAGAGCAGCCGCCCGACCGTCCCGTCGCGATGATAGAGCGGCGTGTTGGCGGCGATGACCGGGGCGGCCTCGGTGGCGCCATAGCCTTCATAGAGATCGATGCCGAAGCGCTCGCGCCAGAGCGCGCGCGTCGCCGGCTTGATCCGCTCGGCGCCGAGCACGACGAGGCGGAGGCTCTTGAAATGGTCGGCCTCGGCCTGCCGGCCCCAGCCGGCGGCGAAGGTGTCGGTGCCGATCAGGATGGTCGAGCCGCTGTCCTTGATGAGGGCCGGGATCTGCTTGTAGTGCAGCGGCGTCGGATAGAAGAACACCCGCATGCCGATCGAGAACGGCGCGACCAGCCCGACCGTCATGCCGAAGGAATGGAACACCGGCAGCGGGTTGAACAGCGAATCGTCGGGGCTGAGCGCCAGCGTGCGCAGGAACTGCTCGACATTGGCGAGCACGTTCTGATGCGTGAGCGCGACGCCTTTCGGCAGCCCTTCCGAACCCGAGGTGAACAGGAGCACGCCGACATCGTCCGCCTTGGCGCCGCTCCGCGCATGCACGGCGCGCGCGAACCACGACGAGACGACGCCGACGACCTTGTCGACGCCCGACACCGCCTTGCCGACATCCTCCAGCCAGATGAACGTGACGTCGCGGCTGATCGCCTCGACCAGTTCCTCGAGCTTGCCCTCGGAAACGAAGCGGCGCGAGGAGATGACCGTGCGGATCTCGCCGGCCTTGCAGGCGACGGCGAGGTTCTTGGCCCCGGCCGTGAAATTCAGCATGGCCGGGACGCGGCCGAAAGCCGAAAGGCCGAAGAAGGTCGGCGCGACGGTGGCGACGTTCGGCAAGAGGATGCCGACATGCTCGCCCTTCCTCGTCGTCTTGGCGAAGACGCGGCCGAGCACCATCGCGCCGAGCACGACGCGGTCGAAGGTCAGGGGCTTCCGCTGCGTATCCTCGATCACCGGCCGCTTGCCGCCGAAGCGGGCGCGCGAATCGAGCAGCATGCCGAACAGCGTCTTGTTCCACTGCCTCGCGTCGAGCGGGATCGCCGCCGTGGCGGGGCTCGGTATCGCGGTCGCCACATCCATCGCTGTGTCCATCCCTCGGCCTCGCCTCGTGCGGGGGTCTGCGGCGCGACCATCACCGTCGCGATCGGCGGCGGATCATCCCCGCCGCCGGCCAACTTACTATGACACCGATCACAGGCGCGACCACCTCCGTCTGCGGACCTGCGATAGCACGTAAGATATATCTTGACGAAGCGCCTCGCCGTTAGTACGTAAGATATATCGAAACGCAAGAGGAGCCCATCCATGGGACATCATCACCACCACAACCACGGCCGTCACGGCCACGGCTGCCGCCCGGCCGGCTTCGAGGGCATCGTGAGCTTCATGACGCGGCGCGGCGGCCCCGGCGGCGGCGGCCCGTTCGGCGGGCGCGGCCCGATGGGCGGTCGCGGCGGCGACGGCTTCCGCATGGGCCGCATGGTCGCCGACGGCGACCTCCGCCTCATCGTGCTGTCGCTGCTCGAGAAGCAGCCGCGGCACGGCTATGACATCATCAAGGCGATTGAGGAGCTGACCAGCGGCAGCTACAGCCCGAGCCCCGGCGTGATCTATCCGACGCTGACCTTCCTCGAGGAAGGCGGCCACGTCACTTCGGCGAGCGAGGGCAACAAGAAGGTCTATTCGATCTCCGAGGCGGGCCTTGCCCATCTCGCCGCCAACCGCGCCGATGTCGACGCGGTGCTCGACCATCTCGCCCGCATCGGCCGCCGCTTCGCCGAAGCGCGGGCATGGCTCGGCCGCGAGGACGAGGATCGCCGCGGCCCGAAGCCTGACCGCGACATCGAGGGCGTCATCCCGGAGCTGAACGACGCCCGCCGCGCGCTGAAGGCCGCCATCCAGGCGGCGATGCAGGGCGACGCCGCCGAGCAGCGCCGCGTCGCGGAGATCCTGCTCAAGGCCGCCGCCAGCGTCCAGCCGAAGCCGGACGAGCCGGTCGACCTCTGAGCAGAACCACCCTCAGGCCGCCGCCCGCGCGGCGGCCTGGTAGCGGGCCGCCGGCTCCCGCCGCGACAGATTGGGCGCAAGCACCAGCCGGGCCGCCTCGAAGGCCTCCCAGTCGGCGCCATCCGGCAGCGGCGGGATCGTGACGAGCTCGCCCTGGTCGAGACCCGCGAGGGCCGCATCCACCAGATTCTCGGTCGTCATGACCATCTCCGGCGGCAAGGCGTCGAGCGAAAGACCCGACGTGCGCCAGATCTCGGTCGCGGTCGCGCCGGGCAGCACCGCCTGGACCCGGACGCCCTTGGCCGACACCTCGGTATGGAGCGACTGCGTGAAGTAGAGGACATAGGCCTTGGTCGAGCCATAGATGCCCGGATAGACGTCGGGCACGAATGCAACGACGGAGCCGACATTGATGATCGTGCCGGAACTCCGCGCGACGAATCCGGGCAAGGCGGCGAGCGACAGCCGCGTCAGCGCGACGACGTTGAGATCGATCATCGCCTCCATCTGATCCGCATCCGCCGTTTCAAGCAGTCCGCCACCGGCAACGCCCGCATTGTTGACGAGAAGCGTGATCGCGGGATCCGCGCGCAGCCGCGCCTCGACGGCGGCGAGATCCGCCTTGTCGGTCAAGTCGGACCGGAGCACTTCCACCGCCCGCCCCGTCCGCGCGCCGATATCGGCGGCGAGCGCCTTGAGACGCGCTTCGTCGCGGGCGACGAGAAGCAGATCGTAGCCGCGCGCGGCCAGACGATCTGCGTAGACGGCGCCGATGCCGGCCGATGCGCCTGTGACCAGCGCGACGCCGCGCCCCTGATGTTCTGCCATGATGATCTCTGTTCCAAGGCGAAGCACCGACCAGCCGGCGCCGCCTCTGCCATTTAGATTATGATCATCATTTAAGTGATGCAAGACGCGGCATCAGATTTTTGCGGGCGTCTCCGCGTCCGCCACGCCGAGATCACGGCGCGTCGCGTCCAGGAAGCCATCGGACAGCGTCGATCCTGCCGTGGCGCGGGCGAGCAGCAGGCCGCCGACCATGGTCGCAAGCTTTGCCATCGCTTCCTCGCGGCTCGCCTCTGGCGGCATCGCCTGCTGCACGGCCGCGATCATCTGCTCGACGCCGGCGCGATAGGCCGCCGCGAGCTCATCGCCACCGCCATCGCGGGCATAGTCGATGAGGGCCGAAACGGGACAACCGGCGCCGGGATGGTCGCGGTGCAGCGGCGACAGATAGGTTTCGACGAGGGCCGTGAAGGCGGCTGCGCAATTACCCTCGCAAGGTGCGGTCGCGGCGCGCAGATTGTCGCCGATCTCCCGCGTCGCCTCGCCGATCGCTTCGGCAGCGAGCGCGCTCTTCGAGGGAAAATGGCCGTAGAAGCCGCCATGCGTCAGTCCGGCGGCGGCCATCAATTCCGGCACGCTGACCCCGCCGATGCCCCGCTCGCGAAACAGCCGCGCCGAAGCCGCGACGATCTCCTGCCGGTGCCGTTCGGCATCCTTCTTCGACGCGCGCGCCATGTCTCCTCCTTGGGACCCTCAATATATGATGATTGTCATGCGAAGCCAATGCGGGCGGCGGCAGGGACGTGCCGGCGGGGCAGCGGCGACGAGCGCGGCCTGGCGACATGGTGGGTCGTTGAGGCGAAACGCAGCCCGCGCGGCAGCCTGTTAGCGGGATGCCGGCTCCTGCCGCGACAGATTGGGCGCGAGCGTGAGCCGGGCCGCCTGGAAGGCTCCCAATCGGCGCCATTGGGAAGCGAGGGGATGGCGACGAGTTCGCCCTGGTCTAGGCCCGCAAGGGCCATTCATCTAGCGTATTACGGTGAGTACTTCGGTCCCCACGGCTGCACTGCTACCCGCCGATCTTGTATTTTTTCCGCCCTCAACTACTTTTGGATGTGGTCCCCGTCATGGAGAAAAGCGTGGCGAAGTCATCAGCACCCAAAAGTGGTGGTACCTCCCGTATCCGATTCATCATGCTTGACGCAGAGATTCCGGAAGGCGACCTAAGCCAAATTACGGAAGCAATCCAAAACGCACTCAAGCCGGCTACAACCACCATTGTTCAGCAACGCGTTGCCCCAAAACCGGCACCCGCAATAGTAAATCTATCGGCTAATGTGCAGGAAATGGATGCCGAGGACGTAGATTTCGATCCAGAAGAGGGGGACGGTGTAGCGCCTGAGGCCAAATCAGCACGGGCGAAGGGTCCCACGAAGCCCCGAAAGCCGACCACACCCAAGGTAATTGACCTTGACTTGACCACCGGCACGTCTCTTGAAGCCTTCGCAACCGATAAGTCTCCAAAGAATGAGCCTGAGCGCAACCTAGTCGTGTTAGCATGGTTTCATGAACACCGAAACAGTGAGCCGGTTACTGTCAATCACGTCTATACTTGCTATAAGGCGCTTAAATGGGGGATTGGCATACCCGACTTCTCTTGGCCACTGCGGGCCTTGAAGAAAGAGCAGCTTATCAATAGCCCCGGCCGGGGCCAGTATGTCATCAATCACCTCGGTCTGGCGCGAGTTAACAAGATGGGAACAACTGCTTGAGCAGCGTTGGCGAATTCGTCGGGCAGGTCAACGGGTTCTACCGGAAAACGGGCGTCGAGCAGTTGATCCTACTGAGTTGGTATCTCGAAACCCAAGAGAAAAAATTGTGCTTTGACGGGGAGATGCTACGAAAGTGCTTCCGGGAGGCTAGTGTCGAATCCCCAGACATGGCAGTGTATCTTCCACGACTTGCTGCAAAGAAACCGCCGCAACTGGTGAAGGACAAGTCTGGATACCGCTTGGCAGCCTCAGTTCGTCGGGACCTAGACAGCAGACTAGGCGGAAATCCAGCGACAGCGATGGTTGTCAAGGCCCTCACAGATCTGCCAGCCAAAATGCCTGACGTAGCCGAGCGGGACTTTCTGAACGAGGCCCTGAACTGCTACAAGGTGAAGGCCTATCGAGCCGCAATCACCATGGCCTGGAACCTTGCGTATGACCACCTTGTCCGATGGGTCTTCGCCGATTCGGGCCGCATAGCTCAGTTCAACGCTGGACTAACAAATAAGTATTCCAGAAAAAACCTGGTCGTGACTATAGTCGAGGACGCGGACGCCCTGAAGGAGTCAGAGTTCATTGAGGCGGCTCGGGCTGGAAAGCTGCTGGACAAGAACACGACGCAGATACTTCAGGAAAAGTTGGCAAAGCGGAACATGGCAGCACACCCTTCGCGGGTCACCATCACACAGCACCAGGCCGATGATACCATCACGGACCTAGTGAATAACGTGGTCCTGAAGTTGACCTAGCACCAGGAACCGTCCCCACGGTCCGACTTGAACGGACACTCCACAAGGGAAGCAGATTTTAAGTCTGCCGCGTATGACCAATTTCGCCACGTGGGGTGACGGATCCAATCCATCACCTAACAGGGCTTTTCTGCTCAATCAAACTGAATAGGATGGCTACGGTTGGGTTCTCTGGGAACTGGCGACCGCTAACGTGATGAAAAACGTACGGCTCTCAGAACTGGGATCGATTCTAAGTCCCTTGCGTCTACCAGTTTCGCCACGCCCGCGCCGGCAGCGTTCTGTCATCTTGTGGCGCTGCGCGAAAGGCCTGCAAGGCGGCAGCCTGAGGACGAACGGAAATTTCGTCTTTCCTCGTCCGTCTCGGCGCTGCTAGACCAACGTCCGAGTGACTCGTGGCACCACGGCGGCTCGCTCTCCCTTGAACACCTGGACCCGAGCCGCCAGGACTCCATCAGGATTCCGCCATGCCCATCTCCATGACCACGCCACTCTCCCGCCGCCAGTCGCTCCCCCTCGAGCCGCTCGCCCTCCTCACGCGCGCCGCCGCCATGGGCCGCACGCTGGTCGGCGTCCGCGCGCCCGGCGCGCTCCTGGAGCGCATCGGGCGCTTCGACGGCCTCGAGATGGACGGTGACATGATCGTCGCCGCGCATGAAAACGGCCGCACCGTGATCGATCCCTCGGCGATTGCCGTCATCGTCGCCGATGTCAGCGAGACGCCACACGATACCGTGCTGACCTATATGGATTTTCTCGATGCGGACGGCGCCTCGGTGATCAAGGTCACGGCGCTGGAGGGGCCTGAGGCCTTCGACGCGGCGCTTGACGGCGTGCCGCGCGCGCCGCTGCCCTATGTCCCGCCGCTGCCGCGCACGACGATCGCGGTCGACCCGGCCGATGCCGGCGGCGTGCCGCTCGTCGCCGCCAATGCCAGCGGCCTCACAGTGACGCTCGCCGTGCGCCGGGCGGGCGCCGAGCAGTCATGGACTGGCCTCATCGAGAAGATCGTCTTCGGCCATTCCTATGTGAACATCATCCAGGCCGACATGCATCTGCATCTCGCCGCGGGCGCGGTCGCAGCCTGGGATCGCTCCGGGAATGGGAATGACGTGACGCTCACGGCCGTCGATGGCGCCGGCGCGCCGATCGGGCTCGTCGTCAGCGGTCCCCGCCAGGCCTTCGCGGCGCTGGCGGAAACCGTGTGATCAGGAACGGCGCGCCGTTCAGTTCTCGTCGTTTTCCTTGCGGAGATCGGCGATGAACTCCTCGGCGCCCTTCTTCACTTCGCGCACATGGTCGCCGGCATCCTTGAGGAAGCGGTCGAGCTCGAGGCGAAGGCCGGAGGCCGACGGCTTCTCGACCGTGTCGGCATAGGCGATCATCCGCGCGGTGACGGCGAGATCGAGCAGCAGCGCGACCAGGAGCCCGTCATCGAGCTCCTGCTCGTCGGCATAGTCCGAGATGATCTCGAACAGAGCGCCGCGATGCTCCTCATATTCCTCCGCGAAGGCCTCGAATTCGGCATCATCGGTCGGCTCGGTCATTCTCGTACTCTCCTCAGCCGACGATCGGCGGTTGAAAGGTCAGGCCCATGTCCCAGGGGAAATAGATCCACGTGTCCTGTGACACCTCCGTGATGAAGGTGTCGACGACTGGCCGCCCGAGCGGCTTGGCATAGAGCGTCGCATAATGCGCCTTCGGCAGCATATCGCGCACGAGGCGGGCCGTCTTGCCGGTGTCGACGAGGTCGTCGATCACCAGGATGCCGGCGCCCTCGCCGCCGGCGAGATCGATCACCGCCTGGCTGACGCCCTTCAGGACCTTGAGCGAGCCCTGCTCCTGATAGTCGTGATAGGAGGCGACGCAGACCGTCTCGACGACGCGGATGCCGAGCTCGCGCGCCACCACCGCCGCCGGCACCAGGCCGCCGCGGGTGACGCAGACGATCGCTTCCCACTTCTTGTCGCCCGAAAGACGCCAGGTCAGCGCGCGCGCGTCGCGGTGAAACTGGTCCCAGGAAACCGGAAAGGCCTTGTCGCTCCGCGCATCCACCATGGCCGCTATCCCCCATCTTGGTCCGCCTCAGCCATGGAATGCCGTGCGGTGGTGTGCAATCTGCCAGAGCTTTCGCTCCACAGGAAACAGCAATCGACCTGAGGCCGAACGATTGGATGGCCGCGTCGCGGCGGCTCCTAGCCCTTCGCGCGCAAAAGGTCCGCGATCAGCCCCTCGACCGCGCTGACGGCCAGCGCCAGCCGCGCGGCGTCGCGCGAGCGCAGCACGATGTCGGTGGCAAAGCCGCCATCGAGCATCTTCGGATAGCTGCCGAGCGCGACATCGGGGAAATCCTGCTGGATCGCGGCAAGGCCGGCGGCGATGCGCCCCTCGCCCATCGAGGCCGGAACCGTCGCCGACAGCATCTTGGTGCCGGTCGGGATCGTGGCCGTCACCGCGTCGAGCATCGCCTGCATGATGACCGGCACGCCGGCCATGACATGCACATTGCCGATCGTGAAGCCGGGCGCCTTGGAGACGGGATTGTCGATGAGGTCGGCGCCGGCGGGAATGCGCGCCATGCGCAGCCGCGCCTCGTTGAGATTGGCCTCGCCGTAATGCGTCGTCAGGATCGCGACCGCGCGCGGGTCATGGTCGATCGAAACGCCGAACGCCTTGGCCATCGCATCGGCGGTGATGTCGTCATGCGTCGGCCCGATGCCGCCGGTCGAGAAGACGTGGTCGTAGCGCGCCGAGAGCGCCCGCACCGCCGCGACGATCTCGTCCTCGATATCCGGGACCACGCGGACCTCGCGGATATCGATGCCGATCGCCGTGCAGTATTCGGCGATATAGCCGATATTCTTGTCCTTGGTCCGGCCCGAGAGGATCTCGTCGCCGATCACGAGGATCGCCGCGGTGACGATCCTGTGGACCGTGTCGCCTTCGCCTGCCGCCATCTCTGCCGTCTCCTCGAACCGTTCGGCACCGTGTGTAGCCGCTCGGGAGGGCGCGCTCAACGGCTGCCGCGGCGTCAAGACCCTTGTAAGTCGCCGCCCGATGCGCCAGATCGTGATGATCCTCTTCAGCTACAGGCTTGTTCCGGACGCAGAGGAATGCTGTGCTTCAGGAACAAGGGAGCGTTTCCATGGTCACCTATGTCGATGCCGATACGGCGCCGCTGAAGAATACGGGGCAGATCCGCCTCTATGGACGCGACGCCTTCGACGCGATGCACCGCGCCGGCCAGCTCGCCGCGGCCTGCCTCGACGGCATCGCCGATATCGTCAAGCCGGGCGTTCCGACCGACGCGATCGACCGCTATGTCTATGAGTTCGGTGCCGACCACGGCGCCCTCCCCGCGACACTCGGCTATCGCGGCTATACGCGGTCGACCTGTACGTCGATCAATCACGTCGTCTGCCACGGCATCCCCGACGCCAAGCCGCTGCGCGACGGCGACATCGTCAATGTCGACGTCACCTTCATCCTCGACGGCTGGTATGGCGACTCGAGCCGGATGTATCCGGTCGGCGCCGTGAAGCGGGCGGCCGAAAGGCTGGTCGAGGTGACCTACGAGTCGCTGATGCGCGGCATCGCCGCCGTGAAGCCCGGCGCCACCACCGGCGATATCGGCCACGCGATCCAGTCCTTTGCCGAGGCCGAGCGCTGCAGCGTCGTGCGCGACTTCTGCGGCCATGGCGTCGGCCGCCTGTTCCACGACGCGCCCAACATCCTGCATTACGGCAATCCCGGCGAAGGCATCGCGCTGCGCCCCGGCATGATCTTCACCATCGAGCCGATGATCAATCTCGGCCGGCCGCATGTGAAGGTGCTCGCGGATGGCTGGACGGCGGTGACGCGCGACCGCTCGCTGTCGGCGCAGTTCGAGCACACGGTCGGCGTGACGGAGACGGGCTGCGAGATCTTCACCCTGTCGCCGCGCGGCCATACCTGTCCGCCCTACCCGACCGGCGCATGAGCGGATTTGGCGATGGAGCTGACGAACCGCCGCATTTCCTCGGCCATCGCGAGCGGCTGAAGGCACGGTTCCGCGACATCGGCGGCGAGGCCCTCGCCGACTACGAGCTGCTCGAGCTGATCCTGTTCGCGGCGGTGCCGCGCCGCGACACCAAGCCGATCGCCAAGGCCCTGCTCGCCCGCTTCGGCACCTTTCCCGAGGTCCTCGCCGCGCCCGAGGCACGGCTGATGGAGGTGCCGGGCGTCGGCGCCTCGGTGGCGCTGCATCTGAAGGTCGTCCATGCGGCCGCGAAGCGGCAGGCGCAGGCGGCGGTGCGCGAGCGGCCGCTGCTCAGCTCATGGAGCACGGTGATCGAATATTGCCGCGTCGCCATGGCCTATGAGGAGAAGGAGCAGTTCCGCATCCTCTTCCTCGACAAGAAGAACGCGCTCATCGCCGACGAGGTGCAGCAGACCGGCACCGTCGACCACACGCCGGTCTATCCGCGCGAGGTGGTGAAGCGGGCGCTCGAGCTCTCGGCGACGGCGATCGTGCTCGTCCATAACCATCCCTCCGGCGACCCGACCCCTTCGCGCGCCGACATCCAGATGACCAAGACCATCGTCGACATCGCCGCCCCGCTCGGCATCGCCGTGCACGACCACATCATCGTCGGCCGCAACGGCAATGTCAGCTTCAAGGGCCTGAAGCTCATCTGAGCCGCGCCCTGTCGTGAAAGGGCAATCGGGTTTCAATCGGAGCGATTAGGATGCGCGCCGCCGCGCCGACTCTCGGCCCGGTCCTGTCGATCGGGGGATAGAATGACAGATTTGCCGACCTGGAAGCGGCCGACAGCCGGCCTTGCGGACGGCCTGCGCGCCGCCGCAGCAGCCGTCATCATCGGCGGCGCTGCCGCGGGCGCCGCAGCACCCGCCGACGCCACGGAAGCGAAAGTCGATGCTGCGACCGCCCAGGCGATCGCCGTCGACGCCTATACCTATCTCTACCCGCTGGTGACGATGGACATCACGCGGCTCCAGCTCGCCAATACGCCGCCCGGCGCCGGCATCGGCGGGCCAGCCAACAGCTTCGTGAATGTTCCGACCTTCCCGCCGGCCGACCTCAGGGTGGTGGTGCGGCCGAACTTCGACACGCTCTATTCGAGCGGCTGGCTCGACCTTGCCAAGGAGCCGATGGTCGTTTCCGTGCCGGACACCAAGGGCCGCTACTACCTGCTGCCGATGCTCGACATGTGGACCGACGTGTTCGCCTCGCCCGGCTGGCGCACGACCGGCACCGGCGAGGGCCATTTCCTGATCACGCCGCCCGGCTGGCGGCCGGATCTCAAGGACACATTCGCCGAAGAGTTCAAGCTGCCGAAGGATACCCAGCGCATCGAGGCGCCGACGCCCAATGTCTGGATCATCGGCCGCACCAAGACCGACGGCCCTGCCGACTATGATGCCGTCCACGCGGTCCAGGCCGGCTACAAGATCACGCCGCTCTCCGCCTGGGGCAAGAGCGACGCGAAGCCGCCGGTGCAGACGATCGACCCCACCGTCGACATCAAGACGCCGCCGAAGGTCCAGGTCGACACCATGCCGGCCGACAAATTCTTCGCCTATGGCGCCAAGCTGATGGGCGAGAACCCGCCGCATATCACCGACCAGCCGATCCTCGCGCGGATGCAGCGGATCGGTCTCGAGCCCGGCAAGCCGTTCGACGTGGCGAAACTGCCGGCAGACATCAAGACGGCGGTCGATGGCGCGCCGGCGGCGGCGCAGGCGCTCATGAAGTGGAAGGTGCCGACGATCGCGCGCGTCGCCAATGGCTGGTCGCTCAATACCGACACGATGGGCGTCTACGGCAACTATTACCTGAAGCGGGCGATCGTCGCGCAGCTCGGCCTCGGCGCCAACCTGCCCGAGGACGCGATCTATCCGATGAACCTCGCCGATGCCGATGGCCAGCCGCTCTCCGGCGCGCATGACTATGTCGTGCACTTCGAGAAGGGCCAGCTGCCGCCGGTCGACGCCTTCTGGTCGATCACGCTCTATGACAGCGAAGGCTTCCAGGTCGCCAACCCGCTGAACCGCTTCGCGGTGTCGAGCTGGATGCCGTTCGTGACCAATCCCGACGGGTCGCTCGACATCCATGTCGGCCCGACCTCGCCGGGCGGCGCGCTGGAGGCCAATTGGCTGCCCGGCCCGAAGGACGGCTTCAACCTGACCATGCGCCTCTATGCGCCGCAGTCCGATGCGCTCACCGGCAAATGGGTGCCGCCGGTCGTTCGCAAGGCAGGGGCGCTGGCACCGATCGGCGCCCAGTAAGCGCGAGACGGCAGAACCCCCGCCGCGGTCCGCCGCGGCGGGGGATCCGCGTCAGGTCTTATCGTTGCGCGAGAGCTCGCGCAGCCGCTCGGCCAGATAGCTGCCGGCGGTGTAGCGCTCCGACAGCACGACATCGGGCCGCGGCTGCAGGAACAGCGGGATCGAGACGCGCGACTTGAAGCGCGAATCGCCGGTCGGGTTGATCACGCGATGCGTCGTCGAGGCGTAGTAGCCGCCCGACGCCTCCTGCAGCATGTCGCCGACATTGATGACCAGCATGCCGAAATCGAAGGGGACGTCGACCCATTCGCCCTCGCCATTGAGGAGCTGCAGCCCGCGTTCGTTGGCGGCCGGCAGGATGGTCAGGAGATTGATGTCCTCATGCGCGGCGGCGCGGATCGCATCGGGGTCCTCTTCGCCCGTCAGCGGCGGATAGCGCAGGATGCGGAACAGCGTCCCCTCGCTGCCCTTCATCATGTCCGGCAACGGCATCGAGAACTTCGCCTTGACGTCGGCCGGCGTGTTGTCGTCGACCCAGGTCAGCAGTTCCTCGGCGAGGTCGTGCGCGAGGTCGAAATAGCGCTTGGCAGCGTCCGACACCTCGTCGGGATACCGGCCCCAGGAATAGAGATGGTAGTATTCCTTGAGGTCGCGCTTCTTGCCGCCCTTGGCGGTCTCGGCCTTGGCCGGCGGGAAGAAGCCGTCATGCTTCTCGCTGACGAGATATTTGTGCTTCGCCTCGCTGTCGAAGAAGGCGAGCCATTCGGAATAGATCTGCTCGACCAGCGGCTGCGGCATCGGATGGTTGGTGAGCACGCCGAAGCCCGTCCGCCGCAGCGATTCCGCGAACAGCGCCGGCGCGTTGGGGTCGCGATAGTCGACGACGATCACCCCGCTCTCATGGGGCACGGCATCCCGCTTCGCATCGAACGCACTCATGTCTCTTCCTCTTTTCCCTCGGCCGCCCGCTTCGCGGTCCTTCCCCGCATCATGGACCCGAAGCCCGCGGCGAGGCAATCCGGCCGCAGCGGCCTACGCACATCTGCCTAATTCGGCGGCACTCTGCTGCCTTCGAGGCCGCGTCAACCCGACCACCTCTGAAGATAGAATTGGCACTAGCCAAGACTGAGCGCGTTATGTGCAATATCGTGGCAGGGTTTCGCCAATACCAAACCGGACAATGGCGGCCGCTGTCATTGGCACAGTGCTTGCCGGTGATGATCCGGAATGTCAGGGGAGTATGCGCGGGAATGGTCGTTGCCTTCGACGAGATGGGCGCAAGCGGCGATGGTTGCCGGGCGGGCTATGAAGTCCTCAAGCGCTGGCTGGATCAGACCCCGCCCGATCTTCTGGTGACACGGCGCGCCGAGGCGGAGCTCCTGTTCCGCCGCATCGGCATCACCTTCAACGTCTATGGCGACGATGCCGGCGAAGAGCGGCTGATCCCGTTCGACATCATTCCGCGCATCCTGACCAAGCCCGAATGGACCGTGCTGGCGCGCGGCCTCGAGCAGCGCACCAAGGCGCTCAACGCCTTCCTGGCCGATGTCTATTCGAAGGGCGAGATCCTGCGGGCCGGTCACGTCCCGGACGATCTCGTCTATCGCAACCCCTATTACCGGCCCGAAATGGCCGGGTTGAAGCTCGCGCATGACATCTATGTGATGATCGCCGGCATCGACATCGTCCGCGTCGATCCCGAGACGTTCTACGTGCTCGAGGACAATGCCCGCACGCCCTCCGGCGTCTCCTACATGCTGGAGAACCGCGAGGTGATGATGCGGCTGTTCCCGGACCTCTTCGCCGAACAGCGGATCGCCCCGGTCGAGAACTATCCGGACGCGCTGCTCGCGACGCTGAAATCGGTCGCGCCGCGCTCGGCACCGTCCGATCCGACCGTGGCGCTGCTGACGCCCGGCCCCTTCAACAGCGCCTTCTACGAACACTCGTTCCTCGCCGACAAGCTCGGCATCGAACTCGTCGAGGGCCGCGACCTGCAGGTGCGCGACAATGTCGTCTACATGCGCACGACCGAGGGCCCGAAGCGCGTCGACGTGCTCTATCGCCGCCTCGACGACGATTTCCTCGATCCGCTGACCTTCCGCCCCGACTCGGCGCTTGGCGTGCCCGGGCTGATGAACGCCTATCGCGCCGGCAACATCACGCTCTCGAACGCGGTCGGCACGGGCGTCGCCGACGACAAGGCCGTCTATTCCTACATGCCCGAGATCGTGCGCTTCTATCTCGGCGAGGAACCGATCCTGAAGAATGTGCCGACCTGGCGCTGCCGCGAGCCGGAGGCGCTGAAATATGTGCTCGATCACCTGCCCGAGATGGTGGTCAAGGAAGTCGCCGGCTCCGGCGGCTACGGCATGCTGATCGGCCCGGCCGCCGACAAGAAGACGATCGCCGACTTCGCCGCCAAGCTGAAGGCCAATCCGGACGATTTCATCGCCCAGCCGACGCTGGCGCTGTCGACCTCGCCGACCTTCGTCGATTCGGGCATCGCGCCGCGCCATGTCGATCTCCGCCCCTTCGTGCTGACGGGCGGCGACAAGGTCCGCATCGTGCCCGGCGGGCTCACCCGCGTGGCGCTGAAGGAAGGCTCGCTCGTCGTCAATTCGAGCCAGGGCGGCGGCACCAAGGACACGTGGGTGCTCGATGCGTAGCCCCGGCGCCTGCCTCGCTATGCCCTCGCCCGCCGCCGGGAGAGGGTTGCCGTTCAAACGTCATCGATCTTCGGAGTCAGTGCCCCCTCTGCCGCGCGCGGCAGAGCTTCGGGCTGACGGCTCTCGTTTCCGGAGTTTCCATCCGTGCTGAGCCGTACCGCCGACAACCTCTTCTGGCTCGCCCGCTATGTCGAGCGCGCCGAAAACACGGCCCGCATCGTCGATGCAGCCAACCGGCTGGCCGCGATGCCGATCGCCTATGCCGGCGAATCCAACGAATGGGAATCGGCCGTCGCCGCAACCGGGACGCTCGGCCTGTTCAAGTCGCTCGGCAAGGAAGCGAATGCCGAGAACGTCGTGCATTTCCTAGCGCTGTCGCCGGAAAATCCGTCCTCGATCCGCTCCTGCCTCGAACGGGCCCGCGTCAACGCCCGCACCGTCCGCACCGCCCTCACCGGCGAGATGTGGGAGGCGATCAACGGCGCCTGGCTGGGCCTCCGCGATTTCGACCGCATCGCCGGCGACCGCATGAAGCTGAACGCATTCCTCACATACGTGAAGGAAGCCTCGCTCCGCTTCGACGGCTCCGCCTATCGCACGATGCTGCGCAACGACGCCTTCTTCTTCTCGGGCCTCGGCTCGTTCATCGAGCGGGCCGACAACACCGCGCGCATCCTCGACGTCAAATATCACCTGCTGCTGCCGGAGCATGAGAGCGTCGGCGGCGGTCTCGACTTCTTCCAGTGGTCGTCGATCCTGCGCTCGGTTTCGGCCAACACCGCCTATCACTGGGTCTATCGCGAGAGCGTGAAGCCCTGGCTCGTCGCCGACCTCCTGGTGCTGAACGAGCAGCTGCCGCGGTCGCTCGCGGCCTGCTACGCGCATATCTGCGAGTTCCTCGACGAGCTCTCGCTCGCCTATGGCCGGCAGGGACCGGCGCAGCGCGTCGCCCGCTCGACCCGCAACCGCCTGCAGAACGCGACGCTCGACGAGGTCTTCCAGGGCGGCTTGCATGAGTTCCTGACGGAATTCATCGGCGAGAATACCCGCCTCGGCCAGGCGATCACCGACCAGTATCTCGCCTGAGAGGATCCTGCCATGCGCCTCAGGATCGTCCACGAGACCGTCTACGCCTTCGATCCGCCCGCGACCGGCGCCATCCAGACGCTGCGGCTGACCCCGCGCGGCCATGACGGCCAGTTCGTCGTCAACTGGCGCATCGAGGTCGACCATGACTGCCGCCTCGCCAGCGCGCTCGACCCCTTCGGCAACATCGTCCAGTCCTTCACCACCGAGGGCAAGCTGGACGGTCTCTCGATCACCGCGCTCGGCGAGGTCGAGACGCATGACATGGCCGGCATGGTGCGCGGCCAGTCGGAGCGGTTTCCGGTCGCGGTCTTCTTGCGCGATACGTCCTTGACCGAATCGGACCCTGCCATTCGCAGCTTCGCGCAGATCATCGATGCCTCCGCGCCGAGCGATCCGCTGTCGCGGCTGCATGCGCTGATGGACGGGCTGCACGACGAGATCGCCGTCGAGACGACGAGCGAGGAGACGGCGATCGCGACCTTCTCCGCCAAGCGCGGCGATCCCCGCGCCCTCGCCCATGTCTTCATCGCCGCCGCGCGCCATCTCGGCATCCCCGCGCGCTATGCCAGCGGCTATCTCTTCCGCCCGGAGGCGACCGAGCCGGCGGAGATGGAGCATGGCTGGGCCGAGGCCTATGTCGATGGCGTCGGCTGGATCGGCTTCGATCCCTCGACCAATCTCTGCCCGACCGACAGCTATGTGCGCCTCGCCATCGGGCTCGACCGCGTCGCGGCGGCGCCGGTGCGCGGGGCGGCCTATGGCGACTGGAGCGCGGTTCCGAAGGTCTCGATCCGCGTCGCCGAGGCGGGTGCGTCAAAGTGACGGGTACGGACCGACGTCGAGGCTTGCGACTCGGCGCATGAGTCCCGACAATCCGGCGCTTGGCGGAAACGGAATGCGGTCATGACCTATTGCGTTGGAATTCTCGTGCGCGATGGTCTCGTGATGATCGCCGACACGCGCACCAATGCCGGCCTCGACAACATCGCGACCTTCCGCAAGCTGCATGTCTTCCAGAAGGACGGCGACCGGGCGATCGCGATCGCGACGGCGGGCAACCTCGCTGTCAGCCAGTCGGTGCTGAACCTCCTCAACGAGGGCATCAAGAACCCGGAAACCGGCGAGATCGAGACGATCTACAGCATTCCGAGCATGTTCAAGGTGGCGCAATATGTCGGGCGTGCCATCCGCGAGGTCTACCGCATCCATGGCAAGTCGATGGAGCAGCAGGCGGCGAGCTTCGACGTCACCATGCTGCTCGGCGGCCAGGTCGCGGGCGGGCGGCTGCGCCTGTTCATGATCTATTCGGCTGGCAACTTCATCGAGGCGACGAGCGATACGCCCTATCTCCAGATCGGCGAGCACAAATACGGCAAGCCGATCCTCGATCGCGCGGTCACCAGCGAGACCAGCCTGCAGGAGGCGCTGAAGCTCGGCCTCGTGTCGATGGATTCGACCATCCGCTCCAATCTCGGCGTCGGCATGCCGATCGACGTCGTCACGCTGCGCCGCGATGCGCTCGAGATCGACGTCTCGCACCGGATCGACCGCAACGACGAGTATTTCCTCGATCTCCGCGAGCGCTGGTCGGCGGCGCTGAGGGCCGCGCATCAGGCGATCCCCGCCCCGCCCTACGGGCGCGACTGAGCGCGCCTCGCCCGGGCGCGGACGCCCGGGCCGGCACAGGGTCATCAGTTGAGAGCGTATTCCGACGCGGCCACGCGCAGTTCCGCTGCGCTGACGACACCGTGATGCGCCACCTTCACCGAATGCAGCGCCCCTTCGATCTCGCGTTTCCAGAAATCGAGGAAACGGTTGAGCTCCGGGAACTGCGGCGCGAGATCATAGTCCTGCCAGACATAGGTTTGCAGGAGGGCCGGGTGATCGGGAAGGCGGTAGAGGATGTGGGCCGTGGTCAGGCCATAGCCCTGAAGCTGACGCAACAACGATGAAGGCATGGGCACCTCGTCAGTGTGTTTCGCTCAAGTCCTGGGAGGGACCATCAAAGCCTCTCGCAGAGCGCCCTTGCCTTCAACTGGGAATTCGCCGATTGTCCTTCTGAATCAGTATTTTAGCAGCAAAGGCGGCTGAGTGCTGCCACAGATCCCGCTGCCCCCTTACGGCCCACTATCGCGTCGGCTAGTCTTCGCGCCGAGCACCGCCTCGCCCATTCCGGCCAATGCTCGCGGCAAAGGGCACCGTCCCTTCTCCAGCGCGCGTTGCCCAATGCGAGTTCGACATGACTGAACGCTCTGATCACGGCATCCGCTTCGGACGGATCGCCGCCACCCTGCCTGTCGCGGACATGGCGCGGGCAGAAGACTTCTATGTGCGGGTCTTCGGGTTCCGGAAGACCTTCGAGAATGGCAATCCGGTCGGCTTCATGATTCTGCAGCGCGACGAGGCCGAATTGCATCTGACGCTGCAGCAGGACTACCGGCATCCTCCCTTCAACGTCGCCCATCTGATGGTCGCCGATGTCGATGCGCTGCACGCGATCTGCCAGCGCGAGGGCCTGCGCATCATCAAGGGCCTGCGCGACAAGGATTTCGGCCTGCGCGCCTTCGTGTTCGAAGATCCAGACGGCAACCGGATCGATGTCGGGCAGCCACTCTGAGGCCCGCCGTCACGCCGGCCATTGCCCACCGGCGGCCGCCAGCGCCTCGGGCGTGTCGATATCTCGGGCGACTCCTTCACCGGCCGCGACCTCGATGACCTCGGCCGCATGAGCGGCGATCAGGTCGCGGGCGCCCTTGTCGCCCTCGACCGCCATCAGCGCTGAAAAGAACCGCCGCGGCCACAGCACCGGATTGCCGCGGCGGCCGTCATGCACCGGTGCGACGATCGCGCGGCGCCCTGACGCTTCGAACGATGCGATGAGCCGGTCGATGGTCGCGTCGTCGACGAAAGGCATGTCGGCCAAGAGGATCACCGCGCCATCGACATCATCGCCGAGTGCCGCGATACCGGCGCGGAGCGAGGTCGAGAGTCCGCCGGCATGGTCCGGGTTGTGGACGAAGGTAAGATCGAGGCCCGCCAGCGCCACCTCGATTTCGCCGGAGCGGTGACCGGTCACGACCTGCGGAGGCAGGGCGCGGCTCGCCAGTGCCGCAGCGGCGACATGGCGGATCAGGCTGACGCCGCCGATCTCGGCCATAAGCTTGTTCGGCCCGCCCATGCGCCGCCCGCTGCCGGCTGCGAGAATCAGCGCGGCGACCAGGGCGACGTCAGGTGCGGCGCTCTCGGTCATGGTGCCGGCGTGCCGAGACGCAGCGCCGCGATGATATCGGCGAGGATGGCGACTGCGATCTCGGCCGGCGACTGCGCGCCGATGGCGAGGCCGATCGGCGCATGGATGCGGGCCGCCGCTTCCGCCGCGATACCGAGGCCGGCAAGGCGCTCGAGCCGTTTCGCATGCGTTTTGCGGCTGCCGAGCGCACCGACATAGAAGCACCCTGCGCCAAGCGCCGCGGCGAGCGGTGCATCGTCGATCTTCGGGTCATGCGTCAGCGCCGCGAGCGCCGTGAACGGATCGAGCGGCGCAGTAGCCAGCGCGACGTCGGGCCATTCGGCCACGACATGGAGGTTAGCGAATCGCTCAGCGGTGGCGAAGCCGCTGCGCGGATCGATGATCGTCACGTCGAAGCCGGCGATCGCAGCCATCGGCGCCAGCGCCTGCGCGATATGCACGGCGCCGATGACGACGAGGCGCGGCGGCGGCAGGCGGACGGTCAGCATCACGGCCCCGTCGGGCGTTTCGACGCGCCCGGAGCGGCCCGAGCGAAAGCGGGCGGCGAGTTCATCGGCCAGCGGTTCGCCGGAGAGATCGTCCGTCGCCCGCACCAGCCGGCTCTCGCCGCTCGCAAGCGCGGTGACGAGGATGACGGCCTCGCGCTTGCGGCCGGCCTCGGCCAGCGCAGCCAGCGTTTCGCTGCGCATCAGCCGATCCTCTCGACATAGATCTCGATGCGGCCGCCGCAGGAGAGCCCGACCCGCCACGCCGTCTCGTCGGCGACGCCGAAATCGAGCAATTGCGGCTGGCCGCTGGCGATGACGTCGGCCGCCGCCTCGATCACCGCTCCCTCGACGCAGCCGCCGGAGACCGAGCCTTCGAAGGCGCCTGCCGAATCGACGACGAGCAGACTGCCGGCCGGGCGCGGCGCCGAGCCCCAGGTGGCGACCACCGTGGCGAGCGCCACCGCCCGCCCCTCGCCGAGCCAGGCTTCGGCGATGGCGATGACGTCGCGATTGCCGGCGACAGGCGATTCGGCGACGGTCATTGCAGCGAAGTCCGGTCGTGCGCGAGGGGCCGCGGCGCGTTGCCGGCGGCCATGGCGAGAGCAGCCGCGATACGGCTTTCGGCTGAGGGGACTGCCACGATCGGGTGCTCCTGGCGCATGTTGCGGCAACTTAGGCTCGCAGAGATGGTGATAGTGGTTGACGGCGGCCCGGCCCATGATGAGATCATCGGGTGTCGGCGCAAGGCCAGAATGGACCTCGGGGCAGCGGCAAGGACAGGGTGATGCCACGCATTGCGATGGATGACGGGATCGAGCTCAATGTCGAGGCCGATCCGGTAAGCGGCAAGCCGCCACTGCTGCTCCTCAACGCGCTCGGTGCCGACCACACGATGTGGGACCCGCAGATGGCGCGGTTCCGCGAGCATTTCCGTGTCGTCCGCTTCGACGATCGCGGCCATGGCCTCTCCGCGGCGCCCGAGACCCCCTATACGATCGATCGGCTCGGCCGCGACGCGCGCGGCGTGCTCGAAGCGTTCGATATCGATTCGGCCCATGTCGTCGGCCTGTCGAAAGGCGGCATGACCGCGGCCTGGCTCGGCATCAACGCGCCGGATCACGTCGAAAAGCTGGTGATCGTCTCGTCCTCGCCGCACCTCGCGCCGCGCGAGGTCTGGGAAGGCCGCGCCCAGACGGCCCGCAACGAGGGCCTCGGCGCGCTCGTCGATGCCGTGATCGGCCGCTGGTTCACCGAGGCCTATCGCATCAGCCATCCCGAGGAATGCGCCCGCATCCGCGCCATGCTGTTGCGCGCCTCGGACGAGGGCTATGCCGCCTGCTGCGAGGCGCTGGCGGAGATGGACCTTCGCGACGATCTCGAGCTCATCCCGGTGCCGACGCTGGTCATCTGCGGCGATCAGGACGCGGGCACGCCGGTCGCCAAGACGCGGGAATGGGTCGCCAGCATCGAGGGCGCGCGGCTCGAGGTGATTCGCAAGGCCGCGCACATGGTCAATATCGAGCAGGCCGACGCCTTCAACGACCTGGTGCTCGATTTCCTGCGCGCCTGAGGGCGTCCCCGCTCAGCTTTGGCCGCTGACGTCGGGCCGCACATGCAGGATATGGGGCGCCAGCGCATGGCGCTTCGGCAGGCCCATGACATGGAACGCGACCTCATAGGCCGCATCCCAGGCCTCGGCCGTGCGCGGACCGCCGATGTCGTCGTCGCCGATGAAATCGACCAGCACCAGATAGGCCTCGACCTTGTTGCGGCGCAGGAAGTCGAGATGGGCGAGGCGGTTGGCGAGCTGGTAGAAATGCTCAGTCCAGCGTGCGCGCCGGCGGCCGGGCGCCAGCCTTTCGGCGAGTTCATCGAGCGTGGTCTCGATGCGACGGCGCGACACGTCGCCGGCCGCCGTGGCCGGCGAGAGCAGCTCGGCGACATGGGCCTTCGCCTCGACCAGCACGACCGCGCCGGTGTCGGTCGTGCCGAGTGCATCCCATTGCGGACCGCGCGCCGGCCAGAAGCCATGCAGGGCATCGGCGAGATGCAGCTGGCCGATCAGGCCGAGAAAAGCCTCGTCGCGATATTCGGCGAAGGCGTCGGTCTCGAGCGGCGAATGCCATGTGAGGCCGGCGGTGCCGGTCTTCGACCGGATCGGCGCCTCGAGTGCGGGCCAGCGTTCGCCGACGGCGCGCTGGATCCATTTGAGGCTGCCGCGGGAGCCGGCGGGCTGTTCAATTCTCATGCGCCAAAAGCTAGTGCGGCGACAGGCGGCTGACCAGCGCATTTGAAAAGGCTGGCTTACAACCGCCCCCGGTGTGACCGGCTTGCAAAGGTCGCCGCGGCGCGGCCACGGCGCGCGATCCGGACCAATGTGCGCCCTTCGCGGCTTGGTCATCCCGCGCCGAGCCGGTAAGATCGCGCCATGACGACAATCGCCGACCCATCGCCGCCGACCCCGGAGGCGCTCGCCGCGCTGATCGACTGGTATCAGGCGAACGGCGTCGATGCGGCGCTGGAAGAATTCGCGCTCGACCGGTTCGCGCCGCCTGCGCCGGAGCCTGCCTTCGTCCCGGCGCAGCCGCTGGCCGCCGAGGCGCCGGTCTTCGCCGCTCCGCCGCCCCCGTCGCGGCCCGCGCCGGCGGCCTTCCCGCCGTCAGGTCCCGGCGCGCCCGTCTCGATCGAGGCCGAGCTGGAGGCCGCCCGCCTCGCTGCGGCCTCGGCCGAGACGCTCGATGCGCTGAAGGACGCGCTCGCCCGCTTCGACGGCTGCTCGCTGCGGCTGACGGCGCGCTCGCTGGTGTTCGCCGACGGCGATCCGGCGGCCCGCGTCATGCTGATCGGCGAGGCGCCCGGCCGCGAGGAGGATCTGCAGGGCCTTCCCTTTGTCGGCCGCTCGGGCCAGCTGCTCGACCGAATGCTCGCCGCCATCGGGCTCGACCGCAGCGCCGTCTACATCGCCAATGTCGTGCCGTGGCGGCCGCCCGGCAACCGGACGCCGACGCCGGAGGAGACCGCGATCTGCCGGCCCTTCGTCCGCCGCCAGATCGCGCTGGTCGATCCCGACTTCCTCATCTGCCTCGGCGGCGCCGCAGCCAAGGAACTGCTCGACACGCGCGAAGGCATCCTGAGGCTACGCGGCCAGTGGCAGCCCTTCGACACCGGCGCCCGCACCATCCGCGCCATGGCGACGCTGCACCCCGCCTACCTGCTGCGGCAGCCGCTGCAGAAGCGGCTCGTCTGGCGCGATCTTCTGACGCTGAAGGCCGCGATCGACGCGGAACCGCGCTGAAATCTTGATTCCGGCGCGGATTCATCTCGCCGGTGACCAGATATTCATCTCGAGGCGCCATCATTTCGACATGGCACCCGGCGAGAAGGGAGCCGAAGCATCTGTCGCATCGCGGCCTCCTCGGCGTCCCCCGGCTATCATGGCATCGCAGCTCGTTCCCGTCGCCGCGCTCCTCATGGGATCGGCCCTCCTCCTCGTCGCCGGCGGACTGCATGGATTGCTGCTGCCGATCCGCGGCTCGATCGAGGGCTTCACCACCACGGAGCTCGGCCTGATCGGAACGGGATGGGCGGTCGGCTTCGTCGCCGGTTGCCTCGTGGTGCCGCGCATCGTGCGCCGGGTCGGCCATGTCCGCGCCTATGGCGTGATGGCCTCGATCGCCAGCGTCGTCATCCTGCTGAATCTCATCTTCGTCTCGCCCTTCGCCTGGATCGCGCTTCGGGCCTTTTCCGGCTTCTGCTTCGCCGGCGCCGCGATGATCGTCGAGAGCTGGCTGAACGAGCGCGCGACGCGGGAAAACCGCGGCACCATCTTCTCGGTCTACCAGATGGTCAATTTCGCGGCGTCCACCGCCGGCCAGCTGCTGATCATGACCGGGCCGACCAGCGGCTATCAGTTCTTCGTTCTCGGCGCGATCTTCTATTCCCTCGCGATCCTGCCCTCGGCGCTGTCGACGGCGCAGACGCCGCGACCCTTGAAGACGACCAAGCTCGATCTCCGCCGCCTCTTCCTGAATTCGCCGGTCGCGGCGGTCGGCTGCTTCATCATCGGCATGGTCAACGGCGCCTTCGGCACGCTCGGCGCCGTCTACGCGCAGAAGATCGGCCTGCCGACCAGCGCGATCGCGCTTCTGATGAGCGGCGCGGTCCTCGGCGGCGCGCTGACGCAGGTGCCGCTCGGCCGCCTGTCTGATCGCATCGATCGCCGCTATGTGCTGATCGGCGTCTCCGTCGCCGCCATCCTCATGAGCGGCACGATCAGCCTGCTCAATCCGAGCACGCCCTTCGTCGTCATCGCGCTGGTCGCCGGTTTCGGCGGCATGGTCTATCCGATGTACGGCCTCGCCGTCGCCCATGCCAATGACAACGCAGCGCCGGACGATTTCGTCAAGATCGCCAGCGGCCTGCTGCTGATGTCGGGCATCGGCACCATGATCGGCCCGATCATCGCCGCCTTCGCCATGGAATGGGCCGGACCGCAGGGCCTCTTCACCTTCTGCGGCATCATGCATGCATGCCTGATCGCCTATGTCTTCTATCGGCTGAACCGCCGCCCCGCCCTCGGCGATGTCCCGCGCGACGCCTTTCAGCCGATGCCACCCTTGCGCGAGGCGACGCCGCAGACGATCGCGCTCGACCCGCGCGCCTCGGAAGGCAAACAGGCCGCCGCCTGACAAATCAATCCGTTGCAGCCGTTCCCGGATTCGATCCGCGAAGCTGACCGCCGCAACGCCGGCGTGTAGCCGCGCGCGATGCCGGCCGCGCCGGCGCGCGCTCATCGACCAAAACGAACATGGTCGCCGTCCAGTTATGCACACCCTGCCGTAGAGCCGCGGGGCGCTGGCGGCTGCTGTTGTTTTGTGCGTGCCGAATTGCTAAGCCAAAGGATCAAAGAGAGGCCGGCTGGGCAAATGCCCGGAATCAAGCCTCCATTAAAAATGCGCTGCACCGGGGACCTTCGGCAGATGGAAATCTTCCTACAGCAATTGATCAATGGCATCACGCTCGGCTCGATCTATGGCCTGATCGCGATCGGCTACACGATGGTGTTCGGCATCATCGGCATGGTGAACTTCGCCCATGGCGACGTGTTCATGGTGTCCGCGTTCATCGCGATGATCTTCTTCCTCCTGTTCACCACCGTGTTCGGCGTCACCTCGCCGATCCTCGCGCTGATCGTCGTGATGATCATCGCCATGGCGCTGACGGGGCTCCTGAACTGGGCGATCGAACGCGTGGCCTACAGGCCGCTCCGCGGATCGTTCCGCCTGGCGCCGCTGATCTCGGCAATCGGCATGTCGATCGTCCTGTCGAACTTCATCCAGGTGGCGCAGGGCCCGCGCAACAAGCCGCTGCCGCCCGTGCTCTCGGGCACGATCACGCTGATGGATCGCAACAACTTCGCCGCGACCATCTCCTACAAGCAGATCCTGATCTGGGTGGTCACGGCCGTCCTTCTCGCCGGCTTCTGGTATGTCGTGCAGAAGACGCCGCTCGGCCGCGCCCAACGCGCCTGCGAGCAGGACCGCAAGATGGCGGCGCTGCTCGGCGTCAATGTCGACCGCACGATCTCGCTGACCTTCGTGATGGGCGCCGCCCTCGCGGCCGTCGCCGGCACGCTCTACATGACCTACTACGGCGTCGTGAACTTCTCGGACGGCTTCACGCCGGGCGTGAAGGCCTTCACGGCCGCCGTGCTCGGCGGCATCGGTTCGCTGCCCGGCGCGGTGCTCGGCGGGCTCCTGATCGGCCTCATCGAGACCTTTTGGTCCGGCTATTTCTCGATCGACTACAAGGACGTCGCCGCCTTCTCGATCCTCGCGATCGTCCTGATCTTCATGCCTCAGGGCCTGCTCGGCCGGCCGGAAGTCGAGAAGGTCTGATCATGGCAGCGGTGAACACGACGTCCGGCCCCGGCGGATCCTTCGCCGGCGCCGCCAGGGACGCCATTCTCGCCGGCGTCATCGCTCTCGGCATCTTCGGGCCGCTGGTCGGCCTGAAGACCGAACAGAACATGCAGAACGAACTCGTCATCACCACCCGCTGGGGCATGGTGGCGGTGATCGTCGGCATCGTCATCGTCGGCCGCTTCCTGCTGACGACGGTGATCTGGCCGGCTCTCGCGCGCGGCAAGATGAAGGACAAGCCGGCCCAGTCGGCCGGAGAAGTCGCCTTCCGCGCCCGCCTCGCGCGGTTGTTCGCGCCTACCGGGCTCGTCTTCCTGTTCATCTACCCGGCGCTGATGGTCTATCTGCTCGGCTTCCAGGGATCGCTGAAATGGGTCGATAATTTCGGCATCCAGATCCTCATCTATGTGATGCTCGGCTGGGGCCTCAACATCGTCGTCGGCCTCGCCGGCCTGCTCGACCTCGGCTATGTCGCCTTCTATGCCGTCGGCGCCTATTCCTATGCGCTGCTCGCCACGCATTTCGGCCTGTCGTTCTGGCTGCTGCTCCCCCTCGCCGGCATTCTCGCCGCCCTGTGGGGCATCATGCTCGGCTTCCCGGTGCTGCGCCTTCGCGGTGACTACCTCGCGATCGTGACGCTCGCCTTCGGCGAGATCATCCGCCTGGTCTTGATCAATTTCCGCGAGCTGACCAACGGTTCGGCCGGTATCTCGTCGATCCCGAAGATCACCTTCTTCGGCATCTATTCGTTCGACGTCTCGGCCGCGAACAATTTCGCCAAGGTGTTCGAGCTGCCGATGTCGAGCGCCTATTACAAGATCTTCCTCTATTACCTGATCCTGCTGCTGGCGCTTCTCACGGCCTTCGTCACGCTGCGGCTGCGCAAGCTCCCCGTCGGCCGCGCCTGGGAAGCGCTGCGCGAGGACGAGATCGCCTGCCGCTCGCTCGGCATCAACACCACCAACACCAAGCTGACGGCCTTCGCCCTCGGCGCGATGTTCGGCGGCTTCGCCGGCTCGTTCTTCGCCGCGCGCCAGGGCTTCGTCAGCCCCGAGAGCTTCACCTTCATGGAATCGGCCGTCATCGTCGCCATCGTGGTGCTTGGCGGCATGGGCTCGATGATCGGTGTCGCGCTCGCGGCGGTCGCGATGATCGGCGGCACCGAGCTCCTGCGCGAACTCGATTTCTTGAAGTTCGTCTTCGGCGAGGGCTTCGATCCCGACCAGTTCCGCATGCTGATCTTCGGCCTTGCCATGGTGCTGATCATGATCTGGAAACCGCGCGGCTTCGTGTCGGCCCGTGAACCGACCGTGTTCCTGACCGAGCGAAAATCGATCTCCAGTTCGCTCGTCAAGGAGGGCCACGGCTGATGTCCGCCCCTCTCGCCTCCAGCCCGGCGCCTCGTTCCTGGGCCAATGATCCCGTGCTCTCCGTCGAGCATGTCCAGATGCGCTTCGGCGGCCTCGTCGCGGTCAACGACCTCTCCTTCGAGGCCGGCCGCGGCGATATCACGGCGCTGATCGGCCCGAACGGCGCCGGCAAGACCACCGTGTTCAACTGCATCACCGGCTTCTACAAGCCGACGCAGGGCATGCTGCTCTTGAAGCATGCCAAGGGCGACACCTTCCTGCTTGAGCGGATGCCGGATTTCCGCATCTCGGCCAAGGCGAAGGTTGCGCGCACCTTCCAGAACATCCGCCTGTTCTCGGGCATGACGCTGCTCGAGAACCTGCTCGTTGCCCAGCACAACCGCCTCATGCTGGCCTCGGGCATGACGCTGCTCGGCGTCCTCGGCGTGCCGTCCTACAAGCGCGCCGAGCGGGAATCGATCGAGACGGCGAAGTTCTGGCTCGACAAGATCGGGCTGACCGCCCGCGCCGACGATCCGGCCGGCGATCTTCCCTATGGCGCGCAGCGCCGGCTGGAGATCGCGCGCGCCATGTGCACCGGCCCGGAGCTGCTCTGCCTCGACGAGCCCGCAGCCGGCCTCAATCCGCGCGAATCCGGCGAATTGAACACGCTGCTGCTCGATATCCGCCAGATGGGGACGACCTCGATCCTCCTCATCGAGCATGACATGTCGGTGGTCATGGAGATCTCCGACCATGTCGTCGTGCTCGAATATGGCGTGAAGATCTCGGACGGCACTCCGACCGAGGTCCGCAACGATCCGCGCGTCATCGCCGCCTATCTCGGCGTCGACGACGAGGAGGTCGAGAAGGTCGAGGAACAGCTCGACGAGATCATCGAGGAGGCCGCGCGATGACCACTTCTGCGGCCACGCCGCTGCTGCAGGTGCGCGGCGCCAAGACCTATTACGGCAAGATCATCGCCCTGAAGGGCGTCGACATCGACGTCAACAAGGGCGAGATCGTCACGCTGATCGGCGCCAACGGTGCCGGCAAGTCGACCCTCATGATGACGATCTGCGGCAACCCCCGCGCCCGCGAGGGGCAGATCCTGTTCGAGGGGCGCGACATCACGCAGATGCCGACGCATGAGATCGCGCGGCTCCGCATTGCCCAGTCGCCCGAGGGCCGGCGCATCTTCCCGCGCATGACCGTGCTCGAAAACCTGCAGATGGGCGCCGCGCTCGACAATCTCGCCTATTTCGACCAGGACGCGGAACGCATGTTCACGCTGTTCCCGCGGCTGAAGGAGCGCATCGGCCAGCGCGGCGGCACCTTGTCGGGCGGCGAGCAGCAGATGCTGGCGATCGCCCGCGCGCTGATGGCGCGGCCGAAGCTCCTGATGCTCGACGAGCCCTCGCTCGGCCTCGCGCCGCTCATCGTCAAGCAGATCTTCGATGCGATCGGCGAACTCAATCGCAGCGAGGGGCTCACGGTCTTCCTGGTCGAGCAGAACGCCTATCATGCACTGAAGCTCGCCCATCGCGGCTATGTGCTGGTCAACGGCACCGTCACGATGTCCGGCCCCGGGCGCGAACTGCTCGAGAAGCCGGAGATCCGGGCTGCCTATCTCGAGGGGGGCGCGCATTGAGCACGCCGCCCCTTCCGCCCCTTTCGCCTGCCGTCGCGGCCAGAACGTCGAGGTGATGTCGATGCAGGGTATTCTTTTCGAGGAACAGTCGATCCTCGTCTTCATCTTCGTGACGCTGATCCTTGGCGGCGCCGGCGCCTGGATGACCGGCCGGGCCTGCGCCCGCACCTGGCGCCGCTACCCGCCGCTCGTTGTCTATCTGCTGATCCTTTCTTTCGGCGTGCGGTTCATCCACTTCGCGCTGTTCGGCGGCACGCTCTTGTCGCTGCACTATTGGCTGATCGACCTCGCCGTCCTCTTGGTGATCGGAACGATCGCCTATCGCTTTACCTTGGCGAGGCAGATGGTCTCGCAATATTATTGGCTCTACGAAAAGTCGGGCGCCTTTTCATGGCGGGCGAAATAATCACCGGCGCGCAAAGTAAGCTTTTGCGGAGGCAACGACTTACGCGCTCGCAGCCAACCAGAATCCGGGTGACAGGACCCGCAAAATCGGCAAGATGCCTGATCAAGGCGCGCTAACATCCGCCGAAAACGCTCCAGAAGCGAACTTCCAGTAAGAACGGGAGACATCAATGAAGAAGTCCCTCATGTCCGGCCTCGTGGTTGCAGCGAGCCTGGCATTTGCCGGTGCGGCCCATGCCGACATCAAGCTCGGCGTTGCCGGCCCGCTGACCGGCCCCAACGCTGCCTTCGGCGCCCAGCTCCAGAAGGGTGCGGAACAGGCGGTCGCCGATATCAACAAGGCTGGCGGCGTGCTCGGCCAGAAGTTCGTCGTCGAGCTCGGTGACGACGTGTCCGACGCCAAGCAGGGCGTTTCGGTCGCCAACAAGTTCGTCGGCGACGGCGTCACCTTCGTCGTCGGCAACTTCAACTCGAGCGTCTCGATCCCGTCGTCGGAAGTCTATGCCGAGAACGGCATCCTGCAGATCACCCCGGCCTCGACCAACCCGACCTTCACCGAGCGTGGCCTCTGGAACACCTTCCGCACCTGCGGTCGCGACGACCAGCAGGGCGCGGTCGCCGGCGCCTATATCGCCGAGAAGTTCAAGGGCGTTCCGGTCGCGATCATCCACGACAAGACCACCTACGGCCAGGGCCTGGCCGACGAGACCAAGAAGGCGCTGAACGCGGCCGGCGTCACCGAAGTCCTCTATGAAGGCGTCAATGTCGGCGACAAGGACTTCTCGGCGCTGATCTCGAAGATGAAGGCCGCGAATGTCGGCCTCGTCTACTGGGGCGGCCTGCACACCGAAGGCGGCCTGATCATCCGTCAGTCGGCCGAGCAGGGCCTCAAGGCCACGCTCTTCTCCGGCGACGGTATCGTCTCGAACGAGTTCGCCTCGATCGCCGGCCCGGCCGCCGAGGGCACGCTGAACACGTTCTCGCCCGACCCGCGCGCCAACCCGATGGCCAAGGCTGCCGTGGAGGAGTTCCGCGCTGCCGGCTTCGAGCCCGAGTCCTACACGCTCTACGCTTACGCTGCCGTCCAGGTCATCGCCGCGGCGATCACCAAGGCCGGCACGGCCGACCCGCAGAAGGTCGCCGAGACGATGAAGTCGGGTGGCCCGTTCGAGACCGTGATCGGCCCGCTCTCCTTCGACTCGAAGGGCGACCGCACCACCGCTGACTATGTCATGTGGATCTGGAAGAAGGGCGCCGACGGCAAGATCACCAACGTGCCGATGTAGGCCTTTCGCTTCGATCACGAGCGCCCGCCCCCTCACCGGGGCGGGCGTTTTCATTTCTGCCGCATGCGTGCATGATCGGCGGCAGCAACGGAAGCCTTCATGCGACGCATTCTCTTCGGATTTCTCGCGGCCGCCCTCGCCGCCGGCCCTGCCCTCGCCGATATCCGCATCGCGGTGATCGCGCCGCTGAGCGGCCCCTATCAGACGCTCGGCCAAGAGATCCAGGCCGGTGCCACGCGGGCGGTGGCCGACATCAACGCCGCCGGCGGCATCAAGGGCGAGATGCTGAAGCTCGACATCGCCGACGATGTCTGCCGCTCCGACAAGGCGGCGGCCGCGGCCACCAAGGCGGCAGCGCGCGGCGACGTCTTCGTCGTCGGCCATGTCTGCGCCGCCGAGGGCGATGCCGCGGCGGCTGTTTATGCCGACAAGGGCCTCCTCGCCATCACGCCGGCCATCACCGCCAACGACTTCACCGACCACCGTCCGGGGCCGTCGATCCTCCGGCTCGCCGCGCGCGACGACGCGCAAGGGGCGGCCGCGGGTGCCTATCTCGCCAAGGCCTATCCCGGCCGGCGCATCGCGATCGTCAATGACGGCTCGCCTTACGGCAAGGCGCTGGCCGAGGCGGTCGCGGCCGGTCTCAACGCCGCCGGCGTCAAGGAATCGCGCAGCGACAGCTTCGAGCCGGGCGCCAAGGATTATGCCGGGCTGGTCGATGTCATGATCGACGATGCGATCGGCGTCATCTTCGTCGCCGGCTATGACGGCGACGCCGCGCTGATCGCCCGCGCGCTGAAATCGCGCGGCTCGGACATCGTGCTCATCGGCGGCGATGCGCTGGCGACCAGCGAATTCGGCCTGGCCGCCGGCGATGCGGCGCGCGGAACGCTGATCACCGCCTTCACCGACTGGCGCAGCAAGCCCACCGCCACGGCCGTCGCGTCAGCCTTCCGCGCCGATGGCGTCGAGCCGCGCGGCTTCGTCCTGCCGGCCTATGCCGCCGTCCAGCTCTTCGCCGCCGCCCGCGCCGCCACCGGCTCCGACAAGGGCGGCGATCTCGCCGCCTGGCTCGGCGCCAACAGCGTCGACACGGTGCTCGGCCCCGTCAGCTTCGATGCCAAAGGCGATGCCAGGCTGCCCGGCTTCGAAATCTTCCGCTGGGGCACCGAGAGCTTCGAGCCGCTGCCCGCCTCGTAGCATTACCGGCCGCCGAAGCGGAGCGCGCTGAACGGCGCCGGATCGACGAAGGGCATCTCGCGCGTGATCTGCTCGGCGATGAGCCGCCCCGTCGCCGGGCCGAGCGTGAAGCCGAGATGGCCATGGCCGAAATCGAGCCAGAGCCCCGGATGGCGCGGCGCCGGGCCGACGATCGGCATCGAATCGGGAAAGCAGGGCCGCGCGCCCATCCAGGGCTCGCGCTCGATCGCCTCGCCGAGCGGGAACAGCGCCCGCGCCTGCGGCATGATCCGCTCGATCTGCACCGGCGTCGGCGGCGCGTCGCGCGCGTCGAACTCGATGCCGGAGGTGATGCGATAGCCCTGCCGCATCGGCGTCAGCACATAGCCATGGTCGACATCGACGACAGGACGGTCGAGCGCCGCGTCGCCGCGCGGCTTGAAGTGCTGGTGATAGCCGCGCTTGACCGCGAAGGGGAAGCGGTAGCCCATCGGCCCGAGCAGATCCATCGACCAAGGCCCGAGCGCGACGATGACATCGGGCGCCGTCGCCGGCCCGGTCGCGCGATCGACCACCCAGAGATCGTTCTCGCGGCGCAGCGACCGCGCCTCGCCTTGCGCAAGCGCCCCGCCCATCAGCTCGAACAGCCGCGCATGCGCCTTGGTGACGCCGCCGGGGCTGGAGACCGAGACGCTGTCCGGCCACAGCACGGCGCGTGCGAAGACCGGCGAAAGGTCGGGCTCGAGATCGACGATCTCGTGGCTGTCGAGGATCTTGTAGCGGACGCCGAACTGGTCGGCGAGCGCGAGCTGCAGCCGCGTTCCCGCCTCGAAGCTCGCCTGGCTGCGATAGCCGCGCAGCCAGCCGGTGCCACGGAAGAACTCGACGGCGCGGCTCTTGCCGGCGATCGAGCCATGCTCGGCGGCGGCATGCGAGAGGATCGGGTTCATCGCCTCGGCATAGGCGTCGATCCCGCGCGCGCCGGAGGCCTTGCGCAATTTCCAGAGCCAGGACGCGATGCCGGGCAGGAAGCGGCGGTTGTAGTGGAGGCGCGCGTCCTCGTTGCGGGCGATGCGGATCAATTCGCCGAGGCCGCGCGGAAAGACGATCGGATAGAAGCCCTCGCGCTCGATGACGCCGGCATTGCCATAGGAGGTCGCCTCGCCGGGCAGCCCCTTGTCGATGAGGAGCACGCTGCGATTGCGGCGCAGAAGATGGATGGCTGCGGAGACGCCGACGATGCCGGCGCCGAGCACGATCGCATCGAACCTATCCATGAACACTCCCCGATCACCCAGCGGGCATCATGCCGGCTTATGCCCCGGCTCGTCGATCAGCGCACGAAGCAGCTGGTCGCGATTCTGCCCTATATAGTCCAAGTCTCTGATATAAATATCGGAATGTCCCGCCTCGACGTTCTCGGCGTAAGCGGCGTCGCCGGCATCGGCACGGGCGCGCATGAAATCGAGCAGCGCGCCGAGGCGCTCGACGATCATGTCCGGCAACTGCCGCCTGTCCTCTTCATCCGCGCCATAGGCGTCGCAGAAGAGCCGGGCGCGCCGCAGTTGTTCCTCGGTGCCGAAGGCGACGCCGTCCTGCGCGGGTTCGGAGAGCGGCGCCCATCGATAGACCGCATAGGCGAGGTCCCAGACGGCCGGAGCCGGATGGCAGGCATCGAAATCGATGATGCCGATGGCAGCCTCTCCCGCTGTCACGACATTATAGGGCGCGAAATCGCCATGGCAGACGATTGCACGAGGCTCCCGAGGCGGCAGCATCCAGAGCTGCTCTTCGGGGTCGGTCTCGAGGAAGCCGCGCGCGGCATCATGGAATCGCCGGAGCAGCGCGCCGGCGGAGGCCAGCATCGCGCGCGATCCCGTTGCCGGATCGGCGAGATCCTCGCAGACCCTTCCCTCGACGAAGCTGACGATCTCCTCGCCTTCTTCGAGCGCCAGCGGCATCGGCGCGGCGGAAAAGCCGGCTCTCCGCAGGTGGCGCAGAAAGCGATGCACCGTCGGCGTCCAGGGCCCGGCGGGGCGCCGGACGCAGTTGCCATCGCGCCAGATCAGGCCGGTCCGTCCGCCCTCCAGCTCCAACACCCGGCTGTTCCTTATCTCGTGACTGTCCGGCGGCGCGAGCGGCCGTTTCCCATCATCGCGCCGACTTTGCCTGCCTCGGGGCGGCGGGGCAATTGCCGCCGTCACGACCGCGTGTTACGGCCCATGCGAAGCTCCAAGTCCGACGCCCGGAGATCCGCCATGGCCCCGCTGCCGCTCATCGCTCCCTCCGTCCTTTCGTCCGACTTCTCGCGGCTCGGCGAGGAGATCCGCGCCATCGACGCCGCCGGCGCCGACTGGATCCATCTCGACATCATGGACGGGCATTTCGTGCCCAACATCACGTTCGGCCCCGACATCGTGAAGGCCGTGCGCAAGACGACGACACGGACATTCGACGTCCACCTGATGATCACGCCGGCCGACCCCTATCTCGACGCCTTCGCCCATGCCGGCGCCGATGTCATGACGGTTCATGCCGAGGCGGGGCCGCATCTCCACCGCTCGCTGCAGCACATCCGCTCGCTCGGCAAGAAGGCCGGCGTCGCGATCAATCCGGCGACGCCCGAGAGCGCGCTCGAATATGTGCTCGATCTCGCTGACTTGATCCTCGTGATGACGGTCAATCCCGGCTTCGGCGGCCAGAGCTTCATCAAGGGCTCGGTCGAGAAGGTGGCACGGGTCAAGGCCATGGTCGGCGCGCGGCCGATCCGCATCGAGGTGGATGGCGGCGTGTCTCCGGAGACGGCCCCTGCCCTGATCGCCGCCGGCGCCGACGTGCTCGTCGCAGGCTCGGCCGTGTTCAAGGGCGATGCCGGCGCCTACGCAGCCAATATCGCCGCCATCCGCGGTCCGCACTGACGGCGGCGCGTCTCTGCCGGACAGACGCGCAAGCTTCGGCGCGTGCCCGGCTTGGACCGATCTGCATTCAGCCTCCGTCCATGCTTTGTACGCACTCCGCTGTCGTTGCCGGGCTTGACCCGGTAACCCAGACTTTCTTCGACTGACTGACCACAAGCGCAGGCGGGCAAGGAAAGACTGGATTGCCGGGTCAAGCCCGGCAATGACAGTTGGGATCGGTCGGTGATGACGATGGAAGCCGAATGTCGATTCGTCCTGGCCAGCCCGGGGCTACCCCCGCCGGCTGAAATTCGCTAGACCAGCGCCGTCAGTGAGCCCTCACGTCCTTCCTGCAGTTGCCAAGGGGAACCTCCCGCATGATCCCGCGCTACTCCCGCCCCGAGATGACGGCGATCTGGTCGCCGGAGACGCGGTTCCGCATCTGGTTCGAGATCGAGGCGCATGCACTCGACGCCCTCGCCGAGATCGGCACGGTGCCGAAATCCGCCGCGGAGACCGTCTGGGCCAAGGGCAGCGCCGCCACCTTCGACGTCGATCGCATCGACGAGATCGAGCGCACCACCAAGCATGACGTCATCGCCTTCCTGACCCATCTCGCCGAGATCGTCGGCGAGGACGCCCGCTTCGTGCATCAGGGCATGACCTCCTCCGATGTGCTCGACACCTGCTTCAACATCCAGCTTGTGCGCGCCGCCGATCTCCTGATCGCCGATGTCGACCGCCTGCTCGCGGCGCTGAAGACGCGCGCCTTCGAGCACAGGGACACCGTCACAATCGGCCGCAGCCACGGCATCCATGCCGAGCCGACCACCTTCGGCGTCAAGCTTGCACAGGCCTATGCCGAGTTCGAGCGCGGCCGCGCACGGCTGGTGCTGGCGCGGGCCGAGGTCGCGACCTGCGCCATCTCCGGCGCGGTCGGCTCCTTCGCCAATATCGATCCGCGCGTCGAGGAACATGTCGCCGCCGCGCTCGGCCTCGCCGTCGAGCCGGTCTCGACGCAGGTCATCCCGCGCGATCGCCATGCGATGTATTTCGCGACGCTCGGCGTCGTCGCCTCGTCGATCGAGCGGCTCGCCACCGAAATCCGCCATCTGCAGCGCACCGAGGTCCTGGAGGTCGAGGAATACTTCTCGCCCGGCCAGAAGGGCTCCTCGGCCATGCCGCACAAGCGCAATCCGGTGCTGACCGAGAACCTGACCGGCCTTGCCCGCCTCGTGCGCGGCATGGTCATCCCGGCGATGGAGAATGTCGCGCTCTGGCATGAGCGCGACATCTCGCACTCCTCCGTCGAGCGGATGATCGGCCCGGACGCGACCGTGACGCTCGACTTCGCCTTGAACCGCCTCGCCGGTGTCGTCGAGAAGCTGCTGATCTACCCCGCCAACATGCAGAAGAATCTCGACCGCCTCGGCGGGCTCGTCCATTCGCAGCGCGTGCTGCTGGCGCTGACGCAGAAGGGCGTGTCGCGCGAGGACGCCTACAGCCTCGTCCAGCGCAACGCGATGAAGGTCTGGGAACAGGGCGCCGACTTCCTGACCGAGCTCAAGGCCGACCGCGACGTCATGGCGGTGCTGTCGGATGCCGAGCTCGAGGAGAAGTTCGATCTCGGCTACCACACGCGCCATGTCGACACGATCTTCCGCCGTGTCTTCGGCGAGGCATGAGCCATGCTCCGCTGGCTGCGCGACCGGCTGGCGCTTCTGACGCAGCCGCGTTCCCTCAATCCCCCGAACCTTGGAAAACCCATGCCAACGACGATCACCGAACTTCCGCTGAAGCGCATCGACGGCAGCGAGACGACGCTTTCCGAGTTTGCCGGCAAGGTGCTGCTCATCGTCAACGTCGCCTCGAAATGCGGGCTGACGCCGCAATATGACGGGCTCGAGGCGCTCTATCGGCGCTATCGCGACAAGGGGCTGGTGGTCGTCGGCTTCCCGGCCAACAATTTCGCCGGCCAGGAGCCGGGCTCGAACGAGGAGATCGCCGAATTCTGCCGCTCGACCTATGGCGTCGAATTCCCGATGTTCGCCAAGATCTCGGTCAAGGGCGCGGATCGCCATCCGCTCTATGACGCGCTCGCCGGCGAGACCGATGTCAGCTGGAACTTCGAGAAGTTCCTGGTCGCCCGCGACGGCACGTTGATCGGCCGCTTCAGCCCGAAGACCATTCCCGAGGATCCCGAAATCGTCGCGGCGATCGAGGCGGCGCTGACGCACGGCTGACCGGCGCAGCTGCGTTTAAGATCAAATGAGGCCGGGAGCGATCCCGGCCTCATTCGTTTTGGCAAGCTCAGCAGCGGCTCAGGTGTTCTCGCCGTAGAGCACGCCGGAGCGGAACAGCAGGCCGGCGATCGCGGCACCGATGAACGGCGCGACGATGAACAGCCAGAGCTGGCTGAGCGCGGCGCCGCCGACGAACAGCGCCGGTCCGAGGCTACGGGCCGGATTGACCGAGACGCCGGTGACGTTGATGCCGACGATGTGGATCATGACCAGAGTCAGGCCGATGGCGAGGCCGGCGAAATGGCCGAGCGCGATCTTGTGGGTGACGCCGAGGATCACGACCAGGAAGATGAACGTCGCGACCACCTCGAAGAGGAAGGCCGAGACCATGCTGTATTCGCCGAGGTAACCCGGGCCCCAGCCATTGGTGCCGAGCCCGCCATCCCAGCCGGTGGCCTTGCCCTTCATGATCAGCATCAGCACCAGCGCGCCGACGATGGCGCCCGCGACCTGGGCGATGACATAGGTGATGAAGTCGCCGAACGACATGCGGCCGGCGATCAGGGCGCCGAGGCTCACTGCCGGATTGACGTGGCAACCGGAGACCGGGCCGATCGCATAGGCCATCGCGACGATGGCGAGGCCGAACGAAAACGCGATGCCGAGCACACCGACGGTATTGGCCCCTGCGATCGCCGGACCGGCGATCACGGCCGCGCCGCAGCCGAAAAACACGAGCGTGAATGTGCCGATAAACTCGGCCACTGCCTTATTCATGATGAAGTCCCCCGACACAGCCGATTCGGCTGCTTCGGGGAAAATACGGCGCGGTTCGCGAAAGTGCAAAAGTGAACAGAGCAAGGCGCAGGCGGCGCGATGCTCAGTCCGCGCGCGCCTCGCCGAGCAACGCGGCGGCCCCGGTCGCGAAATAGATCGTATCGGCGCCGACAGCGATGAAGTCGTAGCCCGCGCCGCGATAGAAACGCGCCTGCGCGCCGTTCATCGCGAAGATGCCGACATGCTTGCCGGCGGCATGCGCCTTATCGCGGATCATGGCGGCGGCGGCCTGGTTGTCGGCGCGCATCGGGTCGACATCGGCGCCATCCGACAAGGCGATCGAGAGATCGGACGGGCCGATGAAGACCGCGTCGAGGCCGGGAACCGCGAGGATGTCGTCGAGCGCCGCGAGCGCCGCCCGGGTCTCGATCATGGCAAAGCCGATCGTCGCGTCATTGGCGCCGGCGAGATAGGCCGCGCCGCCGATGCCCTGCAGCTGCAAAGTGCGCGTCGGGCCCCAGCTGCGCTGGCCGACGGGGAGATACTTGACCGCATCGACGAAGGCGCGGGCGTCGGCGGCCGAATTGATCATTGGCGCGATCACGGCCGAGGCGCCCATGTCGAGCGCGCGGCTGGCAAACGCGAAGTCGCCGACCGGCACGCGGACCACCGCGGGCCGGCCGGCCAGAGTGACGGCCGAAATGCCGGTGAGGATGCTGCCCGGATCATGCAGCCCGTGCTGCATGTCGAGCGTCACGCAATCGAAGCCGGCGCGTGCGGCCGATTCGGCGACCAGCGCCTCCGGCATGGAAATCCATGCCGTCAGCACCGGCGAACCCTTGGCGAGCACCGAGGCGAGCGAGACGAATGCCATGATCGCGACCCCGCCGCTCGCGCCCTGTTCAGCCCGTGGTCTTCACGTCCTCGATCGCCTTGGCGAGGAGCTCGTCCATCGTGCGGCGAATCTGGTGGTCGGACTGGGCGACGCCGGCCGCATCGAAATCGGCGCGGATCTTGCGGAAGACGTCCTCGTCGCCCGCTTCCTCGAAGTCGGCGGCGACGATGTCGCTCGCATAGGCCTCGGCGTCGGCGCCGGCCTTGCCGAGCAGGGACGCGGCCCAGAGGCCGAGCTGCTTGTTGCGCCGGGCGGAGGCCTTGAACTGCAAGGCCTCGTCATGGGCGAACCGGTTCTCGAAGGCGTCCTTACGCTGGTCGAACGTCGTCATTGTGGCTCTCCGCTTGGGTCGACTTGGTCTTAGCCGTGAGTGGCCCCTTGCATATAGGGACGAATACCCCAAATCAACGCCGACGCCTTGCCGCCCGGCCCCGTCCGCCGCCCTTTCGCTCCAAAGCGCCGCATTCTTCGCTCATTGTTAATTGGGGAGCGATCGGGTAGGTTCACGCCGCGCGGACGACCCATAAAAGGGTTCGGCCGGCTGAACTTTCGCCGCGGCGAATCCCTGAATACTGGAACCCCGGCCTAATGGATTTCCTCAAACCACGGTATGTGCCCATGAACCGCCGTCGGCGCATCTATGAGGGCAAGGGCAAGATCCTCTTCGAAGGACCTGAGCCCGGCACGCTGATACAATTCTTCAAGGACGACGCCACCGCCTTCAACAAGAAGAAGCATGAGGTGGTCGACGGGAAGGGCGTGCTCAACAACCGCATTTCCGAACACATCTTCACCCATCTCAACAAGATGGGCATCCCGACTCACTTCATCCGCCGGCTCAACATGCGCGAGCAGCTGATTCGTGAAGTCGAAATCATTCCGCTCGAGATCGTCGTGCGCAACATCGCCGCCGGTTCGCTCGCCAAGCGGCTCGGCCTCGAAGAGGGCACGGTCCTGCCGCGCTCGATCATCGAGTTCTATTACAAGGCCGACGCGCTCGACGACCCGATGGTGTCGGAAGAGCACATCACCGCCTTCGGCTGGGCGACGCCGCAGGAGATCGACGACATCATGGCGCTCGCCATCCGTGTCAACGACTTCCTCTCCGGCCTCTTCCTCGGCGCCGGCATCCAGCTGGTCGATTTCAAGATCGAATGCGGCCGGCTCTGGGAAGGCGACATGATGCGCATCGTCGTCGCCGACGAGATCTCGCCCGACAGCTGCCGTCTGTGGGACGTCGCGACCCAGAACAAGCTCGACAAGGACCGGTTCCGCCGCGACATGGGCGGTCTCGTCGAAGCCTATCAGGAGGTGGCCCGCCGCCTCGGCATCCTGATCGAGCCCGACCGCCCCGTCGGCGGCGGCCCCGTGCTCGTCCAGTAAGCCAACCAAGACTGCGGCCGCCCCCAAAAAGGCGGCCGTTTCCATTCTCCCTCATCCCCTTTTGGAGCGTCCATGAAGGCCCGCGTTACCGTCACCTTGAAGAACGGCGTCCTCGATCCGCAGGGCAAGGCCATCGAAGGCGCCCTCGGTGCACTCGGCTTCGCCGGCGTCCACGGCGTCCGCCAGGGCAAGGTGTTCGACATCGAGATCGACGGGACCGACGCTGCCAAGGCCAAGGCCGAGCTGGAAGCGATGGCCGACAAGCTGCTCGCCAACACGGTCATCGAGAATTATCGTGTGGAGATCGTCAGCTAAACAAGGGACGGAGAGCGCTATGGTCGAAGCTTCCCTGAACCTGATGCTCGAAATCCTGAAGTCGGTGCAGGACCGCCAGCTGAAGACCGATGCCAAGATCGACGAACTCAAGGCCGAGATGCAGGCCTTTCGCGGTCACATGATCTCGCTGCAGCAGGACGTTCACAACATCTACGCCGTCTTGGCACGCCACGATTCGCACCTGGAGCGTATCGAGCGTCGTCTGGAGATTGCCGATCCCGTCCGCTGAATATCCTGTCGTCAAACGTCGAGAATTGCTGCTCATGAAATCCGCCGTCGTCGTCTTCCCCGGCTCCAATCGCGAGCGCGACATGATCGCGGCGCTGGAAAAGATTGGTGGCCAGCGGCCGCTGACCGTCTGGCATGCCGACAGTGACCTGCCCAGGGTCGACCTCATCGTCATCCCCGGCGGCTTCTCCTATGGCGATTATCTCCGCTCCGGCGCCATCGCGGCCCGCGCGCCGATCATGGCCGCGATCGCCCGCGAGGCGGCACGCGGCGTCGCCGTGCTCGGCGTCTGCAACGGCTTCCAGATCCTCTGCGAAGCCGGGCTCCTGCCGGGCGTGCTGATGCGCAATGCCGGGCTCAAATTCATCTGCAAGGAAGTCCGCCTCTCCGTCGAGACGACCGATTCGGTGTTCACGTCGGGCTATTCCAAGGGCCAGGTGATCCGCTCCCCGGTCGCGCATGGCGACGGTAACTATCGCGCCGATGACGAGACGCTGGCCCGCCTCAAGGGCGAGGACCGCGTCGCCTTCCGCTATGTCGGCAATCCGAACGGCTCGATCGACGACATCGCCGGCATCCTCTCGGAGAAGCGCAACATCCTCGGCATGATGCCGCATCCGGAAAACCTGATCGAGCCGCTGAATGGCGGGCTCGACGGACGCCCCCTGTTCGAGAGCGCGCTCAGGGCCGTCGCCTGAGCCGCCTATTCGGCGACCGGATAGTCGGCGAGTTCCGGCCGCATCGCTTCGATGACGAAGCCGACCAGCGCCGCGGGGGCGTCGAGATAGAATTCGCGATCGGAATAAGCGCCGACACTCGCCGGAAGGCCGCGCGCGGCGAGCCAGGCGGCCAGGGCCTCGAGATCGGCGCGCGGCGTGAGGCTCAGAAACGACACCTGCGCCCGCGACCGCTCCGGATCAACGATCGCCTCGGCAACGCGCGAGAATTGCAGGTCGATGTTGAAGCCCGCGCTGCGCAGCCAGATGGCGCGCTCGGTCCGGCGGAGTTCCGTGAAGCCGAGCTCTTCCTTGAACAGGGCGACGATGGTCTCGAAATGCACCGCGGCGACGCGGTGGGCGACATGATTGAACTGCATCGAAATTCCGTTGGCGGGCGGGGGCGATGCTGCAGAACGTCGCCGTTTCAGGCCAAAGGTCCAGCTTTTTCTCCGGCGCCATTTACATGCGCCGCCCCGCCCTCTATCCGATCCGAACATCCCAAGGTCGAGGTCTCCCGTGCTTGCCAATGACATGCCGATCACGCCCGCACTCGTCGCCAGCCACGGCCTGAAGCCCGACGAGTACCAGCGCATCCTCGACCTGATCGGCCGCGTGCCGACGCTGACCGAGCTCGGCATCTTCTCGGCGATGTGGAACGAGCACTGCTCCTACAAGAGTTCGAAGAAATGGCTGCGCACGCTGCCGACCACCGGCCCTCGCGTCATCTGCGGGCCGGGCGAGAATGCCGGCGTCGTCGATATCGATGACGGCGAGGCGATCATCTTCAAGATGGAGAGCCACAACCATCCCTCCTTCATCGAGCCCTATCAGGGCGCGACGACGGGCGTCGGCGGCATTCTGCGCGACGTCTTCACGATGGGCGCCCGTCCGGTGGCGGCGCTGAACGCGCTTCGCTTCGGCGCGCCGGAGCATCCGAAGACCCGCCATCTCGTCTCGGGCGTCGTCGCCGGCGTCGGCGGCTATGGCAATTCCTTCGGCGTGCCGACCATCGGCGGCGAGGTCAATTTCCATCCCCGCTACAACGGCAACATCCTCGTCAACGCCTTCGCCGCCGGCCTCGCCCGCGCCGACGCCATCTTCTATTCGAAGGCCGAGGGTGTCGGCCTCCCCGTGGTCTATCTCGGCTCCAAGACCGGCCGCGACGGCGTCGGCGGCGCGACCATGGCCTCGGCGGAATTCGACGAGACCATCGAGGAGAAGCGCCCGACTGTGCAGGTCGGCGACCCCTTCTCGGAGAAGCTGCTGCTGGAGGCCTGCCTCGAGCTGATGCAGACCGGCGCCGTCATAGCGATCCAGGACATGGGCGCGGCCGGGCTGACCTGCTCGGCCGTCGAGATGGGCGCCAAGGGCGATCTCGGCATCGAGCTCGATCTCGACAAGGTGCCCTGCCGCGAAGAGGGCATGACCGCCTATGAGATGATGCTCTCCGAGAGCCAGGAGCGCATGCTGATGGTGCTCCGCCCCGAGCAGGAGAAAGAGGCCGAGGCGATCTTCATCAAATGGGGCCTCGACTTCGCGGTGGTCGGCTATACCACCGACGATCTCCGCTTCCGCGTGCTGCATCATGGCGCCGTGGTCGCCGACCTGCCGATCAAGGATCTCGGCGATCAGGCGCCGGAATATGACCGCCCCTTCGTCAGGAAGGCGCCGCCGGCCGCCCTCCCCGCCTCGGCGATCGCCGAGCCTTCGGACTATGCCGCCGCGCTCGTCCAGATCATCGGCGCGCCCGACATGGCCTCGCGCCGCTGGGTCTGGGAACAGTATGACCACCTGATCCAGGGCAACACCGCGCTGAAGCCGGGCGGTGATGCCGGCGTCATCCGCGTCGAGGGCCACGACAGGAAGGCCCTCGCCTTCTCGCTCGACGTCACGCCGCGCTATTGCGAAGCCGATCCCTTCGAGGGCGGCAAGCAGGCGATCGCCGAATGCTGGCGCAACCTGACGGCTGTCGGCGCCGAGCCGCTCGCCGCCACCGACAATCTGAATTTCGGCAATCCCGAGAAGCCGGAGATCATGGGCCAATTCGTCGGCGCCATCGAGGGCATCGGCGAGGCCTGCCGCGCGCTCGACTTCCCGATCGTCTCCGGCAATGTCTCGCTCTACAACGAGACGAGCGGCGTCGGCATCCTGCCGACCCCGGCCATCGGCGGCGTCGGCCTGCTGCCCGATCTCAGCGTGATGACGACGATCGCCTTCAAGCAGGCGGGCGACGCCATCCTGCTCATCGGCAAGCCCGGCAGCCATCTCGGCCAGTCGATCTACTTGCGCGAAATCCTCGGCCGCGAGGAAGGCGCCCCGCCGCCGGTCGATCTCGCCGAGGAGCGCAAGGTCGGCGACCTCGTGCGCAGCCTGATCCGCTCGGGCGCCTTCACCGCCTGCCACGACATCTCGGATGGCGGCCTTGCGGTCGCGCTCGCCGAGATGGCGATGGCCAGCGGCATCGGCGCGACCATCGCCCTGCCCGGCGACGCAGCAGCCCCGCATGGCGCCCTTTTCGGCGAAGACCAGGCCCGCTATGTCGTCACGGCCGACGCGTCGACGGCAGATGCGATCCTCGCGGCGGCGGCAGCGGCCGGTGTCGACGCCGCGCTGCTCGGCCATGTCGGCGGCGAGAGCTTGGATGTCGAGGGCATCGCCACCATATCCATTGCAAAGTTGACCGAGGCGCACGAGAATTGGTTCCCGGCGTTCATGGCGGGCGGCGTTTGATCCGGCCCCGCCACAGCACGGCGGCGACCTGCGGAGACTGACCATGGCAATGGATGCACGCGACATCGAAAGCCTGATCAAGGCGGCGCTACCCGACGCGCGGATCGTGATCCGCGACCTCGCCGGCGACGGCGACCATTATGCCGCCGAAGTCGTGTCCGAGAGCTTCCGCGGCAAGAACCGGGTGCAGCAGCACCAGATGGTCTATGCCGCGCTCAAGGGGAACATGGGCGGCGTCCTGCATGCGCTGGCGCTGCAGACGAGCGCGCCGGAATAGCGGGCCGTCCCCCGCACGATATTTGACGGGATCATCGGAGTGGCCTTCGCGCCATCCGGCCAGACCAGGAAAGCAGACATGTCCGAAATCACCGCCTTCATCGACAATGAAGTGAAGTCCAACGATATCGTCCTGTTCATGAAGGGCACGCCGGCCTTTCCGCAGTGCGGCTTCTCCGGCCAGGTCGTGCAGATCCTCGACTATCTCGGCGTCGACTACAAAGGCATCAACGTGCTGGCCGACGCGGATATCCGCCAGGGCATCAAGGACTATTCCAACTGGCCGACGATCCCGCAGCTCTATGTGAAGGGTGAATTCGTCGGCGGCTGCGATATCGTCCGCGAGATGTTCCAGGCCGGCGAGATCCAGACCTATCTGACCGAAAAGGGCATCGCGGTCGCCCAGTCGGCCTGATCGCGCGCGGGGGCTGGCAAAAGCCACCCCCGTCCCGGATAGAGAGCGGCGCCTCGCAGGACGGATCGACATTCAGTGTCGGTCATTGTGAGCGACAGCTCCCACCTGTCATTGCCGGGTAAGGCCCGGCAATGACACCGAGATCATTCTCAGCAGGACCATAGCCTGACTTTCGCTTGGTCCTTCGCCCTGTTGCAGGGCGCGTCATTCCCCCCAGACCCCTCGCCGGATCAATAGAGCGGAACCATCGCGGTGCTGCATCGTTGATCATTTGATGCAATACTTGGCGATGGACGTTCATCCATCTGATGGTGGGGCGGGATCATCATCAGGCTGAATCTCAGCCATCGCCGTGATCTCTGGAGAGGCACTATGATGAAACCGCTGAAGACGATCATGTCCGCGAGCCTTGCCGCAGCAATGCTTGTGGCCGGCGTGGCCGCTGTTCCCGCCACGGCCGCGGCCGACACCGCCATTCGCACCGACGGCTCCTTCGATGTCGCTCAGAACTACAATCGCGGCAATGACTGGCGTCGGGGGAACAACTGGCAGCGCGGCAACAACTGGCAGCGCGGCCCCAATCGCGGCCCCGGCTGGAACAACGGCCCCCGTCAGGTCTACCGCCATCCCGGCTGGCGCGGCCCCGGCTACTACGCGCGCCCCGGCTATCGCGGCAACTATTACTATCGCGACTACAACGCGGCGCTCGCGGCGGGCGTGTTCGGCCTTGCCGCCGGCGCGATCATCGGCGGCGCCGTCGCCAACAACAACGCGCAGAACTACGGCAACAGCTACGTCGCCTATTGTTCGCAGCGCTACCGCTCGTTCAATGCGGCGACCGGCACCTATACCGGCTATGACGGCCTGCAGCACCGCTGCATCGCCCCGCAATAGCGGCTGAGATCTTCGAAGCCTTCAGCGCCGCGATCCCTCCGGGGTCGCGGCGTTGTCATGCGCGAAGGTCGAGACCCTCGAAATCGAACAGCGATCGGTCGAGGAGATGCGAGGGATTGGCGTGGCCGATCGCCTTCAGCATGATGTCCTTGCGGCCCGGCGACTTCGTTTCCCAATCCGCCAGCATGGCCTTGATCTGGTTGCGCTGCAGCCCTTCCTGCGAGCCGCAGAGGTCGCAGGGGATGATCGGGAATCGCATCAGCTCCGAAAAGCGCGCGATGTCGTCCTCCGCCGCATAGGCGAGCGGCCGCAGCACGAAGAGATCGCCCTCCTCGTTGACCAGCTTCGGCGGCATCGTGGCGAGCTTGCCGCCATGGAAGAGGTTGAGGAAGAAGGTCTCGAGAATATCCTCGCGATGATGGCCGAGCACGACCGCCTGGCAGCCTTCCTCGCGGGCGACGCGGTAGAGATGGCCGCGCCGGAGCCGCGAGCAGAGCGCGCAATAGGTGCGCCCGGCCGGCACCTTGGAGACGACGACCGAATAGGTGTCCTGCCGCTCGATGCGATAGGGCACGCCGACGCTCTCGAAGAAGCGCGGCAGCACATCAGCGGGGAAGCCCGGCTGCGCCTGGTCGAGATTGCAGGCCAGGAGATCGACCGGCAGCAGGCCCCGCCATTTGAGATCGAGCAGCATCGCCAGCATGGCATAGGAGTCCTTGCCGCCGGAGAGGCAGACCAGCCAGCGGTCGCCCGGCCGCACCATGGCGAAATCCTCGAGCGCAGCCCGCGTCTGGCGCATCAGGCGCTTGCGCAGCTTGGCGAAAGCGACCGATTTCGGCACGTCGCGGAAGAGCGGATGGCCACCCTCCTCTGCCGCGTCGGTGTCGGGCTCCGCAGTGTCGATCGACATCGTCTCGCTCATGGAGAGGCTCCGCTGGCGGCCGCGGCTTTCTCGGCCGCTCCGCCGCCCCTCTTTGCCCGCAAGCCGCCCCGCGCGCAACCATCGGCCTTGCCCGCGAGGCCGGCCTTGCCGCCGCGCCTATCTCACTCTATCCTTAACCCACAGACGGAGAGCCGTTTCTGAGCCGCGTTTGTATCGATACAATTTCCCAGATCGCCACGGAGCCACAGATGTTCATCTGCACCGGCTATGCCGCGCAGTCGGCCGACGCGCCGCTCGCCCCCTTGACCTTCGAGCGCCGCGATCCCGGCCCGACCGATGTCGAAATCGAGATCCACTTCTGCGGTGTCTGCCATTCCGACCTGCACACCGCCCGCAACGAATGGCACAACACCGTCTATCCGAACATTCCCGGCCACGAAATCGTCGGCAGGGTGAAGCGCGTCGGCAGCGACGTCACCAAGTTCAAGGAAGGCGATCTTGCCGGCGTCGGCTGCCTGGTCGATTCCTGCCGCACCTGCGCCAACTGCACCAAGGGCCTGCAGCAATACTGCCTCGTCGGCGCCACCGGCACCTATAACAGCCCGGACAAGCACACCGGCAAGATGACCTATGGCGGCTATTCGAAGGCCATCGTCGTCGACGAGGCCTACACGCTGAAGGTCCCGGCCAATCTCGACCTCGCCGCCGTCGCGCCGCTGCTCTGCGCCGGCATCACGACCTATTCGCCGCTGCGCCACTGGAAGGTCGGCCCCGGCCAGACCGTCGGCGTCGTCGGCCTCGGCGGCCTCGGCCATATGGGCGTCAAGTTCGCCCGTGCCTTCGGCGCCCATGTCGTGCTGTTCACGACGTCGGAGAGCAAGCGCGTCGACGGGCTCCGCCTCGGCGCGCATGAGGTCGTCGTGACACGCGACCCGGATGCGCTGAAGCCCTGGCAGGGCAAGTTCGACTTCATCCTCGACTGCGTCTCCGCCGATCACGACATCAACGCCTATCTGAACCTCCTGCGCACCGACGGCACGCTCTGCCTCGTCGGCGCGCCGGAGAACCCGCAGCCGATCGCCGCCTTCAGCCTGCTCGGCGGCCGGCGCAGCTTCGCCGGTTCCGGCATCGGCGGCATTCCCGAGACGCAGGAGATGCTCGATTTCTGCAGCGAGCACGGCATCACCTCGGACATCGAGATGATCCCGATGGATGGCGTCAACGCCGCCTATGAGCGGATGCTGAGGAGCGACGTGAAGTATCGCTTCGTCATCGACATGGCGACGCTTCCCGCCGCCTGAGCGACCACTCTCGGCGGCCGGCGGGAGGGCGCTGCCCCTCCTGCCGGTCGTCAGCGCCCGCGCATCAGATTGACGATCAGCACGCCGCCGATCGCCATGGCGCCGCCGACAAGCGCCAAGAGCGTCGGCACCTCGCCGAGCCAGAGGAAGCCGATCAGCGTCGCGGTCGGCGCGATCAGGTAGAGAAAATTCGACGCCCGCCCGGCCGAGAAGCGCTTCAGCGCCACCGCCCAGGTGAGATAGCCGAGCACGGTCGGCAGCAGCGCGAGATAGGCGACCGAGAGCACGACGTCGGTCGGCGCCTCGGCGAGCGCCGCAAGCGCGCCAGGCAGCGCCGGCACGACCGGCAGCGCGCCGATGAAGAGGATCCACGCCGTCACCGTCAGCGCCGGCATGCGGCCGAGCAGCGGCTTCTGCAACAGCGTCGCGATCGACGTGCAGAAGGCCGAGCCGACGATCAGGAGCGCGCCCGGCTCGAGCGCGAAGTGATCGTTCTGGCTGAATGCGATCAGCCCGACGCCGAGAAACGACACCGCCGTGCCGATCCAGCCAAAGAGGCCGAATCGCTCGCCGAGCAGCGGCGTCGCGATCAGCGCGACCAGCACCGGATTGATCTGCAGGATGAACGAGGCAGGCCCGGCCGGCACCGTCCGCTCGCCGGTGTTGAGCAACACGGCATAGAGCGAGATGAAGATCGGGCCGATCACCGCGAGGCGGATCAGATCGCGCTTCGCCGGCAGCGGCGGCCGCGCGATGACGAGATAGAGCAAGGCGGGCACGGCGGCGGCGCAATAGCGCGCGGCGGCGAGCTGAACCGGCGACAGGTGATGCAGCCCGACGCGGATGGCGGCGAAGGCCGAGGCCCAGGTCACGATGGTGACGATCACCGCCAGATAGGCGATGAGATCGGGCCGCGACGAGCCGGCGGGCGCCGGCGCGGTTGGAGACATAGCGGGGTCCTCGCCGATTCGGGACCCACTCAATAGACGGTTCGACAGGAGGCGACAGCCCGAAAACGAAAAGGCCGCCCCGATGGGACGGCCTTTCCAGATCTCGTTCGCTTAGCCGAAGGCTTAGCGCGAATAGAACTCGACGACGAGGTTCGGCTCCATGTGCACCGGATAGGGCACATCGGCGAGGCCCGGCGCGCGGGCGAACTTCGCGGTCATCTTGTTGTGGTCGACCTCGATGTAGTCAGGCACGTCGCGCTCGGCGAGCTGCGTCGCCTCGAGCACGATGGCGAGCTGCTTCGAGGAGTCCTTGACCTCGATGAGGTCGCCGACCTTGACGCTGTAGCTGGCGATCGTCACGCGGCGGCCGTTCACCTTGATGTGGCCGTGCGAGATGAACTGGCGCGAGGCGAAGACCGTCGGCACGAACTTGGCGCGGTAGACGACCGCGTCGAGCCGGCTCTCGAGCAGGCCGATCAGGCTCTCGGACGAATCGCCCTTCCGGCGCGTCGCCTCGGCATAGATCTTCCGGAACTGCTTCTCGGAGATGTTGCCGTAATAGCCCTTCAGCTTCTGCTTGGCGCGCAGCTGCGTGCCATAGTCGGAAACCTTGCCCTTGCGGCGCTGGCCATGCTGGCCCGGGCCGTATTCGCGCTTGTTGACCGGAGACTTCGGACGGCCCCAGAGGTTTTCGCCGAGACGACGGTCAATCTTGTGTTTGGACGAAGCACGCTTCGACATCGCATATCCCATGCATCAGAGTTCAGGGACACGCGCCCTCCTCTGCCCGCTTGTGGCGGACCGACAGGACAAGGCGAAACTTTGCCTTCTCCACGGGTGCGTGAAAATGAGACGCGGGCCCCAGGGACCCGCGTGAACGAGCCGGTCTTTAGCGAAGAAGGCCCGAACTGTCAAATCCGGCGAAGGCCCGATTGCGGTTAGCCGGCGCTGGCGCCGGCTATTCCGAAACCACCGGCCGCGCGCGCGGCAGCGGAACCGAATGCGCGGCGACGACCATCGGCGCGGCAGCATCGAGGCTGGAGCGCAGGACCGGTCCGGTGGCGCCCGGCAGCGCCGCGCTCGCCGCAGCGGCGGCAGCGGCGAGCTCCGCGCCCTTGCGGGCAGCGGCGGCGTTGAGGGCGAGCTGCAGCGGCGATGGCGGCGGCTCGTTGGCGTCGGCAACGGCGGCAACGACAGGCTTTGGCCGCGGCGTCGGCATGTCGGCAGCGTCGGCGCTGGCGACCGCGGCCGGCGCATCCGGGACGATGCCCGGTGCTGCGATCGGTTCGGCGGGCTTGGCGAGCGGCACCGGCCGCGACAGCGGCAGCACCGAGGCATAGACGACGGTCGGCTGCGCCACGGCGGGATCCTTCACGCCGGCCTTGCCGGGCGCTGCGAGCGGCAGCGGCGCCAGCGTCGAGGCGGTGAGCGTCGTGGCCCCGGCCTTGGCGGTCGCGGCCGAGGCCTTGCCGTCGATCGGCTTGACCATCGCGTCGTCGGCGGACGCGACGAGCGTGGTGGCAACGGGACGAGCGCGCGGCCTCGGTGCGCCAACGGCGGCGGCGATCGCCTGCGAGGCGGTCTTGGCGGCCGGCGCGGTCTCGCCGCTCCAGAGATCGCCGTTGCCTTCAGGCATTTCCGCCATCGCCAGCACGGTCGGCGAGCTGCTGCCCACCGGCTTGAAGTCGCGCACCAGGATCATCTCGTCGAGCACGCGCTTGCGGCGCGCCTCGTAGTAATAGCCGGTGCGATACAGCATGTGGCCGCGCGAGACATTGCCCTGGGCCGCCTTCAGCGCGTTGGAGAGATAGGCGACGCCGAAGGCGAGATTGGTCTCGGCGTCGAGAAGTCCGCTCGGCGGGCCCTTGAAGCCCATGCCCTTCGCCGTGTCGTAGCGGATCTGCATCAGACCCCAATAAGGCCCGTTGCGGGCGAGCGGGCGATATTCGCTCTCGCTCTGCACCACCTTGCGGGCAAGCGCCACGGGCACGTTGTATTTCTTGGAATAGAAGACGATCAGACGGTCGATTTCGGCCTTCTGCGCCGCATCGGGGTAAGGCGCCGACGAGCGGGCCATCGCCGCCGAACTGACGGCCAGACCGGCCATGGCCAAAGCCACAACCATGACGCGTCGGAAACGGTTCCGGGCGACCTCTTTTCCTGAGGCATTTTCGTTCACGGACGGCATCGGATCGATTGGATCTCCGGTGTCGGGATAGCCCTTCGGCTCACGACATATTACCGGATAATTACCGTCTGCGAAGTCCCCCCTTAAAAGCTCCGGGCGTGGCAACGGTGCAACCCTTCAAAATCAACGTGTTGCCCCCTGCCGAACGGCGCGCGGAGACCCCACATGGAGGATAATCGTCCCCCATCCGGAGCCCTCTCCATGCCGAAACTCGGCCACACGCCGCTCTCCGTTCTCGACCTCGCGCCGATCCGCGCCGGCGGTACGCCGTCCGACGCCTTCGCCAACATGGTCGACCTTGCCCGCACCGTCGAGCGGCTCGGCTACAACCGCTTCTGGCTCGCCGAACACCACAACATGCCGGGCATCGCCTCCTCGGCGACCTCGGTGCTGATCGGCCATGTCGCCGGCGCCACCAAGTCGATCCGCGTTGGCTCCGGCGGCGTCATGCTGCCGAACCATGCGCCGCTCGTGATCGCCGAGCAGTTCGGAACGCTCGAGGCGCTCTATCCCGGCCGCATCGATCTCGGCCTCGGCCGCGCGCCCGGCACCGACATGCTGACGACGCGCGCGCTGCGCCGCGACCTGACCGACGATGCCGACGCCTTCCCGCGCAATGTGCAGGAGCTCCTGGCCCTGCTGGCGCCCGCTGGCGAGGGCCAGAAGGTGCGCGCGGTGCCGGGCTCGGGCTCCAACGTGCCGGTCTGGCTGCTCGGCTCCTCGACCTTCAGCGCACAGCTGTCCGGCCTGCTCGGCCTGCCCTTCGCCTTCGCCAGCCATTTCGCGCCGCAGCAGCTGAAAGAGGCGATCGCGGTGCATCGCCACTATTTCCGCCCGTCCGAATATCTCCAGAAGCCCTACATCATGGTCGGGCTGCCGGTGATCGCGGCCGACACCGACGAGAAGGCCCGCTTCCTGGCGACGACGCAGTTCCAGCGCCTCGTCAATCTGGTGCGCGGCAAGCCGACCGTGCTGCTGCCGCCGGTCGAGAGCATGGACGGGCTCTGGGACGAGCGCGAGGAAGCCTATGTCGCCTCGCATCTCGGCGTCGCGGCCATCGGCGGACCCGAGACGGTGGCGGCGCGGCTCGAATCGTTCCTCGTCGAGACCGGCGCGGACGAATTGATGATCACCTCGGACTTCTACGACCACGCCGATCGCATCCATTCCTTCGAGATCGTCGCCGAGGCCAGGCGTCAATCCGCCCTCGTGGAGCCCCTGCGCGCTGCGGGATGACTTTGCGGCCGATCCTGCTAGTTTGCGCGCGCTTCGGCGGGACACCCTTGCAGCTCCCGGCGACGCGGGGACTGCAAGGAGCCTTTGAATGACTGAGCGGATCACCGTCGTCGTGCCCGTCTATAACGAGGCGGCGGGACTGCCGGTGTTCATCGGCCGCCTGGCGCCGGTGCTCGATCGGCTCGGCGTCGACTGGACGGTGCTGTTCGTCAATGACGGCTCCTCGGATGCGACCCTCGAAAGGCTCCGGGCGCTGCATGACAGCGATCCGCGCTTCACGGCGATCTCGCTCAGCCGCAATTTCGGCAAGGAAACGGCGATCGCGGCCGGGCTGCACTATGCCGACGCCGATGCCGTCATCCTGATGGACGGCGACGCGCAGCACCCGCCGGAAATGCTGCCGGCCTTCATCGAGCGCTGGCGTGGCGGCTACAAGGTCGTGCTCGGCTCGCGCGAGGGCATGGCCGAGGAAGGCGCGATGCGCCGGCTCTATTCGCGCAGCTTCCACGCTCTCTTCCGCCTGATCGCCTCGCCGCGCCTGCCGCGCGGGGCGGTCGACTTCCTGCTGCTCGACCGCAAGGCGGTCGATGCCATGAACCGGCTCGGCGAGCGCACCCGATTCTCCAAGGGCCTCTATGCCTGGATCGGCTTCGAGCACACGACGGTGCCCTTCGCGGTCGGCGGCCGCGTCGCCGGCCATTCGAGCTGGAGCTTCTCGCGCCTTGTCGGCTTCGCGGTCGACGGCATCGTCTCCTTCTCGACGGTGCCGCTGAAGATCTGGTCCTATCTCGGCCTCGTCGTCTCCGCCTTCGCGATGGTCTATGCGGTCGCCTTCCTGATCCGAACCCTGATCTCCGGCACCGACCAGCCCGGCTTCCCGTCGCTGATCGTGTCGATCATGTTCTTCTCCGGCATCCAGCTGATCTCGCTCGGCGTGCTCGGCGAATATGTCGCGCGCATCTATGAGGAGGTGAAGCGGCGTCCGCTCTACCTCATCGGCGAGGAGATCGGCGTCAGCGAGCCGAAAGAAGGCCGCCGCATCGGCGACCGGCCTTCGTGAGCGCGATGGCATCGTCCCGTCGCATCGTCCTCTCCGCGGATGACTACGCCCTCTCGGAAGGCGTCTCGCGCGGCATCCTGGAGTTGATCGGCGCCGGCCATCTCTCGGCGACCGCCGCGATGACGACGATCCCGGAATGGCCCGCCCTGGCCCCGGCGCTGATCGCCCGCCGCGAGCGCGTCGCGATCGGCCTGCATCTGAACCTCACCACCGGCGCGCCGCTCGGCCCGATGCCGCAGATCGCGCCCTCCGGCTCATTGCCGGGCGTCGCGCCCTTCCTCACTGGCTGGCTCGGCGAGGCACGGGCCGAGATCGCCGCCGAGATCGCCCGGCAACTCGACCGCTTCGAGGACGCCGCCGGCATGGCGCCCGATTTCGTCGACGGGCACCACCATGTCCATATCTTCGCGCCCGTGCGGGCCGCGCTGATCGCCGCGCTGGCATCGCGCTATCCGGACCGGCCGCCGCTGGTGCGCAATCCCGGCGACCGGCTCGACCGGATCCTCCGCCGCCGCAGCTTCGCGGTGAAGGCCGCCGGCATCGCGCTGCATGCGCGCGGCCTCGCTGCCGATCTCGCCAAGGCCGGCCTGCCGACCAATGACGGCTTTTCCGGCTTCTCGGCCTTCAACCGGGCGACGCCCTATGGCGCCGAACTCGACATCGCGCTCCGGGCGACCGGGCAGCGGCACATCGCCATGTGCCATCCGGGCCATGTCGATGCCGACCTTGCGGCGCGCGACAGCGTGACCGACCGGCGGGAGGACGAGCTGGCGACGCTGCTCGCCCGCCGCGACCTCGGCGGCCTTATCTGGCAATGCCGGCGCGATGCCGCCGGCCGCGTTTTGTGGTGGCAGTGATGATCCGCAGGACCCTCGCCGATCCCCGCTTCCGCCACCTCGTGCATTTCCTCATCGCCGGCTTCAGCGCCTTCGCCGTCGACGCGGTGATGCTGCAGCTCCTGATCCATGCCGGCCTCGGGCCGCTGGTGGCGCGCCCCTTCGCGATCCTGACGGCGATGATCGTCGGCTGGCTGATCAACCGCACCTGGACCTTCCCGATGCCGGGCCGGCCGCGCCTCGCGGAATTCGCCCGCTATGCCGCGGTCGCCTCGATCTCGGCGGTCATCAATTACGGCATCTATGCCGCGATCCTGATCGTGCGGCCCTCGACATTGCCCTTCATCGCGCTCGTCATCGCGACGGCGATCTCGACCATCGCCTCCTATAGCGGCTACCGCTTCTTCACCTTCCGCCACCGGCCGAAAGCCCATCCGCCCGGACGGTCAGGCAGTCCCTGACCAGGAAGGGCAGATAGACGAGGCAGAGCAGCGGATCCCACCAGAGATCCGTCGCGCGCAGCATCGCCGTGCCAAGGCCGCCGGCTGCGAGCGACACGGCAAGGACGATATAGAGCGTCGGCACCTTGCGCTCGCCATCGGCATGCCAGGCGATCACCGAGGCGATGGCAAGCGTCGCCGCCAGCATCAGATAGGTCTGCGCCTCGGTGCGCGGGCTCATCAGCATCAGATAGACGACCGAGAGCGCGTAGAGATTGATCATGCCGCGCACCCGCCCGCCGCGCTGGAGCGCGACGTAGCCGAGCGCCAGCGTCGCCAGGGCCGTGATCACCCGCGCCACCGTCAGCACGCTTTCCGGCGCGACCATGCCGAAGCGGCCGAGGAGACCGGTGATGTCGGACCAGCGCCCGGCTTCCGGCGCGCCCGACATCAGCACCTTGTGGATGCCGAGGCGATAGAGTTCGAGCGCCCGCGCCGGATCGGGATGGACGAGCGGCAGCGCCATCAGCACGACCAGCGCGATGATCAGCTTCGGGATGATCTTCGGCTGCAGCGCGGCGACGAGCAGGATGTAGACGATGGCGAGCGGCTTCAGCGCGAAGGCGAGCGCGAGCAGGATCGCCGCGCCCCACCAGCGCCGCTCGATGACATGGACCGTGCCGAGCAGCATCAGGCCGTAGAGGATGTTGGTCGCCTGGCCGTTGCGCAGCGAATTGGCGGCGCCGGGCAGCGCAATCAGGAGCGCCGTGCCGAGGATCAGCCAGCGCGTGCGGCTGTCGAAACGCGGCAGCGCCACGCGGAACACCTCGGCGATGGCATAGGCGAGGAGAGCAGCCGAGACGGCGCGCCAGGCGATGTCGCCCCATTGCGGGCCGAGCAGCGCGAACGGCGTATAGAGCACCGCGAAGCTCGGCAGATAGATGAAGCCGGCCGTGCCCTCGCCGAAAATGTCCGCCCCGGCCCACCAGCCGAGCGACCCGACCCGGTAGATCGGCACGACGCTGCGCGCCTCGGGATTGAGATAGACCAGCACGAAGATGACGAGATTGAACAGCGCATAGAGCACCAGCCCGATGGCGCCGATGGTGAGGATCCAGCGCGCCGGGGGCTCGGCCGCAGTCGCTGCCGGCTGACGGCTCGTGAGAGAAGTGGTCATTCGTGCTTTCCGCGGCCGCGTCGAGGGCCGGCAAAATAGGCGGAGCGATCCGCCCCCACAAGCCCGCGCCGGACGGGCGATTCAGAGCGCCGGACCGCCTTCGGGCGAAAGGCCGAAGCTTGCGATCAGCGGCAGCAACCCCTCCGGCCAGGCCTTCCCCGAGGAGAGATAGGCGGCGCCCGGCACGCCGGCCATGCTCGGCGTCTCGTCGAGGCCGAGCAGCGAGACGACGCGGCGCGCGATCGCCTCGGCCGGATCGATCCAGGCGACGGGCCAGGGCGCGATCGCGAGGAAACGCGTGAGCAGGAACGGGTAATGCGTGCAGGCAAGCACCACCGCATCGGTGCGCCGGCCCTCGACCGTGATGAAGGCCGGCTCGATCTCGGCGAGGATCGCCGCGTCCGAAACCGTCTCGCCGCGCATCACGGCCTCGGCGAGCGGCGCCAGCTCATAGGAGCCGACAAGGCGGACATGGACGTTCTGCGCGAAGGAATGGATCAGCGCCCGCGTATAATCGCGCCGCATGGTGCCGGGGGTCGCGAGAACGCCGATGACGCCGCTCTTCGTCCGCTCGGCCGCCGGCTTGATCGCGGGCACAGTGCCGACGAAGGGGACGGAATGCGCCGCCCGAAGCGCCGGCAGCACCAGCGTCGAGGCGGTGTTGCAGGCGATCACCACCGCATCCGGGGTGAACTCAGCGATCAGGCGGCCGATCAGCGCGACGACGTGATCGCAGAGCGCCGCCTCCTCCCAGTCGCCATAGGGAAAGGCGAGATCATCGGCGACATAGACGATGCCCGCTTCCGGCACGCGGCGCCGGATTTCCGAGAGCACCGACAGCCCGCCGATGCCCGAATCGAAGACGAGCAGGCGGACGCTCATGGCTCGTCCTCGACCTCGTCGGCGCGGCTCGTCGTCAGGCTGCCGTCGGCGCGCTTCCGCGGCCGCGTCGGCCTGTTCTCGAGCGCCGCGATGACGCCGCGCAGCGTGCGGATATCCTGCTCGGTGAACGAGGCCTTGGAGAGCATGGCGCGCAGCGTCTGCACGACGACCGGCTTCTTCTCCGGCGGGCGGAAGAAGGTGACCGCCTCGAGCGCGCCTTCGAGATGCTCGTAGAGGCCGACGAGCTCCTCCTTGGTCGCCGGCCGGCTCGGATTGGGCGTCTGGAAGCGGAGCCCCTCTTCTTCCGAGGCGAGCCCGCTGCGCCGCCACTCATAGCCGAGGATCAGCACCGCCTGCGCGATGTTGAGCGAGGCGAATTCCGGATCGACGGGCAATGTCACGATCTCGTCGGCGAGCGAGATCTCCTCGTTGGTGAGGCCGATCCGCTCGCGGCCGAACAGCATGCCGGTCGCGACGCCTGAAAGCGCATGGCCGCGCAGGATGGTGGAGGCCGAGGCCGGCCCGCGCACCGTCTTGACGATCTCGCGCGGCCGCGCCGTCGTCGCTATCAGAAAGCCGAGATCGGCGATCGCCTCCTCGACGGTCTCGAAGACGCGGATCCGGTCGAACACATGATCAGCCCGGCTCGCGGCGCGGCGGGCGCTCTCGTTCGGCCAGCCGTCGCGCGGATTGACGATCCGCAGGTCGCGCAGGCCGAAATTCGCCATGGCGCGCGCGGCCGTGCCGATGTTCTCGCCGAGCTGCGGCTCGACCAGGATCACGGCGGGGCCATCGGTGAGCAGTCGGTCTTGGAGGTCGGTCATGGCAGGCGTCGGCTCGAACGGTTCGGCACCGGTCCTAGCGCATCGGGGCCGGCACTGCCAGTCGCGACGCACCCGCCTTTCCTCACCGATCCGTGACGCCGGGCGCGCGGCATCGCCAAACCCGCGATGCGGCATCGGCGCATGCGGCTCCAGACGCCGATCCTGCCCCCTCCAGAGGGTGGCGTGCTATGATGAGGGGCGGTTCAGAATCGGACCAACCCACAGGGGGCCATCATGGCAACGAGCGTCACCGTTCAGAATATCTCGTCGACCGTCCAGCAGAAATGGGGCTGGTTCCTGGTGCTCGGCATCGTCTTCCTGATCGGCGGTTTCTGCGCCATCGCGATGCCGCTCGTTTCCTCGCTCGCCGTCGGCATCTTCCTCGCCGCCGTGCTGGTCGTCGCCGGCATCTTCCAGATCTGGCAGTCGTTCGGCGTGCAGAGCTGGACCGGCTTCCTGTGGCAGCTGATCATCGGCATCGTGATGCTGCTCGGCGGCATCGCCATCTACATGTCGCCGGCAACCGGCTCGATCGCGCTGACGCTGGTCATCGCCGGCGTGTTCATCGCCAAGGGCGTGTTCCAGATCATCCTCGGCTTCCGCCTGCGCCCGCATGACGGCTGGGGCTGGATCCTCGCCGCCGGCATCGTCGCGCTGCTCGCCGGCGTCATGATCCTCACCAACTATCCGTTCTCGGGCCTCTGGGTCCCCGGGACGCTGGCCGGCATCTCGCTGCTGTTCACCGGCTGGAGCTATATCGCGCTCGGCCTCGCCGCAAAGCGCATCGCCTGAGGCGATCGCTCGCTGCTCAGCGCTCGTTCGCCGCCGGGCGGACGAGCAGCAGCCCATAGCCGAGGCCGGCGAGAAACAGCGCCAGAAGCGCCGCATTCTCCTCGGCCCAGTCAATCGCGGGCATGGACGTCATGGTCCGCGCCGCGCCGATGGCGAGGCCGATGGCGACGGTCGATCCGGCCCAGGCGATCAGGCCGAACAGCAGCAGCATCGCGACGCGCATCAGCACCGTCTCGATGAGATCGTGAAGATCCGACATGGCAGGCTCCCGAGATGGGGATCGGATCCGGCTCGTGGTCACCAGCCGCCACTCCGTCCGCTTGCCATGAAACGGGGAAATGCAGGCGCAGTTCCCCGCTTCAGCGCGATCAGATCAAAGTTTTCGGCAGCGGCCGGCCGAACAGGCTGAGCGCCAGCGCGCCGAGCCCGGCCATGGTCGCGACGAGACCGACGAGCCAGCCGAGAAACGGCACCGCCCCGAGCAGCGCGAGGATGACGAGGCCGAGCAGCGTCGCGGCCAGCGCCAGCAGGCGGCTGGCCGGCCGGCCGCCGCGCAGGCGCGCGATCACTGCGCCGCCGAGCGTGAAGGCGCTGGTGAGGTAGCCGGCGAGCAAGAGCAGCGGTATGGCGACGAGGATCAGCGGCACCAGCGGCAGTCCGATCACCGTCACGGCCGCGACCACGATCGAGCCGATCAGCGCCGACAGCGCCAGGAAGCCGGCGAGGAGACCGGTCCAGAAGCGCTCGACCAGCACCGCGCCCGACGACACCATGACCGGCAGCAGCAGCAGCACCAGGATGAGGCCGGCGACGGCGAGAGCGGCGAGCCAGGCGAACGGCCGCTTATAGGTCTCCGCCACGGGCGGTTGCATCATCGGCATCACCCGCGCCTCGACCCTGTCGGCCGCGGCGACCGTCGCCGGCACGGTCTGCGTCACCGGGCTCTTGTAGGAGAGCGTTCCGCCGACCTTGGCATTCGGACCGAAGCGAATCTCGCGCGCGCGAATGTCGGCCGAGCCGCCGATGGCGGCGTTGATCGTGACGGTCTCGCCGGTGAGCACGGCATCGCCCGCGACGGGACCATCCAGCGTGACCTTCCGCCCCGTCAGCACGGCGTCGCCGCCGATCGATCCGCCTGCGCCGACCTCGACCGCATAGCCGAAGGCGACGGCATCCTTGGCTACAGGCGCATCGATCTGGACCCGGTAGCCGGCGGCATAGAGACCGCCCACCGCCGCCGAAATGCGGACCGAGCGCGCCGCGGCATGGACCGTTCCGGCGACCGGCGCCGTGATGGTCACGCCCTCGCCGCCCGCGAAGACGTTGCGGACGCCCGCCTCGGCCACCACGACATCGAAGCCCGACGCGAACAGGCTCGCGCCGATCCGATGCGCCTCGCCGGCGGCGTCGTGCCTGTCGGCATCCTGGGCCGCGCCCATCCCTGTCGCGGCCAGCAGCAGGACGAGCGCCAGCGCGCCCCGTCTCCATCGATCGATCATGATTTGGCTCCGGTTGGCGCAGAGAGGACGCGCGGCGCCATGCCCTATCGGCATGGCAACACGGCAGCATGAACGCCTTGCCGCTTAACGCACTTGATCGACGTCAAGCGGCCTCGCAGCAGCGTCCTGACGAGCGCTCTTCTGGGGGCGCTTCGCCTTTGCGCCTCCAGGCGGCGATGCTATAGCAACAACTCCTTTCGAGCCTGATCGCGCCGGCCTCCTCCGCCGCGACGGCACCCCAAAGAAGGCGAGGCACGCACTCCATGGCGAAGATCAAGGTAGCCAATCCTGTCGTCGAACTCGACGGCGACGAGATGACCCGGATCATCTGGCAGGCGATCAAGGACAAGCTGATCCACCCCTATCTCGATCTCGACCTGCAATATTACGATCTCGGCATCGAGCATCGCGACGCAACCAACGATCACGTCACGATCGAGGCCGCCGAGGCGATCAAGAAGGTCGGCGTCGGCGTCAAATGCGCCACCATCACGCCGGACGAAGCCCGCGTGAAGGAATTCGGCCTCAAGGAGATGTGGAAGTCGCCGAACGGCACCATCCGCAACATCCTCGGCGGCGTGATCTTCCGCGAGCCGATCATCTGCCAGAACGTGCCGCGCCTCGTCCCCGGCTGGACGCAGCCGATCATCGTCGGCCGCCATGCCTTCGGCGACCAGTACAAGGCGACCGACTTCAAGGTTCCGGGCAAGGGCCGCCTCACCATCAAGTTCGAGGGCGAGGACGGCACCGTCATCGAGAAGGAAGTCTTCAAGTTCCCGAGCGCCGGCGTCGCGCTCGCGATGTACAATCTCGACGAGTCGATCCGCGAATTCGCGCGCGCCTCGCTGAACTACGGCCTGCTGCGCAAGTATCCGGTCTATCTCTCGACCAAGAACACCATCCTCAAGGCCTATGACGGCCGCTTCAAGGACCTCTTCCAGGAGGTCTACGAGGCCGAGTTCGCCGCCGCCTTCAAGGAAGCCGGCATCACCTACGAGCATCGCCTGATCGACGACATGGTCGCCTCGGCGCTGAAGTGGTCGGGCGGCTATGTCTGGGCCTGCAAGAACTATGACGGCGACGTCCAGTCGGACACCGTCGCGCAGGGCTTCGGCTCGCTCGGCCTGATGACCTCGGTGCTGCTCACCCCCGACGGCAAGACTGTCGAGGCCGAGGCCGCCCATGGCACCGTCACCCGCCATTACCGCGAGCACCAGAAGGGCAAGGAGACCTCGACCAACTCGATCGCCTCGATCTTCGCCTGGACGCGCGGCCTCGCCCATCGCGCCAAGCTCGACGACAATGCCGAGCTCGCGAAGTTCTCGGCCACGCTGGAGAAGGTCTGCGTCGACACGGTCGAAGCCGGCTTCATGACCAAGGACCTGGCGCTGCTCGTCGGCCCGGACCAGAAGTGGCTCTCGACCACCGGCTTCCTCGACAAGGTCAGCGACAACCTGACCAAGGCGATGGCCCCGGCCTGACCGGCGCGCAAAGCCTCATGACGCCAGCGGCGCGGCTCACCCCCGCGCCGTTTTCCTATCCGGGTAGAGCCCTTCCATGCCGCACCGCGTTCGCCTCGCCGTCCGCAACAATGCCGAATGGTGTGATGCCGTCTCGCGGGCGCATGGGGCGACGCCGCGGTTCGGGGCCGGCTTCTGGCTCAATCCGGGTGATGCGCCGCCTTATTATCCCAATCTGGTGACGCTGACGGCGGAGGATGTCGGTCCGCAGCACGAGGAGATCGCAGAGCTTGTCGCCCGGCGGCCGCGAGCGCTCGGCATCAAGGACAGTTTCGCGACGCTCGACCTTGCCTCGCTCGGCCTCAGCAAGGCGTTCGAGGCCGAATGGCTGTGGCTCGCGGCAGGCGAGCCGGCCCCGCCCTCCGCCAGTCTTGCCGCCGGTCTTGCCATCGGCTGGGCCGCCACTCCCAGCGAACTGGCCGATTGGGAGCGAGCCTGGGCTGGCGTCCCCGTGGAGAGGCCGGTGTTCCCGCCCTCGCTGCTCGCCGATCCGCGTCTTGCCTTCCTCACGGTCGCAGAGGGCGGCGTGCCGATCGGCGGAGCGGCGTTCAACCGCTACGCCACGGTGCTCGGCATCTCCAATGTCTTCATGCGCCCGGAGGCCGATCCGGCGTCGCTGCTGGCGGAGATGATCGCTGCCGCGCGGGAGCGCCATCCGAACCTGCCGCTCGTCGGCTATGAGCACGGCGAAAGCCTCCAGCGCTTCCTCGACGCCGGCTTCGCGTCCGTCGGCACGCTTCGCGTGTGGGTCCGTGGCTCCTAGAGCCACTGCGCAGCAGCATAATTCTGTCGACGCCCACGCCGAAGGATGGCAGAAATCCGACCGCGCAGACGGCATCAGGCCTCAGCTGCCGATCGGCGCTCCGCGGACGACCTGAAAGGCACTGACGCACGTGAACACCGGGCCGACCATCTCTCGGGAGTTGCTTGCCGAGGCGATGTACGCCCTGTTCGAGTTTTCGCCCGTCGCCTTCTGCATCTCGACGACAGACGAACCGTCCTATTATGTCCGCGTCAATTCGGCCTATCTCCGGCTCTTCGGGCGTGAATGGTCGGAGTTGGAAGGCCAGCCGATCTCCCTCCATATGTCCGGCAGTCCCGATGCGCCCGCCCGGCAGCGCCGCATGGAAAAGCTGGCCACCGTCGGCTTCTACGAGCTCGAAGAGGTTGACCTGATCCACACCTCCGGCCACGTCGTCCCGACCTTGATCAGCGCGCATCGCTGCGTGATCGGCGGCGCCAGCGTCGATATCGAAATCATCGTCGACAACACGGATCGCAAGGCGCTCGAGAACGCGATACGGCAGGCCGCACATACCGACACCCTCACGCAGGTGGCCAATCGCGCCGGCTTCGAGTGGCTGCTCGCGCGGACGATCGCGTTGCCGGCACCGGGCCAAGCCATCGGCCTCGCCTATATCGACATGAACGGGTTCAAGGCCATCAACGATCAGTGGGGTCATTCCGTGGGCGACGCGGTGCTTCGCATCGTCGGGCAGCGGCTCGGCGGGGCCGTCGCAGCGGACGACCGCGTCGGCAGGCTCGGCGGCGACGAGTTCGCCATCCTGTTCCGCGTACCGGACACGGCTCTGCCGCAACGCCAGCGGTTTGACGATCTGGCCAAAACCGTCTGCCAGCCGATCCTGATCGGCGAGACGATCCTCACGATCGGTCTCGCCATGGGCGTCGCCGTGATGAACGCCCCGAAAAGCCCGGACGATCTTCTCAACCGGGCCGACCGCCTCATGTACGAAGCGAAGGCCAGCGGCGACCTAATCGCCATCCGCCTGGAGCACTTCGAGGCGCCGTCCGAAGCGAACCCGGCCGATCTCGGCTGACGGCGGCGGGCTCCGGCGTTCCGGCGACAGGCAGCTTCGAGCGCTCCACCCGTTCCAGACCGGATGACTATGCGGACGGGATCCTCATGCGGTCCGACAGAGCGTCATCGATGCGCTGCGGCTCGGGCGACCCCCGGAGCCGCGCGGCATCGCGCAGCGGCGGCGCGCCGAACAGGCGGGCATATTCGCGGCTGAACTGCGACTGGCTTTCATAGCCGACCGCAAAGCCGATGCTGCCGGCGTCGCTGCTTTCGGCGACGAGGCGGCGCCGCGCCTCCTGCAGGCGGATCTGCTTCTGGAACTGCAGCGGGCTCATCGCCGTCACCGCCTTGAAATGGCGATGCAGCGAGGCCGGGCTCATCCCCGCGATCTCGGCGAGGCCGTCGATGCGCATCGGCTGGTTGAAATGGCGCTTGATCCAGGCGATGGCGCGGTCGACCCGGGCCAGGCGGCTGTCATGCGCCACCATCTGGCGCAGCACCGCGCCGGCCGGGCTGGTCAAAAGGCGGAACATCACCTCGCGCTCGGCGAGCGGCCCGAGAATGGCCGCCTCCGCCGGCCGCTCGACGAGCCGCGCCAGCCGCGCGAGAGGATCGAGCAAGTCCGGCCCGATCGCTCCGACAGCGAGGCCGACGCCCTCGTCGCCAGGATCCGCCATCGGCGGCAGCGCCGAGAGCATGTCGATGATCGCGACGCGGTCGAGGCGGAGCGAGAACGCGAGATAAGGCTCCTCCGGGCTCGCTAGGCTGATGCTCGCCATCACCGGCAGGTCGACCGCCACGACCAGGAACTGCGTCCTGTCATAGGTGAGCGAGCGATCGCCGAGAAACAGCTGCTTGCGGCCCTGCACGGCCATGGTGAAGGTCGGCTCGTAGAAGGCTGGCGCCGGCAGCGTCGTCGTGTCGGAGCGTAGCAGCGCCAGATGCGGCATCGCCGTCGCGGTTCGGCCAAGCGCGGCGTTGCGGGCGAGGATCGCGCGGATTTCGTCGATCGGTTCCATGCCAGTCCTTTGCGCCGCCGCCACGCGGGCTGCAAGAGCCCTCCCGGCACAGATCGAAACTCTGAGAGGATCGTGCAAGAAGCCGAAAGCAATCGGCTAACGCTTCCGCCGGGCGAGGCCCATCTTCCAGCAGCGTCGCAGCGGCGGATGCAGCCATCATCCGGCCCACCGCCGCTCGTCCCGCTTTCGTCCCGCCGCCCCGCGCGGCCTTCATCAAGGACATCCACGATGCGCACCAAAACGCTCGGCCGCACCGGCCTCCTCGTCTCGGAACTCTGCCTCGGCACCATGACCTTCGGCGGCAAGGGCTTCTGGACCGCCATCGGCCAGCTCGACCAGGGCGTCGCCGACGGCATCGTCGCGCGGGCTCTCGATGCCGGCGTGAATTTCATCGATACGGCCGATGTCTATTCGGAAGGCCTGTCGGAGGAGATCACCGGCCGCGCCATCGTCAACTCAGGCCGCAAGCGCAGCGACGTCGTCCTCGCCACCAAAGCGCTCGGCCAGGTCGGGCCCGGCCCCAATGATCGCGGCGCCTCGCGCGGCCATATCATGGACGCCGTCAAGGCGAGCCTTGCCCGGCTCGGCACCGACTATATCGACCTCTACCAGATCCACGGCTTCGACCCGCTGACGCCGATCGAGGAGACCGTGCGCGCGCTCGACGATCTCGTGCGGCAGGGGCACGTGCGCTATGTCGGCGTCTCCAACTGGGCGGCCTGGCAGATCATGAAGGCGCTCGGCATCGCCGATCATCATGGCTGGGCGCGCTTCGCCTCGCTGCAGGCCTATTACACCATCGCCGGCCGCGATCTCGAGCGCGAGGTGGCGCCGCTGCTCGCCGCCGAAGGCGTCGGGCTGATGGTGTGGAGCCCGCTCGCCGGCGGCCTCCTCTCCGGCAAGTACAACCGCGACGGCTCGGGTCCGGACGGGTCGCGCCGGGCCACCTTCGACTTCCCGCCGGTCGACAAGACCCGCGCCTTCGACGCCGTCGACGCGATGCGCGTGATCGCCGACGCCAAAGGCGTCTCCGTGCCGCAGATCGCGCTTGCCTATCTGCTGGCGAAACCCTTCGTGACCTCGGTCATCGTCGGCGCCAAGACCATCGAACAGCTCGACGACAACCTCGCCGCCGTCGCGGTGCGGCTCAGCGACGACGAGATCGCAGCGCTCGATGCCGTCAGCGCGCTGCCGCCCGAATATCCGGGCTGGATGCTGGCGCGCCAGAGCGAGGGCCGCACAGCCCGCTGAGGCCGCCCGGTGCTCGCGTGCGACTGAGGCCTGATCGCCTCATGGTTGCAAACTGCGCCGGCACGGCTAGAGTGGTCGTGCCGGCGGGGGCGGCGGCAGGCGAACGCCGCGATGACGGCCCCGATGCCGTGCATTTCGGGGAGATGCCGCATGCTGCCCTTTCCGGACGAGGCCTGGCCCGTCAAGCCGCCGATCCATGGCAAGCGCGGCCGCGAGGTGGACGGCGAGCCGAACCCCTCACACGATGTCAGCGGCATCGCCTGCATCGAGACCAAGGACTTCCCGCGCCACGGCCTCGTCATCGACGACGAGCGCCGCTCGGCCCAGCTCGTCATCGTCGATGATGGACGGCTTTTCGGCGGCGACAGCATCAAGCTTCTTGCCGGCGAGGGCGAGAGCCTCGACGGCGAAGGCGTCGCCTATGACGCAGGCTGCTTCTACGTGATCGGCTCGCATGGCCATCCGCGCGACCCGAAACACAAGCTCGATCCTGACGACGACGAGGATCTCAGAAAGATCCGCGCGCAGATCGACGCCGCGAGCCATCTGTTCGAGATCGCCGTGCCCCCGGACGGCTTCAGCGATCCCGACAAGACGACGATGACCGTGACGCGAGACCTCTCGCTGCGCCCGGCGCTCGCCTCGCTCGCCGTTCTCGACGACTTCTTCGACAAGCGGCTCGATCGCAACGGCCTCTCGATCGAGGGCCTCGCGGTGCGGGGCGGCGTCGTCCATGCCGGCCTGCGCAGCCCGATCCTCACCGGCGCCGAACTCGGGCGGCCCGAAGAGGCGGAGAGCCACTTCGCCGGCCTCGTCAGCGTCGCCCTCAAAGATCTCCCGGCGCCGGAAGGGCGAACCTGCATCACCTGGCTGCCGCTCGGCGCCGGCCGCGGCATCCGCGACCTCGCGCCCTATGGCGACGGGCTGCTGATCCTCGCCGGGCCGAGCCGCGACATCGCCGCCGATATCAGCGTGCCCGCCGGCGCCTATGCGCTCTATTTCAAACGCTGGCCGGATGGCGCGCTCAAGAAGCTCGGCCTCATCCCGGGCGGCCACGATCCGCACACCGGCGAGGCGCTGAAGCCGGAGGCGATCCTGCCGCTCGATGTCGCGGACGGCCGCCTGCGCGTGCTCGTCCTGTTCGACCACGCCGAGAGCGGCGGGCCGCGCCCCTTCCTGTTCAATCTGCCCTGACGCGGCGCGCGCCTCAAAGGGCGCGCGGCCGCGGCTGATCCGGCGGATCGGCCGAGGGAACCGGATGCACGTCGCGCATCCGCGCCCGCGCGATCTCGCGCGCCACGGCAAGCCGCTGCTCGATCGCCTCGTCCGGCAGGCCGATATCGGCGAGGAGATTGCCGGCCAGTTGCAGGCTGCCCTCGAGCGCCTCGGGCACCACGTCGGTCGCCCCGCATTCGAGCAGGCGGCGGGCATGATCGACGCTGCGCGCGCGGGCATGAATGATGGCGTTCGGCCAATGCTGGCGGATCGTCTCGACCATGCGCTCGGCCACCGCCATGTCGTCGAGCGTCACCACGAAGGCGCGTGCCTGCGCCGCGCCGAGCTTTTCGAGGATCTCGGGCCGCGTCGCGTCGCCATAGAAGACCGTGCCGCCATTCCTCTGCGCGCGATCGACATGATCCGCATCGAGATCGAGCGCGACCGAGGGAATGTCCTCGGCCTTGAGCAGCAAGGCGATGGTGGCGCCGAAGCGGCCGAAGCCGCCGATGATGACGTGATCGGAATAAGCGTGATCGCCGGTGACGCCCTGGTTCGCCAGCGCATCGCGCACCCGGAGCCGCGCCGCGATCCGCTCGCCGACAACGCCGAGGAGAGGCGTCAGCACCATCGACAGCGCCGCGATCGTCGTGGCGAGGCGGGCGATGTCCGGGACGATGACATTGTCGCGCGCGGCGAGCGTGAACACGACGAAGGCGAACTCGCCGGCACCGCCGAGAATGAACGCCGCCTCGACCGCGCTCGCCCGCGGCAGCCGCGCGATGCGGAAGGCGAGATAGCCGAAGGCGAGCTTCACGGCGAAGAGCACCGCGAGCGCGCCGAGGATCAGCGGCAGCTGGCCGATGACGGCGGCGACATCGATCGTCATGCCGACCGTCATGAAGAAGAGACCGAGCAGCAGATCCTTGAACGGCTCGACCTCGACGTCGATCTGGTGGCGATATTCGGTCTCGCTGAGCAGCAGGCCGGCCAGGAAGGCGCCGAGCGCCGCCGAGAGGCCGGCCCGCGAGGTGATGGCGCCGGCGACGACGATGATGAGCAGCGTGATCGAGATCAGCAGCGTGCGGTTGCCGGTCGCCCCGGCGAAGCGCATCAGCGGCCGGACGATGGTGCGGCCAAGCAGCACGACGCCGACGACCACGACCGCGGCGATGGCCACACCCTTGACCAGCGAGGCGCCGACGCTCGCGCCCTCCTGACCGAGAATGCCGACCACGATGACGATCGGCACCACCATCAGGTCCTGCAGGATCAGGACGCCGAGCGCCGTGCGGCCGACCGGCGTTCCAAGCCGGCGCCGCTCGGCGAGCGACTGCGTGACGATCGCCGTCGAGGAGAGCGCGAAGGCCATGCCGAAGACGAGCGAATCGTCGAACTCGAAGCCGGCGAGCGCGCCGGCCGCATAGATGGCGCCGGTTGCGAGCGCGACCTGCAGCCCGCCCGCCCCGACCATCAGCCGGCCGATCGAGCCGAGCCGGGCGAAGGAGAGCTCGAGGCCGATGGTGAACAAGAGGAACAGGATGCCGAGATCGCCGAAGGCCTGCAGCTGGCTGACATTCGTGATCGTCGCATAGGCGAACAGCGAATTGAGCGGCACCAGATGGCCGAAGCCACCCGGCCCGACGATGATGCCGGCGATGAGGAAGCCGAGGACGATGCCGAGCTTCAGATGCTGGAACAGCGGCACGACGATGCCCGCCGCCACGAGGAAGACCAGCAACTGGCGGCCGTCGGCAACCTGTTCCATCCGCTCTCCGCCCGGTCGTCGCCTCGCCTATGCCCGTCCGCTATCCCACCCGCCGCCGGTTCAGCCGGCGAGCCGCGCCTCGATGGCCGCCAGCGCCTCGCCGGCGCGCGCACCGTCCGGTCCGCCGGCCTGCGCCATGTCAGGCCGGCCGCCGCCGCCCTTGCCGCCAAGCGCCTCGGCGCCGACCCGGACCAGATCGACCGCGCTGAAGCGGGTGACGAGATCCTCGCTGACGCCGACGACGATCGCCGCCTTGCCGTCCTCGGCGACGCCGACAAAGGCGACGACACCCGAGCCGACCGACTTCTTGGCGTCGTCGACGAGTCCCTTCAGATCCTTCGGCGCGATGCCCTCGACCGTGCGGCCGAGATAGCTGACGTCGCCGACCTGACGGACGCCGTCGCCGGCGGCCTGGCCGCCGCCGCCGAGCGCGAGCTTCTTGCGCGCATCCGCAAGTTCCCGCTCCAGCCGCCGCCGCTCCTCGACCAGCACCGTGACGCGCTCGACCGCCTCGTCGGGCCGGACCTTCAGGGCGTTCGCGACCTGCTTCAGCCGCTTGTCCTGCAATTCGAGATGGTCGCGGGCGGCCTTGCCGGTCAGCGCCTCGACACGGCGCACGCCAGCGGCGACCGCGCCTTCGCCGACGATGGTGACGAGGCCGATCTCACCGGTGCGGCCGACATGCGTGCCGCCGCAGAGCTCGACCGAATAGGGCTTGCCGTCGCGCTCGCCCATCGCGACGACGCGGACCTCGTCGCCATATTTCTCGCCGAAGAGGGCCATGGCGCCGGCAGCGATCGCCTCGTCGCGTTCCATCAGCCGCGTCGTGACCGGATCATCCTGCAGCACGACCTCATTGGCGATATCCTCGACCGCGGCCAACTCCTCCGCCTCGATCGGCTTCGGATGGCTGAAATCGAACCGCAGCCTGTCGGGCGCGACGAGCGAGCCCTTCTGGGCGACATGATCGCCGAGCACGTTGCGCAGCGCCGCATGCAGGAGATGCGTCGCCGAGTGATGCGAGCGGATCGCGGCGCGGCGGGCATGATCGACGACGAGACGGACGGAGTCGCCGGTCGAGATCGTGCCGCTCTCGACGGTGCCGCTGTGGACGAAGAGGCCCTCGCCGCGCTTCTGCGTGTCGGTGATGCGCACGCGCGCGCCGGCCTCGGTCTCGATCGTGCCGGCATCGCCGGTCTGGCCGCCGGATTCGCCGTAGAACGGCGTCTGGTTGACGACGATCTGGACGCTCTCGCCGGCGGATGCACTGCCGATCTCGCCGCCACCCTGCACCAGCGCCAGCACCTTGCCTTCCGAGGTCTCGGTCGCATAGCCGAGGAACTCGGTCGGGCCGAGCCGGTCGCGCAGCGTCAGCCAGATCGTCTCGGCGGCGGTGTCGCCCGAGCCGGACCAGCTCGCGCGGGCCTCGGCCTTTTGCCGCTCCATCGCCGTCTGGAACACGTCGGTGTCGACGCCGATGCCGCGGGCGCGCAGCGCATCCTGCGTCAGGTCGAGCGGGAAGCCATAGGTGTCGTAGAGGCGGAATGCCGTCTCGCCATCGAGCGTCGCGCCGGCCTCGAAGCCGGTCGTCGCCTCGTCGAGCAGGATCAGGCCGCGCGCCAGCGTGCGGCGGAAGCGGATCTCCTCGAGCCGCAGCGTCTCGGTGATCAGCGCCTCGGCCCGCACCAGTTCGGGATAGGCCTGGCCCATCTCGCGTACGAGCGCCGGCACCAGGCGCCACAGCAAGGGGTCGGCGGCGCCGAGGATATGGGCATGGCGCATCGCGCGGCGCATGATCCGGCGCAGCACATAGCCGCGGCCCTCATTGGAGGGCAGCACGCCGTCTGCGATCAGGAAGGACGAGGCGCGCAGGTGATCGGCGATGATGCGGTGGCTGGCGCGCTGCGCCCCTTCCGCCGGCACGCCGGTCGCCTCGACCGAGGCGCGGATCAGCGCCTTGAACAGGTCGATGTCGTAGTTGTCATGCACGCCCTGCAGCACGGCGGCGATGCGCTCGAGCCCCATGCCGGTGTCGATCGAGGGCTTCGGCAGCGCCAGCCGGTTGCCCGGCGCGATCTGCTCGAACTGCATGAAGACGAGATTCCAGATCTCGATGAAGCGATCGCCATCCTCGTCCGGGCTGCCGGGCGGGCCGCCGGGAATACCCTCGCCATGATCGAAGAAGATCTCCGAGCACGGGCCGCAGGGGCCGGTATCGCCCATCTGCCAGAAATTGTCCGAGGTCGCGATGCGGATGATGCGGTCGTCGGAAAGGCCGGCGATCTTCTTCCAGAGGCCGAACGCCTCGTCGTCCTCGTGATAGACCGTGACGAGCAGTTTGTCCTTGGGAAGGCCGAATTCGCGCGTCACCAAAGTCCAGGCGAGCTCGATCGCCCGTTCCTTGAAGTAATCGCCGAACGAGAAATTGCCCAGCATCTCGAAGAAGGTGTGATGGCGGGCGGTGTAGCCGACATTGTCGAGGTCGTTGTGCTTGCCGCCGGCGCGCACGCATTTCTGCGAGGTCGTCGCGCGCGGCCAGGGAGCCGTGGCGCGGCCGGTGAAATAGTCCTTGAACTGGACCATGCCGGCATTGGTGAACATCAGCGTCGGATCGTTCTTCGGCACGAGCGAACTCGAGGCGACGATCTCGTGGCCGTTCTTCTGGTAGAATCCGAGATAAGCCGACCGGATGTCGTTGACGCTGCTCATGACCAACCCTTGGAGAGCCGCGGCGCCGCCAGTGGGGACCGCGGGAAGGAAACGTGCCGCGTTTGTAGCGAGCGGGCGCGAGACTGTCCAGAAAGCGCGCCGTCTCAAGCATCACGCCCGGACGCCCAAGCGGCGGCCTTGCCTTGCCCTTGCCCGCCCCTGCCCTAGCCGCCCTTCCTTGAGCCCTCCCCTTGCGGGAGGGCCAAAACCGCGCAGCGGTTTTGGGGAGGGGTCACGGGCGAATGGGCAGCGTCGCGCGAGCGTCGATGGGGGCGCCGTTCGGAACCGCCTCGCTCAAGCGACCCCTCCCCGAAAACGCCAAGGCGTTTTCGGCCCTCCCGCAAGGGGAGGGCTCAAGGGGAGCGCGGGACCTGGTCTTTCAGATCGCGCCTGCCGCCGGACGTTCCGATGATGCCTACCACTAGACGTCTCGACCCTGCCCTTCGCCAGTCGTCCAGACCGTGCGCAATCGTCCTGCATCCGGCCAGCCCCCCGCTGCATGGCCGCAGTCGTCCGACGCCACAACCTGGCTCCGCCCTTCCTTGAGCCCTCCCCTTGCGGGAGGGCCAAAACCGCGCAGCGGTTTTGGGGAGGGGTCACCGGCGATTGGGCAGCATCACGCGAGCGTCGATGGGGGCGCCGTTCGGAACCGCCTCGCTCAAGCGACCCCTCCCCGAAAACGCCAGGGCGTTTTCGGCCCTCCCGCAAGGGGAGGGCTCAAGGGGAGCGCTGGACGCCAAGCCTACGGACACAACATGCCGCACAGCCCAGCGGATGCCGCCTCAGTGGCTGCGGCCGTCATAGGCGGTGACGGTCACCGCCTTGAGGTCGATGCCGTCGATGCAGCGGACATTGATCGCCGCCATGGGCGTGCCGTCCGGCGCTGCGGCGCGGGCGAAGGCCTCAATGCCGCAATCGCGGCAGAAGAGGTGATGGATGATGTGGCGATTGAACTGATAGTCGGTGAGATTGTCCTCGCCCGCCGTCACCGCGAATGCGCTCTCCGGCACGAAGGCGAGCCAGTGGCCGCGCTTCTCGCAGATCGAGCAGTTGCAGCTGATCGCGGCGCTGAAATCGCCGCGTGCCTCGAAGCGCACCTTGCCGCAATGGCAGCCGCCCGTGACGTCACTCGCCTCAGCCATTCGTCCCCTCCCCCGAACACCGGGGCGCGCGCCGCGAGGCCCGCGCCCTTCGACTCACTCAGTCGCCGCCTACGCCTCCATGGCGTCGTCGTCGGCCTCGCCTTCGCCGTCGCCATCCTTCGACAGCAGGGCCTCGGCGAGGAGGCCGGCATTCTGGCGGATGGCGTGCTCGACGGCGTTGGCCATCTGCGGATTGTCGCGGAAGAAGGCCTTGGCATTCTCACGGCCCTGGCCGAGACGCTGGCTGTCATAGGAGAACCAGGCGCCCGACTTCTCGACGATGCCGGCCTTGACGCCGAGATCGATCAGTTCGCCGACCTTGGAGACGCCCTCGCCATACATGATGTCGAACTCGACCTGCTTGAACGGCGGCGCCAGCTTGTTCTTGACCACCTTGACGCGGGTCTGGTTGCCGACGACCTCGTCGCGGTCCTTGATCGCGCCGATGCGGCGGATATCGAGACGCACCGAGGCATAGAACTTCAGCGCATTGCCGCCGGTCGTCGTCTCGGGATTGCCGAACATGACGCCGATCTTCATGCGGATCTGGTTGATGAAGATCACCATGGTCTTCGACTTCGAGATCGAGGCAGTGAGCTTCCTGAGCGCCTGGCTCATCAGCCGCGCCTGCAGGCCCGGCAGGCTGTCGCCCATCTCGCCCTCGATTTCGGCCCGCGGCGTCAGCGCCGCGACCGAATCGACCACGAGCACGTCGATCGCGCCGGAACGCACCAGCGTGTCGGTGATCTCGAGCGCCTGCTCGCCGGTATCGGGCTGCGAGATCAGGAGATCGTCGAGATTGACGCCGAGCTTGCGGGCATAGATCGGATCGAGCGCATGCTCCGCATCGACGAAGGCGCAGATGCCGCCATTCTTCTGGGCCTCGGCGATCGTGTGCAGCGCGAGCGTGGTCTTGCCCGAGGATTCCGGACCATAGATCTCGACGATGCGGCCGCGCGGCAACCCGCCGATGCCGAGAGCGATGTCGAGCCCGAGCGAACCGGTGGAGACCGTCCCGATCTCGACCACCTTGTCGTTCTTGCCGAGCCGCATGATCGAGCCCTTGCCGAACGCGCGCTCGATCTGGCTGAGCGCGGCATCCAGCGCCTTCGACTTGTCCATTGTGGCCCCTTCGACGAGACGGAGAGAAGTTTGCGACATGTGAGCGATCCTTATTCCATACTGCGGAGAGTCGATCAAACTGAGAACATCGTACACGTTTTGTTCTCGTCCGCAAGCTGCATTCCCTTGGACTTGCGCGTCTGCGGCGCGCTGGCGCGGCCCTCTCTCTGCCTGTGGCGCCGGGCGGCGGTCTGTGATGCTATGCAGCCGATTCGCCCGCCCCCTCGCCCAGCCGGAGCGTTGCCATGCACAGGCGTCCTGCCCTTCCCGTCGGCCTCGCCGCGGCGCTCGCCGCCGCAGCTCTCGCGCTCTCCGCCTGCCAGGCGCCGACCAACCAGCAGATGGGCTCCATCGGCGGCTCGGCGGTCGGCGCGATGGTCGGCAACCAGTTCGGCTCGGGGGCCGGCCGGGTCGGCGCGACCGTACTCGGCGCCGGCGTCGGCGGCCTTGTCGGCAGCCAGATCGGCCGCAGCATGGACGACGCGGCCCGCCGCCGCGCCACGGAGGCGGAGACCGCGGCACTTGCCAATGGCAAGCCCGGCGTGCCGGTCGACTGGTCCTCGGGCGCGAGCCATGGCCAGTTCATCCCCGGCCCGATCCGGATGCAGAACGGCCGCGAATGCCGGCCCTATACGCATCGGATCGTCGTCGACGGCCGCGGCGAGCAGCTGCGCGGCACGGCCTGCCGGATGCCGGACGGCAGCTGGCAGTCGGTCTCCTGATCTCACCTTTCGAACCGAAGTGGTCTCCAGAATGTCCCTGTCCGAGCGCATCCACCTGTCCGACGACGTCGCCGCCGCCCTCCATGACGGCCGGGCCCTCGTGGCGCTGGAAACGACGATCGTCACGCATGGCATGCCCTACCCAGAAAATGTCGAAACGGCGCTCGCGGTCGAGGCGGTGGTGCGCGGCACCGGCGCGGTTCCGGCGACGATCGCCATCATCGACGAGGCCATCCGCGTCGGCCTGACGGCGGCCGAGCTTGAGGCGCTCGCCGGCATGAAGAATGTCATGAAGCTCTCGCGCGCCGATCTCGCCTTCGCGCTCGCCACCGGCCGCCCGGGCGCCACCACGGTCGCCGCGACGATGATCGCAGCGCATCTTGCCGGCATCCGCGTCTTCGCCACCGGCGGCATCGGCGGCGTCCATCGCGGCGCCGAGACGAGCTTCGACATCTCGGCCGACCTGCAGGAGCTCGCCGAGACGCCGGTCACCGTCGTCTCCGCCGGCGCCAAGGCGCTGCTCGACATTCCGAAGACGCTCGAGGTGCTGGAAACGCTCGGTGTGCCGGTGGTGACGGTCGGCCAGGATGCGCTGCCGGCCTTCTGGTCGCGCGACAGCGGCCTGCCCTCGCCGCTCCGCCTCGACGATCCCGCAACGATCGCCGCCTTCATGGCGACGCGGGCCGAGCTCGGCCTGCGCGGCGGGCTGCTGGTCGCCAATCCTGTGCCGCTCGCCGACGAAATCCCGGCCGCCGAGATGCGCAGCCATATCGAGCAGGCGATCGCCGATGCCGAGCGCGAGGGCATCCGCGCCAAGGCGGTGACGCCCTATGTGCTCGGCCGGATCCTGACGCTCACCGGCGGCCGCAGCCTCGCGACCAATATCGCGCTGGTGAAGAACAATGCCCGCCTCGCCGGCGAGATCGCGGTCGCGCTTCAGGCGACGACGGCGTAGCGGGCATGCAGCACATGACCGACCTCGGCCTCGTCGAGCGGTGACGGCCCGCCGGCATAGAGCCGTCCGAGATCCGGCCCTGAGAGGCTCGCGGCGACGGTGAAGCCGAGCGCGGCGAGCCGCTTGGCGATCTCCTCGGGGCGGAAATAGCTGACAAAAGGTTCGCCGAGCTGCGCCGTTCGGCCGGCGAGCGTCAGGAAGGCGAGCCGCTGCAGCACGCCGACCCTATCCGGCGGCTCGGCATAATCGAACACCACCTCGGCCCCGCCCGCCCGCGCGGCGATGATGCCGAGCGTCGCGAAGATCGCGGCCTCGGTGAGATAGGGCACGACGCCGAGCCAGGAGAAGAACACCGGCACGGCTCCGTCGAGCCCCGCTTCGGCGAGCTTCTCGTCGAGCTTGTCGCGCGAAAAATCGACGGGCACGAAGCGGACGCTGTCCGGAATCGCGATGCGGGTCTGCTGCAGTCGCTGCCGCTTCCAGGCCTGCGTCGCCGGATGATCGACCTCGTAGACGACGACGCCCTCCGTGGCGAAGCGGTTGCGATAGGCGAAGGTATCGAGCCCGGCGCCGAGCACGACGACATGGCGGCAGCCGGCGGCGACGGCATCGGCGATGCGGTCCTCGGCGAAGCGGCTGCGCGCGGCGATGAAGGCGCGGAGCGCGGCGCCGCCGGCCGAATCGGCACGGCTGATCTCGTCGCGCGCCACGGCCGAGCCGCGGTCGCCGCCGACGATGGTCAGCGCCAGCGGGTCCTCGAAGATCAGCGGCTTGTCCAGCAACTGGTGCGCGGCGCGGCGGACGGCGACGCGCAGCGCCGTGGCGCTCGGCTTTCCCTCGATCAAATCCAGCTCACTCCCTGCCCATCACTCAGCCTGCCCCGCCCCGACGATGCGTGCCGCGGCGGCATGATGCAAGAGGCGAGGACGATGCAAGAGACGGACCGGGAGGCGCGCATGAAGGGCGGAGGCGCGCTCAGCGGATGCAGCCGAGATTGGTCAGAAGACGCGTGGCGTCGGCGCGCGACAATCCGGGCGGGTCGCCGTTTTCCGGCAGGATCAGCACGGCGATGCTGCCGTCCTGATCGACGATGACGTGAAAAGGCTGCGCCGGCGCGGCGGCATTGGTCCGGACGGTTCCGCAATAGCCATGGCCGCCGCGCGCCAGCGAGGGCGCAAGGTCGGCGATCATCGGCTCGGCGATGCCCGTCAGACGCAGGGCCACCGCCGCGACGATCCTCTCCTGGAGCGCCGCGTCGGCCAGCGGCGCGCCGGAATAGGTCTGGGCAAGGGCTCCCTGGGAGAAGGCGAGCGCCGCGCCGGCAGCAATGATCGAAGCAATTGGGCGCATTCCTGAATCTCCTGCCTGCACTCTCCTCGGCGCCCTCGATTGATGCGAAATCGCGCTGGAGATGCAAGCGACCCGTCGCCACGCCCGGCGGAATCCAGCCGGATTGCTGCGACTGCTAACATTTTGTGCAGCACAGCAAACGCTTGAGTACGCGCCCTGATTGTGCATACTTCGAAGGTGCATGTGGTGCGTTTCGACGCCGACAGGCTGACATCGCCGGTGGGGGATTATCGGCAATGAACGAGATCAAGCCGGCCGATCCGGTCGCCAGCAACTATCCGTTGCCGCTCAGTCCGAGGCGAGCCCGCTTCGAGGCCCGTCGGGCGCGACGTCAGCGGGTCCAGCTGCCGAAAGGCCATCCCTATCATCGCGTTCCCTCATGGGTGCCGTTTCCCTTGGCGGTCATGATCGCCCGGATGCTGTTCCGGCCGCATACGCGCCTGTCGCCCAGCAGCTCCAAGACGCCGACGCCGACGGCGGTGGACCCGCCGGGCCCGACGCGGACTGCCGCGCCAGAAGCGGCGGCAATATCGATCGAGGGCCCGAAAACTCCATCACCGGTCAAGGTCGAGCCCACGGAAGCTGTGCAGGCTCCCGACGCCTTCCTCGCCGGCGCGATGAGCACGGCGGCACTGCTCGATGGTGCGGACCAGCCGCCGCCGGGCATCCCGTTCGCGGAGGCTGGCGCAGACATCGAGCTGCGCCTTGGAATGCGCGATCTGCGCGTGCTGGCGGACGAGTTCGGCGACGGATCGCTTCAGGCAGCGGCCCTTCGCTGCGAGCGGCTCGACATCGCATTCATCGCCCGCGTCCTGCAGCTCGGCGGCCGCCGGGGCGGACAGCGCTTTCCGATCGATATCGATCAGCTCGACGCCATTCCGGTCGTGAAGATGGCGGAAGCGGTGATGGCGGCGCTGGAGCTCGCGGCGCTTGGCCGGCAGACGCGGCCGGGCGGGGGCGGCAACGGCGCAAGACCCGCGATCGGCATCGCGCCGACGACGCCCCGTCTCGCCGGATCGAAGCGTCGAAGCGACATCTCCGGCCCATCGGCCATTCGGCTCGGCGTCGCTCGGTTCGCGTCGACCTTCGTCCCGCTTCCGCTCGAGCCGTCCGCGCAAACGGCTGCAGCCTGAGGGTTTCGAGGCCGACGCCGCTCGTCGTGACAGGCGGCCGCAACCCGGCGCGGCAGGATGGACGTCGGCGGCCGGTCGAGGACCGAAGCCCGCCGCGGCGCTCAGCCGAGCGTCAACACGGCCTCGGCAAAGGCGGCCGGCGCTTCCTGCGGCAGGTTGTGGCCGGCGCCCTCGACGATGCGTCGTTCGCGGAGGGCAGAAAAATGCCGCGCGCTGTCATCGATCGCGGCGGGCGGATCGACGCCGTCATCCGCCCCCTGGAGGATGATGGCCGGCACAGCGATGATGGGCTGTGCCGCGAGCCGCGCCTCGATCGCGGATATTGCCGGGTCGCCCGCAATGCCGCCAAAGCGATGGCGATAGGAATGGATGACGATCTCGACGAAGTCGGGATTGTCGAAGGCGCTCGCGGTCTGTTCGAAGGTCGCCTCGTCGAAGGCCCAGCTCGGCGACCAGAGGCGCCAGATCAGGCGACAGAGTTCGCGGCGGTTGTCGGAGAGCCCGATCCGGCCGCGCTCGGAATGGAAGTAGTACTGATACCAGTAGCGGTGCTCCTCGGCCGGGGGCGCCGGTCGCCAGGCCTCGGCGATGTTCTGGATATTGTATCCCTCGCCGCAGCTGACGAGACCGGCGACGCGCTCCGGCCAGAGGGCCGCGACGATGCAGGCCGCGCGGCCGCCCCAGTCATAGCCGGCGAGCGTCGCGCGCGGGATCGCCAGCGCGTCCATGAGCGCGAGGAGATCGGTGCCGAGCGCCGCCTGCTCGCCCGAGCGCGGCGTGGCATCGGAGAGGAAGCGCGTGGCGCCATAGCCCCGCAGATACGGCATGATGCAGCGCCGGCCGGCGGCCGCGAGCCGCGGCGCCACGTCGACATAGGAATGGACGTCATAGGGAAAGCCATGCAGCAGGATCACCGGCGCCGCATCGGCTGGGCCGATCTCGAAATAGCCGATGTCGAGCGCGCCCGCGGCGACCGTTCGAAGCGCACCGAGCCCCTCGGCCATGGCTGATCCCTTTGACTGGCGGCCGTTTGCCCTCACCAGGTGAGCTGCAGCGCCTCGAGGCCGTGGAAATGGTAGCTGTCGCGATAGCGCGGCGGCGCGGCGAGGCGGAGGCCCGGCAGCCGCTCGAACAGGATCGGCAGCGCGACCTGGATTTCGAGCCGCGCCAGCGGGGCGCCGATGCAGAAATGGATGCCGCCGCCAAAGGCGAAATGCGCCGCGGCAGGGCGGGCCGGATCGAAGCGCGCCGCCTCAGTGAAGCGCGCGGGATCGCGATTGGCGGCGCCGAGGACGAGGCCGACGCTGTCGCCCTTCTTCAGCGGAATGCCGGCATAGTCGCAATCCTCCAGCGCATAGCGCGAGAAGAAGTGCAGCGGCGGATCGAAGCGAAGGCACTCTTCCGCCGTCGCCTCGGCGGCGTCGGCGCTCGAAAACAGCGGCGCCGGATCGAGCCCCGTCTCGAGGATCGCCTTCACGCCGTTGCCGATCGCATGCACGGTCGCTTCGTGACCGGCATTCAGGAGCAGGATGACGGTCGCGATGAGTTCGTCCTCGGAGAGGCGGTCGCCCTTCTCCTCGGCGGCGATGAGCGTCGAGATGAGATCATCCGCCGGCGCCTTGCGCCGCTCGGCGATGACCTCCTTGAGGAAGGCGACGAAATCCTCGGCCGCCTTCACCGCCGCGTCCTCGACGGCGCGCGTGCGGTCGAACTGATACATCGCCACCATCTTGTGCGACCAGTCGAGGAGGTCCGGGGCGCGCTCTGTCGGAACGCCGAGCAATTCGGCGATGACGATGACCGGGATCGGCGTCGCGAAGGCGTCGATCAGGTCGACCTCGCCCTGCGCCTCGAAGCGGTCGATCAGTTCATGCGCGAGGGCTGCGATGCGCGGCCTCAGCTTCTCGACCTGGCGCGAGACGAAGGCGCGATTGACGAGTGTGCGAAGGCGGGTATGCGCCGGCGGCTCGCGATCGAGCATCGAGAGCGCATCGATATCGGTGAACGGGCGCAGCCGCTCCGGGATCGGCGGGATGCCGAGCTCTTCCCGCGTCGCAAGATGCAGGATCTCGCGGCCGAAGCGCTTGTCGCGGAAGAGCGCATGCACATCGCTGGCGTCCAGAAAGCACCAGAGCCCGTATTGCTCCCAGAAGAACACAGGCGTCACCGCCCGGATCGCCTCGAAGGCCGGATAGGGATCCTGAAAGAAGGCGGGATCGCGGGCGTCCAGCGAGACGCGGCGGGTGGCGGGATCGAGGTGAAACGACGAACCGCGGGCCGCAGCGGAGGACGCAGACGACGATCTCGATTCCAGCAGCATGTCAGGCCCTTCGGTTCATATCGGCTTGCCCTCGGCAACCGACACCATCATCGCCGCAAGAGGCGCGCGATGGATAGTCCCCGGCTCGTCGTCCGGAAGCGCCGCAGCGAAATGCCGCTCTCCCCTACTCCCCGAGCGCTTCCTTCACGGCCGTGGCAAGCTGCTTCAGCGAGAAGGGTTTCGGCAGGAAGCTGAAGCGTTCGCCGTCGGGGAGGTTGCGGGCGAAGGCGTCCTCGGCATAGCCGGAGACGAAGATGATCTTGAGGTTGGGGCGCGTCTTGCGGAGTTCGCGCAAGAGCGAGGGGCCGTCGAGTTCGGGCATGACGACGTCAGAGACGACGAGATCGATCGAGCCGCCGGTCCGCGCCATCACCTCGAGCGCCTCGGCGCCGGACGAGGCCTCGTGCACCGTGTAGCCGCGCGAGGCGAGCGCCCGCGCCGCGAAGGCCCGCACCGCCTCCTCGTCCTCGACGAGGAGGATATTGGCGCTGCCGGTGAGGTCCGCCTTCGCTGCCGGCTTCTCGGGCGCTATCTCCGCCTTCGGCTGCTCGAGCATGACATGGCGCGGCACGAAGATGCGGAACACCGTGCCCTTGTCGACCGCGCTGTCGAAGAAGATGTGCGCCCCGGTTTGGCGCACGATGCCATAGACGGTCGAGAGGCCGAGTCCCGTGCCCTTGCCGACTTCCTTCGTCGAGAAGAACGGCTCGAAGATCTTCGACTGGATGTCGGGCGGAATGCCGGTGCCGGTATCCTCGACCTCGATCAGCACATAGTCGGCCGCTGGCAGCGCCTTGTAGCCGAAGCCGGCGCAATCGCCGGCGACGACGTTGCGCGTGCGGATGGTGAGCTGGCCGCCTGAAGGCATCGCATCGCGCGCATTGACGGCGAGATTGATGACGACCTGTTCGAACTGGTTGAGGTCGGCCTTGATCGGCCAGACATCGCGGCCATGCACGACCGAGAGCTTGACCTTCTCGCCGAGCAGCCGCTCCAGGAGGATCGAGAGATCGGACAGGACATCGCCGATGGCGATGATCTGCGGCCGGAGCGTCTGGCGGCGCGAGAAGGCGAGCAGCTGCCGCACCAGGCCCGCGGCCCGGTTGGCATTCTGCTTGATGTTCATGATGTCCTGGAAGGACGGATCGGACGGCCGGTGATTGGCGAGCAGGAGATCGGAGAAGCCGATGATCGCCGTCAGCACATTGTTGAAATCATGCGCGACGCCGCCGGCGAGCTGGCCGATCGACTCCATCTTCTGGCTCTGCTGGAACTGCTGCTCCAGCGCGCGCTGCTCCGTCGTGTCGAGGGCATAGATCGTCGCGATCTCGTGCTCGTCGGCGCCCTCGTCGACGGCGCTGACATAGAAGCGGGCGCTGCGGTCGCCGTTGCCGGCAAGGGCCGCATCGACGAAGGGAATGTCGCCACGGCCGGCAGCCGCCGCCGCCAGCGCCGTCTCGATCGCCGCGCGGCCGCCATCGGCGACGAGCTCGGCGAGGCGCAGCCGCGAGCCGCCGTCGCGCTGGACCGAGCCGAACAGGCGGGCGAAGGCGGCATTGGTGCGGCCGATGCGGCCGCTGCCGTCGACGGAGGCGATGGCGAAGGGCGTGTGGTTGAAGAAGCGCGTGAAGCGCACCTCGGCGGCCCTCAGCGCCTCGGATACGTCCTCGCCGGGGCCGCGATTGAGCACGATCGTCCGCGTCGCGCCGGGCGCCCCGTCATGGGCATAGGGCACGCGGTGCAGGAAGCGCACCGGCAGGCTCTGGCCGTTGGTCTTGACGAGATCGAGGTCGATGATCTCGGTCTCGCTGCCGCCGGGGCGGGCGCCGCCGGCCGTCAGCAGCGCAGCGCCGTCGCCGCGCACGATGTCGCCGAGCGCGAGCGAACCCGGCTTGAAGAAGGCGAGATCGATGCCGAGCCATTCGGCGAGGGTCGCGTTCAGATAGACGATGCTGCCGTCGGGCTCGGCGGAGAGGAAGCCGGCCGGGGCGTGGTCGAGATAGTCGATCGCGTGCTGCAGGTCCTGGAACACCGTCTCCTGCTGCTCGCGGTCACCGGTGATGTCGGCGAGCCGCCAGGCAGTCAGGATCTGCTCGCTGGCCCGGATCGGCCGCGCATGCACGCGGTACCAGCGCGGCCCGCCCGGCCCTGCCCCCGACAAAGCGGCGGGCATGCGAATCTCTTCCATCCCCGCGCGCTGATGGCGCACTGCCTGCGACAGGCGGTAGAGCGCCTCGCTCGCGGCCTGATCGCCGGAAAAGACGCGCTCGATGACGCGGACATCCGATTCGTCGTCGGCGCCGATGAGATCGGCATAGGCGCCGTTGGCATAGAGGATGCGGCCGTCGCGATCGCTGATGACGAGGCCCTCGACCATCGTGTCGATGAAACCGCGCGCCAGATCATCGCGCGGAACCTCGCCGCCGAAGCGCACGAGGCCGATCGCCGCGGCAAACAGCGTGAACACGCCGAGCACGGCGAGAATGCCGAGCACGGCAAAGATGAAGGGCTGCGCCGAGGACGGCGGCAGCAGCGCACCGGCGACCGCGATGGCGACGAGAATGATGGCGAGCAGCACCAGGCGGCCGATGCCGCCGGTCCGGCCGCCGCGATCGATGACCGGCGGACGCACGCCGCTCGCGCCATACTCCGCCGTCATGACGCCCCCGCCGGTCGCTGCGCGCTGGAAGCCTGCACATGGCTGAAGGCGCCCTGCCGGCATCGGGCCGGGCGGGCTTCGGGGTGGGCGGCACTGGTGCAATGCGGCTCGGAAGGCACGATCGCGGACTTTCGGAAGACGGCTCGAACAGGCGATTCGCGCGGGTTTGGAACCAGCTTGTTCAATTGATGGTTAGTGAATTGCTAACGGCTTTTCGGCATTGATAAGCCGATTCGGCGTCTCGGCCCTTGCCAACTGCGAGCCGGCACACGAAAACCCCTTTCTGATACGGCGCGCTGGTCGCGCATGATGCTTGACGATGGCGGGCGCCCTGGCCGGTGCCGGCGCACCAGGAGAACGGGATGCGTGACTATCTCGAACCGATGCTCGGCACGACCGGCGCGATGATCGCCCAGTTCGCGATCACGCTCGTCGTGCTCGCCCTCATCATCCTCGTCGTGTTCTGGCTGATCAGGACCTTCACCGGCGGTGGCCTCGGCGCGTCGGCGCCGCGCGGCCGCCAGCCGCGGCTGAGCATTCTCGACGCGCTGCCGGTCGACCAGAAGCGCCGCCTGGTGCTGGTTCGCCGCGACAATGTCGAACATCTGATCCTGATCGGCGGACCGAGCGACCTCGTCGTCGAGGGTTCGATCCATCGCCCGACCGCCGCCCAGCGCCGCGCAGAAGCCGCCGCGCGCTCGGCCGGACAGCAGCAGCGCTATGCCTCGGCGCCGCTCGCCGAATCCGGCACCCTCGCGTCGGCAGCGATCGCCCAGGAGGCCTATGCCGAGGATCAGGTGGCGCCTGCTCCCGAGGCCTGGCGCAACGAGCCGCCGCGGCAGGAGCCGATTCGCCAGGACTATGAGCGGCAGGAGCCGGTGCCGGCAGAGCCGCGCGAGGAGCCGCGCCGCGAAGAGCCGCGCCAGGAGTACCGGGAGCCGAGAGAGCCGCGCCGCGAGGTGAGGCAGGAGACTCGCGTCGAGGCCGTGCTGACCGAGACGGTTCGCGACGAGCCCGTCGACCTCGCACTGGAACCCGTTGCCGAGCCGGTCGTCGAGGCGCCCGAGCCGCAGGTCGAACCCGCGCCTCCTGCGCGCGCCCTTCCGTCGCGGCCGGTCCGCGCTGCGACCTCGTTCCTCGGCTCGATCGGCCGCAGCCGGACCGTCGCCGAGCCGGCAGCGGAGGCCCCGGCCGAACCGCGCCGGCCCGAGCCGCCGGCCCGCCCGCTCGGCCGCACCACGCCGCTCGCCCCGAAGGCGCCCGAGCCGCCGGCCGATGAGCCGGCCGAGATCGTGCGTCAGGCGGAGCCGGTGCGTGTCGAACCGTTGCGCGCCGAGCCGGTGCGTGTCGAACCCGTGAGGGCCGAGCCGGTCCGTCCGCAGCCGCGCGCGCCGATGCCGCCGGCCCCGCCGGTCGCGCCGCCTTCGCTGGGCGACGAGCCCTATGGCGCGCCGAACAGCGATCCGGACGCCGCGCCGCGCTTCGAGCCGATCTTCGACATCGATCCCAACGATGTCCGCGACCCCGGCCGCCCGGTCCGTCCGGCGCGCGAATCCGTCTTGGCCGCGCCGAGCGTCGCGCCGCAGCGCCCCTTTGACCAGGAGCCCGCCAGCGAGGCCGCCTTCGAGCCGACCGTCAGGGCCGAGCCCGATGATCGCGCGGCTTCGGTCGGCGATCTCGAGAAGGAAATGGCCCGCCTGCTCGGCGAAATCTCCGGCACGCGCCGCACCTGAGAGAGCCCTCTACCCAAACGAAAAAGGCGCCGCCCGCGAGGGCAGCGCCTTTTTTGATTCTGTGCACCCCGAGCCAGCCGGCCGGGACGGCTAGTCGTCGCGATAGACGCGCTCGCGACGCTCGTGACGCTCCTGCGCCTCGATCGACAGCGTCGCGATCGGACGCGCGTCGAGCCGCTTCAGGCTGATCGGCTCGCCGGTTTCCTCGCAGAAGCCGTAGCTGCCGTCATCGATGCGCTGAAGCGCGGCATCGATCTTGGAGATCAGCTTGCGCTGACGGTCGCGGGCACGGAGCTCGATCGCACGGTCGGTTTCCGACGAGGCGCGATCGGCAAGATCGGGATGATTGACGTTCTCGTCCTGCAGGTGCTGAAGCGTCTCGCGCGACTCCCTCAGGATGTCCTCTTTCCAGGCAAGGAGCTTCTTGCGGAAATACTCCCTCTGCCGCTCGTTCATGAAGGGCTCGGTCTCGGAGGGCCGATACTCTTCAAGACTGTCTAGCGTCATGAACAACCCCTGACTCGGTGGCTTCGAGGCGCGGAATATAGCGATGCACCTCCAAGAGGACAACAGCCGTTGAATCGGTATCGCCGAGCCGCCGCGAACCCGAATCAATCTCTGCAAAATGCCGGCTAACTACTATGCAGATGATGGACTTTTCGGCATCGGGCGCCGGCTGGCACGGCAAAGCCGGCCACCGATTCGCGGTTGTGGCGGCGCCACGCTCAAGCCAGCCGCCGCGGCGGGCGAGGCCTTGCGCAGTGAGGCTTTGTTAAGGATGACGATCGTTTAATGGACGCGTTCGAGCGCTTTCCGCTCCGCTCCAGAAGGACGCGCCCATGCCGACGCCTGCCCATTCGCCGCTTGCCGTCGACGTGCCCTCCGTCGCCTCGCGGGAGACGGCCGCGGAGATCTGCGCGATGATCGAGACCACCATGGACTCGCTGCTGCAGCTGATCGAGGCCGAGAGCGTGTTGCTCCGCGCCGGCAAGCATGTCGCGGCGGCTGCGCTCGATGCGCGCAAGAACGATTTCGCCGCCGCCTATCTCGCCGACCTCGCTATGCTCCGGCAGATCGGCCCGGAACTCGAGCATTTCGCGCCCGAAGCGGTCGAGCGGCTGCGCCGCCTGCACGAGGAATTCATCTCGGTGCTGCAGATCGACATGGCAGCCCTCGCCGCGGCGAGAGCGGCCTCCGAGCCCGTGCCCCCGCGCGTCCCGGCCGGCCGCGCGCCCGTCGCCGATCCCCGCCCCATGCCGCGCAACGAGCGCATCGGCCGCCACATCCCGCAGCGCCTGGCGGCCAGCAGCCGACGCTGACCGGCGGCTCAGCTCGCCTTCGCCAGCGCCGCATCGGTATCGCGCAGGATCAGCCGCTGCGTCTCTCGCATGGCGCGATAGAGCTGGCCGCAGCCGAGCTGGTGTTCGATCGCCTCGATGAAGGGGCGTGAGGCAGGCTCGGCCGCCTCGATCTCACGGGCGAGCCGCGTGATCTCGGGCTGGAAACGCCCGGAATCGCGCGAGAGGTACATCGACTGCATGGCGAGATAGAGCCGCTTCGGCAGCGATGTCGCCGCTTCCGGCGCCAGCATGTCGCGCTCGCGCAGCACCGGCGTGTCGCCTTCGATGCAGAGGCGCGTGCGCCCGCCCTGATTGACGATCACGAGGTCGCCGAGCAGCACGCGTTCACCCGCCTTGAGCTCCAGCTTGAGCGCCATCGGTTGATCTCCTGCAAGTTGCACCGGCGCCGGTCTCGCCCCGAATCGCCGTCCGGCCCCAGACAACGCTAGGGCGCCAGTCGTTAATCGCCTGTCATTGGAAATGGTGGCTTTTGAATGAATGAGCCCGGCTGAAGGACCGGCGAAGGCCGCCTTGATTTCGCCCGGAGGTTGGCGATAGTCGCGGCCGGCGGGTTCGGGCGACAGGAGACGGGAATGCGGCTCGGGATTGTGGGCGCTCTGGCCATGCTCGGAGCGCTGGTTGCCACGACCGGCACGGCAGCGGCGCAGCAGGGCTATTGCGACAGCATCGCCCGCGACACGGCCAATCGCATGGCCGGCGGCGGCACGGCCGGCGGCGCGCTGGCCGGCGGCGCGATGGGCGCGATCGGCGGCGCCGTGATCGGCGGCATCATCGACGGCAATCGCGGCGCGGCCAATGGCGCCGCCATCGGCGGCGGCGCCGGTGCGCTGGTCGGTGCCGGCCAGGGCCAGCAGCGCTGGCGCGCCATTTACGACCAGACCTTCAACGACTGCATGGTGCGGGCAAGCGCCAATCGCCCGCCGCCCCCGCCGCCGCCGGGCTACATCACCCGTCCGCCGCCTCCCCCGCCCGGCTATGGCTATGGCAACAGGCCGCCGCCACCGCCGCCGCCCGGCTATGTCAACCGGCCGCCGCCTCCCCCACCGCAGCAGGCTTATGGCGCTCCGCCGGCCTGGACGCGCGAGTGGTACGCCTATTGTTCGCAGCGCTATCGGAGCTTCGATCCCAACACCGGCTATTTCATCGCTTCGGGCGGCGTGCGGCGGTTCTGCCGCTGACGGGCCGTTCGACCGGGCGCCCGTTTCGTGCTAGGAGCGCCGCTCGGCCGGCGGAGACGGCGGCCGCAGCCTCGACCAACCGACAGCGGTCACGATGATGCGCCTTTTGCTGCTTCGCCATGCGAAATCCGCCTGGGATGTCCCCGGCGCTGCCGATTTCGACCGTCCGCTGGCGCCGCGTGGTCGCCGCGCGGCGACGATGATCGGCGAGCATCTCGCTGCCCATCGCCTGCTGCCGGATCGCATCCTTTCGTCCTCGGCGCGGCGCACCCGCGAGACGCTGATCGGCCTCCTGCCGGTCATCGCCACGGAGCTCGAGATCCGCATCACGCGCGATCTCTACGAGGTGGCGCCCGAGGCCTATATCGATTGCATCGGCGCGCTGGGCGGCGCGGCGCGCACCTTGCTGGTGATCGGCCACAACCCGTCGGTGCAGGAATGTGCGCTCGAGCTGATCGGCAGCGGCAATCCGGCGCTGCGCGACGAGATCGGCGAGAAGTTCCCGACCGCCGGCCTCGCCGTGATCGATTTCGGGCATCACAAATGGTCGGAGGTCCGCCCGCGCAGCGGCCGTGTCGTCGCCTTCTTCCGGCCGCGCGAACTGGAAGTGGTCGGCGGCGAGCCACCCTCCGACGACGAATAGGGCTTTCGCCACGCGCGCGGCGTGCCTACATCCTCGCTGCCGTCCGGATCACCGTAGCGACGGCGCCTCACGGCGACGGATGGACCGCGATTGAATCTCTGGAGCCTTGCCGACGACGCCCGCCTCGCCATTGCGACGCTCGGCGACCGCGCGACCGACATCGTCAACCCCACCGTCCGCCTCGGCGTCACCGGCCTCGCGCGCGCCGGCAAGACGGTGTTCATCACCGCGCTCGTCCATAATCTCGTGCATGGCGGCCGCCTGCCGGTGTTCCGCTCCTATGCGACCGGCCGCGTCACCGGCGCGCGGCTCGAGCCGCAGCCGGACGACGACGTGCCGCGCTTCGACTATGAGGACCATGTCCGCGCGCTGGTCGAGGAGCGGATCTGGCCGGATTCGACCCGCCGGATCAGCGAGCTCCGCCTCGTCATCAGCTTCGAATCCGCGTCCTATCTCCGCCAGCGCCTCGGCGCCGGCACGCTCAATCTCGACATCGTCGATTATCCCGGCGAATGGCTGCTCGACCTGCCGCTGCTCGCCAAGGACTATGCCGCCTGGTCGCGCGAGGCGATCGCCCTTGCGGAGCGGCCCGGCCGACCCGCCGCAGCCGCCGCCTTCATCGCCCGCGCCGCCGCCGTCGATCCGCGCTCGCCCGAGGACGAGACGACGGCGCGCGAACTCGCCGCGCTCTTCACAGACTATCTGCGCGCCTGCCGCGCCGACGAGCATGCGCTCTCGACGCTGCCGCCCGGCCGCTTCCTGATGCCGGGCGATCTCGACGGCTCGCCGGCGCTGACCTTCTGCCCCCTGCCCGGCGACATCGCCGAGGCGCCGGCCGGCTCGCTCGGGCGGATGATGGCGCGACGCTACGAGTCCTATAAGTCCGTCGTCGTGAAGCCGTTCTTCCGCGATCACTTCGCCCGGCTCGACCGCCAGATCGTCCTCGTCGACGCGCTCAACGCGCTGAATGCCGGCCCGGCGGCGGTCGCCGATCTCTCCGCCGCTTTGACCGAGATCCTCGGCAGCTATCGCCCCGGCGCCACGTCCTGGCTCGGCTCCCTGTTCACGCGGCGGATCGACCGTATCCTCATCGGCGCCACCAAGGCCGATCACCTGCACCACGCCGATCACGACCGTCTCGAGCGCATCCTCGGCCATCTGCTGGCGCCTGCCATCGGCCGCGCCGAAGCCGCCGGGGCGCTGGTCGAAATCGCGGCGCTCGCCTCGGTGCGCGCCACCCGCGAAGGCGTCGTCACCTCGGGCGGCCAGAAGCTCCCCTCGATCATCGGAACGCCGCTCGCCGGCGAGCGGTTCGAGGGCGAAACCTTCGACGGCAGGACCGAAATCGCCTTCTTTCCCGGGGACTTGCCGCAATCTCCGGAATCAGCGCTGCAAGGCGTTGATTCAGTTTCTGAACAGGCGGGTTCGCTCCGCTTCGTGCGCTTCCGGCCGCCGGCGCTGGAGCGCACCGCCGAGGGCATCAAGCTGTCGCTGCCGCATATCCGCCTCGACCGGGCGCTCGAATTCCTCATCGGGGACCGCCTCGCATGACCCGTGAGCCACGCGCATGACCGGCGATACCCCACGCCGCCCCGCGGCCTTCCGCCTCGACCGCGTCCGCGTCACCGACGATCCCGACGCGGCGCTGCGCCCGTCCGACCAGCCGGTGGTGCTGCGCGAGCCGGACGACGCGCCGCTGCCCGCCGCCGTGCCGAAGCCGCGGCGCGGCATGCGCTGGGCCGATCTGCTGTTCTCGGCGCTCGGCGTGCTGGTCTCGCTCGGCATCGGCCTTGCCATCGACAGCCTGATCCGCGACCTGTTCTCGCGGGCCGACTGGCTCGGCTGGGTCGCGGTCGGCGCGGCCGCCCTCGCCGCCGTCGCGGTGGCGGCGATCTCCGTCCGCGAGATCGCCGGCCTCATGCGCCTTCGCCGCATCAATCGCATCCGCGACGACGCCGTGGCGGCCTCGCTCGCCGATGATCGCAAGGCCGCCCGCGCCGTCGTGCGCGATCTCGCCGATCTCTACGGCGCCCGCGCCGAGACGGCCAAGGGCCGCGCCAATCTGAAGGGCCATGCCGAGGAGATCATCGACGGGCGCGATCTCATCGGCCTCGCCGAGCGCGAGCTGATCGCGCCCTTCGACGGCGCGGCGAAGAGCCTCGTTCTCGCCACCGCCAAGCGCGTGACGGTCGTCACGGCGATCTCGCCGCGCGCCGCCGTCGATGTGCTGTTCGTGCTGGTCTCGGCACTGCGCCTCATCCGCCAGCTCGGCCAGCTCTATGGCGGCCGGCCGGGAACGCTCGGCTTCCTGCGCCTCGCCCGCATGGTCATTGGCCATCTCGCCGTCACTGGCGGCATGGCGGCCGGCGATTCGCTGGTGCAGCAGGTGCTCGGCCACGGGCTGGCGGCGCGGCTCTCGGCCCGCCTCGGCGAAGGCGTCATCAACGGCATCCTGACGGCGCGCATCGGCATCGCCGCGATCGAGGTCTGCCGCCCGCTGCCCTTCCAATCGGAAAAGCCGCCGGCCATGGCCGACATCATCTCCGAACTCGCCCGCATCAACCCCGGCCGCGGCAAGCCGGCCGAGGAGTAGCCGGTCAAGGCAGGATGCTCTCCGCCAGCGCCTCAGAGCCGCGGGCCGAGAGGTGCTGAGTGTCCTTGTAGAAGGACGATCCGTCCTCGGCGGCGAAGCGGCAGCGGTCGGCGGAGCAGAGGATGGCGAAGGGATCGACCACCCTGACGCCCGGCGTCGATCCGGCGGCCCTGGCGATGATGTCGTGCGTCGCCTCGCCAAAGTTGAACACATAGCGGGTTGGCCCATCCACCCGGCCGAGATCGGACGGGCCGCCGATCAGCCGGGCAAGCGCCGCCCGTGCGCCGATGAGTTGCTGCAGCAGATAGCTCGGTGGCGGGAAGACGAAGAACGGCACGTCCTGCATGACGACGACCTTAGGGCCGATCGCGCGCAAGGCGGCGATTTCCGCCGCAAGGCCGCGTTCGAGCAGGGCGGCGTTGCCGAGGCCCGCCTCGTCCGACCGCAGCGAGACATAGGCCTCGCCTTGCGACGCCGCCTGCATCGGGCCCGACCAGAAGCCGGCGAGGATGACCGTGTGGATCGTCGGATTGGCCTTGATCCACGCCAACACCTTGCTGTCGAACGCGGTGCATTCCGCATTATGCGCCGGATAGACCGGCATGTAACGGGTGACGCCGAGGAGTGGCGGGCACGACGCCTTGGTGAAGACCGCGAGCTCATAGCCGAGCGCCCTCGCCCGCGCGCGCAAGCCCGGCGCCAGCGCCGCCGCATGGCTGTCGCCGATAAGGACGATCAGCCGGTCGGCCGGCACGGCCGGGCGGCAGAACGGATCGGTCTGCGGCTCGGCGATGCCGTCATAGACGAGGCAGTCCTCGACCCCGGCCACGACCTTCTCCAGCGCCGCCGCCTCGGGTGGCAGCCGTTGCGGCACACCGCCGAGCGCGATCACGCCGGCGAGGACGAGCGCCGCAGCGGCCATCGCCCCGCTATAGCGCGCGAGCGTCGGGCCGTTTGCTGCGATCCGGCGGCGGAAGGGTCGCTCGACGGCATAATAGCTCGCGACCGCGAGCGCGAAGGAGAGGCCGGCGATGATGAGCCCGGCATTGCGGCCGAGCGGCCACAGCGTGCTGATCCTCGCGAAGCTCAGCAGCGGCCAATGCCAGAGATACCAGGAATAGGACACGAGGCCGATGAAGACGAGCGGCCGCACCGACAGGAGCCGCGCCGTCACCGTCTGAGGCACGGCGATGACCAGCGCCGCGCCGAGCGTCGGTAGCAGGGCATAGACGCCCGGAAAGAGCACCGACGAATCGAGCCAGAAGATCGCGAGGGCCAGCAGGGCGAGGCCGAGCCCGGCGGCGCCCTCGGCGAGACGCGGACGGCCGCGGAACGGCGCGAAACCGCGCAGTTCGGCGAGAGCGAGCACGCCGCCGAGGCCGAGCTCCCAGGCGCGCGTCGGCAGCATGTAGAAGGCGAAGGACGGCGCGCTGCCGAGCGCGACGATCGAATAGACGAATGACAGGACGGAGAGCGCGGCGAGGATGGCGATGATCCGGCCGCCGAGGAAACGGAGGCCGAGAATGATGACGGCGGGCAGGAGGATGTAGAACTGCTCCTCGACGCCGAGGCTCCAGGTCATCAGCATCGGCAGATGGTCGGAGGCCGGCGAGAAATAGCTGATCGTCGCCCAGTAATAGATGTTGGAGACGCCGAAGAGCGCCGCGAGACTGCTTCTCGCAAGCTCTTCCAGTTCGCCGGCCGAGAGCAGGACGAAACCGATCGCAAGCGACACGAGCAGCACGACGAGGAGCGCCGGCAGGATGCGCCGGGCCCGTCGGGCATAGAAGGAGGCGAGGCTGAAATGGCCGCCGATGGCCTCGCGATAGACGAGGCCGGTGATCAAATAGCCGGAAATGACGAAGAAGATGTCGACGCCGACGAAGCCGCCGCGGAAGGCGGGGACGCCTGCATGGAACAGAACCACCGCGATGATCGCGATCGCCCGGAGGCCGTCGATGTCGGGGCGGTAGGATCTTGTCGCGGCCCTGACGACGTCAGCGCCCTCGGTCTTGGAACTCAACGGAACGTCCCCTGCCGCTCTGGACATCGGCTCGGGGGTTCTGCTGCCATCCCCGGCGCGGCAGCGCAACAGCAATCGTCCCGATCGGCTCAACCTTTGCCGTCGAACAGGGCCGAGGCGGCGTGCGGAGCGCGATGCCTCAGGGGCAAACCGCTCGCGCGGTCGCGCTTAGCAAGCCTTCGGATCAGCGCGGCTTGTTGTCGGCGGCGAGGTGGCGGGCGTAGTCGCGCTCGCGCTCGTCGCGCTTCTGGACCAGTTCCTCATAGGCGCGCTTGGCGTCCTCCGAGAGCGTAACGCGCTTGACGGGCGCCTTCTTGCGCGGCGGCTGCTTCTGGAAGGTCTCGTTGGCCATCACATCCTCCGGGAGAGTCTCCGCGGCAGACTAGAGGACGCGCGCCATCGAAGCGAGCCGCCGCGGCCGGATGCACGCTTCTTCGCGGCAGTGCGGCATGGATGCCACGCCGGCGCCGCCTCAGGCGACGCCGAGCTTCTTCTGCAGGCTGGTCGACGAGGTGGTGTACTGGAACAACACCTTCTTGTCCGGGAACACGATCCGGCTCGCCGCCTGCGCCATCAGCGCCGCCTCATGGAAGCCGGAGAGGATCAGCTTCAGCTTGCCCGGATACCAGTTGATGTCGCCGATCGAGAAGATGCCGGGAACCGAACTCTCGAACTTCTCGGTGTCGACCTTGATCAGGTTCTCATGCAGGTTGAGGCCCCAGTCGGCGATGGGCCCGAGCTTCATGGTCAGCCCGAAGAAGGGCAGCATGCGCGTCGCCGGCAGGCGGTATTCGCGATCCTCGTTGTCGACGATCACGGCATGCGTCATGTGGCCGTCCTGGCCCTCGAGCCCGGTGACCTGGCCGAAGATCAGCTTGAGCTCACCCGCATCGGCGAGCGCCCGCATCTTGTTGACGCTGTCGGGCGCGGCGCGGAAGGCATCGCGGCGATGCATCAGCGTGACGCTCTTGGCGAGCGGCTGCAGGTTGAGCGTCCAGTCGAGCGCGGAATCGCCGCCGCCGACGATCAGGATGTCATGATCGCGGAAGGCTTCCATCTTGCGCACCGAATAGTGCACCGACTTGCCCTCATAGGCGTCGATGCCGGGCACGGGCGGCCGCTTCGGCTGGAACGAGCCGCCGCCGGCCGCGATCACCACCACCTTGGCGATGAAGGTCTTGTCATTGTCGGTGATGACGCGGAAGCGCTTGTCCTCAAGCGTCTCGAAGCCGACCACCATCTCGCCGAGATGGAAGGTCGGCGCGAACGGCTTGCCCTGCGCCAGGAGATTGTCAGTGAGGCCCTGCCCGGTGATGATCGGGAAGCCCGGAATGTCGTAGATCGGCTTCTCGGGATAGAGCTCGGCGCACTGGCCGCCGGGCTTGTCGAGAATATCGATCAGATGGCAGCGGATATCGAGCAGTCCGAGCTCGAACACGGCGAACAGGCCGACCGGGCCCGCGCCGATGATGACGACATCGGTTTCGATGGTTTCGCTCATGGTGAACCGCTGAACAATCCGTAAACATGAAGAGGCGGGCGAGCTTTAGCCGCTCGCCAGCGGCCTGCAAAGCAAGATTGTGCTCCCAAACCGCGCTTCGGTGGAAATCGCCACCGATTGCGCCGGCAAAATCAGCCCTGGCTCTCCGGAATGCGCACGACGAGGCCGTCGAGCGCCGCCGTGATGCGGATCTGGCAGGAGAGACGCGAATTCGGCTGCACGTCGCTGGCGAAGTCGAGCATGTCCTCCTCCATCGGCTCCGGCTCGCCCGTCGCCTCGACCCAGGCCGGATCGACATAGACATGGCAGGTGGCACAGGCGCAGGCGCCGCCGCATTCGGCCTCGATGCCGGGCACCGAGTTGCGCACGGCGTTTTCCATCACCGTCGTGCCTTCGCGGGCGTCGATATCGTAGACCGTGCCGTCGAAGGCGATGTAGCTGATCTTGGCCATGGGAACCGGTTGCAACGAGGAGGAAGCGGCCATGCTGCGCCGCGATGAAATCTCTTAGGCGATTTCGGTCCGTCCTGCCAAGCGACCGGACGCCTCAGCCGCCCGCCTGCCCGAACGACCTCACCCGAGCGCGGCGCGAAGGCGGGCGAGAGCCCTGCTCCATTCGGGTTGCCCAGCCGAGACTTCGCCGCTTTCGATCCGCCGCGCCGCCTCGGCGAGTTCCGAGGCGCCGATAGCGAGCGCCGCGCCGCGCAGCCTGTGTGCCGCAGCGCTCACGAGCGCCGGATCCGTCGATCCGCCAAGGGCTTCGGCTTCGGGCATGAGGTGTCGCCGGAAGAGATCGACGAGCTCCGCGGCGAGCCCGGCATCGCCGCCGGCATGGGCCAGCAGCGCCGCGCGATCGAGGACCGCCGGGCTGTCGTCCTCAGCAGGGCAGGTCACGGGTTGCATGCGTTGAGAACGTCTTCGCGCAGTGGCTCGGGCGGGGGTTCTAGTCTGTTGAAAGGCCACGCCTTGCGGCCGGGCTTCCTTGTATGCACCGCACGAATGTGCCAAAAGGTGGGGTGGTGGGCAAGGGTGTGGAGGCCGGTCCGATCTGCAGTAAGCAGGCGGACAGCGGCGGATCCACGGCGCGGACGGCGAGATCCTTCGGGGCTTCGAGCCGTCGGCACCTGGACATCCTCGTGCTTTCGGCGAATCACGGTTCGTCGAAGCGGCCGGTGCAGTATCGAGTACGGACGCGAGGCTTAAAGAATGGTGAATACTCCGAAGTCCAAGGACCCGGCGGATGCAGTTCTCTCCGCCGTGGAGCAGGCTCTCCGGATAGACCCCGCCGCTTCGACAACCGACCAGAACCGCGAGGCCGCCCAGGGCGGACCGCGTGATCGTCGGCTCGAAATGCCCCGCATCAACGAGCCGCTGCGCGCGACGGGCCAGGCGCCCAACCAGGCGCCCCGCCGCCAGGATTCGCCGCGCAAGGCCGAACAAGCTGCCGCAGCGCCGCGCGGCACCGCGCCTCGCGTCGACGCCCCCGCCGCGCCGGAAGAGGCCGCGCAGCGTCCGCGCCGCGTCGACCGCAAGGGCCGCCCGCCGGCCAATGACGACCGCCGCATCGCCGGCGCCAGCCTGCCGGCCCGCCGTCCCTCGCGCATCATCTATCCGATCGCCGCCGTCGCCTCCGTGGTCTGGATCGGCGCGATGTTCGCCTTCCTCGCCTCCGCCGGCCTCAATCCGCTTTCGGGCGCCGCCGGCCTCGGCGCCGCCCAGTTCGCCAATGTCGTTCTCGCCTTCGTGCTGCCGCTCGGCATCGTCTGGGGCATCGCGATGATGGTCGCGCGGGCGCAGGAAATGCGCATCGCCGCCCGATCGATCTCCGAGGTCGCGGCAAGGCTCGCCGAGCCGGAAGAGGCCGCGACCGAGTCGGTCGTCATGGTCAGCCAGGCGATCCGCCGCGAAGTGGCGGCGATGGGCGACGGCATCGAACGGGCGCTTGCCCGCGCCGGCGAACTCGAGCTCATGGTCCACAACGAGGTGGCCGCGCTCGAGCGCTCCTATTCCGACAACGAGCTTCGCATGCGCGGCCTCATCGACGATCTCGCCAACCAGCGCGAGGCGATCGTCGTCAATTCCGAGCGCGTCCGCGCCTCGATCGTCTCCGCCCAGGAGACGCTGAACAAGGACCTGCGCGAGGCCGGCGAGCAGATCGCCGGCAATCTCGTCCAGTCCGGCACGCGCGTCACCGCGGCGCTGGCCGACAGCGGCCAGCAGATCACCGTGACGCTCGCCGCCGCCGGCGACGACATGATCGACAAGCTGTCGGTGCGCGGCGATGACCTCGTCACCCGCCTCACCGGCGCCGTCAGCGAAGTCACCGAGACGCTGTCGCGCACCGGCGCCGACGTCACCGACGCGCTGCTCGTCCGCTCGACCGACATCAACGAGACGCTCGAGATGACCGGCCGCGCCATGGCCGAGACCGTCGCCGAGCGCGGCCGCGAGGTGAACGACACCCTCGCCCGCATCACCGAGGAACTGGCGGCCGGCCTCGACCGCCGGACGATCGACATCACCCGCTCGATCGCGCTCACCGGCAACCAGGTTGCCGAGACGATCTCCCATCACACCCGCGAAGTGAACGCGGCGCTGAAATCCAATGCCGACAGCCTGATCGTCGATCTGGCGCTGCGCGGCCAGGAGATCAACGACAAGCTCGACGAGACCGGCACCCGCGTCGCCGACACGATCAGCGCCCGCGGCGATGATCTCGCGACCCGCCTCGCCTCGACCGGCGACCGCATCCAGGACGCCATCTCGATCGATGGCGGCGGCCTCGCCGACCGGCTGAATGCCGCCGGCGACATGATGGCCAACCTGCTCGAAGCCCGCACCGCGGCGCTGCGCGACACGATCGACGTCGCCTCCAACGCCGTCAACGAGACCTTCGACGCGCGCTCGGCCGAACTCACCGAGCGTCTCGCGGAAGTCGGCGGCGAGGTCGCGAAGGCGATCACCATGCGCGGCCTCAAGATCAACGAGACCATCGTCACCTCGGGCGCCGAGATCGCCGACACCATGGCCTCGCGCGCCGAGATGCTGCACGAGCGCTTCCTGACGGCGAGCCGTTCGGCCACCGACACGATGGAGAGCCGCGGCACTGCGGTTTATGACCTCATCATCTCGACCAGCCAGCAGCTGAGCGAGGCGATCGAGACGCGCGGCAGCACGATCCACCAGCAGATCCTGGCCTCGGGCCAGCAGCTCGCCGAGACGATCGAGACGCGCGGCACCGACGTGCATGAGCGGATCGTCGCCTCGGGCTCGCGCCTCTCCGACGAGATCGCCACCCGCGCCGACGAGGCGCATGGCCGCATCGTCGCCACCGGCAACGGCCTCGCCGACGAGATCGCGACGCGGGCGGAGGAGGTCCATGGTCGGATCGCCCGCACCGGCGCCGGCCTTGCCGAGGAAATCGCCGCCCGCGCCGAAGAGGTGCACGGCCGCATCGCCCGGACGGGTTCCGATCTCGCCGACGAGATCGTCAGCCGCGCCGACGAGGCGCATGCCCGCATCCTCGCCTCCGGCTCGAGCCTTGCCAGCGAGATCGAAAGCCGTGCCGACGCCGTGCATGGCCGCATCGTCACGTCGGGCACCAATCTCGTCAACGAGATCGAGACCCGCGCCGGCGCCGTGCATGAGCGGATCGTCGCGTCGGGCTCCAGCCTCGTCAACGAAATCGCCGGCCAGGCCAGCGCGGTGCACGAGCATATCGTCGCCACCGGCTCCAGCCTCGCCGACGAGATCGAAAACCGCGCCAACACCGTCCACCAGCGCATCCTCGCCTCCGGCGAGACGCTGGTCGGCGATATCGCGGCGCAGGTCGGCTCCGTCCATGCCCAGGTTGTCACCTCGGGCTACAATGTCGCCAACGAGATCGAGAACCGCGGCAACGCGGTGCACGAGCGCATCGTCGCCTCCGGTTCCGCCTTCGTCGGCGAGATCACCGGCCAGGTCGAGGCCGTGCATGAGCGCATCGTGACGGCCGGCGGCAACATCGTCGGCGAGATCGAAAGCCGCGCCACGGCGCTGCACGAGCAGATCCTCGCCTCCGGCGGGGCGCTCGCCGCCGATATCGCCAGCCAGGTCGGCGCGGTGCACGAGCAGATCGTCACCGTCGGTGGCAACCTCGCCGAGGAGATCTCCCGTCGCGGCGGCGCCGTGCATGCCGAGATTGTTTCCTCCGGCGAACAGCTCGCCAGCGAAATCGTGCTGCGCGCCAACACGGCGCATGAGCAGATCGTCAGCTCGGGCTACCGCCTCGCCGACGAGGTCGAGAGCCGCGGCAAGGATGTGCATGAGCGCATCCAGGGTTCGGGCAATGCGCTCATCAGCCAGCTGACCAGCCAGTCGGCGGCAGCGCATGACGAGATCAGCCGCACCGGCGCGGAGCTTGCCCGCGCCATCGAGGAGCGCGGCACCGCCGTGCACCAGCAGATCCTCGCCTCGGGCGGGACGCTGTCCGGCGAGATCACGGCGCGCGCCAATGCGGCCCACGCCCAGATCGTCGCCGCCGGCGTCAACCTCGCCGAGGAGATCGAGGCCCGCGCGACGGCCGCCAACGAGCGCATCGTCGCATCGGGCACCGCGATCACGGACGAGATCGACACCCGCGGCACCGCCATCCACGAGCGCATCGTCGGCGCCGGCAGTGCCCTCATCGACGAGATCGCCGGCCAGGCCAGCGCCACCCATGCCCGCATCGTCACCACCGGCATCGAGCTCGCCGAGGATATCCAGACGCGAGCCGGCGCGGCGCATGACCGCATCGTCGCGACGTCGACCGAGTTCAGCGAGCTGATCGGCGACCGTGGCCAGGCGATCGCCACCGGCCTCGACGAGCGCTTCGCGGCGCTGCGCGACATCATCGAAGTGCGCGGCCCCGAACTCGTCAGCCGCTTCGCCGATCGCGCCAATCTCATGGACGGCACGCTCAGCGAGCGCATCAACCGCTTCGGCGATGCGATGGAGGCGAAGCTCGCCGCGGCCTCCGGCCTGCTCGACGAGCAGACCCGCGCGCTCGACACGACGCTCGAAAGCCGCGCCCAGGAGATCAACCAGACCCTGGTGGAGCGGACGCGCGAGATCGCCGACACCTTCGCGAGCGGCCAGGGCGAGATCAACGCGATCGTCGACGAGCGCCTCACCGACTTGACCGGCCGGCTCGCCGACCGCACCGAGGCGCTGGCCGGCATGCTGGCCGAGCGCACCGATGCGATCAACGAGACGCTCGGCCGCCGCGCCGCCGAGGCGACGGAAAGCTTCGACGCCCGCGCCGCCGCGATGGACCAGGTGCTCGCCAGCCGCCTCGCCGATATCTCGGCGACGCTCGGCCGCGAATCCGCCCGCGCCGCCGAGGAGATCTCCGGCTCGCTCGCCGACGCCACCGATCGCCTCGTCAGCCTCTCCTCGAGCTCGAGCCTTGCCGTCCGCACCGCGGCCGACGAGGCGGCCGAAAGCCTGACCCGCTCGACCGAGACCGCCACCGAAGCGCTCGGCCGTTCGGTCGAGGACGCCTCGCGCCTCATCGGCCGCTTCAGCGACCTCGCCTCCGAGACGGTCGTCCGTTCGGCGGGCGACGCCTCGGCGACGCTGTCGCGCAGCCTCGACGATGTCTCCGGCTTGCTGTCCCGCTCGGCCGGCGCCGCCTCGGAAACGCTCGGCCAGTCGGTCGACGGCGCCTCCGAGCGGCTGCTGCGCGTTGCCGGCGAAGCCTCGCAGTCGCTGACCGCGGCCGCGGCGGCCTCCGCCGAGCTTCTCGCCGCCTCGACCGAGGACGCCGAGGGCCGTCTCCGCCGCGTGTCGGCAGAGACCAGCGAAGAAGTCGCCCGCCTCTCGGGCGATGTCGCCGGCCAGCTCGGCCGCATCTCGACCGATGTCGAGGAAACGCTCGCCGTCCGCGCCACGGCCGTCGCCAGCGCGATCGAGGAGCGCACCCGCGCGCTCAACGACGTGCTCGGCAGCCGCAGCGCCGAACTCGCCCGCCTGCTCGACGGCGAAGGCAGCCGCCTCGTTTCCACCATGGACCAGCATGGCAACGACCTCGCAGAGCGCGTCGTCTCCGTCGGCGACGCCGTGGTCGAACTGCTTGCCTCCAAGGGCAACGAAGTGGTCTCGATGGTGCTCGCCAGCACCGACCGCGCCACCCGCTCGCTCATCGAAAGCGGCGCCGCCGTCTCGGAGAGCTTCGGCGACGCCAACCAGCGCCTCAGCACCGATGTCGCCGGCGTCGTCGAGCGGCTCGGCCAGTCGAACCAGCTGCTCGATACGCTGCTGAGCCGCACGGCCGACAACCTGAACCGCATCGAGATCGGCCTCGCCAACCGTACCGGCGAACTGGCCGAGGCGATCGACCAGGCCGTCACCAGCACCGAGAGCTCGACGGGCCGGCTCGCCAGCCAGGTCGAGACGCTGCGCGGCGTGTCGCGCGACGTGCTCGAGAATGTCGGCACGGTCGCCAGCCGCTTCGAGGAGCAGGGCCGCGCCCTGCGCGAGGCCGCCGAAAAGCTGCTTGCGGCCAACAGCCAGCTCGAAGGCTCGGTCGATCATCGCCGCGAGGCGATGGAAGAGCTGGCCAAGACGCTCGTCGCCCGCGCCGGAGAGCTCGAGAGCCGGATGAAGAGCTTTACCGACAGCGTCGCTGCCAGCGTGCAGGACGCAGAGGCCCGTGCGGCCGAGGTCGCGCGGCTTCTGTCGAAGTCGAGCGCCGAAGCCGCCAAGGGCGTCGTCGACAACCTCGAGGGCCTGCATCAGACCGCAGCCTCGGTCGGCCGCAAGGCGCTCGACGAAGTCCGCCAGGTCAACCGCACGCTGCTCGACGAGATGAACGCCGCCGTGAGCCAGGCGACCGGCCAGTTCTCCTCGGCGACCGACGGCATGCGCGACGTCGCGCGCGCCATCCATGACGATCTCGAGGTGACCCGCGCCGAGCTGAAGCGCGGCGTGCTTGAGCTGCCCGAGGAGACAAGGGCGAGCGCCGATGCGATGCGCCGCGTCGTCTCGGACCAGCTGCAGGCGCTCGGCGAGCTGTCGGCCATCATCAACAAGCATGGCCGCGCGCTCGATATCTCGGTCGCCGTTCCCGGCCAGCCGGCGACGCGTGCCCGCTTCGTCGAGCCGCCCGTCGCCGCGCCGCGGCAGCAGGCGCAGCCGCAGTCCGTCGCCCCGCGTCCGCAGCAGCCGGCGCCGAGCACTCCGGCGCCGCAGCCGGTCCAGGCCGCCCCGGCAACGCGCCCGGCCGCGCCCGCACCGCAGACCGTCGTAAGGGCCCCTGCCCCGGCCGAGCCGAAGGCTGCCGCGCCCGCTGCTGCACGGCCGGTCGAGGCCCCGCGTCCGGCCGCCCCGGCGGCGGCGGCGCCCCGTCCGCCGGTTCAGGCGGCGCCGGCAAAGCCCGCTGCCGAGACCGCCGCCGAGCCGCGTGGCTGGGTGTCGGATCTCCTCCGCCGCGCCTCGCGCGACGAGGACCAGCCGGCCACGGAGGCGAAGCCCGCCGCCCGCCCGGCCGGGCAGGCGGAATCGCTCGGCAATCTCTCGAGCGAAATCGCCCGCGCCATCGATCCGCGCGCCGCGGCCGAGCTCTGGGAGCGTCATCGCAACGGCGAGAAGAACGTCTTCACCCGCCGCCTCTACACGCTGCAGGGTCAGCAGACCTTCGACGAGATCCGCCGCCGCTATCAGCAGGAGAAGGACTTCCGCAACGCGGTCGACCGCTATGTCGGCGACTTCGAGCGGCTTCTCGGCGAAGTGACGCGCCAGGATCCGGCCACGGCCAGCGCCTATCTCGTCTCCGATACCGGCAAGGTCTACACGATGCTCGCCCATGCGAGCGGCCGCTTCGACTGAGACGACGGTCGGTCTCCACGATACCCAAAAGGGCGCGGCGCAAGCTGCGCCCTTTTTGCGTCGAGGGCACTGCGAGGGTCGCGCGCGCTGCACGGAGCGGTGCGCCGTCCGCGCCGCGTCGCCTGAAACAGCCGGCCGGGTGGTTTTCCTCGCGCGCAATCGGCGCTAGATAGACCACTGCGGCGCTCGCGCCCTTCCCGCCCCCGGAAGCCTTCAACGCCATGTCCTCCCCCGATCAAGCCGCGCGCGGCTCCAACCGCGGCGCCTTCCGCCATCGCGGCTTCACGCTCTATTGGGTGGCCCGGCTCTTCGCCAATTTTTCGGTCAACCTCGTCAGCGTCGCCGTCGGCTGGCAGGTCTATGACCTCACCAAGAACCCGCTCGATCTCGGCATCATCGGCCTTGTCCAGTTCCTGCCGGCTCTCGCGCTGGTGCTGGTCACCGGCTCGGTCGCCGATCGGTTCAACCGCCGCGCGATCATGGCCGTCTGCATGGTCGGCGAGGCGCTGGCCATGGCGGGGCTGCTGGCCTTCACGCTGTCGGGCAGCAGCAATGTCAACATCGTCTTCGCCATCCTGCTCGGCTTCGGCGTCGTCCGCGCCTTTCTCGGTCCCGCCTCGGCCGCGCTCGCGCCCAATCTCGTGCCGCCCGAAGATCTCGCCAACGCCATCGCCTGGAATTCGAGTTCCTGGCAGGTCGCAACCATCACCGGCCCGGTCGCCGGCGGCCTCCTCTACGGCCTCGCCCCCGAGGCGCCCTATCTCGTCGCCGTCAGCATGGTCGCGATCGGCGTTGTGCTCGTCGCGCTGATGCCGCACACGGTCCAGAACACGCGCGCCGACAAGGCGAGTTGGGAGACGGTGATCGCCGGCTTCCGCTATGTCTGGCGCGAGAAGATCGTGCTCGGCGCCATCTCGCTCGATCTCTTCGCCGTGCTGCTCGGCGGGGCCAACGCGCTGCTGCCGGTCTATGCCCGCGATGTCCTCGCCGTCGGGCCATGGGGCCTCGGCCTGCTCAGGGCAGCGCCTGCCGTCGGCGCGATCAGCGTCGCCGCCTATCTCGCCTTCCATCCGGTGCGCGATCGCGCCGGCCTGCTCTTGTTCGTCTTCGTGGCGCTGTTCGGTGTCTTCACCATTGTGTTCGGTCTCTCGACCGTCACCTGGGTCTCGGTGGTGGCGCTGGCGCTGATGGGGGCGACCGACATGGTCAGCGTCTATATCCGCGAGACGCTGATCCAGCTCTGGACGCCGGATGCCGTGCGCGGCCGCGTCAACGCGGTCAACATGGTGTTCATCGGCGCCTCGAACGAGCTCGGCGAATTCCGCGCGGGCGTCTCGGCCGCCTTCATCGGCGCGGTCAGCGCCGTCGTCGTCGGCGGCGCCGGAACCGTGGCGATCGCGATGATCTGGTCGCGCCTCTTCCCCTCGCTGCGCCAGGCAAGGCGCCTCGATGGAGAGCGCTGACCACTTTATTTGCGAAGGCGTGAAACCCCTTGCCCATCAAGGCGTTCAGTCATGGACTATCCGCAACGGGGATTGACCATGTCCACCATCCTTCTCATCGTGCTCGTCATTCTCCTCATCGGCGCGCTGCCGAGCTGGCCCTACAGCTCCGGCTGGGGCTACTACCCGAGCGGCGGTCTCGGCATCATCGTGCTGATCCTGATCGTGCTGCTGCTCATGGGGAGGATCTGACCCCACAGCGCAACGAATGGCGGCCGCCCTTTCAGGGTGGCCGCGCCCTTCGCCGATGAACCCCGCTCAACGCCGCATTTCCAGCCAAAGTGTCCTGCTCGCCGTCGGGTTCGCCATCCTGACGGTGATGGCGGGCGCTTCGGTATGGCTCGCCCAACGCTCCGTCACCGACACGCGCTGGGTGACGCATTCGCTCACCGTCGAGAACGAGCTCTCGCTGCTGCAGCTCTCGGTCCGCCGGGCCGAAAGCGGCCAGCGCGGCTTCATGCTGACGAGCGACCCGACCTATCTCGACATCTACCAGAAGAGCGCCGACGCCATCCCGGTGCGGATGGCCAATCTCGAGCGCCTCGTCGCTGACAATCCCGACCAGGCCGCGCGCGTGGCGCGGCTCTCGGCGATTGTCGCCACCAAACGGGAAGAGCTCGCGCGGATCGCCTCGCTGCAGCAGTCCGGCGACGCCTCGTCGGCGCTCGCGATCATCCGCGACTCGGCTGGCCAGGCGCTGATGCAGGACTTCACCGACATCAGCATGGAGACGCGGGCGGCCGAGCACCAGATCCTCGCCGATCGCACCGCCGGCAGCACCATGACCAATCGCTGGCTGCTGGCGACGACGCTGCTCGGCGCCGTCGCCATCGCCGTGCTGGCCGGCATCTCGATCGTCCTCATCCGCCGCTCGAACGAAAGCCTCGTCCGCGCGCAGCAGGCGCTCACCGAGGCGAACGCCCATCTCGAGGAGAAGGTCGCCGAGCGCACCAGCGACCTGCAGGAGGCGAATGACGAGCTGCAGCGCTTCGCCTATATCGTCAGCCACGATCTGCGCTCGCCGCTCGTCAACATCATGGGCTTCACCGGCGAGCTCGATGCCATCCGCCGCGACCTGATCGACCAGGACGCGCGCCAGCAGACGGCGGATCGCAGCCAGATCTATGCCGATTTCGACGAGGCGCTCGGCTTCATCAAGGCCTCGATTTCCAAGATGGATCGGCTGATCAACGCCATCCTCAATCTCTCGCGCGCCGGCCGCCGTGATTTCCAGCCGCAGTCGCTCGATCTTGGCCAGACGCTGAAGACCATCCAGGACGCCGTGACCCACCAGGCGCAGGAGGCGGATGCGATCATCGAGATCGGGCCGCTGCCGGTGATCGAGAGCGACCGCGTGGCGATCGAGCAGATCTTCTCCAACCTGCTCGACAATGCCGTCAAATATCTGAAGCCGGGGCGGCCCGGCCGGATCGAGGTGAGCGGCACGGAGCGCGGCGGCTTCGTCGTCGTCCGCGTCGCCGACAATGGACGCGGCATCGACGCCGCCGATCGCGAGCGCGTCTTCGAGCTGTTCCGCCGCGCCGGCGCGCAGGACAGGCCCGGCGAAGGCATCGGCCTCGCGCATGTCCGCGCGCTGGTCCGCCGCATCGGCGGCAAGATCCGTCTCGACAGCGAACCCGGCGAAGGCAGCACCTTCACCGTCATCTTGCCAAAAAGCTGGCGCGAATGACCCGCGACGCACACATCCCTTCAGGCAACCACCGGACGACGAGCGACCGCCATGAGTGACGACCCGAACCATGTGACCATCGTGATGGTCGAAGACGACGAAGGCCATGCCCGCCTGATCGAGAAGAACATTCGCCGCGCCGGCGTCAGCAACGAGATCAAGGCCTTCGCCAACGGCACCAGCGCGCTCGACTTCCTGCTCGGGCCCGACCGGACCGGCGCGCATCGCAAGGGCGAGGCGCTCTTGATCCTGCTCGACCTCAACCTGCCCGATATGACCGGCATCGACATCCTGAAGGCGGTCAAGGCGAGCCCGCATATCCGCGCGACGCCGATCGTCGTCTTGACGACCACCGACGACCAGCGCGAGATCGAGCGCTGCTATGAGCTCGGCGCCAGCGTCTATGTCGTGAAGCCGGTCAATTACGAGAACTTCGCCAACGCCATCCGGCAGCTCGGCCTGTTCTTCTCGGTCATCAAAGTGCCCGAGGCCAAGTGATGGGCCAAACGCCGGTCGTGCTCTATATCGATGACGATCCAGGGCTCTGCCGGCTGGCGGTCAAGGACCTGACGCGCCATGGCTATTCCGTCGAAACGGCGACCGATGGCGAGGCCGGTCTCGCGCGGCTTGCCGCGGGCGGCATCGACATCGTGGCGCTCGATCATCACATGCCCGGCCGCACAGGGCTCGAAATCCTGCCCGTGATCGCGACGATGCCGGAGCCGCCGCCGGTCGTCTATGTCACCGGCGAGGCGCAGGGACGCATCGCGGTGGCCGCGCTCAAGGCCGGCGCCGCCGACTATGTCATCAAGGAAGCGAGCGAGGACTTCTTTCCGCTGCTGCGCGCCGCCCTTGCCTCCGCCCTCACGGCGCGCCGCCTGCAGGCGGCCAATCGCCAGGCCGAGCTTGAAATGCGCGCCGCGCGCGATCGGTTCGAGGCGCTTGCGGAAGAGCGCGCGCTGATCATCCAGGAGGTCAACCACCGCGTCGGCAACAGCCTGCAGCTCGTCGCCTCGCTGCTCAACATGCAGGCCTCGGCCCATCCCGACGCGCAGGTGAAGAGCGCGCTCGCCGGTGCCGTTGGGCGGGTCATGGCGGTGTCGCAGGTGCATCGGCGCCTCTACACCTCCGACGATGTGCACTCCGTCGCGCTCGATCTCTATCTCGGCAGCCTGATCGAGGATCTCGCCCGCACCATCGAGGCCAATGGCGACGGCGGCCAGATCACCTCCAAGCTCGAGTCGATCTCGATCCGGCCTGACCGGGCGGTGGCGCTCGGCGTCATCATGACCGAGCTGATCCTCAACGCGCTGAAATACGCCTATCCCGGCGCCAGCGGCGCGGTCCGCGTCACCTGCACGGCCAGCAATGGCGAGATCGCCATGACGGTCGAGGATGACGGCGTCGGCAGCGGCAGCGACACGCGCGCGGTCGGCACGGGTCTTGGACGGCGGATCATCCAGGCGCTCTCCGGCAAGCTCGATGCCGTCATCGAGCACGATGTCCAGCACAAGGGGACGCGCATCACCCTTCGCTTCCCGGAGCGCGAGCCGCGGCAAGATTGACGCGCCTCGGGCGTGAACCAATCGCGCCTTTCCGCGTTGCATCGCCATCTCCCCCGCCGGATCGGGGGTCCAAAACCATGGCTGGAGCGGAAGATGCGGTTGTTCGAATGCCGGGCCTGCGCCCATTGGCTGCCCTTCGAGGCGATGGAATGCGAAGGCTGCCAGCGGCCGCTCGGCTTCGTGCCGGCGCAGGGGCAGATGCGCTCGCTCGACGATGCCGGCCCCGGCGTCAATGGCGAGCAGCTCTACACCGCGCATGGCATCGACGCGCTGCTCTACAAGCCCTGCGCCAATCGCCAGCATGGCGTCTGCAACTGGGTGCTCCTCGCCGACAATCCGGAACAGCTCTGCGTCTGCTGCCGCACCAACATGATGATCCCGAACCTCTCGAGCCAGGTCTATAGCGAGCGGTGGCGCGACATCGAGATCGCCAAGCACCGGCTGTTCTACAGCCTGCTGCGCTTCGGCCTCGCCGTGCCCAACAAGGCCGACGATCCGGCGGGCGGCCTCTCCTTCAGCTTCCTCGCCGACGAAGCCGATATCCGCGTCATGACCGGCCATGACGAAGGGCTCATCACGCTCAACATCGTGGAGGCCGACGCGGTCGAGCGCGAGAAGGCGCGGACCTCGATGCACGAGCCCTATCGCACGCTGCTCGGCCATTTCCGCCACGAGATCGGCCATTATTACTGGGACCGCCTCGTGCGCGACACCGGGCGGATCGAGGAGTCGCGGGCGGTCTTCGGCGACGAATCGGTCAATTACAACGAAGCGCTTCAAGCCCATTACGCCGGCGCGCCGCCCGCCGACTGGCAGGAGCGCTATGTCAGCCAATATGCGACCGCGCATGCCTGGGAGGATTTCGCCGAGACCTTCGCCCACTACATGCACATGATCGACACGATCGAGACGGCCTATGCCTTCGGCCTGCGCATCCGCCCGAAGGCGCGCGCGCTCGGCAGCGGCAGCGATACGACGATCGACTTCGATCCCTATCGCGGCGTCGATTTCTCCGAGATCATCGAGGCGTGGGTGCCGCTCACCCAGGCGATGAACTCGATCAATCGCAGCATGGGCCAGCCCGACCTCTATCCCTTCACGCTCGGGCCCGGGGTCATCGACAAGCTCGCCTTCATCGATACCCTGCTCAGAGGCACCGCTATCGCAGCGCAAAAGGCCGCGTGACGCAGTGCACAATCACGCGTGACAACCATCACATCGACGCGATGTGCCGTTCTCTAGGAAGAGCGTGCCGGCGACGGGCCGGCGCTTTCAAACCATGAGGACAATGCCATGCCCCGAACGACCAATCGCCTGATCGCCTATTTCCGCGCCCGCAGCGCCCGCGCCACCTTGCTGGCAATGGACGACCGGATGCTCGCCGATATCGGCGTCGGCCGCAGCGAGATCGAGAGCGCGCTCGCCGGCCGCCAGCGGCGCTGACCCGCTAGCGACGAGCCGTCAGAGGCCACCACCCGCGAGGCTGCGGCCAGCGGCAAGGATGGCGGCGTCGGTGCCGAGTGCCGTCGTGACGCTGCCGCCCTTCTCGTTATAGGGCGCACCGATCAGGTCCGGATCGCGCCAGGGGCCTGTGGTGATGGTGATGCCGCGGAAAGCGAGCGTGCCGTTGATCCGGGCGAGATTCATGCCGCCGGAGGAGGCGCCGGTCGCGTCGCAATCGGTGCGGAAGAACGACGTCTTCTCGGTGGAGACCGGCTTCCGCCTGACCGTGCAGCCCTGCACCACCGGCATGCCGCGATCGATCTCGCGCACCATGTCGGCGGGATGCGCCGTGACGACGATCAGCTTCTCGCCCGCCTTGACCGGAACATCCTCCATCACCGGAAACGGCACCGCGCCTTCGAGCGGCGTCGCGAGGCGCACGATCGCATAGTCGTTGTTGGAGCCCGGGCGCGGCTTCTTGGCGCCGAAACGGGTATTGGCGTCGTCGACCAGAAGGTCGATCATGACCGGATCGGCCGCCTGGTTCTTGAAGAAGCACTTCCAGCGCCGCTTCCCCGACGGCTCGAAGAACACATGCGCCGCCGTCAGGATCTGCTGGTTGTCGAGGAACAATGCCGCCGAGCCGACCGAGGGCGACGGCGACAGGCAGCCGACATAGCCGGAGACCATGCGGATCCGCGCGACATCGGCAGCGCTGAGCCCGAGCGAGGGACCGAGCCGCGCAAGCGCATCGCGGCCGTCCTCGCCGTCGATGATGTTGACGCGGACGAGGTTCGACCGCGTGTCCGGCGCAGCCGGACGAGCGGCCGGCGTCGTGGCGGCGACGGGGGTTGCGAGAAGGGCGGCGAGGAGGATGAGGATGGCGCGCATGGCCAGACCATGCCATGCCGAGCCGCCCGCGTCACCGCCCGCCAAGCTCGCGCTTGAAATTGCGCAAAATAAGGGCAGATTGGCTGGCGAATCGCGCCGAAAGCGAGTTTTGTGATGAGTCACAGCCTTGCCGGATCGGTCCGGCAAGGCGCATCTTCGAGAAGGGTATTCGGTTTCAGCGAAGGGTGTCATGTCGGCAATCACGCGCAGCGCTGTCGGCTACTATGCCGATTTCTTCGTGTACCCGTTCGTTCTCATCGCCCTGATGGCCGCCACGCTGTGGTCCGGCGCGGATTTCGATCCGCTGCTCTGGATTGTGGCGGTCTTGGCCGGCCTCGCCTTCTGGACGCTGGCCGAATACATCATCCACCGGGTCGTGCTGCACAATGTCGGCTATTTCCGCGACCTGCACGACCAGCACCACGCCTCGCCGACCGAACTGATCGGCACGCCGATCTGGATGAGCTTCTCGATCCTCGCCGCCGCGGTGGTCCTGCCGGCCTGGTGGCTGTTCGGCATTCCCTATGGCAGCGGCTTCAGCTTCGGCGTCACGGGCGGCTATCTCGCCTATTCCTTCGCCCATCACGTGCTGCATCACTGGCGCATCACGCCCGACCATCCGCTCTATGGCTGGAAGCGCACGCATGCGCTGCACCACTTCCGCCATGACGAAGGCAATTTCGGCGTGACGACGCCGTTCTGGGACCATGTCTTCGGCACGGCGCTGACCAAGTCGAAGCCGCCGCGGAAGTCCGGCTGAACGGCAGGGCGCTGCCGACGCTGGACGGGCACCAAGGACCAAACGCCTGTCATTGCCGGGCTTGACCCGGCAATCCAGACTGCCGTGGCAGTCGGGGTACAGTCCGCTCGGCAATGAACAAAGACTGGATTGCCGGGTCAAGCCCGGCAATGACAGCTCGGAGAGGTTCGAGTTCGACGACGCACTCTGGCGCGCGGCGATCGGCCCTGGTGCACGCAGCCAACCACCAACCAAACAGTCCCCCGCCAGCCCGCCGCCGATCCGGCGGCAGGCTGCCGTCGCCCTTGTCAGACCTTGCGGCGCCGCGACTTGGCGAAGGTGTCGAAGGCGACCGCCAGCACGATGATCACGCCGATGATGATCTGCTGGATGTAGGACGAGACGTTCATCAGCACGAGGCCGTTCAGCAGCACGCCGATCAGGATCGAGCCGATGATCGTGCCGAAGATGGTGCCGACGCCGCCGAACAGCGATGTGCCGCCGATGACGACCGAGGCGATGACGGTCAGCTCATAACCGGTGCCGGCGACCGCTTCGGCGGAGTTCAGCCGCGCGGCCAGCACGAAGGAGCCGAGGCCGGCGAAGAAGCCCATGATCACATAGACGCTGCAGATGATCGCCGTGACGTTGAGGCCGGAGAGGCGCGCCGCCTCGGGATTGCCGCCGACGGCGTAGATCTGGCGGCCATAGCGCGTGTAGCGCAGCACGATATGGGCGAGCAGGCCGCAGACGAGGAAGATGATCACCGGCACGGGGACCGGACCGATCTTGCCCTGGCCCCACCAGGTAAAGTCAGGCGCAAAGCCCGAGATCGGCCCGCCGGCGGCGAACAGGAGCGCCGCGCCGCGGAACACCGACATGCCGCCGAGCGTCACTACGAAGGGCGGCACCTTGAGTCGCGTTATCGAGAAGCCCTGGATCAGGCCGCCGACGACGCCGACGGCGATCGCGGCCAGCGCCGCCAGTTCCCAGCCGAAGCCGACACCGCCCTCGCCGACCGTGAAGCGATCCTGCATGCCGCCCTTGGCGACCGCCGCCGCGACGAGGCCGGCAAAGGCGAGCAGCGAGCCGACCGAGAGATCGATGCCGGCGGTGAGGATGACGAAGGTCATGCCGATGGCGAGCAGGCCCGTGATCGAGACCTGCCGCATGACGTTGAAGAGGTTGATCGACGAGAGGAAGCGCGGCTCGAGCAGTGCGAACACCGCCATGAGCACGACGAGGAAGATGAGCGGCGCGAAACGCGCCAGAAACCCGAACAGATCGACGCCGCCGCTCTCCGCCGCCGCGCTTTTCCTTGCCTCAGCCATACCCTTGCCTTCCTCCACCCCGATCAGCCGGCCCGTCCGTCATCCGCTCACGCGGCGCGGCTCGTGGTGCCGAGCGTCATCATTGCCATCAGCTTTTCCTGCGTCGCGTCGGCGCGCAGCATCTCGCCGGTCACCTTGCCCTCGCGCATCGTCACGATGCGGTCCGCGACGGCGAGCACTTCCGGCAGCTCCGAGGAGATCGCGATCACCGCGATGCCGGACCGCGCCATCTCGAACAGGAGATTGTGCACCTCGACCTTGGCGCCGACATCAATGCCGCGCGTCGGCTCGTCGACGATCAGCACCTTCGGCCGGAGCGCCAGCCAGCGGGCGAGCACGACCTTCTGCTGGTTGCCGCCCGAGAGATTGCCGACCGGCTGGTCGGGTCCTGCCATGCGGATGTTGAGCAGCTTGCGATAGTCCTCGACCATCGCGCGCTCCTTCGCCTCGTCGACGAAGATGCCGAAGCGCTGCAGCCGGTCGAGCGAGGCGACGGACATGTTGGTGCGGATCGCCTGCGCCAGGAACAGCGCCTGCAGCTTGCGATCCTCCGGCACCAGGCCGATGCCGCGGGCGATCGCATCGCGCGGCGAGCGGATCGTCACCGCCTCGCCATCGACCGTGACGGCGCCCGAATCGAACGGATCGGCACCGAAGATCGCGCGCGCCGTCTCGGTGCGGCCGGCGCCAACCAGCCCGGCGATGCCGAGGATCTCGCCGCGGCGGACCGAGAGCGAGACATCGCGGATCTCGGTCGCATGCGGATCCTGCGCCGTGCGCAGCCGCGTCAGACTCTTGACCTCGAGCGCGACGGCCCCGAGCTCGGGCGCCTCGCGATGGGCGAACAGCGCATTGACCTCGCGCCCGACCATCAGGCGGATGATGCCGTCGATATCGATGTCCGACACGAGGCCGGCGCCGACATTGCGGCCGTCGCGCAGCACGGTGAAGCGGTCGCAGACCTCCATCACCTCCTCGAGGCGATGCGTTACGAAGATGATCGAGATGCCCTCGTCCTTGAGGCGGCGGACGATCTTGAACAGCTTCTCGACCTCGGCAAGGCTGAGCGCCGAGGTCGGCTCATCCATGATGATGACGCGCGAATCCATCGACAGCGCCCGCGCGATCTCGACCATCTGCTGCTCGGCGACCGAGAGATCGCGCACCAGCGTCATCGGGCTGCGTTCGAGGCCGATGCGGCGGATCAGCTTTTCCGTCTCGGCCGCCATGCGCGACCAGTTGACGAACGGGCCCATGCCCGGCTCGCGGCCGATGAACACGTTCTCGGCGATGCTCATGTCCGGGGCGAGCGTGAATTCCTGGTAGATCGTGACAATGCCGAGCGTCTGCGCGGCATGCGGGTTGGCGAGCGTCACCGCCTCGCCGTCGAAGATGATCTCGCCCGCGTCCGGCGACTGCGCGCCGGCGAGGATCTTCAAAAGGGTGGATTTGCCGGCGCCGTTTTCCCCGAGCAGCGCGTGGATTTCCTGCCGGTTGACCTCGAGCGCGACGCCATCCAGCGCCCTGACGCCCGGAAAGCTCTTGGTGATGCCCGACATCTTCAAAAGCGGCGCGGCGTGAGCGGTCATGACGAGCCTCGCGGCGCCCGGTCTGCGGCGCCTGACACGATGGGAAAAGGAAGCATGGCGAAAGGAAAGCGTCCGGACGGCGGCAAGCGGCGTCCGGACGCGAAGCGATGCGGAAGTGGACTTACTTCACTTCGCCGAGGCGCTCGGCGAGGTTCAGGTTGTCCTTGGTGATCGCGACCGGGGTCAGGAGGATCAGCGACTGCTCCGGCTTCTTCTTGTCCTTGATGAAGGCGACCAGCGTGTCGACGCCCATGGCGCTCTGCTTGCCGGGGAACTGCTCGATGGTGGCCGTGAGGCCGCCGTCGCGAACCTGGGCCAGAGCCTCGGGCAGCGCGTCGAAGCCGATGATGGCGATGCCCTGGAGATTGCGGCCCTTGACCGCCTCGAGAGCGCCGAGCGCCATGTCGTCATTGGCGGCGACGATGACCTTCGGCGGCTCGGAGAGGCCCGAGAGCGCCGCTTCGGTGACCGCGAGGCCCTTGGCGCGGTCGAAGCCGGCCGTCTGCTCGAAGACGATCTTGTACTTGTCGGCCGCCTTGTCGAGGACGTTGTGCAGGCCCTTGTTGCGGTCGATCGCCGGCGAGGCGCCCGACTGGCCCTGCAGGTTGACGACGGTGGCGCCATCGGGGAACAGCTTCATGACGAGCTCGCCCTGAGCCTCGCCGCCCTTGACGTTGTCGGCGCCGATATGGGCGAGAATGCCCTCAACCTGCGACACGCGACGATCGACGGTGACGACGGGGATGCCGGCCTCGACGGCCTGGGCCAGCGCCGGCGCCATGGCGTCGACTTCATTCGGGCTGATCACGATGCCCTGTACGCCCTTGGTGATCGCGGCCTCGATATCGGCCGTCTGCTTCGGCGAGGAAACCTGGCCGTCGCTCTCGATGACGGCGACGCCCTGCTTGGCGGCCTCGGCCTTGAAGGCGTTCATCATGTGCACGAAGAACGGGAACGTCAGGCCCGGAACCGAAGCGAGGATGGTGACATCCTCAGCCTGGGCCCGCACAGGCGCCGTGGACATGGCCGCGAGCGCAATGGCGCCGGCGGCAAGGAGTGACCTTGCAGTTTTGGACATCGAATTCCTCCCGAAACCTGCCCTCTTCACTGGGGCTGCGCGAACCATGCCGCAGCCGCCCGCTTCGCGCAATCGGTTTTCAATCGATTTATGGACAAGGTGAACCGGCCGGGCAACCAGCGCGCGAAGCAGCCCCGGAACCCGTCGACCGCGGTCTGCCGTGCGCGGCGCCCGGCAACTGCGGGTAGCGCAGGGCGAAGCCGGACGATAGGCTGTCGCCTCGCCCGTGGAGGAAACGCGATGCGCCAGTTGCATACGACGCTCGGACCGCTCGGCAAGGACGCGCTCGGCATGATCCTGCCGCATGAGCACGTCTTCGTCGATTTGAGGACCCCCGACCAGCCGGGCTATGCCGAGGCCGAGGCCGCCGATGTCGTCGCGCTGATGGCGCCGGAAATCGAGAAGATCAAAGCGCTCGGCATCACCGCTCTCGTCGAATGCTCGACCGGCGGCGTCGGCCGCAGGGCCGATCTCGATCTCGCCGTCTCCAGGGCAACGAACTTCCCGATCGTCGTGCCGACCGGGCTCTATCGCGAGCCGTGGACGCCGGACTGGGTGCCGGGCGCCAGCGAAGCGGCGCTCGAGGACTGGATGGTGCGCGAGATCGAGGAGGAGATCGAGGGGGCCGGCTTCCGCGCCGCCTGGATCAAGCTCAGCGCCGGAGACGACGGCATCACGCCGCTGGAGGCGAAGATCCTGCGCGCCGCGGCGAGGGCCGGCCAGCGCACCGGCGCCGTGATCGGCAGCCACACGATCCGCGGCCGCGTCGTCATGGACCAGCTCGACATCATCGAGGCCGAGGGCTACCGCGCCGATCGCTACATCGCGATCCATGCGCAGGAGGAGCCGGATTTCGCGCTCAACCTCGCGGTCGCCGCCCGCGGCGCCTTCATCGAATATGACCATGTCGGCCGCGCCGACGACGACGCGGTCGTGGCCCTCATCCTGAAGGCACTCGACGCCGGCCTCGCCGGCCAGCTGCTGCTCAGCCATGATCGCGGCTGGTTTGACCCGGCGCTGCCCGGCGGCGGCACGCCGCTGCCCTATACCCATCTCTCGGAAAAGCTGCTGCCGAAGCTCGGCGCCGCGGGCGTCGACGCGGCAACGCTCCGCCGCATCACCCACGACAACCCCTTCGACGCCTATGCGCGCTAGGACCGATCGACATTCGGCTTCGGTCATCGCGGAGACCGCGGAAACCTGTCATTGCCGGGCTTGACCTGGCAATCCAGCCTCGCTCCTTGGCGACCCGCAATCGTCTGCCGGCCAGGAAAGTCTGGGTTGCCGGGTCAGGCCCGACAACGACATCTCTGAGAACTCTCAGCCTGGACTAAGTCTGATTGTCGAAGGCTGTCCGGCCGCGTCAGCGCGGCCGGAAGCCGGCATAGCCGCCATCGGCGTCGTAGAGCATGTCGAAGCCGTTCAGGAGATGGAAGCTGGTGTTGACGAAGACCCGCTTGTCCGAAACGGCGAGATGCACGGTCGATGGCGCCAGCGGCGACGACCGGTCGCCGGTCGTGAAGCTATAGAGCGGCGTGTTCGCAGCCTCCGTGCCGACCGCGATGGCAACAGCCGTTCCGTCCGGCAGCGGCGCGCTTGGCGCCTGGCTCGGCGGCACGGTCAAGAACATCGCGCCGACGCCGGTATCGACCAGCATGCTGCCGCAGGCCGGCGGCGTCTGGCCTGAGATCGTGATGCAGGCCGGGATGCCCTTCCAGTCCGGCAGCTGTTCCTGCCGCTCCAGCTTCACGAAGTGGAAGTCGCCGCGCGTGTTCTCGCGCGTCAGCCCGACATGGATGCCCTCGGCGGTCAGCACATAGCCGCGGCGCCGTTCACCCTCCCCCGCGATCCGCAAGAGAGGGTTTTTCTCGGGCGTGCTTTCGGCCTGCCGGTCGGCCTCGCGGGCAAAGCCGATCCCGACCATCGCGATGCCGCTCGGATCATCGCTCGGCGTGCACTCGCGCGCGGTTTCGAGGCAAGAGACGCGCGTCACTGCGAGAACCGGCATCGCCTCCGTGGCCACGCTGGCCCCATCGGCGCCCGCAAGCGTCAACGGCGTCGTCACCCATGAGCCCTCCATGACGCGGCCAGAGCTCGTATAGGTCAGCTTGCCCGGCCCTATCACCGGCAACTGGTCGACATTCGGGATGAACCTTGCCGCGACGACCACGCCGGTCGAGCCGGAATCGAGCGTCGCCCGGAGCACGCGATCGCCGAAGGAAAGGCCGATGCGCGGCGTCTCGCGGATGCCGCCCTCGGCGGCATTCAGATAGCGGAGGAACACGCCGGACTTGAACGGCGCATAATCCGGCGCCTCCACGCCTTGCGCGCCGACGGCGAGCGGGGTCATCGCCAGGGCCGCGGCCATCGCGATCGAGCGCCGCCGACCGGCTCGTTCTGAGGGGATGCGCATGGTCTAGCCCTGCTTCGGCAGATAGTGGCTGATGCTGTGGGCGAGCCCCGGCAGCGTCAGCGTCTGCAGCCAGACCCGTCCGGGGCCGGTGAGCTTCGCCATGAACAGATCGCCCGAGGCGAAGAACGTGCTGCCGATGCCGCGCATCGCCGTCATCTCGAAGGTGACGCCCTCGTCGAACAGGCCGACATGGCCCGGATGCGCCATGATCGATTGGCCCGCAGCGAGGTCATAGGTGACGATCTCGCCGCCGAGCTCGATGAAGGCCTTGCCCTCGCCCGAGACCTTCTGCAGCACGAAGCCTTCGCCGCCGAAGACGCCGGCGCCGAGATTCTGCTGCAAGGCGGCCTGCAGGGTGATGCCGGATGTGCCGCAGAGGAAGCCGTGCCGGTGGACGACATAGGCCCGCCCGGCGACGTCGATCTCGATGATCTGGCCGGGCAGCTTGGCGGCGAAGCCGACCATGCCCGGACCATGCTCGGCATGGAACTCGGTCATGGCGATGCCGCCACCGGAGACGGCGCGGCTGACGAGGCCCCAGACGCCGCCGCCGCCCCCTGCCGAGACCGAGGCATGCAGCGTGACGCCGCCGGTGAGCCAGGACAGCTGCTCGGGTATCCCGATCAACCGCTCGCCGGCCGCGAGTTCGACCTCCAGCACGGGCAAGACACTGCCGATGATCTTCGTCTGCATGGCTCTTCCTCCTCGAACACGAATGCGATCAGCCGGCGACTGAACTCCGCTCCGCACCTGGCAAAAGCCGATGCGCGGCGCCTCCGGCTGCCGCATGACTAACGCCCAAAGCTCAACGCAAGGTTCCGTTCGCGCGTCGATTTCTATCCGTCTTCATGCGAGCCGCCCGCAGCGCCGACGGTCGGCGCCGCGGCCACCTGCGTGTCGCCGCAGACAGTTGATAAGCCGGCTCACTCATCGAATGGGCAACGGTGTGAGATCGTCCTCACATCCTGCAAGAACGCCCTGAGGAACCAGAAGGCCTCACGCTCATCAACATTCCCGCCCGCCCAGTCAGAACATTCTTGGGAATACACGGACGAGAAATGACGCAAACGAATAAGGCATCCAGAATGGCACAATTCTGAATGGATGACCCTTCGGCAATCGCAGCCTGTGTCTCCGCGAATTTCTTGCCTCGAATCGCGCTCTTCTGCTGCTCATCGGTAGTGGATAGATACTGACTGCCGGATCGACTGGACGAATTGACTTGATTTGCACGATTTAAATGCCCCAATGCGCAACAGGATAGCGGGCACCCTTTTGTGGCTGCCGGATCCGAGACCCTCTCCCAAAGGGCCTGTTGCGGTGCACACCCTCTACCGCAGCACACAACGCGTGTTAGCTGCCAAAAATCGTTGGGATCTCGAAATGATGATCGACACTGTTCCTCGCGTGGTCGCGGAGCAGACGGCCGTGTCCGCCACGGCCGAACCCACTCTGTTTTCAGCCGCCGCACTGGCGGCTGTTCGGGCGATGCCGGGCTTCGCCCTCGCCGCAGACCGCATCATCGACGGCAGGCTGGGGCTGAATTACCGCGACCCGGCGCGGCATCGGCTCTTTGCCGACCGCGGCAAGCTGATGATCGCCTTCTACGCCCTTTATCTGAACGCTCGTCCGAACGAGACGGGCTGCCGGCTGACGGCGAGCCGTCTCGAAGCGACATGCGTCGAGCACGGATTCAGCGGACGCGTGCGTGTGCGCACCATGATCCAGTTGATGCTGCACGCGGGATATCTCGAGATCGACCCCGAGCCGGCCGATGGCCGCTTCAAGCCGCTGCTGCCGACCGCCCGCCTCGCCGACTACCACCTCGAATACTGGACGCAGGTCCTCGGTGCCCTGGCCGGCTTGCGGCCCGATCTGGCGGCGTCGCTCCAGCATCTCGAGCGCCCGAGCTTCCGCAATGCACTCTGCGTCGTCGTCGGCGACGCCTATCCCGCCAGCCCGACCTTTGCACGCCGGCCCGACCGGCTTGCCGGGATCGGCGAACTCGACAGCGGATGGCTGATCATGCTGAGGCTGGCATCGGCGCGTCGCGGGGGCGTGCCGGGCCCAAGCGCGAACGCCTTGTCGCGGCAGTGCGGCGTCTCGCGCTCCCATGTCGCCAATGTCCTGCGCCTTGCGGGCGAGACCGGCCTGATCGACCGGGAGGGCACGGCAAAGGCGTTCCAGGCCAGTGCGGCGCTTGTCGACCGCGTCGAAGCGTTCTGCGCGGAAACGCTGGTGCTCTTCGCCGACGCCGTGCCGCGCGCGCTCGCCTTGGAAGCCGCCTGAGGCGACCAACGGGGAGGCGCATGGACGGCGCCTCTCCGACGCCCCGCCCGCCAAAGATCATCGGCGCCCGCCGGCTCGAGCAGACTGACGCGCCCGATCCAATCAGACCGGACAGCAAGACGTCTTTTCATCGAAGGGATTTTGGTGGGTGCACTAGGGATCGAACCTAGGACAAGCTGATTAAGAGTCAGCTGCTCTACCAACTGAGCTATGCACCCGCCGCGCTGCGGGCATTGCCGCGGCGACGAGGGGGTGTGTAGCAAAGGCGGCCGGGCCTGTCCAGCGTGGAACGCAGGAATTCGCCGCCTGTGGAAATCTCGGGCGCGGCAGCTCCTCCGGAGGACGGATTCGGCCTCGATTCCAACGGGCTAACGGGGAAAGCGGATTCGGTGGCGAAGACGGCCGGCGGAGATCGTGGCCGGTTGTCGTCATCGCCCTGTCATCCAGCGCCTGTCATTTCATCAGCCTGCAACATTCCCCCTTTCCGACAGCCAGCGACCGGACCCAAAGATGACCCCGATCCTCAAAGGCACCCTCGCCGCCACGCTGCTCGCCAGCACCATGCTGGCCGCCCCCCTCGCCGCCCATGCGGCCGAGATGTTCAACCGCATCGCGACGTTCCATGTCGTCGACAATCTCCCCGCGGGCGCCGACGCCAAGACGGCGACCGTCGCCGAGATCATCACCACGACGGCCGACGGCAAGACGCTCGTCTATACCGACAGCCCAGGCGAACGGATCGGCCTCATCGACATCACCGACCCGAAGGCGCCGAAGGCAGCCGGCACGGTGGCGCTCGGCGGCGAGCCGACCTCGACGGTCGTCGCCGGCGGCATGGCGCTGGTCGGTGTCGTGACCTCGGAAAGCAAGGCGAAGCCATCCGGCCATCTCGCCCTCGTCGATCTCGCCACCAAGAGCGTGAAGGCGACCTGCGATCTCGCGGGACAGCCGGATTCGCTCGCCAAGAGCCCCGACAGCCAGTTCCTCGCCATCGCGATCGAGAACGAGCGCGACGAGGAGGTCAATGACGGCGCCATCCCGCAGCTTCCGGGCGGCAGCCTCGTCACCTTCAAGATCGGCACGGACGGATCGGTCGATTGCGCGACGAAGACGGTCATCGACGTCACTGGCCTCGCGTCCGTCGCGCCCGAGGATCCGGAGCCGGAATTCGTCGATTTCAACGACAAGAACCAGATCGTCCTGACGATGCAGGAGAACAACCACATCGTCATCGCCGACGCCGCCACCGGCAAGGTCGTGACCCATTTCCCGGCCGGCACGGTCGATCTCGCCGGCATCGACACCAAGAAGGACGGCGTCATCGATCTTTCGGGCGCGATGACCGCCGTCGCCCGCGAGCCGGACGGCGTGCAGTGGATCGACGCGGACCGCTTCGTCACGGCCAACGAGGGCGACTGGAAGGGCGGCAGCCGCGGCTTCACCATCTTCAAGGCTGACGGCACCGTCGACTATGACAGCGGCACGTCGCTCGAATACGAGACCGTGCGCCTCGGCCACTATCCCGAGAAGCGCAACAAGAAGGGCAATGAGCCTGAGGGCGCCGAGGTTGGGACCTTCGGCGGCGACCGGCTGATCTTCGTCGGCTCGGAGCGCGCCTCGCTCGTCGGCGTCTACAAGGACGAGGGCGCCGGCAAGGCGCCGACCTTCCTGCAGGCGCTGCCGGGCGGCATCGGCCCCGAGGGCCTGCTGGCGATCCCCGCGCGCAACCTCTTCGTCACCGCCGCCGAGAACGACCTCCGCGAGGACGGGCTGATCGGCTCGGTCGTCACGATCTACGAGCGCAGCGACGCGCCGGCCGCCTATCCGACGATCGTCTCGGCCGACAAGGACGGCAAGCCGATCGGCTGGGCCGCCCTTTCGGGCACGGTCGCCGACGCCAAGGTCGCCGGCAAGCTCTATGCCGTCATCGACAGCGCGCAGTCGGTCGGCCGTATCCTGACGATCGACGCGACCAAGACGCCGGCGCTGATCACCGACGCGATCACCGTGACCAGGGACGGCAAGCCGGCCGAGAACCTCGACCTCGAGGGCATCGCCCTCGCTGCGGATGGTGGCTTCTGGCTCGCGTCGGAAGGCAATCCCGAGCGCGAGAAGAACAAGACGCAGTCGACGCTGATCCGCACCGACGCCAAGGGCGCCATCGTCGAGGAGATTGCTTTGCCGGAGGCCCTCGCGGCCGCGGCGACCCGCTTCGGTTTCGAGGGCGTGACCGTAACGGGGTCGGGCGCCGACGAGACCGTCTGGCTCGCCGTGCAGCGCGAGTGGAAGGACGACCCGAAGGGCTTCACCAAGCTCCTCGCCTACAAGCCGGCGACCAAGGCCTGGGGCGCCGTCCATTATCCGCTCGACAAGGCGCCCAAGGGCTGGGTCGGTCTCTCGGAGATCACGGCCGTCCCCGGCGGTCTCGTCGTCATCGAGCGCGACAACCAGGTCGGCCGCGACGCTGCGATCAAGAAGCTCGTCTTCGTGCCGCTCGCCGGCGTGACGCCCGCCGCGCTCGGCGGCGACCTGCCGAAGGTCACGAAGCAGGATCTCGTCGACCTCCTGCCGGCGCTGTCCGCGCCCAAGGGCTATGTGCTCGACAAGGTCGAGAGCTTCGCGATCGACGCCGACGGCAACGCCTTCGTCATCACCGACAATGACGGCGTCGACGACCACTCCGGCGAAACGCAGTTCCTCCGCCTCGGCAAGCTCGCTCTGCCGATGTAGGTCGGCGGAGTTTCCGATCGCTCCGACCGCTCAGGCCTGCACCCCCCTCCCTCACCCTCCCCCGCTTCGCGGGAGAGGGGGCGGCGGGCGCCTCAGCAAACGCCGATGAAGGCCGCGCACTGCCCTCTCCCCCCTTGTGGGGGAGAGCTGGAGAGGGGGGCTTCTTCTCTCAGTGTTCAAGGATTACGGCCGGCACCACCCTCCCGGTCCCTCCCCGGCTCACGCGGGAGAGGGGGCGGCGGGCGGTTCGGCTGTCGCGGGCGGCGATCTCCGCCGCTGGCCGCGGAAGGCCCTCACCCTACCCTCTCCCTGAGGGAGAGGGGGCGCGGCTGGGTCGGCTCGGCGGTTTCCTCAATCGCCTGCGAAGGGCTCCACTTCCCCCTCTCCCTCAGGGAGAGGGTCGGGGTGAGGGCCTTCGCCGCCCTTCCGGTCCGCATAACATGCCCCCCTCCCTCGGCTCACGCCGGAGAGTGGGAGGCGGGCGTTACTGCGCATCGCCGATGAAGTCCGCGCCCGGCCCTCTCCCCCCTTGCGGGGGAGAGATGGAGTGGGGGGCCGTCTTCCCCGCCGTCGCTGCTGCCAGAAGCAAGACCCCCACCCCAACCCTCCCCCGCAAGGGGGGAGGGAGACGAGGAGCTCCCCTTACGCGCTGGCGGCCTGGGCGTGCTGGCGCTGGCGTTTCACGGCGATCTTGTTGACCGCCGAGAGATAGGCCTTGGCCGAGGCGACCATGGTGTCGGGATCGGCGCCGCGGCCGGTGACCGACTTGCCGTCCTCCTCGAGCCGCACCGAGACTTCCGCCTGCGCGTCGGTGCCTTCGGTCACGGCGTGGACCTGATAGAGCGACATCTTCGCCTGATGCGGCACGATGGCCGTGATGGCGTTGAAGGTCGCGTCGACGGGCCCGTTGCCGGCGACTTCCTTGGTGATGTGCGTGCCGTCGACATCGAGGCTGATGATCGCCTTGGCGGGGCCGCCGGTACCGGCGATGACGGTCAGCGAGAGCAGGCGGATCGTCTCGCTGGCGGTCGCGACCTCATCGCCGACCAGCGCCTCGATATCCTCGTCATAGACATGCTTCTTGCGGTCGGCGAGATCCTTGAAGCGCTTGAACGCGTCTTCCAGCGCGTTGTCGCCGAGCTCGTAGCCGAGATCCTTCAGCTTCTCGCGGAAGGCGTGGCGGCCCGAATGCTTGCCCATCACCAGCGAGGTCGCCTTCACGCCGACGCTCTCCGGCGTCATGATCTCGTAGGTCTCGGCGTTCTTCAGCATGCCGTCCTGATGGATGCCGCTTTCATGGCTGAAGGCGTTCCGGCCGACGATGGCCTTGTTGTACTGCACCGGGAAGGCCGAGACGGCCGAGATCAGCTTCGAGGCGCGGGTCAGCATCGTCGTCTCGACGCCGGTCGCATAGGGCAGCACGTCGCCGCGGGTACGGATCGCCATCACGACCTCTTCCAGCGCCGCATTGCCCGCCCGCTCGCCGAGACCGTTGATGGTGCATTCGATCTGGCGCGCGCCGCCGGCGACACCCGCCAGCGAGTTGGCGACCGCGAGGCCGAGATCGTCATGGCAATGCGTCGAGAAGATCGCCTTGTCGGAATTCGGCACGCGCTCGATCACCTGGCGGAACATCGCCGCATATTCGTCCGGCACGGCATAGCCGACCGTATCGGGCAGGTTGATCGTCGTGGCGCCGGCCTTGATGGCGGCGTCGACGCAGCGGATCAGATACTCGATCGGCGTGCGCGTCGCGTCCATCGCCGACCACTCGACGTCGTCGACGAGGTTGCGCGCCTGCGCCACCGTCGCAGCGATGATGTCGAGCACCTGCGCCTCGCTCTTCTTCATCTGATGCGCCAGATGGATCGGCGAGGTCGAGACGAAGGTGTGAATGCGCGGGCGCTTGGCGACGCGCACCGCTTCGCCGGCGCGGATGATGTCGCCCGAAATGGCGCGGGCGAGGCCGGCGATGGTGACGTCGGGTCCTGCGCGGCGGGCGATTTCCTGCACGGCCTCGAAATCGCCCTGGCTCGCAATCGGGAAGCCGGCCTCGATCACGTCGACGCCCATCTCTTCGAGCAGTTCGGCGACCTCGAGCTTCTCCTCATAGGTCATCGAGGCGCCGGGGCACTGTTCGCCATCGCGCAGCGTCGTATCGAAGATGACAACGCGGTCCTTGGCGGAGGCGGTCTCGGGGGTGGTGGCGGTCATCGTGAAGGTCTTTCTTCTGGCAGCCGCGTCCCGCATCGGGTCGGGAGCGTCGGGCCGCGGAGCTTTTGTTGGGCTGGCTCGTCGGCGCGTTCCCCTGAGAGCCCGGCCGTCTAAGGCCTGCCGACGCTCAGGGGCAGCTAAGAAGAAGCAGGGCTTTCGGCAGGCGATCGGCGGACAAGGGACGGGCGCTGCGGGAAATGCTTCCCGTGCGAACTCCGACCTTCGAAACCGCGACGCTCATAAGCTCTCCACCCGGACCGCATGCACGATCCCGCCGGCACGACGCCGGCTCGGAATTCTTCTAGCAACCGCCGAGGCGGAAATGCAAGCCCGGCGTCACGGCGCCGCGCTGGCGAGAATGTCCCGCAGGGCCGCGACGAGGCGGTCGCATTCGGCGTCGGTGCCGATGGTGATGCGCAGGAAATCCTGGATCCGGTCCTTGCGGAAATGGCGGACGAGAACGCCGCGCTCGCGCAGCGCCGCTGCCAGCACGCCGCCGGAATGATCGACATGGCGCGCGAACACGAAATTCGCCGACGATGGCAGCACGGTGAAGCCGAGCGCCGCGAGCTCCCCGGTCAGCCGCCCGCGGCTCGCTATGATCAGCGCACGCTTCTCGTCGAACCAGGCGCGGTCCTCCCAGGCGGCGACGGCGCCGGCGAGCGCGAGGCGATCGAGCGGATAGGAGTTGAAGCTGTCCTTGACCCGCTCCAGCGCCTCGATCAGCGGCCGCTGGCCCATGGCGAAGCCGACGCGGAGGCCGGCGAGCGCGCGCGACTTCGAGAAGGTCTGGATCACCAGCAGGTTCGGGTGGCGCGCGATCAGCGACGCCGCGCTCTCAGCGCCGAAATCGACATAGGCCTCGTCGATGACGACGACGACATCGGCATGACGGACCAGCATCGCCTCGATCGTCGCGAGCGGCAGCGCGATGCCGGTCGGCGCGTTCGGGTTCGGCAGGATGATGGCGCCTGAGGGGCGGTCATAGTCGGCCGGATCGATGCGGAAATCGGCATCGAGCGGCACGGCGACATGATCGACGCCGTAGAGCGCGCAATAGGTCGGGTAGAAGGAATAGCTGATGTCCGGGAACAGCAGCGGCGCTTCCTGCTTCAACAGCGCCTGGAAGGTATGCGCGAGCACTTCGTCCGAGCCATTGCCGACGAAGACCTCGCCGATATCAAGGCCGTGGCTCTCGGCGATGACGGCGCGCAGCGCGCGGCCGGTCGGCTCCGGATAGAGGCGCAGCAGATCGCTGGTCGCCGCCGCGATGGCGGCGAGCGCCTTCGGCGAGGGACCATAGGGGCTCTCATTGGTGTTCAGCTTGACGAGATCGTGGATCAGCGGCTGCTCGCCCGGCGTATAGGGCGAGAGCTCGTGGACGATCCGGCTCCAAAAGCGGCTCAAGACGGGCTCCGGGAAAGACGTGTCATCGGGATTGCTTAGAGATCAAGCGTGCCGCGGGCGAAGACGACCGCGTCGCCGCCGATCCGGCAGGCGACGAGCTGGCCGCCTTCGGTGTCGAGCTCCAGCGTGATGAGGCTGGGGCGCCCCATCTCGTAGCCCTGCTCGATGATGGCGCGATGCGTGCCGCTGGTCGGGCGGTCGAAGGTCGCGACGACGCCGGCAAAGGCCGCCGCCGCCGAGCCGGTCGCCGGATCCTCGACGAGGCCGAGCGTCTGCCAGACCATGCGCGCGTGGAAGTGATGCGCGTTGCTCTCGGTCTCGCGGCAATAGATGTAGGCCGAGGTGCCGCCGAAGGCGTTCTGCCAGAGGTCGCTGCGTGGCGAGAGGCGGCGCATGGCGGCAAGATCGCGCACCGGCACGAAGATATAGGGCACGCCGGCCGTGAAGGCCGAGATGAGATGGTTCTCGAAGCCGATCTCGGACGGCATCAGCCCGAGCGCCGCGGCGACCGCTCCGCCATCGAGCGGCTGCGGCGCCGCCTTGGCGAGCACGGGCGCATCGAAGATCGCATGACCCTGGCGCGGCCCCTTCAAGGAGACGACGCTGCGGATCGACCCGACAGTCTCTTCCAGCATCAGCATCGCGTCGAGGCCATAATTCGTTTCGGCGGCGTCCTCGAGCGCGAGCAGCACCGCGGTGCCGACGGTCGGATGGCCGGCGAAGGGGAGTTCCTTGCCCGGCGCGAAGATGCGCAGCCGCGCCCGGTGGGCCGGCCGCTCCGGCGGCAACACGAAGACGGTTTCCGCGAGGTTGAACTCGGCGGTGATCGCCAGCATCGCCTCGGTATCGAGCCCCTCGGCATCGAGCACGACGGCGAGCTGGTTGCCGGCGAGCGGTCGGTCCGTGAAGACATCGAGAATGGCATAGGAGCGTGCCATGAAGGCCTCGTGATCCGGGAGAAGGTGGCAGCGGTCATAGCATGCCTCAGCCGCAGCGCCACCGCGACCGTTCAGCCGCCGTTCAGCTTGCCGCCGCTAGAACCAAGGTCAAGTTGATCGGCCTGGCCCCTGCGGCCGGAGCAGCGGCAGCAGCCCTGCCCCACCCCGCGGCCTCATCCTGCCACCGCTTCGTCGCGATTTCGCCGGAGCGGCGGGGGAGGATGGCACCCTGGCCGGTGACGGCATGGAGTTCGGATACCGCCGCCCAAGGGCGCGGTCGTCCAAGAGGAGACGGATCATGAAGCGCGTGATGTCTGCGATTCTTGCAACGGTGATCGGGCTCGGCGCCATTGCGGCGACGGCTGGCACGGCCTCGGCCGATTGGCGCGGCGGCCCTGGCTGGCGCGGCGGCCCGGGCTACGGCCCCGGGCCCGCCTGGCGCGGCCCGGGCTGGCGCGGTCCCGGCTGGGGACGTCCCGGCTGGGGCGGCGGTGGCGGCTATTATGGCGGCCCCGGCTGGCGCGGTGGCTATTATGGCGGCTGGGTCGGCAATCCGGGCGCGGCCGCGGCGGCCGGCGCCATCCTTGGCCTCGGCATCGGCGCGGCAATCGCCTCGCAGCCGCGCTACGGCTATGAAGTGCCGCCGCCAGCCGGCGTCGCCTGGCGCAGCCACGTCGCCTACTGCCAGGATCGCTACCGCAGCTACAATCCGGCGACGGACACCTTCACCGGCTATGACGGCCGCGCCTATCGCTGCGTCGGGTCGTACTGACCGGCAGCGGTGAGCCTCGCCGCCGAACGCCCGGCGGCCCTCTTCGGCAAGGTTCGATTTGGAGACCCGCGGTCGCAAGGACGCGGGTCTCTTCGTTTGAGCGGGGCACTGTCGCCGCCCTTGACCTCGATCCGGGTTGAGGTTCTAGAAGCGCCGTCGGGATGATGGGTGACAGGCGGCGAGATGCAGAACGAGAGACCGATCGACCCGACAAGGGGGACTGACGACGCGCGTCCGTCCACGCCGGCGGGGCACGACGAGAAGCTGTTCGACCGCCGCAACGGCGTCTATGCGGCGGCGCTTGCCGGCGGCGTTGTCCTCCACGCCGTCAACATGTTCATGACGGCGACCGTCATGCCCTCGGTCGTTGCCGATATCGGCGGGCTCGATGCCTATGCCTGGGCAACCACGCTGTTCGTCGTCGCCTCGATCCTCGCCGCGGCGCTGACGGCGCGGCTCATCAAGGAGCTCGGACCGCGCGGCGCCTATCTCGTGGCCGCGCTTCTGTTCGGCGGCGGCACGCTGATCGCATCGCTCGCGCCGAGCATGACCGTGCTCTTGGTCGGGCGAACGGTGCAGGGCTTCGGCGGCGGCTTCTTCTATGCCCTCGCCTATGCGGTGACGCGGCTCGTGCTGCCGCCCTCGCTCTGGGGCCGCGCCGTCGGCCTCATCTCCGGTACATTCGGCGTCGCCACCTTGATCGGACCGGCGCTCGGCGGCGTGTTCGCGGAGCACAATGCCTGGCGCGCCGCGTTCTGGTCGCTGCTGCCCTTCATCGCGCTCTTCGCCCTCCTCGCCGCTGTCCGCCTGCCCGCCAAGGTCGCGGGCCATCGCGAGGAGGCGCCGATCGCCTGGCCGCAGCTGATCCTGCTGGCCGGCGCCGTGCTCGCCATCTCCGCCGGGAGCCTTGCGGATGCCAGGCTGCTGAACCTTGCCGGCTTCGCGCTTGCGCTGGCGATGACGGCCCTTATCGGCCGCTTCGAACGGAGCGCCGCCGCCCGGCTGATGCCACGGGGCTCGTTCAGCCTCAAGGCGCCGCTCGGCGTCGTCTATCTCGCCATCGCGCTGCTGATGCTGACCATCCAGCCCGAGATCTTCATCCCCTATCTGCTGCAGACCCTGCATGGGCAGACGCCGCTCTTCGCCGGCTATCTCGCAGCGCTGATCGCGGTCGGCTGGACGGCGGGCACGGCTGCGAGCGTCCGCTGGCGCCAGGGCGACGGCACCGGCCCGATCCTTGCCGGGCTCATCACGGTGCTGGCGGGGCTGGCGCTGTTCGGCCTGTTCGGCCCCATGAAGAGCGACGGCGACCTCATGATCCTGACGCCAATCTGCGTCGGCCTCTTCCTGCTCGGCTTCGGCATCGGCATGGCCTGGCCCTGCCTCGTCACGCGCGTCTATCACTATGCTCCGGCCGGCGAGCAGGACATCTCCTCGGGCGGGATGACGACGGTGCAGCTCTTCGCCAGCGCCTTCGGCACGGCGATGGCGGGCATGGTCGCCAATCTCGCCGGCTTCGCCGATCCGGGCGGCACGATCGGCGCTGGCCAGGCGGCGCTGTGGCTCGCCATCGCCGCCGCCGCTCCGGCCGCCCTCGCCGTGCCACTGGCGCTGCGGATCGCAAGGCTTGCCCGCAGCGAACGGTGAGCCGGCCGAGGATGATAGCGGCCCCTCGACCTGCGGGACGATCTCGGCGAGGTTAAGGCGCCCGCTCGACCGCCAAACCGGAACCGCGATGCCGCCCTTCTCGATAGAACCGGCCGTCAGCGCCGCCGACATCGCCGATGTCGCGGGACTCTTCCGCGCCTATCAGGCCTCGCTCGCCGTCGATCTCTGCTTCCAGGGTTTCGAGGCCGAACTGGCGGGCCTTCCCGGCGACTATGCCCCGCCGCGCGGCGCGCTGCTCATCGCCCGCACGGCGCAAGGCGCGCCGATCGGCTGCGCGGCGCTGCGCCCGCTGGAGGCCAGCGGCATCGCCGAGATGAAGCGGCTCTATGTGGCGCCGGAGGGACGCGGCGCGGGGCTCGGCAAGGCGCTGCTCGCCGCGATCCTCTCGGAGGCGAAACGGGCCGGCTATACCGAGATCCGCCTCGACACGCTGCCGGAGATGGCGGCGGCGCAGGCGCTCTACCGCGCCGCCGGCTTCGAGGACGCCGCGCCCTATTACGCGACGCCGATCGGCGGTACGGTGTTCATGCGGCGCAGGCTGGCGGAGTGAGCGGCGACCGGACGCCCTCCCCTTTCGATCAGCCCGAGAAGTAAGTTCCGTCCTCGAGATCCGCGAGCAGGCCGGCAGCGGTCGGCGTCCAGCCGAGCCAGCCTTGCGTCAGCGCGCTCGACGCGGGAACGTCGAACTGCGTGAAGGGACCCATCCAGCCGAAATGCGCGCTCGCCTCCGACTTGGGCACTGACACCGTCGGAATGCCGAGCTTGCGGCCGATGACCTCCGCGATCTGGCGGAACGGAAGGCCCTGGTCGCCGATCGCGTGGTAGCGCGGATGGGCGGCGCCGCCTTCGATCGCCAGCACATAGGCCCGCGCTGCATCCTCGCGGTGGACGGCCGGCCAGAGATTGTCGCCGCTGCCGACATAGGCCGAGACGCCCTTCGCCCGCGCGATGCCGATCAGCGCCGGCACGAAGCCGTGGTCGCCGTCGCCATGCACGGAGGGCGGCAGCCGCATCACCGAAACCTTGAGGCCGCGCGCGATCTGCGCCAGCCCGGCCGGCTCCGAGACGCGCGGGATATGCGCGGCGACGGCGGCGTCGGGCACGTCCTCTTCCGTCGCCGGCCGCCCCAGGGCGAGACCCGCGAGGCCGGACGTCACCAGCAGAGGGCGCCCCGTCCCCTCCAGTGCCGCGCCGAACGTCTCGATCGCGCGTTGATCGATGACGCAGGAGGCGGCGAAATTCGCGAAGTCGTGCACGAAGCCGCAGTGAATGACCCCGTCCGCCGCGCGCGCCGCGGCCGCGAGCACGTCGAGGTCCTCGAGACCGCCGCGCCGGACGCTCACCCCCGCCGCCTCAAGACCAGCCGCGGACGCATCGGAGCGGGCGAGGCCCGTCACCGTATGGCCGCGCGCAATCAACTGCCGCGCGACGGCGGACCCGACGAAGCCGCTCGCTCCGGTTATGAAAAGACGCATGAACTTTCTCCTTGCCTGCTGGCAAGACAGATAGACTGATGCGCCAGCGGCAAAAGCCGGGACGTCATACCGGTATGGCGACCAACAGGCAGGCACCATGAGCGAGCCATCCAACCCTCTCGGCAGCTATCTGAAGGAGCGAAGGGCCCGGCTCGATCCGGCGGCCTTCGGCTTCCCGCCGGAGCGGCGGCGGACGCCGGGCCTCAGGCGCGAGGAGGTCGCGCAGATCGCCCATGTCAGCGCCACCTGGTACACCTGGCTCGAGCAGGGCCGCGGGGGCGCGCCCTCCGCCGACGTGCTCGACCGGCTGGCGCGGGCGTTCTCGCTCTCGGACGACGAACGCGAGCATCTCTATTTGCTGGCGCAGGAGCGGCCGCCGAAGGTGCGCCGCGCGGAAGGCGGCAGCATCACGCCGCAGTTGCAGCGCGTGCTCGACGCGCTTTCCGACAGCCCGGCGGTCGTGAAGACGCCCGACTGGACCGTCATCGCCTGGAACCGCGCCGCCGCCGTCACCTTGATGGACTATGCGTTGGTGCCACCGGCCGAACGCAACGTGCTGCGCATGATGTTCAGCGATCGCGGCCGCGACCGCAATGCGGACTGGCAGGACGTCGCGCGGCTTCTCGTCGGAACCGTCCGGCGCGACATGCTGCGCAGCGGCATCCAGACCGAAGGCAACGCCCTCATTGAGGAGCTCAGCCGGACCAGCGCCGAGTTCCGCGCGCTCTGGTCCGATCAAAGTGTCCTCGCGCATGGCGAGGGCGTGAAGCGTGTCCGCCATCCCGTCGCCGGGCTGCTGCAGCTTGAATTCTCGACCTTCGCCGTCGACGGGCGGACGGATCTCGCGCTCGTCATCTTCAATCCCGCCACGGACGAAGACCGCCGCAAGATCCGGCACCTGGTCGAGGTATAGAAAAGGCCCGGCAACGCGCGGTCGCCGGGCCCCAAATCTGGCGGATGTGCCGCCGCGCTTAGTTGCGGGTCTTGTCGACCAGCTTGTTCTTGCCGATCCACGGCATCATGCCGCGCAGCTTCTCGCCGACTTCCTCGATCTGGTGGCTGTCATTGTTGCGACGGATCGCCTTGAAGCGGGCGGCGCCGGCGCGATATTCCTGCATCCAGTCGGAGGTGAACTTGCCGGTCTGGATGTCGGCGAGCACCTTCTTCATCTCCGCCTTGGTCTCGGAGGTGATGATGCGCGGGCCGGTGACATATTCGCCCCACTCGGCGGTGTTCGAGATCGAGTAGTTCATGTTGGCGATGCCGCCCTCATAGATGAGGTCGACGATCAGCTTAACTTCGTGCAGGCACTCGAAATAGGCCATCTCGGGGGCGTAGCCCGCCTCGACCAGCGTCTCGAAGCCGGCGCGGATCAGCTCGACCAGGCCGCCGCAGAGCACGACCTGCTCGCCGAACAGATCGGTCTCGCATTCCTCGCGGAAGGTCGTCTCGATGATGCCCGAACGGCCGCCGCCGACGCCGCAGGCATAGGACAGCGCGAGATCGAGCGCATTGCCCGACGCGTCCTGCGCCACGGCAACGAGGCAGGGCACGCCGCCGCCCTTCTGGTATTCGCCGCGCACGGTGTGGCCCGGGCCCTTCGGCGCGATCATGACGACGTCGACCGTCTTCTTCGGCTCGATCAGCGAGAAGTGCACGTTGAGGCCGTGCGCGAAGGCGATCGCGGCGCCGTCGCGGATGTTCGGGGCGATCTCGTTCTTGTAGATGTCGGCCTGGAGCTCGTCCGGGGTCGCCATCATCATCAGGTCGGCCCACTTGGCCGCCTCGGCGACCGACATGACCTTGAAGCCGTCGGCCTCGGCCTTCAGCGCCGTGGTCGAGCCCGGACGCAGCGCGACCGCGAGCTCCTTGGCGCCGGAATCCTTGAGGTTCAGCGCATGGGCGCGGCCCTGGCTGCCATAGCCGATGATCGCAACCTTCTTCGACTTGATGAGGTTGAGATCGGCATCGCGATCGTAATAGACGCGCATGATGGGTGTCCTTTCTATCCCGTCCGTTCGTTTCCCGCGCCGGCCCTCTTTGGGACCGGTCCGGCATTCTCTTCCACGCCATAAAGGCGGAGGAACTGGTTGATCGCCTCATCCGCACGCGCGGCAGGCGACGCATCGTCGAACCTGTCGCCGAGCAGGAGGCGCACATGCATGTCGCGCACGACGAGGCCATAGAGCGTGCGATAGGCCTCGCGCGTCTCGGCGAAGGCGAGGAGGCCGGCATCGCGCCCCTCCTCCAGCAGCGCGGAGAGCCGCGTCTCGATCGGCCGCCGTCCATGCTCGAGCACCAGACGGCCGAGATCGGCGGCATCGCGCCGCCCCTGCCCGATGGCAAGCCGGTTGAGCGCGATCGAGACGTCGCCGCCGAGGACGCGCAGGAGATTGGCCGCGATCCCGGCGAGCTGGCTGCGGAGCGCCGGCAAACCCGCCTGCCCGATCGGCCGCGGCTCGGCGCGCACCTTCGAGGCCTGGAAGGTGATCATCGCGGCGAGCAGCCCGTCGCGATCGCCGAACCACTTGTAGAGGCTTTCCTTGGAGCAATTGGCCGCGCGCGCGACGCTCGCGGTCGTCAGCGCCCGCTCGCCGCCCTCGACGAGCAGCGCCAGCGCGCTCTCCAGCACGGCATTCTGCCGCGCCGAATAGCCCTCGCTCCTCGCCTCTGTCGGCGCCACGACGTTCACGCGATCCTCGCTCCTCTCAGCCCATGCCGAGGCTGTGCCGCCCGGTTCGTGCTGCATTGCAGCGTACCGTACCGTACGGTTCGTATCACTAGGCGAAGGTCCGCGCGCGGTCAAGCAGTCATTGCCCGGTTTGATGGTCAGCGTAGCCCGACAAGCGGAGCCAGGCGCAAACGGACCTCGTCGAGGAATTCATCCGGGACGCGTTCGAGAAAGCGGAAGAGGCGCGATTCATTGTGCACGGCGCGCACCTGATCGACGAGCACGACGCCCTTCGTCGCAAGGCCTGGCGGCAGCGGCAGGTTCCAGGCCCAATCGCCACGCGTCGAACTCACCGGACAGACGATGGAGCGTCCAGAGGCGATGTTGTAGGCGCGTGAGGACAGAATCAGAGCCGGCCTGCGGCCAGACTGTTCCGTGCCGAGCGTCGGGCTGAAATCGCTCCAGACGAGATCACCGGCGTCGGCGATCATCGCGTTCGCCGAGAATGTCCTTGTCCGTGATCAGGCCGCGCGCGTAGTCATCGTCAGGCAGGATTTCCGAGCCGCGGTCGGGGCCCCAGTCAATCGTTTCGGTGGGGTCCGTGCCGGGTGGCATGCTGGCGAGAAGCTCCTCCAGCGTGTAACGCTTCAGGACCGGACGCAGCGCGACGCCGCGCGCGCTCGCTTCCGCCTCGAGCTCCTGGCCCTCGACGAACCCCGCCGTTTCGGCGAGATCCTTCGGGATTCTGACGGCGAGGCTATTGCCCCATCGGGCGAGTTTGACGCGCATGGCTGATGTCCTTCGGATATCCAATGTATATCCGGCAGGGCATGCGTTCAAGCGAGGGCCGTCTCCGGCCCCACCCGAACCTGCCTCATGTCGCCTCCGGCCCGCGGGCGATGGCGGCGACGCCGGTGCGCGAGACTTCGACGAGGCCGAGCGGCTGCATCAGGATGATGAACTGGTCGAGCTTGTCGGTCTTGCCGGTCAATTCGAACACGAAGCTCTCGGTGGTCGCGTCGATGACGCGGGCGCGGAACGCCTCGGCGAGGCGCAGCGCCTCGCTGCGATGCTCGCCCGAGCCGCGCACCTTGATCAGCATCAGCTCGCGCTCGATCGCCTTGCCCTCGACCGTCAGGTCGATGACGCGGTGCACCGGCACGAGCCGGCCAAGCTGCGCCTTGATCTGCTCGATGACCTGCGGCGAGCCGCGCGTCACGATGGTGATGCGCGAGCGATGCTTCAGGTGCTCCGTCTCGGAGACCGTCAGACTCTCGATATTGTAGCCGCGGCCCGAGAAGAGGCCGATGACGCGCGCCAGCACGCCGGGCTCGTTGTCGACGAGGATCGAGAGCGTGTGCTGCTCGACAGCGTCCTTGCCTTCCTTGATCGCATAGACCGATCCGGGTTGCATGTTGTTCGCTCCTAAACCTCTGTGATCCGAAAGGCCCTCACCCCACCCTCTCCCCGAGGGAGAGGGGGCGATGGCATGAATGGCGGCAACTGCGCCGAAACGCCTCAAATCGCACGGCGGGCCCCCTCTCCCTCAGGGAGAGGGTCGGGGTGAGGGCCTCTGCCCTCTCCCCTTGCTCCGCCTTCCCTTAAACCAGCGCCTTGCCTTCCTCGTCGATCGCGGTGGCGATCGCCTCGTCGGTGGCGTCTTCCGGCAGCAGCATCTCGTTATGCGCCTTGCCCGAGGGGATCATCGGGAAGCAGTTGGCGAGATTGGCGACGCGGCAATCGAACAGCACCGGCTTGTTGGTGGCGAGCATCTCGTCGATCGCACCATCGAGCTCCGACACCTTCTCGGCGCGGATGCCGACGGCGCCATAGGCCTCGGCGAGCTTGACGAAATCGGGCAGCGCATCGGTATAGGAATGCGACAGGCGGTTGCCATGCAGCAGCTGCTGCCACTGGCGAACCATGCCCATATACTGGTTGTTCAGGATGAACACCTTGACCGGCAGCTCATGCTGGATCGCCGTCGACATCTCCTGGATGTTCATCAGGATCGAGGCATCGCCGGCGATGTCGATGACGAGCGCGTCCCGATGCGCCGCCTGCACGCCGATCGCCGCCGGCAGGCCGTAGCCCATCGTGCCGAGGCCGCCCGACGTCATCCAGCGGTTCGGCTCCTCGAAGCCGAAATACTGCGCCGCCCACATCTGGTGCTGGCCGACCTCCGTCGTGATGTAGGTGTCGCGGCCGAGCGTCTTCTTGTAGAGCGTCTCGATCGCATATTGCGGCATGATGGTCTGGCCGCTCTGGCGATAGGAGAGGCTGCGCCGCGCGCGCCAGCGCTCGATCTCGCCCCACCAGCTCTTCAGCGCCGCCGCATCGATGGCGTGCTTACCCTCGCGCCAGACGGACAGCATCTCGCCGAGCACATTGCCGACATCGCCGATGATGCCGATATCGACGCGGACATTCTTGTTGAGCGAGGACGGATCGATGTCGATCTGGATCTTCTTCGAGCCCGGCGAGAACGCGTCGAGCCGGCCGGTGATGCGGTCGTCGAAGCGCGCGCCGACGGCGATCATGACGTCGCAATCATGCATCGCATTGTTGGCCTCGAAGGTGCCGTGCATGCCGAGCATGCCGAGCCACTGCTTGTCGGAGGCCGGATAGGCGCCGAGGCCCATCAGCGTCGAGGTGATCGGAATGCCCGAGAGACGGACCAGCTCGCGCAGCAGCTTCGACGCCTCGGGGCCGGAATTCACGACGCCGCCGCCGGTATAGAAGATCGGCTTCTTCGCCTTGGCGATCATCTCGACCGCGGCGCGGATGGCGGCCTGATCGCCGCGGACCTTCGGATGATAGGTCTTGTGCTCGACGCGGGCCGGGCCGTCATAGGTGCCGGTCGCGAACTGGACGTCCTTCGGGATGTCGACGACGACAGGGCCGGGCCGGCCCGAGCGCGCGACATAGAACGCCTCGTGCAGGATGCGGCCGAGATCGTTGACGTCCTTGACCAGCCAGTTGTGCTTGGTGCACGGCCGCGTGATGCCGACGGTATCCGCCTCCTGGAAGGCGTCCGAGCCGATCAGATGCGTCGCGACCTGGCCGGTGATGCAGACCATCGGGATCGAATCCATCAGCGCATCGGTGAGCGGCGTCACCATATTGGTCGCGCCGGGGCCGGAGGTGACCAAGGCGACGCCGACCTTGCCGGTCGAGCGCGCATAGCCTTCGGCCGCATGGCCGGCGCCCGCCTCGTGGCGGACGAGGATGTGCTGAACCTTGTCCTGCTGGAAGAGCTCGTCATAGATCGGCAGAACGGCGCCGCCCGGATAGCCGAAAAGATGCTCGACGCCCTGGTCGATCAACGCCTGGACGACCATCTCCGCGCCCGTCATCTGCCGTGTCATCGCTTCGCTCCGTATCCGGGCCGGCTCCGCCGCATCCCGTGTGTTCGTGTCTGTCGTCAGGGCAATAAAAAAGGCCCCTGAAGGGGCCTGCATACGCGCACTACCAAACGTGACGGCTATGGAGCCATCAGGCAGTGCGCACCCTAAGTACTACGATCGTCGTGACGCGGATCATTCCGGGCCGTCTCCAGTTCGATTGGAGGCAGTGTTTACGCCTGATGGCGGGGGGCGTCAAGGGCGGCGGCGGAAGATTGTTGCGTGGGAGGGGCAGGAAGGGAAAGGAAATTAGGGCATCCGAATGCCCACAACGCTCTCAGCGATGGCAATTCGTCGTGAATTGCAAAACTGCGGAGCTCAACCTACGCTCTCAGCCGGTGGAGAAACCCCGAGATGATAGCCTATGGCCAGTCTTGCCCGCAGATATCGAGTACGAGATCCAGTTCACGGGCTGATTGTCTTTGAGTCGGAAGGAGTAGACGCACGCCGGGATCAAGCGGCTTGGAGTTTGCTGAATACGCCTGAATTCCAGCGACTGAGGCGGATTCGTCAGCTTGGGGTATCAGAATTCACGTTTCCGGGCGCAACCCATTCGCGCTTTGCTCATTCAATCGGCGTTTTCCATACAGCAAGATCTCTCCTCAAGGTCTTGCGACGGTCGATGGAAGACGCAGACTTCGATCCCCACAAAGCCGACACTGCTGTGCTCGCCGCGTTGGTTCACGATATCGGGCATGGGCCGTTCAGCCACGCCTTTGAGACGAGCCAAAAGGCACGAGGTGTCGACAAAAGGCACGAGAAGTGGACGGCGGAGATCGTTCTAAACCAACAGGGGAACTTGTTCCCAATTCTAGAGCGATTCCGCGCCGGAATGGCGGAGCAGGTTGCGGACCTGCTAACAGCGGAAAACCCTAGAGATGAATATGATGCTGTCGTCTCAAGTTCATTTGATGCCGATCGACTAGACTACCTTAGGCGCGATCGAATGATGACGGGAAGCGGAGCCGGTGCTATCGATTTTGACTGGCTACTCGATAACATTCGCGTTGCGGATGTATCACTTGCCGCGGATGACGAGGAGGGCGGACCGACATTCAAGACATTTTGCCTCGACCAAAAAGCCCTTCAATCTGCAGAATCTTTCCTACTAGCTAGATATCACTTATTCGAACAAGTATATCTACACAAGACGACCCGAGGAGTAGAATCTCTAGTCCGAATACTTTTATCTAGAATCGCCAATGCGGCAAAACAAAAAGACTACAAGTCAATCGGCCTCGACAAGTCAGACCCACTTGTTTGCTTTTTTTGGAAGAAGGGCGACACGATCTCGAATTATTTAAGACTCGATGATTTCAGCGTTTGGACATCGATTCAGAAATTGACGAGTTCTGCCGATCGCGAGATCGCAGATCTTGCGCGACGGCTAAGGGAGCGCAGACTTTATAAAGTAATCGATGTTAACAGTAGATTTCCAATTCTTCCAAATGAGAACTTGGATGATGCGGAGAAGCGCCGGCAGATACATATTGCCAAAATCGATGATCTCGTAAGCAAGGCGCCTGAACAGACTGTAATCAAGGATTCCGAGCCGATTAACGTCTACGGCGAAGTTGGCGGCGACGAGGCAAAACGTCACAAGAAGCTCTCAATTCTGATCGCCGACGGAACGACGCGTGAAATCACCCAACTATCCCCAGCAATCAGATCTCTGGTCGGCAAGCGGTCAATTGTCCGGTATTTTTTCAAGGATGATTCGTTTCGGAAGTCGGTGCTGTCGAGGATTGCAGAATGAAGCCCCATGAAGCGCTGATCGCTGATGTCGTCAAAGCAGCAGGCAATGAGGTCGTCGGCCGGATTCGCTTGCAGAAAATCCTATATCTGCTCGACCAAAAAGGGATGGGCATCAAGAATGCCGATTTCCGCTACTATCATTATGGCCCGTATTCGCGCGCGCTTGACGAAGCGCTGGAGCGAGCTAAGGCGCTGAATGGTGTAAAAGAAGAAATTCGTTTTCGAAAGGCGGATGGCGCGCCTTTCAGCGTGTTCAAAGTTCAGATTGATTGTAGCGCACCGAGCAAAATCGGCAACATGTCGCTTTCTCAAGCGACACACTTAATTGATACAATGAAATCCAAGACTTCAACGGTGATTGAACTTGCTGCAACGGTTCACTGGTTAATCAAGTACGAGGAAGTTTCCGATTGGAAGTCTGAGATTGTCCGACGCAAGGGCAAGAAGACTGAAGGCGGAAGACTCGAAGAGGCACTAGGCTTGCTTCAGGAACTTGAATTGAGCATAGCTTCATAGATTCCTTGCGGATTGGCCGGTACCCGCCCCCAATCCCCCATCTGATTGCGAAACCACGTTCCCTGCCGCTTGGCGTAGCGGCGGGTCTGCATCTTGGCCTCGTCGATCGCGGCCTCCAGTGAGGCGCGGCCGGCGAGATATCCGCCGAATTCCTTGACGCCGATCGCCTTCATCGCGGGGAGGTTCGGGTCGAGGCCGAGGGTCAGGAGCGCCCTTGCCTCCTCGAGCGCGCCGGCGTCGACCATCTGGTCGAAGCGCCTGTTGATCCGCTCATAGAGCACGGCCCTGTCCGGCTCGATGACGAGGCGGAGCGCTGCCTCGGGGGCGATCAGTGGCGGCAGGCCCTCTTCGGACTGGAAGGCGGCGAGCGGGCGGCCGGTGGCGGTGACGACTTCGAGGGCTCGGAGCACGCGGGTGCGGTCGTTCGGCGAGAGCCGCGCGGCGCCCTCCGCGTCGAGCGCCGCGAGGCGGGCATGCACCGCCGGGACGCCCTCGTCATTCGCCGCCCGGTCGAGCGCCTCGCGCAGCGCATCCGGGATCGGCGGCACGGTGGCGAGCCCTTCCGTCAGCGCCTTGAAATAGAGCCCGGTGCCGCCGACGATGATCGGCAGCCGCCCCTCGCCTTCAGTCTCCGCGATCGCCGCGGCGACATCGCTCCGCCAGCGCGCGACCGTGTAGCGCTCGGAGGGCGGCACATGGCCATAGAGACGGTGCGGCGCCCGCTCTATCTCGGCGTCGGACGGCCGGGCGGTGAGGATGCGCAGCGTCGCATAGACCTGCATCGAATCGGCATTGATGATCGTGCCGCCATGCCGTTCGGCGAGATCGAGCGCGAGCGCCGACTTGCCGCTCGCCGTCGGCCCCGCTATCAGGACGGCGCGCGGTTTTCTCCCGTTTTCGAGGGAGAGGCCGATCCCCGTCTCGTCAACGACGCCAAGGTCTTGCATGAACGCTTCTGCCGCTTCCCCGCTGGTCGCCACGTTCATAGCACGGGCCGATGCCGCATCGGACCTTGCGGCCGTGCTCGACGAAGCCGCGCGCCTGCCGGGCGCCGGCAGCCCCGACTGGCTGTCGGAGGGCGAGGCGGCCGACCTGCCCTTTGCCGCCGGCAGCGAGAGAGCGGCCATCGAGGCCGTGGTCGCCGGGCGCCCGGTCGATGTCGTCGTGCAGAAGGCGGCGGAGCGGCGGAAGCGCCTTCTCGTCGCCGACATGGATTCGACCATGATCGGCCAGGAATGCATCGACGAGCTCGCCGACATGGCGGGGCTGAAGCCCTATGTCGCCGCGATCACCGAGCGGGCCATGCGCGGCGAGATCGCCTTCGAGCCGGCGCTGCGCGAGCGCGTCGCGCTTTTGAAGGGCCTACCGCTCGGCGTCATCGACGAGGTGCTGGCGAGCCGCATCCGCCTGACCCCCGGCGGGCCTGAGCTGGTGCGCACCATGCGCGCCCATGGCGGCTATGCCGCGCTCGTCTCGGGCGGCTTCACGCTGTTCACCGGCCCGGTCGCGGCCATGATCGGCTTCGACGAGAACCGCGCCAACCAGCTCGAACATGCGGATGGCGTCCTCTCGGGCACGGTCACCGAACCGATCCTCGGCCAGGAGGCAAAGCTCTCGGCGCTGATGGATCTCGCCCGGCGCCTGAAGCTCGAACGGCACGAGACGCTCGCCATCGGCGACGGCGCCAATGATCTCTCGATGATCCGCGCCGCCGGGCTCGGCGTCGCCTTCCGCGCCAAGCCGAAGGTCGCCGCCGAGGCCGACGCGCGCATCGACCATACGGATTTGACAGCGCTCCTCTTCGCGCAGGGCTATCGCCGGACGGAGTTTCTATCATGAGAGCAGAGACGGAACGCCTGATCCTCCGCCCCTGGGAGGAACGCGACCTCGATCCCTTCTGGGCGCTGAATGCCGACCCCGAGGTGATGCGCTACTTCCCGGCGCTCTACACCCGCGACGAGACGGAGGCTTATATGGCCCGCGTCACGGCCGCGGCGGAGGGTGGCCTCGGCTTCCAGGCGGTCGAGGAAAAGGCGACCGGCGATCTCGTCGGCGTCGTCGGCATGGCCGAGATCCGGCCGGAATTTCCCTCCGCGCCCGGCGTCGAGGTCGGCTGGCGGCTCGCCAAGCATCATTGGGGCAAGGGCTATGCGCAGGAGGCGGCGCGGGCCTGGCTCGCCTATGGCTTCGGAACGCTGGCGCTGCCCGAGATCGTCGCCTTCACCTTCGTCGGCAACGCGCCCTCGCGCCGCGTCATGGAGCGGCTCGGCATGACGCGCGATCCGCTTGATGATTTCGCGCATCCCGCGCTCGCCGAGGACCACAAGCTGCGGCCGCATGTGCTCTACCGGCTGAAGGCCGAGGATTTCCGGGGGTAGCAAGGCGGCCTTCAACCCCCTCCCCGACCCTCCCCCGCTCCGCGGGAGAGGGAGCAGATCTCGCCCGTCTCCATCGCCGATGCCAGCCGTGACAAGCCCTCTCCCCCCTTGTGGGGGAGAGTTGGAGAGGGGGGCCTTACAGCCGTCCCGATGCCCTTCCGTCACCCCTGCCGAAAGGGGGAGGTGAAGCAAGAACCTACAGCCGTCCCAGACTGAACAGGCTCAAGTCAAACCCCGACACCTTATCGGTGGCGAGGTCGGCGAGGATTTCGCCGACGACCGAGGCGAACTTGAAGCCGTGGCCCGAGCAGGGCGAGGCGACGATCACGTCCGGGGCGCCACTGGCGCGGTCGATGACGAAATGCTCGTCGGCCGTATTGGTGAAGAGGCAGGCGGCGAGGCGCAGCGTCGGCCCGTCGGCCTCGGGGAAATAGCGGGCGAGCGCGGCGCGCAGCAGCGCCTCGTCCGCCGGCGTCGGCTCGCGCGAGAGCGCATCGGCGTGGCCGCTCTCATGCAGGTGGTGATAGAGCCCGATCTTGAAGCCCGGAATGCCCCAGGTCGGGAACTGGTAGAAATGCCCCTCCTCGGTGAGGAGGTTCGAGACCGGGAAGCGCGCCGGCGTATAGAGCGCCGGCTGCTTCGGCTGGAACCAGCCGAGCACCTGCCGCTCGGGCACGGCCTTGCCGGCGAGCTCCGGCACCAGATCGGAAATCCAGCCACCGGCCGAGACGATGACGCGGCCGGCCTCATGGCGGCCGCGATCGGTGACGACGGTGACGCGGCCATTGCCGGGCTCGATCGCGATCACCTTCTCGCGGGCATGGATTTCAGCGCCGGCGTCGATGGCGAGCTGAAGCTGGGCCAGGATCGCCCGCTCCGAGGCGACGAAGCCGCCCTCCGGCTGATGCACGGCGGCGTGGCCCTCCGGCAGGCGGTAGCCCGGGAAGCGTTGGTTGACCTCGGCCGCCGACAGGAAGCTGTGCTCGAGCCCGTGCTCCTCGCACGAGGCGAGCGAGCCCGCGACGACGCGCGAGCCGATCGGCCCGGCATCGAGCGAGCCGGTGATGAAGAGCAATTGCTCGCCGGCGAGCTGCTCGGTCTCGCGCCAGAGCGCATAGGCGCGGCGGAGCAGCGGCACATAAGAGGGGTGCTCGAAATAAGCGAGGCGGATGATGCGGTTGAGCCCGTGCGAGGAGCCCATCTGGTGGCCGATATCGAAGCGCTCGAGGCCGAGCACGCGCTCACCGCGCCGCGCCAGCTGCCAGCAGGCGGCCGAGCCCATGCCGCCGAGCCCGACCACGATGACATCATGGACTGCGGACATACCGAGCCGCCCTAGTCGTCGATCGAGAGCGACACGAAGCGGAGCTCGCCGGCCGAATTGGCGATCAGGAGCTGCGCCACCTTGCGGCCGTCCTTCTTCAGCGCGGCGATGCGGGCGGTGACGTCCTCGAGCTTTGCGACCGGCTCCTGCGCGATCTCGACCACCACTTCGCCCGGCAAGATGCCCTTCTCGTCGGCATTGCTGCCGGAGACGACGGCGGTCACGACGACGCCACTGACATCCTTGCCGATCGCATAGCGGCTGCGCAGTTCGTCGCTCATCGCCGCGAGCGTGAGGCCGAGCGTCGGCGAAGGCTGGACCGCGGGCTTCTCCGGCTCGGCCGGCGCGTCGCCCTTCGGCGCGGGCGTCTCCTTGCCGTCGGTCGCGGCAGCGGCCTCGGCGGCCTCCGTCATGCGGCCGACCTTGATTTTCAGCGTCACCTCGGCGCCCTTGCGCACCACCACGACATCGACGACGGCGTCGATCGAGGTGTCGGCGACGAGGCGCGGCAGGTCGCGCATCTCGGTGATCGGCTTGCCGTTGAATGAGATGATGACGTCGCCAGGCTCGATCTTCGCCTCGGCCGCCGGTCCCTTCTCGGTGACGCCGGCGACGAGCGCGCCGCGCGCCGGCCCCATGGAAAGGCTGGTCGCGATCTCGTCGGTCACCTGCTGGATGCGCACACCGATCCAGCCGCGCCGCGTCTCGCCGAACTGGCGCAGCTGGTCGACGACATGCATCGCGGCGTCGGAGGGAATGGCGAAGCCGATGCCGATCGAGCCGCCGGAAGGCGAGATGATCGCGGTGTTGATGCCGATGACCTCGCCATCCATGTTGAACAGCGGCCCGCCGGAATTGCCGCGATTGATGGCGGCGTCGGTCTGGATGAAGTTGTCGTAGGGACCGGAATTGATGTCGCGGTTGCGGGCCGAGACGATGCCGACCGTCACCGTGCCGCCGAGGCCGAACGGATTGCCGATCGCCATCACCCAATCGCCGACGCGCATCTTGTCGCTGTCGCCGAAGCGCAGTGCCTTCAGCGGCTTCTTCGGATCCGGCTTCACCTGCAGGACGGCGAGATCGGTCTTCTCGTCCTTGCCGAGCAGCGTCGCGGTCAGCTTGGAGCCGTCGCTGAAATTGGCGACGATCTCGTCGGCGTCCTCGATGACGTGGTTGTTGGTGATGATGATGCCGGCGGTGTCGACGACGAAGCCGGAGCCGAGCGACTGGACGCGCCGCTTCGGCGGCTCGGCGTCGCTGCCGCCCTTGGGCTTCTTGAAGAAGTCGTTGAAGAATTCCTGGAAGGGCAAGCCATCCGGCGTCTGCGGCGCCGGCATGCCGCGCGTTCCCTCGACGGTCTGCGAGGTCGAGATGTTGACGACGCTGTCGAGCAGCCCCTCGGCAAGGTCTGCCACCGAGGCCGGGCCGCTGGCGGCGGCGGCCGGCAGCGTCAGCACCGGCAGGGTGCCGATGAGCGCGGCGAGAGAGAGGCGAGCGATGATGCTGCCGATGCGCTGCCGCGGCGGCGTCGCCCGAAGTCCGGCCACTCCCAACATATGCATCTCCCTCACGCTGTGCCTGTCAGCATAGGCCATTCCCGGGCGCAGGCGCGCGCGTCCGGGCCATCACAAGCGCGCGAGCCAGACGACGCCGACCCCGACCGCGAGAACCACGAGGCCGATCGCGCGGAGCTGGCCATCGGGAACGGCCAGCCCCTGTCGCATCATCGCCTTGGCGAGCGGAGGGGCTGCCGCATAGAGCAGCCCCTCGATCACCAGCACGAGCCCGAGCGCGGCGACGACATCGTTCATGCGCCGCGCATCCGGCCGTTCGCCCTCACCGGCCGATCACGGCTGGGGAGCCGCCGGCGCTGCGGCCGCAGGCGGCGCGGGCACAACCGGCGGTGTCAGGGCGGCGGGCGGCGGGAAAGTGCCGCCGGCGGAAAGCGCCGACGGATCGTTCAGGTAGCGGAAGAAGGGCATGTCCGGCGAGATGACGATGCGGGTGTTCTCCCCCTTCAGTCCATCGAGATAGGCCTGCATCGAACGGTAGAAGCCGAAGAAGTCCTTGTCCTGGTTGAAGGCCTGCGCGAAGACGCGGTTGGCCTGCGCATCGCCGTCACCGCGCAGTTCGTCGGCCTGGCGGTTGGCATCGGCGACGATGACGGTCGCCTGGCGATCGGCCTGGGCACGGATGGTGCGGGCCTCCTGCTCGCCGCGCGAACGGATGTCGGTCGCCTCGCGCTGCCGCTCGGTCTGCATGCGCTGGAACACGGCCGCGCTGTTCTCGGCCGGAAGATCGGCGCGGCGGATGCGGACGTCGACGACGTCGACGCCGAGCTGCCGGCCTTCGGCATTCACCTGCCGCGTGATCGTTTCCATCAGACCGGCGCGGCCCTCGCGGACGACGCTGGCGAAGTCCATCTGGCCGACGGCGCCGCGGATCGCCGAGTTGAGGATCACGGAGAGCCGCGATTCCGCGACCTCGATCGAACCCGCCGCCTGATAGAACAGCAGCGGATCGGTGATCTTGTAGCGGCCGAAGGCGTCGACGACGAGACGCTTCTGGTCGCGCGCGATGACCTCGATCGGCGGCGCGTCGATGTCGAGAAGCCGCTTGTCGATCATCACGACATTGTCGACCAGCGGAACCTTGGCATAGAGGCCGGGCTCGCTGACGACGCGGACGGGATTGCCGAAGCGCAGCACCAGCGCCTGCTGTGTCTGGTCGACGACGAAGAGGCTGGAATAGCCGACGATCGCCAGGACAACGAGGATGACGAGGCCGAGCCCGCCGAAGAAGCCGCCCTTCATGGCTGTGCTCCTTGGCCGGTCGTGCCCGTCGCGGGGGCTGCTCCCGTGAGAGCCGGCAGCGGCAGATAGGGCACCACGCCGCCGCTCTTCTGGTCGACGACGATCTTGTCGGTGCGGCCGAGGATTTCGGCCATCGTGTCGAGATAGATGCGCTCGCGCGTCACGTCGGGCGCGAGCTTGTAGGATTCATAGACTTTCACGAAGCGGGCCGCCTGTCCCTGCGCGATGGCGATGGTCTGGTCGCGATAGGCGTTGGCCGCCTCGACCGTCTGCGAGGCCTGGCCGCGCGCGCCGGGAATGACGCGGTTGGCATAGGTCTGGGCCTCGTTGCGGAGACGCTCCTGGTCCTGCGCCGCGGCCTGCACGTCGCGGAAGGCGTCGATGACCTCCGGCGGCGGGGCGACGTTGAGCAGCTGGACCTGCGTGACGGTGATGCCCGCCTTGTACTGGTCGAGCTTCTCCTGCATCAGCTTCAGGACGGTGTCCTGGATGCTGAGGCGCTGCTCGGTCAGGACGCGCTGGATGTCCGAACGGCCGATCACCTCGCGCATCGCGCTTTCGGCGATGGCGCGGACCGTGCCTTCGGGATTCTGGATGTTGAAGAGATAGTCGCGGGCGTTGTTGATGACCCAGAACACCGTGAAATCGATGTCGACGATGTTCTCGTCGCCGGTCAGCATCAGGCTTTCCTGCGGGATGTTGCGGCCCGCATTGGCGCCGTCCTGGCTCGAGCCGATCGTCACGCGGTTCACGCGGGTGACCTGCGGCGTGTAGACGGTCTCGATCGGATAGGGCCAGCGCAGATTGAGGCCCGGCCGCGCATCGCGCTGGTACTGGCCGAAGCGCAGCACCACGCCCTGCTCGTCGGCCTCGACGCGGAAGGTGAAGAAATTATAGCCGATGAAGGCGACGACGAGCGCCGCCGCGATCAGGACGAGGACGGGGTTGAACCCGCTCCCCGAGCCGCCGCCGCCACCGCCCGGCAGGACGCGTCTCAGCTTGTCCTGGCTGCGGCGAAGGAGTTCCTCGAGATCCGGCGGATTGGGGCCGCTCGAACGGGGACCTTGTCCCCATGGGCCGCCATTGTTGTTCCCCTTCCATCCGCCGCCCGTCTGGTTGCTCCAGGGCATCTGTGCTCCTTCGTCGATGGTTCAGCGGCGGAGGCCGAAGGGCCGCGCCGGGCGAAGCGATGCGTCGTCGGCGGGAAAGCTCCCCACCGCCGCGTTGCACACGGCCGCGCCGTCGCCAGAAGTGGGGTGCAGCAGCGGCTCTGTCAACGAAAAGCCGCCGCGCTGCCGATGCGTTCATAGATGGTGAAGTGCGTCGCGAGACTGTCGGCCGGTCCCGCCGGCACCGAGTCCGTCGAAACCGCCCGCCACCGCGCCGGATCGATCGCCGGGAACGTCACGTCGCCAGCCGGCGCCGCCTCGACATGGGTGATATAGAGCCGGTCGGCCTGGTCGAGATAGGCGCGGTAGATCTCGCCGCCGCCGATCACGATCGCCTCGACGGTGTCGGAGGCAGCGGCGGCCGCGATCGCGGCCGAGATCGCCGCCTCGAGCGTCGGCACGACGACGACGCCTTCCGGATTGAAGGCGCCATCGCGCGAGACGACGATGTTGACGCGGTTCGGCAGCGGCCGCCCGATCGAGAGATAGGTCTTCCGCCCCATGATCACCGGCTTGCCGGTGGTGATCGAGCGGAATCGGCGGAGGTCCGTCGAGAGCTTCCACGGCATGGCGCCGTCCGCGCCGATGACGCTGTTCTCCGCCACCGCCGCGATCATCGAGAGGCGCAGCGGTTCGCCGTCAGGGCTTGCCATGCGCGTCGCCCTTCGCGGAGATGCGGTCGAGCACGCCCAGCAGCAGCGCGGAAACGACGAAGGTCAGGTGCATGATCACCGACCACATGATCTTGGTGTTGTCATAGCTCTCGGCATTCATGAACACCTGCAAGAGGTGGATGGACGAGATCGCGACGATCGACGAGGCGACCTTGATCTTGAGGCTGCCGGCATCGAGCTTGCCGAGCCAGGAGAGCTTCACATCGGCATTGTCGAGCCGGCTGACATAGTTCTCGTAGCTCGAGACCATGACCATCAGGATGAGGCTCGCGACGAGGGTCGCGTCGATGAGGCTCAGCATCGACAGGATCATGTCGTTCTCGTCCGCCAGCAGCACGCCGGTGGCGATCTTGATGAACTTCATGACGAAGGCGAACGCGTAGAGAAGCAGCGCCGCGGCGAGGCCGAAATTGAAGATAACCAGAATCCATCGACTGCCGAGGATGACGCGTTCGATCAGGGCTTCGAGGGATTGCAAGGCGGGCTCCGTCTGTTGATGGCGCACCGCAATATAGGAAGGTCCCGCATCGGCGGCTAGGGTTTGCTGCGGCCGATCGCGGGCCGTGCGACGAGCAGCGCGGCGCCGAGGCCGATCCAGCCGAGCACGACATAGGGCCAGAGATTGCCGGGGAAAGCCGGCACCGGATAGACCGCGTTGTAGAGCGGCCAGGCCATCGCCACCGTGCCCACGCCGCCGATCACCAGCCAGAGCCGGCTGCCGCTGCGCAGCGCATGCACCGCCGCGGCGGCGGTGACGCCGAGATAGGCGACGATGAGCGCGAGCACGCCGATGGTGCCGACGCTGTCATAGTAGTCGGCCGGCCCGATGAAGGGCGCCCAGGCGATGAGCCCGGCCAGCATCAGAACGCTGACAATGCCGACCGCGACGGCCGGCGTGCCATAGACCGGGTGCACCGTGGCGGCGCGCGCCGACAGCCCTGCCCGCCCGAGCACGAACAGCATGCGCGCGCCGGCCGAGAGCGTGCCGATGACGCAGGAGAGCGCCGAAACAGAGGTCGCGATATCGAGCGCCGTCGCCATCCTGAGCGTGCCGAATTTCAGCGCCAGCGTGTTGAGCGGCGCTTCGCTCGCCACCAGCGCCTTCACATTGCCGAGCCCGAAGCCGACCACCTGGATATAGGAGGCGAAGACGAAGAACGCGCCCGCCAGGAGGACCGATCCGACCAGCGCGATCGGGATCGCCCGGCCGGGCGCCTCCGTCTCCTCCGCCAGCGTCGTGGCGGCTTCGAAGCCGGCAAAGGACAGCACGGCGAAGACGACCGCATAGCCGATGCCCCACCAGCCGATCGCGGGATCTGGCCGGAACGGCGCCGCGCTCAGCCCCTCCGCGCCGCTGACGGCTGCGAGGATGCGGACGCCGAGATAGACGATGACCGCGATCGAGCAGAGTTCCAGGATCAGCATCAGCCGCGTGGCGACGCTCATGTCGCGCCAGGCGAAGACGGTAGCGAGGCCGAGCACGGCGACGCCGAGCGCCAGCCACCAGCCGCCGATCTCGACGCCATGATCGGCGAGCGCGGCGCGCAGGAAGTTGCCGAACAGCGCCGCGCTGCCCGAGCCGCCGGCGATATAGAGCAGCAGCATGCACCAGCCGGCGATGAAGCCGGCCCGCGGCCCAAAGGTCTCGCCGATATAGGCATAGGCGGAGCCCGAACTGGTGATGCGGCTCGCGAAGAAGACGAAGGAGAGGCCGACCACGACGACCACCACCGTGCCGACCGCGAAGCCGAGCGGCGCGGCGATGCCGGCGGCACCGGCGGCAAGCGTCACATTGAGCGCCATGCCCATGGTCGGCGCCATCACCGAGAGCGACAGGCCGACCGCCTCGATCGCGCCGAGATTGCGCTTCAGCTTCGCCATTCCTGCCCCCATTGCCGGTGTCGGCGCTCTTATCCGGCGCGGCCCGCAGGTCGGCAATGGCAGAAATTGACCGGACTGCCCGGATGGTAAGCGGGGCGTTCAGCCGGCCAGGGCGTCCAGCGCAGGGCCGTCGACGCGGCAGCGCAGCCAGCCATCGACGCGGCGGGCGCCCTGCGCCTCGTAGAAGGCGATCGAGGGCGCATTCCAGTCGAGCACCGACCATTCGAATCGCGCCAGCCCCTCAGTGACGCAGCGGCGCGCGAGATGGACGAGCAGCGCCTTGCCGATGCCGTGGCCGCGCTTGTCAGGATCGACGAAGAGGTCCTCGAGATAGAGGCCGTGCCGGCCGCGGAAGGTCGAGAAGGTGTAGAACCACAGCGCGAAGCCGGCCGGCTCGCCATTCCACTCCGCGATCTCGCAGAAGACGCGCGGCGCGGGGCCGAATAGCGCCGCGTCGATCGCCGCCTCGTCGGCCTCGACCTCATGCTCCAGCCGCTCATAGACGGCGAGCGCCCGGATGAAGCCGAACACGAGGCCAGCCTCGCCCGGCCGTGCCGGGCGGATGACGAGACCGTCTGTCATTCTACATTCCTGGTCATTGTGCGCGCTTCTTCACTGCGCGCTTTTGGCGCCGCGCAGGATCAGGATGGAGAGATCCTTCTCCGGATAGAAATCCGTCGCCGTCATCTCGAAGGTCGTCGGCCCAGTCTTCTTGACGCCCTCGCCGCAGAAGCTGACGAGATTGCCCGGCGCGCCCTTGTCGACGGTCAGGTGGAACCTGTCGATCGAGCCGGCCCAGTTCGCCGCCGTGGTCAGGATGTACTCGATCCGGTTTTCCATCAGGTAGTCGTCCTCGGCGCGGTTCTTGGCGGCCTTGGCCGCGGCGGCGACGAAGTTCGGCTCGATGCAGTATTTGTCGACATAGCCGGCGAACCACTGCGCCTTGCTCGCCTCGGCCTCGCCGAACGAGGTGCCGGCGGTCGAACCGACGCTCGGCCGGTAGCTGTGGTCGACGATGACGGTCTTGCCGGCCGGAAAGGTCTGCTCCCAGTAATAGGCGGTCGAGAGCAGCCAGTTGGGCGCGAGGTGGTTTTCCCAGCCCTTGCCGGCATCATAGGTGTCGGGGATGGCGAGGCCGAGATTGATGAGCTCGGCCCACTTCTCCTTCGGCAGCGCATCGAGCGCGGCGCGCGTCGCGTCGAGCTGCGGCGCGAGCGGGATGCCGAGCTCCGTGAGCAGCGCGGTCTGGTCGACGCCGAGCGCGGTGACGCGCTGCTGCACCTTGGCCGTGACCGGCTTGCCGTCGACCAGCGTCTTGAAACCGAGGAAGTTGACCGGGTCGTCGGTCGGGATCGCGTCGAGGAAATCGAGGCTGCCCTTGATGTCCGGCATCGGGAAGGCGACCAGCGTCGTCACGTCCTTGTCCGAGACGTTCTGGAACGTGTAGTGGACCTTGACCTCGTCCATCGAGATCGAGAGATCCTCCGAGGTCATCTTGATCGCCTCGGTGGTGAGGTAGACGAGCCCGCCGGCGCCGAGCTCGGCGGTCGAATCATTGGCCAGAGCCGTCGGGGCAAACGCCGCCGACGAGACCAGCCCCACCCAAGCTCCCAACAAAGCGCCGCAGCACGTGCGCAGATGCATCGCCGTCTCTCCCCCCGGAAAGCGCCCTCTCTAGACCGCGACCGGCGCCTTGATCGCGGCATCGGGAACATAGCCGACAAGTTCGAAATCCGCGTAACGGAAGTCCTCGAGCCGCGCGATCGTCGGATTGAGCTTCATCGTCGGCAGCGCCTTCGGCGTCCGCTGGAGCTGCAGCCGCGCCTGCTCGAGATGGTTCGAATAAAGATGCGCGTCGCCGAGCGTATGGATGAACTCGCCGGGCTTGAGGCCGGTCACCTGCGCCACCATCAGCGTCAACAGCGCATAGGAGGCGATGTTGAACGGCACGCCGAGGAAGATGTCGGCCGAGCGCTGGTAGAGCTGGCAGGAGAGCTTGCCGTCGGCGACATAGAACTGGAACAGGAGATGGCAGGGCGGAAGCGCCATCTCCTCGATCTCGGCCGGGTTCCAGGCCGTCACCACGAGGCGCCGCGAATCGGGCGTGCGGTGGATCATCTGCACGACCTGGCCGAGCTGGTCGATGACGCGCCCGTCGGCGGCCGGCCACGAGCGCCACTGCTTGCCATAGACGGGGCCGAGATCGCCGTTCTCGTCGGCCCACTCGTCCCAGATCGAGACGCCGTTGTCGTTCAGATATTTGATGTTGGTGTCGCCGGCGATGAACCACAGCAACTCGTGGATGATCGAGCGGAGATGCAGCTTCTTGGTCGTGACGAGCGGGAAGCCGTCGGCGAGATCGAAGCGCATCTGGTGGCCGAAGATCGACAGCGTCCCCGTGCCGGTCCGGTCGGTCTTCCGCGCGCCCTTGGCGAGCACGAGCTCCATCAGGTCATGATATTGGCGCATCGGTCGGGCCTCGCGGAATCGTCCATCAGGCGGGCTGTATAGCCGATCATGCGGCCGAAAGGAGCCGGGCGCCAGAGAGAGCGCCCGGGTCCTGCACAGCTTGCGGCGGCCTATTCCGCCGCGGCTTCGATCGCGACCGGGCGGCGCGCCGGTGTCAGATAGGTGAGGATCAGCGCGATCACCGAGGCGATCGCGATGCCGGCCAGCATCGGCACGGCCGTTCCGTCGAGGAAGAGGCCGACCGCCCCCATCACCACGATGCCGGCGCCGAACTGCAGCGTGCCCATCAGCGCCGAGGCGGTTCCGGCGATGGCGCCGTGATCATCGAGCGCCAGCACCGCCGATGACGGCACGACGAGGCCGAGAAAGCCGAAGGCGATGAACAGGAGAACGATCATGACCGCGAGGCTGTCGACCCCGGCGAGGAAGAGGAGATAGAGCAGCACCATCGGCACGGCATAGCCGACGACGGCGAAGCGCATCAGCCGCTGCAGGCCGAAGCGCGCCGCCAGCACGCCGTTCAGCTGCGCGACGCCGAAGAAGGAGACGGCATTGACCGAGAAGGCGAGGCTGTACTCGGTCGGCGTCAGGCCATAATGGCCGATCAGCACGAAGGACGAATTGCCGAGATAGGCGAAGAAGCTCGAAATGCCGAAAGCGCCGAGGAAGACGAGGCCGAGGAAGCGGCGGTCGCGCAGCAGGAGGCCATAGGCCGCCATCGCGCTGCCGAAGCTGCTCTCGCGCCGCTCTTCGATGGGGCGCGTTTCCGGCAGGGCGAGCGCCAGCAGGACGAGGCCGAGCACCGCGGCGACCGCCACGAACCAGAACACAGCCCGCCACGAGCCAAGGGCGATGACGCCGCTGCCGGCGAGCGGCGCGAGGATCGGCGAGATGCTGAAGACGAGCATCAGCATCGACATCAGCTTGGCGGCCTCGGGACCGGTGTGCAGGTCGCGCACGACCGCGCGCGGCACCACCGTGCCGGCGCAGGCGCCGAGGCCCTGGATGAAGCGGAAGCCGATCAGCCAGCCGATCGAGGGCGCCAGCGCGCAGCCGATGCTGCCGACGATGAAGAGGCCGAGACCGAAATAGAGCGGCGGCTTGCGGCCGAGCATGTCGGACACCGGGCCGTAGACGAGCTGGCCGAGGCCGAGCGCCACGAAGAACACCATCAGGCTCGCCTGCACCGCGCTGGTGCCGACGCCGAAATCGGCACCGATCGCCGGCAGCGCCGGCAGATACATGTCGATGGCGAAGGGGCCGATGGCGCTCAGCAAGCCGAGCACGACCGCGAAGCGGAGGAGAGACGTCATGGCCGAAGCCCTTTGCGATGGTGACCCGCGGCGGAGCTGGCGGCGGATCGGATGGGTCAGGCAGCGGCCCGACTGCGGCGCGCACGAGGCCATGCGCGAGGCTGGACAATTGATCCAGATTTCTGGACAGACTTGTCCAACCCGTCAACCCTTCATATGCTGCCCGCCATGACAGCAATCGATCATGTGGCCCGGAAGTCGCAGCCGGCCGGCCCGCGCGCAGAGAGCGCCAACGAGACAGGCGTCCCCTCGCCTGCCCTGCCGCTCTATGGCCATTGCGCCAAGCGGCAGTCGATCATCGAGGCGGCCGAAACCGTCTTCGCACGCGACGGCTTCGCGGCTGCCAGCATCGATACGATCGCAGGCGCCGCCGGCGTCGCCCGGCAGACCATCTACAACCATTATCGTGACAAGGAGACGTTGTTCGCCGCTGTCGTCGAGGCGATGGTCGAACGCGCCAATGCGACCCTCTACAAGATGGTGGCGAGCTTTCCGGACCAGCCCGCCGATCTCGCGGCCGATCTTGCCGCCTTCTCCGAGCGGCTAATCCGCAACGGCCTCTGCAACCGCGACTGCAGCCTCTTGCGCCGCCTCGTCGAGGCCGAGGGCGAGCGCCATCCGGAGCTCTTCGCGGCCTGGCGAAGCCATGGGCCGGGCAAGATCGCCGTCCTCATCGGGGCGCGCCTGCAGTCGCTCGCCCTCGCCGGACATCTTGCGATCGACGATCCCGAGCGCGCGGCGCGGCAACTGATCGCGCTCGTCCATGCCGACATCCAGAACGCCGCCGAGGCCGGTGCGATGCCGACCGACCGCGAGATCAAGGCCGCCGCCACCGCCGGCGTCGCCACATTCCTGCGCGCCTATGGCGCTCCGGCGGCGCTGCGATCGGCCAACTGAGGCACCCGCCGCACGCGTCGCGGTGGACGCACTGCGATGCGCACCTTTTCATGGCGGACGCGATCCCCTATATCTCCCGTGCCGGCGCAAGCCGGCTATGGCGATAAATGGTCACCGTAATAAACCTTTCGGACCCGGGGGCGGTACCCGGCGCCTCCACCCAAGACCATCGGACCTCTGAAGGTGGTTTTCGGCGGGGGCGAAATAGGATCGACGAGGGCGTAAAGGGTGTTCTTTTGCTCGGCATGGTACCGCCGATATCGGACCAAACCTATAGTTGCGAATGACAACTATGCTCCGGTGGCCCTCGCCGCGTAATGCGGTGCTGGTACCGAAATCAAAGTCCTTGCGGGTAGCACTGTAAGGCGGGGTTCGGAGGCACCTGGCAACAGAAGCCTCCACTTCATTCTCCCGGTCCTCGACCGGAACGGCAGGGACGGTTGCGCATGCCCGAGGATCTGATCCGCTACGATATCCTGGCCCAGGACGCTCTCCGGGGCGTGGTCAGGAAGGTCCTCGCCGAAGTCGCCAAGACCGGCCTGCCAGGCGACCACCATTTCTACATCACCTTCGAGACCCGCGCCCCCGGCGTGCGCATCTCGAGCCGGATGCTCGCGCAGTATCCCGACGACATGACGATCGTCATCCAGCATCAGTACTGGGACCTGTCGGTCACCGAGCATGCGTTCGAGGTCGGCCTCTCCTTCAATGGCGTGCCGGAGCGGCTCCTCGTGCCGTTCATGGCGGTGAAGAGCTTCGTCGACCCCTCGGTGCAGTTCGGCCTGCAGTTCGAATCGGCCGGCGCCGAAGAGGGCGAGGACGAGGCGAGCGCCGAGATGGACGAGGTCGAGACCTCGCCGCTGGTGCTCGACCAGCCGGCCGCCGCGCCGGTCGCGGCCGAGGTCCAGCCCGAGAAGACGGGCGACGCGCAGGTCGTCCGCCTCGACGCCTTCCGCAAGAAGAACTGATCCGGCCCTTTCTCACGGCCTTCATGGCCTGACGCGGGACGATCGCTCGTCGCGACCGTCGCAGCGCCTATTGTTCATTCCACGAGAGCGGCTCGTCGCGGGTCACCACGACGGGGTGAGGGATCGGCGGCGACACCGACGCCGGCCAGCGCGCACCGACGAAGCGCTCCTTGCCGATCCAGGCCAGCGAGACCGCATCGGACTGGTTGCCGCCGAGGATGCGATAGGCGGTGCCAGTCTTGTTCTCGCCGGCATAGAACCCGACATGGCCGAGGCCGCTCTCCCTGGACTTCCGCCAGAACACCATTACGGCGCCCGGCGTCAGCTTGGTGGGGATGCCGAAGCGCCCCCACGATCGAGCCGACAACAGCCGGGTCGGAAGAGGCTCGCGGTCGAGCGTCGCGCCGATGCAGTGGCCGAGGAACAGGCCGCACCACGGGATGTCGTCGCCGTCATAGTCGAGATCAAGGTTTTTCGCCCAGTCGAGGATGACTGTGTTCGAGCCGCTGCCGGGATGCTCGCGGGTTCCGAGCAGGCGGGCCGCCTCCTTGAACCAGATCAGGGTCGGGTCGGCCAGACCGTCCGGATTGGCCGCCTCCGGCAGCAGCGCGGCCAGCGTCAGCGGACCGACGATCCCGTCGACCTCGAGATCGTTCTTCGCCTGAAACCTGCGAACGGCCTCCGCCGTCTGCCGGCCCCAGACGCCGTCGAGCGGACCCGGCTTGAAGCCGCGCTCAGCCAGCGCCTTCTGAATATCGATGATCTTCATGGCCACTCCGCCTTGTCTCATCCCCACCTGCCCGGACCGCAATTTAAAGCATAATTCCACTCATAATTCTACTTTTACGTGTATTCGGGGTGTAGACGCCCGGCCGCGCCGTCATCGCCCTGTCACACAACTGTCATGGCAATCGCAGATGGCAGATCGTGTCGCGTGCGGTCTCTCGCGCCGGCGACGGCGGGCATCAGGCGAGGATGCCGCCGCCCCTTCCTTCAGCCCCGATCAAGGTCCCCCGTGTCGAGCATCGGTGAAATTCTGGCCGGCCTCGGGCTGTTGTTCATCGGCCTGAAGCTGCTGTCGACGAACCTGCAGCAGGCGATGGGCGGGCGCATTCGCCAGTTGCTGAAGGCGTCGACGCAATCGGCTCTGGTCGGCTTCGCAGTCGGTTGCATCGCCGGCGCGGTGACCCAGTCGAGCAATGCTGTCGCCGTCATCTCGGGCAACCTTGTCCGCTCGCGCGTGCTGACGACGCGCGACGCGGTGCCGGTCGTCGCCGGCGGCAATGTCGGCACCGCGCTGCTGGTGGTGCTGGCGGCGCTCGATTTCCACCTCGCCGTCCTGTTCCTGGTCGGCATCGTCGGCATCGGCGTCCAGGCCGGCCTCGACAAGCGCGGCGTGCTGCGCGGCTGGATGGGGGTCCTGCTCGGCCTCGCGCTGCTCTTTCTCGGCATCGACTTCATCAAGGGCGCGCCGCGCCATCTCGACGTCGCCATGCTCGCCACTCTCTTCGACGGCGTTTCGCCGCTCCTGGCGCTCGTGCTCGGCCTCATCGCCGCGGCGCTCAGCCAATCCTCGTCCACGGCGACGATCCTGGCGCTGGCCGGCCTCAAGGCCGGTTTCGTCGACCTCGACATCTGCTTCTTCGTCGTGATCGGCGCCAATCTCGGCTCCGGCATTGCCACGCTGCTGGCAGCGGGCGGGCTCGCCGGCGTCGGCCGCCAGCTCTGCTATGTCCACATCCTCGTCAAGGGCCTCGGCAGCGCGCTCCTGCTGGCGCTCTGGTTTGGCGTTGAAGCCGCGGGCGCCGACCCGGCCACCCTCTTCGCCGCCATCGGCGGCGGCAATCCCGCCAGTTCGGTGTCGCTGCTGTTCCTGGCGCTGCAGCTCGTCGGCGCCGTCCCCGTCGCCATGCTGCGCACGCTGACCGAGCGGATCGCCAACCGCTTCAGTCCGCCCTCGCTCGAGGACAGCATCTCGCGGCCGCGCTTTATCGATCCCTCAGCGAAGGCCGATCCGGCCGGCGCGCTGGTGTTGTCGTCCGAGGAGATCGCCGGCCTCGTGCGCCGGCTACCCGACCTGCTGCCGGATCTCGACGACCCGAACGGCGCGGACGAGGCCGCGATCGGCGTGCTCTGGCGCGGCAACAGCGCCGTCGCCGAGGCCACCGACGCCTTTGTCGTCGACCTGATCGCCAGCGGACTGTCCGGGACGCATCTCGACACCGCCCTCGCCCAGCAGGCCGAGCTCGAGATGCTGCGCGCGCTGCAGCAGTCGCTGGTCGAATTCTCCGGCATCATCGAGGCTTTCGAGACGCCGCCGCCGCTCGCCTTCAATCTCTCGGAATCGCTCAGGACGATCGCCGTCCAGCTCGCCGACACGATCGCGGGGAGCGCGGAGGATTTCGATTTCCTGATCGAGCTGACCAGCGACCGCAGCGAACATCTCAATCGCATCCGCCGCGAACTCGCCGCCTCCGCGGTCGGCGCCGAGGCGGATGCGCAGAGGCTGCTGCTGGCAACGAGCCTCTTCGAGCGCGCGGTCTGGCTGGTCCGCCGCATCGCCATCGCCCTGCGGCCGGCGGCCGCCGACAGAAGCCTGCCCGCCGAGGCGGACAGACTATCGGTGCCCTCGCCCGCGGTGCGCCTCGCGCCCCGCTGAGGGTTCGCGCGGGATCAGGAACCCGCGCGCTGCGCGGCGCCGATCATGCCGCCGGACGGTTCGGCCTCGCGATAGGCCGCGACGGGCTGGCCCTTCGGCCGGACCGGCTGACAGGCGGACGCGGCCACCTTGCTCGGATGATGCTGGAAGATGTCGCAGCCGTCGCAGATCGTGCGCTTGCGGCTGTCCCAGTTCTTGGCGGAGAACAGCGCCCGAGCACTGCGGAACTTCTCGTTGTTCCAGACGGCGTCGATGTCGATCGGCTTCTCGGCATCGAGCTTGTCGAAGTCGCGGCCGTCCTTGTAGACATTGGCACAAGGCGAGACGCCGCCATCCGCATTCACGGTGAGCGAGCGATAGAGATAGAAGCAGCCGCCTGAGCGCTGCCCCATGCCGAAGGCCTGCGGCGTCTGCTCGCTGGTCTGGCGTCCTTCGAAGCGGGTCGGGAACCAGGCATCGGCCAGAGCCTTGCGATTGCGCGTCTCGATCGGCAGGCCGACCGGAATGAAGCGGATCGTATCGACGCCGAGCTTCTTCGCCATCTGCTCGGCTTCCTCGACATTGTCCTGATTGTGCTTCATCACGATGTATTGCCATTCGACGAAGGGGTACTTCTTCCCCCGCGCGTTCCGGCGCTTGATGATCTCCGACATGTTCTCGACGACGCGGTCGAACTTTCCGCGCACGCGGTATTTCGCATAGGATTCCTGGTCCGTGCCGTCGAGCGACACGGTCAGATGCTCAAGCCCTGCATCGATGAGATTGTCGAGGTCGTCGCTGGTGGCGAGCACCATGTTCGATGACATGTTGGTGCCGATATTGTGGCTCTGCGCATAGGCGATCATCCGATGAACGTCCTTGTTCATCAGCGGCTCGCCCCAATTGTAGAGGTTCAGCTCGAACAGATAGGGAATATGCGGGTCGAGATAGCGCTTGAAGCACTCGAACGACATCATCCCCTGCTTGCGGCCGAGCTCGTTGATGCCGGTCGGGCAGAGCGGGCAGCGTAAATTGCAGTAATTGCAGGGGTCGAGATAGAGAATATAGGGCCGCGCCCGCAGATCGGTGCGCCGCAGCAGCCGCTCGCTCTCGAGCAGCGCCAGGTTAGCCCATTTGCGCGGCGTTCCATGCTCGATGACCGAGCGCATGTGACGGCCGGCGCGAAGATACTGTGGAATGCGCCTCAGCGAATCCTGAGCCTTCATGCACCGCTCCCCCGGACAACTTGCCGGCGCCGCTCGTAAAGCATCCGGTAAGGTTAATGATTTTCGTACAAGAGGAGATTGCATTGCCCATGGTTAACAAGCTCATAACAGCGGCGCCCGAACATCGGCTCGGGCGATAGAAATCGGCCGCTGGCGAAGACCTCGAACCGCAGCTCTATCAAGGGTTTACTGAAGAACGCGAAGAATGCTGCATTGCAGCATAGTGAATGCGACGCACCATCGTGGCGGGGAGTTTGGACGGCCGCCGCGAAGACTTGCCGTCCTCGATCGCGGCGACGGGGTTCAATCGCAAGTTGTCGGATAGCGTCTTCCGGCCGGCCGCCGGAGGTCGCGCACGGTCAGACCGGCTTGAAATGCTTCTTGCTGAAGTCGATCGGCAGGAAGCGATTGAGGCGCACGCCCATCAGGTTGCGCCATTCGCGCAGATTGTGCGCGCCATATTGCGGGACATAGGGATCGCCTTCCTGGCTCGCGATCCAATCCGCCATCACGGCCGGATGCGTGCCCTCGAAGCGGCGGATCAGCCGCTTGTCCATCGTATAGGCGTCCTGCCGCGTGATACCGTGGAAGGGCGGCGGATAGGTCTCGGGCGTCGCCGTATAGAGCTGGCTCATCTCGCGCCGCTTGTGCCACATCGGCAGCGGCGAGCGCGCATTGCCATAGTGGAACAGCCGCGCATCGGACGAGGCGGCGCGCGGATAGCGGCCGCGCTTCTTCTTGTCCATGACGAGGAAATAGAGCGAGTCGGTCGTGGTGACGCGGATCGTGTTGCGGATGATCCGGGCCTCGCGCTTGTAATAGCTGTGCGTCTGCGTGATCCAGTTCACGTCGCCATAGAAGTGGCGATAGTCGAACCAGAGCGCCTCGACCTCCGGATTGTCGTGGTGCCGCTTCATGGCGGCGGTCACGGCCGCCTGGTCGTCCTCATGCAGCACCTCGTCGCCCTCGATATAGAAGGCCCAGTCGCCGGTGCAGTTGTAGAGGGCGATCATCTTCTGCTGCGCCAGCACGAAGCCGCGCTTCACCAGGATCGGGTTCCAGACCGTGTCGACGATGCGGATCTTCGGATCGCCGATCGCGACGATCTGTTCGCGCGTGTCGTCGTCGCCGGCGCCGACCGCGACGACGAACTCATCGACCACCGGCAGCGCCGAGCGGATGCTCTCCACGAAGGGGTAGTTCAGCCGCGCGCCGTTGCGAATGAAGGTGAAGCCGCTGACACGCATCCGAACCGACCTGTTCCCGTCCGCCGCCAAATCCGCGGCCAAGCCCGCCTGGAAGTCCGCCGGCGGGCCGGGTCTTCCTAGCCTCTCGCGGCGCATGCGGCAATCCTGCCCGCCCTCCCGGCACCCGCTCGCCTTGTGAGGCTTCGAAGCGCCATGCTAGGACACCGCCATCCTGTCTGGCTGCCGGCCGTTCCGCAGGGCCGCGCCGCCTCTCGCTTCTCAGAAAGGCCATGCGCGCGCCATGACGACGTCCCCTTCGACCCGCATCGAGACTGACACGTTCGGCCCCATCGACGTGGCGTCTGACCGCTATTGGGGCGCGCAGGCACAGCGCTCGCTCGGCAATTTCAAGATCGGCGTCGAAAAGCAGCCACTGCCGGTGGTGCGTGCGCTCGGCATCGTCAAGCGCGCCGCGGCGGAGGCCAACATGGCGCTCGGCCGTCTCGATCCCGCGCTCGGCAAGGTCATTGTCGAGGCGGCGCAGGAGGTCGTCGACGGCAAGCTCGACGAGCATTTCCCGCTGGCCGTCTGGCAGACCGGCTCGGGCACGCAGTCGAACATGAACGCCAACGAGGTGATCTCGAACCGCGCCATCGAGATGCTCGGCGGGGTGATGGGCTCGAAGAAGCCGGTGCATCCGAACGATCACGTCAATATGAGCCAGTCGTCGAACGACACCTATCCGACGGCGATGCATGTCGCCGCCGCCGAGGAGATCGTCGCCAAGCTCATCCCGGCGCTGAAGCACCTGCACGCCGCGCTCGACGCCAAGGCCAAGGCCTGGACCGGCATTGTCAAGATCGGCCGCACCCACACCCAGGACGCGACCCCGCTGACGCTCGGCCAGGAATTCTCCGGCTACGCCAAGCAGGTCGAGAACGGCATCGCCCGCATCGAGATGACCCTGCCGGCGCTGATGGAGCTGGCGCAGGGCGGCACGGCGGTCGGCACCGGCCTCAACGCGCCGATCGGCTTCGCCGAGGCCGTCGCCGAGCGGATCGCCGCGATCACCGGCCTCCCCTTCACTTCCGCCCCGAACAAGTTCGAGGCGCTGGCGGCGCATGACGCGATGGTGTTCACGCATGGCGCCATCAACACGGTCGCCGCCTCGCTGTTCAAGATCGCCAACGATATCCGCCTGCTCGGCTCCGGCCCGCGCGCCGGCCTCGGCGAACTCTCGCTGCCCGAAAACGAGCCGGGCTCCTCGATCATGCCGGGCAAGGTCAACCCGACGCAGTGCGAGGCGCTGACGCAGGTCTGCGTGCAGGTGTTCGGCAACAATGCCGCCCTCACCTTCGCCGACAGCCAGGGCCATTTCGAGCTCAATGTCTACAATCCGCTGATGGCCTACAACTTCCTGCAGTCGGTGCGGCTCGTCGCCGATGCCTCGATCTCCTTCACCGATAACTGCGTCGTCGGCATCGAGCCGCGACTCGACAATATCCGCCACGGCGTCGAGCGCTCGCTGATGCTCGTCACGGCGCTGGCGCCGAAGATCGGCTACGACAACGCCGCCAAGATCGCCAAGACCGCGCACAAGAACGGCACCACGCTGCGCGAGGAAGCCGTCGGCGGCGGCTATGTCACCGACGAGGAGTTCGACGCCATCGTCCGCCCCGAGGACATGATCGGCCCGAAATAGCATTGCGCTGGGGTCGCTCGGGGAGCACCATGCGCAGACAACATGCGCATGGTGGATACCGATGAGCACGCCCGTCTCGAGACCTGCCAAGCCCAAGCCCTCGAAGCGCGCCGTCAACGTCTCGGTGCGCGCCGATCTGATCGACGAGGCCAAGGCGCTCGGCACCAACATCTCGGCCGTCCTCGAGCGCGCGCTCGACGAGGAACACCGCCACCAGCGCGCCGAGCGCTGGCGGGCCGAGAATGCCGCGGCGATCGACGAGGCCAATGCGGAACTGGCCCGCAACGGCCTCTGGTCCGACGGCCTCAGGCTGTTCTGATGCGGCAATATGATGTCTGCCGATTGCGTGCGCCGCGCCGGGGCCTCGTCGTCGTCATTCAGAACGACGTGTCGGACCGCCTGACCACCCGCGTCGTCGCGCCGCTCTCCGACGAGCCCTATGAGACGGTGATCGAAAAGCTGCGCTTTCGCGTCGATGTCGGCGGCTCCTATCTGCTGATGATCGACCGGCTCGCCGCCGTCCAGCAGTCGGAACTCGGTCCGGTCGTCGGCAATCTCGCGCATGAGCAGGACCGCATCAAATCCGCGCTCGACCTTCTCTTCCTCGGATTCTGAGCATGGCCGACCTCATCAACCTCAACCGCTTCCGCAAGGAGAAGGCCCGCGCCGACAAGGCCGCGAAGGCGGACGAGAACCGCGTCCGCTTCGGGCGGACCAAGGCGGAGAAGCAGGCGGCGCAGCGCGAGGCGGAGATCGAAACTCAGCGTCTCGAGGGTCATCGCCGCGAGCCGTCGCCGCCGGATGAAAAGCCGTGAAGAAGCGGTCGATCGCGGTCGCCGGTCACCGGACCTCGATCTCGCTCGAGGATGCGTTCTGGCAGGCGGCTCAGGACATGGCCGGCCAACGCGGCCTCAGCCTGCCTGCGCTCGTCGCCGAGATCGACGGCCGCCGCGATCCCGCCGTCAACCTCTCTTCGGCTATCCGCCTCGCCGTGCTGGAGTGGGCGCGGACGGGATCCGGGGCATCCTCCGGCGCCGGCTGACCACAGAAAGCCCTGCCCCGCCTCAGTTGCCCGTCGCCGGACGATCGGGGATTCGGAGATGCTCCGGGACGAGTTCCAGCGTCTTGCCGGCATTGCTGATCGCCTCGGCGTCCTTCTTGGCGTCCTCCAGCGACTTGGTTCGCTCCGCAGCCTTCTTGCGCGCCTCGGCATTCGTCTTCGCCTCGGCATCGCTCCGCTTCTTGGCATCCTCCGAGGCGGCCGCGGCGTCCTTGGCCTCTGCCGCCGTCGAGCTCACGGCGGCGTCGGCCTCGGCCTTCTTCCGCGCAGCCTCGTCGGCAAGCGCCTGCGCCTCTGCCGCGGCCTTGGCCGCTGCTGCCGAGGCGGCCCTGGCCTCGTCGGCGCGGCGCTGCGCTTCTGCTGACGCCTCGGCGGCGGCCTTGGCATCGGCCTGGCGCTGCGCTTCGGCGGCGGCCTGCCGTTCGGCTTCCGCCTTGGCAAGGCGATCGGCCTCCGCGGCAGCGGCGGCCTGCTCGGCGGCCTGGCGCTCGGCCTCGGCCCTGGCAGCTTCCGCTTCCGCCGCCCGCTCCGCCGCTTCCGCACGGCGCCGATCCTCGTCGCGCCCGGCGCGGACAAGGCGGCCGAGCTTTTCCTTCTCGAGGATCTCGGCCTGAAGCTTCTCGATCCGCTGCACCTCGCGCTCGAAGGCGCGCAGCTGCAGGAAGCCGAGCAGCGGCGCGACATTGATGCTCCGCTCCGGCGCCGCCAGCGGGCCGGCAAAGGCGATCCCGACCTGCGGCAGGGCGCCCGACGTGGTCTCGGCGCCGGACGTCGCCGTCAGCGTCCACTGGCTGGCGAGCGCGAGGCGATTGAGGTCGACCGTCGCCCCGCCGGAGACGCGCGCATCGTCGGACGCGATGTCGAGATTCTGCGCGCGCACGGTTCCGGCGACGATCGAGAAGGCGCCATCGACGCTGGTGAAGGCGAGCGGCCCGGCATCGAGGAAGCCGGCGAACACCTTGCCAAGCGCCGCCTCGTCGAGATCGCGGCCGTTTTCCGCCGCGGCGACCGAGGCGCCGAGCGCCTTCGGATCGAGGGCCTGCACGGTGCCGGCGCCAGCATGCAGCGATCCGCCGCCCGAGAGCGTCGCGACGACGCCGGCGAGCGAGCGGCCGCTGCCTTCGAACTGGCCGGAGAGATCGATCGGCGCCACGATGACCGGCTTGCCGTCCGCCTCGGGGACGAGGTCGGCGGAGGCGGCGCCCTTGATCGCGAATTGGCCAGACACCGTCGCCGTGCCGTTGCCGGCCTCGATCGACAGGGCGCCGGTCGCCGTGCCGCCGGCGAGATCGCCAGCGACGAGCCCATAATCGGTGCGTCCGCTGCCAAAGCGCGCGCTGACCACGGCATTGTCGACGACGAGCGCATCGAAGAGCGCAAGCCGCGTCGCCTTGATGTCGACCGCGCCGTCGAGGCTCGCGAAGACCGGCTCGGCGAAGGGCGTATCCGACCAGCCATCGTTGCCGAGCGTCGGGGCGACGCCGAGACCGAGACCCGCCGCGAAGGCGAGATCGATGCGGTCGAGCGCGAGATCGCCGTCGATGGACCAGCGCCCGCCGGTCCTGGCGAAGCTGAGCGCGCCCGATCCCTTGGCCGTGCCGAGCGTCGCGCTGTCGAAGGCAAGCGCGAGCCGCGCCGGCGCGAGATCGAGCTGAGCTGCAAGATCGAGCGGCGCCGGCGTCGCGAGACCCGGAACGGGGCCGACCAGGAGGCTGGTCAGCGGCCCGGCATCGGCGCCCGTGATCGCCGCCTTGCCCTTGAACGACAGGGCCTTGTCGTCGGCGACCTGGAGGTTGCCGGCAACGTCATATCCGAGCCCGGCGATGTCGCCCTTGAGGCTAAGCGGCACGCCGGTGGCAAGATTGCCGCCGCCCTCGACCGTGAGCCGCAGCCGGCCGGGCGCCGTCACCGGATGGGCGGCGAAGGCGAACTGGCCGAGCGCCGCGCCGGCATCGGGATTGTCGATCGCCGCCGACAGCTTGACCGATCCCGAATGCCAGTCGGCAACCGAGCCGGACAGCCCGAGCGCTACATCGATGGCGCTGCCGCCGGCGGTGCCGTTCAGCGTGATATTGGCATTGGTGACGCCGTCGACGGCGGCGGCATTGGCGACGGCGCTGAGCTTGGCGTTCTGCAACGCTGGCGCCGCCGCGCCGAGCCATGCGGCGAAGGGCGAGCCGGGCAGCAGCCGCTCGGCGACATCGGCGACGCCGCGAAGGTCCGTGGCATCGACCGAGGCGGAGATCTGCCCGCTCGGCGTCGTGCCGAGATCGGCGAGCTTGCCGCTCGCCGAGAGCGCCGCGCCGGCGAGATCGCCGACCGTGAAGCGGTTGGCGGTCAAAAGCCCGTCGGCATAGCTGCCGTCGGCCGAAACGTCGGTGAGCGTCGTATCGCCCGCGACGAAGGTTCCGGCGGCGATCTTGACCTTGAAGCTGTCGGCGAGCCCGCCCTGGTCGGTGACGCTGCGGCCGGCGAAGAGTTCGGTCAGCGAGGCCGCCTGATCATAGTCGAAGCGGTCGGCCTTGATGTCGAGCGCGAGCGCCCGGCTACCGGCCTCGCTCCGCTGCCAGTCCAGCGAGCCGCGGATGTTCGATCCTTGCGTGCGCGCCGACATGCTGGTGATGCGAATCTCCTCCGGCGCGATGTCGAGCTGGCCCGACATGTCGAAGGGCTGCAGCGGCAGCCGCGTGCCGGCCGAGCCGCCGCGCCACCAGGCCGCGAAGATCGAGGGCTGCTCGGAGGTGACGCGGACGCCGCCGACGAAGCGGACCTTCGGCGCCGTCTCTATGGTGCCGTCGGCCGAAAGCCGCGTGCGGCCGGGAAGGTCGGCGGCGAGTTCCTCGATGCGCCAGCCCTTGCTGTCGGTCGCGGCATCGAATTGCAGGTTCTGGACGACGGAGCCGCCGACGACGATGCCTGGCACATCGAAGCCGATGCGGCCCTGGATCGGCGGCCGCGGCAGGCTGGCGAGCGCCGCCACCAGCGCGCCGCCGGCGGCGTTGACGTCGACGGGCTGGTTCGGCCCCTTGCCGATCGAGCGGTCGAGATCGACCTGGCGCGACTTGAGCACGGCGTCGAAGCGCATCTCCGCGCCGAGCGCGATGGTGGCCGCGCCGGTCAGGCTGAACGGCCGGTCGTCGGGGCCTTCGGCGAGCGTCAGCTCCGGCAGGCGCAGCATCTCGGGGCGCAGCTCGAAGCTGCCGCCGGCGCGCCAGCCGGGCGCCGGCTTCTCCTCGCCTTCCTTGGCCGCCACCGCCTGCCCGAGGGCGAAGGTCCCGGCCCAGCCGAGCCCCTTGCCGTCGACGGCGACGAGCCCCTCGGCGGAGGCAGTGACCGGGACATCGGCCGGGATCACGTCGAGCTTCACCCTGAGCGAGCCATCCGCCTCGCGCCGGCCGCTGGCGATCCGTACTGTCGCCGGCCGCCCCTCGGCGCGCAGCGTGCCATCGATCTTCCAGGGCCCGAGCAGCGAGCGGGCATCGACATTCGCATTGATCTGGTCGAGCGCGACGACGCGGCCGGAGCGGCTGTCGAGATAGCTGACGGCGCCGTCCTTCAGCGTCACATGCGCCAGCGTCACCGCGTCGGGATTGAGCGCGGCGGTGCCGGCGCCCCGCTGCATCCAGTCGAGCCGGCCTTCGTCGTCCAGCGTCAGCGCGAGGACCGGCCGCTCCATCTGCATCTCGGCGACCTTCACATCGCCGGTGATCAGCGGAATGAGCTCGATCCGCATGGCGAGGCGCGCGATGCGCAGCATCGGCTGATCGACACTGCCGCCGACCCGCACATCGGACACGCTGAGCGAGGGCATCGGCAGCAGGGTCGCGCTCACCGAACCGTCGACATGAACCGGCTGGCCGAGAATGGCCTCGGCCTGGCGCTCGATGGTCGATCGATAGGCGTTCCAGTCGACGACGAGCGGCAGCACCAGCGCCGCGACCAGCACGGCGATGATCAAGCCACCGAAGAACAGGTAGAGCCTGCTCAGGTCCGCCTCCTTGCCAGCGACAGGCCGCCCGAACCTATTCGGGCAGAACCTTGCCGGGATTGAGAATGCCGAGCGGATCGAGCGCCGCCTTGATGAGGCGCATCACGCCGAGGGCCGGTCCGTGCTCGAGCGCGAGATATTTGCGTTTGCCCTGCCCGACGCCGTGTTCGCCGGTGCAGGTGCCGTCCATGGCGATGGCGCGCTTTGCGAGGCGGGCGAGGAAATGTTCCGCCAGCTCCATCTCATGCGGATTGGCGGTGTCGACCATCATCTGGACGTGGAAATTGCCGTCGCCGACATGGCCGACGATTGGCGCGATCAGTCCGGTCTCCTCGATGTCGGCCTGGGTCTCGGCGACGCAGTCGGCGAGCCGCGAAATCGGCACGCAGGCATCGGTGGCGATGACCTCGGCGCCGGGACGCAGGCCCCGCGCGGCGAAATAGGCGTCATGGCGGGCTCGCCAAAGCCGCGTCCGCTCTTCCGGGCTCGTCTCCGACTGGAACGCGCCACCGCCGAAGCTCGCGGCGATCTCGGCGAACTGGCTCGCCTGCTCAACCACGGACGCGGCCGAGCCGTGGAACTCGACGAAGAGATGCGGCACTTCCGGCAGGCCGAGCCCGGCGAAGAGATTGGTGCCGCGGATCATCAGCGCATCGAGCAGCTCGATGCGGGCGATCGGAATGCCGCTCTGAATGGTGAGGATCGTGGCGTTGCAGGCATCGGCGACGGTTGGAAAGGCGCAGACGCCGGCCGAGATCGCCTCGGGGATGCCGGCGAGCTTCAGCGTCACCTCGGTGATGATGCCGAGCGTGCCTTCCGAGCCGATCAGGAGCCGCGTCAGGTCGTAGCCGGCCGAGGATTTCCGCGCCCGGCGCGCGGTGTGGATGATGGTGCCGTCGGCCATCACGGCGGTCAGGTTGACGACATTCTCGCGCATCGTGCCATAGCGGACGGCATTGGTGCCAGATGCCCGCGTCGCCGCCATGCCGCCGAGGCTGGCGTCGGCGCCGGGGTCGATCGGGAAGAACAGGCCCTGGTCGCGGAGATACTCGTTGAGCTGGCGACGGGTGACGCCGGCCTCGACCGTGCAATCGAGATCCTCCGGCCGCACCTCGAGCACGCGGTTCATGCGCGACAGATCGACCGAGACGCCGCCCTGGGGCGCATTGACATGGCCCTCGAGCCCGGTGCCTGTGCCGAAGGGGATCACCGGCACGCGCGCCTCGGCACAGATGCGCACGAGCTCCGCCACCTCCTCCGTCGATTCCGCGAAGACGACGGCATCGGGCGGCTCGTTGCCGAGCCAGCTGACGGTGTTCGCATGCTGGTGGCGGATGTCCGCGCCGCGGCTGAAGCGGTCGCCGAAACGCTGCTCCAGCCGTGCGAGTGCGTCAGCGAGACCACCCTCCCTGCGCAGCACCGAAACGCTCATGCAACCCGCCTCCGCCGAAAACGTCGCCGCGCGCCGCGGCTGGCGGCAACCTAGCAAAAACATCGTGCGGCGCCAAAGACTTCCTCGTTGCGCCTGAGATCAGGGAACGGGGCCGTGGACGCATGCCGGATCGATCGCTTGCCTGGAAAGCGCGGCGAAGTCCGCCCAGCCGCAACTGCCGGTCGCGTCCGAACAGCCGGGCACCGGAACAACCGCGGCGGACGGCGGCGTTTGAAGCGTGAGCGCCGCGTCGTCATGCATCTGCTGCGGCGTCGCCGCATAGGTGACGAGGCGGACGGCGAGCGCGCCGCCCGCCGGCGGCTGCCAGAGCTCGAAGGCGATCGACTGGGCCGGGGCGACCTGGTCGGTGTGATAGTGGTCGAGCTTCCACGTCAGTCCCAGCATGCCGGCGATGTTCGACATCAGCGAATCGTGGCTGGCGATGAAGCGGAAACGCGGCCCCGTGCCGGCAGTGATCTCTCCGAGCGGGGCGAGGACGCTCGCGAGCGATTGCGAGCCTGTGAGGACGGCCTGATAGCGGGGCCTCGCCAGGGCGCGAAGCACGGCGACATGGACCGCGGTCAGGTCCGAAACGGCTTCCGGCATCGGCTTGCCCGTCGCGGCGGGCAGTCGGCCCCATCCAAGATCCGATCCGCTGCGTCCGGAGCCATACTGCATCAGGATTTGCTCGGACGGCTCGCTCGACATGACAAGCGGACCCGGCTCGTCGACCTGGTCGGCAAGCGTCGCGAGCGTGCAGGGATAGGTGCCCTTGTTGGCCTCGCAGACCGCCTTGCTGAACGGCCCGAGGACCTTGCTGAAACTGGCCAGTGGCGCCGCCAGCTCCCCTTCAGCCAGCGCCTTCCACGAGCCGCCGATGAAGGCCCTTGATGCCGCCGCCGCCTTGGCCTCGTCGAGGCCGCAGTCCGGACCGCGATACGCATCGGGGTCGATCGTGATCTGCGGAAAGGCACAGCCGGGAAACATGCCATTCATCACCGCGGCGGCCGTGCCGACGGTTCGCGCGAAGAAGTCGGCGGCGAAGGAGACCGTGCCGCTCGCCGGACACCCCTTCGCCGTCAGCACATCGGCCCGGGCGTAGCGCTCGCGATAGAAGCGGCCCATTGCGCTGGCGCGGCTGGGGCTCTCGGCGAGCAGGTTGCCCGCGCTGACGCCGAAATCGGGCCACGGCCGGTCGCCGAACCCGTCGATGCAATCCGGACTGCCAGCCTCGCAGCGCACCGCCGGCACCGCGCTCCGCATGCCATGGCGACTGAGGACGACGACGCCCTTCAGAGACCAGCCGGCACCCGGCGGTTCGAGAGGCCCGCCTGCCGCGTCGGCCACCGCCGCCGTCCCGTTGAACATGAAGGCCACAAGAGAGAGAACTGCCGCGCAACGCACCAAACGCATCACATATCCATGCTGGTGATGACTGACGAGACACCAAAAATGCCGGAGCGCGTTGCCAAAGCGTTAAGGCGACAGCGAGGCGCGAAAGAGCGCGCCGCCTGGCGCCGCCGCCCCAGGCAACCTCGATAGACACCGTGCGGCGCCAGAGGCTTCCCTCCGGCGCCGTCGCTGCATCAGGGCCTCAGGGCCGGAGCGCGATCTTGCCCGACCGCCCCGGCCGGTCGCTGGCCGCCGCCGCCGCGCCCGCCTCGGCGAGCGGGAAGATCTCGTCGACCGCAAGGCGGAGCGTGCCGACGGCGGCGAGGCCGATCAGCTCGCCGATCATCCGGCCCATATCCTCGCGCGAGGTCGCGGCCGAGCGGGCGGCGCCCCAGAAGCCCTCGACCGTGATGCGGCGGAAGATCAGTTCGCCCGAGGGGACCTCGAGCGGCACGCCCGACATCGAGCCGAACGAGATCAGCCGGCCGCCGGGGGCCAGCAGCGACAGCATCGCGCTCGCTGCCTTGCCGCCGACCGACTCGATGCCGCGCAGGATCGGCGCACCGCCGGTGATCGCCTCGACCTGCTGCTGCCAGCCGTCCTTTTCGGTCGAGACGACATTGTCGATGCCGAGCGCGGCGAGTTCGGCGATGCCCGCATCGCGGCGGACGAGGCCGACGACATGGAGGCCGCGCGTCTTGGCGAAGGTCGCGACCAGCCGGCCGACGGCGCCATTGGCAGCGTTCTGCACCAGCCATTGGCCAGGTTCGAGCGCGAGATCCTCGAGCAGCATCAGCGTCGACAGCGGCATGGCGATGAGCTGACAGGCGGTCGCGTCGTCGATCGCATCCGGCAGCGGGATGGCGCGCGCCGCCGGCACGACGAAATACTCCGCCCAGAGCCCGCTGACGCCGGCGACCACCACGCGCGTGCCGAGCGCCGGCGCCGCGACGCCTTCGCCGAGGGCTTCGACGACGCCGAGCGCCTCGGTGCCGCCGATCGCCGGCAGCGCCGGCTTGACGCCATAGCTACCGCGGATGGTCCACAGATCATGATTGTGGATCGGCGACAGCACGAGGCGGACGCGGATCTCGCCGGGGCCAGGCTCAGGCATCGGCCGCTCGCCGGCCTTCAGCACGTCGGCGGGGTTGCCGAAAGTCTCGTGAACAGCTGCACGCATGGTGATCTCCTTCAGTGCGGGCGCGTTGCGCCGCGCATGGGCCGGGCTGCTCAGGCAGCCGTCTCGTTCTGCTTCAACCAGTCGCGCAGGATCTCGTCGATCTTGGTCTGCCAGCCGGGCCCGCGCGCCCGGAAGCCGGCGAGCACGTCGGGCGACAGGCGGATGCTGATCGCCTCCTTCGCGGCCGCGGATTTCGGCCGACCCCGGCTGACGAGCGTCCCGCCCTGATAGACGTCGGCCTCGGCGAACCACGCATCGGTCAGTTCCGGCAGTTCCTCATACTCCTCGGGCTGGATGACGTGAGCATCAATCTTGGCCAAATCGCTGCCCAAAGCGCGCTTGTTCCCGGTCATTGGCTTTCCTCATCGAAATGATGTGGCGCGCATCGCCACGCTGTGTCCAGACCACCACCATCATGCGCCCGCGCAGATGGCCGACCGTGATCATCCGGACCTCGCCATAGTCGACGCGCAGATCGGGGCCCTCGATGCTGCTCCCGGCGAAAACAAGTTCGGCGTCGAGAAAATCGACCCCGCGCTCCAGCAGCGTCTTCTCCCGCTTCGCCGGGTCGAATGTGATGCGCGCGGCATTCCCGTATATACACTGAGTGACCGTTCCTCACCACTACCATGACGGGAGACGCCTCGCTTGCTGGAAAGGCGAGGCTGGAGAGGCCATATTCCCGCTATGTTCACATTTCCGAATCGCAAGCAGGCGCTCGCATGAGCGACCCGTTCGACCATGAAGCGCCGGGTCCGCGGCCGGGCGGCATCGCCGCGCGCGCCCTCGGTGCCCGCCCGCAGCCGGATTATCTCGTCCGCCTCAACCCCGAGCAGCGCCTCGCCGTCGAGACGACGGAAGGGCCGGTTCTTGTGCTTGCCGGGGCCGGAACCGGCAAGACGCGCGTCTTGACGACGCGGATCGGCCATCTGCTGGCCACCGGCAAGGCGCGGCCGGGCCAGATCCTCGCGGTGACCTTCACCAACAAGGCCGCCCGCGAGATGCGCCACCGCATCGGCGACCTGATCGGCCCGGCGGTCGAGGGCATGGCCTGGCTCGGCACGTTCCATTCGATCGGCGTGCGCATCCTCCGCCGTCATGCCGAACTGGTCGGCCTCAAGCCGAACTTCACCATCCTCGACGCCGACGACCAGGTTCGCCTGATGAAGCAGGTGATCCAGGCCGAGGGCATCGACGAGAAGCGCTGGCCGGCAAAGCAGCTGGCCGGGCTCATCGACAGCTGGAAAAACCGAGGCCTGTCGCCGAAGGACGTCAAGCCGGGCGACGGCGGCGGCTTCGCCGATGGCAAGGGGCTCAAGCTCTATGCCGCCTATCAGGACCGCATGAAGGTCCTCAACGCCTGCGATTTCGGCGACCTGCTGCTCGAGAGCCTCCGCCTCTTCCGCGAGCATCCGGACGTGCTCGCCGAATATCACCAGCGCTTCCAGTACATGCTGGTCGACGAGTATCAGGACACCAATGTCGCGCAATATCTCTGGCTGCGGCTGCTGGCGCAGGGCAAGCGCAACATCTGCTGCGTCGGCGACGACGACCAGTCGATCTATGGCTGGCGCGGCGCCGAGGTCGACAACATCCTGCGCTTCGAGAAGGACTTTCCGGGCGCCGTCGTGATCCGCCTCGAACGCAACTATCGCTCGACCAGCCACATCCTCGGCGCCGCCTCGCATCTCATCACCCATAATGAGGGCCGGCTCGGCAAGACGCTGTTCACCGATGCCACCGACCCCGACGCCGCCAAGGTGCAGGTCGCCTCTTCCTGGGACCAGGAGGAGGAAGCCCGCGCCATCGGCGAGGAGATCGAGGCGCTGCAGCGCAATCGCCATGCGCTCAACGAGATGGCGATCCTCGTCCGCGCCTCGTTCCAGATGCGCGCCTTCGAAGAGCGCTTCATCCAGCTCGGCCTTTCCTACCGCGTCATCGGCGGCCCGCGCTTCTATGAGCGGCAGGAGATCCGCGACGCCCTCGCCTATCTCCGCATCGTCATGCAGCCGGGCGATGATCTCGCCTTCGAGCGCATCGTCAACACGCCGCGCCGCGGCATCGGCGAGACCACAGTCCGCCTGCTGCATGATCACGCCCGCGCCCGCCAGATCCCGATCCTGCAAGCCGCCGACGAGATGACGCAGACGAGCGAGATCGGCGCCAAGGCGCGCACCGCGCTGCGCGGCCTCGTCGCCTCCTTCGCCCGCTGGCGCGACAAGCTTGAAACCGTCAAGCACACCGAGCTCGCCGAGATCATCCTCGACGAGAGCGGCTATACCGAGATGTGGCAGCAGGACCGCTCGGCCGACGCGCCGGGACGGCTCGAGAACCTGAAGGAGCTGATCCGCTCAATGGAGGAGTTCGAGTCGCTCGAAGGCTTCCTCGAGCACATCGCCCTCGTGATGGATCGCGACAGCGCCGACAGCAACGACGCCGTCTCGATCATGACGCTGCATTCCGCCAAGGGCCTCGAATTCGAGACGGTGTTCCTGCCCGGCTGGGAGGAAGGCCTCTTTCCGAGCCAGCGGACGCTCGACGAGAGCGGCCGCGCCGGGCTCGAGGAAGAGCGGCGGCTCGCCTATGTCGGCATCACTCGCGCCAAGCAGCGCGCGCTGATCTGGTTCGCCTCCAACCGCCGCATCCACGGCCTCTGGCAATCGACGGTGCCCTCGCGCTTCCTCGACGAACTGCCCGAGAAGCATGTCGCCGTGGTCGAGCAGACGTCGAGCTATGGCGGCTACAATGTCGGCGGCATCGGCAATTACGGCGCCAGCCGCTTCGACCGCGCTGACCCTTTCGCCAACACCTATGCGACCCCCGGCTGGCAGCGCGCCCAGAAGAACCGCGCGGCAGGAACTCAGTCGACCTCGAAGGGCGCCTCGCGCCTCATCGAAGGCGAGCTGATCGCCAAGTCGACCGGCCCCTCCTCCGCCTTCACGCGCGGCGAACGCGTCTTCCACCAGAAATTCGGCTACGGCACCGTCTCGGACATCGAAGGCAACAAGCTGACGGTCGACTTCGCGACAGGACCGAAGAAGGTCGTCGACAGTTTTGTGTCGAAGGGGTGAGAGCGATGACGGATCGCTTTGAGCTATTGCAGCTCGGAGTTGGCGCTCTGACGCCTATTTCGGTCGCGTTGATAGGATGGATGGTAAGTCGTCTTATAAAAAGACTTGAACAGAAACAGTGGGCAACACAGCAACTGACGATGAGGCGCCTAGAAATATTCGATGAAATTGCGCCAAAATTGAACAAAGTCCTCTGTTTTTCTATTTTGGTTGGCGAGTGGCGTTCAATCTCTCCAAACGAGGCGATCAGACTGAAGCGGGAAATCGATGCCCGGATACATGGAAGCCGGTTTCTTGTTGGAAATGGAGTTTTCGACGCCTACCGCGCTTTCATAAATTCGATCTTCGAGAGGGACAACAACCCCGATAGCATTACGAGATTTCGATCTGTTTTTGATGACGATCGTCTAATAATCAATCAGAACGATCGATTCAAAGATCAACTAATACTGATATCTGAACTAAGATCAAATAGAGCGGATATCAAGATTCTATACTTGAAACTGAGTCAGGCCTTGAGCGATTCCTTTCAGCTTAAGGATGAAATCAAAACGTCCGAGGATTCTGGCGAGTTGTGCTTTCCATTTCGCTCGCAACCTCCACCAGCCACATCAGCCCCGCTTCCGTCCGCCTGAAGCCGCAGCGGGCGTAGAAGTCCACGAGATGCGGCTCGTAGTCGACATGCAGCCATTCTGCGCCGCGCTCTGAAGCGAGGCGGGCCGCCTCGGTGACGAGGCGGGTGCCGAGGCCGGTGCGGCGATAGTCCGGATGGACGGTCGGATCGAGCAGGAAGGCATGGACGCCCCCGTCCGTGGCGACATTCACATAGCCGACGAGCCGCGCGCCGTCATAGGCGCACAGATGCACCAGGCTGCGGGCGAGGATCGCGCCGAAATCGGCAGCGCCGGGCACGCCCCAGGCGGCCTGCCAGAGCGCGGCGAGATCCGCCTGCAGCGGGTGCGGATCGATGCGGATGTCGATGTCGGACATGAACTCTCACCAGGCGGCATTTCACTTCGGCGCCGGCCAAGGCTATGAAGCGAGCCAGATCCGATGACAAGGCGCCGGCCGATGGCAGCGCCCGATGAGAGACCGACGCCATGACCCTGATCGCCTCCCTCCCCGTTGCGACCGAAGAGCGGGCGCAGGCGCTCGTCGAGGCGCTCGGCGCCAGCGAGGAACTCGACTTCCCGACCGCCGCCACCACCGAGCAGGCCGACAAGAGCTGGGTCGTCGACATCTATTTCGAGGACGCCCCGGACGAGGCCGTCCTTGCGGCGCTGATCAGCGCGGCGATGGACGGCGACGTGCCCCCTTATGCGGTCGTTGAACTCGCCGATGAAGACTGGGTCGCGAAGTCCCTCGAAGGCCTGAAGCCTGTCCGCGCCGGGCGCTTCCTCGTCCATGGCAGCCATGACCGCGACAAGGTGCGGCCCGGCGACATCGCCATCGAAATCGAGGCCGGCGAGGCCTTCGGCACCGGGCATCACGGCACCACGGCGGGCTGCCTCGCCGAGATCGACCGCCTCTGCACGGCGCGCGACTACCGGTCCATTCTCGATCTCGGCACCGGCACCGGCGTGCTCGCCATCGCCATCGCCAAGGCCTTCGACAAGCGCGTGCTCGCCACCGATATCGACGCCATCGCCACCCGCGTGACGGCAGAGAACGCGACGCTGAATGGCGTCGGCCCGCTGATCGAGGCCGCCACCGCGGAAGGCTTTGGCAATCCAGTCTTCGCGGCGCATGCGCCGTTCGATCTCATCATCGCCAACATCCTCGCCGGGCCGCTGATCGCGCTCGCCGGCGACATCGCCCGCCATCTGGCGCCTTCGGGGACCGTCGTGCTCTCGGGCCTGCTGACCGCGCAGGGTCCGAGCGTCGCCGCCGCCTATGAGGCCGAGGGGCTCGCGCTCATCCGCTCCGGCGAGATGGAAGGCTGGCTGACGCTGACGCTCGAACGCGCCTGATCTCCGGGCTCGCGCCAAGGAACACGCAAGGACGGGCCGGCGCCCGTCCGTCAGACCGTGTCGTCGTCGCCGCCGAAGAAGCTGTCGAAGAAGCCGCCGCCGTCATCGGCCGGCGCCGCATCGGCGGTCTGCTGCTGGTCGTCGTTGACGAACACGTCCTCCTTGACGATTTCAGGCTCCTCGACGACGCGTTCGCCGCCGCCGAAGCCGCCGAACATCCTGCCGACGACATTGCCGAGCAGCATGCCGCCGGCGACGCCCATGGCCGTCTGCGCGGCGCCCGCAAGGAAGCCGCCGCCGCCGAAGGGCGAGGCTTGCGGGGCGACCGGCGGCGCCGGGTTCTGTTGCCAGGTTCCAGCCGCGGCCGCGGGCTGAGGCTGCGACCAGGGTCCGCCCTGCGGCGCGGACGGCGGGGCTGCGCTCTGGGAGGGCGCGCCGAAGGCGGAGGGATAAAGGCTGCCCGGCTGATCGCGCGCGGCGACCCTCGCCTCGAGATCGGCAATGCGCCGCTCCGCTTCCTTCAGCGCATGGTCCTGCACGACGATGGTCTGGGCCATGAAATACGGGGCGCCAGGCTGGCGTCCGACATGGTCGCGGATGAAGGCCTCGGCCTCGGCCTCGCGCGGCGGCGATCGCCGCTCCGTGTCCGCGAGGCGTCCGAACAACTGGTCAATGGCTGCGCGGTCGTCGGTGCTCATGCTCATCGGGTCGTCTCCGTTCCTCGCCCATGCGGGCACGAGCAAGAGATGGAGAGCAAAGATGGCGGTGTCGTGAAGTGCCCCAACGGATCAGCCCGAAACGCCTGAGGCCCCGCTCGACCAGCCTGCACAGGGCGGCTCTTCGAGAAGCAAGGTGAGGTGAAGTTGGTGCTGGGACCGATCGACAGTCAGGCTTTGTCCAGGCTCCCGATGCCCTCGGCTGTCGTTGCCGGGCCTGACCCGGCAACCCAGACTTTGCTTGATCGGTAGAACATCACCGGTCGGCAAACAGAGGGCTGGATTGCCGGGTCAGGCCCGGCAATGACAGTTCTGATAGGGCGTTCAGGAGGATGGAAGACGAATGTCGATCCGTCCTAAATCTCCGCAGCCGGCAGCATCGAGCCGGTCTCTTCCTGCCGGAGGTGCCAGGAGAACGCCCGCGCGAGGTCGTGCGGTGTCTGGCCGCCATGGCGGAGCGCGTCGCGTAGATAGTCGGCGGCAAGCTCCCGATAGGCGGGGTGGACGCAGTTGGCGATGATGACGGCCGCCCGCTCGCGCGGCGCGAGGCCGCGGAGGTCGGCGAGGCCGATCTCGGTGACGATCACATCGACATCATGCTCGTTGTGGTCGACATGCGGCACCATCGGCACGATGCGCGAAATGGCGCCGCCCTTGGCGAGCGACTTGGTGACGAAGATGCCGATATGGGCGTTGCGGGCGAAATCGCCGGAGCCGCCGATACCGTTCATCATGTGCGTGCCGCCGACATGGGTCGAGTTCACATTGCCGTAGATGTCGCATTCGAGCGCGGTGTTGATGGCGATGACGCCGAGGCGGCGCAGCACCTCCGGATGGTTCGACACCTCCTGCGGGCGGAGGACCAGCCGGCTCTTGTAGCGCTCGATCTCGGGCAGTACGCGCGCCTGGCACGGCCCCGACAGCGTGATCGACGAGCCGGAGGCGAAGGCGAGCTTGCCGGCGTCGAAGAGGTCGAAGGTGCTGTCCTGCAGCACTTCGCTGTACATCGTGAGATCGCGGAACGGGCTGTCGATGAGGCCATGCAGCACGGCATTGGCGATCGAGCCGATGCCGGCTTGCAGCGGCGCCAGCCGATCGGTCAGGCGGCCCTTGCGCACCTCGTGGTCGAGGAACGCGATCAAATGGCTGGCGATGGCGCGGGTCTCGTCATCGGGCGGCGTCGTCTCGGCCGAGCTGTCATGCTGGTCGGTGACGACGATGGCGACGATCTTGTCCGGGTCGATCGGGATGAACGGCGTGCCGACGCGGCTGTCCGGCGCCATGACCGGGATCGGCTCGCGAAACGGACGCCGCGTCGGGATATAGATGTCGTGCAGGCCTTCGAGCGCTTCGGGCTGGCCGAGATTGAGCTCGATGATGACCTTCTCGGCGAGGATCGCGAAGGTCGCGGAATTGCCGACCGAGGTGGTCGGGACGATGCCGCCCTCCTCCGTGATCGCCGTCGCCTCGACCACGGCGACATCGATCGGGCCCATCTGGTGCGAGCGCAGCAGTTCCACCGTCTCGGAGAGATGCTGGTCGATGAACATCACCTCGCCGCGGTTGATCGCGGCGCGCAGCACCCGGTCGGACTGGAACGGCAGCCGCCGCTTCAGCACATGCGCCTCGGTCAGGACGCTGTCGATGCCGGCGCCGAGCGAGGCGCCGGTCATCAGCGTGATGCCGATCGGCTCGTTCCGCGCGCGTGCCGCCAGCGCCAGCGGCACGGCCTTAGCATCGCCCGCGCGCGTGAAGCCGCTCATGCCGACCGTCATGCCGTCATGGATGAAGCGGGCGGCCTCGTCCGGCGAGACGACCTTGCCAAGCAGCGAGGGACGGCGAATTCGATTGTGCGGCATGATGATCCGGTATCCGTACGAAATGCGCGGACCGCCTGCGCGAGGCGGCGGTTTTCCGCCGCGCCTTCGTCACACGCGGCCCGGCGCCGCGTCGCTGATCTGGATCAACAAAAAGGCCCCGTCGATGACGGGGCCTTGTCAGTGTCATGCCGGATTCGGGTCCGGTCAGAGCGGGGCGCTGTAGGCCGCCCGCTCGAAGCTCTCACGGTCGAAACCGAAGGTCGCGAGCGACGCATCGTCGAGCGCGAGCTGGTAACCGTTGACGTAACGCGGCATCTGACGCTCGCGCACATGATTCATCCGCGCGACCGCGCGCCGGACGACGCCATGGCCCCGGCTTGCCGCCGGCGCGATGCCGATCTCTCCATAAGCTGCAGTCATCGTGTCCAATCCTTGTTGAGAACGCCTGTGACGCTCCTTTGAAGCCGGAACATAGTGGCCCTCCCCGCACTAAGGAACCGCCGCAACGGAATGACAGACATGCAGTTTTTGCATCGCACAAAGTTTCGACACATTGATGACGCGGCGCAACCACGGGCGTGAACGCGATTGCGGCGCCGGCGCGGCGTCGCTACGGTTCGTTCACCACATCCTGCCGAACGAGCCACAGCCATGTTCCAGAGTTTCGAAGCGCCGTCGCGGTCCGGGCCGATCGGCGAGCGGCTTGCCGCGCTGCGCGCCGAGCTTGCGCGCCTCGGTCTTTCCGGCTTCATCGTGCCGCATGCCGACGAATATCAGGGCGAATACATCCCCGCCTCGGCCGAGCGCCTCGCCTGGCTGACCGGCTTCTCGGGCTCGGCGGGCGCCGCGATCGTGCTTAAGGAGAGCGCGGCGATCTTCGTCGACGGACGCTATACGCTGCAGGTGCGCGACCAGGTCGACGGCGCCGACTTCGCCTATGAGCATCTCGTCGAGACGCCGCCGCACCAGTGGCTGAAGGGTCGCCTGAAGCAGGGCGAGCGCCTCGGCTATGACCCGCGCCTCATGACCATCGCCGAAATCCGCCGCTTCGAGGCCGTCGCGCGGGAGGCCGGCGCTGAGCTGGTGCCGCTCGACGACAATCCGATCGACCGCGTCTGGCTGGACCGCCCGGCGCCGCCGCGCGCGGCCGTGATGATGCAGCCGGCAGAGCTTGCCGGCGAGGCGGCCACGGCCAAGATCGAGCGGCTGCGCGGCCTCCTCGCCGAGAAGGGCGTCGACGCCGCGATCCTCGCCCAGGCCGATTCGATCGCCTGGACCTTCAACATCCGCGGCGGCGACGTTCCCCACAATCCGGTCGCCCTAAGCTATGCGATACTCCGCCGCGAGGGCCCGCCGACGCTCTATATCGACGGCCGCAAGCTCTCGAATGCCGTGCGCGATGCGCTCGCCGACCTTGCCGACATCCGCGAGGAAGCGGCGCTCGCCGGCGATCTCGCCGCGCTGGGCTCAGCCAAGGCGCGCGTCCTCGCCGATCCGCAGACGACGCCGGACGCGCTCGCGCGCACCCTCACCCAATCGGGCGGCATGATCGTCGAGGGCAGCGACCCCGTCACGCTGCCGAAGGCGCGCAAGAACGCCGCCGAGCTCAGCGGCATGCGCCGCGCCCATCGCCGCGACGGCATCGCCGTCACCCGCTTCCTCGCTTTCCTCGATGCCAACGCGCCTCTCGGCGGCCTCACCGAGATTTCGGCCGCCAAGAGGCTCGAAGCCTTCCGCGCCGAAATCGGCGAGGCGGATGGCGAGCCGCTGCAGGAGATCTCGTTCGACACCATCTCCGGTGCCGGCCCCAACGGCGCCATCGTACATTACCGCGTCACCGAGGCGACCGATCGCAGCATCGAGCCCGGCCAGCTCTATCTGGTCGATTCGGGCGCGCAGTTCCGCGACGGCACCACCGACGTCACCCGCACCATCGCCGTCGGCACGCCGACCGACGAAATGCGCGACCGCTTCACCCGCGTGCTCAAGGGCCACATCGCGCTCGCCACTGCCCGTTTCCCGAAAGGCACCACCGGCGCGCAGCTCGATACGCTCGCCCGCCTCGCGCTGTGGCAGGCCGGGCTCGACTATGACCACGGCACCGGCCATGGCGTCGGCGTCTTCCTGCAGGTGCATGAGGGCCCGGCCCGCATTTCGAAGACCGGCGCGGTGGCGCTCGAACCGGGCATGATCCTCTCGAACGAGCCCGGCTTCTACAAGACCGGCGCCTATGGCATCCGCATCGAGAATCTCATCGTCGTCGAACCGCCCTCCGACATTCCCGGCGGCGAGCGGCCGATGCTCTCCTTCGAGACGGTGACCCTCGCCCCGATCGACCAGAGCCTGATCGAGCCGTCGCTGCTGACACCCGCCGAGATCGACTGGCTCGACGCCTATCATGCGCGCGTCAGGGCCGAGCTCAGCCCCGGGCTTGATGGCGCCGACCTTGCCTTCCTGCAGCGGGCGACGGAGCCGCTCCGAGGCTGAGGCCTCAGTCGGCCTTCAGCGCGCTCGCGAGCCGTTCGACGGTCATGCGCCAGCCGACATGCAGCGCCTTGGCCCAGCCCTCGCGGGCCGCCTGCTCTTCGAGATGCGCCGGCAGGTCGACATCGACGATGAGCTCGGTGCCGCCGTCCTTCGGCACGAAGCGGACAGCGACCTGCGGGCCGTCGTCGAGCTGGTCCGGGTCGAGCGCCGGCCAGCCGCCGACGGCGCCCCAGGCGAAGACCAGCCGCTCGCCCGGCACGATCTCGCGATAGATGCCGCCGGTGACGTAGCGCTTGTCGGCATCGATCACCATCACCTGCCGCCAGGCGCCGCCGACCCTGAGATCGAGTTCGATCGGCTCGTCGGGTCGCGGCATGCCGTCATTGAAGAACCAGCCGAGCTCGGCCGGCTCGGTCCAGGCGCGGAACACCGCCTCGGGCGTCGCGCGGATGAACCAGCTGTAGTTGAGACGGACCGGGGCCGTGGTCGCCTTCGCCGGTGTCGCGGTGCTCATTAGTCCTCTCCCTCCAATTGCGCTTTCAGTCGTGACAGCCGCGCTTCGAAGAAGGCGCGGTAGGGCGCGAGCCAGTCATCGGCGGCAGCCAGCGGCGCTGTCTCGAGATGACAGCTGCGCCATTGCGCCGAGCGGCTCTTGCTGACGAGCCCGGCCTCTTCCAGCACCTTCAGATGCCGCGAGATCGTCGGCAGGCTCAGCCTGTGCGGCGCCGCGAGCTCCGAAACCGTGGCATCGCCGCCGGCCAGCCGGGAGAGGATCGCGCGCCGGGTCGGGTCGGCGAGTGCGGCGAAGGTTCGGCTGAGAAGATCGGGTGACGGCTCTATTTGCATAGTTACGTAAATACGCAATTTGACGACCACTGTCAACGCGCACGCGTCGCGCGGCGTCATCGCCTCGCCTCTGCGCAGTGCGCTGCCAAGCTCCAGCCACACTCTCGTCACAACCCAGGGGCGTTCCACCCAAGGATGCCTTCGGATCACGGACGCGCGATTTTTTTGGGTCTGTTGAGGGAACGGACGCCGGCCCTTCCCGTTGGACCCTCGAGCAAACGCTCTGATACACACATGAAAACACGGAGTTAGATCATGACGAAGCTCTTCGCGGCCACGGCTCTGGCCGGACTTCTGGCGGCTGCACCTGCCTTCGCGCAGGATGCGACCCCGGCGCCGATGACCCCCGCTGCCCCCTCCGCCACAACCGGCGATACGGTGACCCCGGCTGCCCCGCTCGAGCGCTTCGTCGCTGCTCCGGCGGCTGACGACTGGGTCGCCTCGCGGCTGATCGGCTCGACCATCTACGGCGTCAATGACGAGAGCCTCGGCGACATCAACGACGTCGTCGCCACCAAGGACGGCCAGGTCAAGGCGATCGTGATCGGCGTCGGCGGCTTCCTCGGCATCGGCGAAAAGAGCGTCGCCGTGGCGCCGTCGGCCCTCGAGCGCGTTGCCGACGGCAACAGCTGGAAGTATCGCCTCGCCACCACCAAGGAAGAACTGACCGCAGCGCCCGAGTTCAAGGTTCCGGACGTGACCCCCGCTGAGGCGACCGGCGCCGTGACCCCGGCCGATCCGATGACGCCGGCCGATCCGGCCGCGCCGACGGCCGACCCGGCAACGCCGATGGCCCCGGCCGCGCCGTCGCCGACCACGCCGTAATCCGATCTCTGGATGAGGAGAGCCCCGCCTTTGGCGGGGCTCTTTTCGTTGGAACTTGACGAAGCGTCGGCAGTCTTAGTCTGTCGCCACAATCGTCCCGATGTCGTTGCCGGGCCTGACCCGGCAACCCAGACTTATCTGCTTGCCCGCCTGCGATTGCGGATCGGAACGAAGTAAGGCTGGATTGCCGGGTCAGGCCCGGCAATGACAGGCGGAGCGGCCGCGCGAGACGACACCCGCCGAATGCCCGCCGAGCCTACGCGATCAGCGCCAGCCACTCGTCTTCGGTCAGCACCTTGACGCCGAGCCGCGTCGCATCCGCGAGCTTGGAGCCGGCGCCGGGTCCGGCGACGACGAAATCCGTCTTCGACGAAACCGAGCCGGAGACTTTCGCGCCAAGCCGTTCGGCCGTCGCCTTGGCCTCGTTGCGCGTCATCTTTTCGAGATTGCCGGTGAAGACCACGACCTTGCCGGCGAAGAGACCGCCGCCGCGCGGCGGCTCGACATCGGTGACGGTGAGCTGGTCGACGAGCCCCGCCACGACCGCCTGGTTGTGCGGCTCCGTGAAGAAATCGACGATCGACGTCGCCGCGACCTCGCCGACATCCCCCAGCGCGCCGAGCTCCTTGAACCCGTCGCCCGGCTTGCCGGACGCCGCCTCCAGCGCGGCCCGCGCCACGGCGACCGCGCTGCCGAAATGGGCGAGCAGGCTCTCGCGCGCCGGGCGGGTCAAGCGCGCCCGCCCCAGCACCGCCTCGGCATCGAGATCACCGAGCGCGTCAGGCGCGACGCCGGCGACGGCCTCGATGAGACGGTCGCGCGTTCCCGCGCCGACGCTGCGGATCTCGGTCAGGGTCTGCCAGGTCTCGCCCGGCAGGCCTTCCGCCGCCTTCGCCACCGCCTCCTGGAAGGCCGCAAGGCTGATATAGCGCTTCGCCAGCGCCTTCGAGGTGGTCTCGCCGACATTGCGGATGCCGAGCGCGTAGATAAAGCGGTCGAGCGGAATGGTGCGCCGTTCGTCGATGGCGTTGAAGAGCTTCTCCAGCCCCTCGAACGATCGCTCGCCGGATTTCTTCGCCTTCGCCTCGCTTTCCTCGCCCTGCCGCCGCTCGGCCTGCTGGCGGATGCGCTGCTCGGTCAGCGCCGCGCGCGCCTCATCGCGCTTCTCGCGCAGGGTGAAGATGTCGACGGGATTGCGGAGGATGCCGGCATCGAAGAAGAGCTGCACATTTTCGTCGCCCAGCCCCTCGATGTCGAAGGCGAGGCGCGAGACGAAGTGGCGGATGCGCTCGACCGCCTGGGCCGGGCAGATCAGCCCGCCGGTGCAGCGGCGCACCGCCTCGCCTTCCTCGCGCACGGCATGGCTGCCGCAGGCGGGACAGACGGTCGGATAGACGAAGGGCATGGCATTCTCAGGCCGCTTTTCGAAAACAACGTCCTCGACCCGCGGGATCACGTCGCCGGCGCGCAGCACGACCACGGTATCGCCGATGCGGATATCGAGCGGCCGTCCGTCGCCATCGAGGCTGCGCCCCTCGACCGGCAGCCCGTCCGAGCCGATGCCCTTGATGAAATCCTCGTTGTGCAGCGTCGCATTGGAGACGACGACGCCGCCGACGGTGACCGGCTCCAGCTTCGCCACCGGCGTCAGCGCGCCGGTGCGGCCGACCTGGATGTCGATGCCGTTCAGAACCGTGAAGGCGCGCTCGGCCGCGAACTTGTGCGCGATCGCCCAGCGCGGGCTGCGCGAGACGAAGCCGAGGCGGCCCTGCAGCGCGAGGTCGTTGACCTTGTAGACGACGCCGTCGATGTCATAGCCAAGCCCGGCGCGGTCTTCCTCGATGCCGTGATAGAAGGCGAGCGCCTCCTCGGCGCTCTGGCAGAGCACCATGCGCGGATTGGTCGGCAGGCCCCATGCCTTGAACGCCGCGACCATGCCCATCTGCGTGCCGGCGGGCATGTCGCTCATCTCGCCCCAGGCATAGGCGAAGAAGCGCAGCGGCCGCGCGGCGGTGATGGCGGGATCGAGCTGGCGCAGCGAGCCGGCGGCGGCATTGCGCGGATTGGCGAAGGGCTTGCCGCCCTCGCTTGCGGCGCGGACATTGAGCGCCGCGAAATCCTCATGCGCCATGTAGCATTCGCCGCGGATCTCGACGATCTCGGGCACGTCGCCGGCAAGCCGCTCGGGAATGTCGGCAATCGTGCGGGCGTTCGCCGTGACGTTCTCGCCCTCGAAGCCGTCGCCGCGCGTCGCCGCCGTCTCCAGCCGTCCGCCGACATAGCGCAGCGACAGCGAGAGCCCGTCGATCTTCGGCTCGGCGGTGAAGGCAAGCGGCCCTTCATGGCGCAGGAAGCGCCGCGCCCGCTCGATGAATTCGGCGACGTCAGCATCGGTGAAGGCGTTGTCGAGTGAGAGCATCGGCACGACATGGCGCACCTTGGCGAATTTCGCCGAGGGCGCCGCGCCGACGGCGATGCTCGCCTCCGAAGAGAGCCCCGGAAACCGCGCCTCGATGGCATTGAGCCGCTTCCGCAGCGCGTCATAGTCCGCGTCGGTGATCTCCGGCGCGTCTTCCTGGTGGTAGTGGACATCCGCCTCGCGGATCGCCGCCGAGAGCCGCTGATGCTCGCTGGCAGCCTCGGCTTCCGAGAGCGCGTCGACGGCGATGAGCGGTTCGGTCGGCATGGGCATGGCTCCTCCAGAAGGAAGAGCTATGCCGTCAGGGGGCGTGGGCATCAAGCCCAAAGGGGCCGTGAGCGCACCACGTGTGCGTCAGCGCAACGAAGCCCAAAGACCCTCACCCCTGCCCTCTCCCGCAAGCGGGAGAGGGGGAAGGCGGGCCTCTGCACAATCTCAGGACATCCGCGACGTCGATGCCGGCTCCCCCTCTCCCGCTCTCGCGGGAGAGGGCCGGGGTGAGGGCCTGCCTACCCTACCGCTCCGCCGCGATCGTAAACCGCACGCAGCACTGGCTGCGGCTCGCTTCGGAGAGGCGGCGCCAGGCCTCCTCGGCGGCGCGGCGTTCGCCATAGGGGCCAAGCACGCGCTCGCTGCCCTCGATCAGCTTCTCGAAGGCGGTCGAGGCATATTCGCCGCCGACGATCCAGAAACGCGATGTCTGCATGATCTCATCTCCCTCTCATTCGGCCGCGGTCAGGAACTGCTCGGCTTCGGTCGATTCGGCCATCGCGGTGGTCGAGGACCGGCCGGCGCTGATGGCGAGCGCCACCTGGTCGAAATAGCCGGTGCCGACCTCGCGCTGGTGCCGCGTCGCGGTGTAGCCGTCCCCTTCAGAGGCGAACTCGGCCTGCTGCAATTCGCTGTAGGCGCCCATGCCGCGGTCGCGATAGCCGGAGGCCAGCGTGAACATCGAATGGTTCAGCGCGTGGAAGCCGGCCAGCGTCACGAACTGGAACTTGTAGCCCATGGCGCCGAGTTCGCGCTGGAAGGTCTCGATCACGTCAGGCGCGAGCTTGGCGCGCCAGTTGAACGAGGGCGAGCAATTATAGGCCAGCATCTTGCCGGGATAGCGGGCGTGGATCGCCTCGGCGAAGGCGCGCGCGTCATCGAGATCGGGATGCGAGGTTTCCCACCAGAGGAGATCGGCATAGGGCGCGAAGGCGAGCCCGCGGGCGATGCAATGGTCGAGGCCGGTGCCCTCCTTGAGGCGATGGAAGCCCTCCGCCGTCCGTGCGCCCGGCTCGATGAACGGCCGGTCGCGCGGATCGATGTCGGAGGTGATGAGCCGCGCCGACTCGGCATCGGTGCGGGCGACGATCAGCGTCGCGACGCCCATGATGTCGGCGGCAAGCCGCGCGGCGATCAGGTTGCGCTCGTGCTGCGCCGTCGGGATCAGCACCTTGCCGCCGAGATGGCCGCACTTCTTCTCCGACGCCAGCTGGTCCTCGAAATGCACCGCCGCGGCGCCGGCCTCGATATAGGCCTTCATGATCTCGAAGGCGTTGAGCGGGCCGCCGAAACCGGCCTCGGCATCGGCGACGATCGGGACGAACCAGTCACGCGAGACGCCGCCCTCCCCCTGCTCGATCTGGTCGGCGCGCTGCAGCGTCTTGTTGATGCGGCGGCAGAGCTCCGGTCCGGCATTGGCCGGATAGAGGCTCTGGTCGGGATACATCGCGCCGGCCGTATTGGCGTCGGCCGCGACCTGCCAGCCCGACAGATAGATCGCCTGGAGGCCGGCGCGGACCATCTGCATGGCCTGGTTGCCGGTGACCGCGCCGAGCGCGTTGACATAGGGCGCCTCGGAGAGCTGCCGCCAGAGCCGCTCGGCGCCGCGAGCCGCGAGCGTATGGGCGATCGGCACGGACCCGGCGAGCCTGGCCACGTCATCGGCGCCATAGGGGCGGCTGATGCCGTCGAAACGGCCCTGGGGCTGGCTGGCGAGAAAGGCTTCGAAAGTCCGTGACATCTTCGGCTCCATTGACAATTCGTGACATCGCCTGCATCCATGCTGCAACGATGACGACATCGACACTGTGCCGGCCAGATTGCTGATAAACAACGGCTTTCTGGGTCAATCGGGTCGATCTGTCAGGATGTGACCAGACGACGAGCAAATTTGTAAAATCATGACAATCGACACCGCGCGAAAGCTGTTCATCGGCGGCAAGCTGCGCCGGCTCCGCCGCGATCTCGGCCTCAGCCAGACGAAGATGGCCGAGGATCTCGGCATATCGCCGAGCTATGCCAACCTGATGGAGCGCAACCAGCGCCCGGTGTCGGCGCAGGTGCTGATCCGCCTTGCCGAGGTCTACGACCTCGATATTGGCGCACTCGCAGCCTCGGAGGATGATCGCAGCCTCGCCGAGCTCCAGGCGGCGATGAGCGACCCGCTCTTTCGCGATCTCGCCGTGCCGCAGCAGGAGCTGCGCGATCTCGTCGAGACCTGCCCCTCGGTCGCCGATGCCATCCGCCGCCTCTACCAAGCCTATCAGCAGACCGAGCGCGCGCCCGATGCGTCCTTTGTCGGCGAGACGCGGGCCTTCGATCCGATCGAGGCGGTGCGCAATGCCATCGAGGCGGCGAAGAATTATTTCCCGGCGCTCGACGAGGCGGCGGAGGCGCTCGCCGGTGAGCTTGCCGAGGGCGGCGCCGACCTGCTGGCCGCGCTCGCCGCAAGGCTGCAGGCGCGCCACGGCGTCCGCCTGCGCATCCTGCCGGCCGAGGTCATGGCCGGGGCGCTGCGCCGGTTCGACCGCCACCGCCGGCAATTGCAGCTCTCCGAGATGGTCTCGCCCTCAGGCCGCATCTTCCAGACGGCATTCCAGCTGGCGACGATCGAGCATGCGGCGATGATCGACGCCATCATCGCCGAAACGGCGCTGACCGACGCGACGGCGCAGCGGATGTTCCGCATCTTCCTCGCCAATTCCTTCGCCGGCGCGGTGATGATGCCCTATGGCCGCTTTCTCGCCGCGGCCGAGGCCTCGCGCTACGATATCGCCGTGCTGGCACAGCGCTTCGATGCGAGCCTCGAGCAGGTCTGCCACCGGCTGACGACACTGCAGCGGCCGGCGGCGCGCGGCGTGCCGTTCTTCATGATCCGCGTCGACGATGCCGGTAATGTCTCGAAGCGCCACGCCTCCGGCCGCTTCCATCTCTCGCGCTTCGGCGGCACCTGCCCGCTCTGGAACCTGCACGAGACCTTCCGAAGCCCCGGCGCGATCCTGACGCAGCGGCTCGAAATGCCTGATGGCAGCGCCTTCTTCTCGATCGCGGCGGCCGTGTCCGGCGCGCGGCAGCCTTATCCCGGCCGCGAGGCGCGCTTTGCCGTCGGGCTCGTCTGCGAGATGAAATATGCCGGGCGGCTCGTCTATGCCGATGGCGAGGGCGGCGGCCCGCCGGCGCCGATCGGCACCAATTGCCGGCTCTGCGAACGCACCGGATGCGCCCAGCGCGCCGAGCCGCCGACGGCGCGGCCGATCCTCATCGACGAGAACCTCCGCGGTGTCGTGCCGTTCCTGTTCGACCCCGCCCGCAGCAAGGCGCCGCGGACGGAAGAGCGTTGATGGGCCGCCGGTTGCCGCGAACCCATCCCTTGCGGATGATCGAGATCGGCGGACGGAAGGTGGGGTTACTCCGCTTTTTGGAGACCTATCCTGCGTCGACGATGAACATGCGTGCTTCCTGAGCCGCGTCGCGCTCGACCTTGATCGGCGCATAGTCGGAAGATTGATAGAACGCGAGCGCATCGGCGAGGGTCGGGAACTCGAAGATGCCCGCCAGAGGCAGGGGCGCCACCTCGCCTTCCAGCAGCTGGACAACTGGCCCGAAGTGCAGGATGCGGCCTCCCGCAGCCTTGAGCGCTGCCTGGAAGCGCGGGGCCAATGCGGCCTGCATCGCGGGATCTTTGACCCGTAGATTGACGTGAACATAGGCTGGCAAGACGCAACTCCCTATAATAATGCATATGCAGTATTACGCTCACCGTTGAGAGTCGAGACCCGAGGATGACAGAGGCAGCTGACTTCTATCGCCGCGTCGAAACTGAGTGCCCGGCCTTTCAGGCGCGCGTCGCTGCGCGGTCGCTCACGCGCTACTACAACGCCTGCCTTCGGCCCCTGGCTATCACAGCCGAGCAGTTCAGCCTTCTGGTCGGCATTGAAGGGAGCAATGAACCGACGGTCGCTGAACTGGCGGCGCGCGCCGGCGTGGATGCCACCACGCTCAGCCGCAGCGTGAAGAGCCTCGAACGGAGCAATCTCGTGCGTGATTCTGGCGGGCGCGGCCGGGCCGGCAAGCGCCTGGCTCTGACCGACGACGGTCGCCACTTGCTGCAGGAGGCCATGGTCGCCTGGGAGAACGCGCGTAGCCGGCTGGCTGAGGCTGTCGGCGAGGAGGTCTTGCGTGCTGCGGGGAGCGGCATGGCGCGGCTCGCCGTCGCCGCGCAGACTGCCGTCCCGACGTCTGGTCTCGATGGACCAGGCACCACGGTGGACTGACGAGAACCTTCGCGCCGTGATGCCGTTCCTGTTCGACCCCGGCCGCAGCATGGCGCCGCGGACGGGAGAGGCGTGATCTCAAGCCTTAGTGGCCGAAGCTCTCGGCTGAGGCGAGCGGGTCGGCGTGATGCGGCTGGAACAGCTTGCCGCGCTCGGTGACGAGAACGGTGACGAAGCCGAGCACGCCGACGGCGAGGAAGCCGATCGCCAGCGGCAGCACCGAACCGTTGAAGCTCTGGCTGATGGCAAGACCAACCAGCGTGCCGACGATCGTCGTGTAGCAGCCGATCAGCGAGGAGGCCGTGCCGGCGATATCGCCGAGCGGCTCCATCGCCATGGTGTTGAAGTTCGGCATGGTCAGGCTGAACAGGAACTGGCAGCCGGCCAGCGTCACCGCGAACAGGATCAGCGGCGGCTTGCCGCCATAGAGAAGCGCGACCGCGACCATGGCGAGCGAGAACAGCACATAGCCGCAGATGCCGAAATGCGACAGCCGCCGCATGCCGAGCCGGCGGACGAGGCGCGAATTGATGAACGAGGCGATGCCCATCACCGCGGCCAGCGAGCCGAACACGACCGGGAAGATCGCGCCGAGGCCATAGACCTCGGTCTCGAAGATCTGCTGCGTCGAGCCGAGATAGCCCATCAGCGCGCCGAACATCAGCGCCATCGCGGTGGCATAGCCGACCGTCGCCCGCTGCGAGACGCAGCGGCGCGCGCCATCGAGGATGCGCTTCGCCGAGAACGGCATCCGGTATTCAGGATGCAGCGTTTCCGGCATGCGGCGGCCGAACCAGAGCGCGAGCACGACCGCGAGGACCAGCATCGAGACGAAGATCGTGTGCCAGCTGCCGAACAGCAGGAACAGGCTGCCGATCGACGGCGCGAAGATCGGCACGATGATGAACACCATCATGGTGAGCGACATCACGCGCGCCATGTCGCGGCCCTGGAAGCGGTCGCGGACGATGGCGACGGAGAGGATGCGCGTCGCGGCGGCGCCCATGCCCTGGATGAGGCGGGCGACGAGCAGCATCTCGAAGCTCGTCGAGAACAGCGCGATGAAGCTGCCGACCGCGAAGACGACGAGGCCGATCATCAGCGTCGGCTTGCGGCCGATGATGTCGGAGGCGGGACCGTAGAAGAGCTGCATGATCGCGAAGCCGATCATGTAGACGGTCAGGATCAGCTGCACCTCGTTGGTCGAGGCGAGGCCGTAATCGGTGCGGATCGGCTCGAAGGCCGGCAGGAGATTGTCGATCGACATCGAGCCGAGCGCCATCATGAAGGCGATGATCAGCACGAACTCGAAGAAGGACGGCTCGGACGCCTCGCGGATCGCGGGCGCCGTGGAAATGGCGGACATTGAAATTCTCTAAGGTCTGGACGCGCAGGCGGGAGGTCCGGCGCGAAAACGGGGCGGGAGTCGGAGGGGGCAGCGGAGGGCAAGCCCCGGCGACGGCCGCGAGCCCACTCTTAAACCCCGTTTTGTGGCATCGCCGTGACCGCTGTCACAGCAGCCGATCAACTAATGTTCCCTTATGATAAAAAGCTCGACGATCAGGCTCGATTTCAACGCGGCGGACCGCGCATCGTGCCGGCCGCCTGTCGCCTGCGACAAAATGCCGGAACAGCGAAATCCATCGCGCGCCGACACCATCCGGTCGCGTTCCCGGTTCATTTCAGTCGCGATTTCTGAAGGCGGGAGCAGGCAATGGGACGTTTCGCGACGACGGCTGAAACCTATCTACGCTACCGGGAGCCCTATCCGCCGGCCTTCTTCGCGAAGGTCGCGACCCGCCTCGACCTCGAGGGCGACGAGGCGCTGATCGATCTCGGCACCGGGCCCGGCGTGCTGGCGCTCGGCTTCCGACCCTATGTCGGCTCCGTGCTCGGCGTCGATCCCGAGCCGGCGATGCTCGCCGCCGCCCGCATCGAGGCCGCGGTCGCCGGCATCGGCCTGCCGCTGATCGCGCTGCGCACCGAGGACCTCCCCGCCGATATCGGCCGCTTCGATCTCGTCACCATCGGCCGCGCGCTGCACTGGATGGACAAGGACGCGACGGTCCCGGTTCTCGACCGCATCCTGGCGAAGGGCGGCGCGATCCTGATCTGCGGCGCCTCGCCGGTGAAGGACGGCCGCAATCCCTGGCAGGAGGCGTTCGAGGCGGTGAACCTCGCTTTTTCCGCGCGCAAGGAGACAGGCTGGGCAGCGGTCTACGCGCATTGGTTCGACGCGACGCCCTTCGTCGAGAGCGAGCTGATCGAGCATGAGTTCACGCAGACAATCACGCCGGAGGCGCTGTTCGAGCGGCTCTTGACCCGCTCCTCGACGGCGCCCGACGTGCTCGGCGAGCGGCTCGAGGCCTGCCGCGCCGATCTGATGGCCGCGCTGGAGCCCTTCTTCGCGTCGGGGACGCGCGAGGAGACGCTGGTGGCGCGAGCGGGCGTCTATCGCCGGCGCTGACGCCTTCAGCCGCCGATGAGCTGCGCCGCGGCGGCGCGGGCCTCGTTGGTGATGACGCTGCCGGCGAGCATGCGGGCGATCTCCTCGCGCCGCTCTTCGCCGGCGAGCGGCGTCACGCCGGTGGCGACGCGCTCATCGCCCGCCTGCGCGACGAGGGTCTTGGCAATCAGCAGATGGCTGACCGCGCGCGCGGCGACCTGCGGCGCATGGGTGACCGAGAGCACCTGGACGCGCTCGGCGAGGCGCGCGAGACGCCGGCCGATGGCTTCTGCCACGGCGCCGCCGACGCCGGTGTCGATCTCGTCGAAGACGAGCGTCGGCGCCGAACCGCGATCGGCCAGCGCCACCTTGATGGCGAGCAGGAAGCGCGACAGCTCGCCGCCCGAGGCGACCTTCATCAAGGGACCCGGCCGCGTGCCGGGATTGGTGCGCACGACGAAGGAGACGGCATCAATGCCGCTGTCGGAGCGCGCCTCGGCATCGGTGTCGATCGAGACGATGAAGGCGGCGCGTTCGAGCTTCAGCGCCGGCAATTCCTCGGCGACACGGAGCTCCAGCGCATCGGCCGCGGCGCGGCGGCGCACCGAGAGCGCGGCGGCGCGGATATCAAAGGCGCGGCGCGCCTGCTCGGCCGCCGTCTCGAGCGCGGCCAGCCGCTCCTCACCCGAATCGAGCGCGGCGAGATCCGCCTCCATCCGCGCCTTGAGCGCCGCGAGGCCCTCGACCGGAACGTCGTGCTTGCGGGCGGCGGCGCGGAGCGCGAACAGCCGCTCCTCGGTGCGCTCCAGCTCCTTCGGATCGAAATTGCTGGCGCGGATCGAGGCCTCGAGCAGGCTCTCCGCCTCCTCCAGCGCGTCGATCGCCCGGTCGACCGCCTCGACGACGCCGTCGAGCAGACCGCCGGCTTGGTCGCGCTTGCGCTCCAGCCGCCGCGCGAGGCTCGCCAGCGTCGGCACCGGCGAGGCCTGGCCGGCGACGGTCTCGTGGGCGTCTGAGAGGTCGCTGGCGATCTTCTCGATCTGCATCATCCGGTGGCGGATGGCGGCAAGCTCCGTCTCCTCGCCCGCCTGCGGCGCGAGGCGCTGCAGCTCGTCGACCGAGGCGCGGAGATAATCGCCCTCGCTGCGCGCCGAGGCGATGCGCCGGCGCAGCAGCGCAACCTCGCTTTCGGCCGCGCGCCAGCCGCGATAGGCAGCGGCGACCTCGCCGGCCTCGGCCTCGAGCGCGCCGAAGGCGTCGATCAGCTGGCGATGCACCGCCGGATCGACCAGCGCGCGATCATCGTGCTGGCCATGGATCTCGACGAGGAGAGCGCCGACATCGCGCAGCAGCGCGACGCTGACCGGCTGGTCGTTGACATAGGCGCGCGTGCGCCCGTCGGCCGTCTGGACGCGGCGGAGGATCAGCTCGCCGTCATGATCGATGGCGTTGTCGGTGAGGAACTGGCGGGCCGGATGGTCAGCCGCCACGTCGAAGACGGCGCTCACCTGCCCCTGCCCGGCGCCATGGCGCACTAGCGCACCATCGCCGCGCCCGCCGAGGGCAAGGGCCAGCGCGTCGAGCAGGATCGACTTGCCGGCGCCCGTCTCGCCCGTAAGCACCGTCATGCCCGGCGCGAAATCGATCTCGAGCCGGTCGATCAGGACGATGTCGCGGATGGACAGGGCGGCGAGCATCGCGTGACCGGATCCTCGCCTCAGGTCCCGCCGAGACCGGTCACCGTCTGGAACGTCTTGCTGATCCAGGAGCTCTTGTTCTCCGACGGAGACACGCCGCCCGACTGCAGCAGGCTGTAGGCATCCTTGTACCAGGTCGAGTCCGGGAAGTTGTGGCCGAGCACGGCCGCCGCGGTCTGCGCTTCCGAGACGATGCCCATGGCGAAATAGGCCGAGGTCAGGCGATAGAGCGCCTCTTCCACCTGGCGCGTATTGCCATACTGCGTCACCACCGTCTTGAAGCGGTTGATCGCGGCCGGATATTCGCGCCGCTCGAGATAATAGCGGCCGATCTGCATTTCCTTGCCGGCGAGCTGGTCGCGGGCGACGATGATCGCCTTCTGCGCGTCGTCGACATATTCCGAGTTCGGATAGCGCTCGACCACTTCCTGCATCGCGTCGATCGCGCGCTGGGTCGATTCCTGGTCGCGCGTCACGTCGGGGATCTGCTTGAAGTAGGACTGGCCGATCATGTACTGCGCATAGGCAGCGTCGGGGCTGGCCGGATAGAGCGCGACATAGCGCTTCGCCGCCTCGATCGTGTCGTCGAACTTGCCCTGCCGGTAATAGGTGAAGGCCTGCATGATCAGGGCCTTGCGCGCCCATTCGGTATAGGGCTGCTGCTTGTCGACCTCGCCGAAGCGCTCGGAGGCGGCGCGCAGCTTGCCCTCCGACATCAGCTTGAGGCCCTGGTTGTAGAGCTCACCGGCCGGAATGTCCGGCTGGTCCTCGTCGTCTTCCTTGCCGAGGCAGCCGGCGAGCGCCACCAGCGAAACGAGGACAACGACGCGAAGAGCGATCGCCCCCTTCCGCCCCAGCCTCGCTGCTGCGGAAGGCGTGGTCGCATCGATATGGGTCATGCAGGAATTCGAGCCAGCGGAACCGGCCTCGCCTCTATCGACGGGTCAAAGCACTGCCGCTTCTCTATCCGAAACGACAACAGGATGTCACCAGCCCTGCCAGCCCATTGGCGCATTTTCAAGGCAAGGCCGCGATCGGGGAGACCGGTCGCATCGCCTTCGAAATCAGGGAGTTGCCCGAAAAGCCGAAGCGCCTCAGGACTTTTCCGGGCCGAAAGCGGCGGCGGAGAGACGCACCGGCACCTCGGCGCGCACCGGCTCGCGGCGCGGCGCGGCGGTGCCGTCGACGAAGGTCCAGGCCGACGAATCGGCGAGCAGCGCTTCGACGATGCGGGCATTCAGCCGGTGGCCGCCGCGATAGGAGCGGTAGGCGCCGATGATCGGCGCGCCGGCGAGCGCAAGATCGCCGACCGCGTCGAGCGCCTTGTGGCGGACGAATTCGTCGGCGAAGCGGAGGCCTTCCGGATTGAGCACGCGATCATCGCCGAGCACGACGGTGTTCTCGAGCGAGGAACCGAGCGCGAGGCCGCGCGACCAGTAGGTCTCGACGTCGCGCAGGAAGCCGAAGGTGCGGGCGCGCGCGAGGTCGCGGCGGAACGTCGCCGGCGTCAGGTCGACGACGAAGGCCTGGCGGCCGATCAGCGGCGAATCGAAATCGATGTCGATCTCGAAGCGGCGGCCGTCGAAGGGCATCAGCTCGGCATAGGCCGGGCCCTGGTCGATGCGGATCGGCTTCAGCACCTTGATGAAGCGGCGGCGGGCGGCAAGGCGGACGATCTCGGTCTGCTCGATCAGCGCGACGAAGGCGCTGGCGCTGCCGTCCATCATCGGCACTTCGGCGCCGTCGATCTCGACCGCCACATTGTCGACGCCAAGACCGTTGAAGGTGGCGAGCAGATGTTCGATCGTCGCGATCGAGAGGCCCATGCGGGCAATGGTGGTGCAGGAATCGGTCGCCGAGAGATTGTCGATCGAGGCGCGGATCGCGACCGCCTCGGAAGCGGCGCCGTCGACGCGCTGGAAGGTGATGCCGCTGTCGGCCGGCGCGGGGTTGAGCGCCATCGAAACCGTCTGGCCGCTATGCACACCGATGCCCGATACGACGACGCGGTCACGCAACGTCGTCTGCGGTGTGGCCGAACGCTTTGCCATGGATTGAACCTCTGCGGGACCGCCAGTTTACGCGGCGTCCCAGTCGCGCTTCATCTGCACCGCTGCCCTTGCGTGGTCCGTCCGCCCTGCGGCGCATCAGAATCACGCTGCAAAGCAGCAATTCGTGCAGTGAAGATACGGCTCGCCCCCACCGGCAACAAATCACGGTTTCTAACCGTCTGTTACGCGCCATCCGCCCGGGGGAATGCGGTGCCGCGCCTGCGAAAAGACCCGGCGGATAACCGCCGGGTCCAGGGTCGAAATGCTGCAGTCGCTCAGTTGGCCTGACGACGCAGGAAGGCCGGGATCTCCAGCTGATCGTCCTCGTGACGCGGCTCACGCGGCATCACGCGGCCATGCGGATCGAGCTCGGCCTGCTGGCGCTGGCGGTAGGTGTCCTGCGCCGGCTGAGCCTGGCGCGGGGCCTGCTGCGGACGGGGAGCCTGGGCCGGAGCCTGCTGGCGCGGAGCCTGCTGGGGCGCACGGGCCGGAGCCTGCGGCGCGGGCGCTGCCCGCTGGGGCTGCACCGGAGCGCTTTCTTCCTCGCGGCGCCCGAGATGGGCGAGACGGCGCAGAAGGCCCATCGGACCGCGGTCCTCGTCCTGGGGCTCCTCGTTGCGGCTTGCCTGCATCTCGCGCTGGGCCACGACCGGGAAGTCCTCGACCCGCGGCATGCGGCTGGAGGCCGGAGCCTCGGCCGCCGGCGGGATGAACGCCTGCTGCGGATGATGGTCATGCGTGTCGGCCGGGGCCGGCACCATGTCGAACTCGTGATCGAGTTCGGCCTCGTCATAGCTGAGACCGGCCTGCGGCTGCTGCAGCGGGGCGATGGTGACGCCCGGATCACGGGCGACCGGCGCCGGGGCATAGGTCTGCACCGGCTGACGGATCGCCTGCTGCGGCGAGGGAGCGGGCGCACGGAGTTCGGTCGAGGGCTGCGGCGCGCGGCCGGCCGGCTGGACGGCAGCCTGGGCAGCCGCCTTCATGCGCTGGTTGAGCTCGGCCATGCGCACTTCGGTCGGCGTGACGTCCTCGCGGACCTCGCTGTCGATGCCGGTGGCGACGACCGAGACGCGGATGACGCCTTCGAGGCTTTCCTCGAAAGTGGCGCCGAGGATGATGTTCGCGTCCGGATCCACTTCCTCGCGGATGCGGGTCGCGGCTTCGTCGACTTCGAACAGCGTCAGGTCCTTGCCGCCGGTGATCGAGATCAGCAGGCCGCGCGCACCGTGCATCGACGTCTCGTCGAGCAGCGGATTGGCGATGGCCGCCTCGGCCGCGAGAATGGCGCGGCGTTCGCCGGAGGCCTCGCCCGTGCCCATCATGGCCTTGCCCATCTCGCGCATCACCGAACGGACGTCGGCGAAGTCGAGATTGATCAGGCCTTCCTTGACCATCAGGTCGGTGATGCAGGCGACGCCCGAATAGAGCACCTGGTCGGCCATGGCGAAGGCGTCCGCGAAGGTCGTCTTCTCGTTGGCGATGCGGAACAGGTTCTGGTTCGGAATGACGATCAGCGTGTCGACGCATTCCTGCAGTTCGCGGATGCCCGCCTCGGCGACGCGCATGCGGCGGGCGCCTTCGAACTGGAAGGGCTTGGTCACGACGCCGACGGTCAGGATACCGTGCGAGCGGGCCGTCCGTGCGATGACGGGGGCAGCGCCGGTGCCGGTGCCACCGCCCATGCCGGCGGTGACGAAGACCATGTGCGAACCGGCGAGATGATCGTTGATCTCGTCGATGACTTCCTCGGCCGCGGCACGGCCGATCTCGGGCATGGAGCCGGCGCCGAGACCCTCGGTCACCGCCACGCCCATCTGGATGAGCCGTTCGGCCCGCGCAGACATGAGCGCCTGGCTGTCCGTGTTGGCGCAGACGAACTCCACGCCTTCCAGCCCGGAACGGATCATGTTGTTGACGGCGTTGCCACCCGCGCCGCCAACGCCGAAGACCGTGATCTTGGGCTTAAGCTCAGTAATATCCGGCATCTTCAGGTTGATCGTCATGGAGACCTCGTCGTCTTGACCCCTCAGCCGGTGGCGTTGACCGGCCTATCTTCGTCCATTGAAGCGCCCCGCCGTGAGCGCTCCGCCTTACGGCAATCAGAAACTCTCGCGGAACCAGCTGCCGACGCGGGCGAGATAACCGCCCGAGCCGGACATCGGCACGCGAAGGCCGCGCATCGCCGAGACCTGTTCGATCTGGGCAACCTGCGGGTAGATCAGAAGGCCGACCGCCGCCGAGAAGGCCGGCCCCTTCGCCGCCTCCGGCAGGCCGGTGACACCGAGCGGGCGGCCGAGGCGGACATTGCGCGCAAGGATGCGCCGCGCCGCCTCGTTGATGCCCGCGAGCTGGCTGCCGCCACCCGTCAGCACGATCCGCCGGCCGACCATGGTCTGGAAGCCGGAGCGGTTCAGCCGGTCGCGCACCAGTTCGAGCACTTCCTCGATGCGGGCGCGGATGATCCGCGTCAGCGCGGCGCGCGGAATCTGGTTCGGAACGTCGCGATCATCATCGCTGATCGGCAGCACCGAGAGCATGTCGCGCTCGTCCGAGACGGACGGCAGCGCGCTGCCATGCATGGTCTTCAGCCGCTCGGCATCCTCGATTCTGGTCGAGAGCCCGCGGGCGATGTCGGTCGTCACATGCTGGCCGCCGATGGCGATGGCGTCGGCATGGACGAACTGGCCGTCCATGAACACCGAGATCGTCGTCGTGCCGCCGCCGAGATCGACGCAGGCGACGCCGAGTTCCGTCTCGTCGTCGACGAGCGCCGAGAGGCCGCTCGCATAGGGGGTCGCCACCATCGCTTCCACCGAGAGATGGCAGCGCGATATGCAGAGCTCGAGATTGCGCAGCGGCGCCGATTCGCCGGTGACGATGTGCATGTCGACGCCAAGCCGCTCGCCGAGCATGCCGCGCGGATCGCGGATGCCGCCATTGCCGTCGATGGCATAGCCGATCGGCAGCGAATGGATCGGGGCGCGCTCGGGCGTGACGGTGTGCTCGCGGCCGGCGGCAAGCACGCGCTTGATGTCGTTCTCGACCACTTCGTGGCCGGAGAGCGTGACGCTCGCCGAATAGACTTCGCTCGACAGGCGGCCGCAGGAAACGTTGACGATCAGCGATTCGACCGTGACGCCGGCCATGCGTTCGGCTGCGTCGACCGCGAGGCGGATCGCCTGCTCGGCCTTGTCGAGATCGACGACGACGCCCGACTTGATGCCGCGCGAGCGCTGATGGCCGATGCCGAGCACTTCCACCGCATGGGTGCGGCCGGGCAGCACGTCGCCGAGTTCACGCGGCTTCAGCTTGGCGATGAGGCAGCAGACCTTCGACGATCCGACATCGAGGATCGAGACGATGGTGGCCTTCTTGGCCGGCAGCGGCTTCAGCCGGCTCTCGGAGGTGACGAAAAGGGCCATCAGGTGCTCGCTCCCTTGCGCTTGGCGAGCTTCGCCTGTTCCTTGAGATCGGCCTCGCGGCGGGCCGCGGCCTCCGGCGTCAACCGCACATACATGCGGTCGCCGAGGCGGAGGTCGACGCTGACGATGTCGCGGCCGAGCAGATTGTCGGTCTGGTCGTAGCCGGCGATGCGCGCGAGAGCCGCCTTCGGATCATCCTGCGGCAGCATCAGCGTGACGCCATTGTCGAGCACGAAGTTCCAGCGCCGCTCGCCGACGAGGACAGCCGCCTTCAGGCGGGCGCGGATGCCAGGCGCGGTGTCGGCCAGCGCCAGCGCCTCGGGAGCGCGGGTCTCGGCGCCATCGCCGAGCACGCGGACGAGGCTGCGATGCGCATCGCTGGCATCGCCGATGACCCGTCCGGTCTCGTCGAGAACCTGCAGCTGCTGGTCGTGCTGCCAGAGCACATAGGGCTGGCGCTCGTCGATCGTGATCTTGAGCGTCGAGGGATAGACCTTGCGCAGCGAGGCGGTCTGCACCCAGGGCAGCGTCTCGATCCGCTCACGCGCCGAGGCGACATCGATCGCCGGCAGCGAGGCATCGGCCGGAAGCTGCAGCTTCTCGAGGACCGCGACCTCGGAGGTTTCCATCTGGCCGGTAATCTTAACGGATTCAACCACCAGGCCGCCGGCCTGCGACAGCGTCGCGACCAGCTCGTCGGTGCGGCCAGCCGAGAGGACGCCGACGGTGCCCGTGGCGATGAACAGCAGCGCGGTCAGCTCGACACCGATATGGGGCGGCAGGCGGCGCTCGATGCGGGCGAGCGACTTCAGCCGCCGGTGCAGCCAGGACGGCATGCGCTGAGCGGTCGGCGCGGCGATATCGGCCACGGCGCGCGCTCCCTGCTCGTCTGCCTGTCCTTCGACTACCTGCCGCACGTCGCGTCCTCCACCATCCAGCTCACCAGTTCCGGAAAGCTCATCCCGGCATGCCGTGCCATGTCCGGGACCAGCGACGTCGCCGTCATGCCCGGTTGGGTATTCACTTCGAGGCAAACCAGCTGCCCCGTTCCGCCCGGAAGATCGTCGTATCGGAAGTCCGCCCGGCTGATGCCGCGACACCCGAGAGCACGATGCGCCCGCACTGCTAGATTCCGTATACTTTGGTAAATATTTGGTGAAAGCGGCGCGGGAATTACGTGTCGTGCACCGTTGTCGGAATATTTGGCGTCGTAGTCGTACCAGCCGCCATCGGCAGTCACGAGCTCAATGATATCAAGGGCTTCCTCGCCCATGACGCCGCAGGTGAGCTCGCGTCCGGCGATGTATCGCTCGACCATGACCGTGTCGCCGAAAGCCCAGTCCTCGGCAAAGAGTTGCTGAGGGGGATGAAGAGCGCCCTCCCGCACGATCAGCACGCCGAAGCTCGACCCCTCGGCGACCGGCTTCACCACATAAGGCGGCTGCATCGGATGGGCCTTGGCGACGTCGAGGCGGTGCATCAGGAGCGACTCGGCGACGGGAATCCCGGCCGCCTTCATCACGTCCTTGGCGCGCGCCTTGTTCATGGCCAGCGCCGAGGCGAGCACGCCGGAATGGGTATAGGGGATGCCGAGGATCTCGAGCACGCCCTGGATGCAGCCGTCCTCGCCGAACGGCCCGTGCAGGGCGTTGAAGGCGACATCCGGCCTCAGCCGCGCCAGGACCTCGGCGATATCGCGCTGAACATCGACGCGCGTGACGCGGTAGCCCGCGACCTCCAGCGCATCGGCGCAACCCGTGCCGGAATTGAGCGAAACCGGTCTCTCGCTCGACCATCCGCCCATCAGGACGGCGACGTGCTTCGCCAAGACAGTTAACCCCTTTCGAATCGATCGGGGCACTATGTCAGGGAAGAGGTAATCGAACGTTAACCAGCAGAGCCTCCCCGGCGAGGCATAACGACTCAGGCGCCGCCCGGTCCGAAACGGCGTCGCGAGGCATCGATGGTGCCACCGAATTCGAGATCGTTCGCCGCGGACAGACGGCTCGCCGCGCCTTCAGCAAATGTCCGAAAGGATGCGCGTATCGAACTCGCCGAGCCTGACGGCGAACCGCGCCGACATGTCGACGGTCACTTCGGCAATCCGGTCGTCTCGTCATAGAGAAGGTCGCCGTGGTCCGGCAGCCCCTTGAGGAGCGGTGCCGTGATCTTGACGATTTCCATGATCCGCTCGGACCGCGTCATGCTGTCCTGCCTCAGGCGCTCGAGTCGCTCGCGCACGGCAATGGTCACAGCGTCGGTGAGGCTCTCGCCGGTCAGCGCCGCCAGCTCGCGGATCGCCCGCTCCGTCTCGGGATTGGTGATGCTGATGCTGATGCTCACGGACATTTTTCCGTCGGACCCGCGACAAAAATAGCCTGCACCAACCTGGAAATCTACCCGCCGAGAAACGGCGCCACATCGCCGCCGGCGAGCGGCAGGCCGAGCCGCTTGATCTCCCAGTCGAGCCGCACGCCGCTTGTCGCGAGCACGCGGGCGCGCACCGTCTCGCCGAGCAGTTCGAGGTCGTGGGCGGTGGCGGTGCCGGTGTTGATCAGGAAATTGCAGTGCATTTCGGAGACCTGCGCCCCGCCGATCATCAGCCCGCGGCAGCCGGCGGCGTCGATCAGCTTCCAGGCCGAGTTTCCCGGCGGGTTCTTGAAGGTCGAGCCGCCCGTTTTCTCGCGGATCGGCTGGGCGCGCTCGCGATGCGCCTCGACCTCCGCCATCGCCGCCTCGATTACGGCGCGCTCCGCCGGCTCGCCCTCGAACACGGCCTCGGTGAAGATGAACTCTTCAGGCGCAGCGGTGTGGCGATAGGTGAAGCCCATGTCGGCATTGCTGAGCACATGGCGGGCGCCGCTGCGATCGAGCGCCGTCACTTCGACCAGCCGCTCGCGCGTCTCGCCACCATTCGCGCCCGCATTCATGCGCAGCGCGCCGCCGATCGCGCCGGGGATGCCGTGATAGAACGCGAAGCCCGACAGGCCCTCGTCGCGCGCAAAGGCCGCGACGCGCTTGTCCGGCAGCGCGGTGCCGACCCGGATCCGGTTGCCGGAAAGCCGCTCCATGCCGCCAAAACCCTTGGCCGACAGGCGGATCACGACACCGGGAATGCCGCCGTCGCGCACGAGGAGATTGGAGCCGACGCCGATGACGAGCACCGGGACATCCGCCGGCAACCGCCCGAGGAATAGCGCGAGATCATCGCTGTCGGCCGGCTGGAACAGCATCTGCGCCGGCCCGCCGACGCGAAACCACGTGACGGCGTCGAGACCGAAATTCGGCGTGACGCGCCCGCGAATGCCGGCGAGATCGAGATCGAGCGGCGGAAAGCTCATTGGCCGAGCTTTTCCAGTTCGCCGGGGAGCGCGTAGGCCCAGTTGGTGATCGAGCCGGCGCCGAGGCAGACGACGTAGTCGCCGGGCTTGGCGATGGCGGCGATCATCGGGGCGAGCTGCTCCGGACCTTCGAGCGCGCGCGCGTCGCGATGGCCGCGCACCTTGAGCCCGTCGACGAGATGGTCGCGGTCGATGCCCTCGATCGGCGTCTCGCCGGCGGCATAGACGGGCGCGACGATGACGGTGTCGGCGTCGTTGAAGCAGGTGCTGAACCCGTCGAAGAGGTCGTGCAGCCGCGAATAGCGATGCGGCTGGACCACGGCGATGACATGCGCGTTATGCGCCGCGGCGCGCGCCGCCTTGAGCACGGCGGCGATCTCGACGGGATGGTGGCCATAGTCGTCGAAGATCGAGACGCCCTTCCAGCTGCCGGTCTGCGTGAAGCGGCGCTTGACGCCCGAGAAGGCGGCGAGGCCCTTGCGGATGGCATCGGCGGAGATGCCGAGCTGGTGGGCGATGGCGATGGCGCCGGTCGCGTTCTGGACATTGTGCTCGCCGGGCATCGGCAGCACGAGGCCGGCGATCTCGGTCACCGCGCCCGACGCGCGGTCGCGGATATCGACGGCGAAACGCGAGATCGAGCCCTCGGTGCGGAGGTCGCGATAGCGGATGTCGGCCTGCGGATTGGCGCCATAGGTGATGATGCGGCGGTCCTCGATCCGGCCGATCAGCTTCTGCACCTCGGGATGATCGAGACACATGACGGCGAAGCCGTAGAACGGGATGTTCTCGATGAACTGCTTGAAGGCGTCGCGGACCTTGTCGAACGAGCCATAGTGATCGAGATGCTCGGGATCGATATTGGTGACGAGCGCGACATCGGCCGGCAGCTTGACGAAGGTGCCGTCGCTCTCGTCGGCCTCGACCACGACCCAGTCGCTGGCGCCGAGCCGGGCATTGGTGCCATAGGCGTTGATGATGCCGCCATTGATGACCGTCGGGTCGAAGCCGCCGGCATCGAGCAGCGCCGCGACCATCGAGGTCGTCGTCGTCTTGCCATGCGTGCCGGCGATGGCGATGGCGCTCTTGAGGCGCATCAGCTCGGCCAGCATCTCGGCGCGGCGCACCACCGGCAGCAGCCGCTCGCGCGCCGCCTTCAGCTCCGGATTGCTCGGCTTGATCGCCGAGGAGACCACGACGACGCGGGCATCGCCGAGATTGGCGGCGTCATGGCCGATGGCGATGGCGACGCCCTTCGCCTTCAGGCGCTGGACATTGGCGTTCTCGGCCGAATCCGAGCCCTGCACGCGGTAGCCGAGATTGACCAGCACCTCGGCGATGCCGCTCATGCCGATGCCGCCGATGCCGACGAAATGCACCGGCCCGATATCGCTCGGCATCTTCATGAACGGGTTCCCTTCGTGCTGGCGACGGAGACGACGAGATCGGCGAGGCGCTCGACCGCATCGGGCCGGCCGACCGACCGCGCGGCGGCGGCCGCGGCGATGAGCCGGCTCGGGTCGCGGAGAAATCCTGAGAGATCGGCGGCGAGCCGCCCGGCGGTGAGCTCCGCCTGCTTGACCACCCAGCCGCCGCCCGCCTTGGCGAGCACGGCGGCGTTGACGCTCTGGTCCTGGTCGATGGCATGCGGCAGCGGCACCATGATGCCGGGGCGGCCGATGACGGAGAGTTCGCTCACCGTCGAGGCGCCCGAGCGGCAGAGCACGAGATGGCTGGCCGCGATGCGCTCCGGCATGTCGCGGAAGAAGGGCGCGAGCTCGGCGGTAACGCCGAGCGGGCCATAGGCGGCGCGGACGCGGTCCATATCCTCGGGCCGGCATTGCTGCACGATGACGAGACGCTGGCGCTCCTCGGGCGCGAGCAGCGCCAGCGCCTCCGGCATGACGTCGGAGAAGAAGCGGGCGCCCTGGCTGCCGCCGAACACGACGAGGCGGAGCGCCTCCCCTGCTGCCGGGGGATCATAGGCGATGCGGCTCGCCTCGATCACCGCCGGCCGTACCGGATTGCCGGTCTGCACGATCCGCGTCTTCAGCCCCTCGGCAAAGCCGACTTCGGCGAACGAGGTCGCGAGCACGCTGACGCGCGGCGCCAGCAGCCGGTTGGCGCGGCCGAGCACGGCATTGGCGTCGTGGACGATGGTCGGGATCTTCAGATGGGCGGCGGCGAGCAGCGGCGGCACGGTCGGGTAGCCGCCGAAGCCGACGACCGCCGCGGGGCGCACGCGCCGCAGCATCGTCTTAGCCTGGCGATAGCCGCCATAGAGGCTCCACAGCGCCGAGGCGATGGCGACAGGCGATTTCACCGACGGCGTCGCCGAGCGGATGATGTGCGTCTCGGCGGCCGGGAAGTTCTGGCCATAGGTCTCGGCGCGATGGTCGGTGGCGAGATGGATGGTCCAGCCGCGCGCAGCGAGCGCATGGGCGAGCGCCTCGGCCGGGAACAGATGACCGCCTGTGCCGCCGGCCGAGAGCAGGATGGTTCCAGCCACGGCTCAGGCCGCCCTGGCCGCGGCGCCGTAGCGGCCGAGCCCGGCCGTGAGGCGGATCGGCTCGAAGCGCCGCCGCGTCAGCGCCAGCACCAGCCCCATCTGGAAGGCAAGCGCCAGCATCGAGGAGCCGCCATAGGAGATGAACGGCAGCGTCATGCCCTTGGCCGGGATCAGGTTGAGATTGACCGACATGTTGATGACCGACTGCACGCCGAACATGACGATGAGGCCGGCGGCGCCGAGGCGGATGAACGGGTCCTCGTTCTTCAGGCTATGGCTGAGGCCGCGCACCACGATGAAGGCGAAGATCAGCATCAGCCCGATGCAGAACAGGATGCCATATTCCTCCGCCGCCACCGCGAAGATGAAGTCGGTGTGGCTGTCGGGCAGGATCTTCTTGGCGATGCCCTCGCCGGGGCCGCGGCCGAAGATGCCGCCGCCGAGGATCGACTGCAGCGCGGTGTCGACCTGGAACGTGTCGCCCGTCGCCGGATCGAGGAAGCGGTTGATGCGGCCGGCGACATGGGGAAACACGGAATAGGCGGCAATGGCGCCGCCCGCGCCGAGCCCGGCCAGCGCGACGATCCAGTACCAGGAGAGGCCGGCCATGAAGAACACCGACGACCAGGCGATGACGACCAGCATGGTCTGGCCAAGATCGGGCTGCGCCACCAGCAGCGCCACCACGATGGTGAGAAGCAGGATCGCGAAGATGTTGCCGGGAATGTCGCTGCGCCGTTCATGCTCGGTGAAGAGCCAGGCGCAGAGGATCACGAAGGCCGGCTTCATGAACTCCGAGGGCTGCAGCGAGAAGCCGGCGAGATTGATCCAGCGGCGCGCGCCCTTGACCTCCTGGCCGATGAACAGCGTCACGAACATCAGCACGATCGAGACGACGAAGACGATCAGAGCGGCGCGGCGCGCATCGCGCGGCGACAGCATCGAGGTGCCCAGCATGATCGCGATGGTCGGGATCAGGAAGGCGACGTGGCGCTCGGTGAAGTGGAAGCTGTCGAGCCCGATGCGCTCGGCGACAGGCGGACTGCCGGCGAGCGAGAGGATGACGCCGATGAACATCAGCGCCAGCAGCGAGAACAGGAGATATTTGTCGACGGTCCACCACCACTCGGCGATGACGCCACGATCGGCCCTGCTCACCATCACCTGACCTCCGAGGGGACACCCGCGGCAGCGCGGGCAAGGACGAGTTCGCGGAAATGATCGCCGCGCTTTTCGAAATTCCGGTATTGGTCGAACGACGCGCAGGCCGGCGACAGGAGCACGACCGGCTCGGCGGCGGCGTCACTGGCAGCATCGGCGGCGGCAAGCTCGACCGCCTTGTCCATGGTGCCGGCATGCACATGCGGCACCTGGCCCTCGAGGCGCGCGGCGAAGGCCTCCGCCGCGGCGCCGATCAGATAGGCCTTGGCGATCCTGCCGAAATAGGGTGCGAGGCTGTCGATGCCGCCGCTCTTCGCCTTGCCGCCAAGGATCCAGTAGATGCGCGGAAAGCTCGCCAGCGCCTTTTCGGCGGCGTCGGCATTGGTCGCCTTACTGTCGTTGACGAACAGCACCTTGCCGATCCGCGCCACCTCTTCCATGCGGTGCGCGAGACCCGGGAAGCTCGAAAGCCCCTGCTGGATCACCGCCTCGGACAGGCCGAGCGCCCGCGCCGCGGCAATGGCGGCGGCGGCGTTCTGGGCGTTGTGCACGCCGCGCAGCGAGCCGATGCCGGCAAGATCGGCGATCGGCTGCGCCGAGGCGTCGTCGACCTCGAAGATCTCCGAGCCGTCGGCATAATAGCCGTCGGCGACCGGGCGGCGCACCGAGATGCGCTCCAGCGGCTTGCCGCTCTTCGCGATGTCGGCGGCGATGTCGGCGCTCCAGTCGTCATCGACCCCGACCACCGCCGTCGCGGCACCCGCGACGAGGCGCGCCTTGATGGCGGCATAGCGCTCCATGCTGCCATGCCGGTCGAGATGGTCCTCGGTGACGTTGAGGAGGATGCCGACGGTCGGATCGAGGCTCGGCGCGAGGTCGATCTGGAACGAGGAGCACTCGATCACATAGACGCGGTCGTCCGCGAGCGGCGCCAGCGACAGGATCGCCGGCCCGAAATTGCCGCCGATCTGCACGTCGAAACCGGCGGTGCGGAAGAGATGGGCGATCAGCGCCGTCGTCGTCGACTTGCCATTGGTGCCGGTGATGGCGATCAGCGCCGCATCGGGCGCGAGCGCACGGCGCTCGCGGCAGAAGAGCTCGATGTCGCCGATGATCTGGATACCGGCGGCCTTCGCCTTGGCGACGGTCCAGTGCGGCTCGGGATGGGTCAGCGGCACGCCGGGCGCGAGCACCAGCGCGGCGAAGCCCGCAAAGTCGGCCGCGCGCAGATCCTCGGTCGGAACGCCTGACGCCGCGGCGTTGGCAACCGAGTCGGCATTGTCGTCGAAGGCGGCGACATCCGCCCCGCCCGCCACGAGCGCCTTCGCCGTCATGAGGCCGCTGCCGCCGAGACCGAACACGGCGACCTTCTGACCCGCGAAGACGGTGACCGGGATCATCTGATCACCTCAGCTTCAGGCTGGAGAGGCCGATCAGCGCCAGCACGATGGCGATGATCCAGAAGCGGATCACGACCTGAGGCTCGGTCCAGCCGAGCTGCTCGAAGTGATGGTGGATCGGCGCCATCTTGAAGACGCGCTTGCCCGTCAATTTGAACGACGCGACCTGGATGATCACCGAGACGGCCTCGAGCACGAACAACCCGCCGATGATGGCGAGCACGATCTCGTGCTTGGTTGCGACGGCGATGGCGCCCAGCATACCGCCGAGCGCCAGCGAGCCGGTGTCGCCCATGAAGATCGCCGCCGGCGGCGCGTTGAACCAGAGGAAGCCGAGGCCCGCGCCGAACATGGCGCCGCAGAGCACGGCGAGTTCGCCCGTGCCCGGCACGAAATGGATCTGCAGATATTCGGCGAAGATGGCGTTGCCCGAGAGATAGGCCATCAGGCCGAAGCTCGCGGCGGCGACCATCACCGGCACGATGGCGAGGCCGTCGAGCCCGTCGGTCAGGTTGACGGCATTGCCCGCGCCGACGATGACGAAGGCGCCGAACGGGATGAAGAACCAGCCGAGATCGAGCACCCAGGCCTTGACGAAGGGGAATGTCAGCGCGTCGGCGAGCGGTCCGCCGGCGAGCCGCGACAGCAGAAAGCAGGCGATGGCGGCGATCGCGAACTCGACGGCGAGGCGCGAGCGGCCGGAGAAGCCCTTGTGGCTCTGCTTCGTGACCTTGAGATAGTCATCATAGAAGCCGATCAGGCCGAAGCCGACGGTGACGCCGAGCACGACCCAGACATAGAAGCTGGAAAGATTGGCCCAGAGCAGCGTCGAGACGATCAATCCGAACAGGATCATCAGCCCGCCCATGGTGGGCGTGCCCTTCTTGGTCAGAAGATGGCTCTGCGGCCCGTCCTCGCGGATCGGCTGGCCCTTGCCCTGCTTCATCCTGAGTCCGCGGATGATCGTCGGCCCGAACAGGAACACGACGATCAGCGCCGTCATGGTGGCGCCACCGACGCGGAAGGTGATGTAGCGGAAGACGTTGAGGCCCGAGACCTGCGCCGAGAGATCCCCGAGGAAATAGAGCATCAGTCGAGTCCTTCGATCTCGGGATCAGGCCCGGCACCGACTGTCGCGGGCGGGGCAAAACGGGTGGTCAACCTGTGGACGAGGGGCGTCATCCGGCTGCCCTTGGAGCCTTTGACCATGATCACGTCGCCACCTTGTATGGCGTCGCCGAGAATCACGTCGAGTTCCTCTGCCGTTTCCGCATACTGGCCTTGCATGTCGCTCGGCAAGACCTCCCAGAGCGCGTGCATCAGCCGGCCGGCGCAATAGACGCGGTCGATGCCCGCGGCAAGCAGCGGCTCGGCAAGGCCCGCATGCATCTCGGCCGAGCGCTCGCCGAGCTCCAGCATGTCGCCGAGCACGGCGATCCGCTTGCCGGCAGGACCCGGCGGCGTCGCGGCGAGCACCGCGATCGCGGCGCGCATCGAGGTCGGGTTGGCGTTGTAGCTCTCGTCGATGAGGAGCGCCGCGCCCTCGGCAAGCGACAAGAGATGCTGCGCGCCGCGCCCTTCGGGGGCCGCCATGCCGCTGAGGGAATCGGCGGCGAGATCGAGATCACCGCCGAGGAGATGCACGGCGAGCAGCACCGACAGCGCGTTCTGGACGAGATGGCGGCCGGGCGCGCCGATCGAGAAGCGCACCTCGCGGCCGAGAATATCGGCCTTCACCAGCGAATGGTCCGGCAGCAGATCGAGCGCCGTCAGCCTCGCCTCGGCATCGGCATTCTCGCCGAAGCCGAGCACGCGCTCGACGCCGGCGTCGATCGCCAGCAGCGCCAGCCGCTCGAATTGCGGATTGTCCCGATTGAGGATCGCCGCGCCGCCGGGCTCGATGCCGGCGAAGATCTCGGCCTTGGCGCGCGTGATCCCGTCGATCCCGTCGGGGAAGAACTCGATATGCACGGGCTCGATCGTGGTGATGATCGCCACATGCGGGCGGACCTGCCTGACCAGCGGCTCGATCTCGCCGGCATGGTTCATGCCGATCTCGAACACCGCATAGGCGGCGTCGGCCGGCATGCGGGCGAGCGTCAGCGGCACGCCCCAGTGATTGTTGAACGAGGCCGGCGAGAAATGCGTCGGGCCGGTGGCGCCGAGCGCGCGGGCCAGCATCTCCTTGGTCGTCGTCTTGCCGACGCTGCCCGTGACCGCCGCGATACCGGCGGCGGACCTTGCGCGCGCGGCTCGGCCGAGCGCCTCGAGCGCGGCGAGGACATCGCTGACGACGACGAGCGGCACCGTCAGCCGGCCGAGCGCGGCGAGCCGCTCCTCGGCGACGACAGCGACGGCGGCGCCCTGCGCGGCGGCCTTGCCGACATAGTCATGGCCGTCGAAGCGGTCGCCCTTGATGGCGAAGAAGGCCTCGCCCGGCTTGATCGTGCGGCTGTCGATCGAGATGCCGCTGACGGCGGGCGTCGCGACCGAGGTCGGCCGGCCGCGCATGGCGGCAACGAAGGCGTCGAAGGTCCAGAGAGGCTGCGTCATGCCGCCACCTCGCCGGCGATGGCGGCGGCGACCGCCTCATGGTCGGAAAATGGATGCACGACGCCCTTCACGATCTGTCCGGTCTCATGGCCCTTGCCGGCGACGCAGAGCACATCGCCCGCCCGCAGCATGGCGACGGCTTCGGCGATGGCGCGGCCGCGGTCGCCGATCTCGATCGCGCCGGGGGCGGCCGCGAGGATGGCGGCGCGGATCGCGGCCGGCTCCTCGGAGCGCGGATTGTCGTCGGTGACGATGACGATGTCGGCGCGGCGCGTCGCCACCTCGCCCATCAGCGGACGCTTGCCGGCGTCGCGATCGCCACCAGCGCCGAAGACGACGACGAGGCGGCCGCGCGTCATCGGCCGCAGCGCGGCGAGCGCCTGGTCGAGCGCATCGGGCTTATGGGCATAGTCGACGAAGACGGCACCGCCCGAAGGCGTCACGCCGACCTTCTCGAGCCGGCCGGGCGCGCCTTCGAGGCCGCCGAGCGCGGCGATCGCGAGAGCCGGCGCGATGCCGGCGCCGATCGCGAGCCCCGCGGCGACGAGCGCGTTCGAGGCCTGGAAGCCGCCCGCGAGCGGCAGGTCGACGGTCATCCTCTCGCCGAACACCTCGAGCTCCAGCGCCTGATGCAGCCCGTCGGCGCGCGCCGAGACGAGGCGGATCGCCTCGCCGGCTGCGCCCGTCGTCAGGATGCGCTGGCCGCGATCGGCCGCGATCGTCGCGACACGCGCCGCATAGGGGCCGTCGGCATCGATGACGGCCGTTGCGCCCTCGGGCAGGATCTCGGCGAAGAGGCGCATCTTGGCGGCGAAATAGTCCTCGACGCTTGGATGGTAGTCCATGTGGTCGCGGCCGAGATTGGTGAAGCCAGCGGCGACGAGGCGGACGCCGTCGAGCCGGCGCTGGTCGAGCCCGTGGCTGGATGCCTCCAGCGCCGCATGGCTGACGCCTTCGCGGGCGAGGCGGTCGAGCGCTGCATGCAGCGCGACCGGATCGGGCGTCGTCAGGCTGCCATATTCGGCGCCGGCGGGCGACACGATGCCGATGGTGCCGATCGAGGCGGCACTGAGGCCGGCGGCAGCGAAGATCTGGCGCACGAAGACGGCGACGGAGGTCTTGCCGGCGGTGCCGGTCACGGCGACGAGCTGCTCGGGCTGGCGCGGATAGAAGCGGGCGGCGAAATGGGCGAGCGCGACGCGCGGATCCTCGGCGCGCAGCACCGGGATGCCGGGATCGGCTTCAAGCGAGGAGTCGGCGGCGCAGAGCATCGCGACGGCGCCGAGCCGCACGGCCTCGGGGGCGAAGCGGACGCCATCGGCGGCGACGCCCTTCAGCGCTGCGAACAGGAAGCCCGGCTGGATCGCGCGGCTGTCGGCCGAAAGGCCCGTGATCTCGACGGCGGCGGCCTCGGGGGCGAGCGGAAACTCGGTCGAGGCGAGGTCGCCGAGGCGCATCGTCGGGTTACGTCGCATGCGGAGCGTTCCTTCTAGTGGATGGAGCCGAAGCGGCGGCTCCATCGGCGCTCAATACGACACGAGCATGGCGTCCGGCGTGCTTTCCTGTTCGGTCCGGGGCTGGACGCCGAGGAAGGCAGCGGAGCGGCGGACGACATTGCCGGCGACGAATGCCGCGTTCCAGGCCGCGAGCGCCGGCATGCCCGGCTTCTCCGGCTTCGGATCGTCGACCGAGATCATCAGCACATATTGCGGATCGTCCATCGGGAAGACGGCGAGGAAGGAATTGAGATAATGCCCCTCGACATAGCGGCCGTTGGCGACCTTCTCGGCCGTACCGGTCTTGCCGCCGACGACATAGCCGGGCACGTCGGCATGGCGGCCGGAGCCCTTGACGCCGTTGAAGCGGAACAGCCAGCGCATCTCGTCGCTGGTCTTCTGCGAGACGACGCGGGTCGCCTGCGCCATCGCGTCGTCGCGGCTGCGGGGGAAGAAGGTCGGCGGGAACAGGTAACCGCCATTGACGAGGGCACAATCGGCCATCGTCGCCTGCATCGGCGTGATCGCGATGCCGTGGCCGAACGCGACCGTCATCGTCGTCACATCGCTCCAGCGCTTGGGAACCTGCGGCGTCGCGACCTCGGGCAGCTCGGTCTTCAGCTTGGTCATCAGCCCGAAGCGGCGGATATACTCCTGCTGCGTCTGGCTGCCGATCGCCATCGCCATCTTGGCGGTGCCGATGTTCGAGGAATACTGGAACACCTCCGGCACGGTCAGGAAGCGGGCCTGCGGATGCGAATCGTGGATCGACTGGCGGCCGACGCGGATCGGCGAGCGGGCGTCGAAGCTGTCGGTCATCTTCACCTTGCCGCTGTCGAGCGCCATGGCGAAGGTGAAGCTCTTGAACACCGAGCCGAGCTCATAGGTGCCGGCCGTCAGCCGGTTGAGGCGATCGGGCTTGTTGGCATCGACCGGCGCATTCGGGTCGAAATCCGGCATCGAGGCGAGCGCGACGACCTCGCCGGTCTTGGCGTTGACCATGACGCCCATCGCCGCCTGAGCCTGGTATTTCTGCATGGCGCCGACCAGCTCGTCGCGCAGCACATGCTGCACGCGGAGGTCAATCGAGAGCTGCACCGGCTGCTGGCTGTTCGTCTTCATGGCGAAGCCGGCATTGTGCAGGTCGCTGAGCCCGCGCTCGTCCACCGTGCGCTCGATGCCGGCGATGCCCTGGTTGTCGATGTTGACGAGACCGACGATATGCGCGGCGGCCGGGCCGCCCGGATAGAAGCGCTTGTTCTCGTTCAGGAAACCAACGCCGGGAATGCCGAGGTCGTGGATCTGCGCCTGCTGCGTCGGCGTGATCTCGCGCTTGACCCAGACGAAGCCGGCCTTGGTCGACAGCTTCTTGCGCAGCGTCGTCGCGTCGAGGTCCTGCAGCACGCTGGTGATCAGCTCGGTCGCCTCGTCGGGATCGACGATCTTGTTCGGCTCGGCGAAGAGCGAGGCCGTCCGGATGTCGGTGGCGAGGATCTCGCCGTTGCGGTCGACGATGTCGGGACGCGCCGTCGCGACGGCGGAGGCCGCGTTGCCGCGCGCCGCCGCGTCGGAAGGATCGCTGAGGCCGAGCATCAGCAGCCGGCCGCCGATGACGCAATAGACGAGGCCGAAGGCGAGGATGGCGAGCAGCACGCGGTTGCGGGTCTGGTCCTGCTTGCGGCGGGCCGTGACGGCGGCGGGCTCGCCGCGCGGCGAGGCGGCTGCGGGCTTGCTGAAGACGTCCGGACGATCGGTGAGCGTCATCGTCATTGCAGATACCCCGTCTCGGGCTGGGCAGGCACGGCCGGAACGACCGGTTTCGGCGCGACACGGCGCACGGGCGCCGGACGGGCCGCCTTCGGCTTGGCCGGCGCGCTGATGCTGCCGGTCTCGATATCGTCGACCTTGGCGACGCTGGCGCGATGGCCGGCCGTCGCGCTGCGCATGATGGCGTTCGGCACCGCGTCGGCGCCGGCATCGATCGCGCCCGGCAGCCGGCCCGGCACATCGGCGATGCTCGCGAGCTGGTGCACGTCGAGCGGCTTCAATTCGAGATAGCTGTTGTAGCGCGCGACCAGCGACTGCAGCCGCGAAGGCTGGTCGAGCACGCCCCATTCGGCGCGGAGCACGTTGAGCTGCTGCTTCTCGCGGGCGATGCTGCTGCGCAGCTCAGCGACATGGTCGGCGGCGCGCCCGGCGCTGTCCTTCATCGCATAGGTGATCACCGCGACGGCGATCATCAGCGCGACCCAAAAAACGCTCCAGCCGCGCTTCATCACGCTCGCTCCGCCTTGAAGATGGGCAAAGACGGCACGCCGGCCGCCTCCGCGTCGAAGGGACGGGCCGGCGCCTCGGTGCGAACAGCAGCGCGCAGCTTGGCCGAGCGCGCACGCGGATTGCCGGCGATCTCGTCATCCTGGGCCACGACGGGCCCCTTGCCGGCGAGTTGGAAGGTCGGCGCGGCCAGCGTGCGCTCCGGCATGTGGCGTGAGCCCCCTGCCCGCTCCTCGCTGCGCTCGCCGAGGAAGCGCTTGACGATGCGATCCTCGAGCGAATGGAACGACACCACGACGAGGCGGCCACCGGGCTTCAGGGCGCGTTCGGCAGCGGCAAGCGCGGCGCCGAGTTCGTCGAGCTCCTCGTTCACATAGATGCGCAGCGCCTGGAAGCTGCGCGTCGCCGGATGGATCGTGTCGCTGTGCTTCCGGCCGACGACGCGCTCGATCAGCCCGGCGAGCTGCGCGGTCGAGACGAAGGGTGTCGCGACGCGATCCTCGGCGATGGCGCGGGCGACGGCGCCGGCGCGGCGCTCCTCGCCGAGCACGGAGAGGATGCGCGCCAGCTCGCGCGGCGGCAGCGTGTTGACGATGTCGGCGGCGCTTGGCCCCTGCCGCGCCATGCGCATGTCGAGCGGCCCGTCGAAGCGGAACGAGAAGCCGCGCTCGGCCTCGTCGATCTGCATCGAGGAGACGCCGATATCGAGCACGACGCCGTCGACGAGAGCATGGCCGGCATCGGCGGCGATGGTATCGAGATCGCTGAAGCGGCCTTCGACCAGCTGCAGCCGGCCACCCGACGCTTCGACCAGCCCTGCCCCGCCGGCGATCGCCGTCGGGTCGCGGTCGATCGCGACGACATTTGCGCCGGCCTCCAGCAGCGCGCGGCTGTAGCCGCCGAGGCCGAAGGTGCCATCGATGATGACCTCGCCCGGCTGAGGCGCCAGCGCCGCGACCACTTCGCGCAGCATGACCGGGATATGGCGCGGGGCGCCCTCGGCGGCGGTCATGCGGCGCCTCCCGGCTCCCGGCGACCGCCGAGCCTGCGACGCAGATCGCGCACGCGGTTCTTCGCTTCCTCGCGATAGGCAAGGAAGCGCTCCGGCTCCCAGATCTGGAACTTGTAGCCCTGGCCGACGAAGGTGACGGTATCGCCGATGCCGGCATGCAGCTTGATCGCCTCCGGCAGCGCGACGCGCCCCTCCGGATCGATCCTCAGGATCTCGCTCTCGCCGATCAGAGTGGTCGAGAGCAATTCGTGATCTTCCGAGAACGGCTCGAACAAAGCCAGCATGGCGCGGATCTGCTCCCGGAGCCGATTGCCTCCCGCATCCACGGCATTTTGATCCAGCGTCGGACAACAATAGAGCCCCTCGAACCCGTCACGCATCAGCACGGAACGGAACGGCGCCGGAATCGACACGCGTCCCTTGGAATCCAACCGGTTGGTGAAGGTGGATACGAACTCGTCCATTGCCCCTTTGACCGCTCCGGATGCGACACGCGACGTCTCGTTCCGCAGCCCGTTTCCGAGCACGGATCAAAACCCACGGACGCGAACAGGAAACGCTTGCCCGGGACGCGAATGGGGCCGAACGCACGGCCTTGGATGCCGAAGGCGACCCCTTCGTACCGGGACGATTTGGGATACCATGGGACAACATGGGCGTCAATGGAATCGGTCTCCACAGCGGCGGGGCAGCCGTGGAAAACCATGAAGTCGTTAAGCTTAATTTTCCGTTGCAAACGCTTGCGCCGCCTGCATTTCGCCGGCTCACTCCGCGCCCGCCCGAAGCCGGCCGTTCCGGTGGATAAACTCGCCTGACGCTGGGACGCTGGCGCCGCCGCGGCGGGGCGCACAGGCTGCGTCGACCGGGCCCCATGAGGGCCCAGTCCCGGGGCCAAGGCGCCCCATGGCATCCCATGCGGCGAGCGCGACCTCAGGGGGTCCGCGGTCGCATCGTCCGGGCGAAAAAGGCAGCGCCAGCTGGCCTATAAGCCGGGTTCTGTAGGGCGGTGGCGAACCACCGCGTGACGACCATTCATCTTGGACGTCCGTTGCCGGACGCCTCACGCAACCAACCCGGGCGGCGGGCTGGGAAACGCGCCTGGGCTTTCGCCCGTGCCGCCCCTATTCGGTCTTGCTCCCGGTGGGGTTTGCCATGCCGTCCCCATTGCTGGGTCCGCGGTGGGCTCTTACCCCACCCTTTCACCCTTACCCGGCAAGCCCTTTCGGGCATGGCGGGCGGTCTGCTCTCTGTGGCACTTTCCCTGGGGTCGCCCCCGCCGGACGTTATCCGGCACCGTGTTTCCATGGAGCCCGGACTTTCCTCTCCGGCGACCTTTCGATCTTGCAGGAGCGGCCGTCCAGCCAGCTGGCGTGGCCTGCACCTATGGGGGATTGCCGGGCGGGTCAAGCCCGCGCCGGACCTTCGGCTTAATGCTGCGTCCGGCGCCGCGCCTAGTTCATGGCGATGAGCTGGCGAACCTTGCCGCAATAGGCGAGCGGGCCACGGCTCATGCGCTTGGCGCCATGGCCGCCATTGTATTTGAGGATCGTGCCGCAGAGGTCACCGCCGGCGAGCTTGCGCGCCTGGCCGAGATACATCATCCCGTAGCGGATATTGGTCGCCGGCTCGTAGAGCTCCTTGGCCGAGCCGCGATAGCCCATGCCCCGCGCCGTCCCGAGCTTCACCTGCATCAGGCCGATCTCGCCGGCCTGGCCGCGCATCTTCGGATTGTAGTTGCTCTCGACCGTGACGACGGCATGCGCGAGCGCGACCGGCACGCCATTGGCGCTGGCATAGCTGGCGATGAGGCTGTCGAAGCGACCGTCATTGCGGTCGGCGGCGGCGATGCGCACGGCGTTGGAGGGCAGCAGCCGGGCGGAGCCGGCAAAGGCGGCGGACGGGGCGGCCGCGAGGAGCGAGGCGGAGACAAGCGCGGCAAGGCCACTTACGCAAAGCGTCTTCATACGGGAAAAGCACTCACATCGTTGATGATGGGGGTGCCAATCGCTTCCGAACCGTCCCGAAATGCGGCGGTGCAGCGTCGATGTGATGGCTGCGTTCACGATCCCGTGATCGACGGAACCCTAACGACGACGCTTCGCGACCGAATGGACCATGCCGGGCGGTGCCAGCGCGCGGGAGAGCTTGTGCAGCGTCGCGACCGTCGAGGCGTCGGCGATTCCGTCGACGAGCGCCGGCCGGAAATGGCGCTGGAAGGCCGTCACCACCTCGACGGTGGCGGCGTCGTAGTCGCCCGTCACGTCGAGCCCGTAGCCATAGAGAAACAGCAGCGCCTGGAAGGCTCCGACCGAGAATCCGGTGTCGCCCGGCTTCATCACGCGGCCGCCGCCGATCGGTTCGGGCGGAACATGATGGCCGACGCCGGCCGCCGCCAGCACGTCCCAGGGAAACTTCTCGCCGGGATCGCGCTTGCGTCCCGGCGCCACGTCGGAATGCGCGAGAACCCGCTCCGGCCGGATCCCGTGCCGCGCCGTGATGTCGCGGCAGAGCCCGATCACCGCGTCGATCTGCACGGCGGGGAAATCGGGATAGCCGTGATCATGGCCGAGATTGGCGATCTCGATGCCGATCGAGCGCGAATTGACGTCGCCCTCGCCCTGCCAGGTCGAGACGCCGGCATGCCAGGCGCGATCGGCCTCGTCGACGAGCTGCGTGATCGTGCCGTCCTCGGCGACGACATAATGCGAGGAGACCTGCGCCTCGGGATTGCACAGCCAGTCGATCGCCGCCTCAGTGGTCGCCATGTCGGTGTAGTGCAGGATGAGAAGCTCCGTCACGGCACCCTCGGCGCGTACGCCGAAATTGGGCGACGGCCGCCATGAGGCAGCCCGGTCGCTACGTCCGATCATGCAAAGGCTCGTTCCTGCCGGATCCGGTCATAGGCGCCATTGAGAGCCGCCAGCTTCGCGGTGGCGATGGCGATGAACTCGGCCGGGACGCCGCGCGCCATCAGCTTGTCGGGATGCGTCTCCTGGACGATGCGGCGGTAGTGGCGCTTGACGTCGTCATTGCTGGCGGCGCGGTCGATGCCGAGGATGAGATAGGGATCGCCCTCCTCGGGCACGACATGGCGGCTCGAGATGCGGGCGAAGGCGGGCTCGGACAGGCCGAACACCTTGGCGACGCGGCCGAGGAAATCGAGCTCGGCCTCGTGCACCATGCCGTCGGCCTTGGCGATGTGGAAGAGACCGTCGACGATGTCCTCGAAGATCTCGGCGCCCTCGGCGAAGAGGCCGGCGATCTTCCTCGCATAGGCCTCGAACCCGGCGACGTCCTGCTTGGCGAGATTGAAGAGGCGCGCGACATTGCGCCGCTCGCCGTCCGGGATCTCGAACAGCTGCTTGAACGCCGTGACCTCGTCGCCGGTCACGACGCCGTCGGCCTTGGCCATCTTGGCAGACAGCGCGATCATCGAGATCGAAAACGCGGCGTGGCGGCGCTCGGCGCTGGTGCCGAAGGTCGAACGGACGGCCTCGACGACATGGTCGATCAGGACGCAGGAACCGGGGATCCGGTGAATGATGTCGCCGAGACGGCTCCAGATGCTCATGGTGCGTCAACATAAGGCATCGATCGCGCTGACGCGAGACCATCGCACGAGATGCGACCGAAAGGCCGCCGGCTTGCGGCGGTGACCGGGCTTGTGGTTCTTGAACAGCTGATTGTTGCGGCGGCCCTGCGGGCGAGCACACGGGGATGGATGATGACGATGCGTGTCGAGAGCGGCTGGGATTTCTGGATCGACCGCGGCGGCACCTTCACCGATATCGTCGGCCGCCGGCCGGATGGCAGCGTCGTCGCGCACAAGCTCCTCTCCGAGAACCCCGGCGCCTATCGCGACGCGGCGATCCAGGGCATCCGCGACCTGCTCGGCCTTGCGCCCGGCGCCACGATTCCGGCCGGTCTCGTGCGCGCGGTGAAGATGGGCACCACGGTCGCGACCAATGCGCTGCTCGAGCGCAAGGGCGACCGCACGCTGCTGCTGATCACCCGCGGCTTCCGCGATGCCCTCGCGATCGGCTACCAGGCGCGACCCGACATCTTCGCCAAGAAGATCGTGAAGCCCGAGCTGCTCTATGAACGCGTCGCCGAGATCACCGAGCGCGTGCGCGTCGATGGCACCGTCGAGGCCGTGCCGGACGAGGCGGAGATCGCGGCGGCGCTCGCCGCGGCCCATGCCGACGGCATCCGCTCGGTCGCCATCGTCTTCATGCATGCCTGGCGCCATCCTGAGCACGAGGCGATCGCCGCCCGCATCGCCCGCGCCTCGGGCTTCACGCAGGTCTCGGTCTCGCATGAAGTATCGCCGCTGATGAAGCTGGTCGGCCGCGGCGACACCACCGTCGTCGACGCCTATCTCTCGCCGATCCTCCGCCGCTATGTCGAGGAAGTGGCGCGGGAACTGTCGGCCGGCGCTGCGCCCACCGCCGCGCCCGCCCCGCGCCTCATGTTCATGATGTCGTCGGGCGGGCTCACCGCCGCCGATCTCTTCCAGGGCAAGGACGCGATCCTGTCGGGCCCGGCCGGCGGTGTCGTCGCGGCGGTCGAGACCGCGTCGGAGGCGGGCTTCGATCAGGTCATCGGCTTCGACATGGGCGGCACTTCGACCGACGTGTCGCATTATGACGGCGAGCTCGAGCGCTCCTTCGAGACCGAGGTCGCGGGCGTCCGCATGCGGGCGCCGATGATGCGCATTCACACGGTCGCGGCCGGCGGCGGCTCGATCCTGCATTATGAGGCCGGCCGCTTCCGCGTCGGGCCGGATTCCGCCGGCGCCAATCCCGGCCCCGCCTGCTATCGCCGCGGCGGTCCGCTCACCGTCACCGACGCCAATGTCATGACCGGCAAGCTGCTGCCGGCCTATTTCCCGAAGATCTTCGGCCCCGCCCGCAATGAGCCGCTCGACGCGGCCGTGGTGCGGGAGAAGTTCGAGGCGCTCGCCGCCGAGATCGGCGATGGCCGGAGCGCCGAGGCGATCGCCGACGGCTTCCTGCACATCGCCGTCGAGAACATGGCCAACGCCATCAAGAAGATCTCGGTGCAGCGCGGCCATGACGTCACGGGCTATGTGCTCAACTGCTTCGGCGGTGCCGGCGGCCAGCACGCCTGCATGGTCGCCGACAGCCTCGGCATGACCACCGTCCTCGTCCACCCCTTCTCCGGCATCCTCTCGGCCTTCGGCATGGGCCTCGCCGATATCCGGGCGCACCGAAGCCGCGCCGTCGTCAAGAACTTGGACGGCGAAACGGAATCGGAGCTTCAAGTCGTTGAATCAACGCTTGAGAACGAGGTTGTCGGCGAACTTCAAGGACAGGGCGTAACCGATTCCGACATCACGATCTTCGCCCGCGCGCATCTGCGCTATGACGGCACGGATACGGCGATCCCGATCGAAGTGCTGCGCAAGGGCGTCGGGCAAGACCCTCACCCCTTCCCTCTCCCGCCTGCGGGAGAGGGGGAAGAAGGCCTCCCGCAGGGCACCGGCCCTCATGCAGGCCGCGCCGCACCCCCTCTCCCCCAGGGAGAGGGCCGGGGTGAGGGCCTTGCTGCCTTCGCCGGCTGGCTTCCCCGCGAGGCCATGATCGCCGCCTTCGAGGCGGCGCATCGGCGGCAATTCGGCTTCATCTTCGAGGGCAAGGCGATCGTCGTCGAGAGCCTCGAGGTCGAGGCGGTCGGCGGCGGCGCGCGGATCGAGAAGCCTGCCGAGGACGCCCTGCCCTCGCGTCCGGAACCCGTCGAGACGACCGCGATCCATGCCGCCGGCGGCCATCATCAGGCGGGAATCTACCTCCGCGCCCATCTCGCCCGTGGCGCGATCCTCACCGGGCCGGCGCTCCTGATCGAGCCGCACCAGACCATCGTCGTCGAGCCCGGCTGGCAGGCCGAGATCACCGGCCGCGACAATGTCGTGTTGACGCGGATCGAAGCGCTGCAGCGCCGCCGCGCCGTCGGCACCGAGGCGGATCCCGTCATGCTGGAGGTGTTCAACAACCTCTTCATGTCGATCGCCGAGCAGATGGGCGTGACGCTGCAGAACACCGCCTATTCCGTGAACATCAAGGAACGGCTCGATTTCTCCTGCGCCGTGTTCGACAGCGCCGGCCGCCTCGTCGCCAATGCGCCGCACATGCCGGTGCATCTCGGCTCGATGGATCGCTCGGTCGAGACCATCATCGCGCAGAACGCCGGCACGATGCGGCCGGGCGACGTCTATGCCCTGAACGCGCCCTATAATGGCGGCACCCATCTGCCCGACATCACGGTCGTGACGCCCGTCTTCGCCGAGGACGGCGCGACGATCCTCTTCTTCGTCGCGAGCCGCGGCCATCATGCCGATGTCGGCGGCTCGGCGCCCGGCTCGATGACGCCGCGCGCCACCACCGTCGACGAGGAAGGCGTGCTGATCGACAATTTCAAGCTCGTCGATCGCGGCCATTTCCGCGAGGCCGAGCTGGTCGAGCTCCTGACCTCGCATCCCTTCCCGGTCCGCAACGTCGTGCAGAACGTCGCCGACCTCAAGGCGCAGATCGCTGCCAACGAGAAGGGCGTGCATGAACTGGCCAAGATGGTCGGCCATTTCGGCCTCGCCACCGTCACCGCCTATATGGGCCATGTCCAGGACAACGCCGCCGAAAGCGTCCGCCGCGTGCTCGACGCGCTGAAGGATTCCGAATTCAGCGTCGAGACCGACCAGGGCGCGGTCATCCGCGTCAGGATCACCGTCGACCGCGACAGGCGCGAAGCGACGGTCGATTTCACCGGCACCAGCCCGCAGCAGCCAACCAATTTCAACGCGCCGGAGCCGGTGACGCGCGCGGCCGTGCTCTATGCCTTCCGCGTGATGGTCGAGCGCGACATTCCGATGAATGCCGGCTGCCTCAGGCCCATCAACATCATCATTCCCGAAGGCTCGATGCTCGCGCCGCGCTATCCGGCGGCGGTCGTCGCCGGCAATGTCGAGACCAGCCAGCATGTCACCAATGCGCTGTTCGGCGCGCTCGGGGCGCTGTCCTCGGCGCAGGGCTCGATGAACAACCTGACCTTCGGCAACCGCACCTACCAGTATTACGAGACGCTCTGCTCCGGCGCGCCGGCCGGCGTCTTCAACGACGGCAGCGGCTTCGACGGCATCGACGGCGTGCATACCCACATGACGAATTCGCGCCTCACCGATCCCGAGGTGCTCGAATTCCGCTTCCCTGTGCTGCTCGAGGATTTCCACATCCGCCAGGGCTCCGGCGGCCGCGGCCATTGGTCGGCCGGCGGCGGCACCAGCCGCACGCTGCGCTTCCTCGAGGAGATGGACCTCGCCATCCTCGCCTCGCACCGCCACGTCGCCCCGCATGGCCTAGGCGGCGGCGCGCCGGGCGGGCTCGGCAAGACCGAGGTCCGGCGCCTCGACGGCCAGATCGAGACGCTCGCCGGCTGCGACCAGACCGTGCTCCATCCCGGCGAGGCCGTCATCGTCACCACCCCGACCGGCGGCGGCTTCGACCGCGCGGATTGACAGAACAGCCGCAGGTGGCAAAATAAGACTGTCACAGTCGGGGGACTTGCGATGATCGGTGAACAGGAAGGTCGCGGCGACACGTCGCCCGCGACAGGGAAGACGTATGAACATGACAGCCGCCGCGCGGTGATGCTGCGGATCGCCAAGACGGCGGCCTATGCCGCGCCGGCCACGCTGGCGATGCTGTCGACGGCAAAGGCGGCTCCGCCGCCGGTGTCCAGTTGACGGCCAGGGTGGCAACGGCGAGCTGCCTGCGGCGCCTTGCCGGGCTATCGAAGCCCTGAGGGCAACCGGTGAGGGCAAGCGGCCAGCCGTGCAAGCCTTCATCATGCCGATTGACAGGAACCATCGGCGCGGCTCCATTATATCCGATATGGTCGCCGCAATGCGCGCACGAATCGCCGGTCAACGGCAGTGTCGAGCAGGTGCAGCGGCAGTGTCGATACAGTTACTGCACCTTATTGTTCGGTAACCGGATGATCGGACCGTGAGCCTGCGTCACGGCAACCTTGGTAATGGATGAAGGAGACTTCGATTGGACGACGCCAAGCCTGACGACATCTCTCGTGCCAGCGAACCGGCCGGGACGGATGAGCTTGCCTCCCGCCGCGAGGCGATGCTGAAGCTTGCCAAGGGCGCGGCCTATGTCGCTCCGGCGACGCTCGGCTATCTCGCAACGACGCGGTCGGCAGCAGCCTACTAGCCGGCGCCGCGGCACCAGCCGCGCCGTCGGTTCCGGAAGACAGGCAACGGGGTCGGATCATCCTCGCCCATTCGAGAGTGCATGCCGAGTCCCGGCCATCCGACGGTTCGGCGCCCGCGTCGCGCTTCCGTTTTCGCATCGTCGACGACGTCATGGCCGTCATCGACCTGTCGACGCGCGACCTCCATGTCCTCAATCCCCTCGCCGCGGAGCTCTGGCTGCAGCTCCATGAGGCGCCGACCGAGCTTGCGGCGATCGCGGCGATCTGGGCCGAGCGCTACGGCATCGCCCCTCAGACCGCCCTCGCCGATGCGCGCGCCTGCGTCGAGACCTGGGCCGCAGCGGGCTGGATCGGAACCGACAGCCTCGGCCGTGTCTTCATCGACCGGGCGGAGAAGCCGCCGCTCGCTGCAAGCGTAACCGGAGCGACCCGTCCGGCGGCAGAGCTCAGCCGCCGCCGCCTCGATCTTCCCGGCGCTGCGGTCGACCTCGGCTTCGGCGTGACAGCGGCATCGCCCGGGCCGAGCCTGATGGATCGCGCCGCCGGGCTCTTTTACGGCATTCCCGAGCGCCCGCCAGAGGATCCACGACATGCGGCAGACGTCGCGCTGGTGCTCGATGGCGAGCGCCACCTCGTCGGCGAGAACGCGTGCTGGACCGTGTTCGACGACCAGCAGGCGGCGCTGGGCGCGCTGATCCGCGCCGTCTATCGCGCCGCCTATCCTGATGATCCGGCCTTCGTGATGCTGCATGCGGCCGCCCTCGTCGCTCCCGGCAGTCACGATTTGACGGTGTTTCCCGGCATTTCGGGCGCCGGCAAGAGCACGCTCACGGCGTTCCTGGTCGCGCGCGGCTGGGGTTACGCGACGGATGACTTCATCGCGCTGACGCGGCCCGTCGCCGGCCGCGGCCCCGTGCTCCTGCCGATGCCGAATGCCGTCTCGATCAAGCAGGGCAGCCTCGCTCTGCTGGAGCCGCTCTACCCGAACCTGCCGGCGCTGCCGCCTGTCACCTATGGCGGCAAGACCGGGCGCTTCCTGCCGATCGACCGCGCCGCGCATGTCGCCTCGCCCCTCCCCGTCGGACGGCTGGTCTTTCCGCGCTATGTCCCCGGCGCGAGCCCGCGCCTCGATCCCTTGCCGAAAGGCGCTGCGCTGCTCGGCCTCGTCGAGGCGAGCTTCAGCGCCGAGAGCGAAGACGGACCGGACGGGTTCGATCCGCTGTTCGACTGGCTTGAGCGGACCGCCACATTCAGTCTCGTCTATGACGATCTCGAGGAGGCGCGCCGATGCCTGCAGGCGCTGACGGACACGCCCGCCTCCGCGCGCTGAGATGGCTGTGCCTTGCGATCGCGCCCGCCGCGGACACGGCGGCGCTCGACACCGTGTGGCCGCGCGAGGATCAGTGGCAACAGGTGGTGGCGCTGGCGGATGCGGGCTTCGTCCTGCCGGCGTTGGGGCGCGCCATCGATCGCCACGCGCTGCGCGGCCGCCTTCCGGACGATCTCGTCCAGTTCCTCGACGCGATCTTCGCGCTCAATGCCGAGCGGCGCGCCGCGCTGCGCCGGCAGATGATCGCCCTCAACCAGAGGCTTGCCGGCGCCGGCATCGAGCCGGTCTGGATGAAGGGCGCCGAGACGCTGATCACCGCCGATTGGGCGGCCCGCGACCGCGTCATGCGCGATCTCGATCTCTGGATCGTCGACACGGAGGCGCGGCGGGCGGCGCTCGATCTCCTCGACGGCGACGGCTGGCTGACCTTCGCGGCGGACGAGGGCAAGCGCGGCTGGGATCTCTCGCATCACGACCGGCCGCTACATCATCCGGACTGGCCGGCGCCGATCGAGATCCACCGCAGCCCCGTCATCCGGCAGCAGGCCTCGGTGCTGCCGAGCCGCGCGACGGCGGATGCCGTGCTCTGGTCGCGCTGGGAGGGCGGCCCGTTCGGCCAGCTCGATCCGGTCTCCGGCGCCCTCCTCTCGCTCGTCCAGGCGACGGCGATGGCCCATGCCGATTTCGCCCTCGGGCGGGTGCCGCTGATGAAGAGCCTCGATTTCGCGGAGCGCATCGAACGCGACTTCGGCGGCATGCTGCCGGCGGCGTTGCGGACGCGCCTCGCGCTGCCGTCGATCCGCCGGCTCTCGCCTCGCATGCTGACCTTCGTGGCTGAGTTCTACGGCCTGCCGCTCCCGGTCCAGTCCGACCGCAGCTATGTCCGCGCCGTCGAACGCGATCTGCTGCAGCCTCGCCTCAATGCGGCGATCGGCGTTTCGAAAGACTTCCTCGGTCGTCGTGCCCTCGGGCTCCTGCAGGAGCCCGGCCGCCTGCCCGGCCTCCTTAGGGACCTATTGCGGCCGCCGAGCAAGGCGTGAGACTTGCGTCGGCGGATGGCGGCGATATCGTTACGGTCGGAATCGGAGCGGCTGCGCCGCGCCAATAAGGGGGATCAGGTAGAATGAACGCACAGGACCAGAACAAGGCGGGCGCGACGCCCGCATCCAGCGACGAGACGGCCGCCCTCGGCCGCCGCGAAGCGCTGCAGAAGCTGGTCAAGGCTGCAAGCTATGCCGCGCCGGCAACGCTCGGCCTGATCGCCATGAAGGGCTCGGCTGCCGCCTCCCCCTGAGCGCCGGCCGAGCCACAACGCCGCAGCGCCGGTTCGAACGGGACGCGGTGGCAGCTCGCTCGGCGACACGCCGTTCGAACCGGCCAGCACGTCCCCGCCCGCCATCGCCACCCCTTCACGGCGATGGAGGCCATCCAACCTTCGATTGAAGACGACAGGCAGGGGTTGTAGCCCACCTCGCCATCTCCGTCCTTGTCGTCTAGGGTCATTGCGGCGCATCGATCGTCGACGGTCTCGACGGCCTCTATCGGAGTAGTGAAGGCGTGCCAATGAGTGCCGACCCATCGTCCCGCGTTCGCGCCTTGCGGTGGGTTTCGCACGCCATCTCGCCCTTTGTCGCGACCGACGCATTGACAGCCGATTGGCCTGCCGACGACGCCTGGCCCGCCATCTTCGCTGCCGCCGAGTCGGGTCTCGTCCTGCCGGCGCTGCGGCTTGCGCTCGAGGGCCGCGGCCTGCGCGGCCGCTTGCCGCCGCGGCGCGCCGATCATCTCCGGGCGGCCTTCGTGCTGCACGCGTCGAAGCGGCGGGCGCAGCGTCGCCAGATGATGGCGCTCAACCAGCTGTTCGGCAGTGCGGGCATCCGGCCGGTGTGGCTGAAGGGTGCCGAGAGCCTTCTCGATCCCGATTTCGCGGCGGGCGCGCGGGTCATGTACGACCTCGACGTGTGGATCGTCGATCCGGACGAGCAGCAGGAAGCGCTCCGCCTGATGGCGGCGGCCGGCTGGCACACCTTCGCCGAGGACGAGGCGAAGCGCGGCTGGGAACGCTCGCATCACTTCAAGCCGATGCAGCATGCCGACTGGCCGGTCCCGGTCGAGCTGCACCGGACGCTGCTGATCCGCGAGCAGGCCGCGGTTCTGCCGATCGGCGAGGTAGTGCCGACGCTCCGCTGGATGGACTGGGACGGCGGCCGCTGCGGCCGTCTCGACCCGGTCTCCGGCGCCGCGCTCGCCGCCGTGCAGGCGAGCACCATGGCCTATGCCGAATTTTCCCTCGGCCGCGTCCCGCTGATGAAGAGCCTCGACTTCGTGCAGCGGCTCCATCGCGACTTCGGCGGCACCATCTCCCCGGCCCTCAGGGCCAGGCTCGAGACGCCATCCGTGCGGCGGAGCGCCGATCAGCTCCTCACCTTCACCGCCGATTATTTCGGAACCGAGCCGGCAGCCCGCCCGCGGCGGCGCTATATCCGCGCCGTCGAGCGCGACCTGACGCATCCGTGGCTGAATACGCTGCTCGGCAACGCCGCCGACTTCGTCCGGCGCCGCACGCTCGGCCTGCTGCGCGAACCCGAACGACTGCCGGAGATCGTCCGCGACTGGGCCGGCGGACGGACGCGCCGCCCGCCGGCCTGATCCTCTTCTACCAGCCGGCGACGACCACCTTGCCGATCATGCGTCCGCTTTCGACGAGGCCGTGCGCCTCGCGCAGCGTGGCCGCGCTGATCGGCGAGAGCGTCCTGGTCAGCGTCGAGCGGATCGTGCCGGCATCGACCAGATCGGCGACCGCGTCGAGGATCGCATGCTGGCGCTCGATGGCGGGCGTTCCGAAGCGCGAGCGGGCAAACATCGATTCGAACTGCAGGCGAACCGCCTTCTGGTAGAGCGCGCCGAACTCGGCCGGCGTGAAGCCATCGACGCCCTCGATGACGCCGACATGCCCCTCCGGCGCGACGAGATCGGCGATGGCCGCCGCATGCTGGCTGGTGCCGGCGAAGGCGAGGATGATGTCGGCCGCCGCATGGCCGAGGGCCTCCAGTTGCGGCCGGAGCGGCGCGCTGTGATCGACGACGTGATGGGCGCCGAGACCGGTGACCCAATCGCGCGACTCCGGCCGCGAGGCGGTGGCGATCACGGTCAGCCCCGTCAGCGCGCGGGCGAGCTGGATGGCGATCGAGCCGACGCCGCCGGCGCCGCCGAGGACCAGCAGCGTGCGCGTGTCGGTGGCGACGCCAGGCACCACGCCGATGCGGTCGAACAGCAATTCCCAGGCGGTGAGCGCCGTCAGCGGCAGGGCAGCGGCGGCGGCGAAATCGAGGCTCGCCGGCTTCCGTCCGACGATGCGCTCGTCGACGGCGTGATATTCGGCATCGGTGCCGGGCCGCATGATCGAGCCGGCATAGAAGACCTCATCGCCGACCTTGAAGAGCTGCGTCTCGCTGCCCGCCGCGACGACCGTGCCGGCGGCGTCGAAGCCGAGAATGCGCGGCTTTCCGGCGGGATCGCTGAACTTCCGCACCTTGAAATCGACCGGATTGACCGAGACGGCCTCGATCTTGACGACGAGATCGCGCGGCCCCGGCTCCGGCCGGTCGAGTGCGATCTCGACGAGCGAGTCCGTCTCGCTGATGGGAAGCGACTTCGAATAGGCGATGGCGCGCATGGCGATCTCCGCTTGAGGTTGAACGTCCGGCCCTGATTTCGGCCGTATTGACGCTCTGCGCAAGAACGCACATTTTGAGCTCCTACTACCCAAATGGATACCGGGAGCCCTGCCATGGCGGGTCACAAGACCTACGACACAAGCTTCGCCGCCTGCCCGGTCGAGGTGACGCTCGATCTCATCGACGGCAAATGGAAGGGCGTGCTGCTCTATCACCTCGGGCAGGGTCCGCGCCGCTTCAACGAGCTGCGCCGCCTGACACCGACCACGACGCAGCGCATGCTGACCAAGCAGCTGCGCGAGCTGGAAGCGGACGGGCTGGTGATCCGCACCATCTATCCGGAAGTGCCGCCGCGGGTGGACTACCGGCTGTCGGCGCGCGGCGAGAGCCTCTCGCCGATCATCGCCGCGCTGAAGGCCTGGGGGCAGCAGCATCTGGCCGAGCGGGACGTCGCGGGACGGGACATGGCCGGCGGCGCCACCGCCGCCGACCGCCCGGAAAGCGCCGCCGCCTAGGCGGCGATGCCGAGCGCTTCGGCGAGCGCGGCGAAGTCGGCCTTGTTCAGGACAGGCTTCACCGCCGCGTCGATGACGCTGGCGAAGATCGGCTGGGGCATGCCCGCCTTCATGCCGCCGAGCATGCCGATGCGCTCGCCCGGGTTCATCGCCGGGATCATGATGCGGAGGTAGTTCAGCATCAGGCCCGGCTCGACCGAACCGATGATCGCCATCTCGATCGCCTGCAGGTCGGCATCGCTGAAGAGCCGGTGCAGCAGCGACAGCGTCTCGGTCTCTTCTTCCAGCATGTGCTCGAAGTCTTCGGCGAGGAACTGCGAATAGCGGAGATAGAGCGCGCGGGCGAGCGGGCCGCGGCTCGCGAGAGGCGCCGCGCCGAGCGCCGCCATCATGGTCTCCAGCGCGTCGAAATCGCTGAGATGATGATCGTGGTCATCGGCGAGGCGGTCGGTCGCGCCGGCATGCAGCGCTTCGATGACGCCGTGGATATGCTCGTTCTCGTGCTTGAGATGCTGCCGGCCCATCAGGATCAGCGTGCCGAGATCGGCGAGAAGCGCCGTCACGGCGGCCTCGTCGCTGACATCGAGCGCGCCGAGGCGGCCGAGCAGCTCGGTCTGCGCCCGGCGGAGACCCTTGTGGTTCATCGCGTAGAGATTGTAGCGGCTTTCGTCGACATAGATGGTGGAATGGGCGTTCATGGCGGTCTCCGTGTTGGAGGCGCCGATCTAGGGGGCAGCGGCCGGAGCGTCAGTGACGCGGTTCACTCGCGGCTGTGAGCCTGTTCTCGCCGCTACTGCGCATAGGACATCGGGATCGAGGCCGGCGGCAGGCGGACGCTGCCGGTCGAGACCGGCGGCGCGGCGAGCACCGCGTCGGGGCTTGCCGCCTGGACATCCGGCGCGCCGAGATTGTCGTCCCAGCGATAGGTGAAGGCGCGCTGCTCCATCGAGGCCGGCGCCGTCTGTCCCTCCGGCAGGCTCACCATCGGCACGTTCGGATCCATCGTCGGCGGCGGCATCTCGAGCTTCGGCCGGCAATAGCGCGCAGTGCCCGCGGCATTGTGATGGGCGAGGTCGATGTGGATATGGTCCTCGTGCAGACGGTTCGATCCCGGCCCGAGCACGGTGGTGAAGTAGTCGCAGGCGGTGATCAGCGTCTGGCGCAGGAAGGCCTGCGTCACCGGATCACCGTTCCACCAGTCGCCCTTGACGCGGATGGTCCTTCCGTCGGCGAGGCGGAAGCCGGCGACGTCGAAGGCATTGGCGAAGGCATGCTCGCTGAGCTTGTCGCCATGGCGGTTGTTGCGCGAGCGGCAGGCATAGGTGCCCATGGTCAGGATCTCGGTCACCGGCATGCCGAAGCGCTGCTGCGCCGCCGGCTGCACGGCGTTCCGCAGCCATTTTTCCATCGTGTAGGTCATCATGCAGCCGAGCACGACCTCGGAGCCGCCGACCGAGACGACGCCCTGCTCGAAGGCGTTGACCCGGAGCGGCTTCTCGATGCCACAGGCGCCCTTGCCGTCGATCTCGCGGGCCGGCTCCTGGAAATAGCTCGGCACGACCAGCTTCTTCTGGAAGCAGGCGCGCTCGCTCTGGTCGCGCCAGGCCTCGCGCTCGTCAAAGAAATTGAGCGCGCATCCCGAGAGCGAGATGAGAGCAAGCACCGACAGGGTACGCAACGCAACGCCACTCGACATGCCCTGACAATGTGAGGGAACGCCTTAAGGAAGCGTCAACCAGCGTGCCCGCCGCCCGCGCCGCGTCCCGGTATACCGGAACCGCCATTGCAGCCGCGCGGCGACCGCGCGATCCGGGCCGACCTGCCGCGAAACTGGCCGTTTCGCTCAGCTTCGAGGCAGCGTCTGGAACATCTTTGCGCATGTCGCATACTTGAGCATACCGATCTCGTATACTAGATTTTAGCTCATGGAGATGGGCAGACAGGGACTTGAGGGGATGCGGCGCGGCGGTGGATCGCCCGCGGCGAGCCGGGGCAGCGAGGTCTATGCGGTGCTGCGCGAGGCCATCGTCGACCAGGCGCTGACCTCGGGGACGAAGCTGCCGGAAGACAGTATCGGCGCGCATTTCGGCGTCAGCCGGACCATCGTGCGGGCGGCGCTGCAGCGCCTTGCCGGCGACGGGCTGGTCGAGATGAAGGCCAAGCGCACCGCGACGGTGGCGCGGCCGAGCATCGAGGAGGCGCGCGCCGTGTTCGAGGTGCGCCGCTGTCTCGAGCGGGAAGTGGCGCGGCTGGTCGCGGCCGCCTGGAATGGCGAGATGGCGAAGCGGCTTGGCGCCCACATCGCTGCCGAGGACGAGGCGGCGCGGGCTGGCGACAGCAAGGCCTCGGTCCGCCTTGCCGCCGAGTTTCACGTCACGCTCGCCGGGCAGAGCGGCAATCCGCTGCTGCTGCGCTACGTGTCCGAGGTCGTGTCGCGCTGTTCGCTGATCCTGGCCGTGTTCGGCCGGCCGCATCAGTCCGAATGCGCCATCGACGAGCATCGCGCCATCCTCGCCGCGCTCGCTTCCGGCGATGCCGAGGGCGCCGCGCGGGCGATGGACCATCATGTCGCGCTGGTCGAGCAGCGCGGCGTCGGCGGCGATGCGAGGGCCGAACCCGATATCGGCGCGATCCTCGCCCGCTACCGGCCGCATCCGGACGGCACGCAGCGCTGACGCGCGGCCGCCCGCCCAAGACAACCTGCCGACGCGCCGGAAGAGCCGCGCGGCACTGCCTTCCATCGACGATCAACCCGACATGACGAGGGACATGCCTATGACCACAGTTTCAAGACGCACCCTGCTCAAGAGCGCGGCGATCGGCGCGCTCGGCCTTTCCACCTCGGCCCTGCCCTTCCGGGCCAAGGCGGCGGACAAGCTCACCATCGGCCTGATCTATGTCGGGCCGCGCGATGATTTCGGCTGGAACCAGGCCCATGCCGTCGGCGCCGCCGCGCTGAAGTCGATCCCGGGCGTGACCGTCGTCGAGGAAGAGAACGTCCCGGAGACGAGCGCCGTCACCAAGACGATGGAATCGATGATCGAGCTCGATGGCGCGAGCCTCTTGTTCCCGACTTCGTTCGGCTATTTCGATCCCTTCATGATCGACGCCGCCAAGAAGTATCCCGATGTCGAGTTCCGCCACCCGACCTCGCTCTGGGATCCGAAGAAGCATCCGATGAATCTCGGCGGCTATTTCTGCTATCTCGACCAGGCGCATTATGTGAACGGCATCGCCGCCGGCCTGTCGACCACGACTAACAAGATCGGCTACATCGCCGCCAAGCCGATTGCGCTCGTGCTGCGCAATGTGAACGCCTTCACCACCGGCGTGCGCAAGGTCAATCCGAACGCCGAGGTCCGCCTGATCATCACCGGCGAATGGTCGCTGCCGGTGCGCGAGGCGGAAGCCGCGAACGCGCTCGCCGATGCCGGCTGCGACGTCATCGCCTGCCATGTCGACAGCCCGAAGGTCATCGTCGAGACGGCCGAGAAGCGCGGCATCAAGTCGGTCGGCCACAATGCCGACCAGTCCTCGCTGGCGCCGAAGGGCTTCATCACCGGCGCCGAGCTGAAATGGGGCACGGTCTACACGGCCTATGCCAAGCTCTTGACCGAGGGCAAGAAGCTGCCGAACGAGAACTATGGCGGCTATGACCGCGACATGGTCGCGAGCACTCCGTTCGGGCCGGGCGCGACCGAGGCCGCGAAGACCGCAGCGCTCGCGGCAATCGAGGACCTGAAGGCCGGCAAGCCCTATTTCATCGGGCCGATCAAGTCGAATACCGGCAAGCTGATCAGCGAGACGACGATCGAGCTCTACGATCCGAGCCTCTGGGGCACCGACTACCTGATCGAAGGCGTCATCGGCTCGATCACCTGAGCCGCGAGCGCTGAAGCTGAATGACGGGCGGAGGGCGGCGCGCAGCAGCCCTTCGCCCGCCTGGCATTCAGGCCTTCCGCTGCAGCGCCTTCATGCTGCCGAGGGTTTCGCGCGCCTCGGCTTCGGTCAGTTCGGCATAGGCGGCCTCGACGGCCAGCGTTTCCGACAGCGGGTGGCCGAAGCGGCGACCGCGGATGCGCGCCAGCACCGAGAAGGTGGCCGGCGGCACCGAGGCGGCGCGGCAGAGCACGGCGAGCAGCGAGGGGTCCGGCCGCGCGATCAGACGGCTGACGAGATCGGGCGGCAGTCCGGCATGGGTGGCGAGCAGCATCGCCACCTCCAGCATGCGGTCGCTCGAGGCGATCGCGGCGATGGCGGTGGCGACCGGGGTCACCGGGGTGGCGTCGACGGGCATGGCCGGCTTCGGCCAGGGGATCACGGCGCCCGCCGGCTCGCCGAAGCGCCGCCGGGCCGCCTGAGGCGATCCGGGGAAGGCGACGATCTCGGCCGGCGGCCGGATTTCGGCCGGATCGCCGACGCCGCAGGCCGCGACGATGCGCGCAAGGCAATCCGGCGACAGGCGGGCCGACCTGTTCGCCGCGACGGCGCGGCAGAGGCGGACGCCGCCCTGCGCGACCAGCGCGTCGCTGACCCGCTCGGAAAGCGACGTGCGCGCCGCGATGGCGACGAGCGTTTCCTCGTCCGCGCCCGCGGCGATGGCGAGGAGATCGTCGTCGCCGAGCACCGGCGAGGCACGCAGAAAGAGTTCGGCCACCGCGCCGCCGCCGCTGGCAAGCTCCAGGACGAGCGCATGCGGGACGGTCGAGAGATCGGCGAGCCGCGTCGCCACGTCGATCCGCTGCGCCTCGGTGAGGCGGGGCAGCAATTGCCGGATGATGTCCGAGAAGACCGCGCCGAGCGAGACCTCCGCACGAGCGCCGGCGGCGCCGTAGAGATCGACGATCGCGCTCAGCAATTCGGCGCGCCGCGCTGGTGCGCGGTCGTGAGCCAGCCGCGTCAAATGCTCCAACATCATCGCCTCGAAGCCAATCCCGTGATGGCAGCGAGTGTCGCACCCAACTCATAAGGAACGATTGCGCGGACCGGTAAACTTCCCGGCTGTTTCGCTGCGAATCGGTAGGAAATGCACTTTGCGCCAACAGGGAGCCTGTACCGGCCTTCAGGAACGTCATTCCTGATTGCCGGGTGAATACGGAACGAAAGCGCTGCCGGCTTGGCTGGCGGAGGGAAAGCACCCCTTGCCGGCGCGCCTGGATGCGTTAATCTTTGTGGCAGTTTGAAGACACGGAAAGGGAGACCCGGGAAATGTCCATGAGCCTCGCTCGTCCGCTTCAATTCCTCGCCGTCGGCGCCGCCTTCCTGTTCATCGCGGCCATCGTCGTCGGCGTGATCTGAGGCCTGCGCGTCCGCCGCCAAAGAGACGTCGCCTCACGCACCGGCGAAGGCGCGCAGCAGCGCGACGGTCGCCATGCCCGCAACGGCGGCGAGAATGTCGTTGCGGCGCCAGAAGAACATCGCGATCGTCGCCGCGAAGCCGGCATATTCGGCCGGCCCGCCATGGAGCGCGATCGGCGCGAGGATCGAGCCCATGATGGCGAGCGGCAGCGCCTTCAGCCAGGCCTCGACCCGCGGCGTCACCGCCACGAAGCGCATCAGGAAGAAGCCCGAGATCCGCGTCAGATAGGCGGCCACCGCCATCGCCGCGATGATCAGCGCGAGGCCGCCTGTGGTCGTGGGATCGGCGGTCATGCCGCGACCTTTTTCGGCAGGAAGGCGGCGATGAGACTGCCGGCCAGCCCGCCCGCCAGCACATGCCAGGAGCCGCCGACGAAGCGGTCGAAGACGAGCGCGACGGCGCCGCCGATCACGAAGGGCAACAGATCGGCCCTGCCCTTCCAGAAGCCGCAGGCGAGCGAGAGGAAGAAGGCGGGCAGGAAGAAATCAAGCCCGAGCCGGCGCGGATCGCCGAGCAATTGGCCGAAGCCGGCGCCGGCGATGGTGCCGGCCAGCCAGCCGACCATGCAGGCGGCGCCCATGCCGACGAACACCGCGACGTCATGCCGGCCGGCATCGCGCTCGCGCATCGCCGTCGCCCAGTTGGGGTCGACCAGCAGGAACAGCGAGGGATAGGCGATCCAGGGCGACAGCCCGCGCATCCAGGGCTGGATCGCCGCGCCGAACAGCACATAGCGCGCGTTCATCGCGACGACCGAGACGACGACGGCCACCATCATGTCGGCGCCGCCCCAAGCATGCAGCGACAGCAATTGCGCCGTGCCGGAGAAGACGAAGAGGCTCATCGCCGCGGCCCCGCCGACCGAAAGCCCGACACCATCGGCGAGGACGCCGAACACGACGCCGAAGGCGATCATGCCCGGCAGCAGCCCGAGCCCTTCCAGGAAGCCGCGTGAAAACCCGTCCCGCGTGAAGCGCCGCGACACGAACTACTCCGCCGCCTCGACCCTGACCGGGTCATAATTGAGGATCGGCGCCAGCCAGCGCTCGGCCTCGGCGATCGACCAGCCCTTGCGCGCGGCATAGTCGGCGACCTGATCCGCCTCGACGCGGCCGACGCCGAAATAGAAGCTCTCGGGATGGCTGAAATAGAAGCCCGAGACCGAGGAGCCCGGCCACATTGCATAGCTCTCGGTGAGCGTTATGCCCGCCGTCGCCTCGACGTCGAGCAGGTCGAACAGCGTCCGCTTCTCGGTGTGATCGGGCTGCGCGGGATAGCCGGGCGCCGGGCGGATGCCGGCATAGGTTTCGCGAATGAGTTCGCCGGGCGCCAGCGCCTCGTCCGCCGCATAGCCCCAGAACTCGCGCCGCACGCGCTCATGCATCCGCTCGGCGAAAGCCTCGGCGAGGCGGTCGGTCAGCGCCTGGCTGAGGATCTTCGAATAATCGTCATTGGCGCGGTTGAAGCGCTCGGCCACCGCCTCCTCGCCGATGCCGGCCGTCACCGCGAAGCCGCCGACATAATCGGCGACACCCGATCCTTCAGGCGCGACGAAATCGGCGAGCGCGACATGGCGGCGCCGATCAGTCGAGCGGGCGATCTGCTGGCGCAGCGTGAAGAGCCGGGCCGCCTCGCCAGTCCTGCTCTCGTCGGTATAGAGCGCGATGTCGTCGCCGACGGCATTCGCCGGCCAGAAGCCGATGACGCCATTGGCGCTGATCCATTTCTCGCCGACCATCTTGGCCAGCATGGCCCGCGCATCGTCATAGAGCGAGCGGGCGGCGGCGCCGACCTTCTCATCCTCAAGGATTTGCGGGAACGTGCCCTTCATCTCCCAGGTGGCGAAGAACGGCGTCCAGTCGATATAGGGCACCAGTTCGGCGATCGGATAATCGCGGAAGAGCTTCGGACCGAGGAAACTGGGCTTCACCGGCCGATAGCCGGACCAGTCGAGCTTCAGCGCATCGGCTCTGGCGGTCGCGAGCGTGATGCGGCGCTTGGCGTCCTGGCCGCGCTGGTGCGCCTCGGCGATGCGGGCATATTCGGCCTGCACCTCGGCGATATAGGCCGCCTTGTCGCGACCGAGCATGCTGGAGGCGACGCCGACCGCACGGCTGGCATCGAGCACATGCACCGCCTGGCCGCGGCCGTAATTCGGATGGATCTTCACGGCCGTGTGCACGCGCGAGGTCGTCGCGCCACCGATCAGCAGCGGCATGTCGAAGCCTTCGCGCTCCATCTCGGCCGCGACATGGCACATCTCGTCCAGCGAGGGCGTGATGAGGCCGGAGAGGCCGATCACGTCGACCTTCTGCTCCTTCGCCACCGCGAGGATCTTCGCCGCCGGCACCATGACGCCGAGATCGATTACCTCGAAATTATTGCACTGGAGCACGACGCCGACGATGTTCTTGCCGATGTCGTGCACGTCGCCCTTGACGGTGGCGAGCAGGATCTTGCCGGCCGACGAGGTGCCCGTCGTGCCGAGCCGGCGCTTCTCCTCCTCCATGAACGGCATCAGATAGGCGACGGCCTGCTTCATGACGCGGGCCGACTTCACCACCTGCGGCAGGAACATCTTGCCGGCGCCGAAGAGGTCGCCGACGACATTCATGCCGGCCATCAGCGGCCCCTCGATCACGTCGAGCGGACGGGTCGAGCGGGCGCGCGCCTCCTCGGTGTCGATCTCGATGAAATCGGTGAGGCCCGAGACCAGAGCATGTTCGAGCCGCTTGTCGACCGGCCACTCGCGCCAGGCGAGATCGGCCTCCTTCTTCTGCGAGGCGCCGCCCTTGAAGCGGTCGGCGATCTCGAGCATGCGCTCGGTCGAGTCCTTGCGCCGGTTGAGGACGACGTCCTCGCAGCGCTCGCGCAATTCCGGATCGATGTCGTCATAGACGGGCAGCGCGCCGGCATTGACGATGCCCATGTCCATGCCGGCGGCGATGGCATGATAGAGGAACACCGAATGCATCGCCGCGCGCACGGTCTCGTTGCCGCGGAACGAGAAGGAGAGGTTCGAGACGCCGCCCGAGACATGCGCATGCGGCAGGTTCTGGCGGATCCAGCGCGTCGCCTCGATGAAGTCGACGCCGTAATTGTCGTGCTCCTCGATGCCGGTCGCGATCGCGAACACGTTCGGATCGAAGACGATGTCCTCCGGCGGATAGCCGATCTCCTCGGTGAGGATCCGGTAGGCGCGGGCCGAAATCTCTGTCTTCCGCTCGAACGTGTCGGCCTGGCCCTTCTCGTCGAAGGCCATGACGACGACGGCGGCGCCATAGCGGCGGAGCTTCCGTGCCTGCTCGCGGAACGGCCCCTCGCCTTCCTTCATCGAGATCGAATTGACGATCGGCTTGCCCTGCACGCACTTGAGGCCCGCCTCGATGACCGACCACTTGGACGAGTCGATCATGATCGGCACGCGGGCGATATCGGGCTCCGCCGCGAGCAGGTTGAGGAAGGTCACCATCGCGGCTTCAGAATCGAGCAGGCCCTCGTCCATGTTGACGTCGAGGATCTGCGCGCCGTTCGCAACCTGCTCCCGCGCCACGTCGAGCGCCGCGGTGTAGTCGCCGGCCGTGATCAGCTTCCTGAACTTGGCCGACCCCGTGACGTTGGTGCGCTCGCCGATATTGATGAAGGAGGCGGTGGTCATGGTGGCTGGAGCCTATAGGTTGAGCACGGCCCGGGCGCGGGCGCTGAGCCCCTCATCCGAGAACGGATTGATGATCTCGACGCGACCGAACATGCCGCCATGATGCATATCCTCGGAGAACAGGGCCGTCACCCCTGACGCTTCCGCCGAGGCGAGCAAAAGCGCATCCCAGTAAGAAAAACGGTAGGCTCTTGCTGCCTCGAGGGCGCGCTGCACTGCCTCGCGATCATAGGCGAACGTGTCGAACGACCTGAGGGCAAAGGCGGCAGCAGTTGCCGCATCCTCGGACGACAGCTTTATACGACGCTTCAAGGCGTTCTGATATTCTCCAACGACTTGAAGTCCGAGAATGGCGCCCATTTCGAGCGCGCGATAGAGGACCAGACGTGCGATATCCTGCTTGAGGATGTCTCTGTCATCGACCGCGTAGATCAGAATGTTGGTGTCGAGGGTGAGGCTCACCGGTCATAGAGCTCTTCGCGGGGGCCATAGGGCCGGTCCGACCGCCATCCTTCACGCTTCGCCATCTCGAACAAGGCCGCGATCGCAGCGACCCGCTCCGCCGTTGTCGCCTTGGTCTCTTCAATGGGAATAGGCCGGGCAACGGGTACCGGCGTCCTCTTGCGATTCTCGGTCATCGTGTCTCCCCGCATTTGCGGTTTGCCGGCCGGGCTGTGGCGATAGTCTTACGCCGCGCTGACGAACGGCTCCAGCCCGGAAAGCCTGAGGCGCGGCGCGATGGCGGGGATGCGCCGCGGGGCAACCCCCTTCACCGCTCCGGCGATGGCGCGAATATGGTCCGGCGTCGTGCCGCAGCAGCCGCCGACGACATTGACGAGGCCGGAACGGGCGAATTCGCCAACGAGCGTCGCCATCGCCTCGGGGCTCTCGTCATATTCGCCGAATTCGTTGGGCAGGCCGGCATTCGGATAGGCGCAAACGAGCGTGTCGGCGACGCGGCCGATCTCGTCGATATGCGCCCGCATCTCGCGCGCACCGAGCGCGCAGTTGAGCCCGATCGAGAACGGCTCGGCATGGCGCAGCGAATACCAGAACGCCGTCGGCGTCTGGCCCGACAGCGTGCGGCCGGAGAGATCGGTGATCGTGCCGGAGATCATGATCGGCAGTGTGACGCCCTTCTCCTCGAACACGTCCTCGACCGCCGCCACTGCCGCCTTGGCGTTCAGCGTATCGAAGATCGTCTCGATCAGGATCAGGTCCGAGCCGCCGTCGACGAGGCCGCGCGCCGCTTCCGCATAGGCCGCGCGGAGGTCGTCGAAGGTGACGGCGCGATAGCCGGGATTGTTGACATCCGGCGAGATGGAGGCCGTGCGGTTGGTCGGCCCGATGGCGCCGGCGACATAGCGCGGAATGCCGGTCTCCGCCGCGACCGCATCGGCCGCGCGACGGGCCACGCGGGCGCCCTCATAGTTCAGCTCATAGGCGAGCGCCTCCATGCCGTAGTCGGCCTGGGCGATCGAGGTCGAGGAGAAGGTGTTGGTCTCGACGATATCGGCGCCGGCTTCGAAATACTGGCGGTGGATCGCCTCGACCGCGTCCGGCTGCGTCAGGATCAGGAGGTCGTTGTTGCCCTTGAGGTCGCGCGGCCAGTCCTTGAAGCGCTCGCCGCGGAAATCCGCCTCCGAGAGCTTCAGCCGCTGGATCATCGTGCCCATCGCGCCGTCGAGGACGAGGATGCGCTTCTCCGCGCGCTCGGCCAGCGCCGTGCGTCTTGTTTCATGAACGTCGGTCATGCGCTTCACTCCTTCGTTGACGGTGCGGCGCCCCAGGGATCGATGAGGGCCACGCCGGTATCCTTCATGTCGGCGACGTTGCGCGTCACCAAAGTCATGCCATGCACGATCGCCGTCGCCGCGAGCAGCGTGTCGACGACCGGACGCGGCCGCAGGGCCGAAAGACGACCCCAGAGGCGGGCAACCTCCCGGTCGATGCCGATCACCCGATCGGCAAAGGAGGTCTCGACTGCCTCGATCCAGCGCACCAAGGCGGCACCGCCGAGCACGTCTTTCCGCAGCTTGAGCTCGGCGCCACGGCGCAGCTCGCCGAGGGCCATCACGCTGGTAAACATGCAGGCGTCGTCGAGGGCGTCATAAAACGCCAGAACACGAGGATCCGGCCGCGGCCGCCGCAACTCGGAGAGCACGTTGGTATCGAACAGATACGCCTGCTCACTCAAGATCGATCTCGCGGCCCGTATCCTTCGACCGTTCGATATAGAGATCGAGGTCATCGAACTTGGGCCCGCTCAACAGGAACTCCTTGAACGTCTGACGCTTCGCGTCCGGCTCCGGCTGGGCGGCCTTGATCGCCTCATACGCCTCGATCGACATCAGCACCGCGCGCGCCTTGCCGTGGCGCGTGATCGTCTGCGGCCCTTCGTCGATGGCGCGGTCGATCACCTCGCTCAACTTCGTCTTCGCCTCCTGAACCTGCCAGACCGCCATGCCTCACCTCCGTCTCCGACCAGACCGACTAGAAATATAGTCGTTCCGACCAGATTTCGCCATGGCTCACGCAGCGGCCGAAACCGGCGCCTCGGGCCTTGCCGGGCGCATGCCGAGCAGGTGGCAGATGGCGTAGACGAGGTCGGCGCGGTTCATGGTGTAGAAATGGAAGTCGGAGACGCCGCGATCGACGAGATCGAGCACCTGCTCGGCGCAGACGGCCGCGGCCACTAGCTGCCGCGTCGCCTGGTCGTCCTCGAGCCCCTCGAAGCGGGCGGCGAACCAGGCCGGCACGGAGGCCCCGGCCTTCTCGGCGAACTTCGCCGTCTGCGTGAAGTTCAGCACGGGGACGATGCCCGGAATGATCGGGATGGTGATGCCGGCCGCGGCGACGCGGTCGAGAAACGCCGAATAGAGGTCATTGTCGAAGAAGAACTGCGTGATTGCGCGGCTGGCGCCGGCATCGACCTTCCGCTTCAGATTGTCGATCTCCACCGCCCAGTCGCGGCTTTCGGGATGGCGCTCGGCATAGGCCGACACCGATACCTCGATTTCCGGATGGCGAGAGCGGATCGCCGCGACGAGGTCGGCGGCGCGGTCATAGCCGCCCGGATGCGGCGAATAGGCCGTGCCGATGCCGCCGGCGGGGTCGCCGCGCAGCGCCACGATGTGGCGCACGCCGGCCTCCGCATAGCCATCGACGACGGCGTCGACCTCGTCCCGCGTCGCCCCGACACAGGTGAGATGCGCCGCCGGCTTCAGCGCGGTTTCGCGGAGGATGCGGGCAACGGTCGCATGGGTCCGCTCGCGCGTCGAGCCGCCGGCGCCATAGGTCACCGACACGAAATCGGGGCAGAGCGGTGCCAGCCGCTCGACCGAACGCCACAGCGTCTCTTCCATCGCCTCGGTCTTCGGCGGAAAGAATTCGAACGAGACCTTCAGTCCGTTCGGCCCGCCGCTGCTTCGGCTCGCACGCGCGATCGCTTCCGTCATCATGCCGTCTCCAACCCCCGATCGGCGCTGGCCATGCTGAAGCGCGGGTCGCGCAGCAGCCAGAGCGTCACCGTCAATGTATCGCCGCCGGTCCCGGCGCCGAGATCGCGCACCTCGACCGAATCGAGGCCGAGCTGCCGCGTCCAGCCGAGCATGGTCTCATGCGAGAAGCCGAGGCGCCGATGCGCATGCTTCTCGCGCAGGAACTCGTGCCGATGCGGCGCGAAATCGACGATCAGCAGCCGTCCGCCCGGCCGCAGCACGCGGGCCGCCTCGGCCAGCGCCTCGGCCGGATCGTCGAGATAATGCAGCACCTGATGAATGGCGACGAGATCGAAGCTCTCGCGCAGCACCGGCAGCTTGGTGATCTCGCCGAGCCGCACCTGCGCATGCGTGAGCCCGGCCTTGTCGAGATTGGCGCGGGCGATCGCGAGCATCGCCGTCGAGGCGTCGATGCCGATGCCCGTGCGATAGAGCCCGGCGAACAGCTCCAGCAGACGCCCGGTGCCGGTGCCGAGATCGAGGAAGCGGTCGACCGGACGCTGGCCGACCAGCGCCAGCATGGCCGTCTCGACGGCGGCATCGGGCAGATGCAGCGAGCGGATCTGGTCCCATTCGGCCGCATTCAACTCGAAATAGCGCGAGGCCTCGTCGGCATGCTCGCGCTTCACATTCGCCAGCCACTCGCGATCGCGCAGCAAAGCCGGATCGTTGGCATCGGTGAGCGCGACCAGACCGTCGACGAGGCGCCGTTCAGCGCCCGATTCCGCGAGGCGATAGTAGACCCACGCCCCTTCCGGATAGCGGGCGATCAGATTGGCGTCGGCGAGGAGCTTCAGATGGCGGGAAATGCGCGGCTGCGACTGGCCGAGGATCGCGGTCAGGTCCTTCACCGTCAATTCGCCCTGGCTGAGCAGTGCGAGAATGCGCAGACGCGTCGATTCACCCGCTGCCTTCAGCGCGGCGACCAGCGTCTCCGATTCCAGCGTCTTGAAGCCACCCGTCACGCACCCACTCTCCTGTCGTCCGGCCGGACTCGTCCGGCGCAAGGCCAACAAGATATAAAGATATCTTTATATGAGTAAAGGGCCTGGGTGACCGTCCACGCGATTTCGACGATCTGTCGAGCGGCCGGACGAGAGAGTTTCTACCGGGCGCTCCGCCAAGCTTGCGGCGACGCCCGTGTGGTGACCGATCGTAACGGGTTGCCGAGCTAGGCCGCGAGCGAAGACCGCACCACCTGCCGGTTCCGCGCGGCAGCGATCACCTCCGCGAGGCAGCGCGTCCCCGCAGCATCGGGGTGAACTTCATCGACATAAAAAGCCGGTGTCCATCGCGGATCAGCGCCGACGTCGACGATGACGGTCTCCGGACCGAGGATGGCGGCGATCTCGGACCCGAATGACAGAAGCTTCTCGTCTGCGAGACCGCGATCCTCCGTCTCATCCTTGTGGGGGTAGAGCGCCACGATGAAGCGCGCCTTTGTGCCGGCAGCAAGCGCTGCGAGCATCGGCTGCCAGTCGCGACGGGCCACTTTGAATTCGACGGATCGCTTGGAGAGCCCAGTCCTGACGGCCATCTTGAGTACCACCAGATGAAGGGCCCACCAGTGCCGGAACCGCGGATGATTGGCCTCGCGGCTCCAGGAATTCGCGCCCTTGAAGTCGCCCGAGTTCAGCACGAGCACGATCTCGCGCGCCGAGGTCACCAGATCCGGAGTTGCCTCGAGATAGGCGAGCGCGTTCTGCAACGACCAGGCGGGCGATGCGACTGGCCAGACGGCCGTGCCGGTCAGCGCGGCGAGGACGGGTCCGAGACGGTCGTCCTGCCGCATCTTGAGCTGCCCAAAGACAATGCTGTCGCCGACAAGCAGGAGACTGTCCGGAGCATCAGGATCGAAAGGATCCGCGACGCCCATTCCGCGGTCATTGAAGCACCAGTCGTAATGGCGGCGAAACCGCCCGCTCTGGTTGGGCTGCGGGATGTGGCCGAAGAGCTTGTCGGGCGTGAACAGCGGAACGTCGGAGACCCCGCTCCATCTCGTCGCAAGCTCCGCGACAAGGAGGGCAAACAGCAAGACAGCCACCACGACGAGCAGCACGACACCCATGGCCCACTCCACACCAAAAAAGTGCATCTCAAACTGATGATCACTTTAGCGCGCAGTACAACCTTGGATGCAACTGGTTTTTTCGTATCCCCCTGAGTTGTGGAGCTTTTGCCACGCCAAGCACGGGACCGCATGCGGGCGGAGGCTGGCCGGCGAAAGCGCCGCCGCCTTCGAGATGGGCCGTGCAGGACAAACGAAAACGGCCCCCACGCTTGCGCGTGGAGGCCGTCTGATCAGCGAAGGGCGGGTGAGCCGCCCTCTGTAGGATTTATTCCGCCGCCACCGCGAGCCCGTCGGTCGGCAGGCCGAGCGCCGAGGCGACGCCGATGCCGTAGTCGGGATCGGCGCGGTAGAAATGCACCAGCTGCCGGTTGATGATCTCGACCGGAACGCCCTGCATCGCCGCGGCGATGTTGGCGTAGAGCTGCTGCTTCTGCTCGGGCGACATCAGGCGGTAGAGATTGCCGGCCTGGGTGTAGTCGTCATTGCCGACGCGGTGGTTGTAGCGGTCGGCATCGCCCTTGATCTTCAGCGGCGGCTCGCGGAAGCGCTCGTCCTGCTTCGGGCCGGAGAAGGAGTTCGGCTCGTAATAGGCATCGGCAGGCGCGCCCGGCGGGAAGAAGCGCATCTGCCCGTCCTTGTGGTAGTTGTGCACCGGCACCTTCGGATGATTGACCGGCAGCGCCTCGTAATGCGTGCCGAGCCGGTAGCGATGCGCATCGGCATAGGCGAAGATGCGCGCCTGCAGCATCTTGTCCGGCGAGAAGCCGATGCCCGGCACGATGTTCGAGGGCGAGAACGCCGCCTGCTCGATCTCCGCGAAATAGTTGTCGGCGTTGCGGTTCAGCTCGAGCACGCCGACGTCGATCAGCGGATATTCCGAATGCGGCCACACCTTGGTGAGGTCGAACGGATTGTAGCTGGTCTTCTCGGCGTCGGCCTCGGGCATGATCTGCACGGCGAAGCGCCAGCGCGGGAAATCGCCGCGCTCGATCGAGCCGAAGAGGTCTTCCTGCGTCGATTCGCGGGTATGGCCGACGACCGTGGCCGCCTCGCCATTGGTCCAGTTCTTGATGCCCTGCAGCGACTTGAAGTGGAACTTGACCCAGAAGCGCTCGTTCGCCGCGTTGATGAACGAGAAGGTGTGCGAGCCGAAGCCGTGCATGTGGCGCACGGTCTGCGGCAGGCCGCGATCCGAGAACAGGATCGTTACCTGATGCAGGCTCTCCGGCGACAGCGACCAGAAATCCCACATCGCCGTCGGCGAGCGGAGGTTGGTCTTCGGATGGCGCTTCTGCGTGTGGATGAAGTCGGGGAACTTCAGCGGGTCGCGGACGAAGAACACCGGCGTGTTGTTGCCGACGAGGTCCCAGTTGCCTTCCTCGGTGTAGAACTTCACCGCGAAGCCGCGCACGTCGCGCTCGGCATCGGCCGCGCCGAGCTCGCCGGCGACGGTCGAGAAGCGGGCGATGACGTCCGTCTTCTTGCCGACCTCGGCGAAGATCTTCGCCTTGGTATAGGGGGTGATGTCATGCGTCACGGTCAGCGTGCCATGCGCGCCCCAGCCCTTGGCGTGGACGACGCGCTCGGGGATGCGCTCGCGATTCTGGTGCGCGAGCTTTTCCAGCAGCTGGTAGTCCTCGAGCAGCAGCGGGCCGCGCTCGCCGGCCGAAAGGGAATTCTGGTTGTCAGCGACCGGCGCGCCGGCCGTCGTCGTCAGTCTATCCGTCATGGCGCCTCCTTCTCGGTCTGGCGTCACTGCGCCGCTTCCGATGTGGCGCCACCATGCCATGCAGTCTGGATCAGTTCCAATCATATTGAACGGAGCATGCGATAGGCTTAGCTTATCGATCATGCAACAGACCCGCCGTTCCGCCCGATGATCACGCTCCGCCAGCTTCGCTATTTCGAGGCGGTCTCGCGCCTCCTGCATTTCGGCCGCGCCGCCGAGGAATGCGGCATTTCGCAGCCGGCACTCTCGCAGCAGATCCAGGAGATGGAGGCGATCCTCGGCCTGCCCCTGATCGAGCGGGGCGCCCGCCGCATCGCCCTGACGCCGAAGGGCGCGGAGGTGGCGCGCCGCGCCACGCGCATTCTCGGCGATGTCCGCGACCTCGCTGATTTCGCGCGCGACGGCGGCGGCGTGCTTTCGGGAACGCTGCGGCTCGGCGTCATTCCTTCGGTCGCGCCCTATCTGCTGCCGAAGGTTCTGCCGCTGGTGCATGCGGCCCATCCCGGCCTCGACCTGCAGCTGCGCGAGACGCGTACCGATCAGTTGAAGGCGGAGCTGATCCAGGGGCGGCTCGACGTGCTGCTGATGGCGCTGCCGGCCGGCGAGCCGTCGCTCGAAAGCCGCCCGCTCTTCGTCGACCGCTTCCTGCTGGCGAGCCAGGCCATGGCCGGCGGCGACGGCCCGCGTCTCGCCCGCCCCGAGGCGATCCCGCCGGACAAGCTGCTCCTGCTCGAGGAAGGCCACTGCCTGCGCGATCAGGCGCTGACCTATTGCCGCGTCCAGAAATCGGAGCTGCAGGCGAGCTTCGGCTCGGCGAGCCTGGCCACGATCATGCAGATGGTGGCAAACGGCTATGGCGTGACGCTGCTGCCGGAAATCTGCGTCGATGTCGAGGCGCGCGATCCGCGCATCGCGCTCAGCCGCTTCGCCGACCCCGAGCCGCGACGCGAGATCGGCCTCGTCTGGCGCCGCTCCTCGCCGCGACGTGGCGATTTCGACGCGCTCGGCGATCTCGTGGTCGCGGCGATGGCGGGGCGGTCGTCGGCGGCCGCCTGAGGCGCCGCTACCGCTTCACCGCCACCAGGAAAAGGCGCGGAAAACGCAGCAGCACCGTGCCATCGGCGAGCGGCGGATAGGCGCTGGCAATGCGGTCCTGATAGGCGGCGAGGAAAGCGGGGCGACGCTCCCCCGGCAACGCATCGAGATAGGGCCTGAGGCCGGTGCCCTTGACCCATTCGACGATCGCCGCGGGACCAGAGAGCCGGTGCTGGTAGACCGTGTGCCAGAGATCGATCCGCGCCGCCTTGCCGTCGAGCCGCTCGACATAGGCGCGCGGCGCGGGCAATTGCGGCCGCCGGATCGTCTTGCCGGCGAAGGCATCGGCGAAGGCGGCGCTGCGGGCCGTCTCCTCCATCAGGAGATGCGATGGCTCGCCGAGATTGTCGGGCATCTGCACGGCGAGAACGCCGCCCGTGATCAGGCCATCCATCAGGCGGTCAAGCACGGCGAGATGATCGGGGATCCACTGGAACACAGCATTGGCGAAGAGGAGATCAACGCGCGCCTCCGGCATCCACCGGGCGAGGTCGGCCGCGACGAAGCGGCAGAGCGGCAGGCGGCGGCGCGCCGCGGCGAGCATGTCAGCGTCCGAATCGACGCCCTCGACATCGGCTTCGACGAAGCGCTCGACGAGCAGTTCGGTCGAATTGCCCGGGCCGCAGCCGAGATCGATGATGTGCCGGGCCGCGCCGAGCGGCACCTGCGCCAGCAGATCGCGCGCCGGGCGCGTCCGCTCGTCCTCGAATTTCAGATACTGCGCCGCCGACCAGACCATCCGATTCTCCCGTGATTCTGCCGCGATCTACCGGACCTGCTCGTCGGTTTGATGGCAGCCGCTCATCGATAGAGCCGCTGCTCCGGGATGCGCACAGAGATCTCCGTGCCGGGCCTGACGAGGCCGGGCTTCTCGACATAGCCGACGAGGCCGCGGAGATGCCGCGCCGCCTTCGGGAACAGCAGCGTGAGATCGTCGCGGCCGGCGACATGGCGGGCGATCGCGGCGCCCGAGGCGCGGCAGGGGGCATTCTCGCCGTCGATCGCGATCGTCGCGCCGCCCTCGAAGAAGAGGCGACTGCGCGGCGGCAGCAGCGACAGGCTGTCGAGACCGCCGATGACGAGATTGGCGCCGATCCATTCCGGCTCGAGCACGGCGATGTCAATCGCGCTCGCGGCCCGGGCAAGCTCATCGCGGGCGACGATCGAAATCTGGCGCTCGTTGCGCATCTCGGTGCCGCGCGGATACCACGGCTCACGGCCGCCGCTCCGCCTGGTCGCGCCGGCATGGCGATCGCCGGAGATGCCCTCGAAGGTGAGCTCTAACTCGTCGACCGCGCGGGTTTCGAAGCCGGGACCATCGGCGAGATAGACCGCCTCGACCATGGCCACCAGCGTGCGCGCCTTCACGATTTCCACGCTCACGCCCCGTCCTCCATGACCGCTGCCGATGATGCCGGAAGGCGCCTGTGACCAGCGTCACTGACCATCATGCGCCCGAGGCGGCAGACTATCACTTCGTGCCGGAGTCTCCAGCCGCCAGCCGCCCGTCGGGCGCAGCGGCAGCGGGGAGGAAGGGCGGAAACGACATTCGGGCGGGCGCCTCGTCGCGGCCTGCCAGACGACCTGAGGCCGCGCCTGAAGGCGGCGGCCGCCGAGACCCTCGGCCTTTGCGAGGCTGAGGAAGGGCGGACGGTTCTGCCCCTGCCCCCTAAGACCCAGGCAGGACCGTCCGCCAGATTTTTTGCCCTCCGCCGACCCGGCCGGCAGGGCATCGCTCAACCGGCGGAGCCGGTGGGGCGTCGGGCGATGTGCGGCGTATCAGCCGCCGTGCATCGCCCGATCGCGCCGCTCGCCTCAGCGCGTCAGGCGCTTGTACTTGATGCGCTTCGGCATCACCGAATCGGGACCGAGGCGACGCTTCTTGTCTTCCTCGTAGTCGGCGAAGTTGCCCTCGAACCACTCGACATGGCTGTCGCCCTCGAAGGCGAGGATGTGCGTCGCGAGGCGGTCGAGGAACATGCGATCATGGCTGATGATCACCGCGCAGCCGGCGAAATCCTCCAGCGCCTCTTCCAGCGCCGCGAGCGTCTCGGTGTCGAGATCGTTGGTCGGCTCGTCGAGCAGGATGACGTTGTTGGCGTCCTTCAGGAGCTTGGCGAGATGGACGCGGTTGCGCTGGCCGCCCGAGAGGGAGCCGACCTTCTGCTGCTGGTCGCCGCCCTTGAAGTTGAACGAGCCGACATAGGCCCGCGTGTTCACTTCCTTCTTGCCGAGATAGAACACCTCGGCGCCGCCGGTGATTTCCTCCCAGACGGTCTTGTTGGAGGTGAGGTCGTCGCGGCCCTGGTTGACATAGCCGAGATGCACGGTGTCGCCGAGCGAGATCGAGCCGGAATCCGGCTTCTCCTCGCCGGTGATCATCTTGAACAGCGTCGACTTGCCGGCGCCGTTCGGGCCGATCACGCCGACGATGCCGCCCGGCGGCAGCTTGAACGAGAGATTGTCGATCAGCAGGCGGTCGCCATAGGACTTCGACAGGTTCTCGACCTCGATGACCTTGTCGCCGAGCCGCTCGCCGACCGGGATGACGATCTGCGCGGTCTGCAGCGTCTTGCCCTCGGCGCGCTCGACCAGCTCGTCATAGGCCTTGATGCGGGCCTTCGACTTCGACTGGCGGGCCTTCGGCGACTGCGAGATCCACTGGCGCTCGCGCTCGATCGCCTTCATGTGGGTCATGTCCTCGCGACCCTCCTGCTCCATCCGCTTGGCCTTCTTCTCCAGATAGGAGGAGTAGTTGCCCTCATAGGGGATCGAGCGGCCACGATCGAGTTCGAGGATCCAGCCGGTGACATTGTCGAGGAAGTAGCGATCGTGGGTGACGATGAGGATCGCGCCTGGATAATCGCGGAGATGCCCTTCGAGCCAGTTGATCGATTCGGCGTCGAGATGGTTGGTCGGCTCGTCGAGAAGCAGGAGGTCCGGCTGCTCGAGCAGGAGGCGGCAGAGCGCGATGCGGCGCTTCTCGCCGCCGGAGAGGTTCTCGACGGTGGCATCGCTCGGCGGACAGCGTAGCGCGTCCATCGCCATCTCGACCTGGCTCTCGAGATCCCAGAGATTCTGGCTGTCGATGATGTCCTGGAGCTTCGCGCCCTCCTCCGCCGTCTCGTCGGAGTAGTTCATCATCAGCTCGTTGTAGCGGTCGACGATCGCCTTCTTCTTGGCGACGCCCTGCATCACGTTCTCGAAGACGTTCTTGGTCGGATCGAGCTGCGGCTCCTGCGCCAGATAGCCGACGGTCGCGCCGGTCGCCACCCAGGCCTCGCCGGTGAAATCCTTGTCCATGCCGGCCATGATCTTCAGGAGGGTCGACTTGCCCGAGCCGTTCGGGCCGAGCACGCCGATCTTGGCATCCGGATAGAAGGACAGATGGACGTTATCGAGGACCTTCTTGCCGCCCATATAGGACTTGGTGAGGCCCTGCATGAAATAGATGAACTGCCGCGCCATGGAATGCTCCGGATGCCCCCTCGCCGTGGAGGGCAGGATGTGGGAATGGGGTTGGCGTTCTTCTAGTCGAAGCCTCGCGGCGGAGCAACGCAAACGGCACGGCGCCGCGAGCGCTGCGCCCTTGCCTATGCCGACTTCGCGATCAGGCTCTTCAGATCGAAGCTCTCGTCGGCGACCTTGTCCGGATCCGGCGACAGCGCGGAGGCGAGCAGGCGGCGGCCGAGCATGTGGTCGGCCGCGCGATTGACCGAATCGATCGCGACCAGCGTCTCGCCGCGATAGTGGAACACCGAGAAGCTGCCGTCCTCGGCCTTGCCGCGCGTCACGCTGCGGTCGGCATCATTGGAAAGGCCGACCATCTGCAGCTTGAACGCGCCCTGGTCCGACCAGAACCACGGCACCGCGCGATAGGGTTCGGGGCGCCCGAGCAGCGTCGCGCTGGCGGCCTTCGCCTGGTCGACGGCGTTCTGCACGCTTTCGAGCCGCACGGCGCGGCCGAGCGCCCAATGCTGGAACGACACCGCGTCGCCCGCCGCGACGATGCGCGGATCGGAGGTGCGCATCGCCTCGTTGACGACGATGCCATTGGCGACATCGAGGCCCGCCTCGGCGGCGACCTCGATATTGGGCACGACGCCGACGCCGACGATGACCGTATCGGCGGGAATGCGGAGGCCCGCCTGCGTCTCGACCGCGACCGCGACGCCGTCCTCGCCCAGGATCGCGGCGACGGGCGTTTCGAGGCGCATGGACGAGCCGAGGCCGCGATGCATGTCGAGGAAGAAGGCCGAGATCTGCGGCGCCACGACGCGGCCCATCAGCCGCGGCGCCGCCTCGAGCACGGTCACCGTCTTGCCGAGCAACCGCGCGGTTGCGGCAAGTTCCAGCCCGATGAAGCCGCCGCCGACGACGACCACATCCTCGGCGACAGCGAGCCGCGCGCGGAGGCGCCGCGCATCCTCGGCGGTGCGCAGCATGAAGACATTGCCGAGATCGATGCCGGGCACCGGCGGCACGCGCACCCGCGCGCCGGTCGCCAGCACCAGCGCGTCGAAGTCGAGAGCGCCGTCATCGAGCACCACACGGCCGGCGTCGCGGTCGATCGCCGTCACGGTGCGGCCGAGATGGAGGTCGATGCCGTTCTTCTCGTAGAACTGCGCCGGCCGCAGCTCCTGCAGCTCTTCATCGGCCGTCTTGATGAACGCCTTCGACAGCGGCGGCCGGTGATAGGGCAACTCGCTCTCGGCCGAGATCAGCGCGAGGCGCCCGTCATAGCCCTCGGCCCGAAGGCTCGCCGCCGCCTGCGCGCCGGCATGGCCGCCGCCGATGATGAGAATGGTCTGCATGCACGATCGCCCCGGATTCGGCCGCGAGAGTGGCATCGCGATTACGGCAAAGACAAGGGCGTTCCGCCATCGCGGCCGCCGTCTGCGACCCTTCGGTCAGGCGCTGCCCGCCGCTCCGGCCGTCTCAGCCGCACGGGTCGCAGTGTCCCTCTGCGAGGCCCAGGTCAGCAGCGCGTCGAGCGCTGGACAGAGCGCCTGGCCCCAGTCCGTCAGGCAATACTCGACCTTGGGCGGCACCTGGTGATGGACGATGCGCCGGACGATGCCGTCGCTCTCCATCTGCCGCAGCTGCTGGATCAGCATCTTCTGCGAGATGCCGGGAATCGCGCGTTCGAGGTCCGAGAAGCGCTGGATCTTGCCCCCGAACAGATGGAACAGGATCACCAGCTTCCAGCGGCCTTCGAGCAGCTTGAGCGCGCTCTCGACGCCTCTGGCCGCGGTTTCCTGCGTGTAAGGGCTAGGCATACTTTTTTGTAAGTACCTTACTTTTTTGTCGGTTCTTGCGATTTTGTCAGGCTAGGCCGATTTCGGGAGGCGTACAAGGTCCACCCCCGGAGATCACCCATGACCCTGCCATTGCCCGAGCCCATCGCCCGCTACTTCGCCGCCGACAGCACTGAGGGCGCCGTCGCGGACTGCTTCACGCCCGACGCGGTCGTCGTCGACGAGCGCCGCACCCATGAAGGCCGCGACGCCATCGCGCGCTGGAAAGCCGAAGCGTCCAAGCAGTACCAGTATGTGACCGAGCCCTTCGCGATCGACGAGCGCGGCGACATGATCGTCGTCACCGCCCATCTGACGGGCAATTTCCCCGGCAGCCCGGTCGACCTCCGCTACGGCTTCACGCTGGCCGATGGCGCGATCGCCCGCCTGGAGATCGCGCCATGAGCCTCGATCTCGGCCTTGCGGGGAAGCGCGCCCTCGTCACGGGCGGCACCAAGGGCGTCGGCGCGGCGGTGGTCGAGGCGCTCCTGGCCGTAGGCGCCCGCGTTGCGGCGACCGCGCGCAGCGTGCCGGAGGGAGCACCCGGCAACGTCCACTACATCGCCGCCGACCTCACCACGGCGGAAGGATGCGCTGACGTCGCCGCAGAGGTGCTGAACCGGTTGGACGGCATCGACATCCTCGTCAATGTCCTCGGCGGATCGAGCGCGCCGGCCGGCGGCTTCGCGGTCCTCAGTGACGCGGAATGGCAAAGGGAGATCGATCACAATCTCATGCCGGCAGTCAGGCTCGACCGCGCGCTGCTGCCGGCGATGATTGCGCAAGGATCCGGCGTCATCATCCACGTCACCTCGATCCAGCACCGGATGCCGCTGCCGCAGTCGACCACCGCCTATGCGGCGGCCAAGGCGGCGCTCTCGACCTACAGCAAGAGCCTCTCCAAGGAAGTGGCGCCGGCGGGGGTCAGGGTCGTCCGCGTCTCGCCCGGCTGGGTCGAGACCGAAGCCTCGGTGGCGCTCGCGGAACGGCTCGCCGAAGAGGCGGGCACCGACTATGCCGGCGGCAAGCGCATCATCATGGAGGCGCTCGGCGGCATCCCGCTCGGTCGGCCGGCAAAGCCGCGCGAGGTCGCCGATCTCATCAGTTTCCTCGTCTCGGCCCGCGCCGCGTCCATCACCGGCACGGAAGTCACCATCGACGGCGGCACGATCCCGACCGCCTGAGCCGCGGGCGCGCTCCGCGGTCCCCGGGGGTCGCGGAGCCCTCCCCTCAGAGCTTCACGCTCCGTCCCTCGCGCATCGAGAGATCGGCCGCGAGGACGATTTCGAGCGAGGTGACCGCGTCCGTCATGTGCTGGGAGAGATCGATGTCCTCGCGGATCGCCTTCAGCACATAGGCCTGCTCGCGGTCGCAGAGCGCCTGGTGGCCCGGCTCGTCCTCGGTCGAGACGAGGTCGTCGATATGGGTGAAGCGGCCGTCGGCGCCGAGCTCGGCGTGATGGACGCGGATGCGCGCCGTCTTCGAATGCGTGTCGATGTCGTCCGACTTGGCGCCCTCGTCCATGACGATCGAGACCGAGCCCTTGGGGCTCATCACGTCCTTCACGAAGAAGGCCGTCTCCGAGATCATCGGCCCCCAGCCGGCCTCGTACCAGCCGACCGAGCCATCGGCGAAGATCACCTGCAGATGGCCGTAATTGACTTGGGTCTCCGCGATCTCGTCCGAGAGGCGGACGCCCATCCCGCGCACCTCGACCGGCCGCGCGCCGGTGATGAGGCTCATGACGTCGACATAATGCACGCCGCAATCGACTAGCGGCGAGGTCGTCTTCATCAGCTGCTTGTGAATGTGCCAGGCATGGCCCGAGGACTGCTGGTTGAGGTTCATGCGCATGACGAAGGGCGGCCCGAGTTCGCGCGCCTTCTCGATGAAGAGCTGCCAGGACGGGTGGTGGCGGAGGATATAGCCAACCACCAGCTTGCGGCCGGTGCGCTTGGCTGTCTCGACGACGGTCCGCGCCTCCTCGGCGGTCGGGGCGAGCGGCTTCTCGACGAAGACATGCGCCCCCGCCTCCATGGCCGCTATCGCGAGCGGGGCGTGGCTGTCGGAATAGGTGTTGATCGAGACGAGATCGGGCTTGAGGGCAAGGCCCTCCTCGAAGCTCGCGACGCGCGGATAGCCCGTGAGCTCGTCCTTCAGCGCCACCGGCGAGCGGTTGTAGAGCCCCACGATCTCGAAGCCCGGCTCGGCATGATAGGCGAGCGCATGGCTCTGCCCCATCTGGCCGAGGCCGGCGACGAACACACGGATCGGCTTGTCGGTCATGGCGTCCTCCTCTGTCTGCTTTTGGGCGGGGCATCGGCCGCCATGAGCCTGCCGACCGGCGAACGCCGGCGCGGCGCTCGGGTCCGGCGACATCCTCCTTCGCCTCGATCGCCCGCGCGGCGCCATTGTGCAGAGATTCGCGCCGCCGTCACGGTATGACCACTCGACGAGTGGCGTTATTTTGGTATTATCCGCCCGGCCGGTGATCCAACGGGGATGCCGGCTTCCCATGCGGACGACGACGATGGCGGCGAGCCTCTTTCAGCGCCTGAAAGCCTCTGGCGATGCCGGCGCTCGGCGGGCCTTGCCATGACGGCGCCGCTGTTCACGCCGGGCAGCCTCGCCGCGCCCGATGGCGGCCCGCTCTATCTCCGCCTGCAATCGATGATCCGCGCCGGCATTGCCGAGGGACGGCTGCAGCCGAACGATGCGCTGCCGGCCGAGCGCGATCTCGCCGCCCATCTCGGCGTGTCGCGCGTCACGGTGCGGAAGGCTTTGCGCGGCCTTGTCGACGAGGGCGTGCTGCGCCAGCGCCATGGCTCCGGCACCTTCGTCTCGCGCGGCGGCGACCGGGTCGAGCAGCCGCTGTCGCGCCTCACCTCCTTCACCGAGGACATCCGCAGCAGCGGCCGCGTGCCCGGCACGCGCTGGCTCGAGCGCTCGGTGGGCCTGCCGAGCGCCGTGGAGGCCGAGATCCTCGGCCTCGCCCCGACCGCCCGCATCACGCGGCTGTCGCGCCTTCGCCTCGTCGACGGCGACCCGATCGCCATCGAGGCGGCGATCGTTCCCGCCTCGGCGGTGCCCGACCCGGCGAAGGTCGAAGCCTCGCTCTATGACGCGCTGGCGGCGGCCGGCATGCAGCCGGTCCGCGCCGTGCAGCGGCTCGGCGCCGTCTCGCTCGACGAGGCCAATGCGGCCCTGCTCGGCGTGGCAGTCGGCGCGGCGGCGGTCGCCATCGAGCGCGTCGCCTATCTCGCCGATGGACGCGTCATCGAATTCACCCGCTCGCATTATCGCGGCGATGCCTGCGACTTCATCGCCGAACTGAACCTCAACGACACCGACCCCACACGACGCGACCTGGCGCCGATTGCCGCCGGCCGGACCCTGGAAGGATGAGACCATGACCACCACCCTGATGCGCGCCGAGATCGACGAGGCGCCCGCCGCGGTCCGCCGCCTCCTGTCCGGCTCGAAGGACGCAATCGCCGAGGCCGGCGCGCGGCTGAAGGCGCTCGACCCGAAGGTCATCGTCACCGTGGCGCGCGGCTCGTCCGACCATGCCGCGACCTTCTTCAAATATGCCTGCGAGATCACCGCCGGAACGCCGGTCGCCTCGCTCGGGCCCTCGATCGCCTCGATCTATGCGGCGCCCTTGCGCCTTTCCGGTGCCGCCGCGCTCGCCATCTCGCAGTCCGGCAAGAGCCCCGACATCCTCGCGCTGATGGATGCGGTCAAGGCGGCCGGCGCGACGACGCTGTCGCTGGTCAATGTCGAGGACGCGCCGCTCGCCACCCGCGCCGACACCTTCATCCCGCTGCGCGCCGGACCCGAGAAGAGTGTCGCGGCGACGAAATCCTTCATGACGGCCGTCGTCGGCGCGCTCGCCATCATCGCCGCCTGGCGCGACGACGCCGAGCTGAAGGCCGCGCTCGAGGCGCTGCCCGATACGCTCGAAAAGGCGCTCGAGACCGACTGGAGCCTCGCCTTCGACGCGGTCGTCGGCGCCAAGTCGCTCTATACGATCGGCCGCGGTCCCGGCTTCGCCATCGCGCTCGAAGCAGCGCTGAAGCTGAAGGAAACCGCCATCCTGCATGCCGAGGCCTATTCGGGCGCCGAACTGCAGCACGGCCCGGTCTCGCTGGTCGACGACGTCTTCCCGATCCTCGCCTTCATCCCCGCCGATGCGGCGGCGGCGAGCCTCGTCGCGACGGTGAACGCGCTGCATGATCGCGGTGCGCAGATCTTCACGGCCACCGCCGCCGACATCGCCGGGCCGCGGCTGCCGATCGCGCCGACCGGCCATGCGCTCACCGACCCGATCTCGATCGGCCTTTCCTTCTATCGCTTCGTCGAGGCGGTCGCCGTGGCGCGCGGCTACAATCCCGACAAGCCGCGGCACCTCAAGAAGGTGACGGAAACCGTCTGACCCGACCGCCAGCAGAAGAGAGACGATCATGACAGGGATCACGGCCTATTGCGGCGCTGAGGTCTTCGACGGGATGCGCCGGCTCGGCGATGTCGCGGTGCTGGTGGCGGACGGGCGCGTGCTCGGCATCGCCGCGCCCGGCGAGGTGCCCGAAGAGGCGTCGCGCATCGCGCTTCACGGCGGATTGCTCGCGCCGGGCTTCGTCGATGCGCAGGTGAATGGCGGCGGCGGCGCGCTGCTCAACGAGGCGACGAGCGTCGAGGGCGTCCGCACCATCTGCGCCGCCCATGCCCGCTTTGGCACCACCGCCCTGCTGCCGACGCTGATCACCGACACGCCGGCCGTCACCACCGCCGCGATCTCCGCCGTGCGCGAGGCCATCGCCGCCGGCGTCCCCGGCTGCCTCGGCATCCATATCGAGGGGCCGCATCTCTCGGTCGCTCGCAAGGGCGCGCATGACCCGAAGCTGATCCGGCCGATGGAGGAAGCCGACATCGAGCGGCTGACCTCGACCGGCATCGACCATGTGCTCACCACCGTCGCGGCCGAAACGGTGCCGCCGGCGCAGATCGCCCGCCTCGCCATCGCCGGCCTCACCGTCTCGATCGGCCACAGCGATGCATCTTACGAGATGGCGCGGGCCGCCTTCTCGGCCGGCGCGCGCGGCGTCACCCATCTCTTCAACGCGATGAGCCAGCTCGGCCATCGCAGCCCCGGCCTTGTCGGCGCGGCGCTGGAGGCGGGCGATGTCTGGTGCGGCCTGATCGCCGACGGCTTCCATGTCCATCCGGGCGCCATCGATACCGCGCTCCGCGCCAAGGCGGCGCCGGCGCGGGTCTTCCTCGTCACCGACGCGATGTCGACGGTGGGTTCCGACCTTCCGTCGATCACGCTCAACGGCCGGCTGATCACGCGCGGCGGCGGCAAGCTGACCCTTGACGACGGCACGCTGGCCGGCTCCGATCTCGACATGATCACCGCGCTCCGCTTCATGATCGACCAGGTCGGCATTCCGCGCGACGAAGCGCTGCGCATGGCCTCGCTCTATCCAGCGATGTTCCTCGGCATCGACCAGACGCACGGCCGCATCGCGCCTGGCAGCCGGGCCGATTTCGTGCATCTTGCGCCCGATCTTGCCGTGCGCGGCGTCTATATCGGCGGCGAGCGGCAGAGCTTTTCGGGCAACGGCGGAACAGAATGAACTCAAGGACCGAGGCGGCGCGCACCGTCGCCTTCGACATCGGCGGCAGCAAGATCGAGATCGCGCGCGTCGCCGCGGACGGCACGATCAGCGGCCGCGCCATGCTGCCGACGCCGCATAGCGGCTGGAACGACTTTTCGGACGCGATCGCCACCCTCGTGACGGAGGCCGGCGGCGCCGACCGGGTCGGCATCTCGATCGCCGGCACGGTCGATCCGGCGACCGGCATCGCCAACGCCGCCAATGTTCCCGCCATCACCGGCCACCGCATCGCCGCGGAACTGGCCGATCGCCTCGGCGCGCCGGTCAAGGTTGGCAATGACGCGGACTGCTTCGCGCTGGCGGAGGCCGTGGTCGGCGCCGGGCGCGGCCTGCCGGTCGTCTTCGCCGCGATCTTCGGCACGGGCGTCGGCGGCGGCCTCGTCGTCAATGGCCGCCTGGTGCGCGGCGCCCATGGCGTCACCGGCGAATGGGGCCATGGCCCGGTGCTGGCGGCCGCGGTCACGGCGCGCGGCATCCCGCTCGTCGCCTGCGGCTGCGGCCAGCGCGGCTGCCTCGACACCTATGGCTCGGCGCGCGGCATGGAGCGCATCCATGCCGGGCTGACCGGCCGGCAGCTGGCGAGCCACGACATCACCGCGGCCTGGCATGCCGGCGACAAGGACGCCGCCGCGACGATCGACGTCTTCGTCGAGTTCATCACCGATCCGCTGTCGATGATCGTCAACACGCTCGGCCCCTCGCTCATTCCCTGCGGCGGCGGGCTCTCCTCCGACACCGTGCTGCTCGATCGCATCGACCGTTCGCTGCGCGGCAAGGTGCTCGCCCGCTACGAGATGGCGATCGTCGTGCCCGGCCTCACGCGCGGCGCCAGCGGCCTGATCGGCGCCGCCATGCTCGCCGCCGAGGCGGACGAGGCGGCATGACCGTCACGCTCGAGATCTGCGTCGACGATGCCGACGGGCTCATCGCCGCCATCGCCGGCGGCGCCGACCGGATCGAGCTCTGCAGCGCGCTGTCGCTCGGCGGGCTGACGCCTTCGCCCGGCCTGATGGCGCTCGCCGCGAAAGCGCCCATCCCTGTTTATGCGATGATCCGGCCGCGCGACGGCGACTTCGTCTTCTCGCCCGCCGAACTCGACCAGATGCGGCGCGACATCGACGCCGTCAGGGCGGCCGGCCTCGCCGGCGTCGTGCTCGGCGCCTCCGCACCGGGCGGCGCGCTCGACAGCGAGGCAATGACGCGCCTTGCGCATCACGCCGAGGGCCTCGGCATGACGCTGCACCGGGCGATCGACCTCGCCCCCGATCGCGGCGCGGCGCTGGATCTCGCCATCGCCCTCGGCTTCGAGCGCGTGCTCACCTCCGGCGGTGCGCGGACGGCGGAGGACGGCATGGACGCCATCGCCGCGCTGGTAAAGCAGGCAGAAGGGCGAATTTCCATCATGCCGGGCTCAGGTGTCCGGCCCGCGAATGCTGCCATGATCCTCAAGGCGACCGGCGCCCGCGAGATCCACGCCTCCTGCCGCGCCGTCGGCGCATCCATCGCTCCGGAAGCCATCGCACTCGGCTTCGCGCGGCAGGCGATGCGCGACCAGACCTCGGAAGCGCTGGTCAGCGCACTGGCCGCCGCCGTCAAACCCGAACAAATTCGAACATGAACGCCATTCAGTGGCGCTCAAGCCCGCGAAATCTGGTAGATAGTTCAGCAGTCTAGGACTTTGACACGACGTCGGCCCGTGTGGCATTTTGTGAACTGGCGGAAGGCAAGGAACCCATGGCTGAGATCGTATTCGATCGCGTTACCAAGCGTTACGACGATGGCCAGCTGGCCGTGAACGCGCTCGACCTCACCATCGTCGACGGCGAGTTCCTCGTGCTGGTCGGGCCGTCGGGCTGCGGCAAGTCGACGGCGCTGCGCATGATCGCCGGGCTCGAGGAAATCTCGGACGGCGAATTGCGCATCGACGGCGTCGTCGCCAACGACCTCGCGCCGCGCGATCGCAACATCGCGATGGTGTTCCAGTCCTATGCGCTCTACCCGCATTTGACCGTCGCCGAGAATATCGGCTTCGGCCTCAAGGTGCGCGGCGCCGACAAGGCCGAAATCGACCGCAAGGTGGCGCAGACCGCGCAGCTGCTTGAGCTTGGCGACTATCTCGGCCGCAAGCCCGGCAAGCTCTCCGGCGGTCAGCGCCAGCGCGTCGCCATGGGCCGTGCGCTGGTGCGCTCGCCCAAGGCCTATCTGATGGACGAGCCGCTCTCCAATCTCGACGCGCGCCTGCGCGGCCAGATGCGCGCCGAGATCGCGCGGCTGCAGAAGATGACCGGCGTCACCACCGTCTATGTCACGCATGACCAGGTCGAGGCGATGACGATGGGTGACCGCGTCGCCGTCATGAACAAGGGCGTGCTGCAGCAGCTCGCCAAGCCGCGCGAACTCTATGACGCGCCGGCCAATCTCTTCGTCGCCGGCTTCATCGGCTCGCCGCCGATGAACATGCTGTCCGGCCAGATCGGCAGCGTCGATGGCGCGCCGACGCTGCTCCTCGGCGAAATGGCGATCCCGCTCGATGCGGCGGCGCTCGCCGCCCGCCCGGCGCTCGCCGGCAATCTCGGCCGCTCGATCATTGCCGGCATCCGCCCGGAAGCCTTCCATGTCGCGCCCGACGCGCCGGGCGAGCCCGGACGCATCTGCGGCACCGTCGCCTTCGTCGAGGATCTCGGCGCCAACCTGCTCGTGCATGTCGATCTCGACGCCGGCGCCGTGGTGGCGAGCGGCATCGAGAGCGAGAGCGGCGACGAGATGACCAGCGCCCGCACGCGCCTCCGCGCCGTTCTCGACGGCACGCTCGCCATCAAGGGCGGTTCCCGCATCGGCCTCACGGTCGAACCGGCCCGCATCCATGTGTTCGACGCGGCGAGCGAGCTCGCGATCACCGCCTGAGGGCCGAGCGGGCGCCGTCCCGCCCCCTGCCCGGCCGGATGGCGGACACTGCCGCCGGCGCGCATCCACTGACCCGACTGGATCCGTCATGACTGAAGCATGGTCGCCCGCCACGGGCTCGCTCGATCTCGCAACGCTCGGGCGCCTCTATCGCAGCGGCGCACTGACGCCCTCCGCCGTCATCGACGCCGTCTATGCGCGGATCGAAGCCCGCGGCGACGACCATGTCTGGATCCATCTCGAACCGCGCGAAGCCCTGCTCGCGCAGGCGGCGGCGCTCGAGGCGGCCGGGCCGACCAACGACCCGCTCTGGGGCATTCCCTATTCGGTCAAGGACTGCAACGACGTCCCGGGTATGCCGACGACCAACGCGCTGCCGGAGATGGCCTATATTCCCGAGACCACCGGGCAAGCGATTACGAGGCTGATCGAGAGCGGCGCGCTCTGCCTCGGCAAGGTCAACATGGACCAGTTCGGCGTCGGCCTTGTCGGTGTGCGCACGCCCTATGGCGCCTGCTCCTCGGTGTTCGGCGCGGACTATATCTCGGGCGGCTCCTCGTCCGGTTCGGGCGTCTCGGTCGCGGCCGGCCTCGTCTCCTTCTCGGTCGCCAACGACGCCGCCGGTTCCGGCCGCGTGCCGGCCGCCTTCAACAACATCGTCGGCCTCAAGCCGACGCCGGGCTTCATCTCCAATTCCTCCGTCTCGGGCGGCGGCAGCCTGAAATCGGCCGAGACGATGACTGTCTTCGCGCTGACGACCGAGGACGCCGTCACGGTCGGGAGCCGCATGGGCGGCTATGACCCGACTTACGAATTCTCGAAGCCCGAGGCCGACACCGTCAAGCTCGCGATCGGTCCGATCCCGCTCCAGTTCCGCTTCGGCGTGCCCGGCGGCGCGGCGCTCCGCTTCTTTGGCGACGACGAGGCGGCAAAGCTCTTCGCCGCCGCCGTCGCGCGGCTCGAAGCGATGGGCGGCACCAAGGTCGAGGTCGACTTCACGCCCTTCGAGGAGACGCAGAAGCTGCTCTATGGCGGCCCCTTCATCGCCGAGCGGGCGATCTCGATGGACGCCGTCGTCGAAAAGTATCGCGACCATATCCATCCGGTGACGCTGTCGATCCTCGAGACGAGCAGCACGCACAGCGCCAAGGACGTGTTCGCGGCGATCCACAAGGTGGCGGCGCTGAAGCGCGACACCCGCGCCACCTGGGCCGATATCGACGTGCTCGTCGTGCCGACGACGCCGACGATCTACACCAAGGCCGAGATCCTCGCCGACCCGATCCGCCTCAATGCGCAGCTCGGCATCTACACGAATTTCGTCAACCTGATGGGCCTTTGCGGCATGGCGGTTCCGAACGGCTTCCGCCCGGATGGCCTGCCGCAAGGCATCACCTTCCTGGCGCCCTCCTTCGAGGATGCAAAGGTCGCAAGCTTCGGCGCCGCCTATCACAAGGCGACCGGCCTCTCGCTCGGCGCGACGGGAAATCCGCAGCCGGCGTGATCCGCCTCGAAGGTTCGGCGCGACGTCGGCGGCGGTCAGGTGGCGATGATGCGCGTCGGCTGGGTCGACCAGAACAGCAGGAAGGCCTCGGCCGGCAGCGGCCGCGAGAACAGCCAGCCCTGCGCGAAGGCGACGCCCTTGGCGCGGAGATAGGTCGCCTGCGTCTCCGTCTCGACGCCCTCGGCGACGACGTCGAGATCGAGCTGATGCGCCAGCGCGATGACGAGTTCGGTCACGTCGCGCGTCGCGGCATCGGAGCCGATGACTTCCACGAAGCACCGGTCGACCTTGAGGACATCCACCTGCAGCTGCTGCAGATAGCTGAGGCCTGAATAGCCGGTGCCGAAATCGTCGATCGCGAGGCGATGGCCGCGGCGGCGGAGTTCCACGAGCGTCGGTCGCGCCTCGGCAATGTCGATGATGCCGGTCTCCGTCACCTCCAGCCAGATCTGCCGGCAGTCGACGCCGGACAGGCGGAACGTCTCCTCGAACTCCTGGCGGATGCGTCCCGAGGTCAGCTCGGAGGCACTGAGATTGACGCTGATATGGGCCTCGGCGTTGTCTTTCAGCCAGCGGCCGAGATCGCGGATCACGGCCGCCACGACCTGGGCCCTGACATCGGCGATCAGCCCGGCGCGTTCCGCCATCGGAATGAAGACATCCGGCGGCACATAGCTGCCATCGGCCCGGCGCCAGCGTGCGAGCGCCTCGGCGCCGACGCAGCGGCCGGTCGCGAGCTCGACGACGGGCTGATAATGCGCCGAGATCTCATGCCTGCGAACCGCCGCGCGAAATTCGCCCGCGATCGACAGTGTCTGGCGCAGCCAGAGCACCGCCAGCAATCCGAAGAAGAGCGCTAGCACGAGAGCGAGCGGCACCAGCAGGGCGCGCTGCGAAGCGAGATATCCCATGAAGGTGATGGCCGGCTGGCTGACCGTCACCCTCCAGCCGTCGCTGGCGCGGCTCGCGCGCGCGGCGTCCGCATCGGCGCCCCGCTCGGCCGTGCTCTCGGCATAGTCGGCGAAGAGTGGCGTGCCGCTCGCGAGCGAGACGGAGTCGAGCACGGAACCGCCGGTCCCGACCCAGTCGCCATGGAAGCGCTTCTGGTCCACCAGGACGCTGTATGCGCCGCTCCTGAGGATCAGCATCGAGCGGTCGGTTCCAAAGCTCTGCGGGCGCCAGTTGACGGCGACACCGATCCCGTCGGGCATGGTCTCCGTGGCTGCGGCCTTCTTGAGGCGATAGGGCAGCGGCCCCCACGAATTGCACTCGACGAGATCGCCGGCGCCATAGCCGATATTCACGACGACGGGTGATGTCTCCGTCAGTTGAAGCAGTTCGCGGATATGCGCGGGCGAGCACGGGGCGGCGTCGACGACGGCGATCTGGCGGAGCGCCGAGGCCGCTTCGGCATAGACCTTGCCGACATGGGCGAGCGCCGCCTCGGCGTCGCCGGCGACGTCGCTCTTCTGCGCCGAGACCGCGACGCTGAACGAAATCAGCGCGGCCGCCACGAAGGATAGTGACGTGCAGCCGATCGTCCCCACAACCCCGAGAAAGATCAGGCGCCAGCGCCGCATGGTCGTTTCCTCAGTCGAGGCTGAAAAACGCCCTTCCCGGCTCTCGGCTCGACCACCCGATCTGTCGAACTATAAGCGAAATCTGTGCCCTCGTCTTGACGGTGGCGACGCCGTCCGCGGCGCTGCAAGGTCTGATCGTGCCCGCATCGCTCGGGACGCGCGCGAAGGCCGCGCGCTTCGGCGCCGTATTTCACGGCGCCGCGCCACAGGGCGCGCGCCGGGCGCGAGGCGAAATCCTTTGCCGGATTGATCCGCGTCAAGGTTTCGGCGTGCGGCCGGCGCGAGGCTTCTCCATCACCATCTGGGGAGAGCCCGCCATGTCCGCCATCCATCTCATCGCAACGCTCGGCATCGTCGCCAGTTTCGGCGCCTTCATGCTGGCGCTCGCCATCGCCGAGCGCCGGACCAACACCACCTGGCCCGAGATGAAGCAACCCGCCAAGGTCGCCATCGGCCCGCACGGCGCGGTTCGCGCCGCCTGAGGCGATCACGAGACATCCTCGCCGTTATCCCGGCGAAGGCCGGGATCCAGGAACTCTGGCGGCGCCAGCACTGCGCAGGCCGGTGTTCATGGGCCCCGGCCTTCGCCGGGGCGACGGCGGAGAGTGGGTTGCACCTCACTCCATCGTCCGGGCGACGCAAGCGATCTGGCCAGACACTCTCCGTCATCCCGGCGAAGGCCGGGATCCAAGGACACCGACGGTCCAAGTTCTGGGACCGATCGACTTTCACGCCTTGGCCCTGCTGAGAATTCTCAGAGGTGTCGTTGCCGGGCTCGACCCGGCAACCCAGACTTTCTTCGACGGCCGGAACACAATCCCTGGCCGGCAAGGAAAGACTGGATTGCCGGGTCAAGCCCGGCAATGACAGTTGGGAGCGGTCCGGCGTGCGCGCTCGCGTCCTTGCCCGCAGCCCTCTCCCTCAGTGCACGCCCTTGGTCAGGCCCTGCACGAAGTAGCGGTTGAGGAACAGCGCCATCAGCATGATCGGCACGGTCGAGAAATGCGCCAGCGCGCCGAGCGTGCCCCAGGTGATGTCCTTGGTGCCGAAGGCGGCGAGGAGGGCCACCGAGAGCGGCTTCGAATCGGAGTTGGTCAGGAACATCGCGACCAGGAAGTCGTTCCACGAGAACATCACGCAGAACAGCGCCGAGGCGATGATGCCGGGGACGACGGTCGGCAGCGCGACGCGGTAGAACGCGCCGAACAGCGTGCAGCCGTCGGTGAGCGCCGCCTCCTCCATGTCGCGCGGCAGCGAGCGGAAATAGGAGAACATCATCCACGTCACGAAGGCGCAGTTGAGCGTCGTGTTGATCAGGATGACCGCCCACCAGGTGCCGAGCAGGCCGATGTCGCGCATCATCAGATAGAAAGGCAGCAGCGTCGCGATGATCGGCACGGTGCGGATGGCGAGGAAGAGATAGGCGACCCAGATCGCATAGCGCGAGCGGGCGCGGGCCAGCGCATAGCCGGCGGGCACGCCGAGCAGCAGCGACAGCACGGCCGAGCCGACCGAGATGATGATGCTCGACTGCAGCAGCGACCAGACGTCGAATACCTCGAACACGCGGCGGAAATTGTGCAGCGTCGGCTCGAACAGGAAGCTCGGCGGCGAGGAGAACATGTCCTTCGGCGGCTTGTAGGCGGTCGCGACCAGCCAGAGCACCGGGATCATGTAGACGGCGATGATCGCGACCAGCGCCGTGCGCTCGATGCGGATTCGCTTCTGCAGCGCCGTCGTGCGGCGGGCGGGCAAGGCGGCGCGGGGAAGGCTCGCGGTGGCGGTCATCGTGCTCATTGCTCGTTGGCCTTCACGTCGGCGCGGCGGATCAAAAGCGTGAAGGCCGCGGCCATCAGCGCGATGCAGAGAATGGAGACATTGGCAATCGCCGAGGCATAGCCGATGTTGAAGAACTGCAGGCCCTGCTTGACGCCATAGACCATCAGCGAATTGGTCGCGTCGGCGGGCCCGCCGCCGGTCGTGACGAAGATCGAATCGAAGACGCGGAAGGCGTCCATCATCCGAAGCACCAGCGCCAGGAACACGGTCGGCAGCAGGAGCGGCAGGATGACGAGGCGAAAGCGCTGCGCCGGGGTGGCGCCATCGGCGAAGGCCGCCTCGAGGATATCGCCGGGCAGCGCCTTGAGGCCGGCGAGCAGGATGAGCGCGACCAGCGGCGTCCATTCCCAGATATCGACGAAGATCAGCGTCGGCAGCGCGGTCGTGGTGCCGGCGAGCAGGCCGCGCGGCGAGGTGATGCCCCATTCGGCGAGGTAGTAGCCGATATAGCCATAGTCGACGGCGAGCAGCGCGCGGAAGATGAGGCCGACGACGAGCGGCGTGATCGTCACCGGGATCAGCAGGAAGGCGAGGCAGACCCGGTTGAAGCGCCCGTCGCGCCAGAGCAGCAGCGCCAGGCCGAGACCGAGGATGAACTCGAAGAACACGGCGCCGATGGTGAACAGGAACGTGTTGAGGATGGCGCGCTGGCCGGTGCCGCTCGTCAGCAGCTCGACATAATTCTCGAGGCCGACAAAGGTCTTGGCGCCGCCGCGACGCAGCAGATTGTATTCGAAGAACGAGTAGGAGATGCCCTGGATCAGCGGCCAGACGGCGACCGCGACGATGTAGACGAAGGCCGGCGCCGCGAGGGCGACGAGGAAGAGCTGGCGGCGGTCGTCGAAGCTGAGTGCCCGCTTGCGGCTTGGCGGACGCGAGAGCGCGGCGGTGGTCGTTGCGATCGACACGGACTGATCCTTGATGCAGGGGACGAAAGGCTGCGGCCGGTGAGGGCCGCAGCCGGGGTTCCGCCGATGAGGGCGGAACGATCAGGGGGAACGCCCGATCAGAACAGCTTGATGGCCTCGGCCTGCGCCTGGTCGAGCGCTGCCTTCGGATCGGTGCCGCCGACGAGAACCGCGTTCACCGCCGTGCCGAGCAGATCCTGGATCTCCGGATACTGCGGAATGCGCGGGCGGTAGTCGCCATCGGCGTTCTCGAACGACTTGGCGATGATCGGCAGGAACGGATACTTCTTGTTGAGGTCAGGGTCAGCCAGCGTCGACTTGCGGATATAGCTGCCGGCGCCTTCCATGTTGAATTCCTTCTGGACCTCGGGGCTGGTCAGCCACTTGATGAAGCTCCAGGCGGCTTCCTGCTTCTCCTTGTCGATATCGGCATTGATCGCCATGCCCCAGCCACCAAGGCCGTACTTCAGCGGCAGGCCCTTGCCGACCGGCGTGTAGCTGATGCCGACGGTGTCGACGACCTTCGACATCGAGGGATCGTAATAGCCGGGCGCGCCGACCGACCACGTCTCCATCAGCGCGACCAGACCCTGACGGAAGCTCTCCTCGCGCCCGCCCCAATCATAGTCGACCGCGCCGGGAGGCGCCGCCTTGTCGAACAGCTCCTTGTAGACCTTGAGGCTGGCGATATTGGCTTCCGAGTTCAGCGCCGGCTTGCCGGAGGCGTCGAGCACCGAGCCGCCGAGCTGGGCGTTGTACTGCAGCCAATCCTGCGCCACCGCCGGGCCCTTCTGGCCATTGGCGACGAAGCCGTAGATCTTCTTGGACGGGTCGGTGAGCTTCAGCGCCGCGGCGACGAAGTCCTCGGCGGTCTCCGGCACCTTGATGCCGGCGGCGTCGAGCAGATCCTTGCGATAGGCGAGCACGGCGGCATAGCCGGCGAAGGGGAACGCGACCTGCTTGCCGTTGTACTGGCCGATATACTTGATCGTCGCGGGATAGATGTCGTCGAGCTGCAGCTCGGCGGCGTCGCGCTTCATGAACTCGGTCAGGTCGACCGTGTAGCCGTTTTCGGCATACTGGCCGGCCCACACGATATCCATCGTGATCAGGTCATAGGACTTGGTGTGTCCGACGAAATCGGCCTGCGTCTTGGTCAGCAGCGAGCCGTAGTCGAGGATGTCGACCTTGACCGTGGCGCCGGTCTTTTCCTCGAACTGCGGCGCCAGCTTGGCGATGACCGCCGCGAACTGGTCGTTCTGGGAGGCGATGGTGAGGGTCGTCCCAGCCAGCGGCTTGTCGGCCGCCCCCGCCGTCGCCACGGCCGAAGCCAGCGCGAGCGCGGCAACGCCGAGCTTCCATGCAGATGTCTTGATCATTGTCGTGACTCTCTTCCGTTGTGACAAGGGAGCGGAAACGGAGTATACATCAAACAAAATCGCGCTCAAGAAACGTCATTTATTTCCGAATCTCACAGAAATGCACATCGCAGCCGAACAAGTGCCAAACAACGGCATCCGGAACACTAACGCAGCGCTCCAGCTATCCATGTTCACCATGAGTTATCGACTGTGTTCGAATCTTCGCCTTTCTCGTGCAGCGCCACCCGAAATGACCACCTTCCGGGCCGAGAATTCCGCTTCGACGGGTTCCCGGCGCCGGCAGCCAGTGTGGCCGCTGCCTAATCGGGCATCAAGCCCGGCCGCCGACCATTCGGCAGGCAATCATCATCTTTACGTCGCCGCACGGATGGGCAACCATTCCCACCTCATCACGCCAACCGGGAGCCGCCGCGCGCGGATCGACCCATGAGCGCCTCGTCTCGCCTCAACGACCTCGAACGGACCATCGCCCGCGACCTGGAGCGGGTCGAGGCGTCGCCGCGCGCCTGGCTGCCGCGCCGCAGCGGTCCGGACGGCGCGCCGCTGCACAATGTCGTCATCGTCGGCGCCGGCCTCTCGGGCCTCTCCATCGGCTTCGGCCTGAAGCGTCAGGGCGTCGGCGACGTCGTGCTGATCGACCGCAGCGCCGAGGGCCGCGAGGGGCCGTGGCTCTCCTGCGCCCGCATGGACACGCTGCGCTCGCCCAAGCACTTGTCCGGTCCTGATCTCGGCCTGCCGAGCCTCACCTATCGCGCCTGGTTTGAGGCGAGCCATGGCGAGGACGCCTGGGAGGCCGTCGGCAAGATCGATCGCGCCGACTGGATGGACTATCTGACCTGGTATCGCCGTATGGCCGCGCTCGATGTGCGCAACGGCGTCACGCTCACCGCCATCCGCCCGCTCGAGGATTATCTCGCGCTCGACATCGCCACCGCCGAGGGCCCTTCACGCCTCTATGCGCGCAAGCTGGTGCTGGCGACCGGCATCGAGGGCGCCGGCGGTCTCGCCGTTCCCGGCTTCGTCAACGAGCTGCCGCGCGAGCGCTGGACCCATAGCGGCGAGAGCGTCGACACGAGCGGCCTCGAAGGGCTCGACATCGGCGTCGTCGGCGCGGCGTCGTCGGCCTTCGACTGGTCGGTGGCGGCGCTCCGCAACGGCGCCCGTTCGGTGGCGCTGTTCGCGCGCGCCAGCGAACTGCCGAAGACGGAAGTGCTCGCCTGGAGCAATTTCCCGGGCTTCCTCGGCCATTTCGCCGATCTCGACGCGACGAGGCGCTGGCGCTTCATGAAGCGCTTCTTCGAACTAAAGGTGCCGCCGACGCAGGAGATGTATCGCGCCGCGCATGCCTTCCCGAACTTCCGCACCGAGCTCGGCTGCCCGCCGCAACGGGCGACGATGCAGGACGGCCGCATCGCGCTCGAAACGCCGCGCGGCACGTTCACCTTCGACCACCTGCTGCTCGGCACCGGCTATGCGATCGATCTTGCGATGCGGCCGGAGCTCGCGCCCTTCGCCGACCGGATCGCGCTCTGGTCCGATCGCTTCACCCCGCCCGAAGGCGAGGAGGACGCGGCGCTCGCCTGCTATCCCTATCTCGGCCGCGACTTCGAGTTCACCGAGAAGGAGCCCGGCGCGGCGCCCTGGCTCGCGCGCATCCATGTCTTCAACAACGGCGCCGTGCCCAGCCTCGGCCCGATCTGCAACGGCATCACCGGACTCAAATATGGCGTGCCGCGCATGGTCGCGGCGCTGACGCGCGGGCTCTTCCTCGCCGATGCTGATGCCCACTACGCCGATCTGATGGCTTATGACGAAGAGCATTTCCGGGCCGCCGACACCGGTCGCGCCGCGCTCGCCGAAGGTTAGTTAGGACTGACATCATGACCCTTGCTTCCGCCCTCCCGCACGACCGCCTCGACGACCTCCTGGCCGACGCCCGCACCGACAGCGTCGAGTTCCCCTATCTCCTCGCCAATCATGTGCCGATGATCCTCGTGGCGATGAACCGCCTCGGCTCGGACGATGAGCGCATGGCCGAATGGCTCGCGATGTATCGCCGCGTGAAGGGCCTCGTGCCGATGCCGCCGCGCGTCGCGCCGATCGCCCGCGAGGACTGGCTCGCCCATCGCGGCGACCGCAGCCGCGAGGCCGATTACCGCGACCTGATGCTCGCCGAAGTCCGCCGCCTCGGCATCGACGGCGCCATCAAGACCTATGTCCCGACACTGATCCCCGGCGTCGGCGCCAGCGCGCTGCATTGCCTGATGCGCCTTGCCTATGGCGTCCTCCGCATGGACCCGGAAGAGGTCGGCACCGCCATCGGCTACTGGTGCGCCACGTACCTCAAGATGCCCGAGGCGACCGGTGCCGCACCCTCGACCGATGATCCGGGCGCCGTGCTCGCGGCGTCCTCGGCCATCCCCGACATGCACCGCCTGGAGCCGGAGACCGACCTCCTCTGGCACACGATTCGCGCCGCCGGCGAAGCGCCCGGCTTCGCGCCGATCGTCGACATGCTGGAGATCCGCGCGGACTGTCTGCAGAAGCTGGCGGGAACCTCGCTCGCGCTCTTCGCCGCGACAATGGATTTCTCGGCGCTGCATGCCGTCACCGGCACGCATTGGGTCCGCCTCGTCTCGGCCCATCTGGAGCCCGCCGACCGGCCGCGGCTGATGCGTCATTTCTGGCAGATCATCGCCTCGCTGGTGCCGAAGATCGGCTTCCCGTCGCTGCCCTCGGCTGAAGAGGTCGAGGCCTGGCGCCGCCTGCCGGCGCCGTCGTGGGAGGAGATCGCCGCGGCGGCCATCGCCTCCGACGACGAGCACGACATCAGCCTCGTCTTCTCGGCGCGCGAGGAAGAGAAGATCTATGGCGACCCGCTCTACCGCGTCGTAGCCGCCCGCCGCGTCGCCCTCATCGCCTGACGGAACTCAGATGCATCCCGATCTCGTCATCGCCGGCGCGACAGCGCCGGACGGCAGCCGCATCGACGTCGCCATTTCAGGCGGCGTGATCGGTGCCATCCTCCCCGCCGGCACCGCGCCGCTCGCCGCCAAGCGCATCGACGCGACCGGCAAGCTCATCGCGCCCTCCTTCGTCGAGGGCCACATCCATCTCGACAAGACGCTGCTCGGCCTGCCCTTCATCCCGCATATCCCCGGCAATACGGTCGCGCTGCGCATCGCCGCCGAGAAGCAGCTGCGCCGTACGGTGTCGCTGCCGGTCGAGGAACGCGGCGGGCGGCTGATCGAGCAGATCGCCGCCTACGGCACCGGCTCCATCCGCAGCCATGTCGACATCGACACCGAGATCCGCCTCGACGGCCTCCATGCGCTGCTGCGGCTGAAGGAGCGCTACGCCCATCTCGTCGACATCCAGATCGTCGCCTTCCCGCAGAGCGGCGTCATCACCGATCCCGGCACGGCCGAGCTGCTCGACGCGGCACTCGAGGAAGGCGCCGATCTCGTCGGCGGCCTCGACCCGGCCGGCATCGACAACGACGTCACCGGCCATCTCGACGCGATCTTCTCGATCGCCGAGAAATACGGCGTCGGCCTCGATATCCATCTGCATGATCCGGGCCCGCTCGGCGCGTTCGAACTCCGCCAGATCGCCGGCCGCACCAAGGCCGCCGGCCTCACCGGCAAGGTCGCGGTCAGCCACGCCTTCGCGCTCGGCGCCATCGACGACTACGAGTTCGGCCGCACGGCGGAGGCGCTCGCCGGCGCCGGCGTCGCCATCATGACCAATGGTCCCGGCCCGGTCTCGATGCCGCCCGTCAAGCGGCTCAAGGCGGCCGGCGTCACCGTCTTCGCCGGCTCGGACAATATCCGCGATGCCTGGTCGCCCTATGGCAATGGCGATCTGCTGCAGCGCGCGATGATCATCGGCTACCGCCAGGATTTCAACGCCGACGAGGACGTCGCCCATGCCTTCGACATGGTGACGTCAATCCCGGCCGCCGTCCTCGGCCTCGACGGCTACGGCCTCAAAGCCGGCAACCGCGCCGATCTCGTGCTGATCCCTGCCGGCTCCGTCCCCGAGGCCGTCGCCGGCGTCCCCGGCGGCCGCACGGTCGTCAAGCACGGCAAGGTGATCGCGGGCTGAGGGTCGGCGGGGCCTCCGGCAAGGGTAGCAAGGCCCTCACCCCGCCCTCTCCCTGAGGGAGAGGGGGCGCGGCTTGGCCGGCTTGGCGCTTTCTGAACGGACTGGGAAGGGCTTCCACTTCCCCCTCTCCCTCAGGGAGAGGGCCGGGGTGAGGGCCTTCGCGGCCCACTCGATCCTCTCCCCTCTTGTGGGAAGACGGAGCGGTCGGCGATAGCCGCTTTGCCGATGACGGGCACGGCAAAGCCCTCTCCCCCCCTTGCGGGGGAGAGATGGAGAGGGGGACTTGCTTCTCCGCTGACGAGGCGGATGCGGCGACGAGCGATCCCGCGCCGGCATCCCATCGGAAGGAAGGCCCTCACCCCGCCCTCTCCCTGAGGGAGAGGGGGCGAGGCTTGGCCGGCTCGGCGTTTTCTGAACGGACTGGGCAGGGCTCCGACTTCCCCCTCTCCCTCAGGGAGAGGGCCGGGGTGAGGGCCTTCGCGGCCCACTCGATCCTGTCGACCTATCCTTCTTGTGGGAAGAAGGAGCGGTCGGCGACAGCCGCCTTGTCGATGACGGGCACGGCAAAGCCCTCTCCCCCCTTGCGGGGGAGAGTTGGAGAGGGGGACTTGCTTCTGCGCCGACGAGGCGGATGCCCCATCGGAAGGAAGGCCCTCACCCTGCCCTCTCCCTGAGGGAGAGGGGGCGAGGCTTGGCCGGCTCGGCGCTTTCTGAACGGACTGGGAAGGGCTCCAGCTTCCCCCTCTCCCTCAGGGAGAGGGCCGGGGTGAGGGCCTTCGCGGCCCACTCGATCCTCTCCCCCCTTGTGGGGGATCGGTGGAGAGGGGGACTTGCATTCGACCCCGCCCCTCTTGTGGGCAGAAGGAGCTGTCGGCGATAGCCGCTTTGTCGATGACGGGCACGGCAAAGCCCTCTCCCCCCTTGCGGGGGAGAGTTGGAGAGGGGGGCTTTCTTCTCCGGAACCGGCACAGACTTGTCCCCGCTTCTCTCGTCCCGGTTGGTTTCGCGCGCGAAAGCTGGCATCAATCCGCTCCCGGCGCTTCCCGCCGCGTTTGCGAAAGCTCCATGATGTCATCGACACGCGCCAAGGCGGCAGAGGCGCCCCAGCCGACGATCACCCCGGCCCTCACCTTCCTGCTCGCCTTTTCCTGCGGCGCCATCGCGGCCAATCTCTATTATGCGCAGCCGCTGATCGCGCTGATCGGGCCGGATGTCGGCCTGTCGCCGCATGTCGCCAGCCTCGTCGTCACGCTGACGCAGATCGGCTACGGCTTCGGCCTCGTGCTGCTGGTGCCGCTCGGCGATATCATCGAGAACAAGCGGCTGATCACCACGGCGGTGGCGGTGACGGCCGTCGCGCTGGTGCTGACGGCGCTGGCGCCGAGCGCGCTGCTCTTCCTCGCGGCGGCGCTCTTCATCGGCTTTTCCTCCAGCGTCATCCAGATGCTGGTGCCGATGGCGGCAAGCATGGCCGACGAGGCGACCCGCGGCCGCACGGTCGGCAATGTCATGAGCGGGCTGATGGTCGGCATCCTGCTCGCCCGGCCGATCGCCGGCTTCCTCTCCGACATCGTCGGCTGGCGCGGCGTCTTCGCTCTTTCAGCCGCCGCGATGGTCCTGCTCTGCGGCCTGTTGATGCGCTTCCTGCCGCGCCGCCGTCCGGATGGCGGCCACAGCTATGGCGCGCTGCTCGCCTCGCTCCTGACCATCCTGAAAACGACGCCGCTGCTCCGCCGCCGCGGGCTCTACCAGTTCTTCCTGTTCGCCGATTTCAGCCTGTTCTGGACCGCGGTGCCGCTCGAACTGCATGGCGCCGACTTCAACTATTCGCAGTCGCAGATCGCGCTGTTCGCGCTCGCGGGCGCTGCCGGCGCGCTGTCGGCGCCGATCGCCGGCCGCCTCGCCGATCGCGGCTTCACCCGCGCCGGCACGGCGGCCGCGATCATCGGCGTCTTCGTCTCGTTCGTCATCGCCGGCCTTGCGGGCAGCCTGCTCTCGGTCGCCCTCTTGGTCGTGGCGGCGATCCTGGTCGACTTCTTCGTCCAGGCCAACACCGTCTTCGGCCAGCGCGCGCTCTACATGCTGGCACCCGAAATCCGCAATCGCCTCAACGGGCTCTACATCGCCACCTTCTTCATCGGCGGCGCGCTCGGCTCGGCAGTGGCGAGCCCGCTGCATGAATGGGGCGGCTGGCCGGCGATCGTCGCCGCCGGCCTCGCCTTCCCGGCGGTCGGCTTCCTCTATTTCCTGACCGAGTTCAGGCCGGGCGCGGCCCGGGCGCACTGACGACACCGGCCTCGATCAGCCAGGCGACCGATTCCTGCACGGCTTCCAGCGAGGTGTAGCGCGGGACATAGCCGAGCATCGCCTCGGCCTTGGCGATCGAGCAGGAGGGGCTGTGGGCGATATGGTCCCATGTCGCCTCAGCATCCTTCTCGCTCTGCCGCGCCTTCCACTCGGGCCAGGGCAGGAAGGTGAGATCAGGCGCCTGCCCGAACCAGGCCGACATCGCCTCGGCATAGCCGCGCAGCGAGATCGCCGCCGGCGACACCGTATGGAAGGCCTCGCCGATCGAAACGCTGCGCCTGGTGATGGCGCGCATGAACATCTGCGCGACGTCGTCGGCATGGACGTGGTGCACGGTCTCCATGCCGAAATTCGGGATCAGAACCTCGTCGCCACGAGCGAGCTTCGAGAACACCGCCGGATCGAAGTGACCCTCGGGATTGAGCGGCTCCCAGCCGGGCCCGACGATATGGCCGGGATGCACGATCGTCGCCGGGAAGCCGTTGCGGCGCGCCTCATGCAGCAGATAGCTCTCGATCGCCGCCTTCTGGATGCCGTAGTCGCCAAAGGGCCGGCGCGGCTGCATCTCGGTCACCGGCACGGTGACGCTCGGGCCATGCACCCAGATCGTGCCGGTATGCAGGAAATGCTCGACCTCGCCCTTGACCGCCTCGACGATCTCCTTGGCGCTCGCCAGCGTGAAGCAGGTCATGTCGATGAGGATGTCGGGCTTCAGGTCGAAGATGGCGCCGCCAAAGGCCCCCCTCGCCTCCAGCGCATCGCGGTCGACCACCACCTGCTCGACCGCGCCCCAGGCCTTGTGCGGCCGATAGGGCTGGCGCTGGCCGCGGCTGACATTGACGACGTGAAATCCGGCCTCGACCAGGCGCGGCACCAGAAAAGTGCCGACATGACCGCTGCCGCCGATGATGACGACCCTGCGCATGCGTTCCTCCGTGTAGGACGGCATAGGAACGGCTGACGGCGCCATTGGCAACACTGTCAGGGCGATTTTCCGTACTGGTTGTCACCGGCATGGTCCGGCCGGTCGCGGAAGCCGCGGGCGAGGCCATGATAGAGCCGCTCGGGCGAGACGAGGGCCGAGACGCCGTCGGCGATGATCGCGGCGGCGAAGAGCGGCAGGATGAGATGATGGCTGTCGGTCATCTCGGAGACGATCAGCACCGCGGTGAGCGGCGCGCGGACGACGCCGACGAAATAGGCGATGACGCCGAGAAGGACGACCGGCCCGACCGGCGCCGACGGGAACAGCGCCGACAGCATCTGGCCGAGCCCCGCGCCCGCCGCGAGCGAGGGCGCGAAGATGCCGCCCGGTATGCCGGAAAGCGCCGTCAACAGCGTCGTCGCCATCTTGGCGGGGCCGAACCAGAGCGGCGCGCCCTGGCCTTCGATGATCGCCTGCGAGGCGGCATAGCCGGTGCCGAAGGTCAGTCCCCCGCCGGCGACGCCGATGATGGCGATGAGGAGGCCGGCCGTCCCCGCCCAGAGGATCGGTCGCCGGCGGATCGCCGCGACCGGAGACCAGCCGCTCGCCATGAACCAGAGCATGACGCGCGAGAAGACGCCGCCGGCAAGACCGCCGAGCACGCCCGCGACGGGGCAGATGATGAGCGCGGTCGTGAGCGGCAGCGCGTCGGGCACGGCGCCGAAATAGAGATAGTCGCCGGCGATGCCGAGGCTGACGAGGCCGGAGATCATCACGGCCGCCATCACGAGCAGCGCGAGACGCTGTTCATAGGCGGAGGCGAGTTCCTCGATGGCGAAGGCGACGCCGGCGAGCGGCGTGTTGAAGGCGGCCGAGACACCGGCGGCGCCGCCGGCGATGGTCACCGCCGCGGTCAGCGGCACGCGGAACGCCCGGTGGGCGGATTCCATGATCGCGGCGCTGATCTGCACCGTCGGTCCTTCGCGGCCGACCGAGCCGCCGGCGAGCAGCGCCAGGACGGTGAGGACCAGCTTGAACCCCGCCGTGCGCAGCGAGGTCAGCCTTGCATTCAGCGCCGAGGCGGCGTTGTGCGCGCCGGCGATGACCTGCGGGATGCCGGAGCCGCGCGCCTCCGGGGCGAAGCGCTGCGTGATCCAAGAGATCAGCGCATAGGCGGCCGGCGTCAGGATGAGCGGCGCCAAGGGCCAATGCGCCACGATGACGCCGAAGCCCGCCTGCGCCTTGTCGGCGGCGGCGGCGAAGGCGAGCGCGGCAAGTCCGATCAGCACGGCGCCGATCACCGTCGCCGTGCGGCGCCGCCAGACGGCGCCAAGATCCTGCCAGCGGCCGAGGGCCTGTCCGTCCTGCATGCGATTCGTCCGCCACCTTTGGCCGCCGGTCTGGTGAGCGGCGGCCTCTGGCCGGCATCAGTCCATGCGGACGCCGCCGGTGATGTTGATACCCTGCCCGGTCATGAAGCGCGAGGCATCGGAGGCGAGGAAGACGACGACATCGGCGACGTCCTCGGGCTCCTCGATGCGGCCGAGCGGCGTCAGCGAAACATATTCCGCCCTGACCGCCTCGGGCGTCATGCCGCGCAGCTCCGCTTCCCAGACGATCTCGCGCTCCTGCATCGAGGTCTTCACGAAGCCGGGGCAGACGCAATTGACGCGGATGCCCTTCGGCGCCAGCTCGCGGGCGAGCGCCTGCGTCCAGCCGAACACGGCGAATTTCGAGGCCGAGTAATGCGCGAGCAGCGGCGCGCCGACCTTGGCGGCGAGCGAGGCGGTGTTGACGATGACCGCCTTGCGGTTCTCGGCCAGGAAATAGCGCGTCGCGATCTGGTTGGTGAGGAAGACGCCGCGCGCATTGACGTCGAAGTTGAAGTCCCATTCCTCGTCGGTGATGTCGATGGCCGGACGCATGGTCGAGACGCCGGCATTGGCGCAGAGGATGTCGAGCCCGCCGAGACCCTCGATCGCCTGACCGAGCGCATGCTCGACAGAGGCGCGCTTGGTGACGTCGATCTCGACGGCGAAGCCGCCATTCGAAAGGCCCGCGATGACAGTCTGCGCCGCCATGACGTCGAGATCGGCAATCGCCACGGTCGCGCCGGCGGCGTCCAGCGCCCGCACGATCGCGGCGCCGATCCCCTTGGCCCCGCCGGTGACGAGGGCCTTGCGGCCCGATAAGTCGAATATGCCCGCCATGGCTGGCCGCTCCTCGCATCGTGTTCGATGGGCGTAGGGAAACGCAAAATCGAACACTTTACAACGCCGAACTTCCGGCTCATGTTCGGTTATGTTCGAACCTGTTCAGTCTGAGCGACCGGCGCCCCCGCCGCCCTGCCCGGACCGGAGGCCCGCCGCGTGATGCAATCGGATGATCTGCCGAGCTATGACCCCGCCACCGGCTTTGGCCGCATGCCGGCCGGCGCGCGCCAATCGCTGATTCTCGACGTCGTCGAGATGGACGGCTTCGTGTCGGTGTCGCAGATCGCCTCCAATCTCAACGTCTCCGAGATGACGATCCGCCGCGATCTCGTGGTGCTCGAGGAGCGCGGCCTCCTGGCGCGGACGCATGGCGGCGCCGTTTCGGCGGCCACCAGCCCGCGCGAGGTGTTCGATCTCGAGGAGCCGGCCTTCAAGCGCCGCCGCCACAGGAATGCCCGCGAGAAGGCGGCGATCGCCCATGCCGCCTCGGCGCTGATCGGCCCGAGCGAGACCATCGGCCTCGATGTCGGCACCTCGACGCTGACGCTCGCCGAGACCATCGTCGAGCGGACGGATCTGCGCGTCTTCACCAACAGCCTGCGCGCCGCCATGGTGCTCTCGGCCTCGAAGAGCCCGGTCTATGTGCTCGGCGGCGAGGTGCGCAATCCCGAGCAGTCGGTGGTCGGCTCGCGCGCCGTCGGCGAGCTCGCCAATTACAATCTCGACCGCGTCTTCATCGGCGTGTCCGGGCTGATCGAGGCCGGCTTCTTCGACTATTCGGTCGAGGACAGCGAGGTGAAGCGGGCGTTCATCACCCGCGCCGACCAGGTCGTGATCCTCTGCGATTCCTCGAAATTCGACCATCGTTCACTGGCGCGCGTGTGCGACCTCTCGGGCGCCGACGTGCTGGTCACCGACGCGCCGCCGCCCGGCCATCTCGCCCGTGCGCTCGAGGCCGCCGATGTCGAGGTGATCGTCGCCGGAGCGGCCGCCGAGCGGATCGCCGGCTAGTTTTGCAACTGCTGATGACGCGGCGGCCGGCGCGACCGGCCCTCGCCCAAGGAGAATAAAGGCATGGTGTTTGATTTCTTCGGTGCGCGCCGCAAGGTCATCGTCGGCATGGTCCATATCGGAGCGCTGCCGGGCACCCCGCTTTACGACGCCGATGGCGGCGTCCAGAAGCTGATCGACAATGCCGCCAGCGACCTTGAGAAGCTGCAGGCGGGCGGCGTCCACTCGGTGATGTTCGGCAACGAGAACGACCGCCCCTATGTCTTCAAGGCGACGCCGGCGACCATCGCCGCAATGACCGCCGTCATCCAGGCGCTGAAGCCGGCGCTGAAAGTGCCGTTCGGCGTCAACTATCTCTGGGATCCCGCCGCATCGGTCGCGATCGCCTGCGCCACCGGCGCCTCGTTTGCCCGCGAGATCTTCACCGGCCTCTTCGCCTCCGACATGGGCCTCTGGCAGCCGAACGCCGCCGAGGCGCTGCGCCTTCGCCGCGATCTCGGCCGCCCGGACCTCAAGCTCCTCTTCAACATCAACGCCGAATTCGCCGCGAGCCTCGATCATCGCCCGATCGCGCTGCGCGCCAAGAGCGCAGTGTTCTCCTCGCTCGCCGACGCGATCCTCGTCTCCGGCCCGATCACCGGCCAGCCGGCCGAGACCTCGGACCTGAAGTCCGTCACCGACGTCATCAAGGACGTGCCGGTCTTCGCCAATACCGGCGTCCGGCTGGAAAACGTGCGCGAGATCCTGTCGCTCGCCGATGGCGCCGTCGTCGGCACCTCGTTCAAGGTCGACGGCAACACCTGGAATGCCGTCGATGCCGAACGCGTCAAGCGCTTCATGGCCGTCGTCGACGAGCTGAACGTCTGACGCCATGACCGCCCCTCGCCCGGATACCGTCATCGGCCTCGATATCGGCACGACCTCGACCATCGGCATCGCCGTGCGGCTGCCGGGCGAGATCGTCCATGTCGCCTCGAAGCCGGTGACGCTCGCCTCGCCGCATCCCGGCTGGGCCGAGGAGGATCCGGCCGAATGGTGGGCGAACAGCGTCGCGATCCTGAAGGAAATCGTCGCGGCGCTGCCGGGCGGCCCGGCGAGCCTCGCCGGCCTCTGCGTCACCGGCATGCTGCCGGCCGTGGTGCTGCTCGATACTGAAGGCGCCGTGCTGCGCCCGAGCATTCAGCAGAGCGACGGCCGCGTCGGCGCCGAGGTCGATGAGCTGAAGGCCGAGCTCGACGAGGCGGCGTTCCTGGCGCGGGCCGGCAACGGCGTCAACCAGCAGCTGGTCGCGGCGAAGCTCCGCTGGATCGCCCGACACGAACCGTCCGTCGTCGCCCGCATCGCGACCGTGTTCGGCTCCTATGACTACATCAATTTCCGCCTGACCGGCCGCCGCGCCGTCGAGCAGAACTGGGCGCTCGAGGCCGGCTTCACCGATCTTGCCGACCACCGCATCGCCGATGATCTCGTCGCGCTCGCCGGCATCCCGCGCTCCGCCGTGCCGGATCGCACCGTTACGCATGAGCGGATGGGCACCGTCTCCGCCGAGGCTGCGGCTTTGACCGGACTGCCCGAGGGGCTGCCTGTCTATGGCGGCGCCGCCGACCATATCGCCTCGGCGCTCGCCGCCGGCATCGCCGCGCCCGGCGATGTGCTGCTCAAATTCGGCGGCGCCGGCGACATCGTCGTTGCGGCCGCCGCGGCGACGCCCGACCCGCGCCTCTATCTCGATTATCATCTCGTCCCCGGCGTCTATGCGCCGAATGGCTGCATGGCCGCCTCCGGCTCGGCGCTCAACTGGCTGGCCGGGCTGATCGGCGCGGAAGGCGGCGAGGAGCGCCCGCATGTGGCGCTCGACACGCTTGCTGCCGCCGTTCCCGCCGGCAGCGACGGCGTGCTGTGCCTCCCTTATTTCCTCGGCGAGAAGACGCCGATCCATGATCCGCTGGCGCGCGGCACCTTCACCGGCCTCAGCCTCAGCCATGGCAAGGGCCATATCTGGCGGTCGCTGCTCGAGGCGATCGCCTATGGCTTCCGCCACCATCTCGACGTCCTCGCCGAAATGGGCCACCAGCCCAACCGCGTCTTCGCCTCGGACGGCGGCACCAAGAGCCGCATCTGGATGCAGATCGTCGCCGATATCGTCGGCCTGCCGGTGCGGCTCCTCGAAAACCCCTATGGCTCGTCGGTCGGCGCGGCCTGGGTCGCCGCCATCGGCAGCGGCCTTGCCGAGGATTGGGCCGGCGTCAGCGCCCTTGCGCGACAGGGCGACCTCATCACCCCGATCGCGGCGCATCGCGATGTCTATGATCGCGGCTATGCGAGATACCGCGCCACCTATGAAGCTCTGAAGCCGATCTTCGCGATGCCGTGAGCCGCGGCGTTCCCTTGGGTGAAGGGAACTCTCGGCGGCATCAGGTGTTTGCCTTCGTCATGCCATCTGGACGGAGGAGACGCCCATGACCGGACACGACCCCAAGCCTCAACTGACGACCGACCAGCCCTATGCCAACACCGACGAGGCGGCCGGCGGCTTTTCCAATGACGACGCCAATATCCAGCACCAGCAGGACGCGGACGTCGCCGACCCCAACCAGGACGAGGCGCCCCTGCCCGATCCCGGCGGCGAACGCCACGCGGCAATCGACCTCGACGGCGATGGCGGCGACGAGGCGGACAGGGACGACGCGGCGCCCTGAGCGGACACGGCAGTGATGCACCCCCGCGCCGTCCAGACAGGATTGGCATTCGGCTTCGGTCATTGTGAGCGACCCCGCCACCTGTCATTGCCGGGCTCGACCCGGCAATCCAGCCTCTCGCTGCCGTCCCGAAACTGTGCGCCCTCAATCAAGCGAAGTCTGGGTTGCCGGGTCGAGCCCGGCAACGACACCTGAGGGGATCCGGAGCACTGACAGAGCCCGGATATCCATCGGTCCCGGAACGACAAATGGCCGGGCAAAGCCCGGCCACCGATGCATCGGATTGATCAGGATCGCGTGCGGCAGGACGCCTGACGCTGGTGGCCCCGCTACTTCTTGCCGGCGGCGATCTGCGAGGGCGAGGGATGCAGCGCCTTCACTTCGGCGCCGGTGACGCCCGAGCCCGGCTGCGTCGAGGCGAGCGGGTCGCTGGTCGGGAACGTCTCGGAGAGTTCCTTGTCCAGCTTCTTCTCTTCGGCCTTCTTCGTCTCGCGCTCCGCCCTTCCGGGCAGGATCGTGTTCAGGACCTTGTCGACAACCATGCTGACCTCCTCGGCCGGTTACTATTCCAGAGAGTCAAGGTCCGCGCGGCCAATTCGTTCCCTCGCAGCGCCGCGCATCGTGATCACGCGCCACGACGGAATGGCGCTAGAGTGCGGAGAGGGCTCTGGAGGATGCGATGCGCGACATGCTGTTCCTTCGCCGCTGGCAAGGCGAATTGCTCGCCGCGCTCAGGATCGTAACCGCGCTGCTCTTCCTCGAGCACGGCACCTCGAAGGTGCTCGGCTGGCCCTATGTCGAGGGCATGAGCAACCTGCCGCCCTTCACGCTGTTCTGGATCGCCGGCGTGATCGAGATCGTCGGCAGCCTGCTGATCATCGCCGGGCTCTGGACGCGGCCCGTCGCCTTCCTGCTCTCGGGCGAGATGGCGATCGCCTATTTCATGGAGCATCTGGCGATCGACTTTTTCCCGATCAACAATCAGGGCGACGCGCCGATCCTCTTCTGCTTCGTCTTCCTCTATCTCGCCGCCGCCGGGCCGGGCGCCTTCAGCCTCGATGGCCGTCAGAGAGCGACCGGCTCGTAGCCGGCGGCCCGGATCGCCGCGACGACCGATTCGGACGTGGCGGTGCCCGTGATCGCGACCTCCTTCGCGGCGAGGTCGACCGACACCTCCGCCTCCGGCGCGGCCGCCCGGGCCGCCTTGCCGATGGTCGCGGCGCAATGGCCGCAGGTCATGTCGGGAATCTTGAAGCGCATCATCGGGATTCGGCCTCTCGTTTGATCTCTGTCCAATCTGGGGCTTCCCATCGTGGCAAGGTCAAGAGCGAAAAACTGCCTTGACCTTCCCATGATTGGAAACCTTATCTCGGCTGTCATCCGATCGCAGAGAGCGAGACACGAGCATGACACATCTTCTTATGGCGACACCCGGCAAGGCGGCCCCCGGCGCCGAACCGGCCGAACGCATCGAATTTTCTGTCGAGGGCATGAGCTGCGCCTCCTGCGTGACGCGCGTCGAGAAGGCGCTGAAGTCGGTGCCGGGCGTCAGCGAGGCGAGCGTCAACCTCGCCACTTTGCGCGCCACCGTGCACACCCATGGCGCGCCCGCGACCGCGGCGATGGAGGCGGCGGTGGCTGCCGCCGGCTACGAGGCGCACGCCATCTCAAACGCGCATCCGCCCGCGGACGCGATGGCGCATCACAACCACTCGGCAGAGGGCCTCAGCCGCGATCTCGCGCTGGCCGTCGCGCTGACGCTGCCGATCGTCATCGTCGAGATGGGCGGCCATCTCGTGCCGGCCTTCCATCACTGGACGATGATGACGCTCGGCTCCTGGAATGGCTGGCTGCAGTTTGCGCTCGCAACGCTCGTCCTCGCCTTTCCCGGCCGGCGTTTCTTCGCCTCGGGCATTCCGGCACTGCTGCATGGACGGCCGGAAATGAACGCGCTGGTCGCGCTCGGCGCCGGTGCTGCCTGGCTCTATTCGAGCGTCGTCGTCTTCGCCCCTGCCCTGATCCCCGCCGGCAATGACGCGCTCTATTTCGAAGCGGCGGCGGTCATCGTCACGCTGATCCTGCTCGGACGCCTGCTCGAGGCAAGAGCGAGGGGACGCACCGGCGCGGCCATCACCGCCCTCGTCAAGCTGCGCCCGAAGACCGCGCGGGTCAGCCGAAGCGGCGTGACCGCCGATGTCCCGCTCGACGACGTCGTCGTCGGCGACATCATCCTGGTGCGCCCCGGCGAGCGGATCCCCGTCGACGGCACGCTCACCGACGGCAGTTCCTTCGTCGACGAATCCATGATCACCGGCGAGCCGGCGCCGGTCGCCAAGAGCGCCGGCAGCAGCGTCGTCGGCGGCACGATCAACGGCTCCGGCAGCTTCTCCTTCCGCGCGGAACGGGTCGGGTCGGACACCGTGCTCGCCGAGATCGTGCGCATGGTCGAGGCGGCGCAGGGCGCGAAGCTGCCGATCGAAGCGCTGGTCGATCGCGTCACCGGCATCTTCGTGCCGGTCGTGATCGCCATCGCCGTGCTGACCTTCCTCGGCTGGTATCTGTTCGGGCCGGAACCCGCCCTGTCGCTGGCGCTCGTCAATGCGGTGGCGGTGCTGATCATCGCCTGCCCCTGCGCCATGGGCCTCGCGACGCCTGTTTCCATCATGGTCGGCACCGGGCGGGCGGCTGAATTCGGCATCCTGTTCCGCCAGGGCGATGCGCTGCAGGCGCTCGCCGGCGCCGACATCATCGCGCTCGACAAGACCGGCACGCTGACGGAAGGGCGGCCGAAGCTGACGGATCTCGTGACGGTCGAAGGCATCGACCGCGTCACCCTGCTCGGCCTCGTCGCCAGCGTCGAGGCGCAGTCCGAACATCCGATCGCCCGCGCCATCCTGGCGGCGGCGAAGGACGAGGGCGCATCGGTCGTCGCGGCCGAGGGCTTCGAATCACTCGCCGGCAAGGGCGTCCACGCCCGCGTCGACGGCAAGGAGGTCGTGGTCGGGACGGCGATGCTGCTGCTGTCCGAGAATATCGACCTTGCGCCGCTCGCCATGGAAGCGACCCGGCTCGAACAGGACGGCAAGTCGCCGCTTCTGGTCGCCCTCGACGGCCAGGCGGTCGGCGTCATCGCCGTCGCCGATGCGCTGAAGCCGACCAGCGCCGCGGCCGTGGCAGCGCTCAGGCGGCTCGGCCGGCGCATCGTCATGGTGACCGGCGACGGCGCCGCTGCGGCCGGCACGGTCGCGCGGGCGGCCGGCATCGACGAGGTGCTCTCCGGCGTGCTGCCCGGCGGCAAGGCCGATGCGGTGGCCCGGCTGAAGGCGGATGGCGCGCGCGTCGCCTTTGTCGGCGACGGCATCAACGACGCGCCGGCGCTGGCCGCCGCCGATATCGGCATCGCCATCGGCACGGGCACCGATGTCGCGATCGAGAGCGCCGATGTCGTGCTGATGACCGGCGACCTCCAGGGCGTCGTCACGGCGATCGGCCTGTCGCAAGCGACGATGCGCACCATCAAGGAGAACCTCTTCTGGGCCTTCGTCTACAATGCGGCGCTGATCCCGGTCGCGGCTGGCGTGCTCTTTGTGCCGTTCGGCATCCTGCTGTCGCCGATGCTCGGCGCCGCCGCCATGGCGCTCTCCAGCGTCTTCGTGATCGGCAATGCGCTGCGCCTGAAGCGCTTCGCGCCCAAGGGAGGAGCAGAATGAATATCGGCGATGCGGCCCGCGCCTCGGGCGTTTCGGCCAAGATGATCCGCTACTATGAGAGCATCGGCCTGATCGCCGATGCGGCGCGAACGGACTCGGGCTACCGGACCTACGAAACCAGCGACGTCGAGACGCTGCGCTTCATCCGCCGCGCCCGCGATCTCGGCTTCTCCGTCGCGGAGATGACGACGCTTTTGGCGCTCTGGCGCGACAAGAGCCGCGAGAGCGCCGAGGTCAAGGAGATCGCGCTCGCCCATGTCGGCGAGATCGAGCGGCGCATCCGCGAGCTCGAAGGCATGGCGCGCACGCTGCGCCACCTCGCCGGCTCCTGCCATGGCGACCACCGCCCGGATTGCCCGATCCTCGACGATCTCTCGGACGGCACCGAGGCGGCCGCCGCTCCGGCCGCGAAGCGCCGGCTCAGGCGGCCGTGAAGGCGTTGTCGACGAAGAGATGCGTGCCGTTGACGAAGCTCGCATCGTCGCTGGCAAGGAACAGCACGGCGCGCGCCACCTCTTCCGGCTCGCAGATGCGGCCCTGCTGCGCCGCGAGCGCGGCGTCCGAGACATCGACGCCGTAGCGCAGGAGGTCCGTCACCTCGCGATTGCCATGCGGCGTGCGCACGAAGCCGGGGCAGACGGCATTGCAGCGGATGTTGCGGTCGCGGAACTCGACGGCGATGGCGCGGGCGAACATGTGGCAGGCGCCCTTGGTGGTGTCGTAGAGCACCTCCATCGGCGTCGCCGCCACCGCCGAGATCGACGAGGTGCAGACGATCGAGCCGCCGCCGCCGCCGATCATGTGCGGCAGAACCGCCTTGGTCATCAGGAACATGCTCTTGACGTTGATCGCGGTCAGGCGGTCCCATTCCTCCTCGGTGGTCTCGAGGAACGGCTTGATGACGATCGAGCCGGCATGATTGAACAGCACGTCGATGCGGCCGAAGGCTGCCATCGTCGCCGCCACCGCCGCTTCCACATCGGCGGCGAGCGACACGTCGGCACGAAGCGCGATGGCCTCGCCGCCCTCCGTCCGGATCGTGGCGGCGAGCGCCTCGGCGGCGTCGCTGTTGCGATCGACGATCGCGACCCGAGCGCCTTCCCTGGCGAAGAGCGTCGAGGTCGCCCCGCCCATGCCCGTCGCGCCGCCTGAAATGAGCGCCGCCTTGCCTTGAAGCCGTCCTGCCATCATCGCCCCGTCCGCTGGTCCACGATCAAGCGTGAAGGCTAGCGCAAACATGTGCGGTCCGCCGCAATCAAACCGTCATCGCCTGTCGCTATCGACGCGCGACCCCGAAAGGACCCTTGCCGTGCCGACATCCGTCTCCGCGCTTCTCGCCCTCCCCGCCATCACGCCGACGGCGCGGACGCGCGCCATGCTGGAGGCGGCCATCGCCGGCAGTGATGCGATCGCGGCGCTCGGCGGACGGCATGAGCGCGACCGGCTGACACTGAAGGGCGCCCGCGATTTCCAGACGGCAGCCGACATCGCCTCCGAGCGCGCGATCGCCGCCGCTCTCGTCGCGCGCTTTCCCGGCCATGCCATCAGCGGCGAGGAAGAGACGGTGATCGAGGGCAGCGCCGCCGGCCGCTTCCTGATCGACCCGATCGACGGCACCACCAACTTCGCCTGGGGCCTGCCCTTCTTCGGCATCTGCATCGCCCTCGTCGAGGAGGGCGAGACGGTGGCCGGCGTGGTGCTCGATCCCTCGCTCGGCGAGGCCTTCGTCGCCGACAAGGGGCACGGCGCTTACCTGAACGGCGCGCGGCTCACCATCGCCCGCAGCCTAGCGCCCGAGGAGGCGCTGATCGCCGCCAGCCTGCCGGTGCCCGGCCAGGTGCGCAGCATCGACGTCGAGACCTATCACCGGGCGCTGCGGACGATCATGGACACAGCGGCCGGCGTGCGGCGGCTCGGCTCGGCCGCGCTCAGCCTCTGCTATGTCGCGGCAAGCCGGCACGACGCCTTCTTCGAGGACGGCTTGTCGCCGCTCGATTATGCCGCCGCGGCGCTGGTGCTGACCGAGGCCGGCGGCATCGTCACCGGCTTCACCGGCGGGAGGGTGGACGCGATCGGCGCCGTGCTCGGCGCCAATCCGAGCCTTCACCCCTGGCTGGTGTCGCTGCTCTCGAACAGGGCCTGAAGCGCGATCGGCTCGTCGGTGGTGATCTGGTCGACCTCGAGCGCCACCAGCTGCCGCAGCGTCGCGCCAGCGTTCGGATGCGCGGTGTTGAGCGTATAGGCATCGATCAGCCGGTCGGCATCGTGGAACGCGCCGACGATGTCGTAGCCGAGCGCCGCCGCCTTCAGCACGATCGGATAGGCGAGATAGATCGTCGAGGCCCGCGGCGCGGCGGCGAGCGCCCCCTCGACGAAGGCCTCGAAGTCCTCGGTCGTGACCAGCCGGCCGAGCGTCGCCTCGTCGCAGGGATCGAAGCCGGCAGCGAGACCCGGCACCGCGCTCGCGAGACGGCTCACCGCCGTCCAGTCGCCACCCGAGAGGATGAAGCGTTCCGCGACGCCCGCCATCACATCCGCGAAGCGCGCGACGATCAGAGGCGTGATCGCGGCCGCGTCTTCCTTGAGATCGAGCTGGACGAGCGCATCCGGCGCGGCCTCGTTCGCGGCGAGCGCCGCGAGGTCATCGAGCAGCAGGACCCGCTCGCCGGTGATGGTGCCGTCCGGCGCCCGCATCGACAGCGCCCGGAGCGCCGCCACGCTCGCCGCGGCGACAGGACCCTGGCCGCTCGTCTCACGATCCAGCGTGTCGTCATGCAGCACGGCAAAGCCGCCCTCGCCATGCACGCGGAGATCGACCTCCGACGAGGCTCCCAGCGCCATCGCCTCGGCGAGGATCTCCGGCGTGAACGGGATGTCGCCGACGCGGCGCTTCATGCGGTGCCATTTGAGGCGGACGCGATGATAGCCGCTCCAGATGGCGACGCCATCGGCCGCTTGCGCGGCGCCCATCAGTTCGGTGATGTCACGCATTGAGACGCACTCCCTTCGCGCGGTCCGTCACGATCCGCGCCGGACGCGCCCTGCCCTCGGCATCGAATGCCGCGATGGCCCTGATATCGAGCCCGATCGGCGCGCCGACCGTGATCGCGGCCGATTTGTCGACCTGCACCTTGATGGTCTCGCCGCCGGCGAGCGTCACGTCAAGCATGCGGAAGGCGCCGAGATCGAGGATGCGGTCGACCGTGCCGCGCCAGTTGCCGCCGGGCGCAAGGTCCTCAGGCCGGAGCGCGAAGCCGTAGATCCCGTCCGGACCATCGACGGCGAGGGTGACGCCGCCGAGCTCGGCGACACCGCCCGCGACAGGACGCTCGATCATGTTCATGGTGCCGATGAAGCCGGCGACGAAGCGCGTCGCGGGCTCGGCATAGATGGACGAGGGCGAACCGACCTGTTCGACCGCGCCGCCGCGCATCACGACGATACGGTCGGCCAGCGTCAGCGCCTCTTCCTGGTCATGCGTCACGAAGATCGTCGTCAGGCCGAGCCGGCGCTGGATGGCGCGGACCTCCTCGCGGAGGTGGACGCGAAGATGCGCATCGAGCGCCGAGAACGGCTCGTCCATCAGCAGGATCTTCGGCTCCAGCACGACGCAGCGGGCGATGGCGACGCGCTGCTGCTGGCCGCCGGAGAGCTGGCCGGGATGGCGCGTCTCGAAGCCGGTCAACCCGACGAGGTCGAGCACGCCGGCGACCTTGGCGCGGATCTCCGCGCGCGAGAGGCGGCGCAGCTTCAGCCCGAAGGCGATGTTCTGGAACACCGTCATGTGGCTCCAGAGCGCGTGGCTCTGGAACACCATGCCGGTCGGGCGGCGGTCGGGCGGCAGCGGCGCGACATCCTGCCCGTCGATGAGGATGCGGCCGCTGCTCGGCCGCTCGAAGCCGGCGATCATGCGCAGCACCGTCGACTTGCCGCAGCCGGAGGGGCCGAGCAGACAGACGAGCTCGCCGTCGCCGATCGCGACCGAGACGTCGGCCACCGCCGTCGCACCGGAAAAGCGCTTGCTCAATTGATCGATGACGAGCTCTGACATGGGAATCCGTTCAGGCGCCAAGGCCGCCGGCAATGGTGCGGGCGGAGAGGATCTTGCGGGCGAAGAGCAAAGCGAGGAACGACGGCACCCAGAGCATCACCGAGAGCACCGCGCCATACTGGACGATCAGCTGGTTGTTGATCAGCGAGATCATCAGGACCGGCATGGTGCGCACATGCGGCGCGCCGATCAGGAAGGCGCCCTCGGTCTCGTAGAACGTGCCGACGAAGGTCAGGAGCAGCGCGGCGGCGATCGCCGGCCCCGCCTGCGGCAGCGTGATCGAGATGAAGGTGCGCACGGCGGAGGCGCCGACATCGCGCGCCGCCTCCTCGAGCCGCCGATCGATCGACTGGAAGGCGCCGACCGGGATCCAGATCATCAGGAGCAGCGTGTTGACGAGCTGGATCAGCACGACGCCGGTGAAGGTGCCGACGAGGCCGAGCGAGAAGAAGATCGAGGCGATGGCGATATAGAGGCCGAATTTCGGGAAGGCCTGCGTCGCGAGGAAGGAGAGCAGCAGCGCGGACTTGCCGGGGAATTCGAGCCGCGCGAAGGCATAGGCCGCCGGCAGGCAGATCAGCGCGGAGAACAGCGTCACGATCAGCGACAGCGCGATCGAGGTGCGCAGCGCCGCCCAGACATCGGCCCGCGACAGCATTGCCGTCCAGAAGCGGAAACCCCATTGCGTCGGGATCAGCGAGGGATAGCGCCAGACCTCGGCGAAGGCCCACAGGAACACCGCCGCGATCGGCACCAGGATGAAGACGGTGAGCACCGTCGCCAGCGAGACGCCGGGAACGAGGCGGAAGAGGCCGCGTGCGGAGCGGGTCACGAGGATTTCCCCCGCGAGCGCGCCACCGAGCGGACATAGAGGACACCGACCGCCGCGCAGGCGAGGAAGCAGAGCACCGCCTGCGTCTGCGCCTGCACGGGATCGTGCAGTTCGCTGAAGGTCCGCTGCATGAAGACGCCCATCATCTCGGGCGAGGCGGGACCGAGCAGGAACGGCATCGTGAAGGCGCCGAACACGCCGAGAAAGGAGAGCGAGAAGGCGACGATCATCGAATTGCGGATCAGCGGCAGGATGATGCCGGTGAGGATGCGCAGCGAGCCGGCCCCGACATCGCGCGCCGCCTCGATCGCCGCGTTCGGAATTTGGGCAAGGCCCGAGAGGAGGATCAGCAGAGTCAGCGGAATGCCTTCCCAGACGAGGCCGATCACCGTGCCGAGCGGGGTCAGATAGGGCGAGCGGAAGCCATCGATGCCGAGCCCGTGCAGGACGGTCTGCAGCGTGCCGTTCGGACCCATGAAGCGCACCAGCGCATAGGCGACGATGATGCCGGGCACGAACAGCGGAAAGACGGCGACGCTCTGCACGAAGGCCGGCAGGCGGCCGCTGGAGAAGCGGAGATAAAGCGCGATCGGCAGGCAGAGCGCGATCAGCAGCGCCGATGTCACCACCGTCGAGAGCAGCGTGAAGACGAGATTGCCGGTGCTGAGCGGATCGCCGAAGAACTGCCGATAGGCACCGAGCGACCAGCCGCCTTCATCGCCCGTCCGCAGCGTCGACACGATGGCCGCGAGCGCCGGCAGAAGCACGAAGACGAGGACGAGCAGCACCGGTGCGGCAACGAGAAGAAGCCCGACGGGGAACCGTCGGGCCTCGCTGCGTTCGGCCGAGAGAAGCGCCATCAGGGACGGATCAGCCGCGCGTGATGGTCGGCGCGACGTTGCGGTACCAGCCGTCGTTGAGCGCCGTCGACCAGTCGCCGTCCGGATAGGTCGGGATCGAGGCCGGGATGACCGAGGCGAACTTCTCGCGGAGATCCGCCGGAAGGAACGACCAGTCGACGCCGGGGAAGCCGCCGAGGTCGTTGAGGACCGAGGCCTGCATCTCCGCGGTCAGCAGGAAGTCGGCAAAGGCGAGCGCGCCTTCCTTGTGGGCGGCGATCGTCGGGATCACCGAGGCGGAGAAGCCGCCGGCGAGCGCGAGATCCTGCAGTTGCACGATCTTGACCGTCTCGGGAACGGCGCCCTGGGCGAGGCCCTGCAGCACCATGTCCGACCAGATCGGGATCATCGAGACGACGCCGTTCGAGAGCATCTGCAGCGAGGCGGCATTGCCGGCGGCATAGGAGCCCTTGTCGTAGAGCGACGGGGCGATGTCGTTGAGCAGGGCCCAGGCCGGCGCGAGGCGCTTCTCGGCGTCTTCCTTGGTGAAGTTGGTCGGCGTGAACAGCGATGGATCGCGGCCGTTCGCCTCATGGATGGCGCGGACGACGAAGTTCTTGCCCGAGCCGCCCTTGTCGGGACGGTTGTAGATGAACTGGCCCGGATTGGCCTTGATCCAGGCGACGAGCGCCTCCCAGGTCTTCGGCACGCCGTCGGCCGCGACCTTGGTCGAGTCGTAGGCGAGCAGCACCTGCGAGCCGCGATAGGGCATGCCGTAGGGCGTCTCGATCGCCGCCTTGTTCACATGGGCGTAGTTCGGGACGAGGCTCGCGTCGAACTTGACCCAGAGACCGGCCTCGATGCCGCCCTTCGGCAGGTTCGGATCATACTGCTCGGCGAAGTCGATCTGCGGATCGGCCTTGACGTTCAGCGCCGCCAGCGCGCGCTGCGCGACTTGGTCGAGACCGCCATTGCGGGCGATCACGACATTCACCTCATACTCGGGATGGGCGGCCTCGAAGGCCGGCTTCACGACATTGGACAGCCAGTCGGAAATGTTGGCGTCGCTGTCGGTGAACACGTCGAGCTTGGTGGCGGCGAAGGCGCGGCCGACGGGCAGCGTCGTGGCGGCGGCGAGCGCAGCTGTGCTGGCGAGGAACTGGCGGCGATTGATCATGGGGGGGGTCCGTCCGATTGTGAATCGTGGTGGACGGACCCTAGGAGCGCTGCGTGACGGGCCTGTGAACCGGCGCGTCAGGCCGCGACGTCGATGGCGCGCTTTTCCTTGACCGAGCGCAGCGCCGCATCGGCGAGCAGGAGGGCGCGGAGGCCGTCCTCGCCGGTCGGGCTCACCGGCGCGCCGGAGGCGATCGTCGCCACGAAGGCCGAGATCTCGGCGCGGTAGGCCTCGGTGTAGCGCGTCATGAAGAAGTTCAGCAGCGGCTCGCGCAGATAGCCGGAGCCGTTGGCGATCTCGACATTGGTGGCGCGGAGATTGTCGGCCGAGACGAGGCCCTTCTCGCCGAGCACCTCGATGCGCTGGTCATAGCCATAGGAGGCGCGGCGGGTGTTCGAGATCTGGGCGATGCGGCCGGAGGCGGTGGTCAGCACGATCGAGGCGCTGTCGAAATCGCCGAGCTCGCCGATGACGGGATCGACCAGAACCGAGGCGCTGGCATAGACGCTGACCGGCTCCTCGCCGAGCAGGAAGCGCGCCATGTCGAAATCATGGATCGTCATGTCGCGGAAGAGACCGCCGGAGCGCTTGATGTAATCGGCCGGCGGCGGCGCCGGGTCGCGCGAGGTGATCGACACCATCTCGACCTTGCCGATGGTGCCCGCATCGATCTGGCGGCGCACCTCGACGAAGTTCGGATCGAAGCGGCGGTTGAAGCCGACCATCAGCGGCACGCCCGCCGAGGCGACGACCTTGAGGCAGGCGCGGACGCGCTCGACATCGAGATCGACGGGCTTCTCGCAGAAGATCGCCTTGCCGGCCCTCGCCGCCTGCTCGATCATCGCGGCATGCAGGTCGGTCGGCGTCGTGATCAGCACGGCGTCGATGTCGCTGGCATTCATGATCGCGTCGGCATCGCGCACCTCGGCGCCGGAGCTTGCCGCCAGCGCCTTGGCGGCGTCGGGGAAGGCGTCGGCGACCGCGACGAGCTTTGCCCCCGGGATCGCCGCGATCGCGCCCGCATGCACCTTGCCGATACGGCCGGCGCCGAGAAGTCCCAGTCTCACTGTCATGTCGAAGGTCCCGGTTTCAGGGGTGGAAAGGCTCAGCCGCCGACACTGACCCAGGCCCTGTCGGCATGGGACTGCGCCATGGCATGCACGGCCCGCTCGATGGCGAGGCCGGCGGCGAAATCGATGAGATGGGCAGGCCGGCCGGCGATGCGCTGCAGGATCTCGTGCGCCTCGATGACCTTCAGATCATTGAAGCCGAGGCCGTGGCCGGGGGCCGGGATGAACCTGTCATAGGGCGGGTGCACCGGGCCGGTCAGGATGGTGCGGAAACCCTGCGTCGCCGCCGCGCCGCGCGCCTCGAACAGCTGCAGCTCGTTCATCCGCTCCTGATCATAGGCGAGCGTGCCCTCGGAGCCGAACAGCTGCACGGCGATGCGGCCCTTGCGGCCCCAGGCCGAACGGTTGAGCAGCAGGCTGCCCGAGATGGCGCCGGCGCGGAACAGCACATTGGCGATGTCATGCGTCTCGACGGCCTTGCCGCCGACCGCCGGCCGCGTCTCATAGGGCTTGGCAAGGTCGGCCATCACTTCGGTGACCGGCCCGACCAGCACGGAAAGCAGCGACAGCGGATGCACGCCGAAATCATCGAGCGCGCCATAGCCGGAGGCGGCCTGGCTCTTCCAGCCGAACGGCTGCGTGCCATCGGCCATGAAGTCCTCGTCCATCTCGAAGCGGACATGGTTCACCGTGCCGATCGCGCCGCTCTCCACCAGCGCCTTCATGTGCCGCATGGCCGGATTCTGGATGTAGTTGTAGCCGAGCGCGGTCACGGTCCCGGCCTTCTGCGCCGCCGCCAGCATCGCCTCGGCATCGTCGAGCGACGTCGCCATCGGCTTCTCGCACCAGACATGCTTGCCGGCCTCGAGCGCGGCGATCGCCATCTCGGCATGGAAGGCGTTCGGCGTCGTGATCGAGACGATGTCGACCGCGGGATCCTCGACGACGCGGCGCCAGTCGCCCGAGCCGCGGGAGAAGCCGAGTTCGGCGGCCTTCGTCGCCGCGAGGTCGGCATTGGCCTCGCCGAGATGGACGAGGCGCGGCCTGGCGACATCGCCGAAGGTCGGCGCGACGGCGTTCCAGGCGAGCGCATGGCACTTGCCCATATAGCCGGTGCCGATCAGCCCGACACCGAGGTCATAGTCGCTGCTCATGTCTCGTCTCCCCCCGCACGGCCGCTCCATGGCGCCTGAGGCCGCCACCGCCGTCCGTGATTGTCAGCCGCCAGGCCGTTCACACCCGCGCCGCCAATTCGGCGAAACGAAACATAAGTTCCGCGGGTCCGTCAATCCGGAACATTCGCTCCATCACGTCCGCCGCGCATCGGCCACGGCCACGGCCAATGTCATTGCCAGAGCCATGGTGGCGGACAGAAGGCGGAAGCCCTCGAAATCGGCTTCCACCACTTCGAACCAGACGCAATCCCTTGCGATCAACGGGCTGAACGGACTGTCGGTGACGACGACGAGAGGCACGTTCTGCTCCGAGACCTGCCGCGCATAAGCGAGCGTCGCCGAGGCATAGGGCGTGAATGACACCGCGATCGCCGCATCGCGCGGACCGGCAAATCCGAGCGTCTCGACATCGGTGCCCTGAGGCGAGCCGACGAGAACGGACTTCACGCCAAGCTTACTGAAGGCGTAGCTGAGATAGGTTGAGATAGGATAGGAGCGGCGCTGGCCGATCAGATAGATGGTCTCGGCCGGCGCCAGCAGCGCCACCGCTTCGTCGATCCTGTCCACCGGAACGCGCTCGCGCAGCGCCTGTGCCGAGCGCTCGATCGCATCGCAAAAGCCGGAAAAGAGCGCCGCGGACTTGGCGCTGCCGCCCGTATGGCTGTTGAGCGCCTTGAGCCGTTCGGAATAGCTGGCCGTCCGGTCGCGCAGCCGCTCCTGGAACACGTCCTGAAGATCGGAGAAGCCCTGATAACCGAAGGCCTGTGCAAAGCGCACCAGGGTCGAGGGCTGCACCCCGGCCTTGACCGCAATGCTGGCCGCGGTGCCGAAGGCGACGTCGTCGGGATTGGCCATCGCATAGACGGCGACCTGAGCCAGCCGCTTCGGCAGTTGATCCTTGCGGCTGACCATGGCCTCGCGCAACTGCCAGAAGTCACGCGGCGCGGTCGCCTCCTGCTCGCTGTCGTCGCGTTCCATGCTCATCCGCCATTCCGTCATCGTTCTATCGGCGCGCCGTGGCTCCCGCCCCGGAGGCATCTTGACGATCCGCGCCAATATGAAATATTCATTCCACGAAATAGAATTTCAGTCCATACATTCCATAGCCGGCCTTGCTGAGGTCGGGTCCGGGAGGGAATATGACCGAAACCACGCGCATCGACACGGCATCCAGGCAGGGATCCGGCGCACGGGCGCTCGACGTCATCACCATCGGGCGCTCCTCGGTCGATCTCTACGGCCAGCAGATCGGCTCGCGGCTGGAGGACATCACCTCCTTTGCCAAGTCGGTCGGCGGCTGTCCCTCCAACATCGCCATCGGCACGGCGCGGCTCGGCCTCAAGTCCGGCGTCATCACCCGCGTCGGCGACGAGCAGATGGGCCGCTTCATCCGCGAGCAGATGGCGCGCGAGGGCGTCTCCACCGCCGGCATCGCCATCGACCCGCAGCGGCTGACCGCGCTGGTCCTGCTCGCTGTCGAGGACGAGGGCGTCTCGCCGATGATCTTCTATCGCACCGATTGCGCCGACATGGCGCTCTCGGAGGCCGATATCGACGAGGCGTTCATTGCTTCGGCCGCCTCGATCGTCGTCACCGGCACGCATTTCTCGCGCGAGGCGAGCGCGGCGGCGCAGCGGAAGGCGATCCGCATCGCCAAGGCGAACGGCAATCGCGTCGTCTTCGACATCGACTATCGGCCCAATCTCTGGGGCCTTGCCGGCCATGCCAGCGGCTTCGAGCGCTATGTGAAGTCGGATCACGTCTCCGGCCAGCTGAAGACAGTGCTCGCCGACTGCGATCTCATCATCGGCACCGAGGAAGAGATCCGCATCGCCTCGGGCGCCGACGACGTTCTCGGCGCGTTGAAGGCGATCCGCGCCCACTCGTCGGCGACCATCGTGCTGAAGCGCGGCGCCATGGGCTGCATCGTCTATGACGGCCCGATCACCGACGATCTCGAGGACGGCATCGTCGGCGACGGTTTCCCGATCGAGGTCTATAATGTGCTCGGCGCGGGCGATGCCTTCATGTCCGGCTTCCTGCGCGGCTGGCTTGCCGGCGAGCCGCTGAAGACCTGCGCCACCTGGGCGAATGCCTGCGGCGCCTTCGCGGTCTCGCGCCTGCTCTGCTCGCCCGAATATCCGACCTGGGCCGAGCTGTCGCACTTCCTCGAAAAGGGCAGCAAGGAGCGCGCGCTGCGCAAGGACGCCGACCTCGCCCATATCCATTGGGCGACGACGCGGCGCGGCGAGCCGGCCGAACTGCTCGCCTTCGCCATCGATCATCGCAGCCAATTGGAGGCGGTCGCCGACCGGCTCGGCGTGGCGCGGGACAGGATCGACGGGCTCAAGGTGCTGGCCGTCGAGGCCGCGGCCCGCGTCGCCAAGGGCCGCCCCGGCTTCGGCATGCTGCTCGACTCGACCTATGGCCGCAAGGCGATGGCCAAGGCGGCGCGGCAGGATTTCTGGATCGGCCGCCCGGTCGAGCAGCCGGGCTCGCGCCCGCTCGATTTCGACCACCTGCCCGATCTCGGCAGCCATCTCGTCGAATGGCCGATCGGCCACACGGTGAAATGCCTCTGCTTCTATCATCCCGATGACAGCGACGAGCTGAAGGCGCGGCAGGAGCGCGAACTGCTCCGCCTCGCCGACGCGGCGCGCACCGTCGGCCGCGAACTCCTCGTCGAGATCATCGCCGGCAAGAACGGCCCCATCGACGACACGACCATCGCCACGGTGCTGACCCGCCTCTACGATCTCGGCATCCGCCCCGACTGGTGGAAGCTGGAGCCGCAGAAGAGCACGGCCGCCTGGCGCGCCATCGCCGAGGTGATCGCGGCGCGCGATCCCTGGTGCCGCGGCATCGTCATGCTCGGGCTGGAGGCGCCGGAGGCGGAGCTGGTCGAGGCGTTCCGCGCCGCGCAGTCGACGCCGCTGGTGCGCGGCTTCGCTGTCGGGCGTACCATCTTCGCCGAAGCCGCTGAACGCTGGCTGGCGGGCGCGATGACCGACGAGGAGGCGATCGCCGACATGGCCGCGAAGTTCGAGCGCCTGGTCGCCGCCTGGCGCGGCGTGCGCCAGACCAAGGCGGCCTGACTGGAGCTTGAACCCTCCCCTTGAGGGAAGGTCAAAACCGCGAAGCGGTTTTGGGGAGGGGTCTCTGCCAACCTTGGCAAAGAGCCGTTGGCAGCGACAGAGACGACGCACGAGACAAGACGGCCCCTCCCCGAAAACGCAAAGGGCGTTTTCGACCCTCCCGCAAGGGGAGGGTTCAGGGCAGGAAGAATGAACGAGAAGCGACCGAGGGAACCACGTCCATGACCACGATCCGCCTGACCATGGCGCAAGCGCTGACCCGCTTCCTCGCCAGCCAGATGACCGAGATCGACGGCGCCAAGGTGCCGATCTTCGCCGGCGTCTTCGCGATCTTCGGCCATGGCAATGTCGCCGGGCTCGGCGAGGCGCTCTATCCCTATCGGGACACGATGCCGACCTACCGCGCCCATAACGAACAGGCGATGGCCCATGCGGCAATCGCCTTCGCCAAGGCGAGCTTCCGCCGCCGCATGATGGCCGTCACCTCCTCGATCGGCCCAGGCGCGACCAACATGGTCACCGCCGCCGCGCTCGCTCACGTCAACCGCCTGCCTGTGCTGCTCCTGCCCGGCGACGTCTTCGCCAATCGCCGGCCCGACCCTGTGCTGCAGCAGGTCGAGGACTTCGGCGACGGCACGGTGTCGGCCAATGACTGCTTCCGCCCGGTGTCGCGCTATTTCGACCGCATCACGCGGCCGGAGCAGATCATCCCGGCGCTGCACCGCGCCATGGCCGTGCTGACCGATCCGGCCGAATGCGGCCCGGTCACGCTGGCGCTCTGCCAGGATGTGCAGGCCGAGGCCTATGACTATCCGGCAAGCTTCTTCGACGAGCGGCTCTGGGTGCCGCGCCGGACACGCCCGGCCGAGGACGAATTGTCGGCCGCCGTCACGGCGCTCCGCGCCGCCGAGCGGCCGCTGATCGTCTCCGGCGGCGGCACGCTCTATTCCGGCGCCACCGAGGCGCTCAAGGCCTTCGCCGAGCGCTTCGGCATTCCGGTCTCCGAGACGCAGGCCGGCAAGTCGTCGCTGCCGGCTGCCCATCCGCTCAACATGGGCTCGATCGGCGTCACCGGTACCTCGGCCTCCAACCAGCTCGCCGAGGACGCCGATGTGATCCTCGCGGTCGGCTCGCGGCTGCAGGATTTCACCACCGGCTCCTGGGCGCTGTTCAAGAACAACAATCAGACCGTGATCGGCCTCAATCCGCAGGTCTTTGACGCCACCAAGCATCGCGCGCTGCCGCTCGTCGCCGATGCGCTGGCCGGCCTCAAGGACCTCGCCGCCGATCTCGGCGGCTGGCGCGCGCCGGAAAGCTGGACGAAACGCGCGATCGACGGCCGCACGGCCTGGTTCGTCGAGGCCGACAAGGCGACGGCCGCGACCAATGCGCCCCTCCCCTCGGACGGCCAGGTGATCGGCGCGGTCAACCGCGTGCTCGGCAGCGAGGCGACGCTGGTCTGCGCCTCGGGCGGGCTTCCCGGCGAACTGCACAAGCTCTGGCAGGCCGGCAGCCCCGGCACCTATCATCTCGACTACGGCTTCTCGACCATGGGCTACGAGATCGCCGGCGGTCTCGGCACCAAGATGGCGAAGCCGACCGAGGAGGTCGTCGTCATGCTCGGCGACGGGTCCTATCTCATGATGAACTCGGAGATCGCGACCTCGGTGATGCTCGGGTTGAAGCTCATCATCGTCGTGCTCGACAATTCGGGCTTCGGCTGCATCAACCGGCTGCAGATGGCCACCGGCGGCGCCAACTTCAACAATCTCTTCCGCGACGTGCGCCACGAGGTCTTGCCGGCAATCGACTTCGCCGCCCATGCCGCAAGCCTCGGTGCGATCGCGAAGAAGGTCGCCTCCATCGCCGAGCTCGAGGCCGGCCTCACGGAGGCGAAAACCAACGACCGCACCACGGTTCTCGTCATCGACACCGACCCGCTGATCACCACCGACGCCGGCGGCCACTGGTGGGACGTCGCGGTGCCCGAGGTCAGCGACCGCCCCTCGGTCAACGCCGCGCGCAAGGCCTATGAAGCCGCGCTCAAGGCGCAGCGCTTCGTGAATTGACGCTTGAACCCTCCCCTTGAGGGAGGGTCGAAAACGCGCGAGCGTTTTCGGGGAGGGGCTAGCTTCGGCAGAGCCGAAGCGTTCTTCTCTTCCCCGCCAAGCAACCCCTCCCCAAAACCGCTTTGCGGTTTTGACCCTCCCTCAAGGGGAGGGTTCAGGATAGAACCGATTGACCTCGCCTCGACCCCAGCCCTCGGAGAGCACATCATCATGATCCGCATCGGCGCGAACCCGATCTGCTGGTCCAACGACGACATGCAGGAGATCGGCGGCGATATCCCGCTCGAGCAATGCCTGACCGAGGCCAAGGCGATCGGCATCGAGGGCATGGAGCTCGGCAACAAGTTTCCGCGCCAGGCCGACGCGCTGCGGCCGATCCTCGCCGCGCATGGCCTCGACCTCGTCTCGGGCTGGTATTCGACGTTCCTGATCGAGCGCGACGCCGAGAGCGAATTCCAGGCCGCGCGGCCGCATATCGATCTCCTGAAAGCCTTCGGCTGCAAGGTGTTGATCGCCGCCGAATGCACCCGCACGGTGCATGGCACCAAGTCGGCGCCGCTCTCATCCCGTCCCGAGATGGACGAACGCGAATGGGCCCATTTCAACACCGGCCTCACCAAGTTCGCCGATTTCCTCGCCGATGAGGGCCTCACCCTCGTCTATCACCACCACATGGGCACGGTGATCCAGACCGAGGACGAGATCGACCGGATGATGGCCTCGACCGGCCCGGCGGTGAAGCTGCTGCTCGACACCGGCCATCTGACCTGGGCTGGCGCCGATCCGGCCGAAGTCGCGCGGCGCTACCGCGACCGCATCGCCCATGTCCACACCAAGGATGTCCGCCTCGACGTCGCGGCGAAGGCGGCGGAAGGCGACTGGTCGTTCCTCGATTCGGTGCTGGCCGGCGTCTACACGGTGCCCGGCGACGGCTCGGTCGACTATGTCTCGGTCTTCAAGGCGCTGCCGAACTATGCCGGCTGGGTCGTCATCGAGGCCGAGCAGGACCCGGTCAAGGCGCCGCCGGCCGAGTATGTGAAGATGGGCTACGACAATCTCGTGCGCTTCATGGCCGAGGCCGGCTGGAAGCGCTGAGGCGATTGCCCCCTTTCCTGCTGGCGGGAGAGGGGAAGGACGAACCGCCGATACACAACCGGGGAACCCGCGCCATGTCATCCGATCTTCTGGTGAAACCCTCCGGCACCGAGGGCTGGACCATCAATGTGACGCCGGAGCTGGCGGGCTGGACCTATGTCGGCTTCGACCTGCATCATCTCGCGCCCGGCGAGAGCGCGCATCACCGGACCGACGACCGCGAGGTCTGTCTCGTGCTCATCTCTGGCACGGCGCGGATCGAGGCCGGCGGCACGGATTTCGGCGCCGTCGGGTCGCGGATGTCGCCTTTCGAGGGCAAGCCGGATTCGGTCTATGTGCCGGGCGGCTCGGAGTGGAAGGCAACCGCCGAGACGGCGGTGACGCTTGCCGTCTGCTCGGCGCCCTCGCTCGGCGGCGGCCTGCCGGCGCGGCGGATCTCGCCCGCCGATGTCGGCCAGGAGGTGCGCGGCAAGGGCACCAATGTCCGCTATGTCACCAACATCCTGCCCGAGACGGCGGCGGCGGATTCGCTCCTCGTCGTCGAGGTGATCACGCCCGGCGGCCACACGTCGAGCTATCCGCCGCACAAGCACGACCGGGACAACCTGCCGCATGAATCCCTGCTCGAGGAAACCTACTACCACCGGCTGAACCCGCCGCAGGGCTTCGCTTTCCAGCGCGTCTACACCGACGACCGCTCGCTCGACGAGACCATCCTGGTCGAGGACGGCATGGTGACGCTGGTGCCGCGCGGCTATCATCCCTGCGCGACCATCCATGGCTATGATCTCTACTATCTCAATGTGATGGCCGGTCCGAAGCGGACGTGGAAGTTCCACAACGCGCCGGAGCATGAATGGCTGATGAAGGTCTGAGCGGGAGCCCCGCGCGTTGCATGGCGCGCTCTCGCGATGATATAGGCTCGCTCGATGTCGGTGCCACGCCGACCCGAGCGGAAGCCGCATGAGCGCCAGCGATCTCTTCACCATCGTCACGCCGACGCTGAATTCGGAAGATTATCTCGACGAGACCATCGCGTCGGTCGTCGGCCAGGCCGGCGACTTCTCGATCCGCTATCACATCCAGGATGGCGGCTCGAAGGACGGAACGCTCGCCATCATCGAGGCCTGGCAGGCACGGCTTGCCGCCGGCGCGCTGCCGATCCGCTGCCGCGGCATCGCCTTCTCCTTCACTGTCTCCCAGGACGGCGGCATGTATCAGGCGATCAACCGCGCCTTCGCCACCGCCCGCGACGGCGCGACCGACACGCCCTCGGTGATGGGCTGGATCAATTCCGACGACCGTGTCGCGCCCGGCGCCTTCGCCACCATCCGCGCGGTGATGACCGACCTGCCCGAGATCGCGTTCATGACCTCGCGCGTCTCGCTGATCAACGATCGCGGCGCGACGCTCGGCGTCGATTCGCCGATCGCCTTCGAGCGCTCGAAGCTGGTCGCCGGCGATTATGACGGCCGCGGCGGCCCCTTCGTCATGCAGGAAGGCACGTTCTGGACCGCGGCGCTCTGGGACATGGTCGGCGGCCTCGACGAGGGCTTCCGCCTCGCCGGCGACTGGGACCTCTGGCGCCGCCTCGCCCGCCATGCGCCGCTGACTACCATCGACACGCTGCTCGGCTTCCACCGCCGCCGGCCGGGACAATTGTCGGAATCGATGGACAAGTACTACGCCGAGATCGACCGCCTGCCGCCGGAGAAGGCGGCAAGCCCCGCCGGCGCCCCGATCGATATCGGCGGCCGGCGCCAGAAGCGCAGCGTCGCGCAGTATAGCCCCGAGCAGAAGACCTGGCGCTTCGTGCCGGATTTCGGCAGCCCGCTCCTGGCGCCGATGGTGCACGCTGGCGGCATCGCCTTTCCGACCGTCCCGCTCGAAGTCATCACCGGCGCCAGCGCGCCGATCGGCGCCCATCCCGAGCTGCATCTGCCGGCCGGCGTCCTCTGGATGAACCAGCCGCTGATGCTGCTCTCGGCCGCCGTTCCGGTGTCGGGCCGCTATGCGCTGGTCGTCGAGTGCCGCAACTGGCAGCAGAACAATCGCCTCGTCATCCGCTCGGGCGGCGAACTGGTGTTCGAAGAGGTGATCGAGGTCTCGGGCCACCGCCGCAACATCGTGCTGCGCATCCCGGTCGAGCTTGCCAAGGGCCGCGCCTTCTTCGAGATCGAGAGTGACCGGCGGCCGAAGGATCCGCGCGAGCATTTCCTGCTCGTCGCCGCGATGCATCTCGAACTCGCCTCCGCCCCCGACACCGGGCAGCCAGTGCCGCCGCGCGAGGAGGACCTCGGCGACGAGGGTGCCGCCACGATCGCGCGCGGCAGCTGGGGCGGCCTCGGCCGCTTCCTCGGCGAGAGCAGCGGATCGCCCGCGGCAAGGCCCGGCGAAGGCGGCCTCTACGGCGCCATGGCGGCGCTGGAGGCGGAGATCGAGGCCGATCGCGCCAAGGCGATGCGGCTCCGCGGCCAATTGAAGAGCGCGCGGGCCGAGATCAATCTGCTTCGGCTCAAAGACGCGGCGATCCACAAATGAGGATCGCCTTCATCGACCACTCCTATCACCAGAAGACGCGCTCGACGGATTTCTTCGTCCGCGAGGTGCTGGCCGGCCATGAGGTCGACCGCTTCTGGGACGACTCTTGGCGCGGCGACCGCTCGTTCGACCCGGCGCCGGTTCTCGCCGGCCGCTATGATCGCATCATCGTCTGGCAGGTCGAGCAGCCGGTCGAGCGGCTGCTGCGGAATGGCGCCGGCAACATCGTCTATGTGCCGATGTGGGATGGCGCCGATCAGCTCGGCGATGCCGACTGGCGGCGGTTTGCCGGCGTCAAGGTGCTCTCCTTCTGCCGCGAACTGCACCGCATCGTCGGCAATGCCGGGCTCACCTCGCTCTATGCGCAGTACTGGCCCGACCCGGCCGACTTCGCGCCGATCGAGGATTTCTCGTCGCTGCGCGGCTTCTTCTGGAAGCGCTCGCCGGCGATCCGCTGGCGCGACATCGAGCAGCTGATCGGCACGGCGCCGTTCGAGAGGCTGCACATCCACACCGCCGATGATCCGGGCGAAGCCTCGAACGATCCGGTCGCGGCCAGCACTGACGGCCGCATCACCGTCTCGTCCTGGTTCGAGGACCCGGCCGAACTGCAGGCCCTGCTCGGCCGGCACACCGTCTATTTCGCGCCGCGCGCCCAGGAAGGCATCGGCTTCTCCTTCATCGAAGCGATGTGCCGCGGCATGGCGGTCGTCGCTGCCGACCAGCCGACCATGAACGAATACATCACCGACGGCGTCGACGGCCTGCTCTGGCCGCTCGGCGCCCCCGCCCCGCTCGACTTTTCGGATGTCGCCCGGCTCGGCGCGAGGGCCCGGCAACGCGCCCTCCTCGGCCGCAGGCGCTGGACCGAGGCGCTCGGCGGCGTCCGCGCCTTCGTGCTCGGCGAGCCCGCGCCGGCCGAGCTCCCAGCCGGGGCGATCACCCGCGCGGCGCCGGAGCGCGCAGGCGCGGCACTGGGCCCCAAAGTCACCGTCGCGGTCGTCACCCGCAATGCCGAAGCGACGCTCGAGGCGACGCTCTCCAGCATCCTCGCGCAGACCTATCCGAACATCGAACTCGTCGTCGTCGACGGCGCCTCGACCGACGGCACCGCCGCGATCCTCGAGCGCCACAGGGACCGCATCGCGGCAAGCCTTAGCGAGTCCGACGAAGGCCCCTATTTCGCGATGAACAAGGCGGCGCGGCTCGGCACCGGCGACTATATCCTGTTCATGAATGCGGGCGACTTCTTCGCCAGCGACGGCGCTCTCGCCGAGGCGATGGAGAGCCTTCCCGAAGGCGCCGCGCCCGATTTCATCATCGGCCACCACCTCTACCGCTCCGAGCAGGGCGACGTGCTGCGCCGGGCCGCCGATTTCGAATTGACCTGGCGCCGCCTCAAGGAGGGCGCCATCGATGCGCGCTGGATCGCCGGCGTGCCCTGCCACCAGGCGACGCTGACCCGCCGCGCGCTGCTCGCCGAGGACGGCTACGACACCACCTACCGGATCGTCGCCGACCACGAGTTCCTCTATCGCCAGCGCGAGAAGGGCTCCAGCGTCCATCACAGCGGCGCGCTGATCGCGATCTATTCGAGCGGCGGCCTCTCCTGGAACCGCCGCCGCGAAACCTATGACGAGTGGAAGACCGTGCTCTCCCGCTATGGCCAGTCGGATGCGGCCGAGCGCATGCATGCGGAGCTGCGCGAGCATCTCGAAGGCGAGGCGCTCGGCAAGCCGCGCTACCAGACCATCCGCGCCCGCAGCTTGGTGACGAAATGGCAGCGCTCGCTTTCGATGCGTCGCGACATGCTGCTGGTCAAGCAGAGCGGGCTGTTCTTCGCCAACTGGTATGCCGAGCAGAACCCGGAAGCGAAGACGACGCGCGGCGGACCGCTGCGCCACTATCTGCGCTTCGGCGTGTTCGAATATCGCGATCCCTCGCCCTTCTTCGACACCAAGTTCTACCTCTTGATGCATGCGGAAGCGCGCCGCTCCGGCATGCTGCCGATCCTCTATTATGCGCGGCACGGCGCGGCGCGGAACGAGCCGACGACGCCCTGGTTCGCGCAGCTTTGGGCCGAGATCGGACCCACCGCGCCGCAAGGCGCGACACCGCTCGCCCGCATGATCAAATGGTTCGCCGAAACGCCGGCGGACGAGATGCTCGCCACCTGCCGCCGCGCCGGCGTCGATGTCAGCGACGCCGAATGGGCACGCCCCTGACGCCCGAAGGGGAAGCAAGGGGGATCGTCCGTCTATTGGTCTTGCAGCGTCTGGTGGCTCGACTCGCCATCTCCCCAGAGTGCTATGATCGGACGGCCGTCGTTGGAGTTCCTGCTCGATGCATATCGCCCTCGTCAATGCGTTCCCTACAAAGGCGAGCACGGCCGAGGTCGAGTATATCCGGCGCTTCAAGCGTGTCGCCGAGGCGAAGGGACATCACGTCTATGAGGTCGTGACCTCTGACGACATCCACTGTTGTGCGCCGGACTTCGTCATCGCGACGCATGAGTACACGCCGAAGCTGACGCCCTACTTCACGCTCGGCGCTCTCTGGAGCCCGCCGGCCTTCTATTCCGGAGACCCGCTCCGCATCCGCTCGATCCTCTCCTATGACGGCTACCTGATCGGCTCGCCTGAGGTCGGCCAGTTCCTCGACGATCTCGAATTCTCGACCGGCGTCCACAAGCCGCGCTCGGACTTCCTGTTCCTGCCGACGGCGCCCGCGACAGCCTTCGAACAGCGCGGCGCCGATCGTCCCTATGAACTCGTCTATGTCGGCGTGCACTGGGACGGCAAACGCCATGCCGGCCTGCTCGACCAGTTGCACGCGTCCGGCGACATCGCCTTCTACGGCCCGGCAGAAAACTGGCGCGGCTATGACGGCTCCTATCGCGGCGAAGTGCCCTATGACGGCCTCTCGATGCAGGCGACGCTCGCCCGCCACGGCATCGCGCTCTGCGTCCACAAGGACGACCACCGCGCCGCCGATACGCCCTCGATGCGCCTCTTCGAGGCCGCCGCTGCCGGCTGCCTGATCATCACCGACGACATTCCCTTCGCCCGCCGCATCCTCGGCGACAGCGTCTTCCATCTCGACCTGAAGCGCCCGGCCGACGTCAACGCCGCGCGCGTGCGCGAGATCATCGCCTGGGCGAACGCAAACCGGGCCGAGGCCGACGCCATGGCGCGGCGCAGCCACGAGATCCTCGAGCGCGACTTCAGCCTCGAGACGACGTTCGACCGCTGCTGCGACTTCGTCGCGGCGGCGAAGGAGGCGGCGACCAGGCGTTTTCGCGCTGGAGCCGAGTTCGCCGCCGCCTCGACGACCGATCCGGACGGCCCGATCGTCGACATCGTCGTGCGAACCGGCGGGCGCTCGCTCGCCATGCTGCGGCGTGCGCTGCGATCCGTCGCCGATCAGACCGTCGGCCGCTACCGCGTCATCCTGGTCGACTACAAGGGCCGCGACGATGTAGCGGAGCTGGCGCGGACCGAGCAGACCGAGCGGGTCGAGATCGACTACCTGCGCTCGGAGAACACCGGCCTGCGCAGCACATCGCTCTGGGCAGGCCTTGCCAGGGTGACCGCGCCTTATTTCGCCATGCTCGACGACGACGATGCGTTGATGCCCGACCATTTCGGCCATCTGCTCGCGACCGCGCGCGAACAGCCGGGGCACCCGCTCTACTACAGCGGCGTCGTGCGGGTGGAGGAAGATCCGGTCGAGTTCATGCATCAGCCGAATTTCCTGGGGCCGATGGATCTCGAAATTCCCGAGTTGCGGGAACTGAAGTTCATGGAGCGCTTCGACCTGATCCGGCTGCTGAGGTTCGAGAACTTTGTGCAGTCGAATGCCTGGATCGCTCGCTCGTCCTGTCTCGACGAGCGGACGCTCGTCGATCCGAAGCTCGTGGTCGCCGAGGACATGTATCTCTACGCCATGCTGGTCCGCGGCGGTGCGTTCCGCCTGAGCCCCTCACCGACCGCCTATTGGAACTGGCGCTCCGCCAGTCTCGATAACTCGATGCACGCGGTCGACGAGGCCGTCTGGCTCGATTCCACACACCGTGTGTGCCAAAGGCTCGACCAGGAAACGATGCCCGGCGGCTACCGCTTCAACGAAGCCCGGGCAATGGCGCTGGCGATGCCGCTCACGACGAGCATTTCGCCCGTGCAACCGGTGTCGCTGCGCTTGGGCGAGGAGCAGGCCTTATCGCGGTTTGCCTCGACGTCGTCTCGTGCCAGCCTCCACGAGCCCGAGGAGACGGGGGTCTGGATCAGGGGGACGAGCTCGGAGATCACCATCAAGCTCGAACATGGCGTGACCGATATCCGGGTCGAACTCGGATTCATGGCCGCCGGCGCGCGCGACCGACCGCAGGCCCTGGCCATCACGGTCAATGACGAATTGCTCTATCAGGGCCCCGTCGAGACGTGGCGGCCGCTCAAGGCCAGCAATGCGTTCCATTTTGCCCGCATGACGCACCGGCTCGTGCTGAAGATCAGTGCTGCCTATGCGATCATGCCCACAGAAGAGGGCGGCCGTCAGGATGCACGGGAGATCAGCGTGTTCCTGTCATCGATCACCTGCCTCGAGACCGAAACAAAGACGATGGCCCTCAATCAAGACAGCGCGGCATGACGAACAGAGACAAGGATCAGGCGACGACAGGCTCGCAGATCGATGGGGAGCCCGCCTCGGCGCGCGAGGATGGCGCGCGCGACGAGATCGCGATGCTCCTGAAGGCCTGGGAGCGGAAGCTCGACGACCATCTGGCGAAGTCGGAGCAGAGCCTCGCCATCGGCCGTGAACTGGTCGAGCAGCGGGCCCTCAATCTCGATCTGCAACGCCAGATCCATCGCCTCGAGCAGGAACTCCGCATTCTGCGCATGGCGGGCCCGCGCGGCACGGACGCTTCCGAGCCGACCGCGACCCTGGGCACGCTTGCGCCCAGGAACGGAAACGGCAGTCCGCAACGGATGCACTGGGCCAAGGCGCTGTCGCGAAAGCTCAGGGGAAAGCCGACCCGCGCATGAGAGGCCGGCCCATCCATCTCCGGAATCCGGCCGCGTCCGCAGCCTTCGGCGGAGGCGTGCGCCCCGGCGTTCGGCAGGCGGGCGGCGATCGCGCTGAAGTCGAACCGATGACCCGCGGGCATGGACGGCAACAGGCTTGGGCGACGCTCGGATGCGCCTGATCACATCGGCCTTTCCGCATCTTCACCGCCCGGATGAAGCCGGCATCGATGTCGGACGCGATCTCGTCGCACGGTGCGTCCGCTCCTGGCAGGACAACGGCTTCGACGTCGTCTCCATCCATAACCGCGCCGAGCAAGGCTCGATCGACAGCCTGCCCGGGGTGGAATTCCGCTTCATCGACGAGGACCTGCCGGCTGGCGCACGGACCATGCCGACGCTCGCGGCGGTTCTGGCCGACCTGCCCCCCGATGAGCCCATCGGGATCATCAATGCCGATATCTTCATGGTGCCATTTCCAGGCCTTGCCGGACGAATGGCAGACGCGGCCCGCGACGCGACGTTGGTCGCGCATCGCTGGGACGTGCCGTCGCTGGCGCGCCGCGAGGGACGCCGCTTCGATATCGGCGTCGATCTGATCGCCTTCACGCCGCGACGGATCGCCCCGGCCATCGAGGGACTGAGACGGCGCCCCTATCAGCTCGGCGTGCCGTGGTGGGACTATGCGCTGCCCCTGGCGGCGAGCCTCTATGCACCACTGCGGTTGATCGACGACACGCTGCTGCTCCACCACTGGCACCGCCTGGCCTGGAACGAGCCGCAATGGCATGTATTCGCGGCCATCACGGAAGCGTTCCTGCTCGAACAGGCGCTCGAACCCTCCGCCGCGCCGGAGCTTGCGGCGGAGTTCACGCGGCGACTGAAGCAACTCGCTGCCGATCACGCCGGCGACCCCGATCGTCACGCGCGCGACTATGCGCTCGACGACCTCGCCCGCCATCTCCTGCACCAGATCGCAGGCGACGGTGCCATCAGCCTGCTCGCCGAGATGCGGCTGCTGCCGCCCTCCTCCACAGATGCCCCGGCATGGACGACACTGTCCGAAATGGAGCAAGAGCGAGCGGCCCGCCGGGCTCGCGACGCCGCCGAACGGGATGCCGACAGCGCGACGGGCGTCTCGCGCAGAGAGGGCACCCCCGGCGGAGCGGCGAGGCTCGAGCCTACGCTTCCATCGCGGCTTGCCGGGATCACGAGCGAAAGCGGCGTCGGCGCCATTCTCGCAGCGGCCGCGCATGATGCCGGCCATCTGGCGACACAGGCGGGCAAGCTCGTCGAGCGCCGCTTTCGCCGCTGGCGGCGCGGTGACCGTCGCAACCGGCCGCCGCCGGCCTGATCCACACCGGCAAGAGGGTCGACCTCTACAATCCGGACTTGCACCTGACCGTCCGGGGCGTCGCGATCATTGTGCCCCCTTGAAGCCGTCGGACGCTGCATCGGACACATTGTCCATCGCCCTCGACTAAGGCTCACGAAATATTGACAGTCGCGGAACCGACCTGTTATCTCGGGCTGCTTATCAAGATCCAAAAAGAGCTCTCGCGCGCCCGAAGAGGCTGACCCTTCTGGATGATATCCATACATCAGATCTCGGTCCGGCAAGTATTGATCGCGTATGCAGACAAGACACGACATGCAGTGAACTCGATTGCGGTCGATCGCGATTGCGCTGGTTTGTCGGTCGGCATTGACACGACACAGCCGAAACGCGCGTCACCTGCCTGTCGGTGTGATCATGATCGCCGGATCGGAACGACCGCCTGGGCCTCGACGCGCCTGCTTCCGCATCTCGACGAGGCCGGGCCGTGCCACTTCAACCAGAAGTTGGTCCTCGTCGATACGGCTCAAGGCGCGACGTCGTTTGGCGTTCCAGCATCTGCCGAGCGCGCCGCGCGCGGCTTCTCCCTTGCCTCAGCACGGTTCGAGCTCACGACGCGGATCGGCGCCGCACCCGAATGCCTTCACGATCGCACAAGAAGTCCGTGGCATCGTGACCAAGCAACATGCGATCACGACGACATTGGGAAGAAGAATCGCCGAACGCGAACGGCCGTTCGGAGCGCTTTGGTTCCGCAGAATGACAAGAGTGAAAAGCTGCTAGAGGCAACGGCTGGATGAAGATCGCGATCCTCAGCACGGACGGCGGCGGCGGCGGCGCACCGAGAGCCATGCGACGCCTGGCGAGCGGCCTCATCGCGCGCGGTCACGACATCGACATCATCCAGCTGACTGCCGAGCACGCTAGCCCGAACGCGATCATCGTCGAACCGGAGGGCACCGCGCCCGACGGCATCGACTGCGCGAAGTTCATCGATTGCGACTACCTGAATGCGCGCCGGACCAAAGCGTCGAACACGTTCTTCTCGTTGCAGCCGACCGGCTTTGATTTCTCCAGCCTCATTGCCGACGGCGACTACGACGCCGTCAACATCCACTGGACGAATTTCCTGCTCAATCCGGAAACGGCCGCGCCGGTCATCGCCCTTGGAAAGCCCGTCGTGTTCACCCTCCACGACATGGGCCATTTCACAGGCGGCTGCCACTATTCGGCTGGCTGCGAGGGATACGAAAGCACGTGCAGCCCCTGCCCTCAGCTCGCCGACGACAGCCTCGGCATGACGTCATCGCTGATCGCCGCCAAGCGCGCGTCCTATCGAAAGGCCAATGTGGCGGCCGTCGCTCCCTCGCATTGGCTGGCCGCCCGCGCGCAGCGCTCCGGCGTCTTCGAGGAGACCTCGGTCCATCGGATTTCGAATTCCGTCGAGGTGGATCTGTTCTGTCCGGCCGACAAGGCGGAGGCGAGGCGGCGCCTCGGTCTCGAACCGACCGGACGCTATATCCTGTTCGGCGCGCACCACGCCGACGAGCGGCGGAAAGGGCTCGATCTCCTGATCGAGGCGATCCGGCGGCTGAAGAGCGAAGCGGAATGGGCCCATCTGGACAGCGAACCGGGTCTGGGGCTGCTCGTTTTCGGGCAAGCGACCGGAGAAGTCCTCGCGTTGGGGATCCCGGTCCGGTCATTCGGCTTCGTCAGTGATGACCATCTGCTGGCAACGATCTACAACGCGGCCGATCTCGTCGTTCTCCCTTCGCTCGAGGACAATCAGCCGAACATCATGATGGAAGCCATGGCCGTCGGCGTTCCGGTCGTTTCGTTCGCGGTCGGCGGCATGAACGATGTCATCCTGGACGGGCGCAACGGTCGCTTGGTCGATCCCTACGATATCGGGGCGCTCGCCCGCGCAATCCTCGATCTCATCGTCGCTCCAGCGACGGCATCGGAACTCGGGCGTGCCGCTCGCCAGGACATGCTCGATCAGGCGAAGCCCGATCATCAGGCGTCGCGCTATGAAGCCCTGTTCGATTCGCTGCGCGGATCAGGCCCCGGAGAAGCCGCCCGATCGGGCGCCCGGTCCGCATCGCAATCGACCCGGTCGACCGAGGCGCCGGGCCGGCTGATCCGCCTGCCCGAGCGCGTCGCTGGCCGTGTCGCGACAGCGGAGGTGCAGACGGAGCTTCGACGTTTCGAGGCAGCACGCGCGTTGGAAGCGGCGCTCCTTGTGGAAAATGCCGAGAAGGAAGTCCGCGACCGCGAGGCGGCCGAAGCCGCGGCCCGGCCCGGCCGGCTCAAAAGGCTTGCACGCGCCCTGAAGCGCGCCAGCCGCACGCTCAGAGGCAAAGGATAGCCGCATGGTTCGATCGAGCGGAACCGTTTCGAATGCGGCGCCTTAACCGGGGATTGACGCGCATGAGCCAGCTTGACCACCGTAACGTCAATTCTTTCCGCGCACGGGACATTTCTATGCTGCAGACTTTTGGAAGGCAGGGGACTGCATGCTGACAGAGACCCAACGACCCAAAGATAAGTTCGACGTCACGGTCATCCTGAATGTTCATGACGAGCGGAAATACATTACGAGAACGCTGCTCTCTCTCGAAGAGGCCGCAAAGTATGCGCGCAGCTATGGGATAAGCGTCGAGATCGTCGTCGTTCTCGACAAGCCCGCGCCCGGCATGCGCGAATGGCTCCGAAACGCCGATCTGTCGTCGTTCGCCGGTTCTTCGCGTCACGTCGTCGAGTTCGGATCGCTTGGGCTGGCGCGCAACCACGGGCTCGATGCGGCGAACGGCACCTATATCATGACGGCGGATGCCGACGATCTCGTATCGTTCAACTATATCTCAAATTTCTTCTTTGCGATCAAAAAACAATCCGGCAATACGATCTGCTTTCCGCAGTAATATTATTCATTTGGTGAATTGTTCCATATCTACAAGATCAAAAATCTCGAGGACGTTTCGCCGCTGACGTTCATCGATCATCATCCGTATGTTTCCAGAATATTCTGCCTGCGCTCGCTCGCACTCGACATCCGATTTGAAGACCTGCGGCTGAGCAAGGGCTATGCCTATGAGGACTGGCACTTCAACATCACCGCGGTGACCCGCGGCATCGACCTCGTCGCCGTCCCCGACACGATCATCTTCTATCGGCAGCGCAAGACCGGCTTGATGCGCAACGCCGATGCGGTTTCCGCGCGGGTCACGCCGCCGAGTCCCTTCTTCAAGCCGAAGACCTATCTCGGCATCTGCGGGCCCTATGTCGAACGGCTTCGCGATGGTCGCCGCCGCTATGACGAAGAGGCGGATGTCCGGCGCGAATTCCTGGCAAGCCGCACCCTTCGCGAACTGACGATTTCCGCGACGTCGCTGGAGCCCGGCATCGACCTGCCGGGAGCGAACCGCATCTATGCCTATGCCAACGCCAATGGCGATACCCGCCCTGGCGCCTGCTATTATCAGGCGTGCCAGATCATCGGCGACGCGACGTTCACCGACGTGCTGATGGTTCCCTTCCTCAGTCCCGGCGGCGGCGAAAAGTTCATTCTCGGCGTCATCAACACGCTCGCCCGGCTCGACCCGTCAAGGCGGCTGCTGGTGATTGCCGGCCAGGCCAGCCAGGGGCGCGACTGGAGCGACCAGCTGCCGCCGAACGCTGTCTATCTCGATCTGTTCACGATCTATCGCAATCTCGGCGAAGCGCAACGTCAGGTGGCGACATTGCGCATTCTGCAATCGGTTGCCCGGGGCGCGGTGGTCCACCTGAAGAGTTGCGCCTTCGTCTCTGAATTCATTCGCCGTTTTGGTTTCCTGCTCGAGGATATGCGCCTCGTTTACTACCGCTTCTGCGATGCCGTGTCGAAGCTCGACGAGGGCTGGGTCCGCCGCGGCTACGAGTGGGATTTCATCTCGGAATGGGGCGAGTTGTTCGACACCATCATTACCGATCACAGCGACCTGGCGTGGTCGGACTCCCGCCTTCTCGACATGCTCGCGCCGAAATACCGGACCCTCTCCCTGCCGGCCATGCCGCCGTCGGGCATGCCTCAGATCGCCGGGCGACGCGAGACGCGCAAGCTCCTCTGGGCCTCCCGCCTCGATGAGCAGAAGCGCCCCGATCTTCTTCCGATCATCGCGGACAAACTCAAGAAGGCGAAGCTGAACGTATCCATTTTCGTCTATGGGTCGCCCGTCATCGACAGCTTCGATGTCAAGCTTCTTGGAGGCCACAGCAACCTCCATTATTTCGGCCCCTTCAACGGCTTCCAGCAACTCCCCTACCGGGACTGCGACGGCCTGCTCTATACGTCCTCCTTCGATGGACTGCCCAACATCATCCTGGAGGCGATGGCTGCCGGACTGGTCGTGTTTGCGCCCGACATCGGCGGCATCAGCGAGGCCGTCAACGCCAAGACCGGGTTTCTCATTCCCAATGAACTCGACGATGTCGACCTCGCGTCGGCCTATGTCGCGGCGATCGAGCGGTTCTACAAGGCGGACACAGACCGCACCGCGCTTCGTCTTGCGGCGCAAAATCACATTCTGACCAAGCATCATCCCGATGTCTTCACGAAGGACGTTGCACAGCTATTCGGGCTCGACACAGCCGGAGCGGCGGTCAGGTCCTTGACCAATCGCGCGACGGAGCGGACCATCCAGCCGTCCGATGCATAGGCGGCGAACGTCATATCGGTCATATCGTCCTTGCCGAGGACTGGGCTGCAAACGCGCCGTAGCCCAGCCGCCACTCCGGATTGAACAATGAAGAAGAAGACACTCCAGTTGAGCTCAGCCAGGCTCACCGGGATCCGAGAAGACCTCCGCAACGCAGTTCTCCACGATCCAGATCTCGCTTCGGCGATCGCGGAAGCGGCCCAGAAAAACGCCGTGTTCATGCCGGCCGTCGGCAATCTCGGCGACGGGCTGATCCAGCTTGGGGCGCTCGACCTCTTCGAGCATCTCGGCTGGAATCCGAAGCGACACTATGCGTCGGAGGCCACGACCCTGCCCCCGGGCTCGCATGTCGTGATCGGCGGCGGCGCGCTGTTCGAAGGGCTCTGGGAGGAGCGCATCCAGGGCATCCGGCCCATTCTCGAGTCCGGCGGAAGCGCGGTCATCCTGCCCTGCAGCATCGTCGGTTTCGACGATCTTCTCGTTCGCCATGCCAAGCAGCTGCGCATCTTCCTGCGCGAGCGCCGATCCTATGAAAGGCTGGCGGCCCACCCGGAGCTGGCCGACAGGGTGAGCCTCGTCCCCGACCTCGCCTTCGCGGTCAAGGACTCGTTCTATGCCGAGTTCTGGCGCAAGGACCGGCAGGGAACCCTGAACATCTTCCGGACGGATGCCGAGAATCCGAACCCGGAGATTCCGTTCAACAATCTCGATCTCAGCCTGCTGTGGAACGGCGACCTCTGGGGCGAGCGGGACAGTTGCGAGAGCCGCCTTCGCGACACGGCCACGATCATGTCGCGCTTCGCACGGGTTCGGACCAACCGGCTGCACATGGGCATCCTTGCTGCGGCGATCGGTTGCGAGGTCGAGCTCCATCCGAGCCTGCACGGCAAGATCGAGGGCGTCTATGACGCCTCGCTGTCGGCGTTTCCGAATGTCGAGGTGCATTTTGCCGAGCGCGCACCCTCGACACCGGCTGAGGCACCAGACGGTGCGGCGCTGCAGGCCTGGCCAGCACGCGACGAGCTGCTGGCGCGCCTGCTTTACCTCTCCCGGCGGCAGGCCGAGGAGATCGAGCCTGAACTCGAGCGCCTGAGGGCCGCGCTTGCGAACGCCGAGCCGGAGTTGGCCGCCCGAGCGGAGAGGCTCGCGGCGATGGAACAGGCCCTGCGATCCGCCGAGCGCGAGGCACGCCGGCTGGACGGCGAGCTTCAGGCCTTGCGTCGCCGGGCCACCATCTATCGCGACCAGAACATCGTCCAGATCGACGTCGACACCGCCACCCTCGAGCTTCGCGTCGCGGAGCTGGAGGAAGAGGACGGGCGCCTGCGTGCCCAACTGGCGTCGGCCAGCCGCATCCTGTCGTCGCGCAGCCGCACGCTCAAGCATCTCTTGCGCCTCTACCGGCGCAAGCTGTTCAAGCGGCGGCGCTGAAGCCCTCAGATCTGCTCGATGTCGCCCGATTCGGATTGGGCGAGCGTCAGCGGATAGCGCTCCGGGTGGTGCTTGAGGGTCGTCAGGTTGACGGGCCGGTTGCGGGCATCGAAGGCGATCTGGTCGACCGTGAGCACTGCTGCCGGCGGCGCTAGGCCGAGCAGCTCGGCCTCCTCAGTCGTGGCCAGGCGGGCGCTCAGCGTCGTCTGGCCGCGCACCGGATGGATGCGGTAGCGCTCTCGGAGGTCCGCATAGAGCGACCGGTTCGGCGACGACCAGTCGAGCGCGATCAGCCCCGGCACGCGCGCCGCCGAGAGCCAGTCGGTCTGGATCACCACCGGCACGTCGTCGAGCAGGCGGAGGCGCGTCAGCTCCATGACCTCGGCACCCTCCGGCAGGAACAGCGGCCGCGTGATCTCGAGCGGCGCGCGCCAGGTTCGCGCGACCAGCAGTCGCTGGCCCGGCCGGCGGCCATTGGCGAGCGCAGTGGCGGTGAAGCTCTTCAGGAGATGCAGCTCGAAGCCGCGCTGCGGCTCGGCGACATAGAAGCCCTTGCCGGGCTGGCTCTGCAGGAAACCCTGCTGCACCAGATCGCGCATCGCATGGCGGATGGTGATGCGGCTGACGC